>NZ_JAQGLB010000009.1 GCF_027853965.1 Saccharopolyspora indica | reverse complement strand
GGGGGGGGCGGGCGGGGATTGATCAGATCAGGGGCGTGTTGCGGATCGCGGAGCGTGATCAGCTCCAGAAGGTGCCCGGGCCGGTCGCGCAGATCCCGTCGCCGGTGCAGGCGGGGGGCAGCGGGCGCACCGCGGAGCCGTCGACCAGCCACTGCCCGCGGTCGTCGGCGGAGATCAGGAACCTGCCCAGCGGATCGGCGGACATCCGGACCGCGCCGACGGCCAGCTCCGGCGTCCGGAACGGCACCCCGGCGCCGATCTTGCGGCCGCTGTCCGCGGCGAAGGTGGCCACCCGCGCCTGCCCGCCACCGCAGGCCGGTGGCTCCAGCGCGGCGATGTCGCGACCGGACCAGGTGATCGCGACCGGGCCGCAGTCCTCGGACACCGCCTCGACGCTCCCGGCCAGCGATGTCGCGTCGCGGGCGAGCAGCCGCACGGACGCCTGGTCGCGGCCCGGCTCCGCCGCCAGCAGCGCCAGCCGGCCGTCGTCGGACAGGGCCAGGTCGTCCACCCGGGTCCCGGCTGGGAGCGCGACGCGCTGCTGCTGCCCACCGCGCAGCAGGACGACGGAATCGGCGTCCTGGTAGGCGATCCGGCCGCCGCCCGCGGCCAGCAGCCGGAGGTCGCCCGCCGGCACCGGCAGCACCTGCTGCGCGCCGTCGGCCGCGATCTCGACGAGCTGCCTGCCCCCCGCCGTGGAGGTCACCGCCAGCACCCGGCTCCGGTCGGTGGTCAGCGCCTCCGGGTCCGCGCCGGGAATCTCGGCGAGCACGCCGTTCTGCCGCCCGGAGAAGATGTCGAACGAGGCGATCACACCGGGTTCGACCGTCGCCAGGTAGCTGTTGGGCTGCGCGCTGACCGGAGCGGGCTGCTGCTGGCCTGGCATCACCACCAGTGCCACGACCAGCGCTACCGCCGCCACCGCCACCGCGCCGATCGCGGCGAGCAGCGGGCGCCGGGGCGCCGTCCGCCGCCGGGAGGCCGCGAGCAGCTTGGGCAGCGCGTCAGGGCTCGGCTCGACGTCGTCCACCACCTGGTGCAGCTGAGCCCGCACCATCTCCACGTCCCACGTTCTGTTGCCGTCCTTCACACCCGCTCCCCCAGCAGCTCGGACAGTCGCGAGATCCCCCGCGAGCAGTACGACTTCACCGCCCCCTGGCTGCATCCCATCACCTCGGCGGTGCGGGTTTCGCTGAGGTCGGCGTAGTAGCGCAGGACCACGGCTTCCCGCTGCCTTCGCGGCAGCTTCGCGAGCGCGGCCTTGAGCACCGCGCGGTCGACGCCGCGGCCGGTGTCGTCGGGCTGGCTGTCCTCGGTGGCCAGCTTGGGCTGGTACTTCTTGGCCACCATCCGCCGCCGCAGCATCGAACGAGCCCGGTTGAGCACCGCCTGCCGCAGGAACGCCAGCGCCTTGTCGGGGTCGCGCAGCCTGGTGCGCGAGTCGAACACCCGCACGTAGGCGTCCTGCACGATGTCCTCCGCGGCGGCCCGGTCGTCCACCAGCAGAACGGCGATGCGCAGCAGCTGCTTGTAGTGCTCCTGGTAGAGGTCGGTGAGCTTGCTCGTCAGTTCATCCATGGCCGCCAGCCCGTCGCCCGGCCAGGCGGTCACGGGCAATGCGATCGACACCGTCACATCTCTGCACGACGCGCAAGACCCCCTCCGTGGTTGCGGCCGGATTCCACTCGTTATCGATCGGTGCCACCCAGCCGGCGGCGGAGTTTACCGATCCAGTCCGCGAAGATCATCTCGTGGCGCTTTTTGCGCAGGTACCCGCACCCGGATGGATCACGCCGGCTCCGCCGCGCCGCACTACCGTCTACCGCAGCCGGCCCAAGATCCCCGGGAGGACACGATGGAGTTCGGCGTCGCCGCGTTCATCACCGACGAGGGCATCGGTCCGGCCGCGCTCGGCCGCGCGCTGGAGGAGCGGGACTTCGACGCGCTGTTCGCCGCCGAGCACACGCACATCCCGGCGGGCCGGGAGACGCCGTACCCGCTCGGCGGCGACCTGCCGCGGAGCTGCTACCGGATGCTGGACCCGTTCGTGGCGCTGACCGCCGCCGCGGCGGTCACCGAGCGGCTGCTGGTGGGCACCGGGATCTGCCTGGTCCCGCAACGGGATCCGATCACCACCGCCAAGGAGGTGGCCAGCCTGGACCTGGTCTCGGGCGGCCGGTTCCTCTTCGGCGTGGGCACCGGGTGGAACCGCGAGGAGATGCGCAACCACGGCACCGACCCGGCCACCCGCGGCGCGCTGATGGACGAGCGGATCCGGGCGATGCGCGAGATCTGGACCCAGGACGAAGCGGAGTTCCACGGCACCCACGTCGACTTCGACGCGGTCTTCTCGTGGCCGAAACCGGTGCAGGCGCCGCACCCGCCCATCTACGTCGGCGGCGAGAGCGAGCGGTCGATCGCGCGGGTCGCCGAGTACGGCGGCGGCTGGCTGCCGCGCGCCGCGGCGGAGAACCTCGCCGAGCTGGTGCCGCAGGTGCGCGACCGCGCGGGCTGGCGGGTGCCGGTGTCGGTGTACGCAGCGCCGCCCGACCCGGCGGTCGTCGAGTCCTACGCCGCGGCGGGCATCGACCGGGTCCTGTTCCTGCTGCCCGATCTCGGCCGCGACGAAGCCCTGCGCGAGCTCGACGAGCTGGCCGGGCTCGCCACCCGTCTGCGCTGACCGCGTCTTACATCATGGTTACTTCCCGGCCACGGACTGGACATTCCGGAGTTGCGCGCCGATCCTCGTCTCTGCTGCGCACCTGTCGTCTCGCGCAGTTCGCAACCGCAGGAATGGAGTCCGAGGACGGTGTCAACGAACACGGCGCCGAGCGGTGGGACAGCTCGGAAACGCAAGATGACTCCCAAGGAGATCGCCATCTGGGTGCTGGTGGCGATCGTCGGCGCGGTCGCCTGGGGCGTCATCGCGCTCGGCCGCGGCGAGGAGATCTCCGCGGCCTGGCTGGTCTTCGCGGCCCTGGCCTCTTACGCCATCGGCTACCGCTTCTACGCGCGGTTCCTCACCTACAAGGTGCTCAGGGCCGATGACACCCGCGCGACTCCGGCCGAGCGGCTGAACAACGGCACCGACTTCCAGCCCACCGACCGCCGGGTGCTGTTCGGGCACCACTTCGCCGCGATCGCCGGGGCCGGACCGCTGGTCGGCCCGGTGCTGGCCGCGCAGATGGGCTACCTGCCGGGCACCATCTGGATCATCGTCGGCGTCATCTTCGCCGGTGCGGTGCAGGACATGGTGGTGCTGTTCTTCTCCACCCGCCGCAACGGCCGCAGCCTCGGGCAGATGGCCCGCGAGGAGATCGGCCCGGTGGGCGGCATCGCGGCGCTGATCGCGGTGCTGGCCATCATGATCATCCTGCTGGCGGTGCTGGCGCTGGTCGTGGTCGGTGCGCTGAAGGGTTCGCCGTGGGGCACCTTCTCCATCGGCATGACCATCCCGATCGCCCTGTTCATGGGCTTCTACCTGCGGTACCTGCGGCCGGGCAAGATCGTCGAGACCTCGGTCATCGGCGTGGCGCTGCTGATGCTGAGCATCGTCGCGGGCAGCTGGGTGGCCGACTCCGCGCTGGCCGGGTTCTTCACCCTCTCCGGCAACGAGCTGACCTTCGCGCTGATCATCTACGGCTTCATCGCCTCGGTGCTGCCGGTGTGGATGCTGCTGGCGCCGCGCGACTACCTGAGCACGTTCATGAAGGTCGGCGTCGTGGTGATGCTGGCGATCTCGCTGCTGATCGCGCTGCCGGTGATGAAGACGCAGGCGATCACCGACTTCGCGCTCAACGGCCAGGGCCCGGTGTTCTCCGGTTCGCTGTTCCCGTTCGTGTTCATCACGATCGCCTGCGGTGCGCTGTCCGGCTTCCACGCGCTGGTGTCCTCGGGCACCACGCCGAAGATGCTGGAGAAGGAGTCGCAGGTCCGCGTCATCGGCTACGGCGGGATGCTCACCGAGTCGTTCGTGGCGATCATGGCGCTGGCCGCGGCGTGCATCATCGACCCCGGCCTGTACTTCGCGATGAACATGCCCGCGACGGCGCTCGGCGACACGCTGGAGTCGGCGTCGCAGGCGGTGGCGGGCATCGGCTTCCAGATCACGCCGGAGCAGCTCGCGGCGGCCGCGGCGTCGGTCGAGGAGGAAACGCTCGTCGGCCGCAGCGGCGGCGCACCGACCCTGGCCGTCGGCCTGGCCGAGGTGTTCTCGCAGGTGCTGGGCGGGGACGCGATGAAGGCGTTCTGGTACCACTTCGCGGTGATGTTCGAGGCGCTGTTCATCCTGACCACTGTGGATGCCGGCACCCGCGTCGGCCGGTTCATGCTGCAGGACACCGTGGGCAACGTCTGGAAGCGCTTCGGCGACGTGAGCTGGAAGCCGGGCAACTGGATCGCCAGCGCGGTGATCGTCGGCGCCTGGGGCTACTTCCTGTGGGCCGGCGTGAACGACCCGCTGGGCGGCATCAACCAGCTGTTCCCGCTGTTCGGCATCGCCAACCAGCTGCTGGCGGCGGTGGCGCTGGCGGTGGCGACCACGCTGCTGATCAAGTCGGGCCGGGCCAAGTACGCGTGGGTGACGCTGATCCCGCTGGCCTGGGACGTGGCGGTGACGCTGACGGCGAGCTGGCAGAAGATCTTCTCGACGGACCCGAAGATCGGCTTCTTCGCCCAGCGCGCGGCCTACGAGGCGGCGCTGGCCGCGGGTGAGACGAGCAAGGGCACGGCGCACAGCGTGGAGGACATGCAGCGGGTCGTGGTCAACTCCACGGTCACCGGCGTGCTGAGCATCCTGTTCGCGGTGCTGATCGTGATCGTGCTGGTGGACGCGGTCCGCGTCTGGATCAAGGCGCTGCGGGCCACCGAACCGCTGCCCAGCACCGAGGCCCCGTACGTCGAGTCGAAGCTGTTCGCCCCGTCCGGCCTGATCCCGACGGCCGAGGAACGCCGCGTCCAGAAGGAGCTGGAAGCGGAGAAGGCCGGAGCGAGCACGTGACGACGACGGTCCTGACCAGGCTGCGCGGCACCGTCCGCGCGGCCTGGCAGATCGTGCGCGGTGTGGTCGGCGAGAACGCCTACGAGCGCTACCTCGCCCACCACCGCCAGAACCACCCCGGCGAAGCCCCGCTCGGCGAGCGGGAGTTCTGGCGCCGGCACGTCGACAGCCAGGACGCCCGCCCGGGCTCCCGCTGCTGCTGACCGATCAGGTGAAGAGCGAAGGGCACCTTTCGCCAAATTAGTTGGCGAAAGGTGCCCTTCACCTCGTTCTAGCGGAGGTCTTCGGTGGCCAGGCGGAGGGCCAGGCCGCCGAAGAGGACGCCTGCGGCGCGGTCCAGCCAGCGCTGGATCCCGGGGCGGCGGAGCAGGAGGTTCGACAGGCCTCCGGAGGCCAGGCCGACCGCGGCGTCCACGCAGATCCCCACCGCGAGCAGCACGCCGCCGAGGGCCAGCAGCTGCACCGGGACCGGCCACGGCGCGTCGGTCGAGACGAACTGCGGGACGAACGCCAGGTAGAACAGGATCACCTTGGGGTTGGACACGTTGGTCAGCACCGCCAGGGCGTAGATCCGGCCCATCGACCTGGACGGCGCGGCGCGCACGTCCGGCAGCGCCGACGAGCGGAACGACTGGACCGCCAGGTAGAGCAGGAAGGCGATCCCGGCGATCCGGACCGCTTCCAGCGCGGCGGGCACCGCCTGGAAGACGGCGGTCAGGCCGAGAGCGGCCGCGACGGTGTGCACGAGCACGCCGGTGGACATGCCGACCGCGGCCACCACTCCGCCGCGCGGCCCGGAGGAGATTCCGTTGGCCAGGATGAACATCATGTCCGGGCCCGGCACCAGCGAGATCACCGCGGCCGCGCCGATGAACGCCAGCACGATTCCGAGTTCCACGTCAGTCCCCGATCCGCTGAGCCGACCGGGACGATGAGGTTCGCGTCAGTTGGGGCTTCCTTTCCAGCACCGGCACCCGAGGTGCCGCCACCCCGCCTTGGGATGCCTTGGCAGCGTACGACCGCCAGCGCGGTGCGCATCTGGATTTTCGCCCGCGAGACTCACCGCAGCGACGTTCCTGCTGGCCACTCCCCGTGAGCACTTTCTGTTGCCACAGCCCCGCAAAGTGCTCACGGCCGCGGACCGGCACCGGGCGGAAATTCGGTTTCGGGCCGGCGCTCCCGGCTGGATAATCCGGGGAATGGAGTTCAGTGGGTTTGACTCGCGCGGGTACCGGACCGTCGATGTCCGCACCGGGTACGGGGAGTGGGTCGGCAAGTACGAGGACACCGTCGAGGACGTCATGGACCTCGCGCTCCTGGAGCGGTTGCGGGAGCCGGAGTGGAACGCCGTCGGGCGGGCCGCCGACCTCGGCTGCGGGACCGGTCGGACCGGGCAGTGGTTGCGGGGCAAGGGAGTTCCGGTGATCGACGGGGTGGACCTGACCCCGGAGATGCTGGCGCTGGCCGAGCGGCGCGGGGCGCACGACAGCCTCACCGAGGCCGACGTGACCAGCACCGGGCTGGACGCGGGCAGCTACGACCTGGTGATCTCCTCGCTGGTGGACGAGCACCTCGCCGACCTGGCGCCCTTCTACCGGGAGGCGTGGCGGATCGCCGCGCCGAAGGCCGCGTTCGTGCTGGTCGCGTTCCACCCGCACTTCATCATGGCCTCCGGCATGCCCACGCACTTCACCAACGACGCCGGGGAGTCGGTGGCGATCACCACCAACGTGCACCTGATCAGCGACCACGTCGCCGCGGCGCTGGCGGCGGGCTGGCGGCTGGCCGAGCTGCACGAGGGCCTGATCGACGACGCCTGGCTCGCGGTGAAGCCGAAGTGGGAGCGGTTCCGCAACCACCCGATCTCCGCCGCCTACGTCTGGCGCAAGGACGGCTGAGGTCCTGCCCGGCCGGGGCCGGTCCGGTGGATCATGTGCTCGTGAAGCGCATCGCGGTGGAGCGGCTGGCCGACGTGGTCGGGGTCGTGACCTCGGGCATGGGCGTCGGCTTGGCCACGGCTCCGGAGAAGGTGGGCGGAGCGCTCGGCCTCGACCGCCGGTTCGCCAGGAGCGTCGGGATCATCGACCTGGCGCTCGCCCCCGGTCTGCTGCTGGGGCGTCCGAGGTGGCCGTGGATGGCGGCCCGAGCGGGGCTCAACCTGCTGCTCGCCGACCGGTACCGGAATCGGCGGGTTCCGGCCGGGATGGTGGGGATGGCCGCGCTCACCGCGGTCGACGGGACGCTGGCCCTCGTCTTGAAGCACCGATCGGGGAATGAGGTTCCGGGTCGGCGCGTTTCCCGGGAATGACCACCTCGCTCGGCAAGACCGGTATCTGGCAGATCTCCACGCAGCTCGATCCTGAACTGGCGGCGGAGGTCGAGAGCCTCGGCTACGGCACGATCTGGGTGGGCGGCTCCCCGCCCGCGGACCTCGCCATCGCCGAACAGCTGCTCGACGCCACCCGCCAGATCACCGTCGCCACCGGCATCGTGAACATCTGGAGCGCTGCCCCGGAGCCTGTCGCCGAATCGTTCCACCGGATCAACGCCAAGCACCCCGGCCGCTTCGTGCTGGGCATCGGCGCTGGTCACCGCGAGATGAACGACGACTACCGGAAGCCGTACCAGGCGCTGGTCGACTACCTCGACGCGTTGGACGCCGCCGGGGTCCCGCAGTCGCAGCGGGTGCTCGCGGCCCTCGGCCCGAAGGTGCTGGAGCTCGCCCGCGGCCGCGCGGCCGGTGCGCACCCGTACCTGACCACGCCCGAGCACACCCGGCACGCCAGGGAGATCCTCGGTGGCGCACTGCTCGCGCCGGAGCAGAAGGTCGTCGTCGACACCGACCCGCAGCGCGCCAGGGAGGCCGGTCGCGACATCGTCGGCAGGTACCTGCAGCTGGCGAACTACACCCGCAACCTGGAGCGCCACGGCTTCACCGCGGAAGACGTCGAGCCGCCGGGAAGCGACCGGCTCGTCGACGCGCTGGCCCTGCACGGCACGCCGGAGCAGATCGCCCGCGGCATCGATGCGCATCTCCAGGCGGGCGCCGATCACGTGGCGATCCAGGTCCTGGGCGACCCGCTGCCCGGCTACCGCGCCTTGGCCGCAGCGCTGCGCTGAGCCCGTTCCGCCCTGCCGGCGGCGCTGGGCCTGCCGGCAGGGCGCCTCGTCAGGTGCGGGGTCGGTGGGCCCGGACGTCGACCGGGCGTCCATCGGGATCGCGAGCGGTCATCGTCCACTGCGCGGGCAGTTCCACGCGCAGGCCCCATCCCGCCTGGTTCAGGGGGTCGAGTTCGGTGGTGGGGGCGGTGTCGGTTTCCACGATCATCAGGTGGTCCGCGCCGCCCACGTCGAAAACCGCGGCACCACCGATCAGTCTGATGTGGACGGTCGGGAGAGGCCGACACGGCCGGAGCCGCGAGATCGACCGCTGGGGTGATCTCGCGGCTCCGGCCGTGGTCATCAGGCACCGGCGGGCGCCTCGGTCTGCGGCTTCTTGAGGCTGTCGGCGAGCTTGAGCCAGACGACACCACCGATGATCACGGCGAGCCAGAGGGCCTTGACCGGCGTGAAGGTCTCGTCGAAGAAGACCGGGCCCAGCAGTGCGGCTCCGACAGCGCCGATCCCGGCCCAGACGGCGTAGCCGATGCCCACGTCGATGGTGCGCAGGGCGAGGCTCAGCGCGAACAGCGTCAGGAGGAAGAAGACGACCGCCACGACCGACCAGGAGATCACGGTGAAGCCCTGGCTGCCTCCGACGGCGAGGGCGTAGCCGATCTCGAAAGCTCCGGCGAGCAGGAGCATGAGCCACGCGTGCGCTCGGCCGGTGGTGTTGGTGGTGGCGGCGGTCGGAGCGGGGGCGGTGGTGGTGGTCATGGGAGTTCCTTCTTCGTGGTCGATTTCGGCGAGGTGCTGCGGTGCGGAGCGGGTGTTCAGGGTCATCACGCCGCTCCGCTGAGCTGGAGGCCGACGACTCCGACGATGACGGCGGCGATGCCGAGCGCCTTGCGCCAGTCGAGGCGCTGGCCGAACAGGAGCGCGCCGAGGACGACGATCCCGACACCGGCCGCCGAGGTCCAGATCGCGTAGCCGACGCCGACGTCGAAGGTCAGCAGGGCCAGGCTGAGGAAGTAGGTGGCGATACCACCGCTGACCAGCGTGACCGCGGTCCAGACGGGCTTGGTGAAACCTTGGGCCTTGCCCGCGGCGATGGCGACGGTGATCTCGAAGGCGACGGCGACGGCGAGGTAGAACCACTGCATGACGGATGTCCTTTTCGGTGAAACGAGCTGTGAGTCGGTGAAACGAGTCAGGGGGTGGTGAGGCCGGGGTGGTGCAGGGCCCGGTACCGCTCGAAGGGGACCAGGCCGCGGTCCACGGCGAGGTGGTGAGCGGTCATCGCCAGGGGCAGCCGGTCGGCTTCGCGATAGCCCACCCGGTAGTCGAAGCCCCACTCGGCGGCGTCGTCGCGCCCCACTGCGAAGTGGACGGCAGCGATGCCGTGCGCGGCGGCGACGCGGTAGCACAGCCCGCACGGTTCTCCCGTGGCGAGCAGCGTGAGACCTTCCAGACCGGCGCTACCACGGGCCTGGGCCGCCTCTCGCATGGCCACGATCTCCGCGTGAGCGGTGCGGTCACCGGTCTCGCGCACGAGATTCACACCGGGCTCGGAAGCCCACCCGTCGTCGACGAGCAGGCCGACGAAGGGAATCCCGCCCGAATCGACGTGGCTGATGCTGATCTCCACGGCCTCGGCCATCAGGGCTGCGAGCCGGGTCGTCCCCGCGTTCACGCGGCGGCCGCCTCGTGCAGGGCCCGGCGGATCACGCCTTCGTCGGCGACGCCCTCGATGCGCCGGCCGCCGATGATGATCGTGGGCACGACGGTGATCCCCATGCGCTCCGACTCCGCCAGCTCCAGCCGGTGCCGCTCGGCGTACCCGGCATCGTCGAGGGCCGCGGCGTAGGCGACCGGGTCGAGCCCGACCTCCTCGGCCAGCCGGGCCAGGACCTCGCGGTTGCCGATGTCGAGGTCCTCGCGGAAGAACGCCGTCATGACGCGGCGGTGGTACGCATCAGCTCGCCCCTGGTCCAGGGCGTACAGCGCGCCGCGGAAGGCCAGCTCGGTGTACGGCTGCGGGGAGACGCTCGGCAACTGCATCGGCACGTCGTGGCGGCGCGCCATCGGGTACACGGACCGACGCCAGATGTCGGGCAGATAGGGATCCTCCGGTCTGAGGGTGGGCGCTGGCCGGGGGCGGAGTTCGTGCGCGTGGTGGACGACCTCGACCTCGGGCGAGCCGGCGATCGCGCGCCCGATCACCTCGTCGGCGATCAGGCAGAACGGGCAGACGTAGTCCGACCAGACGTGGATCTGAGCAGTCACGGTGACCTCCGGTTTTCCTGACTTCCTGCTGCGTTGACACAGCAATGGTGAAACCTGACACCGGTGTAAAGTGCAAGCGAGCAAGCTCCAGGAGGTTCGATGCGCATCGGTGAGCTGGCGGAAGCCAGTGGCGTCAGCACCCGGTCCCTGCGGTACTACGAGCAGCAAGGGCTCATCCGGTCCGAGCGCACGCCCGGCGGATGGCGCGACTTCGACAGCTCCATGGTCGAGCGGGTCGTCATGATCCAGCACCTGTTCGCGGCCGGCCTGAGCAGCACCACCGTCGACGAGGTGCTCCCCTGTCTGGAAGCCCCGCTCGACGAGCGCAACGGCGAGATGGAGAAGCTGTTCGCCCAGGAGGCCGAGCGCCTCGAAGCCAAGCGGCGCGACGTCGATCGCGAGATCGACACCCTGCAGGCGCTCCGCAGCGAAACGGCCCTGCCCGGTTGATCAACGGCGCCGTTCAGTCCGATGTGGACTGAGCAGCGCCGGTTTCGCCGAGGTGCACCGCCACGCCGTCGAGGACTCGCTGCAGGCCGAAGTCGAACCAGCCGTCGACCGGGTCCGGGCCGGGGAAGTCGTCGACCACGAGCTCGGTCAGCCACGGGTACCAGCCCGAGTCGACCAGCCCGGCGAACCGGCCGGATCTGGCCCTGGACCACCAGATCTCGGGCCGCACACCGGTGTCCCGCACCGCCTGCGACTCCGCGGCCACCAGCAGCGCCATGCCCTGCACGTAGCCGCTCACCAGCAGGTACGTGGACAGCGCCGCGCGGTGGTCGAGGCCGTGCCCGGCCAGCGCGGTCATCGACCGGTCGACGGCGGCCAGCACCGCCCCGCCCAGCGGCGGGCGGGTGCTCGCCAGCACCGGCAGCACCCACGGGTGCCGCTGGTAGAGCTGCCACTCCTGGCGGGCCTCGTGTTCCAGCTGCACCCGCCAGCCGCCGGAAGGCGCCGGCGGTGACTGCTCGGCGAGCACCGCGTCCACCATCGCCGTGACCAGCTCGTCCTTGCTCCGCACGTGGCGGTACAACGTCATCGCCGCGATTCCGAGCTGCGCGGCGACGCGCTGCATCGACACCGCGGGCATCCCCTCCGCATCGGCGAGCCGGATCGCGGCGCGCAGAACTCCGGCGCGGTTGATCTCGGCCGCCGCCCGAGGCCTGGCCGCCGAGCGCCGGTTGATCCCGGCGCCGTCCTTGCGCGCCCGGTACGCCCGCGCCTGGCAGGCCCGCCCGCAGTAGCGGCGGGGCCTGCCCCGGCTCGCGACCGGCAGTTCGGCACCGCACTGGGCGCACCCCATCCGCACCTCTTTTCGTCACAACCCGTTCTGTGACGAAATTACTCGAAACCGGCATGGTGCGCCGGAATGCTGGTGAACCGGAACACCCGTACGACACCGGAGCCGACATGATCGCCAAAGGCCTGCTCGTCCGAGCCGCCGAACCTTCCGAGCTGGACCGGATCGCCCCCGCCTACGCGGCCGCCTTCGCCGACGAAGCGGTCGTCGGCTGGGTCCTGCCGGACACCACCGGAGTCGATCTCGCCGAGTTCTTCCACCCGTCGGTCGACAGCGCCCTGCACGAGGAGGAAGTACTGGTCGCCGAACACCTGGACGGCGCCATCGCGGGCCTGTCGATCTGGTCGGAGACGATGTCGGCGGCGCGCCTCCGGAGCGCGGCCGCGGAGATCGCGAACGCCACCGAACCGGCTCTCCAGCGCACCGCCACCGTCCTCGGGCTCATCGCCGAGCACCACCCGGAGGAACCGCACCTCTACCTGTCGGCGATGGCCGTGGTGCCCGAGTTCCGCGGAAGCGGCGCGGGGACCGCGATGCTGCGCCACCGCCTGGCGATGGCCGACGCCGACGGCCGGCCCGCCTACCTCGAAGCCAGCACGCAGCGCAGCACGCGCCTCTACGCCCGCCACGGGTTCCGCCCGGTCGGCACCCCGATCGAGCTCCCCGGCAACGGCCCGCGGCTCCAACCCATGTGGCGCGACCCGGTGTAGGGCTGATCCTGAGATGATCTCCACCGATGATGTGGGTTCGGGTGTTGCGGTCGCCGGTCGTCGTCTTCTTCGCGCTGGTCTTCGCGCTCAGCTTGCCCTTCTGGGCAGTCGGTGAGGCTTCCGGCCTCCAGCTGCCCGCGGGACTTCCGATCAGCGCGCTGCAGGTCGTGGTCCCGGCCGTGGCCGCTGCGCTGCTGATCCGCCTGACCGGCGGGAGCGTGCGGCGGTTCCTGCGCGGGGTCTTCGACGCGAAGAAGATCCCGCTCGTCTGGTACCTGCCCGCGCTGCTGCTGATGCCCGCCATCACGCTGCTCTCGCACGGCCTGGCGGGGCACCCGCTCCCCCAGCCGCCGATCGTCTCGGTGCTGGTCTACTTCGCGCTCTACGTCGTTGCCGCGTGCGCCGAAGAAGCCGGCTGGACCGCCTACGCCACCGGTCCCGTCCAGCGGTGGTGCGGCGCGCTCGGCGCCGGTGTGCTCATCGGCGCCGTGTGGGCGGCCTGGCACGTCGTGCCCTACTTCCAGCTGCACGGGCCGGTCTGGGTGCTCTGGCAGTCGCTGTTCACCGTCGCCGCGCGGGTCGTCATCGTCTGGCTGCACAACAACACCGGCCGCAGCACCTTCGTCGCCGTGCTGTTCCACGCCATGATCAACGTCTGCTACTCGGTCTCGGCCGACGCCGGCGCGTACGACCCGATGCCGGTCGGCGCGGTCACCCTCGGCGCAGCCGCGCTGATCGCGCTGGTGTGGAACCCGAGAACGCTCGCCCAGCTGCGGTTTCACGCACCTCGGGGCCGCTGAGGCGGTTGGCTGACCACGGGCTTTCAGCGAGCTCGAGCAACCCCGGGGCACCTCCGCACGTCTCCCTCGTGTGATGAGCGACAACGGAATGCTCGTGCTGCTCCTGCTGGCATTCGCCGTCCTGCTCGTGGTGGCGGGGCCGAGGCGACGTCGTGGGCCCCGCGGACGCCGCGGATTCCGCGGCGGGTTCGGCGACGGCGGCGGTAGCGACGGCGGCGGAGGAGGCGACGGCGGGGGCGGCGGATAGCCGGGCGAAGAACCACCGGGTAGCTCGTGGGAGAACCACCACGAGCTACCCGGTTCCGGCTTCCTTACTTCACCGGCTCGGCCGGCACGTCTCCGGACTGCTCCGCGGACTCGCCGGGAGTCCCGGGCGGCAGCACCCCGGCGTCAGCGCCCGGCTTCGTCGGGAAGGACGGAACGTCGGGCAGCGGCCCCTCCACCTCCTGGCACTCGATCGCCTCACCGGCACCGGGGTCCAGCGGCTTGGTCGGGACTTCCTCGATCGGCTTCGCCGGAACGCCGGGAGTGCCGGGCTCCAGCGGCTTCGCCGGGGCCGCCTCGCCCGGCTTGGCCGGTTCGAACGGGACGCCGGGCTCCAGGTGGTCGACCTTGCGGCACTCGATCGCCTCCGGCTTGCCCGCATCGGTGGGCGAATCCCCGCTGGTGGCGAAGGCGGCGCCGCCCGCGCCCAGCATGACGGCCAGTCCGGCGACGGCCACGGCGATCTTCCGCGAAGACGAGAACATGTCGATTTCCCCTTCTCTGCAGGACTTCCGGCTTCCTGCTGCCGGAACGGCCGCGGCACCTCGCCGCGACCGGTCCCATCAAGCCAGGCCGGAGTTATCGCCGGCGTCTGGTGATCGCCATATGCCGGCCATATGCGCCCGCCGGAACCATCGGTGCGCACGACGACGGGAGGACGGACGAGTGCGAGTGCTGGTCGTGGAGGACGAGGCGTTCCTGGCGGAGGCGTTGCAGTCCGGGCTCCGCCGCGAAGGGATGGCCGTCGACATCGCGGGCGACGGAGCCGCGGCGCTGGAGAGCGTGGCCGTCAACGAGTACGACGTGATCGTGCTCGACCGCGATCTCCCCGTCGTGCACGGCGACGAGGTGTGCCGGCACGTGGTGGCCACCCGGCCGGACTGCCGGATCCTGATGCTGACCGCGGCCGACGGGCTGGCCGACAAGATCGACGGATTGCACCTCGGTTCGGACGACTACCTCGTCAAACCGTTCGACTTCCCGGAGCTGGTCGCCCGGCTGCACGCCCTGCGCCGCCGCGCCGCGCCCGCTCAGCCGCCGGTGCTGACCTTCGCCGATCTCCGGCTGGACCCCGCCCGCCGCGACGCGCGCCGAGCCGATCGCTCCCTGCGGCTAACCCGCAAGGAGTTCGCGGTCCTGGAACTGCTCATGCGCGCCGACGGCGCGGTGCTCAGCGCCGAGCACCTCCTGGAGAAGGCGTGGGACGCCCACGCCGACCCGTTCACCAACGCGGTCCGGATCACCGTGTCCACGCTGCGCCGGAAGCTGGGCGGGCCGCCGGTCCTGCACACCGCGACCGGGGTCGGCTACTACCTCGGAAGCCCCGCATGAGCATCCAGGCGACGCTGCGCCCGAACCGGTTGTCCATCCGGTTGCGGCTCACCCTGCTCTACGGCGGCACGGTGCTGGCCTGCGGGATCGCACTGCTGATCACCGTCTACGCGCTGATGCGCTACATCCCGACCTACGACGTGCAGCCCGTCCCGGCGATGGAGGTGGCGACGCCGGCGTTCCGGACCGCACCCGCCAAAGCGCCCATGGCCGTGAACATCACCAGCAAGGACGACTTCCTGACGGTGCTGCTGCAGCTGTCCGGCGTCGCGCTGACCGGGCTGGCGCTGGTCTCGTTCCTGATCGGCTGGATCATCGCCGGGCGCATCCTGGCGCCCATCCACCACATCGCCCGGACCGCGCGCACCGTCGCGGGCAACTCGCTGCACGAGCGCATCCACCTCGACGGCCCGCAGGACGAGTTCACCGAGCTGGCCGACACCATCGACACGATGCTGGACCGGCTGCACACCAGCTTCCAGGCCCAGCAGCGCTTCGCCGCGAACGCCTCGCACGAGCTGCGCTCCCCGCTGGCGACCACCCGCACCATGCTCCAGGTCGCCATGGCCCACCCGAACGACCACGACCTCGCCACGCTGGCGCCCAAGCTGCTGGCCACCAACGAGCGCAGCATCACGACCGTGGAATCGCTGCTCGCCCTCTCCCGCGCCGATCACGGCATCGACGACGCCAAACCCGTCCACCTCACCGCGGTGGCGGAGCACGCGCTGGAGCAGGTGCGCGCGGAAGCCGCCGCCGAACGGATCACCGTGCACGGCGACCTGCGGCCGGTCCACGTCATCGGCGACGAGCACCTGCTGCACCACCTGGTGATCAACCTGCTGCACAACGCCATCCGGCACAACCGCGCCGACGGCACCGCCCGGCTGACCACCGGCACCCGGAACGGCACCGCCGTCGTCGCGGTCACCAACACCGGCGAGATCATCGCGCCCGAGGACGCCGAGCGGCTGTTCGAGCCGTTCCACCGGATCCGCGCCCGCACCCAGGCCAGCGGGCACGGCCTCGGCCTCACCCTGGTCCGGGCGATCGCCGACAGCCACCGCGGAACGGCCACCGCCACGCCCAACCCGGACGGCGGCCTCACGGTGACGATCACCCTGCCGGTGCCCTGACCTCGGAGCGCGCCGCGGCCTCAGCGCTCCGCTGTTTCACGCACTCCGATGCGCTGCGCCGCGTGGAAGCGAGCAGCCGCCGAGGCGGTCAGAGCGCCGACGGTCATCACCACGGCGAGCTCGGCGAGCAGCACCGCATCCGGGAGCACGCCATCAGGGGGCATGAACACCGTGAACGCCCCGGTCGCCAGGAGGGAGCCGACCGAGACGTAGACCCCCGGCACCGAGAGCAGATCGCGGCCGACCCGGCCGCGGTCGAGCCTTCCGCGGAGCACGAACAGCACCACTCCGGCGCAACCGCTGATCAGGGTGGTGACGATCCCGATCTCGGCCAGCAGCGGGTGCAGCAGCGATCCACCGCCGTGCGCGACACCTTCTTGAGCTTGCAGCAGCGGCACGTACATGCCCGGGAACAGCGGTGGCACGGCCAGGACCAGGATTCGCCGGACCATCCGGACCGCTCGGCCGCCGTTGCCCGTCGGGTCTGGTCGCGCGGCTTCGACGCTGTCCAGGGTCACCAGGATCGAGAACAGCAGCAGCGCTCCGGCGGTCAGGAGCCCCAGGGCCGCCGTGGAGTTGACCGCGACCGAACGGCCGGAGAACGGGGCTTCCAGCCGCACCACCGCGTAGTTCGCGCTGGACGCGACGAGCGCGAGGAACGCGCTGGTGAGCGGCCGGTAGGCGACGGTCAGCTGCTGCTCGGTCGACTTGGCGGTCAGCCGCACCGTGACGATCGCGATCAGCGCGGCGAAGGAGAAGCCCGCCAACAGGCCCGCCAGCTGGGAGAACAGCGCTGCTGCTTCACCGCTCTTGTCCTCCACCACTGCCTCCCCGGGTGTCCTGCCGCGGAGGCTAGCGGCGCGCAACACCCGAAATCCCGGCATCGACGTGGTTTCACACGTTCCGACCAACGAGCCTTCTGTCTACTGTGGAGCGATCTCACCGGGCCCATTCGCTCGTGCTGGCGGCGACGCGTCGGCGGATGTGCTCCAGCGCCTCGTCGAGCGCCGCCCTGTTCTGCTGGTCGAACCACCTCGCGCGCAGGGCCTCGTTGTTGCCTCCGGGCGTTTCGTGCGCTCGGCCGAGCTCGGACAGTCCGGTGCTCCGATCGCCGAGAGACGCGCCGACCCCGGCGAACATGCTGCGCACGTAGCCTTCCGCGGCGTGCGGATCCATGCCCTGACGTGCGATCCAGCCGGCCACGGCGTCCAGGTAGTGCAGGTAGGTGGAGATCGACGCCGTTGCGGCGGAAAGCGCGTCGAAGGTGGCGGGGTCGTCGACCACGAGAGTGCCGCCGAGCCGGTCGAACAGCTCTTCCGCGGCCGGATGCGCCGGGTGCAGCGCGGTGATGCCGCGCTGCTGCCGCACCGCCGGCAGCGGGATCGAGCGGACCACCGTCACGTCGGCGTCGAGCTGCGCCCCCAGCGCCTCGACGGACCATCCCGCGACGGCGCTGATGAGGACTCGATCACCGGGCACGCGGAGCCCGGTGAGGGCCTCGCGCACGACATCGGGGCGGACGGCGAGCAGGATCAGCGGCGCCGCGTCGACGACCGCCTGGTTGTCCGCGCGGACGTGGACGTCGGGGTGGCGGCGTGCCAGCGCGTTCGCGATCCGGGCGTTGCGCGGTGAGAGGTGGATCGTCGGGCGCTGCCCGGTCGCGGCGTTCAGCCCGTCCACGATGTCCGCGGCGATGGATCCGGTTCCGATGATGCCGATGGACTCGATCATGCGAGCTCCAGGTGGGTGCGAGCGGCTTCCGCGCCTGCGGTGAGCAGCGTGGTGATCTCGCCCGGGACGGGATCGGTGAGTGCGTTGAACTGGTTCACGGTTCGTGACGCTATGCGTTCCGACCCGGCATCCGCTTGCTTTGTCCGGGCTCGCACGCAATATTTTTGCGCGTGAGCGCACGCAGGAGACCCCTCGACGAGATCGACGCGCAGCTGCTGGACCTGCTGCAGGCCAACGCGGACCAGACGCTCCGCGAGCTCGGCGACCAGGTCGGCCTGTCCCCCAGCGCCGTCCAGCGCCGCATCACCGGCTACAAGTCCGCCGGGTTCCTGCGCACCGTCGCCGTCGTCGACACCGAGCACGCCCCGGCCCTGACGCAGGCGCTCGTCGTGCTGACCCTGGCCGAGGAGTCCCTCGATCACCACCGGCGCATCGCCGACCGGCTCCGCGCGCGGCCGGAGGTCCAGCAGTGCTACGCCCTCTCGGGCAGGTGGGACTACGCCGTGCTGCTCACGGCGACTTCGGTCCGAGCCCTGCACGACCTGAGCGACGAGCTGTTCAAGAGCGACGACAACATCCGCCGCTACGACACGATGTTCCTCCTGGACACCGTCAAGAGCGGCGCAACCCTCCCGAGCGCATTCCTGCTCCCCTGACCGCGCCGCTTTCCCGATGGCGAAAAGCGCGGCGGGAAAATGCGGGAAAGCACGGAGATCACCGAGCAGCGCCCGGCCGCAGCTGTTCCACCTGGTGTTCTGTGGGGCAGGTGGGACTTGAACCCACGACCTGACGGATTATGAGTCCGCTGCTCTGACCTGCTGAGCTACTGCCCCCGTGGCGTTGGCAACACTGGCGATCGTAGCGAGGTCCCGGGTGGTTCCGACCTTCGGGTGGACCCGCCGAGCGGCCTAGCGGCCGGTTGGTCGAACCGGTCGAATGCCCTGCGCACGGCGTTGCGCCGACCGGACTAGCGGGGCTCGGGCGGGCATGAGAAAGGGCGGCGCACCGCTGGTGCGCCGCCCTGCTGGTCGCGACCCGTTCAGCCCATGAAGCTGAAGACGTCGAACGCGCCGGTGAGCTGGCCGATGACGGCCATCGCGGCCATCAGCGCGGCGATCCCGGCCACGGTCAGCACCGACAGCATGACCAGGTAGACGAGCGCCTTGATCGGCTTCGGCAGCTTGGTCACCGAAGCGAAATCGGGCAGCGAGAGGTGCGAGTTCTTGCCGATCCCTGGTGCGGACATCCTGACTTCCCCCGTCCTGTAGTCAGTCCCGTTGGACGAACCACCAACTGCTAGAGAGACGAAGCGCAACGGCAGCCCGTTGCGCGCAAACGCATCACGAGTTCGTTTCGGTCAGCAATCGGGCGGATCAACCAGCGTGGCCGGTCGGCGGTCCGCAGGTCACGCGGCTTGCACAAATCATCTGCGCCGGCGACGTTGACCGCGAGTCGAGCAAGGACGTGATCGCGCACTGATCCGGGATTGTTATCCATCCCGGCCCCGAGTCGCCCGGACAGGTGAACTGCTGCCGTCTCGACCGCGATGCCGCGACGGTCCCCACCCGGGTACCGCGACTGCGAAAACCGCCTCAGCGCACCGCTTCCCGCGTTCGCATCCGCCGCTGATCACCCCGATTGCGGTACCGAAGTACCCACCACCGATCTTAGCGAACGCGGACGCGACACCTGCGGCGCGGCACGTGTTACGGCCATCACCCGGCGACGTCCGCATCGGACGCCGCGAGTCCACTGTGCGCGTCAGCTCCCGGCGAGCGGCGACGCCAGCTCGTCCAGGTGGTCGCGCAAGATCCGCTTGAGCTCCTTGGGCGGGTGGCGCTCCGGCCAGAGCGCGCCCTGGAACGCGAGTCCGTCCAGCAGCGCGTAGGTGCTCCGCGCGGCGCCGTCGATCGACCGCCCCTCGCCGAGGCCGCCGCTCGCGTGCAACGCCTCCACCGCGTTGCGGATCAAGCCGGCGAGCTGCCGCTCCACTTCCTCGCCCACCGCCCGCAATCCGGGATGGGTTTGCGCGCGCACCACGAAAGCCAGGTAAACGCCCTGCTCCAGGCGCCGGTCGGCGTCGAGCGGGACGAGCTCTTCCAGGAGGTGCCGGATGCTCTCGGGAGTTCCGGCGGCGTCGAGGCGCGACCGGGCGCGGACCGCCACGCGGTCGGCGACCGCGTGCATGGCGAACTCCAGCAGCTCGTCCTGGGTGGTGAAGAAGTAGCGCAGGGCGGTCGGCGACATCCGCGCCTGCGCCGCCACGGTCCGCACCGACACCGCGTGGATCCCGTCGCGCCGGGCCACCTGCCACAGCGCTTCGGCGATCTGCAGCCGGCGCTCCTCGTGGTCCACGATCTTCGGCATTGCCCTTTTATAGCACAGCTGTACAGTTACTATTCAGCACACCTGTACCAAAAAGAGGAGGGCGTCAATGCGAACGCTGCTGTGGATCGTCGGTGTCGTGCTGCTGGTGCAAGGCCTCTCGCCGCTGGTGCAGAGCGCCTTCGGCACGGATCCCGCGGAGAGCTCCTTCCTGGTCAACCTCATGCCGGGAACTCAGCCCTGGACCAACCTGGTGCTGGCCGCGCTCGGCGCGAGCGCCGTGCTCTTCGCCGAGTGGAACCACAGGCGCCGGAGCCGCAGTTGACCGCCGTCCGGTCGTCGACCCGGGCTCAAGCAGTCGTCCTGTGGATCGCCGTGGTCGGCCTGGCCACCGGGTTGCCCGCGTCGCTCGCCGGGGCGGCGGGCTGGGCCGCGGGGCGCCTGGTGCTGCCGCCGGTCGTGATCTCGGTGCTGCTGGCCTTCGCGCTCATCGGGCGGAAGTTCGCACCGCTGCGCCCGTTGCTGCTCGTGCTGGCGGCGACGGTGGCCGGGCTGCACGTGATCACCGTCGTCTCGGAGCTGCTCGGACCGCGGCTGGAGTCGCTGCCGGTGGCCGTCGGCATCCTCGTGATCAACGGCGCCAAGCTGGTCCCGCTGATCCTGGTGGCCCTCGTGCTGCTCGCCCACCGCCCGCGCCTGGCGGACTCCGCGCTGCGGTTCGGCGATCCGCGGGCGGCGACCGGGCTCCGCGTGGCCGGGCGGTCGCTGGACTGGCGGTGAGCGGGCACCGCCGTCGCCGTGCTCCTCATCGGCGGCCCGGTCCTCGCCAGCGCCGGTCTGCTCGACTCCGGCGGATTGCGCGCCGCCGCGCAGTGGCTGCCGGTGTGCGCGGTGGCGGCGCTGATCAACTCCGCGGCGGAGGAGTTCCTGTTCCGCCACGGCATCAACGCCGTCACCGCGCCGCTGCTCGGCCGCACCGAGCTGATCGCGCTGACCACGCTCTACTTCGGGATCACACACCTCAACGGCACTCCCGGCGGGATCACCGGCGTCCTGCTCGGCGGCGGGTTCGGCCTGGTCCTGGCGATCGCCGTCGCGCAGACGCGCGGCTTCTGCTGGAACTGGCCGCTGCACTTCGCCGCGGACCTGGTGATCTTCTCCCTCGGCGTCGCCATCGCCGCCTAGCCCGGCAGCACCTCGCGGAGCCGGGCTTCGAAGGCGGCCGGAGCACCGGCGAAACCGATGTGATCGCCGGGGAACAGCACCGGGTCGATGCCCAGCTCCGCGGCCAGCGCCTTCGAGGTGCGCTCGCACAGCTGCCCGCCCGACTCCTCGCCGATGCCGACCACGATCCGGTCCGCCACCGCGCGCAGGGCTTCGAGATCGGGCGTCCAGTGCGAGGTGCCGCGGAGCATGTGCGCGTGCTGGTAGTGGTCGTCGGCGATCTGCTGCGCGTCGCGCTCGCCGCCGAAGATCTCCCCGACCGCCTCCGGCGGCAGGTCGATGTTGGCCATCGCCAGGAACTTCCGCCATCCGCCCAGGTGGTCGCCGGAGAGGTGGGTGGCGATGATGTCCTCGGTGCCCTCGCGCAACTGCTCGCGGTCCGGCAGCAGCTCGCACAGCGGCGGCTCGTGGGCCACGACCGTGCTGATCAGCTCGGGCCGCGACTGCGCCAGGGCGAGGGCGCTGACCGCTCCCCCGCTGGAGCCGAGGACCACCGCAGGCCCGGCGTCGACGTGCGTGATGAGCCGGGCCAGGTCGTCGGCGCGCAGCTCCGGCGTCGAGTCCTGCTCGGGGTCGTCCAGCGGGCTGCGGTTGATGCCGCGCGGGTCGGTGGTGAGCACCGCGTGGTCGGCGGCCAGCAAATCGGCCAGCGGCTCGAACGAGCGGGCGTCCATCGGAGCTCCGGCCAGCACCACGAGCGGCCCGCTGCCGCGCACCTCGAAGTGCAGCTGGCCGTCGGGCACCCGGAGCAGACCGGTGGTGGGTGCGTTCGTCATGGTGGTCCTCCTGGAAAGCGGTTCACCGGTTCTGACCGGAGCCGCGGAGGCAGAATCATCGCCGTGAGCGAGATTTCTTCCAGCGCGGTCGACGACCTGGCCCTGGCGCGCGCAGGGGACGACGCGGCGTTCGACCGGCTCGTGGCACCGCTGCGCCGGGAGCTGCACGCGCACTGCTACCGCATGCTCGGTTCCTCCTACGACGCCGACGACGCGCTGCAGGACGCGCTCGTTCGGGCGTGGCGCGGGCTGGCGCGGTTCGAAGGCCGCAGCTCCGTCCGCACCTGGCTGCACACCATCGCCACCCGCACCTGCCTGGACACCATCGAGAGCCGCGGCAAGCGGGCCTTGCCCGTCGACCTCGGGCCGTCGAGCGAGCACGCCGTCGTCGACGCCGCTCCGCGCACCGATGTCGCGTGGCTGGGGCCTTACGCCGACGCCGGGCTCAGCAGCGGCCGGGCCGCGCCGGAGGCGCACTACGAGCAGCGCGAGGCCGTCGAGATCGCCTTCGTCGCCGCGATGCAGCACTTGCCCGGCAACCAGCGGGCGGCATTGCTGCTGTTCGAGGTGCTGGGCTTCTCCGCCGCCGAGATCGCCGAGGTGATGGACACCTCGACCGCGTCGGTGAACAGCGCGCTGCAGCGCGCCCGCCGGATCGTGGCCGAGAAGGTGCCGTCCCGCTCCCAGCAGCAGGCGCTGAGCCGGCTCGACGACGGGCGGATCCAGGAGGTCGTCACCGGATTCGCCACCGCGCTGGAACGCGGCGACGCCGATCTGCTGCTCTCGCTGCTCACCGTCGACGTCACGTGGTCGATGCCGCCGCTGCCGCACTGGTACCGCGGCGTCGAGGCGGTGCTGGACTTCGCCGTCCAGGTGCCGCTGACCTCGTGCGGGGCCTGGCGGCACCTGCCGATCAGCGCCAACGGCCAGCCCGCGGTGGCCTGCTACCTGCGCCGCGACGGCGAGACCGCGCACCACCCGTGGGCGATCAACGTGCTGACGCTGCACGACGGGCTGATCCGGGAGATCACCGCGTTCATCGGCGCCGAGCACTTCGCGCTCTTCGGGCTGCCCGGGAAGATCTAGAAACCGCCCGGGCAGCGCAGCGCTGGTTCGGTCGGGCGATGCCCGCGACGTCCGGACCACGACGATCCGCCATCACCACCGCGCTGCTCGCCCCGTCCGGCCGACGCCGCGCCCCGGGTGCCGAAGTGCTGATCACCCGGCGCGATCCGCGGCGCGGCAGGGGTTTCCGCGCGGACGGCACCATGGTGGGTGCGGGCCGGAAACCGGGATGCTGGGGAGCAGCCGTGACTCTGATCGCGTTCTCCGACGACGAGCACGAACACGAGCTGGACGCGCACCGACCGGACCTGGGACATCCCGGGAAGTTCCAGCGGGAGCGCTTCTACGCGCACCGCACGAACCCGCACCGGCGCTACGCGCGCTGCATCGAACGCCATCCCGTCTACCTGAGGCGCAATCCCGGGTCCGGCAGCGGCTTCCACTGGACGCACCGCGCCGGGCGCACCTGCTCCCGGCCCGTTCCGCCGGAGCCGTCGGACCGGCAGGTGCGGAAGATGCTGCGGGCCCGCACGGCCCGGGCCTTCAACAAGGCGGGCAACGAGCGCCGCAGCTCGGGCCTGCGGTTCCAGTGCCCGGACGGCACCCGGTTCACCATCCAGGTCCAGGTCCGGGGAGCGGCGCAGGTGCCGTGCGTGCGGCTCCTCCGGCCCGCGCGGAACCAGCGCCGCGACATCGCCGAGATCGAGGTCTTCGTCGCCGGCGTCGTGCACCCGAGCTGGGAGGACTGCGGGCGCGGCGGCCAGTGCTGGCGCAGGCGGTTGCGCGGCACCGGCCGCTGCCCCGGCCACCTGCGGTGGCGGGCCGCGGTCCACGACGAGGAAGTCGTCGACGCGACGACCTCGCGCTACGCGGGCCGGGCCGCGATGCTGGGCATCGACACCTTCGCCGAGCGCATCACCAGCGGCGAGCTCGTGATCGTCGCCGCGCCCCGGGACGACCGCCCGGACACCTTCCCGGTGATCTCCACCCCTGACGGCGCCGAGCAGGCCGCGCGGTACGGCGCGGATCTCGCGGAATGGCGGAATCGCAGCACCATCGGGCGGATGGCGGACCGGGCGCGGAAGATCGCCGCCGTGCGCGGGTCGTTCGTCCGCGTCGTCCCCGACGTGGACCGGCTCCTCGACCAGCTGGCGCGGCCCGGCAGCACCGTGCTGACCGGCGAGATCTTCCTGGTGCCCACCGAATCCGACCGCGACCGGATCGCCGCTGCCGGCGCCGCGCGGGAGTGGTCGCGGCGGCTCCGGGCCGTGATCGCGATGCCGGTCGGGTATTGACACCATTTCCGAGAACGCTGGAATATTCCAGCGAAAGTCGTTCTCGACAATTCCCGGCAAACGCGAAACGTCGTCGAGTTGATGTTGTACCTTGAGTCGATCTCCGGCCTTCGCACGAGGGGACGACAACGATGGCGGAAGCACCGGGACCGCTGGAACGACTCATCGGATCCGAATCCGGAATCGAGCACGTACCCGCGGAGATCAACACCGAGAAGGTCTCGATCGCCCGCATCTACGACTACTCCCTCGGCGGCAAGGACAACTTCGCGGTGGACCGGGCCGCGGCCGCGGCGATGATGGAAGTGGTGCCGGAGGCCATGCTGCTGGCCAAGGCGAACCGGCACTTCCTGCGGCAGGCGGTGCGCTTCCTGGTCGGCGAAGCGGGCATCCGGCAGATCGTGGACATCGGCTCCGGGCTGCCGACCGCGGGCAACGTGCACGAGATCGCGCAGGAGATCGCCCACGAGACGCGCGTGGTCTACGTGGACAACGACCCGATCGTGCTCGCCCACGGACGCGCCCTGCTCGCCTCCAACGACCGGACCGCCTTCCTCAACGCGGACCTGCGCGAACCGGATGCGATCTTCGAGCACCCGGAGACCGCGCGGCTGATCGACCAGTCCGAGCCGTTCGCCGTGCTGCTGGGCGGCATCCTGATGCACCTGGAGGACGAGGAGGACCCCGAGGGCGTGGCCGCGGGCATCCGCGACCGGCTGCCCTCCGGCGGTTTCCTGATGGTCTCCAACACCTGCGACAACGGCGAGCCGCGCGCCATGGAGCTGTCCCGCGTGTTCGCCGAGAGCGGCATGGGCAGCCGCTGCTTCCGCGGCTGGGACGAGCAGATCCGCTACTTCGACGGCCTCGACCTGGTCGAACCGGGCCTGGTGCCGCACAACCAGTGGCGCGCGGGTCCGGACATGCCGGAACCGGACAGCCCGGCGCACAGCATGCACATCGGCGGCATCGGCCGGAAGCCCTGATCGCACCGAAAACCGATCCTGCCGGTGCGCAAGTGGTGACATAATGCGCACGATCGATCACCGCACGGGAACGCAGGAGTCGGATGCACGGCAAAGGCAAGTTCACGTTCGTCGCCGTGGCCGTCGGATTCGCCGGCTTCATCGGGTTCCTGGCCGACAGCCTCAGCGTGCTGGACTGGTTCACCGGCAGCACTGATGCCGCCACGACCAGCCCGGCCGCACCGCCCACCGAGGAACCCGGGATGTCCGCGCAGCCCTCGGCATCCGCCACCCCTGTCGCGCAGTTCCGGTTCGGCGAACCGGAGGAGGTCGCGTGGAGCGTGACCGACACTGCGTGCGGAAACGTGAACGAGATCAACTGGGATGACCTCGGCAGCTCCCCCGCTGCCGACCCCGGCGAAGCCGATTTCTCCTACGGGCGCAGCGATTGTTCGAATGCATCGTTCCACGCCACGCACGGCGGCTTGGTCCCGCCCGGAACCGCCTTGGACGCCATGTCCTGCCGCAGCGCGGCGATGGCCGGCACGCTGCCCATCTGGGTCGACAGCGACGAGGTGAACGAACTGGGCCTCGTCCCCGGCGCCGCCATCTGCATAGTCACCGATCAGAAGCGCGTCGTGCGCGCAGAGATCGAGAACGTCACACCGGACAGCCCCCGTTCACCCTCCCTGCGCGGCAGAGCCAAGATCTGGATCCTGGAGTGATGCCGCAACGTCGGAGGGCGGCTTTCCTGCTCGCAGCCGCTTTCGTCGCCGGATGCTCCAGCGAACCCGAGGACACCACCCCTCCACAGCTACGCGCGCCCGCCGCCGCCTACTTCCCGCCGGAAGTCGTGCCCTGGGGCGTGAATTCTCTGAGCTGTGAGATGCACGAGATCGACTGGGACGACACCGGGACTCGCCCCGAGAGCGCGCCGGGCGAGCCGGACCTCGCCTACAGCGGGGAGCACTGCTTTGAGGACTGGTTCAGCGACTACCAGGGCAGCGCCATGTCGATCGTGCGAGCCGGTGCGTTCCTCACCCCGGCCGAGTGCCACCGGGCCGCGACGGTTCCCGGGGTGCCGGACGTGCTGCGCGAGGAGACCGGAGCGGACATCCTCGACGTCCTGCAACCGGGCACCGCGGTGTGCGTGGTGACCGATCGCGGCCGGGTCGTCCGCGCCCGCATCGACGACGTCGATCCGCCGGACCACCAGCCGACGTTCCGGGGCGAGGCCACCGTGTGGACGCCGAAACCGGCGCGCTGATCCCCTTGGCAGGGTGAACTGAATCACGTAGCCTCCTGTCACCCAAGAACGTGAAATTGGTTCGCATTCATCGAGGAGTGCAGGCCCATGCCCGTTGCCAGGAGGCAGGTGCTGGCGGCCGCGGCGGCGGCACCGCTGGTCGCTTCGACGCTCGGCGGCACCAGCGCCGCAGCCGAAACCGTCCGCGAGACCGGGGACTACCTGGTGGGCCGAGGCATGGCCGACGTCACCGGCCCGGCCGCCGAAAACGGCATGATGGGCTACTCGATGCCCCAGCAGCAGACCGCGGGCATCCACCTGCGCACCCTCGCGCGCGCGTTCGTCGTGGCCGACGGCGACAAGCGCATCGCGTTCGTGACCGCCGAGCTCGGCGCGGTGTTCCAGTCGGTGCACCAAGGAGTGCTGCGCAAGCTCCGGGAAACCCACGGCGACCTCTACACCGAGCAGAACGTGCTGCTCAACGCCACGCACACGCACGCGGCGTGCGGCGGCGACTCGCACTACGCCGCCTACGACCTCGCCATCCTCGGTTTCCAGGAGCAGACCTACAACGCCGTCGTCGACGGCATCACCGAGGCGATCTCCCGAGCGCACGCCGACCTCAAGCCCGGCACCGCGCACCTGGGACGAGCCCTGCTGACCGACGCCAGCGCGAACCGGTCCCGCAGCGCCTTCGACCTCAATCCCCAGCCGGACAAGGACCACTTCCCGCTGGGCATCGACCCGGCGGTGACCGTGCTGCGCTTCGCGCAGGGCAGCCGGGACGTCGGCGCGATCACCTGGTTCGCCACCCACGGCACCTCGATGACCAACACGAACCGGCTGATCAGCTCGGACAACAAGGGCTACGCCGCGTTCGCCTGGGAGCAGCTCGACGCGGACTTCGTGGCCTGCTTCGCGCAGACCAACGCCGGCGACATGTCGCCGAACCTGAACCTCTCGCCCGGCTCCGGCCCCACCGAGGACGAGTTCGAGAACACCCGGATCATCGGCGACCGCCAGTTCCGCGCCGCCAAGCGCGCTTTCGACGCGTCCCAGGAGCAGATCACCGGCGCGGTGGACCACCGGATGTGCTTCGTCGACCTGTCGAAGGTCACCGTGGACGGTCGCTTCACCCCGGACGGCGAGCAGCACTCCACCTGCACGGCGGCGATCGGCGTGTCCATGCTCGCCGGGAGCCGGGAGGACGGCCCCGGCCTGCCGATCCCGGAAGGCATCCGCAACCCGTTCCTCGACTGGCTCGGCGGCGCGGACGCACCGATCCCCGCCGGGCTGGCCGACGCGCAGGCGCCCAAACCGATCGCGGTGCCCTTCGGCGCGATGAAGCCCTACCCGTGGTGCCCGGAAGTCCTGCCGCTCCAGCTGATCCGCATCGGCCAGCTGCACCTGGTGGCGGTGCCCGCCGAGTGCACCATCGTGGCCGGGCTGCGGCTGCGCCAGGCGGTCGCCGACGAGCTGGGCGTGCCGCTGGAGAACGTGCTGGTGCAGGGCTACGCCAACGCCTACAGCCAGTACGTGACCACGCCGGAGGAGTACGACGCGCAGCAGTACGAAGGCGCTTCGACGCTGTTCGGCCGCTACACGCTTCCCGCCTACCAGCAGGAATTCGCCCGACTGGCCGCGGCGATGCGCTCCGGCACCGCCGTGCCGCCCGGCCCGACCCCGCGCGACCTGCGCGGCAAGCTGATCAACTTCCAGCCGGGCGTGGTCTTCGACGACAAGCCACCGGGCCGCGAATTCGGCGACGTGCTCACCGAACCGGCCAACCGCTACCGCCGCGCCGAGCAGGTGACCGCGGAGTTCGTGACCGGCCACCCGAAGAACGACCTCCGCACCGGCGGCACCTTCGCCGAGGTCCAGCGCCAGGTGGGCGGCGAGTGGCGGCCGGTGGCCGACGACCGCCACTGGTCGACGAAGTACCACTGGACCCGCTCGCTCGGAGCGACCTCGACGGCCAGGATCACCTGGGACATCCCGCCGAACACCCCGGCGGGCCGCTACCGGATCGTCCACCACGGCAACTGGAAGAACGGCTGGAACGGCGAGATCAGCCCCCTCACCGGAACCACCAGAACCTTCGTGGTCGGTTGACCTGCGTTAGAAGCGGATGGCCGGGCGGTGTCGGGGACGTCGACGAGCGACGCACCACCCGGCCATCCGGGGTGCCCGACCGCCGTGGGAACCCGGCGGCGGGCACGTGGTGAGGAGCGCGGCCAGGGAGGGGAAGCCGCAGATCTCCCCACCAGGCCTTCAGATCTGGTGCAAAGCGGTCAGAATCCGCTGCATCATCAACGGATCCCGCGACGACGAGCCGAACGCGGGCGGACTCATCTCGACACGAGGCAGCTGATCGGTCTCCGCACCGTCCAACCCGCGACCCGGAGGTCCTGGCTCGCGCAACCGATGTCGACCGGCGGTTTCGGCTTCACGGGCAGCTTGAGCCAGCAGGTGCGACACGGTCAGCGCACCTTCGCCGGAACCGGCGTGCTTGCCGTACTCGATGAAGTGCCGGGCCACCCACCACATCGCGAACCCGAACCCGGCAACGACGAGCACCATTCCAGCTGAAATCATCGCGCACCGCCCACCGGGGGAAGACCGGCGAGCTTGTGAGCAGCCCGGTTGCACGCAGAACAGGTCGGCCACAACCAGGCGATCTCGCTCGAATCGGCCTGAACGGACTCCTCGCACAAGGTCGAGACCTCAGTGCCAGCTGGGTAAACCAGAGTGCCGACCGGACGAGCATCGGTACTCGCGTGCCGCTGACCAGCGCCCGGCACCCAGTGGAAGGGATGAGCTCGGTACGACATGAAGCCTCCCGCCAGATCATCACCAGCAGCTCCGTCGCTGCTGCATGCATCAAGTATGTGATGCATGCAGCATTTCCGCTATTACTCGATCAGCTGACGCTGTCATGACGATCTGTGCACGCCTACGATTGCTGCATGGCTAGCAGCGCTGACACTCCGCGCGCACGCGCATTGGGAGTGGAGCTACGACAGGCACGCGAACGGCGCGGCTACTCAACACGCAAGCTCGCTGAGATGATCGAGCGCAGTAGTTCGCACATATCGCGTTGGGAGAACGGCAAACTCATTCCCAGCGAGGCAGACACTGCCACCGTGCTGGCCGTCCTCGGAGTCAACGGTCCGGACCGCGAACGTCTTCTCGAACTTGCACGCGATGCACTCGACCCGAACTGGGTCGCGCCAGGTATCGACAAGCAGCTAGCCGCACTGACCGAGTACGAGCGCACCGCCACCACGGTGATCAACGTCGAGCCGCTGATGATCCCGGGACTGTTGCAGACCTACGAGTACGCCCGCCACATCATGGTGGCCTACGGCCAGTCACGCGGCGAGGCAGATCAACGCGCAACGCTCCGGATCGGTCGACAGCATGTGCTCACCGACAAACCGCCCAAGAAGCTCATCGCCATCGTCGGCGAGTACGCACTACGCCACTCGGTTTGCCCGGATGACGTGATGGTCGAACAGCTCCACCAACTGCTGAAGATCTCCGCGCTGAGCAACGTGACGTTCCAAGTCCTGCCGATGGAGCGCCCCTCTGCCGCCGCCCTGAGCGGCCCGTGGGCACTCCTTGAGTTCCCTCGCGCGAAACCAGTGCTGCATCTCGAACACTTCCGTTCGTCGGCGACGATCACGGATGAGAAGACGGTGAAGAGCTACCGAGCCGCAGCAGACGAGCTGCTCGATCTGGCGATGAGTCCGGCTGAAACAGCAGCGCTCGTCGCCGATGTCATCAAATCCAGGGAGACGACATCATGACGAAACCGCACCGCCCCGAAGGATGGCGGAAGTCGAAGTACAGCGGTGGCCAGACCAACTGCGTCGAAGTCGGCCGCGTCGACGGTGGCGCCGCTGTACGCGACACCAAGAACCGCGCCGCAGGGCACTTAACCACCACCGCCGGTCAGTGGGCGGCGTTCCTCGGCGCGATCAAGGACGGCCGCTTCGGCGGGTGAGGGTTCAGGCCCGTGAGTGTTTTGGGGCGCTATGGCACCCCGAAACACTCACGGGCTCTTTCACACCCAGCCGGCGTTGAGGCCTTCCAGGCGCTGGTGCAGCTCGGCGGGCCAGTCGACCTGGCCCACCGCCGCGTAGTCGATGTGCAGGACGTTCTTGACGTCGCGGTCGCCGACCATCAGGACCTTGCGGTTGGCCTCCAGGACCACGTCCATGCCGTCCGGGCCCGCGAAGAACGAGACCTCCAGCTCGTTGATCTGCCCGTACCTCGGCGAGGCGCTGAACTCGATCTCCTGGTGGAACGGCAGCTGCTGGCGGGTGCCGCGGAACTGGCCCATCTCCACGTCGGCGTGGTGCAGTCGGAAGCCGAGGGCTTCCACCGCTTCCAGCAGCACGTGCTGCGCGGGCAGCGCGCCGATGCCGATCGGGTCGGTGTCGGTCGAGTCGAACGAGCCCTTGATCTCCAGCTGGGTGCGCACCGCGACGAACATGCCCGGCAGCGGGCCGTGCTTGTAGTGCGTGATGGGCGTTTCGAACGGCACCGGCGCCTCGAACGGGAACTCCACCACCTGCCCGGGCTGCAGGACCACTCCCTGCTGCACGTGAACTCGCCCGAAACCGCGCGTGACCTCCCGCTTCTCGTCGCGGTACATCTCGTGGCGGTGCGGGTTGTCGTAGTTGTGCCGGATGCGGTCGGGGATCTCCTCCTTGACCTGCGTGACGAACTCGACGGTCACGCCGTCCAAGGGCTGCTGGACCTCCCCGCCCCGCAGCCGGACGGTCCCGCGCACGACCCCACCGGGCTGCACCCCCGGAGTGCCCAGCACGGTATCGACCTCAGCGCCACCGACACCGACGGCGGCCAACAACTTCTTGAACATGCCGCCCAGTGTCGCGTCCCGAGCAGTCCGAGGTCTGCCGAACACGCGAATCCGACCGGCGGGGGCCGTGAGTGTTTCGGGGCGTCCCAGCACCCCAAAGCACTCACGGTCTCTTTCACAGCCAGCCGGTGCCGATTCGCTCCAGGCGCTGGTGGATCTCGGCCGCCCAGTCCACCTGGTGCACTGTCGCGTAGTCGACGTGCAGAACGTTTGTGACGTCGCGCTCGCCGGTGAGCAGGCCGGGCCTGCGGTCCGATTCCAGGACCACGTCCATGCCGTCCGGTCCGGCGAGGAAGGACACCTCCAGCTCCTGGATCCGGCGGTACCTCGGCGAGGCGCTGAACTCGATCTCCTGGTGGAACGGCAGCTGCTGGCGGGTCCGGCGGAACTGGCCCATCTCCACGTCGGCGTGGTGCAGGCGGAAACCCAGCCGCTCCACCGCCTCCAGCAGCACGTGCTGCGCGGGCAGCGCACCGATGCCGATCGGATCGGTGTCGGTCGCGTCGAACGCCCCCTTGATCTCCAGCTGGGTGCGCACCGCGACGAACATGCCCGGCAGCGGCCGGTCCTTGTAGTGCGTGATGGGCGTTTCGAACGGCACCGGGGCCTGGAACGGGAACTCGACGACCTGACCCAGCTCCAGCACGACCCCGCGCTGCACGTCGACCCGCCCGACGGGGCGCATCATCTCGCGCTCCCGGTCATCGGCGGTCTCATGCTCGACCCGCGTGACGAACTCGACGAAGACGCCGTCCAGGTGCTGCTGGACCTCGCCGCCGCGCAACCGGATGTCCCCGTGCACGACACCACCTGGCTGCACTCCGGGCGTGTGCAACACGGTCTCCACCTCGGCGCCACCGATCCCCACGGCGGCCAACAACTTCTTGAACATGCCGCCCAGTCTCCCGTTCCGAGGAATCCGAAGTCGACCGAACGGCCGAATCCGGGCTGAGGGCTTCGCTGCGCTCTGCTCGCCGGCGCTTTCCGCTCTGGGGAAGGGGACGTCGTGGGTGAACAGCGGCGCGCGCTGCTCATCGCCACCGACCGCTACTCGGACAAGACCTTCCACCGCGATCCGGCGCCGTTGACCTATTGATTTTCGATAGGTTCCGATCGATAATCGATGCATGCACTCGTTCATCATCACCGCCCTCCGGATCGGCATCGTCGGCGCGATCGCAGCCGGCCTCTTCGGCCAGATCGTGGTCATCCCGACGACGGCGGCCGACGAAGTCGAGCTCTTCCCGCCCTACGCTCCGCTCGCGGTGCCCTACGCGACGGCGGCGATCATCGGCGTGGCCTGCGTCCAGATCGTGCTCGTCGCGGCGTGGATGCTGCTCGCGATGGTCCAGCGCGACGCGATCTTCAGCTCGCGGGCCTTCCGCTGGGTCGACGCCATCATCGGCGCCACGCTGCTGGCCACGCTGGTGGCGGCCGGGGTGGCCGGTCACCTGGCGGTGGCCGAGATCCCGTCGCCCGACGACGGCATGGCGGTCATCGGTGCGCTGGGTGCCGCGACCGCGTGCGTCGGCGTGGGGGCGTCGTTCGCGATGGTCGTGGTGATCATGCGCAACCTCCTGCGCAAGGCGACCGAGATGAAGACCGAGATCGCCGGGGTGATCTGATGGCGATCATCGTCGACCTCGACGTCCAGCTCGCCAAGCGCGGCATGTCGGTCGGCGAGTTCGCCGAAGCCGTCGGCATCACGCCCGCCAACATCGCGGTGCTGAAGAACGGCCGGGCGAAGGCGGTCCGGTTCACCACGCTCGACGCGATCTGCCGCACGCTCGACTGCCAACCCGGAGACGTGCTCCGCTGGGTCCCCGACGACTGACGCGCAGTTCGCACAGCGGAATTCAGACTTCGGTGGTAGAGCTACGCCGAATTCGCCGCCATACGAGATATCGGCGAACTCCGCGAGCCGAAATCCGCACCGGCACCGCATCGATCCGCGCGGGAATCGTGAAACTCCTTATTCGCAGCGATCACGCCGGTTTTCGCTGTGAGGAAGCGGTTTTCCGGCTTCGACCCGCCAGATCAGCCGATGGAACGGCGCAATCATCCGCAAGGGTGGCGAAAGATTCCCTTTGGGGTGGTTGCGAAGGCGCACCGACCCGAACCGATGCACTGTACATCTTGCCGATCGGCGTGCACCCCCCAGGTCCCGGAAATCCGGGACAGCCGCCGAACGGCCCGAATATGGATGGGAGTTCATGCAATGCGCACTACGCTTCGTCTGATCGGTGTCACTGCTGCCTGCGCCGCTGCTCTGGCGGTCGGGTCCCCCGCCTTCGCTGGTGGGCACCACGGGGACAACGCCGGGTCTTACGCCCAGGGCGGCAACGGCGTCGGCGGCAACGGCGGCGTCGGCGTCAACGTCCTGAGCGGCCTCAGCGTGCTGTCCAGCGGTGACGGCGGCAACGCCTCCGCTGGTAACGGTGGCGCGGGTGTCGGCGGCGACGCCAACTCGGGCGCCTTCAACGGCTGACGCCTGATCTACGCCTGATCGAAGAGTGCGCCGACCGGCTCCCACCGGTCGGCGCACTCGCGCGCGCACCCGTTCCGCGGTCACCGGACTCGATCCCGACTCGCCGACGCGAGGCACGGCCGCTTCCCCGGTTCGCGTTCTCGATACCCTCGGCGATCACATCGTCCTCGCTGCGGAGGATCACTGCTGGTGGGAAGCGACTTCTCTGCTGCAGGCGCCGACGGTTCGACGGTGCCCGAGTTGATGTCCCGTCGTTGGGGAGTGCGACCGACGGCGAGCTCGCCGTGGATGAACGCGCCGGGCTGGTGGTACCAAGCCGCAACGCCTCGTGAATGCCCGGGCTGCGGCACGACTTTGCACGTGTTCCGGAAGGTCTACGACGGCCCGCGCAAGCAGGGACGCGACCGGGCCGGACTGCTGGCGGCGGTGGTGTGCCCGCGTTGCCCGGCGACCTTCCAGCTGCGCGATCTCGGCCTCCGCACGTACGCGCAGCTCATGGATGGCTCATCTCGCTCCCGCCCGAACTGCGATGCCGGGCCCGGGGTGACCGTTCAGGCGATCCCCGCCCGGCACGCGGCCGCGTTCGTGGACGAACTCATGAACGGCGCACGTGTCGTCGCCGCCGAACCGCGGCTGCTGCACTGGGTCAAGACCAGCGATCCGGACGTCCTCATCGCCCGGCAGCCCCCGGGAACCGACGTCCGGGTGCTGCTGCCGCTGGAACCGGGGTTCGACGCGCTCGCCCGGCGCCTCGACGCTGACGGGATTCCGCACCGGCGGGTCCGGTACTGGGTCGAGGACGAAGCCATCAGCACAGTCGGCCCGGGAGGCCGTCTCGCGCACTTGCGCGTCACGCCGGAGTCCACGCCGCAAGGTGCGATCGCAGCGCGGGACGCGTTCGAGCTGATGTGGGAGACCCACGACGACGTCCCAGGTGAGGGGCCGGTCGATGCCGTGGTGCCCGGCGAGTGGCTGCCCTACCTGCCGCACCCGACGTTGAACCCCGCTCAGGCCCAGGCCGCGCCGACCATCGTCGGAACGGATTCCCCGGTGATCATCACCGCGCCCACCGACGCGGGCAAGACCGTGATCGGGATGATGGCGGTGCTCAAGGCGATGCTCCAGCACGGCAGGAAGGCGGCCTGGCTGGTACCGCAGCGGTCGCTGACCGCGGAACTCGACCGGGAGCTGGGCCGGTGGCGAGCGCTCGGGATCCGGGTGGAACGGCTCTCCGGCGACTACGCCATCGACCGGCAGCGCATTCGAGACGCGGACGTGTGGGTGGCGACGACCGAGAAGTTCGAGTCGCTGTGCCGGACCGCCTCGCTGCGCACCGCGTTGGAGCAGGTCGGCTGCCTCGTCGTCGACGAGATCCACCTGCTCGGCGACCCGCACCGCGGGCCGGTGCTGGAGGCGCTGCTGGCACGATTCGCCGAGAACGGCGCTCCGGTGCGGATGGTGGGCTTGTCGGCCACGGTGTCCAACGCCGCCGACATCGCTTCCTGGCTGCGCGCCGAGCTGATCACCACGACCTGGCGCCCCACCCGGCTCACCTGGCAGCTCCCGGTGATCCCGGACACCGGCGACCGCAAGGCCGACCAGGACGCACGCACCCGACTGGCCGTCGCCCTCACCGCCCGCATCACCGCTGACGCCGGGAGCGTCCTGGTGTTCTGCGGCAGCAAGCACAACGTCCGCGCGACCGCCCTGGCCCTCGCGCGAGCACGCGGCGCCAACACCGACGACGTCGCCGCCGACGACCTGGAACGGCTCGAACGCGTCTGCACCTCGGTCGGCATCGGCATCCACTACAAGGACTGGGAGCACAAGCACGCCGCTGAACAGGGATTCCGCGACCGGGAGCTCGACGTTCTCGTGGCCACCACGACGGTCGCCGCGGGCGTCAACCTGCCGGCCCGCGCCGTCATCGTGCGCGACACCCAGCTGGGCACCGCCACCATCGACACCGCGACCGTGCAGCAGATGTTCGGCCGCGCCGGACGCATCGGCGCAGGGGAGATCGAAGGCTGGGCCTACCTGATCAACACCGCCGCCGAACGCGCGACGTGGCAGCGCCAGCTGACCGCGGGCTACGCGGTGCGGTCCCAGATCGCCGCCAACCTCCCGGATCACCTGCTGGCCGAACTCGCCCAGGACCGCATCCGCACGACCGCCGACGCCCAGCTCTGGTGGCAGCAAACCCTGGCCCACCACCAGGGAGATCAGGACAGCGCTCCCGTGCAGGCCGCGGTCGAACAGCTCCTGCGGCACGGCTACCTCACTCAGGCCTCCTCGCTGACCGTCACCGATCTCGGGCACCTGACCACCCGCCTGATGATCAACGTGCGGACCGGGAACGAACTCATCGCCGCACTCGCCGGAAAGGCCGCCCCCGAAACACCGCAGCAAGCCGAAGAACTGCTCTCCCGCGCGGTGGCCGACTGCGTACCGGCATTCGCCGAAGCCCCCATCGCCGACAACCTCCGACCCCGGGTCGCAGAGGCCCTCCGAGCAGTCGGCGGCTCGACCTCGCAGGCCGATGGTGCACACCGGTGCGAACCGGGCGACCTCGCGCAGTGCGCGTTCCTGCTGGTAGCCAGCACACCGCGCGCGTTCGCCGGCTCTCCCCGCGCCATCGCCGGACTCCCGCTCGCCGCCCTCCAGCCGATCCTCGCCGAAGCACCCCGCTACTTCAGCTGGCTCGCCGAACAGGGCCACCTCGGCACCGTCCACCCCTGGATCGCGATCACCGCGGCAGATCTCGGCCGCCGAATCCGCTGGCGCAGCACGGCACCACCACGCGGCGCAGGCCGTCTACTGTGGATCTGCGAGCAGCTGGCCACCCCAGAACACGCCGACCACCTCATCCCCCGCCTCTACCGCGCCGCCCGCGAAGCGGGCCACACCGCCCCGGATTGGCCCCACACAACGCCACCCCGCGACTGCCGCCTCAACCACACCAGCTACCAAAGCCTCTTGCGCGCCCGCGCCACCGGTACCCGATTCACCACCGAGAACGGCCGGCTGAGCGCACACCTTCCCGGCGAAACCACCATCGCCGCGTGGACCGGTGCGAACTACACCATCCACACCAGCTCAGCAGGACACGCTGCCTGCCCCAACGGCTCGGCAGCTGTCGCATTCACACCACGTGGCGACTACTACGCCCACGGCTGGCCCACCGTGTACAACGCCATCGACTCGGCCACCTGACGTCGCCGAGAAGCTGTTCACCTCGGCGGGAAGGGCTCGACGCCGACGATTCGGCGCACCTTGAGAGGCTCGATCACCACCGTAATCCGTTGTTCCCCCGGCAGCAGCCACTCGTACGAAGTGCCCAGATACTTGCGCGCGAGCCGATCCATGTCGTGTTCGGCCTCTGGGCCCTCGACGAAACGAGCTACGCGGCCGTGGATCTGAACGCGATCGAACGGATCGGAGTGGTGTGAAAGGCACACTCGCGGATCACGGCGCAAATTGCGCTCCTTGAGACGTCCCACCGAGGTGTTGAACCAGGGATTGTCGCCGTCAACCCCGACCCACATCGGAGTCACGTGCGGTGCCCCGTCCGGACACGTGGTCGCCACGAACCACACGGCTGCCGCCACGAGCCGCTCCCGCACGTCCTCCGTCAGCTCCTGCACCCCGACCTCCCCACATCGCCCGGTTCGCGGCCGCCGCTTGCGCCAACCGCACCATCGACGTCATTGAACCGGGAGCAGCCTCAGCGGGGCCAGACTCCGCTGGGGTCAATCCGACTTCTCCGGGGCGCAGCTGTGGAGACTTTCAGCGGCGCTTCTGGCGCACTGCCAAGCCAGGGTTCTGGAAGCTGGAGCGCCACGTGCAAGTCACCCGGCCTGCGCGCGGGTCACCAGATCGCGGACGAGTTCCACCACCTCGGCAGGGCTGAACTCCATCGCGTTCTCGCCGACCGTGATCTCGAAGGAGCACCGCGACGGATCAGGTGATGAGCGGACCTTGATGAACAACTGCGTGCCGGTCTCGGCGAGCATCCGAGCACCGGCCTGCTCGACCGCGGCTTTGGTGGCGGGAACGTGCACGTGGAACAACGGGGTCTGCGGCGGGTCGGGAAACACGCGCACGACCCCGTCCGCGTTGAGCGCGGCCGCGATCGCGACAGCGTGGTCGCGGAACTCCGCCATCCGCGGCACGAGCCGCTCCAATCCCACCAGAGCTCCCAGCGCCAGCGGCCATGCGTTCGGGATCGCACCGCCGAGGCGTTTTCGCCACACCGCGGCCTCAGCCACCGTCGCCTCATCACCGGCCAGCACAGCTCCCCGAACACCCTGAAGTCCTTTGTAGAGCGACACGTAGACGGTGTCGAAGAGCCCCGCGATCTCCGCGTGCGGGCGGTCGTAGAACGGTTGCGCCTCGAAGATCCGCCCACCGTCGAGGTGCACCGCCGCGCCCCGCGACCGGACCAGCTCGACCTGCTCGCACAACTGCACCCACTCCGGCAGCAGCCCACCCAGATCCCGCTGCGGCAACTCCCACACCACAGCGGCCAGCGGCTCACCAACAGCAGCCAGATCCGCCGTGCTCAGCAGCTGGTTCCGATCCCCGACCCGGTGAAACCGCAGCCCGTGGACCGCGTTGTAACCCTGCAGCTCCCAGTTGTCCAGGTGCAGGTGCGGATGCCCGGCGAAGGTCCACCGCCCCCGCCGCTCGGCGTGCACCCGTAACGCCACCTGCTGAGCCATCGCGCCGGTGGGGAAGAACAACGCCGCCGGAGTCCCCACCAACTCGGCGATCCGCGCCTCCAGCACGGCCACCGGCTCCTCGGGCGAGGTGTCCGGACCGACCAGGTCGACCCACTCCCGCAGCAGGTCGTGGGGCTTGCGTCGAAGATCGGAGTGCAGAGCCAAAGAACGCCGAATCACCGGAGTACCCATGGCCCCAGACCCTGCCAACGACCACCGACAGAACCGACTGCTGCTTCAAACGGTCGGCACGTCGAAGAGGGCGAGCTGGCCGTCTTCATCCTCGGGGAACTCGGAGCCCGAACAGGGGTCGGGCGTCCCGCACAGCTCGAGCGCAGCCCCTGGTCGATGATCCTCTGGACGAGAGAAGGATCTGGAATCATCGCCGCTGAGGAAAGTCGGCAATCCATTGCCAACGGGTCCCGCCGAAACAAGAAGCCCAGGTCGTTGACCTGGGCTTTGCGCTCCTCCGACCGGGATCGGACCAGCAGGGCTGCACCCGCCGCCTAGTGCGGCCGTGATCCGGAGTCGTGGTGCTGGCGCCTTGTCAGAGCTGGCCGCTGGCGTCGATGCGGACCGGCTTCAGCGGCTTGTCGTTCCGCCCCGTCTTGTTCTGCTCGATCGCGTCCAGGACGGGGAGGCCCTCGATCAGCTCGCCGAAGACGACGTGCCGCCCGTCCAGGAAGCCGGTCTCGGTGAAGGTGACGAAGAACTGGGAGCCGTTGGTGTTCGGGCCCGCGTTCGCCATGGACAGCTGGCCGCGCTTGGTGTGCTTGGCGGTGAAGTTCTCGTCCTTGAACTGCCCACCGGGGTAGATGCTCTTGCCGCCGGTGCCGTCGCCCTTGGTGAAGTCGCCGCCCTGGGCCATGAAACCGGGGATGACGCGGTGGAAGAAGGAGTCCGCGTAACCGAAGCCCTTCTCCCCCGTTGCCAGGGCGCGGAAGTTCTCGGCGGTGTCGGGCACGATGTCGTTGTACAGGCTGAAGACCATGCGGCCCACCTGCTTGCCGTCGATGGAGATGTCGAAGTAGACCTCGGGCCTGCTGGTGTCACTCATGCCCGCGATCCTGTCACGCCACCCGCACTGCGGCAGTGGCGACCTCGGACGACGACCGACAGTCCAAGGCTTTTCTCGCCGTCGCGCGCGGGGCGTTCATCGCTGGCGCCCGACAGCAGGTGCCATCCATCAGACGGTCTCGATGTTGCCGGCACCCTGACGTTCATCTCACAGGAGTCCGGCTTCGCTCAGGAATCTGCTGGGGCCGGCCGTCGTCGTCTTCCCCGAAGCCCATTCAACGAATTCCGAGTAGAACATGTGCACTTGATTCCGCGCTCGTGTTATAGATACGTAGAACTTGCGGCGATCCTCTGCGAGTTCCGCCGGGTTGTAAATCGACTTGAAGTGCGGAATCCCCTTATCGTCGAGCCCTACAATAAGGACCACGTCGAACTCCAGCCCTTTACTTGAAGTCATGGTGGTAACCTCAACGCGATCGACTTTACGAGCGCGCTCCGCGAGACCTTTGATAGTCAAACCTACTAGCGCTCCTTCAGTGAGACTCTTCTTCATTTCAGCCAGAATCAAGGCCTCATCCGACATGGACGGCCGTTGCAACCCACGGGCCAAGCCGAGTTCGAGAAGCCGCTCCAGCAGGTCATGCGCGGTCATCTGCTCGCCGGAGTCGAGGCTCATCAGAAGCTCGGCCAGGGCGACGTCCTGCTCACGTGTCCACATTGGACCAACAAGGTTCCGCCACTGCCCGAGGAGATCCGCCAGTCTGTAGTTGCTCCGCTCACGGTCAAGCGTGCTCCATGCCGCGCACGCCTCGACGAACGCGGTTGAGGTCGACTGCCGATATTCGGCACCTCGGACGAAGGCCGGGATGTTGCTCGCCCTCAAGGTTTCCGCGACCCGCTTGCACTGATCGTTACGCAGGCAGATCACCACGATCTCGTGCAACGCCACATCATCTGCCACTGCATTACGCACGGCTGCGACCACCGACCGGCACTGTCCCGCGAATCCATCTGGGCAGTAGTTGACCGATACATGCCCGCCGTCACGCTGGCCGACGACCGGGCTTGTACCTTTTCGAACGCGGTCCGCGACGCGGATGATCTCCTTACCACAGCGGTAGTTGATCTCGAGCGGTACCGCCGTGACGTCTGGCAACCCGGCCAGCTCGGCCAGCAATTCCGGCCTGCTTCCTGTCCATCCGAACACCGCTTGTTCAGGATCACCGACGGTGAAAAGCGTTGCACTACCGCTCTGGCCGAAGCACATCGCCCGAACGAGGCGGTCGAGTCCTGGCGCGAGATCCTGGTACTCGTCCACGTACAGGCACGGGAACCGTGCGATGAGCGCCCGTCGGACGAGTTCGTGTTTCTCCACTAGTTCGACGGCGGCTGCTACCACGCCGTCGAAGTCGATGAGTTCCTGCTCAGCCAGCTTTGCTTCGTACTTCCGTGCTGCGGCCAGGGTCTTATGGCCACTGCGCGACCACTGGTCGTCGCTGGACAGCCGCTTCCGGTGGAATTCGATGGTGGATCGGATATGACGGGTGTCCGCACGCGACCCGAAGACTGCACCGATCGCTTCTTCGTAGGCACCGTTGATTTGGGCGTCGCTTCCGATCGATGCCCTCGCGAGGTCAGGCCGCCCGGCGACAGCGGCGAAAGGCGCGATGACCCGGCGCAAGGCAAAGCTGTGAACGGTCCCTACGAACAAGGACGACCGCCCGGGAGGGACGAGTACGTCGAGTCGACGCCTGAGTTCGTCAGCGGCTGCGTTCGTCAGCGTGATGCACGCGGCACCATGGGGAGACGGGATGGTGTTGAACAGGTCATAGGCGAGCCTAGTGGTCAGCAGCTTCGTCTTCCCGCTGCCGGGCGGCGCCAGTACGACGCAATGACCCTGCGTCTCGAACGCCTTGGCCTGCTGCGGATTGTGCCGAAGTTGTGCAATCGACTCCGACAATCTGTTCACTGCGCCGCCAGGTACTCGAGCGCGTCGCGAACGTGAGCCGCCGGCACGAGTTTGTGCAGAGCCACACGTTGAGCGAACCTACCCTTGCCACCCACCTTCCCAATAACGCTGATCAACTCATCACAAGAGGGTGCAGAACCACCCCAGCCGTTGATCGCATCGGCGACACTCGCCGACCCGAGTTCCCGCAAGGTGTCGAAGAACGGGCCGACATTCGCGGAATCGGCCAGCACAACATCATGCTCAAAAGTCGTACCACCAACGAAGATCCCGTGGTCCGCTGGAGGCCCGCTCTTCCGAATTCGCTGAACCAGATTCGCTGCCCGGTTCGCGCCAGCACCACCATCGCCGTCGGTCAGGACAGCCCACGGGATCTCCAGCGCTTCGCAAAACGCCACGTATGTACCGAAGTGGGTGCCGCTAACCGAGCACACTGTGATTCCGAGCTTGTCGAGATCCATTCCGCAGGACCTCGCAAGTTGCGGGACAAGAACCTGTTCGGCGTACCCCTCGACCAGGAGAACCCGCCTGGCGAATACGAGTTCAGCTCGTGTCGCGTCGAGATAACGAGCCAGATCGTCCCACTCCTGCGGACTGAGATCGGCCTGATGGGCCGCAGCCGCTGCGGTCTGCCCATTCACCGTGCGCAGGAGAACAAGACTGCGCGGCGAAGCAACACTCGCGATGTGCGGCGACTGCGTGGTGACCAAAGCAGTCCGCGTCTGCGGAGCCTCAGTCAGCAACCGCTTGAAGACCAACCGCTGCATGTGCGGATGCAGGTGCGCCTCGGGCTCTTCAATCGCCATCACCACATGTGCGATGTCAGCATCACGGAGGCGCTGTTCGAGCCCCAGCTCCAGCAAGGCCAGGTAGAGCACGTTGAGCGTGCCCAGGCTGGTGCTGCCAAGGTGACGATGTGCGGAGCCGTCGACGTACAGCTTCATGTTCCGGATGAGCCGCAACGGATCGTCCGGGGCAACCGCGAGTTCGGTCTCCAATGCCTGGTTGTCGCCTACGATCTCGAGGACACGCGCCGCAATGTCAGCACCGACGTTCTTGATCTCACTGAGATCGTTGATCTTGGCGTTGGCTTCCTTCATCGCCTCGCGAACAACACCGAGATCTGATTCCTCGATCGACTTGGCCGCCGCCTCCAGAAGCGTGCGCAGCGGCGATCGGTGCCAACTGGCCAGATCAGTCTCCGCATCGCGGAGAGCATGCAGGAACGCCATGTACAGATACCCGCGGAGGTCGCTCGAAATGAGCTGGTCCTCGTTGTCCCCGCCGAAGATCGTTGGACGGTACTTGACCGGACCTGTATCCGTCCCGGTGTCCATCGGAGCGAAGCGGTACGTCAACCTCGCACGGGCTTCCGACTCCTGGACCAAGGCGTCGCTCAACGCAACCATCAGCTTGGCATCGTCTTCGAAGTCAACGATCTCGACGGAGATCTCGATGACTTCACCCGACGCCATCGGATCCCAGTCATCACTTCCATCGGACAGCCCGTCCCAGAAGTCGCTTCGCCCGAGGTAGCGATCGAACTTCGACAACGCCGGGTCCAGCACCAGGCGGAGCGCATGCACGAGATTGCTCTTGCCCGACCGGTTCTCGCCGACGATGACCGCGCTCGGCTCAAGACGAAGATCCAGATCAGCGAGGTTCCGGAAGTTGTTCACCCTCAAACGATCGATGCGCACTGGCTCTCCATCAATACGAGAGTTAGATCATCGGAGCGTGAAAAGCTTACTCCCCACCCGATCGAGCCAGAGATCCGCCTCGGCCTCCCCTTCAACGGCACGCACGCAGCACGCGAGCGAACGCTCACCGTGGTCCACCGCGCTCGGCAGGCGTCGTACCACCTGAACTCAAACAAGAAGCCCAGGTCGTTGACCTGGGCTTTGCGCTCCTCCGACTGGACTCGAACCAGTAACCCTTCGATTAACAGTCGAATGCTCTGCCAATTGAGCTACGGAGGAATGTTCTTTTGTTTCATCAGCTCGTCGCGCTGACATGGACTACTTTAGCGCATCCCCCGGGGCCCCTTCACGGGGCCCCCCTCTTATTGATCGGCGGCGTGTCTTCGCAGGTCAGACGCGGTGAGCCACTGCGAAGACGCGGCGGAACGGGAACCACGTCACCCCATCGGGGCGCTGCGGGTAGGCCTTCGCCAGGCGGGATGCCAGCTCGGCGCGGAATTCCTCCCACTCCTCGTCGTCCAAGGCCTCGCGGACCGGGCGGAGCGCCGTTCCCGTCACCCATTCCAGGACCGGGTCCGGGCCCTGCAGGGCGTGGACGTAGGTCGTCTCCCAGGCGTCCACGGTGACGCCGAGGTCCGCGAAGGCGTCGGCGTAGCCCACCGGTGTGAGCACCGAGTCGGTTCGCAGGACGCCCGCCCGGTCGCGCCAGCGCGGTTCGGCGAGCAGTTCGCGGATCGTCACGTAGGACGGCGATTCGAAGTTGCCCGGCACCTGGAGGGCGAACCAGGCGCCCACCGGCAGTTCGGACAGCCAGCGCCGCAGCAGGTCCACGTGTTCGGGGACCCATTGCAAGACCGCGTTGCACAGCACGACATCGGTGTCCGGCAACGGTTTCCAGTCCCGGACGTCCTCCAGGCGGGCCGGGACGCCGCGGGTTCGCGCGGCTTCGACCATCTCCGGGGACGAGTCGGTGGCCTCGACCTCGGCATCCGGCCAGCGGTCGGTGAGCAGCGACGTCAGGTTGCCCGCGCCGCAACCGAGGTCGACCACTCGGCGCGCGCGCTCAGCACCGACCCGGGACATCAGATCGTGAGCCGGGCGGTCTCGCTGTTCGCTGAAGGTCAGGTACTTCTGCGGGTTCCACATGCCATGCCTCCCTAGCAGTACGCTCGTACTGTATTCCGGGAGGTGCGGGATTGTCGAGGGATCAGCGCTCTTTCGCCCGCTGCAGCTGCTCGGCGACGGTGGCGGCGAACTCCGCGACCGCTGCTTCGTCCGCGCCCCGGTCCGGCCGCACCTGGAGCACGATCCCGTCCTGGCCGGGGACCTTGCGCTGCACGAACCACGCTCCCCCGCCGGGCAGGTCGCGGTGGTGGCGGGAGCGGATCGACTTGTTCACGCGCTCGTGGACGACGTCCGGCAGGCGCCTGGGCTCGGTCAGCTGCAGGCGGCGGTCCGGCTGGTCGCGCAGCAGCACCGCGCCACCCGCATCACCGGTCTCCTCGGCCTCGACCAGGGTGAGCGCGCCGTTCTTCCAGGTGGCCTTGCTCAGCAGGTGCCAGCCGATGCGGCGTCCCTCCGGCAGCCAGAGGCCGAGGTGCGTGGCGACCAGGGCTCCGTCCGAAGTCCGGGCCACCGCCAGGACGTGTTCCTCGGGCGCGAGCTCTCCGGTGAAGTCGGCGGGCAGCTCGGCCGTGCCGCTCAACCGGGCGCCCAGCCGGCGCAGCCAGGTGATCACATCGTCCCCATGATCTTGTCCAGCAGGGCCTTGCGGTAGCCCTCCAGCGCGATCAGGTCGCCGAACAGCGCGTTGTACTCCTCGGCGTCCTCCACCGGCGAGATCCGCTGGACGTTCGACTTGATGTCCGCGATCTGCCTGCTGACCAGGCGCTCCTGCATGCGCGTGATCAAGTCCGCGACGTAGCGCGGACCGTCGTCGCTCTGCACGTCCAGCGGCTCCGCCACGAGCTCGGTGAGCATCCGGGCGACGACGTCGTTGCCGCACTGCTGCGCCACCGCACCCACCAGGGAGGCGCCGTCCAGTCCGGACGCCGTGCCCCCGGCGAGCAGGATCGCGCGGTGCAGCTCGGCGTAAGCGCGCTCGGTGAAAGCATCTTCCGGCAGCGCGTCGTAGGTCGGCCCGGCCAGCGCGGGCAGCTGCAGCGCCGCCTTCAGCGCTTCCCGCTCCACCAGCAGGCGGGGATCGTTGCGCGGCGGCCTGCGCGGCAGGTCGACGTCGATGCCCAGCGCGGCCTGGTTCGGCTTCGGGGCCTGCTTGCGCGCGGGCCGGGCCTGTCGACCGCTGCCGCCCTTGACCCGGCGCACGACGTCGTTCTCGCTGTGCCAGCCCGACCAGCCGGCCAGCTGGACCGCGTAGTTCTCCTTGCTGCTCTGGTCCTTGATCTGCTGGACCAGCGGAATCGTCCGCTTCAGCGCGGCGACCCGGCCTTCGACGGTGGTCAGGTCGTGCTCGTTGAGCAGGCTGCGGATGGCGAACTCGAACAGCGGCCGACGGCGGGCCACCAGATCTCGCACCGCCGCGTCACCCTTGGCCTCGCGCAGCTCGCACGGATCCATGCCGTCCGGGGTGATCGCGACGAAGGTCTGGGAGGTGAACTGCTGCTCGCCCTCGAAGGCCTTGAGCGCGGCCTTCTTGCCCGCCTCGTCGCCGTCGAAGGTGAAGATGACCTCGCCGCGGAACACGTCGTCGTCCAGCATCAGCCTGCGCAGCACCGAGATGTGCTCGTCGCCGAAGGCCGTGCCGCAGGAGGCCACCGCCGTCGGGACCCCGGCCAGGTGCATCGCCATCACGTCGGTGTAGCCCTCGACCACCACCGCCTGGCGGCGCTTGGCGATCTCCCGCTTGGCCAGGTCGATGCCGAACAGCACCTGCGACTTGTTAAAGATCGGCGTCGCCGAGGTGTTGACGTACTTGGCCTGGATCGGGTCGTCGTCGAAGAGCCTGCGCGCGCCGAAACCGACCACGTCACCGCCGAGGTCCTTCAGCGGCCACAGCAGCCGCCGGTGGAACCGGTCGATCGGGCCGCGGCGGCCTTCCTTGGACAGCCCGCACTTGATCAGCTCGTCGAGCTCGAAGCCCTTCTGCAGCAGGATCTTCGTCAGCTTGTCCCAGCCCGCGGGCGCGAACCCGCAGCCGAAGCGCTGGGCCGCCGCCTCGTCGAAACCGCGCTCCGACAGGTACTCGCGGGCCTTCAACGCCTCCGGCGAACGCAGCTGCTCGGCGTAGAACTCGGCGGCGATGCGGTGCGCCTCGACCATCCGCGCCCGCGTGCCGCGGTCGCGCTTCGGCCCCGGTGCGCCGCCCTCGTACTGGAGCTGGATGCCCGCCTGATCGGCCAGCCGCTCGACCGACTCCACGAAGCCGAGGTGCTCGATCTTCATCAGGAAGGCGATGACGTCGCCGCCCTCGCCGCAGCCGAAGCAGTGGAAGGTGCCGTGGCTGGGGCGCACGTTGAACGACGGCGTCTTCTCGTCGTGGAACGGGCACAGGCCCTTCTGCGCGCCGCCCCCGGCGCTGCGCAGGGCGACGTACTCGCCTACGACTTCGTCGATCCGGATGCGATCGCGCACTTCGGCGATGTCGCTCTCCCGGATCCTGCCTGCCACGCGGCCCAGTCTAGGGGCACGGCGATCGGCACCGCCCAGGTGTCCGCTCCTGGAGGCTGGCGCGCCACACTTCGGTCTGCTCGCGGTGCCGCTGCGGCAGAATCATCGACGTGACCGTCACCAGCGCCGAGCTCGCCGCGGAATTCGACCAGCACCGGAACCGGTTGATCGGTCTCGGCTACCGGCTCACCGGCCGGATCGCCGACGCCGAGGACGCGGTCCAGGACGCCTGGCTGCGGCTGGCGACGGTCGACCGCGACGACATCCGCGATCTGGGCGCCTGGCTGACCACCGTGGTCAGCAGGCTGTGCCTGGACCGGATGCGCTCGGCGGCGGTGCAGCGCGAGCAGTACGTCGGCCCGTGGCTGCCGGAGCCGTTGGTGACCTCGCTCGACGCGGATCCGGGCGACATCGTGGCCGGTCAGGACGACCTGCGGATGGCCGCGTTGCGCGTGCTGCACGAGCTGCCGCCGGACCAGCGGCTGGCCTTCGTGCTGCACGACGGCTTCGAGGTGCCGTTCGCCGAGATCGCCGAGGTGCTCGGTTGCAGCGTCGTCGCGGCCCGCCAGCACGCCTCGCGGGCGCGGCGGGCGATGGCCGACGCCGACCCGCCGCCGCGGGCTCCGCTGCCCGAGCAGCAGCGGGTGGTGGAGGAATTCCTCGCAGCGGTGGCGTCGAAGGACGTCAGCGCGGTCGCCCGCACGCTGCACCCGACGGTCGTGGTCCTCGGCGACAGCGGCGGCAAGGCGCGCACCGCCCGGCGCCCGGTCGTGGGCGTCGACAAGGTGGCCCGGTTCACCGTGGGGCTCATGCAGAAGTACGACGACAAGCTGCTGGAGAACCTCCGCCTGGTGCTGGTCAACGGCGACCTCGGCGTCCTGCTGCCCGGCTCCCCCGAGGTCGCGCCGCGCGTGTTCACCCTGGCGATCCGCGACGGCCGACCGGCGGAGATCTTCGACGTGGTCAACCCGGACAAGCTCACCCGGATCCCCTGGTGAGGCGGGCCGGTGGTCAATTTCGTACGAAATTGACGTTCACCCGGGTGATGGTCAATTTCGCGCGAAATTGACCATCACTCCGCAGCGCGGGCGGCTTTTGCGCAGGTGGTGGGTTGTGCGTGCTTGTGGGGCCGTGGCACTCGAAAGTGGGGTTGTCAGCTCGGGTCGGTGATCCGGGCGAGGAAGTAGAGGGCGCCGGTGGTCTGGTGGCGGACCAGGAACAGGAAGGGGCGGTCGACCTCGACGCGGATCGGTTCCGGCTCCTGGATGATCGCCGTCAGGCGCATCATCACCGCCGTCGCCGCCGCGCCCTCCAAGCCCTTCTCGTCCACCTCCAGCACCGACTGGTGCAGCACCGCGGAGACCCGCAGCGACCGGTCGGTCAGCGGCGAGAAGTCCGCGTCCGGGGTGAACAGGTCGTGGACGCCGAGGGCGCCCAGCGGCCGGGTCAGCTCGGCATCGCCGGTGACGTCGAACTTCGGCAGGAACAGCTCGACGCGCTGCTGCTCCAGCGCGGCCAGGAGCCCGCTCAGCCGGGCGGTGCCGAGGTCCGGCTCGGCCCGGTCGAGGCCTTCGTCCGGGAGCAGGACCACCGCCTCCACTCCCCCGGCGGCGGGCAGGCTCACCGCTTGCCAGCCATCCGCAGCGGCGTAGCCGAAACGCCTGGTGACGTGCATCGTCGGCACCTCGCGGGTGCCTGCCGGAGCGTGGAAGGGGCGTGCCGCGGTGGCGTGCTCGTCGAACGCCTCGCGCCACGAGACCTTCAGGTACAGCGCGTTGACCAGCGCCGCGACCGTGTCCGAGCGCACCGAGCCCGCGGGCAGCAGCTCCGGGATCAGGTCCCGGGTGGTTTCCGCGACGTCGGTGTTGATCAGCCGGCGGGACTTCTCCGGGTCGGTGCGGAACGGCGCGTTGCGCACCTCGCTACCGGGCCAGTCCTTGAGCGCGCGCAGGTAGGACTCCTCGACGTGCAGGTCCTCGTGCGCCCACAGCGTGTTCGCCACCGCCAGCACCGGTGGTTCGGCCGCGCCGCCCGCGGTCAGCTCGGCCGCGCCGCCGAGCACGTCGAGCAGTGCGGTCGGGTCTGCGCGCAGGGCGGTGACCAGCTCTTCCCTGGTCCGGCCGCCGGTCGCGGCGGCGGCCAGGCCGAGTGCGCTGGACACCGAGTACGGCGACCAGCAGAACTGCTCGTCCGGCTGCGGGGCGAGCTTGCGGTGCAGGGACAGGCTGAAGTCGAGGTGTTCGCTCACGGCCGCTGGGCTCCGTTCCGCGTCGGCTTGCTCCGGGCTGATCCCGAGTCTGCCAGCCGACCGGTCCGCCCGGCCGTCCTCGCACGCGAATCGTCGGAACCCGCCAGCCGTCACCGGCCGAGGGAGGCCCGCGTCAATTTCGCGCGAAATTGACCATCACCCGGGTGAACGTCAATTTCGTACGAAATTGACCAGGGGCCGGGTGAACGTCAGCGGAGGGATTCTTCGATGTCGGACAGGCCCATCAGGCGGAGTTCCTGGGCGATGTAGCTGGCCGCGCGCTGGGCCGCCGGGTCCTGCCAGTTCAGGTCGTTGACCCAGTCGGCCAGGTTGTCGGTGTTGACGTAGGGCTCGCCGCCGACGACGAGCTTCTGGATGTAGTGCCGGTTGCGCATCGGGGTCTCCTCGCGACCCGGCGATGTCGGGGGCCGGGCCGCTGGCGTGTTCGGGGGTCGGGCACCACCGGCGGTCGGGACCCGCCAGCGGACACTCTGCGTAAGCGTCATGGAGAAACCCAGATCAACTCACCCCTTTCGGATGAACGTCACACGGGTTCAGCCACGTTGCGTACATGTTTTCGATGCCAGCGCACCGCCTGCGCATCGGTCAGCGAGGCCACCTGGTCCAGCACCACCCGCAGCCGCGCGGCATCGTCCCCGGCCCGCCGCCACACCACCGCCATCGCCGGGTCCAGCGACTCCGGGGCGCCCTCCGCCAGGGCCTCCACCAGCTCCGCCAGCATCGACCGCTGCCGCTCCTGCATCCGCAGCCGCTGCGGATCGCTCATCACGTACCGCAGCGCGACCGCCTTGAGCACCGCGACCTCGGCCACCACCGGCTCGGGAACGACCAGGTCGGCGCGGTACCGGGTGAGCGGTCCCGGCCCGAACCGCTGCACCGTGCCGGTCACCGCGGCGGCCACGAACCGGCCGACCAGCTCGCTGGTGAGCCGCTTGAGCGCCACCTGCGCGGTGAAGGTCCCGTCGTAGTCCAGCACCGCCGCCACCACCGGCCAGCGCACCAGCTCCGCCGCCGCCTGGTCGAGCAGCCCCGAGGCGTCGCCGGGGCCGCTGAAGTACTTCGCGGCCATCCGGACGATCTCCGCGCGCTCATCGGCGCTGGTCAGCGAGCGCAGCGAGATCCGGCCGGACAGCACACCGTCCTCGACGTCGTGCACCGAGTACGCCACGTCGTCGGCCCAGTCCATCACCTGGGCCTCCAGGCAGCGGCGCTGCGCCGGGGCGCCCTGCCGGAGCCAGTCGAAGACCGCCACGTCGTCCGGGTACACGCCGAACTTGGCCTCGCCGGGCCGCTTCGGCCACGGGTACTTCGTCGCCGCGTCCAGGCACGCCCTGGTCAGGTTCAGCCCGCGGCCGACGTCACCGGATTCGGCCAGCTTCGGTTCCAGCCGGGTGAGGATCCGCAAGGTCTGCGCGTTGCCCTCGAAACCACCGCAGGGCCCGGCCAGGTCGTTGAGCGCGCGTTCGCCGTTGTGCCCGAAGGGCGGGTGACCGATGTCGTGCGCGAGCCCCGCCGTGTCGACGAGGTCCGGGTCGGCGCCCAGCGCCGCGGCGATGCCCCGCCCGATCTGCGCGACCTCCAGCGAGTGCGTCAACCGGGTGCGCGGGACGTCGCCCTCCTCCGGACCGACCACCTGCGTCTTGCCCGCCAGCCGGCGCAGCGCCGCCGAGTGCAGCACGCGCGCGCGGTCGCGGGCGAACGGAGTGCGGTCGTCCGAGCGGGCGCCCTGCGGAAGCGCGAGCTTCGGCGGTTCGGGCAGCAGCCGTTGCAGATCGGGTGCGCGGTAGCCGGGCGTGGTGTCCATCGCGGTTCAGACTACGGCCGGAACCCGGCGAATCGCCGCAGGCCGCAGGCGTTTCGCGGCCGCCCCACCGGGTGGGCGTCATGCCTTGGCCTCTTGTCTTGATGCGCCGCCAGGCGCACAGCCCGCCCTCGGCGCTCGCACCGCCGCGGGTTCACTCCGCCACCCGCATCGCCACGCAAAACGAGTTCGTCAGACAGGTCCTCAGCCCAGGCCGTCGCCGTTGAGCTCGGCCGGGGCGTGCGTCAGCCGGTAGTACAGCAGCGCGCCGGTCTCCCGGACGATGTAGCGGAACTGGAACTCGCGGGTCTGCACGGCCGGGCCGGAGCGAGCGGGCGAGGCCCACGCCTCCAGCCCGAGGTCGTTGGCCATCGTCCGCGCCCGCAGCGAGTGCCACGGGTCGCTCACGATCAGCGCGCTGTCCCAGCCGCGGCCCGCGGCCAGGTCCGCCACGGCCTGCACGCTGCCCAGGGTGTCCTCGCCGACGTCGACCTCGACGATGTGATCGGCGGGCACCCCGTTCTCGCTCAGCCACTTCTTGCCCGCCTGGGCCTCGGTGTAGGCATCACCGCTCTGCCTGCCGCCGACGGTCACGACGTACTCCGTCAGCCCGGCGCGGTACAGCTTCAGCGCCTGGTTGAGGCGCGCCTCCAGCACGTCGGAGGGCTTGCCGTGGTACTGGGCGGCGCCGAGCACGACGACGATGTCCACCGGCCGCCGGTCGTCGAACCGCGCCACCTGCCACACCCGGAACGCGGTGCCGCCGCCGACCAGCAGCGCCACCAGCAGCGTGCCGACCACGACCCGGCTCAGGGTCCGCCCCGAGCTGGACCGGTGGGCGGCGCGGTGGGGACTCACGCTGGCAAACCTCGCAGAACTTCGGGGCCGGTGCCCGGGTCGACCAGTCGGCCGACCCGGACACCGCTCGGCATCTCCGTCCGGCGACGATCCCGCCGGAGGAACTGGAACGGCCTCAGCAGCCCAGGAGGCGGACCGCCAGGTACTCCTCGAGCTTGTCCATCGCGACCCGCTCCTGGCTCATGGTGTCGCGCTCGCGAACCGTGACCGCGTGGTCGGACAGCGTGTCGAAGTCGACCGTCACGCAGAACGGGGTGCCGATCTCGTCCTGGCGGCGGTAGCGGCGGCCGATCGCACCGGCGTCGTCGAAGTCGACGTTCCAGTTGCGGCGCAGCTGCGCGGCGATGTCGCGGGCCTTCGGCGACAGCTCGGCGTTGCGGGACAGCGGCAGCACCGCGACCTTCACCGGCGCCAGCCTGCGGTCCAGCTTCAGCACCACGCGCTTGTCCACGCCGCCCTTGGCGTTGGGCGCCTCGTCCTCGTGGTAGGCGTCGATCAGGAACGCCATCATCGGACGGCCCACGCCCGCCGCGGGCTCGATCACGTACGGCCGGTAGCGGGAGTTGCTGGCCTGGTCGAAGTACGACAGGTCCACCCCGGAGTGGTTGGAGTGGGTGGTCAGGTCGAAGTCGGTGCGGTTGGCGATGCCTTCGAGCTCACCCCACTCCTGGCCGCCGAAGCGGAACCGGTACTCGATGTCGACGGTGCGCTTGGAGTAGTGCGACAGCTTGTCCTTCGGGTGCTCGTACTCCCGCAGGTTGTCGCTGCTGATGCCCAGGTCGGTGTACCAGGACATGCGCTGGTCGATCCAGTACTGGTGCCACTGCTCGTCCTCGCCCGGCTCGACGAAGAACTCCATCTCCATCTGCTCGAACTCGCGGGTCCGGAAGATGAAGTTGCCCGGCGTGATCTCGTTGCGGAACGACTTGCCGATCTGGCCGATGCCGAACGGCGGCTTCTTGCGCGCCGTGGTCATCACGTTGGCGAAGTTGACGAAGATGCCCTGCGCGGTCTCGGGGCGCAGGTAGTGCATCCCCTCCTCGCTCTCGACCGGCCCGAGGAAGGTCTTGAGCATCATGTTGAACTCGCGCGGCGCGGTGAACTGGCCGCGGGTGCCGCAGTTCGGGCACGGGACGTCGGACAGGTCGTCCTCGGCGGTCTCCTTGCCGGTGCGCTCGGAGTACTCCTCGGCGAGCTGGTCGGCGCGGAAGCGGTGGTGGCAGGACGTGCACTCCACCAGCGGGTCGTGGAACGCGGTGACGTGCCCCGAGGCCTCCCAGACCGGGCGCGGCAGGATCACCGAGGAGTCCAGGCCCACGACGTCGTCGCGGCCCTGCACCATGAACTTCCACCACTGGTGCTTGATGTTGTCCTTGAGCTCGACACCCAGCGGACCGTAGTCCCAGGCCGACCGGGTACCGCCGTAGATCTCACCGGACGGGAAGACGAAACCACGGCGCTTGCAGAGATTGACGATCGTGTCGATCTGGTCGGCGGGCACGTTAACTCCGGAAATCATTCGCTGGATGAGTCGAACCAGCTGGTCGGGCTGGAGTTTCCCAGCGTACCGATCGCAGCGCGGCGGGCGTGCGCCTGGGCCGTGGTGTCGATGCGATCGACCGTAAGTGTGTTACCCGTAGGATGGGTGCGTGGAGCGTCACCGCGCGACGGCGCAGCTCGACGGTCCCGCGCCCAGACATCTCGGAGAGGAACCGATGCCCGCTATCAGCCCGGATGCCGAGCCGGCCCAGCCGACTGCGCGGCCCGGTCTGGAGCGCCCCGAGGACCACGTGCACTCCCCGGACCGGGCCGCGCACCCGGCGCCGCTGTGGGACCAGCAGGTCCTGGTGGAGGCCGGCGAGCTGCTGCGGGCGCTGGCCGCCCCGGTGCGGATCGCGATCGTCCTCCAGCTGCGGACCTCCGAGCGCTGCGTGCACGAGCTGGTCGACGCGCTCGGCGTCGCCCAGCCGCTGATCAGCCAGCACCTGCGGGTGCTGAAGTCGGCCGGGGTCGTGCACGGCGAGCGGCACGGCCGGGAGGTCGTCTACCGGCTCGTCGACGAGCACTTGGCGCACATCGTGGTGGACGCCGCCACGCACGCGGAGGAGACCTCCGGAGCCCGGTCGCGCGGACCGGCGGCGGTGCGCTCCACCGAATCCGACGGCGGACAGGAGACGGAGACAGCGTGACCACCGGTGAGGGCCCTGCGGTCGGGGTACCGGGACTGCGGGCCACCAAGCAGCGAGCGGCGGTGTCGAACCTGCTCGACCAGGTCGACGACTTCCGCTCGGCGCAAGAGCTGCACGAGGAGCTGCGGCGGCAGGGCGAGGGGATCGGGCTGACCACGGTCTACCGAACCCTGCAGACCCTGGCCGACGCGGGCGAGGTCGACGTGCTGCGCAACCCGTCGGGCGAGTCGGTGTACCGGCGGTGCTCCAGCCACCACCACCATCACCTGGTGTGCCGGCACTGCGGCCGGACCGTCGAGGTGTCCGACCCGCCGGTGGAGAACTGGGCGGAGCGCATCGGCCAGGAGCACGGCTTCACCGATGTCAGCCACACCGTGGAGATCATCGGCACCTGCCCCGACTGCGCGGCCTGACCCGCCCGGGTTCGGTGGTGGGTGGGGTTTGGTTGTGGGTGAGGTCGTGAGTGTTTTGTGGGGCTGTAGCACCACAAAACACTCACGGGCATTGACCAGGCGAGATCGTCAGTACTCGTAGGTGTCCGGCGGGGCCGGGATGGTGCGGAGCGTGAGCACGTCCACCGTGGGGACGTAGTCGTTGGCCTCGGTGGCCGTGCCCGGGCGGAGGCGGACGGCCACGTCGACCCAGGTGTCCGCCGGGAGCTCCGCCGCCTGCGGCGCCCCGGCCAGGTCGATCTTCACCGGCGCCGCGTCGGCGGCGCAGCAGGTGATGCGCATGCGCGCGAGCTGCGTGGTCTCGGGCGTCGGGTGCACCACGAAGCCCTGCAGGCGGATGGTCCGGCCGTCGAGCGAACCGCTGTCGTCCCAGATCACCCGGGTGATGAACTCCGAGGCGCTCAGCAGCGGGGCCTGCTCGGGCGGCAGCTCGGGGAACAGCGGTTCCGCCGGGGCCTGCGGGGCCGCGGCGCGGTCCCGGGTGACCGAGTCCGAGCCCAGCGCGGGCGGCGCCACCAGGAAGATCGCGAACACCGGCAGCAGCAACAGCCACGGGCTGCGCGAGTCGTGCTCGTGGTGCCCGGCGCCCCCGGCCCGGATGTCGCGGACGATGGCGAAGGCCGCGAGGCCGATCATGACCAGGCCCGACACCAGCAGCCACGGGAACAGCGAGGGCTTGACGTAGCGCAGGTAGCTGCCGCCCAGCGCGATCTTCAGCAGCGCGCCGCCCAGCAGCAGCAACAGCAGGTTCTGGGTCTCCCGGCGCATCACGAACCTCCCAGCAGCACCGCGCCGACCCCGACGGCGCAGGCGATCGCGACCACGAACGTGACCGGGGCGAAGCGGGCGGCGAAGCCGCGGCCGAAGGCTCCCGACTGCAGCGCGATCAGCTTCAGGTCCACCGCGGGCCCCACCACCAGGAACACCAGCTTCGGGATCAGCGGCAGACCGGGCATCGACGCCACCACGAACGCGTCGGCCTCGCTGCACAGCGCCAGCACCACCGCGAGCACGGCCATGACCAGCACGCCGAGCACGAGCTGACCGGCCAGCGAGTCCAGCCACTCGGTCGGCACCAGGACGTTGAACGCCGCCGACGTCAGGCCGCCCAGCACCAGGAAGCCACCGGCCTCGACCAGGTCGTGCCGCGCCGACTCGGCGAACACCACCCAGCGGCTGCCGCCGGATCGCGCTTCGACCCGGCGCAGCGCGCGCTCGGCCAGCCACTCCGCCTTGCCCAGCCGCGCCCAGAGCCAGCCCATCGCGCAGGCCGTCAGCAGCGAGCCGAGGAACCTGGCCAGCACCATCCGGGGCTCACCGGGGAACGCGACCGCGGTGGAGACCAGCACGATCGGGTTGATCGCCGGTGCGGCCAGCAGGAACGCCAGCGCCGCGGCGGGCGCGACGCCCTGCTGCATCAAGCGGCGCGCGACCGGCACCGAAGCGCACTCGCACCCCGGCAGCGCGACGCCCGCGAGACCGGCGACGGGCACCGCCGCACCGGCCTTGGCGGGCAGCACCCGGCGCAGCGCGTCCGGCGGGACGAACGCCGCGATCAGCCCGCTGACCAGCACGCCGAGCACCAGGAACGGCAGCGCCTGCACGCAGACCGCGACGAACACGGTCGATCCGGTGCGCAGCGCGGGAACGTCCAGCAGCGCGGTCACCTGCGACTGGAACACCGCGGCGAGCACGAGCAGGACGCAGAGCACCTCCAGGGAGGTGATCAGGGGCCGCCGCGAGCGCGGCGGATCGGCGATCTCGGTCACCCGCTCATCGTGCCAGTTCGAACTGATAATCGTTCGCACTAGTGCGCAACGAGCGGCAGAGACACCGATCACCGCTGGTCGAGCGCGGCAACCCAACGCACCGACGCATCCCCCGAATGAGCGGCGGACCAGCGGTTTCAATGGAAATCAGACGTCCGATCTCCCTTGAAACCGCGTTGCGACTACGGGGACGCCGTGCCCTCCGGTTCGGCCAAGAGCTCCGTGCGCAGCTGGGACGCCGTCGCGACCACGAGCATCAGCAGCGTGCCCAGCGGCGCCGGTGCCATGCCCTCCGCCGGGAAGGCGTAGCGCAGCGTCACGTCCATGCCCCGCTCGGTGCGGACCACGCCCAGCGTGCCGAACAGCCCCTGCCCGGCCCGCTCCGCGACCGACTGGGCGAGCTCGTCGGTCGCCGGCAGGTCCCAGGCGACCACGCAGGTCAGGCTCAGCACGGTCAGCCCCTCGGCGAGCTGCATCGCCTGCACCGCGCACGGCACCTCGGAGTGCCGGAAGGTCAGCGCGCCGTCGTCGTCGACGTGCACGTCGTGGTAGGTCTCCAGTGCTTCCTTCGCCGCGGTCATCAACCGCGCCGTGGTAGCAGCCTCCTGGGTCATCAATTGCCCTCCTGGGCGGATTCGGCGTTCGCCGCCCGGTCGATGGCCCCGCCGAACCGCCGGTCGCGGCGCGCGTACTCCTCGCACGCCTGCCACAGGTGCCGTCGGTCCACGTCGGGGAACAGCGTGTCCTGGAAGACGAACTCCGCGTAGGCGGACTGCCAGAGCATGAAGTTCGACGTCCGCCGCTCCCCGGAGGGCCGGATGAACAGGTCCACGTCCGGCATCTCCGGCTGGTACAGGTACTTCGCGATGGTGCGCTCGTCGACCCGTTCCGGGTTGATCTTGCCCGCCGCGGCCAGCCGCGCGATCTCCCGCGCCGCGTCGCCGACCTCGGCCCGCCCACCGTAGTTGACGCACATGGTCAGGTTCATGACCTCGTTGTTCTTCGTGCGCTCTTCGGCGTCCTGCAGCTGGTTGACCACGCTGCGCCACAGCTTCGGCTTGCGCCCGGCCCAGCGCACCCGCACGCCCATCTCGTCGAGCTCGTCGACGCGCCGGGCGATCACGTCGCGGTTGAAGCCCATCAGGAACCGCACCTCGTCCGGGCTGCGCTTCCAGTTCTCGGTGGAGAAGGCGTACAGCGACAGCCACTTGACGCCGAGCTCGATCGCCCCGCGGGCCAGCTCCAGCACGACGGCCTCGCCGCGCTTGTGCCCCTCGATGCGGGGCAGGCCGCGCTCGTTGGCCCACCGGCCGTTGCCGTCCATCACGACCGCGACGTGGTTGGGCACGAACTCGGCGGGCAGCGCCGGCGGCTTCTCCCCCGAGGCGTGCGGGTCGGGTGCCCGAACGCTCGGGTCGTCCTTGCCCCGCCCACGGCGTCGCAACATAACTGGCTTCTCCTCTTCGGACTGCTGAGCGTGCGTCCTCATTGTCCCCGCACGCGTCGATCAACAGTTCAGCGCCCGTCCTCGGCGGTGCCGACCAGCGCGGCTTCCGCCGCCCGCTCCCGGATCAGCTCCGGAACGGTCCGCTCGACCAGCGGCAACGAGCGCAGTTGGCGTTCCATGTGCCACTGCAGGTGCGCGGCGATCAACCCGCTGGCCTCGCGGCGGACCGACTGCTCCGCCCGCTCGGCGCGCCCCCAGTCGCCCTGCAGCAGCGCCTCCATCAGCGGCAGCGTGTGCGCGGACGGCCGCACCGAACCGGCCGGGCGGCAGCGCGCGCACACCGCGCCACCGGCCTGCACGTTGAACGCCGCGTGCGGCCCGGACTCGCCGCACCGCGCGCACTCCGACAGCGCCGGGGCCCACCCGGCGAACGACATCGCGCGCAGCAGGAAGGCGTCCAGCACCTGCGACGAGTCGCGCTCCCGGCCCGCCAGCGCCCGCAGCGCGCCGATGGCCAGCAGGTAGAGCCGCAGCACCGGTTCGCCCTCCTCGGCGGCCAACCGGTCCACGGTCTCCAGGACCGCGCAGGCCGAGGTGTAGCGCTGGTAGTCGTCGACGATGTGCAGGCCGAAGGCGTCCACGGTCTGCACCTGGGTGATCACGTCGAGCGTGCGGCCGGTGTAGAGCTGCACGTCGACGTGGCAGAACGGCTCGACGCGGGCGCCGAACCGCGAGGTGGTCCGGCGCACGCCCTTGGCCACCGCGCGCACCTTGCCGTAGCGGCGGGTCAGCAGGGTTATGATCCGATCCGCCTCACCCAGCTTCTGCACCCGCAGCACGACCGCGGTATCCCGGTAGAGGCTCACGCCCCCATCGTCGCACCTCCGTGCGAGCACCTCGCGGGCAAGGCGAAGGATGCGGGGGATCCGGTTCGTCCTCCCGAACGTCCCATTTGCGAACCGGACGAGCTGAAGAGGAACGGATGACCTACCCGTACGACCCGAACAACTCCTACTACCAGGCGCCGCAGCCGTACGGCATGGGCGGCTACCCGCCGCTGCCGCGCAACAACGGCATGGCGATCGCCTCGATGTGCGTCTCGCTGGCGTCGATCTTCACCTGCTACGGCGCGCTGCTCATCGGGCCGGTCGGCGCGATCCTCGGGCACGTGTCGCTGCGCGAGATCAACCGGGATCCGCAGGCCTACACCAACCGCAGCATGGCGCTGACCGGGATCATCGTCGGCTGGTCGCTGTTCGCGGCGTGGGGGCTGCTGCTCACCTTCGTGATCCTCGCCGCCACCGGCGTGCTCGGCGCGGACCTGCAGGAAGGGTTCGACAGCTAGACGTAGAGCGCGTTGAACGGCGGGAAGGGGAGGTTCCTGATCACCGACCAGATGGCGATCAGGACCAGCCCCACGTGCGGTGCCCAGCGCCACTGCTCCCAGGTGGCCACCCGCCTGCCGCGCCAGCGGCCCAGCACCCAGGCGCCCCAGGTCCACAGGAAGAACGGGATGAACAGCATCGCCGCCGCGTTGAAGTGCAGCGCGGTGAGCACGTCGCCGTGCAGCAGGCTGTAGATCATGCGCGTCACGCCGCAGCCGGGGCAGTCCAGCCCGGTCAGCAGCTTGACCGGGCAGGGCGGCAGCGGGAAACCGGCGTCGGAGGTCGGATCCGCGGCCAGCACGACCGCTGCGCCGACGCCGGCCACCAGCACCGTGGCCGCCGGGAACAGCATGGCGCGCAGGCGAACCGCGGTCGCGCCGCCGTGCGTCGTCATCGCTGCGTCACGGCGGTCATGCTGGCGCCGATGATCACGAAGATGAAGACGAAGTAGAGCACCATCAGCAGGATCATCGCGCCGTAGCCGCAGGCCCCGACGATGACGCCGATCTTGCCCCACTTCTTCGCCTCGTCCGCGGCCGCCTGGGCCTGCGGGTGCTGGCCCTGGTACCACAGCGAGCTGACCTGCAAGGCCTTGATCAGGGACGGGATCCCGAACGGCCAGCAGATCAGCAGGCTCGCGATGGCCCAGCCCAGGTTGTTGTTCAGCGGCATCGGCGCCACGCCGAACTGCGCCCCGTACGAAGGCGGCGGCGGCATCGGTGCGGGCAGGTTGGCCGGTTCCTGCGGCGGGACCTGCTCCGGCCCGGACGGCTCGCTCATGCTTCTTCCCCCTCGTACGACCATGCCGTTGCGTGCGGATCGACCGCGCGCAACGGCATGGGTGGATCAGTAGCTGCTGTAGCTGCTCGCCGTGGCGGCGATGATCACGAAGAACACTACGTAGAACAGGATGAGCAGGGCCCAACCGCAGGCACCGACGATGATGCCGATCTTGCCCCACTTCTTGGCCTCGTCCGCGGCTTCCTGGGCCTGCGGGTACTGGCCCTGGGCCCACAGGTTCTGCACCGAGGTGGCCTTGATCAGCGACGGGATCGCGAACGGCCAGCAGAGGAAGATCGAGCCGATGCCCCAGCCGATGTTGTTGTTCGGCGGCGCGGCGCCGTAACCGGGCTGGCCGTAGGGCGCGGGCTGACCGTAGGGCTGCTGGGGGATCGGTCCCGAGGGCGGGCCGTATCCGCCGGGCTGCTGGCCGTACGGCTGCTGCGGGTTGGGACCCGAGGGCGGGCCGCCATAGGGATTCGTCACGTCAATTCCTTAAAGAGTTCCACGAGAGCCGCCTTGCGGCTGAGCGCAAAGACCGGCAGCAACGTACCTGAGACGCGGGCGATCGCAAGTCAGTTCCCGCGAATCCGTCGCCGATGTGTGATCAGAACCCCAGTTTGCGCAGCTGCCGCGGATCGCGCTGCCAGTCCTTGGCGACCTTGACGTGCAGGTCGAGGTAGATCTTGCTGCCGAGCAGCGCCTGGATGTGCTTGCGCGCCTGGGTGCCGACCGCGCGCAGCCGCTCGCCGCCCTTGCCGATGACGATCGACTTCTGGCTGGAGCGCTCGACGTAGACGATCGCGTGCACGTCGATCAGGTCGTCGCGGTCCTCGCGCGGGATCATCTCCTCGATGGTCACCGCCAGCGAGTGCGGCAGCTCGTCGCGCACGCCCTCCAGCGCGGCCTCGCGGATCAGCTCGGCGATGAGGGTGGTCTCCGGCTCGTCGGTCAGCTCGCCGTCCGGGTACAGCTGCGGGCCCTCCGGGAGCTGCTGCACGAGCAGGTCGGAGAGCACGTCGACCTGGTAGGAGTCCTTCGCCGACACCGGCACCAGGTCCGCGAAGTCCATCACCTGCTGCAGGTCGAGCAGCTGCTGGGCCACCTGCTCCTTGGGCACCAGGTCGGTCTTGGTGACCACGCCCAGCACCGGGGTGCGGCGGGAGACCTTCTTCAGCTGCTCGGCGATGAACCGGTCGCCCGGGCCGACCTTCTGGTCGGCGGGCACGCAGAACCCGATCACGTCGACCTCGGACCAGGTCTCGTAGACCAGGTCGTTGAGCCGCTTGCCGAGCAGGGTGCGCGGCCGGTGCAGGCCGGGGGTGTCGACGATGATCAGCTGCGCGTCCGGGCGGTGCACGATGCCGCGGATCGCGTGCCTGGTGGTCTGCGGCTTGCTGGAGGTGATCGCCACCTTGGAGCCGACCAGGCGGTTCGTCAGCGTCGACTTCCCGGCGTTGGGGCGGCCGACGAAGCAGGCGAATCCGGAGCGGTGCACATCAGAGCTGGTCACCGACCCATTGTGACGGCTCCGCCCGCACCCCGGCGCACCGGGCACCGTTCACACCACCGGGCGAACGGTGAAGGGCACCTTTCGCCAAGTTAGTTGGCGAAAGGTGCCCTTCACCTCGAAAATTCGCGTGGTCAGGTGAGGACGCCGCGGATGTCGCCTCGGGCGTCGGCGCGGAGGATGGGGGCCGTGGCCGTGAGGTCGTGGACCGCTGCTGCGGAGGCCTCGTCGACGGAGTCGGCGTCGGTGACGACCGCTGCCGCTTCCAGGCCTTCGGCGCCGCTGGAGACCGCTGCGGCCACCGCTGCTTGCAGCGCCGTGAGGCGCAGGGACGGGAGGGCGACCGTGGTGGCCGCGTAGGTCCGGCCGTCGGTGTCGCGGACCGCCGCGCCCTCGGCCGCGCCGTTGCGGGCGCGCGAGGACCTCGCCAGCGTGACGATCTTGGCGTCCTCCGGGTCGACCTGCTGCGGCGCTGCCGCTTCCACCTGCTCAGCCACGGGTGTTGCTTCCCTCCTGGTCAGCACCGCGCAGCGGTGCTTGGTCGGTGTTGGCGGGGCGGACCAGCAGCGCGTTGATGCGGATCCGGCCGCGGTGGTCCTTGCCGCCCTCGGCGCGCAGCTTCAGCCCGGCGATCTCCGTCTCGGCGCCCGGCAGCGGGACCCGGCCGAGGCGCTGCGCCAGCAGGCCGCCGACCGTCTCCACGTCGGAGTCGTCCAGCTCGACGCCGAACAGCTCGCCGAGGTCCTCCACCGGCAGCCGCGAGCTGACCCGGACCGTGCCGTCGTCGAGCTTCTCGACCGGGCGGTGCTCCTCCAGGTCGGACTCGTCGGTGATCTCGCCGACGATCTCCTCGATGATGTCCTCGATGGTCAGCAGCCCGGCGGTGCCGCCGTACTCGTCGACGGCGATGGCCAGGTGGCTGCGGGAGAGCTGCATCTCGCGGAGCAGCTCGTCCACCCGCTTGGTGTCCGGCACGAAGCTCGCCGGGCGCATCAGCTCCGACACCGGCGGGCCGGCCTCGTCGCGAGCGGTCAGCACCGTGCGGGTCAGGTCCTTGACGGTGACCACGCCGACGATGTCGTCGACGCTCTCGCCGATCACCGGCACCCGGGAGAACCCGGAGCGCAGGCACAGCGCCAGCGCCTGCCGGGCGGACTTGGTCTGCTCGATCCAGATGATCTCGGTGCGCGGCACCATGACCTCGCGGGCCAGCGTGTCGCCGAGCTCGAAGACCGAGTGGATCATCTCCCGCTCGCCCGCCGCCACCACGCCGCGCTCCCCGGCCAGGTCGACCAGCTCGCGCAGCTCCACCTCGGTGGAGAACGGGCCCTCGCGGAACCCCTTGCCCGGGGTGATCATGTTGCCGATCAGGATCAGCAGCCTGGTCAGCGGGTTGAGCAGCCGGGCCAGCACCCGCACCGGCGCGGCCACCTTCAGCCCGATGCCGTAGGGGTGCTGCCTGCCGAGCGTGCGCGGCCCGACGCCGACCAGCACGTACGAGGCCACCAGCATGATCAGCCCGGCGATCACCACCGCCCAGGCCTCGGAGTCCGCCAACCGCAGCGCGACGACCGTGACCAGCACCGTGGCACCGAGCTCGCAGGCCAGCCGCAGCAGCAGGAGCAGGTTGACGTGGCGGGGCCGGTCGGCGAGCAGCAGCGCGAACTGCTTGGCCCCGCCCCGGCCCTCGCGCACCAGCTCGTCGACGCGCGCTCGGGAGGCCACCGTGACGGCGGCCTCCGACGCGGCGAACACCCCGGCCGCGAGCACCAGCAGCACTGCCGTGACCAGGAACGCGGTGGAATCGGTCAATCCCAACGCCGGCTCCTTCAGCTGGTCGGCGCCGGGCCGCCCTGCGGCGGCTCCGACTCGTCCAGGCCGACCGCGCCGAGCACCTTGTCGTCGGCGTTGCGCTGCGCCTCCGCGCGCTCCGCCTCGGCGCGGGCCTCGCGGAACTCGGCCAGGATGCGGTTCTGCAGGCCGAACATCTCCCGCTCCTCCTCCGGCTCGGCGTGGTCGTAGCCGAGGAGGTGCAGGACGCCGTGGACGGTGAGCAGGTGCAGCTCGTCGAGCAGGCTGTGCCCGGCCTTGCGGGCCTGGTCGCGGGCGAACGCCGGGCAAAGCACGATGTCGCCCAGCAGCGCCGGGCCGGCACCGGCCGAGTCCGGCCTGCGGGCCGAGTCGTACTCGTCCATCGGGAAGGACATCACGTCGGTGGGGCCGGGCAGGTCCATCCACCGCTCGTGCAGGTCGGCCATCACGTCGAGCTCGACGAGCACGATGGACAGCTCGGCGAGCTGGCTGACGCTCATCTTGTCCAGGGCGAACCGGGCGACCGAGACGATGGTCGCCTCGGGCACTGCGACGCCGGATTCGTTGGCGATCTCGATGCTCATGCTCGTCCTCGTCGCTGCCCGTTGCGCCGACCGGAGCGGTCGTGCGGTTCGGCTTCTTCCAGTGCGTGCCAGCGGTCGTACGCGTTCACGATGTCGGTGACCAGCCGGTGCCGCACCACGTCGTGGCTGTCCAGCTGCGCGAAGTGCACGTCGTCGACACCGCCCAGGATGTCCTGCACCACCTTCAGCCCGCTGCGCTGAGCACCGGGCAGGTCGATCTGCGTGACGTCGCCGGTGACCACGATCTTGGAGCCGAAGCCCAGCCGGGTCAGGAACATCTTCATCTGCTCGGGCGTGGTGTTCTGCGCCTCGTCGAGGATGATGAACGCGTCGTTGAGGGTGCGACCGCGCATGTAGGCCAGCGGCGCGATCTCGATGGTGCCCGCCTGGGTCAGCCGCGGCACCGACTCCGGGTCGACCATGTCGTGCAGCGCGTCGTACAGCGGCCGCAGGTACGGGTCGATCTTCTCGTAGAGCGTGCCCGGCAGGAAGCCGAGCCGCTCACCGGCTTCGACCGCGGGGCGGGTGAGGATGATCCGGTTGACCTGCTTGGCCTGCAGCGCCTGCACGGCCTTGGCCATCGCCAGGTAGGTCTTGCCGGTGCCCGCCGGGCCGATGCCGAACACCACGGTGTGGTGGTCGATGGCGTCGACGTAGCGCTTCTGGTTCAGCGTCTTGGGGCGGATGGTCCGGCCCCGCCGCGACACGATGTCCAGGCTCAGGACGTCGGCGGGCGATTCCTCGTGGTCCGCGGTGAGCATCCCGACGCTGCGGCGGACGATGTCCGGCGTCAGCGGGCTGCCCTTGCCGATCAACGCGATGAGCTCGGCGAACAACCGCTCCGCGAAGGCGACCTCGGCGGGTTCGCCGGACAGCGTCACCTCGTTGCCCCGAACGTGGACATCGGCGGTGAGCAGGTCTTCGACGACCCGCAGGTTCTCGTCTCGGGATCCGACCAACGTCAGCACGACGTCGTCCGGAACGGTCACCTTGGACTGCGCCCGTGCGGTCTGGGCTGTTGCCGTCTGGGGGGTTTCTCCGGACTGGGCGGCAGCGCCACCCGCTGCAATACCGGCCACGTGTGTTCGGGCCTGCTTTCTGCGCGTTGCGCGCCGGTCGTTCGGTCAGTTCTGCCTGGCACCGATGGTAGTCCACCCGGCAATCGGATTGCCGCTATCACCGGCACGCGGACGACGTGGATCACGCAACACCCCGGGGCGGACCCGGGGGTGTCGGCGCGAGCGGGATTCAGCCCTTGAGCGGGCCGCCGGTGAGGCCGCCGAGCGGCTCTCCGCCCAGCAGGTGCAGGTGCACGTGGAAGATCGTCTGGCCCGCGTCGGCGTTGGTGTTGAACAGCAGGCGGTAGCCGGACTCCTCGATGCCCTCCTGCGCGGCGATCTCGCGGGCCGCGGTGATCAGCTCGGCGAGCAGCTCCGGGTCGGCGGCTGCCAGTTCGGCGGCGTTGCGGTAGCGCTTCTTCGGCACCACGAGCACGTGCGTGGGGGCCTGCGGGTTGATGTCGCGGATGGCGATGACCCGCTCGTCCTCCCGCACGATCTCGGCGGGAATCTCGCGCTCGATGATCCGCAGGAACAGGGAATCCATGTCGCTCATGCCGGGAAGACTAAGGGGTGAGCACCCCGTCCCGGGTGGCGGTCGTACCCGGCACGCTGCGCCGCAACCGGGTCTGGGGGTATTCCCGTTTGCGGCGCAGCTCTCGCCGGACCGAGGGGGGAGGTGTCCGACGAGTGCTGGGGTCCGATGCCCCGTGCGGCACCGGTCGCGGCAGAGCCGCTATAACCGACTTTCACCACCGAGCGTAGCGTCCCGTCAACCGTTCGCGCTACGAGAACGAGAAAAGTTCTTGATCTTCTTCGTGGATCGTCACCCATCGAACACGAATCGGGCAATCCAGGCGATCCGCTAGCCCTTTTTCACGCCCAGCGGTCGGTGCGAACGCCGAGCGCGCCGAGAGCGACGGCGGCGGCGGTGGACGCGCGGAGGACCGTCGGGCCCAGGCGCACCACGTGCGCACCGGCCTCGGTCAGCGCCGCGAGCTCCGCACCGGTGATACCGCCCTCCGGGCCCACCACCAGCACCAGCTCGCCGGATTCCGGCAGCTCGACCGACGCCAGCGGTTCGGTCGCCGACTCGTGCAGCACCAGCGTCGCGGCCGCGCTGCCGACCAGCGCGGCGAGCTGCTTGGTGCTCACCGGCTCGGCCACCTCCGGCGTCCACGCCCGCCGCGCCTGCTTCGCCGCCTGCTCCGCCGTGCTGCGCCACCGCGCCAGCGCCTTCGCGCCGCGCGGGCCGTCGTCCCACTTCGCCACGCAGCGGGACGCGCGCCACGGCACGACCGCGTCGACACCGGCTTCGGTGGCCAGCTCCACCGCCAGCTCCCCGCGATCACCCTTCACCAGGGCCTGCGCGAGCCGCACGCGGAGCGCGGGCTGCGGCTCCTGCCAGGTCTCGGCGACCGCGAGCTGCAGGGAGTCCTTGGCCGCGGCCACCACCTCGCAGCGGGCCATGCCGCCGCTGCGGTCGGAGAGCAGCAGCTGCTCCCCCGCCCGGAGCCGCCGCACGGTGGCCGCGTGCTTGCCTTCCGGCCCGTCCAGCACGGCCGGGCCGACGCCGGGCAGCTGCTCGACGGTGAACACCGGCAGCGAGGATTCCGACACGTCGTCAGTCCTTGTTCGTGGACCACCCGACATCCCGAAGTCCGCCAGGTGATCGCTGTCTCGAGTCCGACCAGTGTTCTCAGAGCCTGTCTTTGATCCTGGTCTTTGTCTTTGAAGCGGCGCAGCCGCTTAGCCCACCCTCACAACCCGCACCGCCGCGGGTTCTCAGAGGTCGCCTGGCGAGGACAGCCCGTTTGCCGTGTATTGGACATACATAAAAACGGGATCCCGCAGCCAGGCGGCCTCTGAGGTTCCGCTACCCGCACCGCCACGCAAGACGAGTTCGACAGACAGTCTCTCAGCGGTTGCCGAAGGAGCGGAAGCGGGAGAACAGGCCGTGCCTGCTGCCGTTGCCGTTCGCGGTCACGGTCGGCTCCGGCTGCTCCTCGCCGCGCAGCGCGGCGAGCTGGCGCAGCAGGTCCGCCTGCGCGTCGTCGAGCCGGGTCGGCACCACGACGTCCAGGTGCACGTGCAGGTCGCCGTGCCCGCTGACCTTGCCGTTGGAGCGCAGCTTCGGCAGGCCGCGGCCGCTGAGCACGTGCTCGGTGCCGGGCTGCGTGCCGGGTTCGACGGTGAGCTCCTCCTGCCCGCCGTCGAGGGTCTCCAGCGTCAGCACCGTGCCCAGCGCGGCGGCGGTCATCGGCAGCTCGACCGTGCAGTGCAGGTCGGCGCCGTCGCGGGTGAACCGCTCGTGCGGCAGCTCCTCGACCTCGACGAACAGGTCGCCCGCCGGGCCGCCACCGGGCCCGACCTCGCCCTCGCCCGCCAGCCGGACCCGCATCCCGTCGCCGACGCCCGCCGGGATCTTGACGGTGATGGTGCGGCGCGCGCGGACCCGGCCGTCGCCGTTGCACTGCTGGCACGGGTCGGTGATGACCTCGCCGAAGCCGCGGCAGACCGGGCACGGGCGGGAGGTCATGACCTGGCCGAGGAACGACCGCTGCACCGACTGCACCTCGCCGCGGCCACCGCAGGTGTCGCAGGTCGACGGGGCGCTGCCCGCCTTCGAGCCACCGCCGTCGCAGGAGTCGCAGAGCACCGCCGTGTCGACGGTGATGTCCCGGTTGACGCCGCTGGCGCACTCCTCCAGCGTCATCTCCAGGCGCAGCAGGGCGTCCGAGCCCGGCTGGACCCGGCTGCGCGGGCCGCGCCCGCCGCCACCGGCACCGCCGCCGAAGAAGGCGTCCATGATGTCGCCGAGGCCGCCGAAACCGGCGAACGGATCGCCGCCCATCCCGCCGCCGGCGCCGCCGCCGTTGCCCAGCGGGTCACCGCCGAGGTCGACGACCTGCCGCTTCTTCGGGTCGGACAGCACCTCGTAGGCGGTGGTCACCTCGCTGAACCGCTCCTGCGCGGCCTCGTCGGGGTTGACGTCCGGGTGCAATTCCCTCGCGAGCTTGCGGTACGCCCGCTTGATCTGCTCGGGCGTCGCGTCCCTGGACACGCCGAGAGTCGCGTAGTAGTCCCTGGCCACCTTCTCCGTACTTCCTCTGCTCGATCAACGAGTACACGCCGGTCCGGCTGGATCACCGACCGACCAGGATCTCACCCACGTACCGGGCGACCGCCCGCACCGCCGCCATCGTGCCCGGATAGTCCATCCGGGTCGGCCCGACGACACCGAGGCCCCCCAGCACCATGCCATCTGAACCGTAACCGGTCGAAATCACCGAGGTCGTCTGCATCTCCTTGGCCTCGTTCTCCATCCCGATGCTGACCCGGACGGTGCCGGAGTCGCGGGAGGCGGCGAGCAGCTTGAGCACCACCACCTGCTCCTCCAGCGCTTCCATCACCTGGCGCAGCGAGTTGGGGAAGTCGGCGACGTTGGCGGTGAGGTTCGGGGTGCCGCCGAGCACCATCCGCTCCTCCGGGTGCTCCACCAGCGAGTCGATGAGCACGCTGCACACGCGCACCAGCGCGTCGCGCAGCTCCGCGGGGGCCTGCTCGGGCAGCTCGGCCACCGCCGCGGAGGCGTCGGCGAGCCGCTTCTCCGCCATCGTGGAGTTGAGCACGTTGCGCAGCCGCGCCACGTCGTCGTCGGTGATGACGTCGCCCAGGTCGACCATCCGCTGGTCGACGCGCCCGGTGTTGGTGATCAGCACCAGCATCAGGCGGGCCGGGGTGATGGTGACGACCTCGACGTGCCGGACGGTGGAGCGGGTCAGCGTCGGGTACTGGACGACGGCGACCTGGTGGGTCAGCTGGGCCAGCAGCCGCACGCTGCGCCGCATCACGTCGTCGAGGTCCAGCGCACCTTCCAGGAAGGTGTGGATGGCGCGGCGCTCGGCGCTGGTCAGCGGCTTGATGTCGTGCAACCGGTCGACGAACAACCGGTAGCCCTTGTCGGTGGGCACCCGTCCAGCGCTGGTGTGCGGCTGGACGATGAACCCGTCCTCCTCCAGCGCCGCCATGTCGTTGCGGACGGTGGCGCTGGACACGCCGAGGTTGTGGCGGTCGACGAGGGCCTTCGACCCGACCGGTTCCTTGGTCGAGACGTAGTCCGCGACGATCGCCCGCAGGACCTCGAACCGGCGTTCATCCGCGTTCACCCCGCGCCACCTCCTCCTGCACCCAGCAGCACCTGCCCAGCCCGATGCGCCCAGGCTCGGCCCGGGTCACACCGACGAGTTTACGGTGTTGTCCGCCCAGGACCGAGCGCCGCAGGTCGGCACGGGTAGCCTGCCGGATGGCCGAGCGCCTGGCGGTCCCGGGCGGCGCGCCTGCCGTTCGCCAGGAGGTACCAGCACGTGATCTTCAAGGACGTCCGCGAGGGCCGGCCGTATCCGGAGCTCCGGATGTCCCTGCGGGACTGGGCCGAGGTGCCGCCGCGGCCGGTGCGGATGGAGGAGCTGGTCACCACGACCAAGGTGCTGCACCTGGACCGCCTGCTGAGCCCCGACTCGACCTTCTTCGGCGACCTGTTCCCGCACGTGGTCGCCTGGCGCGGCGAGCTGTTCCTGGAGGACGGCCTGCACCGGGCCCTCCGCGCGGCCCTCCACCAGCGGACGGTCCTGCACGCCCGGGTCCTGAACCTGGACGTGCGGCCCGTCATGCGATGAGGCGCTGAACGACTCCGTCGGCGAGCAGTCGGCCCCGGTCGGTGAGGACGCAGCGGCCCCGGGTCAGGGCTTCCCGGTCCAGGAGTCCGTCGGCCACCGCTTGCTTGGCCGCCAGGACACCGGATTCGCCGAGGGCCGTCACCGGAAGTCCTGCTGCCACGCGGAGTTCCAGCATGATCCGCTCGATGCGCTGGTCCTCGGCGCTGAGCCGTTCGCGGCCCGCCGCCGGGGAGTTGCCCTCGGCCAGCAGGGCCGCGTAGCGGGCCGGGTGCTTGACGTTCCACCAGCGGACCCCGCCGACGTGGCTGTGCGCGCCCGGTCCGGCACCCCACCAGTCGCCGCCCTGCCAGTAGCCGAGGTTGTGGCGGCAGGCCGCCGCGTCGTCGCTCGCCCAGTTGGAGACCTCGTACCAGCGCAGGCCGACCTCGGCGAGCGTCCGGTCGATGAGCTCGTAGCGGTCGGCGAGCACGTCGTCGTCGGGCATCGGCAGTTCGCCGCGGCGGACCTTGCGGGCCATCGCGGTGCCGTCCTCCACGATCAGCGCGTACGCCGAGACGTGGTCCACGCCGGTGCTCAGCACCGCGTCCAGCGAGCGGCGCAGGTCGTCGTCGGTCTCCCCCGGCGTGCCGTAGATCAGGTCGAGGTTGACGTGCTCGAAACCGGCCGCGCGCGCCTCGCGGGCCGCCGCCACCGCGCGTCCCGGCGTGTGCCGGCGCTCCAGGATCCGCAGCACGTGCTCGGCGGCCGACTGCATGCCGAGCGAAACGCGCGTGTAACCGGCCGTGCGAATGGTGGCGAAGAACTCCGGTGAGGTCGACTCCGGGTTGGACTCGGTGGTGACTTCCGCCGCATCCGCGAGCCCGAAGGTGTCGCGGATCGCGTCCAGGACCTCGCCCAGGCGCTGCGCGCCGAGCAGCGACGGGGTGCCTCCGCCGACGAACACCGACTGCGCCGCGGGCACCAGCGCGCCCTCCGCCGACAGGACCCGCGCACCCAGCTCCAGCTCGGCCCGCACACCGTCCAGCCAGCTGCCGAAGCTCGCCGATGAACCCAGCTCATCGGCGGTGTAGGTGTTGAAGTCGCAATACCCGCAGCGGGTCGCGCAGAACGGCACGTGGACGTACACCCCGAACGGCCGCGAACCGAGTCCGGTCAGGGCCTCGGGCGGCAGGGCTCCGTCGGCGGGCGCGGGTTCGCCGGTGGGCAGTTGAGCAGGCACAGCACCACTGTCTCACCATTCGGATGGCCCTGGACCGACCGGTGGGCCCGTGGCACGCTCCTTCACATGGGCGCAACACTGCCGAGGCTTCTGCTGGTCGCCCGCCGCTACGTGGACCTGCGGCGGGTCTCCAGCGCGCTCTGCCGCGCCACGGATTGATCCCGCGCTGCTGCACTGTCCAGTCGGCGCCGGGGCGCCGGGCAGTGCGATCCGTCACCGGATGACACGCGGCGCCGCCGCGCCAGGAATCCCGGAGGTCGGACATGGTCCCCCCGACGGAAGCTGCCACCCGGCCCGCCCGCAAGCGCAAGACTCGCGGTGAAGGTCAGTGGGCGCTCGGCTACCGCGAGCCGCTGAACCCCAACGAGCGCTCCAAGAAGGACGACAACCCGCTCAACGTCCGGCAGCGCATCGAGACGATCTACGCCCACGGCGGCTTCGACTCGATCGACCCGGCCGACCTGCGCGGCAGGTTCCGGTGGTGGGGCCTGTACACCCAGCGCGCGCCGGGCATCCCGGGCGCGCGCACCGGCACGATCGAGCCCGAGGAGCTCGACGACCGCTACTTCATGCTGCGGGTGCGCGTGGACGGCGGGGCGCTGACCACCGAGCAGCTGCGCACCATCGGTGAGATCTCGCAGACCTACGCGCGCGACACCGCCGACATCACCGACCGGCAGAACATCCAGCTGCACTGGGTGCGGGTGGAGGACGTGCCGACGATCTGGCAGAAGCTGGAGGACGTCGGGCTGTCCACCACCGAGGCCTGCGGCGACTGCCCGCGCGTGGTGCTCGGCTCGCCGGTGGCCGGGATCGCCGCCGACGAGATCGTCGACGCCACCCCGGCGATCGCCGAGATCGCCGAGAAGTACATCGGCGACCGGTCGCTGTCGAACCTGCCGCGCAAGTTCAAGACCGCGATCAGCGGTTCGCCGCGCTGGGACACCGTGCCGGAGATCAACGACATCTCGCTGGTCGGCGTGGTGCACCCGGAGCACGGCCCCGGTTTCGACCTGTGGGTCGGCGGCGGCCTGTCCACCAACCCGAAGCTGGCCGTGCGGCTGGGCGCCTGGGTGCCGCTGGGCGAGGCCGCCGAGGTGTGGCGCGCGGTGGTGGAGATCTTCCGCGACTACGGCTACCGGCGGCTGCGGCACCGGGCGCGGCTGAAGTTCCTGGTCGGCGACTGGGGTCCGGAGAAGTTCCGGCAGGTGCTGGAGGACGAGTACCTGGGCCGCAAGCTGATCGACGGCCCGGCGCCGGAGACGCCGACCGGGTACCGCGACCACATCGGCGTGCACCCGCAGGTCGACGGCAACTTCTACGTCGGCGCGAAGTCGCAGGCCGGGCGGGTCAGCGGTTCGACGCTGGTGGAGGTGGCCAAGGCCGCCGAGCGCGTCGGCTCGCGGCGGGTGCGCACCACCGTGGAGCAGAACCTGCTCGTGCTGGACGTCGCGCAGTCCGAAGTGGACGGTCTGGTCGCGGATCTGGGCCGGCTGGGGCTGCAGGCCGATCCGTCGCCGTGGCGGCGCAACGTGATCGCCTGCACCGGCATCGAGTTCTGCAAGCTGGCCATCGTGGAGACCAAGGAGCGGGCGATCGCCCTGGTCCACGACCTGGAGAAGCGGCTGGCCGACATCCAGGGCGACATCGCAGATCCGGTGACGATCAACCTCAACGGCTGCCCGAACGCCTGCGCCCGCACCCAGGTCGCCGACATCGGCTTGAAGGGCCAGCTGGTGCCCGACGCCGACGGCAACCAGGTGGAGGGCTTCCAGGTGCACCTGGGCGGCGGGCTCGGCGTCGACGCCGGCTTCGGCCGCAAGATCCGCGGCCACAAGGTCACCTCGGCCGCGCTCGGCGACTACGTGGAGCGCCTGGTCAGGAACTACCTGGCGCAGCGCGGCGCAGGCGAGCGCTTCGCGCAGTGGGTCGCCAGGGCCGACGAGGACGACCTCAAGTGAGCCGGGCGACGCCGTTCTACTGCCCGTACTGCGGAGACGAGGACCTGACGCCCGAGGCCGAACCGGCCGGGGCGTGGAAGTGCGAGTCGTGCCAGCGGGTCTTCACGGTGCGGCTCGTCGGGCTTGCCACGGGAGGGAACGGACAACGATGACCGCCGACACCACCACGAACATCGGCACCCGGCGCGGCGACGACGAGCTGCGCGCTCTCGTCGACGCCGCCGAACTGGCCGAGGCCAGCGCGGAGGAGGCCCTGCGCTGGGCCGCGGAGAACTTCGGCGACAGCCTGATCGTCGCCTCGAACATGCAGGACGCGGTGCTGGTCGACCTGGCCGCCAAGGCCAAGCCCGGCGTGGACGTGCTGTTCCTGGAGACCGGCTACCACTTCGCCGAGACCATCGGCACCCGCGACGCCGTGGCGCAGGTCTACGACGTCACCATCGTCGACGCGCTCCCCGAGCGGACCGTCGCCGAGCAGGACGCCGCCGAAGGCCCGCGGCTGCACGAGCGGGACCCGAACCGCTGCTGCTTCCTGCGCAAGGTGGTGCCGCTGCGCAACACCCTGGCCCGCTACGAGGCGTGGGTGACCGGCGTGCGGCGGGTGGAGGCCCCGACCCGCGCGAACACCCCGGTCGTCACCTGGGACGAGCGCAACGGGCTGGTCAAGATCAACCCGCTGGCGGCCTGGTCGGACGCGGACATGCAGCGCTACATCGACGAGCACGGCGTGCTGGTGAACCCGCTGGTGTCGGCCGGATACCCGTCGATCGGCTGCCAGCCGTGCACGGCCAAGCCCGCGCCGGGCGCGGACCCGCGCAGCGGCCGCTGGGCGGGCAGCGCCAAGACCGAGTGCGGCCTGCACGGCTGAACAGCATGTACATCAACTCGTTCTGCGATGCGCCGCGCGCAACCACCACTGAAATCACGGAGAGGCGGACAGCATGACCGCGATCGATGCCGAGGTCGAGCTGCCGGGTGACGCGCCGCCGCAGGCGGACAACCTGGACGCGCTGGAGTCCGAGGCGATCCACATCTTCCGCGAGGTCGCCGGGGAGTTCGACCGGCCGGTGATCCTGTTCTCCGGGGGCAAGGACTCCACGGTGCTGGTGCACCTGGCGCTCAAGGCGTTCCGGCCGGCACCGGTGCCGTTCCCGCTGCTGCACGTCGACACCGGGCACAACTTCCCGGAGGTGCTGGCCTTCCGCGACGAGATCGCGAGCAAGCACGACCTGCGCCTGGTGGTCGCCTCGGTGCAGGACTACCTCGACGACGGACGGCTGCAGGAGCGCCCGGACGGCACCCGCAACCCGCTGCAGACCACGCCGCTGCTGGACGCGATCGGCGACAACCGGTTCGACGCGGTGTTCGGCGGCGGCCGCCGCGACGAGGAGCGGGCGCGCGCCAAGGAGCGGATCTTCAGCCTGCGCAACGCGTTCGGCCAGTGGGACCCGCGCCGCCAGCGCCCCGAGCTGTGGAACCTCTACAACGGCAGGCACCGGCCCGGCGAGCACGTGCGGGTGTTCCCGCTGTCGAACTGGACCGAGCTGGACATCTGGCGCTACATCCAGCGGGAGAAGATCGAGCTCCCGGACATCTACTACGCGCACCGCCGCGAGGTGTACCAGCGCGACGGCATGTGGCTGACCTCCGGTCCGTGGGGCGGCCCGCGCGAGGGCGAGGTGCCCGCGCTGAAGACGGTCCGGTACCGCACGGTCGGCGACGGTTCCTGCACCGGCGCGGTGGAGTCCGAGGCGTACACGGTGGACGACGTGATCGCCGAGGTGGCGGCCAGCCGCCTCACCGAGCGCGGCGCGACCCGCGCGGACGACCGGATCTCGGAAGCGGCGATGGAAGACCGCAAGCGCGAAGGCTACTTCTGAGCCGCGCAAGGTCGTCCTACGACGTTAGGCCGTGATTGTTGCCGTGAGCGTTTTGTGGGGCTATAGCACCACAAAACGCTCACGGGCCCCCACCTCCCCAAGCCGAACCACCAGGAACGGGTTCCCCATGACCGAGACCACGACCCGCACCGCGCCGGACAGCGGCACCGAGGTGACGCTGCCGGTGCAGACCGATCTGCTCCGGCTGGCCACCGCCGGTTCCGTCGACGACGGCAAGAGCACCCTGGTCGGGCGGCTGCTGCACGACACCAAGTCGGTGCTGGCCGACCAGCTCGACGCCGTGCACCGCGCCAGCGCCGACCGCGGCCTGGCCACGCCGGACCTGTCGCTGCTGGTCGACGGGCTGCGCGCGGAGCGCGAGCAGGGCATCACCATCGACGTGGCCTACCGCTACTTCGCCACCCCGAAGCGCTCCTTCGTGCTGGCCGACACGCCCGGCCACGTCCAGTACACCCGCAACACCGTCACCGGCGCTTCGACCGCGCAGCTGGCGGTGCTGCTGGTGGACGCGCGCAACGGCGTCGTCGAGCAGACCCGGCGGCACGCGGCGGTGCTGGCGCTGCTGGGCGTGCCGCAGCTGGTGCTGGCGGTGAACAAGATCGACATGGTCGACTTCGACGAGTCGGTGTTCACCCGCATCGCCGCCGAGTTCGCCGAGCACGCCCGCGCGCTGGGCTACTCCGACGACGCCGTGGTGACCATCCCGGTGTCGGCGCTGCTCGGCGACAACGTGGTGGAGCACTCGGCGAACACGCCGTGGTACGAGGGCCCGTCGCTGCTGGAGCACCTGGAGCGCGTCCCGGTCGCACCGGACCCGCACGACGCGCCGTTCCGGCTGCCGGTGCAGTACGTGATCCGCCCGCGCACCGCCGAGCACCCGGACTACCGCGGCTACGCGGGCCAGGTGGCGGCGGGTGTCGTCGCCGAGGGCGACGAGGTCGTCGTGCTGCCCGCCGGAGTGCGCACCCGGGTGTCCAAGGTGGACACCCCGAACGGCCCGAAGCCGCGCGCCGCCGCCGGGCACTCGATCACCCTGCTGCTGGAGGACGACGTCGACATCTCGCGCGGCGACCTGATCGCCGCCGCCGACACCGCCCCGCAGCTGACCGACGAGCTCGACGCCACGGTGTGCTGGCTGGCCGAGAAGCCGCTGAAGCCGGGTGCGAAGGTGCTGGTCAAGCACGGCACGCGCACCGCGCAGGCGATCGTCACCGAGCTGTCGGCCCGCTTCGACGAGCAACGTCTGTCCAGTGTGGATGCACCGGATTCCCTGCAGCTCAACGAGATCGGCCGGGTGCAGCTGCGCACCTCGGAGCCGCTGCCGGTGGACGCCTACGCGGCCAGCCGCCGCACCGGTTCGTTCCTGGTGATCGACCCCGCCGACGGCACCACGCTGGCCGCCGGCCTGATCGGGGTGCCGCTGGCACCGTTCGCGGCGCGATGACCGCACCGCTGGTGGCCGTCGCCCACGGCAGCCGCGACCCGCGCTCGGCCGCGACCATCCACGCCCTGCTGGACGTGGTGCGCGCGAAGCGCCCGGACCTCGACGTGCGCGCGGCGTTCCTGGACCTGTCGGCACCGCGCTTGGGCGACGTGCTCGGCGCGGTGCACGGCGACGGCCACGACGCGGCCGTGGTCGTCCCGCTCCTGCTCGGCCGCGCGTTCCACGCCCGCGTGGACGTCCCGGCGGCCGTGGCCGAGGCGCAGCGCCGCCACCCGAGGCTCCAGGTGCACGTGTCCGACGTCCTGGGCCCGGATCAGCGCCTGGAGGCCGCGGCCTGGCGACGCCTGCTCGAAGCCGGAGCGGATCCCGACGACCCGGAACTCGGCGTCCTGCTGGCCGGTGCGGGCTCCTCGCACGCCCCGGCCAACCAGCTGGTCGCCGACGTCGCCGAGCGCTGGCAGGCGAGAACGTCCTGGGCAGGAGCGGTCGCGACCTTCGCGGCGGCGGCCGAACCGGCGGTCCCGGCGGCGATCGAGCACCTCCGAACCCGCGGCGCCCGGCGGATCGCGGTCGCCTCCTGGTTCCTGGCCCCCGGCCTCCTCCCGGACCGCATCACCGCCCAAGCCCGCGCCCACGCCCGCGATCCCCTGATCGCAGCCCCGATGGCCGACGACGAGAACCTGGCGGACCTGATCACCACCCGCCACGCCGAAACCCTCGGAGCAGCGCACCTGCCCGTCGCCCTGTGACCCGGTCGTCCCCAGCACGCCCGAGCTCGGCCACTCCTCCGGGGGAGCGGGTTCGCCCGAAAAGACGTGCGGTTGAGCAAAAGACGACAACTCGGGTCGGGTGAGCAACGTCCGGGGCATGATGGCGCTCGTGTCCACCAGCTGGGTACACGATGACCGGCAGCGACCCGGAACACCCCGACATCCCAGGTCGCTGCCGGACCCGTCTTCGCAGCCTCCCGCGAGCGCCGCGTGATCCCGCAACCGCACCTGATCGCGCGAGTGCGCCCCGAGTTCGCCCGCGGCGAGCGGGACTTGTGCTGCCACTTCTTCCCATTGCCCGAGGAAGGCGCCGTGCCCGAGGTGCTGCGCGCCTACTGCGGGTTCGACATCCACCCCGGCGAGGCCGAATCCCTGGACGAGCCCGCCGGCATGCCCTGCCTCGGCTGCCTGATGGCCGCCGTGCTGCCCTCCTGACCCGGCGGAGTCGGGCAAAAAGGGCCGATCACCCGTTAACGGTGAGTTGTTCTCCCGAACACTAAACTTCACCCCATGTGGTCATGAGAGAGTTTGATATCAGTGTCTGGACGGGGAACCGGCCGCTCCCTGTGTCCGTCGGATCCGCCAGACCCGCGCTATCGAGTGACCGCCGTGGTGTGGGGGCGATCAATGCAAGGCTGGATGAGGAGTCGGGGACAACAGCGCGAGATGAACACGACGCAGCAGCCGAATCGACCGGTCGTCACGCCCGCGATGCGGGAACAGGCCACGAAGCAGCCCAACACCTGGCTGTACGTGGTCGACCCGATCTTCACCGATCCGAACGCCGAGGTGCCGCCGTGGGGCTTCATCGGCGGCTACCGGGTCGATGAGCAGGGCGAGATCACCGACGACTTCTCCCCCAACCCGAACTACCGGCCGTCGCCGGTCGCGCTGCGGCTGCCCGCGCCGACCAACGACGTCGAACGCGCCCTCCAGCTGACCACCACCGGCTACGCGCAGGGCCACGCGCTGCTGACCGCGATGCTGGACGCCGAGCTGATCCTGTTCGCGCAGCCGCAGGGCACCGGCCTGTTCACGATGGAGCACGAGTCCGGGCGCAGGCAGCTGCAGGTGTTCACCTCCGAGAGCTTCCTGCCGCCCAACTGGACGAGCTGGCAGCGGATGACCGGCCGCCAGCTGGCCGGGCACAACCCGTCGGGCATCGACATCCAGGTGAACCCGACCAGCCCGGTCAAGGCCCGGCTGCCCGCCGAGGACCTGGTCAAGGCCGCCGCCGCGGTGCCGCCGAAGCCCGGCCCGGCGCCCTCGCCCGCCACCGGCACCCCGGTGATCGCGCCGCCGTCGCCGCCCACCGGCACGCCGGTGCCGCCCGCGGCCGCGCCGGTGGAGCCGCCCGCGCCGACGGCGATCGACCCGACCGAGACGGAGTTCGGCCGCCGCTTCATCGGATCGGTGCTGGCCGGGGCGATCGGGGACGCGCTGGGCGCGCCCGTGGAGTTCTACCCGGTGGACCAGATCCGCAGCCGCTTCGGCGCGATGGGCGTCACCGAGTACGACCGCACCGGTGACCAGCCCGGCGAGTTCACCGACGACACCCAGATGGCGCTGTTCACCCTGGAAGGCCTGATCCGCGGCCACATCGCGGTCCGGGCCGGGGCGAGCAGCCCGCTGTCGGCGATCCAGCTGGCCTACCAGCGCTGGCTGCACACCCAGGGCTACGCGTGGATGCGGGCGGCCGGGCCGTTCGCCATCAGCCACCCCAAGCCGAACGGCTGGCTGGTCGAGCAGCACGACCTGTTCGCGGTGCGCTCGCCGAACAGCAGCTGCATCACCGCGCTCCGCGAGTTCGCCTCGGTCGGCGCGCCCGGCACCTTCGAGCGGCCGATCAACGACTCCCCCGATTGCGGCGGCGTGGTGCGCGCCGCCCCGGTGGCGCTGTGGGCCGAGGACCCGAAGCAGGTCTTCGAACTCGCCGCCGCGACCGCGGCGCTGACCTACTCGCAGCCCAACGGCTACCTGCCAGCAGGCGTGCTCGCGGTGGTCGTCCACCAGCTGCTGCGCGAGGCGACGCTGGAGGACGCGGTGCGCCGCGCCCGCGAGCTGCTGGTCCAGTACGCCGACCACGAGGACACCGACCGCGCGCTGCAAGCCGCCGAAGACCTCGCCCAGCAGGGAAAACCGAGCCCCGAGCAGCTCAAGGACGCGCTCGGCGGCGGCTGGGCCGGGCACGAGGCGCTGGCGATCGCGGTGTGCGCGGCGCTGAGCACCGACAGCATCGCCGCCGCGCTGATGGTGGCGGTCAACCACTCCGGCGACAGCGACTCCACGGCTGCGATCTGCGGCAACATCGTCGGCGCCCGCTACGGCGCGCCCGCGCTGCCCGGCGTGTGGCTGCGCGACCTCAAGCAGCGCGAGATCGCCGAGACCCTCGCCAAGGACGCGCTGCTGGAGTTCGGCCCGACGCCGCCGAGCGGCGACGCCTGGACCGCGCGCTACCCGGCGGCCAAGGACGTCTCCGACCTGGAGTTCGCCTCGGCGCTGCCGCTGGCCTCGGAGAAGGCCGCGAAGGCGGAGCCCGAGGCGGACGCACCCGAAGCGCCGGTCGCCGAGCCGGAAGAACCGGTCGCCGCTGCCGAGGAATCCCCGGTCGACGAGGAGACCACGTCGATCACCGAGGAGCAGCTCGCGGCCGCGGAAGGCATCGCAGCCGCTCCGGTCACCGAAGAAACCGCAGCCGCCGACGAGCCGCCAGCGGAGCCGGTCGCCGAGGAGGAACCCGCCGACGAGCCGGTCGCCGACGAAGCGGAAGAGGCGGCGACGCCGGAACCCGCCGACGAGCCGAGCTCCGAGGCCGAGCAGGACGCCCCGGCCGCCGACCCGGCGGAACTGCACGCGCAGCGGATCTTCGGCTTCCTGCTCGGCGGCGCGGCCGGTGACGCCCTCGGCTACCCGATCGAGGACGACTCGCTGCAGGACATCCGCCGCAAGTACGGCTCGGGCGGGTTGACCGACTTCGTCGACGCGCACCGCCCCGGCGGTTCGGTCAGCGACGAGACGCAGATGACGCTGTTCACCCTGGAAGGCCTGATCCGGGCGAGCATCCGGCGACGGCTGTTCGGCGAGAACGAACCGGCCACCCAGGTCCAGCACGCCTACCAGCGCTGGCTGCACACCCAGGGCTTCGACTGGAAGGAGGCCGGCGGTCCGCTGGCCACCACGCCGCCGGACGGCTGGCTGATCCGGCAGAAGGGCCTGTTCGTCCGCCGCGCACCCGGCACCACGTGCATACAGGCGCTGCACGGCTACGCCAACGGCAAGCCGCAGGGCTCGTTCAGCAACCGGCTCAACGACTCCAAGGGCTGCGGCGGCGTGATGCGGGCGGCCCCGGCCGCGCTGTGGTCGTCCGACCCCACCGAGGTGTTCCAGGTCGGGGCGATGACCGCGGTGCTCACGCACGGCAACCCGAGCGGCTACCTGCCCGCCGGTGCGCTGGCGGTGATCGTCCAGCAGCTGCTGGCCGGCCGCTCGCTGCCCGAAGCGGTCGACGGCGCGCTCACCCAGCTGTCCACTTGGGACGGTCACGAGGAGACCTCGGCGGCGCTGCGCGCGGCCGTCGAGCTCGCCGCAGGCGACCCGAGCCCGGAGCAGCTCCAGGAGGCCCTCGGCGACGGCTGGTTCGGAGAGCAGGCGCTGGCGATCGCGGTGTGCGCGGCGCTGGCCCACCCGAAGTCGTTCGCCGACGCGGTCGTGCTGGCCGCCAACCACTCCGGCGACAGCGACTCCACCGCCGCGATCTGCGGCAACATCATGGGCGCCGCGCTGACCGCGGAGGCGATCCCGCAGACCTGGCGGGACAAGCTGGAGCTGCGCGAGGTCATCGAGCAGCTGGCCACCGACGCGATCCGCGAGTTCGGCCCGAACCCGCCGAGCGACGCCGACTGGCTGGACCGCTACCCGATCGGGATCGCCGAACCGGCCGTCGCCGAGCCGGAGGTGGCCGAGCCGGTCGTCGCGGAGCAGGCCGTCGCCGAGCCGGTCGTCGCGGAGCAGGCCGTCGCCGACCCGGTCGTCGCGGAGCAGGCCGTCGCCGACCCGGAACCCGCCGAAGAACCGGCACCCGAACCCGTCGAGGAGCCCGTCGTCGCCGAATCCGAGCCCGAGGCCGTCGCCGAGCAGCCCGCGCCCGCCGAGCCCGCGCCCGAACCGGCTCCGGAACCGCCCGCGGCGGAACCGGTCGACGACGCCGACGACGGGCTCTCCGACGAGGAGCTGCGGCTGCTCATGGCCTGGCGGAAGTTCCGCGACAACGAGGACGGCACCTCCGCGGACCTCACCCAGGACCTGCACAAGCTGCTCGTCGAGGCCTTCGGCCCGGAACGCGCGGCGCAGCTGATCGGCGAGGCCACCGAGATCGGCGAGGAGCCCGAGCTGGTCGCCGAGACACAGGTCCAGCTCGGCCGGGACGAGCGGCTGGCCGGCTGCGTGCTGGGCACGGCGGTCGGCGACGCCCTCGGCGCACCGTGGATGTTCGCGGACCTGAGCACGATCCTGCGCGAGAACCCCGAAGGCGTCCGGGCCATGGCCGAAGCCTTCGGCACCCGGGCGGCGGCCACCGCGCACGGCCAGCAGACCGCGTTCGTCCTGGAAGGCCTCATCCGCAGCCGCATCCGCTCGGTGCAGCGCGGGGTCAGCGCGCACTGGCCGTCGATGGTGCGCGGAACCCTGCTGCACTGGATGCACACGCAGGGCGTGAAGCTGCGCAGCGGCGTCTTCCAGCTCGGCGTGCTCGCCGAGACCGAGGTCCTGCACGCGCAGCGCTTCCCGGACGAGGCGACGCTGACCGCGCTGGCCCGCTCCTCCGACCGCCGCGAGGTCCCGACGCCGAGCAACCCGCCGAACTCGGCGCGCACCGCCGCGGCCGCGGTGCGCGGCGCCGCGGTCGGCTTCGAGTTCACCTCGCCGCAGGACGCGATCATCCACGGCGCGGAGATCGCCGCGGTCACCCACGGCCACCCGGACGGCTACCTGTCCGCCGGTGCGCTGGCCGGGCTGGTGTGCTCGCTCAACAACGGGCAGACCCTGATCGACGCGGTGCACTCGGTGCTGGCCGAGCTGGACCAGATGGAGGTCGCGGAGGGCATCACGCAGGGGCTGCGCTCGGCGATCGAGATCGTCGGCAGCGGGCCGGTCTCGCCGACCCGCTTCGAGGAGCTGGGGCTGGGCTGGCACGCACCGGAGGCGCTGGCCATCGCCGTCGCCTCGGCGCTGGCGCACCCGAACTCCTTCGCCGACGCGGTCTCGCTGGCGGCCACCCACTCCGGCAACACCGCGGCCAGCGCGGCCATCTGCGGCAGCCTGCTCGGCGCCGCCCGCGGCACCGAGCAGATCCCCGCCGACTGGTTCGAGGAGCTCGAACTGCGGGAGGTCCTCACCCAGCTGATCACCGACGAGCAGCGGGCCCGCACCGAGATCTTCACCGACCAGCCGGTGCCCGACTGGGCGCAGCGGTACCTCGGATAGCCCGCGTGGACGAATCCCGGTTGGACGACTCGGAACGAGCACTGCTGGCCGCCTGGCGCGCGGCGCGCGCCGGTGAGCGGCACCGCGACCCGGTGGAGCAGCGGCTGCTGGAGACCTGGCGGCAGTGGCGGGAGCGGCCCGCCACCCGGCCGCTGTGGGCGGCCGCGCTGCAGCACCGGCTCGGCGACGGGTCACCACCGGTTCCGGCCACCGGGCTGGCCGACCGCGACGGCCCGCTGCCCGAAGCCCCCAGCCGCGTGCTCGGCATGCTGCTGGGCGGCGCGGTGGGCGAGTTCGCCGCCCTCGGCGAGGTCGGCCACCGCACGGGTGCGCTGCTCTTCGCGCTGGAAGGCCTGATCCGCGCGCACACGCAGGCGCGCGCGTCCGGCGACGGCGAACCGCTCGGCTTCGCGCTCAGCGGTCTGCGCCGCTGGATGCACACCCGCGGTGTCCCGTGGCAGGACTGCGGGACCGACATCGCGCACCCGAACGGCTGGCTGGTCCGGGAACGGCTGCTGCACTCCACGCGCACCGACGAGCCGACGATGCTCACCGCGCTGGCGCGCGTCGCCGCCGGGCACGCCCCCGGATCGCGGAAGCAGCCCATCAACAGCTCCGATTCGGCCACCGCCGTACCGCTGGGCGCGCTGGCGGCGCTGTGGTCGGGCGACCCGGGCACCGTGTTCGCCCTGGGCGGTGACCTCGCCGCGCTCACCCACGGACACGTCAGGGGGCACAGCCCGGCCAGCGTCCTCGCCACCGCGATGCTGTGGCTGCTGCGCGGCAATTCACTGGAAACCTCGCTGCGGCAAGGCATTTCGGGATGGCAGTCGGCCCGCACCGCGCTCTCGCACGCGCTTCGCCTCGGGCTCGTGAGCCCGGCGGGCTCCCACCCGAGCCCGGCGAACCTGGACGCCATGCAGCCCGGCCGCAGCGGCCTGGACGCCCTGGCGGTCGCGATGCGCGTGGCCCTGGCCTGCGAGGAGGACTTCGCCGCGGCCGTCCGCTCGGCCAGCGATCACAGCGGCGACACCGCCAGCTCGGCGATGCTGTGCGGGCAGCTGCTCGGCGCGCTGCGCGGCCCGACCGCGATCCCCGCCGAGCTGCTCGACGCGCTGCCGATCACCTCGCTGGTCGAGCGGATCGCCGGGGACGCGGCGGCGGAGTTCGGCCCCTACCCGGACGAGTCGGACGGCTGGGAGCTGCGCTACCCGACCACCGACACCGCCGAGCCCGCACCGTCCACAACGGACTACCGCACCGGGCTGACCGCGGTCCCCCGGCTGGCCGCGTCCCGCGACCGGTTCCTGGGCGCGGTGCTGGGCTGCGCGGTCGGCGAAGCCCTCGGCATCCCGGTCGCCGCGGACAACTGGGACGAGATCCGGTCCCGGCACGGCGCCGATGGCCTGACCGCCTACGTCCCCGCCGGACATCCCTCCGGCCGCCTCGGCAGCGACACCCAGCTGCTGCTGTTCTCGCTGGAAGGCACGATCCGCGCCAACATCAGCCGCCGCGCCACCGGCACCGCCGACCCGACCCGGCACATCCAGCACGCCTACCAGCGCTGGCTGCACACCCAGCACCTGAGCTGGCCGCGCGCGGCGGGCGAATTCCTGCGCGGCACGCCCGAACCGGACGGCTGGCTGGTCGAGCAGCGGGCGCTGTTCCAGACCCGCAACCCGGGCCGGACGATGATGCGCACGCTGATCGCCTTCGCCAAGGGCCAGCAGCCGATGGGCACCCCGGAGCAGCCGGCCAGCGACTCCTCGGGCAGCAGCGCGATCATGCGCGCGGTGCCCGCTGCGCTGTGGAGCAGCGATCCGGCCGAGGTGTTCGACGTCGGCATGCGCACCGCCGCGCTGACCCACGGCCACCCGACGGCCCGCCTCAGCGCGGGCGCGCTGGCCTTCCTGGTGTCGCGGCTGCTCGCGGGCGAACCGCTGGCGGCCGCCGTGGACGACGTGCTGGGCCAGCTCGCCCCGCACTCCGGGCACGACGAGGTGACCCGCCGGATCGGCACCGCGGTCCGCCTGGCGCGCGAGGGCCGGGTGCCGCCGGAGGACCTGGAGCGCAGCCTCGGAACCGGCTCCACTGCGGCGGAATCGCTGGCCATCGGCCTGTACGCGGCGCTGAGCAGCGACGGCGACTTCGACGCGGCGCTGCCGGTGGCGGTGAACCACTCCGGCAACAGCGCGACCACCGGAGCGGTCTGCGGGAGCCTGGTGGGCGCGGTGGCCGGAGCGCGGCGCATCCCGGAGCGCTGGACGGCGGAGCTGGAACTGCACGAGGTGATCGAACGCCTCGCGCACGACGCGGTCCTGGAGTTCGGCCCTCGCCCTCCGGCGTGGGCCGACCGCTACCCGCCGACCTGACCGGTGGGACGTGGATCACTGGCCCGATGGTGGTTAGCGCGGTTAACGTGCCTGTCATGGATGAACTCGTGCACCTGGCGGTGGCCGACGGCGTCGCCACGATCACCCTGGACTCGCCGCACAACCGCAACGCCCTCTCCGCCCAGCTGCGGCGGGAGCTGCGGGAGCACCTGACGACCGCGATCGCCGACGACGCGGTGCGCGTGATCGTCCTGGACCACACCGGGCCGGTGTTCTGCGCCGGGATGGACCTCAAGGAATCGCGCTCGGCCGACGCCGAGAACCAGGGCGTGCAGGAGTTCCCGGCGATCCTGCAGCAGATCTGGACCAGCCCGAAGCCGGTCGTGGCCAAGCTGGCCGGCCCGGCCCGCGCCGGTGGGGTGGGCATCATCGCGGCCTGCGACATCGCGGTCTCGGTGGACACCGCGACCTTCGCGTTCTCCGAGGTGCGCATCGGCGTGGTGCCCGCAGTGATCTCGGTGACCGTGCTGCCGCGGTTGACCACCCGCCAGGCGCACGAGCTGTTCCTCACCGGCGAGACCTTCGACGCCCGCCGCGCCGCCGACATCGGCCTGATCAACTCCGCGGTGCCCGCCGACGGCCTCGACGCGGAGGTCAAGCGCTACGCGGACATGCTCGCCCTCGGCGCCCCGAAGGCCCTGGCCGCGACCAAGGAGATGCTGATCGCCCAGCGCCCGGCGGCGATGAGCGAGGCGTTCGAGCAGATGCTGGAACTCTCGGCCGAGTACTTCGCGGGCGAAGAAGGACAGGAAGGCATGCGTGCCTTCGCCGAGAAGCGCAAGCCCTCCTGGGTCCCAGAAGCCCTGAGGTGACCTGAAGCCACCGACCGGTTCACGCCATCGGGCCGTCCTCGAACAAGCGGTTCGGAACGACCGCGACCGGGAACGGGAAGTCGGTGGCGAAGAGGTTCTCGCGGAGCGCCTGCCGTACGTGCTGGTACTTGCCGCTCTTCAGTCGAAGCTCGTCGACGACCAACCCCGGGTTGACCAACCAGTACGCTGGAATACCGAACTTCTCGTACTCCAGCACCTTCGTGTGGTAGTCGCGGGAGACGGTCTCGTCGCCCGCCACTTCGACCACGAGCAGCGGCGGACAGGTCAGCCACGGATCGCTCGACGTCGCCGAGTCGACCACCACGAGATCCGGTCGGCGGCAGTGGGTTCCCGCATCGTCGAGGATGATGACAGGGGCCAAGAGCACCTCGAAGCCTTCAGGGGCGTTCGCACTCAGCGACGCGGCAAGCCTCGTGGTTGCGCACGCATGCCGAGCCTCCTGCGGATAGGACACTTCCACGCGCCCACCGACGAGCTCGTACCTCTCGTCCTCGGACGAGAAGCTCTCAAGATCCGCAACGGTCATCGATTTCTCCTGCTTCACAGCAGGAAGTATTGCGACCGGTGCGTTTTCCCGATCGAGCGATCAGCGCTCGGTGAGCACCGAGGTGAAGGTGCGGCCGCAGATCGGGTGGTCCGCCGCGTCGCGCAGGACCGCCTTGATCCGGCCGAAGGCCTTCGGGTCGTGCGCGGCCAGGGTCTGGGCGCCCGACCAGATCAGCACGTGCTCGCCCTCGGACAGCCAGGACAGGTCGGTCAGGCAGTCGTAGAGGGCGTCGAGGTTGCGGCCGGTCCACTCCGGGAAGTTCAGCACCGCCGCGATGCCTTCCAGCGTGGTGCGCTTGCTGGTCAGGTCCGAACCGTCGAGAACGTGCGCGGTCGCCCCGCGCTCCTCGGCCTCTCGCGCGGCCTCGTGCGCCGTGATGTCGGCGGAGGGCATTTCCACCTCGCTCACCGGCTGCTCCTTCCGCACCCTGCTGGCCCATTTGGTCGCAAACATCGCACTCAACCCGTGACATCGACAACTACGAAAGACTCGTAGTGATCGCTGGTGTAGTAAAGCTCAGAACGGTCGCCGGTGACCAGCCGTCGGGCTCCGCGATCTCGGGAACCCGGCGTCGGCACGGTGTACTCGTGGTAGTAGCCCGCCTTCTCGTCGGGCAGGACGCCCTCCCGGTTGCCGAACACCGTGCCGTCCTTGTGCGGGTACGGGAACGGCCCGCCGCTCTGGATCAGCTTCCAGGTCTGGCCGGCTTCCGCCGGGAGCGTGGACAGCTCCTGGACCGGCAGGCCGGATTCGGCGCCGGGAACGGCCACCGCGGGCTGGCTGCCCGCGGGCGGGGCATCGGTGACGGCGTAGTCGCGGACGAACCACCCGATGACGACCAGGGCGATGAGCCCGATCAGCGCGGTCGAGATCCGCTTGCGCGAGCTCACGCCGTCTCCTTCCGGCCCCGGGCGGATTCGCCGTCGCGGCGGCCGACCGGGGGCTCGGCGTCGCGAACGCGGGTGAGCTTCGCGCCCAGACCGTCGATGCCGCGGTCGATCACGCGGGCGAGGCCCCAGCACAGCGGCAGCAGCACCGCGAAGACCAGCGTCACCTGCAGCGGGTAGGGCAACTGCACGAGCCACAGCTCGACGCCGTCGTACCACTCGACAAGCCACTCCAACACAAGGCGCCAGGGTACGCCCGGCCCGGCGGGTCGCTGCGGCACCCCGCCCGATCGGGACGAGCGGCACCCCGCACGAAATGTCCGACCCGAGCCATCTCGCGCCATCATGGCTTGATCTGGCATCAAAGTGGTGCCATCCTTATGCCATGCGGAGCCGGAGAGGGGTCCGGCCCCGCCCCGAACTTCCACCCAGCAGAGGGGAAATCCCATGACGACGACGCTCGCCGAACGGTGGGGCATCGACCAGAAGCACTTCTGGATGCACGGGGAGCAGCCGGCGCATCCGGTGCGGTTCGACGAGGCGAGGAAGCTGTGGACCGTCTCCGGCTACCAGGAGGCGGTGCAGGTCATCGGCGACCCGCAGCGGTTCTCCTCGAACCTGCTGCCGCTGATGCCGATCGACGTCGACCCGGCGCTCACCGACGGCAACCTGATCCAGATGGACCCGCCGGGCCACCGCGAGCTGCGCACCCTGGTCAGCCACGCCTTCACCAGGAAGGTGGTCGCCGACCTCGAACCGCGGATCGCGGCCGTCACCGGCGAACTGCTCGACGAAGTCGCCGGACAGGACCGGTTCGACCTGGTCACCGCGCTCGCCTACCCGCTGCCGGTGATCGTCATAGCCGAGCTGCTGGGTGTTCCCGCGAGCGACCAGCAGCTGTTCAAGCAGTGGGCGGACGCGCTGTTCGCCAGCCAGTCCGAGCTCTCGATGAACGAGGACGACCTGGCCGCGCAGGAAGCCGACATGACCGAGCAGAACCAGCCCGCGGCCGAGATGGGCGAATACCTGCTGGCGCACGCCGCCGAGCGGCGCCGCAAGCCCCGGGCGGACCTGCTCACCAAACTGGTCGAGGCGGAGGTCGACGGCAAGCAGCTCACCGACGCCCAGCTGACGAACTTCGCGAGCCTGCTGCTGCTCGCCGGGCACGTCACCACCACGATGGTGCTGGGCAACACCGTGCTCTGCCTGGACGCGCACCCGGACCAGCTGGCGCGGCTGCGAGCCGACCGCGCGCTGCTGCCCGCGGCGATCGAGGAATCGGTGCGCTTCATGACCCCGTTCACCGCGCTCTACCGGGCGACCACCACCGAGGCGGAGATCGCCGGGCGCCGGATCCCGGAGAAGCAGATCGTCACGGTGCAGCTCGCGGCGGCGAACCGGGACCCGCGCCAGTGGGCCGACCCGATGGCCTTCGACATCACCCGCGACCCGAACCCGCACCTGGGATTCGGCCGCGGCATCCACTTCTGCCTCGGCGCGCCGCTGGCCAGGCTGGAGGGCCGCGTCGCCCTGAACCTGCTGCTGGACCGCTTCCCCGCGCTGCGCACGGACCCGACGGCACCGCTGAAGTTCATGCCGTCCCCGGACGCGATGGGAGTCAGCGAGCTGACGCTGCTGACGTCGTGAGCCCCTCGGGCGGGTAGGTCCCGTTGGGCAGGTGGGTCCGTGAGCGGTTCGGGGCGCTATAGCACCCCGAACCGCTCACGGGCTCTAACTCAGCTGTCGGAGTGCTCCCGGACCGACTTGATGATCGCGGCGAAGTCCTGGTCGCCGCCGCCCTCCTCGTTGAACCGGCGGTAGAGCTCGGTGGCCAGCCGGCCGATCGCGATGTCGGTGCCGCTCTGCTCGGCCGCCGAGGTGGCCAGCCGGAGGTCCTTGAGCATCAGCGCGGCGGCGAAGCCGGGCTCGTAGTCGTGGTTGGCGCGGCTGGTCTCCACCAGGTCCGGCACCGGGCAGTTCGTGGTCAGCGCCCAGCACTGCCCGGTGGAGATCGAGGCCACGTCGTAGAGCGCCTGGTGCGACAGCCCGAGCCGCTCGCCGAGCACGAACGCTTCGCTCACCGCGACCATCGAGGCCCCGAGGATGAGGTTGTTGCACATCTTGGTGACCTGGCCGTTGCCCGGCCCACCGCAGTGGATCACCTTGCGCGCCATGGGCTCCAGCAGCGGTTCGGCGCGGTGGAAGTCGTCCTCGGAGCCGCCGACCATGAACGTCAGCGTGCCCGCCTCGGCCCCGGCGGTGCCGCCGGAGACCGGGGCATCGACGGAGCCGAAACCGGCCTCCACCGCCCGCTCGTGCGCCGCGCGCGCGTCCGCCACATCCACAGTGGACGAATCGATCAGCAGCGCGCCGGGCTTGGCCGCGGCCAGCACCTCGTCGTAGCACTCCAGCACGTGCTTGCCGCTGGGCAGCATGGTGATCACCGCATCGGCGCCGGCCACCGCGTCGGCCACCGACGCCACGGTGGTCACGCCGTGGCGGGTGGCGACCTCCAGCGCAGCCGGGATCAGGTCGTAGCCCTGCACGGTGTGCCCGGCCTCGACCAGGTTCGCCGACATCGGACCGCCCATGTGGCCCAGCCCGATGAAACCGATGACAGCCATTGTCACAACCTTTCTGCGCTGGAAATTCGGGTCAGCCGAACAGCTTCGGCTCGTCGGTGGCCGGGGCGAAGAACTCCGCCACCCGCGTGTCGTCCACTTCGGACAGGGTGGCGGGCGACCACCGCGGGTTGCGGTCCTTGTCGACCAGGGTCGCTCGCACGCCCTCGACGAAGTCGCCGATCCGCACGCAGGCCATGGCCAGCCGGTACTCCTGCGTGAGCGCGTCCTCCAGCGAGGCGTAACCGCTGCGCAGCGCCTTGAGCGTGACCTTGAGCGAGGTCGGCGACTTCTGCTCGATCACCTCGGCGGCTTCCCGGGCCGAGGCTTCCGGCCGCGCCCGCAGCCGCTCCAGGACCTCCTCGACGCTGTCGGCCGAGTAGGCCGCGTCGATCCACTCCCGCTGCTCGGCCAGCGGCGCGTCCGGGGTGGGCTCGGCGAACTTGCGCAGCACCTCGTCGACCTGGCCGCCGGCCAGCGCGTCGATGAGCTCGGGCAGGGTGCCGCTGTTCACGAAGTAGTCGGCGATGCCGCAGTGCACCGCGTCCGCGCCGCCGATCGGCGTGCCGGTCAGCGCCAGGTGCGTGCCGAGCTCGCCGGGCGCGCGGGAGAGCAGGTAGGTGCCGCCGACGTCCGGGATGAAGCCGATGCCGACCTCCGGCATGCCGACCTTGGAGCGCTCGGTGACCACCCGGTGCGAGCCGTGCGCGGAGATGCCGACGCCACCGCCCATGCAGATGCCGTCCATGATCCCCACGACCGGCTTCGGGTAGCCCGCCAGCGCCGAGTTGAGCCGGTACTCCTCGGTCCAGAACGCGGTGGGCAGCGACTCGTCACCGGCCTTGGCCGCGTCGTGCAGCGCCCGCACGTCACCGCCCGCGCACAGCCCGCGCTCGCCCGCCCCGTCGATCAGCACCGCCGCGATGTGCTCGGCGCTGCGCCACTGCTCGATGGCCTCGGTCATCGCCCGCACCATGCCCAAGGTCAACGAGTTGAGCGCCTTGGGCCGGTTGAGCGTGATCCGTCCGAGCGAACCCTGTTCGCGAACCAGGACCTCGGGCTCCGTCATGTTGCGACTCCTGTGTCTCCTCGTGCGCGCGGACCTGCTCGACGCGCCGCGACTTCCGCTGAAAGCAGACGTCCGGCTCCAGCGGAGATCGCGGATGACCTGACTCGCGTCGAGCACTGCGGGGACCTCCCGGCCCGCGCCGGTGCGCCGGTCGTTCCCGGGCTGCGGCGTCACTCCGCCAGCAGGCTCCGGGAGACGATCAGGCGCATGATCTCGTTGGTGCCTTCCAGGATCTGATGCACCCGCAGGTCGCGGACGATCTTCTCCAGGCCGTACTCGGCAAGGTAGCCGTAACCACCGTGGATCTGAAGTGCCTCGTTGGCCACCGCGAACCCGGTGTCGGTGGCCAGCCGCTTGGCCATCGCGCACAGCCGGGTCGCCGCCGGTTCCCTGGCGTCCAGCGCCGACGCCGCCCGCCACAGCAGCAGCCGGGCCGCTTCCAGCTCGGTGGCCATGTCGGCCAACTTGAACTGCAGCGCCTCGAACTCGCTGAGCTTGACGCCGAACGCGGTGCGCTCCCGCACGTAACCGAGGCTCTTGTCCAGCGCGGACTGCGCCCCGCCCAGCGAGCACGCGCCGATGCTGAGCCGGCCGCCGTCCAGCCCGGTCATCGCGATCCGGAAACCGATGCCCTCCTCGCCGAGCCGCTGGTCGGCGGGCACCCGGACGCCGTCGAAGATCACCTGCCTGGTGGGCTGGGCGTTCCAGCCCATCTTCTTCTCGTTCGCCCCGAACGACAGCCCCGGCGAACCGGCTTCGACGACGAAGGTCGAGATGCCCTTAGCGCCCTGCTCACCGGTGCGGGCCATCACCACGTAGACGTCCGAGCTGCCACCCCCGGAGATGAACTGCTTGACGCCGGTGAGCAGGTAGTCCTCGCCGTCGCGGACCGCGCGGGTCTGCAGCGCGGCGGCGTCCGAACCGGCTCCCGGCTCGGTGAGGCAGTAGCTGGCCAAGCGCTCCATCGAGCACAGCTGCGGCAACCAGCGGGCCCGCTGCGCGTCGGTGCCGAAGCGGTCGATCATGCCCGCGCACATGTTGTGGATGGAGATGTAGGCGGCGATCGACGGATCACCGGCGGCCAGCGCCTCGAAGATCAGCGCCGAGTCGAACCGGCTGAGACCGCTGCCGCCGACCGACTCGTCGACGTAGATCCCGCCCATGCCGAGCTGCCCGGCCAGCCGCAGCGTCTCGACCGGGAAGTGCTTGGCCTGATCCCACTCCACCGCGTGCGGGGCGAGCTGCTCGGCGGCGAACTCCCGCGCGGCATCGCGGATCGCGCGCTGGTCGTCGGTGAGCTCGAACGCCGACGCCGGGCCGGCTACCGCTGCAACGGACACGTCCACTCCTTCGCATTCGGCGGTCTCGGCGCGAAACCACCGGTTCCTGCGCGGCGGCACCGGCCGTCCGGTGCCGCCGCCCGGGTTCAGTGCATGGTCGGGATGGTGAAGCTGGCGCCTTCCTTCAGTCCGGAGGGCCAGCGCGAGGTGACCGTCTTGGTCTTGGTGTAGAAGCGGATCGAGTCCGGGCCGTGCTGGTTCAGGTCGCCGAATCCGGAGCGCTTCCAGCCGCCGAAGGTGTGGTAGGCGATGGGCACCGGGATGGGCACGTTCACCCCGACCATGCCGGTGTTGACCCGGGAGACGAACTCGCGGGCCGCGTCCCCGTCGCGGGTGAAGATGGCCACGCCGTTGCCGTACTCGTGCTCGCTGGGCAGCCGGAGCGCCTCGTCGTAGTCGGCGGCGCGGACCACCGACAGCACCGGGCCGAAGATCTCCTCGCGGTAGATCCGCATGTCCGGGGTGACGTGGTCGAACAGCGAGGCGCCGAGGAAGAACCCGTCCTCGTGCCCGGCGAGCGCGAAGTCGCGACCGTCGACCAGCAGCTGCGCGCCCTCCTCGACGCCCGCCCCGATCAGGTCCAGCACCCGCTGCCGGGCCTGCCCGGTGACCAGCGGGCCGAAGTCGGCGTCGTCGTCGAAGCTGGTGCCGATCTTGAGCTCGCCCACCCGCTCGACGAGCTTCTCCACCAGCGCGTTCGCGGTCGCCTCGCCGACCGGCACGGCCACCGAGATGGCCATGCAGCGCTCCCCCGCCGAGCCGTAGCCGGCGCCGATCAGCGCGTCGACGGCCTGGTCGAGATCCGCATCGGGCATCACGATCAGGTGGTTCTTGGCACCGCCGAAGCACTGCGCGCGCTTCCCGTGGGCCGCGGCGGTGGTGTAGATGTACTCGGCGATCGCCGACGAGCCGACGAACCCGACGGCCTGCACGCGCGGCTCGGTCAGGATCGCGTCGACCGCGGTCTTGTCACCGTTGACCACGTTGAAGATCCCCGGCGGCAGCCCGGCCTCGACGAACAGCTCGGCCAGCCGCAGCGGCACCGAGGGGTCCCGCTCGGAGGGCTTGAGCACGAAGGCGTTGCCGCAGGCGATGGCGGGCGCGGCCTTCCACAGCGGGATCATCGCCGGGAAGTTGAACGGCGTGATGCCCGCGACCACGCCCAGCGGCTGCCGCATCGAGTACACGTCGATGCCGGTGCCCGCGCTCTCGCTGTACTCGCCCTTGAGCAGGTGCGGGATGCCGACGGCGAACTCGACGACCTCCAGCCCGCGCTGGATGTCGCCCTTGGCGTCGGCGACGGTCTTGCCGTGCTCGGCGGCCAGCAGCCGGGCCAGCGAGTCCATCTCCTCGTTGACCAGCTGCAGGAAGCGCATCAGCACCCGCGCCCGCTTCTGCGGGTTCAGCGCGGCCCAGGCCGGCTGCGCCTCGGCGGCGTTGTCGACCGCCGCCACGACCTCCGCCTCCGACGCCAGCGGCACCCGGGCCTGCACGCGCCCGGTGTTGGGGTCGAACACGTCGCCGAAGGAACCCGAGGTCCCCGGGACGCGCTTGCCGCCGATGAAGTGCTCCAGCTCGTTGGTCATCTCGCAACGCACCTTCCGCCGTACCGGCCGGTAATTACTCGGAAGTCAAACTTTTGGTACCCCAATCATTCCCAGAAATCAGCCACCCGCAACAGGGTGTGCCGCATCACACCTTCGGCTCAACCCGACCTGACCAGCAGAGGGACTCCCACCAGACCAACGCCCGCCACCGCTCGGCGAACGCGGCTCGACACCCGCCCGGAGCGGCACCCCACCGGAAGCCGTAGCGCAGGATCGGCGCGGCGCGCGGATCAGAGTTCGGAGCCGAGGTGCTTCTCGAGGATTTCGGCGAGTTCGGGGCTGAGCGGGATCTCGTCGGGTTTGGCCACCCAGGCGTGGGCGTCGTGCTCGGTCAGGCGCACTTCGACCACCGGTTCGACCAGGACCGACCAGGTGTGCTGGCGGTTGAAGCGGCCCTTCTCGGTCGTGTAGTCGAAGGCTCCGAGGTATCCGGTGATCTCCTCGACCCGGAGGCCGGTTTCCTCGCGGACCTCGCGGTGCAGCGCGGTGGCCAGGTCCTCGCCGGGATCGACCTTGCCGCCGGGGAACTCCCACTCCCCGCCGCGGGAATCCTCCGCGCACCGGCGCACCAGCAGGACCTGTCCGTCGACGTCGATGAGCGCCGCGACGATCTGCTGCTCGACACCGTCAACGGCGTCCTGGCGAGTCAGGTCGGCCATGTCGGCCAAGTGCATGCGGGCCGTCCTCCCGGGCTTTCGGCCACGGTACCGCAGGGCGGATCCGGCTATTCGGCCGTGCAGAGCACGTCAGACATCCGGCGGACCACTTCCAACCCGTCCGGGGCCAACGAGTAGCAGATCTGGGTGCCATCGCGGCGGGTCCGCACGAGACCGGCGTCCCGGAGCGTGCGCAGGTGCCCGGAGATGGTCGGCTGGCTGACGCCGAAGTGATCGGTGAAGTCGCAGGCGCAGATCTCGCCCTCCCGGCGCAGGCGCTCGAGCATGCCGAGGCGGATGGGGTGGCCCATCGCCCGGAACAGCGCGGCGGCGTGCGTCAGATCGTCGTTGCCCACCCCCGCATTGTATCGGCATCTTCCTATACATTGAACATAGGAGAACACCTATATAGGAGAAGGACGATGACTACGGGCGTGAACGAGCTGGTCCTGGAGGTGGCAGACCTGGCTGCCGCCGAGCACTTCTACACCGAGGTGCTCGGTTTTCCCGTCATCGAGCGCTGGGAGGGCGATCACTGGCGGCACCGGGAGGCGGTCTGGGTGCTGGCCGGGGGAACCCGGATAGGACTGTGGAAGCCCGCCCTCGGCATCGCGCGCGCCCGCGGCGGCGTGCACGTGCACTACGCGCTGTCCGTGGACGACCGGGAGTACGACGCGGTGGTCGAGCGGATTCGCGGCCTCGGCGTGCAGGTGGACGAGGTCGAGTTCGGCCAGGGCAACGCGCGCTCGGCGTACGTGGCCGACCCCGACCACAACGTCGTCGAGTTCTGGACCTGGGACGTGGCGGCCGGAAGCCCCGGCGCTCCGCGAGCGATCAGCGAAGCCGTCCCGGGGCTCTGACCGGCTGGCCCGCTGTCAGCAGCCCTCGTACTCGGTGAGGACGGCGACCTTGGCGGCGGAAGCCGAGTCCGGGTCGAACCGGTACCCCAGCCACTCCCGGGCCAAGCGGCGGGCCAGCTCCAGACCGATCACGCGCTGCCCCACGCACAGCACCTGAGCGTTGTTGCTCAACACCGACCGCTCCACGGAGAAGCTGTCGTGCGCGGTGACCGCGCGGATGCCCGGCACCTTGTTCGCGCTGATCGCGACGCCCAGCCCGGTGCCGCACACCAGCAGCGCGCGATCGGCTTCGCCGCGCGCGACCTTCTCCGCGGCGGCGATGGCGATGCTCGGGTAGGCCGTCCGGTCGTCGTCGACCCCGACGTCCACAACCGACTCGACTCGCGGATCGGCGAGCAGGTCCGCCTTCAGGGCGTGCTTGTACTGCGAGCCGGCGTCGTCGGAACCGACCACGATGCGCAACAGCTCGTCCATCAGTCCACCTCCAGAACGTTGGCGATCGTCTCGGTGATCAGCGCGAACGAGATGGCACCCGCGTCGGGGGTGCCGATGCTGCGCTCGGCCAGCGGGCGAGCGCGGCCGACCTTCGGCGCCAGCTCAGCGGTGCCGGCGGCGGCCTTCCGGGCAACCGCAGCGGCTTCGCGCCAGGAACCGGTGAAGGACTCGGCGAAGGGAACGATCGCGTCGACCATCGTCTTGTCGCCGACCTCCGCCCCGCCGGTGCGCTGGATGGCTTCGGCGAAAGCCGCGACGCCTGCGGCGACGTCCGCGCTCGACGATCCGCGGTCGTCGCCGAGGCGTTCCGCGAAAGCGCGCAGCCCCGAACCCCACAGCACACCGGAGGTGCCACCGGCCTTCGCCGCCCAGGCATCACCGGCGGCGGCCAGCACCGACTGCGCCCCGGCTCCGGCGGCGAACGCGGACGCTGCCGCTTCAGCGGCGGCAGTCGCGCCCTTGACCATGCCCCGGCCGTGATCACCGTCGGCGGCCACCGCGTCGATGCGGCCGAGCTCCTGCTCGGCATCGAGCATCGCCCGCCGGACAGCGGCGAGCACTTCCACGATCGTTCCGGCGCACGCGATCGATTCCGGCACCGCCTGCGGGTATTCGGCGGCGGCTTCGACGACGTCGGGCTCGACCTCCTCGGCTGCCGCCGCCGCGGGTCGCGGGCGCTTCCGGTAAGCGGGGCTGTCGGCCGAGGCGCGCCAGCGGCGTTCGAGCTGCTCGTCCAACCACACCAGGGTCAGCGAGATCCCGGCCATGTCCAGGCTGGTGACCAGCTCCCCGACCTCCGGTTCCACGGCCTCCAGCCCGGCCGCGCGCAACCGCTCGGCCACCCGCGCCCACACCACGAACAGTTCCTCGTACTTGCTGGCGCCGAGGCCGTTGAGGATCACCCCGACCCGCTCGCCCGCGCCGTCCGGCACCTCGCCCAGCACTCCGTCGACCAAGGTGTCGGCCACCTCCGCCGCACTAGGCATGTCCACATCGGACACCCCGGGCTCGCCGTGGATGCCCAGGCCCAGCCCCATCTTCCCGGCTGGCACGGTGAACAGCTCGTGGTCCTGACCGGGCAGGGTGCAGCCGTCGAAGGCGATGCCGAGCGTCCGGGTGCGGTCGTTGGCGAGGCGGGCGACCCGCTCGACCTCGTCCAGCGAACAGCCCTCCTCGGCCGCGGCGGAAGCGATCTTGAAGACTGCGAAGTCACCGGCGATGCCGCGCCTCCGGTGCTCCTCGCCCTTCGGGGCTGAGGCCACGTCGTCGGTGACGACCACCGTGCGGCAGTCCACGCCCTCAGCGCGCAGCCGCTCCTGCGCGACGCCGAAGTTCATGTTGTCCCCGGCGTAGTTGCCGAAGCTGAACAGCACACCGCCGCCGCGGTTCGCCGCCTTCGCGACGGTGTAGGCCCGCTGCGCGGACGGCGAGGTGAAGATGTTGCCGACCACCGCACCGTCGCAGAAGCCCGGCCCGACCACACCGCAGAACGCCGGGTAGTGCCCGGATCCACCGCCGACGACCACGGCGACCTTGCCCGACGGGCCCGGTGCGGAGCGCACCACGCCACCGTCCACCGGCCGGACGTAGTGCGGGTAGAGGTCGCAGAACCCCTCCATCGCGTCCTCGGTGAAGCTGGCCGGGTCGTTGTACAGACGCGTCATGTTTCCTCGATGAGCCCTCAGGTCGGGGAAGCTCGCGACCCCGCTCAGACGACCACGCTCGCGCCGAGGACCAGCACCAGCGCGACGATCGACATGATCGACTGAGCGACGGTGTAGACCTGGAAGGCGCCGCGCGTGGACAGGCCGAGCAGGCCGCGGAACATCCAGAAGGTGTTGTCGTGCACGTGCCCGCCAAAGCTGGCACCGGCAGCGGCGGCGAGCACCACCAGCACCGGGTTCAGGCCCAGCGACCCGACCACCGGGAGCAGCAGGGTCGCGCTGGTGATGGCGGCCACCGATCCGGAGCCCTGCGCGAGCCGCAGCAGCGCTGCGACCACCCAGGCCAGGATCAGCGGGGAGAAGCTGCTGGCCTGGAACATCCCGGCCACGATGTCGCCGACGCCGTTGCGGCTGATGACCTCGCCCAGCGACCCGGCCACGCCGTTGAACAGCAGGATCGTGCCGCTGGTCGCCGCACCCCGGGCGAGCGCCTGCTCCACCGACTTCATCGACAGCGAGACGGCGCACACCACGCAGCCCAGCAGCAGCCCGATCAGCAGCGAGACCACCGGGTCGGACACCAGGTCGACCCAGCCGATCCGCACGCCCGCGATCTCGGTGACGGTGCCGGAGACGATCAGCAGCAGCGGCACGATCACCGGCACCAGCAGCACGATCAGCGGCAGGCGGCGCTTGGGCTCCTCCACCTCCTCGACCGCGAAGCCGACCGAGCTGTCCTCGACCGCCACCTCGTCCTTGGCCGGGTTCCAGGTGCGTCGCATCAGCACGCTGTGCAGGAAGATGCTGATGACGATCGCCAGGACGCCGACGACCCCGCCGACCAGCAGCATCGTGCCCAGCGACGCACCGAGCGCGCCGGAGACGGCCAGGGCCGCCGATCCCGGCAGGATCATCAGCAGCCCGACTTCCAGGCCGATGGCCAGCGCGCCGCCGACCGCCGCGACGCCGATCCCGGTGCGCTTGGCCACCGAGCGGGCGATCGGTGCCAGCATCACCAGCGCGACGTCGAAGTAGATCGCCGGGAAAACCACGCCGGAGGCCAGACCGAGCGCGTACGGCGATTTATTCCGGCCGAATGCCCGCAGGAACAGTTCCACAATTCTGTGCAGCGTTCCGGTGGCGGACAGCAATGATCCCAACAGCACGCCGAATCCGATGATCAGACCGACTTCGGCCATCAGGTCGCCGAATCCCTCGGCGACCGCCTCGGTGGTCTGCTCGATGCCGAGGCCGGTGGCCAGGCCCAGGTAGAGAGCCCCCAGGACCAGGACGATCACCGGGTTCAGCCGTGCCACCACGATCAGCGCGATAATTCCCACCAGCGCGATCGAGGTATGCAGAAGAATGATCGAATGGGACATTCCACTTGTCTTTCCGTGATCCTCATCGTTGAGGCCTGGCCGGGCAGGTGGCGCTGCTTCCTCGCCGACATCGGCACAGCTTCCCCGATGGATTTCGGGCGTGTTCGGGCGGGGCCGGAATCATCCGGCCCGGGATCTTTCGCGGAATTCCGGCAGCCGGTAGGGGCACGCCTACCGGGCCGCGGTCACTGGATGTGCGAGCCGCCGTTGATGTCGAAGGTGGCGCCGGTGATGTAGCCGACCTGCTCGCCGGCCAGGAAGGTGATGGTGGCTGCGACGTCGTCGGTGCGGCCGTTGCGGCCGACCGGGATGTCGGCGATCAGCGCCTGCTTGCGCTCACCGGTCAGCGCGCCGCCCGTGATGTCGGTGTCGATCAGGCCCGGTGCGACCGCGTTGACGACCACGCCGTGCTGGCCGACCTCGCGGGCCAGCGCACGGGTGAGCCCCAGCACCGCGGCCTTGGCCGCCGAGTAGTGCGAACCTCCGAACACCCCGCCGCCGCGCTCGGCGCTGACCGACGAGAGGTTCACGATCCGGCCGTAGCCGCGCTCGACCATGCCGGGCAGCACGCGGCGGGTGACCAGGTAGGTCCCGGTCACGTTGACCTTGAAGACGAGGTCCCACTCCTCCTGCTCGATGTCCAGGAACCGGGTGGGGCGGGTGATGCCGGCGTTGTTCACCAGCGCGCCGACCGCGGGCAGGTCGGAGGCCTCCAGCCGGCTGATGGCCCGGTCGACCGACTCGGCGTCGGTGACGTCCGCGGCCAGGCCCAGCGCCGGGCCGCCGTGGCGCTCGGCGACCACCGCGGCGGTGCTCTCGGCTGCGGCGCCGTCGATGTCCAGCACGGCGACGGCGAAACCGGCCGCGGCCAGGTGCAGCGCGGTTTCCCTGCCGATGCCGCGCTCGGAACCGGCTCCGGTGATCACGGCGGTGCGGGTGGCGGACATGGATCTCTCCTCGTTCTCCGGGGTTGCGGCTCAGGCGGCCAGGTGCGGGGTGATGAGGTCGACGGCCTGCGCGGCGACCGCCTCGCGGTCGGCTTCGGCCACGTCGTGGGTTTCCAGCTCGAGCACGTAGCGCCCGGAGTAGCCGTGCTCGCGGAGGGCGCGGATCACGCCGGCGAAGTCGGCCCGGCCGCGACCGAGGCTCAGGTTGATGTTGCCGGGCACGGCGTCGCGCAGGTGGACGTGCTCGATGCGGTCGGCGAAGTCGTGCGCGAAGGCGACCTCGTCGATCTCGCCCGCGACGATGTGGCTGACGTCGAAGACGAACCCCGCGGACTCGGCGGGCACCCGTTCCAGCAGCGCTTCGAGGCGTTCCCGGTCGTGGCAGAACCGGTAGTGGTGCAGGCCCTCCACCAGCAGCCGCACGCCTCTCGCCGACGCCAGATCCCCGAGCCTCCGCAGGCCGCGCCCCAACCGATCGAGATCGGTGCTCTCGTCGACGAACGGCTCCCGGGACTGGGCCCCGCAGGGCACGATGATCGCCGCGTCCAGGCGCGCGGCCAGCGCGATCAGCTCGCGGCCCGCGGCGTCGAGGGCGTCGTCGTCGAGCGCCGGGTCGTTCATCGCCCCGGCGTCCACGTTGATCGCCCAGGTGCGCAGGTCGTGCTGGTCGAGTTCGCGGACGACCTCGTCGGCACGGCCGCCGAGCGGATGCGGGATGTGGTCGCAGACGCCCGGCAGGCCGCCGAGGTCGATACCGGGCAGCCCGAGTCCGGCGATCGCCCGCAGCGCTTCCGACCGCGTTCGATGGCGGAACGTGATCGTTGAACAGCCGATCTCCGCGACTTGCCCCTTCAAGGTGACACCTCATCTCGCTCCTGGTTGGCGGACAGTTAACGCGGCCGCAATGCCGACTGTCAACAGTCGACCGTCGGTCGTCGTTCGTGAATGCACTAGAGTGAGGGCTCCGACGAAGCAGAAAGGCGTGACCCGGTGTCCCTCGACGTCCCAGCGCTGGCCGGAGTCGACCGGCAGACGCTCCGCGAGCAGAGCCTGCACAAGCTCCGCGAAGCCATCAGCAGCGGCCAGCTCGCGCCGGGCACTCGGCTGATCGAGACCGAACTCAGCGACGCCCTCTCGGTATCCCGGGGCACGCTGCGAGAAGCCCTGCGCCACCTGGTCCAGGAAGGCCTGGTGGTCGCCGATGAACGCGGTCGGCTGCTGGTCCGCGCGCTCAGCCCGGCCGAGATACGCGACATCTTCGCCGTCCGCGGCGCGCTGGAATCGCTGGCGGCGGAAACGCTGTGCGCGGCGCCGGATCGCTCTGGCGCCGTCGAGCAGCTCCGGACCGCCGTCGACCGGCTGCGCCTCCCCGATCAGCCCTTCTCAGATCTCGTCGAGGCCGACCTGGCGTTCCACCGGCGGCTCTGCGAGCTCACCGGCAACGAAACGCTGGTGCAGTCCTGGCAGCACCTGTCCGGGCTGACCCGGGCGACCATCGTGCGCTCCGGGACCGAACAGGCTCTGCGCAACATGGACTGGCAGCGGCACGCCCCGATCGTCGACGCGATCGAGGCCGGTGACGTCGACCGGGCGCGCGAGGTCATGCGCAGCCACATGCAGGAGAGCGCCGAGCGGATCATCGCGATCCTCGCCGACTGACCACCGGTGCCCACACCGGACCGCGGTGGCCGAGCGCCGGAGTCCACAAAGCACAGCCACGTCGCAGCGCGCTGATCGGCGGCCGCGGGCTTACCCTGCAACGCATGTCCTCCGAATCACCGGACATCTGGGCGATGGCCGACCTGGCCACGCCGTTCGCGGTTCGGACCGCGGCCACCCTGCGCGTGCCCGACGTGGTCAAGGACGGCCCGCTGCCGCTCGCCGAGATCGCACAGCGGTGCCGGGCCGTGGCCGACCCGCTGGGCCGGGTGCTGCGATTCCTGGTGCACCACGGCATGTTCACCGAACCGGAACCCGACGTCTTCGGCCCCAACGACGCCTCCAACGCGCTGCGCAGCGATCTGGTCGACGGGCCGCGCTCCTGGCTCGACCTCGACGGTGCGGTCGGCCGCGCCGATCTCGCGTTCGTCGAACTCATCGAGCAGGTGCGCGGGCACCACCCCGCGTACGCGGCCGCGTTCGGCAGGTCCTTCTGGGAGGACCTGGCGCACAACCCGCAGCTGTCGGAGTCCTTCGACACGTTGATGGAGACCAAGACCCACGGGATCGCGCCGCTGGTCACCACCGCGCACGACTGGACCCGCTACGCCCGGATCGCCGACGTCGGCGGCGGCAAGGGCGTGCTGCTCGCCGAAATCCTCCGCCGGCACCCGCAGCTGCGCGGCGTCCTGGTCGATCTGCCCGGCCCCGCCCACCACGCCACCACCTACCTGCGGGAACAGGAAGTCCTGGACCGAGCCGAGGTGGTGGCGGCGAGCTTCTTCGAACCACTGCCCGCCCGCGCCGACGCGGTGATCATCTGCGACGTCCTGGGCGACTGGGACGACGCGGACGCCGCCCAGATCCTGCGGCACTGCGGCCAGGCCCTGGAACCCGGCGGCCGGGTGCTGATCGTCGAACTGCTGCCCGACTCCGACCGGATGGCCACGTTCACCGAGATGGACTTGCGGATGATGGTCTACGTCGGCGGCCGGATGCGCGACCTCGACCGCACCCAGCAGGTCGCGGCCGCGGCCGGGCTGTCCGTCGAGGACTTCACCCCGCTGGACAACGGCTACGCCATCATCGAGTGCCGCTGCGCGCCCTAGCCACCTTGGCGGCGAGCGGCTCGCGCCACTCCTCCGGCAGGTCGGCCAGCCCGCGCGCGACGTGATCGACCAGCTCCGCGCCCCGGTTCATCGACACCGCGAACACCTCGGCCACCTGCACGCCGTGTTCCGGACGCGAGAGCACCTCGACGGTGTCGCCGGCGGTGATCTCGCCCGGTTGCTCCACCGCGAGGTAGGCACCGGTCCTGCCGTGCTCGGTGAACTGCTTCACCAGCGACCGGACGTCCCAGAACCCGGCGAAGACCCGGCACGGGGTGCGCGGCCCGGTCACCCGGAGCACCGCCCCGCCGATCCGCCACCGCTCACCGATCACCGCCGAGCTGCTGTCGACTCCGGCCAGCGTGAGGTTCTCCCCCGCGTTGCCCGGCACCAGCTCGCGCTCCAGCACCTGCGACCAGTGCGCGAGTTCCTCCCGGTCGAAGGCGTAGGCCGCCTGGTACCAGGCGCCGTGGTGCTTGCGGTCGCACACCGTGTCCCCGCGCACCCCGGTCGGCTCGAACAGAACCGGACGCTCCGCCGGCTGCTTGTCGATACCGCTGCGCCCGACGCGCCCGGTCCACTCCCCGGTCCGCACCACCGCGACGTTCACCGACTCGACGATCCCCATACCCAGAACCTACGTCGCGGCCCCTCGGCACCACCAACCGATACCCGCACGCGCCGGACACCTGCTCCGCGGTGCTCACGAGCCGGAACCGGCATCAGCGGGTGATCCGGCACTCTTTCAACGGCATTCCTCCTCCCTGTTCGGCATAACGGAATTGAGGCGCTGATCCGAAGGGCGACAACCATGCAGACCACCACGCGCGACGACCTCCTGCTCCGCACCGCCAGCGGTGAAGACACCGCGAGCCTCGTGGAGCTGCTCGGCACCGCTTACCTCGACGAGCCCCGCATGGCTGCGTTGCTGCCCGATCGGACGCACCGGGAATCCCGGCTGCGCAAGCTGTTTCCCCTCCTGCTCAACCACGACCACAGCACCGAGATCGCGGTGGCCGGTGGCCGACCGCAGGCCGCGGCGGTGTGGGAGCGACCCGGCGACCAGGTACCCGCGCTCGGCCGCCGCCTCGCCCACCTCCCCGCGCTGCTCTCCGTCTTCCGGTGGCACCTCCGGGACACCGCGCGGGCGATCCAGACCTTCAGCGCGACCGACAGCCACCGCCCGGACGAGCCGCACTGGCACCTGTTCGCCCTCGCGACCGCGCCGCAGGCGCGCGGCGGCGGAATCGCCCGCGCGCTGCTGGAATCCGGGCTCGCCCGCGCCGACGCCCACGACACGCCCGTGTACCTGGAAGCCACCGCGCACGCCGGGGTCGCCCACTTCGAGCGGCTCGGCTTCCGGGTGATCCACGAGTTCCCGATCGCCGGCGGTCTGACCGCGTACGGGATGTGGCGCCCGGCCCGGCCCTGACCCGATCGTGTCAGGGCCGCAGCCCGGCCACCAGGTCGGCGGGCGCGAACCGGACCGGGAATGGTCGCTCCGGCTCGAACAGCTCCTCGCCGACCACCCGCGCCACCCGCTGGTAGTCGCTGCCGCCGACCAGTTCCCACGCCGTCACCGACGGCACCTCCAGATCCGGGTCCACGAGCCAGAAGTGCTGACTCCCCAACCTGGCGTGGGCCGCCTTCCGCAGGCTGATGTCGTTCAGCCTGCTGCTCGGCGATGCGACCTCGACCGCCAGCACCGGCGCGGCCTGCAGGTTCTTCAACGTCAGCTCGGCGTAGCGCGCGACCACGAGGTCCGGCCGCAGCTCCGTGTAGAGGTCCTGCCGCACCGCGAACGGCGCGGCTAGGACCCGGTATTCGGGTGGACTCGCCCGGTGCAGGCGGACGAACAGCGCACCGAGCGCCTCCTGGTGCGGCCACCCGGCTGCCGCGCCCACCAGCAGCTCACCATCGACGAGCTCGTACCGGCGCCCGTCCTCCGGGAACGCCTCCAGGTCCTGGACCGTGAACCGACGGCCACCAAGATCGATCGACATCGCGTGCTCCCTCCACTCGTGCGGCCCCGGGTTTTCGAGGTCCCGCATATAAAGAGGAGCGAAGGTGCCGTACAGATACAGCCGACGCCGACGATCACCTGAACGGGGTCGAAAATCCGCACCACCAAAGAGAAGTGGGCGGGAACCCGACGCCTGGGTTCCCGCCCACTCGCACCATCGCGATATTTCCGACACCCCGCCACAGGGCCGCTGGTGCGTCTCGGGTGGCCGGCCGCGGGCCGACCACGGTTTCAACCGGTCAGTGGAACTGCGCGGCCTCGGTCGAACCGGCCAGCGCCGTGGTCGAGGAGTCCGGGCTCACCGCGGTGCTGATCAGGTCGAAGTAGCCGGTGCCCGCCTCGCGCTGGTGGCGGGTCGCGGTGTAGCCGTCGGCCTCGGCGGCGAACTCGCGCTCCTGCAGCTCCACGTAGGAGGTCATGCCGTCCGCCGCGTAGCCCTTGGCCAGGTCGTACATGCCGTAGTTCAGCGAGTGGAAGCCGGCCAGCGTGATGAACTGGAACTTGTAGCCCATGTGGCCCAGCTCCCGCTGGAACTTGGCGATCGTCGCGTCGTCCAGGTTCTTCTTCCAGTTGAACGACGGCGAGCAGTTGTAGGCCAGCATCTGGTCCGGGAACTTCGCCTTGACCGCCTCGGCGAACTTGCGCGCCACCTCCAGGTCCGGGGTGGAGGTCTCCATCCAGATCAGGTCCGAGTGCGGCGCGTAGGCCAGCGCGCGGGTGATGCACGGCTCGATGCCGTTGCGCACCTTGTAGAAGCCCTCCGGAGTGCGCTCACCGGTGGTGTACTGCTGGTCGCGCTCGTCGACGTCGCTGGTCAGCAGCGTCGCGGCCTGCGCGTCGGTGCGGGCGATGACCAGGCTGGGCACGCCGGCGACGTCCGCGGCCAGCCGCGCCGCGTTGAGCGTCTTGACGTGCTGGCTGGTGGGGATGAGCACCTTGCCGCCCAGGTGGCCGCACTTCTTCTCGGAGGCCAGCTGGTCCTCCCAGTGCACGCCCGCCGCACCAGCGGTGATCATGCCCTTCATCAGCTCGTAGGCGTTGAGCACGCCACCGAAGCCGGCCTCGGCGTCGGCGACGATCGGCGCCAGCCAGTGGATGTCCTCGCGCTCGCCGCCCGGCGTCTCCGGGTCCAGCGCCTCGGACCAGTTGATCTGGTCGGCGCGCTTGAGCGCGTTGTTGATCCGGCGGACCACCGAGGGGACCGAGTTCGCCGGGTAGAGGCTCTGGTCCGGGTAGGTCTCACCGGCCAGGTTGGCGTCCGCGGCGACCTGCCAGCCGGACAGGTAGATGGCCTGCAGACCGGCGCGGACCTGCTGGACCGCCTGGTTGCCGGTCAGCGCGCCGAGCGAGTTGACGTAGTCGGTCTCGTTCAGCAGCTTCCACAGCCGCTCAGCACCCTGCCGGGCGAGGGTGTGCTCCTCGCGCAGCGAGCCGCGGAGGCGGATCACGGTCTCGGCGGAGTGGGTGCGCTCGATGCCCTTCCACCGCGGGTTCGTGTCCCAGTCGCGCTGCAGCTCCTCAGCGGCCTGCTTCGCCTGCTCGCGGATGCTCATCTTGTTCCCCTTCCGGGCTCTCCTGCGGCCTGTTGGATCCCAGTTTTGCCCCCGGTCCAGCCAAACACGACCATATTTCCGCGATAATTTTTGAGATTTTTCTGCTAGCATCAACGCCATGACGGAGTTCGCCAGCGAAGAAGACCGCAATTTTTCGACGGAACACGACCTTCTGGTGTTCGGTCAGCGCCTGCGGCACTTGCGCCGCGCCGCCGGACTCACCCTCGTCGAGCTGGGTGAACGGGTCGGGCGCGCGCCGTCGCAGCTGTCGCTGCTGGAGAACGGCCACCGCGAGCCGAAGCTGTCGCTGCTGCGCGGGCTGGCCGATGCGCTGGGCACCTCCGTCGACGAACTGCTGTCCAAGAAGCCGCCGAACCGGCGCGCCGAGCTGGAGATCGCCGTGGAGAAGGCGCAGCTCGACCCGATCTACCAGCGACTCGGCGTGCCGCCGCTGAAGGTCGGCAAGCGCGTGCCCACCGAGGCGCTGGAGCACGTGCTCGCGCTCTACGAGGAGCTCAGGCGCCGGGAGACCAAGCAGGTCGCCACCCCGGAGGAAGCCCGCAAGGCCAACGCCGAGCTGCGCCAGATGATGCGCAAGCACGGCAACTACTTCCCGGAGATCGAGAAGGCGGCCGCGGGCATCCTGGACAAGGTCGGCTACCACGGCGGACCGCTGTCGGAGGGGCAGATCCAGGCGATCGCCACCCACCTCGGCTTCGGGCTGCGGTTCGTCACCGACCTGCCGCGCTCCGTCCGCTCGGTCACCGATCTGAAGAACCGCCGGATCTTCCTGCGCCGCGAATCGCTGGGCATGCACAGCCCCCGGACGATCCTGCTGCAGACGCTCGGCCACCTGACCCTCGGCCACAGCCAGCCCCGCGACTTCGCGGACTTCCTGCGGCAGCGCGTCGAGGCGAACTACTTCGCCGCCGCCGTCCTGGTGCCCGAGCAGACCGCGGTGCCGTTCCTGCAGGACGCGAAGGCCGAGCGCGACCTCGCGGTGGAGGACATGCGGGACGTCTTCTCGGTGTCCTACGAGATGGCGGCGCACCGCTTCACCAACCTGGCCACCCAGTACCTGGACCTGGTCTGCCACTTCGTGCGCAACGACGAGACCGGCATCATCTACAAGGCCTACGAGAACGACGGCCTGGTCTTCCCCAGCGACGCGACCGGCGCGATCGAGGGGCAGCGGATGTGCCGGTACTGGTCCGGCCGCCAGGTGTTCGCCTCCCAGGACCGCTACTCGACCTACTACCAGTACACCGACAAGCCGGGTGCGACCCACTGGTGCGTCGCGCACGTCGACCCGAGCCGCGGCCGCGACTTCGCGATCACCCTCGGCGTGCCCTACGCCGAGTCGCGCTGGTTCCGCGGGCGCGACACCAACAACCACTCCAAGTCCAAGTGCCCGAACGGCGAGTGCTGCCAGCGCCCGCCCGCGGACCTGGCCAGCCGCTGGGAGGGCATGGTGTGGCCCTCGGCGCGGGCGCACTCGCACGTGCTCGCCGCGCTCCCCGCGGACACCTTCCCCGGTGTGGACGAAGCCGACGTCTACGCCTTCGTGGAGGCCCACCAGAGCTGATCAGGACGCGGTTCGGCGATGACCTCGGCCATTCACCGAGCCCCGGCGCTGTCGCGACAGCGGCCCGGCCGCTGAAACGATCTTCGCGAAGCACCGCCGGAACAATGCCCGGACCTGCGAGAATCCCGCCATGCTCAACAAAGGTCCTCGGTCGTTCCGAGCTCTGGTGGACAGGCTGGTGGAGCTCGGTGCCGTGACCGACGCGCGAGCCGCAGCCGCGCTGGCAGAGCTCGACGCTCCGGCAGATCACGACGCGGAACGCAGCACGTCCGAACTGGTCCAGGTTCTCGGCGGTCTCGGCTTGGGCGTGCTGGTCCCGACCGACAAGGTCGACGATCCCGAGGACGAGTACGCGGAGCTCCTGCGAGCGGCGGCTGCCTGTTCCGGCGGTTCGGTGCTGATCGACGACATCGAGCTCGTTGAGGACGAGGACGGCGAAGAGAGCCTGCACTTCCGGCGCAACGGACGGTCGTTCTGGTGGGCGCTGGACCACGAGTCCACCGCGGGCTTGGACCTGACCACGGTCCTGGACTCCTTCGGCGACCTCGCGCCCGGGGAAAACGACCCCCGCGAGTTCTTCCCGGTGGCCGAGCAGGGCGACTTCGCAGGCATCTGGCACATCCTGGTCACGCCCGATCAAGCGCATGCGCTTCGCGAGGAGTTCGACCTCCCCGTGGACAGCTGGGGCAGGTCTGGCCCACTGGACGGTGAGCTCCCGGAAGCACCGGACACCCTCGCCTGGTACTTGGCCGACGATCTCCGGTACATGGACGAGGAGTCCCGGAGTTTCCTCGACCGGTGGCTGACCGGAATGGACACCGCGTTGGCGCGCTGGCGAGCTGAACACCTGCCCGCCGACTTCCCGTTCGACTTCTCCCTCGATTCGCTGTCCGCACTCGAGGACCTGATCCTGGACCGCTACGACAGCAGCGATGCCGTGAAGGCCGCTGCGGCGGACGGTTTCGTCGATGGCGCGGTCAGGTACCTGGGCGAAACCGCGATTCGCGCATGGCCCGCCCGCTGGAGCTACCAGCACTCGGACGTTCCCTCCCTCTACGCGAACGTCCCGCTGATCCGCTCCAACACCCCGCAGGGATTCGAGGAGGTCAACGCACCCCTCTGGGTCTTCCAGCTCCTCGCCGAAGAGCGCGAACCCGGCAGCACGGCCTTCAACATGGGCGTGGTGGAGGACGCCGCCGACCGCTACCGCAAGGCGCTCGAAGCACGCACCTGATCACAGCACCGTCGACCGCGAAGGACATCCGGCGGACATGCGGGGCATTTGCCACCAGACCTGCTTCGCAGAACAACGCGAACCTCGCACCTCGACACCGGGTTTGACGACACCGGTCCAACCTGCGCCGCGCGCGGCATGACCGGGGAGAACTGACCGCGGCCGAGCGTCCTCCTCGGCCCGTCATCCACTTCCCGCCGCAGGCCGTTCACCTGGCCGCACCCCGCAGGAATGCCTCAACCGCCCGCGAAAGCTGCTCCCGGCTGGCTTTACTGCCCGGCTCGGGCGCATCCAGTGATCGGCTGCCGATCACCCGGTCGAAGACCAATCCCTCGCACAGGCTGACCAGATCAGCGCCAGCTGCGGCCGGATCGGGCGCCTGCAGGGACTCCATCAGGCCCACCGCCAGCTGTTCGGAGAAGGCCGCCCGCGCCAACGGCTCGTGCAGTTCGGCCGTCGCAGTCACTTCCGCGACCAGCGCATACCTCGCGATGGTGTCGTTGCGCCGCTCCCCCAGCATGCGGTCCAGGTGCACCGCGATCCGGTCGGCCGCAGCACGAACGTCCGGGGATGGCGCGAAGTCCGAACCGGCGAAGGCGTCGAAGTCCTCCCGCGCCCGCACCGACAGCCGCTTCACCGCAGCTTCCAGCAGCGCCCGACGAGTGCGCACGTAGTACGACGTCGAGCCGCGCGGCAGCCCCAACCTCGTGTCGACGGCCAGGTGCGTCAGCGCCCGAGCGCCCTGCTCCGCGACGAGTTCGATCGCGGCGTCGGCGATGCGTGTGCGGCGGTCTTGCTCACACATGACTCGACCTCCCCCATCCCACCGATACTCTACATCGATAGAGGCTCTATGAACGTAGAGGTGAGCGATGCACAACCCCGATCTGCGCGAACGCTTCGACCTGGCCGCCGCGCGCGAGGGCTTCGAACTCGACGCCGCGCAGCAGCTGGTGGCCGACGAACTCGCCGGGTTGGGCACCGCCCTGCGGAAGCGCTTCCGCCGCCCGCGCGGCCTGTACCTGCACGGCCCGGTCGGGCGCGGCAAGAGCTTCCTGGTAAACACGTTCTTCGCCGAAGTGCCCGTCCCGGCCAAGCTGCGAGTGCACTTCCACGACTTCTTCGACCAGCTGCACCGGGTAATCGCGCGAACCCGGTCATCGCACCGGACGAACGCCGTGAACAGCGCGATCGCCGAACTCGTCGGCGGCACTGACCTGCTGTGCTTCGACGAGTTCCACGTGCACGATCCCGGTGATGCCGTGCTGGCCACCAAGCTGCTGCGCACCCTGCTCGCACGCCGCGTCACGCTCGTGACCACCTCGAACTACCGCCCCGCCGATCTGCTGCCCAACCCGCTGTTCCACCACCTGTTCCAGCCCGCGATCGAACTCCTCGAAGGGCATCTGAACGTGGTCGAGCTCGGCGGCGGCCCGGACTACCGGCGAGCAGGCGGACGCGGGAACCCGGGCTTCGCGAGCGGAACCTGGTCGACGTCGCCGCCCGAGCACCTCCGGATCCCCACAGCAGCCGGAGGAACGCTGCTCGACGTCGACGGACGCCCCCTGCGCGCTTCGGCTGTGCGCGACGGCGTGGTGTGGTTCGACTTCGACGACCTGTGCGCGACCGCCACCTCGACGAAGGACTACCTCGTGCTCGCCGCGCGGTTCAGCACGTGGGTGATCACCGGCGTCCCGAGGTTGACGCACCGCGATGCCGAGGCACAGCAGCGTTTCGCCAACCTCGTGGACGTGCTGTCCGAAAAGGACGCGACCCTGCACGTGGTGGCCCAGCAGGACATCGCGAGCACCCTGGCCCGCGGCCGCGACACCGACCGGACCGCCAGCCGCCTCGCGCTCCTCGGGTCCAGCAGCTGAGGCCCCGCACCTGCGATGCGGGGCCTCGCTGCTGATCGGCGCCGTCAACCGAGCACGGTGACTTCCAGCTTCCGAACCGGGTCGATGACCTTGTCAGCCGTGGCCACAGTGCCATCGATGGCATCGTGGACGCCGCCGGCGAAGGCCGGGCCGCCGCCCAGCAGGCCGAGTCCCGTTGCCGCCAGCATCACGAGCACGAACGAACGCAAACGCATTGCTCAGTCTCCATTCGGGGGTTGAGGTGTGCGCTTCGAAGTCTGGTTCGCGGTGTCACCGCGCGCCCGTGCACGCACCCTTCTGCCCCGAGGCCTCACTCGATCAGCGTGGTCGCCTCGCACGATCGGCGACCGCGGGCGGCGGAACGCCTTCCGCGAAAATCCCGCCAGAACGCCAAGTGCCGTCCTCCCCAGGCGGGAAGGACGGCACCGGTGGGAGATCGCGCTACTTCTTGCCCTTGGCCTTGTCGTCCTTGGACTCGTCGGTGGACAGCGCGGCGACGAAGGCCTCCTGCGGGACCTCGACCCGACCGATGGTCTTCATCCGCTTCTTGCCCTCCTTCTGCTTCTCCAGCAGCTTGCGCTTGCGGCTGATGTCACCGCCGTAGCACTTGGCGAGCACGTCCTTGCGGATCGCGCGGATCGTCTCGCGGGCGATGATCCGCGAGCCGATCGCCGCCTGGATCGGCACCTCGAACTGCTGGCGCGGGATCAGCTCGCGCAGCTTGGAGGCCATCTTCGTGCCGTAGGCGTAGGCCGCGTCGCGGTGCACGATCGCGCTGAAGGCGTCCACCGGCTCGCCCTGCAGCAGGATGTCGACCTTGACCAGGTTCGACGACTGCATCCCCGACTCCTCGTAGTCCATCGAGGCGTAGCCGCGGGTGCGGGACTTGAGCTGGTCGAAGAAGTCGAAGACGATCTCCGCCAGCGGCAGCGTGTAGCGCAGCTCGACGCGGGTCTCCGACAGGTAGTCCATCCCGGAGAGCTGGCCGCGGCGGCTCTGGCACAGCTCCATGATCGTGCCGACGAACTCCGACGGCGCGATGATGGTGCACTTCGCGACCGGCTCGAAGACGTCCTTGATCTTGCCCTCCGGCCAGTCCGACGGGTTGGTGACGACCAGCTCGGTGCCGTCCTCCATGCCCACCTCGTAGACCACGTTCGGCGCGGTGGAGATCAGGTTCAGCTTGAACTCGCGCTCCAGCCGGTCGCGGGTGATCTCCAGGTGCAGCAGCCCGAGGAACCCGCAGCGGAAGCCGAAGCCCAGCGCGCCGGAGGTCTCCGGCTCGTAGGTCAGCGCGGCGTCGTTGAGCTGCAGCTTGTCCAGCGCCTCGCGCAGCAGCGGGTAGTCGGTGCCGTCCACCGGGTAGAGCCCGGAGTACACCATCGGCTTGGGCTCGCGGTAGCCGCTCAGCGCTTCCTCGGCGCCCTTGCGCTCGGAGGTGATCGTGTCGCCGACCTTGGACTGGCGGACGTCCTTCACCCCGGTGATCAGGTAGCCGACCTCACCGACGCCGAGGCCCGCCGATGGCTTGGGTTCCGGCGAGATGATGCCGACTTCCAGCAGCTCGTGGGTGGCGTCGGTGGACATCATCCGGATCCGCTGCCGCGGGGTGATCTTGCCGTCCACCACCCGGATGTAGGTGACCACACCGCGGTAGGTGTCGTAGACCGAGTCGAAGATCATCGCGCGCGGCGGGGCCTCGGGATCGCCCTGCGGCGCCGGGATCTGCCGCACGACCTCGTCGAGCACCGCGTCGACGCCCTCACCGGTCTTGGCCGACACGCGCAGCACGTCCTCCGGCTCGCAGCCGATGATGTGCGCCAGCTCGGCGGCGTACTTGTCCGGCTCCGCGGCGGGCAGGTCGATCTTGTTGAGCACCGGGATGATCTGCAGCTCGTGCTCCATCGCCAGGTACAGGTTGGCGAGCGTCTGCGCCTCGATGCCCTGCGCGGCGTCGACCAGCAGGATCGCGCCCTCGCACGCGGCCAGCGACCGGCTGACCTCGTAGGTGAAGTCGACGTGACCGGGCGTGTCGATCATGTGCAGCACGTGGTCGACACCTTCGGAGGTCCACGGCAGGCGCACGTTCTGCGCCTTGATCGTGATGCCGCGCTCCCGCTCGATGTCCATCCGGTCGAGGTACTGGGCCCGGTACGCGCGTTCCTCCAGCACACCGGTCAGCTGCAGCATGCGGTCGGCCAGCGTCGACTTGCCGTGGTCGATGTGCGCGATGATGCAGAAGTTCCGGATCCGCTCCGGGGGCGTGAACGTGGTGTCGGCGAAACTGCTCACTCAGTGTTCCTCGCGGATGTCGGCTGGTGCGGGGGTTCACCCCATGGTCCCACGACACGCCAAGTGCCCGATGTCCAACTCCGGGTCATCCCCGATGCCACCGCCGCTCGCACGGTGCTGAGCTGGTCGTATGAGTGGTTTTCCGGAGTTCGCCCTGGACCGTGCTTTCGGTCACCCGCGCGGTTTGCTGGGCACCGTGGGCGGCTGGCTGATGGCCCACCACAACGCGGCCACCGAGCACCAGGTCGTCCGGCTGGCCCGGCTCTCCGGCGCCGAGCGGGTGCTGGTCATCGGGCCCGGCCCCGGTGTGGGACTGCGGGAGGCCGCCGGGCAGGCGGCCCAGGTGGTGGGCGTCGAGCCTTCCGAGCAGATGCGGCATGCCGCCGCGCACCGCTGCACCGGCCTGGCGAACGTGGCGCTGCAGGACGGCGACGCCGAGTCGACCGGCCAGCCGGACGCCGCGTTCGACGTGGCGCTGAGCGTCAACAACGTGCAGCTGTGGCCGGACCGGATCGCGGCGCTCGCCGAGCTGCGCCGAGTGCTGCGCCCCGGTGGCGCTCTGCTGCTGTCCACCCACGCCCAGTGGTTGCCCGGCGGTCGCGCCGGGCTCGACTCGGACGTGCGGGCGGCCGGGTTCACCGACGTGCAGGTGTGGGCCTGGCAACCGCCCGGCAGGGCGGGCGCGCAGGTGCAGGCCCGCGCCGTTCGCCCGGAGTGACCGGTCGTTACCGTTGACCGCCGGTAACCCGACCGAGCGAGCTTTTTGGAGGACCGCCAGATGTCGTTGGGCTTGACGCTGCCCAAGGCCGAGCTGCACCTGCACATCGAAGGAACCATCGAACCGGAGCTGGTGTTCGGCCTCGCCCGGCGCAACGGCGTGGAGCTGCCCTTCGCGACCGTGGACGACCTGCGCCGCCGGTACGTCTTCGACGACCTGCAGTCCTTCCTCGACCTCTACTACCTGTCGATGGCCGTGCTGCGCACCGCGCAGGACTTCACCGATCTCACCGACGCGTACCTGGCCAGGGCCCGCGAGCAGGGCGTCCGCCACGCCGAGATCTTCTTCGACCCGCAGGCCCACGTCTCCCGCGGCGTCCCGCTGGCGGAGGTGGTGACCGGGCTGACCGAGTCGCTGCGGACCAGCCGGGAGCGCTTCGGCATCTCCACCCGGCTGATCGCGTGCTTCCTGCGCGATCTCGGGCCCCAGGAGGCGCTGGCGACCTGGGAGACGTTGCAGCCGCACCTGGAGCAGATCGACGGCATCGGCCTGGATTCCGCCGAGGTGGGCCACCCGCCGCAGCTGTTCGAGCCGGTCTTCACCCGGGCCCGCGACGCGGGCCTGCACGTGGTCGCGCACGCGGGCGAGGAGGGGCCGCCGGAGTACGTCTGGCAGGCCATCGACGTGCTCGGCGTGGAGCGCGTGGACCACGGCATCCGGTCGGTGGAGGACGCCGCGCTGCTCAAGCGCCTCGCCGATGATCGCACTCCGCTGACGGTGTGCCCGCTGTCCAACGTCCGCCTGCGCTGCGTGCCGGAGCTGTCCCAGCACCCGCTGCCGCGACTGCTGGACGCCGGTGTGCTGGTGACGATCAACTCCGACGACCCGTCCTACTTCGGCGGCTACGTCGGTGAGAACTTCACCGCGCTGCAAGAAGCTCTGAAGCTCGACGACTCGGTGCTGCGGCAGTTCGCCGCCGACTCGTTCCGCGCCTCGTTCCTCCCCGAAGCGGAGCGCGACGCGCTGATCGCCGAGATCGAGTAGCGATCGTCAGGTCCGGGCGAGCGCGACCAGGTGATCGGCGAGCTTGCCCGGCCTGGTCAACGGCACCAGGTGGCTGGTGTCGAGATCGCGCACCGCGAACGGGTTCTCCGGGGTCGCGGCGTCCGCTTCGGCGATCATGCGGTCTTGCACGTCGAGCGGGATCACCTCGTCCCGCCGGGTCCGCAGGTACGCGCGCGGGACCGTGCCCCAGGTCGCCGGATTCGCCTGCGCCGCCCCGGCGAGCGCTTGGACCGATTCGTCCGGTTGCAGGGCGTAGGCGAGTGCGGCTGGGACCTTCTCCCGGTCGAGGTCGGCCATCAGCAGGGCGTGCTGCGCGTCGATGACCTCGCGATCGGCTGTGCGGGGGTTGGTGCGGGAAGCACCGGTCGACGCGGGATCGCCGATCCAGGCCAGCCGGCGGGCACGGGCCAGCGGGCTGTCGGGGTCGGGATCTCGCGGGGCGTAGGACAGCACGGTCGGAGCGTCGACGCAGCAGTAGGCGCAGACGTAGACCAGCATCGCCAGCTCGCCCGGCACCGCGTTGGCGACCCGGGTGACCACGTTTCCGCCGAGGCTGTGGCCGACCAGCACGACCGGGCCGTGCGCGGCGACCTTCTCGACGATGGCGCGGACGTGGTCGGTGTAGTCGTCGAGCGTGCGATCGGCGATCGGCGAAGGCGCACCGGCCAGCAGGTCCTGATCTTGCGATCCGGCGAAGCCGTCGGGGAAGCGCGTGTCGAACCCGTGCCCCGGCAGCTCGACCGGGCAAGCGCGGGCTCCGCGCTCGGCCAGCGCACCGACCACGGGTGACCAGACCGCGGCGGTGGAGGCCATCCCCGGCACCAGGACGAACGTCGGTTCAGCGAGCACTGCCATCACCCTCCGGAAATCCGAGTCGTCCGCCGCGCCGCCCAGACCAGCAGACAGATCACTGCCAGCAGGAACACGGCGTTGGACGCGTACTTGTCGACATCGCTGCCCGGCACCAGGGCGGGAACGGCGAACGCCATCCCGGCCGTGCACAGCAGCGGAGCGGCGGCGACGGCCAGCTCGTGTCGCGGTGTCCAGCCCTTCTGCCTCGACCAGTGCACGAGCAGGACACCAGCGACCGCCAGCACGACCACCGACACGGCGATGCTCGGCCACGCCCACGGGCCCGGTTCCGGGCCACGTGCGACGACGTGCACGGTGAACAGGAGCAGAGCGCCCGCCCCGAGCAGCCAAACCGGTGGCACCCGACCCGTTCCGGTGCGGCGCTCGGGAACTCGCGGCAGGCGCAGCGCGACGACCACCAGCACTACGACGATCGCCGCGACGGTGGCGAGCACTCCAGCAGGAGCGGGACCGGCGGTGAGGACGTCCGACAGGATCACCGCGGCACCACCGAGATAGGCCAGCACGATCACGACCATGCCGCCGGGACCGAGCCAGGGTTCACGCGCCCGCCTCCCGGAGCACGCCTCCACCACCGCGATCGGTGCGCCGAAGCTGAGCATCGCGTGGCCGCCGACGAACACCAGCAGCTGGCTGACGTCGATCCCGGCCCACGGCAGGTACGCGGGCAGCTCCTGCCAGTAGACCGAGCCGCTGAACGAGTCCCGGTCGACCAGGGCCTGGTCGATGAGGCCCGCTTGGACCAGCCCGAACGCCGCCGCCAGCAGCAAGATCGTCGGCCAGCCCCGCCCGGTCCGCCTGGCGACCTCGCGCAGCAAGACGGCGATGCCGCCGTAGAGCGGGCCGACGATGCCGATGGACAGCAGCAGCCCGGGCAGGTCCGACAGCCGCTGACCGTGGTAACCGCTCAGGTATTCGGCGGCGATCGGAGACAGGACGACGAGCCCCAGCACCGGTGCCCAGTGCGTGCGGCGCCGGGAGGCGTTGCGGGTGGGCGGTGGTGAGGTGGCGGTCACGATCACCTACATTAGCAGAATGCGCGTTCTACTAATGACCGGACGACCGACGGGAGCACGCCGGGCATGAGAACAGTCGATCCCGACCGGTACGCGGAGCGACGGCGACGAATCCTCGCCGGAGCGGCCGACGCGTTCGCCGCCTCCGGATACGCCAAGACGACCGTCGGCGACCTGCGGAAGGCCACCGGCGTCAGCTCGGGCGCGCTGTTCCACTACTTCGCCGACAAAGCGGCGATCTTCCGCGCGATCGTCGCGGACGACTGCGCCCGGGTCCGGGCCGAACTCGGGCGGATCGACAGCGCCGATCCGCGCCGCGCGTTCTTCACCGCCGTGCAGGTGATGGCGGGCGACCTCGTCCAGCCGAACGCCGCCGGGATGGCCGCCGCGGTGCTGGAACGCGCCTCCGCCGACCCGGAACTGGCCGCGATCCTCGCCGAGCTCGAACAGGTCGAGCGGGACGCGTTGACCGGACTCGCCGAACTGATGCGGCGGGACGGCCTCATGGATCCGGCGGTTTCGCCGAGCCAAGCGGCCCGGTGGACGATCACCGTTCTCGACGGCCTGTACCTGCACTGCGATGACGAGGACTTCGACGCGCAGGACGAGATCCGGTTCCTCGTCGAGTCGCTCGCGCGCACCTTCCGGATCACGCCGAGCGCCTCCGCGTAGGCGCGCCGGGCCACAGGAGATCGCTCAGCTCTCGCCGTCCGGCCAGACCACACCGGAGAGCGCCCGCAATCCCCGCGCCACTTCCGCCGCGCTCGGGGCGTCGTCGGGCGAGACCATCCACTGCAACATCACCCCGGACAGCAGCGCCATGTGCACCGAGCCCAGGCTGCGCACCTGCTCGTCCGGGAGGGAATCCTCGCTGGCGACCAGCAACGCCGCCGCCTGCCCCGCTCTGCCCTGCCGCATGCCGTCGGCCAGCCGGTCGCGCAGCTCCGGCGAGCGCGCAGCCTGCATGAACGCCTCGACGCTGGCCAACCACAGCGGGCGGTGGCTGGTGAACGAGTCGATCATCCGCGCCCACATCGCCTCGAACCGCTCCGCGGCCCCGCCCTCGCCTTCGGCGCCGAGGGTGCGCGCGACTTCGGCGCCCCACTCGTCCAACGCCTCGAAGAGCGCGGCGTTGAGCAGGTTCTCGCGCGATCCGAAGTGGTAGCCGATCGCGGCCATGCTGACCCCCGCCTCGGTCGCGATGTCGCGCACCGTCGAGCGCTCGTAGCCCTTGTCGAGCAAGCAGCGCTTCGCCCCGGCCAGCAGGTCCTCGCGATTTCCCATGGCCAGACCCTAGCAGCCGATGGCGCGAACGCCTCAGGCGATCGCCTTGCGCAAATGCCTTGCGCGTTTGCCCAAATACTGGATAGCGTTCCTCCGCACCGGCCGCCGACCCGGCGGTCCACGTACGGAGAGGAGCGGCCCATGCCCGGCCGCACGCGACATTCGAAGACGTTCGCCGTTCTGATCGCGGCCGGACTGACCGCGGGACTCGCCGCTTGCGGACCTCAGCAGCCGGACGACCCGGTGGTGCTGACCGATTCCGGCCCCGTGCGCGGCGCCGCGACCGAGCAGATCCGGTCCTTCAGCGGGATCCCGTACGCGGCACCGCCCACCGGTTCCCTCCGCTGGGCCCCGCCGCAGCCGGTGCAGCCGTGGGAAGCGCCCCGCGATGCGACGCGCAGGGGCAACGCGTGCCCGCAGGTCGGCGTGGAGATCGGCGAACCGAGCACGACGGAGGACTGCTTGTACCTCAACGTCACCGCACCGCGGCAGACCGCGGACCGGCCGCTACCGGTGATGGTCTACCTCCACGGCGGCAGCTTCGTCGACGGCGTCGCGCACCGCTACGACCCGACACCCCTGGTGACCAGGGGCGATGTCATCGTGGTGACCGTCAACTACCGGCTCGGCATCTTCGGCTTCCTCAGCCACCCCGCCCTCGACGCCGCCGGCCCGTCCGGCGACTACGGGCTCCAGGACCAGCAGGCCGCGCTGCGCTGGGTCCAGCGCAACGCGCGGGCATTCGGCGGGGACCCGGGCAACGTGACGCTGTTCGGCGAGTCCGGGGGCGGGTTCTCGGTGTGCGACAACCTGGTCTCCCCCGGCTCGGCCGGGCTCTTCCACCGAGCGATCGTCCAGAGCGCCCCGTGCGCTGCTCAGTGGTCGCCCGAAACCACCTCCGCGCCGCGCCCGAGGGCCATCGCCGCGCAGCAGGGCATCGGACTGGCAACTCGCGCGGGATGCGCCGACGAGGCGACGGCTGCGGACTGCCTGCGGCGCAAACCCGTGCCAGAGCTGCTGGAAGCCGCCTCGGGCGAGAACTTCAGCCCCGCGCTCGGCGGCACCGCGCTGCCGACGGATCCGGCGACGGCACTGGAAAGCGGCCGGTTCGCACGGGTTCCCGTGCTGCACGGCATCAACCGCGACGAAGAGCGCTTCATGACCATGGGTGCGGAGCTGATGAACGGCAGGCCGCTGAGCTTCGAGCAGTACCGCGCGGAAGTGGCGCAGCTGTTCCCGGACCACGCCGAGGCCGTGATCGGCGAATACGGTTGCTACGACGACAGTTGTGCGAGCCTGGCGAGATCGGCCGCGATCACCGACCACCGCTGGGCGAAGGCCTCGCTGGACACCGGCACCGCACTGGCCAGGTGGACACCCACCTACAGCTACGAATTCGCAGCGCAGGACGCACCGTGGCACGAAGGCGTGCCCAAGCCGCCGTACCCGGTGGGCGCCTACCACACCGCCGAGCTGCCGTACCTGTTCAACGCGGACTGGGCCGAGCCGCTGGACCAGGCGCAGCAGGAGCTCGCCGACCAGATGATCGGCTACTGGACGCGGTTCGCGGCCACCGGAGACCCCAACGGCGACGGCGCCGCGCGCTGGGACCGGAATGCGGTCTTAGCGCTGGAATCCGGGCGGCCGGGTGGCATCGCGGCTCGGGACTTCGCCGCCGAGCACCACTACGAGTTCTGGACCGCGATCAGCTGAACCGGGTGCGGCGGTTCCACCGGGGGCCGCCGCACCTTCGTCAGAGGTGGCGGACGTCGACGCGCAGCGGGTGGTCCGACGGGATCTCCACCAGCACGATCCGCATGCCGTCGGGGTCGGCGACCCAGGCCTCGTCCAGGCCCCACGGCTTGCGCTCGGGCTCGGCCAGCACGGTGACGCCGCGCTCGCGGAGCTGCTCGAACTCCGCCCGCACATCGCGCACCTGCACCCAGAGCACCTGGTCCGGGCTCGGCCCGGGGCCGCCGCTGCCGGAGATCTCCAGAAGTCCCTGCCCGAGGAAGAAGACCGCGCCACCGGGGAACTCCCGGGCGATCGCCAACCCGAGCACGTCCCGGTAGAAGCGCACCGACCGGTCCCACTCGCGCGGCCGGAGGATCAACCGGCTGGCCAAGACGTCCATGCGCCCATTCCTACCCGGCCGAACCCCGCAACGCCGGATCAGCTCGCCCGGCGAAGCGCCGGAACCGCCAAACGCTCCGCGCTAGCTGATCAGGCGATGCCGAGGAGGACCACTCCGGTGAGGACGACCAGGGCTCCCGCCATGCGGCGGCCGGGTTGGGACTCGCCGAGGAAGCGCCAGGCCAGCAGGCCCGCGATGACGATGCTCAGCTCGCGGGCCGGGGCCACCAGGCTCACCGGGGCCAGCTGCATCGCGAACAGGACGAGGATGTAGGCCAGCGGCGACAGCAGCGCCACCGCCAGCACCGCCGCGCGGTGCTCGGACCAGACCGCGGCGATCTGGGTTCGGCGGCGGGCCGCGTACGGGGCGAGCAGGCCCGCGCGGGCGAAGTTGTTCGCCCAGTCGTACAGCAGCGGGGACAGCGCCAGGCCGGTCACCGCGTAGGCGTCCCACACCGTGTAGATCGCGATCAGCGAGCCGGTCAGGACGCCGAACCCGACTCCGGCCAGGCTCGCGCCCGAGCGGGGCAAGCCGTCGGACAGCCCGATCACCAGCACTCCCGCGATCACCAGCAGCCCGCCGGCCACCCCGAGCCAGCCCGGCCGCTCGCCCAGCGCCAGCACCGCGATCAGCATCGCCAGCATCGGGCCGGTGCCCCTGGCCAGCGGGTAGACCACCGACATGTCACCGACCGCGTAACCGCGCTGCAGCAGCAGGAAGTAGGCCAGGTGCACGACCGCGCTGACGAGCACGCCCAGCACCCAGTCGCCCAGCGGCGGAACGCCGAACAGCAGCAGCGCCCCGAGGGCCACCGGCAGGTACAGCACGGCGGAGCAGGTCGCGGTCAGCCACACGAAACCGGCGCCCGCCGATCCGGCTCGCTTGGCGAAGAAGTTCCAGCCCGCGTGGGCGAACGCAGCTGCGACGACGAGGACGACGGCGACCAATCCCATGGAACCCTCTCCGCACCGCGCGGGCGCGCGGCATCCGGGTTCCTCCAGGCTTTTGTCCCGTCAGATGTACGACCGCGTCCGTTCGGCGGTCGCCGGTGCCGCTCGGACCGGTCCTCCGCGCTCCTGGTTGTGGCGATCTGCATCGGAGCGGGAGCGGAACCCTAGGCACAGCCAGCGGCGATGCTACGCCGCGCGGGCGCCCGGGCTGAAGGACGTTGTGAGCCGCGTCGCTACGCGCCGGCGGCCATCTTCCAGCCGAGGCTGACGACGAGGCCGACGACCACGGTCAGGAAGACCCGGCGCACGAAACCCGATCCGCGCCGGGCTGCCAGCATCGCGCCGAGCACGCTGCCCGCGATGTTGCTCAGCGCCATCAGGATGCCCAGGCCCCAGAGGACCTTGCCCGCCGGGATGAAGAAGATCAGCGCGCCGAGGTTGGTCGCGACGTTGACCACCTTCGCCGTGGCAGAGGCCGTGAGGAACGCGAAACCGACCAGGCCCACCAGCAGGAACACCAGGAACGATCCGGTTCCGGGACCGGCGATGCCGTCCCAGAAGCCGATCACCGCACCGCCCGCGAGCATCACGAGCAGCTGGACGCGGCGCTGGAAGCGCGGCGCGTCGACCGACCCGAGGTCGGGCTTGCGCCAGGTGTAGAGGCCCACGGCCACCAGCGCCACGAGCACGATGATGTTGAGCACGTGCGAGGGCAGCGCGTTGGCGAGCATCGCTCCGCCCAGCGATCCCAGCAGTGCGACCAGCGCCATCGACAGCGCGGCGCTCCAGTCGATCGGAGTGCGCTTGGCGTAGGTGCGGGCGGCCGCGGCGGTGCCCGCGATCGCCGCGACCTTGTTGGTGGCCAGCGAGTAGATCACCTCGCCGCCCGGCAGGAGCAGCAGCATGGCGGGCAGCTGGACCAGACCGCCGCCACCGACGATGGCGTCGACCGCCCCGGCGAGGAACGCCGCCGCGCAGAGGAAGAGCAGTCCGGCGAGCGAGAGGTCGGCGAAACCCGGCCAGTTCAGGGCGTCCAGCACGAGGATCGACCCTATGTTCTGCGCGGGCCGGTTCCGAGCCGATGTGATCGCTCTCGCGCCCGCTCGCCCGGCCGACATCCGCCCAGGTCGCGGCTGTTAACATGGTCGACCGTGCCGTGCGGCGTTCCGCCGTGGAGGAAACCTGCCCCCGGGCAGGGCCGAGTCAAGCGCGGCACGACCGATTCGACAGACGCGAAAGAGGCGAACCAGTGGCCAACATCAAGTCCCAGATGAAGCGGATCAAGACCAACGAGGCGGCCCGGCAGCGCAACAAGGCCGTGAAGTCCTCGCTGAAGACCGCGATCCGCAAGTTCCGCGAGGCCGCTGCCGCCGGTGAGAAGGACAAGGCCATCGAGCTGCAGCGCGCCGCCAGCCGCGAGCTGGACAAGGCCGCCAGCAAGGGCGTCATCCACCGCAACCAGGCCGCCAACAAGAAGTCGGCCCTGGCGCAGCGCGTCAACGAGCTCTGATCTCGGCCTGCCTTCGGCCCCTTCCCGGCGGGAAGGGGCCGTTTGCTTTTCAGGAGCGCTGGTTGCGGAGCTCGACCAGGCGCAGGACGGTGCGCTCCAGGGCGTAGGTGGCGTCCGCGGCCATGCCCTTGACCCCGGCGTTGACCTCGGCGACCGCCTGGAGCGCGGCCGCGAGGGTCTTGGGCGTCCAGCCCCTGGACTGCGCCAGCGCCTTCTTCACCTTCCACGCGGGCATGCCGAGCTCACCGGCCAGGCGGAACGGGTCGTTGCGGCCGCCCGCGGCGGCGACCCGGCCGATGGTCCGGACCGAATCCGCCAGCGCATCGGCGATCAGCACGTGCGGGACGCCGAGCTGCACCGCCCAGCGCAGCGCCTCCAGCGCGGCGGCCCGGTCGCCGGTCACGGCCTTCTCCGCGACCGCGAACCCGGTGACCTCGGCGCGTCCCCGGTGGTAGCGGCGCACCGCGGTCTCGTCGACCTTCCCGCCGGTGTCGGCGACCAGCTGGGTCGCCGCCGCGGAGAGCTCGCGCAGGTCCGAACCGACGGTCTCGATCAGCGCGGCCACCGCGGCCGCGTCCGCCTTGCCGCCCGCACGGCGGATCTCGTCGCGGACGAACGCCTCCCGCTCGGCGGCCTTGGTGATCTTGTTGCACTCCGTGACGCGCGCGCCGAGCTTGCGCAGCGCGTTGGGCAGTTCCTTCGCGTACTTCGACCGCCCGCCGCCGGTGTGCACGACGACGAGGGTGACGCCGTCGACCGGCTGCTTGGCCTGGGACAGCAGGGCCTCGGCGATCTCCTTGCCCGCGTCCTGCGCGGATTCCACCGCCAGCACCCGCCCCTCCGCGAACAGCGAAGGGCTGAGCATCTCGGCCAGCTCCGGTGGGGTGAGTTCGCTCACCTTCACCCGGCGCAGCTCGGCGTCCGGGTCCGCCGCGCGGGCCGCTCCGACCGCCGCCCACAGCGCGCGTTCCACCAGCAGTTCCTCGTCGCCGAGCACCAGGTGCAGCGGATCGGTGACCACGGACGGTGAGCTCATGCAGGCATCGTCCCACGCACCCGCGACGTTCCCGGCATCTGGATCGGCCTGGCCAGAACCGCGCGCGATCCATTAGCGTTGCGGGCACAACCGAATAGCTCATCCAGAGGGGCAGAGGGAACGGCCCGATGAAGCCCCGGCAACCGTTCGTCCGGCGAATCGTGTCTTCTTCCGCGAGGTCTCCGGCGAAAGCGGTGCCAATTCCGACCCGTCCGCGGGACAGATGAGGAGAGGACCTCGCGATGACCGCTGCTGCCCCTGCCCAGAAGACCTACGACCTGGGCAACGCCGTCGAACTGGTGTCCAAGGAAGAGGGGCACCGGCAGCCGCTGGCCCCCGAGTTCGTCTCCCTCGAAGACTTCTCCCCGCTGGAAGTGGCCTACGACTTCCCGCGGATCCGCCGCGAGGACATCGAAGCCGGCCCCCGGTCGATCTGGCGCTACAAGCAGCTGCTCCCGGTGCCCTCCAACGTCGAGGAGCACCCGAACACCGACCCCGGCTGTACGCGCTTGATCCGCGCCGACAACCTCGCGAAGGCGTTGGGGGTCAAGCGGATCTGGATCAAGGACGACACCGGCAACCCGACGCACTCGTTCAAGGACCGGGTGGTCGCCGTCGCGCTGGCCGCCGCCCGCGAGTTCGGCTTCAAGGTGCTGGCCTGCCCGTCGACCGGGAACCTGGCCAACGCGGTGGCCGCGGCCGCCGCCCGCGCCGGCTGGGATTCCGTGGTGCTGGTGCCGAAGACCCTGGAACGCGCCAAGATCCTGATGAGCGCGGTCTACGACGGCTCGCTGCTCGCCGTCGACGGCAACTACGACGACGTCAACCGCCTGGCCACCGAGCTGGCCGGCGAGCACGAGGACTGGGCGTTCGTCAACGTCAACGTCCGCCCCTACTACTCCGAGGGCTCCAAGACGCTGGCCTTCGAGGTCGCCGAGCAGCTCGGCTGGCGCATCCCCGAGCAGATCGTGGTGCCGATCGCCTCCGGCTCGCAGCTGACCAAGGTCTACAAGGGATTCAACGAGCTCGGCCAGGTCGGCCTGGTGGAGCCGAGCCCGGTGCGGATCTTCGGCGCGCAGGCCACCGGCTGCTCCCCGGTGTCCACCGCGTACAAGGGCGGGCACGACGTGGTGCAGCCGGTGCGTCCGGACACCATCGCACGCTCGCTGGCCATCGGCGCGCCCGCCGACGGCCCGTACGTCCTGGACATCGTGCGCAAGACGAACGGCGCCATCGAGGACGTCACCGACGACGAGGTGCGCGCCGGTATCCGGTTGCTGGCCCGCACCGAGGGCATCTTCGCCGAGACCGCCGGTGGGGTCACCGTGGCCACCGCGAAGAAGCTCATCGAGGCCGGCCAGATCGACCCGGATGCCGAGACCGTCCTGCTGATCACCGGTGACGGGCTGAAGACCCTGGACGCGGTCCAGGACCAGATCGGCCCGAAGGCCACCGTGGCGCCGACGACCGAGGCCGTCAACCAGGCCCTCGGCCTGTAACTCCGGCTGGACGGTGCGCGGCGCCACCGAGACGGCGCCGCGCACCGTCCACAACGGACATGGCTCAGCGGTCCACCGCGCGCAGCGGATCTCCTCGTGAGACGTGCCGGGGACCGTTCGGGCCCGGCAGGATCGCGATATCTCCTTCCTGATCGGTGCGCAGCACTTCCGCGCCCGCGCGGGTGAGCACGTCCACCACGAACGGGCTCGGGTGTCCGTAGCTGTTCCCGTCGCCGACGCTGATCAACGCCGTCCTCGGGCGGACCGCGTTCAGGAATCTCGGTGTGGTGTACCGAGATCCGTGGTGCGGGACCTTGAGCACATCGGCTCGCAGGTCCAGCCCGGAGGCCACGAGCCCGCCCTGGGCGGGCAGCTCGATGTCGCCGGTGAGCAGCAATCGCCCGGCCGGTGTGGTGGCCAGCAGCACGATCGATGCGTCGTTGGCGTCCTCCGCCGTTTGCGCCCGGGCCAGCTCCGGGTCCGGGGCGAGCACGTCGAGCACCAGGCCCGGCCAGCTCGCCCGCTGCCCGGCCTGCATCGGCACGACCGGAACCCGGTGCGTCCGGGCGTCTCGCACCACCTCCCGCATCGCCCACGCCGGTTCTCGCAGCGGCCCCACCGCCACCGCGCCGACCGAGAACCTGCCCAGCAGGCCGGTGAGCCCGCTGACGTGATCGGCGTGCAGGTGCGTCAGCACCGCCAGCGGGATCCGGCGCACTCCCAACCGCTCCAGGCACGCCGCGGACCGTTCGAGGTCCGGGCCGGTGTCGACCACCACGGCTTCTTCCGGCCGCCCGGTGGAGAGCACCAGCCCGTCGCCCTGGCCGACGTCGCAGGCGACCATGCTCCAGCCGGGCGCCGGCCAGCCGGACACGGCGCTGCGCACCGGCACCAGCACGAGCACCACCACCAGCACGGCCACCGCGGCCAGGACACGGAACCGCTTGCGCCGCAACACGATCAGGCCGACGACGACCGGGAGCGCCAGCAGCAGCCCACCGGCGGTGCCGGGCAACCACTCGAACGAGCCGCCGGGGACGGCAGCCGCGCAGTCGGCCACCAGCGCCAGCCACTCCAGCTCTGGCGCGGCCAGCCAGCAGAACGCCCCTGCCAGCCACCCGGAGAGCGGCGCGACCACCGTCGCGAGCACTCCGAACACGGTCGCCGGTGCGACGACCGGACCGGCCAGCAGGTTCGCCGGTACCGCGACCAGGCTGACCGTCCCGGACAGCGCCGCGACCAGCGGAGCCGTGACGACGTGCGCGGCCAGCGGAACCGCGATGGCCTCGGCAACGCCGATCGGAACACCGCGGTCCCGCAGCGCGGCCGTCCACGCCGGCGCCAGCACGACCAGCCCGGCCGTGGCCGCAACGGACAGGGCGAACCCGGCGCTCGTGGCCAGCTCCGGCAACAGCAGCAGCAAACCGATCACGCTCGCCGACAGGACGGGCAGCGCCGAGCGCCGCCTGCCCAGCACCAGCGCCAGCAGGGTGACCGCACCCATCGCCGCCGCGCGCAGCACGCTGGGCTCCGGACCGGCCAGGACCACGAAGCCGATCAGCGCCGCACCCGAGCCCAGCACCGACAGCACCGGTCCGGCGCCGATCAGGTGCAGCACCAGGAGCACGGTGCCGCACACGATCGCCAGGTTGGCTCCCGAAACAGCCATGAGATGCGTGAGGCCTGCGGTTTCGAAGTCCTGCGCCACTTCCGGCGGCAGTGCGCTGGTGTCCCCGACGACCAGGCCGGGCAGCAGCCCGGCGGCGGCCGGGCTCAGCTCGTCCGCCGTCGTTCGGCGCAGCCCCTCCCGCAGGTCCGCCGCAGCCCGCTGCCAACCCGGTGGCGCAGCGACGTCGGTGGGCGCCCCGAACACCTGCAGCGCGGCGATCGTGAGCTCACCCGACCGCGGTGGTGCGGCCTTGCCGCGGACCGTCACGCGCTGCCCGGCGATGAGGTCGCGCCACTGCTCGGTCGGCACCAGCAGCACCACTGCGCCACCGCTCCGCACGTGCCTGCCCGCTACCTCGGCCGTCTCCAGCACCGCCCGGACCAGAGCGCGGTCCTGCGCTCGCTGCGCTCCGAATGACGGGCCGCGCAACGGGATCGGCGCACTGGTCAAGGTCACCCGTGCCGTCACCCGCTCGCCGTGGTGGGCGGCCTGGCGCACCGGGTGGTGCTCGGCGTGCTGGCCGCGGACGGCCATGCCTGCTGCGGCGACGCCCGCCAGCAGCACGACCACCAGCGTCGCCCTGGCCCAGGCCCGACTCCGCGAAGCCCGCCACACCAGGGGCACCACCAGCAGCGCGAAGGCCGCCGCCACCACCGCCGCGAGCCACCCGGCCAGCAGACCGACCAGCGTCGCCGCCCAGACCGCGGCCGCGGTCGGCGCGAGCCGGAGGTCGAATCCGGTGCTCACACCCGCACCAACTCCCGCAGCCGGGCGAAGCGGGAACTGCCGATCCCGCCCACCTCCCGCAGCTGCTCCACCGACTCGAACCGGCCGTGCTCGGACCGCCACTGCACGATCCGCTTGGCGGTGACCTCGCCGACGCCTGGCAGTTCATCGAGTTCCTCCTCCGTCGCGGTGTTCAGATCGACCTTCCCGTCACCGGCCTGCCCCGCCTGGGCCTGCGGCGGGACCGGCACGGCGACGTAGAGCTGCTCGCCGTCGGTCAGGCGGCGGGCGAGGTTGAGCCCGGTCAGATCGGTGTCCGGCAGCGCACCGCCGGCGGCGGCGACCGCGTCGGCGACCCGGCTGCCGGGTTCGACCGTGACCAGACCCGGGCGGTCGACCTGGCCGACGACGCTGATCACGAGATCCGGTTCGGCCGCGGTGGTCACCGGCAGCGGCGGTGGCAGGACCGGCGGCGGTGCCGGTTCGGCGGCCGATCGCGATGTCCACGCCATCGCGGCCACCCCGAGCAGCACGACGACGGCCACCAGGGCGATCGCGAGCACACCAGCCCGGCCGGGGTCCACTCTGGACCGCAGCAGGGACTCGGGCAGCCATCGCTCGGCGAGCCTGCGCACGCGGGTGCGCGGCACCGGTTCCGGTGGTCCCACCGAATAATCGGGCCCGGCCCGGTCCGCCGCGTCGTCGCGGGCAGCGGACCGGCGCAGGGTCTGCAACCTGCTTCGCGGATCGAGGACTTCGTCGGGCTCACCAGCTGCGCGGAATGCTTGTACGTCGAACATGGCGACGAAGGTAGAGCAGACGAAAGACGTTGTGCAGCTCAATTTTTCATCAAACTGACCACTGTGGACATGAATTCAGCCCGATGGTGTGGAATCCGCCCACCGAAAGATTTTCAAGCGCCCGAACGCCACCCGTTCGGGAGATGCACGACGCCCACCACCTCGATCACGCAGCTTCGGCTCACCCCCGCGTACACGGCGGCCCTGCCTGCTCGCCACAACAGCGGAGAACTCGCCACTCCGCCCTTCCGCGCCGCCGATGATCACGCACAGACATTGCGATAGGCAGGCCCCGGTGGCACGTGCCGTTCCCAGAACTCAGACGTCAGGAATCCACCTACCTCGTCGCACACCACCCGCTGGAAATCGACCAGGTAGTCCACGTTCCACAACTGCGCGCCCACGTAGGGGTCGGCGGTGGCCAGGGTTCTGCCATCCGGGCTGAACGCCACCGAAACGAGAACGCTGTTGCCGACGGTAGGACCGATCTGACGACCGGTCGCAACATCCCACAACTGCACGCCGCCACCGTTGGTGGCGTCGGCGGTAGCGGCGAGAGTCTCGCCATCCGGGCTGAACGCCACCGAAACAAGACCACCACTTCCGAGGGTGGGGCCGATCCGTTGACCCGTCGCGACATCCCACAACTGCGCACCCCCGAGGAGGAGGCCGGTGGCAAGAGTCTCGCCGTCCGGACTGAACTGCACCGAGTTCACCGTTGCACTGCCGAGAGCAGCGCCGACCGGGCGACCGGTCGCAACATCCCACAGCTGCACACCCATGGCCGAGCCCATGGCAGCGGCGAGGGTCTTGCCATCGGGACTGAGGGCCACCGCGTCCACATCCATCGAGCCCGATTCGCCGAAGGTGGGACCGATCTGGCGACCTGTCGCAACATCCCACAGCCGCACACCTTCGTCGCCGAGACTGGTGGCGAGGGTGTCGCCGTCCTTGCTGAACGCCACCGAACTGACGGTGTTGGGACCGCCGAGGACGGGACCGATCTGCTGGCCGGTAGCGAGGTTCCACAACCGCGCGCCGCCGCCGGTTTCGGAATCAGCGCCGGTGACGAGCGTGTTGCCGTCCGGGCTGAAAGCCACCGAGAGGACGGTGCTGTCGCCGAGTACAGAGCGAACCTGGCTGCCGGTCGCAACATTCCACGACCGGGCACCACCGCGGAACATGCCGGCGGCGAGAGCCGTGCCGTCCCGGTTGAACGCCACCGAGCGGGCATAACTGCTGCCGTCGAGGGTGGGGCCGATCTGCCGGCTGGCGGCGAGGTTCCACAACCGCACACCGCCACCGGTTTCGGAACCAACGCCGGTGACGAGCGTGCTGCCGTCCGGGCTGAAAGCCGCCGAATAGACGGTGGTGGTGTCGTCCAAGGTCGGGCCGATCTGGCGTCCGGTCGCAACATCCCACAGCTGCGCACCTCCCCCGCTGGGGGGAGCGTTGAAGCTCGTCCTGACGGCGGTAGCAGTGGCGGTGACGACGGTTGTGCCATCGGGGCTGAACGCCACCTCTTCAACGTTGCCTGCGCTGCTGAGGGTGGGGCCGATCTGCTGGCCAGTGGCGCGGTCCCACAGCTGCGCGCCATCGCCGGTGGCCGTGACGAGGGTTTCGCCCCCACGGCTGAACGCCACCGACTCGACGGTGGTGTCGCCGAGCTGGGGGCCGATCTGCTGACCGGTCCCGACATCCCACAACCGGGCACCCGCACCTTGGGTGCCGGTCGCGAGGGTCTTGCCGTCCGGGCTGAACACCGCCGAATACACCTGGCTGTCGCTGTCGAAGGTGGGGCCGATCTGCCGACCGGTCCCGACATCCCACAATCGCGCCCCGGAAGAGTTGTTGGCGGCACCGGTGGCAAGAAGCTTGCCGTCCCGGCTGAAGGCCACCGAATACACCTGGCTGTCGCTGTCCAAGACGGGACCGATCTGGTGGCCGGTCGTAACATCCCACAACTGCGCGCCCCGGCCAGCGGAGCCGGTGGCGAGAATCGTCCCGTCCAGGTTGAAGGCCACCGAACCGACGGAGGTGCCCAAGGCGGGACCGACCTGGCGGCCGGTGGCGACATCCCACAGATACGCACTCCCGTCGACGACGGCGGCAATGGTCATTCCGTCCGGGCTGTACGCCACCGAACCGACCTGGCCGGCGAGGTCACTCAGAGCTGGTAGCGAGTACTCGGGATTGGCAGCGGCGACCTTGATGGCGTAGCGGACTTCATCGGACGACGGGTTGATTTCCCACGCCGCGAGGCTCTCCAGCTTCGAGAGCATCGGCTCCGTGGACGGGTTCAGGCTTTCGCTGACCAGCTGCCCGGCCGCGGCGACGTCACGTTCGCTGGCGGCCCTCTGGCCGAGGACGGCGACGACGGAGGCGATCAGCGCGAGCACGGTCAGCACGGACACCGCCGTCAGCTGCCGCCGGCGGCGTCGGCCGCCACGGCGTTCGTGCCGAATGGACGCGTCGAGGAATTCGCGGGCTCCTGGGCTGAGGTCATCGTGTCCCCGCCCGGTCCGGGACTGCTCCCGGGCCGTCTTCAGGCGGGTTCCGCGGTACAGCGCATCGGCGTCGCGGTCTTCGTTGCGCCATGCCGTGGCGGCTTCGTCGAGCTGCTGGCGGACCAGGTTGCCCGCACGGTCCTCGTCGATCCAGTCCCGCAGGCGCGGCCACGCCCGCAGCAGGACTTCGTGGGTGATCTCGACAGTGTTCCGCCCCTGGGTGAGCAGCCGGTCACGGGTGAACACGTCCAGCACGGTCTGCACCGTCTCGGGATCGGTGCCGCCGCTGCGCAGGTCCGCATGGGGTATGCGCCGTCGGGTGTCTTCGGTGCCGTCGCCGATCTTGACCAACCGGAGGAACAACATCCGGGTGGCGCGCTGCTGCGCGGGGTTCAACCCCGCGAAAGCACGTTCGGCGGTGGTGGACACGGCATCCCGGATACCGCCGGTCTGCCGGTAGCCGTCCACGGTCAACGCGGTGCCGTGCCGCGCCAGCCAGGTGGCTCGCAACGCGTGCGCCAGCAGCGGAAGGCGGCCGATCTCATAGCCTTCACCCGCGGTCGCGCCGAGATCGCGCAGCAGCACGTCGACCAGCCCCGCGTCGACTCGCAACCCGGCCCGCTCGGCCGGGTTCAGGATCGCCGCGCGAAGTTCCTCCGGCGACATCGGGCCGAGCACCAGCTGGCCGTCCTGCAGGGCTGCGCGGAGGTCGGGGAAGTCCGTGCAGTGCGTGTAGAAGTCCGAGCGCAGGCCGTACACGGCCACGGCCACCGGTTCTTCGCCGTTCGCACCGTTGCGCGTCAGGTGTGCGATCAGGTCCAGGAAGTCGTGCCGCTGCCGCTGTTCGCCGCACATCGTGAACAGTTCTTCGAGCTGGTCCACGATGACCACCAGGCGCAGTTTCCCGGTGCCGTTCTGCTTCGTCCGGGCTCGAAGCAGCGCACGCACGCTTTCGGCGCACTGTTCCGGGGCTTGCTCGATCTGCTCGGCCACCTCGTCGGGATCAGCGTCCGTCAAGGCCGCAATCTGGCTGGCCAGCGCCGTCACCGGTCGGGCGGTCGGGGTCAGCAGCAGCCCCGGCCAGTGCTGCGAGCCCGGCAGAGCGCCCTGGATCAGCTTGGGAATCAGACCGGCCTGCAGCAGTGAGGACTTCCCGGCACCCGAGGGCGCGACCACGATCAGCGGGCCGCCACCGGCGCGCACCCGGTGGTCCACACGTTCCACGAGTTGTGCGGTCAGCCGGTCCCGCCCGAAGAACCACTCGGCGTCCTCAGCGCGAAACGCCGCCATGTCCGTGGGATAGGGACACGTTTCCGCCGCCGTTGCCGGTTCCGCGCGGCGGACACCGTGCTCGTAGTGCTCGTGGTGCTCGAAGTACTGACTTCCGGCCGCTTGGTAGATCCGGGCCTCACCGGAGGCCGTCGCTTCCTGGTGAACCTGATTCCGGTCGGACTGCATTCCGGTCACCGCTCGGTGATGTGCTGGTCTCGCATCGCCTGGTACACCCTGCCTTGATCGGAGGCCTTCGCGCGCATGACCGCGTTCTCCCGCCGACGGTCGATGTGCTGGGTGCTGCCGTCGCCGATCTGAACTCCTTCGGCGTCCACGTCGAACCGGTGTCGCTCGCTCTGGTCGATGTTCCCGTGGACCGTGCCGGCCTGAACTGCGGAGTTGCTCCCGCCGATGTAGTTGCCGACGTTGAGGCCGGTTCCGGCGACCGGTCCGCTGCTGACCGAGCGCTCGCCGGAAGCGCTGTCCGGCGTGCGGGAGGACTCGCCCAGGGGCACCACGTCCGGTTCGCCGGTGAGCGGGATACCGCTGAGCTGACTCGGGTGGACTCCGGTGACCCGGACCCACGAATGCTCGGTGAACTCCTTGTTCGCGATCAGCAGCGGTGCGAACTGGTTTCGGGCGACCACGCGAAGCGCGCTGCGCTCCGGCATCAAGGCCAGGTCGGGCGTTCCGGACAAGGGTCGACTCCGTTCATGCCGTAGAGATGAGCGGATTTTCGGCGAACACGCGAGGCCGAGTCTCCCTCATCCAAGGGAATCAGGAATGTGACCGCGATCATAAAAGGCCTCGCCGGATCGCTACCCCCGAGGTGATCGAGCGCGACGCTCCGGGTTCGGCGGCAGCGCGGAACGCCCGCGCTCGAAAGATACCGACGAAGGTGGATCAGCCGACGAGCACGGCGCGACCCATCACCACTCAACAGTCTACTGTGGACATGAATTCAGCACGACGGTGTGGAATCCGCCCACCGAAAGATTTTCAAGCTCCCGAACGCCACCCGTTCGGGAGAACCACGACGCCCACCGCACCGGGCCCGATGTGCGCCCCGATCACCGCGCCCACCTCCGACACCACGCAGTCGGCGGCGGCGCCGAGATCGGCGCGGATCCGGCTCGCGAGCTGCTCGGCCCGATCCGGGGCCGCCAGGTGGTGGACCGCGATGGCCGCCGGCCCGGAACCCGCCGCGGACGAGGAGATCTCCAGCAGCCGGGACATCGCCCGCGTGGTGGTCCGCACCTTCTCCAGCGCGTCGATCCGCCCGTCGTGGACGTGCAGCAGCGGCTTGATCGCCAACGCGGTGCCCAGCACCGCGGCGGCGGTGCCGATCCGGCCACCGCGCCGCAGGTACTCCAGCGTCTGCACGGAGAACAGGGTCGTGGTGCGCTCCGCGGTGGCCGTCGCGGTGCGCACCACCTCGTCCAGGTCAGCGCCCGAATTCGCCGCCTCGGCAGCGGCCAGCACCGAGAACCCCAGCCCCATCGCCGCGGACCGCGAGTCGACGACCCGCACCCGGTGCGGGTCGACCTCGCGGGCGGCCAGCCGGGCCGCGTCCCACGTGCCCGACAGCTGCCGGGACAGGTGCACCGCCACCACCCCGTCGGCGCCGCCGTCGAGCGCCGCCCGGAAGGCGCGCGCCAGCTCCTGCGGTGTCGCGCCCGCGGTGGTCACGCGGTGCTTGCGGGCGAAGGCCCGCGCCAGGTCGTCCGGACCGAAGTCCGGCTCACCGACCGCCACCGCCCCGTCCACGCTGACGTGCAGGGGAACGGTCCGCACCGCGTACCGCTCGGCGTATCCCGCCGGCAAGTACGCCGTCGAATCGGTGACGACTGCAATGGGCACCCCGCAACCCTACGACGTCGTGCACGGGGTCCGATCAGCGCTCGCCCAGCGTGCTCAGCCCTCGCTCCGGCTGACGTTCGCGGCCCGCCCAGCCGCGTTGGCCTTGCCGGTTCCGATCAGCAGGAGGACGACCAGGGCGGCCAGGGCAACACCCGGCACCAGCAGCAGGAACGGCGTTCCGGTGCCCGCCACCAGCTGCCCGGTCGCGATGACGGCGGTCACCGCTGCGCCGGCGTAGCCGACCCGCGCTCCGGCCCGCGTCCAGGGCAACGCCGCCAGGTGCCCGGCCAGCCACGCCTCCTCGGAGGACATCGTGACCTTCGTCCTGATGCCGAGCATGCCGTTGCGGTGCAGCTGCCCGCTCGCGACGGACCGCTGGATCGACTGCACGACACCGGACACGAAGAGCAGGCTCAGCGCGAAGACGAGCGAACTTCCCGCAGCCTCCACCGACGACAACCCCCTCCGCTCCGAACCGCGATCACATGAAACCAGGCGGAACGGGCGCTCGTCGAGGATGGTCACCAGTCAGTTCTCGGCAGGAACCCCGGCGTTGTAGGCCATCAAGCGCCAGTGGGTGTCGCTGCGCCGCTTGAGCAGCACCCAGTGGCAGTTGCCGATGCCGCCCAGACCGGGCCACAGCTCCAGCGGGAGCCCGACCAGCTTCGCGGTCAGCGCGGTGATCAGTCCGCCGTGCGCGCACAGCAGCGCGGTGCCCCGGTGCTGGTGGTCGAGCTCCTCGACCACCTCCGCGGCGCGCTCGGCCACCTCGACGCGGGTCTCCCCGCCCGGTGGCGCCCAGGTCGGGCTCGACCGCCAGGTCTCCAGCGCTCCGGGCCAGCCGTGCTCGACCTCAGCTCCGCTGAGGCCCTGCCACTCGCCCAGGTGCGTCTCGCGCAGGCGCTTGTCCAACCGCACCGACGCCCCGCTGACCTCGACGAACGCTTCAGCGGTGGTGCGCGCCCGGTTCAGGTCCGAGCTGACCGCGGTGTCCGGCGCGAAGCGGGCGATCAGCGGCGCCGCGCGGCGGGCCTGCTGCCGACCGGTCTCGGTGAGCGCGCTGTCCAGGTGCCCTTGCAGGCGTCCGGACGCGTTGTAGTCGGTCTCCCCGTGCCGCCACAGCACTAACCGGTCGAGGCTCACGCCTCGTCCTCCGGCGCGTCGGGCGCGTTCTTGTCCTCGAACTCGATCCGCGGGCAGTCCTTCCACAGCTTCTCCAGCTGGTAGAAGGCGCGCTCGTCGGCGTGCTGGACGTGCACCACCAGGTCGACGAAGTCCAGCAGGACCCAGCGCCCCTCGCGCGCGCCCTCCCGGCGCACCGGCTTGGTGCCCGCCTCGCGGACCTTCTCCTCGATCTCGTCGACGATCGCCGAGACGAGTCGTTCGTTGGACGCCGAAGCGATCAGGAAGCAGTCGGTGATGACCAGCTGCTCGGAGACATCCAGCAGGACCACGTCGGTGGCCTTCTTGTCCGCCGCGGCCTGCGCCGCGATCAGAGCCAGTCGGCGAGCGTTCTCGGTGGCTGCCACGTCACTCCTCTCGAGGTGGGCCCGGTGTGCGACCCACACCGGTTAGAGGATAGGCCAGCCCGCAGCGCGCCAGGACGGACCACCTGGCGCGACCACCGGCCGCATCGTCCGTTGTGCCCGGTACTCGCGATCGTCTCCGACCTGCGGTCCCGAGCACCGGCCGCGAACCCGTCCGAACTGAGGCGAACGCCACGGGAGTTCGCCGCGGCCGGAGATCAGTCCTGTTCGGCGGGCAGGATCACGGCCTGCCCAGCGATCACGCCGTCGCCGTCGCACGTCAGCGTCGGCGGGCCGTGGAGCACGTAGCCCTCCTCGAGCAGCGCGCTGATCCGGCGGCAGAACTCGGCGTTGTCAGGGCCGGTGATGAGGCGGTAGCGCAGTCTTTCCACGACGACGAGGGTAAGGCCCGCCACCGACGAACCGGAGTCGTCCGACGTGCCGGGTCACCGCCGCTCGGCGACGAGCCGACTCGTGTAGCCCGCCTCGACCAGGCGGTGGAAGGCCGCGTCGACCTCGGCCGGGACCTCCTGCGGGATGGCGAAACCGCGCTCTGCGTAGGCGGTGATCCGCTGGGTGTCGCCGACGAGCATGGTGATGACGCGGTCGACGTCGCCGATCGACCGGACGTAGTCCTCCAGCGGCAACCGCTGCGCGCTGCAGACGATCTCGATCTCCGGCCAGATCTTCCTGGCCGTGGCGAAGGCGCGGCGCTGCTGGTAGGGCCGCGACACCAGCAGCGCGGAGCCGGCCCGGACACCGGACTCGGCGAGCAGCGCGCGGCTGAACCGGATGTTCTCCGCCGTGTTGGTCGCGCGGGGCTCCACCAGGATCGCCGAGTCCGGCATCCCGCGGTCGAGCGCGTGCTCGCGGTAGTGCACGGCCTCGCCGCGCGGGAACCGCTCGACGGTCGTCGCGGCGTTCGCCCCGGTGAACACCGCCAGCGGGAAGAACCCGGCCCGGTGCAGGTCGACGACGTGGTCGGCCACGCCGAGATCGTGCCCGCCCAGCCCGATCGCCACGTCGCAGGCGCGGAGCTCGTGCGGCATGAAGTGGTAGTCCCACAGCAGCTCCACGTCCGCGCGGAGCTGCGGCGGCACTTCGTCCATCACGACCTCCCGAAAGGCACTGCGGGAACCGGCTTCGAGATGAAGTGGACCACGACGGTCGGGTGATCAGCTGAGGTCGTCCCGCCACGCCGCGCCCCACTCCCACATGCTGCGCACCACCGACTCCAGCGCCCGGCCTTGGCCGGTGAGCACGTAGCGGACCCGGGGAGGCCAGCCGGGAGTGCGGTGGCGCGAGATGACGCCCGCGCTGGTCAGCTGGGTCAACCGCTCCGAGAGGACCTTGTCCGAGAGGGTGGGCAGGGCAGCGGACAGCTCGGAGTACGTGGCCTGACCACGGCGCAGGAACTCGCGGATCACCAGCGGCGTCCACCGGCCGCCCAGCGCGGCGAGGGTGATGTCGACCGGACACCGCGGCCCGTCGCCCGGCGGAACGAGGGCGCTCTCCGGGCAGTCCGCCAACGGGCCGTCCCGATCCGCCGTCCGCACGTGTCCAACCGTTTGGTGAGTCACGAAAGCCCCTCCTAACGTCCGTCCGGAACAGCCCACCCACGAGCCTCCAGGGGACATCGTGCGCATCCACCACCTCAACTGCGGTTCGCTCCGGAAGATTCCGCCGCTCGGCGAAGAGCTCGCGGAAGGCGTTGTGCACCGCGAACTGGCCGCTGTGTGCCACTGCCTGCTCATCGAGACCGACGCGGACGGGCTGGTGCTGGTCGATTCCGGCCTCGGCACCGCCGATCTCCAGCACCCCGACCGGTCGCTGGGGGCGGACTGGGTGGCCTACGCCCGGCCCGCGCTGGATCCCGAGGAGACCGCGCTGCGCCAGGTCGTCCGCCTCGGGTACGCGCCGCAGGACGTGCGGCACATCGTGCTCACCCACCTGCATCGCGACCACACCGGAGGACTGCCGGACTTCCCGCACGCAACTGTGCACCTGCACCCCGACGAATACCGGGCCGTCACGGATTCCGCGGCAGCGCACCACCAGACCAGCCTCGACCGCTTCATGCCCGCCCACCGGGCACACGCCCCGCTGCTCACCCCCGCTTCCGCGGACCAGCCTGCGGAATGGTTCGGCTTCCCCGGTGCGGCGCGCCCGCAGGGGCTCTCGTGCGAGCTGCTGGTGGTGCCGCTGCCCGGGCACTCGGCGGGACACGCGGGCGTCGCCGTCCGAGCCGACGACGGGCGGTGGCTGCTGCACGCGGGCGACGCGTACATGCATCACGGCGAGATCGAGCGCACTCCGCCTCTCGCCCATCCCGTCCTCGACCCGATCCAGCAGGGAGCGCAGACCGAAGCTTCGGCGCGCATCGCCACTCTCGACCGGCTGCGCGCCCTCCACCGCGACCACGCGGACGAGGTCACCGCCTTCAGCGCGCACGATCCGTGGGAGTTCGCCCGCCTCACCGCCTCGGAGACCGGTGCTACGGACCCCACTCCGGGGTGAGTTCGCGGTAGAGGCCGCGCTTGGAGATGTACTGGACGATCCCGTCCGGGACCAGGTACCAGACCGGCAGCCCGGCGCGGACGCGGTCGCGGCAGCCCGTCGAGGAGATCGCCATCGCCGGGATCTCCACCAGGGACACCGCTCCGGCGGGCAGGTGCGCTCCGTTGAGCGAGTAGCCCGGCCGCGTCACACCGATGAAGTGCGCGAGCTGGAACATCTCCTCCACCCGGTGCCAGGACAGGATCTGCTCCAGCGCGTCGGCGCCGGTGATGAAGTACAGATCGGCGTCCGGGTACTCGGCGTGCAGATCGGTGAGGGTGTCCGCGGTGTAGGTCGGGCCCGCGCGGTCGACGTCGACCCGGCTGACCAGGAAGCGCGGGTTGGACGCGGTGGCGATGACCGTCATCAGGTAGCGGTCCTCGGCCGGGCTGACCGCCTCGTGGCTCTTCTGCCACGGCTGGCCGGTCGGCACGAAGATCACCTGTTCCAGGCCGAACTGGGCCTGCACCTCGCTGGCGGCCACCAGGTGACCGTGATGAATGGGATCGAAGGTGCCACCCATGACCCCGATCCGGCGACGAGACATAGCTGCCAAGCCTAGGAAAGGATCCCCGCGGAGCGCTCGGTGGGGCATCGCGAAGTGTTGCGGATCGCACCGCGCGGCCCGGCTCAGCCCCCCGCCGAGCCGGGCCGCACGCCCCTCATCAACCGTGTGGTCCGGGTTGGGACTCCCCTCCCAACCCGGGCCGCACGGCCCCCGCCGACCGCGGAACCCGGCCCAAGCTCCCCCCTGGACCGGGCCCCGCGGCCCTGCGCGACCCTCGGCGGCTGGGGGCCCACCTCGAGTCGCGGGCGCTGCCGTTTCTCAGGCGCGCACGGGTGTGACCGCGCAGCTGAGGGGCTATGACGCGACCTCGAACGTGTCCTGCGTCACTCCTCCGGGGCGATCACCCGGCCCGACCCGACCTCCTTGACCAGGATCGCCTCGACCGGGCACGACTCGGCCGCGTCGACCACCTCGTCGGCCGGCTCCACCTGCGACCGCTTCGCGCTGGCGTACCCCTCGACCAGCTCGAACTGGTCCGGCGCCACTCCGGCGCACATGCCGCTGCCGATGCAGGTGTTCGCGTCGATCTCGATCGACCAGCTCATCTGCCACCTCTTCCAGTACTCGTCCTGACCGTTGATCGGTGCAGCTCGTGCCCCCGCAGAACGACAGCGCGGGCATGAGTTGGATCACTCGCCACCTTGCCACGCCAGCAGCATCTTCTGGGGTCCGCGGACCAGCATTCCGCGCTTCCACTCGACGTCCTCGGCGGACGTCGCGAAGCGCAGGCCCGGCAGCCGCGCCAGCAGCGCGCTCAGGGCGACCTGCAGCTCCATCCGCGCGAGCTGGGCACCGAGGCAGTGGTGCGGGCCGTGGCCGAAACCGATGTGCGAGGCCTCCTGGCGGGTCAGGTCGAGCAGCTCCGGGTCGCTGAACACCGACTCGTCGCGGTTGGCGGCGGCGGTGCTGACCATGACCGGTTCGCCCGCGCGCACCAGCACTCCGCCCAGTTCCACGTCCTCGGTGGCGTACCTGGGGAATCCCGCTCCGGTGCCGAGCGGCACGAAGCGCATCAGCTCCTCGACCGCGCTCGGCACCAGGCCGGGGTTCGCGCGGAGCTCGGCCAGCTGCTCGGGATGCGTGAGCAGCACGTAGAGGAAGTTCGGGATCTGGCTGGCGGTCGTCTCGTGCCCGGCCACCAGGATCCCGGCCGCCAGCCGGACCAGTTCCGCCTCGGACAGCCTGTCCTGCTCGTCGCGGGCCGCGATCAGCGCGCTGAGCAGGTCGTCGGCCGGTTCCGCGCGACGCTCGGCGACCAGCCCGGCCATGTAGTCGAGCATCCGGTCGATGTAGTCGGTGACCTGCTCGGCGGTGAGCTTCGTGGTGGACAGGAACGCGTCCGACCAGACCCGGAAGTCCGCGCGGTCGGCGTAGGGCACGCCGAGCATCTCGCAGATGACGGTGATCGGGAGCGGCAGCGCGAAGTCCTCGACGAGATCGGCCGGGGCACCGCGCTCCAGCATCCCGTCGATCAAGCCGTCGGCGATCTCCTCGACGTGCGTGCGCATCCGCTCCACCCGGCGCGCGGTGAAGGCCTTCGCGGCGAGCTTGCGCAGGCGCGTGTGCTCGGGCGGATCCATGGTCAGCAGTCCGCCGCTGGAGGTGTTGGGCCGCATCCTCGGTTCGTCGCGGTGCAGCACCGCAGCTCTGCTGAACCGCGGATCGCCCAGGACGATCTTGGCGTCCTCGTAGCGGGTCGCCAGCCACGCGGTCTCCCCGTAGGGGAGCTGGATGCGGCTCAGCGGTTCCTGCTTGCGCAGTTCGGCGTAGATGGGATCCAGGTTCAGTTCTTCGGCCTGGCTGAACGGATAGGTCCGCGGACCCGTGGTGGTCATGCACAGCTCCCGGTGGACTCGTTGTAAGCGATTGCTTACATCTTCACCGTACGGAGCCACCTGGTTACCCGCATCCGCCGCTCACCTTTCGTCCGGAAGATCCGTTCGTTCCAGCAGAACGGAAATCCCGTGTGTGACGTAGCGCGCCACCACGTCCGGATCCGCTTGCGCCAGCGGGTTCTTGCCCAGCACCGAGCGCACCATGCCGAGCCCGAACAACCACGCCAGGACGAGATCCGCGCGCAGCTCGGCGTCCTCGGCATCGGTCAGCTCCGCCAGCCCCGCGGTGTACCGGGCGCCCAGCTCCTCGCGCAGCACCTGCGCGGCGCGCTCATCGCTGTAGGAGCGCAGCATCGCGGCGATCGGATGCTCGTCACCGCTGAGCCCGTCGGCGGCCAGCAGGCTGTCGAGCATCCGCCGCGGCAACCCCTCGGGCGGCTGCGCGTCGAGCAACTGCGCGCTCTTGTGGCCGAGCACCGCCGCGAACAGCTCCTGCTTGGAGCCGAAGTACCGGAACAGCAGCGCCTGGTTGACCTCCGCCCGCGCCGCCACGTCGCGCACCGTGGTCGCGTTGAAGCCGCGCTCGGCGAACAGCTCCGACGCGGCTTGCAACAGCGCTTGCTTGGTGGCCGCCGAATCCCGCTTGCGGCGCGGCGGCTGAGTCACCTCAGCTCCCCGGGCAGGAACTCAGGTTCGCCGGGGCGCTGCCCGGCCGCACGTGCCCGTCGCCGAAGGCCAGCCACTTGGTCGAGGTCAGCTCCGGCAGCCCCATCGGGCCCCTGGCGTGCAGCTTCTGCGTCGAGATGCCGATCTCGGCGCCCATCCCGAACTCCCCGCCGTCGGTGAACGCGGTGGAGGCGTTGACCATCACCGCGGCGGCGTCGACCTGCGCGGTGAACTGCCGCGCGGCGCGGACGTCGCTGGTCACGATGGCCTCGGTGTGCCCGGAGCCGTGCTCGCGGATGTGCTCGACCGCGGCGGGCAGCGAATCGACCACGGCCGCGGCGATGTCCAGGGACAGGAACTCGGCGTCCCAGTCCTCGTCGGTCGCGGCCACCACGTTCGAGCCGCCGACGGCGACCACCCGCTCGTCGCCGTGCACCGTGACCCCCGCGCTGCTGAGCTCGGCGAGCGCGCGCGGCAGGAACTCCGGCGCGATGGCCTCGTGCACCAGGAAGGTCTCCGCGGCGTTGCACACGCTGGGGCGCCGCGCCTTGGCGTTGAGCAGGATGCGCAGCGCGGTGTCGATGTCCGCGCTCTCGTCGACGTAGACGTGGCAGTTGCCCACCCCGGTCTCGATCGCCGGAACCGTCGCGTTCTCCACCACCGCCGAGATCAGCCCGGCACCGCCTCGCGGGATCACCACGTCCACCAGGCCGCGCGCGGTGATCAGGTGCTGCACCGAGGCCCGGTCGTGGCACGGCAGCAGCTGCACGGAATCGGCGGGCAGGCCGTGCTCGACGACCACGTCGGTGAGGATCCCCACCAGCGCGGTGTTGGAGTTCTCCGCCGACGACGACCCGCGCAGCAGCACGGCGTTGCCGGCCTTGAGGGTGAGCCCGGCGGCGTCCACCGTGACGTTCGGGCGGCCTTCGTAGACGATCCCGACCACGCCCAGCGGCACCCTGACCTGCTGCAACTGCAAGCCGTTGGCCAGCACGCCGCCGCGCAGCACCTCGCCCACCGGATCCGGCAGCCCGGCGACCGTGCGCAGCCCGTCGGCCATCGCCTCGATGCGCTCGGTGCTCAAGCTCAACCGGTCGATCAAGCCCTCCGCCATGCCGGACTCGCGGCCGCCCGCGACGTCGAGCTCGTTGGCGGCGAGGATCTCCGGCGCGCGCCGCACCAGCGCATCGGCCATCGCGTGCAGCAGCGCGTCCTTGTCGCCCCGGGTGGCCTGCGCGAGTTCGGCGGCGGCCCGCTTCGCCCGCCGCGCCGCGTCGCGGACCTCGTCCCGCAACTGCTCGCCGGACGCCTTACCTGTGGTCGTGGTGGTGGTCACGGGCCCAGACTAGTCCGTTCGCCCACCGGTCCAGCACCCGATTTTCCGCGCGTCCCAGCCCCCGGACGACGCACGTCGGAGGCGTCCGGTAGGAATCGGGGCGTGGACGAACAGGCGCTTCGCGAACTCGCCGACGAACGACTCCGCGCGCTGGCCGGGCCCGAGGCCTCGTTGCGCGAGGACCAGTGGAGCGCGATCCGCGCCCTGGTGCTGGAGCGCCGCCGCGCGCTGGTCGTGCAGCGGACCGGCTGGGGCAAGTCGGCCGTGTACTTCATCGCCACCGCGCTGCTGCGCGAGCTCGGCGAGGGCCCGACCGTCATCGTCTCCCCGCTGCTCGCGCTGATGCGCAACCAGGTCGAGGCCGCCGCTGCGGCCGACGTGCACGCCGCGACGATCAACTCGGCCAACCCCGAGGAGTGGGCCGACATCGAGGAGCGGGTCGCCGCGGGCGAGGTCGACGTGCTGCTGGTCAGCCCGGAGCGGCTGAACAACCCCGACTTCCGGGACACGATCCTGCCCCAGCTCACCCAGGACGCCGGGCTGCTGGTGGTCGACGAAGCGCACTGCATCTCCGACTGGGGCCACGACTTCCGCCCGGACTACCGGCGGCTGCGCACCCTGCTGACCGAACTGCCGGAGGGCGTGCCGGTGCTGGCCACCACGGCCACCGCCAACGACCGCGTCGTGCAGGACGTCGCCGACCAGCTCGGAGTCGGCGGCGAGCACACCGACCCGCAGGAAACGCTGGTGCTGCGCGGCACCCTGGACCGCGAGAGCCTGCGGCTGGGCGTCGTGCGGCTGCCGTCCGCGGAGGCCCGGCTGGGCTGGCTGGCCAGCCACCTCGAGGAGCTGCCGGGCTCCGGCATCATCTACACGCTGACGGTGGCCGCCACCGAGGAGATCTCCGCCTACCTGCGCGACCAGGGCTACGAGGTCGCCTCCTACTCGGGCCGCACCGATCCGGCCGAGCGGCAGCAGGCGGAAGCGGACCTGCTGGCGAACAAGGTCAAGGCGCTGGTGGCGACCTCCGCGCTGGGCATGGGCTTCGACAAGCCCGACCTCGGGTTCGTCGTGCACCTCGGTGCGCCGTCCTCGCCGATCGCCTACTACCAGCAGATCGGTCGCGCCGGTCGCGGCGTGCAGCGCGCCGAGGTCCTGCTGCTTCCCGGACCGGAGGACCGCGACATCTGGAGCTACTTCGCGTCGCTGGCGTTCCCGCCGGAGCCCACCGTGCGCGCGGTGCTCGACGCGTTGGCGCAGCACGGGAAGATGTCGACGGCCGCGCTGGAACCGCACGTGGAGCTGGGCCGCAGCCGGCTGGAGATGGTGCTCAAGGTCCTCGACGTCGACGGCGCGGTGCAGCGGGTCAAGGGCGGCTGGGAGGCCACCGGCGAGCCGTGGAACTACGACGCCGAGCGCTACCGGCGCATCGCGGCCGAGCGCAAGGCCGAGCAGCAGGCGATGCTCGACTACCTCAGCACGTCCACGTGCCGCATGGAGTTCCTGCGCCGCCAGCTCGACGACGCGCAGGCCGCGCCGTGCGGGCGATGCGACAACTGCACCGGCTCCGGCTACTCCGGTGAGGTCGACGACCAGGCGGTGCAGCAGGCGGAGGAGCGGCTGCGCAGGCCCGGTGTCGAGGTGTCGCCGCGCAAGATGTGGCCCAGCGGCATGAGCGCGCTGGACGTTCCGCTGTCCGGCAAGCTGCCCGCCGACGAGCAGGGCGGGACCGGCCGGGCGGTCGGGCGGCTCACCGACATCGGGTGGGGCAACCGGCTCCGCGACCTGCTCGCCACCGGCGCCCCCGACCAGCAGCTGCCGGACGACCTGTTCCAGGCGGCGATCAAGGTGCTGGCCGCGTGGGACTGGAAGCAGCGCCCGGTCGGCGTGGTCGCGCTCGGCTCGCGGACGCGTCCGGTCCTGGTGCGGAGCCTGGCCGAGCGGATCGCGGGCATCGGACGGCTGCCGCTGCTGGGCGAGGTGCTGACCAACCCGAACACCACGCCGCGCAGCGGCACCAACAGCGCGCAGCGCGTCGCTTCGCTGTGGTCGCAGTTCAAGGTGCCGGAGGAGCTCGCCGCGAAGCTGTCCGCGCTGGACGGGCCGGTGCTGCTGATGGACGACTACGCCGACACCGGCTGGACCATCACGGTGGTCAGCCGCCTGCTCCGGCAGGCGGGCGCGCCCGCGGTGCTGCCGTTCACCCTCGCCACCACGAGCTAGCCGGTCCAGTCCGCGACGACGAGGTCCAGGACCGGCATCGGCAGCGGGCCGCTGCCCAGCACCAGGTCGTGGAACGCGCGCAGGTCGAAGGCCGCGCCCAGGGCTGTCCGGGCGCGGTCGCGCAGCCGCTCGATCTCCAGCCTGCCGACCATGTAGGACAGCGCCTGCCCCGGCTGCTCCAGGTAGCGGTCGGTCTCGGACTGGACCTCGACCTCGGGCATCAGCGTGTTCTCGCGCAGGTAGTCCACCGCCCGCTGCCTGCTCCAGCCGAAGGCGTGCAAACCGGTGTCCACCACCAACCGCGCCGCGCGGTTCGAGTCCATGGCGAGCATGCCCAGCCGGGCCACGTCGTCGGTGTACCAACCGGCCTCGTCGGCGAAGCGCTCCGAGTACAGGCCCCAGCCCTCCATGTAGGCGTTGACCCAGGCGAACTGCCGGATCTTCGGCACACCGGTCAGCTCCTGGGCAAGGGTGATCTGGAAGTGGTGCCCGGGCACGGCCTCGTGGAAGGCGGTCGCCTCGGCGAGGAAGCGCGGGCGCTGCTCGGCGAGGTGGGTGTTGGCGTAGTAGGCGCCGGGCCGGGAGCCGTCGACCGGACCGGGCATGTAGTACGCCGCGGAGGTGTTCGGCGCCCGGTCGGCCGGAACCGGTTCCACCTGGCAGCGCTGGGCGGGCAGCCGACCGAACCACTCCGGCGCGCCGCGCTCCGCCCGCTCGATCGCCGTCTTGGCCGCGGCGAGCAGTTCGCGCCCGTCCGACCAGCGCAGGTCGGGATCGGTGCGCATCCGCTGCTGCACCTCCGCGGCCGTGCGCAGCCCGAAGACCCGCGAACCGATCTCCGCGTACTCCTCGGCCAGTCCCGCGAGCAGCTCAGCACCGGTCCGGTGCAGCTCTTCCGGCGTGCGGCCGGTCGTCGTGTGCATCCGGACCAGCGCCGCGTAGGTCGCCTCGCCGTCGGGCAGCCAGCACAGCCCCGCGCGGTCGTCCGGCCGTCCGCGTTCCAGAGCTTCCGCGTGCAAGACCTCGCGGTAGGCGGCGAAGGCCGGGCGGACCTCCGCTGCGAGCAGCTCGTCGCGTTCGGCCGCGGCGTTCAGCGGCACCAGGTGCAGCGGGTCCGCGTCCGGTGCGGCCAGGTGCGCATCGAGGTAGTCGACGGCGGCCCGCACGCGGCCGGCGATCGGCAGCCGCCCGGTGGACAGGCCGTGCCGGAGGCGATCAGCGCCTTGGGCCAGGAACTCCGGTACCGCCGCGAGCCTGGTCAGGAAGTCCTGCTCCTGCTGCGCTCCGCTCGGGCGCGAGCTGGCGAGCAGGTCCAGCAGCTTGCCCAGCGGAGCGGTCTGGCCGTCGTGCACGGTGTGCTCGACGAGCCTGGCGTCGATCCGGGTGATGAGGGACTCGGTCTGCTCCACCAGCACGCCGAGCGTGATCCGGTCCTCCCCGGTCGCCTCGACCCGGTTCGCGGCGTCGAGGATACGGACCGCGCGGTCGCGAATCGATTGTTCGGCCGCTTCGGACAGATCGTTGAGGCGGTCTCCGGTGCCCGGAAATCCGACGAGCAGTTCGTTCAGCGGATCAGCGGCGGCGAGGAGTTCGAGGGCTTCATCGGCGAGTTCGCGCACTGTCGTCACGACAGCAGTCTCCCGTTGCGCGCAACGCCTTTTCACCCGATCGATCCGGAAACCGCACATTCCTTCACACATTCGCCTGCGCGCGGCCGGGTCGGCGGTGCCCCCTCCCCTCGGGGCACCGCGGGTCGTCAGCCGTCGAACCGGCCTGCTCGGATCCCGGCGACGAAGGATCGCCACTGCGCACCGGAAACGGCGAAGTACCCGCCCGCCCGGTGCTTGGAATCGCGAACCGCCGCACCATCACCGCAGCGACCGACCTCCACGCAGTCGGTCTCCTGCGCCGACCTGCTCGACTTACGCCAACCGACCGGCTGTGCCGTAATCACGCAATAGCCTCCATCTCGTTCGCACACTTCGTGATGAACGCGATCGACTCGACGTCGTCCATCGCGAACGAGAGCAGGGTAGTGATCGCTTCGAGGTATTCCTGCGCTAGTCCGGGGTTGTAGAGGAAGGCGGAGGAGCGGTAGTGCTCCAAATGCACGATCGGCTGCGCTTTGGGGAATTCGAACAGCACGAACGGGCCGACGTGACCGGGGTGCCAGGTGGTGCTGCCGCTGGGCAGCACCCGGACGTCGATGCTGGGCCACGACGCCAGTTCCGCCACCTTGTGCAGCTGCTCGGCCATCACCGCGTGCCCGCCGATCGGCTCGCGCAGCGCGTTCTCGCTGATGATCGCCGTCAACCGCGGCGCATCGCGGGCGGCCAGCACCTCCCGGCGGCCGAGGCGCATGAGCACCAGCTTCTCCACCTCGCCGACCGGTTTTCCGTGCATCACCGCCCGCGCGTAGTCGGAGGTCTGCAGCAGGCCGGGGATCAGCCCGGTGGCGACGTTGGTGATGCGGGTCGCGGTGCGCTCGAACTCGATCAGCGCGGTCAGCTCCTGCCGCACGCCCGCCCGGTCCGCGGTGAGCCAGTTCGGCGCGTCGGCGTCGCGCGCCATCTCGACGAGTCGATCACGTTCAGTAGCCGAAACGCCCAATGCCGTCACGAAAGCGGCAACCACTTCCGGCGGAGGCACGGACCGCCCGGTCTCGTACCGCATCAGCTTGACGTGGTTGGTGTCGAGCTCGTGTGCCAGCGCACGCAGGCTCCGACCGACCGCTTCCCTGGCTTCGCGCAGCTCAGCGCCGAGCGCGCGGGCCTTCGGCGTACCGCCAGTGGTACGGGTCATGAAACACAGCGAAACAGAATTCCGCGCCGGTAACTACTACCTGTTCAGGTAATTGGCCCCGCGTTTCAGTACCAGCAGAATGGTACGCGCGACGACGACCGGTCAGGAGCACCGGATGCGGACACCAGCGACCAGCTCCGTCGGCGTCTCGCCACCGAACCCGGCTGCCAGGACGCGCCCCGCTCCCGGTGGTCGTCTCCGGTCGATTTGGAACAGGCGGTGATCGCGCATGCCACACCCGTTTCGCTGGCAACCCGGTGAGGGTCAGCGGCACGCCACGCTGAAACCGCGCCCGAAGGGCGGCTTCCCGGACGACGCGCAGATCGAGGCGTTGTGCGGCTCGCGGATCACTGTGGACAACTCCGACGTGGCGTGGCTGTGGACGACCTGCCCCGAGTGCAACAAGGGCGCGCACGAGCTGGCCGGAACGCCGATAGTCCCCCGTTGAGCACCGCGGGCCGGGCGCAAGTCCTTCCCACTGGCTGAATTCGCACCTTCCGAACGGACGGTCCAGAACGTACTGTGTCGTCACCCGTTCGGGGGCCGGAGTGCGTCGACGCACCTCCAGGACCCGGGCGGGCTGCCACGACACGGAGGATGCGATGTCCCAAGGCACGGCGGCGACCGGCGAATCCCGGCTGCCCTTGCGCACCCTGATCGCTGCGAGCATCGGCAACGCCGTCGAGTGGTACGACTGGACGATCTACACCGCGTTCAGCGTCTACTTCGCGCACGCGTTCTTCCCCGGTGAGCTCGCGCTGATCAACACCCTGGCCACGTTCGCGCTGGCGTTCTTCTTCCGGCCGCTGGGCGGCTGGCTGCTCGGCAGGTTCGCCGACCTGCGCGGCCGCAAGACCGCGATGCTGGTGACCATCTCGCTGATGGCGGGCGGCTCGCTGGTCATCGGGTTGCTGCCGACGTACGAGACGATCGGCTGGGCCGCGGCGATCCTGCTCATCCTGGCCCGGGTCAGCCAGGGCCTCTCGCTGGGCGGCGAGGTCTCCAACGCCTCGGCGTACCTCGCGGAGATCGCGCCGTCCGCCAAGCGCGGCCGGTACTCGGCGTTCTTCTACATCTCCACCGGCACCGCGCTGCTCATCGCCTCGCTGCTGGGCTACCTGCTGACCGCGCTGCTGACCGAGGAGCAGCTCACCGACTTCGGCTGGCGGATCCCGTTCCTGATCGGCGGCGTGCTCGGCCTGCTGGGCATCTGGTTGCGCCGGACGCTGGAGGAGACCGAGCAGTTCGAGGAGAACCAGGAGAAGGCCAAGGCACTCCGGAATCCACTGTGGACAACGCTGACCCACCACCCGAAGGCGGTCGGGCAGCTGGTGGGCTTCAGCATGCTCTCGACGCTGTGCTACTACACGTTCTTCAGCGCGCTGACGCCGTTCGCGGTGAAGAACCGCGACGCCGACGCCACCGACGTGTTCCTGGCGCTGTCGATCGCCACCGCGCTGTTCATCGCGCTGCAGTACCCGATGGGCGCGCTGTCGGACCGCTTCGGCCGCAAGCCGCAGCTGCTGGTCTGGTCGGCGGCCACCGCGATCCTCATCGTTCCGCTGTCGACCCTGGTCCGGCCCGGTTTCGGCAACCTGCTGGTGGTCTTCTGCGTCGGGATCGCGCTCTACACCGCGATGACCTCGATCGCCCCGGCGATCATGTCCGAGCTGTTCCCCACCGAGCTGCGCGGCCTGGGCATCGGCGCCTGGTACAACCTCACCGTCGCGATCTTCGGCGGTACCGCACCCCTGGTCATCCAGGCGCTGGCGCAGTACGAGCTGTCGTCGCTGTTCTTCTGGTACATCGCGGTCGGCGCGGCGATCGCGTTCTTCGTGATCCGCACCCTCCCGGAAACCCGGGGCACCGAACTCCGCTGAGACGAACGAGCGAGGAGCGAAGGGCACCTTTCACCAACTAACTTGGCGAGAGGTGCCCTTCACCTCGTTGCTGAGGGTTCAGCGGAGGGGGACGAGGTCGTCGGCGTGGACCACTTCCCGGCGTTGTTCCGGGGGCAGCTGGTGGCTGGAGCGGCCGATGAGGTCCGGGAGCTCCGCCGCGTCGTAGGCGACCGCTCCCCTGGCCACCACCGCACCTGCGGGATCGACCAGTTCCACCACGTCACCGCCGTCGAAGGCGCCCTCCACCGCGGTGATGCCCGCGGCCAGCAGCGACCGGCGACGCTGGACCACCGCTGCCACGGCACCGTCGTCCAGCCACAGGCGGCCGCTGGCGTCAGCCGCGTGCGCCAGCCAGAAGCGGCGGGCCGACAACCGGCTCCCCGTCGCGGCGAAGGCCGTGCCCACGTCCGCCGGGCCCAGCGCGCGATCGGCCTGCGCGGCCGAGGTCAGCAGGACCGGGATGCCCGAGGAGCAGGCGACCCGGGCCGCGCCCACCTTCGACGCCATGCCGCCGGTGCCGAGCCCGGACGCGCCGGTGCTGCCCGCCTGCACGCCGACCATGTCCGCGTCGCCGTTGACCTCGCGGATCACCGAAGCTCCGCCGTGCCGCGGATCCCCGTCGTACAAGGCGTCCACATCGGACAGCAGGATCAGCGCGTCGGCGCCGACCAGGTGCGAGACGAGCGCGGCGAGCCGGTCGTTGTCGCCGAAGCGGATCTCGGTGGTGGCCACCGTGTCGTTCTCGTTGACCACCGGCACCGCGCCGAGCCCCAGCAACCGGTTCAGCGTGCGCTGGGCGTTGCGGTAGTGGCCGCGGCGCACCACGTCGTCCGCGGTCAGCAGGACCTGGCCGACGATCAGCTGGTAGCGCGAGAACGATTCGGCGTAAGCGTGCGCCAGGGCTTCCTGCCCGACGCTCGCCGCCGCCTGCTGGGTCGCCAGGTCGCGCGGCCTGCGGCTCAACCCCAGCGGGGCGAGACCAGCGGCGATCGCGCCCGAGGACACCATCACCACCTGGCAGCCGGACGCCACCCGCCGGGCCACCGAATCGACCAGCGCGGACAGCCGTGCGGTGTCCAGACCGCCTTCGGTGGTGGTCAGCGACGAAGAGCCGACCTTCACCACGACCCGCTGCGCGGTCGCGACCGCCTGCCGGGTCGCCGAGAGCTCAACGCTCACCGGACTTCCTCCTTCAGGTGAGCGCGAAGGGCGCAGCGCTCACTCGTCACCCTCGCGGAACTGGCCGAACTCGTCCAGCGAGCTGCGCCTGGCCTTCTTCGCCGCCTTGCGCTCGTGGGCGGAGACGCGGTCGTCCTGGTCCACGCGCAGATCGGTGCCGCGGCGGCCGAGCACACCGGCCACCCCGGCCGGGGTCGACGGCTCCCAGTCGAAGGTCATCGAACCGATGGTCACCTGGCTGCCGGGCTCCGCGCCCTGCTTCGCCAGCGCGTCCTCCACGCCCAGCTTGGCCAGCCGGTCCGCCAGGAAGCCGATCGCCTCGTTGTTGCCGAAGTCGGTCTGCCGCACCCAGCGCTCCGGCTTCTCGCCGCGCACCACGTAGGCGTCCTCGACCTCGGGGTCCGGCTCGACGGTGAAGCCGCCGTCGTCGACCGCGGTCGGGCGGACCACCACGCGCGCGGCCTCCGGTTCCGGCAGCTGCTCCCGGTAGCGCTCCACCTCGGCGGCCATCGCGAAGCTCAGCTCGCGCAGGCCCTCGCGGGAGGCGGTCGACACCTCGAACACCGGCCAGCCGCGCTCCTCGACGTCGGCGCGCACCAGGTCCGCCAGTTCGCGGGCTTCCGGCACGTCCATCTTGTTGAGCACCACCATGCGCGGGCGCTCGGCGAGGTCGACCCCGCCGTGCTCGGCCTTCAGCGCCGGCGTGTACTGCGCGAGCTCGTTCTCCAGCGCGTCCACATCGGACATCGGATCGCGGCCGGGCTCCAGCGTGGCGCAGTCCACGACGTGCACCAGCACCGCGCAGCGCTCGATGTGCCGCAGGAAGTCCAGGCCGAGGCCGCGGCCCTCGCTGGCACCCGGGATCAGCCCCGGCACGTCGGCCACGGTGAACACGGTGTCGCCCGCGGTGACCACGCCGAGGTTGGGCACCAGCGTGGTGAACGGGTAGTCGGCGATCTTCGGGCGCGCGGCGGAGAGCACCGAGATCAGCGACGACTTGCCCGCGGACGGGAAGCCGACCAGGCCCACGTCGGCGACCGACTTGAGCTCCAGGACGAGTTCGCCCTGGTCACCGGGCTCACCGAGCAGGGCGAAGCCCGGGGCCTTGCGCGCCTTGGACGCCAGCGCCGCGTTGCCCAGACCACCGCGGCCACCGGCGGCGGCGACGAACGTGCTGCCGATGCCCACCAGGTCGGCCAGCACCTCGCCGTCCGGGGTCATGACCACGGTGCCGTCCGGGACGGCCAGGACCAGGTCCTCGCCCTGGGCGCCGTTGCGCATGCCGCCCTGGCCCGGCTTGCCGTTGGAGGCGCGGGCGTTGGGCCGGTAGTGGAAGTCCAGCAGGGTGTGCGCGTTGGGGTCGACGACGAGCTGCACGTCGCCGCCCTTGCCGCCGTTGCCGCCGTCCGGCCCGCCCAGCGGCTTGAACTTCTCCCGGTGCACCGAGGCGCAGCCATTCCCGCCGTCGCCAGCAGCGACGTGGATGGTCACGCGGTCAACGAACCGCGACACGAATGCCTCCAGGAAGATCGAGCCGGGTGGGCCCGGCGGTAGAACACGGGCGGATCCGGTTCAACAACGGCGGGAGCGATTCGCATCCCGGCACCGGAACGGATCCGCGAACAGCAACGAGGGGCGGGCCGGACTAGCCGGACCCGCCCCTCGTCGGGAAGTACTCGCAGTCGAGAGCCGGATCAGGCCTCGACCGGCTTCACGCTGACGGCCTTGCGGCCCCGGTAACGTCCGAACTCGACGGTACCGGCCTCCAGCGCGAACAGGGTGTCGTCGTTGCCGCGACCCACGTTCAGACCCGGGTGGAACTTGGTCCCACGCTGACGGATCAGGATCTCACCGGCCTTGACGACCTGGCCGCCGTAGCGCTTCACCCCGAGGTACTTGGGGTTCGAGTCGCGGCCGTTCCGAGAGCTGGATGCGCCCTTCTTGTGTGCCATGACTACTCAGGTCCTCACTTGTTGATGCCGGTGACCTCGACGCGGGTCAGCTTCTGGCGGTGACCCTGTCGCTTGTGGTAGCCGGTCTTGTTCTTGAACTTGTGGATGCGGATCTTGGGGCCCTTGGTCTGCTCGACCAGCTTGCCGGTCACCGACACCTTGGCCAGCGCGTCGGCGTCGGTCGTGACATCGGTGCCATCGACGACCAGAAGTGCCGGGAGACTGACCTCGGAGCCCAGCTCGCCTTCGAGCTTCTCGACCTCGACGACGTCTCCGACAGCCACCTTGTACTGCTTGCCGCCGGTCTTGACGATCGCGTACATGAGTCGGAAGTCTCCTGCTGCTCGGTTTCGCTACTTTCACCAGGTCTGCGGCGGACGTCCACCTCGACCCGAAGAGGATCGAGGATTCCTACCACGCCGCTGGTGCAGCGCCTCGGTGGGGTTCCCGTCCCGGCAGCGCGGAGCACCACTCGAAACAGGCGTTTTCTCTCTCCGCCCGTCCGGCGGCGAGAAGTTCTCACCCATCATACAGACCGCGTTCCGGACCCCGATCGGGCGGGGCCGCTCCACGCGGGGCGCACGGCTGCGGGAGCCGGGCGACAGGTGAGCCGCGTCAGCGTAAGTCGGCCCGTTGGACGCGGTCAAATCGACCCCTGCCGAAAGAAGGTGCCAGGCCTGCCCGAGCCCTTGCTACGGTAGGTCGCCGTTCTACTTGATCTGGGGAAACAGCTCGTGACTGACATCGCACCGGAGGCCGAGCGGGACGAGCGCGCCGGCACCGGCACCGCTCCGCGCCCGAACCCGCTGCACCGGTTCGGCCCGCTGCTGCTCGGCCTGTCGGCGATCGTTCCGCCGCTGCTGATGCTGCGGGAAGTGCTGCGCTACTCGCAGATGCACTTCTACGACTACTGGTGGGTCCTGCTCGACCTCACCAACGACGACGGGACGCTGCGCCCGGAGGCCCTCCTGGGCTTCCGCAACGAGCACCCGTTCGTGCTGCCCAGCCTGCTGTTCTGGCTCAGCGCCCGGTACGGCAACGGGCTCAACCAGCCGCTGGGCCTGGCGATCCTCGCCTTCGGCGTGATCAGCGTGCTGCTGGTGTGGGCGATGCTGCCGAAGGAGCTGAACGGCTGGCAGCGGGCCGGGCTGGTGGCGGCCACCTCGACGCTGGTGTTCAACCCGCACGGCATCCACAACTACGTGCGCTCGATGAGCGGCGCGTCCTGGATCCTCGCGCTGATGCTGGTGCTCGCGGCGCTGCTGGCGATGCAGCGCGAGCACCGGCTCTGGGCGATCGTCTTCGGCCTGCTGGCGTCGATCAGCTACGGCACGTCGTTCGCGGTGTGGCCGGCGCTGGCCCTGATCGCGTGGCTGCGCGGCGACCGGCGCCGGTGGGTGGCGGCTCCGATGGTGGTCGGGGTGGTCGTGGTGCTCTCCTGGCTGGTGCTGCGCGGCCCGCAGGGCGGCGGGGGCGCTTCGCCCACCGACGATCCGGCGCAGGCGCTGCTGGCCGGGCTGAGCATGCTCGGCATGGTGTGGACCGGCACCGAACCGGCGATCGCGCTGATCGCCGGTGTGGCCGGGCTCGCGGCGCTGGTGGTACACGCCCAGCAGACGCCGGAGCAGCGGCGCAGCGCCGCACCCTGGTGGGGTCTGGCGGTCTACGCCGTCGGCTGCGCGGTGATGATCTCCGGCTCGCGGGCCGCGTTCGGCGAATCGGCCGGGCTGCAGAGCCGGTACAACAGCATGACCGCCGCGCTGTGGATCGCGCTGCTGGTGATCGTGGTGGCCTGGCCCAAGCTGCCGAAGCTGCGCACCGTCACCGTCGCGGGCACCGTGCTGGCCACCGTGGCGCTGGGCGCGCCGATGGCGCAGAGCGTCCGGGCCGACTCGGCGAACCAGGACCTGCTGGCCATCTCCGCGCGCATCGGGCACCCGGAGCACTTCGCCGACCGGTTCCCGGAACCGGACCGGCTGCTGCCGCGGCTGCAGGCGCTGGGCCACTACCCGTTCTCCCCGGAGTTCACCCTGAACTGCCCCGACGGCCTGGAGATCGGCGACCGGGTCAGCACCGCGAACTGGCGCACGCCCAGCGAGGGCGCGTTCCGGGAGCCCCGCCCGGACGGCAGGGACGTGGTCCTCAACGTCGAGACCGACCAGGTCGAGGGCGGCGCGCGGATGCTCAAGGGCTGGGCGATCTCCGGCATCGAGCGGGCCGGCTGCGTCGCGGTGCTCGACCAGAGCGGCACCGTGGTCGGCGGCGGCGTCGTGGACATCCCGCGCTCCGACGCCGAAGCGCAGACGCCGGGCATCGAGATCGGGCTCGGGTTCGAAGCGGCCGCGCCCGCCCAGCCGGGCCTGCTGCGCGTCGCCTTCCACTTCCCCGACGGCTGGTGGATCCGGCCCCTCACCGAAAGCCCGCAGGTCGCGTCATGACGCAAACCCCGTTACCGCAGGTGTCGCTGCTCGCTCCGGCGAAGAACGAGCAGGAGAACCTGCCCGCGCTGTTCGCCGAGATCAGCGAGGCGATGCAGCAGCAGGACCGCAGCTGGGAGCTGGTGGTCGTCGACGACGGCAGCACCGACGGCAGCTGGCAGGTGATCAGCGAGCACGCGGCGCGGGATCCGCGGATCCGCGGCATCCGGCTGCGCCGCAACTTCGGCAAGGCGGCCGCGCTGGCCGCCGGTGTCGCCGAGGTGCGCGGTGAGCTGCTGGTCACGCTCGACGCCGACCTGCAGGACGACCCGGCCGAGATCCCCCGGCTGCTGGCCGAGCTCGACGCGGGCGCCGACCTGGTCAGCGGGCACAAGGCGAACCGGCAGGACCCGCTGGGCAAGCGGCTGCCGTCGAAGGTGTTCAACTGGTTCACCGGGCTGATCACCGGCCTGAAGCTGTCCGACCACAACTGCGGGCTCAAGGCCGCCCGCACCGAGGTCTACCGGCGGGTGCCGCTGTACGGGGAGCTGCACCGCTACATCCCGGCGCTGGCGCACCAGCTCGGCTACCGGGTCGCCGAACTGCCGGTGCACCACCGGCCGCGGCTGCACGGCAAGTCCAAGTACGGCCTGGAGCGCTACCTGCGCGGCGCGCTGGACCTGCTCACGGTGGTCGCCCTGACCCGCTACGGGCGGCGGCCCGCGCACCTGTTCGGCGGGCTGGGGATGCTGGCGGGCACGATCGGCACGCTGATCCTGCTGTACCTGACGGGCGTGTGGCTGTTCACCGACGACCCGATCGGCACCCGGCCGCTGCTGACGCTGGGCATCCTGCTGGAGATCTTCGCGGTGCAGATGATCTCGGTGGGGCTGCTCGCAGAGCTCGTCCTGCACCACCGCACCGGCCGCGACCGCGACGTCGACGTCCTGGTCGCCGATCAGACACCGGCCACCTCGCCCGCCGCCTGATCGGTGGTGCGGAACACGTTCGGCGGAAGATCAACTACCGCGCGGTAACGACGTGAGGACCAGGCGGTAACGGCGCGCTCACCGCTGGGGGTGCACTCGTACCCGCTCCGTCACAGCCCCGTAAGGTGCTGCGCGTGCACTCGGCGAAGCGACTTCGGCTGTCTGCCGCAATCCTCGGAATCTTCGGGACGGTGCTCGCGCTCCTGATCCCGTTCCTCCCGGTCAAACACGACGTCACCACGCTCAAGTGGCCGACGGCGGAGGGCACCAGATCGGTGTCCGCCCCGCTGGTCGCCTACTCACCGCTGTGGTTGGACGCGGAGGTGCCCTGCGCCGCCGTGCGGAGCCTCGACGAGCGCACCGCCGGGCCCGGCATGTTGTTGAGCACGAACCCGCCGTCCTCGGACTTCGGCAAGCTGACCGGTCTGGTGCTGCAGGTCGACGACGGCCAGGTGGCGCTGTTCTCCAAGGGACGGCAGGTCAGCACGACCCAGCTGCCGCCCGGTGACTGCACCATCGCGTTGCGCGCGGACGCCTCGGGCACCACCGCCACCGTCGGCGGCAAGCAGTGGGCGCACGTGCTCGGCGACCAGCGACCCCAGCTGACCGGCGTCTACTCCGCGCTCGACAACGCGGTCGACGACGTCCGGGGCCTGTCGTTCGAGGCCCGCGTGGACAACCGGTTCAGCACCGAACCAACGGTGCTGAAGGTGGTCATGATGGCGCTGACCGTCGCGGCGTTCATCGGCTCCGTGCTGTGCCTGCGGCGGCTGGACGTGCGGGCCGGGCGGCGCGCACCGCGGCTGGCCCCGACCGGCTGGTGGAAGCCGACGCTGCGCGACGCGGCGGTGTTCGTCGCACTGGGCGTGTGGTGGCTGATCGGGGCGATGACCTCCGACGACGGCTACGTGCTCAGCATGGTGCGCTCGGAGGAGAGCGCCGGGTACGTCAGCAACTACTACCGCTGGTTCGCCAACCCCGAATCGCCGTTCGGCTGGTTCTACGAGGTCTACGCGCTGTGGGTGCAGGTGTCCACGGCGACGCCGTGGGTGCGGCTGCCCGCGCTGCTGATGGGCATCGTGTCCTGGCTGCTGATCAGCCGCGAGGTGCTCCCGAGGCTCGGCCAGCAGGTGCGGCGCTCCAACGCCGCGGGCTGGGCCGCCGCCGCGGTGTTCCTGGCGTTCTGGCTGCCCTACAACAACGGCCTCCGCGCCGAGCCGGTCGTGGTGCTGTTCTCGCTGCTGGCGCTGTGCGCCGTCGAGCGCGCGGTGGCCACCGGGCGGCTGGTGCCCGCGGCCCTGGGCCTGGTGGCCGCGGCCCTGTCGGTGGGCGTCAACCCGCACGGCTTGGTCGCCGTGCTGCCCTACGTCGCCGCGATCAAGCCGCTGTACCGGCTGGTGCGCAAGCGGGCGCAGGAGTTCGGCTGGCTGCCGGTGCTGGCGCCGATCGCCGCCTCCGGCTTCGTGATCCTGACGCTGGTCTTCTACGACCAGACCTTCCGCTCCGTGCTGGACTCGATGGAGCTCAAGACCACCTTCGGGCCCAACGGCCGGTGGTACGAGGAGCTCAGCCGCTACAGCCTGCTGTTCAGCCAGAGCCCGGACGGTTCGCTGACGCGCCGCTTCCCGGTGCTGCTGGTGATCCTGTGCCTGGTGACCTGCGCCGTGGTGCTGCTGCGCCGCAACCGGGTCCGGGGCGCTGCGCTGGGCCCGAGCCGGCGGCTGCTGGCGATCGTCGCGATGTGCTTCGTCGTGCTGGCCCTGACCCCGACCAAGCACACCCACCACTTCGGCATCTTCGCCGCCTTCGGCGGCGCGCTGGCCGCGCTCACCGCGCTGGCCACCAGCACCACGGTGCTGCGCTCGCGGCGCAACCGGGCGGCGTTCGTGGCCGGGCTGATGGTGATCCTGGCGTTCGCGGCCACCGGGCCGAACGCCTGGTGGTACGTCTCCGGCTGGGGCATCCCGTGGTTCGACAAGCCGCCGTCGATCGGCGGCTACAACTTCAGCACGCTGTTCCTGGTCTTCGCCGCGGTCGCGGGCGTCATCGCGCTGATCGAGCACCTGCGCATCGACGAGAACAACCCGAAGGTCGTCGACGAGAGCTGGGACAGCCCGGAGAAGCGCAGCCGGGCGCTGCGGCTGGGCACCGCGCCGCTGTCGGTGCTGTGCGCTCTGCTGGTGCTCGGCGAGCTGGCGGCCTTCGGCAAGGCCATCCAGAAGCAGGACGACACCTACAACCTGGGTGTGGACAACATCAAGCAGCTCACCGGCTCCAGCTGCGGGTTGTCCGACTACATCGACGTGGAGACCGATCCGCGGGCCGGTGTGCTGCCGGTGTCGCCCGAGCAGCCCGCGGTGGCCGCCAAGGCCACCGACAAGGCCGTGCCGGTTCCGCCGCGGCGGCTGGTCGGCCACGAGACCGCTGCGGAGTACCTGCGGTCGAAGGAGACCGGCTTCGCCCGGCCCGGCGTGCCGGTCAGCAGCGGCGGCGACGCGGAGGAGCCGAGCTGGCGGCCGCCGCACCAGTTCGGCGACGACGCCGCCCCGGCCTGGGGCAGCTACGACGAGGCCGGGCTCGGCACCGGTGAGCTGCGCACGCCCTGGTACGACCTGCCGGAGGAGGCGCTCAGCGGCAAGACCCCGGTGGTGCTCAGCCTGGCGGGCTCGGAGACCGGCGCGAACTCGCTGATGCTGGAGTTCGGCCGGGACACCGAGCGCGGCTTCGAGATCACCGGGCGCTACGAGGTGGAGCAGGGCCCGCCGCCGGGCTGGCGCGACCACCGCTACACGCTGGGCGCCGAGGCCGAGGGCGCCACGAAGATGCGGGTCGTCGCGGTCGACCAGGCGCTCGGCGCGGAGGGCTGGCTGGCGGTGACCGCCCCGCGCGTGCCGAAGCTGACCAGCATGACCGAGCTCGTCGGCGACTCCCCGACGTTCGTGGAGTGGCCCGCCGCGCTGGTGCACCCGTGCCTGCGGATCTCCGGTCTGTACAACGGTGTCGCCGAGATGCCGCACTTCCGGGTGTCGGCCGGTGAGCTGGTGCGCGACGTCGGCGAGGGCTGGTCGTCGCCGGACGCCGGCGGGCCGTTCGGCTGGCTCAACGTGGCGTCGAGCGTGCGGGAGCTGCCGACCTACCTGCGCGGCGACCCGCAGCAGGACTGGGGCTCCCTCTACGTCGTGCACCCCTACGACGCGGACGCGCTGCCCGCGCAGGCGGCGTTGGACATCCGGCCGGAAACCCACTGGGGCACCTGGTCGCCGGGACCGCTGACGGAGGCGGTGGAGCTGCCGGGCGACGTGCCCAGCTCCGACGACCGGACCGACATCCCGACCTTCGACACGCCTGAGCAGAACTGATCTCCCGGTGAAGGGCACCTTCAGGCAACTTACTTGCTAAAAGGTGCCCTTCACCGCACACCGGATCAGGTGAGGCGGGTCCAGAAGTCCAGGCGGTGGTCGGCGGCGAAGTCGGCGGGACCGATGCGCTCCGGGTGCAGCGACTGGACGTGCTGGTCGGGCGTGAAGCGCGGCCAGGTGACCAGGCCTGGCCCGTTGGGGTCGCCGCTGCGCGCGAAGTTGGCCCAGTAGCGGTGCATCGTCGCGGCCAGCCGCCACTGCTGCGCCGACAGCGGTGCGATCCCGCCCACGTCGAACTGGTACGGGAGTTCGGCCGCGTGGTAGGCGCCGGGCGGGAAGCCCTCCGGGAACGGCACCACCGGCGGCGCGTCCCGGTCCGCGAACTCGTAGACGTAGGTGGGGGTGTGCTCGTGCAGGGCCTGCGCGAGGTCCCAGAGCGAGCGCGCCCACGCGGCGTCGTTGATCACCGTCGACCAGGCGAGGCTGGGTGTCGCGTAGGCCTCGAGCGGGTACTCGCGCGCGATGTCGTCGGCCGCGGCGTCGAAGCCCTCCGCCAGCAGCTTGCCGTAGCCGTCCGGGGTGACCGGCTGACCGGTGCCGTCGAAGAACATCGCGACGAACAACCTGGCTTCGTCCCGGGTGTTGCCCGCGAGCACCGGCACCCGGTGGAAGCGGCCTTCCGCCAGCGCCCGCGCCGGTGACTCCGGCAGCACCTCGTTGCCGAATCCGGTCCGGGTGAACACCGGGCTCAGCTGGAGCAGCTGCTCGACGGGCAGCGCGCGCAGCTGGTCGATCGCGCTCCCCCGGCCCGGCCGCACCCATCCGGCCTCGCCGATCACGTGCTCGGCCAGCCCTTCGAGCTCGGCCGCCGACAGCCACAGCGACGGCATCTCCGGCGAGCCGGGCACGTAGGTGTTCGCCGGAGCGCGCATCAGCGGGAAGCCGCTCTGCACGATCGCCCGGTGGAACAGGCCCGCCGAGCCCGGGGCCACCAGGTGCGCGCCGATCGAGAGCCCGCCGTAGGACTCGCCGAACAGCGTCACGTTGTCCGGGTCACCGCCGAAGGCCCCGATGTTGCGCTGCACCCAGCGGAGCACCTCCTGCTGGTCGGCGAGGCCGAACGCGCCGCCGGGCAGTCCGGGGTAGCCGAAGTTGCCGAAGATGCCCAGCCGGTAGTTCGCGGTCACCACCACGACGTCCTCGGCGACCGACAGCCGCCGCGCGTCGAAGACCGACCCCTCGCCGTTGGTCCCGCCGCCACCGTGCAGCCACACCATGACCGGCTTGCGGCCACCGGTGCGCGGGGCGGTCACGTTCAGGAACAGGCAGTCCTCGTCCACGCTGCCCACGTCGGCGAAGGACTGCGGGAGCTGCGGGCACGGGCTGCCCGGCTCGGTCGCGTCCCGCACCCCGGCCCACGGCTCGACCGGCCGAGGCAGGCTCCAGCGCAGCTCGCCGACGGGCGGCGCGGCGTAGGGGATTCCCTGGAAGAGCAGGTGCTCGTCGAAGCTCAGCCCTCTCACGCGGCCCGAGTCCAGCTCTACCGCAGTCCCGCCTCCCCGCGATTCACAGCGGTGGTCGCGTTCAGGGTTGATCTCGCGTTTCGAGATTTCTTGTGACTGGGTTGCGTCACGGTCCCCTGAGGTGCGGTTGGGCTCGCCCCTCCTCGGCACGGAGTTGGTCATGAGTTCTCCTGGTCGGCTCGGGTCGCGAGGTCGAAGGTGGTGGCGAGTTCGCGGGCGTAGAGCTGCGCGTCGGTGTCGGCTTCCGTGCCGAGGCGCAGCGCGACGCCGTCCAGCGCGTGGCGCACCGTCACCGCCATGACGTGCGGGTCGAAGTCCCGGAACTCGCCGGCCCGCTGACCGGCGCGGAAGAGCTCGGCGAGGCCCTCGATCTCGCGGCGGTGCGGCAGCACCGGATCGCCGCCGCGCTCGTTGATGAGGATCTCCGTGAGCGCGCGGAGCTGGCGGTGGTGCGTGCGGTAGAAGTCCGCGCTCGACTCGATGAACGCGCGGAGCTGCGCCCGCGCCGTGTCGGCTGCGTCGACGCGGGCTCCCACCAGCTCCTCGGCCGTCCGGTAGACGTCGGCGACGACCTGCCGCATCAGCTCGGCCTTGTTCTTGAAGTGGTAGGAGATCATCCCGGTGCTGCTCAGCCCGGCGCGCTGGGCGATCTGGCCGAAGGAAGCGCGCGGATAGCCGAGATCGACGATCGCATCGATGGCCGCCGCGACGATCTGCGCCCGCCTGCCCTGCTCGGTGAACGACCTTCCTTGCTCATCCGAGCTGAAATTTGCTCGCATGAGCAAAAAATAGCACAGCCGAGCAAAACAGCGAGCGGATTCGTCCCAGCCACGGAGTCCGCGCAGATCAGCGCGTCCTTACCCGGAGAAGCGAAATGGCCGACCCGTTCGAGAACGGATCGGCCATCCCAGCGCGTTGACTCAGCCCTCGACGGGCGGACCAGCGGGCCGCGACGCGGACCGGCGGCGAGCCCGGCGGACCGGCGCGGCCGGAGCCACCTCGGCCAGGCCGTTGTCAGCAGGCCCCACCGGCTCCGCCGGCTTGCTGACCACCAGCGGCGCCACCGCCGCGCCGGCGCTGCCGGCCGCTCGCGTCGCCTTCCGCCGTCGGCCGTTGGCCTCCGGCGCGGCCGTCGGCTTCGCCTCCGCGACGGCCGGCTCCGCGGCCTTGACGGCTGCCGCCGGCTGCTCGACCGGCTTCGCGGCCTCAGCGGGCTTCGCCGCTTCGACCGGCTTCGCCTCGACGGCCTCCGCCTTCGGCTCGACCTCCGCTGCCGCGGGCTCGACCTCCGCTGCCGCTTCGGCCTGCACCTCCGCAGGCTTCGCCTGCTCGACCTTCGCAGCCTCGGGCTTCGCGGTCTCGACCTTCGGGGCCTCGGCCTTCGCAACCTCGGCCTTCGCAACCTCGGGCTTCGCGGCCTCGGCCTTCTCCGGCTCGGCCGCCTTCACGGGCTCCGGCTGCTTCGGCTCCGGCTGCTCGGCCTCGTGCTGCTTGCCGCGGTTGCGGTTGCGGCGCGAGCCGTTGTTGCCGCTGCTGTTCCCGCCGCCGCCGTGGCCGTGGCCGTTCGGGTGGTTGGCGGGCTCGGTGGAGACCAGCAGGCCGCGGCCGCGGCAGTGCTCGCAGGTGCTGCTGTAGGCCTCCAGCAGGCCGGTGCCGACCCGCTTGCGGGTCATCTGCACCAGGCCCAGCGAGGTCACCTCGGCGACCTGGTGGCGGGTGCGGTCCCGGCCCAGGCACTCGGTGAGGCGGCGCAGCACCAGGTCGCGGTTGGACTCCAGCACCATGTCGATGAAGTCGATGACGATGATGCCGCCGATGTCGCGCAACCGGAGCTGGCGGACGATCTCCTCGGCCGCTTCCAGGTTGTTGCGGGTGACGGTCTCCTCGAGGTTGCCGCCGGAACCGGTGAACTTGCCGGTGTTGACGTCGATCACCGTCATGGCCTCGGTGCGGTCGATCACCAGGTAACCGCCGGAGGGCAGCCAGACCTTGCGGTCCAGGGCCTTGGCGATCTGCTCGGTGATCCGCTGCTCGGTGAACACGTCGTTCTTGCCGACGTGCTTGACCAGCCGCTGCGCCAGGTCGGGCGCGACGTGCTGGACGTAGGCCTCGATGGTGTCCCAGGCGTCGGAGCCCTGGACGGTCATCTGCGAGAAGTCCTCGGTGAACAGGTCGCGGACGACCTTGATCAGCAGGTCCGGCTCCTCGTAGAGCAGCTGCGGGGCCTGGGCGCCGGGGATCTCGGCCTTCTCCTTGATGACCTCCCACTGCGCCTGCAGGCGCCGCACGTCGCGGTCCAGCGCCTCTTCGCTGGTGCCCTCCGACGCGGTGCGGATGATCACCCCGGCGTTGTCCGGGACGATCCGCTTCAGGATCTCCTTGAGCCGCTTGCGCTCGGTGTCCGGCAGCTTGCGGCTGATGCCGGTGGCGCCACCGCCCGGCACGTACACCAGGAACCGGCCCGGCAGGCTGATCTGGGTGGTCAGCCGGGCGCCCTTGTGGCCGACCGGGTCCTTGGTGACCTGCACCAGGACGCTGTCACCGGTGGACAGCGCCTGCTCGATGCGGCGCGCCTTGCCCGCCAACCCGGCTGCGTCCCAGTCGACCTCACCGGCGTAGAGCACCGCGTTGCGGCCGCGGCCGATGTCGACGAAGGCGGCTTCCATGCTGGGCAGCACGTTCTGCACGCGGCCCAGGTAGACGTTGCCGACCAGCGAGCCGGTGCCCGAGGAGGTCACGAAGTTCTCGACGAGGACGTTGTCCTCCAGCACCGCGATCTGCGTCTGGTCGCCGTTCTGCCGGACGACCATCTTGCGGTCCACCGACTCGCGACGGGCCAGGAACTCGGCCTCGGAGAGCACCGGCGCACGGCGGCGACCGGCCTCGCGGCCGTCCCGGCGGCGCTGCCGCTTGGCCTCCAGGCGGGTCGAGCCCTTGACCGCGCGGACCTCGTCGTCGCTGCTGTCCTGGCGGGGCTCGGCGGACGGCTCGCGGACGTGCACGACGGTGTTCGGCGGGTCGTCCTCGCGGGCACCGGTCTCGTCGTCGGACGAACCCTTGCGGCGACGACGGCGACGGCGGCGGCGGTTCGACTCCCCCGCGCCCTCGGACTCGGCGGCGGGCTGCTCCTCGGCGGGTTCTTCCGCCGCGGGCTGCTCAGCGGTCTCGGCCTCCTCGGAGGCCTCCGAGTCGCCTTCGCCACCGGTCTCGGAGTCGGCACCGCGGCCACGACCGCGACCGCGGCGGCCACGGCGGCGGCGCCGCCGACCGGTGCCCTCGCCGTCCTCGTCGCCGTCGGCGGAGTCCTCCGGGGCTTCGGCCTTGGCCTCGGCGGGCTCCTCGACCTCGGCAGCGGGGGCGGGCTCCGGCTCGGCCTTCGGCTCGGGCCGCGACTCCTGCGGCGCCGCGGACGGCGCCAGGAACATGGCCTCCGGCGCCGCGAAGACCGGCGTCAGCCCGGCCAGCGCGTTGCTCTCCGGAGCGGGCTCGTTCGCGGCCGCCGCGAAGTGCGCGGCCGGGATCGCGGGCTCGACGGCCGCCGGTTCCTCGGCAGCCGGCTGCTCGGGCTGAGCGGCCTCGGCCTGCTCCGGCTGGGCGGGCGACTCCGGCTCGGCCGGGGTCTCCGACTCGGCCACCAGCTCCGGGTTCAGCGCCTCGACGACCTGCAGCGCCACCTCGCGGGTGATGTTCGACTGCGCGCTGCGGACCGATTCGCCGATCGACTCCAGCGTGTTGATGATCTCCCGGCTGCTGGAACCCAGCAGCTTGGCCAGTGCGTGCACGCGGAGCTTGGCGGGCAGCTCGATCGTGCCCTGCTCCGCTCCGGTGGGTGTGGGCGATTGCCCGCTGGCGCTTCCAGCGGGGTTGTCCGTGTTCAACATCCAGCTCCTCCGCCCCCGGGCGCGTCCGGGTGGACGCGGCCGCACAGAGGCATGTGCGTTCTTCGGTCTCCGCCGCCCGCGGGCGACGGCAATTCTGGTGTTCCCTCCGCCCCGGGCCTTCAGGCCGGGAAGTCACACGGCGGGTCGGCGACGTCCACGCCGTCCGTCATCCGGCCGTGGGCTCCCCTGCCGGAATCCGCTCGGCGCCTGAGTCCTGGGCCAACGGGTCGGCGATGCCGCCTCCGTCGTCGAGCCGACCCTGTTCCAGCCGGGTCGCGCTCGCGGCGGCCGACGGTTCCAGACCGGCGACGACACGCAGGGCGCTCAGTACGTCGTCGGGTCGTACGACGGGTGTTGTCTGCCGAACGACCGTTACAAGTATCCCATACGGTTCCGATGCCTTCGGCCAATCGTCCACCTGGGCGGTCGCGGCGGAAATTTGATCACTCTGCGCGACTGCCGAGTGGGTGGTCTGGACCTCCGCGCTGAGCAGCGCCGCACGAGCGTCGATGGTGCGGCGACCGTCCTTGGTCATCCGCTCCACCAGCGCCGTGTCGGCGGCCATCAGCGCGGTGACGGCGTCGCGCAGCTCGGCGACGTCCGTGCCGGGCAGGTCGATCCGCCACCGGCTCACCTCCAGCCGGTCCGCCAGCGCGCCCGGCCGGGCCTCCGCGGCTTCGAGCACGTCGATGCCGTCGGGCAGCGCGGCGTTGAGCTCGGCGCGCAGGGCCGCGGGCTCCACCCGCTCCACGAGCTGAAGCTCCACGTACTCGGCCACGCTGGACACGCCGGTGGGCACCGCGCCCGCCCACGACACCTTCGGGTGCGGGCTGAAGCCCTGGGAATACGCCATCGGTACCCCGGCCCGTCGCAGCGCGCGCTCGAAGGTGCGCGCCACGTCCCGGTGCGAGGTGAACCGCAGCCGCCCCCGTTTGGCGTAGCGGAGCCGCAGCTTCTGCACCGGTGGAGCCGAGGGATTCGGATGATCTCGCCGACTCAGGATGCCCTCCCGACCATGATCGTCATCGGGCGGTCCTGCCGACCGCCTTCGATGCCGATGCTTGCTTGCTCAACCGCAGTGTGACAACACCTGCGGGCCAGTTTTCGAAGGAACGTACAACGCCGGACGCCTCCGCACCGAGCTCCGGCCCGGCGGGCGGGACCGGCGAGCGACCTGGCCAGAAGACTCTGACCAGGGCTCGCCGACCGCTTTCAGCCCTGGGTGAAGGCCGGGTTGCGGACCGGGGAGCCCTGCCCGACCGGCGAGATCGGCAGCAGCTTCCGCCCCGTCGGCCCGACCTCGATGTCGGTGCCCATGGTCGGGCACACCCCGCAGTCGAAGCACGGCGTCCACCGGCAGTCGTCCTGCTCGCGGGCCTCCAGCGCGTCCTGCCAGTCGGCCCACAGCCATTCCTTGTCCAGGCCGGAGTCGAGGTGGTCCCACGGCAGGACCTCGCCCTCGGTCCGCTCCCGGGTGGTGAACCAGTCCAGGTCCACGCCCAGCGGCTCGAGCTCGGCTGCGGCGCAGTCGACCCAGCGCTCGTAGGAGAAGTGCTCGTTCCAGCCGTCGAACCGGCCGCCCTCGCGCCACACCCGTTCGATGACCCGCCCGAGCCGCCGGTCCCCGCGGGAGAGCAGGCCTTCGATCATCGACGGCTTGCCGTCGTGGTAGCGCATGCCGATGTTGCGGCCGATCCGGCGATCGGAGTTGATCGCCTCGCGGAGCTTGCGCAACCGCGCGTCGACGGTGTCCGGGTCGGTCTGCGCGGCCCACTGGAACGGGGTGTGCGGCTTGGGCACGAACCCGCCGATGGAGATCGTGCAGCGGATGTCCTTGCGCCCGGAAGCCTCCCGGCCCGCGCGGATGACCTCCTTGGCCATCTCGGCGATCTGCAGCACGTCCTCGTCGGTCTCGGTGGGCAGACCGCACATGAAGTACAGCTTGACCTGCCGCCAGCCGTTGGCGAAGGCCGCCGAGACGGTGCGGATCAGGTCCTCCTCCGACACCATCTTGTTGATCACGCGGCGGATCCGCTCGCTGCCGCCCTCCGGGGCGAAGGTCAGCCCGGAGCGGCGGCCGTTGCGGGAGAGTTCGTTGGCCAGGTCGATGTTGAACGCGTCCACCCGGGTGGACGGCAGCGACAGGCCGGTGTTGGTGCCCTCGTAGCGGTCGGCCAGGCCCTTGGTGATGTCGGCGATCTCGGAGTGGTCGGCCGAGCTCAGCGACAGCAGCCCGACCTCCTCGAACCCGGTGGCCGCCAGGCCGCGCTGCACCATCTCGCCGATGCCCTCGATGGAGCGCTCCCGCACCGGCCGGGTGATCATCCCGGCCTGGCAGAACCGGCAGCCGCGGGTGCAGCCGCGGAAGATCTCCACGCTCATCCGCTCGTGCACGCTCTCGGCCAGCGGCACCAGCGGTTGCTTCGGGTAGGGCCAGTCGTCGAGCTCCATGGTGGTGCGCTTGAAGACCCGGTACGGAGCGCGCTCGTCGTTCGGCACGACCTGGTCGATCGCACCGTCGGCGCGGTAGGAGACGTCGTAGAACTTCGGCACGTACACGCCGCCGGACTCCGCCAGCCGCAGCAGCAGCTCGTCGCGGCCGCCCGGCTGCCCCTCCGCCTTCCAGCGGCGGATCGCCTCGGTGATCTCCAGAACGGCTTCCTCGCCGTCGCCCAGCACCGCCGCGTCCAGGAAGTCCGCGATCGGCTCCGGGTTGAACGCCGCGTGCCCACCGGCCAGCACGATGGGGTGATCATCGGTGCGGTCGGCGGCGTGCAGCGGGATCCCCGCCAGGTCCAGCGCACCGAGCAGGTTCGTGTAGCCCAGCTCGGTGGCGAAGCTGACGCCGAGCACGTCGAAGGCGCCGACCGGCCGGTGCGCGTCCACGGTGAACTGCGGGATGCCGTGCTCGCGCATCAGCGCTTCGAGGTCCGGCCACACCGCGTAGGTGCGCTCGGCCAGCACGTCCGGCTGCTCGTTGAGGATCTCGTAGAGGATCTGGACGCCTTGGTTGGGCAGGCCGACTTCGTAGGCGTCGGGGTACATCAGGCACCACCGGATGGCGGTGTCGTCCCACGCCTTCAGCGTCGCGTTGAGCTCCCCACCCACGTACTGCACGGGTTTGGAGACGCGCGGCAGCAGCGGTTCCAACCTGTCGAAAACGGACTCCACACGCACCCAACCAGGGTAAAGGCCCCGGCCCCGCCAAGGGGCCCGGGGCGAATTCCGATGAGGTCTTTCTTCTTGCGCTGGCGGCCGCGCGCCGGGCTCACCGCGCGCGGGATCCGACTTCCCGGGTGAACCAGATCTCGTCCCGGTCGTCACCAGGGGCGACGCGGACCGCACCTGGCCAGCGGCCCCGCTCGACCCAGCCGAGGCGCGCGTAGTAGCGCTCCAGGCCGTGCCCGCTGCGGGTGACCAGGTCCAGCATCTCCAGGCCGATCGCCTGCGCGTGCACCAGCGCCGCGTCGTGCAGCTGCCCGCCCCAGCCCCTGCCCTGCAGCGCCGGGTCGACCGCCAGCCAGACGAGCTCGCCGGTGTGCGTCCGGACCGGCAGCTGCCGCGGCCGCAGCACCGCGATTCCGACCAGCACGTGCTGCTGGCCGATGGTGATCAGGTGCGCCTTCTTGGTCCGCACTTCGTCGACCAGCTTGGTCGCTGCGGCGCGCAGCTCGTCCAGCGGGTCCGTCGGGCTGAACCCGGCCGCGCCGCCGGCCGCGGTGACCCGCGCCCACAACCCGGCCAGCGCCTCCACCAGGTCCGGGTGGACGGCATCCACCCGGTGCGGCCCGGTGACGAAGCCGTCCGGGTCGATGCCGGTCACGGGTCTCAGACCTCCGGGAACCAGAGCTTGAGCTCGCGCGCGGCGGACTCGGGCGAGTCCGAACCGTGCACGAGGTTGAACTGGACCTCCAGGCCGAAGTCGCCGCGGATGCTGCCCGGCGCCGCCTTCTCCACCGGGTCGGTGCCACCGGCCAGCTGGCGGAACGCGGCGATGGCGCGCGGGCCCTCGACGCACGCGGCCACGACCGGCCCGGAGGTGATGAACTCGATCAGCGAGCCGAAGAACGGCTTGCCGTCGTGCTCGGCGTAGTGCTGCTCGGCGAGCTCGCGGTCGACGTTCTTCAGCTCCAGCGCGACCAGCTTCAGGCCCTTGCGCTCGATCCGGCTGATCACCTCGCCGACCAGGCCGCGCTCGACTCCGTCCGGCTTGACCAGGACCAGGGTGCGCTCGCTCACGGTTGTCCTCCTTCGTCGCCTTGGGCGCCAGGTGCCGTCACGCACCGCGCCCGTTTTGCCCGCCAGCGTATCGATGCAGGTGACACGCCCGACGGCGGGGCGGCATCACTCGCCGCGCGTCAGCTCCATGATCTCGTCGGTCGTCATCTCGCCGCGTCCGCTGCCCCGCAGCAGCTCGACGATGCGCTTCCCGCGGGCCGATGCCGGGCGAGCATGCGTGAGGATCAGCGCGTCGCCCGCCAACGTGATCTCGATCCGGCTCCCTGGCCGCAGTCCCAGTTCCTGGCGCTGATCGGCCGGGATGGTGACCTGCTCTTCTTCGTTCATCTCCACGAGGGTGGGAAGTACCGCACTTCCCACCCAACCTCCACCGAATAACTCGATCGTGGCTGGTCAGCGCTGCGGGTCGAGGGTCTTGGCCCACAGCGAGCGGCCGCCCTGGTCGCGGAGGTCGACGCGCAGCTGGCCGGTGCGGGCGTCGATGTTGACCTCGCCGAAGTGCTGGAAGCCCTCCAGCGGCGAGGCGCCCTGCCTGCTCGGCGCGCTGACGAACACCTGCTCAGGACCGAAGGTCGGGTCCAGCTTGTTCGGGCCGAACGCGCCTGCGTGCAGCGGGCCGGAGACGAATTCCCAGAACGGGTCGAAGCCCTCGAAGGCGGCGCGCTCCGGGGAGTACTCGATCGCCGCCGAGTAGTGCACGTCCGCGGTCAGCCAGATCGTGTTGCGCACCCGCCGGCGGCTGATCTCCTGCAGCACCCATGCCAGCTCGGCCTCGCGACCGTTGGGCGCACCGGGCAGGCCGTTGGCGACGCCTTCGATCGCGTCGCCGTCGGGCACCACGATGCCGATCGGCATGTCGGAAGCGATCACCTTCCAGGTCGCCCGCGACCGGCTGAGCTCCTCGACCAGCCACCGCGCCTGGCGCGCGCCGAGGATCCGCTCCGGGCTGGTGCCCGCCGAGTTCGGGTCCCGGTAGCTGCGCATGTCGAGCACGAACACGTCGAGCAGCGGGCCGTGCGAGACCTTGCGGTACACCCGGCCGTCCACCGCGTCCTGGCGGCGGGCGGGCTGCCACTCGTGGAACGCCTGGAAAGCCCGCTGGGCGAGCACGTCGACGCGCTTCTCGGTGTACTTGTCGGAGTCCAGGACCTCGCCCGGGTACCAGTTGTTGGTGACCTCGTGGTCGTCCCACTGCACCAGCTGCGGCACCTGCGCGGCGAAGCGGCGGAAGTTCTCGTCGAGCAGGTTGTAGGCGAACTGCCCGCGGTACTCGGCCAGCGTTTCGGCCACCTTGGACTTCTCCGGGGTGACGATGTTGCGCCACACCCGCCCGTCCGGGAGCACCACCGACTCCTGCAGCGGGCCGTCGGCGTACACGGTGTCGCCGCTGTGCAGGAAGAAGTCCGGGTTGCGGGCGGCCATCGCGTTGTAGATCGTCATGCCGCCGACGTCCGGGTTGATGCCCCAGCCCTGCCCGACGACGTCGCCCGACCACAGGAACCGCACGTCGCGGCGAGCGCGCGGCACGGTGCGGAAGGTGCCGGTCAGCGGCTCGCTGTCGACCCGGCCGTCCAGGTCCTGGGCGACGACGCGGTAGTGCAGCTGCTGCCCGGGCGGCAGGTGCGGCAGCAGGAGTTCGCCGGTGCCGTCGGTCTCCGGGGTCAGCAGCGGGCCGGGGATCCGCCGCGAACCGCGGAAGTCGGCGTGGCGGGAGATCTCGACGAACATCCGCGACGGCCGGTCGGCGCGGGTCCACACCACGGCGCCGTCCGGACGCGGGTCGCCGAGCTGCACGCCGTGGGTCAGCACGGGGCGTCCGGAGCGGGCGAAGGCCGGGGCACCGGCCAGCAGGCCGGAGGCGGCGAGTCCGGTGGCGGCACCCCGCAGCAGGGTGCGCCGGTTCAGCGCGGGATCGGTGCTCATGCGCCCGGTTCTATCCGCACCAGGCGGCTGGTGGCTCACCTCGGATCGACGCCCAGGTGAAGAGTTCGTGCCGATCGCGGGCCTGGTGCGCGGCGGTGCGGCGCGATAGCTTCACCGGCGAACCGACTGGCCGGTCTGTCTGACGAGGAGACCTGGATGCGCGCTGCTGTGCACACCGCCGCCAACCAGCCGATGCGGATCGAGGAGCTCGCCGATCCGGTGCCGAGGGCGGGCGAGGTCGCCATCGACGTGCGGTCCTGCGGCGCCTGCCACTCCGATCTGCACGTGCTCAAGGGCGAGCTGCCGTTCCCGGTCCCGGCGGTGCTGGGGCACGAGGTCGCGGGCGTGATCTCCGAGGTCGGCCCCGGCGTCACCGGGCTCGCGGTGGGCGACCCGGTGGTCACCAGCTTCATCATGCCGTGCGGCCAGTGCGCGCAGTGCGCGCGCGGCAACGAGGAGATCTGCCTGCGGTTCTTCGAGTTCAACCGGGGCAAGGGGCGGCTCTACGACGACGAGACCCGGCTGTTCCGGCCGGACGGCGACGCGGTGTGGATGTACTCCCAGGGCGGGCTGGCAGAGCGGTGCGTCACCCCGGCGACCTCGGTGTACCGGGTGCCCGACGGCGTGGAGCTGACCGACGTGGCCTCGGTGGGCTGCTCGACCATGACCGCCTACGGCGCGCTGCGGCACGCGGCCGACCTGCGCGTCGGCGACACCGTCGCGGTGGTCGCGGCGGGCGGCGTCGGGTCGGCGCTGATCCAGCTCGCGGCGGTGTTCGGCGCGTCGATGATCATCGCGGTGGACATCAGCGAGGAGAAGCTGGCAGGCGCACGCGAGCTGGGTGCCACGCACGTGGTCAACTCGGCGGAGGTGGACGCCCCGGCCGCCATCCGCGAGCTCACCGGTGGCCGCGGGGTCGACGTCGCCTTCGAGGCGCTCGGCGCGGTGCCGACGTTCAACGTGGCGCGCGACTCGGTGGTCGAGGGCGGGCAGGTCGTGGTGGTCGGCATCGCCGCCCGCGGCACCACGGGCGAGTTCGACCTGGCGACCATGGCGCGGCGGAAGCTGCAGATCAAGGGCTCCTACGGCGCCAAGCCACGCCGCGACATGCCGGTCCTGCTCGACCTGGTCGCCAGGAGCCTCCTGCGCCCGCAGGACGCGATCAGCCGCCGCTACCCCTTCGACCAGGCCCAAGAGGCCTACGACGCGCTCAACCGCGGCGAGATCATCGGCCGAGCCGTCATCGACATCGGCTGACCGTCAGTCGTCAGCACGAACCTGCAGGCGATCACTCGTCGTGCTCCATGAATTCGAGCAGTGCGGCGTTGTCATTGAGGTCAACACCAGGTTGGGGCACCACGAGGTCGAATGTCGGTAGGTGAAACCGCCCCGTTCTCGACGTCGCCCGTTGTGTCCTCCGCAGTTCACCCATGCGGAGCGCATCCTCGATCAGCGCACTAATCGTCGTGCGTTCGCGCGCCGCACGTAGCTCCAACTGGTCAAGTATCTGGTCGTCGATCGTGATAGTGATCCGCATGCATCTGAGCATGCGGATCACGCATCATGATGCACCAGCCTCGACCAGGTGAAACTCAGTCGGCCTTGTCCTCCGGCGGGTAGCCGGGCGGGTGGCCGAGCTGGTCGTAGAGCTGGCCCTCGCGCATCCGGCGGGCGACGTCGTTGCGCAGGTAGAGGATGTAGCCCCAGATAGCGGCGAAGATCGCGCCCATGATGCCGACCGACGGGTGCACGAAGAAGCACAGCACCATCGCGCCCTGCAGCGCGAGCGCCACGGCGAGTCCCCACGGGCGGCGCTGCACGAACGCCGCCGCCAGCATCAGCACCGACAGCACCGCGACGATGACGAACCCGGCGCTGGACACCCCGCCGCCGAACCGCCAGACCACCGGCAGCGCCAGCATGAAGGTGATGAACTCCAGCACCAGCGTGCCCGCCATGATCCCGCGCAGACCCTTCCACGGGTCGCGCACACCGGGCGGCGCCTCGGGCAGGCCGTGGCCCGGCTCGGGCTTCTGCTCGTCGGTCAAAGTCTCTCCACCACTCATGCCGGTTCCTTGCCGAAGAGGGCTCGGGCCTCGCCCGCGGTCACCACCGAGCCGGTGATCACCACGCCGCCGCCGGACACCGATTCGCCCGGGTCGTCGGTCTCCTCGGCGAGCTGGATCGCGGTTTCGACCGCGTCGTCCAGCCGCGGTTCGACGACGATGCGGTCCGGGCCGAAGATGTCCTTGGCCACGCCCGCCAGCTCGTCGGGATCCATCGCCCGCGGCGAGGAGTTGCGGGTCAGCACGATCTCCTCGACCACCGGCTCCAGCTCGGTCAGGATGCCGCGCGCGTCCTTGTCGCCGAGCACGCCGACCACCGCGACCAGGCGGCGGAAGGAGAACTCCGAGCTGAGCGCGTCGGCCAGCGCCCGAGCGCCGTGCGGGTTGTGCGCGGCGTCGACCAGCACGGTCGGCGCGGAGCGCACCCGCTCCAGGCGGCCCGGGGTCACGACGCTCGCGAAGCCCTCGCGGACCCGCTCCACGTCGAGCTGGCGATCGGCGCCTGCTCCGAAGAACGCTTCCGTCGCGGCGAGCGCGAGCGCCGCGTTGCGGGCCTGGTGCTCGCCGTGCAGCGGCAGGAACACCTCGTCGTAGACGCCGCCCAGCCCCTGCAGGCTCAGCATCTGGCCGCCGACCGCGACGGTCCGCGACAGCACGCCGAACTCCTGGCCCTCGCGGGCGACCGTGGCGTCGACCTCCGCGACGCGATCCATGATCACCTGCTGGGCCGCCGCGGGCTGCGCCGCGACCACCGCGATCGAACCGGGTTTGATGATCCCGGCCTTCTCGGCGGCGATCCCGGCGATGTCGTCGCCCAGGTACTCGGCGTGATCCAGCGCGACCGGGCAGACCACCGCGATCTTGGCGTCGGCGACGTTGGTGGCGTCCCAGCTGCCGCCCAGCCCGACCTCGACCACCGCCGCCTCGACCGGCGCGTCGGCGAAGGCCGCGAAGGCCATGCCGGTGAGCACCTCGAACTTACTCATCCGCACATCGCTGCGGGAGTCCACGATGGACACGTACGGCGCGACGTCGCGGTAGGCCTCGACGTAGGCCTCCGGGCTGATCGGCTTGCCGTCGATGCTGATCCGCTCGGTGGCGACCTGCAGGTGCGGGCTGGTGTAGCGGCCGGTGCGCAGGCCGAGCCCGGACAGCAGGGCGTCGGTCAGCCGGGAGGTCGACGACTTCCCGTTGGTCCCGGCGATGTGCACCACCGGGTAGCTGCGCTGCGGCTCGGCGAGCAGATCGGTGAGCGCCCGGATCCGGTCCAGCGACGGTTCGATCTTGGTCTCCGGCCAGCGTTCGTTGAGCTCGGCCTCCACGGCGCGCAGCTCCTGCAGCGCGGCGGGATCGGTGCCGGACAAGTGCCCACTCCCCTGCGAACGACGAAATGTCGAGGTCAGTCTACGTCTCCACCCCCGGCCGCGGCGGCGGCCCCGATCCGGCGGGCCGGACAAAGCGCCCGGCGACCGATTCGTCGAGCACCCGCTGGAAGTGCGGGCAGGTGGCGATGTCGGCGTGGTCGCAGTCCAGCGCGCACTCGATGAGGTCCAGCGAGGACTGGAGCTCGTCGATGCGCCGCCGGAGCTCGTCGCGGTGCCGCTGCATGATCCGCCGGCGCGCGCCGGGCTCCGCGGTCGCCAGCACCTCGCGGATCGCCTCGAGGCCGAGGCCCGCCTGCTTGGCTCGGAGGATGATCGCCACCCGGTAGAGGTCGTCCTGGCCGTACCGGCGGCGCCCCGAGACCCGGCGGGGCGCCAGCAGCCCCATCGACTCCCAGTGCCGCAGTACGTGCGCGGCGAGCCCGAAGTGCGCGGCGAGGTCGCCGATGGCGAACTCGGGTGTTGACTTCACGTCGACATGAAGTCGCAGGCTCGGCGACATGTCAACCGAGAACCTGATCGAGATCCTCGACCGCTTCGACTCGCTGCCCGAAGCGGTGCGCCTCCGCGAGCGGTCCTACCAGCTGCTGCCCACCGCCGGAGTGGTCGCCGACATCGGCTGCGGAGCCGGCCGGGCCGTTGGTGAGCTGCGCGAACGCGGTGTGGCGGCGATCGGGCTGGACGTCGACCGGGACATGGTCGCGACAGCGCGCGAGCGGCTGCCCGGCGTCGACGTCCGGCTGGCCGACGCCGGTGCCCTGCCCTTCGCCGACGGCGAGCTCGCGGGCTACCGAGCGGAGAAGGTCTTCCACGCGATCGCCGATCCGGCGGCGGCGCTGGCCGAGGCCAGGCGGGTGCTGGCGCCGGGTGGCCGCATCGTGCTGCTCGGCCAGGACTGGGAAGGAATTCTGATCGACTCCGACGACGCGACGACCACTCGCGCGGCGGTGCTTGCCCGGCTCGGCACGGTCCCCCGGCCGCACGCCGCGCGCCAGTACCGGAACCTGCTGCTGGACAACGACTTTCGCGACGTCACCGTCGAGATCCACACCGGGTTCTTCACCGGCACCATCGTCCTGCCGGTCCTGCTGGGCCTCGCCGAAGCCGCCCGCGCAGCCGGAGCCCTCACCAACGCGCAGGCGGATTCCTGGATCGCCGACCAACAGCGCCGAGCCGAGACCGACCGCCTCAGCTGCGCCATCCCGATCTTCCTCGCCGCCGCCACCAACCCATGACCGAGGTGAAGGGCACCTTTCGCCAACTTAGTTGGTGAAAGGTGCCCTTCACCCAGCCTCGCTCAGGGGGAGGCGAAGGGCGCCCGCGGAGTTCGGGGTGCCCTTCGGGATGGGGGTCGATCAGCCCTGCGGGAGACCGTCGAGGCGGGCCTTGATGCGGTCGATCTCGATCTGCGCCGCTTCGCGGCGGGCCTTGATCTTGTCCACCACCTCGGCCGGGGCCTTGTCCAGGAACGCCGGGTTGGTCAGCTTCTTGTCCGTGCCGGTCAGCTCCTTCTCGGCCGCCGCCAGGTCCTTCTCCAGGCGCTTGCGCTCGGCGGCGATGTCCACCGCCCCGGAGAGGTCCAGCTCCACCGCCACGTTGCCGCCGGTCAGGCCGACCTCGATGGAGGCCGAGGAGGTGAAGCCGTCGGCGGGCTCGGTGATCCGGGCCAGCGACCGCACCGCGGGCACGTGCTCGGCCAGGCCGAGCTCGACGGCGCCACCGAGCTTGGCCGCCACCCGCTGCCCCGGCTTGAGGCCCTGGTCGGACCGGAACCGGCGGATCTCGGTGATCAGCTTCTGCACCGCGGCGATCCGCTGCGCGGCGGCCTCGTCGGCCACCGCACCGGACGGCTTCGGCCATTCCGCGACGACCACCGACTCGCGACCGGTCAGCGCGGTCCACAGCGTCTCGGTGATGAACGGGATCGTCGGGTGCAGCAGGCGCAGCAGCACGTCCAGGACGTGCCCGAGGACCTCGCGGGTCCGCTCCGCCCGGTCACCGCCCGCGTCCAGCTGGACCTTGGTCAGCTCCAGGTACCAGTCGCAGAACTCGTCCCACGTGAAGTGGTAGAGCGCCTCGGTGGCCTTGGCGAACTGGAAGTCCTCCAGCAGGGCGTCCACATCGGACACCAGCTGGTCGGCGCGGTCCAGGATCCACCGGTCGGCGTCGGTGAGCTCGGCGCGGTCGGCCAGCCGCTCCGGCACCTTCGCGCCGTTCATCATGGCGAACTTGGTGGCGTTGAACAGCTTCGTGCAGAAGCTGCGGGAGGCCGCCACCCACTCCTCGCTGATCGGCGAGTCGGTGCCCGGGTTGGCGCCGCGGGCCAGCGTGAAGCGCAGCGCGTCGGTGCCGTAGGTGTCCATCCACTCCAGCGGATCCACGGTGTTGCCCGCGGACTTGGACATCTTCTTGCCGTGCGCGTCGCGGACCATGCCGTGCAGCACGATCTCCTTGAACGGCTCGACGCCGTCCATCGCGTACAGGCCCATCATCATCATCCGGGCGACCCAGAAGAAGAGGATGTCGTAGCCGGTGACCAGCACGCTGGTCGGGTAGAACTTGCGCAGGTCCGGGGTGTCCTCCGGCCAGCCGAGCGTGGAGAACGGCCACAGGCCCGAGGAGAACCAGGTGTCGAGCACGTCCTCGTCCTGGTGCCAGCCCTCGCCCGACGGCGGCTCCTCGTCCGGTCCGACGCAGACGACCTCGCCGCCGGGGCCGTACCAGATCGGGATCCGGTGGCCCCACCACAGCTGGCGCGAGATGGCCCAGTCGTGCAGGTTGTCGACCCAGTCGAAGTAGCGCTTGGACATCTCCGGCGGGTGGATCGCGACCCGGCCGTCGCGCACCGCGTCACCCGCAGCCTTGGCCAGCGGACCAACCTTGACGAACCACTGCAGCGACAGCCGCGGCTCGATCGGCTCCTTGGACCGCGAGCTGTGCCCGACGCTGTGCCGGTACGGCCGCTTCTCCTCGACGATGCGGCCCTGCTCGCGCAGCGCCTCGCGGACGGCGACCCGCGCTTCGAAGCGGTCCATGCCGTCGAACCGCGTGCCGGTGTGGGCGATGCGGCCCTGCTCGTCCATGATCGTCAGCATCGGCAGGTCGTGCCGCTTGCCGATCTCGAAGTCGTTCGGGTCGTGCGCCGGGGTGACCTTGACGGCGCCGGTGCCGAACTCCGGGTCGACGTGCTCGTCGTTGACGACCGGGATCTTGCGGCCGGTCAGCGGCAGCTCGACCTCGGTGCCGACCAGGTGCCGGTAGCGCTCGTCGTCGGGGTGCACCGCGATGGCGGTGTCGCCGAGCATGGTCTCGATCCGGGTGGTGGCCACCACGATCGAGTTCTCCCCGTCGCCGTAGCGCATGGAGACCAGCTCGCCGTCGACCTCCTTGTGCTCCACCTCGATGTCGCTGATCGTCGAGCGCAGCGTGGGCGACCAGTTCACCAGCCGCTCGGCCCGGTAGATCAGGCCGTCGTCGTAGAGCTTCTTGAAGATCGTCTGCACCGCGCGGGACAGCCCGGCGTCCATGGTGAAGCGCTCGCGCGACCAGTCGACGCTCTCGCCGAGGCGCTTCATCTGCCCCAGGATCGCGCCGCCGTACTGCTCCTTCCACTGCCACACCCGCTCCACGAACGCTTCGCGGCCGAGTTCGCGGTGGTCGATGCCCTGGTCGCGCAGCTGCCGCTCGACCAGCGTCTGCACCGCGATGCTGGCGTGGTCCATGCCCGGCAGCCACAGCGCCTCGTAGCCCTGCATCCGGCGGCGCCGGGTGATGATGTCGATCTGGGTGTGCTCGTAGGCGTGCCCGATGTGCAGGTTGCCGGTGACGTTCGGCGGCGGGATGACGACGGAGAACGGCGGCTTGTCGCTGCCCGCGTCCGCGGTGAAGTACTCGGCGTCTACCCAGCGCTGGTACAGCTCGGCCTCTACGTCGGCTGGATTCCAGGTCGACGGAAGTTCACGGTGCTGAGCGGCATGGGTCTGTGTCACGGGGTGGATTCTACGAGCCCCGGTCCAGCGGCTTTTCCGGGCATCACCCCGGCCGCGACCAGCGCTGACGTGACGCTGGACACCCCCGTCGTGCCGCCCCGCGCGCGGTGTCGCAGGCTAGGCCCATGTCGCGTGGAGCCCCTGAGCAGGACATCGACGAGAACGCCCTCCGAGTCGGCGAGCCCGGCCGCGCCGCGGCCGGGGTCAAGGGCGTGCTGGTCTCGCTGCAGCGCGGCTGGGAGCAGATGGGCGTGACGCGCACCGCGCGCACGTTGCCGCTGCTCAACCAGCGCGAGGGCTTCGACTGCCCGGGCTGCGCGTGGCCCGATCCGCGCGAGGCCGAAGGCGACAAGCGCAAGATCGCCGAGTTCTGCGAGAACGGGGCCAAGGCGGTCGCCGAGGAGGCCACCACCCGCCGGGTCGGGCCGGAGTTCTTCGCCCGGCACAGCGTGGCCGAGCTGGCCGAGCGCACCGACTACTGGCTGGGCCAGCAGGGGCGGCTCACGCACCCGGTGGTCCTGCGCGACGGTGACACCCACTACCGCCCGATCGAGTGGTCCGAGGCGTTCGAGGTGATCGCGGAGCGGCTGCGCGCGCTCGGCTCGCCGGACGAGGCCGCGTTCTACACCTCGGGCCGCACCAGCAACGAGGCCGCGTTCCTGTACCAGCTGCTGGTGCGCAGCTTCGGCACGAACAACCTGCCGGACTGCTCGAACATGTGCCACGAGTCGTCCGGTTCGGCGCTGACCGAGACCATCGGCATCGGCAAGGGTTCGGTGTCGCTGTCCGATGTGGAGCACGCCGACCTGGTGCTGGTGGTGGGCCAGAACCCGGGCACCAACCACCCGCGGATGCTGTCCTCGCTGGAGAAGGTCAAGCAGCGCGGCGGGCGGATCATCGCGGTGAACCCGCTGCCCGAGACCGGGCTGATGCGGTTCAAGAACCCGCAGAACGCGCGCGGCGTGGTCGGCGAGGGCACCCAGCTGGCCGACGAGTTCGCGCAGATCCGCATCGGTGGCGACCTGGCGCTGTTCAAGGCGCTCAACGCGCTGGTGCTCAAGGCGGGCGCGGTGGACCAGGACTTCGTCGACGGCTGGACGCACGGGTTCCCGGAGTTCGCCGCGCAGGCCGCCGACGTCGACTGGGAGGCCACCGCGGAGGCCACCGGGCTGCCGCGGGAGCAGATCGAGCGGATCGCCGAGATGGTGATGTCCTCGCAGCGCACCGTGGCCTGCTGGGCGATGGGGCTCACCCAGCACAAGCAGGGCGTGGCGACGATCCGCGAGGTGGTCAACCTCCTGCTGCTGCGCGGCATGATCGGCAAGCCCGGCGCCGGGGTGTGCCCGGTGCGCGGCCACTCCAACGTGCAAGGCGACCGCACGATGGGCATCTGGGAGAAGATGCCGGAGAAGTTCCTGGCCGCGCTGGAGGACGAGTTCGGCGTGCCGGTGCCCCGCGAGCACGGTCTGGACACGGTGGACACCATCCGCGCGATGCGCTCCGGCCGGGTCAAGGCGTTCCTCGGGATGGGCGGCAACTTCGTCTCGGCCACGCCGGACACCGAAGCCACCATCCGCGCCCTGCGCGACTGCGAGCTGACCGTGCAGGTGTCGACCAAGCTCAACCGCTCGCACGCGACGCCGGGCCGCACCGCGCTGATCCTGCCGACGCTCGGCCGCACCGAACGCGACGTGCAGGCCGGCGGCGAGCAGTTCGTGACCGTCGAGGACTCGATGTCGGTGGTGCACCGCTCGCGCGGCCGCCTCAAGCCGGCCTCGGACCGCCTGCTGTCGGAGGTCGCGATCGTCTGCCGCCTGGCCCGGGAACTGCTCGGCCCGCAGCACCCGGTGCGCTGGGAGTCCTTCGAGCGCGATTACGACGTGATCCGCGACCACATCGCGAACGTGGTGCCGGGCTGCGCGGACTACAACCGCAAGGTCCGCGAACCGGACGGCTTCGTCCTGCCGCACCCGCCGCGCGACAGCCGGACGTTCCCGACCGCGACCGGCAAGGCGAACTTCACGGTGAACGTCCCGGAACCCATCAGGATCCCGGCCGGCCGCCTGCTGTTGCAGACCCTGCGCAGCCACGACCAGTACAACACCACGATCTACGGCCTCTCCGACCGCTACCGCGGCATCGAGGACGGCCGCCGAGTGGTCCTGGTCCACCCGGACGACATCGCCGAACTCGGCTTCGCAGCGGGAGATCTGGTCGACGTGGTCTCCGAGTGGACGGGCGGCGAAGGCCCGGAGGAGCGCCGAGCGGAGCGCTTCCGCATCGTCGCCTACCCGACGGCCCGGGGCTGCGCGGCGGCCTACTACCCGGAGGCCAACCCCCTGATCCCGCTGAACTCGGTGGCGGAGAAGTCCAACACCCCGGTCTCCAAGGCGATCACCATCCGCCTGGAACGAATCTGAGGTGCCAGTTCCGTGAGTGCTTCGGGGTGCTATGGCGCCCCGAAGCACTCACGGCTCGATGGTCAGCCGCACTGCCAGAGGAAGCGGCCTTGGCCGGTCTTCTCGTCGAGGAAGGCGTAGGCGACTCCTCCGTCGCCCAGGTTCATGCCGAACGGTTCTTCCTCGCTGTCGATCTGCGCCACGAAGCGCCAGGTGCCGGGTTCCTCCGGCCACTCCTCCTGCTGCATCCAGCTCGGTTCGCCCCACAGGCGGCTGCGGAGGAAGCCCTCGTCGTCGTCATCGTCGTCCGCCTCGTCGGGTTCGTGCGGGGTCAGCTCCGCGTGGTGGTCCGGGCCGAAGGTCGGGCCCCGGCGGATGCTGGCCACCTGGTAGAAGTCCGGCAGCTGGCCGGGCTGGGCGAAGCAGGCGTTCTCGCCCGCGGTCGGCGAGTAGGTCGTGTCGACCCAGTCGTCGCCGCCCTCCTCGGTCATGAACAGGTAGGCGAGGCGGACTTCGTCGCCGGGCAGCCGGATCTGGCCGATGAACCGCATCGGCCTGCCCGTCTCCGCCGACAGCGGCCAGGTCGGGTCGTCGAGCCAGACCGGCTGACCGCCGAACTTGGTGATCGGTTCGGTGATCGGTTCCGGTGCCTCCACGAAGGCCAGGTCCTGCCGGTCGGGAGTGCTGCTGCTGGTCATCCGTGTCCTCACTCTGGGGTTGCGCGACCGACCGTAGCGCGACCGCCCGACCGCGGAGGGCTACTTCGACCCAACGGGTGCTCGCCGCTCAGAGCTCGCGGAGGGCTCCGCCGTCGACCGACCACTCCGCTCCGGTGACCTGGGCGGCCAGCGGGGACAGCAGGTAGGTGATCACGCGGGCCACGTCCTCCGGGGTGCCCAGCCGGCCCGAGGGGAGGCGGCGGACTTCGCGGACGAAGTGGTCGATCGCCTCGTCCACCGGGCGGTCGTACTGGGCCGCGAGCTGCTCGGCGAAGCCGCCGGGGGCGTCCCAGAGCCAGGTTCTCGTCGGGCCGGGCGCGACCACGTTGGACCGCACGCCGCGGGGCCCGAACTCGGCCGCCAGGGACTTCGACACCGCCAGCAGCGCCGTCTTCGACGCCGCGTAGTCGACCAGCGGGAAGTCCGGCAGGCGCGCTGCTTCGCTGGTCACGTGCACCAGGCTGCCCTCGCCGGTCGCCAGCAGCGCGGGCAGTGCGGCGCGGGTCGTGCGGACCGCCGAGTGGAAGTTCAGGTCGAAGGTCCGCTGCCAGTCCTCGTCGGTCACGTCCAGGAATCCCGTGCGGGAGCGCACGCCCCCGACGTTGTTCACCAGGCCGTCCAGCCGGCCGTGCCGCTTGAGCGCGGTCGCCACGACGTGCTCCGCGGCGTCCGGATCGGTGAGGTCGGCCGCGACTGCGCTCACCCCGCTGCCGAGTTCGCAGATCGAGTGCGGGTTGCGCGCCACGCCAACGACTTTCGCCCCTTCGGCCGCCAGCAGTCGCACCGTCGCCTCGCCGATTCCGGCGGACGCTCCGGTCACCAGGAAGACCTTGTCGGTCAGTTGCAGATCCATCTCGGTTCCTCTCAGGGGATGATGCGGCGCGTGCGCAGGTCGTCGAAGATCTCCCGGAACATCTCCCCGGTGTCGACGAACTCGTGGAAGCCGAAGCGGCGGGCCTTGGAGCCGTCGGCGAACATGTCGTAGTCCCAGGAGAAGACGAAGTCGCCGAAGCCCCAGGACGAGACCTCTTGGTAGGACAGCGGTGCCAGGTCGTGCTCGGCGACCATGCGCTGCCACAGCTCGGCCTTGTCGGCCATCACCTCGGTCAGCGACATCGGCAGCGGATCGCCCACCGGCAGGCCGAAGTGCGCCGCGATCTCCGGCCACATCTCCCGCCAGCGGAACAGATCGCCGTTGTTGATGTTGAACGCCTGGTTCCGCGCCTGCTCGGCCGTCGCCGCCCAGACGGTGGCCTTGGCCAGCAGGCGCGCGTCGGTCATCTCCAGCAGCGAGTCGTACGCTCCTGGCTTGCCCGGGAACCGCAGCGGCAGGCCGAGCTCCTTCGAGATCGCCGCGTAGACCGCGATCACCAGCGCCAGGTTCATCGGGTTGCCGAGCGCGAAACCGGCCACCACCGACGGGCGCAGCGCGGTCCAGGTCCACGACTTGCCCCGCTGGCGCTGCTCCAGGAACTCCTGCTGGGCGGCCATGAACTCGGGCGGCATCGGGCGGGCGTCGGTCTCCCGCGCCGGGGTCTTGAACGGCCCGAGGTGCGCGCCGTAGACCTTGTAGCCCTGCATGAGGCTGACGTGGCTCAGGCCGGGTGCGGCGGCTTCGACCGCGTCGACGACGTTGGTCAGCATCGCCATGTTCGGCGGCACCAGCTCGGCCCAGGTCGGCCGGTCCTGGTAGGCCGCGTAGAAGAGGTGCGTGACACCGGCCAGCCCGCTCAGCTTCTCCCGGGCGTCCTGCGCGTCCAGCAGGTCGACGGCGAGGTACCGGACCCGGTCGGTGTCCTCGCCACCGCGCCGCGACACCCCGATCACCTCCCAATCCGGGAGGGTGACGAGGTGATCGACCAGGTTGCGGCCGATGACCCCGTTCGCCCCGACCACCAGGGCTGTTCCGCCTCTCCGCGATTCACAGTGGTGGTCGCGTTTCGGAGTGCTCTCACGTTTCGCGGTTTCCTGTGGCTGGCTTGCATCACGGTCCCCTGAGGTGCGGTTGAGCGGGGCTCGGGACTGTGACATCGGGTTGCTCATGCCAACAACACTCGTCGAGGCGGTGCGATAAGTCCAAGGCTTGTTGTTTCTGTAAGTGATAACTTCTGCTCATGGCTACGCTGCGGCAGTTCGAGTACCTGGTCACCGTGGTCGACACCGGGTCGTTCACCCGGGCCGCCGAGCTGCTGCACGTCACCCAGCCCGCGCTGTCGCACCAGGTGCGCGCGTTGGAGCGGGACGCGGGCGGGCCGCTGCTGGAGCGGCTGCCCCGCGCGGTCCGGCTCACGCCGATGGGCCGCGCGATGCTGCCGCACGCGCGAGCCGCGCTCGCCGACGCGGAGCGGGCGCGATCAGCCGCTCGGCAGGCATCCGGTCTGGAGAGCGGTGAATTGCAGCTCGCCACGGTGTACTCGGCGAGCCTCGGCGTGCTGCCACCGGTTCTGCGCGCGTGGCGGCGGGAGCACGGCGGCGTGCGCATCCGGCTCTTCGAGCACCGCCACGGCGACGAGCTCAAGGCCTCGATGGCCGCCGGGCAAGCCGACGTCGCGGTCGGACCGGCACCGTCCGATTGGGACGGTCCGGTGCACGCGCTCGGCGTGGAGGAGTTCGTCGTGGTGCTGCCGCCGGACGATCCGGTGGCCGTCGGCTCGACGCGCGTCGAGCTGGCGATGCTCGCCGACCGCGGCTGGGTGCACTACAGCCCGGAGAACGGCCTCTCCGAGGTGCTGGACGGGGCTTGCGCCAGTGCCGGGTTCCAGGCCCGCGCCGCGGTCCGCTCCGAGCAGACAGCGGCGGCACCGATGCTCGCCGCGGCCGGGCTCGGCCCGGCGCTGGTACCGGCGAACATCATCCCGAAGCAGTTCGACGGCGAGCTGCTGCGACCCGACCCGCCGGTCCACCGCACCCTGACCGCCTACACCCGGAGCAGGCCCGACCCGCTCACGGCGGCGTTCGTCGACACCCTGGCCCGCAGAGCGGCCGTCCTCCCCGACCACGTCCGCCGCCGCCTCGCCCCCGGCTGAAGCCCTGCGATCAGCCGGTGAACAGCTGCGAGACCTTCTGGACCAGCTCGTACACGCCGTAGGCGAAGGGCAGGCCCACCCACGCCCAGGAGACCACCAGGACGGTTCGGCGGTTCATCGCGCCTCCGGTTCGTGGAACTTCGGGTCGACCGGGCGGACCAGCTCGTTGGCCGCGAAGCCGACCACCAGCAGCCCGATCATGATCACCAGCGAGGTCGTGTAGAGGTCCGGGCCGGTGGCACCGGCCGCCTCGCGCGCGTCGGCCACCGCGTTGACGATCAGCGGCCCCAGCACACCGGCCGCCGACCACGCGGTGAGCAGCCGACCGTGGATCGCGCCCACCTGCGCGGTGCCGAACAGGTCCTTCAGGTAGGCCGGGATGGTCGAGAACCCGCCACCGTAGAAGGACAGGATGAGCATCGCGCACAGCACGAACACCGGGATCCCGGACGAACCCGCCAGCAGGATGCCCAGGTACAGCAGCACCCCGCCGCCCAGGTAGACGCGGTAGATGTTCTTGCGCCCCACCAGGTCCGATGTGGACGACCAGATGAACCGGCCCGCCATGTTGGTCAGCGACAGCAGTGCGACGAACCCGGCCGCCGCGCCCGCCGCCACCGGCGTCGCGCTGGTCGCGAAGAACCCGGTGATCATCGGCGCCGCCTTCTCCAGGATGCCGATGCCTGCGGTGACGTTGCAGCACAGGACCACCCACAGCAGCCAGAACTGCGGGGTGCGCACCGCGTTGCGGGCCGTCACGTTCGCGGTGGTGATCATCGGCCGGGCCACCGGCCGCACCGCCGGAGCCGGGTTCCAGCCCGGTGGCGGCGTCCGGATCAGCAGCACGCCCAGCGACATGAACACCGCGTAGACCACGCCGTGCACCAGGAAGGTCAGCGCGATGCCGGACTGGTCGTCGCCGAAGGACGCCAGCATCTGCGTCGACCACGGCGAGGCGATCAGCGCACCACCGCCGAAGCCCATGATGGCGATCCCGGTGGCCATGCCCGGCCGGTCCGGGAACCACTTGATCAGCGTCGACACCGGTGAGATGTAGCCGATGCCGAGCCCGATGCCGCCGACGAAGCCGTAGCCGAGCACCACCAGCCAGTACTGGCCGAGCGCGATGCCCAGCGCGGAGATCAGGAATCCCAGCGAGAAGCAGGTGGTCGCGACGGCCATCGCCCACCGCGGTCCGCGGCGCTCCACCAGCGTCCCGCCCAGGGCCGCGGACAGCCCGAGCATCACGATCCCGAGCTGGAACGGCAGCGCGCTGAGCGTGCCGCTCAGGCCGAGCGCGCCCTCCAGCGGAGGTTTGAACACGCTCCACGCGTAGACCTGGCCGATCGCCAGGTGCACGGCCAGCGCGGCCGGCGGCACCAGCCAGCGGTTCCAGCCCTCCGGCGCGACGATGCGGGCGGGGGAGAGCAGATCTGCGGCCATCAGGCCTCCCGGCCAAGTGCTGTCGATCAAGGCGCGCTGAGCATACTTGTGCGCGGGCGGCCGATCGAGGGTCGTCTTCCGCCGAGCGAACGCGCGAGGAGGGGCCGATGGGACGCGTCACGGTACGACGACCGGTGCTGAGGATCGCCGCCGACGGGACCAGGAGCAGGCCGGACGTGCTCGCGGCCGAGGAGCCGATGGAGATCCGCGTCGACGGCAGGCCGCTGTCGGTGACCATGCGAACACCCGGGCACGACGTCGAACTCGCCCACGGGTTCCTGCTGACCGAGGGCGTCATCCACGACCGCGAGCAGCTGTCGACGGCGCGCTACTGCGACAGCCCGGGCCCGGACGGGCGCAACACCTACAACGTGCTCGACGTCGTGCTGGCCCCCGGCGTGCAGCCGCCCGACGCCTCGGTGGCCCGGAACTTCTACACCACCTCCTCGTGCGGTGTGTGCGGCAAGGCCGCGCTGGACTCCGTCCGGCTGACCACCCGCCACTCCCCCGCCGCCGATCCGCTCACCGTCACCGCGGAGACCCTCATCGGCATCCCCGACCGGTTGCGCGCCGCCCAGCGCGTCTTCGACACGACCGGCGGCCTGCACGCGGCCGGGCTGTTCAGCGGCGACGGCGAGCTGCTGGTGGTGCGGGAGGACGTGGGGCGGCACAACGCCGTCGACAAGGTGCTCGGCTGGGCCTTGCTGGCGCAGCGCGTGCCGCTGGCCGGGTGCGTGCTGATGGTGTCCGGGCGGGCGTCGTTCGAACTGGTGCAGAAGGCCGCGATGGCGGGCGTGCCGATGCTCGCCGCGGTCTCCGCGCCGTCCTCGCTGGCGGTCGACCTCGCCGCGGAGCAGGGCATCACGCTGGTCGGGTTCCTGCGCGGGCGGTCCATGAACGTCTACACCGGCGCCGAGCGCATCGTGACCAAGAACATCGCGGGTTAGCGGCAAATCCGGCGCCGCGTTGGCACGATGGAGGGCAGGAGATGCCACGGGGGAGGAAGTGCATGCGCGATTCGCAGGGTCGTCACCTGCTGCCGCGCCGCAGCGTCCTCGCCGCCGGCATCACCGGCGCCGCCGCTCTCGGGCTGGGGCTGGGCGGCCGGCTCGGGTCGGCGCCGTCCGGCACCCCGGTGCCGCTGGCGAACCAGTCGAACGTGTCCGTGGAACGGCTCTACTCGCACGCCCGCAACTGCTTCATCAACTTCGTGCTGATGTTCCCGAAAGGCGTTCCGCGCCAAGGCCTCCCGGTCTGCTTGATGCTGCACGGCAGGTTCGGCGACGCGCGCAAGTCGGTGGGCGGGCTGCCGGACTGGCTGACGGAATCGGTGTCGTCGGGCCGCATCCCGCCGTTCGCGTTCCTGGCCGTGGACGGCGGCGGGAACAACTACTGGCACCGGCGCCCGAACGACGATCCGCTGTGGATGCTGCTCGGCGAGGTGCCGCGCTGGCTGGCCGAGCGCAACCTCGGCGGCCCGGAGCACCGGCCCTTCGCCGCATCGGGCATCTCGATGGGCGGGTTCGGCGCGCTGCTCTACGCGCGGCGCAGGCGTGAGATGGGGCACCCGCTGTCCGCGGCGGCGGTGGTGTCCCCGGCGCTGATCACCAGCTGGCCGGAGATGCGCAAGCGCAAGGCCTTCGCCACCGAGGCGGAGTGGGCGGAGATCGACCCGCTGCGCCACATCGGTTCGCTCGGCAACCTGCCGCTGGGCGTGTGGTGCGGCACCGAGGACCGCTTCATCGAGGGCACCCGCCGGTTCATCCGCATGGCCGAACCCGATTACGCGTCCACGACCTCCGGCGGCCACAACAGCCGCTACTACCGCAAGGCGCTGCCCGAACTGGTGAACTTCATCGGTGGCGAGCTGCCCGCGGCGACCAGGTGAGCGCTCACGCCAGCCGGAGGCGGGCCTGGGACTGCCCGGCGGTGTAGGGATCGGCGTCGAAGCGGTCGTTGAGCGGCACCGTGCCGTAGAGGGCCCAGCTCAGCACCGCGGGCCACGGGCCGTAGCCCGCGTCGGTGTTCAGGTGCTCGCCGTCGAGGATCACGTCCATCTCGACCTGGAGCGATTCGGCCAGGGCGTGCGCCCGGTACATCGACAGGTACGGATCGCCGGTGCCGACCACGAGCCGCGTGATGCCCGCCGCGCGGCGCAGCGCCGCCGCGTCCGTCGGGTACGAGGTGATGTCCCGGGCGTCCGGGTGCTGCCAGTCCGGCGGTGGCGGGGCCACCAGCAGCACCCGGTCCGCACGCCTGTCGCCGCCCCCGACGGTCGCCGCGTGGTGCAGCCACAGCGCCACCCCGCAGGAGTGGGCGGCCACCACGAGCTCGGCCTCCTTCGGCACCGCGGCCAGCCGCTCGCGCAGCACCGGCAGCCAGTCCGCCAGCACCGGCCGGTCCGGGGCGGGCAGCGACGGCAGGTCCACCTCGACGCCCTGTTCGCGGAGCTGACCGGCGAGCCACTGCTGCCAGTGCCAGGGTCCGGAACCGGTCATCCCGTGAACCAGCAGGACGTGCATCTCGCTCATGGCAGGCGCTCCCCGGGAAGATGATCTGGTCAGTACCCAGGATCATCTAACCGGGCCGGGTTCGCAGCGTGCGCGGCCGGGCCTCAAGAGTGAACCGGCCCGCGATGCGAGAGGCATCGCGGGCCGGGATGTTTCAGCTCGCCGAACTCGAAAACCGCTGGTGCTGAAGCCAGTTCCGCATCAGTTCAGCGGAACGGGCGCATCACGCGGACTTCTCGCGGCGTTCGCGGCGCGTCGCCTGGCGCGCCACGATCGTCGGATTCACGTTCTCCCGGACGGTCTGCTCGGTGATCACGACCTTCGCGACGTCCGACCGGCTCGGGATGTCGTACATCACCGGCAGCAGGACCTCTTCGAGGATCGCGCGCAGACCGCGGGCGCCCGTGCCGCGCAGGATCGCCTGGTCGGCGATCGCCTCCAGCGCGGTCTTGGTGAACTCCAGCTCCACGTTGTCCATCTCGAACAAGCGCTTGTACTGCTTCACCAGGGCGTTGCGCGGCTCGGTGAGGATCTGCACCAGCGAGGGCTTGTCCAGGTTCGTCACGCTGGCCACCGTGGGCAGCCGGCCGATGAACTCCGGGATCAGCCCGTACTTGATCAGGTCCTCGGGCATCACGTCGGCGAAGTGGTCGGCGGTGTCGATCTGCGCCTTGGAGCGCAGCTCCGCACCGAAGCCGACGCTGTGCTTGCCGACCCGCTCCTCGACGATCTTCTCCAGCCCGGCGAACGCGCCCGCCACGATGAACAGCACGTTCGTGGTGTCGATCTGGATGAACTCCTGGTGCGGGTGCTTGCGGCCGCCCTGCGGGGGCACGCTGGCCGTGGTGCCCTCCAGGATCTTCAGCAGCGCCTGCTGCACGCCCTCGCCGGAGACGTCGCGGGTGATCGACGGGTTCTCGCTCTTGCGGGCGATCTTGTCGACCTCGTCGATGTAGATGATGCCGGTCTCGGCGCGCTTGACGTCGTAGTCGGCCGCCTGGATCAGCTTGAGCAGGATGTTCTCGACGTCCTCGCCCACGTACCCGGCCTCGGTCAGCGCGGTGGCGTCGGCGATCGCGAACGGCACGTTCAGCATCTTCGCCAGCGTCTGCGCGAGGTAGGTCTTGCCGCAGCCCGTCGGGCCGAGCATCAGGATGTTGGACTTGGCCAGCTCGACGGCCTCTTCACCACGGCTCTGGCGCTCTCCGGCCTGGATGCGCTTGTAGTGGTTGTAGACCGCGACCGACAGGTTCCGCTTCGCCGGGTCCTGCCCGATGACGTACTGGTCGAGGAACTCGTGGATCTCCGCGGGCTTGGGCAGCTCGTCGAGCTTGACCTCGCCGGCCTCGGCCAGCTCCTCCTCGATGATCTCGTTGCAGAGATCGATGCACTCATCGCAGATGTACACGCCGGGGCCGGCGATGAGTTTCTTCACCTGCTTCTGGCTCTTCCCGCAGAAGGAGCACTTCAGCAGGTCGCCGCCGTCACCGATACGTGCCATGACCGCTGACCCCGTCCCCTCCGGCGCGCCGTCCGGTAGCGCGCCTGACCGTATGTGCCTTCGACGGTACCTGGCGTTCCCCGAGTTCGGGGAGACTCACAGTGTCCGCCATGGCCGAGCGTGATGTGACCAGCAGCGCGCTCGGCGTGTCGTGACCCCGCACCCGGGCGCGCCGCCCCGACCACATGGCCGGGAGGTTACGCGTTCCCGCAGCTCGCAGCAGCTGCTTTCGCCGAGAGCCGATCGCGTTGCCGCCTGCGAGAACGAGAGGTGACTCACCAATCGAACCGCCGCGGATCCTCGGGCGGCCGCCTGGCCGGGACAGCCCGTTCGCGGTGAGAACGGGATCCCGCGGCCAGGCGGCCGCTGAGGTTCCGCCATCGGCACCACCGCGCGAGAAGCGCGAGGTCAGGCCTTCTGCTCGGAGAGCTTGCGGTAGGGCACGACCTCGTCGATGATCCCGTACTCCACGGACTGCTCCGCGGTCAGGATCTTGTCGCGGTCGACGTCCTGGCGGACCTGCTCCTGCGAGCGGCTGGTGTGCTTGGCCAGCGTCGACTCCATCAGGTCGCGCATCCGCTGGACCTCGGCGGCCTGGATCTCCAGGTCCGACACCTGGCCGTAGATGCCCTCCACCGACGGCTGGTGGATCAGCACCCGCGAGTTCGGCAGCGCCTGGCGCTTGCCCTTGGTGCCCGCGGCCAGCAGCACCGCCGCCGCCGACGCCGCCTGTCCGAGGCAGATGGTGCGCACGTCCGGGCGGACGTACTGGATCGTGTCGTAGATGGCCATCATCGCGGTGAACGAGCCACCGGGGGAGTTGATGTACATCTGGATCTCGCGGTCCGGGTCGTCGGACTCCAGGAAGAGCAGCTGCGCCATCACGTCGTTGGCGGAGGCGTCGTCGACCTGGACGCCGAGGAACACGATGCGCTCCTCGAACAGCTTGTTGTACGGGTTGGACTCCTTGACCCCGTACGCGGTGCGCTCGACGAACGAGGGCAGCACGTACCGGGACTGCAGAGACTGGTAAGGGTTCACGGCGGGTGACTCCTCAGTTGCTAGGTCTGGGACGAGATGATCAGCTGCGCGGCAGGTTCGCGGCGCTGGCCACGTGATCCACGAACCCGTACTCGCGGGCCTCCTCCGCGCTGAACCAGCGGTCCCGGTCCGAGTCCGCGGTGATCTTGTCCACCGTCTGGCCGGTCTGCTCGGCGATCAGCTCGGCCATCTCCCGCTTGTGCCGGATGAACATGTCGGCCTGGATCTTGATGTCGGACGCCGTGCCTCCGAGACCCGCCGACGGCTGGTGCATCATGATCCGCGCGTGCGGCAGCGCGAACCGCTTGCCCTTGGCGCCCGCGGACAGCAGGAACTGCCCCATCGAGGCGGCCATGCCCATCGCCACGGTGGCCACGTCCGGCTTGATCAGCTGCATGGCGTCGTAGATCGCCATGCCCGCCGTCACCGAGCCGCCCGGCGAGTTGATGTAGAGCGAGATGTCGCGGTCCGGGTCCTCGGCCGCCAGCAGCAGCAGCTGCGAGCAGATCTGGTTCGCGATCGAATCCTCGACCTGGGAGCCGAGGACGATGATGCGCTCCCGCAGCAGCCGCTCGTAAACCGAGTCGTTGAGCGAGAGTCCGTTGGTACCCGTCCGCATGGACGGCGCCTGCGCGTCGGACGCCGGAGTCAGGTGCTGCGTCACGTCTCCCTGCCTTCTCCCACATTGGGCTCTTTCACGTGGGCCACTCCGGTCACTCGCGCCGCTCCCGATCCGCTTCCAAAGTGGACCGAGCGGGTCCGCGGGCGACTTCGACGGCCCTGCTTCCCTCTCGGGTGATCCGCTACAACCGACCCTAACGAAAGTGGGCGGCACCAGCTTCCCAGTACCGCCCACTTTCGCTTAGAGCATGTTTATCGAGTTGTCGAGCGCGAGCCCGGATCACTCCGACTTCGCGGTCTCGGCCTCCTCCTCGCCCTGCTGCGGGCCGAACAGCTCGTCCAGGTCCAGCTCGTTGCCCGCGGCGTCGGTGACCGTCGCCTGGCGGACCACCGAGAACAGCGCCTTGCTGCGGCGGACGTCGGCGTACAGCGCGCCGAGCTGGCCCGACTGCTGGGCCTGCTGGACGAACTGGTCCGGGCTCACGCCGAAGCGCTGCGCCTGGTAGATGATCCGCTGGGTGAGCTCGTCGTCGGAGACCGAGACGTCCTCGGCGTCGGCGATGGTGTCCAGGACCAGCTGGGTCCGGACCGCCTTCTCCGCCTCCTCGCGGGTCTCCGCGTCGAACTGCTCGCGGGTCTTCTCCTGCTGCTCAAGCCACTCTTCGAAGCGCTTCTCGTCGTGGTCGAACGGGTGCACCGCGTCGTGCTGGCGCACCTCGACCTCGGACTCGACGACCTTCTCCGGCAGCGGGACCTCGACGGTCTCCAGCAGCGCGTCCAGGACCTTGTCCCGGGCCTGCATGCCCTGCTGCATCTTCTTGACCTTGCCCAGCCGCTCGCGCAGGTCGGCGATCAGCTCGTCGACGGTGTCGAACTCGCTGGCCAGCTGCGCGAACTCGTCGTCGGCCTCGGGCAGCTGGCGCTCCTTGACGGAGTTCAGCTTGACCGTCACCTCGGCGTCCTTGCCGGCGTGCTCACCGGCCACCAGGTTGGTGGTGAAGGTCTTGGTGTCGCCCTCGCTCGCGCCGATCAGCGCTTCGTCGATGCCCTCGATCAGCTGGCCGGAGCCGATCTCGTAGGACAGACCGCTGGTCTGGGCGTCCTCGACCTCTTCGCCGTCGACGGTGGCCGACAGGTCGATGCTGACGAAGTCGCCGTCCTGCGCGGCCCGGTCCACCCCGGCGAGGGTGCCGAAGCGGGCGCGCAGCGAGTCCAGCTGCTCGGTCACCTCGTCCTCGGTGACCTCGACGTCGTCCACGCTCACCGACAGCTCGCCGAAGGCGGGCACGGTGATCTCCGGGCGGACGTCGACCTCGGCGGTGAACGCGATCTCGGCGCCGTCCTCGATCTTGGTCACCTCGATGTCCGGGCGACCGAGGGTGCGCACCTCGCTGCTGTTGACCGCTTCCAGGTACTTGGCCGGAACCGCCTCGTTGACGACCTCGTCGAGCACGGGGCCCCGACCGATGCGGCTCTCCAGCACCCGCGCCGGAACCTTGCCCGGCCGGAAGCCGGGGATGCGAACCTGCTGGGCCAGTGCCTTGTACGCGCGGTCGAAGTTCGGCTTGAGCTCGTCGAACGGCACCTCGACGTTGATCCGGACGCGCGTCGGGCTCAGGTGCTCGACGGTGCTCTTCACGTGGTCTCCTAGTGCGAACGTGCTTTGATTCCCGGCGCTGCCAGCGGGCGCGGCGCAACACCACCCCCAATGCCGGGCTGACCACCGAGTCTATTGCTTCCCACCGGCGACCACGGGCCGGGGTTGCGGGAAGCCGCACCGGCGGCCGTCCGGCCAACTCGTTTCGCGGCGGTGAGCAGCCCCGTGCTTGGGTGGGATCGTGCAGCACACCGCACCCGATCCCGCCGCTTGTGCCGCGCTGTCCACCGCGCACGCCGAGCCGCTGACCGGCACCGCTGCGACCGCGCGCGGCTGGCTCTGCCTGGAGCAGCGCGGGCCGTGGGGGCGCAACGCGCTGGTCCAGAGCCACCTCGACCCCGAGCTGGGCCGAGCGCTGGACGCGAAGGCGAGCGAGCACGGCGTGCGGGTGCAGCTGATCCGGCGCCCGGGACGCCACGCCGACACGCCGGAGGCGACCGCGCGCCGAGTGCTGCTCGCCAGCACCGCGCCCGGCTCCTGCTGGCTGCGCGAGCTGACCACCACCGACCCGGCCGAACTGCTCGACCTCGACTTCGAGCGCATCGCCGCCGGGCACCACGACGGCTGGGGGCGGCCGGTCGCCGAACCGGTCCTGCTGGTGTGCACCAACGGCCGCCGCGACCGGTGCTGCGCGCTGCTCGGCCGCGAGCTGGTCGGCGACCTGGCCGGCAACGACGCGATCTGGGAGACCTCGCACACCGGCGGCCACCGCTTCGCCCCCGCCGCGGTCCTGCTGCCCAGCGGGTACACCTACGGGCGCCTCACCGCCGGAGCCGTCGGGACGATCCTGTCCGCGGCCGCGGACGGCGAAGTCGCGCTCGAGCTGTGCCGCGGCCGGTCGACGTGGGACCGCGCGGGCCAAGCCGCCGAACTGGCCGTCCGCGAACACCTCGGCGAACACCGCACCGACGCGCTGCACGTCACCGGCGGCACCGGCGACGTGGTCGACGTCGCCCACCAGGACGGACGCCGCTGGCAGGTGACCGTGCGAACCCGCGAACTCGACCCTCCCCGGCCCAACAGCTGCGGCAGAGCAGCGGTCCGCCCCACCACGACCACCGCGGTCGCCATCACTGACCGTTCAACACCGAACCGACCGCCGCGCTCAGCTTCGTCGGGGTGACCGCCGTCACGATCCCGTCGGCCGGGGCCAGCTCGGCCACCCCGACCGGCCCGGGAACGACGAACGACACCACGACCAGCAGCACCAACGCGGCGCCCAGCACCGCGCACACCACCGCTGCGGGAAGGTGAGCGCGCAACTCCGGAATCCCATCGCGCACGAACGGGAAATCGGCACCCCGCGCCCGACCGTTACCAACCGTCACGCCCGGGTGCGAGCCAGATCACCGATCGGGAGACGAAAAAACCGGCCGCCCGCGAGAAGCGGGCGACCGGCCGCGGACGTCGGGGTGGCGGGATTTGAACCCACGACCCCTCGCACCCAAAGCGAGTGCGCTACCAAACTGCGCCACACCCCGTCCGACGTGCGACGCACCCGAGAACCCCGGGTGCGTTGCGAAGAGCCTATCGCGACCCGCTAAGCTGTGGCACGCAAGGTCGCCGAACCCCACGGGGAACGAGCGAAACCAGCACGCGGGCGTAGCTCAATGGTAGAGCCCCAGTCTTCCAAACTGGCTACGCGGGTTCGATTCCCGTCGCCCGCTCCGGGTGTGGGTGGACTGTGTCGGTGGAAAGCACCGACCTTCACCCTCCGCCATTGCATCTGGGGGGCCGAGCCCCCCAGGCCCCCACGGGGCGGGGGTTGCTTTCTGGACGGCTCCCCGACTTGGCGAGGGTTCCCGGCCTGGTTTCTCACCAGCGGATCGGAGTGGGGCTTCTACGGGGTTCCGCACCTCAGCGCGTAGTGGTGGACCTTCGCGATTTCGATTGAAATTGGATCCTCGTCACCGTGAGTTCCGTCTAGAACGAGGCGAATCCAATTTCAATTGAAATCGCTACACCACTCAGGGTGACCACCCACCGCTTTGAACCCCGCTCGACCCCGGGCTCAACCGCACCGCGCCTCGCCACGTCTCCCCTGTATCACCGGGTAGCGCACGGTGACGGCGTCGCGTTCGGAGCTGATCGCACACCGGCACGCCAGCCTCGTGGGCTCTCGCCGCTCCGGCGCTCGGGGTGGGTGTTGTTGATCTCCTGGGGTTGGTGGGACCGCTGAAATCGGTTGGGTTTTGTCGGGGGTTTGGGTCATTCTGGGGGTGGTTCGCCTTTTCGGGGGCGGGCGGATTGTTCTTCTTTCGGTCTTCTTGGGGGTTCTGTGCGGCGGCTCGAGTACAAGTGGATCGTCGGGATCACGTTCGTGCTGGCGCTGATCATGCAGATCCTCGACGTCACCATCCTGAACGTGGCGCTCGCCACGCTCGGGCGGGAGTTCGGCGTCGGACCCGGGGAGCTGCAGTGGGTGCTGACCGGGTACATGATCAGCCTCGCCGTGTTCATCCCGTCCTCCGGCTGGATCGCCGACCGGTTCGGCAGCAAGCGGACCTTCCAGGCCGCCGTGATCATCTTCACCCTCGCCTCCGTGCTCTGCGGGGTGTCCACCGAGCTGTGGATGCTCATCGCCGCGCGGGTGCTGCAAGGCGTCGGCGGCGGCATGCTCGTGCCCGTCGGGCAGGCCATGCTCTTCCGGGCCTTCCCCGCCAACGAACGGGCCAAGGCCGGGGCGGTGCTGGCCATCCCGATCACCGTCGCGCCGATGCTCGGCCCGGTCCTCGGCGGCGTGCTCGTCGAGTACGCCGACTGGCGCTGGATCTTCTTCATCAACGTGCCCGTCGGGGCGCTCGCACTGCTGTGCGCCGTGCTGTACCTCCGCGAGGAGGAGCGCACCGACCCCGGGCGCTTCGACCTGCCCGGCTTCCTGCTCGCCGGCATCGGACTGGCCTCCCTGCTCTACGGCCTCGAACAGGGCGCGCAGCTCGGCTGGGGCACCGCCCAGGTGTGGGTGAGCCTGCTCGTCGCCGGACTGCTCATCGCCGGGCTGATCTGGCGGGAGCTGACCGTCCGCCACCCGATGCTGGACCTGCGGCTGCTGGCCGACCGGATGTTCGGCACCGGCAACCTGCTGCTGCTGTGCCAGACCGGGTCGATGTTCGGCGTCCTCTTCCTGCTGCCGCTCTACCTGCAGAACCTGCGCGGGGTCTCGCCGATGGGGACCGGGCTGGTGCTCATGCCGCAGGCGGTGGTCATGCTGCTGACCACCCAGGTGGTCAGCCGGGTCTACGGCCGGATCGGCCCGAAGCGGCTGATCCTGGCCGGGTTCGCGGTGCAGGCGGCGATCTGCGCCGGGCTGCAGCTGCAGGGCCTGACCACCTCGCTGGGCTTCCTGGTCGCGCTGCTCGTGGTGCAGGGCGCGGCCATGGGCCTGCTGATGACCCCGCTGCAGACCGCCACCTTCGCGGGCGTCTCCGGCCCGAAGATGGGGCAGGCCAGCTCGCTGTTCAACGTCAGCAGGCAGGTCGCCACCGCGCTCGGCACCGCCGTCGTGGCCACCGTGCTGGTGGTGCTCACCGAGCACGGTACGTCCACAATGGACCCCGGAACTCCGTTGGCCGAGGTCCAGCTCGGGGCTTACCACGGAGCGTTCCTGGTCTCGGTGGCGTTCGCGGTGCTGGGTATCCTGCTGGCGCTGCGAGTGCGCGACGCCGACGCCGCGGCCAGCCTCGACCGCCCGAGCGGGCGGGGCGACCGCGAACCGGCCGAGACCGTGAGATAGGTCAAGCGCACCCCGCCACCGGAAAGCTCCGGGCAGTATGTGAGGGGTGACCGATATGCCGCACGTCGACCAGGTCCGCAACCACGCCCGCTGGCGCCCGGGCTGGCGCGCCGGGCGCACCGGCTACGCCTGGTTGCTGCCGCTCTCCGACCAGCCCGGGCTGCGCAAGCTGGTCAACGACTACCAGTACGCGCTGCGCGATCTGCCCGGTTTCGACCTGGTCCCGCTGGAGTGGATGCACATCCTGGTCCAGGAGATCGGCTTCACCGACGAGATCGACGAGGCGCGGATCGAACCGCTGGTCGCGGCCACCCGCAAGCGGCTCGAAGCGGTGCTGCCGCTCACCCTGGCCTTCCACCACGCCGTGGTGCAGCCGGAATCGCTGTCGCTGCCCGCCGAACCGCAGTCGACGATCATCGAGCTGCGGACCGCGGTGCGCGAGGCGCTGGCGGACGTGCTCGGCGAAGCGGCCGTGCCGCCGGAGCCCGAGGACGTCGACAAGCACGTCAGCCTCGCCCACTCCACCACCGACGGCCCGGCGATCTTCGCCGTGGCCACGCTCAGCGGCACCCAGGTGGAGCCGACCACGGCCAAGCTCCCGACGCTGTCGCTGGTGAAGCTCAACCGCGACCACTCGTGCTCGGAGTGGGAGAAGGTCACCGAAGTCCCCCTCGGCTCCTGACCACGGGGCCCGCGTCAATTTCGTACGAAATTGACCACCACCTGGCTCGCTCGGCCTTGACTCGGTCGGTATCAAGGCGGCATGGGTGAGCTCTCCGCGCGCGGCCTCCGGGCCGATGAGTCCGAAGCGTTCTTCGGCGTCTTCTCCGACGCGTTCCTCAACGACTCGCTGAGGTCCGCAGCCGCGGGCGGGTTGTACGGCCCCACGTTCCGGCTCGAACGCGCGCACGGCGTGTTCGACGGCGACGTGATGATCGGCGGGACCGGGCGGATCGAGCAGGAGATCACCGTGCCGGGCCCGGCGCAGTGCCCGCTCGCGGCGGTGACCGCCGTGGGCGTGGCGCCGGGGAACCGGCGGCGCGGCGTGCTGACCGCGCTGATGCGGGCCCAGCTGGACGCGCTGCACGGGAACGGCACGCCGATCGCGGCGCTGTTCGCGTCGGAAGCCGGGATCTACGGCCGGTTCGGGTACGGCATCGCCAGCTACGAGAGCCACCTGGTGGTGCCGCGCGGCGCAGCCTTCCTGCCCACCGTGGAGGTCGACGACCGGCGGATCCGCGAGGTCGACCGGGAGCAGGGGGTCGAGATCGCGCGGGCCCGCTATTCCGCGGTCGCGGCGGACCGCATCGGCTGGCTGTCGCGCAGCGACGGCTCGTGGGAGGCCCGCGTGCTGGACTGGCCCACCGTGCGCAGCGATCTCGGCGCGCCCCGGTTCGCGGTGCATCCCGACGGGTACGCGATCTACCGGGCCAAGCGGGAGTGGACTCCGCGCGGCCCCGCCTACCAGCTGCACATCGCGGAGCTGGTGGCCACGACTCCGCAGGCCTACGCCGCGCTGTGGCGGTACCTGCTGGACTTCGACCTGGTGGCCGAGGTGCACTGGCGCAAGGCTGCGCTCGACGAGCCGGTGCTGGGCATGCTCGCCAACCCGCGCGCCGTCGACCGCCGGGTGCTCGACGCGCTGTGGGTGCGGCTGGTCGACCTGGACCGGGCGCTGATGACCCGCCGCTACGCCGCCCCGCTCGACGTGGTCCTCGACGTCACCGACCGCTTCTGCCCGTGGAACGAAGGCCGTTGGCGGTTGCGCGCCGACGCTTCGGGATCCGCCACCGCGACCCGGACCGAAGACGCCGGGCACGTCTCGCTGGACATCACCGATCTCGCGGCCGCGTACCTGGGCGGCAGCACGCTGGCCGCGCTGGCGCGCTCCGGACGGGTCGTCGAGCACGAACCGGGGACGCTGGTCGCGACGTCCCGGGCGTTCGCGACCGACTGCGCACCGCACTGCCAGGAAGGCTTCTGATCACCCGTTCGCGTGAAGTCCAGGTACTGTCGACGTGGACGGATTCGTCCGGTTTCGGGAGGTCCTCCGGTGAACACCGCCGTCCTCATCATCGTCGTCGCGCTCGTGGTGATCGGCGCCGCCATCTGGTGGTCCCGCAAGAAGGCCGTGGAGCACCAGCAGAAGCAGCTGGCGGACGCGCAGGCCGAAGCGCGCCGCTGGGTCGAGCGGCTGGGTGGCCAGGTGCTCAACCTGATCGGCACCAACGAGGCCGCCAAGCAGGCGCTGGCCGACGCCGCGGAGCGGCACGGCGCCGCCGTCTCCCAGCTGGAGCAGGCCACCACCGAGCAGCAGGCCCGGCTGACCAGCCAATCCGCGCTGGAAGGGCTCTACTACGCGCGGGCGGCGCGGATCGCCATGGACATGGACCCCGGCCCCGAGCTGCCCGACCTGTCCGGTCAGCGCGGCGCGGGCAAGGTCACCGAGGTCCGCGAGGTCGAGGTGGAGGGCCGCCAGCAGGTGGCCTCGCCGAACCCGAGCGAGCAGACGCCGCACTTCTACCCCGGCGGCACGGTGGCGGGCCGCCCGGTGCCGCAGGGCTGGTACAGCGAGCCGTGGTGGAAGCCGGCCCTGGTCGCGGGAGCCTGGGGCGTGGGCTCGTTCGTGCTGATGAGCGCCCTGTTCAGCGGGATGTCGGGAGTCCCTGCGGAAGCGGCGTACGCGGAGGGCTACCAGGACGGCATGGCCGCCGACGACCCGGGCGCGGACCTGGGCGACCCGGGAGCCGACACCGGCGGCGACTTCGGGGACTTCGGCTTCTGACGGGATTTCAATGGAAATAAGACGTCTGATTTCAATGGAAATCGCGGAAGGACTCCACCGGACGGGCCCGGTGTCCACCGCCGTCGGCGCGTCGGGCGGACGACGCACCGGCAGCGCGTCGGGTCAGCCCGGCTGGCAGGTGGGGCACCAGTAGAGCTTGCGGCCGGAGAGGTCCGCGGTGGCGACCGGGGTGCCGCAGATCAGGCAGGGCATCGCCGCTCGGCGGTAGACGTAGACCTCACCGCCGTGCCGGTCCTGGCGCGGGGCGCGGCCGGTGGCCTCGGGCATGTGCTCCGGTCGCACCGTGTCGATGCGCCCCACCCGGACGCCGTCGGTCATCAGCTCGACCAGGTCCGCCCAGATCAGCTCCCACTGCTCGCGGGTGAGCGCACGTCCTGGCGTGTAGGGCGGGATGCCGTGGCGGAACAGCACTTCCGCCCGGTAGACGTTGCCGACCCCGGCCAGCACCTTCTGGTCCAGCAGCAGCGCCGCGATGCTCGTGCGGGAGCGGGAGATCCGCGTCCAGGCCCGCTCCGGGTCGGCGTCGGCGCGCAGCGGGTCCGGGCCCAGCCGCGCCCGCAAGACCTCGACCTCGTCGCCGGTCAGCAGTTCGCAGGCCGTCGGGCCCCGCAGATCCGTCCAGTGCGTCTCGCCGATGATCCGCATCCGCACCTGGCCGCGCGGCTCCAGCACCGGGAGCTCGGATTCGCTGAAGGTGCCGTAGAGCCCGAGGTGGACGTGGACGATCCGGTCCGGGCCGTAGTGGTGGAACAGGTGCTTGCCGTGCGCCTCGGCGCGCTCCAGCACCGAGCCGTCGAGCAGCGAAGCGCTGGTGGCGAAGCGCCCCTGCGGGCTGCCCACCCGGACTCGGGTGCCCGCGAACAGCTCGTCGTGCACCCCGGCGAGCCGGTGCAGGGTGTGGCCTTCGGGCATGTCAGCGCTTGTTCCTGGTCAGACGATGATCCACAGCACGACCGACTCGGCGAGGTAGGCCGCCACGCACCACAGCGCGATGTGCAGGCCGCGGCGGACCGGCCGGTCGCTGCGCCGGAGGAGGAGTCCGGCGATCAGGGAGATGAGCGGCGCCAGGACCGCTCCGGCGATCAGCCACAGGCCGACGCCGAGCACGCAGTCCGGCGCGGGGCACAGCGCCTCCACCAGAGCCGGCGAGAGCGCTCGCTGCCCGAAGAAGAGCACCAGCACGCCGACCACCGTCGCCGCCACCGCCACGAGCGGTGTCAGCACAGCGGGACGTGCTGGTGCCATCGGTCAGTTCCCGGGCAGCGCCGGGGGCTGGCCGGTCTTCTCGTAGTCGGTGAGCAGGTCGATGCGCCGCTGGTGGCGGCCGCCCTCGAACTCGGTGGTCAGGAACGCCTCGACGATCGCCTCGGCCTCCTCGACGGTGTGCATCCGCGCACCGACGCCGGCCAGCAGCGCGTTGTTGTGCTGACGGGCCAGCTTGGCGGTCTCGACGCTCCAGGTCAGCGCGGCGCGAGCGCCGGGGACCTTGTTCGCGGCGATCTGCTCACCGTTGCCGGAGCCACCGAGGACCAGCCCGAGGCTGCCCTCGTCGGCGACGACGCGGCGAGCGGTCTCGACGCAGAACGGCGGGTAGTCGTCCTGGGCGTCGTATTCCGCGGGGCCGATGTCGGTCACTTCGTGACCCTTGTCGGTCAGCCACTTGACGAGGTGGTTCTTGAGTTCGTATCCGGCGTGGTCGGAGCCGATGTAGACGCGCACGGGGGCAGTCTTGCAGACCCCGCCGGACCACTGCGCACCCTGGTTCTTGTTCCCACCATGACCAGCGCTGTTCCACCTCACAGTCCCGCCTCTCCGCGATTCACAGTGGTGGTCGCGCTCGGTGTTGATCTTGCGTTCTGGGGGTTTCTCGTGGCCGGGTTGCGTCACGGTCCCCTGAGGTGCGGTTGGGCAGGGCTGGGGTTGCCACACTGGTCAGCCTTCCAGGCATGACCAGCGCTGTTCCGCCTCTCCGCGATTCACAGCGGTGGTTGCGCTCGGGGGTGATCTTGCGTTTTGGAGGTTTCTTGTGGCCGGGTTGCGTCACGGCCCCCTGAGGTGCGGCTGATCAGGGCTGGGGTTGCGATGCTGGTTAGCCTTCCCACCATGACCAGCGTCGATGTGCACGTGGACTGGGGTTTGCCGGGGCTGCGTGCTATGTCGGAGTTCTCGGTTCTGGTGGTCGTCGACGTGCTCTCGTTCTCCACCGCCGTTGACGTCGCGACCAGCCACGGGGCGCGGGTGCTGCCCATGCGCTCGCGGTACGACGCGATTCCGGAGGACGTCGTGCTGGCTTGGGCGCGCAGCCACGAGCGCTGGTCGCTGAGCCCGTCTTCTTTGCAGACCCTCCCTTCGGACGTCCGGCTGGGCCTGCCGTCACCGAACGGTGCGACGCTGTGCGCCTCTGCCGGGAACGCGACCGTTTTCGCTGGTTGTCTGCGCAATGCCGACGCCGTGGCCGCAGCCGCTGCGCGCGTCGGCGGGCCGGTCGGCGTGGTCGCGGGCGGCGAGCGCCGGGACGGCGAGCTGCGGCCCGCGATCGAGGACCTGCTCGGCGCGGGTGCGATCACCGCCGCGCTGCCCGGACGCCGCTCCCCCGAAGCCGAACTCGCGGCCGCCGCGTTCCTCGCCGTGCGGGACGACATCGCCGATCTTCTCGCCGAGTGCGACTCCGGGCGCGAACTCGCCGAGATGGGGTTCCCGCACGACGTGGAGCTGGCCGCGGCCGTCAACGCCAGCCGGACCGCACCGGTGCTGCGCGAGGGCTTCCTGGAGGCCGCGTGAACTGGCACGAGGTCGGCCCGGAGGTGTTCGTCCGGCGGTACGACGAGCTCGACCTGTCCGTCGGGTTGGTCGTCGGCGGCGAGTTCGCGCTGGTCATCGACACCCGGGGTGATCACGTGCAGGGAGCCGAGCTGGCCGCTGCGGTCCGCCGGGTCACCGCGCTGCCCTGGCAGGTGGTGATCACGCACGGCCACTTCGACCACTGCTTCGGCACCAGCGCTTTCCTGCCCGCGCCGGTCTGGGCGCACGAGCGCTGCCCCGGCTTCCTGGCCTCGACCGCCGACCAGCAGCGCGCCGAATGGGTCGCGCACTACCGCCGCGAAGGCGCCGACGGCATCGCCGACGCGCTCGCCGGGTCCGCCCCGGACCGGCCGGATCGCCTGGTGTCGGACCGGGCCGCCGTCGACCTGGGCGGTCGCACCGTCCAGCTGCTCCACCCCGGTCCCGGCCACACCGATCACGACCTGGTCATCGCGGTTCCCGATGCCGGGGCGGTGTTCGCGGGCGATCTCGTCGAGCAGGGCGCCCCACCGGACTTCGGCGACGCCCACCCCGAGTCCTGGCCCGCCGCGGTGGACGGCGTTCTCGCGCTCGAGCCCGCCGTCGTCGTGCCGGGCCACGGCGAGCCCGTCGGCCCGGACTTCGTGCGCGCCCAGCGCGCCGAGCTCGCCGCGGTCGCCGAGCTCTGCCGCGACCACCGGCTCGGCCTCCTTTCGGCGGAACAGGCACTCCACCGTTCCCCCTACCCAGCGGAGACCACCCGCACCGCGCTGAACCGGTCCTGACCAGCCTGAAACCGGGCACAACGCGCAGAGGACCCAAAAACGCTGGTCCGATCGCATCTTCGGCTAGGCCGTTCAGAGTCATTTGCGCCACCTGTGGCACCGATCCGATAACGCGAACGTCATCCTTCTCTAAACGCGCCCGCAAAGAGGGGTGCCCGCATCCGCGGTCGCGGCTTCGACGGCGAAGGACAGGTGGAAGGCGAACATGTCCGGACGTGACGACTTCGAGGCAGGTCGCCAGGACCTGGCCGCGCGCAATGCCGCACTGCGGGACCAGATCGACAACATGCTCTCCGACCTGCGCCGACGCACCGCCGGGATCCAGGAGAAGCAAGATGCGGCCGCGCGCCAGACCTTCGAAGTCGCCTCGGACGACGGCATGGTGACCGTCCGGGTCGACGCGACCGGCACCGTGCAGGAGCTGGCCCTGTCGTCCAAGGCGTTCGAGCGCACCACTCCCGAGAAGCTGGCGCGCAGCATCACCAGCGTGATCCGCGAGGCATCGGGCACCGCCCAGCGGCAGCTTCAGTCCGACTTCGCGCCGCTGGCCGACACCTCGGACGTCCCGGAGATCCCCGGCGTCCCGTCGCTGGCCGGTCTGCTGAACCGGGGTCCGCTGGTCCAGCCGCCCGACCCCGACCTCGAGCGCAGGCAGCGCCGCGAGGAGGACACCGCCGCCGCGGGGAGCAACCGGGCGGCGGAACCGCCGCAGGTGCGCACCAAGCCGGAAGACGACTGGGACGACGACTGGAACTGGGACGACAACCGGCGAGGGGGCCGCCGATGAGCGACCAGATGCGGATGCAGCCCGAGGAGATCCGCACCGGTGGCAAGAAGATCGGCGACTCCGGTGACGACCTCGACCAGGTGCTGACCACGCTGAAGTCCGCGCTCGACGGCGAGGGCGAGTGCTGGGGCGACGACGAGGCCGGGCAGACCTTCGCCAAGGACTACACCCAGGGCCGCGACAGCGTTTTCGAGAGCCTGAAGAAGGTCGTCGAAGCCCTGGGCAACATCGACGACAACCTCAAGGCCACCGCCGACGACACCGAGTCCAGCGATGCCGGATCGGCATCGGACATCGGGCGGTCCGGCTCGGACATGCCCTCGTAGGGAGTGGATGTTTCGTGAGCATCGAGATGCCCGACGAGGTCAAGTGGCTGCTGCCGATCGTGGTCGGTCAGTCCTGGCCGGAGGGCGACGAGGACGCCATGCGCCGCATGGCCGACGCGTGGCGCGCGGCCGCGGACGGGATCGGCGGCGTCAACGACGCCGCGAACCGCGGTGCCGAGCAGGCGAAGGGCGCGATGGAGGGACAGACCTCCGACGCGTTCGCCAAGCTGTGGAAGGACATCGGCGACGGCGGCGAAGCCGCGCTGCCGAAGCTGAAGGAGGCCTGCGAGAAGCTCGCGAAGGCCTGCGACGACGCGGCGCTGGACGTCGAGCACACCAAGCTGACCATCATCGCCTCGCTGATCGCGCTGGCCATCCAGATCGCGGCGATGATCGCGGCCGCACCGGTCACCTTCGGCGCCTCGACCGCGGGCGTCGCCGCCGCGCAGGCGGTCACCCGCACCGTGGTGATGCAGATCTTCCGGCAGCTCGTCATGAGCATCCTGAAGAACGTCGCCATCGAGATCGCCACCTCGGTCGCGATCGAGTTCGCGGTGCAGGGCGTGCAGATCGCCGCCGGTGAGCGCGACGGCTTCGACGGCGGCAAGTTCAAGGACGCGGCGATCTCCGGCGCCATCGGCGGAGCCGTGGGCGGCGTGTTCGAGGGCGCGGGCAAGGCCTTCGGCAAGCAGGCCGGCGAAGCCGTGGGCGACGCCGCAGGCGGAGCGGCCACCACCGCGGGCCGCGCAGCGGGCGACGCGGCGGGCGAAGCCGCCGGCGAAGCGGCGGAGAACGCCGCGGCGGCGCTCGGCAAGACGGCGCTGAAGGAAGGCGCGCTCGGCGCCGCCGAAGGCGCGGTGGGCAGCGTCGCGGAGCAGCTGATCACCGAGGGCAAGGTCGACTGGGGCGAGGTCGGCACGGGTGCGCTGTCCGGAGGTGTCACCGGCGCCGGGATGGGCGCGGGCGGCGAAGCCCTCGGCCGCGCGGGCAACGTGGACGTCCCCGACACCAGCACCGGGGGGACCGGCTCCGGCGGCGACGGCTCGGGCGGCGGACCCACCTCGGGAGGGAACGGCTCCGGCGGCGACGGCGGCACGGGCTCCGGCGGCGACGGCTCGGGCTCGGGCAGCACCGGCTCCGGCGGGGACGGCTCGGGTGGCGGTAGCACGAGTTCCAGCGGGAACGGTTCCGGTGGCACGGGCTCCGGCGCCGACGGCAGCGGCACGAACCCGTCCGGGACGAGTTCCGGTGGCTCCGGTTCCGGGACCGACGGCGGGCCCACCGGCCGGTCCGGCGACGGCAGCGGCGGTTCCGGCGGCGATTCCACCACGGGCTCCGGCGGTGGGGTGTCGTCGACGAGCCACGGTGGCGGCGACGGCGGCACCGGCTCCACCGGTTCCGGTGGTTCGCCCGGCGACAGTTCTCCGGGCGGCGGCTCCAGCTCATCGCAGGGCGGGTCCCCCAGCGGCGGTGATGGATCCCCGGCAGGCGGTTCCGGCTCTTCGCACAGCAGCGGCGACGGATCCTCCGGGAGCGGATCAGGTTCCGCTTCCTCGCACGGTGATTCACCGCGTTCGGACACCGGCTCGACGAGCTCCTCGGATTCTCCGCGCGCGTCCGGCGGCTCCGGCCAGTCCCATGTGGACTCCGGCAGCTCGGCGCACGGCTCCGGCGACGGCGGCTCGACGCCGCGCAGCTCCGCCCCGGACACCAGCAACGTGAGCCACTCGTCCGGCGCCGACGCACCGAGCAGCAGCAACCCGACGCCTGGCCCGCAGGCCGACCACACCGCCGGATCGTCCCCCAGCGGAGGCGGCACGTCCCACGCGACCGCGGGCGACTCCCCGGCCGGAGGCAGCGGAAACCAGGGATCCGGCGGCACCAACCCGGGCGGCGGCGCAGGTGGCGCGAGCCCGCAAGGCGGAGGCGCTGGCGGCGGAGGCGTCCCGCACGGCGGCGGTGGAACTTCGCACGGTGGCGGCGGTGCCGGTGGCGGAGTTCCGCACGGCGGCGGCGGTGCCGGTGGCGGGATTCCGCACGGCGGCGGAAGCACCGGCGGCGGAGGCGGAGGCGTCCCGCACGGCGGTGGCGCGAGCGGCGGAGCGCCGCCCGGCGGTGCTGGCGCCGGGGCACAGCCCGACACCAGCACCTCCCCGAACACCCCGGCCAGCACGACATCGTCCAACGTGGACGCCCCGATGGCGGCGGGCCCGACCGCTGCCGGGCCGATGCCGACCTCCAGCGCACCTCGCGGTGACCAAGCCGGTTCCACCGGCGGCGCAGCGGGCGGCGGAGCGATGGGCGGCATGGCCGGAGGCCCGGGAGGCGCCGCGGGCGGCGCACCGGCGGCCGGTGGCGGCGGCCGCCCGGGATCGGGCGGCGGCTGGACCGGAACCTCGGGCACTCCCGGCGCGGCAGCCCGCCCGGTCGGCGGCGACCCGGGTCCGCGACCGGACACCGGACGACCCGGCCCATCGCGCCAGGACGGCGGCCGCCCGGGCGACGCGGCACCGCGCGGATCGGCAGCACCGCCTGCCCCGCCCCGCCCGCACACCGCGCCCCCGGGAGGCCCGGGCGCCCCACCCCACCGCGGTCCGGACGGCGGACCACCACGACCGCAGCAGAACGCGCCGACCCCGGCCGGTCAGCGCCCCGACGGCGCCGCTCCCCGACCGGACGGCCCACCGCGCCCCGACGGGGCCGGACCACGACCGAACGGCACCCCTCCGGGACCGCGGCCAGACGGTTCAGCACCGCGACCGGACGGCGGCCAGCCACGGCCGGACGCAGCCCCGCGGCCCAACGGCCCGACACGCCCCGATGCGAGCGCTCCGCCGCGCCCGGACAGCAGCGGACCACGACCGGACGGGACGACCAGCCCCACCGGCGCAGGACCGCGACCCGACACGGCGCCGCGCCCGGACGGAAGCGGACCGCGACCCGACAGCGCGACACCGCGCCCGGACACGGCTTCACCGCGTCCCGACGGCGCACGCCCGGACACGACAACCCCGCGCCCGGACGGAACTCGTCCGGACCCGGCACCGCGCCCGGACGGCAGGGCGCCGAAACCGGACGGCCCCACCCGCGACGGTTCGACGCCGGACCAGCGCCAAGACGCCAAACCGGATGCAGGCACCCGCGATCCGAAGGACTCCGGCCAGGACCCGTCGCGCCCGAAGGACTCCGGCGCGGACGGCCCGGAGAACCGCCCGGACACCGATCCGCACCGCGACGGCGACGCGGACCCGGGCACCCCGGAACGCCAGCAGCAGATCGACGAAGCCGAGGCCAACCGCGACTCCACCCCGGCGGGCTCGTCGTTCCACACCGACCCGAACATGCGCGACCTCGCGCAGCGGGTGCCCGACGACGGCGTCCACCACACGGTCGACGTGCACGCCCTGCCGGACGGCCGCGTCCGCGTCGGCGACCGCACGTTCAGCGCGCAGGAGTTCGCGGACATGCTCCGCCGCGACCCGAACTGGGACGGCAAGCCGATCCGCCTGCTCTCCTGCGACGCGGGAACCAGCGGCCTGGCCCGAGACCTCTCCCGAGAGCTCGGCGTCCCGGTGACGGCACCCCGCGGCCTGGCCTGGACCGACGGCAACGGCCGCGTCTTCGCCTCCGACATGGGCCCCGACGGCCGCCCGGGCTGGCCCCCGAACGGGGGCTGGGACACCCACAACCCGGACGGCACCCAGACCCCGGCCAGCAACGACGGCTTCCACCCCACCCGAGACGGCGAAGACCCGGGCACCCAACCCGACGACGCCGAGGCGCGGGGCGACGAATCGAGCTCCGATCCGCATGACAAGGTCGGGCGGCCCAATCCGGATGCCGGCACCGATGTCGAGCGCCGGAACGCACCGCTCGGCGAGAAGATCAACGATCCGGAGTACTTGCGCAGGTATTACACGGCGACCCACGACGCACAGGGCAATCCCTACTACCGGCGGAACAGCATCTCGGGCGAGGACGAGAACGGTCTGCCCACGCCTCAGGTCAACGGCAGCAGGCCCGGCGAGATCACCATCAGCGACAACGACTTCGAGGCACACACGCCGAAGAGCAAGGACTCCGGCACGTTCCCGGAGGACACCCGTGCGCGCATCGAGGACGACGTGCGCCAGCAGATGGAGCAATACCGCCGGGATGGCGATGAACGAGATCTCGGCTTCAGCAATCGCGAAAAGATCAACAAGGACGCCACCGACTCCCAAGAAGCGCACGACAAGGCGCGGGAGGACGCGAAGAAGGAACACGGACTTCCGGACAACACTCCGAAGAAGGAGATCGACAAGCACGTCGACGAGGACGTCATCGAGGAACGGCGGTACCACTCCGAAGTCCGCACCAAGCTCGGCGAGGAAACCGGCGAAGCCGTCGCGACGGAGCGGAGCGAGGACTTCATCCGGGAGAACTGGGGTGAAGACGCCGATATGGAGCTGAAATCGTCCAGCTCCAACGACGCGGACGCGGACGCGGACGACGGCACCCGAAGCGGCTCGGGCGAGTTCGACCAGATCCGGGAACCAGTCCCGGACGAGTTCCTGATCAGCGAGGCGAAGGGGCCGAACGCCGATTACGAGCCACGGTGGAACAGCGACCGGACGCAGCGGATCCAGCAGGGCCACCCCGAATACCTCCGGACGATCCTCAACGAAATGCGGCAACGAGGTGAGCACGAACTCGCGGATCGAATCGAGGACGCGCACGAACGCGACCTCGAAGACGGCCGCGTGCCACCGCGCGTTCGCTACATCGGAGTCCAGGCCACGGTCGAAACAGGACCGAACGGTGATATCGTGCTGGGGCACAAGACCATCGAGTTCGACCTCAACCCGAAGAATAATCAGCAGCAGTCGAACGATTCGGATGAGTGATGACAGTCGTTGAGCGCCACCCCATCGACACCGCGTTCGCCGCGGAGAACGCGCCCGGGCTCGCGGCGAGCTTCGAGCGCAACCTTCCCAAAGTCGAACGCAACGCCTCGCGACTGACGAGCCTGCTCGACATCGCACTCATGCGGCTCGGCAACCAGTGCGCCATCGACCCGACAGCCGACAAGCTGGACACCTGGGTCAGCTTCACACACGCCACACAGGTGTCTTCAGCGATCTTCGCCGCGGCTACGGCGGAAGCCGACCAGGTTGAATGCCTGATCGACCAGCGGGAGATCGGAGTTCCCGCCACGGGCCCCAGCACTGCCAGCGATCCGGCTCGCTGGCAGACCGCGCTTTGGCTTGCCACGACCTGTCGGGACCACGATCGGATCCGTTCCCTGTGCGGTGTCGGAGAGAGCACGCTCCGCACCAATTCTGACAACTTCGACGACTACATCTATTCGTGGGTCGCAACCCTTCAAGCATATTTCCGGGGAGACCAGGAGAACGTTCCCCGACTCCTCCAGGAAACCACTCGCCTGCTGTCCCCGGAAAACGCGACGAAAACCCACCCGGATTTGCTCAACAAGGTCGTTCGGCCACAACTGCTGCTCTTCCTGCAGTTGGCGAGCAATGACGAATCCGGGTTCAACGACGTGCTTCGCGAAACGCTGGAAGCACACCGGGAATTCTGGACAGCCGACTCCAGAGCCCGAACGAACCCTGTCGGGTACATCGCGCCAGGACCGCTGGCCATGGTCTCCGTCGCCCGCGATCTGGGCTTCACGCTCGACGTCGAATCCGACTACCTCCCGATCAACCTCATCCGCGGAAGCTGGATCACGGAATTCCGGTTCTGAGCTCGCGGAACCGATGCGGAGCAGTCGAGGCGAAGACCGAAGGAAGTCCGATTGATCCGCGTGAACGAGGACGATCTCGACGGCGAACCCTGTGGCCCTGTGCTCTACGAGGGGAAGCGATTCACCGGGGAGTCCGTGGACGAATTGCCGGACGGAACCCTGATTTCGCTGACCAGCTATGCGAATGGCCTTCAGGACGGCCCCGACCAGGAGTGGTACACGGACGGCAGCAAGCGCGCCGAGGGCCTGTTCCGGCAGGGCGTCCCGATCGGAGTGCACCGCACATGGGATCCGGACGGACGACTGGTGCGCGAGATCGAGTTCAGCGACGGTGGCCGAATCCTCCGCCGTCGTGGCTTCGACACCGCCGGCAACGTGACCCGGGAAGACGCGGGGTGATCAGCCCCTGAAGACGAGCCGCAGCGCTCGGAGCTCGGCCGAGCATCACCGCGTGGTTCCAGCGTCAGGCCGGCGAAGCCCTGTGCTGCGCGAGCCCCTGACAGCTCGCGCAGCACAGGTACGAACGATTCCGCACCGGTTGACCAAAAATCGAGTTCAAGCTCGAGGGCCGGTCAACGCCGACGCTTCGATCTTCGGCCGAGGTAAGGACAAGCAATGACTGAAATCAAGCGCCCCCCGCAGAACCTCGACGGCCTTGAGACGAGGATCGAAGCCCTGTCCCGGAACGTGGACAGATTCTACGAAAACCTCACGAAGGCCCCGGCGCTGGCGCTGAACATCGCACAGCAGTCCCTGCAGATCACCCAATGGCAGCTGCAGCTCGACCCGAACGCCGAGCGGTTCGAAACCTATTCGAGCCTTCTCGTCGCCGCGCGTGCCGGCGGAGCTCTGTTCGAAGGTGCGAACAACACCGGTGAGCAGTTCGACTACATCATCCGAACGAACATCACCCTCACCCCGATCGGCCCCACGCACAATCACACACCGGCAGCATGGCTGCAGGCACTGTGGACCGCGACGATCTGCAGAGCTCGCAACCTCGTGTCCGACCTCTGCCGGACCCCTGATGAAACGCTCCGGGCGGCCGGACAGTACGACGAATACATCTACGCCTGGATCGATGCGCTCAAGGCCTTTTTCACCAACGGCGAAGATCTGTACGAGAAGATCAACCGAAGCATCGAACTGACAGATCCCGCGCGGCTGACCAACTCCACTCCGGAAATCGCACTGCTGCGCTACTACCCGTCGATGAAGCTGCTGTTCAGCCTGGCCCGGAGGGAATCCGGGCAGTTCAACGCGGATCTCGCCGAAGCGGTCGAGCTGCACCAGCGCTTCTGGACCGCGAACAACGAGCGGTTGAACTCCCCTGATGGGTTCTTCGCACCAGGCCCGACGGCTCTCGCAGCCGTCGCCCGCGACTTGGGGATCCCCATCGATGTGGAATCCGAATACCTGCCGCGGAACTTCGTCAACGATTTCTGGGTGCAGACCGCCGACGAATCCAGCTGAATACCACCACAAAGGGAGCAGCGCATTCCGCGACCGCGGCATGCGCTGCCATGCTTTGCGGGAAAATTTTTCCCACTGGCTTCTCGCGCTTCTCGGCAAGGTGGCTGGAGCGGGATGTCGACGGCAACCTCGTAGTCAATGTCAGGAGCTTCAACGATGAACGCAACGTCAGCCTCTGGCCCACCGGATTCCGGCAGCCCGGATCCTCGGGAGCTGCTGAATGACCTCTGCAACGAGATGGTGGACCTCGCACCGGAAGAGGGCTGGCTGCGCATCGACCTGATGAGCAAGATGACCGTGCCGGTCCAGGACCTGTCGTTCACCGTGATCATGGAGGACGGTTCCAGCCCGGAGGTCACTCCCACCGACGAGTTCAACGTCATCCTCGCGAAGCTGCGCACCGCCATGTACCAGCCGGATCCCGGCGCGTGGTTCTCCGCGCGGGTGATGATCAGCCCGCCTGCCAAGGTCAACTACCACTTCAACTACGAGTTCGAGCCGGAGTGGGACCCGCCGATCGAAGCTGGCTGCTACGTCGAAGACCTGGAGATGTTCCCGCGCGATCCGCTGGCGATGCCGGTCTGGCTGAAGGATCGGGTCCACGAGGCCGGCAAGGAGAAGCACTGATGTCCGTTCCCGGGCAAGTTCCGCTGAACCCCGCTCAGGTCGACGAGCTGATCAAGGGGATCACCACCCGTCTGGTGCACAGCCTTCCCGCCAGCTGGGATCAGCTGTTCGTCGACTTCCGCTCGGTGGGCACCTACGTCGAGGTCTCCGCGCAACTCATCAACGTCTTCGGGCAGGCCCACGAGTGGGACGCCCCGGCGTGGCTCGTGCAGGAGTTCGCCGACCTCCGCCAGGGCATGTACCGCGAGGGCAGCGGAACCTGGTTCGCGGTGAAGTACCACCTGGCGCACTTCGCCAAGATCGGTGTCAACTACGAATGGCAGGCCGAACCGCGGTGGACGCAACCACCACCGCCCGACAGCTTCCGCCAGGAGCTGGAGCTGTTCCCGCGAGACCCGGAGAACACCCCGGCATGGCTCGCGGAGCGCACGTCGAACTGACCGGGTCTCAGAGCTGGGTTCGGCCCAGGTGGTGACCCACCGAGACGAAATTGGCTTGCCCTCGCTTCGAAACCAGGGGTCATGAAAGGAGATCCCGTGCCAACCTCCCAGGCGTCCCCGAGGCTCCTCGAACAGCGGCTCGGTCCTGTGCAGCAGGTCGAATCCGCGAAGTCCGACATGGAAACCGCGGCTACGACCCGGCGTCGTTCTACCGCTCACCGAGTTGTTCGCAGTGCCCAGTCAGACGAACCCGGTTGAGCCGGTCGAGGAAGTCCGGGCGATCTTCGATCGCACGATCTCCCGAGGCTGGAGGCCCGAGACCACCAAGGGCGCCACAGCTGCACAGATTGCGGAGTTCGTGGCGGAGCAAGGTGTCACTTCGATTCCGATCGCTCTGCATGAGGTCTACAGCCTCGTAGGCCAGGCCCCCGGTTTGTGGGTGAGCGGAAGCATGTTCGGCGTCGTCGGCACCGGCAGGAGGTTGAAGGCCGAGGCCGCTTCCCTGCTTGAAGAAACGGAGCTGGGAGCAAGCGGAGCTCTGGTGCTCACCGGGCACGGAGGCTACGAGTACCAGTTCATCCCCGGTTCCTCGACCGCTGAACCGAACCCCTCGGTGTGGCTGGTTCGCGAATCGGATGACGAGGACGAGAGCGACGAGCCGACCGTGATCGAGACCTGGCCGAGCATCACCGCATGGCTCCAGTACCAAGCGGACGAAGTTCTGCGCTGGCGCGAGACCTTTGCAGCTCGCCCGGGAGCAGGCGACGAACTCGTGACCCGGTATTTCACCGTTTGACCGGATGCACTGGTGCGGGGAGTCGAGTTCGCGCGCTGTTCAGGGCTGCGTCCGGCCCAGGTGATCAGCTGTTCGGGTGGTTTCCGGGAGGCGGTGCTCCGGGGTCAGGCGGAGGACCAGGTCGCAGGCCGCGTCGAGGGTGCAGCGGTGGCCCACCGAGACGAAGACCGGCTTCACGCCGTCCTGGGTGCGGAGGGCCCTGCCGACGACTTCGTCGTCCAGGCGCAGCGGTGACCACTCACCTCGGCCCTCGCCCGGCGGCTCGTAGCGGCCCATCGCCGTCTTGCCCACGCCGATCGCGGGGAGGTCCGTCAGGACACCGAGGTGGCAGGCCAGGCCGAAGCGGCGCGGGTGGGCCAAGCCCTGGCCGTCGCAGACCAGGACGTCCGGCCGCACCGACAGCTCGGCCATCGCCGCCAGCAGCGGCGGCGCCTCGCGGAAGGCGAACAGGCCTGGGACGTAGGGGAACTCCGCCGTCCCCCGCACGATCGCACTGTCCACAACGGACAACGTCGCCACGTCCAGCACGGTGACCACGGCGACGATCTCGTCCTCGTCGCGGTAGGCCACGTCCAGGCCCGCCGCCGTGCGGACCGGCGGTGGCTCCTCGATGCGGACCAGCGGGCGCAGGCGCTCCTGGACCGCGACGGCTTCGGACTCCGTCTTCGGCCACTCGTGCGGGATCACGCCGCAGAGCGTAGTCCCGACCGCGGAAACCGCTTCAGACCGGTTTCCGCGCTCACCTAAGGACTTCTGGGAACACCGGGAAAAACTCGTTCCCGGAGGTTTCAGTCGAAGCGGGGCGACTCGGTGCGGGTGCGCTTCAGCTCGAAGAAGTACGGGTAGGAGGCCAGCGCCCGCGCGCCGTCGAACAGCTTCGCGGCGTCCTCACCTCGCGGGATGCGGGTGATCACCGGGCCGAAGAAGGCCACTCCGTCGACGTGGATGGTCGGGGTGCCGACCTCGTCGCCGACCGGGTCCATGCCGGCGTGGTGGCTGGCGCGCAGCTCCTCGTCGTACTCGGTGCTGGTGGCCGCGTCGGCCAGCGACTCCGGGAGCCCGGCCTCGGCCAGCGAGTCGCGGATGACCTGCGCGTAGTCCTTCTCGCCCCGGTCGTGCAGGCGGGTTCCCAGCGCCGTGTACAGCGGCGCCAGCACCTCGTCGCCGTGGTGCTTGGCCGCGGCGATGGCCACCCGGACCGGGCCCCACGCGTTGTCCAGCAGCTCGCGGTAGTCCGCGGGCAGATCGCGGCCTTCGTTGAGCACCGACAGGCTCATCACCCGGAAGTGCAGGTCGATGTCGCGGACCTTCTCGACTTCGAGGATCCAGCGCGACGACACCCAGGCGAACGGGCACACCGGGTCGAAGTAGAAGTCGACGCGGGGGCGGGCGGTGGACGTCATGCGGCCTCCAGGATCTCGGGGGATCGTCGGCGGGCACGTTCGGATGCGACCCGCCGAGGGTATGAACCCCGGAGAGGGCGATTATCTTCCCGACACGCCGGGCTTCCGCGCGCACCACGCCGGGGCGCGGGCCCGCGCGCGGTCGTGATTTGATTCCAGCGCCAGGTCGCCGCCGGGCGTGCCTGGACCAACCAGTCCCGACGAGCAACGAGGTGATCCGTGGCCCCGCCGAACCTCACCCGCGAACAGGCCGAGCAGCGCGCGGCGCTGCTGGAGGTCCAGTCCTACGACATCGAACTGGACCTGTCCGCGGGCGCGGGTGGGCCGGACGTGGAGACGTTCGGTTCCACCACCACGGTGCGGTTCCGCAGCGCGCAGGCGGGGGTCGACAGCTGGATCGACCTGGTCGCCGACCGGGTGCGCGGTGCCGTGCTCAACGGCGTCGAGCTCGACGTCTCCGACTACGACGAGTCCACCGGCATCCGGCTGCCGAACCTGGCCGCCGAGAACGAGCTCGTGGTGCGCGCCGACTGCGCCTACACCAACACCGGCGAGGGCCTGCACCGGTTCATCGACCCGGTCGACGGCGGCGTCTACCTCTACAGCCAGTTCGAAACCGCCGACGCCAAGCGGATGTTCACCTGCTTCGACCAGCCGGACCTCAAGGCCGTCTACCGGATCACGGTGGACGCCCCGGCCTCGTGGAAGGTGATCTCCAACGCCACCGCCGAGGTCGCCGACGCGGCCGACGGCGTCAAGCGGCACACCTTCGCCACCACCGAGACGATGTCGACCTACCTGGTCGCGCTGGTGGCCGGGCCCTACGCGGAGTGGCGCGACGTCTTCCCCGGCGAGGACGGCCAGGCCGAGATCCCGCTGGGCATCTACTGCCGCGCCTCGCTGGCCGAGCACCTCGACGCGGAGCGGCTGTTCACCGAGACCAAGCAGGGTTTCGGCTTCTACCACAAGGCCTTCGGGGTGCCCTACCCGTTCGGCAAGTACGACCAGTGCTTCGTGCCGGAGTTCAACGCGGGCGCGATGGAGAACGCCGGCTGCGTCACCTTCCTGGAGGACTACGTCTTCCGGTCGAAGGTCACCGGCTACCTCTACGAGCGGCGCTGCGAAACGGTGCTGCACGAGATGGCGCACATGTGGTTCGGCGACCTGGTGACCATGCGCTGGTGGAACGACCTGTGGCTCAACGAGTCCTTCGCCACCTGGGCCAGCGTGCTCGCGCAGGTCGGCGCCACCGAGTACGGCAGCGCGTGGACGACCTTCGCCAGCGTGGAGAAGTCCTGGGCGTACCGGCAGGACCAGCTGCCCTCCACCCACCCGGTGGCCGCCGACATCCCGGACCTGCAGGCCGTGGAGGTCAACTTCGACGGCATCACCTACGCCAAGGGTGCCTCGGTGCTCAAGCAGCTGGTGGCCTACGTGGGGCTGGAGAACTTCCTGGCCGGGCTGCGGGTCTACTTCGACCGGCACGCCTGGGGCAACGCGACCCTGGACGACCTGCTGAAGGCGCTGGAGGAGGCCTCCGGCCGCGACCTGTCGTGGTGGAGCGCGCAGTGGCTGGAGACCACCGGCCTGAACATGCTGCGGCCGCGGTTCAGCACCGACGACGAGGGCCGGTTCACCTCGTTCTCGGTGGTGCAGAACGGCGCCCGGCCCGGGGCGGGCGAGCTGCGCACGCACCGGCTGGCGATCGGCATCTACGACGACGAGGGCGGCAAGCTGGTGCGCAAGCACCGCGTCGAGCTCGACGTCACCGGTGAGGTCACCGAGGTGCCGGACCTCATCGGCGTGCACCGCGGCAAGCTGGTGCTGGTCAACGACGACGACCTGACCTACTGCTCGCTGCGCTTCGACCCCGACTCGCTGGCGACGCTGATCGACCGGATCGGCGACATCGACGAGTCGCTGCCGCGGGCGCTGTGCTGGTCCACGGCGTGGGAGATGACCCGCGAGGCCGAGCTCAAGGCGCGCGACTTCGTCACCCTGGTCCTCGGCGCCTCCGCCGAGGGCGGTATCGGCGCGGAGAGCCAGATCGGCGTGGTGCAGCGGGTCCTGCTGCAGACCCAGACCGCGCTCGCGTCCTATGTGGATCCGTCGTGGCAGGCGGAGGGCTGGCGCCGGTTCAGCGCCCGGCTCTTCGAGCTGGCCCGCGCCGCCGAGCCGGGCTCGGACCACCAGCTGGCGTTCGTCAACTCGCTGGCCGGTTCGGTGCTGTCCGCCGAGCAGGTCGCCGAGCTGCGCGGCTGGCTGGACGGGTCCGCCCCGCTGCCCGGCCTGACCGTCGACACCGACCTGCGCTGGGCGCTGCTGCAGGCGCTGGTGGCGCACGGTGCGGCCGGTGAGGCCGAGATCGACGCGGAGCTGGAGCAGGACCAGACCGCGACCGGCCGCCGCCGCGCGGAGCGGGCGCGGGCGCTGATCCCGACGCCGGCGTCCAAGGAGAAGGCGTGGCAGCGCGCGGTGCACGACGACCAGCTGCCGAACGCGGTCAGCGACGCGATCATCGCGGGCTTCCAGCACCCGTCCCAGCGGGAGCTGCTGACCTCCTACGTGCAGCGCTACTTCGCGGAGATCGACGAGGTCTGGCAGCGCCGCTCCAGCGAGCGCGCGCAGCCGACGGTGATCGGTCTGTTCCCGTCGTGGGCCGTGACCGACGAGACGGTCTCGGCCGCGGACGCCTGGCTGGCCGATGAGCACGCTCCGGCGCTGCGCCGCCTGGTCTCGGAAGGTCGCGCGGGCATCGTCCGCGCCCTGGCGGCTCGGGAGTTCGACCGCTCCTGACCCGATCCGGTGATGTGCGGAGGGCGTCTCCAGTCGGAGGCGCCCTTCGCTTCGTCCTGGACGCGATGGCGTGTCGGGGCCGACATCGTTCACCACGTGCGGCCTCGGCGGGCGCTCCTCGGCGACCACCCGGGTGGGCGAGGTTCGGGGCGCTGGTCTTTGCAAGTCACCGCTCGGGCACGCATGGTGATCGGGCAAGGTGCCGTGTTCCTGGTGCGTGAGGGGTGGGAGCGGCGATGCCCGAGTTGATCACCGCGGTCGCCCAGCTGATGTGGCCGCTGATCGCGCTGCTGGCGATCGTCGTGTTCCGGCGCGCCATCGGACGCGTGCTGCGCACGGCCGAGAAGCGCGAGCTGGAGTTCGAGATCGGTGGCCAGAAGCTCACCATGCACCAGGTCAACGACCAGCAGAACGAGATGATCCAGGACCTGCAGCGCCAGCTCAGCACGCTCAGCAAGGAGCTGGCCGAGCGCGACCGCACCGACGTCGCGGAGCCGTCGATGAAGACGGTCGTCCCGGTCCCCGCGCTGCCCGACGGCCCGGACTTCCCCGTCGCGGGCAACGGCGAGCCGCCCGACCGGGAGCTCTCCGGCAACGGCGACGGTCACGGCGAGGTGCCCGCGGTGCGGGAACCGGTGGGCTCGGAGCCGTTCGCCGTGCTCTGGGTCGCCGAGAAGCCCCAGGCGCACGCGATCCTGGCCGAGCAGCTCCGCGACAACGGGGTGCGCGTCACCATGGTCACGACCACCGACGCGGCGCTGGCCGAGCTCTCACAGCGCCCCTACCGGCTGATCGTGGAGGACATGGGCAGGCAGGAGAACGGCAGGTGGCGGCCGGACGCCGGGCTCGCGCTGCTGCGCGAGCTCCGCGACCTCGGCGTGGACACCCCGGTGATCGTGTTCAGCAGCCAGCAGCTCCAGCAGCAGTACGGCGAGCAGGCGCGGCGCTCCGGCGCGGTCGGCACCACGTCGTCGACCTACGAGATGTTCCAGAACTTCCAGAGCTTCGACCTGCTCTGACGCGAACGGCCCGCGCACCTCGCCGCACGAGGTGAACGGGCCGTTCGCGGCAGAACGCGGGTTGTCAGTGGTGGACTCGGGACTCCTGGTACGAGGTGCCCGCCGCGTCGGCGAGCATGCGCAGGGCGCCGATCAGCCCCTCGATCAGCTCGCCCTCCTTGAACGACGCCACCATGCTCATCGCGGCCAGCTGGCAGCTGCGGTCCGGGATGCGCCGGTGCGCCTCGTCACCGGTGACGATCTCGAACTTGCGCTGCCCCGGCGAGACCGCGATCAGCACGCCCTCGGCCGCGCGCGGACCCATGTCGGCGTGCAGCTCCTCGGCCTGCTTGCGGGTCTCCTCGCCGAGGTCGCCGAGGTAGATGCCGAACTCCAGGCCGGTGCTGCGGCTGGACAGGGTCAGCGCCTCGTCGAGCCGCGCGAGCTGGCCGGGGTTGAACGGCAGCGCGGGGCGATCGGGCTCCACGCGGCGCGCGACCGACAGCCGACCGGTGGCCGTGAGGGCCTCCCCGGTGCCGAGCTCCCGCGCGTCCGCGGTCCGCCCCGCGACCTCACCAGTTGCCACGTGCGCCTCCCCGAGCAGTGCTGGGCCGCGCGTCCTCCGCCGCGGCCTCGGATTCCACGTCCGCCATCGGAACGGCGTTGTTCACGCCCGCCGGATTGGCCACCCACAACACCGGCGCGAAGTCCCACTTCTGCCCCGCTCGATAACGCGGGCGGGTGAGCTTCGGCCACATCGCGATGAGCACGATCAGGCCGTAGATGGCCGCTGGGATCACCGCCAGAGCGAGCACAGTCTCCACGACAGTCACGCCAGTACGGTAGCCGATGACCACCGCCTCATGCGCCACGACCTCGCACGGTGCATGATCGGCGTGGTCGATCACCGCTCGGATCCGCCCCGCGTCGCCGCGGGCCGGCCGACGCGATGCCGGGGCTCCGCACGTCCCCGGTTCGGGTTTCCACTGGTCGAGCCAACGACGAGACCCGAAGAACTACGTACGGTTACTAGTCAAGAGTGTTATACATCACTTAAAGTAACTCGTTCAGGCTAATCGCTGCCACCGAATGGAGTCCAACCAGACGGTTGCAATGCGCGGCGACTTGGCGGCTTGTTCCTGAGGGCCTCTGCTCCTAGTTTTTCACCTGTATGGGTCTTGCATATTTGATCACACGCGCTCAAAACGTCATTTGAATGCGGGAGGCACACAATGTCGATCACCGGAACCGCCACTCAGACCAGCGCCCTCACTCGTCTGACCGCAGGCCGACCACTGCGCGAACACAGCGTCGCCCACCGCGGTGTGCGCATCAGCGGCCTCGCCGGAGGTGTGCGGATCAGCGATCGACAGCAGGGCGTCCGCATCAGCGGCGAGCACGGCGTGCGCATCAGTGCTGAGCGCGGAGTTCGCATCAGCGGGCGCCAGGGCGTTCGCATCAGCGGACGGAGCGGTGTGCGGATCAGCGGTGAAAGCGGCGTCCGGATCAGCGGAGAGCGCGGTGTGCGCATAAGCGGACGCAGCGGCGTGCGCATCAGCGGTGAGCACGGAGTTCGCATCAGCGGACGACAGGAAGGCGTCCGCATCAGCGGACGGAATGGCGTGCGCATCAGCGGGCAGCACGGTGTGCGGATCAGCGGACAGCGCGGAGTTCGCATCAGCGGACAGCAAGGTGTTCGCATCAGCGGGCGGAGCGGAGTGCGCATCAGCGCACGAGAAGGTGTCCGGATCAGCGCCCAGCACGGCGTGCGCATCAGCGGCCGGAGCGGCGTGCGGATCAGCGGGCAGCAGGGTGTGCGGATCAGCTGACCGGGCGTGGCGCAGTTCGCACCGCGTCACCACCCGGTCCGCCGCTTCGCCTTCAGGCCGCCGGTTCGCCCAGGTAGGGCAACCAGAGCGGGTCCGTCTCGGACAGGCCCGCCAGCAGTCGCCAGTGCCGCCCTCGCGGCGCGCGCGGCGCCACCGGCAGGCGCCAGCCCAGTTCGCTCAGCGTCTTGTCCGCCTTCCGGTGGTTGCACTTGGTGCAGCAGGCGACGCAGTTCTCCCACGTGTGGGGGCCGCCTCGGCTGCGCGGCACGACGTGATCTATCGTTTCCGCGCGAGCACCGCAGTACACGCACCGGTGGTTGTCCCGCAGCATCAAGGCCGCGCGGGTCAACGGCGTCCGGCCGCGGTACGGGACTCGCACGAAGTTGCTCAACCGGATGACCGATGGGACCTCGACGGCGGAAGTCGCCGAGTGCAGCACCATGCCCGCCGAGTCGCCGTGCACCACTTCGGCCTTGCCGCAGACGAGCAGCACGATCGCGCGGCGCAGCGGGAGCGCCGTCAGCGGCTCGAACGTGGTGTTGAGCAGCAGGACCCGCCGCTTGCGCCAGGACGGCGCGTGACCGGGAGGCCGGTCGAGCTGCGGCAGGGAGCCACGGCTCGGCGGGCACAGCGAGGCCCGCGACGCGAGGCTCGTGGCCTTCAGCGCCGGTTGTCGGGTCGGTTGTCGGTCGGGCACGCGACCACCTCCACCGGTGTCGGGCAAAGTTCAGCACAGAACCCCGTCCGAACGCACGTGTGATTCGACACCCGCGGCGCCGAACCTGCGTCGATTCTTCTGGATCAAGGCCTCTTCCGGCAACGACGCGCGCCGGTGGCGATGCTCGTTTCCGGTGAAACCGGCGCGTCGAGATCAACTGGCCGGCGCCCCGGGCACGTATCGTCGCGGGCGTGACCGACGCTCAAGCCCAGCTGCGCTACCCCACCGCCGACCGCGACGACGTCGTCGACGACCTGCACGGCCACCAGGTGGCCGATCCCTACCGGTGGCTGGAGGACCCGGCCGACGCGCGCACCGAGGCGTGGTCGGCGACGCAGGACCAGCTCGCCCGCACCTGGCTGGACGCGCTTCCGGGGCGGGAAGCCGTCGCCGAGCGGATGCGCTCGCTGCTGGCGGCCGGTTCGGTCTCCGCACCCGCGTGGCGCGCCGGGCGCGCGTTCTTCACCCGCCGCGAACCCGACCAGGAGTTCCCGGTGCTCTACGTGCGCGAGCGCGACGGCAGCGAACGGGTGCTGCTGGACGTCGCGGCGCTGGACCCGTCCGGGCTGACCACGCTGGACAGCTGGTCGCCGAGCCTGGAGGGCGACCGGCTGGCGTACCAGATCTCGGTCGGCGGCGACGAGGAGTCGCTGCTGCACGTGCTCGACGTGGCCACCGGCGAGCTGGTCGAGGGCCCGATCGACCGCTGCCGCTACTCGACGATCGCCTGGATGCCGGGCGGCGCGGAGTACTTCTACGTCCGGCGGCTGGCCCCGGAGCTGGTGCCCGACGGCGAGGAGCAGTTCCACCGGCGGGTGTGGCGGCACCGCGTCGGCACCGACCCGGACTCCGACGACCTGCTGGTGCACGGCGAGGGCCTGGACCACACCTTCTACTACGGCACCCGGGTGTCGCGGGACGGCCGCTGGCTGGTGATCGAGGGCAGCCCCGGCACCGCCCGCCGGGACTCGGTGTGGATCGCCGATCTGACCGCGGGCGGCGACGTGCCCGCGATGCGGCAGGTCGTGGACACCTCGGACGGCTACCGGGCGGGCGCGTGGGTGGAGCGCGACGGCCGGTTGTACGTGATGACGACGCTGGACGCGCCGCGCTGGCGGCTGTGCGTGGCCGATCCCGAGCGGCCCGAGCCGGAGCACTGGACGGAGCTGATCGCCGAGCAGCCGGATTCGGTGCTGGAGGCGGTGCGCTGGTTCGACACCGGTGACGGCGACCCGCAGCTGGTCGTGCTCCGCACCCGGCACGCGGTGTCGGAGGTGACGCTGCACGACCCGGCCACCGGCGACCGGACCGGCGACGTGCCGCTGCCCGGCACCGGTCAGGTCACCGCGCTGACCTCGGTCGACGAGGACACCGACCACGACAGGGACCGGCTGTGGATCGGCTGGACCGACTTCGCCACCCCGCCCTGCGTGCACGCCTACGCGCACCGCACCGGCCAGGTCGCGCTGGACCAGCGCGCGCCGGGCGCCGTCGAGCTGCCCGCGGTGCACACCCAGCAGGTCACCTACCGGTCGCTGGACGGCACGCCGGTGCGGATGTTCCTGCTGAGCCCGGCCGCCGAACCGGACCGCCCGCGGCCGGTGTTCATGACCGGCTACGGCGGGTTCTCGCTGTCCCGCGAACCCGGCTACACGCCGTCCGCGCTGGCCTGGGTGGCCGCCGGTGGCGTGTGGGCGCTGCCGTCGCTGCGCGGTGGCGGCGAGGAGGGCGAGCAGTGGCACGAGGCCGGCATGCGCGAGCAGAAGCAGCACACCTTCGACGACTTCCACGCCGCCGCGCAGCACCTGATCGACGAGGGCTGGACCACCGCCGATCAGCTGGCGATCTCCGGCGGCTCCAACGGCGGCCTGCTGGTCGGCGCGGCCCTCACCCAGCGCCCGGACCTCTACCGGGCGGTGGTGTGCTCGGCGCCGCTGCTGGACATGGTCCGCTACGAGCGGTTCCTGCTCGGCCGCACCTGGAACGACGAGTACGGCACCGCCGACGACCCGGAGGAATTGGTCTGGTTGCTGTCCTACTCGCCCTACCACAACGTCTCCGAGCAGACCGACTACCCCTCGGTGCTGTTCACCGTGTTCGAGTCGGACACCCGGGTTGACCCGAATCACGCCCGCAAGATGTGCGCGGCGTTGCAGCACGCCACGAGCTCTGACCCGGCGAAACGTCCGATTCTGCTGCGCCGCGAGACCGAGGTGGGGCATTCCGCGCGCTCGGTTTCCCGTACTGTGGGGCTCGCGACCGACCAGCTCGCCTTCCTCGCGGAGGCCACCGGGCTGATCTTGGACTGAGCCCCCGAACTCGGTCCGGGCAGCCGATTGGTCGAGTTTCGTGCGCGGCGGGGCGCGCACGACGCTCGGGGCGGTGCGGTTCGCGAGCGAGTCGGTGCGGACACCGACCTCGCGGGATCTGAACGACAGCATGGAGACCCCCGAACCCATGGAACTGCCGCTTTTGACCGAACCGCAGTGCGCGAACGAACCGGGCTGGTGCCGCACCGTCTACACCTGGACGGGCAACAACTGGCTGGCCTCCTACTCCGACCTGCTCATCGCGAAACCGCTGAACATCCTGATCATCCTGATCATCGCGTTCATCGTGCGCTGGCTGGTGCACCGCACGATCAACCGGCTGACCCGAGGAAACGGCAAGCCCCCGAAGCTGCTGACCCCGCTTCGGGAACGCCGGGCGGACGCGCTGACCGCCGAGCTGCTCTCGGAGCGCCGGATCCAGCGGGCCCGCACCATCGGCTCGGTGCTCAAGTCGATCGCATCGCTGCTGATCTACGGGATGGCCGCGATCTACGTGCTGCAGGAGCTGAGCATCCAGGTGATGCCGGTGCTGGCCTCGGCCAGTGTGCTCGGTGTCGCGGTCGCCTTCGGCGCCCAGAACCTGGTGCGCGACTTCCTGTCCGGCATGTTCATGCTGGTCGAGGACCAGTACGGGGTCGGTGACGTGGTCGACCTCGGCGAGGCCAGCGGGACCGTGGAGGCCGTCGGCATGCGCGTGACCACGCTGCGCGACATCAACGGCACCGTCTGGTACGTCCGCAACGGCGAGATCCTGCGGGTCGGCAACTCCAGCCAGGGCTTCGCCTTCGCGGTGGTGGACTTCCCGATCTCGCACACCAGCGACGTGGAGAAGGCCATCACGGTCGCCACCAAGGTGGCCACCGACGCCACCTCGCGGGAGCCGCTGTCCAAGGACGTCCTGGACCCGCCGGAGATGCTGGGCGTGGACAAGATCACCGCCGACACGATCACGCTGCGGCTGACCGTCAAGGTCCGGCCCGGCCGCCAGTGGTCGGTGCAGCGCCGGCTGCGGGCGGAGATCAAGCGCGCCTACGACGAGGAGGACATCGAGCCGCCGTACCCGTACGGCCGCCCGATTCCGCCCACCAGTCCGGTGCAGCCGTGACAGCGGGCGGGCCGCCCCTGAGAGGATGTGCCTCGTGACTTCCGTGACGAGCTTTTACGAGCAGGTCGGCGGCGAGGCGACCTTCCACCGCATCGTGGCGAAGTTCTACGAGGAGGTGGCCAAGGACGAGCTGCTGCGCCCGCTCTACCCCGAGGAGGACCTGGGCCCGGCCGAGGACCGCCTCCGGCTCTTCCTGATGCAGTACTGGGGCGGCCCGCACACCTACTCCGAGCAGCGCGGGCACCCGCGGTTGCGGATGCGGCACGCGCCGTTCAAGATCGGCCCGGCCGAGCGCGACGCGTGGCTGCGCTGCATGCGGATCGCGGTGGACGAGGTCCAGCTCTCGCAGCAGCACCGCGACCAGCTCTGGCAGTACCTGGAAATGGCCGCCGAGAGCATGGTCAACTCCTGGTTCTGACGGGACCAGTCGGTGGTGGAGAACTTCGAGTGAAGGATCCGGTGATGCTGGCGGCGGACGCACGGGCCCACGGCGATCGGCCGTGGTGGTGGGACGCGGTGTGCTACCAGGTCGACGTCGGCGCGTTCGCCGACGGCGACGGTGACGGGGTCGGCGACCTCGACGGGCTGCGCGGCCGGTTCGGCTACCTGGAGCTGCTCGGGGTGGACGCGATCCTGCTGGCGGGCACCGCGGGGCTGGACCCGGCGGCGGCGGACTTCGCCGAGCTGCTGGCCGAGGCGCACGACGCCGAGATGCGGGTGATGCTCGCGCTCGACGTCGACCCGGCTCGCGGCGACCCGCGCGCGGTGCTCGAACCCTGGCTGGCGCACGGCGTGGACGGGTTCCACCTGGCGCCGCGCGAGGACCCGGCCGGGGCGATCCGGTCGGTGCTGGCCGGTTACCCGGACCGCGTGGTGATCGGGGCGGGCGACTGGCACCTGTCGTTCAACCTCGACCTGACGATCGCCGGGTTCGCCGCCGAGTCGCTGCGCAAGGTCATCACCGGCGCGCTGGGCGGCCCTGGGCCGCGCACGGCGTGGGCGATGGCCACCCGGGACACCCGGCGCAGCCGGGACGACGCCGCGCTGACCCCGGTCCGCGCGATGGCGCTGGTGCAGCTGGCGCTGCCCGGGGCGGTGTGCCTGCGGCACGGCGAGGAGCTGGGGCTGCCGGGCACCGAGCGGATCCCGATGCCGTGGGAGGGCGACGTGCCGCCGTTCGGGTTCTCCCGGGCCGCGGGCGACTGGTCGGCGATCCCGGCGGAGTGGGCGGCCTTCACCGTCGAATCGCAGCTGGAGGACGAGCAGTCCACGCTGTCGCTCTACCGGCACGCGCTGGAGGTGCGGAGCAACCACCCGGCGTTCACCGGCGACGAGGTGGAGTGGTTCGGCGCACCGGAGGACTGCTTCGCGTTCCGGCGCGTCGGCAGCAGCCTGATCTGCGCGCTGAACACCTCGCAGGCACCGGTGCCGCTGCCGCCCGGCGAGCTGCTGCTGTCCTCGCGCCCGGTGGACGGCGAGGACCTGCCGCCCGGTACCGCCGCCTGGCTGGTGTGAGCCGCAACTCCTCGCCGCAACAGGCGGTGCGGGGGCTCGTTCTAACCTGGGTACCGTTGTCCGTCGGAAGACGCCCCTAGACCCCGCTGGATGCCATGACTGCTATTGCGCCCGAAAAGAGCGCGGCTCGGACGCAACCACGCACCGGCCGACTGGTCGGGGTCGACGTCGCCCGCTTCCTCGCCGTCTTCGGCATGTTCTGCATCCACTTCGGGGTGCCGTTCCTGACCGGCGACGCGGAAGTGCTGGTCGCCCAGTTCTCCAGCGGCCGGTCCACCGCGCTGTTCACGCTGCTGGCCGGGGTGTCGCTAGCACTGCTGTCCGGGCGCACCACTCCCCCGACCGGCGAGGCGCTACGCCAGGCCCGGCTGCGGATCGCGCTGCGCGCGGGACTGCTGCTGGTGCTCGGCCTCGCGCTGGCCAAGGCCACCGAATCGACCGGCTTCCTGCTCACCGTGATCATCCCGTTCTACGGGCTGTACTTCCTGCTCGCGGTGCCGTTCATCCGGTTGCGGACCCGCGGCCTGCTGATCGCCGCGGCGGTCGCGGCCGCGGTGGGGCCGCAGCTGTCGTTCGTGCTGCGCAGCTGGATGATCGGGGACACGCCGATGGCGTGGCTGGTCAGCGCCGTCAACGCGGTCGATCCCGGCCACCTGATCGCCAACGCCGGGGTCTTCGACCTGCTGCTGCTCGGCTTCTACCCGGCCGCCTCCTACTTGCCGCTGGTGCTGCTCGGGATGGCCGTCGGGCGCATGGACCTGCGGTCGACGAAGGTCCGGTGCTGGCTGGCGGTGGCCGGTCTGGCCGTGTCGCTGGCCGCCTGGCGGGTGTCGGAGTGGCTGCTGGAAGCGGTGGGCGGCAGGCCGCCGGAGCCCACCGAGGGCACCGTGCCGGTCGAGCACCCGAACTGGCTGCTGGCCACCACCTCGCACAGCGGCACGACCTTCGAGGTGCTCAACTCCGGCGGCATCTCGCTGGTGATCCTGGCGCTGTGCCTGGTGCTGGCCGACCGGGCCGGCCGGTTCCTCAAGCCGCTGGCGGTCTCCGGATCGATGGCGCTGACCCTCTACGCCTTCCACGCGGTGGCGATGGCCTGGCTGATCGTCGTCGGCGGCTACGCGCTCAGCGGGGTGCCGGAGCCGTTGGCGCAGCTGTCGGCGATGGGTCCGGACCTGCCCGATCTGCCGGGCATGCCCGCGTTCCCGCGCGACGGTCACGTGCCCGAGGGCCTGGTGGCGCTCATCTGCACCTTCATGCCCGAGGTGTTCCTGATCTTCGCCATCCTGTTCCCGCTGGCCTGGCGCCGCTTCTTCCGCCGCGGACCGCTGGAGGCTGCCGTCAGCGAGTCGGTCGGCTGGCTCGCCGACCGCTTCTCCCGACGCTCCTGATCAGGCGTTTCTCCCCCGGTAGGACTTTCGCCTCTGTACCGGCGGGGCCATTCTGAGGTCGCGTGGACGACGGACGTGCACGTGCCTCTGGGGGGTGGCTTCATGAACTTCCGGCATCGGACCGGTGGCGCCGGGGCGGTCGACATACCGCCGGCGCTGGGCAAGGCAATGGCCGACTACCGGGCTCTGCTCGACGAGCTGGAGAGCGGGGCCATCGACGAATCGACGTTCCGGCACCGCGCGCTGCGCGTCGGACTGGTCCTGCGGGAGCAGGACGCCTGGATCCTGGACCTGTCGACCGAGCGGTGGTGGCGCTACGACGGCGTGGCGCTGTCCAGCCTCCGCTTCGGCGACGCCGAGGGGTGAGGCCATGCCCGCCCCGACCGACCCGGTGCTCCTCCAGGAACGCCTCAGCAGCATCGTCCGCGACGTTGAAGACGCCGAGTCCGGCTGGGTGCGTTCACCGCTGTCGGCGCACCCGCTGCCGATCGGGACTCTGCGCAGCCGCCTGCACAACGCCACGACGTGGCTCGGCCAGGTGTGGTCGTCGCACGCGCGCGGTGGGCCCGCGGTGCAGCGCTGGCTGACCGACGAGCCGCTCGGTTCCCCGGTGCCGCCGTCCAACCCGCGGCTCCCGCTGCGCAAGCAGTTCCGCGTCGCGCTGGCCACCGCGTTCCTGGGTGCGTCCGTGGCGGCGGGCTCCTACGTGCTGACCGCACCGCTGGCGGACCCGTTCTTCGGGCTGATCCCGCCGGACATCTTCAGCAGGCTGCCGCCGTTCACCGAGCGCCCGGTCGACAGCGGCCCGGACGGCCTGCAGGACCCGCTCACCTGGACGGCGCCGGGCTCGCCGGTGGTGGCGCGAGTCCCGGCGCCACCTGCGCCCGAGCCGGCACCACCGCCGGATTCGGGGTCGAGCGAGGCGGTGACGCGATCGGGTCCGCAGAGCGGTGAGCCCGCCGGGGAGCCTTCGCCGCAGCCGCCGGTGCAGGCGCCACCGCCTCAGGCCCCACCGCCTCAGGCGCCGCCGACGAGCGCGACGCCCACTGCTCCGCCGACGACCGCGGACCCGACGACCACACCGCCGCCGACCAGCGAGCCGACGACCACGGTGCCTCCCACGACGACTGATCCGCCCACCACCACGCAACCGCCTGCGACGACCACGACCGAGGTGCCGACCGAAACCGCGCCGACGACCGCACCGGAACCCACCACGACGGATCCCACCACGACGAACCCGCCGACCGGGACCTCGTGATCGCGGCCCGTCGTAGGCTGCTGGGATCCGGCCGGAGAAGTTCGCGGGGCGTGTCGATCCGCCGCCCTCCCGTTCGACCTGGGAGTGCGGGTCCGGAGCGGGCCCGGAGGAGTCCAGGGAGGCTGAACCGTGAAGTACATGCTGATCATGCGCGCCACCGAGGAGTCGCACGCGGCGTTCAAGAACGTCGACTTCTACGAGGTCCTCGAAGCGATGGGCCGGTTCAACGAGGAGATGATCCAGGCGGGCGTGCTCGTCGCCGCCGAGGGGCTGGACGACGCCGCGGAGGGCGTGATCGTCGACTACTCGTCCCAGCCGCCGGTGGTCACCGACGGCCCGTACGGCGAGACCAAGGAGCTCTTCGGCGGGTACTGGATCGTCGACGTCGCCTCCAAGGAGGAGGCCGTGGCGTGGGCGAAGCGGGCACCGATGGCCGGGCCCGGCAGCAAGTGCGAGATCCGCCGGATCTCCAGCATCGACGAGTTCCCGCAGGACAACGAGTGGGTCCGGAAGGAGCGGGCTTGGCGCGAGACGACCGGCCAGCTCTGAGCCGGGATGCCGTCGCGGCGGTGTGGCGGATCGAGTCCGCGCGGATCGTCGGCGCGCTGGCCCGCTACACCGGTGATTTCGCGCTCGCCGAGGACCTCGCGCAGGAGGCGTTCGCGGAGGCCCTCGTGACGTGGCCGCGCAGCGGTGTGCCGGCCAGCCCTTCGGGGTGGCTGCTCACCGTGGGCCGGCGCCGCGCGATCGACGCGTTCCGGCGCCGCGCCGCCCTCGACGAGCGGTACGCCGTCCTCGCCCGCGACCGGGGCGAGGACGGCGCCGGGGACGTGCTGTGGGACCCGGACCGGATCGACGACGACGTGCTCGCGCTGATGTTCACCGCCTGCCACCCGGTGCTGTCGGCGGAGGCGCGGATCGCACTGACGCTGCGCGTGATCGGCGGCCTGACCAGCGACGAGATCGCCAAGGCGTTCCTGGTCCCGACCGCCACCGTGCAGGCCCGCATCACCCGGGCGAAGAAGACGCTCGCCGCGGCCCGGGTGCCGTTCGCCGTGCCCGCGGCCGCGGAGCGGACCGAGCGGCTCGGCTCGGTGCTCAGCGCGATCTACGTGATCTTCACCGAGGGCTCGTCGGCGAGCTCCGGCACCGAGCTGATCAGGGTCGACCTCGCGCACGAAGCGCAGCGCCTGGCACGGGTGCTGAGCCGTCTGGTGCCGGAGGAACCCGAGGTCCACGGCTTGCTCGCGCTGCTGGAGCTGACCGCGGCGCGCTTTCCCGCGCGCACCGGCCCGGACGGCGAGCCGGTGCTGCTGGAGCACCAGGACCGCCGCCGCTGGGACCGCACCGCGATCCGCCGCGGCCGAGCCGCGCTGGCTCGCGCCGAACAGGCCGGCCGAGGCCTGGGCGCCTACGGCCTGCAGGGCGCGATCGCCGAGTGCCACGCCGTCGCGGCGTCGGTCGACGCGACGGACTGGGACCGCATCGTGCTCTGCTACGAGGCGCTCGGCAGGCTCGCGCCGTCACCGGTGGTGGAGCTGAACCGGGCGGTCGCGGTCTGCATGGCCGACGGACCGGCCGCCGCGCTGGTGATCGCGGACGAGCTGACGGCTGCCGGAGCGATGCCGAACTCGCACCTGCTGCCCAGCGTTCGCGGCGAGCTGCTCGGCCGGCTCGGCCGCACCGAGCAGGCGCGCGCCGAGCTGGAGAGCGCCGTCCAGCGGTGCGGCAACGAGCGCGAGCGGGCGGTGCTCGAACGCAAGCTCGCCGACCTCGGCTGACCGCTCAGGCCAGGTTCTCGGCGCAAGCGGTCAGCAGCTCGGCCAGCCGGCGCACGTCGGCGTGGGCGAGCCCGGCCGTCATGCGGGAGTCGGTGTCGAGCACGATGCCGTCCGCCTCGTCGAGCAGCGCGCGGCCCCGCTCGGTGAGGGTCACGGGCCGGGCCCGGCCGGTGGTCGGCTGATCCGCGACGCTGGCCAGCCCGGCGGCCTGGAGCCCGTTGAGCACGTCGCGCAGGGACTGCCGCGTGACGAAGGTGCGGCGGGCGAGCTCGGCCGCCGGGGCGCCTGGTGCGTCGGCCAGCGCGCGCAGGACCGCGTACTGGGACATCGACAGTCCCAGCGGGCGGAGGCGTTCCTCGCACGTGCGGTGGAACGACTGCTGCACCTGCTTGACCAGGTATCCGACCCGTTCGCGCAAGTCCCCTTGACTCATGACAGGAACCTTACACATAATTCCGATGTAAGGATCCTGACACAGGAGGAAGCCATGACCCGGATCTCGACCGAAGCCCCGATCGCAACGCTGATCAACGTGTTCACCGTTCAGCCGGACCAGCAGCGCGCACTGGCCGACCTGCTGGCGCAGGCCACCGAGGAGGTCATGCAGCACCTGCCCGGCTTCATCTCGGCCAACATCCACACCAGCACGGACGGCACCAAGGTGACCAACTACGCCCAGTGGCGCTCCGCCGAGGACTTCCACGCCATGCTCGGCAACCCGGTCGCGCGGGAGCACATGCAGCGGGCCGCCGAGCTGGCGGAGCGCTACGAGCCGCACCTGTACACCGTGGAATCGGTGCACCAGCGATAATCTCCGTACCCAATACAGTGTACGTGCTACGGTGTTTATCGGAGCCGCTCGCTGCATCGGGAAAACGCGGAGGTGCGTCATCGGAGAAGAGCAGGAGATCCCCGCCGTCATCGCCCGGATGTGGGGCCTGGAACCCACCTCCCGGCGGGGGCCGCGGCGAGGCTTGAACCTCGACCAGATCACCGCCGCGGCCATCGGGATCGCCGACGCCGACGGGCTGGCCGGGGTGCGGATGAGCAGCGTCGCCACCCGGCTCGGCGTCTCGACGATGGCCCTGTACGGCTACGTCGGCAGCAAGGAGGACCTGCTCACCGCGATGGCCGACGCGGCAGTGCCGGAACCGCCGGAGCCGGACGGCGTGCCGTGGCGCGAGTACCTCACGACCTGGACCCGCGCCAACCGCGACTTCCTCACCGGCCACCCGTGGCTGCTCAGCGGCGCACCGGCGGTCCCGCCGACCGGGCCGCGCGCGCTTCGCTGGCTGGACCGGGCGCTGGCCGCGCTGAACGGCACCGGGCTGGACGCCGGAGAAGCGATCAACATCGCCACCGCCCTGTCCGGCTACGCCCGCAGCAGCGCCACCCTCGCCATCGGCCTGCACGGCCCGGTCGGCGAAGCCCCGCCCGGGCCCGTCGGCTACGCCGGAGTCCTCGCCCGCGTCCTCGACGAGCAAGGGCATCCCGCGCTGCACGCGGCCGTGCACGCGGGCGCCTTCGGCCCGGCGGAGCAGTGGGTCGAGGACGCCGACTTCACCTTCGGGCTCGACCTGCTGCTGGACGGCGTGCAGGCACTCATCACCCGCCGATCCGGGGAGAACGCATGACGCCCATGTGTCAACCGGCGTCCTGCTCAACCGCACCTCAGGGGACCGTGATGCAACCCAGCCACAAGAAGCCGCGAAACGCGAGAACAACGCCAAACGCAACCACCACTGAAAATCGCGGAGAGGCGGGACTGGCATGATGATCGACGTCAGACCGGCCGCGGAGCTGGGCGAGGACTACCGGCGCCGGATCGCCGAGGTCTTCATCGACGGCTTCGGCCCCGATTTCGCCTTCTTCTCCAAAGATCCGCGCAAGCTCGCCGACGCATTCGCCCACATGCTGGTGCTCGACGTCTTCCACGTGGCCCTGGTCGACGGAGAACCCGCGGCCATCGCCGCCTGCACCGACGGACGGCAGCGGTCGACGCGCAGCGACCCGGCGGAGCTGCGCAAGCACCTGGGTCCGGTCAAGGGAACCTTCGCGGGCGTCATGTTCCAGCGCATGTTCACCGAAGCCCTCGCCGAGCCCCGGGAAGGAACGGCTTCGATCGAATTCGTCGCGTCCGCGACGAAGTTCCGCGGCAAGGGCGCCGCGAAGGCCCTCCTGACCCACCTGCTCGCCCTGCCGCAGTACCGCGAGTACCTGCTGGAGGAGGTCTCCGACATCAACGAACCCGCGCTGGGCCTGTACGAGAAGCTCGGATTCCGCGAGTACAAGCGCAAGAAGGTGCACCACACCCGCTGGACCGGCATCAACCACTACATCTCGCTGCGCCTCGTGCAGAGCTGAGCCGTGCTCAGCTCATCGGTCACGTCTTCCCGTCGCCGGGGGTCAGCAGAGGGGAGACCGCAGCACAGCCGACGCAGCAGGAGCACTGATGACGTCTCGCAATCGGAGAGCGACACCGTTCGACCGGGTCGGAGGCGGCTGCCGGTGAACGTCTACGACGCAGTAGCGAGCCGCCGAGCGGTGCGCCGGTTCACCGATGCACCAGTACCGCGGGAGACGCTCGAACGCGTGCTCACCGCTGCCTCTCGTGCTCCGTCCGGAGGCAACCTGCAGCCGTGGCACTGCTACGTGCTGACCGGTGCATCGCTGGCCGAGGTGAAGAAGCGCACAGCTGAACGCGTGGCCGCCGGTGATCCCGGGGATCCGCGGGAGTTCGAGATGTACCCGCCGACGTTGAAGTCGCCGTACCGCGAACGTCGCGTGGCCGCTGCCGAACAGCGGTACGCCGCGCTCGGGATTCCGCGAGCGGACGAGCGGGCCCGCCGGCAGGCCGTCGCCGCCAACTGGGACTGCTTCGGCGCTCCGGCCGCCCTGTTCTGCTACATCCCGCGTGAGATGGGTTCGGCCCAATGGGTCGACATCGGCATCTACCTGCAGACGCTCATGCTCCTGCTCCGCGCCGAAGGGCTGCACAGCTGCCCGCAGATGGCGTGGTCGGTGTACCGGAGAACCGTCGCGGAAGTCGTCTCCCCACCGGACGACCTCGTGCTGTTCTGCGGGGTGTCGATCGGATTCGAGGACGCGACGGCACCCCCCGTCCGCACAGCCCGCGCGGAAACCGTCGTGTTCCTCGAGTGAGATCCGGCGGCTGAGCCCGTGAGCGTTTTGCGGGGCTATGAGACCAGAAAGCGCTCACGGCGCTCGACCGCTCAGATCAGCAGCGGGAGGAGGGCGTGGCGGCGGCGGACGACCGCGCCGTAGCGGGAGTCCAGGCGGAGCCAGGCGTCCGTCGCGCTGACCCGGACGATCTCCGACTCCGGCGGCTCGGCGACCAGGAAGCCCATGCCGGACAGCACGAACAGGCAGCGCAGCGGGACCTTCACCTCGTAGCCCGCGCCGGAGACCGTGAAGACCTCCTGGTCCAGCAGCGACGCAGGCGGTGTCCCCTTCGGGCCGACGTTGTCCTTGGCCACGTCGATGCCGCGCTCGGCGACCTCGCCGACGACCCGCGCCGGGAGGTCGTCCACGCGCTGCCAGCCCGTGGTCGGGGGCAGCTCCGAGCGCCACATCAGGTCGCGGGGCGGGCCCGGGTCCATCACCGGACCGCCCGCGACCGTCAGCGTCGCCAGCAGTTCGTTGCCGGAGACCGTCAGGTCCGCCGGATCCACCTCTGCCGCAACGGATCTCGTGCACAACGCGTCGAAGGGCGTTGCCGCCCAGACGTCCGCGCGACCGGTGTCCGCGCGGTTGCGCAGCCGCACCAGCGCCTGCCCGTCCAGGCGCACCGCTCGCGCGACGAACGCACCTAAGTCCTCGCGTTCGACCGCATCGGGCATTCGCAGTTCAGGCACGGGTCTTCTCCGACTTCGCCGGTTCCAGCTGCCACTCGGCCAGGAAGTCGCGTTCCTCCGCGGTCAGCCGCCGCGGCCGCCCGGCCCGCAGGTCGTAGGGCACCATCAGGGTTTCCGCGGTGGCCACCGCCTCCTGCGCGTAGGCGGTGTAGTCGACGATGAACGACGCCGCCTTCAGGTCCCGCACCGACATCTGGACCTGCAGCGACTTCGACCGGTACAGCAGCGGGCTGTGGTAGTCGATCATGACCCGCGCCACCACCATGCCCTCGGCCATGCCGAGCAGGCCCTGCCGCTCGGCCTCGGTGAACAGCAGCTCGGCGCGGGCCTCCTCCAGCAGCGTGATCGTCCGGGCGTGGTTGACGTGCCCGAACGCGTCCATGTCGGACCAGCGCAGGGCCACCTCTGCTACGAACGCGCCCACTGGGGAGCTCCCTTCCTGCCGTGCGGGTGGCCCGCGGTCGCCCGCGAGCCACCCGGCAACTCACCGGACCATGCTGCGCAGCTGGCGCGCGGCCACCGACAGCGTGGCCAGGTCCAGTCGACCGGAGCTCTTGATCTGCTCCAGCGACGAGTTGGCCCGCGCCAGTCGCGACTCGTTGGCCGACTCCCAGTGAGCGATCTTCTGCTCGGAGTCGTCCCCCGGATCGCTGGTCCGCAGGACGTCGATGGTGATCGCGCGCAGCGATGCGTAGAAATCATCCCGCAACGCCAACCGGGCCAGCGAGTGCCACCGGTTCCCGCGCTCCAGCTCGTTGACGGCCAGCAGCATCCGCTCCACGTCGAGGTGCTCGGCGAGCGTGTAGTACAGGTCCGCGCTCTCCCGCGGACTGCGCTCGGCGCTCACCCCGGCATCGCGCTCGGCCAGCTCGGCGACCTCCCGGACGTCCAGCAGCGCGAAGGAGTCCAGCAGGGTGCCGACCCGTTCGGCCAGCTCCACCGGCACTCCCGCCGCCGTCCACCGCTCGATCATCTCGCTGGCGCCCTCGGCCGCCCGGCCGCGCAGCAGCCCGCGCACCGAGCTCGACAGCTCCGCGACCACCGGCCGGAAGCGCGCGATCTCGGCGCCGATGGCCAGCGGCTGCGGCCGGTTGTTCAGCATCCAGCGCGCCGCCCGGTCCAGCAGCCTGCGGCTCTCCAGGACCAGTTCGTCGGCCACCGAGCTGGGCACCGAACCGCCCAGCGCGTCGATCTGCCGCCACAGCGAGTGCAGGTCGTAGACGTTGGTGACCACCGCGAAGGCGCGCACCGCGTCCGTGGTCGAGGCGCTGATCTCCTCGGCCAGCCGGTAGGCGAAGGAGATGCCGCCGCCGTCGACCATCTCGTTGACCAGCAGGGTCGTGATGATCTCGCGGCGCAGCGGGTGCGCGGTGATCGCGTCGCCGTAGCGCTCCTGCAGCGGCTTCGGGAAGTACTCCGGCAGCCGGCTGCCGAACGCCTCGGTGTCCGGCAGGCCGCTGGCCAGCACGTCCCGCTTCAGCGAGAGCTTGACGTGCGCCATCAGCGTTGCCAGCTCGGGCGAGCTCAGGCCCTCGCCGTTCTTCTCCCGCTCGCGGAACTCCTTGACGGTGGGCAGCGCCTCCAGCTTGCGGTCCAGCCCGGCGCTCTTCTCCAGCGCGGTGACCTGGCGGGCGTGCACCGACACCATCGGCCCGGCGTGCGACCGGGAGATGCCCAGCACCGCGTTCTGCCGGTGGTTGTCGGTGAGCACCAGCTCGCCGACCTCGTCGGTCATGTCCGCCAGCAGCTCGTTGCGCTGCTCGCCGGTCAGCCTGCCGTCGGCCACCAGGTGGTCCAGCAGGATCTTGATGTTGACCTCGTGGTCGGAGCAGTCCACGCCCGCCGAGTTGTCCAGCGCGTCGGTGTTGACCTTGCCGCCGGCCCGGGCGAACTCGATCCTGCCCAGCTGGGTCAGGCCCAGGTTGCCGCCCTCGCCGACGACCTTGACCCGCAGGTCCGCGCCGTTGACCCGGACCGCGTCGTTGGCCTTGTCGCCGACCTCGGCGTGCGTTTCGCCGCTGGCCTTGACGTAGGTGCCGATGCCGCCGTTCCACAGCAGGTCGGCCGGGGCCAGCAGGATCTTCTTGATCAGCTCGGCCGGGGCCAGCTGGCGCACCGACTCGTCGATGCCCAGCGCCTGCCGGATCTGCGGGTTCAGCGGGATCGACTTCAGCGAGCGCGACCACACGCCACCGCCCGCGCTGATCTTGCTGCGGTCGTAGTCGTCCCAGGTCGAGCGCGGCAGCTCGAACAGCCTGCGGCGCTCGGCGAAGGACACCGCGGCGTCCGGATCGGGGTCAATGAACACGTGCATGTGGTTGAACGCGGCGACCAGCCGGATGTGCTCGGAGAGCAGCATCCCGTTGCCGAACACGTCACCGGCCATGTCGCCGACGCCGACCACGGTGAAGTCCTGGCTCTGGGTGTCCACGTCCAGTTCGAGGAAGTGCCGCTTGACGCTCTCCCACGCGCCCTTGGCGGTGATGCCCATCGCCTTGTGGTCGTAGCCGACCGAACCGCCCGAGGCGAAGGCGTCGCCGAGCCAGAAGCCGTAGGACTTGGCCACGTCGTTGGCGATGTCGGAGAACGTCGCGGTGCCCTTGTCCGCGGCCACCACCAGGTAGCTGTCGTCGCCGTCGTGGCGCACCACGTCCTGCGGCGGGGCGACCGCACCGCCGACCAGGTTGTCGGTCAGGTCCAGCAGCCCGGAGATGAACATCCGGTAGCAGGCGATGCCCTCGTCCAGCGTCGCCTTGCGGTCGGCGGCCGGGTCACCGGTGGGCGACGGCGGCCGCTTGACCACGAACCCGCCCTTCGCGCCGACCGGCACGATCACCGCGTTCTTCACCGCCTGCGCCTTGACCAGGCCCAGGATCTCGGTGCGGAAGTCCTCCCGGCGGTCCGACCAGCGCAGCCCGCCGCGGGCCACCGAGCCGTAGCGCAGGTGCACGCCTTCCACCCACGGCGAGTACACGAAGATCTCGAACTGCGGGCGCGGCTCGGGCAGCCCGGGGATCTCCTTGGGCTCCAGCTTGAACGCCAGGTAGGGGCGCTGCTGGTCCGGATCGGCGGAGAAGAAGTTGGTGCGCAGCGTGGCCCGGATCAGGCTCAGGTAGCTGCGCAGGATCTTGTCCGCGTCGAGGCTGGTCACCTCGTCGATCAGCTTGCCGACCTCGTCCACCAGGTCGGCTTCGCGGGCCGCCCGGTCCGCGGCCTCCAGCGCCGGGTCGAAGCGCGCCTCGAACAGCCGGACCAGCGTGGTCGTGGTGGTGCGGTGCGCGAGGATCGCGTCCTCGATGTAGTCCTGGCTGTAGGCGATGCCGACCTGCCGCAGGTACTTGGCGTAGGCGCGCAGCACCGACGCCTGGCGCCAGTTCAGCCCGGCGCGCAGCACCAGCGCGTTGAACCGGTCGACCTCGGCGGCGCCGAGCCAGGTGGCGCGGAAGGCCTCCTCGAAGCGCTCGCGCAGCGTGTCCAGCAGGCTCGAATCCACCCTGTCCAGCAGCTCGGAGTCCAGCCGCAGGCCGAAGTCGTAGATCCAGTGCTGCTGGTCGGCGCCGTCCAGCGAGATCTCGTACGGGCGCTCGTCGACGACCTCGACGCCCATGCTCTGCAGCACCGGCAGCACGCGGGACAGGGTGACCCGGCCGCCGACGTAGATCTTGAACCGGCGCTGCCCGCCGCTGGAGTCGCGCGGCGCGTAGAACGACATCTTCAGGTCGTCGGGGCCGGACAGCGACTCCAGTCGCCGCAGGTCGGCAAGGCCCTCGGCGGCGGTGAAGTCCTCCTTGTAGGCCTCCGGGAAGCTCGCCGCGTAGCGCTGGCCGAGCTGGCTCATGGCCTCCGACAGGCTGCGGGCCACGTGCCCGTCGCGGCTGGGGCCGGACTGCTCGGCGTCGACCTCCTCCACCATCTGGTCGTCCCAGGTGTGGATGGCCTCGTCCAGCCGCCGCTGGATGCGCCCCAGGTCCGGCTCGACCTGGTTCTCCGGGTCGGTGTGCACCACGAAGGCGACCCGGGCCAGCGCGGACTCACCGACCCGCGTGCTGTACTCCAGGCCGGTGCCGCCCAGCTCGGCCAGCAGCACCTCCTGCATGGCCAGCCGCGAGCTCGTCGTGTAGCGGTCGCGCGGCAGGTACACCAGGACCGAGTAGAAGCGGCCGTAGGGGTCGCGGCGCAGGAACGGCTTGAGCTTGCGGCGCTCGGCCAGCGCCAGCACGCCGGTGATGGTCTCCTGCAGCGTCTCCGGGTCGGTGGAGAACAGCTCGGCGCGCGGGTAGTTCTGGATCTCCTCCAGCATCCGCTGGCCGGAGTAGGACTCCATCGGGAATCCCGCGCTGTGGATGACATCGCGCACCCGGCGCTCGATGAACGGGATGTCCAGCACGTTCTCGTGCAGCGCCGTGGTGGTGAACAGGCCCAGGAAGCGGTGCTCGCCGGTCACCGCTCCCGATTCGTCGAAGGTCTTGACCCCGACGTAGAACGGGTGCACCGGACGGTGCACTGTGGACGGTTCGCTGGCCTGGGTCAGCACCAGCAGCTCCGGCGACATCGCGCTGGTGCGCGCATCCGGCCAAGTCGCGAGGCTGCGGGCCGCGACGCTGTCGCCGCGCAGCACGCCGAGGCCGGAGGCCAGCACGGCCTGCAGCGCCGGTTCGGAGCCGTCGTCGACCAGCTCGTAGTGGCGGTATCCGAGGAAGGTGAAGTGCCCGTCGGCCAGCCAGCGCAGCAGCCCGGCGCCGTCGTGGACCTCCGCTGCCGACAGCGGCGGCGGGTTCTGCTCCAGCTCACCGGCCAGCGCGCGGGCCGCGGCGTGCATCCGCTCGGTGTCCTCGACGACCTCGCGCACGTCGTTGAGCACGTCGGTCAAGCCGTGGCTGATGGCCTCCAGCCGCTCCGCGTCGGTGACCCGGTCCACCTCGACGAACATCCAGCTCTCGACCAGCGCGTCGGCGGGCGGCGCGGCCGGGTCGGCCCCGGGCAGCACCTCCAGCAGCTCGCCCGCGACGTCGCGGCGCACCGCGATGATCGGGTGGATGATGCGCTGCACCGCAGCACCGTCGCGGCCGAGCTCGGCGATCACCGAATCGACCAGGTAGGGCGAATCGTCGGTCACGATCTGCACCACCGTGGCCGGGCTCTGCCAGCCGTCGGTGGCCCGCTCCGGGTTGAAGATCTGCACCAGCGGCCGGCCGGCGACCCGCGTGGCGGCCAGCTCGTGGTGCGAGCGCAGCGCTCCGACCAGGTCGGCGGGCTCGTCGTCGACGAACTCCTCGGCGGGGACGTGCCGGTAGTAGGCGCGCAACAGCTCAGCCAGCTCCGGCGCGTTCTCCGCCGCTCTGTCGAGCAGGCGGCTCTTGACGATTTCGGGGTTCCCGGATCGCTCCCCAGCCGAGTCTTCCCCATCGGTCTGCGGTCGTCCGGTCTTCAACTGTCCGGGATTCGAGGTCATCTTCAGGCAGCTCCACGCTTGACGGCACCTCTTTGTGCCCACAGGTTCCACCATAAGACTGCCAGTTCCCGCCACGGCTGGAGGGCAGCACGGCGGTCTTGCGCGTGAAAAGCGGCACAATGATCGATGACCTGGACGTTTCAGAACAGCGGATCCGTCGCCGCAGCGTCGAATCCAGGCCGCCGGTGCCGCGCCACCGCACCCGCTCCACGATCGTCCGATGTGGACTGGAACGAGCTCCGGGAGACTCTGGAGGGCTCGGTGATCCCGGACACATGCGGTTCGCTGTGCCGACCGGCGCGGGCCGTCCCGGCCTCCGCCTCGTCGCGGCGGCCGCTCTCGTAGGCCAGCAGCGCCTCGGTGAGCAGCTCGGCGAGGCCGGCCTTCTCCGGCACCCCGGAATCCACCGGAGGCTCCGGCTCGGCCACCGGCAGGTTCGGATGGGTGTCCTCGGCCGGGAGCTCCGCCAGCGGGGGCTCCGGGGCAGCGGTGGGCAGCTCCGGGTGGGTGGCTTCGGCGGCCTGCTCCGGCTGGCGGTGCCGGGCGACCGCCTCCGCGGCGGGCGCCGGTTCGTCCGGCTCGGCGTGGCGGGCCCGGCGACGGCCGCCGCGGGGCTGCTCGGGCAGCTGGAGGCTCGCCCTGATCTCGGCCAGCGACCGGCCGCGCGACCGCCGCCCACCGCGGCTCGACTCCTCGTCCGCGCTGCTCCCGGCCGGTTCGGCCTCGCCGCGCTGGTCGTCTTCCGGCGCTTCGGCGGCGGCCGGTTCCGGTGCACCGTGGCGCGGCACCGCTGGCCGCTGCTCCGGGGCGATCACCGGCAGGATCGTGGTGGTCTCGGCGGGCAGGTCCGCGCCGAGCGGTTCCGGGAGCAGGGCGGCCGCCGCGTTCGGGGGTTCCGGGTCGACCGCGTTGTCCGGTTCGGCATCGATCTGCCAGTCGAGCGACGGCTCCGGCGGCGTGGCGGGCAGGTCGGGAAAGGTGTCCTCCGCGCTGGAGGGCTGGTCCAAGAGCTCCGTGGGCCACCAGTCCGATCGCCCGTTGCCCTCAGCCTGCTCGTGGTGCTGGTCGGGGGCGTCGGCGGTGACCGGCTGCTGCTCCGCGCGGCGGCGGTGCGCGCTGGCCATCAGATCCTCGAACAGCGCCGGGTCGAGCAGCATCGTCGGCTCGTCCGGTGTTCGCGGTCCGCTCGCCTCCTCCTGCCGGTGGCGGCGCTCTTCGCGCAGCTCAGCGGCCCGGTTGGTGAGCGATTCCATCAACAGGCGAGCTGCGTCCGCGGCGTCATCGGACTCCGGCCGGGGCCGGGGCAGCAGCTCCGTCTCCTGGTCCACCGCGCCGGACGGCGTGCTCGGGACGGGGTCGGCCGCCTCCTGGTCTGCGGAGTCCTCGCTGCTCCGAACCTCGGCCGAAGCACCTCCGGCACCTGTGGCCGCGACCACGGAGGTTTCAGCGCTCGGAACGCGGGAAGCACCGGGCTCGGCGCTCCGGGCCTCGACCGCGCTGGGTTCAGCGTTGCCGACCTCGCCGGTCTTCGCATCGCCGCTCGGCACCTCGATGGGGCCGAACTCGGCGCCCGGAACCTCCGCAACGGCGGGTTCGGGGCTGGAGATCTCGTCGGATCGGACTTCGAGCCGTTCGGTCTCGGGGAAGCTGATCCGCAGTTCGGATTCGAACGGCCCTGGCTCGGCAGGCCGTGCTTCGAGCGGCTGCGCCAGCACAGGCGGAGCTCCGCTCGCCTGCTCGTCCGCCTCCGGGAACTGCTCCGCCGGGTTCCCGGGCCGCGGGCCCGGCCGGGGAGCGTTCGACGGGCCGGATTCGGCTGACCCGGTTCCCCTCGACTGCCGGGGCACGTCCACGCACTTGCTGAGCTCCGGGTACTCGGCGAGCAACCGGACTCGCGCGTGGTGCACCGCAGCGCGCCAGCGCCGGTCCGCCGCGTACGCACCGCGCAGCGCCCGCAGCGCATCGGGGAACTCCGAGCCGCGTTCGTGCACCTGGGACAGGGTGTTGAGCGCTTCGGCGAGCAGGCCGTCGAGCTTGTGCCGCTCGGAGATGGCCGCCGTGTCGCCGAGCACCCGCAGCGCCGCCGCGTGGTCGCCGTTGGGCAGGTGCACCCGGGTGGCCAGGGCTAACCCGAGCCAACCGACCGGACCGGCCGCAGCAGCGCGCACCGGCTCGGCGAGCACCTTCTCGGCGGCCGTGACCGCCTCCGGCCGGTGACCGAGCTCGAGCAGCGACTGCACCCGTTCCAGCACCAGCCGGGTCCGGATCTCACCGCTGTCGGCCGCCGGGTCGCCGAGCTGGTGGAGCTGGTCCAGCCCCGCGTCGGCGGCCTCCGTCGCCTCGGCGAACTCGCCCAGCCGGCGGTGGTGCCCAGCGCGGGCCGCGCAGACGCGGGCTTGCAGCAGCCGGGCGATGTCCCGGTTGCCCTCCCCCGCGCCGTACAGCCGCTCCGCCTCGTCCAGCGCCTCGGTCCGCGAACCGTCCTGCTGGTGCACGGGCATCGAGGCGGCCAGCGCCAGCAGCGCGTGCGCGCGCAGCGACGGTTCGATCCGCTCCTGCTCCAGCACCGGCCGCAGGATCCGGGCCGCGACCTCCGGGCTGCCCGCGGCGCACGCGCACCACGCCAGCTCGACCCGCAGCTCGGCCGTCACCTCGGCGTCACCCGCCGACTCCGCGTCGCGGACCGCGGCGAGGGCCCGGCCGGTGGCCGGGACACCTCGCCCCAACCGGTTCGAGGCGAACAGGGCGAGCGCTTCAGCGCGCAGCCTCGCCGCCTGGTCACCGGCGCGCCTGGCGAGCGCGACAGCGCGATCACTGAGCACCAACGCGAGCTCGGGGACCCTCCACCGCATCTGGTGCGCGGGTTCGAGGAGTCCTTGCGCCGAGCCTGAGTTGGGTGGTCCGGACACGCTCGCCAAGGCGCCTCCGTTCTAGCCCCGGGTCAGTTTGCGGTGCGTCACTCGGTGCGGACGGGCCGCTTCCGCGCCCAGCCTATCGATCTTGTTCTGCTCGTAGCCCTCGAAGTTGCCCTCGAACCAGAACCACTTCGCCGGATTCTCGTCGTCGCCCTCCCAGGCGAGGATGTGCGTGGCGACGCGGTCCAGGAACCACCGGTCGTGGGAGATGACCACCGCGCAGCCGGGGAACTGCTCGAGGGCGTTCTCCAGCGAGCTCAGGGTCTCCACGTCCAGGTCGTTGGTCGGCTCGTCCAGCAGGATCAGGTTGCCGCCGCTCTTGAGCGTCAACGCCAGGTTGAGCCGGTTGCGCTCACCACCGGAGAGCACGCCCGCCGGCTTCTGCTGGTCCGGGCCCTTGAAGCCGAACGCGCTGACGTAGGCGCGCGAGGGCATCTCGACCTGGCCGACCTGGATGTAGTCCAGCCCGTCGGAGACGACCTGCCAGACGTTCTTCTCCGGGTCGATGTTCGCCCGGTTCTGGTCCACGTAGGACAGCTTGACGGTGTCGCCGACCTTGACCACGCCGGAGTCCGGTTCTTCCAGACCCACGATGGTCTTGAACAGCGTCGTCTTGCCGACGCCGTTCGGGCCGATGACGCCCACGATGCCGTTGCGCGGCAGGCTGAACGACAGGTTGTCGATCAGCAGCTCGTCGAAGCCCTTCTTGAGGTTCTCCACCTCGACCACGACGTTGCCCAGCCGCGGGCCCGGCGGGATCTGGATCTCCTCGAAGTCGAGCTTGCGGGTCTTCTCCGCCTCCGCGGCCATCTCCTCGTAGCGGTTCAGACGCGACCGCGACTTGGTCTGGCGGGCCTTGGCGTTGGAGCGGACCCAGTCCAGCTCGTCCTTCAGGCGCTTGGCCAGCTTGGCGTCCCGCTTGCCCTGGACCGCCAGGCGCTCGCCCTTCTTCTCCAGGTAGGTCGAGTAGTTGCCCTCGTACGGGTAGGTGCGGCCGCGGTCCAGCTCCAGGATCCAGCCGGCCACGTTGTCCAGGAAGTACCGGTCGTGGGTCACGGCGAGCACGGCGCCCGCGTAGTTGGCCAGGTACTGCTCCAGCCACAGCACGCTCTCGGCGTCCAGGTGGTTGGTCGGCTCGTCGAGCAGCAGCAGGTCGGGCTTGCTCAGCAGCAGCTTGCACAGGGCCACCCGGCGGCGCTCACCACCGGAGAGGTTCTTGACCTCGGCGTCCGGCGGCGGGCACCGCAGCGCGTCCATCGCCTGCTCCAGCTGGGAGTCCAGTTCCCACGCGTCGGCGTGGTCCAAGTCCTCCTGGAGCTTGCCCATCTCCTCCATCAGCTCGTCGGAGTAGTCGGTCGCGAGCAGCTCGGCGATCTCGTTGAAGCGGTTGAGCTTCTGCTTGATCTCGCCGACGCCCTCCTCGACGTTGCCGAGGACCGTCTTCTCCTCGTTGAGCGGAGGCTCCTGCTGCATGATGCCGACCGTGTAGCCGGGCGACAGGAACGCTTCACCGTTGTTCGGCTGGTCGAGTCCCGCCATGATGCGCAGCACGGTCGACTTACCAGCGCCGTTCGGCCCGACGACACCGATCTTGGCGCCCGGGTAGAACTGGATCGTCGCGTTGTCGAGGATGACCTTGTCACCATGCGACTTGCGCACGTTTTTCATGGTGTAAATGAACTCGGCCATACCCCGAATCGTAGTTGCGCCCCGTGTCAGCCCGCGCACGCGGTCCCTGTCCCGCCTCGCTGTCCCGCCTCTCCGCGATTCACACAGGTGGTCGCGTGCCGTGATCGTCTGCCGTTTCGAGGTTTCTTGTGGCTGAGTTGCGTCACGGTCCCCTGAGGTGCGGTTGAGATGCGACCCGTCGCTCCCGAAGTCGCTCATCACCTCCTCCTCGTCGTCATCCCTGCTGGACAACAGCGGTCAACCGCCAGGTGGTGCAGCGCCCGCGGGTGCCAGCGCCCACCCTTCGGCGCGAGCGGGCGGTGAGGCGCGTGCCAGGTCGACGCCGGCTGCGGTCGCGTCCATCTCGACCACCGTGCGCCACTGCCCGCCGGACTCGTACTCACGGGTGCGCAACCGGCCGGTCACCACCACCGGATCGCCCTTGGCCAGCCCGCCCGCCACTCCGTCGGCGAGCCGCTTCCAGCAGTTCACCGTGGTGAGGAAGCGGTCGCCGTCGACCCACTGGCCGGTCGCCTGGTCGAACCGGCGCGAGGTGGCCACCACCCGGAAGCTGACCAGCCGGTGGCCGCCCGCGATCTCGCGCTCCACCGGTTCCGTGATGACGTAGCCCACCACGGTCACCTGGGTCTCGTACATCTCCGTCGCCCCTTTCCGCGCAGCGCTCGTCCGGCACTGCTGCCTCGGGAATTCGCGGCCGATCCGCGGCCACGTCCCAAGACTGCCGGACGATCACCACTCAGCGCGACGGAATTAGCACCCTCCGTGCAGATTCCGGCCGATCGGCCAGGTCAGCTACTCCGCTGGTTGTCCTTGTCGGCGAGTTGCTTGAGCATCTCGTTGTACGCGTTCAGATCCGCGTCCCCGTCCGCATCGGCCTTCCGGTCGATCCTGCGCGCCGCGCGGTTGTCCGCCCGCGACCACTGGATCAGCAGCGCGAGCATCACCACCACCAGCGGAACCTCGCCGGAAGCCCACGCCAGACCGCCGCCCAGCCGCTGGTCGGCGAGCAGGTCGGTGCTCCACGGCAGGTCGAGGCCGCGGTAGAAGTCGCCGCCGATCACCGTCGAGGACATCATCAGCGCGATGCCGAAGAAGGCGTGGAACGGCATGGACGCGAAGACCAGCCCGACCTTGCCCATCGGCGGCAGCTGCCGCGGCGCCGGGTCGACGCCGATCACCGGCCAGTAGAAGATGTAGCCGACCAGCAGGAAGTGCGCGTTCATCGCCAGGTGCGCCCAGTGCTGCGTCAGCGCCGCTTCGAACAGGCCGGTGAAGTACAGCGCGTAGAACGAGCCCACGAACAGCACCAGCGCGACGATCGGGTTGGTCAGCACGCGCGTCACCGGCGAGTGCACGAAGGCCAGCAGCCACTCGCGCGGTCCCGGCGGCTGCTCCTTGCCCGCGGGCTTGAACACCCGCAGCGCCAGCGACGTCGGGCCCGCCAGCACCAGGAACACCGGGGCCAGCATGGACAGCAGCATGTGCTGGCCCATGTGCACGCTGAACACCGCGGGCGCGTACTTGCCGATGCCGGAGGAGGTGGCCACCAGCAGCGTCGCGCAGCCGCACAGCCAGGCGATGGTGCGCCCGACCGGCCAGCTGTCGCCGCGCTTGCGCAACCTGCGCACGCCGACCAGGTAGAGCGCGGCCATGGCGAGCGCGAGGGTGCCGTAGACCAGGTCGAACCGCCAGTCGAACATCAACCGGAACGCGGTCGGCGGTTCCGGCAGCGGGTAGCCGATCAGCAGCTCGGTCCGGTCCGGCACGCCCCGCACGACGCCGTCCGGCGGCGGGGTGCGCCCGAGCGCGACACCGATGCCGATCGTGGCGAACATGACCAGGGCCTCGACCGCGCCGAGCCGCAGCAGCGCGGCCACGCCGGTCTTCTCCTCGATGTGCTGCACCGCGCTGCGCCGCTGGAAGAAGCCGAACACGCCGAGCACCACCAGCGCGGCGATCTTGAGCAGCATCAGCAGGCCGTAGTCGGTGGTGAACAGCTGCTCCGGAGTCATCCGCACGAACGCGTTGATCACCCCGGACAGCGCCATCGCCACCCAGCACACCAGCGCGATCAGCGAGTAGCGCCGCGCGACCACCGGCAGGTGCGCACCGCGGCGGGCGGCGTGCGCCACCAGCGCCACCAGGCCGCCGACCCACAGCGCCGCGCCGAAGAGGTGGAGCAGCAGGCTGTTGGTGGCGACGTCGTGCGAACCACCGCTGGCGGAGTGGCCGGTGGCGATCACCGGGAACAGGGCCAGCAGGCTCAGCCCGAAGGTGACGACCGTCCAGCCCCAGGACAGCACGACCCGGCAGGCCAGCACGACCGCGAACGCGATCACCGCGGTCAGCAGCCACGCCTTGGCCTGCTCCAGCGCGTCGATCAGCCCGAACAGGACCTCGGTGTCGAGCACGTCCCCCACCGGGCGGCCGGTGGCGTCCGCGGCGATGAACGGCACCATCAGGACCGCGCCCACGCACCACACGGCGGCCGCCCAGCCCGCCGTGCGGACCGCGGCGTAGCCGTCCGCGGCCAGCGCGCGCGAGGGCTGCGCGGGGATGCCGAAGGCGGCCAGCAGCAGCGCCCCGATGCACACGACCGCGCCGGATTCGGTGATCACCCGGATCACCGGCAGCCCGTACTGCGTGACCGGCCCCGGATCCGGCAGGCCCAGCAAGGCGTAAGAAGCTCCTGCGGAGAGGGCGGTGAGCGCGGCGGCGACGACGGCCGCGAGCACGACGGCGGTGACGATCAGCACGCCCACTGAGCTCGACGAACCGCGCCGTTCCGGTTCTTTTTCCAGAGCGGTCTCGGATGGCACAAACCGAGCGTAACCGCCTATTTGAAACGCCCGGCCCGCAGGCCGCCGGGCGACGGATGATCTCCGGTCGCGGCGGGCGCTACGGTTACGCCGTGACCGTAGTCCGTCGCTGTGCGCTCATGGTGCCGATGCTGCTGCTGTTCACCGCCTGCGCCGAACCGGTGACGGGCGAGCCGGTGCCGGCCGCCGGGTTCCGCGACGAGCCGACGACCTCCGGAAGCGCTCCGCCCGGGATCGACCCGTGCGCCCTGCTGGCGCCCGAGGACCTGGCGGCGTTCGGCGGCCCGGCGGGACCTCCGCACCTGGACCAGCCGGTTCCTGGCGCGTGCACCCACCCGCTGACCAGCGGTCCGGCCAACGCCGCGGCGGCGGGCTTCTACGACCCGGTGGAGGCGGTGACCGCGCGCCAGCCGGGAGGTGCGGCGGTGGACGTCGAGGGCCGCCCGGCCTGGCTGCACTGCGAGCTGGTCGACGCGCACCAGACCTGCACGGCGGCCACCTCGCTCGGACCGGACCGCTCGCTGCTGACCGCGCTGACCCTGCGGGATGCCTCCGCCGCGGACACCGCCGACCACCTGTTCGGTCTCACCACCGCGGCGCTGCGCCGGTTACCACCAGCCTGACCAGCGACGACGCTGGTCGTTACGAGCTCGGCTGTCGATCAGCTTGCCGTTCGGCCACGGCTCGGCAACGGTGCGGCGTCGATGCCACAGCGGCATCCGGGTACCGCTATCCTCCATGCTTGCCGCTCACCGAGCATGCCCCCATAGCTCAGCTGGATAGAGCAAAGGACTTCTAATCCTTAGGTCGCAGGTTCGAGTCCTGCTGGGGGCGCGTACCGCATTCACACGCGAGCTGCCTTCGACGTTCGACCAGGCAGCCGGTGCGTGGATGGCGCAATTTCACCAGTCCTTTCTGCCGCATGGGTGCTCTGGGATCGATCGTCGGTCAGCACACCCCTCATCGCTGCGCCGTGCAGCTGGGTGGCCTCGGACAGTCGCCGCAGGTGCCCATCGGCGCATGCCCGTCGCATGTGCACTGCCAGATCTGTCTGCGGCTGTGCAGCGGCCAACCCGTGGCCGAAATCGCTGCCGACACGGACATCTTGCCGCGGCAAGGCTTGACGCTCGCTACTCCTCCCAATAGCGTTCCGTTCCAGAACGGAACATTATTGGGAGGGGTCGCCGTGAAAGCCGTGGTTGTCAGGTCGTCCGAGGAACTCGCCGTGGTCGACGCGCCGGAACCAGCTCCCGGGTCCGGCCACGTGCTCGTCGAGGTCGACGCGATCGGCGTCGGCTACGTGGACGTCATGGCCCGCCGAGGCGAGTACCCATACTTTCCCGGAGCGGGTTCGGTGCCTGGCCTGGAAGTCGTCGGCTGCGTGACGGCGGTTGGGCCGGACGTGCCCGAAGGACTGGTCGGGCAGCGCGTTCTGGCCTTGCCCGCCTTCGGCGGCTACGCCGAGAAGGTCGTCGCCGAGGCCGATCGGGTGTTTCCGGCGCCGCCGGGCACCGACGCAGGCGACGTGGTCGCGGTGGGCGTGAACGCGATGGTTGCCGAGCTCGCGCTCCATCGGGCGCGGGTGGCATCGGGAGAACGTGTGCTCGTCCGCGGCGCCAGCGGCGGGATCGGCGTACTCGCCACACAGATCGCACACGCTCGCGGGGCCGAGGTGATCGTCATTACCTCGTCCGCGGCACGCGGCGAACGTCTGCGAGCCCTGGGTGCCGCACAGGTCGCCGACCGGACCGACTCCGCCCTTCCTGGCGGGGCCTACGACGTCGTCGTGGACACCGTCGCCGGCCCCGATCTGGGGAGGCATCTGGAACTCCTGCGGCCCAACGGCCGTTACGTCCTCTGCGGTGCCGCCGGTGGCGTTCCCGGGCCGGAATCCTTCGAACCGCTGCTGCGCGATTTCCACAGGTCACCAACACTGTTCGCGTTCAGCCTGAATTCGGTGGCCCCGGGAGACCTTCGACGGTCCTGGACGAGGATTGGCACGCTGCTGGAGGAAGGTCGGCTCTCGGCCGTGGTCGATCAGCGTTTCCCGCTCGCCGAGGCGGACACCGCGCTTCGACGGGTGGAGAGCGGAAAGCCGTTCGGCAAGGTCGTCCTGTTCCCTCGGTAGGGTGGCTGGACTACAGGACTTCGGTGCGGTTCCAGGAGAGTTCGATGGCACGCCAGCGCGACGAACGGATCGACAACGCCGTGCTGGCGGCGGTGACCGCACTCCTGCGAAAAGTCGGTTACTCGGCCCTGACCATGGAAGCCATCGCGAAGCGGGCGGGCACCAGCAAGCCCGCCATCCGCCGGCGATGGAAGAGCCAGAAACACCTGGTGGTCGCGGCCATGGCACACGACCGGATCGGCGTCGTGGAGATCGACACCGGGTGCACGCACTGCGACATCGTCGGGCATCTCGAAGCGCTCCAGGTCGCGATGGACGACCCGACCCTCGGCCACGTCCTCCCGGCACTCGTGGCCGACCTCGCCGATGATCCGGAACTGCGTGAAAGCTTCCTCGCCGCCGTCTGGGGACCTCGCCGGGAAGCGTGCATCGTCTCCCTGCAGAAGGCAAAGACACGCGGCGACATCCGTCCCGGCCTCGACATCGATCTCGTGGTCGACCTGTTCGCAGCCCCTGTCGTCTTCCGGGCGCTCTTCGGCCATCGCGAACTCGGGCCGGAATTCGCGGAGGACGTCGCGCGCGCCGTGCTTGTCGGCGTGGGAACCGGTGACCGGCCCTGCTGCGCGAAAACCTGATCAAACTCGCCCGAACCTCAGCAGGTCAACCTCGCTACTCGACGCGGTCTGAGCTCAACTCCCGTTCTCGTCCCGGCTCGCCGAAAAATCTCGGCACGGCTCGTCGAAATGCCCGCCCGCCGTTCGACGCGTTGACGACGCAAGTTGACGACGAAGGAGACGAGATGGGCAAGGTCACCACCGGCAGCACGACGATGTCGCTCGACGGGTACATCGCCGGGCCGGGTGAAAGCGGCTTCGACCTGCTGTTCCAGTGGTACGGCAACGGCGACGTCGAGCTCCCCTCGGCCAGCCCCGACGTGCCCGCCTTCCGCATCTCCGCGGCGAGCGCGGAGCTGGTCGGGCCGGAGTGGGCGAACACCGGCGCGCTGATCGTCGGCCGGTACCTCTACGACATGACGAAGGCCTGGGGCGGGCGTCACCCGATGGACGTGACCACGGTCGTGCTCACCCACCAGCGCCCCGACGACCGGCCCGCGGACGACGAGAACTTCGTCTTCGTCACCGCGGGCATCGAGGCGGCGGTGGCGCGGGCGAAGGAGCTCGCCGGGGAGAAGGACGTCGTCGTCAACGGCGGGCAGATGGCCCGGCAGTGCCTGGAGGCCGGGCTGCTCGACGAGGTCGGAGTCGAGCTGGTGCCGGTCGTCCTCGGCGGCGGCAAGACGCTCTTCGGCGAACTCGGCACCGCACCGGTGGAGCTCGAGGGCCCGGTCGTGGTGGCCGAGGGCACCGGCGTCACGCACCTGCGCTACCGGGTGAAGAAGGCCTGACCGGGAGCAGCGCGCCCCGGGCACGGGGCGCGCTGCTCCCGCCAGTCCGCCGGGCTGCGGAACATCTCGCCCGCGGGGCGGGTTCAGGTCATCGGCACCTACGAGCTCGAGCGAGCGCAGCGGCGACCGCTGGGCGATGGTCGAGCTGTTCCGCACGCTTCCAGGAGGGCGATCATGACCACTTCCCCGTTCAACCCGCACGAACTGCTCGCGGCGAGCCGGCTCGGCGTGCTGGCCACCATCAAGTCGAACGGCATGCCGCAGCTCTCCCCCGTCCAGCCCTCCTACGACCAGCGGACCGGGGTCCTGCGCATCTCGACGTCCGAGGGGCTGGCCAAGACCGCGAACCTGCGGCGGGATCCGCGGGCCGCGCTGGAGGTCACCAGTTCCGACGGCTGCTCGTGGGCCACCGCCGAAGGTCCGGTGACGCTCACCGGCCCGGGCACCGATCCGAACGGCCCCGAGGTCGAGGCGCTGGTGGACTACTACCGGGCCGCGGCGGGCGAGCACCCGGACTGGGCGGAGTACCGGTCGGTGATGGTGGCCGATCGCCGGGTCCTCATCACCATGGCGGTCGAGCGCGTCTACGGAGCCACGATCCGCTGACGGCTACCGGACGGCGTAGGTGAGCTGGACCATGCCGTTGTCGAAGCGGCGTTCGCGCTCCAGGGAGAGGTCGAGCCGCAGGCCGCCGGGCAGGACCGGCGCGCCCGCGCCGACGATGGCGGGGCAGATCAGGATCTCGACCACGTCGACCGCGCCCAGGCGGAGCGCGCTGTGCGCCAGGGTCGGCCCCTCCACCGTCAGGTCACCGGCCGCTTCTTCCCTGGCCCGCTGCACCACCTCGGCCGTCAGCTCCCGCTCCAGCCTGGTGCGCTTCGTCCAGACCTCGGTCAGGGTCTTCGAGAAGACGATCTTCTCCGCGGCCTGCCACGCGGTCGCCCACCGCGCCGATTCCGGTGTCTGGGCGGCGAGAGCGGGATCGGTCTCCCAGCCCGCCATCGTCTCGTACATCCGGCGCCCGTAGAGGTAGGTGCTCACCTCGCCGATGTCGGCGGTGAGCGCCGCGATGACCTCCTCGCCCGGGTACGCCCAGGAGAAGTCGCCCTGGGCGTCGGTGTGGTAGCCGTCCAGCGAGGACGCGGTCGAGTAGATGACGCGGGACATGGCGGGCCCTTCCTGCCGAGGTTCTCCTGGGTGGACCGCGGGGACGGGTGGAACTAATCGGTCAGAGCGAGTCCAGCGCGGCGTCGAGCTCGTGGAAGCGGGTGACCGCGGGGCGTTCGACGATCGTGCCGCGCGCGATCACCAGTTCCGGGGTCGTGAACGCGCGGAAGTCGTCGAGCGGGTTCGCGCCGAGAACGACGATGTCGGCGTGCTTGCCCGCCTCGATCGAGCCGGTGATGCCGTCGAGTCCGAGGATTCGCGCGTTCTCCCGCGTCGCGGCGTGCAGTGCCTGCTGCGGGGTGAGGCCGCCGTAGCGGACGACGTAGTCCAGTTCGCGCCACGTGTTGTAGTGCGTGACGTGGGTGAGCGCGGAGTCGGTGCCCATGCCGATGGTGATGTCGTTGGCGAGCGCGTCGCGGATGCCCTGGAGCATCTCCTCGAAGACGAGTTCGGCGTTGGCCCGCACGATCTCGTCGGCGCCGGTGATCTCCGGGGCGAGCTTCACCAGCGGCAGGGCGGGCTGCAGGGTCGGGATCAGCGCGGACGTACCGCGCAGCGATCTGGGGTTGTCCTTGAACAGGTCGATCATCTCGGCGTTCATCGCGGCGCCGTGCTCGATGGTGTCGACTCCGGCGCGCAGAGCTGCGGTGATGCCTTCCTCGCTCTGCGCGTGCGCCGCGACCAGGACCCCGGCCCGGTGCGCTTCCTCGCAGATGGCGGTCATGTCCGCCTCGGTCATCTGCGGGCGCCCGGCCTCGCCGATCGCCCGGGCGTCGGTGACCCCACCGGTCGCCGCGATCTTGATCGCGGTGACGCCCTTGGCCAGGTTCTTGCGCGTGTTCTTCCGCGCCCCCTCGGGAGAATCGCTGGTCAGGGCGATCTGAGGAGCGCCGTGTCCACCGGGCACGGCGAGCAGCGGGCCCGAGGCCAGCACGCGCGGACCGGCGTAGTCGCCGCGCTCGATCTCCTCCCGGACCTCGACGACCTCGTAACCGACGTCACCGAGGCTGCGGAGGGTGGTCACGCCGGAGTGCAGCTGGGTGCGGACGTTCGCCTTCGTCCGCCGCTTGGCGATCACCCTGCCGATGGGGCTGTGCATGAACGCGGCGACCAGCGATTCCACCGATTCCTTGAGCAGGATCGGAGGAAGCGGCTTGCCGTCGGAGAACAGGTGCGCGTGCGCGTTGATCAGCCCGGGGAGCACGAAGCGCCCGGTCGCGTCGATGCGGCGGTATCCGCGCGGCACGACCACCTCCGCGGCCGGGCCGACCTGCTCGATGACGCCCTGCGCGTCGACGACGACCGTCGCGCCGGGCAACTCCGCTCCCCCGCCGTCGCAGGTGAGAACCGTCGCGTTCGTCAGCGCGAACGGTGCGCTCATGACCTCGCTCCTCAGTGGACGGACGCGCTGACCGGTTTCCCGCCCGGGAAACGGCGTTCCGGCCGGACCAGCGCATGTTACCGAACGGTAGCATCGCTCCGTTTCCGCTGATCAGGGCCCGTGAGCGTTTTGGGGTGCCATAGCCCCACAAAGCACTCACGGGACCTGGCCTGTGAAAACGGAGCCGCATCGGGCGGTTTCGCGCATATCCCGTCCGGCAGATGTGCGCCGTGGCGACTTCGGCGATGCTGGCGGGATGCGTGGTGTTGTGCGCTGGTGGCGGCGGTTGACCGATCGCACCCAGGACGCTCTGCTCGCGGCGCTGGCCGCGGTGGTCTCGCTGTGCCTTCCGGTGCTCGACCCCTCGGCCGCCGGTGAGCTCGGGCCGGTGTGGGCCCTGCTCGTGCTCGGCGCGTGCGCGCCGCTGGCCCTCCGCCGGCGACTGCCGTTGACCACTGCGGCTGTTTCCGCAGGTGTGGTGAGTCTCGGCGTGGTGCTGGGCCAGCCGCAGGCGGGAGTCGTGGTGGCGCTGGTGGTGATCGGTTCGGCGGCCTACCACCGGGAGGACCGCTGGCTGGTGCTCGCCATCGGCGCGACGAGCTGGATGCTGTTCAACATCGTGCTGGCCTACGAACCGCTGCATCCGCTGGACTTGGTCGCGATATCGGGCACCGCGGTCGCGCCCGTCGCGCTCGGATACGCGCTGCGGTTGCAGAAGAGCCGCGCCGAGCAGCTCGCGCGCCTGCGGGAAGCCCAGGTCAGGCAGCTGTGGGCGGAGGAACGCGCGCAGCTGGCCCGCGATGTGCACGACGTCGTCGGGCACCACCTGAGCGCGATCCGGATGCAGGCCGTCGGGTCGCGGAAGGCCCTCGCAGGCACCGGGGCGGACGGCGTGCTGACCACCATCGCGACGCTGTCCGGCGAAGCGCTGCGGGAGATCCGCCAACTGCTGGACGACAACGAGGAACCGCCCGACCTGGACGCGCTCGTGGCCAGGTTGCCCGGCCGGATCGACGTGCGCGGCACACTCCCCGCAGACCTGCCCCGCGACGTGCGGCACTGCGCTTACCGCGTCGTGCAGGAGGCTTTGACGAACGTGACCAGGCATTCCAGCGCCAACGAGGCCGAGGTGCGGATCGCGGATGACGACGATCATCTGGTGATCACAGTGGACGATCACGGCGACGGCGCGCCGAGCCCCGACGGGCGCGGGTTGCGCGGCATGCGGGAACGTGTGGAGTCACTCGGCGGCAGCTTCGCGGCAGGCCCGCGCGAACCGCGCGGCTGGCGGGTGCGCGCTCGGATCCCGACGCGTGGAGGAACAGCATGACCAGGGTGCTGATCGCGGACGACCAGGCACCGACCCGCGACGGGCTCCGGATGCTGCTGACCGGCGAACCCGGCATCGAGGTGATCGGAGCGGCGGTGGACGGCGCCGATCTCGTCGCGCTGGCCGGGCGGCGCAAACCCGACGTGGTGCTCACCGACATCCGGATGCCGCGCATGGACGGGCTGGCCGCGATCCGGCACCTGACGTCGCTCGCGCCACCTCCGGCCGTCATCGCGCTGACCACGTTCGACCTGGACGAGTACCTGTTCGGCGCGTTGCAGGCGGGCGCGGTCGGGTTCCTGCTCAAGGACAGCGATCCAGCGCTGTTCGTCGATGCGATCCGGGCCGCGGAGCGCGGTCAGGGCCTGATCGACCCGCAGGTGACCCGGCGCCTGGTGCACCGCTTCGCCGCCACCTCGCCGCGACCGGCGACCGCGGAGCTCGACGAGCTGACCGCCCGGGAGCGCGAAGTGCTGGTGCAGCTGGCCCGCGGCCTCAGCAACGCGGAGATCGCCGGTGCCCTCCACATCGCGCCGGGCACGGTCAAGATCCACGTGGCCCGCATTCTCGCCAAGCTCGGTCTGGCGACCCGCGTGCAGGCGGTGATCTACGCGCACCGGCACGGCCTGGTCACGTGGGACGACGCGTGAAGATATGCCCCGCGGCAGATGTCCGCGCCACCCGCCGCGCCTTAACTTCGTTCCCGAGGACGAAACCACTTGGGAGCAGAGGAAATGAAGAGAGCGATCACCGTCGCATCGGCAGCTCTCTGCCTGACCGGCTGCGCCACGGCGACGGCGGAACGGCAACTGGCGTGGCAACCGTGCGCAGGTGCGGACGACCCGGTCGGCTACGAGTGCGCGGAGGTGGAGGTCCCGGTCGACTGGGACGCCCCGCACGGCGCGAAGCTGCCGCTGCGGATAGCACGCCTGCCCAGCACCGACCCGGCGCAGCGCATCGGATCGGTGGTGTTCAACCCCGGCGGCCCGGGGGCGTCCGGCATCGAGGACCTCAAGGCCAGCGCCGACAACGTGACCGAGCTGCGGACCCGGTTCGACGTGGTGACCTGGGAGCCCCGCGGCTCCTGGCCGACCTGGAGCCAGGCGCAGGAGGAGGCCTGCGTCATGACCGGCCCGGAGTTCACCTTCCCCCGCAACCAAGCCGAATTCGACGCCAAGGCAGCGGAGAACGCGGCGCAGGCCGACCGATGTCGCGAACTCGCACCCGAGCTCTACGACAACATGGACTCGGCCTCGCACGCCCGAGACCTCGACGCGATCCGCGAGGCCCTCGGCGAGGAGAAGCTGAACTACTTCGGACAGTCCTACGGCGGCGTGATCGGCGTGTCCTACGCACGGCTGTTCCCGCAGCAGGTGCGCACGATGTTCCTGGACAGCATCGTCAACCACACGGCCTCCGACGAGCGCGCGGACGAACTCCGAGCTCTAGAGCGCACTGATCTGTTCAACCGCTTCGTGGCCTGGTGCGGCGAAACGGAGAGCTGCACCATGCGCGGTGAGGACGTGCGCGCGGTATGGCGCGACTTGCTCGCCGAGGCCGAGCGCGCGCCCATCCCGGTTGCGGGTACCGAACTCGCCTACAGCGCCTTCGACCTGGAGAACGCGATGCAGCCGTTCCTCGGGGTGAGCCGCTACGCCGAGCTCGACCAGGCGATCGCGGCGGCCCGCAACGGCGACGCGACCGTCTTCACGATGCCGTCCCAGGGCCGGAAACCGTGGCACCCCAGCGCAATGCTGGCAACCCAGTGCGCGGACGGCTTCACCTACCGCACGTACGAGGACTTCGAAGCCGCCGCAGAACGCGCCCGCCGCCTGACCCCGGACTTCCCCCACGCCCTGCCGGGCCTCCAGACGACGTGCCTCGGCTGGGAGGTCACCAACCCGCGAGGCCCGCTCAACGGCGAGAACCTGCCGCCGATCCTGGGCGCGGCCGGGGCGAACGAGCTCCTGACGACCCGCGAGGTGGCATCCCACGTGCCCGGTTCGACGGTGATCGAGTTCCCCGGCGTCTACCACGGCCTCTACATGGCGGCGGGCAACCGCTGCGTGATCGACCACGCGAACCGCTACTTCACCGACACGACCCTCCCACCAGAAGGCACCGTCTGCGAAGCCTGATCGAGGGCGAGCAAAACGGCCCGGATGCCGAGGCATCCGGGCCGCTCGTGTTCAGGTCAGGGGCGTGGGGTGCTGTAGATGATTCGCTTGTTCACGTGCTCCGTGACGGTCCAGAGCTCGTTCTTGCCCGGCCAGAAGGACAGGTCTTCCACGCCGATCGCCACTTCTTGTTCCGTGCTGTCCGAGACCAGGACTCCGATGCCCTTGGCCGCTTCGAGGTAGCCCGGGCCGGTGTCGCCGTTTCCGGTGCTGCTCAGGTACCAGCGGCCGACGTAGGGGACCGCTCCCTGGACTCGGGGCTTGGGGAGGCGGTGGGCCGCCGTTGCTCGCCACTTGCCGTCGGCGGCCAGCTTGGGCTTGCCCGTGCTGCCGTCCATCGGCCATTCCGCGACTCGGCCGTGGGTGTTCGGGTCGGTCTGCTTCGCGCAGTACTCGCCCGTCACCAGGGTGTCCGGGGTCGGGCTGCGGTCCAGGGCCAGGTAGGAGAACTTCTGCGGACCGCTCGGGTTGCACTTGTGCTCCGCCGGGAAGGTCGCCAGGCCGCCCGGGTTGGAGTAACCCGCGACCTGGGGCATCACGTAGCGGTAGCCGTGGCTGTAGTACTTGCCGCTCTGGCGGCCCATCTGCTTGCTGTCGGTGACGTCGCCGTTGGTGGCCGACTTGATGTCGAAGATGTAGCGCATGTCGAACACGCGGATGCCGCGGCGGGTGTCCGCCAGGTACAGGTAGTTGCCGTACCAGGCGATTCCGCCCGCGTGGACGGCGCTTCCGTCACCGGCCTGCGGCGTCGTCAGCGCCTCGTAGCTCGGGTTGCCGTAGGTGTTGGTGTACGGGTAGGCCAGCAGGACGTGCTGGTAGTTGCCCGTGGCCGGGTCGAGGAACGACACCCGGGCGCCCTTGACCGGGGCGTCCTGCTTGTCGTACCAGCTGACCAGGATCGCCTGCTTGGTGCCCCACTGCTGGTCTTCCTGGGCGTCGGCGACCGTGGTGATGCCCTGCGGCATCCACTCCGCGGTCGCGTTGTCGCCCGCGTTGAAGCAGAACTTGCGCGCCAACGGCCACTTCATGGTGTCCAGCGCCGGGGACGTGCAGTCGGCGCCCTTCGGGGCGTCGGTGCGGTTGGCCTGCTCCAGGATGTTCTGCACGCCGAGCTTGGGCAGTTCCGCGTCGAGCTGGTCGACGATGCCCTGGAGGTTGCCGTTGGTGGGCTCCAGCACGAAGTCCGAGAGCGCTGGTGGCGTGGCGGCCGCTGCCGGTGCGGGCGCTGCCGATGCCGGCACCACGGCCGTCAACGTCGCCGCGGCCACGGCCAGGGCGGTCATCAGATGTCGTTTCTCCACCTGTGTCTCCTCACTCCAGGAACATCGAGATCAAACCTGGGTATTTTGCCCTGTTCTCCCGGAAAATGCACATCCGTGAAACGTCGGGCTCAGCGCGATGTGCTGGGCCGTTCGCGGGAACTTTCCCATCAACAGCCGCATCCAAGCAGTAGGCTCTGCGGGCGGTGGGAAGGGACGGGATGGCGGGCGAACTCGACGAGGAGATCGCGCAGCGCTACGCCCAGCTCGGCGAGGAGCTGGACGACGAGACCGCCTACCAGCTGCTGGTGGAACTCGCGGATCTGCTGCTCCAGCGGGCGCAGACGACCGGCACCGACGTGGACGAAGTGCTCACGGTCGCGGGTAACCTCCTCGACGCCCTGGCCGACGACTCCCCTGCCCGCGCAGCACCGCTGTACCAGCTCGGGCTCGCGCACACCCTGCGCGCCGAACGTGGTGACACAGCCGAATTCCGCGCTGCGGTGGGCTATTTGCAGCAGTTGCGGCCGCTGGTCGACGACCCGGAGATCATCGCGCGGATCGGCATCATCACCGCGCAGATGGTGCTCCACCTGACGGCGTTCGAGCACGCCGATCCCGCGATCGCCGACCTGAGCACCGCGTTCGAGCAGCTGCCGGAATCGCTGCTGCGGTCCCAGGTCCGGTTCCTGCGCGGGTCCATGCACCTGACCCGGTTCATGTCCGCAGGCGGCGACCACGCCGAACACCGGGTCGCGACCGAGGATCTGACGGCTTCGCTCCAGGACCTCGAAGATCCGCAGGCCATCGACAGCTGCCACGTCGGGCTCGCCTACCTGCTGCTGACCAGGAACATCCCGGCCGAGCTCCGGCACGGTCAGGTCGACGCGAGCATGGTCAACGGGCTCGCGCTGGAGGTTTCACCGGAGGAACTGGCCGAAGCGCGCCATCACCTGGAGGCGATCTCCGATCCCTCGGACAGTTCGATCACGATGCTGCGGACGCTGATCAACGCCGCTGGAAAGGTGGAGAGCTCCACCGCATCGGACTGGGAAGGCGCGATCGACGACCTCGACCAGGTGGCCCGCACCTGGGACGACGACATGCCGGGCAGGCCGGAGATCGCAGCGTTCCAGGCTGCGCTGGCCGCGAAGCTCGCCGAGACCACCGGCGACGCCGAGGTCACCGACGCCGCCACCGCGCAGATCGCCGAGGTCGCCGCGGCGCTCCCCACCGATCACCCGATGCGGTCGCTGCTGATCAGCGGCCTGCGCGCCACCGCGCGGATGCCCGGCACCAATCCCGAGGACCTCACGCCCGACGAGCACGCCGCCATCGTTCGGCGGCTCGAACAGGCGCTGGAGCACTTCGCCGACGACGATCCCGCGCGGGCCGAGGTGATCACCCCGCTGGCCAGCACGCTGCTGGTCTCGGCCGCCTTCGACCGGGATCAGCAGCCGCTGAGCCGGGTCCGGGAGCTCGTCCAGCAGGCGTTGCGGCGCGGCGAGAACGATCCGGTCAACGCGGGGATCAACCACTTCCTGCTCGCGAGCGCCGAGAGCTTCCACTCGATCAACACCCGCGACACCGATGCCACCGAGACCGCGCTGCACCACCTGCGCCGCGCCGACGAGCTGCTTCCCGCCGAGCACGATCTCCGGCCGCTGCTCTCGCCGTGGCTCAGCTCCCTGCTCATCCAGCGGTACATGGCGTTCGGGAGCCAGGAAGACCTCGAAGCCGCTCAGTTCTTCTCCTCCGGTTCCGAGGACAAGCAGCACGCGGTCGCGCGGTTCGCCGAGGCCGTGCGGCACCTCTCGCCGCACTCGATGGACGCCGAGAAGATCGGGCGCATGGAGGCCGAGCTGACGGCGCTGCTCGACGACCTGCCGGCGGACGACTGGTTGCGGCCCCGGGTGTCGAGCATGCTCGGGTCGATCCAGCTCATGAAGCACGTCGTCACCGGAACGGAGCCGGATCCCGGTGCCGCCGAGGCCGTGATGGCAGCCGTCGGCCAGGTTCCCGAGCATCACCTCGACCACACCAGCGAGGTGATCGGCGCCGCGATGACGTGCATCGGGCAGGGCACCGCCATGCGCGATGTTCCCATGCTGAACCGGGGAATCGGGATGATGAGCGAGGTGTCCGCCAAGCCCGACCTGCACCCGAGGGAACGGCGGGCGGCGCTGGAGGGCATCGCGATCGCGCTGCGGTCGCGCTTCGAGCTCACCCGCTCGCCGCGCGATCTGAACAACTCCATCGACCGGTTCGAGCAGATCCTCCGCGAGTTCGATCCGACACCGGGCGCTTTCGAGACCGCGAACCTGCTGAATTCGCTGGCCGACGGCTACTTCACGCGCGGCGACCACGCGCGGCGGGATCAGCAGCGCGCGGTGTCCAACGGGCTGGCGTCGCTGCGGGAGCGGGCGCGGAACGTGCTGCTGCAGAACAGTCCCCGGCGGGCGTTGCAGACCGCGAGCACCGCGACCGGCGAGGCGACGGAGGTCAGCCACTGGTGCTTGGCCGTCGGGCAGCCGGAGGCCGCGGTGCAGGCGCTGGAGCTGGGGCGGGGCATGGTCCTGCACGCTTCGACGGTGGAGGCGGGCATCCCGACGCTGCTCCGGGAGCACGGGCACGGCGAGCTGGCCGAGCGGTGGGAGGCCGAAGCCTCGGAGGAGCGGCCCTGGGACGCCGGGAGTGCCGGTGCGGTGCGGGTTTCCGATGCCGATCTGCCCAGCGATCTCCGCTACCGGGTGCTGCGCGCGCTCGAACCCGTTGAGGCGCAGCTGCTTTCACCACCTCCGGTCGACGAGATCGCTGCCGGGTTGCGCGCTTCGAAGACCCGGGCGCTGGTCTACCTGCTGCCCGGCGTCGCGGTGCTCGTCACCGCTGACGGCGAGGTTCGCCAGGTGATGTCTCCGCAGCTCAGCGAGGACGGACCGGTCGCGCGCTTCGACCAGGCGCAGCGGGAGCGCGCTCGCGGGAAGGACGTCGAGGAGGAGTGGCAGGCAGCGCTGGGAGCCGTGTGCGACTGGGCCTGGTCCGCGGTGCTGAACCCGGTGCTGGACCTGCTGGCCGGTGCCGGACCGCTGCGGATCGTGCTGGTGCCGGTGGGCAAGTTCGGCGTCGTGCCGTGGCACGCCGCGCGGCGGCGGGTGCCGGGCGGGAAGGTCCGGTACGCCTGCCAGGACGCCGTGATCTGCTACGCCGCTTCGGCGCGGCAGTTCCTCGAAGCCGGGAGGCGGGAAGCCCGGTCCTGGGACAGCGAGCCCGTGCTGGTGCGGATGCCGGAGCTGCACTGGACCCAGCACGAGATGGGCCACATCCACCGCACGCACTACTCGCACGGCCCCTACCTGGGCAAACCGCGCGATCCTCGGCGCAGGGACCGGCAGCCGCCGCCGAAGCCCGACGACGTGCTGGCGCTGCTGCCCACCGCGTCGATGCTGCACCTGGCCTGCCACGCCGAGCCCGGCGAGCTGCCGGTGGAATCGGCGCTGCTGCTGGGCGCGCGGGAAGTGCTGCCGGTGCAGGACGTCCTGCGGCAGTCGCGGGACAAGCCCGCTGGGGCGCTGGTGGTGCTCGCCGCCTGCGCGAGCGATCTGACCGACCGGCAGCACGACGAGGTGCTGACGCTGTCCACCGCGTTCCTCGCCGCCGGGGCCGTCGGCGTGGTCGGGACCCGGTGGGAGGTGGTGGACCTGCCCACCGCCATGTTCATGATCGTGTTCCACCACTACCTCAACGCCGGCTACCCCGATCCGGCGAGCGCGCTGCGGGCCGCGCAGCTGTGGATGCTCGACCCGCGGCGGCGCCCGCTGGACGGGATTCCCGATGAGCTGGGGGCGTTCTTCGCCGAAGTCGACCCCAGCGCGCCGCAGCACTGGGCAGCATTCACCTATCAGGGCCGATGAAGAAGGGAACCCGATGGCGACGTTCGGCATCGACCTGGGCACGACGCACTCCTGCATCTCCTACGTCGACGAGACCACCCGCCCGGTGATCGCCAAGAGCGCGATCGGCGAGGACACCACGCCGTCGGTGGTGTACTTCGAGCGGCCGGGCAGCGCGCTGGTCGGCACCGCGGCGAAGAACTCCGCGCTGCTCGCGCCGCACCTGGTGGCGCAGCTGGTCAAGCGGGACATGGGGCGCGAGGGCGTCGAGTTCACCTACCACCGCGAGCGGTACACGCCGGAGAAGATCTCCGCGCTCGTCCTGCGCGAACTCGCCCGCGCCGCCGAGGAGAACACCGGGCTCGAAGTCCGGGACGTGGTGATCACCGTGCCCGCCCACTTCGGCATCGCCGAGCGCGAGGCCACCCGCCGGGCCGGGGACATCGCCGGGCTGACCGTGCTGGACGTGCTGGCCGAGCCGGTCGCCGCCGCACTGCACCACCACGTGCTCGACGACGCTCCCGGGACGCGGCACGTGCTGGTCTACGACCTGGGCGGCGGCACCTTCGACACCACGGTGATCCGGGTGTCCGGCGATGACGTCCAGGTGGTGTGCACCGACGGCGACGGCGAGCTGGGCGGCGCGGACTGGGACCAGCGGATCGTGGACCACCTGCTCGGCACCTTCCGCGAGGCGCACCCGAAGCTGGACCCCAGCGCCGACGAACTGGCCATGCAGGAGTTCGCCGACCGGGCCGAAGAGGTCAAGAAGGCGTTGAGCGCCACGATGTCCCGCAACGTCGCGCTGCGCGCCTCGGGCGCGGCGGTGAACGTGAAGTTCACCAGGGAGCTGCTGGAGGAGCTGACCGCCGACCTGCTCGACCGGACGATGACGATCACCGGGCGGATCATCGACACCGCCCGCCGCAAGGGCGTCGAGCGGTTCGACGAGGTGCTGCTGGCCGGTGGCATGACCCGGATGCCCGCCGTCTCGGCCGCGCTGGAGAAGCGGTTCGGGCTGACCGCGCGGTTGTCCGAGCCCGACCTCGCGGTCGCCAAGGGCGCCGCGCTGTTCGCGCTGATCAAGCAGGCCAAGAGCGGGTCGGCCCGGCAGCTGGGCATCACCGAGGCCGATGCCGCGGCGATGGCCAGGAAGCGGGTGGCGACCGTGGTGCCCCGGGCGTTCGGGGTCAAGGCCGTCGATCCGCGCGATCCGCTGGCGCTGACCGACCCGATCCGGGCCCGGCAGATGGTGGCGCACCTGCTGCAGCCCAACACCCAGCTGCCCGCCGACACCGGCCCGTTCCCGTTCCAGACCGCCATCGACAACCAGCGGATGGCCGAGATCGAGGTCTGGGAGCAGGCCGGCCCGGATCCGTCCGACGAACTGGCCGACAACACCAAGGTCGGCCACGGCATGCTCACCGGCATCCCGGCGCGACCGGCGGGCTGCCGGATCGAGATCACCTTCGCCATGTCCGAGACCGGCGAGCTCACCGTGCACGCCAAGGAACTGGAGACCGGCAACGACGTGCGCTTCGAGCTCAACATCGGCGGCGCGGACCGCAAGTCCGTGGCCAGGGCGCGCACCGACATCGCCGGTCACTCCGTCAGCGGTTAGGAGAGCGATTCCAGTGGAAGCAGGGAGGTCGCGGTGAGCCAGCAGAAGATGTTGGACGCGCTCACCGCCGAGTGGGACGACGTGGTGGACCGGCTGGACCCGGAGACGTTCACCAGGCTGGTCTCGCTGATCGCCGAGTTGCAGGACGCCGATGCCGACACCGCCGCGATGGTCACCGAGGACATCGCGTCGCTGCTCGGCGGCGTGCTGCCCGTGGAGCACCCGGTGCGGCGGGCGCTGGCCGAGCCGGTGTCCCGGTTCCGCCGCTCCGAGGTGGACTGGACCGAGGTGAGCACCGGACTGCGCGACCGGCTGACCGGTTCGGCGCCGAGCCCGCGGCTGGACCAGCTGCTCGCGGCGGAATCGCTCGACGCGCAACAGCTCTCGGCCGTCGGGGTGGATCCGGCCGATCCGGATCTGATCCGGCTGCCCGCCGAGGGCGGTGACCGGTTCCCGGCGTTCCAGTTCGACGCGGACGGCACACCGCGCGCGCTGGTGCGCACCGTGAACCGGCACCTGCGGGCCGCCGAGGACCCGTGGGGCGCGGCGGACTGGTGGCTCGGCCCGAACGACTGGCTGGGCGGGATCCCGGCGCGGCTGATCGGCCGGGTCGACGACGCCGCGCTGATCGACGCCGCCCGCGACGAGTCGGCGGAGGTGTGAGCATGCCGCAGGCCACTCCGCCTCAGCAGTACGAGGCCACGCCCAACCGCTACGTCCTGCGCACCGACACCGCGCTGTTCCGGCTCCACGAGCGCAAGCGGCACGCCGCCGAGTTCAAGCCCGCGCACGTGAGCTTCGGCTCGCCGGGCGGCCGGTTCGACGGCACTCCGGAAGACCCGTTCGCCAGCTACTACGCCGGATTGCACGTGACGACGGCGTTGGCCGAGGTGCTGCTGCGCAACCTCGGTTTCGGCGCCGACGGGCAGCGGTTGATCCGCCGCGCGCAGATCGCCGGGCGGCGGTTCAGCGCGGTGCGCGCGAACCGGGAGCTGACGCTGGTCAGCCTGCTGGACGCACCGGATCTCGCGGCGGTGGCGCAGGATTCCTGGCTGGTCGACGCCGAGGGCCGCGACGCCTACCCGCACACGCGGCGGTGGGCGGTGTGGATCCGCTCGCAGGCGCCCTGGGCGGACGGGCTGATCTGGCCGTCCAAGCGGGACACCGGCAAACCCGCCGTGGTGCTCTTCGGCGACCGCTGCGCCGATGCGCTGGCGGACGCCGAACCGGAGCTGCAGATCGACCTGGACACGCCGATCGGCGAGGCCTGGCTGACCAAGATGCTCGCCCCGTACCGCGCCGGAGTCGCGCCGAGCCCGAACTAGTCGAGCACGAAGGGGCTTCGCGCTCGCGCCCTGCTCCGGATGTCCTCGGGCAGCTCCGGGACGTCCACCAGCCGCGGCAGCAGTTCGGGCTGCGCGGTCACCGCCCGGAACACCATCCCGACGGTCACGTCGTGATCGGGCCGGTGCTCGACCTCGATGGTGTCCCCGGTGCTGATGCTCCCCGGCGTCACCACGCTCAGGTAGGTGCCGGGAACGGCGCGCTGGACGAAGGTCTTCACCCAGCCGCGGCGGCCCAGCCACACGGCGAACGTGCGGCACGGGATGCGGGGCACCGTCACCTGGAGCACGACGTCGCGGCCGATCCGCCACCGCTCCCCGATCACCGCGCCCGTGACGTCCACGCCGCTCGTGGTGAGGTTCTCGCCGAACGCACCGCACCGCAGCGCACCCAGCTCGGGCTCCCACCGGTCGAGGTCTTCCCGCGCGTAGGCGTGGACGGCCTGGTCCCGGCCGCCGTGGTTGGCCGTGTCGCAGATCGTGTCACCGGCCAGCCCGCTGCCGCCGGCTCCCGGCTCCCGCACCGCGACCGGGGTGCGCACCGGGCGCTTGTCGATCCCGCTCCGCCCGGACTTCGCGGCGATCGGACGGGCGATTCCGACGTTGACCGAGAGCACGAACATGCCCGAACGCTAGGCGCGCGGCCGGTACCCGATCAAACGGTTTTCCGGGCGGAAGTTCAGCGCTGGGACCAGGTTCCGCCGTGTTGGAGGTGCAGCCACTCGCGCGCCCAGGCGCGGGCGCTGATCCGGCGGGCGAAGCCCTGGGTCGCCCTGATCAGGGCGAAGCAGGACAGCTCCGCCACCAGGAGGACCAGCAGGGCGGCGAAGATCGCCGAGGTGGTGATCGAGCCCGAGCTGGGCGGTTGCGGGACGCGGTCGCCCGCTTGGTCGACCCACACCGTCACCGTCTCACCGGCCGTGGCGTTGGCCGGGACCTGGACGTTCGCGGTGTGCGTGCGCAGGCCGATGCGCCACTCCGCGACGGCGGTGGAGCTCAGGGAGTCGTGGCTGTAGACCTCGGAGACCGGGATGTTCATCTCCGGCCCGGTGGCCAGCACCGCCTCCACGGGCCGGGTGGTCTCCGCGGATTCCGCCGCGCGCCGGGTGAGATCGGTGTGCAGCGAGGCGCCGAACATGCCCGCCACCGGGACCATGATCAGCGCTGCCATCAGCAGCAGGACCGTGATCCCCGCCGCGAGCCGGTCGATCGGCCTGCGCAACGGGTTCCGCTTCACACCCAGCGCGTTCACCAACCAAGCTGCGTGCGCTTGCAGCGCCGCGACCATGCCAACCTCCAGACGGTGCACCGTTGCGCCGCGGACCACCCTCGCGTGGTCGTGCTCCGATGGTTGTGCGCGGCAACCTCCACCTGAAGTATCCCCGCCCAGGGCTTCATTGTTATCGCAACGTGACCACCCATACACCAACGGTGCAGCGGATCACGTCGTCACCATCGGGCATTCCGGGAATCCAGCGGCATTCCCGACGCCCGGTCAGGAGAAGAACGCCGTGAAGAACCCGCTGAGCGCCGAGTAACCGCTGAGCAGCAGCGCGATCGCGAAGGCGCCCACCAGGGCCCAGCGGAACGCCAGGTAGCCGGTCGGTGGCCGATCGTTCATGCGGTTCCGCCTCTCCGCGAATCACAGTGGTGGTAACGGCTGGGATCGATCTCACGTCTCCAGGGTTCCCGTGGCTGGGTCACGTCACGGTCCCCTGAGGCGCGGTTGATCAGGACTGGCTGCTCATGCGGTTCCGCCTCTCCGCGAATCACAGTGGTGGTAACGGCTGGGATCGATCTCACGTCTCCAGGGTTCCCGTGGCTGGGTCACGTCACGGTCCCCTGAGGTGCGGTTGATCAGGACTGGCTGCTCATACCGCTTCCGCCTTCTTCTCGTCGCCCAAGGGGAATCCGCCGCGGCCGAGCAGCCACCGGAACGGCGCGGCCGGGGTCATCCGGTGCCCGGGCCGGGTGCCGAGGACCGAGGACACCACGAAGAAGCGGACCTCGGCGAAGTCCCGCTCCGCCGCGAGCACCAGGTTGTCCAGGCCCGCGGTGACCAGCCACTCCCGGACCGCGCCCGCGCACAGGTCCGCCGCCCACGGCACGTCGGTCAGCAGGTCGGCCTTGACCACCGCGATCGCCAGCGCGCGCTTGCCGGTCTCCACGCCGTAGTCGCGCAACCGCCGCGCCGTGACGTGGTAGACCTGCTCGGGATCGCCGCTGGCCGGGTGGGCTTCGGCGAGCCGCGATTCCAGGTGGCCGCCGAGCTGGTCGCGCACCCGGCCGATGGCGAACGGGTCGATCACGAACACCAGCCCGCCCGCGTGGTCGAGGAACTCCAGCTCGCTGTTGTCCTCGCGGTCCAGGAAGAACTCGCCCGCCGCGTCGAACAGGTGCAGCAGCGCCTGCCCGCGGGGCTTGACCAGCTGCACGGTGATCGCCGCCGGCAGCTGCCCGGCCGGGGTCTTGGTGGTGTCGGCGCCGCTGCTGATCAGCTGTTCGCCGTGCTCGAAGGCCTGCCTGCTGGTGTCGTCGACGAAGTCCGTCCGGACGCCCTCGGCCGCCGCCAGGTCCCGCAGGGTCACCAGGCCCGCGTGCACCAGCCGCGTCTTGCCCGCCGACACCGGGCCGAACACCGGCACCCGGATGTCGGTGACCGCGCCGGAGCCGCCGCGCAGCGGCCGGTCGCAGCGCTGGCAGCGCCCTTCCAGGTGCTTGGACGCCCGCAGCACCGTCGTCGGCAGCCGCTGGCCGCAGCCGCACCTGCGCCGGACCGCGCCCAGCAGGCCGGGCCGGATGTCGTGGTGGACCGCCTGGCAGCCGTCGCACCGGTAGGCGGGCACGGCCATCACGTGGTAGCAGGTCGGGCAGCTGGCGCTGGCCCGGCGCAGTCCTCGCACGGTGTTGTCGTAGCCGCGCATGATCCCGATCGCGGTGCCCCAGCCGATCCAGCCCAGCAGCAGCACCACGGCGCCGAAGAGCAGGCCCTGGAGCGCGCCCAGCGCCCCGCCGAACAGGACCGGCGGCCCGAAGAAGACCATCAGCCCGACGCGGAACCACCGCTGCGCGCCGAGCTGTCCGCGCCCGAACGCCCACCGCCAGCCGCGGGCGACCAGCCCGCCCCAGCCGCGGAGGATCGCCATCAGGTCGCGGCGCCACTGCGCGACCAGGTAACCCGGCCAGGCCCGGTCCCGCGGGAACGGCCCGTGCTGCGCGCGCATGCCCGCCGTTCCGCCGACCACGTGGTCCGGGGTGACCAGGACCGGTCGCTCGGGGCCGCGGCCGAACAGCGTCAGCGCCGCGGTGACCAGGGCCGTGCCGGCACCGGCGAGCGCCAGCAGCGGCGACAGCGCGGTGACCACCGCCGACATCAGCATGAGGGCGAACATGCCGCCGAACAGCACCGCGGCGGCCAGGACCAGGTACGGCACGGTCAGCGCTCCCGTCTGCCGAAGAACCGCCGTGCGACCTGACGGGTGCGCGCCGGTTTCGGCTTGCGCTGGGCGGTGTCCCGCAGCCATTCGTGCCAGCCCGAGGCGTAGTCGGCCCCGACACCGCGCAGGAGCTTGCTGATGCGCCGGAAATCGGCCTGCTTGTGCGCGTGCATCCAGGCTTCCAGCTCGCGCCCGAAGGCCGCGCGGACCGTGCCGGTGGTGTCGTCCGACCAGCAGATCACGAACGCCAGCATCACGGCGCGATCCCGCTGGTCGGGTTCGGTGCTCTCGTCGTTCCACACCGCGGGCAGCTCGCGGACCAGGGTCTGCTGGAGCTGGTCGCCGCTGCTGACCACCAGTGCCGGCGAGTCCGGCGGCGGGCCGGCGAGCAGCGCTTCGACGACCTGCCCCGCGCGCGCGGCCAGCACCTGCTCCGCGATGTCGCCGGGGCTGCCCGCTTCCGCGCCCTTCCGGCGGAGGGTGGCCAGCCAGGCGCGCAGGCGGCCGTCGTCCTCCCACAGCTTGCGCAGGTCCTGCCGGTCGCCGAGGTGGTGGCTGAGCACCCGCAGCACGTCGAGGTAGCGGCCGGAGACCTTGGCCTTGCCCAGCACGCCGAAAGCCCGCTGCGCCAAGGCGTCCGACACCGCCGTGGAGGGCAGCTCCGCGAGGAAGGCGGACAGCTCCACCAGCGTGGGCGCGGAATCGCCGAACAGCGCGTCGTACACCGCTTCCCCGGTGCCGGGTTGTTCGGGCTTGCGCAGCCGCTCGCGGAACATCTCGACGGTCTTCTGCCGCACCGGGCCGCCTGCGGCCACCGCGGCGGAGGCGACCAGGGCGTCCAGCGGCATGAACGGATCGCTGATGGTGGGAGCGAGCAGTCGCCACCAGCGCTCCTTGACCGCCGCGGCGACCTCGTCGCGCCACGGCCCCTCCAGCCGCAGCGACAGCACATCGCGCAGCAGGTCGACGAACTCCGCTCCGCACGTCCAGCTCGACGGGTCGACCTCGGCGTGCGGGTGCCGCGCCCACCAGTCCACGAATCGCGCGGCCGGCTCGGCGAAGTTGCCGAGCCGCGGCTGCACGTCGAAGCGGGCCGCCGTGCGCAGCAGCAGGTCCATCCGCTCCGGCAGCACCGCGCCCGCCGCGCCCTCCACCAGCCGCGCGGCCCGCTCCGCTTCGTCCGAGCGCCACCGGCGCGCCGCCAGCGGGGCCCGGTTCTCGGCGGACGTACCGCGGACGATCTCGCCGATCTCCGCGCGCAGCAACGCGAACCGCACCTTCCCGGCCTGCTCCAGGTCGGTCGCGGCGAGCCGCGCCAGCACGGGCACTCCCGGTTCGGCGGCCAGCACGGCGGCCAGCACCGGTTCCAGCACGTCCGCGGGGGACACCGGGGGCGGCGCGGCCAGCCACTCGGCCAGGGCCATCGCGGATTCCTGGCCGGACACCGGCTCCTCCAGCGCCAGCACGCCGGCGGCCAGCCGGTCACCGGTGCTCGGGCGGTCCGCGCCGCGGCCGCGGGCGAACTGGTGGGACAGCTCGATCGCGTCCACCACGTCGTAGGGATCGGCGCGCAGGAAGCGCGAAACCCAGTGCAGCGCGGAATCGCTGGCCTCGGCCTCCCGGTGCTTGCCGGTGACCAGGTTGAAGACCGTGAAGTCGGTGTGCCGCTCCGGTTCGGCCAGCGAGCCCGCCCAGTCCGGGTGCAGCGCCAGCACCTCCTGCTCGCTGAACTGCGGGTTGGTGGCGAACACCCGGAACCCGACCCGCAGCGCCCGCTCCTGCGGCAGCAGCAGCGTCGCGGCGGCGATCCAGCGCATCACCGCGGCCGGGTCCTCGCTGATGAACACCACGCGCGGTGCGCCGTCGTCGTGCACCCTGTCCACCGCGGAATGCACTGCGAGCAGCCATAATTCGCCGTTCTGCTGGCCCAGCACCCACTCCCGCAGCGCTTCCACGCCGAACGGCCCGGCCTCCGGTTCGGCGGGCACGGCGGGGCATTCGGTGCTCGGCGCAGGCTCGGTCACCCACCACGGCGCCTCCCACAGCTGCGCAGGCCGGATCGGCCCGTAGAGCTGGGCGTCGGTGGCGACCAGCGCGTGGGTGAACTGGTTCCCCTCCCGCACGCCGCCCGTCTCCGCGCCCAGGTACACGCCGCGAGCGGTCGCGTAGACGCCGTTGTGCACGTGGACCAGCGACGGCGGGTACTCCTCGACCGGGCGCTTCTCCCGCATCCAGCCGACCGGTGCCTCGTACAACGTCGAGCGCTGCACGACGGTCATCATCTCGTCGGTGGTGTCCGGCGACACCGCCTGGAACTGGAACCCGGCGCCGCCGCGCAAGCCCTGACCGGGACCGCAGTCGGTGTAGTACAGCGAGTGGAACTCCCGCGCGCTCATGCCCGGCTCCGTTCGATGACCTTGAAGTTGCTGAGCAGCCACAGCAGTGGTTCGTCCACGCGGAACGGTCGCACACCGGCCGGATCGATCTGCTTGCTGCCGTAGTCGGGTTCCGCGCCGAGCGCGGACACCGCGAAGTAGCGGAACGTCCGGTAGTGCGCCCGCAGGTGGGCGTCGATGTCGTCGGCCCCCAGCTCGGCCAGCAGCGCCCGCAGGTGCTCGTCGGCGTCCTGACCGGCTGCTTCGTCGTACTCCGGGCCGGTGCGCGGCGGGCGCAGCAGCGGGTGGTTCGCGCCGAGCATCCCGAAGAAGGCGTCGATCTTGGAGAAGACCACCGCGATCGGCGTGCGCACCTGCTTGCCGTCGCCGAGACCGGTGCTGGAGCGCAGCATCTCGGTCACGCGGTTGAGCACGTTGATCGGCGGTTCGGTGTCGCGACGGCCCACGTCGGGCACCGCGATCCGGTCCGCCGCGCCGGGCAGCTGGAACGGGTCGAGCAGCACCACCAGCCCGTCCGAGGCGGTCAGGTAGGCCTGGCTGTTGACGAACTCCTGGGTCGTCATGTCCTCGCCCGCCGCGTCGTAGAACGACAGCGTGGTGGTCTTGTACACCCGCTTGCCCAACTGGGTGCGCGGCTGCCGCCACTGCATCACCAGCGGCGTCCGGATGCCGTCGGCCGAGCTGGTGGTGGACTCGAACAGCGACTGGTCGCCGAACAGCGCCTGCTCGTAGCGCTCCAGCCACTGCGCGGTGCCGACCCCGGCCTGCTCACCGGTGAAGGCGATGTCGGCGTCGAAGCGGCGGCGGACGGTGTTGCGGAGCTCGTGCACCAGCACGGTGGTGTAGACGGTCTTGCCCGCGTTCTTGCCGCCGACCACGCCGATCAGCGGGCTGCCGCCGTCGGCGAAGTTGGCGGGCAGCGGCGTGTGGCAGACCGGGCAGGCGCGGATCCCGCTGCTGGTGCCGCAGTCCGGGCAGTCGGCCTTGCGCGGGCTGCGGCCGAAGCGGCCCGGTGCGGTGAAGGTGGGCCAGGTGGTGGCGGCGTAGCCGGTCAGCCGCTGGCGCTCCGGGTCGACGGCCTTGCGGCACTTCTCGCGGCCCGGCGCCGGGCGACCGGTGCACTGGAACCGCAGGTTGCCCACCGGGAACCGGTGGTAGCAGTACGGGCACGCGACCTTGGCCATCTAGTCTTCCCTGCGCTCGTTGCGTTGTGCGGTACGCGATTTCAATGGAAATTCGATGTCAAATTTCCATTGAAATCGCGGAAGTCGGTTGCCGGTGCGGCTGGCGCACCGGGCCGCTGCCGGGGACACTAGGTCACCTTCAGCTGGGTGACGGGTGGATCGACCAAGTCGATACCGGGTGTTGACACGAAGCAGCGCAGCCAGAACGGTTTCCGCCGCGGGAGCTCCACGGTGATCTCGACCGGGTCGTCGATCCGGTGCACCGCCCGGTGCGCGACGTTGCCGTCGTCCGGCTGCTGCGGCATGACGCGTCCCGGCGCGATGACCACCACCACCTCGCACTCCGGCACCGGGAGATCGCTGGTGAGCAGGATGCGCGCGCTGCTCGGCCCGAACAGCCGGTTGCGCCGTTCCACCTGGTAGCCGACCTGCGCGGGCGGTCCGCTGACGACCAGTTCGCCGGGGTTGGAGCGGTTCTCCCCGTCATCGGCGGTGGCGATCGAGACGACTCGCACGCGCGTCTCGCCCGGCCCTGCGTCGATCCGGCAGCCGCCGTCGTCGGTGTACTGCTGCCGCGTCAGCCGACGCGACCCGCCTTCCCAGGTCACCTCGGCCATCCGCACGCCGTCGGGCCACACCCAGGACAGCACGAGCTCCCGCCCGAAGTGCCGCCCCTCCAACGAGGTCACCGGCGGCAGCGTCGGCACGACCCGCGCGCGGTGCCGCACCGCGACGGCCTCCGCGCGCAGCTCGGTGCCGTCCGCGCGCCGGTAGCGCGCCGTCAGCAGGTACGCGCAATCCACCTTTGTGTCCACAGTGGAATCGCGAAACGCGTTCCGGCCGCTGGTCGCGACCGGGACCTCGCCGGAGTCGTCCCGCCGCACCACGTCCACGCCGACGGCGTCGCGGTGCAACTTCCAACTGCCCTCGACCGCACCCGAGCGGACCGAGATCTGCACCGCGTGCACCGGCGGCAGCACCTCGACGAGCACCGCGGCCGGCCGCGACCACGCCCCGTCGGGCTCCGCCGCGAACACCGCGTACCCCGCGGCCGTCCCGGCCGCCGCGGCGGTGTCCACCACCGCGGTCTCCGCCCCCTCCGCGACCACGTCGCCGTCGGCGGCGTCGCCGGGCGTCCGCCCGCTCCGCCGCACCACCCGGTACCGGGTGCTCACGCCGTGGTCGGGCTGCGCCCGCCACGACAGCCGCACCCCGAGCCCTTCCGGCTGCGCCGTCAGCTCCGCCACCGGGCTCACCGGGATGCGCCGCACCTCCGCCGCTATCGCGTCGTCGTCGGCGGCCAGCCGCGATGCTTCGGTCAGCTGCCTGCGCGCTTCGCCTTCGGCTCCGCGCTCCAGCGCGCGATGCGCCGCTTCGCGCAGCGAGCGCACCTGCTCGGCGTGCCGGTCGACGGCCGCTTTCGCGGCTGCCGCCTCCTCGGCGTCGGCGATGCCGGCCAGCGCTTGCTGGGCGGCCACCAGGTGCCCGGCGGCGAGCAGTTCTGCGACCTTGGCCAGGCCGCTGACCTCGATCTTCGTCGCTCCGGTTTCGCTGAGCACGCTCACCACGGCTTGCCGGGCTTCGCCTTCCTCCAGCCCGGACTGGCGCAGCACGCGCAGCAGCGCACTGGCGGGCGCGCCGTTCTCGCGGAGCCTGCGCACGTCGTCGAGCAGGTGGTACAGCGCCAGGAGCCGCAGGTCGGTGCGCCCGGCCGCGGTGTTGACCAGTCCGAGGGCTTCGCGCGCGGCGCGGTTGCCGGAACGCCGGTTCTCCCGGTCGACGGCCGCCTGCACGGCTTTCGCGCTCAGGCCGTCGGGACGTGCCGGGGTGCTGCGGAATTCGGTGAGCAGCGCGAAGCCGGTGAGCTTGCCGTGCAGCAGCTCGGGAAGTCCGGTGACCTCGGCGTCGGCCAGCAGTTCCTTCAGCCTGCGGAACAGGGTGTCGGGCAGCCCGGAGGTCTTCGGCAGGTCCAGCGGGACCGCCGTCCGCACCTTGGCCTTGGCCAGCGCCTCGTCCACCTCGGGCGGTGCGAGCTGGCCGAAGGCTTCGCGCATCGCCTCCAGCTGGCCCGGCGTGATGAGGCCGAGTTCGCCGAAGTTCGACTTGAGCATCTGGGCGAGCTCGTCGATCTGGGCCTGCCCGGCGGCCGCCCGGTCGTCGTGCCGCGCGCGCCACCACGACATCCGCGACATCTTGTCGCCGTGCTCGCGGCGCAGTTCCTCGTCCTCGCGCAGGAACGCCTTGTAGACGCTGGTGGTGAAGCTGGACTTCGCGGTGGACTGGGCGCTCTTGTTCCAGTGCGAGCGCACCTGCGACAACCGCTGCGCCACGTCGGCGTCGGAGAAGTCCGGCCCGATCGCGTACCGGGTCAGCAGGTCGTCCGGTAATCGACCGCTGCGCCCCCGCAGCGGTCGGACCACGTCGCGCTCGTAGGCCTTCGGATCGAAGGGTTGCACAGTCCCGCCTCTCCGCAGTTCCGCCTCTCCGCGATTCACAGTGGTGGTTGCGTTCTGCGGTTGATCTTGCGTTGGGCGGTTTCTTGTGGCTGGTTTGCGTCACGGTCCCCTGAGGTGCGGTTGATCAGCACTTGGGTTGACATGGCTATCCGTCAGCCGGAGACGGTGATGCCTGCGATCTTTCGCTTGGCGTCCCTGACCTCTTCGTCGCTGCGGACGCTGACCCGCACCTTGATGTCCAGCGAATTGCCGGTCGACGGTTCGGTGGCGGTCAGCTCCAGCAGGCCCTCGTCGTCCACGGTCATGCGGATGTCCACCGGGGATCCGGCGGGCATCGGCGGCAGTCCGTCGATGACGCCCTTGCCCTCGCTGATCTCCTTGTTCTCCGACAGGTCCGGGCCGGCGACCACACCGGACTGCTCGTAGAGCTCGATGTTCACGCCGGTCTGGCCCTCCTCGACGGTGAACGCCTCCAGCCTGCGCTCCTCGGTGGGCAGCGAGTCGTTGGCGTGCACCAGGTGCCGGACCAGGAACCGCTCGGGCTTGTTGCGCCAGTCCGGGTCGGAGGTGTCGACCAGCTTCACGCCGAAGGCCTTGGGCAGCACGTTGCGGGTCTGCTTGGCGGCCAGGTTCTCCAGCGCGCGCTCGGAGATGCCGGTCTGCCTCGCGACCGTGCGCACCGCCTCGGACACGCCCGCGGCGCCCTCTTCGGCGGCCTCCCGGTGCACCACGCGGCCCAGCGCGTAGAGCGCGGCGCCCTTGGCCACGGCCAGGTCCGGGTCGTGCAGCTTCGGGTCCCAGCCGAACTCGGCGCGCAGCCGCTCGGCGACCGCGGGCATCTTGGTGGCACCGCCGACCAGCAGCACCTCGTCGATCTTCGCGCCGGGCTGCTTGGACTCCAGGGTGCCCAGCGTGCGCCGGACGATGTCGACCGTCTTGTCCAGCAGGTCCCCGGTCTCGGTCTCGAACTGCGCGCGGGTCACCTCCACCCGCGCGCTGACCCCGGCGCCGCGCAGCGCGACCGCGCGGGATTCCGCCTTGGACAGCTGCTTCTTGGTGTCCTCGGCGGTGGTGGCCAGCGACTGCAGGAACTCCTCGTCGTCCTCCACCTCGGTGCCCTCGGGCGCCTGCTCCTGGAACTTCGCCAGCAGGTGGTTGCGCAGCCGCAGGTCCCAGTCCGCACCGCCGAGGTGGTCGTCGCCGTCGGTGCACACCACCACGATCTCGTCGGTGGACACCCGGATCACCGTGGTGTCGAAGGTGCCGCCGCCCAGGTCGTAGACCAGGATCGTCTTGTCCTCGGCCCCGGTGGTCGCCTCGTAGTGCAGCGCGGCGGCCACCGGCTCGGGCACGATGCCGATCACGTCGAGCCCGGCGATGGTGCCCGCCTGCTTGGTGGCGCTGCGCTCCTGCATGCCGAAGTAGGCGGGCACGGTGATCACCGCGCGCGTCACCTCGCCACCGGTGTGCGCGGCGGCGTCCTGCGCGAGCTGCTTGAGGATCAGCGCCGAGATGGACTCCGGGGTGTAGGTGCTGCCGTCGAACTCGAACTCGGCGTCGCCGCCCATCTGCCGCTTGATCAGCGACACCACCCGGTCCGGGTCGATGATCGCGGAGTTCTTCGCCACCGAGCCGACCACCACGTTGGACTCGTTCTCGAAGAACACCACCGACGGCGTCGTCTCGCTGCTGTCGGTGTTGCGGCACACCGAGGGCCTGCCCGTCTCGTCGACGTAGGCGATGGCCGAATAGGTGGTGCCCAGGTCGATGCCGAACACCTGCAGATCGCCGTCAGACATCAGCGTTCATCCCCTCAGCTCGCGGGCTGTCCCCGGTGGTCGCGCTCCAGCGGTACACGTGCACGCGCGCGGGGACGGACACGCGGTCGGTCGTGGTGTCGAGGTAGCCGTCGGAGACCACCAGCGCGATCCGCTCGTGCTGGTCGGGTTCCTCGGCGGGCAGGATCTTGACGGCCCGGTGCTCGCGGGCGGAGAACTCGGCGCCGATCTCGGGCCGGATCGGAGCGCTGCCGCAGCGCTCCAGCGCCTGCTCCGCGCTCAACGCGAAGGACTCCAGCAGGTCGGCGACCTGCTCCCGGGTCGGTTCGGGCGGCAGGGCGCGGGCCTGGTGCAGCAGGTCCTTGCGGAGGTTCTGCAGGTCGGTGGTGATCGGGCGCAGCAGCAGGTTCTGCTCCCCGGCGCGCAACCGCTCCACCTCGGCGTGCAGCTTGTCGATGACGCGCTCCCGCGCGGCGGCCCGGTCGTGGTGCTCGCGGATCTGCTCGGCGAGCGCGGAAACCGCCCCGGTCAGCTCGGCGACCGGATCGGCCTCGGGTAACTCCTCGGCGGGCTCGTCCGGCGCTTCCGGATCAGCGGTTTCCGGCACCGCGGTTTCGGATTCCGCGGTGTCCGGCACCGCGGTTTCCGGCGCGTCGGCAGGCGCGAGGACCGCAGCCCCCTCGCGCTGATCGTCCTGCTCTGGCTCGTCGCGCATCGCTTCGCCCGCCTCGCTGCTCACCGTCGTCGCACGGGTGACCGGCCGGTTCGGTGACCGGATGATGATCACCAAGCCTAGCCCCGTCCCACCCGGACCGGAGTGGGATTTCGGCGAGTTCGACGGCGCGGCGGCGCGAACGGTTCCGCAGCCGCACGTTCAGAAAAAACCCGTGAGCGCTTTGGGGCGCCATAGCACCCCGAAACGCTCACGGGTCCTGACCTGCGAAAGCGAGTGGGCTGCGGCGATCGGGGCGATGACCGCCGCAGCCCGCGTGCTCACCGCAGGGCGAGCACGTCTTCGGTGTAGACCCGCCGCTCCAGGATCACGCCCTGCGCGAAGTTGCGCTCGACCTCGGCGATCTCCTCGGCGTTCGGGTTCGGGTTCTTGCAGGTCGGCCCGGCGCTGGCGCCCGACATCAGGTCCTCGCACACCCCGGTGCGGTTGTCCGGCAGGCCCAGGATGTGGCCGAGCTCGTGGGCCGCGATGCGCAGCGTGTCGTGCCCCTCGTTGACCGCCTGGCGGCCCATCCAGACCCGGCCCTTGCCGAGGCCGATGACCTCGGCGCGCGGCCAGCCGTTGTCAGCGAGCACCACGACGTCGGCGGCACCGCCGGTGGCCGGTTCGAAGCGCACGTTCTGCACGTGGTTGTTCCACACCTCCGCGCCCGCGGCCACCACGTCCTGGAACTCGGCGGCCTGGCTCGCGTCGTAGGTGACCACCCGCACGTTCGCCTCCGGGGCGGCCGAGGCCACCACCGGAACGCCCAGCGCGAGCAGGAATGCGATGAGCAGACCGACAACGGGCCGCAGCGTTCTGGGCAGGTTCATCTGCACCGACCTCCTTAGCCGTCCGGATCACGGTGCACCAGAACGTATTGCGGCCGGTCATCGCCGAGGCCGCGGTGGCGTAGAAATGCCACTGCGCGAATTTGCCGGATAGCCACCGGGGAAAAGGTGGGGAAAGCAATTCCGACACACCAGCGGCATGTCGTGCGGACCGGTTTCCGCTGGTGCGGACCGCATTTCCCAACCGCGCCGGAAAACCGGTGGCAGCAGCCGCGCGAACCGCTCCCGCTGCGCGACACTCGAACCGACCGAAGGAGGCAACCGGATGACCGACGAGCTCGAACCCGTGCCGACGGACTGGCAGCAGGCGCTGGCCATCGTCGCGCACCCCGACGACCTGGAGTACGGCTGCTCCGGCGCGGTCGCCGCCTGGACCGCCTCCGGCCGCGACGTCGCCTACCTGCTGGTGACCCGCGGGGAGGCGGGCATCGACGGCGTGGCACCGGCGGAGGCCGCACCGCTGCGCGAGCTGGAGCAGCACGCGAGCGCCGCCAAGGTCGGCGTGCACTCGGTGGAGTTCCTGGACCACCGGGACGGTGTCGTCGAGTACGGCCCGGAGCTGCGCCGGGACCTCTGCCGCGCGATCCGGGAGCACCGGCCCGGCCTGGTGATCACGCTCAACCACCACGACTCCTGGGGGCCGGGCAGCTGGAACAGCGCGGACCACCGCGCGGTCGGCCGGGCCGCGCTGGACGCGGTCGCCGACGCCGGCAACCGCTGGATCTTCCCGGAGCTCGTCGAGCAGGGCTACGAACCGTGGCAGGGCGTCCGCTGGGTCGCCGTCGCGGCCTCACCGCACCCGACGCACGCGGTGGACATCACCGACGTCCTGGAGCACGGGGTGGCCTCGCTGGCCGCGCACCAGACCTACCTGGAGGCCCTCAGCGACGAACCGTTCGAGGAGCACGCCCGCCGCATCGTGGTGGAATCGGCCCAGCAGCACGCGGACCGCTTCGGCGGCCGACCGTGCGTGACCTTCGAACTGATCGGAGCGGGATGATCGTCGACGCGCTGGACCAGGCCTGGCAGGCGTGGGCCGCCCTCGGCCGGGTGCTGGCCGGTGACCAGTGGCAGCGGCCGACCCGGCTGCCCGACTGGACCGTCCGGGACGTCTACGCCCACCACTGCGACTTCCCCGCGGGCACCGCGGCCGGGCTCGCGGCCCCGGAGCCGACCGCGCCGGTGAGCCACGCCGACGCCGCCGAGCTGCTCGCCTTCATGCAGCAGCCGGGCGGCATCGCCGACCAGACCTGCGAGGAGGTGCGCACCACGGCGATCCAGCGGGCCGGAGCGGGTGAGCTGGTCGAGCAGTTCACCGACCGCGCACCGGCGGTGATCGCCGCGCTGCGCGAGACGGACCTGGACCGCAAGGTCGACTACACGGGCTTCGCGGTGGTGACCGCCGGGGAGGCGCTGCGGATCTTCCTCATGGAGGCCGTCGTGCACTACTTCGACATCGCGACCGCGCTCGACCTGCCGGTGCCCGGTCCGATGGCCGGTTCCCCGCTGCGCGAGACGGTGCGGCTGCTGGCGGAGACGGCCGACCCGGTCGCGCTCGTCGACGCCGCCACCGGCCGCAGCACCCCGCAGGTCTTCCCGGTCCTGCACTGAGCCGCCCCGCACAGGTATGACATCGGGTAGTAACGCCGGTAGCATCGCGGTATGAAGGTGAGTGTGAGCTTGAGCGACGAGGACGTCACCTTCGTCGACTCCTACGCCGAGCAGACCGGGGCGCGCTCCCGGTCTGCGGTGATCCACCAGGCGATCAACATGCTGCGCACCGCCGAGCTGGAAGAGGCGTACGAGAGCGCTTGGGACGAGTGGGACGGCAGCGACGACGCGCGGCTGTGGGACGTGACGACGGCGGACGGCGTGGCCGATGCGCCGAGGTGACCTCTACTGGGTCGACTTCGAGCCGATCCGCGGGTCCGAGGCGAACAAGACCCGCCCCGCGGTGGTGGTGAGCAACGACGCGGCGAACCGCAGCGCCCAGCGCGCGAAGCGCGGAGTGATCACCGTGGTCCCGGTGACCACGAACATCGACCGCGTCCACCCGTTCCAGGTGCTCCTCCGGGCGGCCGACTGCGGATTGCCCAACGACTCCAAGGCCCAGGCCGAACAGGTCAGAGCGGTAGCGGTGAACCGGATCGGCAACCGGATCGGCACCCTCCCCCGGAACGCCCTCGCGGCCCTCGACAACGCCCTCCGGCTCCACCTCCACCTCTGACCAGCACGACGCAGGTCAGCACCGCGCAAAGCGAACGGGCCGCTCACCTCGAGCGAGGTGAGCGGCCCGTCGATCCGCCGTGGTGGGGCTCAGCCCAGCACCGGGAGGCCGATCGCGGCGTCCACCGCGATGGCCACGAACAGCAGTGCCAGGTACGAGTTGGAGAGGTGGAACAGCTTCATCGGGTTGACCGCGGCACCGTTGCGCACCGCGGTGTGCAGCCGCTGCGCGACTATCAGGAACGCCGCCCCGGCGAGCACCGCGAAGGCCACGTAGACCCAGCTGGTCACCGGCACCAGCAGCAGCGTGCAGGCCACCGTCGCCCAGCTGTAGGCCAGGATCCGCGCCGACACCTGGCGGGTGGTGGCCACCACCGGCAGCATCGGCACTCCGGCGCGCGCGTAGTCGTCCTTGTACTTCATGGCCAGCGACCAGAAGTGCGGGGGCGTCCACAGGAACACCACGCCGAACATCACCAGCGCCGGCCACTCCACGGTGCCGGTGACCGCGGCCCAGCCGACCACCACCGGCATGCAGCCCGCGGCGCCGCCCCACACGATGTTCTGCGAGGTCCGGCGCTTGAGCACCAGCGTGTAGACGAAGACGTAGAACAGGATCGCGCTGGTGGCCAGCACCGCGGCCAGCAGGTTCGCCCCGGCCCAGAGCACGCCGAAGGAGGCGATGCCGAGCACGATGCCGAAGATCAGCGCGTTGCGGCGCGGCACCTCGTAGCGCACCAGCGGGCGCTTCTTGGTCCGGTGCATCACCGCGTCGATGTCGGAGTCCGCGACGCAGTTGAGCGCGTTGGCGCTGCCCGCCGACATGGCGCCGCCGATCAGCGTCACGGCCACCAGCCACAGCGACGGAACACCGCGCTGCGCGAGGAACATCGCCGGGATCGTGGTGACCAGCAGCAGCTCGATGACGCGCGGCTTGGTCAGCGCGAAGTACGCGGCGATGACGCCGCGGCTGCGCCCGGTGGACGGCGCGGCTTCGGCGGGTGCGGACTCGTGGGTTGCTGTCATGAGGCCGGCGTTTCCTCCGCGCTCCGGGTGTGCGACTCGGTCAGCGGCTTGCCCGCCAACCGCAGCTCGTGCCACTGCGTCACCTTGCGCTCGGCGAAGAAGGCGCCGAACGGGATGGTGCCCGCGAGCAGCACCAGCAGCATGCGGCCGATCGCAACGCGCAGCTGGGTCGTGGCGACCACGGCGACGAGCAGGTAGACCATGTACAGCCAGCCGTGCGCGACACCGATCCGGAAGGTCCAGTCGGTGCCGAGCTGCTGGGTCGAGCTGCCCTCGTCCCACAACCCGGCGAAGTGGCCGTACTTGAGCACCATCGCGGCGCACAGGAGGATCAACAGCACCGCGGTGACGTACGCCATGATCCGGTAGAAGATCAGCACACCAGGCTTCACGCCAATCCCTCAATCCCGCCTCGTGCCTAGAAACACCGGTGTCAATAGACCGTACGCCACGCGAAACCGACACCCGCGCCGGACCTCGGCCAAGAGTGGCCCCGCCCACCATGCGCGGCCCTGGTTCGCACGGTGAAGGGCACCTTTAAGCAAGTAAGTTGCTAAAAGGTGCCCTTCACCGGGTCGGCTTCTCAGATCATCCGGTAGGACTTGGCGACCAGTTCGAAGGAGTGCAGCTTGGTGTCGCGGTCCGGGATGTTGGCCGTCAGCATGAGCTCCTGGACGCCGGTGCGCTCGCGCAGCTCGTCCAGGCCCGCGCGGACGGTCTCCGGCGAGCCGTAGACCGCGTCGTCCAGCCAGCTGTCGACGAAGCTCTGCTCCAGCTCCGTGTACGGGTGCTCGCGCGCCTCCTGGCGGGTGGGCTGCTTGCCGGGCATGCCGCGGCGCAGCCGGAGCATGCTCAGCGCGACCGGGCGCACGATGTCGAGCGCTTCCTCGTCGGTGTCGGCGGCGACCGCCTGCACGCCGATCAGCGCGTAGGGCTCGTCCAGCACCGCGGAGGGCTTGAAGGACTGCCGGTACAGGTCGAGGGCGGGCAGGGTGTTCTGCGCGCTGAAGTGGTGCGCGAAGGCGAACGGCAGGCCCAGCGCTCCGGCCAGCTGCGCGCTGAAGCCGCTGGAGCCGAGCAGCCAGATCGGCGGCACCTGCCCGTTGGGCACGGACTGGATCGCCGCGTACGGGTGGTCGATCGGGAAGTCGTCGCCGAGGAAGGCCATCAGCTCGCCGAGCTGCTGCGGGAAGTCGTCGGCCGACAGCGGGCCGGTGGTGCGGCGCAGGGCGCGGGCGGTCGCCTGGTCGGTGCCGGGCGCGCGGCCGATGCCGAGGTCGATGCGCCCGGGGTGCAGCGCCTCCAGGGTGCCGAACTGCTCGGCGACGACCAGCGGCGCGTGGTTGGGCAGCATCACGCCGCCGGAACCCAGCCGCAGCGTGCTGGTGTGGGCGGCGAGGTGCGCGATCACCACCGCGGGAGCGGAGCTGGCGATGCCGGGCATGCCGTGGTGCTCGGCCAGCCACATCCGCTGGTAGCCCCAGGCCTCGGCGCTGCGGGCCAGCTCGGTGGTGGTGCTCAGCGCGTCGGACGCGGTGTGCTGCACGCCGACGGTGGACAGGTCGAGCACCGACAGCGGTACCGGCGAGTCCCCGCGCGCAACGCCCTTGATCTGATCGGCGGTCGCGCTGCCGGCCTCGGCGCGCTCCGGAGTCGCATTGGTGTCCATCGAACGCTTGCAACCACCGCGCCCGCGGCGTTGTTCCCGCCTGTGCCCGTGATTACAAGCCGGGATCAGGCGAAGCTGACCGCCCGGTCGGGTTCGGCCGCCCGCGCGCGGCTGCGGCGGGTGAGGATCGAGTCGCGGATCTCGCCCGCGCGGACCGCGCCGTTGGACAGCAGCGACGAGGTCAGGCCGTGGGTGTGCTCGGTGCCGCCCTGCAGGTAGATCCCGCCCGGCAGCTCCGCGCTGGTGCGCATGCGGTAGTCGCGCTCCACCTGCAGGCGGCCCTGCTCGTCGCGCTCGCAGTCCTGCGCGGTGTCCCCGAGCAGCGGGAACGGGTCGCGGGGACGGCATCCGGTGGCGTACACCAGCAGGTCGGCGGCCAGCTCCGCGCGCTCGCCCGACGGCAGGAACTCGACGGTCACCGCCATGCCGCCGTCGCGGGTCGCGACGTCGCGGACCCGGGAGGCGTTGAGGATCCGCAGCCGCTGCTCGCCGCGCACCTTCTCCTGGTAGGCGCGGGCGTAGAGCTCCTCGATGAGGTCGAGGTCGACCACCGAGTAGTTGGTGTTGCGGTGGTAGTCCAGCAGTTCGCGGCGGACCTCGGGCGAGGCGTCGTGGAAGTCGTCGACCGCCTTCGGGTCGAAGATCCGGTTGGCGAACGGGCTGTCGTCGGCCGGGCTGTAGCCGTACCGGCTGAACACCGCGCACACCTCGGCGGCCGGGAACGTGCGGTGCAGGTACTCGGTGACCTCGGCGGCGCTCTGCCCGGCCCCGACGACCACGCAGCGGCGCGGCGCCTCGGTCAGCTCGCCGACGCGGTGCAGCAGGTCGAGGTTGTGCCACACCCGCTCGCCGAGCTCGGCCCCGGCGGGCAGGCTCGCCTCCAGCCCGACCGCGAGCACGACGTTGCGCGCCCGGTGCACCTCCAGCCGCCCGCCGTGGCGGACGACGACCTCGAAGTGCTCACCGGCCCGCTGCAGCTCGACGACCTCGGTGTCGTAGCGCACCAGTCCGGACACCCGCTCGGCCGCCCACTCCAGGTAGTCGTGGTACTCGACGCGGGTCGGGAACATCGTCTTGTGGTTGATGAAGTCGGCCAGCCGCTGCTTGGCGTGCAGGTAGCTCAGGAAGGAGAAGTCGCTGGCCGGGTTGCGCATGGTGACCAGGTCCTTGAGGAAGGACACCTGCATGGTGGTGCCCTCGATCAGCATCCCGCGGTGCCAGCCGAAGGCGGGTTTGCGCTCGAAGAACAGCCCGGAGAGCCGGTCGGCCCCCGGCGCGGTCCGGTTGTGCTCCTCCAGCGCGATGGCCAGCGCCAGGTTGGACGGCCCGAAACCGATCCCCAGGACGTCGTGGACTTCCTCGCTCGCAGACACGTTGTCCCCTCGCCTCGCTGGTGCCCCGTTTCCGGGCACGCGGATACGCCGGCGCAAACCGCTGGGTTCGCGCCGGTCCCGTCCACTTCCGTCAGTCCCGGTCGTGGTTGTGCTTGTCGTGGTACTCGGTTTCGGCCAGGCCGTACTTCCAGTAACCGATGGCGAGCACGGACTTCGCGTCCATGCCGCGGTCGTTGCGCAGGTGGCGGCGGATGCCGCGGACGATGCCGGATTCCCCGGCCACCCAGGCCGAGACGTCGACGTCGGCGGGCACGTCGAGCTGCTGGACGGCGTCGACCAGCAGCTGCGAGCGGCCGGCCGCGACGCCCTCGCGGTGCAGCCAGGTCCAGCGCAGGTCCGGCGGGCACTGGACGTGCTGCTGCTCGGCGGCCTCGCCGATCTCGACGAGCACCTGGCCGCGCGCGGTGGGCGGCAGGCCCTCGACGATGCTGGAGATCGCCGGCAGCGCGGTCTCGTCGCCGACCAGCAGGTAGTAGTCGGCGGCCCGGCAGATCTTGCCGCCGGGGCCCATCACGCCGAGGTGGTCGCCGGGCCGGGCGTTGCGCGCCCAGTTGGAGGCCACCCCGTGGGCTCCGTGCATCACGAAGTCCACGTCGAGCTCGCCGCGGGCCTCGTCGTAGCGGCGGACGGTGTAGGTGCGCATGGTCGGGCGCTCGTGCAGCTCGGGCCAGCGGTAGCGGCCGGTCTCGTCGTCCAGCTCCGGCAGCACCGGTCGCTGCTGGCCCTGCTGCGGCACGAACACCTTGATGTTCGGGCCGGTGTGCTGGTCCAGGAAGCCTTCGAGCTCCTCGCCGCCCAGGGTGATCCGCCGCATCGACGGGCTCAGCTCAGCGGTGCGCAGCACCTGGAGATCGCGTGCTGGGGGCCGGCTGTGCCGGAGTCGGTCCGCGGTACCCATCGGCCATGCGTTCCTTCCTGTCCACCAACGATCATGTCAGTTAAGGCAAGCCTAACCATAGAGCAAGCGCGTTGTCTGCCCCGCGGTGGCTCAGATCTCTCAGCGAGCCGCGGCGACTGGTTGTCGGGCGGGCTCGATCTCCTTGATGCGCAAGGCGAGGAACATCCCGATCAGCGCGAATCCGGCCGAAACCAGCATCGCCAGCTGGTATCCGCCCAGGCCCGGTGCAGCGGCCAGCACGCACGCGGTGAGCGCGACGCCGAGCGCCGAGCCGACCTGCCGCTGCACGTTGAACAGCGTCGACGCCCCGCCGGTGGCGGACTTGCCGATCGTGCTGAAGGCGATGACCTGCAGCTCCGCGGATGCCGCACCCACGAAGAAGCCCGTCAGCAGCTGCACGAACGCGGCGAACCACAGGTCCCCGGCGCTGACCGCGTTGAGCATCGCGAAGGAGACGGCGGCGCCGAGCATCGCGGTCGCGATCACCCGGCGCGGCCCGAATCTGCGGTGCGCCCAGCCGACGAGCTGGGAGGCGATCATCAGCCCGATCGCCTTCGGCAGCGTCACCAGCCCGGTCTCCCACGCCGATGCGCCCAGCCCCTGCTGGAACATCAGCGTGAACCCGTAGAGCGTGCCGAGGAATCCGGCCACGCAGGCGAACAGGATCAGGCTCGCGCGGCGGAACGACGCATCGCCGAACAACCGCAGGTCCAGCATCGGTTCGCGGGCCCTGAGCTGGTTCCTGACCAGCAGTCCCAGGCAGATCAGCCCGGTCAGCCCGGCGGCCCAGAAGTGCGGTGAGCCCGGTCCGGCGGGCGCCACCGATTCCAGCGCGTACATCACCAGCCCGAGACCCGGTGCGGCCAGCGCGAAACCGAGCACGTCGAAGCGCTTCTCCCGGGCCTCGACGTGCTCGACCAGCAGCAGCGCGCCGAACAGCAGCGCCAGCCCGCCGACGGGCAGGTTGACGTAGAAACCCCACCGCCAGGTGAAGTTCTCGACGAAGAACCCGCCCAGCACGGGCCCGAGCGCCGGCGCCACCGCGGTCGGCAGCAGCAGCACGCGGGACAATCGGATCCGCTGTTCGGGCGGATAGGCGCGGAAGAGCATCGTCAGCGCGACCGGGCTCATCACGCCGCCGCCCGCGCCTTGCAGCACCCGCGCGAGGATCAGCTGCGGCAGATCGGCCGCCAGCCCGCACAGCGCCGAGGCCAGCACGAACATCCCGAAAGCGCCCAGGAACACGCGTTTGGTGCCGAACCGGTCGCCGAGCCAGCCGGACACCGGGATGCACACCGCGAGGCTGACCAGGTACCCGACGTTGATCGCCGAGGTCGCGCTCGCGGGCACCGCGAACTCCGCGGCGATGGCGGGCAGCGCCACGTTGACGATGGTCGCGTCCATGCCGTTCATGAACATCGCCGCGACGTAGCAGACACAGACCGCTACCTGAGGACTCACCTGGCGGAGCATCGCGATCAGCGCGCCGGCCGCATGTCGGTCCAGTTGACCTCGATGTGGTCCACGCAGGACGCCCGGTCGGCCGGGCCGTGCGCGACGGCCCACCCGGCGGGCACCGCGATCGCCCGCGGCCACAGCGAGTACTGGTCCTGGTCGTTGATCAGGGCGTAGTACTCCGCGGCCGGATCCTCGAACGGGTTGGTCATCGTCGTGCTCCTTCGGTGCTCACCCGGTCCACCTCGCCGAGTTCCCGGTCCACCACCGCGGCAATCTCGGCCAGCGGCCCGGGCTGCGTCATGTCCTTGTGCTCGCAGGCGATGTCGTGGTCGCGGACCGCGCCGCCGACGTAGGGCTGCCACATCTGCGCGGTCAGCGATTCCTTGGCCGGGTTGACGGTCGCGGTGAAGAACAGGACGTCGCCGTCGAACTCGGCGTGGTCGGCCTCGTTCTCCAGCACCGCGCAGTTGGCGAAGTTGTCGATGATCGCGGTGATGCTGTGCGGTTCGAGGTTGGCCAGCGCGCTGCCCTCGGCGGACAGGATCGCCATGACGTCCGCCCTGGTCAGCGGCTGCTCGCCGAGCTCGGCGAGGTCGTAGCCGGCCATGTAGAGCAGCGCCTTGAGGGCTTCTTCCTCGGTCGGCAGCTCGTCCCAGACGTCCTTCGGGTAGGAGTCGAGCATGCCCAGGAACCGCACTTCCTCGCCCTGCTGCTGCAGGTGGGTGCTCATCTCGTGGGCGACCACGCCGCCGAAGGACCAGCCGAGGAAGTAGTACGGCCCGTGCGGCTGGACCTGCCGGACGTGTTCGAGGTACTCGGCGGCCATCTCGTGCAGGCTGGCCGCGACCGGTTTCGGCTCGGCGAGCCCGCGCGACTGGATGCCGTAGATCGGCCGCTCGTCGTCGATGTGCTTGAGCAGCCCGGAGAACGGCCAGGCCAGCCCGGCGGCGGGGTGCACGCAGAACAGCGGCGGCTTGCTGCCCGAGGTGCGCAGCGGCAGCAGGATCTCCAGCGCGTCCCGGCCGCCGCCGTCGTGCAGCCGCTCGGCCAGGCCGACGACGGTCGGTGCGGCGAACAGGCTTCCGACGTTGACCCGCACGCCCAGCGCGTCGCGGATGCGGCCGATGAGCTTGGCGGCCAGCAGCGAGTGCCCGCCGAGGTCGAAGAAGCTGTCCTCGGTGCCGACCCGCGGCAGCCCGAGCACCTCGGCGAACAGCCCGCAGAGGATCTCCTCGGTGGGGTTGCGCGGCATCGCGTTGCCGACCGCTTCGCCCAGGTCGGGCGCGGGCAGCGCGCTGCGGTCGAGCTTGCCGTTGGGCATCAGCGGCAGCGCGTCGACGAACACGACCGCGGCCGGGACCATGTAGTCCGGCAGCGCGTCGGCCACGTGGCGGCGCAGCCCGGCGGTGTCACCGCCGCCCACCACGTAGGCCACCAGCCGCTTGTCACCGGGGGTGTCCTCGCGGACCACCGCCGCGACCTGCGCGACGTCCGGGTGCTGCGCGAGCACCGCCTCGACCTCGCCGAGCTCGATGCGGAAGCCGCGGATCTTGACCTGGTCGTCGGCGCGGCCCGCGAAGTCCAGCGTCCCGTCGGAGCGCCAGCGCACCAGGTCGCCGGTGCGGTACATGCGGGAGCCGGGCGGCCCGAACGGGTCGGCGACGAAGCGCTCGGCGGTCAGGCCCGGCCGGTGGAGGTAGCCGCGCGCCAGCCCGAGCCCGGAGACGTAGAGCTCGCCGACGACGCCGGGCGGGGTCGGCTGGAGCTGCGCGTCGAGCACGTAGAGCCGGGCGCCGGGGTCGGGCACGCCGATGGGCACCGAACTGCCCACCGCGTCGGGATCGCAGTCCCACAGCGTGGAGTTCACCGTCGCCTCGGTGGGGCCGTAGCAGTTGAGCATCCGGTGCTCGCGCGCCCAGCGCAGCACCAGGTCGGAGGGCACCTTCTCGGCCCCGCACAGCAGGGTCGCGTCCGGCGGGAGCTCGGTGTCGGCCGGGAACATGCCCATCATCGACGGCCCGATGGCCAGGTGCGTGACCCGGTGGCGGCGGGCGTACTCGGCGAGCGGCTCGCCGGGCACCCGCCGGTCGGCGGGCACCACGACCAGCGTCCCGCCGCTGAGCAGGCCCATGCACATCTCCCAGAACGCCACGTCGAAGCTCGGCGAGGCGAACTGCAGCACCCGGCTGTCCGCGGTGATGCCGACCCGCTCGGTCTGGGTGGCCAGCAGCTTGGCGATGCCCCGGTGCGGCACGACCACGCCCTTCGGCGTGCCGGTGGAGCCGGAGGTGTAGATGACGTAGGCGGCGTCGTCCAGCCGCGGGGTCGGCAGCTGCCAGCTGCCCTGCGGGCGATCGTCACAGCTCAACAGGGCTGTTGGCAGGTCGGCCGCGAGGTCGTCGGTGAGCACCAGGCGCGGCGCGGCGTCGTCGACCATGTGCCGCAGCCGCTCCAGCGGGTACTCCGGGTCCAGCGCCAGGTAGGCGGCTCCGGCGCGCATCGCCGCCAGCAGCCCGATGATCAGCTCGGGCGAGCGGGGCAGCAGCACGCCGACGATGTCGCCGGGCCCGACGCCGTGCTCGACCAGCAGCTGCGCCTGCTCGGTGACCCGCCGGTCGAGTTCGCGGTAGCTGAGCTCGACGTCGGCGAAGATCAGCGCGGTCTTGTCCGGGTCCGCTTCGGCGCTGCGCGCGAACAGCTCGGGGAACGTCCCGGCCGGTTCGACCGATCCGACCGCATCGCCCCAGGCCAGCACCCGCTGCCGCGCGTCCTCGCCGAGCACGTCCAGTCGGCTGATCGGCGTCGCGGGGTCGGCCACCGCCGAGGTGAGCAGCTGGACGAACCGCGCGGCCAGGTCGTCGACGGTCTGCCGGGTGAACAGGTCGGTGCTGTACTGCACCAGCCCGTCGACGCCGCCGTCGGCGCGTTCGCTGAGGCTGAGCGCCAGGTCGAACTTCGCCGCCCCGGCCGCTGCGGTGTCCACAGTGGTCTCCAACCCGGGCAGTTCCGCGGTGACCGCATCGGTGGCGCCCCAGTAGGCGAGCATCACCTGGAACAGCGGGTGCCGGGCCAGCGAACGCGCCGGGTTGAGCGCCTCGGCGAGCCGCTCGAAGGGCAGCTCGGCGTTGTCGAAGGCGGCCAGGTCGGCCTGCCGGACCCGGTCGACCAGCTCGGCGAAACCGGGCTCGCCCGAGGTGTCGGTGCGCAGCACCAGGCTGTTGACGAAGAACCCGACGAGCTCGTCGAGCGCGTCGTCGCCGCGACCGGCCACCGGCGATCCGATGGGGATGTCGGTGCCCGCGCCCAGCCTGGTCAGCAGCGCGGCGAGCCCGGCCTGCAGCACCATGAACACGCTGGCCTGGTGCTCCGCGGCGAGCTGCCGCAGCCGCTGGTGCAGCTGCGCGTCGAGCCCGAACCGGACCGCGTCGCCGCGGTGGCTGGCCACCGCCGGGCGCGGGAAGTCGGTCGGCAGCTCCAGCTGGTCGGGCAGCCCGGCCAGCGCGCCGCGCCAGAATTCCAGCTGCCTGCCCGCCAGCCCGTCCGGATCGGACTCGTCGCCGAGCAGTTCCCGCTGCCACAGCGCGTAATCCACGTACTGCACCGGAAGTCCGGCCCACTCCGGTTCCGCGCCGAGCAGCCGGGCCGCGTAGGCGGTGGACAGGTCGCGCACCAGCGGCCGGATCGACCACTCGTCGACGGCCACGTGGTGCAGCAGCACCAACAGCGCGTGCTCCGACCCGTTCTCGAAGAGCACCGTCCGAACCGGCGGCTCCACCGCCAGGTCGAACCCTTCCCGAGCGGCCTCCTCGAGCGCGGAGTCCACATCGGACGCCTGGACCACGGTCAGCTCAGGAACGGTGTCGAGCACCTCTTGGCGCGGTTCGCCCAGCTCGTCCGGGAAGACCGTGCGCAGGCTCTCGTGCCGCCGCACGACATCGCCGAGCGCGGCGCGCAACGCCGCCACGTCCAGCTCACCGGACATGCGCAGCACCAGCGGCAAGTTGTAGGTGGCGCTGGGTCCCTCCAGCCGGTTGAGGAACCAAAGCCGCTGCTGCGCGAAGGAAAGCGGGATCCGCTCAGGCCGCTCGACGCGCCGCAGCTCCGGTCGCCGATCCACCGCGCCCAGCTGCTCGGCGAGACCGGCGACCGTCGGGTGGTCGAAGAGGCCGCGGATGGTCAGCTCGGCGCCGAGCTCGCTGCGCACCCGCGCCAGCAACCGCGCTGCCAGCAGCGAATGCCCGCCTAGCTCGAAGAACCCGTCGTCGATGCCGACCTCGCGCACCCCGAGCACCTCGGCGAACAACCGGCACAACCCGGCCTCGACGTCGTTGCGCGGTTCGCGGCCCCCGGCCTCGCCGCCGAACTCCGGCGCGGGCAGCGCCCGCACGTCGAGCTTGCCGTTGGCCGTCAGCGGAATCTCGTCCACCGGCACGAACGCGGCGGGCACCATGTACCCGGGCAGCCGCGCGGCCAGGTGCGACCGCAGCTCCGCCGCCTCCGCGGTGCCCGCGGTGTAGCCGACCAGCCGCTGATCGCCCGGCTGGTCCTCGCGCACCACCACCGCGGCCTGCCGGACCCGCGGGTGCGCGGCCAGGTGCGCCTCGATCTCGCCGAGCTCGATGCGGAAACCGCGCACCTTGACCTGGTGGTCGGCGCGGCCGAGGAACTCGATGCTGCCGTCCGGCCGCCACTTGCCCAGGTCGCCGGAGCGGTACATGCGGGTGCCCGGCGCCCCGTGCGGATCGGCGACGAAGCGCTGCGCGGTCAGGCCGCGCTGCCCGAGATAACCGCGCGCCAGGCCCTCCCCCGCCACGTACAGCTCACCCACCACACCGGGCGGCACCGGCTGCAACGACGAGTCCAGCAGGTAGACCCGCAGGTCCGGGATGCCGCGGCCGATCACGCTGCCGTCCCGCCGGGCCACCAGCTCGCGGTCCAGCTCGACGTAGGACACGTGCACGGTGGTCTCGGTGATCCCGTACATGTTGACCAGCTTGGGCAGCTGCGGGTGCCGCTGGTACCAGTCGTCCAACCTGGACAGTTCCAGCGCCTCGCCGCCGAAGATCACCACGCGCAGCGCCAGCTCGCCCGCCGGGTCCTCCCGGTCGGCCTGGCTGAGCTGGTAGAACGCCGACGGCGTCTGGTTGAGCACGGTCACCCGCTCGTCGGCCAGCAGCCGCCGGAACTCGCGCGGCGAGCGGCTGATCTCGTGCGGGACCACCACCAGCCTGCCGCCGTGCAGCAGCGCGCCCCACAGCTCCCACACCGAGAAGTCGAATGCGTAGGAGTGGAACAGCGTCCAGACGTCGTCGCCGCCGAAGGAGAACCACGGCTCGGTGGCGCGGAACAACCGGACCACGTTGTGGTGCGGGATCGACACGCCCTTCGGCTGTCCCGTCGAGCCGGAGGTGTAGATGACGTAGGCGGCGTGCTCGGGGGTCAGCGGGCCGCGCTCACCGGCCTTGGGATCGCGCTGCGAGTGGCGGGCGATCTCGGCCCGCGCCGTCGGATCGTCCAGCAGGACCCGGGTGATCCCGGCGGGCAGGTTGGCCGAGTGCTCGGCGTCGCTGATCAGCACGCTCGGCCGGGCGTCGCCGACGATGTGGGCGATGCGCTCGGCCGGGTGCCCGGGATCCAGCGGCAGGTACGCCGCACCGGACTTGAGCACCGCGAGCAGCGCCACGACCAGCTCCGCCGTGCGCGGCAGCGCCAGCGCCACCAGCTGCTCGGGCCCCACGCCGAGGTCGATCAGGTGGTGCGCGAGCTGGTTGGCGCGCGAGTTGAGCTCTTCGTAGGTCAGCTGCTGCGCGCCGAAGGTGACGGCGACCGAGTCCGGCGTCCGCCCGGCCTGCTCCTCGAACAGCTGCGGCAGCGTCGCGGCGGGCAGCTCGGGGACGTCGGCGATCGGCGCGTTCCACTCCTCCAGGATCCGGGTGCGCTCCTCCGGTGCGAGCAGGTCGATCCCGCCGACCGGGGTGTCACCGGGGCACTCCGCGAAGCGCCCGAGGAATCGCAGGAACCGCTCGCGGTGCGCGGCGAGCTCGGCCTCGTCGTAGCGGTCCGGGTTGGCGTCGAACTCGAACCGCAGCTGCCCGTCGTCGTGGTAGGCCGCGACGGTCAGGTCCTCGACCGGCCCGGCGGCGAGGTTGTGCACGGTGGCCGGGCTGTCGCCGAACCGCAGGTCGTAGTCGAAGGCCTTGATGTTGAGCATCGGCCCGAACAGCGGCCGGTCCGAGCCCAGCAGCCCGAGGTCGCGGCGCAGCTCCTCGCCGCGCGTGCGCTGGTGCTTGCGCAGCTCTCGCACGGCCTTGCCGACCTGCGAGATCAGCTCCGCGCGGGTGGTCGCGGCGGTGATCCGCAGCCGCAGCGGCAGCACGTTGACGACCATGCCCGGCACCCGCAGCGCGACCGAGCCGAGCCGGCCCATCACCGGCAGCCCCAGCACCACGTCGGCGGCACCGGTCATCCGGTGCAGGTAGGCGCCGAAGGCGGCGATGAGCGCGTCCGACCAGATCGTGCGGCTCTCCTCGGCCGCCGCGGCCAGCGCGGTCCCGGCGGGCGACTCGGCGGGCAGCCTGCGGAAGTCGTGCGCGGTGGGCCGGGTGCTGCCGGTCAGCGACACCACGTCCGGCCGGTCGGCGAACCGCTCCTGCCAGAACCGGGTGTCGCGCTCGGCCTTCGCCGACTCCCGGTACTCCTGCTCGTCGGCCAGCAGCGCGGTCAGCGAACCGAACGGCGACGGGCCCGGGTCCTGCTCGCCGTAGAGCTCGGCGACCCGGCGGACGAGGATCGAGAAGCCGTAGCCGTCGATGGCCACGTGGTGGATCCGCTGGTACCACCACCAGCGCCGCTCACCGAGCTTGAACAGCGCGGCGCTCCACAACCGGCCGGCCTGGCCGCGCGCGAGGTCGACCGGTTCGCGCAGGTCAGCTCGCATCCACGCCATCGCCCGGGCCTCCGGGTCGGCGGCGGTGGTGCAGTCGACGACCGGCAGCTCGAACTCGGCGGGCTCCTCGACGACCTGGCCCAGCTCGGCGCCGTCCTCGCGGATCCGGATGCGCAGCGCCTCGGTCTCGGCGACCGCCTGCCGCAGCGCGGCGGCGAACCGCTCGGGATCCACGCAGCCGTCGATCGCCACGCGTTCGGCGGTGTTGTAGATCGGGTTCGCCTGGTCGAGTTGCTGTGCGAACCAGATCCCCGCCTGCGCGGCCGACAGCGGCAACAACTGGTCAGCTCGGCCCGGCATCGCTCTCCCCACGATCAACAAAGCAAGTAAGGCTTACCTTAGTTCTCTGTGGATCGGGAGTACAGGGACTCCGCACCGACGAAGAAGTGGGCCTACTCACCGCGCTCGAAGATCATGAGCGCCGAGTTCTTGTTCGGCAGTCCGACCTCGGCGGCCCGGCCGAACCCGGCCTTGCCGAAAGCGCCCACGGAAGCCCCGTTGTGCACGTTCGGCTCGGCCACCACGCGCGCGCACTCCCGGTCGGCCGCCAGCAACCCGCCGGCCACCGCCCGCAGCAGCGACGAACCGACGCCGCGCCCGATCGCATCCGGCTCGCCGATGGCGATGTGCACGCCGAGGTCGTGCGGATCGTGCGAGTAGCAGCGCGCCAGCTTGTCCCGCTGCACCCGGTAGAGCTCCAGGTAGCCGACGTCGCGCCCGTCGAGCCCGACGATGCACGGCACCGAGTGCTGCCCGCCGAGCTGCCCGGCCAGCTCCTCGCGCCACTGCGCCAGCGGCCACGCCTGGTCCCAGTTCACCGCGACGTGCTCGGCGTTCATCCAGCGCTGCACCAGCGCGACGTCCGGCCCGCCGTCGTCGCCGACGACCTCCACCGGCCGCAGCGACCAGCCCTCGCCCAGCACCGGAACCGGCACTCCGGGCGCCGGCGCCGCGCCCGACCACAGCGGGTTCGGCACCTCGAAGGGCACCGGCCGCACCTCGACCCGGCCCGAATCCGCCCGGTAGCGCAGACCGGAGCCGTTGAGCGCGGCGAGATCGGTCAGCGTCGGGCTCGTCAGCCAGCGCTCGACCAGCCACGCGGACACCGGATGCGCCTCGGCGACGCCGCCCAGCCACGTCCGCAGCTCCGCGATCAGCTCCGCCTCGTCGACGACACCGCGCCGCCCCAGCAACCCGATGACCGCCAGCGGCCCGCGCGTCAGCAGCTGCACCGTCGCGGCGGCGACGTCGCCTTCCCACCCCAGCACAGCGGGCAGCAGCCGCCCCTCCACGTGCGCCGCGAGCCAGCGCCGCGCCTCCGCCGCGCCGGACACCGAGCGGGCCACCGCGATCAGGTCGTCCGGCAGCGCGATCGGGTCGAACTCGCGCCTCGGCAGCGCGTGCAGGAGCCAGTCGACCACCGAACCGGCGTCGGCGGAGTTGATCGGCGCGTCGGGCAGGGCGCGAGCGCGCGCGTCGGCGGAGCAGGCCGCGGCGATCAGCGCGGCATCGGCGATCGCGACCGGATCACCGGTGTCGTCGAGCACCTGGATCGGCCCGAAACCGTGCGCACCGGTCACCGAGCTGTGCACGACGTCGGTGCCCAGCGGCACCGATCCGATGGTCAGCCGCAACGGCCCCTCGGCGACCGGGGTGTGCGTCTCGGCCAGCCACCGCCGCAACAACGCCGATGCGCGCTCGTGCGACTGCCCGGGAAGGTCGACTCCACTCGTCACGCAATGCTCCTCGAACCGCGGATCCGTGAGCGGAGCCTAACCTAACCACGGGCCTTCCCGGCAGTGCCGTGGAACACCCTGGTCCGGGGATGTGCACTGTGGACGAATCGGACCGTCGTCACGGAGCGCAAGCGGGGCGCGCGGCCACCCGATCATCACTACCTGATCCGGTGATGATCGTTGTGTTTCGCTGGGCGAACGCCGACCATCACCCCTACTCTCCGACCTATCGAATCGGCTGACCGCCCGGAGAGGAGTTCACCCATGGATGACACCGACTCCGTCGTTCCGCTCCGGCCGGGATTCGACATCCAGGTCCGCGGCTTCAACCGCAGCCAGGTCATCGACCACATCGAGCTGCTGGAGGACCAGCTGCGGCTGGTCACCATCGACCGCAACGAGGCCGCGCAGCTCAACAGCGACCTGCGCGAGCTCTGCGACACCACCCGCCGCAGCCTGGACTCGGCCGAGCAGCGCCTCCGCCGCATCGAGTCCTCCGACACCGGCCTGCCCGCCGCCTCGCAGCGCGTGCAGAACATGCTCTCGATCGCCGAGGAGGAGGTGCAGAACCTCCGCGACCAGGCCCGGCGGCAGGCCGAGATCATCCGCGGCACCGCCGAGACCGAGGCCCGCGAGCTGATCGAGGAGGCCGAGCGCAACGCCGGCGAGCTGCGCGAGGAGTGCAGCCGCCTGATCTCCGACGTCGAGGAGCGCCGGGCCCGGCTGCACCGCGAGCACGACCAGAAGGTCAGCGAGCTGCGCACCCGGGAGCACCGGATGCGGCAGAGCATCCGCGACGAGTACAAGCGGACGATCACCGCCGCCCAGGAGGAGTCCGACGAGCTGATCGCCCAGACCAGGCGGCAGTGCGGGCAGTGGGACGCCGAGACCGAGCAGCTCCGCCTGGACGCGCTGGAGGAGATCCACGCCCAGCAGCGCCGCCTGGAAGAACTGCGCGCCGCGGTGCTGTCCTCGATGGACCAGACGCAACGCGCGCTCAGCGCCTCCATCGACGAGCTCAGCGCGCACCCGCCGGCCACGACTCCGGAGCCCGAGGCCGAGCTACCGCTCCAGCTGCCCTCGCAGCGCGAGGACAACGTGCAGACGTTCCTCATCCCCATCGACGGTCAGCACCCCAGCACCAACGGTGCGACCCCGCAGCCAGGACCCGCCCGGCAGAACTGATCGGAGCACCACGTGGAACTGCTCGTGCTGATGTTCGTCTCCGGTTTCGCATTGGCGACCCTGATCTTCTGGCCGCTGCTGCACCGCGCGAACCGCCAACTCGGCGAGCAGGAATCCGCCCCGCGCGGCAGGCACGCGTTGCGCACCCCGGCACCAGCACCGCCGACGGTCACCCGCCGGACCACCGCACCGCAGTCCGCTCAACCCGAGCAGCCCGCCGCCGAGGCGAAGCCGAGCGAGCCCGTCGCGCCGGTGCAGCGCACGGCGGAGCCCGCCGAGCTCCCCGAGCTGCCGACCGACCTCTACGAGAAGCACTTCGAGGCCAAGTTCAACCGGTCCCGCCAGCGCCTCGCCCGGCTCCGCACCGAGATCAGCAAGGAATAGCGGCACCCCGCACGGCAACCGGAGCCACCGGTTCCAACGGCTGTTAATACTCAGTCGTCGGAGCCGGTGGTTTCCGCTTCCAGCACGCGCTCCCGGCGCTCCAGCTCCTGCTGCTCGCGGCGGCGGTCGGCGAGGTAGAACGGCGCGGCGGCGAGCACGGGCACGAGCATGCCGAGAAGGACGATCACAAGCGAAGTGCCCACGACGCTGAAACCCCGTTCGACCTGGGTGGATTCCATGCCCGAGCGGGCGTGTCGCTGAGCACATCGCTCCGGATCCTGATGTTCGTTAGCAGCTCCGACTGTGCCCCGGATCACATTTCCGGACCACGCTTTCCGTTGCCCCGCAACGGGTTTCGATTCCTACCGGAGGAACTCGGCGGTCGGCCAGGCCTCCTTGGTCCACGCGCTGTTCCAGAACAGCCACTCGTACTCGGTGGCCCGGGTGAACGCGGCCAGCATCCGCCGCCGCATCGCGTCGTCGGCGCTCGCGGCAACGCGGTCGACCAGCTCGCGGGCGGTCAGCACGGCGGCGGCGAACTCGTCGTCGGCGTAGGTCTGGATCCACGCCCGGTACGGGTGCTCGCCGAGCTCGCCGGTGGCCTCCAGGATCGTGGTGCCCACGTGCTGGTACACCCAGAAGCACGGCAGGATCGCCGCCAGCAGCACCGGGTACGGCTCGGTCAGCGCGCAAGCCCGCAGGTACGAGGTGTAGGCGAGGCAGGACGGCGAGGTGCCGATGCCGTCGATCTCGGCCTCGGTCAACCCGAACTCGGTGACGTACCCGGCGTGCAGCCTGCGCTCCTCGACCAGCGCGCCGTTGGCCGAGCCGGACAGGAACGCGGCGTCCTCGGCGTTGTCCGCCCTGGTCGACGCGGCCGCCAGCGCCTGCGCGAACCCGACCAGGTAGCGGGCGTCCTGCACGATGTAGAAGGCGAAGACGTCGCGGTCCAGGCTGCCGTCGGCGAGCCCGGTGTTGAACGGGTGCTCGACGATCGCCTGCTGCAACCCGGCGGTGCGCTCCCACGCCTGCGCGCAGAAGCCGTCGGCGGGCGGTGCGGGCAACTTGCTCATCGGACTCCTCATCTCTCGGGGCGTGCGATTTCAATGGAAATCAGACGTCTGATTTCCATTGAAATCGCGGAAGTCGTCCGCAGACCCCGGCGCGTCACGTCACGACACGCCGGTGGTCAGCAACTTCCATTGAAATCGCGGGGAGGCCCGCCCGGCGGATCGCCAGGGCGGCGGGCTGGTCACCACCAGTGGTGGAAGTGGTGGACCGGGCCGTGGCCGTGGCCGACGTCCAGCCGCTCCGACGCGCGGAGGGCCTCGGTCAGGTAGTCCTTGCTCTCGCGCACCGCCGTCAGCCAGTCCGGGCGCTGCGGGCGCAGTGCGGCGATCGCCGCCGACAGGGTGCAGCCGGTGCCGTGGTCGTTGGTGGTCACGACCCGCTCGCTGGTCAGGAACTCGGCGATCCCGTCGCCGTAGAGCAGGTCCACACTGGACTCGCCGGAGAGGTGGCCGCCCTTGAGCAGCACCTGCTTGGCCCCGAGCCCGGCCAGCCGTTCGGCCTGCGCGGGCATGCCGTCGACGTCGGCGAGCTCCGGTTCGCCCAGCAGGTCCGCCGCCTCCGGCAGGTTCGGGGTGATCAGGTCGACCCGCGGCAGCAGTTCGTCGCGCAGCGCGCCGACCGCTTCCGGCGCGAGCAGCCGGTCACCGCTCTTGGCGACCATGACCGGGTCCAGCACCACGTGCGGCGGCGCGTAGCGGTCCAGCACCTCGACCACCGCGCGGATCACCTCGGCGTTGGCCAGCATGCCGATCTTGACCGAGTCCACCCGCACGTCGTCGAGCAGCGTGACCAGCTGCGCGGTGATGAACTCCGGCGGCACCTCGTGCACCTCGGCCACCCCGGTGGTGGTCTGCGCGACGAGCGCGGTGATCACGGACATGCCGTAGGCGCCGTGCGCCGAGAACGCCTTCAGATCAGCCTGGACTCCGGCGCCACCGCTGGGGTCGGTACCCGCGATGGTCAGCACGTTCGGAACCATGACGTCCCTCCGCTAGTACGAGCTAGGTCAGGTTCAACGGGTCTGTTCTCAGCCCGGCAAGCCGGGCACCCCGCGTCACTCGCACCAACCTAACCCGGACACCACCGGTCAGTCGATGAGCCCCACGACCGCACCGGCGCAGAGCACCTCACCGGCTCGCACCTGGTGCCAGAGCGTCCCGGTGGCCAGCGCCGGAACCCAGCCGACGAGATCCCCCGCCGACCGGACCTCCGCCAGCCGGTCCCCGACGTGCACGGTGCTCCCGTCCGCCACCAGCCACCGCACCAGCACCCCGCGCACCGGAGACCGCCCCGCCGGACGACGCCCCAGCGCGGGGAACAACAACTCGGTCATCCCCGCCCCCCTCCGAGAACAACCCAGCATCACTCCGGCCGCCCGCACCAACAAGACCGCCGGACCGCCGCCCCACCGATGGACCAGCAGAAACCGGGACGAACACGCCAATCGGGACCTATGCGGCGAGGTGGCGCCGGAACCACGCGGTCAATCCGGCGTCGACCTCCGCGGCCAGCGGCAGCTGCGGCGCGGGTTCGATGCCGGGTTCCTCGGCCAGCGGATGCGCCAGCCCGGGGATCGGCAGCAGCTCGGCCCCGTCGCCCAGCGCGGCGACGAGAGCGGCCGCGTCGTCGCGGAACGCGGGGTGATCCAGCTCCCCGCTGACCGCCAGCAGCGGCGCGCGACCGGCGATCCGGCCCGCACCGGCGACGAAGTCCAGCTCGTCGGCGATCTTCGCCGACTCCGCGTCGTAGGGGTACTCGCCAGGGAACAGGTCGATGACCGACCGCATCCGGATCGCGCCGTTCACCAGCGCGGCTGCGAAGACCGGGACCTCGGTCCTGGCCAGGACGTTGAGCACGACCGCGCCGCCCAGCGAGCCGCCGAGCACGCCGATCGGACCGTCGTCGACCGGCAGCTGCTCGCGGATCGACGCCAGCGCGGCCGGGAACTCCTCGGTCGCCTGCCGGACGAACGGGTGCATCCCCGCCATCAGGACGTCCTCCTGCAGCAGCGCGATGGCGGCGTCCATGCTGCCGTCGACCATGCGCGCACCGAACATCGGCATGCCGAGGTGCACCCGCCACGCGGGCACGTCGCGCATCGGCAGCGCGGCGGCGAAGGCGGCGTCCGACCGCGGCGCGTCCAGCATGTGCCAGGTGACGATCAGCGGGGCAGGCCCGTCCTCGGCTGGCGGCAACGCGGTGAACGGCACGCCAGCGGCGGTGCCGGTAATCGGTGTCATGGGCATCACCGTAGGTCGGCGCCCTGGGTTCCGGAATTGGTTTTGCGACCGGCTAAAACCGGCTCCGCAGCCCGACCGCTCGGCGAAAGCGATCGATTTCACAGCGTGAAGGGGCCCACCGGCAGGCAAGGCGACCCTTGCCCGCGGACTAAACTCGGTGACGATGGAAACCACGACCGATGCTCCGAGCTTCGCCCGTTCCCGGCGGCCCCGCCGACCGGAGGATCCCGCACGGATCTGGGCACCGCTGGCGGACCTGACCGACGCCGCCGTCGACGCGGCCGGCTCCGGGACCGTGGCGATCACCCGCGGCTTCGACCGCAACAGCCGACAGCGCGCCAAGGCGCTGCGCGAGCTGCTGGACCAGCGCGGCGTCCCCGCGATCGAGGTCACCCCGGCCCTGGGCAGCGACCGGCTGCTGGCCGGCGTCGACGTCACCGCGGTGGTCAACCTGATCGGCGCCGGATCGTGGCAGCCCTACCGCGTGGCCGCGCAGCTGCGCGCCCCGGTGCTCACCCCGAAGCCGGGCGAGACCGCGGCCGAGCCGGTCACCCGCGACGTGATCGCGCTGGTCGGCGACTCGGGCCGCCGCGACGTGGCCATCTCGCACATCGCGGTGCGCTCCGAAGACCCCGCCACCAGCCGGCTGACCATCACCCACGGCGGCGAGCAGCTGACCGTCGCCGGTGGCTGGCTGACCGTCGCGGTGCAGGGGCACGAGCTGCAGGTGCAGGTCGGCGGCGCGGACGTGGCCGAGCAGACGATCACCGCAGGCGAGATCCGGGTGGAGACCTTCGACGCGCCGCACCGGCTGGTGCGCGACGAGCTCCCCATCGCCGACTTCGAAGGTGCGGTCACCTTCACCGCCGAGCCCGAAGGACTCGTGGTCCGGCCGGTCTGATCCTCCAGATCACCAGGTGGCGCCGGGCGATCGCCCGGCGCCTTTTCGGTTCCTGAGCTGGGGCTTTGGAATATTCCGGAGAAAAGTTCCGAACCGACGTCACGTTCGGTGCACGGCGACGTCCCTCGATCAACTCGCGCGGGGGACGCGCGAACTGCATCAGGGAGGCTGGGGACCGTGGAGCCCACCAAGGAGTGGTACGTGAGCTGCCGCGATGTCGCCGGGCGGCGACGCGACCTGTCGGTGTTCATCAACCAGGGCGACATCGTGCTGGTGGCGCCGCCCGGCGAGACGGCGGTGCTCTCCCCGCTGGAGGTGGGACGGCTGCGGGCCGTGCTGCGCGATGCGGTGGTGTCGGCGGCCGACCTGGACTGACCCGGTCCGGCCCTTTCCAGTTCCGATCAGTTCGAGTAAGTATCTACTCTCGGGTAGCCCGCCGACCGAGAGGTGGATGCGTGAGCGTGTCGAGGCAGCGGATCATGGCCGTGGTCAATCGCGTGACACCGGGCATGCACACGTTGTTCGTCCTGGCCAAGCGAGGCGTGCTCCGCCCGTTGCGCCCGGACAAGGTGCTGCGGATCGTCCGCGCCTGGCGGCACTGGGGCATCACCCCGCCGCTGGGCTTCGCGGTCGGCGCCGTGCGCCACCCGGACCGCCCGGCGGTGATCGACGAGCGCGGCGCGCTCAGCTACGCCGAGCTCGAACAGCGCACCTCCAGACTGGCCAACGGCCTGCGCAAGCGGGTCAAGCGCGGCACCCGCGTCGGAGTGCTGTGCCGCAACCACCACGGACCGGTCGAGACGATCGTCGCCGCGGCCAAGCTCGGCGTGGACGTGGTGCTGCTCAACACCGGGCTGACCGGCCGCCAGCTCGCCGACGTGATCACCGAGCAGCAGGTCGGCGTCCTGGTCCTGGACGCCGAGTTCCGCGCCCAGCTCGCCGAGCTCCCGGCCGAGGTCGACCAGATCCTGGCCTGGACCGACGGCACCACCCGGCGCGACACGCTGGAGCACCTGATCGCCACGTCCTCGCCGCGGCGCCCGGCCCGGCCGCGCAGGCACGCCCGGATGATCGTGCTGACCTCCGGCACCACCGGCACGCCCAAGGGCGCCCGCCGGCCGGACCCGCCCAGCCTGTCCCCGGCCGCCTCGATCCTGTCCCGGCTCCCGCTGGACAGCGGCGAGCGGATGCTGGTCAGCGCGCCGCTGTTCCACACCTGGGGGCTCGCGGCCTTCCAGCTGGGCGCCGTGCTCGGCGCGACGCTGGTCCTGCGCCGCAAGTTCGAGCCCGAGGAAGCGCTCGCCTCCGTGCAGCGCAACCGGTGCACAGCGGTGTTCGCCGTGCCGGTGATGCTCCAGCGCCTCCTGGACCTGCCCGAGCAGGTGCGCGACCGCTACGACCACAGCACGCTGCGGATCGTGGCGAGCAGCGGTTCGGCGCTGCCCGCCGACCTGGCCACCCGCTTCCAGCGCGCCTTCGGCAACGTGCTCTACAACCTCTACGGCTCGACCGAGGTGTCGTGGGTGAGCATCGCCACCCCGCAGGACCTGCGCGCGGCACCGAGCTCGGCGGGACGCCCGCCGCGGGGCACGACGGTGCGGATCCTCGCCGAGGACGGCAGCCCGGTGGAGCGCGGCAGCACCGGGCGGATCTTCGCGGGCAACGACATGCTCTTCGAGGGCTACACCAACGGCAGCGGCCGGGAGATCCACGACGGCCTGATGTCCACCGGTGATCTCGGGCACTTCGACGCCTCCGGCCGGCTGTTCGTGGTCGGCCGCGAGGACGACATGATCATCTCCGGCGGCGAGAACGTCTACCCCAAGGAGACCGAGGACGTCATCGCGCGCCTGCCGGAGGTCTCCGAGACCGCGGTGATCGGCGTCGAGGACCCGGACTTCGGCCAGCGGCTCGCCGCGTTCGTCGTGCTGCGCCCGGAGCAGGAGCTCGAAGCCGAGCAGCTGCGCGAGCGGATCCGCGACCGGCTGCCGAAGTTCGCCCTGCCGCGCGACGTGGTGTTCCTCGCCGAGCTGCCCCGCAACGCCACCGGCAAGGTCGTGCCCCGCGAACTGCGCGATCGGCTGGGCGGATGAGCCGGACGGATGCACGATCACACCTCGTGGCGAGTTAGGCTGCCTCGGGTGAATGACCGTCTAGTGTGGATCGACTGCGAAATGACCGGTCTCGATCTCGGCAAGGATGCGCTGATCGAGATCGCCGCCCTGGTCACCGATGCCGACCTGAACATCCTCGGGGAGGGCGTGGACATCGTCATCCACGCCGATGACGAGGCCCTGGCCGGGATGCCCGACGTCGTCCGCGAGATGCACGACCGCTCCGGGCTCACCGACGAGGTGCGCCGCTCCGCGGTGACCATGGCCGAAGCCGAGCAGCAGGTGCTGGACTACATCCGCCAGCACGTCCCGGACGGGCGGTCGGCGCCGCTGGCGGGCAACTCCATCGCCACCGACCGCGGCTTCATCGCCCGCGACATGCCGCGGCTGGACGCCCACCTGCACTACCGGATGGTCGACGTGTCGTCCATCAAGGAGCTGTGCCGGCGCTGGTACCCGCGGATCTACTACGCGCAGCCGGAGAAGGGCCTGGCGCACCGCGCGCTGGCCGACATCCGGGAGTCGATCCGCGAGCTCGCCTACTACCGGCGCACCGCGTTCGTCCCGCAGCCCGGCCCGACCAGCGAGCAGGCGCACGCGGTGGCGGCCGAGCTGCTCGCCGCCGACGGCATCCGGAAGTCGTCCGACCAGCCGGAAAACGGCCGCTGACCAGCAGCGGTGCCGCTAACCGGAGCCCGCGGAAAACGGCGTGACACCGCACGCTAGTATATTGGCGTTGCTCCGGAAGGCGGACCGCTGAGGCCCGTTTCCGAGCGGCCGAGGTGGGTGTAGCTCAGTCGGTAGAGCACTGGGTTGTGGTCCCAGGTGTCGCGGGTTCGATTCCCGTCACTCACCCCAAAGCCGAATGAGGCCTGATTCCCGAGGGAATCAGGCCTCATTCTCGTTTCCGGCCCGGCATGCCGAAGAGGGCCCCGTTCCGGCTGGAACGGGGCCCTCTCGATCGCTCAGCCGGTCAGCGGTTGCCCGCCACCCACTGGTCCCACGGGATCTGCCAGTCCCCGAAGCCGTCCCAGGACCGCAGGTCCGGGCCGCCGGAGTTGGTGATCTCCACGATGTCGCCCTTCTTGAGCAGGTCGTAGACCCACTTGGCGTTGTCCATGCTCATGTTGATGCAGCCGTGGCTGACGTTGCTGTTGCCCTGCTGACCCACCGACCAGGGCGCGGCGTGCAGGAACTCGCCGCCGTTGGAGATCCGGACCGCCCACTTCACCTCGGTGCGGTAACCGCCCGCCTCCAGCGGCAGGCCGTAGGTCGTGGAGTCCATCACCTTGGTCGCGTGGTGCTCGGTGACCACGTGCACGCCGTTGTTCGACGGGAAGGACGGCTTGCCCAGCGACACCGGCATGGTCCGGATCACCTCGCCGTTCTTCTCGATCGACATCTGGTGCGAGGCACCGTCGGCCCGCAGGACCACCGCGTCGCCGATGGTGATGGTCGCCTTGCGGTCCTCCTGGCCCCAGACACCGTTGCCGAGGTCCCGCCCGAAGACGTCGACGTCGATGGTCACCTTGGTGCCCGGCTTCCAGTACTCCTTCGGCCGCCAGTGCACCTCGCGGCTGTTGAACCAGTAGAACGCGCCCTCCACCGCGGGCTCGGTCTGGATCTTGATCGCCGCTTCGGCCTTCGCCTTGTCCGGCTCCGGCGCGTTCTTGCTGAAGTAGAACGCCAGCGGCTGCCCGACGCCGACCGTCTGCCCGTCGAGCGGGTTCATCGACACGTAGCTCTGCTTGCCCGGCGAGGCCGTGGTGAACGTCGACTGCTGGGTGATCGCCGGCCCGCTGGCACCCTGCGCCGTCACCTCCAGCGTGTAGGTCTTGCCGTAGCCGAGCTTCTCCCCCGCGGTCCAGCTCGCCCCGTCCGGCGCGATGGTGCCGCCCACCTGCTTGTTCTCGGTGCTGGTCAGCACCGCGTTCACGATCCGGCCGTTGGCCACCTTCGCGGTGATCGGCTCGGCCGGGGGCACGTCCTTCGCCCCGTTCAGCGGCGCCAGCTCCAACGTCGGCGCCGGCGGCACCTCGTCGGAGGCCGAGCCGGTCTCCGACCCACCGGATCCACTACACCCCGCGACCAACAGCGCCACCACGCCGAAGATCAACATCGTCAACAGCCGCGAAACCCTCACGGGACCCCCGACCGGATTACGCCACTCCCTCATGAGCAACAGTCCGTCCGCTTAGAAGCACTACTAACCCCTGTGAACAGTGTGCCGCAAGGTCCCGACGGGGGACGAAGAGACCAGGCGTACACGCTGTGTGATCCGCGCAGGCCGACCACCTTCCCGACAGACGCACGACGCACGCTGCGGGTTGCTCGACCAGTCCGACCAACCCGAGGAACCCTCAGATCCACCCCCCGGTTCGAGCCCTCCGCGAGCCGTGCTAATGTTTTCCGTGTCGCGAGGGAGACCGGAGCGACAGGCCAGCGCCAATAGCTCAACTGGCAGAGCAGCTGACTCTTAATCAGCGGGTTCGGGGTTCGAGTCCCTGTTGGCGCACTCCACGCAGTCGAATGCCCCGTTTAGGCGGGGCGTTTAGCTGTGACCGGGACGGGACGAACTCGATCAGGGTTCGGAGCGGAAAACCGGAACAACAAGCCAGCGCCAATAGCTCAACTGGCAGAGCAGCTGACTCTTAATCAGCGGGTTCGGGGTTCGAGTCCCTGTTGGCGCACTCGATATGCGAAACGCCCTGCTCACGCGGGGCGTTTCGCATTTCTGCATATCTCACTCCTCGGGCGCCAGGCCTGAGGTTCTCAGGGTGATGTTGAGGCGGCCCGTCTTCATGCCGATGTCCGGGGCCGTTCCCGGGGTTGTCCGCAGGATTCCGTGGTAGGCGAAGCGGGCCGGGCCGCCGAAGACGAAGAGATCCCCTGAGAACAGCGTGAGATCCCGGTACGGCTTCGTCCTGGTTCGCGGGTTGCCGAAGCGGAAGGTCGCTTCGTCGCCGAGGCTCAGGGAGATCACCGGAGCTTCGCTGCGCTCGTCCTTGTCCTGGTGCATGCCCATCTTGGCGTTCTCGTCGTAGAAGTTGACCAACGCCACGTCCGGGGAGTAGTCGTCCGCCGGGCGCTGGAAGGCGGCAGTCAGCGCTCTCCTGCCGAGCTCCGCCAACCAGTCCGGGAAGGGCGTCACCGGGGTGCCGTCTTCGAGGGTTTTCGAGTAGCGGTACGGGATCCAGTGCCAACCAAGGCAGACCGAGCGGACCGACATCACACCTCCGCTGGGCAGCTTCGGGGAACGCATTCCCGCTCTCGCCCACTCCCGGCAGGCTCGCACCAGTTCGCGCTGCTCCTCCAGGCCCAGCCAGCCCGGGACGTGGACCGCGCCCGGGGCGATCTCCTCGCGGCTGCGCGGGATCAGCGAATCCATGCCCATCACCTGATCATCTTCGCAGGTAGCAGCGACAGTGAGCACCACCTCAGTGCTGGATCGAACTCGATCGTCAGGTTAGGCTCACCAAACTTCAGTACCGAGTGAACAGGCAGGAAGCACCCATGTTCCGTCCTCGTCGACTGCTCGCCGCGGTCACCGCCGCGCTCGCCCTGGGCAGCGCCGCCGCGTGCGGCACGCCGGCCCCCGAACAGCCCGCCGCGCCGGAAGCCGGGGCGCGAGTCATCACGCACGCGAAGGGCCAGACGACGATCACCGGCACGCCGCAGCGCGTCGTCGTGCTCGACACCGGTGAGCTCGACGCGGTGCTGGCCCTGGGCATCAAGCCGGTCGGCACCGTGCTGCCCGACGCCAACAAGACCCTCCAGCCCTACCTGGCCGAGAAGGCGGGCGACATCGAGATCGTCGGCACCATCGGCTCCCCCAACCTGGAGAAGATCACCGCGCTGCAGCCCGACCTGATCCTGTCCAGCAAGGTCCGCGACGACGAGAACTACGAGGCGCTGAGCAAGATCGCGCCGACCGTGTTCGCCGAGACCGTCGGCAAGACCTGGAAGGACAACTTCCTGCTCGACGCCGACGCCCTGGGCAAGAAGGCCGAGGCGCAGCAGATCCTGGACGCCTACCAGCAGCGCGCCGCCGAGATCGGCAAGCAGACCGGCGACCCCGGCGCGCAGCGGATCAGCATGCTGCGGTTCATCCCCGGCGACATCCGGCTCTACAACCAGGGCTCGTTCATCGGCACGATCCTCGCCGACGCCGGCTTCAGCCGTCCGGCCAACCAGGAAGCCGACACGACGCACACCAAGATCAGCCGCGAGCAGATCTCCCAGGCCGATGGCGACCAGCTGTTCTACGCGGCCTACGGTGACAGCGCGCGGCAGCAGATGAACGACGTCGTCGGCTCGGTGCAGTGGACGACCCTCGGCGCGGTGCGCGCGGGCAAGGCCGTCGAGGTGTCCGACGACACCTGGTTCCTCGGCCTCGGCCCGATCGCGGCGAACCTGGTCCTCGACGACCTCCAGAAGCACCTCGCCCAGCGCTGATCCCGCTCCCGGCCGTCGGCCCGACACCGGCGGCCGGGAGCGCAACACGCCGATATCTGCCCGTTCACATCAGCCCCAAACCCAACATGTAGTGTGTCGCTCGCTGGTGGTTCACCGGAGCGATCCGGTGAGGCAAGAGGGAACCCGGTGCGAATCCGGGACTGCCCCGCAGCGGTGAACGGGAACGACCGTCGTGACCCGGCCGCCCACTCCGGGTGGCGGGTAAGAGCACTGGGCCAACGCCTGGGAAGCCACGACCAGTAGGCCGCCCGTGAGTCCGAAGACCTGCCACCGGTGCACGCGAACGTGGCGTGCTGTCCGGGACCTCGAGGGCGGGTCCGAGCGGATGATCGGCGGCCGGTGGCCGCCGAGGTCTGCCTGCGCGCGCTCCGTGGTCTACCGAGCTCGCGAGGGAGAAGACCAGTGACGGCGACACTCAACGACTGGACCGAGGTGTCCACCGCGGTCCACCAGGCCTGCGCCGGATTGCCCGGCGTGTCCGCCGAAGCCGTGCTCGACGAGGTGCGGCGCACCGGTTATGCGGGGATCAGCGACGACGAGCTCTCGCTGGCCCAGATCATGGCGGCCCGCACCCTGATCGAGACCGAACCGAACTACTCGCAGGTCACCGCCCGCCTGCTGCTCAACCGGATGCGCCGCGAAGCGCTGGAATTCCTCGGCGTGGACGCGGATTCGGACTACGCCGAGCACTTCGCCACCTACGTGCGGCGCGGCATCGAGCTGGAGCAGCTGGACCCGGAGCTGGCCGCCTTCGACCTCGACCGGCTGGGCCGCGCGCTGTCGACCGAGCGCGACCTGGAGTTCGGCTTCCTCGGCCTGCAGACCCTCTACGACCGCTACTTCCTGCACGAACGCGGTGCGCGCTACGAGCTGCCGCAGGCGTTCTTCATGCGCGTGGCGATGGGCCTGGCGCTGCGCGAGGACGACCGCGAGGCCCGCGCGATCGAGTTCTACCGGCTGCTGTCGTCGTTCGACTTCATGTGCTCGACGCCCACGCTGTTCAACGCGGGCACCACCCGCCCGCAGCTGTCGTCCTGCTTCCTGACCACTGTGGACGACGACCTGTCCGGCATCTTCCACTCGATCAGCAACAACGCCCTGCTGTCGAAGTACGCCGGCGGCCTGGGCAACGACTGGACGCCGGTGCGGGGCATCGGCGCGCACATCAAGGGCACCAACGGCAAGTCGCAGGGCGTGGTGCCGTTCCTGAAGATCGCCAACGACACGGCGGTGGCGGTCAACCAGGGCGGCAAGCGCAAGGGCGCGGTCTGCGCCTACCTGGAGACCTGGCACATCGACGTCGAGGAGTTCCTCGACCTGCGCAAGAACACCGGCGACGACCGGCGCCGCACCCACGACATGAACACCGCGAACTGGGTGCCCGACGAGTTCCTGCGCCGCGTCGAGGCCGACGAGCAGTGGACGCTGTTCTCCCCCGACGAGACCCCGGACCTGCACGACCTCTACGGCGCGGCGTTCGCCGAGCGCTACCGCGCCTACGAGCAGGCCGCCGACCGCGGTGAGATCGCGGTGTTCAAGCGGGTCCGCGCCGTCGAGCTGTGGCGGCGGATGCTGACCATGCTCTTCGAGACCGGCCACCCGTGGATCACCTTCAAGGACCCGTGCAACCTGCGGTCCCCGCAGCAGCACACCGGCGTGGTGCACTCCTCGAACCTGTGCACCGAGATCACCCTGAACACCAGCGCCGACGAGGTCGCGGTGTGCAACCTCGGCTCGATCAACCTGGCCCACCACGTCACGGCCGACGGCATCGACACCGAGCGCCTGGAGCGCACCACCCGCACCGCGGTGCGGATGCTGGACAACGTCATCGACATCAACTTCTACACGATCCCCGAGGCCCGCCGGTCCAACCTGCGGCACCGGCCGGTCGGCCTGGGCCTGATGGGCTTCGCCGACGCGCTGTTCGTGCAGCGCATCGCGCCGTCCTCGCAGGCGGCGGTGGAGTTCGCCGACCGCAGCATGGAGCTGATCAGCTACCACGCGATCAGCGCGTCCAGCGGGCTGGCGGCCGAGCGCGGCCGGTACGAGACCTTCGACGGATCGCTGTGGAGCAAGGGCGTGCTGCCCATCGACTCGCTGGAGCTGCTGGCCGAGGCCCGCGGTGGCGACGTCGACCTGGACCGCTCGTCCACTCTGGACTGGGCGGCGCTGCGGGAGCGCGTCGTCCGCGACGGGATGCGCAACTCCAACGTGATGGCCATCGCGCCGACCGCGACGATCGCCAACATCTGCGGCGTCAACCAGTCCATCGAGCCCGTCTACCGGAACCTGTACGTCAAGGCGAACATGTCCGGCGACTTCACCGTGGTCAACCCGCACCTGGTCGCCGACCTCAAGCGCGCCGGGCTGTGGGACGAGGCCATGGTCGCCGACCTGAAGTTCCACGACGGCAGCCTGCTGCCGATCGAGCGGATCCCGCAGGAGCTCAAGGAGCTCTACGCCACCGCGTTCGAGATCGAACCGCACTGGCTGGTGGCGGCCGCGGCACGGCGGCAGAAGTGGATCGACCAGGCCCAGTCGCTGAACCTCTACGTCGCCTCGCCCAGCGGCCGCAAGCTCGACGAGCTCTACCGGCTGGCCTGGCGCAAGGGCCTCAAGACCACGTACTACCTGCGCTCCACCAGCGCCACCCACGTGGAGAAGAGCACCCTGCGAGGCACCGACGGCAAGCTCAACGCCGTCCCCACCGCGGTCCCCGCGGCCTCGACCGGAGCCGCC
>NZ_JAQGLB010000008.1 GCF_027853965.1 Saccharopolyspora indica | reverse complement strand
TCACCGGGAAAAATCGCGTGCTCAGCTCGCGAGTTTGCGGAGCTCGGGGAGGAGCAGGCGGAGGGCTCGGCCTCGGTGGGAGTCCGCGTCCTTCTCCGCCGGGGTCAGCTCGGCGCTGGTTCGGGTTTCGCCTTCTGGGACGAAGATCGGGTCGTAGCCGAAGCCGTTGGTGCCGCGTTCTTCGCGGATCACCTTGCCTCGCCACTCGCCTCGGACGACCGTTTCCGTTCCGTCCGGGTGGACCAGGGCGGCGGCTGAGACGAAGGCCGCGCCGCGGCGCTCGTCGGGGACGTCGGTGATCTGGCCGAGGAGGAGGTCCAGGTTCGCCTGGTCGTCGCCGTGCTTGCCGGACCAGCGGGCCGAGAGGACTCCCGGCATGCCGTTGAGGGCGTCCACCGCGATTCCCGAGTCGTCCGCGATCGCCGGGAGGCCCGTCGCCTTGGCCGCGTCCGCGGCCTTGGCCAGGGCGTTCTCCTCGAACGTCGCTCCCGTTTCCGGGGCTTCCGGGAACTCCGGGACGTCCGCCAGGCCGATGACCTCCACGCCGGTCACGCCCTCGGCTTCGAGGATGCGGCGCAGTTCCACCAGCTTCTTCTGGTTGCGGGTGGCCAGCAGGACGCGGCTCATGCCTTGGCTCCCGGCAGCTCGCCCGGGTACGGGGCCGCCAGCGCTTCGGCCTGCTTCTCGGCCAGCTTGGCGCAGCCGTCCAGCGCGAAGTCGATCATCTTGTCCATCGTGGACCGGGTGTAGGTGGCTCCCTCGCCGGTGCCCTGCACCTCCACCAGGGTGCCGTGGTCGGTGGCCACCACGTTCATGTCCACCTCGGCGCGCGAGTCCTCCTCGTAGGGCAGGTCGAGGCGCACCCGGCCGTCCACCACGCCCACGCTGATCGCCGCGATCGAGCAGGACAGCGGCTTCGGGTCGGACAGCCGCCCGGCCGCGCCCAACCACGTCACCGCGTCCGCCAGCGCCACGTAAGCGCCGGTGATCGCGGCCGTGCGGGTGCCGCCGTCCGCCTGGATCACGTCGCAGTCCAGCGCGATCGTGTTCTCGCCCAGCGCCGCCATGTCGATGCAGGCGCGCAGCGAGCGGCCGATCAGCCGGCTGATCTCGTGGGTGCGGCCGCCGATGCGGCCCTTCACCGATTCCCGGGGGCTGCGCGTGTTCGTCGCCGACGGCAACATCGCGTACTCCGCGGTCACCCAGCCCAGTCCGGAGCCGGTCCGCCAGCGCGGAACGCCCTCCTGGACGCTGGCCGCGCACAACACCCGCGTCCGGCCGAACTCCACCAGCACCGAACCGGCCGGCCAGTCCTGGTATCCGCGTGTGATCCGCACCTCTCGGAGCTGGTCGTCGCTCCGCCCATCCGCTCGTGCCACACCACAACCCTAAGCCCGCCCCGCTCCACCCCTCGTCAAGGGGCACCCCTGGCCCTGGCGGCGTGTCGGGCGTCAATTTCGTACGAAATTGACGTTCAGCCGGGTGATGGTCAATTTCGTACGAAATTGACCCAGGCCTACGGCCGCCAGGCGTAGCGGACGTCGGGTTCGCGCTCCTCGTTGCGGTGGCCGTCGGTGTGCTCGACGGCGGTGAAGCCGTGGCGCTCGTAGAAGCGCCGCGCCGGGGCGTTGACCTGGAACGTCCACAGGTCCAGGCCGTCCGGGCGGCGGCGTTTGGCCAGGTCGACGAGCTGGTCGCCCAGTCCTCGGCCGCGGTGCGGCGGGTCGAGGTAGAGCTGGTCGAGCTCGGGGCCGTCGAGCACCAGCAAGCCCAGCAGGGCGCCCGATTCCTCGGCCACCCAGCACTCCGAGTTCGGCACGACGACGTGGGTGAACCAGCTCCGCACCTCGTCGTCGGTGTGCGCTCGGCGCACCGTCGGCAGCGCGGCGGTGAAGGAGCGCAGCCAGACGTCGGCCATCCCGGCCGCGTCGGTGTCGGCAGCAGGCCGGAGCACGAGCTCAGATGTCATAGGTGCGATCCGCTCCGACCAGGTCGGCGGGGCCGTCGAAGACAGCTTCGGCCTCGGCCAGGATGGCGTTGCCGTCCGCCCACGGGACGACGTGGGTGAGCAGCAGGCGGCGGGCTCCGGCCTTCTTCGCGACCTCCGCCGCCTGGCGGCCCGACAGGTGCACGCCCTCCGGGGCGTCCGGGAAGTCCGCCCAGGACGCCTCGGACAGCAGCACGTCGGCGTCGGCGGCGAGCTCGGCCAGCTGCGGGCACGGGCCGGTGTCGCCGGTGTAGGCCAGCACCTTGCCCTCCGCCGCCACCCGGAACCCCCACGCCTCGCACAGGTGCGCCACCGGCATCGCCTGCACCTCGAACGGCCCGATGCGCACCGGTTCGGCGGGCACCGGGATGAACTCGAACACGTCCGACAGATCCGTCTCGGCCTGCTCCTCGGCGTTCGGCGCGTAGAGCGCGGCGAAGCGCTGCGGGGCGTTCGCGGGCGCGATCACCGGCAGCCGCGCGTGCGCGGGCGGGTTCGGGTGGTAGCGGCGCAGGACCGCCAGCGCGCCGAAGTCCGCGCAGTGGTCCGGGTGCAGGTGGCTGAAGAACAGCGCGTCCAGGGCGAACGGGTCGATGAACCGCTGCAGCGCGCCGAGCGTGCCGTTGCCCAGGTCCAGCACGATTCGCGTGTCACCGGACTCCAGCAGGTACCCGGATGAAGGCGAATCCGGGCCGGGAATGCTCCCGGAGCAGCCGAGGATCGTCAGCTTCATGCGGTCGAGCTTGACACGACCAGCGGCCGAACGGCATCGCTCGCGACCGCTGGACCGAGGAACCGCGAGGCCATCCGGGCGAACCGGTCAGGTGCGCCGGTGGCGCGGAACTCGTGCTCGGGCACCGTCTCCGGCGCTGCGAGCAGGTCGTTCTCGGTCAGCACCCGCACCACGTCCTTGGCCGTCTCCTCCGCGCTGGAGACGAGCGTCACCTGGTCGCCCATCGCGAGCTGGAGCACGCCGGTGAGCATCGGGTAGTGCGTGCAGCCGAGCACCAGCGTGTCGACGTCGGCCTGCTGCAGCGGGTCGAGGTAGCTCTGCGCCAGCCCGAGGATCTGCCTGCCGGTGGTGGTGCCGCGCTCGACGAAGTCCACGAAGCGCGGGCAGGCCACCGTGGTCAGCTCGATGTCCGGCGCTGCGGTGAACGCGTCGTCGTAGGCGCGCGAGCGGATGGTCGCGCTGGTGCCGATCACGCCGATGCGGCGGTTGCGGGTGGTGGCCACCGCGCGCCGCGTCGCGGGCATGATGACCTCGACCACCGGGATCGAGTAGCGCTCGCGGGCGTCGCGCAGGCAGGCCGCGGAAGCCGTGTTGCAGGCCAGCACCAGCGCTTTCACGCCTTCCTCGACCAGCGAGTCGGTGATCGCCAGGGTGCGGGCGCGGATCTCGGCCAGCGGCATCGGGCCGTAGGGCGCGTTGGCGGTGTCGCCGACGTAGTGCACGGATTCGGCGGGAAGCTGGTCCATGACCGCGCGGGTCACGGTCAGCCCGCCGACGCCGGAGTCGAAGATCCCGATCGGGGCGTCAGTCACCCGGCCAGTGTGCCAGGCCCGTTGCTGCTGACCTGCCGTCGAGTGCTGCGCGCCACCAGCCACGCGGCCAGCAGCCCGCCGAGCGCGCCGAACAGGTGGCCCTCCCAGGAGATGCCGTCCTTGCCGGGCAGCACTCCCCAGAGCATGCCGCCCCAGTAGAAGAACAGCGCCACCGCGACCAGGATCTGCGCGACGCTGCGCTGGAAGAAGCCGCGCACCAGCAGGAACACCATCCAGCCGAAGATCACCCCGGACATGCCGACGTGGTGCGCGGGCGCACCCACCAGCCAGGTGCCGAGGCCACCGACGACCCAGACCGTCGCGGTCACCGCGATGAACTGCCCGAGGCCGCCGGCCAGCACCAGCCAGCCGAGCACCAGGAACGGCAGTGTGTTCGCCCACAGGTGCGCCCAGTCCACGTGCAGCAGCGGCGCCCACAGGATCCCGTCGAGGCCGTCCACCGAGCGCGGCAGGATGCCGTTGTCCTCCAGCCGGACGGCCGGGTTGGCCTGGTCGTAGAACTCGATGCCGTAGAGAGCCGCGGTGGCGATGAGCATTCCCACGGCGGCGCGCAGCGGGTTCGCGGGCAGCACTCGCGGGCGGGGACGATCGGGCAGCCGGTTCACACCTTCGAGGTTACGTGGTGCACCCCGCCGTGGTCTCGGGGTTTACCCGGAGATTCGGACATCCGCCCTGCCCCGATGATCACCCGGGTAGGGTCGTGGATCGTTGCGTTCCGGGCGAGGGGTGACAGGTGCAGGTCGACACAGCAGTACCCGCGGCGGCGCGGTCCGGGCGAGCGCCCACGTGGGACATCGGCACCGAGACGCTGCTGTGGACGGATCCGCCCGCGCGCAGCGCGCACCGCTTCGTCCCCGGTCGCACCGATCACTCGATGGAGCTCCCGCAGCAGGTCAGCGCGGCGAAGACGCGCAGCCTCGGCGGCCTGGCGCTGCACATGACCGAAGGCATCGCGCTGTTCGACTCCACCGGGTCGCACCGCACCTGGCTGGTCTACTGGGCGCGCGAAGGCGTCCAGGCGGGCGCGACCGCGATCGACGCCAAGGGCCGGTTGTGGGCGACGACGCTGGGTGCCGACGGCTGGCTGGCGCGGGTCACCGGCGACGGCTCGGCGAGCATCGCGCTGCGCGGCCTGCCCGCGGCCAACGGCATCGCGTGGAGCCCGGACAGCACCCGGATGTACCTGACCGACGGTGCCGGGCGCATCGACGTCCTGGACTTCGACCTCGACTCCGGCCAGTGCGGTGAGCGCCGTCCGCTGTGCGAGGTCGACGGCGAGCCCGGCGGGCTGGCCGTGGACGCCGCCGGTCGGCTCTGGGTCGCGATCGCCGACGGCGGCGAAATCCGCTGCTACACCGCCGAAGGCGCCCTGGAGCAGACGATCTCGCTACCGGTCCAGTGCCCGACGGACTGCTGCTTCGGCGGCCCGGACCTGACGCACCTCTACATCACCTCGGCGACCGACGGCGTCGCCGAGCCCACCGAGGCGGACGGCGCCATCCTGATCATCCGCGACCTGGCCACGGGCCAGCGCCCCTCCTCCTTCGCCGGCTGACGCTCGTCAACACCCCTCACCGAACGCGAGCGCGAGGTGCGTCCAACGCCGAGATCGCCGTGGAGCTGTTCCTGTCGGAGGGAACGGTGAAGACCCACGTGGGGCGGATCCTGCACAAGCTCGGGCTGCGCGACCGCATCCACGCCGTCGTGTGGGCCTACGAGAACGGCGGCCGGCGCCCCGGCGTCACCACCCGATCAGGTACAGGTGAAGGGCACCTTTCACCAGGTTAGTTGGCGAAAGGTGCCCTTCACCTCGCAAATCCGCGGGAGCGCCCAGCGCGCCGAGCGGGGCGCTTCCTAGAACGGGGGAGGTGTGAAGGGCACCTTTCGCCCGCATAGTTGGCGAAAGGTGCCCTTCACCTCGGGTCGCTCAGGCCCAGAGCTGGCCTTCGAGGCGTTGGGCCGCTTCGTCGATGGTGCCGCTGTAGGCGCCGGTGGAGAGGTACTTCCAGCCCGCGTCGGCCACCACGAAGGCGATGTCCGCCGACTCGCCGTCGGCCGCCGCCTTCTCCGCGATCGTCAGCGCCGCGTGCAGCACACCGCCCGTGGAGATCCCGGCGAAGATGCCCTCGGACTCCAGCAGCTGCCGGGTGCGGCGCAGCGCGTCGTAGGAACCCACCGAGAAGCGGCGGGTCAGCACGTCCGGGTCGTACAGCTCCGGCACGAAGCCCTCGTCGAGGTTGCGCAGGCCGTACACCAGCTCGCCGTAGCGCGGTTCGGCCGCGACGATCTGCACGCCCGGCTTCTGCTGCCGCAGGTAGCGGCCGACGCCGACCAGCGTTCCGGTGGTGCCCAGGCCCGCCACGAAGTGCGTGACGGTCGGCAGGTCGCGCAGGATCTCCGGCCCGGTGGTGGTGAAGTGCGCCTCGGCGTTGGCCGGGTTGCCGTACTGGTAGAGCATCACCCAGTCCGGGTTCTGCTCGGCGAGGTCCTTGGCCATCGCGACGGCCTGGTTCGAGCCACCGGCGGCGGGCGAGGAGATGATCCGCGCGCCGTAGGCCTGCAGCAGCTGGCGGCGCTCCTCGGAGGTGTTCTCCGGCATCACGCAGACCAGGCCGTAGCCCTTGAGCTTGGCCGCCATGGCCAGCGAGATCCCGGTGTTGCCCGAGGTGGGCTCCAGGATCGTGCAACCGGCGGTGAGGCGGCCCTCCTTCTCAGCGGCCTCGATCATGGCCAGCGCCGCCCGGTCCTTGATCGACCCGGTCGGGTTCCGGTCCTCCAGCTTGGCCCACAACCGGACGTCCGGGGCCGGCGACAGGTGCGGCAACCCCACCAGCGGGGTGTCACCGAGCGCGTCCAGCAACGAGTCGTACCGTGCCACGGCACATCTCCTACTCACCGCATCGACATTTGGCCTGGTCAATGCCCGTGAGTGTTTTGCGGGGCCATAGCACCCCAAAACACTCACGGGCCACCCTCGCAACTCGCACCGCTGTGCGGGGGGCGAGTGCGGCGTCTTGAAGCTCAGCCGCCCGCGACCGCGGGGAGGATGGTCAGGTTGTCGCCGTCGGCGACCTTGGCCTCCAGGCCACCCGCGAAGCGGACGTCCTCGTCGTTGACGTAGAGGTTGATGAACCGGTGCAGGTTGCCCTCCTTGACCAGCCGGTCCTTCAGGCCGCCGTAGTTGGTGTCGAGGTCGTTGATGACCTCGGCGACCGTGCTGCCCTCGGCCTGCACCGACTTCTCGCCACCGGTGTGGGTGCGCAGGATGGTGGGGATCGAAACCTTCACTGCCATGGGGAAACCTCCTGTCCACAGAGGACTATCGTGGGGAACGGGCACGCGGAACACCGGCACGAGGGCCGCGGCTCAGTCGCGGTCGGGGACCTCGTCGCCGCCGGTGTGGGCGAACATGTACGACTCGACGACCTCGACCGGCTCCTCGGTGACCTCGCCGTCGAGGATCCGGTAGGAGCGCAGCTCATGGGTCTTCGGGTCCCTGGTGGACACGAGCACGTAGTGCGCGTTGGGCTCCGAGGCGTAGGAGATGTCGGTGCGCGACGGGTAGGCCTCGGTCGAGGTGTGCGAGTGGTAGATGACCACCGCCTCCTCGTCGTTGGCGTCCATCTCCCGCCACACCTTCAGGTGTTCACCGGAGTCGAACCGGTAGAAGGTGGGCGAGCGCTCCGCGTTGATCATCTCGACCAGGCGTTCCGGCCGGTCCGACCCTTCCGGACCGGCGATCACACCGCACGCCTCGTCCGGGTGGTCCCGTCGGGCATGCGCGACCATCGCATCCACGAGGTCGCGTCGGATCACCAGCACAGCAACCATCCTAGTAGGTGCAGAACCGGGCTCCCACGATGTGAAATCGCGGTTACCGGCGTGGGTCTCGTTCGTCGGGCGGCAACGCCTGACCACGATGGTTCATTCCCGCGCCGAGGGGTAGAGCCGCGTGTAGGAAGTCACCTCGTCGACCGGTTCCGCGGCCAGCAGCCCGCGCACGATCGCCCGCGCCACCACGTCGGCGGCGGCCGCGCTGACCTGGTCCAACCGCGCGGACCAGTCCTGCTCCCCCGGCGCGGGCAGCGCCGCCCCGGTGCCGGTGGCCAGCGCGAACATGGTGTCGCCGTCGACCAGCAGGTGGGCGGGTCGCACCGCGCGGGCCAGCGCGTCCTGCGCGGCCACCGCCAGCCGCCGGCACTCGGCCTTGGACAGCCGCAGGTCGGTGGCGACCACGCCGATCGTGGTGTTGAGCGGGCGGTCGACCGGGCCGTGCCGCCCCGGGCGGGAGCCGAACAGCGGCCGGGCCGCGTCGATCTCCGCCTGATCGGGTCGCCGCAGGCCGGGCGTGGGGATCCACGGCAGGCCGGTGTCCGGGTCGATGGCCGAGCCCGCGGCGTTGACCGCCACCAGCGCACCGATCGTGGTGCCGTCCTCCAGCACGGTGCTGGCGGTGCCGATGCCGCCCTTCACGCAGCCCACGACCGCGCCGGTCCCGGCCCCGACGTTGCCCTCCCGGGTCTCGGTGCGCGTGGCGCGCTGGCAGGCGCGGTAGCCGAAGTCGGCGTCCGGCCGGTTTCCCCAGTCGTTCATCGGCAGGTCGAAGATCACCGCGCTGGGCACCACCGGGACCACGTGCGCCGGGTCGGGGCCGACGCGCACGCCGTGGCCGCGCTCGCCGAGCCAGCGCATCGCGCCGTCGGCGGCGGCGAGCCCGTAGGCGCTGCCACCGGTGAGCACGATGCCGTGGACCTGCTGCACCAGGTGGCTGGGTTCGAGGACGTCCGTCTCGCGCGTTCCCGGGCCACCGCCGCGGACGTCGACCGCCGCGCTCGCGCCCTCGGGCACCAGCACCGCGGTCACCCCGCTCGCCCAGTGCGGATCGAGCCGCTGCTCGTGCCCGACCAGCACGCCGTCGACGTCGACGAGCGCGTCCCGCTCACCTGCTCCCATGCCGCCTCCCCAGATCGCCTGGGGCCAACGTTATCCGCGGTGCAGGTGTGAACCACCGGTTCCGGCCCGCGATTTCAATGGAAATCGGACGTCTGATTTCCGTTGAAATCGCGTCCGGATCAGGACATCAGGGCGGTGACCAGGCTGTCCTGGACCCAGGTGAGCCACTGGTAGACGCCCAGGTGCTCGCGGCGCAGGTCGTCCTCGGGCAGCTCGTCGGGCATGTCCTCGTCCACGTCCAGCGCCGTGCCCAGCGCCAGGCGGACGTCGTTGAGCGCCGTCAGCCAGCCGTCCGCCTGCGCACCGGTCAGCCGCACCCGGCCGCCACCCGGCGGGCAGGTGTCCAGCACCAGCTGCGCCGCGCCGGTCTTGGCCTCCAGCAGCGTCGGCTCGTGCAGCGAGCGCATCGCGCCCGCCGCGTCGGTCTGCTCCTCGTCGGTCTCCCCGGTGATCGGGTCGCGGCGGTAGAAGTCCGGCAGCAGCCGCGCCAGCACGGGGTCTTCGGGCGCGGTCGCCGGGCCGGTGCGGATGCCGGTCAGCTCGGCGAGCTCGTCGACCGGCGCCTCGTCGGAGCGCGCGGTGAGCATGTCCTTGATCTGCCCGACCAGGCCGCGGATGACGGCCGCCTCCTGCTGCGCCAGCTCGGCCTGCACGTGCCCGTTCTCGCGGGTCCAGCCGTCCACTCAGGAATCCTTCTGCATCGTGGCCCACAGGCCGGCGGCGTGCAGCTTCGCCACGTCGCCCTCGACCTTCTCCTTGGAACCCGAGGACACCACCGCCCTGCCCTTGTGGTGCACGTCCAGCATGAGCTTCGTCGCGTGGTCCCGGGTGTAACCGAAGATCTTCTGCAGCACGTACGTGACGTAGGACATGAGGTTGACCGGGTCGTTCCACACCACGGTCACCCACGGCTTGTCCTCGGTGCCGAGCACATCCGGTTCGAGTTGCGCGCGCTCGATTTCAGCGGGCGAGGTCATGCCCCCATCGTTGCACGCGACCGTCACAGCGGTGTCGACCGCGTACTCGCCCGCGCGAATGGCGCAACCGCGGGGCCCACCCGGCCGCACGCGGTTGCCCCGCTCCGGTCGGCGGCAACTGATCCGAGACCACGTAATCTCTGCTCCATGAGCACCAGCACTGCGCTGCTTACGGATCACTACGAGCTGACGATGCTCTCCAGCGCGCTGCGCGACGGCACCGCGCACCGGCCGTGCACCTTCGAGGTGTTCACGCGGCGGTTGCCGGACGGCAGGCGCTACGGGGTCACCGGCGGCACCGGGCGGGTGCTCGACGCGATCGAGAACTTCACCTTCGGCGAGGCCGAGCTGGCGCAGCTCGCCGAGCACCGGGTGGTCGACGAGGCGACCCTGGCGTGGCTGCGCGACTACCGGTTCCAGGGGCAGGTCGACGGCTACCCGGAGGGCGAGCTGTTCTTCCCCGGTTCCCCGCTGCTGACCGTGCGCGGCAGCTTCGCCGAGGCCGTGGTGCTGGAGACGCTGGTGCTGTCGATCCTCAACCACGACAGCGCGATCGCCGCGGCCGGAGCGCGGATGGTCTCGGCCGCCAACGGCAGGCGGATCATCGAGATGGGCTCGCGGCGCACCCACGAGGAGTCCGCGGTGGCCTCGGCCCGCGCCGCCTACCTCGCCGGGTTCACCGCCACCTCGAACCTGGAGGCCGGCCGCCGCTACGGGATCCCCACCGCGGGCACCGCGGCGCACGCCTTCACGCTGCTGCACGACTCCGAGCGCTCGGCCTTCGAATCGCAGGTCGCGGCGCTGGGCACCGGCACGACGCTGCTGGTGGACACCTACGACATCACCCGGGGCATCGAGCTGGCGGTGGAGGTCGCGGGCCCGGAGCTGGGCGCGGTGCGCATCGACTCCGGTGACGTCGGGGTGCTGGCCCGGCAGGCCCGCGAGCAGCTCGACGCGCTGGGCGCCAAGAACACCCGGATCGTCGTCTCCGGTGATCTCGACGAGTACGCCATCGCCGCGCTGCGCGCCGAGCCCGTCGACGGCTACGGCGTGGGCACCTCGCTGGTCACCGGTTCCGGGGCGCCGACTGCGGAGATGGTCTACAAGCTGGTGGAGGTCGAGGGCCGCCCGGTCGCCAAGCGCAGCTCGCACAAGGAGTCCCGCGGCGGCCGCAAGGCCGCGGTGCGCCGCTACAAGGACACCGGCACCGCGGTGGAGGAGGTCATCTTCCAGACCGCGCCGGGCGCGTCCGAGCCGGTGCTCGGCCCGCACGACCGCTTCCTGCAGATCCCGCTGATGCGCGACGGCAAGCGCGTCGCGGACCTGCCCACCCTGGAGGACGACCGCCAGCGGCTCCGGCACGCCCTGGTCACGCTGCCCTGGGAGGGCCTCAAGCTCTCGCACGGCGAACCGGCCATCCCGACCACCTTCCACACCGCCTGACCAACGACCAGAATTGGTCCCACCGCACAACCGAGGAGGCGGGATGACCAAGGCGCTGATCATCGTCGACGTGCAGAACGACTTCTGCGAGGGCGGCGCGCTCGCGGTGGCGGGCGGCGCGGACGTGGCCGCGGCCATCTCGCAGTACCTCGCCGGGTTCGACCACGACCACGTGGTGGCCACCCGCGACTACCACATCGACCCGGGCGCGCACTTCAGCGACGAGCCGGACTTCGTGCGCAGCTGGCCGCGGCACTGCGTCGCGGGCACGCCGGGCGCGGCGTTCCACCCGGCGCTGGACGTGGGCCCGGTGGAGGCGGTGTTCTCCAAGGGCCAGCACAGCGACGGCTACTCGGGCTTCGAGGGCATCGACTCCCGCGACCGGCCGCTGCACGACTGGCTGACCGAGCGCGGGGTCCGCCGGGTCGACGTGGTGGGCATCGCCACCGACCACTGCGTCCGCGCGACGGCCCTGGACGCGGCGCGGCAGGGCCTGGAGACCTCGGTCCTGCTGGAGCTGACGGCCGGGGTGTCCCGCGACACCGTCGACGCGGCGCTCGCCGAACTCGACGCGGCTGGCGTGAACCTGATCGGCGAGCCCGTCGTCCGGTAGCGATCCGCGGGTGCGGTCGGGAAAGCTCACGCGCATGGTTTCAGCACTGCAGAACATCGCGATCGACTGCGCCGACGCTTACCAGCTCGCCCGGTTCTGGAGCGAGGTGACCGGCCGCCCGCTGCACCCGGAGTCCCGGCCGGGCGACGAGGAGACCGAGGTGCTGCTGGCCGAGGGACCGGTGCTGCACTTCAACCAGGTGCCCGAACCGAAGTCGATCAAGAACCGGCTCCACCTGTGCCTGCGCCCGGAAACCCCGCGCGAGCAGGAGGTGGAACGGCTGCTGAGCATCGGCGCCACCCTGGTCGCCGACCACCGCAACCCCGACGGCTCGGGCTGGGCGGTGCTCGCCGACCCCGAGGGCAACGAGTTCTGCGTCCTGCGCAGCGCCGCCGAACGCGCCGCGATGGAGTCCTGACGGGTGTCGCTCCGGCATCGCCACCATCCGGGGGCATCGGGGCTCGTGGACGGGGGCGCGCGGTAGTTTCTCTTCGTGCCCACCTCTGTCCCGCGATGGTCCGACCCGGTTGCGTTCGAGCCCGACGAAGACGACGTGCTCCCACCGGAGATCGCCGACGACCTGGCGCGGGCGGGCAAGGCCGCACCGAACGAGCCCGCGCTCCCGATCGCGGGCAAGGCCAAGCAGGACATCCCGGATCTGCCGACGCTGCTCACCGTCGCGATCGAGGCCGTAGGCGGAGTGCCGCGAGAGGGCCAGGCGCGGATGGCCGAAGCCGTCCAGCACTCCATCGGCACCGGTGAGCACCTGGCCGTGCAGGCCGGGACCGGAACCGGGAAGTCGCTGGCCTACCTGGTCCCGGCGATCCGGCACGCCGTCGCCGAGCACACCACGGTCGTCGTGTCCACCGCGACCATCGCGCTGCAGCGCCAGCTCGTCGACCGCGACCTGCCGCGCCTGGCCGACGCGCTCGCCGACGCGCTGGGGCGGCGGCCGACGTTCGCGATCCTCAAGGGCCGCCGCAACTACCTGTGCCTGAACCGGGTGCACGGCAACGCCCCGGAAGAGCCCGACGAGGGCGCGCTGTTCGACGCCTTCGCCGCTTCCGCGCTGGAGCGGCAGATCAAGCGCCTGCAGGAGTGGTCCACCGAGACCGAGACCGGCGACCGCGACGAGCTGGTGCCCGGCGTCACCGACCAGGCCTGGCGGCAGCTGTCGGTCACCGCCAAGGAGTGCCTCGGCGTGCACCGCTGCCCGGTCGGCGTCGACTGCTTCGCCGAACGCGCCCGTGCCGAGGCCGGGCGCGCGGACATCGTGGTCACCAACCACGCGCTGCTGGCCATCGACGCGCTCGACGACCGCCCGGTGCTTCCGGAGCACGACGTGGTGCTGGTCGACGAGGCGCACGACCTGGTCGACCGGGTGACCTCGGCGGCCACCGGTGAGCTCGCCGCGACCGCCGTGCGGCTCGCCGCGCGCCGCTGCGGGCGGGCCATCGACGAGGAGACCGCCGACCGTCTGGCCGAAGCGTCCGAGGGGCTGGACCTCGTGCTGCAGACCGCGACGCCGGGCCGGCTGGAGGAACTCCCGCAGGACCTCGGCGGCGCCCTGACCGCGGTGCGCGACTCGGCTTGGGCCTGCATCAACGCGCTCGGCCCGGAGCGCAAGGAGGACACCGAGGGCAACACCGCGCGCAAGCTCGCGCACGCCATCACCGAGGAAGTCCACGACACCGCGGTCCGGCTGCTCGAAGCGTTCGACGACGAGAAGCAGCTCGAAGTCGTGTGGATCTCGTCGGACCCGAACCGGCCGCCGACCATCCGCATCGCGCCGATCGGCGTCGGCGGACTGCTCCGCGAGCGGCTGTTCGGCCAGCGCACCACCGTGCTGACCTCGGCGACGCTGGCGCTCGGCGGCTCGTTCGACACGCTGGCCCGGCAGTGGGGCCTGCCCGCGCAGCAGCGGTCGCAGCCGGTCGCCGGGATGGCCACCGCCAAGGAGGCCCCGTCGGACACCGGCGGGCTGAAGTGGACCGGCCTGGACGTGGGCTCGCCGTTCGAGCACCAGCGCAGCGGCATCCTCTACATCGCCCGGCACCTGCCGCCGCCGGGCCGCGACGGGCTGCCGCCGGAGTACCTGGACGAGCTGACCGAGCTGGTGCAGTCGGCGGGCGGCCGCACGCTGGGCCTGTTCTCCTCGATGCGAGCGGCCAAGCAGGCCAGCGAGGAACTGCGCAAACGCCTCTCGACACCGGTGCTGTGCCAGGGCGAGGACACCACGGCGCTGCTGGTGCGCCAGTTCGCCGAAGACCCGGCGACCTCGCTGTTCGGCACCTTGTCGCTGTGGCAGGGCGTGGACGTGCCGGGCGATTCGCTGCAACTGGTGGTGATGGACCGCATCCCGTTCCCGCGCCCGGACGACCCGCTCGCCTCGGCCCGCCAGAAAGCGGTGTCCGAGCACGGCGGCAACGGCTTCCTCACGGTCGCCGGAACCCACGCGGCGCTGCTGCTCGCCCAAGGCGCGGGCCGCCTCCTGCGCGCACCGAACGACCGAGGCGTGATCGCGGTCCTGGACCCGCGCCTGGCAACGGCCCGCTACAGCGGCTTCCTCCGCTCCTCCCTCCCCCCGTTCTGGACCACCCACGACCCCAAGGTCGTCCGAGGCGCCCTCCAACGCCTCACCGGCACCGCCTGACATCACCCGGGCCTGCGTCAATTTCGTACGAAATTGACGTTCACCCGGGTGACGCAGGGTTCCGGCAAAGTCCGGTCGGGCTGGTGCGGTGCGGCAGTTTGCCGGAAACTGCCACCCCGCTACGCCCGGACTGTTCGGTCAGTTTCAGGCAAAACTGCCACCCGACCCCACCCAGGACGACTTTGCCGGAGCCCTGCCCGGGCTTCGGTCAATTTCGTACGAAATTGACGCCACGCCCCCGGCCCGGCGTGATGGACGACTCACCGCGTAGTGGTGGGTTTTGTGGTTGGTCGACAACTCGGCGTCGGGCTTTCTGTTCTGGCCGGGGTGCCGGGTAGGTTGGTGCAGTCGCGCCGATCGGGCCGCAGTGGCGCTGCCCAGCCCCTGGTCACAGGGTTGCGAGCGGACCACGGGATCGGGCTGGCCGCGGCCTTGCGCCCGGTGTCGGCGCTCGGCGGCGAGTGTTGTCGATCAACTGCTAGGAGACGTCGTGTCCGCACCACGCCAAGCCGCGCCCGCCGCGAACCTGGCCCGGACTGTGGTCTTCGCCGCGTTCATCGCCGTCCTCGGCATCTTCCCGGGCTTCTACCTCGGCGGTGCGGCGGTGCCGATCGTGCTGCAGAACATGGGGCCGCTCCTGGCGGGCAGCATCCTCGGCGCCCGCCGCGGCGGCGCGTCGGTGCTGCTGTTCCTGGCGCTGGTCGCGATCGGGCTGCCGCTGCTGTCAGGTGGCCGCGGTGGCATCGCGCCGTTCGTCGGTCCGAGCGGTGGTTTCGTGCTCGGCTGGGTGCTGTCGGCGGTGGTGGTCGGCCTGATCGTGCAGCTGGCCCCGAAGCCGACGCTGCTGGTGCTGCTGGCGGCCAACCTCGCCGGTGTCGCCGTGGACTACCTGATCGGCATCCCGTACTGGGGCCTGATGATCGGCGACCTCGGTGCGGCCGCGGCGCAGTCGCTGGTGTTCGTGCCCGGTGACCTGGTGAAGCTCGTCGCCGTCTCGCTGGTCGCCGTCGCCGTGCACCGCGCCGTCCCGGCGGCGCTGACCGGCACAGCGCGCCGCGCTCCCACCGAGAGCTGACCGTGCTCCCGATCCTCGGCCGCTCCCCCGCTTCGCGGGTCGCGCACTCCGACGCGACGCTCGACGCCGCGGAGCTGCTCGCCCGCGCTCGCGGCGCTGCGCGCCTGCTGCGCCCGGGCTCGCGCGTCGCGCTCGACGGCGGGAACGCGCTGACGCGCTTGACCCACTTCCTCGGCGCGGATCTCGCGGGCTGCGCCGCGCTCCTCCTGGAGCCGACGTGGACCGAGCGCGAGCGCTCCGCCGTCCTCGCCGACGCAGCACCGCACGTCGTGCTCGACTTGGAGGCGATTTCGCGCGAAATCGCGCCTCCCCGCACGTGCCCGACGTCGATTTCGTGCGAAATCGCCCCACCCCCACCGCAGAACCCGCCGTTCTACCTCCCCACCACCTCCGGCAGCAGCGGTCGCCCGAAGGTGCTGATCCGATCCCGCGACTCCTGGTTGCGAAGCTTCGACGCGCTGGACCTCGGCCTGACGCAGCAGGACCGGGTGCTGATCCCGGGTCCGCTGAGCTCGTCGCTGTTCCTCTTCGGCGCCCTGCACGCGCTGCACGCGGGCGCCGACGTGCACCTGCTGGACCGCTGGTCCGCTCACGACGCCGCAACCGCAGCCCGGAACGCCACCACCATCCACCTGGTGCCCGCGATGCTGGCCGCACTGCTGTCCACTTTGGAACGCGATCCGGTCCTGCGCACCGAGTGCGCGTTGCGGACGGTGGTCTGCGCCGGTGCGCGGGTGGATCTGGAGCTCGAAGAGCGGCTGGGCAAGGTGCTGCCGGGCTGCGAGCTGGTCGAGTACTACGGGTCGGCCGAGCACTCGCTGATCGCGGTGCGGCGCGGCGGTCGGCTGCGGCCCGTCGTCGACGTCGAGGTGCGCGACACCGAGCTCCTGGTCCGCTCCGCGCTCACCTTCGACGGTTACCTGGACAACGGCGTCCTCGTGCCGCCGAGCACGGATCAGGGCTGGTCGGCGGTGGGCGACCGGGCGATCCTGCACGAGGACGGTTCGCTGGAGGTCCTGGGCCGCGCCAGCGCGGTGATCAACACCGGGGCGCGGCTGGTCGGCGCGGAGGAGGTCGAGTCGGTGCTGCGCGGCGCGGACGGCGTGCTCGACGTCCTGGTCTCGGCCACCCCGCACCCCCGCTTCGGCGAACTCGTCACAGCCGTCGTGGAGGTCGACCCGGCGGCTCGCCCGTCGAGACGCGATCTGCGGGCGAGAGCAAGGCAATCGCTGGAACCGGCCAAACGCCCGCGACGCTGGCTGGCGGTGCGCGAACTGCCGAGGACGGCGTCCGGCAAACCGGCGCGCGCACTGGTCGCGGAGCAACTGCGCGCCGGATCGTTCGAAGCGGAGGCGCTGTGACCCCGGTGGTGATCGCGGCGCGGCGGACGCCGATCGGTGAAGCGGGCGGCGTTCTGCGCCACCTTCCGGTCGACCGGCTCGCCGCCCCGGTGCTGCGCGCCGCGCTGGACGACGTCGGTGTGACCGCAGTGAACGACGTGCTCCTCGGCAACGTCCTCGGCCCGGGCGGGAACCCGGCCCGGGTGGCCGCGCTGCGCGCCGGGCTCGGCGAGCGGACGCCCGGCATGACGATCGACCGGCAGTGCGCGAGCGGCCTCACCGCGATCACCACCGCAGCAGCGCTGATCAGCGCCGGTGCCGGTGACTGGTTCCTCGCCGGCGGCGTGGAGAGCCCGTCGACCGCGCCGTGGCGGGCGTGGCGCCCGCGCACCGCCACCGAACCGCCCCGCTTCTACCAGCGCGCCCCGTTCGCCCCGGCCGAGATCGGCGACCCGGACATGGGACCGGCGGCCGACCTGGTCGCGGCCGAGGCCGGGATCTCCCGCGAACGCCAGGACGCCTTCGCCGCCCGCAGCCACGCCCGCGCCGTCGCCGCCCGCGAGGCCGGCCGGTTCGACGCCGAGCTGGTGCAGGTGAGCGGCACGATCGAGGACGAACGGCCGCGCGATCGGTTCACCGCCGAGCGGCTCGCCCGGTTCCGGCCCGCGTTCACCCCCGACGGCACGGCCACCGCGGCGAACTCCTGCGGGATCAACGACGGCGCGGCAGCCGTGCTGATCACCACCGAGGAGCAGCGCCGCAGGCTCGGCGTGCCCGGCCTGCGCCTGGTGGACTGGGCGACCTCGGGAGTCGACCCGAACCGCCTGGGCCTGGGCGCGGTGCCCGCGATGCGGGAGCTGCTGGCGCGGCGCAGCCCGGAGGTGGTCGAGTTCAACGAGGCCTTCGCCGGGCAGGCCCTGGCCTGCCTGGACGCCGCGGGAATCGACGAGCAGCTGGTCAGCCCGGACGGCGGCGCCATCGCGCTCGGCCACCCGTGGGGTGCGTCGGGGGCGGTGCTGGTGGTGCGGCTGTTCAGCCGGATGGTCCGCGCCGACGGGCCGCGCACCGGCCTGGCCGCGCTGTCCTCCGGCGGCGGGCTCGGGGTGGCGACGATGTGGGAGCGAGTGGGTTGATCGAGTTCGAGGGCGTCGGGCACAGCTACGACGAGCGCACCGTGCTGGACGGCGTGGACCTGCGGCTGGACGAGCAGCGCGTGGCGTTCGTGGGTGCGAACGGATCCGGCAAGTCCACGCTGGCCCGCATGATCAACGGCCTGGTGCACCCGACCAGCGGCCGGGTGCTGGTCGACGGCGTCGACCCGGCCCGCAACGGCCGCGCGGTGCGGCGCCGCGTCGGCTTCGTCTTCACCCACCCGGACAGCCAGATCGTGATGCCCACGGCAGGCGAGGACGTCGCGTTCTCGCTGCGCAAGCAGGGCCTGTCCAAGGCGGAGCGGCAGCGCCGCGCGGCCGAAGTGCTGGCCCAGCACGGCCTGGCGGGCTACGCCGAGCACCCGGCGCACCAGCTCTCCGGCGGGCAGAAGCAGCTCCTCGCGCTGTGCTCGATGCTGGTCCTGGACCCGGACGTGCTGGTCTGCGACGAGCCGACGACGCTGCTCGACCTGCGCAACAAGCGGCACTTCACCGAGGTGCTCGCCGGACTCCGCCAGCAGGTGGTGCTGGTCACCCACGACCTGGACCTGCTGGACGACTTCGACCGCGTGGTGGTCCTGGAAGCGGGCAAGGTGGTCGCCGACGACGAACCCGCCGCGGCGGTCCGGTACTACCGGGAGCTGATCGGATGAACCCGCTGGGCCTGTACGAACCGGGCACCAGCGTCGTGCACCGGGCACCGGCGGGCTGGAAGTTCCTGGCACTGCTGGTGTTCGCGGTGGTGATCTTCGTGCTGAACTCGCCGCTGGCCCTGGCCCTTTCGGCGCTGGCGGTCGCCCTGGCCTACGTGCTGGCCCGCATCCCCGCGCGCCGCTGCTGGCAGCTCTCCCGCCTGCTGATCCCGCTGCTCGCGGTGGTGTTCCTGCTGCAGTGGTGGATGCTCGGCTTCGACAACGCGGCGGTGGTCTGCCTGCGCCTGCTGACCGCGCTCGGCGCGGCGAACCTGTTCACCCTGACGACCCGCGTCGACGACCTGGTCAGCGCGGTGGAAAGCGGCCTGCGCCCCACCCGCCGCCTGGGGGTCCGCCCGGAGCGGGTCGGCCTGCTGGTCGGCCTGACCCTGCAAGCGGTGGCGGCCCTGTCGACGATCGCGACCCAGGTCCGCGAGGCCCAACGCGCCCGCGGTGCGGAGCGCTCGCTCTCCGCCTTCGCGGTCCCGTTCCTGGTCCGAACCCTCCGCCACGCCGACGACCTGGGCGAAGCCCTGGCCGCCCGAGGCGTCGGCGACGACGAAACCAGGACTTAAGACCCTGGTGCGAAAGCGCTGCTCCTGGGCATGCTGATGGGTACCGGGGAAACCCGGCGACCGGCCCGAGGATGCAGTGGCCTTGACGACCATCAGGCCGCCAAAGACCTAGCAATCGCTAGATTGCAAAACACCCTCGGGCCCGGCCTGTGTCCGGGGTCGGTTCCGAAGCCGCTCACGCGCTCACCAAGACCCGATCGTCGGCCTTCCCGCACGGATACCAGCGACCACAGCAACCAACGAACTGGCGATCCATGCGCGGCGCCCATCTCACCCTGCCAGCTGACACCCGCATCAAAGGTCAGCATCGAAGCTCTACTGCCCGGAATCGTCGCTACTCGCAGGCCAGCCATCGAGGAGAAACTCGACCTTTTCTGCAGCCACGACAGCTTCGCGCGTCGATAGCGCGCGCACATGCTCACCCCCTTTCGGATCCCCACGCCAGATCACATACTCTCCCTCTCGACTCATTACAACAAACGCCGGAGCCACGAGACCCAGCGCTTCCGGAAGCGTACTGAAACACAGACTGTTCATGCTAAAGAAAGGAAAGAGCCTGTGGAGCGATGTGGCGCGCGCAGCCCTCACCAAGTCACTACAAGAAGGCGAAGAATCCTGACTCCTGCGATCACGCGCCTCAGCAATCAGCTCCCAGTTTCTCCACTCATCCGCCGAACTCTCAAACATAACAACACCATCCAACCATGGAACCACACCTTCCAGCAATACATAAATCCACTTCAGGAATCAACCAGGAATGGCGCCATTATAGAACGTCGTAACCCTCCTGGCCTCCGGATTACTCAGCACGTATCGGAGCTCCATTCCTGTAGAACTGCCAGCACGAGGAGAAGTTCCGTCGATGATCCCGGCTACGTCGTCCATTCCCTCGAGATTGAAGCTAATCCGACCACCTCCTTGCACAACACGGTCAATCATCTGATGAAGCTCACCTTCCGTGGGCTTCCTATCAGTAGGCATAACGTCGCTGAACATTTCATTGCGCCAAGTAATAGCGCCATGCTCAGCGGCAAAATTCTCCAACGAGTCCGGGTTAATTAAGACCCGACCTCCGATCTCCACTCTCGTCTGATCCAGACCCAGCGCAAGATGCGGACCACACGCGGTATCGGCTCTGAGACCCAGTGGGTCAATCAACGCATGCGGGTTGGGAACGTAACGGTAGGAGTTTGGCCCCGCTGAAAGACCCAGCGGATCGGTGCTGCCGTAACGGGCGGTGTTCGGGTCGTAGTGGCGGTGGAAGTTGTAGTTGAAGCCCGTTTCCGGGTCGTGGTACTGGCCTGGGAAGCGGAGTGGGGTGTAGGCGGCCGTTCGGGGTTGGTCGGGGGTGACGCCCCAGAGGGTTGTTCGTTGGTGCCAGGACACCGCGCCTTGGTCGTTGATCAGTTCTGTTGGGGTTCCGACGAGGTCGGTGATGATCGAGTGGAACTGTTCGTCGATCCAGGGCTGGGGTGCGTTTCGGACTGCTGAGCGTTGCGCTTGGGTCAGCGGGCGGAAGGTGCCCGGCTCGTAGTTCCAGACCGTGACTCGCGCGTCCAGCAGGTTCGGGCCGTTGGGCAGGCCGTCGGTGTGAGCTTGTTCCGCCAGGACCGCCGCGTCCCAGATGAACTCGATCTGTTCCAGGACGCGCGAGCCGTCGGGGGTGAGGCGCTGCTTGGCTACTCGGCGGCCCAGCGGGTCGTAGCGGTAGCGCCAGCGGGCTCCGTCCGGGGTGAGGACTTCGGTCAGGCGGTCGTCGGCGTCCCAGAAGTAGCGCCAGGTTTCCGGCTTGCGGGACAGGCGCTTTCGCTGGCGGAGCACCACCCGGCCTTGGGCGTCGTGCTCGTAGCGGACCTTGCCCGCTCGGCGGATCAGCGTGCCGCTGTACTCGCGGTCGCCGGGTTCTTCCGGATCTGAAGTCGGCCAGGACGCGTGCGCGAGGTTTCCCGCCGCGTCGTAGGCATAGCGCTCCGACCAGCCAGGACCGTTCACCGCGGTGACCCGGCCCAAGCCGTCGAGGTCGAACGTGCGCGGGCCGGTGAGCTTGTCGTCGAGCCCGGTCAGGTATCCGTCCGCGCGGTAGGTGTACGAGCGCCGTTGGATCTGCTGACCGGCGCCGGTGAGGGTTTGCGAGAGCAGCTGGTGGTTGGCGTTCCAGGCCTGGGCCAGGACCACATCGGGGCCGAACGATCGCTGAACCTCGCGGCCTGCGCGGTCGTAGCCGAAGCGCAGGGTGCGCCCTGCCGTGTGCAGCGCGCTCGGCCGACCGTTCGGGTCGTACTCCCACACGCTCTCCGCGCCCGACGGCGTGCGGCGGCGGATCCTGCGGCCCAGCCGGTCGTACACCGATGCCACGGTCCGGCCGTTGATGCTCTCGGCGAGCACACGTCCGGCCGGGTCGCGGTCGAAGGTGACCTGGGTGTCGCCGTCCATCGCTTCGAGCAAGCGGCCCAGCGGGTCGTAGGTGAAGGTCGACGTCACCGAGCCGTTGCGGCGCTCGATCACGTTCCCCAGGACGTCGCGGGAGAACGAGGTCGTCTCACCGGCACCATTGGTGCGCTCGATGAGCTGACCTGCCGCGTCGTGCCGATAGGTGACCGCACGGCCGTTGAAGTCGATCTCCCGCGCCAGGTTGCCCACCACGTCATAGTCGTAGCGCCACACCAGGCCCTGCTCGTTGGTGACGCTGACCAGGCGCAGCTCGGTGTCGTAGCCGAACTCCAGGCGCGTTCCGTCCGGCCGGATCTCGGCCGACGGCAGGTCGAAGTGCGTGACCTCGGTGCGGGTTTCCTGTCCCAGAGCGTCGACGAAGGTGCGGAGGTTGCCTTCGCCGTCGTACAGCCAGCGCTCGGTCGCGCCGTCCGGCAAGGTCCGCCACGCCGGTTTGCCGTCCACCGTCCAGCCGAACCGGGTGGTGCCGCCCAGCGGGTCCACCACCTGCGTGACCCGGCCGAACCCGTCCCGCGCATAGCGGGTCGCGTTGCCCATCGGGTCGGTCACGACGACCGGCAGACCCGCCGCATCGGTCTCGACCCGCCGCACGTTGCCCAGCGCGTCCGTGAAACTCGTCAGACGACCGTGCTCGTCGTAGGCGTAGCTGGTGACCGCACCGAGCGCGTCGACCGTCCTGATGACGTTCCCGCGCTCGTCGTACTCCCGGCGCGACACCGTGCCATCCGGCGCGATGACCACGACCGGGAGCCGGAGATCGTTGTACTCGAGCCGGGTCTGGCTGCCGTCCGGACGCGTGACCGCGACCAGGTTGCCGACCTCGTCGTACTCGTGGCGAACCGTGCGGCCGAGCTGATCGGTCCGGGAGAGCAACCGGTCCCGGTCGTCCCACTCCGACCGGATCACGCCGCCCTGCGCGTCGAGCTCGCGGACCGTCTGACCGGCCTCGTTGAGGTGGTACTCGGTGCGCGAGCCCTGCGAGTCGGTCCAGGTGGTGATCCGGTTCTCGTGGTCGTACTCCAGCGTGCCGCTGAAGAAACCGCCGGAGCCCTCGACCTCCACGACCCGGCCGCCCGCGTCGTAGACGTAGCGGTACCACTTGTCGTTTCGGTCGGTCCAGCTCGTGATGCGACCCGACTCGTCGTAGGTGAACCGGAGCGGCAGACCGGAAGCGTTGATCACCTCCGTGAGCCGCTGGTCCTCGTAGCCGTAGCGCATCAACAGCACGTCATCGCCGTCGTCCGCGTCGCGGAGGTGCAACGCCGTCACCAGACCGGCGTCGGACTCCACCCGGATGCGGTAGCCGCCGGAGTGCCGCACCTCGACGGGCACCCCATCGGCATCGCGCTCGACGTCGATGCGCTGGCCGCTGCGGTCCACGATCGCGGTCAACGGCCGGATCTCGCCTGCGGGACCGAAGTGCAGCGTCCTGCCCTGCGCCACATCGGTGAGCGTGTAGGCGTCGTCTTCGGAACGCGCCAAGCTCCGCTGCGGCCCGGTCACCGCGCCGACGGACGCTCCCTGAGCCGGCTGCGGGAAGAGGGAGAGCGTGCCGTCGTCGGCGACGAAGCACACGTCGGTCCCGTCCAGCTCCAACCGCTGGTCCAGCGTCGAGGCCCACGTCGGGCCGAAGTGCTGCCCGGCCCGGAAGGACGAGAGGTGCAACCGCTTGAGCACCAGGGGAAGCAGGCCCGGGAGTTCGACATCGGTCTGCGCGAGCACCATGCTGCCGGTGGCGACGTCGATCGGGTCGCCGGTCGTCGGCCGCTCGGAGACCGGGATCCGGTGCTCGGGGGCGTCCGGAACCTCCCTGACCGTCTTGAGGACCTTGCCGATCCCGCCGGTGATGATTCCGCCGATGACCTCGCCGGTGATCCTGCCCAGCCCCACTTCGCCGCGTCCGTTGGCGAAATCGTCCCAGGAGACCATCGCCTTGAGCGTTTCGACGGGGTGAGTGGCGGCGTAGGCCATCGCCTGCACCGTCCCCAGTGGATCGGAGAAGGCGTCGTAGAACGCGGTGAACGTGCCGCTGAAACCTTCCCAGAGCGCACCGAAGAAATTCGCATCGATCTGCGCCTGGGAATCCTGCGGTGCCACCGCGGCTTCTTCCCGCAGCGCGAACGCAGCGCGGTCGCCCTCCCAGACCAGCTCCTGCCGAGCCGCCCGCAGCATGTCCTGAGCGGCCTGCCGCCGCTCCCCGCCGGGATCGACGAAGGGAACGACCGCACCGCCTTGCGAGTTGGCGACGGCTTGCTCGTGATCCAGCTTCGCCTGCTCGGTGGCGGCTTCTCCCTCCGCCCACAACCGAGCGGCCTCCGCCGCCTCGGCCTGGGCCCACCGCAGCACCCGCGCGTACTCCTCGAGCGCGGCAGCTCCGGCCGCCAGCGAATCCCCGCCGTCGAACCAGCGCGGAACATCGGTCTGGTGCTGCTCGTGCCAGAGGTCCGCGGCCTCGCCGCTCCACCCGCCGGCATCGATCCGCTTCAGCGCTTCGCCGGTCTCGGACGCCTTGACCGCTCGTTCCCGGATGAACCGGGCGTTCGCCATGATCGCGTCCGGGTCTCCGGGCACCAGCAGCGTCGGCTCGGTGGCCTGCCCGAGCTCGAAGGTCATCGGCCCATCCCCGGGATCGTCATCGGCGGCTGCACCGCATCGATCCCCGGGTCGACCGAAAGCGCGTCCGCACCCGCCTGATCCGCTTCGCGGTACGCCTTGGCGGTCTCGGCGAGCGAGTAGCTCATCCGGGTGGCTCGGTCGCACAGCGCGTCCAGGCCGACCGACCACCGGTCGCAGAACTCCGTCAAGGCCGAGAGCAGATCGGCATGGCCGTAGGACTCAGCCGCGCCCGGCAACTCGCTCAGCTCCGAGTTGTCCTGCCCGGCGACGAGTTCGTCCATGTTCCTCGACGCCTTTTCCAGCAGCTCGATCTCGACGTGAAAGCCGTTGCCGTCCAAGCTCACCGCACCGCCTTGCGAGCAGCGGCCTGGCGCGCCGGCGCCGTGCGCTTCCACTCCCGCTCGAGTGCGAAGAAGTCGTCGACCCGCGCCACCAGCGGCAGCCGGTGGTCGTCATCGGGATCGACCATCACGCCCACACCGGGCGGCACCAGCTCCAGGAAGACCGCGCCCGGCATCGAGATGTAGTCGCACGCACCCGCGTGGGCGGCAAGGCGATCCAGGCTCGTGAACGCCACCGTCCACCGGCCCTGGCTCTCGGTGTCGGTCACGAACACGCCGGGCTTCTCCGGGCGTTGGGCGTAGACGACGGCCTTCGCGAATGCCGCGTAGAACGCTTTGATCGGACGATCGCCCTCGCACACCGATCGGGCCAGGGCTGCTAGGTCTGGGTCCCCCACGCGGGGGACCCTACCCAGGAACGTGACGAACTGTCAGGAAATCGGGCGCCATTGGGCGAGGACGGTGACCGTGCCCGGGTCCACTTCGGTGAAACCCGCGTCGCGGACCATGCCCACCCGGGCTTCTCGCCAGGCCTTCTCCGGGTCGTCGCGGGGGTGCAGGCCGGCCCAGGTCTTCGCGTCGGCCTTGCGGACCGAGCAGCGGAAGCCGTCGGCCGACCAGCGCTCCAGCTCCGCGCTCATGCCTTCGCCGTGCAGCAGGGAGGCCAGGATCATCGTCGCGTGGCCGACCTGGGCCGCCGACTTCCCGGCGCTCATCGGGACGTCCGGGTTCAGCCACAGCACCGGTGCACCCGGGGCCGGGTCGCCCGGCTCGTCGGAGTCCAGTTCGCTGCCGGAGATCTGCAGGCGGCTGAGCTCCTTCGGCATGTCCGCGACGCGCATCGGCAGGAAGGCCCGCACCTCGGCGTTGCCGACCTCGAACGTGCGGCCGGGCAGCGACTGCACCGCTTCCCAGTGCGCTCCGCGCGCCCGCCGCGCCACCTTGCGGATGCGGCCGCTGATCCAGGTGCTCATGGCCTCGTGCCACTCGCCGCCCGGCTTGCAGCGCTCGTCCAGGCAGACCGCCAGCGCCGCCGATGCCGCCGCTTCCAGCAGCGCCGTGCGGTCCGGCGGCTCCCGCCGCTCGATGCGCAGGACCATCGGCATCAGCACCACGTTCTCCGGGTCCTCGTCCGAGGTGTCCGCGGTGGCCGCGCCCGGCAGGGCCAGCCAGGAGGCGTAGCGGGTGATCAGCGGGTCCAGCACGTCGAAGGCGGTGTCCTGCACACCACCATCAGCCGCTTCCGGGCCGTCGTTATTCCCCGGTCGCATCACACGTCCAGCGGAACGCGCCGCAGCACCCCGTCCTCGGCGTCGGCCGACTCGATCTCGGCGCGGGTGACGCCGAGGACGAACAGCACCGCGTCCAGGAACGGGTGGGACAGGGCGGTGTCGGCGACCTCGCGCAGCGCCGGCTTGGCGTTGAACGCCACGCCCAGGCCCGCCGCCGAGAGCATGTCGATGTCGTTGGCCCCGTCGCCGACCGCGACGCACTGCGCGGCCGGGACGCCGAAGGACTCGGCGAAGCGGCGCAGCGCCTTCGCCTTGCCCGCGCGGTCCACGATCTCGCCGATCACCCGGCCGGTCAGCTTGCCGTCCACGACCTCCAGCTCGTTCGCCGCGCTGAAGTCCAGGCCGAGCTCGTCCACCAGCTGGTCGATGATCTGGGTGAACCCGCCGGAGACCACACCGGTGTGGAAGCCCAGCCGCCGCAGCGTGCGGATCGTGGTGCGGGCGCCCGCGGTGAGCTCCAGCTCCGCGGCGACCTCGTCCAGCACCGACGCGGGCAGGCCCTCCAGCACCGCGACCCGCTGCCGCAGCGACTCGGCGAAGTCCAGCTCGCCGCGCATGGCGCGCTCGGTGACCTCGCGGACCTGGTCCTCGCAACCGGCCCGCGCCGCCAGCATCTCGATGACCTCGCCCTGGATCAGCGTGGAGTCCACGTCGAAGACGACCAGCCGCTTCGCCCGCCGGGCCAGCCCGGTGCGCTCCACCGCCAGGTCCACGCCGACGCGCGCGGCGATGTCGGCCATCGCCTGGGTCAGCTCCGTGTCGTCGTCCGACTCCGGCGCGCTGACCTGCAGCTCCAGCCCGGTCACCGGGTAGTCGGCGACCCGCCGGATGGAGTCGATGTTGACCCCGATCTCGGCCAGTCCGCGGGAGACCTCGCTGAAGTGGCGCGCGGTCAGCGGCTGCCCGAGCACCACCACCACGTGGCTGGAGGAGAGCTTGCTGCCGTCGCCGTCCTCGGCGCCGATCGCCACGTCGACGGTCATGCCGACGGTGGCCATCGCCTGCTCCACCGCCTCCTGCAGCTGCTCCGGGTCGCGCTCGGTGGACACCAGGACGCCGAGCACCAGGCGTCCTCGGATCACCACCTGCTCGACGTCGACGATGTCCACGCCGTGCCGGGTCAGCGCGGCGAACAGCACGGAGGTGACGCCCGGCTTGTCCTTCCCGGTCACGGTGATCAGGACGGTGGTCGCATTCGCGGTGCTCACGGCAGCGGTTCTTCCTCTCTGAATGCCCACAAGATGCGAAGAGCCCCGGCGAGCACGGCCCGCCGGGGCTCTTCGTCGAGCTAGCTCCACCCTGGCACAGTCGCGCTGTGCGGTGCTAGCGCTCAGATCACTCTTCGGAGCTGTCCTCGCCGGTCTTCGCCGGCTTCTCCTTCACAGCCGTCGCGGTGCCGCCGCCCTCGTGCTTGTGGGCGATGGTCTTGCCGGTGAGGCTCAGGTGTGCTTCGAGGCGCATCCGCTCGGCGATGTGCGGGTAGTGCAGCTCGAAGGCCGGGCGCTCGGAGCGGATCCGGGGCAGCTCGGTGAAGTTGTGCCGCGGCGGCGGGCAGGAGGTGGCCCATTCCAGGGAGTTGCCGTAGCCCCACGGGTCGTCGACCTCGACGACCTCGCCGTAGCGGTAGCTCTTGAACACGTTGTAGAGGAACGGCAGCATCGAGGCACCCAGGATGAACGCGCCGATCGTGGAGATCGTGTTCAGCATGGTGAAGCCGTCGGACTCCAGGTAGTCGGCGTACCGGCGCGGCATGCCCTCGTTGCCCAGCCAGTGCTGGACCAGGAACGTGCCGTGGAAGCCGATGAACGTCAGCCAGAAGTGCAGCTTGGCCAGCCGCTCGTCCATCATCCGGCCGGTCATCTTCGGGAACCAGAAGTAGATGCCCGCGAAGGTGGCGAACACGATCGTGCCGTAGAGCACGTAGTGGAAGTGCGCCACCACGAAGTAGGTGTCCGACACGTGGAAGTCGACCGGCGGCATCGCCAGCAGCACACCGGTCAGACCGCCGAAGAGGAAGGTGACCAGGAAGCCGACGCTGAAGAGCATCGGTGACTCGAAGGTCAGCTGCCCCTTCCACATGGTGCCGATCCAGTTGAAGAACTTCACACCGGTCGGGACCGCGATCAGGAACGTGGTGAAGGCGAAGAACGGCAGCAGCACCGCGCCGGTGGCGTACATGTGGTGCGCCCACACCACGACCGACAGGGCCGCGATGCCCAGCGTGGCGTACACCAGGCCGGAGTAGCCGAAGATCGGCTTGCGGCTGAACACCGGGAAGATCTCCGAGACGATGCCGAAGAACGGCAGCGCCACGATGTAGACCTCGGGGTGGCCGAAGAACCAGAACAGGTGCTGCCAGAGGATCACGCCGCCGTTGGCCGGGTCGAACACGTGCGCACCCAGGTGCCGGTCGGCCATCAGGCCCAGCAGCGCGGCGGTCAGGATCGGGAACGCCATCAGGATCAGCACGCTGGTCACCAGGATGTTCCAGGTGAAGATCGGCATCCGGAACATCGTCATGCCCGGCGCCCGCAAGCAGACCACCGTGGTGATCATGTTCACCGCACCCAGGATCGTGCCCAGACCGGAGACGGCCAGACCGGCGACCCAGAAGTCCGCGCCGTGGCCCGGCGAGTGCAGGGCGTCCGACAGCGGGGTGTAGGCGAACCAGCCGAAGTCCGCGGCGCCGCCCGGCAGCAGAAACCCGCTGACGACCATCAGACCGCCGAACGAGTACAGCCAGTACCCGAGGGCGTTCAGCCGCGGGAACGCGACGTCGGGCGAGCCGATCTGCAGCGGCAGGATGTAGTTGGCGAAGCCGAACAGGATCGGCGTCGCGTACAGCAGCAGCATCACCGTGCCGTGCATGGTGAACAGCTGGTTGTACTGCTCCTGCGACAGGAACTGCATCCCCGGAACCGCGAGCTCACCGCGGATCAGCATCGCCATCAGGCCGCCGACGAGGAAGAACGCCATCGACGTGACCAGGTACATGATGCCGATTTGCTTGTGGTCCGTGGTGCGGAACATCCGCGCCATGAACGAACCCTTGACCGTTTTGCGCACCGGATAGGGGCGCGTGGCGATCGGCTGTGGCGCGACGGCCGTCACGGTGCCTCCTGCACTCCCTTGAAGCCTTCATCGGATCCGGTCGGATCCGCCCCGACCCGGGTGGGCCGGATGACAGCATGCGACACCCCGCAGGGCGACTGCAGGACGAGCAGATCGCGAACGCTGCCGACTGCGGATACTAGTCCCGGTGCCTGGCCGGAGTTCGGCCGGGCCGTAGCCACCCTATTCATTGCCCCGCGCCCGGTCACCCCGAGTGAGATCGACCCGACAGGCCGCGATCATGGCGGGCCCCGGGGCTATGTCGCCCGCACGCGCCTGAGAAGGCCTGTCGGCGAAGCCGTCCGCGCTTGTGCAAGCGGCGTCAGCCGCTTCGAGTACGCACTCAAAACGACCACCCGCGGGTTCTGAGTGCTTTCCTGGCGAGGACGGCCCCTCCGCCGTGTATCGGACATACATCAGGAGGGGCACCCGCAGTCCAGGGAAGCACTCAGGTTCCGCCACCCGCACCGCTACGCAGACCAGCCACCAGCAGGTTCTGGAGGGGCAGTTAGCCTACTGGTCAACAGGTCCGGCAGCCCTACCTGCGAGCAGTTCGACGGGCCGCCCTGGGACGACGTCCACCAGATCCTGGAGGGGAAGCACGTGCGGAGGAGCACGATCATCGGCGCTGTGCTGATCGGCGGTCTCGCCCTCGCGGGCTGCACGCCTGCCGAGGCACCGAGCGACCAGCCCCCGGCCCCCGGCACGCCGCCGCCGGCGACCGCGCAGCACAACGCCGGGCAGCACGCCGCGGGTGAGCACAGCGAGACGGACCGCGAGTTCGCCCAGCAGCTGCTCGCCAACCGCCAGCAGGTGCTGGAGCTGACGCAGCTGGCCCAGAGCAACGCGCAGAGCGCGGAGGCCAAGGCGCTCGCCGGCGAGCTCCAGCAGTCCGCTCAGCTGCAGGTCGGTCAGCTCAACGCGTTCCTGACCTCGGCGGCCGGGCAGCAGTCGGGCAGCGCCCCGGAGGACACCGCCGACGAGACCAGCGGCACCGACCAGCAGTCCACGCAGCAGCTGGACCAGCTGAAGGAGCTCAGCGGCGCGCAGTTCGACCAGCAGTGGAAGCAGGCCCTGCAGACGCTGGAGCAGAGCGCTGCGCAGCTGGCCCGCTCCGAGCAGGAGGAGGGCCAGGCGCAGGCCATGCGCAAGCTGGCCGAGGACTTCCTCGCCGGGCAGCAGGACGTGCTGACCAAGATCAACGCTCTCTGATCCGAGGCGTCGAACGGGGCCGCGGGCAGCCGCGGCCCCGTTCTCCTTTTTCAGGCCCGCCGCCGGACCAGCGCTTCGAGCCCTGCCAGCAGCAGCGCCACCACGAGGTAGGCGGGCCAGAGCAGCAGGTGCGTGGCCGCCGGGGCGCCGACGTCGACGAGCTGCTCGTCGAATCCGGCCAGCAGCGCGCCGACGGCCAGCAGCAGCACCGGCAGCACCAGCCCGGACCGGAGCAGCAGGAAGCCCGCCACCGCGAACGCGAGGACGTTGCCCACCAGCGCCCAGGCCAGCAGCCCGCCGGAGAGCGCGGTTCCGAATGCGGTGCACGCGGTCGCGATCACGGCCAGCAGTGCGGCCTGCCCGAGCGCCTTCCGCCTGCGCGGCCGCTCCTGACCGCGCCGGAGCCCGGCCGCGCCGACGAGCACGAGCAGCCGCGGCCAGCCCGCCGCCAACGCCCCGATCCACTGCGGACCAGTGCCGACGAGCACTCCGCCCATCACGATGCGCTCGCCGGAGCCCGCGATCTCGCCGAGCACCACCAGCGCCGTGACCGCGCCGAGGCACCACATCGGCACCCAGGTGTTCCGGCGGGCGGAAGACGCCAGGGCCGCGGGCACCGCCAACCCGATCAGCACCGGATCGAGCGGATACCCGAACAGGACGCCGAGCAGCGCGATCAGCGCCGCGTAGCCCGCGCCGAAGGCGATGCCGATCACAATTCCTCCTGGAACAGCTCGACGACCCGGCGGACGGTGTCCGCGGTGGCTGCCGCATTGGCCTGCGGGGTTCCACCGCCCGCCGCCCAGAACAGGCCCGGGATCAGCGGGACCGCGGTGGTGTAGGAGGTGGGGAGGTTCGGCACGTCGAGGATGAAGTGCCCGGCTCCCGGCTGGACCACGTGCTCGGCGCGGTCGCCGAGCCGCCGCGCCGCGACGTCCAGCAGCCGCTGCGACGGCCACATCTCGTCCCGCTCGGCGGACACCAGCAGGAACGCGGCATCGCTGCGCTCGACCGGGATCGCTGCGCGGTCCAGCTCCTCCCGCGTGGCCGTCGTGCCCTGGGTGTCGACGAACCGCCCCGGGCGTCCGCGCACCGCCTCGGTCAGGAAGCCGACCGGCGAGCCGGGTGAAGCGATCACCAGCGGCGGGAGGTCGGCACCGGCGTGCGCCCAGGACGATGCCTGCGGCGCCGCGCTCGGGAACACCGCTCCGGACCCGACGATCGACGCCACCGCGCCCACGCCGGGCGCGTGCGCACCGAGGACCAGCGCGAACTCGCCGCCCCTGGACAGGCCGACCACGCCGACCCGACCGTCGGAGACCTCCGGCCGCGCCCGCAGCCAGTCCACCGCGCGGGTGCCGTACTCGACCGGTATCCGGTCGAGCGCGGGCGGGAGCCCGGGCAGCCCGAAGTAGGCGAGGCCCAGCACGGCGAAGCCCTTCCCGGCCAGGAACCGCCCCAGCTCGGGATTCGGCCGCCCGCCCTCGGACCCGCCCAGCAGGACCACGCCGGGGTGCGGCCCGGGACCGGGCGGCAGGTGGAGGTCACCGACCAGCCCGTCCTCGGCGATCGACGTCGATCGCACTCCCGGCGCGTGCAGCGGCACCACCACCGGCGCTTGCGCCACCGTGCGCCCGCCGATGTCGACGCCGATGGTCAGCCGGACCTCTGCTCCGCTCAACGCCGCTCGCGGTTCGGACACCGGTTCTGCGGACGGCAGCCGCATCGACCACAGCAGTCCGGTCGGGTCCGCTCCGGCGTAGGAACCGCTGACCGGGGCGAGCTCGGCGATGTCCACGCGCCCGCCGCGGTCGGCTGCGAACGTCGCCCACGAAGTCCACATCCGACCGCGGTCGTCGGTCATCCGCGCCCACACCGAGGCCCGCTCCCCCGGCACCAATCCGCTCACGACGACCGCCAGCGGCTCGTCGATCGCACCGCCGCCGACGGTCAGCTCGGGAGCGGCCCGCGCGGTGCCCGCGCACCCGGTGAGCAGCAGCGCTGCGGCCAGCAGGCCGATCGCACGTCGCATCGGAAACCTCCACTTCAAGATCGAGTGGGGTCAACGGTGCGGCCTCCAGCGACTGGAGGGTCAAGCCCGCGGAATCCGCCTCTTCCGCAGCGCTCCGACGAAACCTACTATGAGTAGCCTACTGTCGAGTAGATAACGTCGACCGAGGGAGTGCTCATGCCGAAGGTGTCCGGCAAGGTCGTCCTGATCACCGGTGCCGCGCGAGGGATCGGCGCGCAGACCGCCCGGGAGCTGGCCCGCCGCGGCGCACGGCTCGCCCTGATCGGCCTGGAGCCCGACGAGCTCGCCGCCGTCGCGGCAGAACTCGGCGACGGCCACTTCTGGGCCGAGGCCGACGTCACCGACGGCGACTCGATCAAGGCAGCCGTGGACGCCGCAGCCGAGCAGCTCGGCCGAATCGACGCGGTCATCGCCAACGCCGGGATCGCCCCGATCGGGACCGTGCGCAAGAGCGACCCGAGCGCGTTCACCAAGACCATCGACGTCAACATCAACGGTGTCTTCCACACCGCCCGCGCGGCCCTGCCGCACCTGATCGAGCGCCGCGGCTACCTGCTGGTGGTCTCGTCGCTGTCGGCGTTCACGCCGATCGGCGGCATGGCCGCCTACACCGCGAGCAAGTCGGGTGCGGAAGCGCTCGCCTGCGCGCTGCGCACCGAGGTCATGCACCTGGGCGTGGGCGTGGGCAGCGCGCACCCGTCGTGGATCGACACCGACATGGTGCGCGACGTGGCGCACGACCTGAGCGCCTTCGAGATGATGCGCAAGCGCCTGCCCTGGCCGATGCGCGCCACCACGAGCGTCCAGGACTGCGCCGAGGCCTTCGCCGACGGCGTCGAGCGACGCGCCCGCCGGGTGTACGTCCCGCGCGCGATCGCGCTGATGCACTGGCTGCGCAACGTCCCGTCGTCCCGGCTCGTCGAGTTCCTCATGCGCCCGACCGTGCGCCGCCTGATCCCGAAGATGGAGCAGGAGGTCGCCGCGCTCGGCCGTTCGCTGAGCGAGCGCAACGAGAAGATCCAGCGTTGACCGTCCACTTCGGATGGTGGAACCGGTGGCCGGGGATGTCTGACGCGGAAACGCTTCCCCGGCCACCGGGGCTCATCGTGATCGCTGCCTGCTGAGCGCTCCGCGCTCCTGCTCGACCTTGGCGATCAGCACCCACACCGGCTGGCCGACGCTGTGCTGCGGGCGGCTGCCGACCCAGTGCGGCAGCCGCGCCAGGATCCCGCCGACGGCCGCGCCGATCGTGTTGCACACGACGTCGTCGGTCGCGGCGACCCGGCCGGGAACGGCCAGGAACTGGGTCAGCTCGATGGACACCGACAGCAGCAGCCCGGCGAACGCGATCTTGACGACGCTGTCGAACCACGGCAGCCGCTGCGGCACCAGCACCGCCAGCGGCACCAGCAGCAGCACGTTCCCGGCCAGCTGGACCCAGGGCAGCACATCGCCGGGGCCGGCCGTCAGCGCCATCGACACGTCCTTGCCGAGGCTGGGCCGGACGGGTTCCGGAGCGGGCGGCTGCGGGAGGAAGACCAGGTACCCGACGCAGAGCGCCGAGTACACGAGCGCCCCGTCGAGCAGCGGCTCCCGCGGGTCGGGACCGCTGCGAGCCACTGCGCGCGCCACCGCGGATCCCAATCCCACCGCCACCGAAAGCGGGAGCAGAACAGTCACCACCGGCGCGAATCCGTCGAATGCCGCGAGAACCTGCTGCACGTCCGCCGCACTTCCTCTGGCCGTCATCGCCAGGAACACCCGACCACCGAAGAATCCACAATGGACCTACCGGCGAACCGGAAACCGTTGGGAATGAGCATCTCCAGCGGTCGGCGTTGACCGACATCTGCACGAGAATCAGGGTTCAGCAGCGGGCGGACGCCGCCTCCGGGGGCCACGACATCCACCCACCAATCCGGGAAAGCCGATGAAACCGCAGGTGGGAAGCCATGTCGCCACCCCAGCAGGGGTTCGCCGCACGCCCGCACCTCCCGACTCGCCCGCGCCACTCGCAGTGCTTGAGAATTCGACCCGGTCAGCCCCGAAGATAACGACCAGAGCACAGACCACCAGCACCCTGACCAAAACCCGCCAGCCTTCTCAAAACTGTCCACAGCGGACCGGAGAAACGATTCAAGAACTTCCCACCAGTAATTTTTACGCGGCGGACAACGGCAGGAGATCCCCTATTCACACAATTAACACCGAGCCCGCAAAGCCCCCGATGCGCATTTCGCCCAACCCCAGATGAACACCAACCGAACTCCACGGTGCCGCACACCGGCACCGCGCCGCGGGCGCTACGCCCCAAGCCCGACCGGCGCCACCCCTCGATCCTGCCGGTCCTCGCGGCACCCTCGCCGATCCGCTGGCCGACCTCCGGCTGCGAACAGCGAGAAACCTAGAGCGATCCACCGGGCACTCAGTCGACCAACACGTCCGAGCTCGGGAAGGGAGTCGGGCATGAGCGATGTCGACGTGACAGCGTGCGCCTGGATAGACACCTGCTCGATCAACTGCACGATCTACGGAGACGAGGCGGAGTTCGGCCTGGGCGGCCCCACCGACGGCTTCTGCCTGACAACAGCCGAAACCGACCTGAAGAACCGGGCAGCGAAGACCACAGCAGCCCTCGACGCACGCCAGGCCACGCACGCCACCACATGGACACCAAGGAGAGGGCCTGTTCGCCCGACCAGGCGAACAGGCCCTTACCACTACTGTCCAGTCGCAGCGATGCGATCCTTCACCGCCTGCGGCAGGTGGCAACCCGTACTTCCGTTAAGGGAGATGTTCCTGCCTCCGGTCACGCTGTAGGACGCACCGTACTGATCGAGCGCAGTAATCGTGTGGTCGCCCGGACGGTCACTCATGATGCGAGGCGACCCAAACCCATACCCGGCGGCGATTTCGGTGACAACCAGCTGCACCTCCGGCCACTCCGCATCAGGAATATCACCGAACGCCACCCAAACACCAAGCGTCTGCGACTCAAGGTCATCCTTGGCAAAGTCAAACTCCGCGCATCCTGCCCGAATCAGCTCCTGCGAAGTTCCCCAACGCATCCAGGTGAAGCGTGCCGCCAGGCCATCACGCATCCGAGTCAACATTTCCTGGTACCGAGCACTGGCTTCCTCGATGCCTGGGCGCCGCAGCAGCTCGTCGCGCTGCGTTTGAAGGTCACCACCATGCTTTGAAGTCAACTCGTTCCCCCCGCACCCGGAAACCAACAACGAAAAAAGGAGAAGCAACAAAAACCACTTCACGGAATACTTGCGCACCACAATCAACCTCTTGCGTCGACAGCCAGGTCAGGCTTTCCCGCGACAATCACCCCGACGTTGTACTGACTCGTAGTCCCCTTGTCGAGGTAACCACCTCCACCACCCGTGCCGTGCCCGGCAGACTCCTTGAGCTGTCGACCATCAGCTGCTACCGCGTCGCTCGTGGACAGGTTGTCAACACCGGGCATATTGGATGGGTCAAACCCAAAACGTCCCAAATCTGCGACCGGATCCCATTTTGACTCCAGGTTGTAGATCTGGCCGTCCGGCACGCCGATCGTCGAATAATGCGGCGTACCAATTCCTGGTGACCCCATCACTACAGCGGAGTCAACTCCGGTTCCTTCATGCTGAAGGGCATAGCCCGTCGTCGATGATCCGTATGAATGCCCAACCGCCACCAGATGCGGATCGTTTGTCCGAGACTCGTTTATCCCGCGATAGAAGTCAGCCAATCTATCCGCTCCTCGCCTGGCGGCATTGTCTGCAACTACCGAATCGGTAGGCTCCAGCGTCTCGTTCAGTTGCGGCGCTTCGTAACCCATCCACGTAACGGTCGCAACATTACCTCCATCTCGTGCCACCAAGGCCTGCGCGTCCGCTTTAAGCAGGTTCATACTCTGGTCGTAGTCACCCAGACTGCCCTTCTCCACTGCGCTTTCCAGGCCTGGGGTGAAGACCGCGACGTGACTGGCCTTGTCCACGTCTCCGATCGCGACCGCTGCTTTCATGCGTTCGCCGGAGCTGTCCATGACCAGGAGTTGGCGGTCGCCTCGTTCCATGACGTTGTTGATCTGATCCAACGACTTCAGCTTGTCGTCGAGGCGTTGGAGTTCTTGCTGATCCAGGGACTTCTGCAGTCTGCCGCCGGGGCCTGGGTATGGCTGGTTCAGCCTTGACCGCAGCTGGGCCGCTTGGCCTTGGAGCACGGTTCTCTCGTCGTCGAGGCGGTTGATGTTGGCCGTGTGGCGGACTACCGCTGGGATTCCGTCCATGTTTCCCAGCCAGGGCGGCGGGGCTTCTGCCATGGCCGCGCGGGTTTCCGCAGGCAGGGATTCCCACCAGCGCGCGTTGTCGGCCGGGGTTCCCGGTGGCGGTGGTTCCACCGTTTCGGCGAGACCTCTCGCCTCGCCGAGGGCCGCTGCGTCCGCGAGCGAGCCGTCGCCGGTTTCCATCAGGTTCAGGTCCGCGTCGCGCAGGACCTTCGTCAGCTCGGCGTCCGCGTCTTCGGCCTGGGCCAGCAGACGCTTGACTCGCTCCACGAGATCCGGCCGCACCTGGCGGATCCGGTAGAGGTCCTCATCGTCAAGCCTGCTGCCGGGGCCACCGACCACGACCTTGTCGAGGTCTTCGATCCGGCCGTCGTCGAGGATGCGGAACCGGTAGCTGCTCGCCAGCGCATCGGCTTCGGCCAGCTGCCGCTGGACCGCCTCGACCTCCCCCACGTTCGCGATGAGCGCGCGACGCACCGCCGCCACCTCGACGACGAGTTCGCGCAGCTGCTCACCGAGGTCGCGATGCCGGCCTCCGCCGCCTGCGCCGCGTCGCCCTGCCACTCCGCGGGCTTTCCGGACGCGGCGAGCTCATCGTCCAACCGCACCAGGCGGTCTTCTTCGCGCTTCAGGTCGTCGACGGCTTCGTCGAGCAGGGCCGGTTTCCACTGGCGGATGTCCGCGATGGTCGCCATCACGCTCCACCTGCGGCCTTCAGATCCGAAACCGCGCCTTGGTCCGTTCCCTCGTAGGTGTCGGCACTCCTGCGCAGGGCTTCAGCGTGATCGGTACCGGCCCGGCACCAGCGCTTCACCCCGTCCATCCAGCTGCGGCCGGTGCTCGACGCCGCCGGGGCCGCCGTGGTGCCGGGCAGCGCCCGGCTGATCTTCTCCCCGATCGCGCCGAGCTGCGCTTCCCCAGCTTGTTCAACCGCCGAAACGGTCGCGTCGGATGCCCTTCTCAGTTCTTCGACAAGAACCTGGTAGCTCATCGTTCCTCCCCGGGCGGGGAACCTACCAAGTTCGATTCAGAACCATCCGATTTCCAGTTGTCCGTCCCTCTTGTGGCGCAATGGGCGGTACGAAAGGCCTGGTCAGTCCTTCTTCCTGGTGAACAGGCGGAGGATCGGGTCGTAGCGGCGGTCCGCTAGGCGTTCTTTCAGGGGGATCAGGGCGTTGTCCGTGATGTGGATGTTCTCCGGGCAGACGTCCGTGCAGCACTTCGTGATGTTGCAGTAGCCCAGGCCGTGGTCGCCGCGGGCTTCTTCCGGGCGGTTCTCCGCTTCGTCGAGGGGGTGCATCTCCAGTTCCGCCACCCGCATCAGGAAGCGGGGGCCGGAGAAGGACTGCTTGTTGTCGTCGTGGTCGCGGATCACGTGGCAGGTGTTCTGGCAGAGGAAGCACTCGATGCACTTGCGGAACTCCTGCGAGCGCTGGACGTCCACCTGCTGCATCCGGTACTCGCCCGGTTCCAGGTCCGCGGGCGGCTTGAACGACGGGACCTCGCGGGCCTTGGTGTAGTTGTAGGACACGTCCGTCACCAGGTCTTTCACCAGCGGGAACGTGCGCATCGGGGTGACCGTGATCGTCTCGGCGCGGTCGAAGGTGGACATGCGGGTCATGCACATCAGGCGGGGGCGGCCGTTGATCTCGGCCGAGCAGGAGCCGCACTTGCCCGCCTTGCAGTTCCACCGGACCGCCATGTCCGGGCACTGGGTGGCCTGCAGGCGGTGGATGATGTCGAGCACCACCTCGCCCTCGTTGACCTCCACCGCGTAGTCGCGCAGCCTGCCGTCGTCCGCGCCGCGCCACACCCGGAAGTGCGCCTGGTATCCCATCAGATCTCTCCAACCTGGACGTCCGCGAGCTCTTCCTCGGTGTAGTACTTGCGCAGCTCTTCCAGCTTGAACAGCTCCAGGAGGTCGCCGCGCATCGGCGGTTGCGGCTGCTCGGTCACCTCGACGCGGTCGGCCGCCAGCTCGCACACCAGCAGCTTGCGGCGCCACTTCGGTTCCATCGCCGGGTGGTCGTCGCGGGTGTGGCCGCCGCGGCTCTCGGTGCGCAGCAGGGCCGCGCGCGCCACGCACTCGCTGACCAGCAGCATGTTCCGCAGGTCGAGGGCGAGGTGCCAGCCCGGGTTGAACTGGCGGTTGCCCTCCACCGCGAGGTGCCGGGCGCGGGCCTTGAGGTCGTGCAGCCGCTCCAGCGCCTGCCGCATCTCCCCGCCGCGGCGGATGATGCCGACCAGGTCGTTCATCACCTGCTGGAGTTCGGCGTGCAGCGCATAGGGATTCTCGCCCACCGGCTCGGCCGAAGCGGTGAACGGGTCCTGCGCGCGCCGCGCCGCATCGTCCACATCGGAGGGTTCGATGCTCGGGCGGATGCCCAGCGCGGAGACGTACCCGGCGGCGCCGCTGCCCGCTCGGCGCCCGAAGACCAGCAGGTCGGACAGCGAATTCCCGCCCAGGCGGTTGGATCCGTGCATCCCACCGGCCACCTCGCCCGCCGCGAACAGGCCCGGCACCCGCGATGCCGCCGTGTCCGGATCCACCTCCACGCCGCCCATCACGTAGTGGCAGGTCGGGCCGACCTCCATCGGCTCCGCGGTGATGTCCACATCGGCCAGTTCCTTGAACTGGTGGTACATCGACGGCAGCCGCTGGGTGATCTTCTCCGCGGGCAGCCGGGTCGAGACGTCCAGGAACACGCCGCCGTGCTCGGAGCCGCGGCCCTCCTTGACCTCGTTGTTGATCGCGCGCGCCACCTCGTCGCGGGGCAGCAGCTCGGGCGGGCGGCGGTTGTCGTCCGGGTTGTCGTACCAGCGGTCCGCTTCGGCCTCGTTGTCGGCGTAGTTGTCCTTGAACACCTCGGGGATGTAGTCGAACATGAACCGCCGGCCCTCGGAGTTGCGCAGCACTCCGCCGTCGCCGCGCACCGACTCGGTGACCAGGATGCCCTTCACGCTCGGCGGCCAGACCATGCCGGTCGGGTGGAACTGGACGAACTCCATGTTGATCAGCGATGCCCCGGCGCGCATCGCCAGCGCGTGTCCGTCGCCGGTGTACTCCCAGGAGTTCGAGGTGACCTTGAACGACTTGCCGATGCCGCCGGTCGCCACGATCACCGCGGGCGCCTCGAACAGCACGAACCGCCCGGATTCCCGCCAGTAGCCGAACGCGCCCGCGATCCGGCCGTCGTCCTTGAGCAGCTCGGTGACCGTGCACTCCTGGAACACCTTGATCCGGGACTCGTAGTCGCCGGTCTCCGCGTGGTCCTCCTGCTGGAGCGAGACGATCTTCTGCTGCAGCGTGCGGATCAGCTCCAGCCCGGTGCGGTCGCCGACGTGCGCGAGCCGCGGGTACTCGTGGCCGCCGAAGTTGCGCTGGCTGATCCGCCCGTCCGGGGTGCGGTCGAACAGCGCGCCGTAGGTCTCCAGCTCCCACACCCGCTGCGGCGCTTCCGTCGCGTGCAGCTCCGCCATCCGCCAGTTGTTCAGGAACTTCCCGCCGCGCATGGTGTCGCGGAAGTGCACCTGCCAGCCGTCGCGGGAGTTGACGTTGCCCATCGACGCCGCGATGCCGCCCTCGGCCATCACCGTGTGCGCCTTGCCGAACAACGACTTGCACACCACTGCGGTGCGCAGGCCCTGCGACCGGGTCTCGATCGCCGCGCGCAGGCCTGCACCGCCGGCGCCGATCACGACCACGTCGTACTCGTGCCGTTCGATCTCCACCATCGACGTCCTTCTAGTTGAACAACCGGGGATCGGGGAATGCGCCGCTGGCGATCAGCATCACGTAGAGGTCGACCAGGGCCACCGAGACCAGGGACGCCCAGGCCAGGAGCATGTGCTTGCCGTTGAGCCAGGTGACCTTGGTCCAGAACCAGTAGCGCACCGGGTGCTTCGAGAAGTGGTTGATCCGGCCGCCGATCAGGTGGCGGCAGGAGTGGCAGGACAGCGTGTAGGACCACAGCAGCGCCACGTTGACCACCATCACCAGGCTGCCGAGACCGATGCCGAAGCCGCCGTCGGCGCCGCGGAAGGCGATCACCGTGTCGTAGGTGAGCACCGCCGCCACGATCAGCGCCGCGTAGAAGAAGTAGCGGTGCACGTTCTGCATGATCAGCGGGAAGCGGGTCTCGCCGGTGTAGCGGCGGTGCGGCTCACCGACCGCGCAGGCGGGCGGCGACGCCCAGAACGACCGGTAGTAGGCCTTCCGGTAGTAGTAGCAGGTCAGCCGGAAGCCGAGGACGAACGGCAGCACGAAGATCGGCGGCGGCACGAACGGCCCCAGGTCCGGGGCCGGCTGCCCCCAGTGGCTGGCGCCCGGCACGCACGCCGCCGACAGGCACGGCGAGTAGAACGGCGCCAGGTAGTGGTACTCCGGGACCCAGTACCACTGGTTCATGAAGGTGCGGATCACGCCGTAGACCACGAAGGCCAGCAGCGCGAGGAAGGTGATCAGCGGGGGCAGCCACCACCGGTCGGTGCGCAGGGTTCGCACGGAGATCCGTGCCCGGCCGGTGGCGGAGGGGGGAGCGGACATTCGCAGACCTCGTTGTCGTGGTTTGTCCGGCGGTGCTCACCTAAGAATCTGTCGGCGCATGCCGTCCGCGCCTTTAGAAGCGGCGTAAGCCGCTTGGGCCACCTACGCAGGTCGACCACCCGCGGGTTCTGAGTGCTTTCCTGGCGAGGACGGCCCCTCCGCCGTGCATCGGACATACATCAGGAGGGGCACCCGCAGTCCGGGGAAGCACTCAGGTTCCGCTAGGTGACCACCCACGCAAAGCAATCACCAACAGACTCCGAGGTCGCTCATTCTGGATCAGCTGGGCGACCGTCAGGTAGGCCCCAATCCGGTGCAACCAGTTGGGTCACTGGTTCGCCTGGCCGCCCAGGCCTTCGTCGTCGGCGTCGCGCCACAGCGACGGGTCGTACGGCGTGTCGGGCACCATCACGACCTCCTCGGACGGGCTCGCCTGCCGCTGCGCGGGCAGGGCCGCGGCGAGGTCGGCGACGTCGATGTCGAGGCGTTCCACGTCGTTGTGCAGGCGGCGGACGGCCGGGGCGTCGCCGTACCGGGTGCGCAGGGTGCCGACGCTGCTGCGCAGCTGCGCGAGCAGGCGCTGGAGTTCGGCAAGTTCGGTGGTCGTGGCCATGGTCGAACACCTCTTCCGCCTAGGAGGGCTCACTACGGCCCCGACTCTGCCGCGTGCAGCAAAGTGTGACAAGTGCCACACAGCCGATCTCGGCGAGGTTCCCCCGGCCGGGGCCGTCAGGCGGCCGCCATCGCGGCCAGGCCGGCGAGCAGCGGCTGGAGCCCCAGCTCGAACTGGTCGTCGAAGCTGAGCCCGCGGGTGAGCCGCGCACCGGCCACGATGTTCGGGAAGTCCGCCGCGGGCAGGGACTCCATCGGCGAGACCGCGTCGCCGGAATCGCGCGCGTTCATGTCGATCTGGGTGAAGCCGATCGCGTAGCTGAAGACCAGCCGCGATCCGCCCACGAGCGCGACGCCGCGCAGGCCCGCGTCGTGCAGCGCGAGCATCACCGCTTCCGGCAGCCGCAGCGACGCGGGGTCGCTGTACTCCCGGAGCGCGATCAGCGGTGTCGCGTTGGGGTGGCGGATCACCAGCGACCGGATGCTGCGCGCCAGCGCGCCGATCCGCTCGCGCCAGGGCAGGGCGGCGTCCGGGACGTCCAGCTCCGCCAGCAGGCGCTCGATGACCAGCCGTTCCAGCTCCGCGCGGTCGGCCACGTGGTGGTAGAGGCTCATCTTCCCGACGCCCAGCCGCTCGGCCACCGCGCGCATGGAGAGCCCGTCGTGGCCGGACTCGTCGAGCACCTCCAGCGCTGCCGCGAGCACCGCTTCGCGGGTCAGCTTCGGCGGCCTGCCGCGGCGGCGCGGGGCATCTGGCGTGGTCACGCCCCCAACGTAACCCAGTTCCTCGACGCCGCCCGCACTCCCCTGCTAATTTTTCGTACAGCAGACGAAAATAAGGAGCCGATCATGCGCACCCAGCACGGACTCGTCCTGTTCACCGACTCGTTCGGCGCCGCGGGCGATCGCGAGACCTTCGAATGGGCGCTCGACTACGCCCGCGTCGCCGAGCAGCACGGCTGGGACGAGCTGTGGACGACCGAGCACCACTTCAACCCCCGCGTGCTGAACTCCGCCGCGCTGGCGATGGCGGGTTTCCTCCTCGGCCGGACGCGACTGCACGTCGGCACGGCGGTGTGCGTGCTGCCCAACCACCACCCGGTCGCGCTCGCCGAGCAGGCCGCGGTGCTCCAGCACCTCTCCGGCGACCGCTTCACGCTCGGCGTCGGGCGCGGCCAGCCGCTGGTCGACCAGGAGGTGCTGGGCACCGGGATGGCCGGGTTCCGCGACATCACCGAGCCCGTGGCGCTGCTCGAACAGGCGCTGCGGCAGGGCCGGGCGAAGGGCGGCGGCGAGCGCTACCGGTTCGACGAGGTCCCGATCACCCCGGCACCGGCGGCGAGCCGGATCCCGTTCGTGCTGGCCTCCGGATCGCCCGAATCCGCGCGGCTGGCGGGCAGGCACGGCGTTCCCGTGCTGCTCAGCCCGTTCATCGACCTGGCGACCAAGCGAGCCGTGCTCGACGCGCACGCCGCCGCGGTCGCCGAGCACGGCCACCAGGTCGAACCGCAGGACAACATCGACTCGTCGTACTTCGCCATCGCCGACGACACCGCCACCGCGGAGCAGCTGCTGACCACCGGGATCGCGGAAGTCGAGCTGCAGATCGCCGAAGCGGGCAGGCCGCTGGTCGAGCGGCCGCGGCCGACCGAGGAACAGGCCCGCGCCGGCGCCGCGCGGCTCGTCGACTGCCACATCGCGGGCGACGTCGCGGAATGCCGCAGGCGGCTGGCCGAACGGGTGTCGGCGCTGGGCGTCGGCCGGGTGCTGCTGATGCCCGAAGGGGCAGGATCGCGCGATGCCGCGCTGCGCACGATCCGCGACGCGGCGCAGGTCTTCGCCCGGGACTAGCTCGCCGATCGAGCTCTGTCGAGTCTTGTGGATCAGCATTCGCACCAGCAGACTCACTTGCCGGTTCCCGAAACTGATCGTTTGACTGCGAGGCAGCATTGAGCATTCTCGGCACCAGGGTCGAACGCCGTGAAGACCCGCGCCTACTCACCGCCGGCGGGACCTACGTCGACGACCTGCGCGAGCCCGAGCTGACCGGCGCGCTGCACGTGACCTTCGTGCGAAGCCCGCTGGCGCACGCCAGGATCACCGAGATCGACACCGCCGAGGCCGCCGCCCTGCCGGGCGTGCTCGGCGTGTTCACCGGGGCGGACGTCGACCTCCCGGCGTTCCCACCGGACGGCGGCATCAGCGGCCCACCACCGGCGGCGATGGCGCGCCCGCACCTCGCCCGCGAGGTGGTGCGCTACGTCGGCGAGCCGGTGGTCGCGGTGGTCACCGAAACCCGCGCCCAGGGCGAGGACGCCGCCGAGGCGGTCTCGATCGACTACGACCCGCTGGACGCCGTCGTGGACGTCGACGACGCCCTGCGCGACGAGGTCCTGCTGTTCCCCGACGCCGGCACCAACACCACCGGCACCAGCGGCGAGCTGGACGATTCGCTGTTCGACGACTGCGAGGTCGTGGTCAGCAAGCAGATCGAGAACCAGCGGGTGGCCGCCGCGCCGCTGGAGGTGCGCACCGCGGCCTGCGCGTGGAACGGCGACAAGGTCACCCTGTGGCTGTCCAACCAGAACGCGCAGAGCTGCCGCGACGCGCTGATGGACAACCTCGGCCTGCCGCGCGAGCAGGTCCGGGTGATCACGCCCGACGTCGGCGGCGGGTTCGGCGCGAAGATCGGCGTCGAGCAGGAGGCCGCGCTGCTGGCGTTCCTGGCCAAGCGCGTCGGCAGGCCGGTCAAGTGGGTGGAGAGCCGCAGCGAGAACCTGGTCGCGATGACCCACGGCCGCGCGCAGCGGCAGGTGGTGACCATCGGCGGCCGCCGCGACGGGACGGTGCTGGCCTACCAGCTCGACATCGTGCAGGACGTCGGCGCCTACCCGCGGATGGGCGCGTTCCTGCCGCTGTTCACCCGGTTCATGGTCAGCGGCGTCTACGACATCCCGAAGGTGCAGTCGCGGGCCCGGGCGGTGGTCACCAGCACCACGCCGATCGGCGCCTACCGCGGCGCGGGACGGCCGGAGGCGACCGCGGCGGTCGAGCGCGCGATGGACCTGTTCGCCGCCGAGATCGACGTCGACCCGGCCGAGGTGCGGCGGCGGAACCTGGTGCGGCCCGAGCAGTTCCCGTACACGACGCCGGGCGGGATGACCTACGACACCGGCGAGTACGTCAAGGGCCTGGACGCGGTCCTGGAAGCCGCCGACTACCCGGCGCTGCGCGAGGAGCAGGCCAAGCGCCGGGCCGAAGGCGCCGCGCGCCAGCTGGGCATCGGGCTGGCCAGCTACGTGGAGATCACCGCGCCGAACAACGCCGAGGGCGAGACCGGGCACGTGGAGGTCCGCCCGGACGGCAGCGTCCTGGTGCTCACCGGCAGCTCCCCGCACGGGCAGGGCCACTGGACCTCCTACGCGATGCTGGTGTCCGACCAGCTGGGCATCGACCTGGACAAGATCGAGGTCGTGCACGGCGACACCGACCTGATCCCCGAAGGCGTGGGCACGATGGGCTCGCGATCGCTGCAGCTGGGCGGATCGGCGGTGCACCGGGCGGCAGTCGACGTCAAGGAGAAGGCCCGCAAGCTGGCCGCCGAGCTGATCGAGATCGACGAGGCCGACCTGGAGCTGGCCGAGGGCAAGTGGCAGGTGCGCGGCACGCCGAACGTCGCGCTGTCGTGGGCGGAACTGGCGGCGAAGGCCGAGGACGGGCTGGCCGCCGACGTCAGGTTCACCGAGGACCGGCCGACCTTCCCGTTCGGCTCGCACCTCGCGGTGGTCGAAGTGGACACCGAGACCGGCAAGGTGGACTACCTGCGGCACGTGACCGTCGACGACGCCGGGACGATCCTCAACCCGGTCCTCACCGAGGGCCAGCGCCACGGCGGCATCGCCCAGGGCGCCGCGCAGGCGCTGCTGGAGGAGATCACCTACGACGCCGACGGCAACCCGCTGAACGCCAGCCTCGCCGAGTACGCCTTCATCACCGCGGCCGAGCTGCCCAGCTTCGAGCTGCTCACGATGGAAACTCCCACGACGCTCAACCCGTTGGGCGTGAAGGGGATCGGCGAAGCGGGCACCATCGGTGCCACCCCCGCGGTGCAGAACGCGGTGGTGGACGCGGTGGCCCACCTCGGCGTCCGGCACATCGACATGCCGACCACACCTGAACGGGTGTGGCGGGCCATCAACGAGGCATAGAAGACCGCTGGAATTGGTTCAGGCAGAGCGACGGTTGTTCCCGACGGCCGCTCATCCGCCACTTGCTTAGGAGTTCCTTTCGTGCAAGTTTCGATCAACGTCAACGGCGAGCAGCGCAGCCACGAGGTCGAGGACCGCACCCTGCTCGTCCACTACCTGCGGGACGACTGCGGGCTGACCGGCACCAACATCGGGTGCGACACCACGTCCTGCGGGGCCTGCACGGTGCTGCTCGACGGCGAATCGGTGAAGTCGTGCACGGTGCTGGCCGCGCAGGCCGACGGCCAGCAGGTGACCACCATCGAGGGCCTCGCCGACGGCGACGAGCTGCACCCGATGCAGCGGGCCTTCCAGCGCAAGCACGGCCTGCAGTGCGGGTTCTGCACCCCGGGCATGGTGATGGCCTCGGTGTCGCTGGTCGAGGAGAACCCGAACCCGACCGAGGCCGAGGTGCGCGCCGGGCTGGAGGGCAACCTCTGCCGCTGCACCGGCTACCACAACATCGTCGAGGCCGTGCTGTCCGCGGCCGAGGAGAAGCAGGGGGCCGCAGAATGATCCCCGCCGCGTTCACCTACAAGAAGGCCGGTTCCGTCGAGGAGGCGCTGAGCCTGCTCGCCGAGCACGGCGACGACGCGAAGCTGCTGGCCGGTGGGCATTCGCTGCTGCCGCTGATGAAGCTGCGGCTGGCGGTGCCGGAGGTGCTGATCGACCTCGGCGGCCTGCGCGAGCTGTCCTACGTGCGCGAGGACGGCGACGAGATCCGCATCGGCGCGCTGACCCGGCACCACGACCTGGAGCACTCGGAGCTGCTGGCTCGGGAGGTCCCGCTGCTGGCGCACGCGGCGGGCACCATCGGCGATCCGCAGGTCCGCCACCGCGGCACCATCGGCGGTTCGCTGGTGCACGGCGACCCGGCGTCGGACCTGCCCGCGGTGGCGCTGGCGCTGGACGCGGTGCTGGTCGCGCAGGGCCCGTCGGGCAGGCGGGAGATCCCGGCGACGGCGTTCTTCACCGACTTCTTCGAAACCGCGCTCGGCGAGGACGAGCTGCTGGTGGAGATCCGGGTCGCGAAGAACCCCGCGCAGGGCTGGGACTTCCAGAAGTTCACCAAGCGCGCGATCGACTGGGCGGTGGTCGGCGTGGCCGTCGCGGGCGACCGCGTGGCGCTGGTGAACATGGGCCCGGCGCCGATGCGGGCGCGCGGCGTCGAAGCGGCGCTGGCGAGCGGCGCGAGCCCGGCCGAAGCCGCGGAGCGCGCGGCGGAGGACACCTCCCCGCCGGACCAGGCCAGCGCGACGGCGGACTACCGCAAGCACCTGGCGAAGGTCCTGGTCCGCAGGGCTCTGGAAGCCGCCGCGACCCGCAGGGCATGACGAGGTGAAGGGCACCTTTCGCCAAGTAAGTTGGCGAAAGGTGCCCTTCACTCATCCCCCGGACGAGCTACTCGTCCACTGTGGAGCTGAGCTCGTCGATCCCCGAGCTCGCGGTGCCGTCCGCCCCGTGGGCACCGCCGGTTGCGTTCGTGCTGGTGTCAGGCGGGGTTGGTCGTCACGTGGGTGACGAGCAGGGTCACGCCCGCCTCGCCGCCGCAGTCGACCAGGATGGGCCCCACCCCGTTGCCGATCGTCTCGCGGAGCTTCGCCCTGGCCTCGAACCGATCGGGTCCGGACTCGATGATCTCGACGTCCTCCAGGGCCGGATCCCCGCCGAAGTGGCTGAAGATGGCGCGCAGTCCGGTACCGCCGCCGCAGTGGCCGGTGATCGTCACCTCCTGACCTCGTTCGGTCGTCGGGTTCGGCGTCACCTGCACCGTGGCACGGGCGCCCTTGGGCATCGAGGCACTGCTCTCCTGCGTGAAAGCCACGCACTCTCCTTCTCGTGATGAGTTCGGATCGCATCGGCCGCCGCTCTCCGGCCGCCGACACCGCTCAGTCTTCGCGATCCGGGTGCCGCCCGGCATCAGGGATCTCCCGGGGACGCCCCCTGATCAGCCCCGAGAACTCGGCCGGATCTCGCGGGCGCCATTTCCGCAGGTGGGGACCCGTGAGTGTTTTGGGGGGTTATAGCACCACAAAACACTCACGGTCTTTGACCTGCGCAGACGGAGCCCCTGATGGTGTCGGCGAGCTCCTCGGCGAGTTCCGGGGTCGCCGCCACGACCCCGGACCAACGGCGGCGGAGGTCCGGGTCGACCTCCAGCGGGCGGCCGCGGACGTCGAGGACCGCGCCGCCCGCGCCGGGCAGGACGACCATGGCCGCCACCAGGTCGACGATGCGGTGGGTGTCGGAATCCGCATCGGCGAAGGCGTCCGTCGACCCCTCCGCGACCAGCATCGCCTCCAGGCACGTCGTGGACAGGATCCGCACCCGCGCCGCCCGCTTCGCCACCCGCCACCACGCGTCCGCGCTGCGCTCGTGCGGGCGCAGCAGGCTGACCGCCGCGCCGTCGAGCGTCGTGCGCCCGCTGGTGCGGAACTCCGCGCGCTGCCCGGCCACCGCGTGCCAGCAGCGACCGGTGTCCAGCCAGCTGGTCAGCGCCTCCACCGGTGCGCCGTCGACCACGATGGCGCCGGAGAACGCCGAGAGCGGCACTCCGGCGGCCGCGTTGGCCGTGCCGTCCACCGGATCGGCCACCAGGGTCACCGCGGATCCGTTGTCGACGAATCCGGCCTCCTCGCTGAGCAGGTTGATCCGGTGCGCGTCGGCGACCTCGGCGATCGCGGCCTCCACCAGCAGGTCCAGCCGCATCGACGGGGTGCCGTCCGCGCCGGTCGACGACGTCTCGGCGAGCTGCTCGCGGCCGAAGCGGGCCCGTGCGTCGCGGAAGGCGGCCGACGCCGCCTTGGCCGCCGCCGCGAGGACCGCGTGCGCCGCGGTGGGGATCTCCGGATCCGGCACCGGCCACCCGATCACGCCGCACCTCCCGGCAGGACGGCGCGGACCTGCGGCCACTGGCCGCCCGGGTCGACGAGCGCCAGGTCCGCGCGCAGGCCCGGTTCCACGCGGCCGCGGTCGGTCAGGCCCGCGACTTCGGCCGGGCCGGCGGTCACCAGGGCGATCGCCGCGGGCAGGCCGAGGTCGTCGACCAGCCGGAACACCGCGGCCAGCAGGCCCGACGGCAGGTAGTCCGAGGCCAGCGCGGTGACCAGGCCGCGGCAGGCCAGCTCACGCGCCGAGACGTTCCCGGCGTGCGAGTGTCCACGTAGGACGTTCGGGGCGCCCGCGACGACCGGCAGGCCGTGCTCGCGCGCCGCGACGGCGGCCGCCGCGGTGGTCGGGAACTCCGCCACCGCACCGCCCCTGGTGCACAGCGCGCCGATCTCCTCCGCCGACTCCGGATCGTGGCCGAGCAGCCGGATCCGGCCGGATCGGGCCAGTTCGCCCAGCCAGGCGAGGTTCTCGTCCCGGACCTCCAGCAGCTCGCCGCGCTCGGCGATCATCTCGGTGACGTGCTGCTCGGCTTCCTCCGGCGTCAAGCCGTCGGCGCCGACGAGGTAGCGCTCCAGCTGCCGCCGGTCGACGTACTGGCCGATGCCGGGCGTGTGGTCCTCGTGCGAGACCAGCGCGCCGTCCTCGGCGACGGCCAGCTCCGCGGCCAGCGCTTTCGCACCTTCCGCCGACCGCGCGTCCAGGCGGTACAGCACGCGGTGGTCCACCGGCCCGGCTCCCCTGGCGCGCACGGTCTCGCACAGCTCCGCCGCGCCGCCGACCGTCCGCTCCGTCCCGCGCGAGGTCTTGTGCTGGAACGCCGCGCCGTGGAACACCGTCGTGACGGCCGCCGCGCGCAGCTTGCCCTCCAGCGACAGCAGCGCGAAATCCCAAGGCAGCACGGCGGAAGGCCGCGGCAGGCGCTCCCGCTCCAGCGCGTCGCTGTGCACGTCGATCAGCCCGGGGATGCACAGCAGCCCGCCGCCGTCGACGTCGCACGACGCACCCGCCGGGTGGTCCTCCACCGCCTCGATCCGCCCACCGCGCACCACGATCCGGCTGTCGTCGGTGACCCGGCCCGGCAACACCGCGCGCACGTGCCCGAGCACGTAGTCCTGCGGCGTGTCGGCCAACGGCCAGCTCTGGAGCTGAACAGTCCCGCCTCTCCGCGATTCACAGTGGTGGTTGCGCCCGGTACCAATCTCGCCTTTTGCGGTTTCTTGTGGCTGGTCTGCGTCACGGTCCCCTGAGGTCCCGTCGAGCGGAACTGAAGTTGGCACAACACTGCTCATGCCGCGAGCACCTCCTCCGCCGTTCCGGAGCGGGTGATGCGGCCGTCGGCCATCTCCACCACGCGGGTGGCCAGGCGGCGGATCGCGTCGAGGTCGTGGAACACCGCCAGCACCGCCACGCCCTGGTCGGTCAGGGACGCGATCAGCTCCAGCGCGCGTTCGCGGTTGGCCGGGTCCAGCGCCGAGACCGGCTCGTCGAGCAGCAGCAGGCGGGGTGGCCGGACGGTTCCGGCCGCGAGGTTGACCCGCTGCCGCTCGCCACCGGACAGGACACCGCAGTCCACGTCCCACAGCGCCTCGTCCAGGGCCAGGCGGCGCAGCGACTCCGCCGCGGCGTCCTGCGCCTCGGCCCGGTCCAGGCCGCGGCGGCGGGCCGCTGCCGCGACGACCTCCAGCGGCCCGGTGCGCGGCGGAGCGGCGAGGAACTGCGAGACGTAGCCGAGCTGCCTGCCGCGCAGGCGGGCGAGCGTGCGGTCCGGCAGGCCGACGAGGTCCACCGGCCCGTCGTCGGTGTGCAGCACCACCGATCCGGCGTCCGGCAGGTAGCTGCGCTGGGTGCAGCGCAGCAGGCTGGACTTGCCCGCGCCGCTCGGCCCGGCGATGGCCACGTGCTCGCCGGCGTGCACGTCGAGGTCCACGCCGCGCAGCGAGACCACCGTGCGGCCGTCGATGGTGTGCAGGGTGAAGGTCTTGCGCAGACCGCGCACGGTCAACACTGTTTCCACTGTGGACTCACCTCCGGGCGGCCGCGACGAGCCGCTGGGTGTAGGGGTGGTGCGGGTCGGCGAAGAGCTGGTCGGTGAGGCCGCGCTCGACGACCCGGCCGAGCTGCATCACCAGGCTGCGATCGGTCAGCGCCTCGATCACCGCGAAGTCGTGGCTGACCACCACCGCCGCGATGTCGCGCTCGCTGAGCAGCCCGCGCAGCAGGTCGAGGACGCCGGCGGCCACCGAGGCGTCCAGCCCGGTGGTGGGCTCGTCGAGCAGCAGCACCGGCGGTTCGGTGGCCAGCGCCTTGGCGATCTGCACGCGCTGCCGCATGCCGCCGGAGAAGGTGGCCACCGGGTCGTCCATCCGGGACAGCGGCACCTCCACCCGGTCCAGCAGCTCCGCGGCCCGCTTGCGGATCGCGCGGTAGCCGCGCCAGCCCGCGGCGGTCAGCCGCTCGGCGACGTTGCCGCCCGCGGTGACGCGCAGGTCGAGCCCGGCGGCGGGGTCCTGGTAGACCACGGCCATGGTGTCCACCCGCAGCTTCCGGCGCTGCGCGGAGTCCAGCCGCAGCAGGTCCGTCCCGCCGCCGTCGACGCTGGAGAGGTAGACGCTGCCGCCGGTCGCGGGTTCGTCGCCGATGACGCAGCGCAGCGCGGTCGACTTCCCCGACCCGGACTCGCCGATGATGCCGAGCGCCTCACCGGGTGCGACGTCGAAGGAGACGTCCCAGGCCGCGACCACCGCTCCGGTGCTCGGGCTGGTCGCGGTGCCGTGCTCCGGGCCGGTCCCCGGCACGGCGTCCGCGCCGCCCGGGCCGTAGACGCGCCCGATGCCCTCCACCCGGAGCGTCCACTCAGGACCGTCGACCGGCCGCGGCGCTTCGACGACCTCCACCGGGCGGCGCTCCACCGCGGGCAGCAGCTCGGCGGGCAGCCGGTGCCCGGTCACGTCGGCGTCCCCGGCCTCGACGCGGGAGCACCAGTCCGAGTCGCTGCACACGTACTCGCCCGCGCCGCCCTCGACCAGGAAGCTGGTGGTGGAGCCGCAGTACTTGCAGCTCGCACCCGGCACCTGCTCGACCTCGAACGGGATGTCGTCGAAGGTCAGCGGCGCCACGTCGGTGTGCGGCGGGATCGCGTAGATCCGCTTCTCCCGGCCCGCGCCGTAGAGGTTGAGGTGCTCGCACCGGTGCAGCTTGGGCACGTCCCAGCGCGGCACCGGGCTGGTGGCCAGCACGTACCGGCCGTCCACCAGCACCGGGTAGCCGGTCGACTTGGTGATCACGCCGTTGCGGACCACGTCCTCGTACAGGCTGACCCACATCGCCGAGTAGTCGTTCTCGGCGTGCATCCGGGCGCACTCCACGACGGACTTCTGCACGCCGCGCAGCGGTTCCGGCACCGGCACCTGGTAGACCAGCACGTGCTGCCGGGTCAGCTTCTCCTCGGGAATCCGGTGCCGGGTCTGGATGACCGTGGCCTCCCGGGTGTCGGTGCTGGCCGCGCAGCCGGTGGTCGCGGAGATCATCCGGCGCAGGTTGACGGCGTTGACGCCGCCGTCGTCGCCCTGGTCGATCACCTTCACCACGTCCGGCTCGCCGATGACGGCCAGCGTCACCTGCAGGCCGCCGGATCCCCAGCCGCGCGCCACCGGCATCTCCCGGGAGCCGAACGGCACCTGGTAGCCGGGCACGCACACCGCCACCAGCGCGGCCCGGCGGATCTCGCGCTTGGCGCCTTCGTCGAGGATCCCGGCGGCGTTGTCGTCGTCCACCAGCAGATCCCGCACCGCCGTGCTCATCGGCACTCCTCCCCGAACGGCTCCGGCACGCGCGGCCCGGTCGAGCCCCGCGCCTCCCGCCGGGCCAGCTTGCGGTCCACCATGGACCGGAACGTCACGTAGTGCGGCAGCTTGAGGTGCTCCAGGAAGCCGCCCGAATCGAGCCCGTCGGTGGTGAGCAGCAGCAGCTGCTCCAACGGGCTGTCCTCCTCGGCGCGGCGCCAGGCGATGTCGAGGTTGGCCATCGCGATCGCCTTGCGCTCGTTGTGCCCGAAGCAGAGCCCGTAGCCGACGTCGAAGCGGGTGCGGTCCTCCTCCGCCCCGTCGAGGTCCTCGATGCCCTCCGCCTCGGTCACCCGGATCTCGCCGATCTGCACGGGATTCCCGGTGTGCGGGTGCACGACCCGCAGCGGCACGCGGCCGTGCCTGGTGTCGCCGAGGGTGATCTCGTGGACGTCGCCGTCCGGGCCGAGGATCGACCGGTACCAGAGGCCGACCAGCGCACCGGTCTCGGCGCGGGCCATGCTCGACAGCACCGCCGAGCGCGGCGCGGGCGGGCGGGCGGCGCGGCGGGTGATGTCGAACGGTTCCGGGTCTTCGGCCGGTTCGCCGTGCTCGACGACCAGGTCCAGGTCGCGCAGCAGCTGGTAGAAGCGGCGCGGGTGCCGTTCCTCCGGCGTGCGATTTCGCGCGGAATCGGCGTCCTCCGTGGGGGGCTCGACGCGATTTCGCGCGAAATCGGCTTCCCGCTCCAGCAGGCGACCGGTGTAGTCGGTGGTGCGGCCGAGCAGCTGCGGGCCGTCCGGCGTTCGGTTGGCCGGGACGATGCGGCGCAGCACCACCATCTCGTCGGGATCGACGGGCTCGGTGACCGCCAGGCGCGGCAGCGTCGAGCGGTGCGCCCGCACCAGGTGCGCCGCCTCCAGCACGTCGCCCTCGGCCTGCCGGAACGCGTCCGCGGCGATCGGCGAGTGGTAGAGCCCGGCCTCGCCCATGATCCGGTCGACGGCCAGCCGGAAGCGCAGCACGATCTGCTCGGTGCCGGCCCACTCGGCGGGCGCGTGGTCGCGCGAGCGGCGCACCAGCCGTTCGGCGGCGAGGATGGCCTCCATCCCGCCGCGGACTCCGGAATATCCCATCAGGCACCTTCCTCGACTCGGGTGGAACGCGGCAGCCCGACGACCTCGCCGTCCGGCGCCACCAGCAGCAGGTCGAACCCGGCGGGGAAGGCGATCAGGTCCCGCCGTTGCGCGGCGAAGCCCGCGGGCAGCCCGGAGACCCGCAGCTCGCGGTGCCCCGGCACGCCCGGCCCGGACAGCCGCAGCAGCGGCCCGTCGCCGAAGCCCCGCACCGCGAGCGCGACCAGCGCGGCCTCCTCCGGCGCCCCGGCGCTGCCGACCGGGAATCCGGCCAGGTCCTCGACCGGTTCGAGCAGCGCGGCCAGCCGAGCGCCGGTGCGCTCGACGATCGGCGCGGAGGTCTGGGTGCGCACGAGATCGGCCCAGCCGTCGACGTGCACCGGGGTGTCCAGATCGGCCAGCGCCAGCACCGGCAGCAGCGCGGCCGGGACTCGGGTCGACGCGATTTCAATGGAATTTCGCGGTCCAACTTCCATTGAAATCGCGGGAAGACGCAGCACCTCGCCCGGCCGGGAGAGGGCGTCCAGCACGGTGCGGAACACCTGTTGCGCCTGCCGCGGCGCCAGGGACGCGGTCATCACAGCTCCTCGAATTCGACGATCGTCGGGGCCAGCTCGGCCCACTCGGCGTGTTCGGCCGCGCGCTGCCGCTCGCGGACCCGCGCGCACAGCTCGTCGACCTCGTCCCCGGCGCGTCCGGCCTCCACCGCGGCGTCCAGGATCGCCGCGGCCAGCGCGGCGGCCCGGTCGTCGCCGAGGCGCATCGACCAGCCCCGCGAGCCGTCCAGCTCCACCTCGGCGCGGCAGGCGAGCACGTCGCCGAGCAGGAACCGGTCCCGCACGACGGGCTCCCGCACCTGCACCGACACGCACCCGACCTCCGGCGCCACCAGCACCGTCGGCGCGGAGCCGGTGGCGAGGCAGGCATCGGCCAGCTCGATCAGCTCGTCCGGTTCGGCCACCGCGAGCAGCGCGGCCCGCTGTTCCCTGTTCACTCGTCCTCCGGTTGGTACGGCCCGTCCATCTCGACGACGATCCGGGCGGAATCTGGGCGTGACCAGGAGCGGCTGCACAGCACCGGCCGTCCGCTGCCCGCGTCCCGGCTGACGCTCTCCACCAGCCACACCGGCCGGCCGGACTCGACCTCCAGCCCGGCCACCACCTCGGGTTCGGGCAGCGCGTAGCTGACCCGGCACCAGGACCGGACCGGCTGCACGCGGCTCATCTGGCGCAGGATCGCGTCGACCGACTCGACGGCGTGCACGGCGATGTCGACGTCGGCCAGCACGTCGGCCGGGATCCACTCGTTGGACCAGCCGTGCAGCAGGTCGTCCACGTAGTACTGGCGGACCAGCAGGCTCGCCGCGCTGCCGACCGGCCGCTCCAGCCGCTCGGCCGCCTCGGCGGGCAGCGGCGCGCGCCGCACGTCGCGCACCACCGAGCGCGGCTCGGCCCCGGCCTCGCGCACCGTCTGGTGCCACGACGGCGCCCGGCGCTGGGAGATCACGTAGTCGATGCGCTTGTTCACGAACGTCCCGGACCCGCGCACCCGGCGGACCAGCAGCCGCTGCTCCAGCTCCTGCACCGCCGCCCGGGCCGCCGCCCGGCCGACCTCGAACCGCGCGGCGATCTCGTGCTCACCGGCGATCCGGGTGCCCGCGGGCAGCCCGGCGAGTTCGGCGGCGAGCACATCGGCCATTTCCACGTACCGGCTCCTGACCACGACCGGAAGCCTGCGCGCCGAGCTTGTCCGGACAACTTCGGTCAGCCCAACGCCGAGGACCGCCCAGGTGAACACCCCCACCACTTGTCGCAAGGCCCGGCGAACAGCTCCGTTTCCCCTGGTAAAAGCCCGTGAGCGTTTTGTGGGGCTATGGCACCCCAAAACGCTCACGGGTCCTGACCTGGGAAAACGGAGCGCATAGCAGTGGGGACCGCGGTTCCCACCGGAGCCGCGGTCCCCACCGGCGCCGGGTCAGCCCTCGGTGCACTGCTCGGCGCGGGTGACCTCGCAAACCTGGCGGACGCTGTCGAAGGTCGCGTCGTCGGCCGGGGCGAAGCCCCAGTAGCCGCCCACCTCGCAGTCGTCGGTGCAGAAGCCGTTGGCCTTCAGGTAGTCCGCGTTGGCCTTGGTGCGGAAGGCCTCGACCACCTTGGCCTTCAGCGCCGGGTCGAGGTCGTCGGAGATCGCCGCGGGTGATCCGGGGATCACCTCCGAGCGCCACACCACCCGCAGCTCGCCCGGCGCGATGCTGCCCTTCTCCGGCAGCAGCTCGTCCACCATGGTGTCGTAGGCGAAGCCCGCATCGCACTGCCCGCTCCGCACCGCCAGCGCGGAGGCGTCGTGCCCACCGGCCATCACCGGCCGCACGTCGCGCTCGACGTCGAGGCCCGCGGTCCGCAGCGCGGCCTTCGGGTAGAGGTAGCCGGAGGTCGAGTTCGGGTCGACGAAGCACACCTGCTTGCCGCGGAAGTCCTCGACGCGCTGGATCGGCGAGTCCGCCCGGACCAGCCCGTAGGCGCGGTAGCCGGGCACGCTGCCCGGTGTCTCGACCTGCGCGCCGACCGGTGTGACCCGCACCCCGCTGTTGCGCGCCACCACGTAGGACAGCGGGCCGTACATGGCGATGTCGATCTTCCCGGTGCGCTGGCCCTCGATGACGGCCGCGTAGTCGGTGGCCTTCTCCACCCGGATCTTCTTGCCGGTCTCCGCCGCCAGCATGTCCACCAGCGGTTTGAACTCCTGCTCCAGGCTGGTGGACTCCTCCGACGGGATCGAGGCGAACACCAGCTCGTCCGGGTTGCGCGCACCGGCGTCGCTCGCCGCGCTCGGGCCGCAGGCGGCGAGCCCCAGCGGCAGCGCCGCGCAGGCGAGGACGGCGAGCAGCCGCCGGGAAACGTTGAGCATTGCTGGTCCTCCGATCGCGAAGTTGCGCCGAAAGCGTGCGCAAGGCAGGTGGAGGAGCCGTCGGCTGCGGGTTACGCCCAGCGGAACGCTGCGGGACGCTCTGCCGCATCTGACCCCACAACTCGGGTAGGTTGCGGCTCCGTGATCGAGATCGATTCCGCCTTCATCACCGAACCGCGCGCCACCTACGCCCGCCTCCGCGAGCAGGGCCCGGTGCACCGGGCCACCGCCCCGGACGGCACGTCGGTCTGGCTGGTCACCCGCTACGCCGACGTCCGCGCGGCGCTGGCCGATCCGCGGCTGTCGCTGGACAAGGCGAACTCCAACGGCGGCTACCGCGGTTTCTCGCTGCCGCCCGCGCTCGACGCGAACCTGCTGAACATGGACGCCCCGGAGCACACCAGGCTGCGCCGGACCATCGGCAAGGCCTTCGCCCCGCGCCGCATCGAGCCGCTGCGCCCCCGCGTCCGGCAGCTCGCCGACGCACTGCTCGACGAGCTGGCCGGGCAGCGGGAAGCGGATCTGATGCCTGCTTTCTGCGGCCCGCTGCCGATCGCGGTGATCTGCGAGCTGCTCGGCGTCGGCGAAGCCGACCGGCCCGACTTCCGCGCCTGGACCGACGGCATGCTCGCCCCGGAAACCCCCGATCAGGCCCGCAACGCCCTCGCCGCGCTGCACTCCTACCTGCTCGACCTGATCGCGGCGAAGCGCGCCGACCCCGGCCCCGACTTCCTGAGCGCGCTGGTCGAGCTGCGCGACGAGGAGGACCGGCTCACCGAGGACGAACTCACCTCGGCGGCGTTCCTGGTGCTGTTCGCCGGCTACGAGAACACGGTGAACCTGCTGGGCAACGGCCTGATCGCGCTGCTCACCGACCCGGCGTCGCTGGCCACCGCGCGCCGGGGAATCACACCGGCCACAGTGGACGAACTGCTCCGCTTCGACCCGCCGCCCCAGCTCGCGATCCGCCGATTCCCGCGCCAGGACGTGGAAATCGGCGGTGTGACCATCCCGGCGGGCGAAACGGTCCTGCTGTCCCTGATCTCCGCGCACCACGACCCCGACCGCTACCCGGCCCCGGAGCGCCTGGACCTCGACCGCGCGGACAACCCGCACCTGGCCTTCGGCCACGGACCGCACTTCTGCCTCGGCGCCGCACTGGCCCGGATGGAGGCGGAGATCGCGCTGAACGCGCTGCTCAACCGCTTCCCGAAGCTGGCCCTGGCCGTCCCGGAGCAAGACCTCCAGTGGCGGAACTCCTTCCGGAACCGGGGTCTCCGCACCCTCCCGGTCGCCCTGCGGTGAGCGGATCGGTTCGGTCCGGGCCCTGGCGGGTATCCGGGCGGTCATGCGAGCCCGCTCGACGTCGCGCCGGATCCGGATCGGCACCTCCGGCTGGGTCTACGGGCCGTGGCACGGCCCGTTCTACCCGCGCGACCTGCGCCGCGGCGGCGAGCTCGAATACCTGTCCCAACGCCTCGGATCCACCGAGATCAACGCGTCCTTCTACTCCCTGCAACGCCCCGAGCACTACCGCCGCTGGGCCGAGCAGACCCCGGACGACTTCCTGTTCGCGGTCAAGGGAAGCCGCTACATCACCCACATGAAGAAGCTCCGCGACGCGGAAACTCCGCTGGCCAACTTCTTCGCCAGCGGAGTCCTGGCCCTCGGCCGCAAGCTGGGCCCGCTGCTCTGGCAGCTGCCGCCGTCGCTGCCGTTCGACGCCGACCGGCTCACGACGTTCTTCCGCCTCCTCCCCCGCAGCACCGGCGCGGCGGCCGAACTCGCCGCCCTGCACGACGATCGTCTGGCGGGCCGAGCCCTCACTGAAGCCGACACCGACCAGCCGATGCGCCACGCCCTGGAGGTCCGCCACCCCAGCTTCGCCGATCCCGAGCCGGTGGAACTCCTCCGCGCCCACGACATCGGCCTGGTGGTGGCGGACGCAGCAGGCAACTGGCCGCACCTGGAAGACGTCACCAGCGACTTCGTCTACCTCCGCTTCCACGGCGCGGAAGAGCTCTACGCGAGCGGCTACACCTCGGACGACCTGGACCGCTGGGCGAAGCTGATCAAGGCCTGGCACGCGGGGAAGTCCCCGGCAACACCCCGCACGGTGGCCCCGCCCGCCCCGGAGTCGCGGGGCCGGGACGTCTACGCCTACTTCGACAACGACGTGAAGGCCCACGCCCCGGCCGACGCCCTATCCCTCGCCGAGCGCTGCTCCTGACGACGTGCCGGGCAGCTCCTGCCGATCGCCGAAGCGGTCGCGCACCTGCTGCGCCAGCTCGCGGTGACCGTGGGCGGCGAGCGCCTCCGCCAACCGGTGGCTGAGCGCGGCCCGCTCGTCACCGCTGGCCAAGCGCTCGATGGCGGCGAAGACGTGCTGCTCGGCGCCGACCTCGAACTCCTCCACGACGAACGAGTGCACCGGGTGGATCCAGTTCGGCGCATCGCCGTCCGGCTCCGGGATCCGCCGGTCGTGCGCGGCGGCGGTCAGCTTGCGCAGGTTGCTGATCTGGCGCACGGCTTCGTCGAGGTCGCCGTCCTCGCGCCGCGCGAGCCACCAGACCAGCGCGCTGCCCGGCGATTTCAGCACGTCCTCGGCGAAGTACGCGCGCTTGTTCCGCTCGTGGGCGCGCTTGCGCTCCCAGAGCTCTTCGTCCTTTCGGGCGGCGGCCAACTGGCGCAACCGCTCCGCGTCGGCGTCCGGCAGCGCCAGCCGCACATCGCTCGCCCAGGCCACCACGTGCCCGGACTTGTCCGAGCGAGGAGTGCCGAGCAGTGCGTTCAGCCGGTGCTGCGCCAGCTCGCCATCCTCCGGCGAGGTCTCCGCCACCAGCTCACCCGCCTGCTCCAGCAGCAGATCCACCGCCAGCCCGCCCGGATTCGCGTGCGGCAGCCCGGGCGCATCGGGCTTGACGTACCAGAAGATCGTGCCGGAGAAGGAGAACCGGTACTCCGGGTGCGCGCTGCGCAGCGGCGCCCCGGACACCGGCTGCTCGGTCGGTTGCGGCGCCGCGGGCGGCTCGACGGGCGCCTCCACCGGCGGCGCGAGCTTGCGCCCCACCCGCCCCAGCAGCCACCAGCTGACGGCCCACGGCCCGGCGATCGTCAGAACCACCAGCGCCACCCACAACCACGCTGGCCACCCGTAGCGCAGCCCGAGCAGGACCCAGATCAATGCCCCGATCACCGACACGACCTTGACGGCAGTGCGTTGATCCTGATTCATCGCGCGTCCTCCACACCGGGCCGATCCCACCCAACTGACTACCGGGTGCGGAGGCCGCTGCGAACAGTCCAGCCGGATTTGCCCTCGAACAGAGCACTAGAACGACAAGAACACCGCGGTGGCGTCGTCGTGGTGCTTCTCGCGCGGGGGTTTCGGGGCCGAGCTCTCCGCTTTCCGGACCTGGGTGAGGAGTTCGGCCGGGCCGGCCTGCTCCAGCAGGTCCAGGAGGTCCGGCCAGTCGCCGAGGCCGAACATGTCCGCGTAGCGGGAGGCTCCGTCGCTGAGCAGGGCCGCTCGGCCGACGTCGCGCAGCGTGCCCCGGACCGCTTCGTAGGCCGCTTCCGGTTTCGTGCTGGCCACCCAGAAGCCGCCGGGCTGATTGCGGAGGTCGCGCACGGCCTGCTGGGTGTAGCTCGGGAGCCGGTCCACGCGGTCGTCGACGATCGCGCCGTGGTCGAAGACGATCGGGCTGTCCGCGAGCACCAGGTACTCGATCTCGTCACCCGCGCGCAGGATCGACACCGTCGACGACGGGCTGGACGGGTTGCGCAGGTCGCAGGTGTCCGCGTGCGCCGCGCAGGTCGACTCGACGGCCTCCGCCAGCAGGTCCGCCAGCGGCTGGTCCGACACCGCGAGCCGCCCGGCGAGCTCGGCGCCGAGGCGGTGCACCAGCCACGGCACGTCGTGCGCGCACCCGCTGTCCACATCGGACGGAGCGGTCGCGCCGTCGAGGACGAAGGCCCAGTCCGGGCCGACGGCGTGGTAGTCCTCGTTGATCCGCCCCGGCGTCGCCAGCGTCGCGCACGTTGCCTGCACGCTCAGCTGCCCGGCAGCTGGTGCAGCGCCGTCACCAGCGGCGCCAGCTCGGGCGTCTCGCAGGCCTCGGCGAGCGACTTCTCCAGGACTTCGTCGTGGGTCGGGCGGGCCTTCTCCAACAGCTTCCGGCCGGAGTCGGTCAGCTCGGTGTAGATGCCGCGGCGATCGTCCTTGCACAGCACCCGGGTGAGCAGCTCGCGGTCCTCCAGCCTGCTGACCAGCCGGGTCGTCGCGCTGCTGCTCAACGCGGTGGCGCGGGCGAGCTGCTGCATCCGCATGTGCCACCCGTCCTGGCGGCTGAGCGCGTCGAGCACGGTGTACTCGACGACCGACAGGCCGCACTCGGCCTGCAGCGCCTTCTCCAGCGCCGTCTCGAGCCTGCCGTGCAGGGCCGCGAGCGTGCGCCAACCGCGCGCCCGGACCTCCACGGCATCGTCAGCGATCCCCATCCCGCACCTCCCGATCGCCATACTACCAGCTCACGCAGTTATGGAGCGCGCGCAAATATCCGTTCAGCCCGTCGGATCCCACAACCCGCCTGCCGCGCCGCGAGCGAGGTGCTCGGCGTAGACGCCGACCTTCCACGCGATGAGGGAGCGGCACTCCTCCAAGGCCGCCATCTGCGCGTCGACGCGCTGCCGGTGGTCGTCGAGCAGCCGCAGGCGTTCCGCCTCGTTGCCCGGACCGCACCGCACCAGCTCGGCGAACCGCTTGAGGTCGGCCAGCGGCATCCCGGACTCGCGGAGCTTGACGCAGATCAGCAGCCAGTCGACATCGGCACCGGTGTAGCGCCGCCGCCCGCCCGCGGTGCGCTCGACGGGCCCGACCAGCAGCCCTTCCCGCTCGTAGAAGCGCAGCGCGTGCACGCTGAGCCCGGTCCGCTCGGCCACGTCACCGATGCTCAACCGCTCCTCCACAGCCATGCCGGACAGCCTAGGACTTGATCTAGACCGCGCTCTAGCTCGTAGCGTCAGCGGCATGACCGCCACCGATCAGCAGCCGCTCGGCTCGCCGTTCTCCGCCACCAGCACCGCCGAGGAGGTCACCGCCGGGCTCGACCTCCGCGGCGCGACCGCCGTGGTGACCGGCGGCTACTCCGGGCTCGGCCTGGAGACCACCCGGAACCTGGCCGCCGCCGGAGCCCGGGTCATCGTCCCGGCACGCCGCCCCGACAGCGCCCGCACCGCGCTCGCGGACCTCGCGGGCTGCGAGGTCGTTCCCACGGACCTGACCGACCCCGCCAGCGTGCGCGCCGCCGCCGCGCGGATCCACGACTCCGTCGACCGGCTCGACCTCCTGATGGCGATCGCGGGCGTGATGGCCACCCCGGAGCGCCACGTCGGCCCCGGCTGGGAGAGCCAGCTCGCCGCCAACCACCTCGGGCACTTCACCCTCACCTGCGAGCTCTACCCGCTGCTGGCCGCCGCCGACGGCGCGCGCGTCGTGGTCAACAGCTCCGCCGGGCACACCTTGACCGACATCCGGTGGCACGACCCGCACTTCCGCACCGGCTACGACAAGTGGCTCGCCTACGGCCAGGCCAAGACGGCCAACGCCCTGTTCGCCGTGCACCTGGACGCCCTCGGCCGCAACGACGGCGTCCGCGCGTTCGCCCTCCACCCGGGCAAGATCATCACCGGCCTCCAGCGCGAGATGCCGCTCCAGGAGCAGATCGACCGGGGCTGGGTGGACGAACACGGCAACGTGATCGGCGCCGACTTCAAAACACCCTCCCAAGGCGCGGCAACCGGCCTGTGGGCGGCCACATCGCCGCTCCTCGACGGCCGGGGCGCCCGCTACCTCGAAGACTGCGACATCGCGACCATCTCCACACCCGACCAGCACATGGACGAAGGAGGAGTCCGCGAGTACGCCATCGACCCGGACTCCGCGGCCCGCCTCTGGGACCTCTCGCTCGCCACGACCGGAGCCACCCCGATCCCCCGATGACCACGCGTCCACCTGTTGGCCGAACACCCGGCGATGCGGAACCGCGCATCGCCGCGCTCCGCTACCGTTCCGCCGGGATGCAGGGCCGAACTGCCGGTGCAGCGCGGCTGTCGACCACGGCGGGAGCGGGAAGATGCCGCAGCGAATATGGCTCGATGTGCCGTTCGCGGAGAAGGACGAGGCCAAAGCGCACGGCGCGCGGTGGGATCCGACGGTGAAGCGGTGGTACGCGCCTCGCCCCGGTATTGCCGAGCTGGAGCGCTGGGCCGCGCTCCCCGACATCCCCGACCTGCTGCCCGGTGAGGACCGCGCGTTCGGTTCGGGCCTCTTCGTGGATCTGGTGCCCTCGTCGTGCTGGTTCACCAACGTGCGGTCGTGCGTGGCCAAGCGCGACTGGGAGCGGCTGCGGCGGATGATCACCGGCCGGGCCGGCCAGCGCTGCGAGATCTGCCTGCGCGGCGAGGACCGCGGCAGCCGGCGCTGGCTGGAAGCGCACGAGCGCTGGGCTTACGACGAGGGCGCGCACACCCAGGTGCTGCGCCGCCTGATCTGCGTGTGCACCGACTGCCACACGACCACCCACTTCGGGCTGGCCCAGGTCAGGGGGATCGACGACCGAGCGCTGGCGCACCTGCGCGAGGTCACCGGGATGTCGGAGCTCGAAGCCGACGAGCACGTCGCGGCGGCCTTCGACCTGTGGCGCAGGCGTTCCGCGACGGAGTGGGCCCTCGACCTGAGCATCCTCACCGATGCCGGGATCACCATCACCCCGCCCCCGACCGCCGCGGAACGCGCCGCCGCCGAGCAGCACGATCACGAGCCCAGGCGGTAGAAGCCGGTCAGGTGCGGGGTGTACTTCACGTCCGGGCCCAGACCGGCGCGAACGCGGCCGTCCGGATCTCCGAAGACCTCGAAGTCCTGGACGACGCAGTGCTGCATGACGCCCTGGATGTAGGGGTCGGCGAGCTCCCAGTGCCGGAGGATCGCGTCGGAATCCCGGTAGAGCTGGAAGCTGGTGCACTCCAAGCGGTCTTCGTCGATGAAGACCTCCACCATGAGCTGCGGGCCGTGCTCGGTGGCGAAGTCCACCGCCTCCCGGATCGCCGCCTTGAACTCCACCAGGTGGCCGTCGGTGATCCGCATGGTGTTCCGGAACAGGATCGGCGCGTTCGTCTCGGTCATGCGGAGATCGTGCGACCTCCACCATGCTGGAGGTCAAGGGCTCCGCGACCTGGAACCCGCACTTCAGTGGTCGTCGTCGCGGAAGAACATCTCTTCCAGGTGGTCGGCCGTCTCCGCGATGAAGTTCAGCGGGTCGGTGAACTCGTTGATGTCCAGGTTCAGCAGCGGGACCGAGTGGCGGAGCAGGACGTGGTCGCCCACGATCACCGCGCCGCAGACCACCGAGACCTGGCCCAGCTCCCACAGGAGCTTCTGCAGGTCCACGTCGGCCGCGCGGCCGATCACCGAGACCACCTGCACCCAGTCCTCGCGGCCGTCGAGCCGCTCCCGGCAGATGATGACGATCTGACTCCGGTCGTCCTCGTACTCGACGAGCACCCGGATCTCGTCGTCGCCGTCCTCGATGATCCGGTACTCGGTCTCGGTGTCCAGGTCCTCGGCCACGGCGTACTCGGCCCGGACGAACGCCGCGAGATCTTCCCAGGTCGCCACGCAACCTCCCCAGTCGCAAAGCGCGCTCCCCGCGCGATTTCCGACCGTGATCGTGCCACGACCGACCGTCACGTGGGCGCGTTTTCCGCCCAAGCGGTGACGGCGGCGGATCAGACCCGGGCGAACAGGACGTAAGCCTCCACGATGCCCTTGTCGTTCGCGGCGACGGAGAAGTGCTCGACCCGCCAGCCGACCGCTTCGATCGCCTCGATCCGCTCCGCCCACGGGTCGATCGCATCGTCCTTGGTGCTGCTCAGCGCGATCAGCCGCGCCACGAACCGGGCCCGTCCCGCGGCGTGCGCTTCGGCCGCCATCGCGCCGAGATCGGCCGCGCTGTTCTTGAAGAGTCCCATGCCGGACATCCAACCAGCCCCGACGGCCGGCCCAATCTTGCCAACGACCATTGACACGATCGGCGATGTCATCGATCCTGGGAACCGTTACCCCGGGTAACACCTACCCACCGGGTGGGGATCGCCTCCATCGTCACCCCGCAGGGAGCCCTCATGACCAGCAGCATCGCCAAGGACGACGAGACCTCGCAGCAGGAAGACCGGCAGGACATGGCCGACCGGCTGCTGCGCTCCTCGGAGATCCTGTCCTACGACCCGGTCCAGGAAGTGGACTGGGAGACGCCGCTCGACACCGACTACCACGGCACCAGCCCCGAGTGGAGCACGCTCTACGGGACCGCGTACTGGGCCGAGATGACGCCGGAGCAGCAGCGGGAGCTGACGCGCCAGGAGGCCGCGTCGGTGGCCAGCACCGGCATCTGGTTCGAGATGATCCTGCAGCAGATGGTGCTGCGGGACTTCTACGCCAAGGACCCGACCGACCCGGCCTTCCAGTGGGCGCTGACCGAGATCGCCGACGAGTGCAGGCACTCGATCATGTTCGCCCGCGGCGCCGCGAAGCTGCGCGCGCCCGCCTACCGGCCGACCCGCCTGGTGGTGGAGCTGGGCCGGGTGTTCAAGACGCTGGCCTTCGGCGAGGCCGCCTACGCCGCGATCCTGGTCGCCGAGGAGGTCCTCGACGTCATGCAGCGCGACTGGATGCGCGACGAGCGGGTGGTGCCGTTCGTGCGGACGGTGAACAACATCCACGTCGTGGAGGAATCGCGGCACATGAAGTTCGCCCGCGAGGAGACCAAGGCGCGGCTGGAGGGGGCGAGCTGGCTGCGGCGGCAGATCAACGCCGTGGTGGTCGCCGGGGCCTCCTACTTCATCGTCACCAGCATGTGGAACAAGAAGGTGTACAAGAACGCGGGCCTGGACAGCAAGCGCGCCATCCGCGAGGCGAAGGCCAACGAGCACCACAAGTCCATGCTGCGCTCCAGCTGCGCGGGGCTGATGGAGTTCCTCAACTCCGCCGGGCTGCTCACCAAGGCCTCCCTCTTCTTCTACAAGCGCGCCAACCTGATCTGAGCGAGCGGCAGGCCCGCGCGGTGGTCGCGGGCAGCGGAACCTCAGGCGCCGTCCGGCATCCCGCGTGCGGGTTGCCCCGCCGGGCGGCGCCTGAGAACCCGCAGCGGTGCAAGTGAAAGGACCCCCGAACCCCATGCCGTACGCGATCACCCAGACCTGCTGCAACGACGCGACCTGCGTGAAGGTCTGCCCGGTCAACTGCATCCACCCGACGCCGGACGAGCCGGACTTCGGCACCACCGACATGCTCTACATCGACCCGGCCACCTGCATCGACTGCGGCGCGTGCGCCGATGCGTGCCCGGTCGACGCGATCTTCCCGGTGGAGCGCCTGACCAAGCAGCTGCGGCCCTACGCCGAGGTCAACGCCGCCTACTACGCCGACCAGGCCCCACCGCAGCAGGATCCGACGCCGAACTTCCACCGCTGGGGGCCGCCGGTGTTCCACCGCGACATCCCCAGCGACTTCGCGCCGCTGGACGTCGCGGTCGTGGGCACCGGCCCGGCAGGCATGTACGCGGTGGAAGACCTGCTGCTGCACACCAATTCCCGCGTCACGCTGATCGACCGGCTGCCGGTCGCCGGTGGCCTGGTGCGCTACGGCGTGGCGCCGGACCACCCGTCCACGAAGAAGATCGGCGAGACCTTCAGCCGCTTCCACGCGCACCCGAGGCTGCGCCTGCGGCTGGGCGTGGAGGTCGGCAAGGACGTCACCGCCGACGAGCTCGCCGCCAAGCACGACGCCGTGATCTACGCCGTCGGCGCGTCATCGGCCCGCAGCCTCGGCATCCCCGGCGAGGACCTGCCCGGCAGCGTCGCGGCCACCGAGGTGGTGGCCTGGTACAACGGCCACCCCGACGCGGGCGCGGTCGACCTCTCGGCGGAGCGGGTCGTCGTGGTGGGCAACGGGAACGTCGCGCTCGACGTGGCCCGGATCCTCACCGCGGACCCCGAAGCCCTGGCGGGCACCACGATCGCGCCCGCGGCGCTGGCGCAGCTGCGGTCCAGCAAGGTCCGCGAAGTGGTGCTGCTGGCCCGCCGCGGGCCGGACTCGGCCGCCTACACCGCGCCGGAACTGCTCGCGCTGGCCCAGCAGGACGACGTCGACCTGGTCGTGGACGACCACGACCCGCGGGTCGCCGAAGCCATCGCCGCGGCGAGCGCGAAAGCCGCGCTGCTCCAAGGAGTTCCGCGCGAAGCGGTCGACTGGTCCGCGCCGCCGCGGCACGGTGGGCGCCGCATCGTGCTCCGCTTCAACTCCGCTCCGCAGGAGATCCTCGGCGACACGCAGGTCCGCGCGCTGCGGGTCACCGGGGACGTGGAGATCGCCGCGGGACGGGTGATCCGCGCGGTCGGCTACCGCGGCACCGAGCTGCCCGGCCTGCCCTTCGACGCCGGAACCGGGACCATCCCGCACGAGGGCGGCCGGGTCCGGCCGGGCACCTACGTCGTCGGCTGGATCAAGCGCGGCCCGTCGGGCGGCATCGGCGCCAACCGGACCTGCGCGCAGGAGACCGTCGGCAGCCTCCTGGAGGACGCGGTCGCCGGTCGGCTGGCGAGGTGACGTGGCGCGGAAAGCGCCGGGGGGTGCTTTCCGCGTCAGTCCGCGGGAGTGCCGATGCGCAGGCGGTTGCCGTCGGGATCGCGGAGCTCGAACTCCCTCCCCCACGGCACTTCCTCCACCGGCACGGCGAACTCCGCGGCGAACGCGTCGACATCGCGAACGCGCAGGTAGATCAGGGTGTCCGGCCGAGCGTCGCCGCTGTGCTCGGACAGGAACAACCGCATCCGCCCGCGAGCGATCTCGACGAACGCCGGGAGGCCGGGCTCGAACCGGTGCTCCCACTCCTTGCCGAAGCCCAGCCGCTCGTACCAGGCGACGGCCGCCGCGGCGTCCGCCACGTGCAGGATCGGGATGACCTCGTCGTCCACTCCGCGCTCCTCACAAACCTGTTGCGGGCCAGGTGACCGCGCCCCAGCCGTTGAGCCGCACATCGGCCCGGCGGGCCGTGCCCTCGGCCTGGTAGACGGCGCGCTCCGCGGCCATCCAGGCACGCAGGTGCCCTTCCGCACCTTCGCCATCACGCGCCAGCGTACGCGTCAGGCGCAACGCCTCCCCGTCCTCGACCCACACGAGCAGCGTGCTGAGTCCGTCGAACCGCCGCGCTCCCGCACCGCAGCCCTCGACGATCAGGTGATCGGCGTGCGGAACGTCGTGCCACTCGGCGTATTCGCCCGCGTACCAGTCGTAGCGCTGGTAGCGGCCGTCCCGCCCGGCGGCCATCGGTTCGAGCACCTGCCGCCCGAGCCGGTCCACCCCGGCGAGCATGCCGTTCCACCCGTCGTAGAGGTCGTCCATGTGCACGACCTGCGCGGTCAACTCCTCGGAGAGCTGGTCGGCGAGAGTCGTCTTGCCTGACCCCGACGGCCCGTCGATGATCACCAGCCGCGTCGTCCCGAGCCGCGGCGCCGCCTGCGCCCGCCGCACGAGTCCTTCGAGCACAACAGGACCGACGCTCACCGAACCTCCCGACGATTCACCGCCGCCATTCTCCCCGAAGCCGTCCGCTCGGTGGAAAGCCCGGGGGTGGACGCGATGTCGATCTCTGCGAAGATCGACATGCGTAGACGGAGGGAGCGCGGACATGAGCGACGGGCGCAGCAGCCTCGACCTGCAGACCGATCGAGCGCACGGCGCGCGGATCTACGACTACATCCTCGGCGGCAAGGACAACTACTCCGCGGACCGCGCAGCCGCGGAGGCCACCCTGCAGGTCTGGCCCGCGCTCCCGGTGCACATGCGCGCCAACCGCGAGTTCATGCACCGCGCGGGCCGCTACCTGGCCACCGAGTGCGGCGTCGACCAGTTCCTCGACATCGGCACCGGCATCCCCACCTCGCCGAACCTGCACGAGGTCGTGCAGGAGGTGCGCCCGGACGCGCGCATCGTCTACACCGACAACGACCCGATCGTCCTGGTGCACGCCCGCGCGCTGATGTCCAGCACCGAGCAGGGCCGCACCGCCTACGTCGACGCCGACCTGCGCGATCCGGACACCATCCTGAGCTCCCCGGAATTCCGCGAAACCCTGGACGCGGACCGCCCGATCGCCCTGCTGCTGATCGCGATAGTGCACTTCATCGAGGACGACGAGGAAGCCCTGACCGCCACCCGCCGGATCATCGACGTCCTGCCCGCGGGCAGCTACGTGGCGGCGACCATCGCCACCGCCGACTTCGCCCCGGAGGCGCTGGCCGAGGTCCGCCGGACCTACCACGAGCACGGCGAAACCCTCCGCTTCCGCACCAAGGCCCAGGCCGCCCGCTTCTTCGACGGCCTGGAGCTGGTCGAACCGGGAATCGTCCAGATGCACAAGTGGCGCCCCGACGAGCGCACCGAGCAGGCCGACGACACCGACATCGCCATGTACGCAGCCGTCGCCCGAAAGCCCTGAGCGGCGAGGCGCACACCGCCCGGCGATCTCCGACCAAGGCGCGGCAGCAGGCGGCAAACTCCTGCGCCCGGCGGGTCAGCCGCACGCCCTTGACCCGCGCGAGCGCGATCACCACCGTGCGCTACATCGTCCCGCGGTTGTTCACCGGCTCCAACCGCCAGCCATGTCGAACGCGAGGAAACCGCCGCGCCCCTCGCCGTCGGGGGTGGGGTGCTGACCCTGCCGTTGCGAACTGGCCCCGCCGGTGTTCCAGCCGATGGTTTCGAAGGGGGCGCCGCCGGCCGTGCCGTCCGAGCGGATCACGATCTCGTGCTCACCGGTGCGGTCGGCGGCGGTGACCACCAGCTCCCAGAGCAACCACCGACGCGCGCTCATCGCGGTCACTTCGAACCCGATCTGCTCGTGCTGCTCCAACGTGAGGTTCGCGGTGTCGAGGTACGGCTGGCTCGTTCCGGTCTCAGGAGAGACCTTCTGCGGGCTGAGGTCGGTGCTGTCCAGGTCGATGAGCACCTCTTCGAGCGGCTCACCTCCCTGCATCGGGGACCAGAGCAGCGTCCCGATCGCGGGCTTCTCCCCGACGATCCGCGCACGCATGTCCACGATGGTGATCGGCTCTCTCCGGTTGCCTGCGAGCGAGATCTTGTACCGCGATGCACCTCGGCAATCCTCGGGGCAGTGTTGCGCCGCACGGATTCCGCCCGCCTCGCGCACGATCGGGTCGACCGGGTTGTCGGTGCTGCCCGCATAGGCACCTTGTCCTGCCGCGTTGACGCCGTCGACGAATGTCCGTCCCATCGCGTCGGTCCGCTCTCGGGGCAATGCTTCGGAGAACATCCAGGACCAGCCGTCGACGTTGAACTGCGCTGGCAGTGCGCGGACCCGGGCGAGGGCTGCGGGGCGTGCTCCTAGTTCGCGGTCCTTGGCCTCGTCCACAGCTCGCTGCGACTGGACTTCCTTTGCCGGGGCGGTGAAGTACCCGAACCCTTCCGTGATCAGCGCTGTCACGATGATCCCGGCGATCCCCAGTCCGCCGACCCAGGTGCGCAGACGTCGCTGCCACCGTTGATTCCCGGTTCCCGGCGAGTCCTCCTCATCGACCTTCCGCGCACGGGGCGGCCTGAGCCGATTCGGACGTTCTTCGCGCACCGCGGCTCCTCCCGTAGTTCCCGAGCCGGAAGCTAACAGCTCCGAGCTCCGCCCACGGCCGCTTCGGCAAGTTCGCCCCGTTCAGCACCCCGTGAGCGGCGACAGCGCTTTTCGCGACCATCGCCGCCCAGGACCGGGTCATGCGTCGCAGCGGACGCCTTCGGGTGGTGTTCGCAGGTCGATCAGGTAGCCGGCGACGATGTCGTCGACGCACTCGCTCTGGCCCAGCAGCGCGATGCCGTGCTGGGAGCCGTTCACCGTCAGCAGGCTGCCGCCCAGCACGCGGGCCAGGTTGACGCCGCCCTGGTACGGGGTGGCCGGGTCGCCGGTGATGGAGACCGTCAGGGTCGGCGGCACGTCGACCGGGCCGGTGATCCACGGCTGCGGCATGGTCGGCGGCTCGGGCCAGGCCTCGCACTCGTGGTGCGATTGCGGCACCGGCAGGCCGGGATCCGCGAACGGGACGGCGGCGTTGACCTGCCGGGCGAACTCGGCCTGCTCGGCGGGGGTGCGGCGCGGTGCGTCCATGCACCGGATCGCGTAGACCGCGTCGCCGGAGTTGCTGTACCGGCCGTCGGGCCCGCGCCCGGCGGAGATGTCGCGCTGCGCCAGCAGGAGGTCACCGCGTCCGGCGGCCAGCTCGGCGAGTCCTTCGGTGGCCTTCGGCCACAGCGACGAGGAGTACAGGGCGCTCGTCACCGCGGTCATGGCGGCGTCGTAGGTCAGACCGCGCCCGTCCGCGGTGGGTGCCGGGTTCTGCAGCAGGGGCCGCACGAGGTCCTGGAACGCCTCGGTCGCCCGGGTCGGGTCGGTGCCGAGCGGGCAATCGGCGCTGGTGGCGCAGTCTGCGGCGTACCGGTCGAAGGTCTGCTGGATGCCCGCCATCTGCGCGATGTTGAACTCCGCCGAGGTGAGGTCGGGGTCGAACGCGCCGTCGAGCGCCAGCGCGCGCACGTTCTGCGGGAACGCCTCGGCGTACATCGCGCCGAGCTGGGTCCCGTAGCTCCACCCCATGTAGGACAGCTTCTCGTCGCCGAGCACCGAGCGCAGCACGTCCATGTCCCGCACGACGTTCGTGGTGCCGAAGCTGGCCAGCGCCTGCGGCCCACCGGAGCCCTCGGCGCAGCGCCGCGCCACCTCCCGGGCCGCCTGCGCGTCGGGAACGTCGGGCACGAGTTGGCCGCCGAAGTCCTCGCCGCGGTCCTTCTCGGCATCGGTGAAGCAGTTGGCCTGCGGCGTGGACGCACCCACGCCCCGCGGGTCGAATCCGATCACGTCGAACCGCTCGTTCACCGGTCCCGCTGTCCACAGCGGCGCCAGCTGCGCGGTGAAGCTCATCCCCGACCCACCCGGACCGCCCGGGTTGACCAGCAGCGATCCGATCTTCTCGCCGCGCGCGGGCAGCCGCAGCAGGGCGACCTCGCCCCGCGGGCCGTCCGGATCGGTGTAATCCAGCGGGACCTGCACCCGCGCGCACTCGAAACGGGTGTCGGCGAAGAGCTTCTCGTCCACCGCTGTCGTCGCGTAGGGCGCGCACGGCTCGAAGGTGATCTGCTGGCCGTAGAACTCCGCCAGGTCGGGGCTCGGTCTCGACTCCGCCGGAGCGGCGCAGCCGGTCAGGGCGAGCGACACCACCCCCAGGGCGATGAGCGTCGCACGAACACGAAACACGTTGTCTCCTAAGGATGTCGCGAGCACTGCCGGGGACGGTAGGGAAGCCACCCGGTGGCGCGGATCGATCGAAAGACCCGGGTTGCCCGACCGAAGTCGGAGCAGCGCGGTTCCTCAGGTGGAGGCGATGGCGCGGAGTACTGCCTAAGCTCGCCACGGTGAACGACGCGGCGGGCAGGCGACGAGCAGCGATCGACGGCGGGCTGATCGCGCTCGCGCTCCTGGTCGGCCTGTTCACGGCGATGAGCTGGTGGGAAGCCTCTCCGCTGGAGCCCCGCTGGGTGTTGCACCTGGATCTGGTCGCTGGCCTGATCGGCTGCCTCGCGCTGTGGTGGCGCCGCCGCTTCCCGCTGGTGATCGCCGCCGGCGTGGTCGTGCTGAGCACCTTCGCCATGTCCGTCACGCTCGCCGGGTTCGTCGCGCTGGTCACGGTGGCCGTGCACTGCACGCCCAGGGTCATCGCGGTGGTGACCGCGGCCAACCTGCTCCCGTTCGAGATCTTCCTGGCGCTGCGCCCCGGCCCGACCACCTCGTGGCCCACCGCCCCGGGGATGACGCTGTTCGCGCTCCAGGTCGCGGTCGTCCTCTGCGTGGTCGTGTGGGGCCTGCTCCTGCGCAGTCGGCGGCAGCTCGTCGCATCGTTGCGCGACCGCGCCGCCGCCGCCGAAGTCGAGGCCCAGCTGCGGGCCGAGCGCTCCCAGCACGAAGCCCGCGAGGCCCTCGCGCGGGAGATGCACGACGTCCTCGGCCACCGGTTGTCCCTGCTCAGCGTCCACGCGGGCGCGCTGACCTACTACCGCGACGCATCACCGGAGGAGATCACCCGCGCCTCCGAGGTGGTCCGCGAGAACGCGCACCGCGCCCTGCAAGACCTGCGCGAGGTGATCGGCGTGCTGCGCGCCCCGGTGGGCGAACTGCCGCTGCCGAGGGTCGAGGACGTCGCCGAGCTGATCGACGAAGCAGCGCATGCCGGGACTCCGGTCGAGCTGCGCGACGACTCCGGGGCGACGACCGGCGAGCGAGACGTCCCCGCGACGACGGGCCGCACGCTCTACCGGCTCGTGCAGGAATGCCTGACCAACGCCCGGAAGCACGCACCCGGCGCAGCGGTCACCATCCGGATCACCGGCGTGCCGGGCGACCACCTGGCCGTCGAGATCACCAACGAACGGCCGTCCGCACGACCCACCGGCTCCGGCGAAGGTCTGCGCGGACTGGCCGAACGCGCCGTGCTCGTCGGCGGCAGCCTCGAACACGGACCGACCGGTACCGGCGAATGGCGGGTCGGAATGCGGCTACCGTGGCCGGTGTGACCGTCGACGTGCTGGTCGTGGACGACGACCCGATAGTCCGCTTCGGCCTGACCATGATGCTGCGCGGCGCCCCCGACCTGCGAGTGGTCGCCGAAGCCGGAGACGGTGCGCAGGCGGTGGAGCTGGCCGAGCGCCACTCCCCGGACGTCGTGCTGATGGACATCCGGATGCCCGGCGCGGACGGCCTCACCGCGACCGAAGCGATCCGCCGCCGCCCGCGAGCACCGCAGGTCGTCGTGCTCACCACCTTCGACGCCGACGAGCACGTGCTGCGCGCCCTGCGCGCCGGAGCGGCCGGATTCCTGCTCAAGGACACCCCGCCCGAGGAGCTCGTGGTCGCGATCCGCCAGGCAGCGGAGGGACGTCCGGTCCTCTCCCCGGAAGTGACCCGCAGGCTCATCGACCGCGTCACCGAGTCCGCAGCGGACACTCGCCGAGAAGCCGCCCGCCGCAAGCTGGACTCGCTGGCCGAACGAGAGCGCGCCGTGGCGATCGAGATCGGCGCGGGCCGGTCCAACTCGGAGATCGCGGCCCGCCACCACATCGGCCTGGCCACGGTGAAGACCCACGTCTCGGCGATCCTGACCAAGCTCGACTTCAACAACCGGGTCCAGGTGGCCATCCTCGTCCACGACGCAGGCCTCGACCCGCAGAGCAGCTGAGCTCTCAGCTCGATGGGCCGCCGAACGCTTCAGCCGTCGGCTCGTGGTGGCTGAGCCTGGCGCGCGGTCAGCGCTCGGCGCAAACAGCTAGGCACAGCGCTCGTCCCCACTCCGCAGTGCTCTGACTCGTTCCTGGTGCAGGATTACGCGAGGCGGAGTTCCGCGATGACTCCGGCTGCGAGGGCCGCCAGTTCGTGGAGGCGAGCTTCGGGCAGCCGTCCGGCCGGGCCGGCGATGCCGACGGCTGCCCGAACCCTGCCTCCTTGGGACACCGGCACCGCGACGCAGCACAGATCCGGCCGGTACACCTCCACGTCGAGTGCGTAGCCCTGCTCTCGCGCCACCGCGACGGCTTCCTTGTGGCGGTCCCACTCCTGCGGGTACCGCGCCGCCACGCGCTCTGCGGTGCCCGGCCGAAAGCCCAGCAGGATGTGACCGATCGCGGTTCCCAGCAACGGCTCTCGGGTACCTGGCGAAACACCGAGCTTCAACGGCTGGCTGGACTCGACGGCATCGAGGTAGCGGAAGTCGTGCAGCGTGGGGACGGCCAGGTAGCACGTCTCGCGACTTTCTTCGGCCAGCCGTTCCAGCGTGGGGTGCAGCAGTCCGCGCAGCGCGTCGTCGCCGGTGTCGCCGCCCCGCGCGAGCTCGGTGAGCTGCTCGGTCAGCACGTAGCGACCACCGCGGGAGGGCTGGTCGAGGTAGCCGAGCGATTCGAGGGTGGCGAGCAGGTTGTGGGTCGTGCTCCGGGACAAGCCGACGACCTGGGCGATCTCGCTCAATCGCGCGCCGTCGCGGTGCTGGGCGACCGCCTCGAGGATCGCGAAGGCTCGGGTCACCGACTGCACACGCCGCGGGCCGTCGGCGTCCGCCGCACTGTACGGCTGGGAGGACTGCGTATCGAGTTCCACGATGCCGAATTCTACCCCCGCGAAGAAGCCTCTTTCCAAGGATGCCGAAGGACGCTAATCTCTCCACGTTCCCCATAGCGGGATTTGAACGACAGATATGGCAAAAAATCCATCAATGGAGGAAACATGCGATCCGCTCTCGCCCAGCAGATCTTGACGGCAGTACAGGACGCGGCGACGGAAGGAGGATTCGCGGTGTGCGCCACCGTGGTGGACGAGGCCGCGCACCCGGTGGCCTTCGTGCGTATGGACGGAGCACAGCGCGGGCCCGCGGAGGTTTCGCTGCGCAAGGCGCGCACCGCCGCCCTGTTCGGGACCGACAGCGCCGAACTCGGGCAGGAGGCCCGCCCGGGTGGGGCCATCTACACCCTGGAGCACACCAACGGCGGCCTGATCAGCTTCGGCGGCGGAGTCGTCGTGCGCGACGCCGACGGCAACACCATCGGAGCGGTGGGAGTCGCCGGCGCCACCGTCGCAGCCGACGAGGAGCTCGCGCAGACCGGCGCCCGCACCGCAGCCGCGATCCTGGCCTGATTCGAGCGCTGGCACCGCACCCCGCGTCCGCCGGAGCGGCCCAGCCGGTCACTCCCGCACGTGACAACCGCAAGAGGAGTCCCGCGTCATGCCCGTGCGCTTGAGCGCGCTCACCCTGAGCGCCTTCGCCATCGGCGTCAGCGAATTCGTCCTGGTCGGCCTGCTTCCGGCCATGGCCGACGCCACCAACGTCTCCCTGGGCACGGCGGGACTGCTCGTCACCGCCTACGCCCTGGCGATCACCGTGTTCTCCCCGATCGCCACCAGCGCGCTGTCCCGCTTCGACGCCCGCTGGGTGCTGGTCGGGCTGATGGTCCTGTTCACCGCGGGAAACATCGCGGTGGCGCTGGCACCGACCTTCCCCGTTCTGCTGCTGGGCCGCATCGCGGCGGGAACCGCCCACGGCACGGTCTTCGCCATCGGCGCTCCGGTCGCCGCGTCGCTCGTGCCCGCCGATCGCGCCTCCCGGGCCATCTCGATGATGTTCCTCGGCCTCACCGCGGCGATGGTCCTCGGCGTCCCGCTCGGCACCGTGCTGGGCACGCACCTGGGCTGGCGCGCCACTTTCGGCGCCGTTGCCGCTCTCGGCGCTGCCGGCACCCTCGCCGTGCTCGCCCTGATCCCGTCCACCGTCGACGACGACCGCACCGACCTCCGCTCCCAACTCCGGCTGCTGCGCCTGCGCCCGCTGCTGCTCACCTACGTCGTCACCGGACTCGGCTTCGGGGCCAGCTTCGCGGTCTTCACCTACCTCGAACCGCTGCTGACCGAACACGCCGGGTACAGCACGGCCGGGGTGACCTGGCTGCTCGTCCTCTTCGGCGCCGCCACCGTGGCCGGAAACCTGCTGGGCGGCCGGATGGCCGATTCCGCCGGCACCGTGCGCACGATCCGCGTGGCCCTGATCGGGTTGTGCGCCTCCCTCACCGCGCTCCTGCTGACCGGCAGCAACCAGGTCGCCGTCGCCGTGAACCTCGCGGTGTGGGGAGTTTTCGCCTTCCTCATCTCGCCCGCCGTCCAGACCCACGCGGTGCGCGTGGCCGAACAGCACAGCCCGTCCGCGGCCAAGCTCGCGAGCGGCTTGAACATCGCCGCCTTCAACGCCGGGATCTCCGCGGCGTCCTTCCTCGGCGGTCGCGTGATCGAAACGTGGGACGTCACCGCGACTCCGTGGATCGGCACCTCGCTGACCCTCCTGGCCCTCGCTGCGACCGTCGGCATCACCGTCGGCGGGCAACGCGGCACGAAGCGCACCTCCCGGCACGACCAGTGCCAGGACGTACGCACCCCGCGCAGACGAGGCTGCCGACCAGAACTGCACCCGTACCCAGCACCTAGCCAGCCGCCTCAACCGTGAGGAGACCGGCACGATGATCACCGACTGGCGGCCCGGAAACCGGCACCACGCCCGAAGTTCGATCGCGGAAGAGCTGACCACGCCGCTGTGCGACCGAATCGACTCCGCCACCGGTGGGATCGCGAAGAACACCGGCAGCGGTCTTGCCATCCAACGGAGCACTGTCCGCACCTGATGCGCCACGACTGCCGCAACCGTCAATACCTCGAGTGACCGAAGTACTTGATCAGAACTTGAGAACGCCCGAATGGACTCGGAGTTCGTCATAAATCTCGTTTTCGCTGTCACGCTTCGAATTTCGCCGAAGCAGCGGTACGACCAGCACCCCGCAGACGGAACCATCCGACGCAACATCGCCGAGAATCCTGGGGGGGAATGTTGACGCAGGACGGAGAACATCCGGCCAGTTGCGCGAATGCCGTTGGCGAGAGGTGCGAGTGCAACCACTGCGCGGGCACGAAGCACGGCTGGGTCGGAAAGCTCTGCCTGGCCAGACGAGGAACGGCAGAAGATCTGCGCAAGCTCGAGCAGGTTGCCGACCAACGCTGGCGGAAGGAGTACGCCAAACAGCAAGCCAAGAAGCAGAAGAAGCCGAAAGCCACTCTGCCGCACAAGCGGGCGGCCATCGACACGGCCTGCTCTGATCTGGTCAAAGAGCTCCACCAGGAAGACCAGCGTGCGGAGCGGCCACGCATCTCCGGCACGGACTCAACCGGCAAGAACATCATTCAACAAGAACGCTCTGTTCCCGACGACGCCGAATCCTCCCGCCGCGCGGACCTCGAGGAGCGGGTGCACAGCTCTGCAGAACGCGCTGATGCTCCCGAACCGACCCCAGCGAGTACCGATCGCGCCCTCGGCAACCCCGTCTCGGAGGCTGAGCGGGTCGAAGCCCTCGGCCACTTGCTCGGGCAGGTGCTCAGCGAGGTTGAGAAGGACCTCGGACGAATCGAACCCGGAACTCGCCGGGCCATGGCGGACCACTTCTGGTGCGAATTGCTCGTGCGGCTGGTGGTGGCCATCGAGGAATCGAACCGCCTTCTCGACTCGGTACCCGGCATGGTGACCGACCAGATCATGAGATCGCGCCAGGAGAACGGTTACGCCGAAGTTCAGCGGAAGGTGATCACTGCCTGCGCAACGCAGGTCTGGAAACGACTCACCGACGCGCTCGGGCTGACCGTGATCAGCGATGCCAAGGTCCTGCTGCCCGCACTGCGCACATTGACGGTCCTGATGTGCAAGTCCCCACCGCGGCACCCGGCAGTCGTCGAGCATTGCGTGGACCCGCTCAAGGCCCACTTCGTCGAAGAGACCAAGAAGCGGCTAAAGCACGTCTTCGAAGGCCTTGTTCCACAGATCACAGCCGAGATCAGCGGTACCGGTCAGACCGCGCACGCCGGCGGAAGTAGCGGACAACCAACCACCAGTGCCGGAAACTGAGCCGGTATCGCTCGCACGCAGTTGTCGGCGAGGCCTGGGTGATTCTGACGGCGAACGTCTCAGAGCAGGGTGACGGGGTCGCCTGCCTGCACCTTGCCCGGGGTGGCGATGGTCGCCAGGGCGTCCAGGCGGGTGTCGTGGGCCTCGGCGATGGCGCGCAGCACCAGCGGCGAGCGGGGCAGGTCCTGCTGGGCTTCGTTGGTCATCACGCACCGTTCGCTGGATCGCACGAACTCGACGCGCAGCGCGTCGCCGATCGCCGCTCCGCTCCCGAACCACTCGTCCTCGACGAAGGGCCGAACACCCGGCGGAGTGCGCACCAGCAGGTTCGGGCGGAAGCGCCGCTCGTCGACGGGAACTCCGGGAACCGCTGACCGGACCCAGTCGAGGGTGGCGGTGGTCAGCACGCTCAGCGGGAGCTGGTCGAAGTGCGAGACAGCGCCCTCTCGCGCCACTTCGACGTCATCGCGGCCCAGGTATTCGCGGATGAAGGCGGTGGGATCCGGAACCGCGATTCCTCGCGGATCCAGCAGTTCGGGCTGGTCGCGGTTCTCGTCGTAGCGAGAGCGCAGTTCCAGCAGCCCGGGCATCCGGCGGAAGCGGCGGGTGTTCTTCCCCGACCCGAACTTGCCGTCGGCATCGCGAACCGCGAAGAGCCGGTCGCCCACCAGTCCGCGCGCATCCACGTCCACCTGGGTCAGCGGCTCACCACCGGTCGATTTGACCGGATACCGCCAGATCCGCTCGACAACACCCACGACCACTGTCACCCGAAAAGCCTACCGAGCAGCCGTTTCCACCGGAGCGCTCAACTCCGCTGCGGTTCGTGGACGGCCTTGGCCGCGGCCCGGCGTAGCTCGTGGTGGCAGAGCACGTCGGAGCTGTCGAGGAACTGATCGACGCTGCCCACCAGCGGCAATCCGCGCACCGCATCGTCGCTGATGCTCTCCCGCAGCGCGTGCGCGAAGCGCTCGGCGTGCAGCACCTGGAACGGCCGCTCGTGGTACGGGCGAGTGCGCGGATCGACGTCCTCGGTGAGGCCGAGCTCGTTGTGCATGCCTGCGACCGCTTCGCAGGCAGCGGCGAGGTGGTGCTCGCGATCCCGCCAGCCGGTCGCGGCCAGCGCAGCGGTGAAGACCGGCGTCAGCTCCGCCGCGACGGGCAGCTGCGCGAAAGCGCTGCCGAGCCACTTGCCGTACGGCGGATACCGCCGCCTCACGAGCAGGCACAACCGCATCAGGTCGCGAACCAGCCGACCGGCCACCACAGCCGATCCGACCTCGTCCCCGACCTCCCCGCACCGCCCGGTGAACGCCTCCTCCTGGCTGATCCGCTGCCACTGGCACGCCAGCAGGTACCGCCACAGATCGTCCGGGTACCACGCCAACCGCTCCCGCACCCGGTTCAGCAGCCGCAGCCCGTCGTGGAAGACAGCGCCGCGCGTGACCTCGGCAAGCGTCTGGGCAGGCGTGGCGAGCCAGTCGAAGTCGGTGACCTCGCCCAGCGGATCGAACCCGAGGTGCCGCGTCAACCAGCCTCCGAGCTCGGCGACCACGACCCCGTGCTGCAACGGCCCGCTGCCCATCCGCATGTGCCGCGCACCGTCGGCTCCGACCGGCTCGAGGTTCGTGGGGAATCCCGAGAAGACCCGAGGCAACCGCTCGGCGAGCAGCTCCGAGATCGAAGCCCCGTGCTCCCGGAAGTCCCACTCCTCCAAGAAAAGCTGGACCCGAGGCCCCCAGTTGTGATCGGTGGACCGCTCGGTGTCGAACCCGAGGACCTCCGAACCCCCGCCGATCAACGCCGCCGAGTGCACGAGCCCCGGCAATTCCCGCTCCAGCACCGGCAGCACGGCTTCCAGGTAGAACCGCCGCGAGAGCTCCGCGCCAGGAATGAAATCACCGACCACGTTGGCCGATGCTCCCAAACCGAGCCCACCGCGGCGACCGGTTTTCGGCCGACACCGCTCGGCGCGGTCGACCTAGGTGGTCGGCTCGGCGGTGAGGGAATCCAGTTGGGACAGGATCGACGGGTCGCTGATCTTCTCGTCCTCGGCGAGCAGGAGCACCTTGCTCAGAACTACGCTCGTCATCCGGTCCTCGTCCGAGAACGGCAGGAACAGGCGCCGGTGGGCCGTGGCGCCGAACGAAGCGGGCACCACGCAGAGGTGTCCGCCCGGTTCGACGTGGATGCTGCCGCTGGTCAGGTGCACCCGGTAAGTCGCACGGGTGCCGCGCACCACTGCCACGCGCCCCTCGACGGTGACCCGGGCCAGCCCCAGGTCAGCGATGAGCGCGGCGAGCAGCTGCGCCCGACTCGCCGCCTGCGCCTCGGACAGCTCCGCGTCCGGCTCGATTCCGGCGACCGACACCACCAGGTCCAGGTCTCGCATGACTTCGGAGAACACCACCGGCGGCACGTCGCCCAGCGGTACGGGTGCGCCGCCGGCGCGGTGGTGGGCGCCGGTCAGGAAGCGGAGGTCGCCGACGAGGACGTCCCCCATCCCGAAGTGGCCGTGGAACTCGCAGCGCAACGCGGCGGTGAGGCCGTCGCCGACGTCGCGGGTCGCCTGGTGGTCGGCGTGCTCGCCGTGGGTGGACCAGCCCCTGCCGGACAGCAGCTGGCCCGCCACCTTGCCGCTGACCTTCTGACCGGCGAACCGCCGCGACACCTCGCCCGCCTCGAGTTCGGCCGGGGTCAGCACGTACAACTCCCGGAACACCTGCTTGACGGGCTGCTGGAGGCGACGTCGCACGATCTCCGCCTGCCAGTCGGCGAACACCTGCCGCTCGTGCAGTTCGAGCGGGTGGACCGCGGTGATCGGGCCGGTGGTGTCGACCTGGTCGAGCAGGCCGATCACGTCGTTGCGGTCCTTCCAGAGCAGCGCGGGCAGCATCGCCGCACCGGCGGGCAGGGACAGCAACCGGGCCAGCTCGTCGGGCGCCAGTGCGCCTGCGGTGGCGACCAGCCGCTCCACCAGCCCGGTCCGCATCCGACGAGCCTGGTCCCGCAGTCGCTCCTGGTTCTCGCGCAGCTCCCGGTAGCCGGGGTCGGCGCGGACGGCGGCAGGTACCGACTTCAGCACCTTGCTCCCGCGGTTCACCGTCAGCGCCGGGTCGGCTCCGTCGAACCGCAGCGCGATCCGGTAGTCCCCGGCCTCCGCTTCCACCGGGGTCTCGGTGGCGATTCGCGCCTCGCAGTCCCATTCGAGGCGGCTCGCGTCCGGCACACCCGCGACCTGCGCCAAGTGATCGAGGGCGACCTCGATCGCGGCGGCGTGGCTGTGCCTGCGGTTGGGGCCGAGCTTGGCCCCCTTCTTCGCGGATTCGCGCAACGCCAGGTAGCGGTCGAGGACCGTCTCGTCCGGGGCGAGGGGCAGCAGCCCGAACGCGGCGATGCCCTGCAGCGCGTTGTGCTTGACGCGCTTCAGCACCGCGGCGCGGTTCCAACCCATGACGGCGGAAACCAGCTCGTTCGGTTTGATCTCCAGCAGCCGCTGGGCGACGTCCGCACCGGCCTCCTCGATCGCGCCGAGGATGACGGCCCGGTCTTGACGTGTGACCGCGTCGACCGGCATCGCGCAGATCAGGCGCAGCAACGGCGCGGCGCTCTCCAGACCGAACAGCGGTAACAACGCGTCGGCGTCACCGACGCCCAGTCGCCACTCGAATACCTGGCGCTGCTCCTCCACCGGCCGGTCCCGCAGCAGGTCGAGCAGATCGGCGCGTTCCTCGTCGGTCAGTTCGGCTGCCCCGAGGTGATCGGCCACCGGCGCGTCACCGTGCCAGGCCAGCGCGGCCCGCACGAACCGCAGGCCGCGCGGCAGCACCCCTTTGGGAAACTCGTGCCAGGCGGCGGGCGTCGGCGCGGAGACGAGTCGCCAGGTCAGCGCATCCGCGTGGTCCCGCACCGCATCCGCGCAGGCGAGCGGCGAGCTGGTCGCGTCATCGTCCGCGGGTGATCGGCCGATGACGGCGTAGCCGAGGTAGCGGTCGTCGGCGAAGGCCCGCTCGACCACAGCGGCGTCCAGAGCGCCCGACCGGTGCAGCGCGTCGAGAATCCGCGCCGCGGTCTTCCGGCGCAGGGTGCCGAGCGGCGTGAAGACGAGCACCCTCAGCAGGTGGCTGTCGGTGGCGGCGATGGCCTTCTCCGCCACCTCGTCCAACGACAGGTGGTGCCGGACGTCGCATCCGAGGAACTCGGCCAGCAGTGCTTTCCGGCGAGCTGTCGGCCACGGCGCGGCGAGCAGACCGGTGACGTCGTCCGGTCGCTCGACCGGGAAGCTCGCGTCGTAGAGCTCGTCGAGCTCCGCGACGATGTCGCCCACGTGCGGTTCGAGGTTGCCCAGCGCCTCGTCATCGCCCCGCTCGATCCGGAGCAGGATCTCCTCCGCGGTTGCCCGCAGACCCGCTCGGTCCTGGGCCTTCGCCAAGACCCGAGCCTGGTCGACCAACCGCCACAAGAGCTCGCGCTGCTCGCGAACGAGGTCGACGTAGTCCTCGGGGATGTCTCGCACCACCACGTTCAGCCTCCCGTCAGCGCGACCAGCCGGAGGAACACGACCGGTTCTCCGATCAGAAGCGTGATCTCCTGGTCCAGGCCGACGACCTGCCGTCCGCCGACGAAGACCACGAACGTGCCACGCGCGAAAGCCCGTTGCGCCCTGGCGACCTCCTCGGCCACGTCCGGGCCCGCCGTCATCCGCCGGGGCGGCCGGATCGCACCGGTGGCGGCCTGCGCCCGGATCTCGTCGTCGGAGAGGTACTGGCGGTCGAGGATTCGCCGGCAACGCGCGGCGTCGGCGCGCAGCTCCCGGATCTGCTCCTCGACCGCGCGCCGGATCAACTCCCCTGCTGTGGTCCGCTCCTCGGAGAGCCGGACCAGCACGGTCGGCAGATCATCGTCGGACCTGCCGTTCCTCCGGCCGCGCACCTCGATCTCGATCACGGCGGTCACCCTATAGTCCGAACGGTGTTCCGCCTCGCAGCCGGGCGGTTCGCGACGTGCTGCGCCCGAACACCGCTCCGCGGCCCCGGTCGGGCATTCCGATCGACGCGCGGAACCAGCGCTGCCCTCAGGGGTACTGCGCGATCGTGCCCTCCTGGGACGCGGACATCCTGGCGATCAGCCGGACCGGCCCCGCATCCGGCGGGAGGATGACCGAGGCGAACTGGGTTTGCATGTAGTCCTGCCCGCCGCTGCTCAGCAGGTGCACGCTGACGTGCACGTTGCGATCGGCGGGAACCTCGAACGAAACGGATCCCCACGTGACGACGTACTGGCGACCGTCGATGCTCGCGATCGGGGCGGCCCGCTTGGCCGAGTTCCCGACGAGGGGGATCTCCAGGACGAGCAACCGCCGAGCCCCGTCGTGGTCGTCGACGTACGGAATCACGCCCGGCACCGCGCTGAGCTCCGTCGAACCGGCCATCCGCACCTCCAGCCTCGAAAACCCCCGCGAATCCTAGTGGGTCTCCGAGGCCGGGGTGTCCGGTTCGCTCACGCGGTGGACTGCATCTCCCGCATGATCGCGAGCTGGGCCTTCTGGCCGGACATCATGTCCTGGGCCATCTGGTTCAGGTCCTGGTCGCTGCCGCGCAGGATCACGTCCTGCAGCATCCGGACCGCGCCCTCGTGGTGCGGGATCATCAGGTCCAGGAACATCCGGTCGAAGTCGGGCCCGGACAGCGTCGCGAGCTGCGCCATCTCCTCCCGCGTCGCCATGCCCATGTGCTCGATCATCTCGGGCATGCCGAGCATCTCCTCGTACGCCGTCGGCGCATCGGTCACCGGCAAGGCGTTGCGGCCCTGCCAGCCCTGCAGCATCTTGATCTCCAGGCCCTGCTCGGTGCGGATGCGGTCCGCCAGCGACTTCAGCGCGGGCTCCGCCGCGCGGTCCGGGGCCAGCTCGGACATCAGGATCGCCTGGTAGTGGTGCGGGATCATCATGGCGGTGAACTCGACGTCGACGTCGTTGCGCGCCTGCGCGGCCGCGCTCGCGGTCCCCGCGCCGAGCAGACCGGCCAGCAGCACCACCAGCAGTGCGAGTCTCCGTGGGAACATCATCTGCCGTCCCTTCCGAACGGCCGGCCGCCGGGCCGGAGCCCGGCCCGGCGGCAGACGGATCATTCGGGGTATGCGTACTGCGTCTGCGGGTTGAGGATGTCGAGCCGCACCTCGTCGGCCTCGTCCATGCCTGCGACCTTCATGACGTCCAGGCCGCGCGTGATGTCGCTGGAGTAGACGTGGCCGTTGTAGTAATACGCCGACCACGAACCGCCCATGACCAGGTTGGTCTCGTCGACCGGGCCGCGGTCGAAGTAGCCGATCTCGGCGGGCGCCGTGGTGTCGGTGAAGTCGAAGAACGACACCCCGCCCTGGTACCAGGACTGCACGTAGACGTTGCGACCCGGCATCGGGATCAGGTTCCCGTTGTGCGCCACGCAGTTCTCGGTGTCGGCCTGGTTGCGCGGGATCTTGAAGTAGCTCTGGAACTCCAGCCCGCGCTTGGCGCCCTCACCGGTGATGTTGTAGATCGCGTTCGCGCCGTGCGTCGGCCCGACCTCGTCGTTGCAGGTCGGCGCACCACCGCCGCCGAGTTCGTCGGTGAACAGCACGCTCTTGCCGTCGTTGGTGAACGTCGCCGAGTGGTAGAACGCGAAGTTCGGGTCCTGCACGGTGGCGACCACCTGCGGCTTGACCGGGTCGGCGATGTCCAGCAGCACCCCGTCGCCCATGCACGCGCCGCCGGCGAGGTCGAGCTCCGGGTACACCGTGATGTCGTGGCAGCCCGCGGTGCCCGCCGCGCCGCCGTCGGGGAACAGCACCGGCTCGGCGACCACCTTCGCGTTGGCCGGGTTGCCCGGGGGCACGCCGATGATGGAGATGGAGTCGTGCGGCGGCTGGCAGTTCGGGAACGCCGGGTCCGGGTTGTAGGACGACACGTAGATGAACACCTCACCGGGCTTCTTGCCCGGCACCATGGTGTTGGTGTGCGAACCGCAGCTGGTCTTGATCCCCTTGACGTACTGCGGGTTCGCGACGTCGCTGATGTCGAAGATCCGGACGCCCTCCCAGGCGTTCGGGTCCTCGTAGGAGCCCTGCTGGCTCTGGCAGGTGTCGTCGGTGCGCGCGTAGTCCACCGACAGGAACAGCAGGCTGCCGTCCGGGCTCACCGACACGTCGCCCTGCCCGCCCGGGCAGTGCGTCTGCGAAACCGTCTTCGGTGCTGCCGGATCGGAGATGTCGTAGACGGTGAAACCGTCGTAGCTGCCCTGGAACGCGTAGTTCTTGAAGAACGCCAGGTCGGTGTGCGTCGATTCGGCGAGCGGACCCTGCCGCGGCACGTTGGCCAGCGGCTGGACGTTGTCGCTGTGCTGCACGTCGTCGCCCGGTGGCTGCGCCCCGGCGGACGGCACCACCAGCGCCAGACCCGCGACCGCAGCGGCCACGCCGAGCACGAGCGTCCTGCGGGATCGCCGCGGGCCACGTAACTCCAGCATTCGGTCAACCTCCCTGAACTCCCCGATTGAGGACTTGCCTGGGATTTCCCGGCGGAGATCGTGACACGTGCGAAAGAGATCCAACAGGGAGCAGAGCCCCGGTTACGCAGGACGACCACCCACGACGAACAACCGCCGTAGTGCGGACTGAGCCGCACGGAGCAGAACGACGAGCCCGCACGTCCCGCCGCGTCAGCCCTGGGTGATCCCGGCCAGGACGTAGTCGACGATCTTGCCGAGGTAGTCGTGGTCCGGCAGGTCCATGTTGAGGACGAGCCGGTGGTAGATCGGGCCGTAGAACTGGTCCAGGACCACGTCCAGGTCGACGTCGGCGACGATCTGCCCCTCGTCCTGGGCCCGGCGCATCCGCTGGTTGAACGTCGCGATGCGCGAATCCACCAGGAGCTCCCGGATCTGCCCGGCCAGGCCCGGATCCTGGTGGCTCTCGATCAGCAGCAGGGCCCGCAGCGGGCGGCCGCTGCGCGGGTCCTCGAAGAGCCGGACGACCTGGGTCAGCTGGGCGTGCAGGTCGGCGGCGATGTCCCCGGTGTCGGGGAAGTCCGTGCTGGCATCGGCGGCGTCGACCACCGCCTCCAGGATGACGGCCCCCTTGGACTGCCACCACCGGTAGATCGTCTTCTTGCTGACCCCGGCACGAGCGGCGATGCCCTCGACCGTCACCGCCGCGTAGCCCTTCTCCGTGCACAGCTCCAGCGAGGCGTCCAGGATCGCCCGCCGGCTCTTCTCGTTGCGTCGCTGCTCGTTCGGCGGGTTGACCATGGGGACACCCTACCAAAGACACGACACGTTCCGTGTTGACGAATCCGCCTCGAGTGCTGCAAGATCCTCGACGGGAAACGACACGTGTCGTGTGATGTAGCGGCACACCCGAACAGAACAGGAACGTTCAGATGAGTTCACGCCTGCAGTCGAAGGTCATCGTGGTGACCGGTGGAAACTCGGGGATGGGCAAGGCGGTCGCCGAGCGGCTGACCGCCGAGGGCGCCGCCGTGGTCCTGGCCGCCCGCCGCAAGGACCTGGGCGAGCAGGTCGCCGAAGACCTCCGCGCGGCCGGTGGCCGGGCGTTGTTCGTGCCGGCCGACGTCACCGTCGAGGACGACGTGGCCCGCGTGGTCGACGCGGCGGTCTCCGAGTTCGGCCGGGTGGACGGCGCGTTCAACAACGTCGGCGGGATGAGCGCCTTCGGACCGGTGCAGGACATCGACGCCGCTGGCTGGCACTCGGACATCGAGGTCAACCTGACCAGCGTCTTCTACGGCCTGAAGCACCAGGTCCCGGCGATCCTCGCGGCCGGTGGCGGCGCGATCGTCAACAACGCCTCCAACCTCGGCGTGACCGGCCTCCCCACGGTCGCCCCGTACGTGGCGGCCAAGCACGGCGTGGTCGGGCTCACCCGCGCCGCGGCCCTGGAGAACGCAGAGCACGGCGTGCGGGTGAACGCCCTGGTCACCGGCGGAGTGGACACGCCGCTGTTCGCCCAGACCATGGGCGCCACCCCCGAAGGCCGCGCCCAGGTGGAGAACATGCTGCCGGTCAAGCGAATCTCCCAGCCGGAGGAGATCGCGGCATTCGTCGCCTTCCTCGTCAGCGACGAATCGAAGTTCATCACCGGAGCAGCCCTCGCCATCGACGGCGGAATCACGGCCCAGTAAGGAAGTCCGGCCCACCACGACGGACGGCCAGAACAGGTGGCCCCGGCCCAGCGCCGGGGCCACCCCTGGCGGCGCGCGGCTGGTCACCTGATCCGCTGGTGGTGCTTCTTCGCGGAGGTGGCCGCTGGTCGACGGGCCGGGGTGCGCGGAGGGGTCGACTTCGCGAAGTAGGTCTCCATGGCTGAGGTAATCGGGAAGAGGCTCCGCGAGATCCGCCGGGCTCGCGGCAAGTCGTTGACGGTCATCGCTGGCCTGGCAGGCATTTCCACGTCGTACCTGTCACGGCTGGCACGTATAACTCGATCGAGTGTTTGCCTCAGCGGCAAGGTTTTCGCCGCCACCGCAACGACAGTTCGGGCATGCGCGGAACGTCAGCGCTGATGTCGGTTCGGCACGACGAATCCGGGCGCCGTCAGTCGACGTTGAACGGGATGTTGCGCCACGGGCTGGACGGTTCGTTCAGCAGGATCCGGTGCGCCGCGACCACGGGGTGGTAGAACTCGCCGTACGACTCGTCGTCGAACCGGAGCACCCGGCCGAGGATGTAGCCGGCCGAGAAGTCCGCCCACGAGCGGTGCGCCTCGCGGCTCAGCTCGCCCGCTTCGAGGATCGCCTGCTCGGCCTCTTCTGAGGTCAGGTACCGGGCGCTCAGCCCCCACCGGGCGAAGTTGACCGCCCGGCCGTAGTCGTATCCCAGCGTCGACGTGACCCGGCCGTCCGGCGGCAGCACGCCGTCGGCGCGGAAACGCGCTTCGTACCGCAGGATTCGCCCGATCAGCTCCTGGATGGCGGGGATCCGGCCGGGATCGTTGCCGAGCGCCAGGAACTGGTCGGCGCTGATCTTCCGCCACGCCTCCGCGTCGTCCTGCGCGCCGGGCCACCGCCGCGTCATCGCATTGCGAACGCCGAGCAAGAACTGGATCTCCGCCGGGCTGTTCACGCCTCGCAGGAGAAAGGAGAGCTGAGCGAGGCAACCGTCCCGGTCGGTGACGTTCCACGCGTCGCGCAGCACCAGCACGTCTTCCGCGTAGTGGTCGTAGCTGTCGCCGGTGTCGTTCCAGACCACCTTGTTGTGCGTCGCGAGGAGGGCGCCGCACGCCAGGCCGTGCGCGAGCGGACCGCGGAGCGGCCCGGTGTACTTGGTGCGCAGGATCGCGTCCACATCGGCTCGCGGGGAGCTCTCCTTCAGCGCCTTCCAGCGCTTGCGCTGCTTGTGGACATTCGGGAAGTACGCCTCGGTCGGTGTTCCCGGGTTGACCACCACCCCGCGCCACTCCACCAGCACCACGTCGACCCCGGACAACGGGAGCTCGACCGGGTGCGCCACCACGTCCGGGCGGCGCGGGAGCAGTTCGCCTCTGGTGTACACGGGGAGGAGCTTGCGACCATCCGGCCCGCGGAGGTACTGCCAATGCGGCAACCCCAGCTTGCTGTTGTCGATCTGCTCCTTGGACGAATAGCTGAACAGGTCGTTGGCGAGCAAGATCCCGACATAACCGTCCCAGTCCCCACGGACCTTCGCGGCGTACAGCGCACGTTCGACGTCGGTCGGTAACGGAGGACCACCAGGCCCGGTCCCACCAGCACCAGTGATCATGTCCACCACAACGGCGAACCCTATCAAGCCAGCTGAAGCCGCCAGCAAGATCAGCTCACGGCCACCGCCGATTCTTGGAGGGCTGGTCGGTGAGCAGGCCGGGAACGACACCCATCGCAAGGAGTCCACGAAACGCGACCACCGCACCGCGGGGGCCCGCGGGGGCTCGGCCCCCGCGATAAAACGCGGAACGCAAAAATGGCGAGTGCTCAGTACGAGCACTCGCCACCCATTGCGTGGAGCTGACGGGATTCGAACCCGTGACCCCTTGACTGCCAGTCAAGTGCGCTACCAGCTGCGCCACAGCCCCTTGTTCTGTTGTCCGAGGTGTTCGGTCCGGGTTTCCGTCCCGCTCATCTCGTGTGCCAATACAGTACAACAGGCCTCCAGGGCCGCTTTCAGGGGGGTACCCCTAGTTGGATCTACCCCCGCTGACCTGCAGCTGGTACACCGAGGGTCGTGGCAACAGCACAGGGGGTTCGCCCTCCGCTGGTGGCGCCCGAGGTCGAGGGGGCTGCACCGGAGCGGCGTCGTGAGATGCAGGAGCAGCGGCTGCGCCGGTTGGTCGACCGGTTGCTGGCCGCGGGTGGGGTGCAGGGCCGCCGGTTGCGGGACTGCGGGGTCGAACGGGGGGACGACGTCTCGCTCGACCAGTTGCACCGGTTGCCGCTCCTCGCGAAGGAGGACTTCTGGGAGTCCTACCCGTTCGGGCTGCGTTCGGCGGCTGCCGAGGACGTCGTCTGCGTGCACGGGTCGTCGGGCACGGCCGGGCGGCAGACGCTGGTCGCCTACACCGCGCACGACGTGGACGTCTGGGCGCACGTGATGGCTCGTGCGCTGGGTGGGGCCGGTGTGACCCGGCGGAGCTTCGTGCACTGCTCGTACGGGTACGGGATGTTCACCGGCGGGCTCGGCGTGCACCACGGCGCGACGCGGCTCGGGGCGACCGTGCTGCCCGCGTCCAGCGGGGCCACCGACCGGCAGCTCCGGCTGCTGCTGGACCTGCGGCCGGACGTGCTGTGCTGCACGCCGTCGTACGCCATCTACCTCGGGGAGGCGTTCGCCTCGACCGGGATCACCGCCGAGCAGCTGTCGCTGCGGGTCGGGGTGTTCGGGGCGGAGCCGTGGACCGAGGAGATGCGGCAGGGCGTCGAGCGGCTGCTGGGGCTGCGGGCGATGAACATCTACGGGCTCACCGAGGTCATCGGGCCCGGGGTGGCGTGCGAGTCGCTGGATTCCGGCGGGTTGCTGAACATCGCCGAGGACCACTTCTACCCCGAGGTCGTCGGGCCGGACGGTCAGCCGCTGGCCGACGGGCAGCCCGGTGAGCTGGTGTTCACCACGCTCACCAAGACCGGCACACCGCTGCTGCGCTACCGGACCGGCGACGTCGCCGCGCTGCACGGCCCGGCTCCCGGCTCGGCCCGGACGCTGCGGCGGATGAGCCGGGTGCTCGGGCGCACCGACGACATGCTGGTCATCCGCGGCGTCAACGTGTTCCCGTCGGAGGTCGAGGCCGTGCTGCTGGCCGATCCCCGGGTCGCGCCGCACTACCTGATCGTCGAGGACCGCCGCGACCGGTCGCGGCCGGAGCTGCGGATCGCCGTCGAGCCGCGCGACCCGCAGGGCGATTCCGAGGCGCTCGAGCGCGATCTCACGGCCGCGCTGCACGCCCGGCTCGGGCTCGGCTGCATCGTGCGGGTGCTGCCGCCCGACCACATCCCGCGCGCCGAGACCGGCAAGGCCAGGCGGCTGGTGCGCTGGGACTACGGCGTGGTGCCGCTACCCGGCCTGGAGTGAGCTCCGTTTCCGCTGGTCAAGTGCCGTGAGTGCTTTGTGGGGCTATAGCACCCCAAAGTGCTCACAGGCCGCCACCTGCGGAAGCAGAGCCGCCGCGCGCAAGCCCACCCCTCAGCCGGCCGCGCGGCCGTTGGGGCCGGGCAGGCCCCGGGTGTTGGCCGCCTTGACGAACTCCGCGCGGGGATCGTGCAGTTCGCCGAGCGCGACGACCTGGCGTCGGAACGGCAGCTCCAGCAGCCAGTCGCCGAGGATGCGCGCCTTGTGCGACGCGGTGGGCATCTTCGCCAGGTGGTAGACGCGGTGCAGCAGCCAGGCCGGGAAGCCCTTGAGCTTCACGCCGTACACCTCCGCCGCGCCCTGGAACAGTCCCAGCCCGGCGACCGACCCGGCGTAGCGGTGCTTGTAGTTGGTCAGCGGTTCGCCGCGCAGCAGCGCCGCGATGTTGTCGGCGAGCACCCGCGCCTGGCGCACCGCGTGCTGCGCGGACGGGCTGCACAGGGCGTCCGGGTCGCTGCTGGTCAGGTCCGGGACGGCCGCGCAGTCACCGGCGGCGAACACGTTGTGCGTGCCGCGGACCTGCAGTTTCGCCGTGCACTCCAGGCGGCCCTTGGTGTCGCGCGGCAGATCGCTGTCCTCCAGCATCGGGTGCGGTTTGACGCCCGCGGTCCACACCACGGTGTCGGTGTCGAACTCGTCGCCGTCGGAGAGCACCGCGTGCCCGTTCTCGAAGGACTTCGCCGTGGTGTTGAGCTTGACCTCGATGCCGCGCTCCGCCAGCCGCTGCCTGGTGTACTCGCTCATCGGCGGGCTGACCTCGGGCATGATCCGGCCCATCGCCTCGACCAGCACCCAGCGCATCTCCTGCGGGGTCACCGGCGGGTAGCTGCGGGTCGCGTAGCGGGCCATGCTCTCCAACTCGGCCAGCGCCTCGATCCCGGCGTAACCGCCGCCGACGAACACGAACGTCAGCAGCCGGCGCCGCAGCTGCTCGTCGCGGGTGCTGGCCGCGATGTCCAATCTGGACAGCACGTGGTTGCGCAGGTAGATCGCCTCGCCGATGGTCTTGAACCCGACGCCTTGCTCGGCGAGCCCCGGGATGGGCAGCGCGCGGGAGACCGAACCGGGCACCACGACCAGGAGGTCGTAGCTGACGTGCTCGACCTTGCCGTCGCCCAGCATCGCCGTCAGCTCGCGCTGCGCGTGGTCGATGCTGGTGACCTGCGCGGTCAGCACCTGACAGCCGTGCAGCGCCTCGCGCAGCGGCACCACCACGTGGCGCGGTTCCAGCGAACCTGCCGCCGCTTCCGGCAGGAACGGCTGGTAGGTCATGTGCGGCTGGGTGTCGATCACGGTGACCGCGGCTTCGCCCGCGCGCAGCTTCCGCCGCAGCCGCAGCGCCAGGGTCAGCCCGACGTGGCCGCCACCGATGATCACGATGCGTGGCTGTTCAGGCATGCTGCGGTTCTCCCCTCGCTCCGGAGCGGGTGCGCCGCGGGTCGACCTCTCGCTCGGGGTGGCGCCGCAGGTACTCCTGCTCCAGCTCGAAGGTGCGCGCCGTGTGCTCCCGCAGCGCGTCGGGCGAGCCGTGCAGGAAGGTCTCGTTGCGGGTCAGGTGCAGGTGGCGCAGCTCCCGCAGCAGCAGGTCCTCGGTCAGCTCGTGGCCGGGTATCCCCGTCGTCGTGCTCATGTCGTCCTCCCGCTTCGGCAGGCAGGCGAAACCGGCGCGTCGTGGCGTCACGACGTCCACGCCGGAGTACCCGGCGGGCGGCGCCAGGACACCTGCGCGTCCAGATTGCGGCCGGTCTCGCCGGGCGGCGACTCAGGAGCCTGTCGGCGAATGCCGTCCGCGCCTTATAAGCGGCGCCAGCCGCTTCGAGTACGCACGCAACTCGCACCGCCGCGGCTTCTGAGTGCTTTCCTGGCGAGGACGGCCCCTCCGCCGTGTCGGACATACATCAGGAGGGGCACCCGCAGTCCAGGGAAGCACTCAGGTTCCGCCACGCAGATCAGCCACCAACAAGCTTTCAGGAGGTCTTGGCCGGGCGGGTTTCCGGGGCTCCGGCCCAGGCGACCAGGCCCAGCACCGCGGTGAGGCCGGTGACGGCGAACGCCGCCTGGTAGGAGATCACGTCGGCGAGCACGCCTGCGATCAGCGGCCCGAGGATCGCGCCGAGGTCGGCCGACATCTGGAACGCCGCCAGCACCGGGCCGCCCTTGCCCTTGGCGCCGATGATGTCGGCGACCGCGGCGTTCTGCGCGGGGTTGAGGATGCCCGCGCCCATGCCCGCGATCAGCGAGGCGGCGAGGAACCACGGGACGGAGTCGGTGAAGCCCAGCGACGCGGTGGCCGCGCCGGAGACGGCGAGCCCGATGAGCACCAGCGGTTTGCGCCCGCGCTGGTCGGCGATCCGGCCCGACACCAGCAGCACCGCGGCGTTGCCGACCGCGAACACCGACAGCGCGACGCCCGCCATGGCCTGGGTGGAGCGCATGATCTCGACCACGAACAGCGGGACCAGCGCGATCCGGACGCCGAAGACCGCCCAGCCGTTGCTGAAGTTGGACAGCATCGCGGCCCGGTAGGTGCGGTTGCGCAGCGCTTCGCGGACGGTCAGCGACTGGACCTCCTCCGCGTCGGTCCGCGGCGCGGCCAGCGTCGACTTGCGCAGCATCAGCCAGCCGAGGAACGCGGCGATGAACAGCGCGGCGCCGTAGGTGAGGAACGGCAGGCGCAGCGAGTAGCCGACCATGAGGCCACCGATGATCGGCCCGGAGACGTTGCCCAGCAGGAAGCTCGTCGCCCACACGCCGGAGGCCTGGCCGCGCAGGTGCGGCGGCGCCAGCCGGACCAGCAGCGCCACCGCCGAGACGGTGAACATGGTCGAGCCGGTGCCGCCCAAGGCTCGGAACACCAGCAGCTGCCAGTAGGAGCCGGCGAACGCGCAGGCCGCAGTGCTCAGCCCGACGATCGTGATGCCCCAGACGTAGATCGAGCGCTCGCCGAAGAAGGACACCAGGCGGCCGCTGACCGGCGCGAAGGCCAGCCGCATCAGGGCGAACGCGCTGATCACGAAGGAGGCCGCGGTGACGCCGACGTCGAAGCTGGTGGCGAAGGTCGGCAGCGCGGGCGCCACGATCCCCATGCCCACCGCGACGATGAAGCTGCCGATGACCAGGATCCAGATCTCCCGCGGCAGGGAGCCGATGCCGGTGCCCTCTGCGCTCTGCTCCGCCGTTGCCGAGCTGCTCGACACCGCTGCCCCTCTCAACATGTTTAGCCGAACTAACCGGAAGGGCCTGGTGCTTCCCGGGCCGATCCGCACAACCGGCTAACCGAACCTGCCCTGCGCTCGGTTTATTCCAGCCGCGGCCAGGATGTGACGAGCCCTGCCGTCTTGATCGCGCCAGAGACCCGTGCGCGGTTCGGGGCGCTATGGCACCCCAAAGCACTCACGGCACCATGGCGCCCCGAACCTCCGTGAAACCGGAGCAACCTCACAGCAGGTCGTCGATGCGGCGGCCGTACGCCGTCACGCCGTAGACCACGTCGAATCCGCAGGCCTCGGCGAAGCGCTCCGCCGTGCCGCCTTCCTCGCTGTAGGCCGCGACCATCAGCGCACCGCGGTCGCGCAGCTCTTCGACGACGTCGGCGACCACTTCGCCGCCGATGCCCCGGCGGCGCCTGCCGGGCCGCACGACCACCTGCTCCACCAGCCCGACGCGGCGCTCGACGAATCCCTGCGCGAAGCCCGCGATGCGGTCGGCGTCCTGGTCGTCGACGACGCGCAGGATGCTGCGCGGTTCGTCGAGGCGGTGCACCAGGTGGCGCAGCAGCCTGCGCTCGCCCTCCTCCGAGAGCCCGGTGTCGTCGCCGATCAGGTCGACGATCCCGGGCAGGTCGCGCTCCTCGGCGGGCCGCGCCCAGCCGCGGACGTCCTGCCTCGTGCGGTGCAGCAGCGCGACGAGCTCCTCCACCGCGCGCCACCCGGCGTCGTCGGCGATGCCCTCGATCTCGGCGACGGTGGTCGGGGAGGCGAACACGAGGGCTTCCGACCGCCCGGCCTCGGCGAAGACCTGCTCCAGATTCAGCAGCGTCCCCGCGACCTCGGCCAGCGTTCCCCACAGCGCGCAGGCGTGGTTCGCGGCGGGCAGCGGGTTGTCCTGGTTGAGCACGACCGTGGCCGCACCGACCCTGGTGCGCAGTCCGTAGCGCACGACGGCGGAGGCTAGTCGCGCGGTCTCGACCAGCCCGGCGAGATCGCGGGCCTGCCGCGGGTCGAGCAGGGCCTCGTCATCAGGGTCGTGCAGTGGGTCCACGCCCTCATTGTCCCCGGCCCGCCGCGGCCGCCCGCCGGGACGGCGATTTCGCGCGAAATCGGCGCGGCGCGATGTCGGCGGCCTGCGGCAGGATGGATCGATGTGAGCACTCCCGCAGAACTCGCCGACGAACTGCTGACCGTCATGTTCGAGTCGGACCCGGTCAGCGCCTCGCTGTACGGCGTCCACGACCGCGACGACGAGCTGCCCGACATCTCCGCGGCGGGCGAGCAGTCGTTCCGGGAGCGGGCCGACGACATCCGGGTGCGCGCGATGGCGGTGGACACCGCGCACGCCGATCTGGAGCAGCGGCTGACCATCGCGGTCGTGATCCAGCACGCGCAGGCGCTGATCGCCCAGTTCGACGCCCGCTCCCCCGAGTACACCGTGGTCGGGTCGCTGTTCGCGCCGGTCGCCGGGCTGCTGTTCCACCTCGGGCAGCTCTCGCCCGCCGATGCCGGGCAGGGCGCGGACTTCGTGCGGCGCCTGCGCCGGATCCCGGAGTTCGCGGCCGCCGCCGGGCAGCGGCACCGGGAGGGCGTCGCGACCGGCATGGTGCCGGTGCGGGTGCTGGTCGACGACGCGATCCGCCACCTCGACGACTACCTGGCCGCGCCGGACGGCGATCCGCTGCTGGCCCCGGAGCTGCACGATCCCGAGCTGGAGCAGGAGCGCAAGCGCCTGCTGGCCGAGTCGGTGCACCCGGCGCTGCGCGAGTACCGGAACGTCCTCGCCACCGAGATCGCCCCGCACGCGCGCCCGGTCCAGCAACCCGGGCTGTGCTGGATCCCCGGCGGCCACGAGATCTACCAGCGGCTGGTGCGCGCGCACACCAGCACCGACCGCACTCCGCAGCAGCTGCACGACATCGGCCTGGCCCGGATCGCGGCGCTGCGCGACGAGCTCACCGAGCTGGGCGCGAGGGTCTGGGGCGAGCACGATCCGGACGCGGTGCTGCACCGGCTGCGCACCGATCCCGCGCTGCGCTGGCGGGACGGCGAAGAGCTGCTGACGTCGGCGCGCGAAGCGGTCACCCGTGCCGAAGCAGCGGCGCCGCAGTGGTTCGAGACGCTGCCCGACCAGCCGTGCGAGGTGCGCCCGATCCCCGGCGCCACCACGGACAGCACGCCGATCGGCCTCTACAACGCACCTCCGCTGGACGGCTCGCGGCCGGGCGTCTACTTCGCCAACACCGACCGCGCCGAGCAGCGGCAGCGCTTCAACTCCGAGGTGATCGCGTTCCACGAGGTCGTGCCCGGCCACCACATGCAGATCAGCCTGGCGCAGCTGCGCACCGAGCTGCCGCTGCTGCGGCGGCTGATCCCGATCACCGCCTACGCCGAGGGCTGGGGTCTCTACACCGAGCGGCTGGCCGACGAGATGGGCCTGTACTCCGACGACGTGGCCCGGATGGGCATGGTCGCGCAGGACCTGCTGCGCGCCGCGCGGCTGGTGGTCGACACCGGGCTGCACGAGTTCGGCTGGAGCCGTCAGCGCGTGGTGGACTACCTGCTGGCGAACACCATCCTGCCGCGGCTGGAGGTCGATTCCGAGACCGACCGCTACATCTCCTTCCCGGCGCAGGCGCTGTCGTACCTGGTGGGAAAGCTGGAGATCGAGCGGGTCCGGCGCATCGCCGAGCAGCGCCTCGGCGGGGAGTTCGACATCCGCGGCTTCCACGACGCGATCCTCCGCCACGGCGCCGTCCCGGTGTCCACATTGGACCTGCTGGTCACCGAGGAGCTCCTCGGCTGAGCCAGCACCGCCGTTCAGGCACCGTGAGTGCTTTGTGGGGCTATAGCACCACAAAACACTCACGGGTTGCCACCTGTCAGCGCATCACTCCGGACGCCAGTCGAACGGGAAGTGCTTGCTGGACCCGCCGCTGTAGGGCTGCGAGAAGTCGAAACCGGTCGCGTGGTCGTCGCTCACCACGCCCCAGGTCGCGACCTGACCCGGCCCCACCTCCGCGCCCGGCGCGTTGACCAGCTGCACCCGCCGGTTCGGATCCGCCGTGGGGCCGGTGAGGGCCCGCGCGCCGACCTTCACCTTCCCGGGGATCTCGGCTCCCCAGTACGCCAGGTCAGCGGCCGCGTCGAACCGGATGGGCGCGTACTCGATCCCGCGCAGCTCACCGATGAGGGAACCGAACTGCCCCGGCCAGCCGCCCTCCTTCCCCGTGAAGAGCCGCTCCAGCGCGTGCCGCTGATCGGAGTCCGCCTTCGCGTCGATGTAGAACATCAGCGTCAACGCGACGTCGGGGTCCCCGACCCACATGTTCCCGGTGAACTCGCCGACGGCCACCACGCCGAGCCCGGACAGATCGGTATCGCCGTAGTACCCCTCGTGCACCTGCCAGACCAGGGTGAACAGGCAGGAGCCGTGGGTCGGCGCCTGCGCGAAGGTGCAGGGGCACGGAAGTCCGCAGCTGCACACGTCGAACCACTCACCGCGCAGGTGCCAGTCGTGCGTCGGCGCGGTGGTCCCGGCCGTCCGCTCCTGCGCGGCCTCGAGAACCGTCCGGACGACGCCGTGCTCGTCCGGTTCGACCGAGTGGTCGCATCCACGATCGCTGCCACACATCTTCACCACTCCTCAGTCCACAGTGCCGAGATCTCATACCCCCTCGGGGTATGAGATCGACCGTACATATACCCCCTAGGGGTAGTCAACACCCGAAACCCGCCGCGCACCAACGCCGAAGCGGCCCGCGCCCGGGGAAGAGCCCGCCTGACCAGCGCCTGCGACATACAGGTGATGCACCACGAGCGCGCTCGAAAGCGACACCCGACGCATTACTGTCGATACCGAGCGTGGTCGGCGCTCGGCCGCCGGCTTCCCAGCGGAGACAGGAGGCGCCGTGACCGGGACTTTCCACCACCGCCAGGAACGACTGCGCCGCGAAGCCGAAGCGGAGCTGCGCGACCGCCTGCTGCCGACCTGGCAGCACCGGGTCCTGCAGCGGTTCGCCGTCGAGCACGGCAGCGGCTGGTACCCGCTGCTCAACCAGTTCGCCCCGCACACCCCGGCGAACCGCCCGGACGCGGTGCTGGTGGGCCCGCAAGGCGTGCTGGTCGTCCTGCTCCGCGACGCCGAACCCGCGTGGGAGGACACCCGAGCGGCCTTCGTCTGGACCGCGGAACTGCTGGCCGGCGCGTCGAGCGACGCGGGCGCGGTGACCGAGGCGGTGGTCCGCGCGGTGGTGGTGCACCCGGCCGACCACCGCGGCCGCAAGGGCCACAGCGGTGAACACCTGGCCATCACCGAGGCCGAGCTGGACCGCGTCCTGCGGCACGGCGAACGGCTGCTGGAACCGGCCGAAGCGCTGAGCATCGCCCGCCACCTGGACAGCAGGACGTTCGACCTGTCCCCGATCATGTGGCACCCGCGGCGCATCCCGCAGCAGCGAACACCGGGCCGGACCACCGGATCCGGCCTGTTCGAGGTGCCCGACCTGCGCCGCGAGCGGGTCGAGAGGGCGCTGGAGCGGCCGTTCCGCGACTGGCGGATCTTCCTGGACGACGCGCAGCTCGGCGCGGTCCGCCGCCGCTACTCCGGCCCGGCGCGCATCACCGGCCCGGCGGGCACCGGGAAGTCGGTGCTGGCGCTGCACCGGCTGGCCTACCTCTCCCGCCGCACCACCGGGAAGCTGCTGTTCACCACGCACCTGCGCACGTTGCCGCGGATCGCCGCCGAGCAGTTCCGCTCGCTGGCCCCGCACCTGGTGCAGCGCATCGAGTTCACCCACCTGCACGCCTGGGCCCGGGACTTCCTGGACCAGCGCGGACGTGCCGCCGACGTGGACGAGCAGCAGGTCGAGCAGGCCTTCGAGGCGGTGTGGCAGCGCGCGGAGCTGACCGCCCCGCTGCGCGGGTTCCGCAATTCCCGCAGCTACTGGAAGGACGAGATCGACCGGGTGATCAAGGGGCGCGGGATCAGCGCGCTGGAGACCTACCAGCACGTCCCGCGCAAGGGCCGCGGCCGCCCGCTGCCCGCCGAACTGCGCGCCCGCGTCTGGCAGTTCTACTGCGAGTACGAGCGGGAGCTGTCCGAACGCGGCGCCTTCGACCACAACGACGTGCTGATGCGCGCGCTGTCCGAGCTGGACCGCAGGCCGCTGCCCCGCCAGTACGCGGCGGTGGTCGTCGACGAGGTCCAGGACCTGACGCTGATCGGCCTGCGCCTGGTGCACGCGATCAGCGGCGACGGCCCCGACCAGCTGCTGCTCGTCGGCGACGGCCAGCAGCAGGTGTACCCGGGCGGCTGGCGGCTGTCCGAGGCCGGGATCTCGTTGCAGGGCAGGGGCGAAGTCCTGCGCCGCAACTACCGCAACCGCGCGGCGATCCTCCAGCAGGCGGGCGAGCTCGACGCGATCAACCGCTTCGACGACCTCGACGGCGGCCCGACGGTGACGCTGCGCTCGGCGTTACCGGTCCTGCGCGGCGGGAACGTGGTGCACTGGCAGGGTGAAGATCAGGAGGAGGCCCTGATCGCCGCGCTCCGCGAACTCGACGAGGACACCGACACGGCGATCCTCACCCGCACCAACGGCGCGGCCCAGCACTGGGACCAGGTGCTCCGCGAAGCGGGCTTCACCGTCCGCGCCCTGGACCGCTGGAACGGCCGCACCTCCGGTCCGATCCACATCGGCACGGTCCACCGCGCCAAGGGCACCGAGTTCCGGGCGATCTTCCTCCCCGACGAGCGCACCCGGTCGCACGAGCACCGGGACGAGGTCGAGGCAGCGAACCGCCACCGCCTGGTGGCCCGGACCAGAGCCCGCGACCACCTCTGGATAGCCACCCTCACCCGGTGACGTCCGCGGCGAAGCCCGCGATCATCGCGTCGAGCGCGAAGTCGAAGCGCGACCGGGCACCGGCCCGGTCGCCGGCCGCGGCTGCCGCTTCGGACAGCAGCGGGAACCGCTCCCGGTCCACACCGGACAGGTGGCGGACCTGTTCGGACGGCTCCGCCCGGCCGTCGGCGCTGACCTCGGTCGCCACCTGCCCGACGACGAAACCGGCCAGCGAGAACAGCACGTCCAGCCCGACCTCCAGCGGGAACCCGGCGTCGCGCAGCGTTCTCAGCACGCCTTCCAGGATCTCCAGGTTGCGCGGGGTCACCGCGGGTCTGGACACCACCAGCGGGATGGCGTTCGGGTGCGCCAGCAGCGCGTCCCGCAGCGCGTGCGCGTAGTCGCGCAGGTCCGCCTGCCAGGTGCCGCTGCCGACCTGCGGCACGGCGGCCTCGGCGAGCAGCTGCTCGACCAGCCCGTCCAGCAGGGCGTCCTTGTTGGCCACGTAGTGGTAGAGGGTCATCGCCTCCACCCCGAGCTCGGCGCCCAGCCGGCGCATCGACAGCGCCTTCAGGCCATCGGCGTCGACGATTGCCAGCGCCGCTCCGAGCACGTCCTGCCTGGTCAGCCCGGCGCGCTGACCACGGGTGCGACTGGTGGGCATGACCGGTCCCGCCTCTCCGCGACTTTCAGCGGTGGTTGCGCGGTGCCATGGGCAGCTCCGCGCGATTGCACTTCTTACAACGTAAGTCTACGGTAGGCGCAGAAACTTACAACGTAAGAATGTTGGAGAGCCGATGTCCACCCCCGCACTCCCCGAAACCGGAAGAGCCGTCCGCGCCATGCACATCGGACTGGCGCTCACGGTGCTCGCCGCACTGGCCCCGCTGATCGACGTCGCGACCGTGGACAGCCTCGGCGACCACGTGCGCAGCGCCTACCCGGACTGGCCCGACGACCTGATCGCCACCGACCGCAACGCGATAGCCGGCTACCTGGCGGTGATCGGCGTGCTCGGCATCGCCGGCTGGCTGTGGTCGATCGTCGGCACCCGGAAGCACGCGCGCTGGGCGCGCGTGGTCAGCACGATCATGTTCGCCCTGGGGGCCTCCGTCGCGCTGCTCAACCTGTCGCTCTCCGGTGGCGCGTACACCAACGTCGTCCCACCGCTCCACAGCGCGCTCGGAACGCTCCCCGCCCTAGCCGGTCTGGCGGCGGTGGTCCTGCTCTGGAAGCGATGACCGCGGGGCCGCAAGCCGCGCGATGGCGCCGAGGTCGGCCGCGTCCAGCGAGCCCCACCGTTCGGCGACCGCTTCGGAGAACGCCGCGCGGACCTGCCCGCCCAGCGCCTCGCCCTCCGCGGTGAGCGAGAGGCGGGCGACCCGGCGGTCGTTGCGATCGGCCGCCCGGGTCAGCAGCTCGCGGCGTTCGAGGCGGTCGACCATGCCGGTCACGTTGGTCTTGTCGCAGCCGAGCATCACCGCGAGCTCGCCCGAGGACGGCGCGCGATCTCCGAGCAGGCACAGCAGCTCGATCTGCTGGGCGGTCAGCCCGAACCGGCGGGCGGTCGCGGCGTAGATCCCGCGCAGCTCCCGGTGCAGGGCCATCAGCGCGCTCGGAAAATCGTCCACCTCGGGAGACTACCTCGATGGTTGACATCATCGACAAATTCAGTTGATGATCTCGACTGACGAGCAACTCAACCACTGGAGTCAGCAGTGCAGCGATCAGCCCTGGTCACCGGGAGTTCGCGCGGCATCGGCCGCGCCATCGCCGAGCGCCTCGGCGCGGACGGCCTGAACGTGGTGGTCAACTACCGGTCGGACCGGGCCGCCGCCGAAGCGCTCGTCGCCACGATCGAAGCGGGCGGCGGCCGAGCCGTCGCGGCGCAGGCCGACGTCACCGACCCGGCGCAGCTGCGCGCCCTGTTCGACTTCGCGGAGGAGCGGTTCGGCGGCCTCGACGTGCTGGTCAACAACGTCGGAACGGCCCGCTTCGCGCCGATCGCCGAATCGACCGACGCGGACTACGACCTGCTGTTCGGCACCAACGCCCGAACCGCCTTCACCGCCCTCCGCGAAGCCGCCAACCGCCTGCGCGACGGCGGCCGCATCGTGGCGATCTCCAGCGGTGTCACCGCGAACCACCGCCCCGGCACGGGCCTGTACGGCGCGGCGAAGGCGGCCGTCGACCAGCTCGTCCGGGTCCTCGCCGGGGAACTCGGGCCGCGCGGCATCACGGTGAACAGCGTGCGCCCCGGCGCCACCCGGACCGACGCCCTGCTGGAACTGCAACCCGAGGAGACGTTGCGGCGGATGGCCGCCGAGACGCCGCTGGGCCGGATCGGCGAACCGGCCGACATCGCCGACCTCACCGCGTTCCTGGTCTCCGACGACGCCCGCTGGATCACCGGCCAGGTCATCAACGCGAGCGGCGGCAACTTCTGACCGGCCGGAGCGCGAACCGGCTCACCCGGTGGGCAGCCGGTTCGCGTAGATCGCGATGCTGCCGGCCAGCAGCAGCACGACCACGGACAGCAGCCCGATCACCGTGCTCCCCGTGGCGTCCTTGACGAAGCCGATGAGCGTCGGGCTCACGAACCCGCCGAGCAGGCCGATGCTGTTGATCAGCGCGATGCCGCCCGCCGCGGCGGTGCCCTTCAGATATGCCGACGGCATCGACCAGAACACCGCGTAGGAGCCCCACATGCACGCCGTCGCGACGACGATGGCGATCAGCGACACCGCGAAGTCGCTCGCGGTGAACGCCGCGACCGCGAGCGCCGCGGCGCTGATCAGCGCGGTCACCGAGCTGTGCAGGCGCCGCTCGCCGGTGCGGTCCGACCGCCGCCCCAGCACGATCATCAGCACGATGGCGAACGCGTACGGCAGCGCCGAGTACAGGCCGATGGTCACGGTGTCGGTGAGACCGTTCTCCTGCAAGATCGTCGGCAACCAGAAGCTCACCGCGTACAGGCCGCTGATCAGGCAGAAGTAGCCGACCGCCAGCAGGTACACGCGCGGGTCGCGCAGCACCTGCCGGAAGGTGTGCTGCCCCTTGTCCCGGTCCACCGCGAGATCCCGCCGCAGCCGCTCCCGCTCCCCCGCGCTGAGCCACTTCGCCTGCTCCGGCGTGTCCGCCAGCGTCTTCCAGACGACGATGCCGAGCACCACGCACGGCAGCCCCTCCAGCAGGAACATCCACTGCCAGCCGTGCAGCCCGGCGACGCCGTCGAAGTTCGTGATCAGCCAGGACGAGACCGGCCCGCCGAGCATCGAACCGATCGGCCCGGGCAGCATCAGCAGCCCCATCGCCGCCGCCATCCGCGCGGGCGGGAACCAGTAGGTGAGGTAGAAGATGATGCCGGGCGCGAAACCCGCCTCGAACACGCCGAGCAGGAAGCGCAGCACGTAGAAGGTCATCGCGTCGCTGACGAACATCATCGCGGCCGAGGTGAGGCCCCAGAGCACCATGATGCGGAAGAGGGTCTTGCGGGTGCCGATCTTGGCCAGCAGCAGGTTGCTGGGCACCTCGAAGATCACGTAGCCGAGGAAGAAGATCCCGGCGGCCAGCCCGTAGACGGCCTCGCTGATCCCGACGTCGGCCTGCATGTGCAGCTTGGCGAACCCGATGTTCACCCGGTCCAGGTACGCGAAGGTGTAGCAGAGGATGAGCAGCGGCAGGATCCGCCAGCTCACCCGCCGGTAGAGGGCATCGGCTGCCGCAGCGGTGTGGGTCATGTCTGGTCCGCCTCTCCGCGATTCTCAGTGGTGGTCGCGCCCGGGATCGATCTCGCGTTGCGCGGTTTCTCGCGGCTGGGTTGCATCACGGTCCCCTGAGGTGCGGTCGGGCAGGACTCGGGTTGACGCATGGGGGTCGTGTCTCCATCAGTCGCGATGGCGGCCGAAGACCGGTTCACCCGGCAGCCGGTCGAGTTGGATCTGCGCATCGCGGACCACGAAGGTTCCGCCCACCAGCACGTGATCGACGCCGGTGGAGGTCCGGATCCGGGTTCCGGTGGCGGGGCTGGCGATGGTGCCGGGGTCGAAGACCACGACGTCGGCGTCGGCACCGACCTGGATGCGGCCCTTGCGGCGCATCGCGGGCGCCGCCGGTTCCAGGATCTGCGCGGGCAACAGCGTGCACCGCCGCACCGCCTCCCCCAGCGACAGCACGCCGAGCTCCCGGACCAGCCAGCCGAACGTGCGGGCGTAGCAGCCGACGCTGCGCGGATGGGTGTGCACGCCGTCGGCGACCGGCCAGGTGTCCCCGTCCTGGCCGACCAGCGGCACCGCGTCCGAAGCGATCGCCGTGCCGGGGAACAGCAGGGACCGTTGCAGCGTCGAGAGATCCGCCGGGTCGGACTCGTCCAGCCAGTCGAAGAGGATCAGCGCGCCGGGGTCCTGCTCGCGCAGCTCGGCGAGCCGCGCGGCGTCGGCGATCCGCTCCCCGGTGGCGACGCGCAGGATGTTGCGCGGCCGCATCCCGAGCCGGTGCAGCTTCTCCGGCGCGAGGAACGCCGCACCGATCACGGTCGACGCCGAGCCGTACGGGTAGGCCTCCGTGGTGACCTGCACGCCGTAGCCCCTGGCCCGGTCCACCGCGGCGGCGACGTCGTCGATCATCCGGTTCGACGTGCTGTTGATGTGGCACATGTGCATGTGCGCGCCGGTCCCCGCGGCTGCCGCGATCACCTCCAGCGCGCCCTCCAGCGAGGTCCCCGGTTCCTCGGTGGAGATGAACCGGGTGTGCGTGAAGGTCGGCACGCCGAGCCGAGCGGCCAGCGACGCGACCGCGAAGTACTCGTCGCGACCGGAGTCCGGGGCGTACCCGACCAGCACCCCGATGCCCAGCGCACCGCCGCGCACCTGCTCCTCCAGCAGGTCCAGCACCCGCGCCCGGTCCCGCGCGCCGATCGGGCGACGCCAGTTCGGCGCGCCCTGGTACTTCGAGAACACCTCGAACGACGCACCCGGTTCGGCGCCGTCGAGCAGCTGCATCCGCGCCAGCGCCCAACCGGCCGAGAAGCCGAAGTTGATGGGCCGCCCTTCGGCAGCGGCCTCGGCGTAGGCGGTCCGCACCGGCAGAGCGCCCGCTTCCAGCTCGAGAGCGGTGGTGACGCCGTCCATGGCCTGCAACCGGAGCCCGGTCACCGTCTGCGCATGGCTGTGCAGGTCGATGAAGCCCGGCGCGAGCACGCGGCCCGAGACGTCGACGACGGTGTCCCCGGCCAGCCGGTCGGCGGTGACCGCACCGATGCGCCCGCCGTCGATGCCGACGTCGCGCACCCCGTCCAGCCCGGTCTCCGGGTCGACGACCCGCGCCCCGGCCAGCACCAGGTCGAAGTGTTGTGGCTCGCACATGCGAAGCAGCGTCGGAGAAACCTCACCACAGGACGGCCAGAACGATGGATTTCCCCGTTCCGGGCGGCTTTGATGTCGGATAACGACACCGGAGGACGCCGTGCTGGACGAAGTGGACCTCGCGCTCGTCGACGCGCTGCAGATCAACCCGCGGGCGAGCTGGACCGCGCTGGCCGAAGTCCTGGAGCTGGCCCCGATCACGCTCGCCCGCCGCTGGCAGCGGCTCACCGCCGCCGGTGCGGCGTGGACGACGGTGGCGCTGGGCAACAGCGCATCGCGCGGCGCGACCGTCGAACTCGCCTGCGCGCCGGGCACCGCGACGCAGGTCGCCGCCCAGCTGGCGGAGCTGCCGCACGTGATCACCGTCGGCATCACCACCGGCGAGTACCAGGTCCTCGCGCTGATCATGGCGCCGTCCCTGACCGCGATCTCCGACGTGCTGCTGCGGACGCTGCCGATGCCCCCGCAGGTCACCGAGGTCCGCAGCCACGTCTTCGGCAGCACCTTCGGCGGCGTCATCTGGCGCCTGGGCGTGATGAACCGCAGCCAGGCCGACCAGGTCCGCGAGCAGATCGGCCCACCACCGCGGGAGATCCGGCCGTTCGGCGCCGAGGACCGCGCCCTGTTCCTGGCCCTCGGCCACGACGGCCGCCGCAGCTACACCGACCTGGCCGCGGAGCTGAACTCCTCGCCGCAAGCCGTCAAGCGCCGCCTGGACCGCCTCCGCCGCCACGGCGACATCGCGTTCCGCTGCGACGTGGCCCGCCCGCTCGCGGGCTGGCACGCCATGGCCCTGCTCTGGCTGGCCGTCCCGGACACCGAGGTCCACCAGATCGGCCGAGCGGTCGGGGCGTGGCCGGAAACCCGCCACTGCGCAGCGGTGATCAGCCCGGCGAACCTGGGCCTGATCGTCGGTCTCCGCTCCCTGAACCACCTCGACGACCTGCTGCTCCGCCTGGCCGAGGAGCACCCGAGCGCGGCGGTCGTGGACCGGAAGCTGATCCTGCAGATGACGAAGGTCCACGGCCGGATCCTCGACGACCGCGGCAGGAGCACCCGGGTGATCCCGGTGGACCCCTGGGCCGCGACACCACCGGCCTGACCCGTCACGCCTTCCGGAAGGCGGCGGCCATGCTCCTGGCGTGCTCCCGCACCTCCGCGTCGCCGTCCTCGACGGACACCGCGTCTAGGAGCTCGACGAACATCGGCCACTCGGCGTACCCCATGGCGGTGATCCCGCTCATCCGCACCTGCGTCGACGGACTCCGCATCGCCTCGAAGAAGGCGTGCACGTACGGTTTCGTCGGATTCTCCGGAGCGCCGAGACCGGCCCGCACGAGAGCCAGCCCCTCGTCCTTCGGCTTCGCCGCACCACCGACCGCGCTCACCAGCTCCTCGGGGTCGAGGAAGTCGATCCCCGCCTCGGATATCCGCGCCGAGTACGGCAACAAGTCCGCCGTCGTCTCGCTCGTCACGACCAGGTAAGCGGTCCGGGCCCGCCGGTCGCTCAGGTAGCTGAGCCGAACACCCGGGGCCATCTCCCAAGCAACGTGCAAAGCCTTCTTCCGGAAACCCTTCCGCACGGTCTCACCGATCTTCGGCCACCCCATGCGGTCGGCGATGTCGAATACGCGGCGGGAGTCGTGCTCGCGCAGCACGAAGCGCCGAGACCGGTGCGCCGGGCCTTGCTCCATCGCCCCTCCTGCCTGAAACGCTGTCGACCGGATGTTGCCGATCACCGGCCGCCTTCGAGCCTCTCCCGCGCGAATGTGACTGAGCGCACAATGTGGAGCGGCTGTTCCAGATCGATCGCTCCACTACGGTCCCGGCTGCGGCTCGGCCTCGACTCCACTTGCTCGGCAACGGTTTCAAGAGCCTGCGGACACCGCGACGCGGCCACTGACCGGAAGGGGAAACGCATGCACACCCTCACCGCCACCCGGACCGTTCCGGCGCCCATCGGCGTCGTCTTCGACGCCTGCGCCGACCACGAGAAGCTCGCCCAAGTGCCCCTCATCCGGTCCTGCGAGCTGACTCGGCACGGCGACGCCGAGAAGAACGGGCTCGGCGCGGTCCGCGAGGTCGACTGCGGCCTACTCCGGTTCCGCGAGGAGATCACCGGCTTCGACCGCCCGCACCGCATGGAGTACCGCATCCGCGAGTCCCGCCCGGCCCTCGATCACACCTTCGGCCGCATCGAGCTCGCCGAGGTCCCCGACGGCACCTTGATCGTCTGGACCACCGTCTTCGGAGTCCGGGTCCCGGTGGTCGGCAAACTCGTCGACGCGGCCTTCGGAATCGCCCTGGAGATCGCCTTCGGGCTGATCCTGCGCAACGTGGCGAAACGAGCGGTGGCTCAAGCGAGGCGCTGAACGACACCGTTCCTCTCCGAATCAACGACGATCTGTCACCGGCACGTGAGAGGCTGGCGGTCGTGAAGCAGGCTGATCTCGGTATTGGCAGCGACTACGCATTCCTGACCTACCAGCCGTACGACGGTGCGCCACTAGCGGCGCGTGTCCGCATTGTTTCCATCGACGGGCAAGGCAAAGTGACCGTGCGAGTCATGGACCCGGGCCCGAAGCTCCCGAAGAACGCATGGGGAGCTCGACCGGTCAAGCAGAACGAACAGCAACAGATCACTACGCGCAAAATCGTCTGCCCGTGGGACGAGTGGGCGGATCGGTCTGCGGCCATCGGCGCCGAGAACGAGCGGAAAATCGCCGAGCGACGAACTCGGTACGACGACTTCGAACGACGTTTGGCCGACCGCTTGGTCCTCGATCCCGAACGCGTGCTGCCGACGGAGTACGACGAAGACTACTTCAGCCCCGACACAGACGCGGAGGAGCGCACGGCGCTGAGCCAGCAGTACATCCCAGCGCGAGGTCTCGGCCCGTACGCGACCTTGGAAGAAATACGCCCGCTGCTGGTGGATCTACCCGTCCCTGTTCTGCGGGACGTCCTCGCTACTGATGCGCGCCGACGCCCAGGAAGAGCCGGCACCGTCGCGGCCACGTTTCTACGCGCGGCCGAGCTGCTAGAAGTCTCGCGCATCGCCTCGATGCGTCATGCCGGGCGCACGAGCCAGGAAATTCCCAGGCCGGAAAGACTGCTTGACGACCGGGACATCGCATTCGTCAACGCCGTCCGCGATCAAATCGCGGCCGCTGGTGGTGAGCTCCTGCTGCCGCCGGTCCCGGTCCTTCCGGATTGGGTCGACGAAGACGACAGAACTACGGCTCCGGTTTTCGGCTGGCTCCGCTTGGCTGTGGCGGACACCAGTGGCCGGTTGCTCCACTCCCCTGGCTGCCGCTCGGTCCGTTCCTACCCAGTGCAGTTGGCGGATCACGTGCCCTGGTGGCTCGTCATGCTGGAGCACCCACGACAGCTGTGCGCCATTTGCGGTGGACCGGCTGTGCGCGACCTCGTCGCAATGGCGGGCTTCGTAGCTGCGGTGGACGTGTGGCACGCCCGTGGTTGCGACAAGATCGAGCGGTGGCAGCAGACAGCACTTCAGCGCTTGCTCTCAGCCACCGCCCTAGCTCGCGCGGAGGCACAAGAGCCGGATATCACTCTTGCCTGGCGGATCGTCGCAGCTCTACGCGAGAACAGCCCCGGCGAACGGGGTTGGGCTGCGTACACTTTGGTAGCTGCGAACGGATGGAATCGCCTGGAGCAGGAGATCGAGAAGCTGCCTCAGGCTCAGCGGGAGGAAGCACGAGTCGTCGCCCGGGATCGCTTGAACGTGCTGGGGGCAGCACTACCGACGTCACACCACACGCCGCCGCTCCCGGAGACCGCAGACGTGCACATGATCCGCCAGCGGTACCAGCACCTCAAGGACCTCCTCCAAGACACCGCACCGCAGCTGGACCGACTCTTGTTCACTTTGCCGGGGGCGCGCTGAGCGCGGGCGAGGCCAGGTCATGAGAAGACGCTCACGTAAAGCTCCGCGAGCTGGTTCAGCGCGTAGAGGACCAGCGCCAGAAGCAGGCAATCGCAAGCGCGATCAGTACGGGCCTTCCTGGTGTGTTGCGCAGGTATCTGCGGTGCAGGGAGCCAGACAACATTCGACGCCGAGGCGCAGGCGCCTTGTTCCCATACCGGGAGCACTGCTCGGACTGGCTGAAGGGGATGAGTTCGTCATGCCGTCCTGGCTCTCCGCAATCCTCGCCGCCGCGCGTAGGCGGCGTGCTGTTGGCCTTTGGCATGCTGTCATCCGAATCCCAACGGTGGATTCTCACTTTGACACTGTCGTCCACATCCCTGGCCCGAATCCGCTCAGGGTTCCAGGCGGAGATCGTCGCCTTCGGTCGACATCGGTCGGTAGGTGGCGATGATGACGCCGGTGGCTGTCGGCGTCACCTCGGCGACGTCGAACGCGGTCGGGACGAAGCCCTCCGGGAACAGCCGACGCCCCGAACCCAGGACGAGCGGGTGGGTGCAGAGCAGGTACTCGTCGATCAGGCCGAGCGGAGCGAGCGAACGGATCAGCGCGCCGCTGCCCATGATGTGCAGGTCGTCGCCCGGCGTCTTCTTGAGCTCGGCGACCGCTGCGGGGATGTCGCCGCTGAGCAGCGTGGAATTGGGCCACGGCAGGGGCTCGGTCAGCGTGTTGGACGCGACGTACTTGGGGGTGTTGTTGAGGGCGTCGCGGAACGGGCCGCCCTGGTCGTTCCAGTGGGCCAGGACGTCCTGGTAAGTGCGGCGTCCCAGGAGGTATCCGCTGCTGGCGCCCAGCCGTTGGCCCCACGCCCGCGTGACGGCGTCGTCGCCGCCCCGTTCAGCCGCCCAGCCGCCGCGGGTGAACCCGTCGCGGGTGTCCTCGTCAGCGCGGCCGGGCCCCTGCACGACGCCGTCCAGGGTGACGTGGTTGATGACGACGATCCTCATGGCACTCCTGTCCGGCGATGAATCACGACTGCGCTGCCGCGATCGGGCTGAACGACCCGTCCCGGCGGCCGCTTCCACGGTGGGCCCGCGTCCGCAGCGCACGTGAGTACGACCGCGGACCGCCCGGAAACTCATCGGCCGCCGGCCTGAGATGACTCTCCGGGCGCGGATCGAATTGCTACCGTCCGGGCAACAGGACGAATGGAGTGGGCGTGTTCGACACCTCCGACGACGTCGGCGCACGACTGTCCGCAGTGGACTACCTGGCCGGGGCGGCCACCGCAACGACGGTGTTCCTGGCCGACCGGCTCGGCAAACCGCTGCTGGTCGAGGGGCCCGCCGGGGTGGGCAAGACCGGGCTGGCGCAGGCGGTCGCCGCGACCACCGGCGCGGAGCTGATCCGGCTGCAGTGCTACGAGGGCCTGGACGAGAGCCGCGCCCTGTACGAGTGGAACTACGCCACGCAGCTGTTGCGGATCCAGGCCGGGCAGGACGCGGACTGGCAGCACACCCGCGCCGACATCTTCACCCCCGAGTTCCTGCTGGAGCGGCCGCTGCTGGCGGCGATCCGCCGCGAGGGGCCGACGGTGCTGCTCATCGACGAGGTGGACAAGGCGGATCTGGAGTTCGAGGCGCTGCTGCTGGAGGTGCTGTCGGACTTCCAGGTCACCGTGCCCGAGCTGGGCACCGTGCGGGCCCGGCACCGACCGTTCGTGGTGCTGACCTCCAACGCCGCCCGCGAGCTCTCCGAAGCGCTCAAGCGGCGCTGCCTGTACCTGCACATGGACTACCCCACCCCGGAGCGGGAGCGCGACATCGTGCTCACCCACGTCCCCGCGCTGGGCGAGCGGCTGGCGGGCAAGCTCACCGAGGTCGTGGCCGCGCTGCGGAACCTGGAGCTGACCAAGGCGCCGTCGATCGCCGAGACCGTCGACTGGGCCCGCTCGCTGCTGGCCCTGGGCATCGACGACCTCAACGACCCGGCGTTGGAGGCGACGCTCGGGGTGGTGCTCAAACACCCCGGCGACCACGAGCGCGCCCTCGCCGCCCTGGAACTGCGCGGCCCGGAAGCGCCGCGACGATGAGCCTGCTGGACCGGCACACCGACTTCCTCGCCGCGCTGCGCGAGCACGGCATCGCGGCGTCCACCGCCGAGGGCATCGACGCCGCCCGCGCTCTGAGCGCCGTCGACCTCCTCGACCGCGAGGCGGTGCGGGTCGCCTACGCGGCCACGCTGGTCAAGCGCCACAACGACATCGCGGTCTTCAACGCCCTGTTCGACCTGTGGTTCCCGCCCGCCGTCGGCGACGGCCGCACGACCGGCACCGACGGCACCGCGGTCGGCCCCGAAGTCGAGGTCACCGGCGCCCACGGCACCTCACCCGAGCTCCACGCCATGCGCACCGAACTCGCCCAAGCGCTGTTCGACGGCGACAACACCGCACTCGTCCAGATCGCCCGCCGCGCCCTCGCCCGCTACGGCACTTCCGCGAACCCCGGCTCGTGGTCACCGCGCGCCACCCTGGAACAGCTGGATCCGACCACGCTGCTGGCCGGTCTGATCCGCACCGCGGAGGGGCGTTCGCGGCCCCGCAACACCACCGGCGCCGCGGCCCGCTCCCGCTTCACCCGCCGCATCGGCCAGTTCGAGCAGCTCGTCACCGCCGAGGCCCACCGGCGCATCGCCGAGCAGAAGGGCGAGCGGTACGTCGCCGACAACCTGACCGGGCCCACGCCGGACCAGGTGCCGTTCCTGGGCGCCTCGCAGGCCGAGCTGGCGGCGATCCGCCGGGCGATCCGCCCGCTGGCCCGGCAGCTCGCCACCCGCATCCACCGCGAGCGCCGCCACGGCGCCCGCAGCGGGACGCTGGACTTCCGCCGCACCCTGCGGGCCGCGCTGAGCACCGGCGGCGTTCCGATCGCGCCCCGCCACCGGCCGCGCCGACCGCGCAAACCGGAACTCGTCGTCCTGTGCGACGTCTCGTCCTCGGTGGCGAACTTCGCGCACTTCGCCCTGCTGCTGGTGCACGCGCTGCACGAGGTCTTCTCCCGAACCCGGGTGTTCGCCTTCGTCCGCGACGTCCACGAGGTGACCGAGCACCTGCGCCGCGGTCGCGACGCCGCCGAGGCCCTGGCCGAAGTCCGCCGCGCCACCCTCCAGTTCCCGGGCACCGGCACCGATCACGGCCGCGTGTTCGCGGACTTCGCCGCCGACCACGCCCACGTGCTCACCTCCCGCACGGTCCTGCTCGTCCTCGGCGACGCCCGCAACAACGACCACGACCCGGCGCTCGACGTCCTGGCCGGTTTGACCGGCCGGTGCCGGCGAACCCTGTGGCTGAACCCGGAGCCCCGCGCGAACTGGGGCACCGGCGACTCCGCCGCGCTCGACTACGCGGACCTGGTCGAGATGGCCGAGTGCCGGAACCTCGCCCAGCTCACCCGCCTCGTGCGCTCCCTGGACCAGCGCTGATTCCACAGAGGACGGTCAGCTCCTCGGCGGGACCTGGCGCTTCTGCCGGAGCAGTCCGACGGTCACGGCGACCGCGGCGACGGAGAGGGTGAGGAGCAGGGAGTGGCGGGTGGTCGGGTCGACGACCATCAGCACGAGGAACGCCACCAGCGCTACGACCACCGCCCAGGACACGTACGGGTAGCCCCACATCCGCACCGGCAGGTGCTGGCCCTCCCGCTCGGCTCGGGCCCGGCTGTGCAGCTGGGTGACCGCGATGGTCAGGTAGAGCAGGACGATCACCGAGCCGCTGGAGTCCACCAGGAAGTCGAAGATCGCCGTGGTGCTGACGAAGTAGTTCGCCGCCACCGTCGTCAGCCCGGCCAGGGCCACCACCAGCACCGCCGGGACCGGCACCCCGGCGGCGTTCGACCGGGCCAGCACCCGCGGGCCCTCGCCGTTGCCCGCGAGCGCGTAGAGCATCCGGGATGCGGTGTAGATCCCGGAGTTCAGGCAGGACAGCACCGCGACGAGGACGACCACGTCCATGATCAGGCCCGCGTTCGGGATGCCCAGGCGGTCGAGGACCGCCGAGTACGGGCTCTCGGTGATCCCGGCGGCGTCGTGGGGCAGCAGCGTGGCGATCACCGCGATGGAACCGATGTAGAAGACCAGGATGCGCACCATCGTGGTGCGGACGGCTCGGCGCACCGCCTCCGCCGGGCGCATCGCCTCGCCGGCCGCGATCGTGACCACCTCGGCGCCGCTGAACGCGAAGGAGACCACGAGCAGCGCGGGCAGCACCGCGTACCAGCCGTTGGGCGCGAAACCGCCGTGCTCGAACAGGTTCGCCCCACCGGGCGCGGGCACTCCGGGCAGCAGGCCGCAGATCGCCAGCAGGCCGAGCCCGATGAACGCGACGATCGCCACCACCTTGATCAGCGCGAACCAGAACTCCACCTCGCCGAAGGCGCGCACCGCGATCAGGTTGGAGCCGGCCAGCACCAGCATGAACACCAGCGCGGCGGCCCAGTCCGGCACCGCCGGCAGCATCCCGTGCAGCAGCGCACCGCCGATGACGGCCTCCACGCCGACGGTGACGCTCCACGAGTACGCGTAGAGCCAGCCGATCGCCAGTCCGGCCCAGCTGCCGAGCTCCCGCGACGCGTAGCTGGCGAAGGAGCCCGTTCTCGGTGCGGCGACGGACAGTTCGGCGAGCATCCGCATGACCAGGACGACCAGCAGCCCGGCGATCGCGTACGCCACCAGCGCCGCGGGACCGGCCTTGTTGATGACCGCGCCGCTGCCGACGAACAGCCCGGCGCCGATCACCCCGCCGATCGCGATCATGCTCATCTGCCGGTCCCGGAGCGCTGGTCGCAGACCGCGCGCACCGGTCGTCCGGGTCTGCTCAACGGATGGCGATTGATCGTTCATCTTGCCTCCAAGATGCCTCAACCGATCGATCGATCGAGAGATCCATGCACGATAGGTGCCGGAAATCGGGAGGTCAATAGGGCTTTGCCCGCCCGAGGTCGATGCAGCCACCTCGTCGCCGGTACGGTTGCGGTCACTCAGATCGATCAGTCGACCGGCATTCCAGGGGAGCGCGAGGCGATGAGCGGGCGAGGACGCTCAGGGGACGACACGCAGCAGCAGGTGTGGGAAGCGGCCGTCCGGCTGTTCGCCGCGCAGGGCTTCCACGGCACCGGCATCCGCGAGCTCGCCGACGCCGCGCAGCTCTCCACCGCGACCCTCTACCACTACATGGGCACCAAGCAGGACCTGCTGTTCTCCATCATGCGGACCTGCCTGGACCGGCTGGTGATGGCGGCCGAACGGGTCTCCGCCGACGCCGCCCAGCCGCAGGCGATCATCGCCAGCCTGGTCCACGTCCACGTGCTCACGCACGCGCTGCACCGCGACGAGACGACCGTGGTGGACAACGAGCTCGGGGTGCTCGACGCCGAGCACCGGAGCACGGTCGTGCAGATCCGCGACCGCTACGAGGAGTTCTGGCGCCGCGCGGTCGCGGACGGCTGCGAGCGCGGCGTCTTCGCGGTTCCGGACCAGCGCTTCGCGCGCATGGCGGTGCTGGAGATGTGCTCCGGCGTGGCCAAGTGGTACTCGCCCGAGGGCGAGGAGGACCTGGACGCGATCGCCACGGCGCACGCGCAGCTGGCGCTCCAGCTGCTCGGCGTCCCGGCCACCCGCCTCGCCTCGACCGCGCTGCCCGAGGCCGCCGACGTCCACGGCCTGGTCGAGGAGATCTGGCACATCCAGCTGCCGTCCATGCGCGCCCGCGCGGCACGCGGCTGACCTGCCTGGTGCGATTTCAATGGAAATCGCACCGGGTCAAGGTGTGCCGGGGTCCCGACGCACGGCGTGGGGCGCAAGTTCCATTGAAATCGGACGTCTGATTTCAATGGAAGTTGCAGGTGGTCCGGTCAGCCGGTCAAGCCGAGCCGGTCGTGCTTGATCTCGCCGCCGACGACGGTGGCCAGCACCTCGACGTCCTTGATCGCGCGGCGGTCGACGCGGGTGAGGTCTTCGGAGAGCACCGTGAAGTCGGCGAGCATGCCGCGCGCGAGCCGGCCCTTCCGGTGCTCTTGGTGGTCGGCGTACGCCGAGCCGCGGGTGTAGGCGCGCAGCGCCTGCAACGGGGTCAGCCGTTCCTCGGCGCCCAGCACCTGCCCGGCCGCGGTTTCCCGGTTCACCAGCGCGTGGATTCCCAGCAGCGGCGCGCCTTCCACCACCGGGCAGTCCGAGCTGCCCGGGACTTCGACGCCCGCGCGCAGGAAGCTGAGCTGCCGGTAGGCGAGCTGCGCGCGTTCCGCACCGAGCGCGGCGATGATCCCGTCCCCGAGCTCGTCCACGAACCGGCCCTGCGGCACCGGGACCACGCCCAGCCGCGCGATCTCGGCGATCTGGGCATCGCTGGTGACGCCGCAGTGCTCGATGCGGTGCCGGGCATCGGCGCGGGGCGTCTGCCGCTGGGCGCGGGCGTAGGCGTCCAGGACCAGCTGCACGGCCGCGTCGCCGATGGCGTGCGCGGCGATCTGCCAGCCCGCCCGGTGCGCCCGGGAGATCTGCTCGCGAAGCCGCTCCGGATCGTCCTGGGTGAACCCGCGATTGCCAGCCGCGTCGGCATAATCGCAGCACATCGAGGCTGTTCGGCCGATCAGCGAACCGTCGGAGAACAGCTTGACGGCGCCGACGCGCAGGGTGTCGTCGCCCAGTCCGGTGCGCAGGCCGAGGTCGAGCCCGAAGCCCGGTTCGGCCCCGTCGACGTCGTGCAGCGCGGACATCTCCGGCATCACGGTGGCGCGCACCCCGAGCGCACCTCGCTCCCGGGCGATCTGGAAGGCGTGCAGGTCGGCCGGGCCGTTGCCGGTGAGACGGCCCGCGATGCCGGGCTCGGTGATGCTGGTCAGCCCTTCGGACAGGGCGGCCTCCGAGCCCAGCTCGATGGCTCGCACGAAGTCCTCGAGCGGTTGCGGCCGGAGCACGCGGTACACCAGGGACTGGGCCTGCTCGGTGAGCAGCCCGGTGGGCGCGCCCGTGACGTCGCGTTCGACCGTGCCGCCGGGAACGTCGGGCAGGGCGCGGGGATCGGCGAAGCCCATCGCCCGGATCGCCGCCGTGTTGACCACGCCCATGTGCGCGGAGTTGTGCGCGAGCCAGGCGGGTCGGCCGCCGGTCAGCGCGTCCAGCTCCGCGCGGGTCGGGTGGGCACCGCCGAGGCGGTTCTGGTCGTAGCCGTGCCCGCGCACCCAGGCACCTTCCGGCAGCCGCTCGGCGTGCTCGCGCACGGCGGTGCGCAACGCGTCCATGCTGGTGACGGCGCTGGGCCGCAGGTCGAGCTGGAGGCTGCGCTGCCCCCGCATGCTCAGGTGGTGGTGCGCGTCGTGGAAGCCCGGGACGACCGGTGCGCCGCCGAGGTCGACGACGGCGGCGGCGGTGCAGCCGTCGAGGTCGTCGTCCAGGCCGACCAGCACGCCGCCGAGCACGCCCATCCGGCGCGCGGCGGGGCGATCGGGATCCAGGGTGGTGATGTCGCCGTTGGTGAACAGGACGTCCAGCTGCATGAATGATCCTTCGACTGCCGGTTCAGGCGCGCACGTCTTGCGCCCTGGACGACGCCGACCCTACTCTGTCGATCGATCGATCGACTAGTTCGGAGGCGGCGTGGCAGAACCGAGCAGCGGACCGCACGTGATCGACTTCTGGTCGCCGGTCCACTTCGACGAGCTGGACCCCAACGGCCACCTGCACAACGCGCGCTTCGCGCTGCACGTCGAACGAGCCCAGACCGCGGCCTTCGCCGCAGCCGGCTTCGACACCGCGACCGTGCTGAACCGGCACCCCGACCTGCGCTACGTCGTGCGCCGGTTCGACGTCCTGTTCCACTCACCCGTCGGCAGCGCCGGAAACCTGCTGGTGGCGCTGCACTTCACGAAGCTCGGCCGGACCAGCGCGACCTGGACGTTCCGCTGCGGCCCGCCCGAAGCCCCCAACGCCACCGGCACCCGCACGATCGTGAAGGTCGACGCCGACGGCCGGCCACTGCCCTGGTCGCCGCGGATGCCGGAGTGGCGGACGACCCTGCTGGCCGGTTGAGACCACGAGGAGACGACAATGCCCGCACCACGCACCGGACCGCTGGTCGAGACCGAGCTCGACGGCGACATCGGCGTGATCCGGCTGAACCGACCGGAATCCCTGAACGCGGTGAACACCGCGCTGGTGGAACAACTGGTCGCCGCGTTCGACTCCGTGCGCACGGCGCGGGCAGTCCTGCTCACCGGCCGCGGCCGCGCCTTCTGCGCCGGTCACGACCTGAAAGCACCACCCGAAGACCCCGCGACCGTGCGAGCCCGGCTGGACCGCATCCAGGACGTCACCCGCCGGATCCGCAGCAACCCGGCCCCGGTGATCGCGGTGGTGCAGGGGCACGCCGTGGGCGCGGGCGCGGAGTTCGCCCTGGGCTGCGACCTGGTGCTGGCCGCTGAGAGCGCGCAGTTCCGCTTCCCCGAGGTCGGTCTGGGGCTCAGCGCCACCGGTGGGCTCTCCGCCCTGCTGCCGATGCTGGTAGGCCCGATCAGGGCAAAGGAACTGGTGATGTTCGGCGAACCGCTCGACGCCGCCACCGCGCACCGCCTCGGCCTGGTCAACGCGGTAACCCCGGACGACGAGCTGCTGCCGACCGCGATGAGCTGGGCGCGACGCCTGGCCGAACTGCCCGCGGCACCGCTGGCGATGGCCAAAGAAGCCATCGACGCAGGCACCGACAGCGCGGTGGAATCGGCCCTGGCACTGGAAATCCAGCACGCAATCCGCACCGACGAGCTGAGGGCCGACCGATGAACAATCCGATGTCAACGTCAGCCCTGCCCAACCGCACCTCAGGGGACCGTGACGCAACCCAGCCACAAGAAACCCCGAAAACGCGAGATCAACCCCGAAACGCAACCACCACTGTGAATCCCGGAGAGGCGGAGCTGTGAGCAACCATTCCCTGGCTGATCTCGTCCGCCGCGCGGCCGAGCGCTGGCCGGAACGGGTGGCGTGGACGTTCGACGCGCTCGGCGAGGAGCTGACCTTCGCCGAGGTCGACCGGCGCAGCGACGCCTTCGCCGCGCTGCTCGCCGAGCACGGTGTCACCGCGTCCGATCGCGTGGCGGTCATGCTGGACAACCGGCCGGAGTTCCCGCTCGCCTGGCTGGGCGCGGCCAAGCTGGGCGCGGCGGTGGTCCCGGTGAACATCCGCTACCAGGACTACGACGCCGCCCACGTGCTCGCGCACTCCGGCGCGCAGGTCGTGCTGACCACGGCGCAGCACGCGGAACTCCTCGCGCGGATCAGGAGTTCCACGTCCCTGCAGCACGTGCTCGACGTCGACGCGATCCCGATCCCCGACGCGGCGGCGCCGAACAGCGCCGCACCGGTGCCCGAGACGGTCGCCAACATCCAGTACACGTCGGGCACCACCGGGGCGCCGAAGGGCTGCGTGCTGCCGCACCGCTACTGGACCTCGCTGGCCGCCGGCCTGGTCGAGGACTTCCCGCGGATCAGCGCGCAGGACACCATCCTGACCGCACAACCCTTCCACTACGTCGATCCGCAGTGGAACACCGCGCTCGGCCTGACCTCCGGAGCCCGGCTCGTGGTGCTGGACCGCTTCCACCCCACGACGTTCTGGTCCAAGGTCCGCGAGCACGAGGTCACCTGGCTCTACTGCCTCGGCCTGATGCCGAAGCTGCTGCTGGACATGCCGCCGTCACCGCACGACCGGGACCACCGGGTGCGCGCGATCAGCGCATCGGCGATTCCGGCCGACCTGCACGCGGCGCTCGAAGAGCGCTGGGGCGTCCCGTGGTTCGAGGCCTTCGGCATGACCGAGACGGGCAGCGACATCCGGATGACGCCCGAGGAGCACGACGACGCGGTGGGAACCGGTTGTCTCGGGCGGGCCATCGCCGGGCGGGAGATCGCGATCCTCGGCGACTCCGGCGAACCGGTGCCGCGAGGCACCACCGGCGAGCTGGCGATCCGCGGCGTCGGCCTGATGCACGGCTACTTCCGCGACCCGGAGGCCACCGACCAGGCGTTCCGCGCGGGCTGGTTCCACACCGGCGATCTGGCCAGGATGGACGACCGGGGCCGCGTCTACTACGCGGGCCGGACCAAGGACATGATCCGCCGCAGCGGCGAGAACATCACCGCGGGCGAGGTGGAGCGCGTGCTCCAGCTGCACCCGGCGGTGGACATCGCCGCCGTCCTGCCGGAACCGGACGAACTGCGGGGCGAGGAGGTCCACGCGGTCCTGGTCCTCCGCGACGAGACCTGCACTCCGGAAGACCTGGCGGCCTTCTGCGGCGAACAACTCGCCTACTTCAAGGTGCCCCGCTACTGGACCTTCCGAGCCGCACTGCCCCTGACGCCCTCGGAACGGGTCTCCAAGGCAGCCCTGCGAACCGAGCTGGCGCAGGACCGATCGCCCAGGTACGACCGGAAGACCCAGCAGTGGGCCTAGGGAATACTCCAAGCGATCACGGCGGTTGATCACGCCATGGCACAAGGACCTGCACCTCGCACGCTCTCCGACGAAGCTCTTTCCAAGCTGCTCGGCGAGCAGCAGTTCGGCACGCTCGCCACCGTCAAGCGCAGCGGACACCCCCACCTGACCACCATGGTGTACAGCTGGGATCCCGAAACCCGAGTGGTGCGGTTCTCGACGACGGCCGACCGCGTCAAGGTCGCGCACCTGCGCCGCAACCCGCGTGCGTCGCTCCACGTGCAGGGCGGCGACGTGTGGTCGTTCGCCGTCGCCGAAGGCGAGGCCGAGACCTCCGAGATCACGACCGTCCCCGGCGACGCGGTCGGGCGGGAACTGCTCTCGATGATCCCGGCGGCGGCGAAGCCGGAGGACGAAGGTGCGTTCCTGGAACAGCTGGTCGCCGAGCGCCGGTTGGTCATCCGGCTGAAGGTGGATCGCCTGTACGGCACGGCTCTCGACGTCTAGGAGCGGACGGGCTCCCATTCCGCCCGGGTGGTGCGCGCTGACAGGGCGGAGTGCTAGGAACCACTCGCTGAGTCGTTTCCCGGACGGAGTGCGCATTCCCATGGTGACCGGACCGAGAACCGCTGACCTGTCAGAGGCTCTGCGCGAGATGTGCGCCCAGATCACCCGGGCCGCCCCGGAGGGCTGGGTGCGGGCGGCGGTGAACGGATTCGTCGACAAGCAAGGTGTCGGCCGCTCCGCCGTGTCCTACCAGCTGGCCACCGGTGCGGAAGAGACCGCGGAAGTGGATCTGCGACGCGCCCTGCGCCAGGCGTACCGCGCGACGGGTGCCTCGGAACAGGGCCTGAGCATCGGGCTGACCGCCGAGGCCTCCGGACGGTTCGACGCCGTCACCGGGCTCGACGTGAGCAGGGTGGAGCACCCCGAGCGCGGCTTCCTGCACGTGATCGCCCCGGACGCACCGCCACCCGACCCCGGCGACGAGCAGGACGGACCGGCAGATCCCGCACCGGCAGGCGATCCGGACGAGGCCGTCCAGCTGCTCCGGGAATACCTCCGCCGCAGAGCCGAGATCCTCGGCGTGGTGCCGGAGAGCCCGTTCGGCGTGCTGCCCTCCCCGCTTCCACCCGAGCAGCTGGAAGCCGTGGAGAACGCGCTGAACGTCGCGCTTCCAGCGGATCTGCGGGCGTTGTACGGCGTGGCCGACGGCGACGGTCAGCTCGGGATCTTCGGGCGGTTGTCGTGGTGGATGGATGCGGCCGGGATGGCCGAGGTGCACCGAGGTGACCGCCACTGGGCACCGCGCACCGGGCGAAACCGCCCGTTCCTGCCCTTCATCCACGACGCCGACCCGCCCGGAACGGTCCGCCGGTCGGTGGACCGACCCGGCTGGATCCCGTTCGTCATCGGCACCGATGGCAACTACCTCGCGGTGGACGCGGACCCGGCGAGCGGAGGACGTCCCGGGCAGGTCATCCGGATCGGCCCCAGCCACCACCAGGGACCCACCTACGTCGCCGACTCGGTGACGAGCCTCCTCCGCCGCTACGTCGACGCGCTGATCCGCGGCGACCACAGCCGCGATGGAGACGGCGGCCTGCGGATCGCCGTGCCGGATCCGCACGTGGGCGCGGGTCCGCACCTCCAGAGGCTGCGGGTCACCGACGGCAACCTCGAACCAGCTCGCCGAGCCCCGTTCCTGCGCGCAGTGGAACTGTCCCGCGCTTCCGCCGACCTGACGGCGCTGCACGACGCCCCGGTGGAAGCACTCGACATCGACTTGAGGGACATCGATCTGACTCCGCTGACCGCCCACCCGACGCTCCGAGCGATCACCCTGACCACTCCCCACCCGGTCGACCTGAGCCCGCTCACCACTCTTCCCCGACTGGAAGTCCTGGATCTGGCCCGAGGCCGCTCCCACGATCTCCGACCGATCGCCGAGCTGAACCTGCGCCACCTGGCGCTGCGCCACGAGCAGTGGCGGGAGCTCTGGGTGCACACCGATCGAATGCCGTCGCTCGAATCAGCGCTGCTGGCGGGAAAGCCGTCCTACGACGAAGTGGCCAGCTGGATCCAGCAGGTGAACACCCGGACCACCGCCCAGCAGCCGACTGCGGACGTCTAGGCCCGAGCTCGGGAATCGCCCTGCGCGCAGGGCGATTCCCGAGTCCTCAGCTCCCGGCCGTCCACAGCTCCTGCAGCACCAGTTCGGCCGCGCTCGGGATGGGTTCCACGATCTCGCAGGTGCGGGCGGCGGCGATCCGGCGGGCCGTCTCGCTGAGCGGCCCACCGGCGATGATCACCGCCTCAGCGCGGTCCGCCCCGGTGCACTGGTCGACCGCCGCGGCCAGCTCGGCGAACTGCTGCTCGGGGTCGGCAGCCAGCGCCAGCGGTTCCGATTCGGTCAACCGGACACCGGTGAAACCCTCGGACATCCCGTGCTCGGCGACCAGCGCGGTGAGGGAATCGACCAGCAGCGGCGTGCTGGTGGCCATGCCGAACCGCCGCCCCTCCCTCCCCGCGGCACCGATGGCCGCCTGCCCGATGCCGACGACCGGCAGGTCGAGCTCCGCGTCCAGCCGACTGCGGCCCGGATCCCCGATCGCGGCGACGATCACGGCGAGGTACTCCCGCTCCGCGGCGTCCAGCGCGCGCAGCACGGCATCGCGGACGTGCTCCTCGGATTCCTTCAGCGCCACCGGGTCGAGGATCATCGACGGGCCGGCTCCCGCCGTGACAGCGTCCACCTCGAGCCCGCTGCCGAGCAGCGATCTCGCGGCGAGCGCGCGCATCATCTCGGTGGTCGCCCGGTTGGTGTTCGGGTTGACCAGGAGCACCGCTGCGGTCTCAGGCGTGGGCACTCTGCTCGTCCTCCTCCATCGGCTTGCCGAAGGTCTCCGGCGGGAACTGGACCGCGATGCCGAGGACCACGAACAGCACGGCCAGCATGGCGAACATGCCGGTCAGCCCGCTGAGGTCGAAGACCAGGCCGGCCACCAGCGGGAACAGCCCGCCGGACAGCGACCCCATCGCCAGGATGATCGAGGTCCCCATGCCGCGGACGCGGGTCGGGTAGAGCTCCGGCGCGAACAGCCAGATCGTGGTGTTCACGATGATCACCGCGAAGTTGAACAGGAAGCCGAAGGCGAGCACCAGGGCCAGCGAATCGGAGAACACGGCGATCGACAGCCCGGCCGCGCAGCCGAGGACGGCGCCGCCGGTGAGCACCTTCTTGCGGGGCAGTCGGCTGGCGCCGAAGGCCGCGGCGATCGCGCCGACCAGCGAACCGGTCTGCATCAGCAGGGTGAAGCTCAGGCTGGAGGTGAGGTCGTGGCCGCTGGCCACCAGGATCGTGGGCATCAGGGTCAGCATCGAGATCTGCGCGGCGTAGGACATGCACACCGCCACGGTGAGCAGCACCGTGCGACGCAGCAGCCGGCCCCGCAGAACACCGCGCCAGTCCGAACGCGGTGGCTTGCCCGGCTCCTGCGCACCGGTGGCGGTCAGGTACTGCTCGGGGTTCTCGATCGGACCGCTCAGCTGACCCTTGGCCAGCCGGTTGATCACCAGGTTGGCTTCGTCGATCCGCCCGCTGGCGGCCAGGAACCGCGGGGTCTCCGGCACGTAGCGGCGGAAGAACATGATCAGGATGCAGGGCAGGAACAGCAGCCCGAACAGCCAGCGCCACTTGTCCGGACCGTCGAAGACCGAGAACACCAGGATGCCGAACAACGGCGCCAGCATGTTCCCGAGACCGGCCGAGGTCACGTTGATCAGGCCGACCGCGGTGCCGCGGTGCTTGGCGGCGAAGAACTCCGCCATCATGATGACCGCGACCGAGATCTCGCCGCCGAGCCCGAACCCGACGATGAAGCGCCCCGCCGCGAGCACGGCGTAGTTCGGCGCCAGGGCGCAGAGCAGCGAACCACCGGCGAAGATGATCAGGTTGATCATCAGCATCTTCCGCCGGCCGAATCGGTCGATGATCACGCCCGTGAGCAGCCGCCCCAGGGCGGTCGCGGTGAAGGTCATCGTGTTGAGGAAGCCGATCTCGGCCCCGCCGAGCCCCCAGGACTCCTGCAGCACGGGGCCGGTGAGCCCGACCGCGTTCTGCTCCAGGGCGTCGAACCAGATGCCGATCAGGACCATGATCAAGATGTGCTTGTGCGCACTGGTGACGCCGATTCGACCGTAGGCGTTCTCGATCTGGTCGGCTAAGGCGACCTTTCCGTCGGACGATCTCCCGGACCGACCGGATGCCGTTTCCACAGCCCTACCTCCGATGCCACGCTGCATGGATAGAGATTCCGCGATGTGAAATATACTTCTCACTTTGCAGAATGATGCGGAAGTGTAGCCCGCAAACCGCCCATCCACCAGACCGAACGGAGCACCTCAAGCCGCGAAGCCGATTGCAACGCAGGACGGTTCGCCACCAGGACGTCCACTCCGGACGATCCACCTGTGCGCGGCAGCGAGCGAGAACTCGGCCCAGCCCTCAAACAGCCCGGAACGGGAAAGCGATGCGCACGACCCAGGCCGTGCCGAAGAAGTTCAGCCGCCGACGATCCGGGCAGCAGTCGCGGTGAAGCGCTCCTGCTCCGCGACCGGCACACCGGCCGCGGTCGCCTCCAGGACCTCGCAGACCGCCTGATGGGTCTGGACAGCGAGCCGCGAACCCTCGCCGGTCAGCTCGATCGAGCAGGCCCGCCGGTCGCGCGAGTCGCGCGCCCGGACGACCAGGCCGCGCCGCTCGGCGCGATCGACCAGGCCGGTCAGGCTCGACTTCTCCAGGTGCAGCCGACGCCCCAGGTCGGCCATGCCGACCGGCCCGTCGATCAACTGGCACAGCAACTGGGCCTGCTGCGGCGTCAACCCGTGCGCGCGGGAGACCTCCCCGAAGTGGTGCTGCACGAGGTGCGCCAACCGCACCATCGCAACGGCCAGCCCCTGCTCCTCGATCGTCTCGGTCACCACCGCACCTCCGGGGGCGAAGTCTAGTTGACATCGGTTCGGAGCACGAACTACTTTGGTTCGTGTTACGAACTGTTCGTATTACCAACTAGGAGAGTCATGTCCGCAACCGTGGTGGTGGTCGGTGGTGGCTACGCCGGAATCGCCGTGGCCCGAGAACTCGACGCGGTGGCCGACGTCGTCCTCGTCGAGCCCCGGGAGTCCTTCTTCCACAACGTCGCCGCCCTGCGCGGCCTGGTCGACCCGGCCTGGACCGATCGCCTGTTCTACCCGTACGACCACCTGCTGACCCGCGGCCGAGTGGTCCGCGACCGCGCCGTGGAGGTGGATCCGACCGGAGTCGCGCTCGCGTCCGGCGACCGGATCGCGGCCGACTACGTCGTCCTGGCGACGGGTTCGACCTACCCGTTCCCGGCGAAATCCGCCGAAACCGGAACAACAGCGGCCAAGGCCCGCATCCGCGCCACCCGCGAAGCGCTGACCGGAGCCGAGCACGTGCTCCTGCTCGGCGCGGGCCCGGTCGGCCTGGAACTGGCAGGCGAGCTGAAAGCGGCCTGGCCGGACAAGCGCGTCACCATCCTGGACCCGGCCGAAGACCTGCTCCCCGACTTCCCACCGGAATTCCGCGCAGAACTCCGAAACCAGCTCGCCGACCTCGAAGTGGACCTGCTCCTCGGCTCCCCGCTGCGGGAGAAGCCGCCGACGACCCCCGGCGAACGCGCGGAGTTCACGGCCATCGCCCACGACGACCGGAAGATCACCGCGGACATCTGGTTCCGCTGCTTCGGAGTGCAGCCGAACAGCGACTACCTCTCCCCCGAACTCGCGAAGCACCGCAACCCCGACGGCGCCATCCAAGTCCAGCCGGACCTGCGCCTACCAGGAGTCGAGAACGTCTTCGCCATCGGCGACGTCACGGCCATCCCAGAACCCAAGATGGCCAGAGCAGCGGGCGACCACGCCACAACAGCGGCCGAGAACATCAAGTCCCTGCTCCAGAACCAACGAACCCAGAACACCTACGCCGCAGCCCCACCAGCCATAGCCCTCCCCCTGGGCCCAACAGGAGGAGCCTCCTACACAGCAGAAACAGGAGTCCTGGACGCAACGACAACATCCCAGATCAAAGGCCAAACCCTGACCACAGAAACCTACGACGCCCTCCTGCTGCACCAGGAAAGCCCGAACTCGTAGAACCAATCACCAACACCCGGCAAGACCAAGGTGAATCGGACACGCAACAAAGCTGGTCCGCCGCGGGGGCTCGGCCCCCGCGAAAAAACCCGGAACGAGAAAAAGCGAAGCGCCCCTGCGCGAGCAGAGGCACCCATCTCGCGAAGCTCGGGGAGCTCACAACTCCACCGGAAGGCTGGTCCGAGAGCAGGCCGGGAACGCCACCCTGCGCAAGGAGCCGACGAGACGCAACCCCCGCACCGTGGGGGCCCGCGGGGGCTCGGCCCCCGCGATGAACACCCGGAAACGAGAAAGGCGAGTGCTCTTCGCGAGCACTCGCCTTTCACTCGGTGGAGGTGCCGGGAATCGAACCCGGGTCCTCCGTCGCTTCACCAAGACTTCTCCGTGCGCAGTCCGCTATGCCTCTGCTTGGCTCCACCGGTCTCGCGAACTAGCCGATGTGACGAGCCCAGTCGCTGTTGGATGTCCCACCAGGTCCCGCGACCGGACCTGGCGGTAAGAGCCTCCTAGCTGATGCCGGATCCCGGGTCGGAGGCAATCCCGGTCCGACAGAGTCGCTCCTCGCTCAGGCGGCGAGGGCGAACTCGCGCTGACTCTTGTCGGCGCTTATAACGTTGCAGCGACGCTCACGGTGGTCTCCTGCCTGCACCGGCACGCTTCCCTTGGATCAACGTACGGAGTCGAAACCGTTCACCCCCTCGCTACCGGCTCGGCTTTCGAACCGGTGTACCCCAGCATAACGCCTCGCGTCCCGGCGATCATTCCCATATCCCTGAAACGATCACGAAGACGCGCCGAGCAGCTTCGCCGGGGTGTCGTGCAGCACCGCGCGCAGGAACTCCGGCCCCAGCCGGTCGTCGGCCTCCGCCCAGCCCGCGATCGCCGCCAGCTGCTCGGCGTACGGGTACGGGATGTTCGGGTAGTCGGTGCCGAGCACGATCCGGTCCGCGTGATCGGCCAGACGCGCCGACCAGTCCGCGGGCAGCGACGCGAACTGCTCGCTGAACGCGACCCCGACCATGGTGGTGTCGAGGTGCACGCCCGGGTACTCGCCCACCAGGTCCAACGCGACGTCGTGATCCGGCATTCCGGCGTGCGCCAGCACCGCGACCAGCGCGGGGTGGCGGCGCAGCACCTGCTCGAACACGTCGAGCCCGGTGTGGGCGCCCGGGCGCGGGCCGTGACCGCAGTGCACGACCACCGGGATCCCGGCCTCCGCGAGCAGCCCCCACGCGGGCTGGAGCAGCTCGTCGCGCGGGTCGAAGGCGCCGACCTGGACGTGCATCTTCACGCACCTCGCGCCGGCGTCGAGCGCCTCGGCGAGGTAGGTGGTGACCTCGGGCTCCGGGAAGATCGTCGCCGTCGGCACCGCGCCGGGCGTGCGGTGCCCGAAGTCCACCGCCCAGCCCGTCAGCCACTCCGCCATGCCCGGCTTGTGCGCGTAGACCAGCGGCGCGAACGTCGTCACGCCGAGTTCGCGCAGGACCCGCAGGCGGGTCTGCTCGGAGTACCGGTAGTGGATCGGCCACTCGACGCCGTAGTGCTCACCGGCCTGGTCGAAGTACGCCCACACCTTGTCCAGCACGCGCTCGGGCAGGAAGTGGGTGTGGATGTCGACCAAGCCGGGCAGCCCCAGCTCGGTCAGCCAGGCCGGGATCTCGGCGTCGCTGCGCGGCGCCGTCAATGCATGCCCTTGCGGGCGCGGCCGATGGCCTTCTGCATCTCCCGCTGGGCGTCGCGCTTGGCCAGGTCCTGCCGCTTGTCGTGCGCCTTCTTGCCGCGCGCGAGCGCGAGCTCGACCTTCGCCTTGCCGTCGCTGAAGTACAGCGACATCGGGATCAGGCTCAGCCCGCTCTCCTTGATCTTGCCGACCAGCCGGAGGATCTCGTGCTTGTGCAGCAGGAGCTTGCGGGAGCGGCGCGGCTCGTGGTTGGTCCACGTCCCCTCGGTGTACTCGGGGATGTGCACGTTGCGCAGCCAGACCTCGCCGTGGTCGACGGTGGCGAAGCCGTCCACCAGCTGGGCCTTGCCCTGCCGGAGGCTCTTCACCTCGGTGCCGGTCAGCGCGATGCCGGCCTCGTAGGTGTCCAGCACCGCCCAGTCGTGCCGCGCCTTGCGGTTCTGCGCGATGACCTTGCGGCCGCGTTCCTTCACCATGCCGACAACTCTAACCGCCGTGTCACCCGAGTTTCGGAGCCGACCGGGAACGCCGGAGGCCCGCGGCTCCGGCTGGAACCGCGGGCCTCCGGCACGTCTCAGAGGCGGACGTAGAGGCGGAGGGTGACGTAGCCCGTGCCCGCCGAGATGATCGCCGCCACCAGCAGCAGGATCGGCGAGATCACCGCGACGTCGCCCCACTCGACGCTGGGGACGATGCCGCCGAACGACGACATGACCCGGTCCAGGAACAGCGCCTTGAAGCCCGACAGGCCGAGGATGCCCAGGATCGCACCGATCAGACCGGAGACCACCGCCTCCAGCAGGAACGGCAGCTGCGTGTACCAGCGGGTGGCACCGACCAGGCGCATGATGCCGGTCTCGGTGCGGCGGGTGAACGCCGAGAGCTGGATGGTGTTGGAGATCAGCAGCAGCGCCGCGAGCGCCTGCACCAGCGCGATGAAGAAGGCGATGTTGCGGATCAGGTTCAGCATGCCGAACACCTGGTCCAGGTAGTCGGCCTGGTTGACCACGTTGTCCACGCCCGGGCGGCCGTTGAACTCCTGCTTGACGGCGCCGAAGCGCTCCGGGTCGCTCAGCTTGACGCGCAGCGAGGCCGGCATCGCCTCGGCGCGGGCGACGTCGCGCAGCTCGGGCTGGGACTCGAAGACCTTGTTGAAGCTCTCGAACGCCTGCTGGCGGTTCTCGTACCGCACCGACTCCACGCCGGACACGCGCTTGAGGTCGGCCATGATGTTCGCGCAGGGCTGCTGGGAGCAGTCGTTGTCGTTGGCGCTCACGTCGTCGGTCATGAACACCACGACCTCGACGCGGTCCTGGTAGGTCTCCTGCATCTTGTCGATCATCCGGACCACGAGGAGACCGCCGCCGAGCAGACCGACCGAAACGGCGGTCGTCAGGATCATCGCGATGGTCATCGTCACGTTGCGCCGAAGGCCGTTGACGACCTCGCTGAATACGAAGCTCGCGCGCATCTTGTGTCAGCTTTCCTAGCCGGTCGGGGGTGGTGTGCTCAGGGCCGCGGGGGCGCGGCTAGCGGCCGACGCCGTACACGCCTCGTGCGTCATCGCGGATGACGCGCCCGAGGCTCAGCTCGACCACGCGGCGTCGCATCGAGTCGACGATCGAGTGATCGTGGGTGGCCATCACGACGGTGGTGCCGGTGCGGTTGATCCGCTCCAGCAGCAGCATGATGTCCTGGCTGGTGTCCGGGTCGAGGTTTCCGGTCGGCTCGTCGCAGAGCAGCACCAGCGGGCGGTTGACGAAGGCCCGGGCGATCGCGACGCGCTGCTGCTCACCACCGGAGAGCTCGTGCGGCATCCGGTCGGCCTTGCCGTCCAGCCCGACCAGCTGCAGCACCTGGGGCACCACGCGGCGGATGTCGTTGCGCGGCTTGCCGATCACTTCCAGCGCGAATGCCACGTTCTCCGCGACGGTCTTCTGGTTCAGCAGCCGGAAGTCCTGGAAGACGCAGCCGATGCGCTGGCGGAGGCGCGGGACGCGGCGGCGCGGCAGCTTGGCGACGTTCCAGTCGGCGACGAAGACCCGACCGCGGCTGGGCACGTCCTCGCGCAGCAGCAAGCGCATGAACGTCGACTTGCCGGACCCCGAGGGCCCGATGAGGAAGACGAACTCGCCCTTCTCGATGCCCACCGAGACATCGTCGAGAGCGGGCCTGGTCGACGTCTTGTACGTCTTGGACACGTGCTCAAGGCGGATCACGGGGCGTGAGTTTACCTGCGTCCATCAGGGGGACATCGACTCACCCGGACCGGCGGTACTACCGGAGATCACCTCGGTGAGGATTCGTTCTTTGAAGCGGCGCAGCCGCTTAGCCCACCCTCGCAGCTCGCACCGCCGCGGGTTCTCAGCGTTCGCCTGGCGAGGACGGCCCGGCCGCCGTGTATTGGTCATACATAAGGCCGGGCACCCGCAGTCCAGGCGGGCGCTGAGGTTCCGCTACCCGCACCGCCACGCAAAACGAGCCTGGAAACCCTCTGTGTCGATCAGGCTGCGCTCTGCTGCTGGCGGCGCCAGCGGATGCCCGCTTCGAGGAAGCCGTCGATGTCACCGTCGAGGACCGCGTCCGGGTTGCCGACCTCGTGGTCGGTGCGGAGGTCCTTGACCATCTGGTACGGGTGCAGGACGTAGGAGCGCATCTGGTTGCCCCAGCTGGAGCCGCTGTCCTTGAGGGCGTCCAGCTCGGCGCGCTCCTCCTCCTTCTTGCGGGCCAGCAGCTTGGCCTGGAGCACGCGCATCGCGGCGGCCTTGTTCTGCAGCTGCGACTTCTCGTTCTGGCAGGAGACCACGATGCCGGTCGGGATGTGCGTGATGCGCACCGCCGAGTCGGTGGTGTTCACGCTCTGCCCACCGGGCCCGGAGGACCGGAAGACGTCGACCCGGATGTCCTTCTCCGCGATCTCGACGTGGTCGGTCTCCTCCACCACCGGCAGCACCTCGACCCCGACGAAGGAGGTCTGGCGGCGCCCCTGGTTGTCGAACGGCGAGATGCGCACCAGCCGGTGCGTGCCCTGCTCGACCGAGAGGTTGCCGTAGGCGTAGGGCGCGTCGATCCGGAAGGTGGCGGACTTCAGGCCCGCCTCTTCGGCGTAGGAGGTGTCGTAGACCTCGGCCGGGTAGGAGTGCCGCTCCGCCCAGCGCAGGTACATCCGCATCAGCATCTCGGCGAAGTCGGCGGCGTCGACGCCACCGGCCTCGGCGCGGATGGTGACCATCGCTCCGCGCGGGTCGTACTCACCGGAGAGCAGGGTGCGCACCTCGAGCGTCTCGAGATCCTTCTTCAGGGACTCGCGCTCGCCGTCGGCCTCGGCCAGCCCGGAGGCGTCGTCCTCGTCCTCGCTGAGCTCGTAGAGGACTTCCAGGTCCTCGAGGCGCTGCCGCAGCTCGGTGACCTTGCGCAGCTCGGCCTGCCGGTGCACCAGCTGGCTGCTGACCCGCTGCGCGTGCTCGACGTCGTCCCAGAGGTCCGGCTTGGCGGCCTCCGCCTCCAGCTCCGCGATATTCGCGCGCAGAGCATCCAGATCCATCACGCTCTCGATGCCCTCGAGGGTGTTGGACAGTTCCTTGAGCGAGGCTGCGACGTCGGGATTCACAGTGCTCAGCGTACTTCACCGGGCACGGGCCGCCCACGAGGACGGCCCGTTGTCCCGTTCTCCCCGGCCACTCGCACCGCAAGGCGGTGCGAGCACCGGCTGCCCCTCAGTCCGGGATGGCGTCGAGGAGCTTGATGATCGCCCGGTTGTAGGCCACCGTGAAGTCCGCGGCCGCCTTCTCGTACGGGTCGCCCGCGGTCTTGGCCGCGTTCTTCGCCTCGTCCATCTTCACCGCGTACTGGCCGCGGGCCGACTCGACCAGGCTGGCGCGCTGCTTGGGCGTCAGCGAGCCGGAGTAGACCAGCCGCAGGATCAGCGGGCTGCGGACGTTGTCCGGCCCGGGCTCGGTGTTCAGCCACGACTTGAAGGCGCGCTTGCCCGCCGCGGTGATCGCGTACTGCTGGCTGGAGCGCGGCCCCTGCTTGCCGAGGCGGAGCAGGCCGGCGTCGGTCAGCGCGGGCAGCTCGCGGTAAACCTGGCTGCGGGTCACGCTGAAGAACCCTCCGAAGCGCTCGGTGGCAGCAGCAACCAGCTGGCCACCGGTCTTCGGACCTTCGTGCAGTAGTCCCAACAGGGCAGCGGATGTCGCATTCAGCTCGGTCACACTGCCACGGTGCCATGCCCGCGCGAAGCTGTCCACAATGGTCGCCAGTTCTGTCCACTGTGGTTGCAGTGGACTGGTCCAAGTGGACGAACGATTGCGCCATCGGCGCAGCGGCCGGACGACTGCCATCCGAGCGGACCGGACACAGTGCGCAGCCGGTTCCGGGCCGCGGCCTGCACGCATTGCGACGGACATGACCGCGATTCGCCTGGATGGGGGTTATTGGCGGCGCAATGAGGTGCTATCGAGCCCTGGAGCTGCCCAACCGCGGCCGACCACCAGCACTGTGGCTCTTGGGCCGACCGGTCGGCGGCCGCCAGCGACCGAGCAGGAGGTGCGGGGAAGTGCATCGCAGTTGGTTGCGAACCAAGGCCAGCGAGAGCAAGACGAGGGTGACCAACAAGGTCGCGGAACGGGCCAAGGCGCTGGTGCCCATGCAGCGCGACGGCGAAGCCGACTCCTGCATGGTCTGCGGCAGGTCGATGCGCCCGACCGGCGCGGTCCAGGGCGATGGCAGGGTCTGCTCCCCCGCCTGCGCCCGCCAGTGGGCCCAAGGCCTCTGACGGAGGAATCGACAACGAGAAAAGCCCCCGACGTCGTCGGGGGCTTTTCTCTGCGGAATAGTAGCGGGGACAGGATTCGAACCTGCGACCTCTGGGTTATGAGCCCAGCGAGCTACCGAGCTGCTCCACCCCGCGCCAGCAGCCTCTAGAACCGGCTGCGTTCTTCTGTTGTGCCGCTAACTCTACACCCCCGAAAAACCCCCGGAACAGGGGGGTCCCCAAACCCCCAAAAACCACCCCCCACCAGCAAAAACACCCCAACCCAAGAACAACCAGAACCCCAACCACCAACCAACCCCAAACCCAACCCAAGCCAGAGCCAGAGCAATCGATCAGCAGCGACCAACCCGCGAACATCCCGGGAAACGATCCACAACAAAACGAAGGGCTGGTCACGAACCCAGGCCGGGAACGAACCCCACCGCAAGGAGCCGACGAAAAGCGACCACCGCACCGCGGGGGTTTACGGGGGCTCGGCCCCCGTATGGAAATAAGGACAACGGGAAAAGGGCCCCAGACGAAGTCTGGGGCCCTTGAACATCCGAATGGTAGCGGGGACAGGATTCGAACCTGCGACCTCTGGGTTATGAGCCCAGCGAGCTACCGAACTGCTCCACCCCGCGTCGTGTGTCCCTAACCTTACGGGCCGCCGAAGCTTAGTGCAAATCGTAAGGGCGGAAAAGTGACGCAGCCCATCTTCCACCCGATCGGAGGCCCGGAAAAGCCGCGGGGCGGGGACCGTTCCCGGTCCCCGCCCCGCGGTGCTCAACGCCTGGTCAGCCGCCGTTGCCCTGCGCCTGCTCGAAGCGCCGGATCGCGTCGTCGAGCTCCTGGTAGGCCGTGCCCAGGTCACCGAAGTTCCCGGACTGCTGGGCCTTGCGGACGTGCTCCAGCGCGGCCCGGATGTCGCCGACCGCCTTGCTCATCTCCGGGCTGGAGGTGTCCTGCCCGGGCGGCGTGGGCTGCTGGCCCGGCGGGCGCTGCGGGTCCTCGGTCTGGGTGGCATCGCCGGCACCCGAGCCGAACACCTGGTCCAGCGCGCCCTGCAGGGTCTCGGAGAAGCCGACCTTGCCGCCGAAGGACACCAGGACCCTGGCGAGCTGCGGGTAGGACTCCTGCTCGTTGCGCTGGATGTAGATCGGCTCGACGTAGAGCAGTCCACCCGCCACCGGCAGCGTCAGCAGGTTGCCGAAGATCGCGTTGACGTTCGGGTTGTTGAACAGGGTGCGGTTCTCGGTGACCTCCGGAGTGGACTCCATCTGGTTCTGCACCTGGTTCGGGCCCGGTGTGAGGGTGTTGGTCGGCAGCCTCAGCACGCTGAGCTTGCCGTAGTCGTCCGGGTCCGAGGACGCCGACACCCACGCCGACATGTTCTGCCGTCGCAGCGCCGTGAGCGCGCTGGTCAGCTGGAACGTCGGTTCCTTCTGCTCACCGATCTGCGCCAGCACGTAGTACGGCGGCTGCTGCCCCTCGCTGCCCGCGACGTTGCCGCGGCTGGTCGGGTCGGACGGCACCTCCCAGAAGGTCTGGGTGGAGAAGAAGTCGCCGGGGTTGTCCACGTGGTACTCGGTGAGCAGCTTGCGCTGCACCTTGAAGATGTCCTCCGGGTACCGGAAGTGGTCGCGCAGCTCGGGGCTGATCTCGCTGGCGGGCTTGACCACGCCGGGGAACACGCCCTCCCAGGCCTTGAGCACCGGGTCCTGCTCGTCGACCGCGTAGAGCTCGACGTTGCCGTCGTAGGCGTCGACGGTGGCCTTGACGGAGTTGCGGATGTAGTTGATCTGCTGGTTCGGCAGCCGCTCGACGCCGGTGAGGGTGTCGTTGGTGGCCTCGCCCAGCTCGGTCAGCTGCGAGTACGGGTAGTTGTTCAGCGTGGTGTAGCCGTCGACGATCCACTTGATGCGACCGTTGATCACTGCCGGGTAGGGGTCGCCGTCCAGCTTCAGCCAGGGCGCCACCTTCTGCACGCGGTCCCGCGGGTTGCGCTCGTAGATGATCTTCGACTCATCGCCGATCGCGCCGCTGAACAGGAAGTTCCGCTCACCGTAGTAAGCACCGAAGACCAGCCGCTGGAACAGGTTGCCGACCGGGACACCGCCCTTGCCGGTGTAGGTGTACTGCTGCTGGTCGGTGTCGTACTCGCGCGGCGCCTCGCCCGCGTTGCCGCCGACGATCACGTAGTCGTTGCGGCCCACCAGCTCGCCGTAGTAGACGCGCGGCTGCTCGACCGGGATGGCGCCCTGGCCGTTGTTGGCCACGTCGCTGATCTGGAAGACCGGGTAACCGCCCTGGGTCTTGCCTTCCTCGAAGGTCGAGTCGACCCGGTCGGCAGGCGCCGCGACGAAACCGTTGCCGTGCGTGTAGACGGTGTGCCGGTTGATCCAGTTCTGCTGGTTGACCGCCAGGCCGTCGGTGTTGAGCTCGCGCAGCGCCACCAGGTAGTCCCGGAGGTTGCCGTCGGCGTCGCGGTACCGGTCGACGTCCAGCTTGTCGGTGAAGCCGTAGAAGTTGTACTGCTGGGTCAGCTGGGTGAACGTCGGGGCCAGCACGTTCGGGTCCAGCAACCGGATGTTGGGGATGGTGCCCTTGTCCGCGGCCACCTCGCTGGGCTGCAGCTGGGTGCGCCCCGGGTAGTCGGTGATCTCCACCTTGTCCGGGCCGATGCCGAACGCCGCCTTGGTGGCCTCCAGGTTGCGCTCGATGGACTGCGCCTCGCGCTGGTTGGCGTTCGGGCGCACCGAGAACTGCTCCAGCAGGGCCGGCCACACCGCGCCGACGACCACGCTGGACAGCACGAGCAGCACCGCCGCCAGCGCCGGGATCTGCACGTTCTTCAGGAAGATCACCGCGAAGAACGCGAGGGCGCAGAACACCGCGATGCACATCAGGATCAGCTTGGCGGGCATCACCGCGTTCAGGTCGGTGTAGCTGGCACCGGTGAACAGCGAGTTGCGCTGGGACAGCAGCAGGTCGTAGCGGTCCAGGAAGTAGTCGACCGCCTTGAACAGCACGAACAGCCCGGCCAGGATCGCCAGCTGGACCCGGGCGGGCATGGACAGCTGCCCGGAGCGGCCGGCCAGCCGGATGCCGCCGAAGATGTAGTGGGTGATCAGCGCCCCGATGAACGACACGGTGACCGCGATGAACGCCCACGACAGCAGGAGCCGCCAGAACGGCAGCTCGAAGGTGTAGAAGCCGATGTCCTTGCCGAACTCCGGGTCGACCTGGCCGAACGGGACGCTGTGCAGGAACAGCTGGAGCGTCTGCCAGTCGGCCTGCGCGGCCAGCCCGCCGATCACGCCGACCACGATCGGGATGCCCAGCCCGAACAGCCGGGACCGCTCGGTGGCCACCGTGCGGTATCGCGCCAGCGGGTCGTCCGGGCCGCTGACCGGCACGAACACCGGCCGGTTGCGGTAGGCGATCCACAGGTTCAGGCCCAGCACGAGACCGAGGAAGACCGCGGCGGCCACCCCGAGCCCGGCGCGGGAGAACAGCTGGGTGGTGAAGACGCCCCGGTAGCCGACCTCCCCGTACCAGAGCCAGTCGACGTAGGTGCCCAGCATTCGCGATCCGGCGATCAGGGCGACCAGCACGATGCCGCCCAGGATCAGCAGTATCCGGCTTCGCCGGGACAGTTTCGGCATTCCGACCGGGGGCCGCATGGCCACAGCGCACGCTCCTGGTGACGATCAGCAGGCAGGTGGGACGGCGCCGGTGTCCACGCCACCGACCGCCCTCGTGATGTTCAACTCTACGACCCCGGTGTGAAGTTCCTGGAAGGGGCTTCGCGAAGTGGATTAATCCGACATCTCGCCGCACCGGGGTGCGCCGTCCGGACCACCTCGGCGGTGCGACCATGGTCGGCATGCCGCAAACCCCCGAGCAGGACCTGACCGCAGCGCTGCCCTCGGCCGCCCGCGAGATCGAGGAGTTCGTCGCCGCCGCCGGGTGGGACCAGCCCACCCAGGTCTTCGCCCTGGTGCCCACCCGTCTCCTGCTGACCGCCGAACCGGGGCTGGCCGATCAGCTCGACCCCGATTCGGCGCTCACCCCGATCGCCCAGGAGTCGCTGCCCGCGGAAGACCTCGCCGAGGCCCTCGCCCGCATCGAGTGGCCCGAGCAGGTCGCCGGGTGCGCACTGGTGCAGGAGATCGTGGTGCTGCCGCCGGAGGCGGAGGCCGAGCTGCCGGACGACGCGGAAGCGGCGCGGCAGGCCGCGGCCGAGCACCCGGAGCGCCACGAGGCGCGACTGGTCGCGGCGGTGCTGCGCGACGGCGGCGAGGCCTGCGTGATGCGCCTTCGCACCGAAGGCGACGAGCAGGGCGAGCGCATCGAGGACCGCTCCCTGGCCCCCAACCTGATCACCGCGCTGCACGCCACCTTCGCGGACTGATCCCCTCAGCAGACGATCAGCGGCCACGTTCGAGTGAACCTTCGCGGCGCTCGAAGTGGCCTGCTGAGCGCAGTTCCTCAGCTGATCAGCGCTGGCTCCGGCTCAGTCAGCAGCTGAGCGGGGCCTTGCCCGCGCGGAGGTCGTCGAGCGCCTTGGTGGCCTCCTGGAGGGTGCCGACCTTGGCCAGCTGCAGGCCGTCCGGGGCCTGGGCCTTCGCCTCCGCGCAGTTGTCGGCGGGCACCAGGAAGGTGGTGGCGCCGGCTTCGCGGGCCTTGACCATCTTGAACGGGATGCCGCCGATCGGGTTGACCTCGCCGTCCGGGGTGATCTCCCCGGTGCCCGCCACGAACTGACCGCCGTTGAGCTCGCCCGGCGTGAGCTTGTCGATGATCGCCAGGGTGAACATCAACCCCGCCGACGGGCCGCCCACGTCGGCCAGGCTGATCTCGATGTCGAAGCCGACGTCCGGCCGCTCGGTCGCCGCCACCCCGAGGAAGCCCTGCTGCTGGCCGTCGGGCCCCTGCGCGAGCTGCACGCTGGCCACCCGCTCCGGCTGGTCGGCGTGCTGGAACCGGATCTCCACCCGATCACCGGGCTTGGTGCCGGTCAGCGCCGCCCGGAGCGACTGCGGATCGGTGACCGGCCGGCCGTTGGCCGCCAGCAGCCGGTCGCCCGGCGCCAGGATGCCGTCCGCCGGGCTGCCCTTGACGATCTGCCCGGCGATCACCTTCATCGGGTAGCCGAGGTAGCGCAGGGCCGCGGTCTCCGCGGTGGTCTGCGAGTCGTTGAACGCCTCGGTGTTCTCCTGCTCGATCTGCTGCTCGCTCTTGTCCGGCGGGAAGTAGAGGTCGCGCGGCGCCAGCGCGTAGCGCCCGCTGGCCCACAGGCTGAGCGCGCCGAACATGGACAGCTGGTCGGTCACCGACACCGTGGTCATGTTCAGGTGACCACCGGTGGGGAAGGTCTGCTGGCCCTCGATGCTGATGACGGGCCGATCGCCGTCGACGCCGAGGGTGTCGTAGGTCGGCCCGGGACCGAGCGCCACGTACGGCACCCGGACGAACGCACCGAGCAAGCCGAAGGCGACAACCAGCACGACGCTCGTCAGCAGCGTCCAGGTACGGCGGTTCACGAGGCGACAGCGTACGTGTTCGCTGTTGGCGATGTGTGCGGTGTTCGCACCCCTCCGAGCCCCGGACGGCTTCTGCCCGGTGGCGCAAGCCGCGTACCGTGGAACTATGACCAACTTGCCGTTCGGGTTCGGTTCGCAGGACCCCGACGACCCTGACAAGGGCGACTCGTCGAAAGGCCGCTCTGAGGGTGGCGCCGGAAACTTCGGGGACACGCCCTTCGGTTTCGCCGGCATGCCCGGTCCGGGCGGCATGCCCAACTTCGACATCGGCCAGCTCGGCCAGATGCTGACCCAGCTCGGGCAGGCGCTCAGCCACTCCGGCGGCAGCGGCGGCAGCGGGCCGGTCAACTACGACCTGGCCAAGCAGCTCGCCGTGCAGCAGCTGCACAACAACCAGCGCACCGAACGCCCCAGCCAGGAGCAGGTCAAGGCGATCGAGGACGCGGTGCGGCTGGCCGAGCTCTGGCTCGACGCCGCCACCTCGCTGCCCGCCGGGGTTCGCTCGGTGCAGACCTGGTCCTCCGTCGACTGGGTGGAGAAGACGCTGCCCACCTGGCAGCGGCTGTGCGACCCGGTGGCGCAGCGGATGTCCAGCGCCTGGCTGGAGGCGATGCCGGAGGAGGCCAAGCAGGCCGCGGGCCCGCTGCTGTCCATGCTCGGCCAGATGGGCGGCATGACCTTCGGTTCGCAGCTCGGCAACGGCCTGGCGCAGCTCGGTGGCGAGGTGCTGACCTCCACCGACGTCGGCCTCCCGCTCGCCCCGGCGGGCACCGCCGCGCTGCTGCCCGCCAACATCCAGCGCTTCGTGGAAGGCCTGGACCGGCCGATCAGCGAGGCCACCGTGTTCCTCGCCGCCCGCGAGGCCGCGCACCACCGGCTGTTCAGCCACGTGCCGTGGCTCGCGCAGCGGCTGCTGGCCACCGTCGAGGAGTACGCGCGCGGGATCAGCATCGACACCTCGGCGCTGGAGGACCTCGCCGGGAAGATCGACCCGTCCAACCCGAGCTCGATGCAGGAGCTGATGGGCTCCGGGATGCTCGAGCCGAAGACCACCCCGGAGCAGGAGGCCGCGCTGAAGCGGCTGGAGACGCTGCTCGCGCTGGTCGAGGGCTGGGTCGACGTGGTCGTCGCGGAGGCGGTCGGCGAACGGCTGCCGGGTGCCGACGCGCTGGGCGAGATGGTCCGGCGGCGCCGCGCCACCGGTGGTCCCGCCGAGCAGACCTTCGCCACGCTGATCGGTCTGGAGCTGCGGCCGCGCCGGATGCGCGACGCGGCGAACCTGTGGCGGTTGATGACCGAGCGGCACGGCACCGAGAGCCGGGACCGGGTGTGGGACCACCCCGACCTGCTGCCGGACAGCTCGGACCTGGACGAGCCGCTGGACTTCGCCGACCGCTGGGGAGCCGCCCCGGCCGAGCTGGACGACCCGATCGCCGCGATCCGCCGCGCCGAGGCCGACGAGGCCGCGAAGTCCGGCGAGGAGGACGGCGGCGAGGAGCCGAAGCGGGACGACCAGTCCTGACCGGCGTTCTCCGGGTTCGTTCCGCCTGGCCGTGCCGAGCGCCGAAGGTGGGCACTGCGCTTCGGGCGGTTCGCGCGGCCGCCTGCGCGCCGACACGTCGGTCGTCTCGTGGTTTCGGCCACCGGAGAACACTCGCTTGAGCTGAGCGGGCGTCCTGGCTCGTGCGCGTGCCTGTGCACGACGTCAGGGCTGCCCGCCTCCGGTGGCTCGCCGCGGCAGACCGCTCCGCGGCACCCGACGCCGCTGCCCGGCGGTGGCTCCCGTCAGTCGCCTGCGGCGTCTTGCGGCTCGGTGTCGCCGTCCATGCCGATGCCCAGCTGCGCGGCCGCCGACAGGCCTTCCAGGAAGCCGATGGCCCGCTCGGTCTTCGGGTAGCGGCGCACCCACTTCCAGAAGTCGGGGCCGTGGCCGGGCACCAGCAGGTGCGCCAGCTCGTGCACGAGCACGTAATCGAGCACCCATCCGGGTACATCTCGGAGGCGTCGACTCACCCGAATGGTGGCCTCGCTCGGCGTGCAGGAGGCCCATCGGGTGCGCATCGGCGGCACCCATCGAACACTGCTCGGTTCGGCCCGGCCGTCGAGGTACCGCGCGGACAGCTCGCGACAGCGCTCGATCAGCGCCTCGTCGGACTCGCGCGCCGGCGAGCGGCGGCGCGTCTCGCTCCGCTGCAGGCGGCTGAGCATGTCCGCCACCCAGCGCTTTTCCTCCGCGCGAGTCATCCGCGCCGGAAGCAGCACCACGATCTTGTCACCGTCGCGATAGGCGCTCACCGTTTGCCGGCGGCGCTTGCTGCGGCGCACCTCGACCTGGGGTTCAGCCACGAATCTGGACCCTAGCGAGAAGAGCCGACAATCGGTTCCCCCGGTGAGCCGCACCACAGCGCCTACGCACTGTGACCCACTGAGGGATTACTCAATTTAGCCGAACATGCCATGCTCTTAATGCATGCATGTCGAATGGCCCACATGTACCGTTCCCCCAGCCGCCCGGAGCAGGGCCGCAGACGATCCAGCCGGCTGGCTGGGTCATGACACGAAGGAGGGGAGCCGTGGCCGAGACGTACAACGGCTACTGCGTCAAGTGCCGGGAGAAGCGGGACTTCTCCGGCGAGGTCTCGGAGACCAACGGTCGCCGGATGGCCAAGGGCACATGCCCGGTCTGCGGCACCAAGATGACCCGCATCCTCGGCAAGGCGTGACCGGGCCCGGGTGGGCCGCCACAGGGCCCACCCGCCTGTCCGCCCGCCGGACACCGCAGCGGTCGCGCGCCGGTGCGCCAGGGGGACACACGTGTCCCGCAGTGGTCCGCACCAGGCGAAATGGGCGGACCACACCGGATGTTCCGCACCGCGCTCGACCGCTTTCCGACTTCTTTCCCCGGCTGCTCCCGGAAAGCCGATTCTCCCCGCTTTCACCGGTTCGGCGGAGCGCTGGAATCCGCCTGCCGACGCAATGTCCGCGCCAAGATGGCTAACGCGTCCCAAGGCGCGCCCGGAAACCTCTAGCATGTGCCTGGGTTCCTCGATTTCGAATGCGTCTTCGGACGCTTCGGACACCGAGAGGGTTTTCCTGCGCGTACCAAGGAGAATTCGTGGCCGACATCCCGCGCCGGGCAGCGCACCGCACCGCCAAGCTCGCCAGCCTCCCGCTCGGCGTCGCCGGTCGGGTGGCCGCCGGCTGGGGCAAGCGGCTCGTCGGTCAGGACGCGGCCCAGATCAACGCCGAGGTGTCGGCCAAGACCGCGGAGCAGCTGTTCTCCGTGCTCGGCCAGCTCAAGGGCGGCGCGATGAAGTTCGGCCAGGCGCTGAGCGTCTTCGAGGCCGCCGTCCCGGACGAGATGGCCGGCCCGTACCGCGAAGCGCTCACCAAGCTGCAGGCCGCAGCCCCGCCGATGGCCGCGAGCAGCGTGCACCGGGTGCTGGACGAGCAGCTCGGCCGCGCGTGGCGCAAGCGGTTCAGCGAGTTCGACGACACTCCCGCCGCCTCGGCCAGCATCGGCCAGGTGCACCGGGCGATCTGGCACGACGGCCGCGAGGTCGCGGTCAAGGTGCAGTACCCCGGCGCGGACGAGGCCCTGCGCTCCGACCTGCGCCAGCTGACGCGGTTCTCCCGGCTGTTCCAGTCGCTGGCGCCCGGCGCCGAGGTCAAACCCCTGCTGGCCGAGCTGCAGGAGCGGATGGTCGAGGAGCTCGACTACCGCACCGAGGCCGACAACCAGCGCGCTTTCGCCAAGGTGTACCGGGACGACGAGGCCGTCCGGGTGCCCGCGGTCGTGGCCAGCGCCCCCAAGGTCGTCGTGACGGAGTGGGTGACCGGCACCCCGTACTCGCGGATCATCGCCGACGGCGACCGCGAGCAGCGCAACACCGCGGGCAGGCTGCTCGCGGAGTTCCACTACTCCGCGCCCTCGCGAGTCGGCATGCTGCACGCCGACCCGCACCCCGGCAACTTCATGCTGCTGCCGGACGGACGTCTCGCCGTGATCGACTTCGGCGCGGTGTCCCGGCTGCCCGACGGCCTGCCCACCACCTTCGGCCGGATGATCCGGCTGGCGCTGGAGGACAAGTCCGCCGAGCTGCTCGACCTGCTGCGCGCCGAGCGGTTCGTGCAGTCCGACCGCGAGCTCCGCGGCGAGGACGTGCTGGCCTACCTGGCACCGTTCGTCGACCCGGTCCGCACCCCGACGTTCCACTTCACCCGGCGCTGGTTGCAGCGGCAGGCCGAGCGGGTCGGCGACCTGCGCAGCCCCGACTTCCGCACCGGCCGGTCGCTGAACCTGCCGCCGGACTACCTGCTGATCCACCGCGTGACGCTGGGCGCGACCGGGATCCTGTGCCAGCTCGACGCGGAGGTCGACGCACTCGACGTCATCGCCAGGTGGCAGCCCGGCTTCACCGACTGATCCCGCACCGCTACGCGGAGCTCCCCCGGGTTTCCTTCGCTCCCACGTGGACCGTGTTGGCGGTGAGGTAGAAGACGTCGTCGCGGTCGCCGACGTAGTGCTCGCCCGTCTCGTCCAGCAGCTGGTCGAGCGCGTCGAGATCGGCCGGGTCCAGGAACTCCTCCGCGTGCCTGCGCAGCAGGTGCAGGCGCCGCAGCACCGCGCTGCGGCCGATCTCGCCCAGCGGTGCCGGGCGGTCGACGAGGTAGCTCCACGAGCGCACGTCGGTCAGCCCCGCCGCCGCCAGCGCCCGGCCCCAGCCCACCGGAAGCCGGGCCGAACCGGTCATCTCGCCGCGCATCTGCCGGAACCACTGCTCGCGCGCCGCGATCAACCGTCCTTCCAGGCCCGGCCCGCCCGGCCCGACGTCGTCGGGCAGCACCTTGGTCTGCAGCCCGAACTCGACGATCGCCAGCCTGCCACCCGGGCGCACCAGCTCCGCGAGCCGGCGCAGCCCGGCCAGCTGGTCCGGCAGGTGGTGCACGACGAACGCGGCGAAGACCAGGTCGGCCTGCGCCGGTGCGCCGGAACGCACCACCGCCTCGACCAGTTCGTCCGAGGCGGCGTCCGCCCGCACCGGGTGCACTGCCACCCGGTCGGCCACCGCCCCGGCGTGGGCGGACGCCGCCGAGAGCAGCTCCGGCGCGGTGTCCACCACGATCACGTCGCCACCGGAACCGGCCAGCGCGGCGGCGAAGGCCGCCGCCGTGCCACCGGCTCCGGAGCCGATCTCCAGCACCGTGCGATCGTTCGGTCGCAGCAGCGCGGCGACCAGCTCCGCGGTCTCCGGCGCGGTCAGCTCGTCGGCCTCCCGCAACCGGTGCAGGTGCGCGTCCCAGTCGATGTTGTCGTGCGAGTGCATAGCCACGAACGACCAGCTTACGGCGCATCGCGCGTTCTGCTCTGCAGTTGTCAAGGTGCGCGGTCCCCGGCCGTGGCCGCCCCTCCCACGACCTCGGCCGGAAACTTGGTGCTGCAAAACCCCTTTCAGCCTGTCGGGCGGCAATACGACCCGCCGTGCCGGGAGCGTCGCGGGTCCACGGACGCCGCCTGGCGAGAACAGCCCATGTTCCGGGCCCGCGGCCAGGCGACGTCCGAGGTTCCGCTGCTCGCGACACCACGCAGCACGAACCTGGAAGCTCGCTCGGTGCAACGTGGTTCAGCGGTGTTCGCTCAGCAACATCGCGAGGTGGCCGCGGCCCGCCGCGTCGCGTAGGCGGCCAACCACCGCCACCAGCGACCGGCGGACAGTTCGTGGGCCACCCGTTGTCGATGCGCTTCCTCGCGCAGTTCGTTGATCCGCAGCAAGGTCATCTCTTCGTACGTCATGTCTCCTACCTCGTTCGTCTGGTGCGTGCCGGAGCACGGGATCGGTGGTGCGCGTTCGGCGTTACGCCGCCTGCTCCTGCCGGCGGCTCGGGGTCGCCGACGGCTGGTCCGCCGGCAGCGGGTGCTTGCGCGGGCGGCCACGCGGCCGCTTGCGGGCGACCACCTCACCGCGCTCGAAGATCTCGCCGCCCCAGACGCCCCACGGCTCGGCGCGGGACAGCGCCCCGGCCAGGCACTCGGCCCGGATCGGGCACTCGGCGCACAAGGTCTTGGCCTGGTCCAGCTCCCGGGGGCTCTCGGCGAACCAGAGGTCCGGGTCCTGGCGGCAGGGCAGCTTGTCGTCCAGGCTGGTCGAGCTGTCGAGCAGCCCGGCGACGGTGTCAGCAGCTGGCTGCAAGTCGGTGCCCGAATTGGTTATCGGCACACTCGCCGTCAACATGCGACGTCCTCCTGTAGTCGATCGGTAACAGGTTGTGGATGTGGGATTTCGGCGACGCCAAAAAGGCCGCGGACCCATTCGCTGGTCCGCGGCCTGTGGCAAGCCTGAGAGGCGCCCCTAGATCAGTTGATCAGGGATTCGCCGACAAACGGACCGACGTGGGGTCTCCGCGCCCACTGGGAGCGCACGGAACCAACGCGGCTGGAACTTTCGGCCATAACCGGCGTGCACGACAGCCGGCGAAGACGCAAAAGTGGTACGGAACAGCGCGATGGCCCAAGCCATGAGGGGGCTCGGGGTGCGGAAGATCAGATTCGTCGACACCAATGCCACCCCCTTCTCCGGGCTCCAGATCGTGATCCTGCCGACCACGACTCGCGCTCTTGCAGGTTATTGGCACCGCCGTGCCGGTCGCAACTTATTTTTCAAAGATTCCGCCCGGAACCTTGAAAACCTTCGCTACCTGGGGTTTTACCGCGAGCCGGGACGCTCGCCCTGGATCAGCGCGAGCACGTCCGAACCGAACTTCTGCACCTTGGACGCGCCGATCCCGGAGATGCCCACCAGGGCTCCCTCGTCCAGCGGTCGCTGCTCGGCGATCGCGGTCAGCGTCGCATCGGTGAACACCACGTAGGCGGGCACCTTCAGCTGGCGGGCCCGCTCGCTGCGCCACGCCTTCAGCTGGGACAGCAGGTCCTCGTCCACATCGGAGGGGCAGTCCGCGCAGCGGCCCAGCTTGATGTCCATCGTGCCCGCCAGCGGGGCGTTGCAGATGCGGCAGCGCGGCTTGGCCGGTTTCGCCAGCCGGGAGAGCTGCTCGCGCTGCTTCCCGCGGCCGGGCAGCGCGGCCGGGTGCTCGTCCGGGACCAGGCTGTACAGGAAGCGGCTGCGCCTGCGGAAGCGCCGCCCACCAGCGCGCGCCAACGCCCACGACAGGCTCAGGTGCTCGCGGGCCCGGGTGACCCCGACGTAGAGCAGGCGGCGTTCCTCCTCTACGGCCGCGTCGGTGTCGGCGTGCTGGATCGGCAGCGTTCCCTCGACCAGCCCGACCAGGAACACCGCGTCCCACTCCAAGCCCTTCGCCGCGTGCAGCGAGGCCAGGGTCACCCCCTCGACCGTCGGCGGGTGCTGGGACTCGGCGCGCGCGTCCAGCTCCGCGACGTAGCGGGCCAGGTCCGCGTCGGGCACGGTGGCCGCGAGCTCCTCGGCGAGCTCCACCAGCGCGATCAGCGACTCCCAGCGCTCGCGGGCCGAGCCACCGGCCGGCGGCTCATCGGTCAGGCCGACCTCGCGCAGCACATCGCGGACGGTGCCCGGCAGGTCCTGCGCGCCGTCGTCGCGGGCGACGGCCGTCCGCAGCGTGACCATCGCCTGCCGCACCTCGGCCCGCGCGAAGAAGCGCTCCCCGCCGCGCACCTGGTACGGGATCTCGGCGTCGGCCAGCGCCTTCTCGTAGACCTCCGACTGGGCGTTGACCCGGAACAGCACCGCGATCTCCGAGAGCGCCACGCCGCGCTTGGCCAGCTGGGCGATCTTGCGCGCGACGGCTTCCGCCTCGTCGGTCTCGTCGTCGTACTCGGCGAAGTCCGGGCGCGGGCCGTCCGGGCGCTGGCCGACCAGCTTCAACCGGGTTCCGGCCGGGCGCTCCCGAGCGGCGCTGATGACCTGGTTCGCCAGCGACACCACCTGCGGGGTGCTGCGGTAGTCGCGCTCCAGCCGGACCACGGTGGCCTCCGGGAAGCGCCGCGGGAACGCGATCAGCCACTTCGGCGAGGCGCCCGCGAAGGAGTAGATCGTCTGGTTCGCATCGCCCACCACGGTGAGGTCGTCGCGGTTGCCCACCCAGGCGTCGAGCACGCGCTGCTGCAGCGGGTTCACGTCCTGGTACTCGTCCACCACGAACGACCGGTAGCGGCTGCGGAACTCCTCGGCGATCTCGGGGCTGTCCTCCAGGATCGCCGCGATGTGCAGCAGCAGGTCGTCGAAGTCGAGGGCCTGCGCGCGGTTCTTGATCTGCTCGTAGGCCGCGAAGGCCTTGCTCAGCTGCTCGGGCAGCACCGGGACGTCGCGACCGGCAGCGGCGGCCGCGGCCGGGTACTGCTCCGGGCCGATCAGCGAGGACTTGGCCCACTCGATCTCGCCGGCCACATCGCGGACGTCCTCCTTCTCGGTGGACAGCCCGACCTTGTTCGCGGCCTGCATCACCAGCCGGAACTTGTTGTCCGTCAGCTGCCACATGTGCGTCTCGTGCACCCGCGGCCAGAAGTAGCGCAGCTGCCGGAACGCCGCGGCGTGGAAGGTCTGGGCCTGCACACCGGCCGCGTCCAGCCCGCGCAACCGGGTGCGCATCTCCCCCGCCGCGCGGGCGGTGAAGGTGACCGCGAGGACCTGCTGCGGTGCGACGAGCCCGCGCTGCACGAGGTAGGCGATGCGGTGGGTGATGGTCCGGGTCTTGCCGGTGCCCGCACCGGCGAGGACGCACACGGGCCCGCGTGGTGCGATGACCGCCTGCCGCTGCTCCGGATCGAGACCTTCCAGGAGTCGCGGTTGTTCGGCCATGCCCGGCATCCTCGCAGACCCGCTCCCCCGATCGGGCCCACACCCCGGACACGGCCCCGCGTGTCGGCCACCCCGCAGGGATGACCAGAACGCACGTTCGAGGCGAGAAGGCCGCCTGACGGGGCCGGCCGGGTGGGTCCGACCGGCCCCTCAGGTCAGCTCTGCCAGGTCGCCCAGCCGCGGATCATGCGGTAGGCGATGGAGACGCCTGGGGGCAGGCGGACGCCGTCGACGGCTCCGTCCGACTCCAGCGCGGCCCGCACCGTGTCCCGGTGCACCCAGCGGGCGTCCTCGATCTCGCCGTCGGCCGGGACCAGCGGCGCCGAGGGGTCCGCGGTCGCCGCGAAGCCCAGCATCAGCGAGCGCGGGAACGGCCACGGCTGGCTGCCCAGGTAGCGGACGTCGGCGACGTCCACCCCCACTTCCTCCGCGATCTCGCGCGCGACGCAGGCCTCCAGCGACTCGCCGACCTCGACGAACCCGGCCAGCACCGAGTACCGCTCCGGCGGCCAGTTCGGCTGGCGGGCCAGCAGCACCTGGTCCCCGCCGTCGTGCACGAGGCAGATCACGGCGGGGTCGGTCCGCGGGTACTCCTCGCGGTCGCACCCCGTGCAGCGCCGCGCCCACCCGGCGCGCACGCGCGTCGTGGCCGCGCCGCACACCGCGCAGTAGCGGGCGTTGTCGTGCCAGCTGAGCAGGCCGACCGCGGTGGTGAACAGCCCCGCGTCGGTGTCGTTGAGCAGCCCACCGCCGTTGCGGAGGTCGAGCCAGCCCTCCTGCGCACCGTCGTGATCGCTGCGCAGCGCCCAGTAGCTGATCTCGTCCTCGAGGCCGAGCAGCACCGCTCCGGGCGCGGGGCGCTCGCCGAAATCGCTGGCCGGGTGGGCCACCAGACCCGAACCGGTGTCGATCCGGGTGCGGCCCTTGGCGTCGACCAGCAACACCTTCCCGGTCGCCCACAGGGCCGCCCCGCCGTCGGCGGCGTCCCGCAGCTGCTCCCGCCGGTCCACGGTCGACCGGGACAGCAGCGGCGCGGAATCCAGCTGGAAACCCGTTCCAGCGAACACATCGGAGGTCATTCGCCCGCCTCACCGAGTAACCGAATCACGGCAGCACCACACCACCGAGCAGCCGCAACTGGTCGGCCAGCACGTCCGCGTCACCGACGACCACACCGGTGAAGGCGGTCGGGGCCAGCCGCTTCGCCGCCTCGGCCACCTGCTCGACGGTCACCTCGCGCAGCCGCTCCGGGTGCTCCACCAGCCATTCCTGCGCCAGCCCTGCCACCGCCAGCGCGACGAGCGTGGAGGCCATCCCGGACTGCGAGGCGGTGGAGGTGAGCAGGCCGCCGATGGCGTACTGGCGGGCGGACTCGACCTCGGACTCGGTCGGCGGCACCAGCGCCAGCCTGGCCAGCTCGTAGCGGGTCTCCAGCAGCGCGGCCGCGGTCACCTCGCTGGCCGTGTCGGCGTCCACCAGCAGCGTGCCGTTGCCCGGGGTGAACTCGAACGAGGAGTGCGCGCCGTAGGTGTAGCCCTTGTCCTCGCGGATGTTCTCCACCAGCCGCGAGGAGAAGTAGCCGCCGAAGGTGAGGTTCGCGATCTGCAGCGCCGGGTACTGCGGGTCGGTGCGCGGCAGCGCCTGCGCGGAGAGCCGCAGCTGCGACTGGACCGCGCCCGGCCGGTGCACCAGCTTCACGTCGCCGCCCTGCACCACCGGCAAGGACGGCAGCGCGGTGGCGCTGCGCTCGGACTGCCAGCCGCCCAGGATCCGCTCGACCGTCGCGACCGTCTGCTCCGGATCGATGTCGCCCACGAGCACCAGCACCGAACCGCGCGGCAGCACCGCCTCGGGGTGCAGGGCGCGGACCTCCTCCGCGGTGACGGCGGCGACGTCCTCGGCCGCCGGCACCTCGCGGACGAACGGGTGGTCGCCGTAGCGGTGGCGCTGCAGCTCCTCCCGGGCGATCACCCGCGGCTGCGAACGCGCGACGGCGATCCGCTCGACCAGGCGACCGCGTTCCCCGGTGATCTCCTCGTCCAGGTAGGCAGCCCCGGTCAGCGCGTCGGCGAGCACGTCGAGCAGCGTGTCGAGGCCGGTGGCCAGCGCGTTGCCGTAGACGCTGAGCCGCTCCGGGTCGACGACCGCGTTCAGGTCGCCGCCGACGGCGGCCAGGTCGGTGTCCATCTGCACGCGGCTGCGGCGCTCGGTGCCGGTCAGCAGCGTCTCGGCCAGCACCTCGGCGCGCGCCGGGTGCTTGGGGTCGTCGCCGGCGAACGGGATCCGCAGGCGCAGCTCGACCATCGGCACCACGCCGTGGCGGGCGGCGATCACGCGCAGCCCGTTGCTCAGCACGGTGTCCGCGGTGGCGGGGAGCCGGCCGGTGCGGGGCTCGCCGAGCGGCGGCAGCGGCCGCGGGCCCAGCTCGGTGCGGCCGATCTCCTCGGCGCTGCGGTGCGTTGCGCGGGTCATGCCCTGTACCGCCTCTCCGCGATTTTCAGTGGTGGTTGCGTTCGGGAGTGATCTTGCGGTGTGGCGGTTTCTCGTGGCTGGGTTGCGTCGCAGTCCCCTGAGGTGCGGTTGAGCAGGGCTGGAGTTGACACAGGGGGTGTCATGCCGCGCCTCCGTGCTCGTCGCCAGCGGGTTCGATCTCCAGGACCGCGCGGGCATCGGACCGCAGCGCCTTCGCCGCCGCGGCGACGTCCTCGGCGCTGACCTCGCCGATCCGCTTCGGCAGCTCGGAGATCAGCTCCGCCCGGCCGTGCAGCAGCTCGGCGCTGCCCAGGTCGAGGGTCCGGGAGATCACCCGGTCGTGCTCCCGGTAGAGGCTGGCGGCCCAGCGGGCGGTGACCCGGGACAGCTCGTCGGCGCTCGGGCCGTCGGTGGCCAGCTTCTCCAGCTCGTCGTCGATCGCGCCGACCACCCGGTCCAGCCCGACCTCCGGGGTGTGGATCGCGGTGATGGTGAAGGTGTCGGGGTCGCGGGCGTCCAGCGGCGCGCCCATCAGACCGCAACCGGCGTGCACGTCGACGACCAGCGAGTCCTGGTGCAGCAGGCGCTGCTGCAGCCGGGAGGCGTCGCCGTCGCTCAGGATCGCGGCCAGCACCACGTCGGCCAGGTAGGCGTCCAGCTCGCCGACCGGGTCGGGCAGCCGGTAGCCGAGGGCCACCGCGGGCAGCGGCGCGTGCGGGTCGACCTGCTTGCCGCGCAGCTCACCGGCCGGGAACGGCTCGCCGAACGACGGCCGCGGCGCGACCTCGCGGGCCGGGACGTCGCCGAAGTGCTTGTGCACCAGCTCGGTGGTGCGCTCGACGTCGATGTCCCCGGCCACGGTGAGCACCGCGTTGCCGGGCGCGTAGTAGGTGTCGAAGAAGGCGGCGCAGTCGTCGACCGTCGCCTGCTCCAGGTCGGTGAAGTCGCCGTAGCCGTTGTGCGCGTTGGCGAAGGTCGAGTACAGCACCGGGGGCAGCAGGATCCACGGGAACCCGCCGTAGGGCCGGTTGAGGACGTTGAGCCGGATCTCCTCCTTGACCACGTCCACCTGGTTGCGCAGGTTCTCCTCGGTGATCTTCGGCGCCCGCATCCGGTCCGCTTCGAGGAACAGCGCCCGCTCCAGCGCGGCCGAGGGCAGCACCTGGTAGTAGTCGGTGTAGTCCTGGTGCGTCGAACCGTTGAAGGTGCCGCCGGAACCCTGCACGTGGCGGAAGTGCGCGAGCTTCTCCAGGCTCTCGCTGCCCTGGAACATCAGGTGCTCGAAGAGGTGCGCGAAACCGGTGCGCCCCTCCGGTTCGGAACGGAAGCCCACGTCGTAGTGCACGCTGACACCGACCACAGGAGCCTGCCCTGACGCTTGGCCCGCTGCCGAGTCCGGTGCCAGCACCACGCGCAGCCCGTTGGGCAACGTAACGCGATGCAGCTGGGGTTCGACCATGCCATGCAGCCTACGTGCGGCGCGCACAGCGGCGCGTGCCCCCTTCACCACGCTTCGGAATCACCCGTGCGCAGAGCGCTTCAGCGCACCTGCGCGATCATCCGGTCGATCTCCGCCCCGATCGTGCGCGCATCGGCGGGGGTGAGCATGTAGATCTGCTCTCCGGTGTTGCCGCGCACGTTGTGGTCGAGGTAACGACCATCGGGCTCGACGTTGTCGAACCACTTGACGATCGACGAGCGCTTCGTCCGGCCGTACTGGTCGCGGAGGTTCGCCGCGATCTGCCCCAACCGGACGTGCTGCGTCCGGCCGATCGCCTGGTACAGGTCGAACTCGCGATCACCGCTGCTGCCGCGCTGCTGCGTCGCGGTCTGCATGTAGCTGCCCTGCGGGTCCTCGTCCGGCTGGTCCGGGCGGAACGAGCTGGCCGGCACCCGTGCCGGACCGCGATTGCCCGGCGGCGCGGGCGGAAGCGTCGGCAACAGCACCTGCGGCAGCGGAACGCCTTCGTGCACCTCGACGGTCAGCATCCCGCCGTGGGCGGGGTCCTCGCTCGGGGACTGCACCCCGAGCACCACCCGGTTCCCCTCCGTCACCGCCGCGACCGTTCGCCAGCAGTGGTCCTCCCCCACCTGCGGGAACCAGAGCGAGTCCACCCACAGGAACGGGTGGGCGAGCAGCTTGAGGGCGTCGGCCAGGTTCGGCTGGATCTCGTCGTTGACGAGAACCCCCGCAGCTGCCATGCGCTCCATCTCCGCCTGGGCGATCCGGCCGAGCTGCTCGGTGGTGCGCCCGAAGGAGCGGCTGTTCAGCGGGAGCGTCAGCGCGTCGATCTTCAGGTACTTGAGGACGACGTCGAGATGAACCGGCAGCAACTGCCAGCGACCCAACACGCTCACCGTTCTGTTCCTCCCAATTGATCGTGGTCCGGTGGTGGCTCGGGCGAGCCACCACCGGACCACATCCTGACGTGCTGTTACTCGCCCAGAACCGGAGGCGCGGTCTTCGGCATGTCGTTCATCCAGATGTCCTCCTGCTCTTCGAGCCAGGAGGGGCGCTCGTGCTCGTCGTCCTCGCCGCCTTGGCCGCGTTGACCAGCACCACCCATGCCGCCCATCATGCCGCGACCGCCACCGGCACCTCGGGCTCCGGCCGCACCGGCACCAGCTCCGGCGCCCGCTCCGGCAGCTCCTCCGGCACCGAGGCCACCAGCTCCGGCTCGGCCACCAGCGGCCATCCCGGCCCCGGCCGCACCGGCACCGAGGCCACCGGCCATACCGCCGACCATGCCGGCGCCACCCGCTCCGGGCCCGCCGCCGGGCATGCCGCCACCCGGACCGCCACCACCGGGGAGACCGCCGCCAGGGCCACCGATTCCGGGAACCTGGGGCGGATCGGCCCAAGCACTGCCCGTTCCGGACGGCGGGTTGTAGCCACCGGGGCCACCGCCGCCGGGGTAGCCGCCACCGGGCAAACCACCGGGACCGCCACCGCCCGGGTAACCGCCGCCGGGGCCACCGCCACCAGGCAGACCGCCGCCCGGATAGCCGCCGCCGGGACCACCGCCACCAGGCAGACCGCCGCCGCCACCGCCACCGGGGCCGCCACCGATCCCACCGCCGTCGCCTGGACCGCCACGACCCCAGTCAGTGGGCGGCTGCGGGGGCGGTGGGGGCGGGGTGACGACCTTGCCCTCGGGCGTCTGAAAGGCCGGCATCTGGGCGTCGACGTTGGTGAACGTCGGGCTGTAGACGCGCCCCATGGTCTCCTGGGCGGCCTTCTCGGCCTCTTCGCGCTCCTTCATCTGCGCGAGCGCGTCACCACCGCCGCCGAGCGGGCCGAGCGCGATCGTCGAGGCTGCCGTCCGCCCCCAGCTGTGCCCCTCCGGCTCCGGTACCGAGGTCTTGACCTGGCCTGCCGCCGAACCCACGGTCTTCAGGTTGTTACCGGTCATCTCGAAGGCGTTGCCACTGCCTTCCATCCAGTTCTTGACCGGTTCGCCGAGCGTCTTGGCCTGCTCAGCGGCCTCTCCCTGCCAACCGCCGCTGATGATCTCCTTCAGCTTGGAGTCGAACTGCGGACCACGTTCGCGGAGTGCCTTGCCCAGTTCCACCCAGGCGTCCGCGGTCTTGCCGACGTCGCCCTCGTTGATCGTGTCCTGGTTCGTCCGGTAGATGTCGGCATGGCTGAATCCGGACCAGTTCACGCACTGGGAAATTCCAGGCGGGTCGTACCCGACGACACCGTCCTGCAGCGCCTGGTTGCGCTGCGCCAGCTCATCCCGCTCGTTCTGACCGTCCTGCGTCGCCTGCTGAGCACGCTCCTTGGCCTCTTTCTGGGCCACGGTGTCGTACCCGAAGACACCCGCTCCGGCGTCGTGGATGGTGTTCCCGACGTCGCTGATCCGGTCTCCGACCCAATCCCCAAATCCCATGACTCCCCCTAGCTCCTATCACTCAGGAAGTCTCGGCTCGATCTGCCGCGCGACCTTCTCCGCCTCGCCGCACGGATCAGCGACCGAATCCCTCATCAAGCCCGTCACCGTCACGATGACCGTGCCGCCTCCAGCATCAAGGAACGCGGAGCAAATGCCTTGCCCCTCCGACCCCTTGGTCACACCGTTCGCCGCTTTCCTGCCGTTGACCTCGTACGGCTCCAGCGAGCCGAAATTGCCCTGCTTCGTGTAGGCGTCGAACGCGGTGTCGGGAACTTTGTAGAGCGTGACGTCCTTGATGTCACCTCGGAAGTTGCACCCCGGCTCAGTATCGATAGTGCTGTCCGGCTCGCCCGGGCCTTGCACGCCGAAAGCAGACAGATCTTCTGCGGTGAAGAAGTTGCAGACGTCGAAGTCAGCCAGACCCGAACTCTGGGCTGCGGAGGTCTCCGGCTGCTGACCGCCTCCGGTCGACCCACCGGAACAGGCCGACAGCCCGACCAGTGCCAGACCTGCGGTCGCGACGATCAAGGAGCGGGAGTACAAGCTCACTACATACCTCGCTGAATGTCTTGGGCGTGCTGTTCGTCGATGGCACGGTAGTCCTTGGCAGCAGCCCGGTAGGCCTCCGCCATCTTCTGCAACTCGTCCTGCATCTGTCGAACCAGATCCACTGCCCCGGATTCCGAGGTCGTAGCCTTGTCGACGAAACGTTGGGTCAGGTCGCGCCCGTCCGGATAGTCACCGAGCCCCGTGAGCCGCGTGATCTGATCGCTTCTACGGATCAGCTGCTGCAACTCGCGGATCTCGTCCTCGCAGTGCTTGGCGGCTTTCTCCGCCGCATCGGGATCCAGGGCGAGCATCCCTGACCCGACCTGCTGGTTCACCCACTGCGTCTGCGCGGCGACGGCCTTGATCCCCTCGGCTGCCCCAGCGAAGCCTGCACTGTCTGCGTTTGCCATCCCAGACCCCTCTGGACTCTGCGACATCCCCCACGAAAACGTGGCTACTCTAGCTTGACGCACGCCGGGCCGGAACGGTTCCCACCAGCATTGTTGCCGATCAGCATCAACCGTTCGGCCGCACATCACAGAGTCGTCACAGCTCGCCGCGAGGTGTAACGCGGGCTCCGCCGGACAGGCGCGAGATCAGCTCGGAGAGTTCTTCGCTCTACAACCGTTACTTCGGCAGCCGCGGAGCGGTCGCAGCAGCGATCTTCTCCGCTTCGGCACAAGCATCCACCGAGTCGGCGAGGCGGCCGGACACTCCGTAGATGACGACGCCGCCGCCAGTGTCGACGAGCACGTTGCAGCCGCCGGTGGCGCCGCCACTCGGAACGTTCGCCACCACACCGGAGCGTCCGCCCACGGACTGCTTGTCGTACCGCTCCCAGTTGCCGTTCTTCTCGTACGAAGCCACGGTCTCCTCGACGTTCTTCTGGAGCACGAGCCCCATCTGCCCGCCCTGCCATCGGCATCCCGGCTCGAAGCTCACCGGCGTGAACTCCGCTGCCTCGGTCTGCAATCCCCACGAGCTGAGCTCATCGGGATTGAAGAACGTGCACGGGTCGAACTGCTCCAGCGCAGCCCCACCGACCCGCTCCGTCGATTCCTCGGAGCCCACATTTCGGGCCGAATCGCCACTGGTGCCGCACGCGGACACCCCGACGAGCGCAACGCCAGCGGTCAGGACGACAACGGACCGAACAAGACTCAGCACTGAATACCTCACCTCAGGTCGATCGACGTTCGCCAACTGCTCCGGGCTCAGCTCTTCAGGGCTGTGTTGAGCTTTTCGGTCAGGTTCGGGAAGGCCAGGCGGAAGTTCTGCAGGTTCGGGGTTTGGGGGGCTGCGTACCAGTACAGACCGGGGGTTCCGTCGGCGGCCGGGTCGAGTTCGGCGAATTCCGCCAGCCAGCGGTCCGTTTCGCCGAGGACCAGCGCGTACGGCAGGGAGCGGGAGAACACCGTTTCGCGGTCCGCCGCGGGCAGTGAGTTCGCCGAGACCTCGTGGAGGTAGCCGCGCAGGCCCCTGACCTGCATCACCAGCGCGCTGCCGCGGCGCGTTCGGGCGGGCATCAGGCGGGCACTGGCCACCATCGCGACGCCGCCGAGCACCACACCCAGGCCGAGCAGGGCGACGGAGGTCGTCAGCGCCAGGGCCGCGGTGAGCGCCGCACCGCCGATCGCGACGCCGATTCCGCTCCACCAGAACAGGTTCCGGTCCGCGTCCGGGCGGCGGGCGAACCACTCCTTGTCCACCACGTCCGCGTACAGCGCGTCGCGCACCCGGGACAGGTCCAGGCCGCGCAGCTGGGACAGGCGGACCTCCGCCGCTTCGCCGACCAGCAGGTCGTGCACCGCGCGCTCGAAGGGCCGCAGGGCGTCGTCCGCCGGGTTGATCCGGACGATCCGCCAGTCCTGGCCGGGCAGTTCCTCGATCCACAGGTAGTTGCGGACCGCCAGGTCGATCACGGTGGCCGTCACGTCCACCGGGTCGACCCGCTCGTCGACCACCGCACCGATCTGGCCGGGCAGCACGCCGTCCGGGGAGGCGAAGGTGACGCCGCCGCGCGAATCGGTCATCAGCACCTCGACGCGGCCGACGTCCTCGCCGTACGCGCGGACGTCCCGGCCGCGGGCGTACCAGACCAGGCCGAGGCCGCCGATCAGGACCAGTCCGATGGCCGCCAGGCCCACGCCGGTTCCCGGCGTCAGCGAGAACGCCTTCGCCAGGCTGAAGTACTCCTCGGTCACCGCCGTCGCCGGGACCGTGCCCGCGGGCAGCTGGAACGTGATGTCCATGCGGTCGCCGGGTGCGAGCCCGTAGGTCATCGCCCGCATCTCCTGCGTGTGGGAGATCTCGAACTGGTCGCAGCGGTGCTCGCTGCCCAGCGGGCCGGCCAGGCACATGATCGCCTGCGGGACCTTCGGCGACAGCAGCGAGACCTCGATGCGGCCCACCGGCACGTTCCAGCCGCCGGACACCTGCCAGCGCACGTCCTGCAGGTCGCCCGCGTCGGCCACGGCGCCGCGCACCACGTACTTCAGCGTCGAGACCCCGGGTTGCAGGGTCACGCGCACGTCGTCGGCGCCGACGTGCACTTCGCCGCCGTCCACCGACGCGTCGGAGACGGTGAACACCCGGTCCTCCCCCGGGCCGCTGGACTGGCGCAGCGGCGTGGTGCGCGTCACCGGCTGACCAGGAGGTACGACGATCTGCTCGGTGACCGACACCAGCCCGTCGCGCTCCAGCTTGAGGTGCACCTCACTGGCCACCTCGCCGGGCAGCGCGTCGACCGGTTCTTCCTGCGCAGCGGCCGCGGTCGGCGCGCCCAGCAGCAGCGCGGCCAGCGCGATCAGCAGTCCCCGTTTGGTCAACACGGCCCGAACGATAGCGGCCCGAAGTTATTCTCTGGTCCGCAACCGGCGAGATCGATTCGAGGAAGTTGGGGAGCGCACGGCCCGGTGGCGGACCGCCGAACTCCGCTCGATCGTCCACATTCGACACACCGCGAGGAAGACCGCATGACCCAGCCGCCTCGGCCGCCGCACGGCCCGCAGCCGCCACAGCAGCCGTGGCCGCCGCAGCAACCTCGCGGTGCTCACCCGCGCCCGCGCGGGGCGCAACCGCCACCGGTTCCCGGCCCGCAGCGGCCGCCGTTACCCCCGCCCGGTGTCCGGCCGGTTTCCGGTCCCCGGCCGATGGGCCCGCCACCTCCGATGCCGCCGCGCGGCGCGGCTCCGCACGGCCCACCGCCGCCGATGCCGCCCATGCGGCCGCCGAAGCGCAAGGGGAACGGCGGTGTGATCATCGCGCTGGTGCTGGTCGGCGTGACGCTGTGCGGCATCACCCTGGTCGGCGCGATGGCCTCGGCGATCACCTCCGATCGCGCCTCGGACTACGACAGCAGCCCCACCAGCAGCGAGGCCGGCTCGTCCAGCACCCGCACCTCGACCTCGCGCACCACCAGCTCGTCGACGACGTCGAGCACCACCTCGGAGACCAGCGGCTACGACGACTCGACGCAGATCCAGCCGGTGGCGCGGCTCGGCGATCACCCGATCAACATCCAGGACAACGGCGCGGTGAACACCCCGTGCAACCTGCCCACCTTCCGCACCGACGTCGAGTCGCAGGACCGCTTCTACCAGGCCGCCCTGCCGTGCCTGGTGGAGGCGTGGCGGCCGCTGCTGGAGGAGGCCGACCTGCCGGTCCGCACGCCGAAGGTGGTCACCAGCGGCAGCGACTTCGAAACCCCTTGCGGCACGCGGAAGTGGAACCAGACCGCGATGTACTGCCCGGGCAGCCACACGATCTACATGACCGCGCGGTACTACGCCGAGAAGGAGCAGCTCAGCGAGCCGGGCGCGTACCTGGGCCAGTTCGCGCACGAGTTCGGCCACGCGGTGCAGGGCATGTCCGGGATCAGCACGGCCTTCGGCGACGCCGCCTACGACGCGGGCGGCCGGGACACCCCGAGCGGGCTGGAGCTGACCCGGCGTTCGGAGTTGCAGGCGACCTGCTTCGGCGGGATGACGCTGGCCGCGCTGCAGAACGGCGGGGTCAGCAACGACTACATCTTCCCGGCGCTGTACGACTCCCGCGGCCGCGGCGACGAGCACTCCAACGTCCGCGACCACGGCACCACGAAGAACAACAACGCGTGGGTCGACCAGGGCTTCTACAAGAACGAGATCACCCAGTGCAACACCTGGATGGCCGACGCCTCCGACGTCAGCTGAGCTCCACCGAACTTCGCGTCAGCGTCTGCCGAGCATCAGGGCGTAGCCGCCGCCTGCGACTCCGGCGAGGGTGAGCAGGATCCAGTTGGCGCGTTCGGCGAGCTCGTCGAGCTGGGAGTCGTTCGCGGTGGCCGGGCGGACCACGAGTTCCCCGGTCGCCCGGGCCGGGACCAGCACCGGCAGCTGCTGACCGCGGCTGTGCCCGCAGCCGTCGAACCGCGCGCGGTGGAGTTCGCCGCCGATCTCGACCTCGACCAGGTCGCCCGCCGCCGCGCCGCCGCACGGGCGCGACTCCACCACGGTCGCCGTCGCCGGGCGCAGCTGCGCGCGTCCCCGGTCGGCCGCTGCCACCAGCGGCCAAACCGCCGCTCCGGCCAGGACGACGCCGAGCAGGCCGAGGACGAGCAGGATCGGCGCGACCGACGCCGAACCTCGTTGCCTACCCACGACACCGATAGTGCCAGGATCGCGGAAGTAGCGGGATCACCGACCGCGCGACCGGATCACGGCTCGGCCGGGGTCACCTTCTTCACGTAGAGCAGGCGGTCGCCGGATTCGATGGCGTCGGCCTCCGGTGCGTCCACCCGGTACAGGTGCCCTTCGCGGACCACGCCGAGCACTATGTCCGACAGGTGCCGCGGTGAGCCGCCGATCTCCTGCTCCTCGACCTCCCGCTCGGCGATCGCCAGCCCGGCGTCCGGGGTGAGCAGGTCCTCGAACATCTCCACCACGGACGGCGTGGAGGTCGCCATGCCGAGCAGGCGCCCGGAGGTCTCGCTGGAGACCACCACGGAGTCCGCACCGGACTGCCGCAGCAGGTGGACGTTCTCGGCCTCCCGCACCGCCGCGACGATCTGCGCCTTCGGCGCGAGCTCGCGCGCGGTCAGGGTGACCAGCACCGCGGTGTCGTCGCGGGCCGGGGCCACCACGATGGCCCGCGCTCGCGTCGCACCCGCGACCCTCAGCACGTCGGAGCGGGTGCCGGAACCGTTGACCGTGACCAGCCCCTGCGCGGAAGCCGCCTCCAGCGCGGTGTGGTTGGTGTCGACCACCACGATGCGGCCGGGTTCGGCGCCTTCGCCGAGCAGTGCGGTGACCGCCGACCGGCCCTTGGTTCCGTATCCGACGACGACCACGTGGTCGCGCACCTTGGACCTCCAGCGTTGGATCTTGAACGCCTGTCGCGAGCGCTCGGTGAGCACTTCCAGTGTGGTACCGACCAGCACGATCAGGAACAGCACCCGCAGCGGGGTGATGACCAGCACGTTCACCAGCCGGGCCGAATCGCTGACCGGGGTGATGTCGCCGTAGCCGGTGGTGGACAGCGTCACCGTCGCGTAGTAGACGGCGTCGAGCAGGCTGAGCCCGTCGCCCGCGTTGTTGTCCTGGTAGCCGTCGCGGTCGAAGTAGACCAGCAGCACCGTGGCCGCCAGCGCGAGGCTGGCGCCGATGATGCGGCGGGTGATCGAGCGGACCGGGCTGATCACGCTGCCGGGCATCCGGATCACGCCGACCAGCGCGTGGTCCGGCCGGCTGGTCAGCTCGTCCTTGTCGGCCCGCCTGCCGATGAACGGCTGCGCCAGCGACTTGGGACCTCGCCGCATCATGAACCGTGCCCCCCGACTCCGCGACAACTCACGGCGCAGAACAGTAACCCCGCGCGCAAGCCGACCGGGGTCCGGCACCCCGGCGCGGGATCGAAGTCTTCTCCTGCCGAGCGGAAGACCTGTCCCCGAATCGGGGGGTCGGCGTTCTACCATGCAGAAGTGCAGCAGCTTCAGCACGCGGCCCGCGCCCTGGGGTGGAACGGCCAGCTGATCCCGGACGTGGAAGTCCTCGGCGCGAAGTTCGCCGCCGTGGTGCGCATCCGCCAGGACGTCCACCAGTGGCGAAGTCGCCACGGTTGGGCGCCCGAGCTCAACCCTGCCTGGTTCCGGTCCTGGTCCGAGCCCAGCACGCACGACCACGTGCCGGTGCCCGCGGTGGACCTGCTCGGCGCCCTGGTCCCGGTGGCCCACCCGCGGTTCGCGCTGCGCGCGTGCGGAACGCTGCTGACGCTGGCGCCGTGCGCCGTGGTCCTCCCGTCGAACCAGCCGTACCGCCCGCTGCGCATGCTCGAACTCGACTACTACGGCGTGGGCGTGGTCAACGCCGCCCCCGACAACCCGGCCGAGCTGGTGCTCGCCCCGGAGGACCGCACGGCGGAGTTCGGCTCGTCCCTCTTCGGACGCTGGCTCCTGGAGGTCCTCTACTCCCGGCTCCTCGAACTCCCCCAGCTCACCGAGAACGCCTGATCGCAGCTCAGGCCAGCGCGTATTCGTGCCAGTTCAGCCCTTCCTGGCTCCAGCGCATGCCGTGGCCTTCCTTCAGCATCCGCAGGGCCTGCATGGTGTGCGGCCAGCGGCGGATCACGTTGGCCAGGGCCACCGGGGTCATCAGGTCCGCGGTGCGGCGGTGCTCGCCCGGGCCGAGGAGGGCGACTCCGCCGGGCGTGGAGATGATGTCGGTGAGCGCGCTCTGACCGGACAGCGCGACCTGCTCGACGCTCAGGATGGTGTGCGGCTGGAGCTCTTCGGGCCAGCTGTGGCGGTCGATGTCCGCGGCCACCGGCTGGTCGCAGGAACCGCACTCGCACGGGGACTCGCCCGCCCAGCCGTGCTGCTTCCACGACCACACCGCCGCGGCGCCGATGCCCAGGTCGGACAGCGCGGCGACGTGCGGCCAGGCACCGACGACGGCGCTGAGCAACGTCTTCTTCGACGGGCGCGGGGATCGGCCGGGGCCGTCGAAGGACCAGGTGCCCGCCTTGTCGCGGTGCACCCGCACCAGCGGGGCGCGCATCGCGAGCACGTCGGCGTCCACGTGCACTTCGGATTCCGGTGGGGCGCTGAGCTTCCAGTGCGTGTTCATCGCGGGCATACTGTTCCGCCGCGGCGCGCCATCTCAAGCTCCGCCACCCGAACGTGTCATGGCGATTGGATCACCCCGCTGCGGGAACCGCGGTGATGAGCTCGCGGATGCCGGCGGCGTCGAGGAGGTCCGCCGGGCGCAGGGTGTGGTCGTGGCGGACGTAGTGGAACGCCGCGCGCACCTTCTCCAGCGGGGTGCGGGACAGTTCCGCCCAGGCCAGCCGGTAGGCCGCCAGCTGCACCGACAGCGCGGGCACCTGGTCGCCGCCGGGCACCGCGCCGGTCTTCCAGTCCACCACGGTCCAGCCGCCGTCGGGGTCGCGGAACACCGCGTCCATCCGGCCGCGCAGGACGATTCCCTCCACCTGGGTCTCGAACGGCACCTCGACGCGGTGCGGGGTGCGATCGGCCCACGCCCCGGCCAGGAACGCCTCCTGCAGTTCGGCCAGGTCCTCCTGCAGCGGCGCGGAATCGTCGGCCGCGCCGGGCAGTTCGTCGTACTCCAGCAGCGCCGAGGAGGTGAACCGGTGCTCCAGCCAGGCGTGGAAAGCGGTGCCGCGCCTGGTCATCGGGTTCGGCGGGAACGGCAGCGGGCGGCGCAGCCGCCGGGCCAGACCGTCGGTGTCACCGGCGAGTTCGACGAGCTGGCTCACCGACAGGTGGTCCGGCAGCCGGACCTGCTCGCGGCGCTGCGCCGCTGCCGCGCGCTCGGCCAGCAGCACGTCGACGTCGCGGGCCCAGCCGTCCTCGTCCTCATCGTCCGGTTCGAGCGAGTCCACATCGGACAGAGCGGCCCGCACCATGTCCGCGCCCTCGGTGACGGCCGCGCGGCGCGGGCCCAGCGGATCGACCGGCCACTCCGCGCTGCGCACCGCCTCGGCCAGCGGGTTCGCGTCGTCCTCGGCGGGTTCCGGGGCGAGGCGGTCGAGCACGCCCACCCCGGAATCGTCGAGCACCGCCGCCAGTTCCCGGAGGAACACCGACGGCCCCTTCGGCCGGTCGCCGTTCTCGCCCCACCAGTGCCCGGAGAGCAGCAGCGTCCGCTCCGAGCGCGTGACGGCGACGTAGAGCAGCCGGCGTTCCTCGGCGATGCGCCGCTCCTCGAACTCCTCGTCGTGGATGCCGAGCGCTTCGGTGATCTCCTTGCGGTCCATTCCGGACAGCCGGCCGAGGTCCAGCTGGGGCAGGTCCTGGGCGTCGCCGCGCAGTTCGGCGGGCAGCGCGGTGACCGAGCGCAGCCAGGACGAGGACTTGCGCTTGCCCGGGAAGACCTCGTTGACCAGGTGCGGGACGGCCACCACCTGCCACTCCAGGCCCTTGGCGGCGTGCACCGTCAGGACCTGGACGCGGTCTTCGGCGACCTCGACCTCGCCCGGTTCCAGGCCGTCCTCGGCGCGCTCGGCGGCCGACAGGTAGTCCAGCAGCGCGGGCAGGGTGGCCGAGGGGCTGGTCAGCGCGAAGCTGGTGACCACGTCGGCGAAGGCGTCCAGGTGGATCCGGCCCGGGCCCACCGCTCGCGCGATGCTCTCGATGTCCAGCAGCAGGGTCCGCTCGACGTCGGCGACCAGTTCCGGCAGCGGCTGGTCGAGGCGTCGCCGCAGGTTCGCGAGTTCGCCGCCGAGCCGGCGGATCCGCTGGTAGCCGGTCGCGGAGTAGCGCGCGGCGTGGCCGGGGTCGTCGAGCGCGTCGACCAGCCCGGCCTGCTCGGCGTTCTCGCCCGGCAGCGCCGCGGTGACCACTGCGGACGGATCGTCGGAGGCCGGTTCGGTGAAGGCCTGCGCGCCGAGTTCGCGCGCCCGTTCCCACAGCGCGGCGAGGTCGGCGGCGCCGATGCGCCAGCGCGAGCCGGTGAGCAGCCGCATCGCCGCCGTTCCGGCGAGCGGGTCGACCAGCACGCGCAGGGCGCTGACCAGGTCGCGCACTTCGGCCTCGTCGAGCAGCCCGCCGAGCCCGACGACCTCCACGGGCAGTCCGCGCTCGCGCAGCACGGCGGCGATGTCGGCCATGTCCGCGCGGCGCCGCACCAGCACCGCGGTGGTCGGCGGCTGGTCCCCGTCGTCCACCGCGGCGTGCCAGCGCGCGGCGATCTGGTCGGCGAGCCAGTCGAGCTCCTCGCGGACGTCACCGGCCAGGGCCAGCCGGATGTCACCGGGCGCCGCGCCTTCCCTGGCGCGCAGCTCGTCCACTTCGAGCCCGGTGCTGCGCAGCGGCTCGGACACCGCGTTGGCGAGCTTCAGCACCTCTTCGGGATTCCGGAAGCTGGTCAGCAGCCCGTACCGGCGCGCGGGGGCCTTTCGCCCGTCCTCGACGCGCGGGAAGTCGGTGGTGAAGCGCGGCAGGTTCGCCGCGCTCGCGCCGCGCCAGCCGTAGATCGCCTGCGCCGGGTCGCCGACCGAGGTGACCGGCAGCGGGGTGCCCTGGCCGAACAGCGATCGCAGCAGCACCCGCTGCGCGTGCCCGGTGTCCTGGTACTCGTCGAGCAGCACCGCGCCGTACCGGGCCCGTTCGCCCTCGACGACCTCGGGGTGTTCGGCGGCCAGCAGCGCGGCGAGCGACATCTGGTCGGCGAAGTCCATCGCGCCTTCCCGCCGCTTGCTCTGCGCGTACTCCTCGACCAGCGGCAGCAGCGCGACCCGCAGCTGCTGCGCGGCGACGACCTTCACCAGCTCCTGCGGCAGGTTCGCGCGCTGCCCCTTCGCACGCGGCGCGTTCTCGATGACCTCGCTGAGCCTCTCGGCGTGGTCGCGCAGCTCGCCCGGGCGCACCAGGTGCTCGGCGAGCTCCCCGGCCAGCGACAGCACGTAGCCGGTCACCGTGGCAGGCACCTTGTCGGTGTCGAGGTCTTCGGTCCAGGTCGCGACCACGCGGTGCGCGAGCTGCCACGACGCCGTCTCCGACAGCAGCCGCGCACCCGGCTCGACGGGCACCCGCAGTCCGTGCTCGCCGACGATCCGCCCGGCGTAGGCGTGGTAGGTCAGCACCGTCGGGTCCTCGGTGAGCACCGCCGAGCGCAGCTGCCCGCTCGGATCGACCTCGTCCAGCAGCCCCGATCCGGCGAGCCTGCGCAGTCGCGCGCGCACCCGGTCGGCGAGCTGCCGCGCGGCTTTCCGCGTGAAGGTCAGGCCGAGCACCTGCTCCGGCGTGACCAGCTGGTTGGCCACCAGCCAGACCACGCGAGCGGCCATCGTCTCGGTCTTGCCCGCTCCTGCGCCCGCGACGACCAGCGCCGGCTCGGCGGGCGCGGCGATGACCGCGGCCTGCTCCGGAGTCGGCGGGTGCAGTCCCAGCGCCTGGGCGATCCGATGTGGACTGACCCGCGGCCGTGCCTCGCTCACTGGGAGACCTGTCTTCCCGCCGGGTGGACCGGGCAGGAGGTGCGCGCCGGGCAGCGGGAGCAGTCGGAGTTCTCGGTGGCCACGTAGGCCGGCCCGAGGCTGTCCGCCGCCGCCGTGTGCACCACGTCGAGCCACACCTTGATCCGGTCCTCGTCCAGCGCCTGCTGGGTGCGCTCGGTGGCCGCGCCCTTGCGGTCGGACTTCGCCACGTACAGCAGCCGCGCCCCGCCCGGAGCGTCGTGCTCGCCGAACGCGCCCAGCGCGGCGGCGAGCTGGTAGACCGCGAGCTGCGGGTGCTCCTCGGCATCGCCCTTGCTGACCGGGTTCTTCCCGGTCTTGACGTCCACCACGACGGGACGTCCTTCGGCGTCGACCTCCAGCCGGTCGACCCGGCCGCGCAGCCGCAGCCACGGACCGCCTTCGCGCGCCGGGACCGTGACGTCGAGGTCCTTCTCCACGCCGACCTGGGTGAGCTCGGCGCGCGACTGCACCAGCCAGTTCACGAAGGCGTCGAGCATGTGCTCCACGCGCTTGCGCTCCTTGCGGGAGAACCACGGCGCACCGGCGTCCACCGATTCCCACGCGTCGTCGAGAGCCTTGTGCAGCTGCGTCGTGTCCGCTCCGTCGGCGGCGGCCTGCACGAGCGCGTGCACCAGGGTTCCGGTGATCGAGGCGAGTTCGGCGGTGTCCTGACCGCCGTGCCGCTCCACCAGCCAGCGCAGCGGGCAGGTGGCCAGGATGTCCACTGTGGAGGGAGAAACGCGCACCGGCTCGTCGCCGGTCACCAGCGGCTGATCCGTCGAGTTCTCCGGAAGTCCGTACCAGCTCTCCGGATTGGCACCCGGCACGTTCGCCGCGGCCAGCCGCGCCAGCTGCTTGGCCGCCCGCTCGCGCCGACGCGGCTCCGTCGCCGAATCGCACACCACCCGGCGCAGCTCGCCGACCAGGTCGGCCAGCGCCAGACCGCGCTCCGGCCGCGCGATCGGCCGCTCCACCACGTCGGGATCGCTGTCCACGCCCTCCAGCTCGTCGAGGAACCGCGACGGCTGGTCGTCCTCGCCGCGCACCGCGCTGACCAGCAGGTTCCGCCGCGCCCGGCTGGCCGCGACCCGCAGCAGCCGACGCTCTTCGGCGAGCAGCGGCGCGGTGGCCGACACCCGCTCGGAGTCCATCCCGGACAGCACGTCCACCAGCCGCTCCACGCCGAGCAGCGATCCGCGCAACCGGAGATCCGGCCAAATCCCCTCCTGCACACCGGGAATCGCCACGACTTCCCACTCCTGACCGCTCGCGGCGTGCGCGGTGAGCACCCGGACCGCGTTGTCGCGGGGCGCGGTCGGCGCGAGCGAACTGCCCGCGATCTGCTGGCTGGTCAGGTAGTCGGCGAAACCGGCGGCATCGGCGCCGGGGAGGCGGTCGACGTACTGGGCGGCCGCGTCGAAGAGCGACACGATGGCGTCGAGGTCGCGGTCGGCCTGAGCAGCGGCGGTGCCGTGCCGCTCGGTCTGCGCCACCCAGCGCTTCTCCAGACCGCTGGCCTTCCAGACCCGCCACAGGGTTTCTTCCACGCTGTGCCCGGCGGCGACCGAGTCGGACGCCTTGCGCAGCAGGCCCGCGAGGCGGCGGGCGGGCTCGGCGGCGGAATCCTCCAGCGCGGCGAGGCGATCGTCGTCCTGCAGCACCTCCACCAGCAGCTCACCGCTGCCCCGGCCGCCGCCCGCCGCGAGCTCCAAGCGGCGGAGCCCCCGGCGCAGCCGACGCAGCGCCAGCGGGTCGGCCCCGCCGAGCGGCGAAGCCAGCAGCTCAGCGGCGGCGTCCGGATCGAGCGCTTCTGGGCGCGCGGCACAGCGCAGGAGGGTCAGCAGCGGACGGACCGCGTTGCGCTGCGCGAGCGGGATGTCGTCGACGGGGAGCGCGATCGGCACGCCCGCGGCGAGCAGTGCGCGGCGCAGCACCGGCAGGGAGAGCCCTGTCGAGCGCACCACGACCGCCATCTCCGACCAGGGGATCTCGTCGAGCAGGTGCGCCCGGCGCAGCTGGTCGGCGACCCAGGAGGCCTCCTGCGCCTCGGTGGCCAGCAGGCGCACCTGCACCGATCCGTCGCGACCGCCTTCGGGCTCGACCAGCTCGCGCTGCGGGCCCGAGCCCGGCAGCCGCTCCGCCAGCCGCTGCACGGCTTCGCGGACCGCTTTGGACATCCGGTGGTCGACGGTCAGCACCTCGGTGCTGTTGCGGTCGGGATCGGAGTCCAGCAGGCAGCGCGGGTCGGCACCGCGGAACGAGTACACCGCTTGATCCGGGTCGCCCGCCAGCACGAACTCGGTCGCGGTGTCGCCGAGCCGCCTGATCAGCCAGTACTGCTGCGGGTCCAGGTGCTGGGCGTCGTCGACGAACACGTAGCGCACCCGGTCCTGCTCGGCGGCGAGCAGCTTCGGGTCGGTGTCGAAGGCCAGCAGCGCCGAGCCGACCAGCTCGGCGGCGTCCAGCGCGGGAGCCTGCGAACCACCGGCACCGCGCAGCAGCGTGACCTGCTCGTACTGACGCGCGAACTTGCCCGCGGCGATCCACTCGGGACGACCGTGCTGGCGGCCGAGCGCTGCCAGGCGCTCCGGGCCGACGCCCCGCTCAGCGGCCCGCAGGAGCAGATCGCGCAGCTCTTCGGCGAAGCCGGGGACGGTCAGGGCCGGGCGCAGCGGCTCCGGCCAGTCACCGGCGCCCACCTCCACATCACCGGCCAGCAGATCGCGCACCAGCGCGTCCTGGTCGGGACCGTTGAGCAGCTGCGGCGGCGGCAGCTGCTCGCGCACCGCCTGCAGCCTCAGCACCGCGAAGGCGTAGGAGTGGACGGTCCGCACCAGCGGTTCGGGCGCGGTGCGCACCTCGGACGACGAGCCGGTGAGCAGCCGGGTGATCTCGGTGCGCATCCAGGCCGCGGCGCGGCGGCTCGCGGTCAGGACCAGGACGTTCTCCGGCGACACCTCGCGGTTGCGGATCCGGTCGGCGGCCAGCTCGGCGATGAGGGTGCTCTTGCCGGTCCCGGGGCCGCCGAGCACGCGCAGGAAGCCGAAGGTGTGCGCCAGCGCCCGCTGCCCGGCTTCGTCCCACGTGACGCGCCGCCGAGCGGGTTCGGCGCGGCGCACGAGCACGGGCGCGGTCGGGGATGGCACCCATCGATGGAACCACGCGTCAACGACAAGGTCGCGAACGGCTCGCGGTTCGCCGAGTCGATCTCGCTCGCAGGTGGGAGGCCTGCCGCGTTCGTTCGCGCGTCCCCCGTTCCGGGACGCCGAGCCGGGGCTGAACCGCCGGGCGGTTGTCGCACGTGTGACCGGAGGCAAGGGCGTTCACCACCGATTTCCACCGGATCTGCACGCGCGAGTAACGCCGATTCAATGTGAATTCAAGACCGCCTTTTGGTGGTACAAACCAATTTTTTCATCTGGCAAGGTTCCGGATCACCACGGGCAGACCGCCCGTGACCTGCGAAATCGCTCCCCCGAGACGCATTGCTCCCCCGAAGGAGGAAACCGTGAGCAAGGTCCGCAAGAGCCTGCTTACCTGTGCCGCGGCCACGGCGGCGCTGGCCCTCGGCGCTGTTCCCGCACTCAGCGCTGAAGCGACCGACGCCCGAGCCGACGCCGCCGCTCCGGTCGCCGCCTCGCCCTACCTCTACAACGGCTGGGGCAACCCGCCCGCGGTCGGCGAGGTGATGAGCGCCACCGGCATCAAGGACTTCACGCTGGCGTTCATCCTCTCCGACGGCACCTGCAACCCCGCCTGGGACGGCAACCGCCCGCTGGACGGACCGGACAAGGCGGTCATCGAGGACGTCCGCGCCAACGGCGGTGACGTCATCCCGTCCATCGGCGGCTGGGCGGGCAACAAGCTCGGCGAGGCCTGCCAGGACGCGCAGTCGCTGGCCGCCGCCTACCAGAAGCTGATCGACGCCTACGGCCTGAAGGCCATCGACATCGACATCGAGGCCACGGAGTTCGAGACGCCCGCGGTGCAGGACCGGGTGCTGGAGGCGCTGAAGACGGTCAAGGAGGCCAACCCCGGCCTGCAGACCGTGATCACCTTCCCGACCCTGATCAGCGGCCCGAACGAGCACGGCCAGCGGCTGATCGACAAGGCCGCCGAGATCGGCGCGAACGTCGACGTCTGGACGCAGATGCCGTTCAACTTCGGCGGCACCGACATGGCGGCCGACACCATCACCTCCACCGAAGCGCTGAAGGAACGGCTCAAGACCGCCTTCGGCTACGACGACGCGGAGGCCTACGCGCACGCGGGCATCTCGTCGATGAACGGCAACACCGACGTCGGTGAGGTCGTCACCCCGGCCGACTTCCAGAAGATGGCCGACTACGCCAAGGAGAAGAACCTCGGCCGGTTCACCTTCTGGTCGCTCAACCGCGACCGCCAGTGCGAGGGCGGTGGCGGCGGTGACTCCTGCAGCGGCATCCCCCAGCAGCAGTGGGAGTTCACCAAGATCGTCGCGGGCTTCCAGGGCTGAGAACCCGCGGCAGCAGAGGGGCGAACGGCCGCTTGCGAGCGGACCGTTCGCCTCCGGCGGCCGGGCGATGCCGGTGCGGTAGCTTCGGGTGCGTGAACGAGGAGACCTGGGAGCAGGTGCGGGCGGTCGTGGCCTCGATCCCGCCCGGATCGGTGCTCTCCTACGGCGACGTGGCCGAGATCGCGGGGCTGCGTTCGGCACGCATCGTGGGCCGCATCCTCGCCGAGGACAGCGCCGACCTGCCGTGGCACCGGGTGCTGCGCTCCAACGGCACGGTCGCCGAACACCTCCGGCAGCGCCAGCTGGAACTGCTGCGAGCCGAAGGCGTCCTCGCCGACGGAGCCCGCGTCAGCATGCGCCGCTACCGCTGGACTCCCGACGAAGAGCCCCGCCCCGAGGTCTAGTCGCCGAAGTACCAGTGCTTTCCCCTGGCCCAGCCGAGGAAGCGCCTGCCTCCGCTCGGCGTCGTGCCGGTCTCGTCGAACCTCCCTCCACCGAGCACGTGCACCAAACCGTCGACTGCCGGCGTGAACCGGGTGAGGCCTGCGTCGCGAACCGCCTCGTCCAGCCTGCTCAGCTGGGCCTGCTGTTCCTGCGGATCGCAGAAACCGAGCAAGAAGATCGCCTGCCGCCAGGCGTAAGCGGCGTTCTTCACCTGGATCAGCGCCGCGTGGTGGTCGAGCCCCGGCTGCTGGCGGAGTCGGGCGACGACCCAGTCGAACGTCCGCCGGACCAGGTCCGGTGCGCGCTCGCACAGCTGATCCGCCAGCCCCAGCTCGTGCACCAGGACAGCGAGGTTGTGCGTGGTGAGGATCTGGGACTGCTCCAGCACCGCACCGTTGCGCGACGCGAGTCCCCTGCCACTACCGGCTTCCTCGGCCCGCGCGACGCACAGCTCCGCGAAGTCGTCGGCGGTCCGCCGTCCCCACCTGGTACCGGTTCGCCGCTCCTGCGGCCACGCCGATTCCGGCGGCAGGTCGTAGTAGGCCGCGTAGACCGTGCCCGCCAGCACCCGGCTCGCCAGCACCGCGGCGTCCCGCCACTTCACGGTGAACGTGCCCATGAAGATGTCCGCGGCCACCTCTTCCACCAGCGGCAGCCGGGTTCCGGCCAGCGATGCCATCGCTCCGAACTCGCGGACCAGCGGGTTCGGCGGCAGGGCCTGCGGGAACGAGGTGATCGCGAGCAGCACGGCCTGCTGCAGCGAGCGATGCGCGGCCACCGAACGATCGACCTGCGGCGACCGGCAGACGGCGAGCGCGCGCACCCACGGGAGTTCGCCGAACCGCACCTGCTGCTCCAGGTTGAGCAGCAGCAGGCTGCGACGGCGCCGGAACGCGGTGTAGGTCTGCTCGTACACCCCGGCCAGCACCGGATCGTCCAGGCCCGCCGCAGCGAACCGGGCGGTGAGCTGCGGCAGCACGCGCGCGAGTACCTCGCCCGAGGTGATCACGCCCCGGTGCACCAGCTCGTCCACCGGTGCTTCCAGCGCACGCGCGGCCTTGTCGACCAGGTGCGCCGGGATCGCGGTGCCGACCGGTACGCCGTTCACACCGTCCTCTTCGGACACCGCCGCCGCGATCGGCTCCAGCGACGGCACACCTCCGTCGGCCGGGTAGTGGTCCAGCCGCGTGGCCACCAGCTCGGCGACCGCGGCATGCGTGGGGGCAGCGATCGACTCGGCCTGCGCAGCGCGAATCGAGGCTCGGAACTCCGCGTGCGGAGCGCCGTGCCTGGTCGTGGTGTTGGCGAGCGCTCGGCGAATCCAGCCGACCTCCCGCCCGGAGAGCTTCGCGCTGTCCACCGGGCAGGCCAGCAGAGCGGCGCGCAGCCTGGCGAAGTTGCTCTTCGGGTGGGCGTGCCGACCGGACGGTGCGTGGTCCCGGCTGATCCGCGTGTAGTCGTCGAGCCACCGGGTCCGCGCCTGCGTCCAGTCGTCCGGCCACCGGCGGCATGGCCACCCGCCGCGCACTTCGCCCCGCTCTTCGTCCAGGTGCGGCAGCTCGCCGTCCACAGTGCTGCACCACAGCTCGACGAGCCGGTCGTAGAGCGGGTTCCACACCTCCAGCGTCTCGCGCATCGCCGCCAGCTGTTCGGGCACCCGGACCCGACGCAGCGAGGCGGTCACCTCGCTCACCGGAGCCAGCCGCACCGCCGCGCCGGACGGCTGCGGCACGGGTTCGAACCGCGGGGTGAAGCGCAGCCGGTGCATCAGCGGCCGGAGCTCGGCGACGAGGTCCAGCGCCTGCTCGGCGAAGCCCCGGTCCAGCAGCAGGGCCGCGACTGCCAGCGCCGATTCCTCCGGCACGTCGATCCGGTAGGTCCCGTCGCGCAGGGCGGCGAGGAGTTCCGCCCGACCGGCATCACCGAGGTACCAGAGGTTGAGCCGCTCCCGATCAGTCCCGCCCGGCACGTCCTCCGGCAGCGCGGCCAAGCGCTCCCGCTCGGCGTCGGACAGCGGTGCCTGCGCCAGGTACCGCCCGGTGGCGAAACCGCCGTGGGCCACTTCGAGCGTCACCCACGCCGGGGTGTCGGCGACCGGCGTGCGGGAGCCGATCTCCAGCCGCCCGCCGGCCATTCCGGCCAGCACGTCCTCCCAGCGCCGGACCTTCTCCAGCGCGGCATCGTCGCCGGACCGCGCGGCGGCCAGGGCAGCCGTCCACTGGGCCACCGCGTACGCCGGTGCGGCGCGCTCGCTGTTCTGCTCGGACATGACTCACCCCAGACGTGGAAGATCGACGAGACCTGGCGGTGAGGATCGAACTCACGCCCTCCCGGTTATAAGCCGGGTGCTCTGCCGCTGAGCTACACCAGGTTGCGGCCACGGCGGCCGCTTCGACATGGAGGCGGGAATCGAACCCGCGCCCTCCCGGTCCCGAGCCGGGCGATCTACCACTGGTCTACTCCATGATGTGCCCACCACTGTATTGACCGAACCACCGCGCGGACAAACGATTTTCGGCAACACGATGGAATTACCCACAACCCAGGGAACTTCGAATCCACCGAATCCGGCAACCGCTCCCCGGATTCCGCCGCACATCAGTCCACTTCGGACTTCCGGTGGCGCGGCAGCTCATCGGCCACCAAGCGCACCAGGGCCGCGGTGCGAGAACGCTCCGGCACCGCGTGCGGCAGCCCGGCAGCGGCGATCGGCGCAGCGGTGACCGGCCCGACGCACGCGATGAAGACCTTCTCCCGCAGCACTTCCCGCAACCGCTCGCCCCGCCCGGTGCGATCCGCGCGAGCGAGGAAGTTGGTGGCCGCGGGCGCGCTGGTGAACGGCAGCGCATCCACCTCGCCCCGCACCACCGCGTCGATCAGGTCGTCCAACGCCCCCAGATCGACCGGATCGGTCCACCGGTAGACCGTCACCGGCACCACCTCGGCACCGGCGTCGCGCAGCGCACGGCGGAACTCCAGCATCGGATCACCGTGCACCTGCAGCACGACCCGCTTCCCCGCGAGATCCCGTTCCAGCAGGTGCGCCAGCACCTCGGAGGACTCCTCCGAGGGCGAGGTGAAGGACTCCACCAGTCCAGCACCACGCACCGCACCACGCGCTTTCGCACCACGCGCAGCCACCTCGGCCGACCTCAAGTGCTCCCGCAACCGCTCACCATCACCGGCCTGCTCAGCGGCCTCGAACCAACCCCGGAACCCGACCCCGGTGATCGCCACGACGTGATCGACCGGCGCGGCGAGCACAGCCTCGGTCGCCGCGGCGAGCTCGCCGTCCTCCGGCAGCGGCACGGTGTGCATGGCGGCGCCGAACACCACCCGAGCGCCCCGCCGAGCGAGCAACGCCCCGATCTCCTCGGCCTTGCGCTCGGCCGTCACACCCACCGTGAAACCGCGCAGCGGCTGATCCTCGTCCACAACCCCATCCTCACACCACGCGACGACCCGGTGAAGGGCACCTTTAGGCGAGTAACTTGCTAAAAGGTGCCCTTCACCGGGATCAGAGAACTTCGAGGACCATCTGGGAGGCGCGTTCGAGACCGGTGAGGGTCTGGGCGGAGGAGCGGGGGTGCAATGCGTGCACCGCCAGGCGGAAGAGCAGGGCGCGCAGCAGGGCCTGCGGCCAGTCGGAGAGGTGGGACCAGCGCTCCACGATCGCCGCGTCCGCGCCGCCCCAGGCCAGCGCGTCGATCACCACGACCGCCGCCGCCCACTCCGCGGGCCGCCAGTACGGGTTGAAGTCGATGATGCCGGGCGCCGCGTCGTCGGTGAACAGCACGTTGCCGAACAGGTCCCCGTGCACCACCTGCGGTCCCAGCTGGACCTCGCGCCGCGAGCCGGCGAGCACGTCGTAGAGGCGCCCGCCCTTCTCCTCCGGCAGCGCGTACTCCTCCTCGCCCCAGGCCATCCGGTCGGCCAGCGCGTAGATGTCCTGGCGGGCCTGCAGGAAACGCGGCCGGGCCAGGAACCGGCTGGCCGAGTGCAGCCGCAGCGACATGGCCACCACGTCGTCGTGCCGCGGCTCGGCCCGGCCCGCGATGTTCCGGCTGGCCGACCAACCGGACACCACCCAGCGGCCGTCGGTGGACCGGACCGGCCGGGACACCCGCACCTCGTCCGGTTCGAGCAGGTCGAGGGTCTGCGCGACCCAGGCCGCTTCGGCGGTGTTCGCGGCTGGCTTCAGCACGATGTCCCCGCACCGCCAGGCGACCGCGCCCTCCAACGGCTCGGGGTCTTCGACGCGCGCGCCGAATGCCGCGCGCACGTGCGGCGGTGGCGGCTCCGGCGTAGGACTCACGCGCCAGACGCTACATCGATGATCGCCAAATGCGCAGCAGGCGCTCCGAAGCCCACGAACACATCACTACGAACGACAGCGGGCCGGCAGGTGCCGAAGCACCCACCGGCCCGCTGTGGACGGATCAGTAGGTCGGGAGGCTCTGGTCGACTTCGTTGGCCCAGCCGAGGACTCCGCCGCCGACGTGGACCGCGTCCGCGAAACCTGCCTTGTGCAGGGCCGCGAGGGCTTCCGCCGAACGGGCGCCGGACTTGCAGTGCAGGACGATCTTGCGGTCCTGCGGCAGCTCCGACAGCGCCTCACCGGAGAGGATGCGGTCCTTCGGGATCAGCTTCGAGCCCTCGATCTTGACGATCTCGTACTCGTGCGGTTCCCGGACGTCGATCAGCTCGAACTTCTCGCCGCGGTCGAACATCTCCTTGAGCTCGCCCGGGGTGATCGTGCTGTTCGCCGCCGCGCTCTGGGCGTCGGCGGAGACCACGCCGCAGAACGCCTCGTAGTCGATCAGCTCGGTGATCGGCGTGGCGTTCGGGTCCTTGCGGATCTTGACGGTGCGGTAGCTCATCTCCAGCGCGTCGTAGATCATCAGGCGGCCGAGCAGCGTCTCGCCGATGCCGGTGATCAGCTTGATCGCCTCGTTGACCATGATCGAGCCGATGGAGGCGCACAGCACGCCGAGGACGCCGCCCTCGGCGCAGGAGGGCACCATGCCGGGCGGCGGCGGCTCCGGGTACAGGTCGCGGTAGTTCGGACCGTGCTGGTCCCAGAACACGCTGGCCTGGCCCTCGAAGCGGAAGATCGAACCCCACACGTACGGCTTGCCGAGCAGCACCGCCGCGTCGTTGACCAGGTACCGGGTGGCGAAGTTGTCCGTGCCGTCCAGGATCAGGTCGTAGTCGCGGAAGATGTCGAGCGCGTTGTCCGAGCTCAGGTGCGTCTGGTGCAGGACGACCTTGACGTACGGGTTGACCTCGGCGATCGAGTCGCGGGCCGACTCGGCCTTGGGCCGGCCGAGGTCGGACTGCCCGTGGATGACCTGGCGGTGCAGGTTGGACTCGTCGACCTCGTCGAACTCCACGATGCCGAGCGTGCCCACCCCGGCCGCGGCCAGGTACAGCAGCGCCGGGCTGCCCAGGCCGCCGGCGCCGACCACCAGCACCTTGGCGTTCTTCAACCGCTTCTGCCCGTCCATCCCGACGTCCGGGATGATCAGGTGGCGGCTGTAGCGCGCGACCTCTTCCTTGGTCAGCTCAGCCGCCGGTTCGACCAGCGGCGGCAGCGACGTTGCGCCGGACATTCCCAGCTCCTCCTCAATGGTCGGCGCTACCAGCGCGCGAGCACGTCAGCAGCACCTCAGGCGTCCCCGGAGAGCGCCCGAACGGGGTCTCACGGAATCTGCAACGCAAGACTCCCCGATGCTCTTCCGCAACCCAAACTACTCCCACACTCCGGGACGAAACCCGATCGAAGCAGCCCTGAATCGCTCAGGTTCCGCACCGAGTCCGGAACCACCTACGGAATCGGGAAGGGCCAGGCGTTGGGCTTGCAGACGAAACCGTCCGAGGGGATCTGGGTGCCCTGGTCGGCGATCTTGTTCAGCTCGTGCAGCTCGTTGTTCGAGACGCTGAAGGTCTGCTGCATCATCACCGGCGCGAGCCCGCCCTGCGTCGGGCAGCCCACGTGCTTGTTGCCGAAGACGTGCCCGACCTCGTGGTTGATCGCGTAGCGCCGGTAGCTGCCCATGTCGCCCTCGAACGACACCGCGCCCCGCACCCAGCGGGCCGCGTTCAGGTAGACCATCTCGCCCTTGCGGCACGAGCTGTCGTAGGGCACGCCGTTGCTGTAGTCGCAGGCCTCGCGCGCGGTCTGCTGGCTGACCAGGATCACCCGGAAGTCCGGGCTCTCGCCGCCCGCGTCCACCCGCTGCAGCGAGATCGGCCCGGTGCTGGTGGCGCCCTGCGGGTTGGTCCAGCTGCGCGGGTCGGACAGCGTCGACTGCACCAGGTTGCCGAACTCGGCGTTCGGGTCGGCGATCTCGACGCCGACCTCGATCTCGACGGTGTAGCGGTACAGCCGCCCGGTGCCGATCACCTCCGAGGTGCCGGGCAGCACCCGGAAGGTGCGCGCGCCGGTCTCCGGGATCTCGCCGCCCGGGGGCAGGTCGGCGGAGAACAGCTCCGGGCCGAACTGCTGACCGGGGGCTTCGGTGACGACCGGTTCCTCCGGGGCCTCCGATTCGCCCGCCGCCTGCTGTTCGGTGATGGCGCCACCGTCAGTGGGCCGGACGGTCTGGAACACGGCCAGCGCGCTGATCACCACCAGCAGCGGGACCGCGTAGATGCGCCAGCCGTACCGGGACATCACGCCCGGTCGCTTGCGGCGCGGCTCGTCGTCCTCGAGGTCGTCCGCCTCGTCGACGTCCTCGGGTTCGGCGGTGGGGTTCCAGGACGCCGCCAGCGGCTCGCCCCGGTGCTCTTCCGCCCCTACTCGCGCCTTGGTACGACCTGCCGGTCGGCGGTCGTTCGCGGAGTTACGAGGTCGCTGCGGCGGGCGGGTCACGCACACTAGCGTGCCACAGCCAATCCGGCACCCCAGGTCACACCGGCCACTGCGCGTGATCGCCCCGGCCGAGCGACCCCGGACCGGCGCAACCGATCACCACCCATCTTCGGATCCGGCCAGACCGAGCACCGCCCGCGCGACTATCCGTGGCCGTTCCATCTGCGCGACATGACCTGTTCGTGGCAGCACGAGCAGCTTCCCGCGCGGCACCAGCAGCGCGGTGCGCGGTGCTTTGCGCACCGAGACGACCCGGTCCTGCGCGCCCCACACGACGAGCGTCGGCGCGCTGATCTCCGGGAGCAGCCGCCACAGCGAGCGCGCGGGCGGCACCAGCCAGGAGCGCAGCAGCTCCATCGTGGTGCGCCCCAGCGCCGGGCCCGCCCAGGGCAGCCCGTCGCGCTCCTCGAACTCCGCGACCGCCTCGGCGAAGCGGTGCTCCGGCACCACGTCCGGGTCGGCGAAGCACAACCGCAGCAGCTGTTCGGTCCGCTCGGCCGGAGTCGTGGTGGCCAGCTGCCTGCGCGCCCTGGTCCCGAGCACCGGGACCATCGCCAGCGCGATCCGCGGGTCGGAGAGCCGTCGCGGGTCCAGCCGCAGATCGGGCATGGCCGGGGAGATCAGCGTGAGCGTGGCGACCAGGTCCGGGCGCTGCACGGCCACCTCGATCGCCACCGCCGCGCCGAAGGAGTTGCCGGTCAGGTGCACCGGGCCGGGCAGCTGCGCCAGCAGCCCGATCACCACCTCGGCGTTGGCCCGGCGGGTGCAGGTGAAGCCCGGCGGCGGTTCGGTGCGGCCGAAGCCGGGCAGGTCGACGGCGATGCTGCGCAACCGGGGTGCCAGCACCGCGGCGAGGTCGGTCCAGTTCGTCGCCGAACCGGCCAGCCCGTGCAGGTGGACCGCGGTCTCGGCGGTCGCCGACGGGGCGGGCGTCTCCCGCACGTGCAGGCGCACCGGCCCCTGGCCGGTGGCGACTTCGAGGTGCCGACCGGGCGGCGGCTTGGCGGTGAGGTCGACCGGCGCAACGCCGTCGACCACCAGCGGCACCCGCGTCAGCTCCCGCCGGCCCAGCCGGTCTCCTCCGGGGTGCGCAACGGCAGACGTCGTCGTGGTCACAGCTACAGCATGAAGGCCCTGCCACCACCGGATTTCGCTACCTACCACTACCGGCGAGTAGAGTCAGGCCGCACCGGAGGCCGCGGAGGCCGCCGCGAGCGTTGGGAAGGAACCGGGTGGAGGCGAGGATGACCGAGACCGCGCAACCGAGCCGAGGTGTCCGGTTGCCCCGCGACGCACGCCGGGCGCAGCTGCTCGAAGCTGCACAGCACGTGTTCGTGCACAACGGCTACCACGCGGCGGCGATGGACGACATCGCGGAGCGCGCGGGGGTCAGCAAGCCCGTCCTCTACCAGCACTTCCCGGGCAAGCTGGAGCTGTACCTGGCGCTGCTGGAGACGCACGGCAACGAGCTGGTGCGCCGCGTCCGCGAGGCGATCGCCTCCACTTCGGACAACAAGCAGCGGGTGCGGGCGGCGATCGGTGCGCTCTACGAGTTCGTGGCGGGCGAGGGCCAGGCGTTCCGGCTGGTGTTCGAGTCCGATCTGCGTGGCGAGCCCGCCGTGGAGAAGGCCGTGGAAGATGCCCTGGACGGGTGCATCGACGCGATCACCGAGGCGGTGACGGCGGATGCCGGGCTGGACGCCGAGCGCGCCCGCCTGCTGGCCGTCGGCCTGGTGGGCCTGAGCCAGGTGACCGCGCGCTACTGGCTGGACGAGCGCGGGACGATCGCCCTCGAAGAGGCGGTCGGCCTGATGTCCACCCTCGCCTGGAAGGGCCTCGCGGGCTTCCCGCTGCAGAACCCCTGACCCACCGGAGTCCGGCGCCGTCCGGGCGGGACTTCCGCGATTTCCATGGAAGTAGGACGTCCGACTTCAAGGGAAGTTGCGCGCCCCGTCGGCGTGTCGGGCATCGACACGCCGACGGGGCGTCGGGTTTCGCGCGATTTCCATTGAAATTGGACGTCTGATTTCAATGGAAATCGCGTGCCTAGCGGGCGGCTCCGGCCACCAGTTCGGCGATGCGGCCGGTGACCTCCGCAGTCCGCTCCAGCGGGAGCATGTGGCCCGCGCCCGCGTAGATCAGCAGCTTCGCCTGCGGCAGCGCATCGGCGATGCGGCGGGAGTGGGTGTGCGGCGTGAGGCGGTCGGCGAGCCCCGAGAGCACCACCGTCGGGATGTCCCGCAGCACGGCCAGCGCGTCGAGCCGGTCGTGGTCGATCAGGGCTTCCCGGTACGCGGCCATGTTCGCCGGGTGGCAGGCCGCCACCCAGTCCGCGGTGACGGCCACGTCGCGGGCCTCCGGCCCGGTCCCGAACAGCAGCCAGCGCATGCCCGGCCGCATCCAGGACGACTGCGGGCTCAGCCGCTTCCCGCGAGCCGCCGCGAGCCGCTTGCGCACCACCCGCTCGCCCCGGTTGGCCAGCGCCGCGACCGGTGCGGGCAGACCGAGGCTCGGCGTCGCCAGGTCGCCGCCGGAGGTCGCCACCAGGGCCACCCCGGCGACGCGCTGCCGCACCAGCTCCGGGTGCCGCTCGGCCAGCGCCATGATCGTCATGCCGCCCATCGAGTGCCCGGCCAGCACCACCGGGCCGGCCGGAACGCGCTCCGCGATCAGCTCCGCGAGGTCGTCCGCGCAGCGCCGGATGCTCGCGCTGCCGGGCTGCGCCGGGTCGCTCTCGCCGTGGCCGCGCAGGTCGTACCGGATCGTGCGCACGTCCACCCCGGACGCCGTCGGCAGGCAGGCCGCCACCCGGTCCCAGAGGTGCTTGGTCAGCGTCCAGCCGTGCACGAGCACGACGGTGACCGACGCGTCGGCCGGTCCTTCCTCGACGACGCGCAGCCGGGCGCCGTCGCTGGTGGTGAACTCGTCGGCGGTCGTGGTCTGCAAGTTCGCTCCCGTCATCGGATCAGGTAAGCCTTCTTCCACCAGTACATGCCCGGTTTGCCGACCAGCCCGGCCTCGTCCAGGAACGACATGATCTTCTCGCCGCCCCAGTGCAGGGTGTCCAGCCAGTTCGGGTTCCGCCAGGCCGCTTCGAGCCCGTCGCGGGGCCGGATCCCGACCGCCTTGTAGACGTGCGGGTTGATCAGGCTGAAGCAGATGAAGTAGGACACCAGCGCGGTCCAGAACTGGTGGTAGGCGCGCTCCGCGGCGTTGCACTCGGCCATCCGGCGCACCACCTCCTCGCGCGCGAAGGTGACGTGCCGGGCCTCCTCCAGCACGTGGATGCGGTTGATCATGCGGACCAGCGGCTGGACCTCCGGGTCGTTCATCTGGTCCCGCTGGTAGCGGTCCAGGATCTCCTCGGCGACCAGGATCGACGCGTACGCCGAGGGCCCGCGCAGGGTCGCGGGCAGGATCCGGCCGCCGAGCTTGAGCAGCGGTAACGGCCCGTAGGCCGGCGCCCCGACGCGGTCGACGGCCTTGGCGAACATCGTGGAGTGGCGGCACTCGTCTGCCACCTCGGTCAGCGCGTACTGGGCGTGGTTGGTGCGCGGGTCGGAGTCGTAGAACTCCTTGAGCAGCATCTGCATCAGCAGGACCTCGAACCACAGGCCGTTGGAGGCGATGCTGGCGAACTCGTGCTTGGTGAGCTCGATGCGCTGCTCGTCGCTCAGCCGGTCCCAGAGCGGTGTGCCGTAGAGCGAGCTCCGGTGGAACGGGATGAACGGCTTGCCCTCGGCCAGCGGCGCGTCCCAGTCCACGTCGATCTCGGGGTCGTAGCTGTTCCGGGCGGACGAGTTCAGCAGTCTTCCGGCCGTCTTCTCCCGGTCGTTGACCTGCAAGGTCCTGCTCATCCGGTGATCACCTTCTCCGCCGCCACATTGCGTGTTACTTCGGGTAACAGTTACCTTCGGTAGCGTGAGCCACACCTCTCGACCTGTCAAGGCTGTCCAGCGCGGCGATGCGCGCCGGGAGCGCTGGCGGGAACACCGCCAGGCCAGGCGCGCCGAGTTCGTCGAGGCCACCGTGCGCGCGATCGGCAAGCACGGCGCCGACGTCGGCATGGACGACATCGCCGCCGAGGCCGGCGTCAGCAAACCGGTGCTCTACCGGCACTTCAACGACAAGAGCGACCTGTACGTCGCCGTCGGCGAGTGGGGCGCGGAGCTGCTCATGCAGCGGCTGCGCCCGCTGTTCCACGAGAACGGCAGCCCCAACCAGCGGATCCGCCGTCTGCTCGACGCCTACCTGGGCACCATCGAGCAGTACCCGGAGCTGTACCGGTTCGTCGTGCAGCGCAACTTCGCCGACCGGCCGGTGCACAGCGATCCGGTATCGGCGGAGAAGACGGTGATCGCGAACTCGCTGTCCCGCATCCTCGGCGAGTACCTGCGGCTGCTGGGCCTGGACTCCGGCGGGGTCGAGGTCTGGAGCCACGGCGTGGTGGGGATGGTGCAGGCCAGCGGCGACTGGTGGCTGGACCGGCAGTCGATGAGCCGCAGCGATCTCACCGACTACCTGGCGCAGATCATCTGGCACGCGATCGACGGCGTGCTGCGCTCGGCCGGACTGGTGATCGACCCCGACGAACCGCTCGAGATCAGCGACCAGGGGCTGCGCGTGGTCGCGGAAGCAGAGGAGCAGGAGGCCGAGCATGGCTGACCACGACGATGACGACTACCGCGGCCCGGCGACGGTGCGCACCGACGACCGCGAGGTCCCGGTCGAGGTGGTGCTGCGCGGCCACTTCCAGCCGATCGACGGCCGGTTCCACTGGTACGGCAGGGTGGCCGCGCACGACGAGGTCGCCGAGTTCGCGGCGAACCGCAAGACCTCCGTGCTGCTGAGCACCCCGGAGGGCGAAGCGCAGGGCGTCCTCTCCGACCCCGACCCGTGGGGCCGCTACCGGATCACCGGCACCGGACGCCCGCCGTTCCCGATCCCGACCGAAGTGGACGACTGAGGCACCCGTTCGGGTGAAGCGCGAAGGGCACCTCTCACCAACTTAGTTGGCGAAAGGTGCCCTTCACCTCGATCGAAGCAGCTGCGCGGATGACGGCGCGCAGGAACCGCTGTGGTCAGCCGACGCCGAAGCCGACTCGCGGCAGCTCCGCCGGGCCGATCTCCACGTAGGCGACCTTCGTCGACGGGACGATGATGCGCCGCCCCTTCTCGTCGGTCAGCGCCAGCACGCCCTCAGCGTTCTTCAGCGCGTCGGCGACCAGCGACTCGACCTCTTCGGGGGACTGTCCGCTGGCGACCGTCAGCTCGCGCGGGCTGTCCACGACGCCGATCTTGACCTCCACGCCGAACCTCCGTTGGCACTAGATTCCGATAGGTGCGATCAGGCTATCCCACAGCCCGCACCACCTCCGGGCAACGAAGCCGACCGCGCCGCTATTCCACCGAACGCCACAACGCGGCCCGGTGGACGATCAACGCGCTCGGACCGCCGCAGGGGTCGAGCAAGAACCCAAAATCAGCCGAGGCCGAGGCGGTCCATGCGCTTGCCGTGGTTGCTCTGGAGACGGCGGAAGAGCGCTCCGATGCCGGTCAGGTCACCCGAGCCCTTGATGATCAGCTCCGCCAGCGCGTCGCGCTCCGCGACCACCCGCTGGGCCTGCATGATCGCCTCGCCCAGCAGCCTGCGACCCCACAGCGTCAGCTTGTCGCGCAGCTTGCGGTCGTTCTCGCAGGCCGCCTGCACCTCGCGCTCGGCGAAGGCCGAGTGCCCGGTGTCGGCCAGGACCGCGAGCACCAGCTCGCGCGTCGTCGGGTCCAGCCACTCCGCCACCTCGCGGTAGAAGTCGGCCGCCAGGCCGTCACCCACGTAGGCCTTGACGAGTGATTCCAGCCACGAATGCGGCGCGGTGGAGGCGTTGAACGCCTCGAACGGCTCGGCGAAGGGCTCCATGACCTCGCCGATCGACACCCCGCGGCCCGCCAGGTGCTCCTCCAGCAGCCGGTAGTGCCCCATCTCCGCGGCAGCCATGCTGGCCAGCGCCGCGCGCCCGGTCAGCGTGGGTGCGGTGCGCGCGTCCTCGGCGAGGCGGTCGAACGCGGTCAGCTCGCCGTAGGCCAGCGCCGCCAGCAGATCCACGACACCTTCCGAGTAACGCTCGTCACTTTCTCCGGGCAGTGCCGTGCTCTGGTCAGCCTCACTCATGGCTCCGAGCCTATCCGGCGGCACGCCCGAGTTACGCGCACCACGGCGAGAACGGCGGGCGAACAGGTATCCTGGGACATCGGAGGAGCTACGGCGTCCAGCGGGCGGCGCACCGGTCGGGACCGGTGGAGCACCGCGGGGCTGGCTCCCCGAACGTCACGATCCGGGCGATTGAGGCCCGAGCGGGACGGCCCCCGGACCACTGCCGGCGCGAACGCGGCCCACGTGAGATCGCACGCCGGCTTTGGCGCACGCGACGCCGAGAGGAACGAACCGCAGCGGATCACCACCGCTGAGCGAACAAAGGCGCGCATCATCACGTCGGTGACCACGAGCACAGCGAGCGGCTGGAAACGGCAGGCCGCGGTGCCGGGAGGACGTCGCCACGGATCGGCCCCAGCCGGGACGCGAGCGCGCAGGTACCGAGAGAGGCGATCATTCTGACGTTCACCAACAGCCAGGCCCCCGACGGCCTCGAAGATCCCAACGGGGGCGGCAGCCCCGAGGAAACCGCCCCCGCCCCGCACGCGAACCCGGAGTCCCCGACGTTCGCCGAGCTGGACGTGCACCCGGACATCGTCCGGGCGCTGAGCGAAGCGGGCATCGAGCGCACCTTCGCCATCCAGGAGCTGACCCTGCCGCTGGCGATGGGCGGCGAGGACCTGATCGGTCAAGCCCGCACCGGCACCGGCAAGACGCTGGGCTTCGGCGTCCCGCTGCTGCACCGCGTGCAGGTGCCCGGCGACGGCACCCCGCAGGCGCTCGTCGTGGTCCCCACCCGCGAGCTGTGCCTGCAGGTCACCCGCGACCTCACCGACGCGGGCAAGCACCTGGGCGTGCGCACCGTCGCCGTCTACGGCGGCCGCCCGTACGAGGAGCAGATCTCCGCCCTGCGCAAGGGCGTCGACGTGGTCATCGGCACCCCGGGCCGCCTGCTCGACCTGGCCGAACAGCGCCACCTGGTGCTCGGCAAGGTCCGCGGGCTGGTGCTCGACGAGGCCGACGAGATGCTCGACCTGGGCTTCCTGCCGGACATCGAGCGGATCCTGCGCATGGTTCCCGAGCAGCGGCAGACCATGCTGTTCTCGGCCACCATGCCCGGCCCGATCCTGACCCTGGCCCGCACCTTCATGACCCGCCCCACGCACATCCGCGCGGAGCAGGCCGACGAGAGCGCGGTCCACGAGCGCACCCACCAGCTGGTCTACCGGGCGCACTCGATGGACAAGAGCGAGCTGATCGCCAAGGCCCTGCAGGCCGAGGGCCGCGGCCTGGCGATGATCTTCAGCCGCACCAAGCGGCAGGCGCAGAAGCTGGCCGACGAGCTCACCGAACGCGGCTTCGCGGCAGGCGCGGTGCACGGCGACCTCGGCCAGGGCGCCCGCGAGAAGGCGCTGCGCGCGTTCCGCTCCGGCAAGGTCGACGTGCTGGTCGCCACCGACGTGGCCGCCCGCGGCATCGACGTGGCCGGCGTCACCCACGTGATCAACCTGCAGTGCCCGGACGACGAGAAGACCTACGTGCACCGGATCGGCCGCACCGGCCGGGCGGGCCGCGAAGGCGTCGCGATCACGCTGGTCGACTGGGACGAAGAGCCCCGCTGGAAGCTGATCAGCGACACGCTCGGCCTGGGCAAGCCGGAGCCGGTGGAGACCTACTCCACCTCGCCGCACCTGTTCACCGACCTCGACATCCCGACCGACGTGACGGGCCGGCTGCCGCTGGCCAAGCGCACCCGGGAAGGCCTCGACGCCGAGCCGGAGACGCAGGGCGAGGCCAAGCGCCCGCGGCGCAACCGCCGCCGCACCCGCGGTGGCAAGGAGTCGCGCGGCGAGGTCGAGGCCGGTGCCCGCCAGGACAGCGACGCCGAGACCAGGCCCGCGCGCACCCGGCAGCGACGCCGCACCCGCGGCGGAGGCGAAGCCAGCGCACCGGCGCCGGAGGCGCCCGCCGCAGGCGGGGAGGCCGACGCGGGCGAGCGGCCGCGCCGACGGCGCCGGAGGCGGCGTCCGGGCGGCGAGCAGGCCGGCGAAGCCGGTGGCTCGGCGCGCAGCGGCAACGCCGACGGCGGCGCCGCGTAGCGGAGACTGCGGGGTGGCGGTTTCGGGCCGAGATCGCCACCCGGCACGACGAGAAGACCGCTGGTTTCGCACGAGACCAGCGGTCTTGCCAGTTCAGGAGCCGGTCGGACTCGGCGGGGCACTTCCGGTTGCTGGTAGGCACTAAGCTCGCCGTCGACGAGAGCTCGCCCTTGTGAGGAGTGATGGTGGTCCGGCCGGAGCGGCGTACGCGTACCGATCTCGTCGTGGTCGCGCTCATCGCGGTGGCCGTGGTCGTCACCGGCACCGTGCTGTGGATCAACAGCGATGCCCGGGCCACCGTTTCCGAGGTCGCCGCGCACCCGCTGCCGGATCCGGCCGGGGTCGACGGCGTTCCCGCGACGCTGACCGAGGTGTGGCGGGCGCCGAGCCCGGCCACCCCGGTTCCCGTGGTCGCCGGCCCGGCGGCCGTGACCGGAGCGGGCAACGAGGTCCTCGGGCGCCATCCGGCGACGGGCCGGGTCGCGTGGCGCTACGCGCGCGACATTCCACTGTGCACGATCGGCGCGGAGTGGGACCGCGCGATCGCGGTCTTCCGCAAGTCCTCCAACTGCAGCGAGGTCACCTCGCTGCGGGGGCCGACCGGCGTCCGCGGGCCGCAGCGCAACTCCGATGCCGAACCGGGCACCCAGCTGCTCTCCGACGGCACCTACCTGACCGCCACCGGGCAGCGGACCTTCGAGTCCTGGCGCTCCGACCTGGTGCGCACCCAGCAGTTCGGCATCCCGCCCGCCATCAAGAACCCGGACAACAACATGCAGCGCCCGGACTGCACGTACTCCTCCCTCGCGGTCGGCGACGAGCGCACCGCGATGATCGAGAACTGCCCGCGCGAGATGGGCCGGGTCACGGTGGTCAAGACCCGGCCGGAGGACGACGAGAAGCCGGAGGAAGTCCTCAGCGTCGGGCTCGGCAGCGCTTCGGCAGGAGTCATCGCGGTCACCGACAAGCACGTCGCGGTGGTGGAGCGCGACCGCTCCGCGGTGGTCGTGCTCGACAACAGCGGCCGCGAGGTGACGCGCTACCCGGTCCGCGTCGGCACCCCGGAATTCCGGGCGAACGTGCAGGTCGAGTCGACCACCACCGTCGAGGACCGGATCTACTGGCACACCGGTGCCGACACCATCGCGCTCGACCCGGCGACCCTCACCCCGCGCTGGACCGCCCCGGACACCACCGGGCCGGGCATCGAGTTCGGCGGGAAGCTGCTGGTCCCGGTGCCCGACGGACTGGCCGTGCTGGATCCGGCCACCGGCCACCGCGAGCGGCTGATCCCGGTGGACCGCGCCGGCTACACCGGCCCGGTGCAGCTCAACTCGGTCGGCCCGGTCGTGCTGGAGCAGCGCGGCGACACCCTCGTCGCCCTGCGCTGACCAGACCTCAGGCCCACCACCAGAACCACAGCGAACCGAAGACCAGCACGAACACGCCCAGCGTCGCGAGCCCGCCGACCAGATCGCGGCGGCGATCGGCGACGGCCTGGGCCGCCACGGCCGCCACCGCCGTCACCAGCTGGGAGATCACCGCAGGTAGACCGGGTCCTTCCTGCCCCTCCCCCGTCGCCCAGAACTGCACTCCGACGAGCACCAGCGCGAGCACCAGGGAACCCACCGCCAGCGCACCGCTCAGCCCGCGGATCGCGCTCCCGCTCCGGCTGGGGGCCCGTCGCGAGTGCCGTCCCCTGGCACCGTCGACGGGGATCGGCCGGGTTCGGTACTGCCTCGGTTCCGGGTAGTCGGATCGCCTGCTCATCAGGCTTCCAACGCCGACCAGGACGGCAGGTCCGGCGCCGCCTGCTTGCCTTCGGCGCAGTGCGACCGGAAGTCGCACCACGAGCAGTGCCGTCCGGTGCTCACCGGGAACAGCGCCTCCGGATCACCGCCGAACGACAGCTCGTCGGTGGCGCTCTGGAACTCCGCGGCCAGCTGCTCGGCCCGTTCCCGCAGCGCGGCAAGCGATTCCGCGGTGTGCTCCCAGCTCGCGACGGTCCCGGTGGGCAGGTGGTGCAGCTCGACGCGGCGGCAGGTCCGGTGGAACTGCTTGCGCACGGCCAAGACGTAGAGGCCCAGCGCCAGCGAATCCCGCGCGTCGCTGACGCGCAGCCCGTGCCTGCCGGTCTTGTAGTCGACGACCACGAGCTCCCCGCCCCGCTCGTCGATGCGGTCCACCCGGCCTTCGGCGATGATCGACCCGGCCGGCGCGGAAACCCACCGCTCGACCGCGACCGGGGTCTCGGCCGGAGGCAGTTCGGCCACGTACCCGCTGACCCACTCCTGGGCCCGCTCCCGGTATTCGGCCGCCTGCTCGGGCCCGGCGAACCCGTCGGACTTCCAGTGCTCCCGCACCAGCACCGCCGCCCGCTCCGGCGAACGCTGGTCGACGCGCAGGTCGAAGTAGGCCCGCAGCGCGTTGTGCACCACCGCGCCCAGCGTGGCGTTCGCCCGGGCACCGGCGCGCGGCGGGGCCGGACGGTCGAGGTAGGTCATGCGGTACTTGCGCGGGCACTGCTGCCAGGTCGACAGGCGGGCCGGAGTCACCCGCACCAACTTGCTGGGAATGCCCTCAAGGCCTAGCTGCCCTTGCACGCGACCCACAGTACGCAGTTTTGCGGTCGCTCCTCGACCGGCCCCGATCAGCCGATCACCTTGCTTCCCGTGCAGCGGTCGATCAGGCGGTCCAGGGAGTCCGGCGGCGTGGTCTCCTGGCCGATCCGGATCGTCTTGTTGGTGCCGTGGTAGTCGCTGCTCCCGGTCGGGATCAGGTCCAGCTCGCCGGCCAGTCCGCGCAGCCGCTCGCGCGTCGCCGGGTCGTGGTCGGGGTGGTCGATCTCGATGCCCGCCAGCCCGCGCTCGGCCAGCTCCGCCACGACTTCCTCCGTCACCACCGGGCCGCGCGCCGTCGCGAAGGGGTGCGCCAGCACCGTGGCCCCGCCCGCATCGGAGATCATCTCGATCGCGCGGTGCACCGGTGTGTCGGTGCGCGGCAGGTAGTACCGCCCGCTACCACCGAGGAACCTGGCGAACGCCTCGTTGACGCTGGCCACCGTCCCGGCGTCGACCAGCGCCCGCGCGAGGTGCGGGCGACCGCCCGGCGAGTCCGGTGGCAGGCCCGCCATCAGCCCGTCCGGATCGATCGGGAAGCCGTCGGCGGCCATGTGCCGGGCCATCTCGTGCAGCCGCGTCCGCCGCTCCGCGCGCAGTCGCGACTGCTCGGCGACGAGCGCGGCCGAGTCCGGGGCGAACAGGTACGCCAGCAGGTGCACGGTGATCGTCCGGCCGTTGCCGTCCGGGCACGAGCACGAGAGCTCGGCGCCCGGCACGAGCCGAAAACCGCCCGGCGGGGCCAGTTCGCGCACCGCGCGCTCGGCTTCCGCCCAGCCCGCGGTGGTGTCGTGGTCGGTGATCGCGATGGCGTCCAGCCCGGCCGCGACGGCCGTCGCCACCAGCTCAGCCGGTGTGTCGGTGCCGTCGGACTCGGTGGAATGCGTGTGCAGGTCGATTCGCACACCCACCAGTGTGACCCATGCCCAGCAGAGCCCGCCGACCGCTGTCCGGCAGCGAGCGGCCCGGCAGGCTGAACACCCGCCGGGCCGATCTCCGCTCAGAGCTTGGCGGCCTTGCGCTTGCCCACCGCGGCGCGGCGCGCCTTGAGCATCGAGAAGCGGTCTTGCTGCTGACCCTTCTTGTCACCGAAGACCAGGCCGGAGATCGCGTCTTCGACCTCGGTCGGGTTCGGCACGTACTCGATGCGGTTGAGCGCCTGGATCTGACCAGCCGACTCCACGACCAGCGTGCCGTATCCGAAGACCCGGCCCATCAGGGTTCGCGCGAAGGTCAGGTCGGTGACCTTGGTGATCGGCATCATCGCCACGTTGGTGGTGAAGATGCCGGTGGTCAGCAGGAACCGCTTGTCCGTGACGACGATGCGTTCCACGTACCAGTCCAGCACCTGGTAGGTGAAGCGCACCAGCACGACCAGTCCGGCGTACCAGAGGATGTTCTGGAACAACCAGGCGTTCCCCGCCGGCAGCAGGTAGGACACCATCACCAGGCCGACGAGCAGGCCGATCGCCTCGAAGAGATCCCACAGCAAGCACGCCCAATGGCGCCGCACGCGGATCACCCTGCGTTCGGTGTCCAGCAGGTACTCGTCGGGATCCCTCGGAGCGAACAAGGCACCCGCCTCCCGCGGCTCGCGCTTACTGGATGAGGTTCTGCATGAAGGTGATGACGGCCTCGGCGGCTCCCTTGAGTCCGTCCGTGATGCCGGTCACCACACCACCGGCTTGCACCGGCGCGGTGAACAGGAAGTACAGAACGAAAGCAACTCCGGCCCACGTGAGGATTTTCTTGATGTTCACTGTCACGCACCCCGTCCGAAAATGCCCTTGAGTAGCGCAGGCGTTTGCTGATCCGTTGTACCGCACTTCGCCGCTTTACGGCAGCTTTGTACCGCACTTGGGTCAGTCGTCTCCGAGCAGGCTCGGATCAACTACCCTCCGTGTCGATGATCGTATCGGAGAACCCCGTGATCCGCTGCGTCGGAGCCGTGATCCACGACCCGGCCGGCCGGTTGCTGCTGGTCAAACGCGCACATGCACCCAGCGCCGGGAAGTGGTCGCTCCCGGGCGGCCGAGTGGAGCAGGGTGAGACCGACCATTCGGCGGTACGGCGCGAAGTCCAGGAGGAAACCGGGCTCTCCGTCACCGTGGGTGCATTCGTCGGCCGCGTTCTCCGCCCGGCGCCGCAGGGCACCTACGAGATCCTCGACTACTCCTGCCGGACCAACGACTGGACCCTTTGCGCTGGTGACGATGCTTCCGATGCCATCTGGGCGGACAGTGCGACTTTCGCCACACTCGACGCCGACGGCGCCCTGACGGAGGGTTTGGCGGACTGCCTGCGCGCCTGGGATTGTTTACCCCGCAACGAGTGATCGCCGGAATTCGACCGGGTTACCCGTGAACGTCCGAATCGGACCGGAATCCCGCCGCATTCGCCCACACCGCCCAATTCACCCGTTTCCGCCCCCGATCCGGTGCGCGGCGTGATGTTCGGCGAGAGCGGTTGCCGGGACGGCACTCGGACGGAGTATCGTTGCCGGTTGGCCGACGAGAGGACCACCGCACCGGTGGACGACCGCAGGAGGTGAGGGATCGTGGGCAATAGCGCCGATAGCGCTCTTCCGTGCAGTACCAACCGCATCCCCGCCGGAGCGCCCGTCCGCCGGTAGTCCGGGCCCGGCCGGGATGCGTGAGCAGCGAGACCCCTGCAGCACGCCTTCCCCCGGATGATCCACCCGGGTGGATCGCGCCCCGGAATCCTGGAGGCAGCCGTGCCCAACCTCCCCTCGCTCGGCCTGCGCAACCGAAGCAGCCGCGCGCCCCGCAGCACTCCCCGCGCGCCCGCGCCGACGTCCGACTACGTGGTGGACTGCGCGATCTACGTCGACGGGCACCGCGTCGAGGGCAGCTGGAACCACTCCGACGCCGTCGAGGAGGTGCGCCGCCGCGGCACCGGGTTCGTCTGGATCGGGCTGCACGAGCCCACCGAGGAGCAGATCAACGGGCTCGCCGACACCTTCGGGCTGCACGAGCTCGCGGTGGAGGACGCCGTGCACGCCCACCAGCGGCCGAAGCTGGAGCGCTACGACAACACGCTGTTCATGGTGCTCAAGACGGTCCGCTACCTGTCGTCGGACCGCCGGTCGGCGACCAGCGAGATCGTCGACACCGGCGAGCTGATGGTGTTCCTCGGCCGCGACTTCGTGATCACCGTCCGGCACGGCAAGCACGCCGGGCTCGGCCAGGTGCGCAGCCAGCTGGAGGCCGACCCGGAGCAGCTGGCGCTGGGCCCGTCCGCGGTGCTGCACGGCGTGGCCGACCACGTGGTGGACACCTACCTGGAGGTCACCGAGGCCATCCAGGACGACATCGACGAGATCGAGGCCGAGGTCTTCGAGCCGCGCACCAAGGTCGACGCCGAGCAGATCTACCTGATGAAGCGCGAAGTCCTGGAGCTGCGCCGCGCGGTGCTGCCGCTGACCAAGCCGATGCAGCGGCTGGCCGAGGGCTACACGCCGATGGTCGCCGACGAGGTGCGCTCCTACTTCCGCAACGTCGAGGACCACCTGGCGAAGGTCTCGGAGATGGTGGGCTCCTTCGACGAGCTGCTGACCACGCTGGTGGACGCGACGCTGGCCAAGATCACGCTCCAGCAGAACACCGACATGCGCAAGATCTCCGCGTGGGTCGCGATCATCTCGACGCCGACGATGATCGCCGGGATCTACGGGATGAACTTCACCAACATGCCCGAGGTGGACTGGGTCTACGGGTATCCGGGAGTGCTCGTGGTGATGCTGGTCGCCTGCGTGGTGCTGTTCAAGATCTTCCGGCGGAACAAGTGGCTGTGATGGCACTCGGTAACGAAGTCCGGATCTCGGACGATACGCTGTGCGGGGTCACTTCGCGCCCGGTCTTCTTCCAGGCGCGCCACCTGCCGTTCTCCACCGCCCGCTCGGTTCGGGCGGTGTCCGCGCGTGAGGAGGTCGTCATGCACCTGTTGCTGCAGCACCAAGGCCGGGCCGGGCATCGGCGCCCCAGCACCGCGCCGCGGCCGCGGCGAAGTCCGCTGACGCGCAGGCAGATCGCGGAGCAGTTGTTCCGGCACACCTCGTGGGTGCAGCGAAAACCCGGCGCGATGTGGGACGCGGTTCCCGCCGCGCCGCGCGCCGCCGTGCGCTGACGCCTGCCGGGATCGACCGCGGGCCACATCGTGAGGACGAATCTCTTGCAGATCCTCGTTGTTCACGTCGGAGGCACCGCCATGACTCGCTTGATGACCAACAAGCTCACCATCCTCGTAGCCCTGCTCGTGGGATGGATCTTCACCCTCTTCGTGCTGATCTCCAACCAGGCTTGATCAATTCGTCCACTGTGGCCTGGAGCAGCACGGCCCGGCGTCGGCCGCAATTCGGCGGCTCGACGCGCAGCGCGATCGTTTCGCGGTTATAACTCCCACCGGACAGGGCTTTCCAACGGCGGGGGTGATCGCGGATGTCGGCTTTGTGCGCAACTGCCGCGGTTCTGGCGCTGTTCAGCGCCGGGCCGCTGCACCCGGCGGCGAGAACGCCGTCCGCCGAGCAGCAGATGCTCGACCTGACCAACGGAGCCCGGGCCGACGCCGGCTGCCCGCCGCTGCGCCTGAACGCCGACCTGGCCGAGGCGGCGACCGGGCACAGCGCGGACATGGCGCACCGGGACTTCTTCGACCACACCGGCAGCAACGGCAGCCGGCCCGCGGGCCGCACCAGCGCCGCGGGCTATCCGGGCGACTACATCGGCGAGAACATCGCCGCCGGCTACGACTCGGCCGAGGTCGTCTTCCAGAAGTGGATGGACACCGCCGTGCACCGCGGCAACATCCTCGACTGCAAGTTCACCGACCTCGGCGTCGGCCGTGTCGACGTGCCCTCCAGCCGCTACCGCGTCTACTGGACCCAGGACCTCGGCCGCCCGCCGATCAGGTGATGAGTGAAGGGCACCTTTCGCCGAGTTAGTTGGCGAAAGGTGCCCTTCACCTCGTCGTCCTCGCCTCCCCGCTCACGCGGTCAGGTGAGGGTGGCGCCGGTGGTGGGGTTGAAGAGGTGGATCTTGTCGGGGTCGAACCAGACTTCGAGGTCGTGGTTCTCGCGGGCGCCGGACTGGACCGAGAGGCGGGTGACCACTTGGCCCTCGTCGGTGGGGACTTCGGCGGTGCCGCTGTCGGCTGCCAGCTCGTCGAGCTCGGCCGTGCTGGCCCTGGCGCCGTGCAAGGTGAAGTAGACGTACTTGTCCGAGCCCATCTCCTCGACCACGTCCACCTCGCCGCGGAAGGTCGCGCCCGAGGCGCGGGCCGCGTCGTCGAGCAGCGCGGCGTCCTCGAAGTGCTCCGGGCGGATGCCCAGGACGAGCTCGCGCGGGGCGTCCGCGGATTCCAGGGCTCGGCGGAGGCGGTCGCCCAGCGGCACGTCGCCGAGCGCGCTGCGCAGCACGCCCTCGGCCGCCTCGACGGGCACGAAGTTCATGGCCGGGGAGCCGATGAAGCCCGCCACGAACAGGTTCGCCGGGTGCTCGTAGAGGTGCTGCGGTGCTCCCACCTGCTGCACCACGCCGCCGCGCAGGACCACCACGCGGTCGCCCAGGGTCATCGCCTCGGTCTGGTCGTGCGTGACGTAGACCGTCGTGGTGCCCAGCCGCTTCTGCAGCTTCGACACCGAGGTCCGCATCTGCACCCGCAGTTTGGCGTCCAAATTGGACAGCGGCTCGTCCATCAGGAAGGCCTTGGGGCTGCGCACGATCGCCCGGCCCATCGCGACCCGCTGGCGCTGCCCGCCGGAGAGGTTGGCCGGTTTGCGCTGCAGGTGCTGGGTCAGGTCGAGGATCTTGGCCGCCTCCTCGACCTTCGCGCGCACCGTCGCCGAGTCGACCTTGGCCAGCCGCAGCGGGAACGCCATGTTCTCGAACACCGTCATGTGCGGGTACAGCGCGTAGGACTGGAACACCATCGCGATGTCGCGGTCCTTCGGCGCGCGCTCGTTCATCCGCTCCCCGCCGATGCGCAGCTCGCCGCCGCTGATGTCCTCCAGCCCGGCGATCATGTTCAGCGTGGTGGACTTCCCGCAGCCGGACGGGCCGACCAGGATCACGAACTCGCCGTCCGCGATCTCCAGGTTCACCTCGTTGACCGCCAGCGCCCCGTCCGGATAGCGCTTGGTCACCTTGTCCAGCACGATCTCGGCCACTTCGGTTATCCCTTCACTGCACCGGAGGTCAGTCCGGACACGATGCGTCGCTGGAAGAACAGCACGAACAAGATGATCGGAACGGTGATCACCACCGCCGCGGCGGAGATCGACCCGGTCGGGTCCTCGAACTGCGAGCTGCCGGTGAAGAACTGCAGCGCCACCGGCACCGTTCGGGAGTTCTCCGTGGAGGTCAGCGAGATCGCGAACAGGAAGTCGTTCCAGCAGAAGATGAACACCAGGATCGCGGTGGTGAACACGCCCGGCGCGGCCAGCGGCGCGATCACCTTCGCGAACGCCTGACCGGGCGTCGCGCCGTCCATCTTCGCCGCCTTCTCCAGCTCCCACGGGATCTCCCGGAAGAACGCCGACAGCGTGTAGATCGACAGCGGCAGCGAGAAGGTGATGTAGGGCAGGATCAGGCCCGGCCAGGTGTCGAACAGCCCCAGCACCCGCTCGATCTCGAACAGCGGGGACACCAGCGACACCTGCGGGAACATCGCGATCAGCAGCGACACCCCGACCAGCAGCCGCTTGCCGGGGAAGTCCAGCCGGGCGATCGCGTAGGCGGCCATGGTGCCCAGCACCACCGCGATCAGGGTGGCGATCAGCGCGATGCCGATGGAGTTCAGCAGCGCGCGGGTGAACTCGGAGGTGCTGAAGATCGCCGCGTAGTTCTCCAGCGTCCACTCGCGCGGGATCAGGTTGCCGTCGGAGAGCGTCTCGGGCGTCTTGAACGACAGCGAGAGGATCCACAGCACCGGCAGCAGCGCGTAGACCACGACGACGGCGTTGAGCACCGTCCACTTGGCCTTCCGCGCGGGGGTCTCCGCCCCGCCCACGCCCGCCATCAGCGCCTCCCCTTGTCGTCGCTACCGGGCGCGGCCGTGCCGAAGAGCTTGACGAAGATCCACGCGATGAGCGCGACCGCGATGAAGATCAGCACCGACATGGTGGAGCCGATCCCGAGGTTCAATCCCTTGATCAGGTTGTTGTAGGCCAGCACCGACACCGAGGAGGTGTCCTGCGCGCCGGAGGTGAGCACCACGATGTTGTCGAAGACGCGGAACGCGTCGAGGGTGCGGAAGAGCACCGCGACGAGGATGGCCGGCTTCATCACCGGCAGCATCACCTTCACGAACCGCTGCCACGGCCCGGCGCCGTCCATCGCCGCCGCCTTGAGCAGGTCGTCGGGCACCAGCGCCAGGCCGGCCATCAGCAGCAGCGCCATGAACGGCGTGGTCTTCCAGACCTCGGCGAGGACCACGATGGCCAGCGCGCTGGCGTGCTCGGTCAGCGGCGCGCCGTCCGGTGTGATCGCGTTGGCCAGGTAGCCGGTGTCGGGCGTCCACGCGTAGCGCCAGCTGAACGCCGCCACCACGGTGACGATCCCGTACGGGATGAGGGTGACGGTGCGGACCAGGCCGCGGCCGACCAGCGCCCGGTGCATGATCAGCGCCAGGCCCATGCCCAGCACGAACTCGATGACCACCGAGATCACCGTGACCAGCACGGTCACCCCGAACGCGGTCCACCAGTAGCCGTTGCCCAGCACGGTGATGTAGTTGTCCAGCCCGACGAACTCGCGCTGGTCCGGGTACTTCAGGTCGAAGCGCTGGAACGACAGCCACAGCGCGTAGAGGACCGGGTAGCCGGTGACGGCGAGCATCACCAGCGCGGCCGGGGCGCAGAGCAGCCAGCCGAGCTTGCGCTCCGCCTTCTTGCCCTCGCTGATCGCCTTCGCCACTGGAAGGGCGTCCTGCTGCTGCACCATCAGGGCATCACTCCCTTGGACTCCAAGGCGTTCTGCACCTCGGTGCGCATCCGGACCGCGGTGGGCTGCGGGTCGATCTCACCGATCGGGGACAGCATCTTGGACAGCACCGTGGAGACGTTCTGGGCGGCCGGGGTCACCGGCCGCACGCCCGGGTCCTTGAGGGCTTCCAGGATGGTGTCGCGCATCGGGTACTCGGCGGCCATCTCGGGTTCGGCGTAGACGGACTCGATCGTGGGAGGCACGCCGTCGTTGAGCGCGGAGAACTTCTGGCTCTCCGGGTTGCGCAGGCACTTGGTGGCTTCGAAGGCCAGGTCCGGCTTGGTCGAGTAGCTGCTCACCGCGTAGTTGGCGCCGCCGATGGTGGACTTGCTCGGCACCCCCGGTTGCAGGCCGGGCAGCCGCGCCCAGCCGACCTCGTCCACCAGCTCCGGCTTCTTCTCCACCATCGAGGCGTAGACGAACGGCCAGTTCAGCTGGAACGCGGCCTGCCCGGTCTCGAACTCCTGCCGGGCGTCGTCCTCCTTGGCGTTGTTCATCGACGCGCTGGTCACGCCCGCCGTGCCGAGGTCGCGCAGCGCCTGCATCGCCTGCACCGCGCCGTCGTCGACCACGGCGGTGCGGCCGTCCTCGGAGATGACGCGCCCGCCCGCCGATTCGACCAGCGTGTTGAAGTGCACGTACACGCCCTCGTACTGGGCGCCGGTGAGCGAGATCCAGTGCGGCTTGCCCTCTTGCTTGAGGCGCTGAGCGGTGGAGATCATCTCCTGCCAGGTCTCCGGCGGTTCGGGCACCAGGTCCTTGCGGTACCAGAGCAGCTGCACGTTGGTGTTCTTCGGCGCCGCGTAGAGCTTGCCGTCCCAGGTCGCGGTCGTCAGCGGACCCTGCAGGGTGCCGCGCTCCACGTCGGCCTTGTCCTGCCCGGTCCACTCCCGGATCCACTTCGCCTCGGCGAACTCGCCGACCCAGGTGACGTCCAGGTACAGGATGTCCAGACCCGTGTCACCGGCGGCGAGGCGGCGCACCATCTGCTCGCGCTGGCCGTCGGCGTCGCGGGGCAGCTTGTGGTAGACGATGTTGTAGCGGCCGCCCGACTCGGCGTTGCAGCGGTCCACGTTCTGCTGCAGGTTCTCCTCGGGCGCGCTGTAGAGGTTCACGGTGTTCGCGCTCGATGCCGGGGCGCAGGCGGTCAGCGCGGATGCGCACACCAGCGACGCCCCCAGCACGGCCGCGCGACGTGTGCGGCGAACTCTCACGATCGGTCCTCCCGGTTGCTGGTCGCAGCCACGACCAAGCATCGCGGGGCTTCGTCGCCTGCCACCACCGGCGGTGAGCCGGTGCTGGAAAGCTAGGCCGGTTGATCAATCAAGGCAAGGCTGCGGCGGCCCGTTGTTGCCAATACGTAAATATCGGCGAAATGGGCAATGCCGCGGACCGCCCCGATTCCCCCGAAAGCCGCATCCCGATGCTCCCAACGGCCCGGAAACCGAATTTCGGAACTGCGCCGCCCCAGCGGGCTGCTGCGGACCGCACCGGCGAAGAGCGGCACGGTACGCCCTGCTCAAGCCTCGGACGACGGCAGAAATGACGGAAGCGCACAGCCGCGGGCGCCCGGCTTCTCGGTCGGTGTTTCAGCCGCGGCCGGGCCAGGAATCCGCGCCGCGGAATGTGCTGGGCGACGGTTTCGCGTCGATGTTTCGGGCGGTCCCGGGGCGTTGAAAGCGCGAGACCCGGGCTCCCCGCTGTTCCGCGGGGGTCCTGGGTCGCTTCTGGCCGAATCCGCAGAGCGCCGACGTCGCCGGGGACTGCGCGTCTACTGGGTGGGCGGGGGTTTCATGGCGAGCTTGGCGAGGAGGTCTCGGCCCTGCTCCGCGTGGCGGGGTTGGGCCAGGACGTCGTAGCGGCCCGCGACGAGCTGGCTCGCCGAGGAGAAGTCCCGGCGGCCTCGGGTCGAGGCGTAGCCGACCGCGGCGAAGACCAGGCCGAACAGCACACCCGCGCCGAGGCCGGCCAGCACCGGGCCGAACCAGCTGCCCTGCGGGGTGAACATGCCCATGATCAGGCCCACCAGCAGACCGAACCACGCACCGGAGGCTGCGCCGCCGCCCAGCACCCGTCCCCAGGTCAGCCGTCCGGTGACCCGCTCGACGAGCATCAGGTCGACGCCGACGATGGTCACCTCCTGCACCGGGAAGTCGCTGTCCGCGAGGTGGTCCACGGCGCGCTGCGCCTCTTCGTACGTGCCGTAGGAGCCGATCGGCCAGCCGCTGGGCGGCGTGGGCAGGTTGGGTGTGCCCGGCGTCGGCCGGCTCGCGCCGGTGAATGGGTTGGACACCGCTGACACCTCCGTGAAAAGTACTGCCAAGGCCGGAACCGCGACGGCGGGCGAGCCCGATTCCGCCGCAATGTCCCTTCCCCCATCAGGCTACCCTGCGAGGGGTTCCCGGAGATCATGTACGTACCCCGCGCTGCACGCATCCCCAACCGGGTGAGCGGCGCGGATGTCAGTGCCTGTTGGTGGTTGTTCTGCGTGCGTGGCCGCTTGGCGGAACCTGAGTGCTTCCCCGGACTGCGGGTGCCCCTCCTGTTGTACGACCAGGACAGTGCTCTCAGGCCTCGGCCGCGCGGCGGACCACCGTGAGCGCCAGCGCCGCGCAGCCCAGGGCGGCCAGCGCGAGCAGGACGAAACCCCAGGTGTACTGCCCGGCGGTGCCGTAGATCGCGCCCATCACCAGCGGCGGGAAGAAGCCGCCGAGCCCGCCCGCCGCGCCGACCAGCCCGGTCACCGCGCCCACCTCCTCGGCCGGGGCCAGCTTGGCGACCAGCGCGAACACCGCTCCGGCGCCCGCGCCCAGCACCGCGGCCAGTCCGAGGAACGCGATCGTGCCGACCGGCACCAGCGGCAGCTCGAAGGCGGCGAGCGCGGCGAGCAGGGCCGCCAGCGAGCACAGCGCGCCGAGCACGGTGGCCGGGTGCGCCCGGTCGCACAGCCAGCCGCCGATGGGGCGGGCGATCACGGCCAGCACCACGAATCCCGCGGTGCGCGTCGACGCATCCGCCGCCGTCAGGTCGTAGGCGGTCTTCAGGTAGGTGGGCAGGTAGACGCTGAACGCCACGAAGCCGCCGAAGGTGAGCGCGTAGAGCACCGAGAGCTGCCAGGTCGCGGCCAGCTGCAGCGTTTCGACGGTGCGGCTGAAGGCCGATCCCGCCGGTACCGCGCGGTCGGCCGGGTCGCGCAGCAGCGCCCAGGACAGCGCCGCCACCACGACCAGCGCCACCGACACGACCAGGAACGGGGCGAACTGGCCGTACGCGCTGATCAGCGGCAGCGTGCTGAAGGTGGCGATGGCGGTTCCGCCGGTGCCGACGCCGAACACGCCGAGCGCGGTGCCGCGGTTGGCGGGCGGGAACCAGCCGTTGACCGCCGGGACCCCGACGGCGAAGGTCGTGCCGCCGAGGCCGAGCAGCACGCCGCCGATCATCAGCACCGGCAGCGCGTCCGGGAACAACCCGACCAGCAGCACCGGCACGATCGTCAGCAGGCTGAGCGCGGTGAACATCGGCCGCGCGCCGTAGCGGTCGGTCAGCGAGCCGACCGGGATCCGGCCGACCGAGCCGATGATCACCGGCAGCGCCACCAGGATCGACTGGGTGAACGGCGCCAGTCCGAGCCGCTGCCCGATGCCGGGGGCGAGCGGGCTGAGCAGCGCCCAGGCCCAGAAGTTGACCGTGAACGCCAGGGTCGACACGGCCAGCACGATCCACTTCTGGGCGGATTCGGCCGCCAGCCCGAGGTGGGCGGGTGCGGGATGACTGACCACTGCGAACACCTCGGCTCTCGGTTCGTTTCCGCTGGTGACGACCCGTGAGCGCTTTGCGGGGCTATGGCACCCCAAAGCACTCACGGGACCTGACCAGCTGAAACGCCGAGTTGCGTGCTGCGCTGGTCGGCCTAATCGTCGAGTTTGCGGGCCGCAGACGCGCGCGGCGAATCGGCGGCGCGATCAGCGGCGGGCACCAACCCCGGCGACTCGCGAAGGAGTCCGGCGAATGGCCAAGCGACCGGAAGCGGGACTCGACGGGCCGGTATCCGACCTGCTGCTGCGCACCCGCAAGCTGCTCGCTCCCGGCGAGGTCTCGGCGGACCTGCGCACGGTCGAACTGGTCGGCGGGCGCGAGGGCGACGTCTTCTACCGGGACCGGTGGAGCCACGACAAGGTGGTGCGCTCCACGCACGGCGTGAACTGCACCGGCTCGTGCTCGTGGAAGGTCTACGTCAAGGACGGCGTCATCACCTGGGAGGCGCAGCAGACCGATTACCCGTCGGTCGGGCCGGATTCCCCCGAGTACGAGCCGCGCGGCTGCCCGCGCGGGGCCGCGTTCTCCTGGTACACCTACTCCCCCACCCGGCTGCGCTACCCGTACGTGCGCGGGGTGCTGCTGGAGATGTACCGCCGCGCCAAGGCGGCCACCGGGGACCCGGTGCGGGCCTGGGAGTCCATTGTGGACGATCCCGAGCTGCGGCGGCGCTACCAGCGGGCGCGCGGCAAGGGCGGGCTGGTGCGGGCGAGCTGGGACGAGGCCGTGGAGCTCGTCGCCGCCGCCCACGTGCACACGATCCGGCGGTACGGGCCGGACCGGATCGCCGGGTTCTCCCCCATCCCGGCGATGTCGATGGTCTCGCACGCCGCGGGCGCGCGGTTCACCTCGCTGATCGGCGGCACCATGCTGTCGTTCTACGACTGGTACGCCGACCTGCCGGTGGCCTCGCCGCAGGTGTTCGGCGATCAGACCGACGTGCCCGAGTCGGCGGACTGGTGGAACGCGAGCTACCTGGTGATGTGGGGCTCGAACGTCCCGGTCACCCGCACCCCGGACGCGCACTTCATGACCGAGGCCCGCTACCGCGGCCAGAAGGTCGTGGTCGTCTCGCCGGACTACGCCGACAACGTCAAGTTCGCCGACACCTGGCTGGCGCCGCAGCCCGGCACCGACGGCGCGCTGGCCATGGCGATGGGGCACGTGATCCTGCGGGACTTCTTCGTGCAGCGGCAGTCCCCGCGCTTCGCCGACTATGCGCGCCGCTACACCGACCTGCCGTTCCTGGTGGCGCTGCGCGACACCGGCGAGGGCCTGGTGCCGGACAAGTTCGTCACCGCCGCCGATCTCGGCGCGACCGGCGCGCACGACAGCTTCAAACCGGTGCTGGTGGACGAGCGGACCGGCCGCGAGCACGTGCCGGGCGGCAGCCTGGGCTTCCGCTTCGACGAGGCGAGCGCCGGGCGGTGGAACCTCGACCTCGGCGACGTGCGGCCGCAGCTGAGCCTGCTCGAGCACGCCGCGGCGGAGGCCGTCGCCGTCGAGCTCCCGCGCTTCGACGTGCCCGACGACCGCCGCGCCCGGTTGCGCCGGGGCGTGCCCGCGATCCGGCTCGGCGGCCGGCTGGTGACCACCGTCTTCGACCTGGTGCTGGCCGACTACGGCGTCGGGCGGCCCGGGCTGCCGGGCGACTGGCCGCGCGGGCTGGACGATCCGCGGCCGCACACCCCGGCGTGGCAGGAGGAGATCACCGGGGTTCCGGCCGCGCAGGCGATCCGGGTGGCCCGCGAGTTCGCCCGCAACGCAGAGGAATCCGGTGGCCGGTCGATGATCCTGATGGGCGCGGGCACCAACCACTGGTTCCACGCCGACACGATCTACCGCGCGTTCCTGGCCCTGCTGACGCTGACCGGCTGCCAGGGCGTCAACGGCGGCGGCTGGGCGCACTACGTGGGGCAGGAGAAGTGCCGCCCGGCGACGGGCTGGGCGACGCTGGCCGGTGCGGCGGACTGGGCCCGGCCACCGCGACAGATGATCGGCACCGCGTTCTGGTACCTGGCCACCGACCAGTGGCGCTACGACGCGCTCGGCGCCGAGGAGCTGATCCACCCGCTCGGCCCGGGGAAGTTGTGGGGCATGTCGATGGCCGACTGCATCGCCCAGTCCGCGCGGCTGGGCTGGATGCCGTCGTACCCGACGTTCGACCGCAATCCGCTGGAGCTGGTCGCCGAGGCCCGCGCGGCCAAGGCGGACCCGGCCGAGCACGTCATCGCCGAGCTGCGCTCCGGGCGGCTGAAGTTCGCCTGCACCGACCCGGACGACGAGGCGAACTGGCCGCGGATCGTCACCGTCTGGCGGGCGAACCTGCTGGGCTCCTCGGCGAAGGGCAACGAGTACTTCCTCAAGCACCTGCTGGGCACCGATTCGGCGCTGCGGGCCGAGGAAGCACCACCGGGACGGCGCCCGCACGACGTGCGCTGGCACCCGCGCGCCCCGGAGGGCAAGCTCGACCTGCTGCTCTCGCTGGACTTCCGGATGACCAGCACCGGCCTGTTCAGCGATGTGCTGCTGCCCGCCGCCACCTGGTACGAGAAGCACGACCTGTCGTCCACCGACATGCACCCGTTCGTGCACGCCTTCACCCCGGCGATCGCCCCGCCGTGGGAGACCCGCAGCGATTTCGACGCCTTCCACGCGATAGCCCGCAAGTTCTCCGAGCTCGCCGAGACGCACCTGGGCGTGCGCGAGGACCTGGTGGCGGCCCCGCTGCTGCACGACACACCGGACGAGCTCGCCACCCCGGGCGGTGTCGTGCGCGACTGGACCCGCAACGAGGTCGATGCGGTTCCGGGCGTCACGATGCCGAAGCTCGTCGTCGTCGAGCGCGACTACCCGGCGGTGGCGGCGAAGATGGCCGCGCTCGGACCGCTGGTGGACGAGCTCGGCGTGGGCAACAAGGGCTGGCACGTCATCCCCGACCAGGAGGTCGAGCGGCTGCGGCACCAGAACGGCGCCGTGCGCGGCGGGGTGGCCGACGGGCGGCCGTCGCTGGCGCGGGACGTGGACGCCTGCGAGGCGATCCTCGCGCTGTCGGGCACCACCAACGGCCGCATCGCGGTGGCGGGGTTCCGCGAGCTCGAACGGCGCACCGGGGTGCGGCTGGCCGACCTGGCGCAGGCCGACGAGGGCAGGCGGATCACCTTCGCCGACACCCAGGCGCGACCGGTGCCGGTGATCACCTCCCCGGAGTGGAGCGGCAGCGAGCACGGCGGCCGCCGCTACAGCGCCTTCGTGGTCAACGTCGAGCGCCTCAAGCCCTGGCACACCCTGACCGGCCGCCAGCACTTCTACCTCGACCACGACTGGATGGCCGACCTCGGCGAGGGGTTGCCCGTCTACCGGCCGCCGCTGAACATCCACCGGCTGTTCGGCGAGCCGGAATCCCCCGGCGGAGCAGCGGTTTCGGTGCGCTACCTGACGCCGCACTCGAAGTGGTCGATCCACTCCGAGTACCAGGACAACCTGCTGATGCTGGCGCTCTCGCGCGGCGGCCCGGACCTGTGGCTGAGCCCGGCCGACGCGGAGCGCATCGGCGTGCGCGACAACGACTGGGTCGAGGCGGTCAACCGCAACGGCGTGCTGGTGGCGCGGGCCGTGGTGTCGCAGAAGATGCCGGCCGGCACGGTGTACGTCTACCACGCCAAGGACCGCGTGGTGGACGTGCCGAAGTCGGAGATCTCCGGGCTGCGCGGCGGGATCCACAACTCGCTGACCCGGCTGCTGCTCAAGCCCACCCACCTCGTCGGCGGCTACGCCCAGCTCTCGTTCGCGTTCAACTACCTGGGCCCGACCGGCAACCAGCGCGACGAGGTCACCGTGATCCGCCGCCGCAGCCAGGAGGTCGAGTACTGATGCGCGTGATGGCCCAGCTCGCGATGGTGATGAACCTGGACAAGTGCATCGGCTGCCACACCTGCTCGGTGACCTGCAAGCAGGCGTGGACCAACCGCGGCGGCGTCGAGTACGTGTGGTTCAACAACGTGGAAACCCGCCCGGGGCAGGGATATCCGCGCACCTACGAGGACCAGGAGAAGTGGCGCGGCGGGTGGGAGCTCAACCGGCGGGGCCGGCTGAAGCTGCGCGGCGGCGGCCGGGTCAAGCGGCTGCTGTCGCTGTTCGCCAACCCGAAGCTGCCCGCCATCCAGGACTACTACGAGCCCTGGACCTACGACTACGACAACCTGATCTCCGCACCGGCGGGCGAGGAGATCCCGGTGGCCCGGCCGCGGTCGCTGATCTCCGGCGAGCCGATGCGGATCTCCTGGAGCGCCAACTGGGACGACAGCCTGGCCGGATCGCCCGAGCTCACCGAGCAGGACCCGGTGCTGCGACGGCTGTCCGACGAGGTCCGGCAATCCTTCGAAGAGACCTTCATGTTCTTCCTGCCGCGGATCTGCGAGCACTGCCTCAACCCGTCCTGCGTGGCCTCCTGCCCCTCGGGCGCGATGTACAAGCGCGCCGAGGACGGCATCGTGCTGGTCGACCAGGACCAGTGCCGCGGCTGGCGGATGTGCGTCACGGGCTGCCCGTACAAGAAGGTCTACTTCAACCACCGCACCGGCAAGGCCGAGAAGTGCACGCTGTGCTACCCGCGGATGGAGGTCGGGCTGCCGACGGTGTGCTCGGAGACCTGCGTCGGGCGGTTGCGCTACCTCGGCGTGGTGCTCTACGACGCCGACCGCGTGCTGGAGGCCGCCTCGATGCCCGACGAGCACGACCTGTACCCCGCGCAGCTGGAGGTGCTGCTCGACCCGAACGATCCGGAGGTGGTGACCGCCGCGCGGCGCGCCGGGATACCCGGGGACTGGGTCGAGGCCGCGCAGCGCTCCCCGATCCACGCGCTGATCAAGGAATTCCGGGTCGCCCTGCCGCTGCACCCGGAATTCCGCACGCTGCCGATGGTCTGGTACGTGCCGCCGCTGTCGCCGGTGGTGGACAAGCTGGTGGAGACCGGCCACGACGGCGAGGACGTGGGGAACCTGTTCGGCGCCATCGACGCGCTGCGGATCCCGGTGGAGTACCTGGCCGAGCTGTTCACCGCCGGGGACACCGCTCCGGTCACCGCGGCGCTGCGCAAGCTCGGCGCGATGCGCGCCTACATGCGCGACATCAACCTCGGCCGGCCGCCGGATCCGTCCATCCCGGAGGCTGCCGGGCTGGACGTGCCGCAGGTGGAGCGGATGTACCGGCTGCTGGCGCTGGCGAAGTACGAGGAGCGCTACGTCGTCCCGCAGGCGCACGCCGAACTCGCCGGGCAGCTCGACGAGCCCGGTTGCTCGCTGGACTACGAGGGCGGGCCGGGCATGTACGAGTCCGGCCCGTTCGGCGAGACCTCCGGTGCGCCGGTGCCGATGGCGGTGGAGAACTTCCACCTGCTCAAGCAGCGGCAGAGCGCGGAGCACTTCACCGCCCCCGACGGCTCGCGCCGGGTGAACCTGCTCAACTGGGACGGCCGCGGCACGCCCGAGGGCCTGTTCCCGCCCGACGGCGAGGACCGCTGATGACCTTCGACCGCGCCCGCGCGCTGACCCACCGGATCGCCGCGTTCCTGCTCTCCTACCCCGACGAAGAACTCCTCGAACGGCTCCCGCTGCTTCGCGAGGCGTGCGCGGAACTCCCGGCCGCACAACGAGATCCGCTGCTGGAGCTGGTGCTGCACTTGGAGACGACGTCGCTGCTGGCCGCGCAGCAGCACTACGTGGAGACCTTCGACCTGCGCCGCCGCTGCTGCCAGTACCTCAGCTACTGGACGACCGGCGACACCCGGAACCGGGGTCGGGCGATCGTGGACTTCAAGCGGATCTACCGGGCGGCGGGCGTGCTGCCGCCGCCGGACGAGCTGCCCGACCACCTGACCGTCGTGCTGGAGTTCGCCGCCACCACCGACCAGGAGCGCGGCACCGCACTGCTCGTCGACCACCACGCCGGACTCGCCCTGCTCGCCGACGCCCTCCGCGACCAGGGCACCGTCTACGCGCGCGGCGTCGAGGCAGTGCTGGCGACGCTGCCCGCGCCGACGCCGGAAGCACTGCGCGCGGCCAAGCGCATCGCCGCGACCGGCCCGCCGCAGGAATCCGTGGGGATGGCCGGGCCGCTGCAACCGTTCGGAGGTCCGCGATGAGCACCTGGGACGTGCTGCTGTGGGGCGCCGCGCCGTACGCGGTGATCGCTGTGCTGGTGGTCGGCTCGCTCTGGCGCTGGCGCTACGACCGGTTCGGCTGGACCACCCGCTCCTCGCAGCTCTACGAGTCGCGGCTGCTGCGGCTGGCCAGCCCGCTGTTCCACTTCGGGCTGCTGGTGGTGATCGTCGGGCACGTCGTCGGCCTGCTCGTCCCGGAGTCCTGGACCGCGGCTCTCGGCGTGTCCGAGCAGCTCTACCACCTGGTCGCGGTCGGGCTCGGCGCGCTGGCCGGGGTGTGCACGCTGATCGGGGTGGCGCTGCTGATCTACCGGCGGCGCCGCAACGGGCCGGTGTTCTCCGCGACCACGGTGAACGACAAGGCGATGTACCTGGTGCTGGTCGGTGCGATCCTGCTCGGGCTGCTCACCACCGTGCTGGCCAACGGCGTGACCGAGGGCTACGACTACCGGGCCACCGTCTCGCCCTGGTTCCGCAGCATCTTCGCGCTGCGGCCGGAGGTGGCGCTGATGGTGGACGTGCCGTGGTCGTTCAAGGCGCACGTGCTGGCCGGGATGCTGCTGTTCGCGCTGTTCCCGTTCACCAGGCTGGTGCACGCGCTGAGCGGGTTCGCCGCGGTGCGGTACCTGTTCCGCCCGTACGTCGTCTACCGCAGCCGAGGCGCGCAACGCGCTCGCCGCGGCTGGGAACCGGTCGGCGTTCCGGGGCAGCGCAGGGGCAAGCACGACGCCCCGCACCCCACCCGCGAAGGCAAGTAAGGTTTGCCTCACAAACCGGAGTGCGGTCGAATGGGTCCGTGACCGCTTTGACCCCCATCCGAGTCGTCGCCGACCACTTCGACCTGGCCGTCTCGACGTTGCACTACTGGGAGCGGCGCGGGCTGATCACCCCGCACCGGCGAGCCGGGAAGCGCTGGTACGACACCGATCAGCTCTACCGCATCGCCCTGATCAAGCAATGGCGCACGACCGGCCTGTTCAGCCTGGAGCAGATCGCGCTCATGCTCGACGACGGGCCGGACTGGCTCGACGGGGTCGCCGCGCGGATCGAGGAGATCGAACGGCAGCAGGCGGAACTGGCCACCGCTCGCGCCTACCTGGACCGCCTGCTCGGCTGCCGCTCGCGCGGCATTCCCGAGCGCTGCCCGGGATTCCGCGCCGAGACCGAGATCCCCGCGCCCCGCTGAGCGCCGGGCATCGCCACGGCGGCGATGATCCCCGCGATCGCGAGGCACGCCGCCGATGCGGCGAAAGCGGCGGTGTAGCCGTGCGCCAGCGCGTTGAGGTCGTCGCCGAAGTGCGCCGCCCGCCACGACGCGGCCACCGCCGCCGACAGCACGCTCAGCACGGCGAGCCCGATCGCGCCGCTGGTCTGGCGGACGGTGTTCAGCAGTCCGGCGGCCAAACCGTTCTGGTGCGGCGGGACGCCGCTGGTCGCGCCCACCGTGATCGGGGTGAACGCCGCGGTGGTGCCGAACCCGAAGACCAGGCCGGGCAGCATCACCGAGGTCACGTAGGAGGCGTGCACCCCGATGAGCAACGCGACGCCCGCGAGGCCCGCCGCACCGAGCAGGCAGGACAGCACCGCCGCGCGGCGCACGCCCAGCCGCACCGACAGCGGTCCGGCGAACTGCGCTCCGGCGAACTGCGCCACCCCGATCGGCAGGTAGCCGAGCCCGGCGTGCAGCGGCGAATAGCCGTGCACGTCCTGCAGGTACAGCGACAGCAGGATCGGGCTGGCGAAGAAACCCAGTCCCAGCAACAACATCACGACGTTGCCGCTGCTGACCGACCGCAGCCGGAAGATGCCCAGCGGCACCAGCGGCTCCCGCGACCACCGGGCCTGGTGCACCAGGAAGACTCCCAGCAGCACCACGCCCGCCAGCAGCGACGACCACACCGATGCGTCCGCTTCGGCCGCGTGCATCACCGCGTACACGATGCCGACCAGGCCCGCGGTGACCAGCACGGCGCCCAGCGCGTCCAGCCGCGGCCGCGGCACGTCGTCCGAGCGCGGCGGCAGGACCGCCCGCGCGACCACGACGGCCAGCACCCCGATCGGCACGCTGATGAAGAACACCCACCGCCAGCCCGCCCACTCGGTCAGCAGACCGCCGATCACCGGCCCGGCCGCCGCTCCGGCCGCGCCCACCGCGCTCCAGGTGCCCAGCATCCGCGCGCGCTGCGCGGGCTCGGTGAACGTCGTGGTCAGCAGCGAGAGCGTGACCGGCATCAGCAGCGCTCCGCCGATGCCCTGCACGGCCCGCGCGGCCAGCAGCAGCTCGGCCGAGGAGACCAGCCCGCCCACCGTCCTGGCCAGGGTGAACAGCCCCATGCCGAGCACGAACATGCGACGCTGGCCGTACACGTCCGACAACCGCCCGCCGAGCAGCAGGCACCCCGCGAACGCGAGGGTGTAGGCGTTGACCACCCACGGCAGCGTCGTGTCGGTGAACCCCAGCTCGACGCGGATTGCGGGCAGCGCGACGGAGACGATCGTGGCATCGAGGATCACCACGAACGAACCCGCGCAGGCCAGCGCCAGCAGCAGTACCGCCTCCGGTCCCGCCGCTCCGCGATTCACAGTGGTGGTCGCGTTGGGGAGTGAGCTCGCGTTTGGCGGTTTCTTGTGGCTGGGTTGCATCACGGTCCCCTGAGGTGCGGTTGAGCAGGACTGCGGTTGGGCAACATTCCGGTCGAGCTGGACTGCGGTTGACGCCGGGGCAACGCGCGACAGGCTTTGCCCGCCGGTGCGCATTCCGGCCGTAGCCTGTCCGCTCAACTCGGGTTGAGCGCAAGGCCCTGGCTCGCTTGGCTAGGGTTCTGGGCGGGGGTGAGTGCCGTGGAGCGGGTCCGCGTCGAACGGGCGGTCTGGTTCGGCGAGGCCGAGCTGATCCCCGATCCGCACCGGGCGGCCGGCTGGACCGTGGCCGTCGACGGCGTCTCCCAGTCCTTCGTCGACCTCGCCGATCCGACCTACCTGAAGTTCCCGTACGTCGCCTGGATCGCGCAGGCCGTCGACCGGCACTGGCCGCCGGGGACCGCCGTGTCGGCCACCTACCTCGGCGGCGCCGGGTGCACGCTGCCCCGCTACGTCGCCGCGACCCGGCCGGGTTCCGGGCAGACCGCGTTCGAGCTCGACGAACCGCTCGTGGAACTGGTGCGCGAGCACCTCGCGCTGGACGAGGTGCCGGGGCTGGAGGTCCGCGTGCAGGACGGGCGCGCGGGCATCCGGGAAGCGCCGGACGGGAGCACCGATCTGGTGGTGCTCGACGTCTTCCGCGCCGGCAGCGTGGCCACCGAGCTGGCCACCGTCGAGTTCCTGAGCGACATCGCGCGCGTGCTGCGGCCCGGCGGCCTGTGCGCGGCGAACTTCTGGGACGGTGGCGAGCTGGAGTTCGCGCTGCGCGCGATCGCCGCCGTCGGCGAGGTGTTCCCGCACGTCCTGGTGCTCGCCGAGCCCGCCGTCCTGCTGCGCCACCGCGCGGGCAACATCGTGGTCGTGGCGTCCACCCGCGAACTGCCGAAAGCGGGGCTCGACGAGTGGGGTGCCGCGGCGGCGAACCGGATGTCCTGCCTGACCTCGCCGCAGCTGGCCGCCGTCGCCGGAACGGCCGCCCCGCTCACCGAAGCGTCCCCGCACACGGCCCCGGTGCCGCCCGTCCGCAAGGCTTAGGCAGTGCTCCGCGGCCGCGGGGCGAGGACGTCGACCGTGCTCAGCAGGAGCATGTGTGCGTAGGCCGCCAGCACCGTCGCGAACAGGATCCAGCCGCCACCGCTGTAGGCGTCCGGCTCGGTCAGCCACAGCACTCCGCCGAACACCAGAGCCGTCAGGGCCGCTGCGCCGATGCGGGCACCGGTCCGGTAGGCGATCGTCGCGGGCCAGGTCAGCAGCACCGCCGCCAGCGCCAGTCCGAGCGGGCCGAGGCGGAACCCGGTGCTGAACAGCCAGTACTCCACGGCGAGCAGCACCGCCGCGATGGCCAGCGCGGGAAGCCAGCGCGCGAGCCCGCGGCCGAAGCGGAGGCCGATCCGGCTGCCCGTCCACACCGCGAAGACCGCCACCAGCAGCATCGCGAACAGCACACCGGGGCCGAAGGAGGTTCCGGAGAAGTCCGCGATCGCCGTCCAGTTCCCGTGCACCGGGGTGTAGGCGAACCAGCCGAAGTCCTCCCCGGCGCCCTGGCACACACCACCCAGCGGGCAATGGCCCTGGTAGGGAGCGACTGCCGTCGCAGTCGACATCTGGGCGGTGAGCGGCTCGTCGTACCGCTGGAGTTCGGAGTAGCTGCCCGGGAGATCCATCGTCTGCAGGTTCGGCTGGCCGATCCCGGTGAACGCCACCGCGGTGGCGGCGAACAGGCCGAGCAGCGCCACCCGCCGCGGCGCGGCCAAGGCGTAGACGACGGCCATGGCCAGCGGCTTGACCAGCGTCATCGCCCGTCGCCCGAGCCACGGCAGCACGCCGCCTCCGGACGGGCGGGCAGCGCGGTAGGCGAGCATCCCGAAGCGGGTGGCCAGCGACAGCGCGCGCCGCTCGCCCAGGTCGGCGAACCGCTGGCGGCCCACGGCGTAGCGCTCGACCTCGCTCGACAGCTGCGCGGGCGACGGCGTCGACGGCCGGCCGCCGCCGCGCTGGTCCGCACCTGCAGCAACCGTCGCGACGTACGGGACCTCCTCCGCCGCGATCGTCCACTGCAGACGCTCGGTGAGCAGGTCGCGGGTCTCGGTCAGCGGGTGCTCGTCGTCGGGCCGGGCGAACAGGGCGTCGAGCTCGGCGCGCACCTCACCGGCGCGCCGCGCCCACACCTCGGCCAGGAAACCGCGCCACTGCTTGGCCTGCGCCTCGTCCAGGTCGCCGAGCTCGGCCTTCGTCGGACGGCTGACGATCGCCTGCAGCGCGTCGCCCAGCTCCTCCGAACCGCTGTGCCGCCGCGCCAGCCGCGCCGGATCGGTGAGCAGCCCGACCAGCGCGGCAGCGGAGTCCATCCGCCCCCACATCCAGTCGTTGGCCCGCCACTTGGCGGACAGGAACGCGCCGAAGTTGCCGACGTCCAGGCCGCGGATCTTGTCCGCGATGCGCAGCGGCACGCCCTCGCCGCGGCGCAGCGCCGCGAACGGCAGCGGGCTCTGCTCGTCGCTGACCACCCGCAGCAGGTTGATCCGCGAGCCCGGCACCCGGCCCACGTCCAGCGGCGCGGTCAGCACCACGAGCTGCTGGAGCACCTCGTCCCGGTGGTCGCCGCGCTCCAGCAGCGAATAGCCGATCTGCTCGGGCTCATCGCACCGCTCGCGCGGCGGTGCCAGCGCGGCCAGCCGGTCGGCCACCCGGTGCAGCAGCTTGCGCGCCTCCGCCACCGCGTCGATCCCGCTGGCGTCCGGCACCGCGTCGCCGCCCGAGGATTCCACGATGGACCGCAGCTCGGCGGCGAACTCGGCCAGCACCCGCTGGAAGTCCGCGCCCTCCTCCGCCTCGCCCAGCACCTCGCCGAGCAGCGGCGCGATCGGCGTGGGCAGCGCGTGCTGCAACCGGATCCGGCGGCGGAGCACCCGCTGCACCCACTCGTCGAGCTCGGCGGTCTCGACGATCGGCTCCAGCTTCGCGCCGTTGATCCAGTACCGGTCGGCGTGGCCCTCCAGCACCTCGGCGAACGTCCGCAACCGGTAGAGCACCGACTTGCAGCGCCCGATCTCCCGGCTCTCCGGCGACCACCGCTCGATGTCCCACGCCCAGCCGAGGCACTCCTGGATCGCGGCGAGCAGGCTGTGCGCGTCGTCGAAGACGCGCGTCGTCGCGTCGCGGCCGAGCCCGTCCGACAGGCGTCGCGCGAGCTGCGTCCGGGCCTGCGCCGACCACTCCGCGAGCGGATCACCGACCACCGGCGGCAGCAGCTTCCCGTCCTCGCTGCCCGCGGGCTCGGTGAGCAACCGGTACGCCGCCTGCGCGTCGAGCTCCGAGCGCACCACGGCGTGGTCGGGAGCGACGGCGGCGACCTGGCTCGCCAGCACCGCGAGCCGCTCCGCGTCGGGCGTGGCGTGCAGCCGGGCGAACAAGGCCTTGCGGCGCAAGGAGGTTCGCTCCACGAGGAGGTTGTGGTCGGCCAGCGCGTCGAGGTCGGCCAGCAGCGATTCCTGGGTCATGCGGGCGCGCAGCGCGGTCAGCGTGACCGGCACCGCGTGCCCCGGCTCGCGGCGCTGCGTGCGGGCGGCGACGGGGTCCGGGTTCAGGTACAGCAGCCACCGCTGCGTGGGGCGGTCCGCCGGGGCTTCGGTGATCGCGCGGATCGCCGCCGACACCGGGATGTTGTCCAGCACGCCGCCGTCGATCACGCGGAACGGCGCGCGACCGGAATCTGGGGTGGTCTCGGAGAACAGCCCGACCATGTTCGGCTCGCCCGCCGGTGGCTCGCCCAGCGAGGAGAACACCTGTGCGGGTTCGAAGGCGAACGGGAACGCCGAGGTGGCGCGGGCCGCGTGCGCCAGCCGCAGCACCGTGGCGCCGAACTGCTCGCCCGCGCCGAAGTCGGACAGCGGATCGCCCGCCCGCCCCCGGTGCTGGAACGAGAACGACGCGGTGCGCCGCTCCTGCAGCATCGGCTCGGAGCGGCCGTCGAGGCGCTGCTCCAGGACCGGGTCCAGCAGGGTCGCGGTGAGCAGCAGGTCGGCGCGGTTGTTCGGCAGGTCCGGCTCGGCGGGCACGTTGCCGGTGATGACCTTCACCAGTTCGGCGCGGAAGTAGGCGTCGCCCTCCAGCAGCGACGGCGGGCTGGGCTGCCAGAACTTCGGCAGCGGCCGGGACATCGCCTCCACATCGCCCAGCCGCACCCAGATCTCGCGCATCCGGTCGAAGGGCATCCCGTAGACGAGGGTGGTGGCCAGCAGCGTGGCGTTGAGCCCGCCGGCCGAGGCCCCGGCGAGCACGTCGACGGCGACCGAGTCGTAGCCGGACAGCTCCGCCAGCGCGGCCCACGGGTGCGCCCCGTCGTCGGCGTCGACCAGCGCGGTGCGCAGCCGGTTGATCTCGGCGACGGCGCCGCCGATCCACACGGCCATGCTCGCACCGCCGCGCATCGCCAGCGCCAGGCGCAGTTCCTGCTCGTTCTCCGCTCCAGCCGCGGTGGACACCTCGGAATCCGCCCTCTCGGTCGACACCTGCGGATCACCCGAAACCTACCGCGAGAACGCCGCCCGGTGGCCCCGAACGGCGCTTCTGGCCCCCATTGCCACCCAACCTCGACCCCGGTGGACCAACCCGCCACCCGCGGCCCAGACCACCCCGTGTCAATTTCGTACGAAATTGACCAGCCACCGGGTGAACGGCACCGACAATCCCTGGTCAGCGCGCCGCCCGCTCCAGCATGGTGTCAATTTCGCGCGAAATTGACCGTCACCCGGGTGAACGTCAATTTCTCGCGAAATTGACACCGCCCTCAGGGCGAGTGGTGGTCGGTCATGCTTCCGGGGGCGTCCAGCGGTCCGTTCGGGTCATCCCGGCCGCCCGGCCCTTGCCCGCGATCACCAGCGCCATCTTGCGGGAGGCCTCGTCGATCATCTCGTCGCCGAGCATCGCCGCGCCGCGCGCGCCACCGGCCGCCGAGGTGTGCCACTCGTAGGCGTCCAGGATGTTCTCGGCGTGGTCGTAGTCCTCCTGGCGGGGTGAGAACAGCTCGTTCACCGCGTCCACCTGGGCCGGGTGCAGGACCCACTTGCCGTCGAAGCCCAGCGCCGCCGTGCGGCCGCCGACCCGCCGCAGCCCCTCCACGTCCTTGATCTGCAGGTACGGGCCGTCGATGGCCTGCACCCCGGCCGCGCGGGCCGCGATCAGGATGCGCATCAGCGTGTAGTGGTAGGCGTCGCCGACGTCGTAGCCCGGCGGCTGGTGGCCCACCACCAGGGAGCGCATGTTGATCGAGGCCATGAAGTCCGCCGGCCCGTACACCAGCGCCGCCACCCGCGGCGATGCGGTGGCGATCGCGTCCACCTCGACCAGACCGGCGGCGTCCTCGATCTGCGGCTCGATGCCGATCCGGCCGACCTCCAGCCCGGTCGCGCGCTCGATCTGGGTCAGCGTCAGGTCCAGCCAGCGCACGTGCTCGGCGCTGCTGACCTTGGGCAGGACGATCGTGTCCAGCTCGGCACCCGCGCCCTCCACGACGGTCACCACGTCGCGGTAGGTCCACTCGGTGTCGAGCGCGTTGACCCGCACCGAGCGGATCTTGCCGCCCCAGCCGCCCTCGTTGAGCGCGCCGACGATCCGGTCCCTGGCCTCGGCCTTCGCCAGCGGCGCCACCGCGTCCTCGAGGTCCAGGAAGAACTGGTCGACGGCGAGGCCGCGCGCCTTGTCGATCATCTTCGCACTGGAACCGGGCACCGCCAGGCAGCTGCGCCGAGCACGTCGACCGTCCACGTTGTCCTCCTCAACGACGAAAGCTCCCCGCTGTCGTACCACGCCGCGCGGCGGCGCAGTGCGTGCCGAAGGTCACCCGGATCGTCCGGGCGGCGGGCCGACCGATCAGTGCCTAACCTGATCGCGTGGTTGCCGCGACCAGGGTTTTCGCCGCCCGGATGGCCGGGCTCCCGGTGTTCGGGCCGGATGGCGAATCGATCGGTCGAGTGCGCGACGTGGTCGCCGGGCTGAGCATCGGGCGGCGGCCGCCGCGCGTCCTCGGCGCGGTCGTCGAGCTGCCCACCCGCCGCCGCATCTTCGTGCCGATGCTGCGGGTCACCCGGATCGAGCCCAACGCGGTGACGCTGGCCACCGGATCGGTGAACCTGCGGAAGTTCCACCAGCGCCCCAACGAACTGCTGGTGCTCGGCCAGCTCCTCGACGCGCGGGTCGGCGTCGACCCGGCGGGCACGCCCGCCGTGCTGGTCGACGTCGCGATGGAGCAGACCCGCACCCGCGACTGGCAGCTGTCCAAGCTGGCGGTCCGCGAGCGCACCGGCAGGCTCGGCCGCTGGGGCCCGACCCGGGTGCTGGCCTGGGACCAGGTGAGCGGTCTGGGGTTCGCCGAGGTCACCGGCCGCCCGCAGGGCGTCCAGCAGCTGCTGGCCGTGTTCGACACGATGCGCGCCGTCGACGTGGCCAGCACCCTGCACGACCTGCCGTCCAAGCGCCGCTACGAGGTCGCCGAGGCGCTCGACGACGAACGGCTCGCCGACGTCGTGGAGGAGCTGCCGGAGGAGGACCAGAAGGACCTGCTGAGCCACCTCGACGACGAGCGCGCCGCCGACGTGCTGGAGGCGATGAACCCCGACGACGCCGCCGACCTGCTGGCCGAACTGTCCGAAGTGGACAAGAACCGGCTGCTCGGCCTGATGGCGCCGGAGGAGTCCGCCCCGGTCAAGCGGCTCCTGAGCTACTCCTCCGACACCGCGGGCGGCCTGATGACGCCGGAACCGGTGGTCGTCGAACCCGACGCGACCATCGCCGAGGCCCTCGCCCTGGTGCGCAACCCGGACCTGCCGGTGGCGCTGGCCAGCCTGGTCTTCGTCTGCCGCCCGCCGTCGGCCACCCCGACCGGCCGCTACCTGGGCTGCGTGCACATCCAGCGGCTGCTCCGCGAACCACCGTCCACATTGGTCGCAGGTGCGCTGGACACCGACCTGGCCAGCTTGTCCGCGCAGGCCCCGCTGACCGAGGTGACCCGCTACTTCGCCGCCTACAACCTGGTGTGCGGGCCGGTGCTCGACGACGAGGAGCACCTCATCGGCGCGGTCACCGTCGACGACGTGCTGGACCACCTGCTGCCGGAGGGCTGGCGGGAGAGCGGACTGCCCGACGCCGAACCGAACCCACCGCCGAACCGGGAGCCGCGCTGATGCCCGAGCTGCTGACCCACCGCCGACTCGACCAACCCCGGCCGCAGCACCGCCTGCCGATCAGCTTCGACCGGGAGTTCTTCGGCCGGTTCTCCGAGCGCATCGCCCGGTTCCTGGGCACCGGCACGTTCCTGTTCTGGATGACGCTCTTCGTGATCACCTGGATCGGCCTGAACCTGTTCGCGGTCGGACTGCGCTGGGACCCGTACCCGTTCATCCTGCTCAACCTGGCCTTCTCCACCCAGGCGTCCTACGCCGCGCCGCTGATCCTGCTGGCGCAGAACCGCCAGGACGACCGCGACCGCATCTCCCTGGAGGAGGACCGGGCGCGCGCCGAGCAGACCAAGGCCGACACCGACTTCCTGGCCCGCGAGCTGGCGGCGCTGCGCCTGGCGATCGGCGAGGTGGCCACCCGCGACTACCTGCGCGGCGAGCTGGACCGCCTCCGCGAAGAGCTCCCCGGCGCGGTGGACAGGCGCCGGGCCCGGTCCTGATCAGGCCGGGTCGAGGTCGGCGTAGAGGGCGACGATCGCCGGGGCCGTGACCGGGCGGGCCAGGTACTCCTCGCGGGTCATCCAGGCGAGTTCGGCGATCTCCGCCGCCGGGACGGGCTCGCCGTCGAGCTCGCCCGAGTAGCAGCTCAGCGACACCTGGACGCCTTCGCCCTGGCCGACCGCGTCCGTCTCGTAGCGGCGGTAGAAGTCCGGGCCCACCAGCTCGACGCCGAGCTCCTCGCGGATCTCCCGGTGCAGCGCCTGCACCTCGGTCTCGCCGGGGTCGATCTTGCCACCGGGCAGGTAGAACGCGTCCTGGTAGCCGGCGCGGACCAGCAGCAGCCTGCGGTCGGCGAACCGCACCAGCCCGACCGCGCGGATCACCTCGGACGTCGAGTACTTCGCTTCTGGCACGTCCTCATGCTTGCGCACGCTGCCCGGGCGGCGACGGCACACCCCCGTCGGCCAGCCGCTCGAAGGTGCGCACCAGCGCCTCCAGCTCGCCCGCGGTCGCCGACACGAAGTACCGCGCGACGCCGCTGCGGTGCGTGGCGAGCGCCGTCCGCAGCCGGTTCTCACCACTGTCGGTGATCACCGCCTGCACTCCCCGGCCGTCGGAATCCACCCGGACGCGGCGCACCAGCCCGAGCCGTTCGAGGCGGTCCACCAATCTGGTCACCCCGGAGCGGGACAGCAGCACGACGTCGGCCAGCTCGGTCATCCGCAACCGGTGCTCCGGCGCTTCGGCCAGCGCTTCGAGCACGTCGTAGGCGGCCAGCGTGAGCCGCTGCTCGGCGATCAGGTCGCCCTCCAGGCAGCGCGTGACCCGGGCGTGCGCGCGGAGGAAACTGCGGTACGCCAGCAATTCGCTTCGAGTCGGTAATCGATCAAGAGCCGTCTCGGCCACGAAGATTGATATTACGGTCCGCGTTCACCCGACTGCGCAGCGCCCCCGCCGAACCCCGGACGGTCACCCCGCGTGAACCGGCCCCGATCGCCATCGCCCCTGTTCCGGGCGGGCTACCGATCCGTAGCATTGGAGTCGCCCCGAGGAGGCCGTGTGAGAGCCTTGGTCCTCTCCGCGAAGTTCCCAACAGCTTGCCGAGGTAACCGTGACCAGTACGCAGTCCGCGCCCACCGAGGACACCGTCCGCAAGGCCCTCAGCCAGGTCGAGGACCCGGAGATCCGGCGGCCGATCACCGACCTGGGCATGGTCAAGAGCGTGTCCATCGGCGACGGCGGCGCCGTGCTGGTCGAGGTCTACCTGACGGTCAAGGGCTGCCCGATGCGGGAGACCATCACCCAGCGGGTCACCGACGCGGTGGCCGCCGTCGACGGCGTCGGCTCCGTCCAGGTCGAGCTGGACGTGATGAGCGACGAGCAGCGCACCGAGCTGCGCAAGTCGCTGCGCGGCGACGCCGCCGAACCGCGCATCCCGTTCGCCGAGCCGGGCTCGATGACCCGCGTGTACTGCGTGGCCTCGGGCAAGGGCGGCGTCGGCAAGTCCAGCGTGACGGTGAACCTCGCCGCCGCGATGGCCGAGCGCGGGCTGTCGGTGGGCGTGGTCGACGCCGACATCTACGGCCACTCGGTGCCGCGGATGCTGGGCGCGGGCGGCAAGCCCACCCAGGTGGAGAAGATGATCATGCCGCCGCAGTCGCACGGCGTGAAGGTCATCTCGATCGGCATGTTCACCCCGGGCAACACCCCGGTGGTCTGGCGCGGCCCGATGCTGCACCGCGCGCTGCAGCAGTTCCTCGCCGACGTGTTCTGGGGCGACCTGGACGTGCTGCTGCTGGACCTGCCGCCCGGCACCGGCGACGTGGCGCTGTCCACCGCCCAGCTCATCCCGAACGCCGAGATCCTGGTGGTCACCACCCCGCAGCAGGCGGCGGCCGAGGTCGCCGAGCGCGCCGGGGCGATCGCCATGCAGACCCGCCAGCGGCTGGCGGGCGTGGTGGAGAACATGTCCTGGATGGAGCTGCCCGACGGCCAGCGGATGGAGGTCTTCGGCTCCGGCGGCGGTCGGCTGGTGGCCGACTCGCTGTCCCGCTCGCTGGGCACCGAGGTCCCGCTGCTCGGCCAGGTCCCGCTCGACCCGCGCCTGCGCGAGGCGGGCGACGCGGGCACGCCGCTGGTCCTGGAAGCCCCGGACTCCCCCGCCGCGGTGGTCCTCAACGACATCGCCAAGCGCCTCTCCACCCGCTCCCGAGGCCTCGCGGGCAAGCTCCTCTCCGTCTCCCCCGCCTGACCCGATCGCATGAGAGGCGAAGGGCACCTTTCACCAAGCCAGTTGGCGAAAGGTGCCCCTCACCTACTCCCCGAACGAGTGGCGACCACCGGTCAGGCGCGCTTGGTGATGGCCAGGAGGCCTGGGCCGGTGGGGAGGGTGACGGGGACGAGGGTGTCGTCGGACTGGACCTCGCGGATGAGTTCGCGCAGGGCTTGGGCCATCGCGCTGCGGGTGTCCGGGCCGGCCAGCTGGGTGCCTGCGAAGACGATGACGCCGCCCGGGCGGAGCAGGCGCAGGCCGAGCTCCAGGTACTGCGGGTACTCGGTGGTGGCGATGTTGACCGAGACCAGGTCGTAGCCGCCCTCGGTGAGGCGGGGCATCAGGTCTACCGCGCGGCCGGCGATCAGTCGGGTGCGGCCGGCCGGGACGCCGGCGTCGCGCAGCGTCCCGCGGGCCTCGCGGTGCACCGAGGCGTCCGCGTCGATCGAGGTCACCACGCCGTCCGGCACCATGCCGCGGAGCAGCCACAGCGCGGTCTCGCCCGAGCCGGTGCCGACCTCCACGGCGGCCTTCGCCTGCAACGCCGCGGCCAGGAAGCGCAGCACGTGCAGCGGCGACGCACCGACCGATGTGCCCTGCGGGCCATCGGGCATGCGCAGCGGCGTCTGCTCGCGGCCCGCGGGCCCGGCACCGAGCGGCGTCTCGGGGATCACAACGCGAAAGGTTATCGATGTTGTGCTCATCCGTGACCCGCGCGGTCGACATCGTTAGTGGGCCGTTTCCGGCGACGCTCGGTGAGACGTAGCTCACGCTAGGTTCTCAGGCTGTTCTCAGGCCTCTATTAAGGCCACCTCACCAGCGCAGACGAGAGTGGTGGCGTCATGACCGACACCAGTCGGCGTCTCCACTCCGAAGGGCCCGGGAACAACCAGCCCGACCCGCTCGTTCTGGTAGATGCACAGCGCAGGAGGTGGCTTTTCGCCCAATGGCAACTCAGCCGATGAGTGTGGCCCCCAGTGTTCGACCGAGCACCGGTGTTCGACCCAGCACCGTCTCGCCCGCTGAGGAGGTCGCCTGGACCCCGCCGTCGTGGGACGAGGTCGTGCGGCAGCACGCCGACCGGGTGTACCGGCTGGCGTACCGCCTGACCGGTAACCAGCACGACGCGGAGGACCTCACCCAGGAGACCTTCATCCGGGTGTTCCGCTCGCTGGCCTCGTACAAGCCGGGGACGTTCGAGGGGTGGCTGCACCGGATCACCACGAACCTGTTCCTGGACATGGCCCGCCGCAGGTCCCGCCTGCGGATGGAGGGCCTGCCCGAGGACACCGACCGGTTGCCGGGCAACGACCCGAGCCCGGAGCAGGTGTTCTACGACACCCACCTCGACCCCGACCTGCAGTCGGCGCTGGACGAGCTGCCCCCGGAGTTCCGGGCCGCGGTCGTGCTCTGCGACGTCGAGGGCCTCTCCTACGAGGAGATCGGGACGACGCTGGGCGTCAAGCTCGGAACCGTGCGCAGCAGGATCCACCGCGGACGCCAGATGCTGAAGGCCACCTTGGAGTCTCGCCGCGAGCAAGCCCGGGAGGTTTGAGACGGATGACGGTTTTGCGTGGGTGGGGTCTGCCCGAGCAGCACCTCGCGCTGGACGCGATCGTCGCTTTCGTGGACGGGGAACTGAGCCCGAACGCCCATGACCGCGCCGCCGCCCACCTGGCCCGGTGCCCCGCGTGCACGTCGGACGCCGCCGCCCAGCGGCAGGCCCGGGCCGCGGTGAAGGCTGCCGGAACCCCGTCGATCTCGCCGTCCCTGCTGCAGGCGCTGCAGGCCATACCGGCGCACGCCGAGCTCCCGAGCCAGCCCGAAGGCCTCGCGCTGACCGAGGACGGCCAGCTGGTCACCGTCTCCCGACCTGACCGCGCGCGCCGGTTCGGCACCGGCGCCGTCCTGGGCTCCACGACCCCGCTCGGCGGCGGGCAGCAGCCCCTGGGCAGCTCGCGCCCTTTTGCCGGTGATCCCGGCGAGCCCGAACCGGCCCGCCGGATGGGCCGCCGCACCAAGCAGGGCGCCGGCGTGGTGTTCTCCGGCCTCGTGCTCGGCGCGCTCGCGCTGATGAACCTGCCCGCGGACGAGGACGGCCAGCCGATCCCCGGGATGTCCGGCCCGCGGCCGGGCGAGGAGTTCGCCGTGGTGCCCGCCTCCGCCCGCGATTCGCTGCCGCCGGAGACGACGCGCGCCGAGCCGCCCGCGCCGCTGGTGGCCGCCGTCGTGCCGCCCGCTGCCGAACCCGCCCCGACGACGACCACGTCCGGCGCGGCCCCGCAGAACTGACCGAACCGCGGTTTTCTTCGCCTCTCCAACACGGACTTCACCGTTCGCCCGGCAGAATGGGCGCACCGGCAGTGGGCCCAGGTGCCGGTGGCACGGGCGCCTCGCCCGTGTGATCCACTCGAAGGGACGAGTCCGACCGCATGCCCGGGGAGCGATGACCGACCAGCCAGGAACGCCCGCGCAGGGACCGGACGACGGACGTCAGGACGAGCCCCGCGCAGGCCGGCCAGAATCCAACGGGCGGCCGGCTCAGCCGCTGCACCCGTGGCAGGCGGCGTCCCCGTCCGCCCGCGGCGTGCCCGCCAGCACCGCTCCGCGCCCCTCCACCGTGAACGGCTCCGCGGAACCGCCCCGCCTGGCACCGAAGCCGCTGCACCGCCCGCCGGTCGACCCCGCCCAGAGCTCGTCCTTCCGCCGCCCGCAGGGCGTGACCGGCAGCTTCGACCCGAACCGGCGCAACGCCCCGGTCCGCGGCATCGAGCGCACCACTCCTCCCGCTGCCCCGCTGGCCAGCGCTTTCGGCCGCCCCGAGGACAACGAGGAACCGCTCCAGCGGGCTCCCGGCGAGCGACCGGTGACGCCCGAACCGGCCGAGGAGCCGGTGCTGTGGAACGCCGACGAGCGCGACCCGTGGCGCAACCCGGCCGCGGGCGCGATGCTCGGCCCGCCCGCCGCCTCCGCCGAGCAGGACGAGGAGTCGGAGCCGACGGAGACGGGTCCGCTGCTGAGCGCCCGCGAAGTCCTGTTCGGCCGCCGCGTGCAGCCCCGCGCGCTGGCGATCCTCGCCGTGGTCGCCCTGCTCGTCGGCCTGGCAGGCGGATTCCTGGGCCGGATCACCGCCGAGGAGGGCAACCCGCTGCTCAACCCGTCGGTGACGCTGGCCGAGGTGGAACCGGCCAAGGAACGGCCGAAGGGCACGGTGGCCGCCGTCGCGCAGCGCGTGGTGCCCGCCGTGGTCTCGATCGAGGTGCGCGTCGGTGCGCAGGGCGGCAGCGGGTCGGGCGTGGTCATCGACGGCGAGGGCTACGTGCTGACCAACAACCACGTGGTCTCGATGGCCGCCGACACCCCGAACGCGCAGGTCTCCGCCGTCTTCCACGACGGCACGCGGGCCCCGGCGCGGATCGTGGGCCGCGACGTCAAGACCGACCTCGCGGTGATCAAGGTCGAGGTGTCCAACCCGACGGTGGCCCAGCTCGGCGACTCCGACGGCCTCACCGTCGGCGACGACGTGATCGCCATCGGCTCGCCGCTGGGCCTGGCGGGCACGGTGACCACCGGCATCGTCAGCTCGGTGCACCGCCCGATGCGGCTGGCCGGGGAGGGCACCGACACCAACGCGGTGATCGACGCCATCCAGACCGACGCCGCGATCAACCCGGGCAACTCCGGCGGCGCGCTGGTGGACGGCAACGGCGCGGTGGTCGGCATCAACAGCGCGATCCGCACCCTCGGCGCGGGCGGCGAGGGCGGCTCGATCGGGCTGGGCTTCGCGATCCCGATCGACGACGCCCGGCGGATCGCCGAGGAGCTGATCCGCACCGGCCACGTCCAGCACGCCGACCTGGGGGTCAACGCCAAGTCGGTGAGCGACGGCCTCGCCGACGGCGCCCAGGTGCAGAACGTGCAGGACGGCAGCGCCGCGGCGGCGGCCGGGATCGCCGAGGGCGACGTGATCATCCGGGTCGGCGAGCGCAAGGTCGGCAGCGCCGACGAGCTGGTCGTGGCCGTGGACCGGCACCAGGTCGGCGAGCGGATCCCGGTAGCGGTGGTGCGGCAGGGCCGCGAGCTGGTCCTGGACGTGACGCTGAAGTGAACGCCTGCGCACCTCCGCGGGAAGGCACCGTGTTGGGCCACTTCCCCCTCCAACCGGATTCACCCGGTGGGTACGCTGGGGGCGTTGGCAGCTCGCGCGGTGCTGGTCCGCGGGCGGCGAGGACCCGGAGGTAGTCGAGAGGTGTTCGATAGCATCGGCTGGCCCGAGCTCCTCGTGCTCATCGTGGTCGGACTGTTCGTGCTCGGCCCGGAGCGCCTGCCGCAGGGCGCGGCGTGGCTGGGCAAGACCGTCCGCCAGGTCAAGGAGTACGCGACCGGGGCGCGCGATCAGATCAAGTCCGAGCTCGGTCCGGAGTTCGACGATCTGCGCAAGCCGCTGGAGGATCTGCGCGGCATCCGCAACTTCAACCCGCGCACCGCGGTGACCAACCACCTGTTCGACGGGGAGAACCCGCTCGACCTCAACTCGAACGGCAACGGCCAGACGCCGCCGTCGAGCCAGCCGAAGCCGCCGCAGAAACCGCTGGAGCCCGGCGAGCGCCCGCCGTTCGACTCCGACGCGACCTGATCTGCGCGATGAGCACCGCGACGGCCGCGGCTGCGAGCCAGCAGCAGAGCAGCGCCGTCATCCCGGACCAGCCCCAGCTGCCGTAGGCCGCGCCGCCCACCACGCCGCCGACGCTGCTGCCGCCGTAGTAGGCCAGCTGGTACAGCGCCGACGCCTGGCTGCGGGCCTGCGCTGACGCCCGGACGCCGACCCAGCCGCTGGCCACCGAGTGCGCGGCGAAGAACCCGCCGGTGAACACCACCAGGCCGACCACGATCACGATCAGGCTGTCGGACAGCATCAGCAGCAGCCCGAGCGCGGTCACCGCGAGCCCGCCGAGCAGCACCCTCGTGCGCCCGTAGCGGTCGGCGGCCCGCCCGGCCAGCGTCGACGTCACGGTGCCCGCCGCGTAGGCGAGGAAGAGGAGCGCAGCCAGCGCGGGCGGCACGAGCAGCGGCGGCGCGGTGAGGCGGAAGCCGAGCACGTTGTAGACCGTGACGAACGAACCCATGCCGAGCGCGGCGACGAGGTACGGCCCGTAGAGCACGGGATCGCGCAGCGCCGCGCGCAGACCGCCGAGCAGCGGGCCGAGCGACAGCGGCTTGCGCTGGTGGTTCCGCTCGGCCGGGAGCAGCACCACGAAGAACGCGGTGCAGACCGCCGCGAGCAGGGCCACGGCGAGCACTCCGCCCTGCCACCCGGCGAAGTCGCCGACCACGCCGCCCAGCAACCGGCCGGTCATGCCGCCGATGGTGGTGCCCGCGACGTAGAGGCCCATGGCCGCGCCCAGGTTCTTCCCGCCGGTCTCCTCCGCCAGGTACGCCGTCGCCACCGCGGCCAGACCGGCGATCGCGATGCCCTGGAGCAGGCGGACGACCACGAGCACCGGGAAGACCGGGATCCACGGCAGCAGCAGGCCCAGTGCCTCGGCCACCAGGAGCGCGCCGATCATGACCCGGCGGCGCCCGACGGCCTCGGCCAGCGCACCGAGCGGGATGGCCGCCACCGCGAGCCCGAGCGTCGCCGCCGAGATCAGCAGCGCAACCGTCCCGGGAGCCAGCGCGAAGGCTTCGGCGAACTGCGGCAGCACCGGCTGAGGCGCGTAGAGCAGTGCGAACAGCGCCAGCGCTCCGAGCAGCAGCGCGATGCGGATTCGATTGGTTCGTGCCTGGTCCACGCGACCGAAATTAAGCAGCACCGATTGATGCGTCCAATGCAACCATGACGCATCATCGATGCAATGGTGAATCAATCGCAGCCGCCTGCCGATGCGTCCCAGCTCGCGGCGCACCTGGCTCCCGCACTGGCCGTGCTGCGCGCCGTGGCCGCCGAGGGCCATCTCACACGAGCTGCGGATTCCCTGGGAATTCCGCAGCCGACGGTCAGCCGCGCCCTCGCCAGGCTGGGCGAACAACTCGGCACCCCGGTCATCGCCCGGCAGGGGCGCGGCATCCACCTGACCCGCGCGGGCGCGCTGCTGGCCGAAGCCGCCGACGACGCGATGAAGCGCCTCGAGGCCGGGTGCCGCGCGGTGGTCGAGGAGCTCGACCCGGACCGCGGCCACGTGACGTTCGGGTTCCAGCACACGATGGGCAGCAACCTGGTGCCGCCGCTGCTGCGCGGGTTCCGCGACCAGCACCCGCGGGTGCGGTTCTCGCTGGTCCAGGGCGCGCGCGACGACATGCTCGCCCGGACCTGGGCGGGCGAGGTCGACCTCTGCCTGATCGCTCCGCTGCCCGCGGGCGATCCCCGCTGGGCGAGCGCGACGATCCAGGAAGAACCGCTGGTCGCGGTCCTGCACGCCCGGCACCGGCTGGCCCGGCGCCGGACCTTGCCGCTGGCCGATCTCGCCGCGGAGGACTTCATCGCGATGCGCCCCGGCTACGGCCTGCGGCAGATCTTCGTGCGGTTGGCCGAAGGCGCCGGGTTCGAGCCGCGGCTGGCCTTCGAGAGCGAGGAGGTCGACACCGTGCGCGGCCTCGTCGCGGCCGGTCTGGGCGTCGCGGTGCTGCCACCCGCCGACGCCGCACCGGCCCCGGACACCGTCGAGATCCCGCTGAACCCACCGGCCCACCGCACGATCGGCCTGGCCTGGCCCGCCGACCGCCCCCAACCACCAGCGGTCCGCACCTTCCGCACCTACGCCGCCACCCCAGGAGCGGTCAATTTCGCGCGAAATTGACCATCACCCGGGTGACGTTCCGCGGTGGTCGCCGCGTCAGGGCTTGGTGAGGGCGGCGGCGAGCTCGACGAGGCTGCGGGCCGCGAAGCCGGTGGCACCCGGCACGACCTCGTTGTAGTCCTTGTCCGCACGCGCCGGGCCCGCGATGTCCAGGTGCGCCCACGGCAGACCGCCGGTGAACTCGCGCAGGAACAGCGCGGCCGTGATGCCGCCCGGCCCGGTCGGGGTCTGCTTGACGTCCGCCAGCTCGCCCTTGACCGCCTCCGCGTGGTCCTCCAGCAGCGGCATCCGCCACCAGGCCTCGCCGACGCCCGCACCGGCGGCGCGGACCTGCTCGGCCAGGCCCTCGTCGGAGGCGAACAGACCACCGGTGCGCAGGCCGAGCGCGACCTTCATCGCGCCGGTCAGCGTCGCGACGTCCACCAGCACGTCGGGTTCGAGCTTGTCGACGGCGTAGGCGATGGCGTCGGCGAGCACCATCCGGCCCTCGGCGTCGGTGTTGCCGACCTCGGTGGTGGTCCCGCCGTAGTGCCGGACGACGTCACCGGGGCGGTAGGCGGTGCCGGACACGTGGTTCTCCGCCGACGGCACCAGGCCGGTGACCCGCACCGGCAGGCCGAGGCGCGCGATGGTCAGCAGCGCCGCGATCACCGCGCCGCCGCCGGACATGTCGGTGCGCATCAGGTGCATGCCCTCGGCGGGCTTGATCGAGATGCCGCCGGTGTCGAAGGTGATGCCCTTGCCCACCAGCACCAGGTGCGGCCCCGCCGCGTCCTTCGGGCGGTAGGTCAGCTCCAGCAGCCGGGGCGGGCGCGAGGAGCCGCCGCCGACGGCGAGGATGCCGCCGAAACCGTTGTCCGCGAGCCACTTCTCGTCGCGCACGGTGGCGGTCAGGTCCGGGACGTCGGCGGCGAGCTCCGCGGCGATGCCGGTGAGCCACGCCGGGTCCTTGACGTTGGACGGGGTGTTCGCGAGGTCGCGGGCGAGGGCCGTCGCCGCGGCCAGCTCGCGGGCCCGCCGGGCCTGCTCGCCCAGCGCCGCCACGTCGGCGCCCTCCGGCGCGACCAGCAGAACCTTCCGCAGCCGCGGCGGAACCGGGCCGCGCGACACGCGGAAGCGGTAGCCGCCGAGCGCCAGGCCCAGCGTCAGCGCCGAGACGATCTCTCCGTCGACGTCCGCGGGCAGCTTCACCTGGAGGTAGTCCGCGTCGGACGCCTCGCCGAGATCGCCGGTCTCGTCGTCGGATTCGGCCACGCCGTTGAGCCGTTCGCGCACCGCGCGCGCCAGCGCACCACCCGCGCCGCGCCACTTCGCGGCCTCGCCGGAGCCGACGCCGACGGCCCAGCCGAGACCACCGGCGCGCAGCGGCAGCGCGCGGACCGCGCCGGCCGAGGCCGACACGCCGACAGCCTCCAGCACCGCGGCGTCCACATCGAACTGTTCAGCCGCGGCGGCCAGCTCGGGTCCCGACTCGCCGTCGAAGACCGGGACCGCACCGGGCACGCCGTCCCGCCACTGCCGCACGACGTCCACTTCGACCAGAGCGGTCGGGATCGCGGGCAGCGCCGGATCCGCGTCGCGGACCGGCGGGGCGGGGCGGAACACTGAGGCACCGGACACGAGAAGACCTTCCTGCACGGACTGGCCGCGCACACTCGAAACTACCGTCGTCACCCGGTCGGACACGGTCCGCATCCGACCGCGGGGACCTGCCAGTCGACGACGGCCCCGGTGCCGTCTTCGGCACCGGGGCCCGACCGCGGCGAAGAGTGCTCGCCACTCGTCGTCGACGCTGCGCTGCGGCCTCGGCGTGCGGAGGCACCGCGCGCAGCACCTCCGAGATCGCCGGCCGGCGGCCTCAGCCGGTGGCGGACTCCAGGGCGTCCCCCAGGTTCTTGGCCTCCTCGACCGACATCTCGACGACGAGCCGCCCACCACCCTCAAGCGGAACGCGCATCACGATGCCGCGTCCCTCCTTAGTCACCTCGAGGGGACCGTCACCGGTCCGGGGCTTCATGGCCGCCATAGCGTGCTCCCTCCGTGAACTCTTTACCCCGCTGATCGCCACAACCAGCTCGGGTTCACCCCCATTCTCCCCCATCCCGAGGCTGGGACGAAACCGAACCGATCAACTCGTGTCGCCCGTGCGCTGGTCGAATGCCCGCCGGGGCTGGCAGACTCACCGCCCGTGCGGGCTGTTTCGGGGTCGTCGCGGACCGCCTGGCGACGGCCTGCGGCAGCCGGCGCGCCGCTGGTCGCCGCGCGTGGCGGGCCACCGCCGCCATCACCCCGGCGACCTGCGACAACACTGTCCACCTGGGACATCGGGCGACCCGCGGAGTCCACTTTGGAACCCGGTGCGCCGTCCCGGCCGAGATGCCGCAGCGGACCGCGAGGCAAGGAGTTCGAAGTGACCGACGTACTGCTGACCGAGGACACCGCCGGTGTGCGCCTGCTCACGCTGAACCGCCCCGAGTCGTTCAACTCGCTCAACGTCGAGCTCAAGCAGGCCCTGATCAGCGCGCTGCGCGACGCGGCAGCGGACGATTCGGTGCGCACCGTGGTGATCACCGGCGCGGGCAAGGCGTTCTGCGCCGGGCAGGACCTCAAGGAGCACGTCGCGCTGCTGGAGGCCGACGACCCGAGCCCGCTGAAGACGGTCGAGGAGCACTACAACCCGATCATCCGGGCCGTGACGAGCATGCCGAAGCCGGTGATCGCGGCGGTCAACGGCACCGCCGCGGGTGCGGGCGCGTCGCTGGCCTACGCCTGCGACCTGCGGGTGGCGGCGTCGAACGCGAAGTTCCTGATGGCCTTCGCCAACGTCGGCCTGTCCACCGACTCCGGCGCGTCCTGGACGCTGCCCCGGCTGATCGGCTACGGCCGCGCGATGGAGATGCTCCTGCTCGCCGAGCCGGTGGCCGCGGAGGAAGCGCTGCGCATCGGCATGGTGAACCGGGTGGTCGGCGAGGGCGAGGCGACCGGCGCGGCGCTGGAGCTGGCGACCCGGATGGCGGCGGGCCCGACGTTCGCCTACGCCCGCATCAAGGAGACGGCGCTGGCAGCGGCGGCCGAAGGCCTCGCCGAAGCGCTGGCCGTCGAGGCCGGGGCCCAGGCGGAAGCCGGCGCCACCGCCGACCACCGGGAAGCCGTGTCGGCCTTCGTCGCCAAGCGCACCCCGAACTTCACCGGCCGCTGACGGTCGTGCCTGGTCAGGACCCGTGAGTGCTTTGTGGGGCTATAGCACCCCAAAGTACTCACGGGCCCATGGCCCACCGAACCTCACCCACGACCAAGCCCGAGCCGCTCAGCCCGCGCGCCAGCAGTCGGTGAGGTGGTCGTCGACCATTCCGGTGGCCTGCATCAGGGCGTAGCAGGTCGTGGGGCCGACGAAGACGAAGCCGCGGCGCTTGAGCTCCTTGGCCATCGCCGTCGACTCCGGGGTGATCGCCGGGACCTCCTCGAGCGTGGCCGGGCGGTGGTCGCGGGGCTCCGGGGCGAACGACCAGAGCAGGTCGTCCAGCGGTTCGTCCAGCCGCAGCACGGCCCCTGCGTTGCGGATCGCCGCGTCGATCTTCGCCCGGTTGCGGACGATGGCCGCGTCGGCGAGCAGCCGCTCCCGGTCGGCGTCGTCGAAGGCCGCGACCTTCTCCGGCTCGAACCCGGCGAACGCGCTGCGGAACGCCTCGCGCTTGCGCAGGATCGTCAGCCATGACAGCCCGGACTGGAACGACTCCAGGGTGATCCGCTCGAACAGCTCCACGACGCCGCGCAGCGGGACTCCCCACTCCCGGTCGTGGTACTCGGTGTAATCCGCGTGCCCCGCGCCCCACGGGCACCGGGCCTTGCCATCCGCGCCGAGGACGGCGCTGGATCCGCTCACTTCCCTCTCCTGTCGTACTCGCGGCAGAACTGCGCGAACGCGGCCAGCGACCGGCGCATGCCCCAGGTGAACGCGGGCCGCACCACCGGCCAGATCAGCGCCGCACCGGTCGGCAGGGTCAGCCGCTCCCACCAGACGAAGGTCGACGCCGCGTTCCCGCACCGGACCACATCGAACCCGCCAGCACCGACAACGAGCTCGCCGACGTGCTCCACCCGGCAGCGCTGCGGCGGCTGCCACTCCACGATCTCCATCCGGTCGACGAAGCCGAGCCCGCCGAAGCCGGTCACCGCGACCAGCCGCCCGCCCGGTCCGTCCGCGCCGCCGACCGCGTGCACCTCGGTACCCAGCATCCACTCGCCCTGCCGGGCCCAGTCCGTCGCCGCGGCCCACACCACCTCGGGAGGCGCCTGGACCGGGACGGTGAACCGCAGCTCGACCGGGCGCACCGCTCAGCCCTCCGGCTCGTCGGCGCGCGCGGCGCGGGACTCCTGCAGCTGCTCGCCCGCGACGTCGAGCTGGCGCTCCAGCACCGCGATGCGGCCGTGCAGCTCGTCGATCTCCCCGGCCAGCCGTTCGAGCGCCCAGTCCACCTCGGAGGCCTTGTAGCCGCGCAGGACCTGCTGGAACCGCAGTGCGCGCACGTCGGCGCCCTCGATGTCGGCGGGGGGCAGCCGGGTCGGAGTCGAGCCGGGCGGCAGCGGGGACAGCTCCTCGCCGCGCCCGAAGACGAGCGTCGCGAGCAGGTACACCACCGCGGCGACGGCGAGCACCGCGAAGAGGTAGATGAGCGCACTAGCCACGGTCGTCAATCGTGGCACGGACGGCGAACCGCCGCGGCCACGGTCAGGTCTTCGCCGGCGCGGCTTCCAGAACGCCCTCGATGGCGCTGGTGAACTCGCGCCACGCCAGCCGCTCGGCCTGCAACGTCTGCACGCCCGCCTGGGTCAACCGGTAGGTGCGGCGCTGGCGGCCGCCCACGGTGCTCCAAGTGCTCTGCACGTACCCGGCGCGCTCAAGGCGGCGCAGCGCCGGGTAGACCGTGCCGGTCGGCAGGTCCAGAGCACCACCGCTGCGTTCTTGCAGCGCCTCGATGATCGCGTAGCCGTGTAACGCCCTGCCGTCGAGCGTGGCCAGCAAGAGGGCGTCCAGGTGGCCGCGGAGCGCATCAGCCTTCACAAGTAGCGACTCTACGGTTATTTCCGACCACTGTCACCGCTCTTGCACAAGAGGACCAAAGTCCTTTCGCGATCCGGTGTTCGATGACCTCGATCACAGTGCGCCGTTCGGGTGGAGTCAACTGGGAAAGGCGTTGACATCCGGCAAATCCGAGCACACTGCGGAGTCGGATGAGCCGCGCGAGCAACCAGGAGGCGTTCGCCGTGCCCGACAACAGCGCCCCGGCCACGACGTCCGGAGCCTCGCGGTTGGACGCCGCGACCACCTACGCACCGCAGGACCAAGCCCGCACGCAGATCCGCGACTACCTCGCGCAGCTGGTCGAGGTCGTCGAGCAGCACCCGGAGCCGGGCATGGCCCGCGACGAATCGCTCTGGCGGCTCGCCGAGCTGGTGGACGAGCTCTCCCTCGACCCGCTCAGCCCGCGGCGGATCCAGTCGCGCTGGCTGCGCCTGGTCCCGCTGCTGCGCGAAGTCCGCCCGGACATCCCGGTCCCGGCGCTCACCGACCTCCTCCACCGCGCCCTCGGCACCGCCTGATCAGCAGCTTCCGTTGAAGCTTCGCGTCCTGGCCGGTAGCCGCGACCGCGACGCTCAACGTGCCGTGCCGCGGAAGGTGTCGCATGCGCCGCAGGCGCATAACCCACCCTCGCAACCCGCACCGCCGCGGGTTCTCAGCGTTCGCCTGGCGAGGACAGCCCGCTCGCCGTGTATTGGACATACATAAGAACGGGATCCCGCAGCCAGGCGGGCGCTGAGGTTCCGCCACCCGCACCGCCACGCAAAACGAGCCTGGAACTCATCGAGGATCAGGCCAGAGCGCGGAGGACCTGGTCCGGCGGGTGGGTGCCCGCGATGGCCGCGACCATGTCCACCACGCGGCGGGTTTCGCGCACGTGGTGGGCGCGGAAGACCTTCGCACCGCTCCAGGCCGCGACCGCCGTCGCCGCCAGGGTGCCCTCCAGGCGCTGGTCGACCGCGGTGCCCAGCGTCTCGCCGACGAAGTCCTTGTTGGACAGCGCCATCAGCACCGGCCAGCCCGTCGCCACCAGCTCGTCGACCCGGCGCAGCAGGGCCAGCCCGTGCCAGGTGTTCTTGCCGAAGTCGTGCGTCGGGTCGATCAGCACGCCCTGCCGGGGCACGCCGATCCGCACCATCCGCTCGGCCCGCTCGACCAGCTCGGCGATCGTCTCGGCGACCACGTCGGAGTAGCGGACCCGGTACGGGTCGGTGCGCGGCGGCAGCCCGCCGGTGTGCGAGCACACCACGCCGACGCCGAACTCCGCGGCCACCCCGGCCAGCTCCGGATCGGCACCGGCCCAGGTGTCGTTGAGCAGGTCGGCACCGGCTTCGCACACCTGCCGAGCCACCTCGTGCCGCCAGGTGTCCACGCTGATCACCAGCTCCGGGTGCCGCTCGCGCACCGCGGCGACGAACGGCACCACTCGGCGGGCTTCCTCCGCGGCGTCCACCACCTCGCCCTGCGCGCCGGCCCGGACCCCGCCGATGTCGACGATGTCCGCGCCGTCGGCCACCGCTCGGTCCACCGCCGCGGTGGCCGCGTCGGCCTCGAAGGTCCGGCCGCGGTCGAAGAACGAGTCGCGGGTGCGGTTGACGATCGCCATCACCAGCGGGCGGTCCTGGGGCACGTCCTTGTCCCGGAACCGCAGCGGCGCGGTCACGGGGCGCAGGCGTCGAGCGCTTCGTCGACGTCGGTGGTCACGACGAGCACGTCCATCGAGTGCTGCTTGGCGAACCCGCTGTCGACCAGCCCCTGCAACCAGTCCAGCAGCCCGCGGTAGTGGCCGTCCGGGTCGAGCAGCACGATCGGCTTGTCGTGCATGCCGATGTAGCGGGCGGTCCAGACCTCGAACAGCTCCTCGCAGGTGCCGATGCCACCGGGCAGCGCGAGGAACGCGGTGGCGTGCGCGTCCATCAGGCCCTTGCGCTCCCGCATGTTGTCCACGACCAGCAGCTCGTCGGCCCCGGTGTCGGCCATCTCCTTGTCCACCAGGGCGTGCGGGATGACCCCGACGGTCCGGCCGCCGTCGGCGCGCGCGGCCCGCGCGACCTCACCCATCATCGAGACCCGGCCGCCGCCGGAGACCAGCGTCCACCCGCGCTTGGCGATCTTGCGCCCCACTTCGGCGGCCAGGTCGAGGTGCTGCTGGTCGACCGGTCCGGACGCGCAGTAGACGCAGACCGAGACGTCGGCTGGTGCGGAACTGGTCAATGCGTGGCCTCCCATGCTTCGTACGCCTCCTGCACGATCCCGACGGCGTCGTCGATGTCGTCGGTGAGGTGCAGCAGCGCGAGATCCTTGTCGCCGATCTTGCCGGACGCGTGCATGCTGTCCCGGATCCAGTCGTACAGGCCCTGCCAGTAGGCCTTGCCGAACAGCACCACCGGGAACTTGGTGACCTTCTTGGTCTGCACCAGCGTCAGCGCCTCGAACAGCTCGTCCATGGTGCCGAACCCGCCGGGCAGGCAGACGAAGGCCTGGGCGTACTTGATGAACATCGTCTTGCGGACGAAGAAGTAGCGGAAGTTGACCCCGAGGTCGACCCACGGGTTCAGCCCCTGCTCGAAGGGCAGCTCGATGCCGAGCCCGATGGACAGCCCACCGGCCTCCGAGGCACCCCGGTTGACCGCCTCCATCGCACCGGGGCCACCGCCGGTGATCACCGCGCAGCCGATCTTCGCGAGAGCCGCACCGAGCTCGACGCCGGTGGCGTACTCCGGGTGCTCCCGCGACGTGCGGGCCGAGCCGAACACGGTGACCGCGCGCGGCACCTCGGCCAGCGCCCCGAAGCCCTCCACGAACTCGGCCTGGATGCGCAGCACCCGCCACGGATCGGTGTGCACCCAGTCCGACGGGCCGCGGGAGTCCAGCAGCCGCTGATCGGTGGTGGTGGGTTCGCTCAACCGGGACCGCCGCAGCACCACCGGTCCGCGCTGCTTCTCCTGGGGCCGCTCCGCGCCGTCCTGCCGACCTTCGATCGTCATGGCACGAGCCTACGCAGCCGCCGACCGGCGCCGAGCCTCGGGGACCTGGGGAAATGCCTGTTCACGGGGGATTCACGCGCGCTTGCGCGAGCGTACGATTGCGATACAACGATCGAGTGGTGCCGACGGCCCGGCCGGGATCACCACGCAGATCCAGCCGGGTCGCGGGCACGACCGGAATCCGAGCCCGGGAGCCAGCCATGCTCATCGAACTGCTGATCGGGATCCTCGTGCTCGGCGTCCTCTGCGTCGCCGCCGGCGTCAAGGTCGTCAAGCAGTACGAACGCGGAGTGGTGTTCCGCTTCGGGCGGGTGCAGGAGCTCACCCGCGGTCCGGGCCTCACCGTGATCATCCCGGTGGTCGACCGGATGCGGAAGGTCAACCTGCAGATCGTCACCATGCCGGTGCCCGCCCAGGAGGGCATCACCCGCGACAACGTCACGGTGCGGGTGGACGCGGTGGTGTACTTCCGCGTCGAGGAACCGATCCGCGCCATCGTCAACGTCGAGGACTACCTGTTCGCCGTCGGCCAGGTCGCGCAGACCTCGCTGCGCTCGATCATCGGCAAGAGCGACCTGGACGACCTGCTCTCCAACCGCGAACGGCTCAACCAGGGCCTGGAGCTGATGATCGACAGCCCGGCGCTGGGCTGGGGCGTGCACATCGACCGGGTGGAGATCAAGGACGTCTCGCTGCCGGAGTCCATGAAGCGCTCCATCGCCCGCCAGGCCGAAGCCGAGCGCGAGCGCCGTTCCCGGGTCATCTCCGCCGACGGCGAGTTCCAGGCCTCCCGCAGGCTCGCCGACGCGGCCCACGTCATGGCCGACACCCCGGCGGCGCTGCAGCTGCGGCTGCTGGAGACCGTGGTGGAGGTGGCGGCGGAGAAGAACTCCACGCTCGTCCTGCCGTTCCCGGTGGAGCTCCTCCAGTTCGTCGACACCATCAAGCACGGCGCCACCGGCGCAGCGGAGCCATCGGCGGAGCCGGAACCGGAGGCGGAGCTCGCGGAAGCGGAGCGAGCGGCGGAGCGCGAAGCGGAGCTGCTCGGCGCGAAGCCGGAGGCGGAGCTGCCGCAGCAGCGCGCGGCGGAGCCGGCGGAGGACGCGGAGCGGTCGGTGCTCGGCATCGCCTGAGCCGCGGAGCGGTGAAGGGCACCTTCAGGCAAGTAACTTGCTAAAAGGTGCCCTTCACCGTGCGCGTCAGCGGAGGAAGCGGGTGAGGGTGTCGGCGCAGTGGCGGATCTCCGCTGTCGCCACGTGCTCCTGCTTGGTGTGGGCCAGGGTCGGGGAGCCGGGGCCGAAGTTGACCGCCGGGAGGCCGCGGGCCGCGAAGCGGGCCACGTCGGTCCAGCCGAGCTTGGCCACCGGTTCCGAGGCGGAGGCTTCGACCAGCTCCGCCGCGGCCGGGGCGGTGAGGCCGGGCAGCGCGCCGGACGCGCCGTCGGTCACCGTCACCTCGAAGCCGTCGAAGACCTCGCGCAGGTGGGCTTCCGCCCCGGCGAGGGACTTGTCCGGGGCGAAGCGGTGGTTGACCGTCACCACGCACTCGTCCGGGACCACGTTGCCCGCCACCCCGCCGGCGATCCGCACCGCCTGCAAGCCCTCGCGGAACTGCAGACCGTCGATCACCGGGTTGCGCGGGGTGTACTCGACCAGCCGCTGCAGCACCGGCTGCGCGGCGTGGATCGCGTTCTCGCCCATCCAGGCGCGGGCGGTGTGCGCGCGGGTTCCGGTGGTGCGCACCTCGACCCGCATGGTGCCCTGGCAGCCCGCTTCGATCGCCGCGTTCGACGGTTCGCAGACCACCGCCAGGTCACCGGCCAGCCAGTCCGGCAGCTCGCGCTCGATGCGGTTGAGACCGTTGCGCTCGGCTTCGATCTCCTCGCAGTCGTAGAACACGAAGGTCAGGTCGTGGCGGGGCTCGGCCAGCGTCGCGGCGAGGTGCAGCATGACCGCGTCGCCGCTCTTCATGTCCACCGTCCCGCAGCCGTGCAGGATCTCGTCGGCGCCCGAGCCGGTGCGGGTCAGCGGCAGGTTGTCGTTGATCGGCACGGTGTCCAGGTGCCCGGCGAGCACGACCCGCGAGCCCCGGCCGAGGTTGGTCCGCGCCAGCACCGCGTCGCCGTTGCGCACGACCTCCAGGTGCGGGGCCTGGGCGCGCAGCGCCTGCTCCACCGCGTCCGCGATGGCCTTCTCGCCGCCGGAAACGCTGGGGATGTCCACCAGCGCGGCGGTCAGCTCGACGGGGTCAGCGGTGAGATCCAACGACGCAGTCACGACCAGCAGGCTACCCCTCGGCGTCGTGGCGGGGCGGCCCGCGGAGAAGGCTGGAACCAGATCGCCGGATCGCACATCTCACCCCTGATCATGGCGCTAGGCTTCGGCCGCTGGAGGTGGGGCGTTGACATTCACGGCAGACCCGGACGTGCTGCGCAAGGCCGGGAAGAGTGCGAAGACGGCGGGCGAGCAGGCCGGGCAGGTCAAGCTGGGACCGCCGGTCGAGGACATCGCGGCGGCGATGCCCGGCGGCAAGTCCGAGGGTGCGGCCGAGCAGGTCGCGCAGAGCTGGGGGCAGGCGATCGGGGACTGGAGCAAGGCCGCGGAGAAGCACGGCCAGTCGCTGGACGCGAGCGCTGACGAGTACCAGGGTTCCGACGAGTCCGGCGCGCAGGGCATCAACGCCGCAGGTGGGAGGTAACGACGATGGTGTCCTACGCCGATGTGCGCAAGTGGAAGCCCGAAGAGCTCGAATCCGCCCACTCCGATCTCGGCAACCGCCGCAACGACCTCGTCGGGCTTCAGGACGAGCTGGACGGCGCCAAGAAGACGGACGGCTGGAGCGGTGCGGCCGCTGACGCCTCCGCCGCCGAGCACGCGAAGCTCGTCGACGGCATGCGCTCGCTGATCGCCGAAGTCGCCACCGTGCGGGTGGCGGTGGCCACCGCCGCCGACGACGTCGCCAAGATCAAGAAGCGGATCGAGGAAGCCGACCGCGAGGCCGAGGCCAACGGGTTCCAGATCACCGACGAGGGCGGCATCCGCGACGTCGCCCCGCCGCAGGACGTGCCCGAGGACCAGCTCGAAGAGGTCAAGCAGAAGCGCCTCCAGGTCCGCGACAAGCTGATGGCCGACATCGAGAAGATCCTCGACGACGCCGAGCAGGCCGACGCCGAACTCGCCAAGGCGCTGACCGCCGCGCAGCAGGACGAGATCAAGCCGGGCGAGGGCGGCACGCTGGCCGACGCGGCGAGCACCGACGACCTGCAGGCCCTGGCCGCCTCCGCGGGCAAGCCCGCCGACGACTCCCCCGAGGCCAACGCCGAGTGGTGGAAGTCGCTGTCCGACGAGCAGCGCGCCGCCCTGATGGAAGCCCCGCCCGCCTGGCTCGGCAGCCGCGACGGCATCCCCGCCGCCGCCCGCGACATGGCCAACCGGGCCAACATCGACAACGTCCGCGGCGATCTCGTGGCCGAGCGGGACAGGCTGCAAGAGGGCGGTGTCTCCGAAGACGAGCAGAAGAAGCTCGACGAGATCAACGCCAAGATCGCCTCGGTCGACCAGGTCAGGGAGACCATCGGCAACGAGGAACCGCCCCGCCAGCTGCTGGTCCTCGATCCCAGCGGCGAACGGCTCAAGGCCGCGGTGGCGGTGGGCGACGTGGACAACGCCGACCACGTCTCGGTCTTCACCCCCGGCTTCACGACCACGGTGGACGGCAGCCTCGCGAACTACGACGACAAGATGCGGGAACTGGTCGCCGAGTCCAGCGACCAGCTGGCCGCCAGCGGCAAGGGCGGCGAGGTCGCCGCGGTCACCTGGATCGGCTACGAAGCGCCGCAGACGTCGGAGACGGGCGACCTCTTCGGTGACTCCGTGGCCAGCTCCAGCTCCGCGAAGGAGGGCGGCGCGAAGCTCAACGACTTCTACCAGGGCATCAACGCCTCCCGCGACAACGACCCGAACCTCACCGCGATCGGCCACTCCTACGGCTCGACGACCACCGGCTACGCGCTGCAGGGCGGCGACCACGGCGTGGACAACGCGATCCTCTACGGCTCGCCGGGCGTGGGCACGAGCGACATCAAGGACCTGAACGTCCCGGAGGGCCGCGCCTACCTGCTGGAGGCCAAGAACGACCCGGTCGCGGACCTCGGCCGCTTCGGCACCGACCCCACCCACATGGACGGGTTCACCGACCTGTCCACCGCGAAGTCCGATCAAGGCGCCGAGGTCACCGGTCACAGCGACTACCTCAACCCGGACACCACCAGCCAGCACAACATCGCGGCTGTCGTCGCGGGCGTGCCGGAGAACGCGGTGGAGGGCAGCACCGACGGGGTCGGCGACAAGATCTCCTACGGGACGCACAAGACCCGGGAAGGCGTCGAGGCCGTCCAGGAGTGGGGCAGCGAACGGTGGTCGGACGCCAAGGAGCTCGGCAGCGACGCGTGGTCGGGAGTCAAGGACGCCGGTTCCAAGGTCAAGGACTTCTTCTCATGAGGCGGCTCGTCCTGCTCGTCCTCAGCGCCCTGCTCGTCACCGGATGCGCGAGCCAGCCCGACACTCCCAACGGGGGAAGCATGGAAAACCAGACCAGCACGCTGCAGGAACGGCCCACGATGGCCGAGATCACCGCGCGCTACGAAGAGCTGCAGCAGAAGATCCGGGACCGGTTCACCGCGGAGCTCGGCCTGGCCACGCCGTGGATCGACGACGGCGACCCCGGCGAGTCCGGCTGCGGAGAGTTCCCGGACACCCCGGATGCGAAGAAGCGCACGTTGAACCGCTGGAAGTACGAGGGGAACATCTCCGACGACCAGTGGCCCCGCGCGATGCAGATCGCCGACGAGATCGCCCCCGAGTACGGCTTCGTCGAGCGTGAGGTGGTCCTCGACCGGCCCGGCAACCACAAGGTCGAGCTGCGCGACGCCTTCGGCGGCAAGATGCAGATCAGCACCCAGGTGAACACCGTGCTTCGGGTCTTCACCGGCTGCCACCTGGATCAGGGTGACTGAGCAGCGGAGTGCGCGGGTGGTCGCGATGGTCTTCGCCATCGCCTCGACCGTCCTCGCCATCCCGGAAGCCGCCTTCGCCGCCCTCATCGGGGTGTGGGCGGCTTCCGTCCCGTGCGAACCCGGCGGGACGGGCGTCTGCACGTCGATGGGCTACACGACGGCCGTCGCGCTCTTCGTGATCGCGGTGGGCCCGGTCGGGCTGTGGCTGCGCGTCCGCAGCCCGGGCCCCGTCCTCACGGCGGTGGTGGTCGGCGTGCTCGGGCTGGTCGTAGCGCCGCTGCTGGCCTTCGGGCTCATCCAGGTCGCGGCGACCTCGATCGGCTGACCTCCGGCGGTGCAGATCACAACTGCGGGTTGACCGAAGTCGATCTCCGGCATGATCTCGTCCGGCACCCCAGTCCGATCCGAGGGAGGAGCCGTGGAAGACCCGCGCAGCCTGCTCCGGCTACGGCCCAGCATCGAGGAGATCAGCGCGCAGTACGGCCAGCTGCAGCAGCGGTTGCGCGACCGGCTCCACCACGAGTTCGGACCGCTGACCTGGGTGAAGTCCGAACCGCTCAGCCAGGCCGGGTGCGAAGGGTTCCCGCACGTGCCCGAGGCCGAGGCCTGGGCGCTGGAGTCGTGGCAGGTGCCGGACAACCTGCCGGACGAGTTCTGGCCGCGGGCGGTCGACATCGTCCGGCAGCTCACCCGCGAGTACGGCTTCGGCGAGCCGGAGATCATCGTGGACCGCACCGGCGACCACGAGATCACCGCCAACGACGAGTACGGCGCGGTCTACCGGTTCAGCACCGCGGCCCGGACGGTGCTGGCGATCACCACCGGCTGTCACCTGCGAGCCGCGGCCAAGGGCTGAGTGCACTGTCGGCGTAGCCGTCCGCGCCTTGTAAGCGGCGAAGCCGCTTTGAGTACGTATGCAGCCTGCACCGCCGCGGGTACGGTGGCCCGCCACTGGGTGGCTCCCTGGGCTAGGACGGCCCCTCCGCCGTGTATCTGGTCATACATCAGGAGGGGCACCCGCAGTCCAGGGAAGCACTCAGGTTCCGCCACGCAGGCCAACCACCAGAAAGGGCTGAGAGCCCCGCCACCCCGTGCGGGCTGCCGCCACCTGCGCCGATTACCGTTTCCGGTATGAGTGCACAGTCTCCCGATCCGCAGACCACGGGCGCCCACGGCGTGGGCCTGGCCACCGTGACCGACGACGGCACGGTGCTCGACACCTGGTTCCCGACCGTCCGGCTGGGCGAGCCGGGTCAGTCCGGCACGACGCGGCTGACCGCTGAGGAGGCCGCCGAGTCCCTCGGCGAGGCCGGTGCCGCGCTGCTCGGGCGCGACGAGGCCCGCGGGGTCGAGGTCGTCGCGGTGCGCACCGAGATCAGCCGCCTGGCCGATGCCCCGGTGGACGCGCACGACGTGTACCTGCGGCTGCACCTGCTGTCGCACCGCCTGGTCCGGCCGCACGGCCAGAGCCTCGACGGCATCTTCGGCCTGCTGGCCAACGTCGTGTGGACCAACCACGGCCCCTGCCCGGTGGAGGGCTTCGAGGCGACCCGGCTGCGGCTGCGGGCGCGCGGCACGGTCACCGTCTACGGCGTGGACAAGTTCCCGCGCATGGTCGACTACGTCGTCCCGTCCGGCGTGCGCATCGGCGACGCCGACCGGGCCCGGCTGGGCGCGCACCTGGCCAGCGGCACGACCGTGATGCACGAGGGCTTCGTGAACTACAACGCGGGCACCCTCGGCGCGTCGATGGTCGAGGGCCGGATCTCCGCCGGTGTCGTGGTGGCCGACGGTTCCGACGTCGGCGGCGGCGCCTCGATCATGGGCACCCTGTCCGGCGGCGGCAAGGAGGTCATCTCCATCGGCGAGCGCTGCCTGATCGGCGCCAACGGCGGCGTGGGCATCTCGCTGGGCGACGACTGCATCGTCGAGGCGGGCCTGTACGTCACGGCGGGCACGAAGGTGAAGCTGCCGGACGGCACGCTCACCAAGGCCGCCGAGCTGTCCGGGTCGAGCAACCTGCTCTTCCGCCGCAACTCCACCACCGGCGCGGTGGAGGTCACCGAGCGCGCCGGCGGCAAGGTCGAGCTCAACGCCGCCCTGCACGCCAACGACTGACGCTGTCCTGGGGCCGGTCGACGCCGACCGGCCCCGGCCAGCTGCGCCCGATAGTCCCTTTCCACCGCCGCGGGTTCTCAGCGTTCGCCTGGCGAGGACAGCCCGCTCGCCGTGTATCGGTCATACACAAGACCGGGATCCCGGAGTCCAGGCGGGCGCTGTAACTCCCGCAGGGGGCCGCCACTCGCACCGCCACGCAGAACGAGCCTGGAAAAGGTGGCCCGATCGGACCAGGCGGAGATCGGGGTTTTCGCTTTTATCATTGGCAATGGCCAGCAGCTGGCAGCACCGCGATCTCGCGGCCGTCGTCGAACTGCCCGCCGAACCCGTGGCGGCCGGTCCGCGAGCCGCCATCCCCGAGCACGTGCGAGCCGGGCTGGACACCCGGCTGCGCGCGCTGATCGCCCGCGATCCGGGCACCCGGCTCGGCACCGATCCCGAGGAACTGCACCAGATGCGGGTGTCGGTGCGCCGGATGCGGGCGATGCTGCGGGCCGCGCGGCCGTTCCTGGACGAGAGCTGGGCGGAGCCGCTGCGGGCGGAGCTCGGCTGGCTGGGCCGTTCGCTGGGCCCGGTCCGCGACCTCGACGTCCTGCTGGACCGGCTGCGCCAGGAGAGCGCCGATCTGCCCGCGGGCGAGCGGGCCGCCGCCGCCCGGCTGATCTCGGGCCTGGAGGCCGAGCACGGAACCGCCCGCGTCGAGCTGCTCGCCGCCCTGGACAGCGATCGCTACCTCGACCTGCTGCGGGCCCTCGCCGCCGCGATCCGCAGCAGCCCCGAGGAGTCCGATGCGGACAGTTCGCGCGAGCTCCGCGGACTCGTGCTCGGCGAGTTCGGCAAGCTCCGTAAAGCGGTGGCACGGCTGCCCGAACACCCCGCCGACGACGACCTGCACGCGCTGCGCATCCTGGGCAAGCGCGTCCGCTACACCTCGGAACTCGCCCAGCCCGCGTTCGGCAGATCCGCGCAGCAGCTGATCAGGGCGGCCCGCCAGTTCCAGGACGTGCTCGGGGAGCACCAGGACGCCTGCGTGGCCGAGGAGCGGGTGCGCGATCTGCTCCACGGCTTCGGCGACGAGGCAGACGCGGCGGTGAGCTTCGTAGCTGGCCGCCTGGTCGAGCGCGAGCAGGCGCGCAAGGCCGAACGCCGTGCGCAGTGGCACCCGGCCTGGGAAGCCCTCAGCGCGGCAGCGGCCGAGATCTGATCAGTCCGCGAGGCGCTTGGCCGCCGCGGCGATGCGCTCGTCCGTCGCCGTCAGGGCGATGCGGACGTGGTGGTCGCCCGCGGGGCCGTAGAAGGTGCCCGGCGCCGCGAGGATTCCCCGCTGCGCCAACCAGTCCACCGTCTCCCACGCGCCTTCGCCACGCGTCGCCCACAGGTACAGGCCCGCCTGCGAGTGCTCGATCCGGAAGCCCGCCGCCTCCAGCGCGGGCCGCAGCACCGCGCGCCGCGCCGCGTACAGCTCGCGCTGCGCGCTCACGTGCGAGTCGTCGCTGAGCGCCGCGGTGATCGCTTCCTGCACCGGCCGCGGGACGATCATGCCCGCGTGCTTGCGCAGTTCCAGCAGGCGCCGCACCAGATCCGGATCACCGGTGATGAACCCGGCGCGGTACCCGGCCAGGTTCGAGGACTTCGACAGCGAGTGCACGGCGAGCACGCCGCGCCGGTCCGCGCCCACCGAGGGGTGCAGCACCGACACCGGCTCGGTGTCCCAGCCCAGCGCCAGGTAGCACTCGTCGGATGCGACCACCGCGCCCAGCTCCTGCGCGGCCCGCACCGACTCGCCCAGCTGCTGGGCGTCCAGCACGCGTCCCGTCGGGTTCGACGGGGAGTTCAGCCACAGCAGCGCGGTCCCGGCAGGCGGCAGCTCACCGGGAGCGAGCCGCACGACCTCCGCGCCTGCGATCTTCGCGCCGACCTCGTAGGTCGGGTACGCCAGCTCCGGGATGGCCACCAGGTCGCCGGGCCGCACGCCGACCAGCGTCGGCAACCAGGCCACGAGCTCCTTGGAGCCGATGGTCGGCACCACGGCGTCGGGTTCCAGACCGGAGATCCCGTAGCGGCGCTGCAGGGACGCGATCGCCGCCTCGCGCAGTTCGGGCGTGCCGTGCGTGGCCGGGTAACCCGGCTCGTCCGCGACCTCCGCCAACGCCCGCTGCAGGTTCTCCGGCACCGGGTCGACCGGGGTCCCGACGGACAGGTCGACGATGCCGTCCGGGTGGGCCTTCGCCGCGGCCTTCTGCCGGGCCAGCGAATCCCACGGGAAGTCGGGCAGCTGCGGTCCGCGGGGCCCGGACGTGGCGTCCGGGCCGGTCGCGCTGCTCATTCGCCCTGCGGGGGGAGGCTCTTGATGGGCTCGACGTCGAAGTCCTTCTTGCCCACCTTCGCCGCACCACCCGGCGAACCGAGTTCGTCGAAGAAGTCCACGTTCGCCTTGGTGTAGGCGGCCCACTCGTCCGGCACGTCGTCCTCGTAGTAGATGGCCTCCACCGGGCAGACCGGCTCGCAGGCACCGCAGTCGACGCACTCATCGGGGTGGATGTAGAGCATCCGCCCGCCCTCGTAGATGCAGTCGACAGGGCACTCTTCGATGCACGCCTTGTCGAGCACGTCCACGCAGGGCTCGGCGATCACGTAGGTCACGGTTGCACTCCTGCTCGAAGCGTTGTCCTACTCGCGCGCAGGAACCTCCTGCCGCGACTGCTGACAGTATCTCTCCTACCCACCCAGGACACGTACCCGGTCCCACAGCTCGGGAGCGCTGCCGACTCTACGACGCGGGCGTGAACGGCGTAAACCACTTCCCCAGGAGCCCCGCCGGAAGCCGCACGTCAGAAGCGATCTCGCCGCCGACGTGCGCTGCGCCACACCCGGTTGGAGATCAGGATCTGGCGCGCTTGCCCAGGACGATGCCGAGCATCATCGCGCTCGGCAGCGCACCGGCGCCGATCAGCAGCAGCGTCCGCCAGTCGTTGCCGACCAGGACCATGTCCCCGCCCGGCCCGAGGATGCCGAAGATCATCACGGTCAGGAACCAGAGCGCCATCGGTGCGCCTGCGATCCGGCGGCGCGGGGAGATCCGCGCGGCCTCCGACACCAGCAGCGGCGTGGTCACGGCCGCGATCGCCGCGGTGATCGGGAACTGCACGGTGCCGATGTAGGACGGCAGGAAGAGCAGTTCGACCACGGCCAGGATCACGGCGTCGACGAGCAGGAAGCCGAACAGGATCCGGTCCAGCCCGCTCAACGGTCCCCCACCGGTTCGGTGCCGCTCACGCCGAGCCCGCCGAACAGATCCGCCTCGCAGCCCGCGGGGTCACCGCTGGCGAGCACGTAGTGCTCGGTGGGCACGATGGGCTGCGCGACGCCGTTGGACAGCGCGTAGGCCGCGACGCCGTCGCCGTTGTCCCACCGGTCCAGCCACACCTTGACCTGGGTGCCGTGCGCCCGCAGCGCGCTGATCTTGGCGGGCAGGTGCTCGGACACGTCGATCACGGTGCTGATCGTCTCGTCCGCGACGCTGGCCAGCTCGTGCGGTTCGGGCAGCTGGAACGGCATGTCCTCGACCTCGGCCAGGGCGGCCAAGCCCTTCTCCAGCGTGTCGCGCGAAGGCACCGCGTAGAAGACGCGCTGCACGTCCGGCACCTTGGCGGCGGCCGCCACGGTCACCTCGTGCGCGCGGACGTGGTCGGGGTGGCCGTAACCGCCGTCGGCGGCGTAGCTCACGACCACCTGCGGTTTGACCTCGCGCAGCACCGCTTCCAGCGCGTCCACCTGCTCGTCGGCGTCGCCGATCGCGAAGGCCCTGGGGTGCGCGTCGGGCAGCGCGCCCGCCAATCCCGGCTGCTCCCAGAGCATTCCGGAGTCGCGCCAGCGCCCGATGCCACCGAGGAAGCGGTGGTCGGTCACGTGGAGCGCGGCGCAGGCCGAGCGCAGCTCGCCGACCCGGTAGCCGCCGAGCTGGTCCGCCTGGTCGGCGGCCAGGCCGCGCAGGCTCTCGGGGATGACCTCGCCCTCCTCGCCGAGGGTGCAGGTCACCACCACCACCTGCACGCCACGTGCGGCGTAGCGAGCGATCGTCCCGCCGGTCCAGAGGCTTTCGTCATCGGGGTGCGCGTGTACCAGCAGCAACCGCGGTGGGGCCGTCAGCGTCACCGGTCCAGCCTAATCTGCGCCCCGAACCACCCGACGCACGGCGTGCCCTTCTTGCCTTCCACGCTCGTGAGTGGTTTGGGGGGCTATCGCACCACACACCACTCACGAGCTCTGAACTGCGGTTTCGCCTCAGTAACCGTCGTTGTCCGCGTACGTCCCGAGCCACTGCGCCGCGCTGGAGAACGGACCGGACATGCCGTTGCCGGGTTCGACGCCCTTCACCTCCGGCCGCAGCGCCAGGACCTGCGCCTGCTGGTAGAGCGGCAGCGCGACCGCCGCTCGCCACAGCACCGGCTCGACGATCGACGACGCCTCGCCGAACGGCACCCGCCCGGTCATCGCCGCGTCGATGGTCGGCTGCAGCAGCTCGTTGCAGAAACCGGCCGCGTTGTGCGGGAACGGCTGCTCGCTGTCGGCCGCCACGCCGGGACATCCGTAGGCCGCAGCCATGTTCGCGGCCGGGTCACCACCGGCCGGACGCGGCGCGATCGCCATGTCCACCGAGGCCGCACCGCCGGGCTCCCCCGACTTCGGGTTGGCCGCCAGCATCTCGCCGAACAGCTGATCACCGGTCGGCGTCACGACCGTCGCCTGGATCCCCTGCTCCCGCAGCTGCCGCGCGGCCTCCTCGGCGACCCGGATGTAGGACTCGTGCTCGAAGGGCGCCGCGATGACCAGGTTCAGCGGTCGTCCATCGCGCATCCAGGCGCCGCCGCTGCGCTGGTAGCCGGCCTCGTCGAGCAGCTTCGCCACCCGCGCCGGATCGGGTTTCGCCGGGAACGCACCGGCCGGTTCCGTCGGCGTGTAGCCGGGTTCGGACGGCGCGAGCACCTGGGCGTGCGACTGGAGCTGCTCGGCGGGTCCGCCACCGGTGCCCGCCTCGATCAGCGCCGGCCGGTCCAGCGCCGCGAGAACGGCCTGCCGCGCCTTGATGTCGGCCAGCGCGCGGCTGTCCGGCCGCAGCAGCACCTCCACCGTCGCCGGCCGCGGCACGTTGATCAGCTGCACGGAATCGCCGAGTTCCCGCAGCGCCTGCATGGTCCCGGTGTCCGCGCCGAACACCGCGAGGTGGCTGTCGCCGCTGCGCAGCGCCTCGACCTGGCGGGCCTTGTCGATCGCGCGCAGCGCGATGCGGTCCGACTGCGCGGGCGGGCCCCAGTACCGGTCGTTGCGCTCCAGGATGATCTCGCCGCGGTCCAGGTCGATCTGCCGGATCGCGAACGGCCCGCCCGACGCCGGGTAGCCGTCGTCCAGCACCGTCGACCAGCCCCGCGGCGCGTCCCGCAGCAGGTGCGCGGGCAGCAGGTTGTTGAACAGCGACTGCCAGCCGGGGAACGGCTTGGCGAAGGTCACGTCCACCGTCTTGCCGCCCTGGCGCGAGGCCACGTCGTCGATCAGCTGGTAGCCCGCCGCGTCGGACACGCCGGGCTGCGAGCGCAGCTGCTGCCACAGGTAGACGAAGTCCTCGGCGGCGATCGGCGCACCGTCGGACCAGTTCGCCTCGCGGCGGATCCGGTAGCGGACGGTGAACTTCTCCTGGTCCGGCACCACTTCCGCCGATTCCATCAGCGTGGTGTCCAGTTGCAACCGCCCGTCCGGGCCGGGCCGGTGGACCGACGGCAGCATCAGGCTGGCCAGCGCGGAGCTGGTCGGCGAGAGGTCGGCGAGGGTGTGCGGGTTGAACCCGCCCTCCAGCTCGTCGACCCCGACCACGACCTCCACCGGCATCGGCTGCTCGGCCGGCGCGGTGCTCGTCGGGGGCTGCGTCGTCGGGGTTTCCGACACCAGCGGCGGTGGTGGCGCGTTCGTGCAGGCAGCCACCAAGCTCGCGGTTGTCACCAGCAGGGAGACCGCAGCCAGTGGGCGGCGTCGACCCTGGGACACGCCGAACCTCCCCTCATGTCTGCTCCCCCGAACGCACCCCGGCCACCGGGGCGCCTCGCACGTGCGGAAGACGCGCGAGGGCCCTCCATGGTTCCTTCCGTCGATCGGGTGATCGACACCGGGGTAGGCGCCCAGTCTCCTGGCCGACTGCCCCGGCCGCCCGCAGAACGGCGAAATCCCGTGCGACCCGCGGGAAGGCCGGCTCCGGCATTCCGGGCGATTCCGGCAGCCGGAACCCGGCTCAGCTACCCGCGAGCACCGCTGGCGGTCACGAAGCGTTGTCGCGCGCCTTGGCGCGGGAGCGCTCGCGGCCCCGGGTGGTGCTGTCGAGGGTCACCTTGCGGACGCGGACCGCCTCCGGCCCGACCTCCACGCACTCGTCCGACGCGCAGAACTCCAGCGCTTCTTCCAGCGACAGGGTCCGCGGCCTGGCCAGCCGCTCCAGCTCGTCCGCGGTGGACGACCGCATGTTGGTGAGCTTCTTCTCCTTGGTGATGTTGACGTCGAGGTCCTCGGCGCGCGGGTTCTCGCCCACGACCATGCCCTCGTAGACCTCTTTGCCGGGCTCGGTGAAGAAGCTGCCCCGGTCGGCCAGCTGCAGCAGCGCGTAGGTCGTCGCCGAGCCCGCGCGGTCGGCGACCAGCGAGCCGGTGTGCCGGGTGCGCAGCTCGCCCACCCACGGGAAGTAGCCCTCGAAGACGTGGTTGGCGATGCCGGTGCCGCGGGTCTCGGTGAGGAACTCGGTGCGGAAGCCGATCAGACCGCGCGCGGGCACCACGTACTCGAGCTTGATCCGCCCGGTGCCGTGGCCGTCCATGGTCTCCATCCGGCCCTTGCGCCCGGCCAGCAGCTGGGTGATCGCACCCAGGTGCTCCTCCGGCGAGTCGATGGTCAGCCGCTCGAACGGCTCGCACAGCTTCCCGTCGATGGTCCGGGTGACCACCTGCGGCTTGCCGACGGTGAGCTCGAAGCCCTCCCGGCGCATGGTCTCGACCAGGATGGCCAGCGCCAGCTCACCGCGGCCCTGCACCTCCCAGGCGTCCGGCTTCTCGGTGGGCAGCACCTTCATGCTGACGTTGCCGATCAGCTCGGCGTCCAGCCGGTTCTTCACCTGCCGGGCGGTGATCTTGGTGCCACCGTTGCGGCCGGTCAGCGGCGAGGTGTTGACGCCGATGGTCATCGAGATCGCCGGGTCGTCGACGGTGATCCGGGGCAGCGGCTGCGCGTTGTCCGGGTCGGCCAGGGTGTCGCCGATGGTGATGTCCGGGATGCCCGCGATGGCGACCAGGTCGCCCGCGGAGGCCTCCGCGCACGGCACCCGGTCCAGGTTCTGGGTGATCAGCAGCTCGGTGAGCCGGACCTTCTCGACGGTGCCGTCCTCGCGGCACCAGCCGACGGTCTGGCCCTTGCGCATGGTGCCCGCGTGGATGCGGCACAGCGCGATGCGGCCGAGGAACGACGAGGCGTCCAGGTTGGTCACCAGCGCGCGCAGCGGGGACTCGACGTCGGCGACCGGCGCCGGCACGTGCTTGAGCAGGACCTCGAACAGCGCGTCCAGGTTCTCCTCGGCGGGCAGGTCGCCGTCGGCCGGCTGGGCGATCGACGCGCGACCGGCGCGGGCCGAGGCGTACACGACCGGCAGGTCGAGGATGGCCTCCATGTCGAGGTCGGCCTCGCCGTCGAGCTCGCTGGCCAGCTCCAGCAGCAGGTCGTGGGTCTCCTCGACGACCTCGGAGCAGCGGGCGTCCGGGCGGTCGACCTTGTTCACCACGAGGATCACCGGCATCCCGGCGGCCAGCGCCTTGCGCAGCACGAACCGGGTCTGCGGCAGCGGGCCCTCGCTGGCGTCGACGAGCAGCACCACGCCGTCGACCATCGACAGCGCGCGCTCCACCTCGCCGCCGAAGTCGGCGTGGCCGGGGGTGTCGACCACGTTGATGGTCACCGGTCCGGCGTCGGTCTCCCGGCGGATCGCGGTGTTCTTGGCCAGGATGGTGATGCCCTTCTCCCGCTCCAGGTCGTTGGAGTCCATGACCCGGTCGACCAGTTCGGCTCGTTCGGAGAAGGCGCCGGATTGCCGCAGCATGGCGTCCACCAGGGTGGTCTTGCCGTGGTCGACGTGCGCGACGATCGCGACGTTGCGGAGATCGCTGCGAATGGGGGCGGCGACGCTGGTGGCGGACACGCGGGTACTCCATGGCTCGGCGCGGAAAGCGGGCAACGGCGGGTTCGTCGACTGCGGGCCGGGTGCGGGTGTTGCCGCAGCGCACCTTCTCGGGTGCGGGACACCTGGTCCTGGCGCCCCTCGGGGCGCCCTGCCGCGGCTCCACTGCGCCGCTGCTGCGGAGCTTCTTTCGGACGGCACCCCACGACCAGCGGGGCGCGTGCGTCGACGCGCGGCTCGTTCCAGGGTAGTGCAACGCGGAGCGGGACCGGCCGCCGCGTGCTCAGCGCAACACCCGGCGGCCGCGCCGCAACATCAAGTTCGCCCTTTTCGGTTAGGTTCGCCTACCCTGTGCCCAACGCCGTCGGAGCACCGGAAAGAATCAACGTGGGCAAAGGCACCATCAAGGTCAAGAAGAAATGTTGCCGCTCGCAACCTCCTTGCAAGAGCTGCCCGATCGTGGCACTGCGCAACCTGCTCCGCGACGCCAAGGCGGAAGAGGTCAAGAAAGCGCAAAAGAAGGCCAAGAAAGAGGCAAAGAAAAAGAAGGCGAAATGATCTCGCCGCGGCGCCCGCCGCGGTTTCGGCACGCTGTTCGGAACTACTTGTGGGCGACCGGGGTCAGCGGGTCGGCGTACTTGGCCAGCTCCGGGATGGTGCGCAGGGCCTGGAACTCGATGACCTCGTAGCGAACCAGCCTGTGCAGCGCGAACGGGTCGGTGGCGAGGATGGCGTCGAGGCGTCCGCGGGACATCGCGCGAGCGATGATCACCGCGCCGCTGCGCGGGTGGCGGTGGCCGGCCGCGATGAAATCGCCGGCGTCGTAATGCTGGGTCACCCATTGGTAGTGATCTACCAACTGGGCATCGATTTCCGATTCCGGGGCGGTGTATTGCAGCAGCACTACAAACATACTTCCACGGTAACTCTTCGACTTGACCGCTGCCGATCACCAAGCGGTAACATTGGCTCGTGCGCGCAACGTCGAACACCTGGTGGGCCGTCCGAGGGCGGCCCCGCGACGCAGCGCACTGACGCACAGCACATCGGCCGCCCGACCGGGCGGCCGAGCAGTGCCAGGTCGATCCCGGTGGCGGTGCCAACCACAGGAGAGACCCATGACCCGCCTGTCCGGGATCACCCCGTCCGGCCACGTCCAACTCGGCAACTACCTCGGCGCCGTGCGGCGGTGGGCCGCCGAGCGCGAGCCCGCGGACCTGTTCTTCGTCTCCGACCTGCACGCCATGACCACGCCGCACCGCCCGCAGCGGCTGCGCGCGCTCACCCGCGAGCAGTTCGCGGTGCTGATCGCGGCGGGCATCGACCCGGACTCGCTGTTCGTCCAGTCCGACCTGGCCGGTGAGCTGGGCGCGCTGAACTGGATCCTGGAGTGCACCTGCTCGTACGGCGAGGCAGCCCGGATGGTCCAGTTCAAGGAGCGCGGCGCCGGGCAGGACGGCTCGCGGGTCGGGCTGCTGACCTACCCGGTGCTGATGGCCGCGGACATCCTGCTGCAGGGTGCCGACCAGGTACCGGTGGGCAGCGACCAGGACCAGCACGTGGAGCTGGCCCGCACGCTGGCCCGGCGGTTCAACTCGGCCTACGGCCAGGTGTTCACCGTCCCCGAGGCGGTGGTGCCCAGGACCGCGGCCCGGGTGCGCGACCTGGCCGATCCGGGCCGCAAGATGGAGAAGTCCAGCCCCCAGTCCCCCGGCGTGGTCTTCGTGCTCGACGAACCGGACACGATCCGCCGCAAGTTCCGCCGCGCGGTGACCGACGGCCTCGACCGCATCCGCTACGCCCCGGACGACCAGCCGGGGGTGGCGAACCTGCTGGAGATCCTGGCCGCCTGCACCGGAACGAGCCCGTACACCGCGGCCGGATCGGCCACCACCTACGCGGAGCTCAAGGACGCGGCGGCAGAGGCGGTGATCGAGGAGCTGAGACCGCTGCGCGAGCGCACCTCGGAGCTGCTGGGCGACCCGGCCGAGCTGGAACGAGTGCGAGCGCACGGCGCGAAGCGGGCCACCGAACGAGCCCAGCCGCGCCTCCAGGCCGCCTTCCACGTCACCGGCCTGCGCTGAGCACCCGGAGGGTGCCTCCAGGCGGACCTGGAGGCACCCTCCAGCTGCTCATTCGTTCACTAGTTCGAGTTATTCCCCTTGCGAACGCCTGATCGACATCAGGAACCTGGGACGCGTGATCGGTTACTTCGAGATCCCAACCTGTTTCGTCATCGCGAGGAGGAATCCCATGAGTACGCCCGAGCTGACCCCCTTCGACCCGCTTGCCGCCTTTGCCGGGTCGTGGACGACCAAGCTTGCCGAGCGATATCTGCCAGTACCCGACGCGCCCCCGGCCAAGTACGAATGCCTGGACGGAACGCTGATCCTGACGCCGCACGGTGGTGTCGACGTGCCGTTCGCGAGGTGGACGCTGGGAAAGCTCCTGGAGGCAGCTGCGGCCGAACGCGGCCATCAACCTGCAGCGTGCACCGACCTGCCTCAGCGGTCCGATGTTCGCCGTGGAGCGACCCCATGCCCAGAGCACTACGTGGATTCCGGCCTGCGAAGTGCTTCTCGTCTGCGACGCAACACCACCGACGATTCGCCAGCGAGCCCCGAACCGCCTCCGCCGGGAGGTCGCCGCGGCCGCGGCGCCCTACTTCATGCGGCTCGCGATCTCAGATGAGGACGAGCACATCGAGCTGGGGCTCTGGCATCTGCGCGATGGGGAGTACCGGCTCAGCACTGCGGCCGCGGACGATGAGGTCTTCGAGACCGACCTGCCGTTCTCGTTGCGGTTCAAGCCGGATTCGCCGCTGTGCTTCTCAGGCGTCGGTCAGCAGGTGGCGGAGGGAGTGGACCAGGACCTGGTCGGCGTCGAGCCAGTCCAGGTCGGTCAGCTCGTCCGCCGTGACCCAGCGGACCTCGCTGTGCTCCACGGCTTTCGGGATCGCGGTCGGGTCCGCGAGCTCGGCCGCGTGGATGCGCAGCAGCATCCCGTTGTTGAGCGGGACGTCGGTGCCGACGCGGCCGGTGGGGCGCACCTCGACGGCTAGTTCTTCCTGGCACTCCCGGACGACCGCGGCCGGCTCGTCCTCACCGGGTTCGACGCGTCCGCCGGGCAGTTCCCAGCGTCCGGCGTCCGGCGCCGGATAGCTGCGCTGCTGCGCCAGCAACCGTCCCTTGTGGACGATTGCGGCGCCGACGACGATCGAGCGGCCCGCCCAGGACTCGGCGAGTTCGCGGACCGCGTCGATCCGGGCGGCCAGCGCGTTCAGCACGAAGCGGCGGCCGATGGCGACGTCGGCGAGCCGTCCCAGCGGCCCGAACGGGGTCGTCCAGTGCACCGAGTCGGTCAGCAGCGTCCGGGGCCCGGCCGCGGCGAGCACCGATTCGTGCCGCAGCTCCGGCAGCGGGCCGGACACCAGCACGGAACTCAGCGCGTCGGCGTCGGCGCGCACGATTCGAGTGGTCAGATCGAGCGGAAGGCGGGCGATTCGCGTGTGGAAGACGAGCTCATCACCGGGCACCAGCAGTGCGGCAGGACGAGTGGCGGCGCGGCCGCGGACTCCGATGCCCGCCAAGCCGACCTCGGCGGTTCGCGTGTGCCGCAGAGCGGCCCCCACCGTGGCGACAGGTGCCTCGATCAGTCCGGTGCTCCGCAAAACCGACACGTGCACACATCTTGCCGGACCCGGTCCGGCCGATCGCGACCGCCTCGGCTCCACGAGGCGTTCGCGGCCACCGCGCGGGAAGCCGCGAACGGCCCTCGTCCGGTTCGAGGCCGGTCAGTTCAGCGGCCGGTACCCGGGCCAACGAGCTTCGACGCGCGCGCCGCCCTCCGGTGACACCCCGGCCCGGACCGTGCCGCCCCGGCGGCGCACCACGTCGGCCACCAGCGACAGACCGAGTCCGGCACCACCGGTGCTGCGCGCGCGGTCCTGCTCGACGCGGTGGAAGCGGTCGAACACCCGCAACCGGTGTTCCGCCGGAATGCCCGGTCCGTCGTCGTCCACCACCAACCACACCCACCCCGCCCCGGAGGCGCCCATGCCATCAGCGAACACCGAAACCCGCACCACCGTCCGCGTGTAGCGCAGCGCGTTGCCGACGACGTTGTCCAGCACGCTGGACAACTCGGCCGGATCGGCGAGGACCAGCACCGGAGCCGCCGGCGCCTCGATCACGACCTGCGGTCCGCCGGGCGATTCGAGCCTGGCAGCAGCCGCCCGGGCGGCTGCGCCGAGGTCCACCGGTTGTCCCGGCGTGCCCATCCCGCGCTCCGCCCTGGCCAACGTGAGGAGGCTTTCGACCAGTTCGGACAGCCGCTGCGCTTCGCCCGCGATGTCCTGCAACGTCTCCTGCGCGAGCTCCGGATCCGGGTGCACCACGGCCACCTCGGCTTGGGCCCGGATCGAGGCGACCGGGTTGCGCAGCTCGTGGGCTGCATCGCCGGTGAACCGGCGCAGTCGTTCGGTGTCGGCATCGCGCCGGGCGAGCATCGTGTTCAGCTCCTGGGCCAGGGCGCGGAGCTCGTCGGCGGCTTCCGGAACCGGCAGCCGCCTGCCCTCCGGCAACCCGGCCGCGGCCATCCGCATCCGTTCCACCGGGCGCAGCGCACGACGCACCACCACCCAGGTGGCCAGCCCGACCAGGCAGGCTGCGAGGACCGAACCGAAGCCCAGCAGCCGACTGGTCTTGCCCGCCGCGTCCAGGAATCCGACCAGGCGGGCGCCGGTGGCCACCAGCAGCGGCTGACCGTCCGGGGCGGGCACGACGACGCCCTGCCAGCGGTGCAGCTCGGTCGGCGGGTCGAAGTCGAGGACGCCGCCGCCCGCGCGCAGCTGGTCGACCTGCCAGCGGAAGAAGCCGGGGGCGGGCAGCGAGTCGACCGGTGTTCCGGCCACGTCCAGCACGCGGATGTCCGGCCGGGCCAGCGAGGCCGCCGGAGCACCGGCCTCGAGCTGCTCCGCGGTGGCGGTCGCGGTGCGGTGCAGGTCGGCGTCCACCGACTCGATCATGAGCCAGCCGACGATGCCGGTGCTGGCGTGCGCGATCACGCCGAGTCCGATGAGGGCGACGGCGGCGGCCACGACGCTGGTGCGGAACTGGATGGTGCGGCGGTGCCACCACTGCCGCAGGCGGCCGGTCATGCCGGCTGGGCGCAGACCCGGTAGCCCTGGCCGCGCACGGTCTGCACCAGTTCACCGGCACCGGCGGCGGCGAGCTTGCGGCGCAGGTAGCCGATGTAGACCTCGACGACGTTGCGGGTGACGAACTGCTCCTCGCCCCAGACCATGCGCAGCAGGTCGTCCTTGGGCACCACCGCCTCCGGATGGCTGGCCAGCGCGACCAGCAGCCCGTACTCCCGGGGGGAGAGCGCGATCGACTCCCCGGCCCACCGGACCTCGCGGCCCGCGCGATCGATCTCCAGCTCGCCGACCCGCAGACACACCTGACGACCAGCGGTGTCGCGCCGCCGCAGCAGCGCGCGGACCTGCGCGACCAGCACCAGGAAGGAGAAAGGCTTGACGAGGTAACCGTCGGCGCCGAGATCGAGGCCGTCGGCCTGGTCGACCTCGCCGTCCTTCGCCGAGATCAGCAGCACCGGGGTGGTGACGTCCTGGCCGCGCATCCGCTCCAGCACCCGGTAGCCGGACAGTCCGGGCAGCATCACGTCGAGCACGACGACGTCGAAGGCGCCGGTGAGCGCCAGGCGCAGGGCCTCGGTGCCGTCGGCGGCGACGGTCACCTCCATGCCCTCGGCGGAGAGACCGCGCCGCAGCGCGGCCCGAACCCCGGCTTCGTCGTCCACCACCAACACGCGCGGCACCATGCGCTCCAGCATGCCGACCGGATGGCGCAACGGGCATCGAACGCCCGCTCCGTTTTCAGATGTGCACCGCTTTCTCAGGCTGATCTCAGCATCGGGCGGTGTCCGGCGCGGCACCGCGGGCGATGCGGCGCGGGAGATCCGGCGACCGTCCGGATCGGCGCGGCGACCAGCGGTGACCGCCCTTCCCGGGCCGAGTGTGAGATGCCTCGCCGGTGGTTCGCGGGCCCGTCACCGGCCGGGCGGGCTGCGGCGAGGTGCGCGGCCGCCGTCGCCGAGTCGCGCTCCGAGCCGGTGAAACCCATGGCCAAGCGCGGTTCGCAAACCTGATCACGCGTTGCGAAAGTAGCAAGAGGCCACAACGTTTGACCGCCGTCAAAGCCGGAGGTCTTGACATATCTACCCAGCACATGACGTCTTGACAGCCCCGTTTCGGTCCGCGAAGGTCGATGCGATCGATTGACTGATCAATCAGTCGCACCTCGAAACGCAACACCAGCGGGGAGCTGCCGGGCCGCCCGGACGGGCCGGCCCACCGGCGCGAGCCGAGCCGACGCACGTCCCCGCGAGACACAGGAGGTACCGCCCGGATGGCGAGCAGAGGACGGTCGAACGCCCCGAGTCGTCGCGACTTCCTCCGGTACGCAGCGGCGGGTGCGGGAGCGGTGGGCGCGGGCGCGCTGATCACCGGCTGCGCGGGCGGCGCGGTCCGCAAGGCGCCGGTGCCGACCGGCCCACCGCAGTACGGCGGCCGGCTGCGGGTCGGCATCGTCGGCGGCTCCAGCAAGGACACCCTGGACGCGCACGCCCCCGTCACGCACCCCGACCAGGCCCGGATCTTCCAGCTCTACGACACGCTGCTGCGCTACGACGACGAGTACCTGATCCAGCCCGCGCTGGCCGAGACCGTCGAATCCGACCCGCAGGCCACGACGTGGACGATCCGGCTGCGCGAGGGCCTGGAGTTCCACGACGGCAAGACCGTCACCGCCGAGGACGTGATCCACTCGCTGCGCCGGATCGCCGACCCGGACGACCCGAAGAACGGCGCGGTCGGGCTGAGCTCGCTGGACCTGAACGCGATGCAGGTGATGGACCCGCGCACCGTCCGGCTGACGCTGTCCCGCCCGGACGTCACGCTGCCCGACCAGTTCGCCGAGTACGGCAACGGGATCGTGCCGGTCGGCTACGACCCGAAGCGGCCGGTGGGCACCGGCCCGTTCCAGCACGACTCCTTCGAACCCGGCCAGCAGAGCCTGTTCACCAAGCACGCCAACTACTGGCGCGACGGCGAGCCGTACGTGGACGAGGTCGTGATCATCGACTTCCCGGACGACACGGCGCGGATCAACGCGCTGCTCGGCGGCCAGGTCGACGCCATCGACCAGGTGCCGCTCGGGCTGCTGCGGGTGCTCGACGCGGACCCGAACCTGCGGCTGCTGGAGTCGGAGACCGGCTCCTGGATCCCGTTCACCATGCGGGTGGACCGGCCGCCCTTCGACGACGTGCGGGTCCGGCAGGCGTTCCGGCTGGTCGTGGACCGCGAGCAGATGATCAGGCAGGTGCTCGGCGGTCACGGCACGGTCGGCAACGACCTGTACGCGCCGGCCGATCCGCTGTTCAACTCCGCGCTGCCGCAGCGCAAGCGCGACGTGAACAAGGCCCGGCAGCTGCTGCGCGAAGCGGGCAAGGAGAACCTGGCGGTGGAGCTGGTGACCTCGCCGGTGGCCGCGGGCGTGGTGGAGGCCGCGCAGGTCTTCGCCCAGCAGGCCGCCGAGGCCGGGATCACGGTCAACATCCGCCGGGTGGACACCGGCGAGTTCTTCGGCGACATGTACCTGTCCTGGGACTTCGCCCAGGACTTCTGGTTCTCCCGGAACTTCCTGGCGCAGGCGAGCTCCGGCAGCCTGCCCGACTCGCCGTACAACGAAACCCACTGGGACCACCCGGAGTTCAACCAGCTGGTGCTCGAAGCGCGGGCCACCACCGACGCGGCGCGCCGCAAGGAGCTCGTGGCGCGGGCGCAGCAGATCGAGTGGGAGAGCGGCGGCTACATCGTCTGGGGCTTCCCGAACCAGCTCGACGCGCACAGCGTCCGGGTGGTCGGGCTGACCCCGGACAAGAGCGGGATCCCGCTGAACTCCTACGGGTTCCGGCACGCCTGGCTGGCGAAGTGAGGGGGCACCAGATGACTCGAATGCTGGTCAAGCGGATCCTGCTCGGTCTGGTGATCCTCTGGGCGGTGTCCGTGGTGGTCTTCCTGGCCACCCAGGCGCTGCCCGGTGACGCCGCGCGCGCCATCCTCGGCCGCGAGGCCACCCCGGAGCGGCTGGCCGCGCTGCGCGAGCAGCTGCACCTGAACGAACCGCTGTGGATTCAGTACTTCTCCTGGCTGGGCAACATCTTCCAGCTCGACCTCGGCGAGTCCTACGCCAACGGCATGCCGGTGACCGAGCTGCTGAGCTCGCGGCTGACCAACTCGCTGGCGCTGATGCTGTGCGCGACGCTGATCAGCGTGCCGCTGTCGATCCTGGTCGGCACCTACAGCGCGCTGCGCCGCGACAAGGCCTTCGACCACACCACCTCGGTGATCAGCCTGGTGCTGGCCTCGCTGCCGGAGTTCGTGGTCGGCATCCTGCTGGTGCTGCTGTTCTCCACCGGTGTGCTGAACCTGCTGCCCGCGGTGTACGTGATGACCGGAACCGGTTCCGCGTGGAGCGATCCGGTCCAGCTGATCCTGCCCACGCTGACGATGGTGCTCGCGGTCTCGCCGTACATCATCCGGATCATGCGCGCCACCATGATCGAGGTGCTGGAGAGCGAGTACGTGCAGCAGGCCCGGTTGAAGGGCATGCCGGAGCGGACGGTGATCCTGCGGCACGCGCTGCCCAACGCGATCGGCCCGGTGGCGCAGGTGATCGCGCTGCAGCTGGCCTGGCTGGCCGGTGGCGTGGTCATCGTCGAGTTCCTGTTCCGCTTCCCCGGCATCGGGTTCGCGCTGGTGGACGCGGTGAACAACCGCGACCTGCCGGTGGTGCAGACGCTGACGCTGGCCATCGCGGCCGTCTACATCGTCGTGAACCTGCTGGCCGACGTGGTGAGTCTGGCCGCCAACCCGAAGGTGAGGTCTGCCGCGCGATGACCACGACTGCGCAGAAAACCAACACCGCGACGGCCCCCGCCGCGGCGGCTCCGCGCGCCGTCGGGGTCTGGCGGGCGGCGCTGCGGCTGCCGCGCACGAAGATCGGGCTGGGCCTGTCGGCGCTGGTGGTGCTCATCGCGATCGTCGGTCCGCTGCTGGCCCCGCACGCCGCCACCGAGTTCGTCGACACGCCGTTCTCCAACCCGACCGGGAGCTCCTGGTTCGGCACCGACAACCTGGGCCGCGACGTGCTGACCCGGTTCCTGCACGGCGGGCAGACGCTGCTGGTGCTGGCGGTGCTGGCCACGCTGCTCGGTGTCGGGCTCGGCTCGCTGCTGGGCATGTACGCCGGCTACCGGCGAGGCTGGCTGGACGAGCTGCTGATGCGCTTCGGCGACATCGCGCTGGCGTTCCCGCAGGTCGTGCTGGCCCTGCTGTTCGTGAGCGTGGTCGGACCGGAGCTGTGGCTGCTGGTGCTGGTGGTCGGCGGCAGCCACCTGCCGCGGGTGATGCGCGTGGTGCGGGCGGCCACCCTGTCGGTGGCCGAGCGCGACTTCGTCAAGTCGGCCGAGGCGATCGGCCTGTCCAAGGTGCGGATCCTGCTCGGCGAGATCCTGCCGAACGTCACCGGAACCGTGCTGGTCGAGCTCGGCCTGCGGCTGAACTACTCGATCGGCCTGGTCGCGGGCCTGAGCTTCCTCGGCCTCGGCCTGCAGCCGCCGACGGCGGACTGGGGCCTGATGATCAACGAGAACCGGATCGCCCTGACCGTCCAGCCGTGGGCGGTGGCGCTGCCGGTGCTGGCGATCGCGGTGCTGACCATCGGCACGAACCTGGTCGCCGACGGCCTGGCCCGCTCGGTGGCCGGTGTGGACCGCGGCATCGAGAAGGCCCGCTGATGCCCGTCCGAACCGCTCCCGCGCCGATCGTTGCGCGATTTCAATTGAAATCGCGTGGGATCACCGCGCACCGAGCCATCTCAGCCGTGTTCTCCCACTACCCCAGGAGGTGTCGATGACTGCCTTCGCCCTGGACGCCGTCGGTCTGGAGATCCGGGGCGTGCCCTCGGAAGCCGCCATCGTCGCCGACATCTCGCTCACCCTGGCACCGGGCGAGATCCTGGGCCTGATCGGCGAGTCCGGGTCCGGCAAGACCACGCTGGGCCTGGCGATGCTGCGCTACTGCAAGCGCGGCACCCGCATCGCCGACGGCCGCATCCACATCGGGGACACCGATCTCACGGGCCTGCCCGCCAAGCAGGCCGCAGCGCTGCGCGGCCGCCGGGTGGCCTACATCCCGCAGTCCCCCGCCTCCGCGCTGAACCCGGCGCTGCGGCTGAACACCCAGCTCGCCGAAGCCGTGCACGACGTCTCCGGTGCCGCCGCGCGCACGCGCATCAAGCAGGTGCTCGCCGAGGTCGCGCTGCCGGACGACGACGATTTCCTGCGCCGCTACCCGCACCAGCTCTCGGGCGGGCAGCAGCAGCGGATCGCGATCGCGATGGCGTTCGTGGGCCGTCCCGAGGTGGTGGTGCTGGACGAGCCCACCACCGGCCTGGACGTCACCACGCAGAAGAAGGTGCTGGCCACGATCCGCGAGATGTGCGAGCGGCACGGCACGGCCGGTGTCTACATCTCGCACGACATGGCGGTGGTCGCCGAGCTGGCCGACCGGATCGCGGTGATGTACTCCGGGCGCATCGTGGAGACCGGCCCGACCGACGAGGTGCTGAACGAGCCGCGCCACCACTACACGGCAGGTCTGGTGCTCGCGGTACCGGATCTCGACGGCAAGCGGGCGATGCAGGCCATCGACGGCCAGGCGCCGTCACCGCTGAACCGCCCGGGCGGCTGCGCGTTCGCACCGCGCTGCGCCGCGGCGACCGACGAGTGCCGCCGCGAGGTCCCGGCGCTCGAGGAAGTCGCCGCAGGGCACGAGATCCGCTGCCTGAACCCGCGTTCCGGCCGGCTGGTGGCCGAGCCGCGCCCCGCGGACACCGCACCCGAGTCGGCGGAACCGGTGCTCGAGGTGCGCAACATCCGCGCCTGGTACACGGATTCGCCGGTGCTGCAGGACGTCTCGCTGGCAGTCTCGCCCGGTTCCTGCCTGGCGCTGCTGGGCGAGTCGGGCAGCGGCAAGACCACGCTGTCGCGCTGCCTGGCCGGTCTGCACCCCAAGCACGAGGGATCGGTGCTGCTGCGCGGCAGCGAACTCGCGCCCAGCAGCGCGAAGCGAACGCGCGACCAGCGCCGCCAGGTGCAGTACGTGTTCCAGAACCCCTACGAGTCGCTCAACCCGCGCCGCCGCGTGCGCGATCTGGTCGCCCAGCCGATCTCGGTGCTCGGCGGTGATCACGGCGGCAAGAGCACCGAGGAGCGGGTGATCGAGGCGCTGGAGCTGGCCGCGCTGCGCCCGGACATCGCCGAGCGCTACCCGGACCAGCTCAGCGGCGGGGAGCGGCAGCGGGTGGCGATCGCCCGCGCGCTGGTCACTCGGCCGGACGTGCTGATCTGCGACGAGATCACCTCCGCGCTGGACGTGTCGGTGCAGTCGGCGATCGTCGACCTGCTGCGGGACCTGCGCGAGAAGATGGGGCTGGCGCTGGTGTTCGTCACGCACAACATCGCGCTGGTGCGCAACATCGCGCAGCAGGTGGCGGTGCTGCAGGGCGGCCGGATCGTGGAGCAGGCCGCGGCCGACGAGCTGTTCGCCGCGCCGCAGCACGAGTACACCCGATCGCTGCTGACCGACGCGCCGAACTTCCAGCTGGAGGCGAGCGACCGATGAGCGGTTTCGACCTGGTGGCCGAGGAGTTCGCGGCGGTGGTCGCCGCCGATGCCGCCGGAGCGGCCTTCGCCGTGTTCCGCGACGGCGAGCAGGTCCTCGACCTGCAATCCGGGCACCGCGATCCCGACGGCACCGAGCCGATGACGACGGACACCCTGATGCCGATCTTCTCCGGCACCAAGGGCATCGTGGCCACCGGCGTGGCCCTGCTGATCGACCGCGGCGCGATCGATCCGGACGCGCCGGTGGTCCGCTACTGGCCGGAGTTCGGCGCGGCGGGCAAGCAGGACGTCGCGGTGCGCCAGCTGCTCTCGCACGCGGCGGGCCTGCCCTACCCGGAGCGCCCGGTGACCCGCGAGGACGCCGCCGACCACCGGGCGATGGCCGCGCTGCTGGCCGCGCAGGCCCCGCTGTGGCCGGTCGGCTCGACGACCGCCTACCACGCGCTGACCTTCGGCTGGCTGGCCGGTGAGCTGATCCGCCGGGCCGACGGCCGGGAGGTCGGCGAGTTCCTGCGCGCCGAGATCGCCGAGCCGCTCGGCGCGGACTTCTGGCTCGGCTTGCCGGAGGCGCAGTGGCCGCGCACCGGCAGGCGCTGGCGCGCATCGGACTACCGGGTGGCCAATCGGCTGAACACGCCGGAAGCGCTGGCCTACCGGGACAAGGTCTACGGGAACCCGCCGTCGTTGCTGGGCGACGACGCGCCGTGGAACACCCCGGACTGGTGGATCATCGGCATGCCGGGCGGCGGTGCGATGGCATCGGCCAGGGGCCTGGCCGCGATGTACTCGGCGCTGGTGAGCGGCGAGCTGGTCAGCAAGTCCACAGTGGAGCGGATCAGCCGCGAGGAGAGCCGCGGCACCGATCCGGGAACCGGTCGCCCGCTGGTCTTCGGCCTCGGCTACGAGCTCCAGGACGCGCTCGGGACCTACGGGCCGGTGGCCGAGGGCTTCGGGCACAGCGGTGCTGGCGGCTCGCTGTTCGGCTGCTGGCCGAGCGCGGGTGTGTCCTTCGCCTTCAGCCCCTGCCTGATGCGCACGGAGGGCTTCGACGACCGGGCCCACCGCCTGCTGACCGCCCTCCACGCCGGACTCTGAGGACTCGGCGATTTCGCGCGAAATCGCCACCCGAACCCGGGAAGCCGCGCCGAAATCCCGTGTTCTCGGAGGGCGCTCGCGCAGTAGCCTGGCGCTCATGGAGTTCGAGGTGGACGACTCGCGGGACCGGGTGGATCGCGACGCGGTGTGGGACTTCCTGACCACGCAGGCGTATTGGGGCAAGTGGCGCACCCGCGAGCAGTTCGAACGGCAGATCGACCAGGCCTGGCGGGTGGTCGGCGCCTACCGGAAGTCCGACGGCGGGCAGCTCGGCTTCGCCCGGGCGTTCTCCGACGGTGTGGGCAGCGCCTACCTGGCCGACGTGTTCGTCCTCCCCGAAGGCCGCGGCCACGGGGTCGGCAAGGCCCTGGTGCGCGTCATGGTCGAGGAGGGCCCAGGACGCGACTTCCGCTGGATGCTGCACACCAACGACGCCCACGGCCTCTACCGCTCGTTCGGCTTCGCCGAACCCGACGCCACCTACATGGAGCGCCCCCGCCCAGAAAACCCCACCTGACCAGCAGAAAGCCCCACCCCGTTCCACCCCGCGCGGCCGTGGTCAATTTCGCGCGAAATTGACCGCCTCCCGGGTGATGGCGGCGCGGCCGGGGTGGTGGGTGCCCGCCCCGGTGGAGTTCGGGGTGCGGAGCCGCCACCATGTCCACATGACCGAACTACTCACCGACACCCAGGTCACCGACGCGCTCCAGCATCTCCCGGAATGGCGGCAGGACGGGGCTCAGCTGTCCCGCACCGTGGAGTTCGCCAGCTTCCCGCAGGCCATCCAGGCCGTCACCCGGATCGCCGAGATCGCGGAGAGCGAGAACCACCACCCGGACATGGACATCCGCTGGCGCACCGTGGTGTTCCACTGCAGCACGCACTCCAAGGGCGGGATCACCGCCAACGACACCTCGCTGGCGCAGGAGATCGACAACGTGGTCGAGGAGCTCAAGGCCTGACCACCCGGAGACGCCACCGGCGCCTTCCCGGTCAGCCCTCCACGAGGTCGGCGACCTCGAAGGCGCATCCCCAGGACAGGGCCACCCCGCAACCGCCGTGCCCGTAGTTGTGGATGATCCGGCCTCCCCGGTACCGCTCGACCTCGACCCGCACCGACTCGCGACCGGGCCGCAGCCCGACCGTCTCGCCGAGCACCTCGGCGTCGGCCAGCCGCGGCTCGATCGCCGCGCACCGCCGCCGGATGCCCGCGGTCACCTCCGGCCGGGCCCCGAGGTGCCACTCCTGGGATTCGGCCACCCCGCCGAGCACCACGTGGTCGCCGTGCGGCATGCACGCTGCGAACTCGCCCGAGTCGGTCAGCTCGACGAAGTACTCGTCGACGCCGGGGTTGCGCACCACCACGCTCTGCCCGCGCACCGGGTGCACGCCGGGGTCGCCGACGAGTTCGCGCGCGCCCAACCCCGTGCAGTTGACCACCGTGCCGGACTCGGCGACCGCGTCGGCCAGCGATGAGACCGGGCTGATCTGCAGCTCTCCCTCGGCGTCCTGGAACCGGGCGACCAGGTGGTCGAGGTAGCGCGGCATGTCGATCAGCGGCACGGTTCCCCAGTAGCCGCTGACGAAGCCGTCCGGCAACTCGTCCTGGGTGCATCGCCGCAGGTCCGGGATCAGCCTGGCCTCGGTCGGGACCGCATCGCCCAGGTCGAAGCGGGCGGCCATCCGACCGCCGGTCAGGTGCACCCCGGAGCCCTCCTCGCGGGCGAGCGCGGTGAACTCGGCGTGCGAGCGGGTCACCCAGTACAGCACCCGTTCGGCGGGGCGGAGCTGCGCCGGTCCCCACATCGCACCGGCCGCGGCCGAGGTGGTCTCGCGCGGCCGGTCCGCGGTCCGGATCCGCACGGCCCGACCTGCCTCGGCGAGCACGACGCCGCAGGTCAGCCCCTGCACTCCCGCACCAATCACCAGCACTGGCTCGGTGGCAGCAGTCATCCTCGGAACGCTATCAGCGTTGGCCCGGATCCGACGGCTGCGAATCTCACGCGGGCTTCTTCAGCACCTCGGTGAGAGCGGAGATGCTGTGCTCGCCGTGGCCCGCCGCGACGGCGCGTTCCAGCAGTTCGCGGAACGGCTCGTGCCACGCCACGTCGATGTTCGCCTCCCGGCCCAGCTCCTCGTCGTGGGCCGCTCCGGCGAGGAACAGGTTCACCGACGATGCCGCGTCGCCGTACTCGCCGCGGTCGATCTCGGCGGCGAAGACGGGCAGCACGGAGTTGATCATCTCGAACCACTTGACGCTGAACCGCACCATCGACGCGGCCTCGAGCCCGCGCGCCTGCAACGCCGCCGCGCCCTGGAAGAACCCCACGAGCGCGGGCAACAAGGTGCCGCCCACGGCCATCTCGTACAGAGCGGCGAGGTCCGCGTCAGCACCGAGGTAGACGGTGTCGCCGCCCATGACCCGCAGCGTCGCCTCGTGCTCGTCGAAGACGCTCCGGTCACCGCCGTAGTAGAGCAGGGTGTCCGCCGCGCCCACCGCGGACGGCACGTTCTTGATCGCCCCGTCCAGGTAGCGGGCTCCGCGCCCGGTCGCCCACTCCGCCATCCGGCGCGCACCCGACGGCGACCCGCTGTTCAGCGGGACCAGAGCACGTCCGGCCAGCGCAGCAGCGGCGGGCTCCAGCGCTTCGACGGTGTTCTCGTACGTCGTCAGGCAGGCGATCACCAGCGGACTCGCCGCAACCGCTTCCTCGACCGAAGCCGCGTGCACGGCTCCCTTGGCCACCAGCGGCTCGGCCTTCGACGCCGTCCGGTTCCAGACGGTCGTCGGATGGCCGGCGTCGATGAACGCTCCGGCCAGCGCACTGCCCATCGAACCGAGACCGAGGACGGTCACGGGCGTGCGGGACTGCTCAACCATGCGTGTACTCCTGGATCAATGGTGAATCGGGGAAGGCATTCGCAACCGGTTCGCGATTCCGGCGCGGCGCCGGAACCAATACTGCGCAGGCACGGAATTTTGTGCAAGTACCTACTATTCTGTTCGGTACATACACTTTTGTAAGTGGGGGAACTGTTGACGAAGCGGAAGTACACCTGCGGGTTCGACGCGGCGATCGCCGTGATGGGCGGGAAGTGGAAGGGGCTGATCCTCTTCTTCCTCGGTGACGGGCCGCTGCGCTTCGGCGAGCTGCGGCGGGCGGTGGAGGGCATCAGCGAGCGGATGCTGATCCTGCAGCTGCGCGAGCTGGAGACCAACGGTCTCGTGCACCGCGAGGTCTACCACCAGGTTCCGCCGAAGGTGGAGTACTCGCTGACCGAATTCGGCCGCTCCCTGCGGGACGCCCTCATGCCCCTCGGCGAATGGGGCGAGGAGCACCTCGAGCGGCTGGAGAACCTGCCGTGAGTGCTTCGGGGCGCCATGACACCCCAAAGCACTCACGGCCACCTCACCCCAGGAAGTCCTGGATCGCCGCCAGCCAGGCCCCGGGGTTCTGCGCACCGATCAGGTGCCCGGACTCGACCTCGACGAGCTTCGCGCCGGGGATCGCGCTCGCCAGTTCGCGGGAGTGGTGCGGCGGCACCAGAGTGTCCTGAGTGGTCGCCACGACCAGCGTCGGCACGGTGATCCCGGGCAGATCAGCGCGGACGTCGATGGTGCGCAGCAGGTCGAGGACGTCGCGGGTGCCGACCGGTACGCCCTCCGCCGTCCCGCGCAGCACCCCGTCCAGGTCATCGATCGAGTTCAGCGCCTCCGGCCCGAAGCAGTTCAGCACCACGAACGGCGCGAGCGCCTCCGGGGTGTCGAGCAGGTGCTGCCAGACGTCGAGGTTGAGGCGGAGGTGCTGGTCGACGTGGGCGAGCCCGGCCGTGAGCACCAGCGCGGTGACGCGCTCCGGATACCGCGCGGCGGCGCGGACCGCGACCGCCGCACCGGTGGAATAGCCCAGCACCGCGAAGGTTTCCACCCCCGAGTCGACCGCGGTCGCGACGAGGTCGTCGACCAGCCGGTCCAGTTCCAACGGCTGCTCGGCCTTCGGCGTCGCACCCGATCCCGGGTAGTCCGGTGCGACCACCGTGCGCTTCTCCGCCAGCTCGGCGATGAACGGGAAGTTGGCCGCGGCCGACCCGCCGGCACCGTGCGCCAGCAACAACCCCGGCCCGGACCCGTGCACCTCAAACGACAGCGACATCAGTTCTTCCTCCTGCTCCAGAACTTCACCGAGCAGCCGGCGAACGCGCAGACCAGCAGGCCTGCGAGGGTTCGATCGCTGCTCCTCATGCCGCAAACGCTAGAGTCTGACACCGATGGCAGAGTCAACGTCCCGTGAGCCGGATCTCATGAAGATCGGCGAGCTGTCCCGCCGGACCGGGGTCAGCCAGCGCCTCCTGCGCTACTACGAGCAGCAGGGCCTGCTCACCTCGCAGCGAGCACCGAGCGGCTACCGCTACTACCCGGCGGAGGCGATCACGGCAGTCGCCCAGATCCGCAATCTGCTGGCAGCGGGCCTGAACACGGAAACGATCCGCACGGTCCTGCCCTGCGCTCGCGGCGAGCTCCCGGTCCTCGAACCGTGCCCGAACCTCCTGGCCACCCTCCGCACCGAGCTGACGGCGATCGACGACCGCCTGACCTGCCTCCAGCAAACCCGAACAGCCCTCGCCACCTACCTAGCAGCCACCGAAGCCTGACCAGCAGCCCCACGCGTGGCCTCGTTCCTTCCGAGACCGCCTGCAACGCTCGGTCCCCTGCGAGCCCCGCAGGATCGCAGCCCTCACCGGGCGTGCATCGCATAGGCGGTCTGGAACAGCTGCACGGTTTCCGCCTCGGTGAACCCGTCGATCCCGGGAAGCAGCAGGTACGGCACGTCGCTGCGCAGATACGGCTTCGGACCGATGAGCAGCGTCCTCGACGAGAAGCTCGCGTTGACCCTCGCATGCCCCTGCGTGCTCAACGGCATGACGGCGCACATGCCGCTCACATCGTTCTTCGTGCGGATCCGTCGATGTCCGGGCGCTGCCAGGTCGCTCCAGGGAATCGGCCCGATTCCGCGCAGGCAGATGCCGCGCGAGTCGAGCATCACCGGCTGGGTCTCGGCGTGCAGCCGGAAACGATGCGCGCCGCCGAGGAGAGCGAGCGCACCAGCTGCGACGATCCCCACGAACGCGAGGAGCCCGCCGACGGGAATCAGCAGGGCCCAGACGGCGACAGCGCGCAGCAGGAACCCGAGCACCGCGGCGAGGACGCCGAAGCCACCGATGGTCGAGAACACGACGAGCGAGATCCTGCGACGCTTCTGCCAGCGCAGATACGGATCGGATGTCCGGCCGGGCAGCGAGATGCTCCCGTGCTCGCGCAGGTGCTGCAATGCGTGTGACGGCGTTTGCCGGACAGCGGCTTGAGGATCGTTCATCGTGCACCTGCGGCGAGGCCAGACCCGAACATCACCAGGTGTCGCGGCTCGCCGAGATCCCTGTCCATGCAGGTCAGCTTAACCCAGGCATCGGAGCATGACGGGCGAATCACCGCGTTCCAGCGCGAACAACCACACATGTCAGCACCCGAGTTCCGCGGGGGTGGGCGGCTACCACCCACCCCTGAACTGCGAGAAAACCGTTGGCTTTCGAGGGTGTGCGGCTGGCAGGATCGGAATGTGTTGCCGCAGCGTCAGGTTCGGGCTCAGTTCGATCGTCGGACGATCGTCGTGTACCAGGCCTATTCCTCCGACATCGCTGATCCCGCGCTGCGGGCCAACCGGTTCGTGCCGCCGTTCTCGTTCCACCGGATGACGTGGATCAAGCCGTCGTTCCGGTGGCTCATGCACCGCAGCAACTGGGCTCAGAAGCGCGGCCAGGAACGCATCCTCGCCGTGCGGATCACGCGGGAGGGCTGGGAAGAAGCGCTCTCCCAAGCGGTTCTGACCACTTCCGACCCGCGAGCCGTTGCCGAGGCCGCGGTCCACGTCCAGTGGGATCCGGAGCGGTCGCTGCGCGGCGCCGCGCTCAACCACTACAGCATCCAGGTGGGCATCGGCCGCGGTTTGATCACCAGGTTCGCCGAGGAGTGGATCGTCGACCTGACCGACCTCACGTCGCAAACGCGGAAGATCGCGAAGCTGGCCCAGTCCGGCCAGGCGGGCAAGGCTCAACGACTCATGCCTCCGGAACGCGTCTACCCGGTCCCCACCCCTATCGCGACGCGCCTGGACATCGACGGCTGAGCGGGGACGGCGAGTCACCTCCTGAGAGCGTCGACCTGCTTCATCAGGCCGACGAACTCTTCGCGGGACACGCCGGTCAGGGCGTGCAGGTCCTCGCTGAACGCGGGGTCGAGGTGGTACTTCGTGATGAAGAGGCCCTGCCGGAGGATGAACATCTCGTCGGGAGAAACGACGAAGTCACCGTTGTCGTCCTTGCGCATCAGCTGTCCCCCTCGCTCGGCATGTCGCCGACGACGTTGATCAGGTTCCCCTCGGGATCGGCGAACACCGCGTAGACCATGGCGATCTCGGGAATCTCGGTTCGCCCGGTGACGACGGCACCGCCCGCTGCCTCGACCCGTCTGAGCGCAACCTCGACATCGGCGACGCGGATCACCGGCCGCGGCGTCCGCAGATCATCGCTCCGGGGCGCGATCTCGCCGTAGATCGCCCCGGATCGGGGTTCGTTGGCGTAGGCGGCCTCGGCCGACCACCCGAACACCTCGCCGTAGAACTCCCACGCCCGTTCAACGTCGTCAGCGGGGATCTGCAGCCATGTCACCAGGTCGCGCGTCATGCGGTGAAACTAGTTCTCCGCCCCGACACTCCCGCGCGGCTTCCGCCTTGCGACCTGGACGCCCCACGTCATTTCGCGGGGTTGATCCACCCTTTGCACAGGACCTCGGCCGGTAGGCTCGACGTCCTTGAAGCGGAACTCCACGACGTCCCGTTACCGATACACGTCATCGTGGAACCGGCCGAGCGGGCGCGAGGTCAGGGCCGTTGCCTGAGCGTTGTCGATGAGCCCGCGACGCCGCAACGTGGCGACGGCCTCAGCACGCTGTTCCAGGAGGCGCCTGGCCCGAGCAGGGTCGAGCCGGTCGATCCGCTCTTCGGTGAGCGCAGGGTCAGCCGTTCCCTCGCGGCGGAAGTAGGCGGGGGTCGGCTTCCGGCGCCCGCGGGAGAAGAGCATCGCGACCAGCACCGCCGCCGCTGGCAGCAAGGTCAACCAGACCGGCAGGCTGATCCATGGCAGCGCCCCCACATCGATCCCGTCCTGCCCTGCCATCGCTCCCAGCGTGATCAGGCCGAACAGCACTGTCGTCACCAGGTAGGCCAGCTCAAGCACGTCCCAATGACGGTCCGCTCGCCGCCAGCGGTAGGCGACCATCGGCGGGCCCCACAACGCGAGCACGAAGCAGCACAGCGCGAAGATCCATGCGAGTTCGCCGAGGCCGTCGACCTGCACGCGCCGCTGAGCGTCGTAGCCGCCCGTGTAGGCCGCCATTCCAGCGAAGGGCATGAAGAACGTGATCCCAGCGATCCAACGCTTCGCCGGGATCACGTTGGCCTCGTCCGCGCGAACCGTCCGCCACCCGAGCGCCCGAAGAATGCCCGGCTCATCACGCATCAGGAACAGATCAAGGTCGCGGAGCCTCAAACCGTAGGAGGGAACCGACTCCGACCAGGTCCTTATGTTCACGGGTTTGCTGACCACCACGTCTGTCTATCCCACAACTTCGCCCAGGTACAGGCAGGAGGACCGACCAGCGGCGCGACGCCCGCCGCACCACTGACACCGGCTGGACGTGTCAATAGCACTACACGTTGAAGCGGAACTCCACGACGTCTCCGTCGACCATCACGTAATCCTTGCCCGCTGACTTGGCCTCCGCCATCGAGCCGCGGCGACGAGGTCGTCGGTCGACCAAGGCCCAACGCCTCCTGCCCACGCCCGTTCGACGTCGGCGGCGGGGACCTGCAGCCATGTCACCAGGTCGTGCGTCATGCGGTGAACCTATGTCTGCGCCCCGACACGGACCACCAGCTCGTCGAGCGGTTCAGGACGCGCGCAGAACTCCTCCTGCAGGGATTCGATCCGTGCGGATCCGAGCTCGTGCGGATCGAGGCGGTTGACCGGGTGCTGTCCAGCGAGCCGGTAAGGTCGCGGCCATGTCGAAGGCCCCGCTACCTGCTGCGGGCATACGAGAACTGGAACACGGCCGCAAAGTCACCGTTCACGCGTCAAACGGGTTCATCGTCCGCAGGCTGTGTCTGTGCATCGCGGTGGGCGTGCTTCTGCTCGGCGTCCTCATCATGATCGTCATCAGCACGTCGCACCAGGGCGGGAGCTGGGTGCTTCTCACGCTCAATCTGCGGGTCTGGGCACTCCTAGCCGGAATCATCGGCTGCCTCGTCCTCGGCCCATGGGCACTCCTCAGGCGCCCGCGCCGAGCAGTGGGTCTCGTTCTCTCCCGGGACGGCATCGCCGAGACAAGTCGCGGTGTCATCCTGCCGGACACTCTTCTGGCGTGGAACGAGATCGAGGAGATCGAGTTCGAACGCCCCCGACCGCTGCAGCCGCGGATCCTCTCCTTCCGGCTCACCGATGTGGCAGCGCACGAGCGAGGACTCCACCGCCCTCACCAACGGCGGGTGCCCGTCGAGACCGGCTTCGAGCTCAGCCATCGACGCCTCCACCCCATCCTCGTCGCAGCTCATGTCCGGTTCACCCAGCACGTGCACCGGCGGTGATTCTCGTTGGAGAACTCCCGCCGCCACTGATCCTCGACGGTCGGCCGCGCGGCATCGCGCCTCGGCTCGCCCACCTTCAGCTGCGCTCCACCGGACCGTCAGCCCCGGCGGAGCGCAGCGATCTGCCTTTCCAGCTCCGCGATCCGCGCGAGGTCCTTGCGCCACTGCTTCTCGATCTCGTCGAGGAAGTCGTCGACCTGGTCGACGTTGTAGCCCGGCCGGAACCGCACCTGCTGGAATTGCGCCGAGGCGATGTCGTCGGGAGTCAATGCCATTGGAGCGCTCCTTCTTCTCCTGTGCGGCGCGTTCTCCCAGTCTTCCAGGGCGCCCCGGAGCGACCGCGTCAGGTGTCGAGCGTGATCGAGGAGCCGATCGGGAGGGCCTCGACCTCTGCTGCCCGGCCGGCGGTGATCATGCCTCGTTCCCGCAGCCGCCCCAGCGCTCGCGCGCGCTCGGCGGCGAGGCCCTTGATCTTGCGCGGTGGCAGTGCGGCGACCAGCGCATCCGCGCGGGCGAGGTCCGCTGGGCCGGTGATCCGGAAGTCCTGGGCATCCCCGGCGCGTCGCCCCGCCGAGGCCAGGGTGAACACCCCGAGCACCGCGACCGCGGCCGCGGCCGCACCCCAGACCGGGAGGGCGACCGGGGCGAACCCGAGCACGTCGACGTCGACGGACGCCATGAGCGGCAGCGCGATGAGGGCAGCGACCAGCGTGAACACGACCGCGAACACCTCGGATCCGGCGCGGAGCCGACCCCGCCGGAGCCACAGCGCCGTCAGGACCGCCAATCCGACCAGGGCACCCGAGAAGCAGACCGATGCGATGGAGGCGGAGCCGTCGCCGAAGTCCACCGGTTCGAGCCACGGCTCGCCCTGGGCCTGGCGGAACCAGCCAGGCGCGAGCACCAGCGCACCGAGGCCCGCGGGCAGGGCCGCCACCAACGCCACCGTGTCCGCCGATGGTCCAGTGCGCCACCGGCGTCCCAGGGCCGCCAGGATCTCCGGATGGGAACCGAGCACGTGGAGGTCGAGCTCGGCGAGCCGGAACTCCTCGTCCGACACCTGCGACGCCCACGAGTGGGCACCCGGTCGCTGCGCTGCCATGTCGCTCCCCCGATCGAGCTCCTGCGGTCGGATCAGGATCGCACGAACACGATCAGACGTCGTTGCGGAACTCCACCGCGTTCCGATGCCTGGAACCGCACGACGTTCCGCATCGCGGACTTTCAAAGCTCGTGGACCACGCAGCGCGGCCACGCCCCTCCCCGACGAGCCCCGAGCGGGCCCTCGACGGGGAGAGACGGGCTACAGGACGCTCAGCCGATCACCGAGCGGACGATCTCGGCGATGCGCTTCTCGGTATCCGCGTCCACGGTCTCGAAGTACCACGCGGCCGGCATCAGGGCCGCGTCCGCGCCGCCCGCAGGCCGGAAGCCGGCCTTCTCGGTGATCGCGAGATTCATGCGCTCGTCGTTGCGCAACGTCACCAGCGCTGGCGTGCTCGCCGATTCGGCGTAGGCGGGCATTCCGTACCAGATCCGCGGCTTCAGAGCGGGGGCGGCTGCCACGATGACGTCGTGCACGCGCTGCATGATCGAGCGCCGCGGCTCGTCCATCTTCGCGATCTTGTCGATGACCTGCTCGAGGTTCTTCTCGTCCTTCGACGACATGCCATGTCCTCTCGTCAGCCGATGTCGAGCACCGGCGAGCTGAAGTCGGCGCGACTACGCGCCGCACCCCATCCGGACATGTCCTGAGCCGCTCAAGCCTCTCCGCGATGATTCACGTGGTCTTCACGTGGAAGTGCCGTCGGTGGCGCGAACCACCGCACGCAGGGTATCCGATGCGCCACGGGTGACGTCACCCGCTTCCGGGACTCCATCGGACGTTGAAGCGGAACTCCACCGCGTTCCGGCGCGGACCCGCCGACGCCTGCGGTGCTCACCCCACAAGCGTCCTCACCGCGGCGAGCACCGCTCCGATCCCGAACAGCGTCACGACGATCGCCGCGGCCTTGGTGATCCACGGGAGCGCCCGCGCGAGAAGCGCGCGGCTTCGCTTGGCCCCCATCACGGCGGCGACGAACAGGTCCCACGCCAGCACGACGGAGCACATCCACGCTCCGTACGACGTGAGCTGCCCGGCCGTCGCCGACGACAGCGTGGCGGCGAGGCTGACGTAGAACAGGAGATTCTTCGGGTTCAGCAGCCCGGAGGCGAGCCCGAGGCCGAAGTTCCCGGCCCACGCTGTGCGCCCCGCGGCACCTTCCGCGCCGACGGTGACCGAGATCCGCGCACGCCAGAAGGCGAGGCCCGTGGAGATGAGGAACGCACCGCCGGCGAGCTCGAACCACGCGATGATCCGCTCGTCGCCCACCAGGGTGAGTCCGGTGAACGCGGCCGCGATGAACGCCCCGTTCGCCGACGCGATGCCCGCGCAGACGCCGCTCGCGCTGCGCCACCCGTGGGCGGCGGCCGTGCGGACGATCAGGAAGAAGTCGACGCCGGGAATGAGCAGCGCGAGGAAGTGGGCGAGGGCGACGGCGAGGAACTGTTCCATCAGACTTTCGTTCCGAAGAGCGGCGAAGACGGCCCCCATCTTGAGACCGGCGCGCGCTCACCGTCTTGAACGAAATTGCGTCAGCGGACGTACGCGCCCGGCGTCGTCGCCACGTGGGCGCGGAACACGCGGTGGAAGTGGCTCTGATCGGCGAACCCCAGGGCATGCGCGACGGAGGTGATCGGTTCCCCGCCGCGCAGCATCGCCCGCGCCCGCATGACCCGCGCGTTGTTGCGCCAGGCGATCGGCGTGAGACCGGTGGCGCGCTTGACGGCGCGGATCAGCTGATAGCGACTCATGCCGACGGCCGTCGCGAGATCATCGAGGCGCGGATCCTCGGACTGCTCTGCGAGCACGTCGAGAACCGGGCGCAACGTCTCCGCGAGGGCCGATCCTCCGGCCGCGTCCTCGCGCCGGACGCTCGCGGCTCCGAGCCCAGCGAACGCACGGCGAAGCAACCGTTCGAGACCGTGGAGGTCTCGCGCCCCCTCGAACAGCGCCGCGTTCACGTCGTCGAAGAGGCGGTAGACGCCGGAGTCGCGGTGCACCTGGATCGCCCCGTCGAATGCCGCGTCGTGCGCCCACGCGCGCACGCGAAGCCACTCCGGGTCGAAGAGCATCATCTGGTACACCCAGTCGCCGCCGACCGGGTTGCACGAGTGGACGTGCCCGGCGGGGATGAGAACCACGTCGCGCGGTTCGAGACGCACCGGCGATCCGGACCGCCCGACGAACGCGCTGGTCCCCTCGTCGATCAGTCCGACGGCGAAGCGATCGTGCGTGTGCGGCCGGTAGCAGGAGTTCTGCCGGCAGGAGCGCCGCGATTCGACCTGCGGGAAGCGCGGATCGTGCCAGAACTCCGGCGACCGGACCCCGGTCCCCGTCGCCTCGCTCACGGGCATGAGCCTACGACGCGTCGCCGCGCCTTCCCCGCGCCCCGCTGAAATGTCCGGACCGGGCGAGCCGCACCGATCACGTCCGTCCCCGGATCCGCCCACCGACACCGGCGACCGGACGCGGCTAGAGTTTCCGCACCTGAGAGGAAGGCAGGGACATGGCAACCATCGCTGACCACGACTCCTACATCGCCGCTGCGCCGGAGGCGTTCCGCCCGGTTCTCGACCACCTCCGGAACCTCCTGCGCGAAGCTCTCCCGGATGCAGAGGAGATGATCGCGTACAACATGCCGGGGTTCAGGATTCGCGGCAAGGTCGTCGCGAGCTACGCGGCGTTCAGCAAGCAGGTCGGGCTGTACTTCCTCGCCCCCGCGATCTCAGCTCATGCCGAGGAGATCGCAGAAGCGGGCCTCAGAGCGAGCAAGACCGGCGTCACCTTCTCGCCGCGCAAGCCGGTCCCGGATGATCTCGTGATAAGGCTCGCGCGAGCATCGCGCGAGCACGTTGACGGCTGACTGAGGCGCTTCGCCGCAGGTGCGCGTGGTGCCGGGTCGCTACACGTTGTTGCGGAACTCCACGACGTCTCCGTCGGCCATGACGTACTCCTTGCCCTCCATGCGGACCTTGCCCGCCGACTTGGCCTCCGTCATCGAGCCCGCGGCGACGAGATCGTCGAAGGAGACGATCGCGGCCTTGATGAAGCCGCGCTCGAAGTCGGAGTGGATCACGCCGGCCGCCTGCGGTGCCGTCCAGCCCTGGCGGATCGTCCAGGCGCGCGCTTCCTTCGGGCCCGCCGTCAGGTAGCTCTGCAGGCCCAGGGTGTGGAAGCCCGCGCGGGCCAGCGCGTACAGGCCCGGCTCCGGCTGGCCGATCGACTCCAGCAGCTCGCGCTGGGACTCCTCGTCGAGCTCCATGAGCTCCGCCTCGACCTTGGCGTCCAGGAACACCGCGTCCGCCGGGGCGACCAGCGCGCGCAGCTCCGCCTGCTTCGCCTCGTCGGTCAGCACGCCTTCGTCGGCGTTGAAGACGTAGAGGAACGGCTTGGTGGTCAGCAGGTTCAGCTCGCGCAGTTCCGGGGTGTCCTTGGTCAAGCCCGCCGCGAACAGCGTCTTGCCCGTGTCGAGGATCTCCTTGGCCTGCTGCGCCACATCCAGGGCCGGGCGCTTGTCCTTGTGGGTCCGGGCTTCCTTCTCCAGCCGCGGCAGCGCCTTCTCCAGGGTCTGCATGTCGGCGAGGATCAGCTCGGTGTTGATCGTCTCGATGTCGCTGGACGGATCCACCCGGCCGTCGACGTGCACCACGTCGGGGTCGTCGAAGACCCGGATGACCTGGCAGATCGCGTCCGCCTCGCGGATGTTGGCGAGGAACTTGTTGCCCAGGCCCTGCCCCTCGGAAGCGCCCTTGACCAGGCCCGCGATGTCGACGAACGAGACCGTGGCGGGCACCGTCTTGGCCGAGCCGAAGATCTCCGCCAGCTTGTCCAGCCGCTTGTCCGGCAGCGGCACGACCCCGACGTTCGGCTCGATGGTGGCGAACGGGTAGTTCGCGGCGAGAGCGTCGTTGCTGGTCAGCGCGTTGAACAGGGTGGACTTGCCGACGTTGGGCAGCCCGACGATTCCGAGGGTGAGGCTCACGCCCTGGAGTGTAGGTGCTCGTCCGGACCGCTATCGGCCCCGGTGGGCGGTCGTGCGTCGGCGAACGGTGCGCTCCAAGATCCCGAGGGTGGCCTTGAGCGCGGACTCGGGCACGATCGGGAAGACGTCGGCCCGCTTCCACTCCTCGTCGATCTCCGACCAGTCGTAGTAGGAGGTGACGAGAGTGCCGCCCGCGGCGGGTTCCAGCCGGTAGCCGTAGATGTGGCGGACGTTCACCCCGGTGCGGGTTTCGACGGTCCAGGCGATCTCCGCGTCCGGGATCAGCTCGGTGATGACGACCTCGACGTCGTACTTGCCCAGCGGGCGGTCGCCGAGGGCTTCCCGGTCCATGTGGACGGCGAAGCGGTCACCGGCCTTGGTGACCCGCTCCCCTTCGGCGTCCATGAGCATTCCCGAGGCGTCGATGTCCACGTGGCCCATCGGGTCGGTCAGGACCTCGAAGACGGCGCCCGGTGCCGCGGGGATGAGGCGGGAGACCTCGATGCGTTCGGGCTGGGCGGAGTCGTTCATCGGTGCTCCTGACTGCCTCGGTGGTCAACGATAATCGATGATACCGGAAATAATCGATTATCTATCGAGTCACCTATGCTGTGCGCGTGACCGGGACGGCTTCTCCGCAGGGCAAGCAGATGCTCTCCGAGCAGGTCTACGCCCGTCTTCGCGACGCGATCATGCGCGGGAGCTACGCCCCTGGCCAGGCCCTCAAGCCGCAGGACCTCGCCAAGGAGCAGGGAGTGAGCCTGGCGGTCGTGCGCGAGGCGCTCGTGCGGGTGGTCGGTGACGGTCTCGCCGACCGGCTGCCCAACCGCGGTTTCGCCGTCCCGGCCTTTTCCGACCGCCGCTGGCAGGAGATCGCGGAAGCCCGCCGGACGGTTGAGCCGGTCGTGCTCCGCATGTCCATCGAGCGCGGTGACGTCGACTGGGAAGCCCGGGTGCAGGCCGCCCACCACCGGCTGGCCCGGACTCCGGCCTTCGCGCCGGAGGAAGGCGAGTACTTCAGCGAGGCGTGGGCCGAAGCCCACCGGGTCTTCCACCGCACGCTGCTGGAAGGGTGCGGCAACCCGGTCCTGCTGGAGGGCTTCGACCGGATGTGGTCCGCGAGCGAACTGGCCCGCCGCTGGTCGGCGCACCGCACTCCGGACCGGGACCACCTCGGCGAGCACCGGCAGCTGGCCGAAGCCGCGCTGGATCGCGACGCCGATGCGGCGGCCGAGGTGCTGACCCGGCACCTCACCCTGACCGCGGCCGGGCTGGTCGGCGCCACCGACCGCGATGCCCGCTCACGGCCGGTGGTGGACCGGCCGTGAGCAGACGGCTGCGGCTCAGTCGTCCTGGTCGTCTCCCTGCTGGTCATCACCCTGCTGGTCGTCGTCCGGCTGCTCCTGCTGGCCGCCGTCCTCCTGCTGCTCCTGCTGCTGCTCGGGTGCGGGAGCCGGGTTGTTGCAGCCCGCCGTGACCATCAGGGCGAACGCGGCTCCGGCCGCGGCGGTCAGGATCTTGGTCTTCGAATGCGCCATGCCGCGACGATAGGGATCAACCGCGCATTTGCCCACCCGGACGGTCGCGTCCGATTTCCGCTAGTGACCGGCTCCGCCCGCTGGCACGATCGAAGCCATGTTGGTGGGAACCGAAGACGCCTTCCGGGCGGTGGCCTCGCGCGATGCGCGGTTCGACGGATGCTTCATCCACGCCGTCCGGTCGACCGGCATCTACTGCCGCCCCTCCTGCCCGGCCCGCACCCCGAAGCGCACCAACAGCGTGTTCTTCGCCACCGCGGCCGCCGCTCAGGCCTCCGGGTTCCGGGCGTGCCGGCGGTGCCTGCCGGACGCCGTGCCGGGCTCGCCGGAGTGGAACCTGCGCGCCGACCTCGCCGGTCGCGCCATGCGGTTGATCACCGACGGCGTGGTGGACCGCTGCGGGGTCCGCGGCCTGGCCGATCAGCTCGGATACTCGGAGCGGCACCTGACGCGGGTGCTCACCGCCGAGCTCGGCGCGGGCCCGCTCGGGCTCGCCCGGGCGCACCGCGCGCACTCGGCCCGGATCCTGATCGAGACGACCGCGATCTCGTTCAGCGACGTCGCCTTCGCCGCGGGCTTCTCCAGCCTGCGGCAGTTCAACGACACGATGCGCGAGGTCTTCGGCACCACGCCGACCGAGATGCGCGGCCGCGCGCAGCGCCGCAACGACGCGCCGAGCGGAGCCGGCACCGTGCAGCTGCGGTTGCCGTTCCGCGCGCCGTGCGACGCTTCCGGCGTGCTGCGCTTCCTCAGCCAGCGCGCGCTGGACGGCTTGGAAGAAGCCGGGCCGGACCACTACACGCGTTCCCTGCGCCTGGCGTACGGAACCGGGGTGGCGACGCTGCGCCCGCAGGACAAGCACGTCGCCTGCACGTTGCGGCTGACCGATCTGCGCGACCTCGGCAGCGCGGTTACCCGGCTGCGCCGCCTGCTCGACCTCGACGCCGACCCGATCGCGGTGCGCGAGGTGCTCGGCGCGGACCCGGCGCTGAGCGGTTCCATCGCCCGTTCGCCGGGAGTGCGGGTGCCGGGCAGCGTCGACGGTCTGGAGATCCTGATCCGCGCGGTGATCGGCCAGCAGATCTCGGTCGCGGCGGCGCGCAAGACCACGGAACGCCTGGCCACCGAGCTGGGCGATCCGCTGCCGCACCCGCACGGTTCGGTGACCACGCTGTTCCCCACCGCCGAGGTGCTCGCCGAGCGGGTGATGGAAGCCCTGCCCGGCCCGCGGCGGCGGGCGGAGACCGTTCGCGATGTGGCGGCCGCCGTCGCCGAGGGCAGGCTGGCGCTGCACCCGGGCCGCGACGAGGCGGAACTGCGGCACGAGCTGGAGCAGATCCGCGGCATCGGCCCGTGGACGTCGAGCTACGTCACCATGCGCGTGCTCGGCAGCCCGGACGTGCTGCTCATCGGAGACCTCGTGCTGCGGCGCGGCGCCGGGGCCCTCGGACTGTCCGAAGATCCGGCGGTGATCCAGGAGCACGCCCGGCGGTGGAGCCCGTGGAGCTCCTATGCCGGGATGCTGCTGTGGCAGGCCGCGGTCGAGCCGCCGCAGCTGCAAGCCTCGTGAATCGCCCCGAACTTCCCTTGGAGCCATCATGATCAAAACATCTACTGTGGACACTCCGGCCGGACCGTTCACGGCCGTGATCGACACCGACGGCGCGGTGCTCGCGTCCGGCTGGACCGCGGAGGCGGGGGAACTGATCCCGCTGATCTCCCCGGACCTGTTCACCAACACACCCGCCGTGGTGCGGGACCTCGGCCCGGTGACGCGGGCGGTCCGCGCCTACCACGACGGTGACGTGCACGCCGTGGAGGAGATCGAGGTGCGGCAGAGCTCCGGCCCGTTCCTGGAGCACGCGTGGGAGGTCCTGCGCAAGGTCCCGGCCGGGGAGCCGGTGAGCTACGCCGAGTACGCGGCGCTGGCCGGCCGCCCGCAGGCGGTGCGCGCGGCAGCCTCGGCCTGCGCCCGCAACGCCGCGGCGCTCTTCGTGCCGTGCCACCGAGTCCTCCGCAGCGACGGCTCGCTCGGCGGCTTCCGCTGGGGCGCCCCGGTGAAGCGCTGGCTCCTCGACCACGAAGCCGCAGCGTGAACCGCTCGTGAGCGCTTCGGGGCGTCATAGCGCCCTGAAGCGCTCACGAGCTCAGGTCTGGAGTTCGAGGGTGGAGCCGTCGCGGGACTTGCGGACCCGGAGGCGGACGCCGATGCGCTGGCGCATCTCCTCGACGTGCGAGACCAGACCGACCACGCGGCCACCGGCGCGCAGGTCGTCGAGGGTGTCCATCACCAGGTCGAGGGTGTCGGCGTCGAGGGTGCCGAAGCCCTCGTCGATGAACAGCGTGTCCAGCAGCGCACCGCCGGTCTCCGCGGCCACCACGTCGGCCAGCCCGAGCGCCAGCGAGAGCGAGGCCAGGAACGACTCGCCGCCGGACAACGTCTTGGCCGGGCGGACCTTGCCGGAGTAGTCGTCGAGCACGTCGAGCCCGAGCCCACCGCGAGCTCCGCGCGCCCCGGCGGCATCGGAGTGCACGAACGAGTACCGCCCGCCGCTCATCTTCTGCAACCGCCGCGTCGCCGCGACGGCGACCTCCTCCAACCGCGCGGCCAGCACGTACGCGCGCAACGACATCTTCCGCGCGTTCTGCCCGCGCCCGTTGACCACGTCCGCCAGCGCCTCCAGCTCGGCGTGCTCCGCCAACGCCGGTCCCAGCTCCGCCCACGCTCCGCGCAAGCGCTCCGCGAGCTCCGCGAGGTCGCGCTGCCGCTGCTCGGCGCGATGCGCCAACGCAGCTGCGCGCTCCGCCGCTTCGCGGGCGACGGTGGCCGCCTCGGTGGCCTCTCCGAGGCCGACCTCGGCGACTCCGTCGACTCCGGCGAGCTCCGCGCTGGCCAGCGCTGCGCGGGCGCCTGCGGCGCGCTCCTCCACCTCGGCCAAGGCCTCGGTGAGCTGGGCGATCCGCTCCTCGCTGCGCTCGGCGCCCAGCGCGGCGGCCGGGTCGTCGAATCCTGCTTCGGTCGCGGCTTCGCGCAGTGCTTCCCGGTGTTCGGCGAGGCGGCGTTCGGTGTCGTCGCGGGCCGTGCGGGCGGCCAGCAGCTGGTCGAGCCGCGCTGCGACGTCGAGCAGGTGGGTGCGCCGGTCGGCGATGCTCGGGAAGTCACCGCGCGCTTCGCGCAACCGCGACTCCCGCTCCTCCACTGTGGACAGAAGTGCGGCGTGCTCGCTCCGCGAGGCCGCGAGACCCGTGCGGAGTTGCGACAGCTGCTCGGTCAAGCGTTCCGTGGAGACTTCGAGCTCCGCCAATCCCGCAGTGCGCTGCGGGAGTTGGTCCGCGGCGCTGCGCAACGACGCGCGCTCGGCACGCAGCTGCTCCAGTTCAGCTGCCAGCTCGGACTCGGTGCGCTCGCCGAGGTGCTCGACCAGGCCGTCGACCTTCTGCCGAGCTCGCTGCGCTTCCACCGCGGCTTTTTCACGGCGGGCGTGCGCCTGCTGCTCGTCGTGCTGGGCCTTCTCCTCGTCCTCAGCGCGCACCGGGTCGTCGATCGGCTTGCCCGGTTCGGGATGCTCGGCCGAGCCGCACACCGGGCAGGGCTCACCGGGAGCGAGCCGGGTCGCGAGCTCGGCGGCCATGCCGGCGAGCCGCCGTGCCCGGAGGTCTTGGAGCAGGTCGCGGGCCTGCTGGTGGACGTCCACCGCTCGCTGAGCGCCGGCCGTCGCCGTCGTGAGCTCCTGCTGCGCGGCCGGGAGCTCACGCGCCGCGCTCAGCAGTGCGGCGACCTCGGTGCCCTTGGCCTGCACGCCGTCCAGGCGGAGCTCCGCGTGCTTGGCCTCCTCCACCTGCTCGCGGGCGGTGGCGATGCGCGCCGGAAGCGCGGTCTGCTGTTCGAGCAGCTTCACTTCCCGCTGTTCGTCGCGGGCGATCCGATCTGCCAGCTCGGCCGCGCGGCGGCGGTCCGCTTCCTGTTGCTGCGCTTCGGGAACCAGGTGCGCGAGCGCACCCGCCTCCTCCCGCTTCGCGCCTGCCAGCGAACGCAGCTCCGCCACCGGCGTTTCCGCGTCGAGCTCGCAGCGCGCCGCCGCGACCACGACCTCCGCGGCCGCCTTCTCCCGCTCCTGCTCGGCGCGGCGGACCGCGCGGTGCGCCGCCAGAACCGGGACCGCGCGGTGCGCCGCTTCCCGTTCCGCGCGCCACGCGTCGTGCTCGGCGGACTTCTCCGCGATCTCGGCGAGCGCGGCGTCGGCCTGGCGAACCCGCCGCACCTTGTCGGCGAGCTCGCGGCGTTCGGCCAGCGCCGACTCCGCCGACTCGCGCTCGCGGCGCAGCCGGGACTGCTCGGCCTGGGCGCCCTCCAGCTCGCGGACCGCGCTCTTCTCGATGTCCTCCAACCAGCTCTGGTCGTCCACATCGGACTCGTGCACCGCGCCGGAGACCTGCGAGACGCGCGCGATCAGCTCGCGCACCTGCTGCGACTGCGCTTCCACCGCCCGGCCGCGCTCCCGGCGCCGTTCCACGAACCAGCGCTCCACGTCGCCGAAGCGCTGCGTGCCGAACAGCTTCTCCAGCAGCTTCTCCCGCTCGCTGGTGTCCGAGCGCAGGAACTTGGCGAACTCGCCCTGCGGCAGCATCACGACCTGGAAGAACTGCTCGACGGTCATGCCCAGCAGCCGCTGCACCGTGCGCGCGACCTCGTCGATGCGGGTCAGGCCTTCCGGCGGGTACTCGGTCGGCGCGCCGTCGACCCAGGTCAGCGAGGCCTTCGCCTGCTCCGTGGTGAACCCGTCGCCGCGCTTCTTCGGCCGCTCGTACTCGGGACTGCGCTCCAGCCGCAGGCGCTGGCCCTGCACCGTGAGCTCCAGGACCACCTTGGTCGGCACGCCGTCATCGGCGGTGTCGCAGCGCAGCCGCTTGACCTGCCCGCGCGCACCCGGAACCGAGCCGTAGAGGGCGAAGGCGACGGCGTCCAGCAGCGTCGTCTTGCCCGCTCCGGTGTCGCCGTGCAGCAGGAAGAGCCCGTCGGCGCCCAGCTGGTCGAAGTCGACCACCTGGTGGTTGCGGTACGGGCCGAAGGCGGTGACTTCCAGGCTGTGCAGTCTCATTTCGCCCCCTCCGCGGCGGCGACCGCGCGCAGCGCCTCGCCGAGCAGCGCGCGTTCGGATCCGGTGGGCTCCGAGCCCCGGCAGTCCGCCACGAACTGGTCGGCGAGCGCGTGGTCGTCGCGGCCGCGCACGAGCTCGGCGTAGCGCAGCGGAGCGGTCGCGCGGCCGGTCGCCGGCTTCCACTCCAGGTGGACCGCGTGCGGGAACCGCTGCTGGAGCTGGCGCATCGGCTCCAGCGGGCGGACCTCGTCGGTGAGCGTCACCGACAGGTAGCAGTCCTCCAGCTCGGCGTGCTCGGTTGCGGCGAGCAGCTCCGCCAGCTCGCCCTTCGCGGTGGCCAGACGACGGGGTACCGGCAGTTCGCGGCGCTCCACCGCGGCGAGGCCACCGGCGTCCAGATCCACCAGCCACACCGACTTGCGCTGCGCCGCCTCGGAGAACGAGTACGCCAGCGGACTGCCGGAGTACCGCAGGTGCTCGGCCAGCCGCTGCGGGCCGTGCAGGTGGCCGAGGGCGACGTAGTCCACGCCGTCGAAGACCGAGCCCGGCACCTGCTCGACGCCGCCGACGGCGATGGTGCGCTCCGATTCGGAGCTGTCGCCGCCGGTGACGAAGGCGTGCGCGAGCACCACCGACCGCGTTCCGGCCGGGCGTCCGGCCAAGTCGGCGCGGATCCGGTTCATCGCTTCGGTGAGCACCGCGGTGTGGCCGCGGGACTCGATCTCGGCGCTGGCGCCCGGCACGTCCGAGCACGCCCGCAGCGCGCGCCGCGCCGGATCGGGCTCCAGGTACGGGATGCCGTACACCGCGACCGGCCCGTGCTCGTCGGCGAGCTCCACCGGCACGTGCAGCCCGGCCACCTGGGTGCGCAGGTGCAGGCCGCCCGCCGCGGCGAACTCGGCGAACGCGCCCACCCGCGCGGCCGAGTCGTGGTTGCCGGAGGTCACCACCAGCTGGGCGCCCGCCTCGCGGATCCGCGCGAGCACCCGCACGCAGGTCTGCACCGCCTCGCCCGAGGGCACGGCGCGGTCGTAGAGGTCACCGGCGACCACGACGACGTCGACCTGCTCCTCGACGACCAGATCGGCCAGCCCGCCCAGGACGGCCTCCTGATCCCCGAGCAGGTCGCGCCCGTGGAACGTCCGGCCCACGTGCCAGTCGGAGGTGTGCAGTACCCGCATGGCCTCAAGCTATCGGCGTCCGGCCCGAACCCCGTCGACCCCCCACATCGCTTCGGCGTGTCGGGCACCTGCATCCCATCGAGTGATGGACCGGCCACCAGCGGTGGCCCAACCACCCGCACGATCGACGTTCACCCGGGGCGCGGGCGTCAATTTCGTACGAAATTGACGCCCGCCCGGGGTCTGGTCAATTTCGTACGAAATTGACCAGACCCCGGGTGATGGAGGGCTCGTGCGGCGGTGCGTGATCTTGTCGGGCGGGTCGGCCATCATCTCCACAGCGGCCACTACCGGACGGAGCTCATGTGGGTACCGGCGTCCTGATCACCATCATCGTCGTGCTGACGCTGCTGTTCGCCGGGGCGATGGTGCTGATCTGGCGGCTCTACACCGACAGCGCGCGTCGCACCGACGACGCGCTGCGCATGGTCGAGGCCGAACGCGCCCGCAGCGCCGACCAGCAGGCCGCGCTGCGCCGGTACGAGGTGGCTTTCGCCTCCATCACCGGCCGCGGTGAGCTGGGTGAGCAGGTGCTGGTCGAGACCGCGCGGTCGCTGGGGCTGCGCGAGGGCACGCACTTCACGCTGCAGACCGACCTCGCGGGCGGCGGCGCGGCGCGGCCGGACATGGTGCTCGCGGTCGGCGGCGGCCGGCAGGTCCCGGTCGACGCGAAGGCGAGCCTGGCGGTGTGGGCCGAGGCGATGGAGACCGACGACGCCGAGGAGCGCCGCGACGCGCTGCGCGTGCACGTGCGCAACATCCGCTCCCGGGCCACCGAGCTGGCCGGCAAGGGCTACCAGAAGTGGGCCGACGCGATCTACGGCTCGATCATGTTCGTGCCCTCCGACGCCGCGGTGGTCGCCGCGCTGGACACCGATCCCCAGCTGCTGAGCTGGCTGCTCGACAAGCGGGTCTTCCTGTGCGGGCCGACGGGATTCGCGGTGCTGGCCTCGGCGGCGATGTTCGCCGCGACGGAGCGCACCATCGCCGAGGACATCGAGCAGGTCCGCTCCCAGGCGGTCCGCGCGCAGCGCGCCGCGAACGGCGCGGTGGAGGCGGTGAACCTCTCCAGCACGCACCTGCAGCGCTTCGTCTCCGCCCGCCGCCGCGAGCTCGACGCGCTCGAATCCTTCCGCAGCGCCGTCCAGCCGCTGGCCGAAGCAGCGGGCTCCGGCACCGTCGACTCGGTTCGCCGGAACGAAGAAGCCCTGGTCAACGGGAGTCCGGACGACGCCCGCTGAACGCCTCAGACGTGGGTTTCGACGAACGCGGTGACGGTGTCGACGATCAGCGGCGTGTGCGGGCCCCGGCCGAAGCCGTGGTCCAGGCCTTCGTAGGGGTGCATCTCCACGGTCACGCCGAGGGTGCGCAGGGCCTCCGCGAAGTCCAGGCTCTGGTCCAGCGGGACCAGCGAATCCGCCGTGCCGTGCTGGACCAGGAACGGTGGCTCGTCACCGGAGAGGTGCCGGATCGGGCTGATCTCCTCGGCCTTGGCCGGGCAGTCCACCGGCATGCACCCGAGCAGCTGCTCGACCACGCGGCGCGCGTACTCCTGCATGTGCGGCTGCGCCCGGCGCTGCGCTTCGGCGCTCATGTCGGTCGGGCCGAACCAGTCGACCACCGCCCGGATCCCGGTCAGCCCGCCGCCCGGCTTGCCCGGATCACCGGCCACCGCGCCGAGCTGCGACACCAGGTGCCCGCCCGCGGAGGCGCCCCAGAGCACCACCCGATCGCCGTCCAAGCCCCACTGCCCGGCCCGCTGCTGCAACCAGCGCACCGCGTCGGCGACGTCGATGAGCTGCGCCGGAGCCTGCGCCACCCCGCTCAACCGGTAGTCGACCGTGGCCACCGCGTAGCCGCGCTCGACCAGCCGCTCGGCGGTCAGCGCCTCGGTGGTGGTGCGATCAGCGTCGAGCGTGCGCACTCCGGCGTCCCAGCCGCCGCCGTGCACGTAGACCACCAGCGGAGCCGGTGTCCGCTGCTGCGCGGGCAGGAACAGGTCCAGCTTCAGGTCACCGGTTTCGTGCTCCGCGTAGACCTGGTCGCGCACCACCTCGGCCGCACCGAGGTCGCGGGCGGCCGTCGCGACCGGAGGGGCTTCGTCGGCGTCCGACACCCGCGAGCAGCCTGCGGCGACCAGCGCCACCAGGGCGAAGCAGGCCGCGAGAACACGTCGCGTCGCTGACATCGCCCCGAGCCTCCCCGATCGAGTTAAAGCTCACCTGAACGACGAGCCTAACAAGATCGGTTGTGCCGCATCGGCGGATCAGCCGCGCTCGTCCGCCGCGCGCTGCTCACCTGCCAAGAAGTGCGCGATCCGCACCGTGGAGTCGTAGAGGTCCCGGTAGTGGCGGAAGTAAGCCTCGTAACGCTCGGTGTGCTCCGGGTTCGGCCGAACGGTGCGGGCCACCGGGTTCCAGCCGTCCGGGTCGACCGCGGTGTCGGTGCCCACGCCCGCGAGCAGCGCATCGCCGTAAGCCGCACCGATCGTCTCGCCCGGCACCTGCTGCTCCTGGCCGGTGATGTCGGAGACGATCTGCGTCCACAGCCCGCCCTGGGTGCCGCCGCCGACCGCGACCAGGCGCGCGGCCGTGCCGCCCGCCTCGCCCATCGCCTCCAGGTTGTGGCGGACCCCGAAGCCGATGCCCTCCAGCGCCGCCCGGTACAGCTCGGCGCTGCCGTGCTCGAGGGCCAGCCCGGCGAGCATCCCGCGCGCGTCCGGGTCGAAGATCGGCGTCCGCTCCCCCGCGAAGTACGGCAGCATCAGCAGACCGCGGCTGCCCGCAGGCACCTTCGCGGCCTGCTCGACCAGGTCGGCGAACTCGCCGTCGACCAGGTTCCGCAACCACTGCGTGACCGCGCCCGAGGTCGCCATCCCCGCCGCCAGCGTGTAGGTGCCCGGGAAGGCACCGCAGGTGCCCCACAGCGCCGGGTGCGGCCGCACCTCGTCGAGCACCTGCACGAAGAACATCGTGGTGCCGTACATCAGCATCACGTCACCGGGCTGCCGCACGCCCACGCTGGTGGCTTCCGCCCACGCGTCCACCGTGCCCGCCGTCACCGGAAGCCCTTCCGGCAGGCCGGTTTCCGCCGCCGCCTGCGCGCTGACGCGCCCGACGACCTCGGTCGGCCAGGCCAGCTCGGGCAGCGCCAGCCCGGGTGCCACGCGCTGCGCCCAGTCCTGCGACCAGGTGCGGGACTGCAGGTCGTAGAGCGGGTCGCACTGGCTGGCCGAGTGGTGGTCGAGCACGTAGCGGCCGGTGAGCCGGTGCACCAGGTACGAGCTGCACATCAGCAGCATCTCGGTGCGCTGGTAGACCTCCGGCTCGTGCTTGGCCAGCCAGCGGATCTTCGGCCCGACCGCCTGGCTGGACAGCGCGGAGCCGCCCCGGCGCAGGATCTCGTCGGCGCCGAACTCCTCGGTCAGCTCGGCGATCTCCTCGGTCGCGCGGGTGTCGACGCCGTAGAGGATCGCCGGGCGCAGCGGCTTGCCGTCGGCGTCCGCGGGCAGCAGCACCGGACCGATGCCGCTGACGCCCAGCCCGGCGATCTCCCGCCCGTCGGCGGCCGGGACGAGCTCCCGCGCCAGGGCCAGGAAGTCCGCCCACCACACCGATTCGGCGTCGTGCTCGACCCATCCCGGGTGCGGGTAGGACGTCTCGTGCTGCCGGCTCGCCCTGGCCAGGATCCGCCCGTCCGGGCTGACCAGCACGCCCTTCGAGCTAGCCGTCCCGATGTCGATCCCGAGCAACACCTTCTCGGCCACCGCGCCTCCTCAACTCGCACACCCGACCGGCACCAGTCTCCCAGCCGCCCGGACCGGTGCGGTCCGCGAATCCGATCAGACCACCGATCTCCCGCCCGGAGAACCGGCGATCCGCGATTTCAGTGGAAATCAGGTCTTCGACTTCAATGGAAGTTGCGCGTCTCGTCGGCGTGCTGGGTGCCCAACACGCCGACGGTGCGTCGGGGTCTACGCGATTTCAATGGAAATAGGACGTCTGATTTCCGTTGAAATCGCGTGGGACGTCAGCCGCGGGTCCACTCGTCGAGGCGGACGCCGAGCTGTTCGGCGACCGCTCGCAGGGCCGGGCGGTGATCGCCGGGGATCGCGTGGATGTGGTTGGCGCCGAACTTCGACAGGAACAGCTCGCCCGGTGCGTCCAGGCGGGCGAAGGCGTGCGGCCACTCCGGGGTCGACTGCTCCACCAGCACCTTGTTGGTCGCGTCGTCGTAGCTCTCGAACTCGCCGAGCATCAGCTGGAACCGGTACTCGCCGTTCTCGCGGGTCAGCCTGCCCAGCGTCATCTGCCCCGGTGCCGCGATGTGCTGGACGGAGGCGCCGCCCGCCGGGAAGAAGAACACCTCGGGGTAGAAGTTGACCTTGGCGAGGTTCTCCGCCGGGTCGTCGCTGCGCGCGGCGTACCAGGTGGCGTGCTGGCCGGAGTTGCACAGGTCCCAGATGTCCCGGTCGGCGTGGTAGTGGCGGACGTCGGCGAACAGCACCGGCGTGCCGGAGATCGCCTTGAACAGCTGCATGGTCAGCGCGCCGTCCATGTCCGCCTCGGTGGCGCACACGTGCGGTTCCTTCGGGCCGTTCCAGTCGTAGGGGTCGTTGAGGAACGCCTCGGTGACGTCCATGGTCGCGAAGTTCTCGGTCAGCTCCGGCTGCGCCTTGATCCCGGTGAAGTCCAGGTTGCGCTCCGCGATGATGTCCCGGATCGCCAGGTAGGAGCGCAGCTGCCGCTCCAGCAGCTCCGGCGTCAGCTTCTTGCCGTCGTAGTGCACCCCGGCGGCGTTCTGCTCGATCCACTCGCGGGCCTTGCGCGCCTCGCCCGCGTCGGCCTTGTCGGCGCGCAGGACCAGCTCGTACTGGTCGATCTCCTCGACGTCGATGCCGAACTCGCGCATCCACTGGTCGGTGTTGGCCACCGTGGTGTTCATGCCCATCGGCCGTCCGCCGAAGCGGCCGAAGGTCGACCCGTGCAACGACTTCACCGCCGCCGACGCCGCTGCCTGGACACCGATCTTCTCGGCCAGCTCGGCGTCGTCCGGGGCGCCCCAGGCGCGGGTGTGCGCGCGGCCGATCTGATCCAGCGCGCCACCGGCGGCGAGCATGCCGACCAGGCCCGGCTCGGTCGGGTCGGTGCTGGCCACCAGCACCAGCGGGCTGCGGGTGGCGTCCGCGGCGAGCATCGTGAAGTGCGGGAACGCCCAGACCGTGTAGTAGAAGACCGTCACGTCCACCTCGGCCGCGGCCACCCGGCGCGACACCGAGGTGGCCAGCGCGTTGGTGGCCACCAGGTCGTCCCCGACCACCACTTCGTGCCCGGCATCGCGCAGCGACCGGACCAGCGCGTCCTGCTTGGACTGGATGAAGTCGGTGTTGCGGGCGTGGACGTGGTCGCGACCGTCGGAAATGGTGACGACACCGATGCGGGCCACAGTTCCTCCTAGATGAGCAGGCGGCGTTGACTGCGCAGGAGCGGCGGCGAGGAGGCGCCGCCGGCACCACCCGGCGGGTCCCCGCGGGGTGGCCCGACCGGGACAACTCGTGTCCGAATGCCGACATGACCGGCGAGCAATCGTTTTCTCGGACGCTATTCTGGCAGCACACGGGCTGTCAAGGCAGCCGGCCCGCCATCACTCGGGAAGAGGGCACGAGGAGGAACCGTGGCGACGATCAGTGACGTGGCGACCCGTGCCGGGGTGTCCACCGCGACGGTTTCCCGCGCGCTCAACGGCAAGAGCTCCGTCGATCCCGCGCTGGCCGCCAGGGTGCTCGCCGCGGCCGCCGAGCTCGGCTACCGGCCCAACGGCCCGGCCCGCAACCTGCGCAAGCAGGAGACCGCGGTGCTGGCCCTGATCATCGCGGACGTGGAGAACCCGTTCTTCACCGCGATCGCGCGCGGGGTGGAGGACGTGGCGCACGCGGCGGGCTACTCGGTGGTGCTGTGCAACTCCGACGACGAGCCGGCGAAGGAGCGCGAGTACATCGACGTCGCGCTGCAGGAGCGGGTCGCCGGGGTGCTGCTGTCGCCGACCGGCCACAGCGAGAGCGCCGAGCTGCTCAACCAGCACACCACGCCGGTCGTGGCGGTGGACCGCCCGCTGCCCCACTCGCCGAGCGACACCGTGCTCGTGGACAGCAGGATGGCGGCGTCGGAAGCCGTCCAACACCTCGTCGACCAGGGATATCGCCGGATCGGCTGCATCACCGGCCCCAGCGGCGTACGCACCGCCGACGACCGCCTCGCCGGTTACCGCGACGGTGTCCGGGCCGCCGGGCTGCCGCTGACCGACGTGCTGGTGCGACGTTCGGAGTTCAAGGCGGCCGGTGCGAAGCAGGCCGCGCATTCGCTGCTGATCCGGCCGGATCGCCCGGACGCGGTGCTGGTGGCCAACAACATGATGGCGGTCGGCGTGCTGGAGACCTGCGCGGAACTCGGCCTGCGACCCGGCCGGGACATCGGCGTGGTGGCCTTCGACGACGCCCCGTGGGCGACGCTGCTGGACCCACCGCTGACGGTCGTCGCCCAGCCCGCCTACGACGTCGGAGCCGAAGCGGCCCAGCTCCTGCTCGGCCGGATCAGCGGCGAGCGCACGGAGGCGACCACGAGAACCCTCTCCGCCCACTTGGTGGCCCGGGCCAGCAGCACCCGCGAGAACTGACGAGAACGAGCGGGCCACCCACCGAGGTGGATGGCCCGCTCGCTGCCGTTTTCGCTGGTCAGCGTCCGCCGAGGGCGTCCTCCACCGCTTGGCCGACGTCGAGCGGCTGGGCACCGTCGTCCTGGCTCGTGGTGTGCGGGGCCGTCGTCTCCGGGGTCACCGGGCGGGTCGGCTGCGTCGAGGAGGTCGACGGCGGCACCGACGAGGTCGACGGGGCCGGGGTGCTCGGCGGCTGGGTCGGCGGCAGCGGGAGGGCGGGCAGCACGCGGCCCGATGCGTTCCCGCCGTACCAGTAGGCCGTCGAGCCGTAGTCGCCCGGCTCGTCGTTCACCGGGCCGTGCTCGACGTCCGCCACGAAGCCGTTGCGGAACGGCACCGCGTCGTTGAGCAGCAGCCGGTAGGCGCCCGTGCAGTCGTACCGGCAGCCGTCGCCGTTGATCTCGTGCGACGGGTTGCCCGCCAGCGGCATCGAGTAGGTGGTGCCGAACCGGAAGTACCAGCCGGACTCGTAGAAGTCCTCGGTGCCCGTTCCGTGCCAGGCAGGCTCGCGGGAGCCGTCGACGTAGAACCGCTCGTCGCCCTCCAGGTAGTTGCGCTGGTTCACCGCGAGCGACCTGGTGCGCGTGTCGGACAGCGGCTCGGTCGAGCGCGTCCTGGCACCCGGCGGGATCAGCCCGCGCATGCTGTGCGAGACGCCGTAGAAGGTGCCCGATCCGCTGGCCGTGAGGAAGTTCCAGTCCTCGCCCGGGACCGTGTTGCCGCGGTGGTGGGTGGCGTGGAAGTAGCCGGTGCCGGGGGCCAGCTCGGCCGGCGCGCTGGTGACCTCCGCGGTCGCGCCGGTCACCGGCACCGCGCCGGTGTTGACCAGCTCCACCTTGGCGCTCTTGCCGAACGGCATCGGCCACCACGCGGTGTACCAGCCGTCCAGGCCCGGGTCGACGGAGCTCATCATGGTGCGCACGTCGTACTCGCCGAGCCCGGTGCCGAAGAACTCGCCGACCGGCGCGTCGACCGTGGTCCTGCCGTCGAAGGTGATGCGCAGCCGGAGCTTGTCCAGCACCTCGTCGGAAGCCGCGACGTCCTCCGGCCGGGTCGGGTAGCGGCCGATCAGCTTCTCGCGGGCGAAGACCGGGTTGTCGATGCGGTAGTCGTGCGCGGCCTCCTCGCCGGGGTGGCCGGGGCCGAGGTCGAGCACGTCGGTGCGGACCCACTCGCCGCCGACCAGGCTGTGCACGTCGTAGCGGAACTCGTTGAAGTCCAGCGACGAGGAGATGAAGCGGTTCGCCACGTCCACGGTGGAGCGGCCCGAGGTCACCTCGGCGGGCACGTCGATGATCTGCACGCCCCACGAGCCCGGCGCCGCCGCACCGCTGCGCCACTCGCCGACCTGCCTGCCGTTGACGTGCAGGCTGCCGACCTGGTCGGCGATCTGCGGGTCGTACCGGCGGATCACCCGGATGCCCTGGTTGTCCGGGTGCACGCGCATCGCGAACCGGCTGCCGCCGCCCGCGCCGAACGCGCGGCCGTCGTCGACCACCTGCGGCGCGGCCACCACCTGCGGCAGCTTCACCCGCAGCTGGTCGATCTGCGCCGCGCCGGACAGGTCGGCGACGGTGGTGGCCGCGCCGGGCGCCAGGTCGAAGCCGCGGCGCACCGGGGTGCCGCCGGAGCCGCCCTTCGGGTCGGCCACGCCGAAGGTGCGCAGCTTCTCCAGCACGTCGTCGGCCGGTTCGTTCGGGTCGAAGGTCTGCACGCCCTCCGCGTCGGGGAAGGCGCGGTAGGACAGGTGGTAGAAGTACGGGTTGTTCTCCACCGTGACCCGCATCGACTCGCGGTAGGGCATCGGCACCTTGATCACCACGCCGCCCGCGGTGTCGTTGGCGTCGCCGACCAGCGGCCACGCGAACGGCGCGCCGAGCTTGCCGCTGACCACGTCGATGAACGGGGCGTCGAGCACGGTCCGGCCGTCCAGCTCGATCACGATGTTGCCGGTCGCGGAGACGTCGCCCAGCGGTTCGCGGGTGCTCCAGATCGAGGTGATCTCACCGGGCCCGTCGTGCTCGCCGATCACGCAGCCGCGCTCGGTGGTGCGCAGGCAGGAGTAGGTGCCCTCGAAGCCGTCGTCGTTGCCGCCGGTGCGGTCGTAGCTGGAGAACTGCAGGGACTGCTCGCCGCCGCGGGACTGCGACATCGCGTCGAGGTCGCGGTAGGTGTCCCAGCCGACCGGGCCCTTCGTCGGCGCGGGGGCCTGCGCCTGGCCGGAACCGGTGCCGTCGACGACCACGACGGCCGCCGCGATCGCCGCGACTCCCAGGTAGGCACCGAGCCGCCGGGCGCGGCCTCCACGTGACGTTGCTGAGCGGACTCTCATCGTGCTCGCCCTCCCCACGCTCCACTGTCCGTAGTGGACTGTGGTGCAGCTGTTCCGATGATGGTGCGCGGCCACTGGATCGAGTTCTCGGTTCGGCTCCGCAGCGTAAGATCACTCGCGCAATGCGCGAAAGCGTAGGAAAGAGATCTTCGCGAGGCCATCCGATTCGAGCGGTGTCGAGGAATCCGGAACCCGAATTCACTCGATATGATGGTCACCGGGCGCGTTCTCCCCGACAACCACCATCCAGGTGTATTGCCCGATTCCAACGAAAAGCCGGACCACCAAAGAAATTGGTTAGGCGCAGCAAGAATCCACATAGGACTACGAAGGCAGGATCCGGCCGCCGCGCCGGGTGCGCGGCGGCCGGACGGCATCAGCTCTGGTTCAGCCGGGCGTAGACCTCGGCCGCGTTGTCCTTGGTGACCAGTTCGGTCTGCAAGGTCTGCGTCTTGGGCACCGGCTGGCAGTCGATCAGCAGCGCCTTGGCCGCCTCGACGGCTTCCGCGCCGCCGGTCGGGTACAGGTTGGTCGCCTGCAGGCGTCCCTCCTCGACGGCCTTGATGCCGCCCGACGGGATCGGCAGCCCGTCGATGCCGACGAACTTCAGGTCGTTGCGCCCGGCCGCTTGGGCCGCCAGGTACGCGCCTTCGGCCATCGGGTCGTTCTGCGCGTACACCGCCTGGATGTCGGGGTGCGCCTTGAGCAGCGCGTCCATCTTCTGCTGCCCGACCGAGCGCTCCCACTCGCCGTCGGCGGTCGCCACGACCTCGATGTTCGAGCCCGCGATGCCCTCCTTGAAGCCGTCCTCGCGCTCCTTGGCCGGGGTGGAACCGGAGAGGCCCTTGATCTGCACGATCTTGCCGCCCTGCGGCAGCAGCGTGCTCTTGAAGTACGCACCGGCCTGGCGGCCGATCTGGACGTTGTCCGCGCCGATGTAGGTGGTGTAGCCGTCGCCGTCGACCTTGCGGTCCAGCACCACCACCGGGATGCCCTTGTTGTAGGCCTTCTTCACCACGTCGGTCAGCGGGGCCGCCTCGTTCGGCGAGATCATCAGCAGGTCGACCTGCTTGGTGATGAAGTTCTCCACGTCGCTGATCTGCTTGGAGTTGTCCTTGGCCGCGTCGGAGAACTGCACGTCGAACTGCGGCACCTTCGACGCGGCCGTCCGGACGTCCTCGTCCATCCGGACCCGGTAGGGCTCGGCGAGGTTGGCCTGGCTCATCCCGATGGTGTACTTGCCGTCCGGTCCCTTGCAGTTCTTGGTGGGGTCCTGCTGCTGGACCTGCCCGCTGTTCTCGCTGGTGGTGCCGCAACCGGCGGCGGCGAGCGCGGCGGCGGCGCAGGTGACCGCGAGCAACGACCTCATCGTCTTGCGCATCGTGCTTCCTCCCGGATGTTGGTTCACGACGTGGGACGCAGTCGCTGCAGCGCAGCCGCCGCGACGATCACCAGGCCCTTGATCAGCAGTTGCAGGTCGGTGTTGACGCTGTTCAGGCTCAGGATGTTGTTCAGGATGCCGAGCAGCAGCGCGCCGGCGATGGTGCCGATGACCGAGCCGCGGCCACCGGCCAGGCTGGTGCCGCCGACGACCACCGCGGCGATGCCGTCCAGCTCGTAGGCGATCCCGTCGTTCGGGCTGCCCGCGTTGAGCTGCCCGGCGTGCACGATCCCGGCCAGCGCGGCGCAGAACCCGGCGATGCCGAAGGCGATGATCTTGACCCGGTTCACCGGCACGCCGGAGAGCCGGGCGGCCTTCTCGTTGCCGCCGATGGCGTACAGGTGCCGGGAGTAGGCGCTGGTCCGCAGGAACAGGATCGCGGCCACCGCGACCACCGCGAAGATCAGCACCGGGATCGGCACCACGCCGCCGAACGTGCGCTCGCCCAGCAGCGAGAACAGCATCGGCGCCTGCCCCGGCCCGTCGCCGTAGGAGATCTGCACGGTCTCGCCGCCGGACCACATGCGCGCCAGCCCGCGCGCGATCTGCAACCCGGCCAGCGTGACGATGAACGCCTGCACCCCGAGCAGCGCGACCGCGGTGCCCTGCAGCAGGCCGAAGACGACGCCCGCCAGCAGCACCAGCCCGACGGTGATCCAGACGCCGAAGCCGTCCTCCACCATCAGCACGGCCGAGCCCACCGCGGCCAGCCCGAGCACCGAACCCACCGAGAGGTCGATGCCGCCGATCAGGATCACGAAGGTCAGGCCGACCGCGATGATCCCGATCTCGGACACCGCGCGCACGATGTTGAACAGGTTGTCGCTGGTCAGGAACAGGATCTGGCCCTCGTCATCGCGCGGCGAGAAGATCACCGCGGCGATGAACACCGCGACCAGCCCGAAGAAGCTCTGGAACCGGAACAGCGTCTCCGCGGTGCCCGCCCGCCTCCGCGGCGCGGCCGCCGGAGGCCGTTCCGCCGTCTGGTTGCTCACCTGGCGCCTCCCCCAGTGCTCTGCTGCCCGGTGCCGACCACCGGCCCGTCGCCCGCTCGCTCGCCCATCGCGGCGGCCAGCAGTTCCGCCTCACCGACCTCGCCGGTGCCGAACTCGGCGACGCTGCGCCCACCGCGCAGCACCACCACCCGGTCGCACACCCCGACCAGCTCCGGCAGCTCCGAGGACGCCAGCAGCACCCCGATGCCGCGCCCGGCGATCTCGCCGAGCAGCTGGTAGATCTCCGACTTCGCGCCGATGTCCACCCCGCGGGTGGGATCGTCCAGCAGCAGCAACCGCGGTTCGGTCAGCAACATCCGGCCGAACACGACCTTCTGCTGATTGCCACCCGACAGGGTGCCGACCGGGTCGAGGATCCGGCCGAGCTTGACCTTGAGCTGCTGCACGCTGCTCTCGGTGGTGGTCACCTCCTTGCGGCGGCGGACCAGGCCCAGCGGGCCCAGCCGGTCCAGCACCGACAGCACCGTGTTGGCCAGCACCGAGTGCTCCAGCACCAGCCCCGACGTCCTGCGGTCCTCCGGCACGAAGGCGATGCCCTCGCGCAGCGCACGGCGCGGACCCCTCGGCCGCACCGGGCGCCCGTCGAGGGTCACCTCCCCCTCCCACGTGCCGGAGGACCCCGCCCCGAACAGCGATTCCAGCAGTTCGGTGCGTCCTGAGCCGAGCAACCCGCAGAGCCCGACGATCTCCCCGCGACGCACGGTCAGATCGATCCCGGCGGGTTCCCGGCGGCCCACCCGCGGCCGGCGCGGGCGAACGGCGAAGCCCGACACCGCCAGCAGCTCCTCGCCGACCTCGCGGTGCTCGGCGCGGAACATCGTCTGCACCGACCGGCCCACCATCGCCTCGGCGGCCTGCTCGGCGGTCAGCTTGCGGGCGTCGAACTCGGCGACCTTGCGGCCGTTGCGCAGCACGGTGGCCCGGTCGGCCACCCGGCCGATCTCGTCCATCCGGTGCGAGATGTAGACGATGCCGGTGCCGTTGCGGCGCAGCTCGGCGATCACCGCGAACAGCCGCTCCACCTCGGTGCTGGACAGCGCCGACGTCGGCTCGTCCATGATCAGCACCTTCGCGTCCAGCAGCAGCGCGCGGGCGATGGTGACCAGCTGCTGCTCGCCGACGCGCAGCTCGCCGACCGGGCGCTGCGGGTCCAGCTCGATGCCGGTGCGCCGGAGCAGCTCGCGGGTGCGGTCGGCCATCTCGCGGCGGTCGACGATCCCGAGCCTGGTGCGCGGCTCCCGGCCGAGGTGGAGGTTCTCCGCGACGCTGAGCCCGGGCACGAGGTCCAGCTCCTGGTGGATCATCGCGACCCCGGCCTGCTGGGCGTCGGCGGGCTTGCCGAACTGCACCGGCCGCCCCTCGATCGAAATCGATCCAGCGTGCTCGGCCACGTCGCCGGAGAGCACCTTCATCAGCGTGCTCTTGCCCGCGCCGTTCTCCCCCAGCAGCGCGTGCACCTCCCCGGCGCGGACCGACAGGTCCACGTCGTCGCAGGCGAGCACACCCCCGTAGCGCTTGCTGATGCCGGTCATCTCGACCAGCGGTGGCGCCGTGTCCATAGGCCCCCCGTCGCGCCGTTCGCGAAACGTGAGAAAACGATTGCTCGGAAGCTAAAATGTTCGCACTGATTGTGTCAAGGTTCACACACCCGTCCAAGCGAAGACGGATCTGCCCGTTGGCGCGAACGTCGCATTCCGGACATCGGCCACCGGAATCGGCCGGAACCGGGCGTGGGGTAACCCGCAAGTTCCGGAAGAGGGCTCTCGGGCCGGGGTACTGGACCGTTAACGTTGTGACTCGTGACCGCGATCCGCGACAACCAGAGCGCCTCATCCCCCGGCAACGGCGCGCCGCCCTGGTCGGCGCGCTCCGCCTTTCGCACGGCCGGAGTGCCGCTTTGGGTTGCCGTGCTGCTGGCCGCGGTGCCCACCGCGATCGGCACCGTGCTGGACATCTTGATCTGGAAGCAGCCCGACCTGCTGTTCAAGGCCTGCTTCTTCGTCGGGAGCGTGCTGGGTGTGCTGCTGGTCAAGCGGCGGAGCACCTTCGGTCCGATGGTCCAGCCGCCGCTGGTGCTGGTCATCATCATGCCGCTGCTGGTGCTGATCACCGGGTCCGGCGCGGCGGCGGGTGCCGGCGCCACCGGAAAGGCGCTCGCGATCGCCCGTCCGCTGATCAGCAGCTTCCCGATCATGGCCGCGGCCACGATCGTCGCTCTGATCATCGGACTCGTACGCATGTTCGTTACCGAGAAGCCCGGCAGGCGGCCCGAGATCGCCGACAGCGACGCGGCCACCAAGAAGCGCCGCCGCCCCACCCCGCCCCGCAAGCCGGAAGGCGAGGAGCGCAAGCGGCGCCCTGAAGAGCGCAAGCCCCGCCCGCCCCGCGGCGAGCGGGCGGAGCGGGCTGAACGGCCCGAGCGCGAGCGGCGCGAGCGCGCGCAGGCGCCGGGGCGGCCCCGCCGGGAGGAGCCGCCGCGACGCGGCGAGCCGCCCAGGCGAGGCGAAGCCGCGCCGGGCAGGCCGCGCGGAGCGGAAGGCCGGCCGGAGCGCGCCGTGCCGCCGCGGCGGGGCGCAGCCCCGCGGCAGGCGCCGGGACGGCCGCGGCCGGCGGAGCCGCCGCAGGGCGAGCCGCCCAGGCGAGCCCGCAGGCCGCGCCGCGACGAGCGCTTCGGCTAGATGAGCAATTCCGCGGTCATTTTGCGTGGCGGTGCGGGTGGCGGAACCTCAGCGCCCGCCTGGACTCCGGGTGCCCAGCCTTATGTATGACCAGCCCACGGAATCAACCGCTCAGGAACGAGAGAGGGGCATCCGGTTCGAGAACCGGATGCCCCTCTTCACGTCGACCTCGTCACCGGAAACGGGTCGTCAGCGGACGCCCCTCGGCTTGTCCGGGTTGTCGTCGAGGTCCTTGCGGAGTTCCCTGGGCAGCGCGAAGGTGACCTTCTCGTTGGCCGTGGTGACCTCGTCCACCTGGTTCCAGCCGCGTTCGGCCAGGTGGTCCAGGACCTGCATGACCAGCACGTCCGGCACCGAGGCGCCGCTGGTCACGCCGACCGTGGTGACGCCGTCCAGCCACGCCTCCTCGATCTGCGAGGCGAAGTCCACCAGGTACGAGGCCGACGCACCGGCCTGCAGGGCGACCTCCACCAGGCGCTTGGAGTTCGAGGAGTTCTGCGAGCCGACCACGATCACCAGGTCGCACTCCGGGGCCATCACCTTCACCGCGTGCTGGCGGTTGGAGGTGGCGTAGCAGATGTCGTCGCTCGGCGGCGCCTGCAGATCCGGGAACCGGCCCTTGAGCTGGTCCACCCGCTCCATCGTCTCGTCCACGCTGAGCGTGGTCTGCGACAGCCACACCACCTTGCTCGGGTCGCGGACCTGCACCTTGTCCACGTCTTCGGCCGTGTCGACCAGCTGCACGACGTCCGGCGCCTCACCGGCGGTGCCCTCGACCTCCTCGTGGCCCTCGTGGCCGATCAGCAGGATGTCGTAGTCCTCGCGGGCGAACCGGTGGACCTCCTTGTGCACCTTGGTGACCAGCGGGCAGGTCGCGTCGATGGTCCGCAGGTTGCGCTTGGCGGCCTCTTCGTGGACCGCGGGGGACACGCCGTGCGCGGAGAACACCACGAGCGCGCCCTCGGGCACCTCGTCGGTCTCGTCCACGAAGATCACGCCGCGCTCGGACAGCGTGTCCACGACGTGGCGGTTGTGCACGATCTCCTTGCGGACGTAGATCGGTGCACCGTAGGTCTCCAGGGCCTTCTCGACGGTGACCACCGCGCGGTCGACACCTGCGCAGTACCCACGCGGCTTGGCCAGCAGGACTCGCTTGGTCCGCCCGCCGTCCTGGTCAACGAGGTCAGTGGCCTCGGGCGAGGTCGTCATGCCGTCAAGGGTACGGACCGGGCTCGCGGCGCTCAGCCTCGCGCCCGGGCGGCGGCGCGGATCACAGTACTGCGGCGAGGTGATGGCTTCCCGCGGTGAAGTGCGGCAGGCTGGGCGCATGTCATCGTTTCCGCTGCCGGTCCGGGTCGCCGCGGGCCTGGCGGCCACCGCCGTCGAACAGGCCCGCCGCCTGCCGACCACGCTGATCGGGCTGCCCGTCACCGTGGCCAGCCAGGCGCTGCAGGCGTCGATGCGGGTCCAGCAGCAGATCACCGAGCTGGCGATCAAGGGCGACGAGGCGCTCTCCGTGCTGAGCACCCCGGAGGAGCAGCCCGCCTGGGCGACCTTCGACGAGGACGAGCCGGGCGAACCCGGTGCGCCGGCGGCGAGCTCCGTGGTCGCCGAGTACGACGAGCTGACGCTGCCCCAGCTGCGCGGCAGGCTCCGCTCGTTCACCGAGGAGGACCTGGCCGAACTGCTCGCCCACGAGGAGCGGGGCGAGCAGCGCCCCGAGTTCCTCCGCATGCTGCGGAACCGCCTCGAACGCCTCCGCGACCGCTGAGCCCACACCACTGAAGGAGTGCAGCTGACTTCCCCGACGAGCCCCGAGGAGCCGTGGCCGGTACGGACCGTCGCGCGCAAGATCGCCGAGTGGATCAACCGACTCGGCTCGATCTGGGTCGAGGGCCAGATCACCCAGATCTCGCTGCGCCCCGGCGCCGCCACCGCGTTCCTGCAGCTGCGCGACCCGTCCGCCGACGTCTCGCTGACGCTGACCTGCTCCTCCGCCATGCTCCGCAAGATGGATCCGCCGCTGACCGACGGCAGCCGGGTCGTGGTGCACGGCAAGCCGACGTTCTTCGTCGGCCGCGGCACGCTGAGCCTGCGGGTCGACGAGATCCGCGCCGTCGGCATCGGCGAGCTGCTGGCCCGCATCGAGCGGCTGCGCCAGCTGCTCAAGGCCGAGGGCCTGTTCGACCCGGCCCGCAAGCGGCCGCTGCCGTTCCTGCCGAACCGGGTCGGGCTGGTCACCGGCCGCGCGTCCGCCGCCGAGCACGACGTGCTGAGCAACGCGCAGCTGCGCTGGCCCGCCGTGCAGTTCGAGATCCGCAACGTCGCCGTGCAGGGTTCCAGCGCGGTGCCGCAGATCCTGGAGGCGCTGCAGGAGCTCGACGCGATGCCCGAGGTCGACGTGATCGTGCTGGCCCGCGGCGGCGGCAGCGTCGAGGACCTGCTGCCGTTCTCCGACGAGGCGCTGTGCCGCGCGGTGTCGGCCTGCCGCACCCCGGTGGTCAGCGCGATCGGGCACGAACCGGACTCGCCGCTGGTGGACCACGTCGCCGACGTGCGCTGCTCGACGCCGACCGGCGCGGCCAAGCGGGTGGTGCCGGACGTGGCCGAGGAGACCCAGCGCATCCACCACCTGCGCGACCGCGCCCGCCGCGCCCTGCACGGCTGGGTCGACCGGGAGCGGCGGCTGCTCGACGCGCTCCGCAGCCGTCCGGTGCTGGCCGATCCGCACGGGCCGCTGGCGCAGCGGGCCGAGCAGGTGGGCGTGCTGCGCGACCGGGCCCGCCGGGCGATGACCACCGCGCTGAACAACGAGCGGCACGCGCTGTCGGCCACCCGATCTCGCTTGACGACCCTCGGCCCGGCGGCCACGCTGGCCCGTGGATACGCGATCGTGCAGCGCATCGAGGACGGTGCCGACGGCGTGCTCCGCTCGGTCGACGACGCCCCGCCGGGAACTCGGTTGCGGGTGCGGGTCGTTGACGGTGCGATCCAGGCGGTCGTGCCGGATCGAGCAGGCTGAACAGGACGGAGATCGTGCACCCCGAGCTGGACCCCTCGTTCCTCCCGCTGACCGTCGGCGTCGCCCGGTCGGCGGCGACCGGCTCCCGGCGGGCCGGTGAGGTGCAGCGCCGGGCCGAGGCGGCGGACGCCACCGCGGCCGGGTGCTGGGCCGCGCTGCTCGGCGGCTGCCAGTCCGCCGAGCGCCGGGAGCTGCCGTCGCAGCTGCACGCGCTGGTCGAGGCGACCTCCAGCTACGTGGGGGCCGGGTGGTGGGCCGCGTCGGCGCACCGACGTAGGGTCGCGGAAGCGCAGTTGCGCATCAACGACGCGGTGCGCGAAGGCGACGGCGCCGAGTTCGCCGAGGCGTTCGTCGGCTACGACCAGGCGATCGCCACCGCGGTCGTGTCCGTGCAGAACGACGTGGAGAGTCCTACCCCGTGACCGATCAGCAGGATGAGCACTTCGACCCGGTGGCAGAGCACCCGGAGGTCGCCGAGCTCGGCTACGAGCAGGCCCGCGACCAGCTGGCCGAGGTGGTCAAGCAGCTGGAGGCCGGTGGCCTGTCCCTGGAGGACTCGCTGGCCCTGTGGGAGAAGGGCGAGGCGCTGGCGGCGGTGTGCGAGCGCCACCTCGCCGGAGCCCGCGAACGGGTCGAACGAGCCCTGGCCGCCGTCGAGCAGGAGTGACAGGCCGCGGTGAAGGGCACCTTTAGGCAAGTTACTTGCTAAAAGGTGCCCTTCACCGCGTCTTGCCGGGGTGGGTCAGGGCTTGGTGGGGGTGGTGAGGGCTGCTTCGGCTAGGGTGCGGAATTCCGGCTCCGCCGCGTTTCCCGCGATCAGCAGGCGGACGCCGTCGCGATCGGTCGCCCAGGCTTCTTCGCCCTCCACGCTCTGGTAGCGCACCCACTGCCTGCCGCCCGCGTCGACCGTGCCCAGCGCCTGCGGGGGCTGGCGGGTGTCGGCGGTGACCAGCTCTTCCTCGGCCGCCGTCGACTGGGAGAAGCGCAGGTAGCTGCCGTCACCGGTCAGCAGGCCGATGCGCACGACCTCCGCGTGCGAGCGCAGCGTCAGCACGTTCACCGAGTTGGCGCGCCAGTTCGCCGGGAGTTGCGGGTCGGCGAGCGGGAAGTCGACGCGGCCGGACGCGCGGTCCAGCTCGGCCCGCACGTCCACCGTCGGCACCTGCACCGCGGGACCGCCGGGGTTGAACGAGCACTGCCCCAGCAGCCCCGCCACCCCGAAGGCGATCAGGACCAGCGGGAGGATCGCGAACACCATCGCTGAGACGGTCCGGGGCGGACGGGACGGCGCCGGTTGCTGGTTGCTGGGTTCGGCCACGACCCCCATGCTCTCACCAGCGGCGTCCCGGCCCGTCGGGCAGGCGCGACCGGAGTGTGCTGGCCCACGTGAGGCCTCCGGCCAGGTCCCCGATCTGCGAAGATCGGAGCCAACGAGCCTGAGCGCGGGTCGCGTCCCGCCGAACTCGGGCAGTCGAACCCGAAGAATGCTCACCACCCGGGAGGCGCGATGAGCTCCAGCACCGAACGACACCGCGAAGCACCGGACCGCAACCTCGCCATGGAACTCGTCCGCGTGACCGAGGCCGCCGCGATGGCCGCCGGTCGCTGGGTCGGCCGCGGCGACAAGAACGCAGGCGACGGCGCGGCGGTGGACGCGATGCGCAAGCTCATCGGCACCGTGTCGATGCGGGGCGTCGTGGTCATCGGCGAGGGCGAGAAGGACGAAGCCCCGATGCTCTACAACGGCGAGGAGGTCGGCAACGGCGAGGGCCCGGAGTGCGACGTGGCCGTCGACCCGATCGACGGGACCACGCTGCTGAGCAAGGGCATGCCGAACGCGCTGGCGGTGCTCGCGGTCTCCGAGCGGGGCACCATGTTCGACCCGTCCGCGGTGTTCTACATGGAGAAGATGGCCGTCGGCCCGGAGGCCGCCGGGTCGATCGACATCAGCGCGCCGATCGCGGAGAACGTGCGCCGGGTGGCCAAGGCCAAGCACATCGACGTCTCGGACGTGACGGTGTGCATCCTGGACCGGCCGCGCCACGAGCAGATCGTCAAGGAGGTCCGCGAGGCGGGCGCGCGCATCCAGTTCATCTCCGACGGCGACGTGGCGGGCGCGATCGCGGCGGCGCGGCCGGGCAGCGGCGTGGACATGCTGCTGGGCATCGGCGGCACCCCGGAGGGCATCATCTCGGCGTGCGCGCTGAAGTGCCTCGACGGTGAGATCCAGACCCGCCTGTGGCCGCGCGACGACATCGAGCGCGCGAAGCTGCGCGAGGCCGGCCACGACGTGAACCAGGTGCTGACCACCTCGGACCTGGTGCGCGGCGACAACATGTTCTTCTGCGCCACCGGCATCACCGACGGCGCGCTGCTCAAGGGCGTGCACTACCGCGCGAACCGGTGCACCACGCAGTCGATCGTGATGCGGTCGAAGTCCGGCACGGTGCGCGTCATCGAGGGCCAGCACCGGCTGACGAAGCTGCGCGAGTACGCCGACGTGGACTACGTCGACGACTCCACCCGCCACGGCCTGCTCCCCTGAAAACCGGTTGGTTGATTTGCGTGGCGGTGCGGGTGGCGGAACCTGACTGCTTCCCCGGACTGCGGGTGCCCCTCCTGATGTATGGACCAATACACGGCGGAGGGGCCGTCCTCGCCCAGGGAGCCACCCAGTGGCGGGCCACCGTACCCGCGGCGGTGCGAGCTGCGTACGTACTCCAAGCGGCTGACGCCGCTTATAAGGCGCGGACGGCTACGCCGACAGGCTCTTGACGGATCCCTTCCGGGAAACTGGGAAATATCCCCAGCCGTCGGAGGTAGCACCGAATTCGAAGCGGTGACCTGCTGTTTCACGGCAGGTCACCGCTTCTTCGCCTTTCGGCCTCATTCCTTAGTGGGTACGTCATCCGAGCGAATCCCCTTACTGTCTGCACCCATCCGGCCAGCGGTGCCGGCAACTCGGGAGGATTCGACGGAAATGCGCAAGCGTTCGGTTCTCATCGCGGCCCTCGCAGCCGTCGGCGCGCTCGGCGCTCTGGGCATGCCCGCAGTCGCCCAGCCCGACGACGTCAAGCCGTACATCGTCGGCGGGCACGACGCCACCGAGGAGTACTCGTTCATGGTGTCGCTGCAGCAGCAGGGCCGGCACGGCTGCGGCGGTTCGCTGATCAAGCCCGACTGGGTGGTGACCGCGGCGCACTGCGTGCAGGGCGGCGGCCAGTTCTCGGTGCGGGTCGGCAGCAACACCCACACCAGCGGTGGCGAGCAGGCCAACGTCACGAACGTGCAGACGCACCCCTCCGGCGACATCGCGGTGCTGCAGCTGGACCGCCAGCTGCAGGCGACCCCGATCAAGATCGCCGCGGATTCGGGTGCCGCGGGAACCGCGACCCGGATCATCGGCTGGGGCCAGACCTGCGCCCAGCCCGGTTGCGGCCCCGCTCCGCAGTACCTGCAGGAGCTCGACACCCAGATCGTCGACGACTCCGGCTGCCTGGGCATCGACGGCCAGAACGAGATCTGCACCGACAACCCGAACGGCAACTCGGGCGCCTGCTACGGCGACTCGGGCGGCCCGCAGATCAAGGGCACCCCGGGCAACTGGGAGCTGATCGGCGCGACGAGCCGTTCCGGCAACGGTGACTCGACCTGCGCCACCGGCCCGTCGATCTACGCCGACGTGGTCGCCTTCGCCGACTGGGTCAACCAGAACACCGGCGGCTGACCGGCGCCGCTGACGGAGAACGCGCAACCGGGCCCCACCCCGGTTGCGCGTTCTCCGCTTCAGGCGGTGCGTTCCAGCACCACCACCGGGATGACCCGGCGGGTGCGCGGCTCGTAGTACGTCCGGTACACCGGCGCGAGCTCGACCATCAGCTGCCACAGCCGCTCGCGCTCGGCACCTTCCGCGGGGCGGGCCCGAGCCGTGAAGCGCTCCCCCTTGATCTGGACTTCGACCTCGGGATCGGCCACCACGTTGCGGTACCACTGCGGATGGGTGTGCGTGATGCCCGCACCCGATGCCACCAGCACGTACCGGTCGCCGTCGACGCCGTAGAACAGCCCGGTCCGGTACCGCTTCCCGGACTTGCGCCCGCGGTAGGTGAGCACCAGGTTGGTCGCGCCGCCTTCGAGGTGGCCGCTCTCGCCGTCGGTCTCGACGTACCGCCGCACGTGCTCGGCCACCGACGGATCCGGGCTGTCCAGCACTTCGGCCACGTCAGTGCCCCAGTCCCTGCGCGAAGCCGCCGTCGACCGCCAGCTCGACGTTCGTGCTGAACGTCGCGTCCTCGGCCAGGAACAGCGCCGCCTTCGCGACCTCCTCGACGGTGCCGATGCGGCGCAGCGGGGTGGATTCGTCGCCCTGCCGCTCGAACTCCCGCCGCTGCTCCTCGCTGAGGTCGGCCACGCCCATCGTCGGCGTCTTGATGAATCCCGGTGCCACGCTGTTCACCCGGATCTTCTTCGGCAGCAGCTCCACCGCGAGCACGTGCGCGAAGGCGCGCATCGCCTCCTTCGACGCCGAGTACGCGCTCAGGCCGGGGAAGACGACGTCGTTGGCGACCGTGGTGAACACGACCGAGCCGCCCTCGTTGAGCAGCGGAGCGAGGCGCTGCACGGTGAAGAACGAGCCCTTGGTGTTGACCGCGAAGTGCCGGTCCCACTCCTCCTCGGTCACCTCGGCGAGCTCGGTGAACTGCGCCATGCCGTGGTTGATGAAGAGGTGGTCGACGCTGCCGAGCGTCTCGCCGACGAAGTCGCCGAGCGCGGCGATGTCGGCCATGCTGCCCGCGTCGGAGCGCACGACGTGCGCGGCTTCGCCCTTCAGCGCGGTGCGCGCTTCCTCGATGTTCCGCTCGTTCCGGCCGGTCAGCACCACCTCGGCGCCGCGCGCGAGCAGCTCCCGCACGATCGCCAGGCCCATGCCGTGGGTGCCACCGGTGACAACAGCCTTCTTCACGTCCACTCCGTTCGTCGCTGTTGGAGCAACAGTGCGCGGCAGGGCTTTCGACCGGCTGTCGGTTTTCTTGCGGCTATCGTGATCGCATGCGTTTCGGGGTGCTCGGTCCGCTCGTGGTGTGGACGTCGGAGGGCACTCCCGTCGCGGTTCCCGAGGCGCGGGTTCGCGCGCTGCTGGCGTCGCTGCTGGTCGCGCCCGGACGTGTCGTGTCCGCGGACCGGCTGGTGGACGAGCTGTGGGGCGAGGCGCTCCCGGCCAACCCGTCCGGAGCCCTGCAGACGCTCGTCTCCCGCCTGCGCCGCGCGATCGGCGCCGATCTCGTCGTCCGCCGCCCGCCGGGCTACGCGCTGAGCGCACCGTTCGTCGACAGCACCAGGTTCGCCGAGCTGACCGAACTCGCGCGGCGCACGACCGGCGCCGCCCGGAAGGCCGAGGTGCTCGCCGAAGCCCTCGGGCTCTGGCGCGGCGACGCCTTCGCCGGTTTCTCCGACGAGCCCTTCGCCAGCGCCGCGGCCGCCGCGCTGGAAGAGCAGCGCCTCGCGGCTTGGGAGGACTACGCGGAAGCTCGGCTGGAGCTGGGCGACCACACGTCCTTGGCCGGGGAACTCCACGCGCTCGTCGAACAGCACCCGCTGCGCGAACGTCTCCGCGCCTCGCACCTGCGCGCCTTGCACGGTGCGGGCCGGACGGCTGAAGCGCTCGAAGGCTACGACCGGATGCGCCACCTGCTCCGCGACGAACTAGGCCTCGACCCGAGCGCCGATCTCGCTGCGCTGCACAAGGACCTGCTGACCGCTGAACCCGCGCAGCGGCGCGTCCCGCCGCTTCCGGTGCCGCCGACCGAGCTCGTCGGCCGGGAACGCGCCGTGGCCGGAGTTCGCGCACTGCTCGGCTCGCACCGCCTGGTCACGCTGATCGGGCCGGGCGGGGTGGGCAAGACCCGGCTCGCCGTCGAGGTCGCGCGCGGAGCCGACGAGGCCTGCCTGGTCGAGCTCGCGGCGCTCCCCCGCGGGACCACAGTGGACGGACTGGCCGACGTCGTGGCCACCGCGCTCGGCGTCCGCGACGGTTCCCGCCCGCGATCGCCCGTCGAACGGCTCGCCGAGGTGCTCCGCGGGCGGCTCCTCGTGCTGGACAACTGCGAGCACGTCGTCGAGCCCGTCGCCGCGCTGGTGCACAGGCTGCTGGCGACCGGCGCGCACGTGCTCGCGACGAGCCGGGAGCCGCTCGGCGTCTCCGGCGAGCACCTGTGGGAGGTGCCGACGCTCGACGTCCCGCCGCCCGGCGCACCAGCCGCGGACGTGCTCCGGTCCGGAGCCGTGCAGCTCTTCGCCGCCAGGGCCGCCGCGGCCTCGCCCGGTTTCGCGGTGTCCGCCGACAACGCGGCGGCGGTCGCCACGATCTGCCGCCGCGTGGACGGGATCCCGCTCGCCATCGAGCTGGCGGCTGCCCGGGTGCGCGTGCTCGGCACGGCCGAGCTGTCGGAGCGGCTGAACGACCGGTTCGCCGTGCTCACCGGCGGGCCGCGCGACGCACCACCGCGCCAGCGAACGCTGGGCGCGGTGCTCGACTGGAGCTGGGAACTGCTGACGGAGGCCGAGCGAACGGTCCTGCGCAGGCTCGCGATCTTCGCCGACGGCTGCACGCTCGCCGCGGCGGAATCCCTGTGCGCGGGCGGTGGCGTGCAGCGCTCGCAAGTGCTCGACCTGCTGACCCGGCTGGTCGACCGCTCGCTGGTCGTCGCCTCGCACACCGCCGACGGCCCGCGATACGGCTTGCTGGAATCGGTGTCCGCGTACTGCGAACGACAGCTGGGACCTGAAGAGCACGATCAGCTCCGCCAGGCGCACGCCGCCCACTTCACCGCGCTGGCGGAGGAAGCGGCGACTCACCTGTGCGGCCCCGACCAGCAGAAATGGCTGAACCGACTCGATGTCGAGACCGGCAACCTGCGCCGCGCGCTCGGCAACGTCCGCCTGGCCCGCGCGCTGGTCTGGTACTGGTTCCTGCGCGGGCGGCTCATCGAGGCCCGGCGGGCGACCGAGAGCTCCGACCCGGTCCTCACCGCCTGGCACACCGGATTCCGGCTCCTGACCGGCGAACCCGTGGACAACCGCGCCCCGCTGCGCCTGCACGCCGCCATCACCGATCCCCGGGAACGCGCGCTGGCGGCCTGGTTCCTCGGCTACGCCGCGACCAGGTTCGGCGACCTGCCGGTCGGCGAGGAGCTGACGGGCGAGGCGCTGACGGCGTCCGAAGAACTCGGCGACAGCTGGGGAATCGCAGCGGCCCTCAGCGTCCGCGCGGTGCAGCGCCACGTCCGGGGCGACCTCACCGGATCAGCGGCGGACGCCGAGCGCAGCTGCGCGCTGTTCGCGGAGGCCGGCGACCGCTGGGGCCGCGGCCAGGCCGGAGCGGTGCTCGGCAAGCTCGCCGAGATCGCGGGCGACTACGCCGCCGCGACGACCTGGCACCGCGAAGCGGCCGAGCTGGCCGAAGAACTCGCGCTGTGGCCGGACGTGTCCATGCGCCACTCCGAGCTGGGCCGCATCGCCTTGTTGCAGGGCGACCACACCGCTGCCGACGAACTGCACGAGCGAGCCCGCGCGCTGGCCGTCGAGCACGGCGACGCGGCGGGCCAGGAATTCGCCGAGGTGGGCCTGGCCCTCTCGGCCCGCCGCCAGGGCAGGTTCGCCGAAGCCGAGGCCCTGCTGCGCCCGTGGCTGGCCTGGAACCAGCGCTTCGAAGCGGACAACGGAGCGGCCCTGATCCTCGCCGAACTGGGCTTCGCGGCCGAACAGCGCGGCGACGCCCCGACCGCCCTCGACCTCCACACCCAGGGCCTCACCGCAGCCCGCCGCACCGGAGACCCCCGCGCGATCGCCCTGGCCCTGGAAGGCCTGGCCGGAGCCCGCCTCCTCACCGGCCAACCAGGCCGGGCCCAAGGCCTCCTCGCCTCAGCCGCCCTGCTCCGCAAATCCACCGGAGCCCCGCTCCCCACCGCCGAACGAGCAGACGTCGACCGCATCGAGGCAGCCCTCCCGGGCCGGGGTGATGTCAATTTCGTACGAAATTGACACCGCGCCGGGTGACGATCAGGGCAGGTTGGAGGAGTGGCCCGGGAAGAGGTGGGCGTCCGGGTTGAGGGCCACCGCGATGTTGTTCACCGCCGTCGCCGCTTCGCCGAAGCCCGTCGCGATCAGCTTGACCTTGCCCGGGTAGGCCGCCACGTCGCCCGCCGCGTACACCAGCGGGCGGTTCGTGCGCATCGTGGTGTCCACCAGGATCGCGCGCTTCTCCAGCTCCAGCCCCCAGCCCTCGATGGGGCCCAGGTCGGCGGTGAAGCCGAGCGCGGCGACCACGGTCTGCGCGGGGAGCACGCGGCGCTCCGCTCCGCCGACCTCGATCTCCACCTCGCGCACCCCGCCGTCGTCGCCGCGGATCTCCACCACCTCGGCCGGCGTGATCAGCGGGACGCCCAGGTCCTCGACCTTGTCGATCAGGCCCGGGTGCGCGCGGAACCGCGCCCGGCGGTGCACCAGCGCGACGCTGCGCGCCACCGGGTGCAGCGCCAGCGCCCAGTCGAACGCGGAGTCGCCACCGCCGACCACCACCACGTCGCGTCCACTGTGCACGGCCAGCTCGGGGATGAAGTGCACGACGCCGCGGCCGATCCAGTCACCACCGGCGGGCAGCGGTCGCGGGCTGAACTCGCCGATGCCCGCGGTGATGAGCACCGCGCCCGCCCGCACCGACTCGCCATCGCCGATCCCGACCAGCAGCCCACCATCCACATCGGACAGCTCGACCGCGTGCCTGCCGAGCAGGTAGCGCGGCGCGTACTGATCGGCCTGTTCCACCAGCGCGGCAACCAGATCCCGGCCGCGCACCGCGGGGAAACCGGCCACGTCGAAGATCATCTTCTCCGGGTACATCGCGGTCACCTGACCGCCCGGCTCTGGCAGCGCGTCCACCAAGGCCACCGACATCCCGCGAAAACCCGCGTAGTAGGCGGCGAACAACCCCGTCGGACCCGCGCCGACGACCAGCAGATCGACCTCGGTCATCCCACCCACCTCGCCATCGAACGTGCGTGGACGCCCCCAGGCTAGCCGGATCCGGCCGCGATGTCCGCGCAGCTGGGCCAGTCCGCCGAAGGCGCTGCGGCACTCGGCGGTACCCGCCCCGCGGCGCCGCCCATACGTTCACCGAAAAGGGGATCTCGTCGGGGAGGAGAATTCGTGAAGAAGAGATCCATGCTGCTCGCCGGCATTGCCGCGATCGCACTGGGGGCAGGTCTTGCGCCGGCCGCGACGGCGGACGACAACCCGGGCGCGCTGATCGTCGGGGGCCACGACGCCACCGAGCAGTACGACTGGATGGCCTCGCTGCAGCGGGCGGGCAACCACAGCTGCGGAGCGTCGCTGATCGACGAGCAGTGGGTGCTGACCGCCGCCCACTGCGTGCAGGACGTCGCGCCTGCGGACCTCGGCCTGCGCATCGGCAGCCAGGACCACACCACCGGCGGCACCGAGGCGGGCGTGTCGGAGATCGTGGTCCACCCGGACTACGCGACCAACGGCCCCAACGGCGACATCGCGCTGCTGAAGCTGGACCAGCCGGTCTCGGCGACGCCGATCGAGATCGCCGAGGCCTCCGGTCCCGAGGACACGCCCTCGCGCATCATCGGCTGGGGCGTGACCTGCCCGATCCGCGGTTGCGGCCAGCCTCCGGTGCAGCTGCAGGAGCTGGACACCCAGGTGGTCTCGGACAGCCAGTGCTCGCTGAGCGCTGTCGACGCCGACACCGAGATCTGCACCGGCAGCTCGGAGCTGCTCGCCAACGCGTGCTTCGGCGACTCCGGCGGCCCGCAGCTGGAGGGCCAGCCGGGCGACTGGAAGCTCACCGGCGTCACCAGCCGGCTCGGCAGCCTGATCCCGGTCTGCGGCACGGCCCCGTCCATCTACACGGACGCCACCGCCTACAAGACCTGGATCAACGACACGATCGGCTGATCTGCTCGAGGTGAAGGGCACCTTCCGCCAACTTACTCGGCGGAAGGTGCCCTTCACGCTTCCCACGACCGTGCGAGATGCGGCACCTTCATCGTTCCAGGCGGCGCGTTCGCACCGCGGGAGCGCGAGAAGTGGGGCGGCCCACGCTGACCCGGTGGTCTTCGCGGCGGGACACTTCTGTCATGGCTGAACAGGACTACCGGATCGAGCACGACACGATGGGCGAGGTGCGGGTGCCCGCCGCCGCCCTGTACCGCGCGCAGACGCAGCGAGCCGTGGAGAACTTCCCGATCTCCGGGCGGGGCCTGGAGCGCGCCCAGATCCGCGCGCTCGGCCTGCTCAAGGCCGCCGCCGCCCGCGTCAACGGCCGGCTCGGGGTGCTCGACGCCGAGGTCGCCGAGGCGATCGCCGCCGCGGCCGACGAGGTCGCCGAGGGCGCGCACGACGAGCACTTCCCCATCGACGTGTTCCAGACGGGCTCCGGCACGTCGTCGAACATGAACGCCAACGAGGTCATCGCGACGCTGGCCTCGCGCCGCCTCGGCCGCGACGTGCACCCGAACGACCACGTCAACGCCTCGCAGTCGTCCAACGACACCTTCCCGACGACCATCCACGTCGCCGCCACCGAGGCGGTGCTCGGCGACGTCGTCCCGGCGCTGGAGCACCTGGCGAGCACCATCGAGGGCCGCGCCGCCGAGTGGACCGAGGTGGTCAAGTCCGGCCGCACGCACCTCATGGACGCGGTGCCGATCACCCTCGCCCAGGAGGCCGGGGCTTGGGCGTCGCAGGTGCGCTACGGCGTCGAGCGGCTGCGCAGCGGCCTGCCGCGGCTGGGCGAGCTGCCGATCGGCGGCACCGCCGTCGGCTCCGGGCTCAACGCGCCGGAGGGCTTCGGCGCGGCGGTGTCCGCCGAGCTGGCCGAGGTCACCGGCCTGCCGCTGACCGAGGCGCGCGACCACTTCGAGGCCCAGGCCGCACAGGACTCGGTGGTGGAGACCTCGGGCCACCTGCGCACCGTCGCGGTGAGCCTGACCAAGATCGCCAACGACCTGCGCTGGCTGGGCTCCGGCCCGCGCACCGGCCTGGCCGAACTGGCGCTGCCGGATCTGCAGCCGGGTTCGTCGATCATGCCGGGCAAGGTCAACCCGGTGATCCCGGAGGCGACCCTGCAGGTGGTCGCGCAGGTGATCGGCAACGACGCGGCGGTGGCCTTCGCCGGTTCGCAGGGCAACTTCCAGCTCAACGTGATGCTGCCGGTGATCGCCCGCAACGTGCTCGAATCGGCGCGGCTGCTGGCCGCGGTGTCGCGCCTGCTGGCCGACAAGGTCTTCGCAGGCGTCGAGGTCAACGTCGAGCAGGCTCGGGCCTACGCCGAGGGCTCGCCGTCGATCGTCACGCCGCTGAACCGCTACATCGGCTACGAGGAGGCCGCGGCGGTCGCCAAGCAGGCCCTCAAGGAGCGCAAGACGATCCGCGAGGTGGTCCTGGAGCGCGGCCACGTCGACTCCGGCAAGCTCACCGTGGAGCAGCTGGACGAGGCGCTCGACGTGCTGCGCATGGCCACCGGCAAGTGACGTGAAGCGGCGCCTCGCCCGGCTCGGGAGAGGCGCCGCTTCAGCCGGTCAGTACGACTGCGGCGGCTGCGGTGCCACTGCTTTCCGCTTGCGCAGCACCAGGATCAGCGCGGTCGCACCGCCGCCGGCGAGCACCACGCCGCCGAGCGCGATCCACGCCCACACCGGCACACCGCCGGACGGCTCCTCCAGCTCGGCAAGCGAACCGAGGCCGACCCCGCCCTCGGCATCGCCCGGGTTCATCCCGGTGACCCCGCTCGGCATGCCCGGAGCGGCTGCGTACTGCGGCCCCTCGGCCTTCTCGCCGCCCTTGCTGACGAACAACCGGACCGGCACGGTCGGCTTGTCCGGCTCGCTCTCGCGGTCCACCCGGACCGTGATGTAGTGCCATCCGGCGAGATCGGCATCGTCGGTGGACTCGGTGCGGTTGCTGTAGAGCGCCCGCGACGTGGCGACCGGGTCGAGCGCGCCGGATTCGTCGTTGAAGGCGTCCCAGGTCTCGCCCAGCAGCACCCGGGTGGGGCCGTGGACCACGTTCTTGACGTTGCTCCAGGACGGCACGCCGGACAGGTCGGCGTTGGTGCGGACCGCAACCGATTCACCCCAGTCCAGCCACACCTTGTAGGTGGCCATCTCGCCGAACCCGACCTCGTCGGCGTAGACCCCGCTGCCGGGCAGTTCCAGCGCGTCGTTGAAGCTGGCGCCACCGGTGACCGCCTGCTCCGGCCCGTCCGGAGCCGCGAACGGCACCTTCGTGGTGTTCGCCGCCGGACCGCCGGAACCCGGCACCGGTGGTTCCAGCAGCACCAGCAGTTCCACGTCGTAGGTCCAGTGCCGGGTTTCGTCCGGGCCTTCCCGCTCGATCTCCAGGTACACCTCGTCGGTGGCGTTGCAGTCGGAGCCCTTCGTCGGCCACCACGACGCCACGGTCACGTGCGGTTCCCAGCGGGTGGCGAAGTCCTTGCCGGAGACGCACTCCCCGCCCTGCATGTCCAGGATCCGGGTGGTCAGCTTCGCCGTGAACCCGTTGACCTCGTCGTTCGGGACGATCAGGCTCGCGGTGAAGTTCGCCAGGTAGCCCTTCGGCACCTTCAGCCGGTAGTACTTCCGCTGCCCCGCGTCGATCGTGTCCACGTACTGCCCGGCAGCGATCTCCGGCGCCTGGGCGTCGGTCTCGGAGCCGGTGATCGGCTGGCCCTGGGCCTCGTAGGTGCGCTGCGCGCGCTCGACGATCTGCGGGAGCTGCTCGTCGAGGCCGCTCGCGTCGGTGACGTCGGTGTAGCTGCCGCCGGTCTGCTCGGCGATGCAGCTGAGCTGCCGGCGAGCTTCCTCGTCCACCTGGAAGCCGACGGTGTGGATGCTCAGTTGCACACCGTCCGCAGCCAGGTTGCGCGCGACCTCGCACGGGTCCGGCGGGGCGCAGGTGTCGATGCCGTCGGAGATCAGCACGACGGCGCCCGGGCCCTCCTCCGGGAGCGCTTCGGCCGCCCGCAGCAACGCGTTGCCGACCGGCGTGTAGCCCGACGGCTGGATACCGGCCACCTTCTGCTTCAGCTCAGCGGCGTTGACCGGGCCCACGCCCTGCAGGTCGACGATGTCCAGGCATCCGGCGGCCTTCTCCTCCGGGGTGTTGCCGGTGCCCGTGCCGTACACCTGCATCCCCAGCTGAGCACCCGGAGCGAGCCCGTCGACGAGCGCGTTCAGGGCGGTTTTCGCCGCGTCCATGCGGGTTTCGCCGGTCGGCAGCTGCTGGGCCATCGATCCGGACGCGTCCAGGGTCACCACCACGGGCGCCTGCTGCGCGGTCTCCTGCTGCGCCGCGGCCGGAACGGCCGCCAGCGGTGCGAGCAGCACCGCGGTCGCCACCGCCAGTCCGCCGGGTAATCGGCCTGTCGCCATTCGATTCCCTCGCCTCGATCGTTCGCTGCCGGTACGACGTGGACTCCGGCCGATCGGTTCCGGCATTCAGGATCAACCGCCCGCGGGACGGGAGGGGTCTGCCCGATCGGTTCCGCTGCGGGCTGTCGGGGTCGCCGCGCACCATGAGCGCATGGTGCTGCTCGCTGATGTGGTCGCGACCTCGCGCGAGGTCGCGGCAACGCGCTCGCGCAAGGCGAAGACCACGGCCATCGCCGACCTGCTGGGACGGCTGGAACCCGAAGAGGTCCGCCCGGCGGCCGCGCTGCTGGCGGGCGAGCTGCCCGGCGGCCGGGCCGGGGTCGGCTGGTCCACGCTGGCCTCGCTGGCCGCGGCACCCGCACCGGCCCCCGCGCTGACCATCACCGCCGTCGACAGCGCGATCGACGCGCTCCGGGCGATCAACGGCTCGGGCTCGGCGCAGCGGCGGGCCGCGGCGTTGACCGCGCTGCTCGGTCAGGCCACCGCCGACGAGCAGCAGTTCCTGATCCGGCTGCTCGGCGGCGAGCTCCGCCAAGGCGCGCTGGAAGGCGTGATGGTCGAGGCCATCGCCACGGCCGCTGAAGTGGCCGCCGAGGCGGTCCGGCGCGCGTTCATGCTCTCCGGACAGCTGCCCGCCACCGCCGAAGCGGCGCTGCGCGGCGGAGAACCAGCGCTGGCCGGATTCGGCCTGGAGATCGGGCGGCCGGTGCGCCCGATGCTCGCCTCCCCCGCGGACGACCTGGAGTCGGCGCTGACCGGCGAGGTGACGGTGGAGTACAAGCTGGACGGTGCGCGCATCCAGGTGCACCGCGACGGCGACCAGGTGCACGTCTACACCCGCACGCTGCGCGAGATCACCGGCAGCGTCCCGGAACTCGTCGAGCTGGTGCGCGGCCTGGACTGCCGGTCGGTGGTGCTCGACGGCGAAACGCTGGCGCTCGACGACGGCGGTCGGCCCCGGCCGTTCCAGGAGACGATGAGCCGGTTCGGCGCGCAGAGCTCGCGAGAACTGCTGCTGCACCCGTACTTCTTCGACTGCCTGCACCTCGACGGCACCGACCTGCTGGACCTGCCGCTGCGCGACCGGCTCGACGCGCTGGCGAAAGTCGCCCCGCAGCACCGGATTCCGTCAGCTCACGCCCCGACGGCCGAGCGCGCGGCGGCGCTGTTCGAGGAAGCCCTGGCCGCCGGGCACGAAGGGGTCGTGGTCAAGGACCTGGGCTCCGGCTACGCCGCGGGCCGGCGCGGCCGCGCGTGGCGGAAGGTCAAGCCCGAGCACACGCTCGACCTCGTCGTGCTCGCCGCCGAGTGGGGCCACGGCCGCCGCCGCGGCTACCTGTCCAACCTGCACCTCGGCGCGCGCGACCCGGACGGCGGCCCGCCGATCATGGTCGGCAAGACCTTCAAGGGCCTGACCGACGAACTGCTGGCCTGGCAGACCGCGGAGTTCCAGCGCCGGGAGACCCACCGCGACGACTGGACCGTGCACATCGCGCCCGACCTGGTGGTGGAGATCGAGCTCGACGGCGTGCAGACCAGCCCCCGCTACCCCGGCGGTGTCGCGCTGCGCTTCGCCCGCGTGCTGCGCTACCGGCCGGACAAGGACGCGGCCTCGGCCGACAGCATCGAGGCGGTGCGCGCCCTGCTGTCCGGCGGGTGAGATCCTGGGGAGCATGAGCAGCAACGACTTCGACGCGATCGGCTCGATCAACATCGGCCCCATCGACCCGCGCGAGCTCCGCGCCGACGAGCGCGCCGTCGAGCTGGACTACTACGTCGCGGTCCTGCTGATGGAGGCCACCGCGGAAGCCGCCGACCACGAGCCGCTGTACGAGGAATCGTTCGTCCTGCTGAAGGCGGAATCCGAGGAGGAAGCCGCGGAGAAGGCCGCCTACCACGGAAAGCAGCAGCAGACCAGCTACCAGAACGAGAACCACGAACTGATCACCTGGAAGCTGAAGCAGGTCGTCGAGGTGAAACCGCTGGAGGACGCGACCTTCGACGACGGAACGGAGATCTACAGCCGCTTCTTCCGCAATTACCAGGCCTACAACTCCTTCGAACCCCTGACGGAAGAAGAAGCCTGAAAACGCAGAGGCCGGGGTCCCACAATACAGCGGGCACACCCGGCGTACTTCCACTCACCTCGGTGCGCAGCCATCGAGAAGCTACCAGGGTCGAATTCTGAATCACCTTCGGGTGTAAGGATTTGATCTCGAACTGCCGTTCCCGCTTCACTACCGTCTTGTGTTCGTCCACGCCTACGTCGACGAGTCGTATGACCTCACCATCGGCGTCTACATCCTCACCGCCAGCATCGTCGACCTGACCGACGCAGAAGACCTCCGCTGCGCACTACGGGAGCTGCACGCGGGCCGACAGAAGCTGCACTGGTACAAGTCGGATGCCGAGCATCGCGAACATCTCGCCAAAGGCGTCTCGGCACTAAACCTCAGCCATGTCAGCATTGTGGGCCGAAGTCAGGGTCTTCGCCCCGAACGAGCTCGCCGCAAATGCATGGAGGTGCTGCTACCACGCCTTGAATCCATTGGCGTCCGATTCGTCGTTTTCGAATCCCGGCAAGGACGCAACAACAGGCACGACACCGACTTGATCGACGCCTGCCGCCGCAAGAAGTTGATTTCACATCTCCAAGCAACGTTCATCGGTGGAAATGACGAGCCGTTGCTCTGGCTGGCAGACATTGCCTGCGGCTCAGCACTGGCCGCCGCACGCGGCACAGACAGTTACCTGACCCAATTCGGCGACACGGTCCATCTGCAGAAGATCGATGCAACCTGAAATCCCCCAGAAAACGCAGAGGCCGGGGTCCCACAATACAGCGGGAGGTCCCGGCGTACTTCCACGCCCCAACAGAGCGCAGCCAAGCAAATTATAACCACGACATGGCCTGGTACATCAAGTTTGGACCGTCAACCAATCCGGTGATCTTGATTCGGACAGGCCCCAGAAACGCAGAGGCCGGGGTCCCGCCTCCGGCGGGGAGTCCCGGCTTACTTCCACACCCCAGCAGAGCGCAGCTAACGCGAGCCTAGCCACAGTTGGCAGTCCGGCACCAGCTTCGAGCCGTCGTCCCATCAGATGATCTTGCAGAGCAGGCACATCCGGCGCTGGGAGGCGACTGCGGGCGTCCGAGGCCGTATGGTGGTCAGACGTGCAGTTCTTGAACGGGCAGCAGCCCACCACCGACCTGACCTACGACGACGTCTTCCTGGCGCCGCGGCGCTCCGGCGTCGAGTCCCGCTTCGACGTGGACCTCGCCACCAGCGACGGCACCGGGGCCACCCTGCCGATCGTCGTCGCCAACATGACCGCCGTGGCCGGTCGCCGGATGGCCGAGACCGTCGCCCGGCGCGGCGGGATCGTCGTGCTCCCGCAGGACGTCGACGCCGCCGCGGTCGCCGAGATCGTCTCCTGGGTCAAGACCCGGCACCCGGTCTGGGACACCCCGCTGGTGTTGCACGCCGACGACGCCGTCGCCGACGCGCTCAACCTCCTGCCCAAGCGCGCCCACGGCGCCGTGGTGGTCGTGGACGACGACAACCGGCCGGTCGGCGTCGTCGACGAGGCCGCGTGCACCGGCGTCGACCGGTTCGCCCGGGTCGGCGAGGTCGCCGACCAGCACCCGGTCGTGCTGCCGCTGGAGACCAAGCCGCGCGAGGTGTTCGAGCAGCTCGACAAGCAGGCCCGCAACGTCGCGATCGCGGTCGACGCGGACGGCCGCCTGGCCGGGATCCTGACCCACCGCGGTGCGCTGCGCGCCGAGATCTACACCCCGGCCCTGGACGGCGAGGGCCGGCTGCGGGTCGCCGCGGCGGTCGGCGTCAACGGCGACGTCGCGGCCAAGGCCGCCGCGCTGCTGGAGTCCGGGGTGGACACGCTGGTCGTGGACACCGCGCACGGCCACCAGGAGAAGATGATCGCCGCGCTCAAGGCGGTCCGCTCGGTGTCGCCGCAGGTGCCGGTGGTGGCGGGCAACGTGGTGACCGCCGAAGGCGTGCGCGATCTCGTCGAGGCCGGCGCCGACGTGATCAAGGTCGGCGTCGGTCCGGGCGCGATGTGCACGACGCGGATGATGACCGGCGTCGGCCGCCCGCAGTTCTCCGCCGTCGCCGAGTGCGCGGCCGAGGCCCGCAAGCTCGGCAAGCACGTCTGGGCCGACGGCGGCGTCCGGCACCCGCGCGACGTCGCTCTGGCGCTGGCCGCGGGCGCGGCGTCGGTGATGGTCGGCTCCTGGTTCGCGGGCACCTACGAGTCGCCCGGCGACCTGCAGCGCGACGAGCACGGCCGCGCCTACAAGGAGTCCTTCGGCATGGCCTCCAAGCGCGCGGTCTCCGCCCGGACCCGCACCGACAACGCCTACGACCAGGCCCGCAAGGCGCTGTTCGAGGAGGGCATCTCCAGCTCCCGGATGCGCCTGGACCCGCAGCGCCCCGGCGTCGAGGACCTCCTGGACCAGATCACCTCCGGCCTGCGCTCGTCCTGCACCTACGCGGGCGCCCGCACCCTGGAGGACTTCTACGACCGCGCCCTGGTCGGCATCCAGTCCGCCGCGGGCTTCGCCGAGGGCCGCCCCCTCCCCACCGGCTGGTAACCCGCACGCACGGTTGACGCGCGAAGGGCACCTTTCGCCCACTAACTTGGCGAAAGGTGCCCTTCACACCTGCCTCGTCCGAGTGAGCGCCACCCGGCGAGCAGCGTCGCCGGGCACGATCGGGTGGTAGGTGAAGGGCACCTTTCGCCCGCATAGTTGGCGAAAGGTGCCCTTCACCTCGTCGTTACGGGGTGAACTCGCCCTCCAGGAGTTCGGTGACCAGGGCTGCGATCGGGGAGCGTTCCGAGCGGGTCAGGGTGACGTGGGCGAAGAGGGGGTGGCCCTTGAGCTTCTCGATCACCGCGGCCACGCCGTCGTGGCGGCCCACCCGGAGGTTGTCGCGCTGGGCGACGTCGTGGGTCAGGACCACTCGGGAGTTCGCGCCGAGCCGGGACAGCACCGTCAGCAGCACGTTGCGCTCCAGCGACTGCGCCTCGTCGACGATGACGAACGAGTCGTGCAGCGAGCGGCCGCGGATGTGGGTCAGCGGCAGGACCTCCAGCATGCCCCGGTCCATCACCTCGTCCAGGACGTTCTCGCTGGCCAGCGCACCGAGCGTGTCGAACACCGCCTGCGCCCACGGCGCCATCTTCTCGTTCTCGGTGCCCGGCAGGTAGCCCAGCTCCTGACCGCCGACCGCGTACACCGGGCGGAACACCACCACCTTGCGGTGCTGCTGGCGCTCCAGCACGGACTCCAGCCCGGCGCACAGCGCGAGCGCGGACTTGCCGGTCCCGGCGCGACCGCCCAGCGACACGATGCCGATCTCGGGATCGAGCAGCAGGTCCAGCGCGATCCGCTGCTCCGCGGACCGGCCGTGCAGCCCGAACGCCTCCCGGTCACCGCGCACCAGCCGGACCTGCTTGTCCGCGGTCACCCGGCCCAGCGCGCTCTGCGACCCGGACAGCAGCCGCACGCCCGTGTTCGGCGGCAGGTCCCGCGCCTCGTCGAGGTCGGCGGTGCCGTCCTTGAACAGCGCGTCCACCGAAACGCCCGGCACCTCGACGTCGGCCATCCCGGTCCACCCGGACGGCACCACGTCCTGCGCGCGGTACTCCTCGGCCTCCAGGGCCACCGCGGCGGCCTTGACCCGCAGGGGCATGTCCTTGGTGACCAGCGTGACCCGGTGTCCCTCGGCCGCCAGGTTCAGCGAACAGGCCAGGATGCGGGCGTCGTTGGAGTCGGTGCGGAATCCGGGCGGCAGCACCTGCGGGTCGGAGTGGTTGAGCTCCACGTGCAGGCGCCCACCCGAGGTTCCGACCGGAACCGGCTGGTCCAGCCGTCCGTGCTGGATCCGGAGATCGTCGAGCGCGCGGAGGGCTTCCCGGGCGAACCAACCGAGTTCGGGGTGGTGGCGCTTGCCCTCCAGCTCGCCGATCACCACCACCGGGAGCACCACGTCGTGCTCGGCGAAGCGGGCCATGGCCCACGGATCGGACAGCAGCACCGAGGTGTCCAGGACGTACGTGCGGACGTCGGTGCCACCGCTGTGCACGGTGCGCGCGGAATCACCGCTCTGGGTTCGGGTTTCCGCTTCTGGCTGGGAACGTCGTGCGGTCACGGCTACTCCCTCGCGGGCGTGGCGTCCACACCCGCTCGTCGGCGGGCCGGGCCTGGCCCCGTCGCGCGCCGGCCGGACCGCCTCGTCCGCCGTGGCCGCAGGGCCGGGCACCGGCCCATCGCGACCAAGGTGGACGGGGTAACCGTCCGCTCCAGCCAACAGCCACGATCAGGGCCTCCCGGACGGGCCGCGTACGGACTTGCTTGAAAGAGAACGGCCCGTCGAAACGCACGCTACCTGCGTGATCGCGTCTCGGCAGGCAGCCACACAGGTGATTCAGCGAATCGTCGTTTCCCCTTCATCTGCCGGGAAAACGGTGCTGGTCACGGGCCGTCCCAGCGCGACACCGGAGGCGACCGCAGCAGGTCAGAGCGGTGCTCCACCCCGGCGGCTGGTCAACACTGGCGGTGAGCGTCAGTGCTCCGTCCGGGTGATATCCGGGCTCACACCCGGGTGGCGAGCTCGGCGCGCACCGATTCGGGGACGAGCGGCTCGTCAAGCAAGCGCCGGTAACGATCGGCGCTCGATGTGCTCGCGGGGCGCTCGTCCAGCCACCGTCGCAGCAGCCGGTAGCCCTCGACGTAGGTCGTGGTGTACGCGCGCCAGAGGGGGTCCCGCATGAATCCCACCAGGTGCCTGGCGCGCTGCTCCGGCATCAGCAGCCAGCGCTGCAGGTGCGCGACGACGGCGGCCTCGTCGGCCCCGTCGCCGTGCAGCATCAGCAGCGCGTCCTGGCGGACCGGCAGCAGGCGGAGCAGCACCGCGTCGATCCGCTCCGCCAGCTCGCCGTCCAGCCGGATGCCGAGATCGGCGAAGATCTCGGCCGCCCACGGGCCCCAGCCCGGTCCGACCGCGGCGTGCAGCCCCAGGTCGGCGAGGCCTTCGGCCAGCACGCACTGCGGCGTGTTGACCAGGAAGACGGTGTGCTCGACCAGCCGGTCCCGCCGCACCAGACCGGCCTCCTTGCGGCAGTGCTCGGTGTGGTGGCCGGGGTAGGCCTCGTGCGCGACGAGCTGGGGCAGGGTCGACGCGCGGTGCCCGACGTCGGCGTTGACCGCGACCTTCGAGCGGAAGCCGCCGAGGTAGTGGTTGAACCCGCTCCACGGCCGGTCCGACACGATCCGGTACTCGACCGTCTCGCCGACGGGCAGTTCGAACCGGGTGCGCACGCGGTCCCGCAGCGCGCTGGAGACCGCCTGGACCGCCACGGCGAGCCGGTCCGCGGGCACCACGTCGCGCCTGCGGACCGCGCGCAGCCGCTCGGCCAGCGAACCCCGGCCGGGCAGCAGCGCTGCCAGCTCGCGGTGCGCCCTCCGGTACTCGTCGGGATCACCCATCGACGGCGACACCTGGAAGCACGCCTCGACCTCGGCGGCGAACGGCAGCTGCTCGCCGGCCATCTTGCGGCCCGAGCACTCCAGCGCGGTCAGCTGCGCGGTGAGGAACCGGCGGCGCGGTTCGGCGAGATCGGCGGTGGCGGCCTCGGCGCGCAGGTGGCGCGCGGCGGCGGCGAGCCGGGCAGGTTCCGGCGGTGGTTCGACGGCGACCTGGGCCCGCAGCAGCGGGTCGCCGGTGTAGGAGTCGGCGAAGCCCCGGACGAGCCGGTCGAACCTGAGCCCGAGGAGGACGTACTCGGCCGCGAGCGCTTCGGAGTCCACGTGCGGACACTACGCCGCTCGAAGACGGCTCGGAGCGGCGGTCGTGTTTGCGGTGAATTTGCCCGGGCAACGATAAGCCCGGCCGACGCCGAAGAAATAATCACACAATGGTGTTAACGAGGTTTGTTTCGACGGTTTCGATGTATATGTTTCACGCCGAGCGTTCTCCCTTCGGCTAAGTATGGGGTGCGTAGCCGAGGGACCCAGGGGGCGTTCGCGTCATCCCATCCAACAAGGAGCAACGAAGTGCTGAAGAAAGCTGCGATTGTTGCCGGTGCCGCTGCCGGTCTGCTCGCCCTGGCTCCCGTCGCCAACGCCGACAGCGCGGACAACGACGGCATCAACATCCTGAACGACAACAAC
>NZ_JAQGLB010000007.1 GCF_027853965.1 Saccharopolyspora indica | reverse complement strand
CGCGACTACGAACGCCTCCCCGAACACCACGCCACCATCGTCTGCTGGGCCGCCATCATCCACATGACACGCAAACTCGCACGCCTAACACACACCACCCAACAAGATCCCAAACAACCTCTATAGCACCCCAAAGTGCTCACGGGCTCTCACCAGCGGAAACGGAGCCGTTGCCGGAGATTGTTGCTTTGGCTATCGATCAACCGGGTGATGGGACCTTAAGGTAGTTGACGTGTTCACTACTCGCCCGGAACTCGCCGGTACGCACGGGATGGTCGCCTCCACGCACTGGCTCGCCTCCGCCGCGGGCATGGCCGTGCTCGAGGACGACGGCAACGCGTTCGACGCCGCGGTCGCGGCCGGACTCGTGCTGCAGGTCGTGGAGCCGCACCTGAACGGACCGGGCGGGGAGCTGCCCGCGCTGTTCGCCACCGCCGACGACCCGCGGCCGCGCGCCCTGGCCGCCCAGGGCCCGGCACCCGCCGGGGCGACCGTGGCGCACTACCGCGACGAACTCGGCCTGGACCTGGTGCCCGGCACCGGCCTGCTGGCCACGACGGTGCCCGGCGCGTGGGACGGCTGGCTCCTGCTGCTGCGCGATCACGGCACGAAGACGCTGCGCGAGGTGCTGAAGTACGCGATCGGCTACGCGCGCGGCGGCTACCCGATCGTGGAGCGGATCAGCAGCACGATCGACACCGTCCGGGAGATGTTCCGGGAGCACTGGCAGACCTCGGCGAACCTGTGGCTGACCGACGGCGCCGCTCCCGCACCGGGCAGCATCCTCCGGAACCCGGCGCTGGCCGACACCTGGGAGCGGCTGCTGACCGAGGCCGAGGCGGCCGGGGCCGACCGCGAGGCGCAGATCGACGCCGCCCGCCGCGCCTGGTCGCAGGGCTTCGTCGCGGAGGCGGTGGACAAGTTCGCGCGGATCCCGCACCGGGACAACTCCGGCCGGGACCACGCGGGCGTGATCACCGGGCAGGACATGGCCGAGTTCGAGGCGGGCTACGAGACGCCGCTGACGATCGACCTGCCCGGCGGCTGGACGCTGGCGAAGTTCGGCATCTGGTCGCAGGGCCCGGCGCTGGCGCAGCAGTTGCGCCTGCTGGAGGGCTTCGCCGACCGGATCGGCTACGTCGACGGGATCGCCGACGCCGACACCGTGCACCTGTCCGTCGAGGCGGCGAAGCTCGCCTTCGCCGACCGCGAGGCGTGGTACGGCGACTCCGCCGACGCCGGCGTGCTCACCGACCTGGTGTCCCGCGAGTACGCCGCCGAGCGCCGCGAGCTGATCGGCGACCGGGCGTCGATGGACCTGCGCCCCGGCGCGCCGGGCGGCCGGCAGCCGGTGATGTCCGCGCACATCGCGGAGAACCGCGGCGTGGACGGGGCGAAGGACCCGAGCGGCGTCGGCATCGGCGAGCCGACGGTGTCGCCGACCGGTGAGGCCCGCGGCGACACGGTGCACATCGACGTGGTGGACCGCTGGGGGAACATGGTCTCGGCCACCCCGTCCGGCGGTTGGTTGCAGTCCTCGCCCGCCATCCCGGAGCTCGGGTTCTGCCTGGGCAGCAGGGCGCAGATGTTCTGGCTGGACGAGGGATTGCCGAACTCGCTGGCTCCCGGCAAGCGGCCCCGCATCACGCTGAGCCCGTCCCTGGCGCTGCGCGGCGGGGTGCCGACGCTGGCCTTCGGCACGCCGGGCGGCGACCAGCAGGACCAGTGGCAGTTGTGCTTCTGGCTGGCGCACGTCCACGGCGGGCTGAACCTGCAGGAGGCGATCGACTCCCCGGCCTGGCACACCGGCGCCTTCCCGGGATCCTTCTACCCGCGGGCCTGGGAACCGGGCCGAGTGGTCGCGGAATCCCGCCTCGGCGCGGACACCCTGGCGGAGCTCCAGCGCCGCGGCCACGACGTCCTGGACGCGGGCCCCTGGGCCCTCGGCCGCCTCTCGGCGGTCTCCCGCGACCCGGAAACGGGCCTCCTCCGAGCCGCCGCCAACGCCCGCGGCGCCCAGGGCTACGCAGCCGGTCGCTGACGCGTCGCCTGAACGAGGTGAAGGGCACCTTTTAGCAACTAACTTGCCTAAAGGTGCCCTTCACCGGTGGTCGCCACTCGTTCGGGGAGCAGGTGAAGGGCACCTTTCGCCAAGTTACTCGGCGAAAGGTGCCCTTCACGCTTCGACAGCACGCCGGAGGATCAGGCGGCGCGGAGGGTGCGGCCGAGGAGGAGCATGCGGAGGCTGCGGGCCGTGGCGTCGGCGATGAGCTCCGGGGCGCGGTTGATCGCGTCCTCCAGGGCCACCGGGCCGGTCAGGATGCCGGTGATCGCGTCGATGCCGTGGTCGTAGCTGATGTCCGCGCCGGGGCCGATGGTGCCGCACAGGGCGATCACCGGCCGGCTGTGCCGCTTGGCCCGCCGGGCCACCTCGGTCGGGATCTTGCCCAGCGCGGTGGACGCGTCGATCGCGCCTTCAGCGGTGATGACCAGGTCCGCGTCCTCCAGACGCCGGTCCAGGTCGGCGCTCTCGAGGAACACGTCGAACCGGGACTCCAGCTTCGCGCCGAGCACTCCGGCCAGACCCGCGCCCAGGCCGCCCGACGCGCCGCTGCCGGAGAGCTCGGCGTAGCGGACGCCGCTGTGCTTGCGCAGCAGGTCCGCCCAGATCTGCATGGCGGCGGCCAGCTGCTCGACCTGCTCCGGCGAGGCACCCTTCTGCGGTCCGTAGCGGCGGGCGACGCCGTTCGGCCCGCACAGCACGTTCTCCGGGTTCACCGCGACGACGATGTCCACCTCGGACACCCGCGGGTCCAGGCCGCTGACGTCGAGGTGCCGGGCGTGCAGCAGCTCCGCGCCGCCCTCGCCGATCTCCGCGCCACCGGCGTCGAGCACCCGCGCGCCCAGCGCCCGCAGCGCGCCCGCGCCGCCGTCGCAGATGCCGGAATCCCCGCAGCCCACGATGATCTTCTCCACGTCGGCGTCGAGCGCGGCCGAGATCAGCTCGCCGACGCCGCGACTGGTGGTCGCACCGGGATCCCGCTGACCCGGCGGCACCAGTGAAAGCCCTGCGGCGGCGGCCATCTCGACGAACGCGGTGCGCTCGTCGAGCAGCGCGTAGTGCGCCTCCACCGGCGCGCCGACCGGGCCGGTGACGGTGACCGGCACCAGCTCACCGCCGGTGGAGCGGGCGAGCAGGCGCGCCGAACCCTCGCCGCCGTCGATCAGCGGGATGCTGTCGACGATCGCGCCCGGCACCACCCGGCGGATCCCGGTCCGGATTGCGGCGGCGACTCCGTCGGCGGCCAGGCATTCCTTGAAACCGCTCGGGGCGACGGCGAAGCGCAGCATGACAATCTCCTCCACTGTGGATCTTCAGAGCAGCGGCAGGCCGAGCAGCGGCCAGCCGAACAGGGCGAACAGGACGACGAGCGCGGCGAGCGCGGGGCCGAGCAGCACGGCGAGCTTGAGCAGGTCGCGCGGCTGGTAGGTGGGGATGTCCTCGAGCCGGGCGAACATCGCGACCGGCTTGGCCGAGGACGGCAGGGTGTGGCAGAAGCCGGCGGCGGCGGTCGAGGCGAAGGCCATCGCGACCGGGTTGGCGCCGACGGCGAGCGCCGCGGGCACGACCAGCGGGATCAGCACCGAGGACCGCGCGGAGCGCGACTGCACCAGCAGGTGCGCGGCGGTGCTGAGCAGGACGACCGTGATCAGCAGGGTCACCACGTCGTTGCCGGTGAGCACCTTCGACGCGAGCCATCCGGCGGCGCCGGACGAGGTCAGCGCGGTGCCGAGCGCGGCGGTGGCGGCCATGAACAGCAGCAACGACCAGGGGATGTCACCGATGGCCTTGCCGATCCGCACGGTGCCGAAGCGCGGCGAGGTGATCAGCAGCGCCCCGCCCAGCGCGACCAGCGCAGGCGACAGGTCGTGCAGCGATTCGGTGCTCCAGAGCACCACCACGGCGACGAGCATCGTGACCGCCCGGACCTCGGTGCGCTGCATCTGCTCGGGCACGTTCAGCCGCGCGCGCAGTTCAGCGGCGTCGACGCGCAGCTGCTCGCGGCGGTCCGAGTGCTTGGTGAACAGCAGCAGCACCAGCTCGGCGGCCAGGTGCGAGCTGATCGCCGCGAACGGCAGGCCCCACAGCAGCCACTGCGCGAAGCTGATGCCCTCGTCGATCGTCGCGTCCAGGATCTGGCTGGTGATCAGGTGCGCGCCCGCGCCGACCAGCGTCGCGATCGCCGACAGCAGCACCACGGTCGGGAACAGCAGGGCCAGCGCCCGCACCAGGCGCGGTCGGGCGGCGAACACCCCGGCCAGCGCGCTGTAGATGGGCAGCACCAGCGCGGCGCGACCGCTGGTGCTCGGGATCAGCAGCGCGGTGACCAGCAGGCCGAGGGTGATCAGGTGGAACAGGCCGCGGGCCGACCGGGCCCTGCCGACCAGCGCGACGGCCAGCCGGGCGGGCAGCCCGGTCCGGTTGATCCCGGCGGCCAGCACGAACGCCGCCACCAGCAGCCAGATCTGGTCGTCGCCGAGCGTCTCGAACAGCTCCTCGGCGTCCAGCGCGCCCAGCACGACGAGCGCGGCGGCCGCGGCGAGCGCGACGAAGGTGTCGTCGAGCCGGTTGCTCATCCAGCCGATGACCGCGGCGGTGAACACCAGGAGCGTGATCAGCCCGGACTGGCTCAGCTCATCGGGGCCGGTGGTCTCCGGTGCGGTGAAGACGGCCGCCACCGCGAACAGCAGGACGGCGCCCGCGGTGATCGCGACGGCCCAGCCGCGCTCGCGGTGCGGTTCGGACACGTTGCGGACGGTGCGCGCCGGAGTGGCGTAGTCGGTGCGCACCCGTTCGGTGTCGTGGTCGCCGTTCATGGTGTCCACGATCGGACGCCCCGCTGAGATGTGCGTGAACGGTTCATGAGGGGGCGTTCATGTTCCCCTCGACGGTTGTCCACACCCCTGTGGACAACTTTGTCCACAGGGGTGTGACCAGCGAGAACTCCCCTCCGTGGGGCTGCTGTGGCGCAAAGTTATCCACAGCTGTGCACAACCGCTACCGACGGGTGCTGACCAGCACCAATCCGGCTCCGATCAGCACCGTCCCGCACCACGCGCCCGCACCCAACCGCTCACCGACGACGAGCACGCCGAGGATCGCGGCGACCACCGGTTCCAGCAGGCTCAGCGTCGTCGCCGCGCTGGTGGAGGTGCGGCGCAGCCCGGCGCCGAACAGCAGGTAGGCCAGCCCCATCGGAATCACCGCCAGGTAGCCGGCGACCACCAGCCCGGACGGCGAGGACAGCAGCGGCCCGCCGGTGAACGCGAGCACCGGGAGCAGGATCACCGCACCGGCGCCGAACATCGCGCCCATCACCGCGCGGGACCCGTGGCCCCGGCGCATCATCCGCGACGCCGACCACGAGTACACGACGTACCCGGCGCCGCCGAGCAGGCCGAGCAGCACTCCGAGCAGGGTGCTCGCGCCGGCGCCGGCCCAGCCGCCACCGGTGATCAGCAGCAGGCCGAGCACCGCCAGCGCGGCCGACACCGCCCACCGGCCGTCCAGCCGGACGCCGTCGGCGACCCGCTCCAGGATCGCGGCGAACACCGGCGCCGACCCGAGCGTGACGACGGTGCCGATCGCGACCCCGGCCAGCGCCATCGACGAGTAGAACGCCAGCGGGTAGACGGCCACCGCCAGCGCGCCCACCACGAGCAGGCCCAGCCCGCCGGAGCGCAGCACTTCGAAGGCGGAACGGCCCGCGATCGCGAGCAGCAGCAGGCCCCCGACGCCCATCGTGGCGGCGCCGATCGACAGCGGGCTGGAACCGGCCGGGGCGAAGCTGGCCGCGGTGCCGGTGGTGCCCCACAGCGCGGACGCCAGCAGGACGAGGAGCGGGCCGGAGCGGAACGAAGCGCGCGCGGGCGCTTCGAGGAGTTGGTTCGACAAGGTGAACTCTTCCGTTCGAGGAGCGATGGAGACGCGTCGAACGGGGGCGCGTGCGCGCAGCGGGTTTCCCGGTGCCGGTTTCAGGCAAGACCGACGGAGGACTGCACAGCAGGGTGAGCGACGGCCGGTTCAGCCGTCGAGAGCGCCGCCCGTCAGCGGGCGGGCGGCGGAGTGACGCGACGCCAGTACGAGTTCACGAGGGACACCCTAACGGGCTACCAGGGCGTTGGGAACGTGCTCCGCACCGCACCGCCGCCGCCCTGGACGTTCCGCGGAGGTCTGCGATGGCGATCCTGCACACCGACATCCCGACGCGTTCCCAGGTCGATGCGCTGCTGACCGCGCGCAACCCGCACAGCGCGTCCCTGTACCTGCCGACCGATCCGGCCTCCACCGGGGAGGCCGAACGGGTCGAGCTGAAGAACCTGACCGGCGAGGTGCTGGAGCAGCTCCGCGCGGCGGGCGCCGACAAGGACGAGGTCGGCGAACTGGCCGACCAGCTCGCCGACCTCGGCGACGACGAGGCCTTCTTCCGCTACCAGGCGCGCAGCCTCGCGGTGTTCGCCACGCCGAAGTCGATCACCACGTTCCGGCTGCCCACCCACCTGCGCGCCGCGGTCGAGGTCTCCGACCGGTTCCACCTCAAGCCGCTGCTGCGCTCGATCACCTTCCCGAACACCGCGCTGGTGCTGGCGCTGGCGCAGAACTCGGTGCGCCTGCTGGAAGTGCTGCCCGAGCTGGACCCGGTGGCCATCGAGGTCTCCGGGATGCCGACCGACATCGACAGCGCGGTGGGCCGGGCGTTCCCGGCCGACCGCTCGCCGATCCGCAGGCTGCAGGCCGACGAGGGCAAGAAGGTGCGCATCCGCCAGTTCGCCCGGCAGGTCGACCGCGCGCTGCGCCCGGTCCTGCGCGGCGACGTGCCGCTGATCCTGGCCGCCACCGAACCGCTGCAGAGCATCTTCCGCTCGGTGAGCGGTGCTCCCGAGCTGGCGCCGGTGGGGCTGACCGGCAACCCGGAGGAGAGCACCGACCGCGAGCTGGCCTCGGCGGCCCGCAGCGTCCTGGACGACCTGCACGCCGACCGGCTGCGCGACCTGCACCGGCTGTTCGACCTGCGCACCGGGCAGGGCCGGGCGGTCAGAGGCATCGCCGACGTGGCCCGCTACGCGACGATGGGCGCGGTGGACACGGTGTTCGTCGACATCGACAACGCGACGACGGGCGTCATCGACGAGGCCGGGGCGGTGGACTTCGAACCGGCCGGCGCGTCCACCTACGGCCTGCAGGACGAGATCGCCCGCCGGGTCTGGCTCACCGGCGGCCACGTCCTGGCGGTCCGCCGCGACGACATCCCGGCGGGCGCGGACATCGCCGCGATCCTCCGCTACGCCCCCTGAGCGGGCCCTGGTCAATTTCGTACGAAATTGACGTTCACCCCGGTGCCGCAGGGGTTCGGCGAAGCCCGGCCGGGCCGGTGCGGGGCGTCAGTTTTGCCGGAAACTGCCACCCCGCTGCGCCCGGAATGCCCGATAAGTTTCCGGCAAAACTGACGCACGACCCCACCCAGGACGCCTTTGCCCTGCCCGGGCGGTGGTCAATTTCGTACGAAATTGACCACCGCCCCGGACGGCGGAGCTCGTCAGACGCCGAGGCGGTAGCCCATGCCGCGGACCGTGGTGATGCGCTCCGCGCCGATCTTGCGGCGCAGCGCCCGCACGTAGACGTCGACCACGTTGGAGCCCGGGTCGAAGTCGTAGCCCCACACGTGGGACAGGATCTGCTCGCGGCTGAGCACCTGGCCCGAGTGCCGCAGGAACAGCTCCAGCATCGCGAACTCCCGCGCCGTCAGGTCCACCGTGCCGTTCGGGACCTGGGCGCGGCGGGTGCGCAGGTCCAGCGACAGCTCGCCGTCGCGCAGCACCGTCACCTCCGGCACCCGGTCCACCGGCCGCAGCCGCAGCCGCACCCGGGCGAGCAGCTCCTCGAACCGGAACGGCTTGGTCATGTAGTCGTCCGCGCCGCCCTCCAGCCCGGCCACCGTGTCGTGCACGCCGTCCCGGGCGGTCAGGATGATCACCGGCACCGTCATGTGCTGGGCGCGCACCGCCCGCAGCACCGAGAAGCCGTCCTTGCCCGGCAGCCCCAGGTCCAGCACCACCAGGTCGAAGTCGCCGGTGAGCAGGTAGTCCTGGGCGGTGTCGCCGTCGCCGACGACGGTGGTGGTGAACCCGTTGGCGCGCAGCCCCTTCTCGATGAACGCCGCGATGCGGGTCTCGTCCTCCGCGATAAGGATCTTGCTCATGGAGTGGGCTCCTCGGTGGGGATGTGCGGGGGGATGGCGGGCAGTTCGAGGCGGAAGGTCGCGCCGCGGCCCGGTTCCGACAGCACGCGCACCCGGCCGTAGTGGGCGTCCGCGATGGCCTTGACGATCGCCAGGCCGAGCCCGGCACCGCCCTTGCCCTTGCCGCTGCCGTGGGTGAACCGGTCGAAGATCTTCTCCACCTCGGCCGGGTCGACGCCGGGCCCGCGGTCGGCCACCCACAGCGAGACGGTGCCGTCGACCAGCGACGAACCGACGCGGATCTCCGAACCGGGCTCGGTGTGCTGCACCGCGTTCTGCGCGAGCTGCACCATCGCCTGGGTGACCCGCTGCTCGTCGACCACCACGTCGCCCTCACCGATGTCGGCGAGCACCCAGCGGCGGTCGGCCAGCGACCGCACCTTCGCCTCGATGTCGCTGGTCAGCTCGGCCAACGGCACCGGGGCGGGGGTGACGAAGTCGGGCCGGTCGGCCTTGGCCAGCATCAGCAGGTCGTTGACGATGCGGGTCATCCGGTCCAGCTCGTCGGTGCACAGCCGCACCACCTCTTCCCGGTCGGCGGGGTCGTAGCCGAGCAGTTCGAGGTTGCCGCGCACGATCGTGATCGGGGTGCGCAGCTCGTGGCCCGCGTCGTCGACGAACTGGCGCTGGATGCGGAAGGCGTCCTCCAGCCGGTCGAGCATCGCGTTGAACTGGTCGGCCAGCGCCGCGATGTCGTCCCGGCCCTCGACCGGGATTCGCCTGGTCAGGTCGTGCTCGGTGATCTCGGCGGCGGCCTGCCGCACGGCCCGCACCGGTGCCAGGATCAGCCCGGCGACCACCCACGACGACAGCGCCGCGATCGCCACGCCGATCCCGCTGACCAGCAGCAGGGTCTGCACGGTCCGGTCGGCCTCGGCCATCGCCCGGTCGGTGTAGCGCTGGACGATGAACCACGACGGTTCGCTGTTCGCGGCCTCGGCCCGCACCTTCACCCAGCTCATCCGGCCCAGCGGCGTTTCCTCCACGCCCCAGGTGCTGGGCTGGTCCACGATCCGCTGCACCATCGCCGGGTCCTCGGCGAAGCGCTCGATCTGGTCGTTCTGCTCCTGGGCGAGCGTGTGCAGACCGGTGGGCGTCCGCCACACGCCGATCAGCGCCTCGTCGGGATCCGGGTACTGGCGGCGCAGGTAGGAGTCGAACAGCGCGTCGGGGGCGCTGATCAGCTGGCCGGTGTTCGGATCGCGGCCGGTGGCGGCGAACGTGGAGAACTCGTGCGCCTCCTGCTCCTGCGATTCCGTGATCTGGGTGTTGACGTCGTTGTGCAGGAACGAGCGGACGATCAGCACCACCGCCAGCAGCACCACGACCAGCACCAGCAGCATCCAGCCCATGATCTGCGCGCGCGCCGGGATCCGCGTGCCGCGGCGGGTGGGGAGCTTGGGGAACGACCGGGTCGGCGCGGGCTCAGTCGTCGTCATCGTCGTCGTCATCGTCGTCGCTGCCCGGCGCGGGCGGCGGGATCTCCGTGGTGGGTGCGGGCGGTGCGCTGGTGGTGGGGTCGGGCCCGGGCGAGCTGCCGATCTGCACGGTGGCGGGTACTTGCGGAGTGCGCGGTCCGTCGGTGAGCGCGAAGCTCACCAGCACCGCGGCGATGGGCAACGCCAACGCCGCGAGCAGCAGAACCGCCTTGGGAACCGACCTCATGCGTCCACTCTGACCTTCATTTCCGCGACCCGGCATGAAAGCCGGATGAGAGGTTTTTCATCTGAGCCCGTCGGTACCGCCGCGTACGGTCCGGTTCGTGATCCCAGGACAGACGTGGCGGCTGCTCCGCGGCGAAGAGCTGATCGGCGAGATCGAGGTCACCGAGGCGGACTTCCCGTGGCTGTCCGGACCGTTCCGGCCACAACCGGCGTTCGCCGAGTTCGCGCCTCTGTTCGCCGCCGAGCTCGAACTCTGCGAGTCCGACGACGACTGGGAGGCGTGGGCGCAGATCTACGACCGCATCAACGAGGCCCTGACCCTGGTCTCCCCGCACGGCCCGGTGGTGGAGTTCCTCCTCCACGTCCAGGACGGCGAAGCCTGGTTCCGCTGGATCGGCGAACCCCGCTGACCCCGTCACCCGGGGCGGTGTCGATTTCGTGCGAAATCGACACCCTCCGCCCCCGGAGCGCGACGTCGTGCAACGGGTTCGGACGTATCGGCACGGGGGCGAGATCCGGGCGATAACCTGCGGTACGTGGCGAGGGACCCGAAGGACGAGCGGCTGATCGAGTGGACCGGCGAGCGGTGCGTGCCGTGGACCGATGACGTCCAAGTCATCTACGAGCACTACCACCGCTACGCGATGGCCGCCCGGTTCGTGCGCGGCAAGCGGGTGCTCGACCTCGCCTGCGGCGAGGGCTACGGCGCCGCGCTGCTGGCCGCCGAAGGCGCCGAGGTGGTGGGCGTGGACATCGACGCCGACACCGTCGAGCACGCGCAGCGCAAGTACGGCAGCCGCGACGTCACCTTCCAGCTCGGCTCGATCACCGACTCCGACCTGCTCGCCGACGCCAAGCCCTTCGACGTGATCGTCTGCTTCGAGGCCATAGAGCACGTCGAGGACCACGACGCCGTGCTGGCGCTGGTCAAGTCGCGCCTGGCGCAGGGCGGGCTGTTCTTCAGCAGCACCCCGGACACGGCGGTCTACTCGCACGAGCACGGCAACGACAACCCGTACCACGTCAAGGAACTCACCGCCGACCAGTACGAATCGCTGCTGGAGGGCGCGTTCCGGCACGTGGCGGTGCTCAAGCAGAACGTGACGGTCGGCTCGCTGCTCACCCCCGCCGACCCCGGCGATCTGGACACCGCGGTCGAAGGCGTCCGGCTCCAGACCATCAACCCCGGCGAGGACGGCTGGACCGTCCAGCAGGGCGTGCCGCACACCTACCTGCTCGGCATCGCCTCCGACAAGCACCTGCCGAAGCTGCCCGCCGCGGCCCTGCTCACCGACGCACAGCTCACCCTCGCCCGCCGCAGCGGAGACGTCGCACCGATCATCGAGCAGCGCGACGCCGCGGTCGCCGACGTCGCCAAGCTCAACGACCTCTACCAGCGCAGCCGCGGCGAGGCCGACGAGCTCAAGAGCGTGATAGGGCGGCTCGAAGAGCTGCGCAAGAGCGAGGAGCAGCGCGCCGACCAGGGAGTTCACGAGCAGGCGAAGCTGCGAGCGGAGCTCGACCGCCTCGGCGGCGAGCTGCGCGAGCGCCACGAGAGCGCGGAGCGCGACGCGGCGCGCATCGAGTGGCTGCGCGACACCGTCGCGCGGCTCGAAGGACGCGTAGCGGACGCCGAGCGGCAGGCGGCGGAGCTCGGCGAGGCGAACGCCGAGCTGGCGGCGCAGAACTCCGCGCTGGTGCAGCGCGCGGTGACGAAGTACCGCAAGGTCGTGGAGCGGGTGGCGCCGCGCGGGACCGCGCGCCGCGACGCCTACGAGATCGTCCTCGGCCGCAAGCCGGGCGTCGTGCAGGCCGAGGCGGTCGTCGAGACCGGCCCGCTGCCGGTGCCGCGCAGCGACCAGCCGCTGGTCAGCGTGATCGTGCCGGTCCACGGCAAGTGGCCGTACACCCGCCAGTGCCTGCGGTTCCTCGGCGGGCACGTGGTCTCGGTGCCGTTCGAGGTGATCGTCGTCGACGACGCCTCACCGGACGACAGCGCCGAGAAGCTCGCCGCCTGCGAAGGCGTGCGGCTGGTGCGCGCCGAGCACAACCTCGGGTTCATCGGCGCCTGCAACCTCGGTGCCGAGCACGCCCGCGGCGAGTACCTGTTCTTCCTGAACAACGACGCCGAGGTCACCGAGTCCTGGCTCGACGTCCTGATGGACACGATCCGCTCCGACGACCGCATCGGGCTGGTCGGCGCCAAGCTGGTCTACCCGGACGGCAGGCTGCAGGAGGCCGGCGGCATCGTGTGGGCCGACGGCAACGGCTGGAACTACGGCCGCAACACCGACCCCGGTGGCGCCGAGTTCAACGTGGTCCGCGACGTCGACTACTGCTCCGGGGCCGCGATCCTGGTCCGCAACGACGTGTTCCAGCAGGTCGGCGGCTTCGACTCCCGCTTCGCGCCCGCCTACTACGAGGACACCGACCTGGCGTTCGCGGTGCGCGCGGCCGGCTACCGGACCGTGGTGCAGCCGAAGGCCGTCGTGGTGCACCACGAGGGCGTGTCCAACGGCACCGACATCAGCACCGGGGTGAAGAAGCACCAGGAGATCAACCGCAAGGCCTTCGTGGCGAAGTGGGCCGACACGCTCGCCGCCGAGCACCTGCCGGAAGCCTCGCCGCGCAACCTCTGGCTGGCCCGCCACCGCGGCACCCGCGGCCACCACGGGCCGATCGTGCTGGTCAAGGACCACCAGGTGCCGCGCCCGGACTTCGACTCCGGTTCGGTGCGGATCCGCCGCGTGCTGGAGCAGTTCGTCGAGCTCGGCTGCCGGGTGGTGTTCTTCCCGGCCAACCACGCGCACCTGGAGCCCTACACCACGGAGCTGCAGCAGCTCGGCGTCACCGTCCTGCCCGCGCCGGAGCTGCAGCAGGCGTTCCTGCACGAGGCCGGTTCGGAGATCTCGCTGGCGCTGCTGTCGCGCCCGCAGGTCGCCTGGAGCCTGGTGGAGGAGCTGCGCACCTGCGCGCCGCAGGCGGTGATCGCCTACGACACCGTCGACGTGCACTTCCTCCGGCTGGAGCGGCAGGCCGAGGTCGCCGAGCGGCAGGGCGACGTGGACAAGGCCGAGGCCCTGCGCCGCAAGGCCTTCGCGTCCCGGCAGATGGAGCTCGGCCTGGCCAGGGCGTGCGACGTCACGCTGGTGGTCTCGGAAGCGGAGCGGGAGCTGCTGGGCGAGCTCGTCCCCGAAGCCGACGTCCGCGTGCTGTCCAACGTCCACGAGGTGGACTGGAGCCCGGCGCAGCCCGCCGGCCGCCAGGACGTGGTGTTCGTGGGCAGCTTCGACCACCCGCCGAACGTCGACGCGGCGCGCTGGGCGGCCCGCGAGATCATGCCACTGGTGCGCGAGGAGTGCCCGGACGCGGTGCTGCACGTGATCGGCAGCAACCCGACCGACGAGGTCCGCGCGCTGGCCGGGCCCGGTGTCGAGGTGCACGGCTGGGTCGCCGAGCTGGAGCCGCACTACGCGCGCAGCCGCGTGACCCTGGCACCGCTGCGGTTCGGCGCGGGCGTCAAGGGCAAGGTCGGCGAGAGCCTCAGCCTCGGGGTGCCGGTGGTCGGCACGACGGTGGCGGTCGAGGGCATGCACCTGGAGCACGGCAAGGAGGTGCTCGTCGCCGACGACGCGCCGGGCCTGGCCGCTGAGGTGATCCGGCTGCTCAGCGACGACGAGACCTGGCAGCGACTGGCGGAGGCGGGCAAGTCCGGCATCGCCGCCCAGTTCGGCCCGGACGTCTCCCGAGCCACCCTGCGAGAGCTCCTCAAGACCACCGACCACGAGGCCTGACAGAAGCGAAGCGGCCCGTCCCCTCGAACCGAGGAGGACGGGCCGCTTCGCTTCATTGCTCTGCTGGTGGCGGTGCGAGCTGCGTGCGTACTCGAAGCGGCTGACGCCGCTTGCACAGGCGCGGACGGCTACGCCGACAGGCTCTTCGAACGTCAGTCGCGGACGGTCGGCGGGGTCTTGGCGAGCTGCTGGGAGAGCACGTCCTTGAAGGTCTGCTCGGCCTGCTCACCGCTGGAGTCGATGATGACCACCCAGCCGTGCGCCACGTAGGCGGTGCGGAAGGTGCTGCCGGTGGAGACGACCTCGACGCCCTTGTACGACAGGTCCTCCTCGACGGCCAGGCCCTGCTGCGCGTCGAGGTACTTCTGCACCACGGTGCTGGCCGCGTCCGGGCTCGGCATGCGCAGCGCGAGCAGCGTGACCTGCGGCGGGCCGTCGGTCTTGGTGAACCAGCCGTCGGTCAGGCCGTTCTGGATCGCGGTGTCCAGCACCGCCTGCGGCTGCAGCACACCGGACTTGGCCCCCTGCAGCGCGGGCAGGTCCAGCGGACCGTTCCACGGGTGCGCCGGGCCGGCCACGCCGACCAACACGTCCTGCGGGTTGGCCGGCGGGTTCGGGTTGGCCGCGGGCGGCTCGGGCAGCTCCTTGGTCGTCGGCGGCGCCGGCGTCTGCACCGTCGGGTCGGCGACCGGCGGCGTGCTGCTGCCACCGCTGGTGAGGTAGAAGATCAGCGCGACGATCAGGCCGACCACCAGCACCCCGCCGATGGACAGGCCGGCGATGAGCTTGCCCTTGCCGGACTTGCCCGCGCTGTCGAAGACCTCGGGGCCCTGCCGCATCCAGGCCGCGTCACCGTGCTCCGGCTGCCCGCCGGGCAGGTCGTCGCCCCACGGGGTGCCGGTGCTCTCCACCGCGCCCCAGCCCTGCTGCGGGCCCCACTGCGGCTGCTGCGGTTGCGGCTGCTGCGCGGGCCACTGCTGTTGCTGCTGGTTGAGGTTGACGACCTGGGTGCTCTCGGAGTCGCTCTGCGGCGGCGGCTGCGGAGCGTTCGCGATCGGGTTCGGCACGACCTGCGTGGCGTCGCCCGAGACCTGCTGCGGCTGGGCCTGCTGCTGCGGCTGCGCCCCCTGCGCAGCCGCGTCTCCCCAGCTGAAGGCCGGCGGGAACGGGTTGCCCTGCTGCTGCGGAGTCCCTCCGGCCGGCGTACCGGGCTGCTGCGGAAGACCGCCCGACGGAGTGCCGGGCTGCTGCTGCGGGAATCCGCCGGAAGCAGGTCCGTTCTGCCCCCCTTGAGCGCGACCGAGCACGGCGTCCCGCCGCTGGCGGTACTCCTCGGCGGAAATCCGACCCGCCGCGAGTTCGGCGTCGAGATTCTGCAACTCGTCTTGCCAGGTCACCGATGCGCCCTTTCCGGATTGAACAGCGAACGCCCCCACATGCGATCGATCGCCATTCTGGCACCCGGTCGGTGGGCTGCGGGGCACCGGCCGGATAACGATCCGGCCCCCGGTCTGGTCGTCCCGGGCGGCAAAGAGGTAATGGGTCCCCAACCGCCTCGCCCCCAGCTAGGCTACGCAGCGTTGACCTCTCTGGCGGGGGCATTGACTTGATGGGGTGATCTGGGTGGGTGATGCGCGGGTCGTGCACACCCGTCCGGAGTTGTTCGCCGAGCCGCACCACGGTTTCGCCTGGATCCGGATGATCGGCGCGGTGCTGGTCATCTACGGTCACAGCTCACCGCTGGCCGGCGAGGGCGTGCTGTTCTCGAAGGACTGGGCGCTGCGGCCCGACGACGGCGTCCTGATGGGCTTCTTCGCGATGAGCGGCTTCCAGATCACGGAGAGTTGGCTCCGCGACCCGCACCTGGGCAGGTTCGCCGCGAAGCGGGTCCTGCGCCTGTGGCCGCCGATGCTGACCGTGACGTTGGCCATGGCGCTGATCATCGGCCCGCTGGTCACCACCCTGTCCGCGGGCGACTACTTCGCCGCGCACGGCACCTGGGGCTACATCGTCAACAACGCCGGGATGCTCACGCTCAAGCACGAGCTGCCCGGGGTGTTCGCGGACAACCCGTGGCCGGACGCGGTGAACGGCTCGCTGTGGACGCTGCCGATGGAGCTGCTCGCCTACGCCGGGCTGTTCCTGCTGCTGGTGGTCGGAGCGGGCAAGGACAAGTACCGCTGGATCGTGGTGGTCGCGCTGGTCGGGCTGGTCATCTGGGACCGGTACCTGGACGAGATCCCCGGTTCGGAGTCGGCCGGTTCGCTGCTCAGCGTCCCGGTCGAGTCGCTGGTGGCGTTCCTGGTCGCCTTCGCCTTCGGCGTGGTGCTGAACCTCTACCGGATCCCGCTGTCGCCGCTGGCCGCGGGCGCCGGGCTCGTGGTGCTGGCGCTGATGCCCAACAGCATCGCGGGCTCCTTCCTGATGGTCTTCGTGGTCAGCTACGCGGTGGTGCTGGCCGGGCACTACTGGCCCGCCCGGCTGACCGTCCCCGGGGTGTGGGTCAACGGCAGCTACGGCGTGTACGTGTGGGGCTTCCCGATCCAGCAGCTGCTGGCCATGGCGGGCGTCCGCAACCAGTGGCTGATGCTGATCTGCGCCGCACCGCTGGCCTACGTGATCGGCACGCTGTCGTGGAAGTTCATCGAGGACCCGACGATGAAGCTGCGGCACTACCTCACCCCGGCCCCGAAGAAGAAGGAGGAGCCGGCCGACGTCGAGGAACCCGACGAGCCGGAGGAGGACGACGAGCCCGACGCGAAACCGGCCCCGGAGGCGACCACGAAGGTGACCCCGGTCGGCCGCCCGGGCCGTCCCCGCACGCCCACCCCGCCCCGCGGCACGCCGTCGCAGGACGACCGCCCATCCACACCACCTCGTGGCACGCCGTCGCAGGACGACCGGCCTCGTCCGCCGACGCCGCCCCGCGGTACGCCGGTGCCGGACGCCGACCGCCCGCGCCGGAGGGCGGAGGACGCCGACCAGCCGCGCCGGGTCAGGCCGATCGGCGACGTGAAGCCGTCCGACCAGCCCGCCGCACCGCGCCCGGACGTCAGCGTCGGCCGCAGGCGGCGCGCGGACTCCCTGCCGAACCGGGCGGACGGGCCGGTCCGCCCGCTGGAGGCGCGCAACGGCGCACCGCAGGACCGCGGCTCGATGCCGACCGGAATCGCCCGCCCGTCGGCGGACGCACCGCCGAGCGGTCGCCACGGCGCGTCCGAACCCCGCAACGGCGCGGCACCGGGACGCCCGTACCCGCGCCCGCAGCGTCCGCTCGACGCCCCGCCGCGTCGCCGCGCGACCCCGCTCCCGGAGGACTCCGCGCTGGCCAAGCGCCTGTCCGGCGACGTGGAACCCCGGCAGACGCCGCCGGGCCGGCCGCGCCCACCGGCCCGCCGCGCGGGCACCGGCCGCCACGCGCGCCCGGAGCCCCCGCCGAGCCCCGACGAGGAGACCCGCCCCCATCCCAAGCACCAGGACCGCCGCTGATCGAGGCGTACCCTCGGGAACATGGCGCTTTTCGGTGACAAGACGAGCCTGATCGACCAGGCGGCGGCCCTGCCCGGACGGGACACCCCGCTGCCGGTGGCGGAGTTCCACGCGGTGCACCCCGATCGCCGGATCGTCCCGCCGTTCCCGGACGGCTACGCCACGGCGGTCGTGGGCATGGGCTGCTTCTGGGGCGCGGAGCGCGTCTTCTGGCGCACCGAGGGGGTGTGGACCACCGCGGTCGGCTACGCGGGCGGGTACACCCCGAACCCGACCTACGAAGAGGTCTGCTCCGGCCGCACCGGCCACACCGAGGTGGTGCTGGTCGTGTTCGACCCGAAGGTGATCAGCTACGCCCAGGTCCTGAAGGTGTTCTGGGAGAACCACGACCCGACCCAGGGCATGCGCCAGGGCAACGACCTCGGCACCCAGTACCGCTCGGCGATCTACCTCACCGACGACGCCCAGCGCGCCGAGGCGGAGGCCAGCCACGAGGTGTTCCAGCAGGCCCTCAGCGCGGCGAACCGCGGCGAGATCACCACCGAGATCGCCCCGCTGGAGGCCTTCTACTACGCGGAGACCTACCACCAGCAGTACCTGAGCGACGCCAAGAACCCGAACGGCTACTGCGGCCTCGGCGGCACCGGCGTCTCCTGCCCGATCGGCACCGGGGTGACCGCTTAGCGGGAGCGGAGCGCTGCGACGCCGTCGCCTTCGAGGTCTTCGCAGTACGCCGCGCGACCGACCATCGCCATGGTCAGCGCCAGGGTGGTGCCGGAAGCGAGCTGCCCGGTGCCGGTCTCGAACGGCCCGTCGGTCGCGGCGAGCCGCAGCCCGCCGATCCGGCCCTTCGCCCGGACTACGAGGTCGGAGCCGCGGTAGTACTCGGCCACCTGCGTGATGGTGCTGATCGGGTGGTCGCGGTGGATGCCCAGCGGCCGCCGGATGTCCTCGCCGTGCACGACGACCTCGCCGAGCATCGCGATCACGGGCAGCGGCGGCTTCGTCCTGCTCGTGACGGTGCGGCGGAACCGGTCGAGAGTCTCGGCCCCGTCCGCGCCCAGGTGCTCGGCCAACCGCATGGCCACCTGCCTGTCGAAGTCGAAGCGGCAGCGGATCACGCCCGCCAACCACTGCACGGGGTTCAAGCTCGCGCCTGCGGTGATGTGCGCGAGCACCTCCCGCACGGTCAACCCCTCGCAGAGCGACGGCGTCGACCACTGCTCCTCGGAAAGCCCCGACAGATCAGCTGCCAGCGCTTCGCGCTCGTCGTGTACCAGCTCCCAGAGCCCTGCGGTCATGTCCGTTCCTCCGCGATGTCGGCAATGCCACCCCATGGACCCCGCCAACGGCGCGGAATCATCGCAGCGCGGAGAAGAAGCCCCACCGGCTCAGCCCGCGACGACCAGCAGCTCCTCGACCACCCGCCGGGCGACCGGTTCGAGTTCGGCGGCCGGTGCCGCGCTGTAGCGGACCGCGATCGTCATGTTGTCCTTGGCCGCGACGAGCTGGACGTCGCGGGGGCTGCGGATCAGGACCGCTCGCGCGTCCAGGCCGGGTACTTCGGCTGCGCCCGGTTCCAGCTCCAGGTAGTCGAGGAACTGGTCGACGTAGGCGGTGTCCGGGCGTGCTTCGCGGTCGAACTCGATCGCCATCTCGACCTGCAACCGGGTCTTCCGCTCGCCGCGCACCGGCCCTTCGGTCCGCCACTGGCACTTCGAGCTGTGGCGACCGCCGTCGACGCCGTGCCGCTGCTCGTAGATCTCGGCCTGCCGCGGCTCGAACGCCTCCTCCAGCGACTGCGGCGAAACCGACTCGCACGTGTTCGGCACGCTCGTGTAGCCGGGCGCGGTGGACGAGGGCAGGATCCAGCCCGCTGCGGCGAGCCCGATGCCGACGGCGAGGACGCACAGCCCGACGCCCGACGACCTCCGCACCCGCGAACGAGTGGCACCGGACATGCAGCTCCTCCCCGCGCACGGCGGCCCGTGCTTCGCCGGGGGAGCCTATCGGCCGAGCGCACCGGCCGGAACCGCTCGGCGGGCCGACCTCGGCGGCGTCGGCCGGTCGAGATCAACGCGGAATTGCTTCAACTCCGGTTCGGCATTCGTGAATTGTTCCGGCGCGCGCCGAATGGTGAATGAAAGATCGCCCGGATCATTTCGCTGATCCGAGCTGAAAGGCGGAGGGCGGAAATGGGATGTGCCGCGCCCGCCACCGAGCGCGGCACATCCCCGAACTCAACCGTTGGCGCCCTGGGCGTTCTCGCCCTGCGCGAAGCTGTACGCCCAACCGTCGCCCTGGACGTAGCTGGAGGACGAGCCGCCCTGCGCGCTGCCGCCCTGCCCGCCGTCACCGGATCGGGGAGAAGTGCTGGTAGTGGTGGTGGAAGTCGTCGACGAGGTGGTCGTGCTGGAGGTGGTGGAGCTCGACCCGCCCTGCCAGGAGCTGAACTTCTGACCGTTGATGTGCCAGCCCCAGGACTCCGAGGAATTCGGCTGCTGGTAAGGCTCGCCAACGGCATTGGCAACCCCGCCACCGATGCTCCCGAGAACCCCGACGGCCAGCAGACCAACAACAACCCGACGCATGAAAAACCCTCCAAAAACCGAGAACAAGGCGCCCCCGAGAAGATCACACCCCACCAGCCCCCGCACCCCGCACAACCCGAGAAACAAGAAAATTCCCAATTTCGAGCGAACCCAAAACCAAAAAGAAGATCAACCCAAACCCAAACCCACCCAAACCACCCAACCAACCCAAACCCACCAGCACCAGCCTCAAACAGGCACAGCCGCTCAACGAGAAAACGACCACCGCTGCGAGGATCCCACGGCCACCACCGATGCCAGGTCCGAATCGCTGGTCCAGAACCCAGGCCGGGTACACCACCCACCGCAAGGAGCACTCGAGAAGCAACCCCCGCCCCGTGGGGGGTTTGGGGGGTCGACCCCCCCAATACAATGGCGAAGGAGCCGAGGCCAACGCGAATGCGTGGCACACGGCTCCCAGCTCCGAGCGGATGACGGGACTCGAACCCGCGACCCTCACCTTGGCAAGGTGATGCGCTACCAGCTGCGCTACATCCGCATTTTCATCGCCCCGGTGGGCTGTTGGTGACTACTTTAGCCCATCGTTCCGAGCGCGTTCACCGGGGGGTCTCAATTGATCAGATCGGCGGTCGCGCGGGTGGGTGCGGTGCGCGGCGGGATGCGGTGTCCGACCCGCGTGACCTGGGGATACGCAGATCGGGCGGATGCTCGTCGGAGAGGCTCCGGCAGCGGCGGGGAGCTCGACGATCTCCGCGCGCTGGAGGAAGCGGCTCGGGAGGACGCGGCGCCACGCGTGTGGGTGGCCGGGCGGTTGCGGTCTTCGGCGGGGCCAGCGACAGTCTGACGGTGACGTGTCCGGCGCGGTCGGTGGTGACCGGTACCGGCGTCATCTGGGGGGATCGGAGTCGGCGCGCAGCGTGCTGAGCGCAGCGGTTGGCCGACTGTTTCGCGGGCTCGTCGAGATCCATCGCGGCCTCCTGGTGCCGCCGTCGTCGGGTGCGTCCGCGGTAGCGGTTCCGGCCGGTGCGGAGGGTTTCGCCGGTCGGCTGGGCTGGGGGAGGAACGTTGGGGTTGAGCGAAGCTGCGGGGCTGTCGTCCGAGGACGGGGTGCTGCTGGCGCGGTTGCGGGCGGGCGACGATTCCGCGTTCGGGGAGCTGTACCGCAGGCACGCGCCCATGGTGCGGCGGTTCGCGTTGAGCATGCAGCGCCCGGGGATCGACGTCGACGACGTGGTCGCGGAGGTCTTCCTGCGCGTGCTGCGCGCGGTTCGCGCCGGGCGCGGACCGCGGGAGGCGATCAGGACTTACCTGTTCACGGTGGTTCGGCGGGTGCTGGCGGAGTGGGCCGCCGCGCGGCGGGACGAGCCGATGAACTCCGACGAGCTGGGCGAGCACGTGCCGCGGCAGGGCGATCACCAGGTGGCGCAGGCGGAGGGCGAGCTGCTGGCCAGGGCGTTCCTGCGGCTGCCCGCGCGGTGGCGCGAGGTCTTGTGGCGCACCGAGGTGGAGGGGCACCGGCCGGCCAGCATCGCGCGGCAGCTGGGTTTGACGCCGAACGCGACCGCTGTGCTGGCGCACCGGGCCCGGCGCGGATTGCGTGAGGCGTATCACCAGGCGTCGGATCTGCCCGCCGGGCGGTCGCGGAGGTGCTTGCGCCGCGCTTGACGTGCTGTCGCGGGGTTGGCCCGGCCGTCGGACATGATCGACAATGGGCCCGTTCGGGAACGACTATCACCCGTCGGGCCCATGACGCGCGCGGTACCGTTGCTTCACGCTCGGTTAGCGCCGGGGTTCGGTGTGGCGAAGCGATGTTGGCGAGGCGACCAGCCCGGGTGGGCGGGGAGGCGACGATGAACCGGGTGGTGCGGGGCTCCGACGGCCGCGAGTGGACCATCAAGGCGAACCTGGAGTGGTCCAATCCGATCGCGGCGGAGGAGTTCGAGCACGACGTCAACGGCGGCGCCGGTCCCGGTGTGGTGATGGGCGGGGTGCTGCTGTTCCTGGTCGTGCTGTTCGTGATCTGGACGCCCGACGAGGTGTACGTGCCGCCGTGGCTGATCCTGCTGCTGATCGTGGCGGTGCTGTTCTTCCCGGTGCGCTGGGTGCTGCACCGGCCGTGGACGGTCACCGCGGCCACGCCGGGCGACCACGAGGAGAACCCGCCGGAGACCTGGGTGGGCGTGGTGCGCGGCTTCTACGACGTCCGCAAGGAGGTCTCCGAGGTGGCCCGCCACATCGAGCTCTACGCCGAACCCGACATGAACGGCAGCCTTCAGCCGGTGGAGTGATCGCTGGGAGCGCCTGCCGGTTCGGTCGTGCGTGGGTCCGTGAGCGGTTCGGGGTGTCATAGCGCCCCGAAATGCTCACGAACACCGCACACTGGGGTCGTGCCGGAACTTCCTGAGGTCGAAGCGTTGGCGCAGCACCTGCGCGACAACGCCGTGGGTCGCACCGTGGTCCGGGTCGACGTCGCGTCGATGAGCGTGCTGAAGACGGCCAGTCCGCCGTGGACCGAGCTGCACGGCCGCACCGTCACCGCAGCAGCGCGCCACGGCAAGTACCTGGACCTGGACTGCGACGGGTTGCACCTGGTCTGCCACCTCGCGCGGGCCGGCTGGCTGCGCTGGTCGGACAAGCTCTCGCCCGCACCGCCCAAGCCCGGCCGCGGGCCGATCGCGCTGCGCGTGCACCTCGGCGGCGTCGGGTTCGACCTGACCGAGGCGGGCACCCAGAAGAAGCTGGCGGTGTGGGTGGTCGCCGATCCGGCCGAGGTGCCGGGGATCGCGAAGCTGGGCCCGGACGCGCTGGAGCTGGACGCCGACGGGCTGGCCGCGATCCTGGCCGGGCGCACCGAGCGGATCAAGACGCTGCTCACCGACCAGTCCGCGCTGGCCGGGATCGGCAACGCCTACTCCGACGAGATCCTGCACGCCGCGAAGCTCTCGCCGTTCGCCACCTCGGGGAAGCTCGACGCCGATGCGGTGGCCCGCCTGCACGCGAGCACGCAGGAGATCTTGAAGGACGCGGTGCAGCGCTCGGTGGGCCAGGACGCCGCCCGGCTGAAGGCGGAGAAGCGCTCGGGGCTGCGGGTGCACGCGCGGACCGGGCTGCCCTGCCCGGTGTGCGGGGACCTCGTCCGCGAGGTGTCCTTCGCGGACCGCTCGATGCAGTACTGCCCCACCTGCCAGACAGGCGGCAAACCACTGGCCGATCGCAGGCTCTCCCGGCTGCTGAAGTAGTGCCTGTTTCCAGGCTCCTCTTGCGTCGCGGTGCAGGCGCTGATCGAGGTGAATGCTCAGTTGTCCACAGGTTGTGGATGATTCCGGCGGTTGTGCACAGCCGAATAGCCGCAGGTCGAACTGGTCCATACCGCTGAACGGAAGAGTGAGGTACCGCTTACCGATGGAAAGCGTGCACTGAGCGTAGCTGTCTTGATTCCTAGTGTGCGCATCGGGCAGATTGATGTTGTGGCGGAGTTGTTGACTGAGCGGACGGTGCTGACCACGCTCGCGGCGCTCGCCGTGCTCGGCATGTTCGTCCTGCTGTGCCGGGCGCGTCGGGTGAGCACCTCGGTGGAGGACGCGACGCTGGCTGCGTTGCACCGCGTGACGAGCGCGGCGCCGCACCTGCGCGCGGGCCTGACCCCGGCGTCGGCGGACAAGGCCGCGCCGCACCTGCGCGAGCTGCTGGCGTGCGTGGCGGTGGGCATCGTGGACGCCGACGGCACGCTGCTGAGCTGGGACGGCGAGGCCAACCACCACTACGCCGACCTGCGCACCAAGATCGAGCAGGTGCTGCGCACCGGCAAGCGCGAGTTCCTCGACCACGGCGACGTGACCTGCGAGCACCGGCCGTGCCCGATGCGGCACGCCGTCGTGGTGCCGCTGGAGGTGGAGGACGAGACCCGCGGCGCGCTGGCGGTGATCGCCGGTGGCGACCGCAAGCGCCTGCTGCGAGCCGCCGCCGAGGTCGCCAACCACGTGTCGACCCCGCTGGAGCTCGCCGAGCTGCAAGAGTCCAAGGAGCGGCTGGCGCAGGCCGAGGTGCGCGCGCTGCGGGCGCAGATCTCGCCGCACTTCATCTACAACGCGCTGAACACCATCGGCTCGCTGATCCGCACCGACCCGGAGCACGCGCGGGACCTGCTGCAGGAGTTCGCCGACTTCACCCGCTACTCGTTCCGCACCAGCGGGCTCTACACCACGCTGGCCGACGAGATCCGCAACATCGACCGCTACCTGATCCTGGAGAGCGCCCGGTTCGGCCCCGACCGGCTGAAGATCCAGCTCAAGATCGCGCCGGAGGTGCTGCCGGTGGTGGTGCCGTTCCTGGCGCTGCAACCGCTGGTGGAGAACGCCGTCCGGCACGGCCTGGCGAACAAGCCGGGCGGCGGCACCGTGTCGGTGACCGCCGAGGACAACGGGACCGAGGCGTTGATCAGCGTGGACGACGACGGCATCGGGATGGACCCGGAGCGGCTCGACGCCGAGCTGGCCAACGCGCACCTGACCGGCGCGCACGTCGGCCTCGGCAACATCAACAACCGGATGCGGGCGACCTTCGGCAACGACTACGGCCTGGTGGTGGAGACCGAGCAGGGCGCGGGCATGAAGGTCATCATGCGGGTGCCGAAGTTCGCGCCGGGCGTGCGCCCGCTGCCGCCGCCGGCTTACGACGAAACGGGCATCGGGTTGGCGGCCGGGCCGGCGGTGAGCCGGTAACGTCGGGGTATGACCGAGAAGGCGCCGCAGAAGTTCACCGACCTGTTGTCCGGCAAGTTGTCCGCGAAGCTGCCCGGCAAGCTCGCCGAGCGAGCCGAGCGCGGACCGGTGGTGGCGGTCGTGAAGCTGCACGGTGTCATCACCTCGACCCCGTCGCCGATGAGTCGGCCGACGATCTCGACCCAGACCGCGGAGTCGGCGCTGACCCGCGCGTTCGGCCACGACCGACTCGCCGGGGTGGTCCTGGCGGTCAACTCGCCGGGCGGTGCGCCGACCCAGTCGGCGCTGGTGGCGGACCGGATCCGGGAGCTGGCCGCGGAGAAGGACGTGCCGGTGCTGGCCTACTGCGAGGACGTCGCGGCCTCCGGCGGGTACTGGCTGGCCTGCGCGGCCGACGAGATCTACGCGCACCCGACGTCGATCGTGGGATCCGTCGGCGTGGTCAGCGCGAGCTTCGGGCTCACCGGGCTGATCGAGAAGCTGGGCGTGGAGCGCCGGGTGTACACCGCGGGCGAGCACAAGGTGCGGCTGGACCCGTTCCGCCCGGAGAAGGAGGAGGACGTGCAGTGGCTGCGCGGCCTGCAGGGCGAGCTGCACGAGCAGTTCACGGACTGGGTGCGCAAGCGTCGCGGCAGCAAGCTGAAGAGCAGCGACGACGACCTGTTCTCCGGCGAGGTGTGGACCGGCGCGAAGGCCGCGGAGCTCGGTCTGGTGGACGGCGTCGGCTCGCTGCGCGAGATCGTCAAGGAGAAGTTCCCGGACGCCCACCTGCACATCGTCGAGCAGCGCAAGCCGCTGCTGGCCCGGCTCGGCATGTCCTCGTCGGTCCGCCTCGGCGGCTCCCCGGCGGACGCGGTGCTGTCCACTGTGGAGGCACTGGAGCACCGCGCCATGTGGAACCGCTTCGGGCTCTGAATACGGTTTTCCAGGCTCGTTTTGCGTGGCGGTGCGGGTGGCGGAACCTCAGCGCCCGCCTGGCTGCGGGATCCCGTTCTTATGCATGTCCGATACACGGCGAACGGGCTGTCCTCGCCAGGCGAACGCTGAGAACCCGCGGCGGTGCAAGCGCCGAGGGTGGGCTAAGCGGCTGCGCCGCTTCAACGACGAGGTGATGTCACGGTTCCAGTTGGAAAGGTGATCCCGGAACGTGATCGACCGCAGCGTCGATCGACACTGCGGTCGTTCTCGGCGTGCCCGGACGGACCGTGATCATGGTCGTCGCTCTGCGTCGACGTACCTGCTTTGGTTGTCACTCGTTCGGCCGCAGTTCTTGGGCTGAACGGGCGAAGAACCGTTGCGCCGAGGGGGGAATTTCGTGGTAAGCCCCCTGAGAACCACCGCGCTCCGTTAGCAATTAGCTTTGTTGGCAAGGCGTGACTGGACTCACTCGGGGCGAGTGGGATGCGACGGCAGGATATGGCGTGCAGTGAGTACACGAGAGAACCCCGCAGGCCTCGTCGTCCTGGCCGTTGACGACGAGATGGCCGGGCTGGACGAGATGAAGTACCGGCTCGGCAGCAATCCCAGGGTCGGGCGGGTGCTGACGGCCTCCGACGCCGCCGAGGCGCTGCGCCTGCTCCGCAGCGACGATCCCGACCTGTTCGGCCAGCGCGACGCGGACGAGTCCATTGTGGATGCCGTGTTCGCGGACGTGTCCATGCCGGGCCTCAGCGGGATGGAGCTGGCGCGGGTGCTCACCGCGTTCCGCAATCCGCCCGCCCTGGTGTTCATCACCGGGCACGAGGAGAACGCCCTCGAAGCCTTCGAGGTCGGCGCGCTGGACTACATCATGAAACCGGCGAACGCCGAGCGGATCGACCGCGCGCTGCGCACGATCGAGAAGAACAAGCTGCAAGCGGCCAAGGGGCCCCGCGCGCTGGAAGCCCCGGCACCGGACGACGAAGAGGTCATCCCGGTCGAGCTGGCGGGCACCACGCGGATGATCCCGCGCAAGGACGTCCGGTGGGTCGAAGCGCAGGGCGACTACGCGCGCCTGCACACCACCGACGGCTCGCACCTGGTGCGAATCCCCCTGGCGCAGCTGGAAGAGCGCTGGGCCGAGGCCGGTTTCCTGCGCATCCACCGCTCCTTCCTGGTGTCGTTGTCGCTGGTCACCGAGCTCCGGATGTCCTCGTCCGGGTACTCGGTGGTGCTCGGCGGCGGCCAGCCCAAGGAGCTGCCCGTCAGCAGGCGGCACACCCGCGAGCTCAAGGACCGGCTCGTCCGGGCACCGCGGCAGAACTGGGGCCAGCAATGAGGTTTCCAGGCTCGTCTTGCGTGGCGGCGCGGGTAGCGGAACCTCAGCGCCCGCCTGGACTGCGGGTGCCCGGCTTTATGTATGCCAATACACGGCGGCTGGGCCGTCCTCACCAGGCGAACGCTGAGAACCCGCGGCGGTGCGAGCTGCGAGGGTGGGCCCGAAAGCGCCTGACGGCGCTTGGCGACAGCTCGTGTGCACGTGGTCGCTGGGTCACCGCGGCGGCGGTGGCTGACCAGGATGGAATAAGCGCAGTGATCCGCGGTTCGGCCGGATGAGTCCGGAGGGCTTCGACATCCGCGGCAGGCTCGGCGAGGTCGCACCCCGCCCGCGCCGCAAGCGCGTGGTGCTCGCCGACCGGCGCCGGACCCGCCAGGTCGCGCGCACCATCATGGAGCTGGAGGAGCAGAACAGCGTCGGCGAGGTGCTGGTCACCAGCCTGGTCAAGGCGCAGCTGCGCAGCGCGCTGGTGCTGACCGGCGTCGTGGTCGCGGTGCTGTTCGGGCTCCCGGTGCTGTTCTGGGCGGTGCCGTCGATCGGCGATCTGGAGGTGCTGGGCGTCCGGTTGCCGTGGCTGCTGCTGGGCGTGCTGATCTACCCGTTCCTGGTGCTGATCGGCTACCTCTGCACCCGGCGGGCGGAGCGGCACGAGCGCGATTTCCTGGACATGGTCGAGAAATGACGCCGATGAGCGACGACTTCGGTGCGGTGGCCGCCAACGCCTGGTCCGTGGTCGGCGTCGTGCTGATCGTCGCGGCGACCTTCGCCATCGGGATCTGGGGCTCCCGGTCGGCGCGCACCACGACGGACTTCTCCGCCGCGCGGCGGGAGGTCCGCGAGGAGCACAACGCCGCGGCGATCTCCGGCGAGTACCTGTCGGCCGCCTCCTTCCTGGGCGTCGCCGGGCTGGTGCTGAAGGACGGCGTGGACGCCCTCTGGTACCCGATCGGCTTCGCCGCCGGATATCTGGCGCTGATGCTGTTCGTGGCCGCGCCGATGCGCCGCTCGGGCGCCTTCACGCTGCCGGACTTCGCGGAGGCGCGGCTGGATTCGCTGCGGCTGCGCTCGCTGTGCACCGCGCTCGTGGTGCTGATCGGCTGGTTGTACCTGGTGCCGCAGCTGCAGGCCGCCGGGATGACGTTGGCCGCGATCGTCGGCTGCCCCTACTGGGCGGGGATCCTCGTGGTCGCGGTGATCGTGCTGGGCACGGTCGCCACCGGGGTGCTGCGCGCGGTCACGCTGGTGCAGGCGTTCCAGTACTGGGTGAAGCTGTTCGCGATCACGGTGCCGGCCTTCGCGCTGTTCATCGTGTTCCTGGGCGGCGCGCAGCGGCAGGCGCTGGACGCCCCGGTGCCGCCGGTCTTCCCGATCGACACCGCGGTCAGCGTCGACACCGACGTGCGGCTGACCGTTCGCGAGCCGGTGTGGCTGGCCGACCAGCACGGCACGCTCTACCTGCAGCCGGGCGAGCACACCCTGCGCGCGGGCAGCGAGCTGCGGTTCCCGGCCGGGGCGCCGGTGCCGGTGGTGTCGGACGCGGAACCGGACAACGCCACCTGGCTGCGGCCGCAGCGCGACGGGGCGGTCGGGCTGCTGGAGACGTATTCGGTGCTCGTCGCGACCTTCCTGGGCACCATGGGCCTGCCGCACGTGCTGGCCCGCTTCTACACCAACCCGAGCGGCACGGCGGTCCGCCGCACCACGCTGTACGTGGTGGCGATGCTCGGGGCCTTCTACCTGTTCCCGACGATCTTCGGGCTGCTGTCCCGGATGTACGCGCCGCAGCTGCTGGTCACCGGTGAGACCGATGCGGCGGTCCTGCTGCTGCCGAACGAGATGCTGGGTGGCAACTGGGCGGGCGGGCTGCTCGCGTCGATCACCGCGGCCGGGGCGTTCGCCGCGTTCCTGTCCACCTCGTCCGGGCTGGTGGTGAGCCTGGCCGGGGTGCTGTCCTCGCGGGACGTGCTGCGCGGGCGCTCGCTCGACTTCCGGCTGCTGGCGGTGCTGGCCTGCCTGGTGCCCGCGGTGCTGGCGCTGCTGGCGGACAGCCACGACATCGCGCGCAGCGTGGGGCTGGCGTTCGCGATGGCCGCTTCGACGTTCTGCCCGGTGCTGGTGCTCGGGATCTGGTGGCGCGGGCTCACCGCGGCGGGCGCGGCCAGCGGCATGGTGGCCGGCGGCGGCCTGGTGCTGGTCGCCGCGCTGCTCGCGTACTTCGCGGGGCGCGGGGAGACCTGGTGGGCGACGTTGATCGGGCAGCCCGCGCTGGTCACGGTGCCGGTCGCCTTCGCGGTCGCCGTGGTGGTCAGCCGGGCGACCAGGGCCAGGGTGCCCGCCGGGGTGGGGCGCGTGATGCTGCGGCTGCACGCGCCGGACCGGCTCGGATTCCTGGACCAGAAACCGGTCGCGGAGACCGCTGACCAGCCCGAGTCCCGGGGTCGGCACCAGCGCTGAGCGTGATGCTTCCTCGGATTGCTTAGTCCGTTCGTCGGGTTTTGTGCAGAAATTTCGTCACTTTACGTGAGATGTTGTCTGAACCATTCGGATTCAATAGTCCGAATGGGTGAAATTGTGTTGCCAAGTTGCATTTTCATGACTGCGATTGGCCTTCATCAACTTCACTCGATCGTTAGCTTGTGTACTCCTTCCGGGGCTTCACAGTTGTGGGCGAACTACGTAGCGTTCCCGCCTTGAAAGCGATTCAGGCTCGCGTCCCGGTGTCCCCGGGCCGGGGCCTTTTTCATCTGGGAGGGACCCCGTGAGCACCACGGACCAAGTCGGGTCCGGGTCCGGTATCGACGCCGAAACCTGGGCAGCTGCGCAAAGCAGCCCCGAATTCACCGCCTTGCGGCGCAAACTGCGCAACTTCGTCTTCCCGGTCTCGGCGCTGTTCCTGGCCTGGTACCTGGTTTACGTGCTGCTCGCCGACTACGCGCACGGCTTCATGAGCATCAAGCTGGTCGGCAACATCAACGTCGGGCTCGCGCTGGGCCTGCTGCAGTTCGTGTCCACCTTCGGCATCACGACCTGGTACGTCCGCTACGCCAACCGCAACCTCGACCCGGTGGCGGAGCAGATCCGCGAATCCCTCGAGGGCGACGCCTCGGCAGCCTCCGAGAAGGATGACGCTGAGAAGGCTGATGCCCCGGCGGATGACGCCGAGAAGGGCGATACCCCGGCGGATGACGCCGAGAAGGGCGATACCCCGGCGGACGACACCGAAGGAGGCCGGGAGAAGTGATCGCCGCACTGTCCCCGCTGGCCCAGAACGAGACCGCGCAGAACAGCTGGCTCAACATCGGCATCTTCGGGCTGTTCGTCCTGGTCACCATGGTCGTGGTGTTCCGAGCCAGCCGGAACACGAAGACCGCCGCCGACTACTACGCCGGCGGCCGGGCCTTCACCGGCCCGCAGAACGGCGTCGCGATCGCCGGTGACTACCTCTCCGCCGCGTCCTTCCTCGGCATCGCCGGGGCGATCGCGGTCTACGGCTACGACGGCTTCCTGTACTCGATCGGCTTCCTGGTGGCCTGGCTGGTGGCGCTGCTGCTGGTCGCGGAGCTGCTGCGGAACACCGGCAAGTACACGATGGGCGACGTGCTCAGCTTCCGGATGAAGGAACGTCCGGTGCGCACCGCCGCGTCGCTGTCCACGCTGGCCGTGAGCTTCTTCTACCTGCTCGCCCAGATGGCCGGTGCCGGTGGCCTGGTGGCGCTGCTGCTGGGCATCACCAGCAAGTCCGGACAGGCCCTGGTCATCGCCGTCGTCGGCGCGCTGATGATCGTGTACGTGCTGGTCGGCGGCATGAAGGGCACCACGTGGGTGCAGATCATCAAGGCCGCGCTGCTGATCGCGGGCGCGCTGGTGATGACCGTGTGGGTGCTGGCCATGTACGGCTTCAACCTGTCCGGTCTGCTCGGCCACGCCGCCGAGGTCGCCGGGCCGTCCGTGCTCGACCCGGGTGCGCAGTACGGCAAGACCGAGACCAGCAAGCTGGACTTCGTCTCGCTCGGCATCGCCCTGGTGCTCGGCACCGCCGGTCTGCCGCACGTGCTGATGCGCTTCTACACCGTGCCCACCGCCAAGGAAGCCCGCCGCTCGGTGGTCTGGGCGATCTGGCTGATCGGCCTGTTCTACCTGTTCACGCTGGTCCTGGGCTACGGCGCGGGCGCGCTGGTGGGGCCGGAGACGATCAAGGACGCCCCCGGCGGGGTGAACTCGGCCGCGCCGCTGCTGGCGCTGGAGATCGGCGGTCCGCTGCTGCTGGGCTTCATCGCCGCGGTCGCCTTCGCCACCATCCTGGCCGTGGTCGCCGGTCTGACGATCACCGCGTCCGCCTCGTTCGCGCACGACATCTACGCGAACGTGCTCAAGAAGGGCAAGGTGGACGACAAGAACCAGGAGGTCAAGGTCGCCCGGATCACCGCGGTGGTGATCGGCATCGTGTCCATCCTCGGCGGCATCGCGGCCAACGGCCAGAACGTCGCGTTCCTGGTGGCGCTGGCCTTCGCGGTGGCGGCCTCGGCGAACCTGCCGACGCTGCTGTACTCGCTGTTCTGGAAGCGGTTCAACACCACCGGTGCGCTGTGGAGCATCTACGGCGGTCTGGCGGTCACGATCCTGCTGATCGTGTTCTCGCCCGCGGTGACCGGTAGCTCGGACGCGATGTTCCCGTCGCTGGACATCGCCTGGTTCCCGCTGAAGAACCCGGGCCTGATCTCGATCCCGGTGTCCTTCCTGCTCGGCTACCTCGGCACGGTCCTCGGCAAGGAGAAGACCAACGAGGCCAAGTACGCCGAGATGGAGGTCCGCTCCCTCACCGGCGCAGGCGCCGAGAAGGCCATCTCGCACTAGAGCTCTTTTCCAGGCTCGTCGTGCGAAGCGGCGCGAGTGGCGGAACCTCAGAGGCCGCCTGGCTGCGGGATCCCGTTCTTATGTATGTCCAATACACGGCGAACGGGCTGTCCTCGCCAAGCGGCCTCTGAGAACCCGCGGCGGTGCGGGTTGCGAGGGTGGGTTATGCGCCTGCGGCGCATGCGACACTTCCGGAGGCACCGCCTGGCTCGTCGCGGTTGCGGACAGCGGCAAAGAAGAGAAGGACTCGACTTCATGTCCGCAGAGCGCCCGTCCGGTTTCGCGCCGGGCGGGCGCTCTGCTGCTCAGGTGGGGACGAGTTCGGACTCGGTCGCGGTGAAGTGGACCTCCCACATGCCCTCGTCGGCCGGCTCCGGCTCGACGAGGGTGATCAGCGTCTGCACGCGGGGGTCCGTCATCCGGACGAAGCCGGTGAAGCGGGGCAGCCCGCCGCCGTCCGGAACCTCGGCCAGATGTCCCCATTCGCTGCCGTGCGGCCAGCGGAGAATGGCTCGACGAGACACGGGAACCCCTTTCGGTCGGAGCTGAATCGAGCAAGCAAGCGAACCTTCGCACGTGATGATCTTGCGTCGCCAATTTCGAGGGCAGGACCGCCTGAAAGCGTGAACAACCACGAAACAGCCTCGTGTTTCGCCTGGTCAAAGCGGTTCTTCCGGGCGCATCGGCTGCCCCTGGATCCGGTCCGGCCCCGAAGCGGTGAAGCCGGTTGGTCCGCGTTCACGACTGACACCGCCCCGGTTCGCTGGTTCCAACCCCTCAAGACTTCCCGGCGCGGACGGCTCCGATACCTGGTGTCGCTCGAACGTCGAGCGCAGACCCACCGCCGGGCGACGCCGCCCGGGCGGGACGAGCCCACCGGCCGGGCCTCACGCGGGCGCCACGTCCGGCGTGGCAGCATCGGGGTGTGACTACTCCAGTTCCCGGTCATCAGGTGCCCGGCGTGCAGCCGGAAGAGATCCCCGCCCAGCTGCCCGAGGGCAGCGTGCTGCTGGACGTCCGGGAGGACGACGAGTGGCAGGCCGGGCACGCGCCCGAGGCCGTGCACCTGCCGATGAGCCGGCTCGTGGACCGGCTCGACGAGATCCCGGAGGCCGACCAGGTCTACGTGATCTGCCGCTCCGGCGGCCGGTCGGCGAAGGTCACCGCGTACCTCAACGCCAACGGCTGGGACGCGGTGAACGTCGAGCGCGGCATGAACGGCTGGTCGGCCACCGGCAGGCCGATGGTGTCCGACGACGGTGAGCCGTTCGTGCTGTGACCCCAGGACCTCCGCGCCCGTCCCGGTGGGTCGCCACTCCGCCCGGCGGCCCACCGCGCCCGAAGCCGCGCAAGCAGCAACGCCGCTACAGCGGTCCGCCCGCCTACCCGGCGGTGCCGCGCTGGGGCTTCCCGATGCTGGCGTGGCGCTGGCCGCTCGCGCTGCCCGCGCGCCAGCACGTCAACGCCGAGGCGCGCGCGGAAGCGACGACCGGAACCGCGCTGGTGACGCTGTGGATCACCGCGGGCGTGGCCGGGCTGGCGACCCTGGCCGAGGGCTGGCGCTACGTCCTGCTGCTGATGAGCAGGGACGGGGCGCTGGCGCGCACGCCGCTGGCGATCTCCGACGCGCTGGTCAGCACGACCGGATTCCTGCTGTGGGTGCTGGGCGTGCTGAGCGGGGTGCTGGTCGTGCTGTGGGGCCTGCGGGCCCGCGCCGCGGCCGCGGAGCGCATAGGAGTGCGCAACGCCCGCCCCGACTGGCAGGTGGTCGTCGGCGTGCTGGTGCCGGGGCTGAACTTCTTCGTGCCCGGCTCCGCGGTCGCCGAGCTGGAGCACTCGGTGCTGGTCGCCGAAGGCGCCCGCGAACGCGGCGCGCGGCCGTTCCCGACGCTGCGCGTCCGGCTGTGGTGGGCGGTGTGGGTGGCGACGCTGCTGGTCGGCTGGTTCACCATCCTCTGGGGATTCCGCGGCACCGTCCAGGCGCTCGCCGACGGCGTCGTCCTGCACACCCTGAACAACGCGCTCGTCACGCTGCTGGCGGTGCTCACCGCGCGGCTGATCAAGTACGTGATGACCCTGCTGGTCGAGCCCGACCCGACTGAGCTCCACCGCTTCCAGGTCCGCGCGGTCCGCGCGACCCCACCGCCGCCGCGTGCCGCGCGCCCGGCCTCCGCCCCGCGCTGATGGCACCGATCGGCACGGAGATGTTTCGGCAGGTGATGGTCCGTGAGTACTTTGCGGTGCCATAGCACCAGAAAGCGCTCACGGCCCTGACCAGGCGGAACATCCTCGCTCGGACGGAACGACCCGCGCGTTGCGTCACAGATGCCGGAAGTCGATCGAGGTGGTCCGGATAATCGGCGTCGTGTGGCAGCCGACTCCCGACGTCGTCGCGCACCGGGGAGCTTCGGCGCACCGCGCCGAGCACACCCGCGGCGCCTACGAACTGGCCCTCGAACAGGGCGCCGACGCGCTCGAGTGCGATATCCGGGTGAGCCGCGACGGCCACCTGGTGTGCGTGCACGACCGGCGCATCGACCGGACCTCCAGCGCTCGCGGCGTGGTCAGCGAGCTGACCCTCGCCGGGATGTCCGATGTGGACTTCGGCAGCTGGCACCGCGAACTGCCGGGCACCGCCGACGAGCTGGTGAACTGGGCCGGCCCCGATCCGGAGCGCGGCGTGCTGACCCTGGACGAGCTGCTCGGCCTGCTCCGCGATCACCCGCGCCCGGTGCGGCTGTTCGTCGAGACCAAGCACCCGGTGCGCTACGGCGGGCTGGTGGAGCACAAGCTCGTCGCGCTGCTCGCGCGGCACGGCCTGGCCGCGCCCGCCGACCCGGAGCACTCGCCGGTGCTGATGATGTCGTTCTCCCAGGCCGCCGTCCGCCGGTTCCGCGCGGCCGCCCCGCGGGTGCCGACGGTGCTGCTCTTCGACCGGTTCCGCAGCGCGTGGCGCAACGGCGTGCTGCCGCCGTGGGCCGACATCGCCGGTCCCGGGATCCGGCTGCTCCGCGAGGACCCGGGCTTCGTCGCCCGCGCCGCCGCGCTCGGCCGCGATACCTACTGCTGGACCGTCGACGACCCGGCCGACATCGATCTCTGCCAGCGCTCCGGCGTGCGGTACCTGGCCACCAACTCGCCCGCCTCGACCCGCTCCCACCTGGATGATTCGGACAGCTCCCGGTTCGGTAGCGTCACGACGACGTAACCGCGAGCGAGGGGATCTGCAGTGTCGAAGCGAACCGCGCCCAAGCCCGAGGCGGACACCGGGATCAAGCCGCGCCAGCCCTGCCCGTGCGGTTCCGGCAAGCGCTACAAGGCTTGCCACGGCGCCGCCGGTGGGGCCGCCGACGTGATCGTGACCAGGCCCTTCGAGGGACTGGCCGCGGAGTGCGAGCTGATCGCGCTGCGCGAGTTCGTGCCGTCGGCGACGGCGAAGCTGCCGCTGCGCGGCGACGGCGAGATCACCCTGGCGACGGTGCTGCCGATGGCCGCCGCGGGCTTGCGCCGCAACGACGACAGGTCGTTCATCGGCCTCCAGGTGCAGACCCACTCCGGGGACATCAGCCGCGACCTGGCCCGTGCGGTGGAATGGGTGCAGGGCGCTGAGCTGGGCGAATCGCTGTCGGTCGTCGGGCCGGAGACCGCTGAGGCGGGCACCGTGCCGACCCGGCTGCAGGACCTGCTGGACCCGGAGGCGAAGCTCGACGTCGAGGTGCACGAGGACTTCGCCTGGTGGCTGCCGGGCGACGTCGAGCCGACCGGCGAGGTGGCGCTGTCGCTGGAACGCGCGAACGCGGCGATCATGCCGACCGATCGGCTGACCGCCGAAGGTGTGGAATCGGCGTACTGGGTGGACGCGGGCGAGAAGGCGCACCTGCGCTGGGTCCGCCCGGAGCCGGAGGAGAAGCTGGTCGCCGCGCTGGCCCGGCTGTCCGCCCGCGGTGAGCTCGCGCTCGACGACGACAGCCGCTACGCGGGCTCCTTCCGCGCGCACGGCCTGCTGGTGCCGGTGTGGGACCTGGACCGCGAGAAGCACGCCCGCGAGTGGGACGAGCCGGCCGCGCGCCTGGGCCGCCGCCTGGAGGAGGCCCTGGCCTCCCTGGACGACGAGCCGCTCGACGCGGCGGAGCGCCGGGCCCGGGACGGGCTCCGGGGCCGCCAGGTCACCATCCGCTGAACCACGACGTCACCCCGTCGACAGCCGCGGCCGTCGGCGGGGTGACGCGATTTCGACGGAGAACAGACGCCTCCGTTGAAATCGGGCAGGTATCCCCACCTTCCGGGCACCGGGTCCCCCGGATCGCTGCGCCGATCGGGTGATCGCGGTAGTGATGGGGCAACCACCGGGTGCGCTGCGGCGTGTTCTCCACGGCGATACCCGAAGTGGACGGGGGTGGACCGGGTGACCGCGCACCTGCCCGCAGTGCCGACCGCCGAGGCGGCCGGCGCTTATCAGCGGCAGGCGCGCCGGGGGGACATGGCGGCGACGGAAGACGACTTCGCGGAATTCGTCCGGGTGGCACTGCCCGGGCTGATGCGCTACGGCCACGCGCTGACCGGCAACCCGCACGACGCGGCGGACCTGGTGCAGGCGGTGCTGGAGAAGGTCGGCGCCCGCTGGGCCAAGGTCAACCGCAACTGCGCGGACCCGACGGCCTACGTGCGCAAGGCGATGGCGAACACGCACGTCAGCCGCTGGCGCCGCACCCGCCGCGAAACCCTGCTCGCCGACTTCCCGGACATCCCCGCGTACGCGCAGCCGGACCGGCTGGAGAACGAGCCGCTGTGGCAGGCGCTGCGAAGCCTGCCGCCGCGGCAACGCGCCGTGGTCGTGCTGCGTTACTACGAAGGGCTCTCCGAAGCGGAGATCGCCGACAGCCTCGGCGTGAGCTGCGGAACGGTGAAGAGCCAGGCGAGCAAGGCGATGGCGACGCTGCGCAAGCGCCTCGGATCGCTGGAAGGAGGTGACGTGTGATGGATCTGGAGGACGAGCTCAACCGCATCCTCCGGGACGACCGCCTGGACATCCCGGTGCGCACCGGCGCGGAGTGGTCGGTGGTCGCGGGCGCACGTCGCCGCCGCCAGCGCAACAACATGATGGCCGCCTCCGGAAGCGCCCTCGCGGCGCTGCTGCTGGTCGGCGGCGGCGTGGTGCTGGCCAACCAGCAGCCCGAGAAGCCGCTGCCACCGGCGGCACCGCCGGTGGTGAACTCGACCTCGGACCCGGCCCCGACCAGCGAAGAACCGCCGCTCGTGCCGCCCCCGCACCACACCCCGGTCCAGCCACCCCAGCACCCGCACCGCCCGCAAGCGCCGCAGACCTCCGAAGAACCCCCGGAAATCCTGAGCACCCAGACCTCGGCCCCGGCCCCGACGACGTCGAAGCCCACCCAAACCACCCAACCGAACCCGACGTCCTCGGCCAACCCCACCACCCAACCCCCGGGCCAGTGACGCGCCGGAAACCGCCGCAGGTGCACCGATCGCACCGGCAGCGCTGAAGAAATGACCGCGCAGCAGCGAATTTGACGGATGCGGACTGCGTTCACGTGCGGCCGCGGTGAATTCCGCCCGCCAGCCGACGCCGGACTCCTGCGTACCTTCAGCTGAACTTTCTCCACTTGGGCGTGGATCCCCGACGACGTGTCGTAGCATCGGCGACGTTGCGCAGAACGTCCCTTTTGGCCTCTTCGGCCGATTGCTGCTCAGCCAGTCGTACGGGAAATTTTTGGGGGTAGGTGTTTTGCCGCTTGAAAACGTCGCGCTCGCAGCGCTGAACGTTCCCGACGGCCTGCACGTGCGGGCCCGCACGGCCGAGCTCACACGCCCGGGCGGCGTAGAGCTCCAGCTGGCCAACACGTACGAGGCCCGCGATCAGACCGGGTTCATCGGGATCACGGTGAACAGATCGCGAATGGTGGAAAGCGTCTGGATCCGGCCGGGATGGCCGGATCGCATCCGGCCGGACGGGTTTCCGGCGGTGCTCCACAGCACGTACATGACCGCGGTGCAGCGCGCACTCGCGGTCGAGCTCGCCCACCGTCCCGTGCGGCGGCCGAGCGCGCCCGCACCGGACGACGCTTACGTGGATCCTGCGGCGTTGTCGTTCGAGGAGTGGCTCAGCCGGACCAAATCCCGGCTCGACGCCATCGATGCGGAGTACGACGCGATCCGCCGTCACCAGCGAGCTCCGCAGATGGACGTCACCGAGATCCGCAGTCCGCTGGGCTACCTCACCGTGCAGATGCGCCGTGGCGGCCCGATCGCGATCTCCGGCGATCCGCAAGCGCTGGACAACCCGTCGAGCACGGTCCTCGCGGACGAGGTCCTGCAGTTGTTCAGCCGGGCGGGTCTCGGAATCGGGTCAGGAGAAGCTTCTCATCCGGCGCAGCCGCAAGGCGATGATGCCGGTGAGGCGCGGGAGAACTGCTTCGAGAGCAGAGTGGCGGAAGACGACCACTTCGCAGAACTCAACGATTCGGGATGGTTGGAATGACGGGCTACAGAGCTGTTACTGGTCCGATTCGGGATGAAGCCAAGAAGTGGCAGGACAAGGCTGAGGAAACTGAACCAATCATCCAGGCGGTGAGGGATGCGTACTTATCGCCTACTGCGTTCTTTGTTGGCGATCTCATGACTCTCGTTCCAGGGGCTGCCAACGCTGCTCTTGAGGCAAAGTATTACGAAGAATTTCGCGCGTTCATGGAGAGAATTCTCCAAGAGGCGGCTGCTGAGTTCCATCAGATCCACAATTCTTTGCGGTTGATCGCTGATGAGTACGAGAGAACTGACGGAATGAATGAGGTTGATATCAACAAGGCTTACGGTTCATAGGGCTGGTGATCGGCATGCCTGGTTCTGAAGATCTGATTGGCCCACTCAATCAAGCGTTCAACGGCTTGGAGGAAAAAACTCAAGAGAGTGTCGATAAATTCAATTCTGCCGTTAGTCATATTAATGAATGGGGAGTTGTTCTTGGGCCGTTCATTTTCGCCATCGAGCCGGCTGTTGAATTTATCCGCGTGAAGCTTTCGGAGCTGGTGAAGCTTGTCAGAGCGGCTGTAGAGCATCACATGCCGGTCGTATCGCTGATTGTGCAGTCGTTCAGTTGGGCTGAAAACGTCCAGAGGCCGGTGAATAACCTTACCCATACGTTTGGGAATAATCTCTATGACTGGGAAGGGAAGGCAAGCGGTGCTTATAAAGACAAGGCTGGTAAGCAGAACGAGGCTATCGGGGCTGTTGCGAACAAGGCGGACCAGGTCAGCAGATGGCTCATCGATATCGCTCAGTACAACGTCGATTACATGACCGAGTTGGCCAAGATGGCGACTGGTTTCCTGGGGGCGCTTGTCTCTGCTTCGCTTGAAACATCGACCGTCGTCAACATTCCGTTCGCGGTTAGTGATCTGGCAGGCGCTATCGGTGATGTTGTCGCCAAGTCCCTCGACAACTTGGTGGGCATCGCCAAGCGGTTCGTGGCGGCGCTCAGCAAGGTCCGGGATCTGATTAGCTACATGACGGACCAAAAGCTTCCCCAAGGTCGCTGGCCTCAGGCAGTCGAAGGCTGAGTTCTCGTCGATGGGTAGAGGTCATGAGTAGAAAACCACTCGGTTATCGGAAGCAATCGACTGTGGGGGTATTGGCTCTGGCGGTGATGCTCGCCGGAGGGTGCTTCGCACCCGCGATTGAGCCGTTTGAGATGCCTGGGGGCGGCGATGAGGAGCCGTCGATTCCTGCCGAGGCGTCGTTGGGCCCGGTGAAGCATGTCTTCGCAGATTTTCCGAGTTGCCGGGAAATTCAGCAGAGGGTTCCTGGCCTGGATCTGGTTGAGGGTTCGCAAGACGAGGAAAAAGGTTCGTCGCGGACGTGCCATTTTAATCCGGCAGAAAGTGGCTCTATTTTCATCGGCCTTGAGGTTTCCCTCTACGGGGGCCGGGAAGACGCTGATGGATTCCAGTCGGGGGCTGAACGTGCGAGAGCTTTCTTCACCAAGTCTGCTATTTCAGATGCAGAGCGTGATGGCAGTGTGGATTTTGGTGCGGAAGCCCACTGGACTCGTTTCATAGAGGACACCTGCACGCTCGAAGTTCTTGATGAGAACGCGGTGATCACCGCGACCTACCACAATCCTCGCGCTAGGGACAAAGACCCGCGGAGCTCGGAGTGCCGTGATGGTGCGCGTGACGTCGCGCGGAAGTTCTACGCCGCTGTGCAGCCGTAGTGATCCGGGGGTAGCGTGCGCGCCGCCTGGGGGTGCCCAGGCGGCGTTGCCGCTACCTCGAAGGGTTCTCAGATGGCTCCGCCGGCGGCCTTGGGGGCCGTGGCGTCGGCTCCTTCGTCGCCGACCGTTTCGCGGGCCAGGAAGTTCTCCACGTCGAAGAGGTTGCCCTTGGCGCGGTCGACGACGTTGAGCAGGGTCGACATCTGGGAGACCTCTTCGACCTGCTCCTTGAGGAACCACTGCATGAACTGCTCGCCGAGGTAGTTGCCCTCCTCGCGGGCCGTCTTGGCCAGGGTCTCGATCTCGCGGGTGACCTCGCGCTCCTGCTCCAGGGCGAGCGCGACGAGTTCGCGGGTCTCGTTGAAGTCGTTGCGGACCTGCTCGATGGACGGGATGGTCGGCTTGATGTCGTTGTCCATCAGGTACTGGACGATCATCATCGCGTGGTTGCGCTCCTCGAGCGCCTGCCGGTAGAAGTGCCCGGCCAGCTGCGGCAGGTCGTTGTCGTCGAACCACACGGCGACGGCGATGTACTGCTGCGAGGCGGTGAACTCGTTGCGCACCTGCTCCTGCAGCAGGTGTTCGAACTTGGTTTCCTTGTGCTGAATCTTCTTCGCGGTGGCGGTCATGGCAATCAATATACTCTGGAATCAATCCAGATACATTCCAGGGAACCCTAAGCGAAATGCGGTTAGCCTAAGGTTCGCGCAATGAGCGAAGGCGACCCTGAGTAAATTCAGGCAAGCCAAACCTGACCTGTTTCCGCTGGTAGATGGCTCGCCGTGAGCTCGCGAGGTCAGTGTTCCGCGAGCCGTCACTAATTCGAGTGATCATTTCCCGGTGAAGGGAACCTTTGAGTGAGTGAATTGCCTGAAGGTGCCCTTCACCGGTTACCTGGTCAGGTGATCGCGGGGAGTGGGGCGCGGGTGATCGGGCAGGACATGCAGCGCGGTCCGCCGCGGCCGGAACCGAGTTCCGAACCCGAGATCCGCAGCACCTCGATGCCCGCTTCCTCCAGCCGGGCGTTGGTCTCCGCGTTCCGCTCGTAGGCGACCACCACGCCGGGGGCCAGCGCCAGCGTGTTGTTGCCGTCCTCCCACTGCTCGCGCTCCGCCGTCACCGGGTCCAGGCCGGTGTCGATCACGCGCAGGTGGTCGATCTCCATCGCTTCCGCCGCCGCGGTCAGGAACGGCGTCGGGCCGGACACCTTCAGCTCGTCGCCCGCCGGGCGCAACGTGTAGGCGCGCAGCGAGTGCTGGATGGCCGGGTACATCACCACCGCGTCGCGGTCGACCATCGTGCACACCGTGTCCAGGTGCATCGACGCGCGGGTCTGCTCGATCGGCACCGCCAGCACGGTGTGCGCCAGGTCGTCGGCGAACACCGAGCGCGCGAAGGACTCCGCGCCGGCCGGCGTGGTGCGCTCGCCGACGCCGATCGCCACCACTCCCGGCGCGAGCAGCAGCACGTCGCCGCCTTCGACGGGGGCGGAGTGCGCGCCGTACGCGCGGGCCGAGTGCGAGAAGCGCGGGTGGTAGGCGTAGATCAGGTCGGTGAGGGCCGATTCGCGGCGGCGCGCGGGCATCGCGAGGGCGGCGATGGCGACCCGGTCGCCCACCCACACCGACGAGTCGCGGGTGAACAGCAGGTTCGGCAGCGGTTCGATGGCGAAGTCGTGCGGCTGGTGCATGCGGCGGACCAGCGACTGCCCCTCGGCTGCGGGCAGTTCTTCGAAGGTCATGCCCGCGATGAGGATCTCGGCCAGCACGGCCTCGTCCACAGTGGACAGGTGGGAGCGCAGGGTGTCGGCGATGTCGGAGCCCAGCTTGAGCTCGTCCACGCCGCTGAGCACGGCCGCCGCCCTGGCCCGCGAGTCCTGCAGCGCGTCGGTGAGGACGTCGCGCAGCAGCAGCACTTCGACGCCTCGGCCGCGCAGGACCTCGGCGAAGGCGTCGTGCTCCTCCTGCGCGCGATCGACCCACGGGATCGCGTCGAACAGGAGCTGGTCGTTGTTGCGCGGGGTGAGCCGCTTCAGCTCCGTGCCCGGCCGGTGCAGCAGCACCGCGTGCAGCGGCCCGACCTCGCTCTGGACGTGTGGTTCGGTCACGATTCGCAGCGTAGCCACGACGATGCAAAACATCTGCACTCGGCGCGTTTTTCGATGGATCGTTAACGGAAACGCTGTTGCGAACGCCGCTTCGTTGTGAAGAACGGCCGGATCGAAGCGCTACGGGAGCCAGCCGACGGTGCCGCGCAGGGCCGCGTAGCCGACGAAGGCGACGACGTCGATCAGGGCGTGGCCCACGATCAGCGGCCACAGGCGGTTGGAGCGCTGCCAGATCCGCCCGTAGACCAGCCCCATCACCACGTTGCCGACGAAACCGCCGATGCCCTGGTACAGGTGGTAGCTGCCGCGCAGCACCGCCGCGAACCACAGCGCCCGGTTCTCCGACCAGCCCAGCTGCCGCAGGCGGGTCAGCAGGTAGGCCACCACCAGGACCTCTTCGGCGAAGGAGTTGCCGAAGGCGGCCAGCGTCAGGACGGGCGCCCGCCACCAAGCCTCGTCCAGCGTGGAGGGCTGCACGGTCAGGCTGAGGCCGAGCGCGTGCGCGGTCAGGTAGAGCCCGAGCCCGGGGATGCCGATCAGCGCCGCGAGTCCCACGCCGCGGACGAAGTCGCTGCCCGGCCGGGTGCGGTCGAGGCCGACCCGCCACAGCGCGATCCCGCCGCGCCACAGCAGGAACGCGCCCAGCGCGCCCCAGGCGACCAGCCGGGCGACGTTCGTCAGCTGCTGGAGCATGTCGAGCAGCCCGAGGTCGGCGCGCGGGACGTTGATCGCGGCGTGCTGGTCGGCCAGCGGCTCCGGGCGCAGCAGCGCGTCCAGCAGGGACAGCAGGCTCTGCAGGCCGGACATCCCGAGCGTCACGGCGAACACCACGACCAGCTCGATGGTGATCGCCTTGCGCTCCCGGCGGTCGGTGACGACGGCGGGGTCGCCGGGGCGGGCGGGGGCCAACCAGGCGCGCAGGGTGCTCACGCGACGAACCTACCCGGGCCGGTCGCGGCGCCCGCCCGGTCTGGCAAAACCGGGAAACCCGCGCCGGAACGGCCCGCGCGGCGGTGGCGTCGGATCGGTGACGGCCCGGCGGAGGTGGGCATGGACGTGTTCGTGTGGGGTTCGGCCGACACCGGACGCGCGGTGCGCGTGCTGCAGGCGATGCGCGAGTTCGAGGCGCTCGACGGGCCGGTGGGCGCGGCGGACCTGTTCGGCGTGCGCGACGGGGTCCTGGTGGAGCTGCGGCACAGCGATCCGGGCGGGCTGCTGGTGCGGTTCGTCGACGGGACCCGGTCCGGGCGGGCGGCGGTCGTCGCGCGCTCGTTCCTGTGGATGATCACCCGCCGCGGCGGCGTCGACGAAGCGCTGCTGGTGGGGCCGGGGGAGACGCGCCTGCGCTTCCGCGGCGGCCGGATCCAGCACCTGGAACCCCTGGACTCCGAAGCCGTCCAGGACGACTGACGGGTCAAAGCCTGCTGGTGGTCGACCTGCTTGCGTGCTCCAAGCGGCTGGTGCCGCCTATGAGGACGGCTACGCCGTCAGTGCTGTCAGCCGGAGCGCTGCTGGGCGAGGAACGGGCAGCCGACCAGGCGGCGCAGTTCGGTGCCGAGGTGCTCCGTGGTCGTCACCGGGCGGGAGAAGGCCAGGCGGACGTCGTGGTCGCCGTCCGCCGACTCCACGCGCAGGCGCAGGCCGTACTTGTCCAGGCCGAGCGGGCGGATGTGGCCGCCGCGCAGCTGTTCCGGCAGGTGCCTGCCGAGCAGGCCGACGACGTCGCGGTGCGAGAGCTCCAGGTGGCGCAGCCAGGAGTCCTCGTGCATGCAGAACGGGTCGGGCTCGGCGGCCTGGAAGTCGGCGGGCTCGACCGAGCTGGTGCCCTCCGAGTCGGCCAGCACCAGCGACGCCGACTCCAGCTTCAGCACGGTCGCGCCGTGCCCGGCGTCCAGCAGTCTCGGGTCGGGGCGCTCTTCGGCGACCGCGAGCACTTCGGCGCGGGCGTCGGCGCCCTGCAGCAGGCTCATCCAGCCGGTCAGCCACAGCAGGCCGCGCACCGGTTCGCGGAGCCGGACGGGCGTCGGGTCCGCGACCTCCAGCACCGCGGCCAGTTCGCTGCGCGGGGCTTGCCAGGCGGTGGAGATCAGCGGGTGGTCGTCGGCGAGCAGCACGGTGGCCGAGCCGTCCGCGTGCACGTGGTGCAGCAGCGGCGCGACGCGCACCGCTGCCTCGCCGGACGGCAGGAGCGCGGCCCGGCCACCGCGCTTGGCGATGCTCCTGGCCCGCTCCGCCGGGCTCGGCGTGGCAGGTCTCCGGGTCGTCGTCTCGCTCACCGCTCACCTCCAACTTAGGTAAGCCTAACTTATCTGCGCGGGGTCTGGAAGTACTCCACCCGTGGGATCTCACCCGGGAACCACGGCTGCACGCTTCTTAGTACCAGCTGGAACGCCGCAGCGGGAGCCGATCTCACGCAGCGGGGGAAGGCCGCTGTCGGCCGCTGTCGGTGCTGGGTGGATGATGAGGTCTGAACCAGGCGAGGGAGGAGCCCATGACCCCGCCAGACGTCCGTTTATCGGGCACCTTTGTTCACTGGCTGATACGGCATTAGCGTGTCAGCCGTGTCAAGCGCTGTTGAGCTTCGCGCGCCCGGTCCGCGCGGCATCCCGCCACTGTTCGCCCGTCTGGTCGACGACGCCTCGTTGTTCCCACCGGGAGCGCCGGCCGTCCCGCAGGTGGTGGCCGACCACCTCGACGCGCGCGGCGGCGCCCTCACCGGACTGCTCGGGCCGATCCTGTGCCAGGCCTCGCGGCTCGCCGAGCTGATCACCGAGCTGGCCAAGGCCAAGCCGAGCGCGCCGGTGCCGCTGTCGCTGGTGTGCGACACCGGGCTCGGCGGCGTGCCCAAGGCGCTGTCGATCATCGAGGGCCGCCAGGAGCTGCTGGCGCTGCGGATGGTGGAGATGCCCGCGCCGTCGGACGTCGACGACATCTGGCTGGAGCGGGTCTCGGAGTTCGTGCCCGAGGACATCATCCGGGTCGTCGAGCCGCGGCGCGGCGGTGACGGCTGGCTGGACGGCATCCGCCGGGTGGCCGAGCACGGCTGCTGGCCGAAGCTGCGCTGCGGCGGGCAGACCGCCGAATCGGTGCCGTCGGTCGACGTGGTCACCGACTTCCTGGCCGTGGCCGCCAGCCTCGACGTGCCGTTCAAGGCCACCACCGGCCTGCACACCGCGGTGCGCGGCACCGATCCGGAAACCGGGTTCACCAACCACGGCTTCCTCAACCTGCTGGTCGCCGCCGCGCGCTCGCTGTCCGGCAAGGACGTGCGGGAAGCGCTGGCCAGCACCGACGGCGCCGCGCTGGCCGAGGAGGCCAAGGCGTTGTCCGACGACGCGGCGAACGCGGTGCGCGACGTCTTCGCCTCCTACGGGGCACGATCGCTGAAGGACCCGGTCGTCGAGCTCGAAGGATTGGGACTGATTTGACCTGGATCGAGGATCCGGAATTCGCCCCGGACCAGCCGTTCGGCCCGCAGACGCTGCCCTACGGGGTGCTGGTGACCGGCAGCGGGCCGGTCGTCGCGGTGCGGGTCGGACGGCACGCGCTGCCGCTGCGCGGCGTCGCCGAGGCGCTCGGACCTCGACTCGCCGAGCTGGTCTCGGCCGATTCGCTCGACCCGCTGCTGGCGGCCGGCCGGGAGCGCTGGCAGGAGCTGCGCGAGCGGCTCACCGAGCTGGTCTCGGCCGATCGCGCGCCTGCCGGTGCGCGGCTGGTGCGCACCGACTGGCACACCCTGGTGCTGCCGTTCGCCGTCGCCGACTACGTCGACTTCTTCTCCTCGCGGCACCACGTGGAGAACGTCAACCGCATCCTCCGCCGGACCGCCGCGCCGGTGCCGGAGAACTGGACGCACATGCCGGTCGGCTACCACGGCCGCGCGGGCACGGTCTACGTCTCGGGCACCGACGTGCACCGGCCGAGCGGGCAGCGCAAGGCGGCCGGTGACCTGCACCCGGCGTTCGGCCCGACCCGGCGGCTGGACTTCGAGGCCGAGGTGGGGTTCGTCTGCGGCGGGGAGCCCGCCACCCGGGTGCCGACCGCGGACTTCGCCGAGCACGTGTTCGGCGTGGCGCTGGTCAACGACTGGTCGGCGCGGGACGTCCAGGCCTGGGAGTCCGAACCGCTCGGCCCGTTCCTGGCCAAGTCCTTCGCCACCTCGGTGGCCGGCTGGATCACCCCGCTGGCAGCGTTCGAGGACGCCCGCATCCCGTTGCCGGAGCCGGACCACGTGCTGCAGTCCTACCTGCTGGAGTCCGAGCCGTGGGGACTCGACCTCCAGCTGGAGGTGCGCTGCAACGAGACGGTGCTGGCCCGGCCGCGCTTCGAGCACATGTCGTGGTCGCCCGCGCAGCAGCTGGCGCACCTGACCGTCAACGGTGCCCCGGTGCGGCCGGGCGACCTGTTCGCGTCGGGCACCGTGTCCGGGCCGCAGCGCGAGCAGCGCGGCTGCCTGCTGGAGCTGACCTGGGGCGGTGCCGAGCCGATCACCCTGCAGGACGGCGAGCAGCGCACCTTCCTCCAGGACGGGGACCGGGTGACACTGCGGGGGACCGCGCCCGGACCCGGCGGAGCGGTGATCGGGCTCGGTGAGGTGACCGGCACGGTGCTGGCCGCCGCCCGGAGGTGACGCGATGGCCCCACCAACCACTCCAGAGCCGATCCGCACCCCGCTCGGCGCACCCCGCGACTCCCCGCCGGCGACGAAGGAGAGCTCGCTGACGCTGGAGCGCGGGCTGAGCCTGCTGCAGGCGGTGGCGGAGTCGGAGAGCGAAGCGCCGACGATCAGCGATCTGGCGGCGACCGTCGGCGTCAGCCGCGCGGCCGTGTACCGGCTGCTCGGGCCGCTGCAGAGCCGCGGTCTGGTGCGCCGGGAGGGCTCGAAGGTGCGGCTGGGCCTCGGCGTGCTGTGGCTCGCCGGACGGGTCCTGCCGCAGCTGCGCGTGGCGTCGCTGCCCGCGCTGCGCGCGCTGGCGGAGCGCGTCGGTTCGACGGTGCACCTGACCGTCGCCGACGGCAGCGAGGCGCAGGCCGTTGCGGTGGTGGAGCCGTCGTGGACCAGCTACCACGTGTCGTACCGGGTGGGCAGTCGTCATCCGGTGCAGCGCGGCGCGGCCGGCCGGGCGGTGGACCTCCCGCCGGGCGGGCCGCGGTGGATCGCCAGCAGCGGTGACCTGCAGCCGGGCGCGTTCGCCGTGGCGGCACCCGTGCGCGGGGTGCCGGGCCTGCGCGCCAGCGTCGGCGTGGTGGCGCTGCAGCCGCTGGTGCCGGAGGAGATCGGCCCGCTGGTCCTGGAAACGGCGGAATCGGTGGCCGAAGCCCTCCGCTGAGGTCCGCTCGGAAATATTTTCCGCGCCCGTTCTCCGGTGCGATGTTCTCCCAGTTCGACGCGGGTTTTCGCGCGCTGGAAAAAGCAATTCCCTCCTATTCTTCGGTTCATTGTTTTCGCAGGTCAGAGGATTATGTGAACAACGTGTTCATGTTTGCCCGGCGGGCGATGGGCGGGGCAGGATGAATCGTCTTCGAGTGCTCGACATCCCGAACCGATTCGTCGAGAGGACGTAATGACGCCCTCGTGCCAACCGGAGTGCTGTTCAACCGCACCTCAGGGGACCGTGATGCAGCCCAGCCACAAGAAACCGCGAAACGCGAGATCAATCCATACGCAACCACCACTGAAAAACGCGGAGAGGCGGGACAGCGAGGCGGACTGCTCATGACCTTCCTGATCACCGGGGCCACCGGGAACGTCGGCAGCCGCGTCGTGCGGCGGCTGGTGGACGCGGGTGAGCCGGTGCGGGCGCTTACCCGCGATCCGCAGGCAGCGTTCCCCGCCGGAGTGCCGGTCGTGCGCGGTGACCTCGCACGACCGGACGGCCTGGCCGAGGCGTTCCGCGGCGTCGAGCGGTTGTTCCTGTTCCCCGTGCCGGAAACCGCGCGGGAGGTGGTGGCCGCCGCGGAGCGGGCCGGTGTGCAGCGCGTCGTGGTGCTGTCGTCGGGCGCGGTCACCGGCGGTTTCGACACCCACTTCCACCTGCCCGTGGAGCAGGCCGTGGAGGCCTCCGGGATGGCGTGGACGCACGTGCGGCCCGGCGAGTTCGCGCTGAACAAGCTGTGGCTGTGGGGGCCGTCGATCCGCGCCGAAGGCGTCGTGCGGGATCCGAACCCGGACGCCGTGGCCTGGTACCCGACGCACGAGCAGGACATCGCCGACGTGGCAGTGGAGGCGCTGCTGGCCGACGGGCACTCCGGCCGCGCCTACGACGTCAACGGCCCCGACCTGCTCACCCACCGCGAGCAGGTCGAGCTCATCGCCGAAGCCGTCGGCCGGGAGATCCGCTTCGCGGAGGTCACGGCCCACGAGGCCAGGGAGTTCTACCGGGCCCAGGGCGGTTTCGCGGCGGCGAACGCCGACTTCCTGCTGGGTTTCGAGGACTACTCCGGAGCGGAAGCCGACCCCTCGGCGCTCGCGGACTTCGACAAGTCGGCGGTCCCGCCGATGCCGACCTCGGCGCCGGTCACCGGCCGCGCCCGCGGCTTCGCGGAGTGGGCCCGGGACCACGCGGCGGACTTCGCGCGTGCGATCTAGGCCGGTCGGGGGTACTCCAGGCCCCTCGGGCGCCCGCGCGGGCGCCCGGGTCCTTCCCGAGTGCTTTGGAGGCCCAGGATGACGCGGCAGATGACCACCGAAATGCAGCAGTGCATCGACATGTGCCACAAGTGCCACGACATGTGCGAGCGGATGCTGTCGCACTGCATGGAGAAGCGCAGCGACGAGGCCATGCAGATGAGCATGGTGATGATCTCCTGCGCGGACATGTGCCGGATGTGCGCGGACATGATGATGCGCTGTTCGAGCATGGCGAAGGCCAGCGCGGACATGGTGCAGATGTGCGTGCGGATGTGCGGCATGTGCGCCGACATGTGCGACATGACCGCCGAGATGTGCCGCCGCATGGAATCGCGGGAGATGACCGAGCTGGCGGACATGATGAACCAGTGCGCCTCGATGTGCCGCCAGATGACGCCGCAGGCGATGCAGTCGGCGTGACGGCACTCGGGCCGCGCCCGCCCGGTGCGGCGGGCGCGGCCCGGGCGCTCAGGCCAGGGCCTGCTCCAGGTCGGCCCAGACGTCCTCCGGGTGCTCGATGCCGACGGAGAGGCGGATCGTTCCCTCGCCGATGCCCGCGGCGCGGAGCTGATCCGCGGTGAGCTGGCGGTGCGAGGTGCTCGCCGGGTGCAGGACCAGCGTCTCCACCCCGCCCAGCGACGGGGCCAGCGAGGCCAGCCGGACCGAGCGGGTGAACTCCAGACCGGCTGCGCGGTCGGCGAGCTCGAAGCTGAGCACCCCGCCGGAACCGGTCAGCAGCGCACGCGCCAGGTCGTGGTCCGGGTGCGTCGGCAGGCCGGGGTAGTGGACCGCGCGGACCGCCGGGTGCTCGGCGAGCCGTTCCGCGATGAGCTGGGCGTTCTCGCAGTGCTGGCGCATCCGCACGGCGAGGGTCCGCACGCCGCGCAGGGTCAGCCAGGCCGCGAACGGGTCGGCGGGCGCGCCGAACTCCACCAGTTCCGGCCACAGCTCGCGGTGCCGGGCGGCGTCGGCGAACACCGCGACACCGCCGATCACGTCGGAGTGGCCGCCCAGGTACTTGGACGTCGAGTGCAGCACGACGTCCGCCCCGTGCTCGATCGGCCTGCACAGCAGCGGGGTGGCGAAGGTGCTGTCCACGACGTTGAGCAACCCGGCCTCGCGCCCCACGGCGAACAGGCCGGGCAGGTCGGCCACCCGGACCACCGGGTTGGAGATCGTCTCCGCGTACAGCACGCGGGTGTTCGGGCGCAGCGCGGCGCGCGCTTCGTCCGGGTCGGCGACGTAGCTGACCTCGACGCCCCACCGGTGCGCCAGCGCTTCGAGCGAGGCGAACGTGCCGCCGTAGAGGCTTCGCTGGGCGATCACGTGGTCGCCGGAGCGCAGCGAGGTCATCAGCACGGCGTTGATCGCACCCATGCCGGAGCTGGTCGCGAAACCGGCGGCGCCGCCCTCCAGCTGCGCGACGGTGAGCTCCAGCGCCTGCGCGGTGGGGTTGCCGAGCCGGGTGTAGACCGGTTCGGCGTCGGGGCGCGCCATGCCCTCGGCGAAGGTGTCCGGGTCGGTGAAGGCGAAGCCCGAGGTCTGGTGGATGGGCGTGCTCAGCGGTTGACCGGCCGGGGGCCGCGGGGTGCGGACGTGCACGCAGGTGGTGCTCTGGTGGTTCATGGAAACAGGATTTCCGGTGGTCATCGGTGGTGGAAGGGCCAGTTCAGCTAGATTGGTTCCTCGATGGAGCCAATTTCTCTGGAGCGCATCATCGGCCTGCTCGGGCGCTGGGCGGTGCAGCGCGGAACGCTGCACGAGCTGCTCACCACCCGGTTGCGGCAGCTGATCGCCGACGGCAGCCTGCCGCCCGGCGCGCTGCTGCCGTCCGACCGCGCGCTCGCCGGTGCGCTCGTGGTCGGCCGCAACACCGTGATCGCCGCGTACCGGACCCTCGGCGAGGAGGGGTGGGTCGAGCGCCAGCAGGGCAGCGGTACGCGGGTCGGCACCGCGCTGCTCAGCGCCGCTCGAACCGCCGCCGTCGAGTCGGCGAGTCCGCTGTTCCTGCACCTGCTGGAGCCCTCGGACGACGCGATCCAGCTGACCTGCGCGAGCCCGTGGCAGCCACCGCCGGAACTCGTCGAGCTCCAGCCGGTCGCCGCGGCGAAGTTCGGCGCGGTCGGCGCGGACATGGGCTACCACCCGGCCGGTGTTCCCGAGCTGCGGCAGGCGCTGGCCGACCACTACGCGAAGCGCGGTCTGCCCACCTCCGCCGAGCAGATCCTCGTCACCACCGGTGCGCAGCAGGCGCTGTCGCTGCTGGTGCGGCTGCTGGTCGCGCCCGGTGACGAGGTGCTGCTCGCCGCCCCCACCTACCCGGGCGCGTTCGAACTGTCCAAAGAGGCCGGTGCGCGGATCCGCGCGGTGCGCGCCGACGACGGGCTGGACCTGGAGGGCTACCTGCGGGCGGTGGCCGACCGCCCGGCGCTGGCCTACGCGATCACCGCGTTCCACAACCCCACCGGCGAACTGCTGACCGAGCTGCAGCGCACCCGGCTGGCGGAGACCTGCCTGCTGCACGGCGTTCCGCTGATCGACGACGAGGTGCTGGCCGAGCTGGACCTCGACGGCGCAGCACCACCACCGCTGCACGGCGCGATCAACGTGGGTTCGCTGAGCAAGCTCGTCTGGGGTGGTCTGCGGGTCGGCTGGGTGCGCGCGAGCGAACCGGTGATCAACCGGCTGGCGCGGCTGAAAGCGATGCACGACCTGGGGAGCGCGGTGTTCGACCAGTGGCTGGCCGCCGAGCTGCTGCCGCGGCTCGGCGCCGTCCGCGAGCGCCGGACGCGCGAGCTGCGGGCCAGCCGCGACCGGCTGTGCGAGGAGCTGGCCGCGAACCTGCCGTGGACCTTCCAGGTGCCCTCCGGTGGCCAGACCGCTTGGGTAGCGCTGCCGCACGGCGATGCGGGGGCCTTCGCCCAGCACGCGCTTCGCTTCGGTGTCGCGGTGCTCCCCGGGCAGACGATGGACCCGGAGCTGCGCAGCGGCCGGAGCTTGCGCATCCCGTTCGTGCTACCGCCCGACGAGCTGTCCGAGGCGGTGCGCCGGATGGCCGAGGCGTGGAACTCCTACGACGGCACGGCCTCGGTCACCGCGTTGCGCGCGGTCGTCGTCTAGTCATGTGATCGCGCCCGGGAGTTCGGTGCCGGTGCCGGTGGCGCCGTCGAAGATGCCCATGCGCTGGAAATCCGGCCAGAGATCGGGCCAGGGCTCCCGGGGGCCGGTGGCCAGCCAGATCGTCGCGCCCTCGTAGTAGGTGTCCACCGCGAGCCCTGTGTCCACTGCGGTCATCGGGCGGACCTCGCGGAAGTGCTGGAGCAGGTAGTCGCGGGTGCCGCCGACGTAGAGCACCTGGCCGCCGCTCGGTCGGCTCAGGTGCCAGAAACCACGGCTCCCGCTGTGCACCTCGGTGATCCCGACGGCCGGGCCGAAGTGGTGCAGAGCGCTCGCCGACCAGTAGTCGTGCGTGATGACCTCGGTGCCCGGTGGTGTGCGGCGGTGCGCGTCGGCGACCGCGGCGGTCAGCTCGGGCCAGCCGATGCTGCCGCGGGCGAACACGTCGTGCTTCGGAACGGCCGACAGCGGCAGGATCGGGAGCGCAGCGATCGCTATGGCCGCGGAGGCCGCGTAGACGGTGCCGACGATCCAGCCGCGGATCGGCCGGTGCTCCCACTCGACCGCCGCCACGGCGTAGAGCAGGCCGAACATCCCGGCGACGTAGTACGGCCGCCCGTCCACGGCGGCGAAGGCCAACGCGATGCCGACCGCGGCCCAGCCCAGGTAGCGGTACTGGTGCAGGCGCGGGGAGCGCAGCAGTCGCCACGTGCCGAAGCAGATCGCGACAGCGCCGACGAGCCCGGCGCAGGCCACGGCGAACGGGAGGGTCAGCCAGCCGGTGGAGTTCTCGGACGCGACCGTGGCCGGCATCCGCAGCTGCGGCCAGCCGTTGGCGTGCTGCCAGAGCAGCGTGGGCGCCAGGGTGAGCGCGCAGAGGGCCGCGCCGCACCAGAGCATCGGGCGCCGCAGCAGCTCTCGCGGACCGATCAGCAGTGCGGCGATCCCGACGCCGAGCCACAGGACCGGGATCAGGAACTTGACCTGCAGCGCGACCGCGGTGACCGCGCCCGCCCAGAGCAGCAGCCGGTCGTCGCGCAGCCGGGTCCAGCGGACCAGCAGCCAGGTGGCGGTCGTCCACAGGACCGGGTCGATCGACCAGGTGGTGAGCATGTGCCCGGCGCTGGCGAACTGCGCCGTGACCGCCCAGGTCCCGGCCGCCGCGATCTGCGCGCGGTGACCGCCGCCGAGCTCGCGCGCGATCAGCGCGGTGACCACGGCGCCCGCCGCCATGGCGAGCGCGGCCGGAAAGCGCAGGGCGACGAGCGAACCGGGAGCCGCGTTGTCCAAAGTGGACGCTATGAGCGGTATCAGCGGAGGCTGGTCGGCGTAGCCCCAGGAGGGGTGGTGCCCGGCGGCGATGAAGTAGAGCTCGTCGGCGAAGTACCCGTAGCGCGGGCTGACCAGCACCAGCACCGCGGCCATCGCCGAGGCGATCAGCAGCACCGGCCGCCACGCGAACGGGAGCAGCGCGGGATCTTCTTTTCGCAGAACGGTTCTCTCGAGCACGGTGGTCATGTCCGGGCCCCTTTCCGGGTGTGCGGGGGCAGCACCTGAATTCGTCGAATTCAGGCGTGCGGATTTCGTTGTTCGGTTGCGCTATCGGATGTCGGTGACCAATTCCCCCATGGTCTCGGCGTCGCAGGTCTGGTTCGCCGCGTAGAACGCGGCCATCCACTCCCGGTCGGGAGCGTTGTCGGTGCGCTCTTCGGTCAGCCAGGACATGGCGGTCAGGTATCCCTCGTGGAAGATCTGGCCGGTGCACGCCACCTTGCGCGTCAAGAGGAGGTACGACGCCATCAGCTCGCGTTCGTACTCCGGGTCCGCGAGCCGGCCGGTGACGGTGGTGGCGTGCCGGTAGACGTTCAGGTCCCCGTCCGCGGGGCTGCCGCTGCCGGTGCGCAATTCCTCCGGAGCCCCCGGAATCCCGTCGAGCTTGCGCAGCATCGGCTGCGTCAAGGCGGCGATCTCGGCCAGCGCGGGTTCCTGGTAGGCCGGGACGCAGACCCGCGGACCGCTGACCGTGCACACCGGGACCACCGACGGCGGGTCCAAGAGCGCGTGCTGGTCGTACGGGATCGCGGAGGTCTGCACCGACAGGACCACGGCCAGCGCTGCGGGCAGCAGGGCGAGCCATCGTCGCCGGGCTGCGGCGCCGATGAGCAGCGCGCCCGCGATGGCGCTGAACAGCACCACCTGCAACGCGCTCGAGAATCCGGAGAAGATGCTGGATTCGAAGTACCGGTTCGGGCCGAGCGACATGGCCACCGCCCTCCCCCAGGTGGGGAATGAGACGAACGTGATCAGCGCGAACGTCAGCAGCGGGGTCACCACGACCATCAGCGGCCACCGCACGAGCCTGCCCAGCGCCATGCCGAAGGCGACCATGGTGCCGAAGAGCGGCCCGCACGCCAGCAGCGCCAGCACCCACAAACCGCTCGTCGGGACGGCGATCGGGATGATCAAGAACGCCGCGACCGCGACCGCGATCGCCATGCCGAGCACCGAGCTCAGGGTCAGCGCCAGCCAGGAGGCGACGAACGGCTGCCATCCCGGCCGGGGCGTGGTGGCCAGGACTTCACCGGTGCCGCGGCGGGTCTCCCGACCTGCCGCCCACGTTCCCGCGGCGGCCATGACCGGGCCCACGTAGAGCACGCTGAACCGGAGGGCCATGGTGAGCGCGTTCCAGTTGCCCGCCCACCACGGCTGCAGGAACGCCATCCCGATGAACAGGGCCGCCACCACCAGTGCGAGCGGTGCGGCTCTGCGCAGCTCGCGGCGCAGCGCCCGGATCACGCCGTGCTCTCCCGGTTCGCGCGCAGCACCGGGCGGGCCGCGAGCGGCGGAATGGTGTTCCCCAGGACCGCACGCGGTCGAGGAGCGCTGATCGACGTCATTTCCAGGTCCTTTCCGGGTGTGCGGCAGCGAGACTCGACCGCGCGTGGTTCTGGTGTGCCGTCCTCCTCCGGACGGCGTCGCGATTTCGTTGTGCGATCAGGGACTCGTGGTGGCCGGAATCAGTGCGCGCATCGCCTCGCCGTCGCAGTTCGCCTTGGCCGCGAAGAAGGCGGCGATCCATTCGCGGTCGGGGGCTCTTCCGCCGAGGGCCTGCTGTGCTCGCGGGATGTCGTCGAGCAGCCAGTGCTGGGCGGCCTCTGCGGCGGCCACGTGCTCGCCGTTCACTGTTGGCGTGCAGTCGGCGTAGTGCCGTCCATCCGGTTCCAGGGACAGCAGCAGGTGCGCCAGCGCTACGCGATTGCGCTGCGGATCCTCCAGTCGCCCGGTCAACGTCGAGTCGAACGTCCAGGCCGGTCCGCCGGCCGAATCGTGGGAGAACCGCACTGCTGTCGGAGCCGAGGCGATTCCGTCGAGTCGCGCCAGCATCGGCTGCACCAGACCGGCGAGTTCGTCGAGCACGGGCTCCTGGTAGCGCGGTACGCAGACGGTCGTGGTGCACACCTGCTGGACGGCCGCCGGGTCGTCGCGCATGTGCTCCTCGTAGGGCATCGAGGCCAGCTGCACCGACATCGCGATGGCCAGCGCCATCGGCGGCAGGGCGAGCCAACGCCGGCGCGCCACGCCGATGGCGAGGAGAGCCACCGCGATGGCGGCGTACCACGCAGTTTGCAGCGCGCTGGACAGGCCGGTGAACGTCGCGTAGTCGCTCGCCGGGCCCGCGTTCATCGTCAGGGACACCGGGGCGGACCAGCCTCGCACCGAGGCGAAGAGGATGCCCAGGAACGTCAGCGCCGGGGTCAGCACGACGACCAACCGCCAGCGAACCAACCGGCCCAGCGCCATCCCGAACGCGGCCAGCGCGCCGAAAGCCGGAACGCAGAGGAACAGCTCGAGGATCCACAGCGCGTCGCTCCCGGCGAGCGGGATCACGAAGATCGCTGCGACTCCGCAGGCCAGCACCAGGCCGAGCAGCGCAGCCGCGGTGAGCGCCGCCCAGGCCGCCACGTACGGCTGCCAGACCGGCCGGGGAGTGGTGGCCAGCAGATCGCCGGTGCCGCGGCGGAGCTCTCGGCCTGCCTGCCACGCACCGGCCGTCGCCACCAGCGGGCCCGCGTAGAGCAGGCCGAACCGCATGGACTGGGCGACGGCGTTCCAGCTGAGCGCTCCCCAGGGCTGCACCAACAGCAGCGTGGTGAGCGCGGCGAAGACGACCGGCGACAGCAGCACCGCGGCGCGGAACTCCCGGCGCAGCGCCCTGATCACGCCGCGCTCTTCCGGTTCGCGCGCAGGACCGCGTGGTAGCTCTCCTCCAGGTTCCCGCTGCCCAGCTCGGCCGGTGCGCCCCGGAAGAGCGGCCGCCCCGACTCCAGGACCCACAGCTGGTCGCAAGCACCGGCATCGCCCATCACGTGCGTGCTCAGCACCACGCAGCGGGTTTCGCCGAGCTCGCGGAGGAGTTCGCGGAGCTCCACCTGCTGCTCGGGATCCAGCCCGGCGGTCGGTTCGTCGAGCAGCAGCAGTTCCGGGTCGTTGACGATGGCCTGCGCGATGCCGACCCGCCTGCGCATGCCGCCGGAGAGCTTCTTGAGCTTCTCGTCGGCGCGGTCGGCCAGCCCGACGCGGGTCAGCGCCCGGTCCACCGCCAGCGGCAGCTCGGCGGCAGGCACCTCCTTCAGCCAGGCGAAGTGCTCGACGAACTCGCGCGCGGTGAACCTCGGGTAGTAGCCGAACTCCTGCGGCAGGTACCCGATCCGGCGGCGGATCTCGCGCAGGTCGGTGCGGCCCAGCGGCCGGATCGAGCCGCTGGTCGGCGCGATCAGCGTGGCCAGCGCCCGCAGCAGCGTCGACTTCCCCGCGCCGTTGGGGCCGAGCAGGCCGAGCACGCCGTGGTCGAGGTCGGCGGTGATCCCGGCCAGCGCGGTCCGGCGGCCGAATCGGATGGTCAGGTCGCGGATCTCGGTGGACAACTCAACTCCCGAAGTTCGAGTGCAGTCGGGTGCGGCGCAGGTAGAGCACGGCGGCGGAGGCGGCGATCAGCGCCGACCACAGCAGCGGCAACGGCCGGTCGAGCAGCACCGGGACCTGCTCGTTGAGCAGCGGCGCGCCTGTGAGCAGCCACCAGAGCACGGTGACTCCGACCGCGACCAGTTCCAGCCGGAACAGCGAACCCAGCGCCAGCGTGAGAGCGGTCAGCCCCAGGCAGGGCAGCAGCCAGGTCGTGACCGACGCGCGCCCGGTGAGCGCGCCGACCAGCGCGGCGGCCGGGACGGTCGTCAGCAGGACGGACATGGTGCGCCACAGGACCAGCCGCAACCCGCCGAACGGCGTGGCCGCGGTGATCTCGTAAGCCGGGTCGCCGAACTGCCCGAAGCACAGCGCGACGCCGAGGACCGGCAGGACGGGCGCGAACAGCAGCAGCGCGGAGCCGTGCTGCGACCACCAGCCCTCTTCCGGGGCGAGCTGGTCGAGCCCGATGGCGCACGCCAGCGCCACGAGCACGGCGAACAGCCACGCGCCGCGCGTGGCGGGCGCGGAGTTGAGCAGCACCCGGATCCGCCGCCACCGGCTGGGCCGGGGCCACTGCGGTGGCAGCGAGGTGAGCGAGGCGCGCACCTGCGCCAGCAGCGGGTCGTCGGCCACCGCCTCGTTGATCAGCTGCCTGCACGGAGCGCAGCCGAGCGCGTGGTCCTCGATCTCGTCGGCTTCGTCGGCTCGGCCGGCGGCGTAGGCACGCAGGGCGGACGCGGAGAAGTGCGTCATGCGAGTGCCTCCTTCAGCATGCGGCGCGCTTTGCGCATTCGGGTCTTGACCGTGCCCTCGGGTATGCCGAGCAGCGCCGAGGTCTCCCGGACCGTGCGCCCGTCGAGCGCGGTGGCCTGCAGGACCGCGCGCAGCTCCGGGGACAGCAGCCGGATCGCCTCGGCCAGTTCCGGGGCGAGGGTCCGGTCCATCACCTCGGCCTCGGCCGAGTCCGCGACGAGCGCCGACTCGGCCGGTTCGCCTGCCGACCGGACGCGGGCGCCGCGGCGGCGGTGCGCGTCGATCAGCCGCCGGGACGCGATGGTCCACAGCCAGGCGGCGGCGTTGCCCTGCGGATCGAACGACCGCGCTGAGCGCCACGCCAGCAGGAAGCAGTCCTGCAGCACCTCGGCGGCCAGCCCGGGGTCGTCGCAGCGGCGCCGCAGCCGCGCGGCGAGCCACCCGGCGTTGCGCTGGTAGAGCGCGTCGAACGCGGCCCGGTCGCCGCGGGCCACGGCCCGCAGCAGCTCCTCGTCGCTCTGTTCCTCCCGCACGTCTGGTCAGACGCAGCAGAACGTGAAACGGTTTTCGGCGCTCATCCGCACCGCCGCTCGGGCGCCTGACCACCGGGTTCGGCGACCACGACGATGTCGGTGCGCGCTAATCGCCGCGCCGTGCGGCGGTGCCCGCCCGGCAGCGCGCGCAGCCCGCGCTGCGGCGGTGCGCTCCTCCGGCGGCGCGATCTCGTCAGCAGCGCGACCACGGCGGCGAGCACGCCGACGGCGGCGAGTATCGGTGTCCGCATGGCAGATCCTCTCCGTTGGTCCCACCGGGTAGTACGCACCGCGCGCTGATCCGGTTTTCGCCAGAACATCTTTCCCGTCACCCGATGCGGCTGGTAAGAAGTAATCCGACCGGTGAGGATGAATGCGTTGCGTCGATGGGACCAAGGTCCTGTCCGCCGCAGGACCCTCGTCCGGGCGATAAAGGGCCCTTGCCTCTGCGGATTTCTCCCCGGGGTGGCCAGAGTGGACCCGTGGATCTGCTCGACATCGCCCGATGGCAGTTCGGGATCACGACCGTCTACCACTTCCTGATGGTGCCGCTGACCATCGGGCTCGCGGTGCTGGTCGCCGGGATGCAGACCGCCTGGTACCGCACCGGCAAGTACCGCTACCTCAAGATGACCAAGTTCTGGGGCAAGTTGATGCTGATCAACTTCGCCATGGGCGTGGTCACCGGCATCGTCCAGGAGTTCCAGTTCGGCATGGCCTGGAGCGCCTACTCGCGCTTCGTCGGCGATGTCTTCGGCGCGCCGCTGGCGATGGAGGGGCTGCTCGCGTTCTTCGTCGAGTCGACCTTCCTCGGCCTGTGGATCTTCGGCTGGGACAAGCTGTCCAAGGGCGTGCACCTGGCGTGCGCGTGGGCGTTCTCGCTGGCCACGGTGCTGTCCGCGTACTTCATCCTGGCCGCCAACTCCTGGATGCAGCACCCGGTCGGCGTGGAGCTGGTGGACGGCAGGCCGCGGCTGAACTCGATCTGGGCGGTGCTGGGCAACAACACCGTGCTCGCCGCGTTCCCGCACACCGTCTTCGGCTGCTTCGCGGTCGCCGGGTCGTTCCTGATCGGCATCGCGGCCTGGCAGATCGCCCGCCACCACCGCAAGTCCGCCGTCGACGACGAGGACCGCAAGGCCTGGCACGGCTCGCTGCGGCTGGGCGCCTGGGTCGCGGTGATCGCCTTCGCCGGGCTGGCGATCTCGGGCGACATCCAGGGCAAGCTGATGTTCCAGCAGCAGCCGATGAAGATGGCCTCCGCGGAGGCGCTGTGCCACAGCGAGGCACCGGCCAGCTTCTCGATCTTCGCGGTCGGCGACGTGGCCCGCCCGGACTGCGAGAACGTCAAGAGCATCACCGTGCCCTACATCCTGTCCTACCTGGCCAACGGCGACTTCACCAGCGAGGTCAAGGGCGTCCAGGCGCTCATCCCGGAGTACCAGGCGAAGTACGGCACGCACTACCCGGACGATCCGCGGCTGGGCCAGTTCGCCGGGCAGCCCATCGACTACACGCCGAACCTGCCGGTGACCTACTGGGGCTTCCGGTTCATGATCGGCTTCGGCGGTCTGGCGGCGCTCGGCGCGGTGGCGGTGCTGTGGCTGACCCGCAAGCAGAAGTTCCCCAAGGGCCGCTGGTGGGCGCCGCTGGCCGTGGCGGCGATCGGCCTCCCGTTCGCCGGGAACATCGCCGGCTGGGTGTTCACCGAGATGGGCCGCCAGCCCTTCGTGGTGGCGCCCAACCCCGATCCCTCCGGCATCGACGGCGTGTGGATGTACACCGCGCAGGCGGTCTCCGCCGGGGTGACGCCCGGCGAGATGCTGACCTCGGTGATCGCGCTGACCGCGCTGTACGGCGTGCTGGCGATCGTGGAGATCTTCCTGATGGTGCGCTACGTGCGCGGCGGGTTCGACGCGGTGCTGCCGCCTAAGCCGCCCGAGGGCGAAGAAGCCGACGAAGCCCTGTCCTTCGCGTACTGACGAGTTGAAGAGGACGAGCGATGGATCTGCCCACCTTCTGGTTCTGCGTGATCGCCCTGCTGTGGCTGGGCTACCTGTTCCTGGAGGGCTTCGACTTCGGCGTCGGCATGCTGCTGCCGATCCTCGGCCGCAAGGACGTCGAGCGGCGGGTGCTGATCAACACGATCGGCCCGGTGTGGGACGGCAACGAGGTGTGGCTGATCGTCGCCGGTGGCGCCATGTTCGCGGCCTTCCCCGGCTGGTACGCCTCGCTGTTCAGCACCGCTTATCTGCCGCTGCTGGTGCTGCTGCTGGTGCTGATCGGGCGCGGCGTGGCGTTCGAGTACCGCGGCAAGGTGGACAGCCACCGGTGGCGGCGCAACTGGGACCGGGTGATCGTGCTCGCCTCCTGGATCGCGCCGCTGGTGGTGGGCTTGGTGCTGTCGGCCAACGTCTTCGGGCTGCCGCTGGACGAGCACGGTGACCGGGTCGGCGGCTGGTGGACGATCTTCAGCGTGCCGAGCGTCGTCGGCGCGCTGGCGGTGTGCGGGTTCTCGCTGCTGCACGGCGCGGTGTTCCTGTCGCTGAAGACCGAGGGCGAGATCCGCGAGCGGGCCCGGCGGTTCGCGCTGCGGATGGGCGTGCCGCTGCTGCTGCCGGTGATCGCGCTGCTGTTCATCGCGCAGTTCACCGAGGGCTCCGCGTGGACGTGGGTGCCGCTGGTGATCGCGCTGGTGGCGGCGCTGGCCGGGCTCGCCCGGCTGTACCGGTGGCGCGACGGCCAGGCGTTCGTGCTGCAGGGCGTGGCGCTGGCCAGCGTGGTGATCACGCTGTTCGGCGCGCTGTGGCCGAACGTGATTCCGTCCACTTTGGACGCCGCGAATTCGCTGTCGATCGCGGACACCGCGTCCAGCCCGTACACGCTGACGGTGGTCACCTGGGTCGCGGCCTTCGGCACTCCGGCGGTGCTGATCTACCAGGGCTGGACGTACTGGGTGTTCCGCAAGCGCATCGGCACCAAGCACATCCCGCCGGTGCACGCGCCGTCCGCATGACGCCGCCCGCCGCTCGATGCGATTTCAATGGAAATCAGACGTCCGATTTCCATTGAAATCGCGCGGGGTTCTCGGCGTGTCGGGCGCCGGACACGCCGCGGTATGTCGAGCACCGCGGAATCGCCGGTCGCCTCGACACTGTGAGGCGGAGGTCGCAGGACGATTGGTGAGGAGCGAGTGATGGGTCCGCTGGGTGCGCTGCCGCGGTTGTCGGCGTCGGCTCGCCGGGCGCTCGTGGTCGCCGGGCTGCTGTCGGTCGGCAACGCGGTCGCGCTGATCGTGCAGGCCTGGGCGCTGGGCAGCGCGCTAGCGGCGGTGGTGACGCGCGGCGCCGGGCCGGGCGAGATCGGCGACCACCTGATCGTGCTGGCCGGTGCCGTGGTCGCGCGCGCCGCGCTGGCGTGGGCGACCGAGTCGGTGTCGGCCCGCGCCGCGGCGGGCGCGAAGGAGGAGCTGCGCGGCCTGCTGCTGGATTCCGCGCTGCGCCGCGGCCCGGAGTGGATCCAGCGGCGCGGCCCGGCCGAGCTGACCGCGCTGGCCACCAAGGGCCTCGACGCGCTCGACGCCTACTTCACCAAGTACCTGCCCGCGCTGGTGACGGCGGCCGTGGTGCCGCCGCTGGTGGGCGCCTGGATCCTGTGGTCGGACTGGGTCTCCGCGCTGGTCATCGTGATCACCGTGCCGCTCATCCCGCTGTTCGCCTGGCTGGTCGGCAAGTACACCGAGCAGCGCACCTCGCGGGCGGCCGACGCCGTCCAGCGGCTGTCCGGGCAGCTGCTGGAGCTGATCCGCGCGCTGCCGGTGCTCACCGCGTTCGGCCGCGCGCGGGCCCAGGGCGAGGTGGTCGGCCGGGTCAGCGACTCGCACCGCCGCACCACGGTCGCCACGCTGCGCGTCGCGTTCCTGTCCGCGCTGGTGCTGGAGCTGCTCTCGTCGCTGTCGGTGGCGATGGTGGCGGTGGGCATCGGCCTGCGCCTGGTCTCCGGCGACTTCGACCTGGCCACCGGCCTGCTGGTGCTGGTCCTGGCCCCGGAGTGCTACCTCCCGCTGCGCGCCGCGGGCGCCGCGCACCACGCCAGCGAGGACGGCGTGGAGGCCGTCCGCCGGGTCGACGAGATCGTGAGCGGCGATGGCGACCACCGGCCGGGCTCCGGCCACCCGCTCTCCGGAGAGCTGCGCGTCACCGGGCTCCGGGTGCGGCGGCGGGACGGGTTCGCGCCGGACGGGCTGAGCTTCACCGCGCGGCCGGGCGAGATCGTGCGGCTGGAGGGCTTCGACGGCATCGGCCCCAGCGGCAGCGGCAAGTCCACCGCGATGGCGGTGCTGCTCGGCTTCGCCGAACCGGCGAGCGGCACGATCACCTGCGACGGCGTGGACATCGCGGAGTTCGCACCGGCGGAGTGGCGCCGCCGCATCGCCTGGGTGCCGCAGCGCCCGACGTTCTCCGGCGGCACGGTCGAGGGCGAGCTCGCCCTCGCCGCGGCCGACCAGCCGGACCTCTCGGCCCACGTCGGCGAAGCGCTGGCCGAGGCAGCGGCGGCGCACCTGCGCGACCGCCGCACCGACGAACTGTCCACAGGGGAGCGTCAACGGGTCGCGGTGGCCCGCGCGCTGCTGCGGCTGCGCGGCGACGCGACGATCCTGCTGCTCGACGAGCCCACCGCGCACCTCGACACCGCCACGGCGCACCAGATCAACACGGCGATCCGCCGCGCGGCCGACGCCGGTGCCACCGTGGTGCTCGCCAGCCACCGGCCGGACGCCGCCGCGGAACGCTCCGAGGAGGCGCTCGCGACCGCCCCGGCCGCTGCGCCCGACCTGCCCGCTGCCCGCGGTCGCCTCCGCGACCTGCTCTCGCCGCGGCTGCTCGTCGGCACCGGCCTCGGCGCGCTGTCGCTGCTCTCCGGCCTCGCGCTGGCCGCGACGTCGGCCTGGCTGATCGCCCGCGCTTCGCAACAACCACCGATCCTCACGCTGTCGGTCGCGGTCGTCGGCGTGCGCACCTTCGCGCTCTCGCGCGCGGTGCTGCGCTACGTGGAACGGCTGGTCACGCACGATGCGGCGTTCCGGATGTCCGGCCGGATGCGGCGTCGGCTGTGGGACGCGCTGGTGCGGCTCGGACCGGTGCGCACCGCCGGGCTCCGCCGGGGCGAGGGCGTCGCCCGCCTCGTCGACGACGTCGACGCGGTCCGCGACCTGGTGCCGAGGGTGATCTTCCCGCCGCTGGTGGCCGTGATCGTGATGGTCGTGGCGGTCGTGGTGCAGGCGCTGGTGCTGCCCGAAGCCGGCGTGCTGCTCGCCGTCGTGCTCCTCGTGGCGTGCTTCGCGAGCCCGTTCGCGGCGGTGCTGGCGGAGCGACGCGCGACGACTGCCGTGGCCGAGGGGCGGCGACGGGTCGCGGCCCGCGTCCTGGGGCTCCTCGACGGCGCGGCGGAACTGCTCGCCTTCGGCGCGCACACCGGACAGCGCGCTGAGCTGGCGGCGGAGGACACGCGGCTCGCCGCGCGAGCCCGGCGCGCAGCCTTCGGCGCGGGTGCCGCGACAGCGGTGATCACCCTGCTCATCGGCATCGCGGTGCTCGGTGGTGCGTGGCTCGGCGCGGCCGCCGTGTCAGAAGGCCGCCTGGCACCCGAACTGGCGCCGCTGCTCGGGCTCGTGCCGCTCGCGGTGGCCGAAGCCGTCGCGCTGCTGCCACCGGCCGCGCAGCAGTGGCGTTCGCTGCGCGCCGCGCAGAACCGCCTGGAGCCGCTGCTCGCGGTGTCCGACGACGTCCAGGAGCGGAGCGCGCGCACGGACGGCGAGATCGAGCTCGCCGACGTCGACGTGCGCTGGCCGGGTGCTGCCGAACCGGCGCTGCGCGGCGTCGACCTGCGCGTGCCGGTCGGGACGCACGTGGCGATCGTCGGGCCTTCCGGCGGCGGCAAGTCGACGCTCCTGGCGCTGCTGCTGGGATTCCTGCGCGAGGAGCGCGGCGAGGCCCGGGTGCCGCAGCGGATCGCCTGGTGCCCGCAGGAACCGCAGCTCGTGTCGACGACGGTGCGCGAGAACCTGCGGGTGGCCGCGCCGCGAGCGAGCGACGACGAACTGGTCGAGGCGCTCCGGCTGGCCGGGTTGCCGCACTGGGACGAGCGCCTGGGCACCGTGGTCAGCAGCACGGCGATGTCCGGGGGCGAAGCGCAGCGCTTGGCGCTGGCCCGCGCGCTGCTGGTCCCCGACGCCGAGCTGGTGCTGCTCGACGAGCCGACGGCGCACTTGGACGTCCCGACCGCTGAGGCGCTCCTGGAGCGCCTGACGCACGAGCTGCGCGGTCGCACGCTGGTGCACGTGACGCACCGCTGGTCGGAAGCCGAGCGCGCCGACGTCGTCCTGCGCGTGGAGAACGGAGTGGTCCGAGCGGAAGCCGGGCAGGGCCGTGCGGTCGTCGGCTGAGCGGGAGCTCCGCTGGCCGGAAGCCGATGTCGCACCGGCCGCCCGCGTCGCGGTAGGAAGTCGGGTCGTGTTCCTCGCGCAGCCCACCGCCTGTGACCTGCGTCGTCAGGAGGCGCCAGCGACAGGTTGGGAGCTATAGCCTCGTGCACGACATGGATTCCTCCCTCGCCCGGCGAATGCTGGCGGCATCGACCGAGATCACCCGCGTGGCGCTGTCCGCGGAAGATCCCGACGCGGTGCTGCCGCTGGTCGTCCGCCGCGCAGCCGAACTCGCCGAGGCCGACCTCGGCGTCGTCACCGTCCGCGCCGACGACGGCCGCCTGACCGTCGAAGCGGCCTACGGCGCGCCATCCGCGACCGGCCCGCTCGGCGACCCGGTCGGCACCGTCCTGTCCTCGCGGTCCGCCGCCGCGCGCGTCGCCCGCAGCGGTGTCCCGGTCGTCGTCGACGACCTCATCGACGACCCGCTGACGGCCCCGTACGTCCCGGCTGCGCTGCGGGTCTACGGCCCGTTCGCGGTCGCTCCGTTCGGCACCCGCGAGCGCCGGCTGGGCGCGCTGGCGGTGTACCGCAGGCGCGGCGCGAGCACGTTCACGCGGGTCGCGGTTGACGTGCTGACCTCGTTCGCCGCGCAGGCCGGGCTGGCGCTGGTGCTCGCCGAGGGCTCCACCGCGCGGCAGCGGATCGCGGTGTACCAGGAGCGCGAGCGCATCGCCCGCGATCTGCACGACGTGATCGTGCAGCGGCTCTACGCCACCGGAGTGCAGTTGGAGGTGCTGGAGCGGCGGCTGTCCGGGCAGCTCGCGCCCGCCGACGCCTCCCGGCTGGCGGAGACCATGGAGCAGATCGACCAGGCGATCGCCGAGGTCCGGGCCACCGCCCGCACGCTGCGCTCGGCCGACCCGGAAACACCCGACCAGGCGCCCGCGCTGGACGACTCGATGCGCTCCGAGGTGCAGATCGCCGGCGAGCTGCTGGGCCGCCCGCCGCGGCTGGAGATCGAGGGCGACCTGTCGGACGTGCCGGTCCAGGTCGCCGACCACGCCCGCGCCGCCCTGCGCGAAGCGCTGTCCAACGTGGTCAGGCATGCCGGGGCGAAGGCGGTGCTGGTCCGGGTCCGCCGCTCGACGGCCGGACTCCTCCTGCAGGTGGTCGACGACGGCTGCGGAATCCCCCGCGACGTGAGCAAGCGAGGCCTGCGAAACCTCGAAGAACGAGCAGTCGCAGCAGGAGGCCGCTGCGTCCTGACCTCATCCCCCGACAGCGGAACCACAGTCACCTGGGAAGTACCGCTCAGCCCGAGCAAGTAGGCAAGTTCGGCTCTCAGAGCTGGCCCTGGCGGCGGGCTACCCAGGCGGCGGCTTGGGTGCGGCGTTCCATGCCGAGCTTGGCCAGCACCGAGGTCACGTAGTTCTTCACCGTCTTCTCCGCCAGGAACAGCTGTTCGGCGATCTGGCGGTTGGTCAGGCCCTCGCCGATCAGCTCCAGCACCCGGCGCTCCCGCTCGGTCAGCGCCGCCAGCTCGTCCTGCTCCGGGCTGCTCGACTGGCGCAGCCGGGCCAGCACCCGGCCGGTGGTGATCGGGTCCAGCAGCGACCGGCCCGCCGCCACCTCGCGGACCGCGTTGACCAGGTCCTGGCCCCGGACCTGCTTGAGCAGGTAGCCGGACGCCCCGGCGTTGATCGCCCCGACCAGCGCGGCCTCGTCGTCGAACGCGGTCAGCACCAGGCAGTACGGCGGCTCGGGCAGCTCGCGGAGCCGTCGGCACAGCTCCAGGCCGTCGCCGTCGGGCAGCCGCATGTCGATGACGGCGACGTCGGGACCGGTCGCCTGCGCGCGCACCAAGGCCTCGCCGACACCACCGGCCTCGGCGACGATCGTGACGTCCTCCTCGGTGTCCAGCAGGTCGCGCAGACCGCGCCGGACCACCTCATGATCATCGACTAGCAGCACGCTCACCGGCACGACACCCACGCTACGTAGGTACCCGCCAGCAGGTGCGCTTAGGGTCGGATCCGGCGCTATTTCTTGATCTTCGCCACGCCCTTGACCGCGCCGACGGTCTGGTGGGCCTGCGCGGAGACCTTGCGCGCGCGGCGCTTGGCGCGGTAGCCGACGGAGGGCTTGCCGCCGGTGTCCACCGCGGTCAGCAGCAGGCCGCCGAGCAGCCCGACGTTCTTGAGGAAGTGGACCTGCTGGTTGGCGCGTTCCTGCGGGTCGGAGATCTCCCAGAAGGCGTGCGCGGCCAGCGTCGTCGGCACGACGCTGCCCGCCAGCAGCAGCGCGGACAGCCGCGGGAACTTGCCGAGCGCCAGCAGCGCACCCGCGCCGATCTTGACCGCGCCGTCGATGCGCACCAGGGTCTCCGGGTCGGTGGGCACCTGCTCGGGCAGCGAGTCCTTGATCGGTCCGGTGGCCTTCTCCAACAGCGGGGCCGCCGCTTTGGCGTGGTTCGGCGCATCGCGCAGCGACCCGATCCCGCCGTAGATGAACACCGCGGCGAGCATCGGCCGGGCCAAACGGCGAATCAGCATCGGGGAACCTCCTCGGTGGTCGGTGCGCCCGACGGTACTCATCACCGCCCGGTTCCGCCTGATCGTCAGCGCTGGTCCACGTGGGTGAACACCTCGTCCCACGCGGCGGCGATCTGCCGCGCGCACAGGTCCGGCGCCACGCCGCCGACGCCGGTGCCCAGCCCGGGCATCGCGATCGACCGCACCACCTGCCGCACCAGCGCGCCGTTCTCCAGCACCGCGCTGGCCCAGAGCCGCAGCACCGCGCGCGCCGCCAGGTAGGGGTGCACGGTGTCGACGGGCAACAGCTCCCCGGGCTCCCGCATGGTGGGCGCGCTGATCAGCCAGATCGGGTTCGGCGCCCCGGTGGGCACCAGCAGCGCCTCGCCGACCGGCAGCTCCCCGCCGTGGTAGGCGAGCACGGCGCTGCGCACCTGCTCCTCCACCTCCGGGAAGGCCCGCGCGTACACGGCGTCGATGCCGCCGCGCATCCAGCCGTAGGAATTCGCCGGGCTCACCACGGCGTCCACGGTCAGGTCGAGCACGGAACCCCGGTGGACGCTGAGTCCGACGCGGTCGTCTGCGATCTCCTGCCAGGCTGCGGCCAGCGGCTCGTCCAACGCGCACAAGACGAGCTGCAGCTCCGGCTCAGCTCCCTCCGACGCGGTCACGACACACAGCATCGCAGGAAAGCCCGAACAAGTGGCATCGGGTAGGTCACACCTGGAGCGCATTGCGGGTTCGGGACGCCGCGGTCGCCTCGCGGGGGTGGGGTCCGTGAGCGTTTCGGGGTGCCATGACGCCCCGAAACGCTCACGGATCCGACCCGTAGCGCGGGCTGGCCGGGAGGACTTCTCTAGGGTGGTCGTGTGCCACAAATCGCGTACCTCGGCCCGGCGGGCACCTTCACCGAGCAAGCCACCAGGTCGCTCACCGGGGACTTCGACGCCGAACTCGTGCCCTTCGAGACCGTCCCGCTGGCGCTGGCCGCGGTGCGCCGCGGCGAGGTGCTGGCGGCCGGGGTTCCGGTGGAGAACTCCGTGGAGGGCTCGGTGCCCGCGACGCTCGACGCGCTGACCACCGACGAGCCGCTGGTCGCCGTCCAGGAGACCCTGCTGCCGGTGCAGTTCGACCTGCTGGTCAGGCCGGGCACCGAGCAGCGCGCGATCCGCACCGTGGCCAGCCACCCGCACGCGCTCGCGCAGGTCCGCGAATGGCTCGCGGCGAACCTGCCCGGCGCGGAGGTGCGGGCCACCAGTTCGACCGCGGCCGGTGCCGCGGCGGTGGCGGCGGGCGAGTTCGACGCGGCGATCTCGGCACCGGTCGCCGTCGAGCACTACCCGTCGCTGGCGCGGCTGGTCGGCGGCATCGCCGACGTGCGCGATGCGGTGACCCGCTTCCTGCTGGTCCGCCGCCCCGGCAAGCTCCCGGAACCGACCGGCGCGGACCGCACCTCGGTGTGCGCGGTGATCGGCGACGAGGTCGGCTCGCTCGCCGAGCTGCTCGCCGAGCTGTCGCTGCGCGGCATCAACCTCAGCCGCATCGAGTCCCGGCCGATCAAGGACCGCTTCGGCGAGTACCGGTTCTTCCTGGACTTCGACGGCCACGTCGCGGACGCCCGCATCGGCGACGCGCTGACCGCCCTGCGCCGCCGGTGCAGCACGGTCCGGTTCCTCGGCTCCTACCCGAAGGCCGACAAATCCCCGGCCAGCGTGCGCGAGACGGCCTCGGAGCAGGCCTTCCGCCTCTCCGCCCAGTGGGTCGAGGACGTACGAGCAGGGCGGCTGGCATGAACGGGTTCGAGCTCGCAGCGCCCACCGGACTGCGCCTGGTCCTGATCCGGCACGGGCAGACTCCGGCCAACGTGGATCACGTGCTCGACACGCTGCCGCCCGGCCCGGGTCTGACCGAGCTGGGGCAGCGGCAGGCGGCGGAGCTGGCGGTGCGGCTGGCCGAGGAGAAGATCGTCTCGATCCACGCGAGCCGGGCGATCCGCGCGCAGCAGACGGCGCAGCCGCTGGCGCAGCGCCACGGGCTGCCCGTCGAGATCGTCGAGGGCACGCACGAGGTCTACGCCGGTGACCTGGAACGCCGGGGCGACGTGGCGGCGCTGCGGAGCTTCCACGAGGTCTACTCGCTCTGGCACGGCGGCGAGCTCGACGTGCCGATGCCGGGCGGCGAGACCGGCCGCGAGGCCCTGACCAGGTTCGTCGCCGGAGCACGCACCGCGATCGACGGAGCGGGCGACGGCTCGGTGGTCCTGGTCAGCCACGGCGCGATGCTCCGCCTCGCGGCAGCCGCCCTGGCCTCGAACGTCGACGGCGCAACGGCCAACTCGGTCCTCCTGCCCAACACCGGAGTGATCGTCCTGGAGTCCGACCCCGACGCCCCCACCGGCTGGACCTGCCCCTCCTGGGACGGCCTCCCGAGCTGATGGTCAATTTCGTACGAAATTGACGCGCGCCCGGCTGCTAGCCCCAGCCGAGGGCGTGGAGCTTGTCGTCGTCGATGCCGAAGTGGTGGGCGATCTCGTGGATCACCGTCACCGCGATCTCGTCGACCAGCTCCTCCTCGTCGGCGCACATCTCCAGCAGCGGTTCGCGGTAGATCGAGATCCGGTCCGGCATGACCCCGGCGTAGGTGCTGTCGCGCTCGGTCAGCGCGATGCCCTCGTACAGCCCGAGCAGCGTCGGGTCCTCGGGATTGGCGTCCTCGACCAGGACCACGACGTTGTTCATCGCGGCCGCGAACTCCGCGGGCAGCAGATCCAGCGCGTCCGCGACGAGCTCCTCGAACCGGGCGCGGGTCATCTCCACCGGCATGGACCCGTTCTACCAGCTCAGCGCGGCTCGGTGGCGGGTGCGCCGGGCTCGCCGGGAGCGGTGGCGCGCGGCGCGGGCTCGGTGCCGACGCGCACCTCGCCCTTGACGCTGCCGGTCACCGGCGCCAGCCCGCTGCCGTCCGGCAACTGCGCGCTCACCTTGCAGTTGACCTGCCGCGATCCGGCGTCCCAGCTCTCCTGCGGGAGGGTGTCCCAGTAGACGACCAGGCCCTTGTCCTTGGCCACCGTCGGGCCGCCCGCGTAGCGGCCGGTCATCTCCTCGCACCGGCCGAACAGGAAGTCGTCCTGGGCCTTCTCCTCCGGGAAGCCGCCGGGGAACTGCTCGGCGAGGTCGACCACGCCGGTGATCTCCACCGAGTGCGGCCGCGCGCAGTCCACCGGGTCCCACACCGCGGTGCCGTTGACGCCCAGGCAGCGGCCCTCCGGGTAGGTGTTGGACTGGTCCATCGTCGAGGCGCTGCCGGTGATCGGGTAGAGCTTGCCGGACGGGCCGGGCTGCTGGAGGCCGCAGTGCAGCTTCCGGTCGCCGTCGGCCCAGCCGTCCTCGCTGGGCGTGAAGGCGCCGACGCTGAACCGGCCGTTGGGGTCGAACCGGCCGGACAGGAAGCCGGTGGAGACCTCCACGCAGCGCTCCTGCTTGAGCTCCTGCCACTGCTCGGTGTTCGGGAACGGGGCCTGCGGGCCGAACTCGGGGCCCAGGTCGGCGGTCCCGGTGACCTCGAACAGGTGCGGTTCGGCGCAGGTCACCTGGCGGATGTCCGAGGCATCGGGTTCGGCCCAGTTCAGGCAGCTGCCCGGCGGTGCGCTGAACACCACCTTCGGTGCCGGGGACTCGCCGAGCTGGTTGGGCCCGCCGCTGCGCGAGGACCCGCCGGTCGGCCAGTTCAGCAGCGCGCTGACCACCAGGACCAGCAGCGCGCCGAGCACGGCGCAGATCATCACGAGCCGGGTGTTGGGCTTCTTCCGGCTGGGACTCTGGGGTGCATCGGGCGCGGCCATCGAGGACATGATGCCTGGTTCGACATCGCGTTGCGCGGTTACCTGCGGCTGCTTCGGAACCGATTCGTTGCCGGGGCCGTCAGCTCGGTAGGTAATGTTGCTTCCGGGAGTGGGGCTATGACGGAAGATGGCAAGCCAGTGGCAGACGAGCAGTCGGGTGGGGGAACGCCGCCGAACCCTCCGCAGCAGCCCGAGCAGCCGACGGCGGGACCGGCGCGTGGTCAGATCCGGCACCAGGATGCCGAGAGCACGACCCCGCGCGAACCGACGCTAGCGGAGCAGCGCGCCCGGATCGCGGCGGAGAAGCGCCGCGAGGAGAAGGAACGCGCCGAGCTCCAGGCCGCGGAGCAGAAGAGCCAGAAGCGCCGCCGGGTGATGATCGGCGGCGGCGTGACGGTCGGCGTCGTGGCGCTGGTCGCCGCGATGTACTCGGCGTCCGAGGTCAGCAACGAGGCCAATGCCAGCGAGCAGTACTGCGCGACCGACCAGTCCGGCCAGCCGGGCGTCCGGGACGAGGACCAGTTCTGCGACCCGGCTTACGTGCAGAGCCACGGCGGTCACGTCAGCGGCGGCATGTTCTTCATGCCGATCTTCCTGCCCGGTGGTGGCATGGGGCAGGCCTCCTACCGCTACGCCTACACGCCCGCCGGTGTGTCGGCGCCGCCGGTGGGGTCGCCGGCGAGCGGATCGTCCTTCACCAAGCCGTCCGGGTCCACCATCAAGGACACCAGCGGCAAGACCATCCAGCGCGGTGGCTTCGGCATCAACAACAAGAGCGGCAGCAGCGGGAGCTGACGGGTGCGACGCAGGACTACCGAACGGCGGCCGGACTGGCAGGCCAAGGTCGAGGAGCTGGGGCTCGTCTTCGGCACGCCCGCCCGCGCGGCGGACGGCTCGGCGAGGCCCTACTGGGACGAGGGCGTGCACTACGAGTTCAGCCTCGACGAGGTGCTCTCCCTGGAGGCCGACGTCGAGCTGCTGCACTCGATGTGCCTGGACGCGGTGGACCACGTGGTCACCACCGAGCGCTACAAGGACTTCGGCATCCCGGAGTGGGTGTGGCCGAAGATCGCCGAGTCCTGGAAGCGCAGCGACCCGCACCTCTACGGCCGGTTCGACCTGCGCTACGACGGCACCGGCCCGGCCAAGCTGCTGGAGTACAACGCCGACACGCCGACCTCGCTGCTGGAGGCCGCGGTCGTGCAGTGGCACTGGCTGACCGAGTGCCACGAGGGCGACGACCAGTGGAACTCCATCCACGAGAAGCTGGTGGAGCGCTGGGGCGAGATCAAGGACCAGCTGGCGACCAACGAGGCGCACTTCACCTGGTCGTCGGCCGACACCACCGGTGAGGACAACATCACCGCCGCCTACCTGCAGGAGACCGCGGCGGAGGCGGGGCTGGACACCGTCGGCCTGGCGATCGAGGAGATCGGCTGGGACAGCCTGCTGGAGCGCTTCGTCGACCTCGAAGAGGCGCCGATGAACTCCGTCGTCAAGATCTACCCCTGGGAGTGGATGGTCGACGACGAGTTCGGCAAGCACGCGGTCAGCACGCTGCCCGCCACCCAGTGGATCGAACCGCTGTGGAAGATGCTGCTGTCCAACAAGGCGCTGCTGGCGATCCTGTGGGAGATGCACCCCGGGCACCCGAACCTGCTGCCGACGTTCCTGGACCAGCCGGGTCTGCTCACCGAGTACGTCCGCAAGCCGCGGCTGGGCCGCGAGGGCAACAACATCTCCGTGGTGGCGCCGGGCTGGGAGACCGAGACGGCGGGCATCTACGGCGAGGAGGGCTACGTCTACCAGGCGTTCGACCCGCTGCCGGAGTTCGACGGGATGCGCCCGGCCCTCGGTGCCTGGGTGGTCGGCGACTCCTCGGCGGGCCTCGGCATCCGCGAGACGGCGGGCCTGATCACCGACGACGGCGCGGCCTTCGTCCCGCACCGCATCCCCGGCACCAGCTGAGCGGGGCGGGGCGTCAATTTCGTACGAAATTGACGTTCACCCGGGTGATGGTCAATTTCGTACGAAATTGACCACAAGCCCACCCAGGCGTCGGAGGCCGGGTCGGTAGGACTACGCTGACCAGCTGTGATCGACCTGAAGACGCTACGCGATGATCCGGAAGCCGTGCGCGCTTCGCAGCGTGCGCGGGGCGAAGACGCGTCCCTGGTGGACGCGCTGCTGTCCGCCGACGAGCGTCGCAGGTCCGCGGTGTCCCGCGCGGACAACCTGCGCGCCGAGCAGAAGCAGCTCGGCAAGAAGGTCGGCAAGGCCAAGGGCGAGGAGCGCGATGCGCTGCTGGCCCAGGCCAAGGAGCTCTCCGCGCAGGTCAAGGAGGCCGAGGCCGCGCAGTCGGAGACCGACGACGAGCTGCTGCGCGCGCAGAAGGCCGTCCAGAACATCGTCGAGCCCGACGTCCCGCCGGGCGGCGAGGACGACTACGCGGTGCTCAAGCACGTCGGCGTGCCGCGCGAGTTCGACTTCGAGGTGAAGGACCACGTCGACCTGGGCAACGCGCTCGGGGCCTTCGACATGGAGCGCGGCGCGAAGGTGTCCGGCGCCCGGTTCTACTTCCTCACCGGCATCGGCGCGCAGCTGGAGCTGGCGCTGCTGAACATGGCGGCCGCGCAGGCGACCGCCAGCGGGTTCAGCCTGGTCGTGCCGCCGGTGCTGGTCCGGCCGGAGATCATGGAGGGCACCGGTTTCCTCGGCGCGCACTCCACCGAGGTCTACCGGCTGGAGGCCGACGACCTGTACCTGGTCGGCACCTCGGAGGTGCCGCTGGCCGGCTACCACTCGGACGAGATCCTGGACTTCTCCGACGGTCCGCTGCGCTACGCGGGCTGGTCGACCTGCTTCCGCCGCGAGGCGGGCTCCTACGGCAAGGACACCCGCGGCATCATCCGCGTGCACCAGTTCAACAAGCTGGAGATGTTCGTCTACTGCCGCGAGGAGGACGCGCGGGAGGAGCACCAGCGCCTGCTGGCCTGGGAGGAGGACATGCTGGCCAAGATCGAGGTGCCCTACCGGGTGATCGACACCGCGGCCGGTGACCTCGGCGCCAGCGCGGCCCGCAAGTTCGACTGCGAGGCCTGGGTGCCCAGCCAGCAGACCTACCGCGAGCTGACCTCCACCTCGAACTGCACCACGTTCCAGGCGCGGCGGCTCAACACCCGCTACCGCGACGAGGAGGGCCGTACCCGCATCGCGGCCACCCTCAACGGCACGCTGGCCACCACCCGCTGGATCGTGGCGATCCTGGAGAACCACCAGCAGGCCGACGGTTCGGTGCGGGTCCCGGTGGCCCTGCGCCCGTTCCTCGGCGGCCGCGAGGTCCTCGAACCCAAGTAGCGGTTCCCGCTCGTGAGCGGCGGTTTTGCCGGAAACTGGCACGCTGCTGCGCCCGGAACGCCGGGGCAGTTTCCGGCAAAACCGGCGCCCGGCCTGACACGCCGTCGGCGTGTCGGGCGCACCGCCGCTCACGCCCGGACCAGCGCTGCCGCCAGCCGCGCCAGGTCGTGGCCCTCGACGTGCTCGGCCAGCCGTTCCGGTTTGGTCGGCAGGCCCAGCTTCCGCGCGCCGGCCAGGGCCTTCTCGTCGAAGAACGGCCGCAGCTCGGGCCACACCAGCTGCACTTCGCGGCAGAAGATGTCCGCGCCCACCGGGCCGATCCGCGGCACCTCGGTGAGCAGCTCCCGCAGCACGTCCAGATCCCCGTCCGCCTTCGCCCGCATCCGGCGCAGATCGCCGTGGTAGCGGTCGATCAGCAGCTGAGCACCCTTGCCGAGCGCCGTCGACGTGCTCTCGTCGTAGCGGGCGTAGCGCCCGCGGTCGAGCGCGTCCACCCGCTGCTGCCAGGTCGCGTCGCACATCTTCTGCGGCGTGCCGAACTCGCCGAGCTCCCGCGCCGCCGACACCGCCAGCTCCGCCTTGATCCGCGTGGACATCAGCACCGCCAGCACCAGCAGCCGGTACAGCGGGGCGGGCTTGTTCTCCAGCTTGATCCCGGCTTCGGCGGCGTAGGTGGTGCCCTCGTCGTCCAGCAGGCGCTGCACTGTCTCCCGAACCGACATCACCACCACCTCCTGCCGAACACGGTTACCCGGCGGGGCATCGGGGCACACGCGCGATCGCAGCGAACCCGCCGCGCCCGACTTATGGTGTTCGACGTGTCCGACAACCCTGGTAGTTCGCGTGCTCTCGCCGGGCTGGGCGACCGGATCCGCCGGTTGCGGGCCGCCCGCGGGCTGGACCAGGGCGAGCTCGCGGCCCGCGCGGAGCTCGACGTGTCGCACCTGGTCAACGTCGAGCAGGGCGAGCTGACACCGGCGCTGGACGTGCTGGCCCGGCTGGCGACCGCGCTGGAGGTCGGCCTGTCCCAGCTGTTCACCGACGGCAGGCCGGGACCGGCGGCGATGGTGTTGCGCGGCAACGAGGTCCCGACGGTCGACACCGACGGCATGGCGCTGCAGGTGCTGACGCCGCGCGCGGTGATCCCCGGCCTCTACGCCGCGCGCTACCGGATCTCCCCGACCAGCGAGGGCGTGCGCCCGGTCAAGCACGAGGGGCACGACTGGCTCTACGTGCTCAGCGGCCAGCTGCACGTGGACTTCGACCAGGGCGCGACGACGCTGCGGGCCGGGGACAGCGTCAGCTTCAGCGCCCGCGTCCCGCACCGCCTTTCGGCCTTGGGCGGCGCGCCCGCCGAGTTCCTCGCGGTCGGCGCGACGCTGCTCGCTTCGCGGTGAGGTCTGATCAGATCTCCGGGAGGACTTCCGAGGCGATCTCCTCGACCGTCGACTCCTTGCCCGCGTAAGGGCCGTCGGCGCGCGGCCAGTGGGTGATCACGTCGGTGAAGCCGAGCTCGCGTGCGCGGCCCACCACGTCGCGGAAGTGCTCCACACTGGACATCGAGAACACCGGTCCGGCGTCGGCCTGCAGGTATCGGTCGACCTTCGCCGGGTCCCGCCCCTGCTCGGCGAGCGACTCGGCGAACCGCAGCGAGAGCTCGGCGACCGACCGCCACCAGGTCTCCTGGTCCTCCCGCGCGCGGCCGGTGGTGATCCAGCCCTTGCCGTACCGGGCGGCCAGCTGCATCGAGCGGGGGCTGTTGGCGGCCACCACGAACGGCAGCCGGGGCAGCTGCACGCAGCCGGGGTGCCTGCGGGCCTCCACGGCGGAGTAGTAGGTGCCCGAGTAGTCGGTGGAGTCGTGGGTGAGGATCCGGTCCAGCAGCTCCAGGAACTCGGCGAACCGGTCGGAGCGCTGGGCGGGCGTCAGCTCCGGCTGGCCGAGCACCCGGCTGTCGAAGGCAGCGCTGCCCGCGCCGATGCCGAGCGTGATCCGGCCGTCGGAGATGTCGTCGAGCGCGGTGAGCTCCCGCGCGAAGTGCACCGGGTGCCGGAAGTTCGGCGAGGCGACCAGGGTGCCCAGCCGGATGGTCGAGGTGACCATCGCGGCCGCGGTCAAGGTCGGCACCGCGTCGAACCACGACTTGTCCACAAGGGACCGCCAGCCCAGGTGGTCGTAGGTCCAGGCGTGGGCGAAGCCGTACTCCTCGGCCATCCGCCACAGCGGCTCGGCGGCCCACCAACGGTGCTCCGGCAGAATCACGATCCCAACTCGCACACGTCGACCGTACTGGTCGAGCACCACCGCCATCGACCCGATCAGGTGATGCGCGGTGGCGCGGATCGCGTTGGCGGGTGCTGGGTGCGGGTCCGCCCGCCCGCACCAGGCAGGATGGCGGCGTGCGCAAACCCGGCCTGGTGGCATCAGACGTGGACGGAACCCTGCTCGACCCGATGGAGCGGGTGAGCTCGCGAACCGCCGGGACGGTGCAGCGGGTGGTCGCCTCGGGTACCCCGTTCGTGCTGGTCACCGGCCGACCGCCGCGCTGGATGCCGATGGTCGTCGACGGCCTCGGGGTGGCCGGCGTGGCGGTGTGCGCGAACGGCGCGGTGCTCTACGACGCCGCTGCCGACCAGGTGCTCCAGAGCCACGTGATCGAGGCCCTGGAGCTGCACGACGTGGTGCGCGAGCTGCGCCACGAGCTGCCCGGCTGCGCCTTCGCGGTGGAGCGCACGACCGACGGCGCGCACGACCGGCCGCACGAGCAGTTCCTGGCCGAGGCCGACTTCCGCCGGGTGTGGCCGAACGCGGACATCCGGGTCGCCGGGACCGACGAGCTGACCGGCAAGCCCGCGGTCAAGCTGCTGGTGCTGCACGAGCACATGACGAGCGCGGAGATGGCGGAGGCGGCGGGCGCGGTGCTCGGCTCCCAGCTGCAACTGACCTACTCGACGTCGTCGGGGCTGATCGAGCTCTCGGCGGCCGGGGTGGACAAGGCGACCGGCCTGGCCGCGGTGGCCGCCGACCTCGGCGTCGACCAGGCCGACGTGATCGCCTTCGGCGACATGCCCAACGACGTCCCGATGCTGTCCTGGGCGGGCCGCGGAGTGGCGATGGGCAACGCCCACCCGGCGGCCCTGGCCGCGGCCGACGAGGTCACCACCAGCAACACCGACGACGGCGTGGCCGAGTTCCTGAACCGCTGGTGGTGATGGTTCAGGGCCGGGCGTGGCGCTGCTGGAGGACTGCCGCGCGGGAGCGGATCGGGTCGAGCTTCTCGTAGCCGCGCTGGCCGGGGCAGGCCGTCCGGCTCACGTCGCGGTGCCCGAAGATCGTCGGCAGCGAGACCTCGGCCCCGGCCGGGTGGTGCGAGTTGTTCGCCGGCTCGGCGACCAGCTCGGTCCGGCCGTCGGCGGGCACGCCCGCGGTGCCCAGCTTCCAGGCGCTGATCTCAGCGACCGACTCGACGGTCTTGGCGCTCGGCGCGGCCAGGTCGTAGTTGCCGAGCATCGACACGCCGAAGGTGTTGCGGTTGAAGCCCCGCGCGTGCCCGCCGACGACGTCGCCGCGCAGCCCGCCCGCGCGGCCCTCGAACACGGTGCCGCACTTGTCGACCAGCGCGTGGTAGCCGATGTCGCCCCACTTCAGCTCGACGGCGTGGTAGCGGTAGATCGCCCGCACGATGTCGGCGGACTGCGCGCAGCTGTAGTCGTTGGTGCCCGCGGTGTGGTGCACGATCACGGCTTCGGTCCGGGTGGGCTCGGGCTGCCAGGTCATCAGGTTCTCGTCGGCGCCCCACTGCGCGCGCCCGACGACCGGCGGCGACCCGGCGATCCGGGTGTCCGGGGCGGTGGCGGAGCTGGTGCCGGGGTCGATCGCGATCAGTTCGAGGTCGCCGGTCACGTCCGCGCCGCCGCGGCTGGCGCGCACCTGCGCGGTGTCGGCCCGCCCGGTCCACAGCGGTTCGCTGCCGCGCGCTTCGGCTTCCAGCTCCGTCCACTCGCTCCACTCCCCGGAGCCGCGGGTGCGGACCTCGACCTGGTCCGGTGCCGGTCCCTCCCAGGCGAATCCGACCAGGTCGAACGGCGTCGAGGTGCGGACCTCGCGGGTCTGGGTGCGATCCAGCGGAGCGTCGCGCAGCGGAATCCGGGTGCTCGACTCCGGGGCGGCGGCGCTGGCCGCGGGCAGCACCGCCGTGGCCAGCAGCAGCGCGATCGGGAATCCCAGCCGACGACGCATGCGGCACCTCGTTTCCGCGCAGGGCCCCGGCCGTCGGCCGGAACCGGTTCGTGGACCGAAGCGAGTATGCGGTGGACTCCGATCAGCCGCTGGTCAACTGCTCTGTCCGGGTGACCGCCGTCCCCAGTGGACTGGTCCGGGCTTCCGGTGAGCACGGATTCCGCGGCCGCGGTCGGCGCCGGGCTGACGCGATTTCAATGGAAACCGGACGTCGAATTTCCATTGAAATCGCGGAAACACCGGTGTGTCGGGAGCACGACGCGCCGGTGGAGCGTCGGATCAGCGGTAGTGCTGGGGCGCGGCCGCCGGTGGCACTTCGACGGGCGCCGGTGCGCGGACGGCACCGGGCCGGAACCGCGCGTAGGCCACCGCCGCGGCGACCAGGAATCCGATGCCGATCAGCGTGTAGGAGTTGCCGACCACCTGCTGCGAGAACGTCCAGGCCAGTTCCTTGTCCCCGGTGTTCGGCAGGTACCACTGCGGCGCGATCAGCACCGTCAGCGCGCACAGCACCACCGTGAACAGCACCCCGTACCAGCGGTGCCGCAACGACATCGCGAACAGCAGCGCGAGCGCAGGCCCGGCCCACACCCAGTGGTGCGACCAGGAGATCGGCGACACCAGCAGGATCCACACCGCGTTCAGGCACACCGCCAGTGGCAGGTTGCCGACCCGCAGCGCGTACCGCATGCCGAGCACCGCCATCGCGAGCAGCAGCAGCGAGCCGAGCACCCACAGCGCGTTGAGCTCGAACCCGGTCACCGACTGCTTGGCGATCAGGCTGCGCAGCGTCATGTTGCCCACGTAGACGGTGCCGAGGGAATCGCCGGTGGAGAACATCGAGTCCAGCCACCAGTCCGCGGAGTCCTTCGGCATCGCGATCAGCCCGATCACCACCGTCGCGGCGAACGTGATGGCGGTCACCGCCATCGCGCGGAAGTCGCGGCGCAGCAGGAACAGCAGCAGGAACCCGAGCGGCGTCAGCTTGATCGCGGCCGCGATGCCGACCAGCAGGCCGCGCGGCCAGCGGGTGCGCGGCAGCAGGCAGTCGGCCGCCACCAGGCCCATCAGCAGCAGGTTGATCTGCCCGTAGTTGAGCGTCTCGCGCGTCGGCTCGATCAGCGTGAGCCACGGCAGCAGCAGCGCGGTGGCCACCGCCAGCTGCCCGGCCCGCGGCGCGAGGTAGCTCGACGAGCGGGCCAGCGAGTACGCGGTGACCAGGATCGCCAGGTGCGAGATCACCGACACCAGCACCACCGCGGTGTCGCCGGACAGCCAGGTCAGCGGCACGAACAGCAGCACGGCGAACGGCGGGTAGATGAACGGCAGCGTGCCCGAGTCCGGCGACTCCGGGGTGAGGTCGTCGCCGTACACCTCGTAGCCGTTCAGCCAGGCGCGGGCGCCGAGCCGGTAGATCTCGGTGTCGATGTAGCCGCGGGTGTCGATCCAGTGCACGAACCAGATCGCGAGGATCTCCAGCACGATCGCCGCGACCAGCAGGTGCCGCCCGTCACGAGCACGTGTCACCCCGATGCTCACCACCCCAGGATCCGGTGCCCGCGCTCGCGAGCGGTGGGAGCGGGGCGCAGCAGAATGCGATCCGTGATGCTACTCGGGTCACGACACGCCGGGCGGATCGCCCGACAGGTATTAGCAGTGACGAATAGTTGCCATCCGTAGTGCTGTTCTTGCCCGGTGCGAGTGAGAGCAGAACGCTCAAAATGCCGAGAAAATGCCGTTTGCGGCGATATCGCCACGCCCTGTAGCCATGCGTAGCCGCGAACGTCAACGCGGTTTCGGGCCGGCGTTTCGCCCCCAGTACCCTCGACGGCTGTGAGCTTCGCAGGCTATGACCTGATCGTTGTTGGTTCCGGATTCTTCGGCCTCACGATCGCAGAGCGCGCCGCCACCCAGCTGGACAAGCGGGTGCTGGTGCTGGACCGTCGTGACCACATCGGGGGCAACGCCTACTCGGAGGCGGAGCCCGAAACAGGCATCGAGGTGCACCGCTACGGTGCGCACCTCTTCCACACCTCGAACAAGCGCGTGTGGGACTACGTGAACCAGTTCACCGAGTTCACGGACTACCAGCACCGCGTGTTCACCAAGCACCAGGGCCAGATTTACTCCTTCCCGATGAACTTGGGCCTGCTCGGCCAGTTCTTCGGACGCGCCTTCACGCCGGACGAGGCCAAGGCGCTGGTCGCCGAGCAGGCGTCCGAGATCGAGACTGCGGACGCGCAGAACCTCGAGGAGAAGGCCATCTCGCTGATCGGACGCCCGCTGTACGAGGCGTTCGTGCGCGGTTACACGGCCAAGCAGTGGCAGACCGACCCCAAGGAGCTGCCCGCGGCCGTCATCAGCCGCCTGCCGGTCCGCTACAACTTCAACAACCGGTACTTCAACGACAGCTACGAGGGCCTGCCGGTCGACGGCTACACCGCGTGGCTGGAGAAGATGGCCGAGCACGACAACATCGAGGTCCGGCTGAACACCGACTTCTTCGACGTGCGCGGCGAGCTGCCGACCGACGTCCCGGTGGTCTACACGGGCCCGCTGGACGGCTACTTCGAGTACGTCGAGGGCGAGCTGGGCTGGCGCACCCTGGACTTCGAGACCGAGGTCGTGCAGACCGGCGACTACCAGGGCACGTCGGTGATGAACTACGCCGACGAAGAGGTCCCGTACACCCGGATCCACGAGTTCCGGCACTTCCACCCGGAGCGGGACTACTACCCGAAGGACAAGACGGTCATCGTCCGCGAGTACTCGCGGTCCGCGGAGAGCGGGGACGAGCCGTACTACCCGATCAACACCCCGGAGGACCGGCGCAAGCTGGAGGCCTACCGCGAGCTGGCCAAGAAGGAGGCCAAGGAGCGCAAGGTCGTCTTCGGCGGGCGGTTGGGCACCTACAAGTACCTGGACATGCACATGGCGATCGGCTCGGCGCTGAGCATGTTCGACAACAAGATCGCTCCATACTTCACCGAGGGCCGTTCGCTGGACGGCTCGCTGGAGGACTGACGTGACCGACCGGACCCCCCGAGAGGACCGTTCTCCCGCCGCGGGGGAGAGCAAGATCAGCGACGTGACGTCGATGCGCTCCGGTACCGCCGACGTGTCGTCCCAGCAGGTCCTGCAGCGCGTGGTGTTCCCGCGCGGTGAGGACCCGCTGGACGTGCGCCCGCTGTACATCGACGAGCCCGCGTCGCTGGACAGCGCCGCGACCGTCGTGTCGCGGCGCCGGCTGCTGGTGCCCGCGCACCGCAAGATCTCCCTGGCCTCCTACTTCAACGCGTTCCCGGCCAGCTACTGGAAGCGTTGGACCAAGGTCGACGAGGTCGTGCTGCGGCTGAAGGTCAAGGGGGCCGGTCGGCTCGACGTCTACCGCTCGAAGGCCAACGGCGACAGCGTCCACCTGCAGGGCACCCCGGTGGACAGCCAGGACTGGACGTCGCTGGAGTTCCGCGTGTCGCTGACGCCGTTCGAGGACGGCGGGTGGATCTGGTTCGACCTGTTCACCAACGACGTGCCGCTGGAGATCGACGAGGCGGCCTGGACCACCGACGTGCCGCTGCCCAAGCAACAGGTCGTCATCGGCACCACCACCATGCGGCCCGCCGACTGCGTGCTCGCCCTGCAGACGCTGGGCGAGGACCCGCAGGTCATGGAGGTCGTGCAGCGGGTCGTCGTGGCCGACCAGGGCCCGCAGAAGATCCGCGACACCGAGGGCTTCGACGAGGCGGCCCGCCGGATCGGCGACAAGCTGCACGTCATCGAGCAGGACAACATCGGCGGCTCGGGCGGCTTCGGCCGCGTGATGTACGAGGGCATCTACAACTCCGACGCCGACCAGGTCATGGTCATCGACGACGACATCGCGCTGGAACCGGACGGCGTCCTGCGGGCGAACGCCTTCGCCCGCGCCGCGACGAACCCGGTGATCGTCGGCGGCCAGATGCTGAACCTGCAGGCCCGCTCGCGGCTGCACACCATGGGCGAGGTCGTGGACCTCGGCCAGGGCATCTGGCGGGCCGCGCCGGGCGCGGTCACCGACCACGACTTCGCCAAGAAGCCGCTGCGCAAGACCACCAAGCTGCACCAGCGCATCCACTCCACCTACAACGGCTGGTGGATGTGCCTGTTCCCTCGCGAGGTGATCGAGAAGACCGGGCTGCCGCTGCCGCTGTTCATCAAGCACGACGACTCGGAGTACTCGCTGCGCGCGGGCGAGCGCGGGTTCCCGACGGTGACGCTGCCGGGTGCGGCGATCTGGCACATGCCGTGGACGGACAAGAACGACGCCACCGACTGGACGGCGTACTTCCACACCCGCAACCGGCTGATCCTCGCCGCGCTGCACAGCCCGGACGTGGTCAAGAACAACATCATCAAGCAGGGCCTGAAGCTCACCCTGCGGCACCTGCTGTCGATGGAGTACTCCACGGTCGCGGTGCAGCAGAAGGCGCTGGAGGACTTCATGGCGGGCCCGGAGGGCCTGTTCGACAGCCTCCGCTCGGCGCTGCCGGAGGTCCGGGAGCTGCGCAAGGACTACGACGACGCCAAGACGCTGCCGTCGGCCCGCGAGTTCCCGCCGCCCTCGGCGAACCCGATCATGGCCGAAGGCCTGCTCAAGCCGCCGGTGAACCCGGCGGTGATCGCGGCGCGCGCCTCCAAGGCGCTGCTGCACAACCTCAAGGAACCGGCCAAGGACGCCGGCGAGCGGCCGCAGCTGAACGTGCCCGCGGCCAGCGCCCGGTGGTTCCTGCTGGGCAACCTCGACAGCGCGACGGTGTCCAACGCCGACGGCAGCGGGGTGGCGTTCCGGCGCCGCGACCCGGAGGAGTTCCGCCGGCTGGGCATGCGCGCCATGGCCAACTACCGGCGGCTCGGCCAGGAGTGGAGCCGGCTGTGCGCCGTCTACCGCGCGGCGCTGCCCGAGCTGACCAGCCCGGAGTCCTGGAAACAGGCCTTCGACCAGAAGTGACCCCGATCCACCCGGAGACGATGTGGCAGAGCTGACGACGGCGACCGGTCCCGAAGAGGCAGTCGCCGCATCCGCCGACGAAGCACCGGCGACGGTCACACCCGAAACCGTCGCGCTGCGCAAGGTGCAGGGCGCGCTGGCCAAGCCAGCCGTGGTCAAGACCGCTCGGGCGATGTCGCTGTTCGGCGAGCACGCGGGCGGCTGGCTGGCGATCGGCGCGATCGGCGCGCTGGTGGACCGCGAGCGCCGCGGCGAGTGGCTCACCGCCGCCGCCGGGGTCGCCGTCGCGCACGGAGCGTCGATCGCGATCAAGCGCGTGGTGCGCCGCCGCCGGCCGTCCGACCCCGAGGTGCAGGTGCTGGTCGGCACGCCGAGCAAGCTGAGCTTCCCGTCCTCGCACGCGACGTCCACGACGGCCGCCGCGGTGCTCTACGGCGGGTTGACGGGCAAGAAGCTGACCCCGGCGGTGGTGCCGCCGATGATGGTCAGCCGCCTTGTCCTGGGGGTTCATTATCCGAGCGATGTGGTCGCCGGTTCTGCGCTCGGCGGTGCCGTGGCGTGGGGCGTGCGGCGATTCATGAGACGGCGGAGGAACCGTGGCTGACAACAAGCAAACCGAGGCCGACACCGGCGAGACCGATGCGGCCGAGGCCGACGGCAGCAGCAACGGTGCCCGCGTCGGCGAGGCGTTGACCGAGAACGCGGCCGAGATCAAGGCCGAAACCGAGACTGAAGCCGAGGCCAAGACCGAGTCTGAGGCGAAGACCGAAGCCAAGTCCGAGGCGAAGACCGAAGCCAAGTCTGAGGCGAAGACCGAGTCTGAGGCCGAGGCGAGGGCCGAGGCCAGGCGCATCGAGGTGGAGACCGACGCGGAGGGCACCATCGGTGCCGAGTTCGGCGACGAGGTGCTGGAGCCCGAGCCGAAGAAGTCCGACGACATCAAGGACAAGTCCTCGGACGCCTACCACGCGAAGGTCACCGCGAAGGCGGGCACCACGGCGGGCCTGGTCACCGGCCTGATCAAGGAGCTCCGCCCCAAGCAGTGGGTAAAGAACGTCCTGGTGCTGGCCGTGCCGTTCGCGGCGGGCCAGATCCTGTACCCGCCCGTGCTCTGGCACGCCGTGGTGGCGTTCATCGTGTTCTCGATGGCTGCCTCCGGCATCTACTTCGTCAACGACGCGATCGACGTCGAGGCGGACCGCCAGCACCCGACCAAGCGCAACCGGCCGATCGCGGCGGGCCTGATCCCGCTGCCGATCGCCTACGCGATGTGCGTGCTGCTGCTCGGCGGATCGCTGCTGATCTCGGGCCTGACCAGCATGTCGCTGTTCGCGGTGATGGCGGTCTACATCGCCGTCCAGCTGGGCTACTGCTTCGGCCTGAAGCACCAGCCGGTGATCGACCTGTGCATCGTGGCGTCCGGCTTCCTGCTGCGCGCCATCGCCGGTGGTGCCGCCGCCGGCCTGATGATCACGCAGTGGTTCTACCTGATCGTCGCGTTCGGCTCGCTGTTCATGGTGGCGGGCAAGCGCTACGCCGAGGTGAAGCTGGCGGCAGAGACGGGCGCCAAGATCCGCAAGTCGCTGAAGGCGTACTCGCCGTCCTACCTGCGGTTCGTGTGGGCCATCGCGGCCGCGATCACGATCATGTCCTACGCCCTGTGGGCCTACGACATCCGCGAGTTCGAGATGTCCCGCTGGGGCCTGATCTCGATCGTCCCGATGGTGGTGGCGATCCTGCGCTACGCGGTGGACATCGACAAGGGCGTGGCGGGCGAACCGGAAGAAGTGGTCCTGAAGGACAAGGTCCTGATGGTCCTCGGCCTGGTCCTGGCCGGTTGCCTCTTCCTGGCCTTCTACCTCTGATCGATCCGAACAGCGCCCCCGGTCCCCGGACCGGGGGCGCTTTCGCGTTCACCGGGGCGGCGCGGTGACGGCTTGTTCATTTCTCGATCACCCGGATGGCAGCGCGTCTTCACCGCTCGGGGTGAGGGTTGAGCCCGTTTCCCGAACGATGGAGGTCTTCGTGTCCGATTCCCTTTCGCGGCGCAGCGTGCTGCTGGGTGGAACGCTCGCCGGCGCCGCAGCGCTGACCACTGCCGCCGCGCTGCCCGTCGCCGCGCTGCCGGGAGCCGGTTCGCCCCGCCGCGGTGAGGTCTTCACCCTGGGCGTCGCCTCCGGTGACCCCGCGCCCGACGGCGTGGTGCTGTGGACCCGCCTGGCCGCCGACCCGCTCGCCGAGGACGGCATGGGCGGGATGCCGGGCAAGGCGCTCCCGGTGCAGTGGGAGGTCGCCGAGGACGAGCGGTTCACCCGCGTCGTGCAGCGCGGCGAGGTGCAGGCCGCGCCGGAACTGGGGCACAGCGTGCACGTCGAGCTGACCGGCCTGCGCCCGGACCGCGACTACTTCTACCGCTTCCGCGCCGAGGGTTCGCTGTCGCCGACCGGCCGCACCCGCACCGCGCCGCTGCCTGGTGCGCTGACCAGCCTGTCCATGGCGTTCGCCTCGTGCGCGCAGTACGAGCACGGCTACTTCACCGCCTACCGCCACCTCGCCGACGAGCACCCCGACCTGGTCCTGCACCTGGGCGACTACAACTACGAGTACGAGGCGGGCGTCTACGTGGCGCCCGGCGGCAACCCGCGCGACCACGCCGGGCCGGAGACCGAGACGCTGGCGAACTACCGGCAGCGGCACGCCCAGTACAAGGCCGACCCGGACCTCCAGCACGCGCACGCGGCGGCCCCGTGGGTCGTGGTCTGGGACGACCACGAGGTGGACAACAACTGGGCCGACGAGGTCCACGAGAAGCCGGAGATCCCGCAGCCGCACTTCCTGGAGCGCCGCAAGGCCGCCTTCCAGGCGTACTACGAGAACATGCCGCTGCGCCGGGCGCAGATCCCGCGCGGCATCGACCTGCGCCTGCACCGCCGCGTCCAGTGGGGCCGGCTGGCCAACTTCCACATGCTCGACACCCGCCAGTACCGCGACGACCAGGTGGGCGGCGACAAGTTCCCGACCCAGGACCCGGCGCGGCTCGACCCGAAGCGCAGCCTCACCGGCGCGGAGCAGGAGCGCTGGTTGCTGAAGGGCCTGCAGCGGTCCAACGCCCGCTGGGACGTGCTCGGCCAGCAGGTCATGTTCGCCGAGATCGACTACCTCAGCGGTGAGGAGAAGGGCTACAACCCGGACGCCTGGGACGGCTACGTCGGCTCCCGCGAGCGCGTCGTGCAGGGCTGGCAGCGGGCCAAGGTGCGCAACCCCGTGGTGCTGACCGGCGACGTGCACACCCACTGGGCCAACGACGTCCACCACCGCGACGAGATCGTCGGCACCGAGCTGACCACGACGTCGATCACCAGCGGCGGCGACGGTTCGGCGAAGCTCACGGACAAGGAGAAGGCCTACCTGAAGGAGAACCCGCACGTCCGCCTCTACAGCAACCAGCGCGGCTACATCAGCACCAGGATCACGCCGGACGAGCTGCGCGCGGACTACCGGGTCCTGCCGTACGTCTCCAAGCCGGGAGCCCCGGTGGAAACCCTGGCCTCGTTCGTGATCGAGGACGGCAGGCCAGGCCTCAACGAGGCCTGATGCCGGCCAGGTGCCGTGAGTGCTTTGGGGTGCTATAGCGCCCCAAAGCACTCACGGGTACCCGGCTCAGGTGCTCCGACCCGTCGCGGCGAGGGTGCCGAGCAGTGCCAGGGCTTCGCTGCTGGGTGAGCCCGGTTCGGCGTGGTACACGACGAGTTCCTGGCCTGGGCTGGATCGCACGTCGAAGGTCTGCATGGTCAGCGTCAGCGGTCCGACGTCGCGGTGCTCGAAGTCCTTGCGCTCCAGCGCTTTGCCGCGGGCGTCGTGGCTGCCCCACAGCTCGGCGAACGCGGAGCTGACGTCGAGCAGCTCCGCGAGCACCTGCTGGATCCGCGGGTCGTCGGGAGCTTTGCCGTGCCCGAGGCGGAAACCCGCGACGGAGTTGCGGGCGACCTCGCGCCAGTCCCGGTAGAACGTCCGCGCCGCCGGATCGGTGAACACGACGTGCATCAGGTTCCGCGAGTGCGTCCAGTCGTGGAAGAGCGCGTCCGCGATCGCGTTGGACGCCAGCACGTCGAACGCCCGGTTGTGGACGATCGCCGGGTTGTGCGGCCACGCGGACATCAGCTCCAGCAGGCTCGGGTCGACCCGGTCGGGCACCGCGGCGGCGCGGGCGCGCGGGCTCAGCCCGGCCAGGCGGAACAAGTGCTGGCGGCCGTCCTCGCCGAGGCGGAGCGCGGTGGCCAGGGCATCGACCACCTGGGCCGACGGCGTCCGCTCCCGGCCCTGCTCGAGCCGGATGTAGTAGTCGACGCTCACCCCGGCCAGCAGGGCGACTTCCTCGCGCCGCAGCCCGGGAACGCGGCGGGGGCCGGTGCTGGGCAGGTTCACCTGGTCCGGGCCGAGCCGCGCCCGCCGCCCGCTGAGGTACTCGCCGAGTTCGGATGGTCCCACGTCGGCAGCGTAGGCGAGCCGACCGGCGGCCGTCGTGGGTGCAGTGCTCCCAGGAGAGCCGCAGCCTCCCGCGAGCCGGTGAGCCCGGACATCGTCGTGAGCATGACCGACGAATCGCACAACCAGAAGATCGTGCTCGTCACCGGGGCCAGCAGCGGGATCGGCGAGGCCATCGCCACCCGCCTGCTCGGCAGCGGGCACCACGTCGTCGCGGGTGCGCGACGGGAAGGCCGGTTGCAGGAGCTGGCCGAGCGCACCGCACCGCGGGCGCATCGCTCGGGCGGGAGCCTGCACCCGGTTCGGCTCGACGTCACCGACCGGGCGGACGTGGCCGCGTTCGTCGAGCTCGCCCGCGAGCGGTTCGGTCGCGTCGACGTCCTGGTCAACAACGCAGGCGTCATGCCGCTCTCGCGCCTGGACAGCCTGCTCGTCGACGAGTGGGACCGGATGATCGACGTCAACGTGCGCGGCCTGCTGCACGGGATCGCCGCCGCGGTGCCGCACTTCACCGCGCAGGGCAGCGGGCACTTCGTGACGATCGCGAGCGTCGGAGCGCACCAGGTGGTGCCCACGAGCGCCGTGTACTCCGGCACGAAGTACGCGGCCTGGGCGATCACCGAGGGCCTGCGCCAGGAATCCGACCCCGCGATCCGGGTCACGACCATCTCGCCGGGCGTGGTCACCTCCGAACTCGCGGACTCCATCACAGATCCGGGAGCGGCGGCGGCGATGCGCACCTACCGGAAGCACGCGATGGAACCGGACGCCATCGCCGGCGCGGTGTCCTACGCCCTGGACCAGCCCGATGACGTGGACGTGAACGAGATCGTCGTCCGACCGACCCGCCAGCGCTGAACGAGGAGAACCCGATGGGACCTCACCGGGTCTGCTACCTCTGAGCAACCCGAACAGCGCCCTCGGTCACCCCGACCGGGGGCGCTTTCGTGTTTACCGGGGGCGTTGACCAGGGACACTGTTGGGTGATGAGGGCAGAATGGTCGAGTACCGGTACCGGGCCTGAGAAGGAGGGCGCGATGAGCGCTGTGGCATGGCCGGACCGTTTGCTGTCCCCTGGAGGACTGGGCCGCCCTTCCCGAGGACAACAGCCATCACGTTGAACTCGACGAAGGGGTCCTGCGCGTGAGCTCTCGGCCGGTGTCCGACCACCAGTGGGCGCTGATGGAACTCGGTTACCAGTTGCGCACCCAGCTGCCCGAACACCTCGTCGTCCTTCCAAGGATGGAAGTGGTGTTGCGGAAGGAATGGCCGGCGATCGTGCGGGTCCCGGATCTTGTCGTCGTCCCGGTGGAGCGAGCCAGGGAAAGCCCACCGCGCTACCCCGCGCAGGACGTGCTGCTTGCTGTTGAGGTCGTCTCACCCGGATCCGTCGGCACCGACCGCGTCACCAAGTTCGCGGAATACGCCGAGGCCGGGATTCCGAACTACTGGATCGTTGATCTGGGCAAACCGGTGAGCATCGCCGTGTTCGCGTTGAAGGACGGGCATTACCTGGCGGTCGAGGAAAGCGCGATGGCATTGCAGCTCAGCGCTCCTGCAGAGCTGACCGTCGATCCGGCGCCGTTGCTTCCGAAATGAGCGACGGGCTGGTCACGAGAGGTGGCCAGCCCATCCGCTACGGGCGCCGGTTGCTGAGGCCGAGGCGGTCGGTGACCTCGTGGGCCATGGCGATCGCGTAGGACTGGCCGCGGTCCTGCGGGTAGATCTGGGACATCGTCGCCAGGGTCACGCCGGGCATCTTCGTGCGGTGGCCGGGGATCAGCGAGCGGTACTCCGGCGTCACGATCGGCTGGGCGAAGGGCGCCTTGGAGAAGTGCCAGTTCCGGATCCAGGAGCGGTCGAACTCCGGGTTCAGCTTGCGCAGCCAGGGCACGTAGCGCTCCAGCAGCTCGGCCGGGTCGGTCTTGAAGCGCCAGTCGTCGCGCGGCACGTAGTTGCCGACGTAGACGATGTGCCTGCCGCCGTACTCGGCGGGATCGACCATGTTCGTGTGCTCCACGACCGCCAGGAACGGGAACGCCGTGTCGTTGATGTTCAGCCAGTAGTGCGGGATGACGCTGCGGTCGCACTCCAGGATGAAGCACGTCGCTCCCAGGTACTGGTTGCGCCACAGCACGTCGTCGTTCTCGATGCCCGCCGCTTGGGCGAACACCGGCTGGGGGACGGTGACGATCACCCGGTCGAACTCGTAGCTGCTGCCGTCCCCGGCGCCGACCAGGACCGTCGCGCCGGGCTGGCGGATGGTGGCCACCGGCTTGCCGAACTCGACCTTCCCGCCGCGCTCGGTCACCGCGTCCAGCAGCGCGCGGTACACCTGCTCGAAACCGCCGTGCACGTAACCGAGTTCGAAGGTGCGGTAGTGGATCCTGGCCCACAGCCAGGCCATCGAGATCTGCTCGGCGTGGATGCCGAACTTGCCCTCCAGCAGCGGTTCCCAGATGTTCTCGGTGACGCGCCGCCCGGCCCAGCGGCGCATCCACTCCAGCGCCCGCACCGAGTTGAACCGCTGCCCGCCGCGGACCGCCTTCAAGGCCGCAGCCGTCGCGCCGAAGCGGAACTTGTCCAGCAGCGAGAAGCCCGGGAACCGCAGCATCTCCTGCGGGGTGCCGAAGTCGTGCAGCCGCCCGTCGACGTAGACCCCGGTGGTGGGGCGGTGGAACCACAGCAGGTGGCCGAGCCCGAGCTCCTCGACGAGCCCGATCATGGCCCGGTCGGTGCGGAAGCTGTGGTGGTAGAAGCGCTCCAGCGGCGTGCCGCCGACCTCGATCGACGCGGCCAGCCCGCCCAGCTCGGCGGAGGCCTCCAGCACCGTCACGTCGTGCCCGGCCTTGACCGCGTCGTATGCCGCGGTCAACCCGGTCGCACCAGCACCGACGATGCCGACTCTCATCCGAAGCTCCACTTCTTGTTGATGGTGTACTGGACGATCAGGACGATCGGCAGGGACGCCGCTTTGACCAGGTTCGGGTCGATGCCGAGCCAGCCGGAGAAGACCTGCAGCAGCGCGAACGTCAGGCCGATGCCCGCCACGCCGACGGCGTAGAACCGCAGGAAGCGCACCAGGATCCGGTCCCGCTTGCGGAAGTTGAACAGCGCGTTGAGCACGAAGTTGTTGGTGATGCCCGCGGTCGTGCTGATCACGTTGGCCACCTGCTCGTGCAGCCCGAAGGCGTTGTACAGCAGCAGGAACAGCAGGTAGTCCAGCAGCACCCCGCTGGCGCCGATCGCCGCGTAGCGCAGCAGCTCCGGGCTGACCAGCGGCCGTGCCCGCTGTTCAGTCCGCGTCATGCCGGATCACATCCCGCACGATGTAGAGCGGGCGTTGCTGCACCTCGCTGTAGATGCGGCCGACGTAGCTGCCGATCACCCCGAGCGAGAGCATCTGCAACCCGCCGAGGAACAGCATGGCGACCATGAGCATGGTCCAGCCGGACACCGTCACCGCGGGGAAGAACAGCCGTAGCGTCACCGCGTAGATGATGCCGAGCAGCGCCAGCCCCAAGGTGATGAACCCCATCCGGGTGATCATCTTGAGCGGAACGGTGGAGAACCCGGTGACGCCGTCGGCGGCGAGCCGCAGCATCTTGCGCATCGGGTACTTGGTCTCGCCCGCGACCCGCTCGTCGCGGTCGAACAGCACCTCGTGCTGCTCGAAGCCCATCGAGGCGACCATGCCGCGGATGAACCGGCTGCGCTCGCGGAACCCGCGCAGCTCCTCGGCGGCGCGGCGGTTGAGCAGCCGGAAGTCGCCGGTGTCCACCGGGATGTCGACCTCGGCGCAGCGCCGCAGCACCCGGTAGTACCCGGCGGCGGTGGCGCGCTTGAACGGCGTGTCCTGGCGGGTGCGGCGGCGCGCGGACACGATCTCCGCGCCCGCCACCCACGCGTCGATCAGCTCCAGGCTGACCTGCGGCGGGTCCTGCAGGTCGGTGTCCATCACGATCACCGCGTCGCCGCGGGCGTGGTCCAGCCCGGCGGTGATGGCGATCTGGTGGCCGTAGTTGCGCGCGAAGTCCACCACCCGCACCCGCGGGTCGTTCTTCGCTATGTCGCGCAGGACTTCCAGCGAACCGTCCGCGGAGCCGTCGTTGACGTAGACGAACTCGTAGTCGAACTCGGGCCGGGTGGCGGTGGTGGTGGCCAGCTCCTCGTGGAAGTGGCGGATGCCGTCCACCTCGTTGAAGACCGGGAGCACGTAGGAGACCAGCGGGGGACCTTCCGGGCCGCTGCTGCGCGGTTGCTGCTGCGGCACCGGAATCCGGACCTGCTGGCGCATCGTGTCGGCCATGGTCACTCCCCTCGCCAACCCCACCGTGGAACAGGAACGCGCTGCACGTCGTATTCGTTGCCCGGCATCGGGTAATCCACCTCGATGAGGTGGCCCCATTCGGAGTACTCCGGGGTTTTCTCGACGCCGAGTAGTCGGGTCGGTACTTCTTTCTGGTGACCGACTTCCCGCACACCGGCGAAGACACCGCCGATGCCGCGGACGTACGCGGCGCTGCCGCCGAAACCCGTGCCGCTCGGCGGGACCACCAGGTGCGTCGGCGGCTCGACCAGTCCGCCCGCCACCCGCGGCATGTCCTGCAGGCACGGCGCGTTCCAGGTCATCGACCAGTCCACCAGGACCGGTGCCTCGCCGCGCAGGTGCTCGGCGAGCGGCACGACGTCCCGGACGCGCGGTCCGGCCACCGCGAGCCAACCGGCCGGATCGGTGGTGCCGTCCACCGCGCGGATCCGCACCGCGGTCGTCCCGGCCGGGATGTCCTGGGCGGCGACGGGCAGGTCGCGCCACGCCGGGTGGTCCTGCGGGAGGTCCGGCGCCACGTGGTCGCTGGGGTAGGCCGGGCGCTCGTCGGCGTCCAGCCAGGTGTCGTCCAGGACGCGCTCGCCGAGGACGCCGGTGGGGGAGGCGAATTCCAGCGCCACCCGGTTGCCGTCGCCGCTCCGCCCGGCGACCGCCACCGCGAGCTCCTGGTCCGGGGCGAGCGCGGGCAGCGCGTACCAGCCGGTGGTGAGCTCGCCGGTGGAGATCTGGCCGCCGCCGAGGCTGCCCCAGAACTCGCGCACTCCTCCGGGCGGCGCGAACTCCTGTGCGTGCCCGGTTCCCGCGCTGAAGCCGTAGCTCTCGGCAGGCCCGCTCGACACCAGCGCGCCGCCGGGGACGTCCGGGGTGGCGACGACGTGGTCCGCGATGCCGCAGCTGCCGCCGGACAGCGCGGCCAGGCCCTGACCACCGATGGAGTAGGCGTCGGCCTGCCGGATGGGCGCGAGGACGAACGAACCGAGCACGATCGCCACCGTCACCCCCACCGCGCCCACGCCGACCAGCGCGGGAATCCGGACGAGCAGCCGCCGAACCCCGCCGGAGCGTCCACGCAGGACGGACACCGCCAGCAGCACGACCACCGCGATCAACCACCACGCGGGGTTGTTCAGCGGCCGCACCGGCTGCTCTCCCCAAGGCACTCCGAACTGGGAGTGCAGGAACCAGTTGTTCTTTCCAGCGAACGCCAGCGCCGCGGCGAGCGCGGCGAGGGCGGTGCACAGCCCACCCGCCACCAGCACCACCCGGTCGCGGGCGAGGTGCCGGGCGGCGAACGTGATCAGGACCGCACCTGCGGTCAGCGTAGCGGCTCCCACTCCGGCCAGCGCGCCGAAATAGTGCGTCCATTTGGAGGGTGTCGTGATCATCAGGACGACGCTCAGCAGCAGGCAGAGCGGCGGTACGTGCGCCAGCGCCATGCCGGGCAGGCGCCGGGCGCCGCGCAGCAGCAGCAAGCCGCTGCAGCCGGCGACGAGCGCGGTCAGCAGCACCGGAGCACGCCGGGCGACGTCGCCCTGCAGGTCGAAGCCCAGCAGGTACTGGTAGCGCAGGACCTCCTGGAACCAGGGCACGTCCGGCCCGTACTGGGCGTGCAGCTCGGTCGCCTTCCGGACGCCGAACAGCGACTGGTCGGCGAACATCGCCACCACGCCGACGGCGGCGATACCGCCGAGCAGCGCCACGACCGGTGCGCTGAGCAGCCGCCGCAGCTGCGGTGCGAGCACCGCGAACGGCACGAGCGCGGTGATGCCCATCGGGTTCACCGCGACCGACAGCCCGGCGGCCAGCGCGGCGAGCCCCAGCCACGCGACCCGGTCGCGCCGCACCGCTTGGAGTGCGCAGGCCAGCACCGCGGCCAGGCCCAGCGCTTCGAACGGTTCCGGCCGCACGCCCAGGCCGAACGGCAGCCACCAGGCCAGGAAGCTCACCGCGGCCAGCAGCCGGACCGGACTGCGCCGGGAGTGCTCCGGCAGCACCGCGCCGAGGATGCCGCGGCTGAGCACGAGCCAGGTCAGCGCGGCCGCGACCACGCTCGGGATGCGCAGCGCGAGCGGGTTGGCGCTCCACGCGGCGACGGGTTCGAGCAGGTGCTGGACCAGCGTGAACGGGGCTTCGGAGGCGTTCTCCCAGCGGTAGTAGTTGCCGATGTCGCCGGTCAGCAGGCCGTTGCGGACGGTCATCGCGGCGAACGAGTCGTCCGGTGTGGTGGGCCCGAGCACCCACCAGCCGGCGAGCACGGCGAACAGGCCGAGATCGACGAGGTGCCCGAGCGCCGGAGTCCGCCTGCGCGCCGCGATTTCAATGGAAGCCGGACGTCTGATTTCCATTGAAATCGCGTCACCGTCCGACGCTCCGTCGGAGTGTCCGACGGCGACACGCCGATGATCCGCAACTTCCATTGAAGTCGGAGATCCGATTTCCGTTGAAATCGCGTGCCTCCGGCGGGACCGGTCGTGGGCGAGGAGGGCGGCGAAGGCCAGGAGGACCAGGACGGCCTGGGTTGCGATCAGGAGGATCTTGGTCGTGGTGGGGGAGTTCTCGAACCAGTTCGCCGTGGTCACGCGGACCTGGAGGCCGGCGGCCCGCTCGGGTTCGAGGTCGGTGGCGAACGCGACGACGTCCCGGATTCGCACGCCGGGCAGCTCCACCACCTGGTCGCCGATCCGCGCCCGGCTGCCTGCGCTGTCGGCGTCGATTGCGACGTCGCAGGCCGCGGTGATCGGCGCGCGCAGCGCTTCGCGGCCGCCGACCAGGGCGATCACGTGGTCGTTCGCGGTGGTGACGGCGAAGCCCTCGGTGGGCTGGCCGGGCGGTCGGCTGGCGACCAGCGTGGTCGGGGTGCCGCGCTGCTGCCCGGCGCGGACCACCGGGCACGGGACGCGCGCGTGGACCTCGGCCGGGTGGTACGGCACGACGAAGGCCAGCGTGCTCTCGGGCAGCTGCCCGGCTTTCGGCCAGGTCGCGGTGACCTGCTGGGTGATCACCGGCGCCAGCGGCACGGCGAGCGCGACCAGCACGCCCAGCACTCCGACGAGCAACCCGACGGCGCCGGGCAACCGGCTCTTGCGCGGGGCCGGTGCGGGCAGCGGGCGATCGAGCTCCGCCGCTCCCGCCCGGTCCGCCACGATGCCCCCCGGTCAACTGGCTGGATGCACAATGCGAACCAGTTTCAGCCAGCCGACCGGATCCCGCAGCACCTGAACGGGCGTCACCCGTCTCCCCGCCCCGCGCAGGGCTTGGTCAATTTCGTACGAAATTGACCGCCGCCCGGGTGAGGCGGTCAGTGCTCCTTGAAGGGGTACGGGGGGTCGCCGTGGGCTCCGCCGATCGTTTCGCGGGTGCGGGTCGTCGTGTAGGCGTCGCGTTCGATGCCGTAGCTGACCGCGTAGAGGTGGCCCCAGGTGTGGCCGGGCGCGCCGCGCAGCCGGGTGGGGATCTCGATGCGGCGGGAGAGCATCGTCGCGCCCGCGAAGACCCCGCCCCAGCCCGGGTCGACGGCCATTCCCCAGTCACCGGTCGGCGGGGTCACCATCAGCCGCGGACTGCTCGCCACCCCGCCCGCGACCTGCGGGTAGTCGCTGCGGCACGGGAAGACGAAGCTCATCGTCCAGTCGATCAGCGCGGGCCCGCGGGCGTCGAGCGCCTGCCGCAGCGGCACCACGTCGCGCACCACCGGGCCGCTCACCGCCAGCCAGCCCTGCTCGTCGGTGGTGCGGTCCTCGCCGAGGATCCGCACCCGGTCCGCGCCGCGCGGGACGTCGCGGGCGTCGATGGTGTGCAGTCGCCAGTCGCGGAAGTTGCGCCAGTCGACGGGCCGGCCGTGGCGCGGGTCGTCGAACGGCAGGTCCGTCGGCGGCGGGTCGCGCAGTTCGCGGACGCCCAGCGGGCGGTCCGCGGCGGCGAACTCCAGCACCAGCGAGTTGCCCTGCTCGGGCCGCCCGGCGATCCACAGCGACAGCGCCTGGTCGTTGGTCAGCTGCGGCATCCCGAACCACGGGCTGATCAGCGAGCCGGTGTTCTGCGGGCCGCCGGTGCGGCTCGTCCAGGAGTGCTCGCTCGCCGACGTCGCCTGCACCTCGTCGCGCGGGCCCTTCTCCGGTTCGGTCTCCGGCGGCGTCACCTGCAGCGGTTCGCCGTTGGTCACGTCCGCTTCCTGCGGCGGCGCGCCACCTTCGGTGAAGCCGTCCAGCTCGGCCTTCCCGACCAGCGGCCACAGCTGCTCGGCGACGGGCAGCGCCTGGACCTCGTCCTCCAGCCCGCAGGTGCCGCTCCGCAGGCCCTGCCAGTTCATCCGCGCCACGGAGAACCGGTCTCCCATGACCTGCGGTGCGGCGGCGAGCGAGCCGAGCAGCACCAGCACCGAGGCCAGCGCCGCCCCGCTGAGCACCGATGCGGGCATGATCGTCCACATCAGACGGTTGCGCGGCCGTGACCACACCGCCGTGCGCAGGTGCAGGAAGCTGAGCGCGAGCAGTCCGATGAGGACGGCTCCGGCGAGCCAGAACGCGGGGCTGTCCAGCGGAACACCGGGCCGCACCGGGGAATCCGACCACGGCACGGCGAAGTCGGACTGCATCGGCCAGATGTTCGGGCCCATGAACGCCAGCGCCGCGGCCAAGGACGCCGCGATCGCGCCGATCGCGCCGAGCAGCCGGGCCTCCCGCTTCGCGTGCTGGAGCCTGCCGACCCGCAGCAGCACCACCACGACCACCGCGAGCAGCGCCGATCCGACCCCGGCCAGCGAGCCGAAGTGGTGGGTCCACTTCGACGGCGTCAGCCACAGCGCGGCCAGCACCGCGACCGCGGCGCCGAGCAGCACCGGCAGGTCGCCCACCGAGGTCCAGCGGTGGATCTGCCGCATCGCGCAGGCACCGGCGAGCAGCGCGGCGGTGATCACCAGGAACACCGCCAGTCGCTTCGCCGAGGTGCCCCAGATCCAGGTGCCCAGCAGCGCCGCGTACCGGTCGATCTCCTGGTACCAGCCCAGGCTCGGCCCGAACTCGTCGTGGATCTCGGTGGCCGCCATGACACCGCGCCACGACGAGTCGGCGAACATCGCCACCAGACCGGTCCCCGCCAGGCACGCGGCCAGCGCCGCGCGGGTCGGCACCAGCACCCAGCGCGGCAGCGCGCCGGGCTGGGCCAGCACCCGCCAGATGCGCGGCGCGAAGACCAGCACGATGATCAGCGCGCTGACGCCGGTGGGGGTGATCGCCACGGTCAGCCCCGCGGTCAGCGCCGCGATGCCCAGCCACAGCTGCGGGGCGCGCGTCCGGTCGAGCTTCAGCAGCGCCGCGACCAGCGCGGACGTGCCCAGCGCGAGGAACGGTTCGGGCCGGATGCCCAGGCCGAACGGCAGCCAGCAGGCCAGGAAGAACACCGCGGTGACCAGGTGCAGCGGGAACCGCCGGGTGCCCCGGCAGACCGGTGCCACGATGCCGCGGCTGACGACGAACCAGGTCAGCAGACCGGCCACCGCGCTGGGCACCCGGAGCCAAACGGGCGTCAGGTCGTCCGCCGACCACCACCGCATCAGGTGCTGGACCAGGGTGAACGGCGTTTCCGACGCGTTGAACCAGCGGTAGTAGTTGCCGATGTCCCCGGCGTCGTCGTAGTTGCGGACGGTCATCATCGCGAAGCCGTCGTCGTCGGTCAGCGGGCCGATGACCAGCCATCCGGCCAGCACGGCGGCGACCGCGAGGTCCACCGGCAGCGGCGTGAGCGCCACCCGGATCGAGCGGAACGCCGGTGGGGCGTGCACCAGGAGCAGGAGCAGCGAGACCAGCGCGAGCGCCAGCGCGGCGGTGATCAGGGTCGTCTTGACCTCGGTGGGCGAGGTGTCGAACCAGGAGAACGTGCGGGCCGTGACGGAGATCCCGGTCAGCTGCTCGGGATCGAGGTCGGTGGCGAAGGTGAAGATCTCCGGCGCGGCGAGGCCGGGCAGCGCGATCGGTGTCCGGCCGTCGACGGTCACCAGCGAGCTCTGCGCGTCGGCGCTGATGTCCAGTCGGCAGGCGTTCGGCGGCAGCTGGACCTGCTGCTGGCCGAGCAGCAGCCGCGGCTTGCCGTCCTCGGTCGTGAGCACCAGGCCTTCGCGGTCGCTGCCCGGCGGCAGCGTGGTCAGAACGGTGGTCCGCCCCGGCCGCTCCAGCGCGTTGCGCAGCACCGGGCACGGCACGGACGCCTCGAACGCGGCCGGCCGGTAGGGCGTGAAGAGCGCGGTCGTGGTCTCGGCCCGCGCGCCCGGCCAGTGCACCTCGGTGCGATCCACCGACACCGGCGCGAACGGCAGCGATAACGCGCAGACCAGCCCGATGACGCCGACGCAGAGCGCGAGCAGGTGCGCCAGCCACCGGCCGAGCCGGGACTTGCGCGGTGGCTCGGCCGGCTCGGGCTCGGCGGGTCGTTCGAGCTGCGCGGAGCTGCTCGGGTGCTCCAAAAGTCCTCCCGGCGTTTTTCTGGGGCGCCGCGGGTAATCCTGTCGAACGTGTTGCGCGAGCACCGCCGCCGCGCGCCGAATTCGTCCGGCCGACTGACGATAGGCATCACACAACGAGTTCCCCGATCGGGGCAACGAACCCGTCCGCAGCGGCGTGCACACGTCGAGCGGAGGGGAGAGCGCGAGTGCGTGTTGCAGAGGGTGCCGCATTGCGCCCGGACCACGGTTGGACCTGCGTCGACGTGGACGAGAAGCGGGGCAGGAGCGGCTGGCCGGGGTGGGCGGTGGTCGTCGGAGCGGTTGCCGCGGTGGTGTTCTGGGCGGTGCACGGTGCCCTGATCGATGACGCCTACATCACGCTGAGCTACGCCCGGAACCTGGCGTTCCACGGCCATTGGGGCCTGATCGGTGGCGAGGTGTCGAACTCCGCGACCGCGCCGCTGAACGTGCTCGTCCTCGCCGCGTTCACGGCGGTGCTGAGGCAGCCCGTCGTCGCCCTGGGCGCGGTGTTCGTCCTGGCCAACATCGCGCTGGCACTGCTGCTGCGCGCCGCCGCCCGCAGTTCGGGACTGCCCGGCTGGGCGGGGCCGCTGGGCGCGCTGCTGGTCGCGGGCAATCCGCTGGTGCTCTCGTCGGTCGGTTTGGAGATGACGCTGGCCGCGGCGCTGCTCGGCCTGTTGCTGCTGGCATCGGTGCAGGTCAGGCCGGTCCTGTTCGGAGTGGCGGCCGGGCTGCTCGCGCTGACCAGGCTGGATCTGGCGGTCTTCGTGCTGGTGGTGCTGATCGGCAGGCCGGCGCTGTGGCGCGGCTGGTGGCGCTGGCTGCTGAGCGCCGCCGCGATCGCCCTGCCCTGGTTCACCTTCAGCTGGTTCCACTTCGGCTCCGCGGTGCCGGACACGCTGGTCATCAAGCAGCTGCAGAAGTCCTGGGGCGACTGGGACTTCAGCAACGGGCTCTGGCTCTACCACGAGGCTTTCCCGACGGCGGTGGTGATTTCGCTGATCCCGCCGCTGCTCGGCCTGGCCGGTCTGCTGGTGGTGTGCGCGCTGCGCCCGTTGCGCCGCGCGGTGCGGTTGTGGCCGTGGGCGCTGCTCGGCATCGGCGGGGTCGCGCACTACTACGTCTACACGCTGCTGGGGGTTCCGCCTTACCACTGGTACTACGCGCCGAGCATGATCGGCCTCACCCTGCTGCTGGCCGGTGTTCTCGGGGCGATCCGGCGGGAGCTCGCACTGCTGCTGGGCTGCGCTCTGCTCGTCGCGCAGGCGTGGTTCGCGGCCGCGCACGGGACGCCGTGGCGCGAGGCGGCGATCGCGACGAACTGGGCGAGCGCCGAGGATTACGCCCGCGTCGGCACCGAAGTCGGCCGCCTGGTGGGCGAGGGCACGGTCACCAGCCCGGGCGAGATCGGTGCCCTCGCGTACTTCTGCGACTGCGCGGTGGTGGACGGCCTCTCCGATCGCGGCTACCTCCCGGACCAGCTGGCCCGGCGCCTGGCGACGGCGAGCCCACCGGTCCGCGCGCTGCTGGAGCTCAACTACCGCAACTTCACCCCGGAGCCCCCGCGCCCGATCACCCACACCCTCCGCCGCGAGCCGGGCCCGGCCGGGGCCTGGACCATCACCTCGACCTGGGCGGGCGAGGCCCACCTCGTCCTCGAACCCCGGTGACGGTCACACCTCCTGCCAGCCGTGCACGGTGACCTCGGTGCTGCACAGGTCGAACACCCATGGCTTGTCGTTGAGCAGCGGGTCCACCGACTTCGGCTGGTCCTCCGGGCGGACCGAGAGGTGCATCGCCCAGACGCGGGCCACGCACTCGGGGCCCATGTCGTCCCAGTCGAGCTCCGCGGCCGCGGACTCGCCGGGCGCCAGGGTGATCGGGCCGCTGCCGGGGTTGCCCTGCACGTACCTGGCGTCCTCGACGGGGAGGCCGTCCCGGTTCCTGAAGTCGATGGTCGGGTAGGGCTCCTCCAGCACGCAGGGCTCGCTGCCGGTGTTGGCGACCGAGACGTGGCCTGCCACCTTGCCGGTGGTGGCGAGCACGAACGTCGGCTCCAGCTGCTCCGTCGTGCACGAGTCGGAACCGTCGGCGGCGACCAGGTTCGCCGCACCGGTCTTGCCGTCCTCAGTGGACGCCGACATGTTCCCGCAGGCGCTGAGCGAAACGACGCAGACCGTCGCCGCGAGCAGGCTCTTCCCGATGGTGTGCACGCGCATTTTCCGTTGCTCCCCTGAACAAGTGCTGCCAACGCTCTTCTGCTCAAGAGACGCGCGGCGCGGGGCGCAGTTGCGTCCCGGGTCGCGCGAATTCGCGAGTGGCGATGGCCCGGCCACCGCCACTCGCGATCAGCGGATCACTGGTTCGGGCGGTCGACGACCTCGCCGGTGTCGCGGTGCCACTCGATGACGCCGTGCTCGAAGTCGCTGGCCCGGCCGGGCTCGACGTCGTGCTCGCCGCTCACCGGGTAGCCCAGGTAGGAGCGCTCCCAGCCGAGCTGCGCCCAGCGGGCACGGATCCCGCCGTACACCTCGTGCGCGCCGGTCTGCGGCGTCCAGTAGATCGACGCCCCGCCGGTGCCGGTGAAGTGGTTGTACCGGCCCCGCCCGTCCGGCGTGCCGAGCTCGTCGGAGGTCGGGTAGCCGAGCACGCCGCCCGGCCCGCTCAGCTCGACGTAGCGCTGGGCGATGACGCCCTGCACCGAGTGCGCGCCGGTCTCCGGGCTCCACGCGATGCCCGCCGGGAACGCGCCGTCACCGTTGAACCGGTTGTAGCGGCCGACGCCGTCCGGCGCGGTCAACTCGTCGCTCACCGGGTAGCCCAACGGCCCGGCCTCCCAACCGCTCTCGGCCCACTTCTCCCGGATCGCGCCCTGCACCGCGTTCGCCCCGTTCGGCTGCGTCCAGTAGATCGAGGCGTCCTGGTGGGTGGAATCCGGCATCACGAAGTGGTTGTAGGCGCCGAACGCGTCCGGGGTCAGCCGGGTGTCGGTCGCCGGGAAGCCGAAGTGGGCGTCCTCGCCCAGCGCGCGGAAGTGCTCCAGGATCGGCCCGACGACGCGGTGCGCGCCGGTGCGGGTGGAGAAGTAGATCGCCGAGTGCACCGCGCCGTCGCGGGAGCGGAAGTCGCTGTAGCGGCCCCCGCCGCTGCTGGCCAGCTCGTCGGTGATCGGAACCCCGACCTCGTCGTGCCCGCCCAGCTCCAGGAACCGCTGGTGGATCAGGCCGCGGACGACGGTGACGTCGGTGTCCGGCGTCCAGTAGAAGCGGGCGTGGGTGAACTCCTGCCAGCGCAGGCCCGCGTCGACCACCACCTCGTCGCCGACGGGCTCGCCGACCTCCGCGCGCTCCTGCTCGGACATCGACTCGTAGCGCTGCTGGATCGCGCCGTCGCCCGGGTCCGGTTCGGCGGTAATCGACGTGCCCGGCACCGACGTCGAGGTGTCCGGTGCGGTGGTCGGCGCTGGTGCCGAGGTGTCCGGTGCCGTGGTCGGAACGGATGTCGACGAGTCCGGCGCCGTGGTCGGCTCGTCCTGCGCCGCGGCGGGTGCGGTCACGGCCAGGGCGAGTGCTGCTGCCGCGGCGGTGGACGCCGCGATTCTTCTTGCGGTCACGCGAAACCCCTTTTCGCTCGGTCAACCATTGATCGCGCGGCGGCGCGTTCCGGTTGCCCGGGATTTCGGGGTTTTCACGCGTGTTCGGCGGTTCGAGCGCACCGGGACACCGGCGACGCTCCGTGGGCCCCCCGGACAACAGGGCAGGTGGAGGGCCCACGGATACGGCTACCCGGTGAACCCCACTTCTCCAGGCATCCGCCTTCCCCCAGCGCGCAGCGCGTCGGGAAGCAATCGGGGCGGCGCAACAGCGCCGTCACAAAGGTGATCGCATCCGGATCGCGGAACGTTGCCCGAAAGACCAAAACGTTATGGACGGACATTCCGTACACCCGGAAAGACGAACGGGGCCGCCGGGACGGACCTCGGCGACCCCGTTCGCGGGAACGATCAGAACGGCAGGCGGCGGAAGATGACGCGCGGCACGTGCCGCAGGACCGTCATCACCCAGCGCATCTGGGCCGGGGCCCAGACCTGCTCCTTGCCCTTGCGGACCGCGTCGACGATCACGTCGGCGACCTGCTCCGGCTGCTGGGCCATCGGCGCGGGCTTGATGCCCTCGGTCAGCTTGGTGTGCACGTAGTTCGGGCGCACCACGGTGACCTTCACGCCGGAGCCGTCCAGCGCGTAGGTCAGGCCGCTGAAGAAGGTGTCCAGACCGGCCTTCGACGAGCCGTAGACGAAGTTCGAGCGGCGAGCGCGCTCGGCGGCCGGCGAGGACATCACGACCAGGTGGCCGTGGCCCTGCTTGCGCAGCTTCTCGGCCAGCCGGACGCCCAGCGTCATCGGCGCCACGTAGTTGACCTCGGCCATCTCGCGGGCGGTCTCGACGTCGGTCCAGCCCTGCTCGTTGTCGCCCTGGACGCCGAACGCCACCAGCGTGATGTCGATGTCGCCCTCGGCGAAGGCCTTGTCGATGACCTCGGCGTGCGTGTCGATCTTGCGCGCCTCGAACGGCACGGTCACCACGGTGCTGCCGGTCTTGCGCAGCCGCTCGGCGGCGGCGTCCAGGCGCTCCGACTCGCGGGCGGCCAGCACGATCCGCAGCGGCCGCTGCGCGGCGTACTTCTCGGCCGTCGCCAGCGCGATGTCGGACGTGCCGCCGAGCAGCAGCAGGGACTGCGGGTTTCCAACGGCGTCGATCACAGCTCAAGCCTCCGGCTCATGTCTGAAGCGAAAATGCCTTCGGGGTCAACGGTCTGGCGGATCTTCCGGAACTCCTCCACCCGCGGGTACATCGTGTGGAAGGTCTCCGCGGTGGTCCGGGAGTCCTTCGCGGTGTACAGCCGGCCGCCGAGCGCGAGGATGTCCTCGTCGAGCCCGGTGCAGAACCGGCCCAGCCCGTTGACGATCGGGAAGTCCAGGCACACCAGCCAACCCGGGTGCGGGTAGGACAGCGGTGCCCGGTTGCCCTCGCCCATCTTCTTGATGACGTTGAGGAACGAGACGTGCCCGGAGTGCGCGACCTTGCGGGTGATCCGCTTGAGGTCCTCCTCCTTGCCGTAGGGCACGGAGAACTGGTACTGCGCGAAGCCCTGCGAACCGTAGGCCCGGTTCCACTCGCCGATCAGGTCGAGCATGTGGTAGAAGGCGCTGATGTTCTGGACCAGGCCGCGCCCGCGCTTCGGGGTCTTCCGGTAGTACAGCTCGCCGATCGCGCTGAACGTGAGCTTGTTGCCCAGTCGCGGCGGGAAGACGTTCGGCAGCGTCAGCAGCTGCGGCGCGTCGAACTTCAGCGGGTTCGCGCGCAGCTTCGGCGGCAGCTGGTCGACCGTGGCCAGCGAGCCGCGGCCGAACGCCGCGCGACCCATCTTCGAACCCGTCGAGATCGAGTCGAACCACGCCGACGAGTAGGTGTACTTGTCGTCCGAACCGTCGCTGAACAGCTCGATCGTCTCGTCGAGGTTGGCCGTCCGGTCCACGTCGGCGAAGAAGTAGGCGGTTTCGGTCCGGGTCATCTTGACCTTCGCCCGGAGGATGATGCCGGTGAGGCCGATGCCCGCGACGGTCGCCCAGAACAGCTCCGACTCGGGGCCTTCCGGCGTCAGCGTGCGGATCTCGCCGTCCGCGGTGACGAGATCCATCGACACCACGTGGTTGCCGAAGCTGCCCGCGCTGTGGTGATTCTTGCCGTGGATGTCGTTGGCGATCGCGCCGCCGATGGTCACCTGGCGGGTGCCCGGCAGCACCGGAACCCACAGGCCGTAGGGCAGCGCGGCCTTCATCAGCTGGTCCAGGCTGACACCGGCGTCGACGTCGACGATCGCGGTGTCCGGGTCGATCTCGTGGATCCGGTTCAGCCGCGTCATGTCGATGACGGTGCCGCCGGCGTTCTGCGCGACGTCGCCGTAGCTGCGGCCCAGACCGCGGGCGATGACGCCGCGCTCGTCGGCCGTGCGGACCGCCTCCGCGATCGCGTCGAGGTCCGTGGTGCTGAGCACGCGCGCCCGCGAGGGAGCGGTGCGGGCCCAGCCCATCAGTTCCTTGGTCTCCAGTGCTGCGGTCACAGGTCAAGCCTCCGGGACAGGTCGGAGTGGAAGACGCCCTCCGGGTCGACGGCGGCGCGGATCTTGCGCCACTCGCCGATGCGCGGGTACATCCGCTCGATCATCTCCGCCGTGGTGCGGGACTCCTTGGCCAGGTACAGGCGGCCGCCTGCCTCCAGGACCATCTCGTCCAGCTCCGTGCACAGCCGGTCCAGGCCCGGTGTGATGGGGATGTCGACGGTGAGCGTCCAGCCCTTGCGGGGGAACGACATCGGCGCCCGGTTGCCCTCGCCGAACGTCTTGAGCACGTTCAGGAAGGACACGTGGCCCGATGCGCTGATCTTGTCGATGGAGCGGCGGAACATCGCCTCCTGGCCGAACGGCACCATGAACTGGTACTGCAGGAAGCCGTTCGGGCCGTACACCCGGTTCCACTCGCCGACCAGGTCGAGCGGGTGGAAGAACTGGGTGATGTTCTGCACGAGGCCGAACCTGGTCGGCGCCTTGCGGTACCAGACCTCGTTGAACGCGGTGATGGTGAGCTTGTTGACCAGCCCGTTCGGGAAGATCGGCGGTGCGGTCATCAGCTGCGGCGCGGTGAACTTCAGCGGATCCTTGCGCAGCTTCTTCGGCAGGTCCTCGATCCTGGCCGAGTTGCCGCGGGTCAGCAGCGCGCGGCCCAGCTTGTCGCCGCGGGCCAGCGAGTCGAACCACGCCACCGAGTAGACGTAGTTGTCGTCCGAGCCGTCGGTGAAGTGCTCGATCAGCTCGTCCAGGTTCTTGGTCTGCACGTTGTCGACCAGGAAGTAGGCGGTCTCGACGCGCTTGAGCTTGATCGTCGCCTTGAGGATGATGCCGGTCAGGCCCATCCCGCCGACGGTGGCCCAGAACAGCTCGGCGCCCTCGCCGTCCGGGGTCAGCGTGCGGACCTCGCCGTCGGCGGTGAGCAGGTCAAGCGCCAGCACGTGGCTGCCGAACGAGCCCTGCGAGTGGTGGTTCTTGCCGTGGATGTCGGAACCGATCGCGCCGCCGACGGTGACCTGGCGGGTGCCGGGCAGCACCGGGACCCACAGCCCGTGCGGCAGCAGCCGGCGCATCAGCGTGTCGAGCGACACACCGGCGTCCACGACCACCGTCGCGTCGTCCACGTCGATCAGGTGCACCCGGTCCAGGGCGGTCATGTCGATGACGGTGCCGCCCGCGTTCTGCGACGGGTCGCCGTAGCTGCGGCCCAGGCCGCGGGCGATGACACCGCGCGGACCTGCCTCGCGGACGGCTTTCGAGATCGCCTCGACGTCCGGGGTGCTGACGACGCGGGCCCTGGTGGGCGCGGTGCGCCCCCAGCCGGTCAGCGTCTGAAGCTCGTCCTTTACCGATCCCACCCAGCCGAGTCTATCCGCGCAGCGGTGACCGACAGCCGCGGGTGCGCGCGGTCGGAGGCGGTGTGCGATGCGTCATCGCTACACTCGCCCGGGACGTGTGCGCCAGTTCGAGCCCCGCGTCTTCGGCGCCCAGCCGGGTGCTCCGGAGCGACGAAGCCCTGGACGCCGAACGACCTGTCGTCGATCCCGAGGTGAACCAGTGGCCGTGGCCGAAGCCCAGACGGACCAGGCGGAGCCCAAGCGCCTAGGCGTTGTGAACCAGCTTATCCGATTCGTCCTGATCGGTGGCGGCTGCGCCGTCATCGACTTCGGCACCTACTCGCTCATGCTGGGCGTGCTCGGCTGGCCGGTGTGGCTGTCCAGGGGGATCAGCTTCATCCTCGGCACCTCCGCCTCCTACCTGATCAACCGGAAGCTCACCTTCCAAGGCGCGAACACCGGGAACACCAAGGCCAAGGCCGGTGGGTTCGCGCTCGTCTACATCGTGACGTTCTTCGTGAACTGGGGAACGAACCAGCTGCTGGTGATGATGACGGGCGCGGAAGGAACGCCGTGGCTGGTCACGCTGTGCTGGATCGTCGGCCAGGGCCTCGGCACCCTGATCAACTTCGTGATGCTCAAGTGGGTCGTCTTCCGCGACTGAGCACGCCGCGCTCGGCACCGATGTGAAGGCCGAGCCATGAGCTCCGTTTCCGCTGGTAAAAGCCCGTGAGTGGTTTGGGGTGCTATAGCCCCACAAACCACTCACGGGGGCTGAACAGGGGAAACGGAGCTCTTCGCGTTCTGCCGGAGCGGGGAACGGAACGCCGGCTCGGCACGTCCCACCGGGGAGCTCGGACTTCGGAGGATCTGGTGCGTCGTACTGCGGGGCTGCTGTCCCTTCTCGCCGTTCTGCTCGTCGGCTGCGGTCAGGCCGCTGAGCCCGAGCAGGCCGCTCCGCCGCCTCCGCCGCCCGCGACCAGCCAGCCCGTCGTCGAGAGCTTCGACCTCGCCGCCGCGCTGGCCGAGATCGAGGCGGCCGGGTTCACCCCGACGCCGCCGGAAGGCGAGCTGGCCGGGCCGGTCCGGGTGATCCAGGCGATGTGCACCGGCAGCGCGAACGGCCGCTGCCAGGCCCTGTTCTTCTTCGACGGGCAGCGGCTGGCGCAGCAGACGGGCGCCTTCGGGATGGTGCGCATCCTCTCCCAGGACGGCACCGCGGTCCGGGTCGAGTTCCCGGTGTACAACGCCGACGACCCGGGCTGCTGCCCGAGCGGCACGCCGACGCAGCACACGATCCGCCTGGTCGGCGACCAGCTCCAGGCCGACCCTCCCATCTCCACCAACCCGAACCGCCCCGGCGACAGCTGAGCCCCAGCCGCAGGGCCAGCGGTCAATTTCGTACGAAATTGACCGTCACCCGGGTGAACGTCAATTTCGTACGAAATTGACGGCCCGTGCGCGGCGGAGTCGTCTCCCGGCGTGCCTGCGGAACGCCGAGCTCGCGCGAAATCGCTCGACGACCGGGACGGTCCGGCGGGCTCAGTTGCGGAAGCCGGTGCCCCGGGCCGGGGCGCCGTAGGCGTTGGCGTCGGAGCGCGTCGTCTCCACGTGCGCCGTGGCCACGTGCGCGAAGTTCACCGCGAAGCTGCCGCCGTCGGCGGTGGTGAGCGCCTTGGTCTCGCCGTTGGCCATCAGGTCGGCGAGCACGTCGCGCAGGGTGTCCGCCTCGGACTGGTCGAGCGCGATGTGCAGTGGCTGGCCGACGCCCGCGAGGTGCAGCACCAGGCCAGGTCGCATGTCGGGCATGGGAACCCTCCGATCGCAGCGGCCCCCGGCGGTCGAGGACCCGGATTCCAGGGCACCACGCCCGGCCCGGCCGGAACACCCGGTTTCACCCTCGGCAGAGCCCGAAACCCCGCTCACCAGCGCATTTCGCCCAAGGCGTACCACCAGCGGCTCGCCGAGAACGCAATTTCAATTGAAATCGCACACCGAGGGGACGGATCCGCTCCGTCACTGCTCGGGTTCCGGTTCCTCCGGGACCTCGAAGGCCTTGACGTCGTTGCGGTCGTCGCTGCTCGGGACGTCGCCCGGCAGGTGGACCGTCTTCGACAGCGGGCCCGGCGTCCAGGTGCCCCAGTGCGTTTCGCGGTGCACCTGCATCGCCGCCTGCGCGGGCAGCGCGTCCGGCTCGTACGGGTCGACCGCGTACAGCGAGCCCCAGTCCCGGTGGATGTTGTTCTTCAGGTACGTCGGCAGCTCGCGCATGCTGGTCGCCACGTTGAGCCAGCCGAACGGCCCGCCCGCGTCCGGCGACGACCAGCCCTGGCCGACCTCGCGCACCTCGGCGCCCGCCGCCACCCGGAACTTCGGGATCTCCGCCACGCCGTTGTGCACGCCCGGCAGCTGCAGGCACGGGTGCACCAGCGCCGCCGTCCACTCCACGAACGTCGGCTGGTCGCCGACGAAGTCGGTCATGTTCACCAGCTGCGGCGCGCGCGGGGCGCTGATCGCGATCCAGCCGTTCGGGCCCACCGAGTTGTCCGTGGCCACCACGCGCATCTTGGTGGCGCCCTCGGACAGGCCGCCGACGGTGTACCGGAAGTCCCGCCAGCCCGGGCCGCCCGGCTGCACCACGTACTTGCGCGCGGTGATCAGGAAGCCCTCCGGCGTGTCGTGGCCGAACTCCAGCGAGATCGAGTTCGCGCCGAACTCGTTGCCCGCCAGCGAGATCACCACCGGCACCTCACCGGTCCGGGCCCGCTCCGGCAGGTCGTACCACTGGGTGCGCAGCTCGCCGGTGCCGGTTCCGGCCTGGTCGTAGCTGCCCCACACCGGTGCCCGGTCGTTGCCGAACTGGTGCGGCGGCTTCCAGTCGGGTTCCTGCGGGTCGGTGCCGTCGCCCGCGGGCAGGCCGGGCCGGTTGAAGCCGACCATCTTGGCCCGCATGAACTCGTTGATGTCCTCCTTGCCCTCCAGCCGCTTCGGCGGGATCGGGATGCGCACGTCCTGCGACGGCGCGCCGGTGCTCGGCTGTTCGGGCGAGACCCGCAGCATGCCGGACTGCGGGTTGGTCTCGACGTAGACGTAGTCCGACAACCCGCAGCTCGATCCGACGATCTGCTTCACGTTGTCGGCACCCATGCTGTAGCTGCCCCACTGCTTCTGGATGACCTTGCCGAAGTTGGCCAGCTCGAACAGCACCAGCAGCGCGCACACGATCGACAGCGGCGCGGTGCCCAGCCGCAGCGCGCGGCTGCGCTTCTCCTCGCGCCCGAAGCGCTCGTCGACGACCTTGGGGTTGTTCTCGTCGATGCGCAGGTGCTCGATGAACGCCACGATCAGCGCGATGGCCGCGACGACCAGGAAGATCGTGCTCAGCTTGTAGCCGGCGATCTGCGGCGGCATGTTGAACCAGGGCACGCCCCAGCCCGAGACGTACCACCACGCGTTGGGGCCGGTGGCGGCGAACGCCAGGATCGCCATCAGCATCGCGACGAACACCGCGCGGTTGCGCTTGGAGCGCAGCACCGTGCTGCTGGTGGCCAGCGCGGTCAGCGCGGCCAGCGCACCGCCGAAGGCGGCGAAGATGCCGAAGTGGTGCGACCACTTGGTGGGCGTCAGCACCAGCACGCCGAAGGACATCGCGGTGATCGCCAGCAGCCGTCGGCTCGGGCCGAGCGCGGCGCCCCGGATCCGGCTGCGGCGCAGCAGCACCACGGCGCAGGTCACCAGGCACAGGATCACCAGCAGCACCGGGAAGCGGCGCGTCATGGAGCCGTCCGGCGTCGAGCTGAACAGCAGGTTGTAGCGGCTGAGCTCCTCGTACCAGCTCTGGCTCGGGCCGAGGTCGGTGCGCAGCTCGGTGGCGTCCATGACCGACTTGAACGTCTGGTCGGAGAACACCAGCGTCAGGATCACGAAGCCGGAGGCGGCGATCGGCGCCAGCACCGGCAGCCAGCCGAACTCCTGCGCCCGCTTGCGCACCAGCCGGAACAGCGGCTTCAGCGCCGCGATGAACGGCAGCACGGACACTAGGCCGTGCGGGTTCGCGCCGACCGACAGCGCGGCCACGACCAGGCCCAGCGCGGCGGGCATCAACCGTCCGGTGGCCACCGCGCGCTCGACGGCGCACAGCGCCAGCAGCGAGAACAGCACCACGACCGGCTCGGGACGCAGGCCGTTGTTGTAGGGCAGCCAGAACGCCAGGAACACCGCGGCGGCGGCCCAGCCCGCGGCGTTGGAGCGCCGCACCTGCTGGCCGAGCCTCGGGAGCACCTCGCGGCTGATCAGCAGCCAGGACACGATGCCCATCAGCAGCGCGGGCAGCCGCACCCACGGCGTCGCCGTGGAGACCTGCACCCACAGCGCGTACAGCTCGTAGAACCAGCCGAACGGCGCTTCCGGTCCGCCGAACCAGCGGTAGTAGTTGCTGACGTACCCGAAGCTCTCGCGCGCTCGCGCGATGTTCAGGATGTAGCCGTCGTCCGAGGTCATGGCGCCCATGGCCCACCAGACGACGAGCGCCCCGATCACCGAGGCGTCCCGGAACGTCGGCTTCCACCAGCCCGCCGGGGCCCACTTCGGCGGGCGTCGCCCGGCGCGCACGTCCAGCCGCCGCAGGCAGATCAGCGAGCCGATGAACGCCGCCACGGCCAGCGCCATCGCGGTGAGCTTGATGGCCGTCGCCTGGCTCTCGTAGCGGTTGTCGACGCGGGCCTCGAAGGACAGGCCGCGCACGTCGTCGATCGCGTCGTTGAGGCCGGAGTAGATGCCGGTCAGCTGCGGCCGCTGGTCGCCGTGCAGGCTGGCCAGCGACTCGGCGCCCACGGTCGCGGTGGTCTCGTAGGCGTCGGAGCGCAGGGAGATCGCGCAGTCGCCCCCTGGCAGCGGCACGGTGCCCATCTGCTGGCCCTTGTTGAGCAGCGTCAGGTGCCCGTTGTCGACCTGGAGCACCAGGCCGGTCAGGTTGCCGTAGTCCGAGGACGGCGGGTTGGTGCTCAGCAGGATGCCCGGGCCGTTGGTGCGCGCGTCGAGGCTGCGCGCCGAGGCGCACTGGACGTCGGCCTTCAGCCACAGCGGCGAATAGCTCAGCAGCGGGGCGGACACCGACTTGGTGCCTTCGGCCGTCGGCCACTTCAGCGTGGTGATGTCGTAGTTGACCGGGAGGAACGGCACCGCCAGCGCGAGCACGGTGCCGAGCAGCCCGAAGACCGACGCGAAGATCTTCAGCCGTTTCGCGGGCGGTTTCCGGTTCGTCTCGGTGCGCGCCGACGCATCGTCCGTTCGGCGGCTTTCCTCCTGGCCACTGAGCACGGGTGGAGAATAGTAGTTGCTGGTCCGGGCCCTTTCGCGGCATTCCGCGGGTGTGCAACCGAACACCTCGGCCAACCCCGTGAGCTGCGGTCTCAGGCCACTCTCAGTATTTCGTGACCGGCCGGTGACAGCTTTTCCATTTCACCGCAGCCGGTCTGGCGACGAGAAGGGGGCGCGAGCTTCGCGCGCTCGCGCCCCCTCGTCGGTCAGCGGCGGAAGAACTGCTCGCGCTGGCCCTGGCGCACGAGTCGCAGCCATTCCTTGAAGGCCTTCGGGTCGCGCTTCTGGCCCACGAAGTACAGGCCGAACCGGATCACCTCGAGGGCGCCGATCTTGCGCATGCCCGGCTGCGACAGCAGGTAACCGCGGTTGCGGTAGGTGTAGTAGCGCTTGTTCGCGTCCGACGGGTCCTGCGCGTGGAACCGGCCGCCCAGCATCGGCTTGAACTCCGCCGAGCCGTCCGGGTGCAGGAAGCGGGTCTTCAGCGTGGTGCCGAACGGCAGCCCGGAGCGCAGCACGCGCCGGTGGATCTCCACCTCGTCACCGCGGAAGAACAGCCGGTAGTCCGGCACGCCCACCACGTCCAGCGTCGAGGCGCGGAACAGCGCGCCGTTGAACAGCGAGGCGATGCCGGGCAGGAAATCGCCCGCGCCGAGCTCGCTGACCCGCCGCTTCCAGGTCAGCCCGCGGCGCAGCGGGAACGCCAGCTTGTCCGGGGTGTCGATGTTGACCACCACCGGCGACACCGCGGCCAGCCGGCGCTTGGTGGCGACCTCCAGCAGCGTCTCCAGCGCCTGCTCGTCGGCCGGGCGGCCGTCGTCGTCGCCCAGCCACACCCACTCGGCGCCCAGCGACAGCGCGGTCAGCATGCCGAGCGCGAAGCCGCCCGCGCCGCCCAGGTTGCGCTGCGAGGCGATGTAGGTCGACGGGATGGGGCAGTCCGCCACCACGTCCTCGGCGGACTGGTCCGGACCGTTGTCGACCACCACCAGGTGATCCGGCAGTCTGGTTTGGCTGCCGATCACCTTCAGGGACTCGGCCAGCAGCTCGCGACGGTGTCTGGTGACGATCACCGCGACTACGGATCCGGCGGGCAGCTGCTGTGCGGAGTCGGTGCTCATGCGCCTTCTTTGCTCCCGATCGTGGCCGCGGACTCGCCGATCCGGGCCAGGGTTTCCTCACTGAGGTGCTCGAAGGGGTCGTACCCCTTGTAGTGCGTCAGGACCTCGCGCAGCGAGCCCTGCTCGCGGATGCCGCCCTTGTCCATCCAGATCGCCGAACTGCACAGCTCGATCAGGAATTCGTCGGAGTGCGAGGCGAACACCAGGATGCCGGACCGCTTGACCAGGTCGTTGAGCCGGTCGCGGGCCTTCTCCAGGAACTCCGCGTCGACCGCGCCGATGCCCTCGTCCAGGATCAGGATCTCCGGGTCGATCGAGGTCACCACGCCGAGCGCCAGCCGCACCCGCATGCCGGTGGAGTAGGTGCGCAGCGGCATCGCCAGGTAGTCGCCGAGCTCGGTGAACTCGGCGATGTCGTCGATCCGCTTCTCCATCTCCTTGCGGGTCATGCCCAGGAAGAGGCCGCGGATGATGATGTTCTCGTAGCCGGAGATCTCCGGGTCCATGCCCACGCCGAGGTCGAACACCGGCGCGACCTTGCCGACCACCCGGGCGCTGCCGCGGGTCGGCTCGTAGATGCCGCTGAGCAGCCGCAGCAGGGTGGACTTGCCCGCGCCGTTGTGGCCGACCAGGGCCACCCGGTCACCGTGCCGCAGCGACAAGTTGATGTCGTGCAGCGCCTCGATGATCGGTACCCGGCTGTCGGTGCCGATCTTGCCGCCGGCCTTGCCGAGCACGGCTTTCTTCAGCGAGCGGGACTTCGCGTCGAAGATCGGGAAGTCGACCGCTGCGTTCCAGACGTCGATGCTGACCACAGTTCGACCTCACTCAGACCCAGTAGGCGACACGTGCGCGGTAGTTGCGCATGACAAACAGCGCCAGCAGCCAGCCGCCGACGGTGAACCCGAGCACGACGACCCAGTGGTGCCAGGACTGCGGCGTCCCGAGCATCGGTGCCCGGACGATCTCCACGAAGTGGTAGATCGGGTTGAGCTGGGCCAGCGCGGCCCGTTCCCCGGCGTTCTTCTCCAGGATCTCGATCGGCCAGACGATCGGGGAGAGGAAGAAGAGCAGCTGGATGAAGCTGCCGACCACCGGCGGGATGTCGCGGAACCGGGTGCTCGCGACGCCGAACAGCAGCACCACCCAGCCGCCGTTGAGCAGCAGCAGGAAGATGGCCGGGATCGCGAGGAAGACCGACCAGGTGATCGGTGGCTGGAAGATCAGCAGGATGGCCGCGTAGACGACCAGGTTGTGCAGGAACAGCAGGAATTCCCGCCACACCGTGCGCAGCACGTGCACCGTGATCGGTGCGGGCAGCTGCTTGATCAGGCCTTCGTTGTGGATGAACACCTCGGTGCCTGAGAGCAGGCAGCCCTGGATGAAGTACCAGATCATGAACCCGACGGTCATGTACGGCACGTAGTCCGCGGCCTTGAGGCCGAAGATCGTGGAGTACATGAGGCCGAGCCCACCGGCGGTGACACCCATGCCGATGGTGATCCACAGCGGGCCCAGCACCGATCGCCGGTACCGCTGCTTGATGTCCTGCCAGCCGAGGTGGGCCCACAGCTGCTTCTGCCGGAAACCGTCGCCGAGGTCCTTGGCTGCCTTGCGCCAAGTTCGCGACGAAGTTTCGGGGGGCGCTGGGGGGCGGTCTACCGTGCTCGTGGACTGCACAGTGCGTCAGAGTACCGATCGATGGTGTGCACTCCGGGCCAGGGCATCACTCCACGGCGCGAGCACCGCTGCGGCGCCCCCACGCACAGTGCGCGTGCCGCTCGAAACCGCGAACTGCGCTCAGGGGTGACCACGGTCTCAGCGGAAATGTGGTTCAGTCCCGGTTGAAACCGCGGCCACCCCGATGCCTCAGAGGTACTGGCCGGTGCCGCGGGGGTGGGGGTGCTCGGCTTCGGCGGTGCTGCCCGCGGGCAGGCCGCGGCGCATCTGCTCCAGCTGCGCGCGGGCCGCCATCTGCTGGGCGAACAGCGCGGTCTGCAGGCCGTGGAACAGGCCCTCCAGCCAGCCGACCAGCTGGGCCTGCGCGATCCGCAGCTCCGATTCCGACGGCGTGCTCTCCTGGGCGAAGGGCAGCGACAGCCGCTCCAGCTCCTCGATGAGCTCCGGCGCCAGGCCCTGCTCCAGCTCGCGGATGGAGGACTGGTGGATCTCCTTGAGCCTGCTGCGGCTGGCCTCGTCCAGCGGCGCTGCCCGGACCTCCTCCAGCAGCTGCTTGATCATGGTGCCGATGCGCATCACCTTGGCGGGCTGCTCGACCAGCTCGTTGATGTCCTCGCCGCGCTCGGGCTGCTCGCCTTCGGCGGTGGCGCCGAGCGGCTTGCCGTCCTCGCCGACCACGAACACCTGCGGCCTGCCCTCACTGTCTTCGCGGGTCATGTCTCCATCCTGGCGGGTTGCTGGACGCTTCGCGTGGGCGGAGTCCGCCAGCTGCGGGTGGACTCCCGTGAGCGTTTCGGGGCGCTATGGCACCCCAAAGTACTCACGGGCCTGGAAACGGGCAGCCGACCACGCCACGTCACCGGATGATCGCTCGCGCGGCGGATTGATGCGATATCGACCACCCGGCAGCCGGTGCGGCCCGCCTCGTACGTAACGTGTGCTGCATGGCGTTCGACGTCGCGGCGGTTCGCGGGCTGTTCCCCGCGCTCGGCGACGGGTGGGTGCACCTGGACGCCCCGGCAGGCATGCAGGTTCCTGAACAAGTGGCGACCGCGGCGTCCACCGCGCTGCGGGCCCCGGTATCCGGTCCGGGCGGGATCTTCCCCGCATCGCAGCGCGCCGAGGCGATCGTGGAAGCCGCCCGTCGCTCCATTGCCGACCTGGTCGGGGCGAACCCGGCCGGGGTGGTGCTCGGTCCGAACTCCGCCGTTCTGCTGCAACGACTCGCCGACGCGCTCGGCGACGGGTGGATGATCGGGGACGACGTGGTCGTCTCCCGGCTGGACCACCCGGCCAACGTCGCGCCGTGGCAGCGCGCGGCCCAGCGCTCCGGCGGCACCGTCCGCTGGGCGGAGGTCGACATCGAGACCTGCGAGCTGCCCACCTGGCAGTACCAGGAGCTGGTGACCCCGCGCACGAAGGTGGTGGCGATCACCGCCGCCTCCGGCGCGGTCGGCACCCGGCCGGACGTGCGGCAGGCCGCGGAAGCGGCGGCCGAGCACGGCGCGCTGGTCGTGGTGGACGCCTCCGCGGCGGCACCGTTCGTCCCGCTGGACATCACTTCGATGGGCGCCGACGTGGTGGCGGTGAACGCCTCGGCGTGGGGCGGACCGCCGGTGGGCGCGCTGGTGTTCAAGAACGCCGCGATGCTCGACCAGCTGCCGTCGGTGGCGCTGGAGCCCGGCGCGCGCGGTGCGGAGCGCATGGAGCTCGGCCCGCCCGCCTACCCGCTGCTGGCCGGCCTGGTGGCGTCGGTGGACTACCTGGCGGCGCTGGACGACGCCGCGGTGGGGCCGCGCCGCGAACGGCTGCTGACCTCGCTGGGCTCGGTGAAGTCGTACCAGGCGGGGCTGCTGGCGAACCTGACCAACGGGCTCCGCAAGATGAACCACGTGATGCTGATCGGCGACGCGATGCGCCGCGTCCCGTCGATGGCGTTCACGGTCTCCGGTGTGAAGGCGGTGGACGCGGTCGAGCACCTGGCCGACCGCGGGGTCTGCGCCTTCGCCGACCCCGGCACCCACGGCGTCTTCGCGGTCCTGGGCGTCGGCGAGGTGGGCGGAGCGGTCCGCGTCGGCCTCGCCCACTACACCAACGCCGCGGAAGTCGACCAGCTCGTCCGCGCCATCGCCGAACTCACCTGACCGGGCGGGCGGCGTCAATTTCGTACGAAATTGACGTTCACCCGGGTGACGGTCAATTTCGTACGAAATTGACCACCACCGCGTTGGGCGGAGCGTCGCGGGTCAGCGGACCAGGAGGATCTTGCCCCGGACGTCGCCGGCTTCGAGGACGGCGTGGGCGCGCGCCGCTTCGCGGAGCGGGATGCGGTCGTGGACCGGGGTCCGCACCTGGCCCGCTTCGACCAGCGGCCACAGCCGTTCGCGCACGTCGGCGACGATCGCGGCCTTGCCGTGCGGGCCCGACAGCGGGCGGCCGCGCAGTCCCAGCACCGACACGTGCAGCCGTTTGACCAGCATCTTCCCCAGGTCCAGCTCGGCCTTGCGGCCGCCCTGCATGCCGATGATCGCCAGGTGCCCGTCGGGAGCCAGCGCGGAGAGGTTCCGGTCCAGGTAGGACGCCCCCATGTTGTCCAGGACGACGTCGGCGCCGCCGAGCGCCTTCACGACCGCGACGAAGTCCTCGTCCCGGTAGCTGATCACCGGGTCGGCGCCGAGCTCGGCGCACAGCCGGCGGCTCTCCGCCGATCCCGCGGTGGCCGCGACCCGCGCGCCGAGCGCCCGGCCGATCTGGATCGCGCAGGTCCCGATGCCGCCCGCACCGCCGTGCACCAGCAGCAGCTGTCCACTTCGGAGCCCGGACTCCATGATCACGTTGGACCAGACGGTGCAGCACACCTCGGGCAGTCCGGCGGCGTCCACCAGGTCGACCCCGGCGGGCTTGGGCAGCACCTGCTCGGCGGCCACCGCGACGCGCTCGGCGTACCCGCCGCCGGACAGCAGCGCGCAGACCTCGTCGCCGACCTGCCAGTCCTCGACGCCTTCACCCAGTTCGGCGATGGTGCCGGAGCATTCGAGGCCGAGGACGTCGCTGGCGCCCTTCGGCGGCGGGTAGTTGCCCTCCCGCTGGCTGAGGTCGGCGCGGTTGACCGCGCTGGCGGCGACGTCGATGAGCACCTCGCCCGGACCCGGTCGCGGGTCGGGGTGTTCGGTCCACTCCAAGACGTCCGGTTCACCCGGTTCACGGATCGCGATGGCGTACATGTCCGCGACAGTAGAGCCTGTCGGTGAAGTCGTCCGCGCGCGTGCGCCCGGCGCCAGCCTCTCGGGGTACGGATGCGCGATCACCGGCGGACCCCGGAGTCCGAAGCGGACGGTGCGAGTGGACCGGACCAGTCGCACAATACGGGAAAAACGGGAATTGATCCCTGGTTCTTAACTCTTCCTGGTAAGGCCTTGACGTCGCAGCGTGATCCTCTCAAGGCTTGCCACCACGAAATCCACCCGAAACGGGGAGCATGATGAGTTTGCGAACCATCACATCCAGGCGTTCGATCACCGCTCTGGCCGCGAGCTGCGCGGCGGCGGTGCTCGCTGTCACCCCGGCCAGCGCGGCCCCGGCCGACCTCGGCGAGAGCATCACCGGCAACGCCGTGAACCGGCACCTGATCGCCTTCCAGCGCATCGCCGACCAGAACGGCGGGAACCGCGCGTCCGGGCAGCCGGGCTACGAGGCCAGCGTGGATTACGTCGCGGGCAAGCTGCAGCGCGCCGGTTTCGACGTGACCACCCCGGAGTTCACCTACGAGGCGTACTTCAAGGACTCCTTCAGCCTCGCGGTCGCCGGTCAGCCGACGGAGGGCGACGCCCTGGAGTACTCCCCGGCGACCCCGCAGGGCGGCCTGACCGCGCCGCTGGCGGTCCTGCCGGTCGACGAGACCCCGGGTTGCGAGGCCACCGACTTCGCGGCCACCGAGGTCACCGGGACCGTCGTGCTGATCCAGCGCGGCGCCTGCGACTTCGCGACGAAGCAGCAGCTGGCGTCCGAGGCCGGCGCGGTCGGCGCGATCATCTACAACAACGCCGAGGGCCCGCTCAACGGCACGCTCGGCGGCGCGGACGCGGGGCGCATCCCGACCGCCGGTGTCACCAAGCAGGTCGGCGAGGCGCTGGCGGGCCAGGCCGGTGCCGAGGTGAAGCTCGACGTGCAGGCGCGGTTCGAGACCGTGACCACCCGCAACGTCGTCGCGCAGACCAAGACCGGGCGGACCGACAACGTGGTGATGGCCGGTGCGCACCTGGACGGCGTGCCGGAGGGCCCGGGCATCAACGACAACGGCACCGGCAGCGCCGGTCTGCTGGAGACCGCGCTGAAGTTGGGCAGCAGCCCGGACGTGGAGAACGCGGTCCGGTTCGCGTGGTGGGGCGCGGAGGAGTCCGGCCTGATCGGCTCGACGCAGTACGTGCAGGGCCTGAGCTTCGAGGAGCAGCTCGACATCGCGCTGTACCTGAACTTCGACATGATCGGCTCGCCGAACGCCGGCTACTTCGTCTACGACGGTGACGGTTCGACCGGTGGTCCGTCGGGCCCGCAGGGCTCGGGTCAGATCAAGGACGACTTCATCGCGACGATGGCCGCGCAGGGCATCGAGTCCGAGCCGAGCGAGTTCAACGGCCGCTCCGACTACGGCGAGTTCATCGCGGTGGGCATCCCGTCCGGCGGCATGCACACCGGTGTCGAGGACCTGAAGACCGAGGAGCAGGCCGCCAAGTGGGGCGGCACCGCGGGCATCGCGTTCGACCCGAACTACCACGGCGCGGGCGACGACCTCTCCAACGTGGACCGGGTCGCGCTGGAGCGGATGACCAAGGGCATCGCCAACGTGGTGCAGGCCTACTCGCAGAGCACCGAGGCGGTCAACGGCATGCAGACCCGCGCCGAGCGCGCGCAGCTGCGGGCCGCGCAGACCACGATGATGGCCCAGGACCAGGGCCCGAAGGTCGGCCACGGCCACAACCTGGGCTGAGGAGCTTTCTTCCGGACTCGTTCTGCGTAGCGGTGCGGGTAGCGGAACCTCAGCGTCCGCCTGGACTCCGGGATCCCGGTCTTATGTATGACCAATACACGGCGCTCGGGCTGTCCTCGCCAGGCGAACGCTGAGAACCCGCGGCGGTGCCAGCTGCGAGGGTGGGTTATGCGCCTTCGGCGCATGCGACCGCTTCCGCGGCGTGGCGCGTTGGGCGCCGCGGCTGCGGTCTCCGACCGAGATGAAAGCTTCAGCTGGAGTTGTGCTTCTGTTGGGTGCCCGACCACGGTTCTCTGACACCGTGGTCGGGCACAACGGTTCTGCGAGAGGTGACGTCGTGAAACGAGCTGCATGGGTGGTGGCGGCCGCGGTGTCCGCCGCGCTGGTCGCCCCGACCGCGAACGCGGCCGAGCCGGTGCGGTTCGCGACGTTCAACGCCTCGCTGAACCGGGCCGCCGAGGGCGAGCTGCTGGCCGATCTGTCCACACCGGACGACGAGCAGGCGCGGAAGGTGGCCGAGGTGGTGCAGCGGACCCGCCCGGACGTCCTGCTGCTCAACGAGTTCGACTACGTCGAGGGCAACGCCGCGGTCGACGCCTTCCGCACCAACTACCTCGCGCGGGGCCAGCACGGCGCGGACCCGATCGACTACCCCTACGCCTACACCGCGCCGGTCAACACCGGTGTGCCGTCCGGGATGGACCTCGACAAGGACGGCGCCATCGGCGGGCCGGGCGACGCGCACGGCTTCGGCGTGTTCCCCGGCCAGTACGGCATGGTGGTGCTCTCGAAGTACCCGATCGGCGAGGCCCGCACCTTCCAGCAGTTCCGCTGGGCCGACATGCCGGGCGCGCGGCTGCCGGACGACCCGGCGACGCCCGAGCCCGCCGACTGGTTCACCCCGGAGGAGCTGGCGCAGGTCCGCCTGTCCTCGAAGTCGCACTGGGACCTGCCGATCGACGTCGGCGGCCGCACGGTGCACTTCCTCACCTCGCACCCGACCCCGCCCGCCTTCGACGGCCCGGAGAAGCGCAACGTCCTGCGCAACCAGGACGAGATCCGGTTCTGGGCGGACTACGTGACGCCGAAGCGCGGCGACTACATCTACGACGACCAGGGCGAGCGCGGCGGCCTGCGCCCCGGCGCCCGGTTCGTCGTGGCAGGCGACCAGAACTCCGATCCGCTGGACGGCGACAGCAACGGGATCCGCGAGCTGCTGGGCGCCCCGCGCGTGATCGATCCGCGGCCGGGCAGCATCGGCGCGATCGAAGCGGGCCTGACCCAGGGCGGCGCGAACGAGAACCACCGCGGCAGCCCGTACTTCGACACGGGCGACTTCAACGACGAGAAGCCGGGCAACCTCCGGATCGACTACGTGCTGCCGTCCGCGCCGCTGATCCCGCTGCGCTCCGGGGTCTTCTGGCCGACGTCGGACGAGGAGCTGTCCCGCCTCAACGACACCTCGGACCACCACCTCGTCTGGGTGGATCTGCGGGCCTGAACCAGGGTTCTCCCGGGTCCGCAGGTGATCCCGGAGCGCGACGCTGACGGCATGAGAACGCTGATAGCCGCCGTTTCGGCGAGCGCTCTGCTGCTGGGCCCGACCGCGGTGGCAGATCCGGTTCCGGCGCTGCCGCAACCGTCCGGCCCGCACGCGATCGGCACCACCTCGCTGCACCTCGTCGACCAGAGCAGGCAGGATCCCTGGGTCCCGCAGGAGAAGCGCGAGCTCGTGGTCTCGCTCTGGTACCCGACCCGCGACGACGACGCCCCGCGCGCCCAGTACGTCACGCCGGAGGAATCCCGCCGGATCCTCGAAGGACTGGAACTCAACGGCTCGCCACCGGAGATCCTCAGCACCACCAGGACCCACGCGGGCGTCGACGCGGAGCCGCCGGACCGCGATCTCCCGCTGGTGCTGCTCTCGCCCGGGTTCTCCTTGCCGCGCACCTCGCTGACCGGCCTCGCCGAGGACCTCGCCAGCCGCGGCTACGCGGTCGCCGCGGTGGACCACAACTACGAGGCGAAGGCGATCACCTTCCCGGACGGCCGGGTCACCGGCTGCCTGGCCTGCGAGCACACGCCGAAACCGGACGGCGTGGCGGTGGCGGAGAACCGCGCGGCCGACCTGTCGTTCGTGCTCGACGAGCTGATCGAGCGCGGTGGGATCGACGGCGACCGCGTCGTGGTGGCGGGTCACTCCATGGGCGGTGCGGCGGCGGCTCGCGCGCTGCTGGCCGACGACCGCTTCCGCGCGGCGGCGAACCTGGACGGGACGTTCCACCCGGGCCTGACCGCCGATTCCGACCGCCCGCTGCTGATGCTGGGCGCGGACCAGCACGGTCGGCCCGGCGCGGACACCAGCTGGGACGGCACCTGGTCGCACCTGACCGGCTGGAAGCGCTGGTTCTCCGTCGAGGGCTCGTCGCACTGGTCGTTCACCGACTACTCGCCGCTGACCGAGCAGCTGGGCATCGACCTGGGACCGGAGCCGATCGCCGGTGACCGCGCGGCCCGCATCACCGCCGACTACCTCGACGCGTTCGCGGACTTCCACCTGCGCGGCGTCCCGCAGCACCTGCTGGACGGCCCGTCCCCGCGCTATCCCGAGGTCCGGTTCGAAAACCCGTGAGCGGGCGGTAGGTTCATCGCACGAGACGGTGCGGAGGTGCGGTGGTGTTCGAGATCCTGCTCATCACGGGCAGCACGCGGAGCGGTTCCACGAACACCGCCGCGCTGCGCACCGCGCGGGAGGTCGCGCCGGACGGGGTGCGGGCGGTGCTCCACGAAGGACTGGCCGATCTGCCCGCGTTCAACCCGGACGACGACGTGGACCCGCTGCCGCCCGCGGTCGCCGAGCTCCGGGGCCGGGTGGCCGCGGCGGACGCGGTGCTGTTCTGCACCCCGGAGTACGCCGGAACGCTGCCCGGCAGCTTCAAGAACCTGCTGGACTGGTCGATCGGCGGCACCGAGCTGAACGGCAAACCGGTGGCCTGGATCAACGTCGCGGCCGATGGCCGCGGTGACGGCGCGATCGGCACGCTGACCACCGTGCTGCGCTACCTGACGGTCGATCTGGTGGAACCGGCCTGCGGTCGGCTGTTCGTGCCGCGGGAGGCGGTCGGCCCGGACGGCCTGGTGGAGGACTCCGGCATCCGGGACGGGTTGCGCGAAGTCCTCCGCACCCTCGCGGGCGCTGCCTAGCTCCAGCTGCCGATCGGCTCGGTGGCGGTCAGCGGCTGGAAGACCAGCTTCAGCCCGGTGGCGTCGGCGGGCACGTCGAAGAACACCTTCCCGCTGCCGGAATCGCCCTGGGTCAGCAGCGTCGCGAAGAGCACGCCGTCCATGTTCTCCCCGTTCGGCGCGGCGCTCACGTACTCGTTGCCGGCCGCGTCGACGAGCATGAAACCGACCGAGGCGACGGCGCCTCCGGTCCCGCTGATCAGCGAGGCCTCGACATCGGTGGAAACGTACTTCCCCTCCACCGGTTCCACCGAGAATTCGGTGACGTCCTGCAGCGCGCTGGCGGTGATGGCGTACTTGCCGCCCGATTCGTTGGTGACGCCCGCGGTTTCGCCGAATGCGACGTCCTTGCCGCCGACCTCGGGCGTCGCTGCTTCGGATTCCGCCTGCTCGGGGGCGGTCTGGGACTTCGGCTCGGGAGCGGTCGCCTGGTCGGCGGCGCCACATCCGGCCAGCCCCAGCAGCAGCAGTCCGACGGTCGGCGCGATGAACTTCTTCACTTTTCCTCATCGGGTCGGGAAAACGAACGCGACGAATGATGCCAGCGAATATCGGGATCGACCACGAATTCCCGGGAACAAATCCCGGAATCATTTGAATTGCACTGCGGAACAGCGGCTGGGAACCGAATTCCGGTGCGCTGCGTCGGAACTGCGATCGCGTTCGGTCGACCGGGAGGATCAGGTGGAACTGCTGGACTTCGAGCAGCGGTTGGTGCGGATGGCCGACGGCTTGGAAGCGTGCCCCGGGATCGAGATCGAGCATCGGGACCTGGGCGGGCTCGACCCGGAACGTGCGGACGCCCGCAGCGTGCTGGCGGCCATCGCGGACTGGTACGGGGTCTCGCTGGACGAGTCGCTGCTGACCGCCGTGGCGAGGTTCGAGTCCTTCGCCGTCCAGTGGCGCACCGTCGACTCCGCGGTGTCCGGCGAGTTCGACCTGGCCTACCTGCTCGACGCGTTCGGGGACCCACCGCCTGCGCTGGCGCACCCCGGCACGCCGGAGGACGAGCGGCGGCTGTTCAGCGAGTTCCGGGTCTTCGACGCCCCGCACCGCGGTGGCGATGGAAAACTGGTGTCGCTGCGCTGCGGAGCGGCCAACCCGGAGATCTGGTTCGTCGACGCCAAGCGCGGGACGTACCGGCTGGACGTCGACTACGCCGGCTACCTGGAGGCGCTGCTGCTGACCCGCGGCACCTACGGTTGGCAGTACCTGTTCGCCGAGATGTCGTTGCGCGGAAGCGAATTCGGCTGGGTCGTGACGGCGATCAGGACGATGCTGCGCGCCTTCCCGGCCCTGTTCCCCGAGGACGACTTCACCCCGCTGCGGGATCGCCTGCGGGACCGGCTGCGCTGACCCCGGAGCGGCCGGGCCGCCCCGGGAACGCGCGGGAGTCACACCTTCCAGTACCAGTACTGGGTTCCGTAGGGGTATTCCATCCGGCTGTCGACGTGGGTGAAGGTGTTGTAGCGGATGATGCCGGACATGCCGGAGGTCTTGGCCAGGTCGATCGCCTGGCCGACGCTCTTGCCGCTGATCACGATGTCCGCGGCGATGCCGTAGGTGTGCTGGCTGTTGGCCGCGCCGCCGACGTTCTCGTTGTGCGCCTTGCTGCGGAAGCCGGAGTTGACGGTGATGGCGGCGTCACCGGCCTTCTTCCGGATGGCCTCCAGCTTGTACATCAGCCGCCGCACGTTCTCCCGCACGGTGCTCTCGTCGACGTTCCCGCCGCCGAAACCGGCCCCGTCCTTGGAGTGGAACTCGGCGAACTCGAAGTGCGCGGTCGACCCGTCGGCCTTCTCCAGCGCGTTGAGCTTCTCCTGCGTGGCGCCGTCGACCACGCCGCTGCCGTCGAGCCCGTAGGCCTTCTGGAACCGCACGACGGCGGCCTCGGTGCCCGGGCCGAACTCGCCGTCCACCGCGACGAAGGTCTGCTCGGCGCCATCGGCGGCCCACCCGGCCACCCTGATCTGCAACTCGGCGACGTCCGCGCCGCTGTCGCCCTCCCGGAGCTCGCGGTTCCACTCGTAAGCAGCGGCCTCCGGCCCGGAGACGGCGGCCACCCCGGAGAACACGAGCACGGCCATCACCAGCGCGGCGACGACCCGCAACGGACCGATCGACATGATCATCCCCTTCCTGAACCGACCAGTCCCGCAGCCTGTCAGAAGTTCACGAAGAACATGACCTTTGTCGGATATTGCTCACGAGGTGTTCGCCCCGGTGAAGGGCACCTTCAGGCAAGTAACTTGCTAAAAGGTGCCCTTCACCGCGCCGACCAGACGCCGAGCTCGTTGCCCGCGGGGTCGTGGAAGTGGAAGCGGCGGCCGCCGGGGAAGTCGTAGGGGCCTTGGGTGACCGTTCCGCCGGCGTCGCGGACCGACTGGGCGCTGGCGTCCAGGTCGGCTGAGTAGAGCAGGACCAGCGGGCCGCCCGGGGTGACCTCGTCGGCCAGCCGGAAGCCGCCCACCTCGCCGCTGTCGCCGCGGATCCCGACGTAGGCGGGCCCGGGGCCGTAGTCGGTGAAGCTCCAGCCGAAGGCGTTGCCGTAGAACGCCTTCGCGGCGGCGAAGTCGGTGACGGGGATCTCGACGTAGTCGAGCGCGTGGTGGGTCTGCGAAGCCATGCCGGGGAGTCTGACCGATCCCCCCGACAACCGGCTGCGGGCCGGGGCAGAATCGCCTGATGGGTGAGCGCAGGTGTGCCGTGCTGGCACTTCACTGGCAGGTCAACGTGATCGAACCCGAGGGGTTCTTCGGCGGGATGCTCGCCGAGCCGGTCGCCCGCAGCGGCGTCGTGGCGCGCGCGACGCGGTTCCACGCGGCAGCGGCCGATGCGGGCGCACCCCTGGTGTTCACCCGCTTCACCATCCCCGACGGCGAGGGCGAACTGGTGCGCAACACCGGGTTCATGCGGGCCGTCGGCGAGGCGCAGGAGTCGTTCCGCCCCGACGCGCCGGGCTCGGCCCTGATCGCCGCGATGGCGGACCAGCCGGATCACGTGGTGGACAACCAGAAGCTCTCCGGCCTCGCGGGCAACGACCTCGCCGACTGGCTCCGCGCCCGCGACGTCGACTCGGTGCTCATCACCGGCGTGGCGACGAACCTGACCGTCGAGCAGACGGCCCGCCACGCAACCGACCTCGGCTTCCACGTCCAGGTCGTCAGCGACTGCACGACAGCGGCCGACGAACCGGCCCGCGAGGCCTCCCTGGCCAACCTGGAGCTGACCACGGCGGGCTGCATCACCGCGGAGCAGGCCCTCCACCGGCTGTCGCCGCGAACGCCTTGACCAGCGCCGTCTCCGCCGCGCTGCGCCACAGCAACCCCCACTGAGCCTGCGGGGCGTCGCGGAACGGCACGAAGGCGATGCCCGGGCGGGCGAAGTACTCCGCCGCGTGCGCGGCCAGCGGGCAGATCCCCTCGCCTGCGCCGATCAGCAGCAGGAGTTCCTGGAAGGTGCGGCAGGTGCGGCCGCGGGTGATCGGCTTGCCCGCGGGCGTCGTCCACGGCTCCGGCGGTTCCCGCCAGTACGCGGGCGGCGGGTGCGCGGCCCGCAGGACCGCGTCGCGGCCGAGGTCCTCCAAGGTGACGAATTCCCTGCGGGCGAAAGGATGTCCGGAGGCGACGGCGAGCACCATGGGCTCGGTGCGCACCACCGGCCCGGTGGTGAGATCGGGATCGGCGACGGGCAGCAGTACCACGGCCAGATCGGCCTCGCCGGAGCGGAGCGTGGCCAGCGGATCGTCGAACGGCGCCTCGCGGACGTCCACCTCGCAGCCCGGGTGCCGGGAGCGGAAAGCGCTGAGCACGCCGGAGATCAGGTGCGCCATCGCCGGTGCCTCGAAGGCGATCCGCAGCGTGCCCTCGACGCCGCGACCTGCCGCGATCGCGCGTTCGACGCCAGCGAGCAGCTGCTCGTACGCGGGCCGGATGTCGGACTCCAGCCGTCGGCCGATCGGGGTGAGGGCGACCCGCCTGCTGGTGCGGTCGAACAGCGGTGCCCCGATCCGGCGCTCCATCGCCTTGATCGACTGGCTGACCCGGGCCTGCGACACGCGCAGCCGCTCCGCGGTCCGGCCGAAGTGCAGCTCCTCGGCGAGGGCCAGGAAGACCTCGATGTCCCTGCGCTCCATCCCACCTCCCATCGATAACCCGCAGCTTATCGACCGATTCGCACTTCGGCGTTGTTCGCCCAGGTCAGCCGGGAAAGAGTGGTGCCAGCGAACACCACCCAGGAGGAACGATGACCACCCTGATCCGCGCCGCCGACGCCGAGGTCCTCGCCGACGCCCCGGGCAGCCTGATCACGCTGCTGGCCGACTCGGACACCACCGAGAACCGCTTCACCACCAACCGCGCCACCCTGAGCGCGGGCGTCTTCGGCACGCCCGCCCACTTCCACACCCGCGCCACCGAGTTCTTCTTCGTCCTCGGCGGCGCGCTGCAGGTCCTGGTCGACGACGAACTGCACGTCCTGGAGCAGGGCGACTTCCTCGCCGTGCCGCCGACCGTTCCGCACGCCTTCGGCCCGGCCGCGGGCTCCGACGCCGACGTGCTGGTGGTCTTCACGCCCGGCATGGACCGCTTCGACTACTACCGGCTGCTCGACCGGGTGGCCCGCGGCGAGGCGGACCCGAAGGAGATCGCGGAATCCTCCGAGCGCTACGACAACCACTACGTCGACAGCCCGCGCTGGCGCCAGGCCCGCGCCGACGCGGCGGTGTGATTGGCGGGCCCCGGCGGCCGAGCAGACGATGGGTACCGAGGCAGCGGCTGCGTTGGAGGGGAGGCAGCGATGCGCCAGACCAATCTCGCCGGGGAGACGGCCGAGTACGTCCGCGCTCGGGAGGAGCTGCGCCAGGCCGAGATCGAGCTGATGCGCCACCGCGAACGGGTGGCCGACCAGCGCCGTCGGCTACCGCTGGGGCCTGTCGTCGAGGACTACGCGTTCGAGGAAGGCCCCGCCGACCTCGGCGCCGGTGATGAGCCGGTGCGCGAGGTGCGGTTGAGCGAGCTGTTCACCGGGCCCGGTCGAGACCTCGTCGTCTACCACCTCATGTACGGCAAGGCGCAGACCGAGCCGTGCCCGATGTGCACGATGTGGATCGACGGGTTCAGCGGAATCGTCCACCACGTGCGGCAGAACGTCGACTTCGCGGTCGTCGCGGCCGCCGATCTGCCCGCGCTCCGCCAGCACGCCCGCGACCGGGGCTGGACGGGGCTGCGCCTCCTCAGCGCGGCGAAGAGCACCTTCAAGCGCGATTTGGCCAGCGAGGACGACGAGGGGAACCAGGACTCGACGGTGTCGGTGTTCACCCGCGACGACGACGGCGCGGTGCGCCACGCCTACTCGGTGCACCCGCGCATGTCCGAGGAGATCGACGAGCGCGGCATAGACCTGCTGGCCCCGGTCTGGCACATCCTCGACCTGACGCCCCGAGGCCGCGGCGACTGGTACCCGACGCTCGGCTACTAGCGGAAGGCCGCGCTGTTCACCGGGAAGTCGAAGTACTCGTCCGGGAACGGTTCGCGGGGCAGGTTATAGTGCCACCACTCGTTGGCGTAGTTCTTCAGGCCGACCGAGGTGAGCGCGTCGCGCAGCAGGTTCCGGTTGACCTTCGCCTCGCCGGTCACCCGCGGGTCGTCGGTGTGCGACAGGCTGTCGAAGCAATCGTAGCCGGTGGCCATGTCGATGCTGTTGTCCGGGAACCGCTGCTCGGCCGAGCACGAGGTCAGCGGCTCACCGGGCACGTACGGGCGCTGGGCGGGCGCGGGCAGCCGCACCAGCGTCAGGTCGACCGAGCTGCCGCGGCTGTGCCCGGACCGCTCGGCGATGTAGCCGTCGGCGAACAGCCGCGACTTGTCCAGGCCCGGGTAGAACTCGGCCTTCATGCGCTGGTCGTCGACGTCCTTCGCCCACGCGACGAAGCGCTGGTCGGCGCGTCGCGGCCGGTAGCAGTCGTAGACCTTGAGCGTGTAGCCCTGCGGCGCGAGCCGTTGCTGCGCCGTGCGGAGCGCCTCGGCGAGCGGCCGCGTCACGACGCACATCGGCTCGTCGTAGCCGGGCACCGGATCGCCGGTGAAGTTGTGCGGCGTCGCGTAGCGGATCTCCTCGATGATCGAGGGGTCGACGTCCCGCAGCGGCACGAAACCAGCGGGCGCCTGCTCGACCTGCTCCGCGGGCGCGGGCGCCGGGCTCGGCGCGGGCGGGCTGGGCGCGGGTGCCGGAGCGGGCGGCGCGGTCGTGCCGCACGCCGTCGCCGCCAGCACCAGCGCCACCGCCGAAGCGAGCCGGGAGCAGGTCATGCAGTCACGCTAACCCCGCTCGCCCCACCAGGCCCGACGCCTAGCCCGCCGGTGGCTTCTTCATCGCGCCACCCGGCCCAGCGCCGGGCGCAGGACGGGCGCGTTGTCCGCCAGGAAGTCCCACAGCTGGTCGGCGACCGGTCCGTGCGGCCGGTCGCGCCGGCGAGCCGCGGAGAGCTCCTCGACGACACCGGGGAAGTGCCGCCCGGCGATGGACAGCAGGCGCCCGTCGCGCAGCTCCTCCTCGATCATGAACCGCGGCAGGTGCCCCCACGCCATGCCGTGCACGACCAGCTCCTTCTTCATCAGGTGGTCCGGCACCGAGCTCCGGGGCGCGCCCTCGACCAGGAAGTGCCCCTGTTCGAACGGGTTGCGCGCCGAATCCCGGACGATGCACTGGGTGAAGGTCTGCATCCGCTGCGGCGTGATGTCGGTGTCCGGCGGGAAGGGCAGGAAACCGGGTGCCACCACCGGCACCAGCGCGACGCGGCCGAGACCGATCGACTCCATCCGCACGTCGCTGCTGGGAACGCGGTGCACGATGAGGTCCGCCTCGTCCTCCAGCAACCGCTCCCACGGGCCGGTGATCGTCTCGAACTGCAGGTGCAGCCGCGTCTGCGGGTGCTGCGCGAAGAAGCGGCTGAGCAGCTCCAGCACCGGCGGCAGCGGGCACAGATCGCCGAGAACCACGCGGAGTTCGGCCTCTTCGCCCATCGCCAGCTGCGCGGCGTAGGTCTGGAGCTCCTCGGCCTCGTTCAGCAGGAAGCGCACCTTGCGGTGGAAGGCGCGCCCCGCCTCGGTGAGCTGGACCCGGTAGCCCGAGCGGTCCAGCAGCTCCAGGCCCAGCTGGCGCTCCAGCTTGGCGACGGCTGCGAACACCGACGGGTGCGAGCGGTGCAGCCGCTCGGCGGCGGCCTGGAACCCGCCGTCGAGCACGACGGCGTTGAAGCACTGCAACTCGTGGAACGTGAACATTGTCCGGCAAACCTACAGGGTTCGTCCGATCTTTGTAATGGCTATCGGCGGGAGGCGTTCATAGGCTGAGCACATCACCGCCGAGAACCACAGGAGCTGACATGGAATCCCGGACCATCGCCACCGGCGACGGCGTCCGCATCGCCTACCGCTTCGACGGCGACCAGGACAAGCCGGTGCTGCTGCTCTCGAACTCCATCGGCACCGACCTGCACATGTGGGACGGCCAGGTGCCCGCCCTGACCGAGCACTTCCGCGTGCTGCGCTACGACGCCCGCGGCCACGGCGCCTCCGACGTCCCGAGCGGCCCCTACTCCCTGGACCGGCTGGGCCGCGACGTGGTGGAGCTGCTGGACGCCCTCGGCCTGCATCGGGTGCACGTGCTGGGCCTGTCCCTGGGCGGAATCGTCGCGCAGTGGCTGGGAATCCACGTCCCGGAGCGCGTCGACCGCCTGGTGCTCTCCAACACCGCGGCGAACCTCGGCCCGGCGAACCAGTGGGACCAGCCGATCGCCGACCTGCTCGCGGCCCCCGACATGCGGGCCACGGCGGAGACGTTCCTGACCAACTGGTTCCCGGCCCACCTGCTGCAGGACGAGGTCGTCGAACCCTTCCGCCGCACCCTGCTCGCCACCAAGCGCGAGGGAGTTGCGGGCAGCTGGGCCGCGGTCCGCGACTACGACCTGCGCCGCACGGCGACGCTCATCCCGAACCCGACCCTGGTCATCGCGGGCGAGCACGACACGGTCACCTCGGCCGCCCACGGAAAGGAACTCGCGGCCACGGTCCCCGGCGCGGAGCTCACCGTCCTCCCCACGGTCCACATGGCCAACGTCGAAGCCCAGCCGGAGTTCCTGGAAGCGGTCCTGACCTTCCTCACCGAAGGTGCCTAAGAGGGGTATGTCGCGTAGTACTGGACGGTGAGCGCGAGGAGGATTCCGGGCGCCACCATCAGCGGGATGAACCCGGCGCGGACCTCCGGGCCGGCTGCTCGCATCTGCGCACCGGTGATCGAGCCCGGCAGCCAGCCCCGAAGCAAGAAGGGCCACAGGAGCGCGCAGAGCACGACGGCTCCGGCCGGGGAGGCGAACACGACCTCCAGCGGGACCAGGCTCGTGAGGGCCTCCAGACCCTCCGATTCGGTGGGCTGCGTTCCCAACCGCTCCCGGTGTTCCCGGTACTCCCGCAGCGTGGTCATCTCCGCGCCGTACCACAGCGCGGTTCCCGCGCAGAGCGCGGCGAGGCTCCACCGGAACCGAGCGAGCGTGATCCGCCGCGTGGCCATCCGGCGGGCGAGCAGCACCATGCCCATCACCAGCGGTGCGGTGATGACCACGAGCACCGCGCTGCGCGGATCGAGCGGCCGGAACAGCAGTGCCACCAGGGCGAAGCCGGGGAACACGGCTGCGACGTGGCGGCACGACTCGACGGCGAGGCGCACCTTGAACGGGGCGCGGAACCGGGTCGTGACCACCGGTGCCGGTGCCGGGGCCGACTCGACGGGCGCCCCACCGCGCAGGGCGGCCAGCAGGTGGAACAGGTGCTCCGGCCGCTGGTCGCGGAAGTCGACCCACTGGTGGCGGCGCAGCACCTCGCCGTCCGGCGGCAACTGCACGCTGTCCACCAGGACGCAGATCGCGCGCGGCGCCGAGGCGTCGACCGCGCGCACCACGCCGGGCCACGACACGTGCGAGCTGACCAGCACCAAGGTCCACCGCGAACCGCGGTCCCCGGTCATGCCCGCATCCCGGCAGGCGGCCCGGATCAGCCCGGCGACCGGTTCGTCCTGGGGCGCGAGGCACTCCACCTCCACGACCAGGGCGCCCGGCCCGGACAGCTCGGCCAGCCGTGCCGCGTAGTTCTCCCACAACGCTGCGAAGTCGTCGTCGTAGAGCCCGGCTCGCCGGCTCCGAGTCCCGAAGGACGGCGGCACGAACAGCGGCCGGACCCCGGCGACGGCCCTGCGGTGGACGTCGAGGCCCGAACCGGTCGGCGTCCACAGGTGCACCGATCGGGAGAGCAGGACGATCAGCGCCTGGGCCAGCGCGCACGAGACCGCGACGACCAGCAGCACCCGCATCGCGGCCACGTCGGCGACCAACTCGGGCGGGGGCGGGAAGACCCGGTTGATGAAGTAGGTGTCGTCCAGCGGGCCCGGGCCGCCCACGGCCAGGCCGACCACGAGGCAGAGCATCGTCCCCACGGAGGCAGTCGCGGCGGCACCCGCCAGCAGGGCGAGCGGGCCGGTGCGACGGCGCAGCAGCCCGACCGCGGGGGCCAGCAGCATGGGGACCAGCGGAGCGGCGAAGGCGGTCAGCCCCAGCATGATGTACGCCGTCCCCCGCCAGCGCGCCCCGAGCATCGCGTCCCAGGCGGAGACCTCCCAGACCCAGGAGGTGTCGACCAGGTCCCGGCTGAAGTGCGCCGCGGCCAGGTCGAGCCCCACCAGGATCGCAGTCGCCCAGCCGGTCGCGGTCGCGGCGATCAGCGCCAATGCCACCACTGCGGCCACGGGCGCGGGCACCGGCAGGCCGCGTGCCCCGCGGGCGGGCACCGCGCGGTTCCCGGCGATCGCCGCGGCGAGGGCCGCGGACCGCGCCCGGAACCGGGTGCGCAGATCGTGCACCGGCCGGTCGGCCAGCTCCCCGGGCAGCTCGACAGCGGCCACGAGACCGATGTGGATCGGGATACCGCGCTCCACCGCCGAGGCCCACTCGCGCCGGACGTGCTCGGAGGCCAGCGCGGCCGGAGAAGCCAGCAGCAGCAGCGCGTCGGCGTCCGCGAGGGCCTCGTCCAGCGCCGCTGCCCAGTCCTCTCCCGGCACGAGCCGGTGCGCGTCCAGCCAGGGATCCAGACCACCCGCCCGCAGCGCGGCCACCGCGGCTTCGGCGAAGTGGAAGTCGCGGCGCGAATAGCTGACGAACACCCGACCCACCACGGGCCGATCATGCCCGCACCGCGCGGTTCCGGGCCCCGAGCCGCCACCGCACCACTCCGATGGAGCAACGCCCGCTCAGCGCGGCCGCAGATAGCACTGAACAGCGGATGCCCAGGAAAGATCGGTGTTTTCACTGTCATGTGCGCGCGGCGAAGCCGATCCCTACCGTCGAGGGCATGACCGAGAAGACGATCCCCGGACTGATGGCCCGCTCGATCGAGCCGGTTGCCGACTTCTACACCGCACTGGGCTTCGAGATCACGTTCCGGCAGACGGCGCCGTACCAGTTCCTGAGCGTGAAGCGCGGGGGCATCGAGCTGAACTTCTACGGGGACAAGAAGTTCGACCCGGAGACCTCCGCGCACGGCTGCCTGGTCGAAACCGATGACGTCGACTACCTGTACGCGGCCTTCACCGAAGGCCTGCAGGACTCCTTCGGGTCGGTCCCCGTCGATGGCGTCCCGCGGGTGGGGGCGTTGAAGAACATGAGCTACGGCGTGCGGCAGTTCCTGATGATCGATCCCGGCGGCAACACCATCCAGATCGCCCAGCCGATCAGCGAGGACCTTCGGCACCGGCCGCTGCCGAAGGGCACCTTCGACCGCGCGATCCACATGGGTTCGCTGTTCGCCGATTCCAAGCAAGACCTGGAACTGGCGGTGAAGGTCCTGGACCGCGCTCTGCACCGCACCGACGAGGAACCGACCGCGGCCCAGCTCGTGAAGCTGCTGGTCCTGCGCGCCGACGTGGCGATCCGCCAAGACGACCCGGAACTGGCCCGAGAACTGCTGACCCGCACCAGGAAAGCCGGGGCGAACGGCCCGGAACTGGCCGACGACCTCCGCCGCGCCGCCGAGCTCGAAGCAGGGCTGTGAGCAGCAACCACCGCCGCGTTGAGTGCGTTCACGGCCCGCAAACCGGCAACGGATGGTAAATCGCCAAGACCACTTCTGCGCCTGCTGATCTGCTAATTTCCCGAGAATGCGCAGAGTTTCGGTGAACGATCGCGGGACGGTCCGGCTCGCCAGGGCATTCGCGGCATCCCTCTGCGCACTGGCGCTGCTCCCCGCCAGCTCGGTCGCTCAGGCGGACGACACCTCCGGCAGCAGTCGGCCTGCCGCGATGAGCAGCGAGTGCGAGACCCCGTCGATCGACCAGTACCAGCACTGGCTCGCGTCCGGCGAAGGCACCACCGTGCCCGCGTCCGGCAGCCTGCTCGTGCCGGAGGGCGACGGATACGCGGCCAAGGTCGAGTTCCTGAAAGACGAGTGGCACGTGATCGTCGTGTGGCTGGGCAATCAGTTTGAAGCCCAGGTCGACCTCTCCGGATCGTCCGGCTTCTGGCTGACCTACAGCGCGACCGAGGACCTCTACGTCCAGCTGCGCCCGGCCTCCCACTGGAGCGGCGGCGACAAGTGGCTCACCCCGCTGCCGTCAACCGGTGGAAACCTCGAACGGAGGTTCTTCAGCTTCGCCCCCGAAAGCTGGACCTGGCTACCGGAACTGGGCGAACCGTCCTACTCCTTCGAGTCGGCCCTGACCGAGGCCCGAGGCCTGGTCTTCGTCGGCAAAACCCCGAACACCCTCGACTTCCAAGGCCTGGAAGTCGACACCTACCGCCCACCGTGCCTGTGAGCGCGGAGGCTCTTTCAGCAGACGGCGCCTGAGGCCGTATTGATCACCGGAGGTACATCATCCGGCTGCACTGCGCATGGCTTGCTTCAGCCGCTTCTTGAGGTTGTTGTCAGCTTTCTGCAGCTTGGTGAAGCCTTCCAGAATTTCCGGGGGAATCGAGTGTGCCATCGTGGTTTCCCACCATTCGTAGGTCTCGGTCGCCGTGCTTTGCAGCTCCCCGTGCACTGCTGTCAGCCCTTCGATGTAGTCGCGGGCCCACTGCTGCTCTTGGGCGTCAAGGCTGAACCTGTATTCTGTAATGGATTTCTTGTTGAGTTGAACGAGTTCTTCGTCCAGCTGATCCAAGGTGATCTTGCGCTCTCGTGACTGGAGTTCCAGGCTGTGGAGCTTGTCCAGAAGTTCTGTCAGCGCTTGAGCTTTCAGCGACGCGTACTGAGAATCCGCCTTGCGCCGTACGGTTTTCCGGAATTGATATACTCCCGCGGAGGCCACTGCGAGGGTCCCGACCAATGTGAGGGTCGGTGTGAGCCAGTCCATTCGTCGAGTCTGCCAGCCTTTCTGCTCACATGGGGGCTGCGAGCGCCGACTGACGTCGCCATGTCACCAGGCGAGTGCACTGGAGGCGCCGCGCTCGCTCGGCCCAGCACCGACAAGATCGCCCCTGACTCGCGTACCCGCAGGTCAGAGGCGGTGTGGCGGAAGCGTCCTTGGTCGCTATCAGCGCGGTTGCAGCCTCAGGACCACCTCGCCTTGGGACTCGCTGACCGGGCCGGTAGCGCAGCTGCGGTGGGACATCGAGACCACACGACGGATCTCGTGGCCCTGCAAGGCCCCGCCGATGATCTTCCCCGACCCGATCACGAAGACGTGGTCGTCCTGCCTGTGGTGAATTCCCCGCCCACCGGATGCGCTGCTTTCGCGCCCGTCGTTCCAGCGAATGGTGAGATCGCCGCGGAACTTCCCCTCGCCGCAGCTGAGCACGCCGCTGCCCTCGATCCGAGTGGTCGCCGAGGTCAGCGCCGGATCGTTCGAGCTGCACAGCGGGTAGGTCCCCCGGATCGACACCTTGACGTGCTGGGGAACGGCGCTGACGGGTGGGTCGTAGGTGGTGGTGTCGGTCCCGGTGCAGGTGACTCCGGCTCCGTCGGCAGTAGCCGGTGGAGCGGCGGAGCCGAGCACGGCTGAGACGGTCAACGCGGACAGGAAGCCGAGGGTGCTGCGTCGCATGAAGCCTCCAGCAAGTCTGAAAGAACCCCCTCCTTGACCGTCGGATGCCCCACGAGCGGCCTTGACGGGCGACCGCGAAGCTCCCACGTCGCAACCACCGTGCGAGTGCAAGACCCGATCGCTGATCACCCGGGGTGTCGATGGCCGCGCGTCGCCGGTGCGCGGGCGAGACAACGGAACGGTCAACTGAGACGAGAACCGAGACCGGCCGCGACGGAGCCCGGCTGGGACGATCCCCGCCGGGGAGCAGGTTCCCCGGTTGGAGCAGAGTGAAAACCTATGCGGCGAAGTGCTTTTTGTCCGGCGCGTGCACGTGAACGAGCTTCTCGGTCGCGATTCCGCTGACCGTCGCGTAGTTCGAGGCTTCGACGCAGCTTACGGGCGTGCATGAGTTGCTCGCGTTGGTGACGTGGGCGCCCGGTCGCCGACTGTGTCACGGCAGGCGTTGTCCGACGTCGTCGCAGGGCGGGCTGCTCGCGGGGAAGGCGGTGGCGAAGTCGCCGGCGATGTCCTGCTCAGTGCGTTCCATGGCCGTGGGTTGGATGCTGATCGGACCCGAGTACGGCAGCTCCAGGTCGCGCACGAGCAGGATCGCACCGATCAGGATCGCCGTGAGCAGGACGACCGCGGTGATGTTCCGGGAATTGCGTCGCGCGGGGATGGTGAACGCGTATCCCGCGACGGCGATGGCCAGCGCCACCAGCACGAATGCGTAGACAGCCGCAGGGGTGTCGGCAGTGGCCTCGTCCACCCTGTTCGTCCGTTCTTCCGCCCGCTTCTGATCGGCGGTGACCAGCATCCCGAACAGGGAGCTGTCACTCGTCTTCAAAGCCGGGAAGGGCGTCCGGATCGCGCTGCTCCAAGTGTTCACGGCGGGTGAGAGCGAGTTGGATTCGTTCCCCCACCCCTGGTGGATCACGGCCCTCGCGTAGCAGACCAGCACGCCTTGGATCTGCTCGCGTTGAGCGCCGGGGGCGTAGTCGGCCAGCTCGAAGATGTCGTCGACCGCGTCGGCTTCGGCGCTGGCGGCATCGCGCGCATGACCGAACGAGGTGGATCCCTGCACCAGGACGAACGCGAGGAAGATGACCGCGAGGGTCATGATCGGGCTGAGCACGTCCTTGACCGACGCGCCTTGTTCGGCGTCCTCGTCGCGGCGGCGCAGAACGAGGTTCGCGGTCAAGCCGCAAGCCAGAGCGGCGACCAGGACCACGATGACGATGACGACCATGGGTTCCGTCCAGCGCGTCGAGCCGACGATGCGGCACCAGTCGAGCTTGATGACGAACAGTGATGCTATGGCTCACGCTGCATGACCGCTCGTGCTGAACACCGATGTGAGCATCGCCTGACCAGGCATTTCCGCGCTCGCTCGGCCCTGTACCGACGCGAACGCCCCTGACTCGCGTTCGCGCAGGTCAGGGGCGATGTGGCGGAAGCGGGGGGATTCGAACCCCCGGTCGCTCTCGCGACGCTCGCTTTCAAGGCGAGTGCATTCGGCCGCTCTGCCACGCTTCCAGGGCGCAGCGTAGCCAACCGAGGCCGGTCGGCGTGCAGCCGGGCCGCTACTTGATGCCGCCCAGGTGGGTCGTCAGGCGGTCGAAGATCCGGCCCAGGACCTCCTGCTCCTGCTCGTCCAGGATGTCGACCAGGTTCTCGCGGACGCTGGCCACGTGGCTCGGGGCCGCTTCGCGGAGCTTCGCCGCGCCCTCCTCGGTCAGCACCGCGAGGACACCGCGGCCGTCGTCCGGGCACTCGTCGCGGCGGACCAGGCCGGCCGATTCCAGCCGGCGGATCTGGTGCGAGATGCGGCTCTTGGAGTGCGCGACGTCGTTGGCCAGCTCGCTCATGCGCATCCGCTGCTCTGGGCGCTCCGACAATCGGACCAGGATCTCGTAGTCCGCGATGGACAGGTTGTGGGTGTTCTGCAAGTCCCTGTTCAGGCGGTGCTCCAGCAGCGCGCTGCCCACGATGTAGGCGCGCCAAGCTGCCATTTCGCGGTCGTTCAGCCATCGAGTGCCCTGCTCCGTCACTTGATCAGGCTACCTGCCGGGACCGACGCTCCGAAAAATGATTTGCCACCTGACCATTCGGCGCCGATACCATCGGAGCGTGCCCGGCTTCGCGGAGCAGGACCCGCAGCGGATGCCGCTGACCCGACTGGTGGGCTTGACCGGTCGGCGGCTGTCCCAGCACTGGGAGCGGACCGTGGCGCGCACCACCGAGCTGAGCCGGACGGCCCTGCTCGTGCTCAACGTGCTCGACCACCAGAACGACCAGACCCACCGTGAAGTCGCCCGGCGCTGCTGGGTGCGTCCGGCGACGCTGACCCCCGTCGTCGACGCCCTGGCGGAAGGCGGGCTGCTCACCCGCCACCGGGATCGCAACGACCGGCGGGCGGTGCGGCTGCGCATCACCACCCGGGGGCGCGCCGAGCTGCACTCGGCGTGGCAGGCGGTGCGCGCGGAGTTCCAGCGGATCGAACCGGACGTCCCGGAGGCCGAGGCGGCGATCGTCCGGCAGTACCTGATCGCGGTCCTCAGCGGGCTCGGCGAGGAAGGAAGCGGATGTGACCACTGCGGTTGAAGTGACCGACCTGGTCAAGCGGTACCCGAAGGCCGGGAACAACGCGGTCGACGGGCTCAGCTTCCAGGTGGGCGCGGGGGAGGTCTTCGGGCTGCTCGGGCCGAACGGCGCGGGCAAGACCACCACGGTCGGCATCCTCACCACCCGGGTGCTGCCGACCAGCGGCACCGCCCGCGTCGCCGGAGTGGACGTGGCCGCCGACCCGGTGGCCGCGCGCAGCAAGGTGGCCGTGGTGCCGCAGCGGGTCAACCTGGACCGCTCGCTGAACTCCCGGCAGAACCTGATCTGGCACGCCGCCTACCACGGGGTGCCGCGCGCCGAGCGGCACCGCCTCGCCGACGAGCTGCTGGACCGGATGGGACTGGCGGACAAGGCGAAGGCGCGGGTCGACGACCTCTCCGGCGGGCAGGCGCAGCGGCTGATGATCGCCCGCGCCCTGATCCACAAGCCCGAGGTGCTGTTCCTGGACGAGCCGTCGACCGGCCTGGACCCGCAGGCCCGGCTGTTCGTGCACGACCGGATCAACGACCTGCGCTCCGAGGGCGTGACCGTCGTGCTCACCACCCACGACATGGACGAGGCGGAGAAGCTGTCCGACCGCGTCGGCGTGGTCGACCACGGCAAGCTGCTCACCCTGGACACCCCGGAGGCGCTGATCAAGTCGCTGCCGGGCAGCGGCACGGTGGACGCGATGCTGCGGCCGAACGGCCACGATCCGGAGCGCATCTCGAAACTGCTGTCCGATGTGGACGGAGTGCAGCGGGTGGAGCGGATCGGCGACGGCACCGCGGCGGACGGCGAGGCGGAGCTGCGGTTGCGGCTCTACGTCGGCAGCGAGCCGGCCGCGCTGCTCGGCCCGGTCGCGCAGACCCTGCACGAGCAGCGGGTTGCGGTCAGCGACCTGGCGTTGGGCTCGGCCACGCTGGAGGACGTCTTCATCGATCTCACCGGGAGGGAACTGCGATGAGCTCGGTGCGCGCCTTCACCGCGGTGCTGGGCCGCGACGTGTTCGTGACGGGCCGGGAGCTGCCGAGCTTCCTGGCGCAGGTGCTGGTCCAGCCGGTGGCGCTGCTGTTCATCTTCGGCAAGGTGCTCAGCGAGCTCGGCTACGCCCAGCCCGGCTACGCGCAGATCCTGCTGCCGGGCATGATCGCGCTGAACGCCTTCCTGGTGGCGCTGCAGAACACCTCCTTCCCGCTGGCGCTGGACTTCTCCTACTCGCGGGAGATCGAGGACCGGCTGCTGGCACCGCTGCCGATCAGCTGGGTGGCGGTGGAGAAGATGCTCTTCGGCGCGCTGCGCGGGCTGTTCGCCGCGGTGCTGATGGTGCCGATCGGCATGGTGATGCTGGGCGAGATCAGCTGGAACTACAGCGGTCTGGCCTTCGCGCTGCTCTGCATGCTGCTGGGCTCGTTCGCCGGTGCGGCGGTCGGCATGACGGTGGGCGCCGCGGTGCCGCCGCGGCGGATCAACATCATGTTCTCGATGATCCTCGCCCCGCTGATGTTCACCGGAGCGACCCAGTTCCCGTGGGCGCAGCTGGAACACCTGCGCTGGTTCCAGGTGCTCTGCGCGATCAACCCGCTGACCTACGTCAGCGAGGGCATGCGCGGCGCGCTCCTCCCGGACGTCCCGCACATGCCGCCGTGGATCTGCGTGCTGGCCCTGCTGATCTCCTGCCTGCTGTTCGGAGCCCTGGGCATCAAGTTCTTCCTCCGCCGGGCTCTCGACTGACGCCCGGAAGTCCAGGCGTTCGGCGGAACAGGTTCGCGCTGACGGCGGATGAGTTCAGGCCGGTACCGTGCTTCCGTGTAGGGGGATTTGCGACCCCGCTCCGCAGGGAGGACGCCGGTGACGACTCGGACGCTCGTCAGGCAGCTGCAATCCACGATCTACCGGGCCGAGCAGATGACTCCGGTTCGCCCGCTGGCCATGCCGCCGCCCGGATCCGGGCTGAAACCGGTGTTCGGCAACCCGGGGCTGCCGGTGGTCGGGCACACGGTCACCGTGCTGACCGACCTGCTGGAGGCCTCGCGCCGCCGGTACGCGGAGTTCGGGCCGGTGTCGTGGGGCGTGACGCTCGGGGCGAAGACGGTCACCGTGATCGGCCCGGACGCGCTGGAAGCGCTGGCCACCAACCGCGACAAGGCCTTCGGCAACGAGGGCTTCTACGACTACCTGATCGGCCCGTTCTTCCGCCGCGGCATCCTGCTGCTCGACTTCGACGAGCACCTGCACCACCGGCGGATCATGCAGCAGGCCTTCACCCGCGACCGGCTCGTCGGCTACCTCGACGTGATGACGCCGGCCATCGAGCGGGCCCTGGCGCAGTGGCGGCCGATCGACCGGTTCCCGGTGTACACCGCGGCGAAGCGGCTCACCCTCGACCTGGCCACCGAGGTCTTCGTCGGCGAACGGCCCGGTGCGGAAGCCGACCAGCTCAGCCGGGCGTTCGTGGCAGCGGTGCACGGCGGCCACGCGCTCGTGCGCGCCGACGTGCCCGGTGGCACCTGGGCGCGCGGGCTGCGCGCACGCCGGTTCCTGGAGAACTACTTCCGGGAGCGGATCCCGGCCAAGCGAGCGGGCTCCGGCCAGGACCTGTTCAGCGTGCTCTGCCGTGCGCAGTCCGATGACGGCGACAGCTACTCGGACGAGGACATCGTCAACCACATGATCTTCGCGCTGATGGCGGCGCACGACACCAGCACGATCACGCTCGCCATGACGGCCCACTACCTCGGCAAGCACCCGGAGTGGCAGGACCGCGTCCGCGAGGAGTCGGTGGCGCTGGGCAAACCGGCCGTCGAGTACGGCGACCTGGACCGGCTGCCCGCGCTGGACATGGTGGTGAAGGAGGCCATGCGGCTCAACGCCCCGGTCGGTGGCCTGTTCCGCGAAACGGTCAAGGACACCGAGATCCTCGGCCAGTACATCCCGGCCGGGACCAAGGTCGCGGGCCAGGTCTACGCGACGCAGCGGATGTCGGAGTGGTGGTCGAACCCGGACGCGTTCGACCCGGAGCGCTTCGCCGAGCACCGCCGTGAGGACAAGACCCACCGCTACGCGTGGGCCCCGTTCGGCGGCGGCGCGCACAAGTGCATCGGCCTGCACTTCGGCATGATGGAGGTGAAGGCGATCCTCCACCAGCTCCTCCTCAGCCACCGCTGGAAGGTCAACCCCGCCTACGAACCCCCGATGCGCTACGGCACGGGCCCCATGCCCACCGACGGCCTCCCCATCCACCTCACCCGCACCCGCTGACCGACTCCTTCGAGGTGAAGGGCACCTTTCGCCAACATACTTGGTGAAAGGTGCCCTTCACCCCGACACGTTCAGGGGACCGGTGAAGGGCACCTTTAGGCAAGTAAGTTGCTAAAAGGTGCCCTTCACCGGGTCCCGCCCGGGGTGGCTCAGCGGTCGAGGTGCCCGGATTTGATCCGGGTGAGGAACGCGGTCCAGGACGGGTGGTTCACGCGTAAGGTGCCGCCGTCGCGGTCCTTGGTGTCGCGGATGTAGGTGGTGGACTCGCCGATGGCGAGTTCGACGCACTCGCTGGCTCCGCTGCCGCTTCGGCTGCTCTTGCGCCAGTTCAAGTCGTTCATGCCAACTCCTTCGACCTAGAACGGATCAGTTCCGACGATTCCGCGGATGACAGCGCTGACGCGGCGATCTCGTCGAACATGTCGTGGAACTGCCGCACATCGTCTGCATTCTCCACCCATGATCCGCCCGCGATGTACTCCAGGTAGACGGCTGAAGGGTCGTCCGGAGTGCTGTAGTCGACGATCGTGAAGCCGCCGGTCATGGTGCCGTAGGGGCCGATGCTGAACGGGATGACCTGGATCGTCACGTTGTCGCGCTCGCTGCTGACGATCAGGTGCGTCAACTGTTCGGCCATGACGTCAGGTCCGCCGATGAGTCGATGCAGCACCGACTCATCGATCAAGACGTGCAGCCGCAACGGGGCCGGAGCGGTCAGCCGTGCCTGGCGGCTGATGCGGGCGTTCACGTAGCGCTCGGCGCTTGCGGTGTGGAACTGCCTGCCGCTCGCATTGATCGCCCGGGCATACGCCTGGGTTTGCAGTAGGCCAGGCATGACGTGTGGGCTGAGGACGCGCAGGGAATCGGCTTCCGCTTCGGCGCGCAGGAATTCGCGGAACGCCTTGGGCGAACCGTTCGGCGTGATGATCCGCGTAGCCCGTTCGCCTGCGTCTTCCCACAACGCGGCGGCTTCGGTGCGCTCGTTCTCGCTCGCGTTGTACAGCGCGAGCAGCGCTTGCAACGTCGCCCAGCCAGGCCTGTTGTGCCCGGTCTCGTATCGGCTGACCGTCGAATCACCGACGCGTAGCAGGGAACTTGCTTCGGCGAGCGTCTTGTCGGCCTCCCCGCGAAGCCGCGCGAGATGTTGGCCGAGCCGCTTCTTCCGCCGCGTGGGGATGGTCGGCATGGCAGGAGCGTAGCGCGACCCGATCGTGGCGGAACGACACCGGATCGAAGGATTTAAAAGGGAGGGATTGCTCCCGATAATTTCCTTGTCCGAGTTTGGACGTGGGGGCCGATCGACTGTTGACTGGGTGGTGACCGTGTATCCGTTTCATTGGGTTCCTGCTGGTGGGGCGCGGCATGCGAGTACCGATGCGCGACCTGATGGGGCTTTGGCGTATCCGAGCGGGACCGGGGTTCGGGTGCTGTGCGGGCAGGAGCTCGTCGCCGACAACTCCGAGCTCGCCTGGCTCTGGGGGACCTGCACCGATTGCCACGCCGCCGCGCGGCGGATCGCCGACTGCTGAAATCCAGGAGGACTCGACGTGCTGGAACTGATGCCGCAGATCGGCTACATCTCGGCGATCCTCGCCTGCTACCTCGTCCTGACCTGGCGCCCGCACCGCGCGCAGCACGCCGGTGGCGGCGAAGGTGCGCTGACCGTGTGGCAGCTCATCGCGCACGTCGAGGCCGAGCGGAAGCAGCGGGAACGGGGCGGACGGCACCGCCTTCGCGAACCGGAGTCCACATCGGACGAATCCGGCCCGCCGCTGGCGCTGCAGCAGCGCGTGCTGGACGGCCTCCGCAACCTCTGACCACCTGAATCCCGGTTCGCCGCCGCTTCCCCCGACCTGCGGCGTCGAGCCGGACGGCCGGTCGGCGCGTCGTCCCTCCCCGCGCGCCGACCGGCCACCCCGCTGCGGGAAGTCCTGGGACGTTCGCCCGTACGCCGACGGGGAGCGAGCACTCGGCCGCTCCTCATCCGGAGAACAGCTCAACTTTCCTGAAGAACATTAGTCCATTCCGGTGATTTACGCCGTTCCGACGTGCAAAAGTCCTGTTCCTATCCCCCCTAACCGAACATCTCTCGTGCGAGGAACCTTGAAGAGGCTGATTGCACCCCTGGCCACGGCTGCGTTACTGATCGGGCTGGCGGGCTGCGTCCCCGGCATGCCGACGCCGCCGAGCAATCCCGAGTCCGGCAGCTCGGAGACCGGCTCCTCGGAGACCGGCCAGGCATCCGAGGAAACGACCAGCGGCCCTGTGGCCTTCGGTGAGTTCGCCCAGGTCAGCAAGGACCTTGGCGCCAAGCTGAAGGTGTCCGTCGGCGCGCCCGCCGACTTCACCCCGACGGACTCGCTCTTCGAGCCGGAGCGCGGCAAGTACGTCGCCGTCGACGCTCAGGCGGAACTGCTCGCGGGTACCGTCGACAACATCAGCGATGACGAGTTCACGCTGGTCGACTCGCAGGGCAACCGGTACGAGGCGGCCACCGTGTCGCTGGACAACATGTTCCTGCACCTGCTGACCGAGGGTGAGCCGGTCTCCGGCAAGATCGTCTACGACGTTCCGGCGGACGCGACCGGGTTCACCGTCGAGTACGCGCCGACCGACTCGCAGGAGAAGGAGCTGGGCGTGCTCGCCAGCTGGAAGTGACCTTCCCAGCGCTCCTGGCCGGGTTGTTCGAGTCCTCTCGGGCTTGAGCAATCCGGCCATTTGTCGCTCGGTAGAGCTAAAAAACGCACACTATCGAGCGATGGCTTTTTAGTAACGATTTAATTCAATCGATCAAGCTGGCCCGTTTGTCCTGTTCAGGCGGTTGATCAGCTGGATCGCGCTCCCATCGGCCCGCGCCAACGGCGGAAGGGCTCGGGTTAGCGTCCGTCCCGGCACTTGATCTCCCAGGTCAAAGGCCGATCGCAGCGGCGCTTCCCGGCCTGCGCCGGACGCTGTCGAGCACATCCCCGACGGGCCAGGAGCCGATCATGAGTTCACGGACGACCGCCGCCAGGCGCAGGATCCGGCTGGGTGCTGCGCTCGGTGCGCTGTGCGTCGCGCTCACCGGTTGCGGCACGGCTCCGGCGGTTCAGCCCGAGCAGATCATGGCCAGGGCCGATCTCGGCATGCAGGCGCCGGCCAGCACCTTCACCGAGTTCCCCACCGCGCCGAAGGACACGGCGCCGGAAGGGGAAACCGACGGCGTGGTGCTGCGCGTCAAGCAGGACATCGCGGTGCACCACGCCCCCGACGGGCCGGTGTTCGCGAAGCTCCCGGCGACGCAGCTGGAGAACCCGACCTGGGTCCCGATCATCGCCGAGCGCGGGGCGTGGGCGCAGGTGCTGCTCCCGTCCCGCCCGAACGGCAGCACCGGATGGGTCCGCACCGACGGACCGGTCGAACGCGCCCGCACGCCCTACGTGGTCGACGTCGACATCGACGCGCGGCGCATGGTGGTGCGCAAGGACGGCGCGCCGATCGGTGAGTGGGTGGTCGGCGTCGGCGCACCGGCTTCACCGACCCCGCGCGGCCGGACCTACGTCATGGCCGCGATCGAGGAGACGGTGACCAAGTTCAGCCCGATCATCCTGCCGTTGGGCACGCACTCCAACACCTTCAGCACCTACGGCGGCGGACCCGGCACCGTCGCGCTGCACGGCTGGCCAGAACCATCGGTGTTCGGCCAGGCCAGCAGCGACGGATGCGTCCGGGTGCCCGACGACGCGCTCCAGCTGCTCACCACGCTGCCGCTGGGCACCCTGGTCCACCTGCGGTAGTCCGCGGATGGAATACCCCCGAAGTACAACGAATTGGGAGGGATCTATGCGTAAAACTGCTTGCCTCGCAGGCGCATTCGTCGCGGGCGCCGGTCTGCTCGCCGGAGGCGTCCCGGCCTTCGCCGACAGCGCGGACAACGACGGCATCAACGCCGGCAACGACAACAACCTGAGCGTTGCGCCGATCCAGCTGTGCGGCAACAACATCACGGTGATCGGTGCCGTCGTGTCGATCCTGTCGCCGCAGGGCAACCAGTGCGTCAACGCGCCGATCGTCGACCACTCGGACGGCGACTACGTCCCGCCGGTGCAGGCGGTGCACCCGCCGGTCGAAGGCGCGATGCCGCCGGTGGACGGCAAGACTCCGCCGCTGGAGGACACCCCGCCGCCGGTGCAGGCCGTGACCCCGCCCGCCGAGGTCTCGGACCCCTCGAACCAGGAGCTGCCCACCGCCCCCGCTCCGGCTCTGGTGCGCGGGCACCACGCGGTCACTGGCTGATCGCGTTAATACCGCCACCTGAACGGGTAGAAGACGCTTTTCAAGCTGGCGGGCATTGCAGAACACAACTACATTCCGGAGCTGCGTAGATCACTACGCGCTCCACGTGGTCGTCCTGGCTCGGACGGCCACACCCCCTGCGGTGGTGCCCGGCGAAGTACTCCCCCTCTCTTCGCTGGGCACCACCGTTTTTTGCGGCTCAATCCGCTGATTCGCGCGACGGTGCGGGATCTCATGCGCGCGCTTCCAGCCCTGGACCTGCATGCCCGGCTACCAGCGGTGTTGCGGTTGGCGGGGCGATTTCGCGCGAAATCGTCACCCCGCCTGAGCGCGGAATGTCGATTTCGCGCGAAATCGCCCATGCGGCCGAGCGCGGCTTCGCCGCTTGCCGAACGTTTCGTCCGATAAGCGGCGAAGCCGACTCCTGGTGGCGAAATACGTCAGAATTGTTGATGTTGCGTCGGGATATTCCCTCCCGCGCTCAGACGAACGACTTCGCGGCTGCGAGGAAGGCGTCGTTCTCCTCCGGTTGGCCGATCGTCACGCGGGCCCCCTCGCCGGCGAAGGCCCGGACCACCACGCGGTTCTGCAGGCAGTGCTCGTTGAAGTCCGCCGTCCGGTCGCCCAGCGGGAGCCAGACGAAGTTCGCCTGGGTCTCCGGGACCTCGTAGCCGAGGGCCACGAGCTCGCGGTGCACCCGCTCGCGCTCCGCGATCACGTTGGCGCAGCGCTTCCGCAGCTCGTCCTGGGCCTCCAGGGAGGCGATCGCGGCGACCTGGGCGAGCGCGTTGACGCTGAACGGGATGATCACCTTGCGCAGCGCGGCGGCGACCTCCGGCGGCGCGATCGCGTAGCCGACGCGCAGGCCGGCCAGGCCGTAGGCCTTCGAGAACGTGCGCATCGAGGCCACGTTGCTGCGCTCGCGGGTGATCTCCACGCCGTCCGGCGCGTCCGGGTCGCTGACGAACTCGAAGTAGGCCTCGTCCAGGACCACCAGCACGTCCTGCGGCACCCGGTCCAGGAACGCGTCGAGCTCGGCCTTGCGCAGCAGCGTGCCGGTCGGGTTGTTCGGGGTGCACACGAACATCAGCCGGGTGGCCGGGGTGATCGCGGCGAGCATGGCCTCCAGGTCCAGCGCGTGCTCGCCGGTCAGCGGCACCCGGACCTGCTTGGCGCCGACGACCTGCGTGATGATCGGGTACGCCTCGAACGACCGCCACGGGAAGACGACCTCGTCCTCGGCGGTGCAGGTGGCCTGCACCAGCTGCTCGCACAGCGCCACCGAACCGCAGCCGACGGCGATCCGCTCCGGCTCGACCCGGTAGTGCGCGGCCAGCGCGTCGGTCAGCCGGCCGACGCCCATGTCCGGGTACCGGTGCACCTCGGTGGCCGCCTGGTTGATGGCCGCCACCGCGCTGGGCAGCGGGCCTTCGGAGACCTCGTTGCTGGCCAGCTTGATCGAACCGGGCACGGTGCGGCCTGCCACGTAGGCGGGCAGCTGGTCGAGGTCGGCACGGGTGCGCACGCTCATCTCTGCGACTCCTTCAGAGGTCGGTCACGGTGACGTTAACCCGCCGGGGCCCCGCGAAGCAGCCCGCATTCGACGTCGCGGCCCGGCTCCGGTCAGTGCAAGCCGTTGCCGCATTCCGGTGATCTTGCGGAGCAGCCGCTGGTCCGACCGGATGACGATGTTGACTCGTGTTCACCTGGGCGTGATTCCCTGCACGGCATGACCGAAACCCGGACCGAGACGCTCGCGCTCACCGACGGCAGCGAACTCCGCCTCACGGTCGCCGAACCGGACAACGTGGTGCGCGGCGGGCTCGTCTTCCTGCACGAGACCCGCGGCGTCACCGACCGGGTGCGCAAGCTGAGCAGCGCCTTGGCGGAGGAGGGCTGGCTCACCGTCGCACCGCACCTGTACCACCGCGACGACGAGCCCGACCAGGTGCGGCGGCTCTCCGGCGACTCGATCCTGGCCGATACCGACGCGTCCTTCGTGTGGCTGTCCGACCAGGGCGTGCCCGCCGACCGGCAGGGCATCATCGGGTTCGACATCGGCGGCGCGGCAGCACTGGTGGTGGCCGCGAGCCGCACGCTCGGCGCGGCGGTCAGCGTCGGCGGCCGGGGCATCCTCGACCCGCTGTCGGACGGGCTGCCGCCGCTGGTGGAGATCGCCGACGAGCTGTCCTGCCCGTGGCTCGGGCTGTACGGCGACGACGAGGGCGTCGGGGCCGACGAGGTCGACAAGCTCCGCGAGGCCGCTGACGCGGCATCGGCGGTGACCGACGTGGTCCGCTACCCGGGTGCGGGGCACCGCTTCGACCGGGATCCGGACGCGGCGGCGGAGGCCTGGCGCCGCGCCAAGAACTGGCTCGACCTCCACCTGCGCTGATCCGGATGTGTTTCCGCAGCTCAGCGGGTTGATCCAGGCTTAAGTGGACCCCCTTGAAAAGGGCTTGGAAGGGCCCTGTAGTCTTTTCTCCGGTGGCCACGAAGGACGCCGGGAGGCTTCGCCTAGTCTGGTCTATGGCGCCGCACTGCTAATGCGGTTGGGGGTTACGCCCCCTCCCGGGTTCAAATCCCGGAGCCTCCGCAGCGGTTCCTACCGTAAGGTGGGAGCCCACAAATGAACAAGCGCCCGTAGCTCAACGGATAGAGCATCTGACTACGGATCAGAAGGTTAGGGGTTCGAATCCCTTCGGGCGCACGTCTGGTCGAGACAGCAGGAACCCCCTCCAGCAGGGGGTTCCTTGCTTTTCATGATCGCCCACCTGCCTTCCGTCGAGTGATTCAGCTCACTTCTAGCCCGTAGGTGTGCACGAGGTGTGCACGGCGGTATCTCGGGGAGCGCGGGGCACGAGGGTGGCGGCGGCTTCAGCGGCTGCGGTCTCGACGTCCGGCAGGACCGAGGTGTAGATGTCTCCGGTTACTAACAGTGACGAGTGTCCCAGCAGTGCCTGGACGACCTTCATGTCTGCGCCGCCGCCCAGCATGAGCGTTGCGGCCAGGTGCCGGAGATCGTGGAACCGGATCGGCAGCAGCTCCAGCCGGGCGACGAGCCGCTCGAACTGCGCACTGACCTTGCCTGTTGGCCTGGCCCGGATCTTTTACCTCCAATGTGGGGTGGTTCGGCTCCTCCGAGCGAAAGGTGCGTGCTCGACAAGCGGGCAGCAGCGGCTCGACTTCCACTTTGTGCGGGTCGTGATCACGCGACGCCACGACGGGGAGGAGTTCGGAATGTCCCGGTTTGGACGGACGATGGGAGCGGTGATGCTGAGCGCAGCGAGCATCGCCGTTCCGGTGGTTGCAGCATCGCCTGCGGCGGCGGACGGGGCAGCGTGCTACAGGTACTTGCTGGAAAACGGCGTTGATGAAGGCCTCGTAACGAATGCGTGTACTGAAGCTGCGAATGGGAACCAGCAGCGGTGTGTGGGATTGCTGAGGTACTACGGCGTTGCCGAGGGCATCGCCGCAGAAGGTTGCAAACGCGGCGCAGCGCAGATCTGACGTTCTAGGCGGCTCGTGAGGAACCGGCAGGCGAGGTCGACGAGCTGCCTTCCAACACGAATTCCCGGTTGTGCAGCGCCGTTGCCGGGCTGCTGTGGGCGGATCTGCTCACAGCAGCAGGAGCGGCCGAGCGCGCCGGGATCGCGGCATCGTCGGGGGCATGAGCGACAACGAGAAGCTGCCGATGTTCGACCATCGGCTTCGGGAGCGGTTCTTCGGCCAGCGGGTGCTGGTCCTCGACGGCGTGCTCGACGACGACAACGGGACGGTGCTCACCACCCAGCTGCTGTCCCTCGCGAGCGAGGATCCCGGCAGGGACATCGCGCTGTGGATCCACTCGCCGGGCGGGTCGGTGCCCGCGATGCTGGCCATCCGCGACGTGATGCGGCTCGTGCCGTGCGACGTGGCGACGCTCGCGCTGGGGCTGGCGTGCAGTGCTGGGCAGTTCCTGCTGTCCGCGGGCACTCCGGGCAAGCGCTTCGCCCTCCCGCACGCCCGCATCCTGATGCACCAGGGCTCGTCCGGGATCGGCGGCTCGGCGGTCGAGGTGGAGGTGCAGGCCGACGACCTGCGGCACACCCGGGACACGGTGCTCGGGATCATCGCGGAGGACACCGGTCAGCCGGTCGAGCGGATCTTCACCGACTCGCTGCACGACCGCTGGTTCACCACCGAGCAAGCGCGCGAGTACGGGTTCATCGACCACGTCGTCGACGATCTCGGCCAGGTCCTGCCCGTGCGCACGCACCGGATGGGCCTCGCCTCGGCGACGGGAGGCCGCGAATGAGCACCTACACCATCCCGAACGTCATCACGCGCACCGCGGGCGTCGAGCGGATCATGGACGTCTACTCGCACCTGCTGTCGGAGCGGATCGTCTACCTCGGCACCGCGATCGACTCCGGGGTGGCGAACGCGCTGATCGCCCAGTTGCTGCACCTGGAGGCGGACAACCCGGATCGCGAGATCAACTTCTACATCAACTCCGAGGGCGGTGACCCGTCCGCGATGCTCGCGCTGTACGACACGATGACCTACATCAAGGCACCGGTGGCGACGACGTGCGTGGGTCAGGCGGTCGCGGCCGGGGCGGTGCTGCTGGCCGCGGGTGAGCCCGGTCGCCGGTCCGTGCTGCCCCACACCAGGGTGGTGCTGCACCAGCCCGCGGCGCAGGGCCGCGGCACCATCCCGGACCTCATCATCCAGGCCGACGAGGTGGTGCGGGTGCGCACCCAGCTGGAGGAGATCCTCTCCGCGCACACCGGCCGCGCCGTCGCGGACCTGCGGCACGACACCGACCGGGATCGGGTGTTCGACGCGGCGGGCGCCGTCGAGTACGGGCTCGCGGACCGGGTCCTCGACCAGCGGCCCTGACTCAGGCCGCCATGAGCACGGGTCCCGCGGGGCGGCGCACGGGGCTCGTGCCGCGGATCCGCCGGACGTCGCTCGCGATGCCGATGAGGAGCTCCGCCAGGTCGACGTCCAGCGCGCCCGTGACGGCGGCGATCATCTCGCTGGAGGGTTCCTTGCGGCCGCGTTCGATCTCGGAGAGGTACTGCGGCGAGATCCCGGCCCGCTCCGCTATGTCGACGAGACGGTCACCTCGCTCCTCCCTGGTGGCGCGCAGATTCCGGCCCAGCACCTCGCGCCACAGCGGGTCCGGCTCGCGATCCGGCGCGGGGGTGCGCTTCTGGTGGAAGGGAAGGATGTCCGCCATGCCCGCCATCCTGGCACCGGCGCCGCGCCCGCGGGCCGCGGTTCCGCTCCCGGCGGAAACGAATGCCTCCCGCCCGCCGGTCGAGCGGCGGGCGGGAGGCGCGTGTTCTCACACGGTCCGGACGCACGAGCACTGGCCCGCGATGAGGGTGCCTTCCTCGGCTTCCCCGGCCGCCGCCGTGGCGAGTTCGCCGTCCTCGGCGGGGATCGCCGCCGTTCCGGGCTGCTCCGCGGGCACCCGCTCGGTGCGCGGCCAGACGGCCATCGCGGTGAGGGCTCCGATCGCCGCCAGGGCCGCCAGCACCGTCCAGGTGGTGGTGAAGCCCGCGCGGGTCGCGACCCAGCCCGCGATGGGGTAGGTGACCAGCCAGGCCAGGTGGGACAGCGAGAACTGGGCGGCGAAGACCTCGGGGATCCCGCTCGGGTCGACCGCTCGGCGGAGCACCCGGCCGGTCGGCGTGATGATCAGCGCCATGCCGCCGCCGATCGCCACCCAGACCACACCGGTCGGCAGCGATGCCGCGATGCTCGCCGCGGACATCGCGACCGCCGCGCCGACCGCGAGCAGCAGCACCGCGGCTCCGGTCAGCATCACCAGCCGGTCCGCCACCCGGTCCAGGACGCGGGGGAGGACGAGGGCCACCAGCAGCGTGCCCGTTCCGGATGCGGCCAGCATCCAGGCCACGTCGGACTGGGTTCCGCCGAGGACGTCGCGGACGTAGTTCACGGTGTTGACGACCACGATGGAACCGGCGGCGGCGACCACGAGGTTCAGCGCCATGACCCCGCGCAGGCTCGGGGTGGCCGCGAAGGTGCGGATGCCCGACATCGCCCGGTCCCAGGCGTTCGTGCGTGCGCTGGGGCGCGCGTCGGGGATGCGGGTGGACAGGACCAGCAGCGCGGACACCGCGAATCCGACCGAGGTACCGAGGAACAGCAGGTTGAACGTCATGAAGGTGAGCGCCACCGCCGCGAGCACCGGGCTCAGCAGGCTTTCCATCGTGGAGGCCACCTGCGATGCGGACAGCGCGCGGGTGTAGTCGGCCTCCCTGGTCACGATGTCCGGGATCACCGCCTGGAACGTCGGGGTGAACGCCGCCGACGCGGTCTGCAGGACGCCGATCAGGACGTAGACCTGCCAGACCTCGGTGACGAACGGCAGCGCGAGCACCACCAGCGCGCGCACCACGTCGAGCGCGGTGAGGAACCAGCGCCGGGGCAGCCGGTCGACGTACGCGGCCGCCAGCGGTGCGACGACCACGTACGCCACCATCTTGATCGTCAGCGCGGTGGCGAGCACCCCGCCGGCGCGCGGTCCGGCGAGGTCGTACGCGAGCAGGCCCAGCGCGACCGTGGCCAGCCCGGTGCCGAACAGCGCGATGACCTGAGCGCTGAAGAGCCTCCGGTAGTCGCGTATCGCGAACAGCCCCATGTCCCTCTCCTCCCGATCGATACCCCTGGGGGGTATCTGTTCCGGAAGTGTGTATATACCCCTGAGAGGTATATGTCAAACGTGGGGATCGGTCGTCGGCCGCGGCGGATTCGACCGGTTCGGCGGCGCCTGCGGGTTCAGGCCTCCTTCGCGAGCAGCTCGTCGAGCGTCTCGTAGCCCTCGTCGACGCCGGTTTCCATGCCGCTGGCCAGGATTCCGTCGCGGGTCTCGAAGTCCTCCACCACGCTCAGCGTCCGCAGCCGGGTGCGTCCGCCGGGGAGCTCCTCGAAGGTCAGCGTCTCCAGCGCGACCCCGTCGGGCGCGCCCTCGAAGGTGAAGGTCAGCACGAGCCGCTCGTGCGGTCGCACCTCGTGGAAGCTGCCGTAGAAGGTGGCGATCTCCTCGCCGTCGCGGTCGTTGGCGAACGCCCAGGCACCGCCGGTCCGGGCGTCCCACCTGGTGATCCTCGTGGTCACCGACCGCGGCCCGACCCACTGCGCGTAGAGCTCGGGGTCGACGTGGGCGCGGAACACCCGCTCGGGCGCCGCGTCGAATTCCCGGGTGATCTCGATCGTCGGCGCCTTCTCGTCCGCCGCGATCCTGGTCGCGTTGGTCATGATGCGTCCTCCGTCCGGCTCGGCTGCTGCTCTTCGTTCATCCGGTCGAGCAGGGCGTCGAGGCGCTGGTGGCGCTCCTCGGCTCCCCGCCGGTAGCGCTCGATCCACTTCGACAGCAGGCTGAACACCTCCGAGTCCAGGTGGACCGGTCGGCGCTGGGCTTCCCTGCTGCGGGTCACCAGACCGGCGTCCTCGAGCACCTTCACGTGCTTGGAGATCGCCTGGAGGCTCATCTCGTAGGGCTCGGCGAGCTCGCCGACGGTCGAGCGCGGGTCGGCCGTGGTTGATCAACGGCTCCACCGGATCGGGTGATTGCTGCGGGGTGCGTCACCTGACGGGGGTGCGGAATCCGCCGGTCGAGGACATCGGTGCGGAGGTCGGGCGGCCGATGGAGAGGGCGTGATCGTCCGGGAGGGGCCGGGCGGCAGCTTCTGGGAAAGGACCTCGAACGATGACTCTTCGACGTGCTCTGGCGTGGGCTTTCGCGCTGATGTCCATCGCGGCGCTGGTCGCCTTCGCGCCCGCGGCCACGGCTGCGCAGTCGCGCGCGCACGTCCAGCCCGGCACCTACCAGATCGGGCTCGGCACGAGCTCCTTCGGCGAGGTGCTGACCGTGCCGTGGGACGCGGCGCCCGGTGAGCCCGTCGTGCTGCTGCCCCGCGGCGAGGGCGCTCAGGTCTGGGTGATCGCGCCGAAGGGCGACGGCTACACCATCCAGAGCGCGCAGTCCGGTCAGTACCTGGGCGTCCAGGAGGAGGCGGGGCCGCACCGGCTCGCGGTCGTCACGCCCCAGCCCTACACGTGGGACCTCAGCACCGCGTCGCGGAGCGACCGGGTGCACATCGCGAGCGGCCAGTTCCGGCTGGACGTCTCGCCGCTGCTGATCTTCCCGCCGCGGGTCGACGTCCAGTGGGCCCGCGACGGCATCGGCCAGGAGTGGCAGCTGACCCGGATCGGCGGCTGACCCTTCCCAGGAGCGCCCGGCCGGGATTCCGGCCGGGCGCTTTTCTACGCCGTTCGAACCGCGGTCCGCCTGATCGTCGCGGCCAGCAGGGCACCCATCGCGCACAGGGCCGCGGCGCTGATCCACACCGCGTCGTAGGTGCCCATGAGGTCGCGCGCCACGCCGCCGCCGAGCGCCACCAGTCCGGCGCCCAGCTGGTGGGCCGTGCTCACCCAGCCGAAGACGATCGCGCCGTCCGCGCCGAAGATCTCCCGGCACAGGGCGATCGTCGGCGGGACCGTGGCGACGTCGAGCAGGCCGAACAGGACCGCGAACGCGATCATCCCGGGCTGCACCGTCGGTGCCAGCAGCGACGGCAGGAACAGCAGGGACGTCCCGCGCAGGCCGTAGCAGCCGGCCAGCAGCAGCCGGGGGCTGAACCGGTCGGTGAGCCAGCCGGAGGCGACCGTGCCCGCCACGTTGACCACGCCGATGACCGCCAGCACCGAAGCGGCGATGGTCGTCGGCATGCCGTGGTCGTGCGCGGCGGAGGCGAAGTGGGTCCACATGATCCCGTTGGTGGAGGCGCCGCAGATCGCGAAAGTGCCTGCCAGCAGCCAGAACGGGCCGGTCCGCGCGGAGTCGAGCAGCACGCGGAGCGTTCGGCGGGCGGCGCCGGGTTCGGGTCGCGGCTTCGGTTCGAATGCCGTCGCGCCGTACGGGCGCAGGCCGAGGTCGGCCGGGTGGTCGCGGAAGGCGGACCAGGCCAGCGGTGCCGCGGCCAGCGCGATCAGCGCGAGCGCGACGGTCGCCGAGCGCCACGCGAAGTGGTCGATCACCCAGGACATCACCGGCAGGAACGCGAACTGGCCGACGACGGTGGCGGCGGTCAGGGCACCGGTCACCAGGCCGCGCCGGGCGGCGAACCAGCGGTGCGCGACGGTCGCGGCGAACGTCGTCGCCAGCCCACCGCAGCCGATCCCGACCAGCACGCCCCAGCCGGCGATCAGCTGCCAGGGCGCGGAAACGGCCGTGGTGATCGCGGCTCCGGCGGCGATCAGCGACAGCGCCCCCACCGCCGTGCGCCGGATGCCGAAGCGGTCCACCAGCGCGGCGGAGAACGGCGCGGTCAGCCCGTACAGCACCATGTTCGCCGACACCGCGATCCCGATGGTGCCGTGCGACCAGCCGAACTCGCGGTGCATCGGGGTCACCAGCAGGCCCGCGGTGGTGGCGCAGGCACCTGCGGCGACGACGACCAGGGCGGTGACGGCGGCTACCCACCAGGCGCGGTGCACATCGGTTCTCATGCCCTCCGACCCTGCTCGGTGCGGCACCCCGGAACGAGTGGCCCGATGGCCAATATGTGCAAGAATCAGGCCATGCATCGCATCGCGGTACTGGTCCGGCACGGAGTCATGCCGATGGAGCTGGGGTTGGTGCACCAGCTGTTCGGCCGCGCGCGCACTCCCGGCGGGGAGCCGCTGTACGAGGTCACGACCTGCGCGCTCACCCCGGGCGAAGTGCGCACCGACGCGGACTTCCCGATCCGCGTCGAGCACGGCCCGGAGGCGCTCGACGGCGCCGACACGGTGATCGTCCTGGCCACCCACGAGTACGACGAGACCGAGACCGAGGGGCGGCTCGGCCCGCAGCTGGCCGCCGCGCTCGACCGGATCCGGCCGGGCACGCGCATCGCCTCGATCTGCACCGGGGCCTTCGTGCTGGCCGCCGCGGGCCTGCTGGACGGCCGCCGGGCGACCACGCACTGGATCTCCAGCGACCGCTTCCGCGCGTTCTTCCCCGCGGTGCAGCTCGACCCCGACGTGCTCTACACCGAGGACGGCGACGTGCTCACCTCGGCGGGCGAGGCCTCCGGGATCGACCTGTGCCTGCACATGATCCGGCGCGACCACGGCGCGGCGGTCGCCAACGAGGTCGCGCGCATGACCGTCGTGCCGCCGCACCGCGACGGCGGCCAGGCCCAGTACGTCCTGCGCCCGGTGCCGGAACCGCAGATCTCGTCCACCCGGCGGGCCCGCGCCTGGGCGCTGGAGCACCTGGACCGGCCGCTGTCGCTGCGCGAACTGGCCGCGCAGGAGGCGATGAGCGTGCGGACCTTCACCCGGCGGTTCCGCGACGAGGTGGGGATCTCGCCGCTGCAGTGGCTCACCCAGCAGCGCATCGAGCGGGCGCGGCAGCTGCTGGAGGAGACCGATCTGCCGGTGGAGCGGGTCGCGGCCGACGCCGGGTTCGGCACGGCGGCGTCGCTGCGCCAGCACCTGCAGGTGGCCCTCGGGGTGTCGCCGAGTGCTTATCGCAACACTTTTCGCGGCAGCGATGCCCTCGCGGCGAGCTGAGGGGCGGAGTAAGCAACTCGGTATGGCACAAGAGCAGTGGACAGCTGTCGACGAATACCTGGTCGAGCGGTACGCGCCGGAGGACCCGGTGCTGATCGCCGCGCGGCGGGCCGCCGACGAAGCCGGGCTCCCGCACGTCGCGGTCTCGCCGTTGCAGGGCAGGTACCTGCAGGTCCTGGCCCGGACGGTGCGGGCCCGCCGCATCCTCGAGATCGGCACGCTGGCCGGGTACAGCACCATCTGGCTCGGCCGCGCGCTCCCGGCGGACGGCAGGTTGGTCACCCTGGAGCACAACCCGGCGCACGCCGAGATCGCGCGCGCCAACCTGGCCCGCGCCGGGCTCGACGAGCTCGCGGAGGTGCGCGTCGGAGCGGCGCTGGAGACGCTGCCGGAGCTGGCCGGGGAGACCTTCGACCTGGTCTTCGTCGACGCCGACCGGCCCAACGTCCCCGAGTACTTCCGGTGGGCGCTCGAGCTCACGCGGCCCGGCGGGCTGGTGGTCGTGGACAACGTGGTGCGCCGGGGTGCGGTGGTCGACGAGGCCGACCTCGACGCGGAGATCCAGGGCGTGCGCCGGTTCCACGAGCTGCTCGCCGCCGAACCGCGCGCGATGGCGACCGCGATCCAGACCGTCGGGGCGAAGGGGCACGACGGGTTCACCCTTGCCCTGGTGCTGTCCGAGGAGGAATGATCTGCCGATCGGATCTGCACTCACGTCCCTTGTGGACGGTCGGGAGGTAGTTCATGGCGGCCGATCTCTTCCAGCTCGACGGGCGCAAGGCCGTGGTCGTCGGTGGCGGTAGCGGGCTGGGGCGCGCCAGCGCGATCGCCCTGGCCGAGTTCGGCGCGCGGGTGGTGGTCGCGGACGTGGACGCCGCGGGTGCGGAAGGGACCGCGGAGTCGATCCGGCAGCTCGGCCACGAGGCGATCCGGCGTGAGCTGGACGTGCGCGAGAGCGCGCAGATCCGCGAGCTCGCGGAGACCGAGGCCGACGCGGACGTGCTGGTCGTGACGCCCGGCATCAACGTCCGGAAGCGCCTGGTGGACACCACCGACGAGGAGTTCGAGCGCGTCGTCGACGTCAACCTGAAGGGCACCTACCGGCTGCTGCGCGAGTTCGGCGCGCGGATGGCCGAGCGCGGGCGCGGCAGCATCATCGCCTTCGCCAGCTTCCGGGCCGAGGTGGTCGAGCCGGGCCAGGGCATCTACGCCGCGACCAAGGCCGGTGTGGTGCAGCTGTCCCGCGCGCTGGCCGCGGAGCTGGGGCCGCGGGGCGTGCGGGTCAACGCCATCGCGCCGGGCCCGTTCGAGACGCCGCTGACCGAGCAGATCAAGTCCGACGAGGCCTGGTACGGCGCGTACGCGCGCAAGACCGCGTTGCAGCGGTGGGCGAAGGCGGAGGAGATCGCGGGTGCCGTGGTGTACCTGGCCTCGGACGCCTCGTCCTACGTGACCGGCAGCCTGCAGCTGGTGGAGGGCGGCTGGACGGCGATCGACGGCCGCTTCGACCCCGGCGTCTGAGCAGCTGCTCCCGCGATGAACGCACGGTTTCCGCAGGTGAAAGACCGTGAGTGGTTTGGGGTGTTATAGCCCCACAAACCACTCACGGGTCCTGAACAGCGGAAACCGTGCGTTCAGGGTGTCTCCACCTCGGAGGGGAGGCCGCCGGTGATCCGCACCAGCTCGTCGAAGGTCGTCGGGAACATCGCGTGCTTGGTCCCCGCACCCGCCCACACCACCGGGTGATCGGCGAGCATCCGGTCCACCACCGTGCGGATCGGCTGCGGATGCCCCACCGGCCCGACGCCGCCGACCGGCTGACCGGTGGCGTCCTGCACGAACTCCGGGGTGGCGCGCCGGATCCGGCCGCTGCCGAGCAGCCGCGCGACGTGCTTGGTGTCCACCCGGTGCGCGCCGCTGGCGATGATCAGCAGCGGCTCGTCGTCGCAGGTGAAGACGAGGCTGTTGGCGATCGCGCCGACCTCGCAGCCGAGCTGTTCGGCGGCCGCGGCGGCGGTCGGCACCTCGGTGCCGAACTCGACGACCTGACCGGGCACGTCCAGCCCGCGCAGGCAGGCGGCGAAGGTGTCGGTGGCATTGCTCATGCCGCGCAGAATCTCCCAGACCGCGCCGCCGGAACAAGCGAATTGCCGGCCGGTGTCACCTGACCGGGCCGCGCCGGGCCCGCAGGACGGTGTCGTTGATGTGGTGCGTGCCCGCGGGCGGGGGAGTCGGGCGCGGGCGCTTCTCGTTGACCAGGACGGTCCAGTCGTCGTCGAGGAGCGCCGCGATGTCGGCGGGCTGGTAGTAGTCGTCGGGGTCGAAGTCCGCGTTCGAGGGCACGTCCTCGGGGGCGTGGGCGCCGAACAGCAGCGTGCCGCCCGGGGCGACGGCGGCCAGCAGGCCGTGCAGCGCGGTGTGCCCGGGCTGGCGCCGGAGCGGGAAGTACTGGATGGAGACCAGGTCGAACGCGCCGGCAGGCGGCGGCGTGGTCATCGGGTCGCCGTGCTGCCACGAGATGCCGAGGTCCGCACCGGTCGCGGCGGCGCGTTCCAGGGCCACCCGGGAGATGTCGATCGCGGTGACCCGCCAGCCGCGCCGCGCCAGCCAGACCGCGTCGGCGCCCTCGCCGCAGCCCACTTCGAGCGCCTGCCCGGGCGGCAGATCGCTCGCCTCGGCGACGAGCACCGCGTTGGGCGCTCCGCTGAAGAGCTGGTCGTGGCTGCGGTACCGGTCGTCCCAGAACTGCTGGTCCATGAATCCTCACCTCGGTCGTGTTCGCTGCCGCCAATCTGCCCGGACCTCGACCGGAGCGGCAAAGTTCTTTGCGGAAACCGCAAACCGGCAGCGACCGGTCGGTCATGAGTAGCGCTCACCTTCTCGAAAGCGTTGCGGCACAAGGTGTTTCGCGTCGATGAGGATGAGGCGACGCCGCGTCGCTTGTGATCCGGATCACGCGTGTTAACGCGCGTGGGGACTCGATCGAAATGCCGGGTGCGGCCGGAGTTGCGGCCGTCGTTCCACCCGACACCGAGAACGGGTCTGGCCTTCTTGGCCGTCCGCAGTTGCAGGGTCATCCCCAACCGAACACTCCACTCCGCCGGCCCCGTCGTGCCCTGACGAGGCCGCGGTCTCCCAGCTCCACGCGATCGGCCCGCGGGTCGTCGCGCGATCCGTGCTGCCCTGCCCGCCCCGCCATCCCGAGGGAAGCCAATGCACTTCCGGCTCCTGGTGCTCGCCGTCGGCACCTTCGTCATCAACACCGGGTCCTACCTGGTCGCCGGGGTGCTCCCGGCGATCGCCGAGCACGTCGGAGTGCCGGTGACCACCGCGGGCCAGCTGGTCACCGTGCACGCCCTCACCTATGCGATCAGCGCACCGGTGCTGTCCACCGCGGTCGGACGGTGGGAGCGCAGACGGCTGCTGTGGCTGTCGCTGGCGCTGTTCGTGGTGGGCAACATCGCCACCGCGCTCGCGCCGGACTTCGGCACCCTCACCGCCGCGCGCGTGCTGGGCGCGCTGGGCGCGAGCCTGTTCACGCCGACCGCGGTGGTGATCGCCGCCGACCTGGTGCCGCTGGACCGCCGCGGCCGCGCGGTGTCGATGGTGCTCGGCGGGCTGACGCTGGCCACGGTGATCGGCGTACCGCTGGGCGTCCTGCTGGAGGAATCCGTCGGGTACCAGGGCTTGTTCTGGATGATCGCGGGGCTCGGCGTGCTCGCCTCGACGGCCCTGCTGGCGCTGCCGCCGGTCCCGGCGCCGCCTGCGATGCGGCTCGGCGAGCGGATCTCGGTGCTGCGCAACCGCACCGTCGTGCGGGTGCTGGTGGTCTCGATGCTCGCCTCCCTCGCCGACTTCGCCGCCTACACCTACGCCTCGCCGATGCTGTCCGCGCTGACCGGCGCGGGCGCGGGCACGCTCGGCGTGCTGCTGTTCGTCTACGGGGTCGCGGGTGCGATGGGCAACGCGGTCGTCGGCCGGATCACCGACCGCTTCGGTTCGGGCGTCGGCATCGCGGGTTCGCTGCTGCTGCTCACCGCCGGCCTGGCCTTCCTGCCGCTGGCGGGCGGTTCGCTGATGGCCACCGGAGCGCTGCTGGTGCTGTGGGGGCTCGGTGGCTGGGGGATCATGCCCGCCGTCCAGCACCGGCTGATCTCGTCGACGCCCTCCGGCGCCGCGGTGGTGATCGCGTTCAACTCCTCCGCGCTCTACCTGGGCATGGGCTTCGGCGGGATCACCGGCGGCGCGGTCGCCGCGCAGTGGGGCTGGTGGGCGCTGGGCCCGGCATCGGCCGTGGTCGCCGTGCTGGCCCTCGCCCTGTTCTGGCGGATGCCGGTCGCTGAGCCGGTCGCCGCGAGCGAACGCGAAGCGGTGCCTGCGTGAACGGGTTGGTGGAGCGGACGGTCCCCGGTCCGCCCGCTCCACCGGTGGGTCCCCCGACCCCGTCTCAGAGGAGCAGCGGCAGCCGCTTCACGCCGGTCATCGCCGGGCTCGGGAGGAACTCCGGAGCGTCGGCCGGATCGGTCCGCAGGTTCGGGAAGCGCTCCAGCAGGATGTTCAGCGCCACCCGTCCTTCCAACCGGGCCAGCGGGGCGCCCAGGCAGAAGTGGATGCCGCGGCCGAAGGCGACCTGCGAGTTCGGTTCGCGGGTGATGTCGAAGACGTCCGGGTCGGTGAACTGCCGCGGATCCCGGTTGCCCGCCGCCACCCAGAGCAGCACCAGCTGGTCGGCCGGGATGACCTGCCCGCCCAGCTCGGTCGCGTGGCTGGTCGCCCGCGACACGGCCGCGAACGGGCTGAAGAAGCGCAGCGACTCCTCGATGGCGCTGGGCACCAGCGACCGGTCCGCGCGCAGCTTGGCGAACTGGTCGGGGTGGGCGTCCAGGCACAGCACCGTGTTGCCCAGCAGCATCGTGGTGGTGATGTGCCCGGCGATGAGCAGCACCATCCCGAAGTTGGCCACCTCGGCGTCGGTGAGCCGCACTCCGTCCACCTCGGCCAGGACCAGTTTGGACAGCAGGTCCTCCCGCGGCTGCCTGCGCCGCTCCTGGGCGTGCTCGACCAGGTAGTCGGTCAGCTGCTGGACCTGGTCCATGGCCTTGGCGACGTACTCCTCCTGCTCCTTGGTCTGCTCCTTGAGCGAGAACTGGTCGGAGCTGTCGAACATCGCGTCGACCCACTTCTTGAACAGCCCGCGGTCGCTGCTCGGCACGCCCAGCAGCTCGGCGATCACGATGACCGGCAGCGGGTAGGCGAGGTCGGCGACCAGCTCGGTGCGGTCACCGGGGATCGCGTCGAGCAGCTCGTGGGTGAGCTCGGCGATGCGGGGCTCCAGATCCGCGACGACCTTCGGGGTGAAGGCGTGGCTGACCAGCTTGCGCAGCTTGTGGTGCTCCGGCGGGTCCATCTGCACCAGGTTCCCCTCGGAGAACCTGTCGCCGGTCTCCGGGACCAGGCGCTGGGTGGCGGAGGAGAAGGTGGCGTGGTCGCTCAGCGCCTGCAGGATCTCGGGGTATCCGTAGACGTTCCACATGCCCGCCGCCTCGTCGTGCTCCACCGGCTTCTCCGGGCGAACACCGCGCAGCCAGAACTGCGCCTCGTTTATTCCCCAGGTGTCGGCGAGGGTCGTCATCTGTTGCCCCTTTCCGTGGTGGTCGAGCGGTGGGATCAACCCCGCTCGGTTCCGGGGGCGGCGTATATCCGCTCCCGGTAGGTCTTGGTCAGTTCGTCGAACAGGTCGGCGATCTCGTTCGCGGCCGAGGTCAGCGAAGCGGGATCGGGGTCGCCTTCGGGTTCGAAGGCGTGCCGGACGGTGTGGGCCAGGACGTCGGCCGCCGTCTCGTCGTCGATGTCCGGCGCGTCGTGCGGGATGGAACCGACGGCGTAGAAGCCGGTGTTCGTCGCGTTCATCGCGTAGACCAGGTGCGGGATGTCCTCGCGCACCAGGCCGTGCTTGATGATCAGCGCGTTGTACCGGTCGGAGATCTCCCTCTCCCGGCTGCGCACCGGGGAGTTCGTGAGGTTTCCGAGCAGCTCCTTGTCCGCGGTGGCCAGCGCCCGCAGCAGCGGGTGGCGCTGGGTGATGAGGTACGCGGAGCGCATGAAGCGGTGCGGCTGGATCTCCCGCGGATCGCGGCGCAGGTCCGCTGCCAGTTCGCTGAGCAGCGACATCGCCGCCCGCTGGATGAGCGACTCGAACAGCTGCTCCTTGGTGCGCCAGTGCAGGTAGACGGTGCCCTTCCCGACGCCCGCCTGGCGGGCGACGTCCTCCATGGTCACCTTCCGGTAGCCCAACCGGACCATGAGCTCGCCTGCCGCGTCGAGGATGCGGTCGGCACGTTCGGTGGGCTGCGTCACGGGGCACCTCCGGTGTTCTGACTCCGTGACCGGATTTGAAATCTGGTCATCCGGTCATGAGCGAACGGTAGCGCTCTTCGCCGCGCCCGGGCAAGAACCCCCGAAGGTGTTAACGCGATCCTGACGGGCTGCACGCAGCGCGCACCGGGCTTACGTTCGGCGTGCGTAGCCCGGGGACTTACCCCGTGACCTGGAGGGGAGCACCATGGGACTCGGAGACTTCAAGGACCGGCTGCAGGACCTGGGCCGGGAGCACGGCGACAAGGTCGAGCAGGGGCTGGACGCGGCCGCGGACAAGGCCAAGGAGAAGTTCGGCCACGAGGAGCAGATCGATCAGGCCGTGGCGAAGGGCAAGGAGTTCCTGGGCCAGGAGAAGCCCGAGCGGTAGACACCTGAACATCGCCGCCCGACCCACGCTGCGGCACGGGACCTGGTGAGGGCCGTCCCGGTGCGGCAGTGGTCGGAGCGGATCATGGAGAGGCCGCCCCACGCACAGGGCGGCCTCTCTTCGCGCTTCGAGGTTTTCCAGGCTCGCCCTGCGTGGCGGTGCAAGTGGCGGAACCTCAGACGCCGTCTGGCTGCGGGATCCCGTTTTTATCGTGGGGCGACACGCCGGTGATCCGCAACTTCCGTTGAACTCGTGGACCTGATTTCCATTGAAGTCGCGTCAGGCGGCGGTGGGGATCTCGATCTCGGCGGTGTCGGCGGTGAGCGCGACGACCCGGCCGCCGATCTCGCCGATCTCGCGCAGGCGCTCCGGGGCGGTGGCGTCGAGGCGGACGGTCGTGCTCGTCCGGTCGGAGGTCGCCAGGTCGTCGAGGTAGCGGCGGGCGTCGTACCCGGCATCCACAGTGGACTTCAACCCGCCGGTCGAGGCGAGCGAACCGCGGGCCGCGCCCAGTCGGCCGAGGGCGTCGTCGACCGCGTCGAGCAGGGCGTTGCGGTTGCCCTCCGTCATGGCCCGCACCAGATCGGGCGAGCTTCCCGCGACCCGCGTGCCGTCGCGGAACGAGCCCGCCGCCAGCGACAGCGCGAGCGGTCCGCCGTCGGCGCCGGTGGCCGCGAGCACCGCGGCGAACACGTGCGGCAGGTGCGAGATCCGGGCGACGGCGGAGTCGTGCGCCGCGGCGGAGGTGGGCACCACCTGCGCGCCGCAGTCCAGCGCCAGCTGAGCGGCCTCCCGCCACGCTTCGAGCGAGGTGTCCTCCTCGAGCGTCACCGCCCAGGCGGCACCGGAGAACAGCTCACCGGAACCGGCCGCCCAGCCGGAGCTGGACAGCCCGGCCATCGGGTGCCCACCGGCGTAGCGGGCCTCGGGCAGCACGCTGCGCACCTCGGCCGCGACCGGGTCCTTGACGCTGACCACGTCGGTCAGCCACGCCCGCGGCGCGTGCTCGGCGATCTTCCGCAGCACGCCGCGGACAGCGGTCAGCGGCGTGGCCACGACGATCAGCGCGTCCTCGGCGGCGGCCCGGCGCAGCGCCTCGTCGATCTCGACGGCGTCGAAGCCTCCCGCCCGCGCCGCGGCGGCGTCGTCCTCGGAGGCGGTGCTGCCCCAGGCGGGGCGTCCGGCGGCGGTGGCGGCCCGCAGCACCGAGCCGCCGATGAGTCCCAGTCCGATCACGCACACGGCACGCATTCACCCATCCTGCCCGACCCCGTCCGGTTAAGGCACACCCGGTTGAGCGGCATTCGGTGCTCAGAAGGTTACGAGCGCGCAATAGTGCTTTCGGGTGGCGTTCGCACGCTCTACGGTGTCCCCATGACGGTGCAGGAGCCGGTCTCGGGCTTCGCCGTCGCCGTGGTGCGGGAAGACGGGCGGTGGCGGTGCAGCGCGATGGACAGAACCGCGTTGACCGGCCTGGACGCCTCGATCACGGCGTTGCGCGAGCTGCGTTCCACCGGCGCGGTGTTCGGCATGTGCAATGTGGACGACGAGTTCTTCGTGCTGATCCGGCCGGTGCCCGGCGGGGTTGACCTGCTGCTGTCGGACGCGGCCGCGGCGCTGGACTACGACATCGCCGCCGATGTCCTCGACCTGCTGCGCGTCGAACCGCCCGACGAGGACGACGAGGAGGTCTGGCCGGAGGGCAACCTGGCCGTCCTGTCCGACCTCGGGCTGCCCGAGGGCGAGCTGCTGGTGATCATCGAAGAGGTCGACCTCTACCCCGACGAGCAGCTGGTCATGATCGCCCAGCGCTGCGGCTTCGGGGACGACTTCGAGAAGCTGCTGGAGAAGTTGGAGCAGTGAGCGAGTCCGGTTTCCGCGCCGGTGACGTCGAGCTGGTGCGGGCCGCGCTGCGGGTCGCCGCCGAAGCGCCGTCCACCGGAGATGTCCCGATCGGTGCGGTGGTGGTCGGCCCGGACGGCCGGGTGCTGGCCGCGGCGCACAACCAGCGGGAAGCCCTCCACGACCCCACCGCGCACGCCGAGATCCTCGCGCTGCGCGCCGCGGCCGCCGCGCACGGCGACGGCTGGCGGCTGGAGGGCTGCACGATCGCGGTCACGGTCGAGCCCTGCACGATGTGCGCGGGTGCGCTGGTGCTGGCCAGGGTGGCCAGAGTGGTGTTCGGGGTCTGGGAGCCGCGCACCGGTGCCGTCGGCTCGCTGTGGGACGTGGTGCGCGACCGCCGCCAGAACCACCGGCCCGAGGTGGTCGGCGGCGTGCTGGCCGACGAGTGCGCCGCGCTGCTGGAGCAGTTCTTCACCACCCACCGGAGTGACGCGGACCACTGACCCGTGATGTTGGGCGCGGTCCGGGTACCCGACCGGGTGCACGTGTTCCCCGTAGGAACGGAGTGACCGATGGGTGTGTTCGACAAGGCCAAGCACCAGGCGGAGCAGCTGGCCGGGAAGGCGAAGGAATCCCTCGGCAAGGCCACCGGGAACGACGAGATGAAGCGCTCCGGTCAGCGCGACAAGGTGTCGGGCGAGGCCAAGGAGGCCGGTCAGGACATCAAGGACCGCGCCGCCGGGGCCGTGGACGACGTGAAGGACCGCCTCCGCGACGACGACAAGTAAGGAATATTCCACCGGTTCGGGTGGCCTGTCCGGGCCTCCATCGGGACCGGGTCCTGTGACGATGGGTCCGCTCCGCTTCGCCGGGGCGGACCCATCGCGTTGCAGGGGAGTGACGTGGAGCCGACCGATGCGGTGCTGGCAGAACGCATCGCCGCTGGTGACGACGAGGCGTTCGAACAACTGGTGCACCGCTGCTCGGCTTCGCTGCTGCGCCTGGCGCTGCGGATGCTGGGCGATCGGGCCGACGCCGAGGACGTGGTGCAGGAAGCGTTCGTGACGGTGTGGCGGCGGGCCGGGGAGCTGGTCGAACCGGCCGCGCTGCGGACCTGGCTGTTCCAGGTCGTGCGCCGCCGCTGCCTGATCGTCCTGCGCGCCAGGCGCACCCGCCGCACCGAGCCGGTGTGGTCGGTGCCGGAGCAGCGTTCGATGGCGGGCTGCGCGCCCCTGGCCGACCCGCAGCGAGCGGCCGAAGCGGCCGCCGGCGTGCTGGACCTGCTGCACGCGCTGGCCGCCCTGCCGTCCCCGCAGCGCGAGGTCTGGCTGCTCGCGGAGATCGACGGGCTGTCCTACCAGGAGATCGGCCGGCGCGTCGGCGCAGGTGAGCAAGCGGTGCGCGGCCGCCTGTTCCGGGCCAGGGTCGCCCTGGCGGACGCCCTCCGCGCCTGGCGCTGACCCCGCTGCGGGGTGCGCGAGCCCGAACATGTAGCCTAGTCGGCGGTAGCGTGTCCGAGCGGCCGAAGGAGCGCGCCTCGAAAGCGCGTGTGGTTAACAGCCACCGTGGGTTCGAATCCCACCGCTACCGCTCGCGAAGGGCCGGTCCTCACCGAGGACCGGCCCTTTCTGCTACCAGACGAAGATCGCGAACAGCGCGTAGAGCCCGACCGGCGCCAGGACGAGCGCGGGAATGCCGCGCAGCAGCACCGATTTCGTCGTCCGGCCGCGCAGCGCCACGACCAGCTGGACCGCGGCGACCACCAGGCCCAGGACACCGAGCGCGATCGGGATGCTCATCGCCTCGGCGCAGTCGGAGTTGTCGAAGTCGTCCGTGCACATCGCGGAGAACCCGAGCAGCACCAGGCAGAACAGCGACCAGGGCACCAGCGCCGCGCAGGTGGCGAGGGCTACCAGGATCCGCGCCCCGATCGGCGCGGTGGTGTTCCCGTCGGAGATCACGCCGCCCAGTCCAGCCGACCGCCGCGCGCCGGGGAAGCGTGGAACTACTCAGCGGGCGAGCGCGGCGATGTTCACGTGATCGTGTGTCGCTGGTCGCTTCGGGCGGGTAGCTTCTCGTCGATCATGTCGCTTGGCGAGGGGAAGCCGGAGTGCGCGTCACGTCACTGCTCGTCGCTACCGGGGTGCTGCTGTCGCTGGCACCCGCGGCCGCCGCCGAACCGGTCGTTCGGATCCACGACGTCCAGGGCACCGCGCGGGTGTCCCCGCTCGACGGCCAGCGGGTGACCGGGGTCGCCGGTGTCGTCACCGGCGTCCGCGGTTACGGCTCGGTGCGCGGGTTCTGGTTCCAGGACCCGGAACCCGACGGCGATCCGCGCACCAGCGAGGGCTTGTTCGTCTTCACCGGGAAGGAAACGCCCGCAGTCGCCGTCGGCGATGCCGTGGTGGTCGACGGGAAGGTCACCGAGCACTACCCGACCGCGAGCGGTGAAACGCCGGAGACCACGGCGAACCAGTCGGTGACCGAGCTGGTCGAGGCGAGCTGGCAGATCACCGGCCGGGGAGAGGTGCCCGCCGATGTGGTCGGCCCGGACGCGGTGCCCGGCGAGTTCGCGCCGCTGGAGGGCAACATCGACAAGCGGGAGCTGGAACCGCAGCGCTACGCGCTGGACTACTACGAGTCGCGCGAGGGCATGCTGCTGCGGGTGGACGACGCGCGGGTGGTCGGGCCGACCGACGCGTACCGGGCCCTGTGGATCACCACCAAGCCGGAGCAGAACGCCAACAGCCGCGGCGGCGCCACCTACACCGGCTACGCCGACCCCAACGCCGGGCGTCTCAAGGTCGAGTCGCTGGCCGACGGCGAGTTCCCCGCGGCCAACGTCGGAGACCGCTTGCGCGGCGCCACCGAGGGCCCGTTGGACTACTCCCGCTTCGGCGGCTACGTCCTGGAGGCCACGAGCCTCGGTGAGCACCAGCCCGGCGAGCTGCGGCCCGAATCCACCCGCCCGCAGCGCGAGGACGAGCTGGCGATCGCCACCTACAACGTGGAGAACCTGGCGCCGGACAACGACCAGGTGAAGTTCGACCGGCTCGCGCAGGGCGTCGTCGAGCACCTGGCCGCGCCGGACGTCGTCGCGCTGGAAGAGGTCCAGGACGACAGCGGACCGAACGACAACGGCGTGGTGGCCGCCGACGAGACGCTCCGCCGGTTCACCGACGCGATCGCGGCGGCGGGCGGCCCGCGCTACCTGTGGCGCCAGATCGACCCGCAGAACAACGCCGATGGCGGCCAGCCCGGCGGCAACATCCGGGTGGCGTTCCTCTACAACCCGGCGCGGGTGTCCTTCGTGGACCGGCCCGGTGGTGACGCGACCACGCCGGTGCACCCGGTCGAGCGCGGCGACCGGGTGGGGCTGAGCGCCTCGCCGGGCCGCATCGACCCGGCCGACGACGCCTGGACGGCCAGCCGGAAGCCGCTGGCCGGCGAGTTCGTCTTCCGCGGCCGGACCGTGCTCGTGGTGGCCAACCACTTCAACTCCAAGGGCGGCGACCAGCCGCTGCACGGCCGCTTGCAGCCGCCGGAGCGCGTTTCCGAGCCGCAGCGCGAGAAGCAGGCGCAGGCGGTGCGCGGTTTCGTCGACGAAGCGCTGGCCATCGACGACCAGGCCCACGTGGTGGTCCTCGGCGACCTCAACGACTACGGCTTCGCCCCGGCGGTCCAGCGCCTGACCGAGGGCGGCGCGCTCGTGCCGCTGGCCGACGCCCTGCCCCCGCTGGAGCGCTACTCGTACGTCTACGAGGGCAATTCCCAGCAGCTGGACCACATCCTGGCCACGCCATCGCTGAAGGCCGATTACGACCTGGTGCACATCAACGCGGAGTTCGCCGACCAGGCCAGCGACCACGACCCGCAGATCGCCCGCTTCACCGTCCGCTGACCAGCACCGCGAAGACGCCCCGGCTCCGGCCGGGGCGTTTTTTCGCACCCAGAACGAAGAATGCCCCCGCGAGAAACTCGCGAGGGCATCCGTCTCAGCGCGGAGGATACGGGATTCGAACCCGTGAGGGCTATTAACCCAACACGATTTCCAATCGTGCGCCTTAGGCCGCTCGGCCAATCCTCCGTGCGGAAGCCTAGCAGGCGGCCGCTCACCGCCCGTCGTCGGGTTTGGTGTCGGGGTTGACCACTGCGCGAACGGTTGTAAAGTACTTTCCAGTTGGAAAGTAAACGGAGGGGAGCTGGCGATGGGCGAGGCGGAATCGGCTCTGGGCGAGGTCGAGCGGCAGCGGGCGAAGCTCGCCGGGCAGCTGCGGCTTCCTGCTTGGTACGTGCTGCTCTACGCCGTCGGCGCGGCGGTGCTGCTGGCCGCGCCGCTGCTCTACACGACCGGGTTCGGGGTGGTCGGTGCGATCGGGCAGGCGTTCGGGATCGCCGTGCTGTGCAGCCCGGCGTTCCTGGTGCCGAGGCTGATCGGAGTGCGGCTGCCCGCGCGGACCTCGGCCGCGTACCCGTCGGTCGCGCGGACGGTGCTCCTGCAGGTCGGCGCGCTGATGGTGGGGACGGGCGGCGTGCTGGTGCTGAACCTGAACGGGCTCGGCGCGGCCGCGCTGGCGGTGGCGGTGCTCGGCGGGATCGCGGCCGGTTTCGCGATCCGGAACGTCTACCGGGGCATCGGTCGCGACATCGCGGCGGGGCAGGTGCGACTGTGATCGACCCCGTCATCCACCCGCTGCCCCGGCTCTCGATCTGCGCCTTGCTGACCGGGGCGGACTGGGTGGAGTTCAAGGTGGTCAGGGACTCGACCGAGCTCAGCGACTCGATGCTGTCGAAGCACTCCCGGGCGCTGGAGGACGCCGGCTACCTGGAGATCAGCAAGGGAGCCGTCGGGCGGCGGCCGCGGACCTGGTTCCGCCTCACCGACCAGGGCAAGGCGGCTTACGCCGGGCACGTGGCGGCGCTGCGCCGGATGACCGGCGATCAGTGAGGGCGCCGTCGGCGCAGCCGCCCGCGCCTGGTGAGCGCGGCGTGGGCCGCCGATCCAGCGGCGGGGGACGGATGTGCGCGATCGAGTTACGGGCGGGCGTGCCGGATGCCAGGCTCGCTCCATGTCGATCAACGATTCCCAGGGCGATCCGGCAGCCGGGTTCGGAGCTGTCCTGGGTGAGGCTGCTCGCGCCTACCTCAACGCCCGTCGCTGGCTGTGGATCGGCTTGAGCGCGGTGATCCTCAACCTGGCCGTGTGGCTCACCGTGACGATCTTGCGGATGACGGGGCTGCTGGCGCCGGAGGTGGCCGAGTCCTGGCAGCAGATCAGCTACGCCCTGATCATCCCGCTGGGGATCTTCGCCGCCAGCGCGGGAGGCAGTCTCCACACGGCGGCGGCTTGGCTGCGCAGCGTGCAGCACCGCCTCGCCCCGGGCTCGTACACCAGTTCCCCGGTGGCCGATGCGCGGCGGTTCGCCCACCAGCGCTAGGCGCTGCGGCGGACGACCGGCGATCAGTGATCGAGGCCTCCTCGCGGAGTGCCCGGGGCGTCGGGTTACACTGTCCGTGGACCTCGTGCGACGTCCATCCTGTGAACTCCCCCAGGGCCGGAAGGCAGCAAGGGTAAGCGGGCTCTGGCGGGTGCACGGGGTCCCCTTACTTTTCCCGGGCCGTTCGGGTCCTGTCAGTCGTACCGCGTAGGGTTCTGGTCGTGGCGCTCGCCCTCTACCGCAAGTACCGGCCGGCGACCTTCGCTGAGGTCGTCGGGCAGGAACACGTCACCGAGCCGCTGCGGACCGCGCTGTCCTCCGGCCGGATCAACCACGCCTACCTGTTCTCCGGGCCGCGCGGCTGCGGCAAGACCTCCAGCGCGCGCATCCTCGCGCGGTCGCTGAACTGCGCGCAGGGCCCGACGGCCGACCCGTGCGGCGAGTGCGACTCCTGCGTCTCGCTGGCCCCGGAGGGCGGCGGCAGCGTCGACGTCGTGGAGCTCGACGCGGCCAGCCACGGTGGCGTCGACGACACCCGCGAACTGCGCGACCGGGCCTTCTACGCGCCCGCCCAGTCGCGGTACCGGATCTTCATCATCGACGAGGCCCACATGGTCACCACGCAGGGCTTCAACGCCCTGCTGAAGATCGTCGAAGAGCCGCCGGAACACCTGATCTTCGTCTTCGCCACCACCGAACCGGACAAGGTGCTCACCACCATCCGGTCCCGGACCCACCACTACCCGTTCCGGCTGATGCCGCCCGGCGTGATGCGCGAGCTCGTCGAGCGCATCTGCGCCGACGAAGGCGTGCAGGTGGAGCCCGCGGTGTTCCCGCTGGTCATCCGGGCGGGCGGCGGCTCGGCGCGCGACACGCTGAGCGTGCTCGACCAGCTGCTGGCGGGCGCGACCGACCAGGGCGTCACCTACGAGCGGGCGATCGCGCTGCTCGGCGTCACCGACGTGGCCATGATCGACGACATGGTCGACGCGCTCGCCGGCAACGACGCCGCGGCCGTCTACGCCACCGTCGACCGGCTGGTGGAAGCCGGCCACGACCCGCGCCGCTTCGGCTCCGACCTGCTCGACCGGCTCCGCGACCTGGTGCTGCTCTGCTCGGTGCCGGACGCGGCCGACCGCGGCCTGGTGGAAGCGGCGGGCGACGAGCTGGACCGGATGCGGCGCCAGGCCGACGATCTCGGCCCGGCGACCCTGTCCCGCTTCGCCGAGATCGTCCACACCGGACTGTCCGAGATGCGCGGCGCCACCGCGCCCCGCCTCCTGCTGGAACTCCTCTGCGCCCGGATGATGCTCCCGGCGGTCTCGGACTCGGAAACCGCGCTGCTGCAACGACTTGAGCGCATCGAACGCCGAGGCGTCATCGCGCCGAGCGACGGCGCAGCACCCGCGCCCCAGCCGGAAGCCGCGGCAGCGGTGGACGGCGACTCCCGGCCGCGCCGGGTCTTCCAGCGCCCGCACGAGCGCGCAGCGGCGGAAGCCACCGAGCGCAACGACGCCCAGCCGCGAGGCGCAGCCGCGCCGAGCGCAGCCGCGGAGCAGCGGAGCGCCGCCGGTGGAGCTGTTGCGGCGCAGCCGCAAGGTGAGCAGCCGCGGAGCGGGGCGGCGGAAGGTGCCGTTGCGGCGCAGCCGCAAGGCGCCGGTCGTGCGGAGCAAGGCGCAGCTGCGGAGCAGCGCAGCGTTGCCGCGGCGCAGCCGAGCGCAGCTGCGGAGCAGCGGAGCAGCGCGGAGCCGCCGGGCGGCGGGGCGGCGGGAGCCGCGCCTGCCGCGTTCGACGCGGCGAAGACGCGGCAGGTGTGGAACGACGTGCTGCAGGCCGTCGCGAAGCTGAACCGGCCGACGCAGGCGCTGCTGCTCAACGCCACCGTGCAGGAGATCAGGGTCGACGACGGCGTGGTCGTGCTGTCGATGCCGACGTCCGGGCTGGTCAAGCAGTTCGCCCAGCAGCGGCGGCTGGACTTCGTGCGGCAAGCGCTGGGCCAGATCATCTCCCACCCCGGTGAGTGGGAGATCCAGTGCGTCGAGGCCGGTGCGGCTCCGCCGCCCGCTCCGGCGCGTCCGGCTGCGCCGAAGCAGCCTCTGCAGCGCCGGTCGACCGCGGCCGCCGAGCAGGCGGGCGAGCAGCCGAACGGCCAGGCACCCGGCGGTCGTCCGAGCGCTCAGCCGACGCGTCCGTCGCAGGCCCGCGCGCAGGCGCCCCGGCAGGGCACGGTGCCGCGCCCGCCGGAGCCCGACGACATCCCGCCGCCACCTGAGCCGCCGGACGAGGAGCCCCCGCCGCCGGACTACGTCCCGCCGCCGGAGCCGGTCAAGCCGCCGGAACCGGAGCCCGCGCCGAAGCCGTCGCCCAGCGACGACGAGGAGGACCCGGAGGCGATGCTCGCCGAGTCCTCCCCGTACGACGCCAACACCCCGATCGGCCCGGACCCGGAAGCGGCCGCGGTCGAGCTCTTCGAGCGCGAACTCGGCGCCCGCCGGATCGACAACTGACACCACGCCCGAGCGTCAACGCCTCGCGAGGTGGCGGGCCAGGAAGGCGAGGGCCTTCGGGTAGGCGTCCAGGCGGTTGGCGCGCTTGGCCAGGCCGTGGCCTTCGTCCGGGTAGACCAGCAGCTCGCACTCCAGGCCCTTCGCGCGGACCGCTGCGGCGATCTGCTCCGCTTCCGACAGCGGCACCCTCGGGTCGTTCGCGCCGTGCAGGACGAACAGCGGTGCCGCGATCGCCGCGACCTCGGTCAGCGGTGAGGCCTCGTGCAGGAAGTCCGCGTCGGCGACCAGCGAGCCGTACTCGCGCTCGCGGTGCGCTCGCCGGTAGGGCGCGGTGTTCTGCAGGAACGTGACCAGCGACGAGATGCCGACGATGTCGACGCCCGCCGCCCAGCGCTCCGGCTGGAAAGCCAGGCCCGCCAGCACCATGTAGCCGCCGTACGAGCCGCCCCACAGCGCCGCGCGGCGCGGGTCCAGGCCGATCGCGGGCAGCCAGTCGTGCAGGTCGGCGAGGTCGGCCACCGCTTCCAGCCGGTTGCGCCCGTCGTCGGCGGAGTACCAGCGCTTGCCGTAGCCGGTGGAGCCGCGCACGTTCGGCACCAGCACCTCGTGGCCCTGCGCGACGAGTGCTTGGACGATCGGGTTGAAGCCGCGCACCGACTGGCTCTCCGGTCCACCGTGGACGATCAGCACGGCGGATCCGGCCAGCTCCGGATCGGGTTGCGCCGGTGCGTACCGGAAGCACGGCAGCCGTTCGCCGTCGCGGGTGGGCACCCGGTGGGTGGTCGGTTGCACCGGCAGCTCGCCGTCGAGCTGCGCGGCGGAGTCGGTCAGCGGGCGGCATTCGCCGGTGGCCGCGTCCACCAGCAGCACGTCGCCGGGGACCGCCGGTGCGGTGAAGGTCAGCGCGATGAACCGCGAGTCCGGTGACCACACCGGTTGCGGCAGCGGGAACGCGCACCAGCCGTCCGCGGGAAGGCGGACCTCGTGCCGCCGTTCGCCGGTCGTCGCGTCGTGCAGCGCCAGCCGGCCGGCGCCGTCGTCGTTGGTCTGCACGAGCAGCGTCGCGCCGTCCGGCGAGAGCCAGCCGGTCAGGTCGTGCTCGTCGGAGGTCACCAGCCAGGTCCGGGCCCCGGTGCGCGGGTCGATGCGGGCCACGCCGGTGCGGTCGCGCTCGAAGTTCGTGGTGGTGATCAGCCCGGAACCGCCGGGCAACCAGCGGACGTTGGTGTGCCTGGCGGCCACCTCGCGGCCGGTCAGCGTCCGCACCCGGCCCGCGTCGACCACCACCAGCTGGTCGGACATGGGCGGGCCGCCGGGCACGGTGAGCGCGGTGCGGTGGCCGTCGGCCGCCACCTCCAGCACCATGCCGCCCTGGTCGTAGACGACGTGCTCCTCGCCGGTGGCCACCTCGCGGACGATCACGTCGAAGTCGACGCCGTTGCGGCGGTTGGTGCTGTAGACGATCCGGCCCGGCAGCACGTCCAGCAGCCGGTGCACGTGCTCGGGATCGCGGACCAGCGGACATAACTCGGGCAGTCGCTGCGGCCCCGGTCGCGGCTGGTCCAGGCGCAGCAGCGACAGCTGGCCGCGCTCGTCGCCGTCGGTGTCGTGCTGCACCACCACCGCGCGCTCGCCGGGCAAGTAGCGGCCGGTCACGGCGCCGGACAGCGCGGTGAGCCGGGTGCTCGCGCCGTCGGCGAGCTCGACCAGCTGCGTCGAGCCGGACTCGTCGGATCCGGCCAGCACCCGCCCGGTGCCGGTCACGTCGAAGGCCCGCCAGCTGGTGAGCTCCAGCAACCGCACGATGTCCAGCGCCATGCCGACACCCTGTCACGCCCGACCCGCCGAGCCCAGGGGTCTGGTCATACATCAGGAGGGGCACCCGCAGTCCGGGGAAGCACTCAGGTTCCGCCACCCGCACCGCTGCGCAAAACGGCCACCAACAGGCTCTAGGCTGGTGGGGTACCCCGTGCTCGTGGGCGCGGGTCCCGCGAGACGAGGAGGAGCACCGTGCAGCCAGGTGGCCAGCCGAACATGCAGCAGATCATGGAACAGGCGCAGAAGATGCAGGAACAGCTGATGACTGCGCAGCAGGAGCTCGCCGAGGCGGAGGTCACCGGTAGCGCCGGTGGCGGCCTGGTGACCGCGACGGTGACCGGCGCCGGTGAGCTGAAGGGGCTCACCATCGACCCGAAGGCGGCCGACCCGGAGGACACCGAGACGCTGGCCGACCTGGTCGTCGCCGCGGTGCGCGACGCCAACCGCGCGGCGCAGGAGTTGCAGGCGGCGAAGATGGGCCCGCTGACCAGCGGCCTCGGCGGCGGCCTGTCCCTGCCGGGCATGTGATCCCACCGCCAGCTTCGAGCGCGGTTCCGGCTGGGATCGCGCAGGCCCTGGAAACGAGCGAGAAGTGTACGAAGGTCCGGTACAGGATTTGATCGACGAGCTCGGCAGGTTGCCGGGCATCGGTCCGAAGAGCGCGCAGCGCATCGCCTTCCACCTGCTCGCGGCCGAGCCCGCGGACGTGACCCGGCTGCAGGAAGTGCTGCAGAAGGTCAAGGAAGGCGTGGTGTTCTGCGACGTCTGCGGCAACGTCTCCGAGGAGACCACCTGCCGCATCTGCCGGGACGTCCGCCGCGACAAGGCGCTGGTGTGCGTCGTCGAGGAGCCCAAGGACGTGCTGGCCGTCGAGCGCACCCGCGAGTTCAAGGGGCGCTACCACGTCCTCGGCGGGGCGCTGGACCCGTTGTCCGGGGTGGGCCCGGACCAGCTGCGGGTGCGCGAGCTGCTGGCCCGCATCGGCAAGGACGACATCACCGAGGTGATCATCGCGACCGACCCGAACACCGAGGGCGAAGCGACCGCGACCTACCTGGTCCGGATGCTGCGCGACTTCCCCGGTCTGACGGTCACCCGGCTCGCCTCGGGTCTGCCGATGGGCGGCGACCTGGAGTTCGCCGACGAGCTCACCCTCGGCAGGGCGCTGTCCGGCCGCAGGGCGCTCTAGCCCGGAACCTCTGAAGCCGCCTGGCGAACGCACGCCGTTGCCAGGCGGCTTCTGCGTTCGCCGGTTGTTTACGTTTTTCCCGTATTTGCCGGAACTCCGCACCGGAGTTGCCCTGGCGGCAAGTAGGAGAAGTCGCTGGTCCGGGCGGGTGATCGTCGGATATCGATCGGTTCATTAGGTAGCCCTAAGTAGTCGGATCGTAACTTCCGGGACTCCATCGAACGCATGGTGCGCGTTAGTCTCACGTCACTCTGAGACCTGAGACACACGGGGTGCTTCCATGAGTAGAGCTCCATCGGCGGCGCGCACCACGCGGCGCCGCGTCGCCACTGCCGGCGTCGCGCTCGTCGCGGCCACCTCGCTGGCCGCGTGCGCGCAATCGCAGCGCGAGGCCGGTGGCGGTGAAGGTGGCACGCTCACCTTCGGCGCGGCCGGTGCGCCCGACGGGTTCGACCCCTTCTACGCCTCCGACGGCGAGACCTTCCGGGTCAGCCGGCAGATCATGGAGGGTCTGGTCGGGTTCAAGCCCGGATCCGCCGACGTCGAGCCGGAGCTCGCGGAGAGCTGGGAGCACACCCCGGACGGCAAGTCCTGGACGTTCAAGCTGCGCACCGGCGTGAAGTTCCACGACGGCACCGACTTCAACGCCGAAGCGGTGTGCAAGAACTTCCAGCGCATGTTCGACCAGAAGGGCGCCGGGCAGAACCAGGCGCTGTCCTACTACTGGATCGAGAACTTCGGCGGGTTCTCCGACGGCGCGACGCCGTCGCTGTACCAGTCCTGCGACTCGCCCGACCCGGCGACCGCGGTGGTGCACCTGACCCGCGCCAGCTCGAAGTTCCCGGACATCCTCGGGCTCCCGTCGTTCAGCATGCAGTCGCCGACGGCGATGGAGAAGTACAAGGCCAACGACGTGCAGGCCCAGGGCGACAGCTTCGTCTACCCGGAGTACTCGCGCTCGCAGCCGACCGGCACCGGGCCGTTCAAGTTCTCCTCCTACGACGAGGGCAACGGCACCATCAAGCTGGTCCGCAACGAGGAGTACTGGGGCGAGAAGGCCAAGCTCAACGAGCTGATCTTCCGCATCATCCCGGACGAGACGGTCCGCAAGCAGGAGCTGGAGTCGGGCGCCATCGACGGCTACGACTTCCCGAACGCCGCCGACCTCAAGGCCCTGCGCGACGCCGGGCACAACGTCCAGGTCCGCGACCCGTTCAACATCATGTACCTGGGCATCACCCAGAAGAACAACCCGGCGCTCAAGGACGTGAAGGTGCGCCAGGCGCTGGCCTACGCGCTGGACCGCGAGACGCTGGTCAAGGCGAACCTGCCGGAGGGCGCCTCGGTCGCCACCCAGTTCTACCCGGACACTGTGGACGGTTACGCCGACGACGTGCAGAAGTACCCGCACGACCCGGCGAAGGCCAAGCAGCTGCTCGCCGAGGCGGGCGTGCCGAACCTGACGGTGAACTTCTACTGGCCCACCGAGGTGACCCGGCCGTACATGCCGGACCCGCAGGGCATCTACAACGCGCTGGCCGAGAACCTGCGCGCCGCGGGCATCACCGTGAACCCGGTCAGCAAGCCGTGGAACGGCGGCTACATCGACGACGTCGACAACGCCAGGGCGGACATCTTCCTGCTCGGCTGGACCGGTGACTACAACACGCCGGACAACTTCATCGGCACCTTCTTCGGCACCACCGAGAACCGCTTCTACACCGCGGGTTCGCCGTGGGGCGCGGACCTGGCGAACCAGCTGAAGGCCGCCGACGCCGAGCCGGACGAGGCCAAGCGCGAGCAGATGTACCAGGACATCAACCGCAAGCTGATGTCCGAGTACCTGCCCGCCATCCCGCTGTCGCACTCGCCGCCGGCGATCGTGACGAGCGCCGAGGTGCAGGGCCTGCAGACCTCGCCGCTGACCGCCGAAGAGTTCGCCTCGGTGAGCATCTCGGGCCAGTGAGTTGACGATTTCGCGCGAAACCGGCGCGGCTCCCGCACGGGGCCCGTCGGTTTCGCGCGAAGTCGCGCTCGCTGCCGAACTGAGCAACGGGGGTTTGCGTGCTCCGCTACACGATCCGGCGACTGGCGCAGCTGGTGCTGGTCGTCTTCGTCCTGTCGATCCTGCTGTTCGCCTGGCTGCGCTCGCTGCCCGGCGGGCCGGTGTCGGCGATGCTGGGCGACCGCGCCACGCCGGAGGCGCGGGCGCAGCTCGAAGCAGATCTCGGCTTGGACCAGCCGCTGTTCGTGCAGTACCTGCGGTTCCTGGGCCGCGCCGCCACCGGTGACTTCGGCACCTCCACCGGCGTGCAGCCCGGCACGCCCGCGATGGAGGTGTTCCTGACCCGCTTCCCGGCGACGCTGGAGCTCTCGATCCTGGCGCTGCTGCTGGCCGTGGCCATCGGCATCCCGCTGGGCTACCTGGCCGCCCGCAAGCGCGGCAGCTGGCTGGACAACCTGAGCATCACCTGGTCGCTGGTCGGCGTCGCGGTGCCGGTGTTCTTCCTGGCGTTCCTGCTGAAGTTCGTGTTCGCCGTCCAGCTGGGCGTGCTGCCCGCCTCCGGCCGCCAGGACGCCGGGCTGGACGCCACCAGGGTCACCGGCTTCTACATCCTCGACGGGTTGCTGACCCGCGAGTGGGATGCCGCGTGGAACTCCTTCGTGCACCTGATCCTGCCCGCCATCGCGCTGTCCACCATCCCGTTCGCGGTGATCTTCCGGATCACCAGGGCCGCGGTGCTGGACGTGATGGACGAGGACTACGTGCGCACCGCGCGGGCGAAGGGCCTGGCCTCGATGGTCATCCGCCGCAGGCACATCCTGCACAACGCGATGCTGCCGGTGGTCACCACGATCGGCCTGCAGACCGGTGCGCTGCTGGCCGGTGCGGTGCTGACCGAGCGGGTGTTCAACATCGCGGGCATCGGGCAGGCGGTCGCGCTGGGCTTCGAGCGCAAGGACTTCCCGGTGCTCCAGGTGGTGATCCTGGCTTCGGCGATGATGTACGTGCTGGTCAACCTGCTGGTGGACCTCTCGTACGCGTTGATCGACCCACGACTGCGGACACGGTGAGGTCATGGCTCTGAAATCGCAGCGCAAGGAGCGCATCGACGCGCTGGCGGAGGCCTCGGCGGATGCCGGGGTGAGCCTGGCGGCGTCGGCGTGGCGGCGGCTCAAGCGCAACCCGGTGTTCGTGGTCGGCGCGGTGATCATCGCGGTGTTCGTGCTGGTGGCGCTGCTCGCGCCGCTGCTGGCGCCGCACGACCCGGCGTTGCGGGTCCTGGTCGACCAGGTCTCCCGCGCGGAGAACACCATCCCGCCGCCGCAGGAGGGCTTCCCGCTGGGCGGCGACCAGTACGGCCGCGACCTGTTCTCCCGGCTGCTGCTGGGATCCCAGCAGACGCTGCTGGTCGCGGTGCTGGCCACCGTGATCGGTCTCGGCGGCGGCCTGGTGCTGGGCGTGGTGGCCGGTGCGTTCGGCGGCTGGGTGGACTCGCTGGTCATGCGGGTCGTGGACGTGATGCTGTCGGTGCCGTCGCTGCTGCTGGCGGTGTCGATCGGCGCGCTGTTCGCGCAGCAGAGCCAGTTCACCGTGATCCTGGCGGTGGCGATCGTGCAGGTGCCGATCTTCGGCCGCCTGCTGCGCGGCACGATGCTCGCGCAGCGCGCCAGCGATCACGTGCTGGCGGCGCGGGCGCTGGGCGTGAAGGAGAGCTCGATCGTGTTCCGGCACATGCTGCCGAACGCGCTCGGCCCGGTGATCGTGCAGGCCACGCTGGTGCTGGCGGTGGCGATCATCGACGCGGCGGCGCTGTCCTTCCTCGGCCTCGGCGCGGCCGACGACTCGGTCCCGGAGTGGGGCCAGATGCTCGGCGGCGCGCAGAACATCATCGACTCGCACCCGCAGCTGGCGTTCTGGCCGGCGAGCTGCATCATCCTGGTCGCCCTCGGCTTCACCCTGGTCGGCGAGTCCCTGCGGGACGCGCTGGACCCGAAGCGCCGGCGCTGACGGAGGAAAATCATGGCACTGCTGGAAGTCCGCGACCTCTCGGTCGTCTTCGCCCGCAAGGGCGAGCCGCCGGTGACCGCCGTGGACGGCATCTCCTTCGACGTCGAACCCGGCCGCACCGTCGGCCTGGTCGGCGAGTCCGGCTGCGGGAAGTCGGTCACCTCGCTGGCGATCATGGGCCTGCTGCCGACCCGCGGCGCGGAGGTCTCCGGCTCGGTGCGCTTCGACGGCACCGACCTGCTCTCGCTGTCCCGCCGGGAGCTCGACCAGCGCCGCGGCAGCGACCTGAGCATGGTGTTCCAGGACCCGCTGACCTCGCTGAACCCGGTGGTGTCGATCGGGCTGCAGGTCTCGGAGGTCATCGAGCGGCACCGCGGCCTCTCGCGCAAGGAAGCGATGCCGGAGGCCGAGGACCTGCTGCGCCGGGTGGGCATCCCGGACCCGCGGCGGCGGCTCAACGAGTACCCGCACCAGCTCTCCGGCGGGATGCGCCAGCGCGCGCTGATCGCGATGGCGCTGGCCTGCAAGCCGCGGCTGCTGATCGCCGACGAGCCGACCACCGCGCTGGACGTGACGATCCAGGCGCAGATCCTGCGGCTGCTCTCGGAGCTGGTGGCCGAGACCGAGACCGCGCTGATCATGATCACGCACGACCTGGGCGTGGTGGCCGGCCTCTGCGACGAGGTGAACGTGCTCTACGCGGGCCGGGTGGTGGAGCGCGCCGCGCGGCACGAGCTGTTCGCGCGCCCGCGGCACCCGTACACCGCCGGGCTGCTGGCCTCCATCCCGCGCCTGGACGCCCCGCGCGGCCAGCGGTTGTCGCCGATCAAGGGCTCGGTCAGCGACAACATCCCGTGGGACGCGGGCTGCGCGTTCTGCCCGCGCTGCCCGAACTCCCTGGAGGTCTGCGAGCAGCAGACCCCGGACGTGAGCATCGACGTCGGCGCGCGCCTGCTGCGCTGCCACAACCCGGTGCGCGAAGCACAGACCCCGGTGGAGGCGTCATGACAGAAATCCTGGACACCGCCGGGGATTCCCAGGACGTGCTGGTCGACGTCGAGGACGTCGCGGTGCACTTCCCGATCAAGCGCGGCGTGGTGCTGGACCGCACGGTCGGGCACGTCTACGCCGTGGACGGGGTGTCGCTGCGCATCCGGCGCGGTGAGACCTACGGCCTGGTCGGGGAGTCCGGCTGCGGCAAGTCGACGCTCGGGCGCGCGGTGCTGCGGCTGGAGAAGCCGACCGGCGGCAAGGTGGTGTTCGACGGCGTCGACCTGTCCGGGATGAAGGGCGAGCCGCTGCGCCGGATGCGCCGCCGGATGCAGATGGTCTTCCAGGACCCGCTGTCCTCGCTGGATCCGCGGCAGTCGGTGCAGTCGCTGCTGGTCGAGGGCATGCGCGCGCACGGCATGGGCACCGACCGGGAGGCCACCGACAAGCGGCTGCGCGAGCTGCTCTCCGCGGTGGGCCTGCCGACGACCTCGCTGCGCAAGTACCCGCACGAGTTCTCCGGCGGCCAGCGGCAGCGCATCGGCATCGCCCGCGCGCTGTCGGTGGGGCCGGAGCTGGTGGTGGCCGACGAGCCGGTGTCCGCGCTGGACGTCTCGGTGCAGGCGCAGGTGGTGAACCTGCTGGAGGACCTGCAGGCCGAGTTCGGCCTGACCTACCTGGTGATCGCGCACGACCTGGCGGTGGTGCGGCACATCGCCGACCGGGTCGGCGTGATGTACCTGGGCGGCATCGTGGAGGAGTCCACATCGGACGACCTCTACGCGGAGCCGCTGCACCCGTACTCGAAGGCGCTGCTGTCGGCGGTGCCGGTGCCGGACCCGACGGTGGAGGACGAGCGCGAGCAGATCCTGCTCTCCGGCGACCTGCCCTCGCCCGCCAACCCGCCCGCGGGCTGCCGCTTCCACACCCGCTGCCCGTGGCGCCAGCCCGACCGCTGCGACACCGAGCGGCCCGCGCTGCGCGAGCTGAAGCCCGGCCACCGGGTGGCCTGCCACTACGCCGAGGAGATCCGCGACGGCAGCTTGCAGCCGCACGAGGTGGTCGCCGAGGCGGTCGACCCGGCGGACTTCGGCGACCTGGGCATCAGCCCGGCGAGTTGACCCGTTCCGGCCCCGCGGCCGATCCTGTCCACATAGGATGATCGGTCAGGCGTGAACGGGAGGTTACGGGTGAGGTACAGCAGCGCGCAGCGGTGCACGGCTTGCGACCATCGGGCGATCTTGGTGGCCGCGACAGCGGATCGCCTGGTGGCCGAGTCCGGCCGCGCGCTGGTGTCCTACGACTGCCCGGAGGGCAACGGCATCCACGTCTGCAACCCGGACTTCGAGCGCAGCGGCGCCCGTCGAGGCTGAGGGCACTGTCGGCGTAGCCGTCCGCGCCTTATAAGCGGCGAAGCCGCTTGGAGTGGGTATGCAGCTTGCACCGCCGCGGGTTCTGAGTGGTTTCCTGGCGAGGACGGCCCCTCCGCCGTGTATTGGTCATACATCAGGAGGGGCACCCGCAGTCCAGGGAAGCACTCAGGTTCCGCCACCCGCACCGCCACGCAGACCGGCCATTTGACAGGCTCTGACCTACACCCGTTCGAGGGCTGGTTCCGGGGCTCGGCGCTTCTTGAGGTTCAGGCTGCCGAGCAGGACTCCGGTGACGACCACCGCGCCCGCGGCGAGCTCGACCGGGTGCGGGTGCTCGCCCAGGACCAGCCACGCGGTGGTGAACCCGACGACGGGCACCAGCAGCGAGAACGGTGCCACCCGGCTCGCCGGGTAGCGGCCCATCAGCGTCGTCCACAGCCCGGAGCCGATGACCGTCGCCAGCAGCGAGGTGTAGGCGAGCCCGGCGAGCGCGTACCAGCCGGTGGTCGAGTCGAAGACCGTCGTCAGCGCCTGCAACCCGGCCGTCGGCCCTTCGAAGGCGGCCGACATCGCGAACATCGGCAGCGGCGGCACGATCGCGATCCACAGCGTCAGGTGCAGCGGGTTCGGCGGGTTGGCCTTCCGCGCGCACAGGTTGCCCAGCGCCCACGAGAAGGCGCCGCACAAGGTGATCAGCATCGGCAGCAGGGCGGCGCTCTGCGCGCGGTTCCAGCCGATCACCACCATCCCGAGCACCGCGGTGAGGATGCCGATGATCTGCAGCGGCGTGATCCGCTCCCGCAGCAGCAGCGCCCCGAGCGCCACGGTGAACGGTGCGGAGGCCTGCTGCACCAGCGAGGCCAGACCGGTCGGCATCCCCATGTTCATCGCCACGAACAGGAACGCGAACTGCATGGCGCCGAAGAAGAGCCCGTAGCCGAGCAGCCACTTCCACGGCACGTCCGGCCGCGGCACGAAGAACAGCACCGGCAGCAGCACGGCGAAGCGCAGCGCGGCGAAGAAGAACGGCGGGAAGTGGCCGAGCCCGAAGTCGAGGGCGATGAAGTTGGCGCCCCACAGCACGGCGACGAGCACGGCCAGCGAACGATCTCGGGGATTCACGCACCAAGCTTGCGCCGCCCAACTGTGAAGAACAAGCAACACTAATTGCACCAAGCGTGCAGAAGTCCTTCATGGACATCCAGCATCCGGGACGGCGATCCGGTCGGCCGCAGGCGCGACTGACCGCGCTCGCGGTCCTGACCAGGGTCGATCCTGCACACCTTCCCCGCGTAGCCTTCCGCCATGGACGTTCGGAGGTTGCGGCTCTTGCGGGAGCTGGCCGACCGGGGGACCGTCACCGCTGTCGCCAGGGCCCTCTCCTACACGCCGTCCGCCGTCTCGCAGCAGATCCGGGCGCTGCAGGCCGAGGTCGGCGTCCAGCTGACCGAGCCCGCCGGGCGCGGGCTGCGGCTCACCGATGCCGGCTGGAGCCTGGCCGCGAGAGCGGACGAGGTGCTGGCAGCGCTGGACCGCGCCGAGGCGGAGCTGGACAGCTACCGGTCGACACCGCGGGGCGTCGTGCGGGTGGCGATCTTCCCGTCCGGCGCGTTCCTGCTGCTCTCCGGCCTGCTGCGGCGGATGAGCGCGCACCCCAAGGTGCGGCTGGAGTGCCGCGACGTCGACATGACGCCGGTGGAGGTCCCGGGGCTGACCGCGGACTTCGACCTGGTGGTCGCGCACCGGGACGACCAGGCGCCGCCGTTCGACGGCGAGCGCACGACGATCACGCCGCTGCTGCGCGAACCGCTGGACGTCGCGCTCCCGCTCGGCCATCCGCTGGCCGCGAAGGAGCGCGTCGAACCCGCCGAGCTGGTGGGGGAGCCGTGGCTGAGCGTGGACGTCGGGTTCCCGGTGGACGACGTGCTGCGCTCGCTGGCCGTCCGCACCGGCGTGCGGCCGAAGGTCGTGCAGCGCATCAACGACTTCAGGATCACCGAAGTGCTGGTCGCCGACGGGTTCGGCGTCGCGCTGCTGCCCCGGTACTCGGCGAACCTCCGCACGGTGGCGCTGCGCCCGCTCAGCGGTGTCCGAGCGGGCCGCAACATCGAGGTCGTCGCCCGGCGCGGGGCCACCGAACGCCCGGCCGTCCAACTCGTCCTCGACGCCCTGGTGGCCGAGGCCGAGACCGTCACCAGCCGGTAGCTACTCGACGACCGCGGTGGCCTCGACCTCGACCAGCAGGTCCGGCTCGCCCAGCGCCGCGACGCCGAGCAGGGTGATCGGCTTGACCGGGTCGATGCCGAGCTTCGCGGCCGCCCGGCCGACGCCCTCGCCCAGCAGCGGCATCTTCTCGGGCGCCCAGTCGACGACGTAGACGGTCAGCTTCGCGACGTCGTCGAAGGACGCGCCGATCTCGGTCAGCGCCCGGCCGATGTTGAGGTAGCACTGCTCGACCTGCGCGGCGAGGTCGCCGCCGCCGACCGGCGTGCCGTCGGCGTCGCGGGCGACCTGCCCGGCGAGGAAGACGAGCTTCGACCCGCTGGCGATGGACAGCTGGCGGTACGCCTCGGGCTTCGGCAGGCAGTCGGGGTTGACCAGTTCCACGGACACGGATTCCTCCTCGGGAGATGCGAACGGCGGAAGCATAGCGATGTTATGTAATCTGATGCCATGGCGAGGGCGAAAGATCCCGAGGTTCGCGCCCGGCTGCTGGAGCGGGCCGCGCACATGCTCCGGACCCGGCAGCCGGTCACGCTCCGCGCGCTGGTCGAGGGCACCGGGGTGTCGACGATGGCCGTCTACACCTACTTCGGCGGCATGGACGGCCTGTGGAAGTCGTTGCGGCAGGAGGGCTTCACGCGCCTCGCGGCCAAGCTCTCCGAGGTCCCGACGACCTCGGACCCGGTGCGCGACCTCGCCGCGCTGGGCGCCGCCTACGCGGCCAACGCGGTGGCGAGCCCCGACCTGTACCGGGTCATGTTCGACGCGGGTTTCGAGCTCGAAGACGCCGACGCCGCCGACGAAACCCTGCACAGCCTCGTCCGCGCCGCGGATCGGGCCAAGGAGATCGGCCGCTTCCGGGACGACGTCGATCCGCTGCGGCTGGCGATCCAGGGCTGGGCGATCGGCCACGGGCTCGCCTCGCTGGTCACCACCGGCCCGCTGCCGCAGCAGGCGCTCGCCAACGCGGTGCCCATGCTGACCGCGCTGTTCGTCAGCGCGGGCGACGACCCGGACGACTGCCGCCGGTCGGTGGAAGCGGGCTGGGCTTAGCGGGAGCAGGCAGGTCGAAGATCCACTTGGTGGGCAGGAACCGGTGGATCAGCAGGCAGAGCGCCACGACCACGGCGGTCAGCACGGCGGGTTCGATGGTGGCCAGCACCGTCTGCGCGGTGGGATCGGCGCGGGAGAGCACGTCGACGAGAGCCAGGTGGAGCAGGGCCAGCAGCGGCATGTGCACGACGTAGATCGGCAGTGTCCGCCGACCGAGGCCGGCGAGCGCCCCGGTCAGCGCCGACCAGCGCGTGACCAGGCCTGCTGCGGTCACCCCGAGGAACACGGCGATGAAGCTGGCGGCAGGCCACAGCCCGAACCAGGTCTTGGCGTCGAAGTGCTGGATCAGCGCGAGCACGCCCAGGTAGGGCACGGCGATGGCGAAGAACCGCAGCCAGCCGGCCGTGGCGGCCACCCGCTCGACGATCGGTTTGCCGTGCAGTCCGGCCAGGAAGAAGACCAGGTTCTGGTAGACGCCCTCGCGGTCGCCCGGCAGCGGGATCAGTTCGGCGGAGGCCGCGGCGGACAGCGCGAACGCCGCCACCAGCACGACGGGCGCGGGGACCCGGCGGGTCAGCTTGGCCACCGCGAAGTAGAGGGCCAGCGCGTAGAGGTACCACAGGTTCGACGGGTCGATCGTGAGCTGCCGGAAGAACTCGTGGGGCCCGGTGGCGCGCGCGGTGTCGAAATCCGGCACCAGCGAGAGCAGCGCGGTGTGGACGACCAGCCACACCACGTAGAGGTAGTAGAACTTGGCCAGCTTCGTGCGGCCGAGGACCCGCCACGGCCGCGCCACCGCCCGAGCCGCGAAGAGGCCCGATATCGCGAAGAACAGCGGCATCCGCAGCGGCAGGAGCTGCTCGCCCAAGGTGCCCCAGATGCCGGGGAAGGGCAGTGAGATGCGCCAGTCGACCTGCAGGTAGTGCTTCATGATCACGTGCCACAGCACGACGAGCACGATGCACGCGCCCTTGGCGACGTCCGCCCACGCGTGCCGTTCCGGTGCGGCGGCGTGGTCGCGGAGGTCTCCGGTGAAGCGGAGGCGCACCGTGCTCTGCTGATCAGCCGTTCTGCGCAACGGAAATCACCCCGTGACGTGCGTGCCGGAGATCGTCCACATCGGACAATCAGCTCGGGTTGGCGGCGAGGGCGCTGGTGCTGCGCCGCCCCGCTCGTCGCAGGGCCGTCTCGATCAGCACGTCCAGCAGCTCGGCGTATCCCAGGCCGACGGCCTGCCACATCCGCGGGTACTGCGAGCTCGACGTGAAACCGGGGAAGGTGTTGACCTCGTTGATCGTCGCCGTGCCGTCGTCGGCCACGAAGAAGTCGACGCGCAGCAGCCCGGAGCACTCCAGCGCGGCGAACGCGCGCAGCGACAGCTCGCGGAGGTGCTCGGTGATCTCCGGGTCCAAGCGCGCGGGCACCTCGAAGGTGGTGCCGGAGTCGGTGTACTTGGCGTCGTGGTCGAACAACCGCTGGTGCGGGGCGAGCCGGATCTCCAGCGGCGGGCTGACCTCGATCGATCCGTCCGGCCGTTCGAGCACCCCGACGTCGATCTCCCGGCCGGTCAGGGCTGCCTCGACGAGGACCTTCCGATCGCTGCGGGCCGCGTCCGCGATGGCTGCGGGCAGCGCCTCCCAGGTGTCCACGCGCGAGACCCCGACGCTGGATCCGGAGCGCGCCGGTTTGACGTAGACCGGCAGGCCGAGGCGTTCCTCGTCGGCGGCGGGCAGGCGATCCCGCTCATCGCGCAGGACGACGCCGTCGGCCACGGCCAGGCCCGCGGCCGCCAGCAGCTTCTTCGCGTACTCCTTGTCCATCCCGACGGCGCTGGCCAGCACGTGGTTGCCGACGAAGGGGATGCCGCACATGTGCAGCATCGCCTGGAGCGTCCCGTCCTCCCCGTACGGGCCGTGCAGCGCCGGGAAGATCACGTCGCAGTCCTGGATCTGCTCCAGCGCGCGCGGAATTCCGCTGAGCGCCTGCGCTCCTCCGCCGTGGACCCGCGCGAAGTCGTCGACCAGGAACGAGCGCGCGCGGTGATCGGCCGCCGTGAACAGGCCCGGGTCGTCCTTCCCGACGATCCACGAACCGTCGGGTTCGATCTTGACCGGGACGACGTCGTAGCGCCGCCGGTCCAGGTGGGCCAGCACGCTGGCGGCCGACCCGCAGGACACGTCGTGCTCGTTGCTCCTGCCGCCGAACACGACGGCCACCCGGACGTTTCCCTCATGCGACACAAGTTTCCCCAAACGACAGGTGAGCGGTGCGTTCACCGATGTAGCGACGGGCGACCCGGCTGCCGATGCCGGTGTAGATCTCGTGCGGGAGGGTGCCCGCCCACCGGGCCCACTCGGTGACCGCGGGCCCGTCCCCGCCGATCACCACCACTTCCGCGCCGACGTCCGCGGCGTGCTGACCGAGGTCGACCACGAACTGGTCCATGGCGATGCGACCGGCGATGGGGTACCGGCGTCCGCGGATCCGCACCTCGCCCCGGCCGCTGGCCTGCCGCGGCACGCCGTCGGCGTAACCGAGCGGCACGAGCGCCAGCCTGCCGTCCCGGGCCGTCGCGTAGTCGTGCCCGTACGAAACACCGGTACCGGCGGGAACCTCCTTGACCAGGATCGTTCGCGCGCGGAGGGTGAGCGCGGTCCGGAGCCCGAAGACCTTCCCGGCCACCGGTTCCACCCCGTACAGGCCGATGCCGGGCCGGACGAGGTCGTAGTGGGTGCGCGGCGCGTCCAGCGCAGCCGCGGAGTTGGCCAGGTGGCGCAGCTCGGGATCGAGCCCCGCGGCCCGGGCCGCGGCGACGGCGGCGTCGAAGCGCTCGACCTGCTCGGCGGTGTGCCCGCCACCCGGATCGTCCGCGCTGATCAGGTGCGACCACACGCCCCGGACGCGCACCAGCGAGTTGCGCTCCAGCCACCTGGCGCGCCGCACCAGCGCGGGCCAGTCCGGCTCCGCGGCCCCGCCGCGGCTCAGCCCGGTGTCGACCTTGAGGTGGATCGTCGCGCGCACGCCGAGCTCCGCGGCGCAGCAGGAGATCGCCTCCAGCACCTCCGCCGAGGACACCGAGAGGTCGACATCGGCCAGGAGCGCGGGCCGGAAGTCCTCGTGCGGGCTGTGCACCCAGCTCAGCAAGGGTGCACCGATACCGGCTGCGCGCAGCTGAAGCGCCTCCGCGGAAGTCGCGACGCCCAACCAGCTCGCGCCGTGCGCCAGCGCCGTGCGGGCCACGGGCACCATGCCGTGCCCGAAGGCGTCGGCCTTCACCACCGCCATGACGGCGGCGGGGGCAGCGGCACGAGCGATCAGCTCGGTGTTGTGCGCGATGGCGTCGAGGTCGACGACGGCTTCGGCGAGCGCGTTCTCCCGCACCGGGCGCGCCGATGTCGCGCCGATGACTCGCACCGGAGACGCGACGCTCCCGCTGCGGTGCGCGGCGGAATCTCCTCTGGCATCATTCATGTGTCTCGTTGCTCGATCCTGTTGGATCAGGTCGGTTCGAGGTCGACTGGCACACTTCCAACGGCAGCGACCGGTGTTCAACGTTCTCTTCCGATGCGTGCGCGAATGTCCCGGCACTGATGTCCGAGCGCGCAACAAGTCCGCAAAGGACGGACGGGGTGAGGGCGGCACGGCCCCCACCCGGTCTGCTGCGTCACTTCGAGGTGCACTCGACCTCGGGCTCGTCCGCGGTGCCGGAAGCGACGCAGTCCAGCAGCTGGCCATCGGCGGGCTGCGGGTAGCTCGCGATCAGCTCGCGCTCACCTGCGGCGTTGGTGACGTAGAACTGCTCGTCGGTGATGTCGTGGCCGGGCCAGTCGTAGCTGCGCAGCTCCACGACCGAGTTGGGTTCGACGAGCGTGCCGAGCCCCCCTTGGCCCTCGGCGCTCCACCCGACGTGCGAGATCTCGTAGTCCACCGCGGTGATGCGGAGGTTCACCGGCTTCGAACCCGGGTCGGTCACGGCGGTGCCCTGCCCGCCCGCCGTCGCGAAGGCCACGCCGCCCGCGGCGACCAGCGCGATCGCGATACCGGCACCGGCCAGCGTGCCCCGCTTGATGTTCTTGCGCTTCACGGTTGTTCCGCCTCTCATCGTTCGCCAGGTGTCCTCGTGGACGCGTTCGATCCTCGCGAGCGGATGTCTTGGCGGCGTTGGGGCGATGTCCGGATCTCGTAACACGCCGGCGCGCTAGGCCGGGGCGTGCTCGGCGGCCCAGCGGCAGATCGCGGCGACCTCGTCGGCCTGGGCGGGCAGCGTCGTGTCCACGATGCCGACGACCGGGATGTGGCCCTCGTGGAAGACGTCGGCCGGGCGGTGCAGGAAGCCCTTCTCGTGCACGCCCGTGCTGCCCGGGCCAGGAGTGCCCTCCGCGAGGTGGGCGGTGGTGCGGGCGTAGCGGGTGAGCACGCGGGGTCTGCGCAGGTCGCGGTCCATGCCGTACCACTGCTGGCTCAGCGGGAAGACCGCCGACAGGGCGTCCCACCAGCCCTCCACCGCCAGCACCAGCTCGGGGTGGCGGTCGCGCAGCTCGCCGACCAGCTGCCGGTAGCCCTCGACCACGTCGTGGCGCGGATCGTTGAACCAGAAGCCGAGGGTGTCCAGGAACGCCGCGTCGACGCCGAAGTCGCGCACCGTCGCGGAGATCGACTCCACCAGGTGCGCGCGGAACCGCGGTTCGCCGGGGTTGAGGAACACCTGGTCGCCCTCGCCGACCCGGTCGCCGTCCCAGTCCGGCCGGTTCAGCAGCTCCGCGTACCGGTCGGTGTCGTTGCGCAGCACGGCCTGCTCCCACGGCGGGTACTGGACGACGTTCGCCCCGTGCCCGCCGTACATCGGCATCAGCCGCACGCCCAGCTGCCGCGCGAAGCGGGTGAGCGCGGCGAAACCCTCGGCGCCGCCCATGTCCTCGCCGGGGCGGTACCGCGGGTAGTCGTAGTAGTAGCGGCCTTCCCAGCCGGGCAGGTAGGCGAGCACGCGGTGCGGTTCGATGTGCTGCGCGACGAAGCTCAGCGCCTCGGCCATCTGCGGGAACGTGTTGAACACGTAGCCCGTCCAGTGCTGGCCGTGCAACGTCACCACCAGCGCGATGTCGCGCATCCACGCCGGCACGTCCGGCCGGGTGCGCCAGGGCCGCAGGTCGTGGACGCGCTCCACGAAGGTCATGTGCTCGTCCAGGTCGGCGTCCGCGGTGCGCGCGTCGGTGCCGAGCCGGAGGCGGATCGGCGGCACCTGGTAGCTGGTCGTGCGCGCGCTGGCCATCGGCAGGTGCACCAGCTCCGCGATCGGGCCCGGCGCGTAGCGCGGCTGGTGGACGTGCAGGATCTGCCGCCGCACCAGCGGATCCCGGACGCTGAGCACGAACCCGCTCTGCTCGGTGCCCGCGGCCACCCACGGCGTCGCCCAGTCCGGGCCCGGGTATTCGAGCTGGAACCGCCGGCCGTCGACGCCGTGCGCCCAGCCGCGCCCGGTGTTCGGCGCCCACCACCCGGCGCGCAGCTGCTCGGGCGGCAGACCGCGCAGCAGCAGCTTGACGGACTTGATCGGCTCCGCGTGGCGCGCCGCGATCGACCACTGGAGTACGCCGCCGTCGTCGGTCACCTCGACGTCGACCGAACCCGCCGCCACCGGTTGCTGCTGGCCGAGCCGGGAGTACCGGTCGGCGTGCAGGTGCCGCCGGTCGTCGCTGAGCCGGGCACCGGCGTCGAGGCCGTACCCGTTGGTGGTGGTGAACACCTGCAGTGCCCACTCGACGCCGGTCGCGCCGGGGGCGGGGAAGTAGGGGTCGCGCGGATCGAAGCTGAGGTCGGTGTCGATCAGTCCCACGCGGCACCCTCCTACCGGTTCGTGGCGAACCCGACGGCCTTGTCGAGCAGCGCGGCGAGCCCGTCGGCCTCGTCCGCGGTGAACACCAGCGTTTCCCCCGGCGGCAGCACGACGGCGACCCGATCACCCACCACCAGCACGGACACGTTCTCGGTCGCGGGCGGGCGGCACGGGATGCGCCACCGCAACTGCTCGCACGGGTCTTCGATCGGCCACATGTTCACCTCGGCACTGCGGTCTTTCCGGTGCCTGACTGAACCCCGTGCGCCACCCATCATCAAGTTCGGTACACCGATCGGGTGGTTCGGGCAACGGCGGCCGCCACAACTTCACACGCCTCGCCCAGCGGAAGAACCCGAACGCCCGACCTGCTGCGTAGTACTGGCAGGGCCAGCCACGCCCTTGGTGATCGTCCGGGCGCGGAGCAGACTCGAGGCATGGGCGACAACGACTTGGGCGACTTCCTGCGGGCCCGCCGCGCCGGGCTCACGCCGGACGAGATCGGTCTGCCGGTCGAGTTCGGCGCCGGTCGCCGGGTCACCGGTCTGCGGCGCGGTGAGGTCGCGCAGCTGGCCGGGGTGAGCACCGAGTACTACACCCGCCTGGAGCAGGGCCGCGCCCGGCAGCCGTCCGAACAGGTGCTGCACGCCCTCTGCGACGCGCTGCGGTTCGACGACGTCGAGCGGCGGCACCTGTTCGCCCTCGCGGGCACCGCAGCCGGGCGCAAGGACCCGGCCGAGCACTCGGCGCGGCTGCGGCCGGCGCTGCGGCAGCTGCTGGAGGCGATGGAACTGGCCCCTGCCTTCGTCAGCGACCGGAACCTCACCGTCGTCGGCGGGAACGCGCTGTGGGCGTTGCTGTTCCCCGACGTGGCCGAGCTGCCGCGCCGGGAGCGCAGCATGGCTCGTTGGACGCTGCTGGATCCGCGCGCTCGCCTGGTGTGGTGCGACTGGGAACGCGTCGCCCGCGACTACGTGCACGGCTTGCGGCTGGCGGCCGCCGCCCAGCCGCGGAACCAGCGCATCGCCAACCTGATCGGCGAGCTGATGATGCGCTCGCCCGAGTTCCCGGCGTGGTGGTCCGAACACCGCGTCCGGGAGCGCAGCACCGGCCTCAAACGGCTCCGCCACCCCGTCGTCGGTGACCTGGAGCTGCAGTACGAGATCTTCACGCCGGTCGCCGACCCGGGCCACACGCTCGTCACCTACTGCGCGCCACCCGGCTCGCCGTCCCAGGAGCGACTGCGACTGCTGGCCAGCTGGGGCAGCGAACCCGCCGCGACCGCCCGGGACACCGCCGCCGAGGCCTGACCTCCGCCCGAACACGGCCCCGCGATCCCGCGGGGTCCATGCCGCCGTGCCCGCGGCCTGGCAGCCATCCACGAAAGGACACCCGCAGTGAGCAAGACATTCCTGATCACCGGCGTCAGCACCGGCCTCGGACTGGCCATCGCCCGACGGGCCCTGGCCGCCGGGCACCGGGTCGCGGGCACCGTGCGCACCGAGCAGCACGCGGCCGCCTTCCGGGCACTGCACCCCGACCGCGCCCGGGCCTTCATCCTCGACCTGTCCGACGCGGACCGGATCGACCCCGTGGTGCGGGCCGCCGAAGCGGAAATGGGCCAGATCGACGTGCTCGTGGCCAACGCCGGTTACGGGCTCGAAGGCACCTTCGAGGAGTCTTCGATGGCCGATCTGCGCCAGCAGTTCGAGGTCAACGTGTTCGGCACGGTGGCGACCGTGAAGGCGGTCCTGCCCGGCATGCGGGAGCGGCGCGACGGCCAGATCTTCGTCATCACCTCGATGGGCGGGCACACCACCTTCCCCGGCCTGGCGTTCTACGAGGGCAGCAAGCACGCCCTGGAAGGCATCACCGACACCCTCGCCCAGGAGGTCACCCAGTTCGGCGTGCGGGTCACCGCGGTGGCTCCCGGCGCGTTCAAGACCGACTGGGCGGGCAGGTCGCTGGTCCGCGCACCGCGCAGCATCGCCGACTACGACGAGCTGTTCGACCCGATCCGGAACCGCCGCCGGGCCCTCGCGGGTCAGGGCATCGGCGACCCCGATCGCGCGGGCGAGGCCATCCTCAGCCTCCTGGACGTGGCGAAGCCTCCCGTGCACCTCCTGCTCGGCTCGGACGCGCTGCGCCTGGTCGCTGCCGGGCGCCAGCGCGTCCAGGACGACTTCGACGCCTGGGAGGAGCTCAGCCGCTCCACCGACTCCACCGAAGGCGGAGTGACGGTCGCCTGACCCACCGGGACGGCGGCGGGCCCCCGGCCTCGGAGGCCGGGCCGTCGCCCGTCTCGGCGCCCGGTCAGAGCTGCCGGATCACCCGAGCCGGGTTGCCCGCGGCGAACACGCGCTCGGGCACGTCGCGGACGACCACGCTGCCCGCGCCGACGACGGCGTTCGCGCCGATGCTGACGCCGGGGCAGACGATCACGCCGCCCCCGAGCCAGGCGTTGTCGCCGATGGTGATGGGGGCGGGCCGTTCCCATCCGGCGCGACGCCGCTCGTGGTCCTCCAGCGGGTGCAGGGCGGTGAGCAGCTGCGCCCGCGGACCGATCCGGACGTCCTCGCCGATCGTGATCGCGGCGTCGTCCATGAGGAGGGCGTCGTTGTTGACGAAGCTGTTGGCGCCGATGCTGATCTGCGCGCCGTAGCTGCACGTGAAGCGCGGCAGGACGCAGGCGCCGGGGCCGAACTCGGCGAACAGCTCCTCCAGGAGCTTCCGGCGCTCGGCGTCGTCGTCCGCGCCGGTCGCGTTGAACCTGTCGAGCACCCGCCAGCAGCGCTTCCGGTCCTCGACCAGGTCCGGTTCGTCGAGGTACCACTCACCGCGCAGCATCCGTTCCTTCTGCTCGCCCATGCCGCCGCTCTCCCGGGATTGGTCGGATCGACCGCCGAACCTTCCAGCCGGGGCCCTCCGGAGCAAGATCCGGAACGCCGCCGCGCGGCGGTGGACTTGGGTCGCCTTTCGCACGGAGCGCGCGGTGGGGTGGTGGTTTCGACACAGCGATCGGTGCCTCGGTGCCCTCGGGGATCATGTGGGGTGGTCGGCTTGTGGAGCGGGCGCGTTTTCTCATGAAATTGGCATCGTTGGCGAGGCGAGCGGCGGTTGGCACCGCAGCCAATTTCAGGAGAAAACTCTGACGTCGCCACCACAAGCACGGCCGCCCGCGCCCGGTGCGATACGCACGGTCCTGACCATGTCCACGGCCGTCCCCGGTGGTGCCGAGCTTCGCCGATTTCGCTTGAAATTGGCGGCCTCGCCACCGCAGGCTCCGTCGACAACGCGGCCAATTTCAGGCGAAATCGCTACCCCCACGAGGCGGCCACCTACCGCTTTGAACCCAGACCCAGCCCGTCCCCGACCGGCTCCGTCACCACCCCAAACCGGCCGCGCCATCCGCCGATCAGGTGCGGTTGGCGCCGGTGCCCGAGCACACCGCAGACCCCGGAAACAGAGGGAGGGCCGGTCCCCGACGTTGTTCCCCCGCCCCTCCGGCCCGTCCCCCTGACCCCGTTCCCCAGGGGCGTCGCTTGGCATCCCGCGACGTAACGCCATGCTGCCGAACGGACGGCGCGCGCAGTACCGTCTTTGGTCGAGTGTGTTGGCCGGACTGGACGCTGATTCCGGTGGTCACCGACTACGACCGCAGTATGACCCGCCTGCTCAGGGCCCCGGCTCGAACTCCTCGCCCGACGTCTGGTGCAGCTCCGCGTAGCGGGCCAGGCGGTCGCGGTCCAGCTCGACCCCGATGCCCGGTGCGTCCGGGACCCGCAGCCTGCCGTTGCGGTGCGGCAGCGGGCCGCCGACGAGCACGTCGTCGGACAGCAGCGCGCGGTAGGACTGGTTGGCGTGGTCGAAGCCCGGGGTGGCCGCGATCAGGTGCGCCGCCGCGCAGGTGGCCACGCCGAGCTCGCCGAGGCTGTGCTTGATGACCGGGATGCCCGCCGCCTGGCAGATGCCCGCCGAGCGCTTCAGGTTCAGCAGCCCGCCGTCCAGCGCGTTGTCCGCCGAGATCGCGTCGGCCGCGCCGTGCCGGATCACCTCCAGCTGCTGGGCGCGGCACAGCGGGCCGGCGAGCAGCGGAGTGCCGGTGTGCGCGCGGAGCCGGGCCATCTCCGGGATGTTGCGGGCGGGCACCGGTTGCCCGGCGAACTCGATGCCGTAGGGCACCAAGGCGCGCAACGCCCGCAACGCCGTCGCGGGTGACCAGGCTTCGCCCGCGTCGATGCGGATCGACCGGCCGGGTCCGATGCCGTCCCGGACGGCCGCGATCCGCTCCACGTCGGTGTCGAGATCGGCGCCGACCCGCACGTGGAAGCTCTCGGACCCGGCAGCGGCGCCCTGCGCGGCCAGGTCCCGCATCCGGTCGGGCGGGCCGGGCGGGATCTGGTGCAGGTATTCGACCTCCTCGCGCAGCGCGCCGCCGAAGAGGTTGACCAGCGGTTGGCCGCAGGCCTTGCCGACGATGTCCCAGCAGGCCATGTCGATGGCGGCCAGCGCTGGGCTGGTGGTGCCCACCGCGTGCCAGGTGCCGACGACCTCGCCGAGCCGCGCGATGCGCTCGGTGCGGAACGGGTCCTCGCCGATGGCGAAGCGCTCGACCGAGCGCAGCACGGCCAGCACGATGTCCGCCGACGGGTGCGCCGGAGCCTCGCCGATGCCGGTGATCCCCTCGTCGGTGTCGATCTCGATCAGCACGCTGACCAGCCCGCGCCGTCCCGGCGGCCACTGCTCCGCGTCGCGGAACGGCACGACGACCGGTATGTGCCGAATGCCGATGATGCGCAAAATGCCCTCCCCCTGCGGACATTCGCGAGCGGGTGCTCGATGTGGCTACGGTCACACCCGATGCGCGACCGCGCCAGAGATGTGCGCGGTATTCGGGTTCCCGGCGACGGCACCTGCTGCGGATACGTACTCTGGCCGGTGGCCGGTCGCAGCCTCGACGACCGAGCGGAACCCGACCCGGAACGGACCTCGATGATCGAACTGCTGGAATCGGTCCCGCCAGGGGTGATCTACCTCGTCGTGGGGTTGATCATCGGCCTGGAGAGCGTGGGGATCCCGCTTCCCGGCGAGATCATGCTGGTCAGCGCGGGTGTGGCCGCGTCGCAGGGCATCGTCAACCCGATCGTGCTCGGCATCGTCGCGGCGAGCGGGGCGATCATCGGCGATTCGATCGGCTACGCGGTCGGCAAGCGCTACGGGCGGAACCTGCTGGGCTGGCTCGGGCGCAAGCTGCCGAAGCACTTCGGGCCGAAGCCGGTGCGGCAGGCCGAGCGGATGTTCGACCGCTGGGGCGCCTGGGCGGTGTTCGGCGGGCGGTTCGTCGCGCTGCTGCGCATCCTGGCCGGCCCGCTGGCCGGCATCCTCGGCATGCAGTACCGCAAGTTCCTGATCGCGAACGCGACCGGCGGCATCGCCTGGGCGGGCACGGTGACCACCCTGGCGTACGTGTTCGGCCTGGTCGCGGGACAGTGGTTCCACCGGTTCTCCTGGATCGCCCTGCTGGTCACGGTGGTGATCGGCTGGCTGATCGTGCGCGTGGTGCGCCGCCGCGCGGAGAAGGCGGACGAAGCCGAGGAGCAGGAGCAGACCGACTCCGACGCGAAGGTTCCGTGACCAGTCATCACCGCTGGTAGAAGGCCGGGCCGAGTGGTCCGTCCCCAACTTTCCCCAAGTTGTCCACAGCCTGTGCACAGTTCTCCACAGGCCTGTGGACAAACGAACGGCCTGCGCACCCCGGGGTGCGCAGGCCGTTCGCTTTCGCCGTCGGTCAGCGGTTCGCGCGGTTCACCGCGGATACCACCGCCCGCAGCATCGCGGTGATCGTCGAGGTGTCCACGCCGACGCCCCAGAAGATCTTGTCGCCCACCGCGCACTCCAGGTACGCCGCGGCCCGGGCGTCGTCCCCGGCGGTCAGCGCGTGCTCGTTGTAGTCCATGACCCGCACGTCGTAGCCGATGCTGCTCAGCGCGTCCACGAACGCCGAGACCGGGCCGTTGCCCGCGCCGGTGATCTCCTGCTCCTCACCGTCCACGACCACGGTCGCGGTGATGGTCTCGTTGCCGTTCTCCCCGGCGACCCGCTGCCGCACCAGCTTCACCGGCGCGGTGGCGTCCAGGTACTCCGCGGCGAACGCGTCCCACATCTCGGTCGGGCTGACCTCGCCGCCCGCGGAGTCGGTGCGCGCCTGCACCACCTTGGAGAACTCGATCTGCAGCTTGCGCGGCAGGTCCAGCTGGTGCTCGGTCTTCATGATGTAGGCGACGCCGCCCTTGCCGGACTGCGAGTTGACCCGGATGACCGCCTCGTAGGTGCGGCCCACGTCCTTCGGGTCGATCGGCAGGTACGGGACCTCCCACGGGTGGTCGTCCACCGAGGTGCCTGCCTTGGCGGCCTCGTCGCGCAGCGCGTCCAGGCCCTTGTTGATGGCGTCCTGGTGGCTGCCGGAGAAGGCGGTGTAGACCAGCTCGCCGCCCCACGGGTGCCGCTCGTGCACCGGCAGCTGGTTGCAGTGCTCGACGGTGCGCTTGATGAAGTCGATGTCGGAGAAGTCGATCTGCGGGTCGATGCCCTGGCTGAACAGGTTCATGCCCAGCGCCACCAGGTCGACGTTGCCGGTGCGCTCGCCGTTGCCGAACAGGCAGCCCTCGATGCGGTCCGCCCCGGCCTGGTAGCCCAGCTCGGCGGCGGCGATGCCGGTGCCGCGGTCGTTGTGCGGGTGCAGCGACAGGATCACCGAGTCGCGGCGGGCCAGGTTGCGGTGCATCCACTCGATGGAGTCGGCGTAGACGTTGGGCGTGGCCATCTCGACGGTCGCGGGCAGGTTCAGGATCACCGGCCGCTCCGGGGTGGGCTGCCAGATCTCGGTGACCGCGTCGCACACCTCGGCGGCGTAGGACAGCTCGGTGCCGGTGTAGGACTCCGGCGAGTACTGGAAGCGGAAGTCGGTGTCGGAGTACTTGCCCGCCAGCTCCAGCGTCATCTCAGCGGCCGAGGTGGCGATCTTCTTGATGCCCTCGCGCTCCTCCCGGAACACCACGCGGCGCTGCAGGATCGAGGTCGAGTTGTAGATGTGCACGATCGCCTGCGGCGCGCCCTCCAGGGACTGGAAGGTGCGCTCGATCAGCTCCGGGCGGCACTGGGTGAGCACCTGGATGCGCACGTCCTCGGGGATCGCGCCGTCCTCGATGATCTCCCGGACGAAGTCGAAGTCGGTCTGGCTGGCCGCCGGGAAGCCGACCTCGATCTCCTTGAAGCCCATCTGCACCAGCAGGTCGAACATGCGGCGCTTGCGGGCGGGCGACATCGGGTCGATCAGCGCCTGGTTGCCGTCGCGCAGGTCGACGGCGCACCACAGCGGAGCCCGGGTGATCCGGTTGTCCGGCCAGGTCCGATCCGGCAGCGACACGTTCTCGACCAGCTGGTGGAACGGGCGGTAGCGGTGGTGCGGCATCGAGCTGCCCTGCTGCGGGTTCCACGGCTGCTGGTCGGCGGGCGCGGGACGGGACGGCTTGCGCACCCGGTCGGCGAACGAGGCCTGCGGTTCGGGGGACGTGTTGCTCATGCGAGTGGATCTCCTGCACGGTTCGGGTCTGGACCGACGACCGGCGCGTTCGAACCCCGCGACGAGGGGCCGGTCGGTCAGACCCCGTCGCGGCGGCGAAGCAGGAGAACGCGAGCCACGGACCCAGGCTAAACCCATGGGCCGCCCACCATGCAACCACCCTTTCCACATCGTGGGAGCGGTGCTGTCGGTGTGCTGCGCGCGAGCTGGCAGAGTGAGAGCGGACTCACGCGAAGGGAGCGGGTTGATGGCGGCGAAGAAGGGCAGCGGCGGGATCGCCGTGGTGTTCCAGGGCGCGGGCTTCCTGTTCGCCGCGGTGCTGGTGATGCACCTGCTGTTCATCCTGACCGGGTTCGCCGGCGACGGTCAGTTCGTCGGCTCGGTGGCGCAGGCGGCCGAGCCGCTGGCGCTGTTCTTCCCCGGGCTGCTGTCGGTGGACTTCCCGGTGCTCCAGGTGCTGCTCGACTACGGCCTGGCCGCGTGCTTCTGGGTGCTGGTGGGTGGACTGCTCGGCCGGGTCTTCGGCTGATCGCGTTCGCCGTGCCACACTGGGCTCGTGGCTGAAGAGGTCGGCTCCGGGGCGCACGAGGGCGGTGTGCGGCGCGCTGACGTCCGCCGGGCCTGGCACCGGGGGCTCGGAGTGCTCACCACGGTCGTCCGGTGGTTCGGCACGGCGGTCGCCGCACTGCTGGCGGTGCACGTGGTCCTGACGATCGGCAACGCCAACCCGGACAACGGCATCACCCGCTTCGTGGCGTCCTGGGCGGACTGGCTGGCGCTGGGTTTCCAGGACCTGTTCATGCCCGCGGATCCGAAGCTCGAGGTGCTGCTCAACTACGGTGCGGCGGCGCTGTTCTGGCTGATCATCACCTCTCTCGCGACGAGAATCCTGAGCACCCTCAACGGAAGGTCCATTTAGGACTTCCTCGTGAGCTGCCGAGGCCCGTTCGTCCTGCGGTGACGGGTGCGGGCTTCTGCGTTCGGGTGAACCTTCTCCTGACGGGTGTGATCGAGCCCGCGGTGTGACGCGGGTGTCGATCGGCGGTGCGCCGGCCCGCACCGAGTGACAATCGAACGCAGATCCCAGCCGCTCGGCGTGGAGCGCGTGTCCCCTCCTCCCGAAGGGCGGTGCGTGTTGACGAGCCGAGCGCTGCGCCACCTCCAGCTGCCGGACTGGTTGCTGCGGCAGCTGCGCCCGATGTCCATCCCCGCCGACTGGACGCGCATCTGCGCGGTCGGGCTGGGCATCGGCGTGCCGCAGCTGATCGGCCTGCTGACCGGCCGGATCGAGGAGGCGGTGCTCGCCTCGATCGGCGCGCTGTGCGCGAGCTTCTCGGACCTGACCGGCTCGTACCGGTACCGGCTGCGCCGGGTCGGAGTGGCCGCGGTCCTCGGCGCGCTCGGGTTCGCCGCCGGAGCCGCCGCACCCGGGCCGTGGTGGGCGGCCGCCGTCGTGCTCGCGGTGGCGGTGCCGTCGGTGCTGTCCAGCCGGATGGGCGACCTGTGGTCCTCGGGCGGCGCGCACATGCTGACGTTCTGCATCGTCGCGACCGGCGAGCAGTCGGCGAGCCTGCCGGCCGGCGAGCAGATCGCCTGGTTCGCGGCCGGCGAGCTGCTGCTGTTCGCGCTGGTCATGGCGACGTGGCCGTTCCGCGGCACGGCACCGGCGCGCAGCGCGGTCGCCGGGATCTTCGACGCGACGCTGCGCATGCTGGATGCCGAGACGCCGGTGGCCGCGCGCCAGGAGCTGACCAAGGCGCTGAACACCGCGCACGACGTGCTGGTCGGCGGCGGGTCGATGTCCCGCAGCCGGGTGCGCGACCGCCTCTACCTCGTCTACACCCACGCCACACCGATCGTGGAGGCCTCGGTCTCCCTGGCCCACGCAGGAGAACGCCCTCCACCGCGCGCCCGTGAAGCCTTGCGCACGCTGGCCCGCTGCATGCGCACCGGCGAGGTACCGCCGCCCTACTACCCGGGCACCGCCGCCTCACCGCTGGCGCAGGCCCTGGACCAAGGCATCGCCGAGCTGGTCAGTGCGTTCCGGATCGCGAAGCGCGCCGAGGTAGCCCGCGAGCACGAGCGCGTGCGCCTGACCTTCGGCCGCTCGACCTGGGCCCAAGTGCTGCGGATGGTGCTGTGCCTGGCGCTGGCCGAGGGGGTCGGCCTGCTCGCAGGCCTCGACCAGCCGTACTGGATCGCACTGACCGCCGCGCTGGTGCTCAAACCGAACTCAGGCTCGGTCTTCGCCCGCACCGTGCTGCGCGCCATCGGCACCGTCGCCGGTGTTCTGATCGCGTTGTTGCTGCTCTCCCTAGTACCTCCCGGTTGGTGGTCGTTGCCGTTCATCGTCGTGCTGGCCGCCAAGCTGCCGGTCGCGATCGACCGCCACTACGGCCTGTTCAGCGCGGTCGTGACGGCTCTGGTCCTGCTGCAGATGAACCAGAGCGCGGAGTTCCACGCCGCGGCCCGCCTCATCGACACCCTCGTCGGGTGCGCGATCGTGCTGGCCGTCGGTTTCCTGCTCCGCCCGCTGCACCGCGGGCCGGAGCTGGAGACCAGGTTCGCCGACGCCGTCGCGGCGGTGGCGGAGTACGTCTCCCAGTCGCTGGCCGGGGTGCGGCACGGGCGCCCCGCACTGCGCCGCCGCACCTACCGCCAGCTCGCCGACCTCCGCGGGGCTCTCCAGCAGCAGCTGATGAACCCCGCGACAGCACCGCAGGCCGAACGCTGGTGGCCGACGATCAGCGTGCTGGAGCGGGTGGTCGACGCGGCCACCGAGAAGGCGGTCCGCGACAACCCCCACGACCTCCAGCAGGCCCAGCGCCTGGTGTCGACCATGCGCACCACCACCCGCCAGCTCCGCTCCACCGAAGTGCGCCCGGCCCGACTGCACGACGAGCTGGAGCGGATCTACGCGGGCGTGGCCGCACCGTGCGCACCCGGCGCGCCGGGTGGGGGATAGGTCCTGCACGCCGGGTGCGACTTCGACGATGCCGGATGGGGACGGCCGCGGGGATCGGCCATTCGGCCAGCGTTCAGACTTCTCGGATCGTCTTGCAGGCCAAGGTTTTCCGGCCTTTCGGCTTAGCTCTCCCGGATGAAGTGGAAGGGGCAGTGCGTCCCGCCGAGCGCTATCGTGGAGGCACGTTCGAAGCGGAAGCCGTGCACCGCTGGATCGACGGCCCCGATCCAGCTCTGGTCGAAGGAGCAGAGCACCGGCCCCAGTTCGGACGCGGAGTTCTCGGCGAGAACCTCCTGGTAGAGGCACCGGTGCACGTCCTGGTGGAAGTGCCGGTCGTCGTCCGCGGCGTGCCGGAACTCGAAACCCGCACCGTAGTACTGCTTTTCGCGGGCGCGTGCCACGTCGACCATGGCCCGGAACGGGTCTTCGGCGGCGTCCAGCATCGCCCGGGTCGCCTCGCGAACGGCGGGGCCGAACGGTTCGACGAAGGCTCGCCGGACCGCGTCGGCAGCGGCCGTCGAACCGAGCGGCGGCCGGAGCGATTCGAAAGCGGCGACCAGCGCCAACGTCAGCCGGAGGTGCTGGCGGGCCAGGTCGTCGACGGCAGAAGGGAGATTGATGACCAGTAGTTCCGCGTGCCGTTCCCGCACGGCGTCGAGCAGGTCAGCGGGCAAGCCGTGCGCGGTGAGCGTTGCGCCGAGGTGCTCGAAGAAACCGTCGAGCAGCAGCGCGGTGTCCCGTTCCGGGTCTGGCGAGCAGTTCTCGGAGGTGAGGTCGAAGGGGTCGGTGTCCATGTCGTCCTTCCGATCGGCTCGATCGGGAACGGACGCAGCACTGCCTGGTGGCAAGCCGGCCGTACCCGCACGAGCGAGTACGCCGACGCGCTCCACCGACCAACCAGGCGCCGACGAACTACAACTGAATCTGACCAACCCACTATCGCACCGAACCCGCCCCACCGTCCGGCCTTTCCGCCGGAAGAGCACCGAGCGATTTCCGCCGTAACGTCTCAGCGGGACGAAGGCTCTTGGTAGGCACAGGCCATGAGTTTTCGGACCTCGGGGCGTCGGCTCCTGCTGGGTGAGCACTCGTTCCGCGTCTTGGTCGAACTTCCCGGCGAAGTCGAGGTCGAGCGCTTTCGCGACGCGTGTACCGGTCGCCGATGGGCTACCCGCGAAGTCGGCCACGCCGACCTCGGTGGGGAGTCACCGCTCGTGGAAGTCGAGCTTTCCGCGGTCGGGATGCGGGATTCGGCGCGCGATATCGCGATCCGACGGGTCCGGAGCGTGCTCGCATCGGTTGGTGTGCGAGGACGCCCGATCGCGATCGACGAACCCGACACCGGTATCGACCTCCGGTCGGCCGATCGGGCTTGGACGGTGCGGCGTGATGGGCGTGCTCGGCGTCCGGGGACGACGGTGCTCGCGACTGTTGACCAGGCCGAGGTGGATCGTCACTACCGCCTCGCGAAGCGGGTGTGGTCGCTTTCCTACGCTCCGCAACAGCGGCCCCGGGTGTTCCGCAAGACCTTGGGCGTCGACGAGGCCTTCGCGGTGGGCATCATGGCCGTGACGGTGGCGCCTTTCGTCCTGCTGGCGCTGGGGAACTTGATGCCCCGGTCCGGGTTGCCGCAGGTATCGGTGGGCTGGCTGTGGCCTGGTGGGATGTACGCCGCGGCTTTGGCGGTCGTGCCGTGGCTGGCCGGTCGTGTCGTCGACGTCGTGGCGCAGCGGACGGATCGCCGGTTGTGGTGGCGGTTGCACGGGATTCTCGAACCAGCGGGTTTCGCCTCGTTGTACGTGGTGAGCGGCATGCTCGGCTTCATCGGCATGTCTGCCCTGGTCGAGTGGCTCACCGCCTTCCTCCTGCCCGTCGCAGCCGTGGTGATGGCCTTGCTCTGCGGCTTCTTCGGTGCGGTCGCGCTGCGGTCGGTCAGCAACGAGTCGTTGCGGCGGTTCTTGGGCTGGATCATCCCGCTGGGGTTGACCGCGTTGATCCCGTTCGCGGGGGATCACCTGCTGTCGGTCTACCTGCTTTCGTTCGGCTTGGCGCCGACGGACGTCAAGGTCGGGTTGTCGGACATGGTGCTCTCCGGTGCGGTGGGCGTGGGGTTGCTGCTGCTGGCGATGGTGTTCGTGGTCGCGGCCTGGGGCGTGGTGCGACGGATGGGAGCTTCCGCCGCGAGTACGGCACCGTTCGCGGTGGCTCTGCTCCTATCCGTCGCGCTGCTGGTTCCGTACGCCGGAATCCAGGCGTACCTGCTCCCGCTGAACCGCGCTGCGGACCGCCTGCCGTGGTTCGGCGTAGCTCCCACCTCGGTCTGCATCCACCCGGTGGAGCGGGACAAGCCCGTTCCCTTCGAAGGAACGCCGCCGCCTTTCGACCGGCCGGTCGTGGTTCTGGGGCACGCCGATGGCCGCTATGCGTTGTGGGATCCGCAGGTGCGGCTCCCGAGCAAGGTCATCTCCAGCGCGGTCTCGCTGGTTCCTGGCACCAGCTGTCGCGGAACGGGAGCGTGAGCGGACCAGCGGGCATCAGGCGATGGCGTGGAGGGCAGCGTGGAGCTGCTCGGCTGCTTCCCATGCGTCGACGTAGCGCAGCCAGGACGGCGCGAAGTGCAGGCGCAGCAGGTCGGGGGCCGGGTTCTCCACGACGATGTCGCGGTCGAACAGGGCGTTCGCGACCTGCTGGGCCCGCTCGTGGCGGAGCACGACCTGGGCGCCGGTCGGGCCCTGCGGCCGGAGCACCTCGATCCTGGTGTCCGCGCAGTTGCTGTCGAGGCGGTCCAGGAACAGCTGCACCAGGCTCGCCGTCTTCGCGGCCAGCTCCTCCACGGCGATGCCCGCCAGGAGGGACAGGCCGGTGCGCAGTTCGGACACCGACAACGTCGATGCCGAGCCGGTGAAGCCGTCCGCCAGCGGGTGCAGCACGCCGGCGGTCGTGCACACCGGGAAGGCGCGGCGGTGACGGGTGGCGACGAACGAGTAGGCCGGTGCTCCGGCGCCGCCGCCGAGGTACTTGTGGCCGCAGCCGATGGCGAAGTCCGCCTGCCAGCCGTGCAGGTCCACGTGCAGCGCACCGGCCGAGTGGCTCAGGTCCCACAGCGCCAGCGCGCCGCGGCGGTGGATTTCGGCGGTGATGGCGGCGGAATCGCGCACTGCGCCCGTCCGCAGGTCGGTGTGCGACAGCGCCACGACCGCCACTTCGTCGGACGGGAGCGCGGCGAGCTCGGACACGTCGTTGAACAGGTGCAGGCGGCCACCGATGAAGTCGGCCGCGGACTGCGCGAGGAAGCGGTCCGCGGCGAAGCAGTCCCGGCCCACGGCCAGGATCGGCCGGCCGGGGCGCAGCCGGGAGGCCGCGAGCAGCGCTTTGAACAGGTTGATCGACGTCGATTCGCCGACGGTGAGTTCCTTCGGAGCAGCACCGATCAGCGGGGCGAGCGCGATGGCGGCGAGGCGGGCTTCCCGCCGCCACTCGGATTCACCGAGCGGCCGGCCGGTGTGCGGTCCGTGCCGGTGCATGACGAACCGGCGCAGCCGGGCCGGGGTGGTGCGCAGCGGTCCGCCGCTGTCGCCGTCGAGCCGGATCAGGCCGGGCGGCAGGTCGTAGCGGACGCGCAGATCGGCGAGCGCGTCGACGTGGTCGAGCGCTTCGGCGACGGATCTGGTGCTGGTCCACACGTGTGAATTCTTACCTCATCGCCGCACGCAATGTAACGACGGAGGCTGCTGAATCCCGAACTTCAGGTGAATTCGCCCCTTGCGTTCGGCGGATCAACGTGGCATTGCGGTCGTTTTCCCGATGACCAGCTGCACCGGTACCGATCGATGCCTCGGTTCGGGCGATCGACCGTCGACGGTGGCGAGCACCATCTCCACGGCCGCCGAGCCGGCTTCTTCGGCCGGGACGTGCAGCGCGGTCGCTTCCGGAACCGCCAGGCCGAGACCGGCGAGGTTGTCCGCGCAGCAGACGCTCAACGCCTCCGGCACCTGGACGCCCAACTGCGCCAAGCGGTACAGCAGACCGAGGAAGAGCGCGCTGTTGTACGCGACCGCCGCGGTGCAATCGCTGGCCAGCAGTTCGTCGACGATGTCGCTGCCGGCTTCGAAAGTCGGTGGCAGCGGGCCGAAGGCGACGACCTCGTGGGCCAGTCCGCGCTGCAAGCCCTCCAATCGCCGCGGATCGGCCCACGATCCGCGCGGTCCACCGAGGTAGGCGATCCGCCGGTGCCCGAGCTCGGCCAGGTGCGCGCCCAGTTCGCCCAGCCCGCCCGGGGTGTCGACGACCACCGACGGCACTCCGCGCACTCGCCGGTCGACCAGCACCATGGGCACGTCCAGCGAGGTGAACAGCGAGCTCGCGCCGCGCGGTGCGATCGCGAGGAAGCCGTCCACCCGGTCGCGCAGCCGGTCGATCAGCAGCCGTTCGCGCTCCGGTGATTCTTCGGTGACCACGACCAGCAGGTCGTTGCCGGATCCTTCGGCGGCGCGCTGGGCACCGGCGATGATCGGTGCGTAGAAGGGGTTCGTCAGGTCCGGCACCAGCAGTGCGAGCAGTCGGCTCCGGCCGGTCGCCAGGGCCTGGGCCGACGGGTGGTAGCGGAAGCCGAGCTCGATCGCGGCGTCCCGGACCCGCTGCCGGGTGCGCTCGGCGACCATCTCCGGCCGCACCAGCGCGCGCGACGCGGTCGCCACCGACACCCCGGCCTTGCGGGCCACGTCGGCCAGCCGCGCCATCGAGTCCTCCCTCACGTCGTTTGACACCTTCATACCGTGCTGCTTAACCTCCCTGCAATCGCTTGCACTGCAAGCGCTTGCAATCCTCACCAGGGAGTCACGGCCGATGGTCGATGTGAAGCAGGCGCGGCTGGACCGCTGGTTCGGGCTGGCCGAGCGGGGCAGCACGGTGCGCGCCGAACTGCTGGCCGGGTTGAGCATGTTCTTCGCCTCGGCCTACGCGGTCGTGGTGATCCCCGGCATGCTCGCCAAGGCCGGGGTGCCGCACGAGGCGGCCACCACCGGCACGATCCTGACGATCGTGCTGGCCACGGCCGCGGTCGGTTTCTTCGCGAACATGCCGTTCGTGCTCGCACCGGGCCTGGGCGGCACCGCGCTGGTCGCCGCCACGCTGATCCAGCAGGAGCACGTGCCCTACCCGGTGGCGATGGGCATGGTGTTCTGGTCCGGCGTGGCGATCCTCGTGCTGTCGCTGCTCGGACTGCGCGGCCTGCTCGCCAAGGTCATCCCGGACAACATCCGCAAGGCCATCGGCACCGCGATCGGCCTGTTCATCGTCTACGTCGGCTTCAAGCTCTCCGGCATGCTCGAACCGACCAAGAGCGGCCTGGAGATCGGCGACCTCGGTTCGGCGGAGGTGCTGCTCGCGCTGGGCGGCATCGTGCTGGTCGCGGCGTTGCAGGCGCGCAAGGTGCCCGGCGCGTTCGTGATCGGCATCGTGGCGCTCACCGTCATCGGCATCCCGCTGGGCGTCACGGAGCTGCCGGACCACTGGTTCCAGGCCCCGGCCGGGATCGGCCCGGTCGCCTTCGACATCGATCTCTGGGGTGCGCTGCGACCGGAGTACCTGCAGTACCTGTTCGCGTTCTTCGCCTCGGAGCTGTTCTCCGCGACGGGCGTGGTGCTCGCGGTCACCGAGCGGATCGGGCTGACCGAGCGCGCCGGGCAGAAGTCCGACATCAACCGGACGTTCCTGGTCGACTCGCTGGCCATCACCGGTGGTTCGCTGGTCGGCGCCCCGTCGGTCACGACCTACGCCGAGTCAGCGGCCGGGTCCGACGCGGGCGGGCGCACCGGGCTGACGTCGCTGACCACCGCCGGGCTGTTCCTGGTGCTGCTGCTGTTGACGCCGTTCGCCACCATGATCCCGTCGGCGGCGACCGCGCCGGTGCTGGTGGTGGTCGGGCTGGGCATGATGCGCGGTTTCCAGAAGGTCGACCTGAGCGACCTGACCGAGGCGGTCCCGGCGACGCTGCTGGTGGCGGGCACGATCTTCTGGGGCAACTTCGGCAACGGCATCGCCGCGGCGCTGACCGCCTACGTGCTGATCAAGGTGGTGGCCGGCCGGTTCCGGGACATCCACCTGGGCATGTGGGTCCTGCTGCCGTTCCTGGTGTTCTTCTTCGCGACCAACGCCCACTGACCGGAGGGAGAGATATGGCTGACCTGCGGATTTCCGGTGGACGCGTGGTGTCGACGTTCACCGGGGAGGTCTTCGAGGCCGATGTGCTGGTCACCGGCGAGGTGATCAGCGGCGTCGTGCCGCCGGGGGCCGGGCCGGAGGCCGCCGAGGTGATCGACGCGGGCGGCAGGCTGGTCGTCCCCGGGTTCATCGACGCGCACATGCACGTCGAGAGCTCGTTCACCACCCCGGCCGCGTTCGCCTGGCTGACGCTGCCGCGCGGCACCACCACGGTCCTCGCCGACCCGCACGAGATCGTCAACGTCGCGGGCAAAGCCGCGATGCGGTGGATGATCGAGGAGGGCGCGCGCAGCCCGCAGACCCAGCTGTGGGGCGTGCCGTCGTGCGTTCCCGCGCTGGCCGGGATGGAGTACTCCGGCGCGCACCTGGACCCCGAGGACATCGACGAGCTCCTCGGCTGGGACGGGGTTTCCGCGCTCGCCGAGGTGATGGACTACCGCGCCGTGGTGGCCGGTGACCGGCGCATGCACGACATCGTGCGCGTCGCGCGGGAGCGCGGCACGATCCTCGACGGCCACTGCCCGAACCTCTCCGGCGAGGAGCTCAGCGCCTACCTGGCCACCGGCATCGACTCCGACCACACCAAGAACACCCCCGAGGTCGCGGTGGAGAAGGCCCGCCTCGGCATGACGGTGATGCTGCAGGAGAAGTGCCTGCTCCCGGAGGTCGTCGGCGCGTTGACGGCGTTGCCGCAACTTCCGCCGCTGTGCCTGGTCACCGATGACCTCGCCGCCGACCACATCGCGGAGAAGGGCCACCTCGACCACATCGGGCGGAGAGCGGTTGAAGCCGGGCTCCCCGCGCTGGACGCCTTGCGCGCCCTGACCTGGAACCCCGCTCAACGCCTGCGCAAGTACGACCGCGGCGTGGTCGCCCCGTCCAAGCGCGCGGACCTGCTGCTGCTCGACGGAGAACTCGCGGACTTCGCGGTGCACGCGGTGATCGCGGGCGGTGCGGTGGTGGCGCGCGGCGGCATCCCGACCTACCCCGAACCCGAAGTCGTCCACCCGTTCGCGGGCTCGGTGCAGATCGCCGAGATCGAGCCGGACGAGTTCCGCTGGCGCCTCGACCTGCCGGACGGCACGCACCGGTTCCGCGCCCTCCAGGTGAATCCGGTCGACACCTACACGCAGGCGGCCGAGGTCTCGCTCGACGTCGTCGGCGGCGAAGTCCGGTGGGAGGGCGAAGTCGCGCTCCTCTGGGTGCGAAACCGCCACGGACGACCGAACACCTCGTGCGTTCCGGTGCTCGGCATGAGTCTCGCCGAAGGCGCGCTGACCACGACCTACGCCCACGACAGCCACAACTTCGTCACCCTGGGCACCTCCCGGCGCGCGATGCGCGCCACCGCGGAAGCGGTCCTGGCCGACGACGGCGGCGTGGCGGTCGCGCACGCCGAAGGCGTGGTCGCGCGATTGCCGCTGGCCGTCGGTGGCGTCATGTCGGCGGAGCCGACGCCGAAGGCGGTGGCGGGCAGCCGTCGAGTGCGCGAAGCGCTCGAAGCGTGGGGGTGGCGGCACGCGAACCCGTTCATGAGCGTGTCGACGCTGACCCTGGCGGTCTCGCCCAGCGTCAAGATCACCGATCTGGGCCTGGTGGACGTCCTCGCCCGCGACTGGACTCCGCAGGTCCTCGACTGCTGCCACTAGCCGTCGGGGCGCGCGGCTAGCGTGCCGCCGTGCATCTGAACGAGTTGACCGACGAGGTCGAGGCGATTTCGGAGCGTTATGCGCGCAAGCTCGGCTTCGAGCGGGACGCGGCGTGGTTCCTGCTGAAGCTGAACGAGGAAGTCGGCGAGCTGAACCAGGCGTTCCTGATGAAGACCGGGCAGGCCCGCACCAAGGGGAAGAGCGCGGCGGAGCTGGGCCGGGACTTCCGCGACGAGGTGGCCGACGTGGTGTGCCAGGCGTTGCTGCTGGCCAGGTTCCACGGCATCGATCTGGAGGCCGCGATCGCCGACAAGTGGCTGGTGCGGTGTCCGGACCGGTCACCTCGTCACGGCGGGTCCTGACAGGTCACGCGAACTTCTCCGTCAGCGCGCGAATCCACTCCTCCGACCACGTGATCTCGCCGGATCGCAGCGCCGCCAGCACGCCCTCGATCCACTTGAGCTCGGCCTCCCGGATCGCGATGGAGTGCTCGTCGTCCAGGAGGAACAGCCGCGGCAGCTCCGGGACGGTTTGCAGGGCTTCGCGGTCGGCGGCCAGCGAGGTGGCCAGGTCGGCCGCCCGCTCCGCCAGTCTCGCCGTCACCTCCTGCGGGGTCAGGACCATCGCGGTGGCCAGCGCGGCCGGGAACTCCGGGAACTCGCGGGCCGGGTTCGCGAGCATCTCGGCGGTCCAGGTGCGCAGCGCGTCCTGGCCGGCTTCGGTGATCTCGTAGACCGTGCGTTCCGGCCTGCGCTCGTCGCGAGTCGTCTCCCGGACGGCGATGAGCTCGGTGCGCAGCAGGCGGTCGATCGTCTGGTAGACGCTGTTGCGCTGCGCCACGTTCGCGATCCGGTCCTTGCCGCGCTCCTTGATCACTTCGCGCATCCGGTACGGGTGCATCGGCTCTTCCGCCAGCAGGGAAAGCAGCACGAGTGCCAGCACGGATCGCCGATGGATGCTCCTCGCCATGGGACAGACCCTAGTGCCTCTTGCCCAAGAGGTCATTCTATGTATAGTCATAGTATGACTAAAGCGATGATCATCGGTGGCGGAGTGGCCGGGCCGGTCACCGCGATGGCGCTCCAGAAGGCCGGCATCGACGCGACCGTCCACGAGGCGTACGACCGGGGCGCGGACGGCGTCGGCGCGTTCCTGACCCTGGCGGTCAACGGCATCGCCGCGCTCGGCACGCTCGACCTGCACGAGGCAGTGCGCGACAAGGGCTTCGCGACCCCGAGGATGTCCCTCGGCATGGGCGGGAAGAAGCCCATGGCCGAGTTCGGCTTCGGCGCGGCGCTGCCCGACGGAACCGGCACGCAGACCATCACCCGGGCCGCGCTCTACGGCGCGCTGCGGGACGAGGCCGTCCGGCGCGGCATCCCGATCGAGTACGGCAAGCGGCTGGTCGCCGCGACGCCGGAGGGCGATGGCGTGACCGCCACCTTCGTCGACGGGAGCTCCGCGCACGCCGATCTGATCATCGGCGCGGACGGCCTGCGCTCCACCGTCCGCACGATCATCGACCCGAGCGCGCCGCCACCGCGCTACGTGCCGCTGCTCAACACCGGCGGCTACGCCGAAGGCCTGCGTCTCGACGCCGAGCCCGGCCACATGCACATGGTCTTCGGCCGCGGCTGCTTCTACAGCTACGTCGTGCACCCGGACGGCGACGTGTGGTGGTTCGCCAACCCGCGCCAGCCGAAGGAGCTGTCGAAGCAGGAGCTCGCCGCGGTCGGTGCGGAGCAGTGGCGCGCCAAGCTGCTCGACCTGTTCGCCGAGGACGACGGCCCGGCCCGCGACCTGGTCGCCGCGAGCGACGAGATCTTCGCGGGCTGGAGCACCTACGACTTCCCGAAGGCACCGGTCTGGCACCGCGATCGGATGATCATCATCGGCGATGCGGCGCACGCCACCTCACCGGCTTCGGGCCAGGGCGCGTCGATGGCGATCGAGGACGCGATCACGCTGGCGAAGTGCCTGCGCGACGCGGCCAGCGTGCCCGCCGCCTTCACCGCTTACGAGTCGCTCCGCCGCGCGAGGGTGGAACGTGTTGTGGCGCAGGGCAAGCGCAACGGCGACGGCAAGACCCTCGGCCCGGTGATGCGGCACGTGCTGCCGCTGATCTTCAAGCTGCGCAAGCCGACTCCGGACGCGATGGACTGGATGTACGGCCACCGCATCGACTGGACCTAGGCGGACACGGGCTCCGAACCGTCGAACGGCGGGTAGTTCTCGCTGCTCACCCGCTCGGCCGCGTCGATGTAGTCGACGAGGGCGCTGCGGGACCGGGCGAGCCGGTCCATCTGCTCGTCGATCCGCCGCAGGCGGGACCGCATCCCGGCCAGCAGCTCGGGGCATCCCATCAGCTCCGGGGTTTCGCCGACCGCGCACGGCAGCAGGAAGGCGATGTCCTCGGTGGAGAGCCCGGCGTCGAGCAGGTGCCGGATCTGCTTCACGCGCAGCACGGCGGGCTCGCCGTAGTCGCGGTAGCCGTTCGCGCCGCGGTCGGCTTCCAGCAGCCCTTGAGCTTCGTAGTAGCGCAGCTGGTGGGCGTTGACGCCCGTCCGACGGCTCAGTTCCCCGATTCGCATCGAATCCTCACTTGACCTTCATACCGGTATCAACGTTGACGATGCTGTTGTGAACGACAAGACCAACACCCCCGTGACAGTCATCGGGCTCGGCCTGATGGGCCAGGCGCTCGCCGGCGCGCTGCTGAAGGCGGGGCACCCCACAACTGTATGGAACCGGACGACGGCCAAGGCCGATCAGCTGGTGGCCGACGGCGCGCGGCTGGCGCCGACGGTCGGCGAGGCGATCGAGGCCGGATCCGTGACGATCATCTGCGTCACCGACTACACGGCCGTGCACGAGCTGCTCGGCGCGAGCGACGTCGAGCTGAACGGCACGACGGTGATCAACCTGACCTCGGGCGACTCGACCCAGGCCGGGGAAACCGCCCGCTGGGCGCAGGAGCGCGGCGCCCGCTACCTGGACGGCGCGATCATGGCCATCCCCTCGACGATCGGGACGCCGGACGGGATCATCCTCGCCAGCGGGCCGAAGCCTGTCTTCGAGGCGCACGAGGCAACGCTCGCCGAGCTCGGCGTCGCCACCTACCTCGGCGAGGACCCGGGCCTGGCGTCGCTGTACGACGTGTCCGGTCTGGCCATGATGTGGAGCGTTCTGAACGCCTGGTTACAGGGCACGGCCATGCTCCGGACGGCTGGTGTCGACGCCGCGACGTACGCGCCGTTCGCGCAGCAGGTCGCGGTCGAGGTGGCCGGATGGCTGCCGGGCTACGCCGAGCAGATCGACCGCGGCTCGTTCCCGGCCGAGGTGGCGACGCTGGAGACCGAAGCGCAGGCCATCGGCCACCTGGTCGAGGAAGCCGAAGCGGTGGGCGTCAACGCCGAACTGCCGAAGCTGATCAAGGTGATGGTCGACCGAGCGATCGCCGCAGGCCACGGCGGAGAGCAGTACCCGGTCCTGATCAAGGAGTTCTCCCGCCCCGAAAGCTGAGCGACACCGGAGCTGTTCCACCCGCACCCCCGGCGGGCCGAGCCGCACGTAGAGCCGCCGGGTGACGCGGCGTGGGCGCCGGGGTTCGGCTCAGAGGTCGGCGAGTTCGGTTCGGGCGGTGACTCCGAGCTTGGGGAAGGCCTTGTACAGGTGGTATCCGACGGTGCGGGGGCTGAGGAACAGCTGCGCGGCAATGTCCCTGTTGGACAGTCCGCGCGCCGCGAGCCGGATGATCTTCCGCTCCTGCGGGGTGAGCACGGCGAGCGCACCTCCGCCGGGCGACGGCACGGCTTCGCCGGAAGCATCGAGTTCGGTGCGGGCCCGTTCCGCCCACGGCGCGGCGTCGAGCCTGCGGAACGTCTCGTACGCATCGCGAAGCTGTGCTCTGGCCTCGGATTTCCGGCGCGCACGCCGCAGCCATTCGCCGTACAGCAAGGCTGTTCGGGCGCGCTCGAACGGCCGGTCGTCGGGATGGCACCGCAGCGCGGCGAGGTACAGCTCGGCCGCGTCCTCGTCGGGCGCGAGCAGTGCGCGGCAGCGGTGGACGTGCGCGTCGATCCACGGCTGCTCGGCGTGACTCGCCCAGGAAGTGAGCTGCGCGAGCGGCTCGTGGACGTCGGCCGCCCGGCCGAGCCGCGCTGCTGCTTCGATCAGGTCGGGGATGCTGCGCAGGCCGGGAAGCTGGTGCCGGACCGGCCCGGTGTGCAGCGCGGTCAGCCGGGCGAGGGCGGAATCCCACCGGGCGTTGCCGAGGTCGAGCAGCGCCAGCGCCCAGTGCGCCCAGGACGCGCCGGGCGCGGGTGAGCCGGGTTCCGGTGCGGTGAGCGCGTCGTCGGCGAAGGCGTGGCAGCGCTGCTCGTCACCTGTCACCGCGGCCAGGTAGGCCAGCACGCCGCTGGTGTCGCCGATCCACTGCCGGTGCCCGAGTTCCTGCGCGATCTGCAACGCCTGGGTCGCCTCGTTCCAGGCGTCGGTGTGCCGGCTGCGGAAGGTCGATGCGCGGGCGAGGCACACCAGCACCGGCGGCGTCCGGCCGATCCAGCCCTGGTCGCGGCACTGGGCGAGCAGTTCGTGGGCCACCTGGTGGGCCTGGGCGTCCTGGCCGGTGGCCTGCAAGCTGGTGGCGCCGACCAGGATCGTGTCGCCGAATCCGGTCCGCCGGGCCGCCGCGATCCGGTCGGCGAGTGCGTCCGGCTCCGGCTGTCCGATCGCGGATCGGACGGCCCAGGTCAGCAGGCGGGCGACGTGGGTGAGCGGGTCCTCGGGCGGCAGCGGCAGCGCGGCCAGCCGGTCCGCGGCGTCGGCGATCTCGTGCTCCCCGAGGTACCAGGCGGCGTGCACCGCGTCGAGCAGCAGGTGCGCGGTCAGCGGCAGGTCGTCGGTGAGCGCGGCGGCTTCGATCAGCAGCTGGCGGGCCGTGCGGAGCGAGCCGCGGTGGAAAGCCGAGGTGGCGCGAACCCGGATCGCTCGGACGGCCAAGGCCTGGTCGTCGGTGGTGGCGAGTTCGGCCATGCGCTCGACATCGCCCTCCTCGGCGGCTGCTTCGGCGGCCAGCACGAGTCGGCGGGCGTGATCCGCCCCGGGCGGTGTCAGCTGCGCGGCCCGCTCGTAGGCCGCAGAGGCAGCGGCGTAACCGCTGCGCGTGGCAGCCCGCTGAGCGGTGCGCTCCAGTTCCGCGGCCACCTGCTCGTCGGGTCCGGTGGCCACCACGGCGTGGTGCCAGGCGCGCCGGTCGGCGTCGTCGGGCTGGTCGAGGGCGTCGGCGAGCGCGGTGTGCACGACGAGCCGGAGGCTGACCGGCGCCGCCTGGTAGACGGCGGATCGCACGAGCGGGTGGCGGAAGCGCACGGTGTGGTTGTCCACCCGGATCAGCCCCGCCGTTTCCGCAGGCACCAGGTCCGCTGGTCGGCAACCGAGCGCGGCGGCCGCGCGCAGGACCACGCCGCGATCACCGGTGTCCTCGGCTGCGGAGACGAGCAGCACGTGCTGGCTTGCCTCGGGAAGTTGCCGCACCTGGTCGAGGAACGCCGCCTGGACGGTGGCGGGCAAGGGCAGCGAGCCGCCGGAGCTGGGCTTGTTCGCGGCGAGAGCGGCCGGAAGTTCGAGGAGCGCGAGCGGATTGCCCCGCGCCTCAGCCAGAACCCGGTACCGGTCGGTGGGAGAGAGCGAGGCGTGCTCGGCCAGCAGTTCGGCGGCGGCGGGCGCGTCGATCCCGGTCAGCGGCAGCTGATCCAGCCCGGGCGCGGCGAAGCCTTCTCGGGCCGCGATGATCAGCGCGATGCCCTCGGCGTCGAGCCGCCGCGCGGCGAACAGCAGGGCCTCGGACGACGCCCGGTCCAGCCATTGCGCGTCGTCGACCAGGCACAGCACCGGTCCGCCGTCGGCGAACTCGGCGAGCAGGGAGAGCACCGCGAGGCCGACGAGCATGCGGTCGCCGGGCTCGGCCGGGGTGAGCCCGAAAGCCCCGCGCAGGGCACGCGCCTGCGGTGCGGGAAGGGCGTCGATCCGGTCGAGAGCAGGTCGCAGCAGCAGGTGCAGGCCCGCGAACGGCAGGTGCGCCTCGGATTCGATTCCGGTGCTGCGCACGATCCGCAGCCCATCGGCCGTCGCCGCGTGCTCCAGCAGCGCGGTCTTGCCGATGCCGGGCTCCCCGGTGATCAGCAGGCTCCCGCTGCGACCGGTCCGGCAGTCGGCCAGCAACTGGTCGATGACCGATACCTCGGCATCTCGTCCGTGCAACACCTGGTGACAGTACTTAAGCCGATCGGAGCAGATTGCCTGGCTGTGACAGATTCCGCAGCTCGTCGGCGGCCGTAGCGTGAGCGCCATGCCCGATGAACTGGCCAGGAGGTACCTGGCCACCTGGAACGAGCGCGATCCGGTCAAGCGCCGAGCGCTCATCGACGAGCTGTGGACCGAGGACGCCTGCTACGTCGACCCGATCGCGACGGCCGACGGCCGCGGCGCGGTCGACGACGTGGTGGCCACGGCTCAGCGGCAGTTCCCCGGCCTGGTGTACCGGCTGGCCGGGAGCATCGACAGCCACCACCACGTGGCGCGACTGACCTGGGAACTCGGACCGGAAGACGGCCCACCGGTGATCATCGGACTCGCCGTGCTGATCACCGATCACGGCCGCTTGAGCCGCGTCTGCGGCTTCCTCGACCGCACAGGAGCTCAACGGTGACACCCGATCCGATGACCCGACACCCGCTGCCCGAGCACGAGCGCGTGGTGTTCCTGAAACCGCTGATCAGCGCGCCGCAGATCGTGGTCGGCGACTACACCTACTACGACGACCCGAACGGCGCGACCGAGTTCGAGCACCGCAACGTGCTCTACGCCTACGGGCCGGAACGGCTGGTCATCGGCAAGTTCTGCGCGATCGCCGCGGAAACCCGGTTCCTGATGGCCGGGGCCGAGCACCCGACGATGGGCGTGTCCACCTACCCGTTCACCATGTTCGGCGGCGAGTGGGCGGCGAAGACGCTCGACATCGTCACCGGCATGCCCAGCCGGGGCGACACGGTGATCGGCAACGACGTCTGGTTCGGCTACCGCGCCACCGTCATGCCCGGCGTGACGATCGGGGACGGCGCCATCATCGCCGCGGGAGCGGTGGTCACCGCCGACGTGCCGCCGTACGCGATCGTCGGCGGCAACCCGGCCCGCGCGATCCGGCGGCGCTTCGACGACGCCGACGTCGACCTGCTGCTGAACGCGGCCTGGTGGGACTGGCCCGTCGAGCTGGTCACCGAGCACGCCCGCACCATCATGGCCGGAACTCCGGCCGACATCGCCCGCATCGCGGAAGGGATCCGATGATTCAGGAACACGCCGTGCCCGGCAGCGGCCCGTACGCGATCACCACCGGCACCGACGGCGCCCTGTGGTACACGCTGGTCCGAAGTGGACACATCGGTCGGCTGGTTCCCGGCGAGCAGCCGACCAGCTACGAGCTCGATCCCGGATCCGGCCCGACCGTCATCGTCCCCGGCCCGGACGGCGCGTTGTGGTTCACCGAGTACAAGGGCCACCGGATCGGCCGGATCACCACCGCTGGTGAGATCACCGAGTTCCCGCTGCCGGAGTGCGGGCCGTACGGCATCGCCGCTGGTCCCGACGGCGCGCTGTGGTTCACCGAGACCACCACCGATCGCATCGGCCGGATCACCACCGACGGCGAGGTGACCGGATTCCCGTCGCGCGGCGCGTTCCCGTCCGCGATCACCGCAGGGCCGGACGACGCCATGTGGTTCACCATGAACCAGGCCAACGCGATCGGCCGGATCGACATGGGCGGTGAGGTCACCGTCCACCCGCTGCCCACCGAGGCGGCCGCACCGGTCGGGATCACCGCGGGCCCGGACGGCGCGCTGTGGTTCGTCGAGATCGCCGCAGGTCAGATCGGCCGCATCACCGTCGACGGCGAGGTGACCGAGTTCCCGCTGCCCGACCGGGAAGCCCGCCCGCACGCCATCACCCCGGCCGGTGACGAGCTGTGGTTCACCGAGTGGGGCGGCAACCGGGTCGACTCCATCACCACCGACGGCGTGATCACCACCCACGACCTGCCCACCCCGGCCAGCGAGCCGCACGGCATCGCCCTCGGCCCCGACGGAGCGCTGTGGACAGCCCTGGAACACGGCACCCTCGCCCGGATCACCAGCTGAAGGAAGCAACGTTGAACATCACCGTCCAGGCCGAGTTCGAGATCGACAGCTGGGACGAGGTTCCCTACGAGGAGCCGGAAGACGGCCCGAAGCTGACCAAGGTCGTGATCCGCAAGACCTACCGGGGAGCGCTGGAAGGAACCGGCGTCGCCGAAGTGCTCACCGCACAGGGCTCCGCGGGCGCGGGCTACGTCGCCTCCGAGCGCATCAACGCGACCTTGGACGGGCGCCAGGGCACCTTCGTGATCCAGCACGGCGGTCTGGCCAACGGCGACGACCAGAGCACGTTCGGCACCGTCGTCCCGAACTCGGGTACGGCGGGCCTCACCGGGCTCTCCGGCCGCGCCACCGAAGCTGCCCACGGCGTCCTGACCCTCGTCTACGCCTTCGATTCCTGATCACCGCTGGTCAGCGGCCATGCAGAGAAAAGTCTGGAAAAGTGTCGCGGAGATGTAGAGGAGGGCGTCCGCGCTCCGACTGATGGGTGAGAGCGCGCCGGCGGGGTGCGCGGGACGGGGAGGACACCCGGGATGAAGTACGTCGCGATGATCTACGGCAACCAGGAGAAGTGGGACTCCTACCCGGCGGAGAAGTGGCCGGAGGCGATCGCCAAGCAGGACGCCTTCAACACCAAGTACCGCGAGACCGGCGAGCTTCTCGGCGCCTACGGGCTGGCGGATGCGGCCAACGCCCAGCTCGTCCGCCGCGTCGACGGCGCTCCGGCGGTCACCGACGGCCCGTACCTGGAGACCAAGGAGTACATCGCCAGCTTCTACCTGCTCGACTGCGAGAACCTGGAGCGGGCGCAGCAGATCGTGGCGGAAATGCCGTTCGCCGAGGACGAACCGATCGAGCTGTGGCCGGTGCTGCACGAAGCCGCGGGGGACATGTGAGCGTTGAGGACCTGCTGCGCGAGCTGGCGCCGCAGGTCCTCACCGCGCTCGTCCGCCGGTACAAGGTCTTCGACTCGTGCGAGGACGCCGTGCAGGAAGCGCTGATCGCAGCCGCTCTCCAGTGGCCCGATTCGGGCGTGCCGGAGAACGCGCGCGGCTGGCTCATCACCGTGGCAACCCGCAAGCTCGTCGATCAGATCCGCAGCGACACGGCGCGACGCCGCCGCGAGGACGCGCTCGCCACGCCGCAGTCCGCGCTGGTCAGCGATGCCATGCCCGAAGCTGATCAGGACGATTCGCTGGCGCTGCTTTTCCTGTACTGCCACCCGGTTCTGTCCGGACCCAGCAAGATCGCGCTGACCTTGCGCGCGGTCGGCGGTCTGACGACGGCCCAGATCGCCGCCGCGTTCCTGGTGCCCGAAGCGACGATGGCCCAGCGCATCAGCCGCGCGAAGCAGAGCATCCGGGGCCTGGCGCTCGCGATGCCCGAGGAAGACCGCGAGGAACGGCTGGCCGAGGTGCGGCACGTGCTGTACCTGATCTTCAACGAGGGCTACACGGCCACGGGCGGCCCGGAACTGACGGCCCCGGAACTGTCCACCGAAGCGATCCGCCTGGCCCGCATGCTGCACGGCTTGGTGCCCGACGACCCGGAAACCGCAGGTCTGCTGGCCCTGATGCTGCTGACCGACGCCCGCCGACCGGCCCGAACCGGCCCGCACGGCGAGCTGATCCCGCTGGCCGAGCAGGACCGCGCAGCCTGGAACCGCGACCTGATCGCCGAGGGCATCGACCTGATCAGCCGGACTCTGCCGCGCGGCCAAGTCGGCCCGTACCAGCTGCAAGCCGCGATCGCAGCGGTCCACGACGAAGCACCGGACGCGGTGAGCACGGACTGGCCGCAGATCCTGACCCTGTACGAAATCCTGGAGCAGTTCGGCCCGAACCCGGTGGTCACCCTCAACAGAGCGGTCGCAGTAGCCGAAGTCCACGGCCCAGCAGCAGCCCTCGAACTCCTCGAAACCCTGGAATCGGACAAGCGCACAGCCCGCCACCACCGCCTCCTGGCCACCCGCGCCCACCTGCTCGAACAACTCGACCAGCCCGAAGCGGCAGCGGAGGCCTACCGCGAAGCGGCCCGCCGAACGACCAGCGTCCCCGAACACCGCTACCTCACAGACCAGGCGAAACGCCTTGTCCGGAGGTAGCGGAGGCTGCTGTCACCGGCCGGTGTCGATGGCGGCCATGTGCTGCTCCGCCCACTCGCGGAGGGCCGAGAGCGGGACTTCCAGCGATCGGCCCAGGTCGGTGAGGCTGTAGTGCACCTTCGGCGGCACCGTCGGCTCCACGCGGCGGGCGACCAGGCCGTCGCGGGTGAGGCTCTGCAGCGTCGTGGACAGCATCTTCTGCGAGACACCCGGCATCCGCCGCTGAAGTTCGGCGAAGCGGACCTCCCCGGGATCGGCGTCGGCGAGGACCTTGACCGCCATCGACGTCCACTTGGTGCCGATCCGGTCCAGCAGCCGGCGGGTCGGGCAGTCGGGATCGAAGAGATCCCCGCGCTTGGCGGTCACCTGGAGCTCACCACCTGACGTGGAAGTGCCGTCTTGGCACCTCCGGAGAAGTTACCTACGGTTTTGTGGTAACCAATGGTAACCGCTTGGAGGGGCTGTGCGCCGGATCAGGGCCAACGGCATCGACGTGAACGTGGCAATCGCCGGGGCCGGTCCCGCTGTTCTGCTGCTGCACGGCTTTCCGCACACGTGGCGGCTCTGGGCGGAGGTGATGCCGCACCTGGCGCGCCACCACCGGGTCATCGCCCCGGACCTGCGCGGCCTCGGAGCCAGCACGAGAGCGGTCGGCGGCTACGACGCGGGCACGCTCGCCGAAGACGCTGAATGCCTGCTCGATGCGCTGAACGAGCCGACGGCCGCCGTGGTCGGCATCGATGCGGGAACCCCGGTCGCCTTCCTGCTCGCCATGCGGCGCCCCGAACGCGTCCGCAAGCTCGTCGTCATGGAGTCGCTGCTGGGCGCGCTTCCCGGCGCGAAGGACTTCCTCCGCGGCGGGCCGCCCTGGTGGTTCGGGTTCCACGCGGTGCCCGGTCTCGCCGAAACCGTCCTGACCGGGCACGAGGCCGAGTACGTCGACTGGTTCCTCGACGCGGGCACCCTCGGCCGCGGTATCCCGCAGGAGATCCGGGACGAGTTCGTCGCCGCCTACACCGGCAGCGACGCCCTGCGCTGCGCCTTCTCCCACTACCGCGCCATGCCCACCAGCGCGCGCCAGATCAGCGACGCCGTCGCGACGGCCAGGCTCACCGTGCCGACCATGGCGATAGGCGCCCACCCGGTCGGAAACGCCCTCGAACGCCAGCTCCGCCCGATCGCCGATGACCTCGTAGCGCACCTCATCGAGGACTGCGGCCACATCATCCCCCTCGACCGCCCGCGAACCCTGGCAGCACTCCTCACCCCGTTCTTCGCCTGATCCCGGTCGAGGGTGCGGTCAGGCCGCCGGGCTGCGGTTTCAGACCCGTGAGCACTTTGTGGTGCTACAGCCCCACAAAGTGCTCACGGGCTTGAAACGGGAGGTCAGCGCTCGAAGCGCCCGTGCTTGACGGCCGAGACGAACGACGACCACTGCGCGGGCGTCGTCACGAAGTACCCGCCGTCCCGATCCTTGGTATCCCGAACCGCAGCCCCACCGGATAACGCCCCCACCTCGACGCAGGAGTCCGTTCCTTGGCTGTAGCTGGACTTCTGCCAGCTGGCCATGCGCCCGACCTCGACGCAGTAGCCCGTGTTTTGACTGTGGCTCGACTTTCGCCAGGCATGGACACGCCCCACTTCGACGCAGGAGTCGGTGTTTTGGCTGCGGCTCGACTTCCGCCATCCGCTCACTGAAGTCATAGTTCTGCCTCCATCTCCTTGCGGACCTTGGCGATGTGCTGCTTCGACTCTGCCGCATCCAGTGCTGTGCTGAACACCGTCTCGGCAGCTTCGCGGTATATCTCGATGTCCGCAGGCTCGTGCAGGAACAGACCTGACCGGCGGTTCTCCAGATGTACTGCAGGTGGAGCCTCGTCCGACTCGATCAGCACAAACAACCCCTCCAGCGCTGGGTGCCAACCGCTCTTGAACGGCACGACGTGGACATCGACGTTCTTGAGCTCTGAGAGCTGGAGCAGATGGTCCAGCTGCTCGGACATGGCGTCGGGACTGCCAACGATCTGCCGAAGAGCTGCTTCACCGATCGCGGCTTTGAGGCGGACCGGCTCGTCGTTTCGTGTGATCGCTTCGCGCCTGCCCACCCGAATTGCGATGCGTGTTTCCACTTCTTCTGGAGGCACGCCACCGGCAGTCATGATTGCCCGGATGTAGGTCGTGCTTTGCAGAAGCCCGGGGATCAGCAAGGGGGCGGCGTGCGTGATCGACTTTGCTGTTCGCTCGAACTCAAGCAAAGCACTGAGCTGTTGACGTTGCTCTGGAAGGCTCACCGCGAGCCAGTGCGGGGCGCTTGCCCCGTTGGCCATATCCAGGATTTCCTCGTACTTCTCACCGGTCACCCCGAGCGTTGTGAGAATCCTGGCGATGTCTGCGGGCTTCGGGCATCGGTCGCCGGTCTCCCAGCGGGAGAGCGTGCCGGGTGCGCATTCGATCTGCTTCGCCAGCTGCCGCAAGCCGATGTTGCGTTCCTCTCGGGCGGATCGAAGCGCCGCGCCAAGGGCGCGAGCCTTCGGGGTTCGCGTGTTTCCAGGCATGCAACGTAGATTACCGCTCATTTTTGCACTTCAACATCACTCGAACCGGGAATAGAACCCGACCGCTTCCGGTGCTTCCATTGATTCCGGAAACATTGGAGACATCCTGGAAGGCGGCACCGATGCATCCGTTCCACTGGGTTCCTGGGGAAGGTGAGCGGCACGCGAGTCTGGATTCTCGTCCTAGCGGTGGGTATCCGACCGGGATGGGGGTGACCACGTTGTGCGGGCGGGAGCTGCTGGCGGACAACTCCGAGTTCGGGTGGCTGTGGTCCACCTGCCAGGCGTGCAACGCCGAGGCCCACCGAATCACCGGATCGACGCCTGCTCCCAGCTCCGCCAGCACTCGAAAAGCCGTGCCATGAGCGCAGAAGCCGTCGCGCTGGCGGTGCTGCTCCGGCGGGCGCAGTGGTTGCTCGACGACCTGGCCTACCGCATCGTCGGCGGCCGGTTCGACGCCGGAGAGCTCACCGACACCGCCGCTGCGCTCGACGAACTCGCCGTGCTGTTGAAGGAAAAAGCCCTCTTGGAAGGAACAGAATGCTCACCGCACTCCCGTATCTCGCTGCCGTCGCAACGACAGCGCTGATCCTGATCGCCCTGACCTGGTGCACCTACCGCCCGCAGCACGCCGGAAGCGGTGAAGGCGCGCTGACGGTGTGGCAACTCATCGAAGAAGCCGAAGCCGAACGGCGACAACGTGAGCGAACCGGTCGCCACCGCCTCCGCGAACCAGCTCCACCAGACCCGGAACCAGGCCCATCGCTGGAGGTCCAACGCCGGATCCACCAACTCCTCCAGAACCTCTGAAGCCCGGGCCGATGCCGAATGCCCCCGACCGTTGGCATCGGCCCGCCCCGGCCGGTCGGTGCATCGACCCTCCCCGTGCACCGACCGGCCACCCCGGCAGCGCTCGGTGCGGCACGATGCTCAGGTGGCCCACATCGTGCTGTTCCATTCCGTCCTCGGTCTCCGCTCTGCCGAACGCCTCGCCGCAGATCGGCTGCGAAGCGCAGGTCACGAGGTCACCACACCTGACCTCTTCGCAGGTGAGACCACCTCCACCATCGACGCCGGATTCCAGCTGCTCGACCAGATCGGCTGGTCGACGCTCATGGACCGCGCGAGGAAGAGCCTCGCGGAGTTACCCGCCGAGACGGTGCTCTCCGGACTCTCCATGGGAACCCAGGTCGCCGCGGACCTCTGGCCAGAGCGCCCGGAAACAGCGGCCGTTCTCCTGCTCCACGCAGCCCCGGAACTCCCGACACCGGTCCGTCGCGGCATCAGGGTGCAGCTGCACGCCGCTGAGCAGGACGAGTTCGCACCGCGAGAACGCGTCGAAGCCCTCCAGCAGGACGCCGAGAAGTCCGGCGTCGAGCTGGAGGTCTTCCGCTACCCGGGCGCGGGCCACTTCTACACCGACCCCGAACTCCCCGATCACGACCCAGCGGCCGCCGAAGAGACCTGGCAACGAGTCCTGGCTTTCCTGGGCTGATCACGCGGCGATGGCGACGCGGTCGTTCTCGCCGTCGGAGAGGAAGGCCGCGAGTTCCCGGCCTTGTTCGGCGACTTCGGCGCGATCGGTTCGGGAAAGTGCGTGCAGCGGGCTGACCTGCACTGTTCCGTCGTCGACGGTCCAGGTCGCGGCGACCCGGCCGTCGACGAGGACGACGCGTTCTCCGGCGACCGACAGGCCGCGGTGTTCGTCGTCGATGATCCGGCTGCGGTCGTGGTAGCCGAGGATCGCGTTGTCGAACGCCGGCAGGAACCGTACCGGCGCGGGAACGTCGGGGTCAGGACGCGGTGCGTCGGGGAGATCCAGCAGCTCGCGGCCCCGCTCGTCGCGGAAGGAGACGAGCTCCCCTCGGACCGCGGCCACCGCGCGCGGCAATCCCGCCAAGCCGCACCAAGAACGCAGATCCGTCGAGGTCGCAGGCCCGAACGCCGCGAGGTAGCGCCGCACCAGCTCCTCGCCGACGGGATCCTCGCCGTTCAAGGATGGCGGGTCGATTTCGCGGCCCAGCCAGGAGGAGAGCAGCGCGTTGCGCGCTCCGCCCTTCTGCCGCCACAGCCCGCGCGGCGGCACCTGCACCACCGGGATGAGTGCGGCGAACAGCATCTCGCCCAACGCCCGCGTTCCCGCGTCCGGCCAGCGGTCGGCGACTGCGCGCGCGATCTCCGGCATCGTTCGCGGCTCGCCATCGGCCATGACCTCGAGGCCCGCAGCGGCGAGCTCCACCGGGTCGATCCCGGCCAGCTCGTCGCGGTAAACGCCGAGAACCCGTTGGCGCAGCATGGCATCGTGACGACTCCGCCAGGCCAGAGCGTCGTCGGCGGTGACGAGGTGCATGGTCCGCCGCATCAGGGCGAGCCGCACCACGCTCCGTTCGACCAGCAGCTCCGAGAGCGTCGCCGGATCGAACGCGCGCAGTCGCGACCAGAGTCCGACGAACGGTTCCTGCGGTTCCTGCGCTTGCAAGCCGCACAGGTGCGAAACCGCGTCGAGCGCCGTCGCATCGGAGCGGTCGAGCAGCAGCTGCCGGGCGAGCGTCGCGCGGTTGAGCGCGCGGGCGTCGAGGACTGTCATGCCGCGGTTTCTCCCGTTCAGAACGCCTTCTGGCCGTCGATCGTCTCGCGCAGGATGTCGGCGTGCCCGGCGTGCTGGGCGGTTTCGACGATGACGTGCAACAGCACCTGACGCACGCTCCACGCCGCACCGGGCTCGTGCCACGGCGCTTCCGGCAGCGGGTGCGATGTCGACAAGTCGATGTCGGCGATGATCTCCTCGCTGCGGGCGGCGACCTTCTCGTAGCGCTCGACGACCGAGGCCAGCGTGTCGCCGGGCAGCATCTTGAAGTTGTTCTGGTGGTCGATCATCCACTGCGGGAACTCGCGCGCGGTCCCGGCGGCGAAATCGGCCCAGGTCACGCCGTCGGGCAGGTCGTAGCGCATGGCGGAGGGGCCTTCGAGGGCGAAGCGCAGCCACATCTCCTCGATGGCCGCGACGTGCTTGATCAGGCCGCCCAGGCACAGCTCGCTGACCGTCGGCCGCTCGCCGAGCTGGTCGTCGCTGAGCCCGCGAACGGTGCTGGTCAGGGTGGATCGGGTGGTGGCGAGCATGGTCACCAGCGCGGTGCGCTCGGCGTCGAGGTTGTTCATGGCACGACCATTTCAGGTGAACAGGACAGGTTGTGTCCTCTTCTGCGGGCAGTATGGGAGACATGCCGAAAACCTCGGCGAGACTGCTCGCGTTGCTCTCGCTGCTCCAAGCCCGCCGGGACTGGCCGGGCGCGGTGCTGGCCGAGCGGCTCCAGGTCAGCCAGCGCACCGTGCGCCGCGACGTCGACCGCCTGCGCGAACTCGGCTATCCCATCGCGGCCGTCAAGGGCCCCGACGGCGGCTACCGGCTCGAACCCGGTGCCGAACTGCCGCCGCTGCTGTTCGACGACGAGCAGGCCGTGGCGCTCGCCATCGCGCTCCAGATCGCCACCACCAGCGGAGCCGGTATCGACGAAGCCGCCGTGCGCGCGCTGAACACCGTCCGGCAGGTCATGCCCGCGCGCCTGCGCAGCCGCGTCGACGCGCTCCAGGTCACCACCGTCCCGAACTCGGCCCCGCAGGCCAGCAGCAACGTCCTGCTCGCGCTCGGCGCAGCCGTCCGCGCCTGCGAGATCCTCCGCTTCGACTACGCATCCGGGGATCCGCGCCGGGTGGAACCGCACCACCTCGTCACCTGGGCCAGGCGCTGGTACCTCGTCGCCTGGGACCTCGACCGCGGCGACTGGCGCACCTTCCGCGCGGACCGGATCACCCCGCGCATCCCGACCGGCCCGCGCTTCACGCCCCGCGAAGTGCCCGGCGGCGACGTCGCGGCCTTCGTCATCAACCGCTTCAGAGGAGCCGACGCCACCGGAGCCTGGCCCTGCCGCGGCGAAGTGATCCTCGACCTCCCGGCGGCCGCCGTCTCCCGCTACACCCGCGACGGAGTGGTGGAGGAGCTCGGCCCGAACCGCTGCCGCGTCGTCCTCGGCTCCTGGTCCTGGCCCGGCCTGGCGGCAGCCATCACCAGGTTCGACGCGGACGTCGAGGTGATCGGCCCACCAGAGCTCAGAGAAGCCTTCGCCGACCTGGCCCGCCGCTGCACCAAAGCCGCTCTGCCGTGAACGCGTTACGAGGCCTCGAACAGCACCGCGTTCTCGTACTCGGGGTCGAGGATCGCGACTACTTCGCTGGTGAAGAAGAAGTCGATGGCGTCGCCCTCGACGTCCGGGGTGATGTTGGTCGTCACGTGGACGTACCCGATGAGCGATCGGGAACGTCGACAAGCCTTGAGACGTCCATCCTGTTGCACGACGCGGCATTTCATGGCTGCGCGGTGGGTTCGGCCTGCTGTCGGTGCGGTGACCAGTGGTTAGCCGCCTTGGCGGCAGAACGAGGGCGGTGTTCGTCTTTCCCGTTGCGCGAAAAGGAATTTCGTGCCCCCTTCGGCAGGTCGATAGCTTCGGATTCATGGAGTGGAGCCTGAAATCTGCCGAAGAGCTCGTTGCCGCGTTGCGCGCCGGTGCGGTGACATCGGTGGAACTGACCGAAGAGGCGATCGCGCGCATCGAGCGCGACGACGAGGCGATCAACGCGATCTGCGTGCCGGACTTCGACCGCGCGCGGGACGCCGCGCACCGCGCCGACCAGGCACGCGCGCGTGGTGAGGACCGGCCGCTGCTCGGCATTCCGGTGACGGTCAAGGAGTCGTACAACATCGCCGGGCTGCCCACGACCTGGGGCATGCCACCGCACCGGAACTACGTGCCGACCGAAGACGCGGTGCAGGTGGCGCGGCTCAAGGACGCGGGTGCGGTGGTGCTCGGCAAGACCAACGTGCCCCTGGGGCTGCAAGACATCCAGAGCTTCAACGAGATCTACGGCACCACCAACAACCCGTGGGACCACGATCGCACGTCGGGCGGGTCCTCCGGCGGGTCGGCGGCGGCCCTGGCGTGCGGGTTCGGCGCGCTGTCCATCGGCTCCGACCTCGCCGGTTCGCTGCGCACCCCCGCGCACTTCTGCGGCATCTACGCGCACAAGCCGACGCTCGGACTGGTGGCAGCCCGCGGCGGGATGGTCGCGCCGTCCGAGCCGGCCTTGCCGGTCGACTCCGACCTCGCCGTCGTCGGTCCGATGGCGCGCACCGCCCGCGACCTCACGCTCCTGCTCGACGTCATGGCCGGACCGGACCCGCTGACGCTCGGCAAGGCCCACCACCTGGTGCTGCCGCCCGCCCGCCACGAGCGGCTCGACGACTTCCGGGTCCTGGTCCTGGACGAGCATCCGCTCCTTCCGACCTCCTCCGCCGTGCGTGCGGGCGTGGACCGGGTGGCCGCCGCGCTCGTCGACGGCGGTGCCCGCGTCGAACGGCACAGCCCGCTGCTGCCCGATCTGACCGAAGCCGCGACGATCTACATGCAGCTGCTGATCTCGGGATCCGTCGCGCGCTTCCCCGTCGATTCGCACGAGCAGCTGCGGATCCGCGCCGCCGGGCTGAGCGCGGACGACCAGAGCCTCGACGCCGTGCGGCAGCGCGCGATGGTGTTCAGCCACCGCGACTGGATCGAGGCGAACAACCGCCGCGAGCTCCACCGCCACGGCTGGCGGCAGCTGTTCGCCGAGTTCGACGCCGTGGTGTGCCCGATCACGCCGACTCCCGCGTTCCCGCACGACCACAACCCCGATCCGGGGGAACGGCGCATCGACATCGACGGCGTCGAGCACCACTACTTCGACCAGCTCGTCTGGGCCGGTCTGGCCACCATGCCCGGCCTGCCCGCCACCGCCGTACCAGCGGGCCGGTCCCCCGAGGGCCTGCCGGTCGGAGTGCAGCTCATCGGCCCGATGTTCGAGGACCGCACCCCGCTCCGGCTGGCCGAACTGCTCGAGCAGCAGACCGGCGGCTTCCAGCCATCGCAGTAGGGCGCAGCAGCACCGGCCTGGAGGTCCGCCGCACCCTTCATGCTCCGTTTCCGCTGGCCAGGTCCCGTGAGCGTTTTGTGGTGTTATAGCCCCACAAACCACTCACGGGCCACCACCAGCGGAAACGGAGTCGTCCGCAGAGCGATCAGGTGGGTTCTTCGGCCGGAAGCCGGGCGCATTCCCGGCAGGTGCGGGCCGATGCCGCCAGCACCACGTGCGATCCCACCGCGACCACCGCCGTGAGCGCGATCGACGGCCAGGTGCTGTCCAGCGGCGAGGTCGTGGCCAGCGCGAGCGCGGCGAACGGCATCGCCACGCTGGCCGTGCTGCTCGCCCAGCCGACCAAGGTCGGCAGGCCCTCCGGCGCCGGCATCCAGCGGGTCATGATCCCGGTCGCGGCGAGCGCGGTCGCCGCGAGCGTCGCCGCCGTCCCCGCGATGCCGATCATGATCTGCGCCGCTGCCGGGAGCTGCCAGCCGCCGACCGTCCAGACCACGTGGCCGCAGGCGATCAGGAACCCGACGACGATGACGAGCTTGGCCGCGGTGACCCGGGTCTGGGCGATGGTCAGCTCCTGCTGGCAGCTCGGCACGAGCTCGTCGACGGTGCCGAACTCGCGCAGCGCCCGCTCGACGGCCTGATCGTGCGGCACGCCGTGGTCGGAGTGGGCGGCGATGGTCTCGGCGAGGCCGTCGCGGATCTCGTCGATCATCCGGGCCTTGGCCCGAGCCGGTCCGCGCAGCGCTGCTGACAGGTCGGCGACGTAGTGCTCGACGGGATCGCTCATGTGGCGCGCCCGGGGTTGAGCACCGAACCGATCGCGCTGGTGAACTCGTCCCACGCGCTGCGCTCGGTGTCCAGTCCGCGGCGACCGGAGTCGGTGAGCTCGTAGCAGCGCCGCCGTCTCTCGCCGATGGACTGCCAGGTGCTGCGCAGGAACCCGAGGCGCTCCAGCCGGTTCAGCGCCGGGTAGATCGTGCCCGTGCGCAGCGCCAGCGCACCGCCGCTGCGGCGCTGCACAGCGGTGATGATCGCGTAGCCGTGCAGCGGGCCGGATTCGAGCACCGCGAGCAGCAGCCCGTCCAGATGCCCTCGCACCGCATCAGCCCTCATGAGTCGAGAGCCTACACATCGAGCATTGGCTGCGTATATGTTGGCAGGCAACATATGGATCCGAGAGGGGCCAACGTGACCAAGCTGCTGCTGTCGATACACGTGATCGCGGCGATCCTGGCGGTCGGGCCGATCGCCGTCGCCGCCTCGATGTTCCCCAACTTCGCCCGGCAAGCCGCCGATGACCAGGAGCGTTCCGCCGCGATCGCCGAGGTGCTGCACCGCATCTGCCGCGTCTACGCGGTGTTCGGGATCGCCGTCCCGGTCTTCGGCGTCGCCACCGGCGCCCAGCTCGGCGTGCTGACCGACGCCTGGCTGCTCGTGTCGATCGTGCTCACCGCCATCGCCGCGGCCGTCCTCGCGCTGGCGATCCTGCCCGCGCAGCGCCGACTGCTCGACAAGCCGCGCGAGATGCTCGGCACGGTGAGCCGGCTGGCGATGGTCACCGGCATCTTCAACGTGCTCTGGGCGATCGTCACCGTCCTGATGATCGTCCGCCCCGGCTCGACCACGGGAGCATGAGTGCGCATCCTCCGGATCGCCGCGGCAGCCGAGGCCGCCTCTCTCGCACTCCTGCTGATCAACCTGTTCACGGTGCACATCGGCGGGGTGTCGTCGCTGGTCGGCCCACTGCACGGGATGGCCTACCTGGTCACCATCGCGGCCACGTTCCTGATCCCGGCACCGCCCGCAGCCCGCTGGCTCGCGCTCATCCCCGGCATCGGCGGCCTGCTCGCCCTGCGCCGCCTGGGCCACCGCTAGCGCTTGGGTCCGCGCTGGTCAAAAGCCGTGAGCGTTTTGTGGTGCTATAACCCCACAAAGCACTCACGGCCCACCACCTGCAGAAACGGCGGTCAGAACCGCGGCTGTCCCCAGTCGGTGAAGACCAGCTCCGCCAGGGGCTTGCGGATGCGCGGGCGGAGCTCCTTCTCCTGCAGCCGCTCGGGCATGCCCGCCAACGTCCCCAGGCCGCCTACTGCGACGGCCACGACCGGCTCGAACTCGGCCGGGACGCCGAACTCCGCGCGCACCGCGTCCCGGTCGAACCCGGCCATCTGGTGTCCGTGGAGGCCCTCGGCGACGGCCTGCAGCACCAGGTTCTGCGTCGCCAGCGCCACCCCGTACTCGCCGTAGGGCAGCGGCTCGCCGTCCCCGTCGATCAGCTGCGCCACGCCGATCGCCAGCGCGGCGGCGTTGCTGGTCCAGCCCTTGTTCCCGCGCGACAGCGTGCCGTGGATGCGGTCGAAGACCGGCTCGCCGCGCCGCGCCGCGATGTAGCGCGCGGGCTGGGTGTTGCCCCACGACGGCGCCCACCGGGCCGCCTCGAACAGCGCGGTGAACTGCTCGTCGCTCAACGTCGTCGACGGGTCCATCGCGCGCGGGCTCCAGCGCTCCGCCAGCAGCGGGTGCACCGGCACGGACGTCTCCGCCGGCTTGCTCGCCGGAACCTCGACCGTGTAGTCCTCAGCGGTCACGGGACACCTCCCAGGTCGTCGCCCCGCGAGTCTGTCGACCGAGCCCGCCGCTGTCCACCGCAGGCTCAGATCGCGTACTGCCAGGCCGTCAGCGAGTAGGCGCCGAACCACGAGCCGAAGAACACCAGCAGCACCGCGGTCGTCACCGCCGTGGTCGTCCGGCGCCGCGCCAACCCGATCGCCACCGGGATGAGCAGCGGGAACGCCGGCAGCATCAGGCGCACCTTCGAGTACATCAAGCCGTCCGAGCCCAGGTCCAGCACCAGCACCGCGGCGGCGAACAGCAGCAGCGGCCACGGCATCCGCTGCCGCAGGCAGAGCACCATCAGCACCAGCGCGGCCAGCACGACCCACGTCGTGAACGTCTCGAAGACCGACTTCTCCGTGGTCAGCGACTCCAGCAGGAACTGCGCGGTGGCGACACCGCCGTCGAACTGCGACGACCAGCCGCGCTGCTGGAGCGCGAAGTAGCCGGTCAGGTTGCCGGTCTGGACCCCCACCCAGCCGATGTAGAGCAGCATCCCGCTCGGCGCCAGCAGCATCGCCAGCCACGGCCGCCAGGTGTCCTTCCGCTGCACGATGGCGATCAGCGCGGCGAGCCCGATCACGCCGATCAGCGCCGCGGCGGTCGGCCGCACCAGGCCTGCCGCCGCGCAGCACAGCCCGGCCAGCAGCCAGTTCCGCTCGATGACCCCGATCAGCGCCCAGATCGCCAGCGCGCAGAACAGCGCCTCCGAGTAGGCCATCGACAGCACCACCGACATCGGTGCCGCCGCGAACAGCACCACCAGCAGCAGCCCGACGCCCTCGGAACCGCCGATCCGGCGGCCCAGCCGCGCCAGCCCGTAGGCCGCGGCCACCCCGCAGGCCAGGCTCGCGGTGATCGCGCCACCGGTCGCGCTGACCCCCGGGATCAGCGAGAACGCCATGATCAGCAGCGGGTAGCCGGGGAAGAAGGCCAGCGGCGTCTCCGGGTACCGGTTGCCGAAGCCGTCCACCATGCTCGGATCCACGCCGCCGTAGCCGTGCTGGGCGATCTCCAGGTACCACTGCCCGTCCCAGGCGCGCAGGTTGTCCAGGATCGCTTCGTCGTTGGCCGCGGACAGCCAGGCGAGCACCAGCAGGCCGACCAGACGGATTGCGAGGTAAACCACAGCAGGCGCGACGGCGACGATCAGCCGACGCCGTTGCGGCGAGCCGTCCAGCAGCCGGTCCAGCGCCGTGGATCCGGAGTGTTTCCGCTGGGTAGCAGGGCTGTTTCCGAGACTTCCCGTGGGTGGCTCGATCGCACCTGGAGTGGTGGGCAACCCCGTCCTCCGCGCTTGTCGACAATCGAGCCTCTCAGGGTAGTGGCGACCGCTGGGGCTGGGGTCGGGCGGTGTCGGTTCGGTAGGCTAGTCCGGCAGCGGAGCGACCTGGTAGAAGGCCGTTTCGGCCGGTAGCGGCCGACGCTGTCGACTGCTCGGTCGCTGGGGCAACCTGCGCGCCCGCGGTGCGTTGGCGCTCTTCGTCCACCGGTGTCAGTGCGGGGACAACCCGTGCCCGGGGCGACCGCAGCGGTCGAGGAGGTTTGTTTCACGTGGCGCTCGTCGTCCAGAAGTACGGCGGATCCTCGCTTGAGAGTGCCGATCGCATCAAACGGGTCGCCGAACGCATCGTCGAGACCCGCAAGGCGGGCAACGACGTCGTGGTCGTGTGCTCGGCGATGGGAGACACCACTGACGAGCTGCTCGACCTCGCCAAACAGGTCAACCCAGCTCCACCGGAGCGCGAACTCGACATGCTGCTGACCGCCGGGGAGCGAATCTCCAACGCGCTGGTCGCGATGGCCATCGAGTCGCTCGGTGCGGAAGCCCGCTCGTTCTCCGGGTCGCAGGCCGGGGTGATCACCACCTCGGCGCACCAGAACGCCCGGATCATCGACGTCACCCCGGGGCGCGTGCAGGAAGCGCTGGAGGAGGGCCAGGTCGTGCTGGTCGCCGGCTTCCAGGGTGTGGCGCAGGACACCAAGGACATCACGACGCTCGGCCGGGGCGGCTCGGACACCACCGCGGTCGCGGTGGCCGCGGCCATGAACGCCGACGTGTGCGAGATCTACACCGACGTCGACGGCATCTACACCGCCGACCCGCGCATCGTGCCCAACGCCAAGCACCTCGAGCACATCACCTACGAGGAGATGCTGGAGATGGCGGCCACCGGCGCGAAGGTGCTGCACCTGCGCGCGGTGGAGTACGCGCGCCGCTACGGCGTCCCGCTGCACGTCCGCTCGTCCTACTCGCCCAAGCCCGGTACGACCGTGTCCGGCTCAGTGGAGGATCTTTCCGTGGAACAGGCCATGATCACCGGCGTCTCGCACGACCGGTCCGAGGCGAAGGTCACCGTGCGCGGTGTGCCCGACAACCCCGGCGTCGCGGGCCGCATCTTCCGCGTGGTCGCCGACGCCGAGATCGACATCGACATGGTGCTGCAGAACGTCTCCAGCACCGACTCGGGTCTCACCGACATCACCTTCACCGTGGCCCGCAGCAACGGTGCGGTGGCGGTCGCCGAGCTGGAGAAGATCCAGGAGGAGGTCGGCTTCTACAAGGTCGTCTACGACGACGAGGTCGGCAAGGTCTCGCTGGTCGGCGCCGGGATGCGGTCGCACCCGGGCGTCACCGCGACGTTCTGCGAGGCGCTGTCCAACGCCGGGGTGAACATCGACATCATCAACACCTCGGAGATCCGCATCTCGGTGCTGATCCAGGACACCCAGCTCGACGACGCCGTGCGCGCGCTGCACGACGCGTTCGAGCTCGGTGGCGATGAAGAGGCCGTTGTTTACGCGGGGAGTGGTCGCTGATGGCACCGACGCTGGCAATCGTGGGTGCGACCGGCGCGGTCGGCACCGTGATGATCGACATCATCAACAACCGCGACTCCGTGCCGTGGGGCGAGATCCGGTTGATCGCCTCCGCGCGGTCGGCGGGCAAGAAGATCACCGTGCGCGGCCAGGAGCACACCGTGGTGGAGCTCGCGCCGGAGGCGTTCGACGGCGTGGACATCGCGCTGTTCGACGTGCCGGACGAGGTCTCCGCGCAGTGGGCGCCGGTGGCGGCCGAGCGCGGCGCGATCGCGGTGGACAACTCCGGTGCGTTCCGGATGGACCCCGAGGTGCCGCTGGTGGTGCCCGAGGTCAACGCGGAGCAGGCGAACGAGCGGCCCAAGGGCATCATCGCCAACCCGAACTGCACCACGCTGTCGATGATGGCGGCGCTGGGTGCGCTGCACCGCGAGTTCGGCCTGCGCGAGCTGGTCGTCTCCTCCTACCAGGCCGCTTCCGGTGCTGGTCAGGAAGGCATCGACCGGCTGCAGGCGGAGATCGCCGCGGTCGCGGGCAAGGGCGTCGGGGAGCGCGCCGGTGACGTGGCCGAGGCGCTGGCCGCGGCCGGGCTGCCCGCGGAGACGCCGTTCAAGGCTCCGCTGGCGCTGAACGTGGTGCCGTGGGCCGGTTCGCGCAAGGACGACGGCTGGACCTCCGAGGAGCTCAAGGTCCGCAACGAGTCCCGCAAGATCCTGGGCATCCCGGACCTGAAGGTCTCCGCGACCTGCGTCCGGGTGCCGGTGGTGACCACGCACTCGCTGGCGGTGCACGCCACCTTCGAGCGCGAGGTGACCGTGGAGCAGGCGCACCGGCTGTTCGAGGCGCAGCCGACGATCGTCCTGCAGGACGACCACGACAACGGCGTGTTCCCGACCCCGGCCGGCGTGGTCGGCGAGGACCCGACCTACGTGGGCCGCGTCCGCCAGGCGCTGGACTTCCCGAACACGCTGGACTTCTTCGTCTGCGGTGACAACCTCCGCAAGGGCGCGGCGCTCAACACCTACGAGATCGCCGAAACCCTCGCGAAGTAAGCCCCCGGCTCGACAGGGCGCCTTCCTCCCGGCTGCGGGAGGGAGGCGCCTTTTCGTTGCGGCGCAACGGATTCAAGATTCATTCGAACGTGTGTTCATCTCTAATTCTCCTTGAACCTCTCGCGAACCATTCGCCACAGTGGACCCATGAAACCCATTGCGTGGCCTGACCACCTGCTGACCCTGACCGAATTCGCGGCGCTCCCCGAAGACCGCTCGCGCTACTACGAACTGCAGGAAGGAGTGCTGACCGGCGCACCTCGGCCCGGTACGTGGCACCAACGTGTCGCGAACTCGATGGCCTTTGAACTGGAGGATGTGCTGCCTGGTGAATGGGAACCGATATGCGGAATGGAAGTCATCGTGGAGGAACGATGGCCGCCCACCGTTCGCGTGCCGGATGTGGCCATCGTGCCGACGAGGTTGATCGACCGGGACATGCAGATGCCGTCCGCGTCGGATCTCCTCGGCGTGGTCGAGGTGAGCGTGCCAGGTTCCAGAACGCTCGACACCGTGACGAAGTGCAGCGAGTACGCCACGGCGGGGATACCCCTCTACTGGCAGGTTGATCCGGAGCCATCGGTGACGCTCACCGACTACCGGCTCGCGGGTGACGTTTACCGCATCGGCTGGCGGGGTGGTGGTCGGTTCACGTCGACCGAGCTCGTGCGGATGTGCCTTGACCTGGAGTTGCTCGGGCATCGGCGGTCCGGGGGTGTGCCCTGAGCGAATCCGTTGCTGCGTTCGGCGGATAGGTTGGGGGCATGAGCCCTGCCCCGGTTGTCCTCGGCATCGATCTCGGCACCACGGCGACGAAGGTCGTCGCGGCTGGCACCGACGCTCGGGTGCTGCACCAGACCGAGCGCGGTTACCCGCTGCGGACCGACGAGTCCGGTGAGGCGACGCAGGACGCCGTGCAGGTGCGCGACGCCGCGATCGAGGCGCTGGCCGAGTGCGCGGCCTGGGCGAAGGAGCACGGGCACGAGGTGGCCGGGCTGTCGTTCAGCACCGCCATGCACACGCTGGTCGGACTGGACTCGTCCGGTGCTCCGGCCACACCGGCCTTCAACTGGGCGGACACCCGCGCGGCCGACGTCGCGGCGCGGATCCGGTCCGACCGCGACGCCGCCTCGGCGCTGCACCGTGCGACCGGCACGCCGGTCCACACGCAGTCGGTCATGGTGAAGCTGGCCTGGCTGACCGGGAGCCAGCCCGACCTCACCCACGACGTGGTGCGCTGGTGCGCGTTGAAGGACTTCGTGGTCGCGGACTTCGTCGGGGAGCTCGTCACCGAGTACTCGCTGAGCTCCGGGAGCGGGTTGCAGGGCATGTCGACGTTGCAGTGGCACGAACCGGCGCTGGAGGTCGCGGGCGTCCGCGCCGAGCAGCTGCCGGAGATCCACTCGCCGACGACGACCATGCCGCTGACCTCGCAGGTGGCCGACGCCGTCGGGCTGCCCGAGGGGTTGCCGGTCGTGCTCGGCGGTGGCGACGGTCCGCTGGCCAACCTCGGCGTCGGTGCGGTGCAGCCGGGCGTGGCCGCGCTCTCGCTGGGCACCAGCGGGGCGCTCCGCGTGACCCGGGACAAGCCCGGCGTCGACGAGCGCTGCCGGACGTTCAGCTACGCGCTGGCCGACGGGCTGTGGGTGATCGGCGGTGCCGTGAGCAACGGCGGGGTCGCCGCGCAGTGGGCATCTGAGGCGTTCGGCGTCGACGTGGCCGAGCTGCTCGACGAAGCGGCGGCCGTGCCGCCCGGTGCGGAGGGGCTGATCGCCCTGCCGTACCTGCTCGGCGAGCGGGCGCCGTGGTGGGAACCGGGCCTGACCGGCTCGTTCCTGGGGCTGCGGCGGTCGCACGGTCGCGCCGAGATGACCCGCGCGGTCGTCGAAGGCGTGGCGCAGCAGCTCGCGCTGGTGCTCGACGCGGTGCGCGACTCCGGTGCCGAGGTCCGCGCGGTGCGGGCCACCGGCGGTGGCTTCCGGAGCCGGGTCTGGGCGGACGCCATCGCGGCGGCGCTCGACATCGACCTGGACCTCGCGGAGGGCAGCGGCGGCTCCGGGCTCGGCGCGGTGCTGCTCGGGTGGCGGGCCCTGGGTGAGTTCGATTCACTGGAGCGCGCCGCCGAACTGGTCGTGCCGGAAGGACGGGCCACGCCCGACGCGGCGGCCGCGCGTTTGATGGCGCGTCGCCGAGCGGTGGTCGAGCGGATCTACGAAACCCTGCGCGACCTGCCGCTGTAGGACGGTTTCCGGACTCGTCCCGCGTGGTGGCGCGCTGCCCCGACTGCCGGTCCTCGGTAGGCCCGGAGGGCCTCAGCCACCACCACGAGGAGGACGATCGTGAGTTCGGCACGACCCACGACGACCAACGCAGGCATCCGGGTGGCCAGCGACGACCACTCGCTGACCGCCGGCCCGAACGGCCCGGTCCTGCTGCAGGACCACTACCTGATCGAGAAGAACGCGCAGTTCAACCGCGAGCGGGTGCCCGAGCGCGTGGTGCACGCCAAGGGCGGCGGGGCGTTCGGGTTCTTCGAGGTCACCGAGGACGTCAGCCAGTTCACCAGAGCCGCGGTGTTCCAGCCGCGGGCGAAGACCGAGACGCTGGTGCGGTTCTCCACGGTGGCCGGTGAGCTGGGCTCGCCGGACACCTGGCGGGACCCGCGCGGCACCGCGATGAAGTTCTACACCGACGAGGGCAACTACGACCTCGTCGGCAACAACACCCCGGTGTTCTTCATCCGCGACGCGATCAAGTTCCCGGACTTCATCCACTCGCAGAAGCGCCGCGCCGACAACCACCTGCGCGACAACGACATGCAGTGGGACTTCTGGAGCCGCTGCCCGGAATCAGCCCACCAGGTGACCTACCTGATGGGCGACCGCGGCATCCCGCGCACCTGGCGCAACATGAACATGTACGGCTCGCACACCTACTCGTGGATCAACGGGGCGGGCGAGAAGTTCTGGGTGAAGTACCACTTCAAGACCGACCAGGGGCACGACTTCCTGACCCAGGCCGAGGCGGACCGGATGGCCGGTGAGGACGCCGACCACCACATCCGCGACCTGTGGACCGCGATCAAGTCGGGCGAGCAGCCGAGCTGGACCTGCTACGTCCAGGTCATGCCGTTCGAGGACGCCGCGGACTACCGGTTCAACCCGTTCGACCTGACCAAGGTGTGGCCGCACGCCGACTACCCGCTGATCGAGGTCGGGCGGTTCGTGCTGAACCGCAACCCGGACAACTACTTCGCGCAGATCGAGCAGGCCGCGTTCGAACCGTCGAACATGGTGCCCGGTGTGGGCGCCTCGCCGGACAAGATGCTGCAGGGCAGGCTGTTCGCCTACCCGGACACGCACCGCTACCGGATCGGCACCAACTACAACGACCTGCCGGTCAACCGGCCGATCGCGCCGGTGAACAGCTACTCCAAGGACGGCGCGATGCGGTACAGCATCGGGCAGGACCCGGTGTACGTGCCCAACTCCTACGACGGCCCGCGCGCCGATCCGGCCTACGGCGTCGACGACTCGGCCACCGGGATCGAGCACGAGGTGATCCGCTCGGCGTACCGGCTGCACGCCGAGGACGACGACTTCGGCCAGCCGGGTGCGATGGTGCGCAACGTCTTCAACGACGAGGAGCGGGCGCGGTTCGTGGACAACGTGGCCGGTCACCTCTCGGGAGGCGTGACCAAGCCGGTCCTGGAGCGGGCGCTGGAGTACTGGCGCAGCGTCGACAAGGACACCGGCGACAAGATCGCCGCCAAGGTCCAGGGCTGACGGACCACGACCACGCGCGAAGGTCCTGGGAGCTCCCGACTCCCAGGACCTTCGGCCGTTCCCGCCAGTGCGGGAACCAGCTGCGAAGGGCCGGGGCGCCACGGCCTTCGCGTCTTCCGGAACCTCTTCCGGCGGGCGTCGGGCTGATCAGGGGCGGTGCCCGGGCTGGTCGGTGAACGCGACTTCCAGCTGGGCGTAGTTCTCCGTGCCGAGGAAGGCGTAGCTGGTGGGATCGAAGATCAGCAGCTGCGGGGTGCCGTCCGGGCTGGGGAAGGAGATGCCGATGCCGGACCGTCCACTCGGGTCCTTCGCGTCCGGGACCACCGTGATGCCGGGAATCTCGGCGGCGGCCTCGAAGAGCGCCGCGCGCGATTCCGGGCGCATGTACGACTCGGTGGCCAGGCGCCGGATGGACGAGACGACGTTGGGATCCTTGGCGTTCTCGGGATTCTTCAGGTATTCCAGCATCGCGTCCGCCTCGGTCGGCAGCCCCGGCCGGTAGCCGGCCTCCGGAGTGCAGTTCCCGGCTTCCTGGGGGGTGCCGATCGAATCCTGGTACGTCGAGCCCTGGCAGGCGGGCACTGTTCCGGGGTTCTCACCGCCCTGCACGTAGACGCCCTCGCGCGTTCCGTCGGCCGACAGCCAGGCTTCGCGAGGGCCGTCGGGGGTCTCGGACCGCAAGTAGACGAACTGGTCGGGCCGGGGTGCGGCGTCGGGGAGCTTCAGCGCCGCGTCAGCCGCGCTTCGCAGCACCTGCGCCGCCTCGGCGTTCGCGACCGGGGCCCCGCCGCCGACTTCGCCCGCCGGGGTGAGGACCAGCACGCCGGAGATCGCCGCGGCGAGGCCGACGGTCAGCCCGGTCGACCAGGCCCAACGTCGTCCCCGGCTCCGCATCGCGGGCGCTGAACCGGTGCGCTCCTCGGCTGCGGCGACGATCAGGCGGTTGCGCGCGGGCACGAGCTGGTTCCGGTCGGGGAGCGGGGCGGATCCGCTGAATTCCTTGATCAGCTTCATCTCGTCAACGTCCATTGCGAACGACCTCCTGGTGGTTCGGGGTGCTGCCCGCAGCGGTGAGCACGGCGCGGGTCTTCTTGCGGGCCCGGTTCAGGCGCGACCGCACGGTGCCGACCGGAATGCCCAGTGCGGCCGCGACTTCCTCGTAGGACAGGTCTTCCCAGGCGACGAGCAGCAGCACGTCGCGGTCCTTCTGGGACAGCTTCCCCAGCGCGGCGCCGAGCAGCGGCCCCATGGCCTGCGCGCTGACCTGCGCGGCGACCCGGTCCGCGTGGCCCAGCTCGTCCGGCACCGGGGCGATGGCGTTGCGGTACCGGTAGGTGCGCTCTTCCTGACGGCGGTGCTGGCCGACCACCTTCGTCGCGATCCCGTACAGCCACGGCCTGGCGTCTGCCCTGCCCAGGTCGTAGCGCTGCCGCTTGCGGAACGCGGTCAGGAACGTCTCGGCCACCAGGTCCTCGGCCACGTCCCCGCCGACGCGACGGGCGAGGTACCGGTGGATCAACGGCGCGTGCCGGTCGAATATCGCGGCGAAGCGGTCGGGATCCCGCACCGATCTCCCGATGATCGAAGCGTCGTCCTCTGATTCGCCGTCGATCGCTGGTGCACCCATGGCTGCCCTTCGCCGTCCGTCCTCGTACATCCTGTTCTCCGCACGAGAGCCGGATCGGGTTCACGGGAAGATTCGGGGGGACTGCTGGCAAGTGCTCTTGCGGCAAAACGGAGAGTTCGCCGGAATTCTCTGCTGGGATGTCGAAATGAGCGTTTTTCACCTTGGTGGTTCCGCAGCCGCGAGGCTGGAAGCCGAACGTCGGCGGGGTGTCGCATGCGCCGCCAGGCGCATAACCCACCTACGCAACCGGCACCGCCGCGGGTTCGCAGAGGTCGCCTGGCGAGGACAGCCCGTTCGCCGTGTATTGGGCATACATAAGAGCGGGATCCCGCAGCCAGGCGGGCGCTGAGGTTCCGCAACCCGCACCGCTACGCAAAACGAGGTTGGAAAGACGCTCAATGCACCGCGAACGCGAAGCCGCCCACATCAGGGAGACGTGCGTCGAACTGCTCGGGGAGCACCTGGGGGCGCAGCTGGCCGCGCTGGCCAGGCCGGGGTTCGAGCTCAGACCGGCCGACGAATCCCATCCGGCGGCAGGGCGCAGCAGGGCGGGCGGCCCGGCGCTGCTGGAACCGGGAACGCCGTGGCCGCACGATGCCGATGACGTCCCGCTCCTCCTGTTCGCGGTCCTCGACACGGCCGAGCTCGCGCCGTGGCTCCAGGACGAGCTGCCCGTTCGTCCTGGCCTGCTGAACTTCTTCGGCCTCGAGTGCTCCCACCGCTGCGAGGTCGTTCCCGCGGATCCGGAGCGCGCGGTCGAGGTCGAGCCGCCGGGTGTTTCGTTCGCGAGCGTCCCGCTGCACGCCGCACCGGGCCTGGCCCTGCCCGACGTGTGGTGGGGCGCGTCGCTGGAAGATCTCATCGAGGGCTTCGGGCTCGATCCGGGCCCCGACCTGACGAGCATCTGCGACCCGGAGGAGCAGGTGATCGACCTGTTCACCGAGGAGCACCTGGGCGACCGGTATCCGGGAGGTGGCCTCGACCAGGCCTTCGGCTGGCCGATCGCGGTGCAGCCGGGCGATCCGCTGCCGGACCGCCGGGGCGAGTACGCGCACCTCCTCCGGCTCTCCAGCAACATCGGCGGGTGGGAGTTCCCGGAAGGAGGTTCGCTGCACTTCCTCATCCCGAGGCAGGCGCTCCGCGAAGGTGACTTCTCCGAGGTGCTCGTCGCGTTCGACGACGGCTAGCGCGGGTCAGGCGCGTCGGGGCAGCGAGACGCCGAGGTAGACGGTGAGCGGGTCGTCCGCGTAGTAGCCGAACGCCTCGACCGCGGTGTACCCGGCCGATCGGTACAGGGCGAGCGCTGCCGGGTGGCGCTGGTTGGTCTCCAGCACCATTTCCGCAGCTCCGTCGGCCGCGGCCGCGTTCTCCAGCCAGCTGAGGATCGCCCGCGAGAAGCCCTTGCCGCGGTGCTCGTCGGGCACGTACATGCGCTTGAGCTCGGCGCGTCCGTCGTCGCGTCGGCGCCAGCCTCCCATGGCCACGGCGGTTCCGCGCTCGTACCCGACGCCGAAAACTCCGTTCGGCGGGCTGAACTGAGCGGCGTCGACGGGAGAGTCGTCCGGCTCGCCGTAGATCTGCGTGTACTCGCCTTGCAGGCGCGCGACGAGCGCGGTCACGTCGGGGTGGTCGTACGCACGCCGGACGATGTCCACCACAACTCCTCCCAGACCGCGAAAGACCCTGGATGTTCCACTGTGGACACCTAGGGGCGGGAATGCGCGCCAGGAGGATCTTGCGGGGGCTGGGGCGGGGCCTGGTGCGCTGCGCGCCGGCGGCGCGGCTGCTCCACCTGCTGGGGCTGCACCACCTGGTGGTGCCCAGATCGGTGCTGGCCCTCGGAGGAATGCGCAGAAGGGCTGCGCTGGTGCTGCGCAGGCTGCTGGTGCTGCCCAGTCTGGTGCTGCGCGGGCTGCTGAACGGGGTGCTGTTGCGAAGGGCGCGGCTGGGCCGGGCGTTGGGGCGCGTGGGCCTGGTTGACGACCAGGCGTTCGCAGCTGCGCAGAACGGTGCGCACCGCGTCGCGGTGGATTCGATCGTGCAACGGGTTCACCGACTGCTGCCGCCATCGGGCGAGCGCGGCGGCCGCCGCCTCGGCCAGCGCCGCGTCCTCGCTGCCCAGCCGTTCCTGCGGGCTGCTCCCGAACGCGCCGAGCAGCCGCTTCGCCTCGGCCTGGAGCGGCCGCGTGAAACGCACCTGGCCGGAATCCAGCGCCGACAGCAGCCGCAGCTCGTCCCACTCGTGCGCGTTGGCCAGCATCCGCTCGAACTCGCCCTGCAGCTGCTGCACGCCGGGGCGCGGGTTGGCGCGCAGCACCATGTCCACGGCCAACAGCGCAGATCGGGCTCGCAGCGCGTCCTGGCGTTCCACGAACTGCTGGTGCACGGTCTCGTGCAGCGAGTTCAGGCCGCTCTCGTCGAGCAGCGCCGCGCGCAGCTTCTTGGGTTCCGTGACTCCGCTGCGCAGCAACGTCAGCGCGCGGCCCAGGCCGAACTGCCCGAACCGCTCGAAGAGCCGCTGCCGGATGGGCCCGGGGATCGATTCGATCTTGCTGTTGACGAACCGGTCCGCCGACAGCAGCAGCGCTTCCAGGTCGTTCTGGGACAACCGGGCGAGGTTGACCAGCGCGGTGAACTCCTCGTCGGTCATCGTCGCCACCGCCTGCCCGAGGAGCCCGACCACCGGGATCAGGTGCTGGGCGAAGGAGCGCAGCGTCGGGTCGCCCCGGAACTTCTCGGCGATCCGCTCGGCGGCCTGCAACCCGTCCGGCCCGCCGCTGCCCGTCTCGTCGGCGCGGGAGAACGCGACGATGGTGCTGATCGGGACGCTGCGGGCGGTTTGCAGCTCGTTGACCGACTGGAGGAACTGCAGGTCGGTCTGCCGCGGGTAGCGCGTCAGGTACAGCACGGCGTCGGCTTCGGACAGGATCTGCGCCAGCGCCGATCGCCCGGTCTCCTGCACCGCCGCCGAAGCCACGCCCGGCGTTTCGATCAGCGTGATGGCCTGCAGTCCGGGCGTGGGCGATTCGATGACCAGCCGCGACACCTCGTCCGGCCGCCAGTGCTGCAGGTCGCGGATGGTTCCAGCGTCCAATGTGGACACCGGAACGTTCTGTACGGTGCCCTGCGGCGTGTGCACCAGGATCTTCGGCTCGGGGCCGTACTGGTAGAAGGTGCTGACCTGGGTGCGCTCCTCGGCGTCGGTCGGTGCGAGCTCGGCGCCGACCAGCGCGTTGATCAGCGTCGACTTGCCCGCCTTGACCCGGCCGCTGACCGCGATGCGCAGCGGCTGGTCGAGCCGTTCCAGCCGGCCGCGCAACCAGGTGGAGGTGCGCGGGTCGTCGCGGTAGAAGGTCATCGTGCGGATCAGCAGCGCGCGGGCGCGGTCGAGCAGGGCTTCGCCGGTCATGCCGCGGTGATCCGGTTCTGGGTGAGCACGGCGACCCGGCGGCGCAGCGAGGTGAGGTCTTCCATCTTCTGCCGGATCTCCCGGGCCCGCTGGTCGCGGTCCACCGCGCTGCGCTCGGCGGAGCGCTTGATCTCCTGGATGGCCCGGCTGATCTCCGACTGCGCGTCCTCGGTGATCTGCATGTAGTGCGTGTGCAGGCCGCGGTGCACGGTGCGGATGGTGGTCTTGGCCTCCCGGTTCACGTGGAAGATGACCTGCTCCACGTGGCGCTGGACGGCGCTCTTCACCTCGGTCTGGCGGCGCCGCAGCCGCGAGTCCTTCTCCTCGTCGAGGCTCTTGATGCCCAGCAGCACGCCCGCCGAGATCGACACCACGTTGAACAGCCCGCCCAGCGCGAAGGAGGTGATCATGCCGAACATCAGCACACCGCCGTAGGAGCCGCGCAGCCCGGTGAGGAACTGGTCGAACCGCTTGTACTCGCTGCGGCTCGGCAGCTTCGGCTCCGGCACCTCCTCCATCGGGGAGGGCGGGTGGATGCGGTCAAGCTCGGGGCTGTGCACGCTGTGCTCGGAGCGCATCTCCGCGGCGACCACCTCGGCCAGCTGCTCCTGCCGGGCCTCCAGCCACTCGAAGGTGTCGACGATCGCGTCGGTGAGCCGGTCGGTGAGCCATTCGCGGAACTCGTCCCAGACCTTCAGCGGGTCGGCGACCTCGAAGATCTCGTTGACCTCGTGCAGGATCGCCCAGGCGCGCTCGCGGAAGTCGAACTCGATGTCGGCGTAGAGCTCGGCGATGCCGTCGTTGAGCGCTTTCTGCCAGCGGTTGGAGACCCGGCGGAGGTCTTCGGCGCGGCGCTGCGCGGTTTCCAGCTCGACCAGGGTTTCCGCCGCGGTGCGCGGGTTCTGCGAGGCGAGTTCGGCCTTCAGCGCGTCGTTGACCTGGGTGAGGGCTTCGGAAACGTTGTGCGCGACCAGGCGCCGGGTGGATTGCTCGTGCTTTCCCGCCAGTTCGGTCTGCAGGAATTCCAGCAGCGGCGGAAAGCCCGATTCGGTGTTCAGCGCGGTGTTCTTGGCCTGCATCGCGCGCATCCGGATGCTGGCCGACACCGGGAAGATCTTGGCCGCGATACCGGCGTTCTCCAGGTGCTTGCGGTTGGTCTCCAGCACTTTCCGCCAGTGCGGCGTGCGGTCGATCTTCGGCAGCACCAGCGCGATGTTCGGGCACAGCGCGGTGGCCTGCTTGAGGAACGAGAGCTCGTTGGTGGTCAGCTCCTGGGTGGCGTCGGAGACCATCAGCAGGGCATCGGCTTCGGCGACCACGGTCAGCGTGGTGGCGGTCAGCGAGGAGGACACGCTGCCGACGCCGGGGGTGTCCATCAGCGCGAGCCCGTTCTGCAGCACGGCGCGCGGTATGCCCACTTCGCCCCTGGTGACCGGTCGGCCGAGCGCGAGGGCGCGGTCCAGGTGCTCGCGGACCCGCTCGACGGGCACCGGCATCCGGTCCAGCGCGGCCGGGCCCTGCCGGGGCTCGTGCTCGATGAGCAGCGCGGTCGGTTCGTCGGCGTAGCGCACGAGGGTCGGCACGACGGTGGTGACGTCGTCGCCGGAAGCGCACACCGGGGCGTTCACTATCGCGTTGACCAGCGCGCTCTTGCCCTGCTTCGATTCGCCGACGACCAGCACCAGCTGCGTCGGGTCGAGCACCCTGGTCCGGATTTGGCGCAGGCGGTTGTGCAGATCCGCGCGCTGCTGCTCGGCGCATTCCGCAGTCGCGCGATCGATCAGTTCCACCAACGCCGTCTCGATCACGGCGTCGATTGTGGCCTGACATCGCGGAGAGATAAACCCGAACGGCTGAACTCACACGGTTTCGATCGCCCGCTGTCGTCGAAATACTGCGGAAATGCGCGAAATGCCGGGATCCGCGTGCGGCGGATCCCGGCATTCAGTCGCTCACTGCGTTCAGAGCAGGCCGTCCAGGTCCAGCGGCAGGGCCGAGGTGGCGGTGTCGGCGACCTCGCCGACGACCGGCAGGCTGCCGACGGTCTCGGTGACGGTCTCGACCGGGGCGGCCGGAACCGCGGCGGTCACGTCGTCGACCGGCAGGATGCTGACGTCGCCGCTGGTGACGCCGCCCAGCACGTCGCCCACGACCGGGACCTCGCCCACGACGCCGCCGGCCACACCGGCCACGTCGCCGACGACCGGCAGGTCGCCCGCAACGCTGGTCACGTCACCGACGACGCCGGTCACGCTGGAGATGTCGCCGCTGGCGACGTTGTTCACGACGTCGCCCACGACCGGCACGTTGGTGACGGTGTTGCCGACGTTGGCGACCACGTCGCCGACGACCGGGGCGTTCGCGACGATCTCGGTCACGTCGCCGTTGGTGACGTTGCCCAGCACGTTGCCGACGTTGAGGTCGCCGACGACGTTCAGGGTGTCGCCGCTGATGGTGTTGCCGACCACGTTGGTCACGTCGCCGTAGACCAGGGAGCCCGCACCGGCGGTCAGGTCGACGCTGGTGTCGAAGACGTGGGTGGCGGTCGAGTTGACCTCGGTGACGGTGTTGCCGACCACGTTGGTGACGTCGCCGAGGTCGAGGCTGTCGCCGACCTGGCCGACGGTGTTGCCCACCACGGAGCCGATGATGTTGTCGTTGCCGACGCTGTTGTCGCTCAGCACGTGGTGGATGCTGATCAGGTTGTGCGAGTCGGTCTGCTCGATGTCGACGTCCACGTCGGTGTTGTTCGACGGAGCCGGGGCCGGAGCCGGCAGGGTGGCGTCGACGTCGCTGTCCTTGCCGAAGTCGTCGGACTGGGCGGGGGTGTTCTGCAGCATGCTCTGCTCTTCCTGATCTAGTGGATGTGCGGGATGCAGTTGGTTGAACGCGACGGCCTGGGAGCTCGCAGCGAACTTCTCGACGCTGCTCTGGAGTGAGCGCCCGTATTCCGTCACCACCTCGACCGGCGCGTAGTCGAGGACGAGCGACGATGCGTGCAGTACGTCCGTCGCGCTCATTCCCCCGAGTCCGGCCTGATCCAGCGTGGCTTGCGGATCGGTGTCGAAGGCCGACCGGGCGGCCGGGTCGCTGACGAGGCGCGTGAGGAACTCGTACAGCGTCGGCTCTTCCGGAAGGCCGGCGGAGTGCGTCCCGGGGTCTGGAGTGGAGGACTCGGCCCGACCGGTCGCGTGCTGAGGGTTCATCATCGTTGGGCCTCCCGATGTGCTCAGCGGTTCTCGGCTGGGGTTTCCGAGTGAGGTCGCGCGGGTCCTCACCCCTGTGGCGATCACGCTATGGGGTGAGAGCCCCCAGGCCATCGGGTACGACTCCTAGTTACTCAGATCTCTATTAGGGGATCCGCTAGGTGGTCCGTTAGGGGATCGAGTGGGGAATCTGATACCTCTGTGTAACCGAGCGCGCGCTAAATTGTGTCCACCCCGCGCCGCCACCGGTATCGCCCGATGGTGGCCGACCGGTGACACGAAGGGATTGCATGCCTTACGTCCTGGGCGTTCATCTGGGTGCGACGGCCACCACGGCCGCCATCGCCCGCCGCGATGGCAGCAGGTGGGCCGCGGCGGCACCGGTGCCGCTGGCCGCCGGGCCGGTGGTGCCGACCGTGCTGTGCAAGGTGCAGGACGGTTCGTTCGTGGCGGGGGAGGCCGCCCAGCGCCAGGAGATCGCCCACCACGAGTGGGTGGTGCGCGGCTTCACCGCGCGCCTCGGCGACGACCTGCCGCTGCTGGTCGGCAGCGAGTTCGTCCCCGCCCAGCGCCTGGTGGCGGCCATGGTCGAGTGGGTCGCCGACGTGGTGGCGGGCAGGCAGGGGCACCCGGCCGAGCACATCGCGATCGCGCACAGCGCCACCTGGGGCCCGCACCGGATCCGGCTGGTGCAGCAGGCCTTGGCGCAGCTCGGGCTGAACGAGGTCACGATGGTGCCGGAACCGCTGGCGGTGGCCCTGGACTACGCGGGCAAGCAGCGCGTTGCCGAGCACGAGCCGATCGCGGTGGCCAACATCGGCGGCAGCGGGATGGACGCCACGGTGCTGCGCCGCAGGCAGCGCGGCTTCGAGGTGGTGGGCTCCCCGCTGACCGCCGACCACCCCAGCGGCCAGGACCTGGACGACGAGATCTTCGCCGCGGTGCGCGCGGAGTTCGGCGAGCAGCTGGAGGCCCTGGACCTCGCCGACCTGAACCAGCGGGCCGCGCTGGCGCACCTGCGCGCCGAGTGCGTCCGCGCGAAGGAAGCGCTGTCGCAGCAGGCAAGTGCGCAGATCCGGGTGGAATTGCCCGGTGTGCGAACCGAATTCGCAATGTCGCGATCCCGCTACGAGCAGCTCGCCCGCCCGCACCTGGAACGCGTGCCGGAGCTGGTCCTGCAGGCGGTGCAGTCGGCGACGCTGACCCCGGACGACCTCGACGCGGTGGTGCTGGCCGGTGGCACGGCGCGGGTTCCGCTGCTCAAGCAGCTGGTCGCCGAGCGGCTGAAGGTGCCACCGCAGGTCGACGTCTCGCCGGAGCTGGCGGCGGCCTGCGGGGCGGCATCGGCCGCGGTGCAGCTGCTCTCGACCGACGGCGACGAGGGGTCGATCTCCGAGACCAGCGTGCTGGTGCGCATCGAGGGCTCGGACTTCGAGGAGGAGGAACCGGAGATCCCGGACGCGCCGCGGCCGCCGATCGACGTGGAGCCGCTGCCGCTGGAGCCCCCCGATGAGGATCGCGCGCGGCGGATCAAGATCATTAAGCTGTCCGCGGCCGCTGTGCTGGTGATCGTCGGCCTGCTGCTCACCTTCCTCTGGCCGAGTTCCTCCAGCGGCGGCGGAATGCTGGGCCTCCTCCAGCTGATGAGCCGATGACGGGCCGACAAGGACGGCAGGCGTGAACCACTCGACGACCTCCCTGCTCGACGGGCACGCGACCGGGCTCCGGTCGGCGGTCGCCACCGCCCCGTCCGCACCCATCACCGCAGGTGTCCAAGGCCCCGGCGGCTACGGCAAGACCGCGCTGCTGACCGAGCTGGCGCAGGCCTACCGAGCCGCCGGTGTCCCGGTGCTCGGCGCTGCCGACCTGGACCGCGCGGACGAGGGCGCGGTGCTGGTCGACGACGCGCACCGCCTCGACGAGCCCGCGCTGGCCCGGCTGGTCGAGCTCGCCCGGCAGCCGGGAGCCCGCCTGCTGGTCGCCTACCGGCCGGGCCCGCGGCCCGATGCGCTGGGCGAGCTGATCGGTGAGCTCGGTGCGCCGGTGCTGCTCTCCGCGCTCAGCCCGGAAGAGCTGGCGGTCCAGGTCGGAACCGCCTCCGCGGACTGGATCCGCTGGCTGCACGCGCAGACCGGCGGCGTCCCCCGCTACGTGAGCCGCGTGCTGGGCACCGTGGAACCGGGCGTCATGCAGCTGTCCGCGCGGGCGCTCGACCAGTTCCAGCACGACCTGGACCAGCTCGGCGAGGCCGGGCAGGCGTGCGTGACGGCGATGGCCGTCGGCGCGACGCCGCACCCGGACCTGCTCGCGGCGCTGCTCGACCTGGACGCCGCCGCGGTCGGCGCCGCGCTGCTGGCGGTGCGCTCCGGCGGGCTGGTGGCGGCGAACGACGTGCTGCTGCCGATCGTGCGCGAGGCCGTGCTGCGGTTGACGCCGTGGGAGCGACGGCTCCAGGTGACCCGCCGCCTGGTCGAGACCCAGCTGGCCCGAGGTGGCCCGGTGCTGCCGCTGGTCAGCCCGCTGCTCGGCGCCGAGATAGCGCTGCTCCCGGAAGCGACGCTGGCCAAGGCGTTCGAGCAGGCCGGTGAAGAGGCGATGCTGGATGCGCCGAAGCTGGCACCGCGCTTGTTCGACGCGGCGGTGTCGGCGGGTGCTCCGGCCACGTCGGTCGCCGCTCGGCGTGCGCGGGCCGCGGCCGTGGCGGGGGAGCTGGACGAAGCGCTGCGGCTGGCCGATCAGGTGATCGTCGACGCGGCGGTGCCGGACCGGGAGCTCGGCGTGCAGGTCGCGGCGAGCGTGCTGGCCCAGCGCGGACTGCTGGAGCGGTCGGCGGAGATGTGCCGCTGGTCGGTCGGACGGCTGCGGTGGCCGGGCGACCGGGCCTTCGCGGCCGTCGGCCTGATCGGATCCGGCAGGCTGGCCGATGCCGACGAGCTGCTGAGCTCCTCCGACGACGCGGGCCCGCCGACGTCGATGACCGGCGCCGCCGCGCAACTGGCCGCTGGGGTGCGGGAATCCGTCACCGGATCGGCCTCCATCGCGCTGTCCACGCTGGTGCGCTCGGCGTCGCTGTCGGAACCGGTGGGGCGCGGCGTCCTGCTGCCCGACTCGCCTGCTTCGGTGGCCGCGCTGGTCGCCCTGCACTGCGGTGAGCTGGACGTCGCGAAGTCCACATTGGACCGAGCGATCGACGCCGGCACCGGAGGCCCGCTGCTGCAGCACCGGCACCGCCTGCTGGCGGCGTGGCTGCCGCTGGTGCGAGGCGACACGGTGGCCGCGCGCGCGAAGCTCCCGGCGGGCGAGATGACGGCCCGCGACCGCCTGGTGGCCACGGCGCTCGAAGCCGGAATCGCCAGTCGCGACAACGACATGGCAGCGCTCGCGGCCGCCCGGGGCCAAGCCCGCCAGGTCGTCGCGGAGCACTCGGTGGACCTGTTCGCCCTGCTCCCGCTGGGCGAACTGCTGATCGCCGCAGCCCGGCTGCGCGACCAGGACTGGATCGAGCCCTACCTGACCGAAGCGCTGGCCCTGCTCGACCGCCTGGGAAACCCGCCGCTGTGGACGTCGATGCTGACCTGGAAGCGCCTCCAGGCGTCGATCGTCCTCGACGAGCTGGACACCGCCCAGCAGCGGGCGGTGGAGCTCGCCGGCATGGCCCACCACAACCCGCTGGCGGCGGCGATGGCCGAAGCGGCCCGGGTGTGGCTGGGAATCCTCGCCGGCCAGGTGGACCAGGATGAAGCGGAAAGAACCGCCCGAGCCCTCCACGCGGCCGGGCTCGCCTGGGACGGAGCGAGGCTGGCGGGCCAAGCGGCGATCCGGACCGCGGACCGCCGCGCGATGCTGGCGCTGCTGGAATGCGCCCGGGCGCTGCAGGGCAAGCCACCGCGCCCGCGAGCGGTGCGCGGCGACGACGAGAGCGGAATGCTCAGCGAGCGGGAGAAGGAAGTCGCGGAGCTGGTCCTGGCGGGCCTGACCTACAAGCAGGTGGGCAAGCGCCTGTTCATCTCGGCGAAAACGGTGGAGCACCACATCAGCCGCATCAAGCAGCGCCTGGGCGCGGCGAGCAGGGAAGACCTCCTGAACCGCCTCCGCCAACTCCTCGGCCAGTAGCGGCGGCCCCGCGCAGGCTCCGTCTTCACAGGAACCGTGAGTGCTTCGGGGCGCTATAACGCCCCAAACCACTCACGGCCGTCACCAGTGAGGTGCCCGGGCACTCGACGCCGCCGCAGGCGGCGCGCCGGGCAGCGCCTCGGTTACGCCGATCGAGCCTCCGTCCCGCCGGATCCGCCGAGGTGACGGTCAATTTCGCGCGAAATTGACGTTCACCCGGGTGACGGTCAATTTCGTACGAAATTGACCACGGCCCCGCGTGCCCGGCCGCCGGGGCTGCGCTGGTCAGTGTGAAGCGCGCGCCGCGTCGTCTGCCCGCACAGGGCTCACCGGCGCCAGTCGAGGACCGGCTCCAGCGAGCGGAGGGCGGCCGAGCTCGGGGCCAAGCGCAGGGCCGTGTTGCGCAGCGACACGGCGGGGCGCGACGACCACTGCGCGATCGCGCCGATCTGCCGGGACCGCTTCACGATCTGCTGCGTGCGAGGGCGGCGCTGCCGGTCGTAGGCCGGAAGATCGCCGCTGGTCGCGGTTTCCGCGAGGACGACCGCGTCTTCCAGCGCCTGGCAGGCGCCTTGCCCGAGGTTCGGCGTCATCGCGTGCGCCGCGTCGCCGACCAGCGCGACCCGGCCCGCCACGTAGGAGCGCAGCGGCGGCATCTCGTACAGGTCGTGGTGCAGCACCGAGTCCTCGCTCGTGGCGGCGAGGAGAGCCGGGATCGGGTCGTGCCACGATCCGAACCTGCGCTCCAGCTCGGCCAATCCGGTGCGAGCGGCGCCCTCCGGGGCGTTGGCCACCGCGAAGCAGTAGACCCGCCCGTCCGGCAGCGCCGCGAAGCCGAACCGCTCGCCGCGTCCCCAGGACTCGCCGCTGTCCTCGATCTCGACCGGCGCGGTGATCATCCGCCAGGCGGCGTAACCGGCGTAGCGCGGAGCGGGAGAACTGCCCCAGACCGAGGTGCGAACGGCGCTGCGGATCCCATCGGCACCCACGACCAGATCGGCCCCGGACTCCCCGGCGGAATGCACGACCGTCCCGTCCGCCCGCACCCGCTGCACCTCGATCCCGCTGCGCAGAGCATCCGGCGGGACCGCGGCGCGCAGCACGTCGAGCAGTTCGGCGCGGTGCAGCATCACCATCGGCCCGAAGCGCGTCTCGACCTCGGCGGTGTCCATGCGCGAGAGCCAATTCCCGCTGGAGTCCTTGAAGCCCGCTTGCCCGGACAGCACCGAGCGTTCGCGCACCGCGTCGCCCAGGCCCAGCACGTCCAGGGCGCGCAACGCATTCGGCCACACCGAGATGCCCGCGCCGACCTCGGCGAACTCCGGTGCCCGCTCCAGCACCTCCACCTGCCAGCCCTGCCGGACCAGCGCGGCGGCGGTGGCCAGGCCTCCGATCCCGCCACCGACGACGACGGCCTTGCGCATCAGGCTTCTCCCTTCCCGCGGCGAACTCCGATGAGCGCCAGCACGGCTGCGATGAGCACGACGTACACCGCGCACACGACCTCCATGGCGGTGTCGGCGGCGACCAACCGGGGCCCGGCCAGGGCGAAGAAGAGCGTCCCGAGCAGGGTGACGCCGAGCGAGTTCGCGAACTGCTGGGTGGTCGTGAACGTGCCGGACGCCGCACCGGCCTGGTCCGGCCGCACCTGGGCCAGGGCCGCGCCGATCATCGGGGGCAGCAGGAAACCGTTGCCCAGCCCGACGAGCGCCAGCGGCGGCGCCAGCCACCAGCTCGGCAGTTCGCCGCCGGTGGCCGCCAGCGCTCCGGCGAGCGCGACCAGCCCGGCCATCGCCATGACTCCGCCGCTCAGCAGCACCCGGACACCGTACCGGGCCGTCAGCCGTCCGCCGAGCATCGAGCCGACGGTGAAGAGCACGCCCTGCGGCAGGAAGACCAGCGCCGCGGTCACCGGGCTGCTGCCGAGCTTGCCCTGCAGCAGCATGGTCAGGGTGAACATCAGCGCCCCGAAGTAGAGCTGGAACAGGGCGCTCGCGGCGAGCAGTGCGAGGTACCGCCGGTTGCCGAAGAGCTGCGGGTCGATGATCGGCTCGCCACCGCGCCGCGCCAGGCCCAGCTGCGCGCGCGTCGTCAGCAGCCCGATCGGCACGACCGCGACCAGGCACACCCAGGTCCACCAGGGCCAACCGGCTTCGCGGCCGAGCGCCAGCGGCACCAGCACCAGTGCCAGGGTCAGCGACACCGCGACCGCGCCGACCGGGTCGAACCGCGCCATCCGGCCGCCGCCCGCGGGCAGCAGGCGCGCCGCCAGCGCCGCGGCGATCAGCCCGAACGGGACGTTGATCAGGAAGATCATCCGCCAGCCGAGCCCGGAGGTCAGCAGCAGCCCGCCGAGGATCTGCCCGGCCAGCGCGGCGATCCCGCTCACCGCGCCGTACCAGGCGGTGGCGCGGCCCCGGTGCTCGGCGGGGAACGTCACGGTGATCAGCGAGAGCACCTGCGGAACCATCGCGGCGGCGGCGAGCCCCTGGAGCAGTCGAGCGGCGACGAGCTGGCCGGGTGTCGCCGCGATCCCGCACAGCAGCGAGGCGACCGCGAAGGCCGCCATGCCGAGCGCGAACGTCCGCCGGTAGCCGAACCGGTCGCCGAGGCGCCCGCCGGTCACCAGCCCGGCCGCGTAGGCGAAGGCGTAGCCGGACACGACGAGCTCGATCGCCGCGTCGCCGGCGCGCAGGTCCGCGCGCAGCGACGGAACGGCGATGTTCACCACGAACAGGTCGAACGTCGCCAGGAAGGTGCCGGTCAGGGCGACTCCCAGGACGAACCACCGACGTGCGGTGGGCGGAGCGGGCTGCGATCGCGCGGCGCTTCGGATCATGGGTAAATAGATATCATGGATATTCGTTATCCATGAAGTCTGCCAAGTAGGGTGCCGGACATGAAGCTGTCGCAGGGGGTGGAGTGGGCGCTGCACTGCGCTGTGACCCTCGCGGAGGCCGACGCGGGCGACCTGGCTTCGCGCCGCACCCTGGCCGGGTACTACGACCTGCCGGAGGCCTACCTCGCCAAGCACCTGAAATCACTGGTGCGGGCGGGTGTGCTGATCGCCAGCCCGGGGCCGCGCGGCGGCTTCCGCCTGGCCCGCGCCCCGGAGCAGATCACCGTGCTGGACGTCGTCGAAGCGATCGAGGGCACCACGCCTTCGTTCGTGTGCACCGAGATCCGGCAGCGCGGCGCCTGCGCGGTGCCGCCGGAGCGGTGCACGGCGCCGTGCCCGGTCGCGCAGATCATGCTCGACGCGGACCGGGCCTGGCGGGACTCGCTGCGCGCGGTCACGCTCGCCGACATCAGCGGGCGGCTGTCCGAACCCACCCGCGCTCGCGCGAAGGCGTGGCTGGCCGACCCGTCCACGCCTCCGCCGCCCGTGTCGTGAGTGCTTCGGGGCGCTAGAGCACCCCAAAGCACTCGCGGGTCTCACACCTTCCGCAGGGACAGCCCGGCGCGGAGCGCGCCGACGATCTCGAACATGGCCTCCTGGAACCGGGGCGCCACCTGGCGCGCGTTGGCGAAGCCGTGGATCAGGTCCTCGAACCGGCGGCTGATCACCGGCACGCCCGAGTCGGCCAGCCGCTGCGCGTAGGCCTCGCCCTCGTCGCGCAGCGGGTCGAACCCGGCCGTGGCCACGTACGCCGGCGGCAGCCCGCTGAGATCCTCGGCCAGCAGGACCGACAGGCGCGGGTCGGCGCGCAGCTCCTCGTCGGGCTGGTAGTGGTCGATGAACCAGGTCATGTCCGCGTCGGTGAGCAGGAAGCCGGTGCCGAACAGCTCCCGCGAGCGGCGGCGCGTGGTGCCGTCCGCCGCCGGGTAGATCAGCAGCTGGAACACCGGGTCGGCCAGCTCCGAGCGGGCGGCGTGCAGGGCTACCGAGGTCGCCAGGTTGCCGCCAGCGCTGTCCCCGCCGACCGCGATCGAATCGCGGCTGGTGCCCAGCTCGGCGGCGTTGTCCACGGCGTACCGGTAGGCGGCGATGCTGTCGTCCAGCGCGGCCGGGAACGGGAACTCCGGGGCGAGCCGGTAGCCGACCGACAGCACCCGGATGCCCGCGTGCTTGGCCAGGAACCGGCACACGTCGTCGTAGCTGTCGAGGTCGCCGATGACCCAGCCGCCGCCGTGGAAGAACACCAGCAGCGGGCTGGTGCCGGTGAGCTCGCGCGGCCGGTAAAGCCGGGCGGGCAGCGCGCCGTTCTCGGTCGGGATCGGCCGGTCGGCGACGACGACCCCGCTCACCGGTGCCGCGGTGGCGAGGCGGGTGGACCGGCGCATACCCTCGCGCGCCAGCTCCGGCGTGGGAGCGGAGAGCTTCTCCTGCCCGCTGAGCTTCTGCAGCTTGAGCAGCAGCTGCGCGTCCAGCGCGAGTTCCTGGCCGTCCAGCCGGACCGGCCGTCCGGCGATGAGCCGTCGGGCGGGGCGGGGCAGCGCGAAGATGCCGCGCAGCGCTGCGGCCTCCACGAGTTCGCGGACCTTGGACATCGTGGGCCTTCCCGGGAGGCGGCAGGTCGACGTTGAGGTTACCTGCAAGTAGGTGTGTTTCAAGACACCGACGTTCCGCTTTGACCTCGACCGGGCTGGAAGTCGTAGCGTGGCCGGAGTCCGCCGAAGACAGGTGCGACGAGCGGGTGGAAGGATTTGCGCATGACGCTGACCGTGGTGGGAATCGGTGGCTCGGTACGGCCGGACTCGCAGTCCGAACGTGCGCTGCACGCCGCGCTGGCGGGCGCCCGCGAAGCAGGTGCGAAGGTCCACGCGATCACCGGCAGCAGCCTCGCGCTGCCGTTCTACGACCCGCAGCTGACCGAGCGCACCGACAACGCGCTGGAGCTGGTGGACGCCCTGCGCAACGCGGACGGGGTCATCCTCGCCTCGCCCGGCTACCACGGCACCGTCTCCGGGCTGATCAAGAACGCCCTGGACTACGCCGAGGACCTGCGCGAAGATGAGCGGCCCTACCTGGACGGACGCGCGGTCGGCTGCATCGGCATCGCGCACGGCTGGCAGGCCACCGTCACCACGCTGCAAGCGCTGCGCTCCGTCGTGCACGCGCTGCGCGGCTGGCCGACGCCGCTCGGCGGCGCGGTCAACTCGGCGGAGACCCACTTCGAGCCCGGCGGCGAGTGCACCGACGAGAAGGTCACCACCATCCTGCGCACCATCGGCCGACAGGTGGTCGAGTTCGCCTCCTGACGTTCGAAGTGCGTCGGTGCCCGTGAGGCAGCACCCTCAGGAGCGAAGCAGCTCGCGTCCGAGGAGGTTGTACCGCTCATGGCTCCGATCACCAGCCCGCTCAACGACCAGGACCAGGACATCACCGGCAAGCTGCTGCAGGCGACGCTGCTCGACCTGATCGACCTGCACCTGGTGGCCAAGCAGGCGCACTGGAACGTCGTCGGCCGCTTCTTCCGCGACGTGCACCTGCACCTCGACGAACTGGTCGCCACCGCGCGCGGCTTCGCCGACGACGTCGCGGAGCGCGCCGCGGCCATCGGAGTCTCGCCGGACGGCCGCGCGGCGACGGTCGCGGCGGGTTCCGGCCTGCCGAAGTTCGAGTCGGACTGGCGCAGCGACAAGGCCGTGATCGAGGCGATGGCCGAGTCGCTCGGCGAGCTGATCCGCCGCTTGCGGGCCCGAATCGACGAGGCCGACAAGACCGACCTGGTGACGCAGGACCTGCTCATCGCCATCGCCGCGGAGCTGGAGAAGGCCCACTGGATGTGGCAGTCGCAGCTCGCATCGTGAGTGCTTCGGGGTGCTACAGCCCCTCGAAGTGCTCACGATTCAGGGCAGGGCGGGCTCCAGGACCTGCGCGATGTCCAGCGCCTTCGCGCAGGTCTCCGGGTCCGCCCGGCCGGTGTCGGCGTTGTACTTGATCTCCACCGAGACCGAGCCGTCGCCGACCGCGATGATCTGCCTGCACCAGGAGAACTCCGGCGCTCCGGCGGGCACCGCGCTGATCCCCCGGCGGGCGCCCACCGAGTTCGGCTCGAAGCTGCTGAACACGCCGCGCTGCCGCTCCCAGCCCGCGAGGTCGGTGGTCTCCGCCTTGGAGATCCGCAGCAGGAACTCGTCGTCGCCGCGGAAGTCGCAGCCGATCTCGCCGTTCTCGTCGACCTGCTCCCCGGGCTCGGTGACCCCGACGTGCTGGAGATCGCTCTGGGAGAGCGCCGAGCACGGGTCGAACCCGGCCAGCGACGGCCCGACCAGCGGTTCCGCCTCCGAGGTTGGTGCGTCGCCACCCGCGCACCCCGAGAGCAGCAGGCCGGCGAGGGCCAGCGCGGCGGCGGCTGTGACTGGTGTTGTACGCATGTCCATCTTCACGCTCGGGGAGTTCCTGAGCCGAGATTACGCGAGTTGGCCCCGCCCCGGTCAACTTCGGCCAAAAGCTCCCACCCTAATCCACAATGGACTCCCGAACGGGCTGGGAGCGGTGAGGGGCACCTTTAGGCAACTGTGCTGCCTAAAGGTGCCCTTCACCTCGCTTCCGTCGAGTGATGGGCACCCGAACGAGGTCGGCGTGAAGGGCACCTTTCGCCCGCTAACTCGGTGAAGGGTGCCCTTCACCTCGGAAGACCGCCGGTCAGATGCGGCGGGCCCGCTCGTACTGCTTCGGCCAGATGTTGTCCGCGTGCAGGCGGTCGGCCGCGCGCAGCGGCCAGTGCGGGTCGCGGAGCAGCTCGCGGCCGAGCAGGACCGCGTCCGCCGAACCCGAGGCGACGATCTCCTCGGCCTGCTCGGGCGAGGTGATCAGGCCGACCGCCGCCGTCGGGACGTCCGCCCCGGTGCGCACTTGGCGCGCGAACCGCACCTGGTAGCCGGCGCTGATCGGGATCTCCGCCTTCGGCACCGCGCCACCGGTGGAGGCGTCCACCAGGTCGACGCCGCGCTCGGCCAGCAGCCGGGACAGCCGCACCGAGTCCTCGCCGGTCCAGCCGCCCTCGACCCAGTCGGTCGCCGAGATCCGCGCGAACAGCGGCCGGTCCGCTGGCCACGCCTCGCGGACCGCGTCGGTGATCTCCAGCAGCACCCGGACCCGGTTGTCGAAGTCGCCGCCGTAGCGGTCGGTGCGGTCGTTGACCAGCGGCGAGTAGAACTGGTGCGCCAGGTAGCCGTGCGCGAAGTGCAGCTCGACCACGTCGAAGCCGGCCTGCTCGGCCCGGCGCGCGGCCGCCGCGAACTGCGCGGGCAGCTCCGCGACCTCGGCCTCGGTCAGGGCGCGCGGTGCGGCGTTGTTGCCGAAGGCGTTGGCGGTCGAGCTCACGGTCTCCCAGCCGCCCTCGGACGCGGGAACCGTCTGGCCGCCCTCCCACGGTGCGGAGGTGGACGCCTTGCGCCCGGCGTGCGCGAGCTGCACGCCGGTGGCCGCGCCCTGCGCGTGCAGGAAGTCGTTGATGCGCCGCCAGGCGGCGACCTGCTCGTCGTTCCACAGGCCGGTGTCCTGCGGGCTGATCCGGCCTTCGGGGACCACGGCGGTCGCCTCGGAGATGATCAGCCCGGCGCCGCCGGTGGCGAACTGGCCGAGGTGCACCAGGTGCCAGTCGTCGGGCACGCCGTCGGTCGCCGAGTACTGGCACATCGGGGAGACCCACGCGCGGTTGCGGATGACCAGGTCGCGCAGCTTGATCGGTTCGAAGAGATGGCTCACGACAGGCACGGACAACCACGCGCGTGCAGATATTCCGCGTCGGCGACTATTTCACAGGCTGGTGAGCAGGGTCTCGAACGCGGTGTCCACGCGCGCCGCGTCGCCGGTGGCCAGCAGGTCGAGGACCAGCCCGCGCAGCGCGGCCAGCACCAGCGTGGCCTCGGCCTCGGAGCCGCCCAACGCGCGCTGGAGCGGCGGCAGCCATTCGCGGACGCTGGCTTCGCCGAAGCCCTCCCACGCGCCGCCCCGCAGCGAGCGCGCGTAGCTCTCGAAGAAGAACCGGATCACGTCGTGGTGCGCTGTGGAGCTGAGCCAGCGCCACAGCCCGCGCAGCGCCTCGGTGCGCTCGTGGCAGTCGGCGAGCGTGTCGGCGAGCAGCTGGAGCTGGACGTCGCGGGCGTGCCGGTGCACTTCGCGGACCAGGCCTTCCTTGGAGCCGAAGAAGTACAGCAGCATCCGCGGGCTGGATCCGACCGCCGCCGCGAGCGGGCGCAGCGACACCTCCGACAGGCCGTGCGCGGCGGAGTAGTCCAGGAGCTTCGCGAGCAGTTCGTCGCGGCGCCCGGTGTCGGTCATCGTCGCCCTCTGTTCCGGTGTGGGTCGGGCTGCTAGCGTACGAGTGAAACAACTGTTTCACACCAGGAGTCGAGATGTCCTCCGAGATCACCGTTCGCGTTGGCCCGAGCCCCGGCGACCTCGGCACCGTGCTGGCCATGCACGGCCGGTTCTACGCGCGCGAGCACTCCTTCGACGAACGCTTCGAAGCGCACGTTGCCAAGGGCCTGGCCGCATTCGCCGAGGCGCTGGGCGAAGCCCGCGACGAGCCGGGTGCCGAGCCGGGACGGCTCTGGCTCGCCGAGCGGGACGGCGAGGTGGTGGGCACCGTCGGCCTCACCGACGAAGGGGCGGGCACCGCGAAGCTGCGGTGGTTCCTGGTCTCGCCCGAGGTGCGCGGTTCCGGCGTCGGCAAACGCCTGATCCGCGCCTTGCTGGAGTACGCGCGGGAACGCGACTTCGAGCGGATCCTGCTCTCGACCGTCGGTCAGCTGGAAGCAGCTGCGCACCTCTACCTCGACGCCGGTTTCCACTGCACCGAGCGGAGGTCCGTCCGCCAGTGGGGCCAGCACCTCGACGAGCTGGACTACCGCCTCGACCTGCGCCAGCCGGGGTCGTGAGCGCGTAACAGTGCTCGAACACTGTTACGCGCTCACGACCGCTCAGCCGAGGTCGGGCTCGGCGCGGAGTTCGAGCGCTCCGCCGGGCTCGTGGAGCTCGAGCACCACCAGCTCGTTCTCCCCCTTCCTCCACAGTGGACTCGGCGCGTACAGGGTGCGCTGCGGGCCGATCGACCAGTAGCGGCCGAGCAGGAACCCGTTCAGCCACACCAGGCCCTTCGTCCAGCCCGGCAGCGCGAGGAACCCGTCCGCGGGCTCGCCGATCCGCAGCGTCGCGCGGTGGAAGGCGGGCCCGGTGGCGGTGCCGGAGCGGAAGCGCAAGCCGGTGAGGTCGTCCAGCGGCAGCGGGCGGATCTCCCAGCCGAACAGGGCTTGCGCACCGTGCAGCACGCGGTCGTTGATGCCCTTGGGATCGTTGAGCCGGTGGCCGAAGTTGATCCGGCCGCCGGGATCGACCAGCAGGTCCAGCTGCACGGACTCGCCCGGCACCGGCACCTCCACCGATCCCTGCGGTTCGTTGCGGTCCAGCACGCCCAGCAGCTCGCCGTCGGCGAACACCAGCGCCCGGTCGGCCAGCCCGCGCACCTTGATCCCCGCCGTTTCGCGCGGGCCCTGGATGCGCGTGCGGTAGTGGATCAGCCCGTGCGGTTGCCCCAGCGCCTCCATGTGCACCGGCGCCGACCGCCGCACCGGTTCGCTGAGCACGTCGAGGGATTCCAGCAGTCCGACCGAGGCGTCGGGCCGCACGCTCTGCGCGGCGAGCCGGGGCGGTAGCGGTGGCAGCGGTTCGCCGGGCACCGGTGCGTGCTCGGCGATCGCCTCGCGGATCCGGTGGAACTTCTCGGTCAGCTCACCGGCCTCGCCGATGGGGGAGTCGTAGTCGTAGCTGGTGATCGTCGGCTGGTACCGGTCGTTGGCGTCGTCGTGGTTCGCACCCGCCCACCAGCCGAAGTTGGTGCCGCCGACACCCATGTACAACGTCACGGACGCGTTGGCCGCCAGCATCTTCGCCACGTCGGCGGCGGTCTGGACCGGGTCGGTGGTGTGGTGCTGCTCGCCCCAGTGGTCGAACCAGCCGTCCCAGAACTCCGTGCACCAGATCGGGCCTTCGGGCTGGTAGCGGCGCAGCGCGGCGAACGGTTCGGCCGGATCGCCGCTGAAGTTCACGGTGGCCAGCACGTCCGGCAGGTTCCCGCCGCGCAGCATGTACTCCGACGGACCGTTGGAGCAGAACAGCAGGCTGTCGATCCCGTTGCCGCGCAACGTGTTCTGCAGGTGCGCGAGATGCTGCTGCTCGTTGCCGTAGCTGCCGTACTCGTTCTCCACCTGGAACGCGATCACCGGGCCGCCGCGGGTGGCCTGCAGCGGCGCCAGCCGCGGCAGCAGTTCGCCGAACCACGCGTCGACCAGCTCGCGGTAGACCGGATCGTCGCAGCGCAGCGGCATGTCCGGATCGGCGAGCAGCCAGGCGGGCAGGCCGCCGAAGTCCCACTCGGCGCAGACGTAGGGGCCGGGCCGGATCGCGACCTTCAGGCCGACCTCGCCGGCGAGCTCGGCGAAGCGCACCACGTCGCGCCAGCCGGTGAAGTCCACCTCGCCGCGTCGCGGCTCGTGGAAGTTCCACGCGACGTAGGTGTCCACGGTGTTGAGCCCGAGCGCGCGCATCCGGACCAGCCGGTCCCGCCACTGGTCGGGATGGGTGCGGAAGTAGTGGAACTCGCCGGCGATGATCCGGAACGGTTCGCCGTCGAGCAGGAACTCGTCGCCGCGCACGGTCAGCCCGGACCGCGTCTGCGCCTGCGCGAGCACCCGGTTGCTGCCGGCGGACATGCCGAGGGCGAGACCGCCGACGCCGACCGCGCCCAGGAAACCCCGTCTGCTGACGCCTGCCATCTCCCACCTCGCCTGCTCAGTGCTGAGTGAAATGGCCACCATTCTTGCGTTTTCGATCAAAAATTGACCAGCGCTACCACCGGAACGGACCAGTCGGCGGCCGGAATCCGCACGGGATCACCAGCGCAGCACGGCGCCGATCTCCTCGCCGTAGAAGTCCCCGCTGGGGATGAACCCGAGAGACTTGTAGAACGGGCCGGGACTGGCCGGGCCCTCGTCGTAGCTGGTGCGCAGCTCGCGGATGCCGCGCGCGGTGAGGTCTGCGACGACCTTCTGCACGGCTTTGCGGCCGATGCCGCGTCCCTGGTGCGGGCCGGCGACCATGAGCCGCCACAGGAACACACCCGGGCGCTCGATGCCGTCGTCGTAGTCCGCGCCGGTGTGCAGCATGATGAACCCGGCCAGGGTCTCATCCGCGTAGATGGCCCGGAACCAAGCGCTCTCGGAGAAGTGCGCCTCGGCGATCGACACCGCGTTGTCGGCCACCATCTCGCGCTGCTCGTCGGACAACGTTTCGCTCAGCTCGCACACGTCGGTCACCGTCCAGGCGGTGACACGGCGGAAGCTGATCTCGGGATCGGTTTGCGGCATGGGTATTTCGTACCGAAAACCCGGCAATTCCGGCAAAGAGTTTTCCGGGTGCCCGGAAAGCTGTGCCAGGTGGCGATTTCGCGCGAAATCGCCACCTGACAAGCCTCAGCCCAGGCCGACGGCGCGGCGGGCGAAGTGGATCTCCGCCGCGACCTGGCGCAGCGTCTCCGACACCACGAGCGAGCCGTGGCCCGCGTCGTAGCGGTAGAACTCGAACGGGACGTCCCGCTGCCCCAGCCGGTCCAGGTAGTTCAGGATCTGCTGGATCGGGCAGCGCGGGTCGTTGTCCCCGGCCAGCACCAGCGTCGGCACCCGGACCTGGTCCACGTAGGTGATCGGCGAGGCCTTCTCGTACACGTCCGGCACGTCCTCCGGCGAACCGCCGAACAGCGCGCGGTCGTAAGCCCGCAGCGGCTCCATCTCGTCGGCGTAGGCGGAGACGTAGTCGGCCACCGGAACCCCGGCGACACCGCCGGCCCACCGCTCCGGCTGCGTGCCCAGCGCCAGCAGCGTCAGGTAGCCGCCCCAGGACGCGCCGGCGACCACGCTCTGCGCCGGAGTCGTGAGCCCGGCCTCGAGCGCCCAGTCGTGCACCCGCGCGACGTCCTCCAGCTCGGTCAGCCCCGGCCGTCCCTCGATGGAGTCGCGCCACGCCGAGCCGTACCCGGTGGAGCCCCGGTAGTTGATCTCCACCACGGCGAACCCGGCGTCCAGCCAGGCCGCGCGGTAGGCCGAGAACCGGTCCTCGTCCGCGGCGTGCGGGCCGCCGTGCAGGTTGAACACGGTCGGCAGCGGCCCGTCGGGAGCGTTCGCCGGGCGGGCCACCAGCGCGTGCACCGTGTCGTTCGGCCCGTACGGGACCTCCACGAACACGTCGGTGACGGCCTCCGAACCCGGCGGCCGGTCACCGGGCGGCGTCAGCAGGACCCGGTCCTCGCCGTCCGCGGAAACCGTGCGGATCAGCGACGGCGTCGCCGCCGACGACCACACGTACTCCACGGCGTGGTCCGGCCGCACCGACGCGCCCGCCACCGTGCCCGGCGGCGTGGCGAGCTCGGTGAGGGCCTTCTCCGCCAGGTCGTAGCGGTGCATGGTGGTGCGCGCGTGGTGGGTGTGCGCGATCAGCAGCGCCTCGCCGTCCGGGTACCAGTCGGCCGAGACCTCGCCGGGCAGGTCGAGCTCGATCTCGGTCTCGGTGTCCGCCACCACGTCCCAGACCAGCAGCTCCTCCTTGCCGCGGCGCTCGTGCAGCACCAGCAGCCGCGGGTCGCCGGTGACCGGCGCGAAGGCGAGCGCGTCCAGCCCCTTGCCCGGGCCGTCCCACTTCTCGGCCACCTCGGAACCGTCGGTGCGCAGCACCCGCAGCGCCGGGTGGCGGCTGTCGCCGTGCTCGGAGTGCGAGATCACCAGCATCGACTCGTCCCAGGACATCGCGGACAGCCCGCCGTCCTGCTCGTGCTCGTAGAGCACCTCGGGCTTGCCGTCGCGCACCACCCAGACCGTCACACCGTCATCGGTGGACATGCCCATGCCGATCACCGACCGGCCGAGCTCCAGGCCCGCCGGGTAGCCGGGGTGCGTGCCCGGCAGCGCGGGCCGGGCCTCGCCCGAGGCGAACGGCTCGACCCGCCAGCTGCCGAACTCGTCGCCGTCGGTGTCGTCGAACCACCAGATCTGCTCGCCGTCGGCGGACAGCGTGCCGTGGAACGTCCCGTTCGGGCGGTCGGTGACCTGGCGGTGCTTGTCCGCGTCGCGATCCCACGCGTAGAGCTCCCAAGTGCCGCTGAAGTTCGACACGTACAGGCTGCGCTGCGGGGCATCGCGCGCCCAGTCCGGCAACGACACGCGCGGCGCGCTGAAGCGGGCCCGCCACCGAGCCTCCCGCTCGGGGTCGTCGAAAAGCTTCTCGGGGATCTTCGCCTCGGGGTAGGTGCTCACCCCGTCGATAGTGCCCGATGGCCCCGCGACCTGCGGACGCGACAGGCGATCAGCGCCGAACTTCACGAAGCGGCCCGCGCGCAGTGCCGCGTCAGCGATGGCGGGCGAGCGCGCCTGATGGACCGCGATCTGCGAGCGCCGTAGTCGGCGCGAATCTGATGCTGAGGCGTCATGCCGGGCGGTGACCGGCACATCGACGGCGGCTGTTCACGGCGCAGCAGCGCTGCCGCCGCCGGATACCGGTACAAGTATGCTTCTGCAGATAGTGCAAGCGGATTGCAGAATGAGGAGGGTCATGGTTAATCGGGCGACTGATGTCGGGACGAACCAGAGTGTCGAACGCGCGGTCTCGGTGCTGCGCGCGCTCGACTCCGGCCGCGCCGAACTGCGCGTTTCCGATGTCGCCGAGCTGACCGGCCTCGGCTCCTCGACGACCTCTCGTCTGCTGTCGACGCTCGAACGCCTCGACATGGTGGAGCGCGATCCTGTCAGCAACTTGTACCGCCTCAGCCTCGGCATCCTTTCGCTTGCCGCCACCGCCACGAATCGCCATCCGGTCCATCGCGCCGCGCGGATGGTTCTCCAGGACCTCGCCACCCGTACGGGGCTCGGGGCCAACGTCGCGGTCCGTCGCGGCACCGAGCTGACGTTCCTGTGCAATTTCGAGGGGACCCGCGCCCCCAAGTCGTACACGCAGGCCGGGCACACCGCCCCCCTGCACGCCACCGGCATCGGCAAGTGCCTGCTCGCCGGTCTCGGCCCCGAAGAGCGTCGCGAGCTGCTGCCCGAACCGCTCGTCGCGCACACCGACTTCACGACGACCAGCCACGAGCTCCTCGACACCGAGATCGACATCGTGCGCCGCACCGGCTACGCGATCGAGGCCGAGGAGCGCGCCCTGGGCCGTGCCTCCCTCGCCGCGCCCGTCCGCGACGCCTCGGGGGATGTCGTCGCTGCCATCTCGCTGTGGGGACCGGCCTCCTTGCTCGGCGATCCCGCCGAGGGCGAAGGGCGGCGCCCCGCTCTCGTCCGCGAGGTCATCGAGGCCGCCGACGCCATCAGCCAGGCACTCGGCGCCCTCTGAACCACAGCGCACAGCTCTATGTGCCGTACGCCTTGAACGCGGTGACGTGCGCGTGCCGCGCCCCGTGCGTCGCGTTCACCACGAGTCGTAGCGCGTCGGTGCGCACGGGCCCGCCGTCCGCGTCCTTCAGCGCGTGGACGCGGTGGCGGCGGCGGTTGTCCTGCACCGTCAGGAGCGTGCGCCAGGTGCCGTCGGGGTCGCGGCTCTGGATGCGGTAGTCGCGGACGAGCTCCGGCATGATCTCGAACGGCGTGCGGTGGCGGTGCAGGTTGTTGAGGTATTCGTCGACGTCGTCGTCGAACACCAGGCGTGCTTCGGTGAGCTGCTGTTCCTCGGCCCAGTCGAGGCACAGCCACTGCTCGGCTCGTTCGGGGTCGGGAAGGGGCTCGGACGACCACATCTGCGGGCCTCCGTAGGGGCGTTGGAACCCGCCTGCGGCTCGCTCGGGCAGGAATGCGGCGGTGTCCGGGGTCGCGCGGAACGCGAAGGTCCGCCGGCGCAGGCCGCGGGCCTGCCATTCCAGGACGAGTTGGCCGTCCTCCTCCGGGATGTCGTGGTCGACGCCCGCGTCCCCCTCGGCCTTGCGGCGCAGCGCGAGGACGCCGTCGGTGCGTTCGGGGAGGAGGACGAGCGCGGCGCCGGGGCAGGCGCGGACGATGAGGACGGCGTTGTGGGGGGTCGTCGGGTGGTGGTCGAGGTGGGCCGTGATCCAGTGCGGGCCGCCGGGCGGGACGGTGGCGGTGGTGGTGAGCAGGTGGTCCGCGGGGACCGCGTTCTCGGGGCGTCCCGTGCTCCACAGTTCCACGGTGAGCCGGCTCGGCTCGTCGCCGGGCGCGCCGTGGACGAGCAGGCCGACCGTGTCGAGCGCGGGGTCCACCGGCAGCAGCAGCGCGAGGTCGCGGGTGAGGGGGTACGGCTCGCCGGGCGCGGCCGGCGTGGGCTCGGCGGCCAGGCGGCTCAGGTGGGAAGAGGCGCTGACGCGGGCCGTGCGCGCCAGGTTGCCGGGGTCGTCGTCGGCAAGGCCGATGACCGAGGCGTCCTGCCTCAGCAGAGTCCGGCGTACCAACTCCGCGTGTTCGGTGGCCAGTTCGCGTGGGGTGAGACCCTCGGCGACGCACAGGGCGGCGGCGGTTCCGGCGGCCTCGCCGAGCGTGGCGCAGGTGGCCATGACACGGGTGGCGCCGAAGGCGATGTGGGTGGCGGAGATGTTCCTCCCGGCCATCAGCATGTTGGTGACGTTCGCCGAGTAGAGGCAGCGCAGCGGGATGTGGAAGATGCCGTCCGCGTAGCGCTGGCGGGCGCCGGGCTCGTCGGCGTACATGCCCTGCACCGGATGGAGGTCGACGGACCAGCCGCCGAAGGCGACGCCGTCGGCGAACTCGCGCTGCTGAAGGATGTCCCGCTGGGTGAGGACGTGGTCGCCGAGGAAGCGGCGGTACTCGCGCTTGCCGGGCAGTGAACCGACCCATTCCAGGGTGAGATCGGCCGCGTCGGGAAACTCGCCGGAGTTCTTGATGTGGTCCCAGATGCCCATGACCACGGCCTGGAGCTCGTCGCGGATGCGCTCGTTGTCGTGGACGGTGTCGAGTTCGCCGCCCCACTCGATCCACCAGTAGTCGCAACCGTTGTCGCCGGTGCGCAGGACGCGGTTGCGCAGGATGGGAGTGGTCGACAGATCCTTGGCGCAGGCGGGCGGGACGAACTTCACCGGCCTGCCGGTGTCCTTGGTGTGGAACAGGATCGTCGAGCCGAGCAGCGCATCATCGGCTTCCCTCGGCGCCCAGGGCTCGTCGAACTCCGCGCGGGACTCGCGGCCGATGCGGTAGCGGGCGCCGGCGAGGTGGCCGAGCAGGCCGTCGCCGGTGCAGTCGAGGAACTGGCGTGCGCGGAAGGTGATGCGGCGCTCGGAGCCCATCATCCAGCCGGTGCACGAGTGCACTTCGCGGGCGTCGTCGGGGCCGCTCGCGTCGACCTCGCGCACGTCGGTGTTGAGGTAGAGGTCGATGTTCGGTTCGGCGCGGACGGCGTCGAGGACGACGTGGTCCCAGTAGTAGGGGTTGCCTTCGGGGTTGCGGTACTGGTTCTCGGTGTAGAGCTCGCCCATGATGCCGCTCTCGCGGGCCCAGCGGTGCACGCCGTGGGCGGTGGCTCCGCAGACCCAGACGCGGACCTCGCTGCTGGCGTTGCCGCCCAGGACGGGCCGGTTGTTGACCAAGGCGACGCGGCGTCCGAGCCGGGCCGCGGCGATGGCCGCGCAGGTCCCCGCCAGGCCGCCGCCGATGACGGCGATGTCGTAGTGGACCTCTTCTGCCCGCACGGTGCGGCCTCCTCGGTGTGAAACTCGGATCCTCCTCCGCCACAGCAGAGCGACCGTGAACGTACATTACATGCATATTATGAAACTGTTGTTCCGTATGGGGGATCAGCTGCACGTTCGGCGCAGTCGCGGGCGTCACGAGCAGGAGTCCGGTTCCAGGCAGGAATCGGCGATTCGCCGACGAGAAGGGTTGACGCCGTCGCGCCATATGGAGAACGATCCCGCATGCTGCAACTTGAATTCACTGAAGCATGGACGGCGTTCGCACAGGGCCCCCGGCGCTCCCGCCCCGTTCGAGAGGGACACACCCATGAGTACGGCTGCACCTCCGCGGAAGAACGCTCCACCCCGCGAGCGGACCGGCGGACGGCTCTCCAACGGCGCGTTCGCACTGCTGCTGACCGCACCCGGGCTCGCTCTGTTCGCGGCGATCATCGTCTACCCGTTGCTGTCGGCGCTGTTCACCGGCTTCTTCAAGCAGGATCTGCGGCTGCCCGGGCGGGAGTTCGCCGGCCTGGACAACTTCACCCACTGGCTCGACGGCGACTTCCTCACGATCCTCCAGCAGACGCTGATCTTCACCGTCGGTGCGACCCTCGTCCCGTTCGTGCTCGGCTTCGCCCTCGCCCTCGCGCTCAACTCGGGCCTCAAGGGCAGCGGCTTCATGCGCGGCCTGTTCCTGTTCCCGTGGGTGATCCCGGGCGTGGTCGTCTCCTTCCTGTGGATGTGGATCTTCAACGCCAACTACGGCGTCCTGAACGGCATCCTCGTGAAGGCCGGGATCATCGAGGAGTCCGTCACCTGGCTCGGCCAGCCGGCCACCGCCATGCTCGCCGTGATCACCACCAAGACGTGGGCCAGCTTCCCCTGGATGATGGTGATGCTCCTGGCCGGTCTGCAGACCGTGCCCAGGGAGCTGCACGAAGCGACCTCGATAGACGGGGCGGGCGCCATCCGCCGCTTCTTCGCCGTCACCTGGCCGCAGGTTCGCGGGGTCGCCTCGATCGTGCTGCTCCTGGAGTTCATCTGGAACTTCCAGCACTTCGACACCATCTACGTGCTCACGGGCGGCGGCCCGGCCGGTTCCACCGAGACCTTCGCGACCGCCGTGTACCAGACCGCGTTCAAGGGCTTCGACATCGGCCGGGCGACCGCGCTGGGCGGGCTGTGGATGCTGCTCCTGCTCGTCCTCGTCGCCGTCTACCTCAGGATCACCGAGCGGAAGGGCGACGCCCGATGACCTCCACGACCTCCGCCCCGCCGTCCGCCAGGCACACCGGGCGCACCTCGCGACGCCGGATGCGCAAGGATCTCGTACGCTCGCGGATCGCCGCCTGGACCGCGGTCGTCGTCATCGGCGCCTTCGGCCTGCTGCCGGTCTACTGGCTCCTCGCCACCGCCCTGAGCAGCCCCGAGTCGACGTTCCAGTTCCCGCCGAAGCTGATACCCACCGACCTCACCTTCAGCAACTTCACCGCCCTCGCCGAGAACGACCAGCTGATCGACTACCTGATCAACTCCCTCGTCGTGGCCTCGATCACCGCCGTGCTGAGCGTGGTCGTCGCCACCTACATGGGCTACTCGTTCTCCAAGTTCCGCTACCGCGGGCGCCGTTCGCTGATGCACCTGGTGCTGGCCTCCCAGATGTTCCCGCAGGCGCTGCTCCTGGTGACGCTGTACGCCGTCTTCTCCAGCTTCGGCCTGCTGAACACCTACACCGCCCTGGTGCTGTCCTTCACCACGTTCACGATGCCGCTGTGCGTCTGGATGCTGAAGGGGATCTTCGACACCGTCCCGGACGCCCTCCTGGAGGCCGCGTCCATCGACGGCGCGTCCCGTTGGCGCACCCTGCACTCCATCGTGGCGCCGCTGGCCGCGCCCGGGATGATCGCCGCCGGTCTGTTCGCCTTCGTCCGCGGCTGGAACGACTTCATCTTCGCCCTGACGCTGGCCGGCAAGGAGAAGCAGACCCTGCCGCCCGGCCTCGTCTCCACCTACATCGGTGAATTCCAGACCGCCTGGCCCCAGCTGATGGCGGCCTCGCTCGTCGTGTCCGTCCCGGTGGTCGTCGCCTTCATGTTCCTGCAGCGCTATCTCGTCGGCGGCATGACCGCCGGCTCGGTCAAGTAGCCGAGCCCGCGGGATCCGCCCGACGCCCCCTTCCGTCCACTCGCCCATGGAGACACCATGACCACCTCTGGCATCAGCCGGCGCGGCGCACTGCGCATGTTCGGCATCGGCGCGCTCGGCGTAGCCGGCGCCGGCGTGCTGGGAGCCTGCGTACCGTCCGGCGCCAACACCTCCTCCAACGGAGGCGACACGAAGGCCAAGAACTTCGACTTCACCTCCTGGTCGCTCAACGAGGAGGCCGCCAAGCCCGCCCTCGAGAAGATCATCGCGGCGTGGGAGGAGGACCAGAAGTCGAAGATCCGCGCGGTCTCGTACCCGTACAACGAGTACCTGAGCCAGCTCACCCTCAAGCTGAGCGGCGGGGAGACGACCGGCGCGGTGCACCTCGACATCTCCTGGCTCGCCGCGGTGGCGCAGATGGGCAAGCTGGCCGACCTGGGCTCCGTGGCCGCGAAGGGCGGCTACACGGATGTGGCGCGGGGCAGCGGCGAGTACGACGGCACGCAGTACGGCCTGCCGTGGAACACCGGCTCGATCGGCGTGATCGCCAACTCCGCACTCCTGCAGAAGGCCGGGATCAAGCAACACCCCACCACGATCGAGGAGTTCGAGGGCGCGCTGCGGGAGCTGAAGGGGATCGGCGGCGGTGTCGTGCCCTACGCCGCGGCCACCAAGGTCGCCCAGCTCAAGGACATCTTCCCGTGGATGCAGACCTTCGGCTGCAAGCTCCTGGACGGCGAGAAGGTGACCATCGGCGACGACGCTTCCGTAGACGCGGTCACCTGGTACAAGAAGCTGCACGACGCGAAGCTGATCGCCGCGGACGTGGACCGCTTCGACGCGCGCGCGCTGTTCGGGCAGGGCAAGGCCGCTTTCTACGACGACGCCATCGTCGGCAAGGGCGTGACCGCGGCCCAGTCCGAGGACAAGGCGCTGGCCGACGCGATGCAGCCGATGCCGCGTCCGGTGCTGCGCCCCGGCGACACCCCGCAGGCGCTGCTGTGGGGCGGCGTGATCGCGATCGTCAAGGGCGAGGGGCAGGACGCCGCGACCGAATTCGCGCTGCACACCACCACCGACCCGGCCACGACGGCCGACTACTTCGCGTCGAACGCCATGCCGCCGTCCACCACCGCGGGCCTGGCCGACCCGAAGGTCGCCGACGACGAGTTCACCACCGAGTGGACCGCGAAGATCACCAGGACGGCGACCGGCAGCCCGTTCTGGCAGTTCGCGCAGAACGCTCAGATCGAGGAGGCCGTGGCCAAGCAGGTCCAGGCCGTCCTGGTCGGCACCTCGAAGCCCAAGGACGCGATGAAGCAGGCAGGCGAGGAGGTCGCCGCGCTCATCAAGCGCTGACCTCCCATCCCCCCGAGCGCGCCGAGGCCGTCGGTCATCCACGGAGTGAACGCGTGGATCGCAGGCAGCCGTGAACCAGACAGGAGATCCGAGGACGATGAGACGACGCACGTTCCTCAGCGGGGTTGGGGGCGGTGTCCTGGCAAGCAGCCTGGCAGCGCTGCCCGCCGCGGCATCGCCTGCCGCGGCATCGCCCGCCGACTTCGCGGGCCTGCGGCAGCGGGCGCGGGACCTCCTCACCGGTGGGGCCTTCGATGCGGCTCACCCGGTGGTCGCCCGCTACGTCGCTGAGCTCGACGCCTGGGCGGACGAGGTCGCGGCGAAGATCGACCGCCGGGCGGGCAGAGACCGGGTCTTCGAGGACCTGCCCCTCGACCCGGCCAACACCCGGACCACGTACGACAGGCTCCGTGATCTCGCGCTGGCCTGCGCGACACCGGGGCTGGCCCGCTACGCGGATCCGGGCACGCGGTCGGACGTGCTGTCCGGCCTGCGCACCGCCCACGACCTCTCCTACCACGCCGGTGCGCCCGAGGCCGCCCTGAAGACCTGGTGGTTCTGGGAGATCGGCTCGCCGCGCCCGCTGCTGTGGACGTGCCTCCTGCTCGGCGACGCGCTGCCGACCGGCGATCGTGACGACTACATCGCGGCGGTGCGTGACTTCGTCCCGGACCCGACGCACCACAAGGTGCAGAAGGGCCTCGTCTCGGTGGGCGCGAACCGGTCGGACCTGTGCGAGATCGCCATGCTCGACGGCATGCTCGACGACAACGAAGACCGCCTGCTGATGGGCCGTTCCACGCTGGCCACGCTGTTGCCGCGAACGACGGGAGGCCCCGGCTTCGAGGCCGACGGCTTCTACGCCGACGGCTCCTTCATCCAGCACGGCGTCTTCGCCTACACGGGCTCCTACGGAATCGTTCTGCTCGGCGGCATGGCCCGGCAGTTCCAAATGCTCGCCGACACCCCGTGGGCGATCACGGACCCCCGTCGGGAGGAGTTCTTCGGAGTGATCGAGGATTCCTTCGCCCCGGTCGTGCACGACGGGAAGATGATGGACTTCGTCCGCGGTCGGGCGATCTCCCTGCAGCTGGAGACCGACCGCATCGCCGGCTACGCCACGATGGAGCACATCCTCCGCCTGGCCCAAGCCGCTGGCCCCGAGCAGGCCCTGCGCTGGAAGGGCCTGGTCAAGGGCTGGGTGGCCCGAGACACCGCGCTGCCTTCCCCGCCGTCCTCGATCCGCTGGGGCCGAGGGCCCGCGCGGGTGACGATGCTCGCCCAGGTCATGGACGATCCGGCCGTTCCGGCGATCGCCGAGCGGGAGGAGCACCGGCAGTTCCCCGTCATGGACCGGGCGGTCCACCGGCGCTCGGACTGGGCGTGCGCGATCTCGATGTCGAGCAGGCGCATCGGCTACTACGAGGGGATCCTGTCGCAGAACAAGCACGGCTGGCACACCGGTTCCGGCATGACGTACCTGTACGACGCCGACGCCGGGCAGTTCACCGACGCGTTCTGGCCCACGGTCGACCCGTACCGCCTGCCGGGAACCACCGTCGACACGACACCGCTGGACGTCACGGTCGGCAGCGGAGCCCGCCCCGGCACGTCCTGGGTCGGTGGCGCGGTCGCCTCCGGCGGCAGCTGCGGCGTCGTCGGCATGGACCTGCAAGGCATCATCGCGCCGAGGGCGTCCCAGGTCCGGGGGCGCAAGACGTGGTTCTGCCTGGACGATCGGGTGGTGGCTCTCGGCGCGGGCATCACCGGCGGCGGCACCGTCCGGACCGGCACCGACCTGGCGCGCGGCGCGGATGTCGAGGTGTCCTCCGTGCTGCGCGCGGGAACCGAAGGAGCCAAGGCCGTCGACGGCAGGTTCGCCGACGACAGCCGATGGCTGTCCGCCACCGACGACCCGGCTCCCTGGCTCGTGGTGAGCCTCGACCGGATGGCGGCCCTGGCGAGCATCAGCGTGTACAGCGGCTACGCGGCGACCAACCACGACGAGACATCGACCCTGAAGGACTTCACCGTCGAGGTCCGCACGGCGGACGGCTGGGTGCGGGTCGCGGACATCGTCGGCAATGTCGCGCACAAGGTCGAGGTGACGGATCTCGACGTCGTGGGCGACCAGGTCCGGCTGTCGATCAGCAGGGCGTCGGGGTCCACCACCAACGTGGCCCGCGTCTTCGAGGTCGAGGTCTACCAGGCATCCGACGACGGGGAAAGCGACCGCTTCCCCGTGGTGACGACGATCGAGAACCGCAACCTGCACGCCGCGGGCACCAACGCGCTCATCGTCGACGGCCACCCCCAGCCTTCGGACCTCGGCTGGTCGCAGGAGTTCACCGGTGCCGAGTGGGCACACCTCGACGGAGTCGGGGGCTACGTCTTCCCCGGCGGCGCGCCGCTGCGCGCGACCCGCCAGGCGCGCACCGGCACCTGGCGCGGAATCGACTCCGGCACCGCGCCGGGCACGACCGACCCGGTGACCAGGCGATACCTGACCCTGAGCGTGGAGCACGGGGTAGAGCCGCGTGACGAGACCTACGCCTACATGGTCCTCCCGGGAGCGTCGGCACAGCGCACCCGACGGGCAGCGGCGGATCGCGCCATCGAGATCGCGGCGAACTCCGCACGGGTCCAGGCGGTCCGCGAGCTCGGTCGTGACCGGGTCATGGCCGCCTTCTTCGAGCCGGAGAGCGTCGCCGGAATCACCGTCAACGCTCCGGTCGCCGTCATCGTGGAACTCTTCGGCAATGCGATCTCCCTCTCGGTCGCCGACCCGACTCGCGCCCAGCAACCGATCCGCATCACGCTCGACCGGCACACCTCGCGGGTCCTCACCCGCGATCCCGAGCTCGAGGTGACCACCGGTGCGAGGACAACGCTGACGGCGACGCTCGCGGCGACCAACGGCGGAACGCGGACCGCCCGGCTCCTGCTCGCCTGATCGGAGTTGACGCTCGGCCCTCTGGAGGAGAACCGCCATGCCTCAGTTCGACCTGCCGCTCGACCAACTGCGCGGCTACCGGCCGGAGATACCCGTACCCGAGGACTTCGACTCCTTCTGGGAGAAGACCCTCGCCGAAACCCGGGCACACGACCTGGCTGCCGTGTTCGAGCCGGTGGAGACCGGCCTGGCGGGGGCGCGGACCTGGGATGTGACCTTCGCCGGGTTCGGCGGCCACCCGATCAAGGGCTGGTTCACCGTCCCGGCGGGGGCCGAGGGGCCGCTGCCGCTGATCGTGCAGTTCCAGGGCTACAACAGCGGCCGGGGGCTGCCGCACTGCTGGAGCCTGTGGCCGCTCGCCGGATACGCGCACTTCGTCATGGACGTCCGCGGCCAGGGCGGCGGCAACCAGGGCACCGGCGGCAACGTCGGCGACACCCCCGATCCGATGGGCATCGTGCCCGCGCACACCGGGGTCATGACCCGCGGCATCGAGGATCCCGAAACGTACTACTACCGCAGGGTCTTCACCGACGCCGTCCGCGCCGTCGAGGCGGCTCGCTCCCATCCGCTCGCGGACGCCTCCCGCACGGTCGCGCTCGGCGCCAGCCAGGGCGGTGGCATCACCCTCGCCGTGTCCGGACTCGTGCCGGACCTCGCGGCCGTCTGCGTCGATGTGCCGTTCCTGTGCCACTTCGGCCGCGCGATCACCCTCACCGACGCCCGCCCGTACGGTGAGGTCGGGGACTACCTGCGGATGCGCCGCGGCGTGGAGGAGCAGGTGTTTCGCACCCTGTCCTACTTCGACGGGGTGACCTTCGCCGCCCTCGGCCGTGCCCCCGCCCTGTTCTCGGCCGCCCTGATGGACCAGGTCTGCCCTCCGTCGACGGTGTTCGCCGCGCACAACGCGTACGGCGGGCCCAAGGACATCGAGGTGTATCCGTTCAACGGGCACGAGGGCGGCGCAATGTTCCAGCAGCGTGCTCAACTCGACTGGGTGCGGCGGCAGGTGCGGCACCCAGCCTGATCGGTCAGCGCCGAACTTCGAACAGGAAGCAGCCGAACTCGACGGCCCGCACGTGCACCAGCGCGACCTCCGGGTCCCGCAGCAGGTCGTCGGCGGTGCGCTCGGAGAGCTCGGTCCGCCCGTCGAGCAGGCTGCCGCCGAGGATCTCGCCGTTTCCGTTGTAGGCGCGGAGCACCCGGCGGCTGCCGCGCAGCGCTTCCGGCCACTCCGGGTTCTCCGGCCCGTCGCAGGCCTCGGCGTGGATGAAGACCGGCCCGACCTCTTCGTACGGCCCGGGTTCGGCGTCGTTGTCCCGGGCCCAGCGCCGCAGCGGCGCGTAGGAGACCAGCGCGAGCCGCTCGCCCGGCTTGCTCCGCCGCAAGCAGCACCGCAGCGGCTCGCCGTATTCGTCTTCCTCGATGTGGATCTGGGGTTCGCGCCCGGCGTCGTCGGACTTGCGGAGCTCCTCCAGCACGCCGGTTTCGATGGGCAGCACGCGGAATGTCATGACTCGATCGTCGTTCCCGGACGGCGCGGAAGCTGGCGGGAAACCGCCGTCACGTGGCCGAGCGTCCAGTGGAAGACCCGGTGAGGGCGAGTGCCGCGTCGAGGAGCGCGGAGGTGAGCGCGGGGAGCCGGTCGGGGGATTCGGACAGCAGGAACAGCCAGGCGAAGACGGGGCCGACCAGCAGGGCGTTGAGGGCCGTCGGGTCGGGCCGGGTGGCGATCTCGCCGCGTGCGGCCGCGCGGTCCAGGATCTCCGCGAGCGTCCGGCGCTGGGCTCCCAGGTACTTCTCGTCGAACCGGTCGAGCAGCACGGGGTCGGCGTGGATGTCGGCCAGCAGACCGGGAAGCGTTCCCGGTGGCGGAGCGGCCATGTCGTCCGCGATGTCGGCCAGCACGGCGGCCAGGTCGGCGCGGAGCGATCCGTTGTCGGGTGCCACGGCCAGGAACTGGCCCTGCACGAGAACGTCGAAGATCATCTCTTGTTTGGTGGCGTGGCGCCGGTAGATCGCCGCCTTGCCCACGCCGGCTCGTGCGGCCACCTCGGCGATCGTGAGCCGCGCGTATCCCACCTCGCTCAGCAGCTCCAGAACGGCGGAGGCGATGGCGTCGTCGACGCGGCTGTCCCGGGGTCGACCCCCCTGGTTTCGAGCTTGATCCCGAGTAGGCATGCGTGCATCATACGAGACCATGAGTATCGAAACCATTGGTTCCGGAACTAAGGATTCCGCATTGCTGGTCGGAGAGGTGGCATGAACAACCCGCTGAAGACGGATTCGAGCGAGGCGGCGCCCCTTCCGCGGACGTGGGCGCTATGGGCCGCCGCGGCCCTGGCGGCGGTGGCCGCGGTGCTGCACGCATTCGTGCAGGCCGCCCCGGTCATCGATGCCCTGATGGCAAGCGACGCCACCGCCGAGTCCCAGCAGGCGCTGCGGATGATGTGGCACGGCATGACGGCGATCTTCTGGACCTATCCCGTCGCTTTCGTGCTGCTGCGGAACCGGTCGGCGACCGTGGCCAGGCCAGCGCTCGGCATTCTCGCGCTGCTGAACGGATCCCAAGCCGTGCTCTACGCGGTGACCGGGCTTTGGGTGGCGCACGGGCCGCTTTCGGTCCCGGAGTGGGCGTTGCCGGCGGCCGTGGCGGTCCTGGCCTGGCTGGCCCGCCCGGCCCGATCCCCAGGCTGGCCGACGGCTCGGGCCCACCGCAGCCGCGGACGGCTGGTGCTGCTGTGGATCGCGCTGATCAACGCCGCCTTCAACGCGATCTTCCACATCGTCGAAGGCACCTTGATGTCCTGGCCGGCCGAGCTGCTGGCGAGCGGCATCGCGGCAGGCCCCAAGCTCACGCTGTACGCGATGTGGCTGTTCAGCTGCGTGCTGTTCGGCACCGTCGCGGTGACCATGGCGTGGTCGTTGCGGACCTCTTCGGCGGCCTGCCGGTTCCTCCTCCGCTACCTCGCCGTGCTGGTGGCGGCCCTCGCGGTGTCGTGGGCCGGTGCGATCGCGTTCGGAGCCGGGGCCGATCTGTCGCCGATCGGGCCGGTGGCCCTCGCCCTCCAGGCCGTGCTCGCCGCGCTGAGCGCACCGCCCGAACCCGACCGGCAGCGCACACCGGCCCGGGAGGGATGACGGAGGAGGTGTCGCCCCTCCCGGGCCGGCGCACTACTGGCGGGCGGCAACCGCGGTCGGCCTGGCACTGGCCCGGCGGTCCAGCGCCAGGCGCAGCAGCACGAGTGCGAGCGCGGCCAGGGCGAAGCCGATTCCGGTCCAGGGGAGCGCGCGGGTGGGCAGGGCGGCGAGCGCCCATCCGCCGACGGTCGTGCCCACCGTGATCCCGAGGTTGGAGAAGGAGACGAACAGGCTGTTGCCGAACTCCGGTGCGTCCGCGGTGTCCCGGCTCAGCCAGCTCTGGCTCACGATCAGCCCGCCGGAGTGCACGGCCGCCCAGAGCACGACGACCGCGATCATCGGCGCGAACTGCGCGCCGAAGGCGAAGACCAGCGCGTAGCCGACGACGGACAGCAGCAGGAAGAGCGGCACGGTGCGGGCGACGCCGCGCCGCAGCAGCGCGGCGAAGGCGAAGTTGCCGAAGATCATCGTGATGCCGAACACCAGGAGCATCGCGCTGATCCAGGTGCCGTCCATGCCGGTGACGGTGCCGAGGTACTCGGCGAAGTAGCCGTAGACGGAGAACTGCGCCGCGAACACGAGGACGATCGACAGGATCGTCAGCCAGATCCGGCCATCGCGCAGCACGGCGACCTGCCGCCCGTAGGAGAGCCGTTCGCCGGGTGGCATCGCGGGCAGGAACACCAGGATGCCGATGAGCCCGAGCAGGTTGACGGCCGCGCCGAACCAGAACGCCGCCGGCAGCGAGATGTGGTCCGCCAGGTAGGAGGTCAGCGGCACCCCGAAGGCGAAACCGGCGGTGATGCCCGCGAAAACCTGCGCGGTCGCGCGGGTCGCATCCGCCCCCCGCCCGAACCGGCTCGCCGCCACCAGCGCGACGGAGAAGAAGACCGGGTGCAGGAGGGCCGGGACGATCCGGAAGGCGAGCGTCAGCTCGAACTGCGTGCTGAGCGCGTAGACGGCGTTCGAGATGGCGAAGACGCCCATGGTCGTCGCCAGCACCACCCGGCGGTCGATGCGGGATGCCGCGAGGGTCAAGAAGGGGCCGGACAGGGCCACGGCGAAGGCGAAGGAGCCCACGAGCAGCCCGGCGGTGGACGTGCTGACGTCCAGCCTGGCCGCGACCTGCGGCAGCACGCCGACGATGCCCAGTTCGGTGGTGATGATGCTGAACACGCCCACGGCGAGTGCCAGCACGGCTGACGAGGTTGTGCGCATGAATTTGCCTAAATATCGAGGTTTGTAGATGCGAAAACGCGCGATGGACGCGGTCCTGGGTCGAGCTCCGGGTCAGAGTTCTTCGCGGACGTACTCGGCGAGCTCTTCGACCGCGCGCTCGTTGCGCCGGTAGAAGGTCCACTTGCCGACTCGCTCGGACTCCAGCAGGCCGGAGTCCTTCAGCGTCTGCAGGTAGCTCGACACCGCGGACTGGGAGAGCCCGGCCCGCGCCTGGATGTCAGCGACGCACACCCCGACGTGGAATCCCAAGCCCCTCTCCAGGTAGAGGGTCTCGTCGAAGTGCTCCGCCGGGTTCTTCAGCCACTGCAGGATCTGCAACCGGGTCGGGTTGGCCAGCGCCTTGAGCATCGCCAAGGTGTCCATGGCCCTCCTCCCGGTCCGCCGCACGAAGTCATATCTATATTTCTCGATACGTGGGAGGGTGTCAACCGGCCTGTGGCGCCGGCCACGCGCCCCGAGGGTGCTCGTAGACGGTGGCCCTGGCCGATCAAGATCCTTCTTCTCGGCGCCGGGGCGTGTCATCGCACGCGGATGGCCGCCAGGGCGAGGTCGACGGCCTGTTCGGCGAGGCGGTCGGTGAGTGGTCGGTGCCCGAACAGCACGCTGTAGTACAGGGGTGCGGCCAGGGCGTCGAGGACGAAGTCCACGTCGGTGTCGGGCTGGATCTCGCCCCGCTGGATCGCCGAGCGCAAGGTGTTGGCGGTCGTTTCGCGGCGCGCGTCGAAGACGCGGCGGCGGAACTCGGTGGCCAGGTCGGCGTCCGAGGCGAGGTCGGCGATCAGCCCGGGCAGCGCATGGCCCAGCGGTGTTCCCGACAGCGCGCGCACCAGCGTCGACATGCCGGTGACGAGGTCGCTGCGCAGGTCTCCGGTGTCGGGTGTGGGGGTCAGGCCCATCTGGCTCGCTACCGCGTCGACGACCAAGTGGGGTTTGGACGGCCACCGGCGGTACACCGCGGGCCGGTGGACACCTGCCCTGGCGGCCACCGCGCCCATGGTCAGCTGCCGGTAGCCGACGTCGCTGAGCAGATCGACCGCGGCGGTCAGGACGGCGTCGTCGATCCGGGCTTCTCTGGTGCGGGCCATGCGCCGGACTCTAGAAGACCGGTTTGGGCGCCAGGACGACCCGCCAGCCGTCCGGGTCTTCGAAGGTCAGGGCGCCGACACCGGCCCAGTACGGGTTCTCCGCCGGGACCGGTTCGTGCCCGGACTCGGCCAGTCGCTCGACCACGTCGTACATCCGGGCGTCGCCGTGGAAGTACAGGACCAGCAGGTTGTCCGCGGTCGGCGCCGGACACGGGCTGCCGTCGGCGTGCGAGGTGAACTCCAGGTGGTAGCCCGTGCCGGGCAGGCCGAGCATCACGCCGTCGTAACCGGCGTGGTTCTCGAACCGGTAGATCACCGGCAGTCCGATGACCTCGGTGTAGAACTGCTCGACTTCGGCGAGCCGGTCGGTGGGCCGGGCCACCCGGACCTGTGCGACGTCGAGCCCGGACGGCCATTCGGTGGGTGTCGTAGTCATAGCCATAACGGTACATGATGTACCGATATGGCTGGCAAGGGTCGGAGAGAGATGCCACCGGTTCAACCCACCGGCCATCCGAGCAGCAGCCCGAACCTTCCTGACCGAACGCGCCTGGAGAAGGGCCTTGGCCGGAAGTCAGCCAGGGCCCTCCGGGGCGGGGGCCTACGCGGGCTTGCCCGCGAGCGCGGCGAAGAACTGCGCGATGTCGGCGGCGAGCAGGTTGGGGGCGTCGTGGGCGGCCCAGTGGCTGCCGCGGTCGAACTGCGACCAGGACGCGATGTTGGCGTGGTCGCGTTCGGCCAGCGTGCGGATCGACTTCATGTCCCAGGCGAACCCGGCCAGCCCGATCGGCGCGGTGGTGGGTTCCGGATTCCGCTCGGCGCGGTGGTTCTCGAAGTAGAACCGGGCCGAGGAGGCTGCGGTGTTGGTGAGCCAGTAGATCGTGGCGTTGGTCAGCACCACCTCGGGGTCGACGGAGCCGAGCAGCTGCCCGATCCAGGCGAGCTGACCGGCGGGCGAATCGGCCAGCGCGTGCGCGAGCGTCTGCGGCTGCGCCTGCTGGGCGCGGTCGTGGATGGCGTGCTCGGTGAAGGTCTGCACGAACTCCAGGTACTCCCGCTCCTCGGCGGACAGGGCTGCCAGCTCGGCGGGGTCGCCGGAGGGGAAGGAGAAGATCTGGTTGACGTGCACGCCGATGACGTGGTCGGGATCGACCTGGCCGAGCAGCGGGGAGACGATCGCGCCCGCATCGTTGCCGTGGGCGCCGTACCGCTCGTAGCCGAGCCGGCGCATCAGCTCAGCCCAGGCCCGCGCGGTGCGGCGGGCGTCCCAGCCGGTCCCGGTGGTGGGGCCGGAGAAACCGAAGCCGGGCAGGTCGGGGATGACCAGGTGGAACCGGTTCGACAGCGGCTCGATCAGGTCGAGGTACTCCACGTGCGTGTTCGGCCAGCCGTGGGTGAGGATCAGCGGCGTCGCGTCCGGGGCGGCCGAGCGGACGTGCACGAAGTGGATGTTCTGCCCGTCGATCTCGGTGGTGAAGTGCGGGTGCGCGTTCAGCCGGTCCTCCCACGCGCGCCAGTCGTAGGAATCGCGCCAGCGTTCGACCAGGTCGCGCACGTAGGACAGCGGGACGCCGTACTGCCAGCCCGGCGGAACCGGACCGCCCGCGGGCAGGGCCGCGACCTGATCGGCCGGGAGCTCGGTGGTCCAGCGGGTGCGGCGAAGCCGATCCCGCAGGTCGTCCAAGGCGCCCTGCGGGATGTCGATCTTGAACGGCGTGATCTCTGGCATGGGGCTGCTTCTCCCGGTATCGGTGTGGATTGCGTCGATCCTGTTCACCGACCTGGCCCGGGACAACGGCCGATCGAATAACGTGCGATAAGCAAGGTTTATGGCGACGGAGGGGCGGCCGTGGAGCTGCGCGACATCGAAGTTCTGCTGGCCCTGGCGGAAGAGCTGCACTTCGGCCGCACGGCCGAGCGCCTGCACCTGACCCAGGCCCGGGTCAGCCAGATCGTCAAGGCCCAGGAACGCGCCATCGGCGCCGCGCTTTTCGAGCGGACCAACCGCGTGGTCGCGCTGACGCCGCTGGGCGAGGAGCTGATCGACGACCTGCGGGTCGTCCACCGCGACCTCCACCAGAGCCTGGCCCGCGCCAAGCGTGCCGCTCGGGGCAGGACCGACGTGCTCCGGTTCGGCACGATGAGCTGGACCATCCCGGATCTCGGGTCGGTCTTCGACGCGTTCGGCGAGCACCGGCCCGGATGCGACGTGCAGGTCCGCTACACCGGGTTCGGAGATCCCTTCGGCCCACTGCGCACCGGAGAGATCGACGTCGCGATGCTGTGGCTCCCGGTGCGCGAACCCGACCTCACCGTGGGTCCGCTCCTGTGCACCGAGCCGGTCGTGCTGGCGACGTCGGCCGAACATCCGCTGGCCCGCCGACAGTCCGTCTCCGTCGAAGATCTCGCCGGGAGGACCGTCATCGGCGGTGTCCGCCCCGCCTACTGGCGCGAAGCGATCATTCCCGCCACGACTCCCAGCGGCGAACCCATCCCTATCGGGCCGCACGCCACGACTTTCGAGCAGATGATCCCGATCCTCGCCACCGGCGAGGCGATCTCACCCGTGCACGCGAGCGCGCGTCGCCTCCAGCGGACCGACATCGCCTTCATCCCCTTCCACGACGCGCCGCTCACCCGCTGGGCCCTCGTCTGGCGCACCGCCGCCGAAACCGACCTCATCCGCGCCTTCGCCGAAACCGTCGACGAGCACGGGCCCATCAGCCTGTAGTGGAGGAGATCGCCGAGAGATCGATCGCGGCACCGCGCAGCCGGTTCGAACGACTGTTGGTGTCGAGGATTTCCTGCTGGTGGTCAGCGGGCGCAGGGGTCGTCCTGCTCCTGATCGGCGGCGGCGTCCTGATCCGTGCGGAATGCCTCCGGTGAGCGAAAGGGCCTGGTCGGAACCTCTTGCGAAGTCCTGACCAGGCCCTTTCACCTGTCGGGGTGGCGGGATTTGAACCCACGACCTCTTCGACCCGAACGAAGCGCGCTCCCAAGCTGCGCCACACCCCGATCTTTCAGCGGAGGAGCATCTCGGGTGCTCGCCCCAACCGCTGAAGATAGCTTACCGGACGCTCTCGCCGGTTCCGAAGGGGGTCCTCTTAGCGCTGTTTTCGCTGCTCAGCGCCGATGTTTCGGAGCGGGGCAGCAGGGTCAGCAAGGTCGCCTCCGGCGGACACGCGAAGCGCACCGGGGCGTACGGCGAGGTGCCCAGCCCGGCCGAGACGTGCAGGTGCATCCGCTCGCCCCAGGTGGACGCGCCGCGGGCCCGGGCCCGGTCGAGGTCGCAGTTGGTCACCAGCGCGCCGTAGCCCGGCAGCCGCAGCTGACCGCCGTGGGTGTGCCCGGCCAGCACGAGGTCGTAGCCGTCCTCGGCGAAGCTGTCCAGCACGCGGGGCTCGGGGGAGTGCGTCACGCCGAGGCGCAGCTGCACGCCTTCGGGCAGCGGGCCGGAGATCAGGTCGTAGCGGTCGGCGTGCAGGTGCGGGTCGTCCAGGCCGGCGATGTGGATGCGGACGCCGGCGACCTCGATCTCGTGGCGCCGGTGCGTGGCGTCCAGCCAGCCGCGCTCGGCCATCGCCGCGCGCAGGTCCCGCCACGGCAGCGGCTCGCCGTGGATGCGCTTGGTCTTCGCCGAGGGCAGCAGGTAGCGGGCCGGGTTCTTCGCCGTCGGCCCGAAGTAGTCGTTGCTGCCGAAGACGAACACGCCGGGCCGGTCCAGCAGCGGCCCCATCGCGCGCAGCGCCGCGGGCACCGCCTGCGGGTGCGCGAGGTTGTCACCGGTGTTGACCACCAGGTCCGGGTCGAGGTCCACCAGCTCGGACACCCACCGCTGCTTGGACCGCTGGTTCGGCGTCATGTGCAGGTCGGAGATGTGCAGCACCCGCAGCGGGGCGGTGCCCTCGTCGAGCACCGGCAGCGAGACCTGCCGCAGCGTCCAGTGCCGCCGTTCGATCGCGGCCGAGTAGGTGACCGTCGCGGCGCCGAGAGCGCTCGCGCTGAGCAGAAATCGCCCGAACTTGTTCACCTCACCAACCCTACGACGACACGCGTGCCCGCGGCGGACCGCGTGTGCGCTCAGCGCGATAATCAACACATGGCCGAGCTCAAGGACAAGCTGCGGGCGGACCTCTCCGCCGCGATGAAGGAACGCGACACCGTCGTCACCGGCGTGCTGCGGATGACGCTGGCCGCGGTCGGCAAGGAGGAGGTGGCCGGCAAGCAGGCGCGCGAGCTCTCCGACGAGGAGGTGCTGCGCGTGGTGAGCAAGGAGGCCAAGAAGCGCGACGAGGCAGCCGAGGCGTTCCGCGGTGCCGGGCGCGCGGAGCAGGCCGGTGCGGAGGAGCGCGAGGCGGAGATCCTGCGCCGCTACCTGCCGAAGCCGCTGGGCGACGACGAGCTGGCGCAGCTGGTCGCCGAGGCCATCGGCGAGGTCGAGGCGGAGCTCGGCGAGCGCCCGGGCATGAAGCAGATGGGCCAGGTCATGAAGGCGGCCAACGCCAAGGCCGCGGGCCGCGCCGAAGGCGGCAAGGTCGCAGCCCTGGTCAAGGCCCAGCTCGCCGGCTGACCTCCGGCTGCGCGATTTCAATGGAGATCAGACGTCCGATTTCCATTGAAATCGCGGGATCAGTCGGCTGCGGCGTTGCGGCGCCAGTAGGCGAGGGCGTAGAGGCGGCGGCGTTCCAGACCGAGTTCTCGCTGGCAGTGCTCGCGGAGTTCGTGCACGACCTCGGCTTCCGCGCCGATCCACACGTGCGGGTTCGGGCCGAGGTCCGCGGCGCGCACCGCGTCGACGAGCAGCGTGCTGTCCTCCGCCGGGGTGCCGTTGCGGTGCAGCCAGTGCCACTCGACCCGGGCCGCCGAGTCGATCCGCTGCTCCTCGGCGCTGTCGGCGACCTCGGCGAAGACCTGGACCTCCGCCTCGGCGGGCAGCTCCTCCAGGATCGCCGACATCGCTGGCAGCGCCGTTTCGTCCCCGACCAGCACCAGCGGGGCCGCGTCGGCCTGCGGTTGGTACGCGGGGCTCGGGCCGACCGTCACGATCTGGTCGCCCGGCGCCGCCTGCGCCGCCCAGCTGCTGCCCGGGCCGTCGTGGTCGTGCACCACGAAGTCGATCGCCAGCTCCTTCCGCTGCAGGTCGAACCGGCGGACGGTGTAGGTGCGCTGCCGGGGCTGCTGCTCGCGGGGCAGCGCGAAGACCTCGGCGCGGGTGCGGCCCAGCGGCATCGGCTGGCCGGGCTGCGGCAGGCACAGCTTGATCCGCTGGTCGCTGCCGTTGCTGACGAAGTCGGCGAGCTCCTCGCCGCCGAGCACGACCCGCACCATCCGCGGGGTGATCCGCTCCGCGGCCCGCACCTCCAACAGCCGGTACCGGGATCGCGCGCGCCTGGTGCTCACCTGCGTGTTCGTCACGTCACCGAGTCTAGGAACCCGCACCGCACCGCCGTCCCCGGCTCCGCCCTGGCGCTCCGTTTCCGCTGGTCAACTGCCGTGAGTACTTCAGGGGGCTATAGCACCACAAAGCGCTCACGGGCGTTGACCAGCCAAAACAGCAGTGCGGGCGCCTCCGGATCGGAAGCGCCCGCACCGGTCGGTCACGGTGGGAAGATGTCCGGCGGGATGCCGGGCGGAGCCGGGTGCTCCGGCGGCCGTTCGGGTGGTCGCTCCGGCGGCCGCGACGGCTCGGGCGGTGGCCGCTCCGGCGAGGGCGGCGGGACGTAGCCGGTGCTCACCGAGATCGTCACGGTCTCGCCCGGCAGCGCGAAGCCGCGCGGCGTCTGGCTGACCACCGTGCCCCGCTTGCGCGGGCTGTTCACCGAGCGCTCCTGGGCCTTGTAGCCCGCCTTCTCCAGCTCCTCGCCGGCCCGCTGCGAGGTAAGGCCGACCACGTTGGGCACCTGGAACTCGTCGCCGCCGGTCTCGTACCGCTTGGTCGTCGGCGGCAGCTGCCCGACCGGTGCGCCCTCGTGGATGACGGTCATCGCGTCGAAGAAGGTCCGCGCAGGCACCTTGCCGCCGTAGATGTTGCCGCCGTTGACCCCGCAGAGCCGCGGCGGATCGCTGTCGCAGATGCCCTGCGGCGAGGTGCCGTCGCTGAAGGTCAGCACCGCGCCGGCGAACTGCGGCGTGGCGCCGAGGAAGCCTGCCGACTGGTGCGCCTCGGTGGTCCCGGTCTTGGCCGCCAGCGGACGGGTCCAGCCCGCCGCCCGCGCCGCCGCGGCCGCGGTGCCGCCCTGCTGGTCGTCCTTGCTCATGCCGACCGCCATCGCGTTCGCGAGACCTTCGTCGACGGCCTGCTCGCACGGGTCCTCGGTGATCGACACCGGGTTGCCGTTGCGGTCCAGGATCTGCTCGATCGGCGTCGGCGGGCACCACGTGCCGCCGCTCATGATCGTGGCGGCGACGTTGCTGAGCTCCAGCGGGCTGGTCGGCGCGTACCCGAGGGTGAACGCGCCGATGTTGTGCTCCTTGACGTGCTCGGCCTGCGAGACCTTCGAGCCGCTGGCGGCCACCGGATCACCGGCCGCGGTGTAGTTCTGCAGCGTCTGCCGCATCCCGAGCCGCACGGCCATGTCCACCGTCTGCTCCAGCCCGGCGCGCTCCTGCAGCGCGACGAACGCGGTGTTCGGCGAGGTGGCCAAGGCCATCTGCAGGGTCCGGGGGCCCGGCCGCACGCCGTCGGCGTTGCCCACCGTGTAGGGCGCGGTGCCGTTCTTGTAGACCGACGAGGTGTAGGAGCCGGGGGACTGGATGGTGTTGTAGATGCCCATCCCCTTCTCCAGCGCGGCGGCCGCGGTGAACACCTTGTAGATCGACCCGGCGCCGAACTTGATCACGCCGCTGGGCAGCGCGTAGGCGGTCTGCCCCTGCGAGGCGTCGAGGCCGAAGTCCCGGTTGGCCACCAGCGCCCGCACCCGGTGCTTCTCCTTGCCGGGTTCCACCACGCTCATGACGTTGGCGATTCCCTTGGTCGTCTTCGGCACGCCCTTCTCGGCAGCGGCCTTGGCGGCGTCGGTGGCCCGCTTGTCCAGCGTGGTGCGGATCGTGTAGCCGCCGGTCTTGAGCTGCTCCTCGGTGAACCCGGCGCGTTCCAGGTAGTCGATGACGTACTTGCAGAAGAAGCCGTCGGACGGCCCGGCGCCGATGCAGCCGTTGGGGATGCCCTGCAGCGGCCGGGCCAGGTCGAGCGGCGAGTTGCGCGCTTCCTCGGCGGCCTCCGGGGTGATCCGCTGCTGGTCCTCCATCGCCTTGATCACCAGGTTGCGGCGGCCCAGCGCCTCGGCGGGGTTGTTCTCCGGGTTCAGCGCGCTGGGGCTGTTGACCATGCCCGCCAGCAGCGCCGCCTGCGCGATGGTCAGCCGGTCCGGCGTGGTGTTGAAGTAGGTGCGGGAGGCGGCCGCGATGCCGTAGGCCTGGTTCCCGTAGGGCACCACGTTGAGGTAGCGGGTGAGGATCTCCTCCTTGGACAGCTGCTTCTCCAGCTGCAGGGCGATCCGGATCTCGCGCAGCTTGCGGGCCGGGGTCTGCTCGATGGCCTTGTGCTGCTTGACCGGGTCACCGCCGGCGACCACGTGCACCAGGTAGTTCTTCACGTACTGCTGGGTGAGGGTGGAACCGCCCTGGGCGATCTCGCCGGACACCTGGTTGGTCACCGCGGCGCGCACCGTGCCCGCCCAGTCGACGCCCTGGTGGTCGAAGAACCGCCGGTCCTCGATGGCCACGATGGCGGCCTTCATGGTGTCGGCGATCTGGTCCGGAGCGGCCGGCGTCCGGTTCTGGTCGAACAGGTACGCGATCGGCCTGCCGTCCCGATCTGTGACGGTCGTCACAAGCGGGGGTTCCTTGGTCATCAGGTCCGCCGAGATGCTGTTCACCGCATCGCTGGCGCGGTTGGAGACCACGCCGAGTGATCCCGTTGCCGGGAACAACAATCCGGCGACCAGTACGCCAGCCAGCACACACAGACCGAAAAGCTTCAACAGGCCGTCCCGGACACGCACTTCGCCAGCCTAAATCGGAACCGGTTCGTGACGGAGTGTCACGGGCAAAATCCGCCCGATGTGATGAGTTCGAAAGATAACGGAGCGACAACCCTTGGTTGGTTGTGGAACCGAGGGGCTCTACAGTCCGTCTACGTCCAGCGACAGCACTGCTGCGGGGAAGCGTACGCCGCAGCATCCGGTGCCGGGGGGCTCCGGACGAAATACGGTCGCCGACGATCCAGTGAGGAGCTGGGGGAACTCTATGTTCGAGCAGGGGGACTGGCGGGTCAACGCCGCTTGCCGTGACCAGAATCCGGACCAATTGTTCGTCCGCGGAGCCGAGCAGCGCAAGGCGCGAATGGTCTGCTTCGGCTGCCCGGTCCGTACCGAGTGCCTCAGCGAGGCGCTCGACAACAAGATCGAATTCGGCGTGTGGGGTGGAATGACGGAGCGGGAGCGGCGTGCGCTGCTGCGCCGTCGGCCCGACGTCCGCAACTGGCGGGAATTGCTTGAGGCGGCTCGCCAGGAATACGTCGATTTCGACGAGTACCAGGTGAGCTAGTCCATTCGGGTCGGGGCCGGGCAATTCGCGCCGCGGATTGTCCGGCCCCGTAACCCGCTATTCACCGGCCAGTCGCCTGCCGATCTCGCGCAATCCCGCCAAATCGTGCACATCGGACGGAAGTGCGGGAACTCCGACCAATGCGACTTCCGGATGAGCTCGGGTGAACCGGGCCAGCATCCGCTTTTCCCGCTCGGCGATCGCCACCCGGTCGGCGTGCACCCGGAGCGCGGCGGAGGCCATCGGCGCCGAACCGCCCGCCTCGATCTCCTCGGCGACCGCGGTCGCGCGAGCTCCGGCCAGCCCGGCGAAGACCGGGTGCGTCCGGTTGGCCACCAGGCCGGCCAGCGGCATCTGCTCGCCGGCCAGCCGCTCCACGAAGTAGGCGGCCTCCCGCAGCGCGTCCGGTTCGGGCGCGGCCACCACCAGGAACGCCGTGCCCGGCGAGCGCAGCAGCCGGTAGGTCTGCTCGGCGCGCTCCCGGAACCCGCCGAAGGTGGAGTCGAAGGCCTGCACGAACCGGGCCGCGTCGGCCAGCAGCTGCCCGCCGATGATCGTCGAGACGGCCTTGGCGAAGATCCCGAACCCGGCCCCGACGATCTTGCGCAGACCCTTGCCGCCGACCCGCGCCGGGCTGGACAGCATCTTGATCAGCCGCCCGTCCAGCACGGTGGACAGCCGCTGCGGGGCGTCCAGGAAGTCCAGCGCGGACCGGCTCGGCGGGGTGTCCACCACGATCAGGTCCCACTGCCCGGAGGCCGACAGCTGCCCCAGCTTCTCCATCGCCATGTACTCCTGCGTGCCGGAGAAGGACGTGGAGATGGTCTGGTAGAAGGGGTTGTTCAGGATCTGCTCGGCGCGTTCCCGCCCGGCGTGCGCGAGCACCATGTCGTCGAAGGTGCGGCGCATGTCCAGCATCATCGCGTTGAGGTCGCCCGCCGGTTCGAAGCCCTCCACCACCACCTGCTTCGGCTGGTTGCCGAGCTCCCGCAACCCGAGCGCCTGGGCGAGCCGCCGCGCCGGGTCGATGGTGAGCACCGCGGTCTTGCGGCCGCGCTCGGCCGCGCGCACGGCGAGCGCCGCGGCGGTGGTCGTCTTGCCCACGCCACCGGATCCGCAGCAGACGATGACGTGGGTGTTCGGATCGTCCAGCAGGGCGTCGACGTCGACCTGCGCGGGCCGCAGCGGTTGGCTCATCGGGGGCTCCGGATGCCGTGTTCGGTGAGTATCTCGGCCAGCTCGTAGAGCTCGGCGACGTCGATCCCGGCGGTCAGGTCGGGCAGCGAGACGGTGGGCAGGTCGGTCTCGCCGAGCTGCTCGCGCGCGTTGTCCTCGGCGCGCACCCGGATCGCGTGCTCGATCGTCTCGTGCACCAGCCCGTCGAGCTCGTCGTCGTCCACGCGCAGGCCTGCGGCGTCCAGCCCGGCGCGCACCTGCTCGGCGTCGACCCGGCCTTCGGCGGCAGCGGCGGTGGCGCGGGCGGGCAGCCGGTTGGGGCGGACCCGGTTGCACAGCACGCCGCCGGGGCGCAGATCGGCGGCGTCGAGCTCGGCCACGGCGTCCAGGGTTTCCCGCACCGGCAGCTCCTCCAGCAGCGTCACCAGGTGCACGGCCGTGCTGCTGGAGTGCAGCAGCCGCACCACGCCGTCGCTGTGGTCGCGGATCGGGCCGACCTTGGCCAGATCGGCCATCGCCCGGGTGACGTCCAGGAACTTGACCACCCGCCCGGTCGGCGGCGCGTCGACCACCACCGCGTCGTAGACGTAGCGGCCGTGCTCGTCGGTGCGGCCGACGCACTCCTTGATCTTCCCGGTGAACAGCACGTCGCGCAGGCCCGGCGCGAGGGTGGTGGCGAACTCGATGGCACCCATCTTGCGCAGCGTGCGCCCGGCGAAGCCGAGGTTGTAGAACATCGACAGGTACTCCAGCAGCGCGGCCTCGGCGTCGATGGCCAGCGCGCGGAGCTCGCCGCCGCCGGGTGCCGCGGCGATCCACTCCTCGGAGTAGGGCAGCGGTGCGGTGTCGAAGAGCTGCGCGATGCCCTGGCGGCCCTCGACCTCGATCAGCAGCACCTTGTGACCGCCGGTCGCGAGGGCGAGCGCGAGCGCGGCGGCGACGGTGGTCTTCCCGGTACCGCCTTTGCCGCTGACCACGTGCAATCGGGCGTGATTCAGTTCCCCGTTCCAGTCGGTCACGCGATCAGCGTAGGTCCCGGACTCGCGAAATGTCTCCGGGTCGTGCCGTGCGGTGGCGCTGAGCTCACGGCAGGACGCGCTCGGCCAGCTCGCAGACGCCTGCGCGCAGTCGTGCCCAGCTGTAGCCCGCCTCGCGCAGCGCCGTGTTGAGGTCCGCGTCGACCGAGGCCAGCAGCGCGTGCGCGAGGTGGTCGGGATCGGCCGCCCCGGCGCAGTGGATCGCCAGGTGCCGGTGCCAGAAGCGGTAGGCGCCGATGCGGTACCGGGCACCCGGCGCGGCGGTCTCCGAGAGGCGGATCAGCTCCAGGTGTTCGGCCAGGTAGTCGACGTAGGCGCGGAGGAAGGCCAGCACGCGCTCCTTGTCCGGTGCCTCCGGGCCGAGCGGTGGTGGCCCGGACAGCACGGCTTCCTGGAGTTCGCGCTCCCGCTCGTCGAGCAGCGCCGCGACCAGCCCGGACTTGTCGCCGAAGCGGCGGAACACGGTTCCCTTGCCGACTCCGGCGGCCTGGGCGACGGCATCCATGGTCACGCCGTCCACGCCGTGTTCGGCGAACAGCCCGGCGGCGGCGGTCAGGACGCGCTGCCGGTTGCGCGCGGCATCGGCTCGTTCCTGCGGCGGTCGGTTCGCGATGCGGTGCAGCTCCTCGGCCATGGCGTCGATCCTACTCGACAACCGGACCACGGTCCGGTAGCGTTCCCGACGTAAACGGACCACGGTCCGTATGGCGCGAGGAGGAAAGATGACGGAGCTGATCAGCCGGGACGAGCTCAAGGCGCGGATCGATGCCGGGACGGTGACGGTCGTGGACGCGCTCGGCGGGTCGTACTACGCCCAGCAGCACCTGCCGGGGGCCGTCGAGCTGACCGCGGGCCAAGTCGCGGCGAAGGCGGCCGACGTGCTGCCCGACAAGGGCGCGACGATCGCCGTCTACTGCTCGAACCCGGCCTGCGGGAACAGCCAGGAGGTCGCGGTGAAGCTGGAGCGGCTCGGCTACACCGACGTCCGCAAGTACCGGGAGGGCATCCAGGACTGGGTCGAGGCGGGACTGCCCGTCCAGGCCGCCTAGCACGAGTCGTGAGCGTTTCGGGGTGCTGCAGAACCCCGAAGTGCTCACGAGTCCCCTCCGCGACCGCAGCTGCCTCGACGTGTCTCATAAGCTGCCCGCATGCAGAAGTGGGAGTACGCGACCGTGCCGTTGTTGATCCACGCGACCAAGCAGATCCTCGACCAGTGGGGTGAGGACGGCTGGGAGCTGGTCTCCGTGCTGCCCGGCCCGACCGGCGAGCAGATGGTGGCCTACCTCAAGCGGCCGAAGGAGGCCTGACATGGGGCGCTGGACGGATCGCCTGGCCGAGCTGGGCATCCCGCTGCCGGAGGTGGTGGCCCCGGTGGCCGACTACGTGCCCGCGGTGCGCAGCGGCTCGCTGGTCTTCACCGCCGGCCAGGTCCCGATCGTGGCGGGCGCGGTCGCGGCGACCGGCAAGGTCGGCGCGGAGATCAGCGGTGACGAGGCCAAGCAGTACGCCCGGATCTGCGCGCTCAACGCGCTCGCGGCGGTGGACGGCCTGGTCGGGCTGGACTCGGTGGTCCGGATCGTCAAGGTCGTCGGGTTCGTCGCCTCGGCCGAGGGCTTCACCGGACAGCCCGCGGTGGTCAACGGTGCTTCCGAGGTGCTCGGCGAGATCTTCGGCGACGCGGGCAAGCACGCCCGCTCGGCGGTGGGCGTGGCCGAGCTCCCGCTGGGCGTTCCGGTCGAGGTGGAACTGGTCGTCGAGGTCGAATGACCGATTCGCTGTTCGCGGCGTCGCCCTTTCCGGGTGACGCCGCGTTTTGCTCTCGACACGTCGGGTGATCCACGACTGTTTTTCGGCGGCTGGGCCGCGAACTGGCCACCGCGACCAGTACGCTGCGATCATCTCGTGATTGAGTTCGCCAGAACCGGTTAGCCCAATCAGGGGAAGATCAATTCCAGTGAGTGGCGAAACGGTCGGTCAAGGGCTTGATTGCTCGAGCCGACGCGACCAAGGTTCACCTGGACGGGTGTAACCAGAGCCGGGGGGCGGCGGGCGACACCCGCATCGACGGAGACGAGGCTGGAGGGGGCCGACGTTGGCGGTGCGTGAGAACGAGTTGCGGTGCCACGAATTGCTGCTTCGACTCGCCGACCGGTTGCCCGATCGGCACCTGTGGCGCTTTCGCGACTGGCTCGCCGGTGACGCGGCGGACGTGATCGCGCAGCTGCTCCCGGGCACGCTCGTGCGCGAGCGGATCGGCCTCGAAGACGCCGAGCACCGGTTGCTGGCCGAAGCGCTGCTCCCGCTGGGCGCCGACCCCGCGATGGTCAACGCGGTTCTCCCCGCGGATCCCAGCGCCACCCCGCAGCACGCGTTCACCACCGAGAGCCCGGGCAACCCGGTCGCCGACTCGGCGCTGCTCGTGCTCGGCGCCACGCTGCGCGGCCGACCGGGCGTCCGGGAGGTGCGCAACAGCTGGCGGAGCACCGGCGGCGGTGCCGCGAAGCTCGTGCTGCTGGTGACCGCATCCGCCGACGTCGTCGGCCTGACCGGGGAGATCCAGCGCGTCCTGCGGGCGCTCGGCGAACCCGAACCCCGAGTCGAAGTGCTCCCACCGGAGCAGGAACCGACCGCCTACCACCGCGCGGCGCTCGCCGAATCGGCGCTGGTCTGCGCGGGAGCCGAAGAACTCGCCGGTCGTCGTGGTTGAGCGGCAGACATCCGAAGGAGGCAACGTGGTGCACGTGGCTGAGGGAGCCGGACCGGAGGACCGGCTGCACAACCTCTTGCTGGCCATGGCCGGACGGGTGGACGACGACGGGATCAACTCGGCCCGCGAACTGCTGGGCGCCGGGCTCCCGGCCGCCGCGGCGGAGTACCTCTCCGGCTGCCTGATCGCGGGCCGCATCCAGGTCACCACCGCCGAGCAGCACCACCTGCGGCGCGTGCTCGAAGAAACCCGCTCCACCCAGGCCCTCGCCGACCGGCTCACCGCGGTGGACGCGGTGCAGGTGGGCGAACACCGCTTCGGCGACCCGGGCCGGGTGGACGCGGACCTGGTCGCCGCGCTGGCCCCGATCGCCGCCCGCCTCCCCGGCCTGCGCGGCCTGTGGTGCGCGGCCCGGAGCACGCCGGCAGGCGTCAGCTACGGCGCTGTGCCGCGCCGCGTCCTGCTCGCCGAGGTCGGCGCGGACGGCTCCACCGCGGCCATCGCCTACCAGCTGCTGGAGGCCCTGCGCCGGTCCGGCCTCAACTGCTCGGTCGAGGTCTTCGACAGCGGCGCCGAGCTGCCGGAGTACCACCGCGAAGCCCTCGCCGCGGCCCACCGCGTGCACCTGGACGCGGCCCCGGCCGAGCAGCAGGCGCCGGAGCGCCCGGCCGTCGAGCAGCGCCCAGCGGTCGAACAGCGCCCGGTGGTCGAGCAGCGCCCAGCGGCTGAGCAGCGTCCGGTGGTCGAGCAGCGCGAGGTACCGGCTGCCGCGCCAGCGGCGCCCGCCGCGGAGCCGCGCAGCGAGCAGAGCGAGCGGCGGCACAGCGTCGAGCCGCAGCGCGAGGCGGAGCCGCAGCGCGAGGAAGCTCCGGCGGAGCCGGCGCTCGCGCGCAGCGCCGAGGCGGTAGCCGAGGGGCAGGGGATGCGCGTGCCCGCGGCGGTCGACGCGAAGCTGACCGACCGGGAGCGCAACCTCCTGCGCAAGCTGCACGAGGAGCTGGCCCAGCGCGAGCAGGACCGGTCCACCCCGCCGCCGCGCCGCCAGAACGCGAACGGCGAGGAGGGCTGGACGTCGACCATGCCGGGCGGCACGGGCGGCTTCCCGCCGATCGGCGCGGCCCCGGCCAACAACCAGGCCTACGCGCCCCAGCAGCAGCGCTCCTGACCCACCTCGCCGGAGTGGTGGTCAATTTCGTACGAAATTGACCACCACCCGGGGTGAACGTCAATTTCGTACGAAATTGACCGGCCGCTCAGCGGGCCTTGAGGATGGCGGTGATGACGCGCTGCAGGTGCAGGCCCCGGTGCACGCCGCAGGGGTGCTCAACGCGCTTCTCGCGGATCATCACCAGCAGGTTGTCGAGCAGCTGCGCGTAGCAGTCGAGGGCCGCCGTGCGGCGACCCGTCAGCGGGGAGCAGCCGAGCTCGCCGTACACCGCGAAGTCCACCAGCGACGGCTGCACCGGCATCCGCAGCGAGAGGGTCAGCGTGCTGGTCGTGCCGCCTTCGTGGCCGAACACCAGCTGCCAGAGCCCGTCCGCGCCGCGGTTGGCGAAGTGCACCTGCTCGATGTCGCCGAGCGCCGCGTCGAGCAGGTCGATCGCGTGCGGACCGGCGTCGATCAGCGCGCCGTCGTCCTGCTGGCGCCACTCCGATGCCGCGTAGTCGCCTGCCAGCAGGCCTCCCGCCAGCCAGCGGCCGGTCGCGCCCTGGAAGCTGCCGAGGTCCGGCAGGTCGGCCAGCCACCTCTGCACTCCCGGGTCGAACCGGCGGGTCAGCATCAGCAGCCCCGCCACGCCGGACCCGGTCACCGCGTCGACGATCGCTTCCGCTCCGGCCAGGTCGTCGGCGAGCGGCTTCTCCAGGATCAGGTGCTTGCCCGCGCGAGCCGCGAGCGGCGCCAGTTCGGCCTGCACCGCGGGCGGCACCGCGAAGGCGACCGCGTCGACGGATCCGAGCAGCTCGTCGAAGCTGCCGGCCGCTTCCGCCCCGTGCTCCTGGGCGAGGGCTTCGGCGGCTTCGGGCCGCCGCGCCCACACCGACGCCAGCCGCGTTCCCCGGTGCGCTTGCAACCCGGGTGCGTGCACCCGGTGCGCCCAAGGTCCTGCTCCGATCACGCCGACCCGCAGTGCTTCGTCCATGCCGCCAATGGTGCCGATGCCCCGGTGCGCTTGCGGCAGTCGGGGGTGCACTCTCAGGGCTCCGGCCAGTTATCAAGGGCAAAACTGGCGCACAAACCCGCTCAGGACGACCTCGTCGCACCTTGAGTCCGAGTCCCGACTCCCACCCAACCGCACCTCAGGGGACCGTGACGCGACCCAGCCACGAGAAACCCCAAAAACGCGAGATCGCCCCAGATCGCAACCACCGCTGAAGATCGCGGAGGGGCGGTACTGTGACCGGCATGGTGTTAGACCCTGGAGATCGGTCCCTGCCAACGGGATTCGTGCCTGAAGCGCCCGGCGGCCGTGCGGTCGCGCCGAAGGACGCGGCGACCGTGATGCTGGTCCGGGACGGCTCCGCGGGTCTCGAGGTCTTCCTGCAGAAGCGGGTGAAGGCGATGGCGTTCGCCGCCGGGATGACCGTCTTCCCCGGTGGCGGGGTCGATCCGCGCGACGCCGACGTCTCGGTGTCCTGGCACGGGCCCGAGCCGGACTGGTGGGCGCAGCGCTTCGGCTGCGCACCGGAAGTCGCGCGGTCGCTGGTGTGCGCGGCCGTGCGCGAGACGTTCGAGGAGTCCGGCGTGCTGCTCGCCGGCCCGGACGAGACGAGCCTGGTCGGCGACACCGGCCACCACGCCGCAGCACGAGCGGCGCTGGTCGCGCGGGATCTGTCGCTGGCGGAATTCCTGGCCCGCGAGGACCTGGTGCTGCGCGCGGACCTGCTCCGCCCCTGGTCGAACTGGGTCACGCCGGAAGGCGAACCGCGCCGCTACGACACGCGCTTCTTCCTCGCCGCGATGCCCACCGGCCAGCAGGCCGACGGGAGCACCTCCGAGGCGGTCGAGGCGTACTGGTCGACACCGCGGCAGGCGCTGGCGGACTTCGCCGACGGCCGCTGCCACCTGCTCCCGCCGACCCGCGTCACGCTGGAGGAACTCGCCGAGCACGCGGACGTGGGCTCCGCGCTGGAAGCCGAGCGGACCCTGGCGAAGATCATCCCGAAGCTGGTCCAGCGCGACGGGCGCTGGCACGTGCTGCTGCCCGGCGAGCCCGGGTTCGAGGAGGCGAAGTGACCGAGCACCCCGCCTACGCCACCCTGCGCCCGGTCACCCGGTACGCCTCGGTGCTGCTGGCGCACAACCCGTCGCCGATGACGCTGGAAGGCACCAACACCTGGGTGGTGGGCGAGCCGGACGCGGTCGGCCGGGTGGTGATCGACCCCGGCCCGGAGGACGCCGAACACCTGCGGCGGGTCGCCGACCACGGCCCGGTGTCGCTGGTGCTGCTGACCCACCACCACGGCGACCACACCGACGGCGTCGAGCGGTTCGTGGAGCTCACCGGCGCTCCGGTGCGCGCTCTGGACCCGGCGCTGTGCCGAGGGGCGGAGCCGCTCCGGGACGGCGAGGTCATCGAGTCGGGCGGGCTGGAACTGCGCGTGCTCGCCACGGCGGGCCACACGGCGGACTCGGTCTGCTTCGCGGTCGAGCACGACGAACCGGCGGTGTTCACCGGCGACAGCGTCCTCGGCCGCGGCACGACGGTGGTCGCCCACCCGGACGGCCACCTGGGCTCCTACCTCGACTCGCTGCGCCGCCTGGCCGACCTCCCGGAGGGCGTGCGGGTGCTCCCCGGCCACGGCCCCGACCTGCCCGACGTCCGGGCGATCGCGATGCACTACCTGCAGCACCGCACGCAGCGCCTGGACCAGGTACGCGCGGCCCTCGCCGATCTCGGCCCCGACGCCACCCCGCGCCAGGTGGTGGAGCTGGTCTACGCGGACGTGGACCGAGCGGTCTGGCCGGCCGCCGACCTCACGGTCCGCGCGCAGCTCACCTATCTCCAGGAGTCCGGATAGCTGACCTGGCTTCAGGAGTCCTGAGGAGGAGGGTTTCACCTGGGCCGTGAGTGCTTTGTGGGGCCATAGCACCACAAACCACTCACGGGCCTTGACCTGCGCAGAGGTGTCAGACCCCGGCCAGGGAGACGTCGTCGCGGGTCGTCGTCAGGAGGGTCCGGCGGCGCAGCCAGAGCACCGCCGCGACGGCGATGCCCACCGCGCTCGCGGCCAGGAAGGACGCGGCCGGGCCGCTGAGCTCGACCAGCTGGCCGCTGACCGACTGGCCGATGGCCGCGCCGAGCGTCACCGAGGTGACCACCCAGCCGAACGCCTCGGTCGCGGTGCCCTCCGGCGCGGCGATCTCGATCGCCATCGAGTGCGCCGTGGACTGCGGGGTGATCAGGCTGCCGACCACCAGCAGCGCGATGCACAGGCCCCACAGCGAGCTGGGCAGGGCCAGCAGCGCGAGCAGCCCGGCGAAGCCGAACAGCAGCGCGGGCAGGCGCAGGTGCATCGGGCGCGGCCAGGGGCGCAGCCCGTAGAGGACACCCACGATCACCGAGCTGATCGAGAGCACGCTCAGCAGCAGACCGCCGGCGGTCGGGTAGCCGGCTTCGACGGCCGCGGCAGGCACGCCGACCTCGATGAACCCGATCAGGGTGCCGAAGCCCAGCGCGGCCAGCGCCACCGTCCGCATGCCCGGGCTGGCGATCGCACCGAGCAGGCTGGTGCCGCCCTGCTTGGGCTCCGGACGTTGGGCGCGGGCGGCGCGCGTCGAGGCGAAGCCGACGCTGCCCAGCACCATGCACGCCGCGCCGACGACGACCCCGGTGCCGGGCCACGGCATCGCGACCATCAGCCCGGCCAGCCCCGGCCCCAGGATGAAGAACGTCTCCATGCTGATCGCTTCGTAGGAGTACGCCGCGTTGCGAGCCGGGCCGGGCGGCAGCAGCTGCGACCACAGGGCGCGGGAGGCCGGTCCCACCATCGGCTCGCTGAGCCCGACCAGGAACGCGAGCCCGGTCATCAGCGCCACCGGGGCGTGCGCCTCGATGACCAGCACCTCGACGGTCACCAGGGCCGCGAACACCGCGGACATCACGTAGAGCACCTTCGTCGGCCCGACCCGGTCCATGATCCGGCCCTGCGCGACCGATCCGCAGGCGACGCCGATCAGCGCACCGGCCGAGACCAGCCCGGCGGCGGCGAACGAGCCGGTCTCGCGCTGCACGTAGAGCATCAGGGCGAGGCCGACCATGGCGATCGGCAGCCGGCCGAGCAGCGAGGTGATGACCGGTCCGCGGGCGCCAGGTGCGGTCAGCGCGGTGCGGTAGTCGGCGAGGGACGCGGATTGGGACACGCGACCAGTATCCAGATACTGGTACGCCAGTACCAACCTGATCGCGGGTAATTCGGCTCACGCGGCGGCGACCAGCGCCGACCTGGGGCAAGAGGGGACTTTCGGCCCAGTTCGCAGGGTGCGCGGACGCGGCACACTTGCTGAGGGGCTAGCCGGAACGGGTGAACTCTGCAACCCGGTGCTGGCTGGCTGCGTCCTGGAAAGTGAGAGGGGCCTTGCTGGCGGCACCGGTCGTCCAGCATCGTCGAAGGTACGGAGCTTTCCTCCGGTGTCGAGGATTCGGGGCCGAAGCGCCGGAGGATCGGGGGAGCGTGGTTGGTCGTCGGGGGATTAACCACGCACATGTGAAGAGGCTGGAGCGCCGCGTCGGGGGTGGCGCCCAGCCTCTTCACACGTCCAGGCCGACCTCAGTCGCAGCCTCCGCCGCCGCCCGAGTCGCCGCCGCTGCTGCTGCCTGAGTCGCCGCCGCCGCTGCTACAGCCGGAGTCGCCTCCACCGCCCCAACCGCTGTGGCTGTCGCTGTAGGTGCTCCAGTCGCTGCTGTAGCTCGCACCACCGCCCGTCCGGACGCGCTTCCCGGCGTTCGCCTTCTGCGCACCCCCCGACCGCGCCACGAGCACGAGCAGCACCACGACCACCCCGAGCCCCACTAACAGCCCGAGCGATGCGATGAATCCGATCCAGTGCACGTCCCGCCCCCTAGTTCCGGTTGCCCCAGTTCATATCAGGAGCGGACGTCGCGGGACGGCAGAATCACCGACTTCCGGGCGCGCAAAAGCGCGCGTCGACTGAAGGATCCGGGAAAGTTCCCGGAACCGTCGGCCGACGCGCGTCAGTTCGCGCGCGTTGCGGCTTCGATCAGCGGGCGCGGCGAGCGAGCCGCTCCGGGTCGAGGATGAGCACGCTCTTGCCCTCGAGCCGCAGCCAACCGCGGTGCGCGAAGTCCGCCAGCGCCTTGTTCACGGTCTCCCGGGAAGCACCGACGTACTGCGCGATCTCCTCCTGCGTCAGGTCGTGGGTGACCCGCAGCAGGCCCGCCTCCTGGCTGCCGAAGCGCTGCGCGAGCTGCAGCAGCGCCTTGGCCACGCGGCCCGGCACGTCGGTGAAGATCAGGTCCGCCAGCATGCCGTTGGTGCGCCGCAAGCGGCGGGCCACCACGCGGAGCAGCTGCTCGGCGATCTCCGGACGGGTGCCGATCCACTGCCGCAGCGCGGAGCGGTCCATGCTCAGCGCGCGGACCTCGGTGACCGTGGTCGCCGTCGACGTCCGCGGACCGGGGTCGAAGATGGACAGCTCGCCGAACATGTCCGACGGTCCCATGATCGCCAGCAGGTTCTCCCTGCCGTCGGGGGACTTGCGCCCGAGCTTCACCTTGCCGGACTGAATGATGTAGAGCCGGTCACCCGGCTCGCCCTCGGCGAAGATCACGTGCCCGCGCGGGAACTCAACCGGTTCCAGCGACTGTGCCAGGGCCTCCGCCGCGGCCGGCTCCACTCCTTGGAAGATGCCGGCCCGGGCCAGGGTCTCGTCCACCTCGTCCCTCCATGTTGAGACGCGGCGGCTTGCTGTGGTGCCAGGCCCGCGTGCGCGAGTCCGGCGATGTGCCGCCGATCACTACCAGCAATTCTAAGACTGGTCGCGCGAACGGCGAGTACGCAGCCTACCGGCGCGTCCCACTCTGCGAAGCTGGAACAGCTCCAGCGCTCGTCCAATACCTTGCCGGAACAGTGCCCGCACCTCGTCGGGGCGGGCGTTCTCCAGCAGCTCTTCCACCTCGTTCTCCTGCACCGCCACGTGCCGCAGCCGTGCTTCCACGCGCTCCATGAAGAGCGCGAAGAACATGATCACGACGGGCACGACGATGACGAACCAGGCAGCCACCATGATTTACATCCTCACGCATGCCGTCGAGCAGGGTGCAACCGGGGTCGGGTTGCCGGGTGGGTGAGTTCGGTACGGCCACCGTCCGCGCCGAGCCGGATCCGTAGTCTGGTGGGGTGTCGGATCTGGCTCGAACCAAGAAGACCAAGTCCCGCGCGGGCGGTGAAACCCGGCTGGGCCTGGTGAGGCGGGCTCGCCGGATGCTGCGAACCCTCACCGAAGCCTATCCGGACGCGCACTGCGAACTGGACTTCGACACGCCGCTGGAACTCGCGGTCGCGACCATCCTGTCCGCCCAGTGCACCGACAAGCGCGTCAACGAGGTCACCCCGGCGCTGTTCGCGAAGTACCCGACGGCCGCCGCCTACGCGGGCGCCGACCGCACCGAGCTGGAGGAGATGATCCGCTCCACCGGCTTCTTCCGGAACAAGGCGGCATCGCTGATGGGGCTGGGCGCGGCGCTGGTGGAGCAGTACGACGGCGAGGTGCCCGCGAAGCTCGCGCAGCTGGTGAAGCTGCCCGGCATCGGCCGCAAGACGGCCAACGTGATCCTGGGCAACGCCTTCGACGTGCCGGGCATCACGGTGGACACCCACTTCGGCAGGCTGGTCCGCCGCTGGGGCTGGACCGAGGAGGAGGACCCGGTCAAGGTCGAGCACGCCATCGGTGAGCTCATCCCGCGCAAGGAGTGGACGATGCTCTCGCACCGGGTGATCTTCCACGGCCGCCGCGTCTGCCACGCCCGCAAGCCCGCCTGCGGTGCCTGCCTGCTGGCCAAGGACTGCCCGTCGTACGGCCTCGGCCCGACCGAACCGGCCGTCGCGGCCAAGCTGGTGCGCGGCCCGGAGACGCCGCGGCTGCTGGAGCTGGCCGGGGTGGTCGACGAGGTCCCGGAGAGCACCATCGAGCAGGCCGCGGCCAAGGAGCCGGTGGCGTGAAGCTGAGCGCCTACCGGACCGAGATCCGCTGGACGATCGTCGTCGTGGTGCTCGCGGTGCTGGGCGTGGTCGCGCTCTGGCCGCGCGACGCCGAGCAGCGGGCGGACACCACGACCGCACCGGCCCCGCCACCTGCGGCCAAGCCGGTCGACCCGGCGCAGCGGGCCGCCGCCGCGCTCGAACCCTGCCCGACCGGGGAGGGCGCTCCCGCCCAGCTGGCCGGGGTCACCGGCAGCTGCCAGGCGGATGGGAAGGCGGTCGACGTCGGGGCGGCCGTGGCCGGTGAACCGACGCTGGTGAACGTGTGGGCGACCTGGTGCGGGCCGTGCCGCACCGAGCTGCCCGCGCTCCAGGCCTACGCCGAGCAGCCGGGGGCGATCCGCGTCCTCGGGGTGCAGGTGCAGAGCGATCCCGGCGATGGTCTTGACCTGCTGGCCGAACTCGGCGTTCACTTCCCCAACGTGCATGACGGCGACAACCGCATCCGGGCCGCGCTCAAGACGCCCAACGTGCTCCCGATCAGCTACGTGGTGACCGGCTCCGGCGAGGTCCGCCGCATCGACCCGCCGGTCGCGTTCGAGACGCCGGACGAGGTCCGGGCCGCCGTCGAGCGCACCCTGGGGGCGAGGTGACCTCGAAGCTGCTGGTCGACCCGGCTGAACTGCCCGGATGGTTGCGGCCGCTGATCGAGCGCGCCGCCGAGCTGGACCCGGGGCAGTTCGGCTGGCCGCGGGAGAACCCGCCCGCCGAGGCCCGGCCCGCCGCGGTCCTGGTGCTCTTCGGCGAAGGCGCGGCGGGCCCCGACGTGCTGCTGCTGCGCCGCGCCGACGGGCTGAACTCGCACCCGGGCCAGGTTGCCTTCCCCGGCGGCTCGCTCGACGATGTCGATCGCGGGCCGGTCGACGCCGCGCTCCGCGAAGCCGTCGAGGAGGTGGGGCTGCGACCGGAGGGCGTCCGCCCGCTGGTGGCGCTGCCCGAGCTGCACGTCCCGCACAGCGGCTTCCGGGTGACCCCGGTGCTCGCGCACTGGGTGGAGCCCTCGCCGGTCTCGCCGGTCGATCCGGGGGAGACCGCGGCGGTGGCGCGGGTGCCGATCTCCTGGCTGACCGATCCGGCGAACCGGCTGCGGGTCGAGCTGACCGGGCGGCACGCGGGCCCGGCGTTCCTGGTGCCCGGCATGTTGGTGTGGGGTTTCACCGCCGGGCTGCTGTCCGGGCTGCTCGACCTGGCGGGCTGGGCGCGCCGCTGGGACCGCGCCGACGTCCGGGAGCTGGACGAGGCCTGGCGGGCCGCGGAGGAGGCCGAGGACATCGGCTTCGGGCGAACTTGACCGGTCTGAGAGCCTGTCGGCGCAGCCGTCCGCGCCTTGGTGAGCGGCGGCAGCCGCTTGGGGTGCGCATGCAGGGTGACCACGGGCGGGTTCTGAGCGGTTTCCTGGCGAGGACGGCCCCTCCGCCGTGTATTGGTCATACATCAGGAGGGGCACCCGCAGTCCGGGGAAGCACTCAGGTTCCGCCAAGCGACCACCCGAGCAAAGCAACCACTAGCAGGGTCTGTGAGACCGTAGTGCGGTCTGATCGCCGGGTGGAGGGGTGAGCGGGTGAACTGGGTCGACCTGCTGGTGGTGCTGCTGGCACTGCTCGCCGCAGTGTCGGGTGCGCGGAGCGGCCTGGTCACGGCGTTCTTCGCCTTCCTCGGCGTGTTCATCGGCGCTGTGGTCGGCTTGAAGCTGGCGCCGCTGCTGCTGGACCGGCTGGACAGCCCGGTCGCCCGGCTCGGCTTCGGCGTCGGCATCGTGGTGCTGCTGGTCGCCTTCGGCGAGACCTTCGGCATGTGGGCCGGGCGCGAGCTGCGCGACCGGATCACCTCCCGCCGGCTGACCGGCCTGGACAACGCGCTGGGCTCGGTGCTGCAGTTCCTCGCGGTGCTGGTGGTGGCGTGGCTGGTCGCGCTGCCGTTCACCTCGGCGTCCGCGCTGCCCGGCCTGGCCTCCGCGATCAGCCGGTCGCAGGTGCTCAGCGCGGTCAACTCGGTGATGCCCGACTCGGCGCGGCAACTGCCGAACGATCTGCGCGAGATGCTCGGGGTGTCCGGATTCCCGCAGGCCTTGGAGCCGTTCTCGCAGACACCGGTGGCCGAGATAGCGCCACCGGACCCGGCGCTGGCCAACAGCCCGGTGGTGCGCGATTCGCGGGCCAGCGTGGTGAAGGTCCGCGGCCGCGCTACGTCCTGCGCGCGGGCCCTCGAGGGCACCGGTTTCGTGATCGCGCCGCACCGGGTGATGACCAACGCGCACGTGGTCGCGGGCACCGACCGGGTGGCGATCGAGATCGGCCGCGGCCAGTTCGACGCCGAGGTCGTCCTGTACAAGCCGGACGTGGACCTCGCGGTGCTGTCGGTGCCGGACCTGGACGCCGACGCGATGACCTTCGTCAACGGCGAGGCGACGCCGGGCAGCGACGTGATCGCCCTGGGCTACCCGCTGGACGGCCCGTACACGGCGTCCGAAGGCCGCATCCGGGAGCGGATCAGGCTGCGCGGGCCGGACATCTACGAGGCGCAGACGGTGGTCCGCGACGTGTACACGGTGCGCGGCAAGGTGCAGAGCGGGAACTCCGGCGGGCCGCTGATCGACCCGAACGGCAACGTGGTCGGCGTGGTCTTCGGCGCGGCGGTCGACGATCCGGAGACGGGTTTCGTGCTCACCGCGGCGGAGGTGGCCGACGAGGTGGCGGCGGCTCCGCGCCTGACCACCCCGGTCTCCACCGGCACCTGCACCAGCTGACCGTGAGTGGTTTGTGGTGCCATAGCCCCACAAAGCACTCACGGCACACGAGCTGCACAAACTTTCGCCGGGCCGACACAGCGGTGTCAGGCCCGGCGCAGTGGTGAACGATCCTCGGGAAGCCGCTAGGCCGCGGAGGTCGGCTCGTCCTCCTTGTGGCGCTTGGCCAGCTGGGAGGTTTCCTTGAGCGACTCGATGGTGCGCTTCGGGGGCCTGATCTTGCGGACCCGGAGGTAGCCGAGGAAGGCCATCAGGCCCGCCACCACCAGCATCAGCAGGAACACGATGCCGAAGGCCGCCCACCGCCACAGGCCGAGCTGGGCCAGCCCCTCGGCCAGCGTGAAGAACAGGAAGAACATGCTGAAGCCGAGCACGGCCAGCGCGAGGATGAAGTAGACGCTGCCCTTGACGGCCTTCTTCATCTCGCCGGCGAGCTCGGTCTTGGCCAGCTCCACCTCGGACCTGACCAGAGTGGACAGGTGCGTCGTGGCATCGCGGACCAACGCGCCGATGGACTGCCCATCAGGAGCAGTGCCCTCTTCGGACAGCGGGATGGACGTGACCGCGGTCCACCCCGCACCGTCACGGCTGCCGTTGGTGCTGTTCTGGGCGCTGTTCACGTGCTCCATCGTGCCACGCGCGATCAGCGGGCGACCGAGCGACTCGCGGTGCGTTACCCGTGAGTGACTTCCGCCCGGCCCGACCAGCAGCGAGGCCCCCCGGGAGCCGGAGCTCGCCGAGGGGCCTCGCCGGGTGGATCAGGAATCGGCCTCCGCCTCGGCGTTCTTCTGCTTGCGGCCCCGGCGGAGCAGGATCGCGGCGGCGATCAGCGAGGCGATCGCGGAGGCGATCAGCACCGCGGCCTTGGCTCGCTCGGCCGCCGCGCCCTCCAGCGACAGGTCCGCGATCAGCAGGCTCACCGTGAAGCCGACACCGCCGAGCATCGCCAGCGCCGCCATGTCGCTCCACCGCACCGAGTCCGGCTTCGCCCCGATGCCCAGCTTCACCGCGAGGAACGAGCTGCCGAAGATGCCGATCAGCTTGCCGACGACCAGGCCGATGATGACCGCGATCGCGACCCGGTCCTCGCCGATGGCCGTCAGCGCGTCGCCGTCCACCGGCACGCCGGCGGCGAAGAACGCGAACACCGGCACGACCAGCCCGGCCGACCAGGGCTGCAAGCGGTGCTCCAGCCGCTCCGACGGCGAGGCGTCCTCGTCGGAGTCGCGGCGGACGCGGGTGAGCAGGCCGAGGGCGACACCGGCGATGGTGGCGTGGATGCCGCTGGTGTGCACCGCGACCCAGACCGCCACGGCCAGCGGCACGTAGATGAACGGCGTGGTGACGCGCTTGCGCTGCAGGTACCAGTACAGGACGCACAGCAGGACGGCGGCCAGCAGGGCCAGCACGCTCAGGCCGTCGGTGAACAGCACGGCGATCACGATGATCGCGCCGAGGTCGTCGACCACGGCGAGGCTGAGCAGGAACACCCGCGCGGCGGTGGGCATCCAGGACCCGGTCAGCGACAGCACGCCCAGCGCGAAGGCGATGTCGGTGGCGACCGGGATCGCCCAGGCCGCGTGCGCCCCGGGAGCGCCGTGGCCGATGGCGAAGGCGAGCACGGCGGGCACGATCATGCCGCCGAGCGCGGCGATCACCGGGAGCATCGCGCTCTTGCGGTTGGACAGCTCGCCGACCACGAGTTCGCGCTTGAGCTCCAGGCCCGCGACGAAGAAGAAGATCGCCAGCAGGCCGTCCTTGGCCCACTCGCCGATGCTCAGGCTGAGGTGCAACGCCTCCGGCCCCAGCTCGAAGTCGCGGATGGCCCGGTAGAACTCCGACAGCGGCGAGTTGGCCATGATCAGCGCCAGCGCGGTGGCGGCGAGCAGGACCATCCCGCCGACGGTCTCAGTGCGCAGGTAGGTGCCGAAGTCGAAGTTCTTGGCTGAGGACGGCTGGGATTGGCTGTGGTCGGCTTTCGACACGCAACGGCTCCGATCGCGGATAGCACGGACTACGGACGCCGACCAGACTTCCCGGCACACCTTTGCCGAAATCCTAACATCCGACCCGCGGATGGTTGCTGTGCGAAACCGTCCCGGCCTGTCATATCCGCAGGTCAGGAGGGTTCTGCCGAGGTGACCTGACGGGAACTTCACGTTCCTGTTGACAGCAGCAGGGGCGCCCTCCGGACGGGAGGACGCCCCTGCTCGTGGTGCCGGTCAGTCGTCGCTGCCGGTCTTCAGGCCCTTCGAGATGAGGTCCATGACGCTGGAGTCGGCCAGCGTGGTGACGTCGCCGACCTCGCGGTTCTCCGCGACGTCGCGCAGCAGTCGCCGCATGATCTTGCCCGAGCGGGTCTTGGGCAGCTCCGGCACGATCATGATCTGGCGCGGCTTGGCGATCGGCCCGATCTCGCTGGAGACGTGCTCGCGCAGCTCCTTGAGCGCCGCTTCCCCGGAGGCCGCGTCGTCGACGCCGCCGCGCAGGATCACGAAGGCCACGATGCCCTGGCCGGTGGTCGGGTCGGACGCGCCGACGACGGCGGCCTCGGCGACGTTCGGGTGCGAGACCAGCGCGGACTCGACCTCGGTGGTGGAGATCCGGTGCCCGGAGACGTTCATGACGTCGTCGACCCGGCCCAGCAGCCAGATGTCGCCGTCGTCGTCGTACTTGGCGCCGTCACCGGCGAAGTAGTAGCCGAGGTCGGCGAACTTCGACCAGTAGGTCTCGCGGTAGCGGGCGTCGTCGCCCCAGATGCCGCGCAGCATCGACGGCCACGGCTTGTCCAGCACCAGCAGCCCGCCGCCGCCGTTGGGAACCTCCTCGCCGGCCTCGTTGACCACCTTCGCCGAGATCCCCGGCAGCGGTCGCTGCGCGGAGCCGGGCTTGGTGGCGGTCGCGCCGGGCAGCGGCGAGATCATGATCGCGCCGGTCTCGGTCTGCCACCAGGTGTCCACGATCGGCGTGCGGTCGCCGCCGATGTTCTTGCGGTACCAGATCCAGGCCTCGGGGTTGATCGGCTCGCCCACGCTGCCCAGCAGCCGGAGGCTGGACAGGTCGTACTTGGCGGGGATGTCGGCGCCCCACTTCATGAACGTCCGGATCGTGGTCGGCGCGGTGTAGTAGATCGTGACGCCGTACTTCTGCACGACCTCCCAGTGCCTGCCCTCGTGCGGCGAGTTCGGGGTGCCCTCGTAGATCACCTGCGTGGCGCCGTTGGCCAGCGGCCCGTAGACGATGTAGGTGTGCCCGGTGACCCAGCCGATGTCGGCGGTGCACCAGTAGACGTCCGACTCCGGCTTGAGGTCGAAGACGTTGCTGTGCGTGTAGGCGGCCTGGGTCAGGTAGCCGCCGGAGGTGTGCAGGATGCCCTTCGGGCGGCCGGTGGTGCCGGAGGTGTAGAGGATGAACAGCGGCTGCTCGGCGTCGAAGGCCTCGGGCGTGTGGGTGTCGGGCTGGCCCTCCAGCACGTCGTCCCACCACTTGTCCCGCGCGTCGTTCCAGGCGACCTCGCCGCCGGTGCGCTTGACCACCACGACGTGCTCGATGCTCGGCGTCTCCTCGACGGCGGCGTCCACGTTGGCCTTCAGCGGCATCGCCTTGCCGCGCCGGTACTGGCCGTCGGCGGTGATCACCACCTTCGCCTCGGCGTCGTTGATGCGGGTGCGCAGCGCCTCCGAGGAGAACCCGCCGAAGACCACGCTGTGCATCGCGCCGAGGCGGGCGCAGGCCAGCATCGCGAACACCGCTTCGGGCAGCATCGGCAGGTAGATCGCGACCCGGTCACCGGCACCGATGCCGAGCGCGGCGAGCGCGTTGGCGGTGCGCGAGACCTCGCGCTGCAGCTCGGCGTAGGTGATCTCGCGGGAGTCGCCGGGCTCGCCCTCCCAGTGGATCGCGACCCGGTCGCCGTTGCCGGCCTCGACGTGCCGGTCCACGCAGTTGTAGGCCACGTTGAGCTTGCCGCCCACGAACCACTTCGCGAACGGCGCGCCGGACCAGTCCAGGACCTGGTCCCACTTGGTGTCCCAGTGCAGCTTCTCCGCCTGCTCGGCCCAGAACGCGTCCCGATCGGCATCCGCGTGCGCGTAGAGATCCGCGGTGGCGTTCGCCTGCGCCGCGAACTCCGCCGAGGGCGGGAACGTCCTGCTCTCGTTCAGCAGGTTGCTGAGCTCGTTGTTCTGCCCGTCGGGCTGGCTCATCGCCGAGAACCTCCGTGGTCGTGGGGTAGCCAGTGCTAACCGCACCGTAATGCGATCGGGCTCACTGCAACAGAGGGTTAGCGCTATTGGTACAGACCAATCAGGCGTACGGTCCGAAATCACTGCGTCACGCAGGGCTGTCGGACGATTCACTGTGGCACACGTCGCATCCGGCCCCGGCGGCGGGGGCACGGCCGGCCGGTAGCGTCAGCGGGCGTGAACGACAAGCCATCGCTGGCACCGCTGGTCGAGCTGGACGGGGTGGCCGACGCCGTGGCCGCCGCCCGCGCGGCCATCGACGAGGTCCACCGGCACCCGGCCAACCGCCGCGGCTGGCCGACCACCGCGGCGGAGGCGTCGGTGCGCGCCGCGCGCGCGTCCGCGGCGATCGCGGGCGGCGCGGCGGAGATCCCCGAGTCCGGGGAGGTCACCGACCCGCTGCTGGCCGGTTCGCTGCGGATCGCCGAGGGGATGGGCGGACTGCTGCCCACCTGGCAGCGCGCGCCGCGGCAGGCGCTGGCGCGGATGCACGTGCTCGCCGCCGCGGACCTGGTCGACGACCCGGACCAGCTCGGCCGCCCGCAGGCGGACCCGGAGATCGCCGAGCGGCTGGACCTGCTCGCCGAGATCATCACCGACCCGAAGGCGCAGGGCCCGGGGCCGGTGCTGTCCGCGGTCGTGCACGGCGAACTGCTCGCGCTCCAGCCCTTCGGCCTGGCCGACGGGGTGATCGCGCGCGCGGCCGCGCGGCTGAGCGTGATCGGCAGCGGTCTGGACCCGAAGGGCCTGGTCGTGCCGGAGGTGGCGTACTTCCGGCGGCAGGAGGAGTACGCCGAGCTGGCGCTGGGCTTCGCGACCGGCGACCCGGACCAGGTCGCGGCGTGGATCGTGCACTGCTGCAAGGCGCTCGAAGCGGGCGCCCGCGAGGCGAAGTCGATCGCCGACGCGGTCCAGGAAGGCTGACCACCGAGCAGGTCGAGCACGGCCGGAGGAAGACGTGGCGAAGAAGATCCTGATCGACTGCGATCCGGGCATCGACGATGCGCTGGCGCTGGGCCTGGCGCACGGCAGTCCGGCGCTGGAAGTCGTCGGCGTGACCACCGTCGGCGGCAACGTCGAGCTGGAGCACACCACCGACAACGCCCTGCGGCTGCGGGACTTCTACGGCATGGACGCGCCGGTGGCGCGCGGTGCCGGGCGGCCGCTGGTGCGCGAGCCGCGGACGGCCGGGGAGGTGCACGGCAACTCCGGGCTCGGCGGCGCGGTGCTGCCCGCGCCGAAGTCCGAGCTCAGCGGGCAGCACGCGGTCGACTTCATCATCGACGCCCTGGCCGCCTCGCCGGGCGAGATCAGCCTGACCGCGGTCGGGCCGCTGACCAACATCGCGCTGGCCCTGCGCAAGGAACCACGAATTACCGAGTGGGTGAAGGAATTCGTCATCATGGGTGGCTCTTTCACCCGTGGGAACACGAATCCGGCCGCCGAGTTCAACATCGTCGCCGATCCGGAAGCCGCCGCGGTGGCCTTCGGCGCGCCGTGGCGGACGGTCATGATCGGCCTCGACCTCACCCACCAGGCGCGCGCGAGCGCCGAGGTGCGCGCGGGGTTCGCCGACCTCGGCAGGCTGGACGCGGAGCTGCTCACGCCGTGCCTGGACTTCTACGGCAGCCACGTCAGCTACCAGGAGAAGGGCCCGGCGATCCACGACGCGTGCGCGGTGGCGTACGTGATCGACCCCGGCCTGTTCGAGTCGGTCCCGGCTCGCGTCGACGTCGAGACGCAGGGCCGGTTCACCTCCGGCATGACGGTCACCGACTTCGCGGCCCCGGCCGACGCCCACAACGCGATCGTCCCGACGGAGCTGAACACCGAGGGCTTCTGGAGCCTGGTCACCGACGCCTACCGCAACGTCGCCGCCACCCTCCCGGCCTGACCGGCTGCGCGGGCCCCGGATCAGCACTGCCGCCGCCGAGGCGAACGTGAGATCTTTTCAAGATGGTGGACCCGCGGTACATCCGGATGTTCCACGCCGTGGTCCGCGCCGGTTCGTACGCCGGTGCGGCGCGCGAGCTCGGCTACAGCCAGCCCGCGGTCAGCCAGCAGATGCGAGCCCTGGAACGAGCCGTCGGCACGCCGCTGTTCGCCAGGTCGGGGCGATCGCTGCGGTTGACCGCGGCCGGCGAGGTGCTGGCCAGGCACGCGGGTTCCGCGCTGCGCGACCTCGCCGCCGCGCAGAACCAGATCACCGCGATCCGGCAGCTGCGCGCCGGGCACATCCGGATCTGCGCGTTCCCCAGCGCCAGCGCCACGATCGTGCCCGCGGTGGCGGCGCGCATCGCCCGCCGCCACCCGGACCTGCGCATCCAGCTCATCGAGGCGGAGCCACCTGATTCGGTGGAGACCTTGCGGCGCGGCGAGTGCGACGTCGCGCTGGCGTTCACCTACCCGGGAGCGGCCGACCAGCTGGACGACGGCGACCTGCTCGGCGTGGCGGTGCTGGACGATCCGGTGGTGGTCGTGCTGCCCAGCGGGCACCGGCTGGCCGAGCGCCCGTCGGTGGAGCTGGCCGATCTCGCCGGTGAGCGGTGGATCGCGGGGTGCACCCGCTGCCGCGACCACTTCGTGCAGGAGTGCCGCGCGGTCGGTTTCGAACCGGACATCGCCTTCACCACCGACGACAACCTCGCGGTGCAGGGCCTGGTCGCGGCGGGCATCGGGATCGCGCTGATGCCCGGTCTGGTGCTGTCGTTCCTGCGGCACCCGGAGGTGATCAGCCGCCGCGTGCGCAAGCTCGACGACCGCCGGGTGTCGGCGTACGTGCTGCGCGACCACCACCGCATCCCGGCCACCGCGCTGATGCTGGAGACGTTCCGCCAGGTGGGCGCAGCGACTCGCCCGTGAATGTCCAAGCAAAGCTTTGGGAGCGGCCAAGTTTTCTGCCGTCGACGTGCGGATTGCCCGCCGGGCAAGGTGATTCGCATGACCTCGCAGCTGATCGAACTGGTTGGAACCATTCGCGAGCAGGTGCGGCGCGGGCTGCCCGCGGCGCAGACCGCCGAACTGGTCGAGGACGCGCTGCGGCCCTTCCTCACCGCGCCCGGCCTGCTGAGCCCGGCGCAGTGCGTCGGCGACCCCGACCACTACCGGCAGCACGTGCTGCACGTGGAACCCGACGGCAGCTTCTCGGTCGTCGCCCTCGTGTGGCTGCCCGGCCAGCAGACGCCGGTGCACGACCACATCTCCTGGTGCGTCACGGGAGTGCGCGAAGGCGTGGAGCACGAGCAGCGCTACGTCCTGCGCGACGACCGCCTGGCCCCGGCGGAGGAGACCACCAACCACCCCGGAGAGGTGTGCGGTTTCGCGCCGCCGGGGGACATCCACCTGGTCCGCAACGCGGGGTCGGTGAAGGCGATCTCGATCCACGTCTACGGAGCGGACATCGCCGTCCTGGGCTCCAGCGTCCGCCGCTGCTACGAGCTCGGCGCTACTGCGTGAGGGCCCGGAGGGCCTCCCTGACCTGGCCGTCGGCCACCGCCAGCGCTGCCGCCGAGCTCTCGACGTCGGCGCCGGTCAGCAGGTGCACCAGCGCCGTCTTCAGGTCTCCGCCGGAGGCCGTCAGCGCCGCTTCGCAGATCTCCTCGGAGGCGCTGGTCGCCTCCTGCAGGATGCCGATCGTGCGGCCGCGCAGCTTCGCGTTGGTGGCGAGCATGCTGACCATCAGGTTCGAGTAGGTGCGGCCCATCCGGATCATCACCGCGGTGGAGAACGAGGTGAGCACCAGCTTCTGCGCGGTGCCCGCCTTCATCCGGGTGGAGCCGCTGATCGGCTCGGGGCCGGTGTCCACCGCGATCACCACGTCCGCGGGCACCGGCCCGACGTCCGGGTTCGAGGTGACCAGCGCGGTCTTCGCCCCGAGCTTCTGCGCGGCGTCCAGCGCGGCCAGCACGAACGGGGTGCGCCCGGACGCCGCCAGGCCGACCACCAGGTCGTCCGGCGAAGCGCTCTCGCGGATCTCGGCGGCACCGGAGGCGACGTCGTCCTCCGCGTTCTCCACGGCTCGCCGGAAGGCGTCGGGACCGCCCGCCTGGTGCGCGACGATCCAGTCCGGGGGCACGTTGAAGGTCGGGATCAGCTCCGCCGCGTCGAGCACGGCGAGCCGGCCCGACGTCCCCGCGCCCACGTAGTGCACGCGGCCGCCCGCGCGCAGCGCGGCGACCGCCATGTCCACCGCGCGCGCCAGCTCGGGCAGGACCCGGCCGACCGCCACCGGGACGGTGCGGTCCTCGCCGTTGAGCACGTGCAGGATGTCCAGCGTCGGCAGCAGATCTATGTCCCGCGTCCGCGGGTTGTTGCGCTCGGTCGGAGCATCCACCCGCACTGCGCGGTCCTGGCTCATCACGCCTCCTTCTGCCGCCGGCGGTCCGGTCGGCTTTCGAGGCGGTGGCCGCCCACCGCTTCGTACGTGGCCTCCAGCGCCGCCCGGGCTTGGTCCAGGTGGCGCTGCGCGACGCCGATGAACAAGCAGTCGATCACGGTGAGCTGGCCGATCCGGCTGGCCATGGCCCCCGATCGGTAGGTGGTCTCGCGGACCGCCGTGGTCAGCACGTGGTCGGCGACCTCGGTGATCGGCGAGCGGGCGAAGTTGGTCAGCGCCGCCGTCGTCGCGCCCCGCCGCCGCGCCTCGCGCAGCGCCTCGACCGTCTCGGCGGTCGCACCGGTGTGCGAGATGCCGATGGCCACGTCCCCCTCGCGCAGCACCGCCGCCGAGGTGAGCGCGTTGTGCGTGTCCGACCACGCGAAGCAGGTCAGGCCGATGCGGTGCAGCTTCTGCTGGAGGTCGAGCGCGACGAACGCGCTGGCACCGACGCCGTAGACGTCGATGCGGCGGGCCTGCGCGACGTCCTCGACGAGCGGTTGCAGCACCGCGGCGTCCAGCTGGTCGGCGGTCTCCTCGACGGCCTTCGCGTCCGCGTAGCCGACCTTCTCGATGATCTGGCCGAGGTCGTCGTCCGGGGCGATGTCGCTGCCGAGCTCGCGGTCGCGGGTGGAGGTGCGCGCGGTGTCGGCGGCCAGCGCGATGCGCAGGTCGGGATAGCCGCCCACGCCGATGGCCTTGCAGAACCGGGTGACCGTGGTCTCGCTGGTGCCCGCCGCTTCGGCGACCTCGGTGATGCTGCGCCGCGAGATCGACGCCGGGTCGGCCAGCACGATGTTGGCCACTCGCTGCTCCGCTCGGGCCAGTCCGGGCAGCAAGGAGCGAATCTTGACGAGGGGGCTCGCCTCGCCCGATTCGCGGGACGTGTCGTCAGTGGCCATGTGGGAAACTTACTAACCGTTGCTTCTGGCGGTCAATGGCCCTCTTCCGGGTTTCCACCGGGAAGACGGGGCAACTTCCTACCCAGGTTGCATCCGCCGGCAACTACTCCGAAAGGGGTAATAGGTAGGTTTTCCCGAACCGGACCGTCATCGCCCCTGAGCACCAGCCCGGACCGCCGCGCTCAGAGCTCCCGCGCACCCGGGAGGAACGGCGGCGCGCGACATGCCGACCGGGCTCGGCAGCGACCCGGTCGTGGCGCCACCCCAACGTCCCCGACCAGCTCCGTCACCCGGGGCCGCGTCAATTTCGTGCGAAATTGACGTTCACCCGGGTGACGGTCAATTTCGTGCGAAATTGACACCGCGGGCGGTCACTGCTTGGTGGTGTGCTCCGGTTCGACGTAGACGATCACGCGCTCGTCGCCCGGCTTGGGCCACGGGTACCGGTCCTCGTCGAGGTACTTCTTGGCCATCTTGTCGATGAACCGGTTGTCCTGGTCGTCCTCGACCTTGGCGACCCGGCCGCGCACCTCGACGTAGCGGTAGGGCTGGTCCGGGTCGTGCACCGAGACGGAGATGCGCGGTTCGCGCTTCAGGTTCCGGTACTTCTGCCGAGTCTTGGTCTGGCTGAACTTCAGGTACCGGCCGTCCCAGTCGATCCACACCGGGCTGGACTGCGGTTCACCGTTCGGGCCGATGGTGGCCACGTGCCCGAAGGCCCGCTTGCTCAGGATGTCCTCCCGGTCCTGCGGAATCCCCGACATCTCGACTCCTTCCGAGGCGTTGCGGTTCGCGTCCGACCCTGCCCGCCGGTCGTGGAGCCCGCGACTCGATGTCAGGGCCGCGCGGCGACGGCGTCGATCTCGAAGAGCATGCCCGGCAGCGCCAGCGCGGCCACGCCGGTGAGCGTCTGGGTGGGCGGCTGATCGCCCCAGATCTCGCCGATGAGCCTGCCGATCACGGCGAGCTTGTCGAGGTCGTGGTCGACGACGTAGGTGCGCAGCTGCACGACGTGGCCGAAGTCCAGGTCGGCGGCGGCGAGCGCGGTGCGCAGGTTGGCCAGCGACTGCTCGACCTGCTCGGCGAAGTCGTTCGAGGTCACCTCGCCGTTGCCGTCGGAGGCGTACTGGCCTGCGATGAACACCAGTCCGGTGGAGGTGTCGGCGACGTGGCTGTAGCCGAAGCGGACCGGGTCGTGCAGGGTCGCCGGGTTGATGATCTGGTGGGACACGCGGTGTTCCTTCCGGAAGACGGTTCTCGATCTTGAGAACGCATCCGGGTGCGGGGAATTCCTCAGCGGGCGGACAGGGCGCGTCGCAGGAGCTCGTGCAGGCTCTGCTGCTCGTCCGCGTCGAGCCCGGACAGCGGGGTGTTGACCGAGAAGCGCTCGATGATCCGCGTCCGCTGCTGCGCGCCTTCCTCGGTCAGCGCGATCTCCTTCGCGCGGCGGTCGGTGGGGTGCGGGCGGCGGGTGACCAGGCCCTGCTTCTCCAGGCGGTCGATCACGAAGGTCACGTTCGAGGTCGCGCAGTGCATCCGGTTGGCGAGTTCGCGCATGCTCAGCGGTTCGGCCAGCTCGCGCAGGGCGATCGCCTGGGACGCCGTGAGCTCGCTGTCCGCGACGCAGCGCCGCACGTGCTCCTCGATGTCGTGCGCGAGCTCGCTGATCAGGCTGCAGAGCTCGCGGGTTTCCGCGGACCGGTCCATGCGAGCATCCTACCAAGTTAGAGATGTTGCAATTAGAATAGTTCTAGTTGTAAGTTAATCGCCATGATTGCGGAACAGCGGTGGAGCACAGCAGCGGGCATCCGGTCGATCGAGCTCGGCGACCTGCGGATCAGCTACGTCCCGGACGGCGTCGTCGGCCTCAAGCCGCGCGGCTGGTTCCTGGAGACCTCGGAAGACGACTGGCGCGAACGCGCGCAACACCTCGACGGCGCTGGGCAGCTGGTCGCCAGCATCGGCGGACTGCTCGTCGAGCACGGCTCGCGGGCGATGCTGATCGACGCCGGATTCGGCCCGGCCGCCCGGCCCGACGACCCGGGCAACCAGATCATCGGCGCGACCCGCGGCGGTGACCTGCTGGAGAACCTGGCGGTGCTGGGGCGCGCTCCCGATGAGATCGAAGCGGTCGCGATCACCCACCTGCACACCGACCACATCGGCTGGGCGCACCACGGTGCCTTCCCGGCGGCGCGGTTCCTGCTGGCGGAGCAGGAGTGGAAGCTCCGCGACGAGCACGCCGAGGACGTCACCGACGAGATGCTGGTCGCGCTGGAGCGGCAGGTCGAAACCGTCCACGACGGGCAGGAGATCTTCCCGGGCGTGCGCGTGCGCAACTCCTCCGGCCACACGCCCGGCCATGCGGCGTACGCGCTCACCTCGGGCGACCAGCGCCTGATCGCCTTCGGCGACGCGTTGCACAGCGCGGTGCAGATCGCCGAACCGACCTGGCCGGTCTGGGCCGACGTCGACCGCGCCGAGGCGATCCGCACCCGTCAGGACCTGGTGGAAGACCTCCGGGAACCGGGCACCATCGGCTTCGGCATCCACTTCGCCGACGTCCAGTTCGGCCGCGCGATCACCGACTCCGGCACCACCCGCTGGCAGCCCCTGCCGTGACAGGGGCGTCAGCGGTCGGTGGAGATCCAGCCCTCGGGGTGCAGGCGGTCTGCCTGGAGCTCGCCGTCCAGCAGGGTCGCGTCGCGGTCGGCGGCCAGGATGCCGTCCACGTTCACCCCGCGCCCGGTGTACTGGTCGTCCGGCGCGTACCGCCACCGCAAGCGCACCTGCTCGCCCGGCTCCGCGGCGACGGAACCGCGCACCTGCCACCAGCTCCGGTGCCCGGACCCGGCCAGCTGCTCCTGGGCGCCCTCCGGTGCTCCCGGGCCATCGGCCCGCACCGCCACCGGCTGCCAGGTCGTACCGTCCACACTGGATTCGAGCAGCAGCGGGTCGACGCCGTCGGCGTCCCGCTGGACGTCCACGAACGCGCTGTAGGTGACCTGCACCGGGCCGCTGACCGGCCCGAGCGGATCGGTGGTCAACGTCCCCGGGCGGTCGGCGGACCACGACTCGGAGCCGAACTCCGGTCGCACCGCCAGCGCCCGCGCCATGCCCTGCGCCAGCGCCTGCCTGGCCTGGTTGTTCGAGCCCCACTCCCGCGACGGGTGCACGCGGTTGGTGAGCAGCACCGCGACCGATCGCGACAGCGGATCGATCACCAGCGAGGTCCCGGTGTAGCCGGTGTGCCCTGCGGTGTGCGGGGCGCTGAGTCCGGCCATGTACCAGCGCTGGTCGAGCTCGAAGCCCAACCCGTGCGCGTTTCCGGGGAAATCGCCGTTGAAGTCGGTCAGCATCCGGGTCACGCCGTCCTCGGAGAGGATGCGGTTGCCCGCGTAGGTGCCGCCGTTGAGCAGTGCCTGCCCCAGCGTCGCCAGGTCGTCGGCGGTGGAGAAGACGCCGGCCTGGCCCGCGACGCCGCCCAGCGACCAGGCGTTCTCGTCGTGCACCTTGCCGCGCACCATGCCGCGCGGCGGATCGGCCTGGAACTCCGTGGCCGCCACTCGGTGCAGCTCGGCCGCGGGCGGGTTGTAGCCGGTGTCCCGCATGCCCAGCGGCCCGGTGATCCGCTCGGCCACCACCCGGTCCAGCGGTTCACCGGTGATGCGCTGGACGAGCACGCCGAGCGTGATCATGTTCGGGTCGGAGTAGGTGTAGTTGGTGCCGGGCGGGTGCTCCGGCGTGAGCTGCATGATCGACGGGATCCGCTGCTCCGGGGGCAGCTTCCACAGCTGCGCCTCGGCCTGCAACCCGGAGGTGTGGGTGAGCAGCTGCTCGACGGTGATCGCCTGCTTGCCGTTGACGCCGAACTCCGGCAGGTACTCCGCGACCGGCGCGTCCAGCCGCACCGCGCCGTCGTCGACGAGCTGCAGCGCCGCGATCGAGGTGAACAGCTTGCTGATCGAGGCGACGTCGAAGATCGTGTCGGCCCGCATCGGTTCCTGCTGGTCGGCGGGTAACTCGGTGCCCTCGCCGTCGGAGTAGCGCACCTCGTGCCCGACGGCATCGCGCCGCACCACCACCCCGTCGTGCACCAGCAGGCTCACGGCGCCCGCGTACATCGGGTGCTCGCGGCCCGGCGTCTTCTCCGTCCACGCCGCGATCTGCTGCAGCGCAGCGTCGATCGGGGCGGGATCCAGCCCGACATCGGCCGGAGAACCGTCGCGCAGCACGGTCTCGCTGGGAGCGAATCCCCGTTGCGGGCGGTCGAAGTGGCCGTTGGCGTTGCCCGGTGATGCCGTCGCCGAGCCGGCCAGCGCGGTGACCGACAGCAGAGCCACCGCAGCCAAGATCGTCCTGCCCATCGCGTTTCCCCCTCAGCGGTAAAGCAGATCCGGTTCGCGTTGTCGTCGGAAGTCCTCGACCTCGTCCTGCCAGGAATCGACGATCTCGTCGGTGCCGGCGCCGCGGTCGACCATCGTGCGCAGCCGGTCGGAGCCGGACAGCTTGTCGATCATGTTGTCCGGTCGCCAGCCGAACACCTGCGGGTACAGGCGCCGCGCCGTGACGAGCATGGTCACCGCGGTCCGGATCGCGTCGACCTCGCCGAGCCGGTGCACCTGCACACCGCCGCAGGTGACCTCGGCGTGCTTGGAGAAGGTCGGCACGAAGTAGGTCTCGCGGAACCGGACTCCGGGCAGCCCGGCGGTGTTGAGCTCCTCCGCCCACCGCCAGTCGATGCCCGGCGCCCCGATGATCTCGAACGGCCTGGTGGTGCCCCGGCCTTCGGAGAGCACGGTGCCCTCGAACAACCCGGTGCCGGGGTACAGCGCGGCGGTGTCCGGAGTCGGCATGTTCGGGCTGGGCGGCACCCACGGCAGCCCGGTGTCCGCGGCGCGCCCCTTCCAGCCCTCGACCCGCACCACCTCGAGCTGCGGCAGCGGTTCGGGGAGGTGGACGCGGTTGAACATCCGGGCCAGCTCGCCGACGGTCATCCCGTGCTGCTGCACGATCGGCAGCAACCCGACGCCGGAGGCGAACCGCGGGTCCAGCTGCGGCCCGGCGACCTGGCCGCCGAGCGGGTTCGGCCGGTCCAGCACCAGGAACGACGCCCCGACCTGCTGCGCGGCCTGCATCGCGGTGTACATCGTCCAGATGTAGGTGTAGAAGCGGGCGCCCACGTCGGCGATGTCGAAGACCACCTGCTCGACGCCCGCCTTGCGGAACATCCCGGCCAGCTTCGCCGCGTCGGCCCCGTACGCGTCGTACACCGGCAGCCCGGTGCGCGGGTCGCGGTAGTCGCCCTCGGACCCGCCCGCCTGGGACGTGCCGCGGAATCCGTGCTCGGGCCCGAAGACCGCGGCGATGTCGACCGAACCGCTGGCGTGCACGGCGTCGACGAGGTGCTCCAGCGACGAGAGCACGCCGGTCGGGTTGGTCACCACCCCGATCCGGCGGCCCTTGACGTCGTCCCAGTTCCGCCCGGCGAGCACGTCCGCCCCGGTGCGGACCACGAACCCGAGGTCGGTGGACTGCTGCGGCGCGGCGCAGGCGGAGCTCGCCGCGATCCCGACCGCGGGCACGGCCAGCGCAGCCGCGGTCAGCATGCCGCGCCGGGAGAACTGGAACTCAGCCACCTGTCGTCACCAGCCCAATCCGTGGCCGTACGGGTACGCGTCGGTGCCGGGCTTGTTCGGGTCCGGCACCGGAACCGGGAGCTTGCCGACCGGAGCGATCTCGCCGAAGAGCACCTTGGTCAGCGACTCCATCGCCACCGGCTTGTCCGAGTAGGTGGCGAGCCAGGCGGGTGCGTCGGCGCGCGCCGCGTCGTAGGGGTCGCGGGCGGCGACCGCGATGACCGGCTTCCCGGTCTGCTGCAGGGCGCGGACCAGGTCGAGCTGCCCGGCGTTGGCCTCGCTCCAGGCGGCGTTGGTGAGCACGACGGTGACGTCGTTCTGCCGAGCCTGCTCGACGGCCTGGTCGATCTGCTCCTTCGTCGGCTTCAGGCCCGTGGCCAGCGCCGAGGTCTGCGGCCCGCGCGCCCCGATCTGCTCGGCCAGCGCCGCGGTCGCGTCGTCGCCCGCGCCGGTCACGAACATCTTGGCCGGCGGCTTGAGCGGCAGGACGCCGTCGTTGCGCAGCAGCGTGGTGGTGCGGTCGGTGATGGCCTGCGCCTCGGCCAGGTGCTCCTTGCTACCAACGATCTGGTCCACTTTGGACACGTCGACGAACGGGTTCTCCAGCACACCGCGACCGGACTTCAGCGCCAGCACGCGCTCCACGCTCTGGTCGATCCGCTGCTCGCTGAGCTCGCCGCTGCGCACCGCGTTGAGCACGCCGTCGATGGCGACCTGCAGGTCGTTCGGCATGAGCAGCATGTCGGCACCCGCCTTGAGCGCCAGCACCGGGATCTCGGCGTTCGGGTGCTTCTCCCGCACGCCGTCCATCTGCAGCGAGTCGGTGATGATCACGCCCTTGAACCCGAGCTCCTCGCGGAGCATCCCGGTGAGCACCTTCGGCGACAGCGTCGAGGGCTCGCCGGAGTCGTCCAGCTTCGGCACCACGATGTGGGCGCTCATCACCGCGTCGGTCCCGGTGGCGATGGCCTCCTTGAACGGCGGCGCGTCGAGCTGCTCCCACTGCTGGCGGTCGTGCTCGATCACCGGCAGCGCGGTGTGGCTGTCCTGGTTGGTGTCGCCGTGCCCGGGGAAGTGCTTGACCGAGGCCGACACCGTCTCGCCGGGACCGGCGGAGTCCTCGTAGCCGCGGATCTGCGCCGCGGTGAGCTGCGCGGCCAGCGCCGGGTCGGAGGAGAAGGAGCGCACCCCGATCACCGGGTTCGCCGGGTTGACGTTGACGTCACCGCTGGGCGCGAAGTTCTGGTTCAGCCCCATCGCGCGCAGTTCCCGCCCGGTGATCGCGGCGGCGCGCTCGGCGTCCTCGGGGCTGCGGCCGGAGCCGAGCGCCATGTTCCCGGGGAACTGGGTGGCGGGCTCGTGGATGCGGGTGACCTGGCCCTGCTCCTGGTCGGTGGAGATCAGCAGCGGCACCTTGGAACCGGAGTTGACCGCGGCGTTCTGCAGCCCGTTGGACAGCTCGGCGATCTGCTTCGGGTCGTAGAGGCTGTCGGTCCACGCGAAGTGGATGACGCCGCCGAGGTGGTACTTCTGCACCACCTGGGCCGGGGTGTCGACGCCGAACTCCTCCTTGTTCTTGGGGTGCGGGGTGTCGGCGGTGCGGCCGTAGGCGTAGGTGACGAAGAGCTGCCCGACCTTCTCCTCCAGCGTCATCTCCTGGAGGAGCTCGGCGGGGCGCTGCGGCGTGCTGGCGCCGCCGGTGGCGGTGAGCGCCACCGCTCCTGCGGCCAGGGCGCTGAGCGCGATCGCGGCTCGGCGCGTTCGGGGCTTCGGGGACACAGTCGCCTCCCTGCGGGGCAGATCTTCGCCAGGCGGTAAGAGTTCACCACGAAATCGGACGATTTCGGAAGTTACTCACACCACCACGGCCGGTCAACGCTGCCGGTCGGCGTGGGCGAAAGATGCCACCGCGGAGACTGCTCCGCGCGGCGGAACCGGGGGCGGACGTGCGGCGCCG
>NZ_JAQGLB010000006.1 GCF_027853965.1 Saccharopolyspora indica | reverse complement strand
CCCCCCCCCCCCCCCCCCCCCCACGACCGGTTTCTCAGTCGAAGGGCGTGCCGACGTAGTTCTCGGCGAGGAGGGTCCGGCCTGCTCGGGAGCGGGTGACCGTGTCGAGCTCGGCGAGCTGGCGGTGCAGGTCGAAGCCGGTGGCCTCGGGCATGCGGTGCAGCATCGAGGTCATCCACCAGGAGAAGTGCTGCGCGCGCCAGATGCGGGGCAGCGCGGTGGCGGTGTAGGCGTCGAGCGCGGTGCGGTCGCTGCCGGCGAAGAACTCCGCCATGGCGCGGGAGAGCACGTGGACGTCGGCGATCGCGAGGTTCATGCCCTTGGCGCCGGTCGGCGGCACCGTGTGCGCGGCGTCGCCCGCCAGGAACAGCCTGCCGTGCTGCATCGGCTCGCACACGAAGCTGCGGAAGTGCAGGACCGACTTGGAGAAGATCGGGCCCTCCTTGATCTCCGCGCCCGCCACCCGGGCGTGCAGCTCCGACCAGATCCGGTCGTCGGACCAGTCCTCGACGGTGTCGTTGGGATCGACCTGCAGGTAGTGCCGCTGGACGGTCGCCGAGCGGGTGCTGATCAGCGCGAAGCCGTTGCGGTGGTGGGCGTAGATCAGCTCCTCCGACGACGGCGGCGCCTCGGCCAGGATGCCGAACCAGGCGAACGGGTACTGGCGGAAGTGGTCCTGCCGCGGGTTCGGCGCCGGGATCAGGAAGCGCGTCGTGGTGCGCGATCCGTCGCAGCCGGCCACCAGCGCGCAGTCCAGCTCCTGCTCGGCGCCGTCCTGGGTGAACCGGATCTTCGGGTGGTCACCGGTGATGCCCTCGACGCGCACGTCGGAGACGCCGAAGCGGATGTCGCCGCCGTCGGCCAGCCGCTGGGCGATCAGGTCCTTGAGCACCTCGTGCTGCGGGTAGATGGTCACGCCGCGGCCGCCGGTGAGGTCGGCGAAGTCGATCCGGTGGCCCCGGCCGCCGAAGCGCAGCTCGATGCCGTGGTGCACCATCCCGGTCCGCTTGACGCGTTCGCCGACGCCGGTCTCGACCATCAGGTCCACGGAGCTCTGCTCCAGCACGCCGGCCCGGATGGTGCCCTCGATCTCCTCGCGGGTCCGGGTGTCGAGCACGACCGACTCCACGCCGCGCTGGTGCAACAGGTGCGAGAGCATGAGCCCGGCTGGCCCTGCCCCGACGATCCCGACCTGGATCTGCATCGACCGATTCCTCCCTCGGACCTGCTGCCGGCGGTGCACTCCGATGTGACCGCCACCGCAGCCTCACGGTCCACGATCGGTGCGAGCTCAGCGACGCGGAACGCCCCTTTCCGTTCACCGGAAGGCTGGGCGATTTCGATGGAAATCGCGTGCGGAGTCCGGTCAGGAGCGTTCGAGGTGGGCTGTTGGGGGCAGGGCCCGGGCCTTGGGGGAGCCGAGGGCTCTGGAGAGGCCTCGGGCCGCGGCCCGGACCGCCGGGACCAGGGCCATCGGGTCCGTGCGGTCGGCCGGGACCACGATGGACAGCGCGGCGACCACCTCGTCGGTGTCGTCGTGCACCGGGGCGGCGACCGACAGCGTCGACAGCTCGATCTGGCGGTCGCTGATCGCGAAGCCCTGCCTGCGCACGTCGGCCAGGGTCCGGCGCAGCTGCCGGGCGTCGGCGATGGTCCGCTCGGTGAACCGCTTCAGCGGTGCGCTCAGCACCGCTTCCTGCCGCTCCGGATCGGCGTGCGCGAGCAGCACCAGGCCGACGCCGGTGGCGTGCAGCGGGAGGCGGCCGCCGGGGCGCGACACCACCGGCACCGCCTCGCGGCCCGAGATGCGCTCGACGTAGACGACCTCGTCGCCGTCGCGCACCCCGAGCTGCACGTTCTGGCGGGTGGCCTCGTAGAGATCGCCGAGGAACGGCATCGCGACCTCGCGCAGGAACGTGCCGCGCGGCGTCAGGCCCGCCAGCTCGTAGATCCGCAGCCCGATCCGGTAGCTGCCGTCGGCGGCGCGTTCCAGCGCGCCCCAGCCGGCGAGCTCGCCGACCAGGCGGTGCGTGGTGGTCAGCGCCAGGCCGCTGTGCCTGCTGATCGCCGACAGCGTCAGCGACGGCCGCTCCGGGGAGAAGGCCTCCAGGATCCGGAACAGCCGGGACGCCACCGTCGGCGCAGCCGCATCGCGGTCGGCCATGCCACCCCCTCGCACCTCGACCGGACCATCTCACCACGTCGGGGCCGGGTGCTGCGGGAGCGGTCAGGCCTCGGTGAACACGATTCGTTCGGGTTCGACCGTCAGGCGCAGGGTCTGGCGGCGCACCTCCACCAGCGTCTCCAGCTCGGTGGCGTGGCCGGTGGGCACCGTGAACAGCCGGTCGTCGCGGGTGTCCAGGTAGCGCGAGAAGCCGGTCAGCGACACCCCGCCGGATTCCTCCAGCTCCAGGTAGTCGGCCAGGCGGCGGAACAGCTTGGGCAGCAGCACCGCTTCATCGCGCAGCTGCTCGCGGGAGCGCAGCCGCAGGCCTTCGAGCGTGACGTCCTCGGCCCACACGCCGCGGCGGGCCTCGCGCGCGGCCACCGCGACCTCGGCCATCGCCTCGCGCAGGTCGACGAAGAGCTTCGAGTAGAAGGTGGGGTAGACCAGCCCGGCTTCGAGCAGCGCGTGGTTGGCCGAGTTCGGCAGGCCGTCGGGATCGAGGCGGACGTCGGCGCCGTCGGTGGAGCGGCCGGGCCGCTGGCCGGGGAAGGCGAACGCGACGGCGCGACCGTAGGTGTCGGCGAACCGGGTCAGGATGTGGCCGGAGACCTCCTCCGGGGTGCTGGCGGTGACCCTCCCGTTGTCGTCGCGCTCAACGCTGGTGAACCCGAGGTGCTCCAGCAGCGCCGAGCTCGCGGCGTCGGCGAGCTTCGCCGGCTGGTGCCAGAGCTCGCTGCCGCGCGCCTGCGGCCGGTAGTGGGTCTCCAGGGCGTCGATGCCCTCTAACCGGAGCTGCACGCCACCGCGCGAGTTCAGCCGCACGGACAGGCCCGCTTTGCGGAAGGTCTCCGGGTCGGCTGGGTAGAAGCGGACCGAGTCACCGTCGGGTGAGCTGCCGGTGATCCGGAAGGTGCCCTTGATCAACGTGAAGGTCATGTCGCTGACGCTAGTGACGCCAGTGCCCCGATCGGATGATCTCGGGCCGAAAGCCCACGGCTGCCGCCGAGATCCGGCTCACAGTCCCCGGTGTCACCCGGTCGCGCGACGTGCGTTCTCGGCTGCGCGGAGTGACATCGGCTGCTCCGGTTGTCGGCTCGCGCGCGCACCTCTCTAAGCTCAGTGGGATTTGGCTTCTTTCGGCAGGGATGGGGTGGCGGTCGCGTGGGTCAGCGATCGGGGGAGATCACGCGTCGCGATCCGGGGCCGAAAGCCGCTCGGCGCTGGGCCGTGGTGCTCGGCCTGCTCTCGGTGCTGGCCGCGCTGGCGGTCCCGCTCCTGCCGGTGCAGCACGACGTCACCACGCTGAAGTGGCCGACCGCGCACGGCACCGCTCCGGTGTCTGCCCCGCTGGTCACCCACGCGCCGCTGTGGCTCACCGCGGAGGTCCCCTGCGCGGCCGTGCGCAGCCTGGACGCGCGCAGCAACGGACCGGCCGTGCTCGTCGCGACGAATCCTCCGTCGTCGACCTACGGCGGCGTGACGGGCCTGAGCCTGCAGGTCGACGCCGGCGAGCTCACGCTGTGGTCGCGCGGGAAGCAGATCGGTTCCACCGCGCTGCCCGGCGGTGACTGCGCCATCTCGGTGCGCGCGGACGAGTCCGGCACCAGGGCCGATGTCGGCGGTGTTGCGCTGGCCTCGGTCGACGGCGACCGGCGGCCGCAGCTGACCGGGATCTTCTCGCAGCTGGACGCCGCGACCGACGACGTGCGCGGGCTGTCGTTCGAGGCCCGGGTGGACAACCGGTTCGCCAGCTCGCCGACACCGCTGAAGATCGCGGCGATGGTGCTGGCCGTGGCGGCGTTCGCCGGTTCGGTGCTGGCGCTGAGCAGGCTGGAGGTGCGGCGGGCGCCGCGGCTGCTGCAACCGGGCTGGTGGCGGCTGAAGTTCCGCGACGTCGTGGTCGTCGGCGCGCTCGGCGTGTGGTGGCTGATCGGCGCGATGACCGCCGACGACGGCTACATCCTGACCATGCTGCGAGCCGCGGAGGACGCCGGGTACGTCACCAACTACTTCCGCTGGTTCGCCAACCCGGAATCGCCGTTCGGCTGGTTCTACGAGTTCTACGCGCTGTGGGTGCAGGTCTCGCCGGCCACGCCGTGGGTGCGCCTGCCCGCGCTGTTCCTCGGCGTGCTCAGCTGGCTGCTGATCAGCCGCGGGGTGCTGCCGCGGCTGGGGCAGCAGGTGCGGCGCAGCGAGTCCGCGGGCTGGGCCGCGGCGGCGGTGTTCCTGGCGTTCTGGCTGCCCTACAACAACGGCCTGCGGCCGGAGCCGGTGGTCGTGGCGTTCTTCCTGCTGGCGCTGTGCGCGGTGGAGCGCGCGGTGGCCACCCGGCGGCTGACCCCGGCCGCGCTGGGCCTGGTGGCCGCGGCGCTGGGCGTGGGGGCCAACCCGCACGGCATGGTGGCGGTGCTGCCGTTCGTGGTGGCCGCCAAGCCGCTGCTGCAGCTGCTCTGGCAGCGCGTGCGCGAGCGCGGGGTGCTGCCGGTGCTGGCGCCGATCGCCGCCTCCGGCCTGGTGATCCTGGTCGGGGTGTTCTTCGACCAGACGCTGCAGTCGGTGCTGGACTCGGTGGCGCTGAAGACCAAGTTCGGCCCGAACGCGGCCTGGTACCAGGAGCTCGCCCGCTACGACAAGCTGTTCGGGCCGTGGCCGGACGGGTCGCTGACCCGCCGCTTCCCGGTGCTGCTGGTGGTGCTGTGCGTGCTGGCCTGCGGCGTGGTGCTGCTGCGCCGCGGCCGGATCCGCGGCGCAGCGCTCGGGCCGAGCCGCAGGATGCTCGCGGTGGCCGCGCTGTGCTTCGTGGTGCTCGCCGCCACCCCGACCAAGCACACCCACCACTTCGGCGTCCTGGCCGGTGCGGGTGCGGTGGCCGCCGCGCTGACCGCGCTGGCGACCAGCGCGGCGGTGCTGCGCTCGCGCCGCAACCGCGCGGCGTTCTTCGCCGGGCTGATGGTCGTGTGCGCGTTCTCGGTCACCGGGACGAACTCGTGGTGGTACGTCTCGGGCTGGGGCGTCCCGTGGTTCGACCGCGCACCCAGCCTGGACGGGCGCAACGCGAGCACCTACTTCCTGATCGCCGCCGCGATCGCCGGCGTCGTCGCGATCGTCGAGCACCTGCGCCACGACGAGCCGCCGGTGAGCACCGCGGCCGCGCGCCGCCGGGGCCTGCGGCTGGGTGCGGCTCCGCTGACGATCACCTGCGCCGTGCTGCTGGTCGGCGAGGTGGTTCTGTTCGGGGTGGGCATCCAGAAGCAGCGCGGCGGCTACAGCCTCGGCGCGGACAACGTCAAGCAGCTGGCCGGGCAGAGCTGCGGGCTGTCCGACTACGTCGAGATCGAGACCGATCCGCGGCGCGGTGTGCTCGCGGCGGCCGAGGACCAGCCGCGCAGCGCGCTGAACCGCCTCACCGGAACGACGGAGGGCGCCGACTACCTGGAAGCCACGTCGCGGGGCTTCCACCGGTTCGGCCACCCGCGCACCGAGCACTGGACCCCGCCGTTCGGCTTCGGCGGCGACGACGCGCCGGTGTGGGGCAGCTACGACCGCGACGCCACCGGCACCGGCGAGATGCGCACGCCCTGGTACGACCTGCCGCCGCAGGCCACCTCCGGCGAGGCCCCGGTGGTGCTGCAGTTCGCCGGGTCGGCCACCGGTGCGAACTCGCTGCGCGTCGAGCTCGGGCGCGACACCCCGGAGGGCTTCGAGATCGTCGCGGAGCGGGAGCTGGTGCAGAACAGCCGCGCCTGGCGCGATCTGCGGTTCACAGTGGACGGTGCCACCAAGCTGCGGGTGGTGGCGGCCGACCAGAAGGTCGACGAGGGCGGCTGGATGTCGTTCAGCGTGCCGCGGGTCCCGCAGCTGACGACGATGACCGAGGTGGCGGGCGACGAGCCGGTGTTCGTCGAGTGGACGGCCGCGCTGGTGCACCCGTGCCTGAACCTGGCGAGCCTGCACGACGGGATCGTGGAGCTGCCGCGGTTCCGGGTGGCCGGTGGCGGGATGCTGCGCGACATGGGGCAGAACTGGTCGGGCTCCTCCGGGGGCGGGCCGTTCGGCTGGCTCAACGTGGCGGCCAGCGTGCGGGTGATGCCGAGCTACCTCAAGGGCGATCTGCACCGGGACTGGGGCGCGTTCTACGTGGTGGACCCGTTCCAGCCCGACGCCCTGCCCGCCGCGACGGCGACGGAGGTCCACCGGGAGACGCACTGGGGCACGTGGAGCCCGGGTGCGCTGCCGAAGGCGGTCCGGCTGCCGGGCGGCCCGCCGACCTCCGACGGCCGCACCGACCTGCGCCCGCTGGAGTCCGCCGAGGCCGGCGGCAAGAGCTGATCCGCTGTGAGCATCGCCATGCCCTGGGTGCGCCGCTGATCGCTTAGGATCGCTAAGCGTATGGGCCGCGCCCAGGGCGATCCTCGGGTGGTGCGGCCCGTGCGGCGAAACCCATGAGCACGGAAGAGAAGAATGCTCCGCTCCCGACGAGGACGCCCATTTCCTGTCCTCAGTGGACGCTGCGGATCCCGGGAGGTCCCGTGTCCGGCGTGATCCAGGGCTTCGGCGTCATCGCCGCCATCGTGCTGCTCGGCTACCTGCTCGGCCGCACCGGGGTGCTGGGCAGCAGCGGGCGCGAGGCGCTGACCAAGCTGTCGTTCTACGTCGGCACCCCGGCGCTGCTGCTGAAGATGCTCTCGGAATCCGACGTCACGGTGATCTTCTCGATCCCGCTGCTGGTCACGGCGCTGAGCACCTTCGCAGCGGCCGCGCTGTTCGTGCTGGTCGGCGTGCTGCGCAAGTGGAACATCCGGCGCACCACGATCGGCGCGCTGTGCTCCAGCTACGTCAACGCGGGCAACCTGGGCATCCCGATCGCGGTCTACGTGCTCGGCGACGCGACCCTGGTGGCACCGGTGATGCTGTTCCAGCTGCTGGTCATGACGCCCATCGGACTGACCGTCATCGACTACGCGCAGGCGGGCGAGCGCAGCTCGGCGTGGACCCGGGTGCTCGCACCGTTCCGCAACCCGATCGTCATCTGCTCGCTGATCGGAGTCGGCCTCTCGCTGACCGGCTGGCGGATCCCCGCCCCGGTCATGGAGCCGATCACGCTGCTCGGGCACCTGTCGGTGCCAACGGTCCTGCTGGCCTTCGGCATCTCGCTGCACGGCAGCAAGCTTCCGGCGGGAGGCGCGGAGCGCGCACCGGTGCTGCTGTCGGTCGCGCTGAAGTCGGTGGTGCACCCGGTGATCGCCTGGTCGATCGGCGCGGGCCTGTTCGGCCTCCAGGGGGCGCCGCTGTTCGCGGCGGTGGTGATCTCCGCGCTCCCAGCGGCCCAGAACCTCTTCGTCTACGCCTCCCACTACGACGTGGGAGTCCGCCTGGCCCGCGAATCGATCCTGCTCTCCACGATCCTCTCGGTCCCGGTCCTGTTCACGGTCACCGCACTCCTCGGCTGATCGCGATCATCCCGCGACGCGGGGTGATCAGCGTTCGCGGTGCAACGCCCGGCTGAAGCCCGCGGCGACCGTGGTGGCCAGGGTCCAGCCCGCGGTCACCAGGGCCACCGTGACCCACTGGGAGAGACCGCGGGCCTGCCACATGTCGTCGTGGCCGAGGCTCACCACCGGCAGCATCTGGTCCAATGTGTACAGGAGCGGGTTCCACACCGGGCGGTCCTGCTCGTTGACCGGCACCAGCGGGTGGAAGCCGAACCAGGCGGTGCCCACCACCGCGAAGGCGGCCAGCCACCCCACCGCCCGCATCGGCCGGTACCCGTAGCCGACGGTCGCCCGCTGCAGCCAGCTCCACAACCGGACCGGCCAGCGCAGCCCGGGCCGGGCGGTGCGGGCGATCGCCGCGTAGCGGTGGCGCTGCTTCTCGATCAGCACCGAGACCGCGTGCTCCTCCAGCCCGTTGCTGCGGAAGACCTCGGCGAGCTGGTCGTAGGTCCCCGGCTGGTAGGCGCCGCCCGCGGTAGCGCGCAGCCAGCTGAGGCGCTGGCGCACCCGTTCCCGGTCGTCGAGCTCGAAGGACTCCGAGAAGTTCTGGTACGCGAAGTCCTCGCAGTCCACGCCTCTGCTGGACTCCCACACCGCGGAGTTGTCGGCGAGCAGTTCGCACTGCGCCTGCCGCAACGTGATCCGGCCGCGCGGCGGTGTGCGCGGCAGCAGGGTGAGCTCCTGGGTCTGCACCCCGGAGGCGTTGAACGCCGTGCGCGACGCGCCGTCGCCGAGCTCGCAGCCCCAGAAGTTGACGTGCCGCCCGATCTGCGCCCAGCGCAGCTGCACGGTGCCCTCCGCGGAGAACGCCTGCTCGCCCTCGGCGCAGACCAGGTCGCGCTCGATGCGCGCCGCGCGCAGGTCCAGCGATGGCTTGTAGTTGTTGCGGTGCAGGTGCCAGGCGGGTTTGGTCAGCCGCGAGCCGCGCAGGTCGATGCTCGCGCCGATCTGCGCGCCCGGCAGCTGCAGCGAGCCGACGAGCTCGGCGTCCCGGCACTCCAGGTTGCTGCCCACCGAGAGCCTGCTGCCCACCAGGACGTCGGTGCGCGGGCCGGTCAGCCGGGCCCGGGTGAGCTGGACGCTGCCGCCCACCTTCACGTCGGTCATCCGCCACTGCCCGCGCACGGCCACCGAGCGCGCGTCGATGTTGCCGGACACCTTCGTGCCGTCCAGGTTCACCGCGCGCAGCGGGTGCAGCACCGACTCGGCGGGGGAGCGCAGCCAGCTCACGTCGACGGCGGCCCCGGTCATCCGCAGGTTGCCGCCCACCACGGCGCTGACCAGGCGCAGCGTGCCACCGCTGCGGAACTCCTGGTCGAGCTGGACCTCCCCGCGGATCTCGCAGCGGTCGGCGATCAGCGCCGCCGTCGGGTCGTCGTAGTGCGAGTCGCCGGGATCCGGCGGCCGCACACCGGGTTCCAGCACTGCGTCCCGCAGCCGCAGGTCACCGGAGATGTGCGCGCTGGGCAGCCGCAGCGTGCCCGCGGAGGTGAACGGCCGGCCGGTCGACGGGTCGGCGTCCAGCCGCAGCGAGCCGCCCATGCGGATGCCGGTGGCGTTGAGCGCGTTGCGGCCGCGGTTGCGCAGGGCGGCACCGGACAGCGTCAGGTTGCCACCGATCTTCGCGCCGGGAATGCGGATCTCACCGGCGGTGCGCAGCCGGATTCCCAGCAGCGCACCGGAAACCGACAGGCGGTCGGCGTAGATGCAGCGCTGGCCGGGATTGCGCAGCTCGCTGTCGTTGAGCAGCAGCGAGCCGCCGAGGTCGGCATCGGCCAGGTCGAGGATGCCGCCCACGCTGGCGCAGTCGCGCAGCACCACGTCGTTGCCGACCGCGAGGTTGCGCGCGTGCATCCCGGGGAACCGGCAGTGCCACAGCACCAGCCCGGCGAGCCTGGCCTGCCGCAGGTCGGGCGCGTTCTCGAAGCGGCAGCCCACGAACTCCAGCAGGTAGGGCAGATCCACGTTGCGCAGGTCCAGCTGCCCGGTGATCGTGGCGTGCTCCACGACGATCACCAGCGGCTGCGCGCCGCGCCGGGCGAACAGCCTGCCGCCGTCCTCCAGCGACTCGATCAGCCGGGACGCGAGGTACTCGCCGCGGATCTGCTGCTCCGCACCGGGAACGCCCGCGGGCTCCGCCTGGTCGGCGGCCGACTCCGCCGCCCTGCCCTGTTCGAGCAGCTCGTCGAACCGGCGCTCGGCGTCGGTCAGCGGTTCTGCGGTGTTCCTCGCCCAGCCAGTCAATGTTCGTCCCATCGACCACGAACTCACCGCACCCACCGTAGTGGACCGGCGACCCGGCGGAGGCGGGATTCACCCAGCACGCGCAACGACGTGCCACCGCCGGGGCGGTGGCACGTCGCGGCGGGATCAGGCGCGGCCGGGCGGGTCCGCCCGCTCGTCGGACCAGGACAGCGACGGCGGGGTGATGGTCGCCGTGAAGGTGATGCCCGGCGGGGTGTCGGACGTCTCGGTGCTGCTCGGCTCCGGTGCGACTTCTTCGGCCGACGCCGGGATGCTGCCGGACATCGAGGCGTAGCCGGCGGCGGGCGTCGTGCTCGACGACGTGCTTCCCGAGGTGGGGATCGTGCTCGGTGTGCTGCTCGACGTCGGGATCGTGCTCGCCGTCGAGGTGCGTCCCGAGGTGGGCAGCGTGCTCGACGTCGGTGTGCTGCCCGAAGTCGGCCCGGTGCTGGAAGTCGGTGTGGTGCTCGACGTTCCGGTCGACTGCTGAACGAGCTCGCTGATCGAGGAGATCGAATCGGTGAGCGCGCTGACCGCCTTCGTCGCCGTGCCCACGTGCTGCATCAGGTTCTGGGCGCTGGAGAGCAGCTGCTGCATCACCGCCACGATCCGGCCGCCGTACTCGGCGGCGACCTGCACCGCCTGCGGGATCGCCGCCGCAACGCTGGCGCCGAAGGTGGCCGCCGCCGCGGCCATCGCCTGGTTGAGGATCACGATGATCCGGCCGGTGGCCTCGGTGATCAGCGTCGTGACCTCCTGCAGCGCCTTGGCCGCGGCTTCACCGGCACCGGTCGCCGCTTCGGCCAGCGCCACGCTCGCATCGCCGAGCCCGGCGATGCCGTCCACCAGCTCCGCGCCGGTCTTGAGGTACCCGGCCGCGGCGTCGCCGGACCAGCCGCTGGTCTCCGGGCCGACCGACTGCTGGTAGGAGTCGGCGATCGAGGAGACGTTGCGCCCGGTGTCCTGGAAGCCCTGCGCCCCGGCGGAGACCGAGCTCGGGTCGCCCGCCAGCTGCTGCAGCGGTTCGCCGAGGAACGACACCGACCCGGTGATGAAGCCGAACCCGGAGTCCGACAGCGCCGAGAGCGGGTCGCTCGTCGAACCGAGCGACTGGATCCCGGGGTTCTCGCCGCTCAGGCCGCCGGAGAGCCAGTTGCGGTCGCGCACCGCGGCGATGGTCGACTTGAGCTGCTCGAGCTCCTCCGGCCGGGTCGCGCCGATCGTGATCTGCACCGTCATCGCGAGTCCTCCTGGAGCAGCCGCACCGCGTTGTCGTCATCGGTGCGCTCGTAGTCCTCGGCGGTGCGCACCAGCGCCGAGCTGACCGCCTCCACCGCGGCGGAGGCCTGCGCGATGGCCTGCCCGGTCTGGGCCATGGCCGAGCCGAGCCCGGCGGTGAGGAATCCCAGGAAGGTGCCCAGCGAGTTCTCCGCAGGGCCTGCGGGCACCGCGCCCGCCGCCTCGGACAGCCCGCCGGCCAGGCCGCCGACGGTGTTCGCGTGCGCCCGGATCTGGGCGGGATCGACCTGCAGGTCCATCAGACGATCACCACCGGGTTGGCGAAGAAGTCGTCGTCATCGTCGCCCGCCGGGCGGCGCGAGCCGGCCTCGACACCGGCGGCGGGCGGCATGTTCTCCTTGACGAAGTCCAGCGCCGGGCCGTCCCCGACGTACTCGGTCATGATCTCCACGACCTGCGCCCCGACGCTGCGCTGCGCCTCCTGCGAGGTCGTCAGGATGAGCTGCGCCAGCTGCTCGGCCTCCATCGCCCGCGCCGCGGGGGTGAGCCGGATGTCCTCCATCGCGCCGCTGGGCCCGACCTGGACGGTGATCTCACCTCGCGGCGAGGTCGCGGTCCCGCTCATCTGGCGCAGGCTCTCGTTCGCGGCCTTGGCGTCCGCGGCGGCCTTGGCGAGCCGCTCGTCGTAGCCCGCCAGCCACTGAGCTGCTGTTTCCACCTTTTCCCCTCCGTAAAGCCTGTTGGTGCGAGCCGTTCTCGGTGCCGCCGACCTCGCCGGGAACCCGGCGCCGCGGTCACCGCGGCTCGCGGGCGATCCTGGCCAGGTCTTCGACCGCGAACCGCACGTCGTTGGGCCGCATCGGGTTGACGCTCACCCAGCCGTGCTTGGCGGGCACCACCCGGACCCGCCCGCGCGGACCGTCCAACCAGGACAGTTCGGCGCCTGCCCGGCTGCTCCCGCCCGCCTCGCGCCGGGTCGCCCCGACCTGCCCGCGCCCGGTCAGCACGGCCAGCAACCCGGCCAGCTGGTCCAGCGCCTTCGGGTCCCCGCCGCAGTCGCGGACGAGCGCGCGCAGCCGCTGCTCCTTCTCCCGGTCGTCCTCGATCTCGCCGACCAGCTGCCCGGCGGTGGCCACCGCGCGTTCGGGCAGCGTGATCGGCATCGTCCGGGCCGGTGCGACGTCGGGGACGAGGTCGAGCAGCGCGTCGGTGAGCGAGTCCGCCGCGACCCGGTGGATCCGCACCGGCTGCGCCGGATCGCCGTCCAGCCGCTGCGCGCAGATCAGCGCCCACGACCGGTAGACGATGGCCACCACCGCGGTCGCCCCGGTCTCGTCGGCCAGCACCACGTCGACCGTGCCGCGGTGCTGGCGCAGGGCGGTGACGAGCTCGGCGGCCGCACCGGCCGGTCCGTCCTCGTCGGCGAACCCGCGCAGCTGGAGGGTGTGCCCGGCGGTGGCCAGCAGCACCTCCCGCTCACCGGCGATGCGGCCGAAGGACGGCACGCGCAGCGGGAACGGCAGCGGCACCCCGGCGTGCGTGGACAGCAGGTCCAGCTCGACCTGCCCGAACTCGATGGGCGTGGGTGCGCGCCGCGCGGCCGCCGTCGTCATGCCCGGTCACCGCCGGTGTTGCGCAACGCCTGCGCGGCGTTGTCGTCGGAGGCGAGGTAGCCGCTGACGGTTTCGCCCAGGGCGGTGCGGAAGTTGTTCAGCTCGGTGTCGGCCGCGCTGATCTCGCCGCTGAGCCCGGCCTGGCCACCGGCTTCGCGCAGCCGCACCGCCAGGTGGATCGCCGGCGGTGCGGTGCCCAGCTGCGGCAGCCGCTCGGCCAGCCTGCCCGCCGAGCCGACCAGGCCGGTGGTGCGCTCGCGGAGCCCGGAAAGCGCCTCGACCTGCGCGGAAAGTCCCTGCGCCTCGACCTGGTAACCGTGTCCTGCTTCGGAAGTCAACGTTCGCTCCTGTGCTGCGCTCAGCCGATGACCGGGGCGCTGGCCGGCCGGTCGTCGTCGAAGAGTTTCTGGTCGATGGTGGGCAGGCGGTTCTCGTGCACCTGCTCGTCCTCCTCCTCGCCCCGCCGCGCACCGGCACCGGGCATCATGCTGCCGCTGCCCGTGCGACCGGCCAGGCCGCCGAGGCCGCCGGAGCGCGCCAGAGCGGCATCCAGCGCACCGAAACCGCTGCGCGCACCGGCACCCAGCTCGCCCGCGCCGACCAACCGGCCCCAGGGCACGCCGCCACCGCTGCCGCCCGCACCGCCGCCGAACCCGGCCGCGGTGGTCGAGGCGGGGGAGTTGAACCCGGCGGCTTCCAGCGAACCGGGCGGTGCGATGGCCTGGCTGCTGTTGCGCAGGCTCGCCTCGTACTGCTGCATGACGTGCACGGCCTCGGCCTTCTTCTGCGCGGCCGCGACGTTGGACATGAACAAGCTGCCGCCGCCCGCGGCCACCGCGCCGATGGCGGCGCCGATCGCCGCACCGGGAGCAGCGCCGACACCACCGGCGCCCGCACCGACGATGCCGCCGATGACCGCACCGGCTCCAGCCCCGGCCATCGCGCTGGTCAGCGCGGATCCGGTCGGGTCGCCGGGCGGTGGCGGCATCGTGTTGCGCGCGACCGCGAGCGCGTCGCCGGCCTCCTGCGTCGCGCCCTGCACGGTGCCCGCGCGGTCGCTGATCCCGGAGGTGCGGTCGCCGAGCTCACCGAGCTGGCTGGTCGCCAGCCCGGCGGACTCGCTGCTCCAGTTGGTCTGCATGGCGTTGCGCTCGTGCCGCATGGATTCGGCGTGGTCGGCCAGCTCGGTGCGGTGCTGCCCCCACTCGGCGGCCATCGAGCTGACCTCGCCGACATCGGCCTGCTCCCAGAGCATCTGGTAGAGCTCTTCGTGGGAGTAGGAGTTCCAGTTGGTGCCCTCGGGTGGGATCGGCGATCCGAAGTAGCCCTCCCAGACGTTGCGCAGGGCGTCCACGACCGGCACCGCCAGCGCCCCTGCGGGGCCGGCCTGCGCCAGCGCGGAGGTGGCGGCCGCGGCAAGGTCCTGCACACCTGCCGACGCGGTATCGATGAGGTTCGCTGCGGTTTCGTCGCTCATCTGCGGTTTTCTGCCTCCCAGAACGGCGCGCGGCTGCGATGCGCCGAACACGGCCAACGAGTTTCAGCGGGGCGCGCGTGCTGCGCGCCGGAAACGTGCCCGCCTCCCCAGACGCGGGGCACCTACTGAGATCACCAGAACCCGGCCCGGGAAACATCAGCAACATTGCTGATGTTCACGGATTTCACGCTGACCTGCGAAGATCAAGACGTCAACGGGACGAATCGGGCGAGCGGCGATGTCCGCGACCGGACGCCCGGACGCCGGAACCGCCTCGGCTACGGACGAAACGGCGCCGGAGGCAGTGGTGTACGTCGTTCCGGGGCGGGAAGATCCTGCTTCGAACGAACGGCTCGACCGCGGGACCTATGGTTGTGAGCATGGGTGCGGTTCTGGAGCGCTACGCCAGCGACGTCGCGTCCGCGATGGTGGCGACGCTGGGCCCGCGCCTGGTGGGCGTCTTCCTGCACGGCTCCGCGGCGCTCGGCGGATTCGACGTGCGCCGCAGCGATGTGGACGTCCTCGTCGTCGCCGAAGGGCGGATGACGGCGGTCGAGAAGTCGGCCGCTGCGCGAGCGCTGAGCAACGAGCGCTTGCCGTGCCCCGCGCACGGGCTGGAGCTGAGCATCGTCACCTTCTCGGCGGCCCAGAACCCCACGGCGCAACCCGCGTTCGAGCTGCACGTGACCACGGCACCGGAGGACACCAAGGTCGTCGACGGCCACGAGCACGGGGGAGATCCCGACCTGGTGCTGCACTTCGCCGTCTGCCGCGGGGCCGGGCAGCTCATCGGCCCCGGACGCCCGGCGTCCGAGGTGTTCGCCCCGGTCCCCGACGACCTGGTCCTCGCTCAGCTGGCGAGCGAGCTGCGCTGGAGCGCCGGGCACGCTCCTGGGGAGTACGCGGTGCTCAACGCCTGCCGGGCATGGCGATTCGCCGCGGACGGCGCCCTCGTGTCCAAGATCGACGGCGGCCGGTGGGCGCTCGGTCGCGTGCCAGGCCCGGACGGCGAGCTGATCCGGACCGCCTTGAACCGGCAACGCTGCCTCCCGGCCGCCGAGCTCGATCCGCGCGCCGTTCGGCGGTTCGTCGGCCAGGCCCTCTCCCGGCTCGCCGAGACCCCGGCATAGCGGACGCTCAGCCGCGGCGTTCGAAGCCGAGGACGATCTCCACGCGGGAGGCGTAACCGAGCTTGGCGAGGATCTTCGACACGTGGGAATCGACGGTCCGGACCGACACGATCAGCCTCTCGGCCGCTTCCCGGTTGGTCAGGCCCTGCGCGACCAGTTCGGCGACGCGGTGTTCGGCCGCGGTGAGGCTTTCCCAGCCGTGCTTGGGCCTTCGGCGCGGTCCGGTCGCTCCGCGCCGGACGCCGAAGGCGCGCAGCTCGGCGTCGGCGCGGTGGATCTCACCGGCGGCGGCCAGTTCCGCGAACCGCTCGATCGCGGTCCGGTAGGCGGCCCGGGCGTCCGCCGATCTGCCCGACGCCGCAAGCACTTTCGCCGCGTCCTGCGCCGCACGGGCGGCGGTGACCGGTGAACCGTTCTCGGCGAACTGCTGCGCCGCGTCGAGCAGCAGGTCCACATCGCCGTCGAGCAGGCCCTGGCAGTACGTGAGAGCGCCGCGCTCGCCCAGCGAGTCGCCGGTGACCAGCTCCTGCATGTGCGCCACCACGCGTTCGGCCAGCGCGCGATCGCCGCTGCCGACCGCGATGCGCACGATCCGCGCACCGATGGTGCTCACCGCGTGGCCGTTGTGCACGCCCACGTCACCGTTGGCCAGGGTGCGCACGATCTCCAGCGCTCGCTGGGAATCGCCTTCGGCGTCGGCGAGCACGGCGTGGCCGATCGCGGTGATCTGCTCGTAGAAGAGGGCGACCCCGCGGGGTTCGGCGCGCTTGGCCAGCTCGGCGTGCGCGCGGGCGCCGGGCAGGTCGCCGCGGTGCACCAGGATGGCGATGGCGATGGCGTGCAGCGGGCCGTCGAAGCTGTGCAGGTCCGGCAGCGCGGTGGCGGCTTCGATCTCGGCCAGGGATTCGTCCCAGAGGCCGTTGTTGAACAGCGCGAGCGCGGTGATGGTGTGCAGCCAGACCAGCAATCCGGTGCCGAGCTCCTGCGCGAGCGGGCGCGCCCGCGCGACGGTGTCCAGCGCTGCCCGCTCCTGGCGCAGGTCCTGGACCACCGCGCGCAGCAGGCCGACCATCAGCCGTTGCCCGCGGTCGCTGGCGGCGACCTCCAGCAGCGCATCGGCCTGGTCCAGCAGCTCGAGCGCCCCGGTCAGGTCGCGGAACACGAACCGGCCGATGGCCTTGATGTTGAGCAGGTACAGCGCGACGACCGAGTCGTCGGCGGCGTGCGGTTCGGCGATGTCGAGCGCGTGCTCCACCCCGGTCAGGTCGCCGACGAGCAGGCGGGCGGTGGCGTCGAGCACGGCCAGCCGCGGCGGCAGCTCGCCGTGCGCGCGCTCCGGATCCAGTGCCTTCGCCGCTCCTTCGGGATCCATCGCCCCGATGCGGATCAGGGCGAGCACGGCCCGCGACCGGCGCCGGATCGGTGCGTCCGGGCGGGCCATCAACGTGGTGCTCGCGGTGTGCTCGGCGGCTTCGAGCCGTCCGGACCACAGCTGCGCTTCGGCCAGCGCGGCCCGCAGCGGGAGCAGGCCCGGATCGCCCGGCACGAGGTGGGCGACGGTGCGTTCGAGGAGGTCCACGAGCCCGGGCGTGGGGTCGGCGGCCAGCTTCTCGGCGTGCCCGCCCAGCCATGCCGCCAGCCAGGAGTCCACCGGCGCGTGGATCAGCTGCTCGACGACTGCTTCGGCCGGAGCGTTCCGGCCGATCAGCGCCTTGGCCGCGGTGGTGCGCAACGCCGCCGACGTCGCCGCCACGTCCTCGCGCACCACGGCGTGCCGCAGCCGCACCGCACCATCGGTGATGTCGGTCAGCCCGAGCGCGGTCAGCCGCTCAGCGCCGGCGAGCACTTCGGCCGGGGGTGATCCGAGGGCCACCGCCAGATCTTCCACGCACGCGCGATCGGCCATGATCGCGGCGAACCGCAGCAGCGCGGCATCCCGGCCGGCCAGCCCGGTGGCCCAAGCCGTCACGGTCCGCGCGCGGTTCTCCGAGGTCAACTGCGACAGCAGCCACGGGTTTCCGGCCGCTCCCGCTGCCAGCCGCCGCAGCGACTCGGACGGCTCCGCGCCGGTCAGCTCGGTGAGCAGGTCGTGCACCGGGGCGTCGTCGAGCGGGTGGAGGTCGTGCACCGCGGCGGTGCGCTCGAGGTGGGCGAAGCGTTCGGGCGCGGCCCCGCGGTGCCGGCCGGCCACCACCAGCAGCGGTCGCCCGCTCAGCTCCTCGACGAGGTCGTGCAGCGCGAGCACCGTCGCGTCGTCGGCCCGGTGCAGGTCGTCGATGACGACCACTCCGCTCTCGGGCCACTGCGGTGGCACGCCTTCGGACAACACCGTTCGGCCGTGCGGGGGCAGGACCGCGACCCGGCGCACCGGGAGTCCCGTGCTCCGCATCGCCTCGGCGTGGGCGTCCAGCAGAGCGGACAGGCCGAGCCCGGGGTCAGCGCGAAGCACGAGCAGGCCGCCACGCCCGTCCTGCGCGGCGAGCGCAGCGTCGGCGAGTCGCCGCAACGACTCGTCCCTGCCGAACAAACCCACCCGAGCCCCCTGTTCCTGAGAGCAGGGAGCTTAGACCAGCGGGACGGCCGGTTCGGGCGAAATGGCGGAACTGGTTCTGCGGTCTCAGCAGTGCACGAGGTGTCCACAGAGGATTGGTCTGGTCGTCGCGCCGGGGAAACCGCTGGCCCGGCGCGGTACGCCGGGCCAGCTGTGGCGCACGTCACGCCAGGTCCGGGCCCTGCCCGCGGGCAGGGCCCGGAGGCGGATCAGCCGATCACGCCGTCGATCCAGCCGCGGAAGTGCCCGACGCCGGTGTAGATGTCGGGGGATTCACCGCAGACGGAGCCGACGCCGCGGCTGTCCAGACCGGCCAGCTCCCAGCCGTCGCCCTCCCGGGTCAGCAGCGGCGAACCGGAGTCGCCGCCGCACGGGCCGCGCACGCCCTCCGGGTTGTCGGTGCAGACATCGCCGCCGCGGATGCCCCACGAGTCGTCACCCGCGTCCGCCACGCACTTCGGCGTGGTGGGCGGGATGACCGTGGTGTCCAGCTGCTGGAGCTGGATCGGGAGCTTGCTCGGGTCGCCCTTGTCCTCGTTGGCGATGTAGCCCCAGCCGATCTGGCGGACCTCGGTGCCCGGCTCGGTCAGCTCGCTGGCCATCGGCACGGTCGCCTGGTCGCTGGGCGCGTCCAGGCGCATCAGCGCGATGTCGTTGCCCTCGGAGCGCTCGGGGAACGCCTGGTAGTCCGGGTGCACCACGATCTCCTGGATCTTGGCCACGCTACCGCCGGTGGTCCGGTCGTTGCTGCCGATCCGCACGTGGAACATCGCCGGGTCCAGCACGACGGGCGTGCCGTCGGGGGAGTCCGTCGTGACGCAGTGCGCCGCGGTGACGACCCACTCGGGGCTGATCAGCGCGCCGCCGCAGCGGTGGGAGTCCGGGTTCCCGTCGCGCTCGTACTGCAACGAGGTCATGAACGAGTAGGTCTGATCGGCCGGGGAGCCGCCGATGATGTAGGGCGTGACGCCGCCCTGCGGCTCATCGGCGTGCGCGGTGCCGAAGCCGGCGAGCGCGCCGACCGCGGCCACCGCCGCCAACGCCGCGGTGCGCTTGCGCGCCCGCGGCGCCCGTAATTTCTCGACCATTGCTGGTGTCCTCCATCGTCACCTGCCCGAAGATCACGAGCATTGTTGATCAAGGTAGTCCAGCACCCCGACAGCCGGAGCCGGATCGGGGGAGGATCGGGTGCGTCCGAACGGTCCACCCAGCGGTCGTCCGGCACTCCGCCGGGCCAGGTCCACGCCGGGCCGTCGGCATCCGGGTGGACGGCGGAAACCCCGCTCGTCGCAGGAAGTTCGACCGAGCGTGCAGCGGTGTCCCGAGGTCAGCGGCCCGGGAGATGTGCGAGGCGCTCCCGGCTCAGCCTCGTGCTCGTTCTCCCGGACCGGACTGCGTCGTGCTGAGCGGTCGTGCGCGCCGGCAGCCGCTCAGCCGGCGTTCGCGGTCTCGAGTTCGCCGCCGTCGTCGGCGCTGTCGTGACCACTCGCCGCGGTCGGCGGCACCTGGCGGAGCACGATCAGCACGAAGAGCGCGATCAGCAGCGATCCGCCCGCCCCGATCCACGCGACCCAGTGCAGACCGTCGACGAAGGTGCGGTTCGCCGCCGAGATCAGCGCCGCTCCGAGCTGCTCGGGCAGCGTGGCGGCGACTTCGAACGCGGAAGCCAAGGTCTCCTTCGCCGCTTGAACGGCGTTGGCGGGTACGCCGGGAGGCAGCGCCCCGTCGAGCTCGCTGCGGTAGACGACGGTGCCCAGGCTGCCCAGCAGCGCGATCCCCATCGCCCCGCCGAATTCGTTGGCGGTCTCGGAGACGGCGGCCGCCGCTCCGGCGCTCTCCTTGGGGGCGGTGGCGAGGACCATGTCGGTCGAAATGGTGGCCACGGCGCCGATCCCGGTGGACATCACGATCTGCGACGCCACCACCCAGCCCACACCGGCCTCCGGCGTGACCTGAGCGAACAGCGCGAATCCCACCGCCCCCAGGGTCAGTCCCACGGCGACGATCAGCGCAGGCCGGATCTTCTCTGCGATCGAGGTGGCGACGGTGACGCCGATCAGCATCCCGCCGATTCCGGGAACGCTCCACAGCGCGGCCTGGAACGGGCTGTACCCGAGCACCAGCTGGAGGTACTGCGAGATGAACATGCCCAGCCCGGCGAGCACCAGGAAGGTGATCGCGCACGCCGCCACCGCCCCGCTGAACGACACCTTCTTGAACAGGCCCACCTCGATCATCGGGCTTCGCGCGGTGAGCTGCCTGCGGACGAACAGCACGCCGAACGCGATGCCGAGCAGCATGATCCCCAGGTAGCCCCAGCCGAAACCGTTCTCGGCGATCTTCTTGATGCCGTAGATCACCGGCAGCACGGTGGCGAGGGAGAGCACGGCCCCGAGCAGGTCGAACCGGCCCGCGTTCGGGTTCCTGAACTCCGGCAGCAGAACCGGCCCCAGGGCGAGCAGCAGGACCATGATCGGCACGTTGAGCAGGAAGACGGATCCCCACCAGAAGTACTCGAGCATCAGGCCGCCGACGATCGGGCCCACGATCGCGCCTCCCGCGAAGCCCAGCGTCCAGACGCTGATCGCCACCTGGCGCTGCCGGGGGTCCTGGAACATGTTGCGGATCAGGGAGAGCGTGGACGGGGCGAGCGTTGCGCCGGCGATCCCGAGCAGTGCGCGGGCCGCGATGAGCATCTCGGCGGACTGGGAGTAGGCCGCGAGGATCGAAGCGGCGCCGAAGAGCGCGGCGCCCCACAGCAGGACTTTGCGGCGTCCGACCCGGTCGCCGAGGGTGCCCATCGTGATGAGCAGGCCGGCGAGCATGAACCCGTAGAGGTCGAGGATCCACAGCAGCTGGGAACTGGTCGGCGCCAGATCGGCGCTCAAGAACGGCAATGCGTAGAAGAGGACCGACAGGTCCATCGAAACGAGCAGGCAGGGCAGGACGATGACGGCGAGGCCGAACCAGTGCCGGCGAGTCGCGCGTTGCCCGGATGCCTTCCCCCCGGCCGCCGAAGGCGGTGTCATGAAGTTCTCCTTTGCGTACGCTGTAAGCAAACGTGATTACACTGTACGCTGAGCTCGGGTGCGAAACCACCGAAATGGAGCAGCGCGCGAACCGGGAAGGTGGACGGGGTGTGACCAGGCGCAAAGGGCTGGCATTGCCGGTCATCGTGTCGGCGGCGGTCGAGATCGCCGACGAGCGAGGCCTCGACGCGGTGTCGATGCGCAACATCGCGGAGCGCCTCGGCGTCAGCGCGATGGGGCTCTACCGGCACGTCCGGAACCGCGACGTGCTCGTCGAGCTCATGGTCGACGAGGTGGTCGGGGAGTTCGCCTACCCGGAGCCGCGGCCCGAGCGCTGGCGCGATGCGCTGGAAGCGCTCGCGAAGCAGGATTGGCGGTCCTACTTCGCGCACCCGTGGGTGCTCGCGGCCACCGCCACCTCGCGGCCGCCGATGCGGCCGAACATGCTCGCGTCGATGGAGTGGGCGCTCGCCGCCTTCGACGGGCTCGGCCTGGCCGCCCACGAGCAGCTGTACCTCCTGGGTGTCGTCACCTCCTACGGGCAAGGGCTCGCGCTGGGTCTGCTGGACGACGCGCGTGCGCGAGCCGATGGCCGGGCGGGGACCGGCGACTGGTGGCGAAACCGGTTCGGCGACGCCACCGGCGACGCCGCCGACCGCAGTGGTCCATACCAGAGATTGGCGTCGACCATTGCTGAGATCAGCGACCGGAAAGGTGATGACGGACACATCTGGGAGGAATTCGAGTTCGGTTTGAAGTGCGTCCTCGATGGGGTCGAGAGCTACCTGCTGCGAACTGGCCGGATTGAGGCGTGATGCGCCGCCCGGCGGTCTCGGCCGGTCGAAGTCGGTCATCGCGGGCGTGCTTCCTGGTCGGGGGAGCGCGCTGTTCGTTCCTGGCCGGTCTTGAGGAATCTCGATCGACGATCGGCGCGGCGGGGAATGGTCTGTTTGCGTGCCGAGGGCTGCTGCGTAAGCGCTAATCCCCGGAATTGGTTGTATCGTTAAAACCCAGAGTTGCGCGGCTGTGGAATGGTGCTGTGCGGCCCGTGAAACATGGTTGTCGAACCGTGATCCGCCGTGTACTGTGGTCTGAAATCGGAGAAAGGTTGCTGGGAGTGCGGCTGATGCCGCCATTTCCCGGTTTCGTGCTGCGCTGGGGGTCGTGAAGAATTGGTACAGCTTTAAAAGGTGCTTTCGGGTTCTGTGATCTCTCGAACTCCGGCGGGCGGGCGGTTTCTCGACTGGTGAAACCGTTTTTGATCCGTCGCGGTTCGGTACGCCGAGCCGGCCTCCGCTTGCCGAGTCCGTCGTTGATGCGGTTTTCGTCGGCGGGTGGGGTCGGCTCGCGTGCGCATGATGGCACCGGCACGGGTGTGCTCGGAATGGAATGGGGACATCTTGCGAGTTCTGGTAGTGGACGACGACCGTGCCGTGGCGGGGTCCCTGACCCGGTCGCTGAGGTGGCAGGGCTACGACGCGAGTGCGGTGGGCACCGGTGCTGATGCGCTCGACCTGCACCGCGAGGCGGACTTGGTGCTGCTGGACCTGGAATTGCGCGATCTCGACGGCTGGGAGGTCTGCAGGCGGATCCGGTCGGCGAGCGATACTCCGATGATCGCCCTCGCCGCCCGGGGCGGTGAGCCGGAGCGGGTCCGCGGATTGCGTGCGGGATTCGACGAATACCTGGTCAAGCCCTACGGGTTCCACGAACTCGTGGCGAGGATCGATGCGCTCATGCGGCGGGTGCGCGCGGATTCGGGATCCCGGTCCCGAATCCGCCGCGGCCGGATGGTCATCGACACCGATGCCAGGGAGGTTCACGTCGGTGGGCGCCGGATCGGCATCACGCGCAAGGAGTTCGATCTGCTGCGACTGCTGGCGTCCCAGCCCGAGAGCGTGGTGCCGCGACGGCGCATCATATCCGAGGTCTGGGGCAGTGATTTCTCCCTGGCCAGCCGGACGATCGACACCCATGTCAGCAGTTTGCGCAGCAAGTTGGGGGCCAAGGAGTGGATCGTCAACGTTCGCGGCATCGGGTTCCGGATCGGCGAAGGGGCTTAGGCGCCCTGGTGCCCGATACCGGCTGCGATCGCGCCGCCCGGGGTTTCGATCCCGGGCGGCGCCTTGTTGCCCGGCGGCTTCGCTCCCGGGGCGGGCAGGTGCTTCGATTAAATTCTTCACATCTTCTTGTAGTAGATTTGACATAGATCGGGATTGCGGCGCTGGATTCGCCCGGCGCGGCGTGCTTACGATGTACGCGCAGCGGGGCGGGTGTTGGTGAAACAGCCGGCGATCCGTCCTGAATGCAGTGCGCAGTTGTTTTGAATCGTGTGTTCTGGCTTGCAGCTCTGCGGTTGATGGGGACTTGCCCTTATTCGAACGTTCTCGCTGTGCGGTCGTTCGACGTCCCGGTCGCACGCATTAACCATCTGTGGGGAGGACGTCCGCGTATGACCACGATGCTGGGAAGTGCCCTCGCGCGGGAAGCCGACTGGTCGCAATGCCCGGGGTGCGGCGCGATGCTGTACCGCAAGCGGTTGGAGCGCAACCTCAAGGTGTGCCCGGACTGCGGGAACCACCACCGGCTCACCGCGGAAGAACGCGTCGGGCAACTCTTCGACGAGAGCAGCGTCGAAGTGCTCGACCTCCCGGCGCGCAGCGCCGACGTGCTGGGGTTCGTCGACTCGGTCCCCTACCCCCAGCGCCTTTCCCGCGCTCGTGATGCGACCGGCATGTCCGAGGCGGTGCTGGTGGCGGCGGGGACGATCGAGGGCTCGCGGGTGATCGCGGCGGTGATGGACTTCCGGTTCCTCGGCGGAAGTCTCGGTGCCGCGGTCGGCGAACTGATCACGCTCGCGGCCGAGCGCGCTCTGCAGGAGCGGATCCCGCTGCTGATCGTCGCCGCATCGGGCGGGGCGCGAATGCAGGAGGGGCCCATCGCCCTGATGCAGATGGCCAAGACCAGCCAGGCCCTCGGCAGGCTGGACGAAGCCGGGGTGCTCACCATCTCCCTGATCACCGATCCGACGTTCGGCGGAGTCGCCGCGTCCTTCGCGACGCTGTGCGACGTGGTGATCGCGGAGCCGCACGCGAGGCTCGGGTTCGCCGGACGCCGGGTGATCGAGCAGACCATCCGGCAGCAGCTGCCGGAGGACTTCCAGACCGCGGAGTTCCTCCTGGATCACGGCTTGATCGACGCCATACGTCCGCGCAGCGGGTTGCGCGGCACGTTGGGGCGGCTGCTGTCGATGCCCGGCGGCGCCGAGATCGCGGCCGGTCCGGTGGACGAGGTCTCCGCAGCGGTGGTGCGCGACCACCACGACCTGCCGGATCGCGACGTGTGGGAGCAGGTGCGAGCGGCACGCGAGCTCGGCCGGCCCACGACGCTGGACTACCTGGCCAGGGCGTTCACGGACTTCGAGGAACTGCGCGGCGACCGGCTCGGCGGCGACTGCGGGGCGATCGTCGGCGGCCCGGCGCGGTTTCGCGGTGTGCCGGTGATGGTGGTCGGGCACCAGCGGGGCCGAACCGCGGCGGAGCTGCCGGAGCGCAACTACGGCATGCCGAGCCCGCACGGCTATCGCAAGGCGGCCAGGCTGGTGCGGCTGGCAGCCAAGCTCGGACTGCCGGTGATCACCTTCGTGGACACCCCGGGTGCGCACCCCGGGGTGGAAGCCGAGGAATCCGGCCAGGCGGTCGCCATCGCGGAGAGCATCCGGCTGCTGGCCGGGATCCCGGTACCGGTGGTCGCGGTGATCACCGGTGAAGGGGGCAGCGGTGGCGCGCTGGCGCTCGCGGTGGCCGACGAGGTGCTGATCTGCTCGAACGGGATCTACTCCGTGATCAGCCCCGAAGGGTGCGCGGCGATCCTGTGGAACGACCCGTCGATGGCCCCGGCCGCAGCCGCCGCGCTGCGCGTCGATGCCAAGCAGTTGCTGCACCTCGGGATCGTCGACGGCGTGATCCCGGAACCCGACGGCGGGAACAAGGCCGACCACGGTGCGGCCGCGGACCGCGTGAGCGCCGCGCTGAGCGGGGCGCTCCGACGACTTTCAGCGCTGGACGCGGCGGAACTCGTGGCACGCCGCCGCGCGAGATTCCGCTCCTACGGCGCGGCGAACTGACTCCAGGCGAGCAGAGAGGACGGACATGACGCAGAGCTGGAACGACCACCTCGAGCGGGAGTTCGGTGGCCGGATCGGGGCCGGTATCGGCATCGGCAACCCGGCCGGGGACGCCGATCTGCTGGATCGCGTGACCCAGAACGCGATTCAGCTGCTCGCCGGATCAACGCGCCCACCCCGCTCGCTGCGGATCTCGGCCGGGGACGTTTCGGTCGGCGTGGAGTGGCCGGAGGAACCGGTCGCGGCAGTGGTCGCACCGAGCGCTCCCGCAGCACCGGTCGAGCTCCCCGAAACCGGCGTCGACCTCGCGTTCATCACCGCGGAGACGGTAGGCGTGTTCTACCACGCGCCGAAACCCGGTGCGCCGCCGTTCGTGAGCGCGGGTGACCTGGTCGCCGAAGGCGCGCAGGTCGGGATCATCGAGGTGATGAAGATGATGATCCCGGTGACCGCGGATCGGGGTGGCCGGGTTATCGAGCTGATCAAGGCCGACGGTCAGCCCGTGGAGCACGGCGAGAAGCTGCTGTCCTTGGACCCGGCGGTCTGATCGTGTTCGACAAGGTGTTGATCGCGAATCGGGGCGAGATCGCGCTGCGCGTGGCGCGGACCTGCCGGGAACTGGGCATCGGGGTCGTCGCAGTGCACTCCAGCGAGGACCGGGAGTCGGCGGTCGTCGGCTGGGCCGACGAATCCGTTCAGATCGGACCGGCCGATGCCAAGCGCAGCTACCTGAACATCCCGGCCGTCGTGGAGGCCGCTCGGATGACCGGGGCGCAAGCCGTCCACCCGGGCTACGGGTTCCTCTCCGAGGATCCCGACTTCGCCGAGGTGTGCAGCGATGCCGGACTGGTCTACATCGGACCGCCCAGCGCCGTCATCGCGCAGCTCGGCGACAAGACCGCCGCCAGGCAGGCGATGGCGGCAGCCGGGCTGCCGATGCTGCCCGGAAGCCTCGAACCGCTGCTGTCGGTGGCGGAGGCGCAGCGGGTCGCCGACGAGATCGACTACCCGGTGATCATCAAGGCGGCCGCCGGTGGCGGCGGGCGCGGGATGCGGGTGGTGCACGAGGCCGGCGACTTCGCGGCCGCCTACCGGGAGACCACCGCCAACGCGCAGCTGCTGTTCGGTGATCCGAGGGTCTACGTCGAGCGCTACCTCGCCACCGCGCGGCACGTCGAGGTCCAGGTCCTCGCGGACGAGTTCGGCAACGTGGTGAGCCTGGGCGAGCGGGACTGCACGGTGCAGCGCAGACATCAGAAGCTCGTGGAGGAGAGCCCGGCCCCGGGCCTGCCGCCGGCCGTGGCCGAGTCGATGGGGCGGGCCGCGGTGCGCGGGGCGGCGGCGGTCGGCTACGTGGGGGCGGGCACCTTCGAGTTCCTGCTCGGGCCGGATGACCGGTTCTACTTCATGGAGGTCAACTGCCGCATCCAGGTCGAGCACCCGGTGACCGAGATGGTCACGGGAATCGACCTGGTCCACGAGCAGCTGCGGGTTGCCGCCGGACAGCCGCTGCCGTTCCGGCAGGAGGACCTCGCACCGCGCGGCGTGGCGGTCGAGTGCCGGATCAATGCCGAAGACCCCGCGCGCGATTTCGCGCCGACGCCGGGACTCCTGCGGGAGTTCGTACCGGCCGGCGGCCCGTTCGTGCGGGTGGACACGCACGGTTACCCCGGCTACCGGGTGCCCGCCTGCTACGACTCGCTGCTCGCCAAGCTCGTCGTCTGGGCACCGACCAGGGATCAGGCGCTGCGCCGGATGGACCGGGCGCTCGGAGAGTTCCGGATCGGCGGCGAGGGCGTTCGCACGACCGCCGGATTCCTGCGCGAGGTGATCGGCGCGGCCGAGTTCCGCCGGGCCGAGCACACCACGGACATCGTCGGCCAGGTGCTCGAGAGGCGGGGAGGACCAGCGGCCGGGGGAACCGGATCCGCGCAGGAATCAGCGGCATGACCACGGTGAAGGGATCTACGGGATGTCAGGACACGTTCTCACGATGGAGCCAGGTGCCAGGACCGCGGACGGCGCCCGGGATGCATGCCGAGCGCTTCCCGCGTTCCGCTTGCTCGGTCCGGTCGAGGTCGTCGTGGGCGACCGGGAGTTCGCGCCGAAGCCGCGGAAGGTCCACCAGCTGCTGGCGATGCTGCTGCTGCGGGCCGGCCGGATCGTGCCGATCGAGACCCTGGCCGAAGAGCTGTGGCCGGAGGAGAAGCCGAAGCGGGCCCGCGCCACCGCGCAGACCTACGTCTACCAGCTCCGCAGGATGTTCAAGGAATGGGGCGTCGCGACCGGCGGCGAAGAGGTCCTGGTGACCAGGCAGTCGGGCTACGTGCTGCGCATCGACCCCGAGCAGGTCGACCTGTTCGTGTTCCAGCGGATCGTCCAGCAGAGCCGGGATCTGCTGCGCAGGCACGAGCACGACGCCGCGGCGAAGCTGCTGCGTTCGGCGTTGGGGATGTGGACGGGCTCCCCGCTCTCCGACGTCGCCTGCGGTCCGACGCTGGCGGCGGAGGCGATCGCGCTGCAGGAGCAGCGGCGCAACGCGCAGCACCTGTGGATCGAGGCCGAGATCGAGGTGGGCGGGCACCACGAGCTCATCAGCGAGTTGAGGTTGCTGATCGTCGCGAACCCGCTCGACGAAACGCTGCACGGACAGCTGATGCGGGTGCTGGGGCGCAGCGGGCGGCGCAGTGATGCTCTCGACGCCTTCCACGACCTGCGCAAGGACCTCAACGACCGGCTCGGCATCGAACCCGGTGCCGAGCTCAGGAAGCTGTACCACGAATTGCTCATCGCCGACCGGGAGCAGCAGCGCTGAGCGCGCTGCCCGGGATCAGGGGCGCCGCAGGGGCGGATGCTCGATCTCCAGAAAAGGCGGAACTGTGAAGGGAATCATTCTCGCCGGAGGCCACGGAACGCGTTTGCATCCGATCACCCTCGGCGTCTCGAAACAACTGCTGCCCGTCTACGACAAACCGATGATCTACTACCCGCTGTCCGTGCTGATGCTCGCGGGCATCCGCGATGTGCTGCTCATCTCCGCGCCGACGGACCTCGCGGGCTTCCAGCGCCTGCTCGGCGACGGCAGCGCGCTCGGGATGTCGATCAGCTATGCCGAGCAGGACGAGCCGCGCGGGATAGCCGACGCGTTCGTCATCGGGTCCGAGCACATCGGCTCGGACCCGGTGACGCTGATCCTCGGCGACAACATCTTCCACGGACCGGGTTTCTCGGACCTGCTGCGCCGCTCGGTGCAGGACGTCGATGGTTGCGTCCTCTTCGGATACCCGGTCAGCGACCCCGAGCGCTACGGGGTCGGCGAGCTCGACCAGCGGGGCCGGCTGATCTCGATCGAGGAGAAGCCCGAGCACCCGAGGTCCAACCTCGCGATCACCGGGCTCTACGTGTACGACTCCGACGTCGTGGAGATCGCCGGGGAACTGCGCCCCTCGAACCGGGGCGAGCTGGAGATCACCGACGTGAACCGGACCTACCTGGAGCAGGGCCGGGCGCATCTGGTGAACCTGGGGCGCGGGTTCGCCTGGCTGGACACGGGCACGCACGACTCGCTGATGGCTGCCAGCCAGTACGTCCAGACCTTGGAGCACCGCCAGGGCGTCCGGATCGCCTGCATCGAGGAGATCGCGCTGCGCATGGGCTTCATCGACCGCGATGCCTGCCTGGAGCTGGGGCAGGGTCTCGCCAAGACCCGGTACGGGCAGTACCTGGTGGACGTGTCCAAATCGGAATCCGGCCTCAGCGCGGTTCTCTGACCGCCCGGCCCGAGAACCGCCGCGAGCGACGAAGGCGTGCAGCGCGGCTTCCGGCAGCACGTGGAAGCACGAGCGGGGAAGCGGAATCGAGCACGGCTTGATCGCGGGGAGAACGGGCTTCCCTAGGTTTGAACCGGAGTAGGAACCGGGTGCGCGCCCGCGTCGGCGACGCCCCGCGGCGGGCGGGATCCGCGCCCGCGATCTCGGCCCTGGACCGGCTTTCCGGATCGGGCCGGTCGCAGTGGCAGTCGCCGGAAGCCGTTGCCGCCGAATCGAAGCTGGCCATGGAGGTGTCGCTTTGTTCCGCGTTCTCGACGAGTTCTACGAGTGGTTCCACAGGCGGAGGCTGAACAACGCCTACGAGGTCTCGAGAACCCCGCTGGAGGCGATGGACGGGTGGCAGGTCGACCCCGGCACCGGCAACATCGGGCACCGGAGCGGGAAGTTCTTCTCGGTCCAGGGACTGGACATCCGCACCGACCACCGGGAGACCGCGGCGTGGTCCCAGCCGATCATCGTGCAGCCCGAGATCGGGATCCTCGGCATCGTCGTCAAGGTCGTCGACGGTGAGGTCCACTGCCTGCTGCAGGCGAAGATGGAGCCGGGGAACGTCAACCTCCTGCAGCTGTCGCCGACGGTGCAGGCGACCCGGAGCAACTACACGAGGGTGCACCGCGGGAGCGCGGTCCCCTACCTGGAGCACTTCACGGAACCGCGCGACGGGCGGGCGGTGGTGGACGTCCTGCAGTCCGAGCAGGGATCGTGGTTCCTGAACAAGCGAAACCGGAACATGATCGTCGAGGTCACCGGGGATCTGCCGGTCGGAGAGGACTTCTGCTGGCTCAGCCTGGGCCAGGTCGCGGAACTGCTGCGCGAGGACAACCTCGTGAACATGGACGCGCGCACCGTGCTGTCCGGAATGCCGTTCTTCTCCGCCGGCGGCGGGGTCGGCCTGGGCGGACCCGAACCCGGCCGGGACGAGCAGGCGCTGCACCCGGTGGCCGGGCTGCTCAGCTGGTTCACCGAGTGCAAGGCCCGCTACCAGTTGTCGAGGCGGACGGTCCCGCTGGCCGAGCTGCCGAGGTGGAGCCTGACCGGTGGGGAGATCCGGCACGACGAGCAGCGGCACTTCTCCGTGGTGGGAGTGGACGTGCGGGCGACCAACCGCGAGGTCGCCTCGTGGTCGCAGCCGATGCTCAAGCCGGTCGACCGGGGCGTCATCGGGTTCCTCGGCCGGCGCATCAACGGCGCCTTCCACGTGCTCGTGCAGGCCAGGACGGAAGCGGGCACCCACGACGTGGTCGAGATGGCGCCCACGGTCAGCTGCATCCCGGCGAACTCCGACGGAATGCCGCCGCAGTTCCGGCCGCGCTTCCTGGACGAGCTCGTGGGCGAACCGAACACCATCGTCGACGTGGTCCACTCCGAGGAAGGCGGACGGTTCTTCCACGCCGAGAACCGCTACCTGGTGGTGGACGTGGGGGAGGACTTCGACCTCGACGTCCCGGCCGACTACTGCTGGATGACCCCGGAGCAGCTGACCGGGTTCGTGCGGTACGGCAACTACGTCAACGTCGCGGCCCGCTGCCTGCTGACCTGCCTGCTGGGCGAATCCACCCGGCTCGTCGCAGGCGCCCGACGTTGATGCGGCTTCCGGTGCTCCCCGGCCGGCCCGCACCGCGGCAGCTCGTTCGGCTCGCATTCGTCGCGGCTGGATCGAGGGGAGAACGGACCGGGAAAGACTGCCGGTGCGCGGTGGCAGCACCCGCGCGCGGGGTACCACGCCGACACGAGGAGATGCACGTCATGGCAAGCACCGCAACGCCGCCGCGCAGGCCGCTGGTCACGGTTCTCGGCGCTTCGGGGCTCGTCGGTTCCGCGGTGACCGCGGCCTTCGCCGCCCGACGGGTTCGCCTGCGCGCGGTCGCGCGGCGGCGGAGCGTCGTCGCCGGAACCGGCCCGGCCGAGGTGCAGGTCCGGAAGGCGGACCTCACCGACCGCGGCGAGCTCGCGGCGGCGGTCGAGGACGCCGACGTGATCGTCCACCTGGTCAAGCACACCGCTGGTTGGCGCACCGCGGAGCTGACACCGGACAGCGAGCGGGCCAACGTCGGGGTGTCGCGCGATCTCGTCGAGGTGCTGCGCACGAGCGGAACCGGCCGCAGGCCGCCGCTGGTGATCTACAGCGGGGCGGTCTCCCAGGTCGGCGTCGCGCCCGGCGCGCCGGTGGACGGCAGCGAGCCGGATCTGCCGGAGGCCGCTTACGACAAGCAGAAGCTGGCCGGGGAACGCGTGCTCAAAGCCGCGACGGCGGACGGCGTCGTGCGCTGCCTGAGCGTCCGGCTGCCGACGGTGTTCGGGCCGGTCCGGACACCGGGATGCGCCGACTCGGGCGTCATCACGACGATGGTGCGGCGCGCGCTGGCCGGCGAAGCCCTTCCGCTGTGGCACGACGGTTCGGTCGAGCGAGATCTGCTCTACGTCGACGACATCGCCTCCGCGGTGCTGGCCGCGTGCGATCACGCCGAGATGTTGATCGGGGGCCACTGGCCGATCGGCTCCGATCGCGGTGCGGACCTCGGCACGGCGTTCCGGACGATCGCGGAAGTGGTGGCGGAACGAACCGGCTCACCACCGGTTCCGGTGGTCAGCGTCCCCCCGCCGCGAGACGCGCCGGTGACCGACTTCCGGAGTCTCACGGTCGATTCGTCGTCGTTCCGCGCGAACACCGGCTGGGCGCCGCGGTTCTCCCTGCGCGAAGCGATCGAGCGCACGACCGACGCGCTGCGGGAGACCGGTTTCGCGGGTGGCGGCAGCGGCCGGAGTTCGTCCGAACCCGTGGCGTCCTAGCAGCACCGGGCCCCGAACGACCGAAAGGAAGCAGATGTACGGAGCGGCCTCTTCCGAGATCTACGACGTGGTGTACACGTTGCGCGGCAAGGACTACCCGGGCGAGAGCGCGTACCTGGCGGATCGGATCCGCACGAAGTTCCCGGCGGCGTCCTCGCTGCTGGACATCGCGTGCGGCACCGGTGGCCACCTCGCCCACCTCGCCGAGCTCTTCGACGACGTCGCCGGCGTGGAGCTCTCCGAGGACATGCTGTCGGTGGCGCGAACTCGGTTGCGGGACGTCCCGCTGCACCAGGGCGACATGCGCTCGTTCGACCTGGGGCGGAGGTTCGACGCGGTCGTGTGCATGTTCGCCTCGATCAGCCACGTGGAATCCGCCGACGAGCTGGACGCGGCGCTGCGGTGCTTCGCCCGGCACCTCAACCCGGGCGGGGTGGTGGCGATCGATCCGTGGTGGTTCCCGGAGAAGTTCATCGACGGCTACATCGGTGGGGACGTCCTGACCCCGGACCACCGCACGATCGCCCGGGTTTCGCACGCCTGGCGGGAGGGCGAGGAGTCGCGGATGGACGTGCACTACCTCGTCGCCGACGGCGAAACGGGGACGAGGCACTTCAGCGAGACCTACCGGTACCAGCTCTTCCCGCGCGCCCGCTACGAGAAGGCGATGCGCGACGCGGGGTTCACCGTCGAATACGTCGAGGGCGTCCAGTACGGCCGGGGTCTGTTCCTCGGCGTTCTAGAAGGGAGCGTTTCGTGACGACTCGGGTCTGGGACTACCTGCCGGAGTACGCCGAAGAGCGGGATGACATCCACGATGCGGTGGAATCGGTGTTCGGCTCGGGACAGCTGGTCCTCGGCGCCAGCGTCCGCGGTTTCGAGCAGGAATTCGCCGACTACCACGGGGTGGACCACTGCGTCGGGGTCGACAACGGGACCAACGCGATCAAGCTCGGCCTGCAGGCGCTCGGCATCGGTCCCGGCGACGAGGTCATCACGGTGTCGAACACCGCGGCCCCCACGGTGCTGGCGATCGACTCGGTCGGCGCCACCCCGGTCTTCGTGGACGTCCGCGAAGAGGACTTCCTGATGGACACCTCGCAGGTCGCCGCCGCGGTCACCGAACGAACCCGGTGCCTGCTGCCGGTGCACCTGTACGGGCAGTGCGTCGACCTGCCCGCGCTCGAAGCCGTCGCCGCCGAGCACGGGCTGGCGATCCTGGAGGACTGCGCGCAGGCGCACGGGGCGCGGCAGAACGGGAAGCTGGCCGGGACCACCGGGGCCGCGGCGGCGTTCTCCTTCTACCCGACCAAGGTCCTCGGCGCCTACGGCGACGGCGGCGCCACCATCACCTCGGACGAGGCGGTCGCGGGCAACCTGCGCAGGCTCCGCTACTACGGCATGGAGAAGGTCTACTACGTCGTCGAGACACCGGGTCACAACAGCCGGCTCGACGAGGTGCAGGCGGAGATCCTCCGGCGCAAGCTCCGGCGGCTCGACGCCTACACCGAGGGGCGGCGCGCGGTGGCTCGCCGGTACGAGGCCGCGCTCGGCGACACCGACCTGGTGCTGCCGAAGACCGTCCCCGGCAACGAGCACGTCTACTACGTGTACGTGGTGCGCCACCCCGAGCGGGACCGGATCATCGAGCAGCTCAAGGCCTACGGGATCGAGCTGAACATCAGCTATCCGTGGCCGGTGCACACGATGAGCGGATTCCGCCACCTCGGCTGCTCGGCGGGTGATCTCCCGGTGACGGAGTCGCTGGCCGGCGAGATCTTCTCGCTGCCCATGTACCCCTCGCTGTCCGAGGAGGTCCAGGACGAGGTCATCAGCGCGCTCCGCGAGGTGCTCGCCCGGCTGTGAACCCGCCGACGGCCTGCCGCGCTGAGCCTGGCGGCGGCCGGACCGGTACCGCGAACATCCCCGATGAGGAGAAGGAAATGGACGTTGCTGAGGTGGTCGTCGTCGGAGCGGGCCCGGCGGGCCTCATGCTCGCAGGCGAACTCCGGCTGGCCGGAGTCGAGGTGGTGGTCCTCGAACGCCTCGCCGAACCGACCGGCGAGTCCCGGGGACTGGGATTTACCGCGCGAACCATGGAGTTGCTGGACCAGCGCGACCTGCTGTCCCGCTACGGCGAGATCGCCACGAGCTCGGCCGGGCACTTCGGCGGGCTGGGCGTGGACTTCAGCGTGCTGGACGGGATCCACTTCAGCGCCAACGGGGTTTCCCAGGCCCGCACCGAGCAGATCCTCGGGGACTGGGTCACCGAGCTGGGCGCCGATGTCCGGCGGGGCTGGGAGCTGATCGGGCTGACCGACGACGAGGACGGCGTCGACGTCGTCGCGCGCACCCCGGCCGGTCCCCGGCACCTGCGCGCCCGGTACCTGATCGGCTGCGACGGCGGGCGGAGCACCGTCCGCAAGCTCGCCGGCTTCGAGTTCCCCGGTACGCCGACGACCATGGAGATGTTCCTGGCCGATGTGCGCGGCTGCGAACTCCGCCCGCGTCCGATCGGGGAGCGGGTGCCCGGCGGGATGGCGATGAGCGCGCCGATCGGTGACGGCGTGGACCGCGTCATCGTGTGCGAGCGGAACAACGAACCGGTGCAGCGCAGCGGCCCACCGGAGTTCTCCGAGGTGGCCGAGGCGTGGCTGCGGCTGACCGGGGAGGACATCCGCGGCGCGGAGGCGCTGTGGACCAGCTCGTTCACCGACTCGGCCCGGCTGGTCACGCAGTACCGGCGGGGCAACGTGTTCCTGGCGGGCGACGCCGCGCACATCCACCTCCCGGCGGGCGGGCAGGGCCTCAACGTCGGCGTGCAGGACTCGGTGAACCTCGGGTGGAAGCTCGGTGCCGTGCTGCGCGGATCGGCCGATCCGTCCCTGTTGGACACCTACCACCACGAGCGCCACCCGGTCGGCGCCCGGCTGCTGATGAACACCCAGGCGCAGGGCTTCCTGTTCCTCAGCGGTGAGGAGGTGGTGCCGCTGCGCAACGTCATGGCGGAGCTCATGGAGTTCGACGTCGTCAACCGCCACCTCGTCGGCATGGTCAGCGGTTTGGACATCCGCTACGACGTCGGTCTGCCCGACCACGATCTGGCGGGCCGGCGCCTGCCGCCGCGGGAGCTCCTCGGCGAGGGCACCAAGACCAGCACGACGGAACTGCTCCGCGGCGCGAGAGGGGTCCTGCTGGACCTGGCCGACGACGCCGGGCTGCGGCGGGCGGCCACCGGGTGGAGCGATCGCGTCGAGGTGTTCACCGGAGCCCCGTTCGGCAACGAGCCGGGCGATCCGCTCAACGCCGTGGACGCCGTGCTCGTGCGCCCGGACGGGTACGTCGCATGGGTTTCGCACGCGGGGGAGGACGTCACCGCCGCGCTCGGCCGGTGGTTCGGAACGCCCGTCCCGGTGTGAGGCCGGGAGCGGGCTCTTGGAAGAGGAGAAGGACATGCACAGCACGCTGATCGTGGCGCGGATGGACCCGGCGTCCGCCGATGAGGTGGCGGGGCTCTTCGCGGAGTTCGACCGGACGGAACTGCCCGGGATGATGGGAACGCGGCGGCGGCAGCTGTTCCACTACCGCGGTCTGTACTTCCACCTGCAGGACTTCGACTCCGACGACGGCGGGGCGAACATCGAGCGGGCCAAGACCCACCCGCTGTTCAAGAACATCAGCTCCGACCTGCGGCCCTTCATCACCGCCTACGACCCGGAGACCTGGCGGACGCCGTCGGACGCGATGGCGACCCGCTTCTACCGCTGGGCATCACCGTCCGGGTGATGCGCAGCCGGCCGGATCACGAAGTCTCGGGCCTCGGTTGGAACGGAGACAGGACAGTGGGGAATCGGGTAGCGATAACGGGAGTCGGGGTCGTCGCGCCAGGCGGCATCGGCACCAAGAACTTCTGGAACATGTTGACCGAAGGACGGACGGCCACCAGGGGGATCACGCACTTCGATCCCACGCCGTTCCGGTCCCGGATCGCCGCGGAAGTGGACTTCGACCCCGCGGAGCACGGGCTGGGGCCGCAGGCGGTGCGGCGGATGGACCGCGCCGTGCAGTTCGCGGCGGTGGCGACGAACGAGGCGCTCTACGACAGCGGCCTGGAGCTCGGCGAGCTGGACCCGCACCGCACCGGCGTGACCATCGGCAGCGCTGTCGGTGCCACGACGAGCCTGGAGAACGAGTACCGGGTGGTCAGCGACGACGGCGGGCTGGAACTCGTCGATCACGAGTACGCGGTGCCGCACCTCTACCGGCAGATGGTGCCGAGCTCGTTCGCGAGCGAGGTGGCCTGGCTGGTCGGGGCCGAGGGGCCGGCCGCGGTGGTGTCGACGGGCTGCACGTCCGGGCTGGATTCCGTCGGCTACGCGTGCGAGCTGATCCGGGAAGGTTCCGCGGACGTGATGATCGCGGGAGCGACCGACGCGCCGATCTCGCCGATCACGGTCGCCTGCTTCGACGCGATCAAGGCGACCACGCCGCGCAACGACGACGCCGAGCACGCCTCGCGGCCCTTCGACCTGACCCGCAACGGGTTCGTGCTCGGCGAGGGATCCGCGGTGTTCGTGCTGGAGGACCTGGAGCGGGCGAGGAAGCGCAACGCGCACGTCCACGCCGAGATCGCGGGTTTCGCCACCCGCTCCAACGCCTTCCACATGACCGGGCTGCGCGCGGACGGCACCGAGATGGCGGCGGCGATCCGGGCGGCGCTCGACGAGGCGGAGCTCGACCCGGCCGACATCGACTACGTGAACGCGCACGGCTCGGGGACCAAGCAGAACGACCGGCACGAGACGGCGGCGTTCAAGCGGAGCCTCGGTGCGCACGCGCGCCGCGTTCCGGTGAGCTCCATCAAGTCGATGGTCGGGCACTCGCTGGGCGCGATCGGCTCGATCGAGATCGCCGCGTCGGTGCTGGCGATCGGATCCGACGTCGTGCCGCCCACGGCGAACCTGCGCAACCCGGACCCGGATTGCGATCTCGACTACGTGCCCCGGATCGCCCGCGAGTGGCGGACCGACGTCGTGCTGACCGTGGGCAGCGGGTTCGGCGGGTTCCAGAGCGCCATGGTGCTGGCCAGCGCCGAGCGGAGTGGGAAATGACGCCACGAGCGGTGGTCACGGGCATCGGGGTGACGGCCCCCAACGGGTTGGGCGCAGTGGACTTCTGGGCGGCGACGCGGCGCGGCCGCAGCGGCATCGGGCCGGTCACCCGGTTCGACGCCCGCCAGTACCCGGCGACGCTGGCCGGCGAAGTGCCCGGGTTCGACGCCGCGGCCCACCTGCCGAACCGGCTGCTGCCGCAGACCGACCACATGACCCGGCTGGCACTGGTCACGGCGGACTGGGCGATCGCCGACTCCGGCGTGCGGCCCGACGAGCTGGACGAGTTCGGCATGGGCGTGATCACCGCGAGTTCCGCGGGAGGTTTCGAATTCGGCCAGGTCGAGCTCCAGAACCTGTGGAGCAAGGGCGCCCAGCACGTCAGCGCCTACCAGTCCTTCGCGTGGTTCTACGCGGTGAACACCGGCCAGATCTCCATCCGCAACGGTTTGAAAGGCCCCAGCGGCGTGGTCGTTTCGGACCAGGCAGGTGGCCTGGACGCGCTCGCGCAGGCCCGCCGCCGGATCCGCAAGGGCTGCGGCGTGATGCTGGCCGGAGGCGTGGACGGCGCCATCTGCCCGTGGGGATGGGTGGCTCAGCTGTCGGCAGGCCGGCTGAGCACGCGAGAGGATCCCGGCCGGGCGTACCTCCCGTTCGACCCGGCGGCGTGCGGCCACGTGCCGGGTGAAGGCGGGGCGCTGCTCGTCGTGGAGGACGAGGACGCGGCGCGCAGCCGCGGCGCCCGGGTGTACGGCGAGATCGCCGGCTACGCGGCCACCACCGATCCGGCTCCGGGCAGCGGACGGGAACCGGGACTGCGGCGGGCCGTCGAACTGGCCATGGCCGACGCCGGAGTCGGTCCGCGCGATGTCGACGTGGTCTTCGCCGACGGCGCGGCGATTCCCGAGCTCGACGAGGTCGAGGCGGCGGCGATCACCGCCGTGTTCGGTGCGGGCGGTGTCGCGGTCACGGTGCCCAAGGCCATGACCGGTCGGCTGTGCGCGGGTGCGGCCTCGCTGGACGTGGCCACCGCGCTGCTGGCGATGCAGGACGGAGTCATCCCGCCGACCAGCAACGTGACCCCGTCGGCCGCCTACGACCTCGACCTGGTCGTGTCGCCGCGCAGCGCCGCGGTGCGCGTCGCCGTCGTCGTGGCGCGGGGATACGGCGGTTTCAATTCCGCGATGGTCGTGCGGAAGGCCGGCTGAGGCCGGCCACCACGAGAACGCCCGGTGGAAGTGACAGGAGAACGACGGAGTTGACCGAAATGGCAGAGAAGCTCTTCACCATCGACGACCTGCGCCGGATTCTGCGCGAAGCAGCCGGTGTCGACGAGAACGTCGACATCAACGGCGACATCCACGACCTCGAGTTCGAGGAGCTGGGCTACGAGTCGCTGGCGCTGCTCGAGACCGCTACCCGCATCGAGCGCGAGTTCGGGGTCGAGCTCGAGGACTCGGTGATCACCGAAGCCAGGACGCCGGCCGCCTTGCTGGCGGTCGTCAACGGCGCGCTCAGGTCCAGCGCGGCCTGAGCGCCGCGGCACCATTCGATCGGGGAGTACACATGTCGGAAGAACGCGGGCGGGTGGCACTGGTCACCGGCGCCACCAGCGGGATCGGTCTCGCGGTCAGCAAGGCGCTCGCCGAGCGGGGACACCGGGTGTTCATCTGCTCGCGCAGCGCCGAGGACGTGACCGCGACCGTGAAGCGATTGCGCGAAGAAGGCGCCGACGTCGCCGGGACCAGCTGCGACGTCGGTTCCCCGGAGCAGGTGCCCGAGCTCGTCCAAGCCGCGGTGCGGCAGTTCGGCACCATCGACGTCCTGGTGAACAACGCGGGACGCAGCGGCGGCGGAGTGACCGCGGACATCCCGGACTCGCTCTGGTTCGACGTCATCAACACCAACCTCAACAGCGTGTTCCTGGTGACGCGCGAGGTGCTCAACGCGGGCGGGATGCGGCACAAGGACCGGGGCCGGATCATCAACATCGCTTCGACGGCCGGGAAGCAGGGCGTGGTGCTGGGCGCGCCCTACTCGGCGTCCAAGCACGGTGTCGTCGGCTTCACCAAGGCGCTGGGAAACGAGCTGGCCCGCACCGGGATCACGGTCAACGCCGTGTGCCCCGGCTACGTGGAGACGCCGATGGCCCAGCGGGTGCGCCAGGGCTACGCCGCCGCGTGGGATCTCGAAGAGGACGAGGTCATGGCCAAGTTCGAGGCCAAGATCCCGCTGGGGCGCTACTCGACTCCCGAGGAAGTCGCGGGACTGGTGGGCTACCTGGCGTCGGACACCGCCGCGTCGATCACCTCCCAAGCGCTCAACGTCTGCGGCGGCCTCGGCAACTTCTGAGGTCCCGCCGCCGAACCCGCGGCCCCCGGGCCGCGCCACCGTGAACGGGCGCTCGGAGTGCCCGGCCCCGGCCCGGGCACCCGGCACCCGGGCCGGGGCCTCGACCCCCGCCGCGCAGGCGGTCTCCGATGCCGACCTGCGCAGGCACACCGATCAGGAGGAGAACCATGTCCAAGTCCGGCCGACAGCAGACCGTGCACGAGATCACCGTGTCGGCACCGGCCGAGGCCGTGTACCGGCTCATCGCAGAGGTGGAGAACTGGCCGGCCCTCTTCCCGCCGACCGTGCACGTCGAGGTGATCGAGCGAACCGCGGCCGCCGAGCGGATCTCGATCTGGGCGACCGCCAACGGCGAGGCGAAGAGCTGGACCTCGCGTCGCAACCTCGATCCGGGCGCGATGCGGATCGAGTTCCGCCAGGAGGTCTCCGCACCGCCGGTGGCGGAGATGGGCGGAACCTGGGTGATCGAGCCGATCTCCGCCGGTCGGTCCAAGGTCGAGTTGTTCCACGACTTCCGGGCGCTGGACGACGACCCGGCGGGCATCGAGTGGATCGAGTCGGCCGTGGAGCGCAACAGCCGGTCCGAACTGGCGGCGCTGAAGCGCAACGCCGAACTGCTCACCGGCGGCGACGACCGGTTGCTGTCCTTCGAGGACGTCGTGCTGATCGACGGGGCCGTCGAAGACGTCTACGCCTTCATCAACGAGGCCGATCGGTGGGCCCAGCGGCTGCCGCACGTCGCGCGGGTGGAGCTCCGGGAGGACGTGCCGGGACTGCAGCTGCTGGCGATGGACACCCGGACCAAGGACGGTTCGACGCACACCACCGAGTCGGTCCGGGTGTGCTTCCCGGACCGCAAGGTCGTCTACAAGCAGACCACCTTGCCCGCGCTGATGTCGTTGCACACGGGGTACTGGACGTTCGTCGCGGACGGGAGCCGGACCGTGGCGACCTCCCAGCACACCGTGGTGATCAACACCGACAACATCGCCGGCGTGCTCGGCGCGGACGCCGACCTGCCGAAGGCCCGCGAGTTCGTCCGCACCGCGTTGAGCACGAACAGCACCACGACGCTCCGGCACGCGAAGGAGCACGCCGAGCAGGTGCGCCGGGCCAGTTGATCAGGAGTCGTGCGGAATCCAGGGAGGACGCTTGGACAGCCAGGTGATCGTCGTCGGTGCCGGACCGGTCGGCCTGCTGCTCGCCGGTGAGCTGCGGCTCGGTGGCGCGGAGGTGCTGGTGCTGGAGCGGTTGTCCGGACCCAGCACCGAATCGAGGGCGTCGACCCTTCACGCGCGGACGGTGGAGCTGTTCGCGCAGCGCGGCCTGGTCGGAGCGCTCGGCGATCCGCCCAGCACGACCGCAGGTCACTTCGGCGGTCTGCCGCTGGACTTCGGCGACCTGCCCAGCGACTACCCGGGGCAGTGGAAGGTGCCGCAGACCCGCACCACCGAGGTGCTGCACGACTGGGCGACCGCACTGGGCGCGGAGGTCCGGCGCGGGCACGAGGTGCGGGAGCTGATCGTGCACCCGGATCACGTCGAGATCGGCGCCGCCGGACCGGCCGGGCGGGTCCGGTTGCGCGCGTCCTACGTGGTCGGCTGCGACGGCGAGAACAGCGCGGTCCGCCGGTTGGCCGGCTTCGGGTTCCCCGGGACATCCCGGCGGAACGTGCTGTTGCGCGCGGACGTCGCCGGGATCCGGATACCGGCCAGGCGCTTCGAGCGGACCCCAGCGGGACTGGCGATCTCCGCGCGCAACGAGCAGGGCATCACCCGCGTGATGGTGTGCGAGCCCGGGCGCTCCCCGGCCGAATCCGCCCGGCAGCCCGCCTTCGCGGACGTGGCGGCAGCGTGGTCGCGGGTCACCGGGGAGGACATCAGCGGTGGAGAACCGTTGTGGGTCAACGCCTTCGACGACACCAACCGCCAGGCGAGCCGCTACCGGCGCGGGCGGGTACTGCTCGCCGGTGACGCCGCGCACGTGCAGATGCCCTCCGGCGGGCAGGCCCTCAACCTCGGGCTGCAGGACGCGGCGAACCTCGGCTGGAAGCTCGCCGCGCAGGTGCGCGGGCAGGCGCCGGACGGGCTGCTCGACACCTACCACGACGAGCGCTGGCAGACCGGGAAGAAGACGCTGGACAACATCGCGGCGCAGGCGTCGCTGCTGCTCGGCGGAGGCGAGGTCGACGGCGTGCGCGAAGTCATCGGCGAGCTGCTCGGGCACCGGGAGGTCCGCGAGTTCCTGACCGGCCGGATCAGCGGCCTGGACATCCGGTACGAGCCCGGGGCGCACCGGCTGCACGGCCGGCGGATGCCGCACTGCCGGGTGCGGACCCCGGACGGGGTGACGAGCACCGCGGAACTGCTCGCCGAACACCGCGGGGTGCTCCTCGTCCTGCCCGGGGAGCACTCCGAACGCCTCGTCGCCGTCGCCGCACCGTGGGCCTCGCGCCTCGGGATCGTGCGCGGCGAGGTGGCGGAAGACCACGAGCTGTCCGGAGTCGCGGCGGTGCTCGTGCGGCCCGACGGCTACGTGGCGTGGATCGGTGACGACGTGCGGGGCGTGGAAGCCGCGCTGGGTCGCTGGTTCGGCGCACGAGCAACTCCCCAGTGCTCGGTGAGCGCTGTTTCAGAACGCGATCAGGGAGGACAAGCATGAGGATTCTGTTCGTTCCAGCTGGCAGCCAAGCCACGATCTTCTCGTTCGTGCCGCTGGCCACGGCCGCCCGCAACGCCGGGCACGAGGTGTTCATGTCCGCGACCGAGGACCTGATCCCGGCCGTGGTCAACGTCGGGCTGGCGGGGTACCCGGTCAGCACGCTGCCGTTCAACTACTTCATCGGCAAGGACCGGGACGGCAACCCGATCGACATCCCGCGGGAACCGGAGGCGCAGATGCGCGCCATCGGCGGCGGCTTCGCCCGGATGGCGGCGGCGACCCTCGGTGCGCTGATCGACCTGGCCGAGGACTGGCGGCCGGACCTGGTGGTCGGCGGCCCGATCTCGTACGCGGCCCCGCTGCTCGCCGCGCACCTGGGAATCCCCTACGCGGTGCAGGCCTACGACATCAACGACATGAACAGCGGCAGCGACCCCGGCGCTCACGAGGAGCTGCAGCCCGAGCTCGAGAAGCTGGGGCTGGAGCGGATTCCGGCGCCGGACCTGCGGATCGACGTCACCCCGCCGAGCCTGCGCCAGGAGAACGGGCCGGCCGCGCAGCTGATGCGCTGGGTCCCGGGCAACCGGCAGTGCCGGCTGGAGCGCTGGATGTACACCCGCCCGGAGCGCCGCCGCGTGTGCGTGACCTTGGGCAACCGGGTCGGCCTCGCGCACGACGTCGACTTCGTCCGGCGATTGGCCAAGGACGTCGCCTCGCTGGACGTCGAGGTCGTGATCCCGGTGCCGGGCAACGCCGAGCACGAGTTGCGCGAGGCCCTCGACGGGGTCCGGGTCGGGTGGATCCCGCTGGACCTCGTCGTCCCCACCTGCGATCTGATCGTCCACCACGGTGGCGGCGTGACGAGCATGACGGCGATGAACGCGGGCGTCCCGCAGCTGATCCTGCCGGTCGTCGCCTACTCGACGATGTCCGCCGAGCGGATGTCGGCCCGGGGCGCGGCGAACTTCCTCACCCCGGAGCGGGCCACCCCGGAGAACATCATCGAGATGGGCCAGAAGATGCTGGCGGACTCCTCCTACCGGGACGCGTCCCTGGAACTGGCGGGCGAGATCGCCCAGCTGCCGTCCGTCGGCGAGGTCGTCGGCGCGCTGGAGGAGCTGGCCGCCCGGTAGCGACCGGGTTCTCCAGGACCCGCAGCCGCAGCTGCGGTGGACAACGACCGATCCACGCGGAGGAAGCATGTACGGAAGCGACGCCGCAGAGATCTACGATCTGCTGCACCAGTCCCGGGGCAAGGACTTCGAGTTCGAGTCCGAAGTGGTGGCCAAGCTCATCGACGCCCACCGCCCGGACGCGTCCTCGGTGCTCGACGTCGCCTGCGGGACCGGCGCGCACCTCGAGTTCTTCAACCGGTGGTACGCGCACGTGGAAGGTGTCGACGCCTCGGAACCGATGCTGGACCGCGCCCGGGTGAAGCTGCCGGGGGTCCGGTTCGCGCCGGGGGACATGCGGACCTTCTCGGCCGACCGCCGGTTCGACGCCATCACCTGCCTGTTCTGCTCGATCGCCTACCTGCCGACCTGCGAGGACCTGGGCACCGCGCTCGAGAGGTTCGCGCGGCACCTGACCCCTGGCGGGGTGGCGGTGGTCGAACCCTGGTGGTTCCCGGAGAAGTTCACCCCGGGCCACGTGGCGGCGGACGTGGTCGAGGACGGAGTCCGCACGGTCGCCCGCGTTTCGCACGCCTCCAGGACGGACCGCGGCAACGGCATGGACGTGCACTACGTGATCGCGGAGCGCGGAGCCGGAATCCGCCACTTCGCCGAATCGCACACGTACACACCGTTCACCCGCGAGCAGTACGAGACGGCGTTCGCGAACGCGGGCTTCGCCGTCGAGTTCGTCGAAGGGGCGCAGTCCGGAAGAGGGCTCTTCGTCGGTGTCCTCGAACGCTAGCCGCAGCGCTGCCGTGCAACGAAGTGGGGATGGAAACCGTTGAGCGCAACAAGAAAAGTGGTCGTGCTCGGGGGAACCGGGTTCGTCGGGCGCCACGTCTGCGCGGCATTCGCCGCCGCGGGCAGCGAGGTGCTCGCCGTGGCCCGGACGCCGACGAGCACCGACTGCAGGTTCATCTCGCTGAGCCTGGACGACGTGCCCGCCGAGGCGCTGGCACGGCTGCTGGAAGCGGAAGGAGCCGACGTCGTCGTCAACGCGGTCGGCAGCATCTGGGGCGCCGCGGACCGGGACATGGCCACCCGGTGCCTCGTGCCCACCCAGCGGTTGCTGGCGGCGCTCGCGCTCATGCGAACCCGGCCGCGGCTGGTCCACCTCGGGTCGATCCTGGAATACGGTTCGGACGCGCAGGAGGAGAGCAGCGGCGGAACCGACCGGCTGCCGACCAGAACGGCCTACGGGCGGGCCAAGCTCGCGGCCACCCGTGCGGTCCTGGAAGCGGTGACGACCGGCGGCGTCGAAGGACTCGTCCTGCGCATCGCCAACGTGGCCGGTCCGGGAACGCCCGAGATCAGCCTGCTGGGCAAAGTCGCCCAGCGGCTCACCGAAGCCGCCCTGCACGACGAGGCGGCGGTCGTGGAGCTCACGCCGCTGAAGGCCCACCGGGACTACGTCGACGTCCGCGACGTGGCCGGTGCGGTCGTCACCGCGGCCGCCGCGGAGGTGACCGGCCGCGTCATCGACATCGGCAGCGGCGAGGCGGTTTCGGTGCGCGACCTGGTGGATCTGCTGATCCGCGCGAGCGGGGTGCCGACCAGGATCGTCGAGCACCCGGACGAGTCCGCTGCGCCCGAGCCGCAGCACTGGACCCGGGCGGACATCGGGCCGGCCAGGGAAGTCCTCGGCTGGCGGCCGCGCCGGTCGCTGGCCGAGGCCGTCGGCGACTTCTGGGCGGAGACCTCGGGCCGACCACCGGTCGCGATGGCTTCCACGACGAGCGCGTGCTCGCGCGTTCGGACCGAATCGGGAGGTGCCCCTTGAGGATCCTGGTCACCGGTGGTGCGGGCTTCATCGGCTCGCACTACGTCCGCACCGTGCTCGACGGCGGGTACGCGGCCTGCGACGGGGCTCGGGTCACCGTCCTCGACGCGCTCACCTACGCGGGCAACCTGGCCAACCTGCCCTCCTCGCACCCGCGGCTGGAGTTCGTCCGCGGCGATGTCCACGACCTCGACCTGCTGCTGGACCTGTTGCCCGGGCACGACGCGGTGGTGCACTTCGCCGCCGAATCGCACGTCGATCGCTCGGTGGCCGAGGCCGACCGCTTCGTCCGGACCAACGTCGTCGGCAGCCAGCGGCTCTTCGAGGCCTGCTTGCGGAGCAAGATCGAGCGGGTCGTGCACGTTTCGACGGACGAGGTGTACGGCTCGATCGAGCAGGGCGCGTGGACCGAGGACGCACCGCTGCTGCCCAACTCGCCCTACTCCGCGGCGAAAGCATCGTCGGATCTGTTCGCGCGGGCCTACTGGCGCACCCACGGGCTGGACGTGTCGATCACCCGGTGCTCGAACAACTACGGCCCGCACCAGCACCCGGAGAAGCTGATCCCGAACTTCGTCACGCGGCTGCTCCGCGGGCAGCAGGTGCCGCTCTACGGCGACGGCGCGAACAAGCGGGAGTGGCTGCACGTCGCCGACCACTGCCGCGCCATCCAGCTCGTGCTCACCGGAGGACGGGCCGGTGAGGTCTACAACGTGGGCGGCGGGAACGAGCACACCAACCGCGCCATCACCGAGCAGGTGCTGCGGTTGTGCGGAGCGGGCTGGGACATGGTCCGGCACGTGCCCGACCGCAAGGGCCACGACCTGCGCTACTGCCTGGACGACAGCAAGATCCGCGACGAACTCGGCTACGCGCCGACCGTCGACTTCGAGCGGGGCCTCGCCGAAACGGTCGCCTGGTACCGCGACAACCCCGGCTGGTGGCAGGCCGGGACAGCGGCCCGTGCCGCGTCGTGAGCCCGTTCCTGCGGAGCCCAGACCCGACCACGACCCCGGACGACGGATCCGGAGGAAGGAACGAAATGCGCTACCTGTTCACCATGCTGCCCGGGGTCTCGCACCTCTACCCGCTGGTTCCGCTGGCCCAGGCGATGCAGGCGGACGGCCACGAAGTGCTGATCGCCAGCAGCGGACCAGCGATCCCGGCGGCGACCCAGGCAGGTTTGCACGCCGTGGACGTCGCACCCGGCCAGGACGTCGAAGCTCCCGGCAGGAAGCTGGGGCAGCAGCTCTCGGAGCGGCCGCTGAGCGGCGCCGAGCTCTACGAGGCCGTCGGGGGATCGTTCGCCGAGATGGGTGAGCTGATGCTCGACGGCCTGGTCACCGCGGTGCGCGACTGGCGGGCCGACGGGGTCCTGTACATGCCGATCTTCGGTGCCGGGCTGCTCGCCGCGAGGATGACCGGGACGACGTCGATCGTGCACGGCATCGGCCACCGCAACCCCCTGCTGTGGGCGATGGAACGAGTCGTGCCGATCGCGGAGCGCCGGGGAGTCCAGGACTTCCTGCGCGGGCCCGACGTGGAGATCAACCTGAGCCCGCGAACGCTGGAGGAGTTCAACCCGGACGCCCCGGTGCGGCCGATGGCCGCGCACAAGCTGGACCTGCGCCACGCCCCCTACAACGGCGGCGCGGAGCTCCCGGCGTGGGCGCTCAAGGACGCCGACCGGCCGCGAGTCGTCGTCTGCCTCGGCACCTCGGCCCTGACCGTCGGCGACGGCGCGCTGCTGACCGAGATCGTGCGCGGTGCGGACGAGCTCGAGGTGGAACTGATCCTGACCACCGGCGGCGCGGAGCTGACCGCGCTCCCGGAGCGGCTCCCCGAACACGTGCGGGTGATCGACTGGCTGCCGATGCGTGCGATCCTCCCCAGCTGCGCCGCGGTCGTCCACCACGCGGGCTCCGGCACGATGTTCTCCGCCTACGCCGCGGGCGTACCGCAGATCGCCATCCCGCACGTCGGCAACGCGCCGGTGAACGCGGAGATCACGGCCAAGCGCGGCACCGGGGTGGCGCTCGGCCCGGACGAGGCGACTCCCGAGACGGTGACCAAGGCGCTGAGGTCGGTGCTGGAGGACCCCGGCTACCGCGCTGCGAGCGCCGAAGTGGCGGCCGAGATGGCCGCGATGCCGGTGGCCTCGGAGGTGGTCTCGAGACTCGGCGGACTCGTCGGCTGATCGACGCCGCCCACGTGCACCGGCATCCCTCGCCGCTGCGAAGAGGAGGAGGTAATCCTGTGAACAGGACGGCTTTCGTGTTCCCCGGCCAGGGTTCGCAGCGCGTGGGCATGGGCCGGGGCCTGCTCGAGCTGATGCCGGATCTGGCCGCCGAGTACTACCGGCGAGCGGACCAGGTGCTCGGCCTGCCGCTGTCCGAGCTGTGCTGGCACGGCCCGGCGGCGAAGCTGAACGACGCCGCCGCGACCCAGCCGGCTGTGCTGCTCACCAGCGTGGTGACCGGTGAGCTGTTGCGGCGCAAGGGAGTCCGGCCCGGTTTGGTGGCCGGGCACAGCCTGGGCGAGTACGCCGCGCTGGTCTTCGCCGGAGTGCTCGACTGGACCGACGCGCTGCGGCTCACCCACGTGCGCGGGCAGCTCATGGCGGCGTTCAACGAGCGGAATCCGGGATCCACGGCCGCCGTGGTCGGACTGGGCCTGCCGGTGGTGGACCGGCTGTGCGCGGAGGCCACGGCGGCCACCGGCCAGCCGGTGGAGGTCGCCAACGACAACGAGCCCGCGCAAGTGGTGGTGTCCGGCCGCGTCGACGCCGTGGCCCGGCTGCGGCAGCTCGCCTCGGCTGCGGGCGCCGAGAAGGTCGTCGTGCTCGGGGTTCGCGGGGCCGCGCACTGCGGCCTGCTGCGGGAGGTGGCGGAGGAGTTCTCCGCCGAGCTGGCCGGGGTCGAGTTCCGGGACCCGCTCCTCCCGGTGGTCTCCAGCGTCACCGCGGACCGCATCACCAGCGGCGAAGCGGCGCTGCGCAGCTTGCAGCGCCAGATGACCGGCCGGGTCCGCTGGACCGAGGCGGTGACGCGCATGGCCGGCGGCGGGATCTCGACCTTCGTCGAGGTGGGCGCGGGGCGGGTGCTGGGCGGCCTGTGCCGCCGGATCGCACCGGGCGTCTCCACCTGCTCGACGAGCACCGCCCGCCAGATCGCCGAAACGCTCACCGCCCTCGCGCCGTCCGGCAGCTCGCGCCCGGAGCCTCGCGGCGGAGTGCTGCCGGGCGGCCTCTGACCAGGATCCCGGCCTCACCGGTGTCGCCGGTTGCGATCGCACCCGACGACACCGGTGAGCCGCGATCAGCGGAAGGCAGCCGCGTTCTCGGCGACCCACTCGGCGAAGGTCCGGCCCGGCGTGCCGGTGACCTCGCGAACCGTGGGGGCGACCGTGCGCGCGTGCTCCGGCGGGTTCGACCCCAGCTCGACGAACTCGTCGACCTCCGCCTCCGAATAGCCGGCCTCGCGGAATTCGGCGCGGGCCTGCTCCTCGGTGAGCTCCACGAGGCGGATCGGCTTCCCGACGACCTCGCCGACGGTGCGCACCGCTTCGGCGTAGCTGATGGCCTCCGGGCCGGTCACGGTGTAGGCCTTGCCGGAGTGGCCGTCCTCCACCAGCGCGGTCACCGCGACGGCGGCGATGTCGGCCTCGTGCACCATGGCGCTGCGGGTGTGGGCGAACGGGATCTCCACGACCCCTGCCCGGACCGCGTCCGACCACGCCAGGGCGTTGGCCATGAACTCCACCGGCTGGACGTGGGTCCACTCCACCCCGGCCGCTTCCACCGCTCGCTCGACCGGTCCCGGTGCGAAGCCGGTGAGCACGGTGATCCGCCGGACCCCGGCCCGCAGCGCGAGTTCGAGCACCTCGGGCGCTGTCCGCAGCGGTGAGTAGGCCGCGTCGGCGAACGAGATCAGGTGCATCGCCTCGACCCCCTCGAACGCCTCCGACAGCGTTCCGGGGTCGGCCAGGTCGCCTGCCGCGACCTCCGCACCGTCCGGCAGCGCCGCCGTCGCGGGGTTGCGGGTCAGCGCGCGCACCTGCTGCCCGCGATCGATCAGCCCGCGCACGATGTGGCGGCCGACGGTTCCGGTCGCACCGGTCACCAATACCGTCATCACTTCCTCCTGCTCATCTTCCGGGAATCGTGGGATGACACCGGGCCTGCCCAGCAGATCAGCTGGACGCCCTGGGCCGAGCCGGGAACTCGAAGTCCTCGTCGAGCGGGACGACGTCCAGGTCGATGTGGCGGTCGCCATCGCGGCCGATGACGATCGCGATGGCGTCGTCGAGGATCACCGCTACCCGGATCCGGTCACCGGTCGAGTTGTCGGACATGTGCCCTCCTGCTGGTTCGTGTCACCCGGTGGGCGCCAGACGGTGCCTGGCCGGTGCGAGAGCCGGTCTAGCGGCTCGCCATTCCGGAACTGGCGCCTGCCGGGTGACAGCCGAAAGTCGGCGTCGCGAAGCTAGGAGTTCGCCATGACTACCGCAGTCGGCACCGGATCTTCCGAAGCACCGGTGCCCGAGGGGGTCGACCTGGCCATCGAGGCCTTCGGCCTGGTCAAGAAGTTCGGTTCGCACCGGGCGGTCGCCGGGGTGGACCTGGCCGTTCCCGCCGGGTCGGTGTACGGGGTGCTGGGGCCCAACGGTGCGGGCAAGACGACCACCGTCAAGATGCTGTCCACCCTCCTGCGACCGGACGGCGGGACCGCCCGCGTGCTGGGCCACGACGTGGTGCTCGAGCCGGATTCGGTGCGCAGGTCGATCAGCCTGACCGGGCAGTACGCCTCGGTCGACGAGGAGCTGACCGCGGCGGAGAACGTCACCCTGCTCGCCCGGTTGCTCGGCCACCGCAAGCCGGCGGCGGTGTCCCGGGCCGAGCAGCTGCTGGAGGCCTTCGGCCTGGGAGAGGCGGCCGGCCGGCAGGTGAAGAACTTCTCCGGCGGCATGCGGCGGAGACTGGACATCGCGTGCAGCATCCTCAGCGCGCCGCGGCTGCTGTTCCTGGACGAGCCCACCACCGGGCTGGACCCGCGCAGCCGCAACCAGGTCTGGGAGATCGTGCGGGCACTGGCCGACGGAGGCACCACCGTCCTGCTCACCACCCAGTACCTGGAGGAGGCCGACCAGCTCGCCGCCCGGATCGCCGTCATCGACCGCGGCGTGGTGATCGCGGAGAACACCCCGGACGGGCTCAAGGAATCCGTCGGAGCCGGGTCGGTCTCCATCCGGCTCCAGGACCCCGAGCAGCGAGCGGCCGCGCAGCAGGTGCTCGGCAGGGTGCTCGGCGTCGAAGCCCACCCCGAACTGGACGCCGCGGTCCTCTCCGCGCGGCTGTCCGCGCAGCAGGCGGGCCTGCGGCTGGGCGACCGGATGTCGGCCGCATTCGGCGAGCTGTCCAGGGAGGGCATCGCGATCGCGGGCTTCAGCCTGGGGCGGCCGAGCCTGGACGAGGTCTTCCTCGCCCTCACCGACGAGAACGACGAAACCACCGAGGAGTCCCGATGACGAGCACGTCACCGCAGATCCGCGCGGCCGGCGCCGTGCGCGAAGACCTGCGCACCGTCCTGGAACCGGAGGAGCGGCCGGACCGCCCGAGCGCGCTGTCGGCGTCGCTGACCTTCGGCTGGCGGGCGATGCTGAAGATCAAGCACGTCCCGGAGCAGCTCTTCGACGTCACCGCGTTCCCCATCATGCTGACGCTGATGTTCACCTTCCTCTTCGGCGGTGCGCTGGCCGGGTCGCCGGGGGAGTACCTGCAGTACCTGCACCCCGGCATCATGGTGATGAGCGTGGTCATGACCACCTGGTACACCGGGACGGCGTTGAACATCGACGTCAGCAAGGGCGTGTTCGACCGGTTCCGCACCCTGCCGATCTGGCGGCCCGCCGCGCTGGTCGGTGCCCTGCTCGGGGACGTGGTGCGGTACGCGCTCGCCTCGGTGGTGATGATCGTCCTCGGGCTGATCCTCGGTTTCCGCCCGGCGGGCGGGCCGCTGGGCGTGCTGGCGGCGGTGGCGCTGCTGCTCGCCTTCGCGTTCAGCCTGTCCTGGGTGTGGACCGCGCTCGGCCTGCTGATGCGCAGCGAGAAGGCGGTCCAGGGCGTCGGCATGCTGGTGATGATGCCGCTGGTGTTCACCAGCAACGTCTTCGTGCAGCCGGAGACGATGCCGGGCTGGCTCCAGGCGTTCGTCGGGGTCAACCCGATCGCGCACCTGGTCACCGCGATGCGCGCGCTGATGTCCGGTGCGGACGCGCTGGATTCGGTCGTTCTGGTCCTGCTGTCCTGCGCCGGGCTGGTCGTCGTCTTCGGAACCCTGACCATGCGCCGCTACAACCGCATGTAGTGGTGCCGGGCGCTGTGGCGGGGTGCACCGTCACAGCGCCCAGTCGATCTCGGTGCTGGGCTGGTAGCGGCAGGTAGCGCCGGTGGAGACCGACGCCCGCAGGTGCTCGGCGAGCGCCGGGTGGCGCTGGTCGAGCCGCCGGAGCGTGTCGCGGATGCGGTTGGTGACCGCTTTCCGCGCCCGCTCGGCCTCATCGCCGAGCCGCCGCGGCCGGCCGGCCAGACCTGCCGCGGCGCGCAGCTCGTCGAGCAGGGCCTGGCGTTCGGTGTCCAGCGCCGCCGCGCGCTCGTCGTCGCCGAGGTCGACAGCGCGGTCGATCTCCTCGTCGAGCTGCGCGAGCCGCCGCCGGTACTGGAGCTTCGCCTCCTTGTCCAGCACGGCGTCACCGCCGAGGCTGCGCGCGGAGACCACGATCTCGCCGCCTGCCGGGTTGAGCAGCTGGACGGCCGGAACCTCGGTCCCGGGGCGACCGAGCAGCACGTGCAGGTCCCGCAGCCCCTTGGCGTCCGGGAGGTGCACCGTCGTGCCGTGGTAGCTGAGCGTCCACACCTCCCCGTCGAAGCGGAACGCGGTTCCGGCGGGCACGGCAACGGGTGCGGGGCCCACCGGGCCGAGGTTCGCGGCCTGTTCGGCCAGGTACGCCATGCCCAGCTCGGTCGCCTCAGCTCGCACGTCCGACAGGAGCTGGTCGGCTTCCGCGGCATCTCCGGTGCTTCCCCTGGCGAGCAGGACTTCGGCCAGCCGGGCGCGCGCCTCCAGCGACCAGGGGCGGGCGCGCAGCCGATCGGCGGCCTGGCGCGCGGTGCGGAATCCGGCCACCGCGTCGTCCCAGCGCTGCTGCGCGGCGTCCAACGACGCGGACCAGAAGACCATCGGGCCGTCGACGGTCGCTCCCGCCGTCACCGCCCACTGGTCGCGGTACGGGGCGATCGCTTCCCGGGCGCGTTCGCACAGCTCCGGGTCCCGGGAGGCAGCGGCGGTCTGGGCCTGGAACCGCAACCACAGCGGGGCGAACCAGCCGTGGTAGGTCTCGCTGCGCGCGGTGATCTCGGTGAGGTGCCGCAGCGCCGATTCGAGATCACCCATCTGCACCGCGGAAGTCGCCTTGATCAGCCGGAGGACCGGGTGGTCGTCGTCGGTCAACTGGGCCAGCAGGGTGTCGACCTCGGCGAACCGGCCTTGCCGGAGTTCGCAGGCCCACCGGAGGTGGCGGCCGACCCGCGAGCTGTTGACGAAGGGCTGCTCGTCGAGGTTCGCGGCCCGCTCGATGAGCGACCTGGCGTCGTCGAAGCGCCCGGTCATCGTGGCGAAGGTCGCCCGGATCCAGCAGGATTCGAAGAAGAAGCGGGCGAGACCGGTGCGGTCGGCCTCGGCGGCGAAGGCGTTGAGCTCGTCCAGGCAGCGCGGATCACCCTGCTCCAGCAGCGCACCGATGCGCAGCTGGGACGCGTGCAGTCCGAGCTCGCGATCAGCGGTGCGCTGCGCGACCGCACGCATCTCGTCGATGATCGACAAGCGCTCGGCCGCCGTGCCCGGCCCGAGGATCGCGTCGTGGCGCGCCAGCAGACTGCGCCCGAGCGCTTCGTCGTCCATGCCCTGCCGGGCGAGCACCGCGGTGTGCGCGCTCAACTCCTGGGCGGCGCGGTCGAACGCGCTCTGGTTCCGGGCGGCTGCGTACCGCGGCCGCTGGCCACCTGCCCGGGTGCTCTCCGACAGCAGCTTGCGGTGCGCTTCGTTGATGAGGTCGATCTCCAGCTGCTGCTTCCTGGTCGGGTGGCTCAGCCCGTGCAAGGTCAGCGCGGCCCGCGCCAGCAGCTCGCCGTCGTCGAGCTCGCGGGCGATGGCGACGACGTCCTCGAACGTCTGCTGCCCGCCGGCGACGTCGTCGGCGTAGTACTGGGCGGTGCCGAGGTCCAGGCCGATGATGGCCCATCTCCGGCGATCACCGGCCGGGACCAGTTCGAGCGCGCGCCGGTAGTGTCCGACGGCTTCCTCCAGCGCGAGCTTGCCCGACGCGACGCGGGCTGCGGCGAGCAGGTGCTCCACGGCTTCCGCGGGCTCCAGCAGCGGTGTGGCGAGATAGGCGTGGCGGGCGAGGTCGGAAGGCAGCACCTGCGCGGCCAGGGCGCGGGAGGAGGTCAGGGCTCGCACCACGGTGGCGTGGCGCTGGCGCCGCTGGTCGTCGTCGATCGCGTGGTAGAGCAGTTCCCGCACCAGATCATGGGTGAAGGTGAGCAGATCCGCGTCCAGCCACTGCATCAGGCGCGCCCGGACCGCCACCTCGAGCAGCCGCTCGACCTGGCCGATGCTGGTGTCCGCCGCCTTGGCCACCAGCTCCAGGTGGAACTCCCGGCCGAGCACCGTGGCGGTGGTCATCAGCTCGACGACTTCTTCCGGGAGCAGCGAGAGCCGCTGCTGGAGAGCGGCTCGGACGCTGGGCGGCGCTGCGGTGACCGGGTTGCCGCTCTGCCACAGCCGCGCGGTCTGCTCGACGAAGAACGGGTTTCCCCCGGTGCGCTGGTGGATTTCGGCGATGAGGTCCGGATCCGCCGTGCGCCCGGTGGTGCGGGTGACGAGTGCGGCGACCTCGTCGCGGTTGAGCCCGTCCAGCGCGATGGTCGTCGCCCGCGACACCAGCGGGCGCATCAGCGACTCCAGCTGGGGATCGGCGAACTCGATCTCGACGTCTCGGTACGTGCCGATCACCAGCAGGTTCTCGAACCACGCGTGCTGGGCGACGAAACCCAGCAGCTTGATCGACGCCGCGTCGGCCCAGTGCAGGTCCTCCAGCACGACCACCAGGGGGCGGTGGCGCGATGCCGTCACCAGCAGGGTGGTGACGGCGTCGTAGAGCTGGAACGGGCTGTGCGGAGCCGACCGGGCATCGTCGTTGCGGGCATCGCCGAGGAGCGCGGCCAGCGCGGAACCCGCGTTGCTGGTCGCCTCGGCCCACACCGGCTCGGGCGTGTTCCGGCGGAGGTGGCGCACGACCTGCACCCACGGCCAGTAGCCGGGGGCGCCTTCGCCGTCCCAGCACGCGCTGCTGAACGTGGTGGCACCCTCGCGCTTGGCGTGATCAGCGGCGTCGGCGGCGAGGGTCGTCTTGCCGATTCCCGCTTCGCCCGTCACCAGCACCAGACCGCCGTGGCTGTCAAGCGTCCGATCGACCTCGCCGCGTAGTGCCTTTGCCGGATGATCCCGTCCGATGAGTCCCGTTGACGCCACGGTGCGTAGTCTAGTCCGCTTGGTTGCGTAGTCATCCGGCCGGTGTTCACGGCTCGGGCTCCCGCCGGGTCCGCGTCCACAGTGGACCTGGCGTGGTGCCGGGCCGGCGCGCCGGCCCGGCACCGGTCCCGTCACATGGTCGGCGCGGGAACGCGGCCGATGCGGTCGCGCGGGGTCTTCGCCACGGTCACCGCCGGTTCGCCGTCCTCGGCCGTGGCCGCGACTTCGACGATGGCCCTGACCTGGGCGATGATGTCCTGCAGGTTCCGGGTGAAGACCGGGTCCACCACGTCCTCGGCGTTGTCCGGGGCGAAGGTCAGCACCGGCGTGTGGACGTGGCCGCCGCGCAGGTCCGCGCCGACGGCGTCCCGCAGCAGGGTCGTGCGGTAGGCGATCTCGTTGGACAGGTAGCTGCCGCCGCCGCCCGCGCGGGCCGCCGAGCCCGGCGTCGGGCCGTCGGGGCGCACCACGGGTTCGGTCGCGCCTGCCGGGATCTCGGTGACCTCGGTGTTGTGGAAGACCGGGTAGCGGCCGGTGTCGGCGTTGACGATGGCGGCGTAGGGCTGGGTGGAGGGCACGAACTCCGGTGCCGGTTCGACCGTCGGGACGCCCGGCGGGATCTCGGCGACGCCGTCGCGCTGCTCGTCGTCGTTGTCCACGCCGGTGTGCCAGCGGCCGTTCCACTGCTCGACGTCGAACTGCTCCGGGCGGCCCTGGCTGACGGTGGCGAACAGGTCGACCTGGTCGCGGCCGGGCCGCAGGTGCGGGAGGAAGGTCTGCTCGACCATGCCCCGCTCGAAGGGCTTCCACAGCACCGGGAACATCGCCGTCTCCACGCGGACCGGCCCGGACGCGGTGTTCAGCACGAGCCCGTCCAGCGCCAGCGCGGCGGCGCCGGAGGGGTTGCTGCGGCGGATGTCGCCGTTGAGCTGGAACGGGTCGAAACCGCTGACCAGCACGCGCTTGATGCCCGCACCGCGGGGGAACTGCACGGAGGTCTGCCCGCGCGAGTGCTGCTCCAGGCTCCACAGCAGCTGCTCGCGCTGCGCGTCGTCGAGCGGGAACGACGGTGTCCACTGGCGCAGCGCGGCGGTCATGCCCAGCCTCGCCCAGTACAGCGGGCGGTCGTCGGCCGCAGGCAGATCACCGGCGGTTTCGCGGCCTTGGGAGCGCGCCACCGCCCGCTCCCACACCTGGTCGCCGCTGGAGCCGATCAGCCGCTCGGCGGCGGCCAGGTCGCCCACCTCGCACAGCGCGGCGGCGAACGCCGGGGCGATGTCGGCGAAACCGCTCCTGGCCAGCAGTTCCTGCGGAACCGGCTGGGACAGCCGCTGCTCCTCGACCCTCAGCGGGCGGGACGGGTCGGTGCAGCTCGGTGCCGCCTGCGATGCGACGGGGCTGAACAGCGCCAGAGTTGCCGAGGCGAGCGTGCACGCGATGCTGCGACGGACCGTTGGACGCACGGAGTCCTCCTTGGTGCGGTTGGTGCGAAGAACAGCATTCGACCGCACCGCACCTGCCGGATACCAGTCCTTGGCCCCAACTCGTCAGTCCACACCGGACTCCGGCCCGAGTCCGTGCCGACCGGCGAACTCACCGGCCGTCATGCCCAGCACGACCACGTCGTGGTGCCGACCGGCGAAGAACTCGTGCTCGCGCAGCCGTCCTTCCTCCTCGAACCCGAGCGCGCGGTGCAGCGCGAGCGAGGCCTCGTTGAACGCGTACACGCCGACCGAGCACTTGTGGTAGCGCCGCTCGCCGAACATGTAGCGCAGCAGCAGGACGACGGCCTCGGTCGCGTAGCCGCGGCGCTGGTGCTCGCGGCCGATGCCGATCCCGTAGCCGAAGCGGCCCGCGCGCTGGTCGGTCTCGGTGGTCGACAGCGCGCCGACGAGCACGTCCTCGGCGCGCGAGTGCACGGCGAGCTGGAACTCGTCGCCCTCCGGCTCTTTCACCGCCTGCTCGGCCGCCCACCGGCGGTAGCCCTCCGCGGAGCGCGGTGGGTGGATCATGTCCACCGCGCGCATGTCCGAGGTGTCGCCGTCGATGCGCTGGAACGCCTGCCAGTCCTCCGGTTCGATCCCGCGGAGGCGAACCCGGTCACCGATCCAGATCGATCCCATGTCGATCGATCCAACCAGACCGGTTCTCACCGGCGGGCGAACACCCCGATCGCGTCGTAGGCGATCCAGGAGCCGTCGTCCTTGTGCAGGTCGATGGTGTTCTCCCCGACCTGGAAGACCTGCGGGAGGCGCACTTCCAGGTAGGACGGCTTCAGCGGGGAGCCGGGCAGCGTGCTGTCGCCCTGGGTGGAGCCCTTGGTGGCCCCGTTGTCGAAGCGCAGCCGGTCGACCGGGGTGCCGTTGACGCTCAGCACCACCGAACCCGCCTTGGACGCGTGGCTGTCGATGAGCCACACCGCGAGGTCCGAACCGTTGACCGGGAGCTCGGCGAGCTCGAAGCGCAGCCGGAACCGGTGCTCGCGGCGACCGGCCCAGCCGTCGGCCGGGCCGGGCTGGAGGTAGCACCAGCCGGTGCGCGGGTCGTCGGCACCGGCCCGGAAGTCCACGCCGTTCGGGAACTTCGCCGGGTAGTCGGCGTAACCGGCGGGGGACAGGGCGAGTTCCAGGCCCTTGCCGTCGAAGTCGCCGACCACGGCCAGCGGGATTCCCGACCGGCTCACCGACTCGCGGCTGGTGACGGTGACCGCGCGGCTCGGCCGGCTCCGCGCACCGGCGGCGTCGACGGTCACCACCCGGTAGGTCCACTGCTGCGCGGAGCCGCCGAGGCCGTTGTGCTGGAAGTGCGGGTAAACGGTCTTGGTCAGCAAGGTCTCCGGGGACACCGCGACGTCGGGGCCGGGCGCGCCGTGCACCGCGTAGTGGTCGACGACGGTCTGCCACGGCGCGGGCTCCCAGTCGACGACGATGCGGGCGAGTTCGCCCCGGCCGCGCAAACCGGTGGCAGCGGGCGGAGGTGCGGTGGGCATCGCGGGTCAGGCCTTCCTGTGCAGACCGGGGTTGCCGGCCGGGGTGCTGAAGCGGGCGACGCTCTGGGCGGGCGCGTTCGCGTCGGCCTCGATCCACGGCACGACCTTGAAGTCGGACACCAGCTCGTCCGGGGTGAGGGTGCACCGCACGTAGCCGCGGCGGCCGTCGTAGAGCTTGACGTAGGGGTGCTGCAGCCAGTCCTCGGTGTAGCCGTCGGTGGGCGCGCCGTCGCCGTCGGAGGCGATCGAGGTGCAGATCAGCTCCACGCCGACGGTGCTCGATCCAGGATCGGCGAAGTCGGCCTTGAGCTCGGCGGCGACGTGCTTGTGGATGTCGCCGGTGAGCACCACCGGGTTGCTGGTGCGCCGCATCGCCTCGACGAGCCGCCGCCGCGCCGCCGGGTAGCCGTCCCACTGGTCGACGCGGTCCTCGGTGATCGCGGCGACCGCGACGCCGTTGGCGATGAAGTTCCACGCCGCCGGGGAACCCGTCATCCCGTCGTGGAGCCAGTTCTCCTGCTCGCGGCCCAGCATCGTGCGCGCTTCGGCGTGCTGCTCGGCGGAGTCGGCGGGGACCGGGTCGCGGTACTGGCGGGTGTCCAGGACGTTGAACCGCGCCAGCGACCCGACGTCGAAGCGCCGGTGCACCCGGCTGTCCGGGCCCTCCGGCAGCGCGCTCAGCGACAGCGGCAGGTGCTCGTAGAAGGCGCGGTAGGCGACCGCGCGGCGGTGCCGGAAGTGCGCCGGGGAGATGCCGTACTCCGACTGGTCGGCGTTGTAGTTGTTCTGCACCTCGTGGTCGTACCAGGTCACCAGCCACGGCGCCGCGGCGTGCGAGGCCTGCAGGTGCGGGTCGGTCTTGAACAGCGCGTAGCGCAGCCGGTACTGCTCCAGGGTCTCGATCTCGACCTGGTGCTCCGGGCCGAGCTCGGGCGCCCCGCGGCGCAGCAGGTTGCCCGCGGTGATTCCGTACTCGTAGATGTAGTCGCCGAGGAACAGCACCGCGTCCAGGCCTTCGCCCGCCATGTGCCGGTGCGCCGAGAAGTGGCCGTGGTACCAGGCCTGGCAGGAGGCCGTCGCGAAGTCGAACGAGGCCACCCGCGCACCGGGTGCGGGCAGCGTCCGGGTCCGGCCGGTGGGGCTGAGCTGGTTGCCCGCGCGGAAGCGGTAGAAGTACTCGCGGCCCGGCTGGAGCCCGCCGACCTCCGGGTGCACGGCGTGCGCGAGCTCGGGCGAGGCGATCACCGTGCCGCGCCGGGCGATCCGGCTGAACCGCTCGTCCTCGGCGACCTCGTACTGCACCGGCACCTGCCGCAGCGGCATGCCGCCGTGCCCGTCGGCGGCCAGCGGTCGCGGGGCCAGCCGGGTCCAGAGCACGACCGCGTCCGGCCGCGGATCGCCCGAGGCCACGCCGAGGCTGAAGGTGCCGTCGGGCAGCGGCCGGCCGGGCGTGGCACCGGCTGCCCCGGGGGCGGAGATGCCCAGGGCCACCGCCGCCGAGGTCACCCCGGCGAGCTGCAGGAACGTGCGCCGGTCCGTCGTGGTCATGGTGCTCCGATCAGAGGTGCGACAACGCGCGTCAGCTTGATCGACCGGAGCGGCCGGCAGGTGAAGATCAGGTTGCGCGGGCAGGAAGAGCTCGTGCGGCTTCCTAGCGCCTGCGGGACCTGCGGTGCGGCCTGGTGACCGAATCGCGGGCCTTCGGTTCGGGGGCGATCAGCTTGCGGCGGCTGCGGCGGTTCTCGTCGACCGCCTTGATCACGCGCTGCACCACCGCGTCCACCACCGCCTGCACGTCCCAGCGGTAGGTGGACAGCGCCGGGGTCAGCAGGTGGGACACCGGGTGGTCGTCGTAGCCGAGCACCGAGAGGTCCGCGGGGATGGACAGGCCGAGGTCGCGAGCGGCTTCGTAGACGCCGTAGGCCATCGAGTCGGTCAGGCAGAAGGCCGCCGTCGGCCGGGGCCGGTCGGCCAGCGCTTCGCGTGCCGTCCCGGCCGCGCCGGTCAGGTCGTTCGGGCACGGCACCACGCGCAGGGCCATGCCCAGGTCGTGCGCGACGTCCCGGACGATCTTCTCGGCGGGGCGCTGCCGCAGCAGCCGAGGGCCCGGGGTGAGCACCAGGACGTCCCGGTGGCCCGCCTCGGCGAGGGTGCTCAGCGCGTGGGTGACGCCCAGGGCGTTGTCGAAGACGACCTCGGCGGCGGTCGGTGCTCCGGGCAGCGGATCGCCGATGGCCACCAGCACGGTGTGCTCGGCCGCCTGCGCCCAGTGCCGGGCGGTCGGGTCGACCGGGATCGCGACCAGCGCGTCGACCCGCTGGTCCAGCAGGTTCTTGGCCAGCAGGGCCTCCCGCTCCGGGTCTGCGGCGGAGTCCATGAACAACGTGTTCCGGTCGGCGGCGAGGAAGCTGCGACCGAGGGTGGTGGCGAACTTCTGCTGCCAGAGGTCCTCCAGCGAGCTGCACAGGACACCGATCGTGCCGGTGCGGCCGCTGGCGAGCGCGCGGGCGACCGGGTCGGCCTCGTAGCCGAGGCGGTCGGCGACCTCCCGCACCCGCTGCTGGGTCTCCGGCGGTACCTGCAGGCCGCGCAGCGCGTAGGAGACCGCAGCGGGGGAGAGCCCCGTCTCGGCGGCTATGTCCTTGATGGTGGGGCGCTTGCGGCGTGGCACCGGAAAAGCCTAGCGCGCGAGACCGTTCCGGACGCGCGAACGCCTTGACCAGGACCTCGCTGATGCGGTTCACTGAAACCGTTCACTGAAGCGCTTCACAAGGCGACGGCCCTGTTCGGCGCGCCCACCCGGGCCGTCGCTGCAGGAGGAGGAAACCGTGTTCAGCGAACCGGTTCCGGTGCCCGCGCGGCGAATGATCCCGGTGGAACGAGCGCGCGGTGCCTGGACGCTCGGCGGGCTCCCCGGCCGCTTCTTGAGCCCGGCCGAGCTGTGCGGTCTGGTCGCGGATCTGGCGCTTCGCCCGGAGCCGTGGCAGCAGCGCGTCGCGTTCAGCGACGAGAAGCGGCACTACGCCTCGCTGCACCGCGACGACCACGTCGACGTGTGGCTGCTGTGCTGGACCCCGGCCAACGACACCGGCTGGCACGACCACGACGTCTCCTCGTTCGCCGTCGCAGTGGTGCGAGGCGTGCTGGTCGAGCACAACCCGACGTCGGGCGGGCGCAGCCTGCGGACCGAGGTCGCGGCCGGGCACGTGTACGGCGCCGGGCCGGAGCACATCCACCGGCTGACCGGCAAGGCCCGCGAGAGCGTCTCGATCCACGCCTACTCGCCACCGCTGTGGCGGATGGGGCAGTACGCGATGACCGGCGGCGTGCTCCGGCGCATCTCCGTCTCCTACGCCGACGAACTGCGCCCGGTGGGCGATTTCGCGAACTCGTCGCACTGAGCCCTCGCGGCGGCCCGGCACCGTGCGCGGACGGAGCGGCTCGCTGGAGGAAGGATGACTGCGGACACCACCCCGGTGGCGCTCGGCGGCGCTGAGCTGTCCATCGCGGACCTCCGCCGGATCGCGGACGGCGCGGCACAGGTCGTGATCGGCGATGCCGAACGCCTGCGGCGGAGTTGGCTGGTGGCCCGGAAGCTGGCGCAGCCGGTGTACGGCCGCACCACCGGAGTCGGGGGCAACTGCGGCGAGGCCGTGGCCGATCCCGACGAGCACGGGATGCGGCTGCTGCGCAGCCATGCGAGCGCGATCGGCGATCCGGTGCCCGAGCGGGAGGTCCGCGCGATGCTGGCGGTTCGGGTGAACCAGGTGCTGCGCGGTGGCTCGGGAATCCAGCCGGCCATCGCCGAGGCGATGGTGGCCGCGCTCAACAGCGGTGCCCACCCGCAGGTGCACGAACACGGTTCGGTCGGCACCGGCGACCTCGGTCCGCTGGCGGAGGCCGGGCTCGCCCTCGCCGGGGAGGGGCGGTGGAACGGGCCGCCACCGCCCCCGGTCGTCTTCCGCGCGGGCGATGCGCTGGCGTTGATCAGCAGCAATGCGCTCACGATCGGCCAAGCCGCATCGGCGGTGGCTGCCATCCGCACGCTCCTGGACGCCTCCGCGCGCGTTACCGCCCTGACGCTGCGCGCGGTCGGCGGTTCGACCGAACCGTTCGCGCCGGAAGTGCACCGCAACCGCCCGCACGCCGGATCGACGCAGGTGGCCGCCGACGTGCTCGCGCTGCTCGGCGGCGAGGTGGCGCCGGGACGGCGGATCCAGGACGCGTTCGGGCTGCGCTGCTTCCCGCAGGTGCACGGACCGGCGCTCGAGGCGGCGGCCGACGCCGAGTCGGTGCTGACCGTGGAGATCAACTCCGCCGCGGAGAACCCGCTGATCACGCCGGGTGGAGCCGTCCACCACGGCGGTTTCCACACCGCGCAGCCGGCCCTCGCCATGGACCGGCTGCGACTGGCCGTGCTGGCCACCGCTCAGCTGTCCGCGGCCAGGCTCTCGATGCTCGACGAACCGGACCGCACCGGGCTCCGGCCCTTCCTCGCCGCGGGCCCGCAGGGGAGTTCGGGCGTCATGCTGCTGGAGCACGGCGCGGCGTCGGCCCTGGCCGAGCTGCGCGCGGCCGCCTTCCCGGTGACCTTGGGGAACGCGGTGCTGTCCCGGGCGGCCGAGGACCACGCGGGCTTCGCCTCCCAGGCTGCGCGGCAGACCAAGCGGGCGGCTGATGCGTACCGCCTGGTGCTGGCGTGCGAGCTGGTCGCCGCGGTGCGCGCGCACCGGATGCTCGGTACGAGTCTGGACGCGCCGGTCCGGACGTTCTGCGAACGGGCGTGCCGACGGTTGGACCCGGACCTGCGGGACCGGCCGCTGTCCGCGGACGTCGCGATCGCCGCGACCCTGCTCGACGAGGTCATCTGACACCCGCCGGGAGGCGGCTCGCCTGCGCGAGCTGTTCGGCGAGTTCGAGGTTGAGGCGCGTTTGCTCCGCGGTGCGGCGGCCGTGGCCGCACGCCGCGCCGACACCGGCCACGGTCTGGCCGAGCGCGGCCTCGGTGTGGCGCAGCGCTCGGGCGGACAGCTCGGGGTTTCCTTCGTCGACGCAGCCCGCGATCACCTCGACGCCGCGGGCCAGATCGCGCAGCGGCACGTATGCCGAGGCGGAGGCGGGGGGCGGTTGGTCGCCGTGAGCCATCGGGATGTGCACGGCCGGCACCGGGTGCCCGACCGTTCGCAGCCGAGCCGCCAGCGCGTTGATCACCTGCACCGCCGGGCGCAGCCCGGAGGGCCGGAACAGCGCGCGGTGGCCCAGGTCCCCGTAGCACAGGTGCAGCGTCCAGCGGGCGGATCGCGGGGCGGCGGTGATGATCCTGGCCAGCTGGTGCGCGAGCAGCCGTGCCGTGGCCGGACGGGCTGCGGTCGGCACCCGGTGCAGTGCGCAGAGGGCTGCCGGCGACTCCAGCTGGAAGGTCACCTCGCTGCCGTGCCGCTGCGCGATCCGCAGCACCTCGGAAATGATCATCTGTTCGAAAACCGCGTGCACGCGCGGCATCTGCGCCATGCCCACGGTGAAGATCGCGAGGTCCAAAGAGGACGGAACGCTGATCTGGACGGGCAGGTCGGTGCCGAGCTCGCGGCGCGCGGCGACGGCGGCGACGGCCTCGCGCGGCCGGCCCAGCGCGATGTCGCCGACGGTCAGCCGGTGCCCGGTGCGAACCCGGTGGAGCGGCATCTCGGCGTAGCAGCTGCCGTCACCGGGTTTGACGACCTCCAGCCCCGGGGCCGCGGCGCGCGAGAGCAGGTAGTCGATGATCCAGTTCGGGTCCACGTCGCAGGGCAGTGCGCTGAGCTGGGCGGATCCGGCGTGGTCGAGCGCCCAGCGCATGCCTGTGGTGACGTCGGGGGCGAGGCTGCGCGGCAGCGAACCGGCCAGGTGCACGCGGCGCCGGGATTCGGAACGGGGGAACGGGGGAGCCATGGGGATCTCCGGGAAGCGTCGGGGCCTGGCGGGGTCGGCACGGGGTGGCATCGCGCGTGGCTCAGGTCGGATCGCGACCGGGTGGTGATGATCGTGTGGCCCAACTCTGGCAGATCCCGCGCAGGGGTGCAGGTTTTCGCTTCCCGGGACCGGGGCGTTGCGCCCGTTCGACTGACGGCGGAGGTCGGTCGGGCGTGGAGGAACCCGCCGATGCCCCGGTCCACCCGACCTGGTGAGCAGCGTTCGCATGAGCAGCCTCCCCTGAAATCAACCCCAGCCCCGCTCAAGGGGGCCGTGGTGCAACCCAGCCACGAGAAACCGCGCAACGTGAGATCGCTCCTCAACGTGACCACCACTGTGAATCGCGGAGAGGAGGGACTGACTACCCGCGGTTCTCCCGTCGCATGCCCCGGACGGGCGCGTCGGTTGCGGATGGGATGCGGGGGTGCTGGTGTTGCGGGTGAGGCGCGCCCCGCGCCGGCGGGTCCACAGCGGACGGTTCACGCCATCGGTACGTCTGCGCCGCGTTCGGCGTGGATACCCGTGGGGAGCGAGGTCCGAGCACCGAGGGGGGACGGGAATGGACACGAGGAGCCCGGCGGCCAGCGGCCTGGTCGACTACATCCGGTCCGTGGCGGATGCGCTGGGGGACGACGTGACGGAAGTGGACGTTGACTTCGACGACGGGCTGGCCACCGCGATCATCCTGGTGCGTTCGCACGTGCCGACGCTGCTGGAGCTCCCGCTGCTGCTGACGTGGGACGAGGTCAGCGGCTGGGCGCTGCGGGTGGAGACCGACGGGACCGGGGACACCACCGCGCTGGAGTTCCTGGGCGGCGACATCCTCCCGCACCCGCAGGTGGTGCGGGAGTTCCTGGGCGACGCGGTGTGCGGCCGCAGCCCCGGTCTGGTGCTGCCCCCGGCGTTCCGCACGCCGAACGCCGGTGACGAGCTGGAGCACCGGCTGGCGCAGTTCCGCGGCTGAGGAGCTGGCCGGTCGCGCCAACGGGTGCTGAGCCCGGGTCACGGGTGCTGCCCGTTCGGGCTGCGTCCCGGTGGCACGCGCGACCCGGCGGCCAGCGAGCGCACGACGGTGTTCGCCGTCGCCACCAGCGGGACGGCCAGCACCGCCCCGCCCACTCCGGCGACGGTGAAGCCCGAGGCCACGCTGAGCACCACCGCCAGCGGGTGCAGCCGCACGGCGTGCCCGAGCAGCAGCGGCTGCAGCACGTGGCCTTCCAGCTGCATCACGCACACCACCACGGCCAGCAGGATCAGCGCCGTGACGAACCCGTTCGCGGCCAGCGCGACCAGCACCGCCAGGCCGCCGGTGACCACCGCGCCGACGTAGGGCACGAAGGCGCCCAGGAAGATCACCACGGCCAGCACGAACGGCAGCGGCACGCCGAGGACGACGGCTCCGATGCCGATCAGCGCCGCGTCGGTGAACGCCACCGCAGCCGTCGCCCGGACGTAGGCCACGAGCGTCGCGAAGCCGCGCCGCCCGGCGGCGTGCACCCGGTCGCGGACGGAGCGCGGCATCGTCGCGCGGACCGCGAACGACCAGATCCGGCCGCCGTCGCGGAGGAAGAAGAACAGGGTGAACAGCCCGAGCAGCATCCCGGCCAGGAACCGCAGCAGCGTGCCGGTGGTGGCCAGCGCGGTCGTGGGCAGCCCGCCCCGGTCGATCCGCAGCGCCTGCGTGAGCTGCTGGAACACCTCGTTGAGCTGCTGCTGGTTCAGGCTCAGCGGGCCGCGGATCAGCCAGCCGCGGATCTGCTCGATGCTGGCGGCCAGCTGTTCGGACAGTCCGGACAGCCCCGCCACCAGCGTGCTGATCACCACCGCCAGCACCGCGCCGAGCGCGCAGAGCCCGCCGACCAGCACGAGCACGGCGGCCAGCGTGCGGGGGACTCCCCTGCGCACCAGCCAGTTCACCACCGGGGCCATCAGCGCGGTGAGCAGCGCGGCCACCGCGACCGCCATGACCTCGCCGTAGAGCGCGTCGAACACCCGCCACCCGACCCACAGCACGGCGACCAGCACGAGCAGGCGCCACCCGACCGCGGCCGCGACGCGCAGACCGCGGGGGACGCCGTCCGCACCGGAATCACCCACAGCTGGTGGTTGGCCCGCCGCGCTGATCGCCAAACGCGCGGGCCCGAACCGTCCACTGTGGTCGGCCTGGTCAGCTCCGCTGGAAGTGCCAGATCATCATCGCCGGCATGCCCGCGCTGGCCGCGCGGGTCGCCTCCGGCACCATCCCGGCCAGCGACCACGGCCAGAAGTCCCACGGCCCCGGCTCCGTCGGCGCCGGGCCGGACGGGGCGGGCTGGACGGGCAGGTCCGGTTCGTCGTAGCCGCGCAGGTGCAGGCCCAGCGGCAGCGCGGTGCGCAGGTAGTCGCCGATCTCGTGGCGGTGGCTGACCAGCCGTCCCGGCCTGCCCTCCGCATCGCGCACCGGCGGGATCGAGCCGAACATCACCCGGCCCGGGTGCATGTCCGAGATCACCAGGTGCCCTCCGGGGCGCAGCACCCGGGCGAACTCGGCGAGCACCGGCTCCAGCGACGGCACGTGCGTCAGCGCCAGCGCGCAGACGACCAGGTCCGCCGCGGCGTCGCCGACCGGCAGACCGGTGAGCTCGCCGACGGAGAACTCCCCCGCGGGGACGCGCTCGCGCGCCCGCGCGAGCATCTCCGGCGAGCTGTCCACGCCGATCACCCGGTGGCCGCGCCCGGCCAGGATCTCGGCGAACCGGCCGGTCCCGCACGCGGCGTCCACCGCGACACCGGCGGGCAGCTCGTCGAGGATCGCGCCGACCGCGGGCTCGTCGAAGTCGAACGCCGAGTTGCGACCGTCGTCGTAGGTCCGCGACCAGGCCCGGTAGCCGGTCACCGAGTCCACCCGCTCGACCTCCACCGCGGCGTCCGCCAGCGACTCGTCGTCGAGCAACCGCCGGATCTCGGCGATCCGCGCGGCCACGAATTCCCGGTCGTGCTCCCCGGTGAAGCTGCGCAGCAGCGCCACGCCCTCAAGCCCCAGCAGGTAGGCCAGCGGATGCTCGTAGATCATGGCCGGAGGCTAGCGACCGCGGCTGTGGGCGGGCCACCGAATTTCCGCCGGTGCCCACCCGGTCGCGATCGGATCTCGGGGCACTTGCGACGATGGATCCGTGACGACATCCATTCGCCGTCCCTTCGCCCAGGTCGACGTGTTCGGATCGGGCTCGTGCAGCGGCAACGCGCTCGCCGTGGTGCTGGCGGCCGAAGGGCTGAGCGACGAGGTCATGCAGCGGTTCGCGCGGTGGACGAACCTCTCCGAGACGACGTTCCTGCTGCCGCCGACGCGGCCGGAGGCCGACTACCGGGTGCGGATCTTCACCGCATCGGAGGAGCTGCCGTTCGCCGGGCACCCCACGCTCGGCAGCTGCCACGCCTGGCTGTCCCAGCAACCGGGCCCGCCTGCGCCGCGGATCGTCCAGGAGTGCGCGGCCGGGCTCATCGAGCTGCGCGCGGACGACGGGCAGTACGCCTTCGCCGCACCGCCGCTGATCCGCCAGGGCCCGGTCGAGGAGGAGCTGCGCGAGCAGCTCGCGCGCGGGCTCGAACTCGCGCCCGGGCAGCTGCGCGACGCCCAGTGGGTCGACAACGGGCCGGGCTGGGTGGCGGTCCTGCTCGGCAGCTCGGACGAGGTGCTGCGAGCGCCCACCCCGCCCGGGACGCTCCCGCCGCTGGGTGTCGTGGGGCCCTGCCCGCCGGGCGCGGCGCACCAGTTCGAAGTGCGCGCGTTCTTCCCCGGCGGCGGGCAGATGATCGAGGACCCGGTCACGGGCAGCCTCAACGCGGGCATCGCGCAGTGGCTCATCGACACCGACCGCGCACCCGCGCACTACGTCGCGAGGCAGGGCTCGGTGGTGGGGGCCGACGGCCGGGTGTCGATCGACCGCGACGAGGACGGCACCACCTGGGTCGGCGGCACAGCGGTCACCTGCATCCAGGGCGAAGTAGACCTCTGAAAGCCCTGTTGGCGGCCGGTTTGCGCGGACGGCTGCGCCGGACAGGCTCTCTGTCGTCAGCCGCGGGTCAGCTCGTCGATCTCGGCGGCGGCTCCGGGCCAGCCGTCGCGGAGTTCGGCGCGAGTTCCCAGGGCGAAGCCGTCGAACCGGAACGGCGGGGCGAGGGTGAGGCCGAGCAGCGACCACGCGCCCTCCGGGCGGGAACCCTGCCAGGAACCGGCCGGGACGACGGTCTGCAGCACCTGACCGGCTTCGAGGTCCGGGCCCAGGACCACCCGGCGGCTGCTGCCGTCCGGATCCAGCACCAGCATCCGCACCGGTGCACCGCCCTGCCAGTGGTAGACCTCCGGGGTGTCGAGCCGGTGCAGGGCGGAGAAGTCGGGCGCGATCATCAGGTAGATCGCCGAGGACATGTTGTCGTCGGCGTACATCCGCCGCACGTGCCCGCCCTCGCCCTCCAGCGGCTCCAGGCCGAGCCGCCCGATCAGGGCGTGCCCGACCGCAGGATCGTCCCCGCCGGGCAGGCCGGTACCGCCTCTCCGCGGTTCGCAGTGGTGGTCGCGTTCGGGGGCGATGTCGCGTTGTGCGGTTTCTCGTGGCCGGGTTGCGTCTCGGTCCCCTGAGGTGCGGTCGGGGTCGGGGCTGCTGCTCATGGGTTCCTCCCGCTCACCAGGTCGGGCGGACCGAGGCGCCGCCGTCGACGACCAGTTCCTGCCCGGTGATCCAGCTGCTGGCCGGGCCGCAGAGGAACAGGCAGGCGTCCGCGACGTCGGTGGGCCGCCCGAGCCTGCCGATGGGGTTGCCGGTCTCCCACGCCGTCACGCCTTCCGGCCAGGCCGAGCGGATCTCCGGCCGTTCCACCAGGCCGGGGGAGACCAGGTTGACGCGGATCCCGTCGGGCGCGAACTCCAGCGCCGCCGAGCGCACGAGCATGCCGACCGCGGCTTTGGACACCGCGTAGTGCGCCGAGCCCGGTTTGGGCTGGTTCCCGACGATCGAGCCGATGGCGACCACCGCGCCGCCGTCCTGCTGCCCGGACATCGCGCGGCGGGCCGCTTGCAGCACGAGGAAGGTGGCGTCCACATTGGACTCCTGCACCGCGCGGAAGTCGGCGAGCGACATCTCGGCCAGCGGCTGGACCGGCTGGACGCCCGCGTTGAGCACTGCGGCGTCCAAGCGCCCGAAAGCGTCGAGAGCGGCTCGCACGACGTGCTCGGCGCCCTCGGGGGAGCGGAGGTCGGCCTGGGTGGCCACGGCGCTGCCGCCCGCCGATTCGACGGCGCCGACGACCTCGTCCGCGCCCGCCTCGTCCCGGTGGTACTGGACCACCACCTGGGCGCCGGCCTGAGCGAACCGGCGGGCGATCCCGCTGCCGATGCCGCCGCTCGCGCCGGTCACCAGCGCGACCTTGCCCGCGAGGCCGTCCTGGTCCATACCGCCATCCCTTCACCGCCGGATCGTCCGCTCCCAGGGTGCCCCACCGCTGTTCGGCGCCGCGCGACCGGGTTCCGCCCGCGCGTAGGGTTGAGGGCATGATCGAGTTGTGGGATCCGGCCGCGCCCGGCGTGCTCCAGCTCCCGTCCGGTCGTTCGGTCCGCGGGCGCGCCCTGCGCAAGCCGCTGCCTGCTGGGCCGCAGCCGGACTTCGGGGTCTACCTGCTCGGCAAGCAGCCGCCTGCGGTGGCGTGGGAGAGCCGGTGGCTGCGCTGGCCGGACTTCCGCCTGCCCGCCGACCGGGAGAACGCCCGCCAGGTGTTCCGCGAGGCTTGGGAGCGCGCCGAGCACGAGCGGGTGGAGCTCGCCTGCGGCGGTGGCCGGGGCCGGACGGGCACGGCACTGGCGTGCCTGGCGGTCATCGACGGAGTGCCGGCCGCGGAGGCGGTCGCCTACGTCCGCGCCCACTACGACCGCCACGCGGTCGAAACGCCTTGGCAGAAGCGCTACGCGGCCGGGTACGCGCCGATCTGATCGGTCCGGTGACGGCACGCACCGGCCTGCACGAGAACATCCCGCGACCACCTATGTCCACTGAGGACACCGGTGGTCGCTGAGCGAGAGGAGCCCCGGATGGGCCGCAAGATCATCCTCGACGTCGACACCGGCACCGACGACGCGGTGGCGATCATGTTCGCCGCGCTGCACCCCGAGCTCGACCTGCTCGGCATCACCACGGTCAACGGCAACGTCGCCCTGGCGAACACCACGGACAACACGCTGCGCGTGCTGGACTGGATCGGCCGCCCGGACATACCGGTGCACCCCGGCGTACCGCACCCGATCGCCCGGTTCGGCTTTCCCGGCGGCAAGCACTTCGAGCAGGACGACGACAACGACCCGCACGGCACCGCGCTGCCGATCCCGGAACCGAGCACCGCCGCGCAGGCCACCGGAGCGATCGAGTACCTGGTGGAGACCCTGCGCGCGACCACCGAGCCGATCACGCTGGTGGCCGTCGGTCCGCTGAGCAACATCGCCACCGCGCTCGCCGTCGACCCGTCGGTGGCCGGCGCGGTCGACGAGCTGGTCGTGATGGGCGGTGGCCACGCCGTCAGCAACGTCTCCGCGTCCGCCGAGTTCAACATCTGGGCCGATCCGGAAGCGGCGAGCGTCGTCTTCTCCGCCGGGTTCACCCGCCGCACCCTCGTGACGCTCGACGCGACCCACCGGGCCCTGATCCCGCAGCGGACCTGCGACGCGCTCGACGCCCTGGGCACCCCGGCCGGAACGGCCGCGGCGCGGTTCATCACGCGCCGGATCGGCGCCTACGAGCACACCACGGTCGGCGCGGCACCGGTGCACGACGTGGTGTGCACCGCCTACCTCGTCGCGCCGGAGGTGATCTCCACCCGGCACCTGCCCGTCGCGGTGGAGACCGCGAGCCCGCTCACCGTGGGCCGGACCGTCATCGACACGCGCCCCGACACCGAGCTGGAGCCGAACGCGCACGTCGCGCTCGACGCGAACGCGGACCTGCTCAACGAACTCCTCCTGAGCACCTTCGCCCGCGACGTCACCTCCTGACCCCTCGCAGGCGTTCCCCGAACAGGTCGTGGGGGACCGCCCTTCCGGTGACCGGGCGGATGGGCTGCGGCGCTGCTTGCCATAGTCGCGAAAGGCGCCGCAGCGCCATTCCCACGACCGGTTCGGGAGGGCCCACGATGTCCGCGTTCGACCACACCGTGACCGATTACCAGCTGCCGCACGCGTACTGGCTGGCCAGGGCGGCCCAGCTCGCCTACTCCGACGAAGCGACGATCCGCGACACCGCGCGGGATTGGGGTTTCGACCGGTGCGAGTACTTCCACGCCGAGCTCGACGCCTCCTTCCCGATCGAGGACACCCAGGCCTACGCGGCGGGCAGCGACCGGATGATCGTCGTGGCCTTCCGCGGCACCGAACCCGCGAAGATCAAGGACTGGCTGTCCGACGCCAACGCGCTGGTCGCCCCGGGCCCGGCGGGCAAGGGGCTGGTCCACCAGGGGTTCAGCCGGGCGCTCGACTCGGTCTACCCGCAGGTGCGCGATGCGGTGCAGCGGTTCCGGGACGCCGGGCAGACCCTGTGGTTCACCGGGCACAGCCTCGGCGGGGCGCTGGCCATGCTCGCCTCGGCCCGGATGTACTTCGAAGACCCGCAGCTGCTGCCGGACGGCGTGTACACCTTCGGCCAGCCGCGCACCTGCGACCGGTTCCTGGCCGGGCCCTACGACGAGGCCTTCCCCTCGCGGGTGTTCCGGTTCGTCAACAACAACGACGTGGTCGCGCAGCTGCCGCCCGAGCCGTTCCACCACGTGGCCGACATCCGCTACTTCGACGCCGACGGGAAGCTGCGCGAGCGGATGACCGTCGCCGGCGGGCTGGTCGACCGCTTCAAGGGGGCCACCAGCGATCCGTTCGCGCCCGCTGCCGACGGCGTCCGGGACCACCAGCTGGACCGCTACGTCGAACTGCTGGAGAAGAACGTCGCCTGAGCGCGTGTTCCGGCCCTCGTCGCGCAGGGCGGGACGAGCGGTCTGCTCACCACACCGGCGGATCGCTCTCGGCGACCGAACCGTGCCGGGAGCGATCCTCCCGGGCCGTCAGTGCGCGGTGAGTCCGCCGTCGACGACGAGCTCGGCCCCGGTGACGAACGAGGATTCGTCGCTGGCCAGGAAGAGCATCGCGGGAGCGATCTCGGCGGGGTTGCCCGCGCGGCACCTCGTGCACCCCGACGTCGGCCCGCTCACCCTCATCTACCAGGCATTCGACGTGCGCAGCACCCCCAGCCAACAACTGATCACCTACCACGCCGAGCCCGCCTCGCCCAGCGCTCACGCCCTCGCGCTGCTGAGCAGCCTCCACGCCACCATGCACCACGCACGCGCGATCGACGCGATCGATACGTGACTCGCGAGAACGGCCATACTCGTCCGCGGGACCGCATCGGCGGTTCCGCGGACGATTCGTCGAACGGAGCAACCATGGAGTTGCGCCATCTCGGCCGCAGCGGTCTGGTGACCAGTGAGATCGCGTACGGAAACTGGACTACCGGAAGAACGTAGCGCGAATGCCCAGTCCTATAGGGCGGGGAGGGAACGCGTCAACTTCCTGCCTGTTGCGCTCAGCGGTTGCACCATGGGTCGGGTTTGCTGCTTGATGTAGTGACGTACCGCCGAGATCGGTGCACCTCCGGCTGGCCCGGCGAAGTACGAGCCGGACCAGAGCCGGAGGACTTTCCGGTAGGCGAACCGGAGTTCTTCGAACTCTTTGCGCAGCATCCGCGACGAGACTCCTTTTGAGGCTGTTGGCCAGCTTCGATACGGTGATCGGCATGGCGGCACGGCAGGGTGCGAGAATCGGCAACGCCCGGTACACGTATCGCCTGCGCGTGTCGGTAACCGCCGCGAAGGCGCTCGCTGCCGAGTGGGGTCGGTGTCGGTGGATCTGGAACGAATGCGTCGCACGGTCCCGCAAGGCCCACCGGGATGGCGAGAGCTGCGGTCCGGCGGCGCTGGACAGGATGCTGACCGAGGCTCGCGCGCACAACTCGTGGCTGCGCGAGGGCGCGTCGGTTCCGCAGCAGCAGATCATCCGTGACTTCGCCAAGTCGCGCGCGAAGGCGTTGAAGGACATCAAGGCCCGTTTGCCGGTCGGGCGGCGCGCCGGGATGCCCAAATCGAAGAAAAGGCGCGGTTCGCTGCCGAGTTTGAATTACACCAAGCGTAGTTTCCGCATCAAGGACGGTCGCTTGCAGGTGGCGGGCGGTGTTGAGCTCACAGTGGTGTGGTCGCGTGACCTGCCTTGCGAACCGTCATCGGTGCGTGTCTACCAGGACAACATCGGGCACTGGTACTGCTCGTTCGTTGTCGCCACCGAGGTCGAGGCGCTGCCAGGAACCGGCCGTGTGATCGGTGTCGACTGGGGTGTGACCGAGACCGCTACCACCACCGACGGCGACTACGACTTGCCGCACGCGCAGCACGGCAAGAACGCGGCGAGGAAGCTCGCGCGCTACCAGCGGCAGATGGCTCGCCGGGTGCGTCCGAAGAACAAGCCGCAGACCAAGGGTTACCGTGCGGCGAAGCGGCGGGCGGCGAAGCTGGCGAAGAAAGTCGCCCGGCAGCGACAGGATGACGCGCGGAAGTGGGCTAAGCGCGTGGTGGGCGACCACGATGCGATCGCGGTGGAGGATTTCCGCCCGAAGTTCCTCGCTAAGACCACGATGGCCCGTAAAGCTGCTGATGCTGCTATCGGCGCGACCAAAGCCGCGTTGATCGATCAGGCCCGCAAGCACGGCCGAGACCTGCGGCTTGTCGATCCGAAGTACACGACGATGGACTGCGCGCAGTGTGGTGTGAGAGCCAAGCACCGCTTGCCGCTGTCAGAACGTACTTACACCTGCATCGCGTGCGGAGCGGAGTCCCCGAGGGACAAGAACTCCGCGCGCGTGATGCTGGTCCGGGCTGGTCTGTACCCGGCTGGTGTTGATGGTGGAAGTCCTTCCCGCGTGCAACGCGGGAAGGCTGCCTGAGCCAGAAATCCCCACTACGCCGAACGCGGCGGGATGAAGAACCCCCGCCTTCAGACAGGGGAGCAGTCAACAGGCGCACCGGTACGACCCGGAGACGCCGCTGGAGGAGACGATGGAGGCCTTCGCCGACGTGGTCCGGGCGGGCAAGGCGCTCTACATCGGGGTTTCGGAGTGGACCGCCGAGCAGATCCGCGCCGCGCACCGGCTCGCTCGCGAACTGCGGATCCCGCTGGTGTCCAACCAGCCGCAGTACTCGATGCTGTGGCGGATCGTCGAGGACGAGGTGGTGCCCACCAGCGCGGAGCTCGGGATCGGGCAGATCGTGTGGTCGCCGATCGCGCAGGGCGTGCTCACCGGGAAGTACCGGCCGGGGACGCCGCCGCCCGCGGGCAGCAGGGCGACCGATGACAACGGGGCGAACTTCGTGGCCCACTGGCTGCGCGACGACGTCCTGACGCGCGTGGAGAAGCTCCGGCCGCTGGCCGGGCAGGCCGGGCTCTCGCAGGCCCAGCTGGCGGTGGCGTGGGTGTTGCAGAACCCCGCTGTCTCCGCGGCCATCATGGGTGCTTCCCGCCCGGAGCAGGTCACCGAGAACGTCGAGGCCGCCGGAGTGCGGCTCGACGACGACCTGCTGGCCGCCGTCGACGAGGTGCTGGAGCCGGTCGTGGTCCGGGATCCGGCGCTGACCAAGGCCAACGCGCCGAAGGCCAGGGCGTAGCGCGGAGGTGCCGCGGACGGTGGCCGCGGCACCTCCCGGCTCAGCCCTGCCGGGCCTTCCAGCGCGGGTTCCGCTTGTTGACGACGTAGAGCTTGCCGCGGCGGCGGACCACCTGGGAGCCCTCCTTGTTCTTCAGGGACTTGATCGATGCTCGGACCTTCACGTTCGTTCCTTCCCGGGTCCGGTGGCGGTGGACCCGCCCCGAGCATAGTCGGAAACGATAATCATTCTCAATTAGGTCGGGGGTTCAGCTGCGGCCGGGGGTGAGCCTGCGGGCCACGTGGCGTGCGTCGTGGGCGCAGCCGTGCATGGTGCCGGACAGGATGCTCCGCTGGTACTCCAGCCCGACGAAGGTCAGGCCCGGGTGGGTGCGGGAGATCCCGTTGCGCTGCTGGGGCCTGCCCGATGCGTCCAGGACGCCCAGCGGGCGCAGGTAGTCCAGCGCCGGGCGGTAGCCGGTGGCCAGGACGACCGCGTCGACGTGCTCGGTGGTGCCGTCGGGCCAGCGCAGCGAGGTGCCTTCCGCGGCGGTGAACATGTCCCGGCGGTCGGGCCTGCCCGCGTCGATCGCGGTCTTGTAGCCGGCGATGTCGACCACCGGGATCGCTCCGTGGCCGAGCAGCGGTCCGAGCGGGAGGCGGGCCGCTGCCGAAAGCACCGACCAGAAGCGGGAATCCCCGGGAATCGGCTGGTTGGTGGCGTACTGGACCGGTTTGCGGGTGGCCAGCGTGACCTCGGCGTGCTCGGCGAGCTCCACGGCGATCTGCACCGCGGAGTTGCCCGCGCCCACCACGACGACCCGTTGCCCGGCGAACTGCTGCGGCGAGCGGTAGTCGGCGGCGTGCCGGACCACGCCGGTGTAGCCGTCGAGCGCGGGCAGCTCCGGTCGGTGCGGGTTGCCGAAGATGCCGGTGGCGGCCACGACAGCGGTGCCGGTCAGCTCGGCTCCGTGCTCGGTGCGCACGAGGAATCCCGCCGGATCGGGCGTCACCGAGGTGACCCGGTGGCCGGTGCGGATCTCGCAGTCCAGGCTCTCGGCGCGACCGCGCAGGTAGTCGGCGACCTCGGCGCCGGTCGGGTACCGGTTCGGGTCGCCGGGCAGCGGCGCGCCGGGAAGTGCGTTGAACCAGGCCGGGGTGAACAGCGTGAGGCTGTCGTAGTAGCGCGGCCAGGAACCGGTCGCCTCCGGACCGGCTTCCAGCAGGACCGGCCGCGCTCCGCGCGCCAGCAGGGCCTCCGCCGCGGCGATCCCGGACTGCCCGCCACCGATCACGATCACTCTTGACATGACTCGGGATTCTGGACAAGGGGAACTATCCGGGCAACCGGTTTTCCGTCCGGCGCGTGCCCGGACGCGCGAGCGCTCCGCGGCCGCAACCGCGGAGCACTCGCGCTCGTCTCAGCCCTTGACGCAGATGACCTGCTTGAGGTGCGTGACGACCTCGACGAGGTCGGTCTGCGCTGCGATCACCGACTCGATGTCCTTGTAGGCGGCCGGGATCTCGTCGACCACACCGCCGTCCTTGCGGCACTCGACGCCCTCGGTCTGCGCCGCGAGGTCCGCCTCGGTGAAGGTCTTGCGAGCCTTCGTCCGCGACATCCGGCGGCCCGCGCCGTGCGAGGCCGACTCGAAGGACCCGGTGTTGCCCAGGCCGCGCACGATGTAGGAACCGGTGCCCATGCTGCCCGGGATGATGCCCATGTCACCCGACCCGGCGCGGATCGCGCCCTTGCGCGTCACCAGCACCTCGACCCCGTCGTGGACCTCCTCCGCCACGTAGTTGTGATGACATGAGATCGGCGTGTCGAAGCGGGTGCCGGGGACGGTGTCGGCCAGCGCCAGCTGGACCAGGGACAGCATCGTCGCGCGGTTGCGCGCCGCGTAGTCCTGCGCCCAGAACAGGTCCCGCCGGTAGGCCTGCATCTCCGGGGTGCCCGCCACGAACACGGCGAGGTCGGGATCCGGCAGGTCGGCGTTGTGCGGGAGCTTGCGGGCGATGTCGATGTGCCGCTTGGCCAGCTCGTTGCCGATGCCGCGGGAACCGGAGTGCAGCATCAGCCACACGCGGCCGGCATCGGGACCGCCCTGCTCCAGGCAGACCTCGATGAAGTGGTTGCCGCCGCCGAGGGTGCCCACCTGCGCCCGCGCCCGGTCCTGCAGGTTCTGCACGCCCGGGTGCAGCTCGCGGAAACCGGCCCAGAACTGCTGCCAGCCGCCGGTGCCCGGTACGCGGGCCGGGTTGACCGGCGTGCGGTGCATGGCGAAGCCGACCGGCACGGCCGACTCGATCCGCCGCCGCAGGACGCCCAGGTCGTCCGGCAGGTCGGTGGCGGTCAGCGAGGTGCGCACCGCGCTCATGCCGCAGCCGATGTCGACGCCCACCGCGGCCGGGGACACCGCCTCGCGCATGGCGATGACGCTGCCGACCGTGGCGCCCTTGCCGTAGTGCACGTCGGGCATCACGGCCAGGCCGTGCACCCACGGCAGGTTCGCGACGTTGTGCAGTTGGCGCATCGCGGCGTCCTCAACGGACTGCGGATCCGCCCACATCCGGATCGGCACCCTGGCGCCGTCGACTGCCGTGTGCATGGTCGTCCTTCCTCTGGTGTGCGTGACCCGTCGATGATCGCCCTTTTCTCCGTGCGATGCCACCGAATTAACCTGGCGCACACCTGACGGCCGATCGCGCGTCCGATGTGGACGAGAGCTCAGGCGGCGCTCAGCTCGGCCACCAGTTCCCCGGCCACGGCCAGCCGCGGGTCGGCGAACGGCTCCAGCGCCTGCGGGTCGACGCCCGCCCGGATCAGGGCCGCGAGCGCGACGGGCAGCCTGGCGCGATCGGTGCCGTCGGCGATCTTCGCGGCGATCGCGGTCCCGTCGGGCAGCGCGGCGATCTGCACCGCCTCGAAGCCGTCCTTGGCGATCAGCCCTGGCACGGCCCGCATCAGCGCGGTGGCATCGCGCCGCGTCCCGGCGACCATCTCCGGGTGCATCCGGATCGCTTGGGCGACAACGCTTTCCGGTGTTCCGGCCGGTGCGCTGGCGATCCGCCCGGCCGCGGTGGCGAGGCCGCGCAGCGAGACGGCGAACAGCGGTGCGCCGCAGCCGTCGGCTGCCACGTGCGCGATCTGCTGCCCGGTGAGCTCCTCGACGGTGGCGGCGATCTCGCGCTGGAGCGGGTGCTCGGGGTCCAGGTAGCTCTCGGTCGGCCAGCCGTTCTCGCGCGCGGTCCACAGCATCGACGCGTGCTTGCCCGAGCAGTTGTGCGCCAGTTTGCGGGCCGGTTCGCCCGCCGCGATCCAGCGGTCCCGCTCGACCGGGTCGAAGGGGAGGTCCGCGGGGTTGCCGAGGTCGTCCTCGGTGGACCCGCTCGCGGCGAGCACGCGCTGCGCCCCGTCGAGGTGGATCTGCTCGCCGGAGTGGCTGGCGGCGGTCAGCGCGAGCAGGTCCGGTGGCAGCGACAGGCCGAGCCGGGTCATCGCCACCGCTTGCATCGGCTTGGCCGCCGAGCGCGGGTAGCAGGCGGTGTCGGCGTCACCGGCCTGGAACAGCACCGATCCGTCCGGAGCGAGCACGACGACCGAGCCGTGGTGCACGCTTTCGACCAGGCCGTCGCGCAGGACGTGCACCAGCGGTGCGTGCGCGGGCGCGCCGGTCGGGGGAGCGGGGTGCATTCGTGGACCTCCTCGTGGGGGTGCGGGTCAGCGGGGGCGGCCGACGATGTCGCTGAGCGCGTGCTCGACGTTGGTCAGGTGGTGGGCCATCGCCTCGGTGGCGGCGCCGCGCCGGCCGGCCGCGATGGCCTCGACGAGCCTGCGGTGCTCGGCGTCGGACTCCGCGCGGCGGTCGCCGCGCTGGTTCAGGAAGGCGGACTGCCTGGCCAGGGCGTCCCGGATCTCCTCGATGACCTTGCCGAACACCGGGTTGCCGGAGGCCTGGGCGACGGTGATGTGGAACAGCGAGTCCAGCGCCACCCACGCGGTGCCGTCGGTCTCGCGGGCCATCCGCTCCAGCAGGTCGGTGAGCAGGCCGAGGTCGTCGGCGGTGTGCCGCAGGGCGGCGTAGCCCGCGGCCGGGATCTCGACGTGGCGGCGCACCTCGAGCAGGTCGCGCGCCGAGTAGGAGCCGAACCTCGGGTCGTCGACCGGCTGGGCGGCCAGGACGAAGGTGCCCTTGCCGGTCCGGGACTCGGTGAGCCCGAGGGCCTGCAGACCGCGCAGCGCCTCGCGCACGACCGAGCGGCTCACCGCGAACTCCTTGCCGAGCGCGGCTTCGGACGGCAGCTTGGCGCCGACCGGGTGCTCGCCGCGCTCGATGGCACCGCGGAGGTGGGCCAGCACGGCTTCCATCGCGCTGACCCGCTGGATCCCGGGACCGGCTGTCCGGCTGTCAGACAGGTTCACGACAGGAATCGTGAATCGGACACGTTCCGTTGTCAATGTCCCGGCGCGGCTGCGGCGGAAGAGGGATGCAGAACACGTCGGCGTCACTGCGAGTTGATGAGCGAGAGGCTCTGGCCGAATATGTTACCGATCAGTAGGATCGGTGCTCCACCGCTGAACCCGAGGAGTCGCAGATGTCCGAGCGCGTGTCGGTCGAGATCGACGGGCCGCTGGCCCACGTCACCATGACCCGGGAGGACCGGCTCAACGGGCTCGACATGGACATGCTGCGGGCGCTGATCGACGCCGCCGCGCAGGTGCGCGCGGACCGGTCGGTGCGGGCGGTCGTGCTCAGCGGCGCGGGGCGCTCGTTCTCGGCGGGGCTCGACTTCGCCTCGGTGGGCAAGGACCCGCGGCGCATGGTGCTCAACTTCCTCCGGCCCCCGTGGCGCTCGACCAACCTCTACCAGGAGGTCTGCTGGGCCTGGCGGCGGCTGCCGGTCCCGGTGCTGGCGGTGGTCCGCGGGCACTGCTTCGGCGGCGGGCTCCAGCTCGCCCTGGGCGCGGACTTCCGGTTCGCCGCGCCCGACGCGCAGTTCTCCGTGATGGAGGCGAAGTGGGGGTTGGTGCCGGACATGAGCGGCACCGTGACGTTGCGCGAGCTGCTGCCGATGGACGTCGCCAAGCGGCTGGCCATGACCGCCGAGGTCTTCGACGGCGTCAAGGCGCACGAGCTCGGCCTGGTCACCGAGGTGAGCGATGATCCGCACGCGGCGGCGCTGGAGCTGGCGGAGCAGCTCGCGACCCGCTCGCCGGACGCGGTGGCCACGACCAAGCGCATGTTCCAGCGGACCTGGCACGTCGCCCCGTGGCAGGCGTTCCGGCTGGAGAGCTGCTACCAGCTGCGCCTCCTGCTCGGCACCAACCACAAGATCGCCCGCAAGGCCAACGCCGGCGGCGAGGTCGCCGAGTTCGCCGAGCGGGCGATCCGCTAGCGCGCCGCCCGGCAGGCCCATCGGGGCGCCTGGGATCAGCGGGAGAAGACGCCGACTCCGTTGGCCACCGGTCGCGGCACGCCGTCGGACGGCACGTTCCGCACCGTCGCCAGGTCCTGACCCGGTTCGCGCGCCGCGATGGTCGATGAGCCGCCGCCGTCGAGGTTCATCCCGTCGACCGCTCCGGCGGAGCGCAGGAGCTCGGCCGTTTCGAGCACGCTCAGTCCGGTGCTGGCCGCCGACCGCCCGTCCACGGTCAGCAGGTAGGCGGTGCGGCCGTCCGCGCTGACCCCGGCCGCCGTGCGCGGCGCGAGCTCCTCGGTGTCCAGGCCGGACAGCGGTTCTCCACCGCGGAGGATGGGGAAACCGCCGACGGCGAAGTCCAGCGGTGGAACGTCGACCGCCGACAGGTGGGTCTCGACCACGACGCGGTCACCGACCTCGAGCTTCTCCAGCTCGGCCGCACCGCCCTCGCGGCCCACCAGGACCACGGTTCCGGCCGGGATGTCGCCGGCGCCGGGACGGTCCTGCGTGCTGGTGACCACGCCGTCGCGGACGACGACCTCCTCGGTCTGCTCGCTGCACGGCGCCGAGCGGTCGGTGTCGGTCCCGCACACCGCCCGCGCTCGCGAAACCCGGCCCCAGTCGGCGTTGTAGACGCCGATGCCGTCCACCCGCAGCGCGTACTGGTTCAGCCCGGAGATCTCGGCGGTGCGGCCGCCGCTGCGGAGCATGCCGTCGAGTTCGAGGCTGGACACCCGAGCCCGCCGGTCGACGCCGACCCCGAAGACGTCCTCGGTGGAGGTCCCGGCGGGCAGCGCGGGGCCGAAGCGCTGTCCGCCGGGCACCGCGGCCTTGAGGTCCGCGCCGTCGGCGATCGCCGGGCCCACCGAGGACCCGGTGACCTCGATGCCCTCGTGGGACTCGCTGATGTGGAAGAAGTCGCCGTTGACGCCGGCGATCGCGCCCTGGGCGTTGGCCATGTCGGGGATCTCGTCGCGCGCGGCGACGACTTCCGGGTGCAGCAGGCCGAGCTCGACGCTCGGGACCCGCAGATCGGCGGTGATCAGGTAGGCGACCACCGGGCCGTGCGCGGTGGACATCTCGAAGGACCGGTAGGTCACGCCGGGCGCCAGCTGCGTGTCGGCGCGCAGCGATTCGGTGGCGGTCGCGGCGGGTGTGGACAGCAGCAGCGCGCTGATCGCGACCGCGGTGCTCAGCGCCCTCCGGCGCCCACGCTCGGCAAGGGCCATCATCGACCGCCTTCCTCGGAAATCCTGCGCCCGGTTTTCGATCACCGAATCATCCGGTGATGAACACCCGGTGTGCTAGATCCGAACTGCGCCTGCCTGCGAGGAGACGTTCGGTGCGCAAGCACCAGGGGCGCTGGGCCGAAGGGAGCAGGAATGCGGGCCGACGCAGTCGATTTCGCGCCCGCTAGCTGCGGCGATGCAGTCGCAGCACGCTGCCTTCGCCGTTGGCGGAGACGTAGAGCGAGCCGTCGCTGCCCGCGGCCGCACCGGCGAAGGGCACCGGCACGCCCGGCAGGCCGTGGTGGAACAGCTCCGGCTGCGCGCGCGTCGTTCCCGGCGGAAGCCCGACGGCGAGGTGGTGCGCTTCGACGCGCTGCTCGCCGGTCACCAGGTCGATCGCGAGCAACCTGCGCCGACCCGTCTCCACGACGAACAGCTCCGCGCCGAGCACGACGACGCCCTGCGGTGCGTCGAGTCCGTCGGCGACGACCGCGATCCCGCCATCGACGATCAGCGACACCGCGCCGCGCTGGTCGTCGCTGACGTAGCAGCGGTCCTCCGCGTCGACGGCGACGTCGACCGGGGAGTCCAAGCCGTCGGCCAGGACGGTCAAGGTGTCGTCGTCGGCGATGGCGACCACGCGGCCGCCGCCGGTCTCGGCCACCACGAGGCTGCCGTCCGCGCGTGCGGCGATGCCGGTGGGCCGCGCCAGTCCTCGCGCGCGAGTCGTCAGCACGCGGTCATCGGGCTCGTAGGTGCGCACTTCGCCGAACTGCGATGTGACGTGCACCCGTCCTCGTTCGTCGGTGGCGACGCCGTGGCTGAACACGAGCAGTTCGCGCGTGCTCACCGCGCCGTCGTCGAGGCTCGCCAACCGGTAGTTGTCGCCGGTGAACACGGTGCCGGAGCGGTGCACCGCCACGCCGAACGGGCCGACCAGCCCGGTCGGCACCACCTCGCGGGCCCTGCCGTCGGGTGCGAGTTCGGCGATCCCGCCCGCCGCGAAGCTGGACACGAACATCCGGTTCTCGGCGTCGAAGGCGGCGTTGTCCATTGCGGACACCTCGCCCGGTGCGACCGAGCGGTCACCCGAGCCGAACACGTCGATCCGGGTGACGATGCCCTCGGCGCCGCGCGAGAGCACGGTCAGCACGCCGCCCCGGTCGAACCGGACCGCCACCGGCGCGTGCACGTCCTCGGCGACCAGCTCCGGCTCGCCGCCGTCCAGCGGGACGCGGTGGACCTCACCGGTGATCATGTGCGGGTAGTACAGGCACCCGTCCGGGCCGAGCTGCATCGCGTTGCCCATCGCCAGCCCGCCGGCGAGCTCCACCGGTTCGGTGCCGGGCGTCACCTCGAGCAAGCGGCCGCCCGGGCGCATCTCGTTGACGAACACGCGATCACCCACGCACGCGATGCCGTTGGCCATCGCGACGTCGTCCGAGATCAGCGTGAACGTCCCGTCCGGAGCGCGCCGCCAGACCCGTCCGGGCGCGAGGTCGGTGATGTACATCGAGCCGTCGGCGCCGAAGGCCAGGTCGTCCGGCGACTGGACCGGACCGTCGAGGTCCACCACCACCTCGACCTCACCGGAACCGAGGTCCACGGCGCTGATCCGGCCCGCCACGTACTGCGCCACGTAGAGCCTGCCGTCCGGCCCGAACGCGATGCCGTTGGAGCCCCACAGCGGATTGGCCGCGGTGAGCCGCTCGATCCGCCAGCGCTCGCTGTCCGGCCGTCCGGCGTGTCCGTAACGAGTGCTCCCCGGGTCAGCGGTCATCGCCGAGCACCTCGTCGATGCCATCGCCTTCGCGCCATTCGCGCAGCAGCCGGTGGAAGGCCGCCGGGCCGGGCGCGTAGAGCTCGCGGGGGCCGCGAGCGCCGCCCTCGTTGTTGTAGTAGCCGGGCGTGCACTCCTCGGCGAACTTCTCCTGGTCCCGCGCGGTGGCCCGGAGCGTCTCGACCCAGGCGTTCTCGGCCTGCGGTGTCGGCTCGACGTGCTTGACGCCGCGCCTGCGCGCTTCGGCGACGATCGCGCCGATGTGGATCGCCTGCTCGTCGAGCACGTGCACGAAGTTCACCAGCGGGGCGCTCTGCAGCGCACCGAGGAGGAACAGGTTGGGAAAGCCGTTGCTGCAGAACCCGTGCAGCGTGCGCGCGCCGCCGGCGGCGGCCCACGACTCCAGCAGCCCGATGCCGTCCCTGCCGCGCACCGGGAGCCGCCCGGTCAGCGCGTCGGACTTCCCGACCTCGAAACCGGTGGCGAAGATGATGCAGTCCACCTCGTACTCGGTACCGCCGACCACCAGCGCGCGTTCGGTGATCCGCTCGACGCCGCCGTGGTCGGCGGTGTCCACGAGGGTCACGTCGGGGCGGTTGAAGGTCTGCAGGTACTCGTCGCTGAAGGTGGGGCGCTTGCAGCCGTAGCGGTACCAGGGCTTGAGCAGCTCCGCGGTGGCCGGATCGTCGACGATCGCCTCGACGCGGTCGCGCAGCTGGTTCATCTTCTGGAAGTCGAGGATCTCCTCGATCCGCTCCCACTCCTCGCGCGGGAGGTGGTCGTGGGCGTCGGTGGCGGTGATCTTGCCGAGCACGTGGCCGCTGGCGGTCCACGCGTCGGCCACCAGGTCCTCGTCGAGGTCGTGCGCGGTGACGGCGGCGAGGAAGTTCTCCCGCCTGCGGGCGTGCCAGCCGGGTTTCAGGGCGGCCGCCCACTCCGGATCGGTGGGCCGGTTGGCGCGAAAGTCCACAGCGGACGGAGTGCGCTGGAAGACGTGCAGGTGCTGGGCGTCGCGACCCACGTGCGGGATCACCTGGACGGCCGTGGCGCCGGTGCCGATCACCGCGACCCGCTTGTCCGCGAGTCCGGTGAGGCCGCCGTCCGGGCTGCCGCCGGTGTAGCCGTAGTCCCACCGGCTGGTGTGGAAGGTGTGGCCGGTGAAGGTCTCGATGCCGGGGATGCGGGGCAGCTTGGGGTGCTCCAGCGTGCCGTTGGACACCACGACGTAGCTCGCCCGCACCTCGTCGTCGCGGTCGGTGCGCACGATCCACTCGCCGTCGTCCCAGCGCAGCTCGCGCACCGCGGTCTGGAAGCAGGCGTCGCGGTAGAGGTCGAAGGCGCGGCCGATCGCCATCGCGTGCTGGCGGATCTCCTCGCCCGGCGAGTACTTCCACGCCGGGACGTGCCCGACCTCCTCCAGCAGCGGGAGGTAGACGTAGGACTCGATGTCGCAGTGCACGCCCGGGTAGCGGTTCCAGTACCAGGTGCCGCCGAAGTCGGCGGCCTTCTCCACGACCCGGATCCGCGCCAGCCCGGCCTGGCGCAGTCGCGCGGCGGCCAGCAGCCCGCCGAAGCCGCCGCCGACCACCACGGCGTCCACCCGGTCGCGGATCGGCTCCCTGGTGAAGCCCGGCTCCGCGTAGGGGTCTTCGGCGTAGTAGCCGAACCGGCCTTCGGCGCGCTGGTACTGCTCGCTGCCGTCGGGGCGGATCCGGCGCAGGCGTTCCGCCCGGTACCGCTCGCGCAGGGCGTCGGGGTCGAAGTCGAGGGCGTCGGGGATCCGCGGCGGGAGCGTGGGCATGCGGGCCTTTCTCACGGTGGCGATCGAAGGCGTTTAAATCAATTGACTGACTTAAGACGCTACCAGTGATCGCCCACCGTTCGCCAGCACGGGTGATCCGGTGCTCCCGGGAAGTCCACTCAGGACAGTGGATCGGGTCAGCTGCTGCGGTTCGGCGCGAGTTCGCCGGTCACGACCTCGTCGAGGGGACGCCGCGGCGTGGCGGGCACGGGGGAGCCGTAGCCGATGCGCAGCACGATCTGCGGCCACAGGCCGCTCCCGATGAGGGCGCGCAGTTCCCGCCGGGTGTTGGCGACCTCCACCACCTGGGAGAGGAACGAGCTGGCCAGCCCGTTGGCCGTCGCGGTCAGCAGCACCCGCTGCATGGCCATCCCCGCCTGCAGCTGCGCGTGCCGGGAGTCCTGGAAGGAGCCGAGCACGCAGATCAGCGGCTCGGGCTCGAAGTCCTTGCCCGCCACCCGGGTGCGCGCGCCGCCACCGCCGAAGTCGCGCAGCACGAACTCGTCCTGCGGCTCCGGGACCGGGCCGCTGCTGCGCGCCGGGACTCCTTCCCCGACGTCGCCGGTGCGCCCGGTCCAGCGCTGCCACTCGGCCACGAACTCCGGGTCGTCGAGCTGCTCCTGGTGCGCTTGCCTGCTCAGCCCGCACAGCACCAGGCGCTGCGGCGGATCCAGGACGGCGAGCCAGCCCCGCTCGGCCTCGGCGGCCTGCCGCAGCGATGCCTGCAGCACGGCGGGAACCGGGTCGTGGTGGAAGGGCCTGCGGTTGGTCCGGCGCCGCGGGATCGCCGCGGCCAGTTCCCGCTCGGCCGGTGTCGCGGGTCGTCGGGCGGCCGGGCGCACGGTCGCCAGCAGGTCGGGCCGCCCCGGCTCGGGGAACGTCCGGACGTCCGGGACGGTTCCGCTGGCGCGGATGGCCAGCCGCAGGTTCAGCAGCGCCGCGCCGCAGGCCAGCACGAGCTCGCGGTGCTCGGGATCGGCGGCCTCCAGGGCGCGCGAGGTGTCGGCGTGCAGTTCGATCGCGCCGGGCGTGCAGTGGAAGCGCCAGGGCTGGGTGTTGTGCAGCGACGGTGCGGCGGTGGCCGCGGTCAGGACCTCGCGGACCTCTCCGGCGGTCAGGCTGCCCACTGGCGTGATGGTCGTGTTCATCGTGGCCCCTCCGTCGCCCACTGCTCCTCCAGCCTGTCGGCGGGCTCGGGCGGCGAGGTAGAGCCGATGGTCACTGCCCGGCCGGGGTGATGACGAATTGCTCTGACCACCGGGCGCCGCGGTGGCGCAACCTGGAGCCGGGTCCGGCGGAGGGGGAGGTATGTCCGAGAAGGCTGTCGTGGTCGGGTTCGACCTGGGGGAGTCGTCCAGGCGGGCGGTGCGGTGGGCGGCGCGGGAGGCGGCCGGGCGCGGTCGCCCGCTGCTGCTGGTGCACGCGCTGACCTGGCCCTTCGAGGAGCACACGGCGATCCGGGTGCCGGGGGAGGGCGACGTGGCGGAGCCGCTGCAGCAGGCGCTGCGGCACGAGCTCGCCGAGCTCGTGGAGGAATGCCGCCGGATCGACGCCGACCTGCCGGTGCGCAGCGAACTGCCGTTCGGCGACCCGGCCGAGGTGCTCGCCGCGATGGCCGCGGACGCCGACCTGCTGGTGCTCGGCGGGCCGCGGCTGGAGCCGTCGGTCGGGATCGGCGCGACCTCGGCGGAACTGCTGGCCAGGCGCGGTGGCGCGCCGGTCGTGGTGGTCCGGGGCGGCGCCGGCGAGCCGGGTCCGGGGCCGGTCGTGGTGGGCGTGGACGGTTCGGCCGCCAGCCGGGCCGCGATCGGCTTCGCCTTCGACTTCGCCTCCCGCAACCGCTGCGAGCTGGTCACCGCGCACGCCTGGAGCGATCTGCCGCTGGACCCGTTCCAGTGGGTCTCGCACTGGGAGCTGGCGTGGGCGGAGGTCCGCGAGGAGGCGGCGGAGGTGCTCGCGGAATCGGTGGCGGGCTGGGCCGAGCAGTACCCGGACGTGGCGGTCCGGCGCGTGGTCACGCCGGAGAAGCCCACCGAGGCACTGCTGCGGGAGGCGGAGGGGGCGAGCCTGCTGGTCGTGGGCAGTCACGGCCGGGGGCGGTTCCGGCGCAGCTTCCTCGGTTCGGTGAGCCACGCGGTGGTCAACCGCGCGCCCTGCCCGGTCGCGGTCCTGCGCGCCGCCTGACCGTCCACATCGGACCTCGTGAGGCCGGGAGCTGACGTGAGCGCTTTGGGGTGCTCAAGCGCCCCAAAGCGCTCACGGCCCTCACAGCACGGCCAGGAACATCGCGCCCATGCCGGTGCTCATCGCGGCGTTGCAGATCGCCTCGTAGGCGGCCGCGCGCTGCGGCCGGGTGCGGGCGCTGCGGCCGATGTCGACCGCCGCGGACAGCCACGGCAGCGCGGTCAGCACGAAGCAGACGCCCAGCACCAGGAACACGACCACCACCGCGTTCACCGGAGCGGGGGCAGGGGCGGCGGCCAGCACCCCGGCACCCAGCGAGTGGTGGTGGGTGTGACCAGACTCGACCGGGGCGTGCGACATCAGCGCGGGCATCGCGGCGAGCATCCAGCACATCCCGGCCGCCATCGCCGCGTGGTGCAGCTGCTGCCACCGGCGGTGCCCGGTGCACCAGCGGACGCCGGCGGCCAGCACCAGGAACCACGCCGCCATGGCGCCGAACACCACCAGCTGCGGGTTCACCGGGATCGCCATGCCCCACGGCCAGCACATCGCGATCATCGCGGCGCTCATCACGACCTGCCAGGCGGCGCTGATCCGCACCACCGGGCTCCCGGGCACGTCCTGGCCCTGGCCGGTCCGGACGAGCCGGCCGGACACCGTCGCGATCGGCTCCGCCCGGATCAGCCGGTGCAGGCCCCACAACGCCGCGGCGGCGAACGCGACGGTCAGGATCCAGCGGAGCAGCAGGGGTTCCACCACGGTCAGACTCCCGTCTCGCGGCGCGCGCCGAGCACGGCGTCGACGGCCAGGAACAGCAGCAGCGAAGCGCCGAGCAGCGGCAGCGCGTACCCGATGAACGCGGCGGCGAGGATGATCGGGGCCAGCACCCGGCCGGGCACCCGGCGCCATGCACCGCGCTCCGGTGGTGCGCCGAAACCGCGAGTCGGCCTGCGCAGCCACCACATTCGGTAGGCCCAGAACACCGTGCTGGCCAGCCCGATCGTCAGCGCGGCGAGCACGAGCTGGTTGGGCAGCCCGAACAGCAGCCCCATGTGCGCGTCGACGCCCCACCGGGCGAGCTTGGCGATCAGCGAGAAGTCGGCGAAGCGCAGCTCTTCCACGACGTTGCCGCCCGCCGGGTCGACGGCCACCGCGTCCAGCTGCGTCGGCCAGCGGCGCTCGGTCTGCTCGACCTTGTACGCGCCGCCGCCGGGCGCGGTGATCTCCACCGCCCCGGTGATGCCGTGCGCGATCGCCGCGGCGTGCACCTGGTCGAAGCCGACATCGCCCGCGGGCTGCCGCGGCAGTTCGGTGGACACCGCCGGGGTTTCCCACGACAGCGCCGAACGCATCGCCGTGACGTTCTCACCCGCGAACAGCGACCAGGTCAGGCCGGTCGCGGACAGGAAGAACATGCCCGCGCACGCCCACAGGCCGAACGAGCCGTGCCAGGACAGGACCCGCCGCCGCCCCTTGCCGCGCACCTGCGGCGCGACCACCGACCGGGCGCTGCTGCGCTTGCGGCGCACCCACATCAGCAGCCCGCCGAGCGCCACCACCCACAACCAGCTGGCGGCCAGCTCGCTGTAGACCCGGCCGGCCTCGCCGAGGTGCAGGTTGCGGTGCAGCTGGGCGAGCCAGGTGCGCACCGGCAGCGACTGGCTGCTGCCGTAGGTCTCCAGCACGCCGCGGACCTCGGTGGTGTGCGGGTCGACGAACACCGTGCGGTAGTAGCTGCCCACCACGTCCGGGTCGTCGAAGATGACCCGCGTGGTGTCGGTGGGCGTCGGTGCCGGGCGCACGGCGGTCAGCTCCGCGCCGGGCAGCGCCTCGCGGGCGACGGCGATCTGGGCCGTCAGCGACTGCGTGACCGGGCCCGGCGGCACCCGCAGCTCGTGGTCGTAGATCGCCCGCTCCAGCTGCGGGGTGAAGATGTAGAGCAGGCCGGTGAGCGCGGTGACGACCAGGAACGGCCCGATGAAGATCCCGGCGTAGAAGTGCAGGCGCCGCACCAGTGGTCGCAGCGCGGGCCACCACGGCTCGTCGGCCCGCTGCGGTGGCGCCGCCGGTTCCCGGGCGGTGGACTCCTCGACTGACATGCTGCTCCTCGCTGATCGGCCCGTCCGACTACCAGTCGTGCGGGACCGCTGTCCAGTTCCCGGCGATCCGGCGCGACACCGGGAATTCCGGGATTTCACCGGATTGCCCGCAGCGAGCGGAAGGGCCGGGCGCGCAAGCGTTCTCGCCGCCGCGCTCCGGCGGTAACCTCCGTGATCATGAACCACTCCGCGGTCGACGACACCCGGCTGACCGACCTCGCGCTGGCAGCGGGGCGCGGCGACCGGGCGGCGCTGGAGGCGTTCGTCCGCGCCACGCAGCGCGACGTGTGGCGCTTCCTGGCGCACCTGTCCGGCACCCGCGGCGCCGACGACCTGGCGCAGGAGACCTACCTCCGGGCGCTGCGCAGCCTCCCCCGCTTCGAGGGCCGCTCCTCGGCGCGGACCTGGCTGCTGTCGATCGCCCGCCGGGTGGCCGCCGACCAGGTGCGCTACGAGCGCGCGCGGCCGGTGTCCCCGGTCGACGCGGCAGCGGTGGAGCGCCCGCAGCCGGGCGGGTTCGAGGACGTCGTCGAGCTCAACGTGATGCTCGACGGCCTGGACCCGGAACGGCGCGAGGCGCTGCTGCTCACCCAGGTGCTGGGCCTGTCCTACCAGGAGACCGCCGACGTCTGCGGCTGCCCGATCGGTACCGTGCGTTCCAGAGTCGCGCGAGCGCGGGAGGACCTGCTGGGCGCTCGCCGACGCCGGTCAGCGGAAATCGGGTGAGACCGGGAACTACGGGAACGCGGGCGACGACTGGATGGACGTGGACTGTTCGCACATTCGCGAGGGGATCTCCGCACGGGTCGACGGCGAGGAGTCGCCGGTCCCGGCGGCGCGGCTCGACGAGCACCTGGCTCGCTGCGCGGACTGCCGGGAGTGGCAGCGCGGTGTCCTCGACCTGACCCGGCGGCTGCGCGTCCGCCCGGCCGAACCGGTGCCCGACCTCGTCGGCGAGGTGCTCGCGGCGCGGGCGGTCCGGCCGCGCTGGCCGAGGCTGCTGCTCGGTGTCGTGGCGGTGTGCCAGCTGCTGCTCGGGCTGGTGCAGGTGACCGGGCTGGTCGACCTCGGCCACGGCGGTCACGCCGGTTCGATGAGCTCGCACCTGTTCAACGAGAGCACGGCGTGGAACCTGGCTCTGGGCGTCGGCCTGCTGCTCAGCGCGATGCGGCCCCGGACAGCCGCGGGTCTGCTCCCGGTGCTCTCGGCGTTCCTGGTGGTGCTGACGGGCTTCAGCGTCGTGGACCTGCTCAACGACGCGGTCCCGGCGACGCGGCTGCTCTCGCACGGCTTCCTCGTCGCGGGCCTGGTGCTGCTGATCGTGGTGCGCCGGCACCACCGCGACGCCCCGAAACCGGACGCGGCCGAGCCACCCGAGCACCAGGTGAGCACCGGTCGCGCGGCCGAACCGCCGGAGGAGGACGGCGGCACCGAGCGGCACCACCTCCGCCCGGTCAGCCATCACGCCGCGTGATGCTGGGCCGATCAGCGCAACGGCACTGATGCCGATGGACCGAGGTCTTGATCTCGCGGTCCGATTTGGGCAAGCTGTGCGGCGCAGAACGGGCGAGTCGGGGCCCGGCGTGGTGGCCGGGTAAGCGTCCGGTGGACGAAGCTCGCCTGGAGGCACGCCGATGCTCACCCCCGACGACGTGCGCGACGTTGTCTTCGCCAGGGCCTGGCGCCGCGAACGCGGATACGACGAAGCCGAGGTCGACGCGTTCCTGAACCGCGTCGTGGCGACGCTGTCGGGCAAGCGGGTGCTGACCGCGCGCGATGTGCTCACCGTCGAGTTCAGCCCGCGCAAGCGCGGTTCGCGCGCCTACAAGAAGACGCAGGTCGACGCCTTCCTGGACCAGATCGCGCTCACCTTGCTGAAGCGCGAGGTCCGCGCGTCCCGGCGAGCGGGCGCGCCGGAGCGGCGCGCCGAGCCGGAGCGCAAGATCGTGCGACGGGTGGAGAAGCCGGCGGAGCCGGAGCCGGAACCCGCCGACCTGGTGCCCCGCGGCGGTTTCGACCAGGCCGGACCGCAGCAGCCCGCGCTGGACAAGGCCGAGGTGGACGCGTTCGTGGACCGCGTCGCGGCGACGCTGCGCGGGGACGACACCCTGACCGCCCAGGACCTGCTGACCGCCCGGTTCAACCCGCCGAAGCCGGGCCACCCCGGCTACCAGGAGGCGAGCGTGGTCGCGTTCCTGGTGATGGTGTCGACCAGCATCAAGCACCTGGCGCCGCGCGAGCGCGCCATCCCGGCGCAGCGCATGCCGATCGCCCAGGCCTTCCGCCGGATGCGCGGCGGTCCCAAGCTGACCGCGGAAGCGGTCGGCAGCGTGGTGTTCAGCGAAGCACCTGCGGGGGAGCACGGCTACGCCGCGGCCGAGGTCGACGACCTGCTCGACCGCGCGGTGGCGACCCTGCGCGGAGCCGCCGCGCTCACCGCCGCCGAGGTGCGCGACGTGGAGTTCACCGCGGTGGAAGCAGGTGGCTACGACCCGGAGGAAGTCGACTCGCTGCTCGACCTGATCGCCGAGCACCTGGACACCGCACCCGCGCCGAACCGCGCCTAGTCCGCGTCGAAGAGCCGCTGCAACGAGTCGAACGCTCGCACCGCGAGGGGTTCGAGCGCGGTGGCGATCTCGTCTGCGTTGTGCCCGGCGAGCGTGCGCTGCTGCACTTCGCGGAACAACGTCCGGTGCACGGCGACGGTGTGCGCCGCGGTGAGAGCCGCGGTGAACTCGTCGGTCTCGCGCACCAGGACGGCGGCCAGAGCGGCTTCCCGCTCTTCGTGGATCTCCCGCAGCCTGGCCAGCAACGTGGGGCTCCCGGTGATCAGGCGGGCGAAGGACGGGCTGGAGAACCCGAGCATCGCATCGCGCCGGGCCAGGTCCTCGAAGCAGGCGCGCCGCAGCGCCGCCAGCGGTGATTCGCCGGAGTCGCGCCCGGCGACGACCTCGCCGAGGCGGGCGATGAACTCCTCGTGGATGTCGAGGACCAGGTCCTCCTTGCGCGGGAAGTGGTTGGTGACGGTCATCTTCGCCACCCCGGCGGCCGCCGCCACCTGCGCGATCGTCACCTCGTCGAAGCCGTGCTCGGTGAACAGCCGGGTGGCGATGTCGGAGATCTCCTGCCGCGTCTGCCGCTTGCGCCGGTCCCGCAGTCCCATGGCGCCCAGCCTAGACCAGACCCAGGAATTAGGCTTGACCTAATTAATGGGTCCAACCTAAGTTGTGTCCGGCCGAACTGAGGAGGTGACCATGACGGCTCAGACCGCCGCTCGCCCGGCCGAGCGGACGGACGCCGAGCTGTGGCGCACGGCGGGCGTCCTGCTCTGCGCAGCGGTCCTGGCGGGACTGGACGCGACGATCGTCAACGTCGGCATCGACGCGGTCGCGCGCGATCTGGGTGCGCCGCTGAGCACCGTGCAGTGGGTGATGACGGGCTACCTGCTCGCGGTGTCGGTGGTGATGCCGATCTCGGGCTGGGCGTCGGAGCGCTTCGGCGCCAAGCGGATGTGGCTGTGCGCGGTGGCGCTGTTCATCGGCGGCTCGGCGTTGTGCGGGCTGGCGTGGTCGGCCCCGGCGCTGATCGCCTTCCGCGTGGTGCAGGGCATCGGCGGCGGGATGATGCAGCCGATCGGCCAGGCGATGGTCGCCCAGGCCGCCGGCCCCTCCCGGATGGGGCGGGTCATGGCGGTGACCTCGGTGCCGGTGATGTTCGCGCCGGTGCTCGGCCCGGTGCTCGGCGGGCTGATCGTGCACGGCCTCGACTGGCGGTGGATGTTCCTGGTCAACCTGCCGATCGGCGCGGCAGTGCTGGCCGTGGCGGCGCGATCGCTGCCCTCCACCGGTGCCCGGATGCCGCAGAACCGGCTGGACCTGCGCGGCCTGCTGCTGATCTCGCCCGGCCTGGCCGCCGTGGTCTACGGCTTCGCGGCGGTGGGGGAGGCAGGCGGTTTCGCCGCGCCGGGCGCGCTTCTGCCCCTGCTGCTCGGCGCTGCGCTGCTGATCGCCTACGCGGTCCACGCCCTGCGCGGCAGCGGCACACCGCTGATCGACCTGCGATTCTTCGCCCGGCGGGGATTCGCCGCGGCGACCGGCAACTCGTTCCTGCTCGGCGCCTCGCTGTACAGCTCGATGCTGCTGATTCCGCTGTACTACCAGCAGGTTCAGCACGTCAGCGCGCTCGCGGCCGGACTGCTGCTGGCGCCGCAGGCGCTGGGCACCGCGCTCACCACGTACCTGGCCGGGCGGCTGGCCGACCGGTTCGGCCCGCGCCCGCTGCTGCTCACCGGCATCGCCGCGTCCCTGCTGGGCACGCTGGCCTTCACCCAGCTCGCCGCCCAGCCCCCGGACTGGCTGCTGACCGCATCCCTGGTGCTGCGCGGCATCGGGATGGGTCTGACGATGGCGCCCGGCATGGCCGCGGTCTACCGCAGCGTGGCCCGGCACGAAGCGCCGCGAGCGGCGAGCGCGCTGAACGTGCTCAACCGGGTCGGCGGTTCGCTCGGCACGGCTGTGCTCGTCGTCGTCCTGCAGAACGGCGATCCGGGCCCGGTGGGGTTCGGCGACGCGTTCTGGTGGGCGTTCGGCCTCACCGCGCTGAGCCTCGTCCCCGCTTTCCTGTTCCCGCCCCGAGAAGGAGCGTTCGCATGACCCCGCGCCTGATGAGCGTCCACGCCCACCCCGATGACGAGTCCAGCAAGGGCGCGGCGACGCTGGCGCACTACGCGGCCGCAGGAGCGGAGGTCCTCGTCGTCACCTGCACCGGCGGCGAACGCGGCGACGTGCTCAACGCGGCGCTGGACCGGCCCGAGATCCGGGAGGACATCGCCGCCGTCCGCAGGCGGGAAATGGCGGCAGCGGCGGAAATCCTCGGAGTGCGGCAGCGGTTCCTCGGGTTCACCGACTCCGGGCTGCCCGCCGAGGGCGAGCCGTTGCCCGAAGGCTGCTTCGCGCTGGAGCGGACCGAGGTGGCCGCCGCGGCCCTGGTGGCGCTCATCCGCGAGTTCCGGCCGCACGTGATCATCACCTACGACGAGTCCGGCGGCTACCCGCACCCGGACCACATCAAGACCCACGAGGTGACCGTCGCGGCCTTCGACGCGGCAGGAGATCCGCAGCGCTACCCGGACGCCGGGACGCCGTGGCGCCCGCTCAAGCTCTACTACCAGCTCGCGCTGTCCCGGAAGTGGTTCCAGGCCCTGCACGACGCGATGCTGCACCGCGGTGTGCCCTCGCTGATCGGCCCGGTCCTCGCCGACTGGCCCGACGACGCACCGGAACTGGAGGTCACCACCCGGGTGCACTGCCCGGAGCACTTCGCGACCCGGGACCGGGCGGCCCTCGCGCACGCCACCCAGATGGGGCCGGACAACCCGTTCTTCGCCCACCCCAGGGACATCGAGCGCGAGGTCTGGCCCACCGAGGACTACCACCTGACCCGGTCGGCGGTGCCCACCAGCATCCCCGAGCACGACCTGTTCGCCGGGATCAGCTCCAGGTCATGGTGATCTCGCGCTGGAAAACGTCCTTGTACGGCAAGGCGTTCGAGCGCGGTGACGATCCTGTCGTGGAACTAGCCGCGCGCTCGTGAGCTGCGTGCGGATCGGCTGCTGCGCAGCCCCAGGGCGCGTCGCGCCTGGCGCAGGGCTTCGTCGAACATGACCCGGATCGGGTGGAACGCCACGACGAGCACGATCGCGTCGCGCGGCCCGAGGAGCGTGGCGAACCACTCGTCGACGTCCGTGCGGTCGGACGTGGGGCGCTGCGTCCACAGCCCGGCTCCGGTGTCGTCGTAGGCATCGGTGATGACCAAGGTGCGGGGGTCCAGCCGATCGGCCTGGCCGAGGTCGGCGGCCGCGTCCGCCGCGATGCGCTGGACGTGCTCCGGAACGGCGCTGCCCGGGGCAGGCCACGTGGTGTCGGACCGGCCCGTGGCCGCCGACCACGCGCCGTACACGAGCGGATTGCCCGTGCGCATCACCGCGTACAGGCTGCGCGGTGCGGCTTTGACGATCGCCGCGCGCAGCAGGGCGCGCCAGATCGTGCTGGAGATGCCGGTTCCCTGGTGATCCGGGTGCACGCCGGCGGAGTTGGCGTAGAAGCACCGGTGCCCGCCGAACCGGCGGTCGTTGCTGGCCACCCACGCCACCGGTAGACCCGCGGCGTCGAGGACGACGACGAGGCCGGACAGCTGGTCCAGCTTGCCGTCGGACAGCCAGTCCGCCCAGTACTGCTCGGTCGTCGCGCTGAACGCCTGCACCGCCACGGCCGGGAAGGTGCTGCGCAGGTACTGCCGGGCGGGCCCGGAGAGCCGGGTTCTCACGTCGGTCCACAACAGCCCGGTGAACCCGGGGCCGACGGAGATCTCCTTCGCTCCGGCGAGGAGCTCGGGCGGGCAGTGCCGGGAAGTGGGGTCGGTGGTGCTCATCTCTGTCCTTCAGATCGGGGCGTCTTCTGCGAGGCCTGTCCGCGTCTGGGCGGCTCGCGATCGAGGATCGCGCGCACGGCAGCTGCGAGGCGTTCGCGCACGTCCGCGGTGATCTGCACCGAGCCGTCCGCGGTGATCTGGCCGAAAGCACGGCGCAGCAGAGCGGTCGGCAGATCGACCACGCACGTCGTGATCACTTCGACGCTCGGGCCGTCCCGGCGGCCCCACAACGCCGATGCCAAGCGGCACAGCACCTCGGACACCAGCCTCCGGTCCAACGCGAGCAGCGCGTCGGCGAGCTCCTCGGGGAGGTCGGGCCCGAGCAGCTGCTCCCGGCGCACCGTCATCAGCATCCGAGCGGCTGCTGACCGCCGGTCCGCGAAGACCGCTGGCGCATCGGCGGCGGCGACCACCGCGCTCACCGCTGCCTCGACGCCAGGCACCGGTGCGGAGCCCAGCGCCTCATCGATGAGTTCCGCCTGCAGAGCCAAGAACTCATCGGCGGCCCGCAGCCACATCCGCCCGCGCAGCGCGGGCAGCGAGCCGAAGGCGTGGTAGATCGCACCGTTGGGCACGCCGCTCTCCGCCGAGAGCCTGCGCACGGTGAGCCGTTCCGGTCCGGCTTCCACGACGAGCCGTTCGGCGACGTCCAGCACCTGGTCGAGGTCGTGCACGCGCGGTCGAGGCATGACTGCAACGTAGTGGAGCACGTGCTCCACTACAAGAGGTCGCCGGTCACACCGCCTGTGCCGTGCTCGCCGGGATCAGCTCCAGGTCATGGTGATCTCGCGCTGGAAGTTGACGAACCCGGCGCGCCCGAAGGCCTTCGCCATCGGGACGTTGCCGAGGTCGGTGGCCGCCCGGATGCGCGGGACGTCCTGCTCGGCGAGCACCCGGGTGCCCTCCGCGAGGATGTCGTCGACGTAGCCGTTGCCGCGGTGCGCGGGCAGGACCGCGATGTAGGCGATCGTGGCGTTGTAGCCGTTGTGGGCCGGGATGACGAAGCCCACCGGTTCACCGCTCGGCAGCGTCGCGATCCGCCACCACTCCCGCGGGCTGCTGAAGCGGGCGAACTCGCTCTCGTACTGCTCGACGGCCACCTCGCGCGCGGACATCCGGGTCAGATCGTCGCGGGAGTGCGCGTCCAGCGTTCCGTCCAGAACTGCGGCCAGCAGGTCGAGGAACGCCTCGGTGTCGCCGACCGGCTGGAACCGCAGCCGCCCGCTGGGCTCGGGAAGCGCGGACCCGGGCTGCCACACCAGGCGCAACCGCTCCACGAAGAGTTCGGCGCCGAGCTGCTCCAGCACCGCCACGCGGTCGTCGACGACCTGCTTGCTCGCCGGGTCCTCGCGCCAGTCCGGCGGGACGAAGCGGCTGTACAGCGGCGGGAGCGAACCGCCGGGCACGACGGCGGCCATCGCGGTGCGCAGCAGCTGGACGCCGATGTCCACGCAGTCGGCTTCGACGTCGACGACGTCCAGGATCCGCGGCGCCTCGTCGCCCGGCCGGTTCCACCAGGCCACCCGGGCCAGCAGCTCACCGCCGCGCAGCGCGACCCACATCCGGTCCGGACGCCTGCGGCCGGTGGCGAGGTCGTCGGCCAGCTCGTCGTTGAGGACGTAGGGCAGCCCGCAGAACAGGTCGAGCTCGTCGGGGCCGGTGAGGGGACGCATGGTGACGTCGGGAATCAATGCACTCTCCGTCGAAAGGGCGCCGTGCGCCCCGGGAGGAAGCGAGCACGATGATCGTGGGGAGCATAGCTGCCCGTTCTCGGCCGGTCCGCTGGTTTTCCGGATCGCTCGCCCCTCGATACTGGAGCGATGAGCTCGGACGACCACGCAACCCGCTCGCGCGCGGGACTGGCCGCGGCGCTGGCCGTCGCGCGCGACCTCGGCCTCTCGACCGGGGATCCGCAGGTGGTGTCCGACCGGGGCAACCTGGTCGTGCACCTGGCACCGGAGCCCGTCGTCGCCCGGGTCGCCACCCTGACCGCGTGGACGCGCAGCGATCCTTCGGCGTGGTTGGCCAGGGAGGTCTCCGTCGCCGCGCATGCGGCCGGGCGCGGAGCAGCGGTCATCCCGCCGATATCGGGACCGCACCCGCGCGACGGGTTCTGGGTGAGCCTGTGGAACTACCTGCCGTGCTCACCGGAGCGGGCAGACGCCGCGACCAGCGGAGAAGCTCTGGCCCGGCTGCACATCGCACTCGCCGACCACCCGGCGGACATGCCGTGGCTGACCCCGGTCCACGACCAGATCTACGACGCTCTCGCGGCTTTGGAACGCGCGGACGTCCTCGGCGCCGGCGAGCTGAAAGTCCTGCGGGCGCGCCACGAAGCCGTGCTGGCCGAACTCGACGGTGCCGGCGGTGCCGCAGCGGTCCTGCACGGCGACGCCCACCCGGGGAACCTGCCGCTGGCCGACGGGCGGTGGCGGTGGACGGACTTCGAGGAGACCTGCCGCGGGCCCCGGGAGTGGGATCTCGCAGTGCTGGCCGGGAGCCTGGCCTCCGAAGCTCCCGCAGCGCTGCGCGCGTACGCCGAGGTGTTCGGCGAAACACCGCGCACAGAAACGGATCTCGCCCCGTTCCACCGGGCTCGGGAGCTCGAAGCCGTCGTGTGGTACCTGAGCATGGCCCACCTGTACCCGGAGCGCTACGCGGCTCCCGCTCGCACCGCGCTGGCCGGTCTCCTGGCACGAGCGGACCGCTGACCCCGGCCCGGGCGGGCGCGCCGGGCCGGGATCGGCGGATCAGGTCAGCTTGATCTGGCGGTTGACGTCCTTGTACAGCAGGTAGCGGAACTTGCCGGGGCCGCCCGCGTAGCAGGCCTGCGGGCAGAAGGCGCGCAGCCACATGAAGTCACCGGCCTCGACCTCGACCCAGTCGTCGTTGAGCCGGTAGACGGCCTTGCCCTCCAGGACGTAGAGGCCGTGCTCCATCACGTGCGTCTCGGCGAACGGGATCGCCGCGCCCGGCTCGAACGTCACGATGTTGACGTGCATGTCGTGCGAGAGGTCGTTGGGGTCTACGAACCGCGTGGTCGCCCAAGCACCGTCGGTGTCGGGCATCGGCGTCGGCTCGATGTCCTGCTCCTGCACCGCGAACGCCTTCGGCGCCGGGATGCCTTCGACGGCCTCGTAGGCCTTGCGCACCCACTGGAAGGTCGCCACCGCGTCGGAGGAGTTGGCCACCGACCAGCTCGCGCCCGCGGGCAGGTAGGCGTACCCGCCTGCGGTGAGCTGGTGCTTCTCGCCCTCGATGGTCACCTCGAGGTCGCCGGTGAGCAGGAACAGCACCGACTCCACGCCGCTCTCCGGCTCCGGCTTCGCGCTGCCGCCGCCCGGCCCGACCTCGACGATGTACTGCGCGAACGTGGTGGCGAACCCGGCGATGGGCCGGGCGAGGATCCACGAGCGGGTGTTGTCCCACCCCGGCAGGTTGCTGGTGACGATGTCGCGGAGGACGCCGCGCGGGATGACGGTGTAGGCCTCCTTCACGACGGCGCGGTCGGTCAGCAGCGTCATCTGCGACGGCAGGCCACCCTCGGGTGCGTAGTACGACGGCTCGCTCAAGTTGCAACTCCTGTCCTGATCGGCGTTCGAACGCCGCCGGGCGATGCGTGCCGGAGCGCGGGCCCAGAGCGTTCGAGACGGCCCCAGCGTAAGCCCCGGAGCCCGGAAAGGACAGCATCGGGACGTCACAATCACAAGCCCGTGACCCGCAACTAATCGGTTTGGCTGATCACCCCGTCCAGCCCTCGTGGCGAGCCCTGGCGGCGTCGATCTCGAGAGCGTGCTGGTCAGCCCAGTCAGCCACCGCGGAGAGCGGGACCAGCAGCCCGCGCCCGAGCGCGGACAGCGAGTACTCCACGCCCGGCGGCACGGTGGGACGCACCGTCCGCACCACGAGCCCATCGCGCTCCAACGACCTCAGGGTGAGCGTGAGCATCCGCTGGCTGATGCCCTCCACGGAGCGCAGCAGCTCGTTGAACCGGTGGTCGCGCCTGCCGAGCAGCATCAGCAGGATCACGCTCCACCGGTCGCCGATCCGCCGCAGCACCGAGGTGGCCGGGCAGTCCTGGTGGTCGGCCAGCGCCACCGGCAGCGGGATGTCCGCGCTGACGATGCTGGGCGCATCCGCAGGTGACATGAATGTGCCTCCTTCCGCGAAGTGGAACGGCCCAGAACAATCCGATCAGCGGCCGCGAACCCGATGATCTCGAAAACAGGAGTTCTGCATGCTGGTAGTGACCGGAGCGTCCGGAAAGCTGGGACGCCGCACCGTCCAACACCTGCTGGAACGGGTCATGTCGGGCAACCACCTCGAATCGAACGAGAGGATCACGAGCCCTCCGCCTGCCGGAAGCGGTTCAGTCGTGCACCTCGTGCGTGGTGCACTTCGCGTTCCGGAATTCCGGTCCTGCCCGGGCGTCCGCTGTTCCAGCCCGGGTCGACACGCCGGAGCAGATGGCCTCGGCGATGCGGGTGGTGCAGCGGGATCTGGCGTTCGAGGCCGAGCGGATCTCGTGCTCGGAAGTCCACAGGGGACGGATCGGGGACCTGGCTGCGGATACCGAGCAGCTGGCTCGCGCGTTGCAGCGGTTCGGGTGGCTGGCCGCTCAAGGGTGAGCGGCCATCGTCCGGAGCCCGCGTGGTCTCAGGCGATCTCGCGGGCTCCGGGTGGTGGTCACTTGCCCTTGCGGGCCACCGGGATCTCCTTGCTGATCTGGGTTTCCCGGCGGGGCATGCGGATGGTGAGGATGCCCGCTTCGTACTCGGCCTTGATCTCGTCGGTGTTGCAGCTCATCGGGAGCAGCATCGTCCGGCTGTAGTTGCCGTAGTAGAACTCGCTGTGCCGGTCGGCGTGCTCCTCGTGCTTGCGCTCGGCGTTGATCTTGAGCTGGTTGGCCTCGACGTTGATGTGGATGTCCTCGTCCGGGTTCATCCCCGGCAGTTCGCAGCGGATCACGAACTCGTCGCCCTCGGTGAAGGTCTCCGCGCGCATCGCGTGGTGCTCGCCGAAGGGCCATTCGCCCTCGAACATCCGGAAGATGTCTGCCAACCCCATGCCCGACCTGGGCTGCAAGCTGGTCATGGTGTCCTCCTCGGCGAAGTGACTCGGACGCACCCGCGCGGATACCCGGTCGTGCCCATGGCAAACCCGATCAGCCCGCGGGCGGCTGGTCGGTCGTGCGGCCCGGCTCCGGGGCGGTTCGGGCCGCGACCACGTGGCCGATGAACAGGTCGTAGACCACCGCGCCGATCACCCCGCCGACCAGCGGGCCGACGATGGGAACCCAGAAGTACCAGCTGAACCACTGGTAGCTGCCGGGCAGCGCGATGTCGCCCCAGCCGCTGAGATAGGTCCACAGGCGGGGGCCGAAGTCGCGGGCCGGGTTGATCGCGTAGCCGGCGTTGGGGCCGAAGGTCAGGCCGATGACGGTGACCACCATGCCGATCAGGAACGGGCCCAGGTTGGCCGCTGGTGCGGTGTTGCGCGCGTCGATGAGCGCGAAGATGAGCAGCACCAGCACCGCGGTGCCCACGATCTGGTCCAGCAGCGGGCCCCACCACGATCCGCCGAAGTACTCGGCGGGGAACGTGGCGAAGATCGCGAAGGTGTCCAGCGACCGATCCCTGGGCAACCCGGCCTCGGCGTTGAACGCGTTGATCGCCCAGCTGTAGGTGGCGAACACCAGGGCCGCGGCGAGGAACGCGCCGACCAGCTGCGCGAAGACGTAGGGCACGACCTTCCGCCATGGGAAGGCCCGCCGCACCGCGAAGGCCAGCGTCACCGCCGGGTTGATGTGCGCGCCGCTCACCCCGCCCGCGACGTAGACGCCGAACACCACCGCGAAACCCCAGCCGAAGGCGATGATCAGCCAGTTGGCGGGCCCGAACGCATCGGACTGGCGCCCGGAACCGGGCAGCCCGGCCACCGCGACCGCGACCGACGCGCAGCCCAGCAGGATCAGCACGAACGTGCCCAGGAACTCGGCGAGCAGCTCGCCGCCGAGCCCTTCTCGATAGCCGTGACGGCGCTTCGTCTGCTCAGCCATCGTCGCTCCAGAAACGAGTAGGTCTTCGCTGCCGAGCACCACCCGAGCCGAAACCCCCACCGCTCCAATGGAGTGTAGGTCCGGCGAGAGCCGCCCGCCGGGTCACGGCGAGCGCTCCTCCCGGCCGAGCGCGGTGCGAGACCGTCACCGCTGCGGTTCCGCTGTTCAGTCCCCGTGAGTGCTTTGGGGCGTCATGGCACCCCAAAGCACGCACGGGGGAGGGGCGCCGGAACCCGCCCCTCCGCACGGCGCTCTCAGATGCGCGGGAGCTGCACCGTCGGCTGCTCGTCGATGTCGTGCGGCCGGTGCGACGGCAGCTTCAGGACCAGCTGGGTCGCCGTCTTCGAGAGCAGGCGCACCAGCAACGCCACCATGACCACGCCGAAGAGGAAGCCGACCAGCACGTCGTGCGGGTAGTGGACTCCGAGGAACACCCGGGAGAACGCCGTGGCCGCCGCGAGGACCAGTGCCGGGATGCCGAGCGCCCGCCACGCGGCGAACACGCCGAACGCGGTCGCACCGGCGATCACCGAGTGGTTGCTGGGGAACGACCAGTCACCCAGCGCCGGGCACTCGGTGATGGTCGTCACCGCCATCGCGCGGCAGGGCCGGTCCTCCTCGACGAGTAACTTGACCAGTTCGCTCAACGAGTAGGCGACCCCCACGCCCACCACGCCGAGCAGCGCGACCGCCAGCGATCGCGCGGGCATCCGTCGTGCTCGCCAGCAGGCGAGCAGCAAGAAGCCGAAGAGCAGCACCAGCGCTGCCTCGGTGAAGAAAGCGGCGAAGGACTGCACCCAGCCGGGAACGCCGCTCGCGAAGTCCACGACGTCGCGGTAGAGCTCCGCGCTGATGCCGGGTACGCCTCCGGCGTCCGGAGTGCCTGCTTCCGCCGCTGTCCGCCCGGCCTGCACCATTGCTGCCGATCGGTGTTCGAACACGTGTTGACCTGCCATCCATTTCGACTCGAAAACCCTCGTGGAGGGGCGATGACGACACCAGGGCGGCGGTGGCGGGGGCACTGCGGTGCACCTTCCGCGGGGGTTCCTGGAACAGGTCGAATCCGCCGGGGTCGTCTCAGCCAGGATAGCCGGGCGGCAGCGGAGTCGATCTTCGTGCGCGCTCAACGCCGCCCGCGACGAACTCCGACACCGCGTGAACCGCGTGCTGCCGCAGCAGCATCACCGCCACCGGGTCCGCCGAGCTCTCGGTCACCCGGACTCCGTCGGCGAGCCGTTCCACCTGCAGCTGCACCTCCCGGTGGTGCGCGAAGAGCGCGGCGAACAGCGGATCGTCCTGCCGGATCGGCGCACCGCGCCGCAGGCGGGACTGCATCTGCGCCACGTGCACCCGGATCCGCTCGGCGAGGTCGGGGGCCGCGCTCGTGGTGGTGGCTCGGATCCCGGACGAGAAGTGCTCGACCTCGCGCCGGATCTCCCGGTGGCGGACCAGGAGATCCCCGATGACCAGCGCGTCGCGCCGCAGGCCTCGATCGGCCGCGTCCTCGGGCGTGAGCATCCAGTCGGGCAGCGGTGGTGGCGGCTCGCACGCGGTGAGCAGCGGCAGTGCGGCGGCGACGGCGAGGAACTCCCGGCGCGAACAGGTGCGGTGCGACATGTGCGGCCCCGTCGGATCGGACGTGCTGCCACCAGGATGCGTCCGGTGCGGGCCCCGCGCAGCGGTCAGCGGGCGGGCAGCAGGCGCGGAACCGCTCGCACGTAGAGCACCATGCCGATGACCTCGACCAGGGTCTGGGTGACCACGACGACCGCGGCGACGGCCAGGTGGTCCGGCAACGCCAGCGCCAGCGGCAGCACCACCAGCGAATTCCGCGTCGCCCCGGTGAACACCACCGCGCGACCGTCCGAAGTGTCCAGTCGCAGCAGCCGGGCCACCGCCAGCCCGGCGAACGGCATCACCACCAGGAATGCGACGTAGTGCGGCACGACCTGCAGCACGTCCCCGATCCGGCCGTCGAGCGCCGGGACCTGAGAGGCGACCACGGTCATCAGCGTCAGCGCCATCAGCGGGACCATCGCCGCGCCCGCGGTACCCGCGACCTTCCGCCCGGCCGGGCGCCGCGCCGCCCATGCCTGCGTGGCCCAGGCCAGCGCGAGCGGGATGACGATCAGCACCAGGAACGCCTCGAGGAACGGCCCGACGGCCACCACGTCCACCAGCCCGCGCCCCAGGAACACCAGCAGGAACACCGGCAGCAGGAGCATCTGGGCGATCAGCAGCAGGGGAGTGGCGGCCAGCAGCCGCTGGCTGCTGCCCCCGGCCAGACCGGAGAAGACGATCACGTAGTCGACGCACGGCGTGAGCAGCACCAGCAGCACGCCCAGCTGCACGGCCCGGTCATCGGGCAGGAAGGCGAACAGCACCGCGACGACCAGCGGCACCACGACGAAGTTCACCACCAGCACCGCGGCGAGGAACCGCCCGGCGCGCAGCGACCGCGCCAGATCCGCGGCCGGGACCTGCAGGAACGTCACGTACAGCAGAGCACCGAGGACCGGGTTGATCAGCGGCTCGAGCCCGTTGCCCACGCCGGGCGCAGCCCAGCCCAGGGCGCCGCCGAGCACCATCGCGGCGAGGTAGATCACGACCTGGTGCCGCTCCAGCGCGGCCACCGCGCCTCGGTCCTCGTGCACGTGCTCTCCTCCCGACCGCCCGATTCTGACGGGTGCCGGGAACGGCGAGCGGATCAGGTGCGCGCGATCGACTCGACCAGCTTCGCGTTGAAGGCGGGCAGGTCCCGCGGTTGCCTGCTGGTCACCAGGTTCCGGTCGACCACCACCTCCTCGTCGAGCACCTCGCCGCCCGCGTTGCGGATGTCGGTGCGGATGCTGGTGAACGAGGTGAGCCGGCGGCCGCGCACCACGTCGGCCTCCACCAGCGTCCACGGGCCGTGGCAGATCGCTCCGACCGGCTTGCCGGAGCCGACGAAGTCCCGCACGAACGCCACCGCCCCGGCATCGCGGCGCAGCTTGTCCGGGTTGATCGTGCCGCCCGGCAGGACCAGCGCGTCGTAGTCCGCCACGGCGGCGCCCGCGACCTCGCGCTCGACGGGGAACCGGTCGCCCTTGTCGATGTCGTGGTTCATCGCCTGGATCTCGCCGCCGTGCGTCGAGAGCAGTTCCACGCGCGCCCCGGCGTCTTCCAGCGCCGCGCGCGGCTGGTCCAGCTCGGCCTGCTCGACGCCGTCGGCGGCGAGGATGGCCACCCGGCGCCCGCTCAGCTCTCCGGTCATCGTCGATCACCCCTCTCACTGGCAAGCACCGGTCGGCGGCCGGTGCGATCCCGGGCCCCAGCGTCCGCTTCCGGTTCGGTGGTGCAAGTCGGCGGCTGCGGCGGATATTTGATCGGGTGGTCTGGAAAGCGGTACCGTCCGGGCATGGCCAGGACCAAGGAGTTCGATCCGGAGGTGGCGCTGCAGCGCGCTCTGGAGCTGTTCTGGGAACGCGGCTACGAGGCCACTTCGACCGCGGAACTGGTATCGCACCTGGGTGTCGCGCGGGCGAGCATCTACGCCACCTTCGGCGACAAGCACCAGCTCTACCTCAAGGCGCTGGAGCGCTACCTTCGGATCACCGACGAATCCGTCGTCGAAGTGCTCTCCGAGGGGCCCGCGCTGGCCGGTGTGCACCGCCTCGTCGACCAGTACGCGGAGAAGGCCGCCGCGGCCGCCGAGCGGATCGGCTGCATGGTCGTGAACGCGGCGGTGGAGTCCTCGGCCCGGGACGCGGAGGTGCACCGGCTGGTGGAGTCGAGCTGGTCGTTCCTGGAAGCGTCGCTGACCTCGGCGCTGGCGCGCGCCCGCGCCGAAGGTGATCTCCCCGCGGACCGCGAGCCGCGCGCTCTCGCCCGGATGCTGCTGGTGTTCTTCCAGGGCATCCAGGTGATGGGGCGCGCGCCGGTGGACGCCGACCGGATCCGCGACGCCGCCGCGCAGATGCGCGCTCTGCTGGGCTGAGAGTCGATATTTGACCGATCGATCTCGAATGAGCTAGCGTCTCGCCGTGACATCGGGGAGCTTTGCCCCGATACGAGATCGATCGGTCTAGATTCAGGAGTTGTTCATGGTCGCCCGGTTCGACGGCAAGGTCGTGTTGGTCACCGGAGGAGCGGGTGGCATCGCCCGCGTCACCGCCGCGGCGTTCGCCCGGGAAGGTGCGCTGGTGGTGGTCAGCGGGCGCAACGCCGACGCGCTGACCGAGGTGGTGCGGGAGATCACCGACGCCGGTGGCCGGGCCGACCACGTCGTGGCCGACGTGTCCGATCCCGAGTCGGCCGCGCGGATGGTCGCCACGGTGGTCGAGCGGCACGGCGGCCTGCACGTGGCGTGCAACGCCGCCGGAATCCTCGGCGAGGCCGCCCCGCTGGCCGACGTGCCGGTCGAGACCTGGTCTCAGGTGCTGGCGGTGAACCTGACCGGGGTGTTCCTGTCGATGAAGCACGAGATCGCGCACATGCGCGAGCACGGCGGCGGCGCCGTGGTCAACATCGGCTCCAACATCGGCGTGCAGCAGCGACTGCCCGGCGTCGGTGCGTACGCGGCCAGCAAGGCCGGGGTCAGCGTGCTGAGCCGCGCCGCGGCGCGCGAGCACATCGCCGACGGGGTGCGCGTCAACGTCGTCAGCCCGGGCGGCACCGACACCCCGATGTCCTACCGCCCGGGAGAGGACCGCGCGGCGCGTGATGCGCGGTTCGCGGCATCGGTGCCGTCCGGGCGCGTCAGCACCCCGGCCGAGGTCGCCGCCGCCGTGCTGTGGCTGGCTTCCGACGACTCGGCTCACATCGTCGGGCACGAGCTGGTGATCGACGGCGGGGCCACCGCCTGAGGAACCCGCGGCGGCCGCCCCGCGGCGGGGCGGCCGCTCGATCAGCTCCCGGAGGGCCAGCGGGCGCCGTTCTCCCAGTAGGTGCGGATGCTCTCCAGCGAACGGCCCTTGGTCTCCGGGGCGAACCGGAGCACGAACACCCAGGAGATCGCCGCCAGCGCGAGGAAGATGGCGAACGTGGTGGCCCCGCCCAGGCCGTCCATGATCGGCAGGAAGAACTGCGCCACGATCAGGTTCGCCACCAGGTCGGCGGTCAGCATCAGCGAAGCGCCCAGCGCGCGCAGCCGCGCCGGGAAGCTCTCCGAGGCGAACACCCACACCAGCGAGCCGAAGCCGAAGTTGAACCCGGCGGTGAACACCAGGATCGCCGCGAAACCCCACCACGAGCCGCCACCGTCCAGCGAACCGGTGGCGAACACCAGGATCATCGCCAGGCTGGAGCCGGCCATCGTGGCGATCCCGCCCAGCAGGATCGGCCTGCGCCCCACCCGGTCCACGATGAACAGCGAGCCGATGGTGGCCAGCAGCGCCGCGCCCTGCACGATCGCGGGCAGCCCGATCACCGTGGCGTTGCCCTGGAAACCCATCTCCTTGAAGATGATCGGGCTGTAGTAGGTGATCGCGTTGATCCCGGTGATCTGCACCAGGAAGCCGAGGACCAGCACGAACATGGTGGCCGTCGCGTAGGGCTTGCGGAACATCTCGGCCAGCCGGCCGCCGTGCCGACTCTCGATGTCCGCGCGGATCTCGGCCAGCTCCCGGTCGGCGTCGGCGCCCGGGTCGACCAGCCGCAAGGTGCGGCGCGCCTCCTCGTGGCGTCCTTTGAGGACGTACCAGCGCGCGGTGTCGGGAAGTTTCACCAGCAGGAACAGCACCAGCACCGACGGCACCGCCGACAGCGCGAGCATCAGCCGCCAGTTCCCGGAATCGGCCAGGCTCCAGTCCACGAGGTAGGCGATGAGGATGCCGGTCACGGTGGCGACCTGGTAGCCGACGACCAGCGCGCCGCGGATCGCCGCCGGTGCCGACTCCGCCAGGAAGATCGGCGTCACCACCAGCGACAACCCGATGCTGATGCCGAGGAAGAACCGCGAGACGTCCAGCCACAGGATGTCGGAGACCAGCCCGGACCACACGGCGAACACCGCGTACCCGGCGACCACGAGCAGCATGGTCGCCTTCCGCCCGATGGCGGTGGCCAGCTTGCCCGCGAGCAGCGCACCGACGATGTTGCCTGCGACCAGCACGGTGGTCACGCTGCCCTGCAGCGCGGGCGAGAGCTTCATCTCCTCGGTGATGAACAGCAGCGCACCGGAGATGTTGCCGATGTCGTAGCCGTAGATCACGCCGATCGTCGCCGCGGCGATGGCGATCCGGCGCGCCGTGGGCGAGGTGGTGCCCAGTGCGGGGGAGGCTCCGGACATGACGTCCTCCTAGGTGCGGTCTGTGCCGCTTCGCGAGAAGTGGTGCCTTAGAACCCTTTTCGAGGAGGCGCGACGGGCCGGCCGTGGTCGCGCGGCCGGTCAGGCGTGGTGCCCTGCGGCTCGGCGGTACGGCTGCGCGGCGATGCGTCAGCGCAGGCGGATGTCATCGCGCGTTCCTCCGAAAGTCATCGGTGGGTGAAACAGCGCGAGCTTAAGGTGCTCGAATTTGTCCGAGCAATGCTCCATTCGATCAGAATCAAGCAGTCAGCACGGTCGTTCCCGCCGCCTCGAAGGCTTCGCGCACCTCGGCGTCGACCCCGGTGTTGGTGATCAGCGTGTCGATGGCGTCGGTGGCGCAGATCTGGGCGAACGCCCGGCGGTTGAGCTTGGAGCTGTCGGCGACCACGACCACCCGCGCCGCGCGGGAGGCCATCAGCCGGTTGATGCTGGCCTCGCCCTCGTGGTGCGCGAAGGCGCCGTTGTCCGGGTCGATCGCGTCGACGCCGAGGAACAGCAGGTCCAGGCTGATCTCCCGGAGGATGTGCGTGGCCAGCGGGCCGGTGAGCTCGAACGACTGCTGGCGCGCCACGCCACCGGTGACCACGATCTTGACGTGCGGGCGCACGACCAGCTCGTTGGCGATGTTGAGCGCGTTGGTGACCACGGTGATCCCCGGGTCCCCGTGCTCGCCGAGATCCGGCCGGGTGGCCAGGCTGCGCGCGACCTCGGTGGTCGTCGTACCGCCGTTGAGCCCGATCACCATGCCGGGCTGCACCAGGCGCGCGGCCGCCGCGCTGATCCGCTGCTTCTCGGGTGCGTGCCGGGCGGCTTTGTGCCGCAGCGGCAGGTCGTAGGCGATGCTGGTGGCCACCGCGCCGCCGCGGGTGCGGGCCAGCAGCTGCTGCTCGGCCAGGTGGTCGAGGTCGCGGCGGATGGTGGCGGCGGAGACGTCGAGCTCGGCGGCCAGCTCCTCGACGTCGGCGCGTTCGCGCTGCCCGACGATGTCCAGCAGTTTGCTCAGCCGTTCGTGCCGGTTCATTGCCCGTCCCCTCCGCGAAGTCCGCAGGCAACCTACTACGGCGGCGGGCGCGGTCCGCGCAGGCGTCGCGTCGTGGCGCGGGGTCGAAAGCCCCTGGTTCGCGGAGCCGGGTCCCCGGGAGACTCGCCGTGTCGAGGCGAGGAGGCCGAGATGGTCGCGGAGCAGGTCGTCGAGCACCGGGCTTTCGACCGGCCGGACGAGGTGCGGGAGTTCGAGAACGGGCGGCTGGAACTGCTGAACATGGCGGGCGGAACTGTGGGGCGTCTGATCCTCCGCCCAGGGTGGCAGTGGAGCCGTCACGTGCGGCCCGTCGCGGGGACCGAGTGGTGCGAGGCACCGCACTTCCAGTACCAGATCTCCGGTCGGCTCCACGTCGCTATGTCCGACGGCGGCGAGTTCGAGTCGGGGCCGGGGTCGGTCACGTCCCTGCCGCAGGGACACGACGCGTGGGTCGTCGGTGACGAGGACGTCGTCCTCGTCGACTGGTACGGAGCCACCGACTACGCCAAGCAGGCCTGAGCGAGCGCGCCGAACGCACGCAGCCGCTGGCCCGAGGAGCTGCGAGCGCGCTCCGCACCCGGTGAGGGGTGCGGAGCGCGTTTCAGCGGTGACCGGGCCGGAGCTGCGGCTGCCGCCGAACGGATCAGCCGCGAAGCCTCCGCGTGCCGGTATCAGCCCGATGATCGGTGTGCGATTGTGCGTGAATTGACGTGAATACACGCAGTTTCACGCAGGAGGACTGATGGTCGAGCTTCCTCGCAGTGCTCTGTCCCGGCGGACCCTGCTGCGCACCGGCGCGGCAGCAGGCGCCGGATTCGGACTCGCCGGGCTGGCTCCCGGCGCGGCAGCGGCGCAGAACGCGTGGCCCGCGGCCAAGGGCGAAACCATGATGGGCGTGCCGTTCGAGGCGCACGAAGCGGTCCGCGTCGGCATCATCGGCGTCGGCAACCGCGGTGCGAGCATGCTGCCGCTGTTCCTGGAACTGGACGGCGTCGCGATCACCGCCGTCTGCGACACCAACGCCGAAGCCGTCGAGCGCGCGGCACGCGCCGTGGTCGACCTGGGGCGGCCGGAACCGGCCAAGTACAGCGCCGGCGAGCACGATTTCGAGAACCTGCTGGCCAGGGACGACGTGGACTTCGTCTACATCGCCACGCCGTGGGAGTGGCACGCGCCGATGGCCGTGGCGGCCATGCGCAACGGCAAGCACGTCGGCGTGGAATGCCCGTTGGGCGTCACGGTCGACGAGCTGTGGGAGCTCGTCGACGTCTCCGAGCAGACGCGGCGGCACTGCATCCAGCTGGAGAACTGCTGCTACGGCCAGAACGAATTGCGCGTCCTGCGCATGGCCCACGACGGCATGTTCGGCGACCTGCTCTACGGCGCCGGCGCCTACCTGCACGACCTGCGCGAACTGCTGTTCTCCAAGACCTACTACGCGGGGCAGTGGCGGCGCGCCTGGCACACCAAGCTCGACGGAGACCTGTACCCGACCCACGGCCTCGGCCCGGTCGCGGCCTACCTGGACGTCAACCGCGGCGACCGGCTGGTGCGGATCACCTCGATGAGCACCCCGGCACTCGGCCTGGCGGCCTACCGGCAGGAGCACCTGCCGCCGGACGACCCGGCCTGGCAGGAGAACTACGCCAAGGGCGACGCGACGATGAGCCTGATCCAGACCGAGCAGGGCCGCGTCATCCACCTCGTCCACGACGTGTCCAACGGGCGCCCGTACAGCAGGCTGAACCAGTTGCAGGGCACCAGAGGCGTGTTCGAGGACTACCCGCCGCGCATCTATCTGGAGCCGACCGGCACCCCGCACGAGTGGGGGAACTGGGACGACCACGCCGAGTACGACCACTGGCTGTGGAAGGAGGTCGGCCCCGGGCCGGGCGGCCACGGCGGCATGGACTACCTGATGCTCTACCGCCTCGCGCAGACCATGCGCCTGGGCCTGCCCCCGGACATCGACGTCTACGACTCGGCCACTTGGAGCGCCCCGTTCGCGCTCAGCGCCCAGTCCATCGAGGACGGCAGCGCCCCGGTCGACTTCCCGGACTTCACCCGAGGTCGCTGGAAAACCCCGCACCCCGGCACCGACTCCCCGAAACCCTGACCGCCTCGGGTTGGAATGAAGCGGAGCCCGCCCGAGTCGCCGGGCGGGCGCCACCGCCGCCGCTGCAGATCGTCAGGACGTACGGGCCGTCACATCTCGCTCGATGCGCTCGAAGATGTCGGCGTCGGTTTCCCTCTGCCATTCGGGCATGGCGTCCCAGTCCGCGACGTAGGCGGGCTTGGGATCGTCGAAGTGTTTGAAGATCTGCCCGATCCAGCACAGCGCGACGAAACGGCCCTTCTGCTCGCGGGTGAGCTTGGCCGCGCTGCCCTCGGTGGCATGGATGAAGTCGTGCACCTGCTGGTACACGGCTGCGGCGCTGGCGCGCTCCCAGTCGGGCGTTTCGTCCCACGGGGCGATGTAGCCGGGCTTGGGCTCGCCGGGGTAGTGCTTGGTCACCCCCGCGATCCACGCCTCGCGGAAGATGCGCCCCTTCTCGTCTGACACTGAACCTCTCCTCACGGTGTTGGGCCAGATGCGGTCACAACATCCTTGATCTGCGATTCCAGGTGCCGCACATGCCGATCGTCGAGGAACGGCACCAAGTTCTCCCGCAGGTCTGTCAGCTTGCGGCCGAGGTAGCCGACCGACGCCGTCTGCCGGGCGCTGTCCACGGCCGCCGCGCCACGCATGACGAGCTGGTCGACGTCGCCGTGCTGGGCACCGACGGTGGCGAGATCGACGAGTACGCTTCCGCGGCGCCGTGCCGAGGTGGCTTGCCCCAGTGCCTTGGTGAGTGCGGGCTCGGCCAGCTCTGGGCGGTGAAGCGTCACGAAGCACGCTCCGCGTTCCTCCTCCAGTCGCGATCCCTCGAAGCGGAGCCAGCCGGTGGCCGGGGCCTTGTTGTCGACGTTGGCGACCTGCTCGGCCTTGTCCAACGCGCGTGGCAGGCGGACAGGTTTCCGAGTCCGGCGAAGGTCTGCGCCTGGACGGCGGAGACCCAATACCGGGTGGTGCGAGTGGGGTTTCCCCTGACCGCGAGCTGCGCGGCACCGTCGAGTAGCGGAGAGGCGTGCCGATACTGGCGTTCGTAGATGTTGATGCAGGCGTGTCGGGTCATCGCGCACGCCCAGAGATCGAACTCGTGAGCTTCCTTGCTGACATGGGCCGCTTCGGCGTAGCAGTGTGCGGCGTCTGCGTAGTTGTCGCTGTCGAAGAAGATTTCGCCGCAGAGCTGGAACAGGTCACCGACGAGGGCGCACAACCGGCGACGCACGTCGGAGGTCTGCGCTTCGTTCAGGCTGGCGTTGAGCGCGGCGAGCTGGTGCCGTGCTGCCGGGAGGACTTCGCGTTTGGATCGCGACTCGGCGAACTTCGTCCACAGCTCGGCGTTCAACCGCTCGTAGGTGTCCATGGTTGCGGGGTCGAGGTGGCGGGGGTGCTCGGCGGCGTGCCGAACCCGGTCGACATCGATCGAGGGGATGGCTAGCAAGCTTCCCGTGGCCGTCACCAGACGGAGTAGTTCACGTCGTCACGTTGCCAATCGTCGTCGTGCGGCGAGCCGGGAAACCGCGGTGGTCCTGTTGAGTCACTTCTTCGTACCGGTGTGCCCTGCAGCTCGGCAATCCTGATCCGCTTCTCCTCCGCAACGACACGGTCGAAGCGAGTGAGCAGTTCGCCGCCAGCTTTGGGCGCTTGGTCGACGGACCAAGGCCAGCAGCGACGGTGATGAGGGGCCGGAAGAGCACTACGACTGGGAAGAGCTGTAATCGATGACCGTCGTCATCTTCGCTGCTGAGGCAGACGCCCCGGTGGATGCCGTGGTGCGAGCCCTCACGCGGCGAGGGGCGCCGGTGTTCCGCGCCGACACGAGCTGGTTCCCGGACCGGCTCGTGCTCGACGCGGAACTCCGCGCCTCCCGCTGGGTGGGGACGCTGGCCACCGAGCACCGCAGCGTGGCGTTGGAAGACATCCGCTCGATCTGGTACTGCTCGCCGACACCGTTCCGGTTCCCGGCGGGGATGGCGCCGCAGTGGCGGACGCACGCGGCGCGGGAAGCGAAGTTCGGTTTCGGCGGCGTGCTGTCAGCGCTCCCGGTGCGGTGGGTCAACCACCCGAACCGGGCCGCCGACGCCGTGTACAAGCCGCTGCAACTGGTCATGGCCGCCGCGTGCGGGCTGACGGTGCCGGACACGTTGGTGACGAATGCGCCGGCCGCGGTGCGCCGGTTCGCCGAGGCCGTCGAGTCCGGTGTGGTGCAGAAGTCGTTCGCGGCGAACATCCTTACCGAGGACGACAAGCTCAAGATCGCCTTTACCCGCAGGCTCGACGATTCGGTGTTGCGGGATCTCGACGGCATCGGGTTGACCGCGCACCAGATCCAGCAGTGGGTCGACAAGGACTACGAGGCGCGGGTGGTCGTGGTCGGCGAGCAGGTGTTCACCATCGCCATCCACGCGCATTCCGCGGCCGCGCGTGTGGACTGGCGGGCCGATTTCGATGCGCTGCGGTACGAGTGGATTCCCACACCGGCCGAGGTGCGCCGCGGGGTGCGCGCCTACATGGACGCCTTCGGTTTGGCCTACGCGGCGTTCGACTTCAGCGTGGACCACGCCGGGCGCTGGGTTTTCCTCGAATCCAACGGCGCCGGCCGGTACGGCTGGCTGGCGAATCAGACCGGTGCGCCGATCACCGAAGCACTCGCCGACCTGCTCCAGGCGGGAATGGAGGGCATGACCCGTGATCGACTGGAAGTCGAAGGCGTGCAGCCTCGCAGGTGAGCTGGTGGAGCTGGGCAAGCTCACGGACCCGGAGTGGCGGGCAGCGGTGGAGGCCACCCCACGCCATGAGTTCGTCCCGGCCTACTACATCCACGAGGCGGGCCGCTGGCAGCTGGCGGATACCAGTTCATCGGCCGGTCGCGACGAGTGGTTGCGCCGGGTGTACTCGAACACGGTGCTGATCACTGCGCTGTCCAACGGCGATTCCGGGCAGGTGGTGCGCTCGTCGTCGTCACAGCCCGGGTTGATGGTGCGGATGCTCGAAGCGCTCGACGTGCACGACGGGCAGCGCGTGCTCGAAATCGGAACCGGCACCGGCTACAACGCCGCGCTTCTGTCCCACCGGCTGGGCGGCGACCAGGTGTTCAGCGTCGATGTTGAGGAGGACCTGGTGGAGACCGCCCGCACTCGCTTGGCGGCGATCGGCCACCACCCGACGTTGGCCACCGTCGACGGGGCTGGCGGGCTGCCAGGGCACGCACCGTTCGACCGGATCATCGCGACGTGCTCGGTTCCCGCAGTGCCGTGGTCCTGGATCGAGCAGACCCGTCCGGGTGGCCTGATCCTCACGGACGTCAAACCCGCCGTCAACGCGGGAAGTCTCGTGTTGCTGCGGCGCGCGGACGAGGGCGCCGAGGGGCGGTTCGACCGCACCTACGCGGCGTTCATGGGACTGCGGAAACCGGGCGCGGCCTACACCAGCATTGCCCGGCCCCGCGACCGCTCCAACGCGGTGGAGCGCACCACCGACGTTCCGCCGGGGACGTTGCAGAACCTCGTCGTCTGGTTCCTCGCGGCGCTCGATCTCGGAGCCGGAGCGTCAAGCGGCTACACCGGAAGCGATCCGACGCAGACCCCGACCGCTGCGTGGATCGCCACGGCCGATCGGTCGTGGGCCGAGATCGACCTGCAACCCGACGGCGCAACGTACCGGGTACGTGAAGGCGGGCCGCGGTCCCTGTGGCGAGCTGTCGAGACCGCCCACGACACGTGGGTACGGCTTGAACAGCCCGGATGGGACCGGTTCGGGCTCACCGTGACCCGCTGCGGTCAATGGGTGTGGATCGACGACCCCAGCAGCCCGCGCCGCTGGCAGATCCCCGCCTGACCCCGGAAACGACGAACGCGCATCTCCGCCACGAGGTCGGCCGGATAGGACCCGGGAAGAGGTCGTGTTGCTGCAACGGGGTTCGTGGAATTGCCGTCGTCGCAGTGGCTACGGCTGCATGTTCAGCACGACGGCTGTGGCTATGAGGATGACTCCGAGCGACGCCACGAGGAGCCACCGCGGTGTCGAAGGTTTGAACCCCTGGCCGATCTGCACGGACGAGTCGCCGTACGAATCGTTGCGCGTTTCCCTTTCCGGGAGGTTGTCGGAAGAAGGTACCCACTTCGAACGCGGGGGGACGATGAGACGTGGAGACGTCTCGTCCGACTCCTTCTGGGCGTTCTCGATCGGTGGTGCGGAGTCTGCGGCGCCGGAGGCTTTGCGCGCACGCCAGAGCGCGAAGACGGTCAGTGCCAGGCCGATCAAGCCGATCACGGCCGAGGACACCGAGCCGAGCTTGTCCAGCACGTCGAGCATGCGGCAAGCCTGCCACAGGCGGTTGTGAGGATGGGGGAGCCCGGGCTGGTGCCCGGTGGTTCCGCTCGGTTTGCCCGGCGAGATCGCGCCGCACCGCTCGGCGCTGTGCTGTCGTTGATCGGCGGCCCTGAGCAACCGATTTCCGGAGGGTGGGCGGCCCCGACCGCCGCCCACCCGTTCCCCGAATGCCGGGTGCAACCCCCGACGCTCCACCCGGCGTGCACGCTCGCTGTCTTCGCAGGTCAACGCTGTGCTGTTAAGAGAGTGCGGGTTGCGCCGCCGTTGTGCAAGGGGGTGTCCGGCGATTTCGGGCGTATCGAGCGCCACATTTTTCGTCGCGGAGGGTGTCTTCGCAACTACGTTCGGCGGTCACCGCCGGTGGCGGACGTCAGGTGTCCTCGACCGCTCGTAGCGTCCGGCGGCATGGCAGATGAGAACCGAACGTTCCTCGTGGCCGGTGCTACCGGCAACGTCGGCCGCCCGCTCGTCGAGCAGCTGCTCGCCGCCGGTCACCGGGTCCGGGCGCTCAGCCGCGACCCGGCTTCGGCGAACCTCCCGGCCGGTGCCGAGGTGGTCGCCGGGAACCTGACGGACGTGGCGAGCCTGGCGGAGGTGTTCACCGGGGTCGCCGGTGCGCACCTGATCTCCTTCGGCGACGACGAGCCCGAGTTGTCCACCGGTCCGGAGATCGTGTCGCTGGCGCAGCAGGCCGGAGTCGGCAAGGTGACCGTGCTGCGCGGCGACGTGCGCAAGACCCGCCTGGACGAGGCGGTGGAGGCCAGCGGCCTGGAGTGGACGCAGCTGCTCCCGGTCGAGTTCATGTCGAACGCCCTGTGGTGGGCGGATTCGGTGCGCGCCGGTGGCGTGATCCGCGAGCCGCACCCGGAGGCGTTCAGCGCGATGATCCACCCGGCCGACATCGCCGCCGTGGCGATGACCGCGCTGACCACCGACGGGCACGCGGGGCGGGAGTACTGGTTGACCGGGCCGGAAGCGCTGACCGTGCCGGAGAAGGTCCGGGTGCTGGGCGAGGCGCTCGGGCGCGAACTCCGCTGCGTGGAGCTGTCGGAGGCCGAGGCCGTCGAGCAGTGGCGGGCGGCCGGGTTCACCGCGGAGGACGTCGACTTCTTCCTGGAGCTGCACCGGAACCCGCCGATCGACGGCCGGACCGTGCTGCCCACCGTGCAGGACGTCACCGGACGTCCGGCCCGGACGTTCGCGAGCTGGGCGGCGGAGAACGCCGACGCCTTCCGCTGACCGTCGAACGCGGTGAGCGGTCCGGAGTGGACCGCCCACCGCGTGGTCACCGGGCCGGCTGCGCGTCGAGAGTTCGGTGCAGGGCGGCGGCGAATTCAGCCGGGCGCTCGGTCGCGCCGACGTGGCCTCCGGGGAACTCCGCGAATCCCGCACCGGTGCGCTGCGCGATGAGCTCGGCCGGTCGGCGCAGCAGCTGGCCCGCCGACTCGCGGCCCGCGGCCAGGACCAGGCGATCTGCCCTGGAGCTCAGGGCGTCCAGGTCGGGGACGTGGGCGGTGAACTGGGCGAGGATGTGCTCCAGGAAGATCGGCATGTTCGCCACCATCCGGTCCACCGCCTCGGTGTGCGGCGGTGGTTCGGCGGGCTCCGAGGTGCTGTCGCCGTCGGAGGTTCCGGCTGCCAGGACGCCCACGGCCGCGGCCACACCATCGCGCAGGTAGGTCTCGCGCACCTCGCGGAACATCGCTCGGTGCTGGGCCGCGTCGGGGAGCAGTTCGACCGACGGCGGTTCGTGGGCGATCACCAGCCGGGGCGGGTCCGGGAAGCGGGTCAGCAGGTCCATGGCGACGATCGCCCCCGAGCTGGTGCCGAGCACGGCGGTGGGTTCGCCGGGGCGGGCGACCAGGTCGAGGATCCGCCGCGCATCGCCGCTGTGCACCTCGACGCGCTGACCGCTCGGCGCGGAATCCGCGCGGCTGCGGGAGAAGCACCGCGGGTCGTAGCTGACCACCGTGTACCGGTCGGCGAGTTCGGCGGCCATCCCGTCGAAGATGCCCGCATCGCCCGAACCGCCCGGGATCAGCAGCAGCACCGGTCCGGTGCCGCGGGTCTCGTAGTGCAGGGTCGCGCCCGGCACCTCGGCGGTGCCGGTCCTGATGTCGTTCATGCGTCGTCCAATCCGGGCCAGTTCTCCAGAGCGATGTGGAGGGCGTGGACGGCTCGTTCCCAGGACGCCCGCACCTCGCGCGGGTGCCCGAAGCCGCCACCGGCTTCGAGGTGGGCGTAGCCGTGGAAGGTGCTGCGCAGCAAGCGGACCGCGTCGGTGATGTCCGGTTCGCTCAGGCCGTATCCGCGCAGCAGCGAGTACGGCAGCTCCATGCAGCGCCGGTGCCCGCTGGACCCGGCGATGATCTCGGGGTCCAGCTGGAGCTGGGTCGCCGCGTAGCGGCCGGGGTGCTCGAGCGCGTACGCCCGGTAGGCGTCGGCGAACGCGACGAGCGCATCCCGGCCCGCCCGGCCGGCGATCGCCGAGCCGATCCGGTCGGACAGCTCGCCCGCGGCCAGCACCGCGACCCGCGCCCGCAGCTCCGCCAGGTTCCGCACGTGCGAGTACAGGCTCGCGTCCTTGACGCCGAAGTGCCGTGCCAGCGCCGAAATCGTGACGCCGGTGAAGCCGGTGGTGTCGGCCATCTCGGCCGCGGCTTCGGTGATCCGCTCCGCGGTCAGCCCCGCGCGTGCCATCCGCCCTCCAATACCTAAGCCTTCTAGGTTCGAGCCTAGGTTAATTAGGAATGGTGGGCGTGCGCGACCCCTTTTCCGCGGAACGGGCAGGTCAGGGGAGCAGGCCTTGGCGGCGGGCTGCCACCACCGCTTCGTGGCGGTTGTGGACGTCCAGCTTGTGCATCGCGCTGCGGAGGTAGGCCTTGGCCGTCTCCGGCCGCAGCGACAGGCGTTTTCCCGCCTCGGCGTTCGTGCAGCCCAGAGCGACCTGGGAGAGGACGTCGAGCTCGCGCGGCGTCAGGCTCGCCGTCCTGGCCTCCTCGGACGGCGAGGCGAGGCCCGCCAGCCGGTCGCAGGCGTGGTGCAGGCGGTCGCGCAGGGCCGGGTCGTCGAGTCCCTGCGCGATGGCGCGGAACTCCGCGTGCAGTTCCCGCACCTCCTCCAGCGCCACCTGCTCGCGAGGACCGGTGGTCTCCGCCGCGCGCAGGAGCCGCAGCCTGCGGTCGACCTCGTCGCGCACCGCGAGCTCGTCGGCCAGGTGGCGGGTAGCGCCCACCACGACGTCGATCGCGCGGTCGCCCAGCCGGGCCGCCCCGCGCGCCGCGCCGTAGAGCACGCCGCGCACCGCTCCGCCGACCAGCACGGGTGCGGCGACCACCGAGCTGATCCCCTCGGCGAGCACCGGGGCGTCGTAGTCGTGGCTGATCGTCAGCGAAGTCGCGTAGTCGCTCACCGCGGCGGGCCTGCCGCGCGTCAGCACCCGGCCGCCGAGGCCCGCCGCGGCCCGGACCTGGAGGCCCTTCAGCATGTTCGTGCGCACACCGGCCAGTTCCGACAGGCGCAGCGCGCCTTCGGCGGCCTGTCCGCCGAAGGACACGGGCATGCCGGCGCCCCGCCGCACCGCGCGGACGGCCTGGCGGAAGGCGTCGCCGTCGTCCGGGCGCAAGAGCGCGTCACCGCCGGTTCGCACATGCACCCCTTTCCGGGGGTATCCGGGATTGCCGTGTGGCGCGGAGCATAGCTCCCGGCAGCGCCGGGGCAAAGGAGCCGCGAAAGGGGCCGATTGTGAGCGCAGAGCTGAGCGAGACGACGGACACCGCACCAGAGGCCCGCGTGGCCGAACTGCTCGACCGGTTCGGCGCGGCGGAGGCCTGCGCGGCGGACCTGCTGTGCGACCGGCATCCGGCCGATGCGGTCGCGTTCACCGTCGTCGAGGCGGATCTGTCCAGTCAGGACATCACCTACGGTCGGCTGCGGCGCGACTCGGCGCGGTTCGCCGCCGCGCTGGCCGACCTGGGCGTGGCGCCCGGTGACGCGGTGGCCGTGCTGATGGGCAAGTCCGCCGACCTGGTGGTGGCGCTGCTGGGGATCTGGCGCCGCGGCGCGGTGCACGTGCCGCTGTTCACCGCCTTCGCGCCACCGGCCATCGCGCTGCGGCTGCGCGCCAGCGGCGCGAAGGTCGTGGTGGTGGACGCCGACCAGCGCGCGAAGCTCGCGCCGGGCGAGGACATCCCGGCCGACGCGCCGTGGCGGACCATCGTCGCCGGTGAAGCCTTCGCCGAGCTGCTGGACCGCTACACCGGTGACGAGCCGGGCGGGCAGGCCGTGTCGCTGGGCGGTGACGGACTGCTGGTGCAGCTGTTCACCTCGGGCACCACCGGCACCCCGAAGGGCGTTCCGGTGCCGATCCGCGCGCTGGCCTCCTTCCAGGCGTACCTGGAGTTCGGGCTGGACGTCCGGGCCGACGACGTGTTCTGGAACGCCGCCGACCCGGGCTGGGCCTACGGCCTGTACTACGCGATCCTCGGCCCGCTGGCCGCAGGCCGCCGCAGCATCCTGCTGCACGCCGGGTTCTCCGCGGGGCTGACCTGGCAGCTGATGCGCCGGTTCGGGGTCACCAACTTCGCCGCCGCGCCGACGGTCTACCGCAGCCTGCGCACCGACTCCTCGGCCGATCCCGCCGGGATCCGGCTGCGCCGCGCCTCCTCGGCGGGGGAGCCGCTGACCCCGGAGGTGGTGTCCTGGTCCGAGCGCGAGCTGGGCGTGACCGTGCGCGACCACTACGGGCAGACCGAGCACGGCATGATGATCGTCAACGCCTGGGCCGACGGGATCCGCGACGAGATCAAGCCGGGTTCGATGGGCGCGGCGCTGCCCGGCTGGTCCGCCGAGGTGCTCGAGGACGACCGCGACGAACCGGCGCCCGCGGGCACCGCCGGGCGGATCGCGATCGAGGCCGCGACCAGCCCGCTGATGTGGTTCACCGGCTACACCGACGCGCCGGAGAAGACCGCCGAGCGGTTCACCGCCGACGGCCGCTGGTACGTCACCGGTGACGCCGGTTCCCGCGACGCCGACGGGTCGTTCTTCTTCTCCTCGCGCGACGACGACGTGATCATCATGGCCGGCTACCGGATCGGGCCGTTCGACGTGGAGAGCGTGCTGGTCCAGCACGAGGCGGTCGCCGAAGCGGCCGTGATCGGCGTTCCCGACGAGCTGCGCGGCGAGGTGCTGGAGGCCTTCGTCGTGCTGCGCCCGTCGGTGGACGGCGACGACGCGCTGGTCACCGAGCTGCAGCAGCTGGTCAAGCGCAAGTTCGCCGCGCACGCCTACCCGCGGTCGGTGCACTTCGTCGAGCAGCTGCCGAAGACGCCGAGCGGCAAGATCCAGCGCTTCGTGCTCCGCGGGCAGCGGCGCGGGTGATCACCAGACGGGCTCGCCGGCGATCTCGGTGCAGGTGAGCCCGTCGCCGGTGGCGGGCGTACCGGTCAGCGCCCGCGCGGCCAGCTGGTCGACGTCCGTGCAGCGGACCGGACGGCCGTCGACCAGCAGCGGAGCGCGCTGCGGGCCTGCGGCGGCGTAGGCCAGCACGCGCTGCGGCGCGCTGCCGTCGGCGAGCTGGATCCGCTCGGGGCCGTGCAGGTGGACCAGCCGGTAGCGCACGCCACGTCCCTCGCAGACGTCGAGCACCTGGCGTTGTTCGGGCGTGGCGAACCACAGCGCGTGGTCCTCCACGACGCCGGGCGCGGCGGTCAGGACGGCTGGGCGTTGCCCGTCGTGGATCCGCAAGCCCGCGGCCCAAACGGCGGAAAGGCCGGTGCAGCGGGCGCTGAGCGCCACCACCGGACCGGTGAGCCCGAGCTCGGCGCGGAGCCAGGTGATCTTGGCCGGGCAGGCGTTCGACCCGTAGGCCAGCACGAGCTGCCGCCCGCGCATCGGCTCCGCGCCGCGCTCGGCGAGCCAGTCGTCCAGGCAGCCTCCGTCGCCGACGCGCCAACCGGAGGGTGCCGAGGAGTCCGGTCTCAGCACCCGGCCGACGCCGTCGGAGTGGACGAACGAGCAGCCGGGGCGAGCACCGGGGTAGGGGTGCGCGGGGTAGTCGGCGTCGGTGAACGGGGAGCGGACCGCGGTTCGTTCAGGCATCGCCGTCCAGCATTCCGCCCCGGCGATCACGACGCTACGGTTCCTACCCGGTCGGCCCCAGACGGGTGCGCACGGCGGTGGCGGCGCAGGCGACCACGGCGATGCCGCCCAGCAGCGTGGGCCAGGTGAGCTGTTCGCCCAGCAGCAGCGCCGCCCAGCAGATCGTCATCACCGGCTGGGCGAGCTGCACCTGGCTGACCTGCGCCATCGGGCCGATCGCCAGCCCGCGGTACCAGGCGAAGAAACCCAGGTACATGCTCACCACGGCCAGGTAGCCGAACGCGGCCCACTCCACCGCGGTGCCGCGCGGCGGTTGCTGGGCCACCGAGAACCCGGTGAGCGCGATCATCAGCGGTGCGGCGAGCACGAGCGCCCAGGAGACGGTCTGCCAGGCGCCCAGCTCGCGGGCGAGCAGCCCGCCTTCCGCGTAGCCGATGGCAGCCGCCACGACGGCGCCGAACAGCAGCAGGTCGGACCAGTGCAGCCCGCTGAGCCCACCGCCCTGCAGCGCGGCGAACACCACGGCGGCGATCGCGCCCACCGCGGCCATCACCCAGAACGACTTCGGGGGACGTTCGTGCCCGCGGAGCACGGCCGCCACCGCGGTCGCGGCGGGCAGGACGGCGATCACCACGGCGCCGTGGCTGGCAGGCGCGGTGGTGAGGGCGAAGGACGTCAGCACCGGGAAGCCCACGACGACACCGCCGGCGACGACCGCCACGCGGGCCCACTGGACGCCGCGCGGCAGCCGCTGCCTGGTGATCGCCAGTGCCGCCGCCGCGAGCAGCGCGGCGATGACGGCGCGGGCGGAGCCGATGAACAGCGGCGACATCCCGCCGCCCGCGACCGCGACGCGGGTGAACGGGACGGTGAAGGAGAACGCGCCGACGCCGAGCAGGCCCCACCCGAGACCGGCCCGGGACGGCGATAGCGCTGGCGCGCTCATGACAGTAGCGCTACTCTTGTCTCTCATGTCGAACGATAGCAGTTCGCGCATCGTCGCGGGACTCCGCGAGTGGATCGCGACCGCCCCGCCGGGAGCGAAGCTGCCGTCGACGCGCGCTCTCGTGGCGCAGTACGCGGCGAGCCCGGTGACGGTGCAGAAAGCGCTGCGAACGCTGACTTCGCAAGGAATGGTGGAAAGCCGTCCCGGCGTCGGCACCTTCGTGCGAGCCGTCCGCGTCGCCCGCCCGAACGACTACGGGTGGCAGACCGCGGCCCTCGGAGCGCCTCAGCACCGCATGCGGGAGCTGTCCACCGCGCTGCGCACGGCACCCAACGACGCGGTAGCACTGCACGCGGGCTACCCGGACCGGGACCTGCTCCCGGAGCGCCTGGTGCGCGCCGCCTTCACCCGCGCGGCCCGCGGCGAGGCAGCGGTCACCCGGCCGCCGGCGGCGGGACTGCCGGAACTGCAGGCGTGGTTCGCCACCGAGCTCGGTACGGCGGCGCCGATCGGAGTCGCACCACCGGCCGCCAGCGACGCGGTGATCCTCCCGGGAATCCAGAGCGGGCTCAGCACCGCCTTCCGCGCGCTGGTCGGCGCCGGACGGCCGCTGCTGGTCGAATCGCCCACCTACTGGGGCGCGATCCTCGCGGCCGCGCAAGCGGGTGTGCAGCTGGTCCCGGTGCCCAGCGGCATCCGCGGACCGGATCCGGCGGAGCTGGACCGCGCCTTCGAGCGCACCGGGGCGCGCGCCTGCTACGTCCAGCCGAACTTCGCCAACCCGACCGGCGCGCAGTGGTCGCCCGCCCTCGCCGAGCAGGTGCTGGACGTGGTGCGCGGGCACGGGGCGTTCCTGATCGAGGACGACTCGGCGCACGACTTCGGCATCGACACCGACCCGGTGCCCATCGCCGCGCGCGACGACAGCGGGCACGTCGTCTACCTGCGCTCGCTGACCAAGAGCGTGTCCCCGGCGGTGCGCATCGCCGGGATCATCGCCCGCGGCCCCGCCCGCGAGCGGATCCTCCTCGACGCCCACGCCGAGTCCATGTACATCAGCGGAGTGCTGCAGGCCGTGGCCCTCGACGTCGTCACCCAGCCCGCCTGGCGCACGCACCTGCGCAACCTCCACCACCAGCTGGCCGCCCGCCGCGACCTGCTCGTCGCGGCGCTGCGGGAGCACGTGCCCGCCGCGCACCTGGAAGCCGTGCCGCAGGGCGGGCTGAACCTCTGGGTCCGGCTGCCGGACGCGACCGACCTGCCGCGGCTGGCCAGGGACTGCGAAGCGGCCGGGGTCATCATCGCCCCGGGCGACGGGTGGTTCCCCGCCGAGCCCACCGGCCCCTACCTCCGGATCAACTACGCGGGCCCGAACCCCGGGGCCTTCCCCGACGGCGCGCGCACCATCGGCGAGGCGCTAGCGCGGCAGTAGCCTCACCAGTCCCGGCGCTCCATGGTGGTCCCGGTGACCTCGGCGTCCTCCCACGCCGGTTCCGGGCGGGACGCCGGCTCGGGCTCGTCGGGCTCCTCCTCGACGCTGTTGAGGTACTCCACCATCGCCGCGGCCACCTCGGCCCCGCACCCGGCCTGGATCGCCACCACGCCCTGCTGCAGCGACTCCATGCCCGCTTCGCCGGTGAGCCGGGTGATCTCCGCGGCCAGCCGGTCCGGGCCGAGCGCGAGCGCCCGGTCGTCGATCTCCAGGCCGACCAGCATGCCCTGCAGGTCCACCTCCAGGGCGATGCCCGATTCCCGCGCGCTGCCGCGGATCGCGTCCAGCCCCGCCGAGAGCCCGGTGTGCGGCGTGATCGTCTCGGCGATCTCGATCAGCTCGTCGATGGTGCGGTCGTCCTCGCGCATCAGCGCCTCCCCGCGTCGGAGGTCTCGTCGCCGGAAGCCAGCCCCAGCGCGGCGAAGTCCGCATCGGACAACCCGTCGGCCTGCTCCCGGATGGCCGCTTCGGCCTCCCGGTTGGCGCGCCCGGTCGCTTCCCGCACCAGCGCCAGGATCGTGCTCGCCAGCTTCGCGCCGCCCTGCTGGAGCGCCACCGGTTCCAGCTGCACGTTCCTGAGCGCGCCGCCGGGGGCCACCGCGACCGAGACGCCGTCCCGCTGCGCACGTCCGATGATGCTCACTTCGGGTGCACCCCTCCGTAGAACTTGCCGGCATCGTCGGGCAGCGTGTACGTGATCCGCTTGACCTGATCACTGGCGTTGCCCTCGATCGTGGTGATCTTGTTGCCGTCGACCTTCTCGATGATGCCGATGTGCGTGCTGGCGCCCTGGCTCGGGCCGCTGCCGAACAGCAGCGCGTCGCCGGGACGTGCCTTCTCGGCCAGGTCTCCGCGGTCGTAGGCGGTGCCCTGCTCCTGGCCCCACTTGTAGACGTCGCCGGTGAACCCGTACTTCGGGATGTCCACGCCCGCTTCCCGCCACATCGAGGTGGCGAAGTAGGAGCACCACGGCTGCCCGGTCGGTCCCCACTTGTTCTGGTTGTTCGCGCCTTCCTTGAATCCCAGGTGCTTGCGGGCGTTGTCCAGGATCTCCTCGGTCCGGCCGGAGTTCTTGCCGGAGTCCTTGCCCTCGTCCTTCGGCTTCTCCTCCTTGCCCGGACCGCCCTGCTGGCCGGAGCTGTCCTTCTCCGGGTCGGCCACGCCGTCGGAGTCGAGGTCCTTGAGCAGCGCCTTGAGCTTCTTGGCCGCCTCGGTCATCTCGTCGCGGGCGTCCTTGAGCTCGCCGCCGGACTGCTTGATGTAGCCGCCGGCGAGGTCGGCGATCTGGGCCACCGCCTTCATCAGCCCGGCGGGCGCGGCGAGCCCGGCCGCGGCGAGCCCGGCCTGCACCAGCTGCCCGGCCTTGCCGACGAAGTCGGTCACGAGATCACCGACGTTGCTGTGCCTGCCCTCGAGCGCCTTGGTGACCTCGGCGACGATCTGCGCACCCTTGGCGCTGGCCTCCGCGGTCACCGCCAGGTCGTCGCCGAACTTCGCCGACCGCTTCTGGAAGCCCGCGGTCGCCTCGCTCTTCCAGTCGCCCAGCAGGGAACCGGCGGCCTTCTCGTGCGCTTCGCGCTGGTCCTGGATGGCGCTGGCCGCGGCTTCGAGGGCGGCTTGGGCGCGCTGGACCTCGCCCGCCTTGCCCTCGAGCTTGCCCTGGTGGGTCATCAGCTCGCTGGCGAACCGCGTTGCGACTCCGTGTGGGTCCACTTGAGATTCTCCCGATCAACCCATGATGCGCTTGAGCTCGGCGGCGGAACGTTCGTCGATCTCCTGGTAGGTCTTGGCCGCGTCGGTGGCTCCCTCGCCGAGCTTGCGCGCGTTGGAACCCGTCGTCCGGACCTGCTTCTCCAGGCCCTTGCTGAAACCGCCCAGCGCGTCGGAGAACCCGGTCTCCGCGCCGACCTTGCCGAAGCTGTCCTTGGCGATGCCCGTCACCGAGTGCACGGTCCGCTTGCCGATGCCTTCGAGCGCGTCGGCGATGCCCTCGGCCCGCTCGGCGTACTTGCGCAGCGCTTCGGGATTGGCGGAGAAGCCGCCGCCCGAGCCCTGACCGCCGGTTCCGCCGCCCTGGCCGCCGCCGGAACCGCCCCCGGAGCCCTGCCCGGCCTTCTTGGCAGCCTTCTCGGCCTCGTCCAGGTGCTTCTTGTAGGCGCCGTTGGTGTAGGTCGACCACGGGCCGAAGTCCTTGCCGTCACCGGCGATCTCGTAGGCGGCCTTGGCGTTCTCGGCGGGGTCGAAGAGGTCCTTGTTCGAGTCGAGGCCGAACTCCTTGCGTCGGGCAGGCCCCATGTCCCCGAGCATGTTGATCTGCCACAGGCCGTAGGAGTCGTCCGGCGGGGTGTCGTTGTGCGACTTGGTGTTCCCGCTCGACTCGGCCATGGCCACGGCCACCGCGGTGGTCAGGTTCTCGCCGCGGAAGCCCGCGTCGTAGGCGTGCTGCGCGATCTGCTCAGCGGTCAGCTTGCTCACCGGACGAGTATGGCGCGAAAGTTGCTGCCATAGCGGCATTTTCGGCTACATTGGGCCGTTCGGACGATCAAGGGTGGATGAGGGTGGGCCATTCGGCCCGGATCGGTACTGCGATGGTGTCGCTTCCCTCGGCCGTTCGGCCGTGCTTTCCCGGGTGAGGTGCTCACGGGCGGTGCATGTCCCACGCCAGCAGCGCGACGTGCAGGGACACCAGCGACTCCGGGCTGTCGAGGGAAACGCCGAGCAGCTGCTCGACTCGGGCCAGCTGCCCGTAGTACGCGGTCCGGGACACGTGCGCCGAGGACGCGGCAGCGGACTTGTTGCCGCCGTGGCGGCACAAGGAGCGCAAGGCCTCGAGCAGCCGCGCGTTGTCGAGGATCGGTCCCAGCTCCCGCTCGGCGAAGGCCGTCAGCCGCTCATCGCCGCGCAGCAGGTGCAGCAGACCGCGCAGCCGCACGTCGTCGAGCCGGTGGAAGTCGCGCGTGCCGTCGTCGACGTGCAACGCCGCCTCCGCGACCTGAGCGGCTTCGGTGAGCGTCCGGCGGGCTCCGGAGATCGACCCCACCGCGGTCCCGACGGCCACCACCAGCGGCAGCGCGGCGGACCGGCGGATGTCGATCGCGAGCCGGTGCAGCGCGGCATCCACGTCGGCTCCCGACAGCGCGACCACCGCGTGCACGGTGAGGTCGTCGACCACCCCGACCAGCACCGGCAGCTTGGCCTTGCGCGCGGCGAGCGCGGTCGCCTCGGCCAGATCGCGCAGCGCCTGCTGGGTTTCCAGCGCGGGCGCCGGAGTGGTGGTGGTGTGCGGTCGCACCGCGATGCCCACCAGCGGGCCGTCCAGCGGCACCCCGACACCGGCGGCGCGAGCGGCCAGATCGGCGGTCCCGGCGCTGCCCGCGAGCAGTTCGGTGATCAGCGTGCGGTGCGTCTGCCGCTCCAGGCTCTCCCGGTCGCGCGTCACCAGCCGGTTCACCGCCAGCGCCGATGCCGCCCGCTCGGCCACCACGACGTGCCGGTGCGCGGGCTCCGGCCCGAGCACCACCAGTCGGCCCCAGTCGTCGCCGCGCGCCCCGACCACGGTGGTCAGCCACGCCCGGTCCGCGTCGTAGGCGGTGCGCCCGGACTGCACCACCGAGCGGGACCGCTCCGACCACTCCGACAGCAGCGCCACCGGATCCTGCCCGGCCGCGTCGTAGGCCAGCACCTGGTGCGCCATCGTCTCCAGCACGACCGGTCGCTGGAGGATGCGCGAAGCCTCGCGCAGCACGGACGCCGGCTCGGCGCCCGAGGTGGTCAGGGCGGTGAAGGTCTCGTGGATCGCGTGGGTGGCCCGCAGCTCGGCCAGCTGGGCGTCCCGGATGAGCGCCACCACGGCTTCGGTGACGCTGACGAACCTGGTCTCCTCCGACAACGTCACCAGCGGCAGGTCGTGCCGGTGCGCCGCGTCCACGAGCGCGTCCGGCACCCGGTCGCGCCAGCGCCGCACGAGCTCCACGACCAGCCCGCACGCCCCGGCGGCGGCGAGCTCGTCGACGTAGCGGACCAGCTCGGCAGGCTCGTCGGACAGCGCGATGCCCGTGGTCAGGACCAGCTCGCCGCCGCTGAGCAGGGCACCGATCTCGGCGATCTCGGCGACGTGCACCCACCGCACCCGGCCGTCGAGCCCCGAGGCCCCGGCGATCACCCGCGGCTTGCCGCGCCGCAGCACCGGCAGGTCCAGGACCTCCGACACGGTCGGCAGCGCCAGCACGTCCGGCGACATCAGCTCCATCGCACCTCCTCGGTGCACACACCGTACGGCGGATGAGGGCAGATCTGTACAGCCTGTCCGTAGGTGTGCGCGCCGCCGGCGGGCGAGACTGGGCACATCGGCACGACGGAACGGGGAGCCATGTCGCAATCCTTGTCGGCCCGCCACCGCGCGGCCCTGCCCAGCTGGCTGTCGCTCTACTACGAAGAACCCATCGAGATCGTCAGCGGCCGGGGACGCCACGTCACCGACGCGGCGGGCAACACCTACCTGGACTTCTTCGCCGGGATCCTGACCAACGCGATCGGCTACGACATCGCCGAGATCAGCGACGCGATCCGCCGCCAGGTCGACACCGGCATCCTGCACACCTCCACGCTGTACCTGATCCGGCAGCAGGTGGAGCTGGCCGAGCGGATCGGCGAGCTGTCCGGGATCGCCGACCCCAAGGTGTTCTTCACCAACTCCGGCACCGAGGCCAACGAGACCGCGCTGATGCTGGCCACCCAGCAGCGGCGCAGCAACCAGGTGCTCGCGCTGCGCAACTCCTACCACGGGCGGGCCTTCGGCACCCTCGGCGTCACCGGCAACCGCGGCTGGTCGGCCAGCGCGCTGTCACCGGTCAAGGTCAGCTACGTGCACGGCGGCTACCGCTACCGCAGCCCGTTCCGCGACCTGTCCGACGCCGACTACATCGCCGCCTGCGTGGACGACCTGCGCGAGGTGATCGAGACGACCACCGCCGGTGACGTGGCGTGCATGATCGCCGAGCCGATCCAGGGCGTCGGCGGCTTCGCCACCCCGCCCGACGGGCTGTTCGGCGCGTTCGCCGAAGTGCTCGACGAGTACGGCATCCTGCTGATCTCCGACGAGGTGCAGACCGGCTGGGGCCGCACCGGCGAGCACTTCTGGGGCATCCAGGCGCACGGCGTCACCCCGGCCGCGATGACCTTCGCCAAGGGCCTGGGCAACGGGCTGGCCATCGGCGGCGTGGTGGCCGAGGCCGGGCTGATGGACTGCCTGACCGCGAACTCGATCTCCACCTTCGGCGGCAACCCGATCTCCACCGGCGGAGCCGCGGCCGCGCTGGAGTACCTGCTGGACAACGACCTGCAGGGCAACGCCGCCAAGCTCGGCGGCCAGCTGCTGGAGGGGCTGCGCGCGCACGCCGAGCGCTGCGCGCTGATCGGCGACGTGCGCGGCAAGGGCCTGATGATCGGCATCGAGCTGGTCGAGCCCGGCACCCGCACCCCGGCCGCCGCGGCCGCCGCCCGGGTGATGGAGCTGACCAAGCAGCGCGGGCTGCTGGTGGGCAAGGGCGGCCTGCACGGCAGCGTCCTGCGCCTGGCGCCGCCGATGACGCTGACCGACGATGAGGCCGCGCAGGCGCTGCAGATCCTCACCGAAACCATCTCACTGGCCGAGCAGGAGCTCCACCGATGACCGAACTGATCAGGCACTGGATCGCGGGCGAGTTCGACGACGCGGCCCCGCAGCGCACCGGCGAGGTCTTCGACCCGGCCACGGGCGCGGTGGCCAAGCGGGTCGCGTTCGCCGCGGAGTCCGATGTGGACTCCGCGGTGGCGGCGGCCGCCGAGGCGCTCAAGACCTGGCGGCGCACTTCGCTGGCGAAGCGGTCGAACGTGCTGTTCGCCTTCCGGGAGCTGCTCAACCGGCACAAGACCGAGCTGGCCGAGATCATCACCGCCGAGCACGGCAAGGTGCTCTCCGACGCCGCGGGCGAGGTCCAGCGCGGCCTGGAGAACGCCGAGTACGCCTGCGGCATCCCCAACCTGCTCCGCGGCGGCTTCTCCGAGAACGCCTCGACCAGCGTCGACGTGCACTCGGTGCGCCAGCCGGTGGGCGTCGTCGGGGTGATCTCGCCGTTCAACTTCCCGGCCATGGTCCCGCTGTGGTTCGTGCCGAACGCGATCGCCTGCGGCAACACCGTGGTGCTCAAGCCGAGCGAGAAGGACCCGTCGGCGGCCAACTTCATCGCCGGGCTGTGGAAGGAAGCGGGGCTGCCCGACGGCGTGCTCAACGTCGTGCACGGCGACAAGGTCGCCGTCGACGCCCTGCTGGCGCACCCGGTGGTCAAGGCGGTGTCGTTCGTCGGCTCCACCCCGGTGGCGCGCCACGTCTACGAGACCGGCACCGGCCGCGGCAAGCGGGTGCAGGCCCTCGGCGGCGCCAAGAACCACATGGTGGTGCTGCCCGACGCCGATCTGGACCTGGCGGCCGACGCCGCGGTCTCGGCCGGGTTCGGCTCGGCGGGGGAGCGGTGCATGGCGATCTCCGCGGTCGTGGCCGTCGACCCGGTCGGCGACGAGCTGGTCGCCAAGATCGCCGAGCGGATGGCCAAGCTCAACGTCGGCGACGGCCGCCGCGGCTGCGACATGGGGCCGCTGGTCACCGCGGCGCACCGGGACCGGGTGTCGTCCTACGTGGACGCGGGCCTCGCGGCGGGCGCGGAACTGGTGGTGGACGGCCGGGGCGTCCAGGTCGACGGCGGCGAGGGCGGCTTCTGGCTCGGGCCCACGCTCTTCGACCACGTCGGCACCGGCATGTCCATCTACACCGACGAGATCTTCGGGCCGGTGCTCTCGGTGCTGCGGGTGCCCGGCTACGACGCGGCGATCGAGGTGCTCAACGACAACCCGTACGGCAACGGCACCGCGATCTTCACCGAGAGCGGCGGCGCGGCCCGACAGTACTGCGAGGAGGTCGAGGTCGGCATGGTCGGGGTGAACGTCCCGATCCCGGTGCCGGTGTCGTACTACTCCTTCGGCGGCTGGAAGGACTCGCTGTTCGGCGACGCGCACGCCTACGGCCCGGACGGCATCCAGTTCTACACCCGCACCAAGGTGGTCACCACGCGCTGGCCGGATCCCTCCCACGGCGGCGTCGACCTCGGTTTCCCGCAGAGCACCTGACACCGGTGGGCCCGGGGACGCTCCCCGGGCCCACCGCGGGCCGGTGGGAATCGTCAGACCGCTGACTAGGCTCCCCGCCATGGGAGACGTGGCGCTGAGACCGGTCCGGGAGGACGACCTGCCGGCCCTGGAGTGGCTGATCAACGAGCCGGAGACCACCGCTCCGCACAACTGGTGGGGCTGGCGCAAACCGGACCGGATGACCAGGCGCTGGGAGGAGTCCGGCCTGCTCGGCGAGGAGCAGGGCGTGCTGCTGGTGGACGTCGGGGCGGAGCTGATCGGGTTCGTCTCCTGGCACCGCGTCGAGACGGGACCGTCGTCGCACTGCTTCGAGATCGGCGTCAACCTGCAGCCGGACGCGCGCGGGCGCGGCCACGGCACCGAGGCGCAGCGCCTGCTGGTCCGGTACTTGTTCGCGCACACCCAGGTCAACCGCCTCGAAGCGGGCACCGAGCTGGACAACGTCGCCGAGCAGCGGGCCCTGGAGAAAGCGGGCTTCACCAGGGAAGGCGTGCTGCGCGGCTACACCTTCCGGAGCGGCCGCTGGCGGGACTGCGCGCGCTACAGCATCCTCCGCGACGAGGTCGACCTCACCGACCTGGCGTGATCCGCCCCGCTGGTCCGGGAACCGCGGCGGTCGATAGCATGTCCGCGACATGCTCGGTTCGCGAGTTCGGGAGGCGGACGTGACCGCTGAGCCCGAACCGGGCGGTATCTGCCGGGGTTGCAAGGGCCGGGGGCAGGTCCGGGTGCCGCGCGGGTTCTTCTCGGCGGAGACCGGGGAGGCCTACACCGTCATGGGCTGGACGCGCTGCAGGCACTGCCGGGCGACGCCGGGCCGCCAGCAGCACCAGTGGCCGCCGAGGGGTGACGATCGAGGCATATGACACCCCTTGTGCGGAGTCCTGCTCAACCGCACCTCAGGGGACCGTGACGCAACCCAGCCACAAGAAACCGCACAACGCGAGTTCGACCCCGAACGCAACCACCACTGAAAATCGCGGAGAGGCGGGTCAGCATGACCGACGAAGGACAGCCTCCGGTGTTCGACCGCGGGCCGAACGCGATCTGCTTCACCTGCGGCGGGTTCAAGAAGATCAGCGATCCCCGCCTGTACATGATCCAGGCGACCGAGGACCTGACGACCGGCATGACGCTGGCGGAGTGGCGCGGCTGCCCGCAGTGCGGCGGCGACGGCATCCTGACCGGCATCCGGCCGCCGGTCTGATCGGGTGAACGGACCCGGGAGCCTCATCACCGGGTGATCCGGCCGACGAATCGGCCTGACCGGACGATGCGGCCGGAGGCGATCTCATACGCTCTCCCGCATGCCCGTGCTCAAACCTCAGTCGGTCCTGGACGGCCACAGCTCGAACCGGACACCGGTGCCGCTGATCGTCGGGCTGGTGGTCTCCGGCGTCTGCCTGCTGCTGGCGGTGGCCTTCTACCTGCTGACGGGCGGGCCGGTGAACGTCGGGGTCGGCACGCTGCTGGCGCTGCCCACGGCGATCGTGCTCGTCGGGCTGATCCTGCTCGTCGACCGGCTGGAGCCCGAGCCGCGGGTCAACCTGGTGCTGTCCTTCGGCTGGGGTGCCGGGGTCGCCATCATCGGCGCCCTGATCGTGAACTCGGTGACCGGCGCGCTGCTGGTCCCGTCGGTGGGCCAGGTGGCGGCCGACGGGATCACCGCCTCGGTGGTGGCGCCGGTGGTCGAGGAGAGCTTCAAGGGATCGCTGCTGCTGTACCTGCTGCTGGTGCGGCGGCACGAGATCGACGGGCCCACCGACGGGATCGTCTACGCCAGCATGTGCGGGCTCGGCTTCGCGATGGTGGAGAACGTCCTCTACTACATGCGCGGCATCGACGACGGCTCGCTGGCGTTCATGGTGCTGCTGCGCGGCGTGATCTCGCCGCTCGGCCACCCGCTCTACACCTCGATCATCGGCCTCGGCGTGGCCTACGCCGCGACGCACAGCGGGCCGGGCCGGGTGTTCGCCGTGATCGGCGGCTGGATCGGCGGGATCCTGCTGCACGCGCTGTGGAACGGCAGCCTGACGCTGCTGGGCTTCCCGGGCATGGTGATCGCGTACCTGGTCGAGCTGCTGGTGCTGATCGTCCTGGTGGTCGTGCTGATCAAGGACCGCAGGCGGCTGGTGCGGCTGATCGGCAGATACCTGCCCGCCTACATCCCGAGCGGGCTGGTGCAGCCCAACGACGTGCAGATGCTGGGCAACATGTCCGGGCGCAGGCAGGCGCGGCACTGGGCGCGCGCCCAGGCGGGCAACACGGGATCGCGCGCGATGGGCGACTACCAGCTGGCGGCGACCGAGCTGGCGCTGCTGCACGCGCACGCGGAGAAGGGCACCATCGCGCCGCACCAGTTCTTCGCGCGGCGGGAGGCCATCCTGGCGTTGATGCGGATGGCCCGCGACGCGTTCTTCCGGCGGATGCCGCAGCCACCGCCGCCGCCGTGGGCGCACGAGCAGCCCTCCGGCTTCTTCAAGATCCCGGCGGAGCTGAAGGAGATGCCGACGCACAAGCTGCGCGCGCAGATCTCGCCCGTCGGGCCGCGTCCGCCGCAGGCGCGGTCCGCGCAGCGCCCGCCGCAGGAGCGGGCCACTCAGCGCCTGACGCAGCAGCCACCGCAGCCGCCCGCCGCCATGCCGCCCCGGCAGCAGCCGCCTGCTGGACCACCGCAGCAGCCGCCCGCGGGCCAGCCGCCGCAGCAGCCGCCGCTCGGGCACCGGCCGCCGGGACGTCCGCCGCAGCCCCCGGGACCGCAAGGTCCTCGCCCGGGCGGCCCCTGGCCGCCGCGCTGAGCGTCAGGTGGTGCGCAGCCGCGGCCAGAGCTCGGACCACGGCTGGACGGGATCCTGGTAGAGGGTGATCTCGTTGCCGCGGGCCATGTTCACCAGGTCCGAGCGCACCGTCCCGAGCTCCTGCGACCGTCCGAAGTGGTCGGCCAGCGACCGCTCGCCGACGTAGAGCACGACGTCGGCGTCGGCGGGCGGGGCGCCGAAGAACCAGTAGCCCCGGTGCGGGCTGTAGACGGCGGGCAGACCCGACCCCCGCCCGCGCACGTCGAGCGCACCCGCCAGGTAGTAGTTCTCCGCGACGATGACCGCCCGGCGCCGCTGCTCGGGCGGCAGCGATTCGTAGGCGCTGGCGACCGCGCTGGTCAGCTCCGGCCAGCCGGTCTCGTAGAGCCGCGGGTAGTTGGGGATCTCGGGGTGGCGGGCCAGCAGGTCCAGCGGGTAGACCGGCAGCATCGCCAGCGGCAGCAGCGCGGAGATCGCGGACACCGGCCACAGGAGCTTGCCGCTGCGGTGCTGAAGTCCGGTCGCGGCCGCGGCGAACAGGACGCCGTACAACCCGGCCAGGTAGTTCGGGCGCCCGCCTGCGGCGACGAAGAACACCAGCACGACCAGGACCGTCCAGCCCAGGAACCGGTACGGCCGCAAGGCGGGGGAGCGCAGCAGCACGACCAGGCCGTAGCAGCAGAGGACCGCCCCGAGCACGACACCGGCGTAGAACAGCGCGACGGGCAGGAGCTGGAGCCGGTCGTTCTCGGCGTCGACGGCGGCGCCCATCTCCAGCGCCGGCCAGCCGTTGGCGGCCTGCCACCACAGCGTGGGAACCGCGGTCACCGCGGGGATCGCGGCGGCGACCCACAGCGCCGGCCGGGCCAGCAGCGCTCGCGGGCCGGAGACGGCGATGCCCACCAGCAGCGCCGCGCACAGCACCACCACCTGGAACTTCGTCTGCACGGCGAGCGCGGCGACGAGCCCGATCCCGATGAGCAGCCGGTCGCGGCGCACGCCGTGGCCGTGCAGGCGCACCCACCGCACCAGCAACCAGAGCATCGCCGTCCACTGCAGCGGTTCCATCGTCGACGCGGTGAGCCAGTGGCCGTTGACCAGCAGCCACGGCGAGAGCGGGTAGGCCACCGCGGCGAGCACCTGGGCCTTGCGGTTGCCGCCGAACTCGCGCGCGATCAGCGCGGTGAGCACGATCCCGAGCGCGGTGACCAGCGCCGCTGGCAGCCGGAACGCCACCAGCGACCCGGGGAACGCGGCGTCCAGGAAGGCGGCCAGCAGCGGGACCAGCGGCTGCTGGTCCATGTAGCCCCAGGCCGGGTGGAACTTCCCGGCGGCCAGGAAGTAGAGCTCGTCGGTGACCAGGTCGTAGCGCGGCGCCAACGCCACCAGCAGCGCGGTCACCAGCGCGGCGGTCACCAGCACCGGGGCATGGGCGAAGGGCGGGGCGGGCCGGGGGAGCCGGTCGGTGATCTCGTCGCCGGAACCGGCGGTGCTGCTCCTGGACATCGGCTCCCCCGTCCTGCCTGTCCGGGGCAGCCTACTTCCCGATCGGCGGTGTCACAGGCGGTCGAGGACCTTTCGCGCCGCGGCGGTCGTCGCCCGACCACCGCTTCCACAGTGGACGAGCGGGTCAGGCGGAGGTCTTGTGCCGCTGGTAGTAGCGGGCGACGCGCACCCGGTTCCCGCAGATCGCCGCGGAGCACCAGCGGCGTCGCGGGTTGGTCGCGACGAAGAGCATCACGCAGTTGCGCTCCTCGCACTCGCGGAGCGCCTCGATGACCGGGTCGGTGAGCAGCTCGGCGGCGGCTTCGGCCAGGTCGGCGGCCACCCGGACGCCCAGCCTCCCCGGCCGGTCGACGGTGCCGACCACCGAACCGCCGCGCCAGCTGAGCTTCCGGATGCCCGGTGCGGCCCGCTGCGCCTCGTTGAGACCGCGCAGCGCGTCGGCGGGCGGGCGCTTGCCGAGCCGGATGCAGGAGAGGGTTCGCGCGGTGTGCTCGCGAACTTCGTGCACGGCGGCCAGATCGGCCTCGTCGAGCGAGGAGTGATCCGCCCGGGTGGGCGTCGTCAGCCGGTCGGCTTGGCGCGCCAGCCACTCCCAGAGCTCGGCGGGCGTGCCCATCATGTCGATCTGGTCGCCCGCGAGGGACACCCTGGTGTTGACCAGGTCGACGGCGAGCGGCTCGCCGATCAGCGGCAGGCGCGGTTTCATGCTGCCGATGGTAGTGGAGTTCTTGACGCTGCCGAACCCAGCTGGTCTAATCCCTTGCAGGCGTTCTACCCATTAGAACGCCACTGGGGGATTCAAGGGGGGATCGGGCCGCGATCGCACTGCGATCGCGGCCCTCCTGCGTTCCGGGCGGGAAAGCCGGTGCATAGGCTCGCCGCGTGGGGAACAGGATCAGCTCGGGCGAGCGGGACATCTACATGTCCAACGGTGGCACCGAAGTGTTCGCCGAGGTCATGACGCTCGCGGTGGCGGCGACGGCGGAGCGCCGGTGGGACTTCCGGTTCGCCGCGGCGGTCGCGAAGCTGGACCAGAACGTGATGGGGCGGGGTGCGGTCGGTTTCGGGCTGGAGGACGTCGACTGGGGCGGCGGCGCGGACGAGCAGGAGGAGAACCGGCGGTTCGTGCTGCGCACGGTCGACCTCGCCCTGTCCCGGCACCGCTGGGACGAGCTCGGCTACGACCCGCCGTTCGCGGCGGACAACCTGCGCGATTTCCGCGCGATGGTGCTGGAGTTCGACATGGCGACCCCGGCCCGGTTTCCCGGCGACTTCCCCGACTACCCGGAGGTGCTCCCGGCCTCCTGCGTCGAGCACCGCGTCCTGAGCCCGCTGGAGTGGTACCGCGCGTGCGTCTTCTGCGGAGGTCAGTCCGGAAGTGCCGTGCGGGTCTGCTCGGCGAGCAGCGCGACGACGTCGGCCATGTCGTGACGGCGCTCGTGCGCCCGGCGCTGGCGGTGCGCACCGCTGCCGTGGCGGAGCAGGCGGCTGAGGATGTCGTCGACGCGGGCGCTGTCACCGCTGGCCTCCAGCGCCGGTTGCGCCGTCCTGCACAGCTTTTCCACCAGGGCGCGGGCGGGGACCAGTTCGCCCTCCGCGTCGAGCCCGTCGCCCTCCAGCCCGTCGTGCGCCGCCCGCCAGAGCGCGAGCCGCAACCGCTGATCGGGGAGCTCGGCCGGTGGGCGGCCCTCGGCGACGTCCTGCAGCGCGATCATCGCCAGGGCGCGGATCAGCAGTGCCAGCAGCAGCGACTCCTCGGCGGTGCCGGTCGCGTCGGCGATCCGGAACTCCAATGTGGACAGGTGTTCGGCCGGACGGACCAGCCAGTAGACCATCGCCCGGTCCAGCGCCGCTCCGCTGTTCAGCAGCAGCTGCACCGATCGCCGGTAGGAGCCGGTGCTGCGGTGCAGCGGTGGCGGTCCGGCGGAGGGCAACCGCGACCACATCACGCTCCGCCAGCTCGCGTGCCCGGTGTCGCGCCCGCCGCAGAACGGCGAGTTCGCGGTCAGCGCCAGCAGCGCGGGCAGGTGCGGGCGCAGGTGGTCGGACACGGCGAGGGCGGTGGTCAGGTCGGGCATCCCGACGTGCACGTGGCAGCCCGCCGCGGTGTGCGAGTCGAGCAGCTGGCCGAACCGGTCGCGGATGGTGCGGTAGCGGGACTTGTCGGTCAGCGGCAGCGAATCCGGCAGGCCGCGCGGGGCGAACCCGGTGGACACCAGCAGCGAACCGCGCCGGTCGGCGGCGGCGGCCAGTTCCCGGCGCGCCGCGGTCAGCTCGCGGTGCGCCTCCTCGGCGGTGCGGCAGACCGGGGTGTTGGACTCCAGCTGGAACTCGGCCAGCTCGGCGGTGAAGGAGCGGCCGACCTGGCGCAGGATCTCGGGTGCGTGCGGGACGGGATGGCCCGTTCCCGGGTGCAGCAGCAGGAATTCCTCCTCGACGCCGAATGTCGGCGGCCGGCCGCGACGCATCGGACCTCCTCTGGCGGGGCCGGCCCGATCGGGTCGGCCGCAGCCAGTTTCCGGCTCCAGGACGGGTTTGTCATTCGCCCGGATGCCTCACCACCGCCATCGGAGTCCACTGTGGAGGTTGGTGGGTCCGGCCCGGTGCGAGTCGGGGTTCAACACCGGGCCGGAGGTTCTCGGGACCGCGTCAGGGCGCGGTCTGCCTGCTCTTCAGGAACTCGTTGCACGCCATGCAGGTCGGTGCCGTCCGCCAGTCCATCTCGCTGGGCACGGCCATCGCGACCTCGGCGCCGCACGCGGCCACGTCCACCGGTTGGCCCTCCCAGCGGCGGCCGTGGAAGGCGTGCCGCGCGAAGACGCCCGTGTCCGGATCCGGAGCGGGCAACCAGTAGTGCCGCTCGGTCTGCTGCAGTCCGATCACGCCGCCGCTCCCGGGGCCGGGCGAGAGGCGGGCGGGAGGGGGATCGTGCCCATCGGGAACCGGCTGATGTTCACGTGCTCGCCCGCCTCTCGGTCTGTGGTCCCCCGGCCAACGCCAGTATGGGAACGGCCGCATCGGCATTTCAAGCAATCCGCGCAATCATCTTGGAATTCCAGCCGAACGGCCGAGTGGATCACGGCAACTGCCCGTCACCCGGTTCGGCTGTCCGAGTTGCGGAGTGCCCCGAGCCTTGACCGAATGCACGTATTGCACGGACGATGCAAAAGTCTTCCGAAAGAGGAGGAACAGGTGAAGTTGACCTTCCAGGGAACGACGTCCCACGCCGGAACCTGCCCCACGCTCTACAGCACCGACCAGGGCACTTACGTCGTTCAGGGCTACAAGGTCACCGATCCGGAGGCGCTGGCCGCGTTGCGCGAACGAGGTCTGCCCGACCACGAGACGGCGGTCGAGGTGCCCGCCGCCTTGCTGGACGTCTTCGTGCCGAAGGCGGCGCCGTGAGTTCCTGGGTATTACCGGGCGCGGAGTTCGACGAACTCCTGCGCTCGTTCCGGCACCGGGCGTGGCGGTGGGAGTGCCAGGGCACCTACCGCCAGCCGGCCGAGGCCGAACCCTGGCGGCGCTGGCGGGCCGGTCAGCACGATGACCTGGCCTGGCTGCGCCCCTGGCTGGACCAGGTGGCGGCGGCGACCCGGGCGGGGCGGTTGATCGCCCGGGTGCGCGTCTACCGGGAACCGCCGACCGAATACCAGTTGTGGCAGCTCGACGTCGGCCGCGCCAACGTCGCCGCCGGCGAGGACGTGCGGGTGCTCACCGAGTCCCGCGCGCGGTCGCTGGGCCTGCCCGCCCACGACTTCTGGCTCTTCGACGAGGCGCGGGTTGCGCTGATGCACTTCGAGGACCAGCGGTTCGCTGGCACCGAGATCATCGCCAGCCCGGGGGAGGTGAACCAGTACCGGAACTGGTGGGGCGCCGCGTGCGAGCACGCGGTGCCGTTGTTCGTCTACCGGCACGATCTGGGGAGGCGCCGGTGAGTGATCCCGATACCCGCCGCCTGGCGTTCGGCGACGCATTGCGGCGATTGCGCGTGGAAGCGGGGCTGTCCGGCAAGCAGTTCGCGCAACGAGCCGGGTGGACCGCGTCGAAGGTCTCGCGGATGGAGACGGCCAACCAGTCGGTCTCCGACGCCGACGTGGTCGTCTACTGCCGGCTGACCGGCGCCGACGATGCCGTCGAGGCCGAGCTGCGGCAGGAGCTGCGCGAGATCCGCCTGGAGGCGGCGAGCTGGAAGCGCCAGCTGCGCACCGGCAACAGCGCCCGGCAGGAGTACGGCAAGCAGCTGGAGCACGACGCCGAGCGCATCCGGCTGTTCGAGATCGCGATGGTGCCCGGCCTGGTGCAGACCGCCGAGTACGCCCGGCACATGTTCGAGGCGGTGGCGGTGCTGCACCAGAACCGGCTGGACGTCGCCGAGTCGGTCGAGCGCCGGATGGCCCGGCAGGAGGTCCTCTACCGGCCGCGGACCGAGGTGCAGATCGTGTGCTCGGAAGCGGGCCTGCGGCACCCGATCGCGCCGCCGCAGGTGATGGTCGGGCAGCTGGACCGGTTGCTGGCGCTGGCGGGCATGTCGACGTTGCGGCTGGCGGTGCTGCCGATGGACGTGCAGCTGAGCGCTGTCCCGCAGCACGGCTTCGTCATCATCGACGAGATGGCCCTGGTGGAAACGGTGAACACGGAGATGACCATCACCGATCCCGACGACCTGGAGCGCTTCGACCGGCTCTTCGACGTGCTGCTGTCGGCCTCCCTCGAAGGCCCCGAGGCCCGGGCGCTGCTGCACCGGCTCATAGAGCAGTACAGCGCGCTGGGCTGAGCTCGGCCGTCCCGGAGCGGGCGGCGATCCCGAACGCGGTGGCGGCCAAGGCCGCCGCCAGCCAGGGCAGCGGTGCCGCGCTGCCCGCGAGGTCGAGCGCCGCTCCGCCGAGGTAGGCGCCCGCCGCGATCGCGACGTTCCAGACGGTGATGGTCAGCGACTGCGCCAGGTCGGCGTCACGTCCGGCGATTCTCGCGGCCGCGGCGGGGAACATCGTTGGCGCACCGCCGAAAGCGACACCCCACACCGCTGCGGCGAGCAGCAGTGCCACCGGCCACTGCGCGGCACCGCCGATCAGCGCCGCGGCCGCGGCGACCAGCGAGGTCGAGCAGCGGATCAGCAGCTGCAACCGGCGGTCGACGACCGATCCGGTGATCCACAGGCCCAGCACGGAGGCGAGCCCGAAGACCAGCAGCGCGGTGCTGAGCAGCTCGATCCGGCCTGCGCCGGCGAGAACCGGGCCGACGTAGGTGTAGAGGACGTTGTGCCCGAGCGCCAGGGCGAAGGTCATGACGAGCACCGTGCGGAAGCCCGGTGCGGTGAGCACGTCTCCGGCACCGCCGCGCTGCTGCGCCGACTGCCCGTCCAGCGGCGGGACCTGCCACAGCACCCAGCCGACCAGCGCGACGGCGAGCACCGCCATGACGCCGAATGCGTAGCGCCAGCCGACGATTTCGCCCAGCACCGTCCCCGCGGGCACGCCGATCGCGAAGCCGATCGGGGTGCCCGCCATCGCGATCGCCAGCGCCCGCCCGGCGCGCTCGGCGGGCACGATCCGCATGGCGTAACCGGCGATCATCGCCCACATCACGCCGGACACCGCACCGGCGAGCACGCGGGCCACCAGCGTCAGCGGGTACCAGGGCGAGACCGCGGTGACGGCGTTGACCGCCGCGAACCCGAGGATCAGCCCGAGCAGCAGTGCGCGGCGCGGCAGCCGCCGGGTCAGCGCGGTCAGCGGGACCGAGGTCGCGGCGGTGCTGATCGCGTAGACCGCGACGAGCTGACCGGCCTGCGACTCCGAAACCCGCAGGTCGGCGCTCATCGGCAGCAGCACACCGGCGGGCAGCGTTTCGGTCAGGCAGCCCAGCAGCACCACCGTGGCGAACGCCAGCAGCGCGCCGAGCGGTAGGGCGCGGTTCGATGCGAGATCCATGCGCCCGACCCTGCGCACCTCACACGGGTGTGAGGGCAAGCGTGATCTGGCGCACTCCGCCAGGTTCGGATAATGGCGGGGTGCGGGCGCGAGGAGGTACGGGTGCGGATCGGTGAACTGGCCGAGCGGACCGGGGTGTCGGTCCGGTTGCTGCGCTACTACGAGGAGCAGGACCTGATCCGCCCGGAGCGCGACGAGCACGGGCACCGCGTCTACGGCGATGGTTCGGTGGACCGGGTGCGCAAGATCCGGGGCCTGCTGGACTCCGGCATCCCGACCCGCATCATCCGCGACATCTTGCCGTGCCTGGACCGGCCGGGCGCGATCCACATGCGCGTCGTCGCACCGGAGATGCTGGCCAACCTGGAGCGGGAGCGGGCGAAGATCCAGCAGCGCGTCGAGGCGCTGAGCGACAACCTCTCGGCCATCGACGACTACCTGAGCAAGTCCCGGCCCAACCTCCGCCGGTCCTGACCGCCGTCAGCCGGGGCGCTGGGCGTTGATCCAGAGCACCGGGCCGGTCCGGTGGGTGTGCACCGAGCGCATGCCGCCGTCGTCGAGCTGCTCGGCGATCTGGTCCGGGTCGAAGAAGGCCAGCCCGGTGCGGTCGCCGACCAGCCGCGAGACCACGTGCAGGAACCCGTCGTGCGGCGTCGGCACCATGACCGCCAGCCAGCCGCCCGGGACGAGCGTGCGGCACGCCGCGGCCAGGACCTCCTCCGGCGCCGGGATCAGCTGCAGCGCCGCGAAGCTGGTGACCAGGTCGAAGGTGCCCTCCGGGAACGGCAGATCGCGCGCGTCGGCGCGGATGAACCCGACGTTGCCGGAGGTTTCACCGCGCGCCGCCCGCGCCAGCATGGGCCGGGAGATGTCCAGTCCGATGGCGAGCCCGGCCGGGCCGACCTGGCGGCCCAGCGCGGCGGTGGCGTTGCCCGGGCCGCAGCCGATGTCGAGCACCCGGCCGCCTTCGGGCGGGCGGCTGCGGGCCGGGATCCGGTACCAGGCCGGTGCCACCCGGCGGGCGATGGACTGCACGTGGTCGTAGAGCCCGGAACCGGGCCCGGACTCCCAGAAGGACTGGATCGGCCCGGACGGCTCCCCGGCCTCGCCGCCGAGCAGGTCCAGGTAGCCGTGCTCGAAGTCCGGGTCGTCCGGGACGGACGTCAGCAGGGGCAGCACGCGGGTGAACACCGGCGGCGTCGATCGGTCGGTCATGCGCGCTGTCCCGCCTCCGGTCCCGCCTCCGGTTCCGCCTCTCCGCGTTTTTCAGTGGTGGTTGCGTTTGGTGTCGTTCTTGCGTTGTGCGGTTTCTTGTGGCTGGGTTGCATCACGGTCCCCTGAGGTGCGGTTGGGCAGGGCTGCGGTTGGGCAGGGCTCCGGGTTGGTACAAGGGGTATCGCACAACCCCGGGCAGGAGGCGATGCGCGTGCCAGGTTCGGCCGATCGGGCGAAAACCTCCTTGCCCGACCCGCCGGTAGCGGGCAAGGTATCGGTCGCACGAAACGGGCGGGACGCGTTCCCGGCCGGGTGCGGCCTGGCAGGACAACGGAGTCTTGCCAGGCGTCGGGGAAACGGGTCGAGCGCCGCAGCGCTCGACCCGACAACGGAAGGTTTCACGTGCGCCTACACCGGCCGCGGTCGACGCGGACCTCGTGGCAGCGACCGAGCACCACCCGCCTGCTGCTGAAAGCCGCCTGGCTGGAGCTCTGCGCGGTGCTGCGCTGACCCCCGGGCCGCTCAGGCGTCCTTGGTGACCATGCGGACCACGGTCGCGGACAACCCGATCACCAGGTAGCAACCGGCGCGCAGCAGACCGGTGGTCATCGCGTCCCAGCCGACCGGATCGCGCAGCACGTCGAGCACCGCCGACCAGTCGGTGGTGATCAGCACCGGCTGCAGCCAGTCCAGGGCCGGGATGGTGCCCAGCACGCCGAAGGTGATCAGCCCGCCCATCGTGGCGACCACGACCACCAGCGGGTGCTCGGTCAGCGAGGACAGCGCCAGCGCGATCGCGCCGACCGCCGCCATCTGCACCGCCGTCCAGGCCACCGCCAGCGCCACCCGGCCGAGCGCGGAGCCGAACGACACCGTGGTGCCCGACAACGTCACCAGATCACCGCCGCCGACCACGATCAGCCCGGTGAGCACTCCGCTGATCGCGACGACGGACACGGCGAGCACGGCGAGCACCAGCACGCCGAACGCCTTGACGCCGACCAGCCGCACCCGCCCGACCGGGGCCAGCAGCAGGCCGCGCAGCGTGCCGTGCGCCGATTCGCCCGCCAGCGCATCGGCCGCGACCATCGCCACCACCAGCGGCAGCAGCAGCGACTGGGCGAGCACGATGGCGGCCACCGGCAGCACCAGCCCGTTGCCCGCCACCGCCGCGAGCACCGACGGCCCGCCCCGGCTGCCGGGACCGCCGGTGAGCGCGATCGCGGTGCCCAGCAGCACGGGGAGCGCGGCCAGCATCAGCAGCGCGAGCAGGTTGCGCGGGCGGCGCAGCACCCACCGCGCCTCGGCCAGGAGCTGCCGCCCGAGGGGAGAGGAGGTCCGCGCGGGCAGGTCGATCGCGGTCACAGCTCTTCCTCCGTCAGTCGTGCGAAGAGGTCCTCCAGGCCGGTCCGAGAGCGGCGTGCCTCGCGCACCGGGACGCCGGAGTGCACGAGCATCGCGATCACCTCGTCGGACTCGGCGTCGGTGAGCTCCACCCGGATCCACCCGCTCTCCTCGCGGGCCTTGAGGCCCTTGTCGCGCAGCGCGCGCACCGCGCCATCGGTGTCCGAAGTGGACACCAGCAGGTGCGGCGCGCCGGCTTCCAGCATGCCCGCGAGCTCGCCCTGCGCCACCAGCGATCCGCGGTGCAGGACCGCGACGTGGGTGCAGGTCGCCTCGATCTCCGACAGCAGGTGGGAGGAGACCAGCACGGTGGTGCCCGAGGTGTGCAGCTCGGCGATGATCCGGCGGATCTCCCGGGTGCCCGCCGGGTCCAGCCCGTTGGTCGGCTCGTCGAGCACCACCAGGTCGCGCGGCACCAGCAGCGCCGCGGCCAGGCCCAGCCGCTGCTTCATGCCCAGCGAGTAGCCCCGGTACCGGCGGCCCGCCGCGGCGCTCAACCCGACCCGGTCCAGGGCCTGCTCGACGACCTCGCGGATCTCCGGGCCGCGCAGCGCCGGTTCCATCGCCGCGCCGCGCAGCAGGTTCTCCCGGCCGGACAGGAACGGGTGGAAACCGGGCCCTTCGACCAGCGCACCGACCCGGGGCAGCACGCGCCCCGCGTGCTCGGGCAGCTGGTGCCCGAGCAGTTCGACGGTGCCCGAACTGGGTGCGGTGAGCCCGAGCAGCATCCGGATCGTGGTGGTCTTGCCCGAACCGTTGGGGCCGAGCACACCGACCACCCCGCCCCGGGGGACGGCGAGATCGACGCCGGCCACCGCGACGGTCCGGCCGTAGGTCTTGCGCAGGCCGGTGGTGCGGGCGGCGAAGCCGCCGTCCGCGATCGCGGACGACGACTTCGCCGGGTCGACCGCGCTGGTCATCGGACCTCGCCGAGCGCAGCGACCAGCACCTGCTCCGGCACGGCACCGGCGGCGACCCGCCCGTCGGAGGTCAGCAGCACGTTGCCGGCCGCCGTGCCGATGACCCAGCCGTTGCCCCACGGCCCGCTGACCGGCCTGCCGGTCATCTCGGCGACCTGGCGCAGCTGCTGGTTCTCCGGCACCTCGGTGACCAGCGTCGAATCCCAGCCCTCACCGACGACCCGGTGCTCGGGCACCGCGTGGTCGCCGGGCTCCGGCGCGTGCTGGGAGCCGTCCTCGACCTTCGCGCCCGCCGGCGGGTCGAACCGGAACAGGCCGGGATCGGGAGCGGTCATGTCGACGCTGGTGAAGCCGATCTTCAGCGCCGGGTCGGCGGAACCGTTGGTGAGCACCGAGAGCTCCAGCGGAACGCGCTTCTCGGCGTCCACCGCGACCCGCACCTGCCGCAGCAGCGTGCGTTCGGTCGGCTTCGGGGTGAGCACGAGCTCGTAGGCGTCGCGGCCGGCGACGCTGGCCGTGCCGTCCACCGAGACCTCGCTGGTCTTGCGGAGCTCGCCGATGATCCCGCGCGCCGCGGCGGCCGGATCAGCGGGAGCACCGTGCCCGGTGCGCTCCGGGTGCTGGGTGCGGGTCGCGGTCTGCTCGCCGGAATCCCACTTCCACGCGGTCGTGCCGTCGTCGACCACGGTCAGCTCGCCGCTGTGCGAGGGAACCGACACCCGGTGGCGGCCCTGGCCGTCGGCCCACACCTGGAACCGGCTGGTCCCGTCGGCGAGCAGCTGCGCCGCCTCGCCGCCCGGCAGCGCGGGCAGGCCGAGTGCGTTGTCCACCGCCACGGTGCCGGTGAGCGCCGGTGGTTCGGCGCGCATCACCGACTCCACGAGCTGTTCCGGCGCCACCGGCGGCAGTTCCGGGGCCGCACCGGCACCGGCGGGCAGCGCCAGCACGGTCAGGCCCAGCACTCCGGCCGCCGTGCCCGCGGTCGCGGTGAGCACCACGCTTCTTCGCTTCATCGAGTCCTCCTGTCGAGTCCTGCGTCCAGCGTGACTGATGTGCGCTGAGATAACGCTGAGACGCTGAGAGCGGGCTCAGCCAGGGGGCCCGTGGTAATAAGTGCGGTGACTGGTTTTGCTCCCGGGGTGGTGGCGGACGAGCCGGGCTCCGGGGCCGCTGCGAGGAGACGGGTCGATGGCGTACTACCGGCAGGTCGGCGACGTTCCGCCGAAACGGCACACCCAGCACCGCAGGCCCGACGGCGGCCTCTACTACGAGGAGCTGATGGGGGAGGAGGGCTTCTCCAGCGACTCCTCCCTGCTGTACCACCGCAACCTGCCGTCGGCGCTGGTCGATTCCACCGTCTGGGAGCTGCCGGACCTGGAGACCGAGCCCAACCACCCGCTGCGCCCGCGGCACCTGAAGCTGCACGAGCTCTTCGGCGGCCAGGAGTGGCAGCAGCACGACGTGGTCACCGGGCGGCGGCTGGTCCTGGGCAACGCCGACGTGCGGATCTCCTACGCCGTCGCGGGCGCCGTCTCCCCGCTGTACCGCAACGGCATCGGCGACGAGTGCGTCTACGTCGAGTCCGGTGCGGGCGTGGTCGAGACGGTGTTCGGCGCGCTGCCCTTCCAGCAGGGCGACTACGTGATCCTGCCGCGCGCGACCACGCACCGCTGGGTGCCGCAGGGCGAGGAGCCGGTGCGCGCGTACTGCATCGAGGCCAATTCGCACATCACCCCGCCGCGCCGCTACCTGTCGAAGTTCGGCCAGCTGCTGGAGCACTCGCCCTACTGCGAGCGGGATCTGCGCGGACCCGCCGAACCGCTGCTGGGCGCGGGCAGCGACGTGGAGGTGCTGGTCAAGCACCGGGGCAGCCGCGGCATCGTGGGCACCCGGTTCGTCTACCCCGAGCACCCCTTCGACGTGGTCGGCTGGGACGGCTGCCTGTACCCCTACGCGTTCAACGTCGCGGATTTCGAGCCGATCACCGGGCGGGTGCACCAGCCGCCGCCGGTGCACCAGGTCTTCGAGGGCCAGAACTTCGTGATCTGCAACTTCGTGCCGCGCAAGGTCGACTACCACCCGCTGTCCATCCCGGTGCCCTACTACCACTCCAATGTGGACTCCGACGAGGTGATGTTCTACTGCGGCGGGGACTACGAGGCGCGCAAGGGCTCCGGCATCGGGCAGGGCTCGATCTCGCTGCACCCCGGCGGCCACTCGCACGGCCCGCAGCCGGGTGCCTACGAGCGCAGCATCGGCGTGGAGTTCTTCGACGAGCTGGCGGTCATGGTCGACACCTTCCGCCCGCTGGAGCTGGGCGAAGGCGGCCGCGCCGCCGAGGATCCCGGTTACGCCTGGACCTGGGCGGGGCGGGGGCCGCGGGGGTGAGCATCTCGTGATCGACGTTCCGGACGGCTCGCTGTTCGGGCTCGCCAACCTGCCCTACGGCGTCTTCTCCGCTCCCGGGAGCGCACCGCGGGTCGGGGTCCGGGTGGGCGACTCCGTCGTGGACCTGGCGGCAGCGCTGGGTGACGAGGTGTTCGCGCGGCCGGCGCTGAACGCCTTCATGGCCCAGGGCCACGACCGGTGGGTGCGGGTGCGGCAGCAGATCACCGAGCTGGTCTCGGGCGACGTCCCGGGCGGTGCGGTGCACCCGGTGTCCGAGGTGCGCATGCACCTGCCGTTCGAGGTCGCCGACTACGTCGACTTCTACGCCTCCGAGCACCACGCGACCAACCTCGGACGGCTGTTCCGCCCGGACTCCGAACCGCTGCTGCCGAACTGGAAGCACCTGCCGGTCGGCTACCACGGGCGCGCTGGAACGGTGGTGGTGTCGGGCACCGACGTCGTCCGCCCCAGCGGGCAGCGCAAGGCACCGGGCGAGGACGCGCCGTCCTTCGGCCCGTGCCGCCGCCTGGACGTCGAGGCCGAGCTCGGGTTCGTCGTCGGCACCGGGTCCGAACTGGGCACCGCGGTGCCGATCGCGGAGTTCGCCACCAGGGTGTTCGGCGCGGTGCTGGTCAACGACTGGTCGGCCCGCGACATCCAGGCCTGGGAGTACGTGCCGCTGGGCCCGTTCCTGGGCAAGAGCTTCGCCACCTCGGTCTCGCCGTGGGTGGTCCCGCTGCTCGCGCTGGAGCAGGCGCGGGTGGCGACCCCGGCGCAGATCCCCGAACCGCTGCCCTACCTCGAGGAACCGGAGCCGTGGGGCTTGGACGTCGACTTCGCGGTGTTCTGGAACGGTCACGAGGTCTCCCGCCCGCCGTACCGCGAGATGTACTGGTCACCGGCCCAGATGCTGGCGCACCTGACGGTCAACGGCGCCGCCAGCCGCACCGGCGACCTCTACGCCTCGGGCACCGTCTCCGGCCCGGAGGAGCACCAGCGCGGTGCGTTCATCGAACTCACCTGGGGCGGCGCGCAACCGGTGCGCATCGGCGGCGAGGAGCGCACCTTCCTCGAAGACGGCGACGAGGTCACCATCACCGCCACCGCCCCCGGTGCCGACGGCAGCCGGATCGGCTTCGGCGAGGTGACCGGCCGCGTCCTGCCCGCGACCTGACGGAAATTCGCTCGAAGTGCGGCGGTCGGCGGTCGTAGGCTCGACCGGTGACCTTCACCCGACCCGAGCCGCCGTACTACGCGGTCATCATCAGCAGCGCCCTGACCGACGACCTGGACGGCTACGACGCGATGTCCGAGCGCATGGCCGAACTCGGTGCGCGCCAGCCCGGGTACCTGGGGCGGGAGTCGCAGACCGGACCGGACGGCCGGGAACTGCTCGTCATCTACTACACCGACGCGGAATCGATCGCGGCCTGGAAGCAGGACGCCGAGCACCTCGAAGCGCAGCGGCTCGGCAAGGAGCGCTGGTACGCCGACTACCGCATCGAGGTCGCCAGGGTCGAGCGTGTTTACGGCTTCGAACGCGCCTGATCCCCGGTCGAGAGCTCCAGCCCGGCGGGTGGCTCCTCGGGCAGCCCCACGCGGAAGAGGTGGATCTCGTTCTCGACGATGGCCGCCAGCCAAGCGCCGTCGGGAGACCAGGCGAGGGCCTGGGCGCTGAACCCGTCCTGCGAGAGGTCTTTCGACGGGCGTCGCATGACGAGCTCCCGGTCGGCCACCCGGTAGATGTCGGGCGTGCACCTCCACTCGTCGTTCCAGTCCTCCGCGGCCACGGCCAGGTATGCGCCGTCCGGGCTCGCGGCCAGTGCGCCGAGCCAGTCACGGTGATGGTGTCCAGGATCGTGCCGGTAGCGGGCTCGACGACGTACACCTTCGAGTCGTGGGCGACGAACATCCGGGTTTCATCCGCGCTGAACGCCACGTCCATGACCATGCCGGAGCGCTCGTCGCCGAGCCGCACCGTGCGATCGGGCGAGGACTGCCCGGAGACGAAGTCCACCCGGCCGTCGCCGAGCTCGACGCGGAAGGCGCCGGTTCGGGAGCGCACGCGGCCCGGCTGCACGGGGAGGTCGGTGCCGGTGTCCGCGTCGAGGTCGTAGGCCCGCGGGCGGACCTCGTCATCCTCGTCCTCCTTGAGCGTGATCACGTGCTGCCCCGGTACCCACATGATCTCCCGCCCGGCCGCTGCCGGTGAGGTGTGGAGCCGCTCGGACCAAATCACCCGTGTCGTAGACGACCAGTTCGCCGTCCTCGCTGGTGGCGGCGAGAAGGCGGCCGTCGTCGGAGAAGGTGGACATCACTACGTGGGAGTAGTCGGCAACGGCGGAACCCGCAGATCTCGGCGCTGTACCGATCAGGTCAACTTCTGGGTGCCGGGTGTTGTGGCATAAGTTGTCAGCCGCAACGTTTCAGGTGACTTGAGTTCGGAGTGGGAAGGCTGCTCGATGCGGAGAACGCCCGCGGTGCTGACCGCCGTGGCCTGCTGCCTCGGGCTGCTGCTGGCGGCCTGCGGGAACAACGCGCCGCCGCCGTCCGCGCCGGGCGCACCCGTCGCTGCTGGTGCGCCGCGGGTCGGCGTGATCCTGCCCGATACCGCGACTTCCGCGCGGTGGGCCCACTCCGACGAGCCGCTGCTGCGGGAGGCGCTGCGCGAGCGCGGACTGGTGCCGATCGTGCAGAACGCGCAGGGCGATGCGCAGAAGTTCACCCAGATCGCCGACAGCATGCTCAGCAGGCGGGTCCAGGTGCTGATCATCGCCGCACCCAGCGGCGACGTCGGCGCGACCGTGCAGCAGCGGGCCCAGCGGCTGGGCGTGCCGGTGATCGACTACGACCGGCTCAACGCCGGGGGCAGCGCGGACTACTACGTCAGCTTCGACCACGAAGCTGTTGGAGCGCTCCAGGCCGGTGCTCTCTCGGACGCGCTGCGCGGGCGGCCCGGGGCGCAGGTGATCGAGATCGGCGGGGCGGGCACCGACCACAACGCCGCACTGGTGCACCGCGGCCAGTCCGAGCAGCTCGGCCCCCGCTACGACTCGGGCGAGCTGCGGCTGGTGAGCAGCAGGTTCGTCGAGGGCTGGGACAACCAGGCCGGTGGCCGCGTCTTCGAGCAGCTGCTGACCGCCAACGGCGGCCGGGTGGACGGCGTCCTGGCGGCCAACGACGGCCTGGCCGCCTCGGTGATCACCGTGCTGCAGAAGTACGGCCTGGCCGGAACGGTGCCGGTCACCGGCCAGGACATGACCGTCGACGGCCTGCGCGCGATCCTGCAGGGCTACCAGGCGGCCACGGTGTTCAAACCGATCCACCAGGAGGCCGCGGTCACCGCGGAACTGGCCGCCGCGCTGGTCCGGCACGACCGCGCGGCGGCGGATTCGCTCGCCGGGCACCGCGTTCGCGACCCGGCGACCGGGCGCGAGGTCAAGTCCGCGCTGCTGGCGCCGCGGCTGATCACGCGGGACGACATCAAGTCGGTGCTCGGCCCCGGCCGCATCCGGGCCGAGGAGATCTGCCGCGGCGAGCTGGCCGGGACGTGCCGGCAGCTGGGCATCACGAGCTGAGAGGAGCGCAGGGGATGCACGAACCGATCCTGGCCCTGCGCGGGGTCGACAAGAGCTTCGGCGCCGTCCGCGCGCTGCGCGGCGTGGACCTCACCGTCCGCGCAGGCGAGGTCACCGCGCTCATCGGCGACAACGGCGCCGGGAAGTCCACAGTGGTCAAGTGCGTCGCGGGCCTGCACCGCATCGACGGCGGCGAGGTGCGCTTCGCCGGCCGTCCGGTGCAGATCCGGCACCCGCGCGACGCCGTCGAGCTCGGCATCGAAACCGTCCACCAGGACCTCGCGCTGTGCGACGACCTCGACGTCGTGCAGAACATGTTCCTCGGCCGCGAGCGCGGACCGCGCGCGCTGCTCGACGAGACCGGGATGGAACTGGCCGCCAGGGACACGCTGCGCTCCCTGTCGGTGCGCACCGTCGGGTCGGTGCGCGCGAAGGCCGGCTCGCTGTCCGGCGGTCAGCGGCAGGCGGTGGCCATCGCGCGCGCCGTGCTGTGGAACAGCCGGGTCGTCGTGCTGGACGAACCCACCGCCGCGCTCGGCGTCGCGCAGACCCGCCAGGTGCTCGACCTGATCCGCCGGCTGGCCGAGCAGGGCCTCGGCGTGGTGCTGATCAGCCACAACATGTCCGACGTGTTCGAGGTCGCCGACCGCGTCGCGGTCCTGCACCTGGGCCGGATGGCCGCCGAACTGCCCGCGGGCGACCTGACCCACCGCCAGGTGGTCGAGCTGATGACCGCCGGGCGTTCCGGTGAGCTCGGCCTGGCGCGGCCGGCGGTCTGAGGAGCGACGATGACCGAACGCGTGTCGACCCCGGTGGCGGACTTCGGCATCGACACCACCTCGCGCGGCACCGGTGAGGCGGTGCGCGACTACGCGGGCAAGCTCCGCCGGGGCGAGCTCGGCGCACTGCCCGCGCTGGTCGTGCTGGTGGCGCTGCTGGTGCTGTTCACCGCGCTGTCGGAGGACTTCCTCACCCTCAACAACCTGGCCAACCTGCTCCAGCAGGGCGCCGGGCAGACCATCATCGCGATGGGCCTGGTGTACGTCCTGCTGCTCGGCGAGATCGACCTGTCCGCGGGCACCGCCTCCGGCGTGGCGGCATCGCTGCTCGCCCTGCACTTCCAGCACGACGGGAACCTGCTCGGGGCGATGGGCACGGCGGTGTTCGCCGCCTTCGCGCTGGCCCTGGCCGGTGCGGCGCTGCTCGCGCTGCTGCTGCGGATCTGGCTCGGCGCGGCGCTTTCCGCGCTGGCGCTGGTGCTGCTGGTGGGCGGGTTCGGGGCGAACCCGTGGCTGGAGATGCTGCTCGCGATCAGCACCGGCGCGGCGATCGGGTGCGTGACCGGTTTCGCGGTGTCGAAGGTGCGGATCCCGTCGTTCATCGTCACCCTCGGCTTGTTCATCACCTGGTCCGGCGTGGTGCTGCAGCTGGTCGGGCCAGGCGGCACGATCTCCGTCCGGCAGAGCCCGGAGCTGTTCGCCGTCGCCAACGGCAGCCTCGGCCCGGCGGCCAGCTGGGCGCTGTTCGGCATCGCCGGAACCGGCTACGCGGCCGTCGTCGGCCACCGGCACCTGGTCCGGCTGCGCCAGGGCCTGGTCGCCCAGCCGACCGCGCTGGTCGTCGCGAAGGTCCTGGCGGTGCTGGGATGCGGCGGACTGGCCACCGCCCTGCTGGTGCTGGACCGCTCACCGCACCCGGAACTGGCCTCCATCCGCGGCGTGCCGCTGGTCGTGCCGATCATCCTGGTCCTGCTGGTCGCCGGCACCCACGTGCTGGACCGCACCCGCTACGGCAGGCACCTGCGCGCGATCGGCGGCAACCGCGACGCCGCGCACCGGGCGGGCGTGGACGTGGCCCGGGTCCGGATGACCGCGTTCGTGATCTGCTCCGCGGCCGCTGCCGTCGGGGCGATCGTCTACACCTCCAAGACCGGTTCGGTCGACGGCAGCGCGGGCGGCGGGAACCTGGTGCTGTTCGCGGTGGGCGCGGCGGTGATCGGCGGTACCTCGCTGTTCGGGGGCAAGGGGCGACCGGCGGACGCGGTGCTCGGCGGAGCGGTGCTGGCCACCGTCCAGAACGGGCTGAACCTGCTCGGTTTCCAGGCCGCACCGGTCAACATCATCACCGGCCTGGTGCTGGTCGCCGCCGCTGGTGCCGACGCGCTGTCACGACGTCGTTCGGCAGCCGCGCCCGAGCGCTGAACGGGGCACGCACCGCATCGCCGAGCGGCGGTTGTGCTAGAGCTTTTCCCGGACGGTGACCCAGAACAGGCGGAGGACGCAGCCCAGGTGAGTACGACGCCAACCGCGGGAGCGCGGCCCGATGAGGTGCGCCAGCACAACCGGGCCGTGCTGCTGCGCCGGCTGCACATCAGCGGTCCGTGCACCAGGGCCGCGCTGGCCGCCGAGATGGGTCTCAACCGCAGCACCATCAAGGCGCTGGTCGACGAGCTGGTCGGCGACGGTCTGGTGGTCGAGCGGCTGCCCGCCCAGCGCAGCGGCGCGGGACGGCCGTCGCTGCTGGTGCTGCCGCAGCCGCACGCCGCGGTGGCGCTGGCCGTGGACGTGCGGGTCGAGCAGGTGTCGATGGCGCTGATCGGGCTCGGCGGGGAGATCCTCAACCGGTGCAGCTGGAGCCTGCGCCCGGAAACCCGCACGCCCGGCGAGGTCTTCACCCGCATCGTGGACAGCAGCGCGGTGCTCGTCGAGGAGGCCGGTGTCGCGATCGCCGCGGTCGGGGTCTCGGCGCCCGGCGTGGTGCGGCGCGCGGACGGCATGGTGCGCGAGGCCCCGAACCTGCACTGGAGCGACGTGCCGCTGGGGCAGTGGTTGTCCGAGGCGCTGGGCGGCAGGCGGGTGGAGGTCGGCAACGACGCCGAGCTCGGCGTGCTCGCCGAACACCTGCGGGGCGCGGCTCGCGGCGCGACGGACGCGGTCTTCGTCAGCGCCGGTGTCGGGGTCGGAGGTGGCGTGATCTCCGACGGCCTGCCGCTGCGCGGAAGCGGCGGCTACGTCGGCGAGCTCGGGCACATGGTGGTGCGGCCCGGTGGTCTCGAGTGCTACTGCGGGAGCCGGGGCTGCTGGGAGACCGAGGTGGGGGAGCGGGCGCTGAGCCGGGCGCTGGAGCTGCCGGAGGGCGCGGCGCGCGGCGTGATCGTCGCCGAACTGCACGCGCTGGCGCAGGAACCGGACGAGGTGCTGAAGCGGCTGGGCGAGTTCGCCGAGTGGCTGACCATCGGGTTGTGCAACGTGGTGAACCTTCTGAGCCCGCAGCTCGTGGTTCTGGGTGACCTCTTCACCGCGCTGCCGCGCACGCTGCTCGACCACGTCGGCGGGCTGCTCGCGGAGCGCAGCCTGGTCAGCCGCGCGATGGGCGGCACCAAGCTCGTCACCTCCTCGCTGGGCGGCGACGGCAAGCTGCTGGGCGCGGCCGAGCTGGCCTTCGAGCAGGTGCTCGCCAGCCGCTGATCCGTTCGGCGGAATGTCGTTGCACCGCACGTGAAAACGTTGCATTGCGATGCGGTCACGGCGGGGTTGATTGATCGATTCAGCAAGCTTCTCGGAGCTGTTCGGCGGTGGTATGTTGCCGCGGACAACATATTGCGCACGGTGCTGGTCGGGGGCCGGGTCCGGGCCTCCGGGCGCAGTGCCGTCATCGCGCTGGAAAGAGGGACCACTGTGGACGCTCAGGGATGGGCGGGCGCGTCGGTGCTGGCCCAGGGTCGGCTGTTGGACGCGAATGCCGTTGATTATGTGTTGTTGGCGTTGTACTTCGTGTTTGTGCTGGGTATTGGTTATGTGGCGCGGCGTGCGGTGTCGACGAGTCTGGATTTTTTCTTGTCGGGTCGGGCGTTGCCTGCGTGGGTGACGGGGTTGGCGTTCATCTCGGCTAATCTGGGTGCGATCGAGATCATTGGTATGTCGGCCAATGGTGCGCAGTACGGTATGCCGACGATGCATTATTTCTGGGTTGGTGCGGTGCCTGCCATGCTGTTTTTGGGTGTGGTGATGATGCCGTTCTACTACGGGTCGAAGGTTCGTAGTGTTCCGGAGTTCATGTTGCGGCGGTTCGGTCGTGCGGCGCATTTGGTGAATGGTGTGTCGTTCGCGGTGGCGCAGGTGTTGATCGCGGGGGTGAACCTGTTCTTGCTGGCCAGCATCGTGAATGCGTTGCTGGGGTGGCCGTTGTGGGTGTCGGTGTTGTGCGCGGCGGCGATCGTGTTGTCCTACACGGCGTTGGGCGGGTTGTCGGCGGCGATCTACAACGAGGTGTTGCAGTTCTTCGTGATCGTGGCGGCGTTGTTGCCGTTGACGATCGTGGGGTTGGTGAAGGTCGGTGGGGTTCAGGGGTTGGTGGACAAGATCTCGGCGGGGCCGGGTGGTGCGGAGCAGCTGTCGGCGTGGCCGGGTACGGAGTTGACGGGGTTCGCCGATCCGGTGTGGAGCGTGGTGGGGTTGGTGTTCGGGCTGGGGTTCGTGCTGTCGTTCGGGTATTGGACGACGAATTTCGTCGAGGTGCAGCGGGCGATGGCTTCGAAGAGCATGTCGGCGGCGCAGCGGACGCCGATCATCGGGGCGTTTCCGAAGATGTTCATCCCGTTCATCGTGATCATTCCGGGGATGATCGCGGCGGTGGTGATTCCGGAGCTGGGCGCGTACAAGCAGGCGGGTGCGCCGGAGGGTGCGGGGGTCAGCTACAACGATGCGATCTTGTTGTTGATGCGGGATCTGCTGCCGAACGGGATTCTGGGGATCGCGCTGGCGGGGTTGCTGGCGTCGTTCATGGCGGGGATGGCGGCGAACCTGTCGTCGTTCAACACGGTGTTCACCTACGACATCTGGCAGTCCTACGTGGTGCGGGACCGGGATGACCGGTATTACCTGAACATGGGGCGGTGGGTGACCGTCGGGGCGACGGTGGCGGCGGTCGGGACGGCGTTCATCGCGTCGGGTTATGCGAACCTGATGGATTATCTGCAGCAGTTGTTCTCGTTCTTCAACGCGCCGTTGTTCGCGACGTTCATCCTGGGGATGTTCTGGAAGCGGATGACTCCGCACGCCGGGTGGGCGGGTCTGGTTGTGGGCACGGTGTCGGCGGTGGTGGTGTTCGCGATGGCCGAGACCGGGGTGCTGGACCTGCCGGGTCAGGGCGCGAGTTTCGTGGGCGCGGGTGTGGCGTTCGTGGTCGACATCGTCGTGAGCGTGGTGGTCAGCCTGGTGACGCGGCCGAAGCCGGAGGCCGAGCTGGCGGGTCTGGTGTATTCGCTGACGCCGCGGTCGGCGCGGCAGGCGGCCACCAGCGGTGAGGACGCCGGCTGGTACCGGCGGCCCGGACTGCTGGCCGGTATCGCCCTGGTCCTGGTCATCGCCCTCAACATCATCTTCGCCTGACCGAGGAAGCGACAATGGTGAAAAACAAGCCCACTGCGGGCGCTTTCGACATCCGAACGGTGATCGCGCTGCTGTTCGCCATCTACGGCGCGGTGCTCGTCGTCGTCGGTGCGACCTCCAGCGCGGAAGCGGTGGAGAAGTCCGCCGGGGTCAACATCAACCTGTGGGCGGGCGTCGGGATGCTCGTCTTCGCCGCGGCGTTCGTCGCCTGGGCCCGGCTGCGCCCCATCGCGGTCCCGGACGACGAGACTCCAGAGTCCTGACGCGGTCGAGGGGCACCCGCACCGGGTGCCCCTCGGCCCAGTTGCTCACTGGAGTTCGACGACCATGTCGCGGAGCTCGTAGCCGCCGATCGCCTCGTTCATGGAGACCCGCGGCGGCGTCCGCATCCCGACCCCGGGCAGCGCGAACAGCTTGCTGAGGAAGACGTCGGTCTCCAGGATCGCGACGTTCGAGCCCGGGCACTTGTGCGCGCCGTCCCCGAAGGACATCCCCGGGGCGGTGGCGTCGGTGAGCGGGCGCGCGGGGCACACGGCCAGCGGCTGCTCGCCGACCGCGCGCTGATCGGTGTTGGTGGCGCTGACCTGGACGTCGATCACCTCGCCGGCCGGGACGGTGACCGTCTCGCCGTCCTCGCCGGGCAGCTCGACGGGCGCGGTGGCGCGCCGCTTGAGGTGCCCGACCACCGGTTCCAGCCGCAGCAGTTCGTGCAGGATCGCGATCCGCTCGGGCTCCTCGGCGGCCTGGTAGCGCTCGCGCAGCGCGTCATCGGTGAACAGGTGCCAGGCCGAGAGGTTGATGAACTCCCGCGTGGTGATCATGCCCGCGGCGGCGAAGGTGATGCACTCGCCGAGGATCTCCGCCGCCGAGCAGCCCTCGTCGAGCAGGTGCGAGATCAGGTCGTCGCGCCGCTGCGCGCGCCGCGCGCGCACCGCCGGGCGGACGTCGTTGAGGAAGATGCTCGACCAGTTCCGGGCCTGCCGCCACACCCAGTACAGGCCGTTGATGCTGGTGAAACCCGGTTCGCCGAACTCCTCCGGGAAGAACCGCTCCAACCGCTGGGCCAGGCCGGGGCGGCTCTCGGTCAGCCCGATCACCGCGCACGCCACGTCGATGGACAGGGCGAAGCTCAGCTCCGACAGCCGCGCGTGGCCCTGGTGGCGGAGCTTGTCCAGCTGCTCGTCGCTGACCCGCTCCATGATGCCCCGGTAGGCCTCGTCGACCCGGCGCGGCGTGAAGTACTTGGCGGTCTGCCGCCGGTGCTCGCGGTGCTCGGGTCCGTCCCGGTAGAGCACCGGGCGGCGGATCTTGCCGGGCATCTTCTCGACGGTCTCCACGCCGAGACCCGCCTGGACGGTGTCGGTGCTGCGCAGCGCGGCGCGCGCGGCGGCGTGGCCGCGGACCAGCCAGACCCCGTCGGCGCCCCGGCTGACCGGGCAGCCGCCCAGCTCCTCGCCGCGATCGATCTTGCGTGCGTCCGTCGTGTCGGTCGACATCGGGGACTCGTCCTTTCCGCAGCCGGGGCCTCACAGCATGATCCACTTCTTCTAGCAGGCCCGGTGCGGCGAATGAAGCGGGGGCGGTGGTTTCGTAGTGGAATGTTCACCGTCGGTGGCCGGATCGCCCGGACTTCGGGGCGTTCCGCGGGCCGTACGTCGCCCAATAGGATGACCCGGACGTCGGTCAGAGGAGTTGCGCACCGTGAAGTGGCAGTTCGGCCCGTACCGCGTGGAGGGATTGATCGCGCGGGGTGGCATGGGAGAGATCCTGCGCGCCTACGACACCCGTCACGACCGCGTGGTCGCCCTCAAGCTGCTGGCGGCGAACCTCGCAGCCGACGAGGAGTTCCGCGACCGGTTCAAGCAGGAGGCGCACGCGGCGGGCCGGCTGCGCGAGCCGCACGTCATCCCGATCCACGCCTACGGCGAGATCGACGGCCGCCTCTACCTGGACATGCGGCTGGTGGAGGGCAGCGACGTCGGCTCGCTGCTGGCGGCCAACGGTCCCATGCGCCCGGCCGACGCGGTGATCGTCCTGGAGCAGATCGCGCAGGCGCTGGACGCCGCGCACGCCGAAGGCCTGGTGCACCGCGACGTCAAGCCGTCCAACATCCTGGTCGGCGAGAACGGCTTCGCCTACCTCGTCGACTTCGGCATCGCCGCGTCGCTGCGGGCCTCGGCGAGCCTGACCTCCACCGGTTACACCGTGGGCACCCTGGCCTACATGGCCCCGGAGCGCTTCGACGACGGCCCGGTGGACCACCGGGTGGACGTGTACTCGCTGGCCTGCGTGCTCTACCAGTGCCTGACCGGGGGCAAGCCGTTCGAGGGCGAGACGGCGGCCTCGCTGATCAACGCGCACCTCAACCACCAGCCGCCGCTGCCCACGGCCGCCCGCGGGGACATCCCGCGCGAGTTCGACCACATCGTCGCCCGCGGCATGGCGAAGAACCCGGCCGACCGCTACGCCAGCGCCGGCGAGCTGGCCCGGGCCGCCCGCCAGGCGCTGACCAGCGTGACCGCGATGCCCGCCGCGTTCGTGATGCCGCCCGCGGCACCGAGCCGCCGGGCCCGCTGGCCGTACGTCGCCGCGGGGGTGGGGGCGTTGGTCGTGGTGGCGGGCGCGGTCGCCTTCGCCACCACGATGCGCACCGAACCGGGCCGGGCCGTCCCGGTCGAGGCCCCGACGTCGCTGAGCGGGACGGGCGAGACGACCGCGCCGCCCACCGAGGCCCCGCCGTCCGAGCTCCCGCCGGTGGATCAACCGGTGTTCGAGGAGACCGAGCCGGGCGGGGACCCGGAGACCAAGCCCGCCGAGCCGAAGCAGACCAAGTGGTGCCAGTCGATCCGCTACCAGGGCGAGGTGCGCGGCACCGGCTGCTTCGAGGCGATCGGTGACCACGTCTTCGCGCACGACTCCAACAAGGACGGCATGTGGATCAAGACGGTCGCCGAGACCGACTACGGCCGGGTGGTGGAGTGCAAGGACACCAACTCCAAGGGTGATCCGGTCGACTGCAACTTCGACCTGAGCGAGAAGGGCCGGGTGCGCTTCAAGGTCGAGCTCTGGGACGCCAAGGTCAAGCTCAGCGATACCGCCTGGTCCGACTACGTCCCGATCGGCCAGTAGGGCGTTCGGCGCGGAAATCGGCCGCCGCCTCTGGCCAAGCAAGCGCTCGGGAGGTTAGCTTACCAAGCACTTGCTTGGAGGTGGTCCCGTGCCCGGCAGCGAGCCGTTCACCATTCCCGCGGCGGTCGCCGTTGCCGCGCAGCGCTTCCCGGATTCGACCGCGGTGTTCGACGGGCCGGTCCGGCTCGACTTCGCGCACCTGCTGGAACGGGTGCGGACCGTGGCGCGTGCGCTCATCGCCGAAGGCATCCGGCCCGGCGACCGGGTCGCGCTGTGCTCGCCCAACACCCACCACTGGGTGCTGGCCGCGCTCGGCGCGCAGTACGCGGGCGCAACGCTGGTACCGGTCAACACCCGGTTCACCGGAGCCGAGAGCCTCGAGGTGATCCGCCGCTCGCGGGCCCGGGCACTGGTGATCACCGGGGAGTTCCTGGGCACCGACCGGCTGGCGCAGATCCGCGCCGCCAACGGCGGACCGGTCGACCAGCTGCGCACCACCATCCGCATCCCGGTCGAAGGCGAGCTGGAGCCGGTGCCGGGCACCCGCCGCTGGAGCGACCTCGACGAGCTGGCGGCCGCGGTGCCGCCGGAGCGGGCCGATGAGACGGCGGCCGCGGTCACGCCCGACGACGTCAGCGACATCCTGTTCACCTCGGGCACGACCGGGCGGAGCAAGGGCGCGATGAGCGCGCACCGCCAGGCGCTCGGCGTCGCGCGGACCTGGGTCGAGCACGGCGTGCTGACCAGCGATGACCGCTACCTGGTGATCAACCCGTTCTTCCACAGCTTCGGGTACAAGGCCGGGATCCTGGCCTGCCTGCTCAGCGGCGCGGCGCTGCTGCCGCAACCGACCTTCGACGTCGCCGAGGTGCTCCGGCGCGTCGAGTCCGACCGGATCACGGTGCTGCCCGGGCCGCCGACCATCTACCAGTCGATGCTCGACCACGCCGACCGCGGCAACCACGACCTGTCGAGCCTGCGACTGGCGGTGACCGGTGCGGCCACCGTCCCGGTGGTGCTGGTGGAGCGGATGCAGCGGGAGCTGAGCTTCGACACCGTGCTCACCGCCTACGGGCTGACCGAGGCGGTCGTGGCGACGATGTGCCGGCCGGAGGACGACGACGAGACCGTGGCCCGCACCTGCGGGCGCGCCGCGGCCGGCCTCGAGATCCGGATCGCCGGCCCGGACGGCACCGCGAAACCCGCCGGTGAGGCGGGGGAGGTCCAGGTGCGCGGGGACAACATCATGCTGGGCTACCTCGACGACGAAGCGGCCACCGAGCAGGCCATCGGCCCCGGCGGCTGGCTGCGCACCGGCGACGTCGGAACGCTGGACGAGCGCGGCTACCTGACCATCACCGACCGCCTCAAGGACATGTACATCTGCGGCGGCTTCAACGTCTACCCGGCCGAGATCGAGCAGGTGCTGGCCCGGCTGGAGGGCGTCGTGGAGGTCGCCGTGGTGGGCGTGCCCGACGAACGCCTCGGCGAGGTCGGCAAGGCGTTCGTCGTCGGCAGCGCGGAACTGTCCGCCGAGCAGGTCCTGGCGCACTGCCGGGACCGCCTGGCCAACTACAAGCGGCCGCGGCAGGTCGAGTTCCGCACCGACCTGCCGCGCAACCCCTCCGGCAAGATCCTCAAACGCCTGCTGCGCGACCTGCGCTGAGCCGCTACAACCGCGGATCCACCGGCTCGGATTCCAGGGCCAGCACCGCGAAGACGCACTCGTGCACCCGCCACAGCGGTTCACCGCGGGCCAGCCGCTCCAGCGCTTCCAGCCCGAGGGCGTACTCGCGGCTCGCCAAGCCGCGCTTGCGGCCCAGGCCCCGCTGCCGCAGCCGGTCGAGGTTGGCCCGCTCGGTGTAGTCGGGGCCGTAGATGATCCGCAGGTACTCCCGCCCGCGCACCTTCACACCCGGCTGCACGAGACCGCGCTTGCCCCTGGTGAGGTTGCCCGCCGGTTTGACGACCACGCCCTCACCCCCGGTTCCGGTCAGCTCCTCCCACCAGGCGGTGCCTGCGGCGGTGGAGGCCGGATCGGTGGTGTCCACCGCGAAGCGGCGGGTCGTGGCGAACAGCTCCGGGTCGGCCTGCACCAGCCGGTCGGCCAGCGCGAGGTGCCAGCCGTGCTCGCGGTCGTGGTAGGTCCGGCCCTCGGTGGCCAGCAGCTGGAACGGCGCCAGCCGCACACCGCGCAAGCCCTCGGTGGGCCAGCAGTAGCGGCGGTAGGCGTCCCGGTAGGCGCTGGCGTTGTCCGCCCGGGCGCTGGTCTTCGCCAGCAGGGCCGACACGTCGACACCTCGCTCGGTCGCAGCGGTCAGCGCATCGAGCGCGGGCGGCAGCGCCGCTTCGGCAGCGGCCCCGACCGCGGCGTACTGCTCGGTGATCAGCGCACCGGCCTTGGCGCTCCACGGCATCAGCTCGGCGTCCAGCAGCAGCCAGTCGCTCTCCAGCTCGTCCCACAGCCCGGCCGAGGTCACCGCTGCGCGCACTCCGGCGAGCAGCTGCGACTCCTGCTCGGCGGCGAAGAACGGCCGCCCGGTCCGGGTGTGCACCGCTCCGGGCCCCTCGATGCCGAACCGCCCCGCCGAATCGTCCCGGCGGACCAGGACGACCGCGCGGGAGCCCATGTGCTTCTCCTCGCACAGCACCTCCTGCACCCCGGCCGCGCGGTAGCCGGCGAACGCCTCCTCCGGGTGCTCCAGCACATCGGGCCGCTTCGAGGTGGCGACCGGCGACATCGTCGGCGGCAGGTACAGCAGCCACCGCGGGTCGATCGCGAACCGGCTCATCACCTCCAGCGCCGCGGCCGCGCGCTCGGGCTGGATCGCGATCCGCCCGTGGTGCCGGGTTTCCACGCTCCGCCGCCCGGCGACGTCGTCGAGGTCGAGCACACCCGGATCGCGCCGCGGCACCCGCGGCTCGGCGGAAGGCAGGAACGGGCGCGTCGGCTCGTACCAGACCTGCTGCGCGGGCACCGACACCACCTCCCGCTCCGGGTAGCGCAGCGCGGTCAGCTTGCCGCCGAACACGCAGCCGGTGTCCAGGCACATCGTGCCGTTGATCCACTCCGCTTCGGGGGTCGGCGTGTGGCCGTAGAGCACCATCGCCCGGCCCCGGTACTCCTCGGCCCACGGGAGGCGCACCGGCAGCCCGAACTCGTCGGTCTCCCCGGTGGTCTCGCCGTAGAGCGCGAAACCGCGCACGGTGGCCGACGCCCGGCGGTGGAAGCGCTCGGGCAGCCCGGCGTGGGCGACCACGAGCTTGCCGCCGTCGAGCACGTAGTGCGCGACCAGCCCGCCGCAGAACTCCTCGACCTGCTTGCGGAACTCCGCCGGTTCGGCCGACAGCTGCGCCAGCGACTCGGCGAGCCCGTGCGCGACCTTGACGTTGCGCCCGCGCAGCGCGCGCGTCAGCTTGTCGTCGTGGTTGCCGCACACCACCAGCGCGGTGCCCGCCGCCACCATGCCCATGACCAGCCGCAGCACACCGGGAGTGTCCGGGCCGCGGTCGACCAGGTCACCGACGAACACCGCACGCCTGCCCTCCGGGTGGCGCGCACCGATCGCCCGCTGCTCGGCGTCGCGCTCGACGGCGTAGCCCAGCTCGCCGAGCAGCTGCTCCAGCTCGGCCCGGCAACCGTGCACGTCACCGATCACGTCGAACGGCCCGGTCTCGGCGCGCTTGTCGTTGAGCAGCGGCTCCACCTCGATGCCGGCGGCCGCCACCTCCTCGACGCTGCGCAGCACGTGCACCCGCCGGAAACCCTCGCGCTGCAGCGTTTTCAGCGAACCCCGCAGATCGGCCCGGTGCTTGCGCACCACTCCTGGCCCGAAGTCGCGGTCGGGGCGTTCGGCGTTGCGCGCCCGGCACACCGACTCGGGCAGGTCGAGCACGATCGCCACCGGCAGCACGTGGTGCTTCCTGGCCAGCCCGACCAGGGAGGACCGCGCGCTGCGCTGCACGTTCGTCGCGTCGATCACGGTCAGCCGGCCGGCTTCCAGCCGCTTGCCCGCGACGTAGTGCAGCGCGTCGAAGGCCGCGGCGCTGGCCGACTGGTCGTTCTCGTCGTCGGCCACCAGGCCGCGGAAGAAGTCGCTGGAGAGCACCTGGGTCGGTGCGAAGTGGGTGCGGGCGAACGTCGACTTGCCCGAGCCGGAGGCGCCGATCAGCACCACCAGCGACATGTCCGGGATGGACAGTCTCATGCCGGCACCTCCGCCCTGGTGAACACGGCCAGCTGCGTCGGCGCACCGACCTGCGGGTCCACCGGTCCGACCGGCAGGTGCTCGACGGAGCAGCCGTGCCGCCCGGCGACCGCGCCCGCCCACTCCTGGAACTGCGCCCGGGTCCACTCGAAGCGGTGGTCGGGGTGCCGGAACCGTCCGGCGGGCAGGTTGGCGAATCGCACGTTGTACTCCACGTTCGGGGTGGTCACCACGACGGTGCGCGGCCGGGCGGCGGCGAACACCGCGTGCTCCAGCGCCGCCAGCCTGCTCGGGTCGACGTGCTCGACGACCTCCATCAGCACCGCGGCGTCGTAACCGGCGAGCTCGGCATCGACGTAGGTCAGCGCGGACTGCCGCAGCACGAGCCGCTCGCGCTGGCGCTCGGGGAGCCGTTCGAACCGCCGCTCCGCCATTTCCAGGGCTCGCGCCGAGACGTCCACGCCGACGATCTCGGTGAACGAGGACTCCTTCACCAGATCGCTCAGCAGCGCTCCGCTACCGCAACCCAGGTCCAGCACGCGCCGCGCGCCGCTGGCTTTGAGCACCGCGAGCACGCTGCCGCGCCGCTGCACGGCCAGCGGCACATCGGCCTCGGGGGCTTCGGAGACCACGGGTTCGGCCAGCGCGTTGTCCAGTTCGCCCTCGGCGTCGCCGGTTTCGGCGAGCTGTGCCAGCGCGGAGCGGACGTAGGTCCTGCGGTGCGCGAGGTAGCGGCGGCTGATCAGCTCCCGCTCCGGGTGCTCGGCCAGCCAGCCGTCGCCGGCGCGCAGCAGCTTGTCCACCTCGTCGCCGGTGACCCAGTAGTGCTTGGCGTCGTCGAGCACCGGGATCAGCACGTACAGGTGCTTGAGCGCATCGGAGAGCCGCAGGTCCCCGGACAGCCGCAGGTCGACGTACCGCGAGTCGCCCGCGTCCGGCAGCTGCGGGTCCAGCGGGACCGGCGTGGCCTCCACCCGCCAGCCCAGCGGCTCGAACAACCGGGCCACCAGCTCGGCCCCGCCGCGGCAGGGCAGCGCGGGAATCCGGATCCGCAGCGGGATCGCGGTGGCGGCCAGCTCCGGCCGCGCATCGCAGCGACCGTTCAGCGCCGTCCGGAACACCGAGCCCAGCGCCACCGCGAGCAGCGAGCCCGCCGCGTAGGGCCGGTCGTTGACGTACTGGCCCAGCGCGAAGGAATCGTTGTGCTTGCCGCGCACCAAACCGACCGGGTCGACGTCCAGCAGCAGCGCGGCGGTGCACTCCTCCGGCCCGGCGACCGGGTAGAAGACGTGCGCCGTCCCGCCGGCGACGGGGAACTCCTGCGCCTTGCCCGGATGCTTGTGCAGCAGGTGGCCCAGATCGGTCGCAGGCTCGTGCGTGGTGGAGACGGTGACGAACACAGTCCTATTCTGACCGATTTGCCCGCACGGGCGAAGCGGTTTTCGCGAGGCCGGAACCGAACAGTCCTATGAGGACGCTCAGTCGGCGAGGCCGGACTGGTAGGCGAACACGACGAGCTGCGCCCGGTCCCGCGCGCCGAGCTTGATCATCGCGCGGCTCACGTGCGTGCGGGCGGTGGCCGGGCTGACCACCAGCCGCTCGGCGATCTCCTCGTTGTTGAGCCCCTCGGCGACCAGCCCGAGCACTTCCCGCTCGCGCTCGGTCAGCGTGTGCAGCTGGGGGTGCGGGCGGCGGGTGCGCGGCTGCATCGAGACGAACTCGCGGACCAGCTGGCGCGTGGCCGACGGCGCGAGCAGCGCATCGCCGGCGGCGACCAGCCGGATCGCGCGCAGCAGGTCGACCGGCTTGGTGTCCTTGAGCAGGAAGCCGCTGGCCCCGGCCCGCAGCGCGCTGAAGACGTACTCGTCGATCTCGAAGGTGGTCAGCACGATCACCCTGGTCGCGGCGAGCTCGGGATCGGCGGTGATGCGCCGGGTGGCTTCGAGGCCGTCGACCCCGGCCATCCGCACGTCCATCAGGACCACGTCCGGCCGGTGCTCGCGCGCCGCGGCCACCGCGGCCAGCCCGTCGGCGGCCTCCCCGGCGCAGGTCAGGTCGTCCTCGCTGTCGATCAGGGTGCGCAACCCGATGCGCACCAGGTCCTGGTCGTCGACGATCAGCACGGAGATCATCCGGTTCCTCCGGTGGGCAGGCGGGCGTGGACGGTGAACCTGCGGTCCGCGGCGGGACCGGCGGTGAACTCACCGCCCAGCGATGCGACCCGCTGCCGCATGCCGGGCAACCCGAGTCCACCACCACCGCCGACGGGACCGGACAGCGGGTTGGCAACGGTCAGCACCACGGCGTCCTCGGTGTACTCGACGGTCACCTCGGCGCGCATGTCGCTGCTGTGGCGCAGCACGTTGGTCAGCGATTCCTGCAGGATCCGGTAGGCGGTCAGATCGACCACCGGTGGCAGCTGCCGGGCCTGCCCGGCGGTGCTCAGCTCGACGGCCACCCCGGCCTCGCGCATGCGCTGCAGCAGGTCCTCCAGCCGTGCCAGACCCGGCGCCTGCGCATCCGACCGGCGCACCACGGCCAGCGTCGCGCGCAGCTCGTCGAGCGCATCGCTGCTGGTCCGGCTGATCGCCTCCAGCGCCACCTCGGCCTGCTCAGGCTTCTTCGCCAGCACGTGCAGCGCGACATCGGCCTGCATCTTGATCGCGGCCAGCCCGTGGCCGACGACGTCGTGCACCTCCTGCGCGATGCGCAACCGCTCGTCGTCGACCCGCTGGCGCAGCTGCTCGGCCCGGTCCCGCGCCACCGCCTCGCGCTGCACGCGCACGACGCTGCCGATGGCGAACGGCACGGCCACCCACGCCGAGGCCGGAATCACCCCGAGCAGGCTCGGCAGCCCGGTACCGGTGGTGAAGACGTGCACCAGCAGCACCGCGAGCGCGCCCAGCGCGACCGGCACCGAGGTCGACGGCGGCCGGTGCCGGGCCAGCGAGTAGACCGCCACCACGAGCGACAGCATGATCGGGCCGTAGGTGTAGCCCAGCACCAGGTAGGTCGAGGTCAGCAGCGCGACCGCACCGGCGGTGATCACGGGCTGCCTGCGGCGCAGCACCAGGCTCAGACCCGCGGCGGCCACCAAGGCCAGCCCGAGCGCGTCCAGCGGCCGGATCGCGGTGTCCGACCACCGGTTCACGATGGTGGTGCCCACCAGCCCGACCAGCGTGATCACCACGGCGAGTGCCGCATCCGCGCTCCACGATCGCAATGCCCGCATGCGCTGGATTCTCGCCGATCCGGCCCCGCGCGGAGTCGGCCCGGAAGCGCACATCCGCCTACTCCCCTCGACGTAGCCGCCGGTCCGCGACCAAGGTACCGCTGTCCGATGTGGACCTCAGTGGTGCGGGAAGTCCGGTTGGCGGCGTTCGAGGAAGGCGGCGATTCCCTCGGCGCTCTCACCGGCTTCGGCCGACCGCTGCCGCCACTGCCCGGCCCGCTCGTCGAGGGGCAGTCCGCGCTGGGCGAGGTCGACGAGCTCCTTCGACGCGCGGACCGTGAGCTGGGAGCGCGAGGCGATGGTCGCCGCCAGCTCGCCCACCCGCGTCCGCGGGTCCTCGACGACCTCGTCCACCAAGCGCATCCGCAGCGCGTGCGCGGCGTCGAAGAAGTCCGCCGAGAACAGCAGCAGCTTGGCCGCCGACGGGCCGACGAGCTCGGTGAGGCGGGCGATGCTCGACGGCGGGTAGACGATGCCGAGCTTGGCCGGGGTGATGCCGAAGGTCGCCGAAGCCGCCGAGACGCGGATGTCGCAGGCCGCGGCGAGCTGGCAGCCACCACCGATGCACAACCCGTTGACCAGCGCGATGGTGGGCAGCGGGAAGTCGACCAGGGCGCGTTCGGCGGCCACCGTCGGGTTCTCCGCCGCACCCTCGATGGCGTGCAGCTCGGAGATGTCCGCCCCGGCGCTGAACGCCCCGCCGGCACCGGTCAGCACCACGACGCGCGCCGCGGGATCGTCGGCGACCGCGGCCAGCAACTCCGGGACCTGCCGCCACATGCTCGCGGTCATGGCGTTGCGGCGGTCCGGGTTGTCGATCGTGATCCACGCGGTGTGCCCGACGACGTCCAGGTCCAGCCTGCCCTTGGCATTGCTCATCGACTGATCGCTCTGTTGCTCGTGGGCACGCGGGTGCCGGCGTGCCGGATGAGGTCCGGCGCCCATCCTCGCCGAAGCACCCGGTTCTGATCGAGACGATGTGCTCGACCCGACCCCGCTCACCGGATTCGCGCGGGATGACCGTCCGGTGGTCACCGAGCGCAGTGCGGTCGTCGCGCTCGGTGCGGTATCGGGCCTGATCCGGGCGTATTCAGCCACCCGATCGTGCAAACCCGGCCCGGAGTGGCGAGGATCAGGGGTGAGCCGATGCGGAAGGACAGGAGCGGACATGGACGAGGTGACCAACCGTCGCCTGGCGGAGGTGCGTTCGTTGGCCGAGGAACTCAACCCCGGGGACATCGAGGCCGAGATCGGCCGCGCGCGGATCGAGGCGTACCAGGCGGGCATGCGGTTCGCCGCCGACTACGTCGAGCACGGACCGGCTCGCTCGGAACGCCCCGACATCCCGCTCCCACGGGTGTGAGCAGCTCAGCCTCCCGCGCCGCGCAGAGCGCTCCGCGCGGCGCGGGAGGCCCGCAACCCGCTTTCGATCGCGCCGTCGATGAAGCCCGCCCAGCCGGTGGCGACGTCCGAACCGGCGAAGCGCACCGCGCCGTGCGGTTCCTGCAGAGCGGCCAGGTGCGCGGTCAGCTGGCCGGGCCGCTGCATCGGCCAGGTCTCGCGGGAGAACGCATCGGACATCCAGTCGTGACCGGCGACGCCGAGCACCTCCAGGTCCTCGCGCCAGGCCCGCAGCGCGCGGGCCACCCCCTCGACGTCGTCGGGCGCCAGATCCGCGGCGCGGGTGCCGAAGGCGACCAGCAGGGTGTCGCCGTCCACTGTGTACTCGGTGTGCACGAAGGTCAGATCGTGGTCGTCGGGCGCGTAGCCGGTGAACGGGGTGATCTCGCCGCGCACCCGGATCCAGGTCTTCAACCCCTGCGAGGCGGTGCGCTCGGCGTTGGCGGCCAGCTTGGCCGCCGGTAGCGCGGGCCGGAAGTCGATGGTGTCCAGCACGTTGAGCGGCAGCGTGCAGATCACCTGCCGGGCGGTCAACCGCGAGCCGTCGGCCGTCGTGACGGTCGCGCCGCCAGCGTCCTGCGCGACGCTCGTGACCACCGAGCCGAGCCGGAGCTCGGCGTCGCTGTCGGCGGCGATCGCCCCGGCCAGCGCCGCGGTGCCGTCGGTGAGCCGGTGGCCCGAGGTGGCCTGGTGCAGCAGCTGCCAGTTCCCGGAGGCGACCGCGCACCAGCGCATGGCCTGGGTCAGCCCGGAGACCGCCGCCGGGCCGTTGAAGTGCTCGGCCCACACGCCGGTGGTCACCTCCCGCTCGGCCGGGGTCAGGTCGAGCCCGGCGAAGTAGTCGGCGACCGAGAGGTGGTCGATCCGGTCCAGGTCGGCCCGGTGCAGGGGCTCGTGGGGGAGCGGGAACCAGCTGCGGCTGTCGGCTGCCAGCCGGTCCATGGCGGGGGAGATCAGGGCGTTGAACTCCGCCGGGCTGGTCTCGTGCGCGCGGCCGTCGGCGATCCAGCGGATGGTCCGCGCGACCGGGCTCGCCTCGACCCGCAGGTCGTAGCGGGTGATCTCGCTCCAGACGTGCGGTTGCAGCCAGTGCACCCAGGTGCCGCCCATCTCCAGGCGGCGCCCCAGGCGCTCGTCGGTCCAGGTCCGCCCGCCGATGCGGTCCCGGGCTTCGAGCACCACCACCGCGTGCCCGCGCAGCGCCAATTCGCGGGCCGCGACGAGCCCGGCGAATCCGGCACCGATGACGACGACGTCGTAGGAGTCCATGCGCAGCTCCCCGCATCCCGATGGGTTCGTAGCGCATTGTGTCGGGCCTCGGCGCCCGGCGTATCCGCCGATCGAGCGGTTGCTCCCGTCCTATGTGGACTGGTTGGCGCCCGCCGGGTGCGGGGCGGTACAATTCCGGTCCCCGCGGATGGGGTGCGGGTTCGTGGTGATAGGTGGGGACGGGTTGATGGTTACGGGCAAGGTCGTTCGGTTCGACGAGATCCGCGGTTACGGGTTCGTGGCTCCCGAGGTGGGTGGCGAGGACGTGTTCATCCACGTCAACGACCTGACCTTCGACAAGCGGCTGGTCGCGCCCGGGACGGTCGTGGAGTTCGACCTGGAGGAGAGCGACCGCGGGCCGAAGGCGTCGAACGTGCGGATGGTGCGGCAGGGGTCGGCCGAGCCCGGCGCCCAGCTGCCCGAGGAGGAGCTCTTCGACGTGCTCTCGGCCAAGGAGTTCCACGAGCTGATCACCGAATCGCTGCTGAGCGCTTCGCCGACGATCACCGCGGAGCAGATCCTGCAGGTGCGCCAGAAGCTCACCCAGGTGGCCGTCCGGCACGGCTGGGTGGAGGCCTAGCCGGCACCCGCGCGCCGGGCGCAGGTGCCGGGGTCGCTCAGTCCTCGTCCGGCTTCGCGTGGTCCGGCACGCCCGGGTGCGGGTCGCGGGACAGGTCGATCAGCGGGTGCACGCCGGCGCCTTCCTGCGCGGCGTGGCGGTGCCTGCCCGACTCGGCGTCGCCGGTCGTCGGGCGCTCGGATTCGGTGCTCAAGGTGCTTCCTCCGTGGACCGGTGTTGCGCGTCGCCGGTCGGCGATCGCTGGTCGACCTCAGCTCAGCATGCCAACCGCGTTCCGCGCTCGCCGGTAGTGCCGGTCGAGACTCGCGTCACACCCCGCGCCCCGTCGTTCTCCCGGCGGGGAATACCTTTCCGGTGGGCCTCGACCGCGGATTTGATCACCCTACCCCCCTAGGGTATAAAGGGAGGTGTGGAAGCGCCCCGGTGGCGCGCAGCAGCGTGGAGAGGTGGATGCAGATGAGCGAGGCGACCTACACCGTGACCGGTATGACCTGCGAGCACTGCGTGCTCTCGGTGACCGAGGAGGTCGGTGAGATCGACGGCGTGACCGGTGTCCGGGTCGACCTGCCGACCGGGGCGGTCACCGTCACCAGCGACCAGGAGATCGGCGTCGACCAGGTCCGCGCCGCCGTCGAAGAGGCCGGGTACCAGCTCGCCTCCTGAACCACGACCGCCGCTCGTGAGGATGTGACCTGCGGAGATGACCGACGTGCACGACACCAGCCCCGTCGCCGGGCAGCAGCTCGAACTGGCGATCTCCGGGATGACCTGCGCTTCGTGCGCGGCGCGGATCGAGCGGAAGCTGAACAAGCTCGACGGTGTCGCGGCGACGGTGAACTACGCGACGGAGAAGGCCCGCGTGAGCGTCCCGGACGGCCTCGACCCGCAACGGCTGGTGGAGACCGTCGAAGCCGCCGGCTACGGCGCGAGCCTGCCCGCGCCGGAGGAGCCCGAGGCCGCCGCCGAGGAGGCCGACGATCCGACGCGTGCGCTGCGGCAGCGGCTGGTGGTCTCGGCGGCGCTGTCGGTGCCGGTGATCGTCATGGCGATGGTCCCGGCGCTGCAGTTCACCTACTGGCAGTGGATCTCGCTGGCTCTCGCCGCTCCGGTGGTGCTGTGGGGCGCGCTGCCGTTCCACCAGGCGGCCTGGACGAACCTGCGCCACGGCGCGGCGACCATGGACACGTTGGTGTCGATGGGGACGCTGGCGGCATTCCTGTGGTCGCTGTACGCGTTGCTGTTCGGTTCGGCCGGTGCGCCGGGTATGACGCACCCGTTCGAGCTGACGATCCAGCGGATGAGCGGTGACGGGGCGATCTACCTGGAAGTCGCCGCGGGTGTCACGACGTTCATCCTCGCCGGGCGGTACTTCGAGGCGCGGTCCAAGCGCCGTGCAGGTGCGGCCCTGCGGGCGCTGCTGGATCTCGGTGCCAAGGACGTCGCGGTCCTGCGTGGTGGCGGTGAGGTGCGGATCCCCATCGCCGAGCTCGCCGTCGGTGACCGGTTCGTGGTGCGGCCCGGTGAGAAGATCGCCACCGACGGGGTGGTCGAGGAGGGCGTCTCGGCGGTCGACGCGAGCATGCTCACCGGCGAGTCCGTGCCGGTGGAGGTCGGTGCGGGTGACGGCGTCGTGGGCGCGACGGTGAACGCGGGTGGCCGGCTGGTGGTGCGGGCGACCCGGGTCGGGTCGGACACCCAGCTGGCGCAGATGGCGAAGCTGGTCGAGGAGGCCCAGAGCGGCAAGGCCGCCGTGCAGCGGCTCGCCGACCGGATCTCCGCGGTGTTCGTGCCCGTCGTCATCGTCCTGGCGGTCGCCACGCTGGCCTTCTGGCTCGGCAGCGGCGGCGGGGCCGCGGCGGCGTTCACCGCCGCGGTGGCGGTGCTGATCATCGCCTGCCCGTGCGCGCTCGGGCTGGCCACGCCCACCGCGCTGCTGGTGGGCACCGGACGCGGCGCTCAGCTGGGCATCCTGATCAAGGGGCCGGAGGTGCTGGAATCCACCCGGCGGGTCGACACCGTCGTGCTGGACAAGACCGGCACCGTGACGACCGGGCAGATGGCGCTGGTCGGTGCGCACGTGGTCGGTGATGACAGCGATGGGGACGTGCTGCGGCTGGCCGGGGCGCTGGAGAACGCCTCCGAGCACCCGATCGCTCAGGCCATCGCCCGCGGCGCGCGGGAGCGCCTCGGTGAGCTGCCCGCGGTCGAGGACTTCACCAACGTCGAAGGGCTCGGCGTTCAGGGGGTCGTCGACGGGCGTGCGGTGGCCGTCGGTCGCTCGGCGCTGTTGGCCGAGCAGGGACTGCGGCTTCCTGCGGAACTGGCCGCCGCCAAGGAATCGGCTGAAGGCGAAGGCAAGACCGCGGTCGTGATCGGCTGGGACGGCCGGGTGCGGGGAGTGCTGGTGGTGGCCGACACCATCAAACCCACCTCCGCCGAAGCCATCGCACAACTGCGGGAGCTCGGACTGACCCCGATCCTGCTCACCGGCGACAACGAAGCCGTCGCCCGCACCGTCGCCGACGAAGTCGGCATCACCGACGTCATCGCCGAAGTCCTGCCCCAAGACAAAGCCAACGTCATCACCCGCCTCCAACAAGACGGCAACACCGTCGCCATGATCGGCGACGGCGTCAACGACGCCGCCGCACTCGCCCAAGCCGACCTCGGCCTGGCCATGGGCACCGGCACCGACGTCGCCATCGAAGCCAGCGACCTCACCCTCGTCCGCGGCGACCTGCGCACCGCGGCCGACGCCATCCGACTCTCCCGCCGCACCCTCCGCACCATCAAGGGCAACCTCTTCTGGGCCTTCGCCTACAACATCGCCGCCCTCCCCCTCGCCGCCACCGGACTCCTCAACCCCATGATCGCCGGAGCCGCCATGGCCTTCAGCAGCATCTTCGTCGTCACCAACAGCCTCCGACTCCGCACCTTCCGCTCGGTCACCACCGCGCCAGCGGAGTAGTGCAGCCACCCGGAGCGTTCTGCGGTGCCGCGGCACGCTGAATGGGTTACAACAGGGGCATGGCGGAGTTCAACGCATCTGACCTGCAACCGGGGCAGATCGAGTCCAAGGACAACGGCGAGCGGCTGGGCCGTTCGGCGGGCGGGCACCTGGTGCAGCTGCGCCGCCGGATCTCCGAGCCGGGGTTCGTCGTCACCGTCGACGCCGAGGCGAGCGCGGGCGTGCCGACCGAACTGCTGACCCAGGAGTGGGCGGCGGCCAACGCCGAATTCGACCGGTTCATGCACGACTTCTGACCCGCAAGTCCACAGAGGACACATCTGCTCCTTGCCCCGCACCCGCCCCTCCGGTAACAGTGGGGTGCCAGCTGTGATCACCGGACGGGGGCAGGGAGATGGCACCAGCGGGACTGGACGCCCAGGTCGGCATCATCGGCACCGGCACGATGGGCAGCATGCTCGCCTGGCAACTCGCCCGGCGCGGTGTGCGGGTGCTGGCCTTCGAGCAGTTCTCACCAGGGCACGACCGAGGCGCGGTCGGCGGCGAAACGCGGCTGTTCCGGCTGGCCTACGCCGAGGGGAACCAGTACGTGCCGCTGCTGCGGGAATCGCTGCGGCTGTGGCGCGAACTGGAGGACGAATCAGGTGCTGACGTCCTGACGCAGTGCGGCGGGCTGTCGATCGGGCAATCCGGCGGCGACTACATCTCCGGACTGCTCACCAGCGCGCGCGACACCGAGGTGCCCGTCAGCGTCCTGTCCGCGGCCGAAGTCGCCGAGCGCTATCCGCAGCACGGCCTCTTCGACGGCGAGATCGCGGTGCTCGACGAACAAGCGGGTTTTCTGCGGTGCGAACAGGCGGTGCTCAGCGCCACCCGAGTCGCCGAGCAGGCCGGGGCCGAGGTGCTGCGCTACACCGAGGTCACCGAACTCGTCGAGGAGAGCGACTGCGTCCTGGTGCGCACCGCCGACGGAACCTCGCACCGGGTCGGCCAGGTGGTGGTGGCCGCCGGGTCGTGGGCCGCCAGGTTCCTGCCCGCGAGGCTGGCCGCCGCCGTCCAGTCGCGGCGAGTGCTGCTGACCTGGTTCGGCGCCGACGACATCGACGCCTACCGGCCCGAGGCGTTCCCGATCTTCATCCACCACCGCGGCGACCAGCACCTCTACGGAATGCCGACGGTGGACGGCGTGATGGTCAAGGTGGCCGGAGCGGTCCTCTCGCACCCCGTGCCCGCCCCGGAAGCCGTCGAACGCAGGCACAGCATGACCGAGATCCACCGGGTTTCCGATGCGGTGGGCGAGCTCCTGCCCGGTCTGCACCCGGAACCCGTCCGCACCGACGCCTTCACCGATCTCTACACCACCGACGAATGCCCGCTGGTCGGACGCGTCGGGGAGCGGGTCGTGGTGACCACCGGGCACTCCGGGCGCGGCTTCAAGTACTCCCCGGGAATGGCCGCCGCGGTGGCCGACGTGCTCTCCGGCGCCGGTGATCCGCGCTACGCGTTCATGTCGCCGGACCGGTTCTGAGGCCCTGCTCCTGAGCTTCTGCGGCGCGGTTTCGGCCACGGGTCGTGCTGGGTATTGCCAGGACATCCAGCACCACCGTCGAAAGGACTGGTCATGACCACGGCGCGCGACGTCATGCACGCGGGGGCCAAGTGCATCGGCGAGGACGAGAGCTTGTACAAGGCCGCGCAGATGATGCGCGACCTGGAGGTCGGCTCGCTGCCGATCTGCGGCCGGGACAACCGGTTGCACGGCATCATCACCGACCGGGACATCGTGCTGCGCTGCTGCGCGGAAGGACGCGACCCGGCCGAGGTGAAGGCCGGTGAACTCGCCCAGGGCAAGCCGCACTGGGTCGACGCGAACTCCGACATGAGCAAGGTGCTGAGCATGATGGAGCAGCACCAGATCCGCCGGGTTCCGGTGATCGCCGACCACAAGCTGGTCGGCATGATCAGCGAAGCGGACCTGGCCCGGCACCTCACCGATGAACAGCTGGCGCACTTCGTGGAGAGCATCTACGCGGCCAGGTGACAGCAGGCGCCCCGCGCACCCGGTCCAGCGCCGGGTGCGCTGCGCTGCGCTCCGGGAAGCGGCTGCCCGGAGCGCTATCTATCCTGGTCAATGCCCTCCCTGCGGAGTCTGTGAAGGGGGCGGAGCCGGATGACGACACGGGTGTTCGTGGTCGACGACCACGATGTGATCCGCCGCGGCATCGCTGCGCTGGTCGCCGCCGAGGACGACCTGGAACTGGTCGGGGAAGCCGCCAGCGTTGCCGAAGCACTGGCCTGGGTGCCCAGAGCCGAGCCGCACGTCGCGGTGCTCGACGTGCGGCTGCCCGACGGCAACGGCGTCGAGCTGTGCCGGGAACTGCAGTCCCAGCTGCCCGAGCTGCGCTGCCTGATGCTCACCTCCTTCGACGACCACGAAGCGCTGATGGACGCGATCATGGCCGGTGCCGCCGGTTTCGTGCTCAAAGGCGTGGTCAGCCAGGAGCTGGTCAGCGCCATCCGCACGGCCGGGGCCGGCCGGTCGCTGCTGAGCCCGCAGAAGACCGAGGCGATGCTGACCTGGCTGCGCAAGGAGCAGGAGGAGGCCGACCCGCTGCGCGTGCTGACCGCGCGCGAACGGCAGGTGCTGGAACTGATCGGTGAAGGCCTCACCAACCGGGAGGTCGCCAAGCGCATGTTCCTCGCCGAGAAGACCATCAAGAACTACGTGTCCCAGATGCTGGCCAAGCTGGCCATGCGGCACCGCAGCGAGGCAGCCGTGCTGGCCACCGAGCTGCGGCTCGACCGGGATTCGCGAAACAAGCGCTGAGCTGGTGCGGCGGGAGGCCGTCATGTCGTCACGACCGCCGGACGTCGCGGCCGCGGAACTGGTGGCTGCGCCGCGGATGAGCGAGGACGCGCTGCTGACCAGGCTTGCGATGGCGCTGCAGGAACTGCGGGACGGCAACTTCCGGCGTCGCCTGGTGTCCTCCGGCGGCGGCCTGGTCGGCGAGATCGCCACCGCGTTCAACGAACTGGCCGAGCGCAACCAGCTGCTGGTCGGGGAACTGCAGCGGATCAGCGCCGCCTCCGACCGCGGCGAGTGGCCGATCACGCCCATCGACTTCGACGGCGTCGGCCAAGGCGGGTGGGCGCTCGCCGCGAACGCCGTCAACGGCATGGTGCGCAGCCTGCTGGCGCCGGTGGCGGAGCTCAACCGCGTGCTGGACGCGCTCACCCGCGGCGACCTCACCCAGCGGATGCCGCGCCGCGAATCCGACGGGCAGCTGCCCGGCGAGATGGCCGGGCTGAGCGCGGCGGTCAACGAGATGCTCGACCAGCTCTCGCTGTTCGCCGAGGAGATCACCCGGGTGGCGCGGGAGATCGGCACCGAGGGCAAGCTCGGCGGCCAGGCGAAGGTGCCCGGCCTGCTGGGCACCTGGCGGGACCTGGCCGATTCGGTCAACGGCATGGCCGCCGACCTGACCGGGCAGCTGCGCGACATCTCCCACGTCGCGAAGGCCGTCGCGGCAGGCGACCTCAGCCGCAAGATCACCGTCGAGGTCTCCGGCGAGACCCGGGAGCTCAAGGAGACCATCAACACGATGGTCGACCAGCTCTCGGCCTTCGCCGACGAGGTGACCCGGCTGGCCCGCGAGGTGGCCAACGAAGGACGGCTCGGCGGTCAGGCGGAGGTGCCCGGTGCGGCCGGGACCTGGCGCGACCTGACCGACTCGGTCAACTTCATGGCCCGCAACCTGACCAACCAGGTGCGCAGCATCGCGCAGGTGGCCACCGCGGTGGCGCGCGGTGACCTGTCGAAGAAGATCGACGTGGACGCCCGCGGCGAGATCCTGGAGCTCAAGAACACGATCAACACGATGGTCGACCAGCTCTCCGCCTTCGCCGACGAGGTCACCAGGGTGGCCCGCGAAGTGGGCACCGAGGGCAAGCTCGGTGGTCAGGCGCGGGTGCACGGGGTGGCGGGGACCTGGAAGGACCTGACCGACAACGTCAACATCATGGCCGACAACCTGACCAACCAGGTGCGCAGCATCGCGCAGGTGGCCACCGCGGTGGCCGGGGGAGACCTGTCGAAGAAGATCACCGTGGAGGCCAAGGGCGAGGTCGCCGCGCTGGCCGGGACGATCAACGGGATGGTCGAGACGCTGCGCGCGTTCGCCGAGCAGGTCACCCTGGTGGCCCGCGAGGTCGGCACCGAGGGCATCCTCGGTGGTCAGGCGCGGGTGCACGGGGTGGCGGGGACCTGGAAGGACCTGACCGACAACGTCAACATCATGGCCCGCAACCTGACCAACCAGGTGCGCAACATCGCCCAGGTGACGACCGCGGTGGCGCGCGGTGACCTGTCGAAGAAGATCGACGTGGACGCTCGCGGCGAGATCCTGGAGCTCAAGGAGACCATCAACACGATGGTCGACCAGCTCTCCGCCTTCGCCTCCGAGGTCACCAGGGTGGCCCGCGAGGTCGGCACCGAGGGCAAGCTCGGCGGCCAGGCCGAGGTCGCCGACGTCTCCGGCACCTGGCAGCGGCTCACCGACAGCGTCAACCGGCTCGCGGGCAACCTCACCACCCAGGTCCGCGCCATCGCGCAGGTGGCCACCGCGGTCACCGAAGGCGACCTCACCAGGCAGATCACCGTGGACGCCTCCGGGGAGGTGGCCGAGCTCAAGGACAACATCAACGCCATGATCAACAACCTGAAGGAGACCACCCGGGACAACCAGGAGCAGGACTGGCTCAAGACCAACCTGGCCCGGATGTCGGCGTTGATGCAGGGCCAGCACGACTTGGACGCGCTCGCGCAGCTGATCATGAGCGAGCTGACGCCGCTGGTGTCCGCGCAGTACGCCGCGTTCTTCCTGCGCCGCACCGACGAGAACGGCCGCACCGTCCTGGAGCGCACCGCGGGCTACGGCCGCCCGCCGGGCAACGGCCGGGCGCTGCGCTTCGAACCGGGCGAATCGCTCGTCGGCCAGGCCGCCGTCGACCGCCGGTCGATCGTGGTGAACGACGCACCACCGGGCCACATCCGGATCGGTACCGGACTCGGCGAGATGACCCCGACGAACGTGGCGATCGTGCCGGTGCTGTTCGAAGGCGAGGTGCTCGCGGTCATCGAACTGGCCTCCGTCACCACCTTCACCCCGGTGCACCTGGACCTCCTGGAACGGCTCAAGGAGACCATCGGCGTCGACGTCAACACCATCGTGGCCAACTCGCGCACCGAAGCGCTGCTGGACGAGTCCCAGCACCTGACCAAGGAGCTGCAGGCCCGCTCCGAGCAGTTGCAGCAGCAGCAGACCGAGCTCCAGCGCTCCAACACCGAGCTGGAGGAGAAGGCCGCGCTGCTGGCCAGCCGCAACCGCGACATCGAGCTCAAGAACATCGAGATCGAGCAGGCCCGGCAGGAACTGGAGGAACGGGCCCGGCAGCTGTCCCAGGCCTCGGCCTACAAGTCGGAGTTCCTGGCCAACATGTCGCACGAGCTGCGAACCCCGCTCAACAGCGTGCTGATCCTGGCCAAGCTGCTCGCCGACAACATGGACGGCAACCTCACCTCGCAGCAGATCGACCTGGCCAAGACCGTGCACCAGGCGGGCACCGACCTGCTGCAGCTGATCAACGACGTGCTCGACCTGTCCAAGGTGGAAGCCGGGCAGATGCACCTGCTGCCCGAAGACGTGGAGCTGGCCGACCTGGCCGCGCACGTCGAGTCGCTGTACCGGCCGCTGGCGGCGGAGAAGGGACTGGACTTCGAGGTGATCGTGGCGCAATCGGTGCCGCCCACGGTGCGCACCGACCGCAACCGGCTGGAGCAGATCGTGCGCAACCTGCTGTCCAACGCGGTCAAGTTCACCGACAAGGGACGCGTCGAACTGCGGGTCCGCTTGGCGCAGCCCACCGAGGTCACCGCGCAGAGCCTGCGGCGGGCCGGCCTGCGGGTGGCGTTCTCGGTTCGCGACACCGGCATCGGCATCCCGGCCGACAAGCTGACGCTGATCTTCGAGGCGTTCCAGCAGGTGGACGGCACCACCGTCCGCAAGTACGGCGGCACCGGCCTGGGCCTGTCGATCAGCCGCGAGCTGACCGCTCTGCTCGGCGGCGAGCTGCAGGTGCGCAGCGAACCCGGCCAGGGCAGCACCTTCACCCTGTACCTGCCGGTGGAGACCAGAGCGCTCGAGCCGGAGCGGCCGATCGCCCGGACCTACCCGCCGACCGAGGCGGAGAGCAGTCTGGACGTGTCCGTCGAAGGCATCGATCCGCCGCTGCGCTCCACCGAGCTGAGCAGGCAGGAAGGCGATCAGCGCGCGCGGCGCGCCGCCGAGCCCGAGCAGCACACCTCGCTGCGGTTCAACGGCGAGAAGGTGCTGGTGGTCGACGACGACGACCGCAGCGTCCAGGCGATCAGGGCGCTCCTGGAGCAGCACGGCCTGCAGGTGGTGTCCGCGGACAACGCGGTGGCCGGGCTCAACGCGCTGCACCAGCACGGGGACGTCGCGGTCGTGCTGATGGACGTGATGATGCCGGAGATGGACGGCAACGCCACCATCCGGATCATCCGGCAGATGCCGCGCTACCGGGACCTGGCGATCATCGCCGTGACCGCCAAGGCGATGAAGGGCGACCGGGAGCAGAGCCTCGCCGCCGGGGCCACCGAGTGCATGACCAAACCGGTCGACGCGACCGCACTGCTGGAACTGCTCTCCGAGCACCTCCCCGCCGGTCTCGCCACCGACGAGGACCCGACCGGGCCGGGGTGATCAGTCGACCTGCTCGGGCTCCTCGCAAGCGGTGGTCGGCAGGTCTGCGAGCTGTTCGCGGAACCGCTGCGCCCAGACGAGATCGCGGGCGAAGGTCGCGTCGAAGTGGTCGATGCCGTGCGGTTCAGCCATTGCGGCTCCCAACGTTCGATGGCTCGCAGGCCGTGTCGGAACACTATAACCGCAGGTGGAAGCGGGTAACTCGGGCGTGCTGGCAACAGTTGGGGCTGCTGTGGCGGCGGTGCTGGACGAGGCGGTCGCACGCCCCGCCCAGCACCGCGGAGCCGGCGGAAATCACATTTCCGGGTCCTTCGCCCCTGTCGCGACCGGCTCCCGCTCGACCTCGGGCGAGAACAGCGGATCCTTCTGCAACTCGCGCCACAGCGATACCGCCAGCGCGATCATGACCAGCACGAACGGTGCGGCTGTGACGATCACCGTGTTCTGCAGGGCGTCCAGGCCGCCCGCGAGCAGCAGCACGATCGCGGTCAGCCCGGTCAGCGCGCCCCACAGGGTCAGCACCGACGCGCGCGGCCGGGGCGTGCCGTTGGAGGACAGCATGCTCAGCACGAAGGTGTTGGCGTCGGCCCCGGAGACGAAGAACAGCAGGACCAGCGCCATCGCGATCACCGAGGTCACCGCGGGCCACGGCAGCGTTTCGAGCATGGCGAAGATCGCGTTGTTGGAGTCCTCCGCCGCGGCTTCGGCGATGCGGCCGCCGCGGAACGCGTCGTGGAAGATCGCCGACCCGCCGAAGGCGGTGAACCAGAGGAAGAACACCGCGCTGGGCACGCCGAGGACGGCCAGCACGAACTCGCGGATCGTGCGGCCCTTGGAGATGCGGGCCAGGAACACCCCGACGAAGGCGCCCCACGAGATCCACCAGGCGAGCATGAAGTAGGTCCAGCTCTGCATCCACTCCAGTTCGCCGAAGGTGCCGGTGCGCAGGCTCATCGGGATGAAGTCGCCCGCGTACTGGCCCAGCGACTCGACCAGCAGGTTGAACACGAATCCGGTCGGCCCGAGCACCAGCACGAAACCGAACAGCACCACCGTCAGCCCCATGCTCGTCTCGCTGAGGAAGCGGATGCCCTTGTGCAGGCCGGTGATCGCCGAGATCGTGAACAGCAAGGTGACGACCGCGATGATCGCGATCTGCGTGCCGGTGCCGCCGGAGGCGCCGAACACCCGGGCCAGACCGCCGTTGATCTGCAGCGCGCCCAGGCCCAGCGAGGTGGTGGTGCCGAACAGCGTCGCGAAGATCGCGAGGACGTCGATCGCCTTGCCGAGCGGGCCTTCCACGCGATCGCCCAGCAGCGGTCGCAGCATCGGGCTGATCAGGCCCTTGCGGCCCTTCCGGTGGGTCGAGTAGCCCAGCGCGATGCCGAACACCGCGAAGATCGCCCAGGCGTGCAGCCCCCAGTCGAAGAAGGAGTGCTGCATCGCGACCACGGCGGCGTGCTTGGTGCCCGGTTGGGCCAGGTCGTGCGGCGGGTCGGCGAAGTGGGAGATGGGTTCGGACACGCCGTAGGAGACCAGGCCGATGCCCATCACGGCAGCCAGGATCATCGCCAGCCAGCTGATGGTGCTGAACTCCGGCCGGTCGTCGTCCGCGCCTAGCCGGATGCGGCCGAAGCGGCTGAACGCCAGCAGCGCCAGGAAGCCGAGCATGGCCAGGCTCGCCACCAGGTAGACCCAGCCGAAGGAGCCGGTGATCCAGTTCAGCGCGGTTTTGGTGACGGTGTCGAGGCTGTCGGTGAACAGCGTGGCCCACAGCACGAACAGGGCGCAGAGCGCCACCGAGGTGTAGAAGACCGTGCCCAGCCGATCAGGAGGGGACGATGGTGAGTTGGCTTGCGCCATGAGCGGGACTCCAGTGGAAGCGGGCTCCCTGCTTCGACCACGCGCAGCGGCGCACAGCGTCCGTACAGGAAGGACAGGTGGAACGGCGCCGCAGGGCCGGACGGCGTCACGCGCGTCGACGGCGGGCGCAGTGGGGACTGGTGGAAGCTCTTCCTGTTGGCGATCGCGGCCGGAGGTCCAGCGGAACCTCGAACTGGGCAGTGCGAGCAGGTGCCGCGTGGAAAGCCCGCTGCCGAATTCAAGAGCATACCGCAGCCGCTCGGGGGCGCGGGCGCCCCCTGACGTCGTTGCGTGTTCCGAACGCTGGAATGCGCAGCATTGCGCGGATCGCGCAGCCTTGTCTATGGTGATCGAGGCGCCCCGGCGGGGGAGTGGCGGATGGCCGAATTGCGCTGTGGCGAACAGAAAAGCAGGTGACCATGGGATCGCGAGTGCTGGTTGTGGCGGACGACCTCAGTGGCGCAGGTGACTCGGGTGTTCCCTTCGCGTTGCGCGAAATGCGCACGTTGCTTGCTCTGGATGACACCGGGGACGCCGAGGTGTTCGTCGCGGACACGGACAGCAGGCACGCGACTCCCGAGCGCGCGGCGGAGCGGGTGGCCGCGGCCCTGCGCGGTCATGCCGCGGGGCGAGTGGTGTTCAAGAAGATCGACTCGACCTTGCGCGGCAACCTCGCGGCGGAGATCAGCGCGATCGTGGACCATGCCGATGGCGCGGGGGTGCTGGTCTGCCCTGCCTCGCCGGCGACCGGGAGAACTGTCCTCGGTGGTGTGGTCCACATCGACGGAATTCCCTTGCACCACACCGAGGCGTGGGCGGCGGAACCAGCCGATCCGCCGACGGACATCGCCTCGACCCTCAAGCCCCTCGCGGTGAAGCACGTGGCGCTGGCCTCGATCCGGGGGAATGCGGCAGCCCTGCGAGCCCGCCTGGCGGAACTGCTCGCTGAGGTCGACGTGGTCGTCTGCGACGCGGTTTCGGAAAGCGACCTCCGAGCGGTCGTGACGGCGGGGATGGCGGCCCCGAACCAGCCCTGCTGGGTGGGATCGGCGGGCTTGGCAGACGCGCTGGCCGAGCAGTTGCGCCCGGGGCGCGAAGTGGATCCGCCCCCGCCGGTGAACGGGAACGCGCTCGCCGTGGTCGGCAGCGCCAACGGGGTATCCCGAGAGCAGGCCGAGTTCTTGGCCGAGCACTTCCCGCACATCCGCAGGTTATCGGTGCGCAACCTCCTCGACGCCAACGCAGCTGCACTCGCGCGGATGTCCGATCAGGTTCGCGACGCACTCAAGACCGGCGATGTAGTGGTCACCTTGGACGGCCCGGTCGACGTCACCGTTGCCCGGAGGCTGAACACCGCACTCGCCGAGGTGTGTGCTCCCGCGACCAGTGGGGCGGCGCTGCTGGTGCTGACCGGTGGTGAGACTGCCCGCGCGGTGCTGAGTCGCCGGGGTGTTACCGGCTTGCGTCTGCTGAACGAACTCGAACCTGGTGTGGTGCTCGCGCGTACCGAGCCTCAGCCTGGTTACGTGATCACCAAGGCAGGTGGGTTCGGTACGCCGGAGACGTTGCATCGGGCGGTCACCGCCGTTCGTTCCGGTGGTGACTTCTGACCGGCTGTTGCCGTTGTCTTGATCGGTGGCCGGGGTGTAAGCGAGTGTCGTCGGGCAGGCAGCGTTCTTGCGTTAGGCGGCGCCGAATGTGTGGTTGTTTGGGTAGTTTGAACCGTCCCTGTTTGAGTGGGGCTTCCATCACTCCCGGGACGGTTCAGTCCGGTCGCCGTGGGGCGCTTCTTGTTTCCACTCTTGAGTTTTCAAGGTGCGTGGTACTTGTATCGGTTGTGTTGTGGTGGGGGTCATCCCCGTGGTTTGTGGGATTGTGGGGGCTGTGGTCCGGATGTCAAGCCCGGCCTGGCGGCCGCCCCTTCGGGGTTTCAGGCTTGACATCCGGACCACAGCCCCGTTTTGGCTCTATGTCACGGGGATGACCCGGTATGGAACGGACCCCGGGCCGTGCTGGCGGGGTGCCGGTCGTGGGTGGTCGGGGCCTTGCGGGGTTGGGTGGTGGGGTGCTCCGTTAACCGGCAGGTGGTGTTCGGGGTTGCGGGGTTCTGCGGGCTGGCGGTTGAACAGGGGGTTGTGGCAGGGAACGGGGATGGTGGCCGTTCCGGGTTGGGTGGTGGGTTGGTTCGTCATCGCCAGGATGTTCCTTTCTAGTTGGATTGTTTGGTTTCTGGGTGTGGTGCTGGTGTGTTGGTGGTGGGTTGATGTCGCCTGACGGCGTGTAGCTTTCGGTTGGTGGGCAGGGTGGGGTGCCCCGCCCGGGGTCGGGTGGGGTCAGCGTGTGTTCGCTGGCGGTCTGTCCTCTGGTGGTGTTTTCAGGAAGCCGAGGGCATGGTGGTGTGTGGCGGGTTGGGCTTTCCCGCCAGGTCGTGGTGTGCGTGTCGGATCGACACTTGCCGGTGGGGTGAACATCGGGCGACCACGCTGGAGTTCGATGTCCCAATGGTGGTTGTGGATGGTGCGGTGGTGGTGGGCGCACAGCATCACCATGTTCTCCACGCTCGTCGGGCCGCCGTCGACCCAGTGCACGATGTGGTGGGCTTGGGGCGTTCCGGCCGGGTGGTCGCATTCCGGGAATGCGCACACCCCGTCCCGGACCAGCAGTGCGGCACGAATATGCGTCGGCGCGGTCCGCTGCGAGGCACCCACATCCAGAGGCAGGCTGTCCCCGCCCATCACCATCGGGAGAACCTCGCAGTCACAAGCGATCCTGCGGATGGTCTGCGGGCTCAGGTACTGGCCGGTGCCCTCCAGCATCCCCGCACCACCAACGGCGTTCTCGCCGCCGTTGCTGGTGGGGAGCTGGTTTTTGAGGTCGGTGTAGTCGATGGTGACCGTCAGGTGCGGCTTCTGACCACCAGTGCGGGGCATCCCGTCGGTGTCCAGCACCAGATCGAGCAGGGTCGACAGGCCGTCGGCGTTGCGCTGCCCGACCGTGCGCGGGTCCTTGACCCCATCAGATTCCGGGCGCGGCGCCGCCAACGGCCGCAAAGCCGTGACGAACTTCGCCCCGGTCTCCCGATCGAGGCGGGCCTTGATCACCAGCATTCCGTCTCGGGCGGTGGCGTAGTGCAGCTCCCGTGATTCGAACTGCGCCCGTTCATCGGTCACAGCGCCGTCGGTGTCGATCATGTAGCGGATCCGGTCGGCGAGTTTCGCCAGATCGCGGGGGCATTGGCGGCAGGCGTTCTCGACCAGCAGTCGCTCGATTTCGGCCGCGCGGTGCTGGGTGTTTTCGGGCAGCCTGGTTAGGCAGCGGGAGATCACCCGTGCGTGTTCCAGGCTGATCACGCCCTCTGCCAGGGCTTCTCCGGTTGCCGGAAGGTCGACGGTGGTGGGCTCTGCGGTGGTGTCCGTGCCAGCGTCATCGCCCACAGCCGGGGCGGTGGTGGCGGTGGCGATGCGGACCCGGGTCGTGGCGTCCTGGCCGTCGATGTTGAGCAGCGTTTTCAACCACACCTGCGTCGACCGCGCACCCTGCACAGCGTGCAGGCGTCGGCGGTCGGCCTCAGCGATCAACCGCAGCTGTTCCATCCGGGCCTGGCGGATCTGCTGCTCTACTTCTCCGATCCGGGCCGTGAGTTCTTCGTCGGTCAGGGAGTCAACCGCAGGCGCCCACGGCCCGCCCGGCGTGGGCGCATCCCACGCGGGCAGGGCGGACACGATCACGCCCGCGCCAGCGGCGGGGGTCGTGTCCTGGGTGGTCATCAGCGGTGTCATGCATCAATTCTCTCAACAATCGAACGAGAATTCGAGCACATAACCGTCCCACAAACGGGTGATCACCATACCCACCAAACACGAAAACCCTTACCTAGAACCAAAAACCGCCAACATCCGACGGGTATTCGTCGGCGTGTCGTTGGCATGCGGCCAAACGTGAACATGAAAACCACGAATGTCCTATGAGGACTAAATGAGGCGTCTCACAACGGCAGGCTTGGCCTGTTGACAGTCAGACCTCGGGAGCCATACCGCCAGCCCGCAGAACACAGCAACCAGACACTCGAACCACCGGCGGCGAAACACCCCACCACCCAACGCTGCAAGGCCCCGACCACCCACGACCGGCGAGCTACCTGCACGATTCGGGGTCCGTTCCATACCGGGTCATCCCCGTGACATAGAGCCAAAACGGGGCTGTGGTCCGGATGTCAAGCCTGAAACCCCGAAGGGGCGGCCGCCAGGCCGGGCTTGACATCCGGACCACAGCCCCCACAATCCCACAAACCACGGGGATGACCCCCACCACAACACAACCGATAAAAGCCCCAACCACCCACCCACCAGCTAACAACGCCCCCGTCCCTACACCCACAACCCAACCACCCCCGAACCAAAACAGCGGCCGCCGAGCGAAGAACGCACGACGGCCGCTGCCCGAGATCACCGCTGCAAGAAGTCCTGAACCCGCTTCCGAACGCCTCCGTCGTCGTAGGACCCGACGAACGCCCCGGCCATCCGAACCGGGTCGCCGAAGAAGAAGTGCTCGTAGAGGTTCTGCCGCCCGGCGAAGGCGGAGGTGCTCGCGTCGAAGGCGAGCTTGAACAGGCGCACCCGGTCGGGGCCGTCGATCGACTTGCCCTGCAGGTAGGTCTCCACGTCCGAGCGGGCGGCGCCGAAGACGTCCTGTTCGGCAGGCAGGCCCATGAGGCCGCTCGCGGAGAACTTGCGCACGATCTCCGGGAGGCGCTGGGAGGCCTTCGGGTACCAGTTCCGGGCCGTGTTCAGCGGGGTCCACAGCGGGGTGTGGACCCCGAACTCGTTCTTGGCCGCCTGGGATTCCGCCGACTGGAGGAGGGCCTTGCCGATCTCCACCGTGGTGATCGCTTCCGCCAGGTCCTGCTGGATGTGCTGGAAGCCGTCGATGCCGATGGCGTCGGCGAGTTCGGTGAGCAGGCCGAGGAAGAACTCGCTCTTGGCGACCGTGCGGGTCACGACCTGGTGGGTCATGTGGGTCGTCGCGCTGGTGCGGGTGTAGAAGCCGTTGCACAGGTCCGTGTCGCGCAGGACGAACACGCGCTCGTACGGGACGTGGACGTCGTCGAAGATGACCACGCAGTCGCTCTCCTCGAAGCGCGCGGCCAGCGGTTCGTCGAACTTGCTGCGGTTGGTGTGCAGCGGCTGCCGGGCCAGGAAGCGCAGGCCGGGGGCGTCGGTGGGGATCGCGAAGGCGAACGAGTAGGGCTCGTCCTCGGGGGTTCCGCGCAGGACCGTGGAGGGGAACACCAGCAGTTCGTCGGCGATCGGGGCGACGGTGGCCAGCATGCGGGCGCCGCGGACCACGATTCCGTTGTCGTCCTCGCGGAGCACGTGCGCCATCAGCGCTCCGCCGCCCTGCTGGCCGCCGCTGACGCTGCGGTTGACCTGGGGCGGGATCAGCGTGTGGGTGCACAGGAGGTCTTCTTCGCGGACCTTCTGGTAGTAGTGCTCGATGTTGTCGCCGAAGGCCGGGTCGGCCTGGCCGAACCAGGACTTGGCCTGGCCGAGCGCCATGAGGGCGCTGTTGAGGTAGTCGCCGGTGCGGCCCAGCATGCCGCCGGTGTGGTTGGCCCAGGTGCGGAACGACTCCCGCCTGCGTCGCAGGTCGTCGTCGTTGTCCGGCACCAGGAACGAGGTGGCGACGCGGTCGCCGGAGGTCGGGGACTCGTAGGTCAGCACGTCGCGGTGCTCGGGGCTGACCTGCATGTCGAACAGTTCCGCGTAGGTGCGCGCCACGCCGGCGAAAGCGGGGTGTTCCGGGGTGTTCCCGGTGACGGTCTCGCCGTCGATCTGGACGTGGATGCGTCGCTGCGCGAGGTCGTCGAGGTATTGCTGTCCAGAGCGGGCGCCCATCGTGCTTCCTCCAGGTTCAGAGCAGGTTCTCCATGCCGAGCAGGGGTTCGTCGATGGTGGTGAAGCGGCTGTTGGCGAAGCCGAGCAGGTCGCCGCCGCGGTAGTCGAAGTCGACGACCTCGCCGATGTGCAGCGTGTGGTCGCCGGCTTCGCAGGTGCGCCACGGGCGGCATTCGAGGTGCGCCAGCGCGCCCACCAGCTTCGGGGCCGATCCGGTGTCGTCCCAGGCGGGTTCGGCCTGCGGGCGTCCGGCGAAGTGCAGGGCGAGCGCCTGCTGCTCGGCTCCGAGCACGTTGACGGTGAACGGCCGTTCCGGCAGCTCGCGGTGCGCCTTGGCGGCGTTGGCGACGCTGACCAGCACCAGCGGCGGGTCCATCGACACCCCGGTGAAGGAGTTCGCGGTGAACCCGTGCCGCCCGCTCGGGCCGTCGAAGGTGATCACGGTGACGCCGGTGGCGAACCTGCCGAGGCAGGAGCGGAGCCGGCGCTCGGCATCGGCCGGGGAGCGGGCCGTGCGGGGACGTGCCATCTCGATCACCTGAGTTCTATAATCGAACTGCAAGCTCTATTTGGGAACGCTAACGGGCTGTGAGCGGCAACACAAGGGGTGGGCGGCTATGTTCGCCGACATGGTCGAACGGGCGAAGAACGACGGGGCGCGATCGCAGACGCTGTCCCGCGGCATCCAGGTCCTGGAGGTGCTGGCCGCGGCGGACCGGCCGCGCACCATCGACGAGCTGGCGGCCGAGCTCGGCGTGCACCGCTCGATCGTCTACCGGATCGTGCGCACTCTGGAGGACCACCGCCTGATCGCCAGGGACTCCGCCGGCCGCTGCGCGCCGGGCGCGGGACTGGCCGTGCTGGCGCACGGCGTCTCGCGCGACCTGCAGAGCGTCGCGGTCCCCGAACTCGCCGCGGTGGCGGCGGATCTGCGCATGACGTGCTTCGTGGTCGTGCACGACCACGGCGAGTGCATCACGCTCGCCAGCGTCGAACCCCGCCGCGCGGCAGGCACCGTCGCCGAGCACCCCGGCACCCGTCACCCATTGGAACACGGAGCACCGGGAGTCGCCCTGCTGACCTTGCTGGGCACTGAAGGCATGGGCGCGGACGTGGTGGAGCGCGTGGCGCAGGCACGGCGGCAGGGCTACGCGACCAGCCACGACGAAGTGATCCCGGGCCTGTCGTCGGTGGCGGTGCCGATCGCCTCGCGCGCACTGACCGGCGCCGCCGTGGCCGTCGTCTACGTCTCCACCGACCGCTCGCCGGAAGACGTCGCTGAACGGCTACAGGCCGCCGCGAACGCCATCGGCGTGCAGATCGGGTGAGGGCAGCGTCCTCGGCAGCCCCGGCCGCCGCAACGCTCCACGGAGGACAGCGCCGGACAGCGCCAGCACCGCAGCTCCCAGCAACGCGACGGGGAAGCCCCACTGCGCGGTGACCACCGCGCCCACACCGATCCCCACCACACCGCTGGCGGCTTTAGCGCTGTAGACCAGCCCGTGCACCTCGACGCTGCGCTCACCGAAGTACTCGCGAGCCAGCGCAGCGGACAGCGGGTAGAAGGCCCCGCCACCAATCCCTGCCGCAGCGGCTCCGGTGAACAGCAGCGCGGCCGAGTCCTGCGCGACACCGACCAGCAACACCACCTGCCCAGCAGCCTGGACGGTCACCACCCAGCCCAGCGTGCGGCGGCAGCCGATCCGGTCGGCGACCGGGATCGCCAGCGCCCGGCCCGCACCGTTGATCGCGATGAACACGGCCACCACCGGAACGCCCGCGAACAACGCCAAGAACGCCGCGTCGAACAGCGAGACGGTGGCTGCGCAGAACAAGCAGACCGCCAGCACGGGCAGCGTCGGCGTGCGCAGCGCCTCGACGGTCGAGAACTCCCGCACGGCAGGCGGGTTCGGCCTGGTCAACGCCCACCGGCGCGGATCGACGTGCGCGGGCCACCAGTGCTGCGGAGGGTCGCCCAGCAGCAGACCGCACCCGAGCACCGCCACGAAGAGCGCCACCGCGAAGGCGTCCAACGCCACCGCATCCACCGGCAGCAACAACACGAACGGTACGGAACCGTAGGCGAAAGCCCCGGTGACGAAGCCGACCCGCGCCGCAGCGCGCTCCGGGAACCACTTTCCCGCAGTCGACGTGCACGCCGCGTAGACCAGGCCCGCGCCGGTGCCGCCCAGCACCGAGTACCCGACGAGCAGACCAGGCGCGGAAGCCGAGTGGGCGAGGCTCAGCACCCCGCCCGCACTCAGAAAAGCGCCCACCACCAGCACGGTTCGCGGACCGATGCGGTTGCGCTGGCGCAGGTGGGCGACCGGCAGCCCGGCGCCCGCCTGGCACACGGCCCAGCCCGCCAGCGCCCAGAACAGCCCCTCGCGGGCGAGCCCGGCCGCGACCAGTCCCGGTACCAGCGACCCGTAGGCGTACTGCATGGTGCCGACGAGCAGCATCGGCAGCCAGCACAACCACAGCACCGCACCGCGGGAGCGCCCGATGAGCTCGCTCGGGTGCTCGCCGAGCCGGTAGCGGCGGCCGTGGTGGTCGCGGACCTCCCGGCCCGGCGAGTGCAGCCCGATCACGCCCGCGCCTCCGCCAGCCCCAGCCGGTGCGCCCCGGTGTAGACGTTCATGGTGCTCCCGCGCAGGAACCCGACCAGCGTCAGCCCGGATTCCGCAGCCAGGTCCACCGCCAGCGACGACGGCGCGGAGACCGCGGCGAGCACCGGGATCCCGGCCATCACGGCCTTCTGCACCAGTTCGAACGACGCCCGCCCGCTGACCACGAGCACGCTCCCGGACAACGGCAACCGCCCGGAGCGCAGCGCCCACCCCACGACCTTGTCCACCGCGTTGTGCCGGCCGACGTCCTCGCGCACGCAGCGCAGCGCCCCGTCGAGCCCGAACAGGCCGCTGGCGTGCAAGCCGCCGGTGCGGTCGAAGACCCGCTGCGCGGCGCGCAACCGGTCCGGGAGTGCGCTCAGCAGCCGTGGTTCCAGCGTCGTCGAGTCGTCGCGGACCGGCCAGCTCGCCACGGTGCGCACCGCGTCGAGGCTGGCCTTCCCGCACACCCCGCAGGACGAGGTGGTGTAGAAGTTGCGCTGCAACGAGGTCTCCGGCAGCGCCACGCCTGGCGCCAGCGCGACGTCGAGCACGTTGTAGGTGTTCGACCCGTCGTCGGTGGCGCCCGCGCAGTAGCGGATCGTCACGATCTCCTCGGTGCCGCGCACCACCCCTTCGCTGACCAGGAACCCCGCCGCCAGGTCGAAATCATCGCCCGGAGTGCGCATGGTGACCGTCAGCGGCCGACCGCCGAGCCGGATCTCCAGCGGTTCCTCGGTGACGAGGGTGTCCGGCCGGATCCGCCGGGCCCCGTCGCGCAGGTTGACCACCCGCCGCCTGCTGGTGACTCGTCCCACCGCTGCTCACCCGCTCCGCCACATCCGCTCCTGCACCCACACGAACCCGATCGCGAACCCGACGCTGATCAGCGCCTGGTAGACCAGGAACGCAGCCAGCTGCGGCGGCAGCGCGAGCCGCCCGGCCAGCACCAGGCCGGTGACGACCTCCTGCACCAGCCGCGCCAGCGGGAACGCGATCAGCCAGTACAACGCCACCGGCGCGAACGCACCGCCGCGCAGCACCCCGCGCGCCCGCAGCGCGCTGCACCCGGCTCCGAACGCCGCCAGCGGCAGCCCGAGCGCGACCGCGGTGACCACGGCCCAGCTCGCCGGCACGCCGCTGAGCACCGCCAACCCGTCGGCGAAGAGCGCGCCGACCGTGCCGATCACCAGCCCCGGTGCGAGGACCTGCTTCGTGGTGGTCATCAGCTCACGACCACGCCGAAGGCGAACAGGCTGTAGAACAGCAGCCCCAGGTAGAACACCGCGCCGAAGCCGATGATCGCGTTGCTCCACCACCTCGGCCGGATCGGGCGCGGCAGCATCCGGTTGTTCACCAGCAGCAGCACCACGCAGTAGGCACCCATCGCGAAGGTGGACAGGAACGCCAGCACGTCGAGGATCGCGCCGGGCCCGTCGGCCGGGCCGAACAGCAGGATCGCGATGCCGAACAGGATCACGCCCCACAGGAACGCCGCGTACAGGTGCGACATCCGGAACCGCCGCGCCCCGGGCACGAAGTGGTAGGTCATGTCGGCCTGACCGCGGGAGAACGAGTCGAACAGGCCGAGCGTGGCGTTGAGCCCGATCAGCGCGATGAACCCGAGGAACACCGAGCCCAGCACCGGGCCGCCCGCGGAGGTGAAGGCGTCGGCCATCGCGGTCAGCGACGCTTCCCGCTCACCGGACTCGATCAGCCCGCGCACGTCGGGGTTCTCCCGGGCCGCGGACTGCGCCAGCACGGTGAACGAGATCGTCACCAGCATGGTGATGCCCCAGAACAGCAGCAGCGCGTCGAAGGTGACCCAGCGCCGCCAGCCCCGCCACTTGCGCAGCTCCTCGGGGTCCTCGGTGTCGAACATGAACCCCCGGGAGGGCATCGCCTCCTCCTCACCGGCGTGCCGCAGGCCGCGGATGCTCGGGATGTGCGCGCCCATCCCGGCGCCCTTGTCCCGCAGGTGCAGCGTGTACCACATCTGCTGCATGCCCGACGGCCCGGCGAAGGCGACCGCGCCGACGACGATCGGGAACCAGGTCGGCGACATCGCATCGGCGGGGAAGTAGCCGAAGTGGAACATGCCGGTGAGGGTGCTGGTCAGGTCCGCGAGGTTGCCGACCATCGCGGCCACCACGGCGGTGCCCACCACCAGCAGCCCGATCAGCACCGACAGCACGTTCTCCAGCAGGTTGTAGATCACCTTCGCCAGCGTGAAGACGACGCCCACCAGCAGCAGCCCGATGCACGCCGAGACCACCCACGGCACGCCGGTGATCTCCTCCAGCGCCGCGGCTCCGGCCGAGAGGTGCCCGGGCCAGATGTAGACGGCGATCGCGGTGACGAAGAAGAACCACATCACCGGTTTGGCCACCCGCGCCGCCCCGGAGAAGATGCTCTCCCCGGTCGCCATCGCGTAGCGGGCCATCTCCAGCATCACCACGGCCTGCAGGGTGACGCCGATCAGGAACAGCCACCGGATCTCCGGTCCGAAGACCAGCACCAGCCGGGGCCACATGTAGGACTCGCCCATGCCGACCCCGAGCGCGACCAGGAACACGGTCGGGCCGAGCAGGTGGATCGACGGCGGCGATTCGGGCAACGCGCGGATCGGCATCGGTTCCAGCCGGCCCGCCTTCCAGACCTTGCTCCCTATGACCGGTTCTGAATCTCTCCCCGGCGCCTTCTCAGCGTCCACACTCCGACCTCCTCGCCCTTCGGGATTCGCTGTGCTCACACGTGGTGATCAGGCGCCTCCCGTTCCCGGCGCGAGGTGGATCCGCGCACCGGGAAGTGCCCGATCAGGCCTTTCGGGTGGTGCTCGGCGTCATCCGGGGCGCGCTGCCCCGGGTGGCGTCAGTCGAGGAGTCCGGCCGCTCTGGCCCACTGGTACTTGGCGCCGAGGACGGCGACGGGCTTCTCGGTGGTGTAGGGGAAGGCGACGATGCCGTGGTCGTACAGGTAGTCGGCGGCCTTCTCCACCTCGGTGTCCCCGGCCAGGGACACCACGATCGGTTTGTCCACGCCCTCGGCGCGCGCCTCCTCGGCGACCCGCGCCGCCAGCTCGGCGAACACCATCGGCGGCGTGACGATGGTGTGCCAGTAGCCGAGGATCAGCGCGTGGATGCGCGGATCCCGCAGCCCGAGCCGGATGGTGGCCTCGTAGGTGCTGGGCGGTTCGCCGCCGGTGATGTCGATCGGGTTGCCCGCGGCGCCGAACGGCGGGATGTAGCGGCGGAACTCCGCGTCCAGGTCCGGCGGGATGTCCATCAGCCGCAGGCCGTTGGCCACGCAGGCGTCCGACAGCAGCACCCCGGAGCCGCCCGCGCCGGTGATGATGACGACGTTCTCGCCCTTCGGCGTGGGCAGCACCGGGATGCCGCGCGCGTACTCCAGCATCTCGTTGAGCCCCGGCGCCCGGACCACCCCGGACTGGCGCAGGACGTCGTCGTAGACCTTGTCGTTGCCCGCCAGCGCGCCGGTGTGCGAGCTGGCCGCCCGCGCGCCCAGGTCCGTGCGCCCGGCTTTGAGCACCACCACCGGTTTCTTCTTGGTCACCCGCTGGGCGGCCTCGACGAAGGCCCGGCCGTCCTTGAGGTCCTCCAGGTGCATGGCCACGCAGTGCGTGTTGTCGTCCTGCTCGAAGAAGGTCAGCAGGTCGTCCTCGTCCACATCGGACTTGTTGCCCAGCCCGACGATCGCCGACACGCCCATCTTCGTGGTGCGGCTGAAGCCGAGGATGGCCATCCCGATGCCGCCGCTCTGCGAGGTCAGCGCGACTCCGCCGCGCACGTCGTAGGGCGTGCAGAACGTCGCGCACAGGTTCTGCGGCGTGTAGTAGTAGCCGTAGATGTTGGGTCCCAGCAGCCGGATGCCGTGCTTGCGGGCGACCGCGACGACCTCGTCCTGGAGCTCCTGGTTGCCGGTCTCGGCGAAGCCGGAGGGGATGAGCACCGCGGCCGCGACGCCCTTGCGCCCGCAGTCCTCCAGCGCCGCCGCCACGAACTTCGCAGGCACCGTGAACACCGCGACGTCCACCGGTCCCGGCACGTCGGTGATGCTCCGGTAGGCGGTGCGGCCCATGATCTCGTCGGCCTTCGGGTTGACCGGGTGGATCTCGCCCGCGTAGCCGCCGTTGATCAGGTTCTTCATCACCGAGTTGCCGATCTTGCCGTCCTCGTTGGAGGCGCCGATCACGGCAACGCTGCCCGGGTTCATCAACCGCCGCATCGCCCGCAGGATCTCCTCCTGCGAGTGCTGCGGCGGTGCCTCGTCCGGCTCGGTGGCCAGCACGATCCGCACGTCGGCCGCGGTGGCCCCGGCAGCGGTGGCGAAGACCGGGTTGAGGTCGAGCTCGCTGATCTCCGGGAAGTCGTGGACCAGCTCGGAGACCCGGCGCAGCACGCCGGCCAGCGCTGCCGCGTCGACCGGTTCGCCACCGCGCGCACCGCGCAGCACCTCGGCGGCGGCGATGTCGTCGAGCATCGACAGCGCCTGCTCGGGGGAGAGCGGCGCGAGCCGGAAGGTGACGTCCTTGAGCACCTCCACCAGGATCCCGCCGAGCCCGAACGCGACGACCTTGCCGAAGGTCGGATCGGTGGTCGCGCCGACGATCACCTCCAGGCCGCTGACCATCTGCTGCACCTGCACCCCGGCGATGGCCGGGTTCTCGGTGAAGGCGTGCGCGTTGGCCAGGATCTCCGCGTAGCCGCTGCGCACCGCTTCGTCACCGGAGACGCCCACCAGCACGCAACCCGCGTCGGTCTTGTGCAGGATGTCCGGGGAGACGATCTTCAGCGCCACCGGTCCGCCGATCTCGCCCGCCAGCGCCACCGCCTCGTCGGCACTGGTCGCCAGGCCTTCGCCGGCGGTGGGGATGCCGTAGGCGTCGCAGAGCTGCTTGGCCTCGGGCGCGGTGAGCGCGGTGCGGCCCTCGGCCCGGACCGCGTCCAGCACCTCCCGCACGCGGGCTGTCTCGTGTGCCATCCTCAGATCACCCCGTTCGCCTTGAGCTCGGCCAGCTCGGCTTCGTCGATGCCCAGCCGTTCCTGGAAGATCTCGGCGGTGTGCTCGCCGAGCAGCGGAGAGCGGTCGACCCGCACCGGGGAGTCCGAGAGCTTGATCGGGCAGCCGACGGTCCGGAACGTGCCGCGCTCCGGGTGGTCGACGGTGACGATCATGTCGTTGTCGGCCAGCGAGCTGTCCTCGATGATCTCCCTGGTGGACAGGATCGGACCGCACGGCACGTTGTGCTCGTTGAGCGCGGCCAGCGCCGCCCACTTGTCCTGGCCGAGCGTCCACTCCTCGATCAGGCCGAACATCTTGTCCAGTTTGGACAGCCGGGCCTCCGGGGTGGCCCACTCCGGGTCCTCGACGAGCTCGGGCCTGCCGATCAGCCGCGCGATCGGCGCCCAGCCCTGCGGCTGGACGATGACGTAGAGGTAGTCGTTGGGCCCGCCCGGCTTGCAGCGCACCGCCCAGCCGGGCTGCCCGCCGCCGGAGGCGTTGCCCGACCGCGGCACCTCGTCGCCGAAGGCGGCGTTGGGGTACTCCCGCAGCGGTCCGTGCGCCAGCCGCTGCTGGTCGCGCAGCTTGACGCGGCACAGGTTGAGCACCGCGTGCTGCATCGCCACCGAAACCCGCTGACCGCGGCCGGTGCGCTCGCGCTGCAGGAGGGCGGCGAGGATCCCCGCGACGGTGTGGATGCCGGTGCCGGAGTCGCCGATCTGCGCGCCGGTGGCCAGCGGCGGCCCGTCCTCCAGCCCGGTGGTGCTCATCGAGCCGCCCATCGCCTGGGCCACCACCTCGTAGGCCTTGAAGTGGGTGTAGGGACCGTCGCCGAAGCCCTTGATGGAGGCGTAGACCAGGCGCGGGTTGATCTCGCGCAGCCGTTCCCACGGGAAGCCCATCCGGTCCACGGTGCCCGGCCCGAAGTTCTCCACCAGCACGTCGGACTCGGCGACGAGCCGGGTGAAGATCTCCTTGCCCCGCTCGGACTTCATGTTCAGCGTGATGCTGCGCTTGTTGCAGTTGAGCATGGTGAAGTACAGGCTGTCGGCGTCGTCGACGTCGCGCAGCTGCCTGCGGGTGATGTCGCCGGTCGGCGCTTCCAGCTTGACCACGTCGGCGCCGAGCCAGGCCAGCACCTGCGTCGCGGACGGCCCGGACTGGACGTGCGTCATGTCCAGCACCCGGACACCCTCCAAAGCGCTCATCTCAAGCACCTCTTCTGTCTTTGAAGCGGCGTAGCCGCTTAGCCCACCCTCGGCGCTCGCACCGCCGCGGGTTCTCAGCGTTCGCCTGGCGAGGACAGCCCGGTCGCTGTGTGTCGGGCATACACGAGAGCGGGCTCCCGGAGTCCAGGCGGGCGCTGAGGTTCCGCTACCCGCACCGCCGAGCAAGGCGAGTCTGGAAAAGAAGAATTCTCACTTGTACATCGTCTGGTTCATGGTTCCCGGGGCGTAGACCTCGGGGTCGACCCAGACGTTGATCAGGGACGGTTTGCCGGATTCGCGGGCGCGGCGCAGGGCCGGGCCGATCTCGCCGGGCTCGCGGACCTCTTCGCCGTAGCCGCCGAGCATCTGGGCGAACTTGCTGTACTCCACGTCGCCGAGGGTGTTGCCGAGCCGGCCGCGGTCCGCGCCGTACTTGGCGATCTGGCCGTAGCGGATCTGGTTCATCGAGGAGTTGTTGCCCACGATCCCGATGAAGGGCAGGTCGAAGCGCACCATGGTCTCGAAGTCCCAGCCGGTGAGGCTGAACGCGCCGTCGCCGAACAGGCACACCACCTCCTCGTCGGGGCGGGCGTGCTTGGCGGCCATCGCGAACGGCAGCCCGACGCCGAGGGTGCCCAGCGGGCCGGGGTCCATCCAGTGGCCCGGCGCCTTGGGCTGGATGACCTGGCCGGAGAAGGTGACGATGTCGCCGCCGTCGCCGATGTAGCGGGAGTCCTCGGTGAGGAACTCGTTGATCTCGTGCACCAGCCGGTACGGGTCGATGGGGGAGGCCTCGGAGAGCTGGCGCGGCAACCGCTTCTCGTAGGCCGCGGTCTCCACCTCGCGCAGTTCGCGGATCCAGCTCTGCCGCTTGCTCGCGCCGTTGTCGAGCCTGCCGGAGGTGGCCTGGGCGAGGGCGGTGAGCACCGCGTCGGCGTCGCCGACGATGCCCAGGTCGATGTCCCGGTTGCGGCCGACCGTGCGGTAGTCGAGGTCGATCTGCACCACGGTGGCGTCGGGGGACAGGCGGCGGCCGTAGCCCATCCGGAAGTCGAACGGGGTGCCGACGATGATGATCAGGTCCGCGTTGCCGAAGGCGTGCCTGCGGGCGAGCTGGAAGTGCAGCGGGTCGGCAGGCGGCAGGGTGCCGCGTCCGGCGCCGTTCATGAACGCGGGCAGGTTGAGCTCGCGCACCAGCTTGACCGCCGAGTCGGTGGCCCGGCACGTCCAGGTCTGGCTGCCCAGCAGGATGCACGGCTTCTCCGCCTTGACCAGCAGGTCGGCCAGCTTCTCCACGGCGTCGGGATCGCCCGCCGAGCGGGTGGAGGCCCGGTAGCCGCCGGCCAGCGGGATGCGCGCGCGGTCCACCGGCACCTTGGCGTCGAGGATGTCGCGCGGGATCTCCAGGAACGACGGGCCGGGCGAGCCGTGGAAGCACTCCCGGAAGGCCATCGACACCATGTCGGCGACCCGCTCGGTGTGCGGGACGGTGGCGGCGAACTTGGTGATCGGCGCCATCATGTCGACGTGCGGGAGGTCTTGCAGCGATCCCATCTTGTGCTGCGACAGCGCGCCCTGGCCGCCGATGAGCAGCATCGGGCTCTCCGCGCGGAAGGCGTTGGCCACGCCGGTGACCGCATCGGTGGTGCCCGGCCCCGCGGTCACCACGGCGCAGCCGGGTTTGCCGGTGACGCGGGCGTAGCCGTCGGCGGCGTGCGCGGCGACCTGCTCGTGGCGGACGTCGATGACGTCGATGCCCTCGTCCGCGCAGCCGTCGTAGATGTCGATGATGTGCCCGCCGCAGAGCGTGAAGATGGTGTCCACGCCTTCTGCTCGGAGCGCTTTGGCGACCAGGTGACCGCCGGAGATCAGCTCTGCTCCGCCTGTTTGATCGGGTGATGTCTGGGCCATGAGCGCTCTCGTCCTCTCAGAGGGAAAGGGCTGCGGTCGGCTCCATACTGCATACCGTATGAGGCAATGTCAGGGATACCGCAGCGGGTGGCCGGTTGTCCATACCCGGTCGCCCGGATGCAGTCCTGAACGTCCTAAGTGGACGCAAAGGCTGATCCTCCGGAGGTTTTCCGGGTTTGTGACATACTGTATACTGCATGCTCCGGCAGGTGTCCGGGATGGTTCCGGCCTGCTCAGCCGCGTTGGAGCGCCGCCGACATTGCCATCGAACGGCGGATGGCCGGGGGCCGACCGGCGGGCGAGCATGGGACTCCCGCGCTGCGAGACCTGCACGAGCGAGTCCTAGACCGATGGCGTCGGTGGTCCGGCCGGGTGGCGAGTTCGCGCGAGATCGTCCCGGCACGCGCCGATTTCGCGCGACAACGCCGGCATCGCAACACGAGCGGATCTGCGATCTCCGAACCGAGGAGGCAGCAATGAGCTACACGCGGTTGACCGAGCCCCTGGTGCGTGACGGCGGCGAGCTGCGCCCCGCGTCGTGGGAGGAAGCTCTGGACCGCGCGGCCGAAGGGATCGCGCGGACCGTCGAATCCCGCGGCCCGGACGCCTTCGGCGTGTTCTCCTGCGCCCGTTCCACCAACGAGATGAACTACGTGGCGCAGAAGTTCGCCCGCGCCGTCATCGGGACCAACAACGTCGACTCCTGCAACCGGACCTGCCACGCGCCGAGCGTGGCGGGACTGGCCCAGGTCTTCGGCAGCGGTGGCGGCACCTCCTCCTACCAGGAGATCGAGGACGCCGACGTCATCGTGATGTGGGGCTCCAACGCCCGCGAGGCGCACCCGATCTTCTTCCACCACGTGCTCAAAGCGGTGCACCGCGGTGCCGAGCTCTACGTCGTGGACCCCCGGCGCACCAGCACCGCCCGGTGGGCGCACCGGTGGTTGCAGCTCGACGTCGGCACCGACATCGCGCTGGCGCACGCCATCGGCCGCGAGATCATCAGCGCCGGGCTGGTCAACCGGTCGTTCATCGACCGGGCCACCAGCGGCTTCGAGGCCTACGCCGCCGAGGTCGAGCAGTGGACGCCGGAGGTCGCCGCGCTGGAGACCGGGGTGCCCGCCGAACTCATCGAGGAGCTCGCGCAGGCCTACGCCCGGGCCGATCGCGCGCAGCTGTGCTGGACGCTGGGCATCACCGAGCACCACAACGGCACCGACAACGTGCTGTCGCTGATCAACCTCTCGCTGCTGACCGGGCACGTCGGCCGCTACGGCGCCGGGCTGAACCCGCTGCGCGGGCAGAACAACGTGCAGGGCGGCGGCGACATGGGCGCGATCCCGAACCGGCTGCCGGGGTTCCAGGACATCCTGCTGCCGGAGGTGCGGGCCAAGTTCGACGCGGCGTGGGGATCGAGCATCCAGCCCCGCTACGGCTGGCACCTGACGCAGATGTTCGAGGCCATGGACCGCGGCGAGCTGACGGCGGTGTACGCCATCGGGGAGAACCCGGTGCAGTCCGAGGCCGATTCCGGCCGCACCCTCAAGCGGATGCAGAACCTGGAGCACCTGGTGGTGCAGGACATCTTCCTGACCAAGACCGCGCAGCAGGCGCACGTGGTGCTGCCCGCCTCGGCCGCCTGGTGCGAGAGCGACGGCACGTTCACCAACAGCGAGCGGCGCGTCCAGCGGGTGCGCAAGGCGCTGGACCCGCCGGGGCAGGCGCGCGACGACATCGACATCATCTGCGAGATCGCGCGGCGGCTGGGCCACGACTGGCACTACGAATCCGCCGAGCAGGTGTGGGACGAGATGCGCGCGCTCTCGCCGATGCACCGGGGGATGAGCTACCAGCGGCTCGCCGACCTCGGCGGCATCCAGTGGCCGTGCTACTCCGAGGACGAGCTGGAACCGACCTACCTGCACGGCCGGTTGTGGGCGGAGGACCCCGCCGAGCGCGGCGAGCCCGCGGCGTTCGCGCCGGTGCCGCACAGCCCGCCGGTCGACGAGCTCAGCGAGGAGTACCCGCTGCGCCTGACCACCGGGCGTCGGCTGGACTCCTACAACACCGGTGTGCAGTCGGGCGGTTTCAGCTCGCCGATGCGGCGCGGGGAGACCATCGACCTCTGCCCGGCCGACGCCGAGCGGCTCGGCGTGGTGGCGGGGGAGAAGGTGCAGATCTCCTCGCGGCGCGGCTCGATCGTGGCACCGGTGCGGCTGGACGACGGGCTGCGGCCGGGGCTGGCGTTCATGACCTTCCACTTCCCGGACGAGGTGGACGTCAACCTGATCACCATCGAGGCCACCGACCCGGTGGCGGGCACCGCCGAGTACAAGGCCTCGGCGATCCGCGTCGACAAGCTCCCCGCCGAATCCGCCGTCTGAGGCGGGGGAGCGGTCAATTTCGTACGAAATTGACCATCACCCGGGTGAACGTCGAGTTCGTGCGGTGCCGGGTGATGGTGGTTCTCCGATCTCGGGCGCGAGGAGGCGCGGTGGATCTGCACTTGCTCAACGACACACCGACGGATGTCGAGAGGGCTGCGGTGGACGCGCTGCTGGGCCCGCCCGGAGGCAACGGGCGCGGACCGGGTCATGGGCGCGACCAGCTGCTACCCGCGCTGCACGCGGTGAACGACCGGGTGGGCTGGATCAGCCGTGGCGCGTTGAACCACATCTGCGAACGGTTGTCCGTCCCGCCGGCCGAGGCCTACGGCGTGGCCAGCTTCTACGCCTTGTTCGCCTTGCGGCCGCGGCCGCCGCGCGTGGTGCACGTCTGCGACGACCTGGCGTGCCGGGCTCGTGGTTCGGCGCAGCTGTGCGCGGCACTGGAATCGGTTGAAGCGGGCGGGGACGTGATGTGGCTGCGCAGCCCGTGCCTCGGGGTGTGCGAGCGGGCTCCCGCGGCGCTGGCGTTGCAGGCCGGTGATCCGGCGCGGGCGCAGCTGCTCGCACCGGCATCCGTTGAGACCACTGTGGACATGGTGGTTTCCGGCCCGGTCGACGGGGATCAGGAGCCGTCGGCGCGCGATTCGGTGCCGCAGGCCGGTGATCCCTCGCTGCGGCTGCTGCGGCGGATCGGCGAGGTGGATCCGGAAAGCCTCGACGACTACCGCGCGCACGGCGGTTATCTCGCGCTGCGCCGGGCGCTGGAGATCGGCGCGGCCGAGGTCGTCCGGCAGGTCGGCGATGCGAAGCTGACCGGGCGGGGCGGTGCGGCGTTCCCGACCGGCCGCAAGTGGGAGGCCACCGCCGGGCAACCTGCCCAGCCGCACTACCTGGTGTGCAACGCCGACGAGAGCGAGCCGGGCACCTTCAAGGACCGCGTGGTCATGGAGGGCGATCCGTTCGCGGTGATCGAGGCGATGACCATCGCCGGGTTCGCCACCGGCTGCCGCCGCGGCTACCTCTACATCCGCGGCGAGTACCCGAGGGCGGTGCGCCGGCTGCGCAACGCCATCGACCAGGCGCGCGAGCGCGGCCTGCTGGGGCGCAGCATCCTCGGCCGGGAGGGCTTCGACTTCGACGTGGAGATCCGCCGCGGCGCGGGCGCCTACATCTGCGGTGAGGAGACCGCGATCTTCAACTCGATCGAGGGCTACCGCGGCGAACCGCGCAGCAAACCGCCGTTCCCGGTGGAGCAGGGCCTGTTCGGCAAGCCCACGGTGGTCAACAACGTCGAGACGCTGATCAACGTGCCGCTGATCCTCACCGGAGGAGGCGCGGAGTACGCCCGCACCGGCACCGCGGATTCCACCGGCACGCGGCTGTTCTGCCTGTCCGGCAACGTGCGGCGGCCCGGCGTGTACGAAGTCCCCTTCGGCACCACGTTGCGGCAGCTGCTCGACCTCGCCGGTGGTGTCGAGCAGAACCGGCAGCTGCGCGCGGTGCTGCTCGGCGGCGCCGCGGGCGGGTTCGTCGGCCCCGACCAGCTCGACCTGCCGCTGAGCCTGGAAGCGGTGCGGGAAGCCGGTGCCACGCTCGGGTCGGGCGTGGTGCTGGTCTTCGACGACACCGCCGACCTGCCCGCGCTGCTGCTGCGCATCGCCGCGTTCTTCCGCGACGAGTCCTGCGGTCAGTGCGTGCCGTGCCGGGTGGGCACGGTGCGCCAGGAGGAAGCGCTGCAGCGGCTCGTGCGCGACCGCGGCGATGGCGCCGACGATCTGGCGCTGTTGCGCGAAGTCGGCCGGGCGATGCGCGATTCCTCCATTTGCGGGCTGGGGCAGACCGCCTGGAACGCGGTGGAATCAGCAATAGACCGGCTCGGCACGTTCACCGCCCGTTCAGCGGGCGTTCCGCAGAACCGGGAGGGCACCACATGACCGCCGTTGATCTCGGACTCCCGCGCCGACTGGTCGAGTTCACCCTGGACGACCAGCTGGTCAGCGTGCCGGAGGGCGCGACCATCCTCGACGCGTGCACCGCGCTGGGCATCGAGGTCCCGACGCTGTGCTGGGGTGACACGCTGCGCCCGCGCAACGCCTGCCGGATGTGCATGGTGGAGGTCGAGGGCTCGCGAACCCTGGTGCCCGCCTGTTCCCGGCGGATCACCGACGGGATGGTGGTGCGCACCGACTCCGAGCGCACCCGGCACAGCCGGAAGCTCGTGCTGGAACTGCTCGGCTCCTCCGCCGATCTGTCGAGCACGCCGCAGGTCGCGGGCTGGATGGCCGAGTACGGCGCCGATCCCTCGCGGTTCGGCCCGCCGGGCCCGGCCGAGGACCGCGACGAGCGTCCTCCGGGCGAGCACGAGGCACCGGACGGCTCGGTCGCGGCGACCGTGCACCAGCCCGCCAAGGTCGACAACGACCTCTACGTGCGCGACTACGGCAAGTGCATCCTGTGCTACAAGTGCGTGGACGCCTGCGGTGAGCAGTGGCAGAACTCCTTCGCCATCGCGGTCGCGGGCCGCGGCTTCGACGCGCGGATCTCCACCGAGTTCGCCGCTGCGCTGCCGGAATCGGCCTGCGTCTACTGCGGCAACTGCATCGAGGTCTGCCCGACCGGCGCGTTGAGCTTCAAGACGGAGTTCGACATGCGCGCCGAGGGCACCTGGGACGAGTCCAGGCAGCAGCAGACCACCACGGTGTGCACCTACTGCGGCGTGGGCTGCAACGTCACGCTGCACACCCAGGACAACGAGATCGTGCGGGTGACCTCGCCGCACGACAGCTCGGTCGGGCACGGGAACCTGTGCATCAAGGGCCGCTTCGGCTGGCAGCACGTGCAGAACAGGGAACCGCGGCCGTGACGGGCCGGGCGGGCAACCACCTCAGCGGCGTCGACCGCGTCCTGCGCACGCTGGCCGGACCGGCCAGCCGCGACGCCGACGACCTGGGCCGGTTCCCCCGCCCGATGATCAACGCCCTCGGCCGGGCGGGAATCCTCGGCCTGACGCTGCCGATCAGATGCGGCGGTGGTGGGCACGGCCTGGCCGAAGCCGCACAGGTCGTCACGCAGGTCGCCCGCGTCTGCGGCTCGACCGCGGCCGTGCTGCAGTCGCACTACGCCGCGGTGGCGGTGCTCGCCGAACACGCGGAACCCGACCTGCTGCGCGAGATCGCGGCGGGCCGGCACTTGAGCACGTTGGCGCTGGCCGAGGAAGGACGGCCGTTCGCGCCAGTGGCGCGGCCGCGGGAGCACGGCGGGGTGGTGGACCTGCACGCCCGCAAGAACTGGGTGACGGCGGCGGGCGAAGCCGACAGCTACGTGTGGTCCAGCCGCGCGGTGGGACCGTCGGGCGCCAGCACGTTGTGGCTGGTGCCGGCTTCCGCGCCGGGCATCTGCATTCCGGCGCGCCCGGACGGCGTCGGCCTGCGGGGGAGCGCGACGGCCGCGATCACCGCGGATCCCGTGCAGGTGCCCGCTTCGGCGGTGCTCGGCGCGGACGGCGGCGGGGTGGAGGCGGTGCTGAGCACGGTCCTGCCGTGGCTGTGCGCGTTGAACGCGGCGCTGGCGCTGGGCCTGGCGGAATCGGTCGTGCAACGCTCGCTGGAGTGCGTCAACGGCCCGCAGCCGTCGTGGGCGCGCTGGCAGGAACCACCGCCGCGGCAGCCGGAGGTGCGGGCCGACCTGGCGCGGATGCAGACCCAGGTCGACGTCGTCCGGCTGCTGCTCGCCGACGCGGTGCGGGCCACCTGGCAGGAACCGGCCGAGGCGCAGCGGCGATTGCTGCAACTGCGGGCGACGGCGGGGGAGGGTGCGGTGCGGGTCGCCGAGCTCGGCATGAAGGTCTGCGGCCAGTTCGCCTTCCGCAAGGACTTCGGCGTCGAACGCCGCTTCCGCGACGCGCACGCCGCGACCTACGGCCAGTTCCCCGCCGACACGGCGCTGGACCACCTGGGCCGGCTGCTCTGCGACCTGCCACTGCTGGGTTGAGCGGTCACGGTTCGCGCACCAGCCGGTCGAGTTCGGCCAGGTCGCGCACGATCGGCAGCTGCGTCTGCGGGTCGTCGCCGACCGCCAGCGGCCGCATCATCGCGGCGTCCTCGTGGGAGAGGATGTGGCAGTGCCACACCGCGGTACCGGCGACGGCGAACCGGCCTGCCCAGGCGGTGATCTGATCCGGCGGGGAGACGAACGTGTCCTTCGGCCCTGATTCGTGCGCCGCCGGTGGTTCGAACGGCCCGATGGTGCCGGGCACCGGTTTGCCGTCGGCGTCCCACCGCCCGACGCGCCAGCGCCCGATCAGCCGGAGCTCGACGCTGTGCAGGTGGATGGGGTGGGAGTTGGGCGAGCGGTTGCGCATCGCCCAGATCTCGGTGGAGTTCAGCTGCGGGGTCTCGCTCACCGGGTCGTGGTAGTCCAGAAGTCGGTCCCGGTCGCCGAGCATCGGGTGACCGGCCATCTCCTCGGCGGTCTGCACGGTCCGCAGCCGGGCACCGGCGAGCAGCGGTCGCTCCGCGGCGTCGGTGAGCACGGGCGGGATCGTGGAGCGGTCCGGTGAGCTGGTGGTGGTGCCGACGTCGAACCGCATCAGCTGCGGGATGCCACCACCGCCGGGATCGACCTCGTCCATCGCTGCCAGCAGCGATGGCGCGCCGTTGGTCAGCACCCAGTTCTGCGCCTCGTGACCGGTGAAGTCGACGACGACCACGTAGCGCTCGGCCGGGGCGATGAGCAGCTCGTCGACCGGGACCGGGCGCGGCAGGTAGCCGGAGTCGCTGCCCACCACCGTCATCGACGGGCGGTCCGCCGATCCTCCGCCCGCCTGCCGGAGGCCGATGCGGTAGGAGCGGGTGTCCGAGGCGTTGAGCAGGGTGAAGGTGTAGCGCCGGGGTTCGACGGACAGCTTCGGTGCCACGGTGCCGTTGACCACCGGCAGGTCGCCGACGAAGACCGGATCGGCGTGGCTGTAGCACAGCGTGCCGTCGGCGTTGAACTTCTTGTCCTGGAGGAGGAACCGCTGGGCGAACTCGCCCTTCGGCAGCGGGAGCGCGGCTTCGATCTCGTCGGTGTGCGGGATGAACCCGGCCAGGCCCTCGTACACGTGGTAGGAGGTGTGGTGGTGGACGTGGTCGTGGTACCAGAGCGGCGCTGCGGCCTGGTCGTTCGGGTAGTGGTTGGTCTGCGAACCACCGGGCGGGACCTCCGGCTGGAGCGGAACGGGCAGGCCGTCGCTCTCCGGCGCTTGCAGACCGCCGTGCCGGTGCGCGGTGATGGTGTTGTCGTCGTCGGGCTGGTCGAACGGGAAGATCGGGGTACCGGCCTCGGGGAGGCCGTTGACCACCGTCACGTCGATCGGCTTCCCGCGTTCGGTCACGATCGTGGGGCCGAGGTACTGCACCGGCGCGCCGGGCGCCTGGTAGCCCAGCGTCGGCACGGCGGGCCATTCGCTGTGGAACGAGTGCCTGCCGACGCGCGCGGTCAGGGTGTAGTGGCCCGGAGCGTCCGGTGCCGCGACCGGGGGTTGGCGGGCTTCGTCGGTGAAGAACGCGGGCACCGGGGAAGGCCCGCACCGCGCCGGTTCCGCCGCACCGGGCGGGGCGAGCAGCCCGGCGCTGATCGCGAGCGCCGCGCCCAGGCCGAGCATCCGGGTTCGCCCGGGGAACTGCTGGTGTTCCGCACTCCTGCCGCACATGTCCGGTCCCGGGGTCGTGGTGTCCGTCGCCGGGAGTTTCGGCAGGTTCCGGCCCGGGGCTGAAGGCGTGGTGCGCGCTGCCAGCCGGTGGGGTGACGGGGAAGCACGTCAGCTCGCGGTGGCCGCCCATTCGCGCTGGAGCATCGCGTAGACCAGTTCTTCGCGCCAGGAGCCCCTGATGCGCATGCTGTCGACGAAGTGCGCTTCGCGGCGCATCCCCAGGCGCTCCATCAGCTTGGCCGAGGCGAGGTTGTGCGCCGAGCAGCGGCCGATGATGCGGTGCAGGTCCAGCCCTTCGAAGCCGAGCCGCAGCAGTGCGCTGGTGGCCTCGGTGGCCAGGCCCTTGCCCTGGAAGTCGGGGTTGAACACGTAGCCCACCTCGCCCTGACGGTCCTCCCGGCTGCGCCAGACGAGTTCCACCTGGCCCGCGATCTGGTCGGTCTCCGGCAGCACGACGGCCAGGCTCAGGCAGTCGCCGTCGTCGACCAGGGCCGTCTCCCGGGCCATCTGCTCGACCGCCGCTTCGGTCTGCGCCCGGTCGCGGGCCTCCCACAGCAGGTGCCGGGCGACCTCGGGCTGCCGCTGGTAGGCCCAGACGTCGTCGACGTCGTCGGAGGTGAACGGGCGCAGCAGCAGCCGGTCGGTGGCGATCGGCGCGGTAACCGTGAACACGGTGCGACCCTATCCGCTGGAGCGCCCGGCCCCAGCGGATTCGGCTCAGCTCTCGGAGTTCTGCGCGAGGTAGGACTCGCGGGTGTGCTCGGTGTGCTCGCGCATCAGCTGCGCGGCGCGCTCGGCGTCCTTCTTGCCGATCGCCTCGATCAGGGCGGCGTGCTCGTCCCACGACTTCTTGCCGCGCGACTTGGCCACCGGGGTGTGGTACCAGCGGACCCGGCGGTTGATCCGCGCCGCCAGCTCGCCGAGCACCTTGTTGCCGGACATCTCGGTGATCCGGGCGTGCAGCTCGGCGTTGGCCGCGACCACCGCCTCCACGTCGTCGGCCTTGAGCGCCTGAACTCCGCGCTTGTAGATCTGCTTGAGCTCGGCGATGCCCTCCTTGGTGGAGTTCAGCGCCGCCAGCCGGGCGGATTCGGCCTCCAGCAGGGTGCGCACGCCCAGCAGCTGATCGGCCTCCTCCGGGGTCGGGCTGTGCACGAACGCGCCGAAGCCGGGCCGCAGGTCCACCCACTCGTCCTTCTTGAGCCACTGCAGCGCTTCGCGCACCGGTTGCCGCGACACCCCGAGCAGTTCGGCGAGCTCCTTCTCCACCAGGTGCTGGCCGGGTTTGAGCTCACCGGTGACGATCAGCTCCAGGATGGCCTCGTAGACGGTGTCGCGCAGCGGCACCGGACGCGCGACCTGGCGCGCGGCCAGGCCCTGCGGTTTCGAGGTCAACGACATGCGCAGCTCCGGGGTCGGTCGGGGTGCGGGTGTTTTGCCCGATGGTTTTAGCATACAGTATGTCATCCCCGGATCAGCAACGATCCACAGAGGACAGTCGCTGCGCCGAACGGATGGATCGCCTTGGGAGCGCTGGACATCTCCGGTCCGGCAGGTCTAGAACGGCAGTGCGGGGCCGATGTCGGCCATCGGGGTGCCGATCGCTCCCGAACCGGAGGCGCTTGTGGGCGTGCCTGCGATTTCGTGGTCGGCGGCGGGGATCCTGCTCGCGCTCGTCGCCTGGGATCTGATCGCTGCTGGACGGGCCGGGCCGCTGCGCCGCTGCGCCCTGCTGCTCGTCGCACAGCTCTTGGTGGCCGCGCTGGTCGGCGCGATGCTGCTCGGCGCTGACGGGACCGACGCCGCCGGGCAGTTCTTCGCCGGGTGGGCGACCTCGCTGGCCGCGACGGTGGATCTGCTCGCCGTGCTGCTGTCGGTGGCGGCCGGGATGGAGACCGTCGCGGTGGTCGTGGTCGCCGGTGTGCTGGCCCGAGGTGCGCTGGCGTTCACCGATGCGCCCCTGATCGGCGTCGTCTCGGTCGTGTTCGGCGCTGCTGTCCTGTGGGCCGCCTGGCGGGCCTTCCGCGGCGAAGGCGATCCACCCCGGCCGCTCGCGCCGCACCTGGCCACGGCCGTCTCGGTGCTCGCCGCGCTCGTCCTCGCGCTGCTGTCGGCCGCTGCCACCCGCGAGATGACCGGTTCGGACCCTCTGGTGCTGCTGGCGGGCGTGCTCGCGCTGGTCGGGTTCCGGCACGTGTTCGGGCTGCTGCGCGGCTTGCTGGCACGGGTGCCGGACGCCCAGGTGGGGTTGGCGGTGGTGCTGGTGTTCATCGGGGTGAAATCGGTGCTGGCCGGGATGAGCGGAGCCGGGCCCGAGCACGACGCGCGGGTCGTGCTGCTGACGCTCGGCATGGTCGGGGCCGTGGCCGCGCTGGGAGCCATCACAGCGGCGCGCCGGTCGAACACGGGCTAAGCCGAGGGCGAACGGGCGCGGGAGCGGGAATCCGGCGGTTCCGCGCGGCGTTGCGCAGGCACACAGCTCCGGTTGGAGGTCGTGATGGCCGGCACCCCGCAAGATCCGTTCGACGCGCTGGACGGCTACTCCCGCACGGTGGCCCAGGTCGCCCGCACGATCACGCCCAGCGTGGCGAGCCTGCACTCGGCAGGTGAGCGGGGCGAGGGCACCGGTTCGGCGGTGGTGTTCACCGGGGACGGCTTCCTGCTCACCAACGCGCACGTCCTCGGCCGGGCCGATGGCGGCACCGCGCGCTTCGCCGACGGCTCCGACGCGCCGTTCTCCGTGGTCGGCGCCGATCCGCTGTCGGATCTGGCGGTGGTCCGCGCGGTGGGCGGAACACCGCCACCGGTGCGGCTGGGCGACAGCGACCGGCTGGTGGTCGGCCAGCTCGTGGTCGCGGTCGGCAACCCGCTCGGCCTGGCCGGTTCGGTCACCGCGGGCGTGGTCAGCGGGCTCGGGCGATCGCTGCCCGCGCGCAGCGGCCAGGCCGCCCGCATCATCGAGGACGTCATCCAGACCGACGCCGCGCTCAACCCCGGCAACTCCGGTGGGGCGCTGGCCGATTCGCGCGGCCTCGTGGTGGGGATCAACACCGCGGTCGCCGGAGTGGGGCTCGGGCTGGCGATCCCGATCAACGCCACCACCCGCCGCATCATCGATTCGCTGGTCCGCCACGGCCGCGTCCGGCGCGCCTACCTGGGCCTGGTGACCACCCCGGCACCGCTTCCCCACGAACTGGTCGAACGCACCGGGCAGCGGACCGGGCTGCGCGTGGTGGACGTGGTCCGGCACAGCCCCGCCGCGCGCGCCGGGCTGCACCGCGGTGACCTCGTGCTCACCGCGGGCGGCAACCCGGTGCGCGACGCCCAGGGATTGCAGCGGCTGATGTTCGCCGAGGCCATCGGCCGCCCGCTGCCGATCACCGTGACCCGCAACGGAGCGCTCGTGGACGTGATCGCCGAACCGGTGGAACTGCTGGACAGCCCGCGCTGACCGGCGCAGCGGACGCGGACCGGCCTAGAGTCGGGCGGTGCCGTCCGGATCCGTCCCGGTCACGCCCGCGCTCGGCGTGGCCATCGCGCTGCTGCTGATCGCCGCCGCTGCCGTCGCCGGCCTCGGCGGGCTGGCCCGCTACCGCGACGTGCTGCTGGCGGGGGTGCGCGGCGCGGTGCAGCTGGCCGCGGTGTCGCTGCTGATCGCCTACCTGGTGCGCTCGACCGCGCTGGCGGCGCTGTTCATCGTGCTGATGTTCGCCATCGCCGCGCACACCGCCGGGCGGCGGATCACCGATGACCGCAGCTGGCCCTGGGCGGGACCGGCGATCGCCGCGGGCGTCGCCCCGGCGGTGGGGCTGCTGGTGGTCACCGGAGCGGTGCCGCTCACCGGGATGGTGCTGATCCCGCTGGTCGGGCAGCTCATCGGTGGCGCGATGGTGGCCACCGCGCTGGCCGGGCGGCGGTTGCTGGACGAGCTGCAGCACCGGCGCGGTGAGGTGGAGGCAGCCCTGGCGCTGGGCATGACCGAGCGGCTCGCCCGGCTGGAGATCGCCCGGCCGGCGGCGGGCACCGCGCTGGTCCCCGCGCTCGACCAGACCCGCACGGTGGGAACGGTGACGCTGCCCGGGGCGTTCGTCGGGATGCTCCTCGGCGGCGCCACACCGGTCCAGGCCGGGGTCGTGCAGCTCTACGTGCTGGTGGCGCTGCTGGCGGTGGAGGCGGTGGCGATCCTGGTGGTGCTGGAGATCGTCGCGCGCGGTCGGCTGACCAGATCCGGTCAGCGCCTATCCTTCCGGGCATGACGGTTCTGCGGAGGTTGCCGGCCATCGTGGTCGACCTGGCGCTGGCGGTGCTCATCGCAGCCGCGGTGCTGCTCTCCGCGCTGCTGAACTTCGCGGTCGACCAGAGCGGCTTCCGGCTGTTCGACGTGCTGATGATCCTCGGCACCTGCGCCGTGCTGGTGCTCCGGCGGCGCTTTCCCGTTCCCGTCGCGCTGGCGACGCTCGCGGGTTGCGTCGTCTACTACCCGCTCAGCACTGCCGATGGCCCGCTGCTGCTGGCGTTCGCGGTCGCGTTGTGCACGGTCGCCGCTGAAGGGCGCACGGCCGTGGCGGTGCTCCTGGCGGTGGCGGCGATGCTGTTCGTCGGCTACGGCGAGGTGAGCAGCGGGCAGCGGCACCTCGACGACACCTCGCTGTACCTGTTCGCCGGGTGGCTGGTCGCGGCGGTCGCGATCGGCGGCCTGGTCCACAACCGGCGTGCTTACCTGAACGAGGCGGAGCAGCGGATGCGCGCGGTGGAGCGGGAGAAGGAGGAGGAAGCGCGTTCGCGGGCCAGCGAGGAGCGGCTGCGCATCGCGCGGGAGCTGCACGACGCGCTCGGCCACCACCTCTCGCTGATCAACGTGCAGGCCGGTGCCGCGCTGCACCGCAGCGACACCGATCCCGCCCCGGCCCTGACGTCGATCAAGCAGGCCAGCAAGGACGCGCTGCGCGAGCTGCGCGCTACGCTCGGCGTGCTGCGCCAGGTCGACGAGGCCGGCCCGCCGCCGGGACTGGCCCGGGTGGACGACCTGGTCGCGCAGGCCGGCGCCACCGGGCTGGCGGTGCGCGTCGAGGTCGACGGCGAAGTCCGGCCGCTGCCACCGGAGGTGGACCTCGCCGGGTACCGGATCGTGCAGGAGGCGCTGACCAACGTGACCAGACACGCCGACGCGCGCACGGCTTTCGTGCGCATCGGGTACACCGGCCAGGATGTCCGGGTGCAGATCGACGACGACGGGAGCGCGGTGCCGGACGTGGAGCGGGGCAACGGGATTCGCGGCATGGAGGAGCGCGCCCGGGCGCTGGGCGGGGAGTTCACCGCCGGTTCCGGGCCGGACGGCGGCTTCCGGGTGCGGGCCGTCCTGCCGTGGCGGTCCGCGCTGTGATCCGGGTGCTGCTGGCCGACGACCAGACGCTGGTGCGCGCGGGTTTCCGGTCCATCCTGGAGGGCGAGGCCGACGTCGAGGTGACCGGCGAGGCCGCCGACGGCGCCGAGGCGGTGCGCCGCGCCGCCGAGCTGCGCCCCGACGTGGTGCTGATGGACATCCGGATGCCGCAGCTCGACGGGCTGGAGGCGACCCGGCGGATCTGCGCCGACCCGGCCCTGGCGGCGGTGAAGGTGCTCATCCTGACCACCTTCGACGTGGACGACCACGTCTACGGGGCGCTGCGGGCCGGGGCGAGCGGATTCCTCGTCAAGGACACCGAACCGACCGAGCTGATCCACGCGGTGCGCGTGGTGGCCCGCGGCGATGCGCTGCTGGCACCGGCCATCACCCGGCGGCTGATCGCGGAGTTCGCCGCGCGCAGCGACCGGCCCGCGCCCAGCCCGCGGCTGAGCTCGCTGACCGACCGCGAGCGGGAGGTGCTGGTGCTGGTGGCGCGCGGGCTGCCCAACGACGCGATCGCCGAGCGCCTGGTGCTCAGCCCGGCCACGGCCAAGACCCACGTCAGCCGGATCATGAGCAAGCTCGGCGTGCGCGACCGGGCACAACTGGTCGTGCTGGCCTACGAATCGGCGTTGATCACGCCGGGCTGGCTGACGTGATGCGGGCACAACTCCAGGTGTAGGGGAGCGCCCCTAGGGGACGACCGGCGCGGTATCCGAAGTGTCCTCCGCGGCCCGACGCCCGGTGCCCGCCGCGGCGGCAGGCTGAGGGCATGGATCCGGAAACCCTCGACCTGGCGCGTCTGCAGTTCGCCCTGACCGCCGGCGGCCACTTCCTGTTCGTCGCGCTGACCATCGGGCTGGCGACGCTCGTGGCGTGCGTGCAGACCAGGGCGACGTTCTCGCGGAACCCGGTGCACGAGCGGATGACCCGGTTCTGGGGCCAGCTCTACGTGATCAACTACGCGGTGGGCATCGTCACCGGGCTGGTGATGGAGTTCCAGTTCGGGATGGCCTGGAGCGGGCTGATGCACCTGGCGGGCAACGTCATCGGCGCCTCGCTGGCGATGGAGGCGCTGGTCGCGTTCTTCGTCGAATCGACGTTCCTGGGCCTGTGGATCTTCGGCTGGGGACGGCTGAACCGCTGGGTGCACCTCGGGCTGATCTGGGTCGTCGCGCTCACCGCGTACGCCTCGGCGTACTGGATCCTGGTGACCAACGGATTCCTGCAGAACCCGGTGGGCTACGAGCGGGCCGGTGCGGAGCTGCGGCTGACCGACGCGTGGGCGGTGCTGAGCAATCCGGCGGCGACGAACGCGTTCTGGCACATCCTGAGCGGATCGCTGGTCACCGCAGGGGTTTTCGTGGCGGGCATCAGCGCGCTGCACCTGTTCCGCCGGACCGCCGATGTGGAGCTGTTCACCAAGTCGCTGCGCATCGGCCTGTTCACCGCGCTGCCCGCGCTGTTCGTGACGGTGGTGGGCGGTGGGATGCAGTTCGGCCACCTCCAGCCGATGAAGCTCGCGGTGTTCAACCAGAACAGCGCGGAGATCGCGGAGCTGCAGGCCGAGCAGGTCACGCGCTTCGGCCCGGGTGACTACGTGCCGCCGGAGGCCTGGACCAGGTCGGGCGGGATCGTGATGCTGCTCGCCTTCGCGCTGCTGCTCTACCTGCTGGTGCCGAGCGTGCTGCTCGCCTTCTTCACACCGGTGGTGCGGCGGTTCCGGCTGTGGCACCTGGTGCTGGTGGCGGCGATCCCGCTGCCCTTCCTGGCGATGATCTCGGGCTGGGTGTTCCGCGAGATGGGCCGCCAGCCGTGGGTGATCGACGGCGTCCTGCGCGTCGAGGACGCGGTCTCCGACGTCCCCGCGGCGGCGATGCGCACCTCCCTGCTGGTCTTCACCGTCCTGTTCGGACTGCTGCTGGCGCTGAACTGGTTCCTGCTGCTGCGCCAAGCGGTCCGCGGCCCCGACGCGGTCGCGCTGGGGCGCATGCCCGAAGAACCCCGTCCGATGACCGCCACCTTCTGAGGAGCGAACAGTGGAACTGCTGGCTATCGCGGTGCTGGGCGTGTTCGCCCTCGGATACTTCCTGCTGGGCGGTGCGGACGTCGGAGTCGGCATGCTGCTGCCCGCGCTCGGGCGCGACGCGCGGCAGCGCAGGCTGGTGGTCACCGCCATCGCGCCGTTCTTCCTCGGCAACGAGGTGTGGCTGGTGGCCACCGCGGGAATCCTGGTCGGCTTCTTCCCCGTGCTCGAAGGCGAGCTGCTGACCGGGTTGTTCCCCGCCGTGGTGCTGCTGCTGGTCGGCTGGATCGTGCGCGACATGGGGCTGTGGTTGCGGGCTCGGGCCGATGGCCGCGCGTGGTGCGCGGGATGCGACGCGGCGATCACCGGCGGCAGCTGGGGCGTGGCGCTGAGCTGGGGCTGGATGTTCGCGGGGCTGCTCGCGGGCCAGATCCACGAGGTGGCCACCGGCCCCGGGGCGCTGCTGGCGGCGGTCGCGATCGCGATGCTGTTCGCCGTGCACGGCCTGGCCTTCGCCCGCCTCCGGCTGTCCGGACCACCGCACCAGCGCGCGAGCGCGCTGTTCGGGCGCTGCGGGGAGCGGGCGGGGCTCGCGCTGACCTCCGCCGCGCTGGTGCTGCTGTGCCTGGCGGTCGGATTCCGCCTCCCGCTGCTGGAGAACGCCGCCGATCCGGGCACGCTCGGTCTGCTGCTGCCCGCCGTGCTCGTGCTCATGCCGTTGCTGATCGCCGCCCAGGCCCTGGTGTGGTGGACGTTCCGGGCCCGGGTGGAAAGGCCGCTGTACCTGTGAACAAGCGACTCCTGGGCCTGGTGCCCCGCCGAACCCGGATCGCGGTGGCGGTGCTCGCGCTGGTGCAGGCCGGGCTGATCATCGCGCAGGCGGACCTGCTCGCGCGCGCCATCGCGCAGCTCGACGCCGGTCAGCTGCCGTGGCTCGCCGGTGCCGTCGTGCTGCGCGCGGGGACGACGTGGTGCGGCAACGCCCTCGTGCAGCGAGCGGCGGCCGATCTCAAGGCCGATCTGCGCGGCTCGCTGTTCGCCCGGGCTGCGGGGCAGCGGTCCAGCGGGGCGTTCAGCACGTTGATCACGAAGGGGATCGACGCGCTGGAACCAGTGATCACCGGGGTGCTGCCGCAGTTGGCGGTCGCGGTGCTCGTGCCGCCGGTCGTGCTGGTGCGGCTGGGGCTGGCCGACTGGTCGTCGGCGCTGATCGTGGCGTTGACGATTCCGCTGATCCCGCTGTTCGGCGCCCTGATCGGCCTGCGTACCCGGGACGTGACGGCGAACCAGTGGACCCACCTGCAGCGGCTCGGCGGGCACTTCCGGGACGTGCTGGCCGGGTTGAGCACGCTGCGCGTGTTCGGGCGCGCCGAGCACCAGTCGGCGGTGATCGGCCGGATGGCCGATGAGCACCGCACGGCGACGATGCGGGCGCTGCGGGTTGCCTTCCTGTCGGGCTTCGCTCTGGAGCTGGTGTCGTCGCTGGCGGTCGCGCTGGTCGCGGTGCCGGTCGGCCTGCGGTTGCTGTCCGGCGGGATGGATCTGACCACGGCGCTGGTGGTGCTGCTGCTGACGCCGGAGGCGCTGCTGCCGCTGCGGGCGCTCGGCACCAGGTTTCACGCCGCCGAAGAGGGCATGGCGGCGGCGGAGCAGGTCTTCGACGTTCTGGACGCCCCGAGCGCCGAACAGGGCGGGACGCGGCGCGGAGCCATCGCGGGTGAGATCCGCTTCGAAGAGGTGAGCGTGCACTTCCCGGGTGACGAGGCCCCGGTGCTGGACCGGGTGTCGTTCGTCATCAGCCCGGGGGAGCGGGTGGCACTGGTCGGGCCCAGCGGCGCGGGCAAGTCCACCGTCCTGCACCTGCTGCTCGGATTCGTCCGGCCGACCTCCGGCCGGGTGCTGGTGGACGGCGTCGACCTGCGCGAACTCGACGTGGCGGACTGGCGCCGCCAACTGGCGTGGGTTCCGCAGCACCCGCACCTGTTCGCCGGGACGATCGCCGACAACATCCGCCTCGGCGCGCCCGACGCCCCGATGCCGGAGGTGCGCGCTGCTGCCCGCGCGGCGCACGCGGCGGAGTTCATCGAGCAGCACCCGGACGGCTACCGGGCCCTGCTGGGCGAGCGCGGCGCCGAACTCTCCGCAGGCCAGCGGCAGCGCGTGGCGATCGCCCGCGCCTACCTGAAGAACGCGCCGATCGTGCTGCTCGACGAACCCACGGCGCGGCTGGACCTGCACTCCGAAGCAGTGCTGACGACCTCGGCCGCGGAAGTGCTGAAAGGCAAGACCGCGATCGTAGTGGCCCACCGACCGGCGCTGCTGGCGGCCGCGGACCGGGTGATCCGCCTGCGCAGCGGCTCGATGGAGGTGGCGGCATGAGCAGATCTGTGTCGACCCAGTGCTCGACCGCACCTCAGGGGAACGTGACGCAACCCAGCCACAAGAAACCGCACAACGTGAGGTCGATCCCGAACGCAACCACCACTGTGAATCGCGGAGAGGCGGAACAGCCGCGCTTGCTGGCCGCAGTGGCAGCCGGGGTGGCCGCCGAGCTGTGCGCTGTGGGGCTGATGGCGCTGGCTGCCTGGCTCATCACCCGCGCCGCCGAGCAGCCCGCGCTGTCGGCGTTGAGCCTGGCCATCGTCGGGGTTCGCGCGTGCGCGCTGGCTCGCGGCGCGTTCCGCTACCTGGAGCGCCTGGCCGGGCACGACGCCGCGCTGCGGGCGGTCGCGCGGCTGCGTCCCGAGGTGTTCCGGGCCAGGCTGGGGCGTCCGGCGCTGCGCGACGGAGATGCCCTGTCCCGCTTGGTGTCCGACGTCGACAGCGTTCAGGAACTGCTGCTGCGCTGCCTGTCCCCGGCGTTGATCGCACTGGTCGTCGCCACCGGATCGGTGCTGGCCTGCGCCGTCGTGGTTCCGGCCGCCGGGCCGGTGCTGGCCGGTGGTCTGCTGGTCGCTGCGGTGGTGCTACCCGCCTTCGCCGTGCTGACCCACCGCCGCGACCGGAGCGCCGCGGATCGGGCCGAACTGGCCGTCGCCGCCGCCGATCTCGTGGACGGAGCTCGCGAACTCGCCGCCTTCGGCGCGGTGCCCGCGGCGGTGTCGCGCGCCGAGCAGCACGCAGCGCGGATGCGGCGGCGTGATGGCGAACCGTCCCGGAGCGCGCTGCTGGCGGGTGGTGTCGTGGTGCAGGGCATGACGGCGGTGGCCGTGACCGGGACCGCGCTGCTCGCCGGTCAGCCGCAGACGAGCGCGGCAGTGGTGGGTTTCCTGGCGCTGGCGGCGTTCGAAACCGTTCTCCCGCTGACCGACGCCGCGCGCCGCTGGACCGAGCACGTCCCGGCGCTGCGGCGGATCACGGAGCTGCTCGCCGCACCTCCGATCCCGCTGCCGCAGGCGAATGCCGAGAACCTGGCGCTGCACGACGTTTCGGTGCACTACGACCGGCCAGCCCTGAACAACGTGGACCTGACCGTCGGACCTGGCCGAGCGGTGGCCGTCGTCGGCGCCAGCGGAGCGGGCAAGAGCACGCTGCTCGGTGTTCTGGCCGGACTCGTGCCGGTGACGGCAGGCCGCGTCGAGCGGCCGGAAACCCGTGCGGTCACCCAGGACGCGCACGTCTTCAGCACCACCATCAGGGACAACCTGCTGCTGGCGGCACCGGAGGCCGCCGAGTCCGAGCTGGAACGAGCGGCCGAGCAGGCCGGACTGCTCGACTGGATCCGCCGGCAGCCCGCGGGTTTCGACACGCTCGTCGGCGAGTCCGGGCAACCGCTCTCCGGCGGCCAGCGGCAACGCCTGCTGCTGGCGCGGGCGCTGCTGGCCGAGCCGGGCGTGCTGCTGCTCGACGAGCCGACCGAGGCGCTGGAACCGGAACTGGCCGACGAGATCCTGAGCCGCCTCCTGCGCACCAGGACCGGGCGGACGACCATCGTCGTGACGCACCGGCTGGCCCGCCTCGCCGAGTTCGACGAGATCCTGGTGCTCGACGCCGGCCGGATCGTGCAGCGCGGCCCGCACCGGGAACTCCTCGCGCAGCCGGGACCGTTCCGCGACCTGTGGGAAGCCGAAGCGTTGACGGACCCGGCGATCCGGCCGCAGGATGATCTCCGTCGCCGCGCCGCGGCGCTCACCGGGAGAGGGGTGCGCGACCGTTGACCCAGGGGTTCTTCGCCGAGCTGACCACCACCGGACTCGCCGGACGGCTGCGCGCGGGTGAGACCAGCGCCGTCGAGCTCACCAAGGCCGCGCTGCGGGCCATCGCGGAGCTCGACGGCGAGCTCAACGCCTTCACCGCGGTCGACCGCGACGGCGCGGTGAAGGCCGCGGAGAAGGCCGACGCCGAACTGGCCGAAGGCCTGGACCGCGGGCCGCTGCACGGCATCCCGGTGGCGGTCAAGGACATCATCGAAGTCGCCGGCCTGCCCACCACGATGGGCTCGGCGCACTTCGCCGACCACGTGTCCACATCGGACGCCGAATGCGTGCGGCGGTTGCGAGCGGGCGGCGCGGTGCTGGTCGGCAAGACCACCACCCACGAGTTCGCCTTCGGCCCGACCGGCGACAGCGCGCACCGCGGCCCGTCCCGCAACCCGCACGACCCCACCCGCATCACCGGCGGCTCCAGCGGTGGCAGCGGCGCCGCGGTCGCCGCCGGGATGGTGCCGCTGGCGCTGGGCACCGACACCGGCGGATCGGTGCGCATCCCGGCCGCGCTGTGCGGGGTGGTGGGGTTCAAACCGGCCTTCGGCGCGATCCCGGTCGACGGCGTGTTCCCGCTGGCGCAGTCGCTGGACCACGTCGGAGTGCTGGCCCGCAGCCCGCAGGACTGCCGCACCGCCTACCGCGTCCTGGCCGGACTGCGCGACGAACCGAGCCGGGAGCGCGGCGAGACCGCGAGCATCGGCTGGCTCGACCCGGACTCGCTGCACCCGACGGACCCGGAGATCACCCGGATCGCCCGCGCCGCGCTGGACGGGCTGACCGTGCGGGACGCCGAGATCGGCGATCCGGAGCTGGTGCGAGGGGCCTACCTGGGCATCCAGGCCAGCGAGGCCTGCGCCAACCACGCGGAGCGCCTCGCCGAGCACCCGGAGCTCTACACCGGCGACGTCCGGGACCGGCTGCGGGAATCGGCGCGGATCGCGGGCTGGCAGCACGTGCGGGCGCTGGCCGCGCGCGACCGGTGGCGCCGCGAGGTCGGTGAGCTGCTGACCCGGGTCGACCTGCTGGCCCTGCCGACGACCTGCGTGACTGCCACCGAGATCGGGCAGCGCGAGACCACCGTCGGCGGCACCGGAACGCGGGTGCTCACCGCGCTGCTCGGGCTGACCAGCCCGTGGAACGTCGCCGGAGTGCCCGCGGTGTCGGTTCCGGTGGGCACGCTCGGCGGGCTCCCGGTGGGGCTCCAGCTCGTCGGCAGGCCCGGGCAGGAGGACGTCCTGCTGGCCGTCGCCGCCCGGATCGGCGGCTGACGGGGCGCGGCGGCACCGCGCCCCGCTCGATCAGCCCGCGACCGCCTCGGCGATGGCCTTGCCCAGCTCCTCGGTGGTCGCCTTCCCGCCGAGGTCCGGCGTGCGCGGGGCCGAGGCGTCGGCGAGGACGCGCTCGATCGCGCCGACCACGTCGGCACCGGCCTCCGCCAGCCCGAGGTGGTCCAGCATCATCGCCGCCGACCAGATCTGGCCGATCGGGTTGGCGATGCCCCGCCCGGCGATGTCCGGGGCCGAACCGTGCACCGGCTCGAACGTCGACGGGTGGACGCGCTCCGGGTTGATGTTGCCCGACGGGGCCACCCCGATCGTGCCGGTCACGCCCGGACCCAGGTCGGAGAGGATGTCGCCGAAGAGGTTGCTGGCCACGACCACGTCGAAGCGCTCCGGCGACATCACGAACCGGGCGCACAGGATGTCGATGTGGTCCTGGTCGACGGTGACCTCCGGGTACTCCGCGGCGATCGCGGCGAACCGCTCGTCCCAGTACGGCATCGAGTGGTAGATGCCGTTGGACTTGGTCGCCGAGGTCACGTGCGGCTTGCCCAGCTCGCGCGCCAGCTCGAAGGCGTAGCGCATGATCCGGTCGGTGCCGCGCCGGGTGAACGCCGCGGTCTGCAGCACCATCTCGGTCGGAGTGCCCTCGCCCTGCCTGCCGCCCAGCTGCGAGTACTCGCCCTCGGTGTTCTCCCGCACCACCCAGAAGTCGATGTCGCCCGGCCGCTTGTCGCGCACCGGCGGCGTCACGCCCGGCAGCAGCCGCACCGGCCGCAGGTTGACGTACTGGTCGAACTCGCGGCGGATCGGCAGCAGCAGCCCCCACAGCGAGATGTGGTCGGGCACGCCGGGCCAGCCGACCGCGCCGAGCAGGATCGCGTCGTGGTCGCGCAGCCTGTCCAGCCCGTCGGCGGGCATCATCGCACCGGTGCTCTTGTAGGTCTCGCAGCTCCAGTCGAAGTGCCGGTAGCCGAACCGCACCCCGTACTTCGCGCCGACCACGTCGAGCACGCGCAACGCCTCGGGCATGACCTCGTTGCCGATCCCGTCACCGGGCAGCACCGCGAGTTCGTACTGCTGCACTCTCCACCTCACCTCTCGGTCACGACGTTCCCGGTGGTCATCTAACGCGCCGCACCCGCCGGGAGCCAAGCCCCCGGCGGCAATCACCTGGCGCCGCGGCCGCGCAGCGACTACGAATGACCGCGTGGATGCGGCACGGGCACTGCGCGAGATCGCCTTCCGGCTGGAACGGGCCGATGCGCCGACCTACCGGGTCAGGGCGTTCCGGCGGGCCGCCGCGATCGTCGACGAGCTGCCGGACCTCGACGAACGGGTGGCCTCGGGGCGGCTGACCGCGCTGGAGGGCATCGGCCGGACGACCGCCGCGGTGATCGAGCAAGCGCATCGCGGGCGGACACCGGAGTACCTGGCCCGGCTCCGGTCCGAAGTGGACGTGCCGGAGCGCGGCGCGCAGCTGCGGGCCGCGCTGCGCGGCGACTGCCACACGCACTCGGACTGGTCCGACGGCGGCAGCCCGATCGCCGAGATGGCCACCACCGCCCGCGACCTCGGGCACGAGTGGATCGCGCTCACCGACCACTCGCCGCGGCTGAAGGTGGCCCGCGGCCTGTCGGCGGAGCGGCTGCGCGAGCAGCTGCGCGTCGTCGACGAGCTCAACCAGCGCCTCGCGCCGTTCCGCATCCTGACCGGCATCGAGGTCGACATCCTCTCCGACGGTTCGCTTGACCAGGAGGCGGAACTGCTGGCGCAGCTCGACGTCGTGGTGGCCAGCGTGCACTCCGAGCTGCGGATGCCCGCCGCTGAGATGACCCGCCGGATGTGCGCCGCGGTGGCCGACCCGCACGTGGACGTGCTCGGGCACTGCACCGGCCGCCTGATCGGCGCGGGCAAGAAGCGCCCGCAGTCGGCCTTCGACGCGACCGCGGTGTTCCAGGCCTGCCGCGACCACGGCGTCGCCGTCGAGATCAACTCGCGGCCGGACCGGCTGGACCCGCCCCGCGAGCTGATCCGCCTCGCCCGCGACATCGGCTGCCTGTTCAGCATCGACTCCGACGCGCACGCACCCGGGCAGCTGGACTGGCTGGCCCACGGCTGCGCCCGCGCCGAGGAGTGCGGTGTGCCCGCCGAGCGGGTGATCAACACGCGCACCGCCGACGAGCTCACCGCACCGCGCTGACCTGCCGCACCGCGCCGGGAGAACCGGCGGGAATCCCGCGCGCCGCGACTATCACACCTGTGATAGTTTCCGGCTGGGCGGCCTGCCCGAACTCGTCGTTGCCGCGCGCCCATCGGATGATGTCGAGGCGCAGGAGGGGACCAGCTGTGCCCGCTTGGCTGTTCGCGCTGCTCGTCGCGGCTTTCGTCCTCTACACCGATGACTACGTGATCGCGGGTGTCCTGCCGGAGATCGCGCGGGACCTCGCGGTGAGCGAGGCGCACGCCGGGCAGCTGGTGACCGTGTTCTCGCTCACCGTCGCGCTGGTCGCGCCGATCGCGGGCGTCGCACTGGCGCGGATCTCCCGCCGTCGGCTGCTCACCGCCGCGTTCGTCGTCTTCGTCGTGGCCAACGTCCTGGCGGCCGCGGCGACCAGCTTCGGCTTCCTGCTCGTGCTGCGGGTCGTGGCGGCGACCGCGGCGGCGGCCTCGACCCCGGCGGTGTTCGCCCACGCCGCCGAACGAGCTCCGGAGACCCACGTCGGCAGGTACGTCGCGGTCGTGGCGCTCGGCGTCACCGGCTCGATCGCGGCCGGTGTCCCGATCGGCACCTGGATCGGCGGCCACCACGGCTGGCGGATGACGTTCGCCTCGATGGCGGTGGCCGGAGTCGTGGCGCTGGCCTTCCTGCTGGTGACCCTGCCCCGGGAACCGGAGCGGACGGGCGTGGTGCCGAGCATCCCCGAGCAGCTGCGGGTCCTGGCCAGCGCGCCGGTGTCGCTCGGGCTCCTGGCGAACTGCGTGCTCATGACCGGGTCGATGATGATGCTCACCTACACGGTGCCGTACCTCCACGCGGTGAGCGAGGCCGACGTGGACCAGCGCGCGCTCGCGTTCAGCCTGTCCGGGCTGACCGGCATCGTCTGCATCTGGGCGGGTGGGAAGGCCGCGGATCGGTGGGGTGCGGATCGCGCCCTGGTCGCCGGGATCGGCGCCTTCACCGGCATCATGGTGATCATGGGGGCGTTCTGGTTCGTCCGGCCCGTGCCCTTCGCGGTGCTCGCCGCGGTGGGCGCGATCTGGGGCGGCATGGCCTTCTGGAACTCCCCGGCGATCCAGGCGCGCCTCCACCAGCTCGCCGGACCCGTCGCCGCCCAGGCGCTGGCGCTCAACACGTCGGGCACCTACCTCGGCGTTTCACTGGGCGGTGCCGTCGGGGGGTTGACCTTGAGCGGTCCGGGGGCGGGCGTGCTGCCGGTCGTCGCGGCGGTTCTCGGCCTGAGCTCCTTGATCCTGCTGTCGCTCGCCATCGGTGCCTCGAAGAAGTCGCGCAGCGTTGCCGGACGATGACCGGCGTGGGAAATATGTGAAATGTCAAGTATGTCGGCGTATCCTGGGGCGGTGTCCGAACCCAGATGGCTCAGCGATGAACAGCAGTGCGCCTGGCGCAAGTTCGCCGCGCTGATGACGGTCGTCCCCGCGAAGCTCGACGCGCAGCTGCAACGGGACTCCGGGCTGACCCACTTCGGCTACTGGGTGCTGGCCATGCTCTCCGAGGCTCCCGACCGGGCGCTGCGGATGAGCGACCTGGCGGCGCGGGCCAACGCCTCGCCCTCGCGGGTCTCGCACGTGGTCGCCCGGCTGGAGCAGCAGGGCTGGGTGCGCAGGCAGCGCGCCAGCGGCGACGGCCGCGGCAACGTCGCCGAGCTCACCGACGCCGGCCACGACAAGGTCGTGGCGACCGCGCCGGGACACGTGGAGAAGGTCCGCGACCTGGTCTTCGACGGGCTCACCGACGACCAGGTGCGCCAGCTCGACGAGCTCTGCGCGGCGGTGCTGGCGCACCTCGACCCCGAGGGCACCATCACCACCGCCCCGCCCCAGCCGGAGTGACCGGAGCGGGGCGCTGATCACGCGGCTTCTTCCTCGGTGTTCTGCTGGGCGAACTGGGTCCGGTAGAGCTCGGCGTAGAGGCCGTCGCGGGCCAGCAGGTCGGCGTGCGTGCCGTCCTCGGCGATGCTGCCCCCGGAGATGACCAGGATGCGGTCCGCTTCGCGGATGGTCGACAGCCGGTGCGCGATGACCAGTGCGGTCCGCCCGGACAGCGCGGTCCGCAGCGCCTCCTGAACCGCGGCCTCCGATTCCGAGTCCAGGTGCGCGGTCGCCTCGTCCAGCACCACGATCGGCGGTGCCTTGAGCAGCAGCCGGGCGATCGCCAGCCGCTGCTTCTCCCCGCCGGAGAGCCGGTAACCGCGGTCGCCGACCACGGTGTCCAGCCCTTCCGGCAGCGCCGAGACGAGGTGGCCCAGCTGCGCGGTGCGCAGCGCCTCGATGATCTCCTCGTCGGTGGCGCCGGGGCGGGCGAAGGTCAGGTTGGCGCGGATCGTGTCGTGGAACATGTGCGGGTCCTGGGTGACCACGCCGACGGAGCGGTACAGCGAGGCCAGCGTGACGTCGCGGACGTCGGTGCCGCCGATGCGCACCGCGCCGCCGTCGACGTCGTAGAGCCGCCCGGCCAGGTTGGTGATCGTCGTCTTGCCCGCGCCGGAGTGGCCGACCAGCGCGATCGTCTGCCCCGGTGCGGCGCGGAAGGAGATGTCGTGCAGCACCTCCTGCGCGGGCGAGTTGTCCTGCCGGGCCACCGATTCCAGCGAGGCCAGCGAGACCTCGCTGGAGGCCGGGTAGCGGAACGAGACCCGGTCGAACTCGACGTCGGCGGCACCGGCGGGCAGCTCGGCGGCGCCGGGCTTCTCCTCGATCATCGGGCGCAGGTCCAGCACCTCGAAGACGCGGTCGAAGCTGACCAGCGCCGTCATGACGTCCACGTGCACGTTGGACAGCGCGGTCAGCGGCCCGTAGAGCCGGGTGAGCAGCGTGGCCAGCGCGACCAGGGTGCCGAGCTGGAGCGCGCCGGTGAGCACCAGCCCACCGCCGAGCCCGTAGACCACCGCGGTGGCCAGCGCGGCCAGCAGCGTCAGGGCGACGAAGAAGATCCGGCTGTACATCGCCGAGACCACGCCCATGTCGCGCACCCGCGCGGCCCGCGCGGCGAACTGCGCGGCCTCCTCGTCGGCGCGGCCGTACAGCTTGGCCAGCATCGCCCCGGCCACGCCGAAGCGCTCGGTCATCAGCGAGCTCATCTCGGCGTCGACCTTCATCTGCTCCCGGGTGATCCGCTGCAGCCGCCGACCGATCCAGCGCACCGGCAGCAGGAACAGCGGCAGCAGCGCCAGCGCGATCAGGGTGATCTGCCAGGACAGCGTGAACATGGTGGCCAGCACCAGCACCAGGCTCAGCACGTTGGACACCACCGAGGACAGGGTGCTGGTCAGCGCCCGCTGCGCCCCGATGACGTCGTTGTTGAGCCTGCTGACCAGCGCCCCGGTCTGGGCCCGCACGAAGAACGCGACCGGCATCCGCTGCACGTGGTCGAAGACCTCCGAGCGCAGGTCGTAGATCAGGCCCTCGCCGAGCCGCGCGGAGTACCAGCGCTGCAGCAGCGAGAACGCGGCGTCGAGCAGCGCGACCCCGGCCACCGCAACCGCCAACCAGACGATCAGCGACATGTTCTGCGGCACGATGCCGTCGTCGATGATGGCCTTGAACAGCAGCGGGTTGACGATCCCGAGCACCGCGGCGAGCATCACCAGCACCAGGAACGGGATGATGTCGCGCAGGTACGGCCGGGCGTAGCGCAGGATCCGCCGGGCCAGTCCGGGCGAGAGCCGTTGTCTGGTCACCGATCCGTCGCTGGCGAAGGAGCGCATGGTCTCCCAGGTCACCGTCATGTTCGCAGCCCCCGTTCGGATGTGCGTCGAGCGAACGAAGTCATCCTCGAACCTCGTGTTAAGTCGAAGTCAACCCCGCCGCGCGCGGTCCGGGGATCACCCGGCTGCCGCAACGGCGCACGCCGGAAACGACCTTGAACAAACCTTCGCGTACGTTACTCTGTGCGCTGTCTCGGGCACTTTCCGAACGCGGCGGGTGATCGGTTCGGGGGCGGCTACGGCTCGGATGGGAGCGACTGGGTGTTGATCGGCACGTCGGCCGGGGGTGGCCGGTGACGGTTTCCGAGCTGGATGCCACCCGCATCCCGCTGCGGGTGGCGGATCGGTTCTTCCTGGCCGCGCACACCGGTGGACAGCGGATAACGCCCCGGGTGGACAGCGCGCTGGTGTCCCTGGGCTGCGCCGCGGGCCTGCTGGCCGAGCTGATCCTGGAGGAGGAGATCGCGGTCACCCCGAGCGTCCGGCCCAGCGGCCGGGGGCGCTGCCCGGACTTCCTGTCCTGGGCGGTCCTGCGGGAGATCCGCGAGGAACCCGGCCACGACCTGCGCACCTGGCTGGACTACCTCGGCCAGACCGCCACCGAGAAGGTCCGCGCCCGGCTGGTCATCATCGACGTGCTGCGCGAGGTGCCGGTGTCGGCCGGGTGGCGCGGCGGGGCGGCCTCGGCCTGGCGGTTCTCCGACCTCGGCGTGGCCAGCCCGGAATCCGTGCTGGAGCTGCTGTTCACCAGCGCCGAGACGGCCACCGGGAACGGCATGATCACGGTCCCGGAGCGCATCGCGGAGATCACCTTCGCGCTGCTGGCGCGCGAGACCGGCGTGATCCGCAACGTGCGGCTGGCCAAGAACGTCGCGCGGCAGGGCGACTTCCGGATGAAGTCCTGGCAGAAGCGCATCCCCGGGCCGCTGCGGAACCTGATCGCCGAGGTCGCCGCCGCGCGCGGCCAGTCGGCGATAACACCCAGACACTGAAGCACTGCGAAGGAGCGAGCTGTTGCCACCGTCCAAAGTGTCCGCCGCACTGGCCCGAGCTCGCCTGGGCGTGATGTCGATCGTCTTCTTCACCGTCGCCGCCGCGGCCCCGGAAACGGTCGTCGGCGGCGGTGCGGTCAGCGGCTTCGCGGTTTCCGGCGTGACCGGCATCCCGCTCGGCTACCTGGCGATCGCCCTGGTGCTCGGACTGTTCGCCGTCGGCTACGTCACGATGTCGCGGCACGTGGAGAACGCGGGCGCCTTCTACGCCTACATCGCCAAGGGGCTGGGCCGGGTGACCGGCACCGGGGCCGGCGCGGTCGCGCTGGTGTCCTACCTGCTGATCCTGGTCAGCCTGGCGGGCGGTCTCGGCGTCGGAGCGGCGGACTTCCTGCGGCAGGTCAGCGGCAGCACCGTGCCGTGGTGGGTGTTCGCCGGCCTGGGCCTGGCCGCGGTCGCGGTGCTGGGCGTGCTGCGCATCGACGTCAACGGCCGGGTGCTGGGCGTGCTGCTGCTGGCCGAGGTGGCGATCATCCTGACCTACGACGCCGCGTTCGTCTCCGCGCCCTCGGCGGAGGGCGTCGTGCTCGACACGCTCAACCCGTCGCAGCTGATGACCAGCGCGGCCGGGGTCATCCTGGTGATCGCCTTCACCGGCTTCATCGGGTTCGAGAACTCCACCGTGCTGGCCGAGGAGGCCAAGAACCCGCGCACGGTGATCTACGCGACCTACATCTCGCTGGTGGTCATCGGCGGCCTGTACTCGCTGTCGACGTGGGCGATGACCGTGGCCACCGGCCCGGGCGCCATCGTCTCGCAGGCCGAGATGCACTCCACGGAGCTGCTTTTCGTGCTCGCCGGGGAACGGCTGCCGGGAGTGCTGGTCACCACCGGGTCGGCGCTGTACGTCACCAGCCTGTTCGCCGCGATGCTGTCGTTCCACCACGTCTGCTCCCGCTACTTCTTCGCGCTGGGCCGCGAGGGCGTCGGCCTGAGCTGGTGGGGCACCACGAGTTCGCGCACCGCGGCCCCGGCGGCGGGCTCGGTGACCACCACCGCGATCTCGATCGTCGTGGTGGCGCTGGTGGCGGTGAGCGGGATCGACCCGATCACCTACCTGTTCTTCTGGGGTGCCTCGGCCGGCGCGCTCGGCGTGCTGTCGCTGGTGATGCTGACCTCGGTGGCGGTGCTGGGCTACTTCCTGGCCAACCGGGACCACGGGCACAGCCGGTGGCGGACCCTGATCGCGCCCGCGATCGCCGCGCTGGTGCTGGGCGTGGTCCTGCTGCTGACCGTGCTCTCGTTCGGCACCGTGCTCGGCGTGGCGGAGGGCGACCCGGCGGCGTGGCTGCTCCCGCTGGGCTTCCTGGTGGTGTTCGTGCTCGGCGCGCTCTGGGGCGCGACCCTGAAGCGGATCCGTCCGTGGGCCTACGCGCGCATCGGCTTGGGAGCGCGCGCGGCGACGGTGCAGCCGGGGAAGGAGACCGCCGGTGTCCGATGACGACTTACGCGTCCGGACCCTGATGCGTGCCTTCGCCGACGACGAGTTCGCCCGGTGGCTGCTGCCGGAGCAGGAGCACCGCCACCGGGTGTACCGCGAGTGGTTCGGCATGGTCGTCCAGCGCGCCGAACAGCACGGCGAGGTGATCGCCGGTGCCGACGGGCTAGCGGTGCAGGTCTGGCTCTCCGGCCACGGCGGGCCGCCGGAGATGCTCGACGAGGCCGGCGGGCGGCGCCTGGCCGAACTCGCCGGCCCGCGCATGGTGCGCTTCCGCGAGTTCGGCGAGCTCACCGCCGCCCAGCACCCCGCCGAACCGCACCAGTACCTGGCGATGATCGCGGTCGACCCGTCGGTGCAGTCCACCGGCATCGGCGGCCGCGAGCTGCGACGGGCGCTGCAGCGGTGGGACGTGCCGTCCTACCTGGAGGCCAGCAGCGCCCGCAGCCGGAACCTGTACCTGCGCCTGGGGTTCCGCGACATCGGTGCGCCGCTGGTCCTGCCGCACGACGGCCCCACCATGTACCCGATGTGGCGCGACGCGGCCTAGGTCTCGGCGCCGACGTAGTCGAACACCCAGGTGCCGTCGGGACCGCGGCGACCGCGCTCGTAGACCAGCTGGGGCGGTACGGCCTGTGCGTTGCGGGCGCGCGCGGGCAGCGTGAGCCGCGGGACCGGTTTTCCCGAACCGTCCGCGGGCGCGCTGACCTCGTTCCCGTCCTGCGGGCCGCCCCGCAGCCGAACCCTGATGTCTGGCAACGCGGAACTCCCTCCAGAGTGATCGACACCACTACGACCGGTGCGCCCGGAACCCGGTTCCAGGTGTCACTTGATCGTGTGGCCGAGGAGGGGCTCAGATCATTTCGGTGATGCCCGGTTCCACGTCGAGCAGCGCGCGGCCGAAGATCTCGGCGTTGGCCACCGGGTGGGCGAGCGCGTGCCGGGCCGCCGTCTGGACGTCGCGCACGACGGCGTGCAGCGGATCCCGCTCCGACATCGCTCCTGCGCCGTAGGCGTTCACCAGCACGTCGACGGCTTCCCGGCACTGCTGCAGCGCGTAGCTGGAGTGCTGGCGGAGCCGGGTGCGCTCCAGCAGGTCGGGGTGCGTTCCGGCGTGCGCGTGCCCGTCGACGGTTGCGGCCGACCGGTGCATGATCAGCCGTGCCACGTCGATCTTGGTGGCCGCTTCGGCCACTGCCAGCTGGAAACCGGTCGAGTCGCGCTGGTGCGCGTAGCTGGTGAACGCGATGCCCTTCCGGCCGGCCTGCGCGAGCACGTGCTCCAAGGCGTGCTCGGCCAGGCCGAGCACCGGGGCGATCAGGAAGGTGGCCAGCGTGGGCACCAGCGCGGTCCGGTACCGCGGCGAGTCGTTCTCGGTGGTGGGGAACTCGCCGCGCGTGGCGGGACCGCGGTGCATCACCCGGTGGTCCGGGACGAACAGGTCCTCGCCGACGAGCATGTTGCTGCCGGTGGCGCGCATGCCGAGGGTGAACCAGGTGTCCTCGACGCCCAGCTCGCGCATCGGGACCAGGGCGAACGCGGCACCGCCGTCGGCCGGTAACGACATGCCGAGCATCGCCCACTCCGAGTGCAGGCAGCCGGAAGCCGGTGCCCACCGGCCGCTGACCAGCCAGCCGCCGTCGACCCGGCGGGCGGCCGCCTTCGGCGTGAGCACCTGGCAGATCTTGGTGTCCGGGTCGGGGCCGAAGACCTCCTGCTGGGCCTTGTCCGGGAACAGCCCGGTCAGCCAGTCGCCGCAGCCGAGGATCATCACCAGCCAGCCCGCCGAGGCATCGCCCTTGGTGATCTCGGCGGTGGCGTCCACCATCGTGCGCAGGCCGAGCTCGGCGCCGCCGAAGCGGCGCGGCACCCACGCGCGGAACAGCCCGGCGGCGTCGAGCGCGGCGATCGTCGCATCGGGCAGCCGACGCAGCCGCTCGCCGTCGTCGCGGTGCGACGCCAGCTGATCGCGCAACGCCACCGCTCGCGCGACGACCTCCGGCTGCGGCTCCAACGGCGCGTGGGCCTCCACGTCGAACTCCTCACCCGATCACACGTTCTGGTGATCCAGTGTGCCTGCACCGTGGTGGGGGAGCGCTAGGTGGTCATGGCTCTTCCGGCGTGACCAGGACGTGCAGGGTCCGAGGACCGTGCACGCCCTCGACGCGGTCGAGCTCGATGTCGCTGGTGGCGGACGGGCCGCTGATGAACGTCATCGGCCGCGCCGGGTCGAGCCGCCGCAGTCCCTCCGGGACGTCGTCGGCCACCTGCGATTCGGCGACCACGCAGATGTGCACGTCCGGCACCAGGGTCACCGCGCGGTGTCCCTGCCCGGGTCCGTGGTCGAGCACGATGGTGCCGGTGGAAGCGATGCCCACCACGGCCGTGGTGATCACCGCGTCGACGTGCTCCAAACCGGCCGTGTCGATGCCCGTCCCGTCCTCCACGTGCTCGAACTTGCTGGTCAAGGCCTCATACCACGCATGTGGTACCCCAGCTGGGGTGAGCACCCGCCGGGCTCCGGCGGCGCGCGCGGCGGCCACGATCGCGGCGTTCAGGCCACCGGGCGCGACCCGCTGCACAGTGGCCCGGTAGTCGGCGACCCGCTCGCAGAACAGGCCGACGAGGTCGTCCGCCGGCCGCTGCTGCCGGTAGTCCCGCGCGACGTCGTCCAACGACGTCCGCTCGGCGCCCGCGATGGCCGAGCGAACCCGGCTCAGGATCGCCTCACGTGCCGAAATGCTCGCGCTCATCGCGAATCTCCCCCTCGGTTGCGCTCCCACCACGTCCGGAACGTCTCCTCGGCCGGCGCCGGTGCGTCGCGCGCATCGGTCCACCGGGACAGCGGCGGGGGCAGTCGGCCGATGGTGCCCTTGCGGCCGATCACCCGTCGGCTCAACGACGCCACCTTCTGCGCCGCGGCCAGCCGCCTGGAGTCGCCGAGCACCCAGGACGCCATGCTCATCAGCGCGTCCATCGGCTTGGACCGCCAGCCGCGGTGCTCCTCGACCACCCGGGTGCGCAGGTGCACCAGCAGGTCCGGGATGTTGATCGCCACCGGGCAGACGTCGTAGCAGGCCCCGCACAGCGAGGAGGCGTAGGGCAGCGCCTTGTCCACTTCGGACGCGGTGCCGCGCAGCTGCGGCGTCAGCACCGCCCCGATCGGTCCGGGGTAGACCGAGCCGTAGGCGTGCCCGCCGGTGCGCTCGTACACCGGGCACACGTTCAAGCAGGCCGAGCAGCGGATGCAGCGCAGCGCCTGCCTGCCGATCTCGTCGGCGAGGGCGTTGGTGCGGCCGTTGTCCAGCAGCACCACGTGGAACGACTGCGGCCCGTCGCCGGGCGTGACGCCGGTCCAGGTCGAGGTGTAGGGGTTCATCCGCTCGCCGGTGCTCGACCGCGGCAGCAGCTGCAGGAAGACCTCCAGGTCCTGCCAGCGCGGCACCAGCTTCTCGATGCCGACGACGCTGATCAGCGTTTCCGGCAGCGTCAAGCACATCCGGCCGTTGCCCTCGGACTCCACCACGACCAGCGTGCCGGTCTCGGCGACCGCGAAGTTCGCGCCGGAGACGGCGACCTTGGCGCGCAGGAACTTCTCCCGCAGGTGGCGCCGCGCCGCTTCGGCCAGCCGCGCGGGTTCGTCGGTGAGGTCGGCGGGTGCCGGTGTGCCGACCTTGCCCATCTCCTGCTGGAAGATCTCCTTGATCTCCGCGCGGTTGCGGTGGATCGCGGGTACCAGGATGTGACTGGGCGTGTCGTGTCCGAGCTGGACGATCAGCTCCGCCAGGTCGGTCTCCCAGGCGTCGATCCCGGCGTCCTGCAACGCCTCGTTGAGCTCGATCTCCTGGGTGGCCATCGACTTGACCTTGACCACCTCGCGCTCCCCGGTGGCGCGCACCAGGTCCACCACGATGCGGTTGGCCTCCGCCGCGTCACGCGCCCAGTGCACGGTGCCGCCGGCAGCGGTGACCGCCGCCTCGAAGCGCTCCAGGTAGGTGTCCAGGTTGGACAGCGTGTGGCTCTTGATCGCCGCGCCCGCCTCGCGCAGCTGCGCCCAGTCGTCCAGCTCGCCGACCACCTCGGCGCGCTTGTGCCGGATCGTCGAGGTGGCGTTGGCCAGGTTGTGCCGCAGCTGCGAGTTGGCCAGCTCCTGCTTGGCAGCCTGCGGGAACGCGGGCATGCCCAGGTAGGTGTCGGTCACCGGTCGGCTCCTTCCGCGCTGGCCAGGATCTCGGCCAGGTGCATGACCCGGATTCCGGAGCGCTGCCGGGACAGCAGGCCTCCGATGTGCATCAGGCACGAGTTGTCCCCGGCGCAGAGCACTTCGGCGTCGGTCTCCCGGACGTGCCGGGCCTTGTCGGCGCCCATCGCCACCGACACGTCCGGGTTCTTCAGCGCGAAGGTGCCGCCGAAACCGCAGCACTGCTCGGCGGCGGGCAGCTCGACCAGCTCCAGCGAGCGCACCGCGCGCAGCAACCGCAGCGGGCGGTCGCCGACCCGCAGCAACCGGGCGGAGTGGCAGGTCGGGTGGTAGGTGACCCGGTGCGGGAAGTACGCGCCGACGTCGGTCACCCCGAGCACGTCCACCAGGAACTCCGACAGCTCGTGCACCTGCGGCGCCACCTGCGCGACCGCGCGGCTGAGCTTGCGGTCGCCGTCGGCGACCATCGCGTGCTGGTGGCGCACCGAGGCCACGCACGACCCGGACGGGGCGACGACGGCGTCGTAGCCGGCGAAGGCGTCCACGAAGGTCCGCACCGAGGACTTCGCCTGCTTGCGGTACCCGGTGTTGGTGTGCATCTGCCCGCAGCAGGTCTGCGCGGCTGGGAACTCCACCTCGCAGCCGAGCCGCTCCAGGACCTGCACGGTCGCCTTCGGCGCTGCCGGGAACATCGTGTCGCCGAGGCAGGTCGCGAACAGCGCCACCCTCATGCCACATCACCTCGTTCTGATCCGTTCATCGTGGCAGCATCCACGACAAGACTCCGGCCTGCAGGAATACGAGCGCGCACAGTGCGAGCAGCAGCCCGATGCTCCACTTGAGAACGTCCCGCAGGATCTTGGCCTCCGAACCGGCCATGCCGACCGCGGTGGCCACGATGGTCAGGTTCTGCGGGCTGACCATCTTGCCCATGACGCCGCCGGAGGTGTTGGCCGCGACCAGCAGCGCCGGGTCCACCCCGATGCGTTGCGCGGCGACCTGCTGCAGGCTCGCGAACAGCGCGTTGGCACTGGTGTCCGAGCCGGTGACCGCGACGCCGATCCAGCCGAGCACGGGGGAGAAGAACGCGAACGCGGAGCCGATCCCGGCGATGGCGGTGCCGATCGTGGTGGTCTGCCCGGACTGGTTCATCACGTAGGCCAGCGCCAGCACGCTGACGATGGTCAGCCCCGACCAGCGCATCGAGACCACGGTGCGGCCGAGCTCGGCGACGGCTTCCAGCAGCTTGATCCGGTAGACCAGCGCCACCCCGAACCCGCACAGGAGCAGCAGAGTGCCCGGCGTGGACAGCCAGCTCAGCGTGAACACCGCACTTCCGGCCGGTTCGCCGGAAGCGGTCAGCAGCGAGTCGTGCAGCCCGGGCCAGGGGATCTCGACGTCCGTCGCGGCCAGCGCCGCACCGGCGGGCTTCCACAGCTTGACCACCGAGAACACCGCGATCACCAGCAGGTACGGGAACAGGGCGAGGGCGATCCGCCCGGCGCTCAGCTGCCGGTCGGCGTTCTCGCCGATCTCGGCGGCACCGATGATCCGCGTGCGCGCCTCGTCGCCGCCCGCGGGCTGCCAGAACCGCAGCAGCACGACCAGCGCCACCGCGCCGACGAGGGCCGAGACGATGTCGGTCAGCGGCACGGAGATGTAGTTGGCGCACACGAACTGCGCGGCCGCGAACGCCACACCGGTCACCAGCGCGGCGGGCCAGGTCTGCCGCACGCCGCGCCGCCCGTCCACCACGAGCACCAGCAGCACCGGGACGATCACCGCCAGCAGCGGCGTCTGCCGCCCGACGACGGCGCCGATGTGCTCGTATGGGATCCCGGTGAGCTCACCCGCGGTGATGATCGGCGTGCTCAACGCGCCGAAGGCAACGGGAGCGGTGTTGGCCAGCAGCACCGTCACGGCGGCGCGCAGCGGCGGGAAGCCGATGGCGACGAGCATCATGCCGGTGATCGCGACCGGGGCGCCGAACCCGGCGAGGGCTTCCAGCAGGCCGCCGAAGCAGAAGGCGATCACCACGGCCTGGATCCGCGGGTCAGGGGAGAGCAGCGCGAAGGTCGCCCGCAGGTCCTCGAAGCGGCCGCTGCGCACGGTCAGCTGGTAGAGCCAGATGGCGGTGATGACGATCCACAGGATCGGCAGCACGCCGAAGGCGGCGCCTTGACCTGCGGAGAGCAGTGCGAGATCGGCAGGCATCCCGTAGGCGATGACGGCGATCAGCAGTGCGGTGCCGAGCCCGGCGAGTCCGGCCCAGTGCGCTTTGACGCGCAGCACTCCGAGCAGCACGAACACGACGAGCAGTGGCACGGCGGCGAGCAGCGCGGACAGTCCCAGGCTGTCCGCGACGGGGGCGATGAGCGGTTGGTACACGAGGCGACACCTCTCTGTGTCGTTGACCTTTCTATGGTCAGACCAAGAGCTGGCGGTACCATAAAGATCGGTGGTGGGGTTTGTAAAGGGGGATCGGTGGCCGATTCGGAGACGGACGATCGCGCGGGTTGGCGGCCGGTCGCCCGGGCGCGCACCTACGAGCTGGTCATCGACCGCATCGAGGAGCAGATCGTCAGCGGTCAGCTCGGTGTCGGCGACCGCCTGCCGCCGGAACGCGACCTGGCGCAGATGCTCGGCGTGAGCCGCGCGGCGGTGCGCGAGGCGTTCCGCGCGCTGGAAGCCCAGGGCGTGCTGCGGATGGCGGTGGGCACGGGTCCGGAGTCCGGCACCACGATCGCCGCGCTGCCCAGCCAGGCCCTGACCAGGCTGCTGCGGTTCCACGTGGCGCTGGCGAACTTCCCGATGGCCGACGTGGTGCGGGCGCGGATCATGCTGGAGCGGGAGAGCGCCCGCAACGCCGCGCAGCGCGCCACCGAGGCCGAGCTCGACGAGCTGCGCGCCCTGCTGGCGGAGATGGACTCACCGGACTGCGACCGGGAGCGGTTCAACGACCTGGACACCCGCTTCCACGTCGCCATCGCCGAAGCGGGCGGAAACCGGCTGGTCGCGGACATGACGATCGCCATCCGCGAGTCGCTGCGCCGCCCGCTGCTGGCGGCCTTCGACGAGCTCGGCGACGAGTGGGATCCGATCGCCGACGGCCTGCGCCACGACCACCGCCAGATCCACCAGGCGCTGGTCGCGCGGGATTCCAAAGCCGCTGAAGAACAGGTGGAACGCCACATCCGCAGCTTCTACCGCAGCGCCTGGCTGCAAGACCTCGGCTGAGCTTCAGCGGGAGATCGCGCGGGAGGCCGGGGCCACCGCGAGGTCGGCGGCGATGCGCGCCGCGGTGTCGCGCAGCGGGGACAGGAAGTCCCGGCGAGCGTCCTCCGGGCTGGTGCGGGAGGCGTGCGAGGAGATGTTCACCGCCGCCACCACCTTGCCCGACCGGTCCCGGATCGGTGCGGCGATCGAGCGCAGTCCCGCCTCCAGCTCCTGGTCCACCAGCGCCCAGCCCTGCTCGCGGATGCGCGCCAGCTCCTCGCGGAACTGCGCGGGCGTGGTGATGGTGTGCGGGCCCAGCGGTGCCAGGTCCACTTCGGACAGGTAGGTGTCCAGGCCGGCCGCGGGCAGGTCGGCCAGCAGGACCCGGCCCATCGAGGTGGCGTAGGCGGGGAAGCGGGTGCCGATGTTGATCGACACCGTCATGATCCGGGAGGTGGGAACCCGGGCCACGTAGACGATGTCCGGGCCGTCCAGCACCGACACCGACGCCGACTCGTGCACCTCGGCGACCAGCCGCTCCAGGTAGGGCTGGGCGATCTCCGGCAGCGAGATGCTGGACAGGTAGGCGAAACCGAGCTCCAGCACCCGCGGCGTCAGCGCGAACACCCGGCCGTCGGTCCACACGTAGCCCAGGTGCACCAGGGTGTGCAGGAACCGCCGGGCCGCCGCGCGCGACAGATCCGTCGCGCGGGCGACCTCGGACAGCGTCATCTCGGGCCGCGACTCGTCGAACGCGCGGATCACCATGAGCCCGCGCGCCAGCGACTGCACGTAACCGCTGGTCGGCTCGGCGGACTCCATGGCGATCTCCTAGCTCAGTCGGACTGCTCGTCGCCCAGGATCGTATTGGCGATCGCGAAGGCGCTGTTGGCGCGGGGTACCCCGGCGTAGACCGCGACGTGCATCAGGACCTCGCGGATGTGCTCGGGCGGCACGCCGTTGCGGCGCGCGGCCTTGACGTGCATGGCGAACTCGTCCTCGCAGCCCACCGCGGCCAGGATCGCCAGCGTCAGCATGCTGCGGGTCCGCCGGTCCACGCCGTCGCCGCTCCACAGCTCACCCCAGGCGTAGCGGGTGATGAAGTCCTGGAAGCCCTCGGTGAAGGGGGTGGTCTTGGCGTTGGCGCGGTCCACGTGCTCGTCGCCGAGCACCTCGCGGCGCACGCCCATGCCCTGCGCGCGGCGGGTTGCGTCGTCGGACATCACAGGCTCCTCGTGAAGTGCTCCAGCAGCAGCCGGTTGACCGCTTCGGGCTGCTCGGCGTTGGCCAGGTGCGCGGCGGGCGAGAGCACCTCCAGGCGGGCGCACGCGACGGCGGCGGCGATCTGCTCGGCGTGCGCCGGGGGAGTGGCCGGGTCCTCGGCACCGGCGATCACCAGCGTCGGGGCGCTGATCCGGCCGAGCCCGTCCAGCAGGTCCATGTCCGCGATGGCCTCGCAGCACCCCGCGTAGCCCTCGGCGTCGGCCGCGGCGAGCATGCCGCCGAACTTCGCGACGACGTCCTCCCGGCCGGCCAGTTCGGGGGTGAACCACTTCGGCAGCGACGGCTCGACCATCGCCGCGGTGCCCTTCTCCCGCACCAGCGCGGCGCGGTCGCGCCACATCGATGCCGGGCCGAGATCGGCGGAGGTGCAGATCAGCGCGAGCCGGTCGACGCGCTCGGGTGCGTGCTCGGCCAGCCACATGCCGGTCATGCCGCCCAGCGACACCCCGGCGAAGTGCGCCTTGCGGATGCCCAGGGTGTCCAGCAGCGCGAGCACGTCCCCGCTGAGCTGCTTGAGGCTGTACGGGCCGGGCTTGCCCGGCGACGCGCCGTGGCCGCGCTGGTCGTAGCGCAGCACCTGGAACTCCTGCGCCAGCGCGGGGACCTGCGCGTCCCACAGGGTCAGGTCGGTGCCCAGCGAGTTGGACAGCACCACCACCGGGGCGCCGTCGGGCCCGGTCAGTTCGTAGTTGACGTTCACCGCTTCTCCAATTCGGCGTGTGCGGTCAGTGCGCGGTCGATGAAGGCGGGCGCGGAGCCGAGGTAGCCGCCCGGTTCGGTGGCCGCGACCACCTCGGCCTCGGAGAGCACGGCCCGCACCTGCTGGTCGGCCAGCAGCTCGGCGCGCAGCGTCGTGCCCTCCTGCACCGCGCGGCGGCACAACCCGCCGACCAGCTCTTGCGCTTCGGTGCGGCCGAGCGAATCCATCAAGCGGCCCGCCGCGCTCTCGGCCATCACCAGGCCGCGGGTCAGGTCGAGGTTGGCGATCATCTTCCCGGGGTGCACCCGCAGCCCGGTGAGCAGCTGCCGGGTCTGCGCCGCCGCGGCGGCGACCAGCCGCAGCAGTTCGGTCAGCGGTTCCCACTCGGACTGCCAGGCCCCGGCGGCGCGCTCGTACTCCTGGGGCATCGCCGACAGCAGCGTCGCGACCAGGCCCGGCACCCGACGGGTCGCGGCGGTCACCAGCACCGCCGACACCGGGTTCTGCTTGTGCGGCATGGCCGACGAGCCACCGGCCTGGCCGTCGGCGAGCTCGCCGACCTCGGTCTGCGCGTGCAGCTCGACGTCCAGGGCGATCTTGCCGAGCGCGCCTGCGGCGGTGCCCAGCGCGCCGGCGAGTTCGGCGATGCGGGTGCGGTCGGTGTGCCACGGGGTCACCGGCTCGGCCAGGCCCAGCTCGGTGGCCAGCAGCGCGAGGACCTCGACGCCGTCGGGACCGAGAGCGGCGAGCGTGCCCGCGGCTCCGCCGAACTGCACGGCCAACCGCTCGCCGCGGATCCGCTCCAGCGCGGTGACCGACTCGTCGAGCGAGGTCAGCCAGGTGGCGCAGCGGCTGCCGAACGTGGTGGGCAGCGCTTGTTGCAGCAGCGAGCGGGCGATCATCACCGTGTCGCGGTGCTGCTCGGCCAGGCGTGCGCACTCGTCCGCCGCCGCGCGCAGGTCGTCGATGATCAGGCCCAGGACGTCGCGGGCGATCAGCATCGCCGCGGTGTCGATCACGTCCTGGCTGGTGGCGCCCTTGTGCAGGTGCGGTTTGGCGTCGTCGTCCAGCAGCGCGGTCAGGTCGCGCACCAGCGCGATCACCGGAGTCGCCGAGGACACCGCGCGCTCGGCGATCGAGTCGACGTCGAACAGCTCCACCCGGCAGCGCCGGGCGATCTCCGCCGCCGCCGGGAGCGGGATGACCCCGGCCCGGGCCTGCGCGGTGGCCAGCGCCGACTCGAAGTCCAGCATCGCCTGCAACCACGCCGCGGCGGAGGTCCGCTCAGCAGCCGCCGGGGTGCCGAACATCGGCCCGAACAGGCCGTCAGATCGCGAAGAATACGGTTTCGTCATCGCCCTGGATCCGGATGTCGAAGCGGTAGCCCTGGTCGTCCGGGGTCGCCAGCAGCGTGCCCCGGCGTGCTGGATCCACTGTAGACAGCACCGGGTCGGCGGCGTTGGCCCGCTCCTCGTCCGGGAAGTAGACGCGGGTCACCACCCGGTTGAGCATGCCGCGGGCCAGCACGGTCACGTTGATGTGCGGTGCCTCGGTCGCCCCGCCCGGCGCGGGCAGCGGCCCCGGCTTGACGGTGCGGAACCAGAACCCGCCGTCGGCTTCGGTCGGGCAGCGGCCGAAGCCCTGCCAGGACGAGGACTCCGGGCGCGGATCGTCCGGGTGGTCGAAGCGGCCCTGCGCATCGGCCTGCCAGATCTCGACCACGCCGTCCGGGATCGGGTCTCCCGCGCCGTCGAGAAGCCTGCCGCGCAGCAGGAACGAGCCGGGCGCGCCGTCGGCGACGACCTCCGGGCCGTCGGCCCACAGGATCCCGCCGGGCAGGGCGTAGAACGGGCCGACGGTCTGCGACGGAGTGGTGGAAGCGCTCATCAGTCGTCCCTTTCCGCCTCTCCGCGATTCACAGTGGTGGTCGCGTTTCGCGTTGACCTCGCGTTCGGCGGTTTCTTGTGGCTGGGTTGCGTCACGTTCCCCTGGGGCGCGGTTGAGTGGGTCTGGGGTTGGCACAGGTTTGCTCATCTGCACTCCTCCGGAGTATTGCGGCGCATCCGGTCGGCGAACGAGCGGAAGCGACATGGTGGTTCAGTCGTCGTCCTCGTCTTCTTCGTCCTCGAACACGGTGGCCTGCGAGCCGCGCAGCACGATGTCCCACTTGTAGCTCAGCGCCCACTCCGGCACCGTCGTGTCCAGGTCGAAGCGGGAGATCATCCGCTCGCGGGCCTGCTCGTCGCGCACCGAGTTGAAGATCGGGTCCTGGCCGAACAGCGGGTCGCCGGGGAAGTACATCTGGGTGATCAGGCGCTGGGTGAACGCCTGCCCGAACAGCGAGAAGTGGATGTGCGCCGGGCGCCAGGCGTTGTCGTGGTTGCGCCACGGGTAGGCGCCGGGCTTGATGGTGACGAACCGGTAGTTGCCGTCGGCGTCGGTCATGCACCGGCCGGTGCCGGAGAAGTTCGGGTCCAGCGGTGCCGGGTGCCGGTCGCCCTGGTGCAGGTAGCGGCCCGCCGAGTTCGCCTGCCAGATCTCCACCAGCGCGTTGGGCACCGGCTTGCCGCCGGAGTCCAGCACCCGGCCGCTGACGACGATCCGCTCGCCCAGCGGCTCCCCGTCGTGCTGGACGGTGAGGTCGTGGTCGTGCTCGCCGCAGCGGTCCTGGCCCAGCAGCGGGCCGGTGATCTCGGTGAGGTAGTGCGGCAGGTACTGCAGCGGCTGCTTGGGGTGGCGCAGCGCCGACGAGCGGTACTCGGGGGTGTCCAGCGCCGGGTGGGACGGCTCGTCGCGCTGGTACTCCGGCAGGATCAGCCCGGCTGGCGACCGGGATTCGTGAGCGATCATGCTGTCCCGCCTCTCCGAGATTCACAGTGGTGGTTGAGTTGGGGAGTGATCTTGCGTTGTGGAGGTTTCTTGTGGCTGGGTCGCGTCACGGTCCCCTGGGGTGCGGTTGAGCGCGACTCCGGTTGACACGAGGGGTGTCGGGCAGCTTCTCGTGCTCTGCTCATTCGATGGTGGCCTTCAGCTCCCGCAGGACCGCCAGCTCGGTCTCGGTCGGCGGCGCCAGCTCGGTGGGCACGTCGACGGCCTTCAGCGGCCACCCGACGGCGGCGCGCGCCTGCTCGACGGTGGCGCCGGGGCTGAGCTGGGTGAGGGTGAGCTCGCAGGTGTCCGGATCGGGTTCCAGCACGCCCAGGTCGGTGATCACCTTGACCGGTCCGCGGCCGCGCAGCCCGAGCGCCTCCCGGTCGCCCTTGCCGGTGCCGTAGCCGACGGAGGTGACGAAGTCGAGCCGGTCGACGAAGCTGCGCGGGCTCATCCGCATCACGATGAGCACCTCCCGGCAGGACGCGGCGATCTCCGGAGCGCCACCGGCACCGGGCAGCCGGACCTTCGGGTCGGCGTAGTCGCCGCCGATGACGGTGGTGTTGATGTTGCCGAACCGGTCGACCTGCGCGCCACCGAGGAAACCGATGTCGATGCGGCCGGGCTGCAGCCAGTAGTTGAAGATCTCCGGCACGCTGATCACCGAATCGGCGGTGTCGGCGAGCACGCCGTCGCCGATGGACAGCGGCAGCCGGTCGGGCTTGGCGCCCAGCGTGCCCGACTCGTAGATCAGCACCAGGTCGGGGGCGTGCGTGCGCCGCGCCAGGTTGGCCGCGGTGCTGGGCAGGCCGATGCCGACGAAGCAGGCCGCCCCGTCGCGCAGCGACCGCGCCGCGCCGACGGTCATCATCTCGTCCGCGGTGAACTCGGTCGTCATCGCGCGCTCCTCTCCGGCTCGACCACGGTCTCCAGCCAGTCGGCGAACCTCTCCCGGTCCCGGCCGATCGGATCCCACTGCTGGTAGTAGGCGTTGTCGCGCTCGTAATAACCCTGCGCGTAGGACGGGTGCGCGCCACCCGGGACCTCGGCGACGGCGGTGACGACCCACTGCGGCAGCACCACCGCGCCGGGCCGCGGGGTCAGCTCGTCGACGATCTCCTCGACGGTCACCAGCGAGCGCTTCGCGGCGAGCACGGTCTCCTTCTGCACGCCGGTGATGCCCCACATCTGCACGTTGCCCGCCCGGTCGGCCTGCTGCGCGTGGATGATGCCGACGTCCGGGTTGAGCGCGGGCACGGCGGTCAGCTGCTCACCGGTGAACGGGCACTCGATCGGCTTGATCGTGTCGGTCTGCGCGGGCAGGTCGGTGCCCCGGTAGCCGCGCAGCACCGCGAAGGGCAGCCCGGAGGCGCCTGCGGTGTAGCGGTTGGCCATCCCGGCGTGGCTGTGCTCCTCGATCTCCAGCGGGACCGGCCAGGAGTTCTGGATGGCGTCGCGGAACCGGTGCAGCGAGCCGACGCCGGGGTTGCCGCCCCAGGAGAACACCAGCTTGCGCGCGCAGCCGGCGCCGATGAGCTGGTCGTAGACGATGTCGGGCGTCATCCGGATCAGCGTGAGGTCCTTGCGGCCCTGCCGGATGATCTCGTGCCCGGCGGCGACCGGGATCAGGTGGGTGAAGCCCTCCAGGGCGATGGCGTCCCCGTCGTGGACGAGCTCCGCGATCGCTTCGTCGAGCTGCAGGATGCGTGCCACCCCGACCACTCCTCGCTTGTGCGCATAGTGAACACGTGTGCTTTCTGCGAACGATATGCGCGCGGTTCGACCCAGGTCAAGGACGCGGCCCCGGATCTCGGCGCGTTGAGGGCATGAAAAAGCACCGCGAACGGACGTTCCGTCGCGGTGCGGACCTGTGGGTCAGGAGCGGTGGGTCAGAGGTCGCCGGTCTCCGGCAGGCCGTCGGAGGGGAGTCCGAAGACGGCGATGGCGGCCTCCGCGGCCGCGGTCGCCTGCAGGTATCCGGTCTCGCCCCAGGAGAGCAGGTCGCCGACCTTGCCGGGGTGCACCAGCAGCCGCCGGTAGGTGCGGCCGCTGTCCGGGTCCGGCGCGGCCGGGTGCACCAGGCTGATCACGGCGGCCATCCGCACCTGCGCGTACGGCGCGATGCCGTCGTCCACGCACTGGTAGCCCAGGTAGTGCGGCTCGTCGATGTCGACGGTGACCTCTTCCATGGTCTCCCGCCGCAGGATGTCGCGGTACTCGACCTCGCCCGGCTCGGGACGGCCGCCGGGCAGCGTGTGCTTGCTGCCGTCCACCCGCAGCAGCACCCGGCCGTCGGGAACGAAAAGGAACCCGTACACCTGCCGCACCGGCAGACCCTCGGGCACGGAGCAGGTGTGCCAGCTGAACCTGGGCATCGGCGCATCCCTCCCACGACGCTGAGAAAGATCACCTTAGCTGAGAACACCCGCCAACCGCGCGATCGCCGCGCTCCGTTCGGCGGAAGTCGAGATCCGTCTTGCCTGCTGAGGCGGGGGTTGCCAGGTCCGCTCGGACTCGATCGGCTTGCTCCATCCGGAGGACTTCGCGGACGTGCGGGCGGGTTCCGCCGTTCGCCACCGCGGGAAGCGGGTGACCGCCCCTGGTGTCAGGCCTCGCTGCGGATGCCGAGTCGTGCGCAGGTCTTGGCGTCGAGGTAGTCGAGGGCGAGGCGGCGGAAGACGTAGTCCGGCAGCGAGTGGGCGTAGCCGATGTCCGGGTCGGGCACCGGGCCGCGCGGCTCGAACTGCGCGCCTGCGTACTTGGCCACGTAGGACTCCAGCGGCACGCCGTGCTGCAGGCCCAGCGAAACCGCGGCGAACAGGCTGTCCAGGAAGCCGCTGAGCGGACTGCCCTGCTGGTCGATGCTCACCCAGATCTCGCCGAGCGTCCCGTCCGGGTAGGCGTTGGTGGTCAGGTGACCGGCGACGCCGCCGATGTCGAACCGGACGGTGTAGCCGCGACGGCGCCGCGGCGGGTGCTTCCGGGCGGCGCCCTGATCCATCCGGATGAGCTGGCGCCTGCGCTGCGCCGAGGCGACGTCGGTGCGGGCCATGCCGGGAGGGCTCCTTCGGATCGGTCGTCCTTTATGGACGATCACGGACCGTACCGCAGCGGTGCGGCGCGGCCTCGTTCGGGTTGTCGCTTCAACGCCGCCGACGCGCGAGCAGCGCTCCGTCCGACAACGCGACGTCGGTACCGAACTCGGTGCTGATCCGGGTGAGCGTGGCGCGCAGCCATTCGGTGTCGGCGGCCGAGGCCTGGTGCAGGCGCATCCGCCTCGCCTGCATCGGCACCATGCGCAGCTCGGCCAGTTCGCCGGTCGGCTCCAGCGAGGCGAAGAACAGCAGGCGGAGGTCGTCCCGGTAGCGCTCGTAGCCGGGGATCCCCTCGTAGTCGTCGATGAGATCGCCGCAGCCGTAGAGCACCAGCCGCCCGCGGTAGACCTCGATCGGCCGCGGGTGGTGCGAGGAGTGCCCGTGCACCACGTGCACCCCGCCGTCGATCAGCCGGTGCGCGAAGCCGATCTGCTCCGCGGTCGCGGGGTACTGCCAGTTGGTGCCCCAGTGCAGCGAGACGACCACGAGGTCCCCGGGCCTGGTCTGCTCGCGGATCTCGGCGGTGAGCTGGTCGGCCCGCCGGTCGGAGAGATCCGGCAGGAAGTTGACGCCCGAGCGCTGCGAGGTCGCCGCCCAGCCGCCGGGGATCCCGCTCGAGGCGGCCCCGCAGCCGAACACCGCCACCCGCCCGTGCGGCGTGCCGACGAGCACCGGGCGGTGCGCTTCGGCGGCATCGCGCCCGGCACCCGCCCAGCGCAGTCCGGCGCGGGACAGCGCGTCGAGCGTGTCGGCCAGTCCCTGGCGGCCGAAGTCGAGCACGTGGTTGTTCGCCAGGTTGCACACGTCCGGGCGGGCCACGCGCAAGCAGCCCACGTTGGCCGGGCTCATCCGGTAGTGCAGGCCCTTGTCCGCGGCGAAGTGGTCGCCGCGGGTGATGCTGGACTCCAGGTTGATCACCCGCACGTCCGGCGCGAACTCCTCGATGATCCGCAGCGCACGGCCCCAGGGCCAGGAGTAGCCGACCGGGCAGCGGATCGGGCCGCTGTGCTCCTCGGCGGCCGCGACGTAGCTGCGCGCGTCTTGCAGGTAGTGCTCGTGCAGCGCGGGATCGCCGGGGTGCGGCAGGATCTGGTCGACGCCGCGACCGGGCATCACATCGCCGCACAGGAACAGCTTCACGGCGCCAGCACGATCCAGACCTGGCCGGGGCCGACCGGCAGGGGCTCGCCGGACGGACCGGTGTAGGTGGCCGCGGCGTCCGGGGCCGGGCGGGACCAGGTGCCCTCGAAGGCGCGGCCGTCGCGCAGCAGCACCACCGCACCGGTGCCCACCGTCTCGGCGATCGGCGAGGGGTTGCCCGCCGCGTCGCGGATGGCGGATTCGCGTTCCCGCACCTGCTGGATCACCACGGTCGGCGGGCTGAGGCGACCGGTGTCGGCCGCCGCGTAGGGCTCGCCGTCCATCGAGACCTGCCACCGCTGGTCCGGCTGCGACCAGGAGAACTCCACCGCGGCGGACGGGAAGTGGACCTCGTAGTGGTCGGTCGGGGTGCCGCCTGCCGGGACCGGCCCGGTGACCAGCCGGTTCTGGAGCGGCCAGTCGGCACCGGGCGGCAGCTCGGCGGGGTCGAGGAACAGGTTGTGCGGCACCGGGCGCGTGCTGTCGCGGGAGTAGGCACCGGGCTCGTTGGCGTCGGAGGCATCGGTCAGCGGGGCCGCGGCGATCCGGGGGAGCAGTTCGGGTGCCGCGCCGGAGTAGGCCAGGGTCGGGTGGCCGAACTGGGGCAGCAGCTCGGCGTCGGTCTCCCGCGCGCTGCGCACCGGGCCGATCCGGGGCGGCAGCTGCCCGGCGAAGATCGCCAGCAACCGGCTGTAGCCGCCTTCGACCGGCTCGACGTAGATGAGGTTCGCCGCGCCGATGCCGACCGGTGGGCGCGCGGCCGCCACGTTGTCGATCTTGACCGCCAGCACCGGCATGGCGGATTCCGCCCGCGGTGGCTCGCACGCGACGCCGCCGAGCACCACGAGCAGGATCAGCGCTGCGGCGTACAACGCGCGCAGCAATCCGCGCCGCATCGAAAGGTCCTCTCCGGAACCCAGGTTACGCCGGTCAGCGCCAGGCGAAGACCGGCTGCTCCAGGTCGGCGACCCTGGTGTGCCGGTCGTGCAGCACGACCTCGCGGAACTGGTGCAGCACGGCCGCCGTCGGGGCGTGCACGAGGGTGTCCAGCATCGGCAGCTGGATCACCGGGCGGTCCGATTCGGCGATTCGCACGAACCGCGGCGCCACGTCGAGGTCGGTCAGCGGCACCAGGTCGACGCCGGCCACCTCGGCGGGATTGGGCGCCAGCCGCGGCGCCTCGCCGATCCACACCACGATCGGCGTGATGACGTAGCCGGAGCGGGTCGCGTAGTCGTCCAGCCTGCCGAGCACGTCGTGCTCGGGTGCGCTCACGCCGAGCTCTTCGCGCAGTTCGCGCAGCGCGGCCTGCGGTGCGTCCTCGCCCGGGTCCACCCGGCCGCCGGGCAGCGCGAACTGGCCCGCGTGCGCGCGCAGCGTCGCGGCCCGCCGCGTGACCCAGACGCCGAGCTCACCGTTCTCGCTGGCCAGCGCGATGGTCACCGCCGCGGCCCGGCGGTCGTGCAGCGGGATGTGCGTGGCGGGGAACCGGCTCAGGCGCGCGGCGATGTGGCGGCGGGCTGCACCGGGGTCTGGCATCGGGGTTCCTCTCGCCTGGAGCGTGCGCACCTGCATTTTTGCACGGAATTGCGAAATAAGTTAGTCTCGCTAACCGTCAACCGGGGCAGTTCTCGTCCGCGGCGCCGATCGCGCCGGGCGATTCGAACCGAGTGCAGCGCCGCACCCCCGACCTGCTCGCGAGGAGTTCCCTTGACCGAGGCACAGCCGAGCTCGCTGGTGCGCACCCTGGCATCGGCGCTGTGGTTCCCGATGTTCTTCATCGTCGGGTTCATGGTCTGTTACTTGTTGCCGTTCCACGCCCCGGCACCGCACGACATGCCGATCGCGGTGGTCGGCGACCAGGCCGCGCAGCAGCTCGCAGCGTCCTTCGAGCAGAAGATGCCGGGCGGTGTCGACGTCTCGGCCGTGCCCGACGTGCAAGCGGCGCGAGAGGCGATCACGCAGCGCGACGCCGTCGCCGCCTACGATCCGGCGCACGGCGAGCTGTTCTACGCCAAGGCGAATGGTTCGGCGTTGCAGATGGTGCTGCAGCAGATGTTCACCCCGGTCGCCTCCGCCACCGGGCACCACCTGGTGCTGACCGACCTGGCGCCATCGGCACCGGGCGATGTGATGGGCACCGGGCTGTTCTACTGCTTGCTCGCGCTGAACATCCCGCCTTACATCACGGTGATGATGCTGCTGCGGGCCGCGCTGAGCACCCGGCAGAAGCTGCTCGCGCTCGTCGGGGTGGGCGCTTTCGGGTCGGTCGTCTGCTACTTCGCGGCGCTGTCCATGGACGTCGTCCACCCCGAGCCCGCCCTGATCCTCATCGGCTTCCTGCTCACGCAGGCGGTCGCCTGGCCGACGTTCGGCTTGGTGCCCTATGTCAAGCAGTTCATCCCCGGCGTGGCGATGGGCCTGTTCGTGCTGCTGAGCATGCCCTCCAGCAGCGGGGCCATCCCGAAGGAGCTGGTGCCGGAGTTCTTCCAGTCGCTGCACCGGTTCCTGCCGCTCGGGCAGGCGGTCGACTCCATGCGCGGGATCCTGTACTTCGACGGGGCAGGTGCGCTGCCCGCGGTTCTCGGCCTGTGCGCGTGGTTCGCGGTGGGCGCGGCGCTGGTGGCCTTCAACCAGGTGCGGGCCAAGCGGAAGCGGGCAGCCGATCCCGAGGTGGTGACCACCGCGGGCACCTACGAGTACGAGGACGACGGCGATGTCGTCGTGGATCCGGTGCTGGAGGCGCCGAAGCCCCGGCACCACCGCACGCTGGCGGGAACCGTTCGCGGCGTTGACGGGCGAGGCGTGCCCGGAGCGATCGTGACCGTGACCGATGCCAGCGGTGTGCAGCTGGCGCATCTGGTGACCAGCGGCGCGGGCGAGTACGAGGTGCACGACCTGCCCGGGCAGCACGTGACCGTCGTCGCTTCGGCGGCGGGGATGCGGCCTGCTGTGGACCGGATCATGGTCCGGGCCGGGCGGATCGACGGGTGCGACTTCGTGCTGGCCGCCGAGGAGCAGGTGCGCGTCTAGAGCAGCTTGATGTCGTCGATGAGCCAGCGCTCTTCGACGCGCAGGAGCGTCATCTGCATCCGGTTGCGGTCGATGCGGGGCTGGGGGTTGTTGACGTTGGTGATCTCCTGGTCGACGAACAGCGTCACCACGGCTCGCTGGAGATCGGCCTCGGCGATCCCGGCGGAGAGCACCGAGCCCTTCGACACCGCGCGGTTCTGCCTGATCAGCTCGGTCAGGCTGGCGCTGATCTCCCGGTACTGCTCGGCGAACTGACCGTGCGAGTTCGCGGTGATGGCGGCGAAGTTGCGGTCCAGGTGCGTGAAGTCGTAAGTGGACAGGTCCGAGGCGTAGGTGCGCGCCGCTTCCAGCGCGGTGCGGCGGGCGTCTTCGACGGCGCGCGCCTGGTGCAGCTGGAGCCCGAAAGTGCCCAGCAGCGCGAGGACGGCGACGAGCAGGGCGATGGCCAGCAGGACCTTCGGCCGGCGGATCCGCTTCGGTTCTCCGGAGGTGTCGGTCATCAGCGAACTCCTTGCAGCGGGACGGAATACCAGGACCGCGGGCCGAGGACGGCCGCCTGGCCGCCCGCGGTGCCGAGCCGGAAACCGGCCGGGGTCTGACCGGTGGCCGGGTCGTAGGTGGTCATCGCCGGGCGCGGGGCGTTCGCCGCGCCGCGCTGGCCGAGGTCGGGTTGATCGCCCGGGCAGTGCCGGTCCAGGTCCGCTTCGCGGGGCTGGACCGCGGTGGGGGAGCGGCGTTCGGTCGCGGTGGCGCAGATCGGGCCCTGGGTGCCGATCAGGTAGAGGTCCGCGGTGTCGCCGTGCACCACTGAACCGAGCCCGGACAGCGCCTCCGGCAGCGAGATGAGCAGCTGGTCCAGGGCCGGGGCGCGGACCGCGACGATCTGGCCGGTGGTGACCAGGTTGCCCAGCAGCGCGGTCGTGGCGGGGTCGTTGCGCGCGAACAGCTCCGCGAGCCGCTGGGTGGCGGCGGGCGCGGTGTCCAGGAGCCGGTCGAGCTGCGGCTGGTGACCGCGGATCTGCGCGGTCAGCGAGCGCAGACCGGCGGCCAGGTCGCGGATCCGGTCGCCGCTGGGGCCGGTCAGCTGGCGGCTGCCGGTGACCAGGCGGTCGAGCTGGGGCCGGTGCTCGCGCGCGGTTCTCAGCAGGATCGCGGAGTTGTCCAGGATGCGGGTCAGCTCGGGGCCCTTGCCCGCCAGTCCGGTGGCCAGCGCTTCGGTGACCGCGGAGACGTCCTCCGGCCGCAGCTGCTCGGTGAGCTCGGTGAAGTGCACCAGCAGGGTGTCCAGCGGGATCGGGCGCCGCGTGCGCTCAGCTTCGATGACGCTGCCGTCGCGGAGGTGGGGCCCGGAGTCGCTGGCGGGCTGCAGGTCCACGGTCTGCACCGCCAGCGGGGTGGCCATGCTGATCACCGCGTCGCTGTCGGCCGGGACGAGCGTGCCGGGGTGCAGCACGAGCTGCACCGAAACCCCGTTCCCACCGGGGTCGATGCGGACATCGGCAACGGTGCCGACGACCACGCCCCGGTAGGTGACCTGCGAGCTCGGGGTGATCGACGCCGCGTCGGGCAGGCGCACGGTCACCAGGACCGGATCGCGCAGCGCCCCCGTCCCGGCCACGTTGGTGATCACGTAGTAGGTGCACGCGATGCTGATCACCAGGAACAGCGCGAGCTGGGCCAGGACGAGGCGGCGGTTCACCGGGCACCTCCGCGCAGGATCGCGTCGACGCCGCCCGCGGCGGGCGGTGGCATCGGTGCTCCGGGAGCGAGCAGCTGCACCACGGTGCCCGGCACGTCGAGCGTCCCGTTGAACAGCACGTAGTCACCGGGCGTGGCCTGCTGGATCAGGGCGAAGAAGCGGCGCAGCGAGTCCACCGTGGTCGCCAGCCCGCCGTCGAGCGAGCGCAGGTCGGCCAGCACCGGCCGGAACTCCTCGACCTGCCTGATCAGCGACTCGTCGGTCCGCTCCACCAGCGAGGCGGTGGTGGCGCTCAACGCGGCGGTGCTGTCCAGCAGCGTCGTGAACCGCTCGCGCTCGGCCAGCAGCACGTCGACCGCGGGCCGCACCTCGGTCAGGGCGGCCTCCAGCGTGGCCTGCTCGCCCGCCAGGTGCTGCGAGGTCGCGTGCACCGAGTCGATCAGCCGGGTGAGCTCTGCTCGGTGCTCGTCCAGGGAGGCCAGGGTTCGCTCCAGATCGCCCAGCAGGCCCCGGACCTGCTGCTCGCGGCCGCTGAGCGCGGTGTTGAGCTCGGTGATCACGGTTCGCGCCTGGTCGAGGCCCGCGCCGTTGAGCAGGGTGCTGGCCGCGGCGAGCGCGTTCTCCACGTCCGGGCCCCGGGAGGTCTGCTCGAGCGGGATCACCGAGCCGTCGGTGAGCACCGGCCCGCCCGGCGCGGGCGGTGGTTGCAGGACGACGAACTCCTCGCCCAGCGGCGAGGCGAGTTCGAGGCGCGCGGTGGTGCCGGCCGGCAGCCGCACCCCGGGTTCGAGGTCGAGCTCGACGAGCGCGCGGAAGTTCTCGGTGCCGATGTCCGACACGCTGCCCACCACGGCCTGGCCCAGCCGCACCGCGCCGCCCATCGGCAGCCTGCCGACGTCGCTGAACACCGCGGTGACCTGGTAACCCGAGCCACCGGTTCCGATGGGCGCGTTCTGCAGGCTGAGCCCGCAGGACGTGGTCAGCAGCACCGAAGCGAGCGCGAGGCGTTTCACCGGTCACCTCCCAGCACCGCGCGCAGCGGCTCCAGATCGGGCGGGAACGGCACCGGGTTGGTGATGCCCGCCCCGGTGCACAGCGGCAGCGGCAACTCGCGGCACAGGCGCGCGGTGGTGTCGAACTGGCTGAGGTTGGTGGAGAGGTCCAGCCGCAGCCGCAGCCGCTGGTCCGGGGTGATGGCGCGGGTGAAGTTGTCCATCGTCAGCGGCATCGTGTCCAGCGTTTCGGCCAGCTCCCGCTGCCGGTCGGCCAGCGTGCCCGCGAACCGGGCCAGCTGCCCCAGATCGCCGTCGAGCTGCTCGCCGTGGCCCCGCACGAGCTCGTCGACGGCCAGCAGCACGTCGGACAGCTTCGCGAGGGCATCGCCGATCTCGCCTTGCTGCGCTTGGAGATCCGCCCCGGCCTGGGCGGTGGAAGCGGCGAGCGAATCGACCGTGTCGCGGTGCTGCAGCAGCAGCTGGACCAGCCGGTCGAGGTCGTCCACCACCGCGCCGAGGTCGCCGCTGCCCGCGGCCAGCACCTCGCTGGCCCGCGACAGCTCGGTGATCGCATCGCGGATCTGCGGACCGCGGCCGTCGAGCGCGGCCGCGCTGCTGCGCAGCAGGCCGTCCAGCACACCGGGGTCGGCACCGGAGGGGCCGAAGGCGGCCAGCAGCGAGTCCAGCGACGCCGCCAGCTGGTCGAACCGGATCGGGGAACGGGTGCGGTGCACCGGGATCAGCGCGCCATCGGCCAGCCGCGGGCCACCGGTGTGCGCCGGGCCCAGCTCGACGTAGCGATCGCTGATGATCGCCGGGCTCATGATGTAGGCGCGTGCGTCGACGGGCAGCGCGGTGTCGGCGGGCATGCTCATCCGCACCCGCACCGTCGCGCCCTGCGGCTCGACGGAGTCCACCCGGCCCACCGCGACGCCGAGGATCGCCACCCGGCTGCCGGGGAAGATGCCGTCGGCGAAGGTGAAGTCGGCGGTCACCCGCAGCTGCGGGCGCGGCGCCAGCAGGGTGAACCAGGCGCCGGTGACCAGGACGGCCAGCACGCAGCAGACGATCAGCAGCTTCCGGCTCATCGGCACCCCTCGAACAGCCCGGCCGCGCAGAGCACGTTGTCCGGCACCGGTCCCAGCGGTGCCGAGACGTCGGCCCACGGCCCGTTCCCGGTGGCGTTGGCCAGGTACCGGCCGGCGGGCCCGAGCCGCCGCAGGCTCTCGCCGATGGCCTGGTCGTTGCGCGCCAGCGAGTCGGTGAGCGCGTGCAGGTCCGCCAGCAGCGGATCCAGCACGTCGCGGTTGTCCACGACCAGCCGGTGCAGGTGGTCGACGACGGTGTGCACGTCGGTGATCAGCTGGCGGACCACGGTCCGGCGCTGCTGCAGCGTGTCCACGACCAGCTGCGCGTCGCCCAGCAGCGCCACCAGGGTGTCCTGCTGCTCGATGAGGGTCGTGGTCAGGGTCCGGGTGCTGCGCAGCAGTTCCTGAAGTTGCGCACCGCGCTGGCCGATGACCGCCGAAGCCGTGGCCACTCCGTCGAGCGCGTCGCCGAGCAGCTCCGGATCCTGCGGCGTCACCTCCTCCAAGGTCCCGATCATGCGGCGCAGCTGGGGCAGGTCGAGGCCTTCGGCGGTGGCTTTCGCGTCGGACTGGAGCTCGTCGAGGCCGTAGGGCACCGAGGTCCGGCTCAGCGGGATCGTCGCGCCGGGGGACAGCTGTCCCGGCCCGGCGGAATCCACGCTCAGGTACCGGGTTCCGAGCACCGTGCGGAGCTTGATCGAGGCGCCCGTGCTCCCGCCGAGGACCTGCTCGCCGTCCAGCCGGAACGACACGCGCACCCGGTCCCCGGCCAGCGCCACACCGGTCACCCGGCCCGAGGGCACCCCGGCCAGCATGACCTGGGTGCCCTCGGTGAGTCCGGCGGCGTTGCCGAACTCGGCGTGGTACTCGTCGGTTCGCAGCGCGAACAGCACCCTGGGCGCGGCCACCGACGCGGCGAGCACCAGCAGCACCACGACCGCACCGATCGCGCCGTTGACCAGGACCTTCCTCATCGGCACACCTCCGTGTGCGGGCCTGCCCCGACGTCCACCTGGACGTCGTCGACGGCGATGCTCAGGTTGCAGAGGTAGACGTTGACCCAGGACCCGTAGCTCGTCGCGCGGTCGAGGGTGTTCAGGAACGCGGGCATCTCCTGCACGGCACCGTCGATCCGCGCCTGGTCGCGCACCAGCATCGCGGTGATCTCCCGCACCGAGCGCACGTCGCGGGCCAGCTGCGGGCCGAGGCCGTCGAGCAACCGGGCCAGCGAGCCGGCGACTTCCGCGCCGCTGTCGACGGCCGCGGCGATGGTCTCCCGGCTGGCTGCGGTCTCCGCCGCCAGCCGCCCGAGTCCGTCGACGAGCCCGCGCAGGTCCTCGCGCCGCTGCTGCACCGCGGCCAGCACGGTGTTGAGGTTGTCGATCACCTCGCCGAGGATCTCGTCGCGGGCGGCCAGGGTGCCGGTCAGCGACACGATCCGCGTCAGCAGCGCGGTCACGGTGCCGCCCTCGCCCTGGAAGACCGCGACGATCTCGCGCGCCAGCTGGTTGACCTGCGCGGGCTCCAGCGCTTCGAAGAGCGGTTTGAAGCCGTTGAGCAGCACGGTGAGATCCAGCGCGGGCCGGGTGCGCTGCACCGGGATCGTCGCGCCCGGCGGCAGCGGTGGTCCGCCATGGCCCGGGGTCAGCGCCAGCGAGCGGGCGCCGGTGAGGTCGGCGTAGCGGACCACGACGAGCCCGGTGGCCGGAACGGGTTGCCCGGTGCGGACTTCGAAGTCCACTTCGGCGAGCCCGTTGCGCGCGGCGACCGCGGTCACCGTCCCGACCCGCACCCCGGCGACGGTGACGTCGCTGCCCGGCTGCAGACCTGCCACGTCGGTGAACACCGCTCGGTAGGGCACCGTCGGGCCGGTCAGCGGATTCGTCAGCGTGTTCACCACGACGACACCGCAGAACAGCGACACGACGACGAAGGCGGTGAAGCGGAGTGCGGGTTTCACGGCGTGAGGACCTCCGTTCCGCGCACCAGCGGGCCCAGCAGCAGGCCCAGCGAATCGTTGGCGGGCGGCTGCCCGGGCAGCAGCGGCGCGAGCCGGCGCAGCGCGTCGCGCTCCTGCGGACCGCCCACCGGGCCGATCGGGCCGCGCGCGCAGTTCGGCCCGGACATCCCCGGATAGCGAGGGCAGTCCTCGGGGCCGTAGGGATGGGGGCGGTGCAGCGTCACCGACATGCGGATCTTGAAGAAGCCGGTGGACAGCGAGCGGTTCGCGCCGTCGAGGAAGGCGTTCAGGCCGTCCACGCTCTCGCGCACCGCGCCCGGATGACGCCCCAGCACGTCTGCGACCGGGTCGGCCGAGCGCACGAGGTGGATGATCCGCTGCGAGTTCGCATCGACGAACCGCCGCGACTGATCGGTGAGCGCCAGTCCGGCCCCGAGCAGATCGCCGATGTCCTGCTCGCGCCGCACGACGGTGCCCGACAGGGCGACGGCGTCGTCCAACGCGCGCACCGCCTCCGGTGCGGCTGCGGCGATGTCGTCGGCGAGCGCGGCGATGTCGGTGAGGTCTTCGCCGGTCAGCGGCGGGTCGGCGGTCAGCTGGGAGGCGTCGTCGAGCAGTCCGCCCAGCTGCTCGCCCCGGCCGCGCAGCGCCTCGGCGAGCGCGGCGAGCGAGACCTGCAGCTGCGCCGGTTTCAGCGAATCGACCAGCTGGTAGAGGCGGCTGTAGGAGTGGTAGAGCTGCATGGTCGGCCGCGAGTCGTCGGCGGCGAGCTCGGCACCGGGAGCCAGCTCCGCGCCGGTGGAGCTCTCGGGCGCGAGGAGGTCGAGGTACTGGTCGCCGAACACGGTGCGCGGCATCAGCCGGACCCGGACGTCGCCGGGGATGTCGGCGAAGCTGCCGGGTTCCATCCGCAACGTCAGCCGGGAACCGAACGGCCCGGGCTCGATGGCGGCCAGCCTGCCGACCCGCACTCCGCGGTACTGGACGGGCGTTTCCGGCCGGATCAGCCCGGCGGCGGCCGGAAGCGCCGTGGTGACTTCGGGTTTCGCGCGCAGCGCGCCCGCGCCGCCGAGCACCACCAGCACCGCCACCAGCAACAGCAGGAGCAGCCCCACCGCCCCTCGGGCGGCGAGCGTCCGGCGCGCGTGCTCGGTCATGTCATATCCCCAGCACCGGCAACGTCGGCCGCACGCCCCAGAAGGCGATGCTCAGCAGCACGTCGGCGACGGTGATCGTCACGATGCTGGTGCGCAGCGCGCGCCCGGCGGCCTTGCCGACGCCTTCCGGGCCGCCGCTGGCGTAGTAGCCGTGGGCGCAGTGCACCAGCGTCACCACGATCGCGAACGCCACGGCCTTGACCAGCGAGAAGAACACGTCGTCGGCGGTGAGCACGAGCCGGAAGTAGTAGTTGTAGGTGCCTTCGGAGACGCCGTTGAGCTGCACCACGGCGATCCCGGTGGCCAGGTAGGAGGCGAACAGGCCCACCAGGTAGAGCGGGATCACCGACAGGAACGCCGCCATCATCCGGGTGCTGACCAGGTACGGCAGCGAGCGCACCGACATCGCCTCCAGCGCGTCGATCTCCTCGGAGATGCGCATCGCGCCCAGCTGCGCGGTGAACCCGGTGCCGACCTTGGCGGCGAGCGCGATGCTGGCCACCAGCGGCGCGATCTCGCGGGTGTTGACCACGGCGGCGGCCAGCCCGGTCATCGGCGAGAGCCCCAGCAGGTCCAGCCCGCGGTAGCCCTCCAGCCCGACCTGGGTGCTGGAGACGAACGACATCGCGAACACCACGCCGATCGTGCCGCCGCCTGCCAGCAGCGAGGCCGAGCCGAGGCTGATCTCGCCGACCAGCCGGGCCACGTCGCGCCGGTAGCGGGCCAGCACGTGCGGGATGGCCGCGATCGCCTTGAGGTAGCAGGTGAAGTGCAGGCCCGCGGCGGCCAGCAGGTCGACCGCGGACCTGCGCCGCGGGGCCGCCATCAGTACTCGCCCTTCGCGGGCACCAGCAGCGGGTAGAGCTCGGTGATCACCGCGTTGGCGACGAAGACCAGGATGAACGAGATCACCACGGCCTCGTTGACGGCGTTGGCCACCCCGCCCGGCCCGCCTCTGGCGGTCAGGCCCTTGAAGCAGGACACCAGCGCGGCCAGCACCGCGAACACCGCGGCCTTCAGCAGCGCCACGACGAAGTCCGGCACCCGGGAGAACTGCGTCAGGGTGCGCAGGAACGCACCCGGCGCGTCGCCGAGCACCAGGACCTGGAACAGGAACGTCGTGGTGATGCCGACCAGCAGCACGATGCACGCGAGCAGCGCGTTGACCACCATCGCGGCCACCACCCTGGGCACCACCAGCCGTTCCACCACCGGCAGGCCCATCACCTCCAGGGCGTCGACCTCGTCGCGGATCTTGCGCGCGCCCAGGTCCGCGCACATCGCCGAGCCGCCGACACCGGAGATCATCAGCGCGCAGATCAGCGGCGCGGCCTGGCCGACGATCACGAAGGCCACCACCGCGCCGCCGTAGCCCTGCGCGCCGAGCTGACCGGCCAGCGAACCGACGTTGAGCGCCACCACGACGCCCAGCGGGATCGTCACCAGCAGCGCGGGGAGGGTGGTGACCGAGGCCAGGAACGCGGCCTGCCGCAGGAATTCGGCGAAGTTGAACCGGGCCCGCCGCGCGGCCCGGAAGGCGGCCGCGGCGGTGCGCACCGCGAAGTCCAGGAGCAGGCCGGCCTGCAGCAGAGCGTCGGCGATCGGACCGCGAGTGGTGGGCAATCCCCGGTGCATCCGGCACTCCTCCCCGTCGAGGTGCCTGCAGGACCTGGAACGAGCGCACGGCTGGAGTTGTTGCGGGTGGTGGTCGGAGCGGACCCGTTCGGCCGAGTCCGGTCGAGGTGGCCGTGCGGACCACGTTCTGGGGTCCGTCGCCCGGATGTCAATGCCCGCCACCCGAATGCCGCGCGCCCGGTCGGACCGGGATCAGCGGCCCGCGAACCGGGTTCCGCGCTCCTCAAATAAGTCCACTGTGGATGTTCAGATCATTTGTCCAATGTGGATCTAGTGGCTTCCGTTCGGGTTCGAACACCGGCTCGACGCAGGGAAAACGGCGATATGCGGCTCGTCCTGCGGTGCCGCTGCGCTGCTCATACGATTCCGGTTGCGCCTCCTGACCAGGGGATAGGAGGAGAGTCGATGGTCCTGTCGCCGCCCGAAGGCACGACATCCGGGGAGGATTCCGGCCACCCGAACAGCGTCGCACGTTCGGGTGATTTTCCGCGCAGTGCGGCGGTGCTCGCGCGGATGCGCTCGGAGAACTTCCCGGTCGCGTCCCGGATCCTGCCGCACGGCCTGCGACGGCACCTGCACGCGCTCTACGGGTTCTTCCGGCTGGTCGACTTCGCCGGGGACGAGGCGCCGGGCAACCGCGAGGCGCTGCTGGACTTCCTGGAGGTCGATCTCCGCCGCGCCTACCAGGACGCGGCCCGCATTCCCATCCTGCGCGCCCTGACCACCACGGTCGCCGAGTGTGCCATCCCGTACGACGTGCTGGTCAAGTTGATCGAGGCCAACCGCCAGGACCAGCAGGTGCGCCGCTACCGGACCTTCGACGACCTGCTCGACTACTGCGCGCTGTCGGCCAACCCGGTCGGCGAAGCGGTGCTGCACGTCTTCGGCCGGGCCGAACCACCGCTGGTGGCGCTGTCCGACCGGATCTGCAGCGCGCTGCAGATCCTGGAGCACTGCCAGGACATCGCCGAGGACTACCGCCAGGACCGGGTCTACCTGCCGACCGAGGACATGCGGCGGTTCGGCTGCCAGGAACCGGACCTGGCCGCGGTGCGCGCCCCGACCCGGCTGCGCGGACTGGTCAAGCACGAGGTGGACCGCGCGCGGCGGATGCTCGAAACCGGTGCGCCCCTGGTCGGCTGCTTGTCCGGCACGGCCCGGGTGGCCGTCGCCGGCTACCTGGCCGGGGGCCGGGCGACCGCGGCGGCCTTCGCCCGGGCCGATCACGACCCGCTGGGACGTGACGTGCGGCCGAGCCGGGCGCGCACGTTCGCCGAATGGGGGCGGTTGTACGTGTTGGGAGGGGCGCGGTGACCGAAACGACGCGAGTCCACGACGCCTATCTGGAGTGCGAGCGGATCACCCGGGAGCAGGCGCGGAACTTCTCCTACGGGATCCGCCTGCTGCCCGGCCCGAAGCGGCGGGCGCTGTCGGCGGTCTACGCCTTCGCCCGCCGCGTCGACGACATCGGCGACGGGCAGCTGCCCAGCGAGGAGAAGCTGCGCCTGCTCGCGCTGGCGCGCGAGGACGTTCACGCGACCAGCACCGATTCGGTGGACCCGGTGCTGGTCGCGCTCGCTGACGCGGCCGAACGCCTCCAGGTCCCGCTGGGGCCGTTCGACGAGCTGATCGACGGCTGCGAGGCGGACGTGCGCGGTGCGCGGTACCGGACGTTCGACGAGCTGCTGCACTACTGCCGGTGCGTGGCCGGATCGATCGGGCGCCTGTCGCTGAGCGTGTTCGGCGTCCTCGACGAGGTCACCGGCGAACGCCGCGCCGACGCGCTCGGCGTCGCCCTGCAGCTGACCAACATCCTGCGCGACGTCCGCGAGGACCACCTCGACGGGCGGGTGTACCTGCCCGCCGAGGACCTGGTGCGCTTCGGGGTCAGGCTGGAGCCGGGCGGCGGGCTGACCGAGGACGAGCAGCGGTGGGCCTCGCTGATCCGCTTCGAAGCCGCGCGGGCCGAGCAGTGGTACGGCGACGGGCTGCGCCTGCTGCCCATGCTCGACCGGCGCAGCCGGGCGTGCTGCGCGTCGATGGCCGGCATCTACCACGAGCTGCTCTCGCGCATCGCCGCCGACCCGGGCACCGCCCTGAGCCACCGGACTTCGCTGTCGGGCTGGCGCAAGGCAGGCGTCGCGGCGCGGTCCCTGGCGGGGATGGCGCCGTGAGCCGCGGGCGCGTGGTGGTGGTCGGCGGCGGCCTGGCCGGGGTGACCGCGGCGCTGGACCTGGCCGAGGCGGGTTTCGCGGTCGAGCTGCTGGAGACCCGGTCGCGGCTCGGCGGCGCCACGTACTCCTTCCAGCGCGGTGACCTGGTCGTCGACACCGGCCAGCACGTCTTCCTGCGCTGCTACACCGCCTACCTCGACCTGCTGCGGCGGCTTGGGGCTCAGGAGGCGATCAGCGTCCAGCGCCGGTTCCAGGTCCCGGTGCTCAGCCCGTCCGGCCGCGCGTCGCTGCTGCACCGCTGGAACCTCCCGGCACCGGGCCACCTGCTGCCCGCGTTGCTGGCGTACCGGCAGCTGACCGCGGCCGAACGCGCAAGGGTGGCGCGAACGTCGCTGGCGCTCAGGAAGCTCGACCCGGACGATCCCGCGCTGGACGAGGTCAGCCTCGGCGAATGGCTGCGCCAGCACGGCGAATCGCCGCGCGCGGTGACAGCGCTGTGGGGACTGCTCGCGGTGGCCGCGCTCAACGCGGTCCCCGACGAGGCCTCGATGTTGCTGGCCGCCAAGGTCTTCCGCACCGGCGTGCTGGATCGCAGCGACAGCGCCGACATCGGGATCCCGCGGGTCCCGCTGGCGCAGCTGCACGGCGACGCCGCCCAGCGCGCCCTGCTGGCCGCCGGTGCCGAAGTCCGGGTGCGCTGCCGGGCGCGGGCGATCCGGCGCGCTGGTGCGGGTTTTCACGTGTTCGCCAAGGAAGGCGCCACCAGCTGCGAGTTCTCGGCGGACGCGGTGGTCCTGGCGGTGCCGCACCAGGTGGCCGCCGGGCTGCTCGCGGACCTGCCGGTGCCCGGCGCCGCGCAGTGGGCGCGGCTGTCGGCCGCACCGATCGTCAACGTGCACCTGCACTACGACCGGCAGGTCACCGGGCTCCCGATGGCCGCTGTCCTGGATTCGCCGGTGCAGTGGGTCTTCGACCGCAGCGCGATCTCCGGCGCGCCGCACGGCCAGTACCTGGCGATCTCCCTGTCGGCGGCCGAGGAGTACGTCGACCGGCGCACCGAGGACCTGCGCGCGCTGTTCGTCCCGGCCCTGCAGCAGCTGTTCCCGCGCGCCCGGCAGGCGCGGCTGCTCGACTTCTTCGTCACCCGCGAACCCAGCGCCACCTTCCGGCAGGCACCCGGCACCGCGGCGATCCGCCCGGACGCGCGAACCCCGGTGCCGGGCCTGGTGCTGGCCGGTGCGTGGACGGGCACCGGCTGGCCCGACACCACGGAAGGCGCGGTGCGCAGCGGTGCGCGCGCGGCCCAGGTGGTGACCGCCGACCAGCGTCGGCACCACGGCGTGGAGGTGACCGCATGACGACAGTCCTGCCGTCGGCACTGCTCACCGCGCGGGAATCCGTCGACCCGGTGCTGCGCCGCGCGGTCGCCCAGCTCGACCCGGGCACCCGCCGCGTGTGCGAGTACCACTTCGGCTGGCGGGGCGTCGACGGTTCCCCCGAAGGCGGTGGCGGCAAAGCGCTGCGCCCGGCGATGGTGCTGCTGTCGGCGCAGTCCACCCGCCCACCGGGGGCGCCCGATCAGGCCGTCGCCGCCGCCGCGGCGGTCGAGCTGGTGCACAACTTCTCGCTGCTGCACGACGACGTGATGGACGGCGACACCTCCCGCCGCCACCGGGCCACCGCCTGGACCGTCTTCGGCAGGCCCGCGGCGCTGCTGGCGGGCGACGCGCTGCTGTCGCTGGCCACCGAGGTGCTGCTGGACTCGACCTCACCGCACGCCGCAGCCGCGGCCCGCTCGCTGGCGGTCACCACCCGCGTGCTGATCGCCGGGCAGGCCGCGGACCTGGACTTCGAGCAGCGCCACGACGTGACCCTCGACGAGTGCCTGCGCATGGCGCACGACAAGACCGCCGCGCTGCTGGCCTGCGCGGCCTCGATCGGGGCGCTCAGCGCCGGGGCGCCGCAGGAGGCGGTGTTCGGCCTGCACACCTTCGGCACCGAGCTCGGGATGGCCTTCCAGCTGGTGGACGACCTGCTGGGCCTGTGGGGAGACCCGGAGGTCACCGGCAAACCGGTGCTGTCGGACCTGCGCGCCCGCAAGAAGACCGTGCCCGTGGTGCACGCGCTCAACTCGGGCACCACCGCGGGCGATCGCCTGCGCGAGCTGTACGCGCGGCCCGAACCGCTCACCGAGCAGCAGCTGCGCGAAGCCGCCGAGATGGTGCAGCGCGCCGGATCGGCGGAGTGGACCCGTCAGGAGTGCCAGCGCCGGCTGACCGCCGCGGGCGACCACCTGCCGCGCGGCCCGCAGGACGTCGCCGAGGCCCTGACCGAACTCGCCACGTTCATCGTACGGAGGAAGCTTTGACCGATCAGCTGCAGAAGCAGGCCACCCGCGCGCTGGTGATCCCCGACCCGCGGACCGCGCTGGTCGCCGCCCGCGACCACCTGCTGTCCCGGCAGCACCCGGACGGCTGGTGGAAGGGCGAGCTGGAGACCAACGTGACCATGGACGTCGAGGACCTGCTGCTGCGGCAGTTCCTCGGCATCCGCACCGCGGTGGAGACCGAGCAGGCGGCCCGCTGGATCCGCTCCCAGCAGCGCTCCGACGGCACCTGGGCCAACTTCCACGGCGGGCCGGGCGACCTGTCCACCACCGCGGAGGCCTACACCGCGCTCAAGCTGGCCGGCGACGACGTCGACGCCGAGCACATGAGGGCCGCGCGCGACTGGATCCTGGCGCAGGGCGGGCTGGAAGCCACCCGGGTGTTCACCCGGATCTGGCTGGCGCTGTTCGGCGAGTGGTCCTGGGACGAGCTGCCCGCGATGCCGCCCGAGGTCGTGCTGCTGCCCAGCTGGTTCCCGCTGAACGTGGCGGACTGGGCGTGCTGGGCCCGCCAGACCGTGGTGCCGCTGACCGTGGTGTGCACGCTGCGCCCGAGGCGGGAGCTGGGCATCACCGTCCGGGAGCTGCGCACCGGCCGCCGCCCCGAGCCCGCTCGCGCCGAGTGGTCCTGGAGCTACGGGTTCCACCTGCTGGACCGGGTCCTGCACCGGTACCAGAAGCGCCCGCTGCGGACGTTGCGCAAGCACGCGATGCACCGCGCCGCGGAGTGGATCGTGGCGCGCCAGGAGGCCGACGGGTCCTGGGGCGGTATCCAGCCGCCGTGGGTGTACTCGCTGCTGGCGCTGCACCTGCTCGGCTATCCGATGGACCACCCGGTGCTGCGGCAGGGCCTGGCCGGGCTGGAGCGGTTCCTGATCCGGGAGCAGACCTCCGACGGCGTGGTGCGGCGGCTGGAGGCCTGCCAGTCCCCGGTGTGGGACACGGTGCTCGGCGTGCAGGCGCTGCACGACGCCGGTGTGCCCAGCGCGCACCCGGCGCTGCGCCGGGCGACCGACTACCTGCTGGCGGAGGAGATCCGCGTCAAGGGCGACTGGTCGGTCCGCCGCCCGGACCTGCCCGCGGGCGGTGGCTGGGCGTTCGAGTTCGACAACGACGGCTACCCGGACATCGACGACACCGCCGAGGTGCTGCTGGCCCTCGACCGCATGGATCACCCGGACCAGGTCGCGGTGCGGGGCGCGATCGAGCGCGGCGCGCGCTGGCTGCGCGGCATGCAGTCGGCCGACGGCGGGTGGGGCGCCTTCGACGCCGACAACACCCGGCAGCTGGTCCGCAAGCTGCCGTTCTGCGACTTCGGCGAGGTGATCGACCCGCCGTCGGCCGACGTCACGGCGCACGTGGTGGAGGCGCTGGCGGCGCTGGGGCACGACGACGAGGTCGTCCGGCGCGGCGTGAAGTGGCTGCTGCGCAACCAGGAGAAGGACGGTTCCTGGTTCGGCCGCTGGGGCGCCAACCACGTCTACGGCACCGGCGCGGCGGTCCCGGCGCTGGTGCGCGCCGGGTTCAAACCCGAGCACCGGGTCCTGCGGCGCGCGGCGAAGTGGCTGGAGGAGCACCAGAACGCCGACGGCGGCTGGGGCGAGGACATGCGCTCCTACGTCGACCCGGAGTGGATCGGCCGCGGTGACTCCACCGCTTCGCAGACCGGGTGGGCGCTGATCGCGCTGCTGGCCCTGGGACGGCACGAGACCGACGCGGTCCAGCGCGGCGTGCAGTACCTGGCCCGCACTCAGCGCGCGGACGGCGGTTGGGACGAGCCGCAGTTCACCGGTACCGGCTTCCCCGGCGACTTCTACATCAACTACCACCTGTACCGGGTGATCTTCCCGCTGACCGCCCTCGGCAGGTACCACCGGGCCGGGCAGTGAGATGCCCGCACGGCTGCTGATCTGCGCACCCCTGGGCCTGGAAGCCCAGGCGCTGCGAGCGGCGCTCGGCCGCAACTCCGTTCGCCGCACGGGATTCGGTCCGCGGCGCAGCGCCCGCAGCGCGACCGCGCTCAACGGCGCGGACTTCGACCTGCTCGTCGTCGCCGGTCTCGGCGGCGGCATCGGCGAGGGCGTCCGCAGCGGCGATGTGGTCGTGGCCGATGAAGTCCGCGGGCCGGATTGCTCGGTGCGCTGCCGCGCCGCGCCTGAGTTGGCCGCGGAACTGCGCCGCGCGGGATTCCCCGTGCACTGCGGGCCGATCCGCACCACCCGGCACCTCGTGCGCGGCGCGCAGCGGGCCGAGCTGGCCCGCACCGGGGCGCTCGCGGTCGACATGGAGTCCGCAGTGCTCGCGCGAGCCGCCCGGGAGATCGCGGTGGTGCGGGTCGTGCTCGACACCGCGGCGGAACCGCTGCTGCGGTGGGGGACACCGCGCCGGGCGCTGGCCGCGCTCGCCCGGCTGCACGCCGTCGGTTCCAGCCTGTCGCGGTGGAGCCCCACCGCGGTACCGCACGCACCTGAGGAGGTGTTCTGAAATGGGTATACCGGTGCGCCAGGCCGTCCGCGTCGGCGCCTACCTGGTCAAGCAGAAGCTGGCCCGCCGCACCAAGTTCGCCCTGACGCTGGAGCTGGAACCGCTGTTCGCCTGCAACCTCAAGTGCGCGGGCTGCGGCAAGATCCAGCACCCGGCGAACGTGCTCAAGCAGCGGATGCCGGTGGAGCAGGCCATCGCCGCGGTGGAGGAGTGCGGGGCGCCGGTGGTCTCGATCGCCGGTGGTGAACCGCTGATGCACCCGGAGATCGAGGTCATCGTCGAGGAGCTGCTCAAGCGCAAGAAGTTCGTCTACCTGTGCACCAACGCGCTGCTGCTGCCCCGCAAGATCGACCGGTTCCGCCCGTCGCCGTACTTCGCGTGGGCCGTGCACATCGACGGCCTGGAGGAGCGGCACGACGCCTCGGTGTGCAAGCAGGGCGTGTTCGCGCAGGCGGTGGACAACGTCAAGGACGTCCAGGCGCGCGGATTCCGGGTGACCACGAACTCCACCTTCTTCACCTCCGACACGCCGCAGTCGGTGATCGAGGTGCTCGACTACCTCAACGACGACCTGAAGGTCGACCAGATGATGCTCTCGCCGGCCTACGCCTACGACAAGGCGCCCGACCAGGAGCACTTCCTGGGCGTGGCCGAGACGCGCGAGCTGTTCGGCAAGGTCTTCGCCGACGGCAGGCGCAGCCGGTGGCGGTTCAACCACTCGCCGCTGTTCCTGGACTTCCTGGCCGGCGAGGTCGACTTCCGCTGCACGGCGTGGGCCATCCCGTCCTACTCGCTCTACGGCTGGCAGCGGCCGTGCTACCTGATGAACGACGGCTACGCGGCGACCTACCGCGAACTGCTGGAGGACACCGACTGGTCGCGCTACGGGCGGGGCAACGACCCGCGCTGCGCCAACTGCATGGCGCACTGCGGCTACGAGCCGACGGCGGTGCTGGCCACCATGGGCTCGCTCCGCGAATCGATCCGGGCGCTGCGCGGTTAGCCGAACCGGCGGGCCAGGCGGCGGAACACACCGGGGGCCGCGCCCTGCAACCGGGCCGGCACCGCGAGCCAGGCGGGCACGAACACCTCGGCTCGGCCGCGCTGGACGCCTCTGACCAGCGCCGCAGCGACCTCCTGCGCGGTCAGCATCCGCGGGAAGCGCCGCTCGTAGCGGCGGCCCGCGAAGAACGGCGTGCGCACGGCACCGGGCAACACCGTGGTCACGCCGATGCCGTCGCGGCGGAGGCTCTCCGCGAACGCCCGCACACCGGCCTTCGTCGCCGCGTAGACCTCCTCGCCGCGCACCCCGACGACCGCGATGGAGGAGACGAAGACGACGTGACCGCGCCTGCGCCGCAGCTCCGGCAGCACCGCGCTGGTCATCAGCATCGGCGCGGTCAGGTTCACCGCCGTCAGCTCCGCCACCCGCTCGGCGGGCATCGACGCCAGCTCTCCGGCCCAGCCGACCCCGGCGCAGTGCACCAGCAGGTCCACCTGCCGAGCCGCGGCGACCACGGCGTCGAGCCCGGCCGGGTCGGTCAGCTCGGCGGCCAGCGCTCGACCACCGACCTCCTCGGCCACCTCGGCGAGCCGCGGCCCGTCGCGGCCGACGAGCACCAGCTCGCACCCGGCGGCCGCGAGCTCGGCCGCGGTGGCCGCTCCGATGCCGGAGGAAGCACCCGTGACCAGCGCGGTCCGCCCGCGCAACGTCAGCCCCACGTCGACTCCGAACCGCTGTCGGCGCTCTCGAGCGCTCGGCGCAGCTGCTCACCGCGGCGGGTCAGGATCACGATGCCGATGATGATGACCACCACCGCGATCATCTCGCCGGCGAGGATGGCGGGGGAGGACTCGATGCGCTCACCCAGCCAGCTCACCCCGATCGCCGCCGCCACCAGCGGGTCCACCGTGGTGATCACCGCCAGCGCCGGCGACATCAACCGGCCGCGCTGGAAGGTCTGCTGGCTGAGCAGGAAACCCATCGGTCCGATCACGCACACCGCGTAGAGCGTCCAGTGCTGGAACGGCTCGGCCGGGCCACCGGCGCGGAACTGCCCGGCCACCACCTTGATCAGCCCCGCGGTCACCCCGTAGAGCACACCGGTGGCCACCGCCATGCCGAGCACCCCGGCCTCGCCGGGCACCAGCCGCGCCGCTGCCAGCGACACCAGCACCAGCAGCCCGAGCCCCAGCGCCAGCGGCAGGACCGAAGCACCGGTGAACTCGCTGCCCTGCCCGGAAGGCCGCGCCAGCACCAGGAACGCCGAGAGCCCGCCGACGCAGGCCAGCCCGCCCAGCGCCAGCACCAGGTCCATCTTGCGGTGCGCCATCCACGCGGCGAAGGCGGCACCGAACAGCACCGAGGTCACCAGCAGCGGTTGCACCAGCACCAGCGGCCCGAAGGCCAGCGCCACCACCTGCAGCGACAGCCCGACGATCACGGTGAGGATGCTCAGCACCCAGACGGGTTTGCGCACCAGGTCGAACAGCATGCGAGGGCTGAAGGTGCGCACCTTCGGCACCTGCTTGGTGACGCGGTGCTGGATGGCGCTGGCCAAGCCGAAGCTGGCCGCGCCGACGACCGCGGCGGGAACGGCGATCACCAGCACCGTGCCGTTGGAGCTCACCGCCGGTCACCTCCCCGCAGGTCGGCGAACGCGTCGCGCAGGTGCCCGGTCAGCACTGCGGCGTCCGGGGCGAGCCCGGTGTCGGTGGTGACGCCGAACCCGACGTGGTCGCCCCAGCTGATCGCCCCCACGGCGATGCCCACCCCGTCGGCCAGCGACAGCACCGGCAGCACTCCGGAGATCCGCGCCTGCCCGATCCGCGCGGGACGACGTCGCCCGGGCAGCACCGACACCACCGCGCCGAAGAATCGGCGCTGGTAGATCCGCCGCACGACCCACGCGTGCAGCGGCGCGGGCAGCGCCCCGAGCGCGGCCAGCACGGCACTCGACGCAGCGGCCTGCCCGGCCCTGTCCGGTTCGCCCAGCTCAGCGGACACCGCGCTGAGCCGCCGCGCGACGGGCATCGGGCCGACGGGCAGGTCCAGCGACACCGACGCCGTGTGGTTGCCGGGCGTTTCGGCGCCCGCACCACTTCGCGCGGTGCGCGGCACCATCACCCGGAAACGCTGACCAGCTGCGGGAGCGGGCAACGCCCGGTGCAGCGCTTCGGCGACCATGCCGAGCAGCAGCGCCGTGCTGCTCACACCCAGCTCCCGCGCGCAGCCGCGCACCTCGGCGGCCGGGAGTTCGAGTCCGCCGAACGACCGGTTCGCCGTGCTGCGCCCCGCCCAGGCGTTGCCCGGTGCCAGGCCCGCGCCCGCCAGGCTCCGCAGCCCGCGCGCGATTTCCACCGGATGCCACCTCGGCCCCGAGCCGGGGGCGGAGGTGGGGTGCGGGCCGTCGGTCAGCAACCGGAGCAGCGTGCCGGTCACCGCCACACCATCACCGAGAGCGTGGTGCAGCTTCGCCAGCAACGACACCTCACCGGAACCGGTCTCGTGCAGCAGCATGAGCTCCCACGGCGGCCGGTCGGTGGCCACGGCGGAGCCGAAGAACTCCTCGCGCGCCCGCTCCGCGGCCTGCGCACCGCGGACCTCCCGGCAGTGCAGGTGAGCACCGGGATCGATGGCTGCGTCGTGGATCCACTGCGGTCGCCTGGCCCGCCGCAGCACCAGGCGCCGCGTGAGCATCGGCAACCGGCCGGCGCGGCGCTCGATCCGCCCGCTGACCTCCTCGTGCCATTCGGCGGTGCTCCGAGGCGGCCCGTCGAGCCGCAGAACCGCGCCGGTCTGCTGCGCGACCACCCGAGTGGTGGCGTGGACGAAGAAGGCGTCCTGCGGCCGCAGCGGACGGCGCCCGAAGTGCCGGGGGAGCTGCGCCAGCGCGGCGACCTGATCGGTGAAGTCCCCGGCCGAGCTGTGCTCGAGCGCCCGCTGCTCCCGCTGGGCGAGCTCGTCCGGTTCCGCGATCCAGCGGCGCAGCGTCGCGGTCAGCTCGGCGGCGCCCGGGCACAGCTCGGCCAGCCCGGCTTCGGCCATCAGCTCGGCGTTGGCCCGCCCGTGCCCGGCGATCGGCTCGAACATGACCACCGCCCGCCCGCAGGCGAGCGCTTCCAGCGCAGTGGCCCCACCGGCGTTGGTCACCACGACGTCCGCGCACGCCACCAGCCCCGGCATGTCCTCCACCCAGCCCAAGGCGACCAGCCGGTCCTCGGCGCGAGCGTCCAACCGCTTCCGCAACGCGTCGTTGCGGCCGCAGACGACCACGACCCGCGCCACCCCCTCGGCGCGCAGCGCGGCGTCCACCGCGCGCTCCACCGAGCCGAACCCGAGCGAGCCGCACGAGATCAGCACCGCGAACCCCGAATCCGGCAGGCCGAACCCGCGCCGGGCCGCACGCCGGTCACGAGGCCGGAAGGCCGAGACCACCGGAGGAACGCACACCGCGCCGACCGCGTCCGGCTCGGCCCGCCGCATCTCCCGCAGGCTCGCCTCGCTCATCACGTAGTGCAGGTCGGCCTCGGGGTAGACCCAGAACGGGTGCGGGGAGAAGTCCGAGACCACCGCCGCCACCGGGACGCCCAGCTCGCCCCGGCGCCGCAGCCAGTCCAGCCCGGCGGTGCCCAGCGGGTAGGTCGAGACGATCAGGTCCGGCCCGGCTTCGGCGATCGCGCGGCGCAGCCGCCGTCCGCTCCACGCCCCGACGAAGCGGCGGGAGGCGTTGGCGAACCAGCGGTAGCGCCACAGCGACGCGTAGAAGAAGTCGTACAGCCACGGCGTGGACTCGACGTTGGTGACGTAGATCCAGTTGAACGCGGCGGGCACCCAGCGGCCCATCGAGCGCAGCGCGTCCAGCCAGCCGACCTCGCACCCGGGCCACACCCGGCCGACGGCCTCCGCCACGGCCCGGCCGGTCGCATTGTGCCCCTCGCCGATGGTCGCGCTGACCAGTAGCACTCGACGCGGCTGGACGGTCACGCGGCTGGATCCCTTCACCCGGATCGTGCCACCGCAGGCTAACGTGACCAGCGCGTTCCAGCCGCTCGAAGCGCTCCCGGCCCGCGCTAGGCCTGCTGCGAAACCGGTCCGCGGCTGCCGACCTCGCGGACCGTTCCGTCGGTGAGGTGGTAGCACAGGCCGACGATCGCGCAGCGGCCCGCCTCGACCTCCTTGGACAGCACGGTGGAGCGCTCCAGCAGCAGATCGGTGGTGCGCTGCACGTGCACGTCGACGATCTCGTCGACCTCGGTCTTGCCGTCCGCGCGGGCGGACAGCACGCTCGGCGTCACCCGCTCGACGATGTCGCGCAGGAACCCGGGCGGCGCGGAACCCTCGATGACGGTCTGCCGCGCCGCGGTCACCGCGCCGCACGAGTCGTGGCCGAGCACGATCACCAGCGGTGCGCCCAGCACGCTGACGCCGTACTCGATGCTGCCCAGCACCTCGGGGCCGGTGACCTGACCGGCGGTGCGCACCACGAACAGGTCGCCCAGTCCCTGGTCGAAGATGATCTCGGCGGCGAGCCGGGAGTCGGAGCAGCCGAACAGCACGGCGAAGGGGCGCTGTCCCGGCGCCAGCGAAGCGCGGTGGTCGGCGTCCTGGTTCGGGTGCCGAGGAGTGTTCTCGACGAACCTGCGGTTGCCCGCCCGCAGTTCTTCGTAGGCGTGCGCGGGGGAGAGCGGTGCGTTGGACATGCGAAAAAGCTAACGCACTCAGTTTCGAACTGTCTCGCCCAGATGCGGCGAACCGGACATCTGAGATCAGTGCCACTCCATTCCGCGCATCGGGTGAAAACCGCCGCCCCGGAACGGTGATCCTGCGTGCGCGGCCGCGCACCGCGTGGCGCGCGGCGGTCTGGACCTCGGCGTAATCTCAACCAGCGGTGGACCCGTTCCAGACCCGGCTCTCGACGATGCTGGGGCTGCCTTGAGCTTTCAGCCGCCGGTTCACGAGATGGCCGCCGACGCACCACCGGCGCAGAGGTCTGGGCGAACCCTCAGCGGGGTGGCCACCAGCGGTCGGTGGTGAGACGGACGAGGGGGCTGCCTCACCACCGATCAGTCTCAGCGAGGTTTCCGGGCTCGTTCTGCGTGTCGGAATCGCCAAGATGAGAACGGCTCAGCGGAACCGAGTGCTCAGTTGACGCAGGGAATGCCGTCCGCGGTGATCGTCGCGGGCTCCGGTGCGCTGCTCTGCTGCCGGGCCGGGCCGTCGAGCGAAACGGCCTGCGGCGGGGCGAAGCGCGGTGCGGCCGGGCCGCGGTAGTCGCTGCCGATGAGCACCTGGACGCGACCGCGCGACAGGGATCCGCTCTCCTCGGTCGGCAGCCCGCCGAGCAGCGAAGCCACCTGCGCGGCGGTGGTGGCGGCGTCCGGCGCGTACCGGACGACGGAGGTGTCGCGGGAGCCGGTGTTGCCGACCTTGCCGACGTCGACACCGCGGTCGGACAGCTCCGAGCGGACCCGCTGCGCCAGGCCGGCGGTTCGCGTCGCGTTCAGCACGTCCACCGTGGCCGCGCCGGTCTCCTCGTCCGGTGGCGGCGGGGCCGATGGGTCGATGGTCTGGTTGACGGCCGCGCGGACCGCGCGCGGGTCCACCAGGATCGCCTGGCCGTCGTCGGGGGTGTCGTAGTCGGGGTTCTCGATCGGGATGGTGGTGAACCGGACGGCGCCGCCCGCCAGCCCGCGCATCCGCTCGGCGAAGGCGAGCACGTCCCAGTCGCGGTCCAGCACCACCGAGTCCTGCACCGAGCCGATCAGGTCCCGCAGCCGCGCCGGGTTGGCCAGCACCCCGCCGGAGAGCATCGACTGCGTCAGGCCGGACAGGAAGGCCTGCTGGCGCACCACGCGGTCGAGGTCGCCGCGCGGCAGCCCGTGCCGCTGCCGGACGAACGCGAGCGCGTCCGGGCCGGAGATGGTCTGCGGTCCGGCGCGGAAGTTCGCCCCCGAGTAGCTGTCCTTGGTCGCCGCCACCAGGCACACCGGAACACCGCCGACGGCCTCGGTGATGCGGGCGAAGCCGAGCAGGTTGACCTCGGCGTAGTGGTCGACGGAGACCCCGGTCAGCTGCTCCACGGTGCGGACCAGCAGCTTGCGCCCGGCGTCGCCGCCGGTGCGCGCCAGGTGGGCCGGGTCGGTGGCGCCGCGCTTGGTCTCCGCGGCGACCGCGGTCTCCCGGCCGCGCGAGTACGCGGAATTGATCTTGTGCTTGCCGTGGCCGGGCATGGGCACGTAGGAGTCGCGCGGGAAGGAGAAGCCGGTCGCGCTGGAGCCGTCGTTGGGGATGTGCAGCAGGATGATGGTGTCGGTCAGCGCCGCGTCGTTCTCGCCGGCGCGCAGCTCGCGCAGCACCTCGGCGGGCAGCGGGTTGCCGTGCGCGTCGGTGCGGCTGTCCATGCCGACGAGCAGGATGTCGATGGCCCCGTCGGCCCCGGCGCCGTCGGTGACGTCGCTGGTGGCCAGCCCGTTGAGCAGGTCGCGGTAGTTGCTCCAGCTGTAGCCGGTCACCACCAGCACCAGCACGGACAGCATCGTCACCGCCACGCGCGCCGCGGTGTTCGGCCGGGGCGGGGACGGCCGGCGCGGGGGAGTGGGGTGTCGGTTCGTCGTCCTGGTCTGGGGCGGCAAGATCTCTCCGGCGGGGTGCGGTGCTGCGAGGGTCGAAAACCCGTTCCAGGATCGCACTCATCGGGCCTCGACGCGGATCATCCGATAGCGGGGACTTTCGCGACGCAGGGTGATCACCGTGGTGGTCCACTGTGGATTCAGTCGGGCAGGTCGCCCTGCCGGACGCGGTAGACCTGCAGCGCGGTGTCGTAGTACTTCGTCGTCTCGCCGACCCACTCCATGCCGATCCGTCGCGCGGTGGACATCGCCCGCGTGTTGTCCGGGCGGGCCAGCGCGAACACCGCGTCGATGTCGAAGCTGAACGCCCAGTGCAGCAGCGCGATCGCGGCCTCGGTGGCGTAGCCGGACCCCCACGCCTCGGGGCGCAGCTGCCAGGTCAGCTCGAGGTCGTGGTCGTAGGGCGGCAGCATGCGCAGCACCAGTCCGCCGACCACCACGTCGTCGGAGCGGCGCTGCATGGCCCACCTGCCGGTCGGCGGCACCAGGTTGGGCTGCGACTCGATCCAGGAGTGCACCACGGCGCGCATCGCGGCGAGGTCGGCGACGTTGGCGATCACCGGGGTGAGCCACTCGGTCACCTCGGGGCGGCCGTAGAGCGCCAGCGCGGCCTGCACGTCGGCGTCGCTGTCGGTCCAGTCGCGCACGATCAGTCGTTCGGTGGTCAGGGGAGGCTGCATGGCGTCCCTCGCCTTCGCGCTGGGGAGAACCATCCGATTTTAGTTCGGCCACCACGCCGCGGCGGCCCGGGAGCGATAGAATTTTTCTTAAGTCTATCCTTTCAGTGTTGAGTGAAATTAAGTCTCGTCAACGGACTCGACACCAGCTGAGGAGGCGACGGGTCAGTCCAGGGGTGGGAGGGTGCCGTTGGCGTCGAAGGCCCAGTCGTGCGGGTCGCCGACGGCCGTCAGGTCCGGGTGTTCGGCGACCTCCTGCGCGTAGGCCTCGGAGACCTCGACGTGCGGCATCGACAGCGTGTTGCGGATGCGCACCACCTTCGCCGGGCGGTCGTGCGGGCCGCGGGACATGTGCAGCGCGGCCGCGATCGCGTCGCGGTCGGTGGCCAGCGCCATCGGGATGCGGGCTCCTTCGGGCACGCCGGAGGTCAGCGAGTTGGTGTAGAACGACCCGAACTCGATCTGGTCCAGGCACCGCTGGGTGGTCACGTCGGCCATGCCGAGTCCGCAGGCGTTGCCGCCGGTGTGCTCGGTCAGCCCGAGCACCACCACCCGCTTGATCGGCACGGCGCGGAAGTCCGCGGCGCTGACGGGGGAGCGACCGGTGATGTTGGGATCCATCCCGGCGCCGCTGATGTCCTTGCCGATCTCGTCGACGACCAGCACGTCGATGTCGGACATCAGCAGCTTCGGCATCAACCGCTTGGCCTCGACCAGCAGCTCGGCCTCGCGCTCCAGCAGTGCGCCCGGCGGCACGAGCTCGAGCCGGGCGACGTGCTCGTAGGCGTTCTCCACCACGGCCAGCCCGAACTCGATCGGCACCACCCGCAGCACCGCCTCGGCCACCGCCGGGATGAGGGAGTGGAAGGCCCCGAAACCGTGGGTGTGCAGGGTGGTCGCACCGCGGTGCTTGCCCAGCCCGATGGCGATCATCTTGGCCAGGCCGCTCTCGTGGGTGCCGCGGAAGTCGGTGTGCGGTTTGACCCGGCCGAGCACGACGACGCCGTCGGCGCGGGCGGCTTCGGCGTCGAAGTGCACCGGCGTGCCGTCGGGGAGTTCGGCGACCACCGCGGTGTCCATGGACGAGACGATCGGTGCGCCGATGCGCTCCTCGGTGATGCCGTACTCGGCGAGCACCCGCCGCTGGCCGTCCGCGGTGCCGCCGCCGTGGCTGCCCATCGCGGGCACCACGAACGGCTTGGCGCCGCAGCCGGCCAGTGCGTCGACCAGGGTGGCCACGATGCGGTCGATCCGGGCGATGCCGCGGCTGCCCGCGGTGATCGCGATCCGCTTGCCGCTGACCGGGTTGGTGCGGTCGTGTCCGGCGACCTGGGCGCGGATGGTGCCCTCCAGGTCCGCCACGGCCGTCGCGGTGAAGCGCTGCTCGACCGGGATCATCCTGGGCAGCTCGGTGCCGGCTCCGGTCAACCGGACCGCTTCGACGTTGAACATGCGGCAGATCCTTCCTCCGGCCGGATCGATCGACCGCGCGATGGTGCCACGCCGAACAGGCCTGCGGAAGGCCTCGCCCGCGCCTTTGGGAGTCCACTGTGGATGCTCGATTCCCGGGTGGTGGGCCGCGGCGTAAGCTGGGCGGGTGTCCGTCAAGCGTCCCGGCCCCGCGCGGTGGTTGTACTACCAGTTCGGCGGCAGGCTCCCCGAGCAGTACCGCGAGTGGGTGCTGCACGACGCGACCTGCCGGACCTGGGTGCTGCGGGTGCTCGTCCGGGGGCTGATCCAGATCGCGCCGCTGGGGGCGGTGCTGTTCGTGGCGCTGGGCGCCTTCGGCGGAGCGTGGCCGATCGCGGCCGGAGCACTGCTGCTGGGCCTGCTGGTGGTGGTCCGCATCGTGCTGACCAACTCGGTGGACAGCGTCAACTCGCGGCTGCTCGACTACGGCTTCCCGCCCGGCCACGGTTCCGCGGTGCGCAGGCAGCGCGATGCCGATGCCGCCGAGCGGTACAAGGCGGTCTGGCGGCAGCAGCCCCCGCAGTGACCGGTCAGCTCGTGGTGCGCACGACGGCGACCGGGCAGGGCGCGTGGTGCAGGACGCCGTGAGCGACGGAACCGAGCAGCAGTCCGGTGAAGCCGCCGCGCCCGCGGTGTCCCACGACCAGCAGCTGGGCGGATTCCGCCGCTCGGCACAGCGCGGTGACCGGGTGCTGGTTGGCCACGTCGCGGTGGACCGCGACGTCGGGGTAGTCGGCGCACCAGCCGGCGAGCTGTTCGGCCAGGTGCAGATCGGCGCGGGTGCGGACCTCGCGCGGATCCGGCGTGGGGTAGGCGTTGGCGGCGAAGTGCGCGTCCGGCAGGGCCTGCACCGCGATGAGCTCGGCGCGCCGGTGGGACGCGTGGTCGAAGGCGTGCCGCAGCGCGGCCCGGCTGCCGGGGGAGTCGTCGACGCCGACGACCACCGGACCGGTTGTGCGGGGTTCGCCGCGCACCACCACGACGGGGCATCGGGCGTGCGCGGCCAGGGACGTGCTGGTCGATCCGAGCAGCACCTCCCGGAACGCGCCGTGCCCGTGCGATCCGACGACCAGGAGCTGCGCGTCGGTGCTGCGGCGCACCAGTTCCCGGGCCGGGTGCCCGGCGGTGACCTCGCCGGTGACGACGAGCTCGGGGACCGCTTTGCGGCAGCGCCTGGTCAGCTCGTCGACCGTGTGATCGGCCTGGGTGCCGTCGACCAGCACCAGGTGCAGCGGCAGGCCGGTTCGCACGGCTTCGGCACCGGCCCACAGCGCCGCTCGCACCGACGGCGGTGAGCCGTCGACGCCCACCACGACGGGTCTGCTCCTGGCCATCGCACCCCCTGGAAACCTGCGGTCCAGTGTGCGCGCTCCGTGCTGGGGCAGCACCCGAGCGCAGTCGGGTCGACCTGCGGCTTTAGTATCGTTAGGTGGCCGAAGAGTTGAGTCCCGCAGCGATCTTCCGAGCCGGTACCCGCCTGCGCCAGGTGGTCCGGCGCACGCCGCTGGAGCTCAGCGGCCGGCTGAGCGGCGAGCTCGGTTTCCCGGTGCGCTTCAAGCGCGAGGACATGCAGGTCTGCCGCTCCTACAAGGTCCGCGGTGCCTACAACCTGATCTCCTCGCTGGGGCCTGAGGAACGCGAGCGCGGTGTGGTGTGCGCGAGCGCGGGCAACCACGCGCAGGGCGTGGCCTTCGCGTGCCGTGAGCTGAAGATCGAGGGCCGGGTGTACCTCCCGGCGAACACGCCGCGGCAGAAGCGGCGCCGGATCGCCGAGATCGGTGGCGAGTGGGTGCAGCCGGTGATCGTCGGCAGCTCCTTCGACGAGGCCAGCGAGGCGTCCCGGCAGGACAGCGAGCGCACCGGTGCCGTCTACGTGCACCCGTTCGACGACCCGCGCACCATCGCCGGGCAGGGCACCGTCGGCCTGGAGATCGCCGAGCAGCACGACGGCCCGGTGGACACGGTGATCGTGCCGGTCGGCGGTGGTGGGCTGCTGGCGGGCGTGGTGCTGTGGCTCAAGGAGCACTTCCCGGAGGTCCGGGTGGTGGGGGCCGAGCCGGCCGGGGCCGCCAGCATGCGCGCGGCGCTGGAGCACGGCGCTCCGGTGGCGCTGCCCGGGGTGGACACCTTCGTCGACGGTGCGGCGGTCGGTCGTGTCGGTGAGCTGGGCTTCCAGGTGGTGCGGGAGCTCGTCGACGAGGTCGTGGCGGTGCCCGAGGGCGCGGTGTGCACCGAGATGATCGAGCTGTACCAGACCGAGGGGATCATCGCCGAGCCCGCCGGTGCGCTGGCCAGCGCGGCGGCCCGGCTTCCGCTGGAGCGCCCGGTGCAGGGGCCGGTGGTGTGCGTGATCTCGGGCGGCAACAACGACCTGAGCCGCTACGGGGAGGTCGTGGAGCGCTCGCTGGTGCACGAGGGGTTGCGGCACTACTTCCTGGTCACGTTCCCGCAGGAGCCGGGTGCGCTGCGGCACTTCCTGGACGACGTGCTCGACGACGGCCAGGACATCGTGGCCTTCGAGTACGTCAAGAAGAACAACCGCGAGACCGGCCCGGCGCTGGTGGGCATCGAGCTGGACCGAGCCGACGAGCTGGACGGGCTGCTGCGGCGGATGAAGGAGTCCCCGCTGCAGATCGAGCAGGTCTCCCCGGGCTCGCCGCTGTTCTCGTTCCTGGTGTGAACCGGGGGTTGAACTGACGAGAGCGCCTCTCGCCGGACGGGCGGGAGGCGCTCTCGTCGTTCGGTCAGGACTGGGTCGCGCGGTCGGAGAGGGCGCGGACCATTTCGGCGATCGAGGCGCGGCGTGCCGTGCGGACCGCGTCGAACAGCGGGCGCAGCGCGTCGGTGCGGGCGCGGATCGCCGAGGCCGACAGGGCGCCGCCGGGGGAGTCGTCGGTGGCCACCCACAGGATCGCTTCGACCTCCGCGGCGCGCTGCAGGATCCGCAGGGTGCGCTGGGGGATGTCCTCGGGCCAGTCGGGGGCCGGGCGGGAGGCGACGGTGGCGGCGATCTCCTCGCGCACGCCGGGGCGCTGCTTGGCGACGCCGAGTTCGATCAGCGCGGTGGCGGCTTCGCGCATGGCCGAGGCCATGCCGTGCTCGGCTTCGCCGATCGGGAGGTGTTCGGCCGGGGGCAGCTCGCCGATGCCGAAGACCGTCCAGCGCAGGATGCCGTCGGCGACGCGTTCGGGGACCAGGCCGAGGCCGGCTTCGGGCAGCACTGCGGCTTCGCCGATGCGCATGGCGAGCTTGGCGAAGGGGCTGGATCCGCCCAGTCCGCGGGCGTCGCCGGGGACCGGCAGGACCAGTTCGCCGTTGGCGGCGCCCGCCTTGCGCAGCGCGGCCAGCAGCAGCGCGGGACCGGCGGGGGTGTCGTGCGGGCCGGGGAGGTCCAGCCGCGCGGCGAGCTCGTCGTCGGCGGCGCGGACTTCCTGCGATTCGGCCCAGGTCTGCAGGGCGTCGAGCACGTCGTCCGAGGCGGCTGCACCGTGCAGCCAGGCGGACGTCCAGACAACCATCGTGGCGCTTGGGCAAGGCACGTCGAGAAAGGGTACGGACCCGGTCGCGGAATGCGCGCCAGGGGGGCGGGGGAGTGTGATCTGCTCGGCCCGGCGCGCCGCCCACCGCGGGCCGCCCGATCGGATTAACGTCAGGTCTCGTGCGTTCGGTTGACTACGGCAGGGACGTCCTCGCGGGCCCGCGCCGCAAGAAGGTGCCCGAGGTCCCCGCCGAGCCCGGGCTGGTGGTGGAAGACCCGGCCAGCGGGTTCTGCGGTGCGGTGCTGCGGGTGGAGAAGAACAACGTGGTGCTGGAGGACCGGCACGGCAAGCAGCGGTTGTTCCCGCTGCGCCCGGCGGCGTTCCTGCACGAGGGCAAGCCGGTGACGCTGGTGCCGGTGCGCGCCGCGGCGGCGGGCAAGCCCGGGCGGTCGGCGTCGGGTTCGGTGCGCGTGGAGGGGCTGCGGGCGCGCACCGCGCGGGGCAGCCGGATCTGGGTGGAGGGCTTGCACGACGCGGAGCTGGTGGAGCGGATCTGGGGTCATGACCTGCGGGTGGAGGGTGTGGTGGTGGAACCGCTGCACGGTGTCGACGACCTGCCCGGCCTGCTCGCCGAGTTCGGTCCGGGCCCGGGGCAGCGGGTGGGGGTGCTGGTGGACCACCTGGTGTCCGGCAGCAAGGAGTCGCGGCTGGTCGCGGGCATCGACGATCCGCACGTGCTCATCACCGGTCACCCGTTCGTGGACATCTGGGAGGCGGTGAAGCCGCGGGCGGTGGGGATCGCGGCGTGGCCGCGGGTGCCGCGCGGTACGGACTGGAAACAGGGCGTGTGCGCGGAGCTGGGCTGGGGCGAGCCCGCCGACGGGTGGCGGCGGGTGCTGGCCGCGGTGTCGGGCTTCCGCGATGTGGAGGCGCCGCTGCTGGCGGCGGTGGAGCAGCTGATCGACTTCGTGACGGCGGATGCGCCAGGTCGGTGAACCGGACAAAGTCACACGTTGATCACGCCGTCCGGATGTCGCGTCGAGGTGCTGCGCGGTCTGACACCATGGGGGTATGACGCCCGCGCTGCTGTGGTTGATCGCCGGGGTGCTGCTGATCGCCGCTGAGGTCCTCTCCGGTGAGTTCGTCCTGGTGATGCTCGGCGCCGCGGCGCTGGCCGCTGCCGGTTCTTCCGCGTTGGGAGCACCGCTGCCGGTGGACGCGGTGGTCTTCGCGGTCCTGGGACTGGGGTTGATCTTCATCGCGCGCCCGGCGCTCAAGCGGCGGTTGCACAACCCGCTGGAGCTCAAGACCAATGTGGATGCGCTGGTGGGCAAGCGAGCGGTGGCGGAATCCACTGTGGACGTCCATGGTGGGCAGGTGCGCATCGACGGTGCGGTGTGGTCGGCGCGGGCGTTGGACGAGACGCAGGTCATCGAGGCGGGTCAGACCGTCACGGTGATCGAGATCGCGGGCGCGACGGCAGTGGTGTCGGCCGAGCTGTGAGGAGATGAGGGTGGAGTTTGGCGGACTGATCGTACTGGTGGTCGTCGTACTGCTGGTGCTGATCATCGCGGTGAAATCGGTGATGGTGGTGCCGCAGGCCCAGTCGGCCGTGATCGAACGCCTCGGCAAGTTCCGGTCGGTGGCCGAGCCGGGGCTGACGTTCCTGGTGCCGTTCCTGGACCGGGTGCGCGCCAAGATCGACCTGCGCGAGCAGGTGGTGTCGTTCCCGCCGCAGCCGGTGATCACCCAGGACAACCTGACGGTGTCGATCGACACCGTGGTCTACTTCCAGGTCACGGATTCGCGTTCGGCGGTCTACGAGATCTCCAACTACATCGTCGCGGTGGAGCAGCTGACCACCACGACGCTGCGCAACGTGGTCGGTGCGATGAGCCTGGAGGAGACGCTGACCTCGCGCGATGCGATCAACACGCAGCTGCGCGGGGTGCTGGACCAGGAGACCGGCCGGTGGGGCATCCGGGTCGCCCGGGTCGAGCTGAAGGCGATCGATCCGCCGCCGTCGATCCAGGACTCGATGGAGAAGCAGATGCGCGCCGACCGGGAGAAGCGCGCGATGATCCTCAACGCCGAGGGTGCCCGGGAGTCGTCGATCAAGACGGCGGAAGGTCAGAAGCAGGCCGCGATCCTGGCGGCGGAGGGGCAGAAGCAGGCGGCGATCCTGGCCGCGGAGGCGGACCGGCAGTCCAGCATCCTGCGGGCGCAGGGCGAGCGGGCCAGCCGGTACCTGCAGGCGCAGGGGCAGGCCAAGGCGATCGAGAAGGTCTTCGCGGCGGTCAAGCGCGGCAAGCCCACTCCGGAGCTGCTGGCCTACCAGTACCTGCAGACGCTGCCGCAGATGGCGCAGGGCGACGCGAACAAGGTGTGGGTGGTGCCCAGCGAGTTCGGCAAGTCCCTGGAGGGCTTCGCGCGGATGCTCGGTGCGCCCGGCGACGACGGCGTGTTCCGCTACGAGCCGCCGAAGGAGGAGCCGCCGACCCACGTTCCGGAGGAGGAAGAGGAGTCGGTCAAGGCCTGGTTCGACACCTCGACCACGCCGGAGGTCGCCGAGGCGGTGCGCGCCGCTGAGGCGGTGGCCCGCAAGGAGGTGCCGAGCCCGACGCTCGGCACCGGGCAGCTCCCGCCGCCGGAGCAGCCCAGCTGACAGCTGCAGTTCGTTGAGGGCACCCGCCGCCGGCGGGTGCCCTCAACTCGTTTCCGGGGTGCCGGAGCTGATCGGATCGGACCGCGATGGTCGGGCGCGGCCGGGGTGGGTTCCGGCAGGGTTGATGTGGAAGGGGGACCGCATGATCTCGGCGCTCAACCGGCTCGTCGATCTCGTCGAGGAACACCTCACCGAGGAGTTCGACGTGGCCGCGGCGGCCAGAACCCTCGGCACGACCGAGCACCACCTGCGCCGGATGTTCTCGTCGTTGGCAGGCATGCCGCTGTCGGAGTACGTGCGGCGGCGTCGCATGACCGTCGCCGCCGCCGACCTCGTCCGGGGCGAGGACGATCTGCTCGGCGTCGCCGTCCGGCACGGGTACGGGTCGGCGGAGGCGTTCGGGCGGGCGTTCCGGGCGGTCCACGGTGTCCGTCCCGGCGACGTGCGCCGCGATGGAGGTCCCCTTCGCGCACAACCGCAGCTCAGGTTCCGCCTGACCGTCGAAGGGAGCATCCCCATGGACACCCGCATCGTCGACCGCCCCGCCTTCCGGCTCGCCGGGCACGCAGCCCGGGTTCCGCTCATCCACCGGGGCGTCAACCCGCACATCCAGCGGCACATCGCCGCGCTGCCGCAGGAGGAGCACGCGCGGCTGAAGGCCCTCGGGGACGCCGAACCGGGAGGCCTGCTGCAGGTCTGCGATTCCCTCGATCCCGATGGCACCGAGGGCAGCGAGCTGACCTACTTGCACGGGGTCGCTGTTTCCCGGAGCACTCCGGCTCCCGGTGACCTCGACGTGATCGAGGTACCGGCCGGCAGGTGGGCGGTCTTCCGCACCTCCGGGCCCCATCCGCAGGCCCTGCAGGACGCTTGGGCCGCGACCGCCACCGAGTGGTTCCCGTCCAACCCGTGGCGGCTGCGGCCGGGCCCTTCGATCGTTGCAGTCCTCGAGCGCGCGGCTGACTTCAGCACCGCGACCTGCGAGCTGTGGCTGCCCGTCGAACCGGCGTGAACGCCCGGCCCGGTCAACCTCCGGCGGTGAGGTGGGCCGGGCGCGGACGAGCTCCTCAGCTTCCCGCGTAGGTGCCGAAGCTCCAGAGGTTGCCTTCGGGGTCGCGCACCACGAAGTCGCGTGAGCCGTAGTCCTGGTCGTGGGGTGCGTAGACCGATTCGGCGCCCGCGGCCAGTGCGCGTTCGTAGAGCGCGTCGATGTCGTCGGTGACCACGTAGTTGCTCGCGGAGCCCTTCTGCTGGGCGAACGGGCTTTCCGGGTCGCAGGTGCCGAGCATGATGCCGCCGCCGTGCGGCCAGCGGAGTTCGGCGTGCACGATCTCGCCGTTGTCGCCGGGCACGATCAGGGTTTCTTCGAAGCCGAACGCCTCGACCAGGAAGCGGATGCCCGCCTTCTTGTCGGCGTAGGGGATCAGGGGCCAGATTCCGGTCGTCGTCATGGCCTCAGGATGCGGTGCCGAGGTGCTGCGCGCCTTGGACGAATGGAAGTTCTTCGGCGATCCACCGCGATGGGGTCGTCCCGGCGAACTCCCGCCAGTCGCGGTTGAAGTGGGCCTGGTCGGTGTAGCCGCAGTCGGCCGCGAGGTCGGCCAGGCCGTTCGACCGCCCGGTGACGAGCCGTCGGCGGGCGGCTTGGAAGCGCAGCACGCGGCCGAGGAGCTTGGGGGAGGGGCCGAACTCGCGGCGGAACCGGGCGCCGAGGTGCTGGCGGCTCCAGCCGACTTCGCCGGCGAGTTCCGCGATGGGGATGTGCCCGTCGGTGTCGGTCATCCGCCGCCAGGCCCAGTCCAGTTCGGGGGAGGGCAGGGACACCGGGGCGGCGAGCCGGTGGAGCGTGTCGCAGAGCAGCTCGAAGCGCTGGCTCCAGGTGCTGGCCGCTCGCAGTCTTTCGGTGAGCTCCGCGGCGGCCGGGCCGAGCAGGTCTTCCAGGTGGGTGCCGGTGTCGGCGAGTTCGCCCGCGGGCACGCCCAGCAGTGCTCGTGCGCCGAGCGGGGTGAGGCCGAGCTGGATGCCGTGCTGGAACCCGCCGTGCTCGATCTGCGCGGGTTTGCGGTGCAGCCCGCCGACCAGCGTTGTGCAGGACACCTGGTGGCCGGTGTCGAAGGTGACGTCCACGGTCTCGGCCAGCGTGATGATCACGGTCAGGCTGGCGGAGGGCATGCCGTGGTGCACGCCGGGCGCGGAGTGCACCCGGTATCCGCTGATGTCGCTGATCAGCGCCCGCAGGCGGGGTGGCGGGGTTGTCTGGACGTACTGCGACGGAGCCACGACCAGAGGTTAGGCGTTCCCGCCGACATGCGTCGCCGGGAACGCAGTTTTGTAGTGTCGGTCATTTCAGTGCTGAATGAAATTAAACTTCCAACCCGCACGTCGACCACTGCGACCGTCGAAAGACAGCTTCAGAGCTCGGAGTCCGGGTCGAGGTAGGGGCCGCCGGCGATGCCGAAGGCGCGGACGGTGCCGAGCAGGTGCTCGCGCAACCGGGCTTTGGCCAGGTCCGCGTCGCCGTCCCGCAGTGCTGCCGCGAGCTGGGCGTGCTGGTGGGTGATGCGAGGTCGGGCGGTGTGGGTGCGGGCGGTGGCGGTGATGCGCATCTGCTTGTCGCGCAGGGCGTTGTAGAGGTCGGCGACCACGGAGTTCCCGGCGGCGGCGACCAGCGTGGCGTGGAAGGCGCGGTCGGCTTCGTGCATGTCTGCGTCGCTGAGCTCGGCGGTGTCGCAGGCCGGGTGTGCGGCCAGCTCGTCGCCGACGGCGGTCATGGCGTCCGGGCCCTGCGCGGCGAGCTTGTCGATGGCGAAGCTCTCCAGGGCCAGGCGGGCTTCCACCACCGCGCGCGCTTCGGGTGCGGTGACCGGTACGACCAGTGCGCCGCGTTTCGGGTAGAGCCGCAGGAACCCCTCGGTCTGCAGGCGCAGGAAGGCCTCGCGCACCGGTGTGCGGGACATCTGCAGGGCACCGGCCACTTCGCCTTCGGAGAGCAGTTCGCCGTCCGGGTAGCTGCCGTCCAGGAGGCCGGCCTTGACGTGCTGGTAGGCGCGGTCGGCGGCGGGCGCCTCGGGAGTGGTGGAGGACACGGTTTCGCGTGGTGTTGCGCTCGACACGAGGTCATCGTACTTCCACCCAACTTGTATCTATGGTGGATACAAGTTTTTCCGGGAGAGGAGTTCCGAGTTGTCCGGCACGGCCACGGCCCCGCACCCCGCTCGCAGGCGGGCCGATCACAGCACTTCCACGCGCACGGCGTGGCTGGTGTGGGGGATCGGCGCGATCTGCTACTGCGCGGCACTGTTCCACCGAGCGAGCCTGGGCGTCGCCGCGCCGGAGGCGTTGCAGCGATTCGCGATCGGTCCGGCGATGCTGTCGCTGTTCTCGGCCCTGCAGCTGGGCATCTACCTGGCGCTGCAGGTGCCGTCCGGGCTGCTGGCCGACCGGCTGGGGCCGCGGAAGGTGATCACCGGCGGCATGGTGGCGCTGGCCGCGGGATCGGCGGTGTTCGCGGTGAGCGGGTCGATCGTCGGCGGCATCGCCGGTCGGATGCTGATCGGTTTCGGTGACGCGTTCATGTTCACCAACGTGCTGCGGCTGGCCGCGCACTGGTTCCCGCCGCACAAGTTCGGCAAGGTCGCGGCGATCACCGGCCTGGCCGGTGGGCTGGGGCAGATCGTGTCCACGCTGCCGCTGGGGCTGGCGCTGCACAGCATCGGCTGGGTGCCCACCTTCGCCGGCGCTGCGGTGCTGACCGCGGGCCTGGCGGTGGTCGCGGCGCTGGCGATCCGCGACCGGCCGGATCACGCCGTGGTCTCCAGCGCTCCGGCCCCGGAGCCGGAGCGGATCGCGCACACGCTGCGGCACGTCATCGCGCAGCGGGGCACCAAGCACTCCTTCTGGGTGCACTTCGTGCTGATGGCGCAGTTCGTCGCGGTGACGACGTTGTGGGGCGGGCCGTGGCTGACCGAGTCGCAGGGGCACGGTCAGGCCGAGGTCGGGTCGTTGCTGCTGATCAGCGTGGTCGGTTTCATCGCGGGTTCCTGGTTCTCGGGGCAGTTCATCTCCGGCAACCCGGTGCGCCGCGACCGGTTCGGCCTGGGGTTGTCGTGCGCGGTGGTGGCGGTGTGGGCGCTGCTGGTGGGCTGGCCGGGTGTGCTGCCGATGCCGGTGCTGGTGGTGGCGCTGGTGATCATCGGTGTCGGTGGTGGTGCGGCGATGCTGGCCTTCGACGGGGCGCGGATGGCCAATGCCGAGCACCGGTCGGGGACCGCTTCGGGTGTGGTCAACATGGGTGGTTTCAGCGCGGCGGTGCTGATCCAGCTGCTGGTGGGCGGAGTGCTGCAGTTCGTGTCGTTCCTGCCTGCGGCGCAGGCCTACCGGTGGGCGTTCGCGCCGGTGCTGGTGCTGCTGGCGGTGGGTACCGCGGCGCAGTGGTGGTTGCGGGAGCGGCGGTAGCGCGCGGTGTCGCACTCCCCACGGGCGCGGTGGTGCGGTTAGGGTCGGGCGGCGGACCCGGTCGGCCGTGGGCGGTCGGCCCAGCGATGGAGGTTGTTGTTGACCGCGGCGCTGGAACTGCACAACTACGTCGGCGGCGAGCCGGTGGGGACGCTGGCGGGGGAGACGTTGCCGCTGGTGGATCCGAGCACCGGTGAGGAGTACGGCACCAGTCCGCTGACCCGCTGGATGGACGTGGACGCGGTGATGTCGGTGGCGGCCGAGGCCTTCGGGTCGTGGTCGCAGAGCACGCCGCGGCAGCGGCAGCAGGTGCTGCTGGAGGTGGCCGATGCGGTGGAGGAGCGCGCGGAGGAGCTGGTGCTGGCGGAGTGCCGCAACACCGGCAAGCCGTGGTCGGTGGTGCGTGACGAGGAGCTGCCGCGGGCGGTGGATCTGATTCGCTTCTACGCGGGGGCGGCGCGGGTGCAGGAGGACGGTTCGGGTGGTGAGTACGAGCCGGGGCTGACGTCGTTCTCGCGGCGTGAGCCGATCGGGGTGTGCGCGCAGGTGACGTCGTGGACGCATCCGTTGTTGCTGGCGGTGGCGAAGTTGGCTCCGGCGTTGGCGGCGGGCAACGCGGTGGTGCTCAAGCCGGCGGAGACGACGCCGGTGAGTTCGGCGTTGCTGGTGGAGATCGCGGGTGAGCGGTTGCCGGCGGGGGTGCTGAACTTGATCTGCGGTGATCGGGACAGCGGCCGGGCGATGGTGGCGCACGAGGTGCCGGGGATGTTCTCGATCACGGGGGACGGTGCGGTCGGGGATGGAGGTGGCGGGTTCGGCGGCTGCTGATCTCAAGCGCGTGCACCTGCAGTTGGGTGGTAAGGCGCCTGCGGTGGTGTTCGAGGATGCGGATGTGGGGCGGGCGGCGCGGGGGATCGCGGTGGCGGCGTTCGGCAATGCGGGGCAGAGCTGCACGGCGGCGAGCCGGGTGCTGGTGGGTGCGGGGGTGTACGAGGAGCTGGTGGCGGAGTTGGTGCGGTGGGCCGGGGTGATGCGGCCGGGGCCGCCGCAGGATCCGGATGCGGCGTTCGGGCCGTTGAACAGTCTTGGTCAGCTGGAGCTGGTGCAGGCGCATTTGGCGCGGTTGCCCGCGCATGCGCGGGTGCTGGTGGGTGGTGGTCGTCGGGGTGAGCGGGGGTTCTTCCACGAGGCGACGGTGGTGGCCGGTGTGGTGCAGGACGATGAGCTGGTGCAGAACGAGGTGTTGGGGCCGGTGGTGACGGTGCAGCGCTTCGAGGGTGAGCGGGAGGCGGTGGAGCTGGCCAACGGGGTGCGTTATGGGTTGGCGGCGAGTGTGTGGACGCGTGATCACGGGCGGGCGATGCGGGTGTCGCGTGGTTTGCAGGCGGGCACGGTGTGGGTGAACGCGCACCATCCGCTGGTGGCGGAGATGCCGCACAGCGGGTTCAAGCATTCGGCTTCGGCGCGGGATTTCGGGCGTTACGGGTTGGCGGAGTACAGCCGGATCAAGCACGTGATGTCGGCGTGGGAGGAGGGCTGATCTGCTGCTGGTCGCGGGTGGCGATGGCGAGCAGGGCGGCGGCGGAGCCGGTGAGGCGGAGTCCGGCTCGCCAGACGGCGTGCAGGGGGCGGCGCAGGTCGAGGTCGGTGACGGGGATTTCGACGAGGCGGTGTTCGGCGAGGTCGGTGGCCACGGCCAGGACGCTGAGGGCGGCGGGTCCTGCGCCTGCGACGACGGAGTTGCGGACTGCGGTGGTGGAGCGGAGTTCGAGCAGTGGGGTGACGGGTTCGGTGCCGGTGTCGGTGAGGGCGCGGTGCAGGGTTTCGCGGGTGCCGGAGCCGTGTTCGCGGACGATGAGCGGGGTGGCGGCGAGTTCGGTGGGGGTCAGTGGGCGGCGCAGGCGGGTCCAGGGGTGTCCGGGTGGGGCGACGACGATCATGTGGTCGCGGGTGACGTAGCGGACGGAGACGCCGTCGGGTGGTTGCGGGGTTTCGATGAAGCCGATGTCGGCGTTGTCGTGGCGGACGGCTTCGGCGACGGCGGCGGAGTTGGTGACGTCGAGTTCGAGGTGGACGTCGGGTAGTGCGGTGCGGAGTTGGCTGAGCCAGCGGGGGACGAGGTATTCGGCGATGGTCATGCTGGCGGCGACGCGCAGGGTGGCTTTCTGCTGGGCGCGGAGGGCGCGGACGCCGCTCATGAGGCCGTCGATGTGGGCGAGGACTTGGCGGGCCCAGTCGCGGACCATGGTTCCGGCGGGGGTGAGGGTGCAGCCCTGGCGGGTGCGTTGGAGCAGGGGCAGGCCGAGTTGTCGTTCGAGGCGGCTGAGTCGTTTGCTGGCGGCGGGTTGGCTGATCTGGAGTTCGGCCGCGGCGGCGCCGATGCTGCCGAGGTCGGCGACGCCGACGAGCAGGCGCAGCGATTCGGTGTCGGGCGGGGTCATGTCGTCAGGGTAGGTGGTTGTGGGGGTGTTTCCGCGGTGGATGGGGTTGTGGTGCTGTTCGGGCATTCCGTGAGGTTATGACGTCCTGTGCGGTTCGTGGCTACTGCGGGGCGCTGGTTGCGGCGAGTCTGGTGGTCGTGACGAAGACGGTGAGCGGTGCGCGGGCGGGTTTTGCGGTGTTGTGGCCGGGGCTGGCGGTGACGGTGGCGGCGGTCGTGGTGTCGATGGCGGTCGCGGGTGTGGTGCCTGCGGTGAGTGCGTTGACGGTGGCGGTGGTGCTGGGTGTGGTGGCGGGCAATGTGCCGGGGTTTCCGGTGGCGGCGCGTGCGGGTGTGGCGTGGTCGGCGAAGAAGTTGTTGCGTTCTGGTGTGGTGTTGCTGGGGTTGCAGTTGTCGGTGGGGCAGGTGCTGGGGTTGGGTGCGGGCACGGTGGTGGCGGTGCTGCTGGTGGTGGTGGTGACGTTTGCGGGCACGGTGCTGCTGGGGCGGTTGTTGGGTGTGTCGCGGGGTTTGTCGTTGTTGGTGGCGACGGGGTTCTCGATTTGTGGTGCTTCTGCGGTGGCGGCGGTGGAGGGGGTGGTGGAGCGCGATGATGAGGATGTGGCCACGAGCGTGGCGATGGTGACGGTGTTCGGCACGGTGTCGATGCTGGGTTTGCCGGTGTTGTTCTCGGCGTGGGGGTTGTCGGCGGAGGAGGCGGGGAGGATCGCCGGGGGCAGCGTGCACGAGGTGGCTCAGGTGGTGGCGGCGGCGTCGCCGGTGGGTGCGGCGGCGGTGGCGATCGCGGTGGTGGTCAAGCTGAGCCGGGTGGTGCTGCTGGCGCCGGTGGTGGCGGTGGTGAGTTTGCTGGAGCGGCGCCGCAGCGCTGGGGCGGGGCCGCGTCCGCCGGTCATGCCGCTGTTCGTGCTGGGTTTTCTGCTGGCGGTGGCGTTGCGCAGCACTGGTGTGCTGCCGGTGGTGGTGCTGGATGTGGCCAAGCAGCTGACGACGTTGTTGCTGGCGGGTGCGTTGTTCGCGCTCGGTTTCAGCGTGCGGATCAGGGCGTTGCTGCGCAACGGTCCGAAGGCCTTCGCGCTGGGTGCCTGTTCGACGGTCCTGGTCACCGCTGTCGGGATTGCCGCTATGTTGTCATTGGCTTGAGCAGGTCCAGGTTGGTGCGAAAACCATTTTGAACAATGGCTAATTGTTGATCTTAGTGGGGTGTGGGGGAAAGGGTTTTGAGCGCGTTTCACCTTGCCTGCGGAAACTGTCCGGAGATGCCGCGTGATCGCTCGCGCGAGTGGTCGTGATTCCCTTTGGTGTGGCAGCCAAAGCGGGCGGGGTTGCAGTGATGCAACGTGGGTCCTGCCGGTCGGTGGCCCCCGGATTCCGGAACTCCGGGACAGCTGGTGCCGATTCGGTGACGATCACAACGTGGATGGGAGTTCAAGCAATGCGCACTTCGCTTCGCCTTATCGGTGTCACCGCTGCTTGCGCCGCGGCGCTGGCCATCGGCTCGCCCGCCTTCGCCGGTGGGGGCGACCACGCGTCCTCAGGGGCTTACGGCGGCAGCGGTGCCGGCGGCAACGGCGGCGTCGGTGTGAACCTCGCCAGTGGTATCAGCGCTCTGTCCAGCGGTGACGGCGGCAACGCCTCCGCGGGCAGCGGCGGCTTGGGACAGGGCGGCGACGCTTCGTCCTTCGCAGGCAACTGACCTGGGTTCGGAGATTCGGCTCTGAGAAGTGTGCCGACCGGCTGCACGGCCGGTCGGCACGTTCTCTCGTCGCGTGGGAAACAGCTCTGCGGAATCGCGAGCTGAAGCAGCATTTCCAGTTCGCCTGCGAGGGTGTTCCTTAATTTGCGTCCGCTGGTGGCTGGGGTTGATCGCCGCGCCACCGTCCGCCCGGGTTATGGAAAGCGTGCTTTCCATTTCTCGTCGGCGGATGGTGGCCATTCGTCATGTCCGGTGGCCGGTGTGGTGAATTAGCGGCGATTTCCGGGTTTCGTCATTGCTCAGCGGGGAGCGCGGGTCCAGGGGCGGGCTTGTTCGAAGGCTCGGGCGGCGCGCAGGACGGTGGCGTCGGCGTGGCGGGGACCGATGATCTGCAGGCCGATGGGCAGGCCTTCGGTGGTGTGGCCGCAGGGGATGCTGGCGGCCGGTTGCTGGGTCATGTTGAAGGGGTAGGTCAGCGGGGTCCAGCTGGTCCAGCGCTGCCCGGCCGAGCCGGGGGGTGCTTCGTGGCCTGCTTCGAACGCCGGGATGGGCACGGTCGGGGTCAGCAGCAGGTCGTAGGTCTGGTGGAAGGCGCCCATGCGCTGGCCGAGGAGCATGCGGGTGTTGGTGGCTTCCAGGTAGTCCTGGGCGGAGTAGGTCAGGCCCTGCCGGCAGATCTCGTGCAGTCCGGGGTCGAGCAGGTTGCGTTGTTCGGTGGTGAGGTGCTCGGTGGACTTGGCGGCGCCGGAGAACCACAGGACGTGGAAGTCGGTGACGGGGTCGCTGATGCCCGGCGGGTCGGTTTCTTCCACCGCGGCGCCGAGTTCTTCGAAGGTCCGCGCGGCGTTGGTGACGGCGCGGGCGATCTCGGGGTGCACGTCGGTGCCGAATCCGAGGTCGAGGCTGACGGCGATGCGCAGCCCGCGCACGCCGGCGTCCAGACCGTCGGTGAAGGACGTGGTGGGTGGTTCCAGCGCGGACCAGTCGCGGACGTCGGGCTCGGAGAGCACGTCGAGCATCAGCGCGGTCTCGGTGACGGTGGTGGTCATCGGTCCGGCGTGGGCGAGCGTGCCGTAGGGGCTGGCGGGGTAGTGGGGGATGCGGCCGTAGGTCGCTTTGAGCGCGACGATGCCGCAGAAGGAGGCGGGGATGCGCACGGAGCCGCCGCCGTCGGTGCCGATGGCCAGCGGCGCCATGCCCAGTGCGACGGCCGCGGCCGCTCCGCCGCTGGAGCCGCCCGCGGTGCGGGTGGGGTCCCACGGGTTGCGGGTGATGCCGGTCAGCGGGCTGTCGGTGACGCCCTTCCACGCCAGTTCCGGGGTGGTGGTCTTGCCGACGAAGACCGCGTTGTGCTCCCGCAGGCGGGCCACGGAGGGCGCGTCGGCGTCCCAGCGCTGGTGCGGGTCGATGGTGCGCGAGCCGCGCAGCGTCGGCCAGTCCCGGGTGAGGAAGATGTCCTTGATCGAGGTCGGCACCCCGTCCAGCCGTCCCTCGGGTTGGCCGCGCTGCCAGCGCTGTTCGGAGGCGCGGGCCTGCTGCAGCGCGCGTTCGCCGTCGACGAGGCAGTAGGCGTTGACGGCGGGGTCGGCTTCGGTGATGCGCTGCAGGACGGCCTCGGTGGCCTCCACCGGGGACAGCTCGCCGCTTGCGTAGGCGGCGAGCAGCTCGGGAGCGGTGAGGTCGGCGGGCTGGGTGTCGGCCAAGTCAGTTCTCCGTTCCGCTGATGTATCCGCGCTGCTTGTCCACGACGTTGGTCAGCGGCGCGCCTTCGGTGTAGGCGCGCAGGTTGGTGAGGAACAGGTCGACGAGCTCGTCGACCCAGCCGGCGGTGTCGCCGGACATGTGCGGGGAGACCAGCACGTTCGGCATCTCCCACAGCGGCGAGTCGGCGGGCAGCGGCTCGGTGTCGAAGACGTCGAGCGCGGCCCCGGCCAGCTGCCCGGCGCGCAGTGCGGCGATGAGGTCGGGTTCGACGACGAGTTCGCCGCGGCCGACGTTGATCAGGCGGGCGGTGGGGCGGCAGCGGGCGAGGACGTCGGCGTCGATGAGGCCCTTGGTCTGCTCGGTCAGCGGTGCGGCCAGCACCACGTAGTCGAAGGCGCCGATGAGGTGGGCGAGATCGGCGGAGGCGTGCACGTCGCCGAAGTCGGGATCGCCGGAGCGCGCGGTGCGGCCGGCGCCGGCGACGCGCAGGCCCGCGGCGGTGAGCTGTCCGGCGATGGCGCGGCCGATCGGTCCGGTGCCCACGATGAGCGCGGATTTGCCCGCGATGCGTTCGGTGACGCGGTGCTGCCACTGCTTGCGGTCCTGCAGCCGCAGCGTGGTGTGCATGTCCTTGGCGAAGGTGAGCACGGTGCCCAGGACGTATTCGGCCATGGGGCCGTCGAAGACGCCGCGGGAGTTGGTCAGCACGACGTCGGACTCGCGCAGGGCGGGGAACAGCAGCCGGTCCACCCCGGCGCTGCAGGCGTGCACCCATCGCAGCGATTCAGCGTGCGGCCAGGCGTCGGCGATGGCCTCGGAGCGGAAGGCCCAGACCAGCAGCACGTCCGCGCCGGCCACCGCGGTGGGCAGCTCGTGGGCTTGGGCGTAGCGGAGTTCGGCGCTGGCCCCGATGCGCTCGAGCTCGGCGGGCGGGGTGCCGTCGTGCAGGAGCACGACGGTGGGCGTGCGGTTGATCATGTGGCCGACCTTAGGTGCTCGTGGGTCCGGGTGGTGGTTGCGCGGCGTCGCGGGCGTGGCGCGGCGGGGGTGGCTTTTCCCGCCGCAGGCCTGGGAAAACACACTCGGCCGGAGGCATTGACACGCTAGGAAGCGCTCGTAGGATTGTCAACAATCCACGGGTACCCTCGACGGACGAGGTGATTCCCGCCCGGCCCCGGGGCGCGCGGGTCCGGAGGAGATGAGTCAACGTCCCCACTCCTTGCGAACGGGAGATCCCGATGCCCAGGTACCTGTCGATCACGCTGGAGAAGCGCGGTGTGTCCTGTGTGGCCGAGCTGCTGGACAAGGACGCCCCCCGGACCTGCGAGGCGGTGTGGCAAGCGCTCCCGCAGGTCGGGCCGGTGCACCACGCCAAGTACGCCCGCAACGAGATCTACACGATGGTGCCGCGCTTCGCCGCGGACGAACCCGGCCAGGAGAACCCCACCGTCACCCCGATCCCGGGCGACGTCGTCTACTTCTCCTTCCCCGGCGGCATGCTCGACCGCGCCTTCAAGGAGGAGAAGGGCATCGAGGCGCTGCCCGGGGTGATCGACCTGGCGATCTTCTACGGCCGCAACAACCTGCTGCTCAACGGTGATGTCGGCTGGGTGCCGGGCAACGTCTACGCCACCATCGTCGAGGGCCTGGACCGGATGGCCGAGGCCTGCCACGACGTGTGGCGCTCGGGCAGCGTCGGCGAAACCCTGCGCTACGACCGCTACGAGAGTTGACGGGAGCGCCGCCATGCCGCCTGACTTCCTCGGGGCGGTGCCGGGCCCGCAGCCGCAGCGCGGCGTGGGCGTGATCGCTCCGTTCGACCTGGCGCTGGACCGCGAGCTGTGGCGGTGGGCGCCGGGGGAGGTGTCGCTGTACCTCACGCGCACCGCGTTCGTGCCGGTACCGGTGACCGTCGAGCAGGCCAACCTGGTCTCCGACGAGGCGGCGGTGCACGGGGCGACCCGCGACCTGCTGGTCCCCGAGCCGGAGGTGGTGGCCTACGCCTGCACCTCGGGCAGCTTCGTCAACGGTGCCACCGGGGAGCGCCGGCTGGTCGAGGTGATGCTGCAGGCCGGTGCCCCGGCGGCGGTGACCGCCTCGGGTGCGCTGGTGCAGGCGTTGCAGCTGCTGGGCATCGACCGGATCGCGGTGGCCACGCCGTACGTGGCCGCCGTGACCGACCGGCTGCGCGAGTTCCTCGACGAGTACGGCATCGAGGTGGTGGCCAGCGTCGGGCTGGGGCTGCTCGGCCAGATCTGGAAGGTCGACTACCGGCAGGTGGTGGAGATCGTGCGTTCGGCCGACCGCCCGGAGGCCGAGGCGATGTTCGTCAGCTGCACCAACCTGCCCACCTACGACATCATCGGCCCGCTGGAGCAGGAGCTGGGCAAACCGGTGCTGACCGCCAACCAGGTCACCCTCTGGGCCGCGCTGCGCTCGATGGGGCTGCAGGCGGTGGCCTCCCAGCAGCGGCTGCTGCAGGCCCTGGAGGAGCCTGCGGCGTAGCGCGGCCCGGCTTCGAAAAGCGCAAGATCCGATTACGAGCACCAGGCCGCCGCGAACCGTGCGATAACATTGTCAACAATCGACCGGTCGCCTGAAGGTACGCGGCGGTGGCAGTCCGACGTCGAGCGAGGATGGAGCACCCGGTGCCGCACACCGCAGGAATTCTCTACCCCGGCTACAGCGCCGAAGACGACTACCCGACCCTGCAACGCCTGCTCGGCGACGACGTGCGCCTGCCGCTGGTGCACACCCTGATGCGCGAGGACGCCCACCGCGTCGACGCGCTGCTGGACATCGGCTCCGAGCAGGTGCTGGCCGACGGTGCCCGCGAGCTGCTGGCCCACGACGTGCAGTCGGTGATCTGGGCGTGCACCTCGGGCAGCTTCGTCTTCGGCAGGCAGGGCGCGCGGGAGCAGGTGGAGAAGCTGCAGGCCGTCACCGGCCTGCCCACCTCCAGCACGTCCTTCGCGTTCGTGCGCGCCGCGGCGCGGCTGGGGCTGCGGCGGGTCGCGGTGGCCGCGACCTACCCGGCCGACGTGGCCGCGAAGTTCGTGGAGTTCTTGCAGGCCGACGGGCTGGAGGTGGTGCGGTTGTCCAGCCGGGGCATCATCACCGCCGCCGAGGTCGGCACGCTGGGGCGCGAGGAGGTGCTGGCCTTCGCCGCGGCCAACGACGACGACCGGGCCGATGCGCTGCTGATGCCGGACACCGCGCTGCACACCGCGGCGTGGCTGGAGGAGCTGGAGGAGCAGCTCGGCAAACCGGTGCTCACCGCCAACCAGGTCAGCGCCTGGGAGGCGTTGCGGCTGGCCGGTGCGCAGCAGGCGCGCGACGGATTGGGAGAGCTGTTCCGCAGCGGAACAGGCGGGGAGCGCAGTGGCTCCCCGGATTGAGGAGATGGTGTCAGGTGCTCGGGACCGACGAGCAGAACCAGCAGCCGGGTGAGTTAGAGCCGGTGCAGCGCAAGTCGACCGCCGCGATCGTGGCCGACCAGCTGCGCGCGGCGATCATGTACGGGTCGCTGCCGCCGGGCAGCCAGCTGGGCGAGGCCGAGCTGGCCGCCCGGCTGGGCGTGAGCCGGGGGCCGCTGCGGGAGGCGATGCAGCGGCTGGTCGCCGAAGGGCTGCTGCGCAGCGAGCCGCACCGCGGGTTGTTCGTGATGGACCTCGACACCGCCGACGTCCAGGACATCTACCTGGCGCGGCTGGCCGTCGAGCGCGCCGCGTGCGAGCAGATCGTGCGCCATCACCGGGTGGAGGCGGTGGCCGAGCTGACCGCGGCCCAGAGCCGGATGGTCGCCGCCGCGGGCAAGGGCGACCCGATCGAGCTCGCCGATGCCGACCAGGAGTTCCACGAAACCCTGGTGCGGGTCTCCGGCAGCGCCCGGCTGCAGCGCATGGCGCAGACCCTGCTGGTGGAGAAGCGGATGTGCCTGACCGCTCTGCAGGACAAGTACCACGCCGACGTGCAGGCGCTGGTCGACGAGCACAAGGGCCTGGTGGACGCGATCGAGGCGGGCGACGAGGAACTGCTGCTGGCCCGCCTGCAGGCCCACATGACCGACGCGCTGGAGCGCCTCAACGGTTCTATGGCCGGCTGATCACGAGCGCCTCCGGGCTCACGGCGCGGCCTCGGCGACTCCTCGCAGGAGTCGCCGAGGCCGCGCCGTGAAGCGTCACAGGCCGCCGACGGCGATGTACTTGGTCTCCAGGAACTCCTCGATGCCGACCTTGCCGCCTTCCCGGCCCAGCCCCGAGTGCTTGACGCCGCCGAAGGGGGCCGCCGGGTTGGACACGATGCCCTGGTTGAGGCCGACCATGCCGCTCTCCAGCGCTTCCGACACCCGCAGCGCGCGCTGCAGATCACGGGTGTAGAGGTAGCTGACCAGGCCGTACTCGGTGTCGTTGGCCTGGGCGATGACCTCCTGTTCGTCGGTGAAGGTGGTGATCGGTGCGACCGGCCCGAAGATCTCCTCCCGGCTCATCCGCGCCTGCAGCGGCACCCCGGAGAGCACCGTGGGCCGGTAGAAGTAGCCGTCACCGTCGGCGACCGAACCGCCGGTGACGACCTCGGCGCCCTGCTGCACCGCATCGGCCACCAGGTCGCGCACCTTGCCCAGCTGGGTGTCGTCGATCAGCGGCCCCACCTGCACCTCTTCGCTGACACCGCGGCCCACCCGCAGCCCGGACATCCGCTCGGCCAGCCGGCGGGAGAACTCCCCGGCGACCTCGGCGTGCACGTAGAACCGGTTGGCCGCGGTGCAGGCCTCGCCGCCGTTGCGCATCTTGGCCAGCATCGCGCCCTCGACGGCGGCGTCGAGATCGGCGTCGGCGAACACGAGGAACGGGGCGTTGCCGCCCAGCTCCATCGACACCCGCAGCACCTGCTCGGCGGACTGCTCGATGAGCTTGCGGCCCACCGCGGTCGAACCGGTGAACGACAGCTTGCGGGCCCGGCCGTCGCGGATCATCGGTTCCATCAGCCGGCCCGCGCTGCGCGAGGTGACCACGTTGAGCACCCCGTCGGGCAGCCCGGCCTCCTGCAGGATCCCGGCCAGCGCCAGCATCGACAGCGGCGTCTGGTGGGCCGGTTTGATCACCGAGGTGCAGCCGGCGGCGATGGCCGGGCCGATCTTGCGGGTGCCCATCGCCATCGGGAAGTTCCACGGGGTGATCAGCAGCGCCGGGCCCACCGGCTGGCGCATCACCAGGAACCGGCCCGAACCGTTGGGCGCCACCGCGTAGTCACCGCCGATGCGCACCGCCTCCTCGGCGAACCAGCGGAAGAACTCCGCGGCGTAGGTGATCTCGCCGCGCGACTCGGTCAGCGGCTTGCCCATCTCCAGGGTCATCAGCAGCGCCAGGTCCTCGTGCCGGGACATGATCAGCTCGTAGGCGCGGCGCAGGATCTCCCCGCGCTCGCGGGGCGGGTGCTTGGCCCAGCTCTCCTGCGCTTCGGAGGCGGCGGCCAGCGCGGCCAGGCCGTCGTCGGGGGAGGCGTCGGCCACCGAGCACAGCGCCCGGCCGGTGGAGGGGTCTTCCACCTCGTAGCTGCGCTCGCCGGTGGCCGGGCGCCACGCGCCGCCGATGAACAGCTGCTTGGGTGCGGCGTCGACGACGGTGGCCTCTCGGGGGTGCTGGTGGACTGAAATGGTCATGGCAGGCGAACCCTTCCGGCTCGGACGGTGGACAGCGACGCTCCGTGATGGTTGCATGACACGCGAGATTGTCGACAATCCTACATTTTCACAACGCTTGGAGTCGATCATGGCTGAGCTCTCGCCGGCACTCAAGCAGGCCACGCCGGTCCTGGCCGCCCGCGGCGAAGGGATCTACCTCTACGACGAGCAGGACCGGCGATACCTGGACTTCACCGCCGGCATCGGCGTCACCAGCACCGGCCACTGCCACCCGCGCGTGGTCGAAGCCGCGCAGCGCCAGGTCGCCACCCTCATCCACGGCCAGTACACGACAGTCATGCACCGCCCGCTGCTCGAGCTGACCGACCGGCTCGGCGAAGTGCTGCCGGCCGGCCTGGACCGGCTGTTCTACGTCAACTCCGGCAGCGAAGCGGTCGAGGCCGCGGTGCGGCTGGCGCGGCAGGCCACCGGCAGGCAGAACATCGTGGCCCTGCAGGGCGGCTTCCACGGCCGCACCATGGGCGCCGGCGCGCTGACCACCTCCGGCACCAAGGTGCGCGCCGGGATCGGCCCGATGATGCCCGGCGTGGTGTTCACCCCGTTCCCCGAGCCCTACCGGCACCGCTGCGCCGAAGCCGAGGCCGTCCGCTTCGCCCTGGCCGAGTTCGACCAGCTCCTGGTCACCACCAGCGCCCCGCGCGACACCGCGGCGATCATCGTCGAACCGGTCCTCGGCGAAGGCGGCTACCTGCCGGCACCACCGGAGTTCCTCACCGGCCTGCGCGAGCGCGCCGACCGGCACGGCATCCTGCTCATCGTCGACGAGGTGCAGACCGGCGTCGGGCGCACCGGCCGGTTCTGGGGCCACGACCACGCCGGCATCCGCCCCGACATCCTCATCACCGCCAAAGGCCTGGCCAGCGGCTTCCCGATCTCGGCCATCGCCGCGCCCGAGGCGCTGATGAGCCAAGCCTGGCCGGGCTCGCAGGGCGGCACCTACGGCGGCAACGCGGTGGCCGCCGCCGCCGCGATCGCCACCCTCGATGTGGTGCGCGACGAGAAGCTCGTCGACAACGCCGCCGAGCAGGGCCAGCGGCTGCGCGACGGACTGCGCGCCATCGCCGCGGGCCAGCCGCTCATCGGCGAGGTCCGCGGGCTCGGGCTGATGGTGGCCAACGAGTTCACCGCAGCCGACGGCACCCCGGACGCCGCGACCGCGGCCCGCGCGCACGCCGCCGCGGCCGAGCGCGGCCTGCTGCTGCTGACCTGCGGCCCGCACGGCAACGTGGTGCGCATGATCCCGCCGCTGATCGTCACCGGCGACCAGATCGACGAAGCCCTCCGGCTGTGGGGCGAGGCCGTCGAGGCGGCGGTGACCGGCTGACCAGCGGTACCGGTGGTGGGTGTGATCTGGGCCTCGCACCCACCACCAGCCGAAACGAACGCACCTGGTCACCGTTCGATAGCAGGGGCTGTACGCGGCCCGGTCGTCTGGAATGCTGCACGCCGACGATCGACGCGTGCGGGACGCACCCGCATTGGAACCTACGCAGGTGTGAGCATGAGCGACGACTGGTCGGCTGGTCGACAGCCGAGAGGCCGCAGGCCCCAAGGCGGCGGTTACGACTACTACCGCGGCTCCCGCGGCCCGGACGGACCACCGCCACCGCCAGGGCGTCGTCCGCCGCCCCCGCGCGGCGGCCACCGGCCGCCGGTGGACGATGACCGACCGCCGCCCCGCGGGCCACGCCGCAAGAAGCGCTGGGGCCGGCGCATCGGCATCACCGCACTGGTGCTGCTGGTGCTGCTGGGCGGCCTGGTGATCTACTTCGACAGCACCCTGCAGCGCACCGCGGCCCTGGACTTCGAGGGCCCGGCCCCGGACTCCTCCGGCACCAACTGGCTGCTGGTCGGATCCGACAGCCGCGAAGGCCTCGACGACGCCCGCCGCGAAGAGCTCTCCGCCGGTGACGCGGGCGGGCGCCGCACCGACAGCATGATGCTGGTGCACATCCCCAGCGGCGGCGGGCAGCCGGCCATGATCAGCCTGCCGCGGGACTCCTACGTCTCCATCCCCGGCCACGGCAAGACCAAGCTCAACTCGGCCTTCGCCTTCGGCGGCCCGCAACTGCTCGCCCAGACCGTCGAGCAGGCCACCGGAGTGCACATCGACCACTACGCCGAGATCGGCTTCGGCGGGTTCGCCGACCTCGTCGACGCCGTCGGCGGGGTCGAGATGTGCCTGGACAAGCCGATGAAGGACGAGAAGGCCGACATCGACCTGCCGCAGGGCTGCCAGACGCTGGACGGGCGCAACGCGCTGGGCTTCGTGCGGGCCCGCTACTCCCTGGCAGGCGGCGACCTCGAACGCGCCGAGAACCAGCGCAAGCTGCTGGGCGCCCTGGTCAAGCAGGCCACCACCCCGACCACCCTGATCAACCCGTTCCGGCTGTTCCCGCTGGCCTCGGGCGCGAGCAAGACGTTCCTGGTCGACGACGGCGACCACCTGTGGCACCTGGCGTCGCTGGCGCTGGCGCTGGGCGACATCAGCGGCGGCGAAGGGGTGACCACCAGCGTGCCCTTCGGCCGCTTCGGCCGCGACGCCAACGGCGGCTCGGTCATCATCTGGGACTCCGACGGCGCCTCCCGCATGTTCGACGCGATCGCCAACGACCGGCCGATCCCACCGGACCTGCTGGAGAAGTGACCCCGACACGATGCGGGCCGCCCCCGGAAAGACCCGGGAGCGGCCCGCATCGCCGTTGGGAGGGACGATCAGGAGGCGAAGCGCCGCAACTGCTTGGTGTTGCCGTTGAAGCTGTCCTGCCCGCCCGGCAGCGGCCCCGCATCACCGTGCTGCCAGATGCTCTGGTAGTCCCAGCCCGCGGGCAGCTCACCGATCTGCGGCGCGTAGCGGGCGATCCACAGCGGGTTGTTCGCCGCGAAGTCCGGGTTGGCGCCGGTGCAGCGGTTCCACCAGTCGGTGGTGGTGTAGATGGCCGGGAACCGGCCGGTGCGGGCGTGGTAGGTGTTGGAGAAATCGGCGATCCACCGCGACATCGCGGCCGGGTCCAGCCCGTAGCAGCCGTCGCCGTAGGGGTTGTACTCGATGTCCAGCGCCCCCGGCAGGGTTCGGCCGTCGCGGTGCCAGCCGCCACCGCTGTCGACGAAGAAGTGCGCTTGCTGAGCGCCGCTGGAGCGGTCGGGCAGCGCGAAGTGGTAGGCGCCGCGGACCATGCCCACCGCGTGCGATCCGTCGTACTGCTGGGCGAAGCTGGTGTTGCGGAACCCCGATCCCTCGGTGGCCTTGACGTAGGCGAAACGCGCCCCGTCGGCCCAGGCCCGCGGCCAGTCCACATTGCCCTGGTGGCCGCTGACGTCCATTCCGGACACCACACCGGCGGGCAGCTCCGGCGGCTGGGCGCTGCGGTCGGCCGGAAGGCTGTAACCGGCCCACGCCCCGTTGGGGTCCTGCGGGTCGAGCAGCGGCGCGCTGCGGGCACTGGTGGTGGTTTCGGCATGGGCGGCACCGGTGACCACAGTGGCCGCCGCGACCAGCGCGGCCAGCAGCCCCGCCGTCCTACGTGGACGGCCGGGCCGGGAACGCCGGTGGTTGTCGTTGAACGAACGTCGCACTGAGCTCGCCTCCTCACCGACGCGGAATCCGTCGCCGAGCGGAGCCGGGGCAGCTGCCCGGCGGGGAATGAGGATCTTCTGGCGATCGGAGAATAACCCGGCACCCCGGGCACCGCCGGGCACCGACGCGCCGATTCGCCGGGTTCGCCCGGTACGGCCAGTCCACAGTGGTGCGCCGGTGACGCAGATCTCGGCGATTGGAGAATCCCGGCGCCATCGGGTAGGTCTCGGGCATGGCACAACGAGCGGGTGGCCGCGCGGCGGGGCGGCACGGATACCGGAGACGAACCGACGATCGCGAACCCACCGGCGGTGACCGCGGCGACGAGCAGGCGCTGCGGCAGCAACTGCGCGCCATGCACGGCGCCAGCTACGGCCGCTACAAGTCGCTGCGCGGCCAGTGGCGCTTCCCGGGCTTCACCCTGCAGATCCAGCGCGTGCAGCCCGACCCGTTCGCCCCCGCCAGCCGCTGCGAGGTCCGCGTCACCGGCGAGACGGCCGGTTTCCCCGAGCAGCTGCGGCGGTCACCGGTGCGGGCCCGGGCCCTGGCCGGCTACCTCGTGCGGGCTGCGCACCGCCACCTCGGCGACAGCAGGCTGCGCGTCGACGCCGGCGGCCAGCAGGTCCTGGACCGCTCGGCCTGCCAGCTGCACGGCGGCGAGGTGGTGCTGCGGCTGGGCATCGACCTGCCGGGACGCGGCCGCACCATCGACGGCCGCCAGGCCGAACGGGCGCTGTGCGACGAGCTGCCGGAGGTCGTGGAGACCGCGCTGCGCTGGGCCACCGCCGACCAGCCGCGGGTGCGGGAGTTCGTGGCGTCGGTGGAGGACACCGACGCGCTGCGCCGCCAGCTGCCCGGCCTCGGGCTCATCGCCTTCGTCGCCGACGGCTCGGTGCTGCCGCGGCGCAGCGGCGTCGACGAACGCCCGTTGCCCGGCGGCGTGCCCTTCCGCTCCCCGGAGTCGATGCGGGTGAGCGTCGAGCTGCCCAACCGCGGCCGGGTGAGCGGGATGGGCGTGCCCGAGGGGATCACGCTGATCGTCGGCGGCGGCTTCCACGGCAAGTCCACGCTGCTGCGCGCGCTGGAGTTCGGCGTCTACGACCACGTGCCCGGCGACGGCCGGGAACTGGTGGCCTGCCGCGCCGAGACCGTCAAGATCCGCGCCGAGGACGGCAGGCGGGTGCACCGCGTGGACGTCAGCCCGTTCGTCAGCCACCTGCCCACCGGCGCCGACACCACCGACTTCTCCACCGACAACGCCTCCGGTTCGACCTCGCAGGCCGCGGCGATCGTGGAAGCGGTGGAAGCCGGTGCCACGGCGCTGCTGGTCGACGAGGACACCGCGGCCACCAACCTGATGATCCGGGATGCCCGGATGCAGGCGCTGGTGGCCAAGTCCGCCGAACCGCTGACCCCGTTCGTGGACCTCATCCGCCCGCTGCGCGCCGCGCACGCGGTGTCCACGGTGCTGGTGATGGGCGGCTCCGGGGACTACGTGGACGTCGCCGACCAGGTGGTGATGCTCGAGGACTACCACGCCCACGACGTCACCGCCCGCGCCCGGCAGCTGGCCGCCCAGCCCACCGGCCGCCACCGCGAGGCCGAGACCTTCCCGCCGGTGCGCCACCGCGTGGTCGATCCGCGCTCCATCCCCACCGACCGGCCCAAGGTCCGCGCCCGCGGCGTGGACGCGCTCACCCTGGGGGAGTCCACTGTGGAGCTGCGCGGGGTGGAGCAGCTGGTCGACCCCGCGCAGGTCACCGGCATCGGCCTGGCGCTGGTCAGCTGCGCCCGCCGCGGCGTCCTCGACGGCAGCCGGACGGTGGCCGAGGTGCTGGCGGCCTTCGCCGCCGACGTCGCCGAGCGCGGCATCGCCGCCGTCGACGACCGCCACGTCGGGGACTTCGCGGTCCCGCGGCCCCTGGACCTGGCCGCGGCCCTCAACCGGCTGCGCGCGCTGCGGATCTCCGGGTTCCGGAGCTGATCAGCCGCCGGTGAGGTCGTCGCTGCGGCCCGCGCGCAGCCGGGACCACTGGGCGGTGGGGCGGCCGTCGGTGCGCATGCGCCCACCGCCGGCCGGCCAGCCCGCCGGTGAGTCCTCCCAGTCCTCCTGCCTGCCGTAGGCGGTGATGTCCAGCAGCCCGTAGGAGGGCGCCATGATCTCCACGCCCCGGCCGGTGGTCCAGTAGGTCTCGAACACCCGCTCACCGCGGCGCAGGTAGCACACCAGCAGGAACGACGCGGTGCGCCCGGCGCGCAGGACGTCCATGGACTCCTGCGCCGAGTACCAGGGCACCTCCCAGCCCATGAAGTCGCGGTAGGCGACGCTCTCGTCGTAGGGGCCCTGGCACAGCGTCGCGTAGGTGACGTCGTGGGCGTGGAAGTGGGACAGCTCCCGGACCTGGCCGTTGAAGTAGGTGCAGCCCTCGCACTGCTCGGCGGCGCTGTGCCCGTCGTGCCACATGTGGAAGTAGGCGATCAGCTGCGTGCGGCCCTCGAAGGCGGCCAGCAGCGTGGTGGGCCCGTCCGGGCCGGTCAGCGGGGTGGCCGCGTCCACCTCGACCATGGGCAGCCGCCTGCGGGCCGCGGCGATCGCGTCTCCGCGGCGGGTGTGGGCCTTCTCCTGGACCCGCAGCGCCTCCACCTCGGCCAGCCAGGTCGCGCGGTCGACCACGGCGGGCATCCCGGGTCCGGTGGTGGGATCAGCGTTCATCGTCGTCTCCTTCGTTGCGTTCCAGGTGGTGCTTCAACGCGTTGAGCGAGCTGTCCCAGTCGCGGGCGAGCGCGGCCAGGAACTGCTGCGCGACCTGCATCGGGCCGGATCGCAGCCGGTAGCGGACGCGGCGCCGCTCCCCGTGCTCGGAGGCGACCAGCCCGGCCTGGGCGAGCAGGGCGAGGTGCTTGGCGATCGCCTGCCGGGTGATGGGCAGCCGGGCCGCCAGGTCCGTGGCGGTGGCCGGTCCCGCCGAGGCCAGCTCGGCGAGGATGGTGCGCCTGCTGGGGTCGGCCAGGGCGGTGAAGACCTGTTCGGCGATCGCCTCGGCGTCAGGCCGCATCGAGGTGCTCGGCCAGCTCGCCGAGCTCGCGCGCCCAGCCCTCGGTGTGGCTGTCGTAGACCTCGCGGTAGTGCTCGTCGGGCAGCTGCGCGAAACCGGTCTCGACCACCGTCAGCCGGGTTCCCGAGCCCGCCGGTTCGAGGGTGAACTCGACGTAGGTGCGGCGCGGGTCCTGGCCGGGCAGCTCGGAGATCTGCCAGGTGAACCCGAACACCGACGGCTCCTCGACCCGCTCCACGCGCAGGTGGGTGGCCGGTTCGCCGTGCCAGATCAGCCGTCCGGCACCGCCGGGGTGCAGCTGGATCTCGGCTTCGTCGCCGAACCAGGAGCTGAGCCCCTCGGCGGTGGTGAGCGCGGCCCACACCTCCTGCGGCGCCCGGTCGAGCTGCACGGTGCGTTCGATGCGGTCGGGGAAACCCATGGCGGAACTCCACTAAGTAGCAACCAGTCAGTTGCGACTATATAGCAATCAAGTGGTTGCTACAACGCCGCGCGGGGTTTCGCCCGGCGGCCCCGGGCGCGCATCATCGAGAGGAGCGGATTCGCCCGGAACGCTGCCGCGCACCGGGCGCGGCGGACGGGAGGCGGTGATGCCTCGCATGGCTTTCCCGGACCGGACCACCGCCGGCTACGCCGACCGCAGGCACGCCGGCCGGGTGCTGGCCCGCCGGATGAGCGGACTGGAGCTGACCGACCCCGTCGTGCTCGGCCTGGCCCGCGGGGGAGTGCCGGTGGCCGCCGAGGTCGCACGCGCGCTCAAGGCACCGCTGCGGGTGTGCGTGGCGCGCAAGATCGGCGCACCGAGCCAGCCGGAACTGGCCGTCGGGGCGGTCACCGCCGAGGGCCCGGCCAGCTACGACCCGCACCTGGTGCGCTCGTTCCACCTCGACGAGCGCACCCTGCACGCCGCCTGCGAGCGCGAACGCGCCGAAGCCCGTCGCCGGGAGCGGCTGTTCCAGCGCGGCGAGCCGGTGCCGCTGGCCGGCCGCGACGTGGTGCTCGTCGACGACGGCCTGGCCACCGGCGCCACCGCCAGGGCCGCGGTGCGGATGCTGCGCGAGTCCGCACCGCGCAGCATCGTGCTCGCGGTACCGGTGGGCTCGCCGGACGCGGTGGCCGCGCTGCGCCAGGAGGCCGACGAGGTGCTCTGCGTCCTGCAACCGGTCGGCTTCGCCGCGGTGGGGCAGTGGTACCGCGACTTCCGGGCCACCACCGACCAGGAGATCCACGACATCCTCGCCGAGTCCGGCTGAGCGGTCCGACTCGCCGGAGGACGCGGGCGGGCGAGCCCTTCCGGGCCGGTTGTCGCCGAAGGGCTCCGGTGGGGGTCGGGAACGATCTTGCGCTGGTGGGCGCACGGTGGGTGCGCTGCGGAGAAGAACTGAATTTGATTGTTTCTCACGTTTCAGTGCGGGTCGAAACAAATCCTGCGGATCAGGTCGCACCAACCCGGGCCCCGACGCGATAACCTCAGCTGCACCTGCTCCTGCGTCGCGGAGGCCCTGGGGATCGGGTGGTCAGCGGCCACCGGTCGGGGGGCTTCGGGCGCGTCGGGGTGGAGTTGGGCATCGGTTTCGGGTTGATTGGGTCGCTATGACTTCCGCTGGACATTCCGAGAGCACGCCGTCGCAGGCGGGCAGGCACACACCACCTCGGCGCTCAGGGACGAGACGGGGTGAGGAATCCGGCGAGCAGGGTTACTCGGCCGAGGTCGCCTGGCAGGTGGGCGAGGCGACGGTGGCGCTGGGCGAGCGGCTGCGGGACCCCTCGGTACCGCACAACGTGCCGGAGATCGAGAAGGTCATGCGCGGGTTCTCGCTGACCGTGGAAGGCATGTCCGCCGGGGTGGGCGGGGTGACCGAGTGGTTGCGGGCGGCCGGGCACGTCGGCCCGCTGTCGGGGCACGCGAGCGTGATGGCCGAGCGGCTCTCGCACATCGGCAAGGAACTGACCCGGTTGGCCGAGGCCATCGAGCAGGCGCAGAAGCGGGCGAGCTGAGTCCCGCGCCGCCGGCGCGGCGCAGCGGGGTGGTCGTGCTCGGCGCGGCCGGGCTGCTCAGTATGTTGGTGCTTGCATCGCGGCTGCGGTGATCGGGTTGTGCTGGTCCGCCGCCCTCCGGTGCCGGGGGTGCGCGGGCGGGGCTGGTGCGTGTGGGTGTGGAGGTGGCCCCTGTGGTTCGCGGCAGTGTCGGAGATTCCTCTGCCGCCTTCGATTCGCTGTTCAGCGAGGTGTTCGCCGGTTCGGCCGGGGCGACGGCCGCGGAGGGCTCGTTCACGTTGGGCTCGTTGCTCGACGAGCAGGCGCACGAAGTGGTGTCGAAGGCGGTCCGGGCCACTGTGGACTGGGGCAGCCGCGAGCTGGACAGCGCGCACCTGCTGTGGGCGGTGACTCAGGTCCCGGCGACCGCGCAGCTGCTGGTGTCCTCTGGAGTCCGGGTGGAGGACCTGGCCGCCGCGGTGCGCTCGGCGGTGGGCGGGCAGGAGTTGTCGGGCGCGGGCCGGCCGGTGCTGTCCCCGGCGGCGCGGCGCGCGCTGCTGGGCGCGTACCAGCAGGCGCTGGGCGAGGGTGCCGACGTGGTCGGGGCGCGGCACGTGGTGCTGGGACTGGCCGCGGACGCGGATTCGGTGGCGGGCCGGGCGTTGGCGCGGGCGATCGAGTTGGGTGATCGGGGTGGGGCTGGGTCGGTGCTGAGCGTGACGCCGCGGCTGGACGAGTTCGGGTTGGACCTCACCGAGCTGGCCCGGGCCGGCCGGCTGGATCCGGTGGTGGGCCGCGACACCGAGATCGAGCAGGCGATCGAGGTGCTGGGCCGCCGGTCGAAGAACAACCCGGTGTTCGTGGGTGATCCGGGAGTGGGCAAGACGGCGATCGTGGAGGGCCTGGCCCGGCGCATCGTCGACGGAGCGGTGCCGTGGTCGCTGGCCGACGTGCGGGTGATCTCGCTGGACCTGGCGGGGATGGTGGCCGGGGCGAAGTACCGCGGCGAGTTCGAGCAGCGCTTCCGCGACGTGATGGCCGAGATCCGCGCCAACCGCGACAGCGTGCTGGTGTTCATCGACGAGGTGCACAGCATCGTCGGCGCCGGTGCCGGCGAGGGCTCGATGGATGCCGGCACCATGCTCAAACCCGCGCTGGCGCGCGGTGAGCTGCGGCTGATCGGGGCCACCACCGTCGAGGAGTACCGCAAGCACGTGGAGAAGGACCCGGCGCTGGAGCGCCGGTTCGCGCCGATCATGGTCGACGAGCCCTCGGTCGCCGACACCATCGTGGTGCTGGAAGGGCTGCGGGAGCGCTACCAGCGGCACCACCGGGTGCGCATCGACGCCTCGGCGCTGTCGGCGGCCGCGGAGCTTTCGCAGCGCTACATCGCCGACCGGTTCCTGCCGGACAAGGCGGTGGACCTGCTGGACCAGGCGTGCTCGCGGGTGCGGTTGCGGCGCGGTGGCGAGGTGCGGGAATCGGCGGTGTTCGAGCCGACGGTGGTCGCCGACGACGTGGCCGACGTGGTGGCCTCGCGCACCGGCATCCCGGTGGCCGACGTCAGCGCCGCCGACGTGGAACGGCTGCTGGGCCTGGAAGAGCAGCTGCGCTCGCGCGTGGTGGGCCAGGACGCGGCGGTGGCCTCGGTGGCCGAGGCGGTGCGCCGGGCGCGGGCCGGGCTGGCCGACCCGGACCGCCCGATCGGCAGCTTCCTGTTCCTGGGACCCACCGGCGTGGGCAAGACGGAGCTGGCGCGGGCGCTGGCGCACGCGCTGTTCGGCGACGTGCAGCGGCTGCTGCGGCTGGACATGGGGGAGTTCCAGGAGAAGCACACGGTCTCGCGGCTGGTGGGCGCACCACCGGGATACGTCGGCTACGGCGAGGCCGGGCAGCTGACCGACCGGGTGCGGCGGCAGCCCTACTCGGTGGTGCTGCTCGACGAGGTGGAGAAGGCCCACCCCGATGTGTTCAACACGCTGCTGCAGGTGCTCGACGCGGGCCGGCTGACCGACTCGCAGGGCCGCCTGGTGGACTTCCGCAACGTCGTGGTGATCATGACCTCCAACATCGGCGCGGACCGCATCATCGACGCCGGCGCGGATGCCTCGGAGACGGCGCTGGTGGTGCTGGAGGAGCTGCGGACCTTCTTCCGCCCGGAGTTCATCAACCGCATCGACGACGTGGTGGTGTTCCGGGCGCTGGGCGGCGTGCAGCTGCGGCGCATCGCCTCGCTGCTGCTGGAGCGCACCGCCGAGCAGCTCTCGGCCAAGGGAGTGCGGCTGGTGGTCTCCGACGCCGGGCTGGACTGGCTGGTCGAGCGCGGGTACCAGCCGGAGTTCGGGGCGCGGCCGCTGCGGCGGGTGATCGCGCGCGAGCTGGACAACCGGCTGGCGTCGATGGTGCTGGGCGCCTCGGTGTCGGCGGGGGACCAGGTGTCGGTGGACGTGGTCGACGGGGAGCTGTCGCTGACGGTCTCCACGTTGTGGGAACCGGTCTCGGGCGGGCGGCACGCCGCGCCGAGCGAGCCGGTCGAGGTGGTGCCCGACACCGTTCAGCGGCACAGCGTGCTGGGCTGAGCCCGTCACGCTGCGCGGCCGGCGGCGGTGCCGCGTTCGGGGTGCGAGTGTCCTTGAGTGGGGGTTGTGCGTCGCTGGTGGTGGCGACTCCGACCCCGGTTGTCACACGAACGTGGTGAGCCTTGTTGGGCTGGCCGGTGGCTCTTACGGTGGGGGTTGCGGTTGAGCAGCCGCCACGGCGCACCTCTTGCGTGAAGCGCAGCGACGAGTTCTGGGCCCGTGGCCGAAGTCGGACCGTCGATACGCGAATTCAGGGGGAGGTAGCGTGATCGTCTCCAGATCCGGTATGCGCCAGGTCGCCTGGACCGGCAGCGGTCCCGCGATCGTCGCGCCGCGGGCGCCCAGCGATCCGCCGCTCGGGCACGGTTGCCCGGCGGCGTTGCGGCTGGCGGTGGAGTGGCCCGCGCCGGGCATCGTGGTGGTGCGCATCGGCGGCGAGATCGACGTGGCCACGGTGCCCAGGCTGGCGGAGCTGATCCGGCAGCGGCTGACCGCGGCGGCGCTGCAGACGGTGGTGCTGGACCTCTCGGCGGTGACCTTCGCCAGCAGCGCCGCGGTGGAGCTGCTGCTGCACGTGCAGCGGCGTGCCGAGCACCGTGGCGTCGGGCTGCTGGTGGTCACCGGCGAGGTCGTGGCGCGGCTGCTGGTGATCGCCGGGCTGGCGGAGCGGTTCACCTGCCGCGACAGCGCCGCCGAGGCGGTCAGCGAGGCGCGCAGCTGAGCGCGCAGCGGGTGCCCGCGGCCAGGTGGTCGGCCAGCGGCGCCCAGGTGCCGTCGGGGTTGTAGGGGCCCCAGCCGCCGGGGTCGTTGGACCAGTACCACCAGCCCGCACCGGCCTGATCGGCCATGGCCAGCACGTCGTCGACGTAGTCCAGCGAGCCCTCCCTGGTGGCGTCCAGGCCGAACTCACCGATGACCATCGGCATGCCCAGCCGCCGTGCGGTGGCGGTGTTGTCGGCGAACCACTTGCGCATGGTGTCCTGGGTGATCGCCCGGGTCACGCCGGTGTAGGCCTGGCCGGTGTCCAGCAGCAGCGGGTACAGGTGCGGGGCGTAGGCCAGGCGCGGCGGGCCGGGGCGCGGGTCGGTGAGCTCGGGCAGCGAGGAGGCGATCAGCGCCTGGTTGACGCCGAAGGCCTGGGGCTCGACGAAGATCCAGTGGGCCGGGTCGACCTCGCGGATGGCGTCGATGGTGCGCTGGTAGAGCGGGCCGAGGAAGTCCTTCTCGAAGAACGGCCACGGGACGCTGCCGCCCCACGGCTCGTTGAACAGGTCGTAGCCCAGCACGCGGTCGTCGTCGGCGAAGCGCTGGGCGACGTGGGCCCAGGCGGCGGTGAAGTGCTCGGCGAGTTCGGGGTGCTTGCCGGTGGTGCCCCAGAAGTGGTCGAAGGCGCGCATGACGCCGGGCTGCAGGTAGGTCAGCGGCCAGGGGTCCTGGAGGCTGGCGGGCAGGCCGTCGAAGTGCGAGGCCCAGGCGGGGGCGCCGCCGTTGCGGCCGGTGCCGGTGACCGCCGGTCCCCACAGGTCCTGGTGCATGTCGAGCACGACGTGCATGCCCGCGCGGTCGTAGGCGCCGACGAGATCGGTGACCTCGTCGAGGTAGGCCTCGTCGTAGCGGCCGGGTTCGGGTTCCACTTTGGACCAGTAGATGAGCAGGCGCACCGAATTGGAGCCGATCTTGCCGGCTTCGGCGGCGATGTCGGCGGGGGTGGTCCAGGGCATCGCGTCGGGGGAGTCCTTGGAGCTGTGCCCGTTGTTGAAGCCGTGCGGGATGAGCGGGTTGCCGTCGAGGTCGGTCAGCGGAGGGGGGTTGTCGGCGGCGTGGGCGGTGGTGGTCGCGGTCAGGGTGAGGGCGAGCGCGGCCAGGGCGGTGGTCAAGCGCCGGAGGGTCATGGACGGCGACGGTAATGGAACCACCACAGAATGTGAAGATAATTCATGAATGGTTGAGTCGGTCGGACCAACCACGTGACCAGCACAACCCCGGCCACCCACGGCCCTCCGGGCGCCGCGCCCCGCTCGTCTAGGCTCGTGGCATGCCGGACACGCAGTACGAAGACCTCCTCCGCCACGTCCTCGACACGGGAACCCGCAAGGACGACCGCACCGGCACCGGCACCCGGTCGATCTTCGGCCACCAGCTGCGCTACCGGCTGGCCGACGGCTTCCCGCTGATCACCACCAAGAAGGTCCACTTCCGCTCGGTGGCCTACGAGCTGCTGTGGTTCCTGCGCGGCGATTCCAACGTCACGTGGCTGCAGGACAACGGAGTCACCATCTGGGACGAGTGGGCCGCACCCGACGGTGACCTGGGCCCGGTCTACGGCGCGCAGTGGCGCTCCTGGCCCACCCCCGACGGCGGGCACGTCGACCAGCTCGAGCAGGTGCTGCGCACCCTGCGCGAGAACCCCGACTCCCGGCGGATCATCGTCTCGGCCTGGAACGTCGCCGACATCCCGCGCATGGCGCTGCCGCCCTGCCACGCGTTCTTCCAGTTCTACGTCGCCGACGGAAAGCTCTCCTGCCAGCTCTACCAGCGCAGCGCCGATCTGTTCCTCGGCGTGCCGTTCAACATCGCCAGCTACGCGCTGCTGACGCACATGATCGCCGAGCAGGTGGGCCTGGGCGTCGGCGACTTCATCTGGACCGGCGGCGACTGCCACATCTACGACAACCACGAGCAGCAGGTCCGCACCCAGCTGGCGCGCGAAGCGCGGCCGTTCCCGGTGCTGAGCCTGAAACCGGCGCCGAGCCTGTTCGACTACACCTACGAGCACATCAGCATCGACGGCTACGACCCGCACCCCGGCATCAAGGCACCGGTGGCGGTGTGATCGGGCTGATCTGGGCGCAGTCGGCGGGCGGGGTCATCGGCCGCGACGGCACGATGCCCTGGCACCTGCCCGAAGACCTCAAGCACTTCCGGTCGGTGACCTCCGGAGCCACGGTGCTCATGGGCCGCCGCACGTGGGAATCGCTGCCGCCGCGGTTTCGGCCGCTGCCGGGCAGGCGCAACCTCGTGCTCTCCCGCACCCCGCAGCAGGGCGCGGAGACCTTCACCGACCTCTCCCAGGCGCTGGCCGCGGCCAGCGGTGACGTGTGGGTGATGGGTGGCGCGGCGGTCTACCGGGCGGCGCTGCCCATCGCCGACCGCATCGTGGTCACCGAGATCCGCGAACGCTTCGACGGCGACACCTACGCCCCGGAAGTCGACCGCGAACCGGACTCGACCGGGCCCTGGCTGGAGTCGGAGACCGGGCTGCACTACCGGTTCCTCACCTGGGGCTGATCACGCCGCGCCGAAGCGCATCCCGATGCCCAGCGTGCTGCTGACCGGCAGCACCCCGGAACCCACCGCCCACTCCAGAACCGGCCGGGTCAGCCGTGCGAGCGTGCTGGTTGCGTCCCCCAGCGAGCGCCAGGGCTCGGCGGCCAGTTCGTCGGTCCGGCGCTCGACGGCGTCGCGGACCTCGCGGCCCCGCCCGGTGGCCTGCCCCGATTCCGCCACCAACCCGCGGGTGAGCAGGCGTTCGCGCGCGGCGGCCCACTGCTGGTCGCTCCAGCCCCGGCTGGCGAAGACCTCGGGCGGTGCGGCCTGCACGGAGGCGAAGGACACCAGGGACTCCACCGGGTCCAGGCCGTGCTCGCGCAACGCCGAGAGGTGGCCGTCGCCGCGGTGCTCCCGCAGGATCGTCGCGGCCTGCCACAGCACGAGCACCGGCTCATCGGGCCAGGGCAGCGCGGCGTTGGCCGCCGCCAGCGCCCGACCGCGCGTCTGGGCGGACTCCGCGGCCCGGCGCGCGAGACCGGCGGCCTCGGCCAGCTCCGCGACACCGGGCATCGGCCGGTAGAAGTCCTCGACCGCGGCCAGCCGCGCGGACAGGACCTGCTGCGGTGCCGCGATCTCCCAGGCCGCCGGGACGTGCTCGGCGACCATGCGCGGGCTGAAGCTGCAGAAGGCTTCTGCCACCGTCCCGGCATCAACGGCACCCAGCGGTGCGGCGCGCCAGGCGAAGTAGCTCGGCCACCGCTCGTCGACTGCGTAGCCGAGCTCTCCGGCGTGCTCGAACGCCGCGGGCGCGTAGTAGAGCACCGCGTGGACCGGTTCCAGCAGCCACCACATCCGCCGTGCGACGGCGATCTCCTCGGTCACCGCACACCTCCAATCTTGTCACTGACAAGATTGACTTCGACGCGTGAACTTGTCAATGGCAAGATCGGGGGTGTGAACCGCCCCTACCACCACGGCGACCTGCGCGCGGTGCTGCTGGCCACCGCCGTGGAGATGATCGGCGAACGCGGCGCGGCGCAGCTGAGCCTGCGCGACCTGGCGCGCCGCGCCGAGGTCTCCCACGCCGCACCGCGGCACCACTTCGGCGACAAGGCGGGCCTGTTCACCGCCCTGGCCGCCGACGGCCAGCGGCTGCTCACCGAACAGCTGCTGGCCGTCGCCCCCGACCTGCGCGAGATGGGCGTGCGCTACGTCGCCTTCGCGGTGCGCCACCCCGTGCACTTCGACGTGATGCAGCGCCGGGAGCTGTGCCACCCCGAGGATCCGGACCTGCTCGCGGCCAGAGCCGGCACGGCACGAGCGCTGCGCGCCGGACTGCCGGAGGGCCAGGACGAGGCCGCCGCCGAGCGCCTCGCCCTCGCCGCCTGGTCGCTGGCCCACGGATTCGCCACCCTCGCCCTCGCTGACGCCCTCCCACCGGCCGCGAGCAGCCGCGACACCGCGGAGCTGTTCCGCGAGGTCGCCTCCTTGCTGCCGGGTCCCCGCAGCGCGAGATGACTCGACGGCGTCCTGAACCCGTTGGTGCGGCGGCGTTCTCACCTCATGCGGACAGGTCGAGCCATTCCCCGACGGCCAGCACGCGGGCGCGCTCCGCGGCGTGGGTGCGGAATTCCTCCTCCGGGCCGGGGGATTCGAGGTAGCCGGTGTCCTTGTCCGGTTGCCCGGTCTCGTAGTGCATCGGCACCGCGTGCCGGGCGTCGAGGATCCGCGCGGCCACAGCTGCCTGCCGCGGGTCCAGCGCGGCGGGCAGCGGGCTCGGCGGCTGCAGGTGCGGCACGTCGACCACCGCGCCGTTGGCGGGCAGCACCGCCGCGTCGAACGGGCCGAACCGGCGCGCGATGAGCCACCAGTAGCCGTGGAACATCGTGTCGCCGCCGTGGAAGACCCGCCGCCCGCCGGCCTGCACCACCCAGTTCAGCTGCGGGTCGCCCAGCCCGTCGACGGCGGGGACCGCGGTGATGCGGAACGGCCCGATCTCACGGGTGGACCAGGCATCCACGACCTCGGTGGCCAGCCGGTGCCGGGCCAGCTCGCCTTCGGCGGGCAGTGTCGTGACGTTGTCGGCCTCGTCGCCGTGACCGGGTGCCGGCCGCAGCACCGGCGCCCCCGGCGCCAGCACGTCGGCCAGCGCGGCCGCATCGGCGTGGTCCCGGTGCAGGTGGGTGACCAGTGCGGCGGTGACCGTCCCGCTCGGCACCGCCAGCGCCTGGCCGGGCTTCCACTTCGGGAACAGCGGTGAGAGGTCCCGCGCGTAGTCGATCACCAGCCGCCGGCCGTCGGCTTCGATCTCCAGTCCGGCCCAGCCCAGTCGTCGCATCCGCATCCAGCGCTCCTCGCTCTCGGTGACGGCACCGGAATTTAGCGTACGAGCGTTCACCAAATCAATAGCGAACGTGCGTACGCTATTCTTGTCGCATGTCACCGCGACGCTCCGCCGCCGAGGCGCAGGCCACCCGAGGCCGGATCCTCGAACGAGCCGCCGAGATCGCCTCCGAGGAAGGACTGGACGGCATCACCATCGGACGGCTCGCCGAGGAGATGGAGATGAGCAAGTCCGGAGTGCACAAGCACTTCGGCACCAAGGAGACGCTGCAGATCTCCACGTTGGACAAGGCTTTCGTGGACTTCTGGCACCGGGTGGTCGAACCCGCGCTGGCGCAACCGCCCGGTCTGCGGCGGCTGCGCGCGGTGTGCGAGAACTCCGTGAACTACCTGGAAGAACCGCTGCTGCCCGGCGGTTGCCTGATGACCGCGGCGCTCACCGAGTACGACAGCCGCCCCGGCCGGGTCCGCGACGCGGTGGCCGAGGTGTGGTCGCGCTGGCGGGCGCAGCTGCGGGCGGAGCTGACCGCAGCAGTGGCGAGCGGCGAGCTGCCCGCCGGGTTCGACGTCGACCAGGCGCAGTTCGAGATCGTCGCCGCCGGGCTGGCCCTCAACGCAGCCATGCAGCTCGAGCACGACCACGCAGCCGCGGGCAGGGCCCGCCGCGCGATCGAACGAGCCCTGCAGCAGCGCTGACCGCGCAGCCCGGCACGGCGCCGATGGCGGGCTTGAGCCGGCCGTCCCGCAACCGCGTGGCCAGGTCGGCCAGCCGGGCCCGGTCGGGTTCGACGACGACACCGGAGAGCCCGTGCCCGGGCACGCTCGGCGTCCGGTCCCGGCCTGCGCGTTCGTCCTCACCAGGGAGACGAGCCGACCCCGCCGGGTGCGACCGCCCAGGGCCGGGGTGATGGGGTCTGCGGCACCCCGCTCAGCGTCCGGGAAACCCGCCACCGCCCGGCCCGCCGCAGGTGGCAGCTCGACCGGTGCCGAGCGCGACCACGAGATCCTCCTCGGCGGTGAGCACCTCACCGCCGAACTCCGCGCGCGCGGCGGCCGTCGCGGTCACCCGGTCGGTGCCCGGCCAGAAGTGGGTGAGCATCAGCCTGCGGGCACCCGCGCGCCGCGCCCAGTGACCGGCCTCGCGGGAGGTCATCAGGTTGCGCCTGCTCTGCCGGGTCTCGCCGGGGCGGTCGGTGGCCTCGACGATGAACAGGTCGGCATCACCGCCGAGCTCGGCCAGCAGCGGGTCCGGGCCGGTGTCTCCGGTGTAGGCCAGGACCACCCCGTCGGCGTCCAGGCGGATGCCCGCGTTGGGCACGTGGTGGGGAAGCCGCAGTCCGGTCAGGTCGAACGGCCCCACCCGGTAGGAACCGGGCAGCGGATGGACCTGGAAGACCGTGCGCAGATCAACGTCGGGCTCCAGGCCGCTGAGCCGGTCCAGCACTCCGGGCGGGCAGTACAACGGCAGCCGCGGTCGGTCCGGGTCGCCGTAGAACCGCATCCGGAACAGCCCGTGCAGGTCGATGCAGTGGTCAGGGTGCTCGTGGGTGATGACGACGGCGTCCACGGCAGCGTCGGGCCAGTGGACCAGCAGGCGCGGCAGCGTGCCGTAGCCGAGATCGAGCACCAGGCGGTAGCCCTCCCAGTCCACCGCGAAACCGCTGCACGCGCGCCCCGGCTCCGGGAAGGCACCGCAACCGCCGAGCACCGTGATCTGCCGCATCCGCACAGCATCCCACCGCCGTTGACTGCCCGGCCTCAGGATTCCCGACGGAGTCCTTCAGCGAAGATCCGACCGGACCGCGGTCAGTCGAGACCTTCGACGATGCGGAAGTCGCACTCCCGTACGCGGCGACCGCCTGCTCGAAGCTGTCGAACTCGATCAGGACAACGCGCTCTGACCACCGCCAGAGCCGTGATGGCTCACGGGCCCAGCGGCAGCAGGGTTTCGGCGATGGTGGTCTGCACCGGGTTGAGGCGGGTTTCGCCGTCCTCGACGTCCCACAGGCAGTTCTGCAGCACCCGCCCCAACGACCAGCCCACCGCCCGGCGCCGGTCCAGGCCCAGCACGTCGGTGAGGATCGCGAAGCGGCGGCGCAGCGCGGCAGGCAGGTCACCGGTGGCCACCATCTGCTCCCAGCGGTTGTCCAGCGCGGGCAGCAGGTCGAAGCCCGGATCGCCGATCAGCGGCTGCGGGTCGATGGCCAGCCACGGCTCGCGCCCGCCGGCCAGGACGTTGTCGTAGTGCAGATCCCAGTGCAGCAGCCGGTCACCGGGCTCGGCGAGCAGGTCGGTGACCACATCGGCGCAGCGCCGCAGCAGCGCCGCCTCACCGGCCTCCAACCGCGCGCAGGCCTGCGGGGTCTCGCGCACCATCGCCGAAGCGATATCGCCCAGAGCGCGCACCCCGGCAGGCGCCGGGACGGCGTGCAGCCGGGTGAGCAGCCCGGCGATGACGCCCACCGCGGCATCATCATCGTCCACACTCGACAGTGCCGGGCCCAGGCGTTCCAGCAGCATGCTGCCCGAGCCGGGGTCGTGTTCGAGCATCCGCACCGCACCACGGCCGTCCCAGGCCCGCAGGACCAGCGGCTCGCCGGAGGTGTCGGAGGTGACGGGCTGCAACTTCAGCACCGCCGGGGTGCCATCGGCGCGCAGCACCGGCAGCACCAGCGCCACCATCCCGTGGCGGGGCTCGCCGTCCAGGCGCAGGTCCCACGCCTGCAGCCGCTGCTCGGCCAGCGCGGGCAAGTCGGTCAGCCAAGGGCCGTCACCGAAGATGTCGTGGTGGGTGGCCGCGTACTCGGCGGGAATCACCACAGCAGGACCAGTCACGGAAGAACTCCTTCGTCACCAAGAGGAACACGTGCGGGTGGCGAAGGACTGGGGGTGGGGCTCGGGTGCGTCAAAGCATGCCGCCACCCTAGCCGATCCCGCGCGGGCTCAGCGGCCCTGCCAGCGGTGCGGGGTCTTGTCCAGGAACGCCCGCACCCCGTCGTGGAAGTCCTGGCTGCCGAAGACGGTGCGCACCAGGTCCTCGCCGTCGGGCAGCGCGGCCAGCCGCAGCCGCCGCACCGCCTCCTTGCCCGCCCACATCGTCAGCGGCGCGTGCCCGCTCAGCCGCTCGGCGATCCCGGCCACCACCGCCTCCAGCTCGTCCGGCCGGCAGACCTCGGTGAGGAAACCGGCCGCGTGCGCCTCGGTGGCGTCGAACAACCGGGCGCGCAGCAGCATGTCCTTGGCGCGGGCCGGGCCGAGGTGGAACACCAGCAGCGAGTAGGTGTTCATCGACAGGCAGTTGCCCAGCGTCCGGGCCACCGGCACCCCGAACCGGCCGGTCGTGGTCGACACCCGCAGATCGCACACCGCCGCCAGCGCGATGCCCGCACCCACGCAGTAGCCCGAGATCGCCGCGATCGTGGGCACCCGCACCGACTCCAGCACGTCGAGCACCGCCTCCATGCGCCGCTCGTAGGCCACCCCGTCGCTGCCGTCGCGGAACTCGGTGAACTGGGCGATGTCGGTGCCTGCCACGAACGCCTCCTGCCCGGCGCCGCGCAGCACCAGCACCCGGATCCCGGGATCGTCCTCGGCGGTGCGGCAGGCCTCCACCAGCCCGTCGTACATCTGCCAGGTCATGGCGTTGCGCTGCGCGGGCCGGTTGAACACCACCTGCAGCACGGCGCCCTCGCGGGTGGTGATCAGCTCCTCAGACATGGTTCTCCTCCGACGGGGACGTGGTGCGGGTGCGCAGCCGCCGCGCCAGGGCGGGGCCGATGATCAGCAGTCCGGCGGCGGCCAGGACGCCCACCGCGATGGGTTTGGTCGCCAGCAGCCACAGGTTGCCGTCCAGCAGCGCCGAGGACTGCACGAGCGCCTTCTCGAACAGCGCGCCGATGACCACGCCGACCACCAGCGGCGCCATCGGCAGCTCGAAGCTCTTCATGCCGAATCCGATGACGCCGAAGATCAGCACCAGCCAGACGCTGAAGAGGTTGTTGTCGATGGCGAAGGCGCCCACGAAGCTGGTGAACAGGATCAGCGGGTAGAGGTAGCCGTAGGGGATGCGCAGCAGCTGCGCGAACACCGGCGCCAGCGGCAGGTTGAGCACCAGCAGGATGACGTTGCCGATGAAGAACGACACCAGCAGCCCCCACACCAGCTCGGGCTGCTCGTCGAACAGCAGCGGGCCGGGCTGGATGCCGTAGACGGTCAGCGCACCCAGCAGCACCGCGGTGGTCGCCCCGCCCGGGATGCCCAGCGTCAGGGTGGGGATGAAGTTGGCGTTGGCCGCGGCGTTGTTGGCGCTCTCCGGGGCCGCCACGCCCTGGATCGCGCCGCGGCCGAACTGCGCGGCGTTGGCCGACACGCGGCGTTCCAGGCCGTAGGCCATGAACGAGGCCAGGGTCGACCCGGCGCCGGGCAGCACGCCCAGGCCGAAACCGACCGCGGTGCCGCGGGTGATGGCCCCGGCCGAATCGCGGATGTCGCGGCCCCGGATGACCAGGTCGCGGAAGCGGGCGCGGATCGGGGTGGCCGCGCCGACGCGGATCTGGTGCAGCACCTCGCCCACGGCGAACAGCCCGATGACGACCTCGACGTAGGGGATGCCGGAGAGCAGCTCGACGCTGCCGAAGGTGTAGCGGGCCTGGCCGGTGCCCGCGTCGATGCCCACGCAGGCCAGCAGCACCCCGGCGCAGGCCATCGCCGCGGCCCGCAGCTTCGAGCCGGTGGCCAGCACCACCATGGTCACCAGTGCCAGCACCATCACCGCCAGGTTCTCCGGCGGCCCGAACCGCAACGCCACCGACGCCAGCGGCGGCGCCACCGCGGCCAGCAGCACCAGGGAGGCGATCGCGGCGGCGAACGAGCCGATCGCCGCGATCGCCAGCGCCGCACCCGCACGGCCCTGCCGCGCCATCTGGTACCCGTCCAGCGTGGTCACCACGCTGGCGGCCTCACCCGGCGTGGACAGCAGCACCGAGGTGATCGTGCCGCCGTACTGCGAGCCGTAGTAGATGCCGGCGAGCATGATCAGCGCGGTGACCGGCTCCACGGTCAGCGTCAGCGGGATCAGGATCGCCACCCCGGTGCTGGAACCCAGCCCGGGCAGCAACCCGATCACGGTGCCCAGCAGCACCCCGGCGAAGCACCACAGCAGGTTCACCGGGCTCAACGCCGTCGAGGCGCCCAGCAGCAGGTTGTCCAGCAACGCGATTCACCTCCGCCTAGAACCCGAACACCCCGGTCGGCAGCGGCACCTGCAGCACCACCGCGAACACCCCGTGCAGCACCACCGCCGCGCCCGCGCTGAGCCCCAGCGCAGGAAGCAGCCGCCGCCCTTCCAGCCAGGTGGAGATCACCAGCACCAGCAGCCCGAAGGCCACCACCATGCCCAGCAGCGGCACCAGCGCCACCGTCACCGGCAGCAGCACGAACACCCGCCGCAGGATCCGCATCCGCTGCGCCGGGCTGCGCCCGAAATCGTCGGTCCCGCGCTGCGGCGGTGCGGGCTGGGGCGCGCGCAGCTGCTCGGCCAGCAGCAGCACCGAGAACAGCGCCAGCCCCAGCCCGGCCACCAGCGGCAGGAACCCCGGCCCGATGCGCGACTCCTCCAGCAGCACCCCGTAAGCCGGGGCGGTGACGGCGAAACCCCCGCCCAGCAGCGCCAGCGAAGCGAACAGCACCACCTGCGCCCGCCGCCCGCTCACCGCCGCACCACCTGGGCCAGAGTCGTCTCGGCCTCGGCGAGGTAGGCGGCGAACTCCGCACCGAAGGCCACCTGCGGCTGCAGGAACTCCGAGGCGATGTAGTCGCGGTAGGCCGGTGATCCGGCGAAAGCGCGGGCGGCGTCGATCCAGTAAGCGGTGGCCTCCGGTGACAGCCCGCCAGGGGCGATCACACCCCGGAACTGGGCGAAGGACACCGGAATGCCCTGCTCCAGCGAGGTCGGTATCCCCGCCAGCTGCGGGTAGTCGTAGCGCTGCTCGGCGAAGACGCACAGCGCTTTGAGCTCGCCCGCCCGCAGCTGGCCCATCACCTCGCTGGGGTTGAGCGAGGCCAGCTCGACCTGCCCGCCCAGCACCGCGGCCATCGTCTCCCCACCGCCCTCGTAGGGCACGGTGTCGAAATCGGCGCCCGAGCGGCGCTGCAGCTCGGAGAACACCACCGCGTCCGGGCCCACCGCACCGGAGATCCCGGCCAGCACCCGCCGGTGGCGGCTCTGGGCGACGGCATCGGCGCAGCTGGTGATCGGCGATCCCGGCAGCGCCACCAGCAGCGTGTAGTCCTCGCCGAGCTTCATCACCGGGGTGAAGCTGCGGTGGGAGAAGGCCACCTCCACGCTCAGCGGCAGCGACAGCAGCGAGGTCTCGGTGGCCAGCAGGTAGTTCGGCGACCCCGCCTTGGACAGCAGGTAGGAGTAGCCGACCGCGCCCTGCCCGCCCTCCCGGTTGTCGACGTCGACGCGCAGACCCGGCCGCGCCGCGGCCAGCCCGTCGGCCACCGCCCGCCCGGAGATGTCGCTGCCGCCGCCGGCGGCGAAGGGCACCACCATCGTCACCGGCCCCACCGGGCGCGGCGCCCCGGTCTGCTCCTGCCCGCCCTCGCCGAGCGCGCAAGAACCCAGCAGGACCACCGTGCTCAACGCGGCCAGCACCCGGCGGCCGCAGGACAACGCGCGCATCGCTCCTCCTTGAGCTCGCGTCGCGGGAAAAACCGACAGTGCGGGCGGTGATCACTCGCCGGTGGCGAGCACCCCGCGGTCACGCAGCCGGGTCACCTCGTCGGTGGCCAGGCCCGCTTCGGTGAGCACTTCGCGGGTGTGGGCTCCCAGCGGGGGCCCGGCGTGCTCGCGGCGCGGCGTGCTCGCCGACAACCGCACCGGGGACCCGATCTGGCGCACCGGCCCGAGTTCGGGGTGCGCGGAGTCCCAGAAGAAGTCCCGCTGCGCCAGGTGCTCGTCGGTGAACACCTCATCGGTGGTGGAGATCGGCGCGCACGGCACCCCGGCCGCGGTGAGCTTCTCGACGATCTCGGCGGTGCCCAGCTGCTCGGTGGCGTGCTCGATGGCGGGGATGAGGCTGTCGCGGTGCTGGTAGCGGTCGTAGGAGCTGCCGTAGCGCTCGTCGTCGAGCAGGCCGGTCAGGCCCAGGGCGTGGCAGAACGCCGGCCAGGTCTTGGTGGTGGTCGCCCCGACGGTCACCCACCCGTCTCGGCTGCGCACCGCTTGGTAGGGGGCGCTGTTCTGGTGGGCCGAGCCGTGCGCGCGGCCGGTCTCGCCGGTGGCGAAGTAGGCGCCCGCCTCCCACACCGTGAAGGACACCCCGGCCTCCAGCAGCGAGACGTCGACGTGCTGGCCCTGCCCGGTGTGCTCGCGGGCCCGCAGCGCGGCCACCGCGCCCAGCGCGGCGTAGAGCCCGCACACCAGGTCGCACATCGGCACGCCGACCTTGGTGGGCGGGCCGCCGGGGTGGCCGGTGATGCTCATCAGCCCGGCGCGGGCCTGGGCCATGATGTCCAGCCCCGGCTGGGCGGCCAGCGGCCCGTCCTGCCCCCACCCGGAGGCCGAGACGTAGACCAGGCGGGGATTGCGGGCCCGCACCGGTTCGTGGCCCAGGCCCAGCGCGGCCAGCGCCCCGGGCCGCAGGTTCTCCACCAGCACGTCGGCGTCGTCGAGCAGCCGCTGCAGCAGCCGCCGCCCTTCGGGATCCTTGAGATCCAGCGCCACCGAGCGCTTGTTGCGGTTCAGGCGCAGGAAGGGGGAGCTGTGGCCGGCCAGGAACGGCCCGGTCTGGCGCACCGGGTCGCCACCTGCGGGGTTCTCCACCTTGACGACGTCGGCGCCGAGGTCGGCCAGTTGCATCGTGGCGAACGGCGCGGCCATGAACGCGCCGATCTCCAGCACGCGCACGCCGTGCAGCGGGAGCGGGCCGGAGGCGGGGGAGGTGCTCATGCGCGGCTCCAGGAGATCCGGGAAAGACCGGACACCGTGATCGGCATCACTGTATTTTGTCTACAGCAGGCAGATCAGAGCTGACAAGCTCTTCCCGTCGAGGTTGCCCCGGGTGGACCAGCCGCCCGGCACCGGAGAGGAGACCACGCCGGCCGTGACCGGATCCGTCGACCACACCCCGGCGGCGCGCGCCCCCAGCATCGTCGGCCCGCCCAGCCTGGTGCAGCTGGCCGCCACCACCCTGCGCCGCATGATCATCGGTGGTGAGCTGCTGTGCGGGCAGCGCATCGTGGAGAACCGGCTGACCCACGAGCTGGGCATCAGCCGCCCGCCGCTGCGCGAAGCGCTGCGGGTGCTCGAACGCGAAGGCCTGGTGCGCCAGGTCCCCCGCAAGGGCGTCATCGTGACGCCGCTGACGCTGCACGACATCTACGAGATCTGCACGCTGCGCGCGGAATTCGAGGCCCTGGCGGTGCGGCTGGGCGTACCGGTGCGCGAGGCGGCCCGGATGCGGCGCTGCCGGCAGGCGCTGCAGCAAATGAGCGAGGCGGCCACCGCCGGCGACCAGGCGGGTTTCCTGGAGTGCTCCTTCGACTTCCACGTCTCGGTGGTCGGCCTGTCCGGCCACCAGCGGCTGGAGGAGGCCTACCGGTCGCTGCAGCTGCAGCTGATGCTGTCCATGGCGCTCAACCGCAAGGCCCGCCAGGATCGGGAGAGCCTGACCGAGGACGTCGCGCGGCACCGGCGGCTGCTGGAGATCATCGGCACCGGTGATCCCGCGGCGGTGCTGGCCGAACTCGCCGCGCACGGCGACCGCACCTTCCTCGACGGCATCGAGACCAAAGTGGACGGACACACCGACGAATCGCTGCAGTGGCTGCACCAGCAGCGCCGAGCACAGGAGGACCAGTGAGCACGCGCCCCATCACCCTCGCCGTCGACGGCATCGACCCGCAGATCGACCCGGAGGCCTTCGTGGCGCCGGGCGCGGCGCTGATCGGACGCGTGAGCCTGGCCGCCGGATCCAGCGTCTGGTACAACGCGGTGCTGCGCGGCGACATGGAGACCATCAGCATCGGCGCGGGCAGCAACGTCCAGGACGGCTGCGTGGTGCACGCCGACCCCGGGTTCCCCGCCGCGGTCGCCGAGGGCGTCACCGTCGGGCACAAAGCGGTCCTGCACGGCTGCACCGTGCAGCGGGGCTGCCTGATCGGGATGGGCGCGGTGGTGCTCAACGGCGCCCGCATCGGCGCCGGATCGCTGGTGGCGGCCGGAGCGGTGGTGCTGGAAGGAACCGAGGTGCCACCCGGCTCGATGGTCGCGGGCACCCCCGCCAAGGTGCGCCGCGAGCTGACCGAGGAGGAACGGCAGGCCCTCGCGCTCTCCGCCGAGCACTACACCCAGCTGGCCGCCAAGCACCGCGACGCCCTGAGCTGACACGCCCGCACCGCACGAGGACATCGCCCTGAACACCCAGCCCACCTTCGCACCTGCCTGCGGGCCCATCACCGGATGGGCCGACGGAGAAGTGCTGCGCGCCACCGGCATCCCCTACGCCCGGGCCCGCCGCTTCACCGCCCCGGCCCCCGTCGAGGACTGGAGCACACCCCTGGCGGCCACCGAGTGGTCGCCAGGCTGCCCGCAAGCCCCGGTGGCCTTCCTCGAACGCGTCCTCGGCGCCACCGCCGACGGCCGCCGCCAGGACGAGCACTGCCAGCACCTGTCGGTCACCCTGCCCGCCGGTGCCCGCCCCGGCGACGACCTGCCGGTGATGGTGTGGATCCACGGCGGCTCCTACACCTCCGGCGCCGGTGACCTGGCGATCATGGACCCGGCACCGCTGGTGGCCCAGGAGAACCTCGTCGTGGTGTCGGTGACCTACCGCCTGGGGCTGTTCGGCTACCTCGGCGACGGCCGCGGCAGGCCCGCCAACCTGGGCCTGCTCGACCAGATCGAGGCGCTGCGCTGGGTGCGGCGCAACATCGCCGCCTTCGGCGGCGACCCCGCCAACGTCACCGCCTTCGGGCAGTCCGCGGGCGGTGACGCCGTCGCGCACCTGATGGCCACCCCCGGCGCCACCGGGCTGTTCGACCGGGCCATCATCCAGAGCGCACCGCTGGGGATCTCCCGCGGCCGCGCGAAGATGAACCGGGCCATGGCCGAGGCGACCCGCGACATCACCCCCGACATGCCCGCCACCGCCGTCGTCGCCCGCCAAGCCGCCGCCGGCAGGGCCGCCGCGCGCTTCGGCCTCAAAGCGGTGATGCCCTTCGGCACCCAGTACGGCCACCACCCGCTGCCGCGGGAAGAGCACCTGCCCGCCGCGTGGGACGCCGTCGCAGGCGACATCGACGTCCTCATCGGGCACACCGCCGAGGAAGTGCGCCTGTTCCTGGCCACCGTGCCCGCGCTGCAGCGGCTGACGACGGTGCCCGTCCTCGGCGAAGCGATCCTGGGCCGCGCCGTCGAGGCGATCACCACCAAGGTCTACGGGCGGCCCGCCGAGCACTTCGCCCGCCGCCACGCCCGCGCGGGCGGCCGCGCGCACCGCTACGTCATCACCTGGGCAGCACCGGGAAACCCCAACGGCGCCGCCCACACCATCGACCTCCCGCTGCTGTTCGGCGACGAGAAGGCCTGGCGGCACGCCGAACTCGTCGCAGGCGCCACCTGGGCGGAGATCACCACCGCGGCCACCGCGCTGCGCCACCTGTGGGCCGAGTTCGCCCGCGGCCACCCGCTTGCCGACCACGGCGAGATCCCCGGGGTGCTGCACCACCACCGCGCCTGACCGACGTGCTCGCACCGGGGGAGGCCGCGAAGATCGGGCTACGGTCGGATCATGGATTCTGCATCTGGTGATGTCGCGCCTGCGGTGGCCGACGTGCTGGGCGCCGGTGGGGTGTACCGGGATCCGCTGTGGCGGGTGACGGTGGAGCTCAGCGACCTGGAACGGGAGCTGCTGCGCTCGTGGTGGGTGCGCCGGCTCGGGTTCGTCGCCCACGCCGGTGCGGCATCGATCGCGGTGACCCAGTCCTACACGCGGCTGGAGCACTCGCTGGGGCTGCTGGCCTTGACCGCGCGGTTCGCCCCGGACGACGCCACCGCCCGGGCCGCGGCGCTGCTGCACGACGTGGGCCACTTGCCGCTGAGCCACACCTTCGAAGGGGTGGCCGGGCTGGACCACCACCAGCTCGGTGCGCAGCGCATCGGCGAGCTCGCCGGGGTGCTGGCCGCGCACGGTGTCGATCCCGACGAGGTGATCGCCGTCGACACCGGCAGCCGCGCCTCGGTTCTGCGCGGGGGTTCGGGGGCGCTCAAGCTGGACCACCTCGAATCGCTGGTGCGCAGCGGCCGCGCCCACGGACGGACCCGGCAGCCACCGCCGCAGACCCTGGCGCGGCTGGAGGTGGTCGACGGCGCGGTGAGCACCGATTCCGACACCGGCCAGTACCTCGCCGAGCTCGTCGCCGGGGAAGCCCGCTGGTTGTGCTCGACGGTCAACGCCGTGCCCAGCGGCGTGGTGCGCCACCTCGCCACCGCTGTGCTCGCTGATGCCTGCCCGGCGCGGCGCGGCGAGATCGCGGCCATGACCGACGACGAGTTCTGGGCGCTGCTGCTCACCGATCCGGCCACCGCCCCAGCGGCCCGCGCGCTGCGCCGCGACCCGGCCTGGCCGACCCGGGAACTCGACGCCGCCGACGGCGAGGGCATCGCCTACACCGTGGCCGGCCTCTACCTCGACATGCCGCTGGTCGAGGGGCGCCCGCTGGCGGCCACCCACCCGGCCTTCGCCGAGCTGCCCGCGATGCCCTGGGGCTGCCGCATCCTGCCCCCGCCCGGAGCCGCACTCACCAGCACCTCGACGGCTGGCCGGACGTGTTGAGGCAGCCGTGGCTCGCGCCTAGAGCTGTGTGGCGCCGCCGTCGACGAGCAGTTCCGCGCCGGTGGTGAACGTGCTTTGGTCACCGGCCAGGTAGAGGGCGGTGGCGGCGACCTCGTCGGGGCGGCCGATGCGGCCGAGCGGGGTCAGCGGGGCGGGCTCAGCCGCATCGCCGTGCGGGAAGGCGGCGCGGAGCTCGTCTCCGCCCGGGGTCTGCACGTCGCCGGGGGTGAGGGTGTTGACGCGGATTCCGCGGTCGGCCAGCTCGGCGGCCCAGGTGCGGGCGAGGCTGCGGATGGCGGCCTTGGTGGCGGCGTAGACGCCCAGGCCCGGGGCGGCCCGCAGGGCTGCGCTGGAGGAGAGCAGCATGACCGAGGAACCGGCGGCCAGCAGCGGTAATGCCTTCTGGACGGTGAAGACGGTGCCTTTGAGATTGATCGAGGTGGTGCGGTCGTACTCCTCCTCGGTGATCGCGCCGAGCGGGCTGTAGTCCCCGACCCCGGCGTTGGCGACCACGACGTCCAGGCGGCCGCTGCGGTTCACGATCTCGGCGAAGAGCCGGTCGAGGTCGCCGAGATCCGAGACATCGCTCTGGACGGCGATGCCGCGGGCGCCGACCTGCGCGACGGCGGCGTCCAGCTCGGTCTTGCGGCGGCCGGTGAGGTAGACGGTCGCGCCCTCGGCGGCGAAACGGCGGGCGATCGCCAGCCCGATCCCGCTGGAGGCGCCGGTGACCAGAGCGCTCTTGTCGTCGAGCTGTCCCATGAGAATCTCCTTGTCGTAACTATTTTTGTTACATCAATGGGTGCGGGAGGCGACCTCCCTCGACGAAGGGAAGCCGGCGATCCGGGGTCAGGAGGCCTTCAGGACGTCCCGCAGCACGTCCTCCAGCGTGGTCTTGGCCAGCTGCCCGCGCAGAGCGGCCTCCACCTCGTCGTACACGGCGGTCATCGCCGGCCCGATGCCGTGGCCCACGACGCACTCGGGGTTCGGTGCCGAGCGGTGCAGGGCGAAGACCGGCCCCGGCTCGATCGCCCGGTAGACGTCGAGCAGGGTGATCGCCGCCAGGTCCCGCGCGAGCATCCAGCCCGCCCCCGCGCCCCGCTGCGACTCGACCAGCCCGGCCTTGCGCAGCTCGGCCAGCAGCCGACGGATCACCACCGGGTTGGTGTTGACGCTCCCCGCGATCTGCTCGGAGGTGGCGACCTCGTGGCCGCGCCGCTGGTACAGCCCGATCCACGTCAGGGCGTGCGCCGCAACGGTCAGCCTGCTGTTGGCGCTCACGCCGGACCCACCTCCCTCGCCTCCACGCGCAGTCGTAACACTAGTTGTTACAACGAAGGGCGGCAAGCCCCGCGAGGCTCCAGAAGTTCTGGATCAAAGAGTAACAGCACTTGTGCAAGTGCTGTTACTTTGAAGGGGTGACGCACGACCCCACCGAGGAGACCAGCGTCTGGCGACCGCTGCGCCGCCTGCTGGCCGACCTCGACGACGAGATCGACCAGTTCTACGCCCAGCGCGGCATCACCAACGTGCGACCGCGGTTCGTCGGGCCGCTGATCCGGCTCGGCCACCACGGCGCCATGACCATCCGCGAACTCGCCGACGCCCTGGAGGTCACCCACTCGGCCATGAGCCAGACCGTCGCCGCGCTGCGCCGCGACGACCTCGTGCGCAGCGCGACCGGATCCGACGCGCGCACCCGCCAGATCACCCTCACCGATCGCGCCCGGCAGATCCTGCCGCTGCTGGAAGCCGAATGGCGCGCCAGCGAAGCGGCCCTGCGCGAACTCGACGCCGAAACGCCCTACGCGCTGAGCAGAGCGGTCGCCGACCTGCGGGAAGCCTTGGCGCGGCGCCGCTTCCGCGACCGCCTCACCGACCACCTCCCGCCGTCGTGACCAGCCTCGACCGGGTGCTCGACACCCGGCCGCTGCGCACCAGCACCGACTTCCGCCGCCTGTGGTGGACCGGGGCCGTGGTGTCGATGGGCGGGCAGTTCACCGTCGTCGCGGTGCTGTTCCAGATGTGGCAGCTGACCGGCAGCGCGGTGGCGGTGGGCGCGGTCGGGCTCAGCCAGGCGCTGGCGATGGTCATCACCGGGCTCGTCGGCGGCACCCTCGCCGACGCCGTCGACCGGCGCACGCTGGCACTGGTGGCCAACGCCCTGCAGCTGAGCGCGGTGGTGCTGCTGGCCCTGCACGGCCTGGCAGGCGCCGGATCGCAGTGGGTGCTGCTGGCGCTGGTGGCCCTCAACGCCGCGGGCAGCGGGCTGGGCGCACCGGCCCGCCGCACCTTCGTACCCCGCCTGCTGCCCGCCGACCTGGTCCGCGCGGGCGTGGCGCTGCTCAACCTCAACTTCCAGGTCGCGATGCTGCTGGGCCCGGCCCTGGCCGGAGTGCTGGTCGCGCAGTGGGGAGTCAGCACCTGCTACCTGCTCGACGCCGCGGGCTTCACCGCCGTGCTCTACGGGGTGGCGCGCCTGCCCTCGATGCGGCCCGACGGGCAGACCGGCCGACCCGGAGCGCGCGCGATCTGGCACGGCTGGCGCTTCATCGCCGCCAGCCCCGTGCTGCGCGGCGCGCTGCTCACCGACGCGCTGGCCACCCTGCTGGCGATGCCCATCGGCCTGTTCCCGCTGATCAACGAGGAGCGCTTCGGTGGTGACCCGCGCACCCTGGGACTGCTGTTCACCGCCCTGGCCGTCGGCGGCATCACCGCGGGCGCGGCATCCGGCGCCCTCACCCGCGCCGCGCGCCCCGGCGTGGTCCTGCTGAGCTCCGCCGCGGTGTGGGGGCTGGCGCTGGCCGGGCTCGGACTGTCCTCCGAACCGTGGCAGGCGCTGTGCTGCCTGGCCATCGCCGGGGCCGCCGACACCACCTCGGTGATCACCCGCGCGGCGATCGTGCAGCTGGCCACCCCCGACTCCCACCGCGGCCGGGTCAGCGCAGTGGAGCACATCGTCGGCGCCGGCGGCCCCGAGCTGGGAAACTTCCGCGCCGGGCTGGTCGCCGAGGCGACCACGGCCGCCATCGCCGCGTGCACCGGCGGCCTGCTGTGCGCGGCGGGCATCGCGTGGCTGGCGCTGACCAACACCGGGCTGCGCCGCTTCGACACTCCCCAGCAGCACAGCTGAGCAGAGGCAGTCCCGTCCAGAACCCGGACCCGGCGCGGGAAAACCGTTCGACACGACATGGTGCGCGCGAGAACATTCCACCCGTGACCCCCACCCCGGACATCACCGACCACGCGCAGATCCCCGTGCTGTGGGTGTGCGGTCCGCCGGGGGTCGGCAAGACCTCGGTGGCCTGGGCGATCCGCGAACGGCTCATCGGGGAGGGCATCGATGCCGGTTTCGCCGACATCGACCAGCTGGGCATGTGCTTCCCCGAGCCCACCGGCGATCCCGGGCGGTACCGGATGAAGACCGCCAACCTGCGGGCGGTGGTGGCCCACCACCAGACCGCGGGCGCCCAGTGCGTGATCGTCTCCGGTGTCGTCGACGCCGCGCGCGGTGTGGCGGCCGAGGAGATCCCGCAGGCGCGGCTGAGCGTGTGCCGGCTGCGCGCCGACCACGGCGAGCTCGCCCAGCGCTTCCGGGCCCGCCAGGGCCAGAGCGCCCCGGTGACCGAGGTTTTGCGGGAAGCCGACGCCCTCGACGCCGGTGCCATCGCCGAGGTGTGCGTGGACACCACCAGTCGCACCATCGGCGAGACGGCCGAGCTGGTCAGGCAGCAGTGCGGGCACTGGCCCGGCGACCCGGCGCCCCGGCAGGGGCGAGCACCCCAGCGCACGACCTCTGCGGACGGGGCGGTGCTGTGGTTGTGCGGCGCCGCTGGGGTGGGCAAATCGGCCACGGGCTTCGCGGTCTACCAGCAGACCCTGCACGCCGGGCACACCGCGGCCTACGTCGACCTCGACCAGCTCGCCTTCTGCGGCCCGCCCGGCGATCACCGGCTCAAAGCCGCCAACCTCGCCGCTCTGTGGGAGAACTACCACGCCGCCGGTGCCCGCCGCTTGGTCATCACCGGCCCGGCCGAGGACACCGCGGCGGTCGAGATCTACTTCGAAGCTCTGTCAGGGGCCGTGTTCACGGTGTGCAGGCTGCACGCCGGAGCCGATCAGCTGGCACACCGGATCATGCTGCGCGGGCAGGGCAACGGCTGGCCGCAACCGGGCGACCCGCTGATCGGACGCCCGGCCGCGCACCTGCGCCAGGTCGCCGAAGCCGCCGCCGCGCAGGCCGAGGTGCTCGAGCGCGCAGGGCTGGGCGACCTGCGCGTGGACACCAGCACCCGCACCGCGCAGCAGGCCGCCGAGGAGGTCGTCGCAGGCACGGGTTGGCTCGGCTCCTGACCGGTCGGTCCACCGATGACTCCGGCGGCGGGGTAGTGCACGAGCGCTGCTCCGGCCGCGCCGGGCCGATCACCAGAGAACAGCTCGAGGCCCGTGGGTGATGCGGGATCTCGTGCGGATCACCATGCCGACCACACGCCGGTAGCCGCCGTCCGCTGGGCGTAGTCGGCGAAATCCCTCGGTTCTCGCCCAGTGGCTCGCAGCACCCCGTCGCTGAGGAAACCGGTCTTCCCGCGGTGCAGCCACTGGAACGGGCCCGCCTGCATTTCCGCCGAGTCCCGGTCGTAGCCCCGATCGATCAGGCGCTGCACGTACTCGGACATCCCCACCGGCAGGTGCTTGATCTCCCGGCCGGTCGCCCTGGCGATCTCGGCCACCGCCTCGGCGAAGGTCATCGCCCTCGGCCCGGACAGTTCGTAGACCTGGTGCTGGTGGCCGTCCTCGGTGAGCGCGGCGACCGCCACCGCGGCGATGTCGGTGGCATCCACGAACGGCACCGTGCCCTCGCCGACGGGTATCGCCACCTCGCCGTCGCGCACCTCGGAGAGCTTGGGGTCCTCCTCGAAGGTCTGCGCGAACCAGCACGGCCGCACGATCGTCCATTCCACGCCGCTGTCGCGGGCAGCGCGCTCACCGTCGGCCACGGCCTGCGCCCAAGGCCCGTACGGGGTGTCCAGCAGGTAGTTCTCGCCGTCGTCACCCCGCCCGGACAGCGCCACGATCCGGCGGACTCCCGACCGCACCGCCAGTGCGGTGAACTCCGCCGGATCCACCACACCGACCACGCCCCACACGTTGAGGTAGACCGTGTCCACCTCGGCCAGGGCTGGTTGCCAGGTGGAACGGTCCGCCCAGTCGAAGCGGGCAGGGCTGGACCGGGAGACCGCCCGCACGGGTCGCCCCAGCTCCCGCAGCCGAGCGACCACATGACGGCCGACCTTCCCGGTCGCGCCCATCACCAGAATGTTGTTCACGACCAACACACTATCGAGAGAATGTTGGCAAGGCTAACCTAATTTCAGAGGTTCTCCCGGGACGGCCCGACGCCCGACCGGTCGGTCCACTGAGGACGCGGGTGACCGGTCGGCGCGGCGGCGGCCACGACGGTGGCCTCGCGCTCGTCGCAGTGCAGGACGCGGGGGAGCAGGCCCGCTGCGGCGAGGATCTCGGCCGTGCGCGGGGCTTGGCCGCGGCTGGTCTCGATCAGCACCACGCCGCCGGGGGCCAGCCAGTGCGGTGCTTGCTGGGCCACGCGGCGCTGGATGGCCAGACCGTCGGTGCCGCCGTCGAGCGCGATCGCCGGTTCGTGCAGCCGGGCTTCCGGTGGCATCAGGCCGACCTCGCCGGTGGGCACGTAGGGGGCGTTGGCCACCAGGACGTCGATGCGGCCCCGCAGCCCCACCGGCAGCGCCTCGTACAGGTCACCTTCGGTGACCCCGGCCGTGGCGGGCAGGTTGGCCGCGGCGCAGGCCACCGCGGCCGGGTCGATGTCGGCGGCGTGCAGTTCGGCCTGAGGGCACGCGGTGGCCACCGCGGCGGCCACCGCAGCCGCTCCGCAGCACAGTTCCACCACCACCGAGCGGGGAGCGGTCAGCGCGATGGCCTGCTCGGCGAGGAATTCGGTGCGGCGACGGGGCACGAACACGCCGGGAGCCATCGAGATGCGCAGCCCGCAGAACTCGGCCCAGCCCAGCACCTGCTCCAGCGGAAGCCCGGCGACGCGGCGGGCCACCAGCTCGGCCAGCTCGGCCTGATCGCCGGCTGCTCGGTGCAGCAGCGCGGTTTCCTCCTCGGCGAAAACGCAACCGGCCGAACGCAGTTCGGCCACCACATCAGGAGAAGTCGACGAAGAAATCGTGAGCGCCTTTCGAAGATCCGGTCGGGCGCTCCAGCGCGATCACCAGCGGTCGCGGCCGGAGGGGAGCACCCGTTCTGCCACAGCGGAAATGGGTCTCACCTCCTTCGTCTCCCGCGGTCCTGGAGGACAGTAGCAACCGCGCCCGCCCGCACCGGGCGCCGGGCGCGGAAAACAGCACCGGGGTCGTGACCAGCTGGTCACGACCCCGGGCTTTGCAAGTCCTGGCAACAGGCCCCGGTTGTCGTTCTGGTGCCCCGGTATTGCGCTCGCGGCGAGTGCCGCCAGCCTGCTGCCTCAAGCCCGCACCGGCGCACCGGGCGGACAGCGGGTGTTCAGACCCGCGCGTTGCGCTGGTGCACGCTCGTGTGCGGGTGCCGCATCACGGTGCGGGCCCGCTCCATCTCGCGCGCCATGCTGCCCAGCCAACGAACCAGACCTGCCATCGGGGCGTCCTCCACTACTCCGAGAGGGTGAATCGACGACTCGTCGCCGGTTGTCAACTCCGGTTCCCGACAACCGACGTGAACCGGACCGCCAACGGCCGTCTCACCCGCCATGTCGTTGCAGGTAGTCCCGATGTTTCACCCACTACATAACGGAACGATAACGAAGATTCGGATGGGTTGCCCGTCCCCCGGCAGGGGGTATCGGAGTGGGTCGTGCGGACGCCGCGTCATCACCCCGGATGCGCACCCACCGCATCGCGCAGCTCAGCGGCCACCGCCACGTCCGAGTGGCGCGCGCAGTGCGCGCAGCAGAAGAACCGGCCGCTGGCCTCCACCCCGTGCCCGAGAATCCGGCACCCGCAGTGCTCGCACACCGGCGCCAGCCGCTGCGCGGCGCACTCGAAGCTGTCGAAGGTGTGCACCCCGCCGCCGGTGGTGCGCACTTCGAAGGTCATCCAGTAGTCGTTGCCGCAGACTTCACAGGTCCCCATGACGTCGCCTCCCGGTGGGAATCGCCTCTGGCACCGGCAGCATGCGAGCCCGCGGCCACCTCGGCAACCGCGCCCGCCCGAGGCGGTGCCACCACGCCTGCCGGTGTGCCAACATGATCACCGTCACACCCCGCGAGCCCTCCGGGAGCAGCCATGCACGACGACCGCCACATCGTCGAACAACGCCTCGACCGCGTCCTGGCCGAACGACTGCGCCCCGCCCAGCACAGCCACACCGCCGCCTGCGACATCGCCGTCTGGCACGTCCCCGGCGAACCCGTGCCCGTCACCGAAGCCCTGCGCGCCGACTACACGCCCACCACCGTCGGCCAGCCCTGGGGCCCGGCGTGGGGCACCAGCTGGTTCCGCATCACCGCCACCGTCCCCGAGCAGTGGGACGGCCGCACCGCCGAAGTCCTCATCGACCTCGGCTTCGACGACGACCGCCCCGGATTCCAGTGCGAAGGACTCGCCCACACCCCCGACGGAACCCCGGTCAAAGGCCTGCACCCCCGCAACACCTACCTGCCGCTGGGCCGCAACAGCGCGGGCAAGACCCGCACCTTCTACGTCGAAGCCGCCGCCAACCCCATCATCCTGGGCCCCAACGGCTTCCAGCCCACCGAACTCGGCGAACGCCCCGCCGAACCCGGCCCGCCGCTGTACGTGCTGCGCCGCGCCGAGGCCGCCGTCCTCGACGAAGACGTCTGGAACCTCGTCCAGGACACCGAAGTCCTCGACGAGCTGATGCGGGAACTGCCCACCGACTCGCCCCGCCGCCACGAGATCCTGCGCGCCCTGGAACGCATGCTCGACCGCCTCGACCTGCACGACGTCGCCACCACCGCACCCGCCGCCCGCGCCGAGCTCGCCGACGTCCTGGCCCGGCCCGCCCACGCCAGCGCCCACACCCTCTCCGCCGTCGGCCACGCCCACATCGACTCCGCCTGGCTGTGGCCGCTGCGCGAAACCGTCCGCAAGGTCGCCCGCACCACCGCCAACGTCACCACGCTGATGGCCACCCACCCCGACTTCCACTTCGCGATGTCGCAGGCCCAGCAGCTGGCGTGGATCAAGCAGCACCACCCGCAGCTGCACGACCGGGTGCGCACCTTCATCCACACCGGGCAGTTCGTGCCGGTCGGCGGCATGTGGGTGGAATCCGACACCAACATGCCCGGCGGCGAGGCCCTGGCCCGCCAGCTCATCCACGGCAAGCGCTTCTACCTGGAGGAGTACGGCATCGAGACCCGCGAGGTGTGGCTGCCCGACTCCTTCGGCTACTCCGCCGCGCTGCCGCAGCTCATCGCCGCCTCCGGCTCCCGCTGGTTCCTCACCCAGAAGATCTCCTGGAACCAGACCAACCGCTTCCCGCACCACACCTTCTGGTGGGAGGGCATCGACGGCACCCGGGTGTTCACCCACTTCCCGCCCGCCGACACCTACAACGCCGAGATCACCGGCAGCGAACTCGCCCACGCCCAGCGCAACTTCGCCGAGCACGGCCGCGCCACCCGCTCGCTGCTGCCCTTCGGGCACGGCGACGGCGGGGGAGGCCCCACCCGCGAGATGCTCGCCCGCGCCGCCCGCACCGCAGACCTGGAAGGCTCACCGCGAGTCAGCCTGGACACCCCCGCGGAGTTCTTCACCGCCGCCGAAGCCGACCACACCGGCCCCGCCGTGTGGTCCGGCGAGCTCTACCTGGAGTTCCACCGCGGCACCTACACCTCCCAGGCCAAGACCAAGCAGGGCAACCGCCGCAGCGAGCACCTCCTGCGCGAAGCCGAGCTGTGGTGCGCCACCGCCGCCATCGCCACCGGCCGCGACTACCCCTACGACGCCCTGGACCGGCTGTGGAAGCAGGTGCTGCTGCACCAGTTCCACGACATCCTGCCCGGCTCCTCCATCGCCTGGGTGCACCGCGAAGCCCAGGAGACCTACCGGCACGTGGCAGGCGAACTGGAGGCCATCACCACCCAGGCCCAGCAGGCCCTGGCCGGCCCGCCCGCGCACCCGATCACCTTCAACGCCGCACCCCACGGCCGGGGCGGCGTGCCCGCCCTGGGCGCGGCCACCGGCGAGCACACCACACCGCCCAGCCCCACCCGCCACCCCGACGGCACCATCACCATCGACAACGGGCTGCTGCGCGCCACCCTCGACCAGCGCGGCCTGCTGATCTCGGTCTACGACCACGCCGCCGAACGCGAAGCGCTCGCCGCACCCGCCAACCTGCTGCAACTGCACCCCGACCACCCCAACGCCTGGGACGCCTGGGACCTCGACGGGTTCTACCGCCACCACGTCCACGACCTCACCGACGCCGAGGACATCACCCTCGACGAGCACGCCGTGCACATCCGCCGCCGCGTCGGCGAGTCCACCATCGACCAGCGCATCAGCGTGCCCGCGCACGCCCGCCGCATCGACATCACCACCGACGTCGACTGGCACGAGACCGAGAAGATCCTCAAGGCCGCCTTCCCGCTGGACGTCCACGCCGACCGCTCCGCCGCCGAAACCCAGTTCGGCCACGTCATGCGCCCCACCCACACCAACACCTCCTGGGACGCCGCCAAGTTCGAGATCTGCGCGCACCGCTACCTGCACGTCGGTGAACCCGGCTACGGCCACGCCCTGATCAACGACTCCACCTACGGCCACGACGTCACCCGCGACAGCGGCTCCGAAGGCACCACCACCACCGTGCGGCTCTCGCTGCTGCGCGCCCCGCGCTTCCCCGACCCCGACACCGACCACGGCCGCCACCGGCTGCGCTACGCCCTGCTCGTCGGCGCCGACATCGGCGACGCCGTCCGCGAGGGCTACCAGCTCAACCTGCCCGAACGCACCACCCAAGGCTCGCGCACCGTGGCACCGCTGATCACCGTCGACAACGACGCGGTGGTCGTCGAAGCCGTCAAGCTCGCCGACGACCGCAGCGGCGACCTGGTCGTGCGCCTGTACGAATCCCGAGGCGGCCGCGCCCACGCACGGCTGACGATCTCCTTCCCGGCCACCGCCGTCACCCGCACCGATCTGCTGGAGCGGCCGCTGGCCGAACCCGACGCCACCACCGACGCCCTCGACATCCGCCTGCGCCCCTTCGAGATCCGCACCCTGCGCTTCACCCGCACCACCTGAGACCGACCTCGGCGGAAAACCCGGCACGGCAGGGGAGGAGCGCGCGGCGGCGGTGCCTGGACCGACCGCTGCGCCTCGTGCTCGCGTGCTCCTTCGCGGAGCGGGCGTGAGTGAGTTCACAGAGCCCGCGCCCCGTTCGCGAGTAGGTTCTCGAACATGGAGAACGGCGGACCCAGCCGGACAGCGCTCATCACCGCCTACGCCCGCGCCTACCACCAGATCGCCGACCGGCCACCGATCTTCACCGACCCCCTGGCGGCACGTCTGCTCGGGGTCACCGCGGAGGAACTGGCAGAACTCGGCACGCCCACGACCGATCTCCTCGGTGCCGGGGCCAGCGCCCGGCCCCGCCGCCTGTTCTTCGCCGCCCGCGCCCGCTTCGCCGAGGACACCGCGACCGCGGCCATCGCCGCTGGTGCGCGGCAGGTCGTGATCCTCGGCGCGGGACTGGACACCTTCGCCTATCGCACTCCGCGCCCGGACGTGCGCGTCTTCGAGGTCGACCACCCCGCCACCCAAGCGTGGAAACGCGAACGCCTTGCTGCGGCCGGGATCGACCGCCCCGAGACGCTGACCTTCGTGCCGGTCGACTTCGAAACCCAAACGCTGTCAGCGGGATTGGAATCCGCCGGGTTCACGCGGACGGACCCGGCCGTGTTCGTGTGGCTCGGCGTCGTGTTCTACCTGACCCCGAACGCCGCCCACGCCACCCTCGAATACATCGCTGGGCAAGCCCAGCCGGTCGAGGTGGTCTTCGACTACCTGCAGCCAGCGGCCACCGCCGAGGACCGTGCGCACCAGCGGACGCGTGCCGACCGGCTGGCAGGCGCCGGCGAACCCGTGTTCAGCTACTTCGCGTCCGACGACATCGCAGCACGACTGCACGCCCTGGGGTTCACCGGCGTCGAAGATCACTCCGCTCCCGACCTCATCGCCGGCTACCTCGACGGATCCGCGGAGTTCGCGGGCGAACCGCCCAGCGCGCTGCGCGCGATCCGCATACTGCGCGCGAGCCGCTGAGGATTGCCCGCCGCGCCACCTCTGTCACGAGGAAGGCAGTCGGCGGGGCAGCGCTGAGCCGTTCGGCAGCGACTGAAGGACTTTCGACGACCTATTGCCAGCGGGCCGGCGCAACGGCTGTTCCTCCCGGCTACCGGAGCTTGTGCACCTGGGTGCTGTCGACGTCCAGGACGGTGCCGTCGGCGGCGGTGGGCAGCAGCTCGGGCACGAGGGCGCCGTTGCGGTCCAGGAGGGTGGAGTGGGCTTCGTCCGGGGCGAAGGCGTGGCGTTCTCCCCACTGGCGCAGGGTGACCACGACGGGGAACAGGTCGCGTCCGGCGTCGGTGAGCGCGTACTCCTGGCGCCGGCCCGAGGGTGCGGTGCGCTGGGCGAGCAGCCCGTGGGCGGTGAGCTTGCGGAGCCGGTCGGTGAGGATGTTGCGGGCGATGCCGGTGCGGCGCTGGAACTCGGTGAACGAGCGCGCCCCGTCCATCGCGTCGCGGATCACCAGCAGGCTCCACCGGTCGCCGACGAGGTCGAGCGTGCGGGCGACCGGGCAGTCGGGGTCGGTCCAGGCCGGGTCCGGAGAGGTCATCACACCCCCAAGAAGAGTTGCGTATTGAAACCATTGTGCCCTAGCCTCCGAACAGTTGCAAAATGCTACTGATTGGAGCTCGCGCGATGAACGCGTGGCGACGACTGCTGCTCGCGACGATCTGCGGCGTAGCAGTGGCCAGCATCTACACCGCACAACCAGTGCTGGAACCGATGAGCCGCGACCTCGGCATCCCCGCCGACCTCACCGGATGGCTCGTGGCCACCGGCCAGATCGGCTACCTCGCCGGCCTCCTGCTGCTGGTACCGCTGGGCGATGTGGCCGACCGACGACGGCTCATCACCGCACACCTCGCACTGACCGCGACCGGCACCCTCCTGACCGCCACCGCCCCGAACACCTGGGCAGCACTCACCGGCCTGGCAGTGGCCGGGCTGTTCGCAGTCGTCGTGCAAACCACCGTCGCCTACGCCGCATCGATCTCCGCACCAGACGAGCGCGGCAAGAACATCGGAGGCGTGACCACCGGCGTGGTCGTGGGCATCCTCGGCGGACGAATCCTCGCCGGCACACTCGCCGAAGTGTGGGGCTGGCGAAGCGTCTACCTCGTCCTCGCCGCGCTCGCACTCGGCCTCGCAGCCCTCGTCCCCGCCGCGCTGCCCGCCGACCAGCGCACCGAAAACCCGGCAACCTACCGACAGGTCATCGCATCGCTGGGCGGACTGCTCCAGCAACGCCTGCTGCTCACCCGCGGACTCATCGCGCTGTTCCTCTTCGCCTCCTTCGCAACCCTGTGGAGCGGCATGGCCCTACCCCTGGCCGCCGCACCGTGGCACCTCGGAGAAGCCCAGATCGGACTGTTCGGCATCGCCGGGCTCGCCGGCGCGCTCGGCGCCGCCCGCGCCGGACGGTGGGCGGACTCAGGACGAGCGACACCGGTCACCGGCCTGGCACTGGCCCTGCTCCTCGCCTCCTGGACAGCCATCGCACAGCTGCCGTGGTCGCTGTGGCTGCTGGCAGGCGGAGTGCTCCTCCTCGACTTCGCCGTCCAAGCCGCCCACGTCAGCAACCAGCACCTGCTCACCGCAGCGAACCCGGACCGCACCAGCAGCACCATCGGCGGCTACATGCTCTTCTACTCACTCGGCTCCGCCCTCGGCGCAGCCACCACCACGCTCGTCTTCGCCTCCACCGGCTGGGCCGGATCCAGCCTGCTCGGAGCCGCCTTCGCCTGCTGCGCCCTCGCCACCTGGGCGATCGACCGCCACCTGCCCACCCGCAACACCCCGGCCGAACCGGCGAGCACCCGCTGAACCCACCCGGCTTGCACCCAGCCCCTCTTGGCCGATACTCGGCCAAGAGGGGAGTACTTCACCAAAGGCCCGACCGGTCAGGACGAACAACCCCGGCAGGTGTTCCCGGCAGGCCGCCCACCGCGGGCGAAGGAGACCTCGAACCGACCAGTTCGAGGAGACCCCGTGCCCACCACCTCCATCGGCACCCCCTGGCTGTGGGCCATCAGCATCGCCGCCCTGCTCGCCCTGCTGACCACCGACTTCCTCGTCACCCGCCACCCGCACGAAGTCCGCCTGCGCGAAGCCATCGGCTGGACGACCTTCTACCTCACCCTGCCCCTGCTGTTCGGACTGCTGCTGTGGACCACCTTCAGCGGCCAGCACGCCCTGGAGTTCATCACCGGCTTCGTCGTCGAGAAATCCCTGTCGGTGGACAACCTGTTCGTCTTCATGCTCCTGCTAGCGGGCTTCGCCGTCCCACCCGAACTCCAGCAACGCGTCCTGCTCTACGGCATCGTCGGCGCACTGGTCCTGCGCGGCGTGTTCATCGCCGCCGGAGCCGCCCTCCTGCACACCGGAACCTGGGCCTTCCTGCTCTTCGGCGCCGTACTGCTGATCACCGCAGGGAAGATCCTCCACGAGGCCATCACCGGCACCGGATTCGACCACGACGTCTCCGACCTGCGCTCCGTGCGGCTGCTGCGCCGCCTCATGCCCATCACCGAGGACTACCGCGGCACCCACCTCGTAGTCCGCGACAGCGGACGGACAGCCCTCACCCCGCTCGCCGTCGTCGTGGTCGCCGTCTTCGCCACCGACATCGTCTTCGCCGTGGACTCCGTCCCCGCCGTCTACGGCGTCACCGACGACCCCTACCTCGTCTTCACCACCAACGCCTTCGCCCTGCTCGGCCTGCGCGCCCTCTACTTCGTCCTGCACACCACGCTCACCCAGCTCGAACACCTCAGCCACGGACTGGCCATCATCCTGGCCTTCATCGGCGCCAAGCTCGTCCTGCACTGGGCCCACGACATCTGGCCCGCACTCCCGCAGATCCCCACCACGCTGTCCCTGGCCGTCATCGTGCTGGTACTGGCCACCGTCACGGCCACCAGCCTGCACACCCGCCGAAAAACCCGGCCAGAACCCACCAACCCACCATGACCACCACACCCGCCACCAGCTCCACGCCGTCCGCGACCACCTGCTGGGAGTGACGGGCCACCACGGCGCCGCGCGCGACAAGTATCTCAAGGCGGCGAGCCTCACCACGAGCTTCCCGCGCCGACGTCACCTGCACACACGCGCGGCCTGGCTCACTCCTTAGCCGCGTCGAGCATCTCGCGAACCCGTTGCGCCTCCCACGGGGCGTCTTCGACGGGCCACTCCGCGCTCAGCGCCTCAAGCATGGCGCGATGGTCCTCGATGATCCCTTCCCACATCAGGGCCCACGCGGCGGCCGCCTGGACCTCCACCTCCGGACAGCGCGTCGCACGCACGAGCGCGTCAACGGAATTGTTGCCCGGCGACTCGTCCAGGATGTTCAGGGCCCTGACACGGTCGTTCATCCGCACGGAGTCGTCGCAGGCGACGTTCCCGAGCGCCTCGACGACCCGAGGGTCGGCCTCCTCCGCGTCCTGGAACACCACTTCCGCAGCGTCGAGAGCCTCGGAGCGGATCAGGTCGTTCGCGGCGTTCTCCACGACCTCCGCCACGAGCGACGGCTCCGCCGCGACGCGGAGAGCCGCCAACGCGGTGAGGAGCTTGGCCTCAGGTCCGTACTCGCGGCTGAGCTCGGCCGGCGAGGACGGCTCCCGCAGCATGTCACGGATGCGGTCCAGGACGAGTGCCCTCTCCGGTTCACGCGCTTGCTCGCCGCCCCGCTTCTTGGCGCCGTCCGGGCTCCACCAGTGGTCGACGGCGATGCCCACGGCCGCCTGGTCGTCGCTTTCGAGCAGCGTGCGAAGCGCCTGGTGATACGACTCGTCCATCCCGGGAGCCCGCAGCCTCTTGTGGGCGCGATGCAGCTCCGGGTCCGCCAGTCGGTGTCCTTCCCAGTGAACGCTGTGCGGCTTGCCGAAGATCAGCTCATCGAGGTCCTCGCCCATGGCACGCTGGGGAGGCCAGTCGTCCCAGCTCTCGGCGACCTCCTCCAGGATGGCGCGGTGGCGCTCCATGCCTCCCGTGCGAACGAGGAAATAGGATGCGTGGGCCTGGACCCTCGGCTCGCCCTCATGGAGTGCCCGGAGGAGGATGTCATCGGCCCCCGCACCGAGGCTGCCAGCTAGGACGCGGATTGCTGTCTCCCCGAGAGACAGGTCGAAGATCAGGTCCCCCAGGGCTTCGATTAGCCTCTCGTCCTTCTCCTCGGCCTCGTCGAGCACACCGTAGGCCACCCAGATGGCCTCCTTTCGGACCGTGTCCGAGTCCGTCCGCTGGAGAACGTCCAGCACGAGGTCGGTGTCGCCGGGCTCGGCGTGGCGCGCCCCGATCATGTTCAGAGCGCTCACCTCGGCGGGCGACATCGGCCGCCGGAGCACCTCACGGGCACGGGCGAGTACCTCGGGCAGGTATGCGTTGGCACGTTCCTCGTCCTCCAGGACGCGGCGCAGCCCTTTCCAGGACTCGTGGTGGTCGAGCGCGATTCCCACGGCTACCGGGTCCTCGCTGCGGAGCAGGGTGGCGAATGCTTTGAGGCATCCCTCGTCGCTGAGCGGGAACCTCAGCTCCTCATGAGCCTTTCGGAGTACCGGATCGTCCAGATCGGTGTCTTTCCAGTAGATGCTGTGGAAGCCTTCGAGCGCTTCGCGTATCCATTGAACCGTCGGATGGACCGTCGGGCCCACATCCTCGGGCCAAGACTCGACAAGCCGCTTGACGCGGTCGCGGTGGACGCGGAGCCGCAGAGACGTCGCGAGGCAGCCCACCGCGAACACCTGGAGTTCCAGATCGGGCGACTCGGTGAGGCGGACGAGGAGGTCCTCGACCTCTGGTAGATCGAGATCGTCCAGGGAGTGCATGGCTTCCTTGCGTTCGCGCACGTCAAGACTCTCGTCCAGCACTTTGGCGATGATCAGCGTCAGCAGCCGCGGGTTCGGCTCCTCGCCGGCCGCGAGGGCAGTGCCGGCCGCGTCGAAGCCTGTCGACCCCGCGGCGTACTCGGGGTGCTCGAGGGCGTCGGCGATCAGATCAGCGTCCTGCGCTTCCGCGAGGTGCCGCATTATCGTGAGAGCGCTGTCGTGGCTATGGCCGGACCGCGGCCGCCTGAGGAGGTCCCGGGCAGCGAAGAGCACATCGTCGTCCAGCGGTCGATAGGGGTTGTCCACACCCCACCTGGTGTCCGCCTCTGCTGATTGGTAGTCATCCAGAGCCCGGCAGACGACGTCGATGTCGTCGCTTTTGAGCCGGGCACTGAACTCGCCGAGGCGGAACTTCTCGCCGTCGTCGCTCACGACACCTCCTACAAGATCATCGCCTCATGCTGGCAGAGCGCGCCCGATCATGTCTCCGCATTTTCTGATCACCAGCCGGAGGGAACCCGATCACCCCCGGAGGGAGGTGCGGGCCCGGCTCATGCCGCCGCCGTTGTAGCCCCACCCGAACCCGCCGCTCTGGTCGGCATCGTGCGGAACGAGCTCGGCGAGCACCTCCACGAAGATGTCCCGGCGCCGCATGCACCGGTGGAACCGCTCCAGCACGCAGAAGGTGTAGGCGCCCCAGCAGGTCACGGCTTAGCGCTGTCCACCGTCCCGATGTTCCAAATGGCTTGTATTGCAACGGATGCGATTTCAGGTCGCCGCGCGAATCGGCTCGTCCTCATGGCCAGATACGGCCTGTGAGCTGGGGTGGATCCTTGGTGTTCGAGGCGTCGAACCCAACTGGGCTGGCCACCGGGCGATGGTAGCGCCACCGCTCCGAGGGGGCGTGATCAGCCCGAATGCAGCTCCGATCGCATTAGATGCGATGATCTCGCATCTAATGCGATCTACGGAGCGTGGTGTCGAGTGGTCGAGGGCGGGCGGGTTCCGGGTGTCGCCCGGCTGCATCTGGCCGACGGGGTGGCCTTGCTGCACCCGGAGGAGCAGGTGTTCTCCGCGATGCTGGAGGGCTGGCGCAATCAGCAGCTGGCGCGGAACCTGGCGCTGTCCACGATCGACGGCCGGGAGAAGGCGGTACGGGCGTTCGCCCGGCACGCGGATGTGTTCCCGTGGTGGTGGACCCCGCAACTGGCCGACGAGTGGTTCAGCGATCTGCGGGCGGTGCGCCGGTTAAAACGGTCGACCGTGCGCGCCTACCAGGAGGCGCTGCGAGGGTTCTGCCACTACGTCACCGACCCGGCCTACCAGTGGCCGGCGGAGTGCGAGCAGCGTTTCGGCACACACCCGGTGCAGGTCTGCCACGAGTGGAACACCGCGGTGCACGTCCAGGACAGCGAGGCCGACCCGGCGAAGCGCGCGTTCACCCTCGACGAGCTGGAGCTGTTCTTCGACTACGCCGACGAGCAGGTCGCGCGAGTGCGGGTCGCCGGACGCAAGGGCTGGTTACCGGCGTTCCGGGACGCCACCCTGTTCAAGGTCGCCTACTCCTTTGGCCTGCGTCGCAACGAAGTTCGGATGCTCGACCTGGCCGATCTCGGCCGCAACCCGCACGCTCCCGAGTTCGGCGACTACGGCGTGCTCTACGTGCGGCACGGCAAGGCCAAGAAGGGCTCACCGCCGAAACGACGCAGCGTGCTGACGGTCTGGGACTGGACACCAGAGATCCTGGAGCAATGGATCATCCACGTGCGCCCGGCGTTCGGCCGCGCCGACAGCCCGGCGCTTTGGCCCTCGGAGAGGGCCGAGCGGATCGCGTTGAGCCAGCTCGACGCGCGGTTCGCGCTCTACCGCGACGCGCTGGGCCTGGATCCTGGGCTGGATTTCCACTCGCTGCGCCGCTCCTACGTCACGCACCTGATCGAGGCCGGATGGGATCCGTTCTTCGTTCAGCAGCAGGTCGGGCACGAACATGCCTCGACGACCTCGATCTACACGTGCGTGTCCTCGGATTTCCGCACCCGCACCCTGCGCCGCGCCCTGGACGACACCCTCGGCGCGGCCCTCGACCCGAACCGGAGGACACGATGAAACGCCAGGTCAGCTACCAATGGCGGCTGCGGGAACTCATGGCCGGGCACGGCATGTTCTCCACCACCGAACTCGTTCCCCTCCTGCGCGAACGAGGCATCGAGCTGTCGGTATCGCAGGTGCACCGGCTGGCCACCGGCACGCCGGAACGGTTGTCGCTGGCCGTGCTCGCCGCGCTCTGCGACATCTTCGAATGCACCCCGGCAGAGCTGATCGCGACCAAGGCCGAGAACGCCACCGGCCGCAAGACAGCCACCGACGACGCCGTGATCGACCCGGCGGCGATCACCCCCAAGCGCGCCCGCCTGCGCCCCCGGTGATGAGCCCGTCCTACACGACCAGGGAACAGTTCGAGCGCTGGCACCTCCGGGACTGCGCACGCTGCGGACGGCGGGCGGCCAAGGCCGCGAACTGGGAAGGCCCGATCTGCCGAACCTGCTTCGATCACGCCGTCCACACCTGGGGTTCCTGCCCCGACTGCGGCACCCACCGCCTGCTACCGGGCCGCCGACAAGCAGGTCAGGATGTCCCGGTCTGCCGTGACTGCGCGGCCATCACCCGCGACTTCTTCTGCGACCGCTGCGGGTTTGAGGGCTGCCTGCTCGGCGGGCGTCTCTGCGAGCGCTGCACCCTCGCCGACAAACTCACCCAGGCCCTGGATGACGGCACCGGGCACGTTCACCCTGACCTCGTTCCGCTGCTCGACGGCGTTTTGGCCACCACCGCACCGAAACGAGAACTGTCCTGGCTCGCTACCTCCCGCGGGTCAGCCCTGCTCTCAGCGCTGGCCCGCGGCGAACTTCCCCTCACCCACGCCGCACTGGCAGCGCATCCGGACTGGCGGGTCGTCTCCTTCGTCCGGGAACTGCTGATGCACCACGGTGTCCTGCCGCGCCTGGACAAGCAGCTCATGCTGTTCGAGCGCTGGCTCGCCGGGCGCCTGGCCGACATCGAACCTCCCGAACACGCCCAGCTCGTCCACCGCTTCGCCACCTGGAACGAGCTACGGCGGTTGCGGCGGAAAGCCGATGACGGACCTCTTCGCTCCACGACCACTAACGAATCCCGCCAGCGAATCAACCGCGCCGCCGACTTCCTGGCCTGGCTGGCCGACCACGACATCAGCCTCGAACACTGCACGCAGGCCGCCCTGGACGCCTGGCACTCCGAGCACTACGCGACCCGCCGGCCAGCGCAGGCGTTCCTGCGCTGGGCCATGCGCTCCGGGGCGATGCCCAAGCTGACCTGGGCTTGGAAGACGACGACCAACCCCACACCGATGGCCCAGCATCAGCGACTCGCGCTGATTCGCCGACTCATCGCCGACCAGACGATCCCGCTGCGGGAACGCACCGCTGGACTGCTCGTGCTGCTCTATGCCCAGCCGCTCAGCCGCGTCGTCCAGATGACCATCCACGACGTGATCACCAGCGACAACGAGGTGCTTCTCCGCATCGGCGACCCGCCCACGCCCGCACCCGGTCCGTTGGCCGGCATTCTCCGCGCGCTGCTGGCCGAACGCGCCGCGTTCTCCGGGCCGAACAAGGAATCCACCTGGCTGTTCCCAGGCCGACGCGCAGGCCAGCCGCTACAGCACCGCAGCCTCGGCGAAGCCCTGCACCGCCACGGAATTCCCGTCCAGGCCGGGCGCACCTCCGCGCTTCGTCAACTCGTCCTGCAAGCCCCAGCTCCGGTCGTCGCCCGGATGCTCGGCTTCCACGACAAGCACACCACCCGCGTCCTGGTCGAGGCCGGAGGCAACTGGAACCGCTACGCCCCCGGCGACCACGATCAGTGACTGCACCCCGGCCCATCACGTCGAATACAGGCCGTTCGATCACAAGAGCTCACCAGACTCAACCCCGCGCCTGAGACAGAGCGAGTGCTCCCCAGCTGGCCGCCGGGGAGCACTGCAACGTTCCTCATCGCTCGATCACGCCAGCAACCGCTGCCACGTCGCCCGATCGACCACACCGGTCACCGCCAGCCCAGCCGAGGCCTGGAACTCCCGCACCACCGACACCATCCGGTCGGAGAACCGCGCATCCGCGGCCACGTACCGGCCACCGGAGATCAGCAACGTCTGCACCGCACGCACCACATCACCCGAAGCACCACCACCCACCACCGGAACCAGACCATCCCAACCACGACCACCGAACAACCCCGGCTCGGCCACCCGAGTCCCCGAGCACTCCGCGCCCGTGGCACCGAGCTCACCGGCCAGCCGGCCCGCCACCTCCTGCGTCCGCCCGCCGAACACGCCATCCACCGGCACCGACTCACCCCGTGCCCGCAACAACAGCTGCAACGCGCTCACCCGCGGACCAGCCGAACCCGCCCGCAGCAACGGCCACACCACCGGCTGCGCCACCACCTTGCCCGCGGCAGCACCCACCGCCTCCCGCAACTCCGGTAATCGCGCGTAAAGCACATCACCCGGGCACTCGGTGGCCATGAAGTCCCGGTGCCCGTAGATCTCACCCGGCTCGATCCCGTACTGCGCCACCATGTACGCGCACAACTCCACCAGCGAATCCCACAACGCATCCGGCACCTTCGCATCGATGTAGGTGCCCTCGTTCTCGATCCCCAGCGACTCCGAGTTCTGCTCACCGGCATGCGCACCCAGCACGTGCTGCTCGCCAGCGGTCAGCACCGACAAGCTCTTGTGCCTGCCCTCCAGCAACCAGCCGCCCCGGGAATTGGTGAAGTTCTGCCCGGTGTCGATCCACCCGTTGGAATCCATGTGGAAGTCCTGGATCTGGCGCGCCAGCTCCATCGCGTGCTCCTGCGAGGTGTCCTCGCTGTTGGGCGTCGCGGTGTGGTGCACCACGATCTTCACCGGCTTCACGTCGAGCACCTGCACCGGAGAACTCGGCTCCCGCGCCTGCCAATCCGACGTCGAGGCGATCTCCGGCGCCGCCCGCCGCGACGACGACGCCCACACCGGAATCCCCGAAACGCCCACCGCCGTGGCCGCCAACCCACCGGCCAGCAACACCCGCCGGGCCACCTGAACACCGCGCAACACCATGCCGAACTCCCGCACGTCCGAACGACCAGATCCGCGCCGACCCTAAGAAGCACCACCCGCGCACGGGAATTCTTGGCGACAACCCGCCACCAATCCGACAACCATCCACAATCCGGCAAGATCACCCGTCGAACGACGTCATCACCGAGCCGCCACCGTGTCCCTGCCTGTGACCGACCACCACAGCGGACACCAGGAGTGCGACAGATGGACCGGTTCGCCCAGTTCCTGCACCGCCAGCTCGACATCGACCTCGAACTGCTGCGCCGAGCCAGGCAGGACGCCGAAACCGGCACCCACCACACCTGCCTGATCACCCCCATCCGCGGCTTCCGCGAGTACGAGCTCAAAACCCGCCTGCTCACCACCCACCAGCGCTGCGGCACCGGCGAAGGCCCCTGCGACGAATTGGGGGAGAGCTACCCGCCCGAGGACGAACGAGGCTGCCCCACCCGGGCCCTGCTCGGCCTGCCCTACACCGACCGCCCCGGCTACGCGTCCCGCTGGCGCCCCTGAGCCCGGTTCGGCGGACTCAGGGGCGCCGGATCAGGCGGGCAGCCCGGTGTCGACGACGAAGGCGATCTCGACGACCTGACCCGGGAAGGTCAGCTCCGCGATGCCCACGACCGTGCTCACCGGCCGGTGCGCACCGAAGTACGCCAGATTGCCCTCCGCCACCGCCGCGGCGTGGCGCTGCAGGCCCACCACGTACACCGTCTGCGAGACGACCTGGTCGCGGGTGACGCCGTAGTGCGCCAGAACGCGGTCCGCGTTGCGGTACGTCCGCTCCAGCTGAGCGCCGAAGTCGTCGGCGTGGACGAACTCGCCGGTCTCGTCCAGCGACAGCTGCCCGGAGACGTGGATCAGCTCACCGGACCTGATCGCCTGCGAGTAGCCGAACGCGCCCTCCGCCGGCACGTCGTGGTCGTAGACATCGATGGCCACCAGGCCCACCTTCTTCCGTGCTCTCTTGTGGTTACTCGGAAACCGTAGGAGAGTGTGAGCCGACCTGGAAGAACGCACTTTTCCGAAACAGAGGAACCCGATGGTGACCAAGCACCAGCTCGCAGGCCTGCCCGAAGACGCCGACCTGCGGCGCGCCGACTCCCTGGCCAGGGAGATCTTCTCCGACGTCGCCAACAAGTGGGCGCTGCTGATCATCGAAGCCCTCGGCGAGGACACCCGCCGCTTCAGCGAACTGCGCAGCGAAGTCGAAGGCATCAGCCACAAGATGCTCACCCAGAACCTGCGCATGCTGGAGCGCAACGGCCTGCTCGAACGAACCGTGCACCCCACCGTCCCGCCGCGCGTCGACTACACCCTCACCGAACCCGGCCGCGCCCTGCGCACCACGGTCGACGCCATCTGCGGCTGGACCCACGAACACCTCGACCACATCGAGAAAGCCCGCCACCGCTTCACCGGCTGAAACGACCGCGGCCAGGCGAGGGGAGGAGGGCACTGCGTTGAACGTCCTGATGCGCTACTCGAACGCGCCAGGCGGCCGCGGCAGGGTAGGGGAACTGCTGCGGAACTGGACGAATCACTGCGATAGTCAGCCAGCAGCGGCGGCTGTGGAACGTTCAGCCGGTCCGGAGTGGTACCGAGTTCGGTGAACGAAAGGTGCGGTCTCGAACCGCCGGGGTGCGTGACAGCGAACGGTCGGATGCAGCAAGCCAGCTCTTCGATGGAACTTTCTCCATTTGATGGATAATGTTGATTATCCATCAAATGGAGAAGTGGTTTCCGGGTGGAGAGGGTGCGTCCCGGGGGATCGAGGTGCGCCCCACCTGTGTTGATCAACCGCCTCTGCGCTCAAGCGCACATCCACTGGTCCCGCGAAGTACGTCCACCGCGCCGAGAAGCATGCCGAGTCGACCGATGGCAGCCCACAGCGCGTGGATCGCCGATCATCGAACCGAGCCGTCGCCCAGAGCCCGTTGATCATGAACTGACGAGCTGGACCCGGCTCGGATCCTGCTCGTTGTCGCAGGTGGACGTCCAGATCCATCAACCCTGTTTTGTCACTGTGACGTTAATAGCTGGATGGACGGTGACGCCGAAATGCCGTGCCAGCAAGGGCAACCCAGCACCCAGGGGGTCGCCAGGTGTCGGATGCTCAGGTGCGACTTCGCCTGCGTGCGGGCCGCACCTGAGCGCTGCCAGCCGGCGGGCCGCAGGCGCTCGCGAGAACCGACGGCGGCCCACCGCGACGAACCGTTGCGCACAACGACCGCCGACGGGTCGCCAGCCGCATGTGCGTTACATCGGTCAGCGTCGCCGAAAAGCCCTTCCGGAGGCCATCTCCGCAGGTCGCCGTAACGCCGATAATGTACATTATGTTAAGTCAATCGGAACGGCGGTGCCCCACTTCTCCTCTGGTGCTGCTGTCCGTTCTCAATCGAGCTGAGCCATCCCACATGTGCGTCTCAGGGCCTTCCTGCGTGCGGCGGGCACGTCTGACGGCCGCACGTACGCGCAACGGGTTCATGAAGTGTTCAGAACCAGTCGGACGAGCACGGCTCGCACCCTCCTCTGGTGCGCAGTGCGGGCGCCTCTCCCCTGGTGCGACCTGGTATGCGGGTGTCCTCCCATCAGTGGTTTTGCTGGGCTAACACTGCTCATCCCGGTCGCAGGGACCAATCGAGCGCCAGATGATGAGAAGCATGTTTCCTCCGCTGCAGGGAGTCCCGTTCGTCCATACCGATGGAGGTTGTGGTGGCAATCCTGTGCCGACCGGCGGTCGCGGTCCCCGAACACGTCATCACCGTTGAGGAGACCCTTGAACTCGCCGAGAGGATCCACGCCGGTCATCCGCAGCTTCCGCTCGTGCTGAGGTTGATCAGCAACACCGGGGTGCGCAAGCGGCACCTGATCCGGCCGATCGGCGAAACGCTGGAGCATCCTGGATTCGAGGTCCGGAACCGGATCTTCGAGGAGCAGGCCAAACAGCGCGTACCCGAGGTGGCCGCGCAGGCCCTGGACAACGCCGGTCTGCAGGCCGACGACATCGATCTGCTCGTGTTCGTTTCCTGCACCGGTTTCATGATGCCGTCGATGACCTCGTGGCTGATCAACTCGATGGGATTCCGCCCGGACACCCGGCAGCTGCCCATCGCCCAGCTCGGGTGCGCGGCCGGAGGTGCTGCGATCAACCGGGCGCACGACTTCTGCACCGCTTACCCGGAGCTGAACGCGCTGATCATCGCCTGCGAGTTCTGCTCGCTGTGCTACCAGCCCACCGACCACGACATCGGTTCGCTGCTGTCCAACGGGTTGTTCGGGGATGCGGTGGCCGCGGCGGTCGTGCGGGGCGCTGGCGGCAGCGGAGTGCTGCTGGAGCGCAATGCGGCCTCGCTGATCCCGGACACCTGCGGCTGGATCTCCTACCAGGTCAAGGCCACCGGGTTCCACTTCCGGTTGGACAAGCGGGTGCCCACGACGATGGGGCCGTTGGCGCCGGCGCTGCGCGCGTTGGCGGAGGTGCACGGGTGGGACGCCGCGGCGCTGGACTTCTACATCATCCACGCCGGTGGGCCGCGGATCCTCGACGATCTCTCCAGGTTCCTGGGGGTGCCCGCGGAGGCGTTCCGGTTCAGCCGGGCGACGCTGACCGAGTGCGGCAACATCGCCAGCGCGGTGGTGCTGGACGCGTTGTCGCGGATGTTCGGCGAGAACGCGCTGTCGGCTGGGGCGCGTGGATTGATCGCCGGTTTCGGGCCGGGCATCAGTGCGGAGATGGCTGTGGGCAGCTGGCTCCCGGAGGCGGCGGTCCCCTGGCCTCGTGCCGAGCCGGTGGCAGCGCGAGCGGCAGGAGGTCGTTGATGAGTGGTTGTCCGGCGCGGTTGTACGAGCCACCGAACATCTCGGGGCTGGGGTTCGAACCGGAGTTGGCCGAATTCCTGCGCGATGAGCCGGTAGCCCGGATCCGGATGCGGTTCGGCGAGGGCGAGGCGTGGTTGGTGACGAGGTACGAGGACGTCAAGTTCGTGACCTCGGATCCGCGGTTCAGCCGGAAGGCCGTCGCGGGGTGGCCATTTCCGAAGATGACCAAGCACTACCTGCCGATGGATCGGGCGTTGAGCTTCGCTGATCCGCCGGAGCACGCGCGGATTCGGCGGGTGGTGGCGAAGGCGTTCGCACCGCGCGCGGTCGAGCTGTTGCGCGGCCGCGCAGAGCAAGTGGTGTCCGAGCGGGTGGATGCGTTGGTGGCGGCGGGGCGGCCTGCAGATCTCGTGGAGCACGTGACGTCGCCGTTCCCGATGGCGATGATCGGTGAGGTGCTGGGTGTGCCGGTGGCCGATCGGCCGTGGTTGGTCGAGTGCGCGACGACGCTGATGCGGGTGGCGCAGGACCAGGGCGAGGTCGATCGGGCTTATCAGGTGCGGGCTGCGGTGTACGAGTACATCCACGAGCTGGTCGAGCGTCGTCGGGTGCAGCCGCGTGATGATCTGGCGTCGGTGCTGGCCGAAGCGCGTGAGCGTGGTGAGCTCGATGATGAGGAATTGGGCGGGTCGGCGATTCTGATCGCGTTGAACGGGTGGCACGCGGTTCGCTGCAACAGTTCCTGCATGGTGTACGTGCTGCTGACGGACGTGCGGCTGCGGGAGCGCTTGCTGGCCGACCGGGCGCTGATTCCTCGGGCTGTGGAGGAATTGCTGCGTTTCATCCCGCACAAGCGGGGCATCGGTCAGCCGCGGGTTGCGCTGGAGGACGTGGAGATCCAGGGGGTTCGGATCCGGGCCGGTGAGGTCGTGTACGTCTCCTACGTGACGGCGAACTGGGATCCAGCGGTGTTTCCGGATCCGGAGCGGATTGATCTCGACCGGGTGGAGGTGCCGCACCTGGCGTTCGGTCATGGTCCGCACTACTGCGTGGGTCCGCTGTTGGCTCGGATGGAGGCGCAGGTGCTGTTGGAGGTGTTGTTGTCGCGGTTGCCGGACCTGCGGTTGGCGGTGGCGCCGCAGGAAGTTGCCTGGCAGCGGGATGTGCTGATCCGGACACCGGTGGCGTTGCCGGTGATGTGGTGATCGGGCGGAGGTGTGTCGAGTGACCGGTTTGGTGGTCCCGCCGGGGCGGGGCAAGCGCATCGTCACCGGGGCGCAGGAGGTGACGTTCAAGGTGACGGGGGCGCACTCGCGGGCGTCGTCGAGTTTCGAGGTGGTGGTTCCGCCGGGGTTCGACGTAGGTGCGCACGTGCATGCCAGCAGCGAGGAGTTGTTCTACGTGCTGGAAGGTGAGCTGGATCTGCTGGCGTTCGAGCCGGTGGTGCGCAGTGGTGATGGTTGGCGGGATTGGGAGAGCGACGCCGGTGACCGGGTTTACCGCGCGGGCCCGGGCAGCGTGATGTTCGTGCCACCGGGGTGCCCGCACGCTTTCGCCAATCCGGGTCCCGAACCGGCGAAGATGTTCTTCCAGTCGTCGCCGCCGTCGCACCACGAGCAGTACTTCGAGGATTTGCTGGAGATCCTGGAGGCACCAGGTGGGGTGGATCATGCTGCGGTGGCTGATCTTCGGAAGCGCTATGACATCGATCAGTTGACTCCGCTGCGGTTCGATTCCTGATGTGCGGCTGCACCGGGCGGGCCGCGGTCGAGTCGGCCTCTCCCCTGCTTCCTGGTTCAGGCGTGCAGGCCGTAGAAGTGGATCGGTGAGTTCGGTTTGAATCCCATTCGGGCGTACACGGGAGCTCCGGCGGGTGTTGCGTGCAGGGTTGCTCGGGTCAGGCCGGTTGCTTTGGCTGCTTCGTGGAGCGCTTTTCGCGTTGCCGCCGCGCCGTAGCCCCTGCGTTGCCATCGCGGATCGGTCGCGACGAGCAGGACGAAGAGGCGACCGTCGGCTTCCGTCGCCGCCGCGCAGGTCACCGGAACGTCGTTGTGCAGGCCGAGGTAGGCGTGCACCTGGTTCTTCCACAACGCGGAGCCGGTCAGGCCGTCGCGGCCGGCCGACAGCGGGAATCCTTGGGCGCGTGAGTTGAGGTCGGCGTAGTCGCGCAGCTGGGATTCGGTGCGCACTCGCACGAACGTCAGGTCGGGGTGCTCGGGTTCGGGCAGGGGTAGCGGGTCTGCGGCCATGCCTGTTCCTGTGAAGGCGTGCTGGAGTCCTGCCTTCTCGGCCGCTGAGCTCAGCGCTGTGCGGGCGTCGTCGGCGAGGAGGTCTTCGAAGATCGCGACCAGGCCGGGGAACCGCTTGGCGCGCATGATGTCCGCGGCGTGTTCCAGGCGTTCTGCGACGCACGCCGCGTTCGCGTCGATGTCGGTCAGCGTGATGCAGTTCCAGAGCGGGAACTGGGAATCAGCCCAGCGCACGGCGATTCCCGGGACGTCTCGGGTATCGCCGTGCGGGTTGTGGTCGAGCACCAACGGGCGCCAGGACGCGGCGAGCTGGTGCATGGATTCGATCGAGTCCGCCGGGATGGGCACCGGGCCTCCTGGGGCAGCTGGTCGGTGTTGACGGGGGCTTTCCCGTGCGGTCGGACCGCTTTGTTCCGACCGCCCTCCGATTCTGCCGTAGTGACCTGATGTACGATTATGGTCACTACGACGTGGAGGTGCCATGCCCCGTGCGACCATTCCCGACCGTGCGAACGTGATCCTGGACCAGGCGCGCGCGATCGTCCTGGAGAAGGGCTACCAGCACACCACCATCGCCGAGATCGCCCGCCGCGCGGGAGTCGGCAAGGGGGCGGTCTACCTGGACTTCCCCTCCAAGGAGGCGTTGCTGGACGCCTTGCTCGTCCGCTCCGCGCGGGCGCTGACGCAGGTGGTGCGCGACCGGGTGGACGGCAGTGCGCTGCCGGTGTCGCTGTCGGCGGTCTACCGCTTCGGGCTGGAGGCGCTGCTGGGTGATGAGCTCATGCTCGCCTGCTATCTGGCCGATGACGGTGCGCTGGGCGGCTACCTGCGGGAGAAGGGGCCGCAGCGGTACCGGCCGCGGATGGAGTGGTTGTCGGACTACGTCGCCGAGCTGAGCCGGGCGGGGCTGCTGCGCGCTGATCTGGATCCGGCGGCGGCCTCGTTGGTGATGTCGGTGTTCGCCGTGGGTCTGGCGAACGCGTCGGCGACGGTGGGTGCGCTGACCGGTGAGCAGTTGGGCCGGGCCGTGGAGCTGATGGCCGGGTTGGTCTCCGCCGGGTGGGAGGTGGGCGGTGACGGTGATCCGGAGGCCGCGCACCGGGCTCATTCGCGGTTGCTGGACTTGCTCGCCGACCAGGTGGGAGAAGCATGAGCACCGGTGTTTTCGCTGATCACCAGGACGTCGACCTGCCGCAGGGGCCGTTGCGGGTGTACCAGGCGGGGCCGGCGGGTGCGCCGTGCGTGGTGCTGTTGCACGGGGCGATGCTGGACACCGCGGAGCTGACCTGGCGGCACCTGATGCCGGCGCTGGCCCGGGATCGGCGCGTGGTGGCGGTGGACATGCCGCGGCACGGCGGGTCGCGGCCGTGGGAGGGGTTGCTGGACCAGGCGCGGATGGAGCGGGTCGTCGAGGAGCTGCTGGATCACCTCGGCGTCTCCCGCGCTGTGCTGGTGGGGCTGTCGATGGGCGGTGGGGTCGGCATCGGCTACGCGTTGGCGCGTCCGGAGCGGGTCGCGGGGCTCGTGGCGATCAACCCGGGCGGGCTGGACGACAAGCGGCCGCTGCAGTTGCTGACGTGGTTGTCGTTGCAGTGCTCTCCCCTGCTGCGCTGGTCGATGCGGTGGGCGGCTTCGCCGTCGGTGCTGCGGCGCTCGATGCTCCGGACGTTCGCCCGGGGCGAGGGAACGCGGGATCTCGGGGTGCTGATGGAGTTGATCGGGGCCGAGGCGCGGCGCCGGGTCGAGCACGGCGAACGTGCGTTGGACGACTGGCAGATCGCTGCTTACGGGCCGCGGCGGATGCGGCTCAACCACATCCCGGAGCTGCCGCGACTGCGGGTTCCGTCGTTGTGGGTGCACGGGCGGGAGGACGCGTTGGTGGGCCGGGCGGTGATGCGGCGAGCCGTGGCGGCGGCTCCGGGGGCGGTGCTGGCCGAGATCGGTGGTGCTGGGCACCTGGCGCCGCTGGATCAGCCTGATGAGGTGGCCGCGGCGATCACGTCCTTCCTGGACGGGCTGGACCGGGCCGCGGGCGGCTGTGATCGGGATCATGGTTGAGGTTGACCTCGGGTCAGGGTGGAAGCTCGGCGCAGCGGCAGCGCGCCGCCACCACCGAGACGAAGGAACGCGCCATGTCCATCAGCTTTTCCGGCCAGGACCACGACGAGCCCACCACCGCTGCCGGGCGGGCGCTGCGGAGGGCCATCGAGGAGATCGTCGAATCCGGTTTCACCGGGGTGTCGCTGCGGGTGCGCGATGAGCGGGGCGAGTGGGTGGGCAGCGCCGGGGCGGCGGAGCTGGGCGGGTCGGTGGCACCGCCGGTCGACGGGCACGTCCGGATCGGCAGCAGCACCAAGACCTTCACCGCTGTTGTGGTGCTGCAGCTGGTCGCTGAGGGCCGGATCGGGCTGGACGACCCGGTGGCCGATCAGCTGCCCGGGTTCGGGCTGGACGGGCGGATCACGGTGCGGATGCTGCTGCAGCACACCAGCGGGCTGTTCAACTTCACCGGTGAGGTCTACGAGGACGGGTCGGTCGTGCAGGCGATCCCGATCCCCTACGGCAGCACGGGCCGGGAGTGGCTGGCGGAGCGGTTCCGCACCTGGCGGCCGGAGGAGCTGGTGCGGGAAGGGCTGTCCCGGCCGGCGCGGTTCGAGCCGGGGGCGGGCTGGAGCTACTCCAACACCAACTACGTGCTGGCCCGCCTGCTGGTCGAGCAGGTCTCCGGCTGCCCGATCAGCGTGGAGACGCGGCGGCGGATCCTGGATCCGCTGGGGCTGTCGGGCACGGTGGTGCCCGGTGCCTCGGCGGAGATCCCCGAGCCGTGCGCCCGTGCCTACTACCGCTACGAGGAGTCCGGTGAGCTGCGGACGGTCGACGTCACCCGGCAGAACCCGTCGTGGGTCTCCGCCGGTGGCGACATGATCTCGACGACCCGGGACCTGTGCACGTTCTTCTCGGCGCTCAACGGTGGTGGGCTCCTGCCTGCTGAGCTGCTGGCCGAGATGCGCGCTCCGCGACCGACGGGCCTCCCGGACGCGAATTACGGCTTGGGGGTGTTCGTCGATGATGGTGGCACCGTCATCTCGCACAACGGGGCCAGCGTGGGGCACTCGGTGCTGATGTGCAGCTCGGTCGACGGCGGCACGACGTTGTCCGCCGCGCTGAACTACGTGGACGATGAGCCGCTGTCCATCGGGGCGGCGTTCGTCGAGGCTCAGCGCAGGCTCGTCGACGAGGTGTTCGGGGGCTGAGCGGATGAGCGACGGGGTCACGATCGGGCAGGCGGCGGCCTTCGTGGGCGTCACGGTGAAGACGGTTCGGCACTACCACAAGCTGGGGCTGGTCGCGGAGCCGGAGCGCGATGGTTCCGGTTACCGGCGGTACGGGTCGGCGGAGCTGTTGCGGCTGGTGCGGGTCCGGACGCTGGCGGGTGCCGGGGTGCCGCTGGCGGAGATCGGGTTCCTGCTCGATGCCGATGCCGAGGTGTTCGCCGCGGCGTTGGCCGATGTCGATCGGCAGTTGACCGAGCGGATCGAGGAGCTGGTGGCGCGGCGGGAGGTGCTGCACCGGCTGGCCGATGGTGACCGGGCGTTGCTGCCCGATCGTGCTGTGGCGCTGCTGGCGCGGATGCCCGGGCTCGGGTTGCCCGCGGCGGAGGTGGCGGCGACCAGGGAGGGGTGGGTGCTGGCCAGGGCGCTGGTCCCGGAAGGGTTCGACGACTACCTCGACCACGTGGAGCAGGCGCTCGGCGATGCGCGGTTCGTCGCTCTGTTCCGGCGCGGGGTCGAGGCGATGGAGTGGGAGCCGGACGATCCGCGCATCGGTGAGCTCGTCACCGCTTTCGTCGAGCACTGCCTCGCCAATCCCGTGCTGCTGAAGATCGTGACCGGTCTGCAAGCTCGTTCGGAGGCCGCGACCCGGTACCGGCTGGTCGCCCACCACGGTGACGACCGGGGGTCGGGGGCGGCCAGGCTGGTGGCGCTGGTGGAGACCGAGCTGCGCTCGGCCGGGATTCGCGTGCCCGGGGCGGGTTAGGGGCGTGCGTCCAGGACGGCTTGGGTCTGGGTGGTGTGGCCGATGCGGCGGCCGGTGGTGTCGAGCAGTTCGGTCTGCACGGTGATGCTGGTGCGGCCGATGTGCAGTGGGCGGCTCACCGCGTGCAGGGTGCCTTCGCGCAGGGCGCGGAAGAAGTTCGTCTTGGATTCGGTGGTGGCGGTGCCCGCGCCTTCGGGCAGGTTGAGGAAGGCGCAGATCGCTCCGGCGGCGTCGGCCAGGGTCATGACCGCTCCCCCGTGCAGCACGCCTCCCGCGGTGCAGTGCTGGGGTGCCCAGTCCAGGTGGGCGCGGACTTCGTGCGGGGTGGCGTCGGTGAGGCGCACGCCGATGGCTTCGGCGAAGGGCATCAGGGCGATCAGCTGCTGGTGGTCGGTGGTCACGGTGCCCCTTCGGTGAGCAGGGTGATGGCGGCGGTGACGAGTTCGGCGTTGTCGGTGGCGATCTGGCCGTTGGGCAGCGCGAGGGTGTCTTCCAGGCCGATGCGGGTGTTCAGGCCGTGGCGGGCTGCTGCGGCCAGCACCGGCCAGGCTCCGGCGGCTTGGCCGTGCAGCAGGATCGGGGCGGGTGCCGGGCGCAGCCGGGTCAGCAGGGTTTCGGCGGTGGCCGCCGCGCCGCGGGCGGTGCGGTCGGTGACTTCGGCGAGCACGCGCAGGACGCGGAGGCGGTGTGGTGAGTTGCGGAACTGCTGGTCGGCGTCGGTGCCGGAGTGGATGCCCGCTTCGATGCCGATGCCGCGTTCGAGCAGGGCCGCGGCGATGTCGTCGGCTCCGGGTTCGTGCCAGTTGACCGAGGCGTGGTCGGGCAGCACGGTCCAGGCTCGGATGGCGCGGACGCGGGCGGTGGCATCCGGTGCGGTCCAGGCTCCGGTGGTGATGCCGACGGGGATGCCGGGGGTGGCGGCTCGCACCGCGCGCAGGGTGGCGGCGACCAGGTGCGGGTCGAGGCTGTCGGTGCCGTCGGGGGCTTTGGGGTGCAGGTGGATGTCGGTGGCTCCGGCGGCCACGGCGTCGGCGGCGGCTTTGGCCAGTTCTTCCGGGTGCACGGGCAGGTGGAAGTGCTCTCGCGGTGACCGGGCGCCGTTGAGGCAGACCTGCAGCATGGCCTCGATTCTCCCCTGGTGGGATGCGCGGGCGGTAGTTGGCGAGAGCGTTTCGTGATCATCGCGTGGTGCTGTCCCACCATCGGTGGCTGCCGGTTAGCGTGGGTGGGGTGTTGAGCAAGCGGATCCTGCGGGGTGTGGCCGCCGGGGAGATCAGCGAGGCCTATCTGCGGTGGCCTTCGCAGCTGGCCGAGGCGGGCACCCGGTTGAGCACAGCGGTGGGGTTGATCGGTGTCGGTGAGGTCAGCCGGGTCGATCCCGAGCAGCTCACCGATGATGATGCGCGGCGTGCGGGTTTCGGTTCGGCGGCGGGATTGCGGGCCTCGTTGGCCAAGCGCGGCCGGGGTGAGGTCTACCGGCTCGCGCTCACCTTCGAGGGGCCGGGGCGGCCGGTGGCCGAGGCGGTGGTGCTGGGTGGGCGTGAGCGGGCGGTGATCGATCAGCAGCTGGCGCGGCTGGACGTTTCGGCTCCGCGCGGGCCGTGGACGCGGCAGGTGCTGGAGGTGTTGCGGCGGCAGCCCGGTATCCGGGCCGGTGAGCTCGCCGTGGAGCGGAATCGTCCGGCGTCGCGCTGCAAGTCCGATGTGTGGCAGTTGCGGGAGCTGGGGCTGGTGGAGCCGGTGGGCGTGGGGTTCGGTCTTTCGGCGCGCGGTCGTTCGTACCTGGAGGGCGGCGATTAGCGGGTTGGCCCGTGCGGGTGAATGCCGCTGATTCCGGTCGGGCCGGGGTCTGGGGTCGGTAGGCTGTGGCGCGCTCGGCGGCGCTGGGGGAACCGTGTTGGGACAGCAGGTGCGTGGAGCGCAGGTTCCGGAAAGCGGTGGGAGGCGGGCGCTGCGGATCATCGCGGCGGTGTTCCTGCCGTGGTCCACCGCGAAGTTCCTGCTCAAACCCGGGGTCGGGCAGCTGCCTCGGGACCGGTTGCTGGATCGTCTCGGGTTCTGGCGCGCGGCGACCGGTTTGCTGGTGGTCGTCGTCGCCAGCGGCGCCTACCTCTCCCCGCTGGACGTTCTGAGCAACGTGCAGGCCAAGACCCAGCTCACCGCGGGGTACGCGCTGGCCGGGATCCCGCTGGTGTTCCTGGTGGTGCTCGCGGTGACCCGGTCGGTTCACCGTCGCCGGTTCGTCGCCTCGGTGCCGCGGTTGTTGCGGCGGGTGGGAATCGGGCTGGCCTGCTGCTTCGTGCCGTTGGTGGGCGTTTTCGCCTTCGTCGGCAGCTTCTCCCTGCTCGACGGCAACGGTGACGGCCAGATCACCGGGGTGTGGGGGCTGGTGGCGTTCCTGCTGGCCGTGCCCGGGTTCTTCACCGTGGTCCCGTGGTGCGCGGTGTTCTTCGCGTGCACGGTGTACTGGTTGGCGCGGACGGGTTTCTGCCTCGGCGAGCTGCATCCGCTGCTGGCGCCGGTGGGGTCGGTGGGGCTGGCGCTGGTGGTCAGCGTTCGGGAGGTCTACCTGTGGAACACCGAGGGTGTGCCTGCGGTGTTGTGGTTGGGGCTCAACATCGGCGGGTTGCTCTCCACGTTGGTGCTGGGGTTCTTCGAGTTCCGGCACCTGCGTGCGGGTGGTCATCGGTTCCGGGAGGGGCCGGATCCGGTCAGCGTGGGCGGATGATGCCGCGTTGCAGTGCGGTGGTGATGGCCGCGGTGCGGTTGTCGACGTCGAGCTTGTCGTAGATGTGCACCAGGTGGGTCTTGACGGTGGCTTCGCTGATGAACAGGGCTTTGGACAGGGCGCGGTTGGACAGGCCCTGGGCGAGCAGTTGCAGGATCTCCACTTCGCGCGGGCTCAGGGCCGGTTGGGGGCGGCGCAGGTGGCCGAGCAGGCGGGCTGCGACGCCGGGGGCCAGTGCGGTCTGGCCTCGGGCGGCCAGTTGCACGGCTTGGCAGAGCTCGTCGGGTGGGGCGTCTTTGAGCATGTAGCCGGTGGCGCCGGCTTCGACGGCGGCGAGGATGTCGGCGTCGGAGTCGTAGGTGGTGAGCACGAGCACCGGTGGGCCGCAGTCGGCGGTGATGCGGTGGGTGGCGGTGACGCCGTCCATGCCGGTGGGCATCTGCAGGTCCATCAGGACGATGTCGACGTCGGTGCCGGTGAGGGCGTCCAGGGCGGCTTGGCCGTCGGCGGCTTCGGCGACCACGGTCATGTCGGGGCGGTCGTCGAACATCGCGCGCAGGCCGCGGCGCACCACGGGGTGGTCGTCGACGAGCAGGATGCGCAGCGGGTCGGCCATCACCGGATCTCCTCGGGGGTCAGGGGCAGCCGGATGGCCACCGCGGTGCCGTCGCCGGGTGCGGATTCCACCGCCATCGATCCGCCCAGTGCGGTGATGCGTTCGCGCAGGCCGGTCAGCCCGTAGCCGCTGCCGTCGGGGGCCGGGCGCGCGGTGGTGGGGTCGAAGCCGGTGCCGTCGTCGTAGATGTCGAGGGTGACTTCGGTGTCGAGGTAGCCGAGGGTGACCACGGTGGTGGTGGCGCGGGCGTGGCGGGTGACGTTGGACAGGCTGGTCTGGGCGGCGCGCAGCAGCGCCACCTCGTAGCTGGAGGGCAGTGCCACCGGTGCGCCGTTGGTGAGCAGTCGGCAGTCGGTTCCGGTTTCGCGGGCGGTGTTCTGGCACAGCCGGTCCAGGGCTTGTGGGAGGCCTGCGTCGCTGAGCGAGGGTGGGCGCAGGTCGCGGACGAAGCGGCGGGCTTCGTCGAGGTTGTCGGCGGCGGTGCGGTGGGCTTCGGTGATGCGGGCGCGGGCCTTGTCGGCGTCGGGCGGCAGGGCGGTTTCGGCGGCGCGCAGCAGCAGGATGATGCTGGAGAGGCCTTGGGCGAGGGTGTCGTGGATTTCGCGGGCGAGGCGTTCGCGTTCGGCGGCGACGCCGGCCTGGTGCTGGGTGGTGGCCAGTTCGGCGCGGGTGCGGGTGAGGTCGTCGATGAGGGCTTGGCGGCGCTGGTTCTCGGCGTAGATGGCGGCGTATCCCCAGGTGATGATGACGGCGACGCCGGCGCCGATGATGGGGCCGAGCACCATGCCCACGCTCCAGGCACCGGTGCGCCAGCCCTGGGCGGTCACCACGAGTGCGGTCACCACGACCACGGCGACCAGGGCGTGCAGTCCGCGCAGCAGGTGCAGGTGCAGGAAGAACAGCGGGAAGGCCAGCCAGGAGAAGTCCGGGCTGATGGCCAGCAGCGCGGCCCAGACCGCGGTGACGGCGGCCAGCCAGCTCATCGCCAGCCACCGGCGGTGCAGGGCGTGGCGCACGACGGCGCCGAAGCAGTAGACGACCGTGAGCAGTGCTGCGCCTGCCGCGGCCAGCCAGCCGGTCGCCCCGGTGGGGTGGGTCAGCCAGACCCGTGCGGTGGCGATGGCCAGCAGCAGCAGGAAGCCGGCGTGGAAGGCCAGGCGCACCAGCCGCAGGACGGCGACCAGTCCGGGTGAGGAGGACGTCTCGGACATCGTGGACACCTTAGTTGCCGTGCCGGGTTCCTCCTGGGCGGCGGCGCGGCTGGCCGGTGGAGTGCTCACCAGGACCTTTCTAGCCATCGCCGGGGCGGGTCGGCATCGTTCGTTCGGTTGAGTTCGGGCTGCACCCGGTGGCGGTGGGAAATCGATCGGCGCTGCGATGGCAGCGGTGCCCGCGGCGGCGAGGCTGGAAGGCGCAATCGACCACGACCGGAAAGCAGAGCACTCGTGTTCCTCGCCATCCGCGACATCCGCTTCGCCAAGGGGCGGTTCGCGCTCATGGGATCGGTGGTCGGGCTGATCACGCTGTTGATCGTGCTGTTGTCGGGACTGACCGCGGGCCTGGCCCACCAGTCCACTTCGGCGATCACGCAGCTGCCCGCCACCCACATCGCCTTCGGGGCCGCCGACGGGCAGGCCCCGGAGAAGTCCTTCGCCGATTCCTCGGTCACCGCCGAGCAGCTGGCGGCCTACCGCGCCGCGCCCGGGGTGCGGTGGGCCGTGCCGCTGGGCATCACCCAGACCCGGCTGGACACCCCGGCCGGTGGTGCTTCGGCCACGGTGTTCGGGGTGACCGCCGAAGCGGGCTTGTCCCCCGCTGTCGTCGTACCGGGTGAGCTGGTGATCAGCCGGGAGCTGGCCGAGGAGGCCGGGCTGGCGGTGGGCCAGCGGGTGCAGGCCGGTGTCGAGGAGTTGCGGATCGGCGGGATCGTCGAGGACTCCTACTACAGCCACACCCCGGTGGCCTGGACGGCGCTGGAGACGTGGTCGCAGCTGCGGCCGCCCCGCGCGGATGCCGCGGTGGCCACCGTGATCGCCGCCGACCTCGCCGATCCGGCCGCTGCCGATGCGGCGGCCGGGACCGCTTCGGAGACGCTGTCGGGCAGTTTGGCGGGCATCGGCTCCTACTCCTCGGAGAACGGGTCGCTGCTGATGATGCAGAGCCTGCTGTACGCGATCTCGGCGCTGGTGATCGGTGCGTTCATGACCGTGTGGACCATCCAGCGCAGCGGTGACATCGCGGTGCTCAAGGCCCTGGGCGGGGCGACCGGGTACCTGTTGCGCGATGCGCTGGCCCAGTCGGTGGTCGTGCTGCTGCTGGGCGCGGGTCTCGGTGGTGCGGTGGGTGTCGGGCTGGGGGCGCTGGCCTCGCAGGTCGTGCCGTTCCAGCTCACCGCCGCCACGACCGTGCTGCCGGTGGCGCTGATGATCGTGCTGGGCATGATCGGCGCCGCGCTGGCGGTGCGGCGCATCACCTCCGTCGACCCGTTGACCGCGCTGGGAGCTGCCCGATGAGTCTCGTCCTGACCGATCTGCGTTTGACCTACCCCGATGGTGATCGGGTGCTGACCGCCCTGGACGGGGTGAGCTTGGAGGTGGCCGCCGGGCAGCTGGTGGCCGTGGTGGGGCCGTCGGGGTCGGGCAAGTCCAGCCTGCTGGCGGTGGCCGCGACGCTGCTGCGCCCGGATTCCGGGCGGGTGCTCGTCGGCGGGGTCGACACCGGGGACCTGTCGGCGGCGCAGCGGGCCCGGCTGCGGTTGGACAAGGTCGGCATCGTCTTCCAGCAGCCCAACCTGCTGCCGTCGTTGACGGCCGCCGAGCAGTTGCTGGCGGCGCACCACATGCGCGGCGGATCGGTGCGCCGGCAGCGACGTGCCGCGGCCGAGCTGCTGGCCACGGTCGGTCTGGACGGCAAGCAGCACCGGCGTCCGCACCAGCTCTCCGGTGGGGAGCGGCAGCGGGTGAACATCGCTCGTGCGCTCAGCGGCCGGCCCGCGGTGCTGCTGGTCGACGAGCCGACCGCGGCGCTCGACCACGACCGCGGCGCGCAGATCGTGGAGCTGCTGGCCGAGGTCACCCGGCAGCACCAGGTCGCCACCGTGATGGTCACCCACGACACGGAGTACCTGGATCAGGTCGACGACGTCGTGGAGATGCGCGACGGGCGGTTGAGCGCGCTCAGCGCCCGGCGCTGACCGTCCCGGCAGTTTTCGCGCAGCAGCCAACGTGCGGTGGAGTCCTGGCCACTCGAGGTCGAGCGGTCAGGACTCCGCGCTCTGGCCGTTCCACCGTTCGCGCTGGTCAGCCCACCGCCACGACACTGCTAGGTGACCGCCGCCCCTGCGATGCACCATGATCGGTGCTGTGAACCCGGTCCCAGGGGACGACGCCCGCGCGGTGAACAACTCCGTCACCGGGCGGACGTTCGGCCACATCGTCCAAGCCCGCGACATCCACGGTGGCATCGCGTTCCACCAGCACGTGCACGAGCAGCCGCCCGTCGAGTTCCCGCTCCGGTTCGGCCGGGTGCCGCCGCGCGCGGACGGCTTCGTCGGCCGGGAGGTCGCCACCGACCTCGTGCGGGCCCTGGACGGGACCGGTGCGGCGGTGCTCACCTCCCATGCCGCGACCACCGGTGTGCTTTCCGGCCTGGGTGGCGTGGGCAAGACCCAGTTGGCGGTCGACCACATGGAGCGGATGTGGGCCGCAGGCGTCCTTGACCTGGTGGTGTGGGTGACCGCGACGTCCAGAGAGGCGGTCGTCGGTGACTTCGCCCGCATCGCCGCCCGGTTGACCGGTCAGGAGGACGCCGACTCCGAGGTCGGTGCGGGCCGGCTGCTGGATTGGCTGGCGAGCACGCGGCGACGCTGGCTGGTGGTGCTGGACGACCTGCGCGTGCCGGGCGACCTCTCCGGGTTGTGGCCGTCGGCCACGCCGACCGGGCGTGTGCTGGTGACCACACGGCGCCGTGACGCCGCCCTGCGCGGCAGCGGCCGGCAGCTGATCGACATCGGCCTGTTCACGCCCGAGGAGTCGCTGGCCTACCTGACCGGCAAGCTCGCCGACCGGCCGCGCTCGGCCGAAGGTGCGGCCGAGCTGGCCGATGCCCTCGGCCACCTACCGCTGGCCCTGGCCCAGGCAGCGGCTTACCTCCTCGACCGCGGCATGACCTGCGCCCAGTACCTCGACCGCTTCCTCGACCGGCGGCGCGACTTCGCGACCCTGCTGCCCGAGCCCGGCGCGCTGCCCGACGAGCACCGCGACACCGTGGCGGTGACCTGGTCGCTGTCGATCGAGCTGGCCGACCGGCTCGCCCCCGAGGGGTTGGCGCGTCCCCTGCTGGACCTGGCCTGTCTGCTCGACCCCAACGGCATCCCCACCGCCGTGTTCACCAGTTCCGCCGTGCTGGAGCACCTGTCCGCCGCGGTCCGCCCGCCCGCCTCCGGCCTGGGTCGGCTCAAGACCCTGTTCTCCCGCGGCGCCGCGCCCGCGGTGGATGCGGAACGAGCGCTGGACGGCCTCGGCTGCTTGCACCGGCTCAACCTCGTGACCGTCGACCTGGCGGTGCCGCACCTGGGCGTCCGCGTGCACGCCCTCGTGCAGCGCGCCACGCGGGACCGGCTCGCCGACCGCGACCTCAGCACGCTGGGCCGGGCAGCGGCCATGGCGCTGTGGGAGGTCTGGCCGCGCGACGGTGGTCGAGCCGACCTCGTCGCCGCACTGCGGGCCAACACCAACGTCCTGGAGCAGACCGCCGAGGACAGCCTCTGGTGGCCGTACTCGCACGCGGTCATGATCGACGCTGGCGACAGCCTGGGCAGGAGCGGGCAGGCGGCAGCGGCCACCGCGTACTACCGGCGCCTCTGCGACACCGCGGAGCGCCACTACGGCGTCGGCCACAGCAACACGTGGGTCTTCCGCAACCGGCTGGCCGAGTGGCTCGGCGAGACCGGTGACGCGGCGGGAGCCCTCGCGATCGCCGAGCAACTGGTGGCCGACGCGGAGGCGACTCCCGGCGCCGACCCGGACGCCGTGCTCGACTTCCGGCATGGCCTGGCTCGACGGCGCGGTGACGCGGGGGACGTGCGCGGGGCCATCGCCCTGCTCGGCGACGTGCTGGCCGAGGCGGCGCGGATGCGCGGACACCGGGATCCCTCGGTCCTGGCGATCCGCACGGGTCTGGCACGCCTGCGCGGCACGGGCGGTGACGCTGTCGGCGCCGTCGCTGCGTTGCGGGAGTTGCTGCCCGAGGCCGAGGAGGTGCTGGGCACCGCAGACCTGCGGACCACCGCCATGCGGGGCACCCTGGCGTACTGGCAGGCGCAGGTCGGGGAGGTCTCGCAGGCCGTGGCGGCCTACGCGGAGTTGGTGGAGGTCCACTCCCGGCAGAGCGGTCCCGACCACCCGGACACGTTGATGGCCCGCGGCAACCTGGCCCACCGGCGGGCCCAGCTCGGCGAGGTGGGCGCGGCCGTCACCGAGTTCGAGGCGCTGCTGGAGGACTGCCTGCGGGCTCTCGGCGCCGACGACCCCGTCACCCTCGGCACTCGCAACAACCTCGCGTACTGGCGCGGTGCCGCGGGTGACCCGGCTCGGGCGGCCCAGGAGTTCGGTGACCTCCTCCAAGACCGCCTGCGCGTCAACGGCCCGGACCACCCCGCCACCCTGACCGCCCGCTACAACCTGGTCCGCTGGCGCGGCGAGGCCGGTGACCCCGGGGCACTGCCCGACCTGCGTTCGCTGCTGGCCGATCAGGTGCGGGTCTTCGGAGAGGACCATCCCGACGTCCAGCGGACCAGGGAGCGGTTGGACCTGTGGGGCGGGACCGACCCGGGGAGCACCGCTCGGTAGCACCCCGGGGCCGCCGCGCGCCTGAGGACGGCGGTCAGTAGTGGGTGCCCATCGCTTCGCGCACTTCGGCCAGGGTGGTCTCGGCCAGTGCGTTGGCCGCGGCGTTGCCTTCGCGCAGGACCGCGCGCAAGTACGGGCGGTCGCCCGCCAGTTCGCTTCGCCGGGCGCGCAGCGGCGCCAGGTGTTCGTTGACCGCTTCGGTGACCACCTTCTTGAGCAGCGCCGCGCCACCGGAGCCGATCTCCTGCGCCAGCTCATGGGGATCGCGGTCGCTGCACAGGCCCGCCAGCAGCAGGAGGCTGGAGACCTCCGGGCGGGTGTGCGGGTCGTAGGTGATGTGGCGCTGGGAGTCGGTCTTGGCGCCGCGGATCTGCCGGGCGGTCTCATCGGCGGTGGCCGAGAGCAGGATCGCGTTGCCGCGGCTCTTGCTCATCTTCGTGCCGTCGGTGCCCAGCAGCAGCGGGGCCGGGGACAGCAGTGCCTCGGGCTGCGGGAACAGCGGCCGGTAGCGGTCGTTGAAGCGGCGCGCGATGGTGCGGGTCAGCTCCAGGTGCGGCAGCTGGTCCTGACCCACCGGCACCAGGTTGGCCTTGCTGAAGAGGATGTCGGCGGCCTGGTGGGCGGGATAGGTGAACATCAGGCCGCTGACCGCGCTCTGCCGGGAGTGCGCGATCTCGTCCTTGACCGTCGGGTTGCGGCTCAGTTCGGCCACCGAGACCAGGCTCAGGAACGGCAGCAGCAGCTGGTTGAGCGCGGCGATGGCGCTGTGGGTGAAGATCGTGGCCCGCTGCGGGTCGATGCCCGCGGCCAGGTAGTCCAGCACCAGGTCCTCGACGTGCTGCTGCAGTTCTTCGGCGATGTCGCGGTCGGTGAGCACCTGGTAGTCGGCGATGATGACCATCAGCTCCACGCCGTGGCGCTGCAGGCGGACCCGGTTGTGCAGGGTGCCGAAGTAGTGGCCCAGGTGCAGCAGACCGGTGGGCCGGTCGCCGGTGAGCACGCGGAAGCGCTCCGGTTGCTGCTGGATCAGCTGCTCCAGCTCGGCGCTGCGGCGCACGGCGGGGGCGGTGTCGATCAGGCTGGTCATGGTTCTCCCGGTTCTCTCCGCGGGCCTCGGCCGAAGTCCCGCCGGGTCGTGGGAGAACACGAGAACGGGCCGTTCAACCGAACGGCCCGGACATGATGTCGTGCGTGAAAGCTGGCGGCCGCTCCTAACCGGAGCGCCACCATGCCTGGCACGAACTGCGAATCACCACGCCACTGTACCCGTTGCCGCGGGCTCAGCTCACGACGATCTTCATCGACGTCTCGGTGGTGGTGAAGCCGAGCTTCTCGTAGCGGTGCTGCGCCGGGTTGCCGACGGTGACCGCCAGCCCCATCACCGGCCAGCCCTGCGCCGCGGCCAGCGCCAGCGCGCGGCGCAGCAGGAGGCCGCCCAGCCCGGCGAAGGTGGTGCCGGGGCGGCGGAACACGTCGCCGATCCAGGCCGTGCCGTTGAAGTCGTTGGCCACCAGGCCCGCCACCACCTCGTCGTCGGCGTCGACCACCAGCGCGCTGCAGTCCAGCACCGGGCCCAGCACCCGCCCGCTGAGCAGCGGCTGGATCATCTCGGTCAGCAGCTGCTGGTCGCTGCCGTCGAAGGCATCGGGGTGGCCCGGCGGGTAGGCCTGCCGCTGCGCGGGCAGCAGGGCGCTGGCCGGGCGGTCGCAGGGCACCAGCCGCAGCGGTGCCTGCGGAGTGTGCCCGGCCCACTGCGGTGGTGGCGGGTCGCGGCGCAGGTCGCGGTGCATCGTGGCGGCGTGGCGCACCATGCGCGCACCGGCCAGCACCAACTGCCGCCCGAGCGCTTCGGGCACCGAGATCTGCCAGCCGGGCAGCTGCTCGGCCAGCGCCGCGAGCACGTCCGGTCCGCTGGCCTCCAGCACCTGGGCCATGCTGGGCACACCGATCACCGGCGCGTAGGACACCGTCGTGGTGCCCCGGCGCAGCACCACGACGCCGTCGGAAGCGCCGTCTTCTCGCAGCATTCGCCAAGGTCTACACCGCAAACCCCGCGCAGGCAATCGAATTCCCCCGCCACTGCGGGGAATTGACGGCGGCGACCGGTGCACTAAGATCAACAAGGCGCGGATCCGGGGGCTGTCAGCGACCCGATCGCGCCGGAGAAGAGGCCACCATGACACCCGCATCGAAGTCCACAGCGGACATCTCGCCGCCGATTGCGGGTACCACCAGCCGCAACCGAGGTCTCGGGAGGGCCACCCGGTGATCGACCCCCGCCTGCGCGACCGCGTCGCGGTGATCACCGGCGCCACCAGTCCGCTGGACGTCGGCTCGGCCATCGCCCGCGCTCTGGCCCGCCAGGGCTGCAAGATCGTGCTCGCCGAAGCCCCGCAGGCCGCAACGGCCACCGACCACGTGCGCGACGCCCTGCGCACCGACGGCGCCGACGCCGAATCCGTGGCCGTCGACCTGACCCGGCCCGAGGGCGCACCGGCGATCCTCGACCACGCCGAAGCCGCCTTCGGACCGGTGGAGATCCTCATCAACAACGCCGCGCACCGCGTGCCCGACACCTTCCAGCCCCGCCCGGTGCGCGACCTGGTCACCATCGACGCGACCGGCCTGGATGCCCACTACGCGATCAACACCCGCGCGCCCGCGCTGCTGATGGCCGAGTTCCACCGCCGCCACCTGCGCCGCAAGGCCGACTGGGGGCGCATCATCACCATCTCCGCCGACACCGCTTCCGGTGCCGCCGAGGAGATCTCCCACTCGGCCACCAAGAACGCGCTGGAATCGCTCAGCCGCGCGGCGGCCGTGGAATTCGGCCCCGCGGGCACCACCGTCAACATCATCTCCCCCGGACCGGTGCAAACCGGATGGCTCAACGAGGCCTCCAGAGCCCGCCTGGCCGAGTTCAGCCCGTTGCGCCGCATCGGCCGCCCCGACGACATCGCCGACCTGGCCGTCTTCCTCGCCTCCCACCAAGCCCGCTGGATCACCGGCCAGACCATCTACGCAGGCGGCGGCAAGCGCATGCTCTGACCCCGCCTGTCGGCGCCGAGTGCTCAAAGCGAGTTCGAACCGGACACGCCCTCGCGCACGGGCCAGAACGACGCCCTGGCCCGCATCATCTACGACGAGACGGCCGCACTCCTCGGGATCGATCCCCTCGAACGCGAGCCCGGGTCGGCGTCCAGGGCCCGACCAGTGACCTGAGACACAGGCTGTCAGGAAGTTCGCCCGTGCGGTGTCTTGTGCTCGAACCTCTCGGAGCGAAGGAGACCAGCGTGGGCGAGAAGACCGATGTGGTCGTGGTCGGCGGCGGATACGCCGGTGTGATGGCGGCCAACCGCCTGACGCAGCGCGAGGACGTGGCGGTGACCCTGATCAACCCGCGCCCGGTCTTCGTCCCGCGGCTGCGGTTGCACCAGCTGGTGGGCGGAACCCACGACGCGGTCGTCGACTACACCGACGTCCTGGCCGAAGGCGTCCGGCTCGTCGTCGACAGCGCCACGCGCATCGACGCGGCCGAGCGCAGGGTGCTGCTGGCCTCGGCCAGCATCGGCTACGACTACCTCGTCTACGCGGTGGGCAGCGGCAACGCCGCACCCCAGGTGCCGGGCGCGGCCGAGTTCGCCCATCCGGTCGCGACCTTGGAGGCGGCGCAACGGCTGCGGGAGGCGTTGTTCGACGCCCCCGCACCGGCCGCGGTGACCGTTGTCGGGGGTGGCCCGAGCGGTATCGAGACGGCCGCGGAACTCGCCGAGCGGGGGCGCGGGGTCACGCTGGTCTGCGGCGGTGAACTCGGCCCGTACCTGCACCCCAAAGCCCGGCGCACCGCCCGCAAGTACCTCGCCAGGCTCGGCGTCGATCTCCTGGAAGGCCCCGGTTCGGCGGTCGCGGAGGTGCGGCGGGACGCCGTGGAACTCCACGACGGCCGGACGCTGGCCAGCCAGGTCACCATCTGGGCGGCGGGTTTCGGGGTGCCGGATCTGGCCGCCCGCAGCGGGCTGCGCACCGACTCCGCCAGACGACTGCTCACCGACGAAACGCTGACCAGCATCGACGACGAGCGCATCGTCGCCGCGGGCGACTGCTCGGCACCATCGGACCTGCCGTTCCGGATGAGCGCCTACGCCGCGGGATGCCTCGGGGCGCACGCCGCCGACACGGTGCTGCACCGCATCGCCGGACAGCACCCGGCACCGGTCGACCTGGCCTTCCCCGCCATGTGCATCAGCTTCGGCCGCAACGCCGGGATCTTCCAGCTCGGACGCAAGGACGACACCGCGCTGCCGCTCTACTTCCCCGGGTTCGCGGGCAAGGCGCTCAAGGAGGCTTCCTGTCGAGCCAGCGTCAAGCACCTGGTGACCGAGGCGCGCAAGCCCGGCGCGCACCACTGGCCCAAGGACGGAAAGCACCGACCTGCGCAGCTGGCGGCCCAGACGGCACCGATCGCCTAGGCACCGCGCTGCGCGCAGCGCGACGATATCGGCGGAGAGGACACCATGGACACCACGCACGAACCCGGTGATCAGGCGACCGAAGCGTTCCTCGCGCACCGCAGCCTGCTGTTCACCGTCGCCTACGAGATGCTCGGATCGGTGGCCGACGCCGAGGACGTCCTGCAGGAGACCTGGCTGCGCTGGAGCGCCGTCGACACCGCCGGCATCGGCGAACCCCGCGCCTACCTGGTCCGGATCACCACCCGCCAGGCGCTCAACCGGTTGCGGACGCTCAAGCGCCGCAGGGAGTCCTACGTGGGCTCCTGGCTGCCGGAACCGCTGCTGACCACACCGGACGTGGCCACCGACGTCGAACTCGCCGAGAGCGTGTCGATGGCGCTGATGCTCGTCCTGGAGACCCTGACCCCGACCGAACGGGCGGTGTTCGTCCTGCGCGAAGCATTCGGCATCGACTACGACGAGATCGCCACCGCCGTCGGCAAGACCCGCGCCGCCGTGCACCAGATCGCCCACCGCGCCCGCAAGCACGTCGAAGCCCGCCAGCCCCGCCACACCGTCACCGCACGCCAAGCCCGCGAGGCCGCCACGGCCTTCCGGCACGCGCTGGAAACGCGGGACCTGCAAGGCCTGCTCGACGTGCTCGCACCCGACGTCGTCGCGATCAGCGACGGAGGCGGCATCAAGCAGGCCACCCCGCGTCCGGTCACCGGCGCCGAGAAGGTGGCCCGCTTCATCGTCGGCGGCCTCACCAAGCACGACGTCACCCTCACCGCCGAGCCGACCACGATCAACGGCAGCCCCGCCCTGGCCCTGCACGTCGACGGCGAACTCGACGGGATCATGGCGCTGCGCGTCGAAGACACCCGCATCACCGGCCTCTACTACGTCCGCAACCCGCAGAAGCTGACCCGCCTCGAAGCCGAAACCCCGCTCACCCTGCGATGAGTACCCAACTGCTGGGCCCGGCCGACCGGGTTCAGGCCCGGAAGCCCCGGTGGCGTTCGGCCAGGCGGGATCGCAGCGGCGCGTAGTCGTGGTCCGGGAACAACCTCGGGAAGACCTCGAGCATGAGCTTGGCGAACCGCCCGACGACCTCGAAGTCTTCATATTCGTCCAGCCGGACGTCGGCGAACAGGAACTGCCAGCCGTAGGTTCCCTTGGTGATGCGCAACGCCTCGAGATAGCCGGGGTAATCGAGGTCCAACCGGTGCAGGCCCTTGGTCGTGGTGTCGAACCACAGCTCGGGATCGGTCACGCCCGGCCGGATCCGCAGCATCGACAGGTTGCCGATCCCGCCCCACGGTGTGCCGTCGAAGCTGCGCAGCTCGCGGTAGAACCGCAGTTCCTCAGGGGTGGGATCGGGATCGAAGGTGGGATCGAACCAGCGCGTCTCCAGCGAGCCCGAGCGGATCGCCTGGTGGATGTTGGTCAGGTGGAACTCCCCAGCGAAGAGGGATTCCTCGTCGTACTCGGGATCGCGGACGCTCCAGGCCGCCCCGAGATCGGAGAAGCGCAGGTGGCACTGCTTCAGCGAGGCATCCAGCGCGATGCCCTCGCGCTCGGCGAGCTCGCCGAAAACCCGGTCGGCGTCCTCGGATCCGCGCAGTTCGCCCTCCTCGACTTCGGTCACCCTGATCTCCGGGCAGCCGCGCAGTTCCTCCAGCACACCAAGCCACGTCGTCTCGTACGCGGTCAGCTCGGTCATCATCGGTTCCTCACCTCGAGTGGCACCGTAAGCGCGCCCGACGACGGCCTCCGGATGATCAACAGGTGCGACGTGGCGCACCGGCGATCGGTTCCCTCTCACATGCGGGGCGCGGCGGTGGAATCGCGCACCACCAGGTGGTGTTCGGTGGTGCGGCGGCGGGGCCGGGCGGAGGGTTCTTTGAGGGCCAGCAGCAGGGCCTGCTCGCCCATGGCCGTCATCGGCAGGCGCACCGTGGTCAGCGCCGGGGACAGGTGCTCGGCCACCGCCACGTCGTCGAAACCGGCCACCGACACCTCTCTCGGCACCGCCACACCGCGGGAGCGCAGCGCGGCCAGCGCGCCGATGGCCATGTCGTCGTTGAGCGCGATCACCGCCGTGGTCCGCGGGTGCTCGTCGAGGATCCGCAGCGTGGCGCGGGTTCCGCCGTCGCGGGTGAAGGCCTCCTCGACCACCGGCAGCTCCGCCAGCCGCAAACCCGCCGCGCTCAGGGCTTCCTCAGCGCCGGCCAGCCGGTCGGCGACCGTGGTCAGCGCCACCGGGCCCACCGCGAAGGCGATGCGGCGGTGGCCCAGCGAGAGCACGTGCTCGGTGATCGACCGGCCGCCGGCGAGGTTGTCGGGCAGCACCGCATCGGTGCCCAGGTGGTGGCGGCCGATGACCGCGACGCGGCCCCCGGCGGTCTGGAAGTCCTGCAGCTCCCGCTTGACCGGTGCCTGCACCCGGGCCTCGACGAACCCCGACCCGGAGATCACGATCGCCCGCACCCGGTTGGCGATCAGCGCGCGCACCTGCAGCAGCTCGGCATCCGGGTCGCGGCCGGTGTGGCCGATCTGCACCGTCAGCCCCCGCTGCGCGGCCACCCGCAGCACACCGCTGGCGATCTCGGTGAAGTAGGGGTCGCCGATCTCGTGCACCAGCAGACCGACCCCGGTGCTGGTGCCACCGGCCAGGGTGCGGGCGTGCACGTTGGCCACGTAACCCAGCTCGGCGGCCACCTCCCGCACCCGCTGGGCGATCTCCTCGCTGACCCCCGCGGCACCTGAGAGCGCCCGCGAGGCCGCCGCGATCGACACCCCCGCCGCCTGTGCGACATCGACCAGCCGCGGTCTCGCGCGCTGCGCCATCAGGGTCTCCTCTCCCCGTCACGGGCAGTGACCCTTGTCACTGCGATCATCGGTACCTATTCTGCCGTAAGCGCTTACGAAAGCGCTTACGACATGCCCCCAACGACGGGTGGATCATGAAAACTCAACACGGCCCCCGATTCGCGGCACTGCTGGCCGCCGCCTCGCTGGCCCTCACCGGCTGCCTCAGCGCCGGTTCCCAAGCGGGCCAGGACACCATCCGCATCGGCATCTCACTCCCCCTGACCGGCGACTTCTCCGAACCCGGCAAAGGCGTGCGCCGCGGCTACGAAGCCTGGGCCGAGCACGTCAACTCCCGCGGCGGACTGCTCGGCCGCCAGGTCGAACTGCGCATCCTCGACGACCAGTCCAACGCCGACCGCGTCGCCGCCGACTACGAGAAGCTGATCAACTCCGACGGCGCCGACCTCATCTTCGGCCCCTTCTCCACCCGCCTGGTCATCCCCGCCGCCCAGGTGGCCAAGGACTACGGGATGCTGTTCGTCGAACCCGCAGGCGCCGCCGAAGAGGTCTTCCAGCAAGGGTTCGACAACCTCTTCTACGCCGCACCCGCCGTGGCCGAGGACCACTACCAGCACCTCGCCGAGGCGATCCTGGCGATGCCACCGCACCAGCGCCCCGCCACCGCCGCCTACGCCGTCATGGACGACCCCTTCGCCAAGGGCACCGCCCACGGCCTGAAAACCCGCCTCGAAGCAGCCGGCGTGCGCACCGTCGCCGACGAGCAATACCCGCCCAGCACCACCGACTTCGGCTCCATCGCCGCCAAGATCGCCGACTCCGACGCCGAACTGCTCGTCGGCGGCACCCAGTACCAGGACGCGGTCAACCTCATCGTCGCGCTGCGCCAGCTCGGCCACCAACCGGCCATGGCCGCCTTCTCCACCGCACCCACCAACCCCGAATTCCCCCGCGCCATCGGCGAGCGCACCGAAGGCATCCTCTCGCCCACCGGCTACACCCCGGCCGCCCCGTACCCCTCCAACCAGGAATTCGTCGCCCACTTCCAGCAGAAGCACGGCACCGAGCCCACCGAGGACGAGGCCAACGCCTACACCACCGGCCAGGTCGTGGCCGCCGCCGTGCAGGCCGTCGGCTGCGCCGAGGCCGACCCGGACTGCCAGCGCAAGCTCATCGACTGGCTGCACACCAACACCGTCGACACCGTCGTAGGCCCGCTGAGCTGGGACGAGACCGGAAAACCCCAGGGCGCGCACCTGATCCAGCAGTACGTCGACGGCCGCATCCAGATCGTGCTGCCCGCACACGCCGCCCAGACCGCCCTCGTGCACCCGAAACCGGCGTGGTGATGCCCCGATGACCGGATCCCTGCTGCTGCAGAGCCTGGTGCTCGGCGTGCTGCTCGGCGGGCTCTACGCCCTGCTGGCCGCCGGCCTGACCCTCTACTTCGGCGTGATGCGGGTGGTGATGCTCGCCCACTCGGCGTTCCTGATCCTGGCCGCCTACCTGGCCTGGTGGTTCCACCAGCGCACCGGCCTGGACCCGCTGCTGTCGCTGGTGGTGACCGTGCCGCTGTTCTTCGCCATGGGCGTGGGCCTGCAGCGGCTGCTGATCTCCCGACTGCGCCCGGCCACGATGACGATGATGTCGGTGCTGCTCACCTTCTCGCTGGCGCTGATCGTCGAAGGCGTCCTCGGGCTGGTCTTCTCCGGCACCCACCGGCGCATCCAGCTGCCCTACTCCGGCGCCGACCTCGTCGTGCTCGGCGCCAGCATCCCGGTGGTCAAGCTCATCGCCTTCGCCCTGGCCGCCATCGCCCTCAGCGGGCTGTACGCGCTGCTGAAGTTCACCCGCTTCGGGTGGGCGCTGCGTGCCACCATCCAGCACCGCGACGCCGCGCAGCTGGTCGGCATCAACACCGACCGCACCGCCGGGCTGGGTTTCGGGCTCGGGCTGGCCACCGCTGCGGTCGGCGGCACCGCCCTGGCCCTGGACTCCACCATCTACCCGTCGCTGCACTGGCACTGGATCGGCCCGCTGATGGCCATCATCGTCGTCGGCGGGCTGGGCAGCGTCGGCGGCGCGGCCATCGCCGCGATGGTGCTGGGCCTGGGCCAGAGCTTGCTGCAACTGCCGCTGGGCACCACCTGGGCGCAAACCCTGTTCTACGTCGCGCTGTTCGCCACCTTGATGCTGCAACCCCGCGGACTGTTCGGAGGCCGACTTGCGCAGCGTTTCTGACCTCCTCCGCCCCGCCGGCCTGCTGGCGCTGGCCGCCCTGGTGCTGGCCTTCCCGCAGCTGGCGCCGGACGCCTTCATCCTCTCCGTCGGCGTGGTGATCATGAGCTACGCGGTGCTGGCCACCTCCTGGAACTTCGTCGGCGGCTTCACCGGCTACATCTCGCTGGGCCACGCCGCCTACTCCGGACTCGGCGGCTACGCCACCGCGCTGCTGATCACCCGCACCGGCATGAACCCGTGGCTGGCGCTGCTGACCGGCGCGGTTGTCGTGGCGCTGCTGGCCATCCCCATCGGCATCGCCAGCCTGCGGGTGCGCGGCGCCTCCTTCGTCATCGTCTCCATCGCCCTGGTGCTGATCACGCTGCTGGTGTTCCAGAGCTGGGGCGAGCTCACCGGCGGCTCCAACGGCCTGCGCGTGCCCCGCCCCTTCGGCGAGGACGTGCTGCGCCCCGAACAGCACGAGCGGTTCTTCTACCTGCACGCCGCCGTGCTGGCCCTGGCGCTGCTGTGCTGGTGGATCATCGACCGCTCCCGCTTCGGCGCCGGTCTCAAAGCCATCCGCGAGGACGAGGACAAGGCCCAGTCCCTCGGCGTGCCGACCTTCGCCTACAAGCTGGTCGTGTTCGTCATCTCGGCGCTGTTCACCGCGCTGGGCGGTGGCCTGTACGCGCTGTGGTTCGGCTTCCTGGACCCGGTCTTCCAGTTCTCCATCCTCGCCGGCTCCTACCTGGTGCTGATGAGCCTGCTCGGCGGCATCCGCAGCCTGTTCGGGCCGCTGCTGGGCGCGGTGGTGGTCGGCTACGCCGTGGAGTTCTTCAAGAACTCCTACGGCGACACCCAGCTGCACCTGGTCGCCCTCGGCGTCCTGCTGGCCGCGGTGGTGCTGTTCATGCCCGAAGGCGTCATCCCCGCGCTGACCGGCTGGCTGCGCAAACCCAGGGCCACCTCGATCCGCGAGGTCAGCCAGGCCGAACTCGCCGCGCAGCGCACCCCCGAGGAGGCCACCCGATGAGCCTGCGGACCACCGAGCTCACCAAGTCCTTCGGCGGGGTGCGGGCCGTGGACGGCGCGAGCGTGAGCTTCCTGCCCGGCAAGGTCAACGCGCTCATCGGCCCCAACGGCTCGGGCAAGACGACCTTCTTCAACTGCGTCACCGGCATGATCAGGCCCGACTCCGGCACCACCCGCTACCGCGGCCGCGACATCACCGGCGCACCCGCGCACCGCATCGCCCGCGCAGGCATCGGCCGCAGCTTCCAGCTGTGCCGGATCTTCCCGCGCATGACCGCGCTGGAGAACCTGCTGGTGGCCGTGCGCACGCCGGGCCTGCTCGGCAAGCTGCTCCCGGCCCGCCAGCGCGCCGACCTCGACCGCGCCCAGCACCTGCTCGAACGCGTCGGCATCGAGCACCTGGCCGAGGCCCAGGCCCGCGACATGTCCTACGGCCAGCAGAAACTCCTGGAACTGGCCGGAGTGCTGATGACCGACCCGGAAACGATCATGCTCGACGAACCGGCGGGCGGGGTCAACCCGGCGCTGCTGGACCGCATCGCGGCACTGGTGCGCGAGCTCAACGCCGAAGGCCGCACCTTCGTCATCGTCGAGCACAACATGGACCTGGTGATGAGCCTGTCCGACCACGTCGTCGTCTTCGACCGGGGGCGGCCCATCGCCACCGGCACGCCCGGCGAGGTGCGCGCGGACCCGGCAGTGCTGGAGGCATACCTTGGCGTCTGAGCCGCTGCTCGAACTGCGCGACGTCGAAGCCGGCTACGGCCGGGCGGCGCTGGTCCTGCGCGGGCTGACCGTGCGGGTACCGCCGGCCAGCGTGGTGTGCCTGGTCGGCCCCAACGGCGCGGGCAAGTCCACCGTGCTCAAAGTGGCCAGCGGCATGCTCGCCCCGCGCTCGGGGCGGGTCCTGCTGGAGGGCACCGACATCACCGGCAGGCGCCCGCAGCAGATGCCGGCCGCCGGGCTCACCCACGTGCTGCAGGGCCACAGCGTGTTCCCGGAGATGACGGTGGGCGAGAACGTCCTGCTCGGCGCCTACGCGCTGCGCGACAAGACCCGCACCGCCGAGCGCGTGGAGTTCGTCAAGGACCTCTTCCCTGTGGTGGCGCAACGCTGGGACTCCCTGGCCGGGGCGCTGTCGGGCGGGCAGCAGAAGCAGGTCGAGTTCGCCCGCTCGCTGATGGTCAGCCCGCGGGTGGTGCTGCTCGACGAACCGTCGATGGGCCTGGACCCCAAGGCCACCGAAACCGTCTTCGCGCAGGTGGCCCGGATGCGCGAGGCGGGCACCGCGGTGCTGATGGTGGAGCAGAACGCCCGCCGCGCGCTGGAAACCGCCGACCTGGGCTGCGTGCTCGACCTCGGCCGGGTCCACCTGTCGGGCCCGGCCGCCGAACTGCTCGCCGACGACCGGCTGGGCGAGCTCTACCTCGGAACCCGCCGCGCGGGCACGTCATGACACCGCATTCCCACCGCAGGGAGACGCACACATGACCGAGCACACCTACCGCATCCTGATGAACGGCGTCACCGGCCGGATGGGCTACCACCAGCACCTGCTGCGCTCGGTGCTGGCCATCCGCGACGACGGCGGCATCGACCTCGGCGACGGTTCGCGCATCCAGGTCGAACCGGTCCTGCTGGGACGCAACGCCGACAAGCTCGCCCACATCGCCAAGCAGCACGGCATCGCCGAATGGCACACCGACCTGACCGCCCAGCTGGCCGGAGACGCCCAGATCTACTTCGACGCCCAGGTCACCAGCCGCCGCCACGAAGCCATCACCGCCGCACTGGCCGCGGGCAAGCACGTCTACACCGAGAAACCCGTCGCCGGGTCGATCGCCGAAGGGCAGCAGCTCGTCGACGCCGCCCGCGCGGCCGGGGTGGTGCACGGCGTGGTGCACGACAAGATCTTCCTGCCCGGGCTGCGCAAGCTCAAACGGCTCGTCGACGCCGGCTTCTTCGGCCGGATCCTGTCGGTGCGCGGCGAATTCGGCTACTGGGTGTTCGAAGGCGACCTGCTCCCGGCGCAGCGGCCCAGCTGGAACTACCGCGCCGAGGACGGCGGCGGGCTGGTGCTGGACATGTTCTGCCACTGGAACTACGTGCTGGAGAACCTCTTCGGCCGCGTCCGCGCGGTCACGGCCAAAGCCGTCACCCACATCCCCCAGCGCTGGGACGAGCACGGCCGCCCGTACCGGGCCACCGCCGATGACGCCGCCTACGCCATCTTCGAGCTCGACGGCGACGTCATCGCCCAGGTCAACTCCTCGTGGGCGGTGCGCGTGGAGCGCCGGGAACTGGTGGAGTTCCAGGTCGACGGCACGCACGGCTCGGCGGTGGCGGGCCTGTTCGGCTGCCGCGTGCAGCCCCGGGTGCGCACGCCCCGGCCGCGGTGGAACCCCGACGAGCCCACCACCGAGGACTTCCGCGCCCAGTGGGACGAGGTGCCCGACAACACCGAGTTCGGCAACGGGTTCCGCGCCCAGTGGGAGCAGTTCCTGCTCGACGTCCACCACGACCGCCCGCACGCCTACGACCTGGCCGCCGGGGTGCGCGGCCTGCAACTGGCCCACGCCGGACTGGAGTCCTCAGCCCAAGGCCGCCGCATCGCACTGCCCGGTGATGCCGCATGAACAGCCGAGCCCTGCTCAACCGCACCTCAGGGGACCGTGACGCGACCCGGCCACAAGAAATCGCACAACGCAGGATCAAGCCGGAACGCAACCACCACTGCGAATCGCGGGGAGGCGGACCAGCATGAGCACCATCGACCTGCCCACGAGCGGGGGTGGCTGGCGGCGGATCACGGTGCGCGAGCCCCGGGCGTGGAAGCCGCATCCGCAGCCCTACACCTCGCGGGTGGTCTTCGCCGCCGCGCACGTGGTCGCCGACCCGCTCGGCGACAACAGCCCCGGCGCGCCCGCCGCGGTGGACTGGGAATCCACCTTGGCGTTCCGCCGCGTGCTGTTCGACTACGGCATGGGCGTGGCCGAGGCCATGGACACCGCGCAGCGCAACATGGGCCTGGACTGGGCCGCGGTGCAGCAACTGGTGCGGCGCAGCGCCGAGCAGGCCCGCGCGTGCGGTGCCCGCATCGCCTCCGGCGCCGGCACCGACCACCGCACCGATCTGTCCACACTGGACGACGTCATCGCCGCCTACGAGCAGCAGGTGGCGTTCGTGGAGTCCACCGGCTCGCAAGTGGTCGTGATGGCCTCCCGCCAGCTGGCCGCGCTGGCCCGCGGCCCCGAGGACTACCAGCGGGTCTACGACGCGGTGCTGCGGCAGGTCGCCGAACCGGTCGTGCTGCACTGGCTCGGCGAGGTCTTCGACCCGCACCTGACCGGCTACTGGGGATCGGCCGACCTCGACACCGCCACCGCGGTGTTCCTGGACCTGGTGCGCGAGCACGCGCGAGCCATCGACGGGGTGAAGGTCTCGCTGCTCTCAGCCGAGCACGAACGCCACCTGCGCGCCGAACTGCCCACCGGGGTGCGGCTCTACACCGGCGACGACTTCCACTACCCGCAGCTCATCCGCGGCGACGGCACCCACCACTCCGACGCGCTGCTGGGCGCCTTCGCCGCGATCGCCCCCGCGGCCTCGGCGGCGCTGAGCGCACTCGACGACGGCGACCTGACCACCTACGACGTGGAGATGGAGGCCACCGCCGCGCTGTCGCGGCACCTCTTCAGCACGCCGACTGCCCACTACAAGACCGGTATCGCCTTCCTGTCCTGGCTGTCCGGACACCAGCCCGGGTTCACCATGCTGCACGGCATGCAATCGGCCCGCGGCCTGGTGCACCTGGCGCGGATCTTCGAGCTGGCCGACCAGCTCCGGCTGCTGCCCGACCCCGACCTGGCCGCGCACCGCATGCGGTTGTGGCTGCAAGCGGCAGGAGCGAGCCGATGAACACCGACGTCCCCTCCGCGACCCCCGCCCGCATCCGCACTCCCGAACCCGGTGATCCGCGGCTGGCGCGGCTGGCGCTCAACCAGCGCACCACCGCGAACTGGTCGCTGCCCGAAGCGGTGCGCGGCTGCGCGGCCGCCGGCATCGGCGCGATCGGCGTGTGGCGCGAGCCGCTGGCCGAGACCGGGCTGGCCCGGGCCGCGCGGATGATCGCCGATGCCGGGCTGCGCGTGTCCTCGCTGTGCCGGGGCGGGTTCTTCACCACCGGGAACACCTCGGACGACAACCTGGCCGCGCTCGACGAAGCCGCCGCGCTGAGCTGCCCCACCCTGGTGCTGGTGCCCGGCGGGCTGCCCGAAGGTTCCCGCGACCTGCACGGGGCGCGTCAGCGCGTGGCCGAGGCCATCGCCGAACTCGTCCCGCACGCCCGGGCCCGCGGCGTGCGGCTGGGCATCGAGCCGATGCACCCGATCTTCGCCGCCGACCGCGGCGTCATCTCCACCCTCGCCCAGGCCCTCGACCTCGCCGAAGCGCATCCACCGGACGTCGTCGGGGTCGTGGTCGACACCTTCCACCTGTGGTGGGAACCCGGCGTGCTCGACCAGATCGCCCGCGCCGGGCCGCGCATCACCGCCTACCAGGTGTCGGACTGGATCACGCCGCTGCCGCCCGACGCGCTGCTCAGCCGCGGAATGGTCGGCGACGGCCACATCGACTTCACCACCTTCACCCGCGCGGTGATCGACGCCGGCTACCGGGGCGATGTCGAGGTGGAGGTCTTCAACGCCGAGGTCTGGGCCGCCCCCGGCGCCCAGGTGCTGGCCACCTGCGCCCGCCGCCACGCCGAGCTCCTCGCGCCCCACCTGCCCCGGGAAGGACGGTCCACATGAGACGCCGGACGTTCACCGCGCTGCTGGCCGCCGCGCCGACCCTGGCCATGGCCGCCCCCGGCGTGCGCATCCGCCCCGGCGACGACCCCGCCCACTGGGCGCCGCTGACCCCGCACAAGTGGGCCTTCGGCCACGGCCAGGTCGTCCTGACCGAACGCGGCGAAGCACCCGAAGGCCCACGACGGCCCTACGAGTACGCCATCGTGCGGCAAGGCCCGGACTTCGGGCAGCTGCGCTGCACCGCCGAAGTCCGCATCGACGAACCCGTCACCCGCGACGACCGCGACGTGGTGCTGATCTTCGGCTACCGCTCGCCGACCCGCTTCTACTACGCCCACCTCTCCCAGGACAACACGATCTACCCGCACAACGGGCTGTTCGTCGTCGACGACGCCGACCGGCTGCGCATCGACGACCAGTGGGACGGCACCACCGGCGCGCCACCGGCCATCGACGACACCGACTGGCACCACGTCCGCCTCGACCACGACCCCGCGACCGGCCGCATCGCGGTGCACCTGGACGGCTCGCCCGAGCCGCTGCTGACCGCCACCGACACCCGGTTGCCCGGCGGCCGCGCCGGATTCGGCTCCTTCGACAACCACGGCCGCATCCGCGAGCTCACCCTCACCGGCCGCCCCGCCTGACCTCCGTCCCCACCACCGCTGGAGTCCCCATGCGAGCGCACAGACGCCGGGTCGCCGCGATCACCGCAGCGGTGCTCGCCGCGACCCTGACCGCAGCACCACCGGCCACCGCCGACGAGCCGATCACCGACCCCATCCCCGAAGCGCCCATCGCCGCCGAGTTCGGCCTGGTCCTGGAGCAGCACGCGCAGCTGCCCGCCACCGAGGCCACCCCGCCGGCCACCGACCCGCGGCTGATCCGCCACAACCGCATCAACCACATCGGTGAGATCCCCGACGGCTCCGGCCGCCAGTACGTGCCCGACCTCAACGGCCCGCTGCACCTGCTCGACGGCGGCCAGCAGCACCTCTACCTGGACTTCCGGGAGCGCTTCGAGCACTTCTTCTCCGGCAAGGGCATGGGCAGCGGCTTCGGGTTCGTCGCCTTCCACCCCGACTTCGCCACCAACGGCAAGTTCTACACCGTGCACTCCGAGGGCGAAGGCGCCATCGCCACCCGACCGCCCACCTACCCCAACCAGCCCGAGGCCGTCGTGCAGAGCGTGGTCACCGAGTGGACCGCCCAAGACCCGGCCGCCGACACCTTCACCGGCACCCAGCGCGAGATCTTCCGCTACGGATTCGCCACCCACGTCCACGCCGTCCAGCAGATCGACTTCAACCCCACCGCCCGCCCCGGCGACCCCGACTACGGGCTGCTCTACCTCGGCGTCGGCGACGGCGGCATCGGCCTGGACACCGACATCCCGCAGGACCTGAGCACCCCGGCGGGCAAGATCCTGCGCATCGACCCCGCGGGCAGCAACGGCCCGGGCGGCCGCTACGGCATCCCCGCCGACAACCCCTTCACCGGGCGACCCGGCGCGCTGGGCGAGATCTACGCGGTGGGCATGCGCGACCCGCACCGCTTCAGCTGGGACCCGCAGGACCGCCGCATGTTCCTCGGGCACATCGGCCAGCACGCCATCGAAGCCGTCTACGAGGTGCGCGCGGGCGACAACTTCGGCTGGAGCCGGCGCGAAGGAGCCTTCACCTTCGACCCGCAGACCCAGTGCTACCTCTACCCGCTGCCCGCCGACGACGCGAAGTACGGCTACACCTACCCGGTCGCCGCCTACGACCACGACCCGCCGCCGAACTGGCCGTGCAACTCCGACAGCGGCCACGCCGTCTCCGGCGGCCAGGTCTACCGCGGCCAGGACCTGCCGCAGCTGCGCGGCAAGTACGTCTTCGGCGACCTCGTCGACGGCCGCGTGTTCTACACCGAGACCGACCAGATGCGCCGCGGCCGGCCGCGCGCGCCGCTGCACGAGCTCGCGCTGTTCGACACCAGCGGCAAGCAGCTGCGGATGAGCGACTTCGTCGGCGACGGGCGGGTGGACCTGCGCTTCGGCACCGACTCGCAGCGCAACCTCTACCTGCTGGCCAAGGCCAACGGCACCATCTGGAAGGTCACCGGCACCCGCCCGGCCCGCGACTCCGAGGTCACCGACACCGTGCGCCGCGACCTGGTGGCCCACTACGACTTCGAGCACCCCTTCGCCGCCGACGACTCCCGCGAACTCGACACCGGCTCCTCGCGCACCCTGCTGTCGCTGATCAACGGCGGGCAGGACATGCGGGTGCCCGACGGGGCGTTCCCCGGCAGCAACAACGCCCTGCAAACCCGGCAGATCACCCCCGACGCCGACGGCAACGACGACTGGAAGGCCGGTGTCTGGGACGAGACCGGCTCGCTGTCGGCGTTCAACGCGACCCGCGGCGCCACCGTCATGGGCTGGTTCAAGATGACCGGCGAGAACCCCGCACCCAACACCACCACGCCCGACCCAGCCGACCGCTACCACGCCGTCGGCCTGGCCGGGCTGCTCACCGGCAACTCCACCGGCCACGACGTGCGGGCCCTGCTGGAGCTGATCGAGGTCGACGGGCAGCTGCGGCTGGTCGCCCTGGGCCGCCGCCTCGACGACGGGGCCTCGCAGACCTTCGCCGCCCAGCAGGACTGGCGCGAACTGCTGCCCGCAGGCCAGTGGGTGCACCTGGCGGCGACGTTCGACTACACCACCGGGCAGATGGCGCTGTACCGCAACGGCGCACCGCTGCCCGGCTTCTACACCGACCCGGGCGACCCGTGGCAGGTCGACGGCACCGGCACCACCGCCTCCACGCCGCGCGGCATCAAGATCGGCGGCAGCTTCCCCGGCAACGACCGGGAGCGCAACCCCTGCCACTGCCGCATGGATTCGCTGATGTTCCTCAACACCGCCGCCGACCAGCGCACCATCGCCGAGCAGTACCGCCGCTTCACCGACCGCTGACATCCGCGCGGGGTGGGTCCGCCCACCCCGCGCCAAGCCCCCCAGCTGCGAAAAGGAGGCTGCTACGGTTCGATCATGACGCAACCGGCCGGTGTCGCCGACTACCGCAGGTTCTGGGCGGCATCGACCACCTCGATCTTCGGCACCTACGTCACCACCCTCGCCCTGCAGGTCCTGGCCGCGCTCACCCTGCACGCCACCGCCACCGAACTCGGCCTGCTCAACGCCGCCCGCTGGGTGCCCTACCTGCTGCTGGGCCTGTTCGTCGGCGTCCTGGTCGACCGCTACCGCAGCAAACCCCTGCTCGTCGGCGCCGACTTCGCCCGCGCGGTCGTGCTGTGCGCGATCCCGCTGCTGCACCTGGCCGGCCTGCTGACCCTGCCGGTGCTCATCGCCTTCGCCGCGCTGCTGGGCCTGCTGTCGCTGTTCTTCGACGCCGCCGACCAGGCATTCCTGCCGAAGCTGGTCCCGGTGCACATGCTGACCTCGGCCAACGCGCGCCTGGAGCAGTCCCACGCCGTCGCCCAGACCACCGGCCCGCTGCTGGCGGCAGCCCTGGTCAAAGCCATCGGCGCCCCGCTGGCCATCCTGGTCGACGCGATCTCCTACCTGATCTCCGGTGCGCTGCTGGCGGGCATCGGCACCCGCGAGCAGTCCGCACCGCGCGCGCAGCGGCGCGGCGTGCTCACCGAACTGCGCGAAGGCGCCTCCTGGGTCTACCGGCACCGCATGCTCGGCCCCCAGTCGCTGGCCGGGCACCTGTGGTTCCTGGCCCACAGCATGCTGACCACCGTCTACGTCCTCTACGTGCTGCGCGCACCGGAGGGCGGCCTCGGGCTCGGCGAGTTCCAGCTGGGCATCAGCTACGCCTGCGCCGGTGTCGGGGCGGTGGCAGGCGGTGCGCTGGCCAACCGCAGCGGCCGCCGCTTCGGCGCCGGGCGCACCGTGGTGCTCACCCGCGTGCTCATGCCGCTGCCGTGGCTGCTGGTGCCGCTGCTCGGTCCGAGCCCGGCGGTGATCGTCCTCCTGGGGCTCTCGCAGCTGCTGTTCTGGGTGCTCATGGGCCTGGAAGGCCCCAACGAGATGGCCTACCGGCAGGCCATCACCCCCGACCGGCTGCAAGGCCGGGTCAACACCACCATCCGCTCCCTCAACCGCGGCGCGATCGTCATCGGCGCCCCGCTCGGCGGCCTCATCGCCGACGCCACCAGCCTGCGCACCGCGCTGTGGGCGGGCATCGCCGGCCTCGTCGCCTCCGCGGTGGTGCTGGCCGCGTCCCCGTTCCGGCACGCCACCCTCCCCGAGCCCGCCACCCCGCAAACCACGGGCTGACCGGCGCTTCGGCTACCGTGGCGCTCGTGAACAGCCAGCCAGTACCCGGTGGACCGGTGCACGAACTGCCCGCAGACCTGCGCGAGGCGCTCATCGCCGACGGCACCGCGCTCGCGGCGTGGCACGACATCACGCCCCTGGCCCGCAACGAGTTCATCTGCTGGGTCGAGGACGCCAAGCAGGCGGCCACCCGCGAACGCCGCATCCGCCGGACGCGGGAAGAGCTGCTGGAAGGCAAGCGCAGGCCCTGCTGCTGGCCCGGGTGCAAGCACCGCGAGCGCAACGGCCGCTAGCGCTCAAGCAGGACGGGCCCGCCCGGCCAGCAACTGCACCGCCAGGCCCGCCAGCACCGCACCCATGAAGTACCGCTGCACCCGCAGCCACCCCGGCCGCCGCGACAGCAGGCCCGACACCGATCCCGCGGTCACCACGATCAGCGCGTTCACCGACACCGCCACCACGATCTGCACCGCGCTCAGCAGCAGGCTCTGGCCCGCCACCCCGCCCCGCGCCGGATCGACGAACTGCGGCAGCAACGACACGTAGAGCACCGCGATCTTCGGGTTGAGCAGGTTGGTCACCAGCCCCATCGCGAACAACCGGCCCGCGGTGTGCTCGGGCACCGCCGCGGGCGCGAACACCGACATCCCGCCCGGGCGCACCGCCTGCCAGGCCAGCCACAGCAGGTACACCGCCCCGGCCACCTGCACCGCCGTGTAGAGCGCGGGCACTAGCGTGAACACCGCGGCGATCCCGGCCGAGGCCGCCGCGGCGTAGACCAGGAACCCCACCGCCACCCCGGCCAGCGACACCAGACCGGCCCGCCGCCCCTGCGTCACCGACCGCGACACCAGGTAGACCATGTTCGGCCCCGGGGTCAGCACCAACCCCAGCGCCACCACCGCGATCCCGGCCACCGCACCGAAACTGACCACGCCCGCCACCTCCGCTAGTCCGTTCCGGTGAACGCTAAGCGGCGGCGGAGCAGGCGCGAACGGCCAATCCGCCGGAACTGGCCACCCTCACCCGTAGGTCGGGTACTGCGGCCAGCCCGCGGGGCTGTCCTCCCATTCCTCCTGCCGGCCGTAGGCGGTGCGGTCCATCATCTGCGCCACCGGCAGCACCGCCTCGACGCCTCGCGCGGTGGTCATGTACGTCAGGTACGGCTTGCCGTCCTTGAGCAGGTAGTAGGAGTAGCCGGGCCGCAGCACCTCACCGCCCTGCTCGTCGCGCTGCGTCCAGCCCCAGTCGTAGTGGTAGGTCGTTCCGGCCGAGGAGACCCACGGGTACTCCCAGCCCCGCTCGGCGCGCCAGGCCTCCAGCTTGCCGATCGGCGCCTGCGAGATCATCGCGAACGCGATCGCCTCCTCGGACAACCGCTGCGTGGTGGCGGGCAGGTTGTCCACCGCCCACGTGCAGCTCGGGCACCCCTCGTCCCAGTCCGCGCCGAACATCACGTTCTGCACCACCAGCAGGTAGGTGTCGCCGAACAGCCCGCTCAGCGGCACCGGTCCGCCCGGGCCGGTGAAGACGTAGTCGGGCACCTCCACCATCGGCAGCCTGCGCCGGGCCGCGGCGACCCGGTCGTTGTGCCGGGTGACCTCCTTCTCCGCGGCCACCTGCTCGGCGAGCGCCTCCTCGAACGCGGCGCGGTCGACGATCTCCGGTGCGGCCTTCGGCTGATCGCGCTTGGTCATGATTGCTCCTCCTGGCCGTGGTGAGCTGACAACTCCACCAGGTCAGACCGCACCGCAGGCTCGAACTCATCGCCGAGGTCGATCACCAGCGGTTTCATCCGCACCACCCTCGACGTGGTGACCGGAGCCGCGTTCACCCCGGCTGTGGTGTTCACCGAGGAGGCTGAATCGGTCCCGCGCCGCGTCCACTGTGATCCGTGGCGGGCCCGCCGCGGCGCTCCGGCGCTGGGGATAGCATCCGGACTAGGCAATCACCCGGCGAGCAGGAGAACGAAACCCCATGACCAAAGCTCCCGTCACCGTGACCGTCACCGGTGCGGCCGGTCAGATCGGCTACGCGTTGCTGTTCCGGATCGCTTCCGGTCAGCTCATCGGGCCCGACACCCCGATCAAGCTCCGCTTGCTGGAGATCCCGCAGGCGGTCAAGGCGGCCGAGGGCACCGCGATGGAGCTCGACGACTGCGCGTTCCCGCTGCTGCAGAGCATCGACATCACCGACGACGCGCGCACCGCTTTCGACGGCACCAACGTCGCGCTGCTGGTCGGCGCCCGCCCCCGCGCCAAGGGCATGGAGCGCGGTGACCTGCTGGAGGCCAACGGCGGCATCTTCAAGCCGCAGGGCGAGGCCATCAACGCCGGTGCCGCCGAGGACGTGCGCGTGCTGGTGGTCGGCAACCCGGCCAACACCAACGCGCTGATCGCCCAGGCCCATGCCCCGGACGTGCCCGCCGAGCGGTTCACCGCCATGACCCGCCTGGACCACAACCGGGCGCTGACCCAGCTGGCGCAGAAGCTGGGCGTGTCGGTCAGCGAGATCAAGAAGCTGACCATCTGGGGCAACCACTCCGCCACCCAGTACCCGGACCTGTTCCACGCCGAGGTCGGTGGCAAGATCGCCGCCGAGCAGGTCGAGCAGTCCTGGCTGGCCGACGAGTTCATCCCCACCGTCGCCAAGCGCGGTGCGGCCATCATCGAGGCCCGCGGTGCTTCCTCGGCGGCCTCGGCCGCCAACGCCGCCATCGACCACGTGCACACCTGGGTCAACGGCACCCCGGAGGGTGACTGGACCTCGGCGGCGGTCGTCTCCGACGGTTCCTACGGCGTGCCGGAGGGCCTGATCTCCTCGTTCCCGGTCACCGCCCGCGACGGCAAGTTCGAGATCGTGCAGGGCCTGGAGATCGACGAGTTCTCCCGCGCCCGCATCGACGCCTCGGTCAACGAGCTGGTCGAGGAGCGCGACGCCGTCCGCAAGCTCGGCCTGATCTGAGCCGGACCGCTCGGGGCCGCACCCCTCGCGAGGGGTGCGGCCCCGCGGTGTTTCCGCGGTCTCTACGCCGGGTGCGCGAAGACCGGGTAGTGGTCGGAGAAGTCGGTGTAGGTGTAGGTCTGGCCCCACGAGGTCACCGACCACTCCGGCGAGTGCACCGCCCGGGTCTCCGAGACCCAGCGCTGCTGCCCGTGCCCGGCCAGCGGCAGCACGTGGTCGAGCTGCTGGCCCGGCCAGCCCGGTGCCTGGTAGGCGGCCACCGAGTTGGTCGCCGGGTCGTAGGAGAAGGGATGCCCGGTGGTCTCCGGGGCGGTGGCGCCCAGGGTGGCCAGCGCGGCGGTGAACTCCTCGGCCGTGGCGTCGATGTTGAGGTCACCGGCCACCACCACCGGTTCGGCGGCCGGGATCGCCCGGTCCCGCACGAACTGCGCGATCTCGCCCAGCTGACCGGCCCGCACGCCCGGTGCCCGGTCACCGCAGGCGTTGTCGTCGGCCTGCAGGTGAGTGCCGATCACGTGCACCGGGCCGGTGGGCGAGTCGATGCGGGTGTAGGCGAATCCCTTGTTGGAGGCGGCGTCGGCGCCGCAGCCCGGTCCGAAGACGTACTGGACGCGCTCGGTCACCGGCCAGCGGCTGAGCACCGCCACCCCGCCGTCCTCGGGGCGGGTGTCCGAATAGGACCCCAGCGTGGCGTCCCACCCGTTCCGCGAGCGCCCCAGCACCGGCGTCTGGTGCGGGTAGTCACCGGCGAGGTTGGCCAGCAGGCGCTGCGAGGCCTCGTTGTCGAAGGCCTCCTGCACCACCACGACGTCCTGACCTGCCAGCACGCCTTCGGAGGCCAGCAGGTCGGCGCGTTGCAGCTGCCCCCAGTTCGGGAACAGAGAACGCGGGAGCATGAACACGTTGTAGGAGGCGATCCGGGGACCGTCGGCGGCGGCCACGGCCGACGGGGCCGCCAGCCCGCTCATCACCACCGCCAAAGACATGAAAGCGATTCGTATCTTCACGGTGGATCATCATGCCGCCCGCAGGCACCACCATCCAGGCCTCCGCGGCGAACACCCGGGATCAATTCGGTTGCCACCGCACGGCGCCGACCAGCAGTATCAACGCATGGACCGGCCTGCCGAGAAGATCGACCTGGAATCGGCGGTGCTGCGGCGCTGGCGCAGCACCGACCTCGCCGCGCTGCACCGCGTGGTCACCGAAGCACTACCGCACCTGCGGCCGTGGATGCCGTGGGCGGCCGGTGACTACTCGCTGGAGAACGCCGCGGAGTTCCTCCAGAAGACCCAGGACAACTGGCGCAGCGGCCGGGCCTTCACCTACGCCATCACCGTCGGCGGCACCATCGCGGGCTGCATCGCCCTGGAACGCCGGATCGGCCCCACCGGCCTGGAGATCGGATACTGGCTGCACCCCGGCCACACCGGCCGCGGCCTGGTCACCACCGCCACCGCCGCGCTCGTCGACCAGGCGCTGGCGCTGCCCGGCATCGACCACGTCGAGATCTGGCACGACGCGGGCAACACCGCCAGCGCCGCCGTCCCGCAACGCCTCGGCTTCACCTGCGTCGACCGCCGCAGCCCGCCCCGCGAACTGCCCACCAGCCCCGGCGAAGCGGGCATCGACGTCATCTGGCGGCTGACCCGCTGACCGCTCAGGTCGCGGCCGGCCGCTCGCCCATCCGCGAGGGCTCCAGCAACGAGATCGCGTTGCCGTCGGGATCGGTGAACGACGTCGCCCGCCCCCACGGCATCTCCTGCACGTCACCGGCCTGCACACCCGCCCCGCGCAGCTCGGCGACATCGGACTCGACGTCCTCGGTGTGGAACTGCAGGTGCACCGGACCGCTGAGCTCCATGCCGCCCACCGGGAAGTCCACCAGCACCACGCCGCTGGGCGAGCCGGGCGGAGCGACCATCAGGAACCGGCCGTGCGGACCGGCCACGTCCACCACCAGCTCGAAACCGAGCACGTCGACGTAGAAGTCGCGGGACCGGGCCTGATCGCTGACCGGAACGGACACGAACTGCAGGCGTGAGATGCGCATGAGGCCACCGTAAACCGAACGCGCGCACCTACAATTCGAACGCCAGGTGCGGCCGCGACCAGGTGATCTCGCCCGCCGGCGGCACCGTGCCGACCCGCCGGGCACCCATCGACAGGTAGAAGCCCTCCGACGGAGGGTGCGACACCACGTGCAGCCGCCGCAGCCCGCGCGCCCGGGCCTGCCGGCAGGCGTCGGTGATGAGCAGGCGGCCCAGACCCCGGCCCTGCGCGGCGTCGTCGACGAACATGTAGTCCAGCTCGCCCTCACCATCGGCACCGCGTCCCGGCACGATCACCGTGTGAAAGCCCAGCGGCCGCCCGTCACCGTCGCGAGCGACCCGCACCAGATGCTCGGCGAGGTACCCGGCGTCGATGCCCAGCTCGGCCACCATCACCCGGTAGTGCCCGTCGTAGGCGCTGCTGGTGCGCACGATCCGCGTCAGCTCCTCGGCGTCGGCGATCGTCGCGTCCTCCACGTGCGTCGTCATGCCCCCGAGTCAACACGACCTCACCGACACCGTTCGAGCGGTGGTGCTGGGGGCAGCTGCGACACCGGATCCAGAACCGGCTTGAGTTCGCGCCGGACCAGCCGGCGTATGGTCCAGGCATGCCTGATCCGCGGCAGGGTCGGCGGGAATCGAGTGAACTGCGGACGCCATTCGTGGTCGAAGGACAGGATTCCCCTGAGCGGGAATTCCCAACGAACCCCTCTGGCGCGCGCAGGGGGCGGCGGAACATCCGGCAATTGCGGCAGTGGCGGCCAGTCGAGGTCCGCCTCGGCGGACGACCTCGTCGCGTACTCCTGCGCCACACCTTCCCGGAAGGAGCGGTAGGTTTCGTCGTCGTAGACGAGCAGCAGCAGCCGGGTGGGCGTGGTGGCGTGCAGCGCTTCGGTGAATTCCCACATCGTCCCGGAACCGGGAGCCGCGGTGATGATGACCGCGTGCGCCCCCTTGATCAGCCTGCTCGCCGTGTCCTTCCAGTCGTCGTCGCGGGGCAGGTAGCCGCGTTCAGCACCGAGTTCCGGCAGGGGCTCGCCGGGCTGGCCGATCGCGACGATGCGGCCCAGGCCCTGGAACTGGCTCACCAGGAATTCCTCGTAGGTCCCGACGAGCTCGAAGGGAGAGCCGGCGCTCAGGGACGGGTCGTCACCCGGTGGCAAGGCCATCACGGGGTCGAGGGAGAAGGGGCGCAGGTAGAGCAGATAGCGCTCCCCGGCGAGCTCTTCGAATGAAGGGATGATCCGGTGGCGCAGCTGCTTGCCCTTCTTGAGCAGGACGTTGCCGATGCCGAAGAGCAGGAACCCAGGCGCGATGACCGCGAACGCGATCATCGCAGACATCCAGATCGGGACATCGGACACAGGATCACGGCTCTCGTACAGCTGGAAGTCGATCCAGGGAATCAAGATCATGGGCATCAACAACGACAGGGCGAACAGCGTCCACCCCACAACGGTCAGCGCGAGCCCACGGCCAGGACTTTGCCGGGCCTGCCCACCAACGGGACGGCGGTTGTCATCACGCGGTTGCCCTGCTGGAACCTCAACCGGCTCCAGCAGGCCTCCGATGAAACCAAGAACGATCGGCACCCAGATGATGAGATCCCGCGCGAAGGATCGGTGGTCGACGCCGATGAGCAGCACGCCGGCCGTCGCGGTTGTGACCAGTGTTGCGATGTGCGCAAGAACCTGCACCCGGTCCAGGTTTCCGGCCACGAGACTTTTGATGACCGCGCCGATCACCCATGCCCAGAGAATGCGGATCAGCATCGACGCCAGGGCGAAAATGACGAGCACCCACTTGAACAACGTGGTGTCCAGAAAGGGGGACAGGGCGCCGATCGGGTTGTGGCCCTGCGCATTCTCCGATGCGGCGTCCTCCAGTATTATCCGCAGTTCTACGAATACCGCGACGGCCATTCCCAGCACGAACACGGTGTCCGGCACCGACCGGTGCGGGCCGCGCCCACCCGTCTCCCGCCCACGGCCGACGTGAACGACCACTGCGACCTGGATCAGCGCAGCAGCCACCGCGATCCACACGGCGGCATCAGGAACAGGAGACACTTCGCCATGATCACCCAGGCGGAGTGATGCCGGCCTCGAATCGAGAACAACCACGCCCGGCGAACCAATGACCACCTGAAAGGAGCATCCAGGCCGTCAGCGATCCGGGCTCGGTGCGGGCCGGCGATTTCCCGGTGGAAGCCGGTTCACCACAGCGAGTTGATGGCCTCCTCCAGGGCGAGCATGCGGTGCGGGCCCGCGAGGTGTCGGGTGAGGTAGGCGCAGGAATAGCCGTGCCGCAGCGACACCCACGCCGTGGAACCACCGATCCCGCCCATGTCCAGCTGGTCCTCCTCGCGCTGGGCTCCCAGCGTCCAGGTCACGTCGCAGTTCAGGAACTCGTCGTGACCGCTGGCCTGCGGGGCGATGAGCTCACCGTGCATCCGCTCGCCCAGCAGCCGCGCCACCGGCCCGGCGGTGTCGGTGAGCGCGGCGAAGAACGACGCCATCGCTGAAGCCGTGGCGTGCAGGCCGATCGCCGGGAACTGCGCCCGCCGCCACCGCGCGCTGTTGGCCACCGCCACCTCCAGCGCGCCCGGTGGTGTGGTCAGGGCGCGCTGGACCAGCCCGCCGGCCTGCCCGAACGTCCAGTACCCGGGGTCGCCGACGACCAGCTCGGCCACCCTCGGCAGATCCGCCTCGGGCACGCCGAAGTGCGCGTCCCAGCCCAGCGGCGCGGCCACCTCGCGCCGGAACACCTCGCCCAGGCTTCGCCCGGTCATCGCGCGCACCACCCCGTCGAGCAGGTGCCCGTAGGTCAGGGCGTGCTCGGCGATGCGGCTGCCGGGCGGCCATTCCGGTGCGGCCGCGGCCAGCTCGGCGCGCAGCCGCGCGTCGTCGAGCAGATCGGTCGTCGCCTCCGGGAACGCCGGCTGCCCGGCCTGGTGGCTGAGCAGCTGCCGCAGCGTCGTGGCCGACTTGCCCGCCGCGGCGTAGTCCGGCCACACCTCGGCCACCGGCCGGTCCAGCCCGAGCCCGGCATCGGCGAGCACCTTCACCGCGGTCAGCGCGGCAAGCGGTTTGCCCAGCGAGAAGACCTGCACCAGCGTGTCATCGCGCCACGGAGCGCGGTGGGCGGCGTCGGTCCAGCCGCCGCTGAGCCGGACCACCTCCCGGCCCTCGTGGCGCACGACCAGCCCCGCGCCGGTCTCCGCTCCGGAGGCCAGCAACCCGTCGAACACCTCGCGCACCACGGCGAACCGCTCGTCCACCACGCCCTGCGATCTCATCGTCCCCCGTTCCTCCACAGTGGATCCAGCTGCCGACGTGGCAGGTCGAACGCAGGTGGGTACCAGTTCGCCCGCACCGGTTTCCGGGTGCTGCGGTCGATGCGGCGTGCTGCGGCGACGTCTCCGACGAACGGTCCGCCACCAGCGCGCCCGCTGATCACCCGCACCTCCCGCAGCACTCGTTCCACAACCAGTCCTTCGACTGACGACTCCAGACTATTGGGACGATCAACTGATTTTTCCCTCGGAGCGAACACCGGCTCACCGGCCCGGCGCCGCCGGTAGCGTCGTGGGGTGTCTAGCAAGATCCGTCTGCTGCGCAGCTCAACACTGTCCGATGTGGCCGAATACGCCTACGGCGCCGTCGTGCCACCCGATGCACACCTCCTGTTCGCCGCGGGGTCCTGCCCGCTCGACGACGACGGGGCGACCGTGGCGGTCGGCGACTACGCCGGCCAGGCCCGCCAGATGATGCACAACCTCAAGACCGCCCTGGCCGAAGCCGGGGCCGAACTGTCCGATGTGGTCAAGACGACCGTCTACGTGGCCAGCAGCGACCAGCAGGACCTGGTCACGGCCTGGGAAGTGGTGCGCGACTACTTCGCCGACCACGACCACGACCCGCCCAGCACCCTGCTCGGCGTGACCGTCCTGGGCTACGACGACCAGCTGGTGGAGATCGACGCCCTGGCCGCTCTGGCCACGGCCTGACCCCGTGGTGGGGGGGCGCCCCCCGCGCCCCCCCCCCCCC
>NZ_JAQGLB010000005.1 GCF_027853965.1 Saccharopolyspora indica | reverse complement strand
TGAGCGCGGGTGGTGGTGGGGTGCGCGAGGGGTTCGCGCCCACGACCGTTAGGCTGCCGGGGTGGAGCTGCACCAGGTCGAGTACTTCCTGGCCGTCGTCGATCACAACGGCATCAACGCCGCGGCGAGCGCGCTGCGGCTGGCGCAGCCCACGGTGTCGCAGGCCATCCGCGGGCTGGAGCGCGAGCTCGGCGTCGAACTGTTCCACCGGATCGGCCGCGGCATGGTGCTGACCTCGGCAGGGCAGGCCTTCGTCGGCCCGGCCCGGCAGATCCTGCGCGACGTCGTCGCCGCCGAGGGCACCCTGGTCGACGCCGCGGGACTGCCGCGCGGCAGGCTGGACATCCACGTCGCCGCCGCGCTGGCGGTGCACCCGGTGGCGCAGCTGGTCGGCCGGTTCCGGCAGCGCTACCCGAACGTCTCGCTGCGGCTGGCCGAGCTGCGCGACGAGGAGGCCGGTGCCGCGCTGATCCGCGAGGGGCACTGCGAGATCGTCTTCACCAACCTCCCCGTCCCGGCCGCGGACCTGGCGGTGGAGGAGCTGGGGGAGCACGAGTTCTGGCTGGTGTTCCCGCCGGGCACCGACGTGCCGGCCAAGGATCCGCTGCCGCTGGCCGAACTCCCGGACCTGCCGCTGGTCATCGTGCCCAAGAGCACCGGCCGCACCGCGATCGAGCGGGCGCTCAGCGCGGCCCGCAAGCGCACCCGGCCGTCGGCGGTCGTGCAGCACCGCGAGGCGATGCTGCCGTTCGTGCTGGCCGGTCTCGGCGGCACCGTGCTGACTCGGTCGATGGCCGAGCAGGCCGCCGCGCGCGGGGCGATCGTGCGGGCGGTCGAACCGCCGATCAACCTCGCTTACGGGGTGCTCTACGACCCGGCGGCGCTGTCCCCGGCGGGGCGGGCGTTGCTGCGGATGGCGCGGGGCTGACCCCGGCGACGGCCAGGAACGCCTCCGCGGCGGGTGAGAGCGGTCCCGGCCGGTGCACGAAACCGACGCTGCGGCGCAGTTCCGGCGTGATGGAGCGCAGGACCGCGCCGTGCAGTTCGCGTTCGGCCAGGGCGCGGGGCAGGAACGTCGCGCCCGCGCCGTGCGCGACCAGGTCCCAGATCGCCTGCCGGTTGGCCGATTCCACCGCGACGGTCAGCGCCGAGGTGTCGAGCACGTCGTCGACCAGGGTGCGGGTGTCGGTGAGCTCCAGGACCAGCGGGATGCCCGCGACCGCCTCCAGCGGCACCGGATCGGGCAGCTGCCCGGCCAGCTCCGGCGGCAGGACCAGCACGATCTCCTGGGTGCCGAGCTCACGGGTGAGCAGCGAGGAACCGTGCTGGGGCGGCAGTTTGGTCAGTCCGAGCTCGGCGTGCCCGCGCCGCACCTCGTCGACGACGCGGGCCGAGACACCGGGATCGGAGACGTTGAGCAGCACGCCGGGGTGCCGCCGGTGGAACTCGCCGGCCAGCTCCGGCAGCGGGTGCGCGGCGAGCGTGGCCAGCGCGGCGATGTCGAGCTGCCCGCTCTCCAGCGCGCGGACGTCCTGGGCGGCTTTGCGGGCGCGCTCGACGTCGCGGAGGATCCGGCGCGCCGGAGCCGCGAACGCCTCGCCGTCGGGTGTGAGCACCAGCTGGCGGCCGGTGCGGTGGAACAGCTGCACCCCGAGCTGCCGCTCCAGGCTGCGGATCGCCTGCGACAGCGACGGCTGCGCGATGTAGAGGGCCTGGGCGGCCCTGGTGACGCTGCCGTGGTCGATCACCGCCACGAAGTACTCCACCAGCCGCAGATCCACCCCGGCAGCATACGAACGCCCACCGCTCACGAGCCACCGGCTGCGCTGCGGTAGGTGCCGAAGGTCCAGAGGTTGCCCTCGGGATCGCGCACCGTCAGCGTGTAGGAGTCCGCGCCGGATCCGAACTTGGCGTGGTGCGGCGGTTCCAGCACGTCGCCGCCGGCCGCGAGCACGCGCTGGTGGACCGCGTCCACCTCGTCGCTGACCAGGTAGATCGCGTTGCTGCCCGCGCGCATTCCGCCGTGCACGCTGTCGACGTGCTTGGTGCCGCCCAGCACGAGCGCCCCGCCGCCGGGCCAGGCCAGCTCGGCGTGCACGACATCGCCTTCGTCGTCGGTGGCCACCAGCGCCTCCTGGAAGCCGAGGACGTCGACGAGGAAGCGCACGGCGGCGCGGGTGTCGTCGTAGTGCAGGACCGGCAGCAGGGCGGTCGGCGAGTTCTCGATCATGCGTGCGAGCCTAGAGCTCGCGGAACTCCGCTCATTGATCCCGGCTATCAGTGCGTGCGCGGTTCGGTCTGAATCATACCGGCCGGTCGGTCTGGACCTGGGCGGCGCGGCGGGCGATACTGGGGCCCGCCCTGGCCCGAGCCCGGAGGAGATGCAGCGTGGGTGACAGCGTCCTGACCGAGATCGCCGACGGCGTCGTCGTCATCACGATCAACCGGCCCGAGGCCCGCAACGCGGTGGACCGCTCCGTCGCCGAGGGGCTGGCCGCCGCCATCGACGAGCTGGAAGCGCGCTCGGACGCGGTCATCGGCATCCTCACGGGCGCGGGCGGCACCTTCTGCGCGGGCATGGACCTCAAGGCCTTCACCCGCGGCGAACGGCCCAGCCTGCCGGGACGCGGTTTCGGCGGGCTCACCGAGAGCCCGCCGTCGAAGCCGCTGCTCGCCGCGGTCGAGGGCTGGGCGCTGGCCGGCGGTTGCGAGCTGGCGCTCAGCTGCGACCTGATCGTCGCCTCCCGGGAGGCCAAGTTCGGGCTGCCCGAGGTCAAGCGCGGCCTGGTCGCCGCCGCGGGCGGCCTGCTGCGGCTGCCCAGGACGTTGCCGTACCAGCTGGCGATGGAGGTCGCGCTGACCGGTGATCCGCTGACCGCCGAGGTCGCCCACGCGCACGGGCTGGTCAACCGGCTCACCGAACCGGGCGAGGCGCTGGCCGGGGCGCGGGAGCTGGCCGCGCGGGTGGCGGTGAACGGCCCGCTGGCCGTCCGGGCCACCAAGCAGATCGTCGCCGGGGCGGTGCGGTGGACCGACGCCGAGGCCTTCGCCGAGCAGGCCGCGATCTCCGCACCGGTGTTCACCTCCGCCGACGCCCAGGAGGGCGCACTGGCGTTCGCCGAGAAGCGCAAGCCGGTCTGGCGGGGTGAGTGATCCGGTGGCAGTCGACGACGACCTGGCGCAGCGCCGCCGGGCCGCGCGGGAGCTCGGGGCCGCGCTGCGCGAGCTGACCGGTGCCGCGGTGGCCACGGAGGTCGACGCCGCGACCTTGACCGAGCTCGCCGAGCAGGTCCGCGCGCTGGTCCCGCCGCTGACCGCGGCCCGCCGCGAACGCGGTGAACCGGCCGCCGTGGACGGCGGGCAGCGGGCGCGCCGGATGTACAACCCGGCGTCCGGTCCGGGCAATCCGATCGCTCCGCCGATGGAGGTGGAGATCGTCGACGGCACCGCGATCGGGCGGTGCACCCTCGGCCTGACCTACGAGGGCCCGCCCAGCTACGGGCACGGCGGGATCAGCGCCCTGCTGCTGGACCAGATCCTCGGCCACGCGCACGCCACGCGCGGCAAGCACGGCATGACGGTGAAGCTCGACCTGCGCTACCGGCGGCCGGTGCCGCTGGAGACGCCGCTGCGCATCGTCGGCCAGGTGGTGCGGGTCGACGGGCGGTGGACCGAATCGATCGCCACGATCAGCACCGAGGAGGACCCGGAAACCGTCCTGGTGGAGGCCAAGGGCGTCTTCGTGGTGCCCAGCGCCGAGCAGGCCGAGCGGCTGTTCGGGGAGTTGGCGCGCCTGGCGAGGTGATCAGCGGGTGCCGATGGTTCAAGGAGGAGCCGCATGTACCCAGGAATCCACGCTGCTACCCGTCCCGACCGCCCGGCGCTGATCATGGCCGGATCCGGGCGGACCCTGACCTACCGAGAGCTCGACGAGCGGTCGCTGCGGCTGGCCAACCTGCTGCGCTCGGCCGGGCTGGGCAAGGGCGACGTGATCGCGCTGCTCAGCGACAACTCGCCGGAGGCGTTCGAGATCTACTGGGCCGCGCTGCGCTCGGGCATGTACCTGTGCGCGGTCAACAGCCACCTGCAACCCGCTGAAGTCGCCTACGTCGTCAACGATTCCGGGGCCAGCGCGCTGCTGGTGTCGGCCGGGCTGGGCGATCTCGCCGAGGCCGTCGCGGCGGAGGTTCCGGCCGCCGGGCTCCGGCTGGCCTTCGGCGGTGACGTGCCGGGTTTCGGCGACTACGAGCGGGCGCTGGCGTCGGCGTCGGCGGAGGTGCCCACCGCGCAGCCCTGCGGCGCGGACCTGCTGTACTCCTCGGGAACCACCGGGCGTCCCAAGGGGATCAAGCCGAACCTGCCCGACCGCCAGGTGCACGAGCCCGGCAACGTGCTGGTCGACCTGCTGCGCGGTTTCTACGGGTTCGACGAGGACACCGTCTACCTCTCGCCCGCGCCGGTCTACCACGCGGCGCCGCTGCGGTACTGCGCCGCGGTGCAGGCGATCGGCGGAACCGTGGTGATGATGGAGCGGTTCGACCCGGAAGGCGCGCTGCGGGCGATCGAGCGCCACGGCGCCACGCACAGCCAGTGGGTTCCGACGATGTTCGTCCGGATGCTCAAGCTGGACGAGGAGGTCCGGCGGCGCTACGACCTCAGCTGCCACCGGATGGCCGTGCACGCCGCCGCGCCCTGCCCGGTGGAGGTCAAGCGGGCGATGATCGAGTGGTGGGGGCCGATCCTGCAGGAGTACTACGCCTCCACCGAGGGCATCGGCATGACGCTGATCGATTCCGCGCAGTGGCTGGAGAAACCGGGTTCGGTCGGCCGCGCGATCCTGGGCGAGGTGCACGTCTGCGACGAGACCGGCGCGGAGCTGCCCAGCGGCGAGGTCGGAACCGTCTACTTCGGACGCGACGAGATCCCCTTCGAGTACCTCGGTGACGCGGCCAAGACCCGGTCGGCCAAGCACCCGGAGCACCTGAACTGGGCCACCGTCGGCGATCTGGGCTACCTGGACGACGACGGCTTCCTGTTCCTCACCGACCGCAAGGCCTTCATGATCATCTCCGGTGGGGTGAACATCTACCCGCAGGAGGTCGAGGACGTGCTGGTGCTGCACCCGGCGATCCTCGACGTCGCGGTGTTCGGGGTGCCCGACGAGGAGATGGGCGAATCGGTCAAGGCCGTGGTGCAACCGGCGCCCGGCGCGGCACCGGGCCCGGAGCTGGAGCGGGAGATCCTCGACTACGCCAGGCAGCGCGTCGCGCACTACAAGGTGCCGCGCAGCGTGGACTTCGCCGACCAGCTGCCGCGCACTCCCACCGGAAAGCTCGTCAAGGGAAAGCTCAAGGCGCGCTACGCGTCGTCGTGACGGAAGAGGACTGCAGTGCAACGACGTTGGGGCATCACGGTGCCGTTCCAGGAGCTGCCGCTGGCCGGGCAGCGCGACCTGATCGCCGAACTGCCGGATCTGGGCTACACCGACGTGTGGTCGTCGGAGGCCAACGGCACCGACGCGTTCACGCCGCTGGCGCTGGCCGCCGCGTGGGCCCCGCAGCTGCGGCTGGGCACCGCGATCGTGCCGGTCTACACCCGCGGCCCGGCGACCCTGGCGATGAGCGCGGCGTCGCTGGCCGCGGCGGCGCCCGGCCGGTTCGCGCTGGGCATCGGCACCTCCTCCAACGTGATCGTGGAGCGCTGGAACGGCATCCCGTTCGAGGAGCCCTACAAGCGGGTGCGCGACACGCTGCGGTTCCTGCGCAAGGCGCTGCGCGGCGAGAAGGTCACCGAGACCTACGAGACGTTCCGGGTCCAGGGCTTCACCGCGGGCGTGGTCCCGGATCCGGCACCGCCGCTGCTGGTCGCCGCCCTGCGCCCCGGGATGCTGCGGCTGGCCGGGCGGGAAGGCGACGGCGCGATCCTCAACTGGCTCTCACCCGAGGACGTGCGCACCGTGGTCCCGCACGTGCACGGAGGCGGCGCGGGCAAGGAGGTCGTGGCGCGGATCTTCACCATGCCCGACGTCGACGCCGACACGGCGCGCGGGATCGCGCGGCGGCAGATCGCGGCCTACCTGAACGTGCCGGTGTACCGGGCGTTCCACGAGTGGCTGGGCCGCGAGGAGCTCGGCCCGATGTGGCGCGCGTGGGACGCCGGTGACCGCAAGGGCGCGCTGGCGGCGATCCCGGACGGCGTGGTCGACGACCTGGTGGTGCACGGCCCGGCCGAGCACTGCCGGGAGCGCATCCAGCAGTACGCCGACAACGGCGTCACCACCCCGGCCATCGCTCTCGTGACGCCGGGCGACCCGGCGGACGCGGTCCGCGCGCTGGGCTTGAAATGAGGTTTTCCAGGCTCGTTTTGCGTGGCGGTGCGGGTGGCGGAACCTCACCGCCCGCCTGGACTGCGGGAGCCCGTTCTTATGTATGTCCGATACACGGCGAACGGGCTGTCCTCGCCAGGCGAACGCTGAGAACCCGCGGCGGTGCGAGCTGCGAGGGTGGGTTATGCGCCTGCGGCGCATGCGATTCCCCGCCGACGTGCGGCTTCGGGCCTCGCGGCTGCGGAACCGTCAGGATGAAAAACGCTCAGTAGCCCGCGGGAAGGAGAGCTCCGATTCCAGTCGAGCGTGCGGCAGGCTCAGCTCAGCGCGGCGGCCTCAGCGGCGAAGTCGGCCCCCAGGTGCGCGGCGTCGTTGAAACCGCGGACGATCCAGCGGTCGGCGGTGACCACGATCCGCGTGATCGAGCCGTTGTCGGCGCCCAGGAAGGCCAGCGGGCGGGATCCGGTGGCCAGCGCCATGACCTGGCCGATGACACCGCCGTGGGTGAACACCGCGATCCGCTGGTCCGGGTGGGCCGTGGCCAGCCGCTCGATCGCGCCGCGGACCCGGGTGCTCAGCGCCTCGGCGGACTCGGCGCCGGGGATGACGTCCCAGCGCTGCTCGGCGTGCATCCGGTGGATCACCGGATCGTTCGCGGCGACCTTCTGGCGGAACAGGCCGCCTTCCCACTCGCCGAGGTGCACCTCGCGCAGGTCCGGTTCGACCTGCGGGGTCAGGCCGAGCCGGGCGGCCAGGGGCGCCGCGGTCTGCACGGTCCGGCGCAGCGTGGTCACGTAGATCGCGTCCAGGCCGGCGCCGGCCAGCCGCTGCGCGACGCGCTCGGCGTGCTCCCGGCCCTGCGGGGCCAGGTCCGGATCGCCCTGGCCGTCGACCAGCGGGAACGGCCGGTCCGGGTGGGCGGGGGCCGATTCACCGTGCCGGATGAGCAGGACGTCGGCGGCCCCGGCGGGGACCGAGAACCGGGACTGCCGGTACTCGACTTCGGACATGCTGGCTCGCTTTCCTGGGAAACTGGTCCGCATGGACCCTCCCAGCGCGCCGGGTGCTTTTCAAGTCCAGTACGGAGGGGTGTGCACAGTGGACGGTGACGAGGTGCTGGTGGGCCAGGACGGCCCGGTGCTGACGGTCGCGATCAACCGGCCGAGGCGCAAGAACGCCCTGGACACCGCGGCCTGGCGAGGGCTGCGCGACGCGGTCGCCAGAGCGGCGTCGGACGACGGCGTGCGCGCCGTGGTGATCACCGGCGAGGGCGGCGACTTCTGCGCGGGTGCGGACCTCAGCGGTGATCGCGGCGCGCAACACCCGCTGAACCGGATGCACGGCATCAACGACATCGCGCTGGCGCTGCACGAGCTGCCGAAGCCGTCGGTGGCGAAGGTGCGGGGCGTGGCGGTCGGCGCCGGGTGGAACCTGGCGCTGGGGTGCGACCTCGTGGTGTGCACGCCCGACGCGCGGTTCTCCCAGATCTTCGCCAAGCGCGGGTTGTCGCTGGACTTCGGCGGCTCCTGGCTGCTGCCGCGGATCGTCGGGCTCCAGCAGGCCAAGCGGCTGGCGCTGCTCGGCGAGATCATCGGCGCCGAGGACGCGCGCGAGCTGGGCGCGGTGACCTGGGTGAAGGAGGACGGCGAGATCGACGGCTTCGTCGCCGACCTCGCCCGGAGCCTCGCGCAGGGCCCGCCGATCGCGCTGGCGCAGAACAAGCAGATGCTGCACGTGGGCGGCAGGCAGGACTTCCGGGACGCGCTCGAGAACGAAGCCCGCGCGCAGACCATCAACTTCGCCACCGACGCACCGGCTGCGCGGACGGCGTTCGTCAACAAGACCGAACCGGAGTTCACCGGGGAGTGGATGGTGCGATGACCTACGAGCAGATCAGCTGCGAGACCGCCGATGGCATCGCCACCATCACGCTGAACCGCCCTGACAAGCTCAACGCGTTCACGCACGTGATGCGCGACGAGATGATCAGCGCCTTCGACGCCGCCGATGCCGACGACGAGGTCCGCGCGGTGATCGTCACCGGTGCCGGTCGCGGGTTCTGCGCCGGGGCGGACCTGAGCGCGGGCGCGGACACCTTCAACGCCGGTGCCGACGACGAGCGGGCGAAGGCCCGCTGGGCGGCGGGCGAGATCGACGGCGTGCCGCGCGACGGCGGGGGCGCGGTGGCGCTGCGCATCGCCGAGTCGCGCAAGCCGGTGATCGTGGCGTTCAACGGGCCCGCGGTCGGAGTGGGCGTGACGATGATGCTGCCCGCCGACATCCGGCTGGCCGCGGAATCGGCTCGGTTCGGCCTGGTCTTCGCCCGTCGCGGCATCGTCCCGGAAGCGGCCTCGACGTGGTTCCTGCCCCGCGTGGTCGGCATCTCCCAGGCGATGGAGTGGGTGGCCACCGGCAGGGTCTTCGACGCGCGGGAGGCGCTCTCCGGTCGTCTGGTCTCCCACGTGGTCCCGGACGACGACCTGCTGCCCGCCGCGCGCGGGATCGCCCGCGAGATCGCCGACAACACCTCGGGCATCTCGGTGGCGGTGGCCCGCCAGCTCCTCTGGGGCATGCTCAGCGCGGATTCGCCGTGGGAAGCCCACCGCCTCGACTCCAAGGCGATGAACCACCTGGGCGCGTCCCCGGACGCCGCCGAAGGCGTCGAAGCGTTCCTCGCCAAGCGCACCCCGAAGTTCCCGATGCGCCTCACCACCGACTACCCCGACTACATCCCACCCTGGCCCCCGAGGGAGGAGCCCCGGTGAAGGGCACCTTCAGGCAACTTACTTGCTAAGAGGTGCCCTTCACCGGGGGAGTTCGAACGATCCAATGTGGAGTGATAGCTAGGAGGGGTTGATGGCGGAAGATCAGCGGGAGCGGTTGCTCGCCGAGCTCATCGGGCCGGGTGGGGACTTCGAGATCGGCACCCGGGAGGTCGGCGGCATTCCGATGCGGGTGTACACCGGCGGCCCGGCTACGTTGCGGGACGTGGTGCTGTTCAGCGGCGGGTACGGTGCGCGGGACTTCTTGGTGTACCAGGACTTCCGGTGCAGCTTCGCCGAGCACTTCCGGCTGGTCGCCGGGCTCGCGCGCTGCTTGCGGGAGGAGTACGGGCTGGTCAGCGGTGACCGGGTGGCCATCGCGATGCGCAACTTCCCGGAGTGGTCGGTGGTCTTCTGGGCGATCCAGGCCGCGGGGTTGATCGCGGTTCCGCTCAACGCCTGGTGGACCGACGCCGAGCTGCGCTACGGGCTGACCGACTCCGGGGCGTCGCTGGTGTTCGCCGACGCCGAGCGGGCCGCCCTGATCGACCGCGAGATCCCGGTCGTGGCGGTCCGCGGCGGGGCATCGGTGCCCGGGGCGCGCCCCTGGTCCGAGCTGATGGCGTCGCTGCCGGCCGACGCCGAGCTGCCGGAGGTGGCCATCGGGCCCGACGACGACGCGACCATCATGTACACCTCCGGCACCACGGGCCGGCCCAAGGGCGCGGTCGGCACGCACCGCAACCACTGCACGAACCTGCTCAACACGGTGGTCAACCGGCGGGTGCAGGCCGCGGTGGCCAACGGCGGGGTGTTCCCGCCGCTGGGCGACCCGGCGGCGCCGCAGCCCGGCGTGCTGCTGACGTTCCCGCTGTTCCACATCGCCGGGCTCACCACGCTGTGCTTCACCACGCTGGCCGGGGTGAAGCTGGCCACCCTGTACCGCTGGGACCGGGAGGAGGCCGGGCGGCTGATCGTCGAGGAGGGCCTGACCAGCGCGGCCGGGGTGCCGACCGTGATGCGCGACCTGGTCGAGCAGGGCGACGCGGTGCGGCGGCTGGAGGGCGTGAACATGGGTGGCGCGCCCATCCCGCCCGACCTCGTGCACCGCATCGGCGGGCTGGGCACCGGCGTCACCCCGGCCAGCGGTTACGGGCTGACCGAGACGACCTCGGGAGTGGTGAGCAACGCCGGCGGCGACTACCTCGCCCGCGCCGACAGCGTCGGCCGGTGCGCGCCCGGTGCTGACCTGCGCGTCGTGGATCCGTCGACCTGCGAGGACCTGCCCGACGGCGAGATCGGCGAGCTGTGGTTCCGCGGGCCCAACGTGGTCCGCGGCTACTGGAACAACCCGCAGGCCACCGCGGAATCGTTCGTCGACGGGTGGTTCCGCACCGGCGACCTCGGCTACGTCGTGGACGGCTGGGTGCACGTGGTCGACCGGCTCAAGGACGTGGTGATCCGCGGCGGCGAGAACGTCTACTGCGCGGAGGTCGAGGCGGCGCTGTTCGAGCACCCGGCGGTGGTCGACTGCGCGGTCATCGGCCTGCCGCACCCGAAGCTGGGCGAGGAGGTGGCGGCGGTGGTGAACCTGCGGGCCGAGGTCGACGCCGCCGAGCTGCAGCAGCACGTCGCGGCCCGGCTGGCGGCGTTCAAGGTCCCCGCGCACGTGGTGATCCGCCCCGAACCGCTGCCGCGCACGCAGACCGGCAAGGTGCTCAAGCGGCAGCTGCGCGACCACCTCGGTGCGCAGGGGAGCTGACCGCGTCCGGAGAACCCCCAGCACCCGCTGGGGGTTCTCCGGACCAGGCCGCTAGCGGGACAGCGGGTGGGCCTTCTCGTCCGCCGGCAGCCTGCCCAGCGTGATCGCCAGCACCGCGGCCACCAGCGGCACGAGCCCGGCCACGATGAACGTCGCGCGGGTGCCGATCGCCTCGGAGACCGGCCCGGCCATCGCCATCGACAGCGGCATGAACGCCAGCGACACGAAGAAGTCGAGGCTGGTGATCCGGCCGAGCAGCTGCGGCGGCACCCGGCGCTGCAGCAGCGTGCCCCACAGCACCATCGGGCTGGAGAACATCGCCCCCACGGCGAACGCGGCGGCGGCCACCGTCCAGATGTTGGTGGCCACCGCGACCACCAGCAGCGGCAGGCTCGCCACGCCCCACAGCCCGATCATGGTGGTGAGGTAGCGGCGGGGCATCCGCAGCGAGCCCATCAGCAGCGACCCGACGGCACCGCCGATGCCCCACATGGCCAGCACGAGCGCGTGCTGCTCGGCGCCGCCGCCGAGGCGGTCCTTGATGAGGAACGGCAGCACCACCTGCAGCGGCCCCATCGTCACCATCACCATGAGCGAGGCGAACAGCAGCGAGGCGACCAGCCACCGGGTGGCGAGCATGTAGCGGAAGCCCTCCGCGACGTCGGCGAGGACGCTGCGCGCCTGACGCGTCGCGCCGCGCAGCGGAGTGCGGGGGACGGTCCAGAACATGCACCAGGCCGCGAACGCGGTGCCCGCGGCCACCGCCATCGCCGCACCGGGCGCGAAGGCGGAGATGACGAGGCTGCCCAGCGCCGGGCCTGCGGCCTGCTGGATGGTCGGCCGGACCATGCCCTCGAAACCGTTGGCCGCCATGAGCTCCTCCTCGGCCAGCAGCGCGGGCAGCCAGGCGGAGTAGGCGGGGAAGTAGAAGGCGACCGCGGTGCCGCCGAGGAAGGCGATCACCACGAGGTGCCAGATCTGCATCCGGTCGGTCAGCGACAGCACGGCGGCGGTGGTGAGCAGGACGGTGTGCGCGCTCTGCACCACGAGCAGGATCGTCTTCTGCGCCACCCGGTCGGCGATCGCGCCGCCGAGCAGCATCGGCAGCAGCGCGCCCAGCGAGGCCGCCGCGGCGACCAGCGAGAGCTGGCTGGCGCCGCCGCCGAGCCGCACCACCTCCCAGACCTGGCCGACCGTCCACAACCCGGTGGTGAACAGGCTGAAGCACAGGGCGGCGGAGAGCCTGCGGTAGGAGCTGCGGCGGAAGGGCAGGAGAACGCGCGGTATCCGGGGGCGTTCGTCGGTCACCGTCGCCGCATCGGTGGCGCTCATGACGACCTGCGGTGGGACGCGGCGTGCTGTTGTTCGATCATGCCCCGACGCTAGGACTTCCACCATGCTGGAGGTCAACGAACGGATCGGAACTAATTGGCGAACGCTGACTCAAGCGGTGGTGCGGTCCCAGAGGCCCGGTTCGTCGGAGCCGAGGGCGATCCGTCCCAGCTTCACCGACCAGCTCCGCTCGGTGCCGCACTCGTCGCGCCACGCCCACAGCTTGCGGGTGACGTGGTGCAACGGGTGTTCCCGCGTCACGCCCATCGCCCCGTGCAGCTGGTGCGCCGACCTCGCGATGCTGGTGGCGGTCCGCGCGGCGGTGATCTTCGCGGTCGCCGTCGCGACCAGCGCGCGTCCGGGATCCTGCTCGTGCACGCGCACTGCGCGGGCCACTGCGGTTTCGGTGGCTTCCAGGTGAACGCGCATCTCCGCCAGCGCGTTGGCCACTGCCTTGAGCGCGATGAGCGGACGGCCGAACTGCTCGCGTTGTGCGACGTGCGTGCGCGTGTGCTCGTAGGCGCCTCGCGCCGCGCCGAGCAAAGCGGCGGCGTTGAGCAGCGCTGAGCGCGCGAGCACCTCCTCGTGCGCAGGAGCGTGGGGCAGGGGAGTCGTCGTTCCGGTGGATCGCAGCGCGTCACGGGGTTCGCCCGCCAGGTTCTCGCCTGGCTCGACCTCGCCGCGTTCGACGAGATAGGCGGATTCCCGCTCCGGGCGCACCAGGACGTGGCTGGCGTGGCGGGCCCACGGCACGGCATCCGTGCTGGTCGCGGCGATGACCAGCGGAGCGGATCCCAGTTCCGCGCCGAGGATCCAGCGTGCGACCGACGCCTCCGCCAGCGGCACGCTCACACCGCTCGCCGCGGTCGCGGCCACCAGCTCGGTCAGGTCCCGCAGGGTTCCGCCGACGCCGCCGCGCGTCTCGTCCACCCCGACCTGCGGCCAGCCCAGCTCCACCAGCGTCGGCCACACCGGGTGCAGCGCGTCCGCCTGCACCTGCGGATCGGCTCCGGACAGCACGTCCGCCGCGACCTCGGTGATCAGCGATTTCTCCGTGCTCAACGCCGGACCTCCTGCTTGGCGAGGATGGACAGCAGCACCTCCGAGGAGCCGCCCCGGATGCTGAACCCGGGAGCGGCCAGGATCGCCTCGCCCAGCGTGCTCTCCGGTGCGATCACTCCGGAACCGCTTGCCCGGCGCGCGCATTCGAGCACGTCCCGCTCGAACGCGGTGCCGAGGTACTTCAAGGCCGCCGCGGCCCGCACCGGCGCTTCACCGGCGTCCAGCGCCTCTGCGACCTGCACGCACAGCGCGCGCAGCGTGGCCAGCCGCGCGACCAGCTCGCCGACCTCCGCCGCCAGGCCGTCGTCGGCGACCGCCAGCAGCTCGGCCAGCACCGGGTAGGTCGACAGCACCCGCTCGGGGCCGCCGCGCTCGTAGGAGAGCTGCTCGGTGACCTGCTGCCAGCCGTTGCCGACCGCGCCGATCACCCGGTGCTCCGGGACGAAGACGCCCTCGAACACCACCTCGTTGAAGTGGTGCGAACCGGCCATGTCCACGATCGGCGACACCGACACGCCGGAGGCTGTCATGTCCAGCACGAACTCGGTCAGCCCGGCGTGCTTGACCTCGGATTTCTCGCTGCGCGCCAGCAAGTAGGCGTGCGTGGCGCGGTGCGCGTGGCTGGTCCAGATCTTGCGGCCGTCGATCCGCCAGCCGCCGGGAACCCGAGTCGCCGCGGTGCGCACCGCCGCGAGGTCCGAGCCCGCGTCCGGCTCGCTCATGCCCAGGCAGAACACGAACTCCCCGGCGGCGATGCCCGGCAGGATCTCCCGCTGCAGCCGTTCGGTGCCGTGCCGCAGGATCGACGGCCCGATCTGCCGGTCACCGATCCAGTGCGCGGCCACCGGCGCGCCCGCGCGCAGGAGCTCCTCGGTGAGCACCAACCGGGCCCGGTTGGACCTCTCACCGCCGCCGACGGCCTTCGGCCAGGTCATCCCCAGCCAGCCGCGCCCGGCCAGCTCCCGGCTGAAGGCCAGGTCGAACGACCGCAACCAGGCGTCCGGCCGCGGCCGGTACCGCCCGGCCTCCCGCCACTCCCGGCACAGCTCGCGCACCTCGCGGCGCAGTTCACCCAGCGACGGGTTCACGACACGGACTCCTTTCCGGGAGCGCTCGGGGATCGCTGCTCGGCTCGGCTCAGGGCCGTCGCCCGCGTCTCGGGCATCAGCACGTAGACCAGCAAGGACACCAGGGCGCAGGCCGAGACGTAGAAGAAGAAGTAGTGCTCGACGCCGGCATCGCGGAACGCCAGCGCGACGTACTCCGCGGTGCCCCCGAAGATCGCCTGCGCCAGCGCGTAGGGGATCGCGACACCGACCGTGCGGACGCTGGTCGGGAACAGCTCGGCCTTCACGCACGCGTTCACCGAGGAGTACCCGGCCACGATCGTCAGCGCCAGCATGGTCAGCGCCAGCGCGACGCCGAAGTCGGGCCAGCGCTGCAGCGCGGTCATGATCGGGTAGGTGCCCAGCGTGGTGCCGACGCCGAAGAAGATCAGCACCGGCCGTCGGCCGATCTTGTCCGAGATCGCCCCTCCGATCGGCAGCAGCACGGTGAACAGGCACAACGCCACGAACATGACGAGCGCGGCGTCCGGTTTGCTCAACCCCACCGAGTTCGCCAGGTACTTCGTCAGGTACGTGGTGTAGGTGTAGAAGGCGACGCTGCCACCGAGGGTCAGCGCGAACACCAGACCGGCGGCGCGGCGATGGCGCCACACCTCGCGCAAAGTGCCCCGTCGCTGCTGCGCGTCGTGGCGCTCTTCTTCGGCGTAGGCCGTGGTCTCGTGCATCCGGCGGCGCAAGTAGAACACCACCAGCGCGGCGACCGCACCGATGACGAACGGGATCCGCCAACCCCAGGCGGTCAGCTGCTGCTCGGTCAGCGTGGATTGCAGCACCATCAGCACGATCAGGCCGAGCAGCTGGCCGACGGTGACCGACACGTACTGGAAGCTGGACCCCAGCCCGCGCCAACCGCGCTGCGACACCTCGGTGAGGTAAGCCGCGCTCGCCGCGTACTCGCCACCGACGCTGATGCCCTGCATGATCCGCGCGATGAGGAGCAGCACCGCGCCGAGGTACCCGGCCTGCTGGTGGTTCGGGGCGATCGCGATCAGCAGCGCGCTGATCGACATCACGGTCACCGACAGCGTCAGCCCGAACTTGCGGCCCTTCCGGTCGGCGATGCGACCCAGGATCCAGCCGCCCAGCGGCCGGGCCAGGAAGCCCACCGCGAACACCGCGGCGGTGTTCATCAGCTGCGCGGTCGGGTTGCCCTCCGGGAAGAACTGCCCGGCGAAGTACAGCGCGAAGTTCGCGTAGACGAACCAGTCGTACCACTCCACGGTGTTGCCGATGGAGCCGCTGAGCACGGCGCGGACGTGGGTGGAGCGGCGGGGCTTCGTCGACCCGCTCATGGTCACCTCCGGATATCGCTGGTCACGACGAGGTCGGCGGCCACCGCGCCGGTCGGGTGGACCACGAGCGGGTTGATCTCCAGCTCGGCCAGTCCGGGACCGAGTTCGACGGCGGCCTGCGAGATCGACGCGATCGCCGCAGCGGCAGCGGCCACGTCGCAGCGGGGTCGGCCGCGGAACCCGTCCAGCAGCGGCCATCCGCGCAGCCGCCGCAGCAGCGCGATCGCCTGCTCGGCGTCGAGCGGAGCGAGCGCCGATGCGACGTCGGAGTAGAGCTCGGTCGTGGTGCCGCCCATCCCGGCCGTCACCACCGGCGGGTAGCCGTGCTTGCTGCCTTGCACGCCGATCAGCAGTTCCACGCCTGGGGGAAGCAATTCCTGGACGAGCACGCCATCGATGCGCGCGTGCGGCGCGTTCGCCGCGACCGCGTCGAGCATGTCCTGCGCGGCACGGCCAGCCCGCTCCGCCGGGATGCCGACGAGAACGCCACCGACGTCGCTTTTGTGCGCCAGATCGGGGGATTGGGCCTTCAGCACGACGTGATCGCCCAACTCCCGAGCGACCGCATCGACGTCGGCAGGATCGACGATGCGCCCGCGCGGTCTGGCGATCTGCACCGCGTCGAGGAGTCGTGCGCCCTCGGCTTCGGTGAGCGATGGGCGGTCCAGGAACCGCGACAGACCTCGCGGTGCGGCCGGTTCGGCACGACGGCCGTCCTGCGGTACCAGGCGGGCGATGAGCCGCAGCGCGGCCGTGGTGGTGTCCAGCACCGGGATCCCGTTGCGGCGCAGCAGAGAACCGGCTTCGGCGATCTGCTCGTGCGAGTACAGCCACGCCACCGCGAACGGTGCGGTGCTGCGCTCGGCAGCCCGCAGGACCGCCTCGGCGACCTCCACCGCCGCCGCCCCGCCGATCGTGGTCAGCACCACGAGCACGGCATCCACCTGGCCGGATTCGGCGACCGCGCCGCAGACCGCGCCGAACTGGCCGGAGTCGTCGATGACCTGCGCGGTGACGTCCACCGGGTTGGCCGTGCTGCCGAAGGCCGGGATGAGCGGCACCAGCACGTCCTGCGCCGCGCGGTCCAGCTCCGGCAGCAGCAGCCCGGCAGCCTCGGCCTGGTCGGCGGCCAGCCCGCCCGCCCCACCGGAACTGGTGATCACCCCGACGCGGTGGCCGCGCGGCCGGGACTCGCCGGTCAGCGCCACCGCCGTGTCCAGGAGCTCGTCCAGGTCGTCCACCTGGATCGCACCGGATTCGCCGGTCAGCAGGTCGAACGCGGTGCCCGCGCGGACCAGCGCACCGGTGTGCGATGCGACCGCGCGCTCACCGGCGGCGGAACGACCGGAACGCAGGACCACGACGTGCTTGCCCGCCGCCGCGGCCCGCTCGGTCAGCCGCTGCCACCGGGCTCCGCCGGGCAGCTCCTCCAGGTAGCAGGCGAGCACCCGGACGTTCGGGTCGGCGACCAGCAGTTCGGCGGCGTCGGTGGTGGTGAGGTCGGCCTGGTTGCCCACGCTGATCCACGCGGTGAGCCCGATCCCGCGATCGCGGGCCTTGCCCAGGAAGCTGCCGCCCAGCGCACCGCTCTGCCCGACGTAGGCGATGCCGGAATCCGGTTGCCGCACCCCGTCCGCGGCGGCGGTGAACGTGGCCGCCAAGCCGGTGGGGCGGTAGAGCAGCCCCTGGCAGTTCGGGCCGACGACCCGCAGTCCGTACCGGTCGGCGACCTCGACGAGCTGCTCCTGCAACGCGCGCCCGACGGCACCGATCTCGGCGAAACCGGAGGAGAGCACCACCACGAACGACGCGCCCGCGCGCCCGGCGTCCTCGACCGCGGCGAGCACCCGTGCGGCCGGGACCAGCACGAGCACCAGGTCCACCGGCCCGGGCAGCTCCAGCAGCGACGGGTAGCACGGCAGGCCGTGCACCCTGCGGTGGTTCGGGTTCACCGGGTAGACCGGTCCGTCGAAACCGCTCAGGTACCGGGTCAGCCGCCCGGCCATCGCCGAGCGCTCGGAAGCCCCGACCACCGCCACCGCTCGCGGGTGCAGCAACCCGTCCACCGCGGTCACCGGCCGTGGAACTGCGGGCTGCGCTTCTCCTTGAACGCGCGCATCGCCTCCGCGGAGTCCTCAGTGGACTGCACGACCGCCATGTGCGAGGAGATCAGGTCCAGCGAGGTGCGCAGATCGGTGCGCGCCGACTGGTGCACGGTCCGCTTGATCGCGCGGATGGCCACCGGCGGGCCGTCGGCGAGGCGCCGCGCGAAGGCGTAGGTCTGCTCCAGCAGCTCGTCGTCCGGGTAGCTGCGGCTGGCGATGCCGAGCTCCACCGCGGTGGCGGCGTCCACGAAGTCGCCGGTCCACAGCAGTTCCAGCGCCTTGGCGGTGCCGACCAGCCGCGGCAGGAAGTAACAACCGCCGTCACCGGGCACCAGGCCGATGCGGACGTAGCCCTCGGACAGCCGCGCGGATTCCCCGACGAACCGGATGTCGCACATCAGCGCCATGTCCATGCCCGCGCCGACCGCGACGCCGTTGACCGCGGCGAGAACCGGCTTGTCGAAGTCCTCCAGCGCCAGCGCGACCTGGTGGATGCGCTCGGTCAGCACGTTCTTGTGGTCCAGCACGGATTTTTCGCCAGCGGTGAAGTCGTCGAGGTCGACGCCCGAGCAGAACGCGTCGCCGGCCCCGGTGAGCACCAGCACCCGCACCTCGGGATCGAACCGCGCGGACCGGATGGCCGCCGCCCACTGGTCGATCATCTCCATGGTGAAGGCGTTCTTGCGCTGCGGGCGGTTGAGCAGGATCGTCCCGATCCCATCCCTGACCTGGTACTCGAGATCTGCCACGTCCATCCCTCCGGGTCGGCGGTCCGGCCCGAGTCTGGCACGCCCCACCACCCGAGTCCATACAAAATTGAATGCAATAACCGGAGGCAGGAGCAGAACTCGTTGGGGTCGCGGAAGTTCAGCCCGGCAGGGGGAGCGTGGTGGCGAGGGTGGGGGCCAGGTGCGCCGGGGTGGCGTCGCGGTGCGAGTCCATGATGCGGACCGCTCGTTCGGTCTGGCCGCGGCGCAGGGCGTTGATCAGCTGGCGGTGCTCGCGAACGATCCGGCGCCGCGCCGACTCGTCGTAGAGGTAGACCGTGCGGTAGGCCTCGGTGATCTTCCAGATCCGCTCGATCTCGTCGACGATCAGCCGCAGGCCCGAGGCGCGGAAGATGACGAAGTGGAAGTCGTGGTTGAGCTCGGTGATGCGCAGGACGTCGACCTCGTCGGCCGCCTTGGCGATCTGCTCGTTGAGCTCGCTGAGCTCGATGATCTGCGCGGTGCTCAGCCGCGGCAGCTCGCGGAGCACGATCGCCTCCAGCGCCCCGCGCATCAGGTACGCCTGCCGCAGCTCCTCCGCCGACAGCCTGGCCACGGTGTAGCCGACGTTCGGCTGGTGGCGGACCACGCCCTCCGCTTCGAGCGCCTTTAACGCCTCCCGGACCGGGACCCGGCTGACGCCGAGGCGTTCGGCGAGCGCTTCCTGCCGGAGTGGTTGCCCCGGCAGCAATTCCTGGCTGCGCATCATCTGCCGGATCTGCTCGACGGCGCGACCCACCGAAGTCCCCGCCATGCCTCACACCCCACGCTCTGTTCGATCGGTGATCGGAATGGTAACGCACCGTGTTTGCGCGAATGCTGAGGACGACGTATTGACAAACCCGCACGTCCGGGCGCACCGTAACCCGCAACGGTGCGCAAATAGCGACAGCGTTGTGAATATAGCAACAGCTCCTCGGAGGTGGACGTGGCGGGTTCCGGTTTTCTGCAGACCGCGGATCGCGCGCTGCAGGTCCTGCTCGCGTTCACCGACGACCGGCCGGAGTGGGGCGTCACCGAGCTCGGGCGCGAGCTCGGGCTGGACAAGTCGGTCGTCCAGCGGCTGCTGGCGACGCTGGCCAACCGCGGTTTCGTGCTGGCCGACCCGGAATCGCGCCGCTACCGGCTCGGCCCGGCGGTCTCCCAGCTCGCCCGCGTCGCCGAGCGCAGCGGTGCGCTGAGCCTGATCGCCCGCCCGGTGCTGGCGATGCTGGCGCGGGAGACGGGGGAGAGCGCCGTGCTCAACGTCGCGCACGGCGGCTCCTACCGGACCGTCGCGGCCGTGGACGGCCGCGGGCCGATCAGCTACACCGCGGTGGTCGGGCACGTGATGCCCGGTCACGCCGGCTCCTCCGGGCACGCGCTGTTCGCCGGGCTGCCCGCCGACGAAGTCCGCGAGCTGTTCGGCCCCGAGCCGCTCGCGCGCTGCACTCCGAGCACTCCGACCACCTACGCCGAGCTGGCGCAGCGGTGGCAGCAGGTCCGGGACACCGGGGTGTCGGTCTCGGCCGGGGAATTCGACGCGAACGTCGGCGCCGTCGCGGTGCCGGTGCGGCTCTCCGGTGCGACAGTGGCGTCGATGACGCTGATCGGCCCCGCCGAGCGCGTCACCGGCCGGATCGACGACCTGACCGCTGCGCTGCGCGGCGCGGCCACCGACCTGTCCCGCCGATTGGCGCCCGGCGCCGGGCCGCAAGGCGGCTGATCTCCTCCTCGAAAGGCTGCTCATGACAGTCAGCGAATCCCGGGCGGGCTCCGAACGCGCGCACCCGCGGGCTTTCGAGCCGACCGTTCTGGTGATCACGGTCGTGCTCTCCGTGGTCGGCGCGGTCATCGGACTGCACCTGATCACCACGCTGGGCATCTCGGCCAACACCTCGGTGATCGGCGCGCTGATCGCGATGATCATCGGCCGGATCAACGTGGCCGCACTGCGCAAGATGCGGTCGGTGCACCGGCAGAACCTGGTGCAGAGCGCGGTGTCCGGCTCGACCTTCGCCGCCGCCAACTCGCTGCTGGCGCCGATCGCGGTGCCCTTCGCCTTCGGCAGGCCCGACCTGGTGTGGCCGGTGTTCGCCGGCGTCGCGATCGGTCTGTTCGCCGATTCCTTCGTGCTGTACCGGCTGTTCAACTCGCGGCTGCTGCCCGCGCAGGCCGCGTGGCCGCCCGGCGTCGCCGCGGCGGACACCATCATCGCGGGTGACAAGGGCGGCAGGCGGGCCATCGTGCTGGCGGGCGGCGCGGTGCTCGGGTTCATCGGCTCGCTGTTCAAGCTGCCGGTCTCCGCGGCGGGCGTGGCCTTCATCGGCAACATCTGGGCGCTGGCCATGTTCGGCATCGGGCTGATGGTCAGCCAGTACAGCCCGGCCTGGTTCAGCATCGACATCGGCGACCTCTACATCCCGCACGGCGTGATGATCGGCGCCGGGCTGGTCGCGCTCGGGCAGGCCGCCTACCTGATGTTCCGCAAGGACAGGAAGAAGGACGCCGCGCCGCAGCAGTCGATCGACCCGAGCCAGCTGCCGCAGGTCGACGAGCGCGCGCTGCGCCGCGGCGTGCTGGAGGGCTACGTGCTCTTCGTGCTCGGCGCCGTCGTGGTCGCGCTGGCCGGTGGGCTGATGTCCGAGCTGTCGGTGACCGGGCTGATCCTGTGGGTGCTGGCCGCCGCGCTGGCCGCGATCATCCACGAGATCATCGTGGGCCTGGCGGCGATGCACTCCGGCTGGTTCCCGGCCTTCGCGGTGACGCTGATCTTCCTGGTGCTGGGCCTGATCCTCGGCGTGCCGCCGGTGGCGCTGGCGCTGTTCGTCGGCTACACCTCGGCCACCGGCCCGGCGTTCGCCGACATGGGCTACGACTTCAAGGCGGGCTGGCTGCTGCGCAAGGAGCACCGCCCCTACGACGCCTACGAGCGCTCCGGCCGGTTCCAGCAGTACCTCGCCTCGCTGGTGGGCTTCGCGGTGGCGACCGTGGCGGTGGCGGTGTCCTGGCAGTCGTTCTTCGGCGACGGCCTGATCCCGCCGGTGGCCGAGGTCTACGCGGCCACCATCAAGGCCGGGCTGACCGACCCGGACGTCCTGGTGACGCTGCTGCTGTGGGCGATCCCCGGTGCGCTGATCCAGCTGCTCGGCGGCTCCAGCAGGCAGATGGGCGTGCTGCTGGCGACCGGCCTGCTGGTGGGCACCCCGCAAGCGTGCTGGCTGGTCTTCGGCGCACTGATCGTCCGCATCGCCTACCGCTGGTGGCGCGGCGAACGAGCGGACGAGGACCTCAACCTCGTGGGCGCGGGCCTCATCGCGGGCGACGCCCTCTACTCGACCAGCCGCATCTTCGAGTCCAAGTGATCCGTCGTGCAGGCGAGTGTGGACATACATAAGAACGGGCTCCCGCAGTCCAGGCGGCGTCTGAGGTTCCGCTACCCGCACCGCCACGCAAAACGAGTCAACTAGTTAAAAGGAGTAGTTGTGGAAGTTGTCAGCCGTGTGGAATCCCGGCCCGAGTACCTGTCCTGGGAAGCCGCCATCGGCGCTCGCAAGCTCGTCGAGCAGGTCATGCTCGTCAAGCCGGGCGAGCAGGTGGTGCTCACCGGCGACACGTCCTCCGACCGGCGCGTCGTGGAGCTGACCGCGCAGGCCGTGGCCGCGGCCGGTGCCACGCCGACCGTGATCTGGTACGAGACCCGGCCCAGCTCGGCGATGGAGCCGCCCGCGCCGGTCGCCGGTGCGGTCGCCGAGGCCGATGTGTGGATCGAGTTCAGCGTCGCCTACATCATGCACAGCGACGCCTTCCGCGCCGCGATCGCCAACGGCGCCCGGTACACCAACCTGACCGGCATGGACATCCCGATGCTGGTCGACACCGTCGGCAAGCCCGACTTCGAGGGCGTCATGCGGCTCGGCCGCGCGCTGGTCGCGCTGCTGGAGCAGGCCGACGAGGTGCGCATCACCGCCGCCAACGGCACCGATCTGGTCGGCCGCAACCAGGGCCGACCGATCAACCTGCGCGGCAAGCCGGCCGAGAAGCCCGGCGAGACGGTGATGCTCTCCGGCCAGATCTCCTGGAACCCGATCGAGGAGACCCAGAACGGCACGCTGGTCTTCGACGGCGCGCTGTGGCCGCCGGCCGAGATCGGCCTGCTGCGCTCCCCGGTGCGCTGCACGGTGGAGAACGGCGTGGTCACCGAGATCACCGGCGACCGCGACGCCGAGGTGTTCCGGAACTGGATGGAGTCCTTCGACGACCCGAACATGTTCCGGCTGGCGCACTGGTCGCTGGGCTTCAACCCGGGCGTGCTGGTGCCCACCGGCCGCATCGTGGAGGACGAGCGGGTGTTCGGCTGCGTGGAGATCGGCATCGGCACCAAGGGCGCCTGGATCGGCGGCGAGCCGTGGGTGGCCGCGGCGCACACCGACGGCAGCGTCCTCGGCCCGTCGATCTACCTCGACGGCGAGGCCATCGAGCTCGAAGGCCGCTACGTGCACCCGGAACTCGTGCGGATCTGCAAGGAGATCGGCGCCCCGGGCTACTGATCCGTCGTTCCTGCCGCAATTTCCATTGAAGTCGGACGTCCGATTTCAATGGAAATTGCGGCTCGGCCCGACCCGGGGTGGTGCGGTGGTGGCCCCGGCCGGTGTTGAATCGTGGCCGTCGCACCCCGCTGGTCCACTTTGGAGGAATCGAGATGTCGTCCGTCACCTACCGCCGTCCGGGTCTGGTGGCCCGGGACCACGTGTTCCGGGTTCCGCTGAGCCACGGCGACCCGGGCTCCGGGGAGATCGAGGTCTTCGGTCGGGAGGTGGTCGCGCCGGCCAAGCAGGACCAGCAGCTGCCGTGGCTGGTCTACCTCCAGGGCGGGCCGGGCGGCAAGGCGGAACGGCCGCTGAGCACCAGCGCGTGGCTGGGGCGCGCGCTGCAGGACTACCGGGTGCTGCTGCTCGACCAGCGCGGCACGGGGCGCAGCACGCCCGCGAACCGCCAGAGCCTGGCCGGGCTGACCCCCGCGCAGCAGGCCGAGCACCTCAGCCTGCTGCGCGCCGACTCGATCGTGCGCGACGCCGAAGCCGTCCGGGCGCAGCTGATCGGCGACGAGCCGTGGTCGGTGCTGGGGCAGAGCTTCGGCGGGTTCTGCGCGCTGACCTACCTCTCGCTGGCCCCGCAGGGGCTGCGGCAGGTGCTGATCACCGGCGGCATCCCGACCCTGACCGGCCACGCCGACGACGTCTACCGCGCGGCCTACGCGCGCACGCTGCGCAAGAACGACGCCTACTTCGCGCGCTACCCGCAGGACGCCGCGATCGTGCGGCGGGTCGTCGAGCACCTCGCCGAGCACGAGGTGATCATGCCGGCGGGGGAGCGGCTGACGCCGGAGCGCTTCCAGACCCTCGGCATCCAGTTCGGCCAGGGATCGCAGTTCGACGCGCTGCACTACCTGCTGGAGGAGGCGTTCATCGGCGACACCCTCTCCGACACCTTCCGCCGCGGCGTGGACGCGGTGGTCTCCTTCGCCGCGCGGCCGCTCTACGCGGTGCTGCACGAGTCCATCTACTGCCAGGGCACCGCGTCGGAGTGGTCGGCGCACCGGGTGCGCGCGGAGTTCCCGGAGTTCGACCCGGCCACCGCAGGCCGCATCAACCTCACCGGCGAGATGATCTACCCCTGGATGTTCGAGCAGGACCCGTCGCTGGTCCCGCTGCGCGAGGCCGCCGACCTGCTCGCCGCCAAGAGCGACTGGCCGGTGCTCTACGACCTCGACCAGCTGGCCCGCAACGAGGTCCCGGTGGCCGCGGCGGTCTACCACGACGACATGTTCGTCGACCGCGACCACTCGCTGGAATCGGCCGGGCAGGTGCGCGGCGCCCGGGTGTGGGTGACCAACGAGTACGAGCACGACGGCGTCAAGGCCTCACCGGCGGTGCTGGACCGGCTGCTGGCCATGAACCGGGGCGACGCCTGACTTTCGGAGGCGCTGCTGCACGGGGCTCGCCGTCCGGCTATCGTTCGGTTCTCATGTCCGCATCCGAGCCGAACAGCGCTGGCGGTGTGCCCTGGCAGCGCGTCTTCGACCAGGCGGCCGCCGCGATGGCCATCCTCGACTTGCAGGGCCGGTACCTGCACGTCAACGGTGCGATGTGCCGGTTGCTCGGATACCGCAGCGAGGAACTGGAGGGGCGCGACTACCGGGACTTCACCCATCCGGATGACATCGACGATGAAGGTCCGGTCGAGTCGGAGAAGACCCTGGAGAAGCGCTACATCCGCGCCGACGGGAGCCTGATCTGGGCGCTGGTGGCGCGCACCTTCATCCGGGACCCCCGCGGGCGCCCGATCTGCTTCCTGTCCCAGATCCAGGACATCACCCAGCGCCGGGAGGCCGAGCTGCTGTGGCAGCGCAGCTTCGCCAACGCGCCGATCGGCATGGCGCTGCTGGACCTGAAGGGCTCCTGGACGGCGGTCAACGACACGCTCTGCGCGATGCTCGGCTACACGCGCGAGGAGATGTTGACGATGTCCTTCGCCGACGTCACCTACGAGCACGACGAGGCGCAGGGCACCGCCGCGCTGGAGGACATGGCTTCCGGCCTGGTCGACTCGGTGAACCTGGAGAAGCGCTACCGGCACAAGGACGGCCGCCCGATCTGGATGCTGATCCGGGCGACCGCGGTGCCGGGGGCCGACGGGACGCCCGCCTACGTGGTCAGCCAGTACGAGGACATCGGCGAGCAGCGCATGGTGGACGCCCACCTCGCCCACCTCGCGCTGCACGACCCGCTGACCGGGCTGGCCAACCGCGCCCTGCTCGCCGACCGCCTGGACCACGGGCTCCAGCAGCTCGCGCGCGGCAACGGGGTGCTGGTGGTGGTGCTGGCCGACCTCGACCAGCTCAAGCCGACCAACGACCGCTACGGCCACGCGGTCGGCGACCAGCTGCTGATCGCCGCCGCGCGCGAGATCCAGCTGGCGGTGCGGGCCGGGGACACCGTCGCGCGCCTCGGCGGTGACGAGTTCGTGGTGGTCAGCCTGCTGCCCGACGAGGACGCCGCGGCGGCGCTCCGGGACCGGGTGGAGGCGCACCTGAACACCGAGGTCGTGGTGCACGGTGCGACCGTGAGCCTGCAGGCCAGCGTCGGCTACGCGGTGACCTCGGACCCGGCGATCGCCCCGGACAAGCTGCTGCACGTGGCCGACCGCGACATGTACGCCAGCAAGCGCCGCCGCCGCGAGGCCAACGGCCGCTGAGCGGATCAGGTGCCGAGGTCGGCGAGGGCGGATTCGATCGCCCGGTGGAAGGTCGGGTAGGCGAAGATCATCCGGCGGAGGCGGGAGACCGGGACCTCGGCGTGCACGGCGACCGCGAGCGCGCCGATGATCTCGCCACCGGCAGGCGCGACGACCGTGGCCCCGACCAGCACGTCGCGCTCGGCGTCGGCGACCAGCTTGATGATCCCGGCGTTGCCCACCTTGTGGATCCAGCCGCGCGTGGAGTCCTGGATCCGGGTGCTCCCGGTGCGCACCGAGATCCCGGCGTCCTCGGCCTGGGCCTCGGTCAGCCCGACGCTGGCGACCTCGGGATCGGTGAAGGTCACCGCGGGCATCGCCCGGTAGTCGGCGGTCTCGCCGTCCTGGCCGAGGATGTCGGCGGCGGCGATGCGCGCCTGGTACATCGAGGTGTGCGTGAACGCGCCGCGACCGGTGACGTCGCCGATCGCCCAGACCCCTTCCGCGGCGCGCATCCGCTCGTCCACCGGGATGGTGCGCGACTGCTCGTCGAGCCCGACCGCGCCGACGCCGAGCGCGCGCAGGTCGGTGCGGCGGCCGGTGGCCACCAGCAGCCGCTGCCCGGTGAGCCGGTCACCGCCTGCGAGCTGCACCTCGAACTGCCCGTCGTGCTTGACGTGCTCGACGCCGTTGCCGGTGCGCACCTGGATCCCCTCGGCGAGCAGTGCCGCGGTGATCACCTCGGAGGCTTCCGGTTCGGAGTTCGGCAGCAGCCGGGGCTGCGCCTCCAGCACCGCGACGGAGCTGCCGAACCGGGCGAAGACCTGCGCGAACTCCAGGCCGACCGGCCCGCCGCCGAGCACCAGCAGCGACTCCGGCACCTCGCGGGACGGCACCGCCTCCCGGTTCGTCCAAAATGGACTCCCGGCGAGGCCGTCGATCGGCGGCACCGCCGGGTCGGTGCCGGGGTTGAGCACGATGCCGCGCCGCGCGCGGAACACCTGGTCGCCGACGGTCACCTCGCCCGGCGCGCTGATCCGCCCGACCCCGCGCACCAGCCGGCCGCCGGTGCGCTCGAAGCGCCGCGCGGCGATCTCGTCGTCCCAGTCGGTGGTGGCCTCGTCGCGGATGCGGTCGGCGACCGGCGTCCAGTCCGGGTGCACCTCGGCCCGCCCGGCCAGCTCGGGCACCCGGCGCGCTTCGCCCAGCGCGTCGGTGGCCCGCACCATCATCTTGGTCGGAACGCAGGCGAAGTACGGGCATTCGCCGCCGACCAGCCTGGATTCGACCGCGACCACGGACAGGCCGGCGCCGGCCAGCCGGGCGGCGACGTCCTCACCTCCCGGCCCCATCCCGATGACCACGACGTCGACCTCGTCGACCACGGCACCCACCTCAGTTCTCGTCCGTCGCACCGTCGTTCCCAGGGCACCACCTCGGTGCCCGCCGCGCACCTCGGCTCAGCACCGGTGTCACCTGCACCGACCGGATGCGCGGACGAAGGCTCCAGCATTCCGGGCCCCGCGCCGCGGTGCGGCCGATTTCGCGCGAAATCAGCGCACCGCACGCGGGCGGGATGGCGATCTCGCGCGAAATCGCCACCGCACCACCTCGGAGCCGGTGCTCCCTAGCGCCAGAGCAGCGCTTCCTCCAGGGGTTTGCGGGTCAGCTCGGGGACCTCGCAGTCGTCGGCCGGATAGCCGACCGGGAACAGGATGTAGGGCCGCTCGCTGGACGGGCGCTCCAGGAGCGCCGTGAGGAAGCCCATCGGGTTCGGCGTGTGGGTCAGCGTCGCCAGGCCCATCGTGTGCAGCGCGGTGATGAACATGCCGCAGGCGATGCCGACGCTCTCGTTGACGTAGTAGTGCTTCTGCTTGCCGGTGCCGGTCACCCGGTACTTCTGCGCGAACGCGACCACGATCCACGGCACCACGTCGAGGAACTCCTTGTTCGCGTCGGTCTCGAGCCGCGACAGGGCCCCGTGCCACTGCGGGATGTCCTCGCGCCCGTAGAACGCGCGCTCCTCGGCCTCGGCGGCCAGCCGGATGCGGTGCTTGAGGTCGGGATCGCGCACCGCGACGAAGGTCCACGGCTGCTGGTGCGCGCCGCTGGGCGCGGTGTTCGCCGTCCGCACGGCCAGTTCGATCGCCTCGCGCGGCACCGGTTCGGAGCTGAAGAACCGGACGCTGCGGCGACCGTCCAGGTGCTCGAAAAGCTCCTGCCCGCGCCGCAAACCTTCGGCGGGCGGCAGTCGCGGCGGCGTGTAGGGCACGAACGGGTGGGCGTGCTGGCGGGGCGCTGGTGCGGTCACTGGTCCTCCCGGGTGGGCGTCGGCTGTGATGTAAGCGGAGGAGGGACGGGCGCAGGTATCGGCCGTTCCGGCGAAGGTTCTCCCACATGGTGGGAAATCTGGGAACCGGTGGAGGGTCGCCGGTAGAGGTTATGGGGCAAGTCACACTTGTCGCCGGTTGCTCATCTCGGGCGGGGCCGGGGCGAAGCGATACAGGTGGCGCTACCTGCGTTCCGATGCGGAACTCCGCTGTACCGGTGGTCGCCGGGCCTTCCCGGACGGGTGTGCGGATGCGTGCGGAAGGTGATCGGGCGAACCCCGGACGTGATCGGAATAAATGCCGGGGATGTATCGTTCGCCACAGGATGGACGTTGCCTGCAGGTGAAGGGGAACGGATCAAGTTGAGCACCGCGAACGGGCACCGGACCAACGGGGCCCAGAAGCTGAACCGGGTGGTCATCCGGTTCGCCGGGGACTCCGGTGACGGCATGCAGCTGACGGGTGACAGGTTCACCTCGGAAGCCGCGGCCTTCGGCAACGACCTGGCCACGCTGCCGAACTTCCCCGCCGAGATCCGCGCGCCCGCCGGCACCCTGCCCGGAGTGTCCAGCTTCCAGCTGCACTTCGCCGACTACGACATCCTCACCCCGGGCGACCGGCCCGACGTGCTGGTGGCGATGAACCCGGCGGCGCTCAAGGCGAACCTGGGCGACCTGCCGCACGGCGGCATCCTGATCGTCAACACCGACGAGTTCAGCAAGCGCAACCTGACCAAGGTCGGCTACGACGCCAACCCGCTGGACGGCGAGGAGCTGGAGCGCTACCAGGTCCACCGGGTGGCGATGGGGACGCTGACCCAGGGCGCGCTGGAAGGCAGCGGACTCGGCAAGAAGGACGCCGAGCGCTGCAAGAACATGTTCGCCCTCGGCCTGCTGTCGTGGATGTACCACCGGCCCACCGAGGGCACCGAGCGGTTCCTGCGCGAGAAGTTCGCCAAGAAGCCGCAGATCGCCGAGGCCAACGTGCTGGCCTTCCGCGCGGGCTGGAACTACGGCGAGACCACCGAGTCCTTCGCGGTGACCTACGAGGTCGCGCCCGCCAAGCTGCCCGCGGGCACCTACCGGCAGATCACCGGCAACACCGCGCTGGCCTACGGCATCGTCGCCGCCGGGCAGTGCAGCGAGCTGCCGGTGTTCCTGGGCACCTACCCGATCACGCCGGCCTCCGACGTGCTGCACGAGCTGGCCAAGCACAAGAACTTCGGCATCACCACCTTCCAGGCCGAGGACGAGATCGCCGGTGTCGGCGCGGCGCTGGGCGCCTCCTTCGGCGGGGCGCTGGGCGTGACGACCACCTCCGGGCCCGGGCTGGCGCTGAAGTCGGAGACCATCGGCCTGGCGGTGGCGCTGGAGCTCCCGCTGCTGGTGTGCGACATCCAGCGCGGCGGCCCCTCCACCGGCCTGCCGACCAAGACCGAGCAGGCCGACCTGCTGCAGGCCCTCTACGGCCGCAACGGCGAATCGCCGGTCCCGGTGATCGCCCCGTGCTCGCCCGCGGACTGCTTCGACGCGGCGCTGGACGCGGTGCGCATCGCGCTGGCCTACCGGACGCCGGTGCTGCTGCTGTCCGACGGCGCGATCGCCAACGGTTCGGAGCCGTGGCTGATCCCGGAGACCGACCAGCTGCCCGACCTGCGCGTCGAGTTCGCCACCGAGCCCAACGCGCCGGACGGCTCCGGCGAGTTCTGGCCCTACGTGCGCGACCCGGAGACGCTGGCCCGCGAGTGGGCGGTGCCCGGCACGCCGGGCCTGGAGCACCGGGTCGGCGGGCTGGAGAAGGCCGAGGGCAAGGGCAACATCTCCTACGACCCGGACAACCACGACAAGATGGTGCGGCTGCGCCAGGCCAAGATCGACGGCGTGCAGGTCCCGGACCTCACCGTCGACGACCCCTCCGGCCGGGCCCGCGTGCTGGTGCTGGGCTGGGGCTCGTCCTACGGGCCGATCGGCGCGGCCTGCCGCCGGGTCCGCAGCCGGGGCATGGACATCGCGCAGGCCCACCTGCGCCACCTCAACCCGATGCCGGGCAACCTTGGCGACGTGCTGCGCAGCTACGACAAGGTGATCGTCCCGGAGATGAACCTGGGGCAGCTGGCGATGCTGCTGCGCGCCCGCTACCTGGTCGACGTGCAGTCCTACACCAAGGTCGCGGGGCTGCCGTTCCAAGCCGAGGAGCTGCAGAACGTGCTCACCGACGTGGTGCAGGGGGTGTCCGCGTGACGACCACCGATCTGGGGATCCCGGGCCTGGGCGGGCTCGCCGGGGTGCCGACGACCGACGAACCGCAGAAGGCCAAGGACTTCAAGTCCGACCAGGAGGTGCGCTGGTGCCCGGGGTGCGGCGACTACGTCGTGCTCAACGCGGTGCAGAGCTTCCTGCCGTCGCTGGGGCTCAAGCGGGAGAACATCGTGTTCATCTCGGGCATCGGGTGCTCGTCCCGGTTCCCGTACTACATGAACACCTACGGGATGCACTCCATCCACGGCCGCGCCCCGGCGATCGCGACCGGCCTGGCGACCAGCAGGCCGGACCTGTCGGTGTGGGTGGTGACCGGTGACGGCGACGCGCTGTCCATCGGCGGCAACCACCTGATCCACGCGCTGCGCCGCAACGTGAACCTGAAGATCCTGCTGTTCAACAACCGGATCTACGGCCTGACCAAGGGCCAGTACTCGCCGACCAGCGAGGTCGGCAAGGTCACCAAGTCGACCCCGGTGGGTTCCCTGGACCACCCGTTCAACCCGGTCTCGCTGGCGCTGGGCGCGGAGGCCTCGTTCGTGGCCCGCGTGATCGACTCGGACCGCGCGAGCGTGACGGAGACCCTGAAGGCGGCGGCCGAGCACCGCGGCAGCGCCCTGGTGGAGATCTACCAGAACTGCCCGATCTTCAACGACGGCGCCTTCGACGTGCTGAAGGACAACGACGAGAAGCAGCGCCGCATCGTCGCCCTCAAGCACGGCGAACCGATCACCTTCGGCCCGGAGGACGAGCAGTACGGCGTGGTCTCCGGCCCGGACGGCTTCCGCGTCGCGAAGCTGTCCGAAGTGGACGAAACCGAAGTGCTGGTGCACGACGCGAACCGCGAGGACCCCTCCTACGCCTTCGCCCTCTCCCGCCTGGGCGGCCAGGACCTCAACCCCGCGGTGACGGGCATCTTCCGCTCGGTCGAACGCCCCACCTACGACGACCTCGCCCGAACCCAGGTGACGGAGGCCCAGCAGTCCAAGCCGCCGAACCTCCGCAACCTCCTCCACGGCAACGACACCTGGACGATCTGATTCCGGGCCGGTGAAGGGCACCTTTCGCCAAGTAAGTTGGCGAAAGGTGCCCTTCACCTCTCACCCATCCGCGTGACGCCGCACGTTCGAGGGTTTGGTGAAGGGCACCTTTAGGCAAGTAAGTTGCTTAAAGGTGCCCTTCACCGTGCGGTGTCGGTAGCAGCGGTCAGCTGAGGTCGAAGGCGCCGCGCTTGAGCTTGCCGATGAAGTCGCCCCATGACTCGCGGTCGAACGCCAGGATCGGCCCCTGTGCTTCTTGTTTTGAGTCGCGCACGCCGGTGAGACCCTGCGCTGAAGCGATCTCGACACAGGCACCCGTCTCGTTGCTGCGGCTGCTCTTCCTCCAGCGTGCGGTGGATAAGTCTGGTGCGGGCATGGTGCTCCTTGTCGCTACGGCTGCCCTTGGTGGATCTCCGCGATCCGCAGGGACGACGCTTCGGGATCCAAAGCCAGTTCGCGCAGGCGGTCGAAAGTTCGGTGATAGACCTGAACCTCGGTCTCTTCCTCCAGGTAGAGCCCGTAATGCAGGTTGTCTAGGTACACGCCCTGGGCTCCATCAGGGCCGAACGTGACGAGGTGGAAGCCAGTCCCAATGCCCGGATAAGCGCCGATGTGGGTTGGAAGGACCTGCACCGTGACGTTCGTGAGCTCACACCGAGCGAGCACGAAGTCTAGTTGCTCCCGCATGACCTCGGTGCCGCCGATCGGAAGCTGCAGTGCGGACTCGTGGATAATCGCGTGGTACCTCAACGGGTCGTCGGACGCATCCAGCGCAGCTTGGCGTTCCCGGCGGACCTCGAGGCGTGCGGCGACGAGTTCCTCTCCAGAATTGCGCACTCCTGCGCGGAGGATCGCCTCGCAGTAGGCGTCCGACTGGAGTAGCCCCGGCACGAGGTGGGTCTCGAAGCTGCACAACAGGGTGGCGGCGGTTTCGACTTCCAGGTAGTCCTCGAAGTCTCCGCGTACCGCGTCGGGGCGGTAGGTGTTCCACCAGCCTGTTTCGAGCGAGGCCGCCGCCAGTTCGACGAGGCGGTTCCGGTCGGCTTCCGGGATGCCGAGCACCGTGCCGATGGCGATGATCTCGGCGGGCCCTGCGATGGTGTCGGCTCGTTCGAAGCGGCTGAGCTTGGGCACCGACCAGTGGAGCGGTTTGGCGACTTCTTCCTGCGTCGCGCCTTTCGACCTGCGCCAGTCGCGCAGAGTGCGAGCGATCCGCCGCTGGCGGACGTTGGCCTCGTTCCTGGGCACTCCGACACCTCCGCTGGCACTCGTCACCGATGATCAGCTGTTACGCCGGACGCAGCCTATCGCGCGTCCGTTCGGTGGATCGTGTGAACGCCGAGCCTGATCGAGTGTGTCGCCTTGTTCTCATGAAAATTTTCACTGACGCTAGTTCTCGTGGCCGCCGCAGGTCTATCGCGGTGGCGCTTCGAGTTCGTTTGTTCGCACCGTTCACGGCAATTCGAGGAGGAAGGTCGGACATGGGTCGGTGTGAGGTTGCTGCGTGGGTCAGGATCGAAGATTGCTCGATGGAGTACGCCATCTTCGGTGACGAGGTCGAGTTCCGTCTCGGCGGGCAGGTCGACGGCATGGACGTCGTCTTCACTGAAGAGGGCTTGGAACGGCTTGTCTCGCAGGGGGAGCGGGCTCTCCGCGAGCTTCGGGCTGATCGGACGCCGGTGGGGTGAGGGGGTGCCGTGAGCGCTTTCTGGGGTTATGGCACCAGAAAGCGCTCACGGGCCGGTCACGGGAGGAGGTCTGCCAGGTGGGTCACCTGGGTTGGGTCGGGGGACCAGCAGTAGAGGACCGCTTCGTCCGCGCCTAGGGATTCGAGGTGGGCGAGTTGGGTTTTCAGGGCTGCTGGGGTGGTGAGCACGGCGTTGGCGAAGTTCGCGTCGCCGTAGTAGCGGGTCATCTCGGTTCGGGCTTCGTCGGCCACCGCTTCCGGGCCGATCGCCGTGTTGAGCTGGCCGATCAGGCGGGGTTCGCCCGGGCGGCCGTGGTTTCGCCAGGAGTTTCGGGCGAGGGTGAACGTCGTTTCCACGTACTCCAGCGGGCCTGCGGCCAGGAAGCCGTCGCCCCAGCGGCCGACGCGGTCGATCGCTGCCGGGCGGAAGCCGCCGAAGAGGATCTCCGGGCGCACTGCGGGGCCGATCGGACCGGCGTTGTCGCTGTGCGGTTCGCCGGACCACAGGCGGTGCATCAGGTCCAGCTGCTCGTCGAGGATCCGGCCGCGACGGTTGAGATCCGTGCCTGCGGCCGCGTGGTCGTCCTCGCGGCCGCCGACTCCGATGCCGAGGGTGAAGCGGTTCCCGCTCAGCTGGGCCAGCGTCGCCGCCTGCTTGGCCAGCAGCGGGGTTTGGCGCAGCGGGGCGAGCAGGACTTCGGTCTGGAGCCTGATGCGGCGGGTCGCACCGGCGAGCGTCGCCAGCGTGACCAGGGGCTCCGGGTTGTCGTACACCAGGCGGTCCAGCAGGCCGAGGGTGCTGAACGGGCCGTCATCGGCGAGTCGCGCCCAGGTCGGCAGGGCGGTGGGTTCGGCGATGGGCAGGCCGAGGCCGATCTTCATGTCTTGCGCCTCCAGAAGGGCAGGGTGAACACCTGTGCCGCCCCCTCGTTTCGCGCAAGCGGGTTCTCGTTCTGCGGCGCACTCCTGGAGAACCTGATCAGAGTGCGCCTACTCTATCCCGGCGCCGCCCACCGCGGTCAACCGCGTTTGAAGTAGTCGACCAAGCGGGAGTAGCTGTCGTCTCCGTGGCCGTCGGCCAGGGCGCGGTTCACCAGGGCCTGGGAGTGCGCCGGGAGCTCTACGTCCAGGCCTCGGGCACGGCTTTCCGCCACCAGGTCGTCGATCGACGGCAGGTGGTGCTTGAGCCCGCCGAACTCGGTCGCGTGCTCGGCGCGGTCCACCTCGCCGCCGAGCATCGGCAGGAACGCCGCCAGCGCGGCCAACGACGGGTCCGCGTGCTCCAGGAACTGCTCGGTCGTGATGCCCTCGCTCGACAGCAGCGCCGCTGCGTGCAAGAAACCGTTGAGCAGCCCCCACATCGTGCCGTGCACGGCCATGCCGTAGATGCCCGGCACGCCGGGGTTGGACGAGACGAAGACGCTCCGGCCGCCCAGCAGTTCCAGCACCGGGCGGTAGTGGTCGTAAGCGGCTTGAGCGCCGCCGTAGAACACCACCGCATCAGGCGAGCCGATGCCGGGCGCGATGGTCATGATCTGCCCGTGCAGGTACTTCGCGTCCCTTGCTGCGGCGAATTCGGCGACCTCGCGCGCCGCCGCCGACGGGCCGTCCGTCAGGTTGACGACGACGCGCCCGGACAACGCCTCGCCGGCGGCGTCCAGGACTTCCCGCGCCACGTCGTTGCCCTGCACCGAAACGACCACGAGTCGGCTGGCCAGCACGGCATCCCGAACCGTCCCAGCACGTTCCGCGCCCCGGGACACCAGGGCGTCGGCCCGTTCCGCGGTGCGGTTCCACACCGTCGTCGGGTGTCCACCGTCCAGGAACGCCCCGGCGAGGGCCGATCCCATCTCGCCCAACCCGATCACCGTCACCGCGGGCCTGACCTCGCTGGTCATGTGCTCACTCTCCTCGAAATGCGGCCCCGGACGTCCCGGAGCGATCAACGAACTCGGCGTCAGGCGGCGGCGAACCCGCGGTGCAGGGCCGATGCGATCTCGACCGCGCGGCGGGCCTGGAACTCCACCGCGGCGAGGTTGGCTTCGGCCACGTTGGCGGGGTTGTTGGCGGAGACGCTGCTCGCGCCGTACGGGTTGCCGTTGAGCGCGTCGAACTGGACCGGGTCGGCGAAGCCGGGCGGGACGATGATCGCGCCCCAGTGGTAGAAGGTGTTGTTCAGCGCCAGCAGGGTGCTCTCCTGGCCGCCGTGGCCGGTGGAGGTGGAGGTGAACGAGGAGACGACCTTGTTCACCAGCTTGCCCTGGAACCACAGGCCGCCGGTGGTGTCGATGAACTGCTTGAGCTGCGCGGCGGGCAGGCCGAACCGGGTCGGGGTGCCGAAGAGCAGGACGTCGGCCCACTCCACGTCGGCGAGGCTCGCCTCGGCGACGTCGGCGGTCGCGGCGACGTGCTCGGCCCAGGCCGGGTTGCTCTCGACGGCTTCGGCGGGCGCCAGCTCGGCGACCTTCAGCAGACGCACCTCGGCACCGGCCTTCCCGGCGGATTCGGCGGCGGCCTCGGCCAGGGTGTGGACGTTGCCGGTGGAGGAGTAGTAGACGACGGCGACGTTGGTCATGGGAATTGCCTCTCGGGTGGTGTGCTCGTGGCTCGTGATCAGACGAAGAAGCTGTCGTGGCGGAGGACGAACTCCCTGCGCTCTTCCTCGCTGAGCGAGGCCAGTTCCGGGAGGCCCTCGAAGTAGCCCTCGCGGGGCGCGCCCGGGGCGAAGAGCATGAGCATGGAAGCGGGTTCGCCGGATTCGTTGCGGAAGGCGTGCAGTCCGCCCACCGGCACGTACAGGTAGTCGCCGGAGGTGGCGGTGATCCAGCGCTCGCCGTCGAACAGCCGCATGGCGCCGGACAGGATGAAGAACGACTCCGAGATGGCCTTGTGGAAGTGCGTGCTCGGCCCGACGGACTCCGGGCCCATGTCCACCCGGTACAGGCCGTACTCGCCGCCGGTGGAGGCGGTGGTGGACAGGTAGTGGTACGAGGTGGCCTTGGGGTCGTCGTCGGCGGCGCCGACGGGCTTGGCGACGAAGTCTGGCCCGGTGGTCTCGGGGCGGAAGCTGGCGTTGATCTCGCCGTGCTCACCGAAGTAGCGGGGTTCGGGGTAGGACACGAGTGCTCCTAGGTCGGGGTGAAGAGGTCGCGGGCGGACGTCGGTCACCCGTCTGCTCGACGACACCAAGTAGATGAGCGCTAAGATAGTCAGCGCTCGCGGGAGTGTCAATTAAATGAGCGCTCAGATATTTGACTGGAGGAGAACCCATGGCCGACGCGGTGTCCGCGGTGCTGGCGCAATGGCGCGAACAGCGCCCTGACCTGGACTTCACGCCGATCAGCGTGGTCGGCCGGATCATGCGGCTGTCCCGGCTGTGGGACAAGGAGATCAAGGACTTCCTCGCCGGGCACGGCCTCGAATCCGGCGAGTTCGACATCCTGTCCACGCTCCGGCGCTCCGGCGAGCCGTACACGCTGACCGCGGGGGCGTTCCTCAAGGAATCCCTCGTCACCACCGGCGCGATCACGCTGCGCGTCGACCGCATGGAGCGGAAGGACCTGGTCGCCCGGGTGCGCGACGATGCCGACCGGCGCTCGGTCAAGATCCAGCTGACCCCGCACGGGCTGGCGGTCATCGACCGGGTCCTCCCGCTGCACCTGGCCAACGAGGCCCGGCTGCTGGGCGGGCTCGACCGCGACGGGCGCGAGGACCTCGCCGCCGTGCTCGCCGCGGTGCTGGAATCCAGCGGAGACACCCCGCCCGGGTCCTGAACCGGGGTTCGCTGGCGGTGGGCGCAAGCAGCGGGCGGGCTCGGCGGGTGATCCGGCCACCTTCTGCTGATTGACCGGACAACGACGCGGGCTTACCTTCGCTTGGCGATGATCAGCTAGGAGGTCGGCGTGTGCCAGGAGTGTTGTCGGCGTTCCCCGCAGCCCCGGATTTCGCGGGCGCAGTTCCTCAAGCTCGTCGGGCTGGCCACCGCCGGGGTGGCCGTCGCGGCGGGGTGTTCCAGCGGTGAACCGGGTTCCGCGCAGCGGGGCGGACCGGTGCTGATCGACAACGTCCGGGGCTTCACGCTGACCCCCGACGGGCCGTTCGAGTTCTCCAGCCTGCTGGTCGGGGCCGACGGGCGCGTCGGCGGGCTCGACGTGGCCAACGCAGGCGGAGCCGAGCGCATCGACGGGCGCGGCCGGGTGCTCATCCCGGGCCTGCACGACGCGCACGGGCACTTCGGGCAGCTCGGCGCCAACGTCTCGCAGCTCAACCTCGCCGGGACCAAGTCGCTGGGCGAGGCGATGCAGGCGCTCAAGGCCTTCGCCGCCGAGCACCCGGAGCGGCAGTGGATCCTCGGGCGCGGCTGGAACGACGTGATCTGGGGTTCCGGCAGGCTGCCGTCGGCGGCGGACCTGGACGCCGTGGTGCCGGACCGGCCGGTGTGGCTGGTGCGCGTGGACGGGCACGCCGGAGTGGCCAACACCGCCGCGCTGCGGCAGGCCGGTATCACCCGCGACACCCCGACGCCGCCGGGCGGGGAGATCGTGCGCGGTGCCGACGGCGCACCGACCGGGGCCTTCGTCGACGCCGCTCAGGACCTCGTCGAAGCGCACCTGCCGAAGCCGACCACCGACGACCTCAAGCAGAACTTCATCGCCGCGCAGCGCAAGCTCAACGAGGTCGGTCTCACCTCGGTCAGCGATGCGGGCACCAGCGCCGCCGAGCTCGCGGTCCTGCACCAGCTGGCCTCCTCCGGCGAGCTGACGATCCGCACGAACTCGTTCCTCACCTACGACGCCTACCGCGAGCTCGGTGCGCAGGCGCGCGGTGATTCCTTCGCCGACGACATGCTGCGGGTGCGCACCGTCAAGCTCTACATCGACGGCGCGCTGGGCTCGCACGGCGCCGCGATGCTCGCGCCCTACAGCGACGACCCGGAGAACTCCGGGCTGCCGCAGATGGACGCCGCCGAGCTGCGCAACCGCGTCACGCAGGTGATGCGGGACGGCTTCCAGGTCGCCACGCACGCCATCGGCGACGCGGGCAACCGGATGGTGCTCGACGCCTACGAAGCCGCGATGGCCGAGGTCGGCGGCGACATGCGGCACCGCATCGAGCACGCGCAGGTCCTCGCGGTGGAGGACATCCCGCGGCTGCGCAGGAACGGGATCATCGCCTCGATGCAGCCGGTGCACGCCACCGACGACATGAACATGGCCGAGGAGCGCGTCGGCGCTCAGCGCATCGCGGGTGCCTACGCGTGGCGGACCATGCTGGAGCAGGGCATCACCATCGCGTCGGGTTCGGACTTCCCGGTGTCCTCGGAGAACCCGTTCGACGGGCTGCACGCCGCGATCACCCGGACCGACCGGGAGGGCCGGCCGGTCGGCGGCTGGTACCCGCAGCAGGCGATGAAACCGGACGAGGCGCTGCGCTCGTTCACCCTCGACGCCGCGTTCGCCGCGCACCAGGAGCGGGTGCTGGGCAGCCTGGAACCGGGCAAGCGGGCCGACTTCGTCATCCTCGACCAGGACCCGCTGGACCCGCCGTCCGGCCGGGCGCGCTGGCAGACCAAGACGCTGCAGACCTGGGTCGCCGGGCGCCGCGTCGGCGAGTACGGGGAGCTGTAGTCCGGTGCTGATGCGGTAGGGCGGGTACCCCGGTGACCGGATCCGGGGTACCTGATCGCTGCTTAGGCTCGGCGGGCGACCCGTTGCCGAGGGGAAAGCGGCGAGCCATGACGCAGACCGTGAGCAAGCGGACCTGGAGCGATACCGGGCGCCCGTTCCCGTACGTGCTGATGTACCACTCGGTCGCCGTCCACGAGCACGACCCGTACCTGGTGACCGTCGATCCGCGCCGCTTCGACCAGCAGCTGCGCTGGCTGCGGGACAACGGGCTGCGCGGGGTGTCGATGGGCGAGCTGCTGCGGGCGCGCCGCGCAGGTGCGGCGCGCGGCCTGGTCGGGCTGACCTTCGACGACGGCTACGCCGACTTCGCGCGCAACGTGGTGCCCGCGCTGCAGCGGCACGGGTGCACCGCGACGGTGTTCGTGATCGCCGGGCGGATCGGCGGCGACAACGAGTGGGACCCGGCGGGGCCGCGCAAGCGGCTGATGACCGCGGAGGAGGTCGGGGAGGTCGCCGCGGCCGGTGTGGAGGTCGGCTCGCACGGCCTGCTGCACCAGCACATGTCCTATTTGGACGATGACGAGCTGGTCGCCGAATCGGTGACCAGCCGGGACCTGCTGCGCGAGATCACCGGCCAGGACGTCGCGGGCTTCTGCTACCCGTACGGCGACGTCGACCAGCGCGTGGTGGACGCGGTGACGGCGGCGGGCTACGAGTACGCCTGCGCCATCTGGCGTTCGGAGCTCTCAGGCCCGCACGCGCTACCGCGCACCTACATCGGCGACCGCGACGGCGCGCTGCGCCTCCGCGCCAAGCACCTGCGCCACCACCTCACCTGCCGCCGCTGACGGCGGGCCGCGGTGCGGACACGCCGCGACGTCAATGGAAATCAGACGTGCGATTCCCATTGAAATCGCGGTGCCGCGGGTCGGGCGCAACGGGGAGCGTCCTCAAGTTTCGGTAAGCGCACTCACCTGCGTGTGGGAGACCTCCGCGGCGCTCGGGTGCGACGGTTTTGCTCAGCGTGCACGGCGAACTGGGGGAGGGACCGTGAGCGGACATTCGCTGTCGCTGGCGATCAACGGCCGGGAGCGGCTGCTGGCCGACCGGCTGATCGCCTTCGAACCGGCCGCGCCGGAACGCACCGAGACGGTGGCGGTCGTCGGGCTGGGCTACGTCGGGCTGCCCACCGCCTGCGCGCTGCACGACGCCACCACGCAGGTCATCGGGTTCGACATCAGCCAGCAGCGGCTCCGCGAGATCGAGACCGGCGAGGTGGACCTGCCCGCCGAGGAGCGGCGCGAGCTGGCCGCCGCGCTGGGCGGTGGCGGGCTGGCGCTGACCAGCGATCCTGCCGCGCTGGCCGCGGCGGACGCGGTCATCGTGTGCGTGCCGACGCCGGTCGACGCCGCGCGGACGCCGGATCTGGCCGCGCTGCGCGCGGCGTGCCGCACCGTCGTGGCGCACGCCCGGCCCGAGCAGGTGATCATCCTGACCTCGACGACCTACGTCGGCACCACCCGCCAGCTGCTCGTGGAGCCGCTGCGGGAGCGCGGTCTGCGGGTCGGCGAGGAGGTGCACGTGGCGTTCAGCCCGGAGCGCATCGATCCCGGCAACTTCGACCACGTGCAGCGGCGGACGCCGCGGGTCGTCGGCGGTGTCACGCAGCGGTGCGCGCGGCGCGCGGCCGAGGTGGTGCGGCGGATGACCGACCAGGTCTACCTGGTCAGCTCCCCGGAGGCCGCCGAGCTGACCAAGCTCTACGAGAACATCTTCCGCGCGGTGAACCTGGCGCTGGCCAACGAGATCGCCGACGCCTGCTCGGCGCTCGACCTGGACCCGATCGAGGTCACCGTCGCGGCGGGCACCAAGCCCTACGGGTTCCTGGGCAGCTTCCCCGGACCCGGCGTCGGCGGGCACTGCATCCCCTGCGACCCGCACTACCTGCTGTGGCAGCTGGGCAGGCGCGGCCTGTCGGCGCCGCTGATCGAGGAGGCCATGCGCTCGATCGACCGGCGACCGGGCCGGGTGGTGCAGCGGGTGGTGGAGATGCTCGGCGAGGCGGGCATCGACCACTCCGGGGCGCGGGTGCTGCTGGCCGGGGTCAGCTACAAGGCGGGCGTGCGGGACCTGCGGGAGTCCCCGGCGCTGCCGATCCTGGCCGGGCTGCGGCGGCTGGGCATCGACGTGCACTACCACGACCCGCTGCTGCCCGAGATCGAGCTGCCCAGCGGTGCCCGGATGACCAGCGAGCCCGAGCCGCGCGGCCGAGACTGGGACGTCACGGTGATCCACACCGTGCACCCCGGCGCCGACTACGGCTGGGCGCGGGACTGCCCGCGCGTGCTCGACGCGACCTACCAGTTCGACGCCGTGCCGCACCGGCGCGTGTTGTGAGGTGCCGATGTACGACACGACCACTCCTGCCGTGGTGTTCAAGCTCGATCCCAACGTGCTGCACCACGGCGGGCTCGGGGTGATCCGCAGCCTGGGCCGCGCCGGTGTCCCGGTGTACGCGGTGCACGAGGATTCCCTGGCTCCTGCGGCGCATTCGCGGTACGTGCGCGGCCGGTGGCTGTGGAGCCCCGACCCCGGGGACGCCGAGGCGATCCGGTTCGGGCTGATGCGGCTGGCCCAGCGCATCGGGCGCACCGCGGTGCTGATCCCCACCGACGACGCGGCCGCGATCTTCCTGGCCGAGCACGGTGATCCGCTGCGGATGTGGTTCCAGTTCGCCCAGCCGCCGCACGACCTGCCGCGGCGGCTGGCCGGCAAGTACACGATGTACGAGCTGTGCCGTCGGCTGGGCGTGCCGTGCGCGCAGGCGCGCCTGATCCGGGACTGGGAGGAGGCGCTGGAGTTCGCCGACCGGGTGGGCTATCCGCTGGTGGCCAAGCTCGCCACGCCGTGGCGGCCGACCGGCGGCAAGGTGCGCAGCACCACGATCGTCGAGGACGCCGACGAGCTCGCCGCGCTCTACCGGCGGTGCGACGCCGTCGGTGGGCTGATGCTCCAGGAGTTCATCCCCGGCGGGCCCGAGCACGACTGGTTCTTCCACGGCTACTGCGACGCCGATTCGGTGTGCCGCCCGGCGTTCACCGGGGTCAAGGAGCGCTCCTACCCGGCGCACGCCGGGCTGACCAGCCTCGGGCGCTGCGCGGACAACGAACCGCTGCGGCGCTCGGCCACCGCGCTGCTGGCGAAGTTGTCCTACACCGGCATCGTCGACCTGGACTTCCGGTGGGACGACCGCGACCGGCAGTACAAGCTGCTCGACTTCAACCCGCGGCTGGGCGCGCAGTTCCGGCTGTTCCGGGACAGCGCGGGGCTGGACGTGGCGCTGGCGTCCTACCTGGACCTCACCGGGCAACCGGTGCCGGTCGGCAGGCCGGAGGTCGGCCGCCGGTTCCTGGTGGAGAACTACGACCCGATCGCCGCGCTCCGGTACTGGTCGCGCGGCGAGCTCGGATTGCGGGCCTGGGTCGGGTCGCTGCGCCGGGTGCACGAGCGGGCCTGGTTCGCCCGCGACGACCTGCTGCCGTTCGCGCTGATGTGCACCTGGATGGCCTGCCGCGCGGTGTCGCGCCCGTGGCGACGCGGCAAGCCGCACCCGGAACTGGCCGAACCGCAGTACGTCCCGGGCCGCAACTACGACGGCGAACACCTGCAGAAGCGGTGATTCACGCTGTTGGAGACCAGCACAGCGAACCTGCTCAATCGCACCCTCAGGAGAACGCAATGCAACTCAGCTACAAGAAACACCGAACACACAAGATCAACCGCCCAGACGCGACACAACTGAAAGTCGCGGAGAGGTGGACGGGAGTGCGGATGAGGGCTCCGATGCCAACCTGAGTGCTGCTCAACCGCACCTCAGGGGAACGTGATGCAAATCAGCCACAAGAAACTCTGAAAACGTGAGATTAACCGCTCAAACGCGACCACCACTGTGAATCGCGGAGAGGCGGGACTGTGAATTGCGGAGAGGCGGAACAGCTTATGAACGATCTCGTGGACGTGGCCGTTGTGGGCGCCGGGCCCTACGGCCTTTCGCTGGCCGCGCACCTGCGCCGGTCCGGGGTTTCGCACCGGCAGTTCGGGCTGCCGATGAAGCTGTGGCGCGAGCACATGCCGCGCGGCATGTTCCTCAAGTCGCAGGGCTTCGCCTCGAACCTCTCCGACCCCGACGGTGCGCACACGCTGCGCAACTTCTGCCTGGAGAGCGGCAAGCGCTACGCCGACTACGGGATCCCGGTGTCGCTGCAGGACTTCGTGGACTACGGCGAGTGGTTCCAGCAGGGCCGCGGCCTGGAGGTCGAGGAGCAGCTGGTGACCGACGTCGCGCAGCGGCCGGGGTGGTTCGAGCTGACCCTCGACGACGGGGAGCGCGTCGACGCCCGCCAGGTGGTCGTCGCGGTCGGCGTCGAGCACTTCCCGCGGATCCCGGAGGTGCTGGCCGAGCTGCCCGCGGAGCTGTGCACGCACAGCTCGGCGCACGACGACCTCAGCTCGTTCGACGGCCAGGACGTCATCGTGGTCGGCGCCGGGCAGTCGGCGCTGGAGACGGCGGCGCTGCTGCACGAGAACGGCGCGAGGACGCGGCTGGTGGCGCGGCGGCGCCGGCTGAGCTGGAACGGCTACCCGCTGCTGCCGGACCGCTCGCTGTGGCAGCGGATGCGGGAACCGGAGGCCGGTCTGGGCTCGGGGCTGTCCACCTGGTTCTACTCCGAGCACCCGGAGTGGTTCCGGCACCTGCCCGAGCAGGTGCGCATCGAGCGGGCGCGCACCGCGCTGGGCCCGGCGGGCGGCTGGTGGCTGCGGGAACGGGTGGAGGGCTGCTTCCCGGTGCACGTCGGGCACCGGCTGGACTGGGCGAAGGCCACCGGTGACCAGGTTCGGCTGGGCGTGCGGGTCGGCGGGCAGGTGCGCGAGTTCGCCGCCGACCACGTCATCTGCGCCACCGGCTACCCGCCCGCGCTGAGCAGGCTGCGGATGATCGGCTCCGGGCTGCGGTCCTCGATCGCGCTGGTCGGCGGAACTCCGCGGGTGGACGCCGATTTCGAGTCCTCGGTGCCGGGGCTGTACTTCACCGGCCCGATGGTGGCGCCGAGCCACGGCCCGGTCATGCGGTTCGTCTACGGGGCCGACTACGCGGTGCGGCGGATCGCCTCGCGGATCGAGCGGAGCGCGACCCGGCCGCTGGTCGCCGGAGGTGCCGGATGAGCTTGACCGACGCCGCCGCGACCCGGCGACCGCCCGAGGTGCGGCCGCTGCGGCATCGGCGGGTCGGCGGTCGGCTGCTCCCGGCGGCCGACCTGGTCGCGCTGGCGCTGGTCGTGCCGGTCACCGGTGCGCGCTGGCTGCTCGGCGCGGCGTTCGCGCTGCTGGTGCTGCTGGTGCTGGCCGCCCAGGGGCAGCACCGGATGCGGATCTGCTCGCGGGTCTCCGACCAGGTGCCGCAGCTGGCCGTCGCGTCCGGGCTGCCGCTGGTGGTTCTCGCGCCGTGGTCGACCGGCAGCGGGTTGCTCGTGCTCGCCGCCGCGGGGTTCGGCGGGTTGGTGCTGGGCCGCGGGATCTTCTACGCGGTGGTGCGCGGCGGCTACCGGCGCGGGGTGTTCGGCGAGCCGACGCTCGTGATCGGGTCGGGAGCCTTGGCCGCCCGGATCGTCGAAAGCGCTGCGGTGCACCCGGAGCTCGGGTTGCGGACCCTGCTGGCTCGTCCGTCCGAAGTGGATGATCTGGCCGGTTTCACCCGGGTGCTGATCTGCCCGGACGATGCGACCGAGGAGTCGCTGACGGCGCTGATCCGGTCGAACCGGCCGCTGTCCGCCGACGTGTGCGTGGTGCCGAGGCTGCCGGAGATCGGCACGGCCCTGCCCCGCGGCGCGACGGACGAGCTGTGGGGCGTCCCGCTGATCCCGCTGCGTCACTTCAGGGGTTTCGGGGCCAAGCGCGCGTTCGACGTGGTCCTCAGCGGACTGCTGCTGGCCCTGTCCGCGCCGCTGCTGCTGGTGCTGGCCGCGGCGGTGCGGCTGGACAGCCCCGGCCCGGCGTTCTTCCGGCAGCTGCGGGTGACCGGTCCGGGCCGGATGAGCGAGGTGCTCAAGCTGCGGACGGTGCGCACCGGTGCGGCGCAGGGCTGGGCGGTGACCGCCGAGGAGTGCACCGCGCTCGGGAAGTGGCTGCGCCGCACGCACCTCGACGAACTGCCGCAGCTGTTCAACGTGCTGCGCGGCGAGATGTCGCTGGTCGGGCCGAGACCGGAACGACCGCACTACGCCCGGGACTTCGGCCGGGAGATACCGGGCTACCGCGACCGGCACCGGATGCCCGGCGGGATGACCGGGTGGGCGCAGGTGCACGGCCTGCACGGCGACACCTCCATCCCGGACCGGGCGCGCTTCGACAACCAGTACATCGAGCACTGGTCGCCGTGGTGGGACGCGGTGATCGTGCTCCGCACGGCAGCGGTCGTGCTCCGGGCAGCGGTGGCGGCCGGCCTCCGATGGGAGCTCGACGGCCGGCGACCCCGCCACCGGCGCCCGGCACGACCGCGCCGACGACCCGGCGCCCACCGAGTCCCGGGCCGGGGACGGCGGGTGGTCAATTTCGTACGAAATTGACCAGCACCCGGGTGAACGTCAATTTCGTACGAAATTGACACCGCACTGCGTGACGACAGCGATGGGGGAGAGGGATGAAGGTCCTGCACGTGATCACCGGGCTCGGCGTCGGGGGCGCCGAGCTGCAGCTGCGGCAGGTTCTGCAGCACACCAGGCACGACGCCGAGGTGGTGTCGCTGTACAACCCCGGCGACGTGGCCGGGATGATCGCCGGCGACGGCGTGCGGGTGCGCGACCTCGGCATGACGCGCAACACCCAGATCGGCGCCGTGCTGACGCTGCGCGACGTGATCCGCCAAGGTCGCTACGACGTGGTGCACACCCACCTGTACCGGGCCTGCGTGTACGGGCGCCTCGCGGCGCGGCTGGCCGGGACCGGGGTCGTGGTCTCCACCGAGCACTCGATCGGCGAGACCCACCTGGAGCGGCGGCGGATGACGCTCGGCGTGCGCGCCCTGTACCTGGGCACCGACCTGTGCTCGGACGCCACCATCGCGGTCTCCGACACCGTCGCCGACCGGCTGCACAAGTGGGGGATGCCGGCGCGCAAGATCACCGTGATCCCCAACGGCGTCGACTTCCGCCGGGTCGAGTACGACGAGGACGCTCGCGGCAGCGTGCGCCGGGAGCACGGCATCGACCCGGGCGCCCACGTGGTGGGCGTGCTCGGGCGGCTGGACCCCAACAAGCGCTTCGACCTGGTCATCGAGGCGATGGCGCCGCTGCTGGGGCAGCAGACCAAGCTGCTGGTCGTCGGCGACGGGCCGGACCGGGAGCGGCTGGCGGCGGTGGCCCGCGCCCGCGAGGTCGGCGAGCACGTGATCTTCGCCGGGCAGCGGCACGACGTGGCCGCGATGCTCTCCGCGCTCGACCTGTTCGTCGCCTCCTCCGAGCAGGAGACCTTCGGCCTGTCGGTGCTGGAGGCGATGGCCAACGGCGTCCCGGTGCTCTACACGACCTGCCCGGCGCTGGTCGGCATCGACACCGACCGGGCCCGCCAGGTGCCGGGCGATCCGGAGCGGATGCGCGCCGAGATCGCCGCGGAGATCACGGCGGCCCGGCCCCGCGCGGACGAACCCGCGATCCGCGCCCGCTACGGCATCGAGGCGGTCACCGGGCGCATCGACGACCTCTACGCGCAGCTGTGGCGGCGGCGCCGCGCGGGCGTTGCGGCGGGGAGGGCGTGATGCGCGCACTGGTCACCGGCGCTGCCGGTTTCATCGGATCGCACCTGGTCGAGCAGCTGCTGGCCGACGGCCACCAGGTCGTCGGGCTGGACGACCTCAGCACCGGGCAGCTGGCGAACCTGCCGGTCGGGCACCCGGACCTGCGGCTGGTGCCGGGCTCCGTCCTGGACGAGGCGCTGGTCGACGAGGTGATGGCGGGCGCGGACGTGGTGTTCCACCTGGCCGCGGCGGTCGGCGCGTTCGTCATCCAGGAACGCACCCTGCAGGGCCTGCTCACCAACGTGCACGGCACCGAGAACGTGCTCGACGCCGCGCTGCGGCACGGCACCCGCGCGCTGATCGCCTCCACCAGCGAGGTCTACGGCAAGAACACCAAGGTCGGGCTGGTCGAGGGCGACGACCGGATCATCGGATCGCCGCTGAAGTCCCGCTGGACCTACGCCGAGGCCAAGGCCATCGACGAGAGCCTGACCTCCTCCTACGTGCGGGAACTCGGGCTCAGAGCCGTCATCGTCCGGCTGTTCAACACGGTGGGGCCGCGGCAGAGCGGCCGCTACGGGATGGTCATCCCGCGGCTGGTCGGCCAGGCGTTGCAGGGCAGGCCGCTGACCATCTTCGGCACCGGCGAGCAGATCCGCTGCTTCTGCCACGTCGCCGACGTGGTGCCCGCGCTCATCCGGCTGGTGCGGCTGGACCGCGCGCAGGGCATGGCGGTCAACCTCGGCAGCACCGAGCAGGTGTCCATCGAGGACCTGGCGGCGCGGATCCTCGCGATGACCGGCTCGGCCAGCGGCACGATCCACGTGCCCTACGAGGAGGCCTACGGGCCGGGCTACGAGGACATGCAGCGGCGGGTGCCGGACTGCTCGCGAGCCCGGGAGCTGATCGGCTTCCGGCCGCGGCGCAGCCTGGCCGACATCGTCCGCGCGGTGATCGACGAGCAGGCCCGGGCCGGCGAACCGGCCACGGCGTGAGCGGAGGCGACATGCGACGCCGGTTCGTCGAAGCGGTGCGCGAGCACCGGGATCGGCGCGAGCGGTTCGAGGTGCTGCCCACCGGGCCCGGCGCGGCGCACCGGGTGCGCACCTTCAGCAGGCTCGGCGGGTCGATCTGGCTGCTCGCGCTGATCGCGGTGTCGATCCTGGTGGTGGCCTTCCTGGTGGTGCCCCGCGGCGGCGGCCCGGTGGCGCAGAGCCCGGTGGTGGTCGCCTCGCTGCCGTTCTGGAACCTGGGCAACGGCACCGAGATGGTGGTCAAGCACCGGGATTCGGTCAACGAGGTCTCGCCGTGGATCTACGGCCTGGACGCCGACGGCGGCGTGCTGGAGCAGTACCCGCCGGAGCAGACCGCGGAGGTCGGCGGCCGGATCGCGGAGCTGCGCGCGGCGGGGATCCCGATCGTGCCGTCGCTGGCCAACATCACCGACGGCAAGTGGGCCTACGAACCGGTGGCAGCGGTGCTGCACGATCCGGTGCGGCGCCACCGGCACGTCGCCGAGATCGCGGAGCTGGTCGAGCGGGAGAACTACGCGGGCATCGACATCGACTACGAGAACCTGCGCGCCGGCGACCGGCAGGTGTTCAGCGACTTCGTCACCGAGCTCGGCGCGGCGCTGGACGCGGCGGGCAGGACGTTGTCGGTGGCCGTGTTCGCCAAGGACACCGACGCCGGGTACGACGAGCGCAACGTGGCCCAGGACTACGCGGCGATCGGCCGGGCCGCCGACCAGGTCCGGCTGATGGGCTACGACTTCCACTGGAACACCTCGCCGCCCGGAGCGGTCGCGCCGATCGACTGGATCCGGTCGGTGCTCGACTACGCCAAGACCCAGATCCCGCCGGAGCGGATCGTGCTGGGCGTGCCGCTCTACGGCTACGACTGGGTGGCGGGCGGCGAGGGCACCGGAGTGACGTGGCTCAAGGCGTTCCAGCTGGCCACCGAGCACGGCGCGCAGCCGCAGTACGACACCCGGACCCAGTCGCCGTGGTTCCGCTACACCGACGAGCAGGGCCGCGCGCACGAGGTGTGGTTCGAGAACGCGGCCAGTTCCAAGGCGAAGTTCGAGGCGGCGCGCGGCGCGGGCATCGGCGGCGTCTACCTGTGGATGTTCGGCTACGAGGACACCGACACCTGGCACGAGCTCGCGCGCAGCCTGCCGGCGGAGAAGTGACCGGCGGGGGTGGGTGGGATGGTTCCGTGGTGGTTGCTGGCAATCGCGGTCTTCGGCGCCAACTTCGCGCTGTGGGGGATGATCGGCCTGCTGCGGCTGCTCGACGGGTGGCGCACCCGCCGCAGCGCCGTGGTGGACCGGGACCGGTTCGACCGCGAGCTCGGCGTCGACGACGTCGCGGTGCTGATCCCCGCGCACGACGAGGAAGCGGTCATCGCCGACAGCCTGGCGGCGATCACCGCGCTCGTGCCGCCGGAGAACGTGCACGTGGTCTCCGACGGTTCCACCGACCGCACCGTGGAACTGGCCCGCGAGTGCGGCGTGCAGGTGATCAGCACCGCGCGCAACGTCGGCAAGGCCGGTGCGCTCAAGGAGGCGATCCGCCGGTTCGACCTGGTCGCGCGCTTCCCGGTGGTGATGCTGCTGGACGCCGACACCCACGTGCAGCCCGGCTACTTCACCGCCGCGCTGCCGCTGTTCGACGATCCCGAGGTGGTCGCCGTGGCCGGGTGCGTCGAGACGAACTGGCGCGGGCGCGGGCTCGGCCCGATCGGCAAGCTCGTCGCCCTGCACCGGCAGCGGATCTACACCATGACGCAGTACCTGCTGAAGTTCGGCCAGACCTGGCGGCGCACCAACGCCACCCACATCGTGCCCGGCTTCGCCAGCATGTACCGCACCGAGGTGCTGCCGCGCATCGAGGTGAACCCGCCGGGACTGGTCATCGAGGACTTCAACATGACCTTCGAGGTGTACCAGAAGCGGCTCGGCAAGGTCGGTTTCACGCCGTCGGCGGTGGCCGCCACCCAGGATCCCGGCTGCCTCAAGGACTACGTGAAGCAGTGCAAGCGCTGGGCGCTGGGGCTGTGGCAGACGGTGCGGTTGCACCCGCCGCGGGCCAACCTGTTCACCGCCATGCTCGCGTTGCTGCTGCTGGAGATGCTGACCAGCAGCGTGCTCCTGGTGGTGCTGCCGGTGGTGGTCCTGGTGCTCCTGCTTCCGGAGTTGCTGCCGGGACTGCTCCAGGTGCCGGTGTTCGGCGAAGCGCACCAGTTCGTCAGCGGGTTCGCCGCGCCCTCCGCGCTGCTCTTCGGCGTGCTGGTACCGGATCTGCTGCTGACCTGCGTCGTCGCGCTGCTGCACCGCCAACCGCGCTACCTGCTGGTCGGCCTGCTGTTCCTGCCGCTGCGGGTGCTGGACGCGGCGATCGCGCTGTACGCGATTCCCGGCGCATGGCTGACGAAGTCCTCCGGCCGCTGGCGCAGCCCGGCCCGCGCTCCCTCGTGACCGGCGAACAGGCGTTCTCGTGCGCCGGGACGAGGACTCGCGGCCGCGGTTCGGTGATGCTGGGGCGGTGAACGTGCTGCGACTGCTCATGGTGGACGACCACGTGATGCTCGCCGAGGCGCTCGGTGCCAAGCTGGCCGAGCGCAGCGAGCTGTGGGTCGTGGGGCATTGCGCCACCAGCGATCCGCGACTGTCCGATGTGGTCAGACAGGCCCGGCCCGACGTCCTGACGCTGGACGTGGAACCGGCGGGCTCCGGCACCGGGCGCCTGGTGACCCAGGTGCAGCGGATCCGGCCCGGCACGGCGATCGTCGTGCTGACCGGCGCCCGCGAGCCCGACCAGGCCGTCGCGGCGGCCCGTGCGGGCGCCGCCGCCTGGGTGCCCAAGGAGCGGAGCCTCGACGAGCTCACCGAGGTGCTGCTCGGCGTGTGCCGCGGGCGCAGCTGGTACCCGCCGGACCTGCTCGGCCCGGTGCTGCGCGAGCTGCGGGAGGACGCCGTGCGCGCCGGTCAGCGCGACGGCCCGCTGGACGTGCTCAGCGACCGCGAGCGGGACGTGCTGACCGGCATGGTCAACGGCAAGCGCGGCGCGCAGATCGCCGCGGAACTGCTGATCTCGGCCGAGACCGTGCGCACGCACACCCGCAGCATCCTGGCCAAGCTCCAGGTGCACAGCCAGCTCGAAGCGGTCAGCGTCGCCCGCGCGGCGGGGCTGACCGCCGACGAACCGGATCCCGCCAGGTGAGCCTGCGGGTCGCCACCGTCATCACCCGGCTGGAGGGCGGCGCCGGAACGATGGCGCTGCGCGGGGCGGAGGCGCTGGACCCCGACGAGTTCCAGGTGACGGTGATCGCCGGTTCCGGCCGCCTGCTGCCCGCCGCCGAGGTGCCGACGCACGTCGAGCCCGCGCTGCGCGCGCCCATCGCCCCGGCCCACGACCTGCTCGCCCTGCACCGGTTGACCGCCCTGCTGCGGGACTTCGACGTGGTGCACACGCACTGCTCCAAAGCGGGCGCGGTGGGCCGGGTCGCGGCCCGGCGGGCAGGGGTCGACAGGGTGGTGCACACCTTCCACGGCTTCGGCTTCCACCGCTTCCAGCCGGTCCACCGGCGCCGCACCTACATCGAGGTCGAACGCGGCCTCGGCCGCATCACCGACCTCGGGCTGTGCGTCGGAACGGGTGTCGCCGTCGAGGCGCTGCAGCGCGGCCTGCTGCGGCCGGAGCGGATCCGCACGATCGGCGTGGCCGTCGACCACTCCGCACCGCCCCGCACGGCGGCGAGCAGACAGCACGCTCGCCGGTTGCTCGGCCTCGCTCCCGGCGACGTCGTGGTCGGCGCGGTCGGCCGCCTGACCTACCAGAAAGCTCCGGAGCACTTCGTCGCCGCGCTGGCCGCCCTGCGCCGCCCGGGCGTGGTGGGAGTGTGGATCGGCGGCGGCGAGGAGGCCGCGCGGATCCGGGCGCAGGCCGCGGCGGCGGGTGTCCGCCTGGTGCTCACCGGCGAGCGCGACGACGTGGCGCGGCTGCTGCCCGCGTTCGACGTGTTCGCCCTGCCCAGCCGCTACGAAGGGCTGCCGCTGGCGATCGTCGAGGCCATGGTGTGCGGGGTTCCGGTGGTGGCCACCGCCGTCAACGCCGTCGGCGACGTCGTGGCGCCCGGCGAGACCGGGCTCCTCGTGCCACCGCAGCGGCCCGACCTGCTGGCCACCGCGGTGGCCCACCTGATCGACAACCCCGGCCGGGCCGCCCGCCTGGCGGCGACCGCGCGCGCCCGGCTGGACGGACGTCACGAGATCGGGGCGTTGGCAACCGCCCTGGCCGAGGCGTATCGGGCGGAGTGACGCACCGTAGCGACTCGCGACGCGAGCCACACCCGGCACGGCCTGGAAGACCGATGTCCTTCCGCACGTGGAGTAGTCGCACTCCCCGTTCTGCAGCAGCTGCAACACCGCGACTGCAGTAGCCGATGTGCCGGGTAGCACAGACTGCTGGGGGAGAGGAGTCGCTGTGCAGACGATTACCGGAACGGTCCGGGAGCTTCCCGGGCCGCGCAGTTCGCGAGGTGGCGCGGAGTTGCGCAGCCTGCTGCACGACCTCGGGCACGGGCTGGCGACGCTGTCCTACCTCGCGGACGGCTTGCGCGCCGACCCGGGGCTTCCCGGCGACGCGCTGCACCGGCTGCGGCTGATGGAACTGGAGCTGGACCGGCTGGTGCAGCTGGTCGACCTGCGCGAGCCCGGCGAGGAGGCCTTCGCGCTGCGCGAGCTGCTCGCCCAGCTCGTCGCGGTCACCGCGCTGCGCGGACCGGCCGACGTGGTGCTGCTGGAGGGGCCGGAGCTCACCATCCGGACCGACCAGACGCTGCTGTGGCGGATGGTGTCCAACCTGCTGGACAACGCGGTGCGCGCGGCGGGGCGCGGCGGCCGGGTGGTGGTGGCCGTGCGCGAGGTCGTGGGGGAGGTGCGCGTCGAGATCACCGACGACGGACCGGGCTTCGGCAACGGGCCGCGCGGCTCGGCCTCGCTCGGGCTGGGCATCGTGCTGGCGCTGGCGCGGCGCTGCGGCGCCGAACTGAGCGTCGACCCGGCACCCGGCCGCGGAACCTGCGCGCGGCTGGTGTTCCCAGCGCACCTGGAGAGGTGAGCTCCGATGGCGAACCTGGTGCTCGGCGACGACCACGTGATCTTCATCGACGCCCTGGTGGCGACCCTGCCGCGGCACGGCCACCGCATCGTGGGCACCGCGGACAACGTCGGGGCGGTGGTCGCCGCGGTCCGCGCCCAGCGGCCGGACCTGTGCCTGCTGGACCGGTTCTTCGCCGACGGCGACGGCCTGGACGTGATCGGCGAGCTGCTCAGCGCGGGCGGTCACACCCGCGTCCTGGTGCTCACCGCCGACGGCGACGTGCAGGGCATGCGCGCGGCGCTGGGCAAGGGCGCGGCCGGTTACGTGAACAAGATGTGCGGGCTGGCGGTGCTGGCCGGGGCGATCCGCGGCGTGCTGGACGGCGAGGTGGTCGTGGAACTGGCGGCCTCCCGCGCGCCGCGGCTGGCAGGCACCACCGATGCCCGCAGGCTGGCCTCGCACCTGACCGCCCGGGAGCGGCAGTGCCTGCGCATGCTGGTCGACGGCGCGCACACGGCGGCGATGGCCAAGCAGCTGGGGGTGGCGCCGACCACGGTGCGCACGCACGTGCAGTCGGTGCTGACCAAGCTCGGGGTGCACTCCCGGCTCGAAGCGGCATCGTTCGCGATGCGCCACGGACTGCTCGACGACGAGCGGATGCTCGTCGCGGGCTGAGAGCTGGGGGTCCGCGAGTCCCTCCGGGCACCTGCCTGGGAGGGACTCGCGGCCGTTCGGGTGGCGGAGCCCGCTGTTCCGCCTCTCCGCGATTCACAGTGGTGGTTGCGTTTGGCCGGTTTTCGAGGTTTCTTGTGGCTGATCTGCGTCACGTTCCCCCGAGGTGCCGTTGCGCAGGGGGCAGCACACGGACTGCTCTGTTCGCCTCTGTGACTCGCAGCACCGCCTTCTCCGATAATTCGCATCTGAGATGCGGAATATATTAGCGTGCGGGTGTGCAGCTCACGGCGTTCACCGATCTCGCGCTCCGGATCGTGATGCGGCTGGCCGTGCTCGACGAGCACGAGCGGTCGACCACTCGCGCGCTCGCCGAGCAGCTCCGCGTCCGGCCCGCGCACGCCGCGAAGGTCGTGACCGCGCTGCAGAAGCTCGGGCTCGTCGAGACGCAGCGCGGTCGCGCGGGCGGCCTTCGCCTGGCCGCGGGCGCGCAGGAGATCTCGGTCGGGTTCGTCGTCCGCGAGCTGGAAGGTGCGGGAGAGGTCGTGGAGTGCGATGGCGCCAACCCGTGCCCGCTGCGCGGCGGCTGCCGGCTCAGGTCGGCGCTGCGCCAGGCCCAGGAGGCGTTCTTCGCCGCGCTCGAACCGCTGACCATCGCCGACGTCACCGCAGCGCCCACCCGGCGCCTGCTGCTCTCGCTCACCACCGGCCCGCCGAGCTGACGGGCCCCACCCACGAAGGCGATCGCATGCTCTCCTCCGCATCGACCGAGGTCGTCCGCGCCACCCTGCCCGTGATCGGCGCGGCCATCGACGACATCACCCCGGTGTTCTACCGCCGCCTGTTCGCCGCGCACCCCGAGCTGGAGCGCGACCTGTTCAACCGCGGCAACCAGGCCCAGGGCGACCAGCAGCGCGCGCTGGCCGCGGCGATCGCGGGCTACGCCACGCTCCTGGTCGCCGAGCACGGGCCGGACCCGCGAACGGTGCTCACCCGGATCGCGCACAAGCACGCCTCGCTGGGCATCACCGCGGAGCAGTACCCGATCGTCCACGAGCACCTCTTCGCGGCGATCGCCGAAGTCCTCGGCGAGGCGGTCGTGACACCGGAGGTCGCGGCCGCGTGGGACGAGGTCTACTGGCACATGGCGCAGTCGCTCATCGAGACCGAGCGCGGCCTCTACGCCGGAGCCGGGGTGGTGCCGGGCGAGGTGTGGCGCACCCTCGCGGTCCGCCGGAGGAGGCAGGAAGCGCCCGACACGGTGAGCTTCGTGCTGGAAACCCTCGACGGCACGGCACTACCGGCCGCCCGGCCCGGCCAGTACGTCTCGGTCGCGGTCGGGTTGCCCGACGGAGCCCGCCAGATCCGGCAGTACAGCGTCACGCACGTGCCCGACGAGAAGTCCGTGGGCATCTCGGTGAAAGCGGTCCCGGCCGTCCGCTCCGGCGACGCGCTCGTCCCCGCGGGCGAGGTCTCGAACTTCTTGCACGACAACGTCTTCGAGGGTGATGAGCTCCAGGTCTCGGCACCCTTCGGCGAACTGGTCCTGACCGACGGCGAGACCCCGCTGGTCCTCGTCTCCGCGGGCATCGGCATCACCCCGGTCATCTGCTACCTGCACCACCTCCGCCGCACCTCGCCGCACCGGCGAGTGCTCGTGCTGCACGCGGACCGCTCACCGGCCCGCCACGCCCACCGCGCCGAGCTGAAGGCCCTCGTCGCCGAGCTCCCGGCGGCCACCCTGCACCGCTGGTACGAAGACCTCGGCCTCCGCCGCGCCGACACCCACCTGCGCCCAGGCCGCATCGACCTCACCGACGTCGAACTCCCCGCCGACGCGGAGGCCTACCTGTGCGGCCCGCTGCCGTTCATGGCCCACGTCCGCCACCAGCTGATCGACCGAGGCCTGGCCCCCGACCGGATCCACTTCGAGGTGTTCGGCCCGAGCCGAGAACTCCAGAGCGCCTGAGCGCCCCGGTGCCGACGGCGCTCGCCGTGGCGATGGCGGGCGGGGTTGGGGTGGTGACGGAGCCGGTGGAGTGCGGGGCCGGGGCCGGGTTCGAAGCGGTGGGTGGTTGCGTTGGTGGGTGGGGCAGTTTTGCCTGAAATTGCCCACGTTCTTGACGGAGCCTGCGGTGGGGTCCGGAGGCAATTTCAGGCAAAACTGCCCGTGTCACCACCCCGGGTTCCGCCGCACGGTCAGGCATCCGGTTCCCAGGGGTGGTGCTGACCGGGTCTGGGCTTCTGTCGCCACTGTTCGTGTGGTGGTGACATCCGGCGATTTTGCCTGAAACTGGCGTTCCTGCCTGGCCGCACCCTGCGTCGAGAACGTGGCCAGTTTCAGGCAAAATCGCCCCGCGCACCACGCAACCACCCACCGCAGTGCACCCGAACCCAGTCCCGCACCCCACCGGCTCCGTCATCACTCCAACCCCGCCGCGCTATTACCGCCGAACCACCAGCTCCCACACCGGTATCACCGCCGATCGCCAGGTGCCCGCGGTCCGGTCCGCCACCCACGGACACGCACAAGAGCCCCGAAACGCCTGCTCAGAGCCGAACGCAACCACCTCTGCGAATCGCGGAGAGGCGGAACAGTAACGTTGGAACCAGACCTAACGGACTTTGGAGGTGGCGTGGCTCGCGCTCGGAGATTCGGAAGCCTGCTCGCGGCAGCGGCAGTGGCGGTTTCGCTCGCCGGGTGCGCGGCACCACCGCCGCCCGCGGCGCCTCCGGTTCCCCCGGCCGAGCCCGCCGTCGAAGCCGAACCGGCGCTGTCCGAGCTGCCCATGCCGGAGATCCGCAAGGAGCAGGTCCACTCCGCCGCCCGCGGCACCGACACCGAGCTGTACCTGGCCTACCCGACCGGGCTGGAGTCCACCGAGAACCTGCCGGTGGTGCTCTACCTGCACGGCCGCGACGGGGTGAACCCGACGCCGATCCCGTACGACACGCTGGCCTCGCTGGAGCGGCTCTACCACGAGGGCAGGATCCCGGCGTTCGGGTTCGCGGTGGTCGACGGCGGCTACAACCCGTACTGGAACGACGGTTCGGCCAACGGCGACCTCGCCACCATGCTGAACGAGGAACTGCCGGGCTGGCTCGCCGAGCGCGGCTTCGGCGACGCGGAGGGCCTGCCCTTCGCCGCCGCGGGCATCTCCACCGGCGGTTTCGGCGCGCTGACCTACGCCGCGGACCGCAACGTGGCGGGCAAGCCCGTCGCGGCCGTCGCCGAGGTCGCCCCGGCGCTGCAGGTGAGCTGGGAAGGCATGCGGGAGAAGGAGGCCTTCGGCGCCGAGGACGAGTGGCTGGCGGTCGACCCGCTGCACCGCCTCGACGACCTCGGCGACGTGCCGATCGGCGTGTGGACCGGCGACACCGATCCGTTCCTGGACGGCATCGAGCAGCTGATCGACCGGCACCGCAACACCCCGGTGGTCACCTACCTGCCGGGCGGCCACGAGGGTGCGGTGTTCGAGGCGGTCGGCACGGAGTTCGTGGAGTTCCTCGCCGGTTCCCTGCCGCGCAACCACCCCTGACATCCCGGTGATCCGCGACTTCCCTTGAAATCGGACATCCGATTTCAAGGGAAGTCGCGCGTCTGGTCGGCGTGTCGGGGCCCGACATGCCGACGGGCGTCGGGAACCTCCGCGATTTCAGTGGAAATCGGACGCCTGATTTCCACTGAAATCGCGGCGCTTCCGGTCCGGCGGCGGGGGAGGTGGCCGCCGCGTCAGGCCTGGTGCGCGAGCAGGTGCTGGAGCAGCAGGCGGGTGAAGGTGTCCGGGGCCTCTTCCGGGATCCAGTGCGAGACGTCCTCCAGCATCTCGAACCGGTAGGGCCCGGTGACGTGATCGGCGGTGGCCAGCGCCGCGGTCGAACCGATCGCCACGTCCTCGGTGCTCCACACGTACAGCGTCGGCACCTCGACCGGGCCGATCTCGCGGCTGTTGTACCGGGCCGCCCGGTACCAGTTCAGCGCCGCGGTGAGCGCCCCCGGCTCGGTCAGCCGCTGCACGTAGTCGTCGACGTGGTGCTCCGGGACTCCCGGGTAGTAGATCCGCCGGAGCTTCCTGGCGTTGTCGGCCAGCAGCGCCTTCTCCGCGGTGGAGGAGCGGAACTCCTGGATGTACGCCGAGCGGGTGGCCTGGTCCTCGTCGGTGCGCAGCGCCGCGTTGAACGGGTCCGGGTGCGGGACCGACACCGCGGTCAGGGTGCGGATGCGCTCGGGGTGCGCGGCGGCGGTCGTCCAGGCCACCACGGCGCCCCAGTCGTGGCCGACCAGGTCGAAGCGCTCCCAGCCGAAGTGCTCGGCGATGGCCAGCACGTCGTCGACCAGATCCGTCATCCGGTAGTCGGCGACCTGCTGCGGGCGCACGCCGGGGGAGTAGCCGCGCTGGTCCGGCGCGACCGCGAAGCACTCGGCGGCGCCGAGCACCGAGAGCTGCTCGCTCCACTCCACCGCGGCCTCCGGGAAGCCGTGCAGCAGCAGGACCGGGCGGCCGTCCTGCGGGCCGGCGGTCAGGGCGTCGAACTTCCCGGCTGGCGTGGGGATCTGGATGTAGTCGGCCACGGCGGTCACTGTACTGGCCGTGCCGGGTGAGACCGGGAACACAGGGCTGCCCCTTGAGTAGGTGAGGCTTGCCTAATTAGTGTTTCCGCGTTTCACCGGTTGCCGCGGGGGGTGCGTCGGCGGTGCGACGACTGTTCGCCGACGGAGGAGAGAACCGATGATCCAGCGAAGGATCGCGCGCGCCGCCAGCGCGCTGCTGGCGGCCGGTCTGCTGGCCCTGACCGCCGCCTGCGGTGGCGCGGGGACAGCGCCGAGCAGCCCGCCCGCGGATGCGGGGATGGGCTTCCCGCGCACCATCGACACCGCCAAGGGACCGGTGACCATCCCGAAGAAGCCGCAGCGGGTGGTCGTCCTGGACACCGCCGAGCTGGACTCGGTGACGCTGCTGGGCATCCAGCCCGTCGGGGCGATCCCGCCGCACCTGGCCACCGGTGAGGGCTTCCCGTCGTACCTGGCGGACGAGCTGCCCGGAACCACACCGGTCGGGCCCTCGGCCTCGCCGAAGCTGGAGCTGATCGCCTCGCTCAAACCGGACCTGATCCTGTCCAACCGGGTCCGCCACGACGCGCTCTACGACCAGCTGTCCCGGCTCGCTCCGACGGTGCTGACCGAGACGACCGGATTCCCGTGGAAGGAGAACCTGCGGGTGCACGCCGCCGCGCTGGGCGAGGAGGCCGCGGCGGAGGCCGCGCTGCAGCAGTACGAGGCGCGCGCCAAGCGGATCGGCGCGGCGATCACCGCCGGCAACGGCGGTGCTGCGCCGACGGTGTCGGTCACCCGGTTCATGCCGGGCAAGATCAGGCTGTACCAGAAGGCCAGCTTCTCCGGCGTGATCCTCTCCGACGCGGGTCTCCACCGCCCGCCGTCGCAGAACGCCGAGGAGTTCGACAACGAGATCAGCCCGGAGCTGATCGACCAGGCCGACGCCGACGCCGTGTTCGTCACCACTGCGGTGTCGCCGGAGAAGACCCAGCAGAAGGCGGTCGAGGCGAGCGCGCTGTGGACGCGGATGGGCGCGGTCCGCGACAACCGGGTGTTCCCGGTGCCCGACGAGACCTGGATGTCGGGCATCGGCGTTCAGGCGGCCAACCTCGTGCTGACCGACCTGGCCCGCGCCTTCGGCGTGGACCCGGCCTGAGCCGGCGCTGCCGGTACCGGATCACCCGGCGATCCGGTACCCCCAGCTGCCGCGGTGGGTTTCGCCGGGCCGCAGCGTGATCAGGCCGTCGCCGGTGACGAACGCGTTGGGCGCGCAGGTCATCGGCTCCACGGTGATGCCCTGCCGGGCGGGCCGGTCCGCGCTCGGGCTGTCGTCGGTGTAGACCTGCAGGTAGTCGTGCGTGCCGTCGACCCACAGCTCGGCGGTGACGCCGTCCGGCCGGGCGAAGCGCACCACTGCCTCGCCACCGGGACCGCGGCGCAGGTCGGTGAAGGCGGTGTCCATCTCGGTGCCGCCGATCGGCCGGGCGGCGCGGAAGTCGTACCGCGTGCCCTCGACGGAGGCCTTGCCGGTCGGGATCAGGTTGTCGTCGACCAGGTAGTGGGTGCTCGCGGGCAGCTCGAAGGCGATGTCGTCGATGCGGTCGCCGCCCGCGGCCAGGTAGGTGTGGTTGGCGGTGCCGAACGGCGCCGCGGTGCGCCCGACGTTCTTCGCCGTCAGCGTGCTGCGCACCCCGCTGTCGTCCACCGCGAACTCGATCCGGAAGGCCAGCTGGAACGGGTAGCCGTAGGTCGGCGGCAGCAGGTGCTCCAGCTCCACCCGGTCGCGGCGGTGCGCCACGGGCTGCCACTCCACGAAGCTCATCAGCCCGTGCAGCGCGGCGTCGCGCTCCGGCTCGTTGACCGGCACCTGCAGCTCCTGGCCGTCGAAGGTGTAGCGGCCGCCCTCGATGCGGTTGGGCCACGGCAGGATCGTCTTGCCCCGGTAGCCCTCGCCGACCTCGTCGGGGCCGTGCGTGAGCAGCATCTCCCGCCCGTCGAACTGCCACGACAGCAGCGTCGCGGAGACTCCGGCGACCACCGCGCGCTGCTGCCCGGAGCGGATCTCGTACAGCCGGCCGTTGGCGGTCTGCCCGCCACCCGGCGGCCGGGCCGCCGCGGACCCGGCCAGCGCAACGGCTGTGGTCGCTCCAGCTGCGCTGACCAGCGCTGCCCGTCGGCTGAAACCTCGCATCGTGCTTCCTCCGGAGTGGATGGTCAATTTCGCGCGAAATTGACCAGTACCTGGGTGAACGGTCGCGGTGGCGGTCATGCCCGGTCAGCGCGGTGGTCACCCGGGCGGGGCGTCAATTTCGTACGAAATTGACGCTGCCGCGGGTGAACGGAGCGGACTCGGTCACTCGGCGTCACCGGGTCCACAGTGGTCGGTCGTGGTGGGGTGCGCCAGTCAGGGCGTGCCCGCGTCGATGGCCGCCTGGTTCTTCGCGCGGACCGCGGCCAGGTCCGGCTTGAGGATCCGGCGGTCGTAGGTGAGGAAGCCGTTGACCTCGTTCTCCACGTCGGTGGTCTGGGTGTAGATCGCCGCCGCGAGGCCGTTGGCCTCGATGATGCGCACCAGCTCGTCGGCGACCTCGCCGTAGCGGCGGGTCAGCGCCTCCCGGCTGTCGGTCATCTCGTAGGCGCCCGGCTCACCCGGCCACAGGTGGCCCTCCTCGACCAGCCCGAGCCCGCCGTACTCGCCGTCCACCACCGCGCGGCCGTCGCGCACCTCGGGACGGCCCGGCCCGACGTAGGTGTGGTCGTCGTAGATGTCGCCCGCACCGCTGTCGGGCAGCGAGTAGCAGCAGTTGACGCCGCTGCTGATGTCGATCAGGCGGGTGGGGTCGGCCCGCCGGGTCAGCTCGGCGATCTCGGCCGTCTCGAACTCGCCCCAGCCCTCGTTGAACGGCACCCAGGCCACGATCGAGGTGACGCTGCGCAGCTGGTCGATCATGGCGGTCAGCTCGGCGCGGAAGTTGGCGCGCGCCTGCTCGCCCGGCGGCGGGTTGCTGCCCGGCGGGTCGGCGAGGTCGATCGGCAGCGACGGCATGTCCTGCCACACCAGCAGCCCCAGCCGGTCGGTCCAGTAGTACCAGCGGGCCGGTTCGACCTTGACGTGCTTGCGGACCATGTTGAAGCCCAGTTGCTTGGTGACCTCCAGGTCGTAGCGCAGCGCCTCGTCGGTCGGCGCGGTGTAGATGCCGTCCGGCCAGTAGCCCTGGTCCAGCGGCCCGTGCTGGAAGAGGATCTCGCCGTTGAGCGCCAGCCGCGGCCTGCCCTGCTCGTCGGCCCGCAGCTCGACGGTGCGCAGCCCGGCGTAGCTGCCCACCTCGTCGCCGGAACCGGCCAGCCGCACCCTGATGTCGTAGAGGTACGGGTCGTCGGGCGTCCACAGGTGCGGCTCGGCCACCGGCAGCCGCAGCGCCGCACCGGCCTGGCCGGTGGCGCGGGAGACCTCCCGCCCGTCGCGGTCGACGACGACGGCCTCCACCTCCTGCCCGCCGCGGGCCGAGGTGTGCGCGGTGAGGTCGAAGCCGGTCAGGTCCGGCGTGATGTCGAGCTCGGCCACGTGCTCCTGCGGCACCGGTTCCAGCCACACCGTCTGCCAGATGCCCGAGGCACCGGTGTAGAGGATCCCGCCGGGCTCGTTGCGCTGCTTGCCCACCGGGTACGGGTCGGCGTCGTTGCGGTCCGACACGGCCACCACGACCTCCTGCTCGCCGCCGGGGGCGAGGGCGTCGGTGATGTCCGCGCTGAACGCGGTGTAGCCGCCTTCGTGCACCGCCACCGGGCGCCCGTTGACCGACACCTCGGCCTTCTGGTCCACCGCGCCGAAGTGCAGCAGCACGCGCTGCCCGGACCAGTCCGGCGGCAGCTGGAAGGTGCGCCGGTAGAGCATGTGGTCGTCGTGGCGCTGAACGCCCGACAGCCCCGATTCCGGCGGGTACGGCACCAGGATCTGCTCGGTGGTCTGCTCCGGCGGCGTGCTGCCGCCGCCGTAGGCCCACAGCCCGTTGAGGTTGAGCCAGCGCTCCCGGGTCAGCTGCGGGCGCGGGTACTCGGGCAGGGCGTTGTCCGGGCCGACCTCCTCGGTCCACGGCGTGGTCAGCGGCGGCGGTTTCGGCCGCCACGGTTCAGCGGCGGCCACGGGAAGCCCGGAGGACGCCGCGAACAGCGCGGTGAGCAGCAGGGCGCGCAGCAACAAGGTCGCCTCCAACGGGCCTCGAGCGGGACTTCTGGATTCCGCCGCCGGGACGCGGGGCACGCGATCTCGATGGAAATCGCGGCGCGACGGGCGTGGCGGTTCGCGAGCCGGGCGCAGCACCGTTCAGGCCCATGCCGGAACCTCTCCTCACCACCGGGGGCGACATGCCGGTCTTGATCGAACACGGAGCACCATCAATCGACAACAATGACCATGAACGCACGGACAGTCAACGCGGCCGAAAGGGGGCCCGCAAATCGGAGCAGCGACGTGGATCCACCGGGTGCAGCGGGGTTACGTTGTTGGCCCGCTTCAGCTTTCCGGCGATGCTGCCGAGCCCAGGAGGGTGTGGACGTGACCGCTACCGAGATGTTTCTGACCGCGCGGGATTTCCTGCTGCGGCACCGGACGGACTACGACACCGCGCGGCGGGAGTTCCAGTGGCCGCGCCCCGCGGAGTTCAACTGGGCGCTGGACTGGTTCGACACCATCGGCGCGCGGCGCGACGGCACCGCGCTGTGGATCGTCGAGGCCGACGGCTCCGAGCGCAAGGTGTCGTTCCGGGCCATGACCCGGCGGTCGAACCAGGTGGCGAACTGGCTGCGCGGGCTCGGCGTGGCCCGCGGCGACCGGCTGGTGCTCATGCTGGGCAACCAGGTGGAGCTGTGGGAGACGATCCTGGCCGCGATGAAGCTCGGCGCGGTGATCATCCCGGCCACGCCGCTGCTGGGGCCCGCCGACCTGCGCGACCGCATCGACCGCGGCCGCGCCAAGCACGTGGTGACCACCGCGGCCGATGCGCCGAAGTTCGCCGACGTGCCGGGCGACTACACCCGGATCGCGGTCGGCGGAGCGGTTCCGGGGTGGACGTCCTACGCGGACAGCTCCGAGGCCGCCGAGGAGTTCGCACCGGACGCGCCCACCCGGGCCGACGATCCGATGCTGCTGTACTTCACCTCCGGCACCACGGCGCTGCCCAAGCTGGTCGCGCACACCCACTCCTCCTACCCGGTCGGGCACCTGTCCACGATGTACTGGATCGGCCTGGAACCGGGCGACGTGCACCTCAACATCTCCTCGCCGGGATGGGCAAAGCACGCCTGGAGCAACGTCTTCGCGCCGTGGAACGCCGAAGCGACGGTGTTCATCTACAACTACGAGCGCTTCGACGCCGCCGCGCTGATGGCGCAGATGCAGCGGTGCGGGATCACCAGCTTCTGCGCGCCGCCGACGGTGTGGCGGATGCTGATCCAGGCCGATCTGACCACTCTGGACACCCCGCCGTCCAAAGTGGTCGGTGCGGGTGAGCCGCTGAACCCGGAGATCATCGAGCAGGTCCGGCGCGCCTGGCGGGTGACCATCCGCGACGGCTTCGGGCAGACCGAGACCAGCGTGCAGGTGGCCAACACGCCCGGGCAGGAGGTGCGGCCGGGCTCGATGGGGCGGCCGCTGCCCGGGTTCGAGGTCGAGCTGCTCGACCCGGTCACCGGAGAGCCGGCCGAGGAGGGTGAGATCTGCCTGGCGCTGCAGCCGCGCCCGGTGGGGCTGATGACCGGCTACGCCGATGACACCGAGCGCACCGCCGAGGTGACCCGCGGCGGTCACTACCACACCGGGGACGTCGGTTCCCGCGACGCGGACGGCTACATCACCTACGTGGGCCGCACCGATGACGTGTTCAAGGCCTCCGACTACCGGATCTCGCCGTTCGAGCTGGAGAGCGTGCTGCTGGAGCACGAGGCGGTCGCGGAAGCGGCGGTGGTGCCCGCGCCGGACGCCATCCGGCTGGCGGTGCCGAAGGCCTACGTGGTGCTCGCCGGGCAGCACGAGCCGAGCCGGGAGACCGCGCTGTCCATCCTGAAGTTCGCGCGTGAGCAGCTGGCGCCCTACAAGCGGGTGCGGCGGCTGGAGTTCTACGAGCTGCCCAAGACGATCTCGGGCAAGATCCGCCGGGTGGAGCTGCGCCACCGGGAGGACGAGCTGGCCGGCGCCGACGGCCGGTCCGGGGAGTACCGCGAGGAGGACTTCCCCGAGCTGAAGGGGTGAGGTCGAGTGGCGCGCACCCCCGGTGCGTGCCACTCTTCAACACGGTCTTCCGGTGGATTCCGGTGGGCCGGGCGGGGGAGCGGACTGGGGGTGGTGCGCCGGGCGGGCGCCCGGTTGGTGGAAAGCGGTCGCGCCGCGCGGACGGCCATCGTAACATCCTGGGTCCGCGCCGCGATGGAATCGCTGAAAAGGGAAGCGGTCAACCGCCGTGTCGCCTCATTTTCGAATTCTTATCGACACGCGGGTTGCGGAGTATTCAGTTGTCGTGGTAAGCGGATTGGCGCGGATTGTACACAACTTCGTGACGATCTGCACGTGCCCAATCGTTACCCTCCGCGCAAATGGTCTGAATCGGCGCTGGTGGCAGCGCATTCATTCACCCAGGGTGACTTTTCGAATCACGCTATCATCGCATTCCGGTGATTAGCGTCACACGTTCGTACGCTTGCTTTGAGATCTCCTTCGCCTAGGTTAGTTAACCGACGCAGGAATTCCGCGTCAGCGCTGATCGGCAAAGATGCCGATCGAGTGCGACCGGCGCTCGTGATTGCGGCCTTGAGCGTTTCTCGGCTGCCCGCGCCGGTCTGAGGTGTTGCCTTTTTCGCAGTGGCGACCCGGCACGGCCACGGACGAGCTCGGGTGCGGATTTTTCGCGTGCTCGAGTTGTGTCCGGTGGTGCATGACCAACGTGAGTGGTGGGAGTGAAGCATGGCCAAGAGCGTGGACGACCTGGACTCCAGCGCAGGCTCCGGAACTCCGGATACCGCCGACCTGGTGGCGCGCGAGGAGCAGGTGTTCGGCGAGAATCCGTTGGATGTGCGGGAGTCGGACCACTACACCCACGAGTACGTCGGCAGCTTCGTGGAGAAGTGGGACGAGCTCATCGACTGGAAGAAGCGCTACGAGAGCGAGGGCTCGTTCTTCATCGACCAGCTCAAGGCCCGTGGTGTGCGCTCGGTGCTCGACGTGGCCACCGGCACCGGTTTCCACTCGGTGCGGTTGCTGGAGGAGGGCTTCGACGCGGTCAGCGCCGACGGCAGCCCGCAGATGCTGGCCAAGGCCTTCAGCAACGGGCTGACCTACGGCGGGCACATCCTGCGCGTCGTGCACGCGGATTGGCGCTGGCTGAATCGTGACGTCCACGGCGAATACGACGCGATCGTCTGTCTGGGAAATTCGTTCACCCACCTGTTCTCCGAACGGGACCGGCGCAAAGCGCTCGCCGAGTTCTACGCGATGCTCAAGCACGACGGCGTGCTGATCATCGACCAGCGAAATTACGACTCGATTCTGGACAGCGGATTTTCCTCGAAGCACACCTACTACTACGCGGGTGAGGACGTTTCCGCTGAGCCGGATTACATCGACGAGGGACTGGCCCGCTTCAAGTACACGTTCCCGGACAAATCTGAATTCTTCCTGAACATGTACCCGCTGCGGAAGAACTACGTCCGCAGGCTCATGCGCGAGGTCGGGTTCCAGCGGATCGACACCTACGGCGACTTCCAGGAGACCTACCACGACGCCGAACCGGACTTCTTCATCCACGTCGCGGAGAAGAAGTACCGGCCGGACGAGGAGCTCTCCGACGTCTACTCCACCGCGGTGCACACCGCCCGCGACTACTACAACTCGGCGGACGCGGACAACTTCTACTACCACGTGTGGGGCGGCAACGACATCCACGTCGGCATCTACGAGACGCCGGACGAGGACATCGACGCCGCGTCCCGCCGGACCGTGGAGCGGATGGCGGCCAAGGTCGAGATCACCCCGGACACCCGGATCCTCGACATCGGCTCCGGCTACGGCGGTGCGGCCCGGCACCTGGCGGCCACCTACGGCTGCAAGGTGTCCTGCCTGAACCTCAGCGAGGTGGAGAACGCCCGCAACGCGGAGTTCAACCGGGCCGCGGGCCTCGACGAGCTGATCGAGGTCAAGGACGGTTCCTTCGAGGACATCCCGTTCCAGGACAACGCCTTCGACATCGTCTGGTCGCAGGACGCGATCCTGCACAGCGGCGACCGGGAGCGGGTGCTGGAAGAGGTGACCCGCGTGCTCAAGCGCGGCGGTTCCTTCCTGTTCACCGACCCGATGGCCGCCGACGGCGCCAAGGTGCAGGACCTCGGACCGATCCTGGACCGGCTCAGCCTGGAGACCATGGGCTCGCCCTCCTTCTACCGCCGCGAGCTGGCCCGGCTGGGGCTGCAGAGCTTCGAGTTCGACGACCTGACCGAGTTCCTGCCGATCCACTACGGACGAGTGCTGGAGGTTCTCGAGAGCAGGGAGTCAGAACTCTCGGAGAAGATCAGCGACGAGTACCGGGCCAAGATGAAGACCGGTCTGAAGAACTGGGTCTCGGGTGGTAAGGCGGGCAACCTGGCATGGGGCATCATCCACGCCCGGGCCTGAGACCCCCCGGTGCCGTAAATGGTCACCACCGTACGCAAGGATCAATGCCGCAGCAGTGTGAGGTGAGGAGCAGTCGTGAGTGAGATCAACCGCAGGTTGTTCACCAGTGAGTCGGTGACCGAGGGACACCCGGACAAGATCTGCGATGCGATCAGCGACGCCGTGTTGGACGCGTTGTTGGCCCAGGACCCCAGGTCGCGCGTCGCGGTCGAGACCCTGGTGACCACCGGTCAGGTGCACGTCGCCGGTGAGGTGACCACCGCTGCCTACGCCGACATCCCGACCATCGTCCGGGAGAAGATCCTGGAGATCGGCTACGACTCCTCCGCGAAGGGCTTCGACGGCGCGTCCTGCGGCGTCAACGTCGCGATCGGCTCGCAGTCGCCGGACATCGCGCAGGGCGTGGACACCGCGCACGAAGCGCGCGTCGAAGGCGCCGACGACGAGATCGATAAGCAGGGCGCCGGCGACCAGGGCCTGATGTTCGGCTACGCCTGCACCGACACCGACGAGCTGATGCCGCTGCCGATCGCGCTGGCGCACCGCCTGTCGCGGCGGCTGACCAAGGTCCGCAAGGACGGCGTGCTGCCGTACCTGCGCCCGGACGGCAAGACCCAGGTGACCATCGAGTACGCCGGTGACCAGGCGGTTCGGCTGGACACCGTGGTGCTCTCGACGCAGCACGCCGCCGACATCGACATCGAGGGCATGCTGGCCGGGGACATCAAGGAGAAGGTCATCGACCCGGAGATCGAGCGGGTCGGGCTGGACTCCGGCGACACGCGGCTGCTGGTCAACCCGACCGGCCGGTTCGTGGTCGGCGGTCCGATGGGCGACGCGGGCCTGACCGGCCGGAAGATCATCGTCGACACCTACGGCGGCATGGCCCGCCACGGCGGCGGCGCGTTCTCCGGCAAGGACCCGTCGAAGGTGGACCGCTCGGCGGCCTACGCGATGCGCTGGGTGGCGAAGAACGCCATCGCGGCCGGGCTGGCCAGCCGGATCGAGGTGCAGGTGGCCTACGCGATCGGCAAGGCCGCCCCGGTGGGCCTGTTCGTGGAGACCTTCGGCACCGAGAACGTCGACCCGGTCAAGATCCAGGCCGCGATCAACGAGGTCTTCGACCTGCGCCCGGCCGCCATCGTGCGTGACCTGGACCTCCTGCGCCCGATTTACGCGCCGACCGCGGCGTACGGTCATTTCGGGCGCAGCGACGTCGACCTGCCGTGGGAGCGCACCGACCGCGCCGAGGCGCTGAAGAGCGCCGCCGGCATCTGAGAACGATCGCCGGAGCGCGGACTGCGGGGCGCGGGCAACTGCGCCCCGCAGTCCGGCGCGCCGGTCGTCCATGGGAGCTTCGGGGCGACCCGCCCCCCGGTTAAGGAGTAGTGCAGTGCGGATTGCGGTGACCGGATCCATCGCCACCGACCACCTGATGACCTACCCCGGTAGGTTCACCGAGCAGCTCGTCGCCGACCGCCTGGAGCAGGTGTCGCTGTCGTTCCTGGTCGACGAGCTGGTGTTGCGCCGCGGCGGGGTGGCGCCGAACATCACCTTCGGCCTCGGGCAGCTGGGCGTCGGCTCGATCCTGGTCGGCGCCGTCGGCCGCGACTTCGACGACTACCGCTCGTGGCTGGAGCGCCACGGCGTGGACACCGCATCGGTGCACGTCTCGGAGACCAAGCACACCGCCCGGTTCCTGTGCACCACCGACACCGACTTCAACCAGATCGCCTCCTTCTACGCCGGTGCGATGTCCGAGGCCCGCGACATCGAGCTCAAGCCGGTCGCCGACCGGGTCGGCGGGCTGGACGTGGTGGTCGTCTCCGCCAACGACCCGGACGCGATGCTGCGGCACACCCAGGAGTGCCGGGACCGCGGCTACCGGTTCATCGCCGACCCCGGCCAGCAGCTGGCCCGGATGGACGGCGACGGGATCCGCAAGCTGGTCGAGGGCGCCGAGTACCTGTTCACCAACGAGTACGAGCACGGCCTGCTGCTGCAGAGCACCGGCTGGAGCCACGACGAGGTGCTCGCCCGGGTCGGCAGCTGGGTGACGACGCTGGGCCCGAAGGGCGTCCAGGTGGAGTCCAACTCGCAGCCCACCGCCGAGGTCGTCCCGCCCAAGGAGAAGCAGAAGGGCGACCCGACCGGCGTCGGCGACGCGCTGCGGGCCGGGTTCCTGGCCGGTCTGTCCCACGATCTGGGAGTTGAGCGTTCGTTGCAGCTAGGTTGCACGTTGGCGACCGTTTCGCTGGAAGCCGACGGCCCGCAGGAGTACCAGGTCGAGCGCGACTCGTTCCTCGCCCGGATCGCCGAGGCCTACGGTGACGTGGCGGCGGGCGAGGTCGGGGCGAAGCTCCGCTGAGCAACGGGGAGTAGGCACGGCATGGCAGACCGGCAGAACGATCCGAGCGGGTTCCTGACCGCCCTCGGCGAGCGCGTCCTCGTCGCCGACGGCGGCATGGGCACCGCGTTGCAGGGCTTCGACCTGACGTTGGACGACTTCGCCAACCTGGAGGGCTGCAACGAGATCCTCAACGTGACCCGGCCCGACGTGGTGTCCTCGATCTACCGGGGCTACCTGGAGGCGGGCTCGGACGCGATCGAGACCAACACCTTCGGCGCGAACTGGGCCAACCTCGCCGAGTACGACATCCCGGAGCGCATCCGGGAGCTGGCCGAGAAGGGCACGGTGCTGGCCCGCGAGGCGGCCGACGAGTACGCCACCGCGGACCGGCCGCGGTTCGTGCTGGGCTCGGTCGGCCCGGGCACCAAGCTGCCGACGCTGGGGCACGCGCCCTACGCGCAGCTGCGCGACGCCTACCTGGAGCAGGTCCTGGGCATGCTCGACGGCGGCATCGACGCGGTGCTGGTCGAGACCTCGCAGGACCTGCTGCAGACCAAGGCCTCGATCGTCGCCGCCAAGCGGGCGATGGCCCAGACCGGGCGGCACGTGCCGATCATCGCGCAGGTCACCGTGGAGACCACCGGCACCATGCTGGTCGGCTCGGAGATCGGCGCGGCGCTGACCGCGCTGGAACCGCTGGGCATCGACCTGATCGGGATGAACTGCGCGACCGGTCCGGCGGAGATGAGCGAGCACCTGCGGGTGCTGGCGCAGAACTCCCGGATCCCGCTGTCGGTGATGCCCAACGCCGGCCTGCCCGAGCTGGGCCCCAACGGCGCGGTCTACCCGCTGCAGCCCGACGAGCTGGCCGAGGCGCTGGTCGGGTTCGTCAACGACTACGGCGCACGGCTGGTCGGCGGCTGCTGCGGCACCACCACCGAGCACGTGCGCGCGGTGGCCGAAGCGGTCCGCGAGATCACCCCCGCGCCGCGCACCCCGGAGCACGTCCCGTCGGTCTCCTCGGTGTACCAGTCGGTGCCCTTCGAGCAGGACGCCTCGATCCTCAACGTCGGCGAGCGGACCAACACCAACGGCTCCAAGGCCTTCCGCGAGGCCATGCTGGAGGGCCGCTACGACGACTGCGTGGAGATCGCCAAGGCCCAGACCCGCGAAGGCGCGCACATGCTCGACCTGTGCGTGGACTACGTGGGCCGGGACGGCACCGCCGACATGCGGGAGCTGGCCTCGCGGCTGGCCACCGCCTCGACGCTGCCGATCATGGTCGACTCCACCGAGCCGGAGGTCATCGAGGCCGGGCTGGAGCACCTCGGTGGCCGCTGCGCGATCAACTCGGTCAACTGGGAGGACGGCCACGAGCCGGGCTCCCGGTACGAGCGGGTCATGCGGATGGCCGTCGAGCACGGCGCCACCGTCGTGGTGACCTGCATCGACGAGGAGGGGCAGGCCCGCACCGCGGAGTGGAAGCTGCGGGTCGCCGAGCGGCTGATCGAGGACATGACCACCAACTGGGGTCTGGACGAGTCCGCGATCATCATCGACTGCCTGGTCTTCCCGATCACCACCGGTCAGGAGGAGGTCCGCAAGGACGCCATCGAGACCATCAACGCGATCCGGGAGCTCAAGGCCCGCCACCCGCGGGTGCAGACCACGCTGGGCCTGTCCAACGTGTCCTTCGGGCTCAACCCGGCGGCGCGGCAGGTGCTCAACTCGGTGTTCCTCAACGAGTGCCGGGAAGCCGGGCTGGACACCGCGATCCTCAACGCCTCCAAGATCCTGCCGATGAGCAAGATCGACGAGGAGGCGCGCGACGTCGCGCTGGACCTGGTCTACGACCGGCGCCGCGAGGGCTACGACCCGCTGCAGAAGCTCATGGAGCTCTTCGAGGGCCAGACCGCGAAGTCCAGCAGCGCCTCGCGCGCCGAGGAGCTCGCGAAGCTGCCGCTGTTCGAGCGGCTGGAGCGGCGGATCGTCGACGGCGAGCGCAACGGCCTGGAGGACGACCTGCAGGCGGCGATGGCCGAGAAGGCGCCGCTGCAGATCATCAACGAGAACCTGCTGGCGGGCATGAAGGTCGTCGGCGACCTGTTCGGCTCCGGGCAGATGCAGCTGCCGTTCGTGCTGCAGTCCGCCGAGGTGATGAAGGCCGCGGTGGCGCACCTGGAACCGCACATGGAGAAGGACGACTCCGGCGGCAAGGGCAGGCTGCTGCTGGCCACGGTCAAGGGCGATGTGCACGACATCGGCAAGAACCTGGTCGACATCATCGTCTCCAACAACGGCTACGACGTGGTCAACATCGGCATCAAGCAGCCGATCGGCGCCATCCTCGAAGCCGCCGAGGAGCACCAGGTCGACGCCATCGGCATGTCCGGGCTGCTGGTGAAGTCCACGGTGATCATGAAGGAGAACCTGGAGGAGATGAACTCCAGGGGCCTCGCCGGCAAGTACCCGGTGATGCTCGGCGGTGCGGCCCTGACCAGGTCCTTCGTCGAGCACGACCTGGACGAGGTCTACCAGGGCGACGTGCGCTACGCCAAGGACGCCTTCGAGGGCCTGCACCTGATGGACCGGCTGATGGCCATCAAGCGCGGCGACAGCCCCGAGGAGGACGCCGCCGAGGAGGCCAAGAAGGCCGAGCGCAAGGCCCGCCGCGAGCGCTCGCTGCGCATCGCCGAGAAGCGCAAGGCCGAGCAGGGCGAGGAACCCGGCTACGACGACACCACGCGGTCCGACGTGGCCACCGACTCGCCGGTGCCGACCCCGCCGTTCTGGGGCTCGAAGGTGGTCAAGGGCGTCGCGGTCGCCGACTACCTGGCGCTGCTGGACGAGCGGGCCACGTTCTTCGGCCAGTGGGGCCTGCGCGGCGCCAAGAAGGGCGAAGGCCCCTCCTACGAGGAGCTGGTGGAGACCGAGGGCAGGCCGCGGCTGCGGCACTGGATCGACGAGCTGTCCACCGCGGGCATCCTGCAGCACGCGGCGGTGGTCTACGGCTACTTCCCGTGCGTGACCGAGGGCAACCACCTCGTCGTGCTGGACAAGGAGGAGCCCGACGCCCCGGAGCGCTGCCGGTTCTTCTTCCCGCGGCAGAAGCGCGACCGCAGGCTGTGCCTGTCCGACTTCTTCCGCACCCGGGAGCAGGCCGAGCAGACCGGCCAGGTGGACGTGCTGCCGATGCAGCTGGTCACCATGGGCCAGCCGATCGCCGACTACGCCAACGAGCTGTTCGCCAAGAACGCCTACCGGGACTACCTGGAGGTGCACGGCCTGAGCGTGCAGCTCACCGAGGCGCTGGCCGAGTACTGGCACCGCCGGGTCCGCCGCGAGCTGGCCTGGTCCAGCGGCGGCACGGTGGCCCAGGAGGACCCCGAGGACGTGCGGGAGTTCTTCAAGCTCGGTTATCGCGGCGCGCGGTACTCCTTCGGCTACGGCGCCTGCCCGGACATCGAGGACCGGGCCAAGATCGTCGACCTGCTGGAGTCCGAGCGCATCGGCGTGGTGCTCTCCGAGGAGTTCCAGCTCCACCCGGAGCAGTCCACGGACGCGATCGTCGCCCACCACCCCGAGGCCAAGTACTTCAACACGTGACGGGTGTCCGCACCCGAGAAGCAGCACGGATCGACGCAGGTCGGCGCCACCGGAAGGGCGCTACCCTGCAACTCGACACCCGATCCCACCAGACCTGACAAGATCGGGAAACCAGAAAGGAAGCCATGAGCGCGAAGCTGCAGAAGGTCAACGGCCTGGAGTTCGCCGTCAGGGATCTGACGCTGGCCGAGGCCGGGCGGCACCAGATCCGGTTGGCCGAGCACGAGATGCCGGGCCTGATGGCGACCCGCGAGGAGTACGCGGCCGCTCAGCCGTTGAAGGGCGCGCGGATCGCCGGCTCGCTGCACATGACAGTGCAGACCGCCGTGCTGATCGAGACCCTGGTCGCGCTGGGCGCCGAGGTCCGCTGGGTGTCCTGCAACATCTTCTCCACCCAGGACGAGGCCGCGGCGGCGATCGTCGTCGGCCCGAACGGCACCCCGGAGGCGCCCGAGGGCATTCCGGTGTTCGCCTGGAAGGGCGAGACGCTGGAGGACTACTGGTGGTGCACCGACCAGCTGTTCCAGTTCGGCGAGCAGGGCCCGAACATGATCCTCGACGACGGCGGCGACGCCACCATGCTGGTGCACAAGGGCGTCGAGTTCGAGGCCGCCGGTGCGGTCCCGCAGGCCACCGATGAGGACTCCGACGAGTTCAAGGTGTTCCTGGAGACGCTGCGCAAGAGCCTGGCCGCCGACGCCAAGCGGTTCACCCGCCTGGCCGCGGACATCAAGGGCGTCACCGAGGAGACCACCACCGGTGTGCACCGGCTCTACGAGCTGGCCAAGACCGACGACCTGCTGTTCCCGGCGATCAACGTCAACGACTCGGTCACCAAGTCGAAGTTCGACAACAAGTACGGCTGCCGCCACTCGCTGGTCGACGGCATCAACCGCGCCACCGACGTGCTCATCGGCGGCAAGGTCGCCGTGATCTGCGGTTACGGCGACGTCGGCAAGGGCTCGGCGGAGTCGCTGCGCGGCCAGGGCGCCCGCGTCATCGTCACCGAGGTCGACCCGATCTGCGCGCTGCAGGCGGCGATGGACGGCTACCAGGTCACCACCCTGGAAGAGGTCGTCTCGATCGCGGACATCTTCGTCACCACGACCGGCAACTTCAACATCATCACCGCCGACCACATGGCGCAGATGAAGCACAACGCCATCGTGGGCAACATCGGCCACTTCGACAACGAGATCGACATGGCCGGCCTGGAGAAGGTCCCGGGCATCAAGAAGCAGGAGATCAAGCCGCAGGTCCACGAGTTCGCGTTCCCGGACGGGCACTCGATCATCGTGCTGTCCGAGGGCCGCCTGCTGAACCTGGGCAACGCCACCGGCCACCCCAGCTTCGTGATGTCGAACTCCTTCACCAACCAGACGATCGCCCAGATCGAGCTGTTCACCAAGCCGGGCGAGTACGACAAGCAGGTCTACGTGCTGCCCAAGCACCTGGACGAGAAGGTCGCCCGCCTGCACCTGGACGCCCTCGGCGTCAAGCTCACCAAGCTGACCAAGGAGCAGGCGGCCTACATCGGTGTGGACGTGGACGGCCCCTACAAGCCGGACCACTACCGCTACTGAGTTTTCGGGCTTTAAGGAGCCGTGCTCGTCCTGCGTTGCGGTGCGGGTAGCGGAACCTCAGAGGCTTTCTCGACTCCGGGATCGGCGGACTTGAGTACCGAGGCGTACGCGGCGTCCGGGCTGTCCTCGCGAGAAAGCCTCTGAGAACCCGCGGCGGTGCGAGTTGCGAGGGTGGGCTATGCGCCTGCGGCGCATGCGGCACCTTGCGATCGGTGCCGGTCGAGCGTCGCGGTCGCTGTTTACCGCCGAAAGCGCCTCCGGCGCTTGCCTGACGGTGGTTGGTTGTCCGTTCGGCTCGCCGCTGCTGGCTCCGTGTCCGTGAGCGTTTTGGGGCGCTATGACGCCCCAAAACGCTCACGGGCCTTGGCCGGGCCAAATCGCCTGCCGCGCTGGACGAGGTGGTTCTGCCGCTGGACGAGGCGGTGCTGCTGTTCTGGACGAGCGGTTCTGCCGCTTGACGAGACCAAGCTGGGAATGAGGGAGGCCAGGAATGACCAAAGTCATCGACCGGCTGCGCCCCGGCAAGACGGTGTTCTCGGTGGAGTTCTTCCCGCCGAAGACCGACGAGGAGGAACGCCAGCTGTGGCGGGCCATCCGGGAGCTGGAGCCGCTGGACCCCGCCTACGTGTCGGTGACCTACGGCGCGGGCGGATCCAGCCGGGACCGCACGGTCCGGACCACGGGCCGGATCGCCAGGGACACCACGCTGGTGCCGGTGGCGCACCTGACCGGGGTGAACCACTCGATCGCCGAGCTGCGCCACGTCATCGGCTCGTACGCGGCCGAGGGCATCACGAACGTGCTGGCCATCCGCGGCGACCCGCCGGGCGACCCGCTGGGCGAGTGGATCCCGCACCCGGAGGGCATCACCTACGCCGACGAGCTGGTCCGGCTGGTGCGCGAGTGCGGTGACTTCAGCGTGGGCGTCGCGGCGTTCCCGCACCTGCACCCGCGTTCGCCGGACCTGGAGTCCGACACCGAGCACATGGTCAACAAGCTGCGGGCCGGGGCGGACTTCTCGGTGGCGCAGATGTTCCTGGAACCGGAGTACTTCCTGCGGCTGCGGGACCGGCTTGAGCAGCGCGGCTGCCACCAGCCGCTGCTGCCGGGCGTCATGCCGATCACCACGCCGAAGGTCCTGGGCATGACCACCCAGCTGAGCAACATGACCATCCCGGACGAGGTGTCGGCGGTGCTGGACCCGCTGCGCGAGGACGCGCCCGGATTCCGGGAGGCGGGCCTGGAGATCACCACCCGGCTGTGCGAGAAGCTGATCGCCGAAGGCGTTCCGGCGCTGCACTTCTACAGCCTCAACCGGGCCAAGGCCACCCGCGAGGTGCTGGCCAACCTCGGCCTGATCGACGGCGTGCTCAAGGCCGCCTGACCGGCCGAACCGCCCCGCCGCCCGGTCCGACCGCCGGGCGGCGGGGCTTTCGGCGTCAGCCGCGGCTTTCGATCCGCAGATCGCCCCTGGTCACGGCGCGGATGTGGTCGCCGGCGAGCAGGTCGTGCGGGTAGCCGAGCTCGATCGAGCTGGCCGTCTCCAAGCGGTCCAGCTGCGCGGTGGTGAACTCGACCTCCAGCGCGCCCAGGTTGCCCTCCAGCTGCTCGGGCGTGCGAGCGCCGATGACCGGCGCCGTCACGTCCGGGTTCTGCAGGAGCCAGGCCAGCCCGACCTGGGCGGGTGTGCGGCCCAGCTCCGCGGCGACCTCCTGCACGGCATCGGCGATGGTGAGGTTGCGCTCGGTCACCAGGCCCACCCCGGCGTTGAAGCTCTTGCGCGCGCTCTCAGCGGACCCGGCGCCCGTCAGGTCGGCGCGGCTGTACTTGCCGGTGAGCAGGCCGCCCGCCAGCGGTGAGTACGGGGTCACGCCCAGGCCCAGCTCCCGCGCCATCGGGATCAGGTCGCGCTCCGCGGCCCGGTTGACGAGGTTGTACTCGACCTGCAGCCCGATCAGCGGCGACCAGCCGCGCAGATCGGCGATCGCCTGCATGCGCGACACCTGCCAGGCGGGCGCGTTGGACATCGCCACGTACAGGACCTTGCCCTGCCGGACCAGGTCGTCCAAGCTGCGCAGGACCTCCTCGACCGGTGTCGTGAAGTCCCAGACGTGCAGGAAGAGCAGATCGACGTAGTCGGTGCCCAGTCGCCGCAGACTGGCCTCCACCGAGGCGACCAGGCTCTTGCGGTGCGCGCCGCCGGAGTTCGGGTCGCCGGGTTTGCGCAGCGTCGAGTACTTCGTCGCCAGCACCAGGCTCTCGCGGTTGTCGCGGGCGAACTCGCCCAGCAACCGCTCGGAGCTGCCCTCGGTGTAGGTGTTGGCGGTGTCGATGAAGTTGCCGCCGCGCTCGACGTAGGTGTCGAACAGCTTGCGCGCCTCGGCCTCCTCCGCGCCCCAGCCCCACTCGGTGCCGAAGGTCGCCGTGCCCAGCGCCAGCGGTGAGACCCGCAGCCCGGAGCGGCCCAGCAACCGGTAGGTGTCGAGGGTGAGCGACATGGTGTTTCTCCCGTGCTTTCGGTCCGTTGTCGGAAACCGAGTCTGCGACCGCCGGGAGCCGGGGATAAGGGGCGGAACTTCCTGGGAACGCCAGTCCTACCCCGGCGGTAGGATCGGCGTGATGACCCGCACCGTGCACCGGACGCAGGAGCTGGCCGCGTTCCTGCGGTCCCGGCGCGAAAGCCTGGACCCGCGCGACTTCGGCCTGCCGGAGCGCAGGCAGGCCCGGCGGACTCCGGGCTTGCGCCGCGAGGAGGTCGCCGAACTGGCCGGGATCAGCATCGACTACGTCGTGCGGCTGGAGCAGGGGCGCGGGTTGCGGCCTTCGGCCGAAGTCGTGGAGGCGCTGGCCGGAGCGCTGCGCCTGGCGCCGGACGAGCGCGCCTACCTCTTCGGCCTGGCGCAGCAGCGCCCCCGCAGCGCCGACGAACCCGCCACCACCGCGGCGCCGTCGCTGGCCGGGCTGGTCGCCGATCTCTCGCCGCTGCCCGCCATGCTGATGAACCACCGGTACGACATCCTCGCCTGGAACGACCAGATGGCGGCGCTGCTGCTGGACTTCGGGGAGTTGCCGCCGAAGCAGCGCAACTCGATGTGGCTGTGCCTGATGCACCCGGAGATCCGCGAGCGCTACCTCGACCGCGAACGCGTCGTGCGTGACGGCATCGCGCACCTGCGCGCGGCGTGGGCAGCGCACCCCGAGGACCGGGCGCTGACCGATCTCATCGCCGAATTCACCATGCGTGACGAGGAATTCGCGCGGTTGTGGGCGGAGCGGGACGTCCAGGTCAACGGCCGCGGGAGCAAGGTGCTGCGGCATCCGGACGCCGGCGTGCTCGCCCTGGACTTCGAAGTGCTCATGCCGCTGCAGGATCCGGATCAGCGGTTGCTGATCTACCGCGCTGCCGACGAGCAGACCCGGTTGGCGCTGAACCGGTTGTTCAGCTGATCGCCCACGGACCGGACCGCGGATGGTTGTATGGACGCATGGATCTCGTGGTGCGGACTGAGCGCGGTGCGGTGCGGGGCACCGCCGGTGGAGAGTTGTGCGTTTTCAAGGGGATTCCGTACGCGGCGCCGTTGGACGGGCCGCGCCGGTTCCAGGCCCCGCAAGCCCCGGAGCGGTGGGAGGGGGAGCGGGACGCGTCCGCGTTCAGCGCGTCGGTCCCGCAGCCCGCGATCATGCCGGGCATCCCGTCGTCGTGGAATCCCGGTGACAGCGCGGAATCCCTGACGGTGAACGTGTGGACGCCGGATCTCGGCGGCGGGCTGCCGGTGCTGGTCTGGATCCACGGCGGCGCCTTCCTCGGCGGGTCGAGCAGCGAGTACGACCCGGCGAGGCTGGCGCAGGCCGGTGTGGTCGTGGTGACGGTGAACTACCGGGTGGGCTACGAGGGGTTCGGCTGGGTGGCCGATGCTCCGGCCAACCGGGGGATCCTGGACCAGCTGGCGGCGTTGCGCTGGGTGCAGGACAACATCGCCTCCTTCGGTGGTGATCCGGGCAACGTGACGATCTTCGGCGAGTCCGCCGGTGCGACCTCGGTGGCGACGCTGGTCGCCGGTTCGGCCGAGCACGGGTTGTTCCGCCGCGCCATCGCGCAGAGCCTCGGTTCGCTGTTCTGCGCGGAGGACGAGTTCCACAAGGTCAGCGAACTCGTCCTCGGGCGGCTGGGAACCTCCGCGACGGCGGAGGAGCTGGGCGCCGTCGCGCCGGAGGCGATCCACACCGCGCAGGCCGCGGCGATGGCGGAGATCAACGAAGACCGAGCGGCCTGGACGAACTCCACGCCGTACGCGGTGGTCTTCGACGGTGCCGTCCTCGACGACCTGCCGTGGGCGATGCTGCGCCGCGGTTCGGGGCGGGGCGTGGAGCTGATCTGCGGTTACAACACCGATGAAGCCCGGATGTTCACCGTCGACCTGCCCGCGGCGGCCAAGGACCCCGCGCTGCTGGCCCGCGGCCTGCGGCTGGACCCGTCGGTGGTGGAGCAGTACCGCGCCGGGTACCCGGGCGAGCCCGACTCCGAGCTGCACGCGCTGATGCTCAGCGACCAGCTGTTCCGGATGCCGGGGCTCTGGAGCGCTGAAGCGCACGCGCAGGCGGGCGGCCGCAGCTACCTCTACGAGTTCGCCTGGCCCGCCCCGGGCAGCGGTGGTGTGTTCGGCGCGTGCCACGGCCTGGACGTCCCGTTCACCTTCGGTGTTTCCGGCGGTCTCCTCGGCACGACCCTGCTCGGCGAAGAGCCGCCCGCGGACTTCGAGACCCTCTCGGCGGAACTGCGCGGGTCCTGGATCTCCTTCGCCACCAGCGGAGATCCGGGCTGGCCCGAGTACACCGCGCAGGACCGCCGGACCCGGATCTGGCACGTCCCGTCGACGGTGGTCGCCGACCCGATCAAGGCGTCCCGCGAGATCTGGCAGCACCGGTTCTGAGCCGCTGGCGAGTTCCCGCCAATCGGTCCGCTCCCGCGGCCGGGGCGGAATTCTGTGCGCATGTCTGGGAAGGCGGTTCGCGCGGCAGCCGTGCTCGCGCTGGCGTTGTCCGTTGCGATGGTGCCGGGAACTGCGGCTGCCGCGCCGTACTGCCAATCGGTCAAGGACGCGTCGAACCCGGACTGGATGGCCGGGCTGCCCGACGACGCGAGCCTGGCGCAGCTGTCGATCCCGGGCACGCACCAGACGCTGTCGCTGCACGGCGGCGAGCTGACCCAGACGCAGGAGAACCACGGCGACAGCGCGGAAACCCTCGCCGTCCAGCTGCAGTCGGGCATCCGCGCCATCGACATCCGGGTGCGCCGCTACGACGACAAGTTCACCCTGCACCACGGGCCGTTCTACCAGAACGCGAACTTCTCCGACGTGCTGCAGAAGGCGGGCGACTTCCTGTCCGCGCACCCGGGCGAGACGGTGCTGATGCGGCTCAAGGCCGAGTGCACCGGCGAAGTGGCCTCGTGCACCGACGAGAACAGCAGCCTCGAGGTCGATCAGATCCTGGACTGGTACCGCGACAACGATCCCAACGGCAAGTACCTGCACGACCCGGCGGGCGGCGGAGTCCCCGCGCTCGGCGAAGTGCGCGGCAAGATCGTGCTCGCGACGCTGCAGGGCGCGGGCGGCGGCCTGTACGGCGGGCGCGGCATCGGCCAGTTCACCAACGACACCTGGGGCGAGTACGTCCAGGACGAGTACACCGTCCCGACGCTGTTCGACATCGACGACAAGTGGAACAAGGCCCGCGCCCACCTGGACAAGACCGCGGCGGCGGACCGCGGCGAGATGTTCCTGAACTTCACCAGCGGCTCCAGCCCTGCGGCCTTCCCGAACGCGGTGGCCTGCGGAGCGGCGGGCTTCCGGGGCGTGAACGACTACGCCCTGGAACACCTGAAGTCCAACGACCTCCCGCGCACCGGCGTGATCATGATGGACTACCCGGGAGCAGACCTGATCAACACCATCATCGCCACCAACGGCTGACCTCGGCGCTACCGCGCGCCGCTGCGCGAATCGCGTTTCCCCGTGGGGGATCCGGGCGTGGTCAGGTAGGCCACGGCCAGCTCTGCCGTCTCGTCGGCCCAGCTGCTCCAGGTCAACCCGTCCGGCCACGCCCGGCAGGTGGCGGCTCGGTGCACGCACGAGCTGGTGATCGTGCGGGCGGCTACGCGCAGGGCCAGCCCCCGATCGGCCCTGCGGATGTCGTCCTCGTGCGGCGCAGCAGCTTCGACGAGGATGCCCTGGATCGCGGCGAGTGCCTGCAGGCCGCGCTCTACGCCGTCCGCGCGTTGCCCGCTGAGCAGATCGGGAAAGATGCGGTCGTGCTGGGAGAACGTGCGCGCCATCGCGTGGGTGAACGCCGCGACGACGCCGTCGAGTCCCTCCGCTGAGCTGAGCGCCTCCTCGACACCGGTTTCCAGCTGACCGAGCAGCTGGTCCTTGACCGCGTGGAGCAGTTGTTCCTTGCCGGTGAAGCGCCGGTAGATCGTGCCGACGGATACGCCGGCCCGCTCGGCGACCGCTGCGACGGTGAACTCCTCGATGCCGCTGGTGGCCAGCACCTGCTCGGCGGCGGTCAGCACCTTCTGCAGGGACATCCGGCTGCGGGCTTGCTGGGGCGGGCGGAAAGCGGCGTCGGCGTGCGGCTGGCTCACCGGTCCGACCTTACTGCCTGCACTGGGGTGGCGAACACTCAGATGTGAACGATAATTTACATTCACATTTTGCTGCGAAGGCCCGCGACAGGAGGGGATTCCATGCGGATCGAGCGCGATGTGGTTGTTCCGGTCAGGGACGGCACCTCGATCGTCGTCGACGTGTTCCGGCCCGATGGCGAGCGGCCGGTGCCGGTGATCGCTTCGATGAGCCCTTACGGCAAGGACGTGCACTGGCCGGAGCGGTTTCCGATGTACGAGCTCGTCGAGCAGGGCGCGCACATGGTGTGGGAGACGCCGAATCCGGAGTGGTGGACCGAACGCGGGTTCGCGGTCGTCCGCGCCGACGCGCGCGGCACCGGCAAGTCCGGGGGCGCGCTCGACGTCTTCAGCAGGCAGGACGCCGAGGACTTCTACGACGTCGTCGAGTGGTGCGGTGCGCAGCCGTGGTCGACCGGGAAGGTCGCCAGCAGCGGCATCTCCTGGTACGCGATGATGGGCTGGCACGTCGCCGCGCTCCAGCCGCCGCACCTCGCCGCGGTCGTCGCGTGGGAGGGCTGCACCGACTTCTACCGGGACTGGGGCCGCCAGGGCGGCATCTACACCAACGCCACCGAGAACTGGTGGCGGCAGCAGATCATCCCGCAGCTCAACGGCGAGCACGCCAGCATGCCCCAGGACCTGAGCTCGCGCGAGCTGGTCGACGACTGGTACCGCGAGCGGACCGTCGACCTCGCCCAGGTGCGGGTGCCGGTGCTGTCGGCGGGGAACTGGGGCTCGATCCACCTGCACCTGCGCGGCAACGTCGAGGGCTGGCTCGGTGCCGCATCGGAGCACAAGTGGCTCGTGATCCACGTCGGCTCGCACGTCGATCCGTACTACGCGGACTGGGCCAAAGACCTGCAACTGCGGTTCCTGCGGCGCTTTCTCGGCGGTGACCGGACCGCGATGGACGGCGTGGCACCGGTCCGGCTCGCGATCCGCCGCGGGCACGACGTCGAATGGCGCGACGAGCAGGACTGGCCGCTTCCGCGAACCCGGTGGCGCCGGCTCTACCTGGGTCCGGAGGAACTCGGCTGGGATCGGCCTGCCGAGGGCCGGACGCCGTATCCGGCCACCTTCGACTTCACCGCCGCCGAAAGGCTGGAGATCACCGGCCCGGTCGCGCTGCGGCTGTGGGTCTCGCACGTCGCCGACGACCTCGACGTCTTCGTCCAGCTGGAGCAGTACGACGCCGGTGGGCAGCGCATCCCCGGGATCGGCCCCGGCGGGGTGGCCACACCGGTGCCGATGGGCATCGGCTGGCTGCGCGCCTCGCACCGCGAGCTCGACGCCGAGCGCAGCCTCCCGCACCGCCCCTGGCACAGCCACGACGAGGTCCGGCCGCTCGAACCCGGTGTGCCGACGCTGCTCGAAGTGGAGATCTGGCCGACGTCCATCACGCTCGAACCCGGGCAACGCCTCCAACTGCGCGTCCAGGCCGATGACGACAACATGGGCCCGCTGGCCCATGACGACCCGGACGACCGCAAGCACGGGCGCGGCGCCACTATCCACTTCGGCGGCGACCACGCCTCGCACCTGTACGTGCCGGTCATCCCGGACTGACGGTGACCGTCTGATCACTGCGCGAAATGTCGTTGCTCTGGCTAACCGGCTCGCTGGCGGGTTGGTTAACGTGGGGGCGGTTCGACGCGGATGGAGGACGACATGTCGGAGAAGGCGCTGGCGGCGTTGCGCGCGGTACTGCCGGAACCGGTGCTGCTCACGGACCCGGACTCCACCGGCCGGTTCGCCCACGACGAAGCCGAGTGGGCGCCGTGCGGCAAGCCGCTCGCCGTGGTGCGGGCCAGGAGCACCGACGACGTGGTGGCCACCGTCCGGATCTGCGCTGAGCTGGGCGTTCCGGTGGTTCCGCGAGGCGCGGGAACGGGGCTGTCCGGCGGGGCCAACGCCGTCGACGGCTGCGTGCTGATCTCGCTGGCGGACATGAACCGGATCCTGGAGATCAACCCGCGCGAGCAGCTGGCCGTGGTGCAACCCGGCGTGGTGAACGACGACCTGCGCGCGGCCTGCCGCGAGCAGGGCGCCTGGTACCCGCCGGACCCGGCGAGCTCGCCGTGGTCGACCATCGGCGGCAACGCCTCCACCAACGCCGGCGGCGTGTGCTGCGTGAAGTACGGCGTGACCCGCGACTACGTGCTGGGCCTGGAAGCGGTCGTCGGCAACGGCGAGGTCGTCCGGCTCGGCCGCCGCACCGCCAAGGGCGTGGCCGGTTACGACCTGTGCGGCCTGTTCGTCGGATCGGAGGGCACGCTCGGCGTGATCACCGAGATCACCGTCAAGCTGCTGCCGGGCCTGCGCGCCCCGGAGCGCACGGTGGTCGGCTACTTCGATTCGCTGGTGGAAGCCGGAGAAGCGGTCGCGGCGGTGGCTGCGGCGGGCGTGGTGCCCTCGGCGCTGGAGCTGCTCGACCAGCACTGCCTGCGCGCGGTCGACGAGTGGAAGAACATGGGCCTGAGCGCTGAGGCGAACGTGCTGCTCCTAGGCCGCTCGGACACGCCCGGCGCGGCGGGGGAGCAGGAAGTCGACGCGCTCCTGCGCTGCTTCGACGAGGCCGGAGCCACGTGGAGCGCCCGCTCCACCGACGAACACGAGGCCGATGCCCTGTTCGCAGCCCGGCGCCTGGCCTACCCGGCGCTGGAACGCCTCGGCCCGGTGCTCACCGAGGACGTCTGCGTGCCGCGCGCGAAGGTCCCGGAAATGCTGGCCCGCATCGAAGCCTCCGCCCAGCGCCACGAAACCCAGATCGCCAACATCGCCCACGCCGGAGACGGCAACCTGCACCCCCTGATCATCACCCAGCCCGGGGACGAAGCGGCCCGCGAACGAGCCCAGCTGGCCTTCGACGACATCGTGGCGGACGCGATCGCCATGGGGGGCACGGTGACCGGTGAGCACGGCGTCGGCCTCCTGAAGCGAAAGGGCCTCCACGCAGAGCTGAGCCCCGCGGTGATCGGCATGCACCACGCGATCAAGAGCGCCCTCGACCCAGCGGGAATCTTCAACCCCGGCAAGGTCTTCGCCGACCCGCACGACTGAGGCATCCGCTGCCTGCTCGTCGTGCGTGGACTTCTGGCAGGGCCGGAATCCCCGGTTCACAGCGGAGAACGCGGGATCCGCTCCGGCAGTTCGCCTTCGGCGTTGAGCCCCTTCTCGATGAGGACGATGGTGCGGTAGCAGTGGATTCCGGAGATGTGGCGCTCGGTGAGTACTTCCTGCAGTGGTGGGGAGCCCTCGCGCACGCCAACGGCGTGGTCGAACAGGGCGTCGGCCTGTACGGGGCCGACTCCGACCACGTCACTGCCGGCGCGCTGCGGGAGGACCTGGTGCGCGTGCTGACCGAACCGTCGTTCCGGGAGAACGCAGTCCGGCTCCGTGACGAGACCAAGGGGATTCCCACCCCCCCGGGGACCTCGTTGCGGTCCTGGAGCGGCTGACCGCGGTGCACCGCGACCGGCCCGCCCGCTAGGCCTACCGGTGCGGGCCTGGCCCGGCCAGGCCCGCACTCCGGTCACCTGGGCACAGCCTCCAGCAGCGAGTAGCCGGACGGCGTCGTGGGCAGCGGGTGCACGGTCAGCTCGAAACCCGCACCGGCCAGCAGAGCGCGGTACTCCGGCTCGGTGCGGTGCCGTCCGCCCACGTTGACGATCGAACCCAGGTCGTCGACGTACACGTGCGCGGGGACCGATCCGTCGACGGCGGCGGGCAGCATCTGCTCGACCAGCAGGAACCGCCCCCGGTCCGGGATGACCTCGCGGCAGTTGGCGAAGATGGCCGAGACCTGCTCGTCGGCCGCCCAGTTGAAGACCACGCTCTTGCAGAGGTACAGGTCCCCGGACGGGAGTGACTCGAAGAAGTCGCCGGTCCGCACCTCGCACCGGTCCGCAACACCGGCCTCGGTCAGCACCCGCGGCGCGAGCGCGACACCGTCGGCGGTGTCGAACACCACCCCGCGCAGGTGCGGGTTGGCGGCCAGGACCGCGGCGGCCAGCGGACCGCTGCCGCCCCCGATGTCCACGATCGTGGAGAACGGGCCGAAGTCGTAGGAATCCACGATGGACGGGGCGACCAGCCGGGTCTCGTCGAGCATCGCCTGGTCGATGTGCTCGCGCATCGACGAGCCGTCGGCGAATCCCGTGTAGCTCATGTAATCGGTGCCGAAGACGTGGTCGAACGCGCGCTCACCGGTCCGCACCGCGTGGTCGAGCGCGGGCCACGCGCCCCACATCGACTCGTCGAGCAGCACCGTCGCCATCCCGTGCATCGATCCGGGGGTGCCGGCTCGCAGCAGGGTTCCGCGCGGGGTGAGCCGGAAGGCTCCCGGCTCGTCCTCGGCCAGGAGGCCCAGGGCGGCCAGCGCGCGCAGCATCCGGATGAGCGACGGCTCGTGGGTCGAGGTGGCGCGGGCCAGCTCCCCGGTGGTCCTGGTGGATTCGCCGATGGCCTCCGGGATGTCCAGTTGCAGGGCGGCGCCGATCAGGAAAGCGGGCATGTAACCGGTCAGCATCCGGAAGAGCTCAAGATCCTGCTGCGGGGGACTCGGCACGGGTATCTCCCATTCGTCTCGGAGGTGGTCGAGCTGCACAAGCATGTCCGTTCAAGCCCACTTGAGGGCAAACCGGCGATCGTGGGACGCGATTGCCGGACGGATGGCGTCCGGCCCCTCCTGGCGCGCTGGCCGCCGCGCGCCTCGTCGCGGTTTCCCCCAGCAGAGGTTAGGTTAACCTAATTTCCGTCCGTCGACTGGCTGACGGTCAGTCCGAGAGGGGAGGACGTTCGGGTGATCGCTTCCGGGGAACTGCCCGCGGGAACGTGCCGGCGGAGAATCACCCGTGGAGAGGCGGGCGGCTCGCGACACCGACGCTACCGAGTCCGGGGTGGAGGTTCAACCGCCGAGCGAGCGTGCGAACCGGCGCCGGGACCCGAACCCCGCCAGCCCTGGTCGGCGGGGCGGAGTTCTAAGACCATCGGACAATACCGGTGGTGCTGATCGTGTTGCCATGCTGGCGAATATGGTTCGAACAGCGGAAATAGCCGGGGCCGGGTTCGCCGGTCTCACCGTCGCCATCGAACTGGCGCGCCGGGGCTGGCGCGTCCGAGTGCACGAGGCCAGTCCCGAGCTCCGGGCTTTCGGGGCCGGGATCTTCCTCTGGGAGAACGGTCTGCAGGTGCTGGCGGAGCTCGGCGTGCAGGACCGGGTGCTCGCCACCTCCTACGAGGCCACGCGCTGGGAAGAGCGCGACTCCGACAACGGCGAGCTGGGCAGCCGGCCGCTGCCCGTGCCCGGTGGGCTCCGGATGATCACCCTCACCCGCCGTGACCTGCTGACCGCACTGGTGGACGCGGCGCTCGAGAGCGGCGTTTCGATCACCACCGGATCCCGCGCCGTGCGCGCCGATGACGGTGCACTGTGCACTGAGGACGGTTCAGTGCGGGACGCGGACCTGGTGGTGGGTGCGGACGGGATCCGATCGGCGGTGCGCGACTCGCTCGATCTGCTCGCCGAGCACGAGGTCTTCGACCTCGGCCTGTACCGGTTCCTGGTGCCGCTGGACCGCGCGCCCTCCTTCGACGGGCAATGGCGCTGCTACGCGAACTACTGGAACCTGCGCAGCAAGCGGCGGGTCCTCTACGTCCCCTGCAACGAGCGCGAGCTGTACCTGGGGCTGGGCGCCCACGCTTCGGATGGAGCTCTCTCGCAGCCGCTCGATTCATCGGTGTGGTGCGAGAGCTTTCCCGTGCTGCGACCGGTTCTCTCCGAACTGCCCGCGGCACCGCGCTACGACCGGTACGAGGTGCTCCGCGCCAGGAAGTGGTCCAGCGGGCGGGTGGCCGTCGTCGGCGACGCCGCGCACGCGATGCCGCCATCGCTCGGGCAGGGCGCGGGAACCGCGATGATGAACGCGCTGAACCTGGCCCGCTCGGTCGCCGACCACGACGACGTCGTGGCGGCACTCCGGGACTGGGAGGCGGAGAACCGACCGCTGACCGAGCACGCGCAGCAGGAATCCGTTGCCATCGCCCGGAATCTGTTCCCCGTCACGCCCGAGCGGCGGGACGGCTGGGGCGAAGGCGCGGTGGCCGTCGCCAGGAACGTGCCCAAGGCGGGCGAATCCTCTCGTAGCTAGGTGGACCATTGGCATGAACGAAGCGCACGAGTGCCGGACACCGAACATCTCCTGCCCGCCAAGGCCGTCGCCGAGCGGGGGGCGGCTGTCCGACCGGACCGTCGAAGTGCTGCGCTAGACCGGCTACTTCGGCCTGCCGGTCCCGGCCGAGCTGGGCGGCGCGGGCGCGTCGCTGGTCGAGTGCTGCGCGGTGCAGCGCCGGATCGGCGCGGCCGACCCGGCGTTGTCGGTGGGCGCGAACATGCACCTGTCCTCGATGGGATTCATGGTCGAGCACTGGAAGCGGCAGTGGGCGCTCGGCCTGCCGTGGACCTTCGAGCTGACCGAACAACCCGGCTGAGAACCCGGCCCTGCGCGGTGGTTTCGCGTCAGGACACCGTCATCTCGACCAGCGAGTAGCCGGTGTGCGGGGGTAACGCCCGGACACCGGAAACCGTGAGCGCGGCCCGGCGCGCCAGCCGCTCGTAGTCGCCGCGGGTGCGTTCCTCGCCGCCGGTCATCACCAGCATGTTGACATCGCTGAGAAACGCCTCCGCGGCGTCGGGTCCGGCGATGTCGGGGAGAACGGGCTCGACGACCAGCAGCCTGCCGTCGGCGGCCACCGCCTCGGTGTATCGGTGATCTTCGTCGGACATCACTCCGCGAAGGCCGGTTCCGACGCCGGCTGCGCGAGTCCTCGGGCCCAGGTGGCGGCGATGACGGTACCGGCAGCGGCGATCACGACGGCACCGCCGACCAGCCAGCCGAACCCGACGGCGTGCGCCAGTCCCAGCCCGGCCGAACTCGCCACCGTCACGCCGATTCCCTCCACCGACATCGGCACGGTGTAGTCGGTTGCCCCGGAGGATTTGCGGGCCTGCGACATCGAGACCGTCGCGAACCAGGTCATCTTCGCGCCGAACACGATCGAGAGCAGCACCACGGCAGTGACGGTGGGCAGCAGGCTGCCGTTGCCCCCGGCCAGCGGCAGCATCGCTGTCACCGCCACGATCCCCAGCCCTCCGATCACCAGCACCGTGCGCTGCTTGCCGAACCGGTGGATCGCGATCCCGGTGCCGACCGCCGCCGCGATCTGCACCGTGATCGCCGCCGACTGCAGCAGGGCGATCTCGTCCAGCGACCACCGGGCGGCCAGCAGCATGGCCGACTGCGAAGAGGACACGAGCCAGTCGCTGAGGGCGAAGACCGGGATGACCACGAGCGCCCACATCGCCATCCGGGGGCGCTGGAAGAAGCTGACCAGCGCCAGCCACGACGCGGCCCGGTGCGTCGGCTGCTCGGCCGGAGGTTCGGTGAGCACCGCGAGCACGGCCAGCGGGATCACGAACACGGCGGCCAGTGCGAGCGTGGTCATCGCCCACCCGGTGTGGGCGTAGAGCAGGAGCGCGCCGCCGGAGCCGATCAGGATCGAGCCGCTGGAGGCCGCGATCTGGATTCCGTTGGCGACACCGTGGTCGGTGGGCAGCAGCAGCCGGACCGCCAGCCCGTTGATGGCGGTGTCGTGGAAGGCCGAGAGCACCAGCACCGCGGCCATGATCGCCAGCGTCGCGGAGAGATCGGTGACCGGATCCAGCGGGGCCAGGCAGACCAGGGCCGCGATCAGGGCCAGCTGGGTGAGGATGAGCCAGCTGCGGTAGTGCCCGAGTCGGGGCCAGCAGAACCGGTCGATGACCGGTCCGATCAGGACCCGGCCGAAGTAGATCACGCCGAGCAGGTTGACCAGCGCCACCGTGCTCAGCGGCACGCCGCGGCCCAGCAGGATCGCGCCCAGCGCGAGGTAGAAGAACGAGTAGCCGATGTAGGAGACCAGGTAGAGCGCACCGACGACGGCCAAGCGCCGCCGCCGTGCCGACGCGGTCACGCCGCTCCCGCCTGGTCGCTCCGCCGTCCTCCGGCGGTGGGCCGCGGGCCTGGAGTCGATCTTGTCGCCACGTCTCCTCCTGAGTACTTTTCCTATTTGGTGACTGACCGTCAGTCACTCTAGATGAAAACGATTGGCGATAACGCTGTGGTGTGGGACACAGGGAGGCGGTCGATATGCTGCCCGCCGGAGCGAGAGGGGTCGACGTGGCGCGGACGAAGCCGGGCGAGCAGCGGCGCAGTGAACTGCTCGACGCGGCGGAGTCGATCGTGCTCCGGAGCGGCATCGAGTCGCTGACCGTCGATGACGTCACCACCGCCGCCGGTGTCGCCAAGGGCACTTTCTACCTGCACTTCGGCAACAAGTACGAGCTCGTCACCGCGTTGCGGAACCGGTACGTGAACCGGTTCGTGCTGCGGCAGCGCGATGAGTCGCGCGAGGGTGTCGGCGTCGACCGGATCGAGCGGTGGGTGCAGGTCGGGATCGAGGAGTACCTGCGCGACGTGCGGCTGCACGACGTGCTGTTCCACCACGCCTCCCGGCCGGATCCGTCGGCGAGCAACCCCTCGGTGGACGCGCTGGCGGAGCTGATCGGTGAGGCCGGTGTCGGCGCGCCGGATCCGCACGCGACTGCGGTTGTCCTCTACTGCGCGATGCACGGGGTGGCCGATCACATCGTGCACGCGCCTGACCAGCGGGAGCGGATGCTCGCCGAGGTCAGCAGGCTCTGCCGCGCGCTGGTGGGTGGCGCCGGCGGCTGACCGCCGAGCGCTCGGGGTGCAAGCGCTGTCGTCGATGCTGTCTTCGCGTGGTGCGGTGCTCGCGTGAGCGGATTGCATTAGGGTAGCCTACCCTACGATCGACTGACCGTCGGTCAGTGTGGGGAGGAGGTGCCTGGGTTGCGGCCGCCCGGAGTGGCCTGTCGTGGCGACTCGCGTTGTGGGCTGCTCGGTCGATTCATTGGCGATTTTCCCGGGTGGCGATTTCGGTTTCTGTCCACCGAATGGGTTCGGGCGCGTTTTGCTTGGTCGAGCGGGTCTGTTCGTGCGTTCGGACGGGCTTTTCCGGATGGGCGGTGAAGATATGCGCGGATGGCGATTCGGCATGCGTCCGTAGGGTGTCTCCGCAGGTCCGGACGCTGGTTGCTGCGAATATTCGCCGCGGGTAGGGCGGCGCTGGAAAGAATCCCGATGAAAGTCGAGTGCGGATCTCGAACGTCGGGCTGATTGCCATTCCGGTTCGGGTCCGGTTAAGCTCCACTAGTGACTGACTGTCGGTCAGTCGATCTGCTCATCGCAATCGAGGAAGGCTCATGACTAGCACGGAGACATCCACGAAACCGACCGTGGCGAACCCGCCCGGCGCAGTGGCGGGCGGGACCGTGCCTCGCCTGGTGCGCGCCGGTCCGCTGGCCCGGATGCTGCGCCCGGTGCGGGGCCACCTGATCGGCTGCGCCGTGCTCTCGGCGCTCGGCTCGGCGGCCGGCTTCGCTCCCTACGTGGCGGTCGCCGAGATCGCGCGGACCGCGCTCGGTGCGCCGAGTCCCGCCGCGGTGATTCCCGCGGTGTGGACGTGGGTCGGCATCGGCGTGGCCGGTGCGGTGCTCCGGCTGCTGCTGCTCTTCCTCTCCTCGCGGCTGGGGCACGTCGCCGACGCCGAGACGCTGCACGCCATCCGGGTGCGGATCGTGCGGCACCTGGGCGTGCTGCCGCTGGGCTGGTTCCGCGCGACCGGCTCCGGTGCGGTGAAGAAGGTGATGACCGACGACCTGGAGGAGATGCACCAGCTGATCGCCCACTCGATGGGGGAGATCATCGGTGCCGCCGTCGCGGTCGTCGTCGGCTTCGGCTACCTGGTGCTGGTGGACTGGCGAATGGCGCTGGTGGCGCTGGCGGTGCTGATCCCGACGCTGGTCAGCTACCAGGTGTCGATGCGCTCGATGTCCTCGCACCTCGCGCGGCTGATCGCGGCGGAACAGCGGATCAGCACTTCGGCCGTCGAGTACGCCGACGGGATCACCGTGGTCAAGACCTTCGGCACCGGCGGGCGGATCCTGGAGCGCTTCGCCCGCGCCGTCCGCGACTACGCGGGCGCGATGCGCGCCTGGGTGTCGGAGACCCGCTACAGCTCGGCGATCTGCCACCTGACGGGCACGGAGATGACCATGCTCGCGGTGCTCCTGGCTGCCGGGGTGGGATTCGTCGGCGCCGGCTGGCTGACGGTCCCGGACCTGCTGCCGTTCCTGATCATCGGCATCGGCCTGCCGACGTCGATCACGCCCGCGGTCCAGGGGGCGCAGGGCCTGCGCAAGGGGCGCATGGCCGCCGGGCACGTCGAAGACCTGCTCGAGCGCGCGGCGCTGCCCGCACCGGAGCACCCGCAGCGGCCGGTCGGGCACCGCATCGAACTGGACGACGTGCGCTTCTCCTACGACGGGGTTTCTCCGGTGCTGGCCGGGATCAGCGCGGTGTGCGAACCGGGCACCGTCACCGCGCTGGTCGGTCCCTCCGGCGCGGGCAAGACGACGCTGGCCAGTCTGCTGCCCCGCTTCTACGACGTGACGGGCGGCGCGATCCGCATCGGCGGGGTCGACGTGCGCGACATCCCCGGCGAGACGCTGCTGGCGTCGATGTCGCTGGTGTTCCAGGACGTCGTGCTGCTGCGCGACACCGTCGCGGAGAACATCCGCATCGGACGGCCGGTGGCCACCGACGAGGAGGTGCGCGAGGCAGCGCGCACAGCCCAGGTCCACGACGTGATCGAGAAGCTGCCCGACGGCTACGGCACCGTCCTCGACGCGCTCGGCGGCGGCCTGTCGGGCGGTGAGCTGCAACGGCTGACCATCGCCAGGGCGGTCCTGTCCGGTGCGCCGATCGTGGTGCTCGACGAGGCGACCGCGGCGCTGGACCCGGACAACGAGGCCGCGGTGCAGGACGCGCTGGCCGAACTGGTCGCGGGCAAGACGGTGATCGTGATCGCGCACCGGCTGCACACGATCCGGCAAGCCGACCAGATCCTGGTGCTCGACCACGGGCAGCTCGTCGAGTCCGGCCGCCACCACGAACTGCTCGCCCGCAACGGTCTCTACGCGCGGCTGTGGGCGGCTCAGCGAAACGGAGAACACGCATGATCGGCCACCTCTACCGGCTCTGGCCGCACCCCGGCCTGCTCGTGCGGCTGGGCCTGCTGCACGCCGCTTTCGCGGTCTTGCAAGGACTTCTGCTCGGCGCGCTGGTGCCGATCCTGCGCGCGCTGCTGCGCCCGCAGCCGGACTTCCACGCCGCCACGCCGTGGCTGGTGGCCGGTGCGGTCGGGTTCGCCGTCTACGCCGTGCTCCGGGTGATCGCGACCCCGGTGGGCTTCGCCGCCAGCGTGGAGTTGACCGTGCAACTGCGCCACCACCTGATGCGGCACGTCACGACCCTGCCGCTGGGCTGGTTCACCGGCACCGGCAAGGCCCGGCTGGGGCGCATCGTCACCGCGTCCGCCGGATCGGTGGGGCGGCTCGCGGTGGCGATCGGCGCTCCGGCCATCACCTGCACGCTCGTTCCGGTGACCATCATCGCCGTCACCTTCGCGGTGGACTGGCGGATGGCCCTGCTGTTCCTGGCGATCGTGCCCATCGCGCTGCTCGTGCTCCGGCGCTCCGGCCGGATCGCGTCGATCGCGGAGGTCGAGCTGGAGCAGGCCGCGACCGAGATCGCCGGTCGCGCGGTGGAGATCGGCCAGGCGCAGCCGGTGCTGCGCGCCGCGGGCCAGGGTTCCACCGGCAGTGTGCGCCTGCGCGCCGCGCTCGACGAGCACCGCATCATCTACCGACGAGGCCTGCGCCGCTCGCTGATGCCCGATCTGTCCTACACCGGCGTGGTGATGGCCGGCTTCGTCGCGGTTCTCGTGCTCGGCGGGGTGTTCCTGCTCGACGGCACCTACGCCGTCGCCGACACGGTCGCGCTGCTGGTGCTGGCGATCCGCTTCCTGGAGCCGCTGGGGCACCTGATCGAGCTCAACGGCGGGCTGCGCGCGCTGGACAACTCGGTGACCCGGCTGGAGTCGATCCTGCGGGTGCCTGCTCTCCCGCGCAGTTCGAAGCCGGTGCGGCGGATGGAGAACTCCTCGATCGAATTCCGGGATGTCACCTTTTCCTACGGGGAGGGGACTGAGGACCCTGCGTTGTCGGGAGTGTCGTTCGACTGCCCGGCGGGCAGCACCACCGCTCTGGTCGGTCCCTCCGGCTCGGGAAAGACCACCGTCACCCGCCTGATCGCCCGGTTCTTCGACGTCGACGCCGGCGGAATCCGAGTCGGAGGCGTCGACGTGCGAGACTACGAACCCGAAACCCTGCTGTCCGACATCGCCATCGTGTTCCAGGACGTGTACCTGTTCGACACGACGATCGAGGACAACCTCCGCCTGGCACGGCCGGACGCCAGCCACGAGGAGCTCGTGGCCGCGGCCCGGGCCGCCCGCGTCGATGAGATCATCGACCGCCTGCCCGACGGGTGGAACACCCGTGTCGGCGAAGGGGGCGCCCAGCTCTCCGGCGGTGAGCGCCAGCGCGTCTCCATCGCCCGCGCTCTGCTCAAGCAGGCCAGGATCGTGCTCATCGACGAAGCGGCCTCCGCGCTGGATCCGGAGAACGAGGCCGCGGTCAGCGAGGCCATCACTCACCTGACCCGCGACCCGGAGCGGACTGTGATCGTCATCGCGCACCGGCCGACCACGCTGGCCACCGCCGACAACGTCGTCGCCCTCCACGACGGGCGCGTCGTCGAAACCGGTTCACCCGCCGAACTCCACCGCACCGGCGGGCTCTTCGCACGCATCTACGACCAGTACGAGCAGACCCGAAGCTGGCACATCGTCACGAGCTGAACCGGCACGAACCGTGCTGCCGACGTTGGGAGTGAACAGCATGATGGAATCAAGCGTCACGCGCGGCGACGCGCACCGGTTGATGCAGTGGCTCTCCGGAGCGACCGCCACCCAGGTGCTCTCGGTCGTCACCAGGCTGGACCTGGCCGATGCCATCGGCGACCAGGCCCGGGACGTGGAGGACCTGGCCGTCGCCTACGGGATTCCCGCCGAACGCCTGGCCCGGCTGCTGCGGGCGGCGGCGGCGATGGGCCTGTGCGCCGAGCTCGCACCGGGCAAGTTCGAACTCACCGCCACCGGTGGCCTGCTGCGCAGGGGAACGCCGGATTCCCTCTACGGGACGGTCCGGTTGGTGTCGGCTCCGGTGACGCAGAAACCCTGGCTGCAGCTGGAAACCTCCGTCCGGACCGGCCGGGCGGCCTTCGACGAGGTCTTCGGGCAGCCGGTCTTCGAGTACTTCGCGAACGAGCCCGAGATGTCGGCGGTGTACGACGCGGCGATGGGCGAGTACGCGCGGGGCGTCGCCGCGTCCTTGCCGGAGCACTACGACTTCGGGCGGTTCTCCTCGGTGACCGACGTCGGCGGCGGGAACGGGACGCTGCTCACCGCGGTGCTGCGCCGCCACCCGGGACTCACCGGTGTCGTCTTCGACGACGAGCGGGTGGTGCCGCGCGCGATCGAAGTGGTCCAGCAGGCTGGGCTTTCCGACCGCTGCGAGGTCGTCAGCGGTGACTTCTTCCGCTCGGTGCCGCGGGAATCGGACCTCTACCTGCTCAAGAGCATCGTGCACGACTGGGAGGACGAGCAGGCCGTGCAGATCCTCCGGCGTTGCCGGGAGGCGATGACGCCCGGCAACCGGCTGCTGATCCTGGAGCCGGTCCTCCCCGACATGGTGGATGCCGAGGTCTCCGAGGAGCTCTACTTCCGCGACCTGCACATGCTCGTCCTCTACGGCGGGAGGGAACGCACCCGCGGTGATTTCGAGCAGCTCTGCTCCCGCGCCGGCCTCGTGATCGACGAGATCATCCCGCTGCCGCCGGAGACCGGGCACCAGATCATCGAAACGGCGCCGGCGTGATGGCGGCCGACGCGGACCTGGCGGAGGACGGAAGGCCGTTGGCCTCATGGGAGTTCACGCTGACGGCTGGACGCGAACCCAGGTTGAGGGAGCACGCTGAGAAGGTGACCGACAGACTCATCGACACCACGGAGATGTACCTGAAGGCGCTGTTCGAGATGGAGGAGGACGGCGTGATCCCGCTGCGGGCGCGGCTGGTGGACCGGTTCGGTCACCGAGCGCCCACGGTCAGCGGAACCGTGGCGCGGCTGGCTCGCGGCGGGCTGGTGCGGCTGCGCTCCGACCGCCGCATCGACCTCGCCGAGCCCGGGCGGCTGCAAGCCGTCCGGGTCGCGCGCAAGCACCGGTTGCTGGAGACGTTCCTGCACCAGGTCGTCGGCCTGGAGTGGTACCAGGTGCACGTCGAGGCCTGCCAGTGGGAACACGTGATCTCCGACCGGGTGGAGCAGCTCATCTTCGAGCTCTGCGGGCGTCCCCGGTTCTCCCCGCACGGAAATCCGCTGCCCGGGCTGGAGGAGCTGCTGCCGCCCGAAGTGGAGCCGGTCGCCCCGGTGGAGTCGCAGGTGCTGCCGGCGGCTGCGTTGGCCGGCCGGACCGAGGTCGCCATCAGCCGGGTCAGCGAGCGGGTGCAGGACGACGTGCCCTTCATCCGCGCGCTGCACGACGCGGGAGCGCTGCCCGGCACCCGGGTGGAGATCGAGGTCCGTTCCGGCCGTGAGATCGCGTTGCACGTCAACGGGAGCACGCTCGCCCTCACCCAGCACCAGGCCGAGACCTTGATGATCACCGAGGTGCCGGCCTGACCGCGTGCCGCGTGATCAGGGCTCACGACCGGCTCAGCCGTTGGCCAGTTTCAGGGCGGCGGTCTCGATGGTTTCCTCGTCGAGGAGGACGTGGTAGGCGGCGGCGCCGAGGGGGATGAAGCTGTCCTCGCTGGTCACCCGGGTGATCGCGCCCGTGAAGCCGCCGTCGACCAGGGCCGTCACCACGGGTTCGGAGACTCCTCCGGTGCGGCGGGTTTCGTCCACCACGAGCACGCGGCCCGTCGCTTCGGCTGCCGCGAGGAGGTCGTCGACCGGGAGCGGGGACAGCCAGCGCAGGTCCAGCACCCGGGCGTCGACACCGCGCTCCCGCAGGCGTTCTGCCGTTCGGAGGCTCATCGGGACGCCGTTGCCGAAGGTGACCACGGTCAGGTCCGGGCCTTCGCCGTACTGGCGGGCCCGGCCGATCGGGACGTGGTGCGAGCCCGGTGCCGGGTACGGTGCCAGCCAGCCGTCGTCGCCGGGTTCGTGCAGGTCGCGGGTGTGGTAGAGGGCGATGGGTTCCAGGAACACGCACACCCGGCCGTCCTCGCGGGCCGCCGCCACGCAGGTGCGCAGCATCGCCGCGGCGTCGTCGGGTCGTGACGGCGAGGCGATGACCACGCCCGGCAGGTCGCGCAGGGTCGCGACGCTGTTGTCGTTGTGGAAGTGGCCGCCGAAGCCCTTCTGGTAGCCGTAGCCCGCGATGCGCACCACCATCGGGTTCCGGTACTGGCCGTTGGAGAAGAAGCTCAGCGTGCCGGCTTCGCCGCGCAGCTGGTCCGCCGCGTTGTGCAGGTAGGCGAGGTACTGGATCTCCGGGATCGGCAGCAGCCCCGCGAGCCCGGCGCCGAGCGCGGTGCCCAGGATGCTCTGCTCGTCCAGCAGCGTGTCGAAGACCTTGGTGGCGCCGAACTTCTTGCGCAGGCCGCGCGTCACCCCGTACACACCGCCCTTGCGGGAGATGTCCTCGCCGAAGGCGATGACGCCCGGGTCCCGGCCCAGCTCCTCGGCCAGGGAGCGGTTGATCGCCTGCGCCAGCGTCAGCGGGCCTTCGTCCTCGGGCAGCTGGTCGCCGAAGTGCTCGCGCGACGGAACCTCCAGTGCCCGGCGTTCCACCGCGTCCGGGTGGTTCTGGCAGATCGCGGCCATGACCTCCGCGGCGCTGCCCAGCTTGCGGCGTCCCAGCGCCTCCTCGGCGACCCGTGCGACCTCGGCGCGCTTGTCGGCGTAGCGCGCGAGCACCTCGTCCGGGCGCAGGATCCCGTTGTCCACCAGGGCTTTCGCGGTGCCCAGCAGCGGATCGCGCTGGTAGTCGGTGGTGATCTCGGTGCGCGAGCGGTAGCTGGACTCCACGTCGGAGCCGGCGTGCCCCATCAGTCGCACGGTGCGCAGGTGCAGGAATGCCGGGGCGCGGTGCAGGCGAACCCACTCCGCGGCTTCCCGGGCCACCGCCAGGCACTGCACCGGATCGGCGCCGTCGGCGGTGAAGTAGCGCAGTCCGGCGCGGTCGCCGTAGGTGGACTCGATCCAGCCCTTCGGCGTCCGCACGCTGATCCCGATGCCGTTGTCCTCGCACACCAGCAGCAGCGGCATCGCGAGACCCTGGAAGGCGCAGTGCAGCGCCGAGTTGATCGCTCCGGTGGCGGTGGAGTGGTTGGCCGAGGCGTCGCCGAAGCTGCACACCACGACCGAGTCGTCCGGCCAGCCGCTGTGCACGCCCAGCTTGGCCGCCCGGCCCAGCGAGAAGGCCAGGCCGACCGCGCGCGGCAGGTGCGAGGCGATGGTCGAGGTCTGCGGGATGACCGCCAGCTCGTGGTTGCCGAACACCTTGTGCCGACCGGCGGAAATCGGTTCGTCCGCGGCGGCGACGACGCCGAGCAGCACGTCGCGCAGCGGGTGCTGGCCGGGCACCTGACCGGCGCGGCGCAGGTAGAACCCACCGGAGCGGTAGTGCAGCAGCGCCGGGTCCGTCGGGCGCAGCGCGGCGGCGACCGCGGCGTTGGACTCGTGCCCGGACGAGCCGATGCTGTAGAAGCCCTTGCCCTGCTTGCCCAGCTGACGCGCTTGCAGGTCGAGGTGCCTGCTGCCTGCCTGCGCGTCGAACAGCGCCAGCAGGTCGTCGGCGAGAGCCGATCCGGTCGCCGGCTGAGCGGACCAACCGGCCACGGTGCGGTGGAAGAACTCATCAACCGGCACTGTTCCGCCTCTCCGAGTTTTTCAGTGGTGGCTGCGTTCGGGATTGATCTTGCGTTTTCGGGGCTTCTTGTGGCTGGGTTGCGTCACGTTCCCCTGAGGTGCGGTTGAGCAGCACTCGAGTTGGCACAGGGGTGCTCATGCGTTCTCCGTGCAGTGGTCGTGCGGTTCGGCGTGCCAGTCGTTGGCGACCTGGGCGCAGTACTTGGCCAGGCACTCCAGGGCGATCGGCAGCAGCGGGTTGGTGTTCTGCTTGCGGTACAGGGCTTTCACCCGGCGGTAGGGCTGCCAGCCGGCGATGCGGCAGGTCCGCACCGCCTGGTCCGGCAGCGCCAGACCGGGCAGCACGGCCACCCCGAGCTCGCGGGCCACCAGGTCCCGGATCACCGAGTAGTCGTTGCTGCGGAAGGTGATCCGCGGGACGAAGCCGGCCGCGGCGGCCAGCCGAACCAGCGAGCGGGCGCCCGCGGTGTCCTGCCGGGTGCATATCCAGGCGTCGTCGGCGAGTTCGCGCAGGTCGACCTCGGCGGCGCGGGCGAGCCGGTGCGTTTCGGGCAGCGCGAGCCGCAGCGGTTCGGCCATCAGCTCCTCCACGCACAGGTCGATCGGCCACTGCCGCGGGTCCAGGTCGTACTCGAAGACCACCGCCGCGTCCAGGGTTCCGTCCAGCACGCCGCCGAGCACCTCGTCCGGCTCGCCCTCGTCGAGCTGTACCTCGGCGTTCGGGCGCTGCGCGATGACCGCGGCCAGCACGTCCGGCAGCACCCGGGCGTTGGCGGTGGCGAAGCTGGCCAGCCGCAGGCTGCCCTCCTCACCGGCGACCATCGCGCGCACCTCGCGCTCCAGCGCGTCTAACGCGCCGAGCGCGTCCCGGCTGCGATCGGCGAGCCGGACGGCCAGCGCGGTGCTGCGGGCGCTGCGGGCGGAGCGTTCGAACAGCGCGGAGCCGATCGCCCTCTCCAGCAGCACCATCTGCTGGGAGACCGCCGAGGCGGTGTAGCCGAGCGCACGCCCTGCTTCGGCGAACGAACCGGTGCGCACGCATTCCTGGAGGGTTCGCAAGTGGATCGGGTTCAGCATGCCGGCCCCTTCAACTCTCGACGTTCGAAGCAACGTTCGGCCTTCGGGGCGCCCCAGCGCAATACCCGGAGCCCGGCCAGGTCCCGTGAGCGTTTCGGGGTGCTATGGCGCCCCGAAACGCTCACGGCCGTTGACCTGCGGAAACCGGAGCATCAGGCGGGGCGGGGCAGTCGCCCGCGCAGCTCCATCGCGGTGCGGACCCGCTGCTTGGCCAGATCCAGCGCGGCTTCGTGCGGGAGCATTCCACTGCGGTCGGCGGTGTCGAGGACGAGCACGGTGTTGTTGCGGGTGCGCTCGGCGACCTCGGCCAGGATCGCGGTCGGCTCCGGGCGGAAGGGGGAGTGCCGCGCGTCCATGGCGAATCCGGCCGCGATCGCGCCGCCGGCGTTGGCGATGAAGTCGGGCACGACGGTGATCTCGCGTTCGGCGAGCAGCACCCGCGCTCCGGGCGTGGTGGGCAGGTTCGCGCCCTCCACGACCAGTCCGGCCCGGATCTTCGCTGCCACGCCGTCGTCGATGACGTCCTGCCCTGCTGCCGGGATCAGCACGTCGCAGTCCACCAGCAGCTCCTCGCCGCGCGGAACGCGCTGCGACGCAGAGGCTTTGGCCACGCAGGCGTCACCGAACTCGGCGCGGGCCTCCAGCCACTCGGGCACGTCGAGGCCGTCCGGCTCGTGCACCGAACCGTCGATGGTGGACAGCGCGACCAGCTGCGCGCCGAGCTCGTGCAGCCGCCTGGCCGCCGCAGCCCCCACCGCGCCGAAGCCCTGCACCGCGACCCGGGCGCCCGCGATGCCGCGGCCCTGGTGCGCCAGCGCGGCCTCGACGGCTTCGGCGACCCCGTGCCCGGTCACGCCGAGCTGGTCGTAGGGCACACCGCCCAACGGCTCCGGCACACCGACCGCCGCCCCGCGATCACCGAGCTCGTCCTGGATGATCGCCGCGTCGTGCTCGGTCATGCCCATGTCCAGCCCGGCGACGTAGCTGGCCGGGATCTGGTCGGCCAGCCGTCGCGCGAAGGCGCGCACGATCCGCTCCTTGTCGGGGGAGGCGGGGTCGGCGAAGATGCCCGCCTTGGCGCCGCCGTGGAACAGGTCGACCGCGGCCCACTTCCAGGTCATCACCCGCGCCAGCCGGGCGATCTCGCCGACGGTGACGGTCGGGCTCATCCGGGTGCCGCCCTTGCCGGTGCCGCGGGCGGTGTTGTCGATGACCAGCACGCCCCGCATCCCGGTGCGCGCGTCCGAGACGCACACGACCTTCTCCGGGCCCCACTCGTCGATCTCCTGCAACAGATCAGGCACGTTCGCGCTCCTTCGGAGAATGCGGAAATTGTTCTGCGGCAACGCCTCCGCAGCGATGCGACGCGCGATTCCCGGTGACATCGCGGCCGGTCAGACGCAGTTGTGCTCGGGGCGGATCTCGGCGGTGGCGAACCGGCGCACGTCCAGCGCCGAGACGTCGACGACCGGGCGGCGGCCCAGCACGAGGTCGCGCAGCACCTCGCCGATGGCGGGCCCCTGCAGGAACCCGTGCCCGGAGAACCCGGTGGCGTAGAGGAACCGGCCCGGCCCGTCGGCCTCGCCGACCAGGGCGTTGTGGTCGGGCGTGATCTCGTAGAGCCCGGCCCAGCCGTGCGCCACGCCCACCTCGGCTAATCGGGGCGCACGCCGGGCCACCGCCGCGGAGAGCCTGTCCAGCCAGCGGTCGTCGGTGCGCAGGTCGAACCCGTACTCCTCGTCGGGGTCGGACATGCCGATGAGCAGGCCGGGGCCTTCGTCGTGGAAGTAGAAGCTGGTGGCGAAGTCGATGGTGAACGGCAGCCGCGGTGGCAGGTCCGGCACCGGTTCGGTGACCAGGATCTGCCGCCGCAGCGGGCGCACCGGCAGCTCGACCCCGGCGAACTCGCCGACCGACGCCGACCACGCCCCCGCGGCGCACACCACGGTGGAGGTCGCCACCGGTCCCTGCTCGGTGCGCACGGCGGTGATCTGCCCGCCCGAGACGTCGATCCCGGTGACCGCGCAGTGCCGCCGGATCACCGCACCGTGCCGCCGGGCGGCCTGCGCGTACCCCTGCACCACGGCCTCCGGCGTGCAGTGGCCGTCGGTGGGGGAGAAGGCAGCGGCCAGCAGCCCGTCGGGCACCGCGTACGGCGAGAGCTCGCAGGCCTCGGCGACGGTCAGCATCCGGCTCGGCACCCCGAACTCGTTCTGCAGCCGGACACCGTCCTCGAACGCCGCGACGTCCGCGGGGTCCGACAGCAGGAACAGGTAGCCGTGCTGCTTGAGGTCGATCTCCCCGCCGGGTCTGCGCGCGAAATCCTCGAACGCGCGCAGGCTGCGCTGGCCGAGCTCGATGTTGACCGGGTCGGAGAACTGCGCCCGGACACCGCCGGCGGCCTTGCAGGTGCTGCCCGAACCGAGCTCGTCGCGCTCCAGCAGCAGCACCTGCACGCCGGCCTCGGCGAGGTGGAAGGCGGTGCTCACGCCCACCACCCCGCCGCCGATCACGACGACCTCGGCGCTGCCCGGCAGCGTCACCGGGCACCGCCGAGTTCGGGTGGCAGCGTGAAGTCGAGCTCCGGCTCCACGGTGTCGACGTCCATCTGGGCCTTCTGCAGCTTGCCGGAGAAGTCCCAGTTCAACGACTGCCAGCGGGTGAACTGGTCGAGCACCCACACACCGGACTGGCGGCTGCCGTTGCCGGACTTGCCGTTGCCGCCGAACGGCAGGTGCGCCTCGGCGCCGGAGGTGGAGTTGTTCACGCTGACCATGCCCGCGCCGATGCCCTGCCGGAACCGGAACGCGGTGGCCGGGTCGGTGGTGTAGATCGCCGCGGACAGCCCGTAGCCCGGGGCGTTGCCCAGCTCGATCGCCTCCTCCAGCGTCTCGTAGGTGCTCACGCCGACGATCGGCCCGAAGGTCTCGTTGCGGAAGACGTGGTCGTCCGGGCGCAGCCCGTCCAGCAGCACCGGGTGGTAGTACAGGCCGGTCGACGGGTCGCCGTGGAAGCCCTTGCGCGGTGCGGATTCGGTGATCCGCCCGACCGACTCGGAACCGAGCACGGTGTGGTGGTCGCGGATCTCGCCGAGGATGTTCTCGAAGTTGTCGGCGAACTTCTGGTCCAGCATCGGCCCGTAGAGCACGTCACCGCTCGGGTCGCCGATGGTCGCCGCGCGCAGCGCCGCGTCGAGCCGGTTGACGAACTCGTCGTGCACGTCCCGGTGCACGATCAGGTTGCCCAGCGAGGTGCAGCGCTGCCCGGCGGTGCCCCAGCCGGAGAACAGCGCGCCCTCCACCGCCAGGTCCAGCTCGGCGTCCGGCGCGACGATCATCGGGTTCTTGCCGCCCAGCTCCAGGCACGGGCTCTGCAGGTACCGGCCGCACAGCGCGCCGACCTCCGAGCCCACCGCGCTGGAACCGGTGAACCCGACCTTGTTGACGGTGCCCGCCGCGAGCGCGGTCTCCAGACCCTTGAAGGTCGACTCGCCGTCGGCGTAGACCAGGTTCAGCACGCCCTTGGGCACCCCGGCCCGCCAGGCCAGCTCGGCGAGCGCGCGGGCGGCACCGGCGGCGTACTCGGCGGGCTTCCACACCACGGCGTTGCCGCACAGCAGCGCGGGCACCAGGTACCAGGACGGGACCGCGACGGGGAAGTTGCCCGCGGTGATCACCACGGCGACGCCCACCGGCACGCGGAAGGTGAACAGCTGCTTGTCCGGCATCTCCGAGGGCACCGTCTGCCCGTAGAGCCGCCGCCCCTCGCCCAGGAAGAAGTCGCAGGTGTCGATGATCTCCTGGACCTCGCCCAGCGCCTCGGCGTAGGGCTTGCCGATCTCGCGCGTCACCAGCCGCGCCAGGGATTCCTTGTTCGCCTCCACCAACCGGCCCAGCCCGGCGATCACGCGCCCGCGCACCGGCGCGGGCACCTGCGCCCACTCGCGCTGCGCGCGCTGAGCCTGCTCGGTGGCGGCGGGCAGCACCTCGGGCCCACCGAGCGAGACCTCGGCGACGACGTCGTCCAGGTTCGCCGGGTTGCGCGAGAGGTACTCGCCCCCGCCGTCGACCCGCGCCGGGGCGTCCGGACCGATCACGGAGCTCAACGTCGACTGCACCGACATGCACCTCTTCCTGCTCGAACGTCTCGATGTCCAGCGGTGCCGCGGCGGTGTGTGCCGCGCGCCACCGTCGTCGCACGGCTCACGGTAGTTCGTCGGTGGGGCGTTCGCGGAGAATCAGGAGAGTGATTTCTCCTCCGCCTGAGCACCAGCAACCCTGCGTCTCGCCGTCGCGCCCCACCAGCTTCGACCGAAACCGCGCGGCACCGGTGCATCCGGTGCCCGACACACCGGCGCGTGTCAGGTGTTCCTGGGGCAACAACGGAATGGTGCCCATCGGAACCGCCTCCGCGAGCTCGGTGCGTTGATCTTCGCCGCAGCGGGTGGCAGCGTGGTCGCGCATGAGGATGTGGAGCGATGCCGAGGTCGCCGCGGCGCTGGACGTGGACGTCGCGATCAGCTCGCAGCGGGTGGCGTTCGAAGCACTCGCCCGGGGTGAGGCGCAGCTGGCCGACAAGGTCGGCATCCGCACCGGTGACGACACCGCGCTCAGCTACCTGTGCCGCCTTTCGCCCCGGCACGGCGCGGTGAGCAAGATCGTCGCGGTGCACCCCGGCAACGCCGGGCGCGGGCTGCCCACGATCTCGGGGACGGTCCTGGTCATGGATCCGGTGACCGGCCGGCTCGTGGCCACGATGCAGGCCGCCGCCCTCACCGAGACCCGCACCGCCGCCGGCAGCGCCGTCGCCGCGGACGCCCTGGCGCTGCCGGACGCCGACGAGCTCGCGATCCTCGGCTCCGGCGTGCAGGCTCGCGCCCACGTGCGCGCGATAGCGCGCGTGCGGCAGCTGCGCGAAGTGCGGATCTTCAGCCGCGACGCGGCGCGGCGCGAAGCGGCGGCCGCGGAGCTGGCGGCGGAGCTGGGGCTGCCGGTGCGAGCGGTGGCGAGCGCCGAGGAAGCGGTGCGCGAAGCGCCGCTGATCGCCGCGTGCACCCTGAGCGCGGAGCCGGTCGTGCCGACCGCCGCGGTAGCGGCGGGAGCGACCGTGATCAGCGTGGGCAGCTTCGAGCACCACCGGTGCGAGGTGGACGCGGAGCTGGTGCGGCGCGCCGGAGCGGTCGTCGTCGACGAAGTCGGCGCGGCCGCGGCGCACGCGGGGCCGATCGCCGGAGCGCTGGAGCGCGGAGACATCGCGCGCGAGCGGCTGCGAGCGCTGGGCGAGGTGCTCCTCGGAGCGGCGCCGGGGCGCCGCGACGCGGCGGAGGTCGTGTTCTACAACAGCGTCGGCCTGGGCGTCCAGGACGCCGCCGCGGCGCATGCCGTCCTCGGCACCCTCTGAGCTCCGTTTCCGCTGTTCAGGAGCCGTGAGCGGTTTGAGGGGCTATGGCACCACAAAACACTCACGGGCTACCACCAGCGGAAACCACGGCTCGTTCGCCGGACTGCCACCAGCTGAAGATCCGCTGGGGCTCAGGGGAAGGCATCCGCTCGCTTCGGCGTCTTTCCCGGGTCCGTTCCACCGACGATCATCCCGGCATCGCTAGCGCATCCGGCGCAGCTCGCGGGGAGGTACTCATGCGCGATGAGACTACCGCGACGGGTGGGTCGCTGTTCGGCACCGGGCCGAACGGCATCTTCCGCCGCACCGTCCCGAAACCCGAGGAGCAGACCGACCGGCGGATGCTGCGGGTGCTCGGGCTGCCGCAGCTGACCATGATCGGCGTCGGGGCCATCATCGGCGCCGGGATCTTCAGCCTGGCCGGTGCCGTGGCGCGGGACGTCGCCGGGCCCGCCGTGCTCGTGTCGTTCCTCATCGCCGGGGCGGCTTCGCTGTGCGCGGCCTTCGCCTACGCCGAGTTCGCCGGGATGGTGCCGCGCGCCGGTTCGTCCTACACCTACGCCGCCGCCGTGCTCGGCGAGGTCGTCGGCTGGATCATCGGCTGGGACCTGCTGCTGGAGTACACCGCCATCGTCGCGACGGTGTCCATCGGCATGTCCGGCTACGCCGGGTTCCTGCTGGAGTCGGTCGGGCTCCAGCTGCCGGTGTGGATGCTCGGCGCGCCCGGCACCGGCGAGGGCCACCGGGTGGACCTGATCGCGATGCTGATCTGCCTCGGCGTGGCCTGGCTGCTCAACCGCGGCACCAAGACCTCGGCGAAGGTCGACGTGGTGCTCACGGTGGTGAAGATCGCGGTGGTGCTGCTGGTCGTCGTGGTCGGTCTGTCCAAGGTGGACTTCGGGAACCTGACGCCGTTCGCGCCGTTCGGCTGGGGCGGCGCGGTCACCGGTGCGGCGACGGTGTTCTTCGCGGTGTTCGGCTACGACGCGCTGTCCACCGCGGCGGAGGAATCCGTCGAGGCCCGCAAGCTGCTGCCCAAGGCCATGATGCTCTCGCTGGCCATCTCGATGGTGCTCTACGTCGGCGCCTGCATCGTGCTCACCGGCATGGTGTCCTACGACCAGGTCGACCCGGACAGCGGGTTCTCCAGCGCGTTCGCCAGCGTGGGGATGTCCGGCGTGGCGGTGGTGATCGCCGTCGGAGCGGTGCTGGGCATCGTCACCGTCAGCTTCTCGTTCATGATGGGCGCGTCCCGGCTGTGGTACGCGCTCAGCCGCGACGGGCTGATGCCGAAGTGGTTCGGCGAGCTGCACCCGGTGCGCCGCGTGCCGCACCGGGCGACCTGGATCCTCGGCATCGTCTCGGCCGTGCTGGCCGGCCTGCTGCCGGTGCAGGAGGCCGCCGAGCTGACCAACATCGGCGTGCTGTTCGCCTTCGTGCTGGTCTGCGCCGCGGTCGTGGTGCTGCGCTACCGCAGGCCCGATCTGCCGCGCGGGTTCCGCTGCCCGGGCATGCCGGTGGTGCCGGTGCTGGGCGTGCTGTTCTCCGCCTGGCTGATGTCGTTCCTGGCCGCCGAGACCTGGCTGCGCTTCGCGGGCTGGCTGCTGCTCGGACTGCTGGTCTACGCGCTCTACAGCTACCGCAGCACCCGCCGGGTGATGCCCGGCGGCTCGGCCGACCTCAGCTCGCTCGACGAGCCCGGCCGATGACCGGGTGGAAGCCGCGGGCCGCGGCCGGTGTCTTCGGGGCCGCGCTGGTCGCGGCGGTGGTGCTGCTGCTGACCGGCTCGGCGGGAACGCTGTGGGGCCTCACGCCGATCGTGGTGTACGCGATCCTGGTGCTGCTCGACGTCGACATCGTGCTCGCGACGCTCGGTGCGCTCGTCGTCGCGGCCCTGCAGACCGGGACCGCACCGCTGGAGCTGGGCGAGCTGATGGCCGAGTCGCTGGGCTCGTTCATCGCCGTCGTCGGGCTGATCGTGCTGCTCGGCGGCGGTCTCGGCCGCGTCGTCACGGAGACCGGCGCGGCCGCGACCATGGTCCGCGGCGTGCTGCACGGGATCGGGATCAGCACTCGGCTGCGGTTCCGGATCGGGGTGATGGCCTCGGCGACGCTGCTCGCCGCCGCCCTCGGCACGCTGTCCGGGGCCAGCGCGCTGCTGGTGCCGATCGTGCTGCCGATCGCCGCCGCGCTGCGGCTGACTCCGCCGTCGATGGCCGCGATGCTGCACGCGGGCACGGCCGCGGGCCTGGTCACCGGCCCGTTCACGCCGCCGGTGGTCACCATCATGGGCGCGGCGCAGCTCGGCTACGGCGACTACCTGCTCCACGCCGGGATCCCGATGGCCGTCGTGGTCTGGCTGACCGGCCTCGGCATGTCGCACTGGATCCAGCGGCGGACCGAGGGCACCGAGGCCTACCCGGACGAGGTGGCCGAAGACCAGGATCGCGCACCGGTCGCGGCGAAGCGGGCGATGGCCGGGTTCCTCGGCAGCATGGCGGTTCTGGTGGTGCTGGGCATCGTGTTCCAGGCGAGCTACACCTACGTGCTGATCGTGATGCCGGTCAGCGCCGCGGTGACCGCGCTGCTCGGGCGCATGCCGCCGAGCGCGGCGCTGCAGGCGATGTACCGCGGCGCGCAGCCGCTGCTGTGGTTGTTCCTGCTGTTCTGGCTGCTCAACCCGATGCTGGAGCTGTTGGAGAAGTCCGGCGCCTACGACGCGCTGCAGAACCTGATGGCACCGACGCTCGACGGCGTCGGGCCGTGGGTGTTCTGCATGATCGTGCTGCTGGTGGGATGGCTGGGCATCTCCGGTGCGGCGGTGGCGCAGGTGGTGCTGCTGCAGAAGCTGTTCGGGCCTGCGCTGGCCGCGGTGGGTGTTCCGCCGGGCGCGTGGGCCGCGGTGCTGCTGGGCTCGTCGCAGATCGACTGGTTCGGGCCGTTCCCCGGACCGGACATGATCGGGCAGATGGGGCTGGCGCGCTCCCGCAACCTGCGGATGATGATGTACAACGGCTGGGCGATCATGGTCGCCAACCTGGCGCTGTTCGCCGTGCTGTTCCTGGTCCTCGTCTGATGGGAGCGTGGTTGTGGGATTCGCGGAGCGGTTGCGGGCGGAGCTGTCGCAGGCCGAGCTCCCGGGCCGCGTCGGGTTCGCGGCGTGGGACCTGGCCGAGCGGGAGCCGGTGCTGCTCGGTGCCGAGCGGGTGGTGCCCGCGGCCAGCACGATCAAGGTCCTGATCATGATCAGCGCGCTGCGAGCGGTGCAGGCCGGGCGGATCGGGCTGGACGAGCAGGTGGAGCTGCCCGCGGAGCGCGTCGGCGGCGCCGGGCTGCTCCGGCAGTTGCGCAGCGTCGACCGGCTCTCGCTGCGCGACCTGCTCACGCTGATGGTCGTGATCAGCGACAACGCCGCCACCAACGCGGTGATCGACGCGGTCGGCTTCGCCGCGATCCGGGACTGCGCGGCGGATCTGGGCTGCACGGGCACCCGCGTCGAGCGGCGGCTGATGCACCACCACGAGCCGGGCCGCAACGAGACGACCGCGCTGGACCAGGCCCGCGTGCTCGACCGGCTGGCCGGAGGAGCGGCGCTGCCACCCGAGCTGACCGAGCACGCGCTGGGCGTGCTGGCCGAGCAGCAGGTCCGCGACCGGCTGCCCGCGCTGCTGCCGGTGGGTGCGAACTGCTGGAACAAGACCGGCGAGCTGCTCGGGCTGCGCCACGACGTCGGTCTGCTCGGCACCGACCGCCCGCAGGCGGTGATCGCGGTCCTGGTCGACGAGCTCACCGACGAGCGCTCCCTCAGCACCTACCGGGGCGGCCCGGCCTGCGACGCCATCGCCGCGCTGGGCCGGGCCGCCTTCGCCGCCCTGAGCTGACTACGCGTCGCGGAGGAGCCGCCGCACGGTTCGGATCACCGGTGCCGCGCCGTCCTCGGCGGCGATCGTGCGGCCGATCTGCGCGGCCCGGCGGCGGTGGGTTTCGTCCTGGGTCGCCCGGCGGATCAGGCCGGCCAGGCGTTCCGGCGTCAGCTTCCCGAGCGGCACCGACCCCGGGCTGATCCCGAGGGCTTCCATCCGGGAGCACCAGAAGGACTGGTCGGCGATCACCGGCACACCGATGGCAGGCACTCCCGCGCGCAGCCCGGCCGCGGTCGTTCCGGCGCCCGCGTGGTGCACGACCGCGGCGAGCTGCGGGAACAGCCAGTCGTGCGGCACCTCGCCGACGGTGATGACGTCGTCGTGGCTGATGTCCAGGCCGGCCCAGCCGGACTGCAGGACCCCGCGCACCCCGGCCCGGCGCAGCGCCGCGGTGACGATCCCGGTGATCCGTTCGCTGTCGCGGAAGCTCCGGCTGCCGAAGCCCACGAAGACCGGTGGCGGCCCGGCTCGGAGGAAGTCGACGAGCTGCGGCGGCGGCTGCCGGCCCGGCCGCCGGACGGGCCACCAGTACCCCGTGACCTCGACGCCGGGACGCCAGTCCGAAGCACGTGGCGACACCAGCGGGCTGAAGCCGTACAGCAGCGGCCAGCGCCGTGCCCGCTGCTCCGAGCGCACGGTCCGGTAGGTCACCGGCGGCAGCCCCAACTCCGCCCTGAGCTGCTTGATCGGTTTCGCCTGCGAACCGGTGCCGAGCTTGACCACCGCGCTCCACGCCGCCGAGTTGCCCCACCGGCCCAGCTGCGGGAGCCCGACCGGCGGATAGTCGCCGGTCGGCTCGACCGGCTGAAGGTTCAACGCGGCGCTCGGGATGCCCAGCGCCCGGCCGATGTGATAGCCGCCGAGGGACAGGAAACCGCTGAGCAGCAACACGTCCGCGCCCTGCTGGGCGATGCCGAGCAGACCGGTGTTGAGCTCGCGGATGTGCTCGGCCATCATCCGTAGGAACTGCAGCGTGGACTTGAGCCCGGCACCGCCCTCCTGCCAGGACAGCCCCTCCTCGGAGCGGTCCATGGCCTGCGGATCACCGGGCAGCGGCTGGAATTCGAGGCCCTGTTCGCGCACTTGCCCGGCGAACAGCTCGTAGGTGGCGACGCTGACCCGGAACCCGGCGTCGCGCAGCCGCACGCCGAGTCCGATGAAGGGGACGACGTCGCCGACGGACCCCGCTGCCGCGATGAGCACGTGCTCGCCCTGCTCCGTCGTCAACCCGACCCCCTAGTCGTCCGGCCGCAGGCTATCGCCGGGCGCCGCTGCGCGGTGCTGATCAGGGGTGCCGGCCGGAGAGGACGCAGAACTCGTTGCCCTCGGGGTCGGTGAGGGTCACCCAGCTCTCGTCGCCGGTCTGGCCGACGTCGGCGTGCCGGGCACCCAGGTCGAGCAGCCTGCGGACCTCCTCGTCCTGCTCCACGTCGGTGGTGTTGACGTCCAGGTGGACCCGGTTCTTGACCACCTTGCCCTCCGGCACGCGCGCGAACGTGAGCACCGGCGGCACCGGGCCGCGGCGGCTCTTGCCCTCGGGCACCTCCGGGGAACCGATCGTGATGGTTTCGTCGTCCATTTCCTGCACCACGTAGTCGAGGGCAGCGCACCAGAACCGGGAGAGCACGGCGGGATCGGCGCAGTCGATCGCGATCTCGGTCAGCTTGCTGGTCATGCCGGGGTCTCCTCGTCGGATGCCGGGTTCGTCGAAGGACGCACGTTAGCCGCGGCCGCTGTTGTGCCGCAACAGGTTTGATCCGGCAGCGGGACTGGGGCGAGCCGGGGTCGGCCCCGCCGGGGCGGCGATCGGAGCCGGGGACTCCGCGGTGTCGAGCACAGCGCTTCGATATGACCGAAAAGTACGGTTCGCGCGGCGTCGGGATCACTCGAATGCGTGTTCTAAAACGGCCTCTGACGTGGTAAGATCTTGTTGTCGGGCAGGGGATTCGGGCGCATTTCGACCACTGTGGACTGTTGCGCTGCGGGCGCGCGGTCAGCGGTGGCGATGAATGCTGCCCTCGGCCGCGGAGGGGTACTCGTGGATGGTGTGCACATCGGTCTCGGTTCGTTCCTGGACTACGCGCGCAGCACGCCGCGCGGCTGCGCGGGCATCGTTCGGAACCAGTGGGAGATCTACATCGACGAGACGAGCTTGGCCTGGACGTTCTACGCGCCGTTCCGGTCGGCGCTGCGCAGGGCGGTGAGCTCGCCGGACGCCTCGGAGGTCGTCGCCGAGGCGGTCCGGCAGGCCCGCCCGGTGCAGCAACCGCACTACCAGCAGCTGCACGAGGGGTTCCAGCGCTGGTGGGGCAAGGTCAGGGCCACCGGGGTGCCGATGGAGTCGGCGGCCTGGGACTGCGGTGATCTCTCGGTCACCCTGTCCAGGCGCAGCGCGCTGGCGTTGCGCCACCGGGACGGCCACACCGAGGTCGTCCTGCCCTACCTGAAGGAGCCGGAGCTCGGGGCGGATTCGGCGAACCTGGCGCTGCGGGTGCTGGAGCACCTGATGCCGGTCGTGCTGCCGGAGGCGACGCCGGTCGTCCTCGACGTGCGGCGCGGCAAGGCGCTGCGGCTGCGCCGGAACACCAACCGCGCGGAGCTCGACGCGCTGCTGGCCGCCGAAGTCGCCAAGTACCTCACGCACTGGGAGGCCATGGCCGAAGTCCGCCGGGCCGAGTAGCGCCCAGATGCGTGGGTTCCGAGATGACCACCGAGTGCGGCGCGGACTTCGCGGCCGCGCCGCACTCTGGTGCGGTGTCCGGTTTTCGGGCGAGGCCATGGTCTGAGTTCAGCCGGGGGTCGCGTTTGCTGTTCGATGCACTGGAGAAGCATCGAAATCGGCGTGTTTCCGGTCGGCCCGGTGAAGTGCGGTTCCGGTCACGACCGGAGGTCTTCCCGGTAGGCAAGAACAGGTCTCTGAACTCCTTGCGTAACAGCTTGCTGGAGAACCTGTTGAGACCGGCGCTCAGCTTCGATTGTGACTTGTGGGAGGTGGGTTCACCAGCAGGTGGACGTCCTCGCGGCAAGTGAGGTGGGTATCGCTGAACAGTGGATGCAGGTATACCGCCAAGATGGTCGGTGTGAAGGCGAACACGGCGGCGAAGTTCCGCTTGTACCCCACCGCAGATCAGGCGGAACGACTTGTGTCGTGGTCGCACACCTGCCGAGCGGTGTGGAACATCGCGCTTGCGCAGCGGGTCTGGGCGTATGGCTCAGCACAACGCAAGACCCTGCAGGCAGGGGAGCAGTGCTCTGAGCTCACCCTCGCACGAAAGGAACACGTCTGGCTCAGGGACTTGCCAGCCCAGTGTGCGCAGCAGGTTCTGCGTCAGCTGGACGCGGCGTACGAAAACTTCTGGAACCCGGAGCATCCGGCCAGGTCCCCGCAGTACAAGCGCAAGTCTCATCAGCAGGGCGTCACTTTTCCCGGACAGGCTGTGCAGATTCGCAAAGTCTCACGCCGTATGGCGCATGTGAGGTTGCCGAAACTCGGGTGGGTGCGGTTTCGCCTATCCCGTCCTATCGAGGGGACGGTTCGCAACGCCACCATCAAACGGGATGGGCTCGGTTGGCACGTCGCGTTCGGTGTCCACCGCCCCGAGCCGGTAGATCGGCATGTCAACGCTGGGCCTGCTGCTGGGGTGGATGTGGGTATCGCCTGCTCGGTTTTCGTCTCGACGGAGAACGAGGGGCGACAGCGCCCTGACACTCTTACCGCTGGCGAAAAGCAGCGGTTGAGAGGGCTAGAGCGCCGCATGGCCAGGCAGTTGACATTCGCGAAGAAGCACAACGGAGGTAAGTACAGCAAGCGGTTGCGCAGGACGATCGCGCAGATCGCAGTGCTCAAAGCCCGGCAGGCCCGTCGCCGTGCGGATTGGAACCACAAGCTCACCGACGACCTGGCCAAAAGCCACGGCATTGTCGCGGTCGAAGACCTCAAGGTTTCCAACATGCTCCGCTCGGCCAAGGGCACCGTGGCGCAGCCCGGCACCAACGTCAAGCAAAAGGCCGGGCTCAACCGATCCATCGCTGATCAAGGCTGGTTTGAGATTCGTCGCCAACTGGGGTACAAGACCCGGCGGTATGGCGGTGAACTCGTTGCGGTCGCACCGCACGGCACTTCGCAAACCTGTGCCCGGTGCGGCACTCGCGACTCCGAAAACCGGCAAGGTTGCGGTCGGTTGTTTGCGTGCGTGCACTGCGGCCATACCGAACATGCCGACCGCAACGCGGCCATCAACATCCTTGATCGGGCGCTCAGCACCGCCGGACGTGCGGGCTGTGCCGCGAGCGGACGCGGCACAGCGCAGAGCACGCGCAGTCCACACGGGCAAGGCAGCCTAGCGGGTAGCCGCATGCGTGAACCATCCTCGAACGTCACCGCAGCATGACGCCGAGGAATCTCCGCCCTTCACAGCGGAGTGGACGTCAAGGGTTCTTCACCTGGATCCCGACGCTGCTGGTGCAGCAGGGCATCACAGTGACCAAGAGCTTCGAGTTCTCGATCATCATCTACCTGGCCCAGGTGCCGGGGTACTTCTCGGCGGCGTGGCTCGGCGAGTACCTGGACCGCAAGAACACCATCGCGCTGTACTCCTACACGCCCGAGGTGTTCCCGACCTGGATCCGCGCCTCCGGCACCGGCCTGTCCAGCGCGTTCGGCCGGTTCGGCAGCATCATCGCGCCGTCGGTGATCGGCATCTTCGCCGCCTCCCTCGGGTTCGCGGGCGTCTTCGGCATCACCACCGCGGTGCTCGCGGTCGGCGTCATCTGCACCCCGATGTTCGGGTTGTCCACCGCGGGGCGGTCCTTGGAAGACCTGACCGAACCCGATTCGCCGAAGGCGGCCGTCCGATGAATCTGTCCACCGTGGAAGAGCGGGTGCGGCGGGAGGTCGGCGTCCGGCTGTTCACCGTGCTGGCCTGGCTCCCCGGCAGGCGCGTGCTGCACCGGGCGCACACCAGCCACCCCGACCAGTACCCGCTCGGCGGTGAGAAGTCCGTCGAGATCGCCGCGGACTGGCTGGATCGCTGCATCAACCGCCAGCAGCCGTTCTTCGGGCCGGACGCGGAGTCGGTCCGCCAGGTCTTCGCCGATCACGCGCTGATCGCGGAACTCGGCTGCGGCTCGGTGATCAACGTGCCGGTGATCGGGGCCGACGGTGCCACGCCGGGCACCCTGGCCCTGCTCGAGGCCGAGCACGCCTACGGCCCGGACCAGGTGCAACGCGCGGTCGAACTGGCCGCGCTCGCCGCTCCCGCGCTGGTCGAACTGGTCCAGCGCCTCGACGATCAGGAGGATTCGTGACCGCTCTGCTGCTGCGCTCGGGCAAGCTGCTCGACGTCGAGACCGGCGAGTACGCCGAGGGCGACCTGCTGTGCGCGGACGGCCGGATCGTCGAGTCCGGGCCCGGGCTGACCGCACCGGAGGGCGCGCGGACCGTGGACCTGGCGGGCGCCACCGTCCTGCCCGGGCTGATCGACGCACACGTGCACGTCACCGCCGCCACAGCGGATCTCGGCGCGCTGCCGCACTGGTCGCCCTCCTACGCCGCGGCGCACGCCGGGCGGATCATGGGGCAGATGCTCGACCGAGGCTTCACCACGGTTCGCGACGCTTCGGGTGCTGATTTCGGCCTGGCCGACGCGCAAGCCGAAGGCCTGATCCGGGGGCCGCGGCTGGCGTTCTGCGGCAAGGCGTTGAGCCAGACCGGCGGCCACGGCGACAGCCGTCCGCGCGGGACCAGGGTGCACGACGGCCACCAGTGCTGCGCCGGACTGGGCCGCATCGCCGACGGGGTGGACGCGGTGCGCGCCGCTGCCCGCGACGAGCTGCGCAAAGGTGCGCACCACATCAAGGTGATGGCCGGGGGAGGGGTGGCGTCGCCGACGGACCGCATCGACTCCACCCAGTACTCGATGGACGAACTCCGCGCAATCGTGGAGGAAGCCGACGCCGCCAACCGCTACGTCGCTGCGCACGCCTACACGGCGCGTTCGGTCAGCCGGGCGCTGAAGGCGGGCATCCGGTCCATCGAGCACGGCAACCTCATCGACGAGTCCAACGTGCCCGAGTTCCTCGAGCACGACGCGTTCCTGGTGCCGACCCTGGTGACCTACTGGGCGCTCAAGACCGAGGGGCGCGAGTTCGGGCTGCCCGAGGACAGCTGGCGCAAGGTCGACGACGTGTTGGAAGCCGGCCTGGCCGCGCTGGAGATGACCCACCGCGGCGGCGTCGAGATCGTCTACGGCAGCGACCTGCTCGGCGGCATGCACCGCCACCAGAACGAGGAGTTCCGGATCCGCAGCGAGGTCCAGCGGCCGCTCGACGTCATCCGCTCGGCGACCAGCACCGCGGCCGACCTGCTCGGCATGACCGGCGAGATCGGCACCCTCCGCGAGGGCGCCCTGGCGGACCTGGTGGTCGTCGACGGAGACCCGCTCGCCGACATCTCCGAGCTCGCCGACCCCGAGCACGTCCGCCACGTCGTGCAGGGCGGCAACCTGGTCTGAGCCGCGGTCCTGGCCGGGCGGGTGGTTCCACGCCGAACCACCCGCCCGGCCGGGCGTTGCGGCTCAAACCGGGTGCTTGATGCTCTCGATGATGCGGGGGAAGGCCTCTTCGCCGTGCCCGGCGTCGATCTGGCGCTGGATGAGGTTCTGCACCACGTCGATCACCTCGGTGCTGATTCCCTGCGCGGCGCTGGCGGCGACGATGTCGTCGAGGCTGGAGAACTCCAGGCTCTGCTGCCCGGCGATGGTGTAGTCCCCGCCGTCGATCACGGCGGCCAGCCCGCCCAGCGATCCGGTCATCGCCGCGATCCAGGCGGAGGCCCGCTCGGCGAACGCGCCCGCCGACACGCCTGCGGGCGCGACCATGGCCGCACCGTGCATGAATCCGGCGAACATGACGTACATCCCCGACAGCAGCGCGAGATCGTACAGCGACGCCAGACCGGCGTCGTCGCCGAAGTACACGCTCTCGCCCCACAGGTCCAGCAGCGGGCGGTGCTGCTCGAACACCGCCGCCGAGCCGCTGTAGAGGATCGACGACCCCGGCTGGCCGATCATCGCCGGGACGGCCATGATGCCGCCGTCCAGGTAGGCGATGCCGTGCCCGGCGGCCCACGCTGCGATCTCCCTGGCCTGGTCGGGAGAGGTCGTGGTGACGTTGATCAGCGTCCGCCCGGACAGCTCCTCGACCACCGGGTCGAGGGTCTCGCGGACCGAGGCGGCGTCGTACAGGCAGGCGATGACAACGTCGGCGGCAACCGCCTCGCGCACCGAACCGGCGGCGACCGCGCCCCGGGCTGCCAGCCCGTCTGCCTTGCCCGGCGTCCGGTTCCAGACCACCGTCTGATATCCCGCCTCGATGACCGCGGCGGCCATCACGCTGCCCATGGCGCCCAGCCCGAGCATGCTGACGCGGGTGTTCTTCTCGTCGCTCAATTTCAGTTCCCCTCAGCGCTTTTCGATGCCTGAATCCTTTCTCCAGCAGGTAGGATCGACAAGTACCGACTAATTAGTGGGGTACTTACCTTTTGGGAAGTGAGGAGTGCGGTGGCGAAGGAAGCCCGGCGCGGGCCCTACTTCTGCGGCATCGACGCCGCGATGGACGTGGTGTCCGGCAAGTGGAAGTCGCTGATCATCTGGGAGCTGCACGAGCACGGCACCCGGCGGTTCGCCGAACTGCGGCGCGGCCTGCCCGGCGTGACCGAGAAGATGCTCACCCAGCACCTCCGCGAGATGGAGCAGGACGAGCTGGTGCACCGCGAGGTCTACCCGGGAGGTTCCGCCCAAGGTGGAGTACTCCCTGACCGAGCACGGTGAATCGCTCAACCGCGCGCTGGCCGCGCTCGGCGAATGGGGCATCGAGCGCTGCCGCCGCATCGGCGCGGAACGTCTGCACGAGGCTGCGAGCTGATGGCCGCCTCCGCACCCGGGTGCGGAGGCGGCCATCCGGCCCTAGCCGAGGACCGGGTCCCAGCTGATGCGGGCGGCCGAGGTGCCGAGCCCGGTGGGCCGGGGCACCACGACGTTGTGGCGGAGTTCGGCGTCGAAGTAGCGGCGGCACTCGCGGTGCCAGTTGAGGATCCCGGCCATCCAGTCCTGCAGCTCCGCGGCGTAGCGGGTGAGCGTCGCGCGGGCTTCGGCGTCCAGGTCCTGCTCGGCGAACAGGGCGGGGAGCTCGACGTCCACGGTGCGCTCGAACTGCCGCAGGCGCGCGTCCATCAGGTCGTGCACCACCTGGAACGCCCGGTCCAGGTCGCAGTCCAGGAAGTTCTGCACCACCAGCACCGCGTTGTGCACCTCGCCCTCGTACTGGATCTCCTTGCGGTAGGAGTACACGTCGTTGACCAGCGTCGCGAAGTCGGTCGCCGAGTTCTCCATGGCCCGGATGGTGCGGGTCCGGTAGATCTCCGGTGGCACGGTCGTGCCGTGGGAGAACCGGGACAGGCTCATGGTGAGCTCGGTGCCGAAGGTGCGGCGCCGCATCTCGACGTAGTCGACCGGATCGGGGATCCGGTTCTGGTGCTGGTTGGCCAGTTCCCACAGCCAGCTGTCCAGCATCACCTCGACGGTGCCGCGGAACGCCCGGCGCTTGTCCACCGGCAGCGGGCCCGCCGTGCGCAGCCACAGGTCCGCGAGCCCGCGCTCCAGCGCGTTGGCCGGGACGACGGGACTGCTGCCCTCGACCGGCATGAGCTCCTTGAGGCGCGCGGTGAGCGCTTTGGCGCCCGCCATGTCGCGGGTGTGCCCGAAGACCTGCGGGTAGTAGTCGTCGCCGTAGGTTCCCCAGGTCAGCCACGCCGAGGCCAGGTCGATCTCCTCGACGGTGGCGTCCGGGTCGAGCCCGGCGGCGCAGTGCGGGAGGTCGTTGGCGCGCATCGCGGGCTCGTCCCACACCATCGGGACGTCGGTGAAGATGCCGATGGAGCGGGCCCACTCGACGGCGTGCTCGCGGGCCAGGTCCAGGTGCGGCGAGAGCGAAACCGGGTACGGCAGCCGGATTTCCCGGCGCGGCACGTGCCCGACCGGCTGGAACGGGGTCCGCGTGTAGCTGCGCATCCGCTGCGGCGCGGTGCTGATCAGCGAGGAGATGATCCGGGCCGCCGAGGTGCCCAGCCCGGTCGGCCCGGCCAGCACGCTGGAGGCGCCGCCGTCGGGGTACCGGCCGGACTGCACGTGCCACTCGTGGCCGCCGGACTGCCAGTCCTGCAGCCCCTTGACGTAGCCGAGCACCGCCAGCCTGCCCAGCGGATCGATGCCCCGCTCGTCGAGCAGCTGCGGCACCTCGGTCAGCGCGGTGTGCTCGAACTGGTGCAACCGCGAGGTCAGCAGGTCGTTGACCGCCTGCGCGGCCTGCTGCGTCGAGCAGCCGAGGAACTTCTCGAAGACCAGCACGCCGTTGCTCAGCTCGCCCTCGTCCCGCACCTCCCGCTCGTAGGAGAACAGGTCGTTGCGCAGGTGCACCGCGTCGGAGAAGGTGTCGCGCAGCACCTGCATCGGCCTGGTCGCGGCGATCTCGGCGGGCACCTCGGCGCCCACCGCGTGCTCCACCAGGTTCGCCGACCACGGCGCGCCACCGACCTTGCGGCGCATCTCGACGTACTCGATGGGGTTGGACAGCCGGTTCTCGCTGATGTTGGTCAGCTCCCACAGCGATTCGTCCAGCAGGTGCTTGGTGTTCTCGGCGAACCGCCGCCGCCAGTCCGCGCTCATCGACGGCACGGTGCGCTCCCACAGGTCCGCCAGGCCGCGCTCCACCGGGTTGACCGGCTCCGCGGTGATCGGGCCCTCGACCGGCATGAACGCGGGCAGCCGTTCGAGGTGCTCGCGCGCGCCCGGCAGATCCGGATTCCGCTTGTACAGCTCCACGAAGTGGTCGTCGAAGTAGAACACCCACACGTACCAGTCGGTGATCAGGTCCAGCTCCGCGCCGTCGGCGTCGGGATGGGTGTACGCGCACAGCAGCGCGTAGTCGTGCCGGTCGAGATCCGATTCGGTCCAGACGTCCACGCCGTGCTGCGGCGCGTCGATCATGTCCATCCGCCGGGCCCAGGTCTTGCTGTGCTCCCGGGCCCGGTCCAGGTTCGGGTTCAGCCGTGCCGGGTAGGACAGGTAGAACTCCGGCAGCCGGAAGGCCTGCATGGTCCGCGCACCTCTCTGCGATGGTCACCGACCCTGCGCACGAAACCAGCCGCGTCCGCGGCGGCCAATGCCCTCCGATGCCCTTCCACACGATCGGGAAACCGCGTCGCCCGCACGGCCCAGCGCGGGGTTGCGGTCGGTCACCGCCGCTGGTGCACCACTGCTCCGTCGACCATCGTCAGCTCCACCTCGCACCGCCAGATCTCGTTCGGCGGCAAGGCGAACGGGTCGCGGTCCAGCAGCACCAGGTCGGCGGCCTTGCCGACCTCGACGGTCCCGGTCTCCCGCTCGGCGTGGTCGACCCACGCGCTGCCCGCGGTGTAGGCGGCGAGCGCGTCGACGAGGTCGAGGGCCTCCTCGGGCCGGAACGGCGGATCGTCGGTGTCCGGCTCGCTGCGGTTGACCGCGACGTGCACGCCCAGCACCGGATCGGCCTCGGACACCGGCCAGTCGCTGCCCGCCGCCAGCACCGCCCCCGCCGCGCGCAGCGAGCGGAACGGGTACTGCCAACCGGCTCGCCGGTGCCCGAGGCGCGGCACGGTCAGCTCGGTCATCGCCGCGTCGTTGACCGCCCACCGGGGCTGGATCGTGGCCGTCACGTTGAGCTCGCGGAAGCGCGGCACGTCGGAGGGGTGCACGACCTGCACGTGCGCGATCTGGTGGCGCAGGTCCTGCTCGCGCGCGCCGGCGAGGGCGTCCAGCACGTCGCGCACCGCGCGGTCGCCGATGGCGTGGAAGTGCAGCTGGAAACCGGCGTCGGCGAGCTCGGGCACCACCTCGGCGAGCAGCTCGGAGTCCACGAAGGACAGTCCGCTGCCGTGCTCGCCGAGGTAGGGGAGCCGCAGCGCAGCGGTGAAGTTCTCGCACACGCCGTCCTGCATGATCTTCACCGTCTCGGCCCGGAACCGGTGCCCGCGCGCCCGGTCCCGGCGGTGCCGCAGCTCATCGATCTGCTCCCGGCCGCGGCCGCGGTCCCACCACAGCGCGCCGCGCACCTTGCCGGTCAGCAGCCCGCGCCGGTCGGCGTCCAGGTAGGTGGCCACCGCGTCGTCGTAGCCGAGGTAGGGGCCGACGATCGCGTCGTGCCACGACGTCACGCCGCGCGAGTGCAGGTGCCGCTGGCCCTCCAGCAGCCCGGCGAGGTACTCCGCGTCGCCGGTCTCCGGCAGCACCCGCTCGACCAGCCGGGTCGCGCCCTCGTGCAGGGTGCCGGTGGGATGACCGCCGGGATCGCGTTCGATCCGGCCGTCCGGCGGGTCGGGGGTGTGCCGGTCGATGCCGGCCAGCAGCAGTGCTGCGGTGTTCACCCAGGCGCCGTGGTGGTCGCGGTTGAGCAGGTAGGCCGGGCGGGTCCCGGTCACCTGGTCCAGCGCGGCCCGGTGCGGTGCGCCCCCGGGGAACTGCGCCATGTCCCAACCGCCGCCGAGCACCCAGCCGGTGTCCGGGTGCGCGCGCTGGTAGGCCTCGACCTGGCGGAGGCACTGCGCGGCGTCGAGGCATTCGGTGAGGTCGCAGCGCAACCGCTCGATCCCGCCGTAGACCGGGTGCACGTGGGCGTCGTGGAAGCCCGGCAGCAGCAACCGGCCGCGGAGGTCGACGAACTCGGTGCGCGCGGACCAGTGCGCCCGCACGGCATCGCGCCCGACGGCCGCGATCCGGCCGTCCCGCACCGCCACCGCGTCGGTGAACGACCGGGCGGCGTCCATTGTGGCCACCGGACCACCGGCGAACACCACATCGCGCATGCCGGGATTGTGCCAGCTCCCGGCGCTGCGGCCGACCGCGGACGACTACTGGCGCTGCTCGCCGGTGATCAGGGTGACGGCCTGCTCGCGGACCGGCTCGGCGACCTCGGGAACCCGGAAGCCCTGGCGGCGGACGTGCGCCACGAGGTCGGCCTCCGGGGCCACTCCGTGCTGGCGCAGGTAGTAGCCGACCGCGCCGGGCCAGACCCAGGTGCCGTCGGTGTGGAAGGTCATCGGCACCGACGGGGTGCGGTTCGGGTCGAGCCGGTCGGTGTCGTAGCTGCGCGCCGCCAGCACGATCGGCGCCTGCTCCAGGTAGTCGGCGACCGGCTCCAGCTCGGCCGGGTCGATCCCCGGGCGGTCGGTGATCGGGCGGCCCGAGTCGTCGAAGACCTCCGCGGTGCGCAGCTGCGCCGCGGGGCTGCCCGAGAGCCAGTCCGGGATGGCCGATGCGGGGCGCGGGAAGCGGTTGAGCTCGTCGGCGTAGGCGGCGGCAGGGGGAGCGGTGCGCCAGTTCGGCTCGTAGTCCCCGTTGAAGTCGACGGTGTAGCTGCCGGGGCGCTCCAGCCGGTACAGCGCGCTCACCCAGGTGCCGCGGTCGGGCTGGTACATGCCCTGCCGCAGCCGGGCGAAGGCTTCGGCGGCTTCAGCGGGAGCGGCCAGCGGGACGGCGGTGCCGTTGGGCGCGATCAGCTGCGCGACCAGTTCCTGGTGCCCGCCCAGCGACCGGTACTCGACGGTGGCCTCGCGCCAGCCAGGGGGCAGCGCGCGCACGATCAGCCGGCCGATCTCCTGGATCAACTGCTGCTGCGTCGCCTCGTCCAGCGATCCCGGTAGCTCGTGGGGTCGTCCCGGTTGGCTCATGCTCGCATCCTCCCAGCCGCGCGGTGATCTTGGGAGTGGTTTGGTCCAAGTCCACGCGCGGTTCGTGCTACGCCCTCATCCCTCGCGATCGGAAGCTTAGAACCGCGTATCCCCCGTTCGTGTGACCTGGGGTGCGGATGGTCTTCCGGTGCTGGTCGGAGGCCCTTTCGGGGTGCTCGGCGGTGGTGGTCGCGCACCCGTTCCGATGATGTGCCGCTTGTCCGAGAAGTCGATTGTTGACAATCCAAACCGACCGCCCTTAACTTCGAGCCATCCGGGCGGAGAGCGGGAGGTGGACCATGCGAGCAGAGTCGTACCGAAACCCGCGTCCAGTCCGGTGGTTGTCCTCTTCCTCGCTCTGGCTGCGACATCACTGACCGACCTGATCGGCAGTGGGGCGAGCATCGCGATTCCGCGGCTCGCAGGTAGTTCGATCACTGGTTGCACTCACCACATCCCCGCCCGGGTTCTCCGCGGCGGGTTCGCGCGTACTGGAAGGAGGTTCGGCCCGTGGCACTCGTCGACCGCGACCCGATGATGCGGGTGATCTGGACGGATCCGGTGACCGGCCGCAACGGTTACCTGGTGGTGCACAGCCTGGTGTCCGGTCTTGCCACCGGCGGGACCCGGATGCGGGCCGGGTGCACCCTGACCGAGGTGGAAGACCTGGCGCGCGGCATGGCGCGCAAGACCGCCGTGTTCGACCTGCCGGTGGGCGGGGCGAAGGGCGGTATCGACTGCGACCCGAAGGACCCGGAGGCCAAGGGCGTCCTGCGCCGCTTCGTGCAGTCGATGCGTCCGTACCTGGACGCGCACTGGGTGACCGCGGAGGACCTCGGGGTGCCGCAGCACCTGATCGACGAGGTGTTCGCCGAGGTGGGGCTGCACCAGTCCTACCACGCGGCGATCAGGCGGGCGCCGGACGCGGAGCGCACGCTGCGCCGCGTCCGAGCGGGGCTCAACGCTCCGGTGCCCGGCGGCCTGCTGCTCGGTGACGTGGTCGGCGGCTACGGTGTCGCGCAGAGCTGCCTCGGTGTCGTGCACGCGCGGGGCTGGACTCCCGCTGAGACCACGGTCGCGGTCCAGGGCGTCGGCACGATGGGCGGCGGCGCGGCCTACTACCTGCACGAGGCCGGGCTGAAGGTGGTGTCGATGGCCGATGCGGCGGGCACCTTGCACGATCCGGACGGGCTGGACGTCCCGGCGCTGCTGGACGCCCGCGACCGGTTCGGCGAGATCGACCGCGGCCAGGTGCCCGAGCACGTGCAGCGCGCGCCGCGCGAAGCGGTCCTCGGTGCCGAGGTCGACGTGCTCATCCCGGCCGCGGTGTCCTACGCGATCGCCCCACCGCAGGTTCCGGAGATCAACGCGAAGGTGATCGTCGAGGCGGCCAACACCCCGGTGACGGCCGACGCGGAGGAAATGCTGGCCACGCGCGGCATTCCGGTCATCCCGGACTTCGTGGCCAACGCGGGCGCGGTGGCCTGGGCCTGGTGGCTGCTGCTGGGCCGGGTGGACGCCGACCCGGTGCTGTCGTTCCAGGTGCTGCGGGAGGAGATGCTGGCGAAGATCCCGCCGCTGCTGGTGGCGTGGGACGCCGAAGGGCTCACGCCGCGCGCCGCGGCGCTGCTGCTCGCCGAGCAGCGGACCGAGCAGAACCTCGCCGCGGAAGCCCGCGGTCAGGGCCTGCTGAGCATCCCCTGAAAACCGGTGCCGGCGGCGGTGTTGACGGGCGGCGATCGACGTGTGACAACCCGCAGTCGGGGTGCTAGCGTTGCGGTGGTTGCTGTTTTGGTCCCAGCAGTACTGGAAAGTGCCTGCCAGAACGCAGGCACTTTTTTTGTGCGGTGGTGCTCGGAGCGCGGCGGGGATCGGCTCGGCGACCTCGGGTCTGCGCAGTGTTGACCCTGGCCAGCAGAATCAGGAGAAACAGGGAATGGCTACCGGTACGGTCAAGTGGTTCAACGCGGAGAAGGGCTACGGGTTCATCACCCCGGACAACGGCGGCGCCGACGTCTTCGCCCACTACTCCGCGATCGACGCCACCGGTTTCCGCACGCTGGAGGAGAACCAGCGCGTGGAGTTCGAGATCGCCCAGGGCCCGAAGGGCCCGCAGGCCGCGGGAATTCGCGCCATCTGACGAAGGGTCGTGCCGCTCCGGCACGACGGTGCATCGGAAGAGAGCTCTGATGCCGCCTCATGGGGCGGCAGGTCCGGGCCGTCCGCGGCGCTGGTCTGCCGCCTGCGAGGGCGAGCGTTTTTCACCCGTTCCGGGGTAGGCCACCGGGGTAGGCTTTCGAGCCGCTGACGTCTAACCCGGTGCGAGGTCGAAGTGCCCCTGCGTGTGGTTGTCGCCGGTGCGACCGGCGTGGTCGGAAGGACGCTCCTCCCGCTGCTGCGGGAGCGAGGTCATCACGTGACCGCGCTCGTCCGGCGCGTTGACCGGCTGAACGGCTCGACATCGTTCGACGATATCGCCGTCGCCGACCTGCTGGATCCCGACGGGGTGCGGCGCGAGTTGTGCCGCGCCGCACCGGATGTCGTGGTCGACCAGACCTCCGGGATCGGCCGGACCGATCTCCCCGACGGGCGGCACCGCACCGCGCGGTCCCGCGAGCGGGCCTCGAAGAACCTGGTCGACGCCGCGGTGGCGGCCGGGACCAGGCGCATCATCGGGCAGAGCACGACCGCTGCCTACCGTCCGCACGGCCACGACGTGCTGGACGAGGAATCACCACTGTGGACGGACGCGCCGGGCTGCTGGGGCGATGCGGTCCGGGCCCAGGTGGCGATGGAGGAAGCGGTCCTGACCTGTTCGGACATCGAGGGCGTCGCGCTGCGCTACGGCAACCTCTACGGCCCGGGCACGCAGTACGCGCCGGGCGGCGCGGTCCACTCGCGGGTGTGCGGCAGCGAGCTGCCGGTGGTCGCCGAGGGAGCGGGAGTGACGTCGTTCACGCACGTCGAGGACGCGGCCGGGGCGGTGCTCGAACTGCTGGCGAGCGGCGATCCCGGCCCGTACAACGTGGTGGACAACGAGCCGGCGGAGGCCACCGAGTGGCTGCCCGCCTACGCGCGGATGGCGGGCGGCCCGGCGCCGGTGTCGCTGACCCTGGAGCAGGCCAAGGCCCAGCTGGACTGGCTGACGGTCCACCAGCTGACCGAACAGCGCGGCGCGACGAACTTCCGCCTCCGCGAAACCCTGGGCTGGCGCCCGAAGTGGCCCAGCTGGCGAGAGGGCTTCGCCGACCTCTTCGGCCACTGGCCGGGCTGACCGCCGGAACCGGGCGCTGCTCACCGGTGCCCGCATTGTGAGCAGGCCCATTCCGCAGGGTGGACTCCGGGGCCGTTCGGCGGGTTAAGTTCTAGCGGCAAGACCGTTCCCACCGAGGTCGGAGAGTTCACCCGATGACCACCGCTGATGTGCAGGCCCTGCGCGATCTGCTGCCCGACGGGCGCGTTTTCGACGACGTCGACGTGCTGGAGGCCCACCGCCGGGACCGCGCCGGCTTCTGCCCGGCGGGCACTCCCGCGGCGCTGGTCCGCGCGCGGTCCACTGAGGACGTCTCGGTGACCTTGGAGTGGGCGCACCGCAACCGGGTTCCGGTGGTGCCGCAGGGCGCTCGCTCCGGGCTGTCCGGCGCGGCCAACGCGCTGGACGGCTGCATCCTGCTGTCGCTGGAGAAGATGGACCGCATCCTCGACATCGACGTCTCCGAGCAGGTCGCGGTCGTGCAGCCCGGCGTGGTCAACGGGGTGCTCGCGGCGAAGGTCGCCGAGCACGGGCTGTTCTACCCGCCGGATCCCGGTTCGCGCAGCGTCTCCACGATCGGCGGCAACGTGGCCACCAACGCCGGCGGCATGTGCTGCCTGAAGTACGGCGTGACCGGGGACTTCGTCCGCGGCCTCGAAGTCGTGCTGGCCGACGGCCGGGTGATGCGCACCGGTCGCCGCACCGCCAAGGGCGTGGCCGGCTACGACCTGACGCGTCTGGTCGTCGGCTCCGAAGGCACCCTCGGCGTGGTCACCGAGGTCACCGTGGCGCTGCGCCCGGCCGTCGCGCAGCCGCTGACCGCGGTCGCGTTCTTCCCGACCATCGCCGACGCAGTCCGCACGGTGGCCGGTTACCTGGCCGAGGGCTACCGGCCCTCGGTGCTGGAGTTCATGGACCGGCCCACCGTCAACCTGGTGCAGAAGGTCGCCGACCTCGGCTTCCCCGAGGGCATGGCGGGCATGCTGCTGGTGCAGTCGGACCGGGGCGAGGCGGCGCGGGGGGACTTGGCCGTCTTCGAGGACGTGGCCCGCACCCACCGCGCTTCCGAGGTGATCGTCGCCGACGACCCGGCGGAGGGCGAGCTGCTCATGCAGGCGCGGCGGCTGGTCGGCGACGCCCACGAGCACCTGGGCCTGACGGTGCTGATCGACGACGTGTGCGTGCCCCGGCGCAACCTGGTGAACCTGGTCGAGGGCCTGGGACGGATCGCCGACCAGTACCAGGTCCAGGTGCTGTGCGCCGGGCACGCCGGTGACGGCAACATGCACCCGGTGGTGGCCTTCGACGCCGACGACGCGGCGGAGAGCGTCCGCGCGCAGCAGGCGTTCGACGCGATCATGGAGCTGGGCCTGGATCTCGGCGGCACCATCACCGGCGAGCACGGCGTCGGCCACCTCAAGCGGCGGTGGCTGGGCGAGGAGCTGGACGAGGCGGCCTTGAGCACGCAGCGCGCGATCAAGGCGGCGCTGGATCCGCACAACATCCTCAACCCCGGCCGCGTCTTCCCCGAGCAGGGGTAGTTCGCCCCGCGCTGCGGCGCGGGTCAGTCGTGGTCGTAGGTGTCGTCGATCGGAACCTCGCGGTGCTGGTCGGCGAGATCGGCCGGATCGGCGTCGAGGGGCACCTCGACCTGCTCCGGCTCCTCGTCCTCGACGAGTTCCTCGGCCTGCCTGGCCTGCTCGACCGCGTCGGCTTCTGGCGTCTCGGGGCTCATCGAACCTCCAGTCGGTCGCTGGGCGGAACACCCGCCACGGTAGCCATCCGAGCCGGTTCGGTCATCCCGAGCGGGGCCCACGTGAGCGGCCACCGCCGCTCACGTGCCCCTCCCGCACCACCGGTCAGCCGATGGACCGGCCCGCGTACTCCGGCGGCGGCTCGACCAGCGCGGCCAGACGTTCGGCCACCGCTGCGGGGAACGGTGTGGTGCCGCCCTGCGCCTGGTCGACGTGCAGCGCCATGATTTCCTCGGTGGCCACCACGGTGCCGTCCGCGGACATCTCGTGGCACAGGCGCACCTTCTTCGCCCCCGCGCCCACCACGCGCGTGGTGATCACCAGCTCCGCGTCCGGCCCGACCTCCCGCAGGTAGCGCACGTGGGCCTCCACTGTGTACAGCGAGCAGCCGGTGCTGCTGCGGTAGGCCTCGTCCAGGCCCACCCGGTCCATCACCGCGTCGGTGGCGAACCCGAAGACCAGCACGTAGTAGGCCTCGCTGAGGTGGCCGTTGTAGTCGATCCACTCCGGACGGACCCGCTGGCGGAACTCGCCGGGCCCGGTCACTTCGCGCCCTTCCGCACCTCGTCGACCGCCCGCATCACCGCGATCACCGCGCGGTCGCGGTCGGCGACGAGCTCGGCGATGCTGCGGCCGTCGGCGGCCTGCTCGCAGCCCTGGACCATCGCATCGCGCAGCTCGGTGGTGAGTTCGGGCGCCTCCAGCCGGGTCCACGGCGACTTCAGCGACGGGCCGAAGTGGTCCAGCATGTGCGCCATGCCGCCCTCGCCGCCTGCCAGGTGGAAGGTCAGGCACGGGCCGAGCAGCGGCCAGCGCAGCCCCGGGCCCTCGGTGATGGAGGCGTCGATCTGCTCGACGGTGGCCTCCCCGTTGGCGACCATGTGCAGCGCCTCGCGCCAGATCGCCTCCTGCAGCCGGTTGGCGATGAAACCCGGCACCTCGCGGTCCATGGTGATCACCGACTTGCCCGCGACCTCGAAGAACTCCGAGGCCCACCGCACGGCCCAGGCCTCGGTCCGCTCGCCGCCGACCACCTCGACCAGCGGGATGAGGTACGGCGGGTTGAACGGGTGGCCCACCACCAGCCGCTGCGGGGTCGGGCAGTCCACCTGCATCTCGGTCATGCCGTAGCCCGAGGTCGAGGAGGAGATCACCACGCCCGGCGGGGTGGCCGCGTCGATGCGGGCCAGCAGGTCCCGCTTGAGCGCCAGGTCCTCCGGCGCGCTCTCCTGCACGAACTCGGCGTCGGCGACGGCGTCCGCCAGCGTCGCGGCGATGACCAGGTTGTCGCGGGAGGCGCCGTCGGCCAGGCCCAGCTCGGTCAGCGCGGGCCACGCGGCGTCGACCAGCCGCCGCAGCTTCGCCTCGAACTCCGGCGCCGGGTCCCACGCGGTCACCTGGTAGCCGCGGGCCAGGAAGTGCGCGACCCAGCCACCGCCGATGACACCGGCACCGATGCAGGCGACCCGCCGCACGGCACCGGGGGAGGGGGTGTGCTCGTTCAACTCAGAATTCCCTTTCGAGGTCGATCAACGGGCGGCACCGGCTCCGTTTGCGCAGGTGGTGGCCCGTGAGTGCTTTGTGGTGCTATAGCCCCTCAAAACGCTCACGGGACCTGACCAGCGGAAACGGAGCCGATGGCGTGGCGAGGCTCAGCGCTTCTTCAGGCCGAGCTGCTCGCGGGCCTGGTCGGGCGTGGCGATCTTCATGCCCATGCCCTCGACGATGGTCACCGCGCGCTCGACGAGCTGGGCGTTGCTGGCCTTGACGCCCTTGCTCAGGTAGAGGTTGTCCTCCAGGCCGACGCGCACGTTGCCGCCGAGCGCGGCGGTCAGGCCCACCCAGCGCAGCTGGTCGCGGCCGATGGCGAAGCTCGCCCAGTTCGCGCCCGCGGGCAGCATGTTCACCATCGCCTGCAGCAGCACCGGTTCCGGCGGCGCGCCCCACGGGATGCCCGCGCACAGCTGGAACAGCGGCGGGGCGTCGAGCAGGCCTTCGGCCAGCAGCTGCTTGGCGAACCACAGGTTGCCGGTGTCGAAGATCTCCAGCTCCGGCTTGACGCCCAGCTCCTGGATCCGCTTGGCACCGGCCCGCAGCATGTCCGGGGTGGAGATGTAGAGCTGGCTGCCCTCGCCGAAGTTCAGCGAACCGCAGTCCAGCGTGCAGATGTCCGGCAGCAGCTCCTCGACGTGCGGCAGCCGGTCCAGGCCGTTGACCAGGTCGGTGCCGTCCACCGGCTTGAGCGGGTCGTCGGGGTCGATGACCAGGTCGCCGCCCATGCCCGCGGTCAGGTTGATGACCACGTCGGTGCCGGTCTCCTTGATGCGCTCCACGACCTCGCGGTAGAGCGCGGTGTCCCGCGAGCCCTGGCCGGTCTCGACGTTGCGGACGTGGATGTGCACCACGGCCGCCCCGGCCTCGGCGGCCTCGACCGCGTCCTTGGCGATCTGCTCCGGGGTCACCGGGACGAACTCGCTCTTGCCGGTGGTGTCACCGGCGCCGGTGAGCGCGGCGGTGACGATCACTTCGCTGGCCATCGGGGCTCTCCTCTCGTGGGCAGGTTCCAGCGCCCGGGCACCGGTGCGGTGCCCAGGTCGGGTTGCGGGGGATGTCAGTGCCGGACGATCTCGCGTTCGACGTACTCGCGCAGCGCCTTGCGCATCCGCTCGACGGACCGGCCGGGACGTCCGGCGAGCACCTGGATGCCGAGGCCGTCGATCAGCGCGGTCAGCGTGACGGTCAGCTCCTCGGCGTCGGTGTCGGCGAACACGCCCTGCTCCTGGCCCTGCCGGATGGTGCGGGCGATGGTGTCGTGCCAGCGCGTGTAGGAATCGCTGTGCAGCACCTGCAGATCGGGGTTGAGCGCGCTCTCGTTCCACACCTGCAGCCAGATCGACCACTCCTGGCGCAGCAGGCCGGGCGTGGGCAGCTGGAGTTCCACCAGCCGCAGCAGGCGTTCGTGGGCGTCCTCGATCGCGTGCAGCTCGGCGACCTGCCGGTCGAAGGCCAGCCGCACCGAGTAGCGCAGCGTCTCGGTGAGCAGGTCGTTGCGGCCGGGGAAGTAGTAGTGGATGGTCGCCGCGCTGGTGCCGCACTCCTTGGCCACGTCGGCCACGCGCACCGAGTGGTAGCCGCGCTCGGCGATCAGGTGCCAGGCGGCGTCGAGGATCTGCTGGTAGCGGCTGGCTTCCCGGAGGTCGCCGGGATCGCGAACGGGCCGGGCGGTGCGCTGCGGCGCGGCGGCCACCGTCTCGACGTCGTCGCCGCCGTTGATCAGCCAGTTCACCGTCACGCCGGTCAGCTCGGCGATGCGGGTGAGCTCGACCGGGGTGAACCGCCTGGTGCCGGTCAGCGACTTGGACAGCTTGGTGGGGTCCAACCCGATCTGCTCGGCGAAAGCGCGCTGGCTCCCGGGGTACTGGTGCAACACGTCGCGCACCCGCTGGCGCAACGCAGCCGTCGTGTCCTGCACGAGACGGAACGCTAACAGCACATTGCGAGAATCGCAATGATCCGACCGTGTTGCGATCGGCGGCCGTGCCGTCGAGTGGTGGGATATGCCTAGACAGAGGCGGTTGATGACAGGTTCAGCGCGGTCGCCCGGATGATCTACGTGATTGATAAGTCAGTCGGTCGCAATGCTGGGGCGCATCGGGTAGTGCGAGCCTAGAACGAACGTGCTGAGGTGAATCCGTGGACCCGACCGAGTCGACGGCGCGGACCGACGAGCCGTCCGCCACCCGCTGGCGTGTGCTGGCCATCTGCCTGATCGCGGGCTTCATGACGCTGCTGGACGTCAGCATCGTCAACGTCGCGCTGCCGTCCATCCAGCAGGGCCTGGACGCGCCCGCCGCCGCGCTGTCCTGGGTGGTCTCCGGCTACGCGCTGACCTTCGGCCTGGTGCTGGTGCCCGCGGGCCGGCTGGGCGACGACCGGGGCCGGAGCAGGATGTTCCTGCTGGCGCTGGGCGCGTTCACGGTCGCCAGCGCGCTGGCCGGATTCGCGATGACACCGCTGTGGCTGGTGGTGGCCCGCCTCCTGCAGGGCGTGGCGGGCGGACTGCTCAACCCGCAGGTGCTCGGCCTGATGCAGCAGCTGTTCCGCGGCCGTGAACGCGGCAAGGCCTTCGGCCTGTTCGGCGCCGTGGTGGGCATCTCCACCGCGATCGGTCCGCTGCTCGGCGGCCTGATCATCCAGCTGGCGGGCGCGGAGCACGGCTGGCGCTGGGTGTTCTTCGTGAACCTGCCGATCGGCGCGGCGGCGATCCTGTACGGGATGCGCGTCCTGCCGCGCGACCGCCGACGGGAGGCCACCCGGAGCCTCGACCTGGTGGGCGTGCTGCTGCTCGGCGGTGGCCTGCTGTGCCTGCTGCTGCCGCTGGTCGAGCAGGAGGGCGGCGGCAGCAGCCCGTGGTACCTGCTGATCGTCGCGGTCGTGATGCTGGCGGCGTTCGCGGTGTGGGAGCACTGGTACCGCAAGCGCGGGAACCACCCGCTGGTGAACCTGCGCCTGCTGCGGATCCGCAGCTACTCCTTCGGCGCCACCCTCGGCCTGCTCTACTTCGCCGGGTTCACCAGCATCTTCTTCGTGCTGGCGGTGTACTTCCAGCGCGGCCTGGGCTACTCGGCCCTGCAGGCCGGGCTGGCGCTGACGCCCTTCGCGGTCGGCTCCGCGGTGTCTTCGGCCCTGGGCGGCCGGATCGTGCACCGCATGGGCCGCCACCTGGTGATCATCGGCCTGCTGGCGGCGCTGCTCGGTCTGCTGGCCACGGACGTCCTGCTGGCCACCCACCCCGGCTCGATGGCGGGCGCGGTGACGGCGGCGCCGCTGCTGGTGGCGGGCATCGGCAGCGGCCTGGTGATCTCCCCGAACCAGACCGTGACCCTCAGCGAGATCGACGCGGCCCACGGCGGAACGGCGGCGGGCGTCCAGCAGACCGGCCAGCGCATCGGCTCGGCGGTGGGCACGGCAGCGGCCTCCGGCCTCTTCTTCGGAGTCCTGACCACGGGAGGCTTCGACGCGGCGATCACCAGCGGCCTGATCGTCTCGATCACCTTCGTCGCCGCAGCCCTGCTCGTGGCCCTGGCCGAGGTCGTCCTGGCCCGGCGAAGGCCTTCGGCGGCAGATGGCCCGTGAGCACTGTGCGGGACTGTGGCACCAGGAAGCGCTCACGGACCAATACCAGCGAGAACATCACGCGCAGTCTCGCGCTTCGGAGATGTCCGCTACCTCGCAGCGGCGCACGCGAGCAAGCCTCGATTACGCCGCCTGAACCTCCTGGCTTCCAGGGCTCAGTACGAGGGTTCCCCGTACAGCACGCCGATGGCGTCGATGTAGTCGCCTTCGCGGCCGACGAAGCCTCCGACGTAGGTGCGTCGGGGCAGGTCGATCGTGAACTGAGTACCCCCGCCCTCGCCGAAGGGACCGAAGACGTGTCCCTGGTTGGTGGTGAAGCTGATCTGGTTGAGCACCCAGTCGTAGGTGCCCGTGACCTTCACGATCAGCTCGCCCGGCGCGAGCGAGATGTTGTTGACCTGCCCGCCGTTGCCGCCGTGCTGCTTACCGGTCTCGATCGTTCCTTCGCCGTCCTCCAGCATCCAGGTGCACTGGATGGCATCGACGTGCTTGGCAGCGCGGACCATGATCGAGGTCAGGCGCTTGAGCCGCGACGCGGTGTCGCGGAAGTCGGCACCACCGGATCCGCCGTTGATCTTGCTTTCGGTATAGGCCATGACGAGCCTCCCTTGTGGAGCGTTGCCGGAACACAGAACTCACTCACGAATCCCGCATCGACAGTCCCGTCGGCGCCCGACGTTTGCTCGATGACCACGGCTAACGGGTGTCGCCCTCTCGGACCGCCCGCTGGCGGCCTCCGGCCTCTTCGGGGTCCTGGCCACCAGCGGCTTCGGCGTGGCGATCACCAGCGGCCTGATCGTCTCGATCACCGTCGCAGCGGCCCTGCGGGTGGCACTGGCCGAGGTGCTCATCGGCAGGCGAGCGGCGCGGTCGTGAGCGGTTGTCGCACCCCTCCAGCAGGATGGCGCTGAACGGGCGAGTGGAGGGTGCCGATGACGGACAAGGTCGACTTCAAGAAGAGCCTCGACACCTACCGGGCGGAGCGCGGCCGGTTCCGGGTCGTGGACGTGCCGGACATGCAGTACCTGATGGTCGACGGCCACGGCGACCCCAACACCTCGCCCGCCTTCGCCGAAGCGGTCGAAGCGCTGTACCCGGTCGCCTACAAGCTGAAGTTCGCCAGCAAGCAGGACCTCGGCCGGGACTACGTGGTCCCGCCCCTGGAAGGCCTGTGGTGGGCCGAGGACATGAGCGCCTTCACGGCGGCCCGCGACAAGTCGCGCTGGGACTGGACGATGATGCTCATGGTCCCCGGCTGGATCGATCGGACCATGTTCGCCACCGCCGTCGAGCGAGCCGGGGCGAAGAAGCCGCCGACGCGCCTGGCAGACGTCCGCCTGGAACCGCTGTCCGAAGGACGGTGCGTCCAGACGCTGCACATCGGCTCCTTCGACGACGAAGCGGAGGTCCTCGCGGAGCTGCACGACGAGTACATCCCGGCCAACGGCCTGTGCATGTCCGGCAAGCACCACGAGATCTACCTGAGCGACTTCCGCAAAGTCGCCCCCGAGAAGCAGCGCACCATCCTCAGGCAACCGGTCGCGAGCTGAACCACGTCCTCGCCAGGCGCGCTCCTTCAGCAGCTGATGGCCCGTGAGTACTTTCTGGCGTCATAGCGCCAGAAAGTACTCACGGGCCATGACCAGCCAAAACATCACCCTTTGAGGAAGGACAAGAAAGCACCCCAGCTCTCGCTCGCGAAGGTCAGAATCCCGTCCTCGGGAGCCTTGGAGTCCCGCACCAGGGCGGTGCTGTCGAGTAATCGGACCTCGACGCAGTTGTCACTGGCTGCGGCGCTCTTGGAGCTCTTGAACCATCCCGTGTCCCGGGCAAGCCTCGGCATGATCAGCCATCCCTCATGATCTCGTCGATCAGCTGACGCGACTCCGACACGCTCAAGGCGAGGTCGCGGAGCCGTCGGAAGACGCGAAACATCGTCGCAGTATCGGCTTCGTCGTGGAAGTAGGTGGAAGGGCCGTAAACGACGTTGGCGAAGGCGACCGGCGCGCCCTGTCCGCTGAACTCGAACAAGGTGAAGCCACCACCGCGTGCCGGGTTCTGGTAGCTCTCACGGGGGAGGATCTGAATGCTCAGTTCGTCGCGCTCATCCAGCAAGGCGAGGAGATTTGTGAGTTGATCGCGCATGACCTCCGGTCCGCCGACCGGTGCGCGAAGCGACTCCTCGGTCAGGATGAAAGCCATCTTCTTGCTGGGTGATGCATCGAAGGTGCGCTTCTGGCGATCGAGGCGGAACGCAACGCGCTGCTCCAGCTCCGCTTCCGATGACTGCCACCAGATCCCGTCGCCTTCGTTGATGAGAGCTCTGACGTACTCGGGCGTTTGCAGTAGTCCTGGCACCATCCCGCACTCGTAGCTGCTGATCTCCGTAGCGCTGGATTCGAGGTCGGCGAAGCGCTGGAAGGCTCCGGGGAGGAGGTCCGTGTAGGTGCGCCTGCGCTGGCGCTTCCTTGCTTCCACTCCCAGGGCGAGCGCTGTTCTGCGTTGTTCGGCGGAAACGTCGTAGCAGTCGAGCAGCTTGACGAGGTCGTTCTCCGGGATGGCGCTGCGGCCGTCCTCCAGGTCGACGATCCGGGATCGGACCTTGCCGATCGCGTCGGCCGCCTGCTGCTGGGACTTCTCGGCTTCCTTGCGCAACCGGCGCAGCATCAGTCCGAGCTGTCGTCGCTCCAAGGTCTGGCGAGCTTGGCCCATGCGATGACTCCTGCTCCTGATCAGCACCCGACAGAGGGATACAAAAGTCCGACTGTCGGACCTAACCTCAAAATAGTCCGACAGTCGGACTTATGTGAAGCGGTTCCAGCAAGTCACCATAGTCGTCCACTGAGGAAGGTCGGGAGCATGGGCGTGTGCAAGCAGTCCGGGATATTCATCGACTCGTTCGTCGCGATGGAGCGGGAGGTGCCGATGCGCTACGAGCTGGATCGGCACAACGACGTCGTGGTCCTCTACTGTGGACCGAACAGCGAGTACGTCCTCACCATCGGCCGGGAGAACCTCGCCAACCTCATCGCCCTCGGTGCCGAGGCGATCCGCGAACTCTCCGCCACCTGATCAGCGTCGTCGGCAATGGGAGGCACGCCAGTGCTCTGGGGCGAAGCGCTGGCGTGCTCTTGTCCTCGACCGGACTCGAAGTTCTATCGTCGTGACCATGGCTGACGACATCGATGGCGTTCTCGCACTGGTCGAGGCGTACCGGGCGGCTTGGGCGGGTCTGGACCCTGCCGCGTTCCGGTCGATCTGGGATCCGGAGCGCGAGATCGTCTACTGCCCCTCCGAGCTGGACCGGCCGCTGCTGGGAGCGGATGCCGTCGGGCGGTACTTCGACCGCGTCGTCTCCGGCATCCGCCACGTGCGGGCGATGACGGTTTCCGACGTCCGGGTCGAGGTCATCGGCGATGCCGCCTGGGCGTTCTTCTCCTTCGACCTCGAAGGTTCGGGCGCTGAGCCGTTCGAGGTGCGCGGCCGGAACACGCTGCTCGCGCGTCGCACCGGCGGAGGGTGGAAGGCGGTCCACTACCACGAGTCGCTGCGCGGCCCGCTCACCGAGCCGGTGTAGCCGCCGCGCAGCGAACCCGCCGCGCTAGTCGCGGGAGGCCAGGCGGGCGTTGCGGTAGCCGTAGGCGAAGTAGATCAGCAGGCCGAGGACCAGCCAGGCCGCGAAGCGCAGCCAGGTGATGATGTCCAGGTTCGTCATCAGGTACAGGCAGGCCAGGGCGCTCAGGATCGGCAGCCAGGGCGACAGCGGGACCCGGAACGGGCGGTGCAGGTCCGGTTTGGTGCGGCGCAGGACCGGGACCGCCAGCGAGACGATCACGAAGCCCGACAGGGCGCCGATGCTCACCATGTCGGCCAGCTCGGAGATCGGGATGAACCCGGCCATCAGCATGATCACCACCGCTCCGCCGATCGTCATCCGGTGCGGCGTGCCCCACTTCGGGTGCACCTGGGAGAGCTTGGGCGGCAGCAGGCCGTCGCGGCTCATCGCGAAGCCGATGCGGCCGATGGTGACCAGCTCGACCATCATCACCGAGGTCAGGCCCGTCACCGCGCCCAGCGCGATCAGCGCGCCCACCCACGGCTGGCCGACCGACTGGAACGCCGCCGCCAGCGGGGCGCCCTCGTCGATCTCCCGGTAGTCGACCATCGCGCTGAGCACGATCGCGACCAGCACGTACAGCAGGGTGCACACGATCAGGCTGCCGAGCAGGCCGACCGGCAGGTCGCGCTTGGGGCGCTTGGTCTCCTCACCGAGGTTGGCCAGCGCCTCGAAGCCGGTGTAGGCGAAGAACACGATGGCCGCCGCGGTGAACACGCCGCCGATGCCGTACATCGACTGCTCCATGCCGAGCAGGACCTGCACCAGCGGCTGCTCCAGCGCGCTCGCGGTCTCGGCGGCGGGCTGCGCGGGCGGGACGAACGGGTCGAGGTTGGCGCCGTTGAAGAAGAACAGCCCCGCGACGATCACCAGCACGCACACCGCGACCTTGACCACGACCAGCGCGTTGGTCACCCACGACGACTCGCGGATGCCGATGACCGCGACCGCGGTGAGCGCCGCGATGATCAGGATGGCGCCGACGTTGACCGTGGCGTCCTCGCCGAACCACTCCGGTGGCAGGCCGAGCAGGTTGGCCACGTAGCCCGACCAGCTGCGCGAGACCACCGCGGCGCCCAGGGCGAACTCCAGCAGCAGGTCCCAGCCGATGATCCACGCGAACAGCTCGCCGAGCGTGGCGTAGCCGTAGGTGTAGGCGCTGCCCGCGGTCGGCACCGCCGAGGAGAGCTCGGCGTAGCACAGCGCGGCCAGCGCGGCGACGACGCCGCCGATCACGAAGGACAGCACCACACCGGGCCCGGCGTGCTCCTTGGCCTCGATGCCGGCCAGCGTGAACACACCGGTGCCGATGATGATGCCGATCCCGAAGCCGACCAGGTCCTTGCCGGTCAACCTGCGGATCAGCCCGCTGCGCTCACCGCGGGTCAGGATGTCCTCGACGGGCATCGTTCGGAAGACGCTCACGGGCAAGCACGGTAAGCGAGGCGTGCTGACATGGCGCGACCGGAGTCGCGTTGCGTGATCGTATCGGTACGAATCGTGACGCTAGGTGCGCGTGGGGTGCCCGCGAGTGATCCGGATCAACCCGGCGAACGGGCTGTTCGTGCGGCGGGGAGGCACGAACAGCCCATTCCGCCCGCGGCTCAGGCCGGTACGGCCGCGGTGTCGCGCTCCCACACCCGGTGCTGGGCGAGCGCGGCGGCGAACTCCTCGATGAACCCCTCCGGCAGCGCGCCGCCGGTGTGCGCGGCCATGACCACGCCGAGGTCGGTCACCACGCCGTCGGGCCCGGAGGGCTCGCGCGCTTCGGCGACTCCGGCCCGCCGCAGCAGCTCCATGCCCTCGTCGCTGGCCGCGACCGGCTTGTGGTGCTTGTACGCCTCGGCGACGAAGTGCACGACGTGCCCGTCTTCGGACAGGGCGCGCACGCTGTCCGCGCCGCCCGGGACGATCACGCCGTCGTAGAGCACCGACATCATGGTGTGCACCGCCCGGTCCGCGGTCACCTCGTCGCCGTCGGCGCCGCCGACCTTGCCGTCGCGCAGGCCCAGCACCTCCGCCAGCGCGCCGCGCTCGGCCAGGCCGCGCTGGATCTGCGTCACCTCCGCGGCGTCCACGCCGTCGGCGACGAGCACGGCGATCTTGCGGCTGGTGATCGTGTCGGTGCGCGAGTTGGCCAGGCTCAGCGCGGGGGAGCTGCGGCCGTGGTTCGGCCGGCCGCCGCTGGGCGGTGCCACGCCGACGCCTTCGGCCACCGCCGCGGCCAGCTCGTGGTCGACGTTCTCCAGGTGGTCGACCACGTTGGCGCGCACGTGCTGGTGGTCGACCTTGCCGAGCTCGAAGCGGAACGCGGCGACGATGTGCGCCTTCTCCCAGGGCGCCATGCTGTTCCAGAACAGCGTGGCCTGGCTGTAGTGGTCCTTGAAGCTCTCGCTGCGCTTGCGGATCGTGTGGCCGTCCACCTTCTGCTGGTAGTGCCGGAACACGTCCTCGTCGGCCAGCGCCGGGCACCCGCCGGCGAGGGTGTTCTCGGTGTAGCTCGTCCGGCCCCGGTGGATCCGCTGCTGGCCGTAGCCGTCGCGCTGGTTGTTGGCCACCTCCGCGGTCGGCCGGTTGATCGGGATCTGCGCGAAGTTGGGGCCGCCGAGCCGGATCAGCTGGGTGTCGAGGTAGGAGAAGTTGCGGGCCTGCAGCAGCGGGTCGTTGGTGAAGTCGATGCCCGGCACCACGTTGGCGGTGTGGAAGGCGACCTGCTCGGTCTCGGCGAAGAAGTTGTCCGGGTTGCGGTCCAGCACCATCCGGCCCACCGGCCGCACCGGCACCTCCTCCTCGGGGATGATCTTGGTGGCGTCCAGCAGGTCGAAGTCGAAGTCGAACTCCCGCTCCTCGGCGACCAGCTGCACGCCCAGCTCCCACGTCGGGTACTGGCCGGCCTCGATGGACTCCCACAGGTCGCGCCGGTTGAAGTCGGCGTCGGCCCCGGCGATCTTCTGGCACTCGTCCCACACCAGCGAGTGGCTGCCCAGCAGCGGCGTCCAGTGGAACTTCACGAAGGTGCCCTCACCGCTCGCGTTGACCAGGCGGAAGGTGTGCACGCCGAAGCCCTGCATCATCCGGTAGCTGCGCGGCAGCGCCCGGTCCGACATCAGCCACATCATCATGTGCAGCGTTTCCGGTTGCAGCGACACGAAGTCCCACAGCGTGTCGTGCGCCGACGCGGCCTGCGGCATCTCGTTGTTCGGCTCCGGCTTCACCGCGTGCACGAAGTCGGGGAACTTGATCCCGTCCTGGATGAAGAACACCGGCATGTTGTTGCCGACCAGGTCGTAGTTGCCCTGCTCGGTGTAGAACTTGGTGGCGAACCCGCGCACGTCGCGGACCGTGTCCGCCGAGCCGCGGGAGCCCGCGACGGTGGAGAACCGCACGAACACCGGGGTGCGCTGGTCCGGATCGGTCAGGAACCGCGCGACGGTGTGCTCGGTCAGCCAGCCGTCGTAGGGCTGGAAGTGCCCGTAGGCCCCGGCGCCGCGGGCGTGCACCACGCGCTCCGGGATGCGCTCGTGGTCGAAGTGCGTGATCTTCTCGCGGGCGTGGAAGTCCTCCAGCAGCGTGGGGCCGCGCTCACCGGCGCTCAGCGCGTCGTCGGTGTGGTCGATGCGCACGCCCTGCTGGGTGGTCAGCTTCGTCCCGGTGAGGTCCTGGCGGACCCCGTCGAGCTGTCGTTGCTTGTCGTCCTCGGTGCCCATCGCGCTCGGCTCCCCTCGGTGTCGGCTCGAACCGCCCACCAGGTTTCCCACCGGTGCCGAGGGGTATGCCCGCTCAGGAGCCCAGTGCGGCGGGCAGCCAGTGCAGCAGTTCGGGGGCGCCGGCCACGATCAGGAAGTGCGCGCTGCGGCCCAGCAGGCTCGCCGCCAGGAAGCCGAGCAGCGGCAGTCCGGCGGCGCCGGAGAGCAGGCACATCAGGCTGTAGGGCGGGATGCCGGGGATCGCGGTCAGGGCCAGCACACCCAAGCCCCACCAGGGGCGTTCCACGGTGCGCTGGTGGAACTTCTCGAACCAGCCGGCCCACCGGCTGCCCTTCCGCTTGGTCTCCAGCCGCTTCAGCAGCCGCTCGCCGAGCGCGAATCCGCCCCGGCCCGCGAAGTAGAACAGGGTCTTGCCCGCCACCTGGCCGACCGCGGCGGCCAGCCCGAACGCCCACCAGCTCACGCCATCCACTGTGGACACCACGCCGAGCAGGTAGAGCTCGATGTTGACCAGCGGGAAGAAGCTGCCCAGCGCAGCGGTGCCCGCGGTGGCCAGCAGCCACCCGATCATCGGACCACCCGCTCGCGCGGCGAGACCAGGTGGTCGACCACGTCACGCACTCCACAACGACCGGAACAGGACGACCCAGCCTAACGACCCGCTCCAGCCATCACCCTGTCGGGGACGAGATGTCAATTTCGTACGAAATTGACACCCTCCTCGCAGCGCGGGTGCTCTGAGCTGGGAGGGGGTCTGGGGCTCCGGTCAGGGCGGCGTCACTCGGCCGGTCGACTCGTGCGCGGCGCGATGGTCAATTTCGTACGAAATTGACCATCCGCGCCTCACTCGGCCGGGGGTGGCGGGTCGGCGTCGGGGTCCCAGGAGAGGAGGCGGACGCGGCTGACCGTGCGCAGGTGGCGGCGCATCGCGGTGACCGCCGCGCGGGCGTCTCCGGCGCGGATCGCCTCGGCGATGCGCTCGTGCTGGGTCAGGGACTTGGTCGGGCGGTCCGGCTGGCGCAGCGACTCCTGGCGGCTCTCGGCGATCTCGGTCGCGATGGTGCGCATGAAGTCGGCGATCAGGGAGCTGTGCGCGGCGGCGGTGATCGCGGCGTGGAACCGGCGGTCGCCCTCGCTGCCGAGCTCGCCGTCGGCGATCTCGCGGCGCATGTCGGCCAGCGCCGCGTCGATCTCGGCCAGGTCGGCCTCGGTGCGCCGCTGCGCGGCCAGCTCCGCGGTCTTGGTCTCCAGCGCTTCGCGCGCGTCCAGCACGTCGGGGAGACGGCGCTTGCGCGCCACCAGCTCGTCGACCGGCTCGACGTCCAGCGATTCGCGGCGCAGGTAGGTGCCGCCGCCGTGCCTGACCTCGACCAGCCCTTGCACCTCGAGCACCACGATGGCCTGCTTGACCGAGGCGCGGCTGACGCCGAGCTGCTCGGCGAGCTTGCGCTCCGGCGGCAGGCGGTCGCCCGTGCGCAGGCCGGAGGCGGTGACGTGCTCGCGCAGCCGCTGCACGACCTGCTCGTACAGGCGCGGGCGGGTGAGCGGGCGCAGGGCGTCGGACACCGGGTTCCTCCAGGCCGGGAAGGGGAGAGGTGATCAGGCTAACACCGGGGGTTCGGTTCAGTGGCTGAGCCAATTTTCGCACAGTCGCTTGACTGCGGTGGTTCGCGGCGCAAAAGTGGACTGGCCAGTGAACCAATGATCGTGGAGGTGGCCCGTGCTGTTCCCGAAGTTGCGGCAGCCGGATGGCACGGAGGCCCTGCGCTTCGGCGCGCGGGCGCTGGACTACCAGGAGCTGGCGGGGGTGGCCGCGGCGATCGCCGAGCTGGTCGCGGGACGGCAGCGGATCGCGGTGTGGGCGACCAACGAGCTGGAGACCTGCGCGGCCGTCATCGGCGGGCTCAGCGCGGGTGTCGCGGTCGTGCCGATCAACCCGAAGGTGGGCGAGCGCGAACTCGCGCACATCCTGACCGACAGCCGGCCGGAGCTGCTGCTGGCCGCGCCGGGGTTCCGCGCGCCGGACGGGCTCGGCGACATCCCGGTGCACGAGATCGACCTGACCGCCAGCGGCGGTGAGCTGCCGCCGGAGGCCGACGAGGACGCGCCAGCGCTGATCGTCTACACCTCGGGCACCACCGGCCCGCCCAAGGGCGTCGTGCTGCCGCGCCGCGCGCTGAGCGCCAACCTCGACGCGCTGGCCGAGGCGTGGGAGTGGACCGGGGCGGACGTGCTGGCGCACGCGCTGCCGCTGTTCCACGTGCACGGCCTGATCCTCGGCACGCTCGGGCCGGTGCGGCTGGGCGGCTCGGTGCACCACCTGGGCAAGTTCTCCTCCGCGGCCATCGCCGAGGAGCTCGCCGGGCCGGCGACCATGATGTTCGGCGTGCCGACCATGTACCACCGGCTGGCCGAGGACGCCGAGCGCGATCCGCGGATCGGCGAGGCGGTCGGCAAGGCCCGGCTGCTGGTGTCGGGCTCGGCGGCGCTGCCCGCGGTCGAGCACGAGCGGATCGAGCGGCTGACCGGTCAGCGGGTCGTGGAGCGCTACGGCATGAGCGAGACGATCATGAACTGCGGCGTGCGCGCCGACGGCGACCGCAGGCCCGGTTACGTGGGCCGCCCGTTCGCCGGTGTCGAGCTCAAGCTGGTCGACGAGCGGGGCGCGGAGATCGAGGTCAGCGACGACGAGACGGTCGGCGAGATCCTGGTCCGCGGCTCGAACCTGTTCAGCGGCTACCTCAACCGCCCCGACGCCACCGCCGCGGCGTTCACCGACGGCTGGTTCCGCACCGGCGACGTGGCCACCCGCGCCCCGGACGGCTACATCCGCATCGTCGGCCGCAAGGCCACCGACATCATCAAGAGCGGCGGATACAAGATCGGCGCGGGCGAGATCGAGAACTGCCTGCTGGAGCACCCGGCGGTCGCCGAGGTCGCGGTCACCGGTGAACCGGACGCCGACCTGGGCGAGCGGATCATCGCCTGGATCGTGCGCGCGCCGGGCCAGGAGGTCACCGACCAGGAGCTGGCCGACCACGTGGCCCGTCTGCTGACGCCGCACAAGCGCCCGCGCGTGGTCCGCTACCTGGAGGCCTTGCCGCGCAACGAGATGGGCAAGGTGCAGAAGAAGGCCTTGCAGCATGGCTGAGCTCAGCGCGGCTCGCGCGCTGGTCGAGGCGATCGGCCGGGGGTTCGAGGAGTTCGAGCCCCCGGCGGTCGCCGAAGCCGTCGACGGCCCGCTGGGCTGGCCGGGCTACGACGACCAGCGCGCCCGCGCGACCGACCGCAGCGGCGCCGCCGAGTCGGTGCTCTGCGGTCGGGCCCAGGTGGGCAGGCTGTCGGCGGTGCTCGTCGCGTTCGACTTCGCCCACCTCGGCGGATCGGTCGGCGAAGCGGCCGGTGCGCGGATCGTGGCGGCCTTCGCGCGGGCCCGGGAGCTGCGGCTGCCGGTGATCTCGCTGGTGGCCTCCGGTGGTAGCCGGATGCAGGAGGGCATCCGCGCCCTCCGGCAGCTCCAGGAGATCGCGCGGGCCTGCCTGCGGACCCGGCGGGACGGGATCCCGCACATCACGGTGCTGCGGAACCCGACGACCGGAGGCATGTGGGCGGCGCTGTCGGCGGCCGCCGACGTGGTGCTGGCCGAGCGCGGCGCGGCGGTGGCCTTCGGCGGCAGCCGCGTGCGCAGCGCGACCGAGACGGGGGAGGCGTTCACCGCCGAGGGCAAGCTCGCCGACGGCCAGGCGGACCGGATCGTCGACCCCGCCGAACTGCCCGTGGTGCTGGCCGAACTGGTCCGGTTGCTGCACCCGCAGCGGTCGGACCAGCTACCGGCCCCGGTGCCGAAGTCGCTGGCAGGCGGCGAGCCACCCGCGACGGGCTGGGAGGCGGTCCAACGTGCGCGGTCGGCCGACCGGCCGCACGCCCAGGCATACCTGGATGCCTACTTCGCCGCCCGCTTCGAGATCAGCGGCGACCGCGCCGGCGGCCGGGACGAGGGGATGCTCTGCGGCTTCGGTGAGCACGAAGGCCGCACGATCGCCTTCGCCGCGCAGACCGGCACCGCCAACACCCCGCCCGGATTCCGCACCGCGGCCCGCCTGATCGGGCTCGCCGACCGGCTGGGCATCCCGGTGCTGACGCTGGTGGACACCCCGGGCGCGGCCAACGACGCGGCGGCCGAGCGCGGTGGCGTCGGCCCCGCGATCGCGGAGCTGTTCACGGCGGTCGCCGACGCGCAGGTGCCGATCACCACCCTGGTCATCGGCGAAGGCGGCTCCGGAGGAGCGCTGGCCCTGGCGGCACCGGGGCGGACCTGGATCACCGCGGACGCCTACTTCGCGGTGATCGCCCCGGAACACAGCGCAGCGATCCTCAAACGAGACCCGGAGCAGGTCCCGGGCCTGGCCGGACACTTGCGCCTGCGCCCCCAAGACCTCGTCGACCTGGGCTTCGCCCAGGACATTGCCGACTGACCTCCTGCGCGCTTCTCCCGGGCGGAGGCGTCAGTGCGCAGCTGCCCTGCGTGACCACAGGTTCGCCGGGTCCGTCAGGGGTTGCGGGGGTCGGTAACTTCGTAGCCCTCGCGAAGTCGGCCTCCGACGGTGTTGAGGACCTGGTGGGCGAGCGCGGTGAGGCGGGCGGGATCGGTGAGGGCGGTGGCCAGGTCTTCGGCCAGGTGCGGGTCGTGGTCGTGCAGTTCGCGGAAGAGCCATTTGCCGGTGCCCTGCCAGTGGCGCGCCGCCAGCAGGGCGAGCTGGGCGGTCTTGTTCAGCGCGCGGGCGGCGGTGAAGGCGGTTTCGGCGGGGACGGTGCTGCCCGCGAGGTCGTCGAGCAGGTCGGTCAGCTCGTAGCGGAGTTCGGCGAGCTCGGCAGGCGTCGGTGCGGCCGGTCCTGCGGCCAGGTTGTGGCGCATCTCGTCCTGCAGGCGGGCACCCAGGCCGTCGCGGTCGGCCACGATCGCGCCCTCGGCGATCAGCCGCGGGATCCCCGGCCAGCGGCGGGCGAGGTTGTCGGCGCAGTGGGCGGCCAGGCTCCGCTCGTCGTGCTCCAGCACTTCGACCGGCCAGTCCTCCCAGGTCAGCGACCGGCGGGACGGCTGGGCCCTGGGCTCGGTGACCACCACCACGTCCAGGTCGGAGGTCGCGGTGCGGCGGGCGGTGAGGACGCTGCCGCCCACGATCACCAGGCGGGCCGCGGCGTACTCGTGCTGGGCCAGACGGCGTGCCGCGTCGATCGGATTCCGGTTCACCGACTCGTTCTACCGTGCTGATCGGGTGATGAGAACAAGGGATCGTTGCGGTCGGTGATCAATGCCACCTCGATGGTGGGGCGATCCGGGCACGTCCGTGTTCTAAACTCAGGCTCGCCTGACAAAGGTTAGGCTTGCCTGAGTTTCAGAAGGTGCGATGAACCGGACGGGGATCGGCGGCGCGGTCGCCATCGTGACAGGCGCGGGCCAGGGCATCGGTGCCGCGGTGACCGCTGCGTTCGCCGGGCTCGGCGCGACCGTCGCCGCGGTGGACCGCGACGGGGAGAAGGTCGCGGCCGTCGCCGCGGAGCTGGGCGAGCGGGTGCGGGCCTACCAGGCCGACGTGGCCGACCCGGCGGCCGTGACCGACGTCGTGGAGCGGGTGGAGGCCGAGGTCGGGCCGGTCGGCGTGCTGGCCAACGTCGCCGGGGTGCTCCAGGTCGGCACGGTGCAGGAGATCAGCGACGAGGACTGGCAGCGGACCTTCGCGGTCAACACCACCGGGGTGTTCAACTTCTCCCGCGCGGTGTCCAAGCACATGATCGCCCGGCAGCGGGGCTGCATCGTCACCGTCAGCTCGAACGCCGCGGGCGTGCCCCGGCACGGCATGGCCGCCTACGCCGCGTCCAAGGCCGCGGCCACGCTGTTCACCAAGTCGCTCGGGCTGGAGCTGGCCGAGCACGGCATCCGCTGCAACGTCGTCGCCCCCGGCTCCACCGACACCGACATGCAGCGCGGGATGTGGGCCGACGAGCGCGGCGCCGAACGGGTCATCGCCGGTTCTCCCGAGACCTTCAAGGCCGGCATCCCGCTGCGCAAGCTCGCCACCCCGGAGGACATCGCCGACGCGGTGGTGTTCCTGGCCTCCGATCAGGCCCGGCACATCACCATGCACGACCTGTACGTCGATGGCGGCGCCACGCTGCGCGCCTGACTCCTGCCGCGAACTCCGAAAGGTTGCCATGACCACCATCGACAGCGATATCGACAGCATCGACCTGGTCGCCGACGACGCGGCGGCCCGGTTGTTGTCCGCTTACGAGGCGGGCTCGTCGTTCCTGTTCTCCACGCCGCGCGGCGTGCTGCTGGCCCGCGGTGTCGCCGCGACGGTCCCGAAGACGCTGTGCGCTCGGGAGAACCTCCCGCAGCGGGTCTCGGAGTTCTTCAACAGCGCGGCGGAGTTCGGCCACCGCAACCCGATGGTCGTCGGCGCGGTGCCGTTCGGCAACAACCTGCCCGCGCACCTGGTGCTGCCCGAGGACGTGCTCCGCGCCGAGCCGCTCAACCTCGTCGTCCCGCGCAGCCCGCGCGGCGGCGGGCTGGACTGCGAAGTCCGCCCGGTGCCCGCGCCCGCCGAGTACGAGCGCGGCGTGAGCCGCGTGCTGCGGCGGCTGGAGGAGGGCGAGCTGAGCAAGGTGGTGCTGGCGCGGTCGCTGGAGCTGACCGCCGCTGAACCCATCGACGTGCGCACCGTGCTGCAGAACCTGGCGCTGGCCGATCCCGCCAGCTACACCTTCGCGGTCGACCTGCCCAAGCGCGGCGAGGACGGCACCCGCGACAGCTTCGGCCCGCAGCCGCTGCTGCAGCGCACCTTCCTGGGCGCGAGCCCGGAGCTGCTGGTGTCGCGGCGCGGCATGCGGGTGCGCTCCAACCCGATGGCCGGATCGCGCCCGCGCAGCACCGACCCGGTCGAGGACCGGCGGCGCGCCGCCGAGCTGTCCACTTCGGACAAGGACCTGCGGGAGCACGCGGCCGTGGTGGAGGCGGTGGCCGAGGCGCTGCGCCCGTACTGCCGCGAGCTGCGGGTGCCCGAGCCGTCGGTGATCAGCACCAACGCCATGTGGCACCTGGCCACCGAGGTCACCGGCGAGCTGCGCGACCCCGCGACCTCGTCGCTGGAGCTGGCCGACGCGCTGCACCCCACCCCGGCGGTGTGCGGAACCCCGCTGCAGCGGGCGCGCGAGGTCATCGCCGAGACAGAGCCTTTCGAACGCGGCTACTACGCGGGCATGGTCGGGTGGTGCGACGCGGCCGGGGACGGCGAGTGGGTGGTGGCCATCCGCTGCGCCGACGTCGAGGACGAATCGCTGCGGCTCTACGCCGGAGCGGGCATCGTGGCCGGCTCCGATCCGGCCGATGAACTCGCCGAGACCTCCGCGAAGTTCCGCACCGCGTTGTCCGCGATGGGCCTGGACCAGGCGTTCTGAAGGGGCTGAGCAATGACCGAACCGCAACCGGACCACCCGATCTGGCCGCCGGAGTTCGCCGACCGCTACCGCGCGGCGGGCTACTGGCGCGGCTACACCTTCGGCCAGATGCTGCGCGAACGCGCCACCGAGCACCCCGACCGCATCGCGGTGGTCGACGGCGACCGCCGGGTGTCCTACGGCGAGCTCGACGTGCGCGCCGACCGCCTCGCCGCCGGGCTGCGCGATGCCGGCATCGGCAAGGGCGACCGCGTCGTCGTGCAGCTGCCCAACATCGCCGAGTTCTTCGACGTGTGCTTCGGGCTGTTCCGGCTGGGAGCGGTGCCGGTCTTCGCGCTGCCGTCGCACCGGTTGACCGAGGTCTCCTACTTCTGCGAGTTCAGCGGGGCCGCCGCCTACATCACCACCGACGTCGAAGCCGGTTTCGACCACCGGAAGCTGGCCGCCGAGGTGGTGGCGAAGCTGCCGGAGCTGCGGGTGTTCATCGCGGGCGAGCCCGGCGAGTTCGCCGCGCTGTCCGAAGTCGACGCCGAGCCGGTGGGGCTGACCGGGCCCGAGCCCGGCGACCTCGCGTTCCTGCAGCTCTCCGGCGGCAGCACCGGGGTGCCGAAGCTGATCCCGCGCACCCACGACGACTACATCTACTCCTTCCGCGCCAGCAACGAGATCTGCGGCGTCACCGCGGACACCGTCTACCTCGGAGCGCTGCCCATCGCGCACAACTTCCCGATGAGCTCGCCCGGCACCTTCGGCGTCCTGCACGCCGGCGGCCGCGTGGTGCTGGCCCGCAGGCCCAGCCCCGACGAGGTGTTCCCGCTGGTGGAGCGCGAGCGCGTCACGCTGGCCGCCGCGGTCCCGCCGCTGGCGCTGGTGTGGCTGGACGCGGCGGGCAGCACCGAGCACGACCTGTCCAGCCTGGAGGTCCTCCAGGTCGGCGGGGCCAAGTGCAGCGAGGAGGTCGCCCGCCGGGTGCGACCGGTGCTCGGCGCGACCCTGCAGCAGGTCTTCGGCATGGCCGAGGGACTGGTGAACTACACCCGCCTCGACGACCCCGAGGACGTCATCCTCACCACCCAGGGCCGGCCGATCTCGCCGGACGACGAGGTGCTGGTCGTCGACGACGAGGACAACCCGGTGCCGCCCGGCGGAACCGGGCACCTGCTCACCCGCGGGCCCTACACCATCCGCGGCTACTACCGGGCCGCCGAGCACAACGCGAAGGCCTTCACCGCCGACGGCTTCTACCGCACCGGCGACGTCGTCCGGCTCACCGCGGCGGGCAACATCGTCGTGGAGGGCCGCGCGAAGGACCAGATCAACCGCGGCGGCGAGAAGATCGCCGCGGAAGAGGTGGAGAACCACCTGCTGGCGCACCCGGCGGTGCACGACGCGGCCGTGGTGTCCATGCCCGACGACTACCTCGGCGAGCGCAGCTGCGCCTTCGTCGTGCCGCGCGGCACCCCGCCCAAGGCTCGCGAGCTGATCAAGTTCGTGCGCGAGCGCGGGCTGGCCGCCTACAAGGTGCCGGACCGGGTCGAGTTCGTCGAGCAGTTCCCGCAGACCGGCGTCGGCAAGGTCAGCAAGCGCGACCTCCGGGAGGCGATCAGCCGGGAGCTGGTGCCGGAGCTCGAACGCCGCTGACCTGCACAAGGACCGATCATCGACTACAGGAGGAGGCCGCCCGTGGCGCTTCCGACCATCGCCCCGTACCGGGTTCCGCAGCCCGACGAGCTGCCGGAGAACCGCGTGTCGTGGCGGCCCGACCCGAACCGGTCGGTGCTGCTGATCCACGACATGGAGCGGCACTTCGTCAACGCCTTCCCGGCGGAGGGCGAACCGCTGGACCAGGTGGTGCCCAACATCGCGCTGCTGCGGGAAACCGCTCGCGCGGCAGGCGTTCCGGTGGTGTACTGCGCGCAGCCCGGTGGCCAGACGCCCGAGCAGCGCGGCCTGCAGCTGGAGTGGTGGGGCCCGGGCGTGGCCGACCCGGCGCAGGAGGCGATCATCGACGAGCTGGCGCCCGGCGACGGCGACGTGCTGCTGACCAAGTGGCGCTACAGCGCCTTCCAGCGCACCGAGCTGCGCCAGCTGCTGCGGGACTGGGGACGTGATCAGCTGATCATCACCGGGATCTACGCCCACATCGGCTGCCTGATGACCGCCGCCGAGGCCTTCCAGCAGGAGGTCCAGGCGTTCCTGGTCGCCGACGCGGTCGCGGACTTCTCCGCGGAGGAGCACCGGATGGCGCTGACCTACGCCGCCAAGCGGTGCGCGGTGGTCGACACCGCGCAGCGCCTGGCGCAGGACCTCGCGGTGCGCGAGTCCGAAGTGGCCTGACGATTTTTTCTGGGAGTGCGTGCGATGTCGCAGAAGTTGACGCTGGAAGAGGTCCGGGAGCAGGTCGCGGAGCTGCTCTACGAGGACCCCGCGGAGCTGACCGACGAGGAGAACCTCATCGACTGGGGCCTGGACTCGGTCCGCATCATGACCCTGGTGGAGAAGTGGCGCCGCCTCGGCGTCCAGATCACCTTCGCCGACCTGGCCGAACGCCCCACCCTCGCCGAGTGGTGGACGGTCCTGCAACCCAAGCTCCCAGCGGGGGAGTGAGGTGAAGGGCACCTTTTAGCAAGTATGTTGCCTAAAGGTGCCCTTCACCGGGCCGGTTCCTCAGATGTTCCAGGGGACCTGGGGCGACCTGTAGTAGTTGATGCCGGAGGCTTCCAGGCGGGGGCCGTGGGTGGCCAGGCGCTGGGCGAAGGACTCCCAGTCCTGGGCGGACTTCGGGGACCAGGCCAGTTCGGCGAGCGCGGGCAGGCGGGGGAAGGCCATGAACTCGACGTGGTCGGAGTTCTCCAGGGTTTCCGACCACAGCGGCGCTTCCACGCCGAGGATCGCTTCCTCCGGCACGTCCCGCAGGTAGCTGCCCGGGTCCCAGCCGTAGGCGTCGGCGACCTCGATGAACCCGGCCCACTTCAGGCCCAGCGGGGTGTTCTCGTCGTACTTCATGTCCAGGTAGGACTTGTTCGCGGGCGAGACCAGGATCTTGTTGCCGCGCGCCACCGCCTCGGGCAGCAGCGGATCGGTGTCGGTGGTGCCCCAGTACTGCACCACCGCCTCGCCCTGCGGGGCCGCCTTGGCGTACTCGTGCCAGCCGACCGCGGTCTTGCCGTACTTCGCCACCACGGGCAGGATCCGCGAGACGAACTCCTTGTAGTCCTCCTCGCTGGTCGCCTCCGCCTCGTCGCCGCCGATGTGCAGGTACGGGCCGGGCGTGATCTCGGCGAGCTCGCGGATGACGTCCTCGACGAACTCGTAGGTGACCTCCTTGTCCGCGCACAACGAGCTGAAGCCGACCTCGATGCCGGTGTAGCGCGGCGGTGCCACCCCGTCGCGGTTCAGCTCGGCGTAGGAGGCCAGCGCGGCGTTGGTGTGCCCGGGCAGGTCGATCTCGGGGATCACCACCACGTGCCGGGAGGCGGCGTACTCGACGATCTCGGCGTAGTCCTGCTTGCTGTAGTGCCCGCCCGGACCGCCGCCGACCTCGGTGCCGCCGCCGTACTCGGTGAGCTTCGGCCAGCTGTCGATGTCGATGCGCCAGCCCTGGTCGTCGGTCAGGTGCAGGTGCAGCCGGTTGAGCTTGTACCGGACGATCTGGTCGATGTAGCGCTTGACCTGCTCGACGGTGAAGAAGTGCCGCGCGACGTCGAGCATCGCGGCCCGGTGCGCGAAGCGCGGCCGGTCGACGATCTCACCGCCGGGCACCGACCACGGGCCGGGCTGCTCGGTGCGGCTCTCGATCGCGGCGGGCAGCAGCTGCCGCAGCGTCTGCACGCCGTTGAACAGCCCTTCGGCGCTGACGGCGCGCAGGCCGACGGTCTCCCCGGTGACGAGCAGCCGGTATCCGGCCGGGCCGGTCTCCGCGGTCGCGTCGATCTCCAGCGCGATGGCGCCTGCGTCGTCGCGCACCGGCAGCGGGAAACCGGTCGACGGTCGCAGGATCCCGGCCAGGTACTCACCGACCTCGGCGGCGTCGCCCGCCGCCCGGATCGACGTCTGCGGGGACAGTGCGAAGGTCGTCGCCGGATCCGGTCGCACCGATTCGGGGACGGGGATGAGGTTGTCCATGGCGAGGTTCTCCACGGCAGGTGCGGCCACCGCGGTCCCGGCGACCGAGCGCACCTGCCACAACGGCGAGCGCGGCTCTGCGCGCCGTTGGTCGGTCGGGCGTGAGGTCAGGTGCGTGCGCTCCTCGTGGCTCGGGGAGCGGCGCACCTCAAAGGTATAGACCAAAGTCGGCCGACGAAGCGTCCGAACGGACGCACTCAGCGGTCCCGGGTGAGCACCGCTCCGATCGACGCCGCCGTGACGCAGCCGAGCGCGACGAGCTGGACCGGTGACAGCAGCTCGGCGAGCAGCAGCAGGCCGGCCAAGGCGCCGGTCGCAGGCTCCAGGCTCTGCAGCACCCCGACGACCCGGGGTGGGATCCGGCGCAGCGCGGCCAGCTCCAGCGAGTACGGCACGACCGCCGACAGCACCGCGATTCCCAGCCCGGCCAGCAGCACGGCGGGGGACAGGAGCGCCGTCCCGGACTCGGCGATGCCGAAGGGCAGCACGAGCACTGCGGCGCAGGCGACCGCGAGCGCGAGCGGGGAGCCGTCGCTGCTGATCGCGCCGACGCGGTGGCTCACCAGCAGGTAGCAGCCCATCCCCGCCGCCGACACCAGCGCGAGACCAACGCCGATGACGGGCAGCGGTGCGCTGACCGGGCCGCAGAACAAGAACACGCCCGCCGCCGCGAGGGCTGCCCACAGCACGTCGCGCGGACGTCGTGAGCCGAGCAGCGCGACGGAGAGCGGGCCGAGCAGCTGGAGCGTGCTGGCGACCGCCACCGGCAGGTGCGCCAGCGCGAGGTAGACGACGTTCATCGTCGCGATCGCCGCTCCGAACGCGATGATCAGACCGCGCGAGCGCCAGTCGGCGGGGATTCGCGGCCGCCGCAGGACCAGCAGCAACAGTGCCGCCAGCGACAGCCGCAGGCCTGCGACCCCGAGCGGCCCCACGACTGCGAACAGCTGCTTGCCGAAGGCCTGCCCGAACTGGACGCTGACGACGGCGCCGAGCACGAGCGCGAACGGTGGCACGGCGATCGGCCGCGATGGCGTGGATGACTGCACCCCTGAAGCCTGGGACGGCCGCGGTTTCAGATCCATCTCACATTTCCGCCCGCAACCGTGAAGAATCGCCTGAATGATCGACCTGCGACGACTCCACGTCCTGCGCGTCCTCCGGGCGGAAGGCACGGTGACCGCGACCGCGCGGGCGCTCTACCTGACGCCGTCAGCGGTCTCGCAGCAGATCCGCTTGCTGTCCCGCGAGATCGGCGCCGAGCTGCTGCGGCCGGAAGGCAGACGAGTGCAGCTCACCCCCGCGGCGCACATCGTGCTGGCGCACGCCGATGCGATCGCGGCCGAGTGGGAGCGGGCCCGCGCCGATCTGGCCGCGCACTCCGCCGGGGCGGTGGGGCAGGTCCGGGTGGGCGGGTTCGCGACCAGCTTCGGCTCGCTGCTGGCCCCCGCCGCCGCGCGGCTCCGCGACTCCCACCCGCGGTTGGAGGTGGGGCTGCGGGAAACCGACATCGACGACGGCCTGCGCCTGCTGCTGGGCGAGCAGACCGACGTCGTGGTCCTGCCGGTGGCGGGCACGCCGCCGCTGGACGACCCGAGGCTCGACCAGCAGGTCCTGCTCGACGACCCGCAGGATCTCGTGGTCTCCGCGGAGCACCCGTTCGCCGAGCGCGATTCGGTCCGGCTGGTCGAGACCGCGCGCGAGACCTGGATCGAGCCGCACCACGACCAGTTCCAGCTGATCGAGGTCGCGTGCGCGGCGGCGGGATTCGCCCCGCGAGTGGCGCACGGGGCCGCGGAGTGGAACTCGGTGCTGGCGATGGTCGCGAGCGGGCTCGGCATCTGCCTGCTGCCCCGTCTCGCCACCACCTCGCCCGAGCACCGGGTGGTGCGGATCCCGCTCCGCGACGAGCCGGTGCCGTCGCGGAGCGTCCTCACCTGCGTGCGCCGGGGCAGCCGCGAGCAACCGGCCATCGCGGCCGTCCTCCAGGCGCTGGAGGACGTCGCGCGGGACCGGCAGCGCGGCTGAGCCCTCCGGTCACTCGCCGCGCAGCGCCGGGCGCAGGCGGTCGAGCACCGCCGGGTCCTCGATGGTGGACGGGACCTTGGTGTCGCCGCTGTCGGCGATCTCCCGCATCGACTTGCGCAGGATCTTGCCCGAGCGCGTCTTGGGCAGGCCGTCCACCACCGCGACCTCGCGGAACGCCGCGACCGGCCCGATCTGCTCGCGCACCGCCGCCACCAGCTCCTCGCGCAGCACCTCCGGATCGATGTCCACACCGGACTTGAGCACCACGAGCCCGCGCGGCACCTGGCCCTTCAGCGCGTCGCGCACCCCGATCACCGCGCACTCGGCGACCGCGGGGTGCGCCGCCAGCACCGCTTCCATCGAGCCGGTGGACAACCGGTGCCCGGCGACGTTGATCACGTCGTCGGTGCGGCCCATCACGAACACGTACCCGTCGGCGTCGACGTAGCCGTTGTCGCCGGTCAGGTAGTAGCCGGGGTAGCGCGACAGGTACGACTCGCGGAACCGCTCGTCATCGCCCCACAGCGTCGGCAGCGTGCCCGGCGGCAGCGGCAGCCGGATGCAGATCGCGCCGTCGGTCTCCGGCGGCAGCGGATTGCCCGCCTGGTCCAGCGCCACCACGTCGTAGCCGGGCACCGCCACCGTCGGCGAGCCCGGCTTGACCGGCATCGGCTCCAGCCCGCGCAGGTTCGCGCAGATCGGCCAGCCCGTCTCGGTCTGCCACCAGTGGTCGATCACCGGCACGCCGAGGTGCTCGGACGCCCAGTGGTAGGTCTCCGGGTCCAGCCGCTCACCGGCCAGGAACAGCGTCCGCAGGCTGGAGATGTCGTGCTCGGCCAGCAGCTTCGCCTCCGGGTCCACCCGCTTGATCGCCCGGAACGCGGTCGGCGCGGTGAACAGCGCCTTGACCCGGTGCTCGGCGATGACCCGCCAGAACGCGCCCGCGTCCGGCGTGCCGACGGGCTTGCCCTCGTAGACCACGGTGGTGGCCCCGGTCAGCAGCGGCGCGTAGACGATGTAGGAGTGGCCGACCACCCAACCGACGTCGGAGGCGGTCCAGAACACCTCGCCCGGACCGATGTCGTAGATGTTGGCCATCGACCAGCGCAGCGCCACCGCGTGCCCGCCGTTGTCGCGCACCACGCCCTTCGGACGGCCCGTGGTGCCCGAGGTGTAGAGCACGTACAGCGGATCGGTGGCCTTGACCGGGACGCACCCGGCTGGTTCGGCCTGCGCCAGCGCCTCGTCCCAGTCCACGTCCCGCTCGCCGAGCTCGGCGCGGGCCTGCTCGCGCTGGAGCACGATCACCCGCTTCGGCTGGTGCTCGGTCAGCCGCAGCGCCTCGTCGACGATCGGCTTGTACTCGACGACCCGGTTGGGCTCCAGCCCGCAGGACGCCGCCACGACCACGGTCGGCCGGGCGTCCTCGATGCGCGCGGCCAGCTCCTTCGGCGCGAAACCGCCGAAGACCACCGAGTGCACCGCGCCGATGCGGGCGCAGGCCAGCATCGCGATCGCGGCCTCCGGGATCATCGGCAGGTAGAGCACCACGCGATCACCGCGCGCCACGCCCTGCGCGCGCAGCGCCCCGGCGAACAGCGCCACCCGCTCCAGCAGCTCCCGGTAGGTCCAGCGGACCACCTGGCCGGTCATCGCCGAGTCCCAGATCAGCGCGTCCTGCTCGCCGCGACCGTCGCGGACGTGCCGGTCCAGCGCGTTGAAGCAGGTGTTGAGCTCCCCGTCGGGGAACCAGCGGAAGAACGGGTCGGCGTCGCGGTCGAGGGCGCGCGACGGTTCGCGCTCCCACTCGATCGCCGCCGCCGCGTCGAGCCAGAAACCCTCCGGGTCGGTCAAGCTCCGCCGGTGGGCCTCGGCATAGGCACCCATGACCAACTACCTCCCGCATCCGCCACCAAGTGCCTGTCGTCCTACCGCACAACCACCGGGTGCGCCAGAGCCGTTGTGCCGCGCCGCGAACAGGCGCCCCCCGGTGAGCGGTTCGCCCGAGTTCGGCGGGGCATAGCGCCCGGCCTATCGCCGACGGCAGCTCGGCGACGGAACGCGTCCGCTGGGCGCTGCGGTCCGGCTTCGGCGCGACGCAGCGCGCATGTCCGATCACAATCGGATCCGAGTCTGAGATCGGGCTAACAAAAGTGCGCGCCGCGCCGACAACAGAAGCAGAAAACGGAGGTGCTGCAACGATGAGCACGGAACCGGCCCGGTCCCCCGAGGCATCCACCGCACAGGTCGAAACGCGCCCGGCCCCGTCGGCCGAACTGCCCACCGCGCCGTGCAGCGTGGTGTGGAGCGGCGGTCATTCCTACGTGCTCGAGGGCTCTGCCGGAGCCCGCTGGGCCGGTGTCGACGACCGCGGGCGAGCCCGCTTCCTCACCGACGCCGAACTCCGCCGCCGCGGCTGGAGCCGCACCCGGGCCTGACCCCGTCGGCCGTCGGCTCCCGCCGCCATCCGGCCCGATCCTCGGGAGCCACGGCCGCCAAGTGTGTTGTGCGCCGAATGTGAGATCCTGACCCCGAGGGGATGCGCATCCGTGCATCTGGGGTAGCACGCACAACCATTCAGGGGAGGCTCGTGGTGCAGGACGCCGAGCGCACCACGGAGAACACCACGAGCGGAAGCCGCGGGGACAACCCGGGTCGCTCGCCGGAGCAGCGCCAGGACCACGGCATAGCCCGGATCCGCGAAGCCGCCGCCGGGGTGTGGGCCGATCCATGGTGGACACTGCCGAACCTGCTCAGCGTCGTCCGGCTCGCCGGGGTACCGCTGTTCCTGTGGTTGCTGCTCGGCCCCAAGGCCGATCTGCTCGCCCTGCTGGTGCTGGTGATCAGCGGGATCACCGACTGGCTCGACGGCAAGCTCGCCCGCTGGCTCAACCAGTACAGCCGCCTCGGCGAACTGCTCGACCCGGCCGCCGACCGCCTCTACATCATCGCTACCCTGGTGGCCTTCGTGCTGCGCGACGTGGTGCCCTGGTGGGTCGCCGCCGCGCTGGTGCTGCGGGACGTGGTGCTGACCCTGTGCCTGCCGGTGCTGCGCTGGCACGGTTACGAGCCGCCCGAGGTGCACTACCTGGGCAAGGCCGCGACCTTCTGCCTGATGTACGCGTTCCCGCTGTTGTTGCTGGTGCAGGAGGAGTTCCCGCTGTCCGAAGTGGTGCGCCCGATCGCCTACGCCTTCACCTGCTGGGGCGGCGCGCTGTACCTGTGGGCCGGAGTGCTGTACCTGGGGCAGGTGGTGGCCGCGGTGCACCAGGCCCGCCGCCGACCGGCGCGGGCCTGACCGGCGGTCTCCCGCCCGCGCGGCAGGCCTGAACCGATGCCACCGGGGGTCGCCTTGCGGGCGGCACCGCGCGCTGCATACGCTCGCCGAGCCGATCACGCCACCAGCGCGGCCGGCGTTTCCGAAGAGCAGCAGCGGACGAGGAAGGCGGGACCACGTGGCGGCCCCGGACGAGATCAAGTACACCGAAGAGCACGAGTGGGTCCAGCGCACCGGCGAGGACACCGTGCGGATCGGGATCACCGACTACGCCCAGCAGCAGCTCGGCGATGTGGTGTTCGTGCAGCTGCCCGAGCTGGGAGAGCAGGTCGCGGCCGGCGACTCCATGGGCGAGGTGGAGTCGACCAAGAGCGTGTCGGACATCTACGCGCCGGTGAGCGGCGAGGTGACCGCCCGCAACGGCGAGCTGGAGGACCAGCCCGAGCTGGTCAATTCGGCGCCGCAGGACGGCGGCTGGATGGTCGAGATCAAGCTCGCCGATCCGGAGCAGTTCGCGGATCTGCTCGACGCCGAGGCCTACCAGAAGCTGATCGACCAGGAATGATCGTCGTTCTGTCGGGGTCGCCCGGGAGAATGTCGGGAGTCCCGCGTCCAACGCCTGCCCAGGCACGGTACGTTGGGCACATATTTAGCACGATCTATCCGCGTGGAGGAGAGCTCAGGTGAGCCAGAACAGCGGCTTCGGCGAGGTTCCGCCGGAGCAGTCACCGGAGACCACCTCGGTCTTCAGGCCGTTCCTCTCGGAGCCGGAGAGCACCGAGAGCCCGGCCCCGGAGCCCGCCGCCGCGTCCGGGGTCGACGCACTGCCCGCGGGCAACGCCCTGCTGGTGGTCAAGCGCGGCCCGAACGCGGGCTCGCGGTTCCTGCTGGACCGGGAGGCCACCACCGCGGGCCGGCACCCGGACAGCGACATCTTCCTCGACGACGTCACGGTTTCCCGTCGGCACGCGGAGTTCCGCCGCGAGGGCAACGACTTCGTGGTCGTCGACGTCGGCAGCCTGAACGGCACCTACGTCAACCGCGAACCGGTGGACACCTCGGTGCTGGCCAACGGCGACGAGGTGCAGATCGGCAAGTTCCGGTTGGTGTTCCTGACCGGGCCGATCGACGGGCGCTGAGAGCCTGTCGGCGAAGCCGTCCGCGCTTCGGTGAGCGGCGGCAGCCGCTCGGGGTGCGTGTGCGGGGTGGCCGTCGGCGGGTCGGGTTCCGCTGGACGACCACCTGAGCGGCACGACCGCCAACAGGCATTGAGACCCGGATCCGACTTCCGACCCGCCAGCGGGGCGACGCCATCCCGGCGCCGCCCCGCTGGCGCGTCGCGGTACTTGCGCGACCGAGGTCGAGCGGCATCCGCAGCGAGGAATTTCTCGGCGCCGCAACCGGTTCTGCCGTTGCAGCGGCTTCATTTCCGGCGGTCCGCGCGGACGGTCGGCGGTGTATCGTGCTGGTAATGCTCGATGACGAGCTCGGCCAGCGGTTCGAGCCCACCGGTGGCGATCGGGTATCCGGTGGGAAAGCTGTGGCAGCGGCGGCCGGTGAGGCCGCCGGAGGGATGGGCGTAGCCGCCGTATCGCGGGTAGCGTCGGAGGCGTCGGTGCGCGATCCTCGACGGGGATGTCACGCTTCGGCGCGCTGGAGGAGGCGATGTGACGATGAGCAGCGAGATGCGCGTCGTCGGCGTGCGAGTGGAACTACCAGCCAATCAGCCGATCCTGCTGTTGCGCGAAGCGCACGGCGAGCGCTACCTGCCGATCTGGATCGGCTCGGTCGAGGCGACGGCCATCGCGCTCGAGCAGCAGGGCGTGCGACCGCAGCGACCGCTGACCCACGACCTGCTCAAGGACGTCATCGGCGCCCTCGGGCGCGACCTGGAGCAGGTGCGGATCACCGATCTGCAGGAGGGCACCTTCTTCGCCGAGCTGGTGTTCGACGGGGACGTGCGGGTGTCCGCGCGGCCGAGCGACTCGGTGGCGCTGGCGCTGCGCATCGGAGTGCCGATCCACGCCGACGAATCGGTGCTGGACGAGGCCGGGCTGATCATCCCCGACGAGCAGGAGGACGAGGTGGAGAAGTTCCGCGAGTTCCTCGATTCGGTGTCGCCCGAGGATTTTAGAGGTGCCGACACGTAACGGTCGGCCGATCAGGTGTTCCCGGCCCCCGCTTGCTGGTGCAGGCGGGGGCCGGGTCGTTCGGCGTGCCCCGCGCGTCGCGTTGACCTCCCCGCGCGGCAGGCATACCGTCGGGTTACGCGAAATTGCCCCGGTGTGATTCAGCGGGTGAACTGCCGATGCGGCGGTGCTACCGGACCGCGGTCGGCGGGGCGTTCGCGGCCCCGGTCGAACCGATCCGGGCGCTGGTGATCGTCGTCGGCGACAAGCCGGACGAGGGGAGGCAGGCGTGGTCGAGGAAGCGTCCAACGGGGATGCTGCCGCGGAGCAGGGTGGTCTGTTCCCAGACGCCTCGCTGCCGGACGAACTGGTCGGCTACCGGGGTCCGGCCGCCTGCCAGATCGCCGGCATCACCTACCGCCAGTTGGACTACTGGGCGCGCACCAAGCTGGTCGGCCCGTCCATCCGCGGTGCGGCGGGTTCCGGCTCGCAGCGGCTGTACTCGTTCAAGGACATCCTGGTGCTCAAGGTGGTCAAGCGGCTGCTGGACACCGGGGTGTCGCTGCACAACATCCGGGTCGCGGTGGAGCACCTGCGCAACCGCGGCGTGCAGGACCTGGCGCGGTTGACGCTGTTCAGCGACGGCACGACGGTCTACGAGTGCACCTCCGCGGAGGAGGTGGTCGATCTGCTGCAAGGCGGCCAAGGCGTGTTCGGCATCGCCGTCAGCGGTGCGATGCGCGAGATCAGCGGCACCATCCACGAGTTCCCGGCCGAGCGGGCCGACGGCGGCGAGCTGGTGCAGGCCGAGGACGAGCTGTCCCGGCGCCGCCGGGACCGGCAGGCCGAGACCGGCTGAGGCGGTTCCGGCACTGTGCCGCAGCTCGCATCGGAGGTTCGTGAGGGCCTGCTGATCGGGTAAGCTCCGACGCATCGCCGACCCCGTGCGGGAGAGTCCGGCCCGGCGCCCAGCCGCGGTCGGCGCCGAAGGAGCAACCCTCCCCGACAACCTCTCAGGCCACCTGGACCGCACGGGCGAGATACCTCTGGAAAGAGGGTGCGCCACGGTCGTGGTGTCACCCCGCCGACGGTGCAAGCCCGGTTCCCGGGTGAAGCTCTCAGGCGTCCGCTTCGCGGACGGGGACAGAGGGGGAGAGAACAGCGCAGTCCCAGCTGCACTGCCACCCCCTGTTCGCCGCGATGATTGAGGTTTGGCGATGACCGACGACCGCATTCCCCTGGCAGCTCTGGAGCACGGCACGCCGTTCGCCGACCGGCACGTCGGACCGGCGCCGGCCGAACTGGCCCGCATGCTCGACGTGATCGGCGTCGGTTCGCTCGAGGAGCTGGGCCGCAGCGCGGTGCCGGAGGCCATTCGCGAGGACGACCTGCGGCTGGCGCTGCCGGAACCGGCGACCGAGTCGGCGGCGCTGGCCGAGCTGCGCGAGCTCGCGCGCCGCTGTCACCCGCACACCGAGATGATCGGGCTCGGCTACTACGGCACCACGACCCCACCGGTGATCCTGCGCAACGTGCTGGAGAACCCGGCCTGGTACACCGCCTACACGCCGTACCAGCCGGAGATCTCGCAGGGCAGGCTGGAAGCGCTGCTGAACTTCCAGACGATGGTGGCCGACCTGGCCGGGGTGCCGGTGGCCAACGCGTCGATGCTGGACGAGGCGACCGCCGCCGCCGAGGGCATGACGCTGGTGCGCCGCGCGGGCAAGTCCAAGTCGTCGCGCTTCCTGGTCGACGCCGACACCCTCCCGCAGACCATCGCGGTCATCGAGACCCGCGCCGAGCCGCTGGGCATCGAGGTCGTCGTGGCCGACCTGTCGGCGGGCCTGCCCGAGGGCGAGTTCTACGGCGTGCTGCTGTCCTACCCGGGTGCCTCGGGCGTGCTGCGCGACCACGAGGCGCTCATCGCCGAGGCCCACGAGCGCAAGGCGAAGGTCGTGGTGGCGACCGACCTGCTGTCGCTGACGCTGCTGCGCGCGCCCGGTGAGATCGGTGCGGACGTGGTCGTCGGCAGCACCCAGCGCTTCGGCGTGCCGATGGGCTTCGGCGGCCCGCACGCCGGGTTCATGGCCGTGGCCAAGGGACTGGAGCGGCAGCTGCCCGGGCGGCTGGTCGGGGTGAGCGTCGACGCCGACGGCGACAAGGCCTACCGGCTCGCGCTGCAAACCCGCGAGCAGCACATCCGCCGGGAGAAGGCGACCAGCAACATCTGCACCGCGCAGGTGCTGCTGGCCGTGATGGCGTCGATGTACGCCGTCTACCACGGTCCGGCCGGGCTGCGGGCGATCGCGACCCGCGCGCACCGGATGGCGGCGGTGCTGGCCGAGCAGCTGCGGCGCGGCGGCGTCGAGGTGCTGCACCAGGAGTTCTTCGACACGATCGTCGCGAAGGTGCCCGGCCGGGCCGACGAGGTCGTGGCCGCGGCGCGGCGCGGCGGCATCAACCTGCGCCGGGTCGACGCCGACCACGTGGGCGTCAGCTGCGACGAGACCACCACGCGAGCGCACCTGGCGACGGTGTGGCAGGCGTTCGGGATCGACGGCGTGGACGTCGACGAGCTGGACGCGCAGACCACCGACGCGCTCCCGGCGGCGCTGCGCCGCACCTCCGAGTACCTGACGCACCCGGTGTTCCACACCCACCACTCGGAGACCTCGCTGCTGCGCTACCTGCGGCGGCTGTCGGACAAGGACATCGCGCTGGACCGCAGCATGATCCCGCTGGGCTCGTGCACGATGAAGCTCAACGCGACCGCCGAGATGGAGGCCATCACCTGGCCGGAGTTCGGCTCGCTGCACCCGTTCGCGCCCGCGCAGGACGCCGAGGGCCTGCTGTCGCTGGTCAAGGACCTGGAGACCTGGCTGGCCGAGGTCACCGGCTACGACGCGGTGAGCCTGCAGCCCAACGCGGGCAGCCAGGGCGAGTTCGCCGGACTGCTGGCCATCCGCGCCTACCACCGCAGCCGTGGTGAGTCGGCCCGCGACGTGTGCCTGATCCCGGCGAGCGCGCACGGCACCAACGCCGCCAGCGCGGTCATGGCCGGGATGCGCGTGATCGTGGTGCGCTGCGACGACGACGGCAACATCGAGCTCGACCACCTGCGCGAGCTGGTCGCCGCGCACGCCGAGGACCTCGCCGCGATCATGATCACCTACCCGTCCACGCACGGCGTCTACGAGGGCACCGTGCGCGAGGTGTGCGGTCTCGTGCACGACGCGGGCGGGCAGGTCTACGTCGACGGCGCGAACCTCAACGCGCTCATCGGCCTGGCCCGGATGGGCAAGTTCGGCTCCGACGTCTCGCACCTGAACCTGCACAAGACGTTCTGCATCCCGCACGGCGGCGGCGGCCCGGGCGTCGGCCCGATCGGCGTGCGCGAGCACCTGGCGCCGTTCCTGCCGAACCACCCGCTGCAGCCCTCGGCCGGCCCGGCCACCGGGGTGGGCCCGATCAGCGCGGCCCCGTGGGGCAGCGCCTCGATCCTGCCGATCTCGTGGGCCTACGTGCGGATGATGGGCGGCGAGGGGCTGCGCCGCGCGACGCTGACCGCGGTCGCGGCGGCCAACTACGTGGCCCGGCGGCTGAACAACTACTTCCCGGTGCTCTACACCGGCGAGGGCGGGTTCGTCGCCCACGAGTGCATCCTCGACCTGCGCCAGATCAGCAAGACCAGCGGCATCACCGTCGACGACGTGGCCAAGCGGCTGGCCGACTACGGCATCCACGCGCCGACGATGTCGTTCCCGGTGGCCGGCACGCTGATGGTGGAGCCGACCGAGAGCGAGAACCTGGCCGAGCTGGACCGCTTCTGCGAGGCCATGATCGCGATCCGCGCGGAGATCGACAAGGTCGTCGCCGGGCAGTGGCCCGCCGAGGACAACCCGCTGGTCGGAGCCCCGCACACGGCGGCCTGCCTGGCCAAGGACTGGGACCACGCCTACTCCCGCGAGGAGGCGGCGTACCCGCTGGGCGTGGGCGAGGCGAAGGTGTGGCCGACGGTGCGGCGCATCGACGGCGCCCGCGGCGACCGCAACCTGGTCTGCTCCTGCCCGCCCCTGGACGCCTACCAGTCCTGAGCCGTCGGGGTGGCGGTCGATTTCGCGCGAAATTGACCGTCACCCGGGTGAACGTCAATTTCGCGCGAAATTGACGCCGACCTGGGCGAGCGGAGCCTTGGGTGCCGACACGCCCGGGCGGGCTGGTTTGCGTGCTGGGCCGTTCGGATGACACGGTGGCCCCTTCACCTGACCGGCTCCGAGAAGGAGTTGAGCACCATGCTCACCATCAGTGAGAGCGCCGCCGAGGTCATCAAGCTCGTCCTCGTCGGTGGTGACTCTCAAGAAGGCTCCGGGCTGCGCATCGCACCGGCCGGGGACGGACTGCAGGCGTCGATCGCCGATCAGCCCCAGGAGGGCGATGAGGTGATCGAGGCCTCCGGGGTCCGGGTGTTCCTCGAACCGCAGGTCGCCACCCTGCTCGGGGACAAGACGCTCGACGCCGAGAAGGACGCCAACGGCGATCTCGCGCTGGCCGTCCGCGACTGATCCGACGGGCTCGACGAACGCCCCGGGCACCCGCCCGGGGCGTTCGCGCGCTTCCGGCGGCCGCGCGCTGTGTGACGGGCGTAACCGACGAGCGGTACGCGGGCGCCGATGCTGCTGGTGAGGGCCTGAACGATCGGAGGTCGCGTCATGTCCACTGCTGCACATCCAGCGCACCACCCGGTGCAGCTGGTCGTCACGCGCGGACTGCACGGCGCCGTCGCCGGTATCGGTGGCGGGCTCGTGTTCGGCGTCCTGATGGTGCTCACGGGGATGCTGCCCATGGTGGCGATGCTCGTCGGAGGTTCCGGCGCCGCTGTCGGAGCCGTGGTCCACCTGGTGATCTCGGCGGTTCTCGGTGCCGGTTTCGGACTGGCCGTGCCCGCCACCGGCTTCCGAGCACTGCTCGTCGCCGGAGCGGGTTATGGCCTCGTGTGGTGGGTGCTCGGCGGGTTGCTGCTGATGCCCGCCGGATTGGGGATGCCGGTGTTGCAGATCGGGGCCACGGCGGTGTGGAGCCTGGTCGGGCACCTGCTCTACGGCCTCGTCACCGCGTCGGCGCTCTTCGGGATCCGCCACCGCGCCGGGCGGGCGTGAGCCCGCGTCACCACGAGTCGGTGTAGGCGCGGCTCCACAGCGCCACGTCGAGCACGACCGCCTTGAACCACGCCTGGTGCATGCGGTCGACGTCGTCCGGCTCGTGGCCCTTGCGGGCGAGGAACGGGCGGATCGTCGTCGTGATCGGGTTGATGAAGGCGATCATGTAGCGCAGCGGGACGAGGTCGACCGCGCGGGCGTGATCGGTCTCGTTCTTCTTCGCCCGCGTGTGCCGGAGCGCGATCTCGTTCTGGTAGTCCAGCCAGGCCTGGTCGTGCGGTTTGCGGCAGGTGTCGAGGATCCACTGCTCGAAGCGCGGGCGGACCCGCTCCAGGTAGTCGTGGTCGGGTTCGCCGCCGGGCGGCGCGAAGTAGGCGGCCAGGTGCGGGTGCGAACCGACGTAGCCGTACCAGGCGTCGACGATCTCGGTCACCTGATCGGCCAGCACGTCTCCGGCCTCGCGGAGCGCGCGGTCGTCGTCGTCGCGCCACAGCAGCGCGGACTTGAGCCGGTCCACCTCCGGCAGGGTGACCGGCGAGTGCGGGAGGTGCGGATCGCCGTAGTCGTAGCCGGAGATGGTGTGCGGTGTGCTGCCCATGGTCGCCTCCTGCTCTCGCCCGACTGCACTCATCTACCCGCTGCGGGCAGCTCGCAGGCATCTCGCTGGACAAGTTCGCGGTCAGCGGTGATGGTGGCGGGGAGCGGTCCTCCCGGAGGCTTCGGTGCCCGAAGATTTCTACTGCCTGTCCGAAGCCGAGCTGTTCCGCGATCTGTCCAGGCGGGAGATGGCGGAGCTGGGGGCGCGTGCGCCGCTGCGCGAGGTCGCTGCGGGGCAGGTGGTGTTCAGCCCGCACCGGCCGGTGGCGGACCTGTTCGTGGTCAAGCGGGGCAGGATCTGGCTCTACCGGATCTCCGCGGCGGGGACACCGGTCACGACCGGGGTGCTGGGGCCCGGATCGGTGTTCGGCGAGGTCCGGCTGCTCGGTCTGCGGATGGGGGCGAACTGGGCGGAAGCGCTCGAACCCTCTCAGCTGTGCGTGCTGAGCCCGCACCACGTCCGGCGGCTGCTGCTGGCCGACCCGCGCATCGCGGCCCGCGTCGCCGAACACCTGGGTGCCCGCATCGTCGAGCTCGAGCACCAGCTCACCGACCTGGCGTCCCAGTCGCTGCTCGAGCGCCTGGCCACCGCGCTGTGGACGTTGAGCGGGGGTGCGTCGGCCGGCTCGCCCCCGCAAGCGGTCCGGTTGACGCACCAGCAGCTGGCGGGGCTGGTGCACGCCAGCCGGGAGCGGACCACGGCAGCGCTCGGTGAACTCGCCGACCGGGGGCTCGTACGCCTGCACCGGGCGAAGATCACCGTGCCGAGCCGGGAGCGCCTGCTCGGCTACCTCGACACCACCGAACCGGGCGCCGGGGAGCTGCCCCGCCAGGAGTGATTCCCGACCGCGCTCCGGCGCAGGCGGCCCCAGGGCTTGAACACCGACAGCAGGTAGGCGGTGAGCAGCAGGCTCGGCCCGAGCACGATCGGGAAGAGCAGCGTCGGGGGAATCGCGGCGGTCGCGTCGCCCGCGGTCATGCGGGCGCCGGCGTCGGCCGCCTCGTCGATGCCCGGGCGCAGCCCGGCGAGGATCAGCGCGGAGAAGACCACGTTGATGGCGAGCTTGACCGCCACCCACCAGTACCGGACCAGCCCGTACTTGGTGCCCAGGCCGAGCACCGCTCCGGAGGCCAGGCACAGGACGCTGGTGGTGAACATCGGCCAGACGGCGAAGATCCCGACGGCCTGCAGCGCCGCGCCCGCGGTCTGCGGGGAGTCGGTGATCGCGGCCGTGACGACCAGGACTCCGACGACGAGGTCGATGCCGAACCAGGCGGCGGCGGTGAGCAGGTGCGCGGCCAGGAACACCTTGCGGCGGCGACCGCTGAGCCGTCGGCCCGGGCGCGTTGTCGTCATGGGGATCCCTCCTGTCGGCGCGGCTCGGTGAAGCGTGGCCGACGGGAGGGATCCGCTCATCCGTCGCGGAGCTGAACCTCGGCTACGCCCGCTGACGTAGCCGCGCGGCGCGCACCGCGAAGGCGACCGCGGGGCCGAGTGCGATCAGGACGGCGAGCGCGGTGTAACCGGTGGTCAGACTCGCGATCGTGGCGATCGCCGCGACCAGCAGCGGGCCGCCCGCGTCGCCGAGCTCCCGGCCGAGTTCGGCCGCGCCCATCGTCTGGCCCATCCGCTCCTGCGGGGTGGCGGCGGCCAGCGCGGCGAAGCCGAGCGGGGTGATCAGGCCGGTTCCCGCTCCGATCAGCGCGGCGGCCGACAGGACGCCGAGCAGGCCGGGCAGCACTGCGCAGACCAGACCCACCGCCGTGATCAGCAGACCTGCGGCGATGCCGCGGGACGGCGCGAGGCGGCCGGCGTCCAGCGCGCGCCCGGCCATCGGCTGCACGACGGCGGCGCAGGCGGCCAGCACCGACACCGCGGCTCCGGTGGCGATCGGGCCCAGACCGTCCAGCCGTCCGGTCACCGGCAGGAAGCCCACTCCCACCGACAGCGCGGCGGTCGCCGCGGCCAGCGCCGCCGTCGGGGCGAGGAAGGCCGGATCGGCCAGGCGGCGGAGGAGGTCCAGCACCGTCTGGCGGGTCTTGGGCAGCGGTGGGACGGACGGGACGTCGACGGCGGCCCAGATCGCGACGGCGAGGCCGAGCAGCGCCATCACCGCGAACACCAGCCGCAACCCGCCGGCCCAGACCAGCACACCGCCCAGCAGCGGGCCCAGCGTGTAGCCGATCGACTTGTAGAAGCCGTAGGAGCCGAAGGCGCGACCGTGCTTGGCCGACGGGTTGAGCCGGGCGACGAGCGCTGAGGCGGACGGCGAGAAGGCCGAGGCCGCGGCGCCCTGGCCGAGGCGCGCCACCCACAGCCACGCGGGGCTGTCGGCGATGACGTAGATCGCCGACGCGGCGGCGAAGCCGAGCAGCCCGCCCAGCAGCACCGGGCGGGCGCCGATGCGGTCGGCGAGGGTGCCGAACAGCGGTTTGAGCAGGACTTCGGCGCCGTCGTAGAGGGCGAGCAGCGCGCCGAGCACCAGCAGCGAGGTGACCGCGTCGTCGGAGAAGCCGCCGAGGTTCGCCGCGATGCCGTGAGCGCCGAAGGCGGTGGTGAAACCCGCGGCGTACAGCGGCCACATCTGGCGCTTCGAGCGCATCACCTGTCCCCGTTGTGCAGCGCGTTGAAGACGCGTTCGGCGTAGTCCTCGCACGCTGCCGCGCACTGCTTGAGCCGTTCGGCGGCTTCGGGGGCCTCCGGGGCTCCGAAGACGTCGCGGGCGGTCAGGTCGCGGTGCCAGCGGCGCAGCCGTTCCAGCGACTGCTCCTCTTCCTCCAGCTCGGCCAGGGTGAACTTGGCGATGCGGATCTCCTTGGCCAGTTCGGCCTCGAACTTGCCGCAGTCGGCGAGGAATTCCGTCCAGTCGGCCGAACGCGCCGCGGTGAACTGGGCTTTCAGCGCGGCGGCGTCGGACTCGCCGCGCCCGGCGGCATCCAGCGCCAGGGCCTGGCCACCGGCCTGCTCGGTCAGCTCGACGGCGCGGGCGATCCCGTCGGCGAACACCGGGACGTCGGGCACGCTCCACACGCCCTGCCCGAGGGAGAGCGCGCCGATCTTGCGGAGCTCCCGCCACACCGCGACCCGGTGCCGGGACGGTTCGGCGGGCACCTTGATCACGAGGACCAGCCAGCGAAGGTCTGTCACGAAGAAGAATGTAGCAGCTGTTACATCGGCGTGTCCGGGACGGGCAAGAACTGGTCCGCCAGCGGAAAGACCCGGGGGCCGCCGGCGGGATTGGATGCCAGCACCTGGTACTCAGCGGAAAGGCGGCCGACGATGCCCGAACAGCCCACCACGGAGTTCTGGAAGGACCTCAAGCCGATCGAGAACTCCTTCCGGCCGGACGCGCAGCCGGAGGTCTACCTGTCGCAGGTGGCCACCGACGACGACCGGTACTACGCGCCGTTCTCCGACACCGTCGGCTCCCGGCCGCTGTGGATCAACGTCAAGGACAACTCCTGGTCGGACATCCTGCGGGCCAAGACGGCCGGGCTGGTCAACCGGCACTACCACCCGCACGAGGTGTTCGCCTACACCATCTCCGGCAAGTGGGGCTACCTCGAACGGCCGTGGACGGCCTCGGCGGGCGACTTCGTCTACGAGGCGCCGGGGGAGGGCCACACCCTGGTCGCCTACGAGAGCGAGGAGCCGATGAAGGCCATGTTCATCGTCAAGGGCCCGCTGATCTGGCTGGACGAGAACGGTGAGACCACCGGCTTCTTCGACGTGCACGACTACATCGAGCTGTGCCGCAAGCACTACGACGCCGTCGGCATCGGCGCGGACTACGTCAACTCGCTGTTCCGCTGAGGGCGGTGCTGCCGTGAACCCGGTCCGCTACGAGAACCGACTGCTGCTGATCCTGTTCCTGTCGTTCGGCTTCGTGTTCTTCGACCGGCAGGCGCTGTCGTTCCTCGCGCCGATGATCCGCGAGGACTTCCCGCTGTCGAACACCCAGCTCGGCGCGCTGTCCGGGGTGCTGGCGCTGACCTGGGCGCTGTCCGGGATGGTCGTGGGCACCGTCTCCGACCGGATCGGGAAGCGCAAACCGCTGCTGATCGCGGCGATCCTGGGCTTCTCGGTGTGCTCGGCGGCCTCCGGTCTGATGACCGGGTTCACCGGGCTGCTGATCGCCAGGGCGCTGATGGGGCTGGCCGAGGGCGCGGTGCTGCCGATGGCGCAGTCGCTGATGATCGAGGCCTCCCAGCAGCACCGCCGCGGCCTGAACATGGGGCTGGTGCAGGGATCCTCGGCCGGGCTGCTCGGCGGGATCGTCTCGCCGATCGTCGTGGTGTGGGCCGCCGAGCACGTCGGCTGGCGCGCGGCGTTCCTGCTGACGATCGTGCCGGGACTGCTGCTGGCGGTCTGGGTGGCGCGCTCGGTGCGCGAGGTGCCGCCCGGCGGCCGGGTGGAGGCGGCCGCGGAATCGGGGCCGAAGGTGCCGGTCGGCCAGCTGCTGCGGCAGCGCAACATCGTGCTGTGCATGGCGATCGCGGCCTGCTACCTGACCTGGTTCGTCGTGATCATCACCTTCGCGCCGACCTACCTGGCGTCGGTGAAGGGCTATTCGCCCGGCACGATGAGCGCGGTGATGGCCTGCTTCGGCGTCGCCTGGGTGCTGTGGGGCTTCGCCACCCCGGCGATCTCGGACCGCATCGGCAGGCGGCGCACGATGATCGCGTTCACCGCGGTCGCCGCGCTGTGCCCGCTGGCCGTGGTGCTGGTGGCGCAGCCGCTGCTGCTCGGGGCGATCGTCGTGCTCACCTACACCGGGCTGGGCTGCTTCACGCTGTTCATGGCGACGATCCCGGCCGAGACCGTGCCGAGCCGGGCACTGGCCACGGCGCTGGGCCTGGTGATGGGCGTCGGCGAGCTCTGCGGCGGGTTCCTGGCGCCGATGCTGGCGGGCTGGGCCTCCGACGAGTGGGGCTTGCAGGCGGCGATGTTCATCGCTGTCGGCGGAGCCGTCGTGGTGGTGCTGTTGTCGTTCGGATTGCGCGAAACCGCACCGCTGGTCCTGCAGCGGCGGACACGTGAGTAGTCCCGAGTCCTGCGAAACTGCACCTCAGGGGAACGTGACGCACATCAGCCAGGAGAAACCGCGAAACGTGAGATCACTCCTGAACGCAATCACCACTGTGAATCGCGGAGAGGTGGAACTGTGAAAGCGGCGGTGTACCACGGCGCTGGGGACGTCCGGATCGGCGAAGTGCCGGTGCGGGCTCCCGGGCCGGGGGAGGTGCAGGTGCGGGTCGCCTACTGCGGGATCTGCGGTAGCGACAAGCACGAGTTCGTCGACGGGCCGCACGCGATCCCGGTGGATCGACCGCACCCGGAATCGGGGGTGGTGGCGCCGCTGGTGCTCGGGCACGAGTTCTGCGGGACCGTCACCGCGGTCGGCGCCGATGTGCGCGGCCTGGCCGAAGGCGATCGGCTGGCGATCGAACCGCACTACCGGTGCGGGCGCTGCGATCGCTGCCGGTCGGGCGAGTACAACATCTGCGCGCACTTCGGGTTCGCCGGGTTGATGGGGCACGGTGGACTCGCCGAGTACGCGACCGTCCCGGCGTACATGGCGCACGTGCTCCCCGAGGACGTTTCCTTTGAGCAGGCAGCGGTTTTCGAGCCCGCCTCGGTGGCGCTGCACGCGCTGCGCCGGTCGGGAGCGCGGCCCGGCGAGTCGATGGCGGTGGTCGGGCTCGGGCCGATCGGACTGCTGATCACGCTGCTCGCGCGGCAGCTCGGCGTTGGCCGGATCCACGGTGTCGACCCGGAATCCGCGCGGCGGGAGTTGGCGGCTGAACTCGGAGCCTCCAGCGTCGGCGACGACGTTCCCGAGGTGGACGTGGCCTTCGAGGCGGTCGGCATCCAGTCCACGTTGGACACATCGCTCGCGGTGACGCGGGCGGGCGGCCGCGTGGTGCTCGCCGGTCTCGGCGGGCGCCTGGACTTCGACGCCTTTCGCCTGGTCAACCGCGAGCAGTCCATCATCGCGACCGTCGGCTACCGGGACACCTTCCCGGAACTCATCCGGCTGGCTTCGCAGGGCGTGGACTTCTCCCGCATCGTCACCTCGACGGTGCCGCTGGACGAGGTGGTGGAGCGCGGTCTGCGCGCGGGCGCTGGCGAGGTGAAGGTGGTGGTGCGGCCATGACGGTGGTGATCACGGGCGGGACCTCGGGCATCGGGGCCGCCACCGCGCCGACCCCCGTGGCGGAAGTCGCGGCTTAATTGCCCTCTTTCGTTCAGACTCCGGGAAACCGCATCCCTGGCCCTCCACCGGCGTGCAAAGACGTATGTACGAACAGTCCCGAGTTCTGCGAAACCGCACCTCAGGGGACCGTGACGTACCCCAGCCACAAGAAACCCCGAAACGCGAGATAATTCCTGGACGCAACCACCACTGTGAATCCCGGAGAGGCGGCACTGTCACCGGTGCCGTGGTGCCGGTGGACGGCGGCTACCTGGCCGCTTGAGGCCGGGCGCGGCGCGGGTTAACCTGCCCCCGCAACGAGGCGCGCCGGCGGGAGGCCGTGATGACTCAGCCTGTTTCGCTGATCTCGCGAGTGTCCACGGCCCACGTCGACCCGGCCGACCGGGTGGCGGCGTGGGAGGAGTACAACCGCCGCGCCCTGGTGGGGTTGAAGTGCTCGCCCTACGCCGAGCAGGGATTGCTGGCCACCCAGACCAACGTGCGCTTCGGCGCGCTGCGGATGGCCGACATCGCGGGCAACGAGCACGTCATCGAGCGAACCTCGGCGGCATGCCGTGCGCTGCCGAAGGATTCGGTGTTCGCCAGCCTGGTGCTCTCCGGCGAGGCCGTGTTCTACCACGGCCAGGGCTGCCTGACCCTCGGCGCGGGCGAGCTGGTCGTCTACGACACGCGCCGGTCCTACCTGTTCGGCTTCGCCGCGCCGATGCGCCAGCTGCTGGTGGACATCCCGCGCGAGCTGTTCGCGGAAGTGCCCGGCCCCGCCAAGTTCAGCGCGGACAGATCGGCGCTGCGGGCGCTGCGCGCCCTGCTGGAGTCGGTGGCGGCCCGCCCGGAAGCGGTGGCCGACGGCGCGGACGAGACGGCGCTGGACCTGTTGCGGGCGTTGACCACCGGTGGTGCGCCGCCGCTGTTCGCGGCCAAGGACTACGTCGACCGCCACCTCGGCGACCACGAGCTGACCCCGGCCAGGGTGGCCGCCGCGGTCGGCATGTCCGCACGGCACCTGGGCAGGCTGTTCGCCGCCGAAGGCGACACCCCGGGCCGCTACGTGCTGCGGCGGCGCCTGGCGAGAGCGCGTCGCGAACTGGCCGACCCGGCCAGTCGCCACCGCACGATCGCCGACATCGCGCACCGCTGGGGCTTCGCCAGCCACGCGCACTTCACCAGGGTCTTCCGCGCGGAGTACGGCCATCCGCCCACCGACTGCCGTGAGCGTTTCGGGGCGCTATGACACCCCGAAGCGCTCACGGCAGTTGACTCGGCCGCGAGATGATCGCCGCGCAGGTGGTGGAGAGCAGGACCGCGGCGAGGGAGACCGCGAGCATCGTGGTGTGGCCGCCGGTCGCGTCGACCAGCACTCCCGCCAGGTACGGGCCGATCGCGAAGCCGCCGCCGATCATCAGGTTCGTGCTGTTCATGACCTGGGTTCCGCTGCTCAGGTCGGCGAGCGCGGTCAGCAGGTTCGGCAGCAGGAACGTCCAGGCGAACTTGAAGACCACCGCGGCCACCGCGAAGCGGACCAGGCCGGGAGCGCCGAGCAGCAGCGCGATGCTCGCGGTCAGCGCCGCGTAGCCGGAGAGCAGGTAGGTGCGGCGGCGCGGGCTGTCTCCGATGAGCGTGGCGATCAGCGCGGATCCGATGCCCGCCACCGTCGCCACCGACAGCACCACGCTGGTGTCGGAGAGGTCGGTGCCCGCCGCCGAGGAGATCCCGGCCATGAACGTCCACACGCCGCTCAGCGCTATGTAGAACAGGAAGATCCCGGCCAGGCCCAGCGCGAACCTGGCGCTCGGCGTGCGGCGGCCGGTGGCTTCCGGCGCGCTCAGGCCGCCGCGCAGCAGGCGCACCACCGGCAGGCACAGCACGCCGAGCACGGCCATCGTCCAGTACACCGCCGCGACCGGGGCACCGGCGAAGACGACCGGGAACACCGCGAGGAACAGCGCGCCCATCGCCAGCTGGCTCACCACGAAGATGCCGAAGGCGCGCCCGGGGTTGGCGGTGCGGGCGCTGAGGGTGAGCAGCACGATCGTGATCGAACCCGCCGCCAGCGAGGTGATCACCCGCACCGCGACCAGCAGCGGGAAGCTCTCCAGCAGTCCGGAGACGACGTTGCCCGCGATGAACACCGCGGTGCAGGCGTAGGTCGCGGTGCGCGGGTCGATGCGGCCCAGCCACAGGTAGGCGGGCAGGGTGGCGAGGCTGAAGGCGCCGAGTTCGAGCGAGAACAGGCCGCCGAGCTCGCCCGGGGTCAGGTCGAACTGCGCGGTCAGCGCGCCGCCGATCACCGGGGCGGTCAGCAGCACGGTGTAGAGCACCGCGCTGTAGACACCGATGAAGGTGCCCGCGGCGCGATCGGAGGTGGCGGCCATGGCGGACCCCATTCCTCGTCGGAGTTGATCGTCCACAGGGGACGCTCGCGAGCGTCGAGTCGCGGCCTGCAGCATCGCGCGGTCCCGGCGCCGCGGCAGCCGATCGGCCGGGACGCGTGCACGGACCGACAAGGACGGTGCAGCGCGGGACAAGACACCGCCGTGCCCGCGGCGGGATGGTCGTGCCCGTCCCGCCCCCGGAGATCGCCGAGGACGAATCGATGACCACGCTTTCCGACACCTCCACCTGGCCGCCGCTCAACGAGCTCGCCGACGGCTTCGACGCCAACAAGGGCCCGGTCTCCACTGCGCTGGCCGACCGCACGATCACCCTGGTCAACGCCAACGGATCGCGCGTCGAGCACCAGTTCACCCGCGACGAGGTGCGCTGGGACTACGTCGCGGCCGAAGGCGACCCGCACGGCAACGCGCGCGGCGCGGACCGCTACGAGGCCTTCGAGGTCGACGAGCAGCTGTACTACGCGCAGTTCCACACCGGCTCCCGCCCGCAGGACGCGGTTTCGCTGCTGCTGGACCTGCGCAGCGGTCACGCGCTGAGCGTGGTGAGCATCATCGGCGACAGCGCGCCGCGGGTGTCGCAGGGGTTCATGCCCGGTGTCATCGACGGCGTGGAGGTCACCGGCACCGCACCGGCGCCGACGACGAGCCTGCTGGGGCGTCGGGTGATGTGGGTGTACAGCGAGCAGCACGCCTACGAGCACGTCTACCTGAGCCCGCACTGGTACACCTGGCACTGCCTGGCCGGTCCGGAGCGCGGTCTCGCCGACACCGACGAGCACACCACCTACCAGCTGCGCCCGGGGATCCACGTGTTCGCCTGGCGGGAGAAGGTGATCCCGTGCGCGGCGGTCACCGTGGCCGACCACCGGGACGCCCGCAACATCCGCTCGCACGGCGCGCTCTTCGGGCTCGACGAGTCCGGCTCGGCCACCACCCACTTCACCTTCGGCGCGCACGGCCGTCTCCTGAGCGCCACCGCGCACCCGGCCGAGTACGACCCCGCCCGCTGAGGAGGCGTCATGGACACCGCAGAGCTGATCCTGACCGGTGCCACCGTGTACACAGTGGACTCCGGGCGGCCGTGGGCGACGGACCTGGCGATCGCGGGCGGCAAGCTGCTGGCGGTCGGCGACCGCGACGAGGTCGCCCGCCACGGCGGGGACGGCACGGCGGTGGTCGACCTCGGCGGTGCCTTCGTCATGCCCGGGCTGGTCGACGTGCACAACCACCACGTGCTGGCCGGGATGGCCGAGCTCTTCGAGCTCTCGGTGGACCCGGCGGCGGACCTGGCGCAGGTGCTCGCCGCCGTCGCCGAGCGGGCTCGTTCGGCGGGGCCCGACGAGTGGGTGACCGGCGGATCGTGGGGATCGCACCTGGTCGGCGAGCTCTCCCGCGAGGCGGCGTTGCGGGCGCTCGACGATGCGTCGTGCGGCAGGCCGGTGCTGCTGTCGGACGACAGCCACCACAACCGGTGGGCGAACTCGCGGGCCCTGCGGCTGGCCGGGATCGGCGCGGACAGCGCGGACCCGGCAGGCGGCGTGATCGTGCGCGACCAGGACACCGGTCGGCCGACCGGATTGTTGCTGGAGCGCGCGGGCATCGCCGCCGCGCAGGCCGTGCACGACGCGGCGGCGCCGACGGCCGAACAGCACCGCCGCGCCTCGCGGCGGGCCGTGGAGGTGCTGAACTCCTACGGCATCACCGCGTTCCAGGACGCCGGTGCATCGCGGGAGGTCATGCGGGCGTTGCACGAGCTGGACGGCGACGGCGAGCTCAGCGCGTGGGTGGTCAGCTCGATGCTGATCAACGATCCGATCTTCGGGTTCGCCCCGATCGGTGCGGACCTGCTGGCCGAGGGGGAGCGCTACCGCAGCGCGCACCACCGGCCGGACTTCGTCAAGATCTTCCTCGACGGGGTGCCGCCGACGCGCACCGCCGCGTTCCTCGACCCCTACCTGCCCGACCACGCGCACGGCGCGCACCACCACGGCGAGCTGAGCATGCCGCCGGAGGAGCTCCTCGGCTGGCTGCGGTCGGTGGCCGGGGCGGGCCTGTCGGCGAAGATCCACTGCACCGGGGACGCTTCGGTGCGCGCGACGCTGGACGCGGTGGCGCAGATCCGCGCGGAGGGCAACCGGTCGAGCCGGTTCCAGATCGCGCACGGCCAGTTCGTGCACCCGCAGGACCTGCCGCGCTTCGCCGAGCTCGACGTCATCGCCGACATCTCGCCGTTCCTGTGGTTCCCCGGGGTGATCCCGGCGGCCATCGCCGAGGTGCGCCCGGCGGAGCTGGCCGGGCGGATGCAGCCCAACCGGGCGCTGCTGGACTCCGGCGCGCTGGTCGCGGGCGGATCGGACTGGCCGGTGAGCACCTCGCCGAACGCGTGGGAGGGCATCCAGGGCCTGGTGACCAGGCAGGACCCCAGCGGCGCCCACGCCGGTTCGCTGTGGCCGGAGCAGGCGCTGTCACCGGCCGAGGCGATCGAGGTGTTCACCATCAACGGCGCGCGGGCGATGGGCCTGGGCGGGGTGACCGGTTCGCTGCTGCCGGGCAAGTCGGCGGACTTCGTCGTCCTCGACCGCAACCCCTTCGAGCATCCGGTGCACGAGCTCGCCGCCACCACCGCCGCGGAGACCTGGTTCGCCGGTCGCCGGGTCTTCCGGCGGCCGGAATCCTCAAGCGCACCAACCGAATGACGGGGGCCGAGCGGGGCAACCGGGTGCGTCCGAACGACAGGTAGGATGGGAACGCTGGCCGCGTGCTTCCCGCATTCCCCCTCGGGAAAGCACGTGGCCGGCCCGTGCGCCGCTGGGCTCCTCGCTGGAGTTCCCGCGCGGGTCGACCGGCGATGCTCCCCTCGGCGCAATCACTCCGATGCGGGCCCGGAAGTCGCGATGACCGGGATACCGTGGTGAGGCGTTCCCACCCGGCTGCGAGGAGTTCGCGTGGAACCTGAAGTGGCGGCACCGGTTTCGACGGCGGCGAACACCCTGGTGGACGTGATGACGACAGGTGGCGACCAGCACATCACCTTCGGCGGCGAGCGGTAGCGGGATGCCGCCCGACGACCCCGACGTCCACCAGATCGCGCACGCATCCGGTTCCGCGGCGGTCTTCCAGGCGGGCGGCGACCAGCACTTCGAGACGCACCTGCACTTCGGGGCCGGCACCCGCCGGGCGGAAACCGGTGCGGTGACCGAGGTGTGCCCGTACCCGACGGGCATGTCGGCGTTCCGCCCGGATCAGGCCGAGTGGTTCTTCGGGCGGGACGAGCTCGTGGCGAGCGTGCTGGACCGGTTGGACCAGCGCCTGCGCACCGGCGGCAGCCCGCTGGTGCTGGTCGCACCTTCGGGAGCGGGCAAGTCGTCGCTGCTGCAAGCAGGTCTGGTGCCCCGGCTCGAACAGGGATCGCTGCCCGGTTCGGCGCGGTGGCCGGGATTGCTGTTCACGCCCGGTGCGAAACCGGTCGAGGCGCTGGCGGCGGCGATCGCCTCGGTGAACGACGAGCACGTGATCGACGTGCACCGCAGGATGTCCGATCCCGAGCAGTTCGCGGAAGACCTGCGAGCAGGCCTGCGCGGGCTCTCGGCGGCCGACGGCGGCCAGGCGGGTCGAGTGGTCGTGATCGTGGATCAGCTCGAAGAGCTCTTCACGATGTGCACCGAGGGCTGGCAACGACGTGCGTTCCTGGACGTGCTGGCCAAGCTCAGCGCTCAGGGCCCGGCCGGGCGAGAACCGGCGGCGTTGGTCGTGTACGGCCTCCGGGCGGACTTCTACGCGCAATGCGCTGGTCTTCCCGAGCTGCGAGAAGCGCTGGAGGACGGCCAGATCGTCGTCGGGCCGATGTCGGCGGCGGAACTGCGGGCGGCGATCGTGAACCCCGCTCAACGGGCCGGGCTGCGGATCGAGGACGGGCTCGTCGACGTGCTGCTGCGCGATCTCGGCGTGGACGACTTCGATGCCGCCTACGAAGCCGGGAGACTTCCGCTGCTGGCGCACGCGATGCGGGGCACGTGGCGCGAACGGCACGGCCGCACGCTGACCGTGCAGGCCTACCGCAACACCGGTGGAATCCAGGGCGCGGTGGCGAAAACCGCGGAGCGGACCTTCACCGGCCTCAAGCTCTCGCCCGAGCAGCAGCGCACCGCGAAAGGCCTGTTCCTGAGGCTGGTCAGCATCGGCGACGCCGCGGACGACGCCCGGCGCCGGGTCTCCCAAGCGGCGCTGGTCCGCGACAGCCCGGACCGGCCGACGGCGCGAGCCGTCCTGGAGGCGTTCACCCGGGACCGCCTGCTCACCCAGGGGCAGCACACCGTGGAGATCACCCACGAGGCGCTCCTGCGGGCCTGGCCGCGCCTGCGGGAGTGGATGAGCCAGGAACGCTCCGACGACCTCACCCGTCAAGACCTGGAAGAAGCCGCCGCCGCCTGGTCCCGCCACGAGCGCGACACCGCCCGGCTGTTCCGCGGGCGCCGCCTCGACAACGCCCGGGCGTGGAGCGCGGAGCACCGGGGCGAACTCGGTGCGGTCGCGATGGAGTTCCTCGCCGCCTCCCGCGCGGCGGCACGAGGCCGTCGCGGCATCGCGGTGGTGCTGGCCGTGCTGGTCCTGGTGCTGCCGTCGGTGGCCGCCGTCTACGCCTTCGGGCAGCGCGACGCCGCTCTCTTTCAGCAGATCGCCGCCCAAGCCGGTCAGCTCCACGGCACCGACGTGTCCATGGCCGCCCAGCTGCACCTCGTCGCGCACGACATGCGCCCTGACGACCTCGGTGTCCGGACGGATCTGATCAACACCGCGAACACCCCGCTGGCCACGCCGATGCGGCAGTTCGGCGACGTGCACTCGGTGGCCTGGAGCCCGGACGGCACGGTGCTGGCCAGTGCGAGCTGGGAGGGCACCGTTCAGCTGTGGGACGCCTCCGACCGCAGCGCACCGGTGGAGCTCGGTCCGCCGCTGGAGCACCGCGGCAACGCGCTGTCCGTGGTGTTCAGCGCGGATGGCGCGCTGCTGGCCAGCGGGAGCGGCGACGGAGAGGTGCAGCTGTGGGACGTCACCGATCCCGCCGGCCCGAAACGGATCGGAGCTCCGCTGGCGCATTCGGGTTCCGTCTACTCGCTGGCGCTGAGCGGTTCGCTGCTGGCCAGCGGGGCCAGCGACGGCACGGTCCGGCTGTGGGACATCTCGGACCGCGAAGCCCCGAAACCCCTGGGCGTTCCGATGACGGGTCACCGCGAGGTCGTCTACTCGCTCGCGCTGAGCGAGGACGGTTCGCTGCTGGTCAGCGGAAGCTTCGACCGGACGGTCCGGCTCTGGGACGTCTCCGACCGGAGCGCGCCGAGACTCGTCGCCGATCCGCTGACGGGCGCCGGCCGGGTCACCGACGCGGTGCTGAGCCCGGACGGCGGGCTGCTGGCCGCCGTGAGCGACGACGCGACGACTCGGCTGTGGGACGTCTCCGACCGCTCACGGCCCCGGCCCGTCGGAGAACTCCTGGAACCGGACCACCCGGCAGGTCTGCTCTCGGTGGCGTTGAGCCCCGACGGGTCGACGCTGGCCACCGGTGCCTCCGACGGGACGGTCCGGCTGTGGAACATCGCAGATCCCGCCCACCCGAGCCTCCTGCACGATCCGCTGACCGGTCACACCGGCTCGGTCTACTCCCTGGCGTTCACCCCGGACGGCAGCGCGCTGGCAAGTTCGAGCCGGTCCGAGGCGCGCCTGTGGAACCTGCCCGGCGCGTTGCTGGTCGGTGACGCCCAGGCCGCCAACTCGATGGTCATGAGCTCCGATGGCCGAACGCTGGCGAGCGCGAACGAGGGCCGGGCCGTCCGGCTGTGGGACGTGTCCGACGCCGCCGATCCGAGGGCGCTCGGAGTTCTGGGCGGCGACCGCGCGAGAGTGCTCTCGATCGCGCTCAGCCAGGACAACACGATGCTGGTCACCGGAAGCCTCGACGGCGTGGTCCAGCTGTGGAACATCGCCGATCGCGCGCACCCGAGACTCCTCGGATCCGCGCAGACCGGGCACGTCGGCACCGACCTGAGCCTGGCGCTGAACCGGGACGCCACGCTGCTGGCAACCGGGAGCTCCGACCGGACGATCCGCCTGTGGGACGTGTCGGACCGCGCCGATCCGGTCCCGCTCGGTGAGCCGTTGACGGGGCATTCCGACGGGGTTCTCTCGGTGGCCCTCAACCCGGACGGCACCGTGCTGGCCAGCGGAAGCCTCGATGAGACGGCCCGGGTGTGGGACGTCTCCGACCCCGCCGATCCGAAGCCGCTGGGCGATCCCGTCGTGTCCATGGGCTCGGTTCGTTCAGTGCACTTCAGCGCCGACGGCCGAGTGCTGGTCCGGGCGGGGGCGGGCGAGTACTTGCGAGTCGGGCTCTTCGACATGAGCGATCCGGCCGACCCGAGGGTGGTGCCGCAGGATCCCGTCGAAGGCCACACGAACGCCATCAACTCGACGGCGCTGAGCGAGGACGGCCGAACCCTGGCCAGCGCGAGCAGGGACGGCACCGTCAGGGTGTGGGACGTCTCCGATCTCGTGCATCCGAAGCCGCTGGTCGGGCCGCTGACCGGTCACAACGACGGAGTCTTGGCGGTGGCGCTGAACCACGACGGTTCGCTGCTGGCCAGTGCGAGCGACGACGGCACAGTGCGCCTGTGGCGGCTCGACGCCGAGGTCGCCGAGCAGCGGATCTGCGCCACCACGCGCAACGTCCTCACCGAAGACCGGTGGGAGGAGCGCAGCATCCCGTTCGGGTACGCGCCACCTTGCGGGGAGAGCTGACCAGGGGCGCAACGTTCCCTCATGCGCCCGGTTCGCCGAACACCCGGCGCAGCCAGGAATCCCGCGCCGCCATCGCGGCCCGGGACACCTCGGCCGCCGGGGACGAACCGGCGAAGCCGTGGTAGCCGCCGGACCACACGTGCAGTTCGGCGCGGCCGCCGGTCGCCCAGATCCGCGTCGCGTGGTCGATGGCCTCGTCGCGGAAGACCTCCGCGGCGCCGACCGAGATGAACGCCGGAGGCAGGCCCGACAGGTCGCTCGCGCGCGCCGGTGCCGCGTACGGCGAGACCGCGTCGGTGCCGCGCCGCGAGCCGAGGATCGCGTTCCAGGCGGTGTCGTTGTTGTTGCGGTCCCAGGCGCCGATGCCGTCGTACTGCCTGCTGGAGGCCGTGTCGTTGCGGTCGTCGAGCATCGGGCAGTCCAGCAGCTGCCCGACGAGCGCGGGACCACCCCGGTCGCGGGCCATCAGCGCCACGGCCGCGCTCAGCCCGCCACCTGCGCTCGAACCGCTCACCAGGATGCGCGCCGGGTCCACGCCGAGCTCACCGGCGTGCTCGGCGAACCAGCACAGGCCCGCGTAGCAGTCCTCGGCGGCGGCGGGCGCGGGGTGCTCCGGCGCGAGCCGGTATTCGACGGTGACCGCGACGGCGCCGAACCGCAGCACGTCCTCGACCAGTCCGGCGGCTCCGAAGGCGCGGTTGCCCAGCACCATTCCGCCGCCGTGGATGCCGCAGATGCCCGGCGCGCCGCTGGTGCCGCCGCGCGGGCGCAGGACGGTCAGCTCGACGCCCGGGGCGGTGACGTGCTCGAAGTCCACCGGTCGGTCGCCGATCGCGGCTTCGACCGGCGGGACGACGGAGTCGAAGTGCGCGCGGTTGGCCAGGATCGTCTCCGCGCGCAGCGGGATCTGCTCGACGAGTTCGAGGAAGGCGGCCAGGCCCGGTTCGAGCTCGGGGTCGTAGGGCACCGGGTTCATGGCGCCAGCACCCGCCGCAGCCAGGACAGCCGGGCGGCCAGCGCGGCCCGGGTGATCTCGGCGGCCGGGGCGTAGATGTCGAAGCCGTGGCAGCCGCCGCTCCACACGTGCAGTTCGGCGCGGCCGCCGGTGGCCCAGATCCGCCGCGCGTACTCGACGTCCTCGTCGCGGAAGCCCTCGGCGCTGCCGACCTCGATGAAGGCGTGCGGCAGGTTCGACAGGTCCGCGGCCCGGCTCGGCGCGGCGTAGGGCGAGACCTCCTCGGCGTCGCCGACCAGCGCCGACCAGCCCGCGATGGTGGCCTCCCGGGGCCACGGGCCGATGCCCTGGTACTGGTGGCTGGCCACCGTGGTGCTGGTGTCGTCGATCATCGGGCACAGCAGCAGCTGCCCGGCCAGCGCCGGGCCGCCGCGATCGCGGGCCAGCAGCGCCACGCCCGCGGCGAGCCCACCGCCCGCGCTGCCGCCCATCACGACGATGCGCGCCGGGTCGACGTGCAGCTCCGCCGCGTGCGCCGCCGTCCACACCAGACCCGCGTAGCAGTCCTCCACCGGTGCTGGGTGCGGGTGCTCTGGCGCGAGGCGGTATTCGACGTTGATGGCGACGACGCCGAGCTCCAGCACCAGGTCGACGAGGCGCGGGTTGTCCATGTCGCGGGTGCCGAGCATCATGCCGCCGCCGTGGATGTTGTACAGCGCGGGGACCGGGTGGTCGAGCCCGCGCGGGCTGAGCACGGTGATCGCGATGCCGCCGTCGGCGGTGTGCTCGGCCACCTCGACCGGGCGGGCGCCGATGACGTCGGCGGCGGTGGGTGACATCGAGGCCATCGCGCGGCGCATCTCGGGGAGCGTCTCGGCGGTGTACTCGGGCGTCGTGCCGTCCGGCACGCCCAAGGCCGACTCGATCTCGGGATCGAAAGGTACTGGGGTGTGGGGCATTTCGGGTCAGGGTCCTTCCGGGGAGACGGCGTCGCGGTCGGCCCAGAACGGTTCGGCCAGCGCGCGCAGCTCGTCGGAGCCGACGCGCGCGAGCAGGTCGAAGGCGCCGATGTTCTGCTCGACCTGCTCCAGCCGGCTCGCGCCGACCAGGGTGGAGACGTTGGCCGGGTGGGTGAGGGTGAACGCGATGCACAGCTGCGCCGGGGTGGTGTCCAGCTTCTCGGCGAGGTCGGCGAGCACCGGCACGGCGGCCAGGATCGTCTCCCGGATGCCGCCCGGATCGCGTCCGACGGCGCGTTCGGGAGTGGTGTTGCCCGCGAGGATCCCGCCTTCGAGCACGTCGGAGGCCTCCATCTGGAAGCCGGTGCGGAACAGCTCGGCGAAGGGTGCACCGTCCGGAATGGACCGTCGCGCGACGCTGTACTTCAGCTGCGCCAGCTGCGGGCCGGGAACGCCGTCGCGGTCGGCGATGGCGCGCAGGGCGTGGATGTTCGGCGCGGACCAGTTGTTCACGCCCCAGGCGCGGATCAGCCCGTCCCGGGCCAGTCCGGCGAGGTCGCCGACCAGGTCGTCCAGCGGCACGTCGTCGCGCCGCAGATCGCCCAGGATCACCAGGTCGGCGTGGTCGAGGCCGGTGCGCAGCAGCGTGTTCTCCAGCTGCGGGCGGAATCCGCGCTGGCCGAAGCCCTCGATCCACAGCTTGGCGGAGAGCAGGAAGTCCTCGCGGGGCGGGCCGATCGCCCGCATGATCGCGCCCCAGATCACGTCGGTGAAGGTCGGGGGAGCGCCGGGCAGGCCGTAGACGCCGACGTCGAAGAGGTTGACGCCGCGGTCGAGCGCGTGGCGGACCATCGCGACCGCATCGGCGAAGTCCACCCGGTCGTAGGTGTGCCAGGAACCCAGGGAGAGCGCGGAGGCCTCGAGGTCGGTGCTACCGATGCGGCGGTGCGGAACGGTGGTGTGCACGGATCGCCAGCTCCTTCGCAAATCGTGCGGGTGCAACGGCGCGAACCTGGGTTAGTCTACAGCTGTTGACTCAAATGTCGAGTCCACGGCGGAGAAAGGGGAGTGCCCGTGCGCGCAGCAGGGGACAGCACCCGGGGAGTCGCCGACCTCGTCCTGCGCGGCGGGGTCGTTCGCACCATGACCGAGCAGGACCCGGCGACCGCGATCGCCTTGCGCGGCGGGCGGATCGCCGCGATCGGCACCGATCGCGAGGTGCTGGCGCTGGCCGGTCCGGCCACCGGGACCATCGAGCTGGCCGGGCGGGCGGTCCTGCCCGGGATCAACGACGCGCACCTGCACGCGACCTGGCTCGGTGCGCTCTGGCCGCGTACCCTGTTCGGATCCGGCAGCGGTGATCCGCGAAATCCGTTGCGCACCAACGAGCAGCGCCGCGCGGCGATCCTGCGCGCCGGCGACCTGCTCGCCTCCCTCGGCATCACGAGCTACACCGAACCCGGCCTCGGGCCGGGGGAGGACGCCGGGCCGACCGGCGCGTTCGGCAGCCCGGTCGTGGCGCAGTACCGCGAGCTCGCCGCCGAGGGGCTGCTGAAAGCCCGCGTCACGGTGCTGTCGCTCTACGGCGAGCTGGACGGCCGGAGCTCGCTGCCCGACGTGCTCGCCGGGCTCGAGTCGGACCGGGCCAGCGCCGACCCGCGGTGGCTCAGGTTCGCCGGGATCAAGATCTTCGCGGACGGCATCCCGCCGATGCGCTCGGCCTGCACCAAGTGCGGGTACGCCGACGGGAGTTCGGCGGGCCTGCTGGTGGACGGGATCGACGACGCCGATCGCGAGCACAACCTGACCCGGATGATCGTCGCCGCGCACCGGGCCGGGCTGCAGGTGGGCGTGCACGCCACCGGCGACCGCTCCATCGAGGTCGTGCTCAACGCGGTCGAGCTGGCCGGAGTCGGGCACGGCGCGGATCTCGGGCACTACATCATCCACGGTGACATGGCCTCGTCCGAGCAGCTGCGGCGGATGGCCGAGCTCGGCGTCGGCCTCGACGTGCAGCCGGGAATAGCCCTGTGCACCGGCGAGCAGGTCGACGCCGTGCTCGGGGCCGGTGCGGCGGCGGAGTCCTGGCGGCTGGGCGAGGCGCTGGAGTTCGGCGTGCGGATGTGCGTGACCTCCGATGCGCCGGTGCTCTCGCCCGACTGGCGGCGCCAGATCGCCGCGGCGGACGAATGGCTGGGCCCGGCGGAGGATCCCCGGCAGCGCACGGCCCAGCTCCTTCGCTGCTGCACGGTCGAACCGGCTCGCCAGGACGGCGCCGCGTCGTGGAAGGGGGTGCTCGCGCCCGGGATGGCCGCGGATCTGTGCGTGCTCGCGGCGGATCCGCTCGCGGTCGCGCCGGCCGAGCTGCCCGACGTCGAGGTCGACCTGACCGTCGTGGACGGGCGGATCGTCCACGACCGCACCGGGATCGGCTGAGCGGTCCACAGTGGCCTTATCAGAAGAAACCCTAATGGAGGAAGCATGTCCGCAGCACCGACACCGGATCGCATCGTCGACATCGCGATCGGCTACATGGGCGCCAAGCAGCTCTTCGCCGCCGCGCGCACCGGGATCTTCCGCGAGCTCGCCGCCGGTGAGCGCAGCATCGAGCAGCTGGCCGCCGGGACGGGCTTGAGCGAGCGGACGACCCGGATCCTGGCCGACGGCATGAACGCGCTGGGCCTGCTGGACCGCCGCGACGGCGCGTACCGGCTCGCCCCCGACGCGGCCGCGTTCCTCTCGGGCGAGGGCGAGACCGATCTGCACCCGTTCCTGGGCTTCCTGAACGAGATCAGCTTCGGCCACTGGTCGCAGTTCGACGCCACCGTGGACACCGCCGAGCCCGGCGACCTGAAGATGGACGAGGCCCGGTGGGCGACGTTCATGGCCGGTGTCATGCGCTACAACGCCCTGCACGCCGCGATGCTGGCCAGGAGCTTCGACTTCGCGCCGTACCGGGACATGCTCGACTTCGGCGGGCTCTCCCCGGCCTTCGCGATCGGTGCGATGCGGGCGAATCCCGAGCTGTCGGTGCGCTTCGCCTTCGCGCCGGACTTCACCGACGGCATCACCGGGGCGCTGGAATCGGCCGGGCTGACCGAGCGGGCCAGGATCGACCCGGCGCCGACCGACACCGCGGATCCGGGCGGTGCGCACGACATCGTCATGCTCAACCACGTGATCCACCGGTTCGCCGCGGAGCAGAACCGCGCGATCCTGGGCCGGGCGCGAGCGGCGGCGCGGGACGGAGCGACGTTGCTGCTGCTGGACTTCCTGCTCGACGACGACGAGCGCCAGCGCGGCATCGACGCCCTGCACGCGGCGGAGTACCTGGTCATCGACGGCACCGTGGTCTACCCGGCGGCCGAGGTGTTCGGCTGGTTGCGGGAAACCGGTTGGCAGCCGCGAGAAGTGCTGCAACTGCCGGGAAGTCCGCGGGTGATCGTGGCCGCGGCGAGCTGACCGCGGCGGGAAGTGGCCTCGTGCGGGCGAATCCGGGCGAGGCCATTGCATTTTTAGCCGACATCCGTAGACTCAACGGCCACGACGCGGTGCGGCGGCGAGCAACGGGCCCCTCCCTCGCGTCCCGCTCGCCCGGGAAATCCGCAGCCGGTGGCGAGGATCCTCGGAGTTTCGAACGGTCATCAGCGCCCCTCTCGCCGGAGGCAGAGATCCATGAAAAGGCTCTGGAAAACCGCACTCGCCGCAGTGCTCGCACTGACCGCGGCCGGGTGCACCAGCATCGCCGGGAATTCCGGCGCCGCGGCCGACGAGCTCAAGATGGGCACGTTCCAGGACGTGACGTCGTGGGACCCGGCCAACGCCGACATCGGCTTCGACGGCCCCTACCTGTCGGCGGTCTACGACCCGCTGGTCGCGCTCGACGAGCACTCCCAGCCGGTTCCGGCGCTGGCGACCTCCTGGTCGTTCTCGCCGGATTCCCGCACGCTGACCATGCAGCTGCGCACCGGGGTCACCTTCGCCGACGGGCAGCCGTTCGACGCGGCGGCCGCGGTGAAGAACCTGGAGCACCTCCGGGCCGGGGCGCGCTCCGGGCAGGCCTACCTCAACGTCGCTTCGGTGACCGCGGTGGACCCGCAGACCATCGCCCTGCACCTCACGCGCAAGGACGACACGCTGCTGTACTTCATGGGCCTGGGGCGCAGCTGGATGGCCTCGCCGGCCGCGATCGACCGCGGCGACCTGGCCACCGACCCGGTCGGCTCCGGCCCCTACGAGTACCGGGCCGCGGAGTCGACGGCCGGTGCGCAGTACGTGTTCGCCAAGAAGCCGCAGCACTGGGACGCCGCCACCTACCCGTTCACCGGTGTCCGGATGTTCCCGATCACCGACCAGACCGCCAGCCTCAACGCGATGCTGTCCGGTCAGCTCAACGTCGCCTTCGCCAACCCCGCGGAAATCCCGCAGGCGCAGCAGAACGGCTGGAACGTCTCCTCGAAGGTCGCGTCCTGGGTCGGAATCCAGTTCGTGGACCGCACCGGCGAGCGCGTCGAGCCGCTCGGCGACGTGCGGGTGCGCCGCGCGATCAACCACGCCTTCGACGGCGCGGCCATCCTCAAGGCGGTCGGCCAGGGCGGCGGAACGGTGAGCAGCCAGGTGTTCCCGGTCGGCGACCCGGCCTACGACCCGGCGCTCGACGACCGCTACGCGCACGACGTCGCCGAGGCCAAGCGGCTGCTGGCCGAGGCCGGTCACCCGCGGGGATTCCCGGTGCACATGCCGATGTCACCGATCTTCCAGGCCTGGCAGCCCGCCGTGCAGCAGACCCTCGGCGAGCTCGGCATCACGGTCACCTGGGACGAGATGTCGCAGGCCGACTACCAGAAGAACGCCGCGACCTACCCGATGTTCATCGCCGTCATCGCGATGGACTCCAACCCGATGGCCTCGGTCGCGGGCCGCTTCACCACCGAGCAGTGGTACAACCCGGAACCGTCGATCGAGGCCTTCCCGGAGGTCGCCGAGCTGGTCGCGCGCACGGAGGCGGCCTCCGGCGACGAGCAGCTCGCGCTGGCGCGCGAGCTCAACGGCAAGCTCGTCGACCTCGCCTGGCAGGACGTCTGGTACCAGGCGAACAACACCTACTTCAGCGTTCCGGGAATCAAGGTCACCCCGATCACCGGAATGATGTTCCCGACCCTCCGCTTCATCCAGCGCGGCTGAGGATTTCGCGGCTGTGCGAGGTCAGACCGTGCGCGTTTCGGGGCGTCATGGCACCCCGAAGCGCGCACGGACGCCCACTCACCCGAGAGGGGTGCGCAATGCTCAAGTTCACCGTCCGGCGGTTGGTGTCCGGGCTGGTCCTGCTGGTCGTCGTCACCTGCGGCTCGTTCTTCCTGGCGCACCTCGCGGTCGGCGACCCGACGGCCGGGCTGCTCGGCAACAACGCCACTCCCGCGCAACAAGCGGTGCTGCGCCAGCAGCTCGGGCTCGACCGGCCGCTGCCGGTGCAGTTCTGGGACTGGGCCTCGCACGCCGTCCGCGGCGACTTCGGCACCTCCTGGCGCAGCTTCCAGCCGATCTCCGAGCAGATCGCGCTGCGGGTGCCGGTGACGCTGTCGGTGGTCCTCGCGGCCACCTTCCTGGCCGCCGCGCTGGGACTGGTGATCGGCGTGGTGGCCGGGCGGCGGCCGGGCGGGCTGCTGGACCGGTGCCTCAAGCTCGCCTCGGTGGTCCTGTTCGCGCTGCCCGGGTTCTGGGTGAGCCTGGTGCTGGTGCTCTGGTTCGCCGTGCAGCTGCGCTGGTTCCCCGCGGTGGGCTACGTGTCGCCGGACGAGTCGGTGCTCGGCTGGCTGCGCTCGATCACGCTGCCCGCGGTGTCGTTGTCGCTGACCGCGATCGTGCTGGTCGCCGAGCAGCTGCGCAACGGCCTGCTGGAGGTCGGCGGGCAGGACTTCGTCCGCACGCTGCGGGCTCGCGGCCTGCCCGAGCGCAGGGTGGCGCTGCACGTGCTGCGCAACGCCTCGCCCGCCGCGCTGACGGTGCTGGCGCTGATGTTCGTGGGACTGCTCGGCGGGGCCGTGGTCGTCGAGGTGGTGTTCAACCTGCCGGGCATCGGCAGCCTCACCCAGTCGGCCTCGCAGATCGGCGACATCCCGGCGCTGCTCGGGCTGACCGCCGTGACCGTCGTGTTCGTGGTCGTCGTCAACTTCCTGCTCGACCTCGTGCTCGGGTGGGTCAACCCGAAGGTGCGTGAGAAGTGACCGCAACCGCGCATGCCGACCGCGGCCTCTGGCGGCGCTACCTGCGCCGTCCCGCCGGTGCGCTGGCCCTGGCGGTGTTCCTGCTGGTGGTGCTCGCCGGTCTGCTGGCGCCGCTGCTCGCGCCGCACGACCCGAACCACGTCGACTTCACGCTGGCCCAAGCGCCACCGGGCCCCGGGCACCTGATGGGCGGTGACTCGACGGGGCGCGACATCTTCAGCCGGTTGCTCTTCGGCGCGCGCACCACGGTGTACGGCGCCGCCGTCGCGTGCCTGACCGGGATCGCGCTGGGCGTGCCGGGCGGTGTCGCGGCCGGTTACCTCGGCGGCCGGGCGGACCGGATCGGCTCGTGGATCAGCGACGCCGTGCAGTCGGTGCCCGGCATGGTGGTGCTGCTGATCGTCGCTGCGGGCACCGGCTCGAACTTCACCGTGCTGATGGTGACGATCGGCGTGTTCATGGCGCCCGGCTACTTCCGCATCTCGCGCTCCCGCGCGCTGGCCGTGCGCAAGGAGCCCTACATCGACGCGGCCCGCGTCGCGGGCCTGACCGACGCCCAGGTGCTGCGCAGCCACGTGCTGCGAGCGGTGCGCGCACCGATCATCATCCAGACCGCGCTCACCGCGGGCATCGCGATGGGGATGCAGACGGGGCTCCAGTTCCTGGGCGTGGGCGCTGCGTCGACGCCCAGCTGGGGGCAGATGATGAACGACGGCTTCCGCACCATGCTGAACCACCCGCTGATCCTGCTGTGGCCCTCGGCCGCGCTCGGCCTGACCATCGCGGCCCTGGCGTTCATGGGCTCGACGCTCGCGGACCTGGTGAGCGTGCGGGCCGGTGACCCCGGTCGGCACGATGCGGCGGAACCCGACCACCCGCGCACGGGCACGCTGGTGCACCCGCCGGAGCAGGCGGCGCTGCGGATCGACAACCTCCGCGTCGCCTACCGGGAGCAGGTGGTGCACGGGATCTCGCTGGACGTCGCGCCCGGCGAAGTGCTGGGCATCGTCGGGGAATCCGGCTCGGGCAAGTCGCAGACCGTGTTCGCCGCGCTGGACCTGCTGCCCGCCGCGGCGCGCAGCACCGCCGACGGCATCCGGATCGGCGGCCGCGAGGTCGGCGGTCTGCCGCGCGGCAAGCGGCACGCGCTGCTGGGCACCGAGATCGGCTACGTGCCGCAAGAACCGATGAGCAACCTCGACCCCTGCTACACCATCGGGCACCAGCTGGTCGAGCCGCTGCGCGCGGTGCACGGACTGGGCAAGGCACAGGCGCGGGAGCGCGCCCGCGAGATCCTGCGGCGGGTGGGCATCGCCGAACCCGACCGGCTGCTGGCCAGCTACCCGCACCAGATCTCCGGCGGGATGGCGCAGCGCGTGCTCATCGCCGGAGCCGTCGCGGGGCGGCCGGGCCTGCTGGTCGCCGACGAGCCGACCACCGCGCTCGACGTCACGGTGCAGGCCGAGGTCCTGGAGCTGCTGCGGGAACTGCAGTCCGAGCACGGCATGGCGCTGGTGATCGTCACCCACAACTTCGGCGTGGTCGCCGACATCTGCGACCGCGTGGTGGTGATGAAGGACGGCGCGATCGTCGAAACCGGCCCGGTCGCCCGGATCTTCGCCGAACCGGCCGACCCCTACACGGCCGAACTCATCCAGGCGTCCCAGGAAGACACCGAAACCCGCGCCGAACTCGACGCGGCACAGGACCGACCCGGACGGACGGTGCGCGCATGAGCACGAACCACAGCTCGCTCCTGGAGGTGGACGATCTCGTGGTGGACTACCGCCGCGGTCGGAGCACCTTCCGCGCGCTGCACGGGGTGTCGTTGAGCATCGGGGCGGGGGAGTGCGTCGGGCTGGTCGGCGAGAGCGGCTCGGGCAAGTCGACGCTGGGCAAGGCGATCCTCGGGCTGAGCCCGGTCTCCGCGGGTTCGATCCGCATCGACGGTCGCGACACCACGCGCGCCAGCGGCGCTGAGCGGCGCCGGCTGGCCGCTGACGTGCAGGTGGTCTTCCAGGACCCCTACGGCTCGCTGGACCCGGCGATGACGGTGGGCCAGGCGGTGGCCGAGCCGCTGCGGGCGGCCGGGACCGACCGGGAGACCGCCCGCGCCGCGGTCGCCGAGATGCTCGACCAGGTGCGGCTGCCCGCGGACGCGGCGGAGCGCTACCCCGGCGAGTTCTCCGGCGGGCAGCGGCAGCGCATCGCCATCGCCAGGGCGCTGGTGCGCCGGCCGCGGCTGATCATCTGCGACGAGCCGGTCAGCGCGCTGGACCTGACCACCCAGGCGGCCGTGGTCGACCTGTTCATCGACATCCAGCGCGAGACCGGGGTGTCCTACCTGTTCATCTCGCACGATCTGGGTGTGGTGCGCCGCATCTGCCACCGGGTTTCGGTGATGTACGGTGGGCGAATCGTCGAGTCGGGGGCGAACGGGACGATCACGCGCAGCCCGGCGCACCCGTACACGCGTCGACTGCTGCTCGCGTCCCCGGTCGCCGATCCGGCCCGGCAGGCCGAGCGCAGGCGGGCGTGGCTCCGGCTGCGCGACCCGGGCGAGTCGAGCACAACGTAGGGACCATGCCGAAGATCATCGATCACGACCAGCGACGCCGGGAGATCGTCGCGGTCGCCAAGCAGCTCATCATCGAGGGCGGGTTCGAGGCCGCGACCATGCGCAGCATCGTCGCGGCGGCGGGTTACGCCAACGGTGCGCTCAAGCGGTACTTCCCGAGCAAGGACAGCATCATCGCGGCCACCTTCCAGAGCGTGCTGGCCGAGATGAACGAGCGCTCCGGCGAACAGCGCCCGGAGTCCGAGGACGCGGAAGCGGCACTGCGCCACTACGTGGAGGCCGCGCTGCCGCTCGACCAGTACCGGATCGACTCGGCGCGGATCCTGCTGGCCCTGTGGGAGCACTCGGTGACCAACGAGGAGCTGGCGGAGCTGTACCGCGAGCACCTGCGAACCTGGCGGGCCCAGCTGGCGGAGCGGATCGCCGCGGCCCGCGGCAAGGGCGAACCGCCGGACGCCCCGGCGGTGACGGCGGTGGCGGGCGAGATCATCGGCGTGTCCATAGGGGCGAACGTGACCTGCCTGATGTTCCCCGACGGAGCCCTGATCCCGGAGTACCGCGCCTACGTCGACCGCCTCCTCCGCCACATCGCCGACTGAACCCCAGACCGGACGGCACTGGGTTTCCGGACGCCGCGTTCTCGGCCGCTCCGGTGGTGGCGAGCTTCGTCGATTTCGCTTGAAATTGGCGACCTCGCCACCGCAGGTTTCGTCGACAACGCAGCCAATTTCATGCGAAATCGCTACCCCCGCAAGGCGACCGCCTACCGCTCTGATCTCAACCCGGCCCCGTCGTCAGCCGGCCCGTCACCGCCGCAACCCCACCCCGCTATCACCGCCGATAGCGGGGTGCTGCCCCGAGTTTTTGGTCTACAGTCGTAGAATGACGACTGAACTCGCCATCACCCGCACCGTTGCGGACGAGGTCACCGGTCCCGCCGTCGTCCTGATCCACGGCTTCGCCTCCAGCGGCGCGCAGGACTGGCCAGTCGGCCGGTGGGCGCGACCGCTGGCCTCCGCCGGACGCGAAACGCTGGTGGTCGACCTGCCCGGGCACGGCGCGAGCCCGCGCGTCGGCTCCGCTGCCGAGGGCACCACCGGGAAGGTGCTGGACAAGCTCGCCGAGGCGCTGCAAACCGCTGGCACCGATACCGTCGACGTGATCGGCTACTCCCTCGGGGCGCGGTTGGCGTGGGATCTCGTTGCGGTGAGCCGGGTTCCGGTCCGCCGGCTGGTGCTCGGCGGGTTGAGCCCGGTCGAGCCCTTCGGCGCGGTGGACGTCGCCGCCGCTCGCGCCGCGGCGCGGGGCGGCGACCGGCCCGCCGATCAGCTCACCGGCATGGTCCTGGGCATGGTCACCGCCCCCGGGCGGGACGCCGAATCGCTGCTGTCGCTGGTGGAAGGGCTGGCTCGCGAACCGTTCGACCCGGCGGCGGCTCCGCCCGGGGTTCCCGCGCTGCTGGTCGGGGGAGCGGACGATCCCATGTCGCAGGGCGTCAACGGGCTCGCCCACCACCTGCCGCGGGGCGAGGTGCTGCGCGTTCCCGGGGATCATCACGGAGCTCTCACGGGTGATGAGTTCCGGGCTGCGGCGGTGGAGTTCCTCCGCTGATCACCAGGTCCCGTCGGGGCTGAGCTCCCGGTCGAGCCAGAGGTGTTCCAGTGCCGCGCGGAGCTGGGCCCCGTGCTCCTGCCACAGGTGCAGGGCGGCGAGGTTGTCGGCCAGCTGCTCCGCGCGGCTCACGCCGAACAGGACGTTGGCCACCGCCGGGTGTGCCAGGCAGAAGGCGATCGCGACCTGCGCCGCGGTCGCGTCGAACTCGGCCGCCACGGCTGCCACGTCGTCCGACACCGCGCGGATCTGCTCGCGGATGTTGCCCGGGTCGGCGCCGATCTTGCGCTGCGGGTGCTTGCGACCGGCGAGGATGCCGCCTTCGAAGACGTCCGAGGCCTGCAGGGCGAGGGTGCCGGTGCGGAAGTGCTCGCCGTACGGGCCGCCCTCGGCCATCGAACGGCGGACGATGCTGTACTTCAGCTGGGCGAAGCACGGCGGCACCAGGCCTTCTCGGGCGGCGAAGTCCACTGCGGACGTCAGATCGGCGGCGATCCAGTTGTTCACGCCCCAGCTGCCGATCCGGCCCGCGCGGATCTGCTCGTTGACGTCCAGCACGATCTGCCGCACGTCCGGTTCTTCCAGGTAGTCGCCGACCACCGCGGTGTCCAGGTGCGTCACGCCGACCCGCTCCAGGGAGGTGGTCAGCTGCTCCTCGAAGCCGGTGCGCGGGTACTCCCACAGCCACAGCTTCCCGCACAGCTGGTACCGGTCCCGTTCGATCCCCGCCGCGCGGACGGCTTCGCCGAAGATGATGTCGGTGCGGGCCTGCTCGGCGTGCGGGCCCGTGTTGTAGTGCGCGACGTCGAACAGCGTCACGCCCCGCTCGACCGCGGTCGAGATCAGCGCGACCGCGTCGGCGAAGTCCATCCGGTCCCAGGTGTTCCAGGACCCGAGGCCGAACACCGAGGTGCGCGTCCCGCCGGGGCCGAGCTGCCGGATCGCGGGGTTTCTGCTCTCCTCCACGATTCTCCCTTCATCGCAACGGCTTTTTAGTCTACGGTCGTATAATAAAACGTGATCCGGGTGCGCGGCAGGTGTCGCGCCGAATCGAGGGTGGTCTGCGATGGGCGAGCTGTCCCGAGTGGTGCTGGTGACCGGAGGCGGCAGCGGAATCGGCCGCGGTGTCGCGGAATCCTTCGCGGCCGGCGGGGATCGCGTGGTGGTCGCCGACATCTCGGCCGGTGCGGCCGAATCGGCGGCGGCCGAGCTCGGCGCGGAGTGGGTGGCGGTGGACATCGCCGACGCCGGCGCGGTGGAGGCCGCGGTGGCCGAGGTGCACGACCGGATCGGCGCGGTGGACGTGCTGGTCAACAACGCCGGGCTCACCGCGGGCGGCGGCCCGCTGGTGGAACTGGACGTCGCCGCCTTCGACACGTGCTTCCGGGTGAACCTGCGCGGCACCTTCCTGATGACCAGGGCGGTCGGCGCGCGGATGGCCGAGCGCGGCGAAGGCGGCGCCATCGTGAACATCACCTCGATCGGCGCGCGGCAGCCCACGCCCGGTCTCGGGCACTACGAGGCGAGCAAGGCCGCCGTCGAGGCGCTGACCAGATCGGCCGCGATCGAGCTGGCGCCGCGCGGAATCCGGGTCAACGCGGTGGCGCCCGGGCCGGTGCGCACGCCGATGACAGCTGGGCTCACCGCCGATGCCGCCGCCCGCGCCGCGTGGGAGCAGCGGATCCCGCTGGCCCGGATCGCCGAGGTCGCCGACGTGGTGCCTGCCGTGGTGTTCCTGGCCTCCCCGCAGGCCCGGCACATCACCGGCGCGAGCCTGCAGGTCGACGGCGGCCAGCTGCTCGGCTGAGCTGTCGAGTTGTTGCCAGGCGCGACTTTTCCGTCTCCATTCGTAGTCTGATCTTTCGCGGTGCTCCGCGAGAAGGGGTTGGCGATGACGCTTCCGACGACGACCGCGGCGGCCGTGCTCACCGGGCACGTGCAGCCGCTGGCCCTGCAGGAGGTTCCCCTGCCCGCCGAGGTGGAACCCGGTGCGGCGCTGGTGCGCATCACCTGCGCCACGCTGTGCGGCACCGACGTGCACCTGTGGCAGGGGCGGATGACCTTCCCCGGGATGCTGCCGGTGATCCTGGGCCACGAGATGGTCGGCGAGGTCGTCGCGGTGGGGGAGTCCACATCGGACGCGCTGGGCAGGCCGGTCGAGCCGGGTGCCCGGATCGGCTGGTCGGAATCGGTGTGCGGCCGCTGCTACGGCTGCACCGTCCTGCGCGAACCGGTGGCGTGCGCCGACCGCGGCTACGGATTCCGCCAGCGCGCGGACCGAAGCCCCTACTCGACCGGCGGTTTGACGCAGCTGTGCTACGTGACCCCCGGCGCGGCCAAGCTCCTGCTGCCCGGCGAGGTGCCGGACACCTGGGCGGCGATGTCGGGCTGCGCGGGCAAGACCGTGCTGCGCGCCTTCGACCGGGCGGGCGGCATCCGCCCCGGCTCGACCGTGGTGGTGCAGGGCGCGGGTGCGCTGGGCATCTTCGCCACGGCGGCCGCCCGGATCGCCGGAGCGGCGCAGGTGATCACCATCGGCGGCCCCGACGACCGGCTGGCGGCCGCGACCCGCTTCGGCGCCGACGTGACGGTGCCGCTGAGCCGCAAGCCGGTGGGCCGGATCGCGACGGTTCGGGAGCTCACCGGCGGCCGCGGCGCGGACTACGTGTTCGACTTCGCCGGTGCCGACACCGTCGGCGCCGAAGCGGTGGGCATGGCGGCCCAGCGGGGCACGATCGTCGTGGTGGGCTCGACCGGCACCAAGCCCACCCCGGTGCCGCTGGGCGAGGTGATGGGCAAGGAGCTGACCGTGCGCGGCTCGCTCAACGGCGACATCTCCGACTACCACCGGGCGGTGGAGTTCTTCCGCACCTTCGCCGACCGGATGCCCTGGGACGAGCTGTTCAGCGAACCGGTCGGCCTGGGCGGGGCGTCCAAGGCGCTGGCCGCGATGGCCAACCAGGGCAAGATCAAAGCCGTGATCGACCCCCGCCTGCCCTGATGCCGCTCAGGGGCGCCAGCCCGGGTCCCGGCCGGTCAGGCCGATGAGCCGGTCCAGCGGCGGGGCGTCCGCGGCGACCTCGACCGGTGGGTCGAACGGGCCTTCCTCGTCTCCGGCCGCCGGGCCGACGAACTCCAGGCACGCGGTCAGGGATTCCTCGTCGCAGTCGAACGGCTGCCCGGTCGCCTTCGCGAGGTCCCAGCCGTGCACCACGAGCTCGTCCAGCGCGATCAGACCGGCCACCGGGCCGGGCAGCTCCAGGCCACCGGCCTGCGTCATCCCGTCCCAGGCCGCCGGATCCGCCCAGGCCCCGGCCATCGCGGTCAGCTGCTCGGGGATGCGGGTGCGCCAGTCGGCGGGCAGCCGGGACGCGTCACCGGAAGGCCCTTGCGCGGTCAGCGAGAAGTCCTTCACCGCCGCGCCGGTGAAGGCCAGGCTCAGCCCGCTGATGTGGTCGATCAGGTCGCCCGCGGTGTACTCCGAGCACGGGGTCGGCGCGGTGAGCTGGGCATCGGTGACGCCGGTCAGCAGCGCGGCCAGCCGGTCGGCGGCGGGTTGCAAATCGTGCATCGGAACTCCTCGAAAGCGTCGGATCGCCGGTGCATACGACCATGAACCACCGACACCGGCCCCGCGCGCGGTCGGCTAACGTGCTGTCGGCTCATTTGCACGGCGAACGAACGAGGCGGGGGATGTCTGCACCGGACAGGACCAAGTACGTGCTGATCCTGGGCGGGTTGTCCGCGTTCGGCCCGCTGGCCATCGACATGTACCTGCCCGCCTTCCCGGAGATCGCCGCCGAGCTCGGCACCGGGGCCTCCCAGGTCCAGCTGTCGCTGACCGCCTGCACGCTCGGGCTCGCGCTGGGGCAGCTGGTGGCCGGACCGCTCTCGGACACCTTCGGCAGGCGGCGCCCGCTGCTGATCGGGCTGGTGGTGTTCACGCTGGCCTCGCTGCTGTGCGCGTTCGCCCCGTCGGCGTACGCGCTGGCCGGGTTGCGGCTGGTGCAGGGGCTGGGCGGGGCGGCCGGGATCGTCATCGCGCGGGCCGTGGTGCGCGACCTGTACTCGGGCATCGAGATGGCCCGGTTCTTCTCGCTGCTGATGCTGGTCAACGGGCTGGCGCCGATCCTCGCGCCGCTCATCGGCGGGCAGCTGCTGCAGGTGACGTCGTGGCGCGGGGTGTTCCTGGCGCTGGGCCTGATCGGGGCGGTGCTGCTGGTGGCGTCCGCGTTCGGGGTGCGCGAGACGTTGCCCGCGCAGAACCGGCGGGCCGGGAACCTGGGCGACACCCTGCGCACCTTCCGCGCGCTGCTCGGCGACCGCGCGTTCATCGGGTGCTCGCTGTCGTCCGCGCTGGCCTTCGCGGCGATGTTCGCCTACATCTCGGGCTCGTCGTTCGTGCTGCAGGACGTCTACGGCATGTCGCCGCAGCTGTTCAGCCTGGTCTTCGGGATCAACTCGCTGGGCATCATCCTCGTCGGCCAGCTCAACGCCCGCCTCGTCGAGCGCGCCGCGCCCCGGCGCCTGCTGGCCATCGGCCTGGGCTGCACCGCGCTCGGGGGAGTGGCGGTGGCGGTGTCGGCGGCCGTCGACGCGGGCCTGGCCGGGCTGCTGCCCGCGTTGTTCCTGGTCGTGTCCAGCATCGGCATGGTCTCGCCGAACGCCACGGCGCTGGCGCTGTCCGGGCACCCGGAGACGGCGGGCAGCGCTTCGGCCCTGCTCGGTGTGATGCAGTTCTCGGCAGGCGCCTTGGCGGCTCCGCTGGTCGGCTCGGCGGGCACCGGCACGGCCTTGCCGATGGGCCTGGTCATGGGCGGTTTGTCGGTGGCCGCCGTGATCGTCTTCGCGGTGCTGGTCCGCCGCGGGAGCACCGCGTAATTCAGGTGCGCCCCGGGCGCCGAGTTGACAGGGTGGGGCGCATGAACAACGCCGCAGCGGTGTCGATCACCACTCCGATCACCGAGAGCATCGTGCGCGGTGCGCTGGAGCTGGAGCGGACGGAACGCGGGGTGCGGCCGCACCGCCTGCCCGCGCGAGCGCGCGCGCAGTGCGCCGACGGGCAACTGGCCATGGTGGAGTCCCAGCCGTCCGGGGTCCGGCTGGTCTTCCGGACCGCGGCGACCGCGATCGAGCTGGACGTGCTGGCGACCAGGAACGTCTACCGGGGCGCCCAGACCCTGCCCGGCAACGACTACGACCTGCTCGTCGACGGCCGGTTGGCCGATCGGGCCAGGGCGACCGGTGGCAACGTGGTGACCATCGACATGGCCACCGGCGGTGTGGACACCGAATCCGGCCCGGTCGGCACCGTCCGGTTCGCCGGGCTCGCCGCCGGGGTCAAGGACGTCGAGATCTGGCTGCCCTACCGGGAGGTCACCGAGCTCGTCGAGCTGCGCACCGACGCGCCGGTGGAACCCGCCCCGGACCGCGGCCGCCGGGTGTGGCTGCACCACGGCAGCTCGATCAGCCACGGCTCGAACGCGGAGAGCTCCACCACGACGTGGCCGGCGCTGGCCGCGGCCGCCGGCGAGGTGGAGCTGATCAACCTCGGGCTCGGCGGCAGCGCCCTGCTCGACCCGTTCACCGCCCGCGCGCTGCGCGACACCCCCGCGGACCTGATCAGCGTCAAGATCGGCATCAACGTGGTCAACGCCGACCTGATGCGCCTGCGCGCGTTCGGCCCCGCGGTGCACGGCTTCCTCGACACGATCCGCGAGGGGCACCCGAGCACGCCGCTGCTGGTGATCTCGCCGATCCTGTGCCCGATCCACGAGGACACCCCGGGCCCCGGAGCCCCGGTGTTCGCCGACGGGATGGTGCGGTTCCGGGCGACGGGCGATCCGGCGGAGCGCGCAGCCGGGAAGCTGACGCTCAACGTCATCCGCGAGGAGCTGGCGCGCATCACCGCGCAGCGGGCGGCCGACGACCCGAACCTGCACCACCTGGACGGGCGAGAGCTCTACGGCGAGGCCGACTTCGCCGAGCTGCCGCTGCCGGACGCGCTGCACCCGGACGCCGCGGCTCACCGCCGCATCGCCGAGCGCTTCGCCGAGCTCGCCTTCGGAGGACCGTTCCGCGCCGTGCTATAGGTATCTCATGGTTACCGAGCAGGGCAGCGCGTTCGAACGGGGGAAGCTGACCGATCCGGACTGCCCGACCCGGCTGGTGCTCGACCGCATCGGCGACAAGTGGACGGTGCTCGTGGTGACCCTGCTCGCCGACGGCCCGCTGCGCTTCACCCAGCTGCGCGCGGGCATCGGCGGCGTCGCGCCGAAGGTGCTGACCCAGACGCTGCGGGCGCTGGAGCGCGACGGCCTGGTGACCCGCACGGCCTACCCGGAGATCCCGCCGAAGGTGATCTACGAGCTGACCGAGCTCGGCCATTCGCTGCGCGCCCCGGTGGCGGCGATCGCCGACTGGTCCGAGCGCAACGTCAACCGGATCCTCGCCGCTCGAACCGCCCACGACCAGGCCTGATCACCCGGACCGGGCCAGCAGCCCGGCGCCCAGAGCGGTTCGGTTGTAGAGCACGTACCGGCCTTCCCGCTGCACCGAGACCAGTCCGGCGGCGCGCAGCGCGGTCAGGTGCTGCGAGGCGTTGCCCGCCGACATCCCGGTACGGCGAGCGAGCTCGGTGGTCGACCTCGGGGCGTCCAGCTCGGTCAGCAGCACAGCCCGGGATCGGCCGATGACCGCGGCCAGCGCGTCGAGCGAAGCGGGTTGCTTCGGCGCCCAGAGCGCGCCGATGCCGCGGGACGGGTAGCGCAGCGCGCTCGGCCACAGCGGCTCCAGCTTGGAGAAGACGACGGGCCAGATGAACGTCGACGGCACCAGCACGAGCCCGCGACCGTCGAGGACGTGCGTGCCCTCGAAGTACCGGTGCCGCACCCGCAAACCGTCCTCGCGCCACTCGACCGCCGGGCTGAGCTCGCTGAACAGCCGCTCGGCCCCGCCTTCCACCAGCAGCGCACCGCGGTGCCGGACGTCCTGGTCCAGCAGGTCCTGCATCTCCGGCCACCACGGCTCGACGGCCAGCGCCCAGTAGGCCTCGATCACCTCGGCCAGCCGCGGCAGCTCGCGAACCGGGTCGGCGTGCAACCGGCGGACCGGCTCGGAAGGCGCGCGCACGGCGCAGTCGATCATGGTCCGGACCGTGCGCGCGGGCACCGACCGGAGATCGGCCAGCTCCTCGGCCAGCGTCGGCCGCTGCCCGGCGGGCACCGGGGCGAGGAACCCGGGCAGGATCTTGCTCGGCGTCGGCACCAGGTCGAACAGCAGCGACAGGTCGGCGGTGCTGCGGTCGAGCCGGGACCGGGCCTCGGCCCGCCACGCGTGGTGCAGCGGGTGCTTGCCGGGCTCCTTCAGGACGCGAACGCTCGCCGTGACCTCCCACAGCGGGGAGCGGGCGAACCTGATCCGGGCCAGGCCCTCGGCCGACATCGTCATCCTGAGCAGTTGCGGCCTCCCGGTGGTGGATTCGGCCCAGTCTAAATTCGTGGTCACCGGGCCCGGGAACCGCGATCGTCGCCACGTGATCGAAAAACCAGCGTTGCCGGGGCAGTTCCGGTCGTTCTTCGCCGCGATCGCGGGCAGCGACTTCGGCACCCAGGTCAGCTACGTCGCGCTACCCCTGACTGCGGTCCTCGCGCTCGGCGCGGGCGCGGCCGAGGTCGGTGCCCTCACCGCTCTCACCACGGCCGCGTTCCTGCTGATCGGATTGCCCGCCGGGGCCTGGGTGGACCGGCTGCCCCGCCGCGCGGTGATGATCACCGCGGACGTGGTGCGCGCGGTCCTGTACGGCTCGGTCCCGGTCGCCTGGCTGCTGGGGGCGCTGACGATGCCGCAGCTGTACGCGGTGGCGCTGCTCGGCGGGGTGGCGACGGTGTTCTCCGAGGTGGCCGCGCAGACCTTCCTGCCCGAGCTGGTGGGCCGCGGCCACCTGGTGCGGGCCAACGCCCGGTTGATGGGCGCGCGCGGGGTGAACCAGATCGTCGGCCGCAGCGCGGGCGGCTTCCTGGCCTCGGCTTTCGCCGCACCGGTCGTGATCGCGCTCGACGCGCTCAGCTACGCCTGCTCGGCCGTCGTGCTGTGGCGGATCGAGGTGACGTCCCCGGCGGCCCCGCCGCGGCCGAGGTCGCGGGTGTGGCCGGACGTGCGGGACGGACTGCGCCACGTGCTCGGGAACCGGATGCTGCGACCGCTGGCGGTCGAAGGTGCGCTGACCAACTTCGCCACCACCCTGACGATCACCGTGCTGCCGGTGGTGTTCGTCCGCGAACTCGGGCTCGGTGAGTGGGTTCTCGGAGTCTTCCTGGCCATCGGCGGCTGCGGAGCGCTCGCCGGGGCGATCTGTGCGCGAGCCCTGGCCGCCCGCTTCGGGCACGGCCGGGTGCTGTGGATCGCCGGTGCGGCCGCCAGCTGCGCCGGGTGCCTCGTACCCGTGCTCGGCAGCGGTCCCGGGCTGTGGATCGCCGCCGCCGGGTGGGCGGTGACCACCACCAAGACCGGCATCGGGAACGTGCTGGCGGTGAGCCTGCGGCAGTCGATCACCCCGGACCGCCTGATGGGCCGGATGAACGCGACGTTCCGGTTCCTGCTCACCGGCGCGCTCGCCGTCGGGGGAGTGCTCGCCGGTGTGCTCGGCGAATCGGCGGGCGCCCGCGCGGTGCTGTGGGTTTCGGCGGGAGTCTTCGCGGTCACCTGGCTGGTGGTGTTCCTCTCGCCGCTGCGCTCCCTGCGCGAACTGCCCGGAGCTCAGCTCACACCGGTTGGCGCGACCAGGTGAGGACGTCCCGGCAGGTGCCGATCAGCCGCTGCCGCAGCACGGCCGCCTCATCGGCGAACTCGCGCTGTCTGCGGGCGTAGTCCGCGCGGCCTTCGGGGGTTTCGATCGGGACCGGCTGGTAGCCCAGCTCGCGCAGGTCGTAGGGGCTGGCCCGCATGTCCAGCTCGCGGACCCGCACCGCCAGCTCGAAGCAGTCCGCGACCAGCTCGGCGGGCACGAACGGATCCAGCTTGTAGGACCACTTGAACAGGTCCATGTTCGCGTGCAGGCAGCCCGGCTGCTCCAAGCGGACCTGGTCGGCGCGCTCGGGCTGGAGGGTGTTGAGCGGGCGCGCGGGCGGGGTGAAGAACCGGAACGCGTCGTAGTGCGTGCAGCTGACCTGCATCGAGTCCACGACCTCGTCGGTGCCCGCGTGCCCGAGCCGCAGCGGCCAGCCCGAGTGGCGGATGTCGGCCGGTTGCGTGCGGTAGACCATGGCCCACTCGTGCAGCCCGAAGCAGCCCAGCCGGGGTTTGCGGGCCGCGGTGGCGCTGAGCAGGCCGAGCACGAACTCCGCGGTGCTGCGGCGCTTGTCGGTGAAGGCCGCGGGATCGAGCGCCACCCCGTCCGGGGTGGTGGTGAAACCGCGCCGGTCGAGGAATTCCGCGCCACCGGCCAGCACCACGCCGACCTCCGGCTGCCAGCGCTCCAACCGCGCCGGGCGGAAGCTGTAGTAGGTGAACAGGAAGTCCAGCACCGGGTGCTTGCGGTGCTCGTGCTGGCGTTCGCGGTGCGGGCGCGTCCACTCGGCGACGCGTTCGCGGTGGGCGGCCTGCCGGGCCCGCCACTGGTCTTCGGACAGCACGGTCATCGCCGGTCAAGGGTAGTCGGGCCGCCTCAGCGGTGGAACCGCACCCAGTCCACCTCGACGTAGGGGATGGGCTTGTCGGCGATGACCGACAGGTGCACGGTGTGCTGCCCGTCCACCGGGCGCGTCAGCTTGACCGGCACCACCCGCCACTCCGGCCCGCGATCCAGGGCAACCGGGATCTTGGCGATCTCCTCGCCGTACGGCCCGTCCAGGCGGAGCTTGATGCGGGTCGCGTCGAGGTCCTTGTCGACCACGGTGCGCAGTCGGAGTGAGACCTCGGTCGCCGTGCGGTCGCCGAACTGGACGTCCTGGAAGGTGATCGAGGAGCCGTGCAGCATCGGGCCGACGAAGCCGACCGGCTCGCCCGCATCGCGATCCGAATCGAGCTTGGCCTTGTCACGCTCGCCGAGGTAACCGTGTTCGGCTTCGACCGTGCCGAAGGCGTTGACACGGATCATCGGGGCGGGGGAGTACGTGGTCGCCTTCCCGGGAACGCTTGTGAGCTCTGGCCCACCGGCGCGCCCGAGCAGGAATCCGCCGGTCGCGGCGCCGATCGCGAGCACCGCTGTCGCGCCGAGCACGATCGTGGTGCGGGTGCTGGAGCGCTTCGCCGCCGGTGCCGGCGCCGTGGCCTGCTCGGACGGGGTGGCGGAGGGGGTGATCGGGCGGGGCGGTTCGATGTCGCGGAGGTACTCCTCGAACGGGTGTTCCCCGGCCTGGCGGGCCAGGTCGTGCACCCGCTGCCGCACCTCCATCAGCGGCATCCGGCGCGCCGGATCCTTGATCATCAGCCCGCTGATCACCTCGCCGATCGGCCCGGTCTGCCGGTGCGGCGGTACCGGGCCGTGCACGATCGAGCTGATGGTGATCAGCGGATCGCCGCTGCTCTCGTAGGGCAGGCGCCCTTCGGCCGCGGCGAAGAGCATCGCGCCGAAGCTCCACAGGTCCGCGTTCGCGCCGAGCTCCCCGCCGATCGCGATCTCCGGGGCCAGGTAGGCCGGAGTGCCGACCAGCACGCCGGAGCGGGTGAGGGTGGATTCGCCGGTGCTGCGGGACATCCCGAAGTCGGCGAGCTTGACCTGGCGATCGGCGCCGAGCAGCACGTTGCCGGGCTTGACGTCGCGGTGCACGATGCCCATCTGGTGCGCCGCCTGCAGCGCTGCCGCGACACCGTCGGCGAGCACGGCCAGCTTCGCGGGCGGGAGCGAGCGGTGCTTGTTGAGCAGCTGGGCGAGGCTGAGCCCGTGCACCAGCTCCATCACGACGAACGGCTGCTCGTCCTCGCGCGCCACGTCGTAGAGCAGCACGGTGTTCGGGTGGTTGAGCGCGGCCATCGCCCGTGCCTCGCGCAGCGCACGTTCCCGCATCTCAGCCGCGTGCTCCTCGGCGAGCCCGGGGGACAGGCGGAGTTCCTTGACCGCGACGGGGCGGTGCAGCAGCTCGTCCGTTCCGGCCCAGACGTGGCCCATCGCGCCGTGGCCGATGGTGCCCTCCAGGCGATAGCGAGCTCCGATCAGGCGGCGTTCAGGGGCGGTGTCTGCGAGGTGAGGCACCTTCTGATCATCCCGCACTTCCGGCGAACGGGTGACCGGGTCGGGCGATATTGCCCGACCCGGTGCCATCAGTGCACGTGAGTGCCGTCCCGGACGGTTCCGACGTATTCCTCGACGAGGTCTTCCATGGCGACGACGCCGACGGGTGCGCCGGTGGTGTCGACGGCGGTGGCGAGGTGGCTGCCGGAGCGCCGCAGCGAGGCGAGCGCTTCGTCGAGCCGGGCCGCGGCCGAGACCGTCGGCAGCCGTCGGATGCGGGCCGGTGCGATCGGGGTGGACGGGTCCTGCCCGGCCTGGTCGAGGACGTCCTTGATGTGCAGGTAGCCGCGCATCTCGCCGTCGTCCCCGCGCACCGGGAAGCGGGAGAACCCGGTTTCGCCGACGACGCGTTCCACGTCGCCCAGGGTGGGGCGGGCGGGCAGCGTGGTGACCTCGGCGGTGGGGACGAGGACGTCGGTGACGGTGTGGTCGGCGGAGGAGAGGGTTTGGGCGAGGCGGCGGTGTTCGGAGTGGTCGATGAGTCCTTCGCGGCGGGATTCGACGAGGAGTTCGGCGAGTTCGGCGGAGGTGTAGGCGGTGTCGAGCTCGTCCTTGGGTTCGACTCGCATGATCTTGAGGATGGTGTTGGCCATCATGTTGAACAGGGCGATGAAGGGGCGGGCGAGTTTGACGAACCCGACCAGCGGCGGGACCAGCCACAGCGCGACCTTCTCGGGTTCGGCGATGGCCAGGTTCTTCGGGACCATCTCGCCGACCAGCACGTGCAGCACCACCACGAGGGCGAGTGCGATGGCGAAGGACACCGCGTGGGTGACCGTCTCCGGGATGCCCAGCGCGGCGAAGGGTGCTTGGAGCTGGTGGGCGACGGCGGGTTCGCCGAGGCGTCCGAGTCCGAGGGAGCACAGGGTGATGCCGAGCTGGGCGCTGGCCAGCATGAGCGAGCCCTGCTGGCTGGCGTTGATCACCACCCGGGCGCGGGCCTTGCCCTGGGCGGCCAGGGCTTGCAGGCGGTCCCGGCGCGAGGACAGCAGCGAGAACTCCGCGCCCACGAAGAACGCGTTCAGCAGCAGCAGCACCACACCGAGCAGAATCGCGAACCCATCGCTCATCGGGTCGCTCCCGTGGCCTCGGCGTGCTCGGGTTGGCGGGTCAGCCGCAGTTCGGCGATGCGGTTGCGGTCCATTCGGGACACGGTGAGCTCCCAGTCGTCCACCGGCAGCCGGGTGCCGACCTCGGGGATGCGGCCGAGCTTGCTGAGCACGTACCCGGCGGCGGTCTCGTAGTCGCCGTCGGGCATCGCGAAGCCGGTGGCGTCGGCGAGCTCGTCGGGCCGCAGCAGGCCGGAGATGATCCAGGTGCGGTCGCCGGAGCGGCGCACCGCGGCGATCTCCCGGCGGTCGTGCTCGTCGCGGACGTCGCCGATGATCTCCTCGACGACGTCTTCCAAGGTCACGATGCCCGCTGAACCGCCGTACTCGTCGACCACCACGGCCAGCTGGAGGCCGGAGCCGCGCAGCCGGTTGAGCAGTGCGTCGCCGGCCAGCGTCTCGGGCACGGTCGGCACCGGTCGGGCCAGCGATTCGATCGCGGTGCTGCGCCGGTGCTCGGCCGCGACGGCGAAGGCCTGCTTGACGTGGACGACGCCGTGGATGTCGTCCAGATCACCACCGTGCACCGGGAAACGCGAGAACCCGCTGCGCCGAGCCAGTTCCAGCAAGTCCATCACCGTGTCACCGACCTGCAAGGCCTCCACCCGAACACGCGGAGTCATCAGTTCCTCTGCGGTGCGGTCACCGAACCGCAACGAGCGATCCATCAACTCCGCCGTGGACTCATCCAACGTCCCGTGCTCAGCACTGGAACGCACGATCGACCCCAACTCCTCCGGAGAACGAGCCGACCGCAACTCCTCCTGCGGCTCCACGCCGAAACGACGCACCACCCAGTTCGCGCTGTTGTTCATCGCATCGATCAACCACCGGAACACCTGCGAGAACCGCGCGTGATACCCCGACACCGCCCGCGCCGTCGGCAACGGCCGCGCGATCGCCAGGTTCTTCGGCACCATCTCCCCGAACACCATCGACAACGTCGTCGCCAACAAGATCGCCAACGTCAACGACACCGCACCCGCCGCCGACACCGGAACACCCACCGCCAACAACACCGGACGGATCAACTCACCGATCAACGGCTCAGCCACATAACCGGTGACCAACGTCGTCAACGTGATCGCGACCTGCGCACCCGAAAGCTGGAACGACAACGTCCGATGCGCCTTCTGCACCGCCCTCGCACGCCTATCACCCACCGCATGCACATGAGCATCAACCGTGCTGCGCTCAAGAGACGTCAGCGAGAACTCGGCAGCCACCGCCAGGCCGGTGCCCAGGGTGAGCACGCCGACGAAGACCAAACCCAACACCGACAGGAGAATGTCGATCACCGGTCACCTCGCGGGCGACCGCGCACGAACTCGGAAACGCCGGGAAGGATCCCCGGCCCGGTACTGCCCCCGTCAGGGGATTGTGCCGCAGGCACTGAAGCCGTCACTCCTCGAAAAGGGAAGGATACGCCCGCCGATTGTACCGTGATCGGTTGCGCGCCAACGCGAACGACGCGCTCAGGACCGGCCGACCAGCGCCAGCAGCCTGGTCTGCTCGTCGGCGTCCGGCGGCACCTGGCGCGGTGCGGCGAAGATCCCCAAGCCCTGCCAGGCGGGCACCTGCGGGGCCAGCACGGTGTGCAGTTCGGCCACCAGCTCGGGGTTCAGCCGCTCGTCGGCGCCGATCCCGCGGGCCAGGTCCCACGCGTGCACCGCCAGGTCCGCGGTCATCTGCCAGCCGTAGTCCTCGGCCGGGATCACGCCGCCGGTGACGTTCACCTCACCGCTGGTGGCCCCCGGTGCGTCCCACGCCCGCCGCGCCGCGTCGGCGGCCGCGGTCCACGCGCCGACCGGGTCCTCGCCCAGCACGTCGCCGTCGAAGCGATCGCCCACCTCGTCGAGGGTGGCGCCGTCCAGCAGCCACGGTGCCCAGAGCTGCTCGGAGACCAGGTGGTTGAGCAGGTCACGGACGTTCCACTCGGTGCACGGCGTAGGGTTGTCCCACTGCTTCGCCTCGATGCGCCGCACCCGGGCGTCGAATTCCGCCATCGCTGTGCGGTGGGCCGTCAACAGCTGCACGATTCCTCCTGGGGTACGGGTGTGAATCCGGTCACGCGCTGATCGTCGGTGCCAACGGATCTGCAGCTAGCGGGCTCCCAGTGTGACTGGAACGTCGCGATGTGTCGTGCGCGGTGAGGCGGGTTTACGCCCCGGTGGTCTGGGCCACTTCGGGGAGTCGTAACCTGCCGAGCAGTTTCTTACGCGCGGGTAACCAACCTCGCGGCACAACCGAAGGCGGTCACCGCCGCCTGGTCAACGAGAGGACGTGATCGTGAGTTCACCCACGGTTGCGGACGCACCGCAGCAGGGGTTCTTCGGACACCCCCGCGGCCTGTCGACGCTGTTCTTCACCGAGATGTGGGAGCGCTTCTCCTACTACGGCATGCGGGCGATTCTGGCCTACTACCTGTACAGCGCGATCGCCGACGGCGGCCTGGGCATTCCGGAATCGACCGCGCTGTCGGTGGTCGGCGTCTACGGTGCCTCGGTGTACATGACCGGCGTGGTCGGCGGCTGGCTGGCCGACCGGGTCATGGGCGCGCAGTCGGCGGTGTTCTGGGGCGGCGTGGTCATCATGCTCGGCCACATCTGCCTGGCGCTGCCCGGTGGCGTCGCCACCGTGGTGCTCGGCCTGGTGCTGCTGGTCATCGGCACCGGCCTGCTCAAGCCGAACGTGTCCGGCCTGGTCGGCGGTCTCTACAGCGACGACGACACCCGCCGCGACGCCGGCTTCTCGATCTACTACATGGGCATCAACCTGGGCGGTTTCCTCGCGCCGCTGGTGTCGGGCACGCTCGGCGAGCGGGTCGGCTGGCACTGGGGCTTCGGCGCGGCCGCGGTAGGCATGGCGATCGGGCTCGTGCAGTACTCGCTCGGGCGCAAGAACCTCGGTTCGGCCGGGCTCAAGCCGGTCAACCCGCTGCCCGCGGATCACAAGGGCCGCGTGCTGGGCCGCGTGATCGGCATCGCGGTGCTGTTCGTCGTGGTGCTCGGCGGCCTGTCGGTGAGCGGCGTGGTGGGCCTCGACGGCATGGTCAACCTGATCAGCATCATCTCGGCGGTGCTGCCGGTCGTCTACTTCGCGGCGATGCTCTCCAGCAAGCAGATCACCAAGATCGAGCGGGACCGGCTCATCGCCTACATCCCGCTGTTCCTGGCCACCGCGCTGTTCTTCCTGCTGTTCGAGCAGCAGCCGAACACGCTGGCCAACATCGCCGAGGCGGACACCGACCTGAACATCCTCGGGTTCGAGATCCCGGCATCGTGGTTCCAGTCGATCAACTCGCTGGCGATCATCATCCTGGCGCCGGTGCTGGCCGCGCTGTGGATGAAGCTGGGCAACCGCCAGCCCACCACCCCGCAGAAGTTCGTCGGCGGGCTGTTCTTCGTCGGCCTCGCGTTCCTGTGGGTCGTGCTGTCGAAGACCGTCGCGGGCGACGACAAGCACCTGCCGCTGATGCTGGCGATGGTGTTCGTGATCCTGACCATCGGTGAGCTGCTGCTCTCCCCGGTGGGCCTGTCGGCCAGCACCAAGCTGGCGCCGAAGGTCTTCGCCTCCCAGACCATGGGCCTGTACTTCCTGGCCCCGGCGATGGGGCAGGGCCTGGGCGCCCAGCTGGTGAAGTCCTACTCGGTGGACAACCAGCAGATCTACTTCGGCATCGTCGGTCTGGCCACCATCGCCTGCGCCGCGCTGCTGCTGGTGTTCTCCAAGAGCATCAAGCGCAAGATGCACGGCGTGCTCTGATCGTTCGAGCGCGCTGGGGAGGCCGGGTCCGGTTCGGGCCCGGCCTCCCTCGCGTTCAGGGCAGGTCAAGGGTCTTCGGCGCGGGGGCCGCCGGGTCGGGATCCGGGTGCCCGGGGAGCGTGACGTCCTCGGGTGGCAGCACCCCGTTGACCAGGTAGTCGGTGCCGATGCGGTCGGCTTCGGCGTTGCCCGCCAGCGCCCACACGCCGTGCTTGCCCGCGTCCTTCTCGGTGACCAGGACCGACGACGGCAGCGAGCGGTGCATCTCCAGCGCGCCTTGGTACGGCGTGGCCACGTCGTGCTCGGAGTTGAACAGCAGCACCGGCGGCAGGCCGTCGCCGGTGATCTTCAGCGGCTGCTGGGCGGGCGCGTGCCAGAACCGGCAGGGCGCCACGGTCCAGCTGTTGTACCAGGCGGCCAGCGGGTAGTCGGCGGCCAGCCGCTCGGAGTCGCGCTCCCACTCGCGCTGCCGGGTCGGCCACGGCGCGTCCACGCACTCCACCGCGTTGTAGATGGCGTTGCCGTTCTCGGCCACCTCGTCCTTGGGCTTGACCAGGGCGGCGAGCTTCTTCTCGTCGTTGCGGAGGTGGAAGTCGGCCAGCCCTTCGGCGATGTCCTTCCAGCTGCTCTCGCCGTAGAGCGCGTTGAAGGTGGTGTCGATGAACTCCGCCGGACCGAGGTTCCCGCGGGGCGCCTTGCGCAGCTCGGCCTGCACGCCGTCCCACGCGGCCTGCACCTGGGCGCGCTCGGTGCCCAGGTGGAAGACCTGGTCGTGCCGGGCGATCCAGTCGAAGTACATCCCGAGCCGGTGCTGGGCGGCGACGTCCTGGTTGAGGTTGTTGCGGTACCAGATCTCCGAGGTGTCCGGGTTGGTCACGCTGTCCAGGACCATCCGGTCCACCCGCTCCGGGAAGAGCTGCCCGTACACCGCGCCCAGGTAGGTGCCGTAGGAGTAGCCGAGGTAGCTGATCCGCTGCTCGCCCAGGGCCTCCCGGATCCGGTCCATGTCCCGGGCGTTGCTCGGGGTGGTCAGGTGCGGCAGGTACTTCCCGGCGCGCTGCTGGCAGCCGTCGGCGTACTGCTGGGCGCGCTGCCAGTTCTGCTCCCGCGCCTGCGGCGAGTCCGGGTCGGGCAGCGGCGTCTTCCAGTAGGTGGCTGCGTCCACGCAGGTGATCGGGGTGCTGTGCGCGGTGTTGCGGGTGTCGAAGCCGATCAGGTCGTAGCTGTCGAGCACCGCCCCGGGCAGCTTGGGCGCCAGCGCCCCGGCGAACCCGACGCCCGGTCCGCCGGGGCCTCCCGGGTTGATCAGCAGGACTCCCCGGCGGGATTCGGGTTTGCGCGCGGGCTGCTTGGAGACGAGCAGCTTCAGCTGTTCGCCGCCCGGGTCGCCGTGGTCCAGCGGGACCTGCAGCTCGGCGCACTGCAGCTGCGGGTAGGGCTTGCTGACGTCTTCCGGGCACGGTCCGAACTGCAGGCCCGGTGCCGCCTGCGCGGTCACGCCGGTGACCGCTGTGCTGGCGAGCACCGCGGCACTGGCCAGACCGAGTGCGAACGAGCGCTTCACTGCTTCTCCTCACCGAGCGGGGTCGAGCTGCTCCGGAGCGTATTCGATCAGTCGCCGGTGAGCCCGTCACCCGCGGTTCGCAGCGCGTCGGCGACCCGGGTGACGTCGGGTCCGGTGGTGCGCCAGCTGCTGAAAGCGGCCCGCAGGCCGGGAGTTCCTTCGTGGACGGTCGGGGTGAGGAACGCCTCGCCCGACTCGGTCACGGCGCGGTTCAGCCTCCCGACCCGCTCGCCGGTGGGGTTCTCGGCGAGGGTGAAGCAGACCACGTTGAGCCGCACCGGTGCCAGCAGCCGCAGGTGCGGCATGGCCGCGACGCGATCGCCCAGTTCCCGCGCCAGCGCGATGTCGCGCTCCACGACCTCGCGGTGTCCGTCGCGTCCGTAGGCGGCGAGGGTGAACCAGGTGGGCAGGGCGCGCAGCCGCCGGGAGTTCTCCGGCACGAGGTGCAGGAAGTCCGGGTCCTCGGTGGGCAGGCCCAGGTATGCCGCGGAGTTCTGGAAGACGCGCAGTTGCAGGTCCCGGTGGCGGGTGAACTGGACCGCGCTGTCGTAGGGCACGTTGAGCCACTTGTGCAGGTCCGCGCACACCGAGTCGGCCTCGTCGAGCCCCGCGACCAGCTCGGCGTGCTGCGGCGACAGCGCGGCGAAGCCGCCGAACGCGGCGTCGACGTGCAGCCAGAACGGGAATCGCTGCCGCAACGCGATGATCGCGCGCAGGTCGTCGAAGTCCACCGTGTTGACCGTTCCGGCGTTGGCCACCACGATCGCGGGCCGTCCGTCCAGCGCTGCCAGCCCGGCGGCCAGCTGATCGACGTCGACGGCCTCCCGGCCCGGCAGCGCGGGCACCTGGCGGAGGCGGCCCCGGCCCAGCCCGAGCATGGCGAGCGCCTTGCGGGTGCTGGAGTGCGGGCTGCCGGACAGGACCGCGAGGTCGCCGAGGGCGGCCACCCCGTCCTCGGCGACCGACACGCCGAGCTGTTCACCCGCCCATTCGCGGGCGATGGCCAGCCCGACGAAGTTCGACATCGTCGCGCCGCTGACGAACGCCCCCTGGTGCGAGGGCAGGCCGAACAGCTCCCGCAGCCAGCCGACGGTCTGCCGTTCCAGAACCGGTGCCGCCGAATCCAGCGAGCTCACCGCGTTCTGGTCGAACGTGCTCGTCAGCCAGTCGCCGACGAGGGCGGCCGGGGTGGTGCCGCCGGTGACGAAACCGAGGTAGCGCGGTCCGGCGCTGGCCGAGAAGCCCGGTGCCCACTGGTCGCGGAACAGCTGGAAGGCGCCTTCCGCGCCGGGACCGCGATCGGGCAGCGGCGCCGGTTGCGGGGCCCGATGCGGGCTCGCGGCAGGCCGGTCGGCGATTCCGGCGAGCACCTCGCCGGCGTAGCCGCGGGCCGCGTCCAGCAGCTCGGGCAGTCGGGCGAGGTCCTCGGCGAGGTTCGGGTGCACGGGCACCACCTTCGGAGCGGTCTGGGTGCCACGAGATGGTCGCGAGCACCGGGTTCGTCGGTGAAGCTATTCGGCGAACGGCGGTGTGTCGCGGTCCAATCGGCGGACTCTGGCCTCAACCGGTGTGCTGCTGCGCCGCGGTGCCGAGTTCGCGGGCCAGGTCTTCGACGATCTGGGTGGTGCGGTCCAGCCAGCGGATCGTGCGGTGCAGCGAGGTCGGGCCGTCGGTCAGCGATTCGGCGATGTCGTGCAGCGAGTCGGCCGTGCGGTGCGCGGAGTCCATCGCGGCGTCGAAGCCGACCTGCGCTTCGCCGGTCAACGCCTCCACCGCGTCGGCCAGCGCCCACAGCAGCTCGGAGAGCCGGTTGCGGGTGTCCTCGTCGACCATGTCGGCCGTCGCCGACAGCGCCACCGCGAGGTTGCGCACGTAGTAGGCGCAGCCGCTGAGCATCGTCACGCTGCGCTGCACCTGGCTGCGGCGGGACCGCAGCCGGTAGGAGGTCAGCGGCCGGGCGCTGCGGACCACCCGTTGCAGGCCGTCGTCGAGCTCGCGCATCGACTCCTGCAGGCCGGTCACCTCACCGCGCTCGCTGAGCTCGGTGCCGGTGCCGCGCAGGAAGTCCCGCAGCGCCAGCAGGAAGTCCTCGGTGTTGTCGCGCACCAGCGAGCGGGTGCGGGTGGGCAGCACGAACACCGCGGCCAGCACCCCGGCGAGCGCCCCGACCGCGGTCTCCCACAGCCGGGTCTCCAGCACGCTGGCGTCGAAGGTGCCGAGCATGCCGTAGAGCGCGCCGAGCAGCGCGGTGATGAAGAAGGTCATCACCGCGTAGGAGAACCCGGCGAAGTAGAAGCCGAGGAACACGCAGATCAGGATCATGGTGATCTCGGCGGCCAGGTTCCCGGAGATCTGCGCGGCGACCAGGATGCCCGCCAGCACGCCGAGCACCGTGCCCGCGGTGCGCTGCCACGCCCGCACCAGCAGCTCACCGCGGCTGTTGGTGCTGATGAACACCACGAACGCGGTGATCACCGCCCAGTACCAGCGGTTCGGCGAGACCAGCTGGCCGAGCATGATCGCCAGCGCGGTCGCGCAGGTCACCTGGACGGCCATCCGCACTTCCGGGCGCTGCAGGCCGGTTTCGCCCGGTTCCGCGGCTTCGGGCTCGGTGGTGGCGGCCGGTTCGCCCTCGGCGCGGTCGTCGAACTCCTCGGTCGCGGTGGCGAGTTCGGCCAGGCAGGTGCCCAGCCGCCGCACCGCCATCGCGACCGCCACGGATCCCTCCTGCTCGATGCGCTCGGCGACCAGCCGGGTGGCCTCCCGCAGCTCGCGCGGATCGGTGCGCAGCACGGCCAGCAGCGCGCCGACGGCATGCGGGACGGTGTCGCCGCCGCTGGGGTGGTCGACCAGCCGCAGCAGCGGCGTGAGCAGGTTCTCGGCGGCGAGTTCGACGTCGAGGATGCGCTGGCGCAGGCGGTCCCGGCCGGCCTCGTCGAGCGAGTCGAGCTGACCGACGGCGCCCTCCAGCATCAGCGCGGTCTCGTTGAGCCGGACCGACCGGTTGTTCAGCTCGCGCCGCCGGGCCGCCGAGCCGGGGTGCTCGGCGACGTCGCGCACCGCGTGCAGCAGGCCGTGCACCTGCGCCAGCAGCGTCCGGCGGCCGCGTTCGAGCACGCCTTCGGGCTCGTCGCGCAGCACCAGGAACCGCAGCGCGAACGCGGCCAGGGCCCCGGTGACCGCCGTCGCGAACAGGGCGGGCAGCTGCGCGAGCTGCGGGCGCAGGAACATCGCGAAGAAGTAGCCCATGAACGCGACCATCCCCAGCGGGAAGTAGCGCGGGCCGAAGCGGCGGACGTAGACCGCTGTGAAGATCACGACCAGGAACACCAGGGTGTTCACCAGCGGCCAGGACGCGGTGAGCATCGCCAGCAGCAGCGCGGCCGTCACCGGCAGCGGCATCAGCAGGGTGGTGATCCGCTGCTGGCGCGGGTCCGGGTCGTTGACGCCGAGCGAGGAGTTGATCGCCACCACGGCGCCGATCATCGCCAGCGGCAGCGGCTGGCCCCACCAGGCCAGCACCGGGAGCACGACGACGATGGTGAGCGCGACGGCGAGCACCACCCGCGTGGCGGTGCGCAGCCTGCGCATGGCCGGATCCGAGGCGAGGAAGCGATTCCACCACTCGCTCCACATTGCGCAGCGGCTCCTTCGCGCTCGCCCGACAGGTGGTGCGAGATTACGCCGAACGACCGCTCGGTGGGGCGTTCGCTCCTCTTTCGCCACCGGCCCCGCCACCCGGGGTGAGTTCGCCGCAGAGGTCAGCGGGTGCGGTGGCGGCGGACGCTTTCCTCCACCAGGTCCAGGACGGGGCGCAGGTGCTGTGCGGGCAGGCCCATCGCCAGGTGCGAGAGCAGGCCCTCCAGCGCCAGCTCCAGGTAGGCGGTCAGCACGTCGACGTCGACGTCGTCGCGGAGGTTGCCCGCTTCCTTCTGCCACAGCAGGCGCGCCCGGGTGGCGGCGGTCAGCTGCTCGGAGCGCTGCGCCCACCGCTCGCGGAACTCCTGGTCGGTGCGCAGCCTGCGGGACACCTCCAGCCGGGTGCCCAGCCAGTCCGCGCCCAGGGCGGGCGAGGCCTCGCTGGTGGCGTCGAGCAGGTTGCGCATCACCTGCACCAGGCCCTGCTCGGCGACCACGTCGGCCATCCGGGTCGCGTCGTCCTCGGCGAGGGCGAGGAACAGCGACTCCTTGTCCTTGAAGTGGTGGAAGATCGCGCCGCGGGACAGCCCGGTCGCTTCCTCCAGGCGGCGCACTGTGGCACCTTCGTAACCGAAGCGCGCGAAGCACGACCGGGAGCCGTCGAGGATCTGACGGCGCCGGGCGTCGAGGTGGTCTTGGCTGACCCGAGGCATATGCTGATCGTCCCAGGCCGCCCCCGGGAATTGCAATCCGTACGTACGTCTTGCTGGCCACGTCCCGCCTGCTCCGACCGGCGTCCGATCAGGTGGTCGCCCCCGGAAGATCCCGAAACCCCTTAGCAGCTGGCGAGATCGAGAACAAGGGTCGCGACCACCGGGGGTGCGCGGTAGCGTCGGTAACCGGCCAATCACGGGCGGTGATCATGTTCCCGGTGTCGACCGATCCTGCAGCCGATGACTTCCCGACCTCCCGGGTGCGAACCCGCGCGGAGGCCGAGGCGTACGTGGCGTCGGTGTGCTTCAAGCACGGCCCTCCGCGGCTGATGGGCATCGAACTCGAATGGACCGTGCACCACCAGGACGACCCAGCAAGACCGCTCGACACCGCGACGCTCGTCGCCGCGCTCGGCGCGCACGCGCCCCGCTCCCTGGTCCCGGACAGCCCGCACCGGCCGTTGCCGAACGGGTCGGTGCTCACCGTCGAACCCGGCGGCCAGGTCGAGGTCTCCAGCCGTCCCGCCACCTCCATGCGCTCGCTGTTCACCGTGGTCGCCGCCGATGCCGCGCACGTCGCGCGCCGGCTGGCCCGCGAAGGCCTGGTGCTCGGCGAGCAGGGCACCGACCCGTGGCGGCATCCCCGGCGCATCCTGCGGGTGCCGCGCTACGCGGCGATGGAGACCGCCTTCGACCGCATCGGCCTGGACGGCCGGTTGATGATGTGCAGCACCGCCGGGGTCCAGGTCTGCCTGGACGCGGGCGAGCCGCACCGGATCGCCCCGCGCTGGAGCGCGCTGCACGCGCTCGGACCGGTGATGATGGCGACCTTCGCCAACTCGCCGCGGCTGTTCGGGGAGGAGACCGGCTGGGTGTCCACCCGCACCCGCGCGCTGCTGCGCACCGACCCGCCGCGCACCCGCCCCGGTTCGATCTCCGACGACCCGGCGGGCAGCTGGGCCAGGCGGGTGCTGGACACCTCGGTGGTCTGCCTGCGGCGCGACGGCGACGACTGGACCGCGCCCAGCGGGATCAGCTTCGCGGAGTGGATCCACGGCGCGCTGCCGAACCCGCCCACCCACGACGACCTCGACTACCACCTGAGCACGGTGTTCCCGCCGGTCCGGCCGCGCGGCTACCTGGAGGTCCGCTACCTGGACGCGCAGCCCGGCGAGGGCTGGATGCTCCCGGCGGCGGCCCTGATCGCCCTGTTCCGCGAGGAATCCACAGTGGACGAGGTGCTGGCGCTGACGTCCCCGGCCATCGGCCGCTGGGTGCACGCGGCGCGGCACGGCCTGCGCGACCGGACCCTGGCGCAGGTCGCCGAGGGCGTCTTCGCGCTGGCCTGCCGACTGCTCGACGGACCGGACGTCCCGGCGGGGCTGTCCGGGCGACTGGCCGACTTCGTGGCGCGGCGGATCGCCGCGGCCGGTGATCGCTGATCTTCTCCCGGAGGTACCGGTGAACCTGCAAGAGCTGAGCGACGACGACCTGCGCGCGCACGTGGCGGCCGAGCTGGCGCGCACCCGGCAGCGCAGTGCCGGGCTGACCGACTCGGTCGACGACGACGACCTCGTCCGGCAGCACTCACCGCTGATGTCCCCGCTGGTGTGGGACCTGGCGCACGTGGGCAGCCAGGAGGAGTTGTGGCTGGTCCGCGACGTGGGCGGCGCGGAAGCGATCCGGCCCGACATCGACGACCTCTACGACGCCTTCCAGCACGCGCGCGCCGACCGGCCGCAGCTGCCGCTGCTGGGTCCCGCCGAGGCTCGCGACTACGTCGGCACGGTGCGGGAGAAGGTCTTCGACCTGCTGGCGCGCACCCCGCTGGAGGGCAGGCGGCTGGTCGACCAGGCCTTCGCCTTCGGCATGATCGTGCAGCACGAGCAGCAGCACGACGAGACGATGCTGGCCACCCACCAGCTGCGCAGCGGGCCGCCCGCGCTGACCGCCGAGCCGACGCCGTCCGATGTGGACGTGCTGCCGCCCGAGGTGTTCGTGCCCGGCGGGCCCTTCACCATGGGCACCTCCACCGAACCCTGGGCGCTGGACAACGAACGACCGGCGCACCAGGTGCACGTGGACGACTTCTACCTGGACAGCACGCCGGTCACCAACGGCCGGTACCTGGCCTTCATCGACGCGGGCGGCTACGACGACCCGCGCTGGTGGAGCGAGGCGGGCTGGGCGCACCGGCAGAGCGCCGAGCTGCGGGCGCCCCGGTTCTGGCAGCTCGACGGGGACCGCTGGCTGCGCCGCCGGTTCGGCCACCTCGAACCCGTGCCGGAAGCCGAACCGGTGGTGCACGTCAGCTTCTACGAAGCCGAGGCCTACGCCGCGTGGGCGGGAAAGCGGCTGCCGACCGAGCAGGAGTGGGAGAAGGCGGCCCGCTTCGACCCGCGCAGCGGCCGGTCGCGCCGCTACCCGTGGGGCGACGACGATCCGCGCCCGGAGCACGCCAACCTCGGCCAGCGGCACCTGCAGCCGGCGCCCGCCGGGGCCTACGCGGCCGGGGCCGCGCCCTGCGGCGCGCGGCAGCTGATCGGTGACGTGTGGGAGTGGACGGCCACCGACTTCCTGCCCTACCCGGGATTCTCGGCGTTCCCGTACCGCGAGTACTCCGAGGTCTTCTTCGGACCGGGCTACAAGGTGCTGCGCGGCGGCTCGTTCGGCACCGACCGGTCGGCCTGCCGCGGCACCTTCCGCAACTGGGACTACCCGATCCGCAGGCAGATCTTCGCCGGATTCCGCTGCGCCCGCACCCCGCGGGCGGAGGAGCGCGGCTGAGCCATGTGCCGACACGTTGGATACCTGGGGCCCGCGGTCTCGCTGGCCGACCTGCTGCTGGAGCCCGAGCACTCGCTGCTGGAGCAGACCTGGGCGCCCGCCGACATGCGCGGCGGCGGCACCATCAACGCCGACGGCTTCGGCGCCGGCTGGTACCGCGCGGACGGTTCCACGGCCCGCTACCGGGCTGCGGTTCCGATGTGGACCGACCAGTCCTTCCGGGAGACCGCCCGCGAGGTGCGCAGCGGCGCGGTGGTCGCCGCGGTGCGCTCGGCCACCGTCGGGATGCCGGTGGTGCCCGGGGCCTGCGCGCCGTTCACCGACGGCACCTGGCTGTTCAGCCACAACGGCCGGGTCACCGGCTGGCCGGACTCGGTGGCCAAGCTCGCCGCGCGGCTGGACGTGGTCGACCTGCTGACGCTGGAGGCCGCCACCGACTCGGCGCTGCTGTGGGCGGTGCTGCGGCAGCGGGTGCTCGACGGGGCCGATCCGGAGGTGGCGGTGCCGGAGCTGGTGGGCGAGGTCGTCGCGGTCGCCCCGGATTCGCGGCTGAACCTGCTCTTCAGCGACGGCGCCCGGCTGGTGGCCACCACCTGGACGCATTCGCTGTGGGTGCGACAGGCCCGCGGCGCGGTGACCGTCGCGTCCGAACCGTTCGGCGCGCGCGCCGGATGGCGTGAAGTTCCCGACCGGAGCCTGGTCGTGGCCACCGTCGACGACGTCGAGCTGCGGCCGCTGGAGGAGATGGGGGAGAGATGAGCGAACCGGAGCTGATCGTCCGATTCACCGCCGAGGACGCGGCCCGCGAGCTGCGCGCCGACGTGCGGGAAGGACTGACCGAGCAGCCGAAGTGGTTGTCGCCCAAGTGGTTCTACGACGCCGCGGGCAGCGAGCTGTTCGAGCGGATCACCACCTTGCCGGAGTACTACCAGACCAGGGCCGAGCAGCAGATCCTGCAGCGCACCGCGATGGACATCGCCGAGATCACCGGGGCGGCCACGCTGGTGGAGCTCGGTTCGGGATCGTCGGAGAAGACCCGGCTGCTGCTCGACGCGCTGCGCAAGCACGGGACGCTGCACCGCTTCGTGCCGCTGGACGTCTCCGGTTCGGCACTGCGCGCCGCGGTGGACGCCATCGCGCTGGACTACCCGGAGCTGCTGGTGCGCGGTGTGGTCGACGACTTCACCAGCGGGCTCACCGCGCTCGACGCGGGCACCGACCGGCTGGTGGCGTTCCTCGGCGGCACCATCGGCAACCTGCTGCCCGCCGAACGCGCCGGGTTCTTCGCCTCGGTGCGCGCCGCGCTGCGGCCGGGGGAATGGCTGCTGCTGGGCACCGACCTGGTCAAGGATCCCGAGCGGCTGGTGCGCGCTTACGACGACGCGAGCGGGGTGACCGCGGAGTTCAACCGCAACGTGCTGCGCGTGCTCAACCGCGAGCTCGGCGCCGACTTCGCCGTCGAGGAGTTCGGGCACGTGGCGCTGTGGAACGCCGAGCAGGAGTGGATCGAGATGCGGTTGCGCGCCGCGCGGCCGATGCGGGTGGAGCTCGCCGAGCTGGCGCTGACGGCCGAGCTCGCCGCGGGCGAGGAGATCCGCACCGAGATCTCGGCGAAGTTCCGGCGGGAGCGGGTGCACGACGAGCTCACCGCCGCCGGTTTCGACCTGCGGCACTGGTGGCTCGACGACGCGGGCGACTTCGCCCTGTCGCTGGCGGTGGCGCGCTGATCGGAACCGCCTGATCGGAGGATCTCGCAGGCGGTCACCCCACCGGTGGGTGACTGGAATGGCGGCGCTCGGGGCGCGGAGCAAGATCGGCCCCGCAACTGCCGCACTACCTGCTGGAAAGGACGTTCCGATGCGTCTTCGCGCAACTGTCGCCGCTGCTCTCGGTGCCGCTGGGATGCTGCTGGCCCTGCCGGGTTCCGCGCTCGCCGCCTACGGCGAGTTCTCCTACTCGGTCCAGCACCGGGGCCAGGTGTACCAGACCTCGATCAGCGACCCGGTCGGCCGCGACTGCCACACGCTGGACGTGCCGGTGGACAGCCCGGCGTACCGGGTGCACAACGGGACGAACGCGACGGCCGTCGTCTTCCTGGACTCCCACTGCGCCAGCGACACCTTCTTCACCCTGGCGCCCGGGGAGACCGCGCCGAGCGGGGTGCTGGTCCGCTCGGTGCTCTTCTCCCGCTGAGCACCTGACCCGAAGGGCGTCTCCGGTTCTCCCGGAGGCGCCCTTCAGCGCGTGATGGTGCGGGTGGCGCCTGCCAGGCAGCGGATGCAGGGCATGCCCGCCGGGTGCTCGGAGACCTCGGCCTGGTGCGCCGGGATCTCCACCCCGCAGAAGGTCAGCCAGATCGCCGGGATCCCCGTCCCCGGCGCGGTCGTCAGGTGCACCTCGCGGCGGGCCTCGCCGACGACGCCGAAGGCGAAGCGGACGGCGACGGTGCGGGTCACGGTGCTGTCTCCGGCATTCGCCCCGCGGCGCGCAGGCATTCCGCGCAGGTCGGCCACATCCAGTTCAGCGCCGAGGGCTCGGCTGCGGTGATGCGCTGCGCGCACAGCGTCGTGAGCAGCTCGCCCGCGTGGTGCGGCCCGGCGGGCAACGTCCCCGCGACCGCGTGGCAGAGCTGCCCGGCCGGTTGCCAGTGGTGCTCGATGCAGATCATTCTCCCCACCTCCGCCGTTGGGACTGGCCTGCGCCGGTTCGGTGACGGGTAATCAGCTGACCTTGACCCGTTCGGCCCAATGCCGCTCGGCGGAACACGCCTGGCGATCATCCGAAAGGATCAATGGCTGGATCTGCGTGCACGCTGGGTGATCGGCGTTGTGGTGGAAGAGCCGGCCGCGCGCTCCGGCCACTGGGGGGAGGTGCCTCGGCACGCGGTCGGCGCGGCCAGGCTACACCTGGGCGCGGGCGGGTGAGGCGGCGCGGACGTCGGTGCACCGGGCTAGGTTGGCGGGCATGACGCCGCAGGAGCTCAAGGCCGCTTGTCTGTCGATGACCGGTGCCCGGGAGGAGTTCCCGTTCGACGAGGCCAACAGCGTGTTCAAGGTCGGCGGGAAGATCTTCGCGATCAGCAGGCTGGCGGCCGAGCCGCTGCGGGTGTCGCTCAAGTGCGAACCGGAGCTGGCGGTGCAGCTGCGCCTGAGCTACTCGGCGATCATCCCCGGGTACCACCTGAACAAGCGGCACTGGAACACCGTCGTGCTCGACGGGTCGGTGCCCGACGAGATGGTCGTGGAGCTGATCGAGGACTCCTACGACCTGGTGGTCGCCGGGCTGCCCAAGCGGGAGCGGGAGAAGCTGCACTGGCGTTCACTCGGAGAGCGCGGCTGATTCGGACTTCGGCGCGAAAAGTTGTGAATGCGGGCCGTTCATTCGCGGTTGGTAGAAAGATGAATCAAATTCATTCAGTCATTCCGGGACGTCCCGGTGCGCGGAAAAAGCGCCGCCCGCTTGACCCTTTGTTGAAACAACCTTAGCGGCACCTTATGCCGATGCACCATCCGGTCGCGCGGGTGGCCGCCGTTCGTCCGCATCTTGATCAAACAGGTGCGCACCCAGGCGTGCCCGCGTAACGTTCAGATGAAAGCTGCGTTCATGTGTGCTGGCCAAAGGCTTGCGCGAGATGAATTTTCACGGAACCGCCGGGACGGTGACCGGTACGCGTGAACCGGCTTCGGGACAGCGACATGGGGGGCGGTCACCGGCTGGATTCCGTTCGTTGCGGAAAACGAACGGAAACGCTCGGTGGTCACCGAAGTGCGGAAACTGCGGGGAGGTCTGCTTAGTACCGGGAAGATGCCGGTGCCGGAACGACGGAGTGGCGGAGGAGTTCGCCCGCTCCGGACGTCCTCGGTCGCCGGTTGGGAATTGTCGTCGTTCACCGAAATCGCAGCCGCCGGTCCACCCGGCCGGCGGAACGGGTGCGCCGCAGGGACGATGCCGGTGCGGCCGGTGCCCATGCGCGGTGGACGACCCGGGATCCGGAGCGGAGCGCAACAGTGGGAGAGCAGGTCAAGTTCCGCGTGCTCGGGCCGCTGGAGGTCGGCAGCACCGACGGACGAATATCGCTGGGCGGCACGAAACCCCGGCTGCTGCTGGCGACGCTGCTGCTCAACGCGAATCAGACCGTGCACGCCGACGTGCTCGTGGAATCGTTGTGGCCGGAGCGGCGGCCGAGGTCTCCCGCGGCGAACCTGCGCACCTACGTCAGCTCGCTGCGCAGCACCCTGGCGCTGGTCGGCGCCACCATCCGCACCGAGCACGCCGGATACGCCATCTCCGTGCTGCCCGGTGAGCTCGACCTGCTCGTCTTCCGCGAACTCCTCGCCACGGCCCGGCAATCGCACCGCGTCGGCCGGCTCCACGAGGCGTGCGGCCGGCTCGAAGAGGCGCTCGCGCTCTGGCGCGGCGAGGTGCTCGCGGACCTGCCCTCCAGCGGTGCGCTGACCCGGCACCTGGAAGCCGCGGCCGAAGCGCGGCTGGGCGCGCGGGAGGAACTGCTCGGGTTGTACGTGGCCACCGGCCGGTACGCGGAGGCGATCGGGGATCTGCGGGCGCTGCTGGCCGAGCACCCGTTCCGCGAATCGCTCTGGCAGCAGCTGCTGCTCGCGCTCAACGGCGACGGGCAGCAGGCCGAGGCGCTGCGCGCCTACTCCGAAGTGCGGGAGCTGCTGGTCAACGAGCTCGGCGTCGAACCGGGCCCGGAGCTGCGGCGCATCCACATGTCCATCCTCGCCGGGGAATCGGCGACGGCACCGTTCGAGCAGCCGGACATCCCGGTGGTGAGCCGGTCCGGCCAGCTGCTGCGCCAGCTGCCGCCGGACGTCCCGGACTTCACCGGCCGCGCCCGCTCCACCGCCGCGCTCCAGCAGGCCCTGTCCAGCACGTGGCAGACACCGGCCGGTGCGCCGACGGTGGCCAGCGTGGTGGGGTCGCCCGGGGTCGGCAAGACGGCGCTGGCGGTCCACGTCGCCCACCTCCTGCAGGACGGGTTCCCCGACGGCCAGCTGTACGTGGATCTCGCGGGCACCTCGGACAAGCCCCGCGAACCGGCCGACGCGCTGGCCGACCTCCTGCGCTCGCTCGGCGTCGACGGCGCGGCGCTGCCGGAGCGGATCGAGGACCGCACGGCGCTGTACCGGTCGCTGGCCGCGCAGCGCCGGATGCTGGTGCTGTTCGACGACGCGGCCAGCGCGGCGCAGGTCCAGCCGCTGCTGCCCGCCAGCGACTGGGCCGTGGTGGTGACCTCGCGGTCCCGCATGGCCGAGTTGCCCGGTGCCAAGCAGATCGAGCTCGACGTGCTCTCCCCGGCCAGCGCGCACGCCCTGCTCTGCAAGATCGCCGGCGCCGAGCGCGTGGAGCTGGAGGAGGCCTCGGCCGCGGCGATCCTGCGCGCCTGCGGCTACCTCCCGCTGGCCATCCGGATCGCCGGTGCCCGGCTGGTCGGCCGCCGCGGCTGGCCGCTGGAGGTGCTGGAGCAGCGCCTGGAGAACGAACGGCGGCGGCTCGTCGAACTGCGCACCGGCGAACTCGCGGTGCAGGCCAGCTTCGACCTCAGCTACCGCCAGCTGCCACCGGCGGCGGCCCGGGCGTTCCGGCTGATCGGCCTGCTGGGCGCGGGTTCGGTGCCGGAGTGGTCGATCGACGCGCTGGTCGATCGGGGCGCGGCGCGGTGGGTGGACGTGCTGCTCGACGGCAACCTGCTGGAGCTCACCGGCACCGACGTGCTGGGCAGGCCGCGGTACCGGATGCACGACCTGGTCCGGTGCTACGCGCGCAACGCGGCCGAATCCGAGCCGGCGCAACTGCGGCGCGCCGCCATCGACCGGGTGCTCAGCGGGTGGCTGCTGGCCACCACGCACGCCTCGGCCGGGCTCCCGGTCAGCATCTTCCGGCCGGTGCCCGCCGGGGTGGCCCACTGGCGCCCGGAGCGGTCGGTGCTCGACCGCATCGACCGCGCCCCGGTGTCCTGGCTCGACGCCGAGCAGGACTCGCTCATCGGCGCGGTGCACCTCGCGGTCGCGGAGGGATCCCCGGACCTGGCCTGCTCGCTGGCCATCTCGCTGGCCCAGTACTTCGACTTCCGCTCGAACTACGGCGCCTGGCGCCGCACGCACGAGATCGCGCTGAGCACGCAACCGGACCCGGGCACCCGGGCGGCGCTGCTGCGCGGGCTGGCGCAGGTGCACCACTTCCTGGACGACCAGGGCGGGGCCCGGCGGTTGTTCGCCGAATCCCACGCCCTGTTCCGGCAGACCGGTGATGCCGTCGGCGAGGCGTTCGCGATCTGCGGGCTGGCCGCGGTGGAGCGGCGCTGCGGTCGCCCGCACATGGCGCAGCGCAGGCTCCGCCGCGCGCTGGCGATCTTCCAGCAGTCCGGGGACAAGCACGCCGAGGCGTTCGTCCGGGAGGCGATCGGCCGGACCTACCTCGTGCTCGGCGACCGCGCTGAAGCCGAGCGCTGGCTCACCGACTCGCTGCGCGTCTCGCGCTCGGCGGGCGACCGCCACCGGGAGGGCAAGACGCTCGCCGAACTCGGCAGGCTGCACACCGCAGCAAACGATTTCCAGACGGCCATGAGCTGTCTGGAGCCGGCGGTGCGGATACTCGGCGAGCTGGAGGACGAGCACTGCACCGCCAACGCGCTGCAACGGCTCGGCGATCTGTGCGCCAGGCAGGGCAACCACCAGCGGGCGCTGGCCGCGGTGCGCCAGGCGCACGCGATCTTCCAGCGGATCAACGACCACCGCGGTTCCCCGGAGGGCAGGCGGTCGATGCGGCGACCGGGGCTCAACAGCCTGCCGGGGTAGCCGGTTCCAGTCCAGGGTGGACGAGGCCCGGCAGGAGCGAGAACAGCGCTCCTGCCGGGCCTTTTCACGTGCCCACCAGGGCACGTGTGCCGGAGTTGTGCGCCGATTTGATTCGGTTTGTGCGCGCTGTGCATAGCTTTTCACCGAGTTCGCAAGCCCGGTCGCGGGTCCGCCTCGACCGGCGGGAGGCGAACTCCTGCGGGGGCAAGGCTGATCGTGGAGGGGAGCAGTGGATGCATAGCCGGAGGAAAGGCCAACGGCAGTGGCAGGTCGTCATCGTCGGTGCCGGCAACGCGGGTCTGTGCGCGGGGATCGCGGCGCTGCAGGCCGGGGCGGACTCGGTCGCGGTGCTCGACGCGGCGCCCAAGGAGTTCCGCGGCGGGAACAGCTCGCTGACGCGGACCATGCGCTTCTCCTGGCGGGACCGCTCGTTCCTGGCCGGTCTGATGCCGGACCCGGGCGACGCGCGGACCGCCGAACTCCCGGCCGGCCCGGCGGGGTACTCCGACGAGGACTACCTGGCCGACTGGCTGCGGACCGCGGGCGACCAGGTGGACACCACCCTCGTCGAGTCGATCATCCGCCGGTCCACCAGCGCGATCACCTGGATGCGCGGCTTCGGGCACCGCTGGGTCCCGCGGCCGAACCCGCTTCCCGGCGACTTCCCGGTGGTCTTCGACGGTGGCGGTGAGGCGCTGCAGGCCCGCAACTTCGCGGAGTTCGAGCGCCTCGGCGGCACGGTCTGCTACGACAGCGCGGTCACCGAGATCGAGAAGGTCTCCGGCGGGCGCTACCTGCTGCGCGGATCCGGCCCGGCGTTCCCGGTGGTCTGCGACGCGCTGGTGCTGGCATCCGGCGGGTTCGAGGGCAGCGCGCGGATGCGCGAGCGGCACCTCGGCGTCCAGTGGCGCGACGTGAAGCTGCGCGGCGTGCCGTACAACAAGGGCGAACCGCTGGAAGCGGCCATCGCGCTCGGCGCGGACACCGCGGGCAACTGGCAGCAGACCCACACCACGCCGCAGGGCACCGCGCTGCCCGACTACATGATGCCGGGGCGGATGCGGGAGTCCCACGGCCTGACGCGCTACGCGTTCCCGCGCGGGATCGTGGTCAACCGGGACGGGCGCCGGTTCTTCGACGAAGCCGGCGACCACAGCCAGCTGAGCTACGTCTCGCTGGGCCAGCGGATCATGGACCAGCCCGGGCAGGTCGCCTTCCAGGTCTTCGACGGCAAGGTCGTCGAATCGGGGAAGCTGCCGCAGGGCTACCTCAGCGATCCGGCGTCGGTGATCACCCGCACCGTCGAGGAGGGCGCCCGGCGGCTGTCCATCGACGCGGGCAACCTCGCCGAGGAGGTCCGCAGGCTCAACAGCTCGGACACCGACTTCCTGCCCGTCGACCGCGATGACGCCGAACGCGTCCCGAAGCGGCTGGACACCCCGCCGTTCCTGTTCGTGCCGGTGGTGTGCGGGCTGACGTTCACCTACGGCGGGCTTTCGGTGAGCACCAACGCCGAAGTGCGCGGGGACGGCAAACCGATCAGCGGCCTCTACGCCGCCGGCGTGATCGTCGGCGGGCTCTACGACAAGGGCTATCCCGGCGGGACCGGGCTCATGGCCGGTGCCGTGCTGGGCCGGGCCGCCGGGACCGCCGCCGCCAATCACGCGCTGAAGAACGGCGAGCGCGTCCGGGAACTGGGCAGGCTGGCATGAACATCGTGATCGTGGGCATCGGGATGATCGGCGCGCGCCACGTCGCCTGCTTCGGCAGGGCGGGCCACCGGATCACCACCGTGGACCGGAAGGAAGGCGCGGATCACGACCGGGTGGCCGACGTGCCCGACCGGTCCGATGTGGACGCCTGGGTGGTGGCCACGCCGACGGCCACGCACCTGGCGGTGGTGTCGGAGATCCTGCGGTGCCAGCCGGACGCCCGGATCCTGCTGGAGAAACCGGCCTGCTACCCGGCCGAGCTCGGCGACCTGGTCGACCTGGTCCAGCGGCACCCGCGTGCCCGGATCGTGGTCAACGACGTCTACGCGCACAGCCGGGTGGTGCGGCGGTTCGCCGAATCGGTGCACCGGGCGGCTGCCGGCGATCCGATCAGGAAGATCACCATCGAGTTCACCAAGAACCGCGAGCTGGACATCGCCAACGGCAGGTTCGTCGACACGCAGTACGGCGAGGCCGGTTACGAGTGCTTCCACATGCTGAGCATCCTGCGCGCGATCCTGCCCGCCGAGCGCTACCAGCGCTACCTGCGGACCAACCCGGCGCTGGTGACGCCGGAGATGCGGGTGCGCACGGTGGTCCCGGAACTCCCGGAGGTCGAGCTCTACACCTCCTCCGGCGGGGCCATCGGATTCGCCGGGCTGGCCGGGTTCGCGTTCGCCGCGAGCACCGCGAAGCGCTACCTCGCCCGGTCGATCATCCCGTTCAGCGCGGAGCTGCGGTACCGCTTCGCCGACGTCGAACTGGGCTCCGGCAAGCACGTGACGCTGGTCTTCGAACCGAGCTACGGCGTGGCCGCCGACTACAAGAACGAGCACACCGTGCACGTCCGGGACGCCGGCTCGCAGCAGCGGGTCACCGTCTCCGGCAACCACTTCGAGGAGGCGTTGCTGGCACAACTGGACTTCTTGTGCGGTGCCGACGAGGGCACCGCGGTGCTGCGGCTGGCCGAGCACCGGCTGATGGCCGCGCTGGGCCTGACCGCGGCGACCGGCAGCTTCGCCTGGCCGGTCGAACCCGAGTTGCAGGTGGGATCACCAGGAAACGGCGAGGAACTCGCCAGATTTGGGAGTGCGTGATGCAGAGCATCGAGGAGTACGCAAGGCTGCTGCGACTGGCCCCGGACATGGTCGGGGAAGTCATCGACAGGGCAGCGGGCCGGGAGCAGATCGCCGGCCGGATCAAGAACGACGACGAGGCCTACGAGCTGTTCGCCAAGGCGTGCCGGTTCGAGGCGCCGTTCGCCACGAGCTGGATCCACGGGCCCGGCGAGAACGCGCCGTACCTGTCGCTGGAGCTGGCCGAGGCGACGCTGGACGACGACCGCTACCGGCGGGTGCTCGCCGAGAGCGTGCTGTCCACCTCGCCGTCGGTGCCCTACGACTACCGGGGCCTGGCCGCGGCGGAACTGGTGCGGATCGGCGTCGGTGACTTCGCCGGCGCGCTGGCGGAGGTGGTGGATTCCTACACCGCGCTGCCGATGCGCACCACGGAGGCCAAGATCGACGTGCCGACCGACGGCATCGACCACCTCTTCGACATCCCGGACACCGCCGAGGCCCGCATCGCCCTCATCCGCACCGCGAGCGAGCTGAAGACCGAGGAGAGCCGGTACCTGATCGCCAGCCGGATCCTCGACCGCGGCGAGCGGGTGGCCGCCCCGGCCACGGAGGCCGAGCGGCTGATCGCCGAGGACGTCGGCACCGACCTGATCGCCGCGTCGGACTACCTGGTGCCCTGGGACCAGGAGTTCCCCAGCCCGTCCGGTGCCGACCTGACGCTCGCCGAGCTGATGCGCATCGTGCTGCTGGGCCCGGAGTTCAAGCTCCCGGACGCCCAGATCCGTCCGGTGCTGGTCGACTTCTACCGCTCGGTGCTGCGGATCAGCGGCCGCTCCATCATCGGCCTGGCCGCCGGGGTCTTCCACGTGGAGCACGGCACGATGTCGGATCCGTCCTTCTACTACCAGGGGCGCGATTCCATCCTGGGCAAGGGCCTGGTGATCGACTGCGTCGGCGGGGCGATCCTGCAGCAGGGCACCTTCCTCGGCGGCGGCTTCATGCCGATCCTGATCCACACCCACAAGCACATCCGCAAGAGCGGTGAGGCCGGTGCCGCGGAGCGCAAGCGGGTGCTGCCGTGCGTCTTCGTGGCCGAGGCCGGTGCCCGGTTCCCGATGCACGCGGTCGGCCTGTTCGAAACCGTGGACTACCTGGAGAAGACCACCCCGTTCGAGGGGATCCGGGCGCTCCCGCACGGGGCGTAGCACCGCCGGCCCCCGGCGTTCGGGGACCGGTGCGAGGACCAGTCAGCGCCCGGCTCCGGCCGGGCGGTGTTCGGCAGCGTCACGTCCGCGCCACCGGATTCCTCCGGTGGCGCGGACGGTTCGAAGTGAAGGGGATGAACGTGGTGAGTGGGGTCAAGATCGCGGTGATCGGCGCCGGCTACGTCGGGCTGACGACGGCGGCGTGCCTGGCATCGCTGGGGCACCGGGTGGTGTGCGCGGACATCGATCCGGCGAAGGTGGACGCCCTGTCCCGGGGCGAGGTGACGATCCGGGAACCGGGGATGGCCGAGCTGGTGCGGACCGGGCTGGCGGACGGCCGGTTGCAGTTCGTGGTGGGTGCGGGCGGCGCGGCGTCGGACGCCGAAGTGGTGTTCCTCTGCGTGCCGACGCCGATGGGGCCGGACGGGTCGGCGAAGCTGGCCGCGCTGGAGACCGCGGTGGCGGAGCTGAGAGACCCGCTACCGCCTGATTCGGTCGTGGTGAACAAATCGACCGTGCCGGTGGGCACGGCGGCCCGCGTCGGCGAGCTGCTCGGCCGCCCCGATGTCGCGGTGGCCTCCAACCCGGAGTTCCTGCGCGAGGGCAGCGCGGTGCACGACTTCCTGAACCCGGACCGGATCGTGATCGGTTCGACCGACCTGGACGCCGCCAAGCGGGTGGCCGCGCTGTACGAGGCGCTCAACGCGCCCATCCTGCTGACCGACCCGGCCAGCTCGGAGATGATCAAGTACGCGGCCAACTGCTACCTGGCGACCCGCCTGTCCTTCGTGAACTCCATCGCCGAGCTGTGCGAGCGGATGGGCGCCGACGTCGACGACGTGACCAGGGGGATGGGCTACGACCAGCGGATCGGCACCGCGTTCCTGCGGCCCGGCCCGGGCTGGGGCGGATCGTGCTTCCCGAAGGACGCCCACGCGCTGCTGCGCTCGGCCGCGGTGATCGGCTCCGACTTCCCGCTGCTGCGCGCGGCGATCGACACCAACGCGCGGCAGCAGCGGCTGGTGGTCGACAAGATCCGGCGCGCGGTCGGCGGTCAGCTGGCCGGTGCCCGGGTGGGGCTGCTCGGGCTGACGTTCAAGGCGGGCACCGACGACCTGCGCGACTCGCCCGCGCTGGCCATCGCCGAGCTGCTGGCCGCCGAGGGCGCCGAGCTGGTCGGCTACGACCCGAGCATGCCCGGTGCGGTGGCGGGGATCGCCGTCGTGGACTCGGCGTACCGGGCGGCGGCGGGCGCGGCGGTGCTGGTGCTGCTGACCGAGTGGCCGGAGTTCCGGGAGCTGGACTGGGAGCGGATCGCCGGGCAGGTCAGCGGCAGGCACGTCATCGACGCGCGCAACCACCTCGACCCGCTCGTGGTGCACCACGCCGGACTGCTCCACCAGCGCCTCGGCCAGCCCGAGCCGCAGCGCGCCCTGTCCAGGTGAGACGGCGCCCGACCCCGGCGGCGCACTTCTCCGGGGCCGGGCGGTCCCGCCTGCCCGACCACGTCCTCCCGAGGTGACCATGTCCGTGCCCCACCGTCGATTCCTGGTGCTGGGGATCTGCTGCTTCAGCCTGTTCCTGACGTCGCTGGACACCACGATCGTGAACCTGGCGCTGCCCGAGATCGAGGACGAGCTGGACGCGCCGCTGTCCGGTCTGCAGTGGACGATCGACGCCTACACGGTGGTGCTGGCGTCGCTGCTGCTGCTCTCCGGTTCCGTCGCCGACCGCTTCGGCCGCCGCCGCGTCTTCCAGCTCGGACTGCTGGTGTTCACCGCGGCGTCCCTGCTGTGCGGCATCGCACCCACCGTGGAGTGGCTCATCGGTTTCCGCGTCCTGCAGGCGGTCGGCGCGTCGATGCTCAACCCGGTGGCGCTGTCGATCGTCGTCAACACCTTCACCGACGCGCGGGAACGGGCCAGGGCCATCGGGGTCTGGAGCAGCGTCGTGGGCTTGAGCATGGCGGTCGGCCCGGTGACCGGCGGGCTGCTGGTGGACAGCGCGGGCTGGCGGTCGATCTTCTGGATCAACATCCCGGCGGGCATCGCCGCGATCCTGCTCACCGCGCGGTTCGTGCCGGAATCCCGATCGCCCCGGCCGCGCCGCTTCGACCCGCTCGGACAGCTGCTGGTCGTCGTCGCGCTGGCGAGCCTGATCTTCGGGATCATCGAAGGCCCGCACCTCGGCTGGACCGCGCCGGAGACGCTGGGCTGCTTCCTGCTCAGCGCGATCGCGAGCGTCGCCTTCGTGCGCCACGAGAAGCGCCGCGAGCAGCCGCTGCTGGATCTGCGGTTGTTCGCCAGCGCACCGATGTCCGGTGCGACGGCCATCGCGCTGTGCGGGTTCGCCGCGCTGTCCGGCTTCCTGTTCCTCAACTCCCTCTACCTGCAGGACGTGCGCGACTTCTCCGCGCTGGAAGCCGGATTGCTGACCTTGCCGATGGCCGCGCTGGCCGTCCTGTGCGCGCCGGTGGCCGGCCGGTTGGTCGGCGTTCGCGGGCCCCGGATCCCGCTGGTGCTCAGCGGCGCGGGAATCGCGCTGAGCGGCGTGGTGCTCGCCGGTCTCGAAGACGACACGCCACTTCCCTGGCTGATCGCGGGTTATGCGCTGTTCGGGCTCGGTTTCGGCATGCTCAACGCCCCGGTCACCGCCACCGCGGTCGCCGGGCTGCCCACCGCGCAAGCCGGGGTGGCCGCCGCCGTGGCCTCCACCAGCCGCCAGGTCGGCGCCTCGCTGGGCGCCGCCGTGCTGCCCGCCGTGGTGGCCGTCCAGCTGGAGGAGAGCGGGTTCGGCGAAGCCAGCCGCCCGGCGTGGTGGATCATGGCGGGCTGCGGGTTGCTCATCGGCGTGATCGGGTCGTGCACCACCGGCAGGTGGGGCAAGCGGACGGCCGAGACCACCGCCGCGGAGCTGGCCGCCGCGTGATTCCGGATCGTGGACCGGGTTTCGCGCGGAGCGGACTTCTCGTAACCTCCCAGGCGTGATCCGCTTGGTTGCCCGTCGGCACGTCGACCTCCTGCGCGTGACCGCTTCGGCGTGTTGATCCTGCTCCGCTGCGCGCGATGAGCGCAGTTCTCCTCCCACCGGCGGCCTGACCGCCTGTTCCCGCACGCCTGCGGTGCCGCACCGCAGGCGCGAGCGCGCATGCCCGCGCCCATCCACGATCCAGGAGACATTCCGTGAGCGCTTCCACCGACCGTTCCGCGTGGTCCTTCGACACGCTCCAGGTGCACGCCGGAGCCGAGCCCGACCCCACCACCGGGGCCCGCGCCGTGCCGATCTACCAGACCACCTCGTTCGTCTTCCGCGACACCGAGCACGCGGCGAACCTGTTCAACCTCAGCGAACCCGGCAACATCTACACCCGCATCAACAACCCCACCCAGGAAGTCCTGGAGAACCGGGTGGCCGCGCTGGAAGGCGGCGTGGCGGCGGTGGCGCTGGCCTCCGGCCAGGCGGCCGAGACGCTGACCGTGCTCACCCTCGCGCAGGCCGGTGACCACCTGGTGGCCAGCTCGGCGCTCTACGGCGGCACCCACAACCTGTTCCGGCACACGCTGCCGAAGCTGGGCATCGAGGTCAGCTTCGTCGAGGACCCCGACGACATCGAGGCGTGGCGGGCCGCCGCGCGGCCGAACACCAAGCTGTTCTTCGGCGAATCGCTCGGCAACCCGCGCTCGAACGTGCTGGACATCCGCGCGGTGGCCGAAGTCGCCCACGAGGTCGGCGTGCCGCTGGTCGTCGACAACACGGTGACGACGCCGTTCCTGCTGCGCCCGATCGAGCAAGGTGCGGACATCGTGGTGCACTCGGCGACGAAGTACCTGGGCGGGCACGGCGCGGCGGTCGGCGGCATCGTCGTGGACGGCGGCACCTTCGACTTCGGCGCGAACAGCGAGCGGTTCCCCGGCTTCTTCGAGCCGGACCCCAGCTACCACGGCCTGCAGTACTGGTACGCCCTGGAGCACGGCGCGTTCGCGACGAAGCTGCGGGTGCAGGGCCTGCGCGACATCGGCCCGGCGATCTCGCCGTTCAACGCCTTCCTGCTGCTGCAAGGGCTGGAAACGCTGTCGCTGCGCATCGAGCGGCACGTCAGCAACGCCCAGCAGCTCGCCGAGTGGCTGAGCACCCGCGACGAGGTCGAAACCGTGCACTACGCGGGACTTCCCAGCAGCAAGTGGTACGAGCGCGGCCAGGAGTACCTGCCGGGCGGGGCGGGCGCGATCGTCTCGTTCGAGCTGCGCGGCGGGGTCGACGCCGGACGGGCGTTCGTCGACGGCGTGCAGCTGTTCAGCCACCTGGTGAACATCGGTGACGTGCGCAGCCTCATCGCGCACCCGGCGAGCACCACGCACAGCCAGCTCACCGAGCAGGACCAGCGGCTGGCCGGGGTGAGCCCGGGCCTGGTGCGGCTGTCGGTGGGCATCGAGGCGGTGGCCGACCTCCAGGCCGACCTGGAAGCCGGTTTCCGAGCGGCAAAGGCCGAGTTGGAGCGATGACCCGGACGCACGGTCGCCCGCCCGCCACCGGTGCGTGGCGGGCGGGCGACCCCGTCGGCAGGCGCAGCTGGTTCCGGCTGCCCGGCCCGCTGGTGCTGGAGGCGGGCGGTGTGCTCCCGCAGGTGGATCTCGCCTACGAGACCTGGGGAGAGCTCGCTCCGGACGCCTCCAACGCGGTGCTGGTGCTGCACGCCCTGACCGGCGACAGCCACGTGGCGGGACCGGCCGGCGCGGGGCATCCCAGCCCCGGGTGGTGGGACGCGCTCGTCGGGCCGGGGCGGGCGCTGGACACCGACCGCTGGTTCGTGATCGCGCCGAACGTCCTGGGCGGCTGCCAGGGCAGCACCGGCCCGTCGTCGGCCGCGCCCGACGGCCGGCCGTGGGGCGGGCGGTTCCCGGCGATCACCGTGCGGGACGCGGTGCAAGCGGAAGCGCACCTGGCCGACGCGCTCGGCATCCGGCGGTGGGCGGCGGTGCTCGGCGGCTCGTTCGGCGGGATGCGGGCGCTGGAGTGGGCCGCGGGGCACCCGGAGCGGGTGTCGGCGGCGCTGCTGCTGAGCTGCTGCGCGGTGGCCTCCGCGGAGCAGATCGCCTGGTCCGGGGCGCAGGTCGAGGCGATCCGCAGCGATCCGGACTGGTTCGACGGCCACTACCACGACCTGCCCGACGGTCGCGGCCCGCACGCCGGGCTGGGCGTGGCGCGGCGGATCGCGCACATCACCTACCGCAGCCCGCACGAGCTGGAGCAGCGCTTCGGCACCGAGCACCAGGACGGCGAACACCCCTGGCGCGGCGGCAGGTACGCCGTCGAGTCCTATTTGGACCACCACGCGGGCAAGCTGGCGCGCCGGTTCGACGCGGCGAGCTACGTGCTGCTCGCCCAGGCCATGTCCGGCCACGACGTGGGGCGCGGCCGGGGCGGGGTGGACGCCGCGCTGCGCCGGATCACGGCGCGCACCCACGTCGCGGGCGTGGACAGCGACCGGCTGTTCCCGCTGGAGCAGCAGCGCGAGCTCGCCGCGGCGATCCCCGGCGCCGAGTTCGGCACGATCGCCTCGGCGCACGGCCACGACGGCTTCCTGATCGAAACCGGCCAGGTCGGCAGGCTGGTCACCGATCTGCTGCGCAGCGGGCGCTGACCGGCCCGGGCCCCGAGGGGCGGGGCCCGGGCGCGGAGCTCAGGACCGGAGGAAGGAGCCCAGCACTTCGTTGAACGAGTCGGGTTCCTCGCTGAACGGGGCGTGACCGCTGCCGTCGAAGCGGGCGATCTTCGCCTGCGGCAGCTGCCCGGCCAGCCAGTCGTCGAGATCGCCGGGGAAGACCTTGCTGCGGGCGCCGTACATCAGCAGCGTCGGAACGGTGACCTCGGGCAGCACCGGGCGCAGGTCGGCGTGGGCCATGTCGTACCACACCGCGAGCGCTGCCGAAGTGGGCGTCTTCGCGGTCTCGGCGTAGACGGCGTCGATCACCTCCGGCGGCGGGGTTTCGGCGAAGCACGCGGCGATGAACGGCTTGACGACGCTGGGCCGGGCGTGCTGGAAGCCCTGGGCGAACACCGCGAGGTCCACCGCGGTGTACTCGCCGAACAACGGGTACTGCCAGTCCGCTGCGTCGAGGAAGCGCGGTGACTGGTCGATGAACGCCGCCGAGCGCAGCGACCCGCAACCGAACTGCTGGACGTAGGACAGGATGACCGCGGTGCCCATCGACCAGCCGACCAGGCACACGTCGCGCAGCTCCAGGTGCTGCATCAGGTGGTGGACGTCGCGAGCGTACTGGGCGAGGGTGTGGCCGCCGTCGGTCTTCCCGGACAGGCCGTGCCCGCGCAGGTCGAGCGTGATCACGCGGTTCTGCGCGCTGAGCGCGGCCACGTTCTGCTGCCAGAACGTGCTGTTCATGGTCCAGCCGTGCAGGAGCACCACAGCCGGTCCCGACCCGTGGTCCTCGTAGTAGAGCGGCAAGCCGTCCGGCAGTTCCAGGTACGCCACGGTCGTCCTCCAAGCGTCGAGCCTCAGATCGCACCGACTGTGGGGCACCGCGTCCGCACCGGCCAAGACCTCCGCGCGCGTTGCACCGGCGTTGCAACCGGGGATACCTTTCCTGATCTCGACATGGATGAGACGACACGACGACTGGCGGCCGCCCGCGAGAACGCGCTGAGCGGCGGCGCCTCCGCGCCGGTGCGCCCCGAGGTGCGCGCATCGTGGGACCGTGCCCGCAGCCGGGGCGTGCACCCCGACCGCTCGGCCGCCCCGGTCGACCCGGCCGCGGACCTGGTCCGAGAGCTGACCCGGAAGCACCGGCTGGCGGAGGTCTGGCCGACGCTGCTGCGCACCATCGGTGACGCGATCACCCAGCCCGGGCACCTGGTGTTCATCAGCGATCCGCACGGGCGGCTGCTGCAGGTGGTGGGCGACCCGGCCACCAGGAGGAACGCCGAGCGAGCGCGCCTGGTCCCGGGTGCGCTGTGGAACGAGGAGCAGGTCGGCACCAGCGGCGTGGGCACCGCGCTGGCGCTGGGGCGGCCGTTCCAGGTCCGCGGTCCGGAGCACTACCTGTCCGTGGCCGCCGACTTCAACTGCTCGGCCGCGCCGATCGTGGACCCGGTCACCGGCGCGACGGTCGGCACCGTCGACGTGACCTACCCGCTCGCGTCGTCGAACGCGCTGGCCATGCCGCTGGTCGCGGCTGCGGCGAGGCTGGCCGGAACGCAGCTCGGCGAGCAGACCCGGCGCCGCGACGACGACGTCCGGGCGCGCTACGTCGATCACGTCCTGCGCCGCAGCGGCGTCCGCAGCGCACTGGTCGGCGTGGACGGGCGGGTGCTGCACACCTCGCCTGCCGGATGGCTCCCGCCGCAGTGGGCGGCGAGCCTGGGGGAGGACGGCCCGATGACGCTGCCGGACGGCCAGCGCGTGGTCGTCGAACGGCTCTCGCCGACCGGGCCCTACGCGGTGCACGGCGTCGACCACCCGGAACGCGGCGGAGACCTGCTGCTGGTGCACGCTCTCGGCCGCAGCCGCGCACTGGTGCACGTGGACGGTGTGCCGCGCGAACTCAGCTTGCGCCACAGCGAACTCGTCGTGCTGCTGGCGGCCCACCCCGCGGGGATGGGAGCCGACGAGGTGGCCCGCGAGGCCTACGGCCCGAACGGCAAGGCGGTCACCGTCCGCGCCGAGATGACCCGGCTGCGCCGCGTCCTGGGCTACCGGCTGCGCTCGGACCCCTACCGGCTCGTCGGCCGGATCTCGGCGGACTTCCTCGAACTGGAGCGGAGTCTGGCCGAGCGCACCGGCGGTGAAGCCCTCGACGGCTATCCCGCGCCGCTGCTGCCCACCTCGCGGGCGGCCGGGATCGAGGCCTTGCGGGACGGTCTGCACCACCGGGTCCGGGGCAGGCTGATCTCGCACGGCGACGCCGACGCGCTCGCGCGCTGGATCGCCTCGCCGCACGGGCGTGACGACGTGTTCGTCCGGCGCCTGCTGAGGGCGCCGGACGAACACGCATCTCCGGGGGAGTGAACCCGGCTCAGCGCAGGTCCGGTGCTCCGGCGATGAAGGTGTCCAGCACCCCGTCGCCGACCTTGATCGGCCCCTCCGGGCGGGTTTCGCCCGGGATGGTGTGGATCTCGCCCGCCCGGCGCGCCAGGTCGGCGGCCTCGGCGAACGCCTTCTCCGCGGCGGCCTCGTCACCGTCCACCCTGGACTGCAGGCCGTTCAGGCTGGCCAGCAGTGCCGGGCCCCACAGGTCGGTGGCCTCCAGCCACGGCGCGGCGTCGGCGAGGAAACCCTGATCGGCCACACCGTCGCGGATCCGCTGCGGTGCCGCGGCGATCAGCTCCGCGTAAGGCCGCAGGGCCTCGATCGCCGCGCCCTTGTCCTCGGCCCACTTCGCGCGGAACTCGTCGAGCCGGCGCGCCAGCTCCGGAGCCTGCGGCTGCCAGATCTCGCCCTCCAGGGTCGGCGAGAGGTGCTCCAGGTCGAAGAACGCCAGCAGCGCCTCGGTGGTCGCCGCATCACCACCGGCCAGGTAGCGGGCGGACTCCCGCCAGGCCCGGTTCGCGTCGTAGGCGGTGTCGTTCCAGGAGAAGTCGGCCGCGCCGAACTCGGCGACCTTGCTCGCCGCCGCCTGGTTCATCGGGTTGAGCACGATGCCGGCCAGCTGCTCGTGCAGCCCGGACTCGCGCTCGGCGTACGGCGCGAGCAGCAGTCGCCCCGCGGTCGCGTTGAAGTCGTTGACCGGGTAGTTGTCCCACACGAACACCTTGCGGCCCCACACCGCGGCGGCCTCCTCGGCCTGCGGCACGGTGATCTCCGGCGGGACCACGCCGACACCGGTCCACATCATCACCACCGCGGGGTCGAGCTGCTCCCGGATGGTCTTCTTGTACGGGCTGTCGGCGGTGTCGGAGTAGTCGGTGGGCACCGTCTGCAGCGGCTTCGCGCCGTCGTGGGTGTTGATGAACTCGCGCTGGATCCGGTTGAGCAGGTCCACCTGCGCCTGTCCGGCGGCCTGCTGCCCCGGCGCGCCGTACTTCGCCTCGTCGCCGGCGCAGTGCCACTTGTTGTAGTCGATGTCGTCCAGCGGCAGCGAGAACGCGCGCACGCCCAGGTCGTACATCGCCTGCAGCTTGGCGGTCAGCGCCTGCCAGTCCTGCTCGCTGGTGTAGCAGATGGACAGCCCGGGGGAGAGGGCGAAGGTGAACTTGACGTGGTGCGCGTCGCTCTGCGCGATCAGCTCGGCGAGTTCGGCGAGCTTGTCCGCCGGGTACGGGTCGCGCCACTGCTCCCGGTGGTAGGGGTCGTCCTTCGGCGCGTAGATGTAGGTGTTCATCTTCACGTCGCCGTAGAAGGCGAGCTGGTCCAGGCGCTCGGCGTGGGTCCAGGGGCTGCCGAAGAAGCCCTCGATCGTGCCGCGCAACGGCATCAGCGGGTGGTCGACGATGCCGGCCCCGGCGATCCCGTGGTCGCGCACCAGCTGGCGCAGCGTCTGCGCGGAGTAGTAGACGCCGTCGGAGTCGGCGCCGCCGAGCACGACCGCGCCGTCCTTGGCGGCCAGCGCGTAGCCCTCGGCGGGCAGGTCGGGCGGCACCTCGACACCGGCGTCCTGGAGCCCGCGCGCGATGTCGTCGGTGGCGATGCCGCCGACCCGCACCACCAGCGGGGCATCCGGCTGCTGGCCGGCGTCGACGACGTCCACCTCCTCGGCGCCCGCGCCGCGCAGCACCGCGACGAGCAGGTCGCGGGTCGGCTGGCTCACCTCGCGGTCGGCCACCACCGACACCCGCTCGGGAACCGGCACGTCGTCGCCGAGCTGCACGACCTGCTGCGGCTGCGGGGTGATCTGGGGCAGCGGGGAGTCCGGGGCGGCGGTCGCCGGAGCGGCCGCGCCTGCCGCCAGCAGCGCGGCGCCGGCGAGGCTGAGAACGGAGCGGATCAAATCTCCTCCTCCAGGGTCGGGGGCGTCGCGGGCCAGGCCGTCGCAGCGGACAAACCGGTCGCGATCGTGGCACAACCCAACACCGGATCAAATGGTCTGGACAATCCGCCGGATGGCTGATGATCGCGCTACCACAACCGGCCGCCGAACGGCAAATCGCGCCGTTTCGACCCAGATCCTGAAACGATTTCGGGCGGGCCGGCCCGGGCGTGCAAGGTGTCCGCGAAGTGATCGACACCTGGAAGGGCCAGCCATGTCCGACAACGACACCACCCCCGCCGATCTGGGACTGCCGGAGAAACCGCGCCGGCGCGGGGGTGCGGTGGCGGTGATCGCCGTCGTCCTGATCGCGGTGGTGGCCGCCGTGCTCTACGCGGTCAACTCCGGATCCGACGACACCGCCACCGGGCGGACCAAGGTGCGCATCGGCGTCACCGACGCCAGCAAGGCGTACTGGAAGACCTACAAGGAGCTCGCCGCCGAGCGGGGCATCGACCTGGAGACGGTCAACTTCAGCGACTACCACCAGGCCAACCCGGCGCTGTCGCAGCGGCAGATCGACCTCAACCTCTTCCAGCACGTGCTGTTCCTGGCCAACTACGACGTGTCCAACGACGACACGCTCACGCCCATCGGCTCCAGCTACGTGGTGCCGCTGAGCCTGTACTCGCAGAAGCACACCGACGTCGCGGCCATCCCGCAGGGCGGCACCGTGGCCGTGCCCAACGACAAGACCAACCAGGCCCGCGCGCTGCTGGTGCTCCAGCAGGCCGGCCTGATCGAGCTCAAGGGCGGCGGCACGGTGCTGTCCACCCCGGCCGACATCGACACCGCCGCGTCGAAGGTGACCGTGGTCCCGGTCGACGCCGCGCAGACCGTGGCCTCGCTGCCGTCGGTGGACGGGGCGATCGTGAACAACAACTTCGCCCTCGACGCCGACCTCGACCCGAGCGAGGCGCTGTTCGGCGACGACCCGAACAGCCCCGACGCCGCGCCCTACATCAACGTCTTCGTCGCCCGCGCCGAGGACAAGGACAACCCCGTCTACCACGAGCTCGTGGAGCTCTACCGGGACGAGCGCGTCGCCGACCAGGTCGTGGCCGACTCCAAGGGCACCTCGGTGAGCGTCGACCGCCCGCAGGCCGAGCTGGAGGGCATCCTGGCCGGGCTGACCGAGACCGTGCGAGGCGCGAAGTGACCCCGATCGTCGAATTCCGGCAGGTCGGCAAGACCTTCGGCACCGGAGCGCGGTCGGTGACCGCGCTGAGCGGGATCGACCTGTCCATCGAGGCCGGTGACGTGTTCGCGGTCATCGGCTACTCCGGAGCGGGCAAGAGCACCCTGGTCCGGCTGATCAACGCGCTGGAACCGGTGAGCTCCGGCAGCCTGCTGGTCGACGGGACCGACATCACCGGGCTGCCGGAGCGGCGGCTGCGCGAACTCCGCCGCGACATCGGCATGATCTTCCAGCAGTTCAACCTGCTGCGCTCCCGGACGGTGTTCGGCAACGTCGCCTACCCGCTGAAGGTGGCGGGCTGGGACAAGGAGAGCAGGCAGCGGCGCGTCGCCGAGCTGCTGCACTTCGTCGGCATCGCCGACAAGGCCTGGAGCTACCCCGACCAGCTCTCCGGCGGGCAGAAGCAGCGGGTGGGCATCGCCCGCGCGCTGGCCACCAACCCGAAGATCCTGCTCGCCGACGAGTCCACCAGCGCGCTCGACCCGGAGACCACCGGTGAGGTGCTGCGGTTGCTGAAGCGCGTCAACACCGAGCTCGGCGTGACGATCGTGGTGATCACCCACGAGATGGAGGTGGTCCGCGAGATCGCCGACCGGGTGGCGGTGCTGGACTCCGGGCGCATCGTCGAGCAGGGCAGCGTGCTGGACGTCTTCGCCACGCCCAAGACCGGGACCGCCCGCCGGTTCGTGGAAACGGTGCTGCCCGACCGGCCCGGCGGCGAGCGCCTCGACCGGCTCCGGGCCCGGCACACCGGGCGGCTGGTCACCGCGCACCTGCGCGACGACCGCCGCGTCGGTGCGGCGCTCTCCGAAGCGGTGAGCCGCCACCAGGTGCGCTTCGAGATCGTCGACGGCGGGCTCAAGGAGCTCGGCGGCGTGCAGCTGGGGCGGCTGACCCTGGAACTGCTCGGCGCGGAGTCCGATGTGGACGCGGTGATCGCCGAGCTGCGCCGCACCACCGAGATCGAGGAGCTGACCGCGTGATGATCGACTGGCAGACCATCGGGCCGGTGCTGCTCACCTCGATCGGCCAGACCGTGTGGATGGTGCTGGCGACGATGCTGGTCGGCGGGCTGCTCGGCCTGCTGCTGGGCATCGCCCTCTACACCACCAGGGCGGGCGGCATCCTGGCCAACCGGCTGGTGTTCACGGTGCTCAACGTGCTGGTGAACATCATCCGGCCGATCCCGTTCATCATCTTCATCACCGCCATCGGGCCGCTGACCATCAAGGTCGTCGGCACCACGCTGGGCACCCCGGCGGCGACCTTCGCGCTGATCGTGGCGGCCACCTTCGGCATCTCCCGGATCGTGGAGCAGAACCTGGTCACCATCGATCCGGGCGTCATCGAGGCGGCCCGTGCGATGGGTGCGGGCCCGCTGCGGATCATCGCCACGCTGCTGGTGCCGGAGGCGCTGGGCCCGCTGATCCTCGGCTACACCTTCGTCTTCGTCGCCGTGGTGGACATGACGGCGGTGGCCGGCGCGGTCGGCGGCGGCGGGCTCGGCGACTTCGCCATCAGCTACGGCTACCAGCGCTACGACTGGACCGTCACGGTGATCGCGGTGGTTATCATCATCGTGCTCGTGCAGGCCGCCCAGTACCTCGGGAACTGGTTGTCCCGCAAGGCCTTGCGGCGCTGATCAGGAGCACGTGCCATGACACCCCCCATTGCATCGAGTTCTGCTCAACCGCACCTCAGGGGAACGTGATGCAACCCAGCCACGAGAAACCGCCGAACGTGAGATCGATCCCGGACGCAACCACCACTGAAAAACGCGGAGAGGCGGGACCGTGAAGCGGCCGACGATCATCGACATCGCCCGCGAGGTCGGTGTGTCCAAGGCCGCGGTCTCCTACGCGCTCAACGGTCGCGGTGGCGTGTCCCCGCAGACCCGCGAGCGCATCCTCGAAGTCGCCGCCGAACTCGGGTGGCGGGCCAGCAGTGCCGCCCGTGCGCTCTCCAGCGACCGGGCGGCCAGCGTCGGCATCGTGCTGGCCCGCCCGCCCGAGGTGCTGCACACCGAGCCGTTCTTCATGCAGATGGTCGCCGGGCTGGAGCAGACGCTCTCCGAGCACGGGGTGTCGCTCCAGCTCGCGCTGGTCGCCGACACCGCGACGGAACTGGCGACCTACCAGCGGTGGTGGGCCGAGCGCCGGGTGGACGGCGTGGTGGTGACCGATCTGCGGGCAGCGGACCCGCGCCCGCGGCTGCTGCGGGAGCTGGGCACTCCCACGGTCTTCTTCGGCACCGCGGAAGCGATGCCCGGTAGCTCGGTGCTGCTGGTCAACGAGAACGACGTCGCGCGAACGGCTCTCGCGCACCTGGCCGGGCTCGGGCACCGGCGGATCGGGCACGTGCAGGGGCCGCGCAGCCTGCAGCACACCGTGCGCCGCGAGGAGGCGCTGCGGGCTGCGGCGCGGGCGTACGACGGCGTCGTGCTCAGCCGGGCATCCGGCGACTACACCGAGGAGAGCGGGATGCGGGCCACCCGGCGGTTGCTCGCCGCCCGCGACCGGCCGACCGCGATCGTCTACGACAACGACGTGATGGCGGTGGCCGCGGTGGCGGGCGCGGACGAACTCGGCGTCGCGGTGCCCGCCGAGCTGTCGGTGCTGGCGTGGGACGACTCGATGCTGTGCCGGGTGGTGCGCCCGGCGGTGACCGCGTTCGCGCACGGGGTTGCCAAGGACGCCGCGACCGCCGCTCGGATGCTGCTCGAATTGGTGGAAACGGGTGCGGTCGAGGAGTGCGAGCTGTCGTCCCGGCGGCTCGTGCCGCGGGCCAGCACGGCCGAGCCCGGAAGTTAACGACCCGATAACGGCGGTTTTCGACTCTTCTGATTAACCGGTTAAGTCCCTAGCTTGATCGGCGGGTCCAACGACGGGCCCGACAAGCACGAGGAGTCGTTTCGTGGACAAACGCTCGCTCGCGGCGGTGTCGTTGATCGCGACGCTGATCACCGCCATGCTCACCGGCTGCGCACCACCGGCCGAGAACTCCCACCGCATCACCTACTGGGCCAGCAACCAGGGCAAGAGCTCCGAGCAGGACCTGCGGATCCTCGGCGCGGAACTGGCCGAGTTCACCGCGCGCACCGGGATCGAGGTCGACGTCGAGGTCATCGGCTGGTCCGACCTGCTCAACCGGATCCTCGGCGCGGCGACCTCCGGAGTCGCCCCGGACGTGGTGAACCTCGGCAACACCTGGGCCGCGTCGCTGCAAGCGACCGGCGCGTTCGTGCCCTTCGACGATCCGCTGATGGAGCGCTTCGGCGGCCGGGACCGCTTCCTGGACAGCAGCATGAGCTCCACCGGCATGGCCGGTCAGCCACCGGCGTCGCTGCCGCTGTACGGGCTGTCCTACGGCCTGTTCTACGACAAGGCGCGGTTCGCCGAAGCCGGCATCGACCCGCCGCGCGACTGGCAGGAGTTCCTCGACGCCGCCAAGCGGCTGACCGATCCGGCGCGCGACCGCTGGGGCCTGACCATCGCCGGTGCGAGCTACACCGAGAACGCGCACTTCGCGTTCATGTTCGGCCGCCAGCAGGGCATCCACCTGATCGACGAGCGCGGCAACGCCACCTTCACCTCACCGGAAGCGGTGGCCGCGGTGCAGCAGTACGTCGACCTGATGGGTGCCGAAGGCGTGGTGAGCCCGGACGATGCCGAGGAGGGCAACACCTCGGGTGCGGCATCGAACTTCACCAACGGCAGTGCCGCGATGCTCATCGCGCAGAACAGCGTCATCCCGACGCTGGAGGAGAACGGCATGGCCGACGAGGCCTACGGCGTCGTGCCGCTGCCGGTGCCGGAGCCGCTGCCGCCGGGTGGGCACGCGGTGCGCAGCCACGTCGCCGGGTCGAACGTCGCGGTCTTCGCCGACAGCCCGCGCCGCGAGCAGGCCCTGGAACTGGTGGAGTTCCTGACCAGCGCCGAGACGCAGGCGGCCCTCAACGACCAGTACGGCACGCTGCCGGTCGTCGAGGACGCCTACGACCACCCCGCGTTCCACACGCCGAAGAACCAGGTGTTCCGCGAAGTGCTGGCCACCGGCTCGGAAACCGTGCCGATGATCCCCAACGAGGCGCACTTCGAGACCACCGTCGGCGCCGCGATGCGCGACCTGTTCGCCGAGATCGCCACCGGCCGGCGGGTCGGTGCTGCGGAGGTGCGCGAGGCGCTGTCCGATGCCGAGCAGAAGATGCGGGGGAGCGGCGGATGACGACACCGACACGCGCCGAACGTCGCAAGTGGACACCCAGCAGGCGGGCGCTGCCGTACCTGCTGCTGGCGCCCGCGCTGGCCTTCGAACTGCTGGTGCACCTGATCCCGATGATGGGCGGGCTGTGGATGAGCGCGCTGGAGCTGACGCAGTTCCACGTGCGCAACTGGATCCAGGCCCCGTTCGCGGGCCTGGACAACTACCGGTTCGCGATCGACTTCAACGGGGCGGTCGGGGCCGAGCTGCTGCACTCGTTCCTGATCACCTGCGCCTTCGCGGTGCTGACGGTCGCGATCTCCTGGGCGCTGGGGATGTTCGCCGCGACGCTGCTCCAGCGGTCCTTCCCCGGCCGCGCGGTGCTGCGCGCGCTGTTCCTGGTGCCCTACGCGCTGCCGGTCTACACCGCGGTGCTGATCTGGAAGTTCATGCTGGACCGCAGCGACGGCATGGTGAACACGGTGCTCGCCGACCTCGGGCTCGGTGGCGGCACGTTCTGGCTGCTGGGCGACAACGCGTTCCTCAGCCTGGTGATCACCGCGGTGTGGCGGCTGTGGCCGTTCGCGTTCCTGGCGCTGATGGCGGGCATGCAGTCCATCCCGTCCGACGTGCCCGAATCGGCCACAGTGGACGGAGCGGGCCCGTGGCAGCAGTTCCGCTCGATCACGGTGCCGATGCTGCGCCCGGTCAACCAGGTGCTCGTGCTGGTGCTGTTCCTGTGGACGTTCAACGACTTCAACGTGGCCTACCTGCTGTTCGACAAGTCGGTGCCGGGCGCGGCGAACCTGCTGTCCATCCACATCTACAGCAGTTCGTTCCTCACCTGGAACTTCGGCCTGGGCTCGGCGATGTCGGCGCTGCTGCTGCTGTTCCTGCTGGTGGTCACCGCCGGGTACCTGGCGTTCACGTCGCGGAGGGTGAAGGATGTCTGAGCCGCGCTGGTTCCGCGTCCTGCGGGTGGTGGGGCTGACCGGCCTCGCGCTGTTCGTGCTGGTCCCGCTCTACGTCATGGTCACCTCGGCGGTCAAACCGCTGTCTCGGGTGCAGGACCGCTTCGAATGGCTGCCCGGCGAGATCACCTTCCAGCCGTTCGTGGACATGTGGTCCACCGTCCCGCTGGCCACCTACTTCCGCAACAGCGTCGTGGTCGCCGCGGGCGCGGCGGTGCTGTCGGTGGCGATCGCGGTGCTCGCCGCCTACGCGATCAGCCGGTACCGGTTCCGCGGGCGGGACACCTTCCGCATCGTCGTGCTGTCCACCCAGATGTTCCCCGGCATCCTGTTCCTGCTGCCGCTGTACCTGATCTACGCCACGATCGGGCAGGTGACCGGCATCGCGCTGCACGGCAGCCAGGTGGGGCTGATCATCACCTACCTGACGTTCTCACTGCCGTTCTCCACCTGGATGCTGGTCGGCTACTTCGACTCCATCCCGCGCGACCTCGACGAGGCGGCGCTGATCGACGGCGCGGGCCCGGTGGGCGCGCTGCTGCGGGTCGTGCTGCCCGCCGCCCGGCCGGGCATCGCCGCGGTGGGCATCTACTCGTTCATGACCGCCTGGGGCGAAACGCTGTTCGCCTCGATCATGACCGACTCGGGATCGCGCACCCTGGCCGTCGGGCTGCGGGAGTACTCCACGCAGTCCTCGGTGTACTGGAACGAGGTGATGGCCGCCTCGCTGGTGGTCAGCATCCCGGTGGTCGTCGGTTTCCTGTTCATGCAGCGCTTCCTCGCGCAGGGGCTCACCGCTGGCGCGGTCAAGTGACCGCCCGAGAAAGGGGATTCGATGCGACGCAACTCGGCGAAACTGCTGGTGGACGGAGTGCCTCAGGTGTGGCTCGGGGCGAACTTCTGGTCCCGCACCGGCGGCCCGCTGATGTGGCGCGACTACTCGCCGGAGGTGGTGCGCGAGGAGTTGCGGGTGCTGTTCGAGCACGGCCTGCGGCAGACCCGCTCGTTCTTCTACTGGCCGGACTTCATGCCGACGCCCGAGCGCATCGACGAGGAGAAGGCCGAGCACTTCGCCGACTTCCTCGACGCGCACCGCGAGATCGGGATGACCTCCATCCCGACCTTCATCGTCGGCCACATGTCCGGTGACAACTGGGACCCGGCCTGGCGCGGCGGCCGCGACCTCTACGCCGACGTGTGGCTGGTGTCCCGGCAGGCGTGGTTCGCGCAGCGGATGACCGAGCGCTTCGCCGCGCACCCGGCGGTGGCAGGCTGGCTGATCAGCAACGAGATGCCGATCTACGGACGGCTGCGGCACGAACCGAAAGCACCCGTCGAGCAGGTCAACGCCTGGGCGCAGCTCATGGTGCAGGCGGTGCGCGCAGGCGGCGGGCACCAGCCGGTGTCGCTGGGCGACGGGGCCTGGGGGATCGAGGTGACCGGCACCGACAACGGGTTCTCGGTGCGCGACACCGGCGCGATGGTCGACTTCGTCGGGCCCCACGTGTACCGGATCGACAGCGACCCGGTGCGCCAGCACCTCAACGCGGCGTTCATCTGCGAGCTGTCCGCGGTGGCGGGCAAACCGGTCGTGCTGGAGGAGTTCGGGCTCTCCAGCGACCAGGTCTCGGCGGCAGGCGCCGGGCACTACTACCGGCAGACCCTGCACAACTCGCTGCTGGCCGGGGCCACCGGGTGGATCGCCTGGAACAACACCGACTACGACGACCTCGTCGAGCAGGGGCCGTACTCGCACCACCCGTTCGAGATGCACTTCGGGATCACCGACCGCTCGGGGAACCCGAAACCACCGCTGCACGAGCTCGCCGAGTTCGCCCGCATCCTGTCCGAAGTGGACTTCGCCGGGTGCGAGCGGCCCGACGCGCAGGCCGCGCTCGTGGTCACCGAATACCTGGAACGCGGTTACCCGTTCAGCCAGGACGACGACCGGCCGCTGATCTTCACCTCGCTGCAGCAGGCGCACGTGGCCGCGCGGGAGGCCGACCTGCCGGTGGGCTTCACCCGGGAACGCGACGGGATCGACCCGGACTGCTCGCTCTACCTGCTGCCCTGCGTGAAGCAGATCCAGGGCCTCACCTGGCAGCGGCTGCGGGACCGCGTCGCCGACGGAGCGCTGCTGTACCTGTCCTACACGGCGGGCGAGGTGGGCCACCACCGGCAGCCGTGGATCCCGTACTTCGACGAGACCTTCGGCGTCGAGAAGCAGCTCACCTACGGCGTCGTGGACGAGGTGACCGACGAGGTGGTGGAGATGACCTTCACCGACGACTTCGGCGACATCACCGCGGGCGAGGTGCTGCGCTTCCAGGTCGGCGGCAACGAGCACAGCCGCGCCTACCTGCCGGTGCGGCCGCGCGGCGCCAAGGTGGTGGCCACCGACGCGCACGGACGTCCGGCCCTGCTCCGGCACCCGACCGGCAGCGGCGAGGCGGTGCTGTGCACCTACCCGGTCGAGCACTTCGCGGCCCGGACCTCGCGCGTCAACCCGGAGGACACCCACCGGCTCTACTCGGCGCTGGCCCGCATCGCCGGGATAGACCGGGTGATCGCGGTCGACGATCCGCGGGTGTTCGCCGATGCGCTGGTGCACCACGACGGACGGGTCTTCGCCTGGCTGATCAGCCAGCACGACCGCGAAGTCCCGGTCGTTCCCACCGCGCCGGGACGTTCGGTCCACGAACTCGGCACCGGGGAGGAGCTCACCGAGGTCGTGCTGCCCGCCTACGGCGTGCGCGTGGTCGAGCTGAAGACGCGCTGACCGGGGTTCGGGCATGCTGGTCGGGTCGTGATCGCCGACCCGCCGGAGGAACCCCATGCCCACCATCCCGGTCGAACTCACCGCGCGCAGCAGCGCCCTCGGCGGTTCGCGCGAGCTGACCGGCCACCTCGCGCAGCCGACGGGTTCCGGCCCGTGGCCCGGAGTCGTGGTCGTCCACGAGGCGTTCGGGGTGGACGAGGTCATGCTGCGCCAGACCGAGCGCATGGCCGAGGCGGGCTACCTGGCGCTGCTGCCCGACCTGTACACCGACGGAGGCGCGCGGCGCTGCCTGGTACCGACCATGCGCGCCGCGCTCTCCGGCCGCGGGCGCGCCTACGCCGACCTGGACGCCGCGCGGGAAGCCCTGGTGGAGCGGGACGACTGCACCGGCAAGGTCGGCCTCATCGGGTTCTGCATGGGCGGAGCCTTCGCGCTGGTCGCCGCCGGGCTCGGCAAGTTCGACGCCGCCTCGGCCAACTACGGGCAGCTGCCGAAGGACATCGACCGCGCGCTGGCCGGCGCCTGCCCCGTGGTGGGCAGCTACGGCGGCCGGGACGGGATGCTGAAGGGCGCGGCGTCGAAGCTGGACGCGGCGCTGGAACGCGCCGGTGTGCCGCGCGACGTGAAGGAGTACCCGGACGCCGGGCACTCGTTCCTCAACGACGCCGAGAACGGGCCCCGGGTGCTGCGGCCGCTGCTGCGGATCACCGGCACCGGGCCGCACCCGGAATCCGCCGCCGACGCCTGGCGGCGCATCGAGGCGTTCTTCGCCGAACACCTGACCGCTTGACGGGCGGGTTTCGGCGAGGTTAATGTCTCGCCTCAACGACAGGCATAGACGAAGAGCCACTGTCAGCGGACTTCGTCGTGCCTTCGTCTCGTCGGATCGCTGCCAGCGGCCTTCTCTCCGAGAGGTGGCGATCCATGGCCTCACCTTCGAACCCGGCAGCGGAGACGATCTCCGGCGTCCCGCACGTGGTGGCGTTGATCAACAAGCTGGAGCGGCTGCCCGGCAAGGCGAACCTGCTGTGGTACCTGATCCTGGGCGGGCTTTTCCTCGACGCCTACTCCAACGCCGCGCTGGGCGCCGGGCTCTCGCCGATGGTCTCCGAGCTCGGCCTCACCGCGACCCAGGTAGGGCTGCTCACCGCGACCGCACCGGCCATCGCGATCGTGTTCAACCCGATCGGCGGCTGGCTGGCCGCCCGCATCGGCCGGGTCAAGCCGCTGCTGCTGGCCAAGGTCGTCGCCGTGGCGGGCGCCCTGCTGACCGCCTACGCGGGCAGCTTCGAAACCGTGTGGTGCGGCCGGGCGCTGGTGGGCATCGCCTACGGCATCGACTTCGCGGTCGCGATGGCGATGCTCGCCGAGTACACGCCCACCAAGCTCAAGGGACGCCTGAACCTCTGGCAGTGCGTCTGGTACATCGCCACCACCACGAACCTGGCGCTGACGCTGGTGTTCTTCAAGTTCGGCATCGGCACCGAGATCTGGCGCTACTCGGTCGGTTCCGCCGCGGTGTTCGCCGCCGTGCTGCTGGTCCTGCAGCTGCTGTTCCTGGTGGAGAGCCCGGCCTGGCTGGCCTCCCAGGGCAGGCTCGCCGACGCCGCCAAGAGCCTGCGCCGCATCTACGGATTCAACGTCGTCGCCGGTGAGCGCACCGAAGAGCGGGCCGAGCAGCCCGCCATCGGGTTCCGGCACACCGGCGTGCTGTTCCGCAAGCCCTACCTGGCGCGGACGATGCTGTCCACGATGATCTCGCTGACCCAGTCGATGCAGTACTTCGCCATCGGCTGGTACCTGCCGGTGATCAGCCTGGCCATCTTCGGCGACCAGTTCGAGACGGCCACCATCGGATCGATGGTGTTCAACGCGGCGGGCATCATCGGCGGCGCGGTCTCGGCCTACATCGGCCGCCGGATGGGCCTGCGGCTGAGCTCCGCGGTCGGCTACGCGATGGCCTTCGTGCTGCTGCTGACGCTCGGACTGGGCTTCGGCAACCTGCCGACGCTGCTGTCCTTCGCGGTGCCGTTCCTGTTCATCTTCTTCCACTCGGCCGGGCCCGGCGCCAACGGCAAGTCGATCGCCGCGCTGTCCTACCGCAGCGACATCCGCACCCTGGGAACCGGGATCACCGGCATGCTCGGCAGCTTCGGCAGCGTGATCGGCCTCTACATCTTCCCGCTGATCAAGGAGTCGATGGGCCTCGGGCCGACGATCGCGCTGCTGTCCGCGGTGCCGCTGCTGGGCCTGATCACCTGCCTGATCATCAAGTGGGACCCGACCCGCAGCAGCATCGACCCGGACGAAGAGGACATCGACCTCAAGCCGCGCGCGCTCGCGGGTAGCTGAGGGAGGCACGGCACATGAGCGCAACGCTACGGGGCGTCCTGTCCATCGACGAAGGCTCCACCGGCACCCGGGCGGCGGTGGTCACCTCCGACGGCGCCAGCGGCCCGTCCTTCTACCAGCCGATCGCGGTGCTGCACCCCGACCCGCTGCGCGTCGAGCAGGACGCCGACGAGCTGTGGCGGCGCACGCTGGACGTGGCGCGGCAGGCGGTGCGGTGGGCAGGCGACAACGCGGTTGAGATCACCGGTGTCGCCCTGTGCACCCAGCGCGCCACCGCGGTGCTGTGGGACCGCGAGACCGGTCGTCCGCTGGCCCCGGCAGTGGTGTGGCAGGACCGCCGCTACGCCGCCGAACTGGCCGAGCTCGCCGCCGAGTGGGATCCGGTGCAGCTGGCCCGCACCGGCCGCCCGGTCGGCACCCGCTCGCCGTTCTTCTGGGCGGCGCGGCAGATCGAGCAGAACCCGCAGGTGGCCGCCGCCGCGGCGGATGGACGGCTGCTGTTCGGCCCGATCGACACCTGGCTGAGCTGGAACCTCAACGGCGGCACCCGGCACGGGGTCGCCACCTCCAACGCCGCGGCGCTCGGCGGGTACCTGCTGCGCGAACACCGCTGGGACGCCGAATGGCTCGCCGCCGTCGGCTGCCCGGCGCAGCTCGCCCCGGAGCTGGTCGACGACGACGGCGACTTCGGCTGGACCGACCCGGACGTGCTGGGCGTCCGGGTGCCGATCGCGGCGGCGATGGGCGACCAGCACGCATCGCTGATCGCGCTGGGCGCGCTCGAAGCGGGGCAGGGCATGTGCATGCACGGCACCGGCACCTTCGTCGGCGCGCTCACCGGCGACGAGCCCGCCGACGCGGCCACCGCCACGGCCGGGGTGCTCGCGCTGCCCGGCTGGCGCAGCGGCGGGCGCACCCGCTTCAGCCTGGAGGCCTACACCTCCACGACCGGCTCGGCGCTGCGCTGGCTGGTCGAGGACCTGCAGCTGTTCGACTCCGCCGAGCAGGTCGGCGCACTCGCCGGCGAGCACCCGCGCGAACGGGAGACCTGGTTCGTGCCCACCCTCGCCGGGCTCCGCACCCCCGTCGCGGAGCCCGGCGCGCGGGCCAGCCTGACCGGGCTGAGCCTGGCCACCACCCGGGCCGGGATCGCCCGCGCCGTCCTCGAAGGCATCGCGCACTCGGTGTGCGACACCGTCGACGGAGTGCGCTCGGCGATGCCGGCCGGACACGAGCTGACCCGGCTGCGCGTCGGCGGTGGGCTCGCGGCCAGCGACGCCCTGCTGCAGAGCCAGGCCGACCTGGCCGGTGTCGCGATCGAACGGGCCGCGGACTCGGCCACCGCGAGCCTGCGCGGCGTCGCCTACCTCGCCGGGGTCCGCCTCGGCCTGTGGGACTCGCTCGGCGAGGCCCTCCACGCACTCCCGGCCGGCCGGGCCTTCGAGCCCGCGATCGGCGAGGACGAACGGCAGGAGCTGCGCGCGCAATGGGGACGCGTGCTCCGGAAGTCACTGCCAGAAGAAGGAACAACATGCTGAAACTCCCCGGCAGGCGGCCGAACTCGGCCGCTGCCAAGGCAACCCCCGGTGCACCGGTGACCCTGGACCGGCGGCGGGCGCTGCGGCGGCTCGGCGAAACCGAGTTCGACGTCCTGGTGATCGGCGGCGGCATCACCGGCGCCTACACCGCGCTGGACGCGGTCTCCCGCGGCCTGTCCGTGGCGCTGGTGGAACGCGACGACTTCGCATCGGGAACCTCGTCGAAGTCGTCGAAGATGGTGCACGGCGGCCTGCGCTACATCGAGCAGGGCAACGTCAACCTGGTCCGGCACTCGCTGCTGGAGCGCCACCGGTTCCGCCGCAACGCGCCGCACCTGGTGCAGCGGCTGCCGTTCCTGTTCCCGATCCTGGAGCAGGAAGGCGTTTTCGACGCCCGCATCGCCAAGGCCTTCGAAGGTCTGCTGTGGACCTACGACCTGGTGGGCGGCTGGCGCATCGGCAAGCTGCACCAGCGCCTGACCCCCAACGAGGTGCTCTCGCACGCGCCGACGCTGCGCGCCGAGCACCTCAAGGGCGGGTTCATGTACTACGACAGCCGCACCGACGACGCCCGGCTGACTCTCACCGTCGTGCGCACCGCCGCGCACCTCGGCGCGGTCGTCGCCAACGGCGCGAAGGTCGAACGGCTGGTCAACAGCGGCGGCCGGGTGCGCGGCGCCGAAGTCCACGCCGACGGCGCGCAGATCGACGTGCGGGCCCGCGTCGTGGTGAACGCGACCGGTGTGTGGACCGACGGCATCGACGCGATGGCCGACGCCGCGCACCGCCCGCAGGTCCGCCCCGCCAAGGGCGTGCACATCGTGGTGCCGTGGTCGAAGATCCGCAACGACTGCACCGTCACCGTGCCCATCCCCGGGCGCGCCCGCCGCGCCACCTGCACCCGCTGGGGCGACGTGGTCGTGCTCGGCACCACCGACACCGACTACACCGGCTCCGTCGACGACGTGCACTGCACCCGCGAGGAGATGCAGTTCCTGCTCGACGGCGCCAACGTCGCCTTCGACACCGACCTCGGCCCCGACGACGTGCTCGGCAGCTACGGCGGCCTGCGGCCGCTGGTCGGCGGCAAGGAGGGCGCCACCCTCGACATGCGCCGCGACCACCACATCGAGGTCGGCACCGGCGGCATGGTCACCGTCACCGGCGGCAAGCTCACCACCAGCAGGCACATGGGCGAACTCGTGGTGGACAAGGTCACCCGGCTGCTCGGCCGCAAGACCCGCAGCCGCACCGCCAAGCTGCCGCTGCTGGGCGGCGCGGGCTACGACGCCGAAGCCGTCGGCGCCTCCGGCGGCATCGCCGCCCACCTCGGCGGCCGCTACGGCACCGAAGCCCGGTTCGTCAGCGCGCTCATCGAGGAGAACCCCGAGCTCGGCGAACCGCTGCTGCCCGGACAACCGCACCTGAAGGCCGAAGTCGTCTACGCGGCCCGCTGCGAGATGGCCCGCTCGGTCGACGACGTGCTCTCCCGCCGCACCCGCCTGCGCCTGTTCGCCCGCGACGCCTCCGCCGAAGCGGCCCCCGTCGTCGGCGAGCTGCTCGGCGCCGAACTGGGGCTCGACGAAGCCGAGATCGCCGAGCAGGTGCGCAGCTACCAGACCGAAATCGCCCGCGAGAAGTCGATCCTGTTGGGAGACCAGGCATGATCAGCCGTCAGACCATCACCCACCCCTTCAACCGCGGCAACTACGTCGTCGGCGCCCCGACCCCGCCCCGCTACGCGGCGCGCACCGAGATCGGCCAGGGCCCCGCGTCGCTGCAGACCAAGGCGGTGGAGGTGCCGGCGGAGGTCATCGCCGAACTGCGCGCCTCCGCCGACGCCGTGCACACCGACCACGACGAGGTCGTGCTGCGCACCCGCGACTGGTGGGCGGGCTCGATGATCGGCGAGACCGCCGACCGCCCGGCCACCCCGGACGCGGTGATCGTCGAGGTCAGCACCGTCGAGCAGATCCAGGCGGTGGCCAAGCTCTGCCACGACAACACCATCCCGCTGACCGTCTCGGCGGGCCGCAGCAACGTCACCGGCGCCGCGCTGCCGGTGTTCGGCGGTGTCGTGCTCGACGTGTGCGGGCTGGTCGGCATCACCTCCTTCGACGCCGAGTCGCAGATCGTCGAAGTGCGGGCAGGCATGTTCGGCGACCTCTTCGAGCAGGAGCTGCAGGAGACCCACGGCGCCACCACCGGGCACTGGCCCTCGGCGTTCGCCATCTCCACCGTCGGCGGCTGGGTCGCCTGCCGCGGCGCCGGGCAGCTGTCCACCCGCTACGGCAAGATCGAGGACATGGTCGTCGGGCTCGACGTGGTCCTCGCCGACGGCACGCTGGCCACCTTCGGCGACTACCCGCGGGCGGCCACCGGCCCGGACCTGCGGCAGCTGTTCGTCGGGTCGGAAGGCACCCTCGGCATCATCACCTCGGTCCGGCTGCGCACCCACCCGCTGCCCGAGCACGCCAAGGCCATCGCCTACGGCTTCGCGACCTTCGCCGACGGCCTGGAAGCGTGCAGGCAGATCATGCAGCGCGGCGGCACGCCCGCCGTCCTGCGGCTCTACGACCAGCTGGAGAGCGGCACCCACTTCGGCCACCCGGACACCAACCTGCTGCTGATCGCCGACGAGGGCGACCCGCTGGTGGTGGAGGCGAGCATGGCGGTCAGCGCCGAGGTGTGCGCGGCCACCGGCACCGAACTCGACGGTCAGGCGATCTTCGACCGCTGGCTCGACGAGCGGATGCTGGTCGGCAAGTCCGCCGACGGCTTCACCCCCGGCCCCGGTTTCGTCGCCGACACCCTGGAGATGGCCGGGCCGTGGTCGAAGCTGCCGGCCATCTACGACGACGTGTGCGCCGCGATCAACAGCGTCCCGGGCACCCTGGCCGCCTCCGCTCACCAGTCGCACGCCTACACCGACGGCGCCTGCCTGTACTTCTCGCTGCGCGGCGACGTCGAACCCGAGCGGCGGCGCGAGTGGTACCGGGCGGCGTGGGACGCGGCCAACCAGGCGCTGATCCGCCACGGCGCGGCGCTGAGCCACCACCACGGCTCCGGCCTGCTGCGCGGCCCCTACCTGGCCGACTCGCTGGGCACCGGCTTCGGGGTGTTCGAGGCGGTCAAGAACGCGCTGGACCCGCGCGGCGTGCTCAACCCCGGCAAACTCGGCCTGCCGAGCCCGTTCGGGACCGGCCCGCTGGACTGAGCGACCCGACGAGGTAGAAGTTCCTGTCATGAGCGAACGTGCCACACCCCGGCCCCGGCCGGTCAAGCCGCAGCTGGCCGCGGCGTTCCAGGACGTCCCGGTCTGCGCGTCCGTGGTGGGCCCGGCGCGGGTCAAGGACTTCGCCTCGGCGGCATCGCAGGTCTGCGTCCTGGCGTCGATCCCGGTCGGTGAGCTGACGAACGCGGTGCGCGTCCTGGTGCACCTCGGCAAGACCGTGTTCGTCAACATCGACGCGTGCCCCGGCCTCGCGCAGGACCGGGGCGCGATCGACTTCCTCACCGGGATCGGCGCCCAGGGCGTGGTCAGCACCCGCGCCGCGCTCATCGACCGGGCCCGGGCGCTGGACATGCTGACCATGCAGAAGGTGTTCGTCACCGACCGGTCCAACCTCAACCGGAGCATGGAAGGCGTCGGCCGCAGCAGCCCGGACCTCGTCGAGGTGATGCCCGCGCCGATCATCCCGTGGATGCCGGAGGAGGCGCGCCGGGTGCTCTCGCCGTTCGTGGCGGCGGGCTTCGTGATGGACGCCGCCGGTGTCGCGCACTCCCTGGCGATGGGCGCGGTCGCGGCGGCGACCTCCGACCCCGCGCTCTGGTCCCTGAGCAGGGACGAGTTGCGCGGCTGAACAGCCACATTGCCCGTTCCAGGAGATCAGGAGAACCATGAGTTTCGTCGTAGTGGCCCGCTACGTCGTCCAGCCGGGCGAGCGGGACCGAGTGCTGGAACTGCTCGCACCGATGGTGGCGGCATCGCTGGCCGAACCCGGCTGCCGCCGCTACGGCGTGCACACCGGGGTCGAGGACGACGTGGTGGTGCTCGTCGAGGAGTACGACGGCGAAGCCGACTTCGCCCGGCACTGCGAGACCGAGCACTTCCAGCGGATCGTGCTCGGCCAGGTGGTGCCGCTGCTCGCCGACCGGCAGGTCACCCGCTGCACCCCGTTCCAGCCCGGGGCGGGGGCGTGATGCGAGTTCGCGCCGCTGTTCTGCGGGAATCCGGTGGGCCCGAGCCCTACGCGCAGTCGCGCCCCATCGAGGTCACCACCCTGCACCTCGACCCGCCCGGCCCGGGCGAGCTGCTGGTGCGGGTCCGCGCAGCCGGGCTGTGCCACTCGGACCTGTCGGTGATCAACGGAACGCGCCCGCGCCCGCTGCCGATGGCCCTCGGCCACGAGGCCGCCGGCGAGGTCGTGGAAGCCGGGCAGGGGAGCGGTTTCGCGCCCGGTGACCACGTGGTGCTCGCCTTCGTGCCGTCCTGCGGCGACTGCGAGCGGTGCGTGGCCGGCCGCCCCGCCCTGTGCGGGCCGGGCGCGGCCGCCAACGGCCAGGGCACCCTGCTCGGCGGCGGCATGCGGTTCCGCGCCGACGACGGGACCCGCCCCTACCACCACCTCGGCGTGTCCGCGTTCGCCGAGCACATCGTGGTGTCAGCGCGCTCGGCGGTGAAGATCGATCCCGACATCCCCTTCGAGATCGCCGCGCTGTTCGGCTGCGCGGTGCTCACCGGTGCCGGTGCCGCCCGGTACTCGGCGCAGGTGCAGCCGGGCGAGAGCGTGGCGGTGTTCGGGCTCGGCGGTGTCGGGCTCGCCGCGCTGCTCATGGCGAAGGCCGCCGGTGCGTCCACCGTGGTCGCGGTCGACGTCGTGCCGCACAAGCTGGAACTGGCCACCGGGCTCGGCGCGACGCACGCCGTGGCGGGCGGATCCGGTGCCGCGGCGCAGATCCGCGAGATCACCGGTGGGGGAGCGGAGAAGGTCATCGACACCACCGGCGTCGCCCCGGTGCTGCGCCAGGCCTACGACGCGACCCGCGGCGGCGGGACGACCGTCACCGTCGGGCTGCCCGATCCGCAGGCCCAGCTCACGCTGCCCGCGCTGAGCCTGGTCGCCGAGGAGCGGACGCTGCGCGGCAGCTACCTGGGCTCGTGCGTGCCCCGCCGCGACGTGCCCCGGTTCATCCAGCTGTACCGATCTGGTGCGCTCCCGGTGGACCGGCTACTGTCGCACCGCATCGAACTGGACGAGATCAACGAGGGCTTCGACCGCTTGCACGAGGGAAGCGCCGTTCGTCAGGTCGTGGTCCTCTAGGCGGAGGCGAGCGGGTTGATCGGCATCACCGACATCGAGACGACGGCGGAGCGCATCGCGGAACACGTCCTGCGCACACCGACGGTGCCCAGCCCCGGGCTGGCCGAGCTCCTCGGTGTCCCGGTGACGGCGAAGCTGGAGCTGCTCCAGCGCACTGGATCCTTCAAGGTCCGCGGGGCGGCGGCGAAGCTGCTGTCGCTCGGTGAGGCCGAACGCGCGGCCGGGGTGGTCGCGGTCAGCGGCGGCAACCACGGCATCGCGCTGGCGGTCATGGCCGGGGCGCTGAGCATCAAGGCGACGGTGGTCATGCCGCGCTCCGCGCCCGGCCACGCCGTCTCGGTCGCCGAATCGGCCGGTGCCGAGGTTCGGCTCACCGACGACATGGCAGCCGCGTTCAAGCTGATGACCGACCTGCAGGCCGGTGGGCTGACGCTGGTCCACCCGTTCGACGATCCGGTCGTCATCGCCGGTCAGGGCACCGTCGGCCTGGAGTTCGCCGAAGACGCCGGGCCCGTCACCGACGTGCTGGTCAGCATCGGCGGTGGCGGGCTGATCTCCGGTGTCGCCACCGCGCTGCGCGCCCGCCGCCCCGACGTGCGGATCTGGGGCGTGGAAACCGCCGGTGCGCACGCCATGTCGGCGGCGCTGGCCGCGGGCGGGCCGACCGAGATCGAACTGTCGTCCATCGTGTCCACGCTCAGCGCCCCGCAGGTGTCAGCGCTCACCTACGAGCACGTGTCGGCACTGGTCGATGACGTGATCGTCGTCTCCGACGCCGAGGCGGTCCAGGGCGTGCTGGACTTCGCCGAGCGGGCCAAGCTCTGGACCGAACCCGCCGAGGGCTGCCTGCTCCCCGCCGCCCGCCAGGTGCTGGAACGGGTCGGCGACGCCGAACTCGGGCTGCTGGTCTGCGGCGGCAACGCCACCACCGCCGACGTGATCGGCTGGGCGCAGCGCTTCGGGCTGTGATCCCGCATCGGGAATACCCGGGTGCGCTCACCACTTGATCAGTGCGCAAGGAACGCGTGAGCCGAGGAGCACTGATGTCGACCGAGAACACCCCGCGGGGCACCGTCGCGGCGGGCTACGAGTCCGTGCGGGAGGAGTTCGCCGCCGTGGCCGCGGCGGAAGGCGGCGACTACGCCGCGCAGCTGGTCGCCCACGTCGGCGGACAGCGCGTGGTGGACCTCTGGACCGGGCCGGAGTTCACCGGCTCGACGCTGACCGGCGTGTTCTCCGCGACGAAGGGCGCCGCGTACCTGGTCGTGGCCTTGCTCGTGCAGGACGGCGTGCTCGACCTGGATCAGCGGGTCAGCCACTACTGGCCGGAGTTCGGCGCCGAGGGCAAGCAGGACATCACGCTGCGCGATCTGCTCGCGCACCGCGCCGGCCTGGTCGGCGCCGACGAGGGCTTCTCGCTCGACGAGCTGGCCGATGACCTGGTGATCGCCGAGCGGCTCGCCGCCCAGCGCCCGTACTGGCGGCCGGGCACCGCGTTCGGCTACCACGCGTTGGTCATCGGGGCCCTGGTCGGTGAGGTCGTCCGCCGAGCCACCGGCCAGACCCTGCACGAGGTGTTCGAGACCCGCGTCCGGACGCCCTACGACCTGGACTTCTACCTCGGGCTGCCGGATGAGCAGGAGGCCCGGTTCCGGACCACGCTGCCGATGCAGCCGACCTCGGCGCAGCTGGCGGAGGCGGAGCCCGATGCGGCCGCCGCCCCGGACAGCGTGCCCGGTGTTGCCGTGAACCGGCACCACCCGGAGGCGGTCGCGCTCACGGAGCTGCCCAACCACCGCGTGGTGCGGGCGAAGGGCCAGGCTTCAGCCGGCGGCGTCGCCTCCGCCCGCGGGCTGGCGGGCATGTACGCGGCTGTCATCAGCGAGGTCGACGGCCGGGCCCCGCTGCTCAAGCCGGACACGGCAGCGACCTTCGCGCAGCTGCACTCGGTCGGCTACGACGTCGTCTACCGCGCGCACAAGGTGTACGGGCTCGGGTTCGTGCTGCCCGACAACATCTACCCGGTCCTCGGGCAGGGCGCCTTCGGGCACGGCGGAGCCGCCGGAGCCCAGGCGTTCGCCGATCCGCGCAGCGGCCTCGCCTACGGCTACAACCGCCGCCGCGTCGCGTTCCCCGGTGGCGCTGCCCCGGAGAACGACCGCCTGGTCCGCGCCGTGCACGCCGCAGCGGTCGCTCAGGACTCGGGCGCGTTGCGGTAGATCTGCTCGTAGCGGGAGGCCTTGGCGGCGCGCTGCTCGGCCTTGGCCTCCTCCCGGGTGGCCTTCCCCGCGCCGATCGGATACCCGTGCTTGTACAGCCGGTACTCGGTGGTGTGCTCCATGTAGGACATCGAGTACCAGATGCCGAGGATGTATCCGCCGAGCACCGCCATGCCGCGGATCCACAGCGGGCCGGGGAGCAGCAGGAACAGCAGGCCGGGGGAGAGCTGCACCAGCGTGCGGCTGACGTGCCGCAGTATCCAGGTCCGGCAGGTGATGTCGTGCAGCACCCACTCGCGGTAGCGCTCGGGTAGCCGGCCGCCCAGCGCGTACCAGATCCACTGCAGCGGGTTGGGGCGCGTTGGCTTGGTGCCGGTCACAGCTGCTCCCCTTTCTGCTCGGCGGGCGGGACGCCGCCGCACGTTGATTAGTACACTAATTATTAACGCATGTTGGAACGTGGTGGAAGGTGGCCCGGATGAAGCCGATCGACCTGGGGGAAGACCCGCTGGCCCTCGACCGCCAGGTGTGCTTCGCGCTGTCGGTGGCATCGCGCAACGTCATCGCTCTCTACCGGCCGCTGCTGGCGCCGATGGGCCTGACGCATCCCCAGTACCTGGTGATGCTCGCGCTGTGGGAGAGCTCACCGCGGTCGGTGAAGGATCTCTGCGGCGCGCTGCACGCCGAGGCGGCGACGCTGTCCCCGTTGCTCAAGCGGCTGGAAGCGATCGGCTACGTGGTGCGCCCGCGCAGCCGCAGCGACGAGCGGCAGCTCGCGGTCGACCTGACCGACGCGGGGCGGGAGCTGCGCTCGGAAGCCGAGAAGATCCCCTACCGGGTGGTCGAGCTGCTGGGCATGGACCTGGCCGACCTGGAGCGGCTGAACGCGGCCCTCGGGCAGGTCATCTCGGCCACCGGGAAAGCCCTCGACGGGCTCGGTGCAGGCGCTACGACCAGCTGACCGGATCGGTCTCCCGGAGGCCGGACAGGCGGGCGACGTGTTCGTCGATCAGCTCGTCCAGCTCGGCCAGGCGTGCGCGCAGCGCCTCAGCGCGCTGGCGGGACGCGCCCGGCAGCTGTGCCGCCAGGTGGCCGTACTCGGCGAGCACGCTGGGCAGGTCGTTGCCGACCTGCTGCCTGGGGATTTCGTCCATTCCCCGATAGTGCGGCCGGTGGCGGGATAAGTCGATTCGATCAGTTCTCCAGGCGGCCGGATATCCTCGCGGCCAGGTGCTGAACTCGCGGATTGAGGTGTTCTGATGACCGACGCGGCCGCCGTGGAGCGGGCCCGAGCGCTGCTCGCCGAGAACCCGGTGCTCGACGGGCACAACGACTTGCCGTGGGCGTTGCGCGAGAAGGTCGGCTACGACCTCGAGCGCTGCGACATCGCCCAGGACCAGTCGGCCCGGCTGCACACCGACCTGGCCAGGCTGCGAGCGGGCGGGGTCGGCGGCCAGTTCTGGTCGGTGTACGTCAAGGCCGAGTACCAGGGGGACAAGGCGGTCAGCGCCACCCTCGAGCAGATCGACTGCGTGCACAACCTGATCGCCCGCTACCCGGACGAGCTCCAGCTGGCGCGCACGGCGGATGAAGTGGAGGCGGCCAGGGCCGGCGGCCGGATCGCCTCGCTGCTGGGCGCGGAGGGCGGCCACTCGATCAACTGCTCGCTGGCGACCTTGCGCGCGCTGCACCAGCTGGGTGTCCGGTACATGACGCTCACCCACAACGACAACGTGCCGTGGGCTGACTCGGCGACCGATGAACCCGCCGCGAACGGCCTGACGGCCTTCGGCGTCGAGGTGGTGCGCGAGATGAACCGGATGGGCATGCTGGTGGACCTCTCGCACGTCGCGCCGAGCACGATGCGCGACGCGCTGCGGGCCAGCCGTGCGCCGGTGATCTTCTCGCACTCCTCGTCGCGGGAGGTATGCGACCACCCGCGCAACATCCCTGACGACGTGCTGGCCGCGCTGCCCGCCAACGGCGGGGTGGCGATGGCGACCTTCGTGCCGAAGTTCGTCCTGCCCGCGGCGGTCGAGTGGACCAAGGCGGCTGAGGACGTTCTCCGCGAGCGCGGCTTCGATCCGCTGTCCACCTCGTCGGAGGCGAAGGCGGTGCTGCAGGCCTACGAGGAGGCCAACCCGAAGCCGGTCGCGACGGTGCCGACGGTGGCGGACCACCTGGACCACATGCGGGAGGTTGCGGGTGTTGACCACATCGGGCTCGGTGGTGACTACGACGGCGTCGCCTTCACTCCGGAGGGGTTGGAGGACGTCGCGAGTTACCCGAACCTGATCGCGGAGCTGCTTGAGCGCGGTTGGTCGGAGACCGACCTGGGCAAGCTGACCTGGCGCAACGCGGTCCGGGTGCTCCGGGATGCGGAGGCGGTGGCTCGGGATCTGCAGCAGGTTGAGCGGCCGTCGATCGCGACGATCGAGCAGATCGACGGGGTTGGGGCGTAGTCCAGGGGAGTTTGGGTGGGTTACTTCGCCTGGTTGCCGGTCTAATCGTTTGCGTGTTCGTGGATTCCCTGGCGTTGGGGTTTTGGTCGTCAGGGAATCCACGAATCTTGGGGCGCTTCTTGTTTCCACTCTTGAGTTTTCAAGGTGCGCGGTACTTTTATTGGTTGTGTTGTGGTGGGGGTCATCCCCGTGGTTTGGGGGATTGTGGGGGCTGTGGTCCGGATGTCAAGCCCGGCCTGGCGGCCGCCCCTTCGGGGTTTCAGGCTTGACATCCGGCCCACAGCCCCGTTTTGGCTTTATGTCACGGGGATGACCCGGTATGGAACGGACCCCGGGCCGTGCTGGCGTGTCGCGGGGCGTGGGTGGTTGGGGCTTTTCGGGGTTGGGTGGTGGTGTGTTCCGGCGCCGACAGGTGGTGTGCGGGGTTGGTGTGCGGTGCGGGCTGGTGGTTGATCGGGGTGTGGCGACGGAGCCTGGTGGTGGCCGTTTCGTGCTGGGTGATGGTTTGGTTCGTCATCAGTGGGTTCCTTTCTTGTTCGGGTTGCGAGGTTTCTGGGTGTGGTGCTGGTGTGTTGGTGGTGGGTTGATGTCGCCTGGCGGCGTGTAGCTTTCGGTTGGCCGGTTGGCCGGTTGGCCGGTTGGCCGGTTGGCCGGTTGGCCGGTTGGCCGGTTGTTCGGTGGGTGGGCAGGGTGGGGTGCCCCGCCCGGTCTCGGGTGGGGTCAGCGTGTGTTCGCTAGCGGTCTGCCCGCTGGCGGTCTGCCTTCTGGTGGTGTGGTCAGGGTGCGGAGGGCGTGGTGGTGTGTGGCGGGTTGGGCTTTCCCGCCAGGTCGTGGTGTGCGTGTCGGATCCACGTTTGCCGGTGGGGTGAACATCGGGCGACCACGCTGGAGTTCGATATCCCAATGGTGGTTGTGGATGGTGCGGTGGTGGTGAGCGCACAGCATCAGCATGTTGTCCACGCTCGTCGGGCCGCCGTCGACCCAGTGCACGATGTGGTGGGCTTGAGGTGTTCCGGCCGGGTGGTCGCATTCCGGGAACGCACACACCCCGTCCCTCGCGAGCAGTGCGGCACGAATATGCGTCGGCGCGGTCCGCTGCGAAGCACCCACATCCAGAGGCAGGCTGTCCCCGCCCATAACCATCGGGAGAACCTCGCAGTCACAAGCGATCCTGCGCACCGTCTGCGGGCTCAGGTACTGGCCGGTGCCCTCCAACATCCCCGCACCAGCAACGGCGATCTCGCCGCCGTTGATAGTGGGGAGCTGGTTCTTCAAGTCGGTGTAGTCGATGGTGACCGTCAGGTGCGGCTTCTGACCACCGGTGCGGGGCATCCCGTCGGTGTCGAGGACGAGGTCGAGCAGGGTCGACAGGCCGTCGGCGTTGCGCTGCCCGACCGTGCGCGGGTCCTTGACCCCATCAGACTCCGGGCGCGGCGCCGCCAACGGACGCAAAGCCGTGACGAACTTCGCGCCGGTCTCGCGGTCGAGTCGGGCTTTGATGACAAGCATTCCGTCTCGGGCGGTGGCGTAGTGCAGCTCCCGTGATTCGAACTGCGCCCGTTCATCGGTCACAGCGCCGTCGGTGTCGAGCATGTAGCGGATCCGGTCGGCGAGTTTGGCCAGGTCGCGGGGGCATTGGCGGCAGGCGTTCTCCACCAGCAGCCGCTCCACCTCGGCCGCACGGTGCTGGGCATGCTCGGGCAGCCTGGACACGCAGCGGGAGATCACCCGCGCATGCTCCAGACCGATCACACCTTCTGCCAGGGCTTCTCCAGTCGCCGGGAGATCGACTCGGGCGCTGTCCTGGCTGTCGGTGGGGTTGGTTGAGTCGTCGGTGTCCTCACCCGGGTTCGGCGAGGGAGTGGTGGCGGTGGCGATGCGGACCCGGGTGGTGGCGTCCTGGCCGTCGATGTTGAGCAGGGTCTTCAACCATGCTTGGGTGGAACGCGCGCCGTGGGTAGCGTGGAGGCGTCGGCGGTCGGCTTCGGCAATCAGCCGCAGCTGCTCCATTCGGGCCTGGCGGATCTGTTGTTCCACTTGGCCGATCCGGGCCGCAAGCTCCTCATCGGTGTAGGAATCAACCGCAGGCGCCCACGACCCGCCCGGCGTGGACGCATCCCACGCGGGCAAGGCGGACACGACCACGCCCGCGCCAGCGGCGGGGCTCGTGTCCTGGGTGGTCATCAGCGGTGTCATGCATCAATTCTCTCAACAATCGAACGAGAATTCGAGCAAATTACCGTCGCACGATCAGGTGATCACAACACCTGCCAAACGCGAAAACCATTATGAGCAAAGGAAATATCTACAATTCGGCAGGGTATTCGTCGGCGTGTCGTTGGCATGCATCCAGATGTGAACGTGAAAGCGCGACCGTCCTATTAGGACTTATTGGGGGGCTTCGGTAACGGCAAGGCTCGGCCGGTTGACAGTCAGGTCTCGGAAGCCAAAACCAGCCTGATCAACCGCCAGCCCGCAGAACACAGCAGCCAGGCACTCGAACCACCGGTGACGGAGCGCCCCGCCACCTAACGCTGCAAGGCCCCGACCACCCACGCCCCGCGACCCGCCAGCACGGCCCGGGGTCCGTTCCATACCGGGTCATCCCCGTGACATAGAGCCAAAACGGGGCTGTGGTGCGGATGTCAAGCCTGAAACCCCGAAGGGGCGGCCGCCAGGCCGGGCTTGACATCCGGACCACAGCCCCCACAATCCACCAAACCACGGGGATGACCCCCACCACAACACAACCGATAAAAGCCCCAACCACCCACAACACCAGAACATCACCCCACCAAGCCCCCAGACCGATCACCCCGCAAGAACACGGATTCCCGTTTATCCCCGCTCAACTGGGAACCGACAGCGGTTGAAATGCCACTTTCGCTGGTGGCGGCGGGTCTGGCCGTCGGTCAGATTCGGAGTCCCACGACCGCTGATCGATCGGAGGTCCGATGTTCAGTTCACGGCGCACCGCAGTGACGATTGCGGCCGCTGCTTGTCTCCTGCTGCTGCCCGTCGCCCAAGCCGGTGTCTCGGCCGCTACCGATGACCCGGCGGCGGTTCCGGCCGCCGGCGCAGGTGGCACCGCGGTCTACACCGTGCCGGACACCGACAGCCGCAGCAGGACCGAGATCAACAGCAGCGGCGCGCAGGTCCTGTCCGTCACCGGGAACGCGGCCACCGTCGAGGCCACCCCGGAGCAGGCCGAGCAGCTGCGCGCCGGCGGGTTCGTGCTGCAGGCGCAGCAGGACGTCGCCAGCGCGCTCCAGAAGCTCAACCTCGACAGGCAGGCCGGTCCGGGCACGACCGCCTTCCCGCCGGATGACCAGGGGTACCACGACTTCGACGAGGTCAACCAGGTCCTCGACCAGGCCGTCGCCGAGCACGGCGACATCGCCGCGAAGTCCAGCGTCGGCAAGTCCTTCGAAGGCCGCGACATCCCGATCTTGAAGATCAGCGGGAACGTCGCGGCGGACGAGGCCGAGCCGGAGGTGCTGTTCAGCTGCAACCAGCACGCTCGGGAGCACCTGACCACCGAGATGTGCCTGCGCATCATCAACCGGTTCACCGACGGCTACGCGACCGACCCGGCCATCAAGGAGGTCGTCGACAGCCGCGAGATCTGGATCGTGCCGGTGGTCAACCCGGACGGCTCGATCTACGACGTCGCCTCCGGCCAGTACCAGGGCTGGCGGAAGAACCGGCAGGACAGCGGTACCGACACCAACCGCAACTGGGACTACCAGTGGGGCTGCTGCGGCGGTTCCAGCGGCAACCCGGCTTCCGAGACCTACCGCGGCACCGCGCCGTTCTCGGCGCCGGAGCCCAGCGAGCTGGCCCGGTTCGTCGACTCCCGCGTGGTCGACGGTGCGCAGCAGATCAAGGCGCACATCGACTTCCACACGTTCTCGGAACTGGTCCTGTGGCCCTACGGCTACACCTACGACGACGTGGCCGAGGGCATGACGCAGGAGGAGTACGACCGGTTCGCCCGGGTCGGCACCGAGATGGCCGGGACCAACGGCTACACCCCGCAGCAGTCCAGCGACCTCTACGTCACCGACGGCAGCGTCAACGACTGGATGTGGGGCAAGCACAAGATCCTGTCCTTCACCTTCGAGATGTACCCCTCCAGCGGCGGCATCGACGGCTTCTACCCGCCCGACGAGGTGATCGAGCGGGAGACCCAGCGCAACGACGCGGCAGTCGACATCCTGCTGCGCGAAGCCGGGGCCTGACCGGTGGGTCGGCGGCCCGCTCGGGTATCAATGAGCGGGTCGCCGACATCCAGGACCGGGAGGGCAGATGGGCGAGATGCGAGTTGCGGTGGTGACCGGTGCGGGTTCCGGCGTGGGCCGGGAGATCGCGCGGGCGCTGCTCGACGCCGGGTACCGGGTCGCATTGGCCGGACGGCGCCTCGAACCGCTGCAGGAGACCGCTCGCGGCTCCGCCGCCGCCCTCGCCGTGCCCACCGACGTCGGTGATCCCGACTCGGTGGCCGCGCTGTTCGACGGTGTGCGCGCCGAGTGGGGCCGGGTGGACCTGCTGGTCAACAACGCGGGCACCTTCGGGGCTCCCGGCTCCGTCGGCGAGCTCTCCAGCGCCGACTGGCAGGACGTCGTGCAGGTCAACCTGACCGGCTCGTTCCTCTGCGCCCAGCACGCCTTCCGCATCATGCGGGAGCAGCAGCCGCGGGGCGGGCGGATCATCAACAACGGCTCGATCTCCGCGCACAGCCCGCGGCCGCGCAGCGTCGCCTACACCGCGACCAAGCACGCGATCACCGGGCTGACCAAGTCGATCTCGCTGGACGGTCGCGCGCACGACATCGCCTGCGGGCAGATCGACATCGGCAACGCCGCCACCGAGATGACCTCCGGGATCGCCACCGGTGCGGCCCAGGCGGACGGCACCATCCGCCCGGAGCCGACCTTCGACGCCCGGCACGTCGCCGATGCGGTGCTCTACATGGCCGGACTGCCGCTGTCGGCGAACGTCCAGTTCCTGACCATCACCGCCACCGCGATGCCGTTCATCGGCCGCGGCTAAGCCGCCTGCCAGGCCTTGGCCAGCAGTTCGTACGAGCGCACCCGGTCGGTGTGGTCGTGGGTGATCGTGGTGATCACCAGTTCGTCCGCACCGGTGGCATCGCGCAGGGCCGCCAGTCCGCGCACCACGACGTCCGGAGTGCCCACGAACTGCGTGTCCACCCGGTCGGCGACCAGTTCCCGCTGCTGATCGCTCCACTGGAACGCGGCGGCCTCCGCCGGGCTGGGGAACGGGATCGCGCCCGCCCCGGCGCGGATGCTGTGCACCCACGGCGCGTAGGGAGCGGCCAGCTCGCGGGCCGCCTCCCCGGAGTCGGCGACCACCACGTCGGCGGAGACCACCACGTGCGGTCGCGTCAGCCTGGTCGATGCGATGAAGTCGCGCCGGTAGGCCGCCACCGATTCCAGCACCGTGGACGGGCTGACGTGGTAGTTCGCCGCGTACGGCAGGCCCAGCGCCCCGGCGGTCGCCGAGCTCTCCCCGGCGCTGGAACCCAGGATCCACACGTCCAGGTCGGCGCCTTCCGCGGGATTGGCGTGCAGCGGTTCGCCCGCGCTGTCGCGGAAGCCACCGGTGAGGTACTGCAGGACCTGGCCGACCTGCGTCCGGTAGTCCAGCGCCTCCGCCGGGCTGCCGACCAGCCGCTGCTGCTCGGCGATGCGCGCCAGCAGCCGCTCGGACTTGGCCAGGCCCTTCGGCTTCGACGGGATCAGCAGCCCGTCCACGACCTGCGACGGCGCGTCGGCGTCCTCGGCGAAGCGGCGCGCCAGATCGCCCGAGCGGTTCGGCGCGGTCCGGCCGAGTCCGAGGTCGACCCGGTCCGGGTGCAGCTGGGCGATGGTGCCGAACTGCTCGGCCACCACCAGCGGCGAGTGCTGGCCCAGCAGCACCGCCGCCGACCCGACCCGGATCCGGCCGGTGGCCCCGGCGATCAGCGCGATCAGCACCGCAGGCGCGGCTGAGGCCACACCTGGTGTGAGATGGTGTTCGGCCACCCAGTAGCGCTGGTAGCCGAGCTGTTCGGCGCGGCGGGCGAGATCGATGGTGTTGTGCAGTGCATCCGCGGCGCCGCTCCCGGAGGAGATCGGTGCGAGGTCGAGGATCGAGAGTGGGGTGGGCATCAGTGCGACCTCCGATCGGACCGGCTCATGAGGCGTTCCTGCTGCGCTGCGGGTTCGGCAGCGGTGGGAGGCCGAGGTTGTCGCGCAGCGTCCCACCCGGGTACTCCGTGCGGTAGACGCCGCGTTCCTGCAGCAGCGGTACCACCGCGTCCGCGAACTCGTCGAGGCCGCCCGGGGTGAGGTGCGGGACGAGGATGAAGCCGTCGCAGGCGTCCTCCTGCACGAACCTGTTCATCTCCGCCGCCACGCCCGCCGCGGTGCCGATGAACGACTGGCGGGCGGTCACCTCGATGATCAGCTCTCGGATGGACAGCCGCTTGGCCTCGGCCAGCTCGCGCCACTGGCGTGCGGTGGCGACCGGATCCCGGTGCCTGCGCACGCTGGCGCGGCCCTTCGCGATGGTGTTCTCGCCCGGCTCCGGGTCGAAGTCCGGCAGCGGGCCGTCGGGGTCCAGCGCGCTGAGGTCGCGGTTCCAGAGCTGCTCCAGGAACCGGATCGCGGTCTGCCCGCTGACCTGCTGGTGGCGGATGTGCGCGGCGTGCTCGTGGGCTTCGGCCTCGGTGTCGCCGAGCACCACCGTCGTCGCCGGGAACACCAGCAGTTCCTCGCGCGACCGGCCGTGTCCCGGCAGCCTGCGCTTGACGTCGGCGTAGAACTCCTTGCCGGCCTGGAGGGTTCCGTGCCCGGTGAAGATCGCGTCGGCGGCGGAGGCGGCGAACTCCCGCCCCGCGTCGGAATCCCCGGCCTGGAAGATCACCGGCCTGCCCTGCGGGCTGCGCGGCACGGTGAAACGGCCTGCGATGTCGAAGTGCGCATCGCGGTGCGCGAACGATCCGGCGTGCGGATCGGCGAGGAAGGTTCCGGTTGCCTTGTCGGCGACGATCTCGTCACCGCGCCACGAGTCGAACAGCTCCCACGCGGTCCGCAGGAACTGCTCGGCGCGCTCGTAGCGCTGGTCCTCGGGCAGGAAGCCGCCGCGCCGGAAGTTCTCCCCGGTGAACGCGTCCCACGAGGTCACCACGTTCCAGGCGGCCCGGCCGCCGGAGAGGTGGTCGAGGCTGGCGAACTGCCGCGCCACCTCGTAGGGCTCGTTGAACGTCGAGTTGATCGTGCCTGCCAGCCCCAGGTGCTCGGTGACCGCGGCGAGCCCGGCCAGCACGGTGAAGGTGTCCGGCCGGCCCACCACGTCCAGGTCGTAGATCTCGCCGCCCTGCTCGCGCAACCGCAACCCCTCGGCCAGGAACAGGAAGTCGAACTTGGCGCGCTCGGCGGTGCGGGCCAGGTGCTCGAACGAGGAGAACTCGATCTGGCTCAACGATCGCGGGTCGCTCCACACCGTGGTGTTGTTGACCCCGGGGAAGTGGGCGGCGAGGTGGATCTGCTTGCTCACGGACGTCCTCCGGATGTCGTGGCGTAGCGGCTGGCGGGGCGGGGCAGGCCGAGCCGTCCGCGCAGGGAGCCGGTGTCGTAGGAGGTGCGGAACAGCCCGCGCCGCTGCAGCTCCGGCACGAGTTCGCGGGTGATCGCGGTCAGGTCCTCCGGGATCGCGCCCGGCCGCAACCGGAAGCCGGAAAGCCCTGCCCCGGACCAGGTCTGCAACCGGTCGGCGAGCTCGTCGGCGGTGCCGGTGAAGACCGGGGCGTCCGATGTGTACTCCGCGCCGTCGAGCTCGTCCAGCTGCGCTTTCCGGTCGGCCGCATCAGGCCCGAGGAACACCACCACGTCGCCGAAGACGTGCAGCCGGTCCTGCTCGCGGCCGGCTTCGGCCTGCTCGGCGCGGATGCGCGATTCGACGCGCCGCACCTGCTCGACGTCGTGAGGCGTGGTGAACGCGACGTCGGCGGCGCGCGCGGCGAAGCGCTGCCCGGCCGGATCGGTGGCCAGCGCGGTCACCAGCGGTTGTCCCTGCGGTGGCCGGGGAGTGATGGACGGGCCCTTGACGTCGAACCACTTCCCGGCGAAGTCGATGTAGTGCAGCTTGTCCCGGTCGATGAACCGGCCGGTCACCACGTCGCGGATCTCCGCGTCGTCCTCCCAGCTGTCCCACAGCCTGCGCACCACCTCGACGTGGTCGGCGGCCTCGTCGAACAGCTCGGCGGCGCGCACTTCGCGGCGGCCGAAGTGCGCGGCCTCGCTGCGCAGCGCCGACACCTTCGGCTGCCACCCCGCTCGCCCGGTGCTGATGTAGTCGAGGCTGGCGACGGCTTTGGAGATGTGGAACGGCTCGGTGTGGGTGACCACGACGCCGGGCACCAGGCCGATGCGCCGGGTCCGCGGTGCCACGCGGGCGGCGATCAGACCCGCGTCGAGCCGTCCGCGCACCTGGTCGGTGCGGTCGTCGGGGCCGCTGTCACGGCTGGACTGCGGGCCCAGGGCGTCTTCGAAGGTGATGAGGTCGAGCAGGCCGCGCTCGGCCTCCAGCGCGAGATCGACCCAGTACCGGGCGCTGAAGAGGTCGCCGGGCCGGGCTTGCGGCAGCCGCCAGGCGGCCGGGTGCCAGCCGGCCCCGTCGAGCGCTACCGCGAGGTGCAGTTCAGGTGGTGCCATCTGCAGGTCGTCCTTCCTGCGGGCGTGGACCACCGCGGACGTCATTCGTCCACAGTGGATAAGAAGAGTTCAGGTGCGCGCCGTCAGCGCCGCGGACAGGCGGCGGAGATGATCCGGAGGAGGTCCACGTGGTCCCTGGTGACCAGCTGAACCGGGTGCGCCATGCCGTGAACGCTAGAACCGGAATCGCCGCAACGTCAACGGAACTCCGGCGGTGCCCACGATGTGGGCGGCGGCTCAGCGCAGCGCGAGCACGGCACCGGACGCGGGCAGCACCCGGCCGATCACCGGCGCACCGGGAATCTCGCCCACCACCAGCAAGCCGCCCGAGGTCTGCGCGTCGGCGAGCAGCAGCTGCTCCTCCTCCGGTGCCTGCCCCGCGTCCAGGTGCGGCCGCACCCAGTCCAGGTTCCGGCGCGTTCCGCCGCTGACGAAGCCCGCGCGCACCGCATCCCGCGCGCCGTCGAGGTACGGCACGGCGGCGACGTCGATCTCAGCGGAGGTCCCCGAGGCGCGCATCATCTTGAACAGGTGGCCGAGCAGCCCGAACCCGGTGACATCGGTGGCGCACACCGCGCCCGCCCGCAGCGCCGCGGCCGCCGCGTCCCGGTTGAGCGCCGTCATCGCTTCGACGGCTTGCGGAAAGCGTTGCCCGGTGCGCTTGTGTCGGGTGTTGAGCACGCCGATGCCCAGCGGCTTGGTCAACGAGAGCGGCTCTCCCGGCCGGGCCGTGTCGTTGCGCAGCAGCCGGTCCGGATCGACCAGGCCGGTCACCGCCATGCCGTACTTGGGTTCGGGGTCGTCGATGCTGTGTCCACCACCGAGGTGGCAGCCGGCCGCGGCGGCGACCTCGCCACCGCCCCGCAGCACCTCCGCGGCCAGTTCGAACGGCAGGACGTCGCGAGGCCAGCCGAGCAGGTTCACCGCGACGATCGGGGTGCCGCCCATGGCGTACACATCGGACATCGCGTTGGCCGCCGCGATGCGCCCCCAGTCGCGCGGATCGTCCACCACCGGGGTGAAGAAGTCCGTGGTGGCCACGATTCCGGGCCCGCCGTCGGCGCGCACGACCGCGGCGTCGTCGCCGGTGCCCATGCCGACCAGCAGCTGCGCGCCGGGGTGCGACGCGGTGGTCGCGAGCCCGCCCAGCACCGCTTCCAGCTCACCGGGCGGGATCTTGCACGCGCACCCGCCGCCGTGGGCGTACTGGGTCAGGCGAATCGGCTCCGAGCCGGTCATACCGGGCATTAGAGCATCTCCGGCCGCTGAGCACAGCGCATTAAGATGGTGCGCGTGCCGTTCGTGAAAAGCGCTGACCAAGCCGAGATCTACTACGAAACGCACGGCAGCGGGGAACCGCTGGTGCTGCTCAGCGGGCAGGCCAACACCCATCACTGGTGGGACAACGTGCGTGCCGACTTCGAGGCGGATCACCAGGTGGTCCTGCTGGACTACCTGGGCACCGGGCAGAGCGGCAAACCCGCCGACGCCGAGTACAGCGTCCGCCGCTTCGCCACCGACGTGATCTGCGTCCTCGACGAGCTCGGCATCGCCCGCGCGCACGTGTACGGCACTTCGATGGGCGGCAAGGTCGCCCAGTGGCTGGCCATCGACTACGCCGACCACGTCGGCGCGCTGGTGCTGGGCTGCACCTCCGTCGGTGGCGTGCACGGCCTGCGCCCCGGTGCGGAGATCACCCGCGCGCTGGCGCAACCGTCGGCGCAAGCCGCCCGCGAAGTCCTGATCGATCTCATGTACAGCCCGGAATGGGTGCGCGACCACCCCGGTCCGCACGTCACCCTGGGCGGTCCGATGCCCGGTCACGCCCGCCGCGCGCACCTGCGAGCCAGCAACCGCCACGACAGCTGGGCGGTGCTCGACCAGATCACCGCACCGACGCTGGTGCTGCACGGCACCGATGACGTGTTCAGCCCGGTGGACAACGCGGCGATCCTCGCCGACCGCATCCCCGGTGCCGAAGTGCACTACCTGGCCGGGGCCCGGCACGCCTACTTCGAGGAGAAGCGCGCGGAGGCCTCGGGCGCGGTGCTCGGGTTCCTGGCCGCGCACCCGCTCGGCTAGTCGCGCGGTTCCGGGCAGGTGAGGGGCAGGCCGAAGGCGGGGAAGAGGCTGACGTCGAAGAAGATCACCGCGTGCTGGACCACGTCGCCGTCCAGCTCCAGCACGTGCAGGTGGAACGGCCGGTAGACCCCGTCCGGCCCGCGCAGGTAGACCCCGAACGCGGGCTGCCCGTTGGCCCGGGTGGGCAGCAGCCGCATGTCGCCCGGCCCGGCCGGGCAGTTGAGGTCCACCAGCCGGCCGATCTGCTCCGCGCCGCGCACCCAGGTGGTGAACGGCGGCATCTCCCAGATCGCTTCGGCGGTGAACAGCTGCACGATGGCGGTGATGTCCTTGGCCTCGAACGCGCTGACGTAGCGGTCCAGCAGCTGCTGCTGCGCGGTGGTCAGCGGTGCGGGCCGGTCGTCCTGCGAGGGCTTGACCTCGGCGAGCTGCGCTCGGGCGCGCTGCAGGATGCTGTTGACCGCTGTCGTGCTGGTGCCGAGCACCTCGGCGACCTCGGCGGCCTTCCACCGGAACACCTCGCGCAGGACCAGCACCGCGCGCTGCCGGGCGGGCAGGTGCTGGAGCGCGGCGACGAAGGCCAACCGGGTGGTCTCCCGGGCGCTGACGACCGAGGCCGGATCGGCCGGGTCGTCCACCAGGGCCGAGTCCGGGATCGGCTCCAGCCACGGGATCTCGGGTCGTTCGACCAGCTCGTCGCCGGGCATCTCGCTGGGCCCGCCGAGGCCGGTCGGCAGCGGGCGGCGCTTGCGCTTCTCCAGCGCGGTGAGGCAGGCGGTCGTGGCGATCTTGTACATCCAGGTGCGCACCGAGCTGCGCCCTTCGAACCGGTCGTAGGCCCGCCAGGCGCGCAGGTAGGTCTCCTGCACCAGGTCTTCCGCGTCGTGCAGCGAACCGAGCATCCGGTAGCAGTGCGCCAGCAGCTCCCGCCGGTACGGATCGGTCGCGGTGGCGAAGTCTTCGACGACCATGGTGGCGCCCAAGAGATCCCCCTTTCGGCTGCTCCTGTTGCGACTTCAGGATGCCACCGGCGCAGCGGCCGGTGGAGTCACTGGAACAGTACGGGGGAGCACCGACAGTGACGGGTCAGCTGCGCCCCTCGCGCCAGTAGCCCATGAAGGCCACGGACTGCTTCGGGACGCCGTAGTCGCTGACCAGCATGCGGCGCAGTCGCTTGATCACGCCCGCTTCACCGGCCAGCCAGCCGTAGAGGCGGCTCGGCGGGGTGTTCTCGGCGGGCACCTCCCACAGCGGTTCGGTGTCCACGTCGATGTCGTCGAGCTCGGCGGTGCCGGAGGGCGATCGCGGGTGCAGCTCCGCGAGCGCGGCGGCGACGCCTTCTTCCAGCAGCTTGCCGTGCGGCGCGCCCGCGCAGCGGGAGAACCACCGCACTTCGACCCCGGCGGGCACCTGCCAGTCCTGGCGGTCCAGCTCTTCGGGCACTTCGAGGCAGACCACACCGCGAGCGCACGGCGGCAGGCTCTCGACGATCGAGGCGACCGCGGGCACGGCGGTCTCGTCACCGGCCAGCACGAGGTGGCTGGCCGATTCCGGGGGCGACCACTCGCAGCCCCACGGACGCCCGCGGCCGGGGCGGTCGGGGCCGAGCAGCCCGATCTGCTGCCCGGGGCTGGCGGTGGCGGCCCAGGTGGAGGCGGGCCCGCCGTGCCCCTCGGTGCTGCCGTGCAGCACGAAGTCGACGTCGAGCTCGGCGGTGGCCGGCCGGAACGCGCGGACGGTGTAGGTGCGCAGCGTGGGGCGGATCTCGTCGGGCTGCGCCAGCCACTGCTGGTACCAGTCCGGGCCGTCCGGGAAGTCCGCGAGGGTGCGGCCGGGCTGCGGCAGCACCAGCTTGATCCGCTGGTCGTCACCACCGGCGCCGAAACCGCGCAGGCAGCCGGCGCTGAAGGTGACCCGGACGAAGCTGGGCCCGAGCCGCTGGACCCGCGCCACCTCGACCGGGAAAAGCCGGTAGTCCGGCCGGTGCTGGACGGTCTGCGTACCTGCCATCCGAAAACCTCCCGAGATCAGCTGCTAGGTTAGCCTAGCCTTACAGAAATGGGGAGGTTGGTGTGCGTCACAAGATCCGAGCCGCAGCCGCGTCGTTGGTGGCCGTCGGCGTGTTGGCGGGGTGCGGTTCACCCGCGCCGGAAGGACAGGGGGAGGGTGCCTGGTCCTACACCGATGACCGCGGTGTCGTGGTGAACACCGAGCACCGCCCGGAGCGGATCGTCGCACAGGTCTCGGCGGCCGGTGCGCTCAAGGACTTCGGCGTGTCGGTCGCGGGCACCTTCGGCCCGCTGGTGCGCGATGACGGTTCGGTCGAACCGGAGGCGGGCAGCATCGACCCGGCCCAGGTCACCGACGTCACCGGCCCCGGCTACGGCGAGGTGAACCTGGAGCGCCTGACCTCGTTGCAGCCCGACCTGCTGGTCAGCGGCAAGTACGCGGAGTTCCCCGGGCTCTGGCACCTGGTGGAGGACCAGGAGGAGGCCGTCAAGCGGATCGTGCCGACGGTCGGGGTGCAGCAGTCCGGCATCGCGCTGCCCGAAGCGATCGGCAAGTACAAGGAGCTGGCCCGCGCGCTCGGGGCCGATGTCGACTCGGCGAAGGTGAAGGCCGACGAGGCCGCCTTCCACGCCGCCGCCCAGCGGCTGCGGGACATCGGGGCGCGGATGCGCGCCGACGGCAAGTCGATCCTGGCCGTGGGCGGCACCAAGGAGGAGTACTTCGTGGTGGTGCCGGCGCGCAATCCCGACCTGGACTTCTACGTCAAGGAGCTGGGCCTGCCGATCACCACGCCGAACAACCCGGACGTCGCCGGTGGCGGCTACTTCGAGCGGTTGTCCTGGGAGAACGCCAACGCCTACCCCGGTGACGTCCTGCTGTGGGACGCCCGGCCGGCGTCGATGAAGCCGGAGCAGATGAAGCAGAACCCGGTCTTCGCCGCGCACCCGGCCGCCGCCGCGGACCGCTTCGTCGAGTGGGACGCGGTCGCACCCATGAGCTACGCCAGCTACGCGAAGATCATGAACAAGCTCGCCGACCAGCTGGAGGCGAGCCTGGCCCGGGCCTGACCCGCACGCCGAAGAGCTCCCCTGCCGATCCGGTCGGCAGGGGAGCTCTCGTTCGCGCGGTCAGTTCTTGTTGTCGTCGGGCTGCTTGGCCGCTTCCTCGTCGGCCTTCATGCCGCGCGCCTCGGCCTTGAGGACGCGGGCGGACTGGCCGACCGAGCGGGCCAGCTGGGGCAGCTTCGCCGAGCCGAACAACAGGACGACCACGGCGAGCACGACCAGCCAGTGCCAGATGCTGAGCGAACCCATGGCAGAAAACTCCTCGCGGTTCGGCCGCCTGGACCGAGGTCGGGCGGCCTGCGGATGCGCCGAACGGAGTCTACCCATCCAGGTGGTCTCCGGGCGTCGACCGTCCCGGGAGCGTGATCGAATTCGCGCGCAGGGGCGCGAGTAGGCTCGGCGCGGTGGCTGCCCGACTGGGTGAGGTGAATTGATCCGGTGACCGATGGTGACCGTCCTGGCTTCGAGCGCGACGACCGCACCATGCCGATCGGCAGGGTGGCGCCCGGGCGGCGCGGGTGGCGGGCGGGTGCTCGTGTCGCCGTTGCGCTGGTCTCGACCGCGGTGTTCGCCTTCAGCGGCTACCTGTGGAGCACGCTGGGCCGCCTGCAGGACGGCATGTCGACCAGCGACGTGACCACCGGGGCGGGGCCGGACGGCGCGGTGGACATCCTGCTTGTCGGGCTGGACGGCCGCACCGACGCGCAGGGCAACGCGCTGCCGGAGGAGATGTTGCGCGAGCTGCGGACCGGCGACAGCGGTTCCAGCCTGACCGACACGCTGATCCTGCTGCACATCCCGGAGGACCGGTCCCGCGCGGTGGCCTATTCGCTGCCGCGCGACTCCTACGTGTCGATCCCGGACGGCCACGGCCAGCACAAGATCAACTCGGCGTACGGGCGGGGCAAGGCGACCGCCCGCGCGGAGCTGAAGGACGAGGGCGTCAGCGATCCGGTCGAGCTGGAGCGCAGGTCCAACGACGCGGGCCGCAAGCTGCTGGTGCGCACCGTGGAGCAGCTCACCGGGGTCGCCGTCGACCACTACGCCGAGGTCAACCTGCTCGGCTTCTACCAGCTGACCCAGGCGATCGGCGGCGTGGAGGTGTGCCTGAACAACGCCGTCGACGATCCGCTCTCGGGTGCCCGCTTCCCGGCCGGGCACCAAATGATCGACGGCGGTGACGCGCTGGCCTTCGTCCGGCAGCGGCACGGCCTGCCACGTGGCGACCTGGACCGGGTGCAGCGGCAGCAGGCGTTCATGGCGGGCCTGGCGCAGTCGGTGCTGTCCACCGGAACGCTGACCAACCCGGTGAAGCTGAACCGCATGCTCGACTCGGTGCAGCAGTCCGTGGTGCTCGACGAGGGCTTGGACGTGCTCTCCTTCGCCGGGCAGCTGCAGGGCCTGGCGGGCGGCAGCATCACCTTCGACACCATCCCGGTCGAGGACCCCGAGTACGACACCCCGGGCGACGGGATGGCGGTCAAGGTCAACCCGCGCAAGGTGCAGCTGATGATCCAGCGGGTGAACGAGGGGCGGCCCGCCGAGCCGCCGCGCCCCGACAGCCTGAACACCAGCGTGGTCGACGTGCGCAACGGCGCGGGGATCGCGGGCTTGGCCTCGCGCGTGCACGACGAGCTGAACTCCGAGGACATCCCGGTCGGCGACGTGGGCAACGTCGCCGGAACCGCCACCTCCCGCGTGCTTTTCACGCCCGGCAACGACGAGGCGGCCCGCTTCGTCGCCGAGCACCTCGGTGACCTGCCCGCCGAGCCGGACCCAGCGCTCAGCGGTGGCCGGATCAGCGTCGTGCTCGGCAGCGACTACGACGGCCCCGGGGCGCAGCACTTCGCCGTCGCGCCCCGGCTCCGGCTCGATGGGGCCGTTCGCCAGTCGCCGGGGCGGCCGAACGGTGACACCATCACCGCCGGCGGGATTCCCTGCGTGAACTGACCGGGCTTACACAACTTCCACAAATTCCGATAGGCCCGAAACCGAGACGGTTCGCGCCGCGCGAGGGATGATCACCCACCACCCGGTCGATGCGAGATCGGGATCACAGTGAGGTGATGATGCGCAAGCTGAAAGTGGCGCTGGCGGTGCTGGGAGCGGCACTGCTGGTGTTCCTGGTGCCGCCCCTGGCCGGTTCGGGGCGCGACGACGCGGCGGGGACCCAGATCCGCGGTCTGCGGGTCATGGTGCCCAACACGCCCGGCGGTGGCTACGACATCACCGCGCGGACCGCGGTGAAGGCCGTCGAGGACACCGAGCTCAACGGGCCGACGGAGGTCTTCAACCTGCCCGGTGCGGGCGGCACGGTCGGGCTCGGCCGGCTGGTCAACGAGTCGGGCAACGGTGCGCTCGTGATGTCCATGGGGCTGGGCGTGGTGGGTTCGGTGTACACCAACCACTCGCCGGTGTCGTTGCAGGACACCACGGCGATCGCGAAGCTGACCGAGGAAGCCGACGTCATCGTGGTGGCCAAGGGTTCGCCGTACCGGACCATCCACGAGCTGATCCAGGCGTGGAAGGCCAACCCGGGCGCGGTCCCGGTGGGCGGCGGCTCGTCGCCGGGCGGACCGGACCACCTGGCCCCGATGCTGACCGCGCGGGCGATCGGCCTGCCCGCCAAGGACGTCAACTACGTGCCCTTCGACGGCGGCGGCGAGCTGATGGCCTCGGTGCTGGGCAGCAAGGTGGCCTTCGGCGTGTCCGGGATCGGTGAGACCCGCGACCAGATCGCCGCGGGCGAGCTGCGGGCGCTGGCGGTGACCAGCCCCGAGCGCGTGCCGGGCATCGACGCGCCCACGCTGCAGGAATCCGGGGTGGACGTCAGCTTCACCAACTGGCGCGGCATCGTCGCGCCGCCGGGCATCAGCGAAGCGGAGCGGGAGAAGCTGATCGGCCTGTTCACCAGGCTGCACGACACCGAGCAGTGGCGCGAGGCGATGCGGCTCAACGGGTGGACGGACGCCTTCCAGACCGGTGACGAGTTCGGGGCGTTCCTGAAGTCGGAGAACGACCGGGTGGCGTCGGTGCTCAAGGAACTGGGGGCCGCATGAGTTCCACTGTGGACACTGAAAGGGCCGGCTCGCGGCAGAGCTGGTGGAAGTCGCACTCCGAGCTGGGCCTGTGCGTCCTGCTGCTCGCGGTGGGCGTGCTGGTGCTGGTGGACGCGATCAACATCCCCACCGACTTCGCGCAGCGCGGACCGGTCGGGCCGAAGGCGGTCCCGGTCGTGGTCGGGACGCTCCTGCTGCTGATCGCGGTGCTGCTGGCCCGCGACGTGCTGCGCGGCGGTCGCGGCGAGGCCGAGGGCGGCGAGGACGTCGACCTGGACGCGCCGACGGACTGGCGCACGTTGCTGCTGCTGTCCGGGTTCTTCCTGCTCAACGCCGCGCTCGTGAACGTGATCGGCTTCCCGGCGTCGTCGGCGATCCTGTTCTGGGGCGCGGCCTACTCGCTGGGCAGCCGGAACTTCGTGCGGGACCCGCTGATCGCCGCGGGCATCGCGGTGATCACCTGGTTCGCGTTCAACAACCTGCTCGGCGTCCCGTTGCCCGGCGGCCCGCTGATGGGGGTGCTGTAACCGATGGATCTGTCCAACCTCCTGACCGGTTTCGGCACCGCGCTGACCCCGGAACACCTGCTGTACGCCGCGATCGGCGTGCTGCTGGGCACCGCCGTGGGCGTGCTGCCCGGCATCGGCCCGGCGATGGCCGTGGCGCTGCTGCTGCCGGTGACCTACGCGCTGGACCCCACCGGTGCGTTCATCATGTTCGCCGGGATCTACTTCGGCGGCATGTTCGGCGGCTCGACCACCTCGATCCTGCTCAACACCCCCGGTGAGAGCGCGGCGGTGGTGGTGGCCATCGAAGGCAACAAGATGGCCAAGAAGGGCCGCGGCGCGCAAGCGCTGGCCGCGGCGGCGATCGGCCACTTCATCGGCGGTCTGATCGGCCTGATCCTGCTGGTGCTGCTGGCACCGGTCATCGCGAGCTACGCGGTCAACATCGGCGCCCCGGACTACTTCGCGTTCATGGTGCTGGCCTTCGCCGCGACCGCCACCGTGCTGGGCAGCTCGCGGATCCGCGGGTTCGCCTCGCTGCTGATCGGCCTGACCCTGGGCCTGGTCGGCCTGGACCAGATGAGCGGCCAGGCCCGGCTGACCTTCGGCTCGCTGCAGCTGGCCGACGGCATCGACATCGTCATCGTGGCGGTCGGGCTGTTCGCCGTCGGCGAGTCGCTGTGGGTCGCCGCGCACCTGCGCCACACCCAGGAGAAGCCGCTGTCGGTCGGCCGCCCCGGCCTGGGCCGGGAGGACCTGCGGCGCGCCTGGAAGCCGTGGCTGCGGGGACCGCTGATCGGGTTCCCGTTCGGCGCGATCCCGGCGGGCGGCGCGGAGATGCCGACGTTCCTGTCCTACACGGTGGAGAAGCACCTGTCCCGCAAGACCGGCGACTGGGGCAAGGGCGCCATCGAAGGCGTCGCCGGGCCGGAGTCGACCGCGACGGCGAGCGCGGCGGGCACCATGGTCACGATGCTCACCCTGGGCCTGCCGACCACCTCGGTGGCCGCGGTGATGCTGGCGGCGTTCCAGCAGTACGGCATCCAGCCGGGACCGCTGCTGTTCGAGCGCGAGACCGAACTGGTGTGGACGCTCATCGCGAGCATGTTCGTGGGCCTGGCGCTGCTGCTGATCATCAACCTGCCGATGGCCCCGGTGTGGGCGAAGCTGCTGCGGGTCCCGCGCCCGTACCTGTACGCGGGCATCCTGTTCTTCGCCAGCGTCGGTGCGTACGCGGTCGGTGGTGAAGCGCTGGACCTGGTGCTGCTGTTCATCATCGGTGCGATCGGCTTCGCGATGCGACGCTACGGACTGCCGGTGCTGCCCGCCATCGTCGGCGTCATCCTCGGCCCGGCCGCCGAGCTGCAGATGCGCCGAGCGCTGCAGATCAGCGACGGTTCCCTGACCGGTCTGGTGAACTCGCCGCTGGCGATCACTGTCTACGTGATCATCGCGGTGCTGCTGACCTGGCCGCTGTGGAACAAGTTCGTCCGGCGCCCGGCGAAGCAGGAGGAGCGGGTCGACGCCTGATCGGACCCGGGGAGGCGGTCGCGGTTCGCCGCGGCCGCCTCCTGTCATTCCCGGTCGTGGTGCCGGGACCTGGACAGCGCGGCGTCGAGCGAGATCGGCCCGGCACCGACGATCAGCAGGAACACCGAGCCGAACAGCTGGCCGAGCTCGGCCCGGGCCTCGTGCACGTAGGCCAGGAACCCCTCGTCGAGCAGGACCGGAACCTTGGTGAACACCTCGGCCCCGACCATGTTGACGATCATGGGTATCGCGGCCAGCCGGGTGAGCAGCCCGACGATCAGCAGCACGCCGCACCCCACCTCGAACACCCCGTCGAGGTAGGCGAAGAACCCGGGCGCGGGCAGCGGGGTCTCCCGCGCGAACCGCCCCGGCCCGAGCCTGTCCGGGTACAGGAACTTCTGAATGCCTTCGAACAGGAAGATCCCGCCCACCACGAGCCGGATCAGGATCGTCGCCCGCGGCGCACCGCTACCCAGCAGACGCGTCCGCACCGAGGACGTTGGTGCAGTCATGGCCCACCTCCCGCTCTACGGGGGATACCCAGCGCTGGTGCGGTGAACCGGAGGCTCGCGCGAGTCCCTGCGGGACGAAGCACCCGCAAGTCCAGCTTTGCTGTTCAGCCCAGCGCGGTGCGGAGTGCGGCGGTGACGGCGTCCGGGTTGTCGACGTTCATCAGGTGACCGGAGCCCGGGATTTCCAGGTAGGTCGCGTGGGGGAGGGCTTCGAGGAGGATGTCCGCGGCCTTGCGCGGGCAGAGCGCGTCGTGCTCGGCGCCGATCACGGTCACCGGCTGCTCGATCGCGGCGAGCGCGGGTGTCAGCGGGGTGTCGCGGATCCCGGCCATCGAGGTCGCCGCGTTCGCGAAGCCCGCGCCGTCACCGATCGTCGCGGCCCGCCGCGCGACCAGCTCATCGATGTCCACTGTGGAGCTCGTGATCATCATCCGGGTGTCCTCGTGCAGGGAGGCCAGCAGCGCGGCGGGATCGGACGCCTCCTCGGCGCGCTGCAGGTTGATCTCTGCTGCTCGCCGACCCACCACCGACGACGTCCCGAGAACCACCACGCCGGTCACCAGGTCGGGACGTTCCGCGGCAGCGGAGAGCACCACTGTGCCACCCAACGAGAACCCGACGCACACGGCGGGCCCGGAGACCTCGGCGAGAAAGGCCAGCAAGTCATCGCGCAACTGCTCCAAGGTCCCGTCCGCGGCCCCGAGAGTGCTCGCCCCGTGCCCGCGCACGTCGTAGGCGTAGGTCCGATGGCCGCTGAACTCCTCCTGCTGACGCCGCCAGCTGCGATGATCCTCGGCCAGCCCGTGCACGAACACCACGGCCGACCCGGAACCAGCAGCGCAGTAGTGCGTCCGGATGTCGTGCAACACGGCTGTCGCGGTCTGCACCCTCGATCAACTCCTCACTTCGGCCCGCACCCGATTCTGCTGCCCGCCGCAACCCTACGTCCCCAGCGCCGGGCCGGAGGCGAGGTGGCGAAGGATTCCGGAAGGCTGGTGGCTCGCCGAGCACGAGGAGCGTGAAGACCGATGAGAATTGATTCCCACGCTCCACGGATGGTCGACCGTCAAAGGCTGCAGGGATTTCGGTATGCCGCATCCAGCTCTGCTCTGCGCTCATCTCGACTTCTTGCGGTCATCATTCTGAAGGAGAGCGCCGAAAGTCGACGTTCTGGGTGTTCCCGTCGCCGATCTGAACACCCTGGGCGTGGTCGGCGGTCACGACGTACTTGCCCTGGTCGCTCTGGCTCACGTTCCCGTGCACCGTGCCGGCCTGAACCTCGTTGCTCCGCCCGCCTGCGTGGCTGCTCGTGTTGACGCTCTGAGCCGTGTCGACGCCTTCGATGGACATCCCGCTGTCGCTGAACAGCGGAGTGGAATCCCACGACGGCGCCGTCGCTGGGGGGATGCCGCTGATCTGGGTCGGGTGGACTCCGGCGACCCGGACCCACGAACGGTCGTCGAACTCGTTGTTGGTGATCAGCAGGGGTGCGAACTCGTTGCGGCCGATCACGCGCGTGTAGTCCCCCTGGAACACCGTCCGGTAGGCGTTGTCGGAAAGGATGAGGGCGGTCGTGAAGGTGTCCCCGGTGATGTGCTCGCGGCAGTAGTCGACGACGTGCTTGAGCGCGGCGGCTTCGAGCAACCGGCTGAGGTCGATGTTCGGCCGGTAGAAGCCGCGGCGGGCCGGCAGCGGGCCTAGGTGCACGGCGACCCGGAGGCGGATCTCCGGCTTCGTGGTCCTGTTGTGCTCGGCCAGAAGAGCGTCGAGCACGCTGATCATGTCGATCAGCGCGGGCAGGAACCTGCTCGGGTACGCGCGCAGGAACCCGTCTCCGGTGAACTGGTCGTCCTCGGGGCGATCGCCGTCGATCCCGACGGCGTGCAGCGCGGCCTGGGTCAGGTCGCGGACCAGGTCGGGGATGGTGCCGAGGTGTTCGGGGCGGCTGCTTCCGGACCCGATCACGTCCACCGCGAGCAGCGCGCTGTGTTCCGGCATCAAGGCTGTATCGGGTGCTTCGGGCAAGGCTTCGCTCCGTTCGTCAGGCTGGAATGCACGGAGCTTCACCGACGTGCGCAGCCAGGTCTCCCTTGCCGCAGGGAATCGGGAATGTGATCGCGCTCACTTTGCTTGGTTGGTGATGTGGTCGAGCAGGCGCCGCGGCGAGGGCAGCACGTACTTCCGCCAGTGGGTGCGCACCAGCCCGTGGGCGGTGAGGTCCTTCAGCACCGCGTCGACCGTGGTCTCGCCGGCGCCGATGCACTGGGCGAGGTCCTTGCGGCTCAACCCGCTGATGGTCACGCCGTCGGCCGTCCGGGTGCCGAGCGTTTCGGACCACGCGAGCAGTTGCCGCGCGACGCGGGTCGGGACGTCCTGGCCGACCAGGCTCTGCTGGCGCTGGTCCGCCTTGCGGAGACGTTCCCGGAGGATGCCGTACAGCGCACCGAGAACCGCTGGATTGCGCTCCACGTAATGCCGGAAAAGGTGGCCCGGGACCCGCGTCGCCGTGCCCGGGGTGTGTGCGACCACGGTGGCGCTGCGGGCTTCGGAGAACAGCACGCCCTGCTCGCCCATCAGCTCGCCGGGACCGTAGAACCCGACCACCAGGTCCCGGCCTTCTCCCGGCAGGAGCACCTTGACCAGTCCGTGCTCGATGAGCAGCACGTGATCGCTGGGCGTCCCGGCGACGATGAGCATGTCGTTCCGGTCGAAGCTCCGTCGAGCGCCCAGCTCGAGAAGTTCGCCCCACACCCGGCTTTCCGCCTTGTTGACGAACGTGTCCCGGGCGAGGGCGTCTCCGGGACCGGGTACTGCTGCATGGCCGTCCAACATCGACTCCGAGCATCGGGTTCGGCTGCTTACTCGTGCCGGGCAGTACCAGATCTTCCCAGCTGCGCTGATCCCTTGTCAGGGCAATCCCCGAACCTCGAAACCTGGAGGCCGGGAACCTCGGGGCTTCAGCCGGTCGGGTCGCGTGCCGCCCACGTCGGTTGCTGATCGAGTCTGCTTTCCGGGGCGGCACCGCGGCCGTCGCTCCGGGCTGAACGACGAGCCGGCGGCGCTTCGCCTGGACGTGGTGTGAGGTGCCTTCGTCCGTGGTACCGGTGCTCGCTGGATGGGGGCCTTGCTGTTGCAGGTGGCGGCGGTTCGGGCTGTTGTGAAATGTCTCCGGGGCCGGATGCCCCGGGGCGTGGTTTTCCACGGTGCACGACCGATTGGTTCGTGAGGAGATGAACCGGATGAAGGTCGCTGTCGAACCTGTGAAGTCCGCTGAAGCCGAGGACGTGGCCGCGGCGGTGGAGGCGCTGGTCGACTCCGCCGAACCGCGCGGGGAGTTCCGGGACAGCCCGTTGACCAACTGGCTGCTGATCCTTTCCGCTCCTCTTCCGCGTCCGAAGAAGTGACGGGTGGATGATCGGTGGAACGCGCGAGCACTGGCGCCCGGCTAGCTGAGGCGGTTCAGGATTGCGCGCTGTCGGTGGTGTCCGTCCTGCGGGGCGGGCACCACTGCGGGGTGCTGGAGCCGGCTGCCGGGACGGGCGAGCCGGATCCGCTGGTGGTGGGGGCGGTGCGCGTGCTGGGTGCCGATGTGCTCTCCCCGCGGGCCTTTCGCGGCATTGCGCCGACCGCCGGTGATCTGGACCTCGTCCGGGCGGCGGCGCGGCACCGCTCCGCGGAGGGGACGTCGATGCCGTTGGCCTGGATGCACTGGGGCCTGCGCACGGCACTCCACGCAGCCGAGGGAGGCAGGGGCATCGCCGCACCGTTGGGCGAACCGGAATCTGCGTGGGTGGCGACGGTGTCCTGGCCGGTGCTGACGCATCGCCTGGCGCAATTGGCGTCGTTGGCCGCACCGGGGCTGCGATGCGGTCTGACAGCGCAGGCATCACTGCGAGTGCGTGATCTGGCGCGGGGATTCGCCCGCGCGGTGCGCCGCGGGGACTGGCTGCAAGCCGCCGGGGCCGGGCGGTGGCTGGCCGCTCTGGACGGCGTGCCGGTCTCGTTGGAGCTGGCCCGCGGAATGGAGTTCGTGGAGCGCTTCGGGGCTGCGGACGAGGCACGGGTACGGCTGCACGTTCAGGCAGCTCGACTGCTCAGCGAAGCGAGGGCGCGATGAACTCACCAGCGCTGCTGCACCAGGTCGGAGTACGAGCCTGGGAGTGGTTGGCGGCCAACCGCGAGCACTTCCGCCCCTGTCCCGGAGAGGACAACCCCGCTGAGGCGTTCAAGCCGGTGGGCGAGCTGGCCATGGCCGCCGCGGCCCTGCTGCGGGAAGGAGTGGCCGGTTCTCAGCAGGTCGCCGATGCCCGCAGCCTGCTGGAGTTCGCCTGGAACGATCTGCTCGACGCCGGCGACGTGCTGGAACGGGTGCAGCGCGAGGCACCGCTGACCTCGGCGTGCATGGAGGTCTACGTGCACTTCCACGAGCGCGGCTACCGCAATCCCGGCCTCGAGGAGACGTTGCGGGTCGTGCGGGCGCTGCGGGGCTGTTCGGCCGCGGAGGTGGTTCCGTACCGAAAGCTGGGTATCGCGCTGGCCGAGCACCAGCTCGGATTGACCGTCGGCAGCGACCTCGACGGTGCCGTGCGGGAGACGTTGCTGGGCCGATTCCCGGAACCGTGGACGGTGGACCGCGACGTCGCCTACGCGATCACCCACACCGTCTTCTACCTCACCGACTGGGGCGCCCGCCCTGATCGAGTGCCGAGCATGATCGCCGACTACCTCGACCTCTGGCTGCCGGTGTGGTCGGCGGAGTGCGTCGAGCGCCGCCAATGGGACCTGCTCGGCGAACTGCTGGCCACCGATGCCTGCCTGCCGGAGCCCGCTCTGGACGGCGCGAGCTGGGGCGGCCTGGCCGCCGCGCAAGCACCTGACGGGGCACTGCCCGCCATCGGCGAGATGCCGGCCGGCGATGCGGGGGAAGTGTTCGAGCTGGTCTACCACCCGACCCTGGTCGCGGCTTTCGCCACCACGCTGGCCACCTCCCGCGTGCTGAGCGCGCTGGCGGCCACGCCATGACCGCACGGCCCGACACCGCGCTCGCCGAGCGTCTCCAGCTGGCCGCCGACGCCGTCGACGCTCCCGACGTGGTGTTCGCCTGGTCCGAGCGCGGTCACCGCACCATCGTCATCACCGGCACCGCACCCGCCGGTGGGCCGCGGCAGCACCTGCACTACGAGATCGGCTCGGCGTCCAAGACCTTCCTCGGTCTGCTGCTGGCCGATCTGGCCGCCGCCGGAGTCCTCGACCTCGACACCCCGGCCCGGGACTGCCTGCCCAGCCCACCAGGTCGGTCGTGCGCCAGCGCGATGATCACGCTGCGGCACCTGATCAGCCACACCTCGGGGCTGCCCGGCGTCCCCCGCCAGCCGGCCTTCTACCGCCACGTCCTCTCGGGCGGGTACAGCAACCCCTACGCCGACTTCACCCACCAGCGGTTGCTGGCGGCCTTTCACCGCCACGGCAACCGGGCTCGGCCCGGAACCAGTTGGCGCTACTCGAACTTCGCCACCGCCGTCCTCGCCCACGCCTTGGAGCGCGTGACCGGCACCGCATACGCAGACCTGCTCACCCGCCGCATCCTGCGACCGATGCAGCTGCGCCAGACCCGCCTGGCACCCGGGCCGCCCGGCACCGACGCCCAGGGCCACCGCCGCAACGGCATCACTCCAGCGCCTCCGATCCGGCTTGGTGCGGTCGCTCCCACCGGCGCCGTCCGCGCCACCCCGGCTGATCTGCTCACCTACCTCGAAGCCCACCTCACCCCGGAAGCCTCTCCGTTGTGCGAGGCGTTGCAACTCGTGCGCACCTCGTACCCGGTGCCAGGACCGCGCCGCGCTCCTGCTCGTTCGCTGACCTGGTTCCTCGACCGCACCGATCGCAGCCCGGTCTACTTCCACGGCGGTTCCACGTTCGGCCAGACCGCCTACCTCGGTTTCCGACCTGCCGGGCAGGTCGCTCTGGCCGCTCTCGCCACCCGCCATCACGATCGCCGCAACACCCTGATCAACACCGCGCACGCCCTGCTCACCAGCACAGCCGCCTGACGCCGGTGCGTCGTAGCGGCGGGCTTCGAGGAGGATGTCCGCGGCTTTGCGCGGGCGGGAACCGGCGGCGCAGCAGTGCGTCCGGATGTCGTTCAGCTCGACCGTCGCGGTCTGCACGCTCGATCAACTCCCACCTCGGTTGCCGTGAGGGCGGGACCACGTCCGGGCCGCGGTGCCGCCGGGTGGGATCAGCGGTGGTCGCGCAGGAACGTCAGCACGATCTCGGCGATCTCGTCGGGGGCTTCGAAGACCATGCCGTGGCTGGCGTCGACCTCCTGGACCTCGACTCCGGGCCGCTGGGCGGTGAGCCGGGCGAGGTCGCGGCGCAGGCCTTCCTGCAATGCCCGCATCAGATCGGTGAACTCCGGTGGGAAACCGGTCAACCGGGTGGCCAGGACGAGCAGGAAGGGGCTGCCGAGCTCGGCGAAGACCGGGAGGGCGTCGAGGAATTCGGGGCTGTTGCGCAGCGATTCGAGCAGCTCCGGGCCGGGCCGGGCCAGCGTTCGGTCGTCGTGCACCTGCCAGCCGCGCCGGGTCTGCTCGATCCAGTGCTCGACGTCGATCCCGGCCTGCGCCGCGAAGGCGCGCTGCTGCTCCAGCACCGCGGCGGCCTGCTCGGCGCTCATCGGCTGCCCCGCTGCTGAGGCTTGCGCGTCGAACACGGCGCGCAAGCGTTCGAGCTGCGCGTGCAGCTGTTCGTCCGGCAGTCCTGCGTAGTTCTCCGGGTGGGTGAGGGCCGCGCGGTGGCCGTCGAGGCTGATGGCGGCCGGGCAGTCGGGGTGCCGGAGCGCCCACAGCGCGGCGATCATGCCGCCCAGGGAGTGTCCGACGACGGCCGGGCGGGACAGCCCGAAGTGCCCGGCCAGCGCTTCGAGGTCGTCGAGCACGTCGTCCCACGTCCACGGCCCGTCCCCGGAGTGCCCGTGGCCGCGCAGATCCACCGAGATCACCCGGTGCTCGGCGGTGAGCAGCGGCGCGAAGTTGTGCCACGCCAGCAGGTTTCCGCCCGCACCGTGCAGCAGCACGACTGCGGGCCCGTTCCCGCCGTGGTCGCGGGCGGCGATCCGGGTGCCCGGGGAGTCGATCAGGACGTCGTTCACTCGCTGCCTCCGGAGATGTGGTCGATCCGCGCGCGGATCGATGCGGTGTGCACGCCGCCGTCCGGGTGGCGGTCGAGCTTGCCGCGGTTGACCAGGTCGTGCACGCCCTGGCGGGTGATGCCCAGGATCGCCCCCGCGGTGGCGAAGGAGACGTGGTCGGTGCAGGGGTGGCCGAGGCGGCGCGCGACGACCCGCCCGAACGGGGTGCGCCACCGGTGCGCGGTCATGCCGAAAGCGCGCTGCGGACTTCTTCGGGGATCGGGGTCTTCTGCCCGGTGGCCGGGTCGACGAACACGTGGCGCACTTCGCCGTCGGTCAGCAGCCTGCCGTCGCGGTGGAACTGCGGGGAGATGACCATGCTGGTGGTGCCCAGGTGCGTGACCGGCAGCGAGATGTCGATCTCCTCGTCGAACCGCGCCGGTGCCCGGTAGCGCAAGCGGGTCTCGGCGACGACGAGGTCGGCGCCGCGCTCCAGCACCTGCTGCCACGAGCCGATCCGGGCGCGGAACAGCTCGACGACCGCGACGTCGTAGAAGAACATGTAGTGGCCGTTGAACACCACGCCCTGCTGGTCGCACTCGCTGTAGCGGACCCGGATCCGGTGGGTGAAGGTGTCGGTCATGCGCGGCTCTGGCCCCGGACCTGCAGCGACGCCAGCAGCTTCGCGGTGGCCTGCTCGATCTCGTCGACGGCCTGCTCGAACGCCGCGGCGTTGTGCGCGGCGGGCTGCCGGAACCCGGAGATCTTGCGGACGTACTGCAACGCCGCCGCGCGGACGTCACCCTCGGTGACCTCGTCGGCGTAAGGCGGGCGGAGGGTCTTGATGCTGCGGCACATGGGCACTTCCCGGGTCGGCTCCGGCGCCGGCCGGAGTGGGTGAACTGTGCTGTCCCGGCCATGCTAGGTGGCGCAGCCGACGAAAGTGCGCGATCCGCGGTCAGCTGTCCGGTGCTCTGTAGGCGGGTTCCGGGTTCAGGGCGGTCAGCAGTCGGTGCGGGCCGCGGCGCAGTGCTTCGCTGACTGGGTCGTCGCGCAGGGTCGGGTCCGCTCCGGGGCCCTGCCGGGCGGTGATGTCGGCAGGGGCGGGGGTGGTGTCGCACGCCGGGCACGATCCGGTGGCGGTGAGGTCGGTGCCGCAGGTGGCGTGGCTGAAGATCCGCCGGGCACCGCCGGGGGAGAACCAGCGCTCGCCCCACCGCGCCAGCGTGTAGACGGTCGGCCAGAGCTCGATGCCGCGCTCGGTGAGCAGGTAGTGGACCTCGGTGCCGTGCGGGTGCCGTTCGAGCAGGCCCTCGGAGACCAAGGTCTTCAGCCGGGCGGTCAGCACGGCTCGCGGGATGTCCAGGTGCGCCTGGAAGTCGCGGAAGTGCCGCACGCCGTAGAAGCAGTCCCGGAGCACCAGGAGCGTCCAGCGCTCGCCGACGACTTCCAATGCGCGGGCCAGCGAGCAGTCCTGGCCGGTGTAGTCGCGTCCCAATCCCACGAGGTCACCCTACCATCCGATTCGGTGGTTGAACTCGTAGGTTCATTCATTGAACTTCTGCTGCTACGGTTGAGCCCGAGAGCCTTCAGCCGCCGAATCCTGGGAGCAGCAGTGACGACCGAACCCGCGGTCGATCGTTCCGCGATCACCCGTGCGACGCTTGCGATCTCGTGCGCGGCGACCCTGCTCGTGCTCATCAACTTCACCGCTCCGATGGTCACCGTGCGGATCATCGGCGCGGAGCTGGATTCCGGGGCTTCGGGGCAGACCTGGATCCTGAGCAGCATCAGCGTCGGTCTCGCCGCGTTCCTGCTCGTCGCGGGGAGCCTCGCCGACGGCTTCGGCCGCAAGCGGGTCTTCGTGACCGGCGGCGTACTGCTCGGCCTGGCCAGCGCGATGTGCGCGATGGCGCCGACCGCGCTGGTGTTCGTGCTGGCCCGCGTCGTCCAAGGCGGTGCGAGCGCCGCTCTGCTGGCCGCCGGCCTCGGACTGCTGGGGCACGTCTTCCCGCCCGGGCCGGAGCGGGCGCGGGCCACCGGCCTGTGGGGTGCGATGGTGGGCGGGGGCATCACCATCGGCCCGGTGTTCTCCGCGCTGCTGAACAAGGTCGCGGACTGGACGCTGGCCTACTGGATCATCGCCGCGCTCTCCCTGCTCCTGGCCGGGTGGGCGGCGCTGTCGCTGGAGGAGTCCCGCAGCGAGCGGGCGCGCAAGCTCGACCTGGCCGGTGTGATGACCCTCGGTGGCGGGCTTTCCTTCCTCGTCGCGGCGCTCACCGAGGGCCGTGGCGGCTGGACCCGCCCGCACGTCCTGGTCTGCCTGGCCGCGGCGCTGGTGCTGCTGGTGGCGTTCGCGCGGGTGGAGCGCAAGGCCGCCGACCCGATGCTCGACCTGGGATTGCTGAAGAGACCGGCATTCCTGGCCGCGACCACCGGTGCGCTGGTGACCGGGGCGGCGGTGGTCGGGTTCATGACCTACGTGCCCATAGCGGTGCAGCAGGTGCTCGGCCTCAGTCCGTTGGCCAGCGCCGTGCTGTTCGGCGTGTGGGCGGGCGTGTCCTTCCTGGTCGCGCCGCAGGCGCGCCGGCTGACCGGCCGCATCGAGGCCCGCAACCAGATCGCGGGCGGGCTGGCGCTGTGCGGGCTCGGCCAGCTGGCCCTGATCGGGATCGGCGTGCAGTCGGCGTGGTGGCAGCTGGTCCCCGGACTCGTGCTGGCCGGTGCGGGCAGCGGGATCGCCAACGCCTCCTTGGCCGGGCTGGCGGTGCAGAGCGTGCCGCCGAACCAGGTGGCGATGGGATCGGGAGCGAACAACACCGCCCGCTACCTCGGCTCGTCGGTCGGGATCGCGCTGGTCGCCGCGGTGCTGACGATGGCGCCCGGCGGTGGCGGCCCTGCCGGGGAATTCGCGTCCGGCATGACCTGGGCGGCGGTCGTCTCCGCAGCGCTGTCGATCCTCGGTGCGGTGGTCGTGGCCTCGCTCCGGACCCCGGCCCGCTCCGCGAAGCGGGCCGCAGCAGGATCGGCCTGACCAGCATTCGCGCACAACGTTGTTGCTGCACAACGGGATTTCCCCGAGCGCCGGGTTCGCCGACGACGTTGCGCGACCCGGCCGCCGGGATATGATCTTGTCGTTCGCAGCTCGGCCCGGCTCGCAGTTCCCGCACCGCTTCGCGAGCGGCCGCCGCTGCCCGTGCGGATGCTGGAGGAGAGGTTCTCACCGTGCTGAAGTCGCTTGCAGGGAGCCGGGTGCTGGTCACCGGCGCGAGCCGGGGGATCGGCAAGGGCGTGGCCGCGGTCTTCGCCGAGGCTGGCTGCAACGTGCTGATCACCGGCCGGGACGAGGACGCGTTGGCGAGCACCGCCGACGAGCTCTCGGGCCGGGCGCCGGAGGGCGCCCAGGTGGCCTGGCTGGCCGCCGACACCGCCGAACCCGAGGATTGCCGCGCCGCGGCGGCGGAAACGGTCCGCCGCTTCGGCGGGATCGACGTGCTGTGCGCGAACGCCGGGGTGTTCCCGGAGGACCCGCTGCCGAGCATGACCCCGGAAGGCCTGCAGCGGGTGATGGCGACCAACTTCAACGGCACGGTGTACTCGGTGCAGGCGTGCCTGGACGCCCTCGCCGAATCCGACCTGGGCCGGATCGTGGTCACCTCGTCGATCACGGGGCCGATCACGGGTGTCCCCGGCTGGAGCCACTACGGCGCGAGCAAAGCCGCCCAGCTGGGCTTCATCCGGTCCGCCGCTCTCGAGCTCGCGGCCAAGGGCATCACCATCAACGCGGTGCTGCCCGGCAACATCCGCACCGAGGGGCTGGACGACCTGGGCGAGGACTACCTGCGCCGGATGTCCGCGTCGGTGCCGCTGGGCCGGATCGGCTCGGTCGCCGACATCGGCTACACCGCGCTGTTCCTGGCCAGCAGGGAAGCCGGGTACATCACCGGTCAAACGATCGTGGTCGACGGCGGCCAGGTGCTGCCGGAGAGCCTGGACGCCATCGGCGCACCGTAGGGTCGGTCGCCCTGGGAACGGCACCGGGGCGAAAATCACGTGCAGCGCCGAACTGCGGTCTGCTACCGTCGTCGACGTGCGATTCCACTACTTCCTCTGAGAGCGCCGACCTCGGTGCCGGACGGCCATGAGCCGGTCCGCACCTGAGTCCGTCGGTCGTTGAACGCACTTCTTTTCCGGATTCCACCGCCTGCCCAGGGGTTGCGCCCTGCCGTGCCGCGGGGAATCCGCCTCGGAGGAAACGTGTCCATTCGCACTGAACTACCTGCGCGCGCCCGAGCGCACCTCACCGCCACCGGACTGCACCTCGTCCGCGGCGGGGGCCCGGTGCTGACCGGGGTCGACCTGGCGGTCTCCGCCGGTGACCGGCTCGGCGTGGTCGGCGAGAACGGAACGGGCAAGACCACCCTGATCCAGGTGCTCGCCGGGAAGCTGACCGCCGACCGCGGCACGGTGCACCGCGCGGGCACCGTCGGCGTCGCGGACCAGGAGATCCCGGTCGGTCCGGCGCGCACCGTGGGCGACCTGATCGACCTCGAACTCACCGAGGTCCGGCGAGTCCTGCGGGAGCTGGACGAGGCGACCGAGGCCGTGGTCGCGGAGCGGCCGGAGGCCGACGAGCGGTACGCCGAAGCGCTGGCGGCGGCGGAGGCGCTCAACGCCTGGGACGCCGACCGGCAGGTCGAGATCTCGCTGGCCGCGCTCGGCGCCGTCGCCGACCGGGGCCGGCCGCTGGCGACGCTGTCGGTGGGGCAGCGCTACCGGGTCCGGCTGGCGTGCCTGCTCGGCGCCGGGCACGACCTGCTGCTGCTCGACGAGCCCACCAACCACCTCGACGCCGGTGGGCTCGAGCACCTCACCGCGCGGCTGCGCGAGCACACCGGCGCGGTGGTGCTGGTCAGCCACGACCGGGCACTGCTCGCCGACGTGGTCACCGCGGTGCTCGACCTGGAACCGGGCCGGGACGGGCGGCCGCGCGTCTACGGCGGCGGCTACCTCGGCTACCAGGAAGGCCATCAGGCCGAGCGCGAGCGCTGGGAGCACGAGCACCGCACGCAGCAGCGCGAGCACCAGCGCCTCGCCGACGACCTGTCGGCCGCGCAGAACCGCCTGTCCACCGGCTGGCGGCCGGAGAAGGGCACCGGCAAGCACACCCGCGCCACCCGCGCGCCGGGCCTCGTCCGCGCCGTCCACCGGCGGCAGGAGGATCTGGCCGCGCACCGCGTGGACGTTCCCACGCCGCCGCTGCGGTTCCGGGCGCCGGAACTGGGGAACCTGCCCGGAGTCCGGCTGCTGCAGGCCGACGCGGTGACGCTGCGCGGCAGGTGGGCGCAGCCGCGTTCGCTGCTGCTGCAATCCGGCGACCGGCTGGTGATCACCGGCCCGAACGGGGCGGGCAAGTCCAGCCTGATGGCCGCGCTCGCCGGCGCGGTCGAGCCGACTTCCGGTGCCGTGCAGCGCAACCGCGCCGCGCGGATCGCCTGGCTGTCCCAGGAAGCACCGGCTCCGTCGCGGCGGACCGCGCACGAGGAGTACGAGGCGGCGCTGGCGGACTCCGACCGGATTTCGCTCTCCGAGCTCGGGCTGTTGCCCTCGGCGGCGCTCGGGCGGCCGGTCGCGGAGCTGTCGGTCGGGCAGCAGCGCCGGTTGCAGCTCGCGATCGCGCTGGCCGCACGACCGCACGTGCTGCTGCTCGACGAACCGACCAACCACCTGTCCACCAGGTTGGTCGACGAGCTGACCGAGGCCCTGGCGGTGACCTCGGCGGCGGTGGTGGTCGCCACCCACGACCGCCAGCTGCTGCGGGACACCGCGGACTGGCCTCGGCTGCGGCTCTGAGGCCGGGACTCGCGGTGCGCGCTGGTCGCGCGCACCGCGAGCTCCGCTCCCGGCGTTACGCTGGCTGCCTGCGACCGAAGTGCGAGAGGAACGACCACGATGCCAGCCACTCCGCTGCCGATCTGCGCGACATGCGGCATGCAGTACTCCCACCCGCGGCCCGACTGCCCGGTCTGCGAGGACGAACGGCAGTACGTTCCGGCAGGCGGCCAGCGGTGGACCGACCTGGAGGCGCTCCGCTCCGGTGAGCGCACCGCGCTGATCCGCGACGAGGGCGAGGTGCTGGGCATCGGCTGCGAACCGGGGTTCGCCATCGGTCAGCGCGCGCTGCTGCTGCGCACCGAGGCCGGGAACTTCCTGTGGGACTGCCTGTCCTATTTGGACGACGAGATCGTCGAGACGGTCAACGACCTCGGCGGGCTGGCCGGAATCGCGATCAGCCACCCGCACTACTACACCACGGTGGTCGAGTGGGCCCGCGCCTTCGACGCCCCGGTGCACCTGCACGCGAGCGATCAGCAGTGGATCGGCAGGCCGGACCCGGCGATCCAGCTGTGGGAGGGCACCACCCGGCAGCTGGCGCCCGGCCTGACGCTGCTCAACCTCGGCGTGCACTTCGCGGGCGGCACCGTGCTGCACTGGGAGCGCGGTGCGGGCTCGCTGTTCAGCGGCGACATCGTGCAGGTCATCCCGGACCGCACGCACGTGGCCTTCATGTACAGCTACCCGAACTACATCCCGGAGCGGCCCAGCGTGGTCCGCCGGGCCGCACGGCTGCTGGAGCCCTACCGCTTCGAGGCGCTCTACGGCGCTTGGTGGGGCACGGTGATCCCGGCCGGTGCGGACCGCATCGTCCAGCGCTCCGCCGAACGCTACCTGCGCTTCGCCACCGAGGAGTAGGGCTCACACGTCCACCGTGACGGTGCACCGCCAGCCGTGCTCGTCGTGGGCGAAGGAGAACCCGTGCAGGGAGATCGCCTTCGGCGCGGCTCCGGTGAAGCGCACGCGATCGACGTCCACTTCGGACAGATCGAGCGCGAGGCCGGTCGGCGTGGGCCGGGCTTCGACGGACCGCGGCACGGTGCCCCCGGCGTCGAGCCGGTAGATGATCTCGTCCAGCGCGGCGAGCAGCAGCTGCTCGTCACCGCCGTCGATCTCCGCGGAGGTGGTTCGGGCCGGGGCCGTTCCGGGGACCTCCGCGAATGCTGCGATCAGCGCGCAGGCGGCTTCGGCGAGGCATTCCTCGCGGGTGGTGCCCCACGCCTCGAACCGGACGTCGGCCGTGTGCGGCAGGAAGCGGAAGCCACCGCTCACCCCTTCACCACGCCCAACGGCACGAGCCTGGCCACCCTGCGGCACAGTCCGGCGCCCTCGGCGACGGCCACCACCGCGTCGACGTCCTTGTACGCGGTCGGCGCTTCCTCGGCCAGCCCACGCGCGGAACTCCCGCGCACGACGATGCCGCTGTGCTCCAGCTCCCGCCGCAGCTGCCGCGCATCGATCGTGCGAACGGCCTGGTGGCGGCTCTGCGTGCGCCCGGCCCCGTGGCAGGTCGAGTGGAACGCGTCGCCACCGGCGACCCCGGCCAGCACGTGGGAAGCGGTGCCCATCGAGCCCGGGATGAGGACCGGTTGCCCGGCCTCCCGCAGGCCCGGCGGCAGCTCGGGGTGACCGGGTGGCAGCGCGCGGGTGGCGCCCTTGCGGTGCACGCAGAGCGTGCGGCGCTGCCCGCCCACCTCGTGCGTCTCGATCTTGGCCAGGTTGTGCGAGATGTCGTAGACCAGGTCCAGTCCGCGGCCGGTGGCCTCCCGCAGGACCTCACCGGCCGCGACGCCGAGCACGTGCCGGTTCGCGCGGGCGTAGTTCGCCGCGGCGGCCATCGCGCCCAGGTAGGCCCGGCCCGCCGCGGAGTCCACCGGAGCGCACGCCAGCTGCCGGTCGGGCACCGACAGGCCGTGATCGGCCATGCTCTCGTCCATCCGCCGCACGTGGTCGGTGCAGATCTGATGGCCCAGTCCCCGCGAGCCGCAGTGGATCATCACGCACACCTGGCCCGGGTGCAGCCCGAAGGCCCCGGCCAGAACCTCGTCGTAGATCTCGTCGACGGCCTGCACCTCCAGGAAGTGGTTGCCCGAACCGAGGCTGCCGACCTGGCCGAGCCCGCGGTCCAGCGCGCGGGCGCTGACCCGGCCGGGCTCGGCGTCGGCGACCGCTCCGCCGTCCTCGCAGCGCTCCAGATCGCGTTGCACGCCCCAACCCCGCTCGACCGCGTAGTGCGATCCCTCGGCGAGCAGGCGTTCGAGACCGTCGCGGGACAGCTGCCACACGGCTCCTCGCCCGGCTCCGCGCGGAGTCGCCCGGCTGAGGCCGTTGAGCACCTTCTCGGCCACCCTGTGGAAGTCCGAGCGCTCGAGGTCGGCGGCCAGCAAGCGCACGCCGCACGAGATGTCGAACCCGACCCCGCCCGGCGAGACCACTCCACCCGCCCGGACGTCGGTGGCGGCGACCCCGCCGATCGGGAAGCCGTAGCCCCAGTGCATGTCGGGCATCGCGTAGGAGGCGCCGACGATGCCCGGCAGCGCGGCGACGTTCGCCACCTGGACCAGCGAGCCGTCGTCCTTCGGCGGCAGCAGCCGGCGCGATGCGAACACCACGCCGGGCACCCGCATCGCACCGTGCGGCTCGATCCGGAACCGGAAGGGCGTCTCCTCGACGAGCTCCACGCCTCCGCAGTACCCAGCACCGCCGGATGCGACACGCGCGTCAGGCCCCGGCCACGGAGGAGTAGTGCGAGGCGTCGCCGGTGCGGGTCGTGCTGCGGACGCCGTCGACGCCGACCGGGACGTCGCCGGCCAGCGTGATGCGGTGCAGGCGGCGCGGCTGGTCGTCGTAGTCGGCGATCGCGTAGTGCTGCGTGGCCCGGTTGTCCCAGATCGCCAGGTCGCCGTCCGCCCAGTTCCAGCGGACGGTGTTCTCCAGCTGGACCACCCGGTTCTGCAGCAGCTGGAACAGCGCCGCCGACTCCGGGCTGGTCAGGCCCACCAGGCGCCGCACGAAGTGGCCCAGCAGCAGCGAGCGCTCACCGGTCTCCGGGTGCACCCGCACCACCGGGTGCTCGGTCTCGAAGACGTCGTTGACGAACTCCTTCCGGTACTCCTGGAACTTCACGTCGACGCCGCCGGTGCGCTGCTCGTCGATGTTCGCCGCGTAGTCGTAGGAGTTGCTGTGCACCGCCCACAACCGGTCCACCAGCGCCCGCAGCGAGTCCGGCAGCTTCTCGTAGGCCGCCACCGTGCTGGCCCACGTGGTGGTGCCGCCGTAGGAGGGCAGCCGCACCGCGCGCAGCAGGCTGATGGCCGGGATGCGGTCGACGAAGGTGACGTCGGTGTGCCAGCTGTTGGCCTTCGAGTAGTCCGAGTCGATGGGCAGGACGTTGGCGTGCTCGCGCCCCTTGACGGTGGGGTGGGCCAGCGTGGGTTCGCCCAGCAGCTCGGCGAAGGCCAGCTGCCCGGCGTCGTCGAGGTGGTGCTGGTCGCGGAAGAAGATCACCTTGTGGGCCAGCAGCGCGGCGCGGATCTCGGCCACCGCGCCCGCGTCCAGATCACCGCCGAGGCGGACGCCGTCGATGCGCGCCCCGATGTGCGCGCCGAGCTTGACGACCTCGACCTGGGTGCGGTCCAGCTGTGCGGTCATGGTTGTCCTCCCGGGAGGTAGGAAGAAGGCTGCGTTGCCGGATGGTTTCGGCGCGGAGAAGGCGGAGTCGATCCACCTCGGACGAACGCTAAGGACGGTTGTCCGGAAGCGGCAAGGGTTTTCGGTCGACTGAAAATAAGTCGGCCGTCGCGTCCCGCATCGCGGAAGGCTTTGACACCACCTGCCGCGCGGTGGATTCTCGGCCCATGCAGCAGATCCGAACCCAGCGCCAGCACGGCACCCCGGCTTCCGCCGCGCCGTGCTGTTGCCGCGGTTGATCGCGCGATCCCGGACTTCTCCCACCACCGAAAGCAAACCCGCGCACCCCGGCGCGTTCGCCGGGTGCTGCGGCGCGCTGTTCTCCCGACCGGACAAGGCAATCCGTGACGACCATGCTGTCCGCGCGCCCCAGCGGGGTGCGCGAAGCCAACGCCGCCACCGTCCTGGACGTGATCCGCCAGGCGGGTCCGCTGTCCCGCGCCGCCATCGAGCGCCGGGTGGCGCTGAGCCCGCCGACGGTGAGCCGTCAGGTGGCGGCGCTCATCGAGCTCGGGATCGTCCGCGAAGCACCGGAGCTGACGCACTCCGGTGCCATCGGCCGCCCCCGGGTGCCGGTGGACATCGATGCGACGGTGCTGGCCGCGTGCGGCGTGCACGTCGGCGTCAGCACCACCACCTTCGGGCTGTCCGACCTGCGGGGCAGGCTGCTGGCCGAGGAGCGCCTGCCCACGCCGGGCGGCGGCCCGGAGGACGTGCTGGGCTTCCTGGCCTCCCGGCTGGCGGTGTTCCTGCGCCGCTGCCCGCAGCGCAGCGTGGTGGGCATCGGCCTGGTGACCGGCGGGCACGTCGACCCCGATCGCGGTGTGGTCGACCACGAGAGACTCGGCTGGTACCAGGTGCCCGCCGGTGAGCTGCTGGCCGCCGCCACCGGACGGCCGGTGCACGTCGACGGGCACCTGCCCGCGATGGCATCGGCGGAGCTGCTGTTCGGGCTGCGCCAGACCCCGAAGAGCCTGCTGTACTGCTACGCGCGCCAGGTGGTGGGCGTGGCGCTGGTGTCCGGTGGCAGGCTGCACCGCGGGCCCGGGCGAGGCAGCGACATCGCGCACCTCGCGGTCGGCACCGACGTGCGCTGTCCCTGCGGGCGGACCGGGTGCCTGGAGGCCTCGGTGTCCGAGCAGTCCGTCCTGCGCGAAGCCGTCGCCGACGGGGTGATCGAGCGCCCGGACATCCACCTGCTGCACGCCGCCGCGGCCGCCGGTGATCCCGGCGCGGTGCGGATCCTCGTCGCCCGGGCCCGTGCGCTGGGCCGCGCGGTGGCGGCAGTGCGCGACGTCGTCGATCCGGACGTGGTGGTGCTCGGCGGCCAGGCGATCACCGATGCGCCGGACCAGCTCGACGAGCTGCGGCACAGCTTCGCCGACCACACCGCGCTGCCCGGCGCACCGCCACCGCAGGTCACCCGGTTCGGCGCCGACGTGCAGGCCGTCGCGGCCTGCACCAGCGTCCTCGCGCACCTCTACGACCGGCCGTTCGCCCTGTTCACCGCTGCCCGAAGGAAATCATGACCCATCCCATCGGCCGTCGCGGCCTGCTGCGCGGGCTCGGCATCGGCGCCGCACTGCTGGCCACCGGCTGCGAGTCGGCCGTGGCCCGGCAGGAGCGCGCGGTTCCCGCCGGCCCGCCGAAGCCCGGCGGCACCGCCGAACTGGGCCTGCTCGCCGACCTGGTGCCCAAGAACCTGTTCACCAACACCGGCCCGGCGATCACCACGATGATCGGCCTGGTCTTCGACCGGCTGGTCCGCTACGGCCCGTCGGGCCTGGAGCCGCGGCCGTCGCTGGCCACCTCCTGGGCCTTCGAGCCGGACGGCCGGGCGCTCGCGCTGCGCCTGCGCGAGGGCGTCCGATTCCACAGCGGACGGGAGTTCACCGCCGCCGACGTCGAGTTCTCGCTGCGCTCCTACGCCGATCCGCAGTGGAACGGGCAGCTGCGCAGCACCGCGGCCGCGATCACCGGCATCGAGGTGATCGGTCCGCACGAGGTGGTGCTGCGCTTCGCCCACCCGCTGAGCAACATCTTCGACCTGCTGGACACGGTGCCGGTCATCGACTCCGAATCGGTCGTCGACCTGCGCGCGGGCACGCGGTTCGTGGGCACCGGCCCGTTCCGGTTCGAGCGGTGGCGGCCCAACACCGAGCTGCGGTTCACCCGCAATCCCGACTACTTCGTGCCCGGCAGGCCCTACCTGGACGAGGTGCGGGCGCGGATCATCCCGGAGAAGTCCTCCCTGCTGTCGGCGCTGAAGTCGGGGCAGGTGCACTTCGCCGACACCCTCGGCCACCGCGACGTGGAGTCCGCGGTGCGCCTCGGCGCCGCGCGGGCGATCACGCTCACCGGGGCCGAGCTGCAGGCCTACGTCGGCACGAACGTGACGACACCGCCGCTGGACGACGTGCGCATCCGGCGGGCGATCGCGCACGCGCTGGACCGGGACCGGATCATCACCGAGGTGTTCCGCGGCGCGGGCCACGCGTCGTCGCTGCCGTGGCCGAAGGACAGCCCGGCCTACGACGAGGTGCGCGCGGGGCGCTACGCGCGGGACGTGCCGCGGGCGCGTTCGCTGGTGGCCCAGCACGGCCCGGTGCCGGTGCTGCCACTGGTCTACGCGGCGAAGGACCCGTCGTTGGCGGCCGTGGCGCAGATCGTGCAGAACAACCTCGCCGAGGTCGGCATCGAGGTGCGGCTCGAACCGCTGGACCGGGCGCAGTTCACCCAGCAGCTGATCGCCGGGGGCTTCCGCGGCCTGTGGGTGACCACGCACTCCTGGGCGCAGCTGACTCCTTCGACGCTGACCGTCAGCGCCTACCCGTTCAACGCGCGCAAGAACGCATCGCACTTCACCTCACCGGCCTACACCAGCGCCGCCGACGCGGCCTGGCAGCTCAGCGGTGATCCGGCGACCGCGCACGCCGCGCTGTCCGACCAGCTGCTCGACGAACTGTTCCTGATCGAGATCGGCGTGTACCGGCAGCGCTGGGCGCACTCGCCCGCGCTGCAGGGCATCGGCTACAGCCGCCGCCGCGAGCTCGACCTCTCCGAAGCCTTCCTGGCCTGATCCGCGAAAGGAGGTGCCCATGACGGGCTACCTGCTGCGCCGGGTGCCATCGGCGCTGCTCGTGCTGCTGCTGGCCTCGGTGCTGGTGTTCATGGTGATCCGGTTGATCCCCGGTGACCCGGCCTCGATCCTGGCGGGCTCGGACGCCACGCCGGAGGCGATCGCCGCGATCCGCCGCGAGCTGGGCCTCGACCGGCCGCTGCACCTGCAGTACCTGCACTGGCTGACCGGGCTGCTCTCCGGCGACCTCGGCAGTTCCTACCTGATCGGCGGTGAGATCGGCGATCTGCTCGCCGACGGTGCGGCCAACACCGCCGTGCTGGCCGTCACCGCGCTCGTGCTGGCGGTGCTGTGCGCGGCCGCGCTCGGTCCACTGTGGGCGGTGACCCGCGGCGGCTGGGCGGACCGGGCGCTGACCGGCTTCACCACGGCCGCCATCGCGCTGCCGCCGTACGTCACCGGCGTGCTGCTGGTGCTGGTGTTCGGCGTGGCGGTCCGGCTGCTGCCGGCGGGCGGAGTGCCGCCGGACGGGCTCGCCGACCGCCTCGACATCACCGCCCAGCACCTGGTGCTGCCCGCGACCTGCCTGGCGCTCCCGGTGGCCGCGGTGCTCACCCGCTTCTTCGCCGAAGCGCTGCGCGGCGAACTCGCCCGCGACTACCCGACGACCGCGGCCGCGGCCGGGATCCCGCGCCGCCGGATCGTGTTCCGGCACGCGCTGCGCAACGCCGTGCCCGGTGCGGTGACCGTGCTGGGGCTTCAGGCCGGAAACCTGCTGGGCGGCGCGGTCCTGGTGGAGGCGGTGTTCTCCTGGCCGGGCCTGGGCATGCTCATCGAGCAGGGCATCGACCGGCGCGACTACCCGGTGGTGCAGGTGCTGCTGGTGCTCTCCGTCGCCGTCTACGTCCTCGTCCAGCTGGTGACCGACGTGGTGCACGCCTGCCTGGATCCGCGCATCCGGCTCGGGGGCACGTCATGACCGCACGCCGGATCCCCGTCCGCGGCCTGGTCGGCGCGGCCGTGATCGGGTTGATCTTCGCCGCCGGGCTCGCCGCACCGCTGCTCGCCCCGTACGCGCCGGAAACCCAGACCGAGGGCGCGAACCTGCTCGGGCCGGGCGCGGCGCACTGGTTCGGCACCGACGAGCTGAACCGGGACGTGCTCTCCCGGGTGCTGCACGGCATCCGGGTGGACCTGCTGATCAGCTTCGCGGCGGTGCCGCTGGGCGCGCTGACCGGCATCGCGGTCGGCGTCGCCGCCACCGCGCACCAGGCGCTCGACGTCGTGGTGCAGCGGGCGCTGGACGTGCTGCTGGCGTTCCCGAACCTGATCCTGGCCATCGCGCTGACCGCCGTGCTCGGGCCTGGCCTGAGCACGATCTTCACCGTGGTCGTGGTGGTGGAGATCCCGGTCTTCGCCCGGCTGGTGCGCAGCGAGGTGCTGCGGGTGCGGGAGCTGGAGTTCGTCACCGCGGCGCAGGTGATCGGCGCCCGCCGCGGCCGCGTCCTGCGCACCCACGTGGTGCCGAACTCGGCGGGCCCGCTGATCGTGCAGACCGCGTTGTCGATGTCGATCGCGGTGTTCCTGGAGGGCGCGATGAGCTTCCTCGGGCTCGGCGTGCGACCGCCCGAGCCGTCGCTGGGCAGCACCCTCAACGGCTCGCTGAACTACCTGGACGCCAACCCGGCCTACGCCATCGGGCCGCTGCTGGTCATCGCCGCGCTGGTGCTCGGCTTCCAGCTCATCGCACAGGCCGCGAGCGCGGCCACGAGGACAGGGGAGACGACGTGGTGAGCATTCCCGACGACGCCCGCGGCTACGAGGGGTTCGGCGGCGCGGTCGGCCGCACCTTCGCCGGATCGAAGCCGTGGTGGCCGCCGAAGCCCGGCGCGGACCGCGGTGCGCCCAACGTGGTGCTGATCGTGGTCGACGACCTCGGCTACAGCGACACCGGCCCGTACGGGTCCGAAGTGGACACCCCGAACCTGGACCGGCTGGCGGCTTCCGGCGTCCAGCTGACCAACTACCACACCACGCCGCTGTGCTCGCCCTCCCGAGCGGCGCTGCTGACCGGGCTCAACCCGCACCGCGCGGGCTTCGCGGTCCCGGCCAACTCCGATCCGGGCTTCCCCTCGCACGCCTTCGAACTGCCCGACCACGCGCCCACCCTGGCCGAATCGCTGCGCGCCGCGGGCTACGCCACCTTCGCGGTCGGCAAGTGGCACCTGACCAGGGACGCGCTCAGCCACGACGCGGCCGACCGCTCCTCCTGGCCGCTGCAACGCGGTTTCGACCGCTACTTCGGCAGCCTGGAGGGCCTGACCAACATGCACCACCCGCACCGCCTGGTGTGGGACAACAGCCCCTACGACATCGGCGATCAGCCGGCGGACTACTTCCTGACCGACGACCTCACCGACCGCGCGATCGGCATGATCGACACGCTGCGCGCCAACGATGCCGACAAGCCGTTCTTCCTCTACTTCGCACACCACGCGGTGCACGGCCCGATCGCGGCCGGGGAACCGGACCTGGCGAAGTACCGGGGCCGCTACCGCGCGGGCTGGGACGCGATCCGCGAACAGCGCTTCGACCGCCAGCTCGCCGCCGGGCTGTTCCCCGAAGGCACCGCGCTGCCGCCGCGCAACAGCGAACCGGGCCGCAGCGTCCCGCCGTGGGACGAGCTCAGCGCCGAGCAGCAGGAGCTCTACGCGCGCTACATGGAGGTCTACGCCGCAGCAGTGGACAGCGTCGACCAGAGCCTCGGCAGGCTGCTGGACGCGCTGGCCCGCCACGGCGAGCTGGACAACACCATCATCGCCTTCACCTCGGACAACGGCGCCACCGCCGAGGGCGGTGAGGAAGGCACCCGCAGCTACTTCAGCCAGTTCGCGCACGTCCCCGGGCTGCCCGCGGAGTGGGAGCGCGACGTGCCCCGCGACCCGGAGCTGATCGGCGGGCCGCAGACCACGGTGCACTACCCGAGCGGCTGGGCGCAGGCGTCGAACACCCCGTTCCGGCTGTACAAGTTCGACACCTTCGCGGGCGGGGTGCGCACCGCGTTCCTGCTGCACTGGCCAGCCGGGCTGAGCACGGGCGGGCTGCGGCACCAGTACGTCTACGTCACCGACGTGGCGCCGACGCTGCTGGAGCTGGCCGGGGTGCCGGGCCTGACCGAGCGCCACGGAGTCCCGGCGGCCGAGCTCGACGGGGTGAGCGCGGTGGACGTCCTGCGCAGCCCGGACCTGCCGAGCAGGCACACCCGGCAGTACACCGAGACCGGCGGCAACCGCGGCTACTACGCCGACGGCTGGAAGATCGTGACCCGCCACCGCCGCGGCACCGAGTTCACCGACGCCGAGTGGGAGCTCTACCACCTGGACGCCGACCCGACCGAAACCCGCGACGTGGCCGCGGAGAACCCGGCGAAGCTGGCCGAGCTCGCGGCCGAGTGGGAACGCGCGGCCTGGCGCAACGGCGTGTTCCCGCTCAACGACGGCAGTCCCGCCGCCCAGCTGCGGCGACCCGACGAGGAGCGGTTCCAGCGGCCGGTGTCGCTGTTCCCGGGCACTCCGACGCTGGAGCGCTACCGCTCGGCCCGGCTGGTGCAGTTCCGCGACTTCACCGCCACCGCCGACCTCCAGCACACGGCGGACGACCGAGGCGTCCTGTTCGCCCACGGCGACCAGGGCGGCGGCTACCTGGTGCACATCGACGACGGTTCCGCGCAGCTGGTCTACAACGCCTACGGCCGGATCCACCGCAGCGATCCCGTCCCGGTCGGCACCGGCGCGGTCGCCGTTCAGCTGGTGGCCGAAGCCCTGCCGGAATTCCGGTGGCGCTTGGCGCTGCAGGTCGGGGAGAAGCGCGCCGAACTCGCGCCGGTTCCGCAGCTGCTGGGCATGGCGCCGTTCACCGGCATCAGCATCGGCGCGGACCGCGGCGGACCGGTCGACTGGGACCTGCACAGCCGCGAGGGCCGCTTCCCCTACACCGGGCAGCTGGTGAAGGTCCGCTACGAACCCGGCCGCCAGGCCGACTACGACCCCCAGCTGATCGCGCGCCTGTGGGCTGAAGCTCAGCGCTTCTACGAGTGAAACACCATTCCGCACAACGGGTTTGAGGAGATCGTGATGGCGAGTCCGGTGCTGGCGTTCGACGGGCTGACGGTCGGCTTCGCCGCCGGGCCGGTGGTGCACGAGGTGGGCTTCGAGGTGGCGGCCGGGGAGATCGTCGCGGTCGTCGGCGAGTCCGGCTCGGGCAAGTCGGTCAGCGCCCGCGCCGCGCTGGGCCTGCTGCCGCCTTCGGCGGAGGTCTCGGGCAGCATCCGGCTGGACGGCCAGGAGCTGCTCGGGGCCGACCGGCAGCGCTGGCAGCAGGTCCGCGGCACCGGCATCGCGATGGTCTTCCAGGATCCGTCGTCGGCGCTCAACCCGGTGTTCAGCATCGGCTGGCAGCTCGCGGAGGTGCTCCGGGCGCACCGCGCGCTCAGCCGGAAGCAGGCCAGGGCCGAGGCGGTCGAGCTGCTGACCGCGGTGGGCATCCCCGAACCGCGGCGGCGCCTGCGGCAGTACCCGCACCAGCTCTCCGGCGGCCAGCAGCAGCGCGTGGTGATCGCGATGGCGCTGGCCAACGACCCGCGGGTGCTCATCGCCGACGAGCCGACCACGGCGCTGGACGTGACGGTGCAGGCCGAGATCCTGGCCCTGCTGCGCCGCCTCCGCGACGAGCGGGGCACGTCGATCGTGCTGATCACGCACAACATGGGCGTGGTGTCGGAGATCGCCGACCGGGTCGTGGTGCTGCGCGGCGGCGAGGTCGTGGAATCCGCACCGGCCGGCGAGCTGTTCTCCCGCCCGGCGCACGCCTACACCCGGCAGCTGCTGGCCGCCGTGCCGAGGTTCGGGGGCGAACCCGCACCGGCCGCCGATGCGGACCGGGCGGGCCTGGAGCTGGCGGACGTGGTGGTCGACTACGGCGGCTTCCGCGCCGTGGACGGGGTGAGCCTGCGGATCGGTGCGGGCGAAGTGCTCGGCCTGGTCGGGGAATCCGGCTCGGGCAAGTCGACGCTGGGGCGGGTGGCGGCGGGTCTGATCGTGCCGCGCTCGGGCTCGGTGTCGGTGCTGGGCGACGATCCGGCGGCGTTGTCACCGGCCCGGCGCCGGCAGCTGCGCCGCCGCATCGGATTCGTCTTCCAAGGCGCGGCGGCGTCGCTGGACCCGAGGTGGGCGGTGCGGGACTGCATCGCCGAACCGCTGCTGGTGCACCGGGCCGCGACCGGGCCGGAAACCCGGAGCAGGGTGGCGGAGCTGCTCGACGCGGTGCAGCTGCCGGCCGCGGTCGCCGACCGGCGGCCGCACGAGCTCTCCGGCGGGCAGCGCCAGCGCGTCGGCCTGGCCCGCGCCCTGGCGCTGCGACCGCAGCTGCTCATCGCCGACGAACCCACGAGCGCGCTGGACGTCTCGGTCCAGGCCGCGGTCCTGGACCTGCTCCGGCAGCTGCAGGCCGAGCTGGGCTTCGCCTGCCTGTTCATCACCCACGACCTGGCCGTGGCCGACAACCTCACGCACCGCGTGGTGGTGCTGCGCGGCGGCCGGGTCGCCGAGCAGGGGCCGACCCACCAGGTCCTGCGCAACCCGTCGGCCGACTACACGCGCGGTCTGGTCGCCGCCGTCCCCGGCGCGCAGCACCTGGTGCGGGTGTGAGCGCGCTCAGCCCGGTTCGCCGCGGCGCTTGCGGTGCGCGACCCAGGCGAAGTCGACGGCGGCGATCACGGCCAGCACCACGAGCACCCACGCGAACCAGACCAGCCCCGGGACCAGCAGGAACAGCCCCACCGCTGCGCCCGTGCAGAACACCAGGCCGAACCCGGCCAGCCACAACCGCAGGGTCAGCGCGCTGCGCGCGTAGGGCGCCCCGCCCACCCCGGCCATCGGATCGTGGTAGCCGGGCAGCCCCCGCTCGTACTCCTCGCGACTGCGTTTCGGCATGCCCCTCGGCTACCCGCGGTGCGCGGAGCCATGCCCGCTCAGTCCCGCACGACCTGCACGTCGGTGGTGCGGTCCAGCCGGTAGCCGACGCCGCGCACCGTGGTGATCAGGTCCAGGCCGGTGCCGAGCTTGCTGCGGATGCGGCGGATGTGCACGTCCACGGTCCGGGTGCTGGGTGCGCTGGTGAACTGCCACACGGCGTTGAGCAGCGAGCTGCGCCGGTGCACCCGGCCGGGGTTCTCGCACAGGTACAGCAGCAGGTCGAACTCCAGCCGGGTCAGCTGCACGGCGCTGCCGTCGGCGCGCAGGATGCGCCGGGGAGCCACCAGGATCTGCAGCTTCGGTTCTTCCGGGGCGGGCAGCGACCGCAGCCGCGGAGTCTCCACTGCGGACTGCTGGGGGAGGTGGCCGGGCTGCGGGGTGAAGACCCGTTCCAGCGCGGCCAGGTCCTGGCGGGTGACGATGAACCGGGCGGTCACCTCGACCACCGCGCCGTCCTGCAGCGGGCGGGTCTCGAACGAGTTCGCCGCGAGCGGCCGAGCGGCTTCCGATGTCATGGCACGAATCTCCGTCTCACATCGCGATGCGGATCCGGGGGAGCGGGTGGTGCGCGGGAGTGCTCAAGCGCGCCGACAGGCCGCCGACGCGACCCAGAGCAGGTCGATGTGCGCGCGCTGCACCAGCAGCGGTCCCAGTGCCATGATCGGATCAAAGCATCGCGGTGCACGGCCGTCAAAGCCGCTCATCAGGTGGGACGGGTCACCTCCGGAACCGGCGCCACCAGCGGGGTTTCGGCTCCTCCGGCGCGGGTTCGGGCGGAGCGGACGCTCGTGACCGGGCGGCCCGCCAGCTCGCCAGCAGCGCGTCGACGTCGGCCGGCGCGATGGCCACCTGCGGGCCGGTCGGGGCGCGCAGGTGCTCGACGATCCGGCGGTTGAGATCGCCGGCGACCTCGCGCACGGCCTGCTCGCTGGGCAGCTCGTGCGCGGTCTCGGCGAGCCGCTCGACCTCCTTGCGCAGCCGCAGCGGCGTCGGCAGCAGCGCCTCGCCGGACAGGCCTTCGCGGCGAAGGTAGTCCTTGACCCACCACTGCTCCTCGACGGGCTGGCCGGCGCCGGGCAGCGGCTTGCCCGCGCCGGGCAGGTCGTCGAAGTCGCCGCGCTCCTGAGCCGTCCGGATCTGCCGGTCCACCCACGATTCGAACGTGGTGCCGGGTGGCTTGCGCTCGGTCATGGCCCGATTGTCCGCCAGGCCGCACCGGCGGTGCCACCCCCGGCGCTCAGCCCCGGATGAACTTCAGCACGTCCAGCATGCTGTGCTCGTCGGCCGCGTCCGGACGGCCCAGGCAGGCGTGCAGGTCCTCGCGGATCCGATCGCGGTCGAGGCCGGATCCGATCACCACGAGCTGGGTGCGGCGCGGCTCGGAGCGGGCCCAGCGGGAGCGCTGGAAGCGCAGGAAGTCACCGACGGTGTGCAGGGTGAACTTCTGCTCGTGGCCGGGCACCCCGAAGTGGACCTGGCCCTTCATCCGGTACACCCCGGCCGGGCGGGCGTCCAGGAAGCGCATCAGCGCGCGCGGGTGGACCGGCTCGTCGGCGGTGAACTCCACGCTCTGGTAACCGGCGTGCAGGTGCTCGTGGCAGTCGTCGCCGACCAGGTCGTCGAAGGTCAGCTGCCGGGCGCTCTCCCGCCGCTGCCGCACCGACTCCCGGTCGAACAGCAGTGCCGGGTCGAGACGGCCGTGCGCGGTCGGCAGCACCGGCCCGCCGTCGGCGAGCTCGCGCACCAGCTCCAGCAGCCGGTCGCGGTCGCCGTCGGAGACCCGGTCGGTCTTGTTCAGCAGCACCAGGTCCGCGAAGCGCAGGTGCTGGTCGAGCTCGGGGTGGCGCTGCCGGGTTCGGTCGAACTCGGCGGCGTCGACCACCTCGACCAGCCCGCCGTAGCCGAGCCGGGGATTGGTGCTGCCCAGCAGCATCCGGACCATGGTGCGCGGATCGGCCAGCCCGCTGCACTCGATCACGATCACGTCGATGTCGCTGCTCGGGCGCGTCAGCTTGGCCAGCAGGTCGTCCAGGCCGCTGGCGTCCACCGCGCAGCACAGGCAGCCGTTGCTCAGCGAGACCGACGAGTCGACCTGCCCGGCCACGCTCAGCGCATCGATGTTGATCTGCCCGAAGTCGTTGACCACCACGCCGATCCGGGCGCCCTGCGGGTTGCGCAGCAGGTGGTTGAGCAGGCTCGTCTTCCCGGAGCCGAGGAACCCGGCGACGATGATGACCGGGATCGGTTGCCGAACCACACTGCCTCCGACGGATCGCTGCTGCGCCGGAAAGCATATTCACCGCGCCGCGCCGATCACTGCTCGGGTGTCGCCGGCGGCCCGGAGCGCACCTCGGTCTCGCGGCCCGCTGCCTGCTCGCGCCGCGCCTGCTCCAGCGACTCGGTCTCCTCCCGCGGGTCGGGGACCAGCAGGCTGCCCGGCACCGAGTGCCCGGCCGCGCCGAGCTGGTTCATCCTCTTGGGCACCGGGGCGCCCTGGTAGGGCAGCGGTTCCGGGTGGCCGTGCTCGTCCACCGGCCCCAGCGCCTGGTGCACCTCGACGAACTCGCCGTGCGGCAGCCGCTTGACGATGCCGGTCTCCACGCCGTGCGCCAGCACCTCGCGGTCCGTGCGCTGCAGCCCGAGGCAGATCCGGTAGGTCACGTAGTAGGCGATCGGCGGCACCAGCAGGACCCCGATCCGGCCCGCCCAGGTCGTCATGTTCAGCGACAGCCCGAACATGTAGGCGATGATGTCGTTGACCCCGGAGGCCAGCACCACCAGGAAGAACGCCAGCGCCATCGCGCCCAGCGAGGTGCGCAGGGGCACGTCGCGCGGGCGCTGGAGCAGGTTGTGGTGGGCGTCGTCGCCGCTGAGCTTGCGCTCCAGCAGCGGGTAGACGATCGCGACGGTGAACACCAGGCCGAGCCCGAGGACCAGCGGGAAGAACACCGCGGGCACGGTGTAGGGACCGAGGTAGAGCTCCCACGGCGGCCAGATGCGACCCATCCCGTCGGTCCAGATCATGTACCAGTCGGGCTGCGAGGCCGCGGAGATCATCGAGGCGTTGTACGGGCCGAAGTTCCAGACCGCGTTGATCTGGAAGACCCCGCTCATCATCGCCAGCACGCCGGTGACGATGAAGAACAGCCCGCTGCTCTTGACCGCGAACACCGGCATGATCCGCACACCCTCCACATTGGACTCTGTGCGGCCCGCGCCGGGGTACTGGGTGTGCTTCTGGTACCAGACGATCGCCAGGTGCACCGCGATCAGGCCCGCGATGATGCCCGGCAGCAGGAAGATGTGGATCATGTAGAAGCGCGGGATGATCTCGGTGCCCGGGAACTCCGCGCCGAACAGGATCCACTGCAGCCAGGTGCCGATCACCGGGATCGACAGCACGATGCCGGAGGCGATCCGCAGCCCGGTGCCGGAGAGCAGGTCGTCGGGCAGCGAGTAGCCGATGAAGCCCTCGAACATGCCGGTGATGAACAGCAGGATGCCGATCGTCCAGTTGACCTCGCGCGGGCGGCGGAACGCGCCGGTGAAGAAGATCCGCATCATGTGCACCACGATCGCGGCCATGAAGATCAGCGCCGCCCAGTGGTGCAGCTGCCGGGCGAACAACCCGCCGCGCACGTCGAAGGAGATGTCCAGGGTGCTCTCGAACGCCCGCGACATCGGGATCCCCTGCAGGTTGGTGAACTTCCCGTCGTAGACCACCTCGGTCATCGACGGGTCGAAGAACCAGGCGAGGTAGGTGCCGGTGATCAGCAGCACCACGAAGCTGTACAGCGCGATCTCGCCGAGCAGGAACGACCAGTTCGACGGGAAGACCTTGTTGAGCTGCCGCCGCATCCCGGCGGCCATGCGGAACCGCAGGTCCACCTCGTCGGCCTGGCGGCGCAGCGAAGCGGTGAACCTGCTCTCGGGCTTGGTGGGCTGGGTCAGCCTGCTCATGTCGACTCCCGGCTGCCGCGCCCCGAGCGACGCGGGGACCGCCTGCTGCCGAACCCCCGCGCGTGGCTGGGCGAAACGACGATGCGCGGCTACGAGCGTACTGCTTCGGCAAGCCGCGAGCAGCCGAACTGGTGTCCGGTCCCCGGTCAGCGACTGTGAGAGGAGATTCCCGCTTCGGGCAGCGACCGCGACGCATGACCGGCACCGCCACGCGAAATGAGCCTGGAACTCTCGACGCGGTGCAGGTGCGACCATGCGGGCTGGGGGGTACAACGAGGACGTATCGACTTCTCACGCGGACATTGGCGATCCGCCCGGACCGCCTGCGCAGCTGGCCGCCTGTCGTTCAGGAGGTGCTGCTGTGAAAATCGTGTGCATCGGGGCCGGTCCCGGGGGGTTGTACTTCGCCATCTCGGCGAAGCTGCGCGATGCCGGCCACGACATCACCGTGATCGAACGGGACCCGCCCGGTGCCACCTACGGCTGGGGGGTCGTCTACTGGGAAGACCTGCTGGACACGCTCTACCGCAACGACCGGGAGAGCGCGCGCCGCATCCGCGCGGAGTCGACGCTCTGGCAGGAGCAGGTCGTCGCGCTGCACAACACCGACAAGGCCTACCTCGGCGGCTACGGCTACAGCGTCAACCGGGCGCCGCTGCTGGCGATCCTGGCCGAGCGGGCGGCCGAGCTGGGCGTGCGGTTCCAGTACGAGACGACGGTGGAGGACCTTGCCGAGTTCGCCGACGCCGACCTGGTGGTGGTGGCCGACGGCGCCAACAGCCGCACCCGGCAGCGCTACCAGGACCAGTTCGGCACCCGGATCGACCACGGGCGCAACCCCTACATCTGGCTGGGCACGGAGCGGGTGTTCGACAAGTTCACCTTCGACTTCGAGCAGACCCCGGCGGGCTGGATCTGGTTCCACGCCTACCCGTCGGCCGCCGGCATCAGCACGTTCATCGTGGAGTGCACGGAGCAGACCTGGCGGGGACTGGGCCTGGACCGGCTCGGCGACGCCGAGACGCGGCAGCTGCTGGAGCAGATCTTCGCCGCCCCGCTGAAGGGACGGCCGCTGATCAGCCAGTCGCGCGGGAAACCTGCGTCGTGGCAGCGCTTCACCCAGGTGTTCAACGAGACCTGGCGCTACGACAACGCCGTGCTGATCGGGGATGCCGCGCACACCACGCACTTCACGCTGGGCTCCGGCACCAAGCTGGCCATCATGGACGCGATCGTGCTCGCGCAGGGCCTCTACGAACAGCCCGAGACCACCTTGGCGGTCAAGGAGTTCGACGAGGCGGGCCACACGGCGCTGCGGGAGGCGCAGATCGCGGCGCGCAGCAGCATGGCCTGGTTCGAAAGGGCCGACCGCTACACCGATCGCGGTGCCGTGGAGTTCTGCTACGCGATGGCGGGCCGGCACGGCATCCAGGGCCCTTGGCAGTACCAGCGCTACCTGGCCCAGCAGAACCTGCTGGTGCGCAAGGCGAAGCGGCTGACCGGCACCGGTCAGCGGTGGCTGCGGGCCCGCCGCCGCGGCGAGCCCTGGCGCTGACCGCCCGAAGAACTGCCCCTCCGCCCAACGGGTGGAGGGGCAGCTCTTGTCGGCTCAGTTGGGCAGCTGCCCGTCGACCGGCCGGGGCGGTGCCACCTGCTGCTCGGGCACCGCCGCCTGCCCCCGGTCCGGGTGGTGAAGCCGGTAGAGGTGGGCGTAGCCGGTGTTGTTGGCCAGCAGCTCCTCGTGCGTGCCCGCTTCGGTGATCCGGCCGTTGTCCAGGTACACGATCTGCTGCGCGTCGCGGACGGTGAGCAGGTTGTGCGAGATCACGATGGTGGTGCGCCCGGCCATCAACCGGCGCAGCGGGGCGAGGATCCGCCGCGTGGCATCGGCGTCCAGGCTCGTCGTCGGCTCGTCGAGCAGCAGGATCGGCGCGTCGCGGATCATCGCGCGGGCGATGGCGATGCGCTGCCGCTGCCCGCCGGAGAGCAGCCTGCCGCGCTGCCCGACGCGCGTTTCGTAGCCCTCCGGCAGGGTTTGGATGAACTCGTGGGCGTCGGCGGCCTCGGCGGCCTCGACGAGCTGGCGCTCATCGGCATCCGGGCGGCCGGCCAGGATGTTGTCCGCGATGGTGCCGTCCAGCAGCAGCGTCTCCTGCAGCACGATCGCGATGTTGGCGCGCAGGTCGGCGATGTCGAGCTGCCGCAGGTCGATCCCGTCGAGCAGGATGCGGCCGCGCTCCGGGTCGTAGAAGCGCAGCAGCAGCTTGGTCAGCGTCGACTTGCCCGCACCGCTGGCGCCGACCACCGCGGTGGTCTGGCCGGGCGGCGCGCAGAAGCTCACGCTGTGCAGCACGTCGTTGGTGGTGCCGGGGTAGCGGAAGTCGACTCGGTCGACGTCGATCCGGCCGGTGACCCGCCGCAGCGGCACCGGGTCCGGCGGGCTCTGCACCAGCGGCTTCTGGTCGAGCAGCTCGATGATGCGCTCGGCGCTGGCGGATGCGGAGAACACCCGGTTGACGAGCTGGCCGAGGCTCTGCACCGGCGTGTAGAGCTGGGAGAGGTAGATCAGGAACGCCAGCAGCCCGCCGAGGCTGATCCGCCCGGCCGACAGCTCCAGGATCCCGACCCCGACGATGGCCAGCACGCCGAAGACCTGCATCAGATCGGTCAACGGCCCGAACAGCGCCCCGATGCGGGCGGCGGAGAGCTCGGCGACGACGTTGCCGCGGCTCTGCCGGGCGAAGCGGCCGACTTCGGCCTCCTCGCGGCCGTAGGCCTGGATCAGCGACGCGTTGCCGAGGCTCTCCTCGGCCACGGTGCTGATCGAGCCGCTGCGCCCGCGCTCCTCCCGGGCGGCGTCCTTGATGCGGCGGGCGAAGAACTTGGCCACCAGCCAGAAAAGCGGCACCGACACCAGCGCCACCAGTGCCAGCCGCCAGTCGAGGTAGAACAGCACACCGCCGAACAGCAGGATCTTGACCACCGAGGAGAAGGTCTGGGCGACGCCGGAGAGCACCAGGGACTCGATGGCGCCGACGTCGTCGGTGAGCCGGGACAGGGTGTCGCCGATGCGCCTGCGGTCGAAGAACCCGACCGACAGCGTGTGCAGGTGCGCGAAGACCCTGGTGCGCATCCGGTGCAGGAAGTTCTCGCCGATCCACACCGCGAGGTACTGCCCGCAGAAGTCGAGCACCCCGGACAGCAGCGTGAGCACCGCGTAGGCGGCCGCCACCATCGGGAACACGGCGAAGTTCTGCGGTGTCAGCACGTCGTCGATGAGCACTTTGAACAGCCAGATCGCCGCGGTGTCCAGCAGCGGCGAGATCAGCACGAGCAGCAGGCTGAGCAGCAGCCAGCCGCGGAACGGCCTGGCATCCGGCCAGAACCGCTTGATGACCGCCCGCACGCGCATCACCGGCGCGTGCTCGACGAGCCCCTCGGTGTCGCGCTCCGCAGGCCGGAACAGCCAGTTCACCAACCCCGGCAACCGCCTCACCCCCAGGCAGAGGCGTGGCTCCCGCTCCGGGGGAGCGGGAGCCACGCGAATCGGATGGATGGAACGTCGGTCAGAGCGCGGTCAGCAGCCCCAGCCGCCCCAGCCGCCCCAGCCCCAGCCGGAGCCGCCCCAGCCCCAGCCGGAGCCCCAGCCGCCCCAGCCCCAGCCGGATCCCCAGCCCCAACCGGAGCCCCAGCCCCAGCCGTGGCGGTTGCCGCGGAATCCGTCGAACTTGAACGTGTCCTTGATCTGCATTCCGATCACTCTTTTCCCAGTCGATGCACGTCGCGTGCCGGACCGTCGTGCAATCCGGCGTGCGCTTGCACGCGATGCGAGGTGAATTCAGCTGGTACCGCGAACCACATTCCGGGCGGAATCGATCAGGGCCCCAGGATCGAACTGCCGCTCGGTGGGAGCTTCGGGCTCGCGGCCCGTTTCCGGAATTTGCCCCTCGCGTCGGGTCACTTCGCGGGGCGAACCGGACTTCCCCAGTTCCCCGTCGTCCTGCGACGCCGGGTCTTTCGCTTTCCTCGACGTGACCGCCTCCCACACTAAGACGTCGACTGGTGCAGGACAAGCTGACTCCGGCAATGCTCCGACGGGTTTTTTCGCCTGCTCGCGGCGGACTGGGGCGGACTGCCGGGAAAACGGGTATTTGGTCCCTGGATTCTTCCGCGACCTGTTTTCCAGGAGTGCGAATTGGGTAAGAGGAAACGCTGATCTTTCACGCGCGCCGTGCGTTTTCGCGCGCGGAGATCGGACCGGGAATGCGCCGTTGATTGATGACGCGCCGCAGTGCCGGTGAAGGAATTTCCGATTCGTCAGCTGCTGTGGAACAGGTGCTGGAAGAAGGTCGTCAGCGAGGTGAACACGGTGCTGACCGCGGTGATCACCAGGTCCCACGCGGCCTGCACGGTGGTGGCCGCACCCACCGGATCGCGGACCAGCAGGAACCCGCAGACGACGACCACCAGCACCACGACCGCGATCACCGGCTTGCGGTTCATCGCCATCAGCCTCCCCGTCGTCGGACCACCCGCGCAGCGACGCGAAAACCCTACCGGGCGGAGCTCGGCGCGGCCGCACCAGAGCCCGCCACGGCGCGTCGTGCCCGCAGCGGCCGGGTCAGCCGCCACCCGATCCGGGTGCTGAGCTCCCGCAGCGGCTCCACCCAGTCGGCCGGATCGTGCTCGTGCTGGCCGGTGTGCCAGCCCACGCTGACGCTCCCGTAGAGCTCGTCGCGCAGGAACACGGGCGCGGCCAGCGTCGCCACCCCGAGGTCGTACTCGCCGACGGTGAACGCCCAGCCGGATTCCCGGACCTCGGCGAACTGCCGCTCCAGCACCGCCAAGTCGGTCACCGTCCGGTCGGTGAACCGGGCCAGCGGCCGGTCGGTGAAGATCCGGGACCGCGCCTCCGGCGGCAGGAAGGCGTAGAAGGCCTTGCTCGTGGCCCCGGCGTGGGCGGGGTAGAGCTCGTTGGTCAGCGGGTAGTCGCGCAACCTCCCGTCGGCGCCCTCGGCGACCACCACGCAGCGCATGTGCGCGCTGTCGGGCAGCGCCAGCAGCACGCTGTGCCCGGTGTCGGCGGCGAGCTCCGCCAGCAGCGGCCGCACCAGCAGGTCCAGCGCCCCCGCGTGATCCCACAGCCGGCCCAGGTGCAGCGCGGCGGGCCCGATCCGGTAGCGGCGGTTGGCGTCGTTGCGCACCAGGAACCCGCGGTGGGCCAGCGTGGCCAGCAGCCGCTGCGCGACCGAGGTGTGCAGCCCGAACTCGGCGGCGATCTCGGTCACACCTCGCTCCGGGTGCGCGCGGTCGAAGGCCAGCAGGACCTGCAGCGCCCGGTCGGCGGTCTGCGGCAGCCCGGGCGGCGTGCGGCGGTCGGTTCCGAAGTCCGGCATGGCCCCATTGTGCGAATAACGGGATTTCCTTGCCCAGCGGTCCGGCCGCCGCGCACGGTGGTCGTCGAGGGGCCGCCCGTTCCCGGCGGTCACCAGCGAATCCGGCCGCACCGCTCGGCCCCGGCTCCGGAGGAAACCGCGGATGCTCAAGTACGTCCTGGACGTGGTGGACCTGCTCGACTCGCCGGAGGTGACCGGTGCCGACGTCGTCGGCTACCTGGACCGCGCGGCGGGGGAACCCGGGCTGGTCAGCAGCACCACGGTGCCCGGCGAGCGCGGCAGCACCGACTTCGTCCAGGTCCGCGTGCCCGGCACCCGCGGCCGGGCGGCGGGCGGCGACGCTCCGACGCTGGGCGTGGTGGGCAGGCTCGGCGGCATCGGCGCCCGGCCCGAGGTGACCGGTTTCGTCTCCGACGGCGACGGCGCCGCGGCGGCGATCTCGGCCGCGGCGAAGCTGCTGACCATGCGCGCCCGCGGCGACCGGCTGCCCGGCGACGTCGTGATCAGCACCCACGTGTGCCCGGACGCCCCCACCCGCCCGCACGACCCGGTGCCGTTCATGGACTCACCGGTGGGCATCGCCACCATGAACGCCCACGAGGTCGACGCGTCGATGGACGCCGTGCTGTCCATCGACACCACCAAGGGCAACCGGATCATCAACCACCGCGGCCTGGCGCTGTCGCCGACGGTCAAGCAGGGCTGGGTGCTGCGCGTCGCCGACCGGCTGGGCACCCTGCTGGAGACGGTCACCGGCGAACCGCTGGTGACCTACCCGGTGACCACTCAGGACATCACGCCCTACGGCAACGGCGTCCACCACATCAACTCGATCCTGCAGCCCGCCACCGCGACCGGCGCGCCGGTGGTCGGCCTGGCGATCGTGGCCGCCACCGCGGTGCCCGGCTGCGCCACGGGCGCCAGCCACGAGACCGACATCGCCGCCGCGGCCCGCTACGCGGTCGAGGTGGCCAAGGAGTTCGGCGCCGGGCAGCTGGTCTTCCACGACCAGGCCGAGTTCGACCACCTCGTCGCCCGCTACGGCTCGATGGCCCACCTGCAGACGATGGGAGCGCTGCCCGCCGAGCAGTGACAGTCCCGCCTCTCCGCAGTCCCGCCTCTCCGCGATTTTCAGTGGTGGTCGCGTCCGGAGTCGATCTCGCGTTGTGCGGTTTCTTGTGGCTGGGTTGCATCACGGTCCCCTGAGGTGCGGTTGAGCAGGACTCCGGTTGACACGAGAGAAGTCGCGTACGAGTCCTCAGGGGCTGCTACTTGCACCGCCGCAGAGAATGTTCCTGGAAGCCTTTCCCGGTCGAAGGAGCGTTGATGGAGTACCAGCACGTGTTGTTGGAGGAGGACGGTGCGGCCGTCCGCATCACCATGAACCGGCCGGAGCGGCGCAACTCGCTGTCGGTCGACCACCTCGCGGAGTTGGAGGAGGCCTTCGAGGCGGCCGCCGCGACGAAGGCGACCGGGATCGTGCTGGCCGGGTCCGGGCCGGTGTTCAGCTCCGGCCACGACTTCGGCGACATGGCCGGGCGGGACCTGGCCGGGATGCGCGAGATGCTGCGGCGGTGCGAATCGCTGATGCGCACCATCCACGCCGTCCCGCAGGTGGTGATCGCGCGGGTGCACGCGCTGGCGATGGCGGCAGGCTGCCAGCTGGTCGCCTCCTGCGACCTGGCGGTGGCCGCCGAGTCCGCGGGCTTCGCGCTGCCCGGCGGCAAGGGCGGCTGGTTCTGCCACACCCCGGCGGTGCCGGTGGCGCGGTCGATCGGGCGCAAGCGGCTGATGGAGCTGGCGCTCACCGGCGACCCGATCGACGCCGCGACGGCCGAGCGCTGGGGCCTGGTCAACCGCGTGGTTCCCGACGACGAGCTGGACGCCGCGGTGGACGAGCTGCTGGCGCGCGCCACGCGGGGCAGCAGGCACGCGAAGGCGGTGGGCAAGCAGACCATCTACGCCCAGCTGGACCGGCCCGAGGCCGACGCGTACGCGATCGCCACCGAGGTGATGGCGGCGACGTCGCAGTCACCGGACGCGCGCGAGCAGATGCAGGCCTTCCTGGAGAAGCGCAAGCCCGACTTCGGCGGCTGACCTGGATCGCGCGTCGACTGGTGGCCGCGGAGATCGGCTGCGAGGCTTGGCGCGTGCGTGAGAGCGGAAGATCGCCGAAGGCGGATGCGAGGTCGGTGCGGCGCTGGCGGCGACTGCTCGCCGACGAGCGCGAGGAGGCCGCGGTCTACCGCGAGCTCGCCGCCCGCCGCACCGGCGAAGAGCGCGAAATCCTGCTCGGGCTGGCCGAAGCCGAAGAGCGCCACGCCGCGCACTGGGAGGAGCTGCTCGGCGACGAGGCCGGGCCCCAGCGCCGCGGCCAGTTCCGGATGCGGCTGCTGGTGTTCCTGGCCCGCCGCTTCGGTTCGGTCTTCGTGCTCGCCCTGGCCCAGCGCGCGGAGAGCCGCTCGCCGTACGGCTCGGACCGCGACGCTTCAGCGGCGATGGCCGCCGACGAGCGGATCCACGAGGAGGTCGTGCGCGCGCTCGCCGCCCGCGGCCGGGCCCGCGTGTCGGGAACCTTCCGCGCGGCGGTGTTCGGCGCGAACGACGGCCTGGTCAGCAACCTGGCCCTGGTGCTCGGGGTGATCGGCGGGAACGTGCCGACCGGGACGGTGCTGCTGACGGGCCTGGCCGGGCTGCTCGCGGGTGCGCTGTCGATGGGCGCGGGCGAGTACATCTCGGTGCGCTCCCAGCGGGAGCTGCTGGCCGCGGCCTCGCCGAACCCGGAAGCCCGCGCCGTGGTGCCCTACCTCGACGTCGACGCCAACGAGCTGGCGCTGGTCTACCGCGCCAGGGGCATGTCCGCCGAGGAGGCGCAGCGCCGGGCCGACGCGCTGCTGCGCGACCCGAAACCGCCGGTGCCCGCCCCGGAGGCGCCCGCGGACGACCACGAGATCGTCGGCACCGGGGTGAAGGCAGCCATCTCCAGCTTCGCCTTCTTCGCCTCCGGCGCCCTGGTGCCGGTGCTGCCGTTCCTCTTCGGCATGTCCGGCGGGTGGGCGGTGCTGGTGGCGGTGGTGCTGGTCGGGCTCGCGCTGATGCTCACCGGCGCGACCGTCGGCGTGCTGTCCGGCGCCGCGCCGCTGCCCCGCGCGCTGCGGCAGCTGGGCATCGGCGCGGGAGCGGCGGCGGCGACCTACGTGCTCGGCCTTGCCTTCGGCGCGACCGTCGGCTGATCAGTCCGCAGTGGACTCCTCGAGCTCGAACTTGGCGCGCTTGTCGGCGGGAACGAGGTCGAGGTAGTCGGCGTGGGTGCTGATCCAGCGGCGCACGAACGGGCAGTAGGGCAGCACCGCGAGACCGCGCTCGCGAGCCGAATCCAGAGCGGCGCGCACCAGCGTGCCGCCCATTCCGCGGCCGCCGAAGGCCGCGTCGATCTCGGTGTGCACGAACGCGATCGAGCTGGGTCGCAGCTTGTACTCGGCGAACCCGGCGAGCTCGCCGTCGGCGCGGATCTCGAACCGCTCGGCGTCCGGGTTGTCGACGACCTCGGGCTGGTCGGTCACGTTCGAGCCTCCTCGGCAACGGCTGCTGGCCGGGTCGATTGTGCCCCATCCGAGGTGTGGGGGAAGCTCACCGGGTGAGCAATGTGGAACAGGACCCGGCCGAGCTGCGCTGCGGCGGCGTGAGCACCGCCGCCGAACCGGAGGCCGAACTGCTGGAGCCGCGCGTCGTCCCGCTGGGCGGGCCGCGGGCGATGATGGTCGGCCGCACGCTGCCCAACCGCGACCGGCGGATGGTCGGGGCTTGGTGCTTCGCCGACTTCTACGGCCCGGCCGACATCGCGGGGCAGCCGGGCATGCAGGTCCCGCCGCACCCGCACACCGGCCTGCAGACGGTCAGCTGGTTGCTCGACGGCGAGGTGCTGCACCGCGACAGCCTGGGCAACGAGCAGCTGGTGCGGCCGGGCGAGCTGAACCTGATGACCGCGGGCCGCGGCATCTCCCACTCCGAGGAATCCCCGGCCGGTCACGGCCCGGTGCTGCACGGCGCGCAGCTGTGGGTCGCGCTGCCCGGCGCGCAGCGCGACGTCGCACCGCACTTCGAGCACCACGGCGACCTCCCGGTGGTGTCCTCGCCGGAAGGCGAGGTGACCGTGCTGATGGGCGAGCTCGCCGGGGCGGCTTCGCCGGCGCGCACCTACACGCCGCTGATGGGTGCTGAGGTGTCGATCAGCGCAGGCCGCGCCCTCCGGTTGCCGCTGGAGACCGACTTCGAGCACGCCGTGCTGGCGATGTCCGACGGGTTCTCCGTCGACGGACGCCCGGTCGGCGTCGGCGAGATGCTCTACCTCGGGCGGGGCCGCGCGCAGGTCGAGCTCGGTTCCGGCCGGGCACTGCTGCTCGGCGGTGTGCCGTTCGAGGAGCAGATCGTCATGTGGTGGAACTTCGTCGGCCGCTCGCACGACGAGGTCGCCCAAGCGCGCGAGGACTGGGAGCGGGGCCGCGCTTCCGGCGCACCGGACGGCCGCTTCGGCGTCGTGCACGGCTACGCGGAGCCCGCGCTGGCCGCTCCCGCGCTGCCCAACGCCGAGCTCCGCGCTCGCGGGCGCACCCGCAAGCCGAGCTGATCTGTCAACCGGCGAAGTGCAAGGTGTCCGCGCCCGGTGCGGACACCTTGCCAACTTTCCCCGCCGCGAACGGTGACCGAGACTCGGCCGTGAGCGAGGGAGAGTGGGATGGCGGAACTGGCCGATCTCTCGGCGGTGGACCTGGTCGCGGCGTACCGGGCGGGGGAGACCTCGCCGGTGGAAGCGCTCGACGCCGTTCTGACGCGCGTCGAGGCCTGGGAATCGAAGCTGTGCGCGACCTACGCGCTGGACGCCGAAGCAGCGCGCGCCGCGGCTGCGGCCTCGCAGCGGCGCTGGCTCGGCGGAGCACCGGCAGGCCCGCTCGACGGCGTCCCGGTGACGGTGAAGGAGAACATCGCCACCAGGGGCACCCCGGTGCCGCAGGGCACGGCGGCGACCGAGCTGATCCCGGCGCGGGAGGACGCACCCGCCGCGGCGCGCCTGCGGGAGAGCGGTGCGGTGATCTTCGCCAAGACCACCATGCCCGACTACGGCATGCTGTCCTCCGGCGTGTCCAGCTTCCACCGGCCGGCGCGGAACCCGTGGAACCTCGGCCGCACACCGGGTGGTTCGAGCGCCGGGGCGGGTGCGGCCGCCGCTGCCGGGTACGGACCGCTGCACCTGGGCACCGACATCGGCGGCTCGATCCGGTTGCCCGCCGGGTGGTGCGGGGTGGTCGGGCTCAAACCGAGCTTCGGCCGCATCCCGGTCGCCCCGCCCTACCCGGGCCGCGTGGTCGGCCCGATGACCCGCACGGTCACCGACGCCGCGCTGCTGTCCTCGGTGCTGGCGGCGCCGGATGCCCGCGACCACACCGCGCTGCCACCGGCAGGCATCGACTGGCTGCGGCTGGACGGCGAGGTGCGCGGGCTGCGCATCGCTCTGCTGCTGGACCACCGCGTGGGCCTGCCCGTGGAGCCGGTGGTCACCGCCGCGGTCGCCGCCGCGGGCCAGGTGCTGGAATCGGCCGGGGCGTCGGTGGAGCCGATCGACCCGTTCCTGTCCCGCGAGATGCTCGACGGCATGGACCTGTTCTGGCGCTTCCGGTCCTGGACGGACATCTCGGCCCTGCCCGCCGAGCGCCGGGAGCTGGTGCTGCCGGGCATCGCGCAGTGGGCGTCGAGCGCCCGCGATGCCACGGCGGCCCAGGTGTTCCACGGCTTCAGCCAGATGGACGCGATCTCGGTGGCGGCCAACCGGGTGGTCCGCGACTTCGACTACGTGCTCTCGCCGGTCGCGCCGATCCCGGCGTTCCCGGCGGAGCAGGCCTACCCGACCGGTGACCCGCTGCGCGGCATGGAGCACATCGCGTTCACCTTGCCCTGCAACATGTCCGGGCAGCCGGCGGTGTCGGTCAACTGCGGCTGGACCCCGGACGGCCTGCCGATCGGCCTGCAGATCGCGGGCCGCCGCTTCGACGACGTCGGCGTGCTCCGCCTGGCCCGGGCCTACGAGCAGTTGCGCCCGGCGCAGCTCGCCTGGCCGCGGCCGTGATCAGCCCAGCAGCTCCGCGAAGCGCTCGACGCCGACGTTGCCGCCGGAGACCACCACACCGACCCGGGACGCGGTGATCCGCCCGGCGAGCAGCGCCGCGATGCCGACCGCACCGCTGGGCTCGACCACCAGCTTCAGCCGCTCGAAGGCCAGCCGCATCGCCGCCCGGATCTCGTCGTCGGTGACCACCGCGATCTCGTCGACCAGCCGCTGGTTCACCGCGAACGTCAGCTCGCCCGGCGTGGCGACGGCCAGCCCGTCGGCGATGGTGCGCGACACCGGCACCGACACCCGCTCGCCCGCCGCGAGCGATCGCCTGGTGTCGTCGGCGGTGTCGGGCTCGACCCCGACGACGCGGATCTGCGGGTGCAGCGCCTTGGCCGCCGTCGCGCACCCGGCCACCAGCCCGCCGCCGCTGACCGGCACCACGAGCGCGTCCAGCGGTCCGGTCTCGGCCAGCAGTTCCAGCACGGCGGTGCCCTGACCGGCCATCACGTGCGGGTGCTCGTAAGGCGGGATCAGCGTCAGCCCGCGCTCCTCGGCGAGCTTTCCGGCGAGCTCCGCGCGGTCGGCGGTGTAGCGGTCGAAGGTGATGACCTCAGCGCCGTAGCCGCGGGTGGCGGCGAGCTTGGCAGCCGGGGCGTCCGCGGGCATCAGGATCACCGCGGTCGTGCCCAGCAACCGGGAGGCCAGGGCGACGGCCTGCGCGTGGTTGCCGGAGGAGTACGCCACGACGCCGCGCCGCAGCTGGTCCGGGCTCAGCCGGGAGATCGCGTTGTAGGCGCCGCGGAACTTGAACGCGCCCATCCGCTGGAAGTTCTCGCACTTGAGGAAGACCTCGGCGCCCACCAGCTCGTCCAGCGTGCTGGAGGTGACGACCGGGGTGCGGTGCGCGATGCCCGCCAACCGCTCGGCGGCGTCCTGGACATCAGCGAAGCTGACGATCTCGCCCATCTGGCCCCTCTCGTGGAAACTCCTGCCGAGCGTAGTCACCAGCGGTGCGGATCCTCGCCCCAGCGCTGCGGGATGCCGGCGGTGGCGAGGTCGATGGCCTGCTCGACGAGTTCGACCATTCGCGCCGGCTCGCGGCTGGGATCGGCGCAGGTCGCCTCCAGTCCGATGCGCAGCGCACCGCAGACCGCGGCGACGAGCACCCGCGGGCGCATGTCCTCGGCCGGGTCCAGGCCCTGCCGCTTGGCGATCTCGGTGGTCAGCCGCGCTTCGAAGCCCGCGGCTCGCCGGAGGTTGCCCGCCAGCAGCGCGGGTGTCTTGTTGATCAGGTGCTGGGTGGTCAGGAACCGCTGGACGCCGGAGTCGGCGGCGGACTCGCGCAACGCCTCCAGCACCGCGCCGCGCAGCGCGTCCAGCGGCGGTTCCCCGGCGGGCCGGGAGGTCAGGGCGTCCAGCAGCAGTTCGTCGAACTCGGTGCCCTTGGCCAGCGCGATGTCCTCCTTGCTCGCGAAGTAGCGGAAGAAGGTGCGCGAGGAGACCTCCACCGCGGCGGCGATCTGGTCCACGCTCGTCGTCTCGTAGCCGTGGGCCAGGAACAGGTCCAGGCCCGCGTCGATCAGGGCCGCGCGGGTGCGCTGCTTCTTGCGGGCGCGCAGGCCACCCTGGTCGTTGGCGACGTTCATGCCGTCCATTCTGCCATTGCGTCAGGTCGAGACATAAGTCATCCAGCGCCAATTGGCAGTGACTGACACTTTCGGTATCGTCGGTGGCGATTCCCGTCTCGTGGAGGAGAAACGATGAGCAAGGGCCTGGAGATCCGCCTCGCGTCCCGACCGAAGGGCTGGCCGACGCCGGAGAACTTCGACCTCGTCGAGGTCGACGTCCCGCAGCCCGGCGACGGCCAGCTGCTGGTGCGCAACGTGGTGATGAGCGTCGACCCGGCGATGCGCGGCCGGATGAACGAGGGCAAGTCCTACGTGCCGCCCTTCGAGGTGGGCAAGGCGCTGCAGGGCGGCGCGGTGGGCGAGGTCGTCGCCTCCAACGCCGAGGGCTTCCAGCCCGGTGACTTCGTGCTGCACTACCTCGGCTGGCGCGACCACGCGGTCTTCGACGCCAAGCACGCCGTCAAGGTCGACCCGCAGGTGGCGCCGCTGAACGCCTACCTCTACGTGCTCGGCATGCCCGGCATGACCTCCTACGTCGGTCTGACCGACATCGCCGAGCAGCGCGAGGGCGACGTGGTGTTCATCTCCGGCGCGGCCGGTGCGGTCGGCTCGCTGGCCGGGCAGATCGCCAAGCTGCGCGGCGCATCCCGCGTGATCGGCAGCGCCGGGTCGGCGGAGAAGGTCCGCTACCTCACCGAGGAGCTCGGCTTCGACGCCGCGTTCGACTACCACGACGGCCCGGTCGTCGAGCAGCTGCGCGCGGCGGCGCCGGAGGGCATCGACGTCTACTTCGACAACGTCGGCGGCGAGCACCTGGAAGCGGCGATCGAGGTGCTCAACGACTTCGGCCGGGTCGCCGAGTGCGGCATGATCTCGCAGTACAACAACGCCGAGCCGAAGCCGGGGCCGAACAACCTGTTCAAGATCGTCTCCAAGCGGCTGCGGCTGCAGGGCTTCATCGTCATCGACCACGCCGACCGCAAGGACCAGTTCTTCACCGAGGTGGGCGGCTGGCTGCGCGAGGGCAAGATCAGCTACCGGGAGACCGTCGTCGACGGCCTGCGCAACGCCCCGGAGGCCTTCCTCGGCCTGCTCCGGGGCGAGAACACCGGCAAGATGCTGGTGAAGATCGCCGACGCCGGGTGAGCTCCCGCCTCGCGCATGCCCGCTGACGGAGCGGTCGTGGGCTTCGCGCGGGGTGGTCCGCCCCGGGACGGCGTTCGTCGGCCGACCTGCGTGCCTGCCGGTCAGCCGGCGTCCGGAACTGCGTGTGGTGCCGGATTCACCGCTGTGCGATGAGGGCTTCGATCCCGTCGAGGATGCGCTGCAGGCCGAACTCGAAGGCGTGCTCGGGATCCAGGGCGGAGCCGTGCGCTTCGCCCGCGGCCGCGCCGATGCGGGTGGCGGTCGGGTAGCGCTGCGGATCCATCAGCTGGCCGAGCAGCGGCGCGTGCGCGCGCCACCACTGCTCGTCGGTCATCCCGCTGCGCTGCTCGACCAGCATCGCCTCCACCGCGCGGCGGGCGGCGGCCTCGGCGTGGCCGAGCACCAGGCTCAGCGCGGCGTCCACCTCGACGTCGGTGAGGCCGAGCCCGGTGAGCGCGGTCAGCTCGTAGTCGTACTTCGCGATGGCGTTCGGGCCCAGCACCGCGCGGCCGGTCGCGACCTGCAGCATCCACGGGTGGCGGTGGTAGAGCGCCCAGTTCTCCCGCGCGATCCGGGTGACCTGGTCGCGCCAACCGGTGGTACCGGGCTCGGGCCGCGCGGTCTCGCCGTAGGCGGTGTCGAGCATGACGTCGATCAGCTCGGCCTTGCCCGGCACGTAGGTGTAGAGCGACATGGTGCCGACACCGAGGTGGTCGGCCACCTTGCGCATGGACAGCGCCGCGAGCCCGTCGGCGTCGGCGATCTCGATCCCGGCGCGCACGATCCGGTCCACGCCCAGGTCGGAGCGTCCCCGGCGGCCGCTGCTCGGCCCGTCCTGGGTCCGCCACAGCAGCGCCAGGCTGCGCACCGGATCACCTCCGCCGCCGTACTCGGTCGCCATCGCACCCGCCTCCGCTTTCCGTCCGGTTGAAATCCTAGGAGGCTGCGGCGGGGTTCCGGGCACGGGCCCACGGGCGTCCGATGTGGACGGTCTGTCAGGCGGTGGGGTGAGTCCGCAGCCAGTCCGCCCAGGTGATCCGGCCGCGTCGCGCGCCGGGACAGGTCAGGTCGGAGGCGATGCGCCGCAACCGGCGGGGTGCGGGCAGCCCGATGAGCTTGCGGTGCTTGTCCCTGGAGGCCTGCCAGGTGCGCAGCGCATCACCGAGCGTCAGGACCTCGGGCCCGCCGAAGTCCTCCCGCCGGCCGCCGGGGCCGTTGCCGAGGCACTCCACCAGGTACTCCGCGAAGTCCCGGACGTCCACCGGCTGGGTGGGCAGGGCCGTGGGCAGCGGCAGGATCGGCAGCCGCGCGGCGCGGTCGAACATCCGGTCCAGCAGCCAGTGGAACTGGGTGGCGCGCACCGTGGACCACGGCAGGTCGGAGACGCTCACCAGCTCCTCGGCGGTGTGCTTGAGCCGCAGGTACGGCAGCGCAGGCCGGTCCACCCCGACGATGGAGACGTAGAGGAAGTGGCGCACCTCGGCCGCCGTCGCGTCCTCCAGCAGCCGGCTGGTGCCGTCGACGTCCACGTCCGGCGGGCTGCGCCAGAGGTCCACCGGGTGCACGAACCCGCGCTGCGCGGCGGGGGAGTAGGTGGCCGCGTGCACCACAGCGGTGGCACCGGCGACCAGTTCGGCCACGCCCGCGCCGGTGGTGAGGTCGCCCTGCACCCACTCCACCTCGGGATCGGTGCCGGGGCGGCGGGTGAGGACCCGGACCTGGTGCCCGGGCTTGAGCAGGCGCACCAGCTCGCGCCCGAGGTGTCCGGTTCCACCGGTGATCGCGATGACGTCCATGACGGCACCCCCTCGGGAACGACTGTCCCACCGGGTGCCGCGAATCGCGACGGCTAACGGCCCAGCAGCGGCCGGGTGAGCCCGTCGATGACCTCGCCGAGGCGGGGCAGCAGGCGCGGTTGCTCCGGCTCGGAGCTGGTCGGCGGCTGCGTCTCCGACGGCGGAGCCGTCTCGCCGGGGGTCTCCGACGGCGGCGTGGACTCCGACGGTGGAGCGGTGGTGGAGGTCGGCGGCTCGGCGGTCTCCGAGGTCTCGGACGGGGTCGTGGTCGCCACGACCGTCGTCGGCTGCACCGTCGGCTCGGGCGTCCCGGTCGCCCGCACCGGGGCGGGTTCCGGCTCGGCGGTGGGTGTGGGCCGGGTGGTGGTCCGCGGCGGGGCTTCGACGGCCACGACCACCGGTTCGGGCTCGCGGACGCGCAGGTCCGGCGCGGTCGAGGTGGTCTCGGGCGGCAGGAACTGGGCGGCAGGTGCCGGGGCCGCGGCCTGCGGTACCGGCACCGGAGCAGCGGCGGTGCCGTGGTGCGCGCTGCCGACCGCGATCACCGTGAGGAACACCGCGACGGCGTAGCCGAGCAGGCGCGGGGGAGTCGCGCGGTGCCACGTCTTGGGCTGCACGCGCCGGTGACGCCCGCGCCCGCGGGTCCGGGGCAACGACGAACTGCCCACTTGTGCTCACCCCACCTGGTCGGCCGACACGGTCCCCGCCGTCACCCGAACGGGTGAGGCGCTCGGGTCGCACCCTACGTGACCGCTGATCCGCTTCGCCAGTCCCCGTGCAAGATCATCACTGGTCAGCCCGGGTCCGGAGGTGCGGGCGATCGTCCGTCCTCAGTGGACGATCGGGCGGGTGCTGAGACGACGAAGGCCCGGCCGTCGACCGGCCGGGCCTGGTCCACTCCGGACCGCTCAGCGATGGCTGGGCGTCCGGAATCCCCGCTTCAACTCCGCCAGCAGGTGCTTCACGTTCCGGCGCTCCGACGGGCCCTTCCCGTCGAACACGTCGGTGAACATCACCGCACCCAGGATCACGACCAACAGCAGCGCCACCACGACCACGAACACGTCACTCACCCCTTCTGCCGTGAACATCGGTCCACGACCTGTTTCGTTACAGGTGGGACGCGGTCCGGCCCCCGGTGTGACGCGGGTTCGCCGAGCCGATCCGCGGGCCTGCCGGTCCGGGTGTCTAGGATCCAGCGGCGAACGCCGACCGGCCGAACGGGCGGACCGGTCGACCCCCGCGACGACTAGCCTGGAGACCATGGCGACCACTCGACCCAATCCAGCGCAATGGGTCTGGTACGCCTTCGGCGGCAGGCTGCCGGACCGCTGCGCGGAGTGGGTGCTGCACGACGTCACCTGCCGCACCTGGGTGCTGCGCCACGTCCTGCGCGCACTGACCCAGCTGGCGCCGTTCTGCCTGCTGGTGCTGCTGCCCGGCCCGCTGGAGATCAGGCTGAGCGCGATCCTGCTGGGGTTGCTGGTCGGCCTGTTCTACTCGGTCTGCTACATGGGCGAGACCGCCGAGCACCGCGCGCTCAAGCACGGGTTCCCGCCGGGTGTGGCGCGCGAGACGCGGGAGCTGCGCCGCGACGTGCAGCGCGTCGCCAAGCACGGCGTCGGCTACCGCCCCTGGTGGGAGTAGCGCCGGATGCCGCAGCCCGAGGCCGCGCTGGCCGATGCCGAGATCGCCGTGCTCTGGACCGACCGCGCCGACCGCCCAGAACCGCGTGAACCCCTGACCGGCGACGACCGGGCGGACCTGGTGGTGGTCGGCGGTGGGTTCACCGGGCTGTGGGCGGCGATCCTGGCCAAGCAACAACGCCCCGAGCTGGACGTCCTGCTGCTCGAAGCGCACCGCCTCGGGCACGGCGGCAGCGGCCGCAACGGCGGCTTCCTCTCCGAATCCCTGACGCACGGCCTCGCGCACGGCGCCCTGCACTGGCCCGCCGAGCTGGACCGGCTGGTCGCTCTCGGGCGCGAAAACCTGCTGGCGATCGAGAAGTTCGTCCAGGACGAGGACATCGACGCCGACCTGAGGTTGTGCGGCAAGACCGCGGTCGCCACCGAACCGCACGAGGTCGCCGAGCTCAGCGAGGAGGCCGAGCTGTACCGGGAGCACGGGATGACCGCGCGATTCCTGGGCGCCGGGGGAGTCCGCGCGGACGTGAACTCGCCGACCTACCGGGCGGGAGTGCGGCTGCCCGAAGCCGGCGGCCTGGTCGACCCGGCCCGGCTGACCTGGGGCCTGGCCGACGCGGCGCACCGCCTCGGCGTCCGCATCCACGAGACGAGCCCGGTGCGCGGGCTGCGCGAGCGCGGTGGGCAGCTCCGGCTGCGAACGCCTCGCGGGCTGATCCGCGCGGGCAGTGCTCTGCTGGGCACCAACGCGTTCCGCGCTCCACTGCGCACGATCCGCCGCCGGGTGCTGCCGATCTGGGACTACGTGCTGGTGACCGAACCGCTGTCGGCCCAGCAGTGGGCGGAGCTCGGCTGGCGGGACGGGCAGGGCATCACCGACAGCGCGAACCGCTTCCACTACTACCGCCCGACACCGGACGGCCGGATCCTGTGGGGCGGCTACGACGCGGTGTACTACTTCGGCGGCCGCACGGCTCCGGCGCTGGCCCGCCACGACGCGGCGCACCGCCAGCTGGTGCGGAACTTCTTCCGCACCTTCCCGCAGCTGGCGGGCATCCGGTTCACCCACCGCTGGGGCGGCGCGATCGACTCCACGACCCGGTTCACCCCGCTGATCGGCCGCACCGGCCGGACCGCCTACGCGGTCGGCTACACCGGCCTCGGCGTGGCCGCGTCGCGCTTCGGCGCGCAAACGGCGCTGGACCTGCTGTGGGACGAGGACACCGAGCGAACCCGCCTGGAACTGGTCCGCCGCGAGCCGCCGCCCTTCCCGCCGGAACCGCTGCGCTGGCCCCTGGTCCAGCTCACCCGCCGGGCGCTGGCCCGCGCCGACGAGAACGCGGGCCGCCGCGGCCGCTGGCTGCGCTACCTCGACCGCCACGGCCTCGGCCTGGGCAGCTGAGGGTTCAGAAACACCGAGATCCGTGCAAACGTGTCCGGATGGACTACGCGGAGTACCGGCGCTTCGACGCCGTGGGCCTGGCCGAACTCGTGCGCGGCGGTGAGATCGCACCGCGCGAACTGCTCGAAGCGGCGATCCAGCGCGCCGAGCAGGTCAACGGCCGGCTCAACGCGATCGTGCGGCCGATGTTCGACATCGGGCGGGAACGGGCGTCCCAGCAGCTGACCGGCGCACTGGCCGGAGTGCCGTTCCTGATCAAGGACCTGCACCAGGACTACGCCGGGATCCGCACCGGCAGCGGCTCCCGGTCCACCCGCAACACCACGGCGTCCCGCCACAGCACCAGCGTCGAGCGGTGGCTCGACGCCGGACTGGTGATCTTCGGCCGCACCAACACGCCGGAGTTCGGCGCGAAGGGCATCACCGAGCCGGAGGCCAACGGCCCGGCCCGCAACCCGTGGAACACCGGACACACCCCGGGAGGCTCGTCCGGCGGCGCCGCCGCTGCGGTCGCGGCGGGCATCGTGCCGGTGGCCGGAGCCAGCGACGGCGGCGGCTCGATCCGCATCCCGGCGGCGTGCTGCGGACTGTTCGGCCTGAAACCGGGCCGCGGCCTGATCTCGGCGGGACCGGACGCGGCCGAGAACATGCACGGCAGTGCCACCGACGGCGTGATCTCCCGGACGGTGCGCGACACGGCGGTCATGCTCGACGTCCTCACCGCCCGCCCCGACCTCGGCGGCCCGTACCTCGCGGCCAGGCCGGAGCTGCCCTACGCCGAGTGCGCTCGACGAGACCCGGGACGACTGCGGATCGGTTTCACGAGCCGCTCTCCGCTGGGCTTCCCGGTGAGCCCGCACGCCGTCACGGCGGTCAAGGACGCCGCCGCCCTGCTGGCCGGGCTGGGGCACGACGTCGAGGAGGCCGAACCCGACATCGACGGCCGCCGGCTCTCCCGCGACTTCCTCTCCGTCTGGTTCGTCCAGCTGGCCCACGCGGTGCGGTCCGCCCAGCGCGCTTCCGGCGCGTCGGCCGAGGACTTCGAGCTCGACACGAGACTGATGGCGGCCATCGGCCGCGAGACGAGAGCGACCGAGTACGTCGAAGTCCTCGCCCGCTGGAACGACTACAACCGCGCCCTCGCCGACTTCCACGACCGCTACGACCTGCTGCTGACGCCCGCGCTGGCCCACCCGCCGGCCCGGATCGGCGAGCTCGACACGCCCGCGCCCCTGCGCAAGGCGATCGCGCTGCTCCTGCGGGTCGGCCTGGCGGGCAAGCTCGGCCGCACCAAGCCGGTCACCGAAGTGGTCCTCAAGAACCTGGAGAAGGTCCCCTACACCCAGCTGGCGAACATCACCGGCCGCCCGGCGATGAGCGTCCCGCTGCACCAGACCCCGGAGGGCCTCCCGCTGGGAGTCCAGTTCGTCGGCGGCCTCGGCGCCGAACCGACGCTGCTGTCCCTGGCGACCCAGCTCGAGTCCGAACACCCCTGGGCCCACCTGGAACCGCCGCTGTGACGGAAGGCCCGTGAGCGTTTCGGGGCGTCCTGACACCCCAAAACGCTCACGGGCCCAACGCGCACCGTGCCGAAGCCGCCTCTGCTGCGGTCCGGGACGGCTTCGACTAGTTGAGGTTCGTCCTGGCCTGTTGGAACAGCTCTGCGACGCTCGGCTTCATGGCGTAGCGCGCTGGCTCGCCCTGCCACCAGTAGTACGGGTACCGACGTCCTGAGACCCGCTGCGGCTGCGCCAGCGCGGTGATGGCCCCGGCCACTGCATGCGCGCCGGAGAAGATCTCGTCACCAGCCATCTGGCGCAGGTCGTCCACGCTGAGCAGCTGGCCCGGATGATCGATCAGCAGGTCCAGGAACACCTTCGCCTTCCCGGACACGGGCTGGTAGAACGCTTCCGCGACAGCGATGTCGGCACCGGGATCCCACTCGGGATGATCGCGGTGCCCGTCGCGACCGCTGTGCCGGTCCCAGTACGGATCGTCATCGGCCAGCACCTTATCGGCCGGTTCGCCGACGACTTCGGGAACGTCGGTGTCGAGGTCGATCAGCCGCGCGAGTTCCGCCGCGGACATGCGCTGAGCGGCCGATGCGTTGCCAAGGCCGTCGAACCGCACTCCTTCGGCTTGGAGCACCTTCTTGGGGTCGTCGGCGCGGTCGGGGTCTGGCCAGCGGAACTCGGGCGAGATCTGCCCGTTGAGCTTGAGAACGCGGTGGACGTTGGCGACCGGTGAGCTGGCAAGGCGTCCGTTGACCGACACCTGGTGGGAGCCGATGACCTCGGCGATGTCGGAGTAGCTCGTCCAGCGCCCGGCGGGAATCGAGGCGAGGATCTGCGTCACCAACGACCATCGCGGGCTCGGCGGCGGCGTGGGGGTGGAGTCATCCGGACCCGGCCAGATGCGAATCGCTCGCTCCGCGAGCGACCGGCCGCGTGCCCGGATCTCGTTACTGCTCCACCGGGAAGCTGCGGCGATCTCTCGGTTCATGCTGAGCCCGCTGTCGATGAGGATCTTCTGCTTGGCGCTGAACCCGTCGTTGGCCAGCTTGTTGTTGTAGGCGGTGAGGGTGAGGTTTCCCAGCGTGTGCACCAGGGTGCTGTGCAGCTCCTCCGGGGTCTGCCCGTCCTCGACGTCCGGTGTGAGCATCTCCCGCCATTCCTCGGTCGGGGACTGGGGGAGGACGTGTTCGATGGTCAGCTTGGATCGCGAGAAGTCCACCGGTTCGCCGTGCCGGTAGTCCTCTTCGAGACAACGCAGCACGTAGGTCCGCTGCGGCCCGCGTCCAGCCCAGTAGAAGTTGTTGGACAGCGCCGCCTCCCTGATGTGCTGGTCGGTCGGGAATCGCTTGCGCGGCCCGGACAACAGCTTGGTGATCTCCGCGGCGGATGGAACAGCACTGCCCAGATCCTTCACCAGCGACATCAGCGTGCGGTTCGTGCCGGTGCTGCTGATTCCCGCGATCATCCGGCGGACCAGGTAGCTCTCCACCACTCGCAGGGCACGTGCGGCATCGTGGGAGGTGAGCCGGTCTTCCTCGTGGGCGATCAGCACGTGCAGTGAGATCGGGTGTACCACGTGGGCACCCCACTGCTCCAGGCGTTGCAGAGCGCGCCGCAACGTCGGGTCGGGCTCTGCCTGCGGCTCCAAGATCTTGCGGAACAAGCGGGCCTTGCGGTGCAGCTCAGTGACCCACTGCTGGATCTCCTCTTCGCTGCTCAGCTTGTTGAGCTGATGCTGTTGCGCCTGGTAGACGGCTTCCTGAGTGGCGCGATCATCGCCGCGCAGCACCAGGTCCAGCCAGACCAGCGTCTCCAGCTGCTTGTTGTCGAGCAACTTCTGCAGCGGCAGCCACTGCTGCTCATAGACGTGATCAGCCCTGTTCGGCAGCCGCATGAACAGGTAATTCCGCAACAGGTCGGCTTGTGTGAGCGGCTGGCCGGTGTGGTTGAGCGATTCAAAGATGCGGTGCACGTTGTCGTCGGGGTGCGCAGCGATCTCGACGATGCTCAGCTGGCCCGCGATGGCCTGCTCGATGCGGGCGATGTCGTGGTCGTCCTCTGGATCGTCGACCGCGGCCAGCTCTTTGCGGAAGAAGTGGTAGGCATCGCCGATGCGATCTTCGCCGCCGGCGTCCGGAGCCTGCTCCAGCAACGCGACCCAGGACGCCCGGTCTGCTTGCGTGGGCAGCACGGTGTAGCGCTCGAAGCCGGACGCGTACTTGTTGAACAGATACAGGTCGTCGATCTTAGCGGCGAGGGTCTGATCCTCGTCGCGCACGTGATCCCGTATGGCGCACAACAGGATGCTCAGCGTCGTCAGCCGTTGCTGACCGTCCACGACGAGCCAGCTCTGGACCCCGGCAGGCGTGTTGGTCTGACTGGGAGCCAGCACGACCGAGCCGAGGAAGTGCGAGGCGCCGCCTCCAGTGTCGATGACGGTGAGTATGTCGCTCCAGAGCTGTTGCAGATCGCTGCGTTCCCAGCTGTACGGGCGCTGGTAGAGAGGAACAACGTACTGCCGCTCGCCTTGGAGGAGGTTTCGCAGGGTCGTTTCGTTGGCTTTCACCGGACTTCTCGCTCCGCTCTCTCATCGGGAGCCGCCCGACTTGGCTTGCGCGCAACACGATGGAGTCGACTCCGCGATCACGACGGCGTCGAGCGCTGCACAACCGCGGCCCCCAGCCTGCAGGTGTGGATCATAAGCCGTTGGTGACCATGCAGATACGGAGGGCTACCGATCGGCTCCTCCTCGTCTGAATCGGGTGATGGGAGCCGTGGTCGGTGGTCGCTAGCCGGGGGGAGATCAAGCTGTGGGTGAGAATGTCGAGAGGATTCCGACGGCTGCTCGGCGGTCTTGTTGGCCCTCCTTCTTTAGAACGACATCCAGATCAGGATGTCGACCGAGCTGTCTGACCCGATCCGCAGATTTTGACGAGGAACGCTCTAGCCTCGCTCCTGGTGCAACGGCGTGAACAGCTGTTCTCGCCAGGGTTTTGGTCCAGTCGCGGTGGGTCCTAGCTGTCAGATGTTGCGGAACTCGGCGGGGTCCAGCCGTGGGTGAGGAGGTCGAAGAGGGTCTCGACGGCGGCTCGGCGGTCTTCGCGGTCGCGGGCGAGAGCGGGGATTTCGAGCGCGAATCTGGCGAGGGCCGCGCAGGTGAGGTCGTCGTGGTCGACGCCGAGTTCGTCGGCGATCGCGGTGCTGAGGGTGTCGGTGTGCCGGGTCCACATGTGTTCGGCGTAGGCGCGCAGCGCCGGTGTGGAGTTCACCAGGTTCGTGAACTCGGTTCGCTGCGGGTGCGCCTCCACCGGCAGCCAGGTGGCGAGGACGTGCTGCCGGAGCGCTTCGGGGATGCTCTGGCCGGCCGGGCGCTGCCGCACCGCGGCGATCAGTGCCGAATCCCGTTCCTGCTCCTGGTCGAACACCAGCGCTTCCTTGCCGCTGAAGTGCTTGAACACCGTGGTGGGCGAGACGTCGGCCGCGTCGGCGATGTCGCGGATGCTCACCTGGTCGTAGCCGTGCGCCAGGAAGAGGCGCAGCGCTGCGTCGGCGATCGCTTGCCGGGTGGCCGCTTTCTTGCGCTCGCGGCGGCCGACTGGGGGCACGGTCATGGGTTGAGCGTAGCTGATAGTGGTATAGATAGCTAAGTTGACTCGTTTCACTTTTCTACCTAGTCTGCGTTCCATCACCCGAGCTGCACCGCAGCGGCCCGTCCGAGGCCGGCACCGGCCTGCTCACCCCGGATTCCCGCCATCGATGGAGGCACGGCCATGAACTCCCCGCGAACCACCCGCGCCAGGATCAGCGTCATCGGAGCCGGGCCCGGCGGGCTCACCTGCGCGCGCATCCTCCAGCAGCACGGCATGCCGGTCGCGGTCTACGACCGCGATCCAGGTCCCGAGGCGCGCAACCAGGGCGGATCCCTGGACTTGCACGCCGACAACGGGCAGATCGCGTTGAAAGCGGCCGGGCTGCTCGACGAGTTCTTCGAGCTGGCCCGCCCGGAAGGTCAGGAGATGCGTCAGCTGGATCCGGCCGGCCGGATCACCGCCCACCACGTCCCGGGGCCCGACGAGCTGTTCAAGCCGGAGATCGACCGAGGGCAGCTGCGCGACCTGCTGCTGGGCTCGCTGCAACCGGGAACCGTGCGCTGGGGCCGCGCTCTCGACGCGGTCGGCGGGCCCGCTGGCGGGCCGCGGCAGTTGCGCTTCGCCGACGGCACGACGGTCGAGGCGGACTTGGTCATCGGTGCCGACGGCGCCTTCTCCCGGGTGCGCCCGGCCGTGTCCGCCGCCGTTCCCGAGCACACCGGGATCAGCTTCCTGGAGGCGTGGTTCTCCGACGTCGAGAACCGGCATCCCGAGATCGCCGAGCTGGTCGGCCGAGGCGGCGCTCACGCCGCCGACGGCGAGCGCGGCCTGTTCGCCCAGCGCAACAGCGGCGACCACGTGCGCGTCTACCTCATCCGACGCGTCCCGGCCGACTGGATCAGTCGCAGCGGTCTGACCGTCGAGGACACCGGCGGCCTCCGGGCCCTGCTGCTGGACGAGTACGGCCACTGGTCGCCCCGGTTGCGCCGGATGATCACCGAGAACGACGGGCCCTACGTCGACCGCCCGATCTTCGCCCTCCCCGTTCCGCACACCTGGGAGCACGACCCGGCGGTGACCCTGCTCGGCGACGCCGCCCACCTCATGCCCCCGCTCGGCGTCGGCGTCAACCTCGCCATGCTCGACGCCGCCGAGCTCGCCCTCGCGCTGGCGGGCGCTGCGACCGTCGATGACGCGATCCGCGACTACGAGCGGGTCATGCTCCCGCGCGCCGTCGAGACGGCCGAGGCGCTCGAAGGCGGTGCCGCGGACCTGCTGTCCGTCGACGTCCCCGGCTTCGGGCACCACGACGCCCAGCAGTGAGCTCTTTCGGCGCATACGACACACCGGCGCTTCGCCTGTTCGAAGGAATTCGGGCGGAGGGGCGCACGTGCGGTTCCGGCATCGCCGCATGCCCGGGGCGTGCGGCGGTCGCGGCCGGGGCCGGCGGGGACGCTGCGTAACCGGACGATCATTGCGCGTGGTGATTGCTGGTCATACCTTCGATGAGCGGGTCGATCGGCTCGTGCCGGTTTCATCGGGCGAAGGGGTGCAGCGCAACCATGTCCAACATCGTTCGTGCGGCGCTGGTCCAGGCGAAGTGGACCGGGGACACCGCGTCGATGGTCGATCAGCACGAGGCGCACACCCGTGCCGCCGCCGCGCGGGGCGCGCAGATCATCGGGTTCCAGGAGGTCTTCAACGCGCCCTACTTCTGCCAGGTGCAGGAGGCCGAGCACCACCGGTGGGCCGAGCCGGTGCCGGACGGGCCGACCGTGCAGCGGATGTGCGCGCTGGCGCGGGAGACCGGCATGGTCCTGGTCGTCCCGGTCTACGAGTCCGACGGGCCCGGCTTCTACTACAACACCGCCGCGGTGATCGACGCCGACGGCAGCTATCTCGGCAAGTACCGCAAGCACCACCTGCCGCACCTGCCCGGGTTCTGGGAGAAGTACTACTTCCGGCCCGGCAACCTCGGCTGGCCGGTGTTCGACACCGCGGTCGGCCGGATCGGCGTCTACATCTGCTACGACCGGCACTTCCCGGAGGGCTGGCGGGCGCTCGGGCTGGCCGGCGCGCAGCTGGTCTACAACCCGTCGGCGACCAGCCGCGGGCTGTCGTCCTACCTGTGGCAGCTGGAGCAGCCCGCCGCGGCGGTGGCCAACGAGTACTTCATCGCGGCGATCAACCGGGTCGGCGTCGAGGAGTACGGCGACAACGACTTCTACGGCACCAGCTACTTCGTCGACCCCTACGGGCAGTTCGTCGGCGACCCGGCCAGCGGCACCGACGAGGAGCTGGTGGTCCGCGACCTGGACTTCGACCTGATCGACGAGGTCCGCCAGAAGTGGGCGTTCTACCGCGACCGGCGCCCCGACGCCTACCAGCCGCTGACCGAGCCGTGAGGAGCGATGATGACGCACGCTGAGCTGGTCAAGCGGCACCGCGCCGTGCTGCCCGAGTGGCTGGCGCTGTACTACGAGGAGCCGATCGACGTCGAGCGCGGCGAGGGGCGGCACGTCTGGGACGCCGAGGGGAACCGGTACCTGGACTTCTTCGGCGGCATCCTCACCACGATGACCGCGCACGCGCTGCCGGAGGTGACCGCAGCGGTCCGCGAGCAGGCGGGCAAGGTGCTGCACACCTCGACGCTCTACCTCAACCGCCCGATGGTCGAGCTGGCCGAACGCGTCGCGGAGCTCTCCGGCATCGACGACCCGCGGGTGTTCTTCACGACCAGCGGCACCGAGGCCAACGACACCGCGCTGCTGCTGGCCACCGGTTTCCGCGGCTCCAACCAGGTGCTTGCGCTGCGCAACAGCTACCACGGCCGGTCCTTCTCGGCGATGGCCGTGACCGGCAACCGCAGCTGGTCGCCGACGAGCCTGTCGCCGGTCCAGACCGCCTACGTGCACGGCAGCCGGCGGCGCGGCACACCGCTGGCCGACCTGTCCGACGAGGCGTTCACCGAGGCCTGCGTCGCCGATCTGGAGGACGTGCTCGGCCAGCTCAACGGCACCGTGGCGTGCCTGATCGCCGAGCCGATCCAGGGCGTCGGCGGTTTCGCGGCGCCGCCCGACGGGATGCTCGCGCGGTTCAAGGAGGTTCTCGACCGGCACGGCATCCTGTGGATCAGCGACGAGGTGCAGACCGGGTGGGGCCGCACCGGCGAGCACTTCTGGGGCTGGCAGGCGCACGACGCGGCCGGTGCGCCGGACGTCGTCACCTTCGCCAAGGGCATCGGCAACGGCCTGTCGATCGGCGGCGTGATCGCCCGCGCCGAGGTGATGAACAGCGTCCGCGCCAACTCGATCTCGACCTTCGGCGGCAGCCCGATCACCGCCGCCGGCGCGCTGGCCAACCTCGACCACCTGATCGCCAACGACCTGCAGGGCAACGCCGCGCGGACCGGAGCTGTCCTGCGCGAGCAGCTCGACGGTGCGGTGGGGCGGATTCCCGCGGTGGCCGACGTGCGCGGCAAGGGCCTGATGATCGGCGTCGAGCTCGTCCGCGACGACGGGACACCGGCTCCGGAACTGGCCACCGAGGTGCTGGAGCAGACGCGGCGCGACGGGCTGCTGATCGGCAAGGGCGGGCTCGAAGGCAACGTGCTGCGCATCGCACCGCCGCTGAGCCTCACCGAGCCGGAGGCGCGCGAAGGAGCTCGAATCCTGCTGGCAGCGCTGGAGAAAGCGGGGCAGCGATGAGCCGGAAGATCATCCGCGGTGGCCTGGTGATCACCGCGACCGAGGAGCTCCGCGCGGACGTGCTCGTCGAGGGCGAGCGGATCGCCGCGATCGCCGCGCCGGAGATCGCCGAGCAGTGGGTGCCCGCGGCCGACACCGTCATCGACGCCGGAGGTCACTACGTGATCCCGGGCGGCGTGGACGGGCACACCCACATGCAGATGCCCTTCGGCGGCACCTTCGCCTCGGACACCTTCGAGACCGGGACCAGGGCGGCGGCGTGGGGCGGCACGACGACGATCGTGGACTTCGCGATCCAGCCGGTGGGCGGCTCGCTGCGCGAGGGGCTGGACGCCTGGCACGCCAAGGCCGACGGGCGCTGCGCGATCGACTACGGCTTCCACATGATCCTCTCCGACGTCGGCGATGACGTGCTCAAGGAGATGGACGCGCTGGTGGCCGAGGGGATCACCAGCTTCAAGATGTTCATGGCCTACCCCGGTGTGTTCTACAGCGACGACGGGCAGATCCTGCGCGCCATGCAGCAGGCCGCCGACAACGGTGCGCTGGCGATGATGCACGCCGAGAACGGCATCGCGATCGACGTGCTGGTTCGGCAGGCGCTGGCCGCGGGCCGCACCGATCCCGCCCACCACGGGCAGGTGCGGCACCCGCTGCTGGAAGCCGAGGCGACGCACCGGGCGATCCAGCTGTCCCGGGTGGCCGGTGCCCCGCTCTACGTCGTGCACGTCTCGGCCGCCGAAGCGGTCGCCGAGCTCACCCGGGCCCGGGACGCGGGGCTCAACGTCTTCGGGGAGACCTGCCCGCAGTACCTGTTCCTCAGCCTCGACGACCTGGCCCGGCCGGAGTTCGAGGGCGCGAAGTACGTCTGCTCGACACCGCTGCGCCCCGCCGAGCACCAGGCCGACCTGTGGCGGGCGCTGCGCACCAACGACCTGTCGGTGGTCTCCACCGATCACTGCCCGTTCTGCTTCAAGGACCAGAAGGAGCTGGGCCGCGGCGACTTCTCCAAGATCCCCAACGGGATCCCGGGCGTGGAGAACCGGGTGGACCTGCTGCACCAGGCAGTGGTGGAAGGCCGCATCAGCCGCCGCCGGTGGGTCGAACTCGCCTGCACCACGCCAGCGCGGATGTTCGGCCTGCACCCGCGCAAGGGCACCATCGCACCGGGCGCCGACGCCGACGTCGTGATCTACGACCCGGACCGCGAGCAGGTCCTCTCGGCGCAGACCCACCACATGAACGTCGACTACAACGCCTACGAGGGCAGACCGGTCACCGGCGCGGTGCGCACCGTGCTCTCCCGAGGCCGCGTCATCGTCGACGACGGCCAGTACCTGGGCGAGGCCGGACACGGCCGCTTCCTCCGCCGCGACACCTGCCAGTACCTGATCTGAGCCGACCTCGTCGCGAAAGGAGTCCACGATGGACTTCGGGCTAGTGCTGCAGACCGACCCGCCCGCCTGGTCGGTGGTGGAGCGGATGCGCCGCGCCGAGGAGCTCGGCTTCAGCCACGGCTGGACCTTCGACTCCTGCGTGCTCTGGCAGGAACCGTTCGTCATCCACAGCCAGATCCTCGCCGCCACCGAGCGGCTGCGGGTCGGCACCATGGTGACCAACCCGATCACCCGGGACTGGACCGTCACCGCTTCGGCCTTCGCCACCCTCAACGACATGTTCGGGCCGCGCACGGTGTGCGGCATCGGGCGCGGTGACTCCGCGGTGCGGGTGACCGGCGGGCACCCGACCACGCTGGCCGCCCTGGAGCGCGCCATGCACGTGATCAAGGAGCTCGCCGAGGGGCGCGAGGTGCGGCTGGACGGCACGCCGGTGCGACTGCCGTGGGTGCGCGACGGGCACCTGCCGGTGTGGATGGGCGCCTACGGCCCCAAGGCGCTGGACCTGGTGGGCCGCCAGGCGGACGGGTTCATCCTGCAGCTGGCCGACCCGTACCTGACCGGCTGGATGGTCGACCACGTCCGGCAGGCCGCCCGGGACGCGGGGCGCGACCCGGCGGCGATCACGGTGTGCGTGGCGGCCCCGGCCTACGTCGGCGACGACCTCGCGCACGCCCGCGAGCAGTGCCGCTGGTTCGGCGGCATGGTCGGCAACCACGTGGCGGACCTGGTCGCCCGCTACGGCGACGCCGCGGCGGCGGTGCCCACCGCGCTGACCGACTACATCAGGGGCCGCGAGGGCTACGACTACTCCCACCACGGCCGGGCGGGCAACCGCAGCACCGATTTCGTGCCCGACGAGATCGTGGACCGGTTCTGCCTGCTCGGCCCGCCCGAGCAGCACATCGCCAAGCTGCGGGAACTCCGCGACGCGGGAGCCGACCAGTTCGCGATCTACGCCATGCACGACGCGATCGACGCCACCGTGGACACCTACGGCGAGCAGATCATCCCCGCCATGAGCTGAGACCGGCCTGAACCACGCACCACACCCCGGCACCGGACAGACCACGGGGGCCCGAGCCGCGACCTCTCGTGCTGACGCACGGGAACGACTGCGAACCGTCCGGTACCGCTGCTGTCGGCCACCGGTGATCGACTCCCGGTGACAACGCCGTTGCGGCGCCGGTCACACCGGGCGAGGTTTGTAGAGTTCCGCGCGACATCACTGGCCCGCGCGGCGGGTGGAGCAGGAAGGCACGCCATGCGGCAGGGACTCGGCGCCAAGCTCGGCATCGGCTGGCGGCTGCACGGAGACGGCAGCACGCCACGCCCCGGTGAGGCGGTGGCCCCGGACGAGCGGTTGTCCTGGGGGCGCACCGTCGGGCTCGGTGCCCAGCACGTGGTCGCGATGTTCGGCGCGACGTTCGTGTTCCCGGTGCTGATGGGCCTGGACCCGAACCTGGCCATCATGGTCTCCGGGGTGGCCACGATCCTGTTCCTGCTGATCGTGCAGGGCAAGATCCCCAGCTACCTGGGCAGCAGCGCCTCCTTCGTGGGCGTGGTGGCGGTGATCCGCGCCGGCGGCGGGGACAGCTCGGCGGTCACCGGCGCGCTGCTGGTGTGCGCCCTGGTGCTCTCGGTCGTCGGCCTGGTGATCCACTTCGTCGGCGCGCAGGTGGTGCACCGGCTGCTGCCGCCCGCCGTCTCCGGCGCCGTGGTGATGCTGATCGGCTTCAACCTCGCCCCGGTGGTCGCCTCCACCTACTGGCCGCAGGACCAGTGGATCGCGCTGATCACCATGCTGGTGGTGCTCGGGTGCAGCGCGCTGCTGCGCGGGTTCTGGTCGCGCATCGCGGTGTTCATCGGGCTGGTCGTCGGCTACGCCCTGTCCTGGCTGTTCGACCTGGGCTTCGGGCCGATCACCGCGCCCGACGCCAGCGGTGAGGTCGGCACGCACCCGCGCCTGGACCTCAGCGCCGTGGCCGACGCGCCCTGGTTCGGGCTGCCGACGCTGCACGCGCCGAGCTTCGACTTCGCGGCCGTCATCGTCGTGCTGCCCGTGGTGATCGCGCTGATCGCGGAGAACGCCGGGCACGTCAAGGCCGTCGAGGAGATGACCGGGGCGAAGCTGGACGGCAGCATGGGCCGGGCGATCTTCGCCGACGGCTTCGCCAGCACCCTGTCCACCGCCGTCGGCGGCCCGCCGACCACCACCTACGCGGAGAACATCGGTGTCATGGCGGCCACCCGCGTCTACTCCACCGCGGCCTACTGGGTGGCGGCGGTGGTGGCGATCCTGTTCGGGCTGTGCCCCAAGTTCGGCGCGGTGATCGCGGCGACCCCGGGTGGCGTGCTCGGCGGCATCACGGTCGTGCTCTACGGCATGATCGGGCTGCTGGGCGCGAAGATCTGGGTGGAGAACAAGGTGGACTTCGGCAACCCGGTCAACCTGCTGCCGCTGGCCGCCGGTCTGGTGATGGGCATCGGGGGAGTGTCGCTGGAGATCACCCCGCAGTTCAGCCTCAACGGCATCGCGCTGGGCACCCTGGTGACGCTGCTCGGCTACCACCTGCTGCGCCTGCTGGTGCCGGGCCAGCGCGATCACTCCGCGGTGTAGGGCCGCCCTATCGAGAGATCTTCACCGGACACCGGCCGTCCCGGCAGCGCGGTGCCGGGACGGGCTTGGAGCCCGTCGAGCACCAGGGTCAGGTAGCGCGCCGGGGCGTCGTGGCGGACGGCGGCGGGGGCGCTGCGCGAGCCGTGCAGCACCATCGACAGGAGCAGGGCGATGTCGCCGCTGCCGATGTCCGGGCGCAGCGCGCCGGTTTCCTGCGCCGCGCGCACCATCGAGTCGATGATGGTCAGCATCTCGCTGCGGATCCGGGCCAGCGCGGGGTCGGTCGCCAGCAGCTCCCTGGCGCGCTCCGAGTGCATCGTCAGCCGCAGCACGACGTGTATGTCCGTGGCGGTGAACAGGAATTCCGTCAGCGCACGCCACGGGTCTGCCTCCCGCTCGGCGATCGCGCGGGCTTCGTCGAGCACCCGGCTGAAGACGTCCTGGCCGACCGCCCGGATCAGCGAGTCGCGGTCCGGGAAGCGCCGGTAGAGCGTGCCGGTGCCGACGCCGGCCGCCCGGGCGATCTCCTCCATCGGCACCTCGGTGCCGTGCTCGGCGAACGTGGTGCGCGCGGCGCTGATGATGCGGTCGCGGTTGCGGCGTGCGTCGGCCCGCAGAGGCGGGGTGTTGTCGCTGCTCATGGTCCTCGCTCGTGCTTCCTGCCCAACGGGTGGGCGGATTGTCGCATGGTCAACCGAAGAAACTATCTGGACGATTTCCTTCCGCTTGGCTATAACTGGAGGAGAACCTTCCATTTGTTCGCTCGGTGATCAGGGGGTCACGATGGCCGAACCGGCTGCCAGCCCGACAACCGCTTTCCCGAAGCCCCGCACCTGCCCGCACTCCGTCGACCCGGAGTACGCCCGGCTGCGGGCGGAAGAACCCATCACGAAGGTCTCGATGCTGGGCGGCAACACCGCCTGGCTGGTCACGAGGCACGACCTGGTGCGCCAGGTGCTCGGCGACACGCGGCTGAGCTCCGACCGCCGCAACCCGGGATTCCCGCGCTTCACGGCCGACCAGGGCAACATCTTCCAGGACCTGCCGCCGTCGATGATCGGCATGGATCCGCCGCAGCACACCGAGGCCCGCCGCGCGGTGCTGGGCGAGTTCACGGTTCGGCGCATCGAGGCGCTGCGGCCGCGGATCCAGCAGATCGTGGACGACCGCATCGACGAGATGCTCGCCGGTCCGCGTCCTGCCGAGCTGGTGGCGGCGCTGTCGTTGCCGGTGCCGTCGCTGGTGATCTGCGAACTGCTCGGCGTGCCCTACGCCGACCACGACTTCTTCCAGCAGCGCAGTTCCCGGCTGGTGCACCGATCCACGCCGTTCGACGAGCGCCTCCGGGCGGCCCGGGAGCTGCGGTCCTACCTGGACGAGCTGGTGGCGGCCAAGGAGCGCGATCTGCCCGACGACCTGCTCGGCAGGCAGGCCCGCAAGCAGCGGGATGCGGGCGAGATCGACCACCTCGCCCTGGTCAGCGCGGCGTTCCTGCTGCTGATCGCCGGGCACGAGACGACCGCGAACATGATCTCGCTGAGCGTCCTCGCCCTGCTGGAGAACCCCGGGGCGCGGGCCGAGATCGTCGCGGATCCGGGCAAGACGCTGCCCGCCGTCGAAGAGCTGCTGCGCTACTTCAGCATCGTCGAAGGTGCGACCTCGCGGGTCGCGGTGGAGGACGTGGAGATCGGCGGCGTGCTGGTCCGGGCGGGGGAGGGCGTGATGGCACTGGCCTCGGCCGCCAACCGGGACCCGGCCGCCTTCGAACGGCCCGACGAGCTCGACATCGGCCGCAAGGCCCGCCACCACGTGGCGTTCGGGTTCGGCCCGCACCAGTGCCTCGGGCAGAACCTGGCGCGGATGGAGCTGCAGATCGTCTTCGACACGCTCTTCCGGCGGGTGCCGGAGCTGCGACTGGCCGTCCCGGCGGCGGAGGTGCCGGTGAAGTCCGAGGCGAACGTCTTCGGCCTCTACGAGCTGCCGGTGACCTGGTGAGGGGAGCGGACGTGCGGATCGAAGCGGATCTGGACCGCTGCGTCGGAGCCGGGCAGTGCGTGCTGACCGCGCCGGCGCGGTTCGACCAGAACGACGAGGACGGCAGGGTTCTGGTGCTCCAGGCCGAAGTGGACGAAGCCGGTGCGGCGGAGGTGCGCGAGGCGGTGACGGTGTGCCCGTCGCAGGCTCTCGCCCTGGTGGAGCAGTGAAGGGGCACGGGCGGTGATCGATTTAGAGTCTGTCGGCGGAGCCGTCCGCGCTTGTGCAAGCGGCGAAGCCGCTTTGAGTACGCACGCAGCTTGCACCGCCGCGGGTTCTGAGTGTTTTCCTGGCGAGGACGGCCCCTCCGCCGTGTATTGGTCATACATCAGGAGGGGCACCCGCAGTCCAGGGAAGCACTCAGGTTCCGCTACCCGCACCGCCACGCAGGCCAGCCACCGACAGGCTCCGAGGTCTTGCTATCCCGGCGTTCATCCGGTGTGGTGGAGGCAATCGCCACGAACGGAGGTGCGAAGTGGACACGCAGTCGTCGTGGGCGCAGGGCGTGGACATTCGTCAGCCCAGTTCCGCCCGTGTCTACGACGTGCACCTGGGCGGCTCGCACAACTTCCAGGTGGACCGGGAACTCGCCGAGCAGGCCGCGGCGATGATGCCGACGCTGCCCGCGGTGCTGCGGGCCAACCGCTCCTTCCTGCGCCGGGCGGTGCAGCACCTCGCCGAGCTCGGCGTGCGCCAGTTCCTCGACCTGGGCTCGGGAATCCCGACCGTCGGCAACGTGCACGAGATCGCGCAGCGGCTCGACCCGCGCTGCCGGGTCGTCTACGTGGACCGGGACCTGGTCGCGGTGGAGCACAGCCGGGCGATCCTGCGCGGCAACGGCGGCGCGGTGGCGATCCGCGCCGACTTCCGGGACGTCGAGGAGGTGCTCGCCGACGAGCAGGTCCGCTCGGTGCTGGACTTCGACCAGCCGGTCGCGGTGCTGTTCTTCGCCGTCCTGCACTTCGTGCCCGACTCCGACGACCCGGCGGGCATCGTGGCGCGCTACGCCGAGGCCTTGAGCTCCGGCAGCTACGTGGCGATCTCGCACGCGGGCAGCGACGGCGCGGATTCCCGCGCGCAGGCCTCCTCGCTGTACAACGACCGCATCGGCGGGTTCTTCCTGCGCTCGCACGCAGCGGTGTCGGCGATGTTCGGCGACCTGGAACTGGTCGAACCCGGCGTGGTGGACCTGCTCGAGTGGCGGCCCGATCCGGGGGAGAAGCGGGCGGGTGAACTGCTCGTCACCGGCCCCGGCGGAGTCGGCCGCAAGCCCTGACCCGTACGACAGAAGCGGCGCCACCTCCCCCTCTCCTGGAGATGGCGCCGCTTCGGCGTGGTTGAGTCGCCACTGCGCAGCCTGCTGGTCCGGGCCCGCGCTTCACAGGGGATTTGGTCCCTGGACAGGGTGGCTTAAGGAACTCTTGATCTCCGCTCGCACCGCGCTGGCCGCGGCCCGCCCCGCGCGGTTGGCGCCGATGGTGCTCGCCGACGGCCCGTACCCGACCAGGTGCAGCCGCGGTTCGGCGACCGCGCGGGTGCCGTCGAGCTGGATGCCGCCGCCCGGCGCGCGCAGGTTCAGCGGCGCGAGGTGCGCGATGGCCGGCCGGAACCCGGTGGCCCACAGGATCACGTCCGCGCGCTGCGCGGTGCCGTCGGCCCAGGCGACGCCGTCGGCGGTGATCCGCTGGAACATCGGCAGCCGGTCGAGCACACCGCGCTCCCGCGCCGCGATCACCGCGGGGCTGTTGGGCAGCCCGGTCGCGCTGACCACGCTCCCGGGCGGCAGGCCGGCCCGCACCCGGCGCTCGACCTCGGCGACGGCGGCCCGACCGTCCTCCGGGGTGAACGTCGCGTCGGTGAAGTGCGGCGGGCGCCGCGTCACCCACGTCGTCCCGGCGACCTCGGAGATCTCCAGCAGGTGCTCCACCGCGGAGATGCCGCCGCCGACCACGACGACGTGCTGCCCGCGGAACTCCTCCGGGCCGCGGTAGCCGGCGGTGTGCAGCTGGCGGCCGGTGAACTCCTGCTGACCGGGGTAGTGCGGCCAGAACGGGTTCTCCCAGGTGCCGGTCGCGTTGATCACCGCGCGCGCCGCCCAGGTTCCCGCCGAGCTCTCCACCAGCAGCCGCTCGCCGCCATCGCGCACCGCCGCGACCTTGACCGGCCGCAGCACGGGCAGCGCGAGCTCGCGCTCGTAGCGCCCGAAGTACTCCGCGACGACCTCGGCGGCCGGGCGCGCGCCGTCGGTCTCCGAGAGCTCGCTGCCCGGCAGGGAGTGGATGCCGTGCACGCCACCGAGGCGCAGCGACGGCCAGCGGTCGCGCCACGCGCCACCCGGCCCCGTCCCGCGATCCAACACGACGTGGTCGACCCCGGTCCGCTGCAGGTGGTAGGAGGCCGTCAGCCCGGCCTGCCCGGCTCCGATCACCACTGCGTCGATGAGCTGCACATCCAGCAGAACAGCCCGCAGGCCGGAATCTTCCCGCCTCCGGGAGTGGTCTGCGCCACCGCCTCGGCAATGCGAAACGCGGCTGCCCGATAGGCCGAGAGGGGGAGACGGAAGACACCCCGGGGTCCCTTTATTCCGGTGGAATGCAACCCCTACGATTGTTGGTGCAAGCACGGTTCCCCAAACCTTCTTCCGTTCGTCCTGCCCGCTGTTGCGGTCGGGCGCTCTTGCGCGCGCGTGCGGAAGTCGGGGAGGTTCGCAGAAGGGAGGCAAGAAGTGGCAACGGTGTGGGTGGCCCTGGTGGCTGAGGCGGTTGTTCTGCTGGCGGTGGCGGGAGCGATGGTCAAGTGGGTGAACAAGTCGCAGCCGGGCACCCCTGACCAGGCGATCGAGCCGGTCGGCCCGGTGGCCGAGCGCATCGCCTGAGCGGACGCGCGCGCGGGCTCGGCGGTCGGTTCCGCTCGGGCCCGTAACCCTTCTCCGCCCGCGGTCGGCGATTGCCCGCGCATCGTCGGCGGGCCGGTTTTCGTTACACAATTCCCGCGGATTTATCGCGCTATTCGACACGGCCCGATTCCGCGTTTCCCGGAGCGAGATCAATTCGTCCGGTAATGGTCCGGTCGCGGTCCGTTATCGCGGGCGGGATTCCATTGCCCGCACCGCTGCGCCCAACGCGGCCGGAAAGGTCCCGCGGTGATCGGCATGTGATGCCGCACATGGTCGTCGGCTTCACCCGGATGCCCGATAGGGTGGGCGAGCCAGGCCGCACCACCAACCGGGAAGGGCTTCCGTGACTCCAGCCGAACAGGTCCGAGGTCGGCAGCGGGGCGCTGCCGCACTGCCCGGCACCGGATCGACGTTGGCCAACTACCGCGCCTTCATCGAGCGCGCGGTGCGCAAGCCCAACCTGGTCGGCGCGGTCGCCCCCAGCTCGCCGAGCCTGGCCCGCGAGATGGCGTCGGTGGTGCCGTCCTCGGGCACGCCGGTGGTGGTGGAGCTCGGGCCGGGCACCGGAGCGCTCAGCGGCGCGATCGCCGACCGGCTGCCATCGGGCGGCCGCCAGGTGGCCATCGAGCTGGACGGCGGCATGGTCGAGTACCTGCGCACCGAGCTGCCGTGGCTGGAGGTCGTCCAGGGCGACGCGGCCCGGCTCGGCGAACTGCTCGCCGAGATCGGTGTCGACAAGGTGGACGCGGTGGTCAGCGGCCTGCCGTGGTCGATCTTCCCGGGTCAGCTGCAGCGCGACATCCTGCACCAGGTCGGTTCGGTGCTCGCGCCGGGCGGCGCCTTCACGACCTTCGCCTACGTGCACGCGCTGGGCATGTCCGGCGCCCGCCAGTTCCGCCGCCGCCTGGACCTGAGCTTCGACGAGGTCCTGACCTCCCGCACGGTGTGGCGCAACGTGCCCCCGGCCCGCATCTACGTCTGCCGCCGCCCGCGCCAGGACTGAGCTCAGCGGGCGAGGGCGGCCGAGGCCAGCTCGTGCCAGCTCGCCTGCGAGCCCACCCGCACGGCTTCGCCGAACCGCGCGTCGCCGAGGCTGCGCCGCGCGGCCTGCTCGATCCGGTCGGCATCCGGCAAGGAGAGGTCCGGCAGTCCGCGCACCGCTGAGCTGGCCGCGAGCAGCTGAGCCGCCTGTTCGTGCTGTTGGCTGCGCAGCGCCAGATCCGCGATCCCGACGAGCACCTGGGCGATCAAGGGCGCGTAGCCCGCTTCGGACGCCGCGTGCAACGCCGAGCCGCGGTGGCGGTGGGCCTCGTCGAGGTCCGCCGCGAGGTAGCCGAGCAGGTCGTGCACCTCCGCGCGGACGTTGGCCCGTTCCGCCCCATCGCCCAGCAACGCCGTCGCGACGTCGAGCTGCCTGCGCGCTTGCTCGTCGTCACCGCGCAAGCGCGCGAGCCCCGCCTCCGCCAACGCCAGCTCGGCCAGCACCGGAGGCCAGGCGGCTCGATCGGCGGCCCGGTGCGCATCGGCCATGGCGGCCGCGCTGGCATCCGCATCGCCCGACAGCCAGTGCAGCCGGGCCTGCTGCGACCGCATCCGCACCACGTCGTCGTCGGCCCCGAACTCGGTGACCACGCCGATCGCCTGCTCGTAGAACTCGCACGCGCTGGTGAACTCGCCGCGCACCGCGGTCCGGCTCGCCAGCTCGCTCAGCGCGAACGAGAGCCCCCACCGCTCGCCGACCGCGCGGAACTCGGTGAGCGCTTCCTCCAGGTGGACGTCGGCCTCCCAGCCGGGGTGGCCGAGCACGATCCGCGTCTTGCCGAGGTGCAGCCGGGCGAGGGCGCGGACCCACGGATCGTCGTCGACGAGCAGCGGCTCGAACGCGAGCATCGCCTCCTCCGGCGCCTGCAGCATGCGTTCCAGCGGGGCCACGAACCGCAGCGCGGGGTGGCCGCTGCGAACGCCCCGGCCCACCTCGTGGGCCTTGATGATCCACGACGCCGCCTGCTGCTGATCGCTCAGCGCCCCGGTGGACACGAAGTTGACGATGAACGCGTACACCACGGCCCTGATCTCGGCGGGCACGTCGCCGGGCACGGCGGCAGCGGCCAGGATCAGCTCGCTGCCTTCGGCCTTGTGCCCGCCGAGCCACCAGTACCAGCCCGCCGCGGCGGCGAGCCGCATCGCGCCCTCCGCATCGTCGGCCGCGAGCGCTCCGCGCATCGCGGCGGCGATGTTGGCGTGCTCGACGCCCAGCGCGGCGAGCCATTCGAGCTGCTCGGCGCGGCGGAGGTGCGGATCCGCGACTTCGGCGAGCTCGGTGAAGCACGTCAGATGCGCACGGCGCACGGAATCCGATTCCCCGGCCTCCGAGAGCCGCAGCGCGGCGTACTCCTGGATCGTGCCGAGCATCCGGTAGCGGTCGCCTTCGGCGAGCACCAGCGACTTCTCGGTCAGCGCGGTCAGCAGCTCGAGCACGTGATCCGGCTCGACCGCTCCGCCCGCGCAGACCTGCTCGGCCGCCTCCAGGCTCGCACCGCCGGAGAACGCCGAGAGCCTGCGCAGCACGATCCGTTCGGCGTCGGTGAGCAGTTCCCAGCTCCAGTCGATCACCGCGCGCAGCGTCCGGTGCCTCGGCAGCGCGGTGCGGCTGCCACCGGTCAGCAGGCGGAACCGGTCGTCGAGCCGGTCGGCGAGCTGGTCGAGCGACATGGTGCGCAACCTGGCCGCGGCGAGCTCGATCGCCAGCGGCATGCCGTCCAGCGCCCGGCAGATGCGCGCCATGGTCGCCAGCGCGTCGGCATCACCGGCGAGATCCTTGCGCACCGCGGCGGCCCGGTCCCGCAGCAGCCGGACGGCCGGGGAGGATTCGATCCGGCCGGGGTCGGCGTCGGCATCGGGCAGGGTCAGCGGCGCGACCGGCCACAACGCCTCACCGGTGATGCCGAGCGGTTCCCGGCTCGTCGCGAGGATCCGCAGCCGCGGGCACTCCCCGAGCACCCGGTGGGCGAAGTTCGCCGCCGAGTCGATCACGTGCTCGCAGTTGTCCAGCACGAGCAGCATCTCCCGCTCGCGCACCGCGGCGATGAGCCGGTCCGCCGGTTGCGCGTCCGGCGCCTCGCCGAGCAGCGCATCCCGCTGCCCGAGCACCGCGAGCGCCGAGTTCGCCACGTCGCCGTCGTCGCCCGCCAGCTCGACCAGCCAGGCCCCGTCCGGCAGGCCGCCGAGCAGCGTGCGAGCGGTTTCGGTGGCCAGCCGGGTCTTTCCGGAGCCGCCCGGTCCGATCAGCGTGGTCAGCCGGTGCCCGGTGACGAGCTCGCCCACCGCGGCGACATCCGCGTCCTTGCCGACGTAGCTGGTCAGCTCGGCGCGCAGGTTGGTCTTGCGGCCCGCCTCCCGCTCGCCCCGCAGCAGTGCGACGTGCAACGCCGACAGCTCCGGTGACGGGTCGGCGCCCAGCGCGTCGGCCAGGGCGTTGCGCGTGTTCTCGTAGACGAGCAGCGCTTCGGTGTCGCGGCCGGTCGCGACGAGAGCGCGCATCAACGCTGCGGCCAGCCGCTCCCGCAGCGGGTGCGCGGCCACCAGACCGGTCAGCTCCGCGACCAGATCAGCACCGCGCCCGAGGTCGATCTCCGCGTCGAACCGGTCTTCCAGGGCAGCCAGGCGCAGCGTCTCCAGCCGGGTGATCTCGGCGTCGAACGCCCCGCTGTCCGGCAGTTCGACGTCCTGCATGGCCGTCCCGCGCCACAGCGCCAGAGCCTCGCCCAGCAGTTGCGGATCACCGGCGTCGCGGGCCCGGCCGAGGAGCCGTTCGAAGCGCACGGCATCGACGGCGTCGGGTTCCACCGCCAGCCGGTAGCCGCTGGGGTGCCCTTCGACCGCCTCGGCGGGCAGCGACTTCCGGAGCCGGGAGATCAGGCGCTGCAAGGCGTTCGCGGCACCGGTGGGCGGCTGCTCGCCCCAGATCCAGTCGACGAGCGCCGTTTTCGGGACCACCTGCCCCGGCGCGAGCGCGAGCGCGACCAGCAGCCCGCGCAGCCGGGCGCCCGGCACGTCGATCGGGAAGTCGTCATCCGTGCGAACCTCGAACGGCCCGAGCATCCCGATCTTCACCCGGCTGATTTTGCCACGCCCGACCGGCGGGAGTCCGGCGGTCGGGCACACCCGCCGGAGGCGGTGTCAGCGCCGTGTCAGCCGCACGTCAGGCCGACCGGGGACGGTGGTCGCAGTTGCCGCCACGAGAGGAAGCACGATGACCGACACGGTTCCCGTCCCGCACGGCCTTTCCCCGGAGCGCGATGCGGGCCCCTTCGACCCGTCCAGCCAGGTCTCCCGGCTGCGCCAGGCCCGGCCGGTCAGCCCGCTGATCTTCCCGGACGGCCACGAGGGCTGGCTGATCACCGGCTACGACGAGGTCCGCCAGGCGATGGCCGACACCCGGCTCAGCTCCCGCCTGGACCTCGGCGTCGTCCACGCGCTCGACACGCCGCCGGACATGCCGGCCGCCACCGAACCGGCGCCGCAGATCCCGGGCATGTTCGTCGCGATGGACCCGCCGGACCACACCCGGCTGCGGCGCAGACTCACCGGTGCCTTCACCGTCAAGCGGATGAAGTCGCTCGAAGCGCACATCGCCGAGATCGTCGAGCGGCAGCTGGACCACCTGGCGGGCCTGCCCCAGCCCGCGGACCTCGTCGCGGAGTTCGCGCTGCCGGTGCCGTCGCTGGTGATCTGCGAGATGCTCGGCGTGCCCTACGCCGACCGGGACGTCTTCCAGTCCCACTACGCCCAGTTCATGGTCAAGGAGCAGCCGGTCGAGCAGAAGATGGGCGCCTACGTCGCGCTGAACACCTACCTCGCCGAACTGGTGACGAGCAAGCGCGCCGAGCCGGGGGAGGACATCCTGTCCGACCTGGCCCGCCACGAGGACCTCGCGGTGGAGGAGCTGACCGGGGTGGCGTTCCTGCTGCTGCTCGCCGGTCACGAGACCACCGCGAACATGCTGGGACTGGGCACCTTCGCGCTGCTGGAGAACCCCGCGCAGCTCGCCGAACTGCGCGCCGACCCGGAACTGCTGCCCGGTGCGGTCGAGGAACTCCTGCGCTACCTGTCCGTCGGCGACGTCTTCTACCGCTACGCCGCCGAGGACGTCGAGATCGGCGGCGTGACGATCAACGAGGGATCGACCGTCGTGCTGTCCCTGCTGGCCGCCAACCACGACCCGCGGCGCTTCGCCGAAGCCGACTCCCTGGACGTGCACCGCAACGCCCGCGGCCACCTGGCCTTCGGCCACGGCATCCACCAGTGCCTGGGCCAGCAGCTGGCCCGCATCGAGATGCGAGCAGCCTTCGGCGGCCTGCTCCGCCGCTTCCCGGACCTCGCCCTGGCCATCCCGGCAGCCGAGGTGAAGCTCCGCACCGACATGAACATCTACGGCGTCCACGAACTCCCGGTCACCTGGTAGCGAGCGGATCGCCAAGGCTGCCGGCCTGCGGTTGGGGGGTGGGTCCGTGAGTGGTTTGGGGTGCTATGACGCCCCAAACCGCTCACGGACCCACCCACCCGACCGCAGCGCCCAACGATTGGCGCGGGAGCGATCTGTACGCACCTTCGGGTGCTTTCGGACGTCAGGACGTTCGCGGGTGTATCTGGGCGGCCGGTTCTCGCCTCTACATTGCGTGCCCCTTGTTATCCGAGAGTCAGACCTGGCGGAGTGGGAGCTGCTCAACCGCAGCCAGCACGCCGTCTTCACCCGCAGGCAGCTGCGGAAGTTCGGGATCAGTCATGACGCGGTGCGCGCCAACGTCAGGGCGAACCGCTGGCAGCGGGTCCATCGTGGAGTGATCGCGTTGTTCAGCGGTCCGCTCCCGCGGCCGGCCCGGATCAGCGCCGCGCTGTTGTACGCCGATCCGCCTGCGGTGCTCAGCCACCAGACCGCCGCGCAGGAGTGGGGCTGGCTGCCGAAGGACGACGGGCCGATTCACGTCACGGTTCCCTACGGGACTTCCGCCATGGCGCAGGAAGGCGTGGTGATCCACCGCAGCCGTGCCTTCCAGCACATCGTCGTAGCGCACGATCCACCGCGGACATCGCGCGCGGACACGGTGATCGACATGGCTGTCGCCGAAGCGGACGAGAAAGCGGCCGAGCGGACGCTGCTGACCGTGGCCGCCGCGAACCGGGTGGCGGTCGACGACATCGGTGCCCGGCTGGTGGCGAGACCGGCCTACCGCTACCGGACTGCGCTCGACCGTGCGGTCCGGCTGCTCGGTGAGGGTCTCACGTCGATGCTGGAGGCTCGGTACTTCCTGGATGTCGAGCAGGCGCACGGCATTCCTCGGGCGCAGCGCCAGGTTCCCCGTTCGGCGTTCGGCCGGAAGCTCCTGGAGGACTGCAGCTATGAGGGCATCGGGGTTCGGCTGATCGTCCGGCTCGACGGCCGCGCCTACCACAGCGACGCCGAGACGGCGTTCCGCGACCGCAGGCGGGACAACGCCGCTGAGCTCAGCGGCATGGCGCGGTTGGTGTACGGCTGGCGGGACGTCGAGCGCAATCCGTGCTCGGTGGCCCGCGAAGTCGTTGCGGTGCTGCGCAGGGAGGGGTGGCGCGGGCCGACGAGGAGATGCCGGAGATGCGTGGGGCCGTGAGTGGTTTGGGGTGCTATGACGCCCCAAACCGCTCACGGACCCCCCTCCCAACCGCACCCTTCCCGCCCCGCCCGACCACGAGCAGAACGGGCCCGGTGCGCTTGTGGCGCACCGGGCCCGTTCAGTTGCTGCCCGCCGGGTCGGCTGGGATCAGGAGCGGATCATCTTGCGCAGGACGTACTGCAGGATGCCGCCGTTGCGGTAGTAGTCCGCCTCACCGGGGGTGTCGATGCGGACCTTCGCGTCGAACTCGACCTTGGAACCGTCGGTCTTGGTCGCGGTGACCTTGACCGTGGCCGGGGTCTCGCCCTCGTTGAGCTTGGTGATGCCCTCGAAGTCGAAGGTCTCGGTGCCGTCCAGGCCCAGCGACTTGGCCGACTCGCCCTCCGGGAACTGCAGCGGGATGACGCCCATGCCGATCAGGTTCGAGCGGTGGATGCGCTCGAAGGACTCGGTGATGACGGCGCGGACGCCGAGCAGCCGGGTGCCCTTGGCCGCCCAGTCGCGCGAGGAACCGGAGCCGTACTCCTTGCCGCCGAGCACCACCAGCGGGGTGTCCTGCGCGGCGTAGTTCTGCGCGGCGTCGTAGATGAACGCCTGCGGGGCGCCTTCCTGGGTGAAGTCCCGAGTGTAGCCGCCCTGCACGTCGTCCAGCAGCAGGTTGCGCAGCCGGATGTTGGCGAAGGTGCCCCGGATCATCACCTCGTGGTTGCCGCGGCGGGAACCGTAGGAGTTGAAGTCCTTGCGGTCGATGCCGTGCTCGGTGAGGTACTGGCCCGCGGGCGAGTCCGGCTTGATCGCACCGGCCGGCGAGATGTGGTCGGTGGTGACCGAGTCGCCGAGCAGCGCGAGCACGCGGGCACCGGAGATGTCGGTGACCGGCGCGGGCTCCATGGCCATGCCCTCGAAGTACGGGGGCTTGCGCACGTAGGTGGACTGCGCGTCCCAGTCGAAGGTCTGGCCCTCCGGGGTGGGCAGCGACCGCCAGCGCTCGTCACCCTTGAAGACGTCCTCGTAGGACTTGGTGAACATCTCGTTGGTGATCGCCGAGTCGATGGTGTCCTGGACCTCCTGCGGCGACGGCCAGATGTCGCGCAGGTAGACCGGCTTGCCCTCGGTGTCGGTGCCCAGCGGGTCGTTCTCGAAGTCGAAGTCCATCGAGCCCGCGAGCGCGTAGGCGATGACCAGCGGCGGCGAGGCCAGGTAGTTCATCTTGACGTCGGGGTTGATCCGGCCCTCGAAGTTCCGGTTGCCCGACAGCACCGAGACGACCGACAGGTCGTTGTCCTGCACCGCGGCGGAGATCTCCTCCGGCAGCGGGCCGGAGTTGCCGATGCAGGTGGTGCAGCCGTAGCCGACCAGGTGGAAGCCCAGCTTCTCCAGGTACGGCCAGAGCCCGGCCTTCTCGTAGTAGTCGGTGACGACCTGCGAGCCGGGGGCCATCGAGGTCTTCACCCACGGCTTGCGGGTCAGGCCCTTGTCCACCGCGTTGCGGGCCAGCAGGGCCGCGCCCAGCATCACCGACGGGTTGGAGGTGTTGGTGCAGGAGGTGATCGAGGCGATCACCACGGCGCCGTGGTCGAGCTCGAACTCGCCGAGCTCCTCGGAGGACACCGTGACCGGCTTGGAGATCCGGCCGCCCGAGCCGTTGGCCGCCGAGACGACCTGCGGCGCGGACTCGTGGTGGGTCACCGCCGGGGCGTCGCTGGCCGGGAAGGACTCCTTGCCCGCCTCGTCGATGGCGCTGTCGTCGGCGGTCTCGACCTTGGCGTAGTCGGTCAGCGTCTTGCGGAACGACTGCTTGGCCTCGGAGACCACGATCCGGTCCTGCGGGCGCTTCGGGCCTGCGATGGACGGGACCACGGTGGACAGGTCGAGTTCGAGGTACTCGGAGTACTCGGGCTCGTGGCTCGGGTCGTGCCAGAGGCCCTGCTCCTTGGCGTAGGACTCGACCAGCGCGACCTGCTCGGCCGGGCGACCGGTGAGCTTGAGGTAGCGGACGGTCTCCTCGTCGATCGGGAAGATCGCCGCGGTGGAGCCGAACTCCGGGCTCATGTTGCCGATGGTGGCGCGGTTGGCCAGCGGCACCGAGGCCACGCCGGAGCCGTAGAACTCGACGAACTTGCCGACGACGCCGTGCTTGCGCAGCATCTCGGTGATCGTCAGCACCACGTCGGTGGCGGTGGCGCCCGCCGGGATCTCGCCGGTCAGCTTGAAGCCGACCACGCGCGGGATCAGCATCGACACCGGCTGGCCGAGCATCGCGGCCTCGGCCTCGATGCCGCCGACGCCCCAGCCCAGCACGCCCAGGCCGTTGACCATGGTGGTGTGCGAGTCGGTGCCGACGCAGCTGTCCGGGTAGGCCTGGCCGTTGCGGGACATCACGGTGCGGGCCAGGTGCTCGATGTTGACCTGGTGCACGATGCCGGTGCCCGGCGGGACGACCTTGAACTCGTCGAAGGCGCCCTGGCCCCAGCGCAGGAACTGGTAGCGCTCCTTGTTGCGGCCGTACTCGAATTCGACGTTGCGCTCGAAGGCGTCCGGCTTGCCGAACACGTCGATGATCACCGAGTGGTCGATGACCAGTTCTGCCGGGGCCAGCGGGTTGACCTTGGAGGTGTCGCCGCCCAGGTCGGCGACGGCCTCGCGCATGGTGGCGAGGTCGACCACGCACGGCACACCGGTGAAGTCCTGCATGATCACCCGGGCCGGGGTGAACTGGATCTCGGTGGACGGCTCGGCCTTGGCGTCCCAGCTGGCCAGCGCGCGCACGTGGTCGGCGGTGATGTTCGCGCCGTCCTCGGTTCGCAGCAGGTTTTCCAGGAGGATCTTGAGGCTGTAGGGCAGCCGCTGGGCCCCGTCGACGGCGCTGAGCCGGAACACCTCGTAAGAGGCGTCACCGACGTTCAGCGTGCCGCGGGCGCCGAAGCTGTCCTTGCTCGCAGGTGCAGTCACGTTCAACTCCATCTCGCGACGGGCGCAAGTTCGGGAACGATTGCGAGTCTCGCGCACGTCGGCCGAGCATGCGCGAGGACCCGCTCTCTTCGATGTAAACAGTACGCTTGTCCTGTAAGGGCCCTCAACTAAGGGTTGGCAAACTCTCGATCACATGTACCACTCCGTGCAAAACCGCCGTTTTTCCGGGGGTTCCCAAGCATTGGGACGGCGGTACCGGAATCGGGTTCCAGGTGGTCGGGGGCGCGTGCTTCGATGGGCGCGTGCGCAACCTGTCCAGCAGTGCCAAGTCCGCCGGGGTGGCGATCGCGATCGCCTCCGCGTTCTGCTTCGGCGGATCGGGGCCGTTCGCCAAACCGCTGATCACCGCCGGGTTCAGCCCGCTGCAGGTGGCGTGGCTGCGATTGGCCGGTGGCGCGCTGCTGATGCTGCCCTTCGCCCTCCGGCACGCCGCGGCCGTGCGGCGGGTGCCCAAGCTGCTCATCGGCTACGGGCTGTTCGCCATCGCCGGGGTGCAGGTCTTCTACTTCGCCTCGATCGCCAGCGTGCCGGTCGGGGTGGCGCTGCTGATCGAGTTCCTCGGGCCGGTGCTGGTGCTGGGCTGGATCCGGTTCGTGCGGCGGAGCCCGGTGAGCCGGTCGGCGGCGATCGGGGTGGCGATCGCGATGGTCGGCCTGGCCTGCGTGGTGGAGCTGTGGGCCGGGCTGAGCTTCGACCCGGTCGGCCTGCTGCTGGCGCTGGGCGCCGCGGGCTGCCAGGCCGCCTACTTCCTGCTGTCCGACAGCGGGCCCGAGGTCGACCCGTTCGCCCTCGCCGGGTTCGGGCTGCTGCTCGGCGCGGTGGTGGTGACCCTGATCGCGCAGCCGTGGGACATGGACTGGGCGCTGCTGCTCGGCGACGTCCAGCTGGCCGGTCAGCAGTTCCCGGCGCTGGTGGCGGTGGCCTGGATCGTCGTGTTCAGCACGGTGCTGGCGTACTTGACCGGCATCGTCGCGGTTCGCCGGTTGTCGCCGCAGGTGGCGGGCGCGGTCGCGTTCCTGGAGCCGGTGGTGGCCACCGTGCTCGCCTGGGCGCTGCTGTCGGAGGCGCTGGGCCCGGTCCAGCTGCTCGGTGGCGCGCTGATCCTCGCCGGTGCCTACGTCGCCCAGCGCTCGGCTCCGGCGAAGACGCAGGCCTCGGAGCTGGCCGGGGTGTAGGTCAGGTCGCGACCGGCGTGATGTGGCTGTGCACGCAGCGCCAGCGGCCGTCCCGCCAGGCGAAGACGTCCGTCGTCCACTCGTCGGCGTCGAAGCGCTGACCCCGGTAGTGCGCGGTGTTGGTCACCCGCGCCACGTAGATCGCCACGTCGCCGCAGATCGTGATCCGCGGCTCGCCGACGCGCTGCATCGCCGAGTGGGTCAGCTCGCCGGAGGCGATGAGCGAGAGGAACCGCTCCTTCGCCGAGATCCCCGATTCGGAGACGATCGTCCACTCGTCGGCCATGTGCTCGGCGATCCGGGCGAGGTCGTTGGTGGCGATCGCCCTCGCCCACTGGTCGGCGACCGAGACGAGCTGGGCTGCGGTTCCGGCCGGTTCGCTCATCCCCGGATGGTAGGCCGGGATCAGGCCGCGCGGAGGGTCTTGCGGACGAGGTGGATCACCAGGGTCTCCACCAGGGCGACGGCAGCGGCGGTCAGGATCGAGGTCAGGAACTGCATCGGGCTCTCCGGGTGCTCTGCGACGGTACGGCCCGACTGTGCGCCGACCGGGTTAGCCGGGGTGCAGCCGGAGGTGTCGGATCGGTGAACCGACTGGAAACAGTGCAGGTCAGGTGCTGTTTCGCGGCCACTTCTGCCACATCAGCACCGCCAGTGCCGCGGCGATCGACGTGCCTGCCGCGATGGCCCACTGGTGCGGGAGCAGCGGGCTGCTGCCGAAGAACCGGCTGATGCCGGGCAGCTGCACGACGGCGACGAGCAGCACCAGCGAACCCGCTCCCGCGGCGAGGACCAGCGGCGTGCGACCCCGCACCGCCAGGGTCTGCGCCAGCTGCGCGGAGACCAGCGCGACCAGGCCGGTGGTGCGCGCTTGCGCGGCCGTGGACATCGGCCGGGCGAGCAGCCACGCGAGCCCGGCCGCACCGGCCGTGGCCGCGGCGCGGGCGTAGACGTCGTGCGCCAACGCCGAGCCGAGCGAGGCCTCGGGGCCTTCGGCCAGCAGCTTCTCCGGGGTGGCGTGCGGCGGCGGGCGGACCGCGATCGCGATGGCGGGCAGGACGTCGGTGAGCAGGTTGACCACCAGCAGCTGGCGGGCGTTGAGCCCGGCCGCGGGGCTGAGCAGCCCGGTGCCCAGCGCGTAGCCGATCTCGCCGAGGTTGCCGCCCAGCAGGATCGCCAGCGCGTCGCGCACCGACGTCCACATCCCGCGGCCCTCCACGATGCCGTCGGTCAGCGTCTCGATGCGGTCCTCGGCGACGACCAGGTCGGCGGCCTCGCGCGCGGCCGGGGTGGCCCGGGATCCGAACGCGATGCCCACCTGCGCCAGGTTGATCGCCGGGACGTCGTTGGCGCCGTCGCCGGTCATCGCCACCACCCGGCCGCCGGCCCGCAACCGGCTCACGATGCGGGCCTTCTGCGCCGGGCTGACCCTGGCGAACACCGCGATCCCCGGCAGCTCGCCGGTCAGCTGCTCGTCGTCGAGCCGGTCCAGCTCGGCGCCGGTGAGCACCCGCTTGCCGCCGAGCACGCCGAGTTCGGCGGCGATGGCCTCGGCGGTGCTGGGGTGATCGCCGGTGATCATGATCACGTCCACGCCCGCGCTGCTCAGCTGCGCGACCGCTTCGGCGGCGGCCGGGTGCACCGGGTCGGCCAGCCCCAGCAGGCCGATGAACTCCAGGTCGTCCACATCGGACTCGGTGAGCCCGGTGGCGGCGGTGGCGGCCCGCTCGGCGACCGCGAGCAGCCGGTAGCCGGCCGTGGCCAGCCGCTCGATCTCGCGCTCGACCGCTGCCCGGGCTGCGGCGTCGAACGCCTCGCTGTGCCGCCAGCGGGTGCACCGGTCGAGCACGACTTCCGGGGCGCCCTTGACCGAGAGCAGGCCGTCGACGCGCACCGCGTGGAAGCCTCGCGACGGCTCGAAAGGCAGCTCCGCCAGCACGGTCTCCTCCGCCGTGACACCTGCGGCGCGGGCGCCGTCGAGCACGGCCCGGTCGGTCAGGTGGGGGAGCGGGTGCTCGTCGCTCTGCCGGGGCGTGGCCCGCACGCCCGCGGCCACGACCTCCCGGTGCCGCTCGTCGAGGTGCGAGGTGGGCTGAGCGGTGCGGCCGTCGGAGACCTGGCCGAGCGCGATCCGGCCCTGGGTGAGGGTGCCGGTCTTGTCGAAGCACAGCGCATCGACCCGGCCCAGCGCCTCGATCGTGGCGGGGCTGCGCACGAGCACACCGCGCCCGGCCAGGCGGCGGGCGGCGGCGAGCTCGGCGAGCGTGGCGACGAACGGAACGCCTTCGGGGACGGCGGCCACGGCCAGCCCCACGGAACGCGCGACGGTGCGGCCCAGCGGCACGCCGCGCAGCAGATCTGCGGCGAACAGCACGCCGCCCGCGCCGATGGAGACCGGCAGGAGCTTCTTGGTGAGCTCGCCCAGCCGTGCTTCGACGCCGTTGCCGGTCTCCGGCGCGCTGGTCCGCGCGGTGCGCCCGAGCTCGGTGCTCGTGCCGACCGCCACGACCACGGCGGTGCCGGTCCCGCTCGCGACGGCGGTGCCCCGGTAGACCATGCAGGTGCGGTCGGCGACCTCGGCCGCGGTGGTGGCCGCGACGTCCTTGGCGACCAGCTGGGACTCGCCGGTCATGCTGGACTCGTCGATCTCCAGGCCGTCGGCGGACAGCAGCCGGCAGTCGGCGGGCACCCCGTCGCCGGCGCGCAGCTCGACGACGTCGCCGGGCACCAGCTGATCGGCCGGGACCAGCTCGACGGTGCCTTCGCGCCTGCGCCGCGCGGGCACCTGCCCGGCGTCGAGCAGCCGGGTCAGCTCCCGGTCGGTGGCCACCCGCTGGACGCCGTCGACCAGCGCGCTGGCCAGCAGCACGCCGACGATCAGCGCCGCGTCGACCACCGAGCCCAATCCGGCGGAGACGACCGCACCGGCACCGAGCACCGGCGTGATCGGGGTGATCAGGCCCGCCGCGGTCGACCGGGCGATGCCGGGCCGGGCCCGGCCGCGATCGCGGTGCTGGCGCCGGGAAGCCGCGATGGACTCGGTCAGCCCCCGCTCCGAACTGGCCAGTGTGGACAGTGCTGCGTCCGGCGGCATGGCGTGCCAAGGCGTGCGCTCCTGCGGGACCGGGGGAGCGCGGTCGGCCGCGCGCACCCCGGCCCAGGTGCCGGTGAACAGCGCGGTCAGAGTCGCCGCCTGCATCGGCATCGACGCGCGCGCCGGAGCCCCGAGAGCTGGGCCGAACGTGGCGAAGAGCGTTCCCAGGCAGGAACCGCCGACCGAGAGCAGCACCGCGTTGCGGCTGGCGGTGCGCGCGTTCTCCGCCGCGGACAGCAGCACGTGGACGACATCGGCCCGCGGGCACAGGACATCGGCACCCCACGGCGTCCGGTCCGGTGTGGACAGTCCGATGCCGACGTCCGCGGCGGCCAGCGCGGCGTCCGCGCGGGCGGAGACCACGGCGACCACCGCGCCCTCGGCCTGCAGGCGCCGCACCGAGCGAGCCAGCCGGTTCCCGCCCGGCACCACCCGGTCCAGCGGGAGCCTGCGGTCCAGCCCGTCGCCGGCCACCACCGCCGCACCGTTCGCGCGGGCCGCCTCGACCAGCGCTTCGGCCAGCGGATCGAGCTCGTCGACGACGTCGACCCGCGCGACGACGTCGCCGCGGTGCCGCAACACCCCGCCCGGCCCGGTCGACCAGTCGCCGAGGACCTTCTCCGCCGCCGGGTCCCGCGGATCGACGAGCCGGCTGGCCAGGACGAACAGCTCCGCGGCGTCGGCCTGCGGATCCACCGGCACCACGGAGTCCACCGCGCGGCGGCCGGTCAGCAGCACCGGGGCGTCGAACACGACGGTGTCGACGCGGTCGAGCCTGCGCAGCGCATCGGGTTCCAGGACGAGCCCGCCGCGCGCCGAGACCGCGGTGGTGAGCTGCGCGGCGAAGGCTTCGCGCCCGGCTTTGGCCGGTCGCGGCGTTCCGGCCACCAGCATGGCCAGCGCGCGCTGCGGGTTGCGCGAGGCGGCGAGCACGGTGCCGCAAGCGGCCAGCGCCGCCGTGCCGGAGACACCGGCGACCCGCTCGACCGGGCCGTCCGGAACCGGTTGCGGTCGCGGCTCGACGGCCACCGGATCGCAGCGGTGCACCGAACTCCGCTCCCACTCGGCCCAGGCCTGCTGCCGGGCGAGCATCTCGCGCGAGGCGCAGAACCGGCCGCACAGGTGCGTGAACACGCCGAGCGGACTCCGCGACAACCCGTGCGAGACCGCGCCACCGAGCACGAGCAGGCTGTCCGCCGGTGCGCGGCCGAGCTTGCGCTCCAGCTCGCGGCGCATCCACGGCACGGAATCGACCAGCGACACCACGGCGGGCAGCAGCGGCGGCACCACCCGCACCGGCAGCAGCGCGGCCGCGGTGGCGTAGCCGAGCCCGGCCAGGCTGATGACCAGCGCCGCCGCATCGCGGAGCACCGGTTCGGCGTTGGCCGGGTGGGCGCTGCTGCGCGGGGGCATCGCCGCGTCGTCCAGGCCGTGCTCGCCCTCGGCGTCGGAGATCACCCGGGACAGCGCCGCGATGTCCACGCCCGGATCGTGCTCGACGACCACGCGCCCGAGCACGCCGTTGATCTCGGCGCGGTGCACGCCGTCGACGGCCGCGACCCGGGCTTCGACTGCGCGCGCGGTGGCCTCGGAGCCGGGTTCGTGCAGGCCGCGGACCTCCAGGTGGCTGCGGCGGCGACCGGCCCACACCCGGCGACCGGCGGGAGCGGCCGCTCTGGTGCGGGCCGCGTGCAGCACGGGTGCGGCGACCTCGGCTGCTTTGGCGAGCAACCGGCCCAGTGGCATCTGGTGCTCAGTCCTCGCCGGCCTCCTTGTGCACGCTGCGCTGGACGAGCGCGTTGCCGATGCCGATCGCCGCCGCGACCGGCCATTCGATGACGCTGAACGCCGCCGCCGCGGTCAGCCCGCCGTAGAACAGCAGCTGGTCGCGGGAGGGCAGCTGGTGGCGCACGGTGTCGACGGCGGAAGCGACGTTCTCGCCACCGGGCAGCGGGATCCGGGCGGTGTGCAGCTCCGCCGTCACGTAGGGCACCGGGATCCCCGGAGCTTGGTGGCGGCTCTTGCTCGCGGGTTGCCGACGGGTGCGGTGCGCGGTGCTGGAACTCGTCGTGCTGGACATCTGGACAACCCCCTCGACCGGACGTGATGTCGTAGCAGTCGGAGTACCCCACCGGCCGGGTTTTCAGGCAGCGGGCACCGCGCGCCGGGCCTGCCGGTAGCGGCGCGCGACGAGCTCCACCACGGCCGGGTGATCGCCGATCGGTTCGGCGACACCGGCCACCGGCAGCTCCGCCAGCCGCCGGTGGAACAGCCCCGGGGCCAGCAGGTACGGCGCGATGAAGTCACCGGGACCGCAGACCTCGGCGGTGGCCGGGGCGGCGGTGGTGACGAAGCTCGGGGTCAACCACTGCCCGCAGCGGCGGCCCAGCAGCCGCGCCGCCGCGCGCACGTCGTCCAGCGCCCTCGCGTCGGAGGACCCGGCGGCGGAGAACGCGATCCGCCTGCCGGGCCGCCACCCGGCCGCGACCAACCGCTCCCGCATCACCTCGGCGAGTTCCGGGGACGGCCCCAGCGCCGTGCCGACGGCCACGTCCGCTCGCCCGCTGGCGGCGATCTGCTCCGGCAGATCGGTGCGCACGTGGTAGCCGGCGGCCAGGAACGCGGGCAGCGCGACCACCGGGCCGGTGATGCCGTCGAGCGCCTCGACCACGGTCGGTCCGATGACGTCGACGTACCCGACGTGCACCGGTACGTCCAGGTGCTCGGCCGCTGCGGCGGCCAGGCGCTCGATCACCCGGGGCCCGCCCGGATCGCGGGTGCCGTGCGCGACCAGCAGCAGCGGAGGGTTCACGGTCGGTCCCCCATCGGTTCCAGCGGGAGCCGGTACCCCCGCTTGATCACGGTCTGCACCAGCTCGGAAGATCCCAGCGCCGCCCGCAGGCGGGCCACTGCTTGCTCCACGGCGTGCTCGTCGGCCGAGCCCCCGTCACCGCGCAGCGCCTCGGCGAGCTCCCGCCGCGACACCACCCGCCCCGGCCGCTCGGCCAGCAAGCCCAGCAGCGCCCGACCCTGCGGGGACAGCGGTCTGACCACCCCGTCCACCACCGCGGCGTGCCCCCGCACCTGCAGCTCCCGGCCGCCCACGGGCAGCGTCGGTGCCCGGTCCGGCAGCGCATCGCACAGCGAACGCACCAGCGCGCCGAGGCGGAACCGCTGGGGGATCACCGCGGGCACGTCGTGGTCGGCCAGCGGCGCGTGCGCCACCGGACCGACGCAGGCGACCAGCACCGGACCGCGCAAGGCCGCGAGCAGGTCGTCCCGGCAGCGGCGCTCGGCGGCCAGCGAGAGCAGGCCGGCCGCGGCGGGCGCGCTGGTGAAGGTCACCGCGTCGACCTCCAGCGCGCACACCGATCGCAGCAGGTTCTCCACGGCGCCGATGTCGGCGGGCGCGGTCCAGCGGTAGACCGGGATCTCGACGACCTCAGCCCCGGCGCAGCGCAGCGCGTCCACGAAGTCCGGCAGCGGCTGCCCGTGCAGCTGCACCGCGATCCGGACCCCGGCCAGGTCCTGCTCGAGCAGGTGCGCCAGCAGTTCGGCGGAGGACTCCGAGACCGGCGACCACGGATCGGGCAGCCCGGCGGCGTGCACCGCCCCGCGCGCTTTCGGACCGCGTGCCAGCAGCTGCGCCGGGCGCAGCGCCGAGAGCAGCTCCGCGCCGATGCCCCACCCGTCGGCCGCCTCGATCCAGCCGCGGAAGCCGATGCCGGTGGTGGCCACCACCACGTCGGGCGGCGCGTCCAGGCAGCTCCGGCTGACCCGCCGCAGCTCGGTGTCGTCGGCCAGCGGGAGGAACCGCAGCGCCGGGCCGTGCAGGACCCGCGCGCCGCGGCTGGCCAGCAGCGACCCGAGCTCGTCGGCCCGTCGCGCCGCGGTCACCGCGACGGTGTAGCCAGCGAGTTCGTCGGTCAAGGAAGCGCGACCTCCACCACGTCGGCCCGGCGCCGGACCGGGTAGACCGGCAGCCGCGCCGCCGGGTCGTCCAGGCACTGCCCGGTGCGCAGCGAGAACACCTGCTTGAGCATCGGCGAGGCGACCGTGGGCTCACCGCCGCGATCACCGACGATGCCGCGGCTGATCACCCCGGCCCCGCAGAACGGGTCGACGTTGCCGACCGCGAACAGCTCGTCGTCGCGCGTGCGGAACACCGCCACCGACCGGTCGTGGACCAGCGCGGGCACCCCGCACTCGGGCGGCAGCAGGTCGAGTTCGCAGATCCGTTGCCAGTTCATCCGGACACCTCCTGGGTTGCGACGGCGGGCATCGGCAGCGCCACCGGACCGGGCCGGATCTGACCGCGCTCCCGCACGAAGCGGATGGTCGGGTCCGGCGCCTCCGGGGCGTTGACGAAGGAGACGAAGCGGGCCAGCTTGGCCGGATCGGCCAGCACCCCGGCCCACTCGTCGGAGTAGTTGTCGACGTGCTGGTGCATGGCCGCCTCCAGCTCCGCGGCGATGCCCAGCGAGTCCTCGACGACGACCTCGCGCAGGTGCTCCAGCCCGCCCTCCAGCGACTCCAGCCAGGCCGAGGTGCGCTGCAGCCGGTCGGCGGTGCGCACGTAGAACATCAGGAACCGGTCGACGAGCCGGATCAGCTGGTCGTCGTCGAGGTCGGCGGCCAGCAGTTCGGCGTGCCGCGGGGTGAAGCCGCCGTTGCCGCCGACGTAGAGGTTCCAGCCCTTGTCGGTGGCGATCACGCCGAAGTCCTTGCCGCGCGCCTCGGCGCACTCGCGGGCGCACCCGGACACCCCGGCCTTGATCTTGTGCGGCGCCCGCAGGCCCCGGTAGCGCAGCTCCAGCCGGATGGCCATGCTCACCGAGTCCTGCACGCCGTAGCGGCACCAGTCGTTGCCGACGCAGGACTTCACGGTGCGCAGCGCCTTGCCGTAGGCGTGCCCGGATTCGAACCCGGCGTCGACCAGCCGCCGCCAGATCAGCGGCAGCTGCTCCACCCGCGCGCCGAACAGGTCGATGCGCTGCCCGCCGGTGATCTTGGTGTACAGCCCGAACTCGCGGGCCACCTCGCCCAGCACGATCAGCTTGTCCGGGGTGATCTCCCCGCCGGGCACCCGGGGCACCACCGAGTAGGTGCCGTTGCGCTGCAGGTTGGCCAGGAACCGGTCGTTGGTGTCCTGCAGCCCGGCCTGCTCGCCGTCGAGGATGTGCCCGTGGCCGAGGCTGGCCAGGATGGAGGCGACGGCGGGCTTGCAGATGTCGCACCCGCGCCCGCTGCCGTGCCTGCCGATCAGCTCGGAGAACGAGCCGATCCCGGTGGCCCGGACGATCTCGAACAGCTCGCTGCGCGACTGCGGGAAGTGCTCGCACAGCGCCTTGGAGGTGACCACCCCGCACTCGCCGAGCAGGTTCTTCAGCATCGGCACGCACGAACCGCAGCTGGTGCCCGCCTTCGTGCAGGCCTTGATCCCCGGCACGTCGGTGAGCCCCTGCTCGGCGATGGCCGAGGTGATGTCCTGCTTGGTCACGTTGTTGCAGGAGCACACCGTGGCGTCGGCGGGCAGCGCGCCCGCGTCCACACCGGACCCGGCGGGCAGCAGCAACTGCTCGGGCGGCGCGGGCAGCTCGCGGTCCACCAGCGGTCGCAGCACCGTGTACGCGCTGGCATCGCCGACGAGAACTCCGCCGAGCAGCACCCGCGCGTCGTCGCTGAGCACCAGCTTGGCGTAGGTGCCCGCCGCGTTGTTGGCGTAGACGACCTCCAGCGCGCCCTCGGTCCGGCCGTGCGCGTCGCCGAAGCTGGCGACGTCGACGCCGAGCAGCTTGAGCTTGGTGGACAGGTCCGCGCCGGGGAAGGCACCGCCGCCCCGCTCGAGCAGCTGCTCGGCGACCCCTTCGGCCATGCCGTAGCCGGGTGCGACCAGCCCGTAGCAGCGGCCCTGCACCGCGGCGCACTCGCCGATGGCCCAGATGTTGTCGTCGCTGGTGCGGCAGAACTCGTCGACCAGGATCCCACCGCGCTCGGCGCGGTCCAGCCCGGCGACCTCGGCCAGCTCGTCGCGCGGCCGGACTCCGGCGGAGAACACCACGAGCCCGGTGTCGATCACCGTGCCGTCGGCCAGCGAGACACCGCGGACCCGGCCGTCGCCGTCGACGGACTTGGTCGCGGCCCCGCAGTGCACCGCCAGCCCGAGGTCGCCGACCAGGCGGCCGAGGACCTGGCCACCGCCCTCGTCGACCTGCAGCGGCATCAACCGCGGCGCCATCTCCACGACGTGCGGGCGCATCCCCAGCAGCCGCAGCGCGTTGGCCGCCTCCAGCCCGAGCAGGCCACCGCCGATCACCACGCCGTTCTCGCCCTCCACCGCGGCGGCGCGGATGGCGTCGAGGTCTTCGATGGTGCGGTAGACGAAGCAGCCGTCGAGGTCGTGACCGGGCACCGGCGGCACGAACGGCCGCGAGCCGGTGGCCAGCACCAGCGCGTCGTAACCCAGCACCGATCCGTCCGATGTGGACACCGTGCGGGCGGCCCGGTCGACGCCGGTCACCGCGGTGCTCAGCCGCAGGTCGACCAGCGGGTCCTCCAGCAGCTCGTGGCTGGTCAGGCTCAGGTCCTCGGCGCTCTTGCCGTCCAGGTAGGACGACAGCGCCACCCGGTCGTAGGCCGGTCGGGGCTCCTCGCCGAGCACGATGATCCGCCAGGCACCGGCGGTGTCGCGCTCCCGGAGCGTCTCCACGAGCCGGTGGCCGACCATCCCGTGGCCAACGATGATGAGTGTGCGGATCACGGCAGTCCCGCCTCTCCGCGATTTTCAGTGGTGGTTGCGTTTGGTGTTGTTCTCGCGTTTGGCGGCTTCTTGTGGCTGGGTTGCATCACGGTCCCCTGAGGTGCGGTTGAGCGGGACTCCGGTTGCACAAGGTGTGTCATGCGACGCCCTTCTGGTGTTCAGCGCGTTGGGCCAGGGCTGTGCAGAGGCGTGCGACGTCGTCGACGCAGCCGCCGCAGCCGGTGGTCGCCCGCGTTGCCCTGGCCAGCTCGGGCACCGAGCGGGCACCGCCCTGCCAGGCGGTGGTCAGGGACTTCTTGGTGACGTTGTTGCAGCGGCAGATCACCGCGTCGTCGGACAGCTCGACGGGGCCGCCGGGCACGGCGGCGGGGTTGCCCAGCAGCAGCGCGAGGCGGTCGGCGGGCACCGGCAGGTCGCGGTCGTGCAGCTGGGTGACCGATGCGATCGCCTCCGGGAAGCCGAGCAGCACCGCACCGGTGATCCGCTCCTCCCGCAGCGCCAACTTCGCGTACCGGCCCCTGGCCGGGTCGGAGAGCGTGACGATCTCGGCCTCGGCGCTGTCGAGCACGTCGACCGAGCCGATCGAGGCGAGGTCGATGCCCCGCGCCTTGAGCCGGGTGACGGCGCGGGTGCCGCGGTAGCGGGCGTTATCTCCGGTGAGCAGTGCCGCGAGCGCGTCGGCCTGCTCCCACGCGGAGGCGATCAGACCGGGGGTGCGGCCCTCGTGCTCGGCGCAGTCGCCGATGGCGTGGATGCGCGGATCGCTGGTGCGCAGCCGGTCGTCCACGACGATGCCGCGCTGCACCGCCAGCCCGGTCCGCACCGCGAGCGCGGTTTCCGGCACCACGCCGGTGCAGGCGACCACCAGCCTGGCCGGGACCACTTCGCTGTTGTCCAGGATCAGCCGGCCCGGCCGGTAGGCGACCGCCTTGCGTCCCAGGCGGAGCCCGGCGCCGAGCTTGCCGAGCCGGTCGGCCAGCAACCGGCCACCGGCCTCGTCGACCTGCCGGTCCATCAGGTGGGGGCGCGGGTGCACCAGCGTGACCGCGTGGCCGCGGGCCAGCAGGACCCGCGCCGCCTCGACCCCGAGAACCCCACCGCCCAGCACGGCGAACGGGCCCGCGGCACCGTCGATCCGCGCGCAGTCGTCCAGCGTGCGCAGCGGTTGCAGGTGCTCGTCGCGCAGTCCGGTGATCTCGGGCAGCCGCGGCCGGGATCCCGTGGCCAGCACCAGGACGTCGTAGCGGAGTCGCTCGCCGGTGTCGGTGTGCACGACGCGCTGGCCGCGGTCGATGCCGGTGACGGTGACCCGCAACCGGACTTCGGCGTCCACCGCGGGCAGTCGCACCGCCTCGGCGGAGAGCGTGCGGTCCAGCACCGCGCCCAGCAGCACCCGGTTGTAGGCGGGATGCTGCTCGGCACCGAGCACCGTGATCGGGCCCGTGTGCTCGTGCGCGCGCAACCGCTCGACGAGCCGGTGCGCGGCAGGGCCGTTGCCGACGATGACGATCCTGGTCATCCGGCCACCACCTCCCGGACCGGTTCGACGCGCACCGCGCTGACCTTGAACTCCGGCATCCGGCTGCGCGGGTCGAGCGCGTCACCGGTGAGCAGGTTCGCCCGGCCGTCCCCTGGGAAGTGGAAGGGCAGGAACACCGTGTCGGTGCGCATGGTGGCCACCACTCGCACCCGCGCGAGCGCACTGCCGCGCGGGGAGGTCACCCGCGCCAGCGCACCGTCGGCGAGACCGGCGCGGTCGGCGGTGTCCGGGTGGATCTCCACGAACGCCTCCGGTGCCGCCTCGTTGAGCTCGGCGACCCGCCTGGTCTGCGCCCCGGACTGGTACTGCGCGAGCACCCGCCCGGTGGTGGCGGTCAGCGGGAACGCCTCGTGCGGGCTCTCCGCGGGATCGCGGTGCTCGACGGCTTGGAAGCGGGCCAATCCGTCGGAGTGCGCGAAGGAGTCCAGGAACAGCCGGGGCGTGCCGGGGTGCTCGACGTCCGGGCACGGCCAGTGCAAGGCCTCGCCGGCGTCGAGCCGTTCGTAGCTGATCCCGGCGTAGTCGGCCTTGCCACCGGCCGAGGCGCGGCGCAGCTCGTCGAAGACCTCGCGCGGACCGGTGGGGTAGCGGTGGCCCGGTTCGCCCAGCCGCACCGCCAGGCCGTGCAGGACCTCCAGGTCGCTGCGCGCGTGCCCGGGCGGCACCTGCAACCGGCGCCGCCGCAGGATCCGGCCTTCCAGGTTGGTCATGGTGCCCTCTTCTTCGGCCCACTGCGTGACCGGCAGCACCACGTCGGCCATCTGCGCGGTCTCCGACGGCACGAAGTCGGCCACCACCAGCAGGTCCAACGTGGACAGCCGGTCGCCGATGTGCGCGGCGTTGGGTGCCGAGACCACCGGGTTGGAGCCGAACACCAGCAGCGCGCGAGGCCCGCCAGCGGTGCCCAGAGCGTCCAGCAGCTCGTAGGCGCTGCGCCCCGGGCCCGGCAGCACCTCGGGCGGCACGCCCCAGACCCCGGCCACGTGCTCCCGCGCGGCCGGGTCGTCGATCATCCGGTAGCCGGGCAGCTGGTCGGCCTTCTGGCCGTGCTCGCGACCGCCCTGCCCGTTGCCCTGGCCGGTCAGGCAGCCGTAGCCGCGCCCGGGACGCCCCGGCAGGCCGAGCGCGAGTGCCAGGTTGATGAACCCCGCGACGGTGTCCGCACCCTTGCTGTGCTGCTCGGCGCCGCGGCCGGTGAGCACGTAAGCGCTCCCGGCCTCGGCGAGCATCCGCACCGCCTGCCGCTGCGCGGTCACCGGAACTCCCGTGGTGCGCTCGACGCGCTCCGGCCACCAGGTCATCGCGCGCTGCCAGGCCGCGTCGAAGCCGGTGGTGCGGGTGCGGACGTAGTCCCGGTCCACCCAGCCGTCGGCCACCGCGATGTGCAGCAGGCCCAGCACCAGCGCCAGATCGGTGCCGGGAGCGGGCTGCAGGTGCAGCGCGGCGCGTTCGGCGGTGGCGGTGCGGCGGGGGTCGATCACCACCAGCTGCGCGGACCGCAGGTGCTGCATCAGCGGGGGCATGGTCTCGGCCGGGTTGGCCCCGGCCAGCAGGACCACGTCGGCTCCGGCGAGGTCGGTGACCGGGAACGGCAGCCCCCGGTCCACCCCGAACGCGGCGTTGCCCGCCGCCGCGGCCGAGGACATGCAGAACCGGCCGTTGTAGTCGATCTGGCTGGTGCCCAGCGCGAGCCGGGCGAACTTGCCCAGCAGGTAGGCCTTCTCGTTGGTCAGCCCGCCACCGCCGAACACCCCGACGGCGTCCGCGCCGTGCTCGTCGCGCAGGCGCCGCACGCCGTCGGCGACCACGCCCAGCGCGGTGTCCCAGTCGACCGGGGTGAGCACACCACCTCGGCGCACCAGCGGGTGCCGCAGCCGGTCCGCCGCGTCCAGCAGGGCCGGTGCGGTCCAGCCCTTCTGGCACAGCCCGCCCCGGTTGACCGGGAAGTCCGTCGGCCGCACCGACACCCCGCGCCGCTCGCGGGTCAGCCGGGTGCCGCACTGCAGGGCGCAGTAGGGGCAGTGAGTGGCGACGGTCCGCAGCTCAGACACGGGTGGCCTCCGCCTCCGACGGCGAGGGCTGCGGCGCCGGGGTGCTCTTGAGCGCCCCTCGCAGGTAGACCGCCCAGGTGATGAGCACGCAGAGCACGTAGTAGCCGAGGAACACCGTCAACGCCGCGTCGCCGTTGGCCGCCTCGCTGCCGTAGGAGGCGCGGAAGGCCATGTTGATGCCCACACCGCCGAGCGCCCCGATCGCCCCGGCGATGCCGATGACCGCGCCGGACAACCGGCGAGCCCGGGCGAAGGCCACCACGGCCTCGCCGCCGCCGGTCACCTCGACCTCGGCCTCCCCGGCGAAGATCGCCGGGATCATCTTGTAGGTCGAGCCGTTGCCGATCCCGGTCAGCACGAACAGCACGATGAACGCCGCGACGTAGCCCGCGAAGGAACCCCGCGACGAGGCCAGCAGCAGCGCCGCCGTTCCCGCGGTCATGCCGGTGAACGCCCACAGCGTCACCCGGCCACCGCCCAGCCGGTCGGACATCCAGCCGCCGATCGGGCGGGAGACCGAGCCCAGCAGCGGACCCAGGAACGTCCAGCTGGCGGCCTGCAGCGGGGTGAAGCCGAACTCGGTCTGCAGCACCAGGCCGAAGGCGAAGCTGTACCCGATGAACGAGCCGAACGTGCCGATGTAGAGCAGCGAGATCCACCAGGTGTGCTTGTTCGCGGCGGCCTCGCGCAGTGCGCCGGGCCGGGCCCGCACCGCGTCCACGTTGTCCATGAACAGCGCCGCGCACACGGCGGCCACCACGATCAGCGGCAGGTAGATCGCGGCGACGTAGGCCGGGCTGGTGCTGCCCGCGACGGCGATCACCAGCAGGCCCACGACCTGCACCGCGGCCACGCCGAGGTTGCCGCCGCCCGCGTTGAGCCCCAGCGCCCAGCCCTGGTGGCGCTGCGGGAAGAAGATCGTGATGTTGGTCATCGACGAGGAGAAGTTCCCGCCGCCGACCCCGGCGGTGGCGCCGATGAGCAGGAAGACCCACAGCGGCGTGCCCGGCTGCTGCACGAAGTAGCAGGCCAGCGCGGCGGGCACCAGCAGCACCGCCGAGCTGAAGACCGTCCAGTTGCGGCCGCCGAAGCGGGTCACCGCCGCGGCGTAGGGCAGCCGCAGCACCGCGCCCACCAGGTTCGGGGTGACCACCAGCAGGAACTTCTCGGCCGCGGTGAAGGGCAGTCCGATCTCCGGCGACATGAACAGCACCAGCACCGACCAGATGCTCCAGACGGAGAAGCCGATGTGCTCCGAGACGATCGAGAAGATCAGGTTGCGCCGCGCCACGCGCCTGCCGGTGGACGCCCAGAACCGCTCGTCCTCGGGGTTCCAGCCCTCGATCCAGCGGCCGCTGCGGGCAGGTGCTCTCGCGGTCAACTCGGCTCCTTCCGTCGGTTGGACCGAACGTAGGAACCTGGTGTTTCACCCGGGCTCGCCCGGCGTTACCGGGGTGCAAACCAGCCTTCACAAGGCCAGGTCCGGGCGGTGTGAGCAGGCAGACGGTGGGCGATGGCACAGGTGGCCGGATGTTCGTGGGACCGTGTAGGCGTGATGCAACGAGGCACGGGCGATTGGCAGCGGGCGCGTGAGCTGTTCGGCGGAGCGCGCCGGATCACCGCCCTGACCGGCGCCGGGGTGTCGACCTCCGCCGGCATTCCCGACTTCCGCGGCCCCAACGGGGTGTGGACCAAGAACCCCGCGGCCCAGCGCCTCACCGACATCGACAGCTACGTCGCCGACCCGCAGGTGCGCGAGCAGGCGTGGCGCAACCGCGCCGAGCACCCGGCCTGGCACGCCGAGCCCAGCGCCGCGCACCGCGCGTTCGTCGACCTCGACCGCTCCGGGCGGCTCCGCGCGCTGCTGACCCAGAACATCGACGAGCTGCACCAGCGCGCGGGCCTGGACCGGGACAAGGTGCTGGAGCTGCACGGCACGATCTTCCAGGTGGTGTGCCTGGACTGCGGTGCCCTCGGCCCGATGGCCGCGACGCTGGAGCGAGTGGCCGCCGGGGAGCCCGATCCGCCCTGCCGGTCCTGCGGCGGCATCCTCAAGTCCGCCACCGTCTCCTTCGGGCAGTCGCTGGACCCCGACGTGATCCGGGCCGCGCAGCGCGCCGCCCTGGACTGCGACCTGTTCCTCGCGGCGGGCACCTCGCTGACCGTCCACCCGGCGGCCGGTCTCGTCGAGCTCGCCGTCAAGGCCGGTGCCGAGCTGATCATCTGCAACGCCGAGCCGACGCCCTACGACGAGCTGGCCGCGGCGGTCCTGCGCGATCCGCTGGACGAGGTGCTGCCCGGTCTGGTCGACGCCCCGCTGGTCGAACCGACCCGCCCGCTGCATACCTGGGGCGACCCGAGCACCTGGGCCTGAGCCCTCGGCGATCACCGCGCGTCATCATCCCAATGGCTGGGAGCAGTTGTGACCCGTGTGGCTGATGTTGCGCGTGTCGTGATCGGTCCCAGTGGTGCGATAGGGACGAAAGTGGCAAAGTCTGAGGCCGTCGTGTGACTCCATTCAGCCCAACGAATGACCGCTGAATGGGCGTACCAGCGGAGGTGACGGTCGTGCCGGGAAGTCGAAGCGTGCGTAGAACCGCCGCCATCGCGCTGCTCATCGCCATCGGGGTGGCGACACCGGGCGTCGGTGCGGCGGTGCCGCCACCGCCGCCGAACCCCAGCGACGCCGAGCTCCAGGCGGGCCGCGCGCGGTCGCAGCAGGTGGCCGGGCAGGTCGGCGAGCTGGCGAACCGGCTGGCCGAGGCGGAATCCCGGCTCCTCGACCTGCAGGCGCAGGTCGAGGTCAAGATGGAGGACGCGAACAAGGCGCGGGTCGACCTGGGCCGGGCCGAGGACGCCTACGACGACGCTCGCCGCGCCGCGGAATCGGCCGCCGTCGAGGCAGGCGTGGCCGCTCAGCACATCGAGCAGCAGCGCCAGCGCGTGGACCGGTTCGTGGCGGGCAGCTACCGGCAGGGCAGCCAGGTCGGCTCGGCGACCGCGTTCGTCGGTTCCCGGACTCCGCAGGACGTGCTCGACCGGGCGCTGTTCCTGGACGTGATCAGCAAGTCCGAGCTCGACGTGCAGGACGACCTCGAACGCGCTCGCGTGGAGAAGGTCAACAAGGACTCGCTCGCCCGGGCCGCGCTGGAGGAGGCCGAGGCCAAGCGGCAGGAAGCCGACGACGCCCGCCGCGCGGCGGAGGCGGCCGAGCAGGCGGCGGTCACCGCCCAGACCGCCCAGGCCGACCAGGCGCGGCAGCTGGAGACCGACAAGTCCGGGGTCGAGGCGCAGCTGGCCGAGGCCCGCTCGCACGTGTCCGGCCTGGAGCAGCAGCGCGGTCAGTACCAGGACTGGCTGGCCGACAAGGAGCGCGAGGAAGCGGCCGCCGCGCAGGCCGCGACACAGGCGACCGGCTCCCGCGTCCCGGCGCGGCCGGTGGCCCCGGCCAGCGGCCGGTCGGTCGAGGTCGTGATCAGCCGGGCGATGTCCCAGCTCGGCGTGCAGTACGCCTGGGGTGGCGGCAACTCGCGCGGACCGACCCGCGGCATCCGCGACGGGGGAGTGGCCGACTCCTACGGCGACTACGCCAAGACCGGCTTCGACTGCTCCGGGCTGATGATCTACGCGTTCGCCGGTGCGGGCGTCTCGCTCGACCACTACAGCGGCTACCAGTACCAGTCCGGGCGCCGGGTGCCGCTGTCGCAGATGCGCCGCGGCGACATGCTGTTCTGGCAGACCCGCGGCCGGATCCACCACGTCGCCCTCTACCTGGGCAACGGCAAGATGGTGGAAGCGCCCTACTCGGGTTCCCGGGTCCGCGTGACCTCGGTCCGCTACGGCGGCATCGCCCCGTACGCGGTCCGCATGCTCTGACCGGAGCCCGGAGGGCAGGCCGCGCGGCCTGCCCTCCGGTGCTTCACACCGCCTTCGTGTAGCTGACGTTCGGGAACGGCGTGAAGCCGAGCGATTCGTACAGCGCCCGGGCCGGGGCGTGGAAGTCGTCGCCGCCGGTACCGATCGAGATCACCTCCACGCCTGCGGCGCGCAGGTGCGCCATGGCGTGTTCGGCCAGCGCGGCGCCGATGCCGAGCCGGCGGTGCGCCGGGGAGACGGCAAGGATGTCGATCTCGCCGTGCCGTTCGGTCGCCTGGAGGACCCAGCCGACGAACCCGGCCACCTGCCCGTCCGCCCGGGCGACGGCGGCGAACTTCCCGCCGTCCGGGTCGTGCAGGCCTGCGAGGTGCCGCCGGTAGTCCTCCCGCCAGTCGCCGTGGCGGTTGGCGAAGACTGTCTCGCCGACGTGCGGGCGGAACGAGTCCTCGAAGAACGGCCCGAAGGCGGTCACGGCGAGGTCGAGCAGGGCGGGGGGATCAGCGGGATCGAGTGGACGGATGTCCATGGTGGAAATGCCTTTCGCTGAGAGCACGGGTGGGAAGCCGCTGTCCGGACCGGACAGCGGCGAGCTGGCCCGTTGGGCCTCTCTCAGCCGCGAATGCGGGTAGCCGCGTAGCACTCCACGGCGCGAACCGTACCAGCACCGGCGTGCGGGCCGGGTGGTGTCGTGGTGGTGGCGGCTGGAAGCATTGCGGTGTGGCGGAATTCGCGGCGGTGGTGCTGGCGGGTGGCCGGGCGCGTCGGCTCGGCGGGGTGGACAAGCTCATGCTGCCGATCGGCGGCCGGACGCTGCTCGATCGCACGCTGGACGCGGTCGCCGCCGCCGACCCGCTGGTCGTGGTCGGCCCGCCGCGCACCACGGCCCGGCCGGTGCGCTGGACGGCGGAGGACCCGCCGGGCGGCGGCCCGCTGGCCGGCCTCCAGGCCGGATTGGCGCAGCTCCCGGTGGAAGCGCGCGTGGTCGCGGTCCTGGCCGGAGACCACCCGCACCTGACACCGGCCACGATCACCAGGCTGCTCGACGCGCTGCGCGCGGCCCCGGAAGCCGCCGGAGCAGTCCTCACCGATTCCGCCCAGCGCCTGCAATGGCTGGTGGGGACGTGGCGCGCAGACGCACTGCGCGAGGCGATGCCCGCCGACGTCCGCGACCGCCCGCTCCGCGCAGTCCTCGCTCCCCTCACTCCGCTACCGGTCCCAGCAATCGCTTCCGAAGCATCCGATGTGGACACCCCAGACGACCTCCGCAGCGCACACCCCACGAACGAGTGAGCGGTGAAGGGCACCTTTCGCCAAGTAAGTCGGTGAAAGGTGCCCTTCGTCTGGTCAGTCTGGTTGATGGGTTCAGTGTTGAGTGAAATTATTGGGTGGGGTGGGCGCTTTACCGGGGTCATACCGGCTGTGGGGTTGGGTGGGGTCGGCGCAGTGCCCCCGCGCGGTCGCGCGGCGGGGACGTGCCAGGATCTTGATCGGCCGGGAACGGCCGGACCGACGACAGGAGGCTGGGAGAAGTGACCGAGGCCGGCAACGGTGAGAGCGGGGGCGCCGGAGCCGCGGCGGCGCGTCCGGCGGACCAGGTGAGCACTCCGGCGCGCGATGCGCAGCTGCTCGAACGCACCGTGTTCGAGGTCAAGCGGGTGATCGTCGGGCAGGACCGGCTCGTGGAGCGGGTGCTGACCGGATTGCTGGCCAAGGGCCACATCCTGCTGGAAGGTGTTCCCGGCGTGGCCAAGACGCTCGCGGTCGAGACCTTCGCGCGGGTCGTCGGCGGCAGCTTCTCGCGCCTGCAGTTCACCCCCGACCTCGTGCCCGCCGACATCCTCGGCACCCGCATCTACCGGCAGGGCAGCGAGCGCTTCGACGTCGAGCTCGGCCCGGTGCTGGCCAACTTCGTGCTGGCCGACGAGATCAACCGCGCCCCGGCGAAGGTGCAGTCGGCGCTGCTGGAGGTGATGGCCGAGCGGCACGTCTCCATCGGTGGCCAGAGCTACCCGATGCCGTCGCCGTTCCTGGTGCTGGCCACCCAGAACCCGATCGAGAACGAGGGCGTCTACCCGCTGCCGGAGGCGCAGCGCGACCGCTTCCTGTTCAAGCTCCCGGTGGAGTACCCCACCGCGGAGGAGGAGCGGGAGATCATCTACCGGATGGGCGTGGCGGCCCCGGAGCCGAACCCGGTGCTCAACCCGGACGAGCTGATCCGGCTGCAGAAGGTCGCCGCCTCGGTGTTCGTGCACCACGCGCTGGTCGACTACGTGGTGCGCCTGGTGGTGGCCACCCGGCTGCCCAACGAGCACGGCCTCTCCGACATCGCGAGCTGGGTCTCCTACGGCGCCTCGCCGCGCGCCAGCCTGGGCATCATCGCCGCCGCTCGTGCCCTGGCGCTGGTGCGCGGGCGCGACTACGTGCTCCCGCAGGACGTGGTGGACGTGGTGCCGGACGTGCTGCGGCACCGGTTGGTGCTCTCCTACGACGCGCTGGCCGACGGCATCCCGGTGGAGCACATCGTCAACCGGGTGCTGCAGACCGTGCCGCTGCCGCAGGTCTCGGCCCGCCCGCAGACCGGTCCGCCCGCGCCCGCCCCGGTCGGCGGGCCCGGTTACGGCCAGCCGCAGCACGCGCCCAACCCGCACCAGTGAGGAGCCAGGGCGTGCCTGCAGCCGCTCAGCCGACGAGTGGGGACCGCCCGAGCTGGGCGCCTCCGTCGCTGGACACCGGGCGGATGGAAGCGGCGCTGAAGTCGCTGGAGCTGAGCGTGCGCGGCCGGCTGGACGGCCTGCTGCAGGGCAACCACCTCGGGCTGGTGCCCGGGCCGGGCACCGAGCCGGGGGAGGCGCGGGTCTACCAGCCCGGCGACGACGTGCGGCGGATGGACTGGGCGGTCACCGCCCGCACCGCCGAACCGCACATCCGGCAGACGGTCGCCGACCGGGAGCTGGAGACCTGGGTCGGGATGGACCTCTCGCCGAGCCTGGACTTCGGTTCGGCGGCCTGCGACAAGCGCGAGCTGGCCGTCGCGGCGCTGGCCGCGGTGGTGTTCCTGACCAGCGGCGGCGGCAACCGGATCGGCGCGGTGCTGGACAACGGCACCGGCCCGGTGCGGCTGCCCGCGCGCGGCGGCGTGGCGCATTCGCGAGCGCTGCTGCGGAAGGCGGCCGGAACGCCGCGGGCTGAGGAAGGCACGCGCGGCGACCTCACCCGGCTGCTGGAGTCGCTGCGGCGCCCGCCGCGGCGGCGCGGTCTGGCCGTGGTGATCTCGGACTTCCTGGGCCCGACGGACTGGCAGCGCGCGCTGCGCGGCCTGGGCTCCCGGCACTCGCTGCTGGCCGTGGAGGTGCTGGACCCGCGAGATCTGGAGTTGCCCGACGTGGGCACGGTGCTGCTGTCGGATCCGGAGACCGGCAAGCAGCGGGAGGTGCACACCACCCCGGTGCTGCGCAAGGAGTTCGCCGCGGCTGCCGCGGCGCACCGCGAGGAGGTGGCGGCGGTGCTGCGCCGCGCCGGTTGCGCGCACCTGGTGTTGCGGACGGATTCGGACTGGATCGCCGACGTGGTGCGGTTCGTGGTGGCCCGCAAGCGCGGTTGGTCCGGAGGAGCTTCTTGATGCTGAGTTTGTCGGGATTCACCGCTGGCTGGTGGTTCCTGCTGCTGTTCGTGGTCGCGGCGCTGGTCGCCGGTTACGTGTGGGCGATGCGCCGCCGTCGCCGGGACACGGTGCGGTTCAGCAACCTGGAGGTGCTCGACCGGGTCGCCGCCCGGCGGCAGGGCTGGTGGAAGCACGTGCCGCCCGCCATGCTCGCGGTGGCGCTGATCATGCTCACGGTGGCGCTGATGGGCCCCACCGCCGAGCAGCGCATCCCGCGCAACCGGGCCACGGTGATGCTGACCATCGACGTGTCGCTGTCGATGAAGGCCACCGACGTCGAGCCCAACAGGCTGGAGGCGGCGAAGGTCGCGGCCAAGGAGTTCGCCGACAAGCTGACGCCGGGCATCAACCTCGGGCTGGTGTCCTTCGCGGGGACCGCGACCGTGCTGGTGATGCCCACGACCGACCGGGCGGGCGTCAAGCAGGCCATCGACAGCCTCAAGCTGGCCGAGGCCACCGCCACCGGCGACGGGATCAACGCCTCGATGCAGGCGATCGACTCCTTCGGCAAGATGGTCGGCGGCCCGGCCGGGGCCCCGCCCGCGCGGATCGTGCTGATGGCCGACGGCGGTCAGACGATCCCGCGCGACATGGACGCCCCGCGCGGTGCTTACACCAAGGCCCGGGAGGCGCGGAAGATCGGCGTGCCGATCTCCACGATCTCCTTCGGCACCAGGCACGGCAGCATCGAGATCCAGGGCCAGCAGGAGCTGGTCGAGGTCGACGACGAGGCCATGCAGGAGATCGCGAAGCTCTCCGGCGGCGAGTTCCACAAGGCGGCCAGCGCCGAGCAGCTCCGCGAGGTCTACGACACGCTCGGCGAGCAGATCGGCTACGAGACCAAGCACACCGACGCCAGCAAGCCGTGGCTGGTGCTGGGCACGCTCACCGCGATCATCGCCGCCGGGGTCTCCATGTTCACCGGTCGGCGGTTGCCGTGAGCAAGTGTTGGCGCCGAGTTGCGCCGGTGGTCACCTGACGGAATCCCGGGCGCCGACCGGCTCCGCGATGCTCGGGCTCGCGGGGTCGGGCGGCGATCGGAGTGGCGCAGGTGGGAACGGCAGCGGGTTTTCTGTGGGAGTTCGTCAAGTCACCGACCACGACCGCCGCGGTCGGGCCCAGCTCGCGGGCGCTCGCCGAGCAGATGGTGGCGCCGATCCCGCACCGCGGTGATCCGGTCGTGGTCGAGCTCGGGCCGGGAACCGGTGCGTTCACCGAGGTGATCCAGCGCAGGCTCGGCGGGCGCGGGCACCACCTGGCCCTGGAGCTCAACTCGCGGTGGGCGGCGCAGCTGGGGGAGCGGTTCCCGGGTGTGGAGTCGGTGTGCGCGAACGCCCGGGAGCTCCCGGCGCTGCTGCGCGAGCGGGAGTTGCGGGCCGATGTCGTGGTGAGCGGTCTGCCCTGGGTGGCGCACGCGCCGGTCGACGGGGTGCCGCTGATCCGGCTGGTCGCCGATGCGCTGGCGCCTGGCGGGGCGTTCACGCAGTTCGCCTACACCTGGACGCGGTGGGCTCCACCGGCCCGCCGCCAGCTGGCCGACCTGCGCGGGGAGTTCGAGGAGACGGTGATCAGCCGCACGGTGTGGCGCAACCTGCCGCCCGCGGTGGTCTACCTGGCGCGGCGGCCGCGCCGATCGTGACCTGACAGGCGCGGTGCTACGTTCCAGGGGTGTCGTCGGATGCCGTGGTGGCCGGCCTCGGTGAGATCCCGCTGCTGGTCGAGCTGGGAACGGCGCTGCTGTTCTCCAGCGTGATCGGGCTGGAGCGGGAGATCCGGGCCAAGAGCGCCGGGATGCGCACGCACGCCCTGGTCGGGGTCGGTGCGGCGCTGTTCATGCTGGTGTCCAAGTACGGCTTCGGCGATCTGCTGGTCTTCGACCGGGTGTCGTTCGACCCGTCGCGGGTGGCCGCGCAGATCGTCTCCGGCATCGGGTTCATCGGTGGCGGGCTGATCTTCGTGCGCCGCGACGCGGTGCGCGGCCTGACCACGGCGGCGACGGTGTGGGTGGTGGCCGCGGTGGGGATGGCCTGCGGCAGCGGGCTGGTGGTGCTGGCGGCGGCCACCACGGCGGTGCACTTCCTGGTGGTGCTGGGCTATCCGTGGCTGTTGCGCCTGCTGCGCAGGTCGCTGCGCGAACCGCAGGTGCTGCGGATCGGCTACCTCGACGGCCACGGTGTGCTGCGCAGCGTCCTGACCCTGTGCACCAGCAGCGGCTGGACGGTGATGGACCTGGAGGTCGAGCGCGAGGACACCGACGACGAGCAGCAGCGCACCGCGGTGGTCGCGCTGCGGCTGCGCGGCAAGACTCCGGTGACGGAGCTGGTCGAGCAGATCAGCGGCCTGCCCGGCGTGGTGCACGCCGCCGTCGGCGAATCGGTCGACCCGGGCTTCTGAACCGCCCGCACCGGGCCACGATTTCCATTGAAATCAGGCGTTCGACTTCAATGGAAATCGCGGGGAAGCCTGCTCAGCTGGCGTTCTGCTTGACCTCGTCCATGTCCAGGTCGCGGGCCTGGCCGATGAGGTCGTCGAAGACGTTCTCGGGCAGCGCGCCCGGCTGCTGGAAGACCAGGACGTTGTCGCGGATCACGGCCAGCGTCGGGATGGACTGGACGTTGAACGCACCGGCCAGCTCGGGCTGGGCCTCGGTGTCGACCTTGGCGAAGGTGATGTCCTCGTGCTTGTCCGACGCGCGGTCGAAGACCGGGGCGAACTGCCGGCAGGGGCCGCACCAGGACGCCCAGAAGTCGATGATGACGAAGCCGTTGTCGGAGACGACCTCGTCGAAGTTGTCCTTGGTGAGCTCGACCGTTGCCATGTGAATTCCCTTCAGACGGTGGTTACCCGGACAACACGGTGCTCCGGTGCGGCATTCCCCGGCGTGCTGTCGGTTCTGTCACCGCTGGAGGGCGCGGGCGACGAGGGTGGCCAGGTGGACGGGTTCGACACCGGCCGTCTGGCGCAGCTGGGTGCGGCAGCTGAACCCGTCGGCGACGACGTCGGTTCCCGGTGCGGCGGCGCGGACGGCCGGGAGCAGGCCTTGTTCGGCGCAGGCGATGGAGACGTCGTGGTGGCCGCGTTCGAAGCCGAAGTTGCCCGCGAGCCCGCAGCATCCCGCGTCGAGCACGTGCGCGCGGGTTCCGGTGGCGTCCAATGTGGCCTGATCGGCGGTGAACCCGAGTTCGGCGTGCTGGTGGCAGTGCACCTGCACCAGCGCTTCCCGGTCCTGCTCGGGGAGCTGCCACCGGTCGCGGGTCGGTTCGACCCATTCGGCGAAGGTGCGGGTCGCCGCGGCGAGGGCGGCCACGTCGAGGTCGCCGGGGGCGAGTTCCAGCGCGTCGTTGCGCAGGAACGCGGTGCAGCTGGGTTCCAGGCCGACCACCGGGAGCCCGCGCTCCAGCAGCGGGCGCAGCGCGCGGGCGGTGCGGCGGACCGCGCGGCGGGCGGTGCCGAGCTGGCCGGTGGAGTGCCAGGTCAGTCCGCAGCAGACCGGTTGGCGGGGGATTTCCACGGTGTGGCCGAGGGCTTCGAGCGCGGTGACCGCGTCGCGCCCGATGTGCGGGTCGAAGTGGTTGGTGAAGGTGTCCGGGAAGAGCACCACGCGCGGGGTGGTTCCGCTCCGCCGCTCGGACCACCACGCCTGTAGTGTTCGTGGCGCCATTTGCGGCACTTCGCGGCGGGCGTCGATCCCGCCGAGCCTTTTGAGCAGCGGTGCCAGCGGTCCGGAGAGCGTCCGGTTGACCAGCTGCGGGGCGTGCTGCCCGAGCTTGAGCCACAGCGGGAGGAAGCCCATCGAGTAGTGCGCGGCCGGGCGCAACCGGCGCCGGTAGTGCTGGTGCAGGAACTCGGCCTTGTAGGTGGCCATGTCGACGTCGACCGGGCAGTCGGACTTGCAGCCCTTGCAGGACAGGCACAGGTCGAGCGCTTCGCGGACCTCGGGCGAGCGCCAGCCGCCCTTGATGACCTGCCCGGCCAGCATCTCGAACAGCAGGTGGGCGCGGCCGCGGGTGGAGTGCTGCTCCTCGCGGGTCGCCCGGTAGCTCGGGCACATCACCCCACCTGTGGTGTTCAGGCACTTGCCCATGCCGACGCAGCGGCGCGTCGCGGCGGCGAGGTCGCCGGAGTCGGCGTGCAGCGCCAGCGCGGTGCGCGTCGGGAGCCGGGCCGGGGCCACCAGCGGGCGCACGTCGGCGTCGACCGGCCGCGGGTGCACGATCTGCCCGGGGTTGAGCAGCCCGGCCGGGTCGAAGGCCGCTTTGAACCGCTCGAAGGCCCTGATCACCTCGGGCGGGTACATCCTGGACAGCAGCGCGGAGCGGGCCTGACCGTCGCCGTGCTCGCCGGAGACCGAACCGCCGTGCGCCACCACGAGGTCGGCGGCGGCTTCCAGGAACGAGCGGTACTGCGCGGTGCCGGGGCCGGAGAGCAGGTCGAAGTCGATGCGGACGTGGATGCAGCCGTCGCCGTAGTGGCCGTAGGTCACGCCGCGGCGGCCGAACCGCGCCAGCAGCGCGTCGAACTCCCGCAGGTAGGAGCCCAGCCGCTCGGGCGGGACGGCCGCGTCCTCCCAGCCCGACGAGCGCTCCGACCCGGCCATCCTGGTCGAGTACCCGGAGCCCTCCTCGCGGATCTTCCACAGCGCCGCGATCCGCGCCGGATCGGTGTGCACGACGCTCTCGGCGCGCTCGCCCATCGCGCGGATGATCTCGTCGGCCGCGGCTTCGGCCTCGCCGAGGTCCGCGCCGCCGCTCTCCACCAGCAGCCAGCTGCGCCCGCCGGGCAGCAGCGGCAGCGCGGGCGAGGCGGGGTTGCGCTGCCGCACCACGTCGACCAGCTCCGCGCTGAGCCCTTCGATGGCCAGCGCGCCCAGCCCGCGCAGCCGGGGAACCTCGTCGGCCGCGGCGTAGGTGTCGGAGAACCCGAGCACGGTCAGGGCCCGCACCGCGGGCGCGGTCACCAGCTGCACGGTCGCGCCCAGCACGATCGCGCAGCTTCCCTCGGTGCCGACCAGGGCGCGGGCCAGGTGGAAGTCGTTCTCCGGCAGCAGCTGGTCGAGGTTGTAGCCCGACACCCGGCGGGCCAGATCGGGGAACGAACTGCGGACCGAGTCGGCGATCTCGTCCCGCAGCGCCCGCAGGTCCTGGTGCAGGCGGCCGACGCGGTCACCTCGCGCGCACAGCTCGGCCAGCTGCTCGGGCGAGGTCGCGCCGACTTCGAGGCGGGTCCCGTCGGAGAGCAGCACGTCCAGCGCGTGCACGTTGTCGACGGTCTTGCCCCAGGCCACCGAGTGGGTCCCGCAGGAGTTGTTGCCGATCATCCCGCCGAGCGTGCAGCGGCTGTGCGTGGAGGGATCGGGGCCGAAGGTCAGCCCGTTCCCGGCCACGGCGGCTTGCAGCGAGTCCAGCACCACGCCCGGTTGCACGCGGGCCAGCCGCCGGTCGGCGTCGATCTCCACGATCCGGTCGAGGTGCCGGGAGAGGTCGAGCACCAGCCCGGTGCCGATGGCGTTGCCCGCGATGCTGGTGCCCGCCCCGCGCGCGGTGATCGGCACACCGCGGTCGCGCGCGATGGCCACGGCGGCGACCACGTCGTCCTCGTCGCGCGGGAAGACCACCCCGGTCGGCACCTGGCGGTAGTTGGAGGCGTCGGTCGCGTAGAGCGCGCGGGTGCCGGGGTCGAAGCGGGTCGGGCCGGTCAGCGCGGCGCGCAGCTCGGTGACGAGGTCGGCGGGCGGGGTGGCCATCGGGCGCCTCCCGGGTCGGTGATCGGCGGCATAGCGCAGTGTGCCTGCCGCCGCGGGTGTAGGCGCACCACGACACGGTGACCCTTTTTCTGTATGGAGGCGACGAGCGGTGATCGTCCCCGAACGGATAATGTCGCGGCTGAACCGAATCTTGCGGCATCGTTTCGAGGGGAGATCCACAGTGGCACGGTCCGTACTGGTGACCGGCGGTAACCGCGGCATCGGCTTGGCCATCGCGAAGGCGTTCCAGGCCGCCGGGGACAAGGTCGCGGTCACGCACCGCGGGTCGGGTGCACCGGAGGGGCTGTTCGGGGTGCAGTGCGACGTCACCGACCCGGAGCAGGTCGCGGCGGCCTTCGACGAGGTCGAGGCCGCGCACGGCCGGGTCGAGGTGCTGGTGGCCAACGCCGGCATCACCGACGACACCCTGCTGCTGCGGATGAGCGAGGAGCAGTTCGGCCGGGTCATCGACGCGAACCTGGCCGGTTCCTACCGGGTGGCCAAGCGCGCGGCCAGCAGCATGCTGCGCCTGCGCAAGGGCCGGATGATCTTCATCTCCTCGGTGGTCGGGCTCTCCGGCGGCGCCGGGCAGGTCAACTACGCGGCGAGCAAGGCCGGGCTGGTCGGCATGGCCCGCTCGATCGCCCGCGAACTGGGCTCGCGCAGCATCACGGCGAACGTGGTGGCCCCCGGCTTCGTCACCACGGACATGACCGACGCGCTGTCCGAGGAGCGCAAGAAGGAGATCTTCGCCCAGATCCCGCTGGCCCGCTTCGCGGCCGTGGAGGAGGTCGCGGGCACGGTGGAGTGGCTGGCCTCCGACGCGGCCGCCTACATCACCGGCGCGGTGATCCCGGTCGACGGCGGCCTCGGCATGGGCCACTGATCAGAGTCTCATCCGCGCGCCCGCGCGCGGCGTAATCCCGGGTGCCCGCGCACCTGGTGGAAGAAAGCACAGCGGAGGATTTTCGTGAGCGGTTTGCTCGAAGGCAAGCGGATTCTGATCACCGGCGTGATCACCGACGCGTCGATCGCGTTCCACGCGGCCAAGGTCGCCCAGGAGCAGGGTGCCGAGGTGGTGCTCACCGGGTTCGGCCGGATGAGCCTGGTGCAGCGCATCGCGACCCGGCTGCCCAAGCCCGCGCCGGTGATCGAGCTGGACGTGACCAGCACCGAGCACCTGGACGGCCTGGCCGAGCGGGTCCGCGAGCACGTCGACGGCCTCGACGGCGTGCTGCACTCCATCGGCTTCGCCCCGGCGTCGTGCCTGGGCGGCGACTTCCTGGCCGCGCCGTGGGAGGACGTCTCCACCGCGCTGGAGGTCTCGGCGTACTCGCTGAAGTCGCTGTCCACCGCCACCCTCCCGCTGATGAGCGACGGGGGCTCGATCGTCGGCATGGACTTCGACGCGCGCGTGGCCTGGCCTGCCTACGACTGGATGGGCGTGGCCAAGGCGGCGCTGGAGTCGACCTCCCGCTACCTGGCCCGCGAGCTGGGCCCGAAGGGCATCCGGGTCAACCTCGTCTCGGCGGGCCCGGTGCGCACCATGGCGGCCAAGTCGATCCCCGGCTTCGCCGACCTCGAAGCGGGCTGGGGCGACCGCGCGCCGCTCGGCTGGGACGTCAACGACCCGACCCCGGTGGCCAAGTCGGTCTGCGCGGTCCTGTCGGACTGGCTGCCCAAGACCACCGGTTCGATGATCATGGTCGACGGCGGTGTGCACGCCCTCGGCATCTGAGGGCACTGTCGGCGGAGCCGTCCGCGCTTGTGCAAGCGGCGTCAGCCGCTTTGAGTACGCACGCAGCTTGCACCGCTGCGGGTACGGTGGCCCGCCACTGGGTGGCTCCCTGGGCGAGGACGGCCCCTCCGCCGTGTATTCGTTCATACATCAGGAGGGGCACCCGCAGTCCGGGGAAGCACTCAGGTTCCGCCAAGCGACCCCTGAGCAAAACAACCACAAACAGGTATTGAGTGTGGTCTCGCGCGCAGCCGGTGCCCCCGGCTGCGCGCGGCCGAGCCGTCGACGCCATCATGGTCGGGTGAGCTTTGACGCGTTGCTGTTCCTGTCGTTCGGAGGACCGGAGGGCCCGGACGAGGTCCGGCCGTTCCTGGAGAACGTGACCAGAGGCAGGGGAGTTCCGCCGGAACGCCTCGACGAGGTCGCCGAGCACTACCACCACTTCGGCGGGGTGTCGCCGATCAACCGGCTCAATCACGAGATCATCGCCGCGCTGGAGGCCGAGCTGGCCGCGCAGGGCCGCGAGCTGCCGGTCTACTTCGGCAACCGCAACTGGCACCCGATGGTGGAGGACACCGTCGCGAAGATGGCCGACGACGGCGTGCGCCGCGCGCTGGTGTTCGCGACCTCGGCGTGGGGCGGGTACTCGGGCTGCAAGCAGTACCACGAGGACATCGCCCGGGCGCGGGAAGCGGTCGGCGAGCGGGCACCGGAACTGGTGAAGCTGCGCCAGTTCTTCGACCACCCGCTGTTCGTCGAGGCCAACGCCGACGCGGTGCGCCGGGCGTTCGAGGAGCTCGACCCGGCCCAGCGCGAGCAGGCCCGGCTGGTGTTCACCGCCCACTCGATCCCGCTGCGCGCCGACGACCAGGAAGGCCCGGACGGCCAGCCCCGCTGGTACTCCCGCCAGGTCGCCGAAGCAGCCCGGCTGGTGGCCGAAGCGGTCGGCGTCGACGCCTACGACGTGGTCTGGCAGTCCCGCTCCGGCCCGCCGCAGGTGCCGTGGCTGGAACCGGACATCTGCGACCACCTGGAAGACCTGCACGCCAAGGGCGTCCAGGCGGTGGTGGTCAGCCCGGTCGGCTTCATCTCCGACCACCTCGAGGTCATCTGGGACCTGGACAACGAGGCCAAGGACAAGGCCGCGGACCTGGGCATGGGCTTCGCCCGCGCCGGAACGGCGGGCCCGGACCCGCGCTTCGCGAAGCTGATCACCGAGCTGATCGCCGAGCACACCGACGGCGCGGAGGTCCGCAAGCTCTCCGAACTCCCGGCGGCGGGCTCCACGACCAACGGCGAGCCCTGCGCTCCGGGCTGCTGACAGCCGAGGACAGAGCCCTCGTCCGTCCGATCAGGACCGACGAGGGCTTTGCCTTGTGTCCGTGGGTATCTGACCAGGCAGGAGGCGTCTGGCGATCAGCGGTGAGAGTCGGGCGGGACCTGGCGACCGGCGGTGATAGCGCGGCCGGGTTGGTGTGGTGACGGAGCCGGTCGGGTGCGGGGCTGGGTTGGGTGCACTGCGGTAGGTGGTTGCGTCGTGCGCGGGGCGATTTTGCCTGAAACTGGCCACGTTCTCGACGCAGGATGCGGCCGGACAGGGACGCCAGTTTCAGGCAAAATCGCCGGAGGTCACCACCACACGAACAGTGGTGGTACAGGTCCCGGCCCTGGTCAGCGCCGCCGTGGGAGCGGGTGAGCGATCGTACGGCGGAACCCGCGTGGTGACACGGGCAGTTTTGCCGGAAATTGCCTCCCGTCGCCGCCGCAGGTTCTGTCGAGAACGCGGGCAATTTCCGGCAAAACTGCCCCACCCCCAAGGCGACCACCCACCGCTTTGAACCCAAGCCCAGCCCGGTATCACCACCCGCAGATGCGACGCAGGAGCCGGATTTATGCGGCGTAGGCGATCGCGTCGAACTCGCGCTTCGCGACACCGTCCCGGAACGCCGCGACCTCGGCTTCGGTGAAGACCAGCTCGACGCCAGCCCGCCCACGCTGCCGGAAGACGAACAGCCCGTCCTCGTCGCGGCGCGTGATCTCTAAGCACAGGCCGCTGGTCCGCCTGTCGCGCTCGCCGGTCAGGTAGGCGTCGAACTCCTCGGCGGTGAACACGAGCCGGTGGTCTTCGGGTGAGCCGAAAGGCACCTTGTCGTCACGCATCTCGACCCACCCGCCACGACGGGCGACGCGGACGCAGCTCTTGGTGGGTTCGCTTCGCGTCGCCTTGCGGAAGTCATGCTCGGTGAACTCGGGTCGCGGCGTTGTGATCATGCAATCTCCCTAGGAACTGGAGTTTTTCGTCTCTTCGAGAAGCTCGCGTGAGATCGTTCTGAGGAACGCGCGGGTCTCATCGAACCGCAATGCGGTGCTGGTGAGGCGAGCCCAGGCCGGCTCGTGGGCGGTGAGCGCCTTCTTGTCGTCCAGGTAGCGGATCTCGCCCGCGCCTTCCATGTAAGCGAGTTCCAGCGGTCCAGCTGCTCCCGGCGACGGAACGCGGATCAGGACAAAACGAGTGCCGACCGACGGCCTGGAGAAGTCTTGAACGGTATCACCTGGATCAGCATGTTCGGCAGGTTGGAGAGCTTGATCAGGTGCTCGATCTCTGCTCGCCGACCCGGCACACCTGCCGAAGTGGTTGCGGGGCTCGGTGCTGCACGAGCCGGGTTCGGGCCGTTCACGTCCTGACTCCAGAGAACCATGAGCTGCACGAGCTGCTCGCCCAGCAACCCACCAACTTCGTCGCCTTCCGGCCCCGCCCTGTCGAGGAGAACCGACGACGGGCTCACGAACTTGTCGGAGGTCTGCGGCGGAGCGGTGGCTGATGCCAGGATCACGGGGTGTGACATGAGGTCTGACTACGGCTACGATCCGACAACGGGGTGCTTCTATGGTGCGTGAGCCGCGACTCGACTTGCAGTGGCTGTTAGACGCCAACGACCGGAGCGGGGACTCTCCAGCCCTGCTGGATCGATTGGAGCGCGCCACTCCCGAAGAAGCCGAGCGAGCCCTGGCGGTGTTGGCCGCGAGGGCTGCGGATGGCTCCGCTGCTGCTTTGCATCTGCACGCGACCGGGCTGGTTGCGGTCGGACGGGTCGACGAGGCCATCCCGGTGCTGCGCGAGGCCATCTCGAGAGCGCCGGAGCGAACGGAGTTCCGCTTGAATCTCGCGGTCGCCTACGTCCGAGTCGGTGCGGTCGATCTCGCCGCAGCGACGCTGGACGCGGCGATCGCAGCAGCCGAGGCCGGGCAGCTGCGTCTCGCCGATATCGACCGCCATCAGATACGTGTGGCCGTTCAGCGCAGGCGAGATGAGCTCACCGCCTGGATAGCCTGGCGTGATGAGGATTATCGGATGCTGCGGCTGCGTGCCGACATGCTCAGGGAACGGATCGCGCTCGGCGAGGCGACGACCGCCGACCGGGTGCAGCTGGCGAACGCGTTGCTGGCACTGCGCAAAGCCGCCGACATCGAGGACACGATGGCCGAGGCCACCAGCGTTCTGGAAGCCGCCTACGCGATCGAGCCCGGGAACGTGGGCGTTCTGGAAAGGCTCCTCTACGCGTACGGGGTGACGCACGACGAGCGTTTCGATGAAGTGCTGCGGCAGTTGGAGCAGGCCGACCCCAACTCGCTAGTGCTGCGCGAGTTCACGAGGAGCGGCCGGGACGCAGACCATGCAGAACTGGCCGCCACGTTGCGGGCGAGGATCATCGAACTCTTCGAGATCGCTGTGGACCTGGAGCAAAGGCCGGAGGCGGACGCCGCGATCGTCGGGCTGCGGGAGATGCTGAAGTCGTTCCCGGCCAATCGTGAGTATCTCGGCATGCTGATGTTCGCCGAGCACATTCATGGCGAGTCCGCGCAGGCGTCGGCGATTGCCGAAAAGTTGGAGGCGAGCGTTGACCTGACTCACTCCGAGCATTTCAACATGGCCCAGGTCTTCTGGTCTCATGACCAGCCACGCGGAGAGCGACACCTGTTGGCCGCCTACGACAAGGCCGCCAACGACGACGAGCGTCGTGACGTCGATGACCTCCGTGCACTTCTGGCGCAGTGGGGGCGGTGACGTGGCCGAGTCACGGGAGGCTGCGCTGCTCCGCGTTCTGCTGTCGGCGCGCAGCCTCGACGAACTGGAGCCGTTGATCCGCACGGCGATGCCGTTCGACGCGCGCGGCCTGCTTCAGGACCTCTCCGCACGCGAGCAGGCTGCACTCATCGCCGGGCGCACAGCGGAGGCAGCCTATGTGGCTTACCTGCGGCTGTTGATCGAAGAGGTGCTGAGCGACTACCGGCTGATTTCTTCTGATGACGTGTCGATCGACGGGTTTGAACCTTGGCTCGATCACGCTCTGGCGCTGCCCTCGCTGTTCAGCATGTTCCTCGCGGCCAGGCGATACCGGACCGCGCTCGGCGACGATGCGTTCGGTCGGGCACGAGCAGCGATCCTCGGAAGCGGCTGGCAACCGGCGACGGACCAGCATGTTGCCGCTCTGGTGGCAGTCGCCTTTGCGGCGGGCGGTTCCTGGGAACGCGTGATCGCGAGACTGCTCTGGGCGATCCGGTGCGGCAGAACGGGCCGACCTGACCACGCATGGCGTCACGTCAGCAGGGCACGCGCTGAACTGGAGTCAGCAGTCGACGACCTTGGCGACGATGAACGACAGTTCTCCTACTTCCTGCTCGGGGGCTCTGCGCAAGCCTGCGGCCAGTTGGACCTGGCGATCGACGCCTACCAGACGGCCCTGGCCATCGAACCGGAGAAGCCCAATACGGCCGCCCGGACAGCGCTGGCGACCTGCCTCGCAGACACCGGACGCGGCGAGGAGGCCACGGCCGTGTTGAGCGAGATTGTTCTCGCTTCTTCAGCTCCAGAGCCCGAGGTGGGTCTCCATATGCGTGCAGTGAATCTGCGCGCTGAGCTGCATGAGGAGAGCGAAGAGGACGATCTGGCGCTGAGCGATCACGAGACCGTGGTTGCGATGGCCCGGTATCTCGGCGACCGGCGTAGCGAGTTCCGCGCCCGCGCATCGGTCGCGCGTCTGCTGAGCCAGGCGGGACGCCATCGCGACGCGGTTCACGCGGCGAGCGACAACCTGGTCCAGGCCAGAACCTGGTCCGATCATCTGTCGCTGGCGTCCGCCCACAACAACCTCGGCGCCGCCCTTCTCGCCAAGGGGGACAAAGCCGCGGCTCGCGAACAGTACCGGGCGGCTCTCGCATGCCGCACCGGCTCGGACGGTCCGACTTTCAGCGAGGCGGTCACCCACTTCGGGCTCGGGGACACTGAACTGGACGATGAAGAAAGGGCGAACCTGTTCCACCGCGTCGGCTTCATGCACGCGGAACACGCGACCGACACGCTCACCGCCCTCACCCACTACCTCCCCAGGGTGCGGCGGCCGGACAACACGCTCCCGGAGGACGTCTGTCGAGGCTTGCTGCAGCCCGCGTTAGGACGCGCCATCAGAGAGAGGAACTGGCCTGCGTACACCCTGCTGACGGACCTACTCGCCGACCATCTCGCTGCGACTGGTCAGCGTGACGTCGCGATCGGCGTCCGGCGTGAGGTGCTGGGGAACTGGGAGTCGAGGGGGTCGCGGCGGGGCGGCGTGATCGAGTCCCGGACCAAGCTCGCCGAGCTGCTGGTTGCTGCGCCGGAGAGCCGTCAGGAGGCTTTCGACCTGTTGTGGAAAGCCAGGACCCTGATTCTCGAGAAGGTCGAACAAGCGCTCGTCGAGCAGCGGCACAGCGAGATCCTGGGAACGCACATCCGGGTCTACGACTTGCTCATTCAGCTCTTGGTGCACACCGACACACGGCTGGAGCTGCCTGATGCTCGATGTCGTGACGAGCTCGCGTTCGACCTCCATGAAGAGGCCAAGTCCCGGAGCTTCCTCATCGGGATGTCACGACGTCCCGCCCACACAGGCGAGCCGCTTCCGATCGATCTTCTGGAGCGCGAGGCGGAGCTGATCCTTGCCGAGCGTCGGCTTCAACGGTCGCAGTGGACGGCCGGAGCGCGCAGCCGTGGCGAGCGTCTCGCCCGGCTGGCCGAAGTGCGCGCCGAACTGTCGGCGATCTGGGAACGGCTGCGGCCACTGGCCCCTGAGTACGTGCGGGTGAGGCAGGCGTTCCCGGCCGATCTGCACCAGGTCAGAGGGATGCTGGGCCAACATGCGCCGGACGTTGGCATGGCCCTGGTCTCGTACTTCGTCGGCCGGGACGAAACCACCTGCTTCATCTTGCGGTCTGACGACGAAGAACTGCGGGTCTGCCGCGTTTCGCTGACGGAGGCGGAGTTGGGCGCCGTGGTAGAGCGGTTGCGTGTGACCTTCAACGGTGACCCTGAGTCCTTTCCGCCGGTTGCGCCCCTGCGCGGTAGACATCCGCATCGTCGCAGCATCGCGTTTCTGGACGACATCGGGCCGGAGCTGCTGTCGTTCACAGCGCACACCGCGGGCCTGCCCCTCGTCTGTTTCGCGCCCCACGGCCCTGTTCACCTGCTACCGCTCCACGCGCTGCCCGTTACCGACCAGACGCGCCTGGTCGAGGTCGCGGCCACCGTCTACTGCCCCAGCCTGAGTTCACTGCCTGCTGTCCTGGCCCGGCGCCAGAGCGACGACGCGCAGCAAGGCGAAGCCTTCGTCGCCGGCGTCGCCGCGCGCGAGGATCTCATCCCGGAGAACTTCGAACGCGACCAGGACCTCCTGACCGTCGACGGTCGACCGCCGCACTCGGTTGTCGGCATCGATGCCACGCCCAGCGCGGTGCTTGCCGGAATCGCCGACGCCCGGATTGCGCATCTGACCTGCCACGGCTCCATCAATCGCTCGGAGCCGCTGGAATCCGGTCTGCTCCTCGCTCATGGCGGCGCCCGGCCGAGTATTGATCCCCGCCGATCCGGGCCTGAACAGCGACGTGGCCATGTCCTGTCCGTGGGCGAGTTGGCGGACATCGAGACGTCGCTGCGCTTGCTGGTGCTGCGTGCGTGCTCGGCGGGCAGCCTCGCCCGCGAGAACGGCGGCGACGAGTTCAGCGGCCTGGTGCGCACCTTCCTCCAAAGCGGCGTATCGGCAGTCATCGCACCTGCCTGGAACGTCGACCAGGAGAGCTCTCGGCGGTTCCTCGCAGAGCTCTACGACGGGTGGCGCGTGCATCCCACGATGCCACTGTGGTTACTGTTTCACCGGACGCAGCTGCGGATGCTTCGCGGTGAGGCCGAACCTTGGACGGCTCACCCTTATCACTGGGCTCCCTTTGTACTGGTAGGAGATTGGCGATGACAGCTACCCCTGTCGGCGAGCTCGATGACCGGGCTGTTCTGCTCTCGATCCAGTACCTTGCGGAGGATCTCCGTTCCGAGTTCCCGGAGGTGGTCCGGACTCCGGCTGAGGCCCGACTGGTCTTGTCCTCGCTGCTGGCGCAGTCTGGAATCGCTGACGTGGAACCGGAGCAAGTGCTCTCGAACGAGGACAACGCGCTGACTGCCGCGCGGCGGGCGCTTGAAGGGGCGAATGCGGATCCGGACACCCGCAACCGTGTCGAGCAGCTCTTGGCCGACCCTCCGCAGGACGAGCAGATGGGTGTCGAGTCGGCGCTGGGGGCCGTGGCCGTTCTTGCCTTCTTGATCTCTTGGTTGCAAACGAAGATCGAGTTCCGGATCCACCGCAAGGACGGCAAGACGGAGGTCGAGTTCACGATCAGCCGTGAGCCCGCGGACAACCGAGTCCTTCGCGACTTCGCCGATGTCTTTCGCAGAATCCTTGGCATCTCGACCTCGTCGATCCCGATCGATGCGGGGCAGACCGACGATGAACAGGATGCGAACGCTGGTCGTGTGGAGGAGTGAGGGGGACGACTCGAGGAACGCGCTGCGTCAGTCCTCAGAACCGCTGATCCGGCTCCGCTGAAGGACTCTGCCGGGATCTTGGCGAAGGCCAATGAATGATCATGCTGGTACGTCAGTCTCAGGGTTGAGCGATTCGATCGTGCAACCAGAGGAGTTTGGCGTGCAGTGGCTCGAATCGCGGAAGGTGTAGGTCCCGGCGAACGCGACGTCTGAAATCCGCCAGCGTGGTCGCGGCCGGTCGGCTGAGAATCCGCTCATGGACGCTGTAGTGCAGGGAATCCGCATCCGGCACCGCGGGCGTGAACCGCGGGTCCATCCCACCGCCTACATCGCGCCGACGGCCACGCTCGTCGGTGATGTCCGCGTGGGGCCGAGGGCGCGGGTGATGTACGGCGCGGTGCTCGATGCCGAGGGAGCTCGGATCGAGGTCGGGGAGGCGGCGGTGATCTGCGAGAACGCGGTGTTGCGCGGGTCCGCGGTCGCCGGCGATCAGCCGGTGCTCGTCGGCGACCACGTCTTCGTGGGGCCGCAGGCCACGCTGCTGGGCTGCGAGGTCGGCAGGTGCGTCTACGTGGCGACCGCGGCGACGGTCCTGCAGCGCGCGCGGTTGGGGGCAGGCTCGGTCGTCGCTGTCGGTGCGCTCGTCCATGCGCGCACCGTCGTTCCGGACGAGTACTTCGTGCCTCCGCACACCGTGGCGCTCGACGCGCCGCTGCGGCTGCTGGCGCCAGGCGATCCGGGCCTGGCCGAGGCCGTCGGGCGGGTGGGCTTCGCGCAGGCGGCGTTCGGCGTCGACGCGGAGTGGACCGACCGCATCAACCGGTACGAGCGCATCGCGGAGGTGCGCGTCGCCGAGTTCGGCGCGCACGCCGACGACGAGGTTCTGAATCCCGGCTAATGCTCCAGCCGTAGGGTGATGTCTCGTTCTGAGAGGATCCTGACGTGTTCAACTTCGGGATCGAAGGCTACCGGCCTCATTGGCTGAACGGTCGCTCCGCCGTCGTGGCGGCCCACGGCCGGCACCTGCGTGCGCTCATCGGCCGCCCGCTGACCGATGCCTGGCTGGTCTGGGACGTTCAGGACAACGAGTGGTTCTCCGACTGCCCGGTCTTGCTCGACTTCACCGGAGAACAGGTTGAGATCAACCACCAGAAGTTCGACGACCTCTCGATCACCTGGAACACGATCGATCCCCACCAGCCGGTCCGGTGGCCCGACTTCGATCTCCAGTGGCGCCACGACATGCACGTTGAGCTGCACGCCCTCTACGGCCAGGTCCTTCAGGACGTCGAGCTCCTCGAATGGACCGGGCGCGACATGGCCCGGGGAACAGTCGCTGTCAGCTTCCACTTCCCCCACAGCCAACTGACCATCGCCAACGCCCTCGACACGAACGAACTGACCTTCGGGCCACCCGAATCGCGCTAACCAGCGTCACTCACTTCGCTAAAGCACTCGCCCTGAACCGAATCCTCAAGCGCCCTGACCGAGAACCTAGGACTAGCCACAATCGGCAGATCACGATCTACGGCTGGAGCAGCTGTGCTCGGCTAGGAGTGTGAACCCGTGACGGTCGACCGATGCGGCGGTGGCCGAGAGGATGGCGACGCCGGTGCGGGCGCTGCGGTCGAGTCCGAGCCAGGACCGGAAGCCGCCGGTGCCGCCGTTGTGCCAGGTGATGGGCCGGCCCTTCACCTGGATCGTGATCCATGCGGCGCCGATGTGGGCGCCGGCGCCGAACGGGGCGATCGGATCGAGTGCGGCGATGCCGGGGGCACTGCCGTCGAGTACCGCCGCTGTGAAGCGGGCCATGCTGGTGATGGAGGCCCGGATGCCGCCTGCCGGCCCGAGTCCCTCACCGGTCCAGGGCTGCCGCGGTCGTCCTCGGCGGCTTCTGCCGTTGAGCGCCCCGGGGCGAAGGTCGTCGGCTGTCCCCGGGACGTAGAAGCAGTCAAGTTCCAGCGGGGTGGCGATGCGCTGGTGGACGAGTTCTGGGTAGGTCGTCGTGGCGGCGCGGGCGAGGGCGTGTCCGAGAAGTTCGAATCCGAGGTTGGAGTAGCGGGGCCGTGGCGTGCCCAGCGGAACATCCCGGGTCTGGTCGAGGAACTGTTCGAGGTCCTCGCCGTAGGGGTTGGTTCCGTGTCGCCACAGGGCGATGGTGCGCCGCAATGGTCCTGCGGATTTGGGTACCCGGGGCAGGCCGGATCGGTGCGTGCTCAGCGATCGCAGTGTCACTCGTGCGGCGGGGACGTCGCCCAGGGGCAGCAGTTCGCCGAGGCTCGTGTCGGGGGCGATCTCGCCTCGGGTGAGGGCGTCGGCATACAGCAGCCCGGTGACGGCCTTCGCGATCGAGCCGATTTCGAAGTCGGCGTCCAGGTCGGTTCCGCGGCTCGCCACGTGCATGCCCTCGGGCGTGACCACGGCCGCCGCGACGACCGGGTGGCGGGGGCCCAACAGTTCGCCGAGTCTGGTAGCGAGCTGCTGGTCGCCGTGTATCCCGGCGGTCATGACCGGCCGCCGAACAGGCCGCGACCGGCGTACTTCTTGTGGACTGCCTGTTTCGAGACACCCAGGGCGGCGGCGATTTGCGGCCACGTGGCGCCGTTGTTGCGGGCGCGGCGCACCAGCACCGCTTCGATGCGTTCCGTCTCGGCGCGGAGTCGCGCCACGGAGCCCAACCCCACCAACGGGTCGTGGTCCGCCGTCGATGCCGCGAGTTCGGTCAGCTGTTCCACATCCACGCGTCAACCGTAGTTGACCGCCAGCTGGATCGTCAACCAAAGTTGACGCCGCTGGCTGAAGAACTCCTCCCGCACCGCATCGGCGACTCTCGTGCCGACCGCGAGGAGGCACCCCCGACCGGAGCCCGGTCGGGGGTGCCTGTTCGCAGTGCCACGTTCGAGCTCAGCGCGACTGGCGAGTGCGGGCAGTCCGCTGCCGGGGTGGCGATCCCGGTCCGTCCTCGGTCATGGCAGGTTGAGGACGAAGTCGAACGTGGCGTTGGAGCCTTGGACGTCCATCAGCAGCGCCGGGTCGAAGATCGCGTCCCAGTCGTTGCCGGGCTCACCGGGGAAGTACAGCTGGGTGGTGAGGATCGGCTGGTTCGGGGCCTGGACCTTGACGTGGACGTGCCGGGTGCGGCCCGGGTAGAGGCCGGGCACGATCGTGTCGAGCTGGAAGCGGCCGTCGGTGGAGGTGAACTGGTGGCCGCGGCCGCGGTAGCCGACGTTGTCGTAGTTGCCGCCGTTGTCGGCCTGCCAGAAGTCCAGCAGCACCCGGTCCAGCGGGGCGCACGACCGGCTGTAGACGACGCCGGTGATGGTCAGTGCCGTGCCGGGCATGTCGCCGCGCAGGTCGCTGCGCTCGGGGGAGTTGGGCTTGAAGTACGGGCCTTCCATCTGCGGGGGCGTCAGGTCGTCCCCGTCATCGCACATCGGGGTGGGAGTCAGCTCTCCGGCGGCGGCGCGGGGTGCGCGCGCCATCTCACCGGCGACCACGGGGAGGGTGACCGCGGTGGCCAGGCCGGCCTTGAGGAACGTGGACCGACGGATTCGCCGTTCGTCCTCGGTCATAGCGAGCCGCCTTTCGGGGGTGTCAGCACGAGAAAATGGTGTGAACCATTTCACGTCGCGACGGTTCCCCCGGCGACAGCGGAAAGTTGGTACAGGTGTAGACGAAAAGTGCTAAAAAGCAGACGAATGCGCCATTCGGCCTAGTGTTCCGCGCTCCGCTCGGGCATGTCCACTGTGGATCGCATCGCCGGTAGGCGGATGGTGAACGTCGTACCGGCGCCGACGGTGCTGCGCACCTCGATGCTACCCCCGTGCGCCTCCACCAGGTGGTGCGTTATCGCCAGGCCCAGACCGCTGCCGCCGCCGTGGCGGCCGCGGGACTTCTCCGCGCGCCAGAAGCGGTCGAAGACGTGCGGCAGCGACTCGGCCGGGATGCCGACTCCGGTGTCGCCGACCTCGATGATCACCTCGGCGGCCACCCGTTGCGCGCGCAGCTCGACGAGCCCGCCCGCGGGCGTGTGCCGCAGCGCGTTGGACACCAGGTTGCCCAGCGCCTGGCGCAGCCGGGTCGGGTCGGCGGCCAGGTCCGGATCGCCGGCGGCGCTCGCGCGCAGCTCGACACCACCGGCCTCGGCCCGGCCGCGGTGCGCGGCGGCGACCTGCTCCAGGATCGCGCCGAGGTGCACGGGTTCGAGGTGGGCGCGCAGCTTCCCGGCATCGGCGAGGGCGAGGTCCTGCAGGTCGTCGATGAGGTGCTGGAGCAGCAGCGTCTCCTCCAGCAGCGAGGTCACCAGCGGCTGGTCCAGCGTGGCCACGCCGTCCTGCGCCGCCTCCAGCCAGCCGCGCACGTTCACCAGCGGAGTGCGCAGCTCGTGCGCGATGTCGCTGACCATCGTCTTGCGCTGCTGCTCGGTGCGCTCGACCTGCTCGGACATCGCGTTGAACGCCGCCGCCAGCTCGCCGATCTCGCCGCGCGCGCTGGTGCGCACCCGCGCCGAGCGGTCGCCGCCGCCCATCCGCCGGGCCGCCGCGGTGATGGCGTCGATCGGGCGGACCAGGCGGCTGGCGGCCAGCGCGGTCAGGCCGACGGTGAGCACCAGCACCACCAGCGCCGTCCACGCGATCCGCGAGATGCCCACAGTGGACAGATCGGTGGCCGCCTGGTCGGTGCCCGGCTTGGTGATGAACAGCTGCGCCGCGGGGGAGACGTAGGCGCCGAGCTGCTCCCGGCGCGCGGCGTCCACGCAGCGCTGGTCCTCCGGTGCGGCGCGCAGCCCGTTCGGCCAGGTGGTCTCCGCCGCCTCAGCGGGCAGCGGGTCCGCGCCCTGCCTGGTCAAGCAGGCGTTGGCCAGCTCCAGCAGCCCGGCGTTGGCGGTGCGCTCGGTTTCGGTGGTCGCCGTCGGCGCACCGCAGGAATCCAGCGGCGGTTTCACGGCGACCGACGTCTCCGGTGCCCCTTCCTCGGCGGGCACCGCTTGCGGCGGATCGTCCGGCACGTTCACCGGTCGCGACCGCTTCTGCTCCGGTTCGGCAGGGACGACCTCGAGCGTCGAGCGCCCGTTGGGCAGCTCGACGATCCGGCCGTCCGAGCCGCTCCGCCGCACGCAGCCGAGCTGGCGCTGCGCTTCGGCGGCCAGCTTCGCGCGCTCGGCGGCGGTCAGCCGGTAGGGGCCGACGGCCCGCGGATCGATCGTGGCGCCGGGCTTGAGCACCGGGTCCACGGCGAGCGGGTCGACCACCGCCGACGGCGTCCGCGGCAGCGGGGTGTCCTGCGGATCCCCGGAATCGGCGATCGGGGCCCGGTTCTGGGTGGTCAGCGTGATCCGGCGCCCGGTGCGCTCGGAGAGCTCGGTCACCACGCCCTGCACCCCGGACCACTGCGGGTGCCCGGCCGCGTAGCCCAGCAGTTCGTCGTAGATCTGGGCGTCGGTGGCCAGGCTCTCGCCGATCTCCTGGTTGATCGCCCCGCTGGTGCTCTGCGCGGCCAGCCACGCGGTCGCCCCGATCGAGCACCCGGCCACCACCACGGACATGGCCAGCAGCCGGGCCAGCAGGCTATGCCGCCGCGCCATCGGGGCAGTCCTGCAGCTTGTAGCCCACGCCGTAGACGGTGAGCAGCCGGACCGGCCGGCGAGGATCGGGTTCGAGCTTGCGGCGCAGGTTCATCACGTGCACGTCCACCGTGCGCTCGGTGATGAACTTGTCCATCCCGAACGCCTGGCTGAGCAGCTGCCCGCGGGTGAAGGCCCGGCCGGGTTCGGCGGCCAGCACCGCCAGCATCCGGAACTCCGCCGGTGTGCAGTCGAGCTCGGCACCGGCCAGCAGCACCTCGTGCCGCTGCTGGTCCACCACCAGGTCGCCGACGCGCAGCGGCTGGTGGCCGCGGTCCTGAACCCGGCGCACGCGCCGCAGGATCGCGCGCACGCGGGCGGCGAGCTGGCGCGGGCTGTAGGGCTTGGTGATGTAGTCGTCGGCACCGAGGTCGAGGCCGAGCAGCACGTCGTCCTCCGTGGTCCGCGCCGTCAGCAGCACGATCGGCACGTCGGACTCGGCGCGCAGGACGCGGCACACGTCCAGGCCGTCCACCTTGGGCATCATCACGTCGAGCACGACCAGGTCGGGCAGGCGCCGCCGCGCCTCGTCGATCGCCGCCCGGCCGTCACCGACGACGACCACCTGGTGGCCGTCGCGCTCGAGGTAGCGCCGGATGAGTTCGGCCTGCTTCGGGTCGTCCTCGGCGACCAGCACGTGTGCGCTCACGCGGCGCATTATCGCCTCCGCCGCCGCACCGCGGTGCGGCGGACACCGCATCTGAACAGGTTCTTCACAACTCGCGCCGCGCAGCGGAATCCGAACAGGTTCTTCACATCGGGCAGACGGGATCTTGAAAAGCGCGCACCAAGCTGGTCCTCGTCCGGAACTCCCGGACGATCGAACGAGAGGACGCGAGATGAAGCTTGGTCGTACCGTCGCCGCCGCGGCGCTGCTCGGAGCCACGGCGCTGCCGCTGACCGCCGCGGTCGGCTGGGCCGACGAGCCGAAGACCGCCCCGGTGGCCGAGGAGCAGAAGCCCGTCGCCCCGGCTCCGGTGGACGAGAAGACCCCGGCGCCGGAGCAGAGCCGCCCGGTCGAGCCGCCGAAGGAAGGGGCGACCCCCGAGGCGGTGCGGGAGAAGACGGCCCAGGTCTCCGAGCGCCCGGTCGGCGCGCCGGAAACCGGTGGCGGCCCGGTGGAATCCGGCTTCGGCCCGGCGGCGCTCGGTGGCGCGGCAGCGCTGGCCGTCGCCGGTGGCGGCGCCGCGGTCGTGCTGCGCCGTCGGCGTGCGGGCGCGAACTGAGGCGTCCGCGGATGAACGTGCCTCCCCGTGCACGGGGGAACCGGGGCGGTCGTGCTGTCGCGACCGCCCCGGTCCTCGTGGCCGCCGCGCTCTCGCTGGCGCTGTCGGGATGTTCGGCGGCCGACCGGCCCCTGGACCTCGGCGCCACCACGCCGCAGCAGGTGCACGCCGCCACCGCGCTGGCGCAGTCGCCGCCGACCTGGATCGAGATCCCCCGGATCGGGGCGCGCTCCTCGCTGCTCGCGCTGGGGCTCAACCCCGACCGCACGGTCGAACTGCCGTCGGTGCACGAGCCGATGCAGGCCGGTTGGTACGAGCACAGCCCGACTCCCGGCGAGATCGGCCCGGCCGTGGTGCTGGGGCACGTCAACGGTGACGGCAAGGACGGGATCTTCGCGCGGTTGCGGGAGCTGCGGCCCGGCGACGAGGTCCTGGTCGGCCGCCAGGACGGGCAGGTCGCCCGGTTCGTCGTGCACCGCATGGCGCAGGAGCCCAAGCACGGATTCCCAGCCGACGAGGTCTACGGCGACACCGCCGATCCGCAGCTCCGGTTGATCACCTGCGGCGGGTCGTTCGACAGCACCGCGCGCAGCTACCGGGACAACATCATCGCCTTCGCCACCTTCACCGGAACCGTCCGGAGTGGATAGTGCTCAGCCCGGTGGGATCCCGCTGCCCAGCAGGGCGGCGACGTCGAGCAGCGCGACCAGGATGACGGCGCGGAAAGCGGCGCGAGATCCGGGACGGCGGCCCAGCACCAGCCCGGTGCTCAGCAACACCACCGCCAGCACGAGCAGCAGCAGACCGGCGGACGGCCCGACCGGGCCGAGCACGAGAAGCACTGCGGTGGCGAGCACCAGAAGTGCCGCCACCGCAGTGCTTCTCACCGCACCGAGCCGGTGCGGCAGGCCGCGCACGCCGGTGGCAGCATCGTCGGCGAGATCGGGCAGCACGTTCACGAAGTGCGCTGCCGCGCCCAGCAGGGCCGCGGCCAGCACCAGCCACGACGCCGGTGCCGTGTCGCTGCCCAGCGTCACGAAGACGGGCAGCAGTCCGAAGGAGACGGCGTAGGGCAGCACCGAGAACGCGGTGGCCTTCAGCCCGAGGTCGTAGGCCCACGCCGATCCCAGCGCCACCAGGTGCACCGCGGTCGCCGGGATGCCGAACGGCAGCGACAGCACCACTGCCGCCAGCGCCGAGATGACGGCTGCGACCAGCACCACCCGCCGCGAGACCTCGCCACGCGCCACCGGCTTGCCGGACCGCCCGACCCGGGCATCGCGATCGGCGTCGACGAGATCGTTGAGCCAGCCGACGGACAACTGCCCGGGCAGCACCGCGGCGGCCACCCCGAGCGCTCCACCGCCCACCGCGGCGGCCAGCCCGGCGGCGATCGCGGTGACCGCCAGCGCGGGCAGCGGGTGCGAGGAGCGGGCCAGCGCGAAATGCCGCACCCGGCCGAGTGTGCCAGCCTGGAGCGCATGGCACGCGGCGGCGCGCTGCGCAACGATCCGCAGCTCTACGAGACCTGTGCGGATCAGTGGTGGCAGCCGCGAGGCGCATTCGCGATGCTGCACTGGCTCGCCGCCGCTCGCGCAGCGCTCGTGCCCGCGGCACCGCGGCCGGACGCGGTCCTGGTCGACCTGGGCTGCGGCGCGGGCCTGCTCGCACCGCACGTGGCCGACAAGGGCTACCGGCACATCGGCGTCGACCTCTCGCCGAGCGCGTTGCGGCAGGCCGCCGAGCACGGTGTGCGGCCGCTGGCCGGTGACGTGCAGGCGGTGCCGCTGCCAGCGGGTTTCGCGGATTGCGTGGTGGCGGGCCAGATCCTGGAGCACGTGGTCGACCTGCGCGCCGCCGTCGCCGAAGCGTGCCGGATCCTCCGGCCCGGCGGACTGCTGGTGCTGGATACGCTGGCTGCCACCGCGCTATGCCGGGTGGTGGCCATCGGTCTGGCCGAACGGCTGCCGGGCATCGCGCCGCGCGGTGTGCACGATCCCGCGCTGCTGGTCGACCGCGACGTGCTGGCGGCCGAAGCCGCCCGGCACGGCGTCGAACTGGCGTTGCGGGGACTGCGCCCGTCGCTGCGGGACCTGGTGGCGTGGTCGGCCCTGCGGCGGAGCACCGTCCGCATGGTTCCGGTGCGCACCACCGCCGTGCTGTTCCAGGCCATCGGGTGGAAGAAGGGGTGAACGCCGGTGCCGTTGCCAGCCGCGTCCGCGCAGGAGGTGGTGCGGGACCTGGTTCCGCGCATCGCCGCGCGCGCCGAGCACTACGACACCGCGGGCGCCTTCCCCGCCGAGGACTTCGCGGATCTGCGCGACCGGGGCCTGCTCGGCCTGATGGTTCCCGAAGAGCTGGGCGGCTCCGGCGCGTCGTTCGCCGACTACGCCGCCGTGGCCGCCGAACTGGCCACCGGAGCCGGTGCCACGGCGCTGATCTTCAACATGCACGCCTCGGTCACCGGTGCGCTCGCGCACGCACCCGAGGAACTGCTCCAGCAGCTGGGTGCGCCCGAGAGCTGCTTCGACGCGCGCGACCGGCTGCTGTCCGACGCCGCCGACGGCGCGCTGTACGCGGTGGCGATGAGCGAGCGCGGCGGCGGATCGCGGCTGTCGCGCACCACCACCGGCTACCAGCGCGACGACCGCGGGTTCCGCATCACCGGCCGGAAGGCGTTCGTCTCCGGCGCCGGGCACGCCGATGCCTACCTGGTCACCGCCAAGGACGTCGAGGGCGGCGAACCGAAGGTGTCCTACTTCCTGGTTCCGGCCGGTGACGGCGTCCAGGTCGAACCGACCTGGGATTCGCTGGGCATGCGCGCCACCGGCAGCCACGACGTGCACTTCGACGTCGCCGTCGGCCCGGACGCGCTGCTCGGCGGGATCGAAGGTCTGACGCTGCTGATCGCGCAGGTGATGCCGCAATGGCTGGTGGCCTCCTACGCCGCGGTCTACGTCGGAGTGGCCCGCTCGGCGCTGTGCGCGGGCAGTGAGCACCTGCGCGAGCGCGGACTGCACGGCCTGCCCGCGGTGCGCAACCGGATGGGCCGCGCCGATGCCGCGGTGGCGGCGGCCGAAGCCGTCGTGCAGGAGGCCGCCCGGCGCGTGGCGCAGCAGGCCGGTGAACCGGAGACGAACCGCTGGGTGTGGCGGGCGAAGCTGGTCGCCGGGGACACCGCGGCGCAGGTGGCCTCCTCGGTGCTGGAAGCGGCGGGCACCGCGGCCACCCGTCGCGGCCACCCGCTGGAGCGCATCTACCGCGACGCCCGGTGCGGCGCGCTGCAACCGGCGACCTCCGACGTCTGCGCCGACTGGCTCGGCGTCGCCGCGCTCGGCGGCGATCCCGACCACGACACCGAAGCACCGCGCTGGTGACGCCGGCGATCGTCGGCTTCGGCTCGGCGCTGCCGGACTCCGCCGGGCAGGACGAGCTGTGGGACGGCTTCTTCGCGGCGCACTTCGGCGGCAGCGCCCTGGCCCGGCGGCTGTTCTCGGCGGTCGGCGTGCACCGCAGGCACACCGTGGCCAACCCGCTGGAAGAAGACCTCTCCGGATGGACCACCGCGGCCCGCATGCGCCGCTTCGACGAACAAGCACCGCCGCTGGGACACCGCGCGGTGCTCGCCGCACTGGCCGACGCGGACCTCGCGCCGGAGGAGATCGGCCTGCTCACCGTCGCCTCCTGCACCGGCTACGGCACCCCGGGCCTGGACATCAAGCTCGCCGGATCGCTGGGCATGCGCCCGGATCTGCGACGGCTGTTCGTCGGGCACATGGGCTGCTACGCGGCCCTGCCCGCGCTCGGCGGCGTCGTGGACTTCGCCGCCGCGCGCGACCGGCCCGCCGTCCTGCTGTGCCTGGAGCTGACCTCGCTGCACATCCAGCCGCCCACGGCCGATCCGCAGCAGATCGTCTCGCACGCGCTGTTCGGCGACGCCGCGGTGGCGGTGGTGGTGCACCCGCGCGCGACCGGACTGGCGGTGCTCGACCTGGTGGCCTTCACCGACACCAGCGGCCTGGACCAGATGACCTGGGACATCACCGATCTCGGCTTCCGGATGGGCCTGTCGCCGCAGGTCCCCGACGTGCTGGCCCGCCACCTCGGCGCGGTGGTCGGCGACCTGCTCGACCGCAACGGGCTGGGCCTGGACGACGTCGCGGGCTGGGCCGTGCACCCGGGCGGGCCGCGTATCCTCGACACGGTGGAGGAAACCCTGGGTTTGCCCGCTGCCGCGCTGCGGTCGTCGCGGAAGGTCCTGGCCGAGCACGGGAACTGCTCGTCGGCGACGCTGCTGCTGGTGCTTCGGAAGCTGATCGCCGGTGAGCTCAACGGCGGAAGCCACGTGGTGGCAATGGCTTTCGGACCCGGACTGACCCTCTACGCGGCGCTGCTGCGGGTGACCGGATGAGCGAGGCGCTGACGCTCGCCGCCCCGGAACGCGTCCGCTGGTCGCTGACCGACCAGATCTGGCGCGACGTCGTGTTCGCCCACTGGCCGTGCGATCCCGCGCTGCTCCAGCCGATGCTGCCGCGCGGCACCCGGCCCGACCTGCTCGCCGGATCCGCCTGGATCGGCCTGATCGGCCTGCGGATGACCGTGAGCTCGGTGCTGGGCGTGCCGACACCGCGCGGTCTGCGCGACTTCAACGAGGTCAACGTGCGGACCTACGCCGTCGACGGGCGCGGCCGCCGCGGGCTGGTGTTCCTGAGCATGGAGGCCTCGAACCGGACTTTCGTGCGGACCGCCCGCGCCGTGGCCGGTCTGCCCTACCGCTACGGGCGGGTGGAGTTCGAACGCCGCGGGAGCGAAACCGGCTACCGGGTGCGGCGCGGTGCGGTGGGGCTGGAGCTGCGGGTCCGGCGCGGTCCGCGCACCGCGGCGGGGGAGGCCGACCGGTTCGCCACGGCGCGCTGGCGGATGTTCTCCACCTGGCACGGGCATTGCCTGCACACCCCGGCCGACCACGAACCGTGGGCCCTGCACCGCGCGGAACCGCTGTCCTGCGCGGACTTCGGCCTGCTCGGCGAACTCGGCCTGCCCGCCCCGGACCGGCCGGTGGCGCTCATCGCGTCCAGAGTGGACGCCCGGTTCGGCGCGCCCAGCAGGTGCTGACGAACGGCGGGCCCGCCTCCCGGAATGGGAGTGCGGGCCCGCCTTCACCGGAAATGGCATCAGGAGTTCTTTGAGGATGCGGCGGAGCCGCATGCGGTGTGGGATTCAGCTTGCACCGCTGCGGGTTCTCAGACGGTGCCCGCCCCGAACTGGGCTCTTGGCGAGGCCAGTCCCCAGCGTGGTGTATTGGTCATACATGAGTCGGGGATCCCGGAGTGAGAAGGCGTCTGAGGTTCCGCTACTCGCACCGCCACGCAAACTATCCTGCGAACTCTCTCACTTGCCGCCGACGTTGAGGTCGACGCAGTTGTAGAAGGCGTTGGCGGTGTCGGCCACGTTCCACACGGCGAGGAGCTTCTGCTTGCCGCTGACGCCACCGAGGTTGACGTTGTGCGAGAACTTCGCCGGCGGCTGCGCGCCGCCGTCGTCGAAGACCGCGACGCGGTTGCCGCCGATGAAGTACTCCCAGGTGCTGGTGGAGTGGCGGGCGGTGATCGTCCAGTTGAAGGTCACCGAGTTGCCGACCGGGGTCGCCGTCCAGCCCTTGTTGTCGTCGTCCAGCTCGCCGAACGCCTGGTTGCCGCCGCTGCAGCTGGTCAGGCCCTTCGGGCCCTCGACGCTCTGCGGCTCGTACTTGATCGGCCCGCACGGCACGGTGCCCTGGGCGCACTGCGCCTGGCGGCTCGGCGGGGAGTCGATGTAGCCGTGCGCGCTGGCGGTGCTGGTCGGGATCGCCACCAGGAACGGCGCGATCGCCGCACCGACGATGGCGGCGGCGAGCTTCGGCTTCTTGTTCATCTCAGCTCCTTGTGGGGAGACCGCGTTCGAGGACATCGGACGTCCTGGCAGCGGCGCTGTTGGAACCTGGCCGAGGAAGGGGAGAGGGGCACTCCGACGACCGCGGTTCACCGGCGCTTAACCGGCGAGCCGTGGTCTGGACCATAAGTCGGTGTTTTGGTTGGGGTCAAGGATTGACCGTTACAAGACTCGGAATGCGTTTTTCCCAAGGAGCTTGCCGTTTTTCCCGCACGCGCGAAGGGCGCGGCCCCGTCCCGGAGCCGCGCCCTTGGCGTTCGGTCAGCGGATCGCGATGGCGATCACCTGCGTCTGCTGGTGCGTCGAGAAGTTGTTGTCGCTGACCACGAGCAGCACCCGCTCGCCGGTGGGCAGCCGCGGTCCCCAGCTGAGGCCCTCGACGTTGTCGGTGTACGGCAACCCGATCTCGTCCAGGTCGGCGACCAGTTCCTTGCGCACCGGCTGGAAACCGCCGCCCGCCAGCGAATCCCTGTTCAGCACGTCATCGGCCCCGGCGGTGCTGAACTCGTAGATGCGGCCCTTGGTGCCCACTCCGCTGGCGTAGCCGCGCTCCAGCGCCAGGAACCGGTCCGGAGCGTCACCGGCCAGCAGCGAGGAGATTCCGTTGGTGTTCCAGTCGTTCGGCGGTTGCGGTTCGGCGAACAGCGGCTCCACCGGGTAGGCGTACTGGGCGATGGGCAGCCCGGCGCGGTCGTGGACCGTGATGCGGCTGAAAGCGCCGTGATCGGCGTTGGCCGACGGCCCGTCCTGCTCCAGCGGACCCTCCAGCGCGGAGACCAACCGGCTGCCGTCGCGGGTGTAGGCCAGGCCCTCGAAGGTCTCGTTGACCCGCGGCCCGGTCCCTCCCGTGGTCATCTTCTCGTTGGGCGCCGTCGGCAGGTCGCGGACGTAGCCGCCGTCGCGGGTGGAGATCCGCAGCGCCGGGTCGAGCAGCACCGTGCCGCGGGCCGAACCGTCCTCCGGGACGTTGCGCTGGCCCTCGTTGGTCCAGGCGACAGCGCCGGTGAGCGGGTCGACGCGCAGTTCCTCGGGGTCCACCGTGCCGAGCACGTTGCGCGCCACCCGGGGCACTCGGTGCTGCTCCTCGCGCCAGGTGTCGATCGTCGGGTAGGTGCGTCCGTCCGGGCGGCGGAACTGGTGCACCTCGGTGAAGTCCACGTCGTCGATGCCGCTCCCGGTCACCGAGATCTCCGCGCGGTAGTACCGGGCGGGTGCGTAGTCGGACCAGTCGTCGCTGACGAGGACGAAGTCACCGTTGCGGCGGTCGTAGTCGATCGACGACAGTCCGCCGACCGGGGTGCCGCCCACCTGGAGGTCGTGCGGCACGACGTAGCTGCCGAGCAGCCGGGCGTCGCTCTGCTGGGCGGCAGCGGGAAACGCGGCGGGCACCAGCAGCAGTGCGGCGGCGGCGCCGAGCAGCGCCGTGCGGGTTCGGATTCGCATGATCATCAGCCAACCGGCCGGTGATCCGCACCGCCAGCTTGATCACACGTCCGAGTGATGCCCGTCGGGTTGCTTTCCGGGCGTGTGCCCGAAGGTCCGGCGGAACACGTCGATGAACGCGCTGGCCGAGGACCAGCCGGTCCGGTGCGCCACCGCGGTGACGGCTTCGCCCTCGGCGAGCAGGCGCAGCGCGTGGCAGAGCCGCAGCTGGGTGCGCCACTGCGGGAACGTCATCCGCATCTCGGCCCGGAACAGGCGGCTCAGCGTGCGCTCGCTCGCCCCGACCTGCGCGCCCAGCGAGGTCAGGGTCCGCTGGTCGGCCGGGTCCTCGTCGAGCAGCCCGCAGACCGCGACCAGCCGCGGGTCCCGCGGGCTGGGCAGGCTGATCGGCTGCTGCGAAGTGCGCCGCAGCCGGTCGAGCAGCACGGCGCGCAGGCGCAGCCGCTCGGCGTCGTCGGCGAACTCGTCGCGGGTGCAGGCCAGGATCAGCTCGCGCAGCAGCGGGCCGACGGCCAGCACGGCGGGGGAGTCCAGGCGCAGCGGGTTCTCGCTGGTGGGAACGCCGACGGTGTGCAGATCGGTTTCGCCGTACGCCCGGTGCTGGTGCACGATCCCGGCCGGAACCCACAGCGCCCGGGTGCCCGGCGTGATCCAGGTGCCCGCGCTGGTGGTCACCGACAGCACGCCGCGCCCGGCGTAGACGATCTGGTGGTCGTCGTGCCGGTGCGCGTCGACGCCGGAACCGGCGGGCAGGTGGCGCAGCGCGGTGGGCGCTCGTGGGGTGTGGCGGATTTTCAACATGAGATGGCAGTTTATCGAAAGCGGGACAGCCCGCTCGCGTTCGACGATGGCCCGGTGATGCAGAAATCGAACCGGCCGGTGGGGCTGCTCGCCGTCGGCCACGCCGGTGTGGACGTCTACCAGGGCGCGGTCCCCGCGGTGATCCCGTTCCTGGTGCTCGAACGGCACTACGACTACGTCGCGGTGTCCGGGATCGTGCTCGCCGCCACCCTGCTCTCGTCGATCGTGCAGCCGCTGTTCGGCGCGCTCACCGACCGGGTGCGGATGCCGTGGCTGCTCCCGGTGAGCATGACGACGGCCGGTCTCGGCGTGGCGCTGTGCGGGGTGGGCGATTCCTACGTGCTGAGCTGGCTGGCCGTCGCGCTCTCCGGCCTCGGGGTGGCGGCCTACCACCCGGAGGCGGCCCGGCTGGCGCGCGCGGCTTCCGGTGGCAGCCACCTGGCGATGAGCTGGTTCTCCCTCGGCGGCAACGTCGGTTTCGCGCTGGCCCCGATCGTCGTCGCGCCGATCCTGTCCGCGGGCGGGCTGGCGGCCACCCCGTGGCTGATCGTCCCCGCGCTGCTGGGCGCGCTGCTCACGGTGGTCGCGCTGCGCTCGATCACCGCGGCGACCGGCTCCGGCCCGGCGGCGGCGACCCGGCGGGGAATCGACGACTGGCCGGTGTTCCTGCGCCTGACCGCGGTCATCATCCTCCGCTCCATCGTCTACATCGGACTGAGCGCGTTCGTCGCGCTGTGGGCCCAGCAGCGGGCGGGCGGCGGCGAATTCACCGGCGCGGTGGCCTTGTTCGTGCTCTTCGCCGGTGGCGCGGTCGGCACCCTGCTGGGCGGCAGGCTCGCCGCGACCTGGGGCCGCATCCGGACGATGCGGGTCTCCTACGCCGCCACGATCCCGGCGATGGCCGGGGTGGTCTACGCGCCGGGAATCCTGGTGCACGTCTTCGTCGGGCTCGTCGCGGTGCTGATCTACGTGCCGTTCTCGCTGCACGTCACCCTCGGGCAGGACTACCTGCCCAACCGCATCGGCACCGCCAGCGGCGTCACGCTCGGCCTGGCGGTCAGCGTCGGCGGGATCGCGACACCGATGATCGGCCTGCTCGCCGAGCGCACGGGTCTGCAGACCGCGCTGGCGGTGCTGCTGGTGTTCCCGGTGCTGGCCTGGCTGCTCGCCCGCACGCTGCCCGAGCCCGCCGCGCTGGAAGCGGTCGCGACCGGCTGATCCTCAGACCGGAGGGAGCTGCTGCTGGACGTCGAGCAGCGGGGCGAACGGGTCGCCGACCGCCGCCAGCCGGTCCAGCACGGTGCGGATGGTCCAGCGGTCCGGGGTCAGCTCCGGGTCGTCGAGCTCGTCCCACTCCAGCGGGACCGACACCGGGGCGCCCGGGCGCGGGCGCGCGCTGTACGGGGCGACCAGCGTCTTGTTGATGACGTTCTGCGTGTAGTCCAGGCGGGCCCGGCCGCGGCGCTCGGCCTTCGTCCACGCCCAGCTGACCAGGTCGGGCACCGCGTTGCCGACGGCCCGCGACACCTGCTCCACCCACGCGCGGGTCTCGGCGTAGGTGTAGCGCGGCTCCACCGGCACCCAGATCTGGATGCCGCGCTGCCCGGTCACCTTCGGCCGCGCCACCACGCCGAGGTGCTCCATCGCGGTGCGGTGCAACCGGGCCAGCACCAGCACCTCCTCGAAGGTGGTCCGGCTGCCCGGGTCGATGTCGAACAGCGCCCACGTCGGGTGCTGCACGTCGGCGGCGCGCGAGGTCCAGGCGTGCAGCTCCAGCGCCGCGTAGTTGGCCAGCCAGGCCAGCGCGGCGACGCTGTCCGGGACCAGGTACCACTGGGTGTCGCCGGGATCGGCACCGGGATAGCGCCAGCGCTGCAACCAGTCCGGGGCGTGGCCGGGCACTTCCTTGTGCCAGAAGCCGGGTTTCTCGACGCCGTCGGGGAAGCGGTGCGAGTTCAGCGGCCGGCCGTCCAGGTAGGGCAGCATGACCGGTGCGATGAGCGCGTGGTAGCGGATCAGGTCCCGCTTGGTCACCGGCGCTTCGCCGTCGCGGCCGGGGAACAGGACCTTGTCCAGATTGGTCAGCGCCAGGTCGCGGCCGTCGACCCGCCAGCGGCCCTTGGCGCCGAGCTCGTCCAGCGCGGCGATCTCGGCCTCGCTGGGCGGTTTCCAGTGGCGCAGGCGGATCTCGGCGCGGTCGGGCGGGAGATCGCTGCGCCACACCGCTTCCGGATCCGCGGCGACCTCCTCGTTGGTGCGCCCGCTCTTCACCGACCGCGGGTGGTCCTCGGGATCCCAGCCCGGCTGGGCGTGCTCGTCCTTCTTGTGCAGCAGCAGCCACTGCGTCTCACCGCGCCGCACCAGCACGAACCGGCCCACCAGCTTCTCGCCGCGCAGCTCGAAGTGCAGGGTTCCGGCCTCGATCGCGGCCAGCGGGTCGTCCTCCCCGGGCGTCCAGGTGCCGCGGTCCCAGACGATGACGTCACCGCCGCCGTACTCGCCGGCCGGGATCGTGCCCTCGAAGTCGGCGTACTCCAGCGGGTGGTCCTCGACGTGCACGGCCATCCGGCGCACCGACGGATCCAGCGTCGGGCCCTTGGGCACCGCCCAGCTGACCAGCACCCCGTCCAGCTCCAGCCGCAGGTCGTAGTGGCGCCGCCGCGCCCGGTGCCGCTGCACCACGAACTGGTCGCCGGAGCCCGCGGGCTCCCCGGCGCCGCGCGGCTCGGCGGTGCGGGTGAAGTCCCGCATCTCCCGGTACTTCGCCAGCCGCTCCTCGGCCACCGCTCCCACCCCGGCTCGACAGGTGACGTGCGACACATGTTGTCACAAATCGTGGGCTCGGCCCGGTCAACCACCGACAACGCACTCAGTGGAGAGGACGGGGCGATGACTCGACGGATCGTGGTCGTCGGAGCGGGCTACACCGGGCTGGCCGCGGCCAAGCTGGCAGCGCGGTGGACCGGTGCCCGGGTGACGCTGATCAACGCGACGGACCGGTTCGTGGAACGGGTCCGCCTGCACGAGCTGGTGGCGGGCCGGAGGCTGCGCGACCTCCCGTTGTCCGACCTGCTCAAGGGCACCGGCGTGGAACTCGTCGTCGACCGGGTCACCGACATCGACGCCCAGGCCCGGACCCTGCAGCTGGCGAACTCCGCCCGGGAGGTGGGCTACGACCACCTGATCTACGCGGTGGGCAGCGTGGCGGCCGTGACCTCGGTGCCCGGCGCGGCCGAGCACGCCTTCAGCCTCGCGAGCAACGACGACGCCCTGCGCCTGCGGCAGCGCTTGGCCGAAAGCGAGGTCGTCGCCGTCGTCGGAGGCGGGCTGACCGGAATCGAGGCCGCGGCGGAGCTGGCCGAGGCGAACCCGGCGCTGAAGGTGCGCCTGATCGACAAGGGCGAACTCGGCGCCGGACTGTCCCAGCGGGGCAAGAAGCACCTGCGCCGCACCTTCGCCCGCCTGGGCGTCGAACTCCGCGAGAACGCCGGAGTTTCCGAGGTGCGCCCGGACGGCCTGGTGCTGGCCGACGGCGCGCACGTCGCAGCCGACACCGTGGTGTGGACGGTCGGCTTCCGGGTGCCGGACCTGGCCGAGCGAGCGGGTTTCGCGGTCGACGGCAGCGGCCGGGTGATCGTGGACGAGGAGTTCCGCTCGATCTCGCACCCGGAGGTGACGGCGATCGGCGATGCGGCGGCGGGCCGCATGCGCACCGGCCAGGAGCTCCGCATGGCCTGCGCGACCGGCCTGCCCTCGTCCCAGCACGCGGTCCGCGCACTCGCCGACCGCCTGACCGGCCGCCAACCGCGCCCGCTGCGCTTCCGCTACCTGAACCAGTGCATCAGCCTCGGCCGGAAGGACGCGCTGGTCCAGTTCGTCCACCGCGACGACACCCCGCGAGAAGCGGTCCTCACCGGCCGGAAAGCGGCGCTGTACAAGGAAGCGATCGTCCGCGGCACGATCATCTTCGAACGCCACCCGACCATCCCGACCTCGCTGTGAACCCTGACCGGCCCCGAGACCTGCGCGCTCCGGGCCGGTCACTTCATCACGGCCCGAACCGCCCGTCCTTCACCGCACGGATGAACACGGCGATCTCAACCTGGAGCCAGGGTCCGTTCGGATCCTTGGAATCGCGGACCAGTCCGCGTGGACGGGACAGCTCGACGCAGTTCCCGTTCGGGCCGGTGTAACTGGACTTCTGCCAGGCGTACCTGCTCACCGCTCACCTCTCCCATTCGCCTTTCGCCTCGACGATGAACTCGACGGACGTTTCCTCGTCCATGGCCAGGGCCTCGATCTGCTGTATCGCACTGCGGTACTCGTCGACGTCGTGCTCGGCGGGGATGAACGCGCCGGAGCTGTAGTGCTCGAAGTGGACCACCGGAGTGATGTCGTCGAACTCGTACAGGACGAAAGGGCCCAGAAGGCCCGGGTGCCAACCGGAGCGCAGCGGCACGATCCGCACTGCCACGTTGTCCCGCGCCGCGAACTCCACGAGCTGATCGAGCTGTTCGATCATCACGTCAGCTGATCCGATGGGTTCGAACAGCGCTGCCGCACCGATGAATGCGTTGAAGCTGACCGGTTCCACCCTGCGCACGATGACCTCGCGTCTGCTCGCGCTCAACATCACCCGGAGCTCGGTGTCGGCTTCGGACAACCCGCTGGCCTTTTTCATGGACCGGTTGTAGTCCAGCGTTTGCAGCAGCCCTGGCACCAGCATCGGTGCCCATTCCGCTATCGCGGAAGCAGCCCGTTCGCATTCGACCGCCCCGGCGAGCTGTTGCGGAATGTCGTTCAGTCCGACCGTGAGCCAGTTGGGCTCGTGCACGTTGCGGGCGAGGTCGAGGATTCGGTCTCGCTCCGCCGCCGTCACGCGTAGCGTCGCGAGGATGGCCGCGACCGTCTCGATCTTCGGGACCCGCTTGCCGGTCTCCCAGTTCGAGATCTCCACATGGGTGTATTCGAGCATTCGGCCCAGCTCGCGAACCCCGATTCCGGAGGCGAGCCGCGCTTCCCGCAACGCGGCCGACAATGTCCGGGCGCGTGGCGTACCTGCTGTGACAGCCATGAAGCACATCCCATCGGTAGCTGGTGGTCAGTCGATCACCCGATTCGAGGAGTGGTGGAGCTGTCGCGCTACCAGACACGCTAGCTCCTGTCTGAGGTCTGGTAGCACTACCAACATAGGGGAGAGGTCACGATGTGCAAGGAAAATGCGGGAGGAACACCCGGCCGGGATGTGCCTGGTGGGCAGGCCCGGTACTTCCAGTACCGGATCGGGGTCGTTCCTGAATGGTGCAGGTTCGCCCACATCCGTCATAGCGGTACGGGACTGCGGTTCCAATCGTGGTGCGACCAGATGTTCCGGGCCGTGGAGGTCGAGGACTGCGCCGCGCCGAACGGGGTCGTGGCGGGATTGCCTGACGCCGTAGCCGAGTGCACTGACTGCTTTGTCCGCTTCGCGTTTCGCCAGTCGCCGGGTAGCACGTCCGGCGAGGAGCAGGGCCTCATCCCAGCGCGGATCGACACACCTGGGCAGATGACGTCGGCGATGCAGATCTTGCAGCGGGAGTTGAGGGATGAAGTCGGCCGACTTCCACATGGGGAGATCGATCCGGGGCGACTCGGAAAGCTGGCAGCGGAGGCTGAGCAGTTCAGCCGAGCACTGCGGCGCTTCGGTTGGCTGGCGTCCTGTGGGCGATGATTCCTACCGCCGTGGCAGAAGGCCGCTACCGGGGCGAAGGAGGCCCTGCCGGTCAGGTGGTGACGGGGAGTTCGGTGGCGTTGGTGATCCGGCGGAGTTCTGCTGCCGTGGTGGGGAAGACCGTTCGGGGCGTGCCTGCCGCTGCCCAGATCTGCGGGTAGTCCGACAGGGCTGAGTCCACCACCGTCGGCAGCGGGCTCGGGTGGCCGAGCGGTGCCACTCCGCCGATGACCTGGCCGGTGGCTTCGCGGACCTGCTCCGGGGTGGCTCGGCGGAGTTCGCCGCGGCCCCAGCGCTCGGCGAGGGCCTTGGTGTCCACGCGGTGGCGGCCGCTGGTGAGGACGAGGACCGGTTCGCCGTCGGAGACGAAGATCAGGCTGTTGGCGATCGCGCCGATGTCGCAGCCGAGCGCGGCTGCCGCTTCGGCCGCGGTGCGGGTCGAGTCCGCCAGTTCGCGGACGTCGCCCCGGACTCCGGCCGCCGCCAGCGCGCGGGCGACCTGCTGGCTGCGGGCGGGGAGGGAGCTGGTCGTCATCTGCTTCCTAACGTTTCCGTTCTGTATACGGAACGATAAGGGGGAGCCGGTTCCGCGGTCAACGCGGGGCCGGCGGGCCGGGTTCGGGGTGCGCGGAGCGCTGTGCGCAGCAGTTTAGGATCGGGCCGTGGAGCTTTATCGCGGTGCGCTCGGGGTGGATTCGGACCAGGCCTTGGAGGTCGCGGTCGCGCACGCGATGCTGCGCCGGGTCAGCGATGGCGAGACCGGCGCCGGTGTGCGGATCTACCGGCCGAGCGCGCGCGTCGTGGCGTTCGGGCGCCGGGACACCCTGCTGCCCGGTTTCCCGGATGCCGTCCGGGTCGTGCGCGAGGCCGGGTTCACCCCGGTCGTGCGCGCACCCGGTGGCCGGGCGGTGGCCTACACCGAGCGCTCGCTGGTGGTCGACCACGTCGGCCCGGATCCCGGCTACCTGTCCGGGATGGAGGACCGGTTCACCGGCTACGCCGAGCTGTGGTCCGACGTCCTGCGCAAGCACGGCGTCGAAGCGCAGATCGGCGCCGTGCCGGGCGAGTACTGCCCGGGCGCGCACAGCGTGAACGCGCGGGGGAGGGTGAAGCTGGTCGGCACCGCTCAGCGGCTGGTGCGCGGGGCGTGGCTGTTCAGCGCCGTGGTGATCTTCGACGACACCGAGGTGCTGCGCCCGCTGCTCACCGAGGTCTACCGGCTGCTCGACCTGCCCTTCGACGACGACTCCGTCGGATCGGTGGTCGACGAATCACCCGGCCTGGAGCTGGCGGACCTGGAAGCCGAAGTGATCACCGCCTACGACGACCGCTACGGCCTGGAACCCGCGCAACTGCCGGAAACCCTGCTCGCCCGCGCCGGAGATCTGGCTCCCGACCACCGGGTCGGCACCGGGCGCTGAGGCCGGCGCGCCGGGTTTCCACGTCATGGGACGCGTTGACACCCGGTTGCGCTGGTTCGAGTATCGGTGTCGTGCGGATCGCGCTCGTCCGAGCCGCGGATCACCGCTGACCGCAACGGATCCGCATCCGTCCTCAATGGACTTCACCGACACGGGAACGCGGCCGGGCGGTCGCGGAGGAGGTGCGCGGTCGTGCAGTTGGGCGTCCTCAGCCTGGGCAGCACGCAGCCGGATCCGGTCACCGGCGCGGCGGCGTCGGCCACGCGGCACTTCGACGACGTCGTGCGGCTGGCGGAGCTGGCCGAAGAGGCGGGCCTGGACTACTTCGGCTTCGGCGAGCACCACGCGGGCCGCACCGTGGCCACCGCGCCGCCGGTGGTGCTGGCGGCGATCGCCGCCCGCACCAGCCGCATCCGGCTGATCACCACCGTCACGCTGCTGAGCACGCTCGATCCGCTGCGGGTCGCCGAGGACTACGCCACGCTGGACCACCTCTCGCACGGCAGGCTGGAGCTGATCGTCGGCAAGGGCAATTCCGCCGATCCCTACGCGATGTTCGGCTACGACCGCGCTCAGCAGTGGGAGTTGCAGGCCGAGCACTACGAGATCCTGCGCCGGTTGTGGCGGGAGGAGGACGTCACCTTCCGCGGCCGGTTCCGCTCCCTGGACGGCGTGACCAGCCTGCCGCGCCCGCTGCAGGAACCACCGCCGGTGTGGCACGGGGTGGCCACCAGCCTGGCCTCCCCGGAACTCGCGGCGCGCAACGGCGACCCGATCTTCGTGGCCAACGCGATCCAGCCGATGGAGAACTACGGCAGGCTGGTCGACCACTACCGGCAGCAGTGGGAGCTGCACGGGCGCGATCCGGCATCGGCGAGGGTCGGGTCGGGCGGCATGCTGTTCGCGGCCAAGACCTCGCAGCAGGCGCGCGACGTGCTGCGGCCCTACTACGAGGCGCAGTGGGCCGATCGCGATCCGACCCGCGACCGCGGCGGTGTCGGGGACGAACCCGCGGGGGCGACGCTGGAGCGCAACATCGCCGCGGGAGGGCTGTTCGCCGGGAGCCCGCAGGAGATCGTCGACAAGGTCGGCACCTACCGCGAGCGCTACGGCCACGACCTGATGATCTTCGGCCCGCAGATCGGCGGCATGCCCCACCAGCTGGTCGCCGAATCGCTCGACCTGTTCGCCGCGGAGGTCGCACCGCAGCTGGCGGTGCTCTGACCCTCAGCGCCCGGTGGTGCCGTCGAGGAGTTCGCGCAGGATGTCCGCGTGACCCGCGTGGCGGCCGGTCTCCTCGATCATGTGGGTCAGCGCCCAGCGGACGCTGGGAGCGGAGCGGTCCGGCCGGGGGACCGGCGCGCCCAGATCGGTGCAGCCGTCGAGGACCTCGTTCGCCAGCCGGACCGCTTCCCGGTAGCGGGCGAGGACCTCGGCCGCGCTCTCCCCGGCCGCGGCCCGGAAGGTCTCCTGCCAGTCGGGGACGCGGTCGCCGAGGAACATCGCGCGTTCGACGGCGGTCAGGTGGTTGAGCAGGCCGAGCAGGTTGGTGCCCGAGGGCACCCCGGCGGTGCGCACCTGCGGTTCGGGCACGCCGTCGACCTTCGCGGCGATCGAATCCCGGAGGTAGTCGAGGAATCCGCGCAGGACTTCGGCTTCGCCGCTGCCGGTCCGGGGCGGCGGGGTGTCGCGGCGCGTGGTGCTGGGCAACGTGGTGCTCCTTGTTCGTCCGAGGGGCGCGCAATTTCGTGCGAAATCGACCGTCACCCGGGTGAACGTCAATTTCGTGCGAAATTGACACCGCTCCGGGTGCGGCCGGTCAGGCGGTGCGGCGGATGAGCAGGACGTGGTCGACGACCTCGGCGGTGCGCCCGCCCGGTCCGGTCGCGATCCGGCGCGGTGCGTCGGCCCGGTCGACCACCCACGTCGTCAGGTCCAGGCCGATGCCCGCGGCGACCTCCCGCGCGCTCGGGTAGTGGGCGTCGGGATCCTGGTTCCAGGACCACGGGGCGGTCGAACCGTGGTCGACGACCAGCAGCCGCCCGCCCGGGCGCAGCGCGTGCGCGGCCGCGCGCAGGACGGCTGCCCGGTCCAGCTCTGCCGGGGTTTGCAGGTAGTGGGCGCAGATCAGGTCGAAGCGGCCTCGCGGGAAGGACTCCTGCAAGTCGTGGCGCTCGGCGGTGATGCGCTCGGCCAGGCCGGACGAGCGGGCGAGACCGGCCAGCCGCCCGACGGCGACGGACGAGATGTCGGCGGCGGTGACGCGCCATCCCCGCCTGGCCAGCCACAGCGCATCGCCGCCGTCGCCGCACCCGAGGTCCAGCGCGTCGCCGGCGGGCAGGTCGCCGACGGCTTCGGTGAGCCGGACGTTCGGTCGCGGGTCGGTGGCCGGTGTGCGGGCCGCGTGGACGTCGTCCCAGAACGCGACCGCGTCAGTGGTGTTCATGCCCCGGAGTCTTGCCGGGCCCGTGGTCGCTGGGCACGAGATCTTGCCGTTCCGGCAAGATGTTCGCGTGGACCCGATGACCGAGGACGTGCTCGACGCGGTGGGACCGAGGCTGCGCGCGCTGCGCCGCGACCGGGGGATCACCCTCGCCGAACTCGCGGTGCGGACCGGCATATCGGAGAGCACGCTGTCCCGGCTGGAGAGCGGGCAGCGCAAGGCGACCCTGGAGCTGCTGCTGCCGCTGGCCCGCACCTACGACGTGCCGCTGGACGACCTCGTCGGCGCCCCGCGCACCGGTGACCCGCGCATCCACCTCAAGCCGATCCACCGGTTCGGGTTGACGTTCATCCCGCTGTCCCGGCGACCGGGTGGCGTGCAGGCGTTCAAGATGATCATCCCGGCCCGCGGTGAACCCCTCGAACCGACGCCGCAGACCCACGACGGCTTCGAATGGCTGTACGTGCTCAACGGGCGGTTGCGGCTCGTGGTCGGCGAGCGCGACCTGACGTTGCCGCCGGGCGAGGCGGCCGAGTTCGACACCTCCTCGCCGCACTGGCTGGGCAGCGCCGACGGCGGCGTGGTCGAACTCCTCATCCTGTTCGGCGCGCACGGGATGCGCGCGCACGTCAGCGGTGACCGCGTGTGATCAATGGGAATGTCCGGTTCGGCCGCCGCATTCACAGTTCTCCACCAGTTGCGGTGCGGCGCTGGGCTTCCCGCTGACGGCACAAGTACCGGCACCGGCCTTTCCCGTTGTTTCCATTTGGTGGTCGGGCCGGGACCGCGCGTGACGGCTCGAATCCGGGTGTTTTCCCAGTTGGCACGGCATTCGGCGGAATCGGCGCAATCCGCCGTTCGCCCGCGTGATCACTGTCCGACACCGAGCTCCCCCAATTGGTTCACCCAATGGTGATCGTCGGTGTGGCACGCTTCCCCCCGGTTGCACACGGGGAGAGGACCACACGATGAAAACCACCCGATGGAAGCCGTTATCCCTGTTACTCGGTATCGCCCTGGTGGCGATCCCGTTCCCGGCGGCGGGCGCGTCCACCGCCGAGGACTACTACCAGGACGCGCAGGGCAAGACCGGCGAGGAGCTCAAGACCGCGCTGAACGGGATCATCAGCACCGGCGCCACCACCCTGTCCTACGACCAGGTGTGGGACGCGCTGAAGGTCACCGACGAGGACCCGAACAACACCAGCAACGTCGTCCTGCTCTACACCGGCCGGTCGCAGAGCAAGGACAGCAACGGCGGTGACCCCGACCAGTGGAACCGCGAGCACGTCTGGGCCAAGTCGCACGGCGACTTCGGCACCGCGCCCGGCCCGGGCACCGACGTGCACCACCTGCGTCCGACCGACGTCTCGGTGAACTCCGAGCGCGGCAGCAAGGACTTCGACATGGGCGGTGACGAGGTCGGCGAGGCGCCCGGCAACTTCACCGACGCCGACTCCTGGGAGCCCCGCGACGAGGTCAAGGGCGACGTCGCCCGCATGATCTTCTACATGGCGGTGCGCTACGAGGGCACCGACGGCGCCCCCGACCTGGAGGTCAACGACGAGGTCGAGAACGGCAAGCAGCCGTTCATGGGCCGCGTGTCGGTGCTCAAGCAGTGGCACGAGCAGGACCCGGTGGACGCCGGCGAGGAGCGCCGCAACCAGGTGATCTTCGACCAGTTCCAGCACAACCGGAACCCGTTCATCGACCACCCGGAGTGGGTCGCCGAGATCTGGTGACAGCGCTCGAGCGACAGCGCCCGCGATGCGATCGCGGGCGCTTTTCGCTCATCCGGCCAGGAAGTCGGCGAGCAGGGTGTTGAGGCGGTCGGCGTGGTGGCCGGGAATCGCGTGGTGGCCGACGTCCGCGAGGACCTCGGTCCGGACGTCGGGGACCGTGCGGCGCGCCTCGGCGATCAGGCGGCCGACATCGTGCGCCTTCGACGCCGCCGCGCCCACGACGAGCGTCGGCACCGCCAGGCGGGCGGGATCGGGTTTCGGGCCGGTGATCACCTTCGCGCGCTGGAACGTCGCCGCGCGGGCCAGCAGCTCCAGCTGGGTGGTGTCGAGCTCGGCGCCCGCGGTCTCCCAGCGCAGGAAGTCGCGCGTCCGGCGGGGATTCGGGCGCAGCAGCATCGGCAGGGCGCGCAGCAGGTAGCGCGGGTTCCACTTGGTGAAGCAGGCCGTCGGGTCCAGCAGCGCGAGGCGGCGCACGCGCGTCGAGCGGACGGCGTGGTGCAGCGCGATCCAGGCACCGTAGGAATGCCCGCACAGGTCAGCGGATTCCAGGCCGAGCTGGTCGAACAGGTCCTCCAGCCAGGACATCAGGTCGTCGAGATCGCGCACCGGCTCGCCGTCGGCGACGCTGCGACCGGCTTCGCCGAGCAGGTCGACGGCGTGGATGCGGTGCGTCTCGCCGAGCGCTTCGACGTTGGCCGCCCAGATCGCCGAGGTCGCACCACCACCGGGAAGCAGCACCAGCGGCGTTCCGCCGGGATTCCCGCAGAGGTGCACGCGCGTGGCTCCCCAGGACGAGCGCAGGTCGCGCGCTTCGAGCGGAATCGGCCAGCGCGCGAACGCGGCGTCGTAGGTGGTGAAGAAGCCTTCGGCGTCCGCCGGATTCCGGAACCCCATGCCCACCTCGCTCGTCCAGCCGATGATCGAGAGGCTAGCGCGGTGCGGGTCAGCTCTCGTCCTCCAGCGCGCCGATCACTTCCTCGCACCAGTCCACCATCGACTGCTCGGTGCGGATTCCGCCGCGCAGCACCAGGAACTGGTGCCGGGAGCGGCCGGACAACCGGTCGGGTTCCGGGAAGTCGCGCCGCTGGATCGCCTGGTAGACCGCCAGCCGCTCGGCGTGCAGCCGGTGGTGGCGGCGGACCTCGTCGAGGACCTGGCCCACGTCGCCGCAGGACGCGCCGCGGATCTTCACCGACAGCTCGTTGCGCACCGTCGGCGGAGCGGCCGGTTCGGCCAGCCACCGGGCCAGCTCGGCGGCGCCTTCGTCGCTGACCCGGTAGACCTTCTTGTCCGGCCGCTTCTCCTGCGCGACCGCGTCGCCCGCCACCCAGCCGAGCTCCACCATCCGCTTCAGGCTCCGGTAGATCTGCTGGTGGCTGGCGCTCCAGAAGAAGCCGATCGACTTGTCGAACCGCCTGGCCAGCTCGTACCCGGACCCGGCGCGCTCCTGCAACGACACCAGGATCGCGTACTCCAACGACACCGGGGCTCCTCAGTTCGGGCGGGCACTGCCGATTCCGACGATAGTCCGCAGCGCGTCCGCTCCGGGGCCCGGATCACGCGGTCGCGCTGAGCAGGGTGCCGAGCCGGCCGCGGATGAGCTCGGTGGCTTCGCGCACGATGCGCCGCACCAGCTCGTCGACCGCGGGGACGTCGTCGATCAGGCCCTGGACCATGCCGACGCTCCAGATGCCCAGTTCGGTGTCGCCCTGCTCGTAGACCTGCCTGCCCCGGGCGCCCGCGACCAGCTCGCGCACGTCCTCGAAGGCACCGCCGTCGTCCAGCCGGGCGACGACCTCGCGGCTGACGGAGTTGCTGGCCACCCGGGCGGTGTTGCGCAGCGGCCGGAAGATCAGCTCGGTGTCCAGCTCGCTGGCCGCGGCGATGCGCTTCTTGACCTCGTCGTGGATCGGCGACTCGGTGGTGCACATGAACCGGGTGCCCATGTTGATGCCGTCGGCGCCCAGCGCGAGCGCGGCGACCAGGCCGCGCGCGTCGGCGAAGCCGCCGGAGGCGATGATCGGGATGCTCAGCTCGTCGGCCGCGCGGGGGATGAGCACCAGCCCGGGGACGTCGTCCTCGCCCGGGTGCCCGGCGCACTCGAAGCCGTCGATGCTCACCGCGTCGACGCCGAGCTGCTGCGCCTTGAGCGCGTGGCGGACGCTGGTGCACTTGTGCAGCACCTTCACCCCGGCGGGCTTGAAGGCGGCGACCTGCTCGGCGGGGTTGGCCCCGGCGGTCTCCACGATCTTCACGCCCGACTCGATGATGGCCTGCCGGTACTCCGCGTAGGGCGGCGGCGTGATGGTCGGCAGGATCGTGACGTTGACGCCGAAGGGCTTGTCGGTCAGCTCGCGGCAGCGCGCGATCTCCTCGGCCAGGTCTTCCGGCGTGGGCTGGGTGAGCGCGGTGATCATCCCGAGCGCTCCGGACTCGGCGACGGCGGCGGCGAGCTCGGCCCGCCCGACCCACTGCATCCCGCCTTGCACGATGGGGTGCTCGACCCCGAACTCCTCGGTGAACCTGGTCCGGAAAACGCTCATCACTGGCCTCCTGCCGCTGCTCACCGGCAACCTACTATGCACAAAGTTGCAATGCAACTAGTTGCATAACGAGCTGTGGCGCTGCCCCGGAGGTGCGGCCAGCCGCGAACCGGCAGGGGCGGTACCCGAATTCTGTTCGCTCCATCCGAAGTGGACTGACGAGTTGCCCGGGCGGCATCGCCGGCGGCGGCGATGTCGCGCAGGGCCACGCCCCGGTGGCTCCGGTCCTGGGTGCGGGCTCGCTACTCCGGTGGCGGGGGCACGACGGGCAGGAGGATGCCGTGACCGGCGGTGCCGACGGTTTCGCCGAGGGCTGCCTCGTGGCTGTCGTAGGCCAGCGGGTTGATGCTCGTCTTGTCGTGCCACAGGCCCCGGGCCGTGGCCCAGGCGGCTTTGCGGGCGGTGGCGATGGAGAAGCCGCTCATCGCGTGCTTGAGGAGCTCGGCGTCGCGGGTGGCGACCTTGACGATCTGGACCTCGAAATCGGCGCGGATCTCCGCCTCGACGCTGGCGAGCAGGTCGTTGACCTTCTCGTAGTCCTGGTGGACGGGCGGGGTGTCGGGGGTGGTGCGGCGTTCGGCGCAGGTGTCGACGACGGCGATGGCCAGGTCGTGGTTGATGTGGGCGTTCATCCCGGCCAGCGCGAACTGGACGGGCCAGATCACCTGGTTGTCGCGGGCCTGGAACAGCGGTGCCCAGGAGGCTTCGACACCGCGACCGGCCTTCGCGGCGTCGACGTTGCGCAGGTACAGGCCGGCGAAGATGACGTCCATGCGCTCCAGGAACGCGTTGTCCTGGAACGTGCCGTCCGTGATGTTCTCCTTCACCAGCTCGGTGACCTTCAGGTACACGCGGTTGAAGCAGGCGACGCCGTCACCCTGGGGGAGCTCGGCGTCGATCTGCTCCATCCTGGTGATGACTCCGTCGATGGTGGTGGGCAGGTCCACGGCTGTCATGGGCGGTCTCCCGTCGAGATGGCTGAGCGGGGCGCACTGCGCGATGCGCTGTGCTTCCAGCCATGCTGAGGGCGTCCGCGACCCACCGCCGGGTCGAATCACCTGAACCGGGCGGGTTTTCGTCACTCCTGGACGGTGAGGCGGCCCGCCGCGTGGTCGGCGCGCAGCCGCGTCTTGAGGACCTTGCCGCTGGGGTTGCGCGGGAGCTCGTCGACGACGGCGAGCCGGCGCGGGCGCTTGTACCCGGCCAGGCGGTCCTGGCACCAGTCCGCGATGTCGCCGGGCGACGGCGGGTCGGCGGCATCGCGCGGGCCGACGACCGCCAGCGGCGTCTCGCCCCAGCGCTCGTCCGGCACACCGATCAGGGCGACCTCGGCGATCTTGGGGTGCGCCGCCAGCACGTCCTCGATCTCGGCGCAGTAGATGTTCTCGCCACCGGAGATGATCATGTCCTTCTTGCGGTCCACCACGTAGAGGTAGCCGTCCTCGTCCTGGCGCACCAGATCGCCGGAGTGGAACCAGCCGCCGCGGAACGCCTCGGCGGTCTCGGCGGGTTTGCCCCAGTACTCGCGCATCACGGTCGGGCCGCGGTAGACGATCTCGCCGACCTCGCCCTGCGGCACGTCGTGCATGTCCTCGTCGACGATGCGCACCTCGACGTTGAGCATCGGCGTGCCCACCGAACCGATCTTGCGCAGCGCGTCCTCGCCGCGCAGGACCGTGGTCACCGGGCTGCACTCGGTCTGCCCGAACGCGGTGGTGATGTCGGTGTCCGGGAACTTCTCGAACATCGCGCGCAGCAACGTGGTCGAGGCCGGTGCGGCACCCCAGGTGATCCGCCGCAGCGCGGAGAGGTCGTGGGCGGCGAGGTCGGGCAGGTCGCAGATCGCCTGCCACTGCGCGGGCACCAGGAAGCAGGCGGTGATCCGCTCGCCGGCCAGCAGCTCCGCGGTCTCGGCCGGGTCGAACCGGCCCGATGCGGCGATCACGATCCGGCCGCCCTGCAGCAGGTAGGGCAGCATCCCCGACACCCCGGCGATGTGGAACAGCGGCACCCCGACCAGCCACGCCTTGTCCTCGCCGGTGATGCCGTGGTGCACCGCCGAGCTGAACGTGTGCATCAGCAGGTTGTGGTGGCTGAGCACCGCGCCCTTGGGGCGGCCGGTGGTGCCCGAGGTGTACATGATGAACGCGGGGGACTGCTCGTCCACGGCGATCTCGGCGTGCACGGGTGAGGCCGCGGCCAGCGCCGCTTCGTAGTCGCCCGAATCCCCGACGACCAGCTGGACGTCCACATCGGACGCCTTGGCGAGCGTTCCGGTGAACAGCTCGTCGACGATCACGGCGCGGGCGCCGCTGTCGGCCAGCACGTAGGCCACCTCGTCGGCCACCAGCCGGAAGTTGACCGGCACGCAGATCGCGCCCAGCCGCGCCGCGGCGAAGTAGGACTCGACGATCTCCGGCCCGTTGCGGCCGAGCACCGCGATCCGGTCGCCCGCGGCCACGCCTCGGTCGGCCAGCGCGTTGGCGAGCCTGGAGACGCGCTCGTCCAGCTCGCGGTAGCTGCGGCCGGTGCCCGCGAAGCGCAGTGCGATCTCGTCGGGGATCTTGCGGGCGTGGCGGGCGAGCTGGTCGCTGGTGGTCATGCCTCGGCCGGACTGCGCAGGTGCTGGCATCGCTACCTCGTCGGTGAGAGCGGCGTGACGTGCCCATAGTGCGTCGGCCCGGCGCGAGCGGTCAACCGCGGCCCTCGGCCGACGAGCGGTCGCCGGGTCCGCGCCGGAGCGTTGATCGTTCCAGGTCAGCAGTGCACCCGGGAGTTGCAGGTCCACAGTGGATTCCGCCGGATGGCGATGTTCGGAGCGTGTCCGATCGGTTACAGTCGGCGTTGGCCGATCGCCGTGCCACCGGGTGGAGGGAGCGCACATGGAGCTCGACAGGTTCCGCGCCGGAGCGCGGGAGTTCCTGGCCCGCAACGCGCCTGGGCCGCTCGGCGAGCTCGACCCCGCCGAGCAGCTGCGGGCCGCGAAGCGGTTCCAGGCCGCTGCCTACGACGCGGGACTGATCGGCATCACCTGGCCCGCCGAGTACGGCGGTCGCGGGCTCACCGCCGCCGAGCAGCAGGCCTACGACGAAGAAGCGGCGCACCACGACCTGCCCGGCTCGCCGTTCATGGTCGGCATGGGCATGTGCGGGCCGACGATGCTGGACCTGGGCAGCCACGAGCAGAAGTCCCGCTACGTGCCACCGCTGCTGCGCGGCGAGGAGATCTGGTGCCAGCTGTTCTCCGAACCGGGCGCCGGTTCGGACGTGGCGAGCCTGCAGACCCGCGCGGTGCGCGACGGCGACTCCTGGGTGATCAACGGCCAGAAGGTGTGGACCTCGGGAGCGCAGTTCGCCGACTTCGGCGCGCTGCTGGCCCGCACCGATCCCGACGTGCCGAAGCACCGCGGCATCAGCATGTTCATCGTGGACATGCGCAGCCCCGGGGTGACGGTGCGCCCGCTGCGGGACATGACCGGGCGCGCCCCGTTCAACGAGGTCTACTTCGACGACGTGCGCATCCCGGCCGACGCGGTGATCGGCGAGGTCGGCGGCGGCTGGCTGGCCGCGGTCACCATGCTCGGCCACGAGCGGGTCTCCATCGGCGGCTCGGTCCGGCGCGGCGGCGACCCGCTGGCCTGCGACAACCTGGTCGAACTGGCCCGCAGGCACGACCGCGCAGGCGATCCGGTGGTGCGCGACCGGCTGGCCGGGATCTACGCGCAGGAACGGGCTTTGGCGCTGTTCAACACCAAGCTGCGGCAGGAGGCGGAAGCCGGTTCGCCACCGGGGGCCCGCGGCTCGGTCGCCAAGCTGGCCGGCGCCGAGCTGCTGTGGCGGGCGGTGGACACCGCCGGGCTGATCGCCGGACCGGCGCTGACCTGCTGGGAGGACGGCGACGTGGCGGCCGAGGAGATGGCGATCGCGATCAGCGCCACCCCGGCGTCGAGCATCGCAGGCGGCTCGAACCAGGTGCAGCGCAACATCATCGGCGAACGGATCCTCGGGCTGCCCAAGGAACCCCAGGTGGACCGCGACGTCCCGTTCCGCGAGCTGAGGACCGGCACCCAGCAGAAGCCGTGACACCGGGACCGGAGAACAGGAGAGCGTGCGATGCGGCTGGTGCTGGACCAGGAGCAGCAGGAACTGCGGTCGGCGGTGCGGAAGTTCCTCGCCGAGCACGCCCCGCCGCAGCGGGTGCGGGAACTGGCCGACGGCGACGGCCACGACGCCGGGCTGTGGCGGCGGCTGTCGACCGAGCTGGGCCTGACCGGCCTCGTGGTGCCCGAAGAACTCGGCGGTTCCGGCGCGGGCCACGTGGAACGCGCGGTGGTGCTGGAAGAACTGGGCCGGGCGCTGGCGCCGGTGCCCTTCCTGGCCACCGCGGTGCTGGCCACCGATGTGCTGCTCGAACTCGACGACGCCCCGGCCCGGGCGGACCTGCTGCCCGCGATGGTTTCCGGTGAGCTGATCGCGGCGGTCGCCTGGGACCGGGAATCGGTACCGGACGCGACGAAGCGCGACGGCGGGTGGGTGCTGGACGGGCGCGCGCAGCGCGTGGTCTCCGGTGACATCGCCGACGTCGTGCTGGTGCAGGCCAGGACCGGACAGGGCACCGGGTGGTTCCGGGTGCGCGGCGAGCACGCCGCGAGGACTCCGCTGCGCGCGCTCGACCCGACCCGCCGCCTGGCGCACCTGGACTTCGCGGCGGCCCCGGCCGAGCTGCTGTCCTCGCCGGATCCGGACGCGGTGCGCTCCCGGGTCCGCGATCTCGCGGCCGTGGCGCTGTCGGCCGAACAGCTGGGCGGATTGGCGAAAGTGCTGGAGATGACCGCCGAATACGCCAAGGTCCGGGTGCAGTTCGGCCGTGCCATCGGCTCCTACCAGGGCGTCAAGCACCGGCTGGCGGACATGCACAGCGCGCTGGAGCAAGCCGGTGCCGCGGTGCGCTTCGCGGCCTGGGCGGCCGACGCCGATCCGCAGGAGCTCCCGCTCGCGGCGGCGCTCGTGCAGGTCCTGGTCGCGCCCGCCCACTTCCAGGCCGCGGCGGACGCGGTGCAGCTGCACGGCGGGATCGGCTACACCTGGGAGCACGACGCGCACCTGTACTACAAGCGCGCCAAGACCTCGGAGCTCCTGCTCGGCACCCCGGACCGGAACCGCGCCCGCCTCGCCGACCTGCTCCAGCTCTGATCCGCCCGCCTTCCCCGAGGTGGCCGCACCCCTGGTAGCGTGCAGTAGTCAAATTTGGCTACTCGAACGGGAGGTGCCTCCAGTGGCCGGTGAGACGACGGTGCCCCTGCTGCCTTGCGAGTCGATCGACGTCATCGCGGAGTTCTACGGCGTGCTCGGTTTCCAGCAGACCTACGTGCAGAAGCGCCCCAACCCGTACGTGGCCCTCAAGCGCGACGACATCGAGCTCCACTTCTTCGGCATGCCCGGGTTCAGGCCCGAGGACTCCTACGGAACCTGCCTGGTCGCGGTTCCCGACACCGGCGAGCTGTTTCGCGCCTTCGCCGAGGGGATGCGCGGCGCGTACGGCAAGATCCTGGTCTCGGGAATTCCGCGAATGACGCGTCCGCGAGTTCGGAAGAACTCCGGGAACACGTCGGGGTTCACGGTGATCGACCCCGGTGGCAACTGGATCAGGATCATGGCCAAGACGGCCGGGCCAGCTGATGAAGCACCGGTGGTGGGCCGGCTCTCCGCCTCCCTGCGCAGCGCGGTCGTCATGGGCGACTCCCACGGAAAAGCCGATCAGGCAGCGCGGATCCTCGATGCAGCACTCGAGCGCAACCGCGATACCGCGGGACCGCTCGAGCTGCTCGAAGCGCTGGCGTATCGCGCTGAGCTGGCTGTCCGCTGCGAGAACCAGGACGCGGCTCGCGAGTACTTGGCAAGAGCGTTCGACATCGAGCTCACCGATGCCCAGCGGCGAGCAGGCGCGGACGCGCTCGCCGGCCTCGAAGACGTCGAGGCAGCACTGTGAGCTCCGTGATCCGGCTCCTCGTTCTCGGAGCAGTCCGGCGGCGCGAGCGCGCTCACGGATATCTGGTCCGAACCGACCTCGAGTCCTGGGGAGCTCACGAGTGGTCGACGGCCACCTCCGGCTCCATCTACCACGCGCTCAACTCGTTGACCGCTCGTGGCCTGCTCCGCGCACGCGATTCGACGACCAGCGATGCCGGCGGGCCACCGCGCACCGAGTACGAGATCACTGATGCGGGGGAAGCGGAGTTCTTCGACCTCCTGCGGAGAGCGCTCTCGCGCCACGACCCGCGCCTCGACACCCTGTCGGCGGCTGTCGGCTTCCTCGAAGACCTCCCCAGGGCAGAGGCGATTTCCCTGCTGCGCCAGCGGGAGGCCGCGATGCAGCGCTGGCGGGAATCCATCGCCTCGTCCATCCCGGCCGACGAAGACGTGCGGGCGTGGGGAGCCGTCGGAGCCGTCGTCGAGCTCTGGCTCCACACCGCGGACAGCCGGTCGGATTGGACTCGGCACCTTCTCCGTCGTGTGGAAGCGGGCGAGTTCCGCATGGCGGATGAGCGCTGACGCGCGCGGGCGCGTCCTGATTCGGTGACGGATCTCTCGCCGGGAGGGCGGGTTCGGTCTGGCAAGCTGAGCTGGCCCGGCTCCCGGGCGTGCTCTGCGAGGAGTGGTGCGGCAAGTGCAGGTGGACGATCGGCCCTTCGAACTCCGGACGGTCGCGCTCGCGGCATTCGGGCCGACCCTGCTGTTCGCCACCGGCGAGGGCGCCATCATCCCGATGATCCCGCTCATCGCCGCTGATCAGGGCGCGAACCTCGGCGTGCTCGGGCTGATCGCCGCGATGCTCATGGTCGGCGAGCTGATCGGCGACGTGCCCAGCGGAGTGCTCGTGCACCGGCTCGGCGAGCGCACCGCGATGATCGGCGCCGCGGTCGTCTCGGTGCTGGGCCTGCTCGGCTGCTACCTCTCGACGAGTCCGTGGATGCTCGGTGCGAGCGTGTTCGTGGTCGGCCTGGCCACGGCGGTCTTCGCGCTGGCCCGGCACGCGTTCATCACCACCACCGTGCCGCTGCGCTACCGGGCCAGGGCGTTGAGCGTGCTCGGCGGGCTGTTCCGCGCGGGCTACTTCATCGGCCCGTTCCTCTCCGCGCTCGTGCTGCTGCTGACCCCGGACAAGCGCGCGGTCTTCCTGCTGCACATCGCCTTCGCCGCGGCCACCGTCGTCCTGCTGCTGTGCACCGAGGACCTGGGCACAGCCGAGGCCGACAACACCGAGCACGCCCACCAGGGACTGGTCGGCACGCTGGTCCGGCACCGGGGTGTGCTGCTGCGGATGGGCACCTGCGCGGCGCTCATCGGCGGCCTGCGCGCGTCGCGGATGGTCGTGCTGCCGCTGGTCGCCGTCGCCGCCGGGCTCCCGCCGTCGACGACGGCCGTCATCATCGGCATCGCGGGTGGTGTCGACTTCGCGCTGTCCTACACCTCCGGCCAGATCATGGACCGGTTCGGGCGGATCTGGGCCGCGGTGCCCTCCATGGCCGGCCTGGCAGCCGGGCACTTCCTGCTGTTCGCGGTGACCGACGTGCCCACCTTCGCGGCCGTCGCGGTGCTTTTGGCGCTGGCGAACGGCACCAGCAGCGGAATCCTGATGACGCTCGGCGCGGACCTGGCACCGCAACCCGGTCCGGCGCCGTTCCTCGGTGCCTGGCGCTTCACCGCCGACTTCGGCCAGGCGGTCGGCCCGCTGACCATCTCCGGGCTGACGGCGGTGCTCGGCGTCGGCCTGGCCGGCGCGGGCATGGGAGTCCTCGGCCTGCTCGGCGCCGGGCTCCTGCTGCGCTACGTCCCCCGCTACACAGCCATCGAACCGCGACCACCGCTGTGAATCGCGGAGAGGCGGGCAGCACCGCCCGTGTGCCAGGCCACAATGCCCGGCTGGCGGAGTGAACCCGCACCGCACCGGATGATCGAATGTCCGCGGAGAAGTCATCGAGCCGGGAGAAGACCTTTGAGCGGCGCCGTTGCTAAAAAGTCGGTGTGGATGTCGGTTGTGGCGGCTGCGCTGCTGGCGCTGATGTGGGTGGTGTTCGAGTCCGGTCTGCTGGACGACGCCCGCGGCAGCCAGCCCACCGGTGCCGCCGCCGACCAGCTCGAACAACTCCGGGTGGCGCCGTCGGGCACGATGGACGGCTACTCGCGCGAGCGCTTCAAGCACTGGACCTCGCAGCCGGAGGCCGGGAAGAACTGCAACACCCGGGAAGCGGTGCTCGCCCGCGACGGGCAGAACGTCAAGACCAACAACGCCTGCGAATCGCTGTCGGGCACCTGGGTCTCGGAGTACACCGGCCAGCAGCTGACCGATGCCTCGGCCATCGACATCGACCACATGGTTCCGCTGGCCAACGCCTGGCGCAGCGGTGCGAAGAGCTGGGACGACGCCCGCCGCGAGCAGTTCGCCAACGACATGGACCTGCCGCAGCTGGTCGCGGTCGACGCCAGCTCCAACCGCAGCAAGGGCGACCAGGACCCGTCGCAGTGGAAGCCGGAGCAGGCGGCCTGGTGCGACTACGCGGCCAAGTGGATCGAGGTCAAGCGCGGCTACGACCTGACGGTGACCCAGGAGGAGAAGGGCGCGCTGCGCGAAATGCTCGCCACCTGCTCCTGATCCGGCGGCGCGATCCCGAATTTCGGGGCGCGATAACAGTTTTCGCCGACGTCGGCGTTTAGACCGTTCAGAGGCGTGCGCCGATCGCGTTCACCGCTACTCTCAGCGCAGTTTCACTGCAGTGCAACCTTGTCCGTTCGCTTCTCACGAAGGGCGTTCGTCATGTTCGCTGCTCTATCGACTGCTGCTCTGACGGCGTTGGCCGCGTTCTCCGCACCGGTCGACGACGTTCCGCCACCGACCGGTGAGATCACCATCGACGTCGCGACGGTGAACGGTTCGGGATGCCGGGCGGGAACCGCCGCGGTCGCGGTGTCGCCGGACAACACCTCGTTCACCGTGACCTACAGCGACTACCTGGCCAAGGTGGGGCCGGACGCCGATCCCACCGATTTCCGGAAGAACTGCCAGCTCAACCTGATCGTCAACATTCCGCAGGGGTTCACCTACGGGATCGCCAGCGCCGACTACCGCGGTTTCGCCCACCTCGAACCGGGTGCGAGCGGGCTGGAGAAGGCGAGCTACTACTTCCAGGGAATGCCGGAGACGAGCTACTTCCAGACGCCGTTCTCCGGTCCGATGAGCGACAACTGGCAGGTCACCGACACCACCGAGGTCGGCGCGATCGTCTACAAGCCGTGCGGTGAGCAGCGCAACTTCAACATCAACACCGAACTGCGGGTGGACGCGGGCACTTCGGATCCGTCGAAGACGAGCTTCATGTCGATGGACTCCACCGACGGCAACATCGAAACCACCTACCACTTCGAGTGGAAGGAGTGCCCGAAGCCGTAGCGGGTTCGGCGGCCGGACCCGGGGAACCGGGCCCGGCGGTCGCTGGGGGATGTGCACCGCCGGGCCCGGAGTCCGGTCAGGCGCTGTAGCCCTTCGGCGGGATGAGCGAGGCCAGCTGGTCGAAGGTCAGCCAGTAGATCTGGTTGCCGCCGAAGGACGCCGGGTCGGCGATCAGCACGGTGCGGTCGACGTCGTTGTAGCCGATCACCGTGAAGTAGTGGTAGATCGTCTGGTCCGGCGGGTAGCCGGGCGGCTGGTTGCCGGGCGGGGCGACGATGTTGGCGACGATCGGGTAGCCGTTGTCGATGTCCACCACGATGTCGTTCCAGAGCAGGTCCTTCTGCGCCTGCGTCGGCGGATCGTCCGGCATCTCCTTGGTCTCGTACCAGCCCGCGTACCCGCCGAGCACCCTGGTGACCTGCCCGATCCAGTCGGTGCCGCCGGTGTGCGTGCCCAGTTCGGCGGCCAGCTCGGCCTGGCTGCGGTAGATGCCGCGCGCCGACAGCGCGATCCGCGTCGCCGCGGGCCCGCACCAGTACCCGGTCTCCTGGACCTGGTAGTCCACCTCGAGCACGTGCTCTCCGGAGGACCGGACGACCGGCGCGGCCGGAGTCGGTGATGATGCGGGGGACAGCGCCGCGGCCGGTGCGGCCGCGCCGGTGACCAGCAGCGCGAGGGCTGCCGTCGACGCCGCGAGCTTCGATGAGAACATCCTGCCTCCTGGACGACGAGCCCCCCGGCGGTTACCGATGAGTCGGTGAATCAGCAACTCGTTGCGCGCACTTGATGTTGGGATTCGACGCGAATCCTGCCGGGATCGAACAGCCGAGCGCCATAGCCGCGCGCTGGCTCACCTGGGCCATCGCGCATCTGCGCCATCCCGCCGATTCGTTGACCCCGTTCGACCAGGCGTTCTACGCTGCCGTGCGAAGATCGTCCCGCTCCGCCGGAAGGTCCACGTGCTCGACGTCCTCGCTGCCGACAGCGACCAGGGGCGCGTGTACCGCGCGCTCACCACGCGAGGACGCCTGCCCCGGGAACTGCTGGTGCGCGACACCGGGCTGCCGGCCGCGGTGGTGACCAGGGCGCTGGCGGAGCTGGCCGAACTGGACCTGGTCGTCGAGCACGCCGACCTCTGGGAGGCCGCCCCGCCGGAACGGGCGGTGTCGGCCGCGCTGCGCGCGGAGGAGGCCAGGCGCCGCGAGCTGTGGCGGGCGGGCGCGGAGCTCGACCGCCTCTACCACCAGGCGCAGCGCGGCGCGGGCTGGTCCCGGCACGTCGAACCGGTCGAGCACCCGGCCCGGCTGATCATGCTCACCACCCGGCTGCAGGAGCGGGCCGCCGAGCAGATCCGCTGGCTGGACCGCCCGCCGTACAGCAGCACCCCGCAGAACTTCCGGGCGCAGGAGGAGATCCAGGCCCGCCGGATGGCTGCGGGCGTGCGCTACCGGACGGTGTACAGCCAGAACGTCTACGACGACCCGGGCCTGTTCGCCGCGATGACCCGGATGGCCGAGCTCGGCGAGCACGTCCGCCTGCTCGCCGAGCTGCCGGTGAAGCTGACCATCGGCGACGACGAGATCGCCCTGCTGGTCCCCGAACCCGACCGGACCGGTCTGGAAGGCGCGCTGGTGGTGCACTCCTCGGGCCTGCTCAACGCGCTGTGCGGGCTGTTCGAGACGCTGTGGACGCTGGCGCTGCCGGTCGCCGCCGAGCGCCAGCAGGACCAGCTCTCCGACCGCGACCGCAGCATCATCACCCTGATGGCCGCGGGGGCGACCGACGAGGCGATCGCCCGCCGCCTCGACCTCTCCCGCCGGACGGTGGTGCGCCGCATCGCGGCCCTGCTCGACCAGCTCGGCGCCACGACCCGCTTCCAGGCGGGCGTCCAGGCCGCCAAGCGCGGCCTGCTCTGACGCGCGCCGTCCCGCGGTCGGGTCCGGCGATGAGGATCTAAGCTCTGACCATGGCGAAGTACTTCGACGTGCACCCGGACAACCCGCAACGGCGCGCCATCGGGCAGGTGGTGGACATCCTCCGGGAGGACGGGTTGATCGCCTACCCGACGGACTCCTGCTTCGCCCTCGGCGCGCAGCTGGGCAACAAGGACGGCATGGAGCGCATCCGCTCCATCCGGCACCTCGACGACCGGCACCACTTCACCCTGGTGTGCCAGAACTTCGCCCAGCTCGGCCAGTTCGTGATCATCAACAACGCGGTCTTCCGGGCCATCAAGGCCTCGACACCGGGCAGCTACACCTTCATCCTGCCCGCCACCAAGGAGGTGCCGCGCCGGCTGCTGCACCCGAAGAAGAAGACGGTGGGCGTGCGCATCCCGGACCACGTGGTGGTGCAGTCGCTGCTGGCCGAGCTCGGCGAGCCGATGCTCTCCAGCACCCTGCTGCTGCCGGGCGAGGAGGAGCCGATGACCCAGGGCTGGCAGATCAAGGACGAGCTGGACAACGTCCTGGACGCGGTGATCGACTCCGGCGACTGCGGCACCGAGCCGACCACGGTGGTCGACTTCTCCGGGCCCGAACCCGAGGTCGTCCGGTACGGCGCGGGCGACCCTTCCCGCTTCGAGTGAAAGTTTCCCGCTCGCGCCTGCGGCCATCCGGGGGACGTTCGTTTCGCCGAGAGCTGAAGGCGGGCTCGGCGTCGTCCGCGCGGAAGATCCGCGGCGAAGTCGATCTACGCCGGTGCGCTGTGAAAACCCGAGGTCGGGGGCGTGCCGACGGCGCGTTGTTGGCTGCGACACGCTCCCGGATCGGCAGCAGCGCGATCTTGGCGAAGCGTGTAGTGTCTACCTCGGTCGTATTTTTCTGGGGTCGTGTTTCGCGCACACTCGCAGGATGGTGATGCGGGCGTGCTGCTATCTGGTTGAAGCTGGAGAAGTCGCCGTTCGAGATCCGCGACCCAGGCAGTTACGCAGTGTGACTGCCTGATGTAGTACCGGCTCCCAGAAGGAGAGAAGAGCATGGCACAGGGAACCGTGAAGTGGTTCAACTCGGAGAAGGGCTTCGGCTTCATCGCTCCGGACGACGGTGGCCCGGACGTGTTCGTCCACTACTCGGCCATCGACTCCCGCGGCTTCCGCACCCTCGAAGAGGACCAGAAGGTCACCTACGAGGTCAGCCAGGGCCCGAAGGGTCCGCAGGCCGCGGGCGTCCGCACCGTCTGAGTTCGGTGAACCGACCCGTTCCGCAACCGCGTCACGGGTAGCCGACGACGAAGGCCTCGCACTCCGGTGCGGGGCCTTCGCGCGTTTCCAGGCTCGTTTCGCGCGGCGGAACCTCAGACGCCGCCTGGCCGCGGGATCCCGTGCCGGTGCACGGTGAACGGGTTGTCCTCGCGGGGCGGCGTAGTCTCGCGGGGTGCACGCGCATCGACGCTTTCAGAACCCTCCCGCGCTGTCTCACGAGGTCGTGGCCGAGACGCTGGAACGGGCCCTGGGCGACCGCTCGCACGAGACCGAGGCGGCGAGCGTCCTGGTCGGGAGCGCGTTGAACGACGACGACCGGGAGTTCGTCGAGCACTGGTGCGTGGAGGTCGGGACGCGCGCTGCGCCGGGTAGTCCGCTGCTCGGGCTGGCCGGTCTGTGCCTGGGCCACACCGCTCGTCGCTTCGGTCGGCTCAGCGATGAGGCCCTCGCCCTGGCGGTGTCGCTGGCGGCGCGGGCCGAGGCGGATCCGTCGGACGTCGACGGCCGGGCCCAGGACGGCTATGACGACGTGCGGAGCTTCCTGCACCTGCGGTGACGTCGCCTGCTGCGGGTGCAGGTCGCCCGCCTCCTCGGCTTGGGCTCCCGGTCGGCTTCCGCCGCGTTCGGCACTAACTGGTGCGGTGCAGGCGTGCTGTTGCGTGCGGTGTCATGGGCACGCCGACCATCGCGCGGTGCTCGGCGTAGTCGAGCACGTCGTCCTCGTCCAGGGCGTAGCTGCGTTGCGCGGCTCGGACGTCCTTGGCCGTCGCGGTCCGGACCACCGAATCCGTGGCCAGGTCCCAGCGCTGATCCGCCGCTCGGCCGTAGAACAGCTCCTGGATCCCGGTGATGTGGGACAGCAGCAGTTCCAGGGTTCCGTCGGGCTGCGGGCGCCACCAGCCCGTCTCCCACGCGGCCGGGCGGAGCACCGCTCCGTCGGCGTCGAGCAGCCAGGCGCGCGCTTCGTGGCGCAGGAACGGCCGCCCGTCGTGCGAGATCGTGAGCTGCTGGCCGAACCGGTACGGCCCGTCGATCGTCGGGTAGTCCACCTCGCCGCGGCCGCGCCACACACCGACCAGGGCGCGCAGCGGCAGGCAGGCGTCGTGCAGCGGTGGCCCGCTGGTCAGGTCCGCGGTGGGGGCGGGGATCGGCGGTGGCGCGAAGTCGTCGGGGGAACCCATGCTTGGCAGCCTAGGCGGTCCCCGCACCGATCCGTTGATCTTCCCCGCGGCGGGTGGTGGGATCGGGGGCAGAACCTTAGGGAGGTGCCGATGACGAACGTCGAACCGCGGCTGGACCACCTCGTGTACGGGGTGCCGGACCTGCTCGCCGGAGTGCGGGCGGTCGCGGAGCTGCTCGGCGTCGATCCGGTGCCGGGCGGGCGCCACCCGGACAACGGCACCCGGAACTACCTGCTCGGGCTCGGTGGCCGGGCCTACCTGGAGATCATCGGCCCGGACCCGGAGGCGACGCGCCCGCCGAACGCCTTCGGGCTGGCCACCTTGACCGTTCCGCGCCTGGTCACCTGGGCGATCAGCACCACCGGCCTGGACCGCGCGGTGGCCGACGCCCGCGCCGCCGGGCACGACCCCGGCGATGCCCGGCCGATGTCGCGCCGCACCCCGGACGGGCGGCTGCTGGAGTGGCGGCTGGCCAAGCGCGAACCCAATCCCCGGCACGGGCTCGTCCCGTTCCTCATCGACTGGGGCAGCGCCCCGCACCCGGTGGATTCGGGCCTGCCGCAGGCCCGGCTGCTCTCGCTGCGCGCCGAGCACCCGGACCCCGAGACCGTCCGGGCGGAACTGCGGGCCGTCGGCGCGCACCTGGACCTCACCCGCTCGGACGCCCCGGCGCTGCGGGCCGAGATCGAGGGCGCTACCGGCCCGGTCGAGCTCCGCTGACCGTCCGCCGCACGTGGGCTTCCAGCCCGTCGAGGCTGCGGGTGAGGGCGTGCTCGAAGGTGCCGTCGAGGTCGCCGGCGGGATCGGCCTCCAGCCGGGCCAGCAGCGGGAAGCGCCCGGTGGCGAACAGGCTGTCGACCTCGCCCTGCCGCGACGCCCACCACTGATCCGCACCCACGCCGGTGCTGCCTTCCGCTTCGGCCTCGAACTCCCGGGAGAGCGCTAGGCCGCGCACCATCGCCGGGAGGGCCAGAGCCTCCCTGGCGGTCTCCACCCGGGTCAACCCGAGGCCGTCCAGCGCGCGCAACGTCCACTCGGTGTGCGCCATGGCCTCGGGGATGGGCATCGGTCTGGTCAGCGACAGCGCGCCGGCCAGCCACGGGTGGTCCCGGAAGAGCTCCCACTGCAGGCGGCAGACGAGCTCCAGCTGCGCCCGCCACCCCCGCGGCGGGGACTCCGGGAGCGGCCGTTCCCGGAACACCGCCCGGATCATCGCGCGCAGCAGCTCGTCCTTGTTCGCGACGTGCCGGTACAGCGACATCGGCGAGACGCCGAGCTCGGCCGCGATGCGCCGCATCGACACCGCACCGGAACCTTCGGCATCGGCGATCTCGACCCCGGTCGCGGCGATGCGCTCGGGGGTCGGGGCGGATACCGGGGTGCGCGGGCGGCGCGCCGGGGTGCGCACGATCGTGCCCGAGCCCGGGCGGGTTTCGACGAGTTCGGCGTTGCGCAGCTCCGCGAGCGCTTTCGCCGCGGTGGCCATGGCCACGCCCCATTCGCGGGTGATCTCCCGGGTGGAGGGCACCTGGTCGCCGGGGCGCAGCTCGCCGCTGGCGATGCGCTGCTGGATCGCCGCGGCTATCCGGCGGTACGGCGGTTCGTCATCCAGCGGCATACCCGGAATCGTACTAGTGCACTAGGAGATCGATCTAGTGCACTAGTGGTCTGATCCGAGATGAATCGGCTGATTAACTCGGAAAATAAAAGAAACTCTCCATCGGTTCGTGCAGTGCGGTACTGTCCCGGCTTGAATGAGTACGCCGTACATGGGAGTGTCAGAATGAGCATCACCCGGCAGATCGTCGCCGGCGGCGAAGGTGACTTCACCACCGTCCGCAAGATCACCGTCTCGGGTCCGGAGCGGGAGGTGGGAGCCGAGCTCGCCGCCGAAGCGGCCGCGACCTACGGCTGGGCGCCGGTGCCCGCCGATCCGGCCCGCGTCCGCGCCCGGCTGGCCTGGTTCGAGCGGTACTGGCCGCAGCACCACGAGCGGATGCTCGGCGCGGCCGAGTCGCTCGGTCTGGCTGCCGGGCGGTTCCACTTCGACGCGCTCTCCGGGGTGCCGACCGGATCCGGCTGTTCGGCGACCTTCCTGCGTCCGTCGGTGACGAAGGAGGGGCGCGGGTTGTTCGGCCGCAACTACGACTTCTTCACCACGAGCGCCACCGAGCTCTTCGCGTTCATCTCCGGTGCGGACTCCGGCGGACCGGCTCCGCGCGAGCTGCCGATGGCCTCGCGGCCCTACGTGCTCAGCTCCGTCCCCGACGACGGACCGGCGTCGACGGTGCTGACCATGAACGAGCTCGACGGCTGCACGGAGGGCATCAACGAGCACGGGCTCGCGGTCGCGCTGCTGATCGCGAATGCCGAAACCCTGGGCGCGCCAGTGCAGGTCGGTCCGCAGGTCGGGTTGTCCCCGATCCAGCTGCCGCGCTTCGTGCTGGACACCTGCGCCACCGCTGAGGAGGCGCGGCGGGCGCTGCTGGCGGCCAAGCACTACGACCTGGGTGTGCCGCTGCACTACCTGATCGCCGATGCCTCGGGTGACGCGTTCGTCTGGGAGCGCGGGGCAGGCGGTGCGGAGCACATCTTCGGCATCGACGGCGATGCCCTGTGCCTGACGAATCACTACCTGCACCAGCAAGGAGCGCGTGATACCGGCAACACCATGTTGAGCCACCGCCGTTACCGCACGTTGCGGGAACGCGCAGCGGAAACCGGTTTGTCCGGCGAGCGGCTGCGGGAGGTGCTCGACGAGGTCGGGTTCGGCAGCGGCGCGGAGACGGACGGCGTTCCGCTGCGGACGCTGTGGAGCACCGTCTTCGACCTCGGCGAACGGACCATGTCGACGTGGTTCTACCTCGGTGATTCGGCCACCGGCGAGGCTCGCCGGAGTCCGGAGCTGACCTTCGGGCCGGGACTGCTCGCGGGCTGAACCCGGCCTCACCCGGTCGTGCGGTAGTCCTCAGTGGACTGTCACGCGGTGTGGTCGAGCTGGCGCGGGGCGGTGTGGTCGGGCGTTTCACCGGGCGTTATCGTCGGGGCAACGGCGCTGCCATCCGGCGGGTTCAGCATCGAGGCGAACCTGGTGGGCCGGGATCAGGGGATCCGGCGTCGCGGAGAAGGGGAACTCCCATGGTGCGTGCTGTTGGAGCGCTGGCCGTCGTCGGCGCGGGCGTGGTCGGTTTCTGGGTCGGCTACCTGCTGGACGTCCGGCGCCACTCGGCCGACGTCGCGCCGAGCCGGGTCGCCGCCTGAACCGGAGTCTCAAGTGGACGGTTCCGGCTCGCGTCGCAGGGCGTTCCGGATGAGCTCGCGCAGCCAGTCGGTGCCGGGCGCGGGAAGCGCCCGCCGGTAGGTGTAGAGCGCCACCTCCACCGTCGGGATCTCGAACGGCAACCGGAAGGTCGCCACGTCCGACGAGCGGGTGAACAACCCGGCCACGCCGCTGGGCACCGCCGAGAGGTAGTGGGTCCGGGCCAGCAGCTCGGGCAGCGTGGTGAAGTGCGGTACCCGGGCGGCGACCTCGCGGCGGTGCCCGAGCCGGGTGAGCTCCATGTCGGCGTCGACGTGCCCGGCCGCCGGATCGACCACGATGTGCCGTTCCCGCAGGTACTGCGCCAGCGTCGGGTGGTCGCCGATTCGCGGGTGCGCGCGGGCCCGGAGGCCGAAGTAGCGCTCCTGGAACAGGGCGTCGCGCCGCAGGTCCGGGGCCTCGATGCGAGGTGTGCAGATCACCGCGTCGGCCCGGCCCTGGCGCAGGTGCTGAGCGGCGGCGGCCATGTCCAGCGGCAGGACATCGACCGCGCAGTTCGGCGCGTCCCGCTCCAGCCGGGCCAGGATCGCCGGGAGCAGGCTGATCTCGCCGAGGTCGGTGGCGCAGATCCGGAACGTCCGCTGCGAGGTGGCCGGGTCGAACCGGCCCGCGCCCGACACCGTCTCCTCGATCACCTCCAGCGCCTGCTGCAGGCGCGGGTACATGCGCTCGGCGATCTCGGTCGGGGCGAGGCCGTCGGGGGAGCGGACGAACAGCTCGTCGTTGAACTGGCGGCGCAGCCGCCGCAGCGCGTGGCTCACCGACGGCTGCGTGATGAACAGCGCCTCGGCCGTCCTGGTGGCGCTGCGCGTCTCGTAGAGCAGCACGAAGGTCTTCATCAGGTTCAGGTCCACGTCGGCCACGCAGCGAGAATAAATACCGTGCATGTCGGGATCAACAGCATTCATTAGGGCTATGAGCACTGCGCTCCCTATGGTGGCGGGCATCACCGACAGGGGAGCGAACATCCATGGCCGACGTGCGCGACGTGACCTACGACCTTCTGCGATCGCACGACCTGACGACGATCTTCGGCAACCCGGGCTCCAACGAGCTGCCCTTCCTGGCCGGGATGCCGGAGGACTTCCGCTACGTGCTGGGCCTGCACGAGGGCGCGGTGCTGGCGATGGCCGACGGCTACGCGCAGGCCCGCGGCGGCTCGGCGCTGGTCAACCTGCACGCCGCGGCCGGGACCGGCAACGCGCTCGGCCCGCTGACCAACTCCGTGTACTCGCACAGCCCGCTGATCATCACCGCCGGGCAGCAGGTGCGCTCGACCATCGGCCAGGAGGTCATGCTGGCCAACGTCGACGCGCCCGCGCTGCCGAAACCGCTGGTGAAGTGGAGCAGTGAGCCCGCCTGCGCGCAGGACGTGCCGCGCTCGATCAGCCACGCCATCCACATCGCGAACCTGCCCGCCAAGGGGCCGGTGTACGTCTCGGTGCCCTACGACGACTGGGCGCAGGAGGCGCCGGCCGAGGCGCAGCACCTGCTCGCCCGCAAGACCGGCAGCGCCGGATCGCTGAGCGACTCGCAGCTGGCCGAGCTGACCGCGGCGCTCGACGGCGCTGAGCGCCCGGTGCTGGTGCTGGGCCCGGAAGTCGACGCCGAGCGCGCCAACGACGACGCGGTGCGCCTGGCGGACCGGTTGGGCGCGCCGGTGTGGATCGCGCCCTCGGCGTCGCGCTGCCCGTTCCCCACCCGGCACCGCAGCTTCCGCGGAGTGCTGCCCGCCTCGGTGCAGGGCATCACCGACGCGCTGGGCGGGCACGACCTGATCCTGGTCGCCGGTGCCCCGGTGTTCCGCTACCACCAGTTCGTGCCCGGCGAGTACCTGCCCGCGGGCGCCCGGTTGGTGCACCTGACCAGCGATCCCGGCGAGGCCGCGCGCGCACCGATGGGGGAGGCGCTGGTCGGCGACGTCAAGGACGCCCTGTCGCGGCTGGCCGACGCCGTCGAGCCCGGCCTCCGGCCCGAACTGCCCCCGCTGCCGGAGCACCCGGTCGCGAGGTCGGCGGGGGAGCGGCTGAACCCGGCGGAGCTGTTCGCGCTGCTGCGCGAGCACGCGCCGGACGACGCCGTGTACGTCAAGGAATCCACCGCGACGACCGGCGACTTCTGGGCGCAGATGGACCTCTCGGAGCCGGGCAGCTACTTCTTCCCGGCCTCCGGCGGACTCGGGTTCGGGCTGCCCGCCGCGGTCGGCGCCCAGCTGGCCCACGACCGGCGCCAGGTGATCGGGCTCATCGGCGACGGGTCGGCGAACTACGGCATCACCGCGCTGTGGACCGCCGCGCGGTACCGGATCCCGGTGATCGTCGTCATCCTGAAGAACGGCACCTACGGCGCGTTGCGCTGGTTCTCCAAGGTCCTCGACGCCGGCGAGGTGCCCGGCATGGACGTGCCCGGCATCGACTTCGTGCAGATCGCCCGCGGATACGGCGTCGACGCGACCTCGGTGCGCACCGGCGCGGAGTTCACCGAAGCTCTCACCAGCGCACTGGGCGCGGGCAAGCCGGTGCTGATCGAAGCGGAGACCGAGCTCACCGAACCCTGAGCGCCGCGCGGAAGTTCGAGCACCAGACCGAGAACGGCGCAGACCGGCTCTCCCCGACGCAGTGGAGGAACCAGCTTGTCCCAGCACACCGCGGGGGCCGTGGTCGGCGATGCCCGGCTCAACGGCTTCCACTTCAAAGTCCTCGCCCTGTGCTCGTTGCTGATGATCGTCGACGGCTACGACATGGTCAGCTACGGCACCGTCATCTCCCACCTGATGGACGAGTGGGACATGGACCCGGTCACCGCCGGGACGCTCGGCTCGGTCGCGCTGGTCGGCATGCTCGTCGGCGGCCTGTTCATCTCCCCGCTGGCCGACCGCTACGGGCGGCGGCCGCTGATGATCACCTGCGTGACCATCGCCAGCATCGCCTCCTTCGGCTGCGCGTTCGCCACCGGGCCCGAGGTGCTGGGCGCGCTGCGGTTCGTCGTCGGCGTGTCGCTGGGCGCGCTGGTGCCCAACTTCAACGCGATGGCCGGTGAGATCGCGCCGCGCCGGGCCAAGGCGCTGTTCGTCACGCTGGTGTCGTCGTTCTACTCGGTCGGCGGCATCGGAGCGGCCATCTTCGCCATCTACATCGAGCCGGTGTGGACCTGGCGCGGCGTGTTCTACGTGGCGGGCCTGCCGCTGCTGCTGGTGCCGCTGCTGCTGCGCCACCTGCCGGAATCGCCCGACTACCTGGCCGCCCGCGGCGACCGCGAGCGGCTGCTGGTGGTGCTGCGCCGGATCGCCCCGGAGCGCGACGACCTCGACGAGGTGGTGCTGGAGAGCCGACCGGAGCAGTCCAAGGCGCGGCTGCGGCAGCTGTTCACCGGCGGCAACGCGCTCAACAACGTGCTGATCTGGGTGTTCTTCGCGATGTGCATGCTGCTCAGCTACGGGCTCAACACCTGGCTGCCGAAGCTGATGCAGACCGCGGGCTACCCGCTGGGCTCGGCGCTGTGGAACCTGGTGGTGCTGAACCTGGGCGGCATGGTGGGCGCGATCGTCGGCGGCTGGCTGGCCGACCGGTGGACCTACCGCAACACCCTGGTGCTGTACTTCATGCTCGCCTCGCTGTCGCTGATCGGGCTGTCGTTCAACCCGAACTCGTTGGTGCTCAACGCATTGCTGTTCGTCGCGGGCGCGGCGACGGTCGGCGTGCTGGCGATCATCCACGCCTTCGCGGTGGAGTACTACCCGGCCGAGGTGCGCTCCACCGGCGTCGGCTGGGCGGCGGGCATCGGCCGCATCGGCGCGATCGGCGGCCCCACGCTCGGCGGCGCGCTGCTGGCCATGGAGCTGCCGTTCCAGCAGAACTTCATCGCCGTCGCGGTGCCGGGGGTGATCGGCGCGGTCGCGGTGGCGATCGTGGCCAAGAAGAAGTTCCGGGTGCCGGAACCCGCTGCTGTGAACTAGGGGCGAGGGCCCGCCTGAGTCGCGAGGTGGTGCGGGCGGTGGAAGCCTCGCGGCCGGGCGGGCCTCGTCCGCATCTGTGAAACCCTTGCTGGAGAAAGGCCGACGCATGACGATCCTGGACACCGAACGCTGGGCCAAGCAGGTCTTCACCGGGCGCTGGCAACCGGCCGGCGGCACCCCGGCCGAAGTGGTCGAGCCCGCGACCGGGCAGCTGCTCGGCCACGTCGGCCGCGCGACCCCGGCGGACATCGACACCGCCTGCGCGAAGGCGGCCGCGGCGCAGCGGGCCTGGGAGGACACCCCGTTCGAGGAGCGGGCGGCCGTGCTGCGGCGCGCGGGGCAGCTGTTCACCGACCACGCCGAGGAAGTCGTCGGCTGGCTGGTCCGCGAGGCAGGGTCGATCCGCCCGAAGGCCGAGATCGAGGCCCGCACCGCGGCCAACGAGTGCTTCGAGGCGGCCGGGCTGCCCTCGCACCCGGCCGGTTCGCTGCTGCCCGCGGCGGACGGGCGGCTCAGCTTCAGCAGGCGGGTCGCCGCCGGGGTGGTCGGCGTGATCGCGCCGTTCAACTTCCCGCTGATCCTGTCGATCCGCGCGGTCGCGCCCGCGCTGGCGCTGGGCAACTCGGTGGTGCTCAAGCCCGACACCCGCACCGCGGTCTGCGGCGGGCTCGTGCTGGCCGCGATCTTCGAAGCGGCCGGGGTGCCCGAAGGCGTCTTCCAGGTGCTGCCCGGCGATGCCGACGCGGGAGCCGCGCTGGTCGCCAACGAGCACACCCGCGTCATCGCCTTCACCGGCTCCACCGCGGCGGGCCGGAAGGTCGGCGAGGCCGCCGCCGCGCACCTCAAGCGCGCGCACCTGGAACTGGGCGGCAACAACGCGATCATCGTGCTGCCGGACGCCGACATCGCCGCCGCCGCGTCGGCGGGCGCGTGGGGATCCTTCCTGCACCAGGGGCAGATCTGCATGGCCGCGGGCAGGCACCTGGTGCACGAGTCCATCGCCGACGACTACGTCGCGGCACTGGCCGAGAAGGCCCGCACCCTGCCGGTCGGCGACCCGAACACCGCGGAGGTGGCGCTGGGCCCGATCATCGACGCCAAGCAGCGCGACGGGATCCACCGGCTGGTGACCGAGAGCGTGGCCGCCGGCGCGGAACTGGTCGCGGGCGGCGAGTACGACGGGCTGTTCTACCGGCCGACGGTGCTCGACCGGGTCCGGCCGGACACGCCCGCGTTCCGCCAGGAGATCTTCGGCCCGGTCGCGCCGGTGCTGCGGTTCAGCACGGTGGACGAGGCGGTCGAGATCGCCCGCGACACCGAGTACGGCCTGTCGCTGAGCGTGCTCAGCGCCGATGCGATGCAGGCCTGGGAGGTGGCCAAGCGGATTCCGAGCGGCCTGGTGCACGTCAACGACCAGACCGTCGGCGACCACGCGCACATCCCGTTCGGCGGCGTGAAGGCCTCCGGCAACGGCGGTCGCGTCGGGGGCGCGGAGGCGAACCTCGAAGCCTTCACCGAAACCCAGTGGGTCACCATCCAGGGACCCATCCAGCAGTACCCGTTCTGAGCTCCGCCGGTCGTGGTGCGCGATCCGTCGCAGCCGGCCACCAGCGCGCAGTCCAGCTCCTGCTCGGCGCCGTCCTGGGTGAACCGGATCTTCGGG
>NZ_JAQGLB010000051.1 GCF_027853965.1 Saccharopolyspora indica | reverse complement strand
GCTATAGAGGCTGTTTTGGATCTTGGGTTGGGTGGTTGTGATATGGGCTCAAGATCATCACGGGTGGGGTTCAGGTGCTGAAATGCAGGGCGGGTTCTTGTTATCGCTGAGGTTGTCTAAGCCTGCGATCACAAGAACCCGCCATGTCATTGAACCCTGTACCCGTTGGTGCCGATGTGCGGGGGTGCCGCTGCACGTGCGGCTGCATGACCCGCCGACCCCGCTACACCTCGGATCTCACCGACACCGAGTGGGAAGCTCTCAGCCCGTTGCTGCCCGCGCCACTGGCAGCCACCGGGCTGGGCGGCAGGCCGGAGAAACACTCCCGTCGCACCATGATCGATGCGATCTTCTACGTGGTGGACAACGGCGGTAAATGGCGCAACCTGCCCGCCGATTTCCCGCCCTGGCAGACCGTCTACGGCATGCTTCGCCGCTGGTGCCGTGAGCTGGCCACCAGCGACCTGGTCGACGCGCTGCGCAGGCACCTGCGCACCGCCCTGGGCCGCAGTGCGCGCCCCAGCGCCGGCTGCATCGATTCCCAATCAGTACACAAGACCGCCGAGGCCACCGTGCCCCGCCACAGCAGCGGGTTCGACCCCCACAAGAAAGTCAACGGCCGCAAACGCCACCTCGTCACCGACACCCTCGGGCTGGTGGTGACCGTGGTCATCACCGCCGCCGACGTGCAGGACCGTGATGCCGCCTGGCGCGCGCTCTACGGGGCGTCGTTACGCGGACTCAAACATGTGTGGGCTGATCAGGGCTACGAAGGCCCTCTCGTTGACCAGGCCGAGAACGTCCTCGGCCTGGTCGTGGAAATCGTCTACCGGCAAGCAGGACAGAAAGGCTTCCAACTCCTGCCCCGCCGCTGGGTCATCGAACGCACCCTGGCCTGGATCAGCCGACGACGACGCTGCGCCCGCGACTACGAACGCCTCCCCGAACACCACGCCACCATCGTCTGCTGGGCCGCCATCATCCACATGACACGCAAACTCGCACGCCTAACACACACCACCCAACAAGATCCCAAACAACCTCTATAGC
>NZ_JAQGLB010000050.1 GCF_027853965.1 Saccharopolyspora indica | reverse complement strand
CACCCCTACCCACAACTCATCCCCCAGGTTTTCAACCCTGGTGGGTTCGGGCCTCCACACGGTCTTACCCGCGCTTCACCCTGGCCATGGGTAGATCACTCCGCTTCGGGTCTACACCACGCGACTAAAACGCCCTATTCAGACTCGCTTTCGCTCCGGCTACCCCCAACGGGTTAACCTCGCCACGCAGCAGTAACTCGCAGGCTCATTCTTCAAAAGGCACGCCATCACGGCTGCTAAGACCGCTCTGACGGTTTGCAGGCACACGGTTTCAGGAACTCTTTCACTCCCCTCCCGGGGTACTTTTCACCATTCCCTCACGGTACTATCCACTATCGGTCACCAGGAAGTATTTAGGCTTAGCGAGTGGTCCCGCCAGATTCACAGCACCCTCCACGGAAACGCTGCTACTCGGGAACACCATCCCACGCATGAATCGCATTTTCGCCTACCGGGCTCTCACCGTCTACGGCCAGGCTTCCCAACCTGTTCAACTAACACGAAACACCACGCTGAGACGTCGGTAGCCGCCTCCAACAGTGCCCCACAACCCCGCACACGCAACCCCTACCAGGTATCCCACGCGCACGGTTTAGCCTCCTCCGCTTTCGCTCGCCACTACTCACGGAATCACCAGTGTTTTCTCTTCCTACGGGTACTAAGATGTTTCACTTCCCCGCGTTCCCCCTCATACCCTATACATTCAGGCATGAGTAACCCGACATCACTCGGGCTGGGTTTCCCCATTCGGACACCCTCGGATCACAGCTCGGTTGACAGCTCCCCGAGGACTATCGCGGCCTCCCACGTCCTTCATCGGCCCCTGGTACCAAGGCATCCACCATGTGCCCTACACAACTTGGCCACAAAGATGCTCGCACCCACTATACAGTTCTCAAACAACAACCAGAAGAAAACACCCACACACCCAGTGCAACCCATGGTTATGTGTTCTCTCAGATACCCAACAGCGGACCGTTTCGTTAAACGTTAGTGTGTTCCACAATCCATTGAGCACCCAAGCAGGAAGACGATCGCTCCCTCGACTTGGACACTCCCAAACCCGAAAGTTTGGGGTGCTTTGTTGCTCCTTAGAAAGGAGGTGATCCAGCCGCACCTTCCGGTACGGCTACCTTGTTACGACTTCGTCCCAATCGCCAGTCCCACCTTCGACCACT
>NZ_JAQGLB010000004.1 GCF_027853965.1 Saccharopolyspora indica | reverse complement strand
GTCCGGATGTCAAGCCTGAAACCCCGAAGGGGCGGCCGCCAGGCCGGGCTTGACATCCGGACCACAGCCCCCACAATCCAACAAATCACGGGGATGACCCCCACCACAACACAACAGACAAAAGTACCGCGAACCTTGAAAACTCAAGAGTGGAAACAAGAACCGACCACGACGCCCTGAACTCCGGACCGATAAGCACTGCAAGAATCCGCCCCCAGCACCCAAAACCTTGCAGCAGCCAAGGAACCCGGAGTGAACGCACCGTGAGCGGCGCTGGTGCCGCCAAGAACCAAGAACCACCAGCGCCGCTCACGATCCGAAGAGATCAGTACAGCTCGATCACGAGCTTGTCGGTCAACGCCCGAGAAACACAGAGCGCCATCTGATCACCAGCAGCCTTGTCCGAATTGGACAGACAGTTGTCGCGATGGTCGGGAACTCCGTCGAGGACGCCGGACACGCAGGAGCCGCAAATGCCCTCCTCGCAGGACTTCGCCACGTCGACGCCACCCTCCTCCAGAACGGACAGGATGGAGCGGTCAGCAGGGATCTCGAACACCTCGCCGGTGTCGAGCTCGACGGTGAACGGCGCATCCGCGCTGGTGTCGACCTCGGTCGCGGTGAAGTGCTCGACATGCACGTGGTCCGCACCGACCGTGGGAGCGAACGCCTCGGTCACCTGATCCATGAATCCCTCGGGCCCGCAGGTGTAGACGTGCGCGGCCGAGGTCAGCCCTGCGGTGATCCCGGCGAACAGGGCTGGTTGTTCGGTTCGGGGCACACCGAGGTGCACGTGGGCGCCGAACTCGCTTTCGAGCAGGTCGACGAAAGCAGCCTTGGCCCGGGAGCGGGCGAAGTAGTGCAGTTCGAACGCGGCACCGGTGCGGCGCAGCTCGTGGGCCATGCTCAGCAGCGGAGTCACGCCGATCCCGCCGGCGACGAGGACGTGGCGGTCCGCGTCGTCCGCCAGGGTCAGCAGGTTCCGCGGCGGCCCGACCTCCAGGTGATCACCGACCGACACCGCGTGCAGCGCAGCCGAACCGCCCCGGGACTCTGACTCCCGCTTCACCGCGATGAGCAGGGACTTCCGGTCGTCGGGCGGTCCGCAGAGCGAGTACTGCCGCAGCACTCCGGTCGGGCCGGTGACGTCCACGTGCGCGCCCGCTCGGTGGGCGTCGAAGGGCGCGCCGTCCGCGCGGGCCAGTCGCAGCGCGCGGATCTCGGCGGCCGCCTCGACGACCTCGACGACCTCGACCTTCATCGCAACTCCCATCAGCGCAGGTAGAGGCCGCCGTTGGCGTCCCAGCAGGCACCGGTGACCGAGGCGGCGTCGGGTGAGACCAGCAGCGCCACCATCCGGGCGATGAACGCCGGATCGCCGAGCTTGCCGACCGGGATGTTCGCCGCGAAGCCATCCAGCGCGTCCTCACCGACGATCGACCGCACCATCGGGCTGTCCAGCGGGCCCGGTGACACCGCGTTGACCGTGACCCCGCGCGGCGCGAGCTCGCGGGCGAACACCTTGGTCGCGGACATGATCGCGCCCTTGGACGAGGCGTAGTGGCCGCCGGTCGCGGTGCCGCCGTTCTGCCCGGCCAGCGAGGCCATGTTGACGATCCGGCCGTAGCCCCGATCGGCGAAGTGCGCGCCGAAGATCTGGCAGGCGGTGAACGTACCGGTGAAGTTGACCGCCAGCACGGCGTCGAGCTCCTCCGGCGTGATCTCCAGCAACGGCTTCGCCTGCGTGCGGGCAGCGTTGTTGACCAGCACCTGCACCTCGCCGAAGTCGGCGATCACGTCGGCCAGCAGCTGCTGCAGTGCCGTGCGGTCGCGGACGTCGACGCGGTAGCCGCGCGCGGTGGCCCCGGTGCTGTCCAGCTCAGCGGTCAGCGCCGCGGCGTCGGCCACATCGGCCACTGCGACGCGGTAACCGTCGGCGTGCAGGCGGCGCACGATGAACTCGCCCAGCCCGCTCGCCCCACCGGTCACCACCGCGACCTGTGCCGCGCTCACAGCAGGAACCCCGCGGCCGGCACGGCTTCTTCGCTGTCCACCAGCCGCACGACCTTCTGCGCGATGCGGTCCGCACCGTCGTCCGAGAGCCGGATCCGGTGCACCAGGTCACCGGCCCAGATGTCGTGGCGGCCGCGCTTGTAGGCGATGAGGACCTGCGCCGACCGCAGCACCACCTCGTCGTCGGAGACCGACTCCGGCACGAAGCGGGACACCGTGCGCACCGTGCGTGCCGCGTCGACCGCCGCGATCGCGTAGCCCTCGATCATGCGGGTCACGCGCATCTGCCGCATGCGGGCGTCGTCGTAGACCATGTTCAGCGTGTTCGCGAAGTCATCGGTGTGCGGATCGATCGGGATGATGTAGAGCCCGTCGTCCGAGTAGAGGCCGTTCCAGGCGGTGTAGTCCTTGCGGTCGAGCAGCTCGGCCTCGCGCCAGATCAGCTCGATCGCCCGGACGACGCGAGGATCGGTCGTCGACAGCACGGTCGCGTCAGTCATCGCCCATCATCTCCTTCCACTTGCCGTAGGCCGCGCGCATCCCGGTCTCGTCGGTGACGTGCGCGGTCGGCCAGCCCTCCGCGCTGCGCGTCTCGCGGCCGATGCCGCGGTTGACCAGGATCGGCATCTCCGGTGCGCCCTGCGCCCCGCGCTGCACCCGGTCCCAGCCCTCGGCGTCGTCGGGCGTGCCGAAGCCGAACGGGCCCTGGAAGTGCTCGTGGATGCGCAGCCGCTCGCGGTTGACGGCGTCGACCTCGGGCGGGCCGTCCGGGCCGATCGCGACGTGCTCGATCCACGTCTCGTCGACCGCGACCGGGCGCAGCACCCGGAAGAACGCCGAGGACATCGAGACGTTCGGGAACAGGTTGAGGTTGAACCCGGTGCCGTGCATGGCGCGGACCAGCTTGCGCACCTGAGCCTCGTCGAGGGTCTTCGACAGCTCGGCCACCAGGTCGTCGAAGCGGCCCTGGAGCGGTTCGCTGCCGTCGTCGGCGTCGAGGTCGGAGTGCTCGGGCACCATCTGCATCACGCTGTGCCCGTTGCCGAGGTCGTGGGTGATCGCGGCCGGGTCGGTCATGAACGACATCATGTCCGCGGTCTCGGCGTCCACCGAGGCCATCCACGACCGGTGCACGATCGGGAAGTGGTAGCCGTCGGTGGTGTTCTCCAGCTGGATCTTCCAGTTGCCGCGGAACTTGAACTGGTGCTTGCCCAGCACCTTGATCGGGTAGCCGCCGCCCTGCTTCATGAACCGGTCGATCCACAGCCGGGCGTCGCCGAGGAACTCCTCCAGCGGCTCGGCGTCCTCGTTGAACGTCGCGAACACCAGGCCGCCGTAGCTCTCGGTGCGCAGCTTCTTCAGCGACAGCTCGGACTTGTCGATGATGCCCTCGTAGCCGTCCGGGTACGGGATGCCGCGCAGCTGTCCGTTCAGTCCGTAGGACCAGGCGTGGTAAGGGCAGGTGAAGCCGTTGGCCTTGCCGCTGGGCTTCTCGCAGATGCTGGCGCCGCGGTGGCGGCACCGGTTGAGCAGGGTGCGCAGCTCGCCCTTGCGGTCGCGGGTGACGATCACCGGCTGCTTGCCGACGTGCGTCGACTTGAAGGTGCCGGGCCCGGGCAGCTCGCTCTCGTGCGCGACCCACACCCAGGTGCGCTCGAAGATCCGGGTCAGCTCCTGGTCGAAGATCTCCGGGTCGGTGTAGAGGCGGCCGGCGACCCGGTCCCCGGCGGCCAGCCCGGCGGGCGCGGTGGTGTTGTCGGTCATCGGGTTCTCCCTGGTCAGTCGGGCAGCTCGACGTCTTCGCGGACGGTCAGCGCGCGGCCCATCCGGGCCTCGACCCTGGCGAACCGCCACAGCTTGGCGCGGCCGTCGGCGACCTGCGTGGTGCGGAAGAGGTTGCAGGCGGCCTTGACGGTCTCCTGCGAGTCGACGTCGGCGAGGATGTAGCAGGTCCACGGCCAGCCCTCGGACGGTCCGACCATGTGCGAGTCGTCGTCCATGTCGCCGATGAAGTCCACCCCGGGCAGCGCCTTGAGCTGGTCCATCATCGAGACGAACGCCTGCCAGACGTCGCCGATCTCGATGCCGTCGGTGGGCAGGTCGAAGAAGTTCTGGTTGATGCCGATGCAGAACAGCACGCGGAGCGGCTGCGCGGTCATGCGAATCTCCTTCGTCGTGGTGTCAGCGGAAACCTGGGGTGGTGGGCGGCATCCCCATGAGGACCGCGCCTGCCGCGTCGTACATCGACGGGCCGAGGAAGGCGTGCTGCTTCGGGACCAGCGCGTCGCCGTGCAGCAGCTGCAACGGGTGCGAGGTGTTGATCGGCGCCGTGCCGGAGATCTCCAGCAGGCGGCCGACGACGTCCGACGACGTCTTGGCCAGGTGCGCGGAGGCGAGCCGCAACCGAGCGTTCTGCTCCGCGGTGGCGTCGTCGCCGGCCAGGACGGTCTCCCAGACCTCGTTGCTGAGCTCGTAGAACCACGCCCTGGCCGAGTGCAGCGCGGCCTCGGCACCGGCGATCTCGGTGCGGTAGTAGGCGCGGTCGGCCAGCTTCGGGGCACCGGTGACCCCGGCGTAGCCGGCGCCGACCTCCTCGGCGTAGTCGAGGGCCGCGCGGGCCACTCCGGCGCCGACGACGGCCAGCACCTGGGCGGCGTAGGCGATCGTCGGGTAGCGGTAGAGCGGTTCGTCCACAGTGGGCGTTCCGCCGCGGATGAAGGTCCACTCGCGCGGGACCTCGACATCGCGCACCACCAGGTCGAACGACCCGGTTCCGCGCATCCCGACGACGTCCCACTCCTGGATGATCTCGACCTGCTCGGGCCGCAGCACCGCGGTTCGCGGCTTGCCGCCGGTGCTGTCGTCGCCGGGGATGCCCACGCCGAGCACGTCGGCGCCCATGCAGCCGCTGGCGAACTTCCAGCGCCCGTCGATCCGGAAGCCGGTCGCGGTCGGCGCGGCAGGCTGGACCGGGAACAGGCCGCCTGCGAAGGCGATGTCCGGCCCGTTGCGGTAGAGCTCGGCCTGCGTGTCCAGCGGCAGCGCCGCGAGGTACACGAGCGCGGACCCGAAGCTGGCGACCCAGCCGGTGGAGCCGTCCACGACCGAGATCCGCTCGATGCGCGCCAGGAAGTCGGCGGGGGCGAGCGGTTCGCCGCCGAACCTCGTCGGGGTCGCGGCGCGGTAGAGCCCCAGCTGCTTGAGCCGGGCGATGAAGTCCTTCGGCACGTAGCGCTGCTCGCGGAACTCGGCACGTCGTTCGGCGAGCTCCGCCAGCACGTCCTCGAAGCTGACACCGTCGCTCTGGTGGGTGTGCACCATCTCAGCTCCCTCGTCGTTGCTGGACGGCTTCCGACGTTACGAACGCTGCCACCGCCGCGGAAATTGGTATTGCCTGACGCTCCCGTAGGGGATTCCTTCAGTGCGCCCCCCCGCGCACCCGTCTTACGCTGGGCCGATGCAGGTCGACCCGCGCGCGCCCGAGCTGACGGCGCAGGACTTCGTGACGATGGCGCACGCCACCCGGATGTGCGTGCTCCTGCACGACGCCGCGACCAAGGACATCCTCTGGGCCAACCCGGCGGCGTGCGAGATGCTGGAGTGGAGCGTGGCCGAGCTGCGCCCGCTCAAGGCCAACGACATGAGCAGCTCCGCGCAGCAGTACGACCGGGTGATCGGCCGCGCCTGGCTGCAGGAGGCCGTCGACCGGGGTGCGAGCCGGATCGAGTGGCACTACCGCGCGAAGTCGGGCCGGGTGATCCCGACCGATGCGGTGGCCGTCCGGGTCGAGCTGGAGCGCGGGCCCGCGGTGCTGGTGCAGTTCCGCGACATCGAGCGCGAGCAGGAGGTGGAGCGGCAGCTGCGGATGACCACCTCGTGGGTCGATGCGCTCGCCCACCACACCTCGACCGTGGCGCTGATGCTGGACGCCGCGGGCACCATCCGGTTCGCCACCAACACCGCGCTGCCGCTGATCGGCGCGACCGCGGGCGAACCGCTCGGCCCGCTGACCGATCACGCCCGCCTGCGGCTGCGCGGCCGGGTGTCCACATGGGACGAGGTGCTGGCCCGCGCCGATCCGGTCACCTCGGTGCAGCTGGAGGTCGACCGGCCGGACCAGGAGCGGGTCTGGCTGGAGGGCAGCCTGGAGCGGCTGCAGAAGAGCGACGGGTTGCTGATGATCCTGCACGACGTCTCCGAGCGGATCCACGGCCAGGTGCGCCGGGAGCGGGAGATGCACCGGGAGAACTACCTCGCCCGCTACACCGCGATGGGCGACATGGCGATGGCCATCGCGCACGAGCTCGGCCAGCCGCTGGCCGCGGCGGCCAACTTCCTGGCCGGATCGCGCGCGGCGGCACCGACCGATTCCCGCGTCGGCTACGGCATCGACAACGCCGTGCGGCAGATAGAGCGGGCGGCCACCATCGTCAGCTCGGTGCGCGCGTTCGTCGGTCATCTCGAGCACGTGCAGCAGGTCGCCGACCTCAACGACGTCCTGGAGGAGTGCCTGTACTTCGTCGGGTTGCGCGCGGGCCCGGCGGGCGTCGAGGTGCGGGTGGACCGCAGCCCGGAGCCGGTGCTCGTCCGCTGCGAGCGGGTGCTGACCGGGCAGGTGGTGCTCAACCTGTGCTTCAACGCGATCGACGAGATGGCGGTCTGCGATCCGCAGCGGCGGCAGCTGACCGTCACCACCCGCATCGACGGTGACGCGGGTGTGCTGACCGTCGACGACCTGGGCCGCGGGCTGCGCCACGACCCGTTCGAGCGGACGTTCACCGACAAGGAGCACGGCAGCGGCATCGGCCTGGCCCTGAGCTACCGGATCATCACCCGCCAGCACGGCGCGATCTGGGGCGAGTCCCGGGACGAGGGCGGCTCCCGCTTCGGCTTCTCGCTGCCGCTGGCTTCGTAGGGGAAATCCTCAGGCGGGCGCGGGGAAGTCTCGATTCCCGGGCGGCGGGCGCGTGCGTACCGTCGGAACGTGCCGGAAACCGCCGTCGGAGCCCCACTGGAGGAATCGTGCCCGAGCTGACCCCGGCCCAACGCGACTTCCGCGCCGCGATGGCTAACCTCTCCGCCGCCGTCAACGTCGTGACCACCGACGGCGAGCACGGGCTCGCCGGGATGACCGTCAGCGCGGCCTGCTCGGTGACCGACTCGCCGCCGACCGTCCTGGTGTGCGTCAACCGGTCCAGCCGGTCCCACGACGTCCTGGTCGCCAACGGCCGGATCTGCGTCAACGTGCTCGGCGCCGAGCAGGAGGACCTGGCGATGCACTTCGCCGGGGCCACGAAGGTGCCGACCGCGCAGCGCTTCACCGAGGACTGCTGGGACCTGGACTCCGAGGGCGTCCCGGTGCTGCGCGATGCGCCCGCCTCGCTCGTCGGCCGGATCATCGCCGAGCGGGCGCAGGGCTCGCACTCGGTGATGTTCGTCGAGGTGGACAAGGTGATGACCCGCGAGGACAGCGGCGCGCTGGTCTACTTCCAACGCCGCTTCCACAGCCTGACCGCCCCGCCCCTCAGCGCCTGAGCCCGCTCGCGGAAAGGAGCTCGCCGGATGCCCACCCCATCGGACGCCGAACCCACGCGGATGACGCTGACCTGCTACAACGACACGCACGGCTACGGTTGGCGACACGTCGACCTGTTCGTGCACGACGCCAGCGGCCAGGAGCTGAACTGGGTCCACTGGGCGGTCGCGGAGGACGGGCCGGACGCGGCCGACGCCGTCACCGCGGAGGTGGAGCCGCTGCTGCGGCGGACCTCGGAGTGGCGGCACGCGGTGAGCGCCAGCGGCATGGACTACTGGGTCGCCGACGCAGCTTGGGAGCAGCCGTGAGCCTCTGGCAGCCCTGGTCGCTGCGCGACCTCGTCGGCGACCTGACCACCGGCGCGACCACACCCGCCGAAGCGTTCCAGCGCTCCCGCGACCGGATCGCCGAGACCGAGACCGAGCTGCGGGCCTGGGTGGAGCTCGGCGCCCCTGCCACCGCTGGCGGTCCGCTCGGCGGGGTTCCGCTCGCGGTCAAGGACATCGTCGACGTCGCCGGGCTGCCCACCAGGTGCGGCTCGCGGCTGCGCGCGGACGCGCCGCCCGCGGCAGCCGATGCGGCGATCGTGACCGCGTGGCGGGAGGCCGGCGCGATCCCGGTCGGCAAGTCGGTCACCACCGAGTTCGCCTACTTCGCCCCTGGCCCGACCCGCAACCCGGCGGCACCGGACCACACGCCGGGCGGCTCCTCCAGCGGCTCAGCCGCGGCGGTAGCCGCTGGTCAAGTGCCGCTGGCGCTGGGCTCGCAGACCGCCGGTTCGGTCACCCGCCCCGCCGCGTTCTGCGGTGTCGCGTCGCTGGTGCTCACCCGCGGCCGGTTCTCCGTCGCCGGGGTGACCGGCCTGAGCCCGAGCCTGGACAGCCACGGCTTCTTCGCCGCCGGCGCCTCCGACCTGGCCTTGGCCTGGTCCGCGCTGACCGGCGAGCCCGATTCCGGCCTCGGGGCGGGCCGACCGCCGCGCCTGCTGCTCTGGGCACCGCAGGCTCTCGAAGCACCGATGGCGACCGCGCTGAGCAGCGCCTGCACCGAGCTGCGCGCGGCCGGTGCGGTGATCGACGAGTTCCCGGACGAGCAGCTGATCGCGCAGCTCACCGCCGCGCACCCGGTGATCATGGCCTACGAAGCCGCGCGCGAACGAGCGGCGGAGCTGGCCACGGCGTCCCAGCTGAGCGAGCAGCTGGCGACCCTGCTGAGAACCGGTGCCGCCACCCCGGAGCACGACTACGAGACCGCCCGCCACACCACGACCGAGGCAGGCGCACGGCTATCGGAGTTCTTGGCGGACTACGACGCCGTGCTGGGCCCGGCGGCTCTCGGTCCCGCCCCGGCCGGGATCACGGCCACCGGAGATCCGGTCTTGAGCCGCCCCTGGCAAGCGCTCGGCCTCCCGGCCCTCTGCGTCCCGGGAATGCGAACCGGAACAGGCCTCCCACTCGGCCTCCAGCTCGTGGGCGCTGCGCAGTCCGAAACGGAGCTGCTGGCAACGGCCTGCTGGACCGAAGCGGCCCTTCGGGCCTGATCCCCGGTCAGACCTCCACCCGGTGCAGGAGGATGTCCCGGACCAGGGCCGCGAGGCTCTCCGCCGCGGCCTTCGCCTTGATGCGCGCCCGGTGGACGTCCACGGTCTTGACGCTGGTGCCCAGCTTGCCCGCGATCACCTGGCTGGGCAGACCCTCGATGACCAGGCGCAACACCTCCCGCTCGCGCGGGGTCAACGCCTCCAGCCGGTCGGCGACGGCGCGGCGCTCGGCGTGCTCGGCGAACCGCCCCCGCGCCACGTCGAGCTGGGCCTGCACCAGTTCCACCATGCGCTGCGGCTGGTAGGGCTTCTCCAGGAAGTCCACCGCGCCGCGGGTGACCGCGCGGACCGACATCGGGATGTCGCCGTGCGCGGAGCAGAACACCAGCGGCGCCGGGTAGTCCATCTCCAGCAGGCGTTCCTGCAGCTGGAAGCCGCTGATGCCCGGCATCCGCACGTCGACGATGACCACGGCGATCTCGGCGGGGTCGAACTCGGCCAGGAAGGTGGTGGCGTCCGGGTAGGTCAGCGCCTGCACGCCGATGCTCTCCAGCAGGAACACCAGCGACTGCCGCAGCGCCGCGTCGTCGTCGACGATGTGCACCACGGGTTCCGAATCCGTCGAGGTCACCGGCCCTGCCTCCTCCGCGTCGCCACCACCCGCCCGCCTACGGCTTCATCAGCACCGACGCCGACGGGTGATCGCTGACCCAGTCCGCGGCGAGCGGGGCGATGAACACGTTCTCCGTGCGCGTGCGTGTGATCCTCCAGGTATCGCCCGCTTTTCGGAAGGCGTTGTTGAGCCGGCTGGAGCGCAGCAGCGCTTTGCCGTCGGAGAACAGCCAGGGCTGCACGTGGATCCATTGGCCGGTCGCCTCGTCGCCGTCGACGTGGATCTGCTCCGAGGTGAGGTAGTGCGCGTTGAGCACCAGTGCCGGGTCCTGCTTCTGGCCCCAGAACGCCTCGAAGTGCGCGCGGATCGCGGCGGCGCCCTCCGCGCGGCCGAACTGGCCGTCGTAGTACTCGCCGACGCCCTCCCACACGGCGTCGTCGGTGTAGAGCTCCATGATCAGGTCGATGCGGTGCGCGTCGTCGCGGACGCCGTGCTCCGGGCACGGCGTGTCGCACAGGAACATGTAGCGGGCCTGGATCCGGCGGATCTCGGCCTCGGCCTCCAGCACCTCGACCCGGCGGGCCAGCTCGGCGACGGTCTTCTCCAGCGACATCGGCGGTGTTCACCTCACAGGGCGTTGGGTCCGGCAGGAGCATCCCGGCGCGCCGGTTCCGGCACCGCACGGGCGGCGATCTCCCGGACGCCCGTTCAGTGCACAGTGGACTTCCCGGAGCTCGGGACGCGACGGAATTCCGGTTCTCCGCGCGGACTTCGGCGATCGGGCTGCAACGGCCCGCGAGAGGCATCCTGCACCAACCGACGGCCGGAGCGGAACCCCCGGGCCGCGAAAACCCCCGAGCGGAGCCCGATCCGCGCCCGACGGCCGGACCCCAGCCGCCCCACCGCACCATCACCGCAGGTCAGACGCCTTCGGAATCGGTTCACAACGGCACCGGCCTGAAGGAATCCCCTACGCCCGCAGGGGCTCCGACCAATTCCCCGCCCCCGGACCGGCCCCTACCCTCGGCAACCACCCAGGCAGCGGCGCGACGAGGAGGCCGATGTGATCCCGAGCCGGAGCAGCCGCCAGGGCGGAGCGCCGCAGCCGCGCAGCTCTCTCCACTCCACATTGGACGAATCGATCACGCTGCGCGTCCGGGTGACCACGCGCGCGGCCGAGACCCGCGTGGGAGGATTCGCGTGAAGATCACCGCGGTGGAGGCGATCCCGTTCGCCATCCCGTACGCCAAACCGCTGAAGTTCGCCTCCGGCGAGGTGGCCACCGCCGAGCACGTGCTGATCCGGGTGCGCACCGAGGACGGCATCGTCGGCGTGGCCGAGGCGCCACCCCGCCCGTTCACCTACGGCGAGACCCAGGCCGGGATCGTCGCCGTCGTCGAATCGCTCTTCGCGCCGCAGGTCACCGGGCTCCGCGTCACCGAACGCGAGGTCGCCCGGGCCCGGCTCGGCCGCACCATCGGCAACCCGACCGCCAAGGCCGCCATCGACATGGCGATGTGGGACGCCTTCGGCAAGACCGTCGGGCTCGGCGTCAGCGAGCTGCTCGGCGGCTGCACCGACCGGCTCCGGGTCAGCCACATGCTCGGCTTCGACGAGCCCGCCGCGATGGTGGCCGAGGCGGAGCGGATGATCGCGACCCACGGCATCCGCACCTTCAAGGTGAAGGTCGGCCGCCGCCCGGTCGACCTGGACATCGCCGTGGTGCGCGCCCTGCGCGAGGCGTTCGGCGACGGCGTGGAGCTCTACGTCGACGGCAACCGGGGGTGGACCCCGGCGGAGTCGATGCGGGCGATGCGCAGGCTCGCCGACCTCGACCTGCTCTTCGCCGAGGAGCTCTGCGCGGCCGACGACGTGCTCGGCAGGCGCTGGCTGGTCGGCCACCTGGACGTGCCGTTCATCGCCGACGAGTCCGCGGTGACCCCGGCCGACATCACCCGCGAGGTGCTCGGCGGCTCGGCGACCGCGATCAGCATCAAGACGGCCCGCACCGGTTTCACCGGCTCGCAGCGCGCGCACCACCTCGCCGAGGGGCTCGGCGTCGAGGTCGTCATGGGCAACCAGATCGACGGCCAGCTGGGCACCGCCTGCACGATCGCCTTCGGTGCGGCCCACCAGCGCACCTCGCACCGCGCGGCGGAGCTCTCCAACTTCCTGGACATGACCGACGACCTGCTCACCGAACCCCTGCTGATCACCGACGGCGAGCTGCGGGTCCGGCCCGGTGCCGGGATCGGGGTCGAGATCGATCCGGACAAGCTCGCCCGCTACCGCACCTCGTGAGCAAAGCGACCACCAATCGGTTTTCAGAACCGGAGGAACCAGATGAGCACCACTGACGAGACCGCCACCGCTGCCGCTTCCGGAGCTGCCGCGACCGAGCGCTTCCACCACGACAAGTCGCCCTACGCCGCGGTCCGCGACACCCCGAAGGAGCGCGTCGACCTGCTGGCCCGCGAGGTCCTCAGCGCGATCCACGACACGATCCGCAGGCACCAGGTCACCTACGACGAGTACAACGCGCTGAAGGCGTGGCTGATCCAGGTCGGCGAGGACGGCGAGTGGCCGCTGTTCCTGGACGTGTGGGTGGAGCACGTGGTGGAGGACGTGGCCACCGCCGACCGCCAGGGCAGCAAGGGTTCGATCGAGGGCCCGTACTACGTCCCGGACGCCCCCGAGCGCGGCGCGGACGCCGAGCTGCCGATGCGCGACGGCGAGCCGGGCACCCCGCTGCTGTGGGAGGGCGCGATCACCTCGGTCGACGGCACGCCGCTGGCCGGCACCGTCGAGCTGTGGCACGCCGACGCCGACGGCTACTACAGCCAGTTCGCCCCGGGCATCCCGGAGTGGAACCTGCGCGGCAGCTTCACCACCGGGCCGGACGGCAAGTTCCGGATCCGCACCATCCAGCCCGCGCCCTACCAGATTCCCACCGACGGGGCCTGCGGCAAGCTGATCGCCGCGGCGGGCTGGCACGCGTGGCGACCCGCGCACCTGCACGTGAAGGTCTCCGCGCCGGGCCACCAGGAGCTCATCGCGCAGCTGTACTTCCCGGGCGACCCGCACAACGCCGACGACATCGCCAACGCGGTGAAGCCGGAGCTGATCCTCGCCCCGGTCGGCCAGGACGACGGCAGCGCTAGGATCGACTACGGATTCGCGCTCGACCGGCTGGAGGACTGACCGTGCTGTTCCAGGTCCGAATGGACGTCCACCTGCCGCACGACCTCGACCCCGAGGCCCGCACCGAGCTCCTGGCCAGGGAGAAGGCCTACTCCCAGGACCTCCAGCGCGCGGGCAAGTGGCCGCACATCTGGCGCATCGCGGGCGAGTACGCGAACATCTCGATCTTCGAGGTGGACTCCAACGACGAGCTGCACACCCTGCTGTCGGGCCTGCCGCTGTTCCCGCACATGAGCATCCGCGTGACACCGCTGGCCACCCACCCGTCGGACATCAACGCCTGACGATCCACTGAGGACGGACGGGGCGCGAAGCCCCGCCCGTTCCCCGGAAAGCCTCCCCAGAGCGCGCCTTGCTGGCCTACTGTGATCGAGTCCGGGAATTCGATCTTCGGGGGCATCGGTTGCGCAAGCTGCTGCGTCGGGCGCGGTCCAAGGCCGACCACACGTGGTTCCTGGCGGTCCGCGAGTGGCCGGTGCTGGTGTCCGCCCTCGGCGTGCTGCTCGGCGCGATCACCATCCTGCCCAGCGCGGTGGGCGTGGTGATCTCGGTGATCGCCCTGCTGCTGGGCACCGCCACCTTCGTCCGCGACCTGCGCAACCTGCGCAAGCGCTGGTCCTCCCACGAGTTCTCGCTGATCGCCGCGCCGTTCCCGCACGAGCAGGTCCCGCCGCCCGCCGCGTACCCGGAAGCCGGCTACAGCTACCTGCCCAACCGCGGCACCGCGCTGCTCAGCGACGAGATCGACCGCGCCCTGCGGGAGCGCGCCTTCGCCGTGCGGGTGGCCGACGAGCCCTACCGGCTCCCACCGGTCCTGCGCGCCACCGCTCCGCACGTGCTGCCCATCCGAGCCCGCGGGCGCCTGCTGTTCAACGGGCCGGTCGTAGGCCTGCGCACCGATCCGCTGCCGGGCGACGGCGAGACCGAGCTCCAGCTGCACAAGGCCCGCTTCTTCGACTTCCAGTGCTCCAACGAGCTGTGCGCGATGCGCATCACCAACCGCGAGACGGGCGAGGACTTCGACCCGCGCCGCCGCCTGCTCACCGACGCCTCCGGCCGCGCCCGCACCCTGGCGGCCAGCGTCCTGTCCGACGTCGTGGGCATCTCGACGCTGGCGATCACCACCGACGGCCGGCTGCTGCTGGTGGGCCAGTCCGACCGCAACACGGCCAGCCCGCTGCTGCTGGCCCCGTCCGGCAGCGGCTCCCTGGAACCCCGCGACCTCGTCGACTCCGACGGCAAGACGCGGCGCACCCTGACCGACGTCGTGCGAACCGGCATGGAGCGCGAACTCTGCGAGGAGACGGGCCTGCACCCGGACACCATCGCGAGCACGGAGCTGACGGGTTTCGCGCGCTGGATGGAGCGCGGCGCGAAGCCGGAGTTCTTCGGCCTGACCGAGCTGGCGGTGTCGAGCGAGGAAATCCGCGGCACGGGACCGCGCGGCGCGGAACGCCTGTACAGCTCGGACGTCACGGTGCTGGAGATCGACCTCGACGCGCTCGGCGCCGAACTCCGCGCGGGAACGGCCGTCCTCGACGCCCCGAGCCTCCCCGCGGTGATCCGCGACGTCGGCTCCCTCCCGCTCCTCCTGGCCATCCGAGCAGCAGCCCGCCTCCGCACTGCCGTCGGGGGCTAGCACCGCACCAGCAGTTCCGGCAGCAGTTGATCACCGGTGTCGGTCGGCCCTGCCATGCTGCGCCGCGATGATCCGATTACAGAAAGCAGTGTCATGACTGACCAATCCCTGGTGGACGCCGACGGCTTCGCACGACCGCTCCCGCCCGACCCGCTGAGCCCGGTTCCGGAGGCGGTCGAGCGCGAGCTGGCCACCTACCGGGCGGGCGATGCCGGGCGGGCGAAGGCCGCGCTGACCACGATCGCCGAATCCGGCCGCACCGCCGTGGCCGGTCACGCCGCCATGGCGCTGGCAGGCGTTGAACTCACCGAGAACGGCCTCAGCGCCAGCTGCGGGAAGTGGCTGGAACAGGTCGCCGCAGGCGAAGACCCGTGGCTCGGTCCCCTGGCCGTGGTGATGCTCTCCTCGGACTTCGAGGAGCACATCGCAGGCCCCGAGCCCCTGCTCGACCACCTCGCCGGCCAGCTCACCGGAGACCGGGCCAGCGCTCGGGAGGGATTCGAACGATCCCTCGCCGCGCTCGAAGAAGCGTGGGCGAACGAGTCCGAGTACGACGACGACGCCATCAGCGCCATCCTGAACCAGCGGGACATCACCAAGCTCCTCCTGGGCAACCTCCTGATCCAGACCGGCGACTCGGCCGCCGCCCTCGAACCGCTGAGCAGCGCACGATCGCATTGCGACGGCCTGCTCGCCGCCTACGCGGGCCACCTCGAAGCACACGTGCTCATCGAGCAGGAGAAGGACGAGCCCGCTGCCGAAGTGCTCAGCTACGCCTACGGCGAGTCCATCCCGGCGAACAGCGGCGCCGAGGGGCTGGCCCAGTGGATCGGCATCCGGTACGGCGAGCACCTGGCGGGCAACCCGTGGATGGACATCGTCGCCGACCAGGTCGAGGACATCCCCGCCGTGACCGAAGCCGTAGTCGTCCGGGACCGGTTCGAAGGCGCCCACTTCTTCACGAAGTTGAGCCGGCCCGCACTCGCAGCCATCGGCCTGCACCTGTTCCCCGCCTCCGCGGACTTCGAACCGGTGCACGCGGCCCTGGAGCGGCTGAAGACCTGGAGCGATGAACGGCACGAACGAGCCCGCAGGCTGATCCTCGTGCTCCACCAGTACGTCGAGGACTCGCGCGACGAGGAGAAGACGCGAGGCCTGGCAGAGCTGTGGAAGCGGCTGGACCTCCCCGGCCTCCGCTGACACCTGCCGCGTTGCCGGGGAAGCCAGCACCTTCCCCGGCAATCGGACCGGTTCGGGTGCTGGACGTGCCTGGTGCTCCTGTTCGGGATCGCCGCCTACAACATCGTCGAACTCGTCCTGAGCCACCGGAGCCCACCGCTGGCCGATCAGCCGGACAGCTCCTCGAAGTAGCGCTTCATCGCCGGGTAGTAGTCGTCGAAGTCCGGCCGGGCCGAGCCCTCGCGCGCGGACACCAGCATGTCCAGGTAGTACTCCCAGCCCGGCCCGATCTCGCCCAGCCCGTCCGTCGTGTCGAGGTGGTGGACGATCTGCAGCTCCGTCGTACCGCCCGACTCGGACAGCAGCAGCTCCATCCGCCAGGCGCCCGCTTCGTCGACCATCGCCAGGAGCAGCCGCCGCGGCGGCTCGCACGCCTCGATGAGCATGTCGCACCACGGCTGCCCGTCCTCGAACGCCATCTGGACCTTGATCGTCCGGCCCGGTGCGGCCTCCCCTTCCCAGCGCCCGAACCACCGTGCTGTGCGGTCGGGTTCGGTGATGCTGTCCCAGACGTTCTCGGCCGGTGCGCGGAAGGAGCGGCTGAGGGCGAGGCGGTGTCCGTTCGCGGTCCGGAGCAGTCGTCCGGTGGGAAGCAGGCTCATGCCGATCGTTCCTCTCTGCTGCCCGCCGCCCGACGATCGCGGCGAGTCCGGTAGACCTCGGTTTCCAGCGCGTCGAGGTGGCGCTCCCAGCCTGCGGGCGGGAGGAACGGGACGAGCCACTCGACCAGCTCGGTGAACCGCCCGGCGTCGAGCACGTAGAGCCGCCGCCTGCCGACGAGCTCATCGCGCACCAACCCGCACTCCCGCAGAACCCGCAGGTGCCGGCTGACGGCCGGGCGACTGATCGCGAACCGCTCCGCGATCTCGCCCGCGGACAACCGCGCGTTCCGCAGCATCTCCAGGATCTGGCGCCGCACCGGGTCGGCGATCGCCTTCGCCACCTCGTCCACCACATAAGCGTAACCAATCAGTTACGCTTTGCCAACCTGCCGCTGCCCGGCGCGAGCACCGGACTCCACAGTGGAGCTCAGCGGGGACGGCATCGAGTCCCTTTACCGGGACCGGTGATGAGCATCTCTCGGGCGCCCGCGCCAGCGGCGCGATCTGAGAAGGTGGATGCATGATTGGCATGCCCGGGATTTCGGAAATCATCGTGATGATCGCAGTGCTCGCCGTCGTCATCGGCATCGGAGCGTGGCTCGTCCGCTCCTTCAGGAAGTGACCGCATCCACATAGGACAATTCGAGTCGGTGCGATCCGGCCGCTGGACGAGGCCGTGATCGACCCCTCGGGCAGCAGCTCCACCGCGATGCCCGGAACATCCGTTCCGCGCGGAGCCGGACGCATCGAACCGGCCTGGCCCTCCGGCAGCGACCGGACGCGCCGCTGTCACCCGGATCGACCTGGTCACGGATGGGGTCCGCTCTGGCAGACTGACCGGTACCCGCACCTGACGAGGTGCCCGGGCAGCTACCGCAGGAAGGATCGGGCCTGTGCAGGATCTCGGTGCCAGTGCGTTCGACCTGGCGTTCCGCGGCCGGAGGGTCGTCCGCGACCGCGCGCTGGTGATGGCCATCGTCAACCGCACACCGGACTCCTTCTACGACCGCGGCGCCACCTTCGAGGAGGACGCCGCCAAGACCGCGGTCGAGCGGGCCGTCACCGAGGGCGCCGACGTGATCGACATCGGCGGGGTGACCGCGAGCCCCGGCGCCGAGGTGGACACCGACGAGGAGATCCGCCGGGTGCTGCCCACCGTCGAGTGGATCAAGGCCACCTACCCGGACGTGCTGATCAGCGTCGACACCTGGCGGCACGAGGTCGCCGACGCGGTCTGCCGGGCAGGTGCGGACATCATCAACGACGCGTGGGGCGCCGCCGATCCGGAGATCCTCGACGTCGCGGCGACCTACTCCGCCGGCTACATCTGCACCCACTCCCCCCGCACGCCCCGCTCCGAGCCCGTCCGCTCGGACTACGAGGACGTCGTGCGGGACGTGGTCACCGAGACCGTGCGGCTGGCCGAGCTCGCCGAGTCCAGGGGCGTTCCGCGCGCGGGCATCCTGATCGACGGCACCGGGTACGGCAAGAACACCACCGACCACCTGGCGCTGGTCGCTCGCACCGAGGAGATCGTCGCCGCCGGCTGGCCCGTCCTGATGGCGCTGTCCAACAAGACCTTCGTCCGGGAGAGCCTGGACCTCGACGTGGCCGATCGCGACGAGCTGCTCACCGGCACGCTGGCGGCCACCGCGCTCGCGGCCCGCGCCGGTGCGGCGATGTTCCGCGTGCACCAGGCCCTGCAGACCCGGCGCACGCTGGAGATGGTGGCCTGCATCAACGGCACCCGGACGCCCGCGCGGGCGCAGGAGTGGATTTCGTGATCAAGCAGATCTGGCCGGAGCCCGCCGACATCGACGACGAGCGGCTGGAGCAGCTCTACACCTATCCGGAAGCGCGGCGCTGGCTCGCGGTCAACTACGTCTCCAGCGCGGACGGGGCCGTCGAGATCGGCGGCCGTGCGCGCCAGCTGTCGAGCCCGGCCGACCAGAAGGTGCTCAAGCTCGGCAGCGACCTCGCCGACGTGCTCATCGTCGGTGCGACCACGGCGATGGTCGAGGAGTTCCGCGGCGTGCACCCGGACGAGGCCACGCTCGAACGCCGCCGCAGGCACGGGCTGCGCGACGTGCCGCCGACCGCGGTGGTCACGACCGGCCGGTCGCTGCCCGCCGACGCGCCGGTGATCACCGAAGCCGCCACGCCGACCCTGGTGATCACCTGCGCTTCCGCTCCCGAGCCGAAGCAGAAGGCGTGGGAGGCGGCCGGTGCCGAGGTGCTGATCGCCGGCCGGGACGAGGTCGACCTCGCCGCTGCGGTGGAAGCCCTGGTGGAGCGGGGCCTGAACCGGATCGACTGCGAAGGCGGCCCGCACCTCTTCGGCGGGCTGCTCGCCGCCGGTGTGGTCGACGAGCTCCGGCTGACGGTCTCCCCGCTGCTGGTCAGCGGCACGCACGAGCGGATCGCCACCGGCCCGTCGCTCGACCCGGTCGAAATGGACCTCGCCTCGGTGCTCACCGAGGACGGCGCCATGCTTGTGCGCTACCTGGTGCGCAACCGCCCGTAGGTCCCGACCTCGCTGCCCTTTCGCCCCTGGTCACCGCTCGCGGGGGCAACCCGCGGTCCGCCGAGGGCGTCCTCCGGACGCATCGGTTGACGAGCGGGGAGAGCAGATGAGACGAACGGCAGCCACTCTGATCGCCACGGCCGGGCTGCTCGCGGCACCGGTCGGGCAGGCGTGGGCGACCGGCAGCTGGACCGAGGAACCGGCTCCGACGACCGCCGAGTTCGGCACGCTGCTGGCCGCGGACAGCGCGCAGGGCGAGTCCTGGGCCTTCGGCTACACCAGCGACAGCGAAGGCCCTTTGGGCCAGGCCAGCGCCGTCTACCGGAAGGGCGAGCAGGGCTGGCAGGAGATGCCGATCGAGAGCATCGGGCGGCTGGTGGACGGCGCGGTCATCGCACCTGACGACGTCTGGACGATCAGCCTGCCGTTCAAGGACGGCAACGCGACCACGGCGCACTGGGACGGCAGGCAGTGGACGCAGGTCGACCTGGCGTCCCCGGCCTACGCGAAGCCGGAGGCCCTGAAGGCGTTCGCTCCGGACGACGTCTGGACGGTCGGTCACATGTACGCCACGCGCGGCATGGCGCAGCACTGGGACGGCAAGGCGTGGACCGATGTCCCGGTTCCCGAACTCGGCGAAGGCCTCTACTCGCTGTCGGACGTCAACGGCGTGGCCTCGGACGACCTGTGGGCCGTCGGCCAGACCACCTCGCCGGCCCGCGGCGTCGCCCTGCACTGGGACGGCAAGGCGTGGACGGAGGTGCCGGTCCCGGACGTCAACGCCGACCCCGGCGTCCCCGAGGGGCTCACCGACGTTCTCGCCCTCGCCCCGGACGACGTGTGGATCGGCGGGTACAGCGGTCAGACGAACCGGGAAGTGCCGTTCACCGCGCACTGGGACGGCACGGCGTGGCAGGTCTTCGACCTCGCCGAGTCGGGCAAGATCACCCAGCTCGTCCAGGTCGGCGACCAGGTCCAGCTCTTCGCGGTCGGCCCGAACCTGGAACCCATCTGGCGCGGCTGGACCGGCAGCAGCTGGGAGGGCAAGCTCGCGCCGCCCATGACCCGCGTGTACGGCGCGACCGTCCAGGACGACGGCACCCTCCTGGGCGTGGGCGACCGGACCGGCGCGGAGGCCCGGCACGAGCCCAGCACCGCGACCTACCAGGACTGATCGCGCTTCCCGACGAGTTCGGCCCGGCGTTCCGCGCGAACGCCGGGCCGAACTCTTTGCAACTACTTCCACATCTGCGTACACTTTCAATATTGCAAGTAGATGCAGATGGGAGATCACGATGACCGGAACGCCCGAGCTCGACCAGGTCGCCGCCGCCCGCCGCCAGCTCGCGACCCACGCCCAGTACCCCGCCGCCTACTGGGTGATCTACGGAGCAGTCCTGGTGCTCCTGGCCGGTCTCCCGATATGGAACACCTGGCTGAGACTGGGCAACGGGCCCTACATCACGTCGGCGCTCGCGGTGCTGGCCGTGGGAGCGGCGACCTACGAATCGGTCCGGCGCCGCCGGAGCGGGGTCCACCTCCGGAAGCGAATCACCGCCTACCCCAGCGCCCGGCCGATCTGGTTGGCAGGCATCGCGATCACGCTGCTCGGCCTCTTCGGCATCCAGGCGCTGGTCAGCAGCGGACAGCGCGAGATCGCACTCCTGGTGCTCCCGGTCGTGGCGCTGGCCGTGCTCCTCGTCCAGCTCAAGACCCGCTCGGCGATGCGCCGGGACATCGAAGAAGGCCGGGTCAGGTCGTGACGGTGCAGGAAGAGACCTCCGGCCGGGACCCGATCTTCGAAACCGGCCCGAGGCTGGCGCTGTGCGCCCTGCTGCAGGGCGCGGAGTGGGTCGACTTCGCGACGGCCCGGGACATGCTGGGAGCGACCGATTCCGCGATCTCCCGGCACAGCCGCGCCCTCGAGGACGCCGGCTACCTGGAGGTCCGCAAGGGCTCGGTGGGCCGCCGCCCCCGAACCTGGTTCCGCCTCACGAACACCGGCCAAACGGCGATCCGAGCCCACCTCGACTGGCTCACCCGACTGCGCCGAACCCTCGACACCTGAGCCCCACCAACGCGAAAACCCAGGTCCGCAACCTGGGTTTTCGGCAGCCTAGTCCTGTCGTTCGTGCTCGACCACGCACGAACCAGTCCACAGTGGATCATTGCCGTCACCGGCGAGCTGATGCTCGTAGAGCGCCACCTTGCGGGAGACCAGGGCCAAGCTGCCCTGCAGTTCCTCGATCTGCGCGACCACCCGCTCCTGGTGGTCCCGCAGCAGGGCGAGCCGCCCCCGCATGGTCGCCTCCCCCTCCCGGACCAGCGCCACGTACTCGCGGATCGCCGGGAGGGGCATCCCCGAGGCGCGAAGCCTGGTGCACAGGTAGAGCCAGCTCAGGTCGCTCTCGCTGTAGACCCGCTGGCCGCCGACGCGGCGCACCGGATTGATGAACAGCCCTTCCTTCTCGTAGAAGCGCAGGGTGTGCACGCTGAGACCGGTGCGCTCGGCGGCCTGGCCGATGCTGAGGAGAGCGGCGGTGCGCGACATGTTCCGATCCTATGGACTTGCCCTAGAGCCGACTCCAGGTTCTAGCGTCCGCACCCATGACCGATTCCCCTGTCACATTGATCACCGGCGGTTCCAGCGGCATCGGAGCGGCGGCGGCCCGGCTGCTGCTGGACCGCGGCCACCGGGTCGTCGTCACCGGGCGAGACCGCGAGCGCCTGGACAGGTTCACCAGGAGTTGCGGACGGCCGGAAGCGGTGCTGGGCCTGACCGCGGACGCCGCCGACCACGATGCGGTGCGATCTGCGGTGGAGACCGCCTCGAAGCGGTTCGGACGGCTGGACGCGGTCGTGGCCAACGCGGGATCCGCCACCCCGGACAGCGTCATCGACGGCGACCCCACCAGGTGGCGGGAGATGGTGCTGACCAACGTCCTGGGGCCCGCGCTGCTCATCCGCCACTCGGCGGAGGCACTGCGGGCGACGCGCGGCCGGATCGTCCTGGTGGGCAGCGTCGCGGGCTTCATCCACACCCCCGGCAACCTCTACGGCGCGACGAAGTGGGCGATGACCGGCCTCGCCGAGAACACCCGCCGCGCGGTGACCGGACACGGCGTGGGGGTGACGCTGATCGCGCCCGGACGTGCGGACACCGGCTTCTGGGACAGCCTGGGAGGCCGCCCCGACGGCCTGCTGCTGACCGCCGAGCAGGTCGCCGAATCCATCGCGTGGGCGGTCTGCCAGCCATCCGGGGTGGACGTCAACACAGTGGTCATCCGCCCGATCGGCCAACCCGTCTGACCGACAGGGCTGATCCGCATTCGGCAGGGCATCGATGTCTGCCAAGCTCGGCGGCATGACGATCCGCGTGTGGGTGGACGACTGGCAGATGCAGTGCTGCGGAACCGCTTTCCGCATCGGGGACAAGGTGGCGTGGACGCTGGAACCCGTGGACCGCACGGACATGCTGATCGAGCTGGTCGGGCAGGACGTCGGCGCGCCGGTCACGCACGTCGAGGATCATCACGGCCGCCTCCCCGCGGATGCGCCGACGACTCCCGGCGTCGTGACCGCGATCCACGCCATCTTCTGCCGATCCGAACCGCGCCCTGGCGGTGAGAAGAACGCGCGCTACCTGGTTCCCGGCTCCGGCCGCCTGCTGTGGCTCCACGAGGCGGACGGCTGGGAAGACGAATCCGCTTGCACCGCAGAGCACTTCCACGGCTACATCGTCGATCTCGACGTGCGCCGCTGAAGAACCACGCCCCCTGGAACTGCCGGGCTATCGGCGCAGGCGCCTGCGGATGGCTGCGCCGATCATGAGGACCGGCACGGTCAGCGGGAGCAGGGCCAGCGGCCAGAACAGGCCCATCAGGGCGGGCAGCGCCATCAGAACCGATCCGAAACCCAGGGTGAACCCGAGGTCCGCATCCGGGTCGTCGGGATCCCGGAAGAACACCGCGATCAGCCCGGCGACGGCCAGGACCACCAGCACCCGCAGTCCCCACAGGCCCACCCAGGCCGTGACCGGCGCCAGCACCGCCACCGGCAAGAAGACCGCCAGGTACACCCACGGGGCCACGACGCACACGCGCGCCGCGACGAGAGCGCGGCCACCAGGCCGTCCCTTGGCGGTGGGCGGCTTGCGCCACCACACGATCATCGGCATCCCGGCCCTCCCCAACCCCTACCAAAGCGAAACCCCAGGTCTGTGACCTGGGGTTTTGGTGGGTCGCCAGGGGATCGAACCCTGAACCCGCGGATTAAAAGTCCGCTGCTCTGCCAGTTGAGCTAACGACCCGCGTGCCCCAGGTTACAAGGTCCGGACGATCTTGTGCGGTACCGGTGGGCGGTTCGCGCCCGGATCAAGGTCACATCGCGGCCGCCGCGGCCGGTCGGGCTCCGCTCCGGGTTCGCGTTTCCACTGGTCGCGGACGAGTTCTGAGAAAAACGCAACCCCGAGTGGCAGCAGACGTCTTCTGAGCAAAGGGTGTGGGACGCACCCACCGTCCAAAAAGAGGGGACAGAATCATGCTGAACCGGACTCGCGTGCTGGGAACCGTCGCTGCTCTCGCCGGCGGGATCGCCATGCTCACCGGGTGCTCCCAGGGTGCGACGAACGCGCCCGCCCCGGGCAGCAACGCCGCCGTCGTCGGGCAGCAGGCCGACGGACAGCAGGCCCAGCGGGAGCAGGCGGACGGCACGCAGCCGGACATCTCGACCGAAGGCCCCTGCGCCGTCGAGGACGTCGAGGTGACGCTCACCCCGCAGCCGGACCGCCCCGGCATCTTCCTGATGACCGCGACGAACAACTCGTCGCAGCCCTGCTACGTCGACGGCTGGGGCGGGGTCGTGCCGCTGGACATGACGGGCTCGCCGATCGAGGTGCCGTCCACGAAGGTCGACATCCCGGGCGAGCCGACCTCCACCCGCATCGAGCCGGGTGAGACCGCCTTCGCCGGCGTGAAGATGGAACTCGGCGACAAGAGCGACCCGAACGTGCGCGTCGCCAACGGCTTCAACGCCACGATGCCGAACGGCGAGGGCACCACGAACGCCAAGGTCGCCGGTGCCGACTACTTCGAGTACCCGGTGGTGTCGATCACCGTCGGCTCGTACCAGCCCGCGGCCCAGGGCGTCACCGTCTTCTGATCCGGACAGCCGAAGAGCCCCTCTCCACTTCCCCGGAGAGGGGCTCTTCGCGTGGTCAGGCCGCGGTGCAGGTGACGCGGATCTGGGTGGCCGCGACGTGGGCGCCGTCGCCGTCCGCGCCGCCCGCGTAGTCCTCGCCGCGGTTGTGCAGCTTCACCGAGAGCTTGCCCTGGTCGATGCGGTGGGTGCCGAGGTCGACCCACTTGCCGCGGTTGGCGGTCTGGTCGATGTCCTCCACGCCGATCACGTTCGCGGCGCCCTGGTCGAAGCCGTTGAAGATCGAGTAGTGGGCGGCGGTGGCACCGACGTAGCGGCGGTCGCTCTCGTTCGGGATGTAGACCGACATCGCGCAGCTGGCCGCCGTCAGATCGGCGGAGACGTCGAAGGTCCACTTGCTGAACAAGCTCGAGTCCGAGGTGTTGGACTTGCCCGACATCGGCATCGAGTCGAAGACGCCCCGGCAGCCCGCCTCGGTGCTGCCGCCGCTGCGGGTGTACCAGCCGTCGGCGCCCCGCTCGTAGTAGCCGACCGACTGGTACTGCTGCCGCGCGTTGTTCGCGCAGCCCGGCCCGCCCACCAGCGAGATCTCGCCCGAGGGCGCCTCGGCGGGCGGCGGGACGGGGTCGAGAGCAGGCGCTTCGGGTTCGGTCTCGACCGGTTCCTGTTCGGGGGTCGGGTCCGGGACGACCTTCACCGGCTCATCCGGGTGGACGGCCGGACCCGGTTCTGCGACCACGGGCTGCCCCTCCGAGGCGTTCAACCCGATCTCGAGCGTCGGCGCGGACTCGCGCGGGCCGCTCATCAGCAGCGCGACCACGAACGGCACCGACACCAGGACCACGGCCGCGCCCGCCAGGGCGATCAGCGAGAACTTCGACGGCAGGCCGACGCGCTTGGCCGGCCGGGGATCGGCGGGCGGCGCGGGTTGCGGCTGGGCCGTGCCGGACAGGGACGCCAGCGGGACCTCTTCGTAGGACGGCTCGGCGGGCTTCTCCGGCTCGGGCGGCCGCACCGGGGTGCCTTCGGCCGGGGCGTAGATCCGCAGTTCCGGCGGAAGCGAATCCAGGGATTCGTCCTTCGGGCCGTCATTCCGGTCAGTTTCCGACGTCACTCGTATCACTAACTCCAGAAGTCCGGCTCCGGTGCTGATCCCGAACGGAGCACCACTTTCGGTTCAGTACCTTATACTTTGCGCCGTTCTGGGGGAAACCTGCGCGGGGGCAACCTTCATCGAACGTGAACAATCTGTTGCCTCGAAAAGAAATGAAGGCCATGCAAGACCTGCTCTTCGTCGCGCTCGTCTCGCTCTGGTGCTCGGTGGCCGTGGGCGTGCTCGGCGCCGTGGTCCTCTGGATGATGCGCCGGAGCTCACTGGTCGTGATGATGATGGTGCTCTCGGTGGTCACCGTCATCGAGATCGCCTTCACCTTCGTGGCGCTGGGCTTCCTCGGGGTGTTCACCGAGCAGGCGCTGGTCGCCGTGCTGCTGGTCTGCATCCCGACGACCGCCGTTTCGCTCGCGCTGTGCCTGCTGCTCGGCGCGCGGATCCTCAACGGCAGCCGGAGCCTCGCGCGCGCCACCCGCACCATGGGCGAGGACGGGCGGTTCGCGGCGCCCGCGCAGTCCGGTTCGGCGGAACTGGCCGTGCTGACGCAGGAGCTCGCCGCCACCAGCGCGGCGCTGACCGCGTCCCGCGAGCAGGAGCGGGTCCTGGAGGCTTCGCGGCGGCAGCTCATCGCCTGGGTCTCGCACGACCTGCGCACCCCGCTGGCCGGGTTGCGCGCCATGACCGAGGCGCTGCAGGACGGCATGGCCCGCGACCAGGACCGCTACCTGGGGTTGATCCTGCAGGAGACGCAGCGGCTGGACCAGCTGGTCGGGGACCTGTTCGACCTGTCGCGCATCCAGTCCAACTCGCTGACGCTGTCGCTGACGCCGGTGACGCTGCCCGACCTGATCAACGACGCGGTGACCGCCATCGAACCGCAGGCCCGCAACCGCGGCGTCCGGCTGGTGCCCGGCGGCATCGAGTCCATCGAGGTGCGGGTGGACGTCCGGCAGATCAGCCGGGTGCTGGGCAACCTGCTCGGCAACGCCGTCCGGCACACCCACCCCGGCGGCGCGGTGACGGTGTCCGCGCACTCCGCGGGCGGCACCGCCGTGCTGTCCATTTCGGACGCTTGCGGCGGGATTCCGGTGGCGGACCTGGGGAAGGTCTTCGAGCCCGGGTGGCGGGGAACGCCGGCGCGCCCGGCGGGCAAGGACGTCGGCGGCGGGTTGGGGCTGGCCATCGTGCGCGGCATCGTCGAGGCGCACCACGGCGCGGTGGCGGTGGACAACATCGAGGGAGGCTGCCGCTTCACCGCCAGCCTCCCGCTGGCCTGACCGCGCTTCCGCCTCGTGAGCGTTTTGGGGCGCTATGGCACCCCAAAGCACTCACGGTCTTGTGCTCAGCGGACTTCACGCGGCCGCTAGAAGGGGTTCCCGTCGGACCACGCCCAGCTCGATGGCCTTGCGGGTCAGTTCGGCCTTGTTGCGGACCTCCAGCTTCGCGCGGATCCGCTTGACGTAGGTGTCCACGGTCGCCGCCGAGAGGCCCATCCGGCGGGCCGCCTGCGAGTGGGTGTAGCCGTCGGCGATCCAGCGCAGCACTTCCTGCTCGCGGCGGGTCAGCACCTGCTGCACCGCCTCGGTGTTGGCGCTCACGCCGGTCAGCGCCTGCCGGGAGCCGGAGGTCACGTAGACCGCGCCGCGGGCCACCACGGCCAGCGCGTCGTGGAATTCCTGCTGGTCGCAGCCGGTGCCGAGGAAGCCCAGCGCACCGGCCCGCAGCAGCTCCGGGACCTGGTCGAAGGCCTGCTCCGGCAGCACGACCAGCACCCGGTAGGAGCGGCTGAGCCGGGAGACGCAGTGGTGCAGGGACTCGATCGGGGTGGCTCCGCCGAAGGCGAGCACGGCGACGTCGGTGAGCGACCGCTGCGGGGCCTCGCCCAGCATCCGGGTGACCTTCTCCTGCAGTTCCGGTTGGTCGGCGAACACCGTGACTTCCGACAGCACGCGCATCAGCAAGGCGATTCACTCCCACACTTCGCCGGTTCGCGCCGCGGCACAGGCAGCATCGTCTGTTCGTCGCGATACGGCGGAAATTAGTTCGGGCCGGTGGTTTTTCCCGGCCCCTTTCGGACACCAGGAACGCTACCTGCGGGATCGCGGTCTGCGAAGAGTTGTCGACCAGCTGTAAGGGATGGTCGGAAACGTTGTAAGAAACTGTAAGAAGGGGCCGTGAGCGCGTAGCAGCGAAACGCTGCTGCGCACTCACGGCCCCTTCGTGCGACCGCACCGCGCGCCCAGGGCGCGGGAGTTAGGGCGCGCGGCGCGGTGCGAGCCCGGCCCGCGGGAAGGACCGGGGGTCTGGATCACCTGATGGCGGGCATCATGATCGTCTGCGCGGCCGGGTCGACCCGGAGCTCCGGGCGGTGGGCCGGCATCGGCACGGTCGGGCGACCGGTCGCGTGGTCCCGCCGGACGGGCTGGCGGGAGCCCGAGCGCGGCGGCGCGACCTGCGGCGGAACCGCGGGCATGACCCGCGTCGCGGCGGCGGGCGGGATCTGCGGCGGGGCGCTGGTGCGGACACCGGCCCGCCGGTCGAGCTGGTCGACGCAGCCGGTGTCGCCGCGGTAGGCCTCGATGGCCTCGCGCAGGGTTCGCCGGTCGTTGTTGGAGACGAGCAGTTCGCGGCGAGCGGCGAAGGACGCCAGGCCCGTGGCTGCTCCGAGCACGTCACCGCTGTCCAGCTGGTGGCCGATCATCGTGGCGAGGCGGTCGGGCATCTCGGCGGCGAAGTGCAGGAGCACCTCGTCGAGCGCCTCGAACCCGGCCATCGCGTCGGCGTCAGCAGGCATGAACACGCCCTGCTCCCAAACGAACACGGTTTCCTCCGTCAAGATCGATGTGCCGACTTCACGCGCCGCAGGCGACCTTGATCTGCGCCGCCGCGTGGCGGGCGTAGGTCGGGCCGTCGCTGGTCCAGTCGGCGCCGCGCGAGTGCAGCTTGATGGTCAGACGTCCCTCGCTGACCGGGAAGCGGCCCGCGTCGACCCAGCCGCCCTGCCGCCGCACCTGGTCGACGCGGAAGTCGCCGACCGGGTTCGACGTCTGGTCCGTCCGGTAGACGGTGTAGTAGCTCGGGTCGCCGCCGACCCGGGTGAGGCCACCGCGGGGGACGAACACCGACACCTGGCAGCTGCCCTGCCTGACGTCACCAGTAGTGAACCGCCAGACCGCGCTGTTGTCACCGTCCTTGTTCGGGTCACCCGACATGGGCAGCGAGTTGAACGAGCCGTTGCAGCCGTCGGCCGCGTGCCCGCCGCTGGCCGCGGTCTTCCAGCCCGCTTCGCCATCGGTGTAGTAGCCGGGCGTGCTGAAGCCACCTGCCGCGCAACCGGGACCGCTGACCGCGGTGAAGGCCGGGCCCGCGGGCGGCGCGGGGTTCTCCTGGGCGCGGTTGGTCTCGTCCCCGGCTGCGGGCGGGGGCGGCGGGGTGCCGCCTTCGGCCGGTGCCTGCGGCTGGTTCGGGCTCCCGACGGGCGGCGCGGGCGGCGGCACCTGCCCGGGGTTCGCCTGCTCCTGCGCCACGCCCGGCACGAACCCGGACTGGGCCTGCGCGTCGTCCTCGAACGCGGCGGGCACGGACTGCACCTGCGTCGGGCCGTTGTCCCTGGACAGGCCCATGACCAGCAGCGGAACGGACAGCAGCACCAGGCCGGCGACCGCGGCCGCGGCGATCACCGGCTTGGACACGCGGTTGCCCGGCCGCGCCGGGGTCGTCGCGTCCTTCGCGGTCTTCGCGGTGACGACGGGCGTCACCTTGGTCTCGGCCTTCGCCCTGCTGGTGGTCTCGGTGGTGGCCTCGACCTTGCCGCTGGTGGCGGCGACCGGGTCGGCCAGCGCGGATTCCTGGACGGCGGGCATCACCTGGGTGTCCGCGGCCGCGGCCCGCAGCTCGGTGTCCGCGGCCTCGGCAACGGCGTTCACGCTGACGCCGGAGGTCTTCTCCCAAGGGTGCTCGCCTGCTGTGGACGCATCTTTGCCGCTCGGGCTCATCTGTCGGTTCCCATCGGTTGAGTCGTTCCAGCCGCGACATCGCCAACTGCTCCCACCGGCAGGGGACGCGCGGTCACGCGCAGCGGAGGCGGGTGCGCTAGAGCCACCGAGCCCCTGCTCAGAGCCTGGTCAACAGCGGGCGACGGAACAAGTAACCGAATACGGGGACAAGCGGGGTCAGGCCGGAACCGCGATGGTCGTCAGGGCTTCGGCGAGGCGGTGGAGGTGCGACGGTTGCGGTTCCTGGAGCGGGAGGCGGACCGAGGGGTGCGGGATGATGCCGAGTTCGGCGAGGGCCGACTTGGCCATGATCGCGCCTTGCGAGGTGCGCATGATGGCTTCCACCAGCGGGATCAGTCCTCTTTGGACGGATCGCGCCGCGTCGAGGTCGCCGGAGCGGACGGCCCGGATGAGCTCGGCGTTGCGGTCGGCGACGACGTTGCCCACCACGCTGACCACGCCGGTGGCACCGGAGGCGAGGTAGGGCAGGTTGAGCTCGTCGATCCCGCAGTAGTAGGCCAGCGAGGTGCGGGCCATGACCGACATCGCTTCGAACAGGTCGCCCTTGGCGTCCTTGACCGCCCGGATCCGGGGGTGGCGGGCGAGTTCGAGCAGGGTGGGCATCTCCAGGGCGATGCCGGTGCGCGCGGGGATGTCGTAGAGCATCACGGGCAGCTCGGTGGCGTCGGCGACCGCGACGCAGTGGGCGATCACCCCGCTCTGGGTCGGCTTGGAGTAGTAGGGGCAGACGAGCAGCAGCGCGTCCGCCCCGGCCGCCTCGGCCTCGCGGGCCCGGCGCACGCTGGCGGCCGTGTCGTAGGTGCCGACTCCCGCGATCACCCGTGCCCGGCCGTCCGCTCGGGCCACCGCGGTGCGGACGACCTGGGTGGCCTCGGCGTCGGTCAGGGTGGGCGCTTCACCGGTGGTGCCGTTGACGACCATGCCGTCGCAGCCGGTGGACAGCAGGTGGTCGACGAGGTTGGCGAGCCCGGGTTCGCTGAGCGTGCCGTCGGGGTTCATCGGGGTGGCCATGGCGACGAGGTTGGAGCCGAAGAGCAGCTCAGCGGGGTTCATGGTTCGATCCTGACGCTGCCGACAGGTGCGGTCCAGCGATGGTTTCTTGCCGATGTTGCGTAGCATCGCTTCATGATCGAAGTGGGTGCGCTGCGCGCGCTGCGGTCGGTGGCCGCGCTCGGGACGCTGGCCCGGGCGGCCGACGAGCTCGGGTTCACGGCTTCGGCGGTGTCGCAGCAGATCAAGAGGCTGGAGCGGCAGGTCGGGGTGCCCGTGCTGGCGCCTGCCGGGCGCGGGGTCGTGCTCACGCCCGCCGGGCAGGCCATCGTCGACGCCGCACCCGAGGTGTTCCAGGCGTTGGAGCGCTGCGCCGAAGCCGCCCAGTCCGTCGCGGAAGGGGCACCGCGCGGCACGCTGCGCGTGGTCGCGTTCTCGACCGCCATCCGCGGGCTGCTCGCGCCCGCCGTTCCGGGACTGTCGGCGCGCTGCCCGGAGCTGCGCGTGGAGATCGTCGAGCAGGATCCCGACGAAGCTCTCCACAGCGTCGACGCCGGTACTGCCGACCTGGCCCTCGCCCACGACGCCGACGGCCTGCCGGTCCCGCTGCCCGCGTCCCTGAACCGGCGCCTCCTGCACACCGACATCGGCGACGTCGTCGTGCCCCGCGCGCACCCGCTCGCACAGCTCGACCGACCGCTCCGCAACGCCGACCTGATCGGCCACCGCTGGGTGACCAGCCCACCCGGCACGGTCTGCCACCAGTGGTTCCGCCGCCTGTTCGCGGACGTGCCCGAGGATCCCGACGTCCGCCACTGGGTGGACGACTTCTCCACCCAGCTCGCACTGGTCGCGGCGGGCGAGGTGCTCGCCCTGATCCCCCGCCTCGCCCGACCACCCCTGCGAGAAGGCCTCGTCCCCCGCCCGCTGCGCAGGCCGCCTCAGCGAGAGGTCCACGCGGTGTGGCGCAGCAGCGCCGACGCCAGCCCAGCGATCCAAGCACTCCTCACCGAACTCGACGCTGCCTAGCTCTCCCAACCCCGTGACCGCTGTGGCCACCCGGTGAAGGGCACCTTTAGGCAAGTAACTTGCTAAAAGGTGCCCTTCACCACGATCCATCACCCGTTGCGGGGAGGCGTGAAGGGCACCTTTCACCAGGTAACTTGGTGAAAGGTGCCCTTCACCTCGAAAGATCAGCGTTGGGGTCAGGTGGGTTGGGTTTCCAGGGCCACCATCGCCACCCACTCCCTTCGGGTGGGGGTCCGGGCTTTCGGGCCTGATTCGGCGATGTGGGCGCGGAGTTCCGGGGGCAGCGCCATGCCGTGGTGGGCCAGGTAGTACGTGGTGAGGTCGGACCAGATCCAGGTGCCGTCGGTGCGGAGGTTGACCGGGACCACCGGTTGCTCGTCGTCGGCGAAGAGGTCCGGGAGGAGTGCGTCCTCCTCGGTCAGGGGTTCACCGGAGTCGAGGTAGGCGATCTGGGCTTCGCGGTCCGGGCCTTCGGGTTCGCGGTGCGGGTTCGTCTCGTCGAAGCGGGCCAGCTCGATGGTGGGTCGTGCGCCGACCGCGTAGATCTCGCGGCCCTCCACCAGCGCGGCCGCGTGGTAGTAGAAGTCCAGCTCGCTCTCCGGGTGGAACACCTCCACCTGGGGGCTGGGCGCGCCCGCGTTCCACAGCAGGTCGGCGAGTTCGGCGGCCAGCACGTGCGGTTCGGCGCCCGCCTGGGTCTCCACCAGGTGCACCAGGTGACCGGTGCGCGCGGTGTCGCCCTCCGGGTGCCGCCGAGCCTGCCACGCGGTGTGCTTGCCCGGCTGCGACGCCAGGTAGCTCGCGACGACGTCCGCGCAGATCACCGCGTGATCGCCCGTCGCGGCGCCGAACTCCCACGTCACCACCGCGCCGCGGGCGTCGTCGGGGATCTGGGAGATCAGTTCGGTCAGCGCCGGGTCGGCGCCGTCGAGCAGGACCTCGCGGGCCTCCGGCGGCATCGGTTCGTAGCCGTTGTGGAAGGTCTGGGCGATCAGCCGCGCCGCGTGCGCCCACTGCCCGGCGGCCAGCCAGCGCCGTGCCTGCCAGACCGCGTCGTCGGGCAGCAGCGGCGCGAGCCGGAGCAGCAGCTCGTGCCGTGCCTGGTCCTGTTCACCCATCCCGCACCTCTCATCAAAGCCGAGTAACCGAAACCGGGGACTGCGCCGCCGCTTTGCGCACCGCACCGGCGAGGACGCGCATCGACGCCGCCGAACCGGGGTTGATCAGCACGTCGACGCCTTCGTCCGGCAGCGCGCGGGCCAGCTCGGCGGTGGTCGCGTCCCGCCAGCCCGCGACCTGCACCCGCTCGCGGTGCGCAGGTGCTGTGGTCACCAGCATCGAAGCCGCTCCGTCGGGCGCGGGCGCGACCACCGGCTCGCCCTCGTCGCCGACGGCGATCCCGAACACCGCGTCGCGCAGCACCGACAGCAGCTGCTCGGCCACCAGCTCGCCCTTGGCCGCCAGTTGCAGCGCGGCGTCGACCGGATCGGTCGGCGAGTTCGGGCTGGAGGGCGCGTAGTCGGGGTTCGCGTGGAAGCGACCGGTCGCGCCGTCGGCGTCGACGTGCCAGCCGCCCACCACCGCCTCGCGCGGCGGCTGCTGCGGGTCGCCGTCCCAGGCCGGTTCGATCAGGAACACCCACCGGGGCTCCGCAGGCAGAACATCGTCCGCATTCACGCCTTCGAGGATCGCCGCCGCAGCGACCCGCCGCGAGTCCCGGAACCGGGCTAGGCGGGCGTCCCCTGAGCGGCGATCTTGGCGCGCAGCTCCGCGAGCACCCTGCTGAACTCCGCCGCGTCCCGGTTCTCCAACGCCTGCCTCAGCGGCTCGGCGAACACCTCCAGCCCGGTCTTGTCGACCACCGCGATGCGCCGCCGCTTGGACTTCGACTCCAGGTAGGCGTCGACTTGCGTTTCGATCACCTGCGCGGCCGCCTGGGCCAGGTACTCCGGCGGCATGCCTTCGAACGCCCGGGGGTTCAGCTCGAAGTCGCCGTTGCGGTAGGGCTTCCCCGCGAACTTGCCCGGATCCTTCGCCGCGTACTCGTAGCCCATGACGAACTTCTCGTCGACACCACCGGCGAAGGTGACCTCGCGTTCCTGCGGCTTCTTCGAACCGAAGGACAGCGTCTTGTTCAGGTCGATGCCACCGGGCGCGAAGATCCAGTACCGCCAGTCCGAGTTGCGGATCTGCAGGTTCGCGCTGAACGTGGCGCTGACGTACATGGAGCGCTTGTTCTCGGCGGCGTACTCGATCAGCGAGATGTTGCGGCCGGCCGTCGTGTTCGCCGCGTTGAGAGGGTGGAATCCGGGGAATTTGAGCGCCTCCGGGCTGGCGCTGCTGAGGATCTCGGCCGGTGAACGCCGGTCGATCCGGAAGGTCAGCTTCGGGTTCACCAGCACCTCCGGACGCGGCAGGACCAGGTCGACCGGGATGTCGACGACCGCCGCGGGCGGCTGGTTGCTCGTCCACCCGAAGGTCGTCACGTCGTTGCCGGGTTCCACCGGGATGTACTTGCCGATCGCGGTGGTCGCCGCCTCGACCGTCCCGGTCAGCCACACGTACCCGCCGTTGACGACCTTCGCCTTGAGGTCGGTGTCCGCGACGTCGACCGCGGTGATGTCGACCGCGCCGTTCTGGTGCGCGGTGCGGGTCCAGCGCCCGTCCGCGCTGTACTGGACGAGGTGACCGTCCCGAAAGTGCGGTGCCAGCCAGCTCTCGCTGCTGTCCTGCGCGAGCTGGAAGTTGCCCGGGGAGAGCTTCTTCTTCCCGCCCAGCGCCAGCGGCGAGAAGTTGAACGCGCCGGTGTCGGGCCGCGCGTAGTACATCGTCCCGTCCGATGTGGACTTGGTCGGCGGCGCATCGGAGAGGTCTTCGGGCAGATCGGTGCTCCCGTGCACCAGGAAACCCGTCTCGACCGCGTCGATCAGGCTGATCTCACCGGTGCTCGGCAGGTACTTCAACTCGCGGAAGTACAGATCGGGGTTCCCCGCCTTCCCGTCGTGCCAGTGCTGGAACGCCAGCCGCACGTCGTCCTCGCCCCCGTCGCGCCAGGTGCCGAGGTGGGCCGCGCCGACCTTGTCCACGAGCAGCACCTGATCGCTGTTGCGGGCCTTCACGAAGTAGCCGACGTCCTCGCCGTCCTCGTTCTTGAACTGCGTGGGCGCGCCCCAGTCGGGTCCGTGCTGCTGGGCCGACGCCGATCCCCCTGCCGGGGCGGGCGTCTGCTGCTGGGATCCGGATGCCGATGCTTGTGCCGACGTGGACGCCGATTGCTGCGGCGGGGTGGCGCCTTCGCCTCGCGCACCGCCGCTGAGCCGCGGCCTGTTGTCGTAGTCCCCGCTGAATTCCACGAGGCCCTTGGCGAAGTCCAGCGCCGCCGCGTCGCCGGCCGCGTCGTCGGCCACCGCGGCGACCTCGGCGCGCACGTACTCGATCATCGCGAGGTGGCGCATGTACCGCTGGCTGCCCTCGTAGTCCTCGATGCCCACGTACTTCACGTTGGCCTGGTCGGCGATCTTCATCGCCCGGTAAGGATCGGCGGCCGGGAACTTGCCCCGCTCCACGATCTTCGACAGTTCCTCGTACTTCTGCTGCCACTCCTCCCGGCGGCCGTCCTGCGGCGAGGCGTCGTCCGCGTGGCTGGTGCCCTGCTCCGGCGAGTGCTGCTCGGCCGGCTCCTGCATCGCGGAGTCCTGGTCCGGCACGTCGTCCGAGTGGCGGGCCCGCTTGCGCGATGGGCCTTCGTCCGCACCGGTGCCGCGGTCGGGGTCGACGCCGCGCATTTCGTCGTGCAGGTCCTGCCGCACCTGATCGACTTCGGCGCGGTCGCCGTTGCGGAAGGCGTTCTCGTAGCGGCCGCGGTACGCCGCCAGCCGCGATTCGTCCAGGTCCGGGGCCCTCCGGTGCTCGGCCTTGTACGCCCGGACCGCCGCTTCGACCAAGTCCTCGGCGACGATCTCCGGGCTGTTCTTCCTGGTGTTGTTCGGCGTCCGGTCCGATGGCCCTTCCAGCTCGATGTCCCGGATCGCGGGCCGCGGGTTGGACTCCGGCGGCCCGTTCTCCGCCGACCAGATGATGGTCTTCGGCGCACCGGTCTCGTCGACCTCCGCGACCTCGACGATGTCCTCCGGCCGGATCGTGCCGAGGAAGGCGGCTTCCTTCTCCCACGATGCCGCCGACCAGCTGATGGCGCGCTTCTTGAAGGTCTTCTCGATGTCGATCCCGGGCCGCGGCGCGCGGATCTCGTAGCGGTACCGCCGCTTGTTGTGCCAGTAGCCCTCGTCCATCGTGGTCGAGACGAACTGCGTCTTGCCAGTGGTGGTCACGTGGGTTTCGATCGAGTCCGAGTAGCTCGCGTCCTTGGGCTGGAGCCCGTACTCCAGCACCAGCGCCGGGTTCTCGTCCAGCCACCGGAACGCGGTGATGCCCGGCTCGGTCTGCACGAAACCGCCGGTGATGTCCTTCTCGTTCAGGTGGTCGTTCCACTCCCCGTTGAACGGCGGCTGCTGCAGGGCTTCCGGGTCGGTGCTGGTGGTGGCTGTGCTCGATTCCGCGACGGCGTCCATCGGCTCACCGGTCGTGTTCGCCGAGGTGCGGCCACCGGAGAGGGCGCTGAAGACCTCGTTCTCCACGCTCTGGACCGGCGTGGTGTCGGTGTCCATGTCCTGCGGCGGTTCGCCGTCCTCGTCCATCGCCGAGTCGTCGTCGTACCACTGCACTTCTTGCGCGGAGTGCTGCTGCGTCGCCTCGCCCGCGTTGGTCGCGGTCGTGGTCGGGGTCGCGTCGCCGAAGGTGTTCCAGTCGCCGCCCTCGTTCAGCACGGTGACGGGGACCGAATCGAGCAGCATGGTGGCCACCTTGCTGCTCGGCGCGCGCACCGCGCCGCTGTCGAACTGGGCGAGCGCCTGCTGGAAGTCGTAGGCCGATCCGCCGGGCCCGGTGAGCTTGCCGGACTTGCAGGCCAGCATGAGGTAGTCGCGGTTCTGGTTCGCGGTGAAGTACCCGGAGTGCTTCACGACCTTGGCGAAGGCGTCGCCGCGCAGCTTCACCTTGCTGCCGTCGCTGTGCACGACGGTGAAGTGCTTCTCGGTCGCGTGGGCGTTGATGACGAACGTGCCCCGGCCGGAGCCCCAGTCCACGGGCTTCAGGTGGTCGCCCCGGTCCGGCTTCTGCATCGCCTCGCTGACCTCGTGCAGGTCGGCGAGGGGAACGGAGTAGTTCGCCGCCGGTGCGGCATCGCTCTTGGCCGCCCAGTTCTGGGCGGCCTTGAGCTGCTCGCCCTCGGCGAACGAGACGCCGAACAGCTCGCCGTTCTTGTCCCGCAGCTCGTGCGACTCGAACTCGTTCACCTTGAACTGGACGGTCTTGCCGTCGACGAGGCCCTCGACCACGTCGTCGTCCCGGTCCGGGCTGTTCGCCGGTTCGGTGTTCAGCACGTCGACGAACAGCTGCTGGCCGTCCGGGACCGGATCACCGTCGTGCGACGCGTTCTCGGTCTGCTGATCCCACGCGTTCTGGCCCGGCTCCTGCGGGAGCGGCAGGCCCATGGCCTCGGCTTCCTCCTTCGTGAAGGACAGCAGGAGACCACCATCGCGCACCGCGTCCTGGTGGTGGTTCGTCTCGCCGAAGGCCGAGACCACCCACGCCGCCGCGGTGTACTGGACGTCGAAGGCGTACACGTAGCGGGTTTCGCCGCCGCTCCTGGTCCGGCCCTGCAGGTCGATCCCGTCGTTGCTCTCCGATGTCGTGGTGTGCTTGTGACTGTCGACGACGTCCGGGGAGATGTAGCCGATGTCGCGCATCGTCACTTCGCCCGCCCCGTGCACGAGACCGGTGCTCTTGGACGTCGTCTCCGCCGAGGAGAACACCCCGCCCTGCAACGATTCGCCGCCGCTGGTGCCCACCTGCTCCACCAGGACGGGCTTGTCCAGCTGGTACTTCAAGCCGACCACGTAGTCGCTGGCGAAGAACTTCTCGGCCAGCTGCATGGAGGTGACGACCTCGCCCTTCATGAAGGCCTGGGGATCGCTGACCATCGCCGCGGCGGAGAGCAGCTCTTCCAGCTGCTTGCGGTGCGGGCTGGCCGGACCGGCGAATCGCTGCGCGGCCGGGAGCACCTTCTCGCCCGACTTGGCCGCCTTGCCGATGACCTCGGCGGCCAGGTCCACGACCCCGTCGAGGTTCTGCTTGACCACCTGCAGCGACTTCGCGCCGCGCACCTTCGCGGTGAGGTCCTCGCCCTGCTTCTCCGCGGGGAACCCGCCCGGCCGCAGCGCGCTGCCGGTGCTGGGCAGGTCCAGCAGGTACTCCGGCATCCGCAGCTTCGCCATGGCGGGTGCCGTGCCGGTGCCCTCGGGCATCGGCACCGGCGTGGCCTGCATCTTCCGGAAGTAGCTGGGCGCGATCGTCTCGTACAGGTAGGAGCCGACGCTGTACTGCTTGATCTCGTAGTGCAGCGTGACCGGCACGTCGACCTCGACGTCGGCGTCGCTGCGCTCGCTGCGCGAACCGTGCTGCTGGGCGAACCCGGTCGACAGCTCGGTGGACTTGAAGCTGCTCTTGCCGAACTGCGCCGACGGGCCGGGGAACACCAGCGGATCGTCGGTGCCGGGCAGGACGTTGAACGCCAGGGTCCCGGCCTTGCTCGTGGTCGACGAGAGCGTGTGCTGCTCGCCCTCGGAGCGCTGGTTCTCGGTGACGGCCTTGCTGCCGGGCAGCGGCCGGACCACCGACTGCTGGTGCTCCTTCCAACCGGGCGCCGGTTCGGCCCAGACGTGCAGGCCGAAGAACCGCCCGCCCCACTTCTTGCCCGCGCGGAAGTTGAGCGTCTTGCCCCCGTTGAGCAGTTCCTGCTGCACGGCGGGGTGGTCGAGCTGCTTGATCAGCTCCACCGCGACCTGGTTCTCGTCGCGCACCAGGGCGGGCGCGTGCTGGGCGAGCGCGTCCAGGAACGGCTTGCCCAGCGGCTGCCCGGCGGCCAGCTCCTGGACGGTGATGTCGGCGCTGACCGACTTGCCGAGGTCGGCCAGGCCCGGCGTCGGGCGCAGCGTCCCGGGCGGTGGCGGGGTGAACGAGTTCTCCAGCCAGGCGTTGGCGTCGCGCTCGGTCATCACCAGCACGTGGGAATCGCGCAGCAGGTAGCTCTTGGTCAGGGTGCTGCCGTGCGCCGGGTACGGGTTGAGCGCATCGCTGTGCAGCGCGTGCTGGCCCGCGTTGACCTGCTGGTCCACCACGGCGTGGGCCAGCACCATGACCAGCTTCTCCCCCGGCGCCACCTGCTGGGTCGTCTTCCACCACCCGCTGCGCGACGACGTCTCCCCGGTGCCGGTGCTCTTGCTGTAGGTGACGACGCCGTCGAGGCCGCCCACGCCGACGTGCAGGTCGCCGCCACCGCCGATCGAGTCCCCGTGGTTGAAGGCCGCGTTGCTGCTCAGCTTGTTCGCGCTGCTGATCTTCAGCACGTCCGGCGGGATCTCGCCGATCACCTTGGAGCCGTACAGCTTGACGTTCGCGCTCTCGGAGACGACCAGGTCGTAGTGCCCCCAGAAGCCCGGCTTGATTCCCTTGGCCAGCAGCTGAGGCCCGTGCTCCGCCGCGGCCAGCGCGGTCGCGAAGGCGTCGGGATCGGTCGGGACGTGGAACTTCGGGCCCCTGCCGAAGGGCAGCAGCTTCGAGGCGATCGCCGTCGCCCCGCGCACGGCGGGCAGCTGCTCGTTCTTGTCGATCCAGTTGCCCCAGTACGACTTCTGCCCGGCGGCACCGGCGAGCTGGAGGTCCTTCGAGTACGTCTGGAACAGCTGTTTGACCTTCTCCACCGGCGAGGAGAGGATCATCGCCTTGCCCGGTCCGAGCTGCGGTCCCAGCGCGGTGAGGTCGGCATCGGCCGCGAGGATCTCGGTGGTCCCGGCGTGCAGTTCGTCGGCGTGGGCCGCCTTGAACTCCGGGACCAGGTACTCGGCGACGGTCCCGACCGTGCTGTTGTAGGTCCGCTCGGCGCCGTTCTTGCCGGTCACCGCGACCTTGACGTCCAGGTCGAGGTCCTGCTGCAACAGCACCGCCGGGCCGTTGTAGGCGGCCTTGATCTCGTGGGCGGCGGCCGACCCGGCGGTCGACCCGGTGTTCGCCGAACCCCGGATCCGACCACCGCCGTTGAGGTTGAAGTACAGGCGGCTGGCCACGCCTTCCGTGGCGTGCTGGATCCGGAACCGGGCGTTGAGCACGCCGCTCAGCGAGAAGTCGTTGCTGACGCTGTTGCTCGCCGACGCCTCGGTGCCCCGGGTGCTGGACAGCGAGGCGTGCTCGATGTGCTCGGCCGACCGGATGTCCTTGGGCCTGCCGGTGAGCGACACCTCGACCTTCTTGCCGCCGAGGTCGAACTCGACGGTGTGGGCGTTCTCGTCCCGGGCGCGGGCCCGCTGGTTCGCCTCCAGCTGGTCGAGGACCTCCAGCCACTCCTGGTCGCCCAGCGGGATGTCCTGCTTCGCCAGCTGCTCCGCGAACTCCGCGACCGCCTCGCCCGGCGACTGGTCGCTGTGCACCACGTAGGTGTGGCCGTTGAGCTCGACCTCGGTGCTGATCGAGGTGGTGCCGATCTTGTGGCCCGCGCGCACCAGCTTCACCGGGTCCAGGTCGGCGAGCTTCTCGCGGGCTTCGTCGTAGAGCTTCAACCGCTGCTCGGCGGTCAGCGAGGTGTCCCGGAGCAGCAGGTCGCGCACCGCGCCGAGCGCGTTGTCCAGCACCTGCCCGGAACCGTGCAGGTGCCGCAGATCGGTCAGCCTGCCGTTGCCGGTCAGCGTCCGGAGGTCCCGCTTGAGCTCCGGGGTGAGGGCGGACGGTGCGGGCAGCGGCGGACGGTGCGGCGCGTCTGCCATCGAGGCGTCGAGCAGGTTCTCGAACTTGGTGACGTCGGTGTTGCGCACCCAGACGTAGGCGCTGATCACGTGGCTGCCCTCGGGCTTGTCCGGGCGCGCCTTGCCGCCGACCTCGATCGAGGTGGTGTGGTCCACCCGCAGGTCCAGCCGGTACCGGGTGGCCTCCGCGGTGTGGAAGCTCTTCTCCTTGAAGAACGCCTTGGTGCCCGCGGTGACGCCCTTGCTCTGGTTCGCGCTCATCCTCAGGTCGAAGTTGGCGCCGACCTGCCCCTTCCGCCCGTGCACCTTGGCCATGAGGCTCTCGATCGCTTGGAGCCCCCGGACGGTGACACCGGCCAGGAAACCGCCGGTGCTCGTGACGCCGGAGTTGGTTCCGAAGCTGTTCCGGTGCGTGGTGCCCGCGTCGATCTCGGCGGTGCTCACCTTCTGGAACGCCGTCAGGTGGAGTTCGCCGGTCGTCTTCAGGTCGATCCGGTGGTCGTTGCTGGCGATCTTGTTCCGCACGTACCGGGCGACCGCGTCGGCCTTCGGACCGAGCTGCGCGACCGCCGGGCGGTTCGGGTCCTTCGGCACGACACCGGAAACCTGGACGGACAGCTTCGCGGCCACGCCGCGCAGGTAGTTGTCCATCAGGCCGGCGTCGGAGAGCCGGTCGGCGTGGTTCTTGATCAGCCCGCCGGCGTGCGGCACGGCATTGGCGATCCCGGTGAGGACGGTGTCCTGGAAGTCGCGGAGATCGGTGTAGCCCTCCACGTTGGCGATGAGGGTCAGCACGTCGGCGGGCAGCGGCTTGGCCTGCCCGCCGGGCGGCAGCAGGTGCGGCGCTTCGGTGCTCTCCGGGCCGACCGCCTCGGCCGGGTAGGCGAGCTGGATCTTCTCCGGCAGCTTTCCGGTCACCGCGACCGGGTCGGCACCGGCCTGGTGCAGCGTGGTGCGCACGTCGAAGCCGACGTCGAAGACATCGGTGAACCGGGTCTTGCGCACGTGCAGGTTGCTCTCGGTCTGGGTGGTGCCGACCTTGTTGGTGGTCTCCCCGGACATGTTGACCAGCGGCAGCACGTACAGCAGGCCGCCGGAGGCGACATCGGCGATGACCCCGCCGGTCAGGTTCACCCCGGTCTTGTGCGCGTGGCTGGCGGAGGCGCCGGTCGAGGGGGTCGTCTCCAGCACGGCCTTCTGCACCGGGCTGCCCGGATCGAAGTTCGCCAGGTGGGTGGCCGAGTTGGGGATCAGGTCCAGCGACAGGTTCCGGCCGCCGCCCAGCGGGAGCCAGATCTTCTTGCTCAGCAACCCGGTGAGCCCGTCGCCCGCCGCGAGCTTCGCCAGGTGCTCGGGCAGCGCGTCCAGTGCGGCCTGCTCGGCCTGGGTGAGCGGTTTGGCCAGGCTGCCCTCGACCGCGCCCACGATCATGTCGACCAGCTTCTCGCCGGCCGCGGTCGGGTCGCCGACCGACTGCTCGCCGACGGCGACCAGCCCGGCGTCGGTGGTGACCGCGTTGTCCCGGGCCAGCGGAACCGGGGTGCGCGCGTCGAAGTGCACCGAGCGGTGCAGCCGCGCCAGCCGTTCCCTGATGTCGTGCTCCATCGCCGCGAGCTGGCTCGGCGAGAGGGATTCGACCGGTGAACCGGTCTGCTCGTCCGAGCTGCCGCGCAACGACTGCGCATGCGCCTGGATCGGCGTGCCGAACTCCAGCTCCGAGAGGTTCAGGCTCTCGTTGGACGCGGTCAGCGCGTCGGGCCGCGGCAGGCCGTTCTGCAGGGACTGCACGATCGCGTCGAACGCTTCGGGAGTTTCGGCGTCCGCCAGTTCCAGCAGGTTCGCGACGTAGGCGGCGTACTCCGGGTCACCGCCGGTCAGCTCGTCGGCGTTGGCCGGGATGTCGGTGCTCGTCGGGCTGTCACCGGCGCCGTCCCAGAACGTCGCAGCCGGGGTGTCGTTCGGGCGGAACTTCGCCGCGTCCGCGGGGTCGAGGTCGAACGCCGCGCTCTTCTCGTACAGCAGCGTCTCGCCGCCGACCTTCGTCCATCCCCCGCCGCGGAGCTGCTTGTGCACCTCGATCTCGTAGATCACGTCGGAGTGGAAGCGCTCCAGCGTCGCCTTGGAGACCTTCTCGTTGCCCTCCAGCTTGAAGGTGCTCTGGTCACCGTTCCGGCCCGCGCCCTTGTAGTTGAGCTGGATCGCGGCGTTGTTGTTGGCGGGCGGCTGCATCGCCGCGTACCCGAGCCCGGCGTAAGCGGCCTGCTCCTCGGTCTCGGCGTAGTCCGTGGCGCGCTTCTGGTCGTGCTTCTGCTGCGTGGCGGGCAGGTCCCAGCTCGCGTCGTGCACCGGGTTCGCGAACCGCATCTTGACCTTGAGCTCGATCTGCTCGTTGCGGGTTCCCTCGGGCAGCTCGAACTTCACGGCGTGCCCGTCCGGGCCTGCGAACTCGTGCGCGTTGCCCAGCAGCACGTCCGTGGACAGCAGGGCGTCCAGCTTCGCCCGGTGCTCCGTGCCCGGCGAGAACGCGCTGTGCTCGCGGTGCCCGGACTTCCCGATCAATGCGCCGACCTTCGCCGCGAGATCGCCGGGCACCACCTTGGCCAGGGTGAACGACGATCCGCGCACCTCGTCGGTGATCTCCCCGGGCACCTTGCCGGTCTCCGGGTCCAGCTGCGCCGCGACGCCCTGCGCCTGGGCCGCGGTGCCGGTGTTCAGCAGCCCCTCCGGCACTTCCAGGCGGACCTTGCCGGCGAAGGCGTCGGTGTGCACCGTCCGCGAGTCCGGGTTCCGGAAGCGCTCGCTGCCCGCGTGGCCGTTGGTCAGCTCGCTCACCAGCAGCGCGGGCTTGGACACCTTGATCAGCTCGATCTTGAACTTGCCCGGCTGCTCGAACTGCGCCGCGTCACCGGTGCGGCTGCGGTGCTGGTAGTTGTCGGTGACCGTGTTGCTGACCTCGACGCCGTCGGAGAGGTGCCCGCCGGCCACCACGGCGGGTCCGGTGCTGCCGCTGCCGCTGGGGACCATCGGGCGCCCGACGCCGCCGACGGTGAACTTGACCGACCGGGAGCCCTGGTGCTCCACCGCGCTGCTGCCGGAGGTCTCCGCCGAACCGCCGGTGGGCTTCTGGACCGGCGGAACCGGGTTGTCGGAGGCCGGGTGGTGGACCAGCTGCACCGGGTTGCCGTCCGGTTCGAAGGTGATCTTCACCGTGTAGCGGGTGCTGCCGGAGAAGAAGTTGCCCCGGGTGAAGGTGTGCTCCCAGCCGCCCTTGAGGATCTGCTGGACCACACCGGTGCTGTGCAGCCCGTTCAGCCCGTTGGCCCGGAGGATCGCGCCGAACGCCGACGGCTTGGTGTTGCCGCCCGCGGGGTCCGGCGTCTGGGCGTTGTCGGCCGTGGGCGGTGCGAGCTTCGAGAAGTGCTTCTCGAGCGTCTTCGTCACCTGGTCGGCCAGGTTCTCCTCGTCCGTCAAGGAGAAGTCGAGGACCTTGACGTCCTTGTCCAGGCCGTGCCCGAGCCCGTTGAGCACCGGCACCCCGTCGGGCATCGCGACGGGCTCGACCGTCGGCGGCTGCCAGCCATCGGGGAGCGGGAGTCCCTGCGCCACCGCCTGTTCCGCGGTCACCGCGACCACCGAGCTGTTCGGGAACAGGACTTCGACGTGGTCCTGGGTGGCCTTGACCAGCTTGGGCGCGACGTCCGCGCCGTGGTTGCTGCTCTGGCCCCAGAGCTCCTGCCAGGTGGCCCAGCTCATCGTGGCCAGCTGGTCCGCCTTGTACAGCAGGACCGGCGAGGGGGTGGGCGCGCTGGTCACCTTCCCCGCGCCGGAGTAGGTGTCGCGGTCGCCCCGCTCGGCCTGGTAACCGGCGCTCAGCCCGAACTCGCCCGCGCCGAACAGGACCGAGATTCCCGCGTCGCCCGCGATGCCCGCGCCTTCGCCGTCGTGCACCGACTTCTCGCTGGTGTTGACGTGCTGCCACGTCATGCCCTCGACGACGGGCAGCGGGGTGGGGTTGAAGTACTTGAACTCGACGGTGCCCGCGCCGCGCCGGTCGAACAGGTAGCCGCGCTCCGCGCCGAGGTTGCGCGTCTGCGGGGCCTGGCCAGCGGACTGCTGGGCGACGTCGAACCACTGGCGGGTCAGGTCGACGGCGTTCGCGTACTTCTTGGTGAGCCACAGCTTCGAGTCGTTGCCGAGCTTGGTCTGCAGGTCCTTGAACTCGCGGTTGAGCTGCTGGTAGTGGTCCGGCGACCAGACCAGCACGCCGCCGCGCAGCTCCTTCGCGTTCTGCTGCAGGTGCTCCTCGACAGCCTCGCCGGTGAGCTCGGCCTGCGCGTCGATCAGGAAGTCCGGCACCTGGTGACCGGTGACCGCGTCGACCTGCACCTTCCCGAGGTCGGTCTTGATCTGCGACTGCGCGACCGCCACCAGGTCGCCCGACTTGGTCACCGCCTTCTTCACGCGGTCGCCGAGACCGACGTCCAGGGTCTCCTCGACCTGGACGTGGAAGGTGACGCCGCGCTCCACGACGCTGCCCGGCCCGGTGTACTTGACCTTGTCCTCGTGCCCGAACGCGGACAGGTGGCCGCCGAGCCTGTGGACCTCGCCCTTGACCTGGGCGGTGAGCCCGGCGCCGACGTAGTTCGGGCGCCCGTAGCCCTCCGAGGACAGCCGGGCGCGCACGAGCGCGGACAGCGTGCCGCGGATGCCGACGGTGTTCTTGTCCCGCTCCCGCCAGCTCGTGCTGTAGGAGCTGGTCCCGGTGGAGACGAGGTTGGTCTTCCGGTGCTCGGCGAGCACCTCGCCCAGCACGCCGTCGACGGTGATCTGGTAGTGCCGCTTCCCGTGGTCGACCGTCAGCTTCAGGGGCTGGTCGGGGAGCTCGCCGTCGGAGTGGGTGAACCGGTTGAACTTGGCGGCCAGGTCGCGGGCGTTGAGCCCGGAGAGCTGGCGCTTGAGGTCGCGCAGGTCGGCCGCGGTCAGCTCGACGCCCTGCTTCTCCAGGTGGCCGGTGATCAGGTCGAGGGTCTTGTCGAAGACCTGGTCGGCCTGGTGGATGTACTTCAGACCGCTGACCAGGCCGTCGTTGGACACCGCGTCGCTCAGCGCCTTCTTCCGCTGCGGGTCCAGCTCGGGCTTCGGCGTCGGTTCCGCCGGCTCGGGCTTCTGGTTCGCCAGCGCGGCGTCGAGCTCCTCGACCAGCGCCTGGTACTTCGACTCCTCGACGGTCACGTAGTAGGCCCCGTCGCGGCTCTCGCCCAGGTCCTTCGTGACGGTCTTCGCGGCGCCGAACTCCCGCGTCTCCAGATCCACCTGGAAGCTCGCGTCCAGCCGGACGAGCCGCATCGGGGGCCCGGCCTCCAGCAGCTTCTGCTTGTCCGACCAGGCCACCTTGTTGGTGTCGGTGTGCTTGCTGGTCGCCCCGGCACCGATGTGGGCGGTCGGTGCGATCTGCACGTTCGGCAGGATCTCGCCCGCACCGCCCACCCGGATGCCGGGTTCGGCGCCCATCGTGGTGCTGCTCTCCTGCAGGTCCTCCAAGGTGCTGCGGGAGTCGGTCCCGACGTTTCCGGTGAACGGCCCCAGGTCCTCGTAGCCGCGGAACTTCGGCTTGAAGTGCGCGGTGACCTCGGCGGGCTTGGTGCTCTGCCAGAACCGGAACTGGGGCAGCAGCTGGCCGTGCTCGGACTTGTGGGTGATGGAGAACCCGTGCGGCAGCGAGTGCGCGGAGGCCTCCTCGAACCTGCCCGCGTTGATGCTGTCGCTGAGGTTGTGCCACAGCACCTTGTCCTGCCGGACGCTGTCCTGCACGTTGCTGAGCACGTGCTTGTGCAGGTCGCCGAGCTTGACCATGTCGATCGCGGCGACCAGCTCGGTCAGCTTGGTCGGCAGGTCCACCGCGTCGGCGCGGCTGGGCGTGCTGGTGCGCACCGCGTCGACGGCCGGGCCGACGTTCTCCTTCGGGTAGGCCACCAGCGCGGGACCGAACGGCGCCTGCCCGGTGGGGCCGGTGTCGCCGGACTTGGTCAATTCCTCCCAGTGCAGCACGGCGTCGACGTCGAAGGTCTTCTTCGCCGAGCTGAGCTTCATCGTGCCCGACACGTCGTCGGAGTAGCGGGAGCCGTACTTGTTCCCGCGCTCCCCGCCGGTGGTGAGGGTGGGAGTCACGCCGATGACGGCCTGAGCCGCGCTCAGCGCCGCACCGATCACGCCGTTGAACGCCGTCTTCCGGGCGTTCTCGACGCTCTGCTCGAACTTGGTGCTGGATTCGGTGACGCTCTTCTGCTGGACGTTCGTGTCCGCTTCGGCCTGGTGGAGGCCGGTGAACTCCAGCGTCAGGACGATGTCCTTCTGGACGGTCCCGACGCCGTCGGCGGTCACCTCCTGCGTGTCGACCATGAACAGCTTGCCCTGGGAGAGGTCCTGCAAGAACCCCATCTCGCCCCGGTTGATGACGAGGTGGGTGAACTGGTCGCGCAGGGAGTTCACCGCCACCGAGTTGGTGAACGGCAGCTTCTGCACCACCTTCCCGGCGAGCTGCTCGGCCGCGTCCTTCCGGCTCAGCCCGCCACCGGGCCCCGGCACGACGTCGAACATCCGCAGCAGCCGCGTGTTGCGCGCCGCGATGAACCCGTCCCGGACCAGGCTGGTGGGAACGTCCGGCGGCAGCTCCTGCAAGAGGTCCAGCGTCTGCTGGAAGTTCTCCCGCAGGTCACCGGCACCGTGCTCGGGCACCTCCAGCTTCGGGGCGTCCGAGAACGTGCCGAAGTCCTTGAGGAACTCCTCGACCGGCTGGACGTCGTCGAAGTCCACCAGCTGCTCACCGGCGGATTCCTCCACCGAGTCCTGGTGCGCGCTGCCGGGCGCATCGACGCTGGTCGAGGCCTCCTTCGGCGTCGTCGCGGTGTCCTCGCCGTCGAAGAAGGTCAGCTTGCCGAACCGGCGCTTGCCGTCGTGCGCTGCCTGTTTCAGCGGCGCACCGCCCAGCTTCTCGTACTCGGCGACGACTTTCGGGCTCAGCTTCTCGCCGAAGGCGCTGGCGGTGAAGACCTCCGCGACGAACTCCAGGCCGTTGCGCGTCGCGTAGTGGCTGACATCCATCGCGCTCTGCCCGGGCTTCGACTCGCCCTGCTTGGTCATCGCCTTGTGCTGGGCCAGCAGGAACTCGGTGGGGTTGTTCGCGGTGTGCAGCGCGTGCCCGAGCTCGTGCACGACGGTGGCCTCGGCGATCGCGGTCTTGTAGGCGACCGAATCCGAGTTGAACTTGCCCGCGCCGCGGATCCGCTTCAGCAGCGAGTTCACCGACACCGCCTCGGCCACCCGGTGGGCGACACCGCGCAACCCGCGATCCCCGGCGCCGCCGCGAACGATCTTGTCCGTGCCCGGGTTGGGATCGTTGTCGGCGAAGACGCTCGGCCCCAGGAACATGTGCCAGCTCGGATTCCCCTCGCCGTCGCGAAGGTGCATCATCTGCGTCAGCACGCCGTCGACCTTGGGGGCGGCGACCGACACGGTCAGCTTCCCGGGGAGCCGGAAGCCCGCGCCGTCCATCCGGTCCAGCGCCTTCTGCAGCGCCGCCTGCTTGATGGGCCAGTCCGGGTCGCGCTGGACCGGGAAGTGCTCGACGTCGACGACGAACCCGTTGTCGCGCGACTGCAGGACGGTCGTGGTCGTCGTACCGGCCGCGTGCAGGGACTCCTGCACCTCGTCGGCCACGCCCTGCTGGACGTCGTAGATCGCTTGGACGGTGTCCTCCGTGAGCCCGCCCCAGGACAGCTCGACCGGATTCGCGCTGGTCGAGGCCTCGTTCGAGGTCGTCGCGGTGTCCTCGCCGTCGAAGAAGGTCAGCGGGGAGGTTTCGGTGCCCGCCGCGTCGGGCTGGACCATCGTGGCGGGCCGGGAGAACTCGGCGAGCGAGTGCGTCCGGTCGCCGGGGCCGAACTGCAGGTGCTTCAAGGCCTGCGGGGGCAGCTCGACCTTCTCCTCGTGGAAGCCGCCGCCCTTGTCGGACACCGTCGTGACGTCGGTGACGCTGGTGACCAGGTTCGCCAGCTCCGGGTGGGAGGCGAGGTAGCCGATCGCCGCGGTCCAGATGATGTCCGGCCGCTCGTGCTTGGACACCAGCTCGTTCACCAGCGTCAGGTGCAGGTCCCCGCCGCGGCTGTGCAGCTCCTTCACCAGCGTCTGGACCACGTTCTTGGTCAGCGCGATGGACGCGGGCAGGTCGTCGGCACCGACGGTCGGGGCCGACGACTCCGGTTTGGTCCAGGAGCTGCCGCTGCGCATCGCATCGCTCGGCGACTGCGGGAACCCCTTCACCCCGCCGAGACCGAGTTCCGCGGCCATCGCTTCCATGGCGTTGGGGCCGGTCTGGAACATCACGGTGTGGCGGCGCGCGGGGAAGATGTTGAGGGCGTAGTCGTGGTACGGGCGCGGACCGGCCTCCGCGTCGAGGTTCTGCTGGAACGCCGGGACCAGCTCGGACTGCGTCTTGAGGTAGTTGGCGCCGAGGTGGTCCAGGTAGAAGTCCGCGAACGGGTGCCCCTTGCCCATCACGAAGAGGTCGTTGCCCGCGTTGCTGTTGTCGAGGACGTGCACGCCGTAGCCCGGCCCGCTGGTGGCCACCTGAGCGGCCGCGGCGAAGTAGTCCTTTCCGGTGCGGTACTCGCCGTCGCTGTACACGCCGCCGAAGCGCTTGAGCAGTTCCATCCGCAGGATGTCGCTGGCCGCGGCGTAACCGGCCTTGGTGTTCTTCACCATCTCGGACTGGAACGGTTGCTGCAGCTTCATCGGCGCTGCCGCGTTGAACACCTCGTGGACGTTCGCCAGGATCACGCCGTTGTCCTGCGCCCACGTCTTCATGTCGAGGACGGCTTGCGTCGGCGGGTTGGCGAACTGGTCCCGCGGCACGTCGGTCCAGAGCACGACCTTGCCCTGGGCGCCGAGCTCCTTGGCCGAGTGCTCCAGGTTCGCCATCATCGTGGCCTTGCCGGTGGCGGCCGAGGTGAGGTCGGTGATCGGGCCGCCGAGCCAGATCGAGTGCCGCACGTGCGGCATCTCCAGCTGCTTCGGCAGCGGCGTGGTGCTGGCGGGGGCCCACTGCTGGGCGGTGGGGTGGTGGACGGCCACCGGGACCGGGCTGCCGACCAGCTCCTCCGCGGCGAGACCCGGTGGGATCAGCGGCTCGAAGTCCAGCTGAGCGGGATCGCGGGGCGCCGCGTGCGCGAGGTCGAGCTGCTCCAGCAGGTGAACTCCCTGCTGCGCGGTGAGGTTCTCGAAGCCGGGCCCGTAGCCATCGGTGGGCACGAACGACGGCGCCGGGTCGAGCAGGCCGAACAGGTCCGGTTCCAGGACGGTGTCCGGGTTCGAGTCCTGCTCGGCGATGAACATCCCGTTGTCCAGCAACGACGTCGTCGCGGGCACGTCGTCGGCAGCGCCCAGTTCGTCGTTCAGCGCGGCGTGCTCGTCCGGCGTCGTACCCAGCAGGTCGATGTTGAGCATGTTCCGCTGGAACTGCTCGTGCTCTTCCGGGGGGACGAAGCGCGGCTTCCCAGGATCCTCCTGCCACTCGTCGACGTTGTGCTGCTCGGGGCGGGATTCGGCCGGATTCGGGTTGTCCGCGTCGGGGAGTTCCGTCGAGTGCCCGGTGTCGGTCTGCGCGCTGTAGGTGTTCGGCTCGGAGCTGGTCACGACCGGCGTCGGCTGGTGCTGGTCGCCGGAGGTGGTGTTCGGCGAGCCGTTGTCCGTCGTCGGGGCGGATCCGGATTCGGGGACGGACGTCGTCGGCTGGGAGACGGGCTGTTCCGGGGTGTTCCCGGCGTTCGGCGAGGTCTGGGCGGAGTGGTTCGCCGGGGCCGGGTCGTGCAGCGAGGCGCTCGGGCCGCCCGCCTTCGGCGTGACCTGCGTGTTCGGCGTGGCGGCCTGGTTGGGCTGCGGGCCCGCCGTCGTCTGGACCTGGGTCGGCGGTGCGACACCGGACGGCGTGGTCACGGCCTGCTGGTCGTTGCCCTGCACCTCGGACTGCTGCAGGTCGGTGCCGAGGTTCCCGTGCTCGTCCAATTCGAGCACGTCACCGTCGAAGTCGTCGGGAGAGCTGCTCCGGTCGTCGCCCGGGCCGGTTTCGGTGACGATGCTGTCCGGTGCGGAGTGCTGCGAACCGGTGCTGCCCGGGAACTCGCCGAGGCCCTCCGAGGAGTTCTCGGTGTCGGCCATCCACCACTGGATCGCGTCGTCCTCGGCCGCGGACTTGTGCTCGGTCGACGACGAGCCATCACCGTTCGAGCTGTCGCCGCCGGTCGGCTGGTCGCCCCCGGTGGGCGATCCGCCGAGCTTGGTCGCGTCGGACTCGGTCGGGACGTTGGCACCGGTCGCCCCGTCCGAAGTGGACATGCCCGGAGGTCCCCACACCGCTTCCTTGAGCTTGTCCGAGAGCGGATCGCCGACGAACTGCTCGCCCAGCGACTCGGCGGCACCCATCACCGCGCCACCGGTGAAGCTGTACCAGCTGACCTTGAACTCTTTCTCGTCGCCGAAGAACAGGTTGTTGAAGCCCTCGCTGAGCACGCCGTGCGCGCCGTGCACCGGTGATCCCAGCACCGAGGTGCCGAGCATGAACAGCTTGCCGGGTTTGTGGTGGTCCTTGACCGCCTGCTGGATGGCCTCCGGGTACTTCTTGACCAGCGACTCGACGGTTTTCTCGCCCAACTCCTTCTGGTACGGGGCAAGCACCTCGTCGAGTTCCTTCGACAGCACGTGGACCGGGTTCTTGCCGATGTTCTTGGTGATCTTCTCGGCGACCTGCTCGCCCACCTTCTTGGCCTGCTGCTCGCCCAAGTTCTCGCCGAAGTTCTTGGCGAACACCTCGCCGAGCTGGTTCTTGAAGTTGTGGCCCGCACCGGCGCTGAGCTTGCCGAGGCCCTTGATGCCGGAGAAGTTGGCGATCTTCGGGTTTCCGAACCCGGTCATCATGTAGGTCGAGAAGTTCTTGGTCGTCGACGCCATACCGGCCCCGAACTTGGCGTTCTGCTCGCCGAAGGCGTCCTTGACACCCTTGCCCAGGAAGACGTCGAAGTCCTGCAGCTTGCTGCCGATCTTGTTGAACGGCACCATCTTGTTCATGAACTTGCTGTTGAACGCCTTGCCCAACAGCTTGGTCAGGGTCTTGCCCAAGGCCTGCGCGCCCAGCGAGGCGATACCGCCGAGCGCACCGGAGATCGCCGCACCCTTCATCGCCGCATCGGTGAGGTCCTGATCCCACCCATCGCGCAGCCCCTGGTCGATCTGCCACTGCTGGGTGGCGGCGTCCAGGATCGCGGCGAAGATCGTCTCCATCACCAGCGAGATGATCGTCGCGATGAGCAGCTGCATCAGCAGCCGGAGCACGGCCTGCGCGAGGGCTCTGATCGAGGCGATCTTCAGCAGCGAGAGCCCGCCGGTGGGCACCGCCAGCGCGATGGCGATCGCGATCTCGATCGCCATGAAGATCAGCTGCGCGATGGCCTGGATCTTCATGTACTCGACCTGCGCGGCGACGTTTCGCAGGTACTTGTACATCCCGCGGGCGCCCTTGACGGCCGTCTCCAGCGGGATCTGCCCCTCCTTGCCGGGGGTGATGTACTGGTTGGCGTACTCGCCGAAGGCCTTCGCGAACTCGCCCTCGGTGGAGTTCTTGATGGCGTTGACGAACTCGTGCAGGTGGGTCTGCAGCGATTCGAGCTCACCGGCCAGGTCCTGGTACTCCTCGGCCAGCGCCCGAAGCCGGTCCTCGTCGGCCTCCGGCCACTGCGAGCCGGTGAGCCCGGCGAACGCTTCAGCGTGTTCGGGTGGGATGTACAACGCCACGGCCGAGCACATCCCCTTCCCGATCGCCTCACCCCACCTCGGGGTGGTCTGCTGCTGGAGCCGTCAGCTCCCGGTCTCGATGCTGTTCGCCGACTGCGAGTTGTAGTCGGACTGCTTCTCGTGGTTGTCGGCCGCTTTCTGGCCCTTCACCGTGGTCAGGTTGAACAGCTGGCTGAGCGAGTCGAGCATCGCGGTGATGTTGCTGTTCAGGTTCTTGGCCTCCTTCTTGATGGACCGGGCGGTCTCGTCGTCGTTGCCCGCGGCCACCTGGAGCTCGGCGTCCATCCCCTCCCAGATCTCGCAGGCCCGCTTGAGGGCCCGCTCGGAGGAGCCGAGCGCGGCGAACTTGTGCTTCAGGTCGACCGGGATGGCGATGATCTCGTTGTCACCTGGCATTGCGGTTGTTCTCCTTCAGCCAGGACGAGGCCTCCTGCTGCATGTCCAGCAGCGGGGCCAGGAAGTCGCCCCACGGCGACTCGTCGCGGAACTGCTTGCGCAGCTCAGCGGTGTCGCCCAGGTGCGGCCGAATCGCCTCGTTGATCTCCGATTGCAGCTGCCGCTGGGCCTCGGACACGATCTTCACGATCGCCGCGGCCAGCTCAGCCTTGGGCATCGAGCGGTACCGCTCGTCGTGGAACTCCAGTTTGGACAGTTCACCGCCGACGCCGACCGTCGCCGTCACCATCCGGTCCTTCGAGCGCACCGAGGCGGTCCGCTTGGACAGGTCGTCTTCGACCCGCTGCAGCTCCTCGCGCTGCTTGTTCAGCTCGGCGAGCGTCTCGTCGAGCTGCGACTGCAAGCTGCCGAAGTTCATCCCGTGCTCCTCACATTCCGGTGACCGCGCGGTCGGTCGGCTGGTCGTCAGCGGCCGATGGGACCGGTGAAGCCGTGCGCGACTCCCCAGGTCTCCTCTTCCTCCTGCAACCAGGTGCTCGACTGCCGCTTCTGCTCGTTCTGGCCGCCCGCACCGCCGCCCATCGCCGGTGGTGGCATCATCGGCTGCTGGCCGTTCTGGCCGCCGCGGCCGCCGAGGCCAGACGTCTCGGTGGCCATCGAGAACGGCTTGCTCAGCTTCTCGTTGAGCGCCGAACTGTTCATCGTGGCCCGCTTCATCGGGTCGCTGATGTCACCGGGCGACAAGGCGAACTTCTTGCCCACGCCGGGGTTGTTGAGCGCGAGCTTGTTGTGGTTCACCGCGTCGGGGACGGTGATCGGCTTGCCGCCGGGTCCGAAGATCATCCGTCCGTTCTGGTCCAGCATGTGCCCGGTCGGGCTGAGGTAGGACCCGCGCGGCCCGTAGAGCGGGTTGCCGTTGGCGTCGGTGTACTGGCTGCCGTTGGGGTTGAGCATCGCGGTGTTGGGCTTGATCGAGGAGCCCTCCGGCACCACCAGCGGCTTGCCGTCCGGGCCGAGCACCTTCGTGCCGTCCGGCTTGGTGATGGTGCCGTCGGGGTTGATCGTGGACCCGTTGGGCACCGACAGCGGGGTTCCGTCGGGGCCGCGCACGAGCTCGCCGTCGGGCGTGAAGATCGAGCTCTGGCCGAACCCGTCCGGGCCGCCTCCCAACCCGTTGCCCGACGAGTTCAGGCCGGAGGTGATCGGCCCTCCTCCGAGCCCGTGCGGCACGGGCCCGCCGGCGAACTGGTCGTCGCCGTTGCCGCTGGTCAGGCCCAGCGTTTCCGACGTGCTCCCGCCGAGCCCGTTGTTCTCGTCCAGCCCGTCGAGTTCCGGGGCGTCGACGTCGGTGTCCCCGCCGGTCAGGTCCGCGTCCGGCCCGGCGCCTCCGTTGAGCTCCGAGGTCTCCGAACCGCCGCCCTGCTCGCCGAGCTCGTTCTGCAGATCTCCCGCGCCGCCCTGGTTCTTCAAGTTCTCCAGGTCGTCCTGGCTCTGCAGATCGTTCTGCGACTGCAGGTCCTGCAGCTCCTGCTTCTGCTGGTCCTGCTGCTCCTTCAGGGAGTCCTGCAGGCTCTTCTGCTGGTCGCCGTACTGCTTCTTGAAGTCGTCGAGCTGCTTCTGCAGTTCGTTCTGCTGTGCGTTGTGAGTGGACGCGAACGGTTCGATCTTCGGGCTGTCGTTGATCCGGTTGGCCGTGGTCTGCAGGTTCTGCACCAACGGGCCGTGGTAGGTGTTCGGCGGTGGATCGAGGTGCCCGGCGAAGTGCCCCAGCCAGAGGTCCTTCGCGGCTCGCTCGATGTTGCCGCGCAGGTTCTCCTCCCAGGAATCGCGGATCTCGAAGTCGCCCCAGCTCGTGTGGATCGTCTTGACCTGGAGGTTCTCGAACGCGTTCGGCCGCTCGACCGTGACTCCCCGCACGTTGTCGTTGAAAGCCTTCTGCACGGCCGCCGCGGGCGACATCAGATTGCTTTCGTGATCCCGCCACGAGATGAACCCCTGGAGCATCTCCGCGACTTCTTGGAAGTACTTGTCCCGGCTCTCCGCCAATGCGTTGAGCATGACCGGGTCGCCGATGGTCTTGGCGAATTGCTGCAACGACGTGCTGCCGTTCTGCATCATGCTCTGGAAGGACTTCGCGGTCTCGCCCTTGAAGTTGCCGTTCGATTCGACGTTCTTGGCCTCTTCGGCGAACCTGTCGGCCCATCTCTGCATGGTGTTGGCAGCGTTGGTCAACGAGTTGATGGCGTTGGTGAAGCTCGGGAAGCTGAGCACCTGGTTCTGGTTCGGGCTGCCGACCAGGGGATCGAGCACGGTCCCGCCCACGCTCAGGATCTTCGCCCACGGGCCGCTGGGGTTGTCGAACTCCGGCCAGTTCAACTTCACGCCGACCCGCGCCCCGCCGCCCGCTCTGACATCGCTCGCCGCAACCGCCACGATGTCGAACCCGGACGTGCCCCTGTCTTTCGTGGAATTCTGCTTGCCGGTGTAGTCCCAGTCCTTGGACACGCCCTCGGCGGAGTTGTCGTAGTCCACTGTCAATATCCACTGCTTCGCAGTCAGCTCGTCGCGCTTGGTGACAGCGGTTTCCGCAAAGGTGTCCAGCACATCTTCCCAGGGCATCGCCCAGAACCTCCGTGATTTTCCCGGGCCGCGCGCCGCGCCTCCGGCCGGTTCGCCAAGACCGGCCGGAGGCCGGTTTCAGAAGGTGACGGGGGTGGTTTCCGCCTTCTTCGAGTTCTCGTCCGTCGTGGTCTCGACGTTCTGGTCAACGGTGTCGAGCTTCTGGCTCAGTTCGACCAACGTCTTGTTCGCGAACTCCATCACCTGCGTGGTGAGGGCCTCCCGGCACCGCTTGAACTGCTCCGCGACGCGCTTGCCCTGTTCCGTCTTCCCGGCGAGGATGTCGAAGGTGCCCTGGAGGGCGATGATGTCCTTGTCACCGGTGAGCTCCAGGCGGCACTCCTCGAACAACTTGCGGTACGCGTCCGTCGCGGACTTGTCGTGGGCGATTTCAGCCATGGTTCACCGAGCGCCTAGAAGCCGGCGGCGTTCTTGAAGTCGGTGTTGATCTGGCCGTCGCTCATGTCCTGGAGGATCAGGGTCGCCTTGCCGAAGGACTCCTGCATCTTGCCCTTGGCCGCGTTCACCTTGCCCTGGGCCTCGGCCCAGGCGTTCTTCCACGCACCGTCCGAGACCTGCGCCAGGCCGTTGCCGTCCTGGATCACCTGGTCGATCAGCTGCTGCATCTTGTTGTTCTCCTGGTGGAACCTGTCCAGGATGTCGCGCACCTTGTTGGTGTCGATGTGCAGGCTCATGCTTCTTCTCCCTCAGCCCTTGCCGTTCAAGGCGTTTCCGAACGGATCCGTCTCGATGCTGCCTGCCGTGACCGAGTTGTGGTCCGACTGGTTCTGGGTGTTCGTCTGCGTCACGCCGAGCTGCTGGACAACGGCGTCGAACTGCTTCTGAACGGTCTGGTAGTTGGTGACCCACTCCTGGATCTTGCGGCCGAAGATCTCGGTTTCCGGACCGGTGTAGGCGGCACGCAGTTCGGCCTCGAAACCCTGCACCGTGGCGGCGATGGTCGACATCTGGCCGATGTGGCCGGTGAAGGCCTGGGTCTTCTGCTGGAGTACAGCGGAATCCTGGTTGATCAATGGCGTGGACAAGGCTCACTCCCGTAGATCTGGTCCGAAAAGCACTGCTGGACAACACCGAAACTAGAACCGGCACCCGCTTCCGGCCACATCCCAGAACAGGGACGTGGTCGGGTGTTTCAGCACTGCGCGGGCGTCACCGGCGGCAGCTCGGTCACCGGCAGACCGGCCTTCGCCGGGTCCATCGCCGGTCCGGTGGGCAGCTGGTCGACGAGCATCGCGGGCATCGCGACCGGGGCGGTCGCGTAGCCGAGCCTGCCCGCCACGTCGGCGGACGGGACCGGGTACTTCACACCGTTGTCGGCCACCAGGTACAGCGTCGGCGTGGGCACGTCCCCGGTGGGCAGCACCGAGACCAGCACGCCGCTGCCCGGCACCACCGCCACCCGGTCCGGGCGCGGGCAGGACACGGTGATCCCCGGTTGCGGGACGACCGGGTTCGCGGTGTCGGTGAGCTCCTTCGGCAGCAGGGACACGCTGGTCGACACCGGCGGGCCGGGCTCGGTGGCGACGCACAGCGCCTGCTCGTCGTCGTCCTGCACCAGCACCGGCGGCGCGTCCGGGAAGGCTCCGTTGCGCGTCAGTTCGCCCTTGGCCTCCGACGGGGCGCTGTTGGCGGTGAGGTCCTTGGCGCCGATCCGCCGCGGCTCCACCGGCTGCCCGCCGTAGGCGGCCGCCTGGGTGCGCGGATCACCGCTGATCAGCTTGAACAGCGTGTCGGTGAGCGGCACCAGCCCGGCCTTGGTCAGCAGGTACGGCTCGCCCGATGCGTCCTGGAACAGCTGCCCGATCACGCTCGGCGCACCGGCCAGCTGCGGCCCGGCCTCGCCGCGGCCGGCGATCTCCGGGGCGACGAGGTCCGGCCCGGTGGGCAGCGCGTTGAGGAACCCGGCGGGCACCGCGATCGGGTCGGTGGTGCCGTAGCCGAGCGCGGCGGGTCCGGCCGAGGCCACGTCCATCCGCAGCTTGTGCCCGGACCACACCAGGAACACCGTGCCGTCCGGGCCCGCCACCAGCGCGCCGTCGGTGGCCGTCAGCGGCTCGCCGTCGTACTCGCCGACCAGCATCGCGAAGTCGCGCCCGCCCTGCGCTGGCGAGGCGCAGGACAGCCACGGATCGCTGCTCAGCGCGCCCGCGGTGGGCAGGCCGTCCGGCGCGCCGGGGATGCCGATCGGCAGCCCGCGCGGCGTCCCGGCCAGCGAGTTCGCCGACACGGTGTGCACCTGCATCTCGGCCCCGGCCAGCAGCCGGGCCGAGGCCTGGTTGAGCACCGGGTGCAGCGCGCCGTTGACGTACTGCCACCGCGCGCCGGTCTCCTTCTCCACCACGACCGCGCCCGCCACCTGCCAGGACGTCGCGCCGCCCGGCTTGATCAGCCCGAACAGGAACGTTCCCAGCCCGAGCAGCACCGACACGATGACACCGATGACGATGCCGCGCGAAGTCCGCCGCTGCGGCGTGTCCGGGATATCCGGATCGGCCCGCAACATCCCGGCGCTGAGCCGACCCATGACGAACATGTGCGCCTGAACCTGATCCCGACGCGACTGCACACTCCCACGCCCTTACGAATCTCGAAGTCGTCCGCCAGGCCGTCACCCGGGCCTTGGTCAATTTCGTACGAAATTGACGTTCACCCGGGTGACGGTCAATTTCGTACGAAATTGACACCGCCGCCCCGCAGCGGGTGCCGCGTCAGCCGTTGAAGGCCCGGATCCAGCCGAAGACGCCCAGCACGGTGAGCATCAGGGGGATCAGGCTGACCGCGAGGACCACGTGCAGGATGTCCGCCGCGCGTCCCCAATACGGGACGAGGCGGTTGCCCGGGACCGTCCAGCCCGCGACCATCAGCGCCGTGCCCACCAGGGCCACGCCCGCGAACACCAGCAGCCTGCCGAACAGGTCCTGCATGGACAGCGCCAGCACCAGCACCGTGCAGCCGAGCAGACCGGGCAGCACCACCGAGAGCCGGTGCCAGATGCCGCCCACGTCGCGCCCGTGCAGCAGCAGGATCGCGCTGAGCACGCCCGCCATCGTGTAGGTCGCCCAGTGCGGTTCGGTGAGCAGGCCGACGACCGCCGTCATGCACACCGCGCCCACCGCCAGGTACAGCGAGGTCATGTACCGGTCGGCGATCGCGGCGCGCTCCAGCACGTGGCGGCTCGCGTGCGGGTCGATGCCCTCCTGCAGCTGGTCGGCGTTCGTCGGCAGCGGCGGCATCTTCAGCCCGGCGACCCGGAACGACAGGCCCGGCACGAACGCGCCGAACAGCACCGCGATCAGCGCGGTGGCCGACACCGCCTCGGCCAGCGTGCCGGTGAGCAGCGACAACAGCGCCGTGATCAGGCCGAATGCGCAGGTCACCAGCACGCCGAGGAAGGCGTGCGGGTGCGTGCCGGAGGCGGCCAGCGCCAGCACCGCGCCACCTGCGGCGGTCGCCGACGCGGCGAGCAGCACCGCCATCCCGGAGGCCTCCGGGCCCGGCGCGAGGAAGCCCGCCAGCGCGAAGTAGGGCACCGCGGCGAGGCCGAAGGCCGTGCCCGCCATGGCGTCGCCGACGGCTCGGGAGGCCGATCCGGACGCGGCCAGCAGCAGCAGCGCCGCCACCCCGGCCGCGATCGCGCGCACCAGCGAATCGCCGGGCAGCAGCAGGCCCAGCCAGATGATCCCCGCCGCGACCAGCGTCGATGCGTGCAGCATCCGCTTGGTGGCGGCGGGTTTCCAGGACCAGGGACGGTCCTGCATGCCCGTGGCCACGCCGTCCACGAGGTCGTCGAAGTGCACCGCGGGCATGGCTTCCTGCCGCGAACGCAGGTAGAGCGTCTCCCCGTCCTGCAGGCCGAGGGCCTCCGGGGTCGCCTCCTCGTCCAGCGGCTCGCGGCCCATGCCCTGCAGCACCCAGCCACCGTGCTCCAACCCGGCCTCTTCGACCTGGGTGCCCGCGTAGCTGATGATGGTCGGCATCAGGTCGATCAGCGGCACGTCCGTGGGCACCGCGAGATCGAAGTTCCGATCTGGCGCCCGGATGGACAGTCGGCACAGACCCGCGACTGCGCTGGTGCTCACGCCGGTTCACGCTCCCTTTTCCCGCAAGGAATTCGAAAACGGCGGCGGCGCCGGGCACCGGACCCATGCTTCGGATGCCCAACGCCGCCACCGGAATGCCTCGATCGCCGGGGGACAGTTGCTTTCGAGGCCGGGGACGGCGGCGCGGCAGTAGGTTCATCCTGCGCCGTCGTCCTGGGGAAACCCTAAGGCCGAATCCGGTAATCGTGCTGTCGCCGATTTACGTGACCTGAAAATCACCGGTCCTCAGTGGAATTCTTCTCCCGTCACAGTTTTCCCCAGCGGGAAGGGAATCCGCGTGAGCGTCACGCTGTTCCGCCGTCCTGAACGGCAATCCGGGCCGCCGATGCCGTCCGGCGAGCTGACCCTCCAGGAACCTCCGGAGCTGCCCGAGGTCCAGGGCGGGTTCTCCGGGATGATCACCTACCTGCCGATGGCGCTGAGCTCGCTGGCGATGGTGATGATCTTCCTCCGGCCCGGCATGGGCGGTGGCGGCACCATCATGTACTTCGCGATGGGCATGATGGTGCTCGCCGCGCTCGGCATGCTCGCCGCGAACTTCCTGCGCGCCGCCGCGGACCGCAAGCGCGAGATGACCGGTGCCCGCCGCGACTACCTGCGCTACCTCGGCCAGGTGCGCCGCCAGGTGCGCAAGACGGTGGTGGCGCAGCGCCACGCGCAGCGCTGGCGGCACCCCGACCCGAGCGCGGCCTGGTCGCTGGTCGGCACCTCCCGGTTGTGGGAGGTGCGGCCGGACCACCCGGACTTCGGCGAGGTCCGCATCGCCGTCGGCGACCAGCAGCTCGGCACCAAGATCGCGCAGCCGAGCACCAAGCCGATCGAGGACCTGGAGCCGCTGTCCGCGCACGCGCTGCGCCGCTTCATCCGCGCCTACTCCACCGTCCCGGACCAGCCGGTCCCGGTGTACCTGCGCGCTTACGCCCGGGTGCTGCTGCGCGGCGACCTCGACGCCGCCCGCGGCATGGTGCGCTCGATGATCGCGCAGCTGGCCGTGCTGCACGCGCCGCAGGACCTGCGCATCGTGGTGCTGGGCCGGGAGCTGCACGAGTGGCAGTGGACCAAGTGGCTGCCGCACTGCCTGCACCCCACCGACACCGACGGCGCGGGCCCGGTCCGGCTGGCCGCCGAGACGGTCGGCGAGCTGGAGGGCCTGCTCGGCGAGGACCTGGCGGGCCGCCCGTTCTTCGACCGCGACGCGATGCCCACCCGCGACGAGCCCTACGTCGTGGTGGTGCTCGACGGCGCGCAACCTGCCTCCAGCAGCCGGATGGCCACCAACGGCTACCGCAACACCACGGTGATCGACCTCGGCGGCTCGCTGGACTGGCAGAACGATCCCCGCACGCTGCTGCTGCAGGTCGCCCCGGACAGCGTCGACCTGGTGCGGATCGGGCGGGCGGGCAAGGAGGACGCCTCCCCGGTCGGCACGCCGGACTTCCTCAGCCCGCTGCGCGCCGATGCGCTGGCCCGGCTGCTCTCGCCCTACCGGCTGGCCATCTCCACCGACACCACCGAGCCGCTGGCCGCCGACTTCGAGCTCACCACGCTGCTCAACATCAGCGACCTGCGCACCCACGACCTGGCGCGGACCCAGGCCAGGCGGGCCGCGGGCGGCGCGCGGCTGCGGGTGCCGATCGGCGTCACCGGCGACGGCTCGCCGATCGAGCTGGACATCAAGGAGTCCGCGCAGGGCGGGCAGGGTCCGCACGGCATGCTCATCGGCGCCACCGGTTCCGGCAAGTCCGAGCTGCTGCGCACCCTGGTGCTCGCGCTGGCGCTGACGCACTCCTCGGAGACGCTGAACTTCGTGCTCGTCGACTTCAAGGGCGGCGCGACGTTCCTCGGCCTGGACGAGCTGCCGCACACCTCGGCGGTCATCACCAACCTCGCCGACGAGGCGTCGCTGGTGGAGCGCATGAAGGACGCCCTGCACGGCGAGCTGGTCCGCCGCCAGGAGCTGCTGCGCAAGGCGGGCAACTACAGCTCGGTCACCGAGTACGAGAAGGCCCGCGCCGAAGGCGCCGACCTCGACCCGCTGCCGACCCTGTTCGTGGTGGTCGACGAGTTCAGCGAGCTGCTGGCCGCGCACCGCGAGTTCATGGACCTGTTCGTGATGATCGGCCGCCTCGGCCGGAGCCTCTCGGTGCACCTGCTGCTGGCCTCCCAGCGGCTGGACGAGGGCCGCATGCACCAGCTCGAATCGCACCTGTCCTACCGGATCGGACTGCGCACGTTCTCCGCGATGGAGAGCCGCGGCGTGCTGGGCGTTCCGGACGCCCACCAGCTGCCCTCGCAGCCAGGCGCGGGCTACCTCAAGACCGATGTGGACACCTTGACCCGGTTCAAGGCCGCCTACGTCTCGGGCGCCTACCGGCAGGCCCGGCGCGAGATCCGGCAGGCCGTGGTGGCCCGGCAGATCGTGCCCTACAGCACCTCCTACGTCCCGCAGCGCGAACTGCCGATGCCGGAGGAACCGGAGCTGCCGCAGGAGGACGGCGGCGAGTCGCTGCTCCAGGTCGCCGTGCAGCGGCTGCACGACTCCGGCCCGCCGGCGCACCGCGTCTGGCTGCCGCCGCTGGAGGTCTCGCCGACGCTGGAGCAGATGCTGCCGCAGCTCAGCGTCGACCCGGAGCGCGGTCTGACCACTGCGGACGCCGCGGAGCGCGTCCTGCAGGTGCAGCTGGGCATCATCGACCGGCCCTTCGAGCAGCGGCACGAACCGCTGCTGGCGGACCTGTCCGGCGCGGGCGGGCACGTGCTCGTCACCGGCGGCCCGCAGAGCGGCAAGAGCACCCTGCTGGCCACCCTGATCACCGCGCTCGCCCTCACCCGCACCCCGCGCGAGGTGCAGTTCTACTGCCTGGACTTCGGCGGCGGCATGCTCTCGTCGCTGGCCGGACTGCCGCACGTCGGCGGCGTCACCGGGCGGCTGGACACCGAGCGGATGATGCGCACCATCAACCAGGTCAACGCCCTGCTGGAGGAGCGCGAGCAGAAGTTCGCCGAGTGGGGCGTGGACTCGATGAGCACCTACCGGCGGCGCCGCGCGCGGGGCGAGTTCGCCGACGAGCCCTACGGCGACGTGTTCCTGGTGGTCGACGGCTGGACCACGATCCGCCAGGACTTCATGGACCTGGTCCCGCAGTTCACCCTGCTCGCCACCCGCGGCCTGAACTACGGCATCCACGTGGTGATCGCGGGCAGCCGCCCCGGCGAGGTCGCCGCCGGTCTGCGCGACCAGCTGACCACCCGGTTCGAGCTGCGCCTCGGCGACCCGGTCGAGTCGGCGATCAACATGCGCGCCGCCGCGACCGTGCCGAAGATCCCGGGCCGCGGCCTCACCGACGACCAGGCGCACTTCCTCGCGGGCGTGCCCCGCCTGGACGGTCCGGGCGAGACGGCGGAGGGCACCCAGGAGCTGATCACCACCATCGCGTCGGCCTGGCACGGACCGGCCGCGCCGCGGGTGAAGATGCTGCCCGCCGTCCTCGACGTCACCGAGCTGCCCGCCGCCGACGGTCAGCTGCGGGTTCCGCTCGGCCTGTCCGGCGAGGACATCGAGCCGCTGTGGCACGACTTCACCCAGCACCCGCACCTGCTGATCGCCGGCGACGACGCCACCGGCAAGACGAACCTGCTCAAGCACGTCGCCGCCGCGGTCGCCCGCCAGTACACCCCGCAGGAAGCGCGGATCACCTTCGTGGACTTCCGCCGCGAGCTGTTCGACGTGGTGCCGGAGGAGTACCGGCTCGGCTACGCCGTCTCCAAGGACCTGGTGCGGGAGGCGGTGATGGGCTCGTCCCGGGCGATGCGGGAACGCCTGCCCGGCCCGGAGATCAGCCCGGCCCAGCTCGGCAAGCGCGACTGGTGGAGCGGGCCGGAGCTGTTCCTGATCGTCGACGACTACGACATGCTCGGCTCCGACCAGGGCGACAACCCGTTCCTGCCGATCCTCGACTGCCTCGCGCAGGGCCACGAGATCGGCCTGCACCTGATCGTCGCCCGCAGCGCCAACGGCCTGTCCCGCGCCATGTACGACCCGCTGGTGCGGCGGATGCTGGAGGTCAACACGCCTGCCGCGCTGCTGTCCTGCCCGCCGTCGGAGGGCCAGGCGTTCCACGACGCCAAGCCGCGCAAGCTGCCCCCGGGCCGCGCGCAGTACATCACCCGGCGCAAGGCGGTCCTGCTGCAAACCCCGCTGCTCAAGGCGGAGTGAGGCGGGCTCCCCCGGGCCCGGCGGGGCAGGGTTCCAGCAAAGTCCGCCGCGGGCTGAGTCCTGCGTCGGTTTTGCCGGAAACTGACGCCCCGCCGCGCCCGGAACACCCGGTCGGTTATAGGCAAAACTGACGCAGGCCCCGCTCAGGCGACTTCGCCGGAACCCTGGGCGGGGAGGCAACGGGTGGTCGACCGCGCACCGGTTAGGCTCTGGTCCGGGCGGCTTGATCGGAGGCGTGCGGTGAACATCGGACCGTCCGGTGCGGAGCGACGGCACCGGGTGCTGGTGGTCGAAGACGATCCGATGATGGCCGAGGTCATCGCCAGCTACCTCAACCACGCCGGGATGCTGGTGGCGGTGGCCGCCGACGGCGTGATGGCGCTGGACGGCTTCCAGGCCTTCAACCCGGACCTGGTGATCCTCGACCGGATGCTCCCCCGGCTCGACGGCACCCACGTCTGCCGCAAGCTCCGCGAGCAGAGCTCGGTGCCGATCATCCTGGTCACGGCCCTGGGCGAGCAGGACGACCGCATCCACGGCCTGGAACTCGGCGCGGACGACTACGTCACGAAGCCCTTCAGCCCCCGCGAACTGGTCCTCCGCGCCCAAGCCCTCCTCCGCCGCTCCGCGGGCCACACCCCCCAACCACAACCCGCACCGCAAACCCGCCAAGTCGAAGACCTGGTCATGGACCTCACAACCCGCCAGGTCACCAAAGCGGGCAAACCCCTCCGCTTCACCGGCCGCGAACGCGACCTCCTGGACTTCTTCTTCGACCACCCCGGCGAAACCTTCCGCAAGGACGAGCTGATGCAGCGAGTCTGGCAGTGGAAGGTAGGCGACTCCTCCATGATCAGCGTCTACGTCCGCCGCCTACGCGAGAAGATCGAAACCGACCCAGCCAACCCCACGATCATCAACACGATCTGGGGCGTCGGCTACCGCTTCGGCCCAACCCCCTAACAGCTCCACCCAACTCGGGTGATTTCCCCGAGGTGAAGGGCACCTTTCACCAAGTTAGTCGGTGAAAGGTGCCCTTCACCTCTCCCCGCAACGGGTGATGGGGCCCGGTGAAGGGCACCTTTTAGCAAGTTACTTGCCTAAAGGTGCCCTTCACCGGGCGGATTCTGAGCGGGGGTGGCCGGTCGGCGCGTCGGGGAGGGGCGCTGCGCCGACCGGCCCGCAGAGCCCGGGCCGCGTGGTCGGGGGCACGGTGCGGCGGGGTTCTGGCTTGGTGGGCGATTTCGCGCGAAATCGGCGTTCGGTGCGCGTGGGCGGTGACGGTTTCGCGCGAAATCGCGTGGGACTACAGGTGGCGGAGCGCTTTGAGGATCCGGTGCTGGAGCTCAAGCGGTGGTGGTGCGTCCGGTGTGGACGGTGGTGGCTCGGGTTCGCGGAGGCGGTGGCGGCCGGTTCGTTCGCGTTGGCGGCGTTCGGCTTCGACGTGGGCGATGAGCTGGTGGACCGTCAGGGCGCCTTCGCCGCTGCCGGAGTGCTGGGGGCGGTGGGTGTTCCAGCAGATCGCGAACACGTAGAACGCGACGCCAGCGGTGATCATGATGATGCTGGGCAGTGCGGTGGCCATGTCAGATGCTCCGTCCGGTCGAGGTGGCGGAAAGTTCCCGCACGATGCGGTGTGCTTCGGTGTTGCAGCCATCGCAGGTGGGCCACAACCAGCCGATCTCGGTGTTGTCGGCAACGACCTGCTCCCGGCACAACGTCGCCACAGAAGTCCCGGTCGGATACGCCAAAGCGCCCTCGGGCCGCCGATCAGTACTCGCATGCCGCTGCCCAGCGGCCGGAACCCAGTGGAAGGGGTAGGGCTGGTACATCACTCGCATACCCTCCGTCACTCTTGGAGACCGCGACAGTTCTTGTCGCAAGTCCTAGTCTTGTCGCGAACAACGATAGATGTCGCGCGCGACACGTCCAATGATGCGAATGGGTGAGGGGTTATGAGCCGTCGTTATGCTCGTCGCATGGCCAGCACCAGCAGCGGATCACCGCGACTGCGCGCTTTGGGCGCTGAACTGCGGGAATATCGCGAACAGGCCGGGCTGACCGTGCGCGCAGTGGCGCAAAAGCTCGGCGGGCATCACTCGAAGTACGCCCGGATCGAGACAGGTGAGCGCGCAGCTTCACCCGAAGAGGTTGCCGCAATGCTGGCCACCTACGGCGTGTCGGAGGAAGAGCGCGAACGACTCGCCGACATGGCTCGCGACGACCGCCCCGATTGGCTTTCCACCAGCAAGACCGGTGCCCGGAAAGAGCTGACGACGCTGATCGAGTTTGAGCGCACCGCGACCCGAATCATCGACGTTGCCACGGGCGTGATCCCCGGTCTGCTGCAAACCTCCGACTATGCGCGGGCGATCATGCAGGGGCTTCCGCCGGACGAGGTCGAGACGATGGTGCTCATGCGTGTGGGCCGTCGTGAGATCTTGACCTCCAAGAACGCTCCTGACTTCGTGGCGCTTATCGCCGAAGGCGCGCTCAACGAGCGGATCGGCGGCGCGACGGTGATGGCCGAGCAACTGCGCCACCTGGTCAAGATGGCCGAGTGGCCGAACGTCGAGGTTCGAGTCCTTCCAGCCGGTGCGGAACGATGGCATCCCGCACACATGGGCGCCTTCATCGTTTTCGAGTTTCCGAAAGCGACACCGATCGTGCACCTGGAGCACTACCGATCGTCGGTGTCGCTGCACAACGTGGGGATCGCGCGGGCATACCTGGAAGCGGTAACTAGCCTGCGCGAGTTGACCATGAGCCAACACGACTCGGTGCGGCTCATTGCTGAATGCGCGGACAAGTTGGAGGCAACCAGATGACAGAGCCGACCGGATGGCGGAAGTCGAGTCGATCGGGGCAGCAGACCAGTTGCGTCGAGGTCGGTGCGTTAGCCGGCGGTGCCGCAGTCCGCGACACCAAGGACCGCGCCGCCGGATACTTCACCGCTGACCGCAGGCAGTGGTCGGCCTTCATCACCGCTGTGAAGGCCGACCGATTCGTTCAGTGAGGCAGGTCCCGTGAGTACTTTGGGGCGCTATGACACCCCAAAGCGCTCACGGCCTACCACCTCACGCAACCCGTAGTGCCGCAAAGGAACCACAGAACTGGCGCAAGTCCAGCAGGAGTTCAACGGGCAACGCATGCGTCGAGGTCGGTGCGTTAGCCAGCGGTGCTGCGGTCCGCGACACCAAGGACCGCGCCGCCGGTTACTTCGTCGCTGACCGTGAGCAGTGGTCGGCTTTCGTCGCCGCTGTGAAGGCCGACCGATTCGTTCAGTGACGATGGCTCCGTGAGTGTTTTGGGGCGCTATGACACCCCAAAGCGCTCACGGGTCTTGGCGACCTGCGGGGAGGCGGGTGGTGAAGCGGCAGCCGTCGGTCACCTGGTCTATGCGGACTTCGCCGCCGTGGGCGCGGATCAGGCCCCTGGTGATCGCCAGGCCGCTGTCGGCCGGTTCCGCCGCCAGGTCGAGCTCGGCGGCGATGCCGCCGCAGCCGTCGACCACGATCACCTCGATCTCGTTGCCCGACACGACCGCCGTCACCGTCACCGGTTCGCCGGGCACCGTGTGCCGGACCGCGTGCATCACCAGGTTCGCCAGCGCTCGGGTCGTCACCGCGACGTCCACCAGCACCGGGTCCGTCGCGCTGTCCAGGCCGACGCCGTGCAGCCGCACGCCGCGCTCCAGCGCGACCGGAAGTGCCGCCGCGAGGGCCGAATCCAGCAGGTCGGCGAGCCTGGCCGGGGTGAGCTGCAGGCTGTCGACCTGGAGGCGGGCCAGTTCGAAGAGATCGCTGGTGACGCGGTTCAGGCGCTGCGCGCCGCCGATCAGGCTGTCCAGGTAGCGCTCGGGTTCCTGCGCCACGCCGTCCTTCAGGGCTTCGGCGGCGCCGCGGATGTTGGCCAGCGGGGTGCGCAGTTCGTGGGAGATCGCGGTGATCAGCTCGCGTTGCGCGCGCCGCAGGTCGGCGCGCTCCTGCTCGGCCTCGATCAGCGCGTTGCTGGTCGCGGTGAGCTCCTGGCGCAGCCAGCGCACTTCCGGCGTCGCCTGGCGGCGCGACCAGCGGCCCAGCAGCCAGCCCGTCGCGCTCGACGCCACGCATGCCGCGACCAGCCCCCTGCTCACCCTGGCCACGTTCGGTCACCCCTAGTGCGTTCGCCGAGTTCGGGCGGCTCCGGTGCCCTCCGATTCGTCCGCTCCATTTAACCCCCCGGTAACCCCGCGCGGGCAGTCCCATGAATAGGGGTCTGCGGGCTACGTAGTTGGGACTACAAGCGACCGGGACGTACCGGGCAGGCTGGGAACACCGTTTCAACTCGAGCGATTCCGGGTTCGCGCCCGGACCCGCGGTGGCTGGAGGAGTATCTGTGGCGCGGCCTGTGCTTTCCGTTCGAGCCGAGGGATCCGACGGGCACCGGACCATTGCGGCGGCGTTGGAGCAGGCCCGCCCCGGGTCGGTCATCTCGGTGCACCCCGGCCGCTACCAGGAGAACCTGGTGATCACCAAGGTGGTCACCATCATCGCGGCCGAGGGTTCGCGGACCGTGGAGCTGTCCCCGGTGCGGGGCAGCGCGGTGCGCGTGGTGTCCGAGGCCGTTCAGCTCAGCGGGCTGGTGCTGCGCGGCCGGGACCCCGAACTGCCCACTGTGGACGTTCCGCGCGGGCAAGCGGCGATGGACGACTGCGAGGTGGCCGGCTCGGCCTGGACCGCCGTGCTGGCCCGCGAGTCCGGTTCGCTGGCGATGCGGGACTGCCGGGTCACCAACGCGGCGGGCGCCGGGATCGTGGACACCTCCGAGTCCGGCAGCGTCGTCGAGGACTGCGTGATCGAGCACCTGGGCAGCTCGGCGATCGTGATCAGCGACCGCGCGGCGCCCACCATCCGCCGCTGCGTGCTGCGCGACAGCCGCGGCAACGGCGTCTGCGCGAACGCCGACTCGCGCGGCACCGTCGAGGACTGCCAGATCTCCCGCACCGACAAGCCCGCGATCGCGCTGGAGGCCAACAGCAGCACCACGATCCGCAGCACCGCGGTCAAGGACGTCGCCATCGGCGCCTACGTGCACAGCCAGGGCCGCCCGACGCTGCGGGACTGCTCGATCACCGGCACCCGCGAGCACGGCGTGGTGGTGCTGGGCGGCAGCGAACCGGTGCTGACCGGCTGCCGGATCGGCCGCACCAAGGCCAACGGCCTGCTGATCACCGACAAGGCCAAGGGCAACTACGAGGAGCTGCGGATCTTCGGCACCCGCAAGGCCGCCATCGAGGTCGGCGAGCTGGCCGGGCCGATCTTCCGCGACACCTCGGTGCGCGACTGCGCGGCGGACGGCGTGGTGCTCACCGAGGAGTCGGTCGCCGAGTTCGAGCGGCTGGAGGTGCACGACGTCGAGGGCACCGGGATCACCGTGCGCGCCGGGGCGAACCCGATGCTGCGCCGGATCACCGTGCAGGACGTCCGCGGCGACGGCATCGCGGTGTTCGGCGGCGGGCACGGCAGGCTGGAGGACGTCGAGATCGGCGACGTCACGCGCACCGGCCTGCGCATCGGCGAGGACGCCGACCCGACCGCGGACCGCGCGGTGATCCGGGCGGCGACCGGGGTGGCCGTGGAGCAGGGCGGCACCGGGCTGCTCCGGGAGTGCGAGATCCGCGACTGCACCGGCGACGGCGTCACCGTCGCCGACCACGCGGACCTGACCCTGCTGCGCAGCAAGGTCGTCAAGAACGACGGGCACGGCGTGCTGGTGCACGACGGCGGCCGCGCCACCCTGGAGGACTGCGAGCTGGTCGACAACACCCGCGACGGCGTCCGGGTGGAGAGCACCGAGCACGTCGCGGTGACCAACTGCACCGCCACCGGCAACGGCGGCGCGGGCGTGCACACGCCGGACAGCTCCCGGCTGGAGATCGAGAACCTGGACAGCCGGGACAACGCCGGAACCAGCGACGCGGAAGCCGGACCGCTCACCGAACTCGCCGCACTGGTCGGGCTGGACGGGGTGAAGCAGCAGGTCACGACCCTGGTGAACCTCACCGAGATGGCCAAGCGGCGGGAGGCGGCCGGGCTGCCCGCGCTGCCGATGAGCCGCCACCTGATCTTCGCCGGGCCGCCCGGCACCGGCAAGACCACCGTGGCCCGCCTCTACGGCGAGATCCTCGCCTCGCTCGGCGCGCTGCGCAGCGGGCACCTGGTGGAGGTGGCCCGCGCCGACCTGGTCGCGCAGATCGTCGGCGGCACCGCGATCAAGACCACCGAAGCGTTCACCAAGGCGCTCGGCGGCGTGCTGTTCATCGACGAGGCCTACACGCTGAACGCGCAGGAGGGCGGCGGGCCCGACTTCGGCCGCGAAGCGGTGGACACGCTGGTGAAGCTGATGGAGGACCACCGCGACGACGTGGTGGTCATCGCCGCCGGGTACTCCGAGCAGATGGACGGCTTCCTGGCCTCCAACCCCGGGCTGGCGTCGCGCTTCAACCGCACCGTCGAGTTCGAGAACTACGCGGTGCCCGAGCTGGTCACCATCGTGGAGCGGATGTGCGAGGCGCACAGCTACTCGCTCGGCGAGGGCACCCGCGAGGCGCTGGAGCGGCACTTCGGCCGGATGCACCGCGGCCCCGACTTCGGCAACGGCCGCGCCGCCCGCAAGCTCTTCGAGGAGATGATCGACCGGCAGGCGGTCCGGCTGGCCGGGCTCCCCGACGCCGACCAGGACGAGCTGTCCCGCATGCTGCCCGCCGACATCGGCGCCGAACCCGAGGCCGCGGAGCCGGACAAGCCCACGGCGCTGACCCGGTTGCGCGAGATGACCGGCATCCCGTCGGTGAAGTCGGCGGTCGAGGACCTGGTGAACCTGCTGGCCGCGAACCGGCAGCGCGCCGCGGCCGGGCTGCCGACGCCGAAGATCAGCAACCACCTGGTGTTCGCGGGCCCGCCCGGCACCGGCAAGACGACGGTGGCGCGCCTCTACGGCGAGGTGCTCGCCGACCTGGACGTGCTGCCGACCGGTCAGCTCGTCGAGGTCAGCCGCGCCGACCTCGTCGGCAAGTACATCGGGCACACCGCGCAGCTCACCCGCGACGCCTTCGAGCGCGCCCGCGGCGGCGTGCTGTTCATCGACGAGGCCTACGCGCTGACCTCGGCCGGTGGCAACGACTTCGGCCGCGAGGCGATCGACACGCTGGTGAAGCTGATGGAGGACCACCGCGACGAGGTGGTGGTGATCGTGGCCGGCTACCCGGCGGAGATGCAGGACTTCCTGGCGACGAACCCGGGCCTGGGCTCGCGGTTCTCCCGCCACGTCGAGTTCACCGACTACACCCCGGCGGAGCTGGCCGACATCTTCGCCGCCAGCGCCCGCACCAACGGCTACGAGTGCGGCGAGGACGTCCTGACGGCACTGCTGCGCCACCTCGAGGAGATGCCGCGCGACCGCAGCTTCGGCAACGCCCGCTACGCCCGCCAGCTCCTCGAATCCACGATGACCCGCCAGGCGGGCCGCCTCAGCACCCTCCCCAACCCGACCCTGGAAGACCTCCGCAACCTCCACCCGGAGGACCTCCCGATCTGACGACCCGGCACCGTCATCGGCTCCGTCTCCCCCCGTTCAGCTCCCGTGAGTGCTTTGGGGTGCTATGGCGCCCCAAAGCACTCACGGGCCTCTGCCAGCGGGTCGGGGTCCGGGTGGCGATTTCGCGCGAAAGCGTCACGCCGCACACGCGAGAGACGTCGATTTCGCGCGAAATCGCCGACGCCCGCCCCACCTGCGCGGCGTCGCTCGGAGCGGCCTCACCTTTTCCGGGACGTGTCGGCGGGGCTTCGGGCGGCTTAGCTTCGAGGCGTGCGAAATGGCTTTCGGTTGTTGGCTGTTCTCGGTGCCGCGTCAGTGCTTTCGGCTCCGGTGGCGGTAGCGGCTCCGCCGGAGCTGCCCGCGATCGCCCCGGTGCTGCAGTCCCACCAGGAATGCCGCACCGGGTCCACTGTGGAGCTCAACGAGAAGCCGTGGGCGCAGGCCCAGCTCCGGCCGGAGCGCGCCTGGCCGCACGGCAACGGCGCGGGCGTCACGGTCGCCGTCGTCGGCAGCGGCGTGGACGCGACCTCCCCGGCGCTGTCCGGCCGGGTGACCGGCGCCGGTCCGGACTGCGTCGGCTACGGCACCTTCGTCGCAGGCATCATCGCCGCCGCGCCCCGCCCCGGCGGTGGCTTCTCCGGAGTCGCACCGGGCGCGCGGATCCTGGCCGTCCAGGCCACCGACCAGCAGGGCAACGCCACCGCGGACAGCCTCGCCGGTGGCATCCGCCAGGCGGTCGCGGGCGGTGCGCGCGTCATCTCGGTGGCAGCGGAGGCACCCGGGCCGAGCGACTCCCTGGCCGCCGCGGTGCGGGAGGCCGCAGCCGCCGGGGCCGTCGTGGTGGCTCCCGCGTCGACCGGCACCGGCGACGAGGTCGTCCCGGCCTTCCCCGCCGCCTACCCGGAGGTCCTGTCCGTCGCCGCGACCGATCCCGGCGGCGCACCGACCCTGGCCGCACCGGGCATCAAGGTGGACATGGCGGCTCCGGGCGTGGCGATGACGGGCATCGGTCCTCGCGGCAACGGGCTGTTCATCTCCGGCGGGGACTCCGTCGCCGCCGGACAGGTCGCCGGCACCGCGGCCCTGGTGCTCTCCTACCGCCCGAACCTGACCGGCGCGGACCTGGCCCGCCGCCTGCGCGACACCGCCTACCCGCCGCCGGGCGGCGCCCCGCACCCGCTGCTGGGCAGCGGAGTCGTCGACCCGGCCACGGCGGTGACCGCGGAATTCCCCACCGCAGCGGGAAAACCGCCGGTCATCCCGGCAGCAGTGCACATGCCGCCCCCGGTCGACCCGACGCCGGACATCACCGCCGCGATCGTGGCAACGGCCGCGGTGCTCGTGATCGGCACCGCCGCGGCGCTGGCCGTCGTCATCCCCCGCGGCCGGAAGCGCCGCTGGCGCCCGGCACCCTGACCGCTCCGTTCGCCCTGGTCAAAGACCGTGAGTGCTTTGTGGGGCTATAGCACCCCAAACCACTCACGGGCTCTGACCTGCAGAAGGATGTGCCGACACCGACGCGTGCCGCTCACCTGCTCGGGCTGGGCTCGACCTCCGGGGCCTCGACGAGCTTCACGCGGCTGACCCGCTCGTGCCAGCCCAGCGCGGCGACCATCACCACCACCAGCACGAACCCGGCCCACTGCGTCGCGCTCAGGTCCGCGCCGAGCACGAACACCCCGACGATCGCCGCCGTCGCCGGGAACGACAGCTCCGCCAACGTCGCCCGCGCCGCGGGCGTGGTGCTCAGACCGACGTAGTACAGGCCCAGCGCCAGCAGTCCGGGGATCAGCGCCAGCAGCACCAGGCCGAACGCGTTGTCCCAGCCGACCGCCACCGGCGAGCCGCTGACCAGCAGGACCACCGCCGCGGCGGGCAGACCGATCGAGAACCGCAGCGCCGTCACGTCCCGCGCCGGGATCCGGCGGCTCACGAACCGGCCCAGCACGGTCCCCGCCGCCCACAGCGCCGCCGCGCCCAGCGCCAGCAGCGCGGGCACCACCTGCGACACCTCGATGTGCAGCGGGTTCTCGAACGCCAGCAACCAGGCCCCGACCAGCGCCGGGACCGCGAACAGGAAGTAGCGCCCGGTCAACCGCTCGCGCAGCAGCGCGAAGGACGCCACCGCGGCGAAGATCGGCTGCAACTTCTGCAGGACCAGCGGCGTCACCGGATCGCCGAACTTGAACGCGGCGGTGAACAGCGCCGTGGCCAACGCCGACGAACCGACGCCGACGGTGATCATCGCGATGCGCTCGCGCGGCCCGCAGGCCAGCAGCGCGCGCCACGCGCGGGGCAGCAGCGGCGCCAGCAGCAGCACGATGATCACGTGCTCCCAGAAGACCACGCTGGCCGAGGGCAGCGTCGTCGCGAGCGGTTGCCGCCACAGCGCATCCGTGCCCCACATCGCGGTGGCCAGCGCCACCAACCAAGTCCGGTCCGCACCCCGCGCCAACGCCATGCCGCCAACCTAACCGCGAATCGATCTCGCATTCGCCCCGGTTCACATGACAGGACACCGCAGGCACCCCGCCCTAGGCTCGATCCGGAGAGCACCCACCTATGCCCGTGGCCGCGAGATCGACATCACGGGCAGAATCAACACCACTACAGCCGGTGATGGATAAGGACGGATACCCATGCCCCAGCAGCGGACCCGACTGCTCAGTTCGATCTTCGGCGCGTGCGCGGCAGCTGCGCTGGTCGCGGGGTGCGGCGGCCAGCCCGAACCCGCCGAGGAGGGCACTCCCGAGGAACACCCCCCGGGCCACGAGCAGACCGCCCAGGCCAAGCACGCGTCCGCGACCTACGGCTCCTTCGCGCCGGACGCCAAGGCGGTCACCTACGACCCGGCCCTGGTCCCGGACGGCGCCAAGGTCGACCTGACCTCCGAGCGGACCAACGGCAACACCAAGATCACCGTCGACCTCAAGGGCCTGGTCCCCGACCGCCAGTACGGCGCGCACGTGCACACCAAGCCCTGCGGCCCGACCGGCGACGACGCGGGCCCGCACTTCCAGGAGAAGGCGGACCCGGTCAAGCCGTCGGTGGACCCGGCCTTCGCCAACCCGCAGAACGAGGTGTGGCTGGACTTCCACACCGACGCGCAGGGCAACGCGACCGCCACGGCGGAGGGCACCTGGTCGTTCGACACCCGCCAGGACGCGAAGTCGTTCGTGATCCACGAGAGCCACACCCACACCGAACCGGGCAAAGCGGGCACGGCAGGCGGCCGCCTCTCCTGCCTCAACGCCGAGTTCTGACCGTCCCCGACCGGGCCGGGCGTCAATTTCGTACGAAATTGACCAGGCCCCCGCGTGATGCGGAGGGCGCTCGCGTGCGGGCGCCCTCTCTTCGGGCCTGATTCTTTAACTGACCGATCAGTTAATCTGCTAGTCTGGCCGCATGGCCCGGACCGCCGATCCCGAACGCGCCGCCGCGCGGCGCGAAGCGATCATGCGCGCCGCGACCGTGCTGTTCGCCGAACGCGGCTTCGAGAGCACTTCGGCCGCCGAGATCGCGAAGGCAGCCGGGCTGAGCTCGGGCAGCGTCTTCTACTACTTCACCGACAAGCGGGCGGTGTTCCGCGCGATCTTCGAGCAGGACCTGCCCGCCACCCGCGAGCTCGTGGCCCGGCACGCCGACGGCGATCCGCTTGCCTCGATCCTGGCGATGGTGGACGCACTGGCCGCGGACGCGATGGACCCGCTGGCCCCCGGCATCCTGGTCGAAATCGTCCGCCAGGTCGGCAAGGATCCCGAACTCGCGCAGGTCATCACCGAGACCGCCGCGATCCAGCACGCGGGCTTCGCGGCGCTGGTCGAACGCGGCATCCGCGCCGGCGCGATCGACCCGGCGCTGGATCCCGGCGAGGCCGCTCAGTGGATCCAGGTCGCCATCGACGGCGCGTTCCTCAACGCCGACCCCGACCACGATCCGCGCCCGATGCTGCGCCGGATGATCACCCGTTTCCTCTCCCGGCCGTGCAACCACGCCGGAGACCACGCATGACACCCCTTGCGTCAGACAAGGGGCAGGAGACGCACCTCAGGGGGACCGTGATGCAACCCAGCCACAAGAAACCGCCAAACGCGAGAACGACACGAAACGCAACCACCACTGAAAAACGCGGAGAGGCGGGACTGTGACCACCACTGAAAATTCCGGAGAGACGGGACAGTCCACCACCACCCTCCGCCTCCAGAGCTCGGTGCTCTGGGCGCTGGTCATCGGCTGCGGCGCCCTGGGCCTCGGCCTGGGCTTCCTGGTCAAACCCCTGGTGAACTGGATCGTCGAGCTGATCGGCGAGGCCCCCGGCCCGCTGCTCCTGGCCGCCGAGCTGCCGACGGTCTGGGCGGTTCCGGTGCTGGCGGTCGTCGGTCTGCTCGCGGGGGCCTGGCTGGCGGCCGAGGCGAAGAAGGAGGCCCTGGAGGTGACCGTCGACCCGGCGGGCGTCCACCTCAAGCAGGACGGCGCCGAGCGGTACCTCCAGCGCGACCGGATCGACGCGGTGTTCCAGGACGGCAAGGAGCTGGTCTTCCTGGACGCGACCACCCGCCAGCTGGCCCGCCACAAGTCGTCGGACCTGTCGAAGGCCCAGGTCCGCGAGGCCTTCGAGCGCTGCGGCTACCCGTGGGCGGGCGCGGCCGACCCGCACGAGAACGAGTTCCGCAAGTGGCTGGACGGCCAGCCGGGCCTGGACGAGGAGGCCAACGGCCTGCTCCGCGCCAGGTCCCGGGCCCTCACCGACAAGCAGCGCGGCGCAGCGGCCGACCTCGCCGACCAGCTCCAAGCGATCGGAGTGGTCCTCCGCGACCGCGACAACACCCAGCAGTACCGCCGCATCCCCGGCTGAGCCAGCTACCGAACATCACACTCGGAGTCGCCGGAGAACAGACGAACCAAAGCTCGCTGCCGCACCGCGGCTTCCTCGGGAGATTCGGGCCTGCCCACTCCGGCCTCTGCGAGCGCACTCCTGATCTGCACAAGCGCCTCCGGATCCGGCTCACCGAACCTGGCCGCATACTCCCGCGCCGCCACCCACGCGTCGGCCAAGCCACCACGCATTACGGATGCGGGCCGATCGTGACGATGGTGATCTGCTCTTCGTCCGGACCGTAGAACCACCAGATTCGCCAGGCCGATGGCGTGTGGTTCTCGACGTACGACTCCCACAACGTGCCGCCGTCCGGTGCGGGCACCGACTGGTAGGCGTGCGAGCGCAGGCCGGGATGACGTGGCCCGGCCTGTTCGAGAAGTCGCAGCGTTTTGCGGACCTTCTTGAACTTCGTCGCGTACTGCTTCTTGGAATACAGGTCCAGCAGGACCTTCTCAGCCTCCGGCTGGTAGATCAGCGTGAACGGCGGGGCACTCACTCGTCGTCGTCATCCTCGTCGGCATCGGCGGTCACCCAAGGCAGCTGCCGCCCCTTGCCCTCCGCCGCCTCAGCGAGGCCGCGAAACAGCGAGGCGCGGAGTTCGGCGTTCTCCCAGACCAGCAGCTCGCGCTTGGGAATGCTCGCCAACGGAGTCAGCAGTATCGCTCCGTCAGCATTCACTGACACAGCGTAGCGATCATCCTTGTGGGCTCCGGCTTTACCCACCGCGACGCGTGCACGCTCATCGGCTGTCACCTCGGCGACCGGCCGGAAATCGTCCAATGCCGTCATATCCCCTCCTAATCTCGCATCCAGCATACGGGGCATGTGGACAAGTGGGCATTACCCCAAATGGGCATGGCGACGCCACCTGCCCCGAGGGGGCTGAAGGTCGTTTCGGGCGTCGGCGACAATGGGGGGCGTGACCGCCACCTTGTCCAAGCCCGCCTTGAAGATCGGCCCGCACCAGGTCGATCCGCCGGTGGTGCTCGCGCCGATGGCCGGGATCACCAACGTCGCCTTCCGACGGTTGTGCCGGGAGTACGGCGCCGGTCTCTACGTGTGCGAGATGATCACCAGCCGGGCGCTGGTCGAGCGGCACCCCAAGACGCTCGAGATGATCACCTTCGACCCCGACGAGCACCCGCGCTCCATGCAGCTCTACGGGGTCGACCCGGTGACCATGGGCAAGGCCGTGCAGATGATCGTCGACGAGAACCTCGCCGACCACGTCGACATGAACTTCGGCTGCCCGGTGCCGAAGGTGACCCGCAAGGGCGGCGGCTCCGCGCTGCCGTACAAGCGGCGGCTGTTCGCCGACATCGTCCAGGCCGCCGTGCGCGCCGCCGAACCGGCCGGGATCCCGGTGACGGTGAAGTTCCGCATCGGCATCGACGACGACCACACCACCTACCTCGACGCGGGCCGGCTGGCCGAGGAGAACGGTGCGGCCGCGGTCGCGCTGCACGGCCGCACCGCCGCCCAGCGCTACTCGGGCACCGCGGACTGGACGGCGATCGCCCGGCTCAAGGAGCACGTCACGACCATCCCGGTGCTCGGCAACGGCGACATCTTCAGCGCCGACGACGCGCTGCGGATGATGGCCGAGACCGGCTGCGACGGCGTCGTGGTCGGGCGCGGCTGCCTGGGCCGCCCGTGGCTGTTCCGCGATCTGCAGGCCGCCTTCGCGGGCGAGCCGATCCCGGAGGGGCCGAAGCTCGGCGAGGTCGCCGGGGTGCTCAAGCGGCACGCCGAGCTGCTGGCCGACCACATGGGCGAGGAGAAGGGCCTGCGCGACCTGCGCAAGCACATGTCGCAGTACCTGCGCGGCTTCCCGGTCGGCTCGGACCTGCGGCACCAGTTCGGCCTGGTGTCCAGCCTCGGGCAGCTGGAGGATCTGCTGGCCGGTCTCGACCCGGACGTGCCGTTCCCGACCGACGCCGAGGGGCCGCGCGGCCGCCAGGGCTCGGCGGGCAAGGTCGTGCTGCCGGAGGGCTGGCTCGACGACCCGGACGACATCACCGTGCCCACCGCGGCGGAGATCGACCACAGCGGAGGCTGACCCTCCCGATGCCGAGAACCGTTGCGCGCGGCCGCTTCCGGCCGATCGTCCTGATCGGAGCGTCGGTGCTCGCGACGGCGTGCGCGGCACCGCCGGAGGAGCCCGCCGCGGTCGGGCTGGTCGAGCGGTACTTCGCGGAGAACAACGCCGCCGCGCGGTCCGGGCCCGCCGCGCAGCAGGAGTTCTTCCGCCGCACGCAGCACCCCGACTTCACCGACCTGAACTGCGACCTCGGCGACATCACGGTGCAGCTGGACGCGGCGATGTCCACCCTGCGCCCCGATCCCGGCTACGCCCCGGACGGGCTGCCGCCGCGCGGTGAGATCTGGGTGGTCGGCGTGGAGGTGACGACCCGGACGGCGGGCACCGTCACCGGCCACCAGATCGGTTCGCAGCACCTCGTCGTGCTCGACGGGCGGCTCCGCGGATTCGCCCCTTGCCCGAACGGATGACTGATTGCGTGATCAAATGCCGGTAACACCGCGGCGGGTCGGCACCGATGAACCAGCAATGCGATGGCGATACTTACGTGTTGCTCTGCTCGTCCGTGCGGGTGGGTCCGTTCCGTTTCGCTTCCGCATCCACCGCGCGCCCGGTACACATCCTAGGCAGCTGGGGATTCGAACGATGCTCGTCAATTCGGGCTGGGCTAGGGGGTCAGCCGGTTGAGCGAATTGGGCGAGAGCCGAGTCAGACCAGCTCAAGCGATGCGTCACACCCGACGACACCACGGACGGGAGGTGAGTGCGATGACCGGACTGCGCAACGGTTTCGCCGGACCAGAACCCCTGCGCGATGGCGAAGCGCCTGTGCTCCCTCCCGGCCCGCGCACCCGCCAGGACCTGGCCAACGGGACCGGGATGGCGGATCTGCACGAATCGATCGCGAACCTGCTGGCCTCGCGGGGCCAGTGGCGCCAGGCCTACCACCACCTGCGCTCGGCGCTGGACCTGCGCTCCAGCGCGGACGTGCCGCGGGTGCCGGAGCAGCTGCGCCACGAGGTCAACCGGCTGCGCCGAGAGCACGCCGAAGCCCGCGAGCAGAGCCTGCGCGACAGCCTCACCGCCAGCTACAACCGCCGCTACCTGGACGAGCGGCTGGCCGACCTGCTCACCGAGCACGCGGGCACCGGTGCCGGGCTCGCCATCGCGCTGGTCGACCTGGACTGGTTCAAGCAGGTCAACGACAACTACGGGCACCTGCTCGGCGACCGGGTGCTGCAACGGGTGGTCGACCTGCTGCAGAAGGCCCTGCCCAGCGGCGCGTTCTGCGCGCGCTACGGCGGGGAGGAGTTCGTGCTCGTGCTGCCGGACATCGAGCCGGCGGGCGCGGTCGCGGTGTGCGAGACCGCCCGCTCCCTGGTGGAGACGTTCCCGTGGTCGCAGATGGCCCCGGGGCTGCGGGTGACGGTCAGCATCGGCGTCGCGCACGAGCACACCGCCAGCGGGCCCGCGCCGGTCTCCGCCGAGCAGCAGTTGATCAGCGCGGACGCGCTGCTCTACGCCGCGAAGCAGTCTGGCCGCAACGCGGTCGCCCACCGCACCGGTTCCGATGTCCGTTTGGCCGGGATTGCCGCCGAGCGACGAGGAACACACCCGCGAAAGGTGGCCGGTTACTGATCGCACCCGATCGGCGTCTCTCGGTGTAATCGAGAGTGTTTGCGCCGGTCAACGGCATAGCACGGTTGGCGGTATATGACGAGACGCCACGAGTGATCGTGCACTGATTGTGAAGAAATTGTCGGTCCTATCGTCAGTTCGGGCGATCGGCCGTACTATCTCGGAGGCGCCGTCCGATACACGTCGGGGGGTATCGAGCGCGTCGGCATCGAGCAGACCGTTGGATTTCACTGGTGGGAGGGAAAACGCGTGCCGCAAGACCCCCGGCATGGCGAAGTCGGGCGCCGGCGTTCCGCCCGCCCGGAACCCGATCCGGAAGACGGCTCCGCCGGAACCGGTCGACGTCGCCGCGCGCTGAGCGAGGACGGCACGGGCGGTACCCGAGTCATAGACCTGCTCTCGAAGCACGGCAAGGCCCCCGGTGGCTCCAACCACCGGCGCGCGGCCGAACCGGAGCCGCCGCAGGCCCAGCAGCCCCGCCGCGCCCGTCCGCCGCAGCCCGCCCCGCCCGCGCCTCAGGAACCGGCAGCGCGCCAGGAACCGGCAGCGCGCCCCTCGGAAGCGGCACCACGCCGCCGCCCGGCCCCCCAGAACCGCCCCAGCGCTCCTCCCGGCTGGACGCCGCCCGCCGCTGCGCGCCCCCCGCAGGCGCCCGCGGGCGAGCCTCGCCGCCGCCAGGACACCCCGCCTCCGCCCAGCCGCCGACCGGCAGCGGGCGGCGCTGCGGCCGCCTTCGCCGGTGGCGCAGCCGCCCGCGGCGGACGCCCGGACGCCCCCGTCGAGCCGCCGATCAACGGCGCCCCCCGCAACGGCGTCCCCGTCGAGGCCCCGCGCGGCAGCGGACCCATCGAGGTCCCCCGCAACGGCGCACCTGCCGAACCCCCGCGCAGCAGCGCACGCCCCGAGGCGCCCGTCGAACCGCCGCGCAACGGCGCTCCCGGCGCCGAGGCCACCCGGATCAACCAGGCCCTGGGCGGCGATGCTCCTGCCAGCCCGCCGCGCCGGATGCGCCGACCGGCTCCGAGCCGCCCGGTGCCGCCCCCGGTCAACGAGGACCTGGAAGCCACCACCCAGCACGCGCCGGTTCCCGCCGCGCCACCGCAGCCCGAGCCCTCGCGCGCCGAGGCCACCTCGGTCGTCTCCCGGCTGAACCCGGAAGACCAGCAGACCACCATCGCCAAGCCCGTCGCGCCCCCCAAGCCCGTCGCGCCGGCGAGCGCCGCCGAGGAGACCGCGATCGTCGCGGCCCCGGACGACCTCTCCGAGCTGGACGAGTTCGACGAACTGGACGACGACCTCGACTCCGACGAGGAGGAGGACGAGGAGCGCGAGGCCGACATCAAGCAGATCGACGCCACGCTCGCCCGGTTCTCCGCGGTGCACGACGAGATCGCCGCCGAGGAGGAGGCCCGCCGCAAGAAGTTCTCCTGGCTGCTCGGCAAGCGCAAGGAGCCCGAGCTCGGCACCGACATGCCGTTCGACTTCACCGAAGGCCGGGACGGATCGTCCCGGATGGAGTGGAAGAAGAAGCAGCGCAAGCGCCGCACCCAGCTGATCGTGGCGGCGGTCGCGGTGGCGGCCTCGCTGTCGGTGTTCCTGACGCTGGGCTTCGCCTGGGGCGCCACCACGTTCTGGGGCCCGTCGTCCATCGCGGCGCTGGACCCGGAGTCGGACTCCATCAAGGAGGTCGCCAAGCAGACCGGCGACCAGAACTTCCTGCTGGTCGGTTCGGACACCCGCGCCGGGGCCAAGCCGGAGGACGGCGTCGGTTCCGAGGACGAGACCGTCGGCGCCCGTTCGGACACCACGATGATCGCGCACATCCCGGCCGACCGGAGCCGCGTGGTCCTGGTGTCCTTCCCGCGCGACCTGCAGGTCGACCTGCCCTCGTGCGAGCGCTGGGACGCCAAGACCGGCCAGTACACCGGCCAGCAGGCGCCCGCGCAGCAGGACGTCCGGCTCAACGAGGCCTACGCGGTGGGCGGTCCGCTGTGCACCACCAAGGTCATCCAGCAGATCTCCGGTCTGCGGGTGGACAGCTTCCTGGGCATCGACTTCAACGGCTTCAAGTCGATGGTGGACGCGGTGCAGGGCGTCGAGATCTGCACCGAGAAGCCCATCGTGGACAGCACCCTGGGCACCGTGATCCCCACCGCGGGCAAGCACACCATCAGCGGTGACCAGGCGCTGAACTACGTGCGCGCCCGGCACGTCGAGGGCGACCCGACCTCGGACTACGGCCGCATGCAGCGCCAGCAGCTGTTCCTGTCGGCGCTGCTGCGCAAGACCACCTCCGGCCAGGTGCTGCTCGACCCGGGCAAGCTGAGCGGCTTCGTCAAGGCCGTCAGCGCGAACACCTTCGGCGAGAACGTCGGCGCCGACCGGCTGATGGACCTGGGCCAGCAGCTGCAGGGTCTGGACCCGAGCCGCGTCACCTTCATCACGGTGCCCACCACGGGCTACGCCAACGACGAGGGCATGGAGGAGCTGCGCGAGGCGGACACCCAGGCGCTGTTCCAGGCGATCCTCGACGACAAGCCGATCATCGCCGACCCGAGCACCAACCAGCCCAGCGGCGGCGGAGCGTCCTTCCGCCAGCAGCCCGCGGACCCGTCGGAGGAACCGCAGGCCCCGACCGGCCTGTCCACGGTCAACGCCGGTACCGACATCTGCGGCTGAGAGCAGGCCCGGAACCGCAACCGGACGGGTTTTCTCATGGCGTGTTAACCCTTGGTTCACCACGGGTCATTCTGTCCGATTACCGGTGGAAGTACCCTGGGTAGCATGCGTGAGGTCTACCAGGAACAGCTCGGCGAGCTCGCCGAAGAACTCGCCTCGATGTCGACCAAGGTCGGCACCGCCATGGAGCGCGCCACCAAGGCACTCCTGGAGGCCGACCTGGAGTTGGCGGAGCAGGTCATCGAGGACGACGCGCAGATCGACGAGGCGCGGGCCCGGGCCGAGGAGCACGCCTTCGGGCTGCTCGCCCTGCAGGCCCCGGTGGCCGGCGATCTGCGGACGGTCATCTCCACCATCCACACCGCCGAGGACCTGGAGCGGATGGGCGACTTGGCGCTGCACGTGGCCAAGACCGCGCGCCGCCGCCACCCGAACGCGGTGCTCCCCGCCGACGTGCAGCCGTACTTCGCCGAGATGGGCCGGGTCGCGGTCAAGCTCGCCGGTCGCGCGGGCAGCGTCATCCAGTCCCAGGACGTGGAGGCCGCGCGCGGGCTGGAGGAGGACGACGACGAGATGGACGACCTCCACCGCCACCTGTTCACGGTGATGATGAGCCCGGACTGGTCGCACGGCGTGGCCGCTGCCGTGGACGTCACGCTGCTCGGCCGGTTCTACGAGCGCTTCGCCGACCACGCGGTGTCGGTGGCTCGCCGGGTGGTGTTCATCGTGACCGGAAAGATGCCGAACAGCTGAGCGGTTCCCGCTGGTCACCGCCGCTGTGACCCGGGAAGTATTAATAGTCGGTCTCAGCACTCGATGCTGTGATCGCCATGTGCGATCCTCGTTCGGGTGAGAACGTACCGAACCGCGGTCGATGAGGTGCGCGGTGCGTAAGAGTCCGACCGTGCACAGACGACGGCTGGGCAGCGAGCTTCGGCGGCTGCGCGAAACGGCGGGCCGCACCCATCGCGAGGTCGCCGCCCACCTGGACTGCTCCCAGGGCAAGATCAGCCAGATCGAACTCGGCCGGGTCCCGGTCCGCACCTCCGACGTGCGGCTGATGGCCGAGTTCTACGGGGCTACCACCGAGCAGCTCGCGGCGCTGGTCGACCTCGCCCAGGACTCCAAGCAGCGCGGCTGGTGGCAGAAGTTCCCGAGCACCGCGCAGCGGCCGGGGCTGCAGACCTACCTCGGGCTGGAGACCTCGGCCAAGGCGGTGAGCTGCTACGGCGCGGACCCGCTGCCGGAGCTGCTGCAGACCGCGGACTACAGCCGCGCGCTGCTGGCCGCGGACGCGCGCGAGCACACCCCGGAGGAGCTGCAGGAGCAGCTCACGGTGATCTCGACGCGCCAGCAGCGGTTGCTCGGGGAGCAGCCGCTGGAGCTGTGGGCGGTGCTCGACGAGTCGGCGCTGCGGCGCGCGGTCGGCGGCCCCGGGGTGATGCGCCAGCAGCTGGAGCACCTCGTGCTGCTCGGCTACCGGCGCAACGTCACGCTCCAGGTGCTGCCGTTCCGGGTGGGCGGCCACCCGCTGATGGCCGACCGCATCGCGGTGTTCTCCTTCCCCGACGAGGCCGACCCGCAGGTGGTGCACCTGGGCGACTCGGCGAACTCGCGCTTCCTGGACAAGGCCGCGGACACGGCGGACTACCTCAAGGCGTTCGAGCAGGTCTGCGCCCGGGCCCTCAACCCGAAGGACTCCAGCGCCTTCATCTCCGCGATCGCCGACGAATCCGCGGCGGCCTGAGTTCAGCGGTTCCGCAGGAAGTCCATCGTGGACCGGTCGGCGGGGAAGAAGGACTCGATCGCCAGCTCGGCGACCGTGACGTCGAGCGGCGTGCCGAAAACCGTTGTGGTGCTGAAGAACGACAGCTCCGCTCCGCCGCGGCGGAAGCGCAGCGGCACCACGACGTCTCCGGCGCCGGGCAGTTCCACTTCGGGTTCCGGCTGGTCGCACGGGTAGTCGCGGAGTTCCGCGTGGAGGTCGCGCAGCACCGGGTCACCCGTCGCGGCGGCCTGGCGGTGCAGCCTGCCGAGGACGTGCGCGCGCCATTCGCCCAGGTTGACGATGTTCGGGGCCAGGCCCGCCGGGTGCAGGCTCAGCCGCAGCACGTTCACCGGTGGGGCCAGCAGCTCCGCCGCCGCGCCGTCCAGGAAGAGCCCGGCGCTGTCGTTGCCGTCGATGAGGTGCCAGTGCCGGTCGACCACCAGCGCCGGGTTCGGCTCGTGCCCGGCCAGCACCTGCCGCAGCGCCGCGAGCACCGCGGCGAGCTCGGGCGCGTCCAGCGAGCCGTTCGGGTAGGCGGGCGCGTAGCCGCCGGCCAGCAGCAGACCGTTGCGCTCGCGCAGCGGGACGTCGAGCTGCTCGCTGAGCCGCAGGATCATCTCCTTGGTCGGCTTGGAGCGGCCGGTCTCCACGAAGCTGAGGTGCCGGGCGGAGATGTCGGCGTCCAGCGACAGCTGGAGCTGGCTCAGCCGCCTGCGCTCGCGCCATTCCCGCAGCAGCGCGCCCACCGGGCGCGGTTCCACCGTCGTCACACCACGACAGTAGCCACCGCCGCCATTACCTCCGGGGTAATCGACGCGATGACCTCGGCGCAGCAAGCTGGTGCACGTCGAAAGCCCGTGCAACGAGAGGGAAACCCGATGAACACCGAACTGCTCGACCGCTACATCGCCGCCTGGAACGAGCGCGACGCGGACAAGCGCCGGGCCGCGGTCGACGCGCTCTGGGCACCGGAGGGCACCTACACCGACCCGCTGGCCGAGGTCCGCGGCCGCGAGGCGATCGACGCGACGATCGCGGCGGTGCAGGCCCAGTTCCCGGACTTCGCCTTCCGCCCCGGCGCGCTCTTCGACGCCCACCACGACATCGCCCGCTTCACCTGGGAGCTGGGCCCGGTGGGCGGTGAAGCGGTGGTGATCGGCTTCGACGTAGCAGTGCTCGACCCCAACGGCCAGATCCAGCACGTCCACGGCTTCCTCGACAAGATCCCCACCACCTGATCGAGCCCCGGTGAAGGGCACCTTTCAGCAAGTAAGTTGCCTAAAGGTGCCCTTCACCGGTGACGTCCACCCGTTCGTGGAGGGGTGAAGGGCACCTTTCGCCAAGTTAGCTGGTGAAAGGTGCCCTTCACCTGCCACCTGTTCGAGTGGTGCCAACATTGGGTGAACAGCAGCTGACGGCTCACCGCCGGGCAACCCGAAACCCCTTCAGGATCATTAGATTGACGTTCCCAGTTGATCTGCAGCTCAGGGGGAGCGGGTCATGGCGGACATGGATTCCTGGAACCTGGTCCTGGCGGCGCTCGGCGTGCTCGTCCCGATCTTCCTCGGGCTGTACGAGTTCGCCATCGCCGGGCGCAAGCGGCTCGGCTACCGGATCCAGATGGACACCATCGGCGGCAGCGGGGCCAGCCTCTCCTCCCCGGACGCCGGGGCGCTGGAGCGGCTGGTGCACGGGGAGAACGCCGAACCGCTGAAGGCGCCGTCCTTCATGCTGCTGCGCGTCGAGAACTACGGCACCACCAACATCACGCCGGAGGACTACGCAGTTCCCAACAACGATCCCGTCGGGATCCGGGTGAAGTTCCCCGGCCGGCGGGTCGCCGGGATGGTGATCACCGAGCTCAGCGACGAGGGCCTGGCGCCCAACTTCACGCGGGAGAACGGCCTCCGCGTGGTGGACGACGTCATCGAGCTGCCCCGCGTGTCGCTGAACCCCTACCAGCACTACAAGGTCCTGGCGGTGCTGGACCGGCTGCCCGAGACGCTCAACTCGCCGGAGCTGATCAAGGAGCCGGAGGTCATCGGCGGCATCAAGGGCGGCGTGGCGCGGCGGCTCTTCCACAACGGCCTGCTGGGCCGCAAGGCCAAGAACGTCGGCACGTTCGGGATCATCAAGGAGACCCGCAGCGAGCGGCTGTCCACCCGGCTCGTGGTGGTGCTCAGCACCTTCCTCGTGTCGATCATCCTCGTGCAGTACGTGGTCTCGCAGTACCGGTCGACCGCTCCGCTGGACTGCGCGACGGGCCACCTGGAGGTCGTCGGTTCGACGGCTTTCGCACCCGCGCTCGCGGATGCCGAAGCGCTGTACGAGAAGACCTGCCCGGGCGCCACCATCGACGTCAACACGACCGGCAGCGGCGCGGGCCTGTCGGTGCTCAACGACGAGGGCAACCAGCTGAACAGGGCCAAGTTCGAGGCCGGCGAGGGAGATTTCGCCAGCCCGGAGGTCATCGCCTTCTCCGACGGGCCGAAGAGCGGGGACTACCCGCTGCTGCTGCCGCAGCCGGTGGCGTTCTCGCTGTTCAGCGTGGTGGCCAACCCGGAAGCCGCGGTGCAGGACCTCTCCGGCGATCAGATCCGGCGGATCTACGCCGGGGAGATCACCGAGTGGGGCGAGGTCGGCGGCAAGCCCGGCCTGCCGATCAGGCTGGTGAGCCGCGATTCCAACTCCGGGACCAGGAAGGCCTTCGAGAAGCACGTGCTCGACCCCGACCCCTCCGACGAGGTGCCGGGCCGCGAACCGCGCATCACCTCCGACGACTGCCTGGTGTTCGACCCGGGCGTGGCCCCCGCGCGGTGCGAACGGGATTCCACCGCCGCCCTGCTGGCGAAGGTGGCGACCACGCCCGGAGCGCTCGGCTACGCCGAAGCGCAGGCCACGGTCGGCCGCGACGACCTGGTCCGGCTCCGGATCGGCGGTCAGCCCGCGACGCTGGAGGGCGCCGACCAGGGCACCTACCCGTTCTGGGAAACGGTGTACGGGTACACCTACAGCGAGCCGAAACCGGATTCGGTCGCCGCCAGCTTCCTGCGCTACCTGACCAACCAGGTGGGCAAGGACATCGTGCGCTCCCAGGGCCACCGCGCGTGCGCTGATCTGGAGAACCCGATGTCCTGCCAACCGGAACTGCCCACCGGCCAGCAGGCGGCAGCCGATCCCGGGAGCAGGTGATCAGCGCTCGGTCAGCGCTGCCAGCACCTCTCGGGTCCGCTGCTGCTCGGCGGCGGTCCCGAACGGAACCGCGACGAGTTCGGTGGCCCCGGCCTCGGCGTACCGGCGCAACGACCGCTCCACCTCGTCCCCGATCACCGCGACGTCCTCCGGCCCGGCGAGGCCCTGCCGGTCCAGCATCGCGCGGTAGGCGGGCAGCTCCCCGGCCGCGGCCAGCTGCTCGGCGAACCGGGCACGCGCATCGTCCACTTCGGACGTCACGCACACCGAGACCACCGCGACCACCCGGGGACGCTCGGCAACGGCGCTGATCGTCGGCACGATGTGCTCGTCGAGCGCCCGCGGCCCGGCCCACAGCGCGATCGTCCCGTCGGCGAGCTCACCGGCGATCCGCAGCATCACCGGCCCGAGCGCCGACACCAGCAGACCAGGCGGCGCTGCCGGAACGTCGACGCGACCGGTGGCGCGCAGAGCCGCGCCGCGGTGGTCCACGGATTCGCCGCGCAGCAGCGGCCGGAGCGCGGTCAGGTACTCCCGGACGTGCCTGGCCGGTTTGTCGTAGGAGCAGCCGAACCGCTCCTCGACGATCACCCGGTGGCTCGGCCCGATGCCGAGATCCAGGCGGCCTCCGGTCACGCCCTGCACGGTCAGCGCTTGCGCGGCCAGCGCCAGCGGATGCCGCGGGTAGGTCGGCACGATCGCGGTGCCGAGCCGGATGCCGGGCACCTCCGCGCCCAGCACGGCCAGCGCGGTCAACGCGTCCCAGGAATCGCGCTGCCCCAGCCAGATCGACCTGAACCCGGCCGCGGCCGCCGCGCGAACATCGCTCAGCAACTCGCTCCAGGTGCGCCCGTGCTCCTCGATGCAGAGCCCGATCTTCACGTCAGCTCCAGCACTGCCTTGCCGCGGACGTCGCGGCGCAGCAAGGCGCTCGCCGCCGCTTCGACGTCCTCCCAGGAACCGCGATGACCGACTTCCGGGGAAAGCCGCCCCGACGCCAGCAGACCGGCCAATGCGGCCAGATCTTCGGCCGGTGCGCTGACGTCGCCGAAGGTGTTCAAGGACTTCGACGGGCCGACGGCGAAGATCGAGTAGGGCTCGAAGACGGCGGGTTCGCCGGAGGTCCAGCCGATGTTCTGCACGCTGCCGCCGAGCTTCACCAGGTCCCAGGCGTCGACCAGCAGCCGCCCGCCCACGTTGTCCAGCACCAGGTCGACCGGTGCCACGCCGGACAGCTCGGACACGACCTCGTGCGCCCCCAGCTCGGCCAGCCCCTCCGGCCGGTTGGCCTGCGCGACGACGTGCGCACCGCCGATCGCCGCCAGCTGCACGGCGTACCGCCCGACCCCGCCGGACGCCCCGGTGATCAGCACCCGCTTGCCGAGGATCGGCGCGGTCCGCAGCGTCCGGAGCGCGGTCAGGCCCGCCATCGGCAGCGCGGCGGCGTCGGCGAGGTCGACCGAGTCCGGCACCTCGGCGACCGCGTCCGCCCCGACGACCATGCGCTCGGCCCAGGCACCGGCACCGAAAGCGATCACCCGCGCTCCGACCGGTGGACTCCCGGCTGCCGCCCGGAGCACGACACCGGCCGCGTCGTAGCCGTGCACGGTGCCCGGCTCGCGGCGGGTGGCGAACGCGATCTCGCCGTGGTTGAGCGAGATGTGGCCGACGTCGAGCAGCACCTCGCCCGGCCCCGGTTCGGGATCCGGGACCTCGCCGATGCGCAGCCCGGCGGGCGCCGCCGGGTCGACTACCAGTGCTCTCACGCTTCCTCCTCAACAACCGGACTACCGGTCCGGTTAGATGACGGTAGCATAGGCGGACCGACAGTCCGGTTGATCGGAGGAGACGTGCCCAGGCAGGAACGAGCCGACGCCGCGCGCAACCGCCAGGCGGTGCTGGCGGCGGCCGAACGGCTCCTGACCGAACGCGGCGGCGACCACGTGTCGCTGGACGCGGTGGCGGCCGAAGCCGGCGTCGGAAAGGGAACGGTGTTCCGCCGCTTCGGCAGCCGCGCGGGCCTGATCAAGGAGCTCCTGGAAGAACGCTCCCGGACGCTGCGCGAGAACGTCACCGACGGCCCGCCACCGCTGGGCCCCGGAGCTCCGCCGCGCGAGCGGCTGCTGGCGTTCCTGGCCGATCTGACGACGATCGGCGAGCAGAACGCCGCGCTGCTCTCAGCGCACGAAGCCTCCTGCGGCGACCACAAGCACGAAGACCCCAGCTACCGCTTCTGGGCCCAGCACATCGCGACCCTGATCGCCGCGGAGCGCCCGGACCTGGACGCGGACTTCCTCAGCCACGCGCTCCTGGCCACCTTCGACGCGGACCTGATCCGCCACATGCAGCACGAGGGCAAGTCCTTCACCACGGCAGTCCAAGCCCTGGCGGCCTCCCTGCTCGACGCCCGCTGACCAGCGCCCCGCCGAGCATGCGAGGTGGCCGGCACCGCCATCGGCTCCGTTTCACCTGGTCAGTGCCCGTGAGTGTTTTGGGGGGTTATAGCACCACAAAACACTCACGGGCCCCCACCAGCCGCAACGGGGCGCGGGAAGGCGATTTCTCGCGAAACCGGCCCTGAACGTGCGAAGGGGCGGCGATTTCGCGAGAAATCGCCGCCCCCGCACCGGAACCGATCAGCCGAAGCGGCCGGAGATGTAGTCCTCGGTGGCCTTCTGGGTCGGGTTGGAGAAGATCTTGCCCGTCTCGTCGATCTCCACCAGCTGGCCCGGCTCGCCCACCGCGCGCAGGTTGAAGAACGCGGTCTGGTCGCTCACCCGCGCCGCCTGCTGCATGTTGTGGGTGACGATGACGATCGTGTAGTCCTGCTTGAGGTTGGAGATCAGGTCCTCGATCGCCAGCGTGGAGATCGGGTCCAGCGCCGAGCAGGGCTCGTCCATCAGCAGCACGTCCGGGCGCACCGCGATGGCTCGCGCGATGCACAGGCGCTGCTGCTGACCACCGGAGAGGCCGCCGCCCGGCTTGTTCAGCCGGTCCTTGACCTCTTCCCACAGGTTCGCGCCGCGCAGCGCGCGCTCGGCGACCTCGTCGAGCTTCTTCTTGTTCTTCTCCCCGGCCAGCTTCAGCCCGGCCACCACGTTGTCCCGGATGGACATCGTCGGGAACGGGTTCGCGCGCTGGAACACCATGCCGATGGTCTTGCGCACCTGCACCGGGTCCACGTCGTTGGCGTAGATGTCCTCGCCGTCGAGCAGCACCTTGCCCTCGACGCGGGTGCCGGGGATGACCTCGTGCATCCGGTTCAGCGACCGCAGCACGGTCGACTTGCCGCAACCGGACGGGCCGATGAACGCGGTGACGCTGCGGGCGGGCACCTGCAGCGTCACGTCCTGCACGGCGTGGAACTTGCCGTAGAACAGGTTCAGGTCCTTGATGTCGAGACGCTTGGCCATGTTTGAGGTCCCTACTTCGTCTTGATCGCGAACAGCTTCGACAGCAGCGACGCGACGAGGTTGATCAGCATGATGACGACCACGAGGGTCAGCGCGGCGCCCCACATGCGGTAGTCACCGGCCGGCGTACCGGTGCTGCGCTCCATGTAGATGGCCAGCGGCAGCGACGCCAGTTCGCCCTGGAACAGGTTGAAGTTGATCGAGCTGGAGTAGCCGACCAGGATCAGCAGCGGTGCCGTCTCGCCCAGCACGCGGGCCAGACCGAGCATCACACCGGTCAGGATGCCCGACAGCGCCGTGGGCAGCACGATCTTCATGATCGTCTTCCACTTCGGCAGGCCGAGCGCGTAGGCCGCCTCGCGCAGCTCGTCCGGCACGATCAGCAGCATCGTCTCGGTGACCCGGACGACCACCGGGATCATCAGCAGCAGCAGCGCCAGCGCCACCGCGAAGCCGCTGCGGGTGAAGCCGAAGGTGGTGATCCACAGCGCGTAGATGAACAGGCCGGCCACGATCGACGGCAGACCGCTGAGGATGTCCACCATGAACGTGGCGACCTTCGCGAACCGCGACTCCCGCCCGTACTCGACCAGGTAGACGCCGACCATGATGCCCAGCGGCACCGAGATGACCAGGCAGACCAGGCCTTCGAGCAGGGTGCCGACCAGCGCGTGGTAGATGCCGCCGCCGAAGTCGTTGGGCAGCAGGCCGTTGAACGAGTGCGACCACCAGGTCGCGCTGAGCACCGGCTTGAGGCCGCGCTCCAGCAGCGTCCACAGCACCCAGAGCAGCGGGACCACGGCGATCACGAACGCCGCGGCGAACAGCGTGGTGGCCAGGTTGTTCTTGAACTTGCGCGCGAAGCTGATCCGCTGGAACGCCGGTGGCGTGGCCAGCTGCTCCACGTCAGCGGTGTCGGTCCTCATGCTTTCCCCTTACCGCTGGCGCTCTCGATCCAACGCGCGACGGCGTTGACGGCGAAGGTGATGATGAACAGCACCAACCCGGCCGCGATGTAGGCGCCCACCTGCATGTTGTTGTTGAACTCGGCGGAGCCGAGCGCGATCTTGGAGGCGAAGGTGGCACCGGCGTCGAAGATGCTGTAGCCGGGCGGGGCGGTGGTGGAGCTGAGGATGATGGTCAGCGCCATCGTCTCGCCCAGGGCGCGGCCCAGGCCGAGCATCGAACCGCCCATGAAACCGTTGCGGCCGAACGGCCACACCGTGGTCCGCACGACCTCCCACTGGGTGGCGCCGAGCGCGAGCGCGCCCTCGATCTGCTGGTTCGGCGTCCGCGAGAAGACCTCGCGGGTGACGCCGGTGATCGTCGGGATGATCATCACGGCGAGCACGATCCCGGCGGTGAAGATGTCCGTGCCCAGGCCCATCGGGGTCACGTTGCCCTGGGCGAAGAGCGGGATCCAGCCGAGGTACTCGTTGAGCCACAGGGCGACCGGCCGCAGCACCGGGCCCAGGACCAGGAAGCCCCACAGGCCGTAGACGACCGACGGCACCGCGGCCAGCAGGTCGACGATGTAGGCGAAGGGCCGCGCCAGGCTGCGCGGGGCGTAGCGGGTGAGGAACAGCGCGATCCCGCAGGACAGCGGCATCGCGATGACCAGCGCGACCAGCGAGCTGGCCACGGTCACCCAGGCCAGGTCGAGGATGCCGAACTTGAGGTTGTTCGGATCGCGGGTGTCCCATTCCCGGCTGAACAGGAAGTTGACCTCGTTGACCTGCAACGAGGGGATCGCGCGGATCAGCAGGAAGATGCCGATCGCCGCGATCAGGGCGACCACGAAGGCACCGGAGGCGGTGGCGATCGAGGAGAACACCCGGTCGCCGAGTCGGTGCGTCTTGCCCGCGGAGGTGTCGGGAGCGGAAATGGGAGCCTCCGGTCCGGAACTAGGCGCCGAAGCGCCCCGCGGGGCACCGGGGTCGGTGTCCGCGGGGCGCTGATCGGCTCTGGTCGAGTCGGTCACTGCTGCTTGCAGCCTCTCACTTCGTAGATTCGACCCGTTGTTCGCCCAGGTTCGGTGCGACCCGGGTTACTCATCAGGAGATGGCGTTGACGGCCTCGGTGACCTTGGCCTTGAAGCCCTCCGGCAGCGGCACGTAGCCGGCGTCCTGCAGCTGCTGGGCGTCGGCGTTGGCGGCGACCGTCAGGAACGCCTTGACCGCCTTCGCGGTCTCCGCGTCGTAGCCCTTGGAGCAGACGATCTCGTAGGTGTTGAGGACGATCGGGTAGACCCCGGCGGCCTTGTTGCCGTAGATCGAGTCGAGGTTGACGCGCAGGTCGTGGCCCTCGCCCTCGATCTGGGCGCCGTCGATGGCCTTGCCGACGTTCTCGGTGGTCAGCTCGACCGGGCCGGCACCGCTGTCGATCTTGGCCTGGCCCAGCTGGAGGTTCTTGGCGAACGACCACTCGACGTAGGTGATGGCACCCGGGGTGGCCTTCACCGACTGCGCGACCTGGTCGCTGCCCTCGCGGCCCTGGCCGACGCCCTGGCCGCCCTGGAAGGTCTTGCCCTTGCCGGTCCAGGCGCCGCCGGTGGCGGTGCTCAGGTACTTCTGGAAGTTGTCGGTGGTGCCCGACTCGTCCGAGCGGAAGAACGGCACGATGGCGGTGGACGGCAGCTGCGCGTTCGGGTTCAGCGCCTTGATCGCCGGGTCGTCCCACGTCTTGATCTGACCCTGGTAGATCTTGCCGATCACGTCGGCGTTCAGGGTGAGGTCCTGGACGCCGTCCAGGTTGTAGGCGATGGCGACCGGGCCGAACACCATCGGGAGGTTCCAGGCCGGGTTGCCCTGGCAGCGCTGAGCGGCCGCGGCGACCTCGCCCTTCTCCTCGTTCAGCGGCGAGTCGGAGCCGCCGAAGTCGACCTGGCCCGCGGTGAAGGCGGCCACGCCCTTGCCGGAACCGGACTTGGTGTAGTTGACGTTCTGCCCCTGGCACTTCATGCCGTAGTCGCGAGCGAAGACGTCGACCGCGTTCTTCTGCGCCGAGGAGCCCTCACCCGAAACCGGCTTGGTGCCGCACTCGACCTGCAGTGCGTCCAGAGCCGGGTTGCCGCCCCCCTGAGCGTTCTGGTCGGAGCCGCAGCCGGCGAGCACGAGCGCGCCCGCGGCGAGAACGGCGAACGCAGCGCTGTGCCGCTTGATCTTCACTTCGTTCCTCCACTCGGAAAAACCTGCGGTTGCGCGGTCGAGCCCTGGTCGGCCCGTGCTCTGTCGCCGCGCACCGGGGACGTTAAGGAGCCGGGGTGGACACCCCTCACCATCCAGGTGAACGGGAGGTGAACAAGGCACGCTTAGTAAGGAGACGCACATACCTTCGGGGGAACAAAGGCGCGAAACCGGGGAGTAACGGTGACGCACAGCACGGGACGATCATCGCCCGAATTGCACGTCCACATCCCATTTACCGAACCCCAATCGCTGGTACACCTTCACCGCCGGTGCGTTGTCCGCTTCGACGTAGAGCATCACCTGGCGGCAACCAGTGTCGCTCAGGTGTCGTAGTCCGGCCACTGTGAGTGACCGTCCCAGCCCGCCGCCTTGCGCGTCCGGGTCCACCCCGACGACGTAGACCTCACCCATCCCGTCGGGATGCACCTTCGTCCAGTGGAATCCGAGCAGCTCATCGCGGTCGTCGACGGCGAGGAAGAACCCGTTCGGGTCGAACCAGTCCTCGCGCTCCTTCGCCCGCAGGTCCTGCTCGGTCATGGCGCCCTGCTCCGGGTGCCAGGAGAACGCCCGGTGGTTGACCGCCACCACGGCGGCCTCGTCGTGGTCCGGCCGGAAGGTGCGCAGCCGCGCGCCCTCGCGCAGCTCGACCTCCGGCAGCTCCGGCTCGGCGAGCTCGCGGCCCATCCGCCACAGCTCGCGGGGCCGGTCGAAGCCGTACCGCTCGGCCAGCCGCACCGCGCCCGGGAGCTCGCCGTGCGACCAGATCCGCAGCCGCGCCGTGTCCGGGGCGGGTTCGGCGGAGAGCTCCGCGCGGTCCAGCAGCGCCTCGACCAGGCGCGCACCGGCACCCCTGCGCCGGTGGTCGGGATCCACCGCCAGCTCGGCGACCAGCTGGCCGGTGGTCTTCTCGTGCTCGGTGTCCAGGTGCGCGTACCCGATGAGGCTGCCGCCCGCGTCGCGCAGCACGAAGTGCTCGGAGCGCACGTCGGCCTGCACCGGCTCGATCTGGTGGACGACGTCGCGGTGCGCCTTCAACCGCAGGATCACGTGCTCGCCGACGGGAGCGACCCCGTCGGCGGCCGCTGTCTTGTCGAGCAGGCCCATGACCTCGGCCGCTTCACTGCTGTCCAGTCCATTACGCCATGTCAGCTGCACGCCCCGACGTTACCCAGCTTCTCGGCGAACAACGCGTGAAGAGGGGCTCCGGAGGTGGTTTTTCCAGGTAGCGTCCCGTGAGTGTTTTGAGGGGCTATGGCACCACAAAGCACTCACGGACGCTGAACTGCGGAAACGGATCGCCAGGAGTGCCGCGTGACCCAGCTCCACCGCCGCCTGACCACCACCGACGCCGTGGTGATCGGGCTCGGCTCGATGATCGGCGCGGGCCTGTTCAGCGCGTTCGCCCCGGCCGCGGCAGCGGCCGGCTCGGCGCTGCTGATCAGCCTGCTGCTGGCCGCGATCATCGCGTTCTGCAACGCGAGCAGCTCGGCCGCGCTGGCCGCCCAGTACCCGGCCGCGGGCGGGACCTACGTGTACGGCCGGGAGCGCCTCGGACCGTTCTGGGGCTTCCTCGCCGGCTGGGGCTTCGTGATCGGCAAGACGGCCTCCTGCGCGGCGATGGCGCTGACCGCAGCCGAGTACCTCCTCCCCGCGCACGCCAAGCCCGCCGCCGCGGCGTTCGCCGCGGCTCTGGGCGCGGTGAACTGCGTCGGCATCACCCGCACCGCGAAGCTCGCTCGCATCCTGCTCGCGCTCACGCTCGCCGCGCTCGCAGCTTCGCTGCTCGCGGTGTGGCTCGGCGGCGCCTCGGCTGCCGCCTCGGCGCTGCCGCCTGCGCCGCTGGGCGTGCTGCAGGCCGCTGGCCTGCTCTTCTTCGCTTTCGCGGGCTACGCCCGCATCGCGACTCTCGGCGAGGAGGTCCGCGATCCGCAGCGCACGATCCCCCGCGCGATCCCGATCGCGCTCGGGATCGTGGTGTGCCTGTACTTCGCGGTGGGGAGCACGCTGCTGGTCGCGCTCGGCCCTGATCTCGCGACGTCGTCGGCACCGCTGGCCGACGCGGTGCGCGCGGGCGGTCTGCCGCAGCTCGCGCCGTTCGCCGTGATCGGTGCCGGGCTGGCGGCGCTGGGCGCCCTGCTCGCGCTGCTCGCCGGAGTCGGCCGGACGACGCTGGCGATGGCGCGGGGACGCGATCTGCCCGCTCCGCTCGCCGCGATCCACCCGCGCTTCGCCACCCCGCTCCGCGCGGAGCTGCTGATCACGGCTGCGGTGGTGGTGCTGGTGCTGGTCACCGACCTGCGCGGCGCGATCGGCTTCTCGTCGTTCGGGGTGCTGGGCTACTACGCGATCGCCAACGCCTCGGCGCTCACCCTGCCTCGCGAGCAGCGCTGGTTCCCCCGCGCTCTCCCGGCGCTCGGCCTCGCGGGCTGCGCGGTCCTCGCCTTCGCGCTGCCCTGGACATCGGTCCTGGCCGGTCTGATCTGCTTCGCGATCGGCGCCGCGATCTGGGCCTGGCGCCAGCACCGCGAGGCCTAGGCGGGCACGGCACGCCGACACCTGTGGACAGTTCCGCCGCCACTGTGGAGAACTCACGCGATTTCAATGGAAATCAGACGTCTGATTTCCATTGAAATCGCGTCCGATCACGACGCGACGTCCGGTCGCCGGTCGATCCGATCGCCGGTCAGCGGGCGAAGGTGGTCTCGCGGGACGGTGTCTCGACGGACTCGCGGGCCTCCGCCGCGATCGGGTTGTTGCCGCGGTTCGGGCGGACGAACTTGTAGCCCACGTTGCGGACCGTGCCGATCATCGAGTCGTGCTCCGGGCCGAGCTTCGCGCGCAGGCGGCGGACGTGGACGTCGACCGTGCGGGTGCCGCCGAAGAAGTCGTAGCCCCACACCTCCTGCAGCAGCTGGGCGCGGGTGAACACCCGGCCCGCGTGCTGGGCGAGGTACTTGAGCAGCTCGAACTCCTTGTAGGTGAGCTCCAGCGCCCGGCCCTTCAGCCGCGCCGTGTAGGTCGCTTCCTCGATCACCAGGTCGCCGACGCTCAGCATGCCGTCGTCAGCGCTGCCCGCGGAGCCGTGCCGCGAGATCAGCAGGCGCAGCCGGGCGTCGATCTCGGCGGGCCCGGTGGTCGGCAGCAGGATCTCGTCCACGCCCCACTCGGAGCTGATGGTGACCAGTCCGCCCTCGTTGACCAGGGCGATCACCGGTACGTCGCCCGCTGACAGCAGGCGGCACAGATCGCGGGCGCCGACCAGGTCGGTGCGGGCGTCCACCACGATCGCCTCGTGCGCGCCGCCGGACAGGACCGAGCCCGGGTCGGCGGGCAGCACCCGCACCCGGTGCGGCAGCAGGGCGAGCGCGGGCAGCACCGCTTCGCACTCTTCTTCACTGGTCAGCAGCAGCAGTTCGGAGCTCATCTGGAGGGCCTCCGTCCCCGAGGCAGAACCCGACGTCCGGGCCTGGAGTGGCCAACCGCACGCGGCGGATGACTCGGCGTCGTTGCCTGTGGATGGCAAGGAGAATAACCGACATGCAGCGGAAATTCCCAGGTCCAACGGGTCGCATCACATTTGTGAACAGCAACCGCACCCGTGTTGCGCGGATGTTTCGCCCTCGCGCGGTGGCGCTGTCGGCCGCCGACGGTACCGCGCTGCGCGGTCTGCTGCTGCCCGGTCCCGGGCTGCCCGCCGACCTCGGGTTCGTCGTCGGGCACGGCTTCACCAACCACATCCGCAAACCCGCCGTGCAGCGGGTCCTGCACCGCCTGGCCCGGCGCGGCCCGGTGCTCGCGACCGACTTCCGCGGCCACGGGCGCTCCGGCGGCCGCACCACCGTCGGCCCGGCCGAAGCGCTGGACATCGACGCCGCCGTCGCGCACCTGCGCGAGCTCGGCTGCCGCCGGATCGTCACGATCGGCTTCTCGCTGGGCGGCGCGGTGGTGCTGCGCCAAGCCGCTCTGGGCACGCCACCGGACGCGGTGGTCGCGGTCAGCAGCCCCGCGCGCTGGTGGGTGCGCGACACGCCCGCGATGCGCAGGTTGCACTGGCTGCTGGAGCAGCCGCACGGCCGGCTGAGCGCGCGGCTGCTCGGCGTCCGCCTCGCCCCGCCGTGGAGCGAGGTGCCGGTCTCGCCGATCGAGCTCGTCCGGCGCATCCCGGTGCCGCAGCTGATCGTGCACGGCGCGGACGACCACTACTTCCCGGTCGCCGACGCGGTCGCCCTCAGCGAGGCGGGCGGCGGCGAGTTGTGGCTGGAAGCGGGCATGCGGCACGCCGAGAGCGCGGCCACGCCGGACTTGGTGGACCGCATCGCGCGGTGGGCGGCGGATACAGTGGCACCACCCGATCGTGGCGGTCGCTGAACCGCCTGCTGCCCCGACAGAAACGGACCGCTCGGTGAAGAAGCTCGTCATCGCCCTCGTCATCGTCGCGGGCCTGCTCGTGGGCGCCGACTTCGGCGGCGCCGCCTTCGCCGAGTACCAGGTGTCCAAGAAGGTCGCCGAGCAGCTGCAGCTGCGCGAGAACCCCGAGGTGCGGATCAACGGCTTCCCGTTCCTCACCCAGGTGATCGCCGGGAACTACCGGGACGTGCAGATGGCGGCCAACGCGGTGCAGGTGGGCCCGTTCAACGAGGTCGGCATCGAGGCCGACCTGCACGGCGCGCAGGTGTCCACCTCCGAGCTGATCGCGGGCACCGCCGACCGGCTCGTCGTGGACCAGCTCGTGGCCCGGGTGAAGCTGCGGGCCTCCGACGTGGCGCGGCTGATCGGCATCCAGGACCTCACCGTCAACCCGGCCGCCAAGGACGCGCTGGCCGATGACGACGGCAACATCAGCGAGGCCGACGAGCAGCTCTCGGCTGGCACCGACCGCACCAAGGCGGTGGTGCAGCTCGACGGGACCGTGAACATCGCGGGCTCGGACAACAAGGTGCGGGTGATCGCGGTGCTGTCGCTGGTCAACAGCAAGATGCAGATCGAACCGCGGAAGCTGGACCTGAACAACAGCACCTTCGGCGCCATCGAGCTCCCGTCGATCTTCGAGAAGTCGGTGCTCAAGCAGTTCAGCACCACGCTCGACCCCGGCATGCTGCCGTTCGAGGTCAAGCCCACCGCGGTGCGCGCCGAGCGCGGCGCGCTGGTCGTCGAGGGCGTCGCGGAGAACGTCACGGTCAGCGCGGACGGGGTGACCACCGGGTGAGCGCAGGCGTCTGGGCGTTGCTGATCGCCGTGGCCGCGGCGCTGCTGGGCGGCGCGGTGTGGAAGGCCGGGCAGGGCAAGGCCCGCGAGCGGAACGGTGGGCAGAACATGACCGAGCTACTCCCCGACGTGCTCAAGCAGCGCCTCGCCGACGGCCCCGACGCGAAGGTCACGCTGCTGCAGCTGTCGACGACCTTCTGCGCGCCGTGCCGCCACACCCGCGTCCTGCTGGCCGACTTCGCCCAGCGCACCGACGGGGTCCGGCACGTGGAGGTCGACCTCACCGACCACCCGGAGTGGTCCACGCCGCTGCGCGTGCACACGACGCCGACGACCCTCGTCCTGAACGCCGCGGGCGACGAGCTGTTCCGCATCAAGGGCGTCCCCCACCGCGACAACCTCGCCACCGCCCTCCAACCCCACCTCGCCTGACGGGCCCCGCGTCAATTTCGTACGAAATTGACCAGGACCCGGGTGACGGGCGAGCTCGCGTCCCACCCTGTGAACGTCCTTCCCGCCGATCGGTCCAGCCGGTAACCTCCGACCCGTGCATGTACTGCTGACCCGAAGGCGCGCGGTCGATCTCTGCCGCGTGGGTAGCAGCCTGTGTTGCGGGCACTGACCGGGCGGTAGTACGTCTTGCACCTCGCACGGCCGTGTCGTGACGCAGGTGCTCGTCCACACCGCCTGACGGACTCGGCAGCCGAAGTCCACAGTCAGGAGGCCCCATGTCTGCCGGCACGCTCGACCCGCGCGGCGTCCGCTTCACCGCCGCGATGACCAGCGCGATCCTCGCCCTCGGGCTGATCACCGCCAGTTGGCGCGTGCTGGCCGCCCAGATGGTGCTGTTCGGCATGTGCGCGTTCATCGGCATGCGGCTCAACCCGTGGGGCTTCGTGTACCGGCAGGCGGTGCAACCGCGCCTCTCCCCGATCGACCAGGCCGATCGCGAAGATCCGGCACCCGTCCGGTTCTCGCAGGGCATCGGGTTCGCGTTCGCCCTGGTGGCGACCGTCGGGTACGCGGCCGGGTGGACCACCCTCGGGCTCGTCGCGAACGCGTTAGCGCTGGTCGCCGCGTTGCTCAACGCGGTGTTCGGCTACTGCCTCGGCTGCCAGCTGTACCTGGTGCTCCGGCGTTTGGCACCCGCCGGGGCGACCGCTTCCGATCCCCGCTGAACCACCGAAGATCAACGAAGGAGTCGCTCGATGAGCCGCGCAGAGGTCCTGGTTTCCACCGAGTGGGCCGAACAGAACCTGAACACCGCTGGGATCGTCTTCGCCGAGGTCGACGAGGACACCACCGCCTACGACGGCGGCCACATCCCGGGTGCCATCAAGCTGGACTGGAAGAACGAGCTCCAGGACCACGTGCGCCGTGACTTCGTCGACCGCGAGGGCTTCCAGAAGCTGCTGTCCGCCAAGGGCATCAGCAACGACGACACGGTGATCCTCTACGGCGGCAACAACAACTGGTTCGCCGCCTACGCCTACTGGTACTTCAAGCTCTACGGCCACGGCGACGTCAAGCTGCTCGACGGCGGCCGCAAGAAGTGGGAGCTCGACGGTCGCGAGCTCACCAAGGAGGAGCCGAACAAGGCCGCCACCACCTACCAGGCGCAGGAGCCGGACACCTCGATCCGCGCGTTCCGCGACGAGGTGGTGGACGCGATCGGCAACAAGAACCTGGTCGACGTGCGCTCCCCCGACGAGTTCGCGGGCAAGCTGCTCGCGCCCGCCCACCTGCCGCAGGAGTCGGCGCAGCGCGCCGGGCACATCCCGTCGGCGATCAACGTCCCGTGGAGCAAGGCCGCGAACGAGGACGGCACCTTCAAGTCCGACGAGGAGCTGAAGGACATCTACGCCGAGGCCGGGCTGGACACCGCGAAGGACACCATCGCCTACTGCCGCATCGGCGAGCGCTCCTCGCACACCTGGTTCGTCCTCCGCGAGCTCCTGGGCAACACCAACGTCAAGAACTACGACGGCTCCTGGACCGAGTACGGCTCGCTGGTCGGCGTCCCGATCGAGAACCCCACCGAAGCCGCCAAGAACTGAACTTCTGTCTGACGGACTCGTTTTGCGCGGCGGTGCCGGTAGCGGTGCAAGCGCCGAGGGCGGGCGCTAAACGCCTCCGGCGTTTCAAGACAAGGCCAAGGACAGAGCTGAAGCAGATCCCCGGACTGGAGGAGATGAGCATGAGCAGCGGATGCGGAGCGCCGCAGCAGTCGGCGACGGCGGTGGCCGAGGACACCGACCAGGTCGTGGTGACCGGGAAGGTGCGGGCCGGGGACGAGCCGGTCGGCGGGGCCTTCGTCCGCCTGCTGGACTCCTCCGGTGAGTTCACCGCGGAGGTGGTCTCCTCCCCGGAGGGCGACTTCCGCTTCTACGCCGCCCCCGGCGACTGGACGGTCCGGGCCCTGCACCGCGACGGCAAGGGCCAGTCCACCGTCACCACGGCAGGCCCCGGCGTCCACCCGGTGGACATCGCGGTCGCCTGACGGAGCGATCTTTCGAGGTGAAGGGCACCTTTCGCCCGCTTACTCGGCGAAGGGTGCCCTTCACCTCGTCCACCGCAGCCTCAACCCAGCACCAAGAGGTGCGGAGTGAAGGGCACCTTTCGCCAACACACTTGGTGAAAGGTGCCCTTCACCGTTCACGCGGTCGCGTGATCAGCGGGTGCGCTTGGAGCGGAGGAGGGCGAAGGCGCGTTCGTCGCGGTCCTGGGCGCTCGGGTTGGAGTCCTGCGTGCAGCCGACCGTGGTGAAGTCGACCACCTCCCAGCCGGTGCGGTCGAAGAGGCGGCGCAGGCCCGCTTCGCTGAAGATCCAGAAGTTGGTCGCGTCGTTGTTCGCCTCGGTCGGGTCCAGCAGGTAGGCCACCGGCTGCTGCTGGATGCGGGTGCCGTCCGGGGTGAGCTGCGCGATCCGGGTCGAGACGAAGCAGAGGTCCGCGCGCTCGGCCAGCTGCTCCAGCACGAAGAACGGGTTCTTCAGGTGGTAGAGCAGCCCGAGGAAGAACACCGCGCCGTAGTGCTCGGCGGGCAGCTCGAACTGCGCGTCCAGGTCGATCTCGTGCACCTGGACCTTCGAGTCCAGCTCCGCCACCAGCCGCCGCGCGCCGCGCAGGCCGTTGAAGTTGGTCGGCGCGTTGTCGATCACGTCCACCTGGCAGCCCAGCTCCGCCTCCAGGAAGAACCCGAAGTCGCCGTCGGCGGCACCGATGTCGGCGATCCTGGTGCCCGCGATCCGGTCGAACACCTGCCGCTGCGGCCCGCTGAGCAGCGCGTCCAGGTGGAAGATGTTGGCCATCGTGTCGTACGGGTACCAGCCGAAGTCGCTGGGCGCGATCTCGTCCTTGCGCGCCAGCAGGTCCTCGCGGAAGGCCAGCGCCCGCTCGCGCAACGTCTCGAAGTCCATGTGATTCCCGTCCAGGCCGTGGGTGCCCGCCAGATCATGCCCGACGCCACACCCCGCCGGGCTCGCTTGGTGGTTATTCTTTGCCCGTGGAACTTATCGACTTCCTGCACTACGGCCTCGTCACCCTCGTCGGCCTCGCCGCGGTCGCGACCATCTGGTTCGGCGCCTACGTGGTGTACCGCCTGTACAGCGACTGAGCCGGGGCTACCGGTAGCCTTCCCACCGTGACTGCAACGCCCAACGAACCGCAGCGCGGCAGCGGTGACGCCGCAGTCGCCGCAGCTGCCGAGCGCGCCAAGCTCACCGCGCACCGCAACGTGCCGGAGTTCGAGGACCTGCCCGGCCCTGGTGACACCGCCAACCTGCGCCTCGGACCGTCGCTGAACGACGCGTGCCTGGCGCTGCTGCCGATGGTCGGCGTGTGGCGCGGTGAGGGCGAGGCCGCGCACCCGTCGCTGGAGGAGACCTACCGGTTCGTCCAGCAGGTCACGATCTCGCACGACGGCCGGCCGTTCCTGATCTACGAGAGCCGCGCGTGGCGGCTCGACGGGGAGGGCGGCGAGGTCGTCGGCCCCGCGTTCCGTGAGACCGGGTTCTTCCGCCCGCAGCCGGACGACACCATCGAGCTGCTGATCCTGCACGAGACGGGCGTCGCCGAGATGTTCTTCGGCCAGCCGACGGCCCAGACCACCTGGCAGTTCGGCACCGACGCGGTCCTGCGCACGCCGTCCAGCGAGGACGTCACGGCGGCCAGCAGGCTCTACGGCGTGGTCGACGGCTCGCTGGCCTACGTCGAGGAGCGCGCGACCTCCGAGCACGAGCTCCAGCCCCGCCTGTCGGCCAAGCTCGACCGCATCGTCGGCTGACTTCAGGACCTCTTCGTGGTTGTTCCGCGTGGCGGTGCGGGTGGCGGAACCTGAGCGCTTCCCTGGACTGCGGGTGCCCCTCCTTATGTATGACCAACGGCGGAGGGGCCGTCCTCGCCAGGAAACCACTCAGAACCCGCGGCGGTGCGAGCTGCGTGCCTGCTCCAAGCGGCTGACGCCGCTTATAAGGCGCGGACGGCTACGCCGACAGTGCCCTCACGAGGCACGGGCGTGGGGGGGGGGGGCGGGGAGCCCCCCCACGACGAGCCCGAGCAGTCCGAGCCCGGCGAGGAATCCCACGACCAGCGGCGTCGTGCCGACGTCCGGGATGAACACCTCCTGTTCGGACACGAACAGCTTCCAGCCCTCGCGCCCCGCCTCCGAGGCCACGTTCTCCGTCACCGGAACCGCGTAGTGGATCAGCTCCGATCCGGTGGCGCGCCGCACGCCGCGCACGCCCATCTCCGCCCCGGCGAAGACCAGCGCGGGCACCGCGGCGACGGCCAGCCGGGGTGACCACCTCCGCGTCAGCAGCGCGGCCACCACGCATCCGAGGCTGAGCACCGCCAACCCGGCTATCCACGCGTCCTGGTGCCAGGGCAGCTCGACCAGCGGGCGCTCATCGGAGATGACGCAGGACTCCCCGGTCAGCCGGCCCGTCATTCCCGGGTTGCCGAGACCCCCGCCGCAGCCGGTCAGCAGCAGGACCAGCTGCCGCACCCAGGCCGCGCTCACCCACAGCAGTCCGGCCACGACCGGGCCGCCGACGATCCACCGGCGCGCAGTTCCGCGCAATTCCGACACCTCCTCCGGGCCCCGGTTACAGGGACGCACCGGAAACGGATCCGGTTGCACGAAAGCGCTGTCGTTGTCGGACCCCGCCACTAGTTTCTTCGGCAACGACGACGAAAGAGGCACGATGACCACCACCGGCGAGCGCGCGGACATCCTGGAACTGCTGCGGGCGCACCGCGGTTTCCTCCGGCACACGGTGCAGAACCTGACCGAGGAGCAGGCCCGCTCGCGGCCGACCCAGAGCGAGCTCTGCCTCGGCGGGCTGATCAAGCACGTCACGGCGGTGGAGCGGAACTGGGCCGACTTCATCCGCAACGGCCGCAAGTTCGACGCCTACGACGAGGCGGCCTTCGCCGAGCAGGCGGCGACGTTCCAGGTGACCGACGAGGACACGCTGGACGCGCTGCTGGCCGACTACGAAGAGGTCGCGCGGAACACCGACGAGATCGTCGAGACGGTCCCCGACCTGGACCTCGCCCACCAGCTCCCGGAAGCGCCGTGGGACGAGGAGAAGGGCAAGCGCTGGACGGTGCGCCGGGTGCTGCTGCACATCGCCGCCGAGACCGCCCAGCACGCGGGCCACGCGGACATCATCCGCGAGACCATCGACGGCCAGAAGACCATGGGCTGACCTGGTCCGCGCAGGTGTCGGCGCGTCGGGGCGCTGACACGCCGGCACCTGTCGCGATTTCAATGGAAGCCGGGTGCCCGATCTCCATTGAAATCGCGTCGGAGATCAGTAGTTGGACTCGTAGAGCCGGGTGATCTCGGCGTGCAGGTCCGGGTCGGCCTTGATCGCCGTACCGTCGATCGTGTGCACCTGGGTCACCAGGCGGACGCTGGAGCACATCCAGACGCCGTCCGCCTCGAACAGCGCCGAGGACGGGAACTCCGTCACCTCGGTCCGCCAGCCCGCCTGCTCGGCGGCGCGGAACAGCGCACCCTGCGTGGTGCCCTGCAGGATGCCGGAGCTCGGCGGGGTGGTCAGCAGGGTGCGGCCCCGGGCGATCACCACCGTGGAGGTCGGGCCTTCCAGCACCGAGTCGTCGGTGGCGGTGAAGATGACCTCCTCCGCGCCGCGCGACTGCGCCTCCCGCAGGGCGGCCATGTTCACCGCGTACGACAGGGTCTTCGCCGACAGCAGCAGCCACGGCGCGCGGTCCATCAGGTCCGGTGCGAAGCCGCGCTCCAGCATCACCGCCGCGACGCCGTCACGGCGCTTGCGCCGGGTGTCCTCGCCGATCTGCATGCCCATCGCGAAGCCGTGCGGCGTGCCGTCGCCCTCGTCGAGGCCGCGGGTGCACACCAGCTTCAGCGCCATCTCCGGGTCGGTGTCCCACGGCCAGCTGTCGATCACCGCCTGCGCCGCCCGCTCCCACGCGGCGCGCTCGGGCAGCTGCATCTGCATCAGCCGGGCGGACCGCTCCAGCCGGTCCAGGTGGGGGCCGATCTCCCGCGGCTGCCGATCGGCGACGAGGATCGTCTCGAAGATCCCGTCGCCGCGCATCACCCCCAGGTCGTCGGCGCGGAACAGCGGAGCCTCCGGGTCGACGACCGACCCGTCCAAAAGTGCCAGTACGCGCATGCCGGAAGCGTAGAGCCTCCGGTGTCGTGATCCGGGCCGGGTCGCGCGCGCCTCCGGTGCTCGGCGCAGCGGAGTTACGATCGGAAGTGCCGACCGGAGCGCGCCGAGCACAGGAGCGGGCATTGAGCGACCAGGGATCGCTGCGCAGCACCTTGCACCAACGTGGCATGCGGATGACGCCGCAGCGCCAGCTGGTGCTGGACGCGGTGCGCGAGCTCGGCCACGCGACGCCTGAGCAGGTCTGCCGCGAAGTGCAGGGCACCGCCTCCACCGTCAACATCACCACCGTCTACCGCGCGCTGGACCTGCTGGAGGAGCTCGGGCTGGTGCGGCACACGCACCTCGGGCACGGCGCCCCCACCTACTCCGTCGAGGAGCACGAGCACGTCCACCTCGCCTGCCACCGCTGCGGGGAGATCGACGAGGTGCCGACCGAGACGCTCGACGCGCTGGCCGAGCAGCTGCGCCGCGAGCGCGGCTTCGAACTGGACGCGACCCACCTCGCGCTGTCCGGCGTGTGCCGGAACTGCCGCGCGACCGAGGTGGGTTGATGGCACGCACGTCCCGATCGGCCCCGCCCGGCCGGCCGGACATCCCGCAACACATCGAGGAGCGCTGATGAGTTCACCCCTGTTGGACCTGCCGGGTGCGATCCCCGCACCGGAGGACGCGGTGGACGTGGGCGTGCCATGGCACTTCGGCGACCCGTTCGCCGAGCAGCGCTCGGCCAGCCGCTCCGCGGTGCTGGTCGACCGGTCGCACCGGCAGGTGCTCGCGGTGCCCGGTGAGGAGCGGTTGAGCTGGCTGCACCTGGTGCTCTCGCAGCACCTGACCGAGCTGCCGGAGGGGCAGGGCACCGAGGCGCTGATCCTGGACAGCCACGGCCGGGTGGACTGCCACCTGTTGGTCGCCCACCACGAGGGCGTGGTCTACCTGGACACCGACGCCGGTGCGCAGGCCAGCAGCGCGCTGCCGACGATGGGCGTCGATGGCAGGCAGCCGGTGGCGGAGTACCTGGAAGCGATGCGCTTCTGGTCCAAAGTGGAGCCCCGGGACGCCACCGCGGAGTTCGCGGTGCTCACCGCGATCGGCCCGGACGCGGGCGGCATCCTCGCCCAGTTCACGGCGGTGCCGTCCAAGCCGTACCAGGTGGAAGCGCTGCCCGGCGGCGGGTTCGCGCGCAACGTGCCCTACCGCGCGCTGCCGACGATCGACCTGGTGGTGCCGCGCGAATCGCTGGTCGAGTGGTGGACGAAGCTGACCGACGCGGGCATCCGTCCCTCCGGCACGCTCGCCTTCGAGGCGCTGCGGGTGGAGGCGCTGCGCCCGCGCGTCGGGCTGGACACCGACGACCGCGCGATCCCGCACGAGCTGGGCTGGGTGCACGTGGCCGCGCACGTGGCGAAGGGCTGCTACCGCGGTCAGGAGACCGTGGCCAAGGTGCACAACGTCGGCAAGCCGCCGCGGCGGATGGTGCTGCTGCACCTGGACGGCTCGGTGGACGTGCTGCCGGAGACCGGCGACCCGGTGTGGCACGGCGACCGCAAGGTCGGCCGGATCGGCAGCGTCGTGCAGCACCACGAGCTCGGCCCGGTGGCGCTGGCGCTGCTCAAGCGCTCGACCCCGGTGGACGCCGAGCTCGTCGCCGGCGACCCGGAGGAGGGCCGGTCGGTCGCCGCCGCGGTGGACCCGGATTCGGTGCCGCCGGACAGCGGCGAGCCGCCGGGGCGCGTCGCCGCGGAGCGGTTGCGCGGCCGGTAGCCGGACCTTTGCGCAGCGCTTTCGCAACGACATCAGCGAATTGTTGGCGAGTTCCACCGAATTGCCGGAGGATGGCCACGTGATCGAAGTCCGCCCGGGTGGACGGCGCCGCATCGACAGGGTTCTGTCCCCGGACTACACCAGTGGAATCGAAGACCTCGCGCTGGGCGAGGTGCGGGCGCTGCGGGACGAGGCGGCGCAGGAGGAGACCGACCTCTCGTACCTGCGCCGCGTGCTGCACGTCCGGATCGACATCGTGCGCGCCGAGCAGCGGCGGCGGGCGGAGGGCGGCTCGACCTCGGTGGTCGAGCAGTTGGTGAACATCCTGTCGGACAACGCCGTCGGTCCGGCGACCGGTTCCGGCCGCTACCAGACCACCGAGCCCTCGCGCGCGGAAGCGCACCGCAGGCACGTCGAGGCGCTCGTCTCCGACGTCGACCTCTCCAACGTGACGTCGCTGTCCGAGGTGAAGCTGGACCAGGCCCTCAACGCCTACACCGCCGAAGAGGACTCGGTGTCCCAACGCCGCCGCGAGGTGCAGCAGGTGGTGGACCAGCTCAACGCCGAGATCGCCCGCCGCTACCGGGAAGGCGTCGCCTCGGTGGACGACCGCCTGGCGGAGGAGCGGGACCGGCACTGACCGCACCGCACCACCGGTGTCCGAAGTGGATGCCGGTGGTGCCGCCTGCGCCGATTTCGCGCGAAATCGGCGATATTTTCCGGCAGGAACGGCGATTTCGCGCGAAATCGTCCACCCCGGACAGATGCCGCAGCCGAAAGCGCGGCCGATCTCGCATGCCCGCAGAACGATCGCACTCGCGGATACGCACGCCTTCCCACCCGGCCTCGTTCGCGCTACGCTCAGATACTGAAACAAATCTCCCACTATCTGAGACGGATGTCATGTCGGACACCTACACCCACGGGCACCACGAGAGCGTGCTGCGATCGCACCGCTGGCGGACCGCCGAGAACTCCGCCGCGTACCTCGTCCCGCACCTGCGGCCGGGCAGCGAGGTGCTCGACATCGGGTGCGGGCCGGGCACCATCACGCACGACTTCGCCGCGCTGGTCGCCCCCGGCCGGGTGCTGGGCGTGGACAACGTCGACGAACCGCTGGAGCTCGCCCGCGCCGGGGCGGCCGAGCGCGGCCTGGACAACATCACCTTCGCCAACGCCGACGTCTACGACCTGCCGCACGCCGACGCCTCCTTCGACGTCGTGCACGCGCACCAGGTCCTGCAGCACCTGACCGACCCGGTCGCCGCGCTGCGCGAGATGCGGCGCGTGTGCCGGCCGGACGGCGTGGTCGCGGCCCGCGACGCGGACTACGGCGGCATGCGGTGGTTCCCGGACAACCCCGGCCTGGACCGCTGGCTGGAGCTCTACCGCGACGTCGCCCGCCACAACGACGCCTACCCGGACGGCGGCACGCACTTGAAGGCCTGGGCGCGGGAGGCGGGCTTCCGCGAGGTCACCTGCACGGCGTCGGCGTGGTGCTTCGCCACGCCCGAGGAGCGCGCCTGGTGGGGCAACCTGTGGGCGGACCGCATCCGCCGCTCGTCCTTCGCCGAGCAGGCCCTGGGCCACGGCCTGACGACCCGGACCGAGCTGGAAGAGCTGGCGACGGCCTGGCACGCCTGGATCGACGCGGAGGACGGCTGGTTCGCGGTCCTCAACGGCGAGATCACCTGCCGCCCCTGACCGCCTGAACAGCGACCGCGACGACCAACGCGCCGCACCGCAGAAGGTGTCGCATGCGCCGCAGGCGCATAACCCACCTACGCAGCTCGCACCGCCGCGGGTTCTCAGACGTCGTCTGGCGAGGACAGCCCGTTCGCCGTGTATTGGACATACATGAGAACGGGCTCCCGCAGACCAGGCGGCGTCTGAGGTTCCGCCACCCGCACCGCCACGCAAAACGAGCCTGGAAACCCAGGAGGTCAGTTGTGGCGTTCCCGGGAGGCGAACTCGGCCCAGAAGTCCCGGAGGGCTTCGTAGCGGGTCGCCACTTCCTCCGCGTCGTCGGCTTCCATCGCATCGACGATCGCGTGCACGTCCTCGGCCGAGGTGTCGGCGTCCAGGTCGCTGGTGGACATCAGCTGCACCAGGCCGCCGTAGTCCAGCTCCACCGCCGAGTGCGGGTGGAAGCGCTCCAGCCAGCGGCCCGTCTCGCGCAGGATCCGCGTGGGCCCGTCGTCGCCGATCGACTGGCGGGCGATCGAGTGCGCCCTGGCCACCCGGCGGCGGGCGTCGGCCATCGCCACCCGCCAGCACACCCGGCGCCGGTCCGGCTCGGTGAACACGCACCGCTCCTCCGGATCCACCAGCACGAACCAGGGCAGCGGCACGGTCCAGGTCGACGACAGCACGTGCACCGCGCCACCGGCCAGCTCGCTGACCACCGCGCTGGCGCGCACCTTGGCCTGCTCCACCGGCACGGTCAGCGCCGCCGTGCGCAGCGGCAGCTCCGAATCGCCCAGGAACCCGACCAGCGCCGCCGCGGCACGGCCGCGAAGGTCCAGCGGGCACACCAGCGGCCCCGGGCCGACCGTGGCCGCGGGCCCGCTCGGGACTTCCTTCGGATCGAGCACCAGCACGTCGCCGACGCCCTGCACATCGCCGTCGGCGGTCTCCCCGGGCAGCAGGCGCGGTGGGGCGGCGAGCTGGCTGCGCAGCCAGACGTCCTGCTCCCGCAGACCGGCGTCGAACGGGTCGACCGGCCCCCGCTCGACCACCGCCGCCAACTCCTCGTGCAGCGGCGCGTCGAAGGACGACAAGGGCTCGTACACCCTCAGGTAGGCGACGAACGGCTCAGGCACAGCTGCATCGTGCCAGACCGCCCGAGCGGGTCCTCCGGCGACTCGCGGACGTCGGAAAACAGGGGGGAGGGCGACGTCACCCAAGACACGGCCACTCAGACCCGGCACCACGTCGCGTTCAACCGCCTCGACACGGTACGGTAGTTACAGGAAAAGTTGTCGAGATCATGCGGGGCCGACTTTCCCCTGTCCGCCCCGCACACCCTGTGCGAGGGGGTCGAGCCATGGGGCGCGGCCGGGCTAAGGCCAAGCAGACGAAGGTGGCCCGCGAGCTGAAGTACAGTTCCCCGTCCATGGACATCGAGGCGTTGCAGCGAGAGCTGTCCGTCCCGGAGTCCGGCGAGTGGTCCAACGAGGACCGCGATGACTCGCACGATGACGGGTATGACGACTACGACTACGGCCGACGCTGAAGCACATCTCCACCGAGGACGGCAGCTGAACGCTGCGCGCTCGGTGGACGGATGCGTCGCAAGTCGTTCGTCTTGCCGAAAAGACGGGAATTGACGAACTCGCGGAGTCCCACATAGGAGGAGCTCACGGGAGTGGCGTCGCCGGGAAACCGGTGGCGCCACTCGCGTGCGTCCACCTCCTCGGGCACGTCAACAGCCGAGCGGTGAAGCACCGCTCGGCTCGTTGCGTTGACCAGGTCCCAGCGGCCGTGCGCGTGGACGGGCGCTGAGGTTCCACCACGGGTTCCGCCGCGCAAAACAGCCACCTGGGACGCAGAAGAAGACGCCGGCGTGCGCGGGCCGCCTCTCGGCGGATGGCGCTGGGAGGCTCCAGCCGGACGGTATTCCTCGCAGGCTCTGGTTGGGGCCCGGGGGCACGCGCGCACGCCAGCTCCCCGTACAACGAACCGGCCGCTCCGGGGATTCCCGACCGGCCGGGTGAAATGCGAACGCGGCTCCCGGACGGTGTCCGGGAGCCGCGTCGGCGTTCGGGGTCAGAACCGCGGGTGGTTGCCCCGCAGGATCACGCGGTCCTCCTCGCGGGCGTCCTCGACCGCGGGCTGCTTGGCGATCTCGCCGAGCACCCAGGCCGGGACGTGGCGGGCCGTGAGCACCGCCAGGGCGCGGTCCACGTCCTCGGCGGTCACCACCGCGACCATGCCGATGCCCATGTTGAAGGTGCGCTCCATCTCCTCGGCCTCGACGCGGCCGCGCTGGGCGATCATCCGGAACACCGGCGCCGGCGTCCAGCTGCCGCGGTCCAGCACCGCGGTCAGGCCGCCCGGGATCACCCGCGCCAGGTTCTCCGCCAGGCCACCGCCGGTGACGTGCGCGAACGTCCGCACGCCCGCTTCGGCGGCCAGCGCCAGGCAGTCCTTGGCGTAGATCCGGGTCGGCTCCAGCAGCTCCTCGCCGAGGGTGCGGCCGAACTCCTCGACCTGGCCGTCCAGCGGCATCCGGGCGATGTCCAGCAGCACGTGCCGGGCCAGCGAGTAGCCGTTGGAGTGCAGCCCGGACGAGCCCATCGCGATCACCACGTCGCCGGGGCGCACCTTGTCCGCGCCCAGCATCGAGTCCGCGTCGACCACGCCGACGCCGGTCGCGGAGATGTCGTACTCGCCGGGCGCCATCATCCCGGGGTGCTCGGCGGTCTCGCCGCCCAGCAGCGCGCAGCCGGCCTGCACGCAGCCCTCGGAGATGCCCTTGACCAGCTCGGCGATCCGGTCCGGCACGACCTTGCCGACGGCGATGTAGTCCTGCAGGAACAGCGGCTCCGCACCGCAGACGACCAGGTCGTCGACCACCATCGCGACCAGGTCGATGCCGACCGTGTCGTGCTTGTCGACGGCCTGCGCGACGGCGAGCTTGGTGCCCACGCCGTCGGTGGAGGAGGCCAGCACCGGCTCCTTCCAGCGGTCGAGCTTGAGCTGGAACAGGCCGGCGAAGCCGCCGAGCGAACCGAGCACCTCGGGCCGGGTCGCGCGCTGCGCCCACGGGCGCATCTTCTCGACCGCTTCGTCACCGGCCTCGATGCTCACCCCCGCAGCGGCGTAGGTGGCTTTCGGGCTCTCGGGCTGGGCAGACCCTGCGAGCAGGTCTTCGGACACGACTGGCTCCACATTCTGGTGCGATTTGAGATTCGCCGGACGCGCATGTGTAGCACGGACAACGCTACGCGTCGACGGTGAACCTCGGGGGCTGTTGCGGGCGGATCAGGGCCGTTGCAGTGCTTCGGCGGCGCCGTAGCCGACCGGCAGGACCGGTTCGGCGGGGCCCGCCACGCCCCGTTCGGACTGGCCCTCCAGCACGTACTTGCCGAGCTTGGCGTCGTCCGGCAGCTCGATCGGGTACTGGCCGTCGAAGCAGGCCGCGCACAACCGGTTGCGGGGCTGCTCGGTGGCCGAGACCAGGTTGTCCAGCGACACGTGGCCGAGGCTGTCCGCGCCGATGGAGCGCCGCACCCCGTCCATGTCCAGGCCGTTGGCGATCAGCTCGGCGCGGGAGGCGAAGTCGATGCCGTAGAAGCACGGCCACTTCACCGGCGGCGAGGCGATCCGCACGTGCACCTCGATGGCCCCGGCCTCGCGCAGCATCCGCACCAGGGCGCGCTGGGTGTTGCCGCGCACCACCGAGTCGTCCACCACGACGAGCCGCTTGCCGCGGATCACCTCGCGCAGCGGGTTGAGCTTGAGCCGGATGCCGAGCTGGCGGATGGTCTGCGAGGGCTGGATGAAGGTGCGGCCCACGTAGGAGTTCTTCACCAGGCCCTGGCCGTAGGGGATGCCGGAGGCCTGCGCGTAGCCGATCGCCGCGGGCGTGCCCGACTCCGGCACCGGGATCACCAGGTCGGCCTCGACCGGGTGCTCCTTGGCCAGGCGGCGGCCGATCTCCACGCGAGCGCCGTTGACCGAGCGGCCCGCGATGGTGGTGTCCGGGCGGGCCAGGTAGACGTACTCGAAGATGCAGCCCTTGGGCTTCGGGTTCGCGAAGTGCTGGGAGCGCAGCCCGTCGCCGTCGATGGCCAGCATCTCGCCGGGCTCGACCTCGCGGACGAACGAGGCGCCCACGATGTCCAGGGCGGCCGTCTCGCTGGCCACCACCCAGCCGCGCTCGAGGCGGCCGAGGACCAGCGGGCGCACGCCGTGCGGGTCGCGCGCGGCGTAGAGGGTCTCCTCGTCGCAGAAGACCATCGAGAACGCGCCGCGCAGCGTCGGGAACAGCTCCATCGCCGCCTGCTCGACGCCGAGGTCCGCGGCGCGCGCCGCGAGCAGCCCGGTGACCAGGTCGGAGTCGGTGGTGGCGCGGTCGCAGGCGTTGGCCGGGGAGGAGCTGTTGGCCGACACCGTGTCCACGCCCTCGGCGAGGATGCGGTCGCGCAGCTCACCGGTGTTGACCAGGTTGCCGTTGTGGCCGAGCGCCAGCCCGCTGCCGGTGACCGTGGTGCGGAAGGTGGGCTGGGCGTTCTCCCAGGTACCGCCGCCGGTCGTGGAGTACCGGGCGTGACCGACCGCGACGTGGCCGCGCAGCGACGCCAGGGTCTGCTCGGTGAACACCTGGCTGACCAGCCCGGTGTCCTTGTAGACCAGCACCTGCGAGCCGTCGCCGACGGCGATGCCGGCGGCTTCCTGGCCGCGGTGCTGGAGGGCGTAGAGCCCGTAGAAGCTGAGCTTGGCGACTTCCTCGCCGGGAGCCCACACGCCGAAGACGCCGCACTCCTCGCGGGGGACGTCTCGTTCGATCGGATCGCCGGCGGGACCGGAGAGGTCCGCGCGGACGCTTGCGTTGGCCGGTTCGGGCCGGTCGGTGACCACCGAGAACTCCCTGAAGGACGAAGCCGGAGTTGCACCTCAGTGTAAACAGCAGGAAACCCGCCGAACCCCCACCTGGTGGTGGCGGCCGTCTCATCGCACCGGGTCGCGCCGAGGTGACCCGGTGTCGGCGGCTAGTCGTCGATGCGGACCAGCGGGAGCCACTGGGAGATGTCGGCTCGGGTTCCGGAGGCGGTGAGGGCTCCTCGGTCGAGCGCTTCGGGCCAGGTCAGGCGGCCGGTGGCGAGCTGGAGCCAGGTGCGGGCGTCGGTCTCGACGACGTTGGGCGGGGTGCCTCGGGTGTGGCGGGGGCCTGCGACGCACTGCACCGCGGCGAACGGCGGCACGCGGACCTCGACGCTGTTGCCCGGCGCGATCTGCTCCAGCGTCCGCAGGCTCAGGCGCACCGCTGCGGCCAGCTCGGGCCGGGCGGGGCGCTGCGCGTCGTCGTCCAGCCAGGACCGCACCGCCACGACGGCTTCGCGCATCTCACCGGGATCAACGGCACCACGATTGGCCATGCGCCCAGCCTACGAAAGCAGTCCGACGGCCCCTCGTGGAGCTCCGTCCGGGCTGGTCAAAGACCGTGAGTGTTTTGGGGTGCTATGACACCCCAAAACACTCACGGCAGTTGACCAGCGGAAACTACAGCCAGCCGAGCTTGACCGCCTGCATCCCCGCCTGGAAGCGGGTCTCGACGCCCAAGCGGGCGATCAGCTCGCGGACCCTGCGGTGCGCGGTCCGGGCGCTGAAGCCCATCAGCCGGCCGATCGTGTCGTCCGTCGCGCCCGAGGCCAGCAGGGACAGGATCCACCGCTCTTCCTCGGTGGGCTGCATCTCCTGACCGGACAGGTCCTGAGCGGCGGTGAGCGGCGCCGCGAAGCGCCACATGTCCTCGAAGATCCGGCCGAGCGCGGCCAGCATCGCCGAGCTGCGCACCACGACCGCGCTCTCCACGGTGTTCTCGCTCACCGTCAGCGGCATCAGCGCGATCTCGTTGTCCACCATGATCAGCTTCGTCGGCGCGACGTGGATCACGCGCGCCTGCTCGCCCTGCGCGACCAGCTTGGTGGTGATGTCCAGCTGCGGCGGCAGCGCCAGCGCCGAGCGGTCGTAGAGCACCTGGTACTGCACGCCTTCGGCGAGCTTGCGGGACTCCAGGGAGTCCAGCGGCCCGGTCGTCACGTACGGCGGCTTGGCCACGCCCTGGACCAGGTGTGCGGCGTTGCGCTGCAGCTCGTAAGCAGCCCAACCGACCCGCTTGGCTCCGTGCACCACCTGCAGCACACCGCCGTTGCCGGACTGCGCCCGGGCGGCGCGGGCGACCGACGCGACCTGCGCCTGCACGGCCCGTTCGGTGAGCGGCTCGGTGGCCGCTGTCTCCCTCGTCGGCTCGTCGACCGCGGTCGACGCATGGGCCAGGTCCTCGGTGTATCCGGGAAGCACGGCACACCCCTCCTCGTGTGCCCCGGCAGCACCGATCAGCACCGGCACCGCGATGGACACTGAACACCCCCGTTGATGGCAACGTATCCACCGGGAACGATCGCTGGAACCGACTTTCGCCGGATGATGCGCAGCGACCTTGGATTGACCCCGTTCGGCCGCACCCCGGCGTCCCCCGAATGCAGCAGCGGACGCGACGCGGGCCCTTCCCGATCAGCGTCAGGAAGGGCCCGCGGTTCGCATCGTGCTACCGGATCACAGCTCGCCGATCTGCAGCAGGTCGGTGATCGTGCCCGACGGCGCGTTCTGGATCTTGCCGGTGGCGGCCTGACCCTGCAGCCCGGAGATCACGTCGGCGGGAGCCGCGTCCGGGTTGGCCTGCAGGAACAGCGCGGCGACGCCGGCCACGTGCGGGCTGGCCATCGAGGTGCCGCTCAGGGCCTCGGTGCCACCACCCGGGACGGTGGAGACGATGTCCACGCCGGGGGCGTAGCCCTCGACGCTGGCGCCGAAGTTGGTGAACTCGGCGGAGCCGTCGTTCTCGTCCGAGGCGGCCGTGGTGAACACGCCCTCGGCGCTGGCCGGGGACACGTTCTCGGCGTCCTGGCTCTCATTACCGGCGGCCACCGCGAGGAAGACGCCCTTGTTGACCAGGTTGGTCGCGGCCTCGTCCAGCGCCGGGTCCTTCGGGCCACCCAGCGACATGTTCGCCACCGACGGGCCGCTGGCGTTCTCGGCGACCCACTCGATGCCGGACACGACCTGCTCGGTGGTGCCGCTGCCGTCGTCGCCGAGCACCTTGACGCCGACCAGCTTCGCGCCCGGGGCAACGCCGTAGGTGGTGCTGCCGATGGTGCCGGCGACGTGGGTGCCGTGACCCTGCTTGTCGGTGCCGTCACCGCCGTGGGCGTCGAAGCCGACCTCGGCACGACCGCCGAAGTCGGGGTGCGACGGGTCGATGCCGGTGTCGATGATGTAGGCGGTGACGCCCTCACCGGAGCCGGCCGGGGCGTAGTTGCCGTCCAGCGGGAGGTCCGGCTGGTCGATCCGGTCCAGGCCCCAGGACTCGACGGCCTGCTTCTTGGCCGGCTCGACCTGGATGCGGTAGCTCTGCGAGACGTTCTCGACCTTGGCGCTGGCGCGGACCTTCTCCAGCTGCTCGGGGCTCAGCTTGGCCGAGAACCCGTTGAGGGCCGAGTCGTAGACGTTGCGGGCCTGAACGCCGAGCTCCTCGGCGACACCCTGGGCCGCGATGTCGTTCTTGAGGTTGACGATGTAGACGTCCGCGTCGTCGGCGCTCGCCACCTTGGCCTGCGGGTGCAGGATCAGCGGTGCGAGGTCGATCTGCGGCTGTGCGCCGGCGGGAGCTCCGGCGAACACGAGCGCCGCTGCGGCAACGCCTGCCCCGGTGCCGTAGAGCAGCTTCCTCATGTGTGCCCTCCTGTCGAGTGCGCTCGGGTGGGGCCGAGCGACTGGTTTCACGGCGGACCGTAACCAGGGAAAACACTCGAACGGGTGACATTGGCGATTTATCGCCAAACAATCGGACGGAGGGGTGAACGAATTCCCATCTCTGCCTGGCTTACCGGGAATGAGCAGGCAAAATCGAGCCCGCCGCGATCAACGGCGGGCTCGGTGAAATTACCGTTACATCCTTGTTTCCCAGATGTTGAGCACCCCGGGCGAACTCAGGTCGTATTCATCGAGTGAGCAGCGGCTCACCGATCAGGTGGCGGCGGCCCAGCGGCGCACCCGGAGGCGGGCCGCCTCCGCGTGCTCGGTCTCGGGGTCGTCGGCGCAGCCGTCCGGAGCCAGCCCGTAGTGCAGGCAGAGCTCACGTTCCTGCGCAGGCGGCAGGTCGCCCTGGTCGAGCAGGATGCGGGGCGCCGACCGGACCGCCTCCCGGTCCACCGCGACCGTGAGCGCGTCGCCGTCGAAGGCGGCGCCCGCCAGCGGCACGAAGCTCTCGTTGGTGCCGAAGAGTCCGGTTTGGACGGTCACCCAGGCGGGCTGCTCGGTGTCGTCGTCGACGAACAGCTGCCCGACGATCCCCATCCGATGACCGGCCGGGTCGAACACCTCGCACCCGAACATCCGCAACGCTTCCCGCTGACCGATCATCGCCGCCTCCCCTCCCCGAAACCCCTCCGCCAGTCTCCACCCGGACCGGCCGCGACGGCACCTCGACAACGGCTGGCCCCGGGCCGGGTGGCACCCTCGGGGAGTGCTCGGCAGCAGCTGGGCGCGACGATCAACAGCACGGAGCCCGCGATGTCCGAACCCGCCCTGCCCGTCCCGCCGATCACCGACGAGATGCGCGCGCACGCCGAGCAGAACCCCAACAGCTGGCTCTACATCACCGATCCCGGCTACGCCGCGGACGGCGGCGAGGTGCCGCCGGAGGGCATCGTGGGCGCCTACCGGATCGGCCCGGACGGCGAGATCGACGAGGACTTCCAGATCAACGACCGCTACCAGCCCTCCGCGATGGTCACCGAGCGGCCGGAGCCGACCAACGACCTGGAGCGGCTGCTGGTCGAGATCGCCGAGGGCCGGGTGTCGGATTCCGCGCTGCCCGCGGCGATCCTCGACGCCGAGCTGCTGCTCTACGCGCCGAGCGCGGACGACCAGATGCTCTACACCGCGGAGATGTCCGACGGCAGCCAGCTGCTCCCGGCGTGCACCTCGGCCGGCCGGGTGCCGGACGACTGGCCGGGTTTCCGCCGCGTGCCGGGCAGCGCGCTGCCGGAGCTGCTCAACGGCCTCGCGCTCGGCCTCAACCTGCACGAAGCGGTCCAGGCGATCATCCCGCACAGCGTCCTGGAGCAGGCCACCGCCGAACGGTCGTGAACTGTGATCACCCGGGGTTGTGCCTAGTCTCGGTTGGATGAACCGGGATCGGCACGGCCAGCCAGGGGCGATCGAGGACTACGCCCTGCTGTCCGATCTGCGCACCGCCGCCCTCGTCGGCAAGGACGGCTCGATCGACTGGCTCTGCCTGCCCCGGTTCGACGCGCCGTCCTGCTTCTGCCGGCTGCTCGGCAGCGATCGGGACGGCCACTGGCAGATCGCGCCGAGCTCCCCGGTCCGCGAGGTGCGCCGCCGGTACCGGGCGAACTCGCTGGTGCTGGAGACCGACTTCCACACCGACGACGGGGTGCTGCGGCTGATCGACTGCATGCCGCCGCACGAGCGGGACCACCACGCCCAGCCGTGCCTGGTGCGGATCGCGCAGGGCATCTCCGGCGAGGTCGACGTCAAGGTGCGCTGGGTGGTGCGGTTCGCCTACGGCGATGCGGTGCCGTGGGTGCGCCGGGTGCGCGAGAGCGATCCGGTGCTCGACGAGTTCATCCTGGCCATCGCCGGTCCGCACACCGCGGTGCTGCGCGGCGACGTCCTGCCGCAGCGCTGCGAGGGCGAGCGAGCGCACGAGCTGGTCCGCACGGTTCGCGCCGGGGAGAGCCTGTCCTGGGTGATGCAGTGGTCGCCGGACGCCGACGAGCTGCCCGCGCCGGTCGACCCGGAGCAGGAGGTCCGCGACGCCGAGGAGTTCTGGCGGGAGTGGACCACGAAGATCTGCTACTCCGGACCGCACGCGCCCGCCGTGTACCGCTCGCTGGCCACGCTCAAGGCGCTGACCTACGCGCCGACCGGCGGGATCATCGCGGCGCCGACCAGCTCGCTGCCGGAAGCCGTGCCGGGCGACCGGAACTGGGACTACCGCTTCTGCTGGCTGCGCGACGCCACCCTGGTGCTGCTGGCGCTGGACGACTTCGGCTGCTCCTCGGAGGCCGCGGCCTGGCGCGCCTGGCTGGTGCGCGCGGTCGCCGGCGACCCGGCCGACCTGCAGATCATGTACGGCATCGGCGGCGAGCGGCACCTGCTGGAGTGGGAGGCCGACTGGCTGCCGGGATACCGCCGCTGCCTGCCGGTGCGCTTCGGCAACGCCGCCTTCCGGCAGCTCCAGCTCGACGTCTACGGCGAGGTCATGGACGTCCTGCACCTGGCCAGGGAGCGCGGGCTGCCGGAGCGCGAGGAGACCTGGGCGCTGCAGCGCGGGATGCTGCGCCACCTGGAGAAGATCTGGCGGCGGCCGGATCGCGGCATGTGGGAGGTGCGCGGCCCCGACCGGTTCTTCACGCATTCCCGGGTGATGGTGTGGGTGGCCTTCGACCGGGCGGTGCGCGCCGCGGAGGAGGACGGCCTGCCCGGGCCGGTGCGCCGCTGGCGGGAGATCCGCGACGCGGTGCACGCGGAAGTCCTCGAGCAGGCGTGGAATCCGGAGCGCGGCGCGTTCACCCAGTACTACGGCGGGAGCGCGCTCGACGCGTCGACGCTGCTGATGCCGTCGGTGGGTTTCCTGCCCGGCGGCGACGAGCGCGTGGTGCGCACGGTGGAGGCCGTGCAGCGCGAGCTCCAGCACGACGGGGTGCTGGTCGACCGCTACACGCCGGACGAGGCCCGCAACCAGGTCGACGGCCTGTCCGGCCGCGAGGGCGCGTTCCTGGCGTGCTCGTTCTGGCTGGTCGACGCGCTGGCCTGCATCGGCCGCCGCGGTGAGGCGGAGAAGCTGTTCGGCGAGCTGGTGGCGCTGGCCAACGACGTCGGGCTGTACGCGGAGGAGTACGACGCCGCGACCGGTTCCTTCGCGGGCAACTTCCCGCAGGCCTTCAGCCACCTCGCCCTGGTGAACTCGGCGGCGGTCCTCTACGGCGGCCGCACCAGGGCCCAGCGGAGCAGGCGGGACGGAAAGCCCGCCTGACGCACCGGTTTCCGCTGGTCAACTGCCGTGAGTGCTTTGTGGTGCCATAGCCCCCCAAAGCACTCACGGCCCACCCACAACCAAACCTCCCCCACCACCAACCATTGGCCCCCACCACCAACCATTGGTGGCGAGGTCAGTCCAGGCTGTCGGCGATGAACCGGGTGATGTCGGCCGGGGAGCCGGGTTTGGCGAAGAGGTAGCCCTGGCCGGTTTCGCAGCCGATGTCGGCCATCCGGCGGGATTGGGCCAGCGTCTCCACGCCCTCCGCCGTGACCGTCAGGCCGAGGGCGTGCGCCAGGTCGACCAGGGTCGCCACGATGCGGGCGTCCACCGGGTCCGCGCGCTCCGCGTCGCGGAGGCCCTCCATGAACGAGCCCGCGATCTTCAGCTCGTGCACCGGGAGGTGGCGCAGGTAGGCCAGGTTCGAGTAGCCGGTGCCGAAGTCGTCGATGGCGATCCGCACGCCCATCTGGGACAGCGCGCGCAGCGCGTCCAGCGGTTCGTCGGCGGTGCCCATGATCGCGCTCTCGGTGAGCTCCAGCTGCAGCCGGGACGGTTCCAGCCCGGTCTCGGCCAGGATCGCCGCCACGTCGTCGACCAGGGCCGGATCGCGCGACTGCCGGACGGCCAGGTTGACGCTGACGAACGGCGCCGCCGAGCCGAACCGGTCCTGCCAGCGCCGGGCCTGCAGGCAGGCCTGCCGCAGCACCCACCGGCCCAGCGACACGATCAGCCCGGTCTCCTCGGCCAGCCCGATGAACTTGTCCGGGCCGAGCCTGCCGAGCTCCGGGTGCTGCCAGCGGACCAGGGCCTCGACGCCGACCACGTTGTGATCGCGCAGGCCGATCAGCGGCTGGTAGTCGACGTAGAACTCCTCGCGCTCCAGCGCGGCGGGCATCGTCGCCGACAGGTGGAACTGCGCGACCTCGGTGGCGTTGCGCTCCGGGTCGAACAGCGCCCACTGGCCCTTGCCCTCGGCTTTCGCCCAGTACAGCGTCACGTCGGCGTCGCGCATCAGCTCGGCGGCGGTCTGCCCGGGCACCGGCCGCTCCACGATGCCGATGCTCGCGCCCACCGACAGCTCGTGGCCGCCGACGCGGAACGGCTCCTCCAGCGCGTCCAGCACCGTGTCGGCGACTTCCACGGCCTGGCCGATGCTCCGCGAGTTCTGCAGCAGGATCACGAACTCGTCGCCGCCCATCCGCGCGACGAGCCGGTCATCGCCGTGCACCACGGCGGCGAGCCGGTCGGCGACGGCGACCAGCAGGTCGTCGCCGACGTGGTGGCCGAGGCTGTCGTTGATGACCTTGAAGCCGTCCAGGTCCATGTAGCACAGCGCCACCCGGGCGCCGGTTTCGTCCTGCCGCAGGACGTCGGTGAGCCGCTCCAGGAACAGCGCGCGGTTGGGCAGCCGGGTCAGCGGGTCGTGCATCGCCTGGTGCCGCAGCCGTTCCTGCAGCATCCGCCGGTCGGTGACGTCCTCGATCAGCGCCACCTGGTAGAGCGGCAGGCCGTCCTCACCGCGGACCAGCGACACGATCATCTCGGTCCACACCGTGTTGCCGTCCGGGCGGATGAACTGCTTCTCCACCCGGAACTGGTCGCGCTCGCCGCGGACCAGCTCCTGGTACATCCGCCAGACGCTGTCCGGGTCGGCCGGGTGCATCATGTCCGACACCAGCATGGCGCGGAGCTCCTCGCCGGAGCGGCCCATGATCCGGATCAGCGAGTCGTTGACCTCCAGGATGCGGCCGCCCATGTCGCCGATCCCGATGCCGATGGCGGCCTCGGCGAAGATCGCGCGGAACCGGGCCTCGCTGGTGCGCAGCGCTTGTTCGACGGCGTCGCGGGCGTCGAGCACGGCCTGCCGGATGGCTTCCTGCTCGTCGAGCGTGCGCTTGCGGGCGGCCTGCACGAACCCGGAGCACAGGGCGCCTTGCAGCGCCGCGACCCGGTTGCGCCAGCTGGGGCTGCTGTCCAGCCCTAGCGCGTCGAGCATCTCGTCGCCGATCAGGTTCACCGTGCGGGCCAGCGACTCGGCGCTGGTGAAGTGCACGGCGACCAGGTCGACGCCCACCTCGCGCGCGGCCGCCGCGTCGAACGGGTCGCTGAGCAGCGCATCGACCATTCGGTCCGTGTAGCCGTACAGGCGGCCTTCGATCTCGGCGCTGGTCATGGGCACGTAACTGGTCCCCATGAGCACGTGCGCCCAGGCCGCCGCGAAGCGGCGTCGGTCGGCTCGGTTCACCTCGGCGGTCACCTCGTGAGCGCTTGGCACCGGCGCGGTCCAGCCAGTCATGCCTGGGGCGCCCTCCACTCGTACTCGCCTCGCCCGTTCTCGTTCGGAGCATACGACCGGATCGGTCCGGCGGTCGAACATCATGTGCGGCACCCGGGGTAAGCCGTAACCTCATCCGAGCAGGCCATCCGTGTGGTTCACACGACGATCGATTACCGTCCGCAACCACGTGATCGCTCGAGTACGGCTTGTCATGATCGATCTGCTGGTGTTGACGCTCAGCCCGGCCGAGAGGTTGCGCTCGGCGTTGAACTACCCGTCGGTGACCGGCAGTTCACCCTCAGCTGTCCGGATTGAGCCAATCCGGTTAAAAACTAACACAGGATCTACTTCTTACGAAAACGATTCGCGACACTTCCGGGGCAAGCCGCGCAGTCCCCCGACGACGCGGCGCAACCAACACCATGGAGGCCCCGATGAACCGACCGAGTGGACGTGGTCGCCGATTACGGCTCTTCTCCTTAACATCGGTGATCTGCGCAGGTGCCGTCTTCCTGTGCGCGCCCGCGCTGGCCAGCACCCCGCTTCCCGGAAGGGATTCCGCGATGGGCCAGACCAGCACCGAACCGGTCACCGACACGCCGATGGGCTCGCAGATCCGCAAGCACGAGGGCGGCGAGGAGCAGGCCGCGCCTGCCATCGACCCGCTGGCCACGGTGGCGGGCATGGACGTCAGCAGCCACCAGGGCAATGTGGACTGGAAGTCCTGGTACAACCAGGGCATGCGGTTCGCCTACGTCAAGGCGACCGAGAGCACCGGCTACAAGAACCCGTACTTCGCCCAGCAGTACAACGGTTCCTACAACGTGGGCATGATCCGCGGCGCCTACCACTTCGCCCTGCCGGACCGCTCCAGCGGCGCGGCCCAGGCCAACTACTTCGTGGACAACGGCGGTGGCTGGTCGAAGGACGGCAAGACCCTGCCGGGCGCGCTGGACATGGAGTACAACCCCTACGGCTCGACCTGCTACGGCAAGACCAAGAGCCAGATGACGGCCTGGATCAAGGACTTCAGCGACACCTACCACTCGCGCACCGGGCGCTGGCCCGTCATCTACACCTCCACCAGCTGGTGGAGCCAGTGCGTCAGCGGTGACTTCAGCTCGACGAACCCGCTGTGGGTCGCCCGCTACGCGAGCACGGTCGGCCAGCTCCCGTACAACTGGGGCGTCTGGACGATCTGGCAGTACACCTCCTCGCCGATCGACAAGAACACCTTCAACGGCGCTTACGACCGCTTGCAGGCCTTGGCCAACGGCTGACCTCCGCGAACCCGCGGTGCCGCTCCCGACGGCGCCGCGGGTTCTCCCGTGCGCGCCCAGAACCGCGGCGGCGCCGGGCAGAATCACGCGCATGGGTGAGCGCAAGATCGGCTTGGTCGCGACGATCGGCATCGCGGTGGTGGTGCTCGTCGGCGTCAGCATCGCCCTGCTGGTCTTCGATCCGCGCACCACCGGCGCCGACGCACTGCGCACCGGCGGACTGGCCGCGGGCTCGGTCGTCGCGCTGTACGCGCTGTGGCTCAACGACCGCAGGCGGCGCACCGAGGAGAAGCGGCAGGAGCTGGAGACCAAGCGCCAGGAGCTCGACCGGGAGCGCTACGCCCTCGAACAGCAGCGACAGGCACTTGAGGACCGGCGAACCGCGCAGGACCACGTCCGGGCCTCCGACGAGCGCTTCGCGCGGGCGGTGGAGCTGCTCGGCAACGAGGCCGACCAGGTGCGCGTAGGCGCGCTGCACTCGCTCGCCGGGCTCGCGCGCAACAACCCGGACTACACGCAGACCGTTCTCGACGTGCTCTGCTCGTACCTGCGCCGCCCCTTCGACCATCCGAAGTGGACTGACGAGCCGGACCGGGCTCCCACGCACGAAGAGCAGCACGAGCGGACGGTTCGGCAGACCGCCATCAAACTCCTGGTGTCGCTGCTGCCGCAGAACGGCGAACCGGACCCGCCGCGGTACGACCTGGACGTCGCGAACGCGCGACTGGACCGCTTCAGCCTGTCCGGCCGGGTGGTCGGCCGCCTCGACGCGCACGGCTGCCTGTTCCGGCACCGGACGAACTTCACGGGCACGGTCTTCCACGGCAAGGTCGACCTGCGGGACTCCACCTTCCTGGACCCCTTCGACGCCACCGGCGCCGTGTTCCACGGCCTCCTCGCCTCGCGGCGAGTGGTGCTCAGGGCACCGGCCCTCTTCTCGGGCGCGGAGTTCCACGCCGAGGTGAGCCTGCGAGACTCCCGGTTCGCCGAGCGGGTCTCGTTCGGGCAGGCCTTCTTCGCCGCCCTCTGCGACCTCGACGGGGCGAGCTTCGACCACGGGCTCGACCTCCGGGCGAGGGCACCTCTACCAGCGTTTTCGGTATCCGGCACCGAGGTCGGCGCGGCTGCGGCCAACGACCTCCCGGACGGCTGGACCCTGACCCCGCTCCCGAGATCGAATCGGGCGCGCATCTCGGTCGAGCGGATCGGCGAGAATCACGCGCATGGGTGAGCGCAGGATCTGGTTGGTCGCGACGATCGCCATCGCCGTCGTGGTGCTGCTCGGCGTGAGCATCGCGCTGCTGGCCTTCGACCCGCGCACCACGGGCGCCGACGCACTCCGGACCGGCGGGCTCGCCGCGGGCTCGGTAGTCGCGCTCTACGCGCTGTGGCTCAACGACCGGCGGCGGCGCACCGAGGAGCAGCGGCAGCAGGTCGAGCGCGATCGGTACGAGCTGGAAGACCGGCGCGTGGAGCTGGACCGGGACCGGATCGCCGACGAGCGGTTCGCCCGCGCGATCGAGCTGCTCGGGCACGAGACCGATCAGGTCCGCGTCGGCGCGCTGCACGCGCTCGCCGGGCTCGCCCGCAACCGCCCCGACTACACCCAGACCGTGCTCGACGTGCTCTGCTCCTACCTGCGGCGGCCTTTCGCGCACGACCGCTACGGCGCCGATCTGGACACGGCGGAGGAGAAGGACGAGTCCGAGCGGATGCTCCAGGTGCGGCTGACGGCGCAGCGGCTGATCGAGGAGCTGGTGCCCCGCGTCGACGACGCCGACGCCCCGGCCTACGACCTGGACCTGACCGGCGCGACCCTGGAGTACTTCGACCTCACCGACCGCAAGATCGGCACGCTGACGCTGCGCTACGGACGCCTGTTCAGCGACAACAACTTCAGCCGCTGCGAGTTCCACGGGAAGGTGTGGTTCACCGCCGCGACCATCGGGCCCGGCAGGCTGTACGGGCGGTTCCGCTGCGACGACGCGGTCTTCCACCAGCTGGCCTGGTTCCCCGGCACGGAGTTCAGCGGCCGGGCGACCTTCCGGCGCACCCGGTTCGCGGGCACGACCAAGTTCGACAAGAGCCGCTTCGGCAACGCGTTGTCGATGGCCGGCGCCGAGTTCCACGGCGAGACCGACTTCCGCGGGGCCCGCTTCGAGCACGACGTCGACATGTCCGGCACGGCCTTCCACGGCGAAGTGCGCAACGACGGCATCACCACCAGCCCCGATCACGACGTCACCCTGCCGGTGGACTGGGAGGCCACTACCCGGTGAGGGCCGGGCTCCGGAACTTCGCCGGAAAGTGTCCTTCAGCGCAGCGGAACGGCCTGAAGGTACCGAGCCCGCGCGCGGGGGAAACCGTCCACGGCCGCCGGACGTATAGACGATCATGCACGGACAACTCCAGACGACCGGGCTCCGGCCGCCGCTCGCGCACTCCCCCGCACCGCTGGCGACGAGGCCGGTCCTGCTGATCTCCGGCGTGCTCGCCGCGGTGCTCGCGATCGCCGGTTCGCGGTACGGCTACTTCGGCGACGAGCTGTACTTCCTGGCCGCCGGGGATCACCTGTCCTGGGGATACGCCGACCAGCAGCCGGTGCTGCCGCTGCTGGCGCTGGCCATGGACGCGCTGTTCCCCGGCTCGCCGCTCGGCCTCCGCCTACCCGCGATCCTGCTCACCGCCGCGGGTGTCGTGGTCGCCGCGCTGATCGCGCGCGAGTTCGGCGGCGATCAGCGCGCGCAGGTGCTCAGCGCAGCGGTCTTCGCGATCTGCCCGCAGCTGGTCGCGGAGGGCCGGCTGCTGGCGACCTCGGCCGTCGACCCGATCCTGTGGGCGGTGCTGACCTGGCTGCTGGTGCGCTGGGTGCGGTTGCGCGACGACCGGCTGCTGCTGTGGGCCGGGGCCACGACGGCGCTGCTGATCCAGGTGAAGTTCCTGATCGCCGGGTTCTGGCTGGTCGCGATCGTCGCGGTGCTCGTCCTCGGGCCGCGCTCGATGCTGCGGCGACCGCGGTTCTGGGGCGGGGCCGCCATCGCGCTGGCCGCGACGGTGCCCACGCTGATCTGGCAGGCGGCCAACGGGTGGCCGCAGCTGGGCATGGTGGACGTGGTCGCCGGGGAGTCCGCCGCGACCGGGACGACCCTGCTGCCGGGGGCGCTGTACGGGGCGGGGCCGGTCGGCGCGGTGCTGCTCGGCTGCGGGCTCTGGTGGCTGCTGCGCGCACCGCGGCTGAGGCCCTTCCGGTTCGTGGCAGCGACGTTCCTGGGCCTGGCAGTGCTCTTCATCGTCGTCGGCGCGCGCAGCTACTACCTGACCGGGCTCTACCCCGTGGTGTGGGCGGCTTCCGCGGTCGGTCTGCGACCGCACCTGAACCGCAGGGCGATCCGGTGGGCGACTTCGGCCGCCTGCGCGGTTTCCGCCGTGGTCGCGCTCTCCGCGCTGACCCCTCGGCCGCTGTCGGCCGAGCTGCCCGGCACCTTGCCCAACATCGCCAGCAGCGGTTGGCCCGAGTTCACCCGGGACGTCGCCGACGCGCTGCACGACCTGCCCGCCGAGGAGCAGGTCGCGGTGGTCGCCAGCAGCTACTGGTCGGCGAGCGCGATCCAGCACCTCGGGCCGGAGGAGGGCATCCCGGAGGTGTACAGCGGGAGTCGCGGGTACTGGTACTTCGGCTCACCGCCGGAAGGAACGCGCACCGCGCTCTTCGTCGGGTTCGACGAGGAGACGCTGCGCCGCCACTTCGGCCACGTCGAGCAGGTGTCCACCGTGGACGGTCCCGGCGCGATCAACCGGGGCACTCCGATCTGGCTCGCCGAGGATCCCCACCTGCTGTGGCGCGATCTGTGGCCGCAGTTCCGCTACATGCACATCGGGCTCGGCTGAACCGGCGTTCCGCGAGACGTTGACGCAGCGGTGAACTCCGCGTTCCGGTCCGGGCACCGTCCGCCGAACGAATCCGCAACGTTGTGCCGGACGGGGTGCGGAAAAGGCGAAAATCTGTCACGTTTCTTGGGTGAGCTGCGCAGTGACCACCGGAGCCCAGCAGATCCACCAGGAGCCCGTGCGATGACTTCGCTCGACCGACGCAGTTTCCTCCAGGTCGCAGGCACCGGCGTGCTGCTGTCCGCGGCGGCCCCCACCGCGTGGGCGGCCGGGGGCGACAAGCCGCTGCGCGTCTACGCGCTGGTCGTCGACGGCTGCTCGCCCGACGAGATCACCCCGCGGCTGACCCCGCGCCTGCACGAGCTGCGCGAGGCCGGGACGTCCTTCCCGCAGGCCCGGTCGCTGCCGGTGATGGAGACGATCCCGAACCACGTGATGATGATGAGCGGCGTGCGGCCGGACCGCTCCGGCGTGCCCGCGAACTCGGTATACGACGCGGCGCAGGGCGAGATCCGCACCCTCGACCGCGCATCGGACCTGCGGTTCGACACGCTGCTGGACCGGTTGCACGCTCGCGGGAAGGTCACCGGCAGCGTGCTGAGCAAGGAGTACCTGCACGGGATCTTCGGCACCAGGGCCAGCGTTCGGTGGGAGCCGCGGCCGATCGTCCCGATCAGCGGGCACGCCCCGGACGTCTTCACCGCCACCGCCCTGGTGTCCATGGTGGACAGTTCCGATCCGGACCTGGTGTTCGCCAACTTCGGCGACGTGGACCGGCTCGGCCACGCCGACCTGACCGGCACCACCCTGCGAGCCGCCCGCGCCGCGGCGCTGGCCTCCGCCGACGCGCAGGTCGGCCGGTTCGTCGACCACCTCGTCCGCACCGACCGCTGGTCCTCCAGCGTGCTGCTGATCTGCGCCGACCACTCGATGGACTGGTCCTGGGCGCACCGGGTGATCTCGCTGAGCAGAGCGGTGGACGACGACCCGCTGCTGACCGGCCGCGTGCAGGTCGCCCAGAACGGCGGCGCGGAACTCCTCTACTTCACCGGCCCGGAAGCAGAACGCGAAGCGGCGGTGACCCGGCTCCGGGAACTGGCCCTGGCCACCGAAGGCGTCCTCTCCGCCCACGCCCCGGCCGAACTCCGCCTCGGCCCCGAAGCGGGCGACCTGGTCGTCTACTGCGAACCGGGCTGGCGCTTCGCCGACCCGGAGGTCATCTCCAACCCGATCCCGGGCAACCACGGCCACCCGGCCACCGAACCGATCCCGTTCTTCATCACCGGCGGCCACCCGGCGATCCGCACCGGCACCTCCGCGGCCGAAGCCCGCACCATCGACGTGGCCCCGACCCTGGGCACCCTCTTCAACCTCCCCGCCCCACCCGGCGGCTACGACGGAACCCCCCGCACAGAAGCCTTCGACCCCACCCGCCTGTGAGAACCGCGGTGAAGGGCACCTTTTAGCAACTAACCTGCCTAAAGGTGCCCTTCACCGCGGAGATCCCGCGCGCGACGGGCGCCTGCGGAGCGTTCCGCCGGTGCTCCTGGTCGGGTGGATCATCGGATCAGGTAAGAGTGAAGGGCACCTTTCGCCAACATAGTTGGAGAAAGGTGCCCTTCACCTGGAAAAGATCAGCCGAACAGGGCAGGGAGGGTGCCTTCCCAGGCTTCTCGGAGTTCCGGGAGCGGGATGTTCGCGACGTCCTGGATGTCCAGGGACTTCTCGCCCGCGTCGGCGACACCGACCTTGGACCACGGGAGACCGCGGGCCGTGCACATGTCGGTGAAGCGGGTCTCCTCGCTGCGCGGGACCGCCACCAGCACGCGGCCCGCCGACTCGGAGAACAGCCAGACGAACGGGTCCGCGCCCTCGGGCAGGACCACGCGGGCACCGCACTCGCCGACCAGCGCCGTCTCCACCAGCGCCTGCGCCAGGCCGCCCTCGGAGAGGTCGTGCGCCGCCGAGATCATGCCGTCGCGGGAGCCCGCGACCAGGATCTCCGCCAGCAGCTTCTCGCGCGCCAGGTCGACCTTCGGCGGCACGCCGCCGAGGTGGTCGTGCACCACGCGCGCCCACTCCGAGCCGCCGAACTCCTCGCGCGTCTCGCCGAGCAGCAGCAGCGTCTCGCCGTCCTCGCCGCCGATGCCGATGGGGATGCGGCGGGTCACGTCGTCGATCGTGCCCAGCACGCCCACCACCGGCGTCGGCAGGATCGCCTTCGAGCCGGTCTGGTTGTAGAAGCTGACGTTGCCGCCGGTCACCGGGATGCCCAGCTCCTGGCAGGCGTCGGCCAGGCCGCGCACCGCCTGCTGGAACTGCCACATCACGCCCGGGTCCTCCGGCGAGCCGAAGTTCAGGCAGTTGGTGACCGCCACCGGCGTGGCACCGGTGGTCGCCACGTTGCGGTAGGCCTCCGCCAGCGCCAGCTGCGCTCCCGCGTACGGGTCGAGCCGGGTGTAGCGGGAGTTGCAGTCGGTGGAGATCGCGATGCCGCGACCGGTCTCCTCGTCGATGCGCAGCACACCGCCGTCCGACGGCTGCGCCAGCACGGTGTTGCCGCGGACGTAGCGGTCGTACTGGTCGGTGACCCACGCGCGGGAGCACAGGTTCGGCGAGGCCGCCATCCGCAGGATCGTCTCGCGCAGTTCGTCCTTCGTGGACGGACGGGCCAGCGTGCTCGCGCTGTCCGCGGCGATCAGGTCCTGCTCGGCGGGCCGCTCGACCGGGCGCTCGTAGACCGGGCCCTCGTGCGCGACGGTGCGCGGCGGCACGTCCACCACGAGCTCGCCGTGCCAGAAGATCTCCAGGTTCTCGCCGTCGGTGACCTCACCGATCACGGTGGCGGTGACGTCCCACTTCCGGCAGACCTCCAGGAACGCGTCCACGTTGGACGGTTCCACCACGGCGCACATCCGCTCCTGCGACTCGCTGGAGAGGATCTCGGCGGGCGTCATGCCGGTGGCGCGCAGCGGGACCTGGTCCAGGTCGACGCGCATGCCGCCGTCACCGGCCGAGGCCAGTTCCGAGGTGGCGCAGGACAGGCCCGCACCGCCCAGGTCCTGGATGCCCACGACCAGGCCGGCGTGGTAGAGGTCCAGGCAGCACTCGATGAGCACCTTCTCGGCGAACGGGTCGCCGACCTGGACGCTCGGCAGCTTCTTGCGGCCCGCGCCGGACTCGTCGCTGTCGAAGGTCTCCGAGGCCAGCACCGACACGCCGCCGATGCCGTCCAGCCCGGTGCGCGCACCGAACAGGATGATCTTGTTGCCGGTGCCGCTGGCGTGCGCCAGGTGCAGGTCCTCGACCTTCATCACGCCCACGCACATGGCGTTGACCAGCGGGTTGCCGCTGTAGCACTCGTCGAAGACGACCTCGCCGCCGATGTTCGGCAGGCCCAGGCAGTTGCCGTAGCTGCCGACGCCGGACACCACGCCGGGCAGCACCCGCTTGGTGTCCTCCGCGTCGGCCGGGCCGAAGCGCAGCGGGTCGGCCACCGCGACCGGCCGGGCGCCCATCGCCATGATGTCGCGGACGATGCCGCCGACACCGGTCGCCGCGCCCTGGTGCGGCTCGACGTAGGACGGGTGGTTGTGGCTCTCCAGCTTGAACGTCACCGCCCAGCCGTCGCCGATGTCCACCACGCCGGCGTTCTCGCCGATGCCCGCGAGCATCTTCTCGCGCATCTCGTCGGTGGTGGTCTCGCCGAAGTACTTCAGGTGCACCTTCGACGACTTGTAGGAGCAGTGCTCGCTCCACATCACCGAGTACATGGCCAGCTCGGCGTCGGTGGGCCTGCGGCCCAGGATCTCGCGGATCCGGGCGTACTCGTCGTCCTTCAGCCCCAGCTCGCGGTACGGCTGGTCGGTCTCGGGAGTGGTTTTCGCCTGCTCGACGGTGTCGATGTTGGTCACGCTGCCACCAGTGCATCCAGAACGGACAGGAACATGCCGAGGCCGTCGTCGGTGGGGCCGGTCAGCGGGTCGATCGCGTGCTCGGGGTGCGGCATCATGCCCGCCACCCGGCCGCGCGCGTCGGTGATGCCCGCGATGCCGCGCTGGGAACCGTTCGGGTTCTCGCCCGCGTAGCGGAACAGCACCCGGCCTTCGCCCTCCAGCTCGTCGAGGACGGCCTCGTCGGCCATGTAGTTGCCCTCGCCGTGCTTGATCGGGATCAGCAGCTCGGCACCGGCCTCGTAGCGGGTGGTCCAGGCGCTGCTGTTGTTCTCCACCTTCAGCCACTGGTCGCGGCAGACGTAGTGCAGGCCCGCGTTGCGGGTCAGCACGCCGGGCAGCAGCCCGGACTCGCACAGGATCTGGAAGCCGTTGCACACGCCGAGCACCGGCATGCCCTTGCGGGCGGCTTCGACCACCTCGGTCATCACCGGGGCGAACTTGGCGATCGCGCCGCAGCGCAGGTAGTCGCCGTAGGAGAAGCCGCCGGGGACGACCACCGCGTCCACGCCCTTGAGGTCGTGGTCGGCGTGCCAGAGGGCGACGGACTCGGCACCGGCGCGGCGCACCGCGCGGGCGGCGTCGACGTCGTCGAGGGTGCCGGGGAAGGTGATGACGCCGATCTTCATGCCAGTACCGCCTCTCCGCGATTCACAGTGGTGGTTGCGACCAGCTTGATCTCGCGTTTCGCGGTTTCCCGTGGCTGGCTTGCGTCACGTTCCCCTGAGGTGCGGTTGAGCAGAACCGGAGTTGGCGCAGAGCTGCTCATGCGTCCACCCGGCGGACGGTCCAGTCCTCGATGACCGGGTTGGCCAGCAGCGTTTCGGCGATCTTGGCGAGCGTGTCGTCGTCGACGTCGTCGGCGACCTCCAGCTCGAAACGCTTCCCCTGGCGGACTTCGGCGATCCCTTCGAACCCGAGCCGCGGCAGCGCATTGGCCACCGCCTGCCCCTGCGGGTCGAGGATTTCCTGCTTCGGCATGACGTCGACAACGACTCGGGCCACGGGTGCTGCTCCCGGTTTCAGTGCAGATCCGCCAGGACCCCGGCGGATGGCCAGCAGTACTGGCGCAGCGTAACTGAGCTGGGAGTTCGCCACGCCGGGCAGGGGCGGTGGGTGCGGTGTGGCTCACCACATGCCACCCGAGATGTGTCTTCCGTCACAAATTTCACACGTTGTTTAAACCTTTGGCCTCCGAAGCCGTCTATCAGGGAGGGCACCGAGGGGAGGTGCCCGGTGTTGATCGAAAGCCACTGAGGGGAACGCATTCCGATGCGCACTGTGAAGACGTTGCTGGGGGCGGCGCTGCTCGCCGGATTCGCCCTGACCACGACCGTCCCGGCCACCGCGGCGCCGAGCACCGAAGCGGTCCGGGTCGCCGAGCAGCCGCGGTTCACCGCCGACAAGTCCCAGGTCCGGGCGGGGAACACGCTGGTCATGCGGCTCGACCACGGGCTGGAGGGCGTCAGCTGGATCTCCTCCGCCGCCTTCGTGCGCAACGGCGAGCACCCGGTGGGAGCCGACGAGGGCCTGGCCGAGGTGGTCACCGACCGCGACGGCGTCGCCGAGGCGGTGGCGACCATCGCCGACGTGCCGCCCGGCGAGTACTCGGTGCACACCCGCATCGGCGGCGGGGCCGGGCCGGCGATGACCATCACCGTCACCGGCTGAGCGTGAGCCGTGAGCGTTTCGGGGTGTTCTGGCGCCCCGAAGCGCTCACGACGTTCACCGGTAGCGAGATCCGTCGCCCCGCCCCGGTTTTTCCGGAAGTGTGCCGGGCATGCGGATCTTGGTGCTGGGTGGAACGGTCTTCGTCGGGCACGCGGTCGCGGCGGCGGCGCTGGAGCGCGGGCACGACGTCGTCTGCGCGGCGCGCGGCACGAGCGGCGACGTGCCCGAGGGCGCGGAACTGGTGGTCGTGGACCGCGAGGAGGGGCTCGGCGCGCTGGCCGGGCAGCGGTTCGACGCGGTCGTCGACGTCGCGCGCAACTACCGGTGGGTGCGCGAGGCGCTGGCAGCCGTGGACGCCGGGCACTGGACGTTCGTGTCCACGATCAACGTCTACGCGGACAACGCGGCGACCGGCCAGAGCACCGGCGCGCCGCTGCTGGCGCCGATCACCGACTCCGCCGACACCAGCACCCCCGAGTCCTACGGCGGGATCAAGGTGGCCTGCGAGAACGCGGTGCGGGAGGCGATGGGCGAGCGCGCGTTCGTGGTCCGCCCGGGCCTGATCACCGGGCCGAACGACCCCTCCGACCGGTTCGGCTACTGGCCGCTGCGGATGTCGCGCGGCGGACGGGTGCTCGTGCCGGACACCCCCGGCACGCCGTCCCAGCACATCGACGTGCGCGACCTGGCCGACTGGATCGTCACCGCCGCCGAGCGCGGCATCACCGGCACCTTCGACGGCATCGGCCCGGCCACCGCGCTGGAGGCGCTGCTGAAGGAGATCGCCGCGGTCATCGCGCCGGAGGGCACCGAACTCGCGGCCGTCGCGCCCGAGGCGCTCGACGAAGCCGGGGTGCAGCGCTGGAGCGGGCCGAAGTCGCTGCCGCTCTGGATCCCCGACGACTACGACGGCTTCGCCTCGCACGACGCCGCGCCCTCGCTGGCCGCCGGGCTGCGCATCCGGCCGCTGGCCGAGACCGTGACGGCGGCGCTGGAGACCGAACGCGCGCGGGGAGCCGACCGCGAGCGCAAGGCCGGGCTGACCGCGGCCGAGGAGACCGAGCTGCTCGGCACGCTGCCGCACCGGCTCTGGTGAGGAGTGCGAGAGTGGTCGGGGCACCGGCTCTCGAGGAGGAACACCGTGCAGATCACCCACTTCGGACACTCGTGCGTGCTGGTCGAGACCGGATCGGCGCGACTGCTGATCGACCCCGGCACGTTCTCCGCGGACTTCGAGGACCTGCGCGACCTGGACGCCGTGCTGGTCACCCACCAGCACTTCGACCACCTCGACCTGGAGCGGCTGCCCGCGCTGCTGGCGGCCAACCCGGACGCCCAGCTGGTGGTCGACCCGGGTTCGGCGGTGTCGATCGCCGAACGCGGGCTGCCCGCGACCACGGCCCGGCCCGGTGACTCGATCGAGCTGGGCGGCGCGGCGGTCAACGTCGTCGGCGGCGAGCACGCGGTGATCCACCCGGACGTCCCGGTGGTCGACAACATCGGCTACGTCGTCGACCACGGCGCGTTCTACCACCCGGGCGACTCGTTCTTCGTGCCGGAGCAGCGCATCGACGTCCTCGGCCTGCCGACCGCGGCACCGTGGCTGAAGCTCTCCGAGGCGGTCGACTTCCTGCGCGCGGTGGCGCCCCGGACGGCGGTGCCGATCCACGAGGCGGTGCTGGCCGTGCCGCAGATGCACTACCGGATGTTCGAGCAGCTCGGCCCGGAGGGCACGGCGGTCGAGGTCCTCACCAAGGGCACCCCGACCGGCCTCTGAGCGGTCGCCGCTCAGTCGTCGTCGCGGTCGTCGACGTCGTGCACGTCGTCCCGGTCGTCCGCGTCGTCGTGGTCGTCGACGTCGTCGTGGTCGAACTGGTCGTCGCAGTCGTCGAACCGGTCGTCGCGGTCGTCGTCGAACCGGTCGTCGTCGAAGCGATCGTCGTCGAACCGGTCGTCCTGGTCGTCGAACTGGTCGTCCAGGTCGTCATCGACGCACACCGGCGCCGGCTGGGCGGGGTTCTGCACCTGCGCCGGGGCCGTGGGCAGCGGCGCCGGAGCCGGGGCCTGCTCCGCCGCGCCCGCCAGGGCCACTCCCGTGCCACCGAGTCCGAGCACCGCCACCGCCGCGCCCGCCACCAGCCAGGTCCGCTTCATCGTCCGCATCGTTCCGCTGCCTCTCGTCCGGCTCTCTCCTTGACTGAAACCAGCTTCGCGGCCGAGCGTGAGGCAGCCCTGAAGCTCCGATGAAGGGATCCTCATCGGGTTTCACAGTCCGCCGGGCACTCCGAACGAGGCATAGGTGACCGGCCGCGCGCCGTGGTGCAGGGCCAGGTCGATCGCGTCCAGAACCGCTTGCCGCGCAGCGGGTTTGCGCAGCACGGCGGAGTCCACCGCGAGCCGCACCGGGCGTCCCAGCCGGGCCGCCCGCCCGGCGCCGAGCACCAGCGCGCGGCACCACCACGGCTCGGCGCGCTCGCCCGGTCCGATCATGCGGATGCGTCCCCGGTGCACCCGGCCGGTGGCCAGCTCCCGCACCGCCATCGCGTCCGCGCACACCGAGAAGCCGCGCCGCCGCAGGGCCGTGATGGTGCCCGCCGAACCGAACCACCGAGCCGGGATGAAGGTCTTGGTCCGCAGCCCGAACCGCTCCAGGACCGCGGCGGCGGCGACCAGGTGCAGCCCGGCCTCGTGCGCGGGCAGCCCGGCTGCGGGCGCGAGCCGCGCCCGCAGCCCCGGCGCGGTGCGGGCGAACCCGTGCAGGCTCACCACGTCGCGGGAGTCCACCCGCCCGGCGATCCAGTCCAGCACGGGGTTCGGCGGGGCCGGGTGCGGCGCGATCAGCAGCGACAACGGCACGGCGCGCCGGTCCAGGTCAGCGCCGAACTCGACGCACTGGTCCAGCACCGGGAGGTCGAGTCCGGACAACGACACCACCAGCGGCGGGCTCACGAGGACTCATTGCGCCCGGCCCGGATGACGGCCACCTGACGCCGAGATGTCCCCCCGGCGCAAATCCGGCGAACCTCCACCCGCCGTTCCCACGCCCGAGTGACGAGGCGTCAATTTCGTACGAAATTGACGTTCACCCGGGTCCATACGGCAGCGGCGCGAAGCACCACCTCAGGGGTGGTGGTCACCCGGGCCCTGATCAGACGTCCGGGGTGGGCCAGTCGGCGAAGGAGCGGCCGGTGATGCGCTCGTAGGCCTCGACGTAGCGGTCGCGGGTCGCCGCGATGACGTCGGCGGGCAGCGACGGCGGCGGGGTGTCCGCGGCGCGGTCCCAGCCGGAGGCCGGCGAGGTCAGCCAGTTGCGCACGTACTGCTTGTCGAACGAGGGCTGCACCTGGCCCGGTTGGTAGCCGTCGGCGGGCCAGTAGCGCGAGGAGTCCGGCGTCAGCACCTCGTCGCCCAGCACCAGCGAGCCGTCGGGCGCCAGGCCGAACTCGAACTTGGTGTCGGCCAGGATCACGCCCCGGCCGCGCGCGTGCTCCGCCGCCCGCGCGTACACCCGCAGCGTCACCTCGCGCAGCTGCTCGGCGCGCTCCGCGCCCAGCTCCGCGGCGACCGCGTCGAAGCTGATGTTCTCGTCGTGGTCGCCGAGCTCCGCCTTGGTGGCCGGGGTGAAGATCGGCTCCGGGAGCTGCGAGGACTCGACCAGCCCGGCGGGCAGCTCGACGCCGCACACCGCGCCGGTGCGCTGGTAGTCGGCCAGCCCGGATCCGGTGAGGTAGCCGCGCGCGACGCACTCGACCGGCAGCATCTCCAGCCGCCGCACCAGCAGCGCGCGGCCGCGCACCTCGCCGGGGATGCGCGGGTCGTCCGCGCTGACCAGGTGGTTCGGCACCACGTCGGCGAGCAGCTCGAACCAGTACACGCTCATCGCGGTGAGCACCCGGCCTTTGTCCGGGATCGGCGTGTCCAGCACGTGGTCGTACGCCGACAGGCGGTCGGAGGCGACCAGCAGCAGGTGTTCGTCGTCCACGGCGTGCAGCTGGCGGACCTTGCCCGCTGCGATCTGGGGGTAATCGGCGAGTGCAACCACGTGCCGATTCTCCCCCACCAGCCCGCGCGCTCCCGCCGGTGGTACGAGTTGGCGGGGACAGCCGCGGCGTGGCGTAGTGGACGCACCACGCCGGACGCCCGGCGGACAGGAGGACTTCCGTGACCGAGACCTTCACCGACTGGCTGCGCCAGCGCAGCGAGCCCGACTGGACGGCGGTGATCGGGCACCCGTTCACCCAGGCCCTGTTCACCGGGCAGGTGCCCGCCGACTCGATGCGCTCCTACCTGGTGCAGGACTACCAGTTCGTGGACGACTTCCTGGCGCTGCTCGGCTCCGGGATCGCCAAGGCCGACCGCTACGCCTCGCGGCTGGCGATCGCGGGCAGCGTCGGAGTGGTCACCAGCGAGGAGAACACCTACTTCCAGCGCGCGTTCGACGCGCTGGGCGTCGGCGAGTCCGACCGGGTGCACCCGGAGCTGGACGAGGCGACGGAGGCCTTCCGGGAGCTGATGCAGGACGCCAACGAGCGCGGCAGCTACGCCGAGGTGCTGACGGTGCTGACCGTCGCGGAGTGGTCCTACCTGGAGTGGGCCGTGCGCGCGCCGGACGCGCTGCCGGAGGACTTCGTGCACGCGGAGTGGATCACGCTGCACGACAACCCGGAGTTCCAGGCGTGGGTGCGCTGGCTGCGCGGCGAGCTGGACCGGGTGGGCGCGGAGCTCGACGAGCGCGACCGGGCCCGCTGCCTGCGCCTGTTCCAGCAGGCCACCCGCTGCGAGCTGGACTTCTTCAACGCCCACTGGCCGTGAGCTGCCCGTGAGCGTTTTGGGGTGTTATAGCGCCCCAAAACGCTCACGGGACGGGTGCCGACCGTCAGAGGATGTCGGCGGGGCGGTAGGCCGCGGCCTCGGGGTGGCGGGCCGTGATCTCCTCGATCTGCGCCGCCACCTCGCCGACCTGGGCCGCCGCCGCGCCGGTGAAGGCGAGGCGGTCGGCCAGCAGCTCTTCGAGCTGGTCGCGGGTCAGCGGCAGGCGGTCGTCGGCGGCCAGCCGGTCGAGCAGGTCGTTGCGCTCCGCGCCCTGCTCGCGCATGGCCAGCGCCACCGCGACCGCGTTCTCCTTGATCGCCTCGTGCGCGGTCTCCCGGCCGACACCGGCCCGCACCGCCGCCATCAGCACCTTCGTGGTCGCCAGGAACGGCAGGTAGCGGTCCAGCTCGCGGGCCACCACCGCCGGGAACGCGCCGAACTCGTCCAGCACCGTCAGGAACGTCTCGAGCAGCCCGTCGAAGGCGAAGAACGCGTCCGGCAGCGCCACCCGGCGCACCACCGAGCAGGACACGTCGCCCTCGTTCCACTGGTCACCGGCCAGCTCGCCGGTCATCGAGAGGTAGCCGCGCAGGATCACCGCGAGGCCGTTGACCCGCTCGCAGGACCGGGTGTTCATCTTGTGCGGCATCGCGCTGGAGCCGACCTGACCGGGCTTGAAGCCCTCGGTCACCAGCTCGTGCCCGGCCATCAGCCGGATCGTGGTGGCCACGTTGGACGGTGCGGCGGCCAGCTGCACCAGCGCGGACAGCACCTCGAAGTCCAGCGAGCGCGGGTAGACCTGGCCGACGCTGGTCAGCGTCCGGCCGAAGCCCAGGTGCCCGGCGACCCGGCGCTCCAGCTCGGAGAGCTTCCCGGCGTCGCCGCCGAGCAGGTCCAGCATGTCCTGCGCGGTGCCGACCGGGCCCTTGATGCCGCGCAGCGGGTAGCGGGCGAGCAGCTCCTCCAGCCGGTGGAAGCCGACCAGCAGCTCGTCGGCGGCCGTGGCGAAGCGCTTGCCGAGGGTGGTCGCCTGGGCGGCGACGTTGTGCGAGCGCCCGGCCATCACCAGCTCGGCCTGCTCGGCGGCGAGCTGCCCGAGCCGCGCCAGGACCGCGACGGTGCGGTCGCGCACCAGCTCCAGGCTGCGGCGGATCTGCAGCTGCTCGACGTTCTCGGTCAGGTCCCGCGAGGTCATGCCCTTGTGGATCTGCTCGTGACCGGCGAGGGCGTTGAACTCCTCGATGCGGGCCTTCACGTCGTGCCGGGTGACCCGCTCGCGCGCGGCGATGGAGTCCAGGTCGACCTGCTCCAGCACCCGCTCGTAGTCGGCCAGGGCCGACTCGGGGACCTCGATGCCGAGGTCGGCCTGGGCGCGCAGCACCGCGAGCCACAGCTTGCGCTCCAGGATGATCTTGTGCTGCGGCGACCACAGCTCGACCAGCTCGGGCGAGGCGTAGCGGGCGGCGAGGACGTTCGGAATGCTGGGCTTGACCGTCACGAACATGCAGGATACCGGCGCATTGCCGCCGTTCGGCCCACCCCGTCGCGCCGGTCAGCGGAAGGCGAGGTCGTGGTCGGTGGCGAACACGTCGAGCTGGTCGAACGGGACCGCCACCTCCGGCCGCGGGTTCGGGTCCTGCTGGTCGTCGAGGACCGGGTCGTAGTTGCAGCTGCTGACCATCGTGACGCTGCCGTCGAGCATGAAGTGCGTCGACGTGGCCACCCGGAACGGGTCGTCGGCGGTGACCGGGTCGAGCTCGTGCAGCAGCACCGAACCGTCGTCCAGCAGGGTCCGGCGCGCGTATGAATCCACTGTGGACACATCAACCCGGCGCCAGGCACGGTAGAGCTCGAGCAGCGTGTTCTGCACGAGGTCCTCGGCCAGGCGCCAATCGCCGCAGAGCAGGTACGCCGAACGGCACAACCACAACGCGCGTTCCCCGGCGAACTCGCGGAACGCCCGTTCCTGTTCGGCTCGCATGGAGCTCGTCCCCTTTCCGCGCCCCGCCGCTCTATACGCAGCCGCTCCGCGCGGGGTTGCACGGTCTCCGGCGCGACGCGGGAAAATGGAGTCCGTAAGACCAGCCGTGCACTGCTTTAAGAGGACCTCAATGCCCTGGGCGGTGGTGGCCATGGCAACGTCCAGACCAATATCGTTGGTTCGCGGCGACTCAGGAGCGAGGGCACAACAGCATGGAGATCGACGTGTACGGCGACGAGCGGCAGGACGTGTTCTGGATCGTCGGGATGGGCCTGGCCCAGCGGCACGCCACCACCATGCGTCCCGGCGCGGTCTACGCGGGTCAGGTCGTCCCGGCGCTGTGCGCGACCGAGCTGAAGATCCCGCAGCCCACGCCGATCGGCCGCGACCCGCGCTCCAAGCCCATCACCGACAGGTGCCCGGACTGCGCCGAGCGCATCGCCGAAGGCGAGTTCGCCGAGACCACCTGGGACTTCTGAACCCGCATCCGGCCACCACCGGCCGGGTGAGGGTGCCCGGAAAATGGATCGCCATCGCAATTGCCGGGAGCTAACGTCGATCGGGCCATGGCTGCCGCAAGTTCCCTCCGCTTCCTGTGGTCCCTGCTCGCACAACGGCCCGGACTGCTGCTGACCGCTACCGCCGCGGGCTCGCTCTGGATGCTTCCGACCGCGCTGATGCCGCTCGCCATCGGCGCCGCGATCGACGACGGCATCCGCCCGCACGACTTCGGCACGCTGCTGAGCTGGGCGCTCGTCGTGCTCGGGCTCGGCCTCGTTCAGATGCTCTCCGCAGGCGTCCTGCACTGGACGACGCACACCATCTGGCTGCACGGCGCGGCGGGCTCGCAGCGCCTCGTGCTGGCGCACGTGACGCGGCTGGGTGGCGTGCTGACGCGCAAGGTCCGGGCCGGTGAAGTCGTCACGATCGGCGCCTCGGACATCTACCGCGTGGGCAACGTCTTCGAGGTCGTCGGGCGGGCGACCGGGGCGCTGGTGTCCTTCGCCGTGGCGGCGGTGCTGCTGCTGTTGATCTCCCCGCTCCTCGGCGCGGTGGTGCTCGTGGGCGTGCCGCTGGCGACGCTCGGCATCAGCCCGCTGCTGAGCCCGCTGCGCCGTCGCGAGGAAGCCCAGCGCGAGCAGTTGGGCCAGGTCAGCGCGCAGGCGGCGGACATCGTGTCCGGGCTGCGGATCCTGCGCGGCGTCGGCGGCGAGCCCCGGTTCCACGGGCGGTTCACCGCCGCGAGCCAGCGGGTGCGCACCGCCGGGATCGCGGCCGGGCGGATCGAGTCGTGGCTGGTCGGCGCGGAGGTGCTGCTGACCGGCCTGGTGACGGTGCTGGTGACCTGGCTGGGCGCGCGGCTCGCGCTCGACGGCACGATCAGCGTCGGCGAGCTGGTCGCGTTCTACGGCGTCTCGGCGTTCCTGGTCATCCCGGTGCGCACGGCGTCCGAAGCCGCCTACTCGTTCGCCGGTGGCATGGTCGCGGCGGGCCGGGCGCAGGCGCTGCTGCAGGTGGAGCCGGAGCCGCCGACCCCGGAGCACCCGCGGGCGCTGCCCGAGGGGCCGCTGGACCTGTTCGACGAGACCAGCGGGCAGCGGATCCCCGCGGGCGAGCTGACCGTCATCGACGCCGGGGAGCAGGCCGAAGCCGTGGCCGAACGGCTGGCCTGGCAGTCGCACGCGGGTGGTGTGCCGCTGCGCGAGGTCGATCCGGACGAGGTGCGGCGGCGGATCCTGCTGGCGCACAACCAGGACCTGCTGTTCGCAGGCCCGGTCCGGACCGAGGTCGACCTCGGGGCCGGGATCGACATGGACGCCGCGCTGCACACCGCGGACGCGCACGACGTGCTGGCCGCGCTGCCCGCGGACGGCGTGCTCGACGAGCGCGGCCGCTCGCTGTCCGGCGGTCAGCGGCAGCGGCTGCTGCTGGCCCGCGCGCTGTGCGCGGACGCCGACGTGCTGATCCTCGACGAACCGACCTCCGCGGTCGACGCGCACACCGAGGCGCGGATCGTGGCACGGGTCAAGGAATTCCGCGCCGGTCGCACCACGATCGTGCTCAGCCAGAGCCCGCTGTGGGCATCGGTGGCGGACCGGGCGCTGGACATGGGGGCGGAGAAGTGAAGCTGCCGTTGGCCGACGGGCGCACCGTGCGGCACTGGGCGTGGCGGACGCTGCGCGTGCACCGCGGCCGGTTCGCCGTGATGATGCTGCTGTTCGGGCTGGCCACCGTGGTCGGGCTGGCCGGGCCGCAGATCCTCGGCACGCTGGTCGACGGGGTGGTCGCGGGCACCACGACCCAGCGCATCGACCTGCTGGCCGGGGCGTTCCTCGTGGTGCTCGTGGCGAACGCGCTGCTGATCCGGGCGGCGCGGATGCGCGCCACGCTGCTCGGCGAGCACCTGCTGGCCGAGTCCCGCGAGGGCATGGTCGGGCACGCGCTGCGGCTCCCGCTGGGCACGGTCGAATCGGCGGGCACCGGTGACCTGCTCAGCCGCACCACCACCGACGTCGACCGGCTGGACTTCACCATCCGCAACGCCGCGCCGGAGATCACCACCGCGCTGATCACCGTGCTGCTGACCGGCACCGCGATGGTCCTCACCTCGCCGCTGCTGGCCTGCGGGATGCTCATCGCCGTGCCGCTGATGGTGCTCAGCACCCGGTGGTACTACCCGCGCTCGCTGCCGACGCTGCGCCGGATCATGGCCGGCTGGGCGGACGTGCAGTCGAGCACGCACGAATCCGTCGAGGGCTCGCGCACCATCAGCGCGCTGCGCCTGGGCGAGCGCCGCATCGCGCGCAACGAGCAGGCGCTCGGTGAGACGGTGAACGCCGAGTACCGGCACCGCGGCCTGCTGACCGTCTGGTTGCCCTGCCTGGAGCTGTCGTACGTGCTGCCGATCGGCGCGATCCTGCTGATCGGCGGCTGGGCGTACTGGGGCGGATCGGTGGAGATCGGCACGGTCATCACCGTCGTGCTCTACGCCCAGGCGATGTCGAGCCCGTTCGACGAGCTGTTCCGGTGGCTGGAGGAGCTTCAGACCGGGTACACCGCGCTGCAGCGGATCCTCGGCGTCAACCAGGTGCCGACCGCCGACGCCGAGCGGCAGGAGCTCGACGGATCGCGCGAGCTGGTCGTCCGCGACGCCCGCTTCTCCTACCGCGAGGACCGCGAGGTGCTGCACGGCATCGACCTGACCGTGCCCGCCGGGCAGCGGCTGGTCGTGGTCGGCCCGTCCGGGGCGGGCAAGTCCACGCTGGGCCGGTTGATCGCGGGCATCAGCCGCCCGAGCTCCGGTTCGGTCGCCTTCGGGCGCACCGAGATCGCCGACCTGCCGACCGAGCAGCTGCGCGGCGAGGTGGTGCTGCTGACCCAGGAGCAGCACATCTTCGCCTGCACGCTCCGCGACAACCTGGCCCTGCCGGACCGCGACTTCACCGACGACCAGCTGACCGACGCGCTGAAGTCGGTCGGGCTGCAGGAGTGGTTGCGAACCCTGCCGGACGGGCTGGACACCGTGCTCGGCGCGGGCGGCCACCCGGTTCCCGCCTCGCGGGCGCAGCAGCTCGCGCTGGCCAGGGTGCTGCTGGCCGACCCGCACACGGTGGTGCTGGACGAAGCGACCTCGCTGCTGGACAACGCCACCTCGCGGGAGCTGGAACAGGCGCTGGCCACGCTGCTGGACGGCCGCACGGTGATCGCCATCGCGCACCGGCTGCACACCGCGCGCAACGCCGACCGGGTGGCGGTGATGTCCGACGGGCGCATCGTGGAGCTGGGCAGCCACGACGAGCTGCTCGCCGCAGGCGGCTCCTACGCCGACCTCTACCGGGTGGCTCAGCCGAGCTGAGCGCGCAGCATCCGGCGGGCCGCACCGCGCGGATCGGGGTCGCTCTCGATCAGCGCGTTGACCACGGTGCCGTCGACCAGCGCGATCAGTTCGAGCAGCCGCTCCCGGCCGACCTCCACACCGCTGCGGGCGAAGATCTCGGCCAGCAGCTCGTGCAGCTCGGCGCCGAGCTCGCGCATCAGCGGCGCGAGGTAGGGGCGGCGGGGCGAGCCGACCAGCCGCTCGTAGCGCAGCAGCACCGCCTCCGCGCCGCCGTCGCGCGAGTCCCGGCCCAGCAGCATGTCCAGCAGCAGCTCGATCACCGCGTCCGTGCTGCGCGGCTGGTCGGCGAGCTCCTCCAGCCGGGCGCGGCCCGCTGCGAGCTCCTGCCGCGACTCGTGCTCCACCGCGGCGCCGATCAGGTCGTCGAGCGAGGAGAAGTAGTAGGTGGTGGAGGCCAGCGGCAATCCGGCCCGCTCGGCGACCGCGCGGTGCCGGACGGCCTCGAAACCGCCCTCGACGAGCAGTTCCGCGGCGGCCACCACCAACGCCTGCCGCCGCCGCTCGCCCTTGGGAGTACTGGCCGCTGTCATGCCTGCCGATCCTAAGAGTCTGTTGGTGGCTGGTCTGCGTGGCGGTGCGGGTGGCGGAACCTGAGTGCTTCCCTGGACTGCGGGTGCCCCTCCTGATGCATGGACCACGCCACCACGCGATTCCGCGGTGGCGAAGCCCCAGCTCAGCGCGGTCAGAACTGGCCTGCGATGCCTCCGGCGATCGAGGGCAGCCGAGTCCGGTAGGGCGCGGCCGGGGAACCTTCGTCCGGGTCGCTGCGCACGACGACCAGCTTGCCGCTGCGCGCCTGCCGCACGGACTGCTCGGTGCCGTCGGGATGCCGCGTGTCGCCCGGCTTCGACTGATCCGGCGGCACCGTGCCCGCCGGGCTCACGATCACCGTCACGCTGCCCGCCGCAGGCCCCTCGCGCAGCACGAAGGCCGCCACCTTCGCCCCGGACGGGCAGTCCGGGGCCGCCACCGGCGCCGTCGCCGCGGCTTCCGGGAGCTCCTTGGTCACCGCCGCGGCCACCTGCGCGTCCGGCCCGCAGCGACCGCCGCGGTCGAGGAGGATGCCCGGCCCGTCCTCGCTGCGCGGCGAGGCCGTCGAGACCTCGGGCTGCGCGTGCTGGCTGGCGACCTTCGACTCCGTGGGCATGACCAGGGAGACTCCGCCCGCGAGCACGGCGGCGACCGCCACCGTCCCCCCGAGCGCCGTCATCCGGCGTCGAGCAGTGATCCGCCGCGACGCCCGCGCCACGTCGTGCTCGTCGAACGACGCCGGAGGAACGGACTGCACCGAATCACGAAACAGCTCTTCGAGCTTGCGCTCGTCCACTTACCCGCACCTCCTCACGCCGACCGCAGATCTCCGAGCTGGTCGCCCAGCGCCTCGCGCAACGCCGCGAGACCCCGGGCCGACTGGCTCTTGACGTTGCCCTCGCTGCACCGCATGACCGCCGCGACACCCGCCACGTCCAGCCCCTCCAGGAACCGCAGCACCAGCACCGCGCGCTGCTTCGGCGGCACCTTCTGCAACCCGGCGAGCAGGGTCTGCTTGGTCGCCACCGAGTCGTCCACGTCCGGGCTGTCCACCGGGCGGTCCGGCAGCACCTCCGCGGCCCGCTCCCGCCGCCACGGGCGCCGGGACTCGTCGATCACCGCCCGCGTCAGGGTCCGGCGCACGTAGGCGTCCAGCGCGCCCTTGTCGCGCACCTTCCGCCAGTGCCGGTGCAGGGAGATGAACGCGGTCTGGGCGAGGTCGTCCGCGCGGTGCCAGTCACCGCACATCATGTACGCCATCCGACGCACCGCCTCCCGCCGAGCCGCGAAGTACTCCGCGAACTCCTGCTCCTCGCGCTGGTCCACGCGGAACTCTCCGCTCGTCAAGTGCTTGCACGTCCAGGACGGGATTCCCGCCTCCAACCGTTGCACGCGCCGGAGCGGCAATCCACCCCGTGATTGATACCGCAGTCCCCGCAGCCCGCCGCGCCGGGCTGTTGCCCTCCCCCGGGTCCGGTGTGATGTGATCCGTTCGTGACCAAGCTGGCTCCGATCGACCTCCGCTCCGACACGGTCACGCGTCCCGACGCCCAGATGTCCGCGGCCATGGCGGCCGCCGAAGTCGGCGACGACGTGCTCGACCACGACCCGACGATGCGCGCCCTGGAGGAACGCGTCGCCCAGCTGCTCGGCACCGCCGCCGCCCTCTGGGTGCCGAGCGGGTCGATGGGCAACCTGATCTCGCTGATGCTGCACCTGCAGCGCGGCGACCGGTTCCTCTCGCCGCACGGTTCGCACGTGCTCGCCTACGAGTTCGGCTCCGCCGCCTGGCTCGCCGGCGGCATGCCGCAACCGCTGGAGTGGAACGCCGGTCCCGGGCGACCGACGCCGGAGACCGTGCGAGCGCACGGCGAATCCAGCTACGACACCCTGCGCACGACGCTGCTGTGCCTGGAGAACACGCACAACAGCGCCGGTGGCGCCGTGACGCCGCCGCACGAGCACGCGCAGCTGGCAGCCGCCGCCCGCGAGCGCGGCCTGCGCATCCACCTCGACGGCGCGCGGATCTGGAACGCCGCCGTCGCCCTCGGGCTGCCGCCCGCGGCGCTGACCGTCGGCACCGACAGCGTGCAGGCGTGCCTGAGCAAGGGGCTCGGCGCGCCGGTCGGGTCCGTCATCGCGGGTGGCGAGGACTTCATCGGCGAGGCCCGGCGGGTGCGGCGGATGCTCGGCGGCGGAGTCCGGCAGGGCGGTGTGCTGGCCGCGGCCGGGCTGGTCGCGCTGGACCGCATGGACGCGCTGGCCGTGGACCACGACAACGCGCGGCTGCTCGCCGAGGGACTGGCCGAGCACGGCTGGTCGGTCAGCACCCCGCAGACCAACATCGTCTTGGCGGCGGTGCCGGACGTGGGCCTCGCCCTGGAACGCTTGACGGCGATCGGTGTGCGCGCGGTTTCGATGAGCGGCCAGATCCGGTTCGTCACGCACCGGGACGTCACCAAGGCCGACATCGGGGAAGCGCTGCGCCGGATCGACGAAGTCGGGCTCTGAAGGCACCGTCGGCGGAGCCGACCGCGCAGACCACCCCGGCGAAGCAACGACGAACAGGCTCTGAGCAGGAGGTGCACGTGGTGCGGTGGGTCGTTTTCGACTACGGCGAGGTGATCAGCAGGCGGACCGCGGCGCTGCCGGGGATCGCCGCGATGCTCGACGCCGATCCCGAGGAGTTCGAAGCGGCGTACTTCGCCGAGCGCAAGGCATACGACTGGGGCTGCCCGGACCTGGACTACTGGCGCGCCGTGGCCGCACGGCTGGACCGGCAGGTGGACGCCGCCCTCTCCGATCGGCTGACCAGCGCCGACGTCGCGGGCTGGCTGGAGACCGCCCCGGGCTCGCGGCAGCTGCTCGACGACCTGCACGAGCAGGGCGTCGCGCTGGCCCTGCTGTCCAACGCCCCGTCGTCGTTCGGCCGCGCGGCGGAGCGCGCGGACTGGGCGCGGCTGTTCGAGCACCTGGTGTTCTCCGGCGACCTGAAGCTGGCGAAACCGGACGCCCGGATCTACCGCGCCCTGCTGGACACCCTCGACGCCCGACCGGCGGACTGCCTGTTCTTCGACGACCGCCAGGAGAACATCGACGCGGCCCGCGAAGCAGGCCTGAACGCCGACCTCTGGACCGGCCCCGAAGCAGCCCGCCCCCTCCTCCACTCCCACCTGACCAGGTGATCTTTTCGAGGTGAAGGGCACCTTTAGGCAAGTAAGTTGCTCAAAGGTGCCCTTCACCTACCACTCCATCGAGTGGAGCGGGGCTAGGACTTGATCTGCTTGCGGTCGCGGGCCCAGCCGACCGCGGCGGTCGCGACGAACAGGACACCGCCGATCACCGCGAGCCAGAACAGGCCCTTGATGACGAACCCCGCGACCGAGATCACCAGCCACAGGACCAGCAGTCCGCCGATCACCTTCCACAACATCGCACGCACCTCAGCTCGACCGCAGCAACTCGTACTCCCAAGACTGCCAGATCCGATGCCCGATTAGTCCCACCCGACCCGCACACCCGGGAAATCTCAGGGCTCCCCCGACCCCGCGCCACCCGGGCCCTGGTCAATTTCGTACGAAATTGACGCCCCGCCCGCGTCAGCGGGTGGGCAGCCAGGACTTCAGCCGGTCGAGGGCTTCGGCGATGTCCTCGGTGCTGCCCGCGAAGGACATCCGCACGTAGCGGTCGCCCAGCGCCGGGTCGAAGTCCGCGCCCGGCACCACCGCCACCCCGGTGTCGTCCAGCAGGCGGCGGCAGAACGCCGTGGTGTCGTCGGTGAGGTCCCCGATGTCCGCCCAGGCGTAGAACGCGCCGTCGGCCGGGGCCACCCGCGTGATGCCGAGCGATTCCAGCCCGCCGAGCAGCAGCTCCCGGTTCTCCCGGTAGCGCTCGACGTGCCCGGCGGCCTCGGCGAGGGCCTCCGGGGAGAAGGCCGCGATCGCGGCGTGCTGGGACAGCGCGGGCGGGCAGAGGGTGAAGTTGCCGGTCAGCGAGTCGACGGCGCGCCGCAGCCGCGGCGGCACCAGCATCCAGCCCAGCCGCCAGCCCGTCATCGACCAGAACTTCGAGAACGAGTTCACCACGATCGCCTCGCGGGAGAACTCCCACGCCGAGTGCAGCGGCTCGCCGTAGCTGAGCCCGTGGTAGATCTCGTCGCTGATCAGCTGCACGCCGTTGGCCTCGCACCACCCCGCGAGGCCGGCCAGCTCGGTGCCGGAGAGCACCGTGCCGGTCGGGTTCGCCGGGCTCGCCACGATCAGCCCGTCCACCGGCCGGTCGAGGGCTTCCAGCATCGCGACGGTCGGCTGGAAGCGCGTCGTCGCGTCGCACGGCAGCTCCACGACCTCGCAGCCCAGCGCGGACAGGATGTTCCGGTACGCCGGATATCCCGGGCGGGCCAGCGCGACCCGGTCCCCGGCGTCGAACGCGGCGAGGAACGCGAGCAGGAACGCGCCGGACGCCCCGGTGGTCACGACCACGTCGTCGGCCCGCACCGACAGCTCGCCGTAGTGCCCGGCGACGGCTTCCCGCAGCGCGGGCAGCCCGAGCTGCTCGGTGTAGCCGAGCGAGTCGCGTTCGAGGGCCGCGGCGGCGGCTTCGCGGACGGCGCGCGGCGCGGGCGTGGACGGCTGGCCCGCGGCCAGCGAGACCACGTCCCCCTTCGCCCGCTGCCGCTCCGCTGCGGCGGTCAGCACCTCCATGACCTGGAAGGGAGCCACATCGGCGCGCTGCGCGACGCCCAGAACAGCAGGATCGACCATGCGTTCAGCCTGTCAAACGCGGTGCGCGCCGGGAACCCCGCGGCATCAGTAGCCCTGGTAGCCGCCGCCCTGGGCCATGGACTTCAGGCCGGGGTGGCCGTCGAAGCCGCCGTAGCGGTCGAAGGTGTAGCGGACGCCCGCGATGATGTTGTCCACCGGGTTCCAGATGTCGTCGTGACCCGCCAGCTTGTAGGACTGGAACGTGGGGTCGATGCACTGCATCAGGCCCTTCGACGGGGTGCCCTTGGCCGCGTTGGAGTCCCAGTCGTTGATCGCGTTCGGGTTGCCGCCCGACTCCTTCTGGATGATCGTCCAGATCTCGTCGATGTTGTCCTCGGTGACCGGGATGCCGTTGGCCTGCAGGATCTTGATCGCTTCCTTGATCCACTCCTGCACGTTGCCGGGCGGCGGACCGGCGGGCGGGCCACCGCTGGGCCCCAGGCCACCGCCACCACCGCCGGATTCGCCACCACCGGAGCCGCCCGCCCCTCCGGAGCCGGAGCCGGAGCCGCCAGAACCGCCGGAGGACTCGCCGCCGGGCGGCGCGGACTGCGGAGCCGTCGCCGACGGCATCGTCATCGCCCAGTCGACCTTCCGGCCCTCGGCGGGCGTGAACGGCTGCTCCCCGGCCTTCGGCAGTGCGGAGAACACGTCGTCGAGCCCGGCCGCGGCGCTGCGCAGCTCGCCCAGCGCAGCGCTGAGCTCGGCGTTCGCCTCGGAGATCTTGCCCTCGGCCTCCGCGGCGTGCTCCTGCATGGCCTTCGTGATGGCGTCGTCGCGCCGCTTGGCCGCCTCCTCCTCGGCGGCGTCGTCGGCGATCTCCTTCTCGTACGCCTGCTCGGCGCGGCGCGCGTCGGCCAGCGCCCGCTCGCCGATCGAGTTGACCTCGTCCTTCGCCGCCTGCACCGCTCCGGCAGCTCGGTCGAGCACGTCGGCGGAGCCCTGCAGCGCCTCGCGCGCCTTGCCGAACCCGTCGTTGATCTTGCCCAGGTAGCCGACGAACGCGTCCGCGGAGCCGCCTTCCCACGCACCGTCGAGACCGTTCACCGTCTGCCCCAGCGCGTTGCCGTGGTCATCGGCCTGCCCGGCGGCGTCGCGCCAGCGGGCGCCGATCGCACGGATGTCGTCCGGCCTGCTGTCCTCGATCTTGCGCAGCTGCTCGGCGAGCCGCCCGCCACCGGGCTTGCCCGCCACGTCTCCCGAAATCCCCATCAGATCCCCAGTTCAGCGGAATGATTCGGCGTTGGCCTGGTCGATCTCGTCGACGCTGCTGCGCACCGCGTCGAGCGCGCCGCTGGCGCTGCGCAGCAGCTGCTCGGCGGCGTCGAACTGCTTCTTGCCCGCGGCGTCCAGCGCGGTGATCGCGGCGGCGAAGTCGCCGGCGGCGTCCAGCTCGCCGAAGATCGCGGCGTCGACGTGCTGCCCCTCGAAACCGTCACCGACGGCGCCGACCGGCCCCGCCTTGCCGTCCAGCTCCGCCCGGCAGTCCTCCAACGCCGACAAGTTGTAGCCAGCCTGCGTCACGGCCCCTCCTCGAATCCCCTCCAAGAACACCAGAAAAAACCGCCCGGCGGCGGGATTTCCCCTGCCACCGGGCGGTTTTCGCCGGAATGTCCGATCGATCAGGCGGTCGGAACGGTGATCTCGCCGCGCACGGCGCGCAGCGCGATGTCGGTGCGGTAGTGCGAACCGGGCAGGTGCACGCCGCCGACCCGCTGGTAGGCCGCTTCGCGCGCCGCCGCCAAGTCCTCGCCGGTGGCGACCACCGACAGCACGCGGCCGCCCGCGGAGAGCACCGCGCCGTCCTCGCGGCGACGGGTGCCGGAGTGCAGCACGCCCTGCGCGTCGCTGCCCTGGATCACGTCGTCCACGCGCGGCCGCCCCGGGTAGCCCTCCGCGGCCACCACGACGGTCACCGCGGCGCCGGGCTCCCACTCCAGCGGCGGCTGCTCGGCGAGCGTGCCGTTGGCCACCGCGTTGAACAGCGAGGCCAGCGGCGTGTGCAGCAGCGACAGCACCGCCTGGGTCTCCGGGTCGCCGAAGCGGCAGTTGAACTCGATCACCTGCGGGCCGCTGGAGGTCAGCGCGAGACCGGCGTAGAGCAGGCCGGAGAACGGGGTGCCGCGGCGGGCGAGCTCGTCCACGGTCGGCTGCACGATGGTGCGCACGACCTCGTCGACCAGGCCTTCCGGCGCCCACGGCAGCGGCGCGTAGGCGCCCATGCCGCCGGTGTTGGGGCCCGCGTCGTCGTCGCCGACGCGCTTGAAGTCCTGCGCGGGCAGCAGCGGCACGACAGCGGTGCCGTCGACCAGGCAGAACAGCGAGGCCTCCGGGCCGTCCAGGAACGACTCCAGCAGCACCGGGTGACCGCCGTCGAGCAGCTTGAGCGCGTGCGCCCGCGCCGCGTCGAAATCGCTGGTCACCAGCACGCCCTTGCCCGCGGCCAGACCGTCGTCCTTGACCACCCAGGTCGGCCCGAAGTGGGTCAGCGCGGCGTCCAGCTTGGCGGGGTTGTCCACCACCTCGCTGTGCGCGGTCGGCACCCCGGCGGCGAGCATGACGTCCTTCGCGAAGGCCTTCGAGCCCTCGATGCGGGCCGCCGCCCGGGACGGGCCGAAGCAGGCGATGCCCGCCGCGCGGACCGCGTCGGACGCGCCCGCGACCAGCGGCGTCTCCGGGCCGAACACGACCAGGTCGGCCTGCCACTCGGTGGCCAGCTTGACCACGTCGGCGGGCTTGGCGACGTCGACGCCGTAGTTCTCGGCCAGCGCAGCGGTGCCGGCGTTGCCGGGCGCGCAGGCCAGCGCGGTGACGGAGGGATCGCGGGACAGGGCCAGGGCGATCGCGTGCTCCCGGCCGCCACCACCGATCACGAGGATTCGCACGAACCGCAGCGTAGAGCGTGCGGCAGGCCACCTGGGAGCTGCCCCCGCCAACGAGTGGCCCAACCGGGCGTTCACCTGGCAGTCGACCGGACGTTGCACCCGCTTGCGCGAATGGTCGATTGCGGCGGTCAGTGTTTTGCCCGAATGTGCAGCGTTGATCCACGCGCTGCGGAACACGGGAGGGCACATTGACGATTCGGGTACGCCTGACGGCGCTGTCCGTCGCGAGCGCGGCGGCGCTCGGGCTGGTCACCGCGCCCGCGATCGCCGCACCGAACCGGCAGGCCGACGCCGAGCTGGTGTCGGTCTTCGGCCACCGGGGCGCCTCGGGATACCGCCCGGAGCACACGCTGGCCTCCTACGAGCTGGCCGCCCGGATGGGCGCCGACTTCATCGAGCCGGACCTGGTGCCGACGAAGGACGGCGTGCTGGTCGCGCGGCACGAGAACGAGATCGGCGGCACCACCGACGTGGCCGACCGCCCCGAGTTCGCCGACCGCAAGGCCACCAAGGTCATCGACGGCGAGACGCTGACCGGCTGGTTCACCGAGGACTTCACGCTGGCCGAGCTCAAGACGCTGCGCGCCGAGGAGCGCATCCCGGACGTGCGGCCGAACAACACCATCTACGACGGCCGCTACGAGGTGCCGACGTTCCAGGAGGTCCTGGACCTGCGCGCCCGGCTGTCCCGCGAGCTGAAGCGGGAGATCGGCGTCGCGCCGGAGACCAAGCACCCGAGCTACTTCGCCTCGATCGGGCTGCCGCTGGAGCCCGGCGTGGTGCAGGCGCTGACCCGCAACGGGCTGAACCGGCCGAACGCCAAGGTCGCGGTGCAGTCCTTCGAGGTGGCCAACCTCAAGGAGCTGGACGGGTCGCTGAAGGTCGACCTGGTGCAGCTGATCAGCAACAGCGGCGCCCCGCAGGACTTCGTCGAGTCCGGTGACCCGCGCACCTACGCGGACCTGGTCACGCCGGAGGGCCTGAAGGAGATCGCCGGTTACGCCGACGTCATCGGGCCGGACACCAAGGTGATCCTGCCGGTGAAGGAGGACGGGTACCTGGCCGAGCCGACGGCGGTGGTGGCCGACGCGCACGCGGCCGGGCTGGAGGTCGTGCCCTACACCGTGCGGGCGGAGAACAACTTCCTGCCGAAGGACTTCCGGACCTCGGACGACCCGGCCGCCTTCGGGGACGTCTTCGGCTTCCTCCGCGCGCTGCTGGAGACCGGCATCGACGGGATCTTCGCCGACCACCCGGACATCGCCGTGGTCGCCCGCGACGACTTCGCCGCAGGCCGCTGATAGCGGTTCCGTTTCCGCTGTTCAAGACCCGTGAGTGCTTTGTGGTGCCATAGCCCCTCAAAGCACTCACGGGCCATCACCTGCCGAAACGCGCGCTCGGCCTGAGCATCGGTGCCGAGCGAGGCGGTTCGGGCGCCGCCTAACCTGTCCATGGTGGACGGAGGTGGCATCTGGTGGTCCAACTGCTGCTCGTGCTGATCGGTGCGCTGCTCGTCACCGCGCTGGCCCGCAGCCGCGAGATCGCGGCTCCGCTGCTGCTGGTGCTGGTCGGGCTGCTGGTGTCGTTGATCCCCGGCACCGCCGAGCTCAACATCAACCCGGAGCTGCTGCTCACCGTCGTGCTCCCGCCGCTGCTCTACGCCGCGGCGCTGGAGAGCTCCTACACGAACTTCCGGGCCCAGATCCGCAAGATCGCCCACCACGGCGTGCTGCAGGTGATCGCCACCTCGTTCGTGATCGGCTGGCTCGCCTACGCGCTCATCCCCGAACTGCCGCTGACCTCGGCGATCGTCCTCGGCGCGGTGATCGCCCCGCCGGACGCGGTGACCGCCTCCGCGATCGGCCGCCAGCTCAAGCTGCCGCGCGGCGTCATGACGATCCTCGGCGGCGAGAGCCTGATCAACGACGCCGCCGCGCTGACGATCTACCGGATGGCGATCGCCGCCGTCGTCGGGGCCACGCCCACCCTCGCGCACGGCGTGCTGGTGTTCGCGCTGGCCGTGGTGTTCGGCGTCGGGCTGGGGCTGGTGTTCGGCGTGCTCGCGCAAGCCGCCCGCACCCGCATCCCGGACGTGCAGGTCGCGACGGTGCTGGGCGTGCTGGTGCCGTTCATCGCCTACCTCACGGCCGAGGAGCTGTACGGCTCCGGCGTGCTCGCGGTGGTCACCGCCGGGCTCTACGTCGGCCACAACCAGCCGCGCGCCCGCGCCGCGGGCCGCCTCCAGGAGCACACCGTCTGGGCCTCGATCAACCTGCTGCTGGAGAGCCTGGTGTTCGCCTACATCGGGCTCCAGCTGAAGACGGTGGTCGACGCGCTGATCGCCTCCGGGCGCGACATCAGCTCGCTGCTGCTGGCGACGCTGGCGATCTTCGCCGCGACGGTCGGCTTCCGGGTCCTGTGGATGTTCAGCTCGAACTACCTGCCCGGCCTGTCGCACCTGCTGAGCCCCGGCAAGCGGCCCGGCGGCCGGTGGCGGCGCACGGCGGTGATCTCGTGGGCGGGGATGCGCGGTGTGGTCACCCTCGCCGCGGCCGGCGCGATCCCGTTCACCACCAGCACGGGCGAGCCGTTCCCGGCGCGGGACCTGATCCAGTTCGTCGCGTCGGTGATCACGGTCGCCACCATCCTGGTGCAGGGCACCACGCTGCCCTGGCTGATCCGCAAGCTCGACGTCATCGACCCGGCCGAGGCGGCCCGCGACGACCACGAGGAGGCCGAAGCGCGGGTGACGGCGACCAACGCGGCCCTCCGCTACCTGGACGGCCTCACCCCGGCGGACCTGCGCACCGACCCGGAGCGCTTCGACCGCATCATCACCCGGATGAAGGCCCTGGTGGAGCACCAGGGCATGGCCGCGGCCGAGCAGGTCGGCCGGACTCCCGCCGAGCGGGAGGACACCACCAGCCGGGGCTTCTCCGACCTGCGCCGCGACCTCCTGGAGGTCCAGCGCTCGGCGATGGCCGACGAGCGCGACGCGGGCAACCTCGACGACGAAGTCCTCCGCAGGGTCCTCCGCGAGCTCGACCTCCAAGAAGCGGCCCTCGACAGCTCCTGGCGCAACCGCTGAGCAAGGGGCCTGGTCAATTTCGCGCGAAATTGACGCCCGCCCCCGCTCCACCTGGGGTTTCGGGGTGACGGCGGGGGCCCGAAAGGGGGATCCCGGTCGGGATCCCCCGTCACGGGTCAGGCCATCGTGTGGCGGACGATCGTCTGGTCGCGGCCGGGGCCGACGCCGATCGCCGAGACGCGGGAGCCCGAGAGCTCCTCGATGCGCTCGACGTAGGCGCGGGCGTTGGCCGGGAGGTCCTCGAAGCTGCGCGCCCCGCTGATGTCCTCCCACCAGCCCGGCATCTCCTCGTACACCGGGACCGCGTGGTGCACGCCGGTCTGCGTCATCGGCATCTCGGTGACCCGCTCGCCGTCGACGTCGTAGGCCACGCAGACCGGGATGGTCTCCAGCCCGGACAGCACGTCCAGCTTGGTCAGGAAGTAGTCGGTGATGCCGTTGACCCGGGTCGCGTAGCGCGCGATCACCGCGTCGAACCAGCCGGTGCGCCGCGAGCGGCCGGTGGTGACGCCGAACTCGCCGCCCTGCTTGCGCAGGTTCTCGCCCGCCTCGTCGGTGAGCTCGGTCGGGAACGGACCGGCGCCGACGCGGGTGGTGTAGGCCTTGAGGATGCCGATCACCGCGCCGATCTTGGTCGGCCCGATGCCGGAGCCGGCGCAGGCGCCGCCGGAGGTCGGGTTCGACGAGGTCACGAACGGGTAGGTGCCGTGGTCGACGTCGAGCAGGGTGCCCTGCGAGCCCTCCAGCAGCACCGTCTCGTCGCGCTCCAGCGCCTGGTTGATCAGCAGCTTGGTGTCGGCGATCCGGTGCGCGAACTTCTCGCCCTGCGCCAGCACGGTGTCGACGACCTCGTCGACGTCCATCGCGCGGCGGTTGTAGACCTTGACCAGGATCTGGTTCTTCACGTCGAGGGCCGCCTCGACCTTCTGCCGGAGGATCTTCTCGTCCAGCAGGTCCTGCGCCCGGACCCCGACGCGAGCGATCTTGTCCTGGTAGCAGGGCCCGATGCCGCGACCGGTGGTGCCGATCTGCTTTTTGCCCAGGTACCGCTCGGTGACCCGGTCGATGGCCACGTGGTAGGGCATGATCAGGTGCGCGTCGGCGGAGAGCAGCAGCCGCGAGGTGTCCACGCCGCGCTCCTCCAGCCCGGCCAGCTCCTCGAGCAGCACGCCGGGGTCGACAACGACACCGTTGCCGATCACGTTGGTCACCCCCGGGGTCAGGATCCCGGACGGGATGAGGTGCAGCGCGAAGTCCTGCCCGTCGGGCAGCACCACGGTGTGACCCGCGTTGTTGCCGCCCTGGTAGCGGACGACCCACTGGGCCTGCTCGCCGAGCAGGTCGGTCGCCTTACCCTTGCCTTCGTCGCCCCACTGGGCGCCGATCAGCACGATCGCCGGCATGTGAAACTCCAACCTGGACTGGGTGGTAGCCAGCGTGACCGCACGCTTCGCCCGCTCCCACCACGGGGTATGCCGGTCGATCAGGGTAAACCAGGAGCGAAACGTGAGTACGACCGCATTGTCCTGCGGAAACGTCGACCGCGCAGCGCGTCCGTCCGGTGACGGTGTGCAATGGTTCGACCTGCCGGTCACACCGACCCGCCAGGACCTGGATCCGCTGCTCGCCGAGACCGCGGACCGGCTGGTGGTGCACGGCACCGACGCCGACTTCGCCTCGGTCGTGCTCCGCCTGCTCCGGAAGAACCGGTTGGGCGACCTGGTGGTGGGCTACGTGCCGGTCGCCGACTCCCCGGCGGCCCGGCTGTGGGGGCTGCGGGCGGGCGACTTCGAGCGCGCGCTGACCGCCGCGCCGCGCCCGTCCGCGCTGATCCGCGACGATTCGGGCGGCGTGCTGCTCGGCGCCGGGCGCATCGAGCCGATCACCGGCCAGGTGTACTGCGACGACGAGCAGGTGCTCAACGGCAGCGCGCTGGAGATCACCATCTCGCCGGACCCGGAGGCCGAGCCGCTGCCGGAGTCCACCCCGGACCCGATGAACGCGATGCTCGACCCCGCGATGGACGGGCTGCTGGTGACCACGGTGCGCCGCGGCCTGCTGCGCCGCCGCAGCGAGGTCACGCGGGGGCGCGCGGTGCAGGCGTCGTTCCGCTCGGCGACGGTCGTCCACGACGGCATGACGCACCCGCGCCCGGCGGAGAAGTGGGTCTGGTACCGGCACACGGAGGACCTGCGCTTCGCACGGTGAAAACGGGCGAAATGTCTGGGAAATCGCCGAGATCACTCGATCGTGGAGCGGCGACCGGAACCAGGCCGGTGCGAAATTCACCAGAAGATGACACGATCGGTGGCGATTTCACGCCAAGTCACCCGCTGGCCACGCACTGGCATTGATCCGGCCACCTGCGTGGGCAATGGTCGAAATCCGACAACGGCGAAACGCCCACGCGGAGGAAGCCATGACAGGCCACCGAACGTTGCGCGCGACCCTGACCGCCCTGCCGCTCGCGGCCGCTCTGGGCCTCGGCCTGGCCGCGCCGGCCGGCGCCGAGCCCCCGGGCATCCCGGACCCGGCGACCGCCAAGACCCAGCTCGGCGAGCTCAAGGTCGCGCCCGAGGGCTCGATGGACGGCTACAGCCGGGAGAAGTTCCCGCACTGGATCGACGGCCCGGACAACTGCAACACCCGCGAGGCCGTGCTCAAGCGGGACGGCAAGGACGTGCAGGTCGGCTCGGACTGCTACCCGACCTCCGGCAGCTGGTACAGCCCGTACGACGGCGACACCTGGACCCAGCCGTCCGATGTGGACATCGACCACGTGGTGCCGCTGGCCGCCGCGTGGCGCTCCGGCGCGGCGGACTGGACGCAGGAGAAGCGCCAGGCGTTCGCCAACGACCTGGAGGGCCCGCAGCTGATCGCGGTGACCGACAACGTCAACCAGTCCAAGGGCGACCAGACGCCGGACCAGTGGATGCCGCCGCTGGCCGACTACCACTGCGAGTACGCCTCGATGTGGGTCGGCAGCAAGCACAAGTACGAGCTGACCATCACCGACGCGGAGAAGTCGGCGCTGCAGAAGGCCCTCGACGGCTGCTGAGCCGGATCGGCGGCGCCCGCTCGACCGGCGGGCGCCGCTTGACACACCGGCGAGCGGTTGCGAGATTGCGGGGATGAGCAAGATCGAGATCGCCGCGCCCGAAGGCCGCCCGAGTTGAGCCGGCCGGAGCACCCCCGGCACCTGCTGGACCGCGAGATCCACTCCCCGGTCCGGCTCTCGATCATGGCCTTGCTGGTCACGGCCGACCAGGCCGAGTTCCGCCGCGTCCGCGACACAGTCGAGGTCAGCGATTCCGCCCTGTCCAAGCACATCTCCACGCTGGAGTCCGTCGGCTACGTCGAGGTGCACAAGGGCAACGTCGACGGCCGTCCGCGCACCTGGCTGAGCGCCACACCGCTGGGCCGCCGCGCCTACGAGTCGCACCTCGCGGCGCTCGACGCGATCATCGGGAGGTCGTGAGAGGAGAGGGTCATGCCGGAACTGCGCTCGTCCATCGCCGCGCCGCCGGGTGGGGTGATGACCGACGAGGTCGGCGTCATCACCGGTGCGCTGGAACTGGCCACCACCTGCGTCGACGGCGCGGTGCAGGTGTGGATCCGCTACGCCGGAGCCGAGGAGTGGTACCGCGTCTCGGCGGCGGACTGCACGCTCCACGACCCGCGCGACCACGAAGCCCTGCACAACGCCCTGGCAGCGGTCCTCGACCGGCCGTAGAGATCGTCTGACGAACTCGTTCTGCCGCTTCAAAGACGAAGACCGGACCTAGTCCTTGGCCTCGGGGTACAGCGGCGGCAGGGCGGCCGTGGCCTCGGTGCGGCTCAGGCCGGTCGCCTGCAGCAGGTCGACCGCGATCGAGCGGACCTGCATGACGACCACCTGCATCGAGAAGTCGCCCTCCCCGAGCAGCTCCACAGTGGATTTCTTCGCCACCGAGCGGGCCGCCTCGCGGGTCTGCAGCGGATCGACTCCGCTGGCGAGCTCGTCGCGCAGCAGCACCACCGCGCCCGCCAGCTCCTCCAGCAGGCCGGGCAGCGGACGCGGCACGGGCTCTCCGTCGCGCAGCGCGGCCAACGCGCGACGCGCCAGCACCCGGGTGTTGCGCAACGCCCGGTCGATGGGCGTCGACGCGGTCTCGTAGCGTTCGAGGTCACCGCGCCGCCGCCACCGGATCGGGGCGAACTTGGCGATCTCCTGCCCGGCTTCCAGCGCGGTGCGGAACTCCTCGACCGACTTCTGGCTCTTGCGGGCGTTCGCGAGCACGTCACCGGCCATCTCGGGATCCTGCCGCGCCACCGCCCCGGCGACGCCGCGCAGCGCGTCGGCCAGCGCACCGAGCACCAGCCGCCCGTTGCGGTGCGCCACGGCGAGCGGGTTGGCGGGCAGCAGCGCCGCGACCACGAACCCGACCAGGCCACCGATCGCCGCGTCGAGCATGCGGGTCAGCCCGCCCGCGGTGGCCGGCGGCAGCAGGGTCGCCACCAGCACCGATGACGACGCGGCCTGCAGCACGATGACGACACCGCTGTCCAGCAGCACCGCCGTGCTCATGGCCAGCGCGACGACGAGCGCGATCTGCCAGGTGCCGGTGCCGATGAAGGAGATCAGCACGTCGCCGACACCGATCCCGATGCTCACGCCGACGACCAGCTCCAGCGCGCGGCGCATCCGCTGGCCCAGCGAGACGCCGAGCGAGATGACCGCCGCGATCGGCGCGAAGAACGGTTGCGGGTGCCCGAACAGGTGCCGCGCCAGGAACCACGCGAGCCCGGCGGCGACGGCGCACTGCACGATGGGCACGCCGGTGCGCATCAGTCGGCGCAGTCGCCGGGTCACTTCCTCGCGCAATCGGTGCACGTAGGACATTGTCCGTCAGATCGCCCCGCGATCCGAGCACCACGGCAGTGATCCTCGCCGGAGCTCGCGAGGGCGGCGTCGATTTCGTACGAAATTGACGTTCACCCGGGTGATGCAGGGCTCCGGCAAAGTCCGGTCGGGCCGGTGCCGGGGCGGCAGTTCTGCCGGAAACCGCCACCACGCCCGGACTGTCCGGTCAGTTTCAGGCAAAACCGCCACCCGAGCCCGCCCAGGACGGCTTTGCCGGAACCCTGCCGGGTCCTGGTCAATTTCGTACGAAATTGACCAGGGCCCGGGTGACGACGTCCGGCACGGGGGTCAGGCCAGGCCGGTGGGTTCGAGGGAGGCCGGGTCGCTGTCGGCGAGCAGCTGGCGGCAGCGGTCGAACTCCTCGTCCTCGCCGATCGACTGCGCCGCCTTCGCCAGCGCCGCGATGGAGCGCAGGACGCCCCGGTTCGGCTCGTGGCGCCACGGCACCGGGCCGAAGCCCTTCCAGCCCGCGCGGCGCAGCGCGTCGAGCCCGCGGTGGTAGCCGGTGCGGGCGTAGGCGTAGGCGGCGATGTTCTGGCCGGACTCCAGCGCGCCCTCGGCGAGCGCGGCCCAGGCAGCGCTGAAGGCCGGGTGGTGCGCGGCGACCACGGTCGGGTCGGTGCCCGCTTCGAGCTCGGCCTGCGCCTCCGGGCTCTCCGGCAGCAACGTCTCCGGCGGTTCCAACAGGTTCCTCGTCATGGCCCAATCCTGTCAGGCCCACCGCCACCTCGTCCGCCACCGGGCGCACCACTCGACCCGGTGAAGAGTGAAGGGCACCTTTCACCAACTTACTTGGCGAAAGGTGCCCTTCACTCGTCCTGCAACCGGGTGGCGTCACCCGGTTGGTTCATGCGCGGAGCGGTCAGCCGGCGAGCATGCGGCCCGCGGACTTGAGGTTCTCGCAGGCGTGCGCCACTCGGGCGGCCATCGCCTGCTCGGCCACCTTGAGGTAGCTGCGCGGGTCGTAGGCCTTCTTGTTGCCGACCTCGCCGTCGATCTTGAGGACCCCGTCGTAGTTCTTGAACATGTGGTCCGCGACCGGGCGGGTGAAGGCGTACTGGGTGTCGGTGTCGATGTTCATCTTCACCACGCCGTAGGAGACCGCCTCGTGGATCTCCTCCAGCAGCGAGCCCGAGCCGCCGTGGAAGACCAGGTCGAACGGCTTGGAACCGGCCGCCAGGCCCAGCTTCTCGGACACCACGTCCTGGCCCTGCTTCAGGATCTCCGGGCGCAGCTTGACGTTGCCCGGCTTGTAGACGCCGTGCACGTTGCCGAAGGTCGCGGCCAGCAGGTAGCGGCCCTTCTCGCCGCTGCCGAGGGCGTCCACGGTCTTCTCGTAGTCGCCGGGCGCGGTGTAGAGCTTCTCGTTGATGTCGTTGGCGACGCCGTCCTCCTCGCCGCCGACGACGCCGACCTCCAGCTCCAGGATGATCTTGGCCTGGTGCGCGGCGGCCAGCAGCTCCTGGGCGATCTCCAGGTTCTCGTCGAGGTCGATCGCCGAGCCGTCCCACATGTGCGACTGGAACAGCGGGTTCTCGCCGCGGTCGACGCGCTCCTGGCTGATCTGGATCAGCGGCCGGACGAAGCCGTCCAGCTTGTCCTTCGGGCAGTGGTCGGTGTGCAGCGCGATGTTCACCGGGTACTTCGCGGCGACGACGTGCGCGAACTCGGCCAGCGCGGTGGCGCCGGTGACCATGTCCTTGACCTTGGTGCCGGAGGCGAACTCGGCGCCGCCGGTCGAGAACTGGATGATGCCGTCGCTCTCGGCCTCCGCGAACCCGCGCAGCGCCGCGTTGAGCGTCTCCGACGAGGTCACGTTGATGGCCGGGTAGGCGAATTCGCCAGCCTTCGCCCGGTCCAGCATCTCCGCGTAGACCTCGGGGGTCGCGATGGGCATCGGTCGTCCTCCTCGCATGGAGTTCAGTCTTGGTGACGGGGAGTTGCGCAGCATCCTACGAGCCGCGGCAGGCCACCAGCGGGCCGTTCCGGCTCGGCGCCACACTTTCGCGTCACAGTGCCCGAGCCGGGCCGGTTTTGAAAAGCCGGTGACAGGATTCAGAACCGGACGAATCCTGTGTACATCCTCACACGCTGCGGTTTCGCCCTCCGAGGCGGTCACCGTTTTTGATCTTGAAACGCCCTACAGCCAGGCGCCGACGACCACGTCCCACTCCCGGATCGTGGTCCGCGCGATCACCCCGGCCTCGGTGTACGGGTCGGCGTCCAGGACCGCCTGGAGCTCGTCCCGGTCGGCCACCTCGTAGACGATCTGCGCGCCCTCGCCGTCGGTGAACGGGCCACCGGCCAGCAGCACGCCGCGGTCCGCCAGCTCCCGGCTGTACTCCCGGTGCGCCGGGCGGACCTGCAAGCGGTGCTCCTGGTCCTCGCCGTAGACCAAATCGACCACGAACCTGGCCATGCCGAACCTCCGTACTCCGGATCACGATCGATGCGCACGCTACCCGGCCGGGCCACACCGACCGGGGGACAACCGGTAGCTTGTCCGATCATGGCCGGTGATTCACGCGGAGTCGAACGGAGCGTCGAGCAGACCCTCGGCCACCTGCGCACGCTGGACGGCGCAGCGGTCGACGAGTCAGCTCCGCTGACCCTGGAGGACCTCTACCGACAGCAGCGCATGCGGATGGTGCGGCTGGCGATCCTGCTGGTCGACGACCCGGCCACCGCCGAGGACGTGGTGCAGGAGGCCTTCACCGGGCTGTACCGCAACTGGGCGGGCCTGCGCGACGCGCGGGCGGCGATCGGCTACCTGCGGACCGCGGTGGTCAACGGCAGCCGTTCGGTCCTACGCCGCCGCAAGACGGCCCGCGAGTACCAGCCGCCGCACCAGGCCGACGCCCGTTCGGCGGAATCGCTGGCGATGCTGACCGCCGAGCACCAGGCGGTGGTGGCGTCGCTGGCGAAGCTCCCGCGGCGGCAGCGCGAAGTCCTCGTCCTGCGCTACTACGGCAACCTGTCCGAAGCGGAGATCGCCGAGGCCACCGGGGTTTCGCGGGGCACGGTGAAGTCCACCGCGAGCCGCGCGCTGGACGCGCTGCAGAAGCTGATGGGCAGTTGAGGCGCGGGAAGTCCGCGAAAACCTTCCGCGAACAACACACCAGTTTGGTGTAGACCAATAGGTGTTCGGTAGCGGAGGATCGTCGGCGTGACCGCAAACGCCATCGCCGTCGACGTCGGCGGAACCGAGATGAAGGCCGCGCTGGTCGCCGTCGACCGGCACCGCGCGGAGCCGTTGCGCTGGCTGAGACGCCCGACCCCGCGCGGGGCCGACGGCGCGGCGACGGCGGAGCTGGTGGTGGCCGCCGTGGCCGAGCTGGTGACCGAGCTGCGCGTGGACGCCTCCGTGGACGCCGTCGGCGTCGTCGTGCCGGGCGCGGTCGACGAGGACCGCGGCATCGGCGTCTACTCGGCCAACCTCGGCTGGAGCGACGCCCCGCTGCGCGACCTGCTCGCCGAGCGCATCGACCTGCCGGTGAGCCTGGGCCACGACGTGCGCGCCGGCGGCCTGGCCGAAGCCCGCCTGGGCGCCGCGCGCGGCATGCGCGACGTGGTGGTGCTGCCGATCGGCACCGGCATCGCCGCGGCGCTGCTGTTCGACGGGCAGCTCTACTCCGGCGGCGGTTTCGCGGGCGAGATCGGGCACGTCGACATCGGCCACGGCGAGCCCTGCGGCTGCGGGCGCACCGGCTGCGTCGAAGCGCTGGCGTCCTCCGCGGCCGTGGCGCGCCGCTACCGGGAGCGCACCGGTGTGGAGCGCAGCAGCGCCGAAGTGGCCTCGGCCGTGCGCGCGGGCGACCCGGACGCGCAAGCTGTGTGGCAGGAAGCAGTGGACGCGCTGGCCAAGGGCCTGCTGGTGCTGGTGACGGTCGCCGCACCCGAGTGCATCGTGCTCGGCGGCGGCTTCGCGCAGGCCGGCGACCTGCTCACCGAGCCGCTGCGCGACCGGCTCGAAGGCATGCTGGCGGCGTACCACCGCCGCCCGCGCTTGGAACTGGCCGAACTCGGCGACACCGCGGGCTGCCTCGGGGCAGCGCTGCTGGCGACGGAAGGGTTGAGAACAAAGTGAACGCTCCCGAACTGATCCTCGCCGGTGGGCAGGTCGTCACCCCGGACGGAGTGCTGGACCAGGGCTGGGTCCGGATCTCCGGCGGGAAGATCGCCGAGGTCGGCACCGGACCGACCGCTGCGGGCCAGGTCGTGGATCTGCGCGGGCAGTGGCTGGTGCCCGGTTTCGTGGACATCCACTGCCACGGCGGTGGCGGCGGCTCGTTCACCAGCATCGAGGTCGACCAGGCGCGGGCCGCGATCGCCGCGCACCGCCTGCACGGCACCACGACGATGCTGGCCAGCCTGGTCTCCGCCCCGCTGCCCGACCTGACCAAGCAGATCAGCGCGCTCAGCGACCTGGTGGTGGACGGCGAGCTGGCGGGCATCCACCTGGAGGGCCCGTTCCTGTCCTCGGCGCGCTGCGGCGCGCACGACCCGGCCATCCTGCGGGCCCCGGAGTCCTCCGCCGTCCAGCAGGTGCTGGACGCGGGACGCGGGACGGTCCGGATGGTCACCCTGGCGCCGGAGCTGCCGAACGGGATCGAGGCGGTCCGCCAGCTGGTCGACCACGGCGTGATCGCCGCCGTCGGGCACACCGACGCGGTGCTGTCGCAGGTGGTGCCCGCGGTGGAGGCCGGTGCGACGGTGGCCACCCACCTGTTCAACGCGATGCGCCCGCTGCACCACCGCGAGCCGGGCCCGATCGGGGTGCTGCTGGAGGACGAGCGGGTGACCGTCGAGCTGATCTGCGACCTGGTGCACCTGCACCCGGCGATCGTGCAGCTGGCCGCCTCGCACGCGGGCACCGGGCGGACGGTGCTGGTCACCGACGCCATCAGCGCCACCGACGCCGGGGACGGCACCTACGAGCTGGGCAAGCTCCCGGTGACCGTGGCCAACGGCGAGGCGCGGCTGGCGGACGGCTCGCTGGCGGGCAGCACGCTGACCATGGACGTGGCGTTCCGCAACCTGGTCGAGTCCGGCGGGCAGAGCGTCCCGGCGGCGGTGGCGGCTTCGTCGACCAAGCCGGCCCAGCTACTCGGCCTCGACGACCGCATCGGCTCGATCCGCCCCGGCCTCGCGGCCGACCTGGCGGTCCTGGACACCGACCTGCGGCTCACCGGAGTCCTCAAGGACGGCGCCTGGGCCGTCGACCCGCGCTGACCGGCTCCGGCGCGTCGGAGTCCCGGCCCGCCGGAGTGACGTGCGATTTCAATGGAAATCGCAGGTCTGATTTCAATGGAACTTGCGCGGTCCACCGGCGTGTCAGATCCCGACGCGCCGGTGGTTCCGCGATTTCAATGGAAATCGGACGTCTGATTTCCCTTGAAATCGCGGGCCGCGGGTGACGGAGCCCTGGTCGGCCGAGTGGCTAGGCTCGGGGCGTGACTTCTCCTGATCCTCAGCACCTGCTGTCCGCGGCGCTGCGCGCTCAGGCCGGGGGCAGCCCCGGGATGGGTGCGGCGGCGCAGGCCCCGGCCCCGCCGCAGCGGAAGCCGCTGCCGGTCGTGGGCGTGCTGGTGTTCGCCGTGGTTCTCGGGCTGGTCACCGGCGTTCTCATGGCCGGCATGACCGTCGCCGCCCGGTACTTCTGGTGAGCCCGTCCGGGCGCACCTGACACCGGGCCAGATCCTCGCCGAACGTGCTCGGGTCCCGGCCTCGTCATTCCACCGGGTGATCAGCCGAACGTGGTGCGTGCACGGCGGGTCACTCGCCCGCGGATCGGGCTCCAAGGCCTCGCGGTACCGTTGGCGACCGTGACGACCGAACTGCCCGCGATTGTCAACGCCGCCGCGAACACCACCGCGCTGGCCCTGCTGCCGGACTGGCTCAACCCAGAGAACATCGTCCAGGCGCTCGGCCCGTTCGCCCTGATCGGCGTGTGCCTGATCATCTTCGCCGAGTGCGGCCTGCTCATCGGCTTCTTCCTGCCGGGTGACTCCCTGCTGTTCGTCACCGGCCTGTTCGTCGCGGCCGGTGCGATCGACACCCCGATCTGGCTGGTCTGCGCGTTGCTGACGGTGTGCGCCTTCGTGGGCAACGTGACCGGGTACTGGATCGGCCGCAAGGTCGGGCCCGCCATGTTCAACAAACCGGACTCGAAGCTGTTCAAGCGCGAGCACGTGGACAAGACCCACGAGTTCTTCGAGAAGTACGGCGCGCGGGCGATCATCCTGGCCCGGTTCGTGCCGATCGTGCGCACCTTCATCACCGCGGTCGCGGGCATCGCGCAGATGGACCAGAAGAAGTTCTTCAGCTTCTCCGCGATCGGCGGCGTCGCCTGGATCGTGAGCATGACGCTGCTCGGCTACTTCCTCGGCAACATCCCGTGGATCCGCGACAACCTCGAAGCGATGGCCATCCTGATCGTGGTCATCTCGGTCATCCCGATCCTCATCGAGTACTTGAAGGGCCGCCGCGAGAAGGCCCGCAAGGCCGCGAGCTGACCAAGTCGCCACCGTCGCGCGGATCCGGTTCCACCGGGTCCGCGCGACTGCTTTCCGGGCCCGCTACTCGCCGTAGCGCGCGGCGATGGTCTCGGAGGAGGGCCACCGGCCGTAGGCGGGCCCCTGCGGCCAGCCCTCGGGGCAGTCCTGCCACTCCTCCTGCCGCCCGTAGGGCAGCAGGTCGATAAGCGGGAACGTGTGGCTGAGCTGCTCGGTGCCGCGACCGCTGCTGTGCCAGGTGCGGTAGGCGGTGTCGCCGTCGCGCAGGAACACGTTGATCGCGAATCCGCCGCCGGGCGGCGCGCCCACGTCCTCCCCGAACCGGCTGTTCGCGGTCGAGTACCAGGTCATCCGGTTCCCCACCCGCCGCTTGTAGGCGAGCGCCTCGTCGATCGGTCCCTGGGTGACGACGACGAACCGGGCGTCGTAGTCGGCCAGGAACTCCAGCCTGGTGAACTGCGAGGTGAACATGGTGCAGCCCCCGCACTGCCACTCCTGGCCGGGGAACCACATGTGGTTGTAGACGATCAGCTGCGACTTGCCGTCGAAGACGTCCACCAGCCGGACCGGCCCGTCCTCACCTTCGAGGGTGTAGTCGGGCAGCTCGACCATCGGCAGGCGACGGCGCTGCGCGGCGATCGCGTCGAGCTCGCGGGTCGCGGCCTTCTCCCGGGCGCGCAGCTCGTCGAGCTGCCGCTGCCAGGTCTCGGCGTCGACGACGGGCGGTAGTGCGTTGGCGGACATGGCGGCCTCTCATCGAGCACGGCGAATTCGCGGTTCACCGGGGTAGACCAGGCCGGGCCCGCGAACTCATCGCCGGTCGATCACCAGGCCGCGGCGGGATCCGCGTGCTGCTGGATCCAGGTGTGCATCACGACGCCCGCGGCCACGCCCGCGTTGATCGAGCGCGTCGATCCGTACTGCGCGATGGAGACCACCAGGTCGGCGTCCCGCCGCGAGTCCTCGCGCAGGCCGGGGCCCTCCTGGCCGAACAGCAGCACGCAGCGGCGCGGCAGGGCCGTGCGCTCGATCGGCACCGCCCCCGCCGTGTTGTCCACCGCGACCACGGCGAGGTCGTGCTCGGCCGCGTACTCGCGCAGCGAGGACAGGTCCGGGTGGTGGTGGACGTGCTGGTAGCGGTCGGTGACCATCGCGCCGCGCCGGTTCCACCGCCGCCGGCCCACGATGTGCACGGCCTTCGCCGCGAAGGCGTTCGCGGTGCGCACCACGGTGCCGATGTTGTGGTCGTGCTGGAAGTTCTCGATGGCCACGTGGAAGTCGTGCCGCCGCAGGTCCAGGTCGGCGACGATCGCCTCGCGCCGCCAGTAGCGGTAGTGGTCGACCACGTTGCGCCGGTCGCCGTGCTCCAGCAGCTCGGCGTCGTAGCGCTCATCGGTCGGCCAGGGCCCCTCCCAGGGCCCTACACCGACCGCGGCACCCCACTCGGTAGGGCCGACGGCAGTCCCGCCTCCCCGCGATTCACAGTGGTGGTCGCGTTCGGGAGCGATCTCTCGTTTCGCGGTTTCTTGTGGCTGGGCTGCGTCACGGTCCCCTGAGGTGCGGTTGCGCAGGCTGGGGTTGGCCCCCGGGCCAGACTGGGTTGGCCTCGGGCCGCTCACGCCAGACCTAGGTCGGCGAGGCCCAAGAGCGAGCGGTACGGCAGTCCGGCGGCCTCGATCTTCTCGCGCGCTCCGGTGTCCCGGTCGACGACGGTCGCCACGCCGATGATCTCGGCGTTGGCCTCGCGCAGCGCCTCGACGGCGGTCAGCACGCTGCCGCCGGTGGTGGAGGTGTCCTCGACCGCGAGCACCCGGCGGCCGGTGACGTCCGGGCCCTCGATGCGCCGCTGCATGCCGTGCGCCTTCGCGTCCTTGCGCACCACGAAGGCGTCCAGGGGCGCGCCCTCGGCGTGCATCATGGCGGTCGCGACGGGGTCGGCGCCGAGCGTGAGCCCGCCGACGGCGACGTAGTCCCAGTCCGCGGTGAGCTGGCGCAGCAACCGGCCGATCAGCGGTGCCGCCCGGTGGTGCAGCGTCGCGCGCCGGAGATCGACGTAGTAATCGGCTTCCTTGCCCGAGGACAACGTCACCTTGCCGTGCACGACGGCGATGTCCTGGACCAGGCGGGCGAGTTCGGAGCGCTGCTGTTCATCCACTGTGACCACGAGTTTTCAGCATACGGCCCGGCCCGCGCCGGGTGGTCGTCAGGTGCGGCCCGGGACGGTGCGGGCGACGATCATGCGCTGGAGCTTCTGCGGCACCAGGCGGCCGATGGCGACCAGCGCCTTGTACTGCGCGCCCGGCACGGAGACGTCCTTGCCGCTGCGGAGGTCGGCCAGCGCCGCGTGCACCACCTGGTCGGCCTGCAGCCAGAACGCCTTGGGCAGCCGGCCCATCTCCAGCCCGGCGCGCTGGTGGAACTCGGTCTGGGTGAAGCCCGGGCACAGCGCCATGACCCGCACGCCGGTGCCGATCAGCGAGACCGACAGGCCCTGCGAGAAGGCGGTCACGTACGCCTTGGTCGCGCCGTAGGTCGAACCGGCGACCGGGAAGAACCCCGCCACGCTCGACACGTTGATCACGTCGCCGCGGCCGCGTTCGCACATGCCCGGCAGCGCGGCGTGCGTCAGCGCGAGCACCGCGCCCGCGTTGACGTCCAGCTGCCGCTGCAGCTCGGCGGTCGAGGTCTCCGAGAAGCTGCCCGACGTGCCGAACCCGGCGTTGTTGACCAGCACGTCCACCGGCCGCTCGGGGTCGGCGAGGCGCTGCTCGACCTTCGCGCGCTGGGCGGCGTCGGCCAGGTCCGCCGGGAGCACTTCCGCGCGCACCCCGTGCCTGGCCTGCAACCGGTCGGCGAGCTCGGCGAGCCGATCGGCGTCGCGGGCGACCAGGACCATGTCGTGGCCTTCGGCGGCGAGTCGGCGGGCGAAGGCGCGCCCGATCCCCGCGGTGGCTCCGGTGACGAGTGCGGTAGGCATGCGCCCGAATTTACCCTGCGCCCCAGGTCGTGCCCCGTGAGTGGTTTGGGGTGCTATGGCACCACAAAACGCTCACGGCCCATCACCTGCCGAAACGGCCGCCACCGCCGAAGCATCGGTGCCCGCCACCGCCGAAGCGGGCAGCGGTCAGCGCGCGGAGGATTCCGAGGAGGTGGGCTCGGCTTCCGCGGCGGGTTCCGGCTCGTTGGGGTCGGTGTCGAAGGGGTCGACCAGGTCGGCCAGGTCGCCGAGGTCGCGGAGCAGGCGCTCCAGGCGGGCCGGGTCGGCCTGGCCCGGCTCCAGGGCGGCCAGCACCCAGTCGTCCTCCAGCCACACCACGGTGACGTCGGAGCCGATCTCCTCGGTGGCGTCCACCAGGTCCGGGGTCACCAGCGGGCGGGCCGCGGCCACCTCGGTGACGAAGGCGTAGCGGGAGCCGACCGGGCCGAGCAGGTCCAGCTCGGAGTCCTGGGGCACCGGCACGTCGGGCAGCCACAGCTCGATGGTGGCGGGGGCCGACCGGCGGCAGCGGATGCCCGCCAGCACGGTCGCCGCCCGGCCGTTGACGGCCAGGTCCATCACGTAGACCTGGCGGCGGCCGTCGGCGGTGAAGGTCGATCCGGCGACCACGTCGGTGGCCGTCGGGCTGCCGTACTGGGCGAGCGCGCCGCGCTCCCAGCGGGTCGGCAGGACTTGGTCGGCCTCGGCGAACTGCCAACCGCGCAGCGCGGCCCAGCGCCGCCGCTCCCGGTTGTTCGAGACGCGCTGCGACCGGTCAGCGACCAGCAGCGCGACGCCCGCGCCGATGGCGAGGACGGCGACGACGAACCAGAGCCACGCAGGTATGCCCACACTGCGCAGGGTAGTCCGATCACCGCCGAAGACGAAGATCACCTGGAGATCCACCGCCGAACCACCCCATCGGCCGATCCTGACCTGCGGAAACGCCCGGCCGCCCCCGGGTCGGCCGGGCGTTGCGCAGGTCAGGATCCGATCTGCTGCCCGATCCAGTCCCGGACCACGACCGGGTCGGCGAAGATGTCGGGCTCGTCGCCGCAGATCTCGTCCTCCTCGATGCCGCCGAACCGGCTGGTGACACCGATCTGCTCCCAGCGCCCGGCCGCGTTGCGGATCAGCGCCGGGCCACCGGAGTCGCCGCTGCACACCGACGCGCCGCCGATCCCGCGCACGCAGACGTCGACGGTGCCGTCGGTCTTGTGGCACTCCGAGTCGGCGCCCACCTCCGAGTCGAACTGCTTCAGCTCGCGCGGGAAGACCGGCATCGCGCCGCAGTCGAACTCGCTGCACTCACGGCCCCAGCCGATGGCCCGGACGTCCTTGCCCGGCGGCTGCGCGGACTCCGCGATCGCCACGGTGGGCAGGTCGACGGGCCGGTCCAGCTTCAGCAGCGCGAAGTCGTACTGCGCCAGGTACTCCTTGCGGTGGTCCGGGTGCGCGATCTTCTCCGCGATCCCGCGCTCCTCGCCACCGGCGGTGCGGTCCGGGCTGCCGATGCGAGCGGTCAGCTGATCCGCTTCGAAGGAATCGACGCAGTGCGCGGCGGTCAGCAGCCACTCCTCGTCGATCAGCGTGGCCCCGCAGTGGAACCGGGGTTCGCCCGGGACCTGCAACGACGCCATGAACGGGTAGGCCTCGTCGGCCGGGCCACCACCGACGACGGCACCCGCGGTCCCGGCGGTCGAAGCCCCGACCAGCGCCGCACCTGAGACGGCGATCAGCAACGTGCGAATTCGCATTCCTCTTCCTCTCTCCACGCGGTCAGAGCGCCTTGCGGCGCAGCAGCCAGTACGCCAGCGCGATGCAGCCGGCGGTCAGCCACAGGTAGATCCCGGTCTCGATGAGCTGGAACGTCCAGAACCGGTCGGCGGGCTGGAACGACACGTACTCGGTGAACCCGGCCCGGTTCAGCTGCTCGATGTCCTTGGAGCCGAAGCCGCCGGAGACGTCCATCCCGGCCTGCCGGGACGCCTCCCAGATGTCGTAGGTGGTCCCGGACCCGTCGCGGAAGGAGAAGTCGACGGCCCACCCCTTCCGGCCCTCGGCGGCGTAGGCATCGGCCGGGATGCTCAGCGGTGCCTGGTAGGTGGCCCGGATCCAGATCACGATGGGCAGGAAGACGGCGAGGAACGCGCCGAACGCCAGCGCCATGCTCACCAGCAGCTTCCGGGTCAGCGCACCGGCCGCGACCCCCAGCGCGAAGCCGGACAGGCACATCGCCGGGAAGACCGGCAGCGCCTGGTTGAACGCGTCGAACCAGCCCTGCTCCGGCACGGCCGGGTCGTACAGCCACATGTACGCGCCCGAGAACGCGGTGCTCAGCAGCACGATCGCGGCACCGAGCAGGAGCACCTTGCTCTTGAGCCAGTGGCCGCGGGTGATGCCCTGCGTCCAGGTGTAGCGGAACGTGCGCTGCTCGATCTCCCGCGACAGCAGCGGTGCGCCGAGGAAGACCCCGATCAGCGCGGGCAGCAGCGGCAGCAGCGTCTGCTCGAGATCGCGCAACCACATCAGCGACGACTGCCACTCGCCGCAGTCGAACCGCAGCCCGATGCAGTAGGACAGTTCCGCCGGGGCCAGCGAACCTCGCGTTCCGCTGCCGATCAGCAAGAACCACGCGGCGAGGCCGAGGAACACCGCGGCGGTGGACAGGACGGCAACCCGGTGTTGCCGCCAGGTCAACCAGATCATGCGAAACTCCTTGTCAGCGTTCTCCGGGCAGCATCCGTCGGGACGCGTTTTCCGCGCCCTGGGAAGGGTTTTCGATTGCGCCCGGAACGGGGCTCAGCTGAGTTTGCGGCGCAGCCACCAGAAGGCCAGCGCCAGCGCGAACAGGGTCAGCGCGAGGACGATCGAGGCCTCGGTGAACTGGAACGGCCAGAAGCGCTCGGCCGGGTGGAAGGTGACGTAGCTGATCTCGGCGCCGCTGCCGAAGGACATGATGTGGCCGCCCTGCGCCATCTCGTCCACTGTGGAGGATCCGGCCGGTGCGGACACGGTCACCGGCTCCGCGAAGCCCCTCCGCAGCACCCACATCCCGATCATCGCCGCGGCGCTGCCGACCAGGGTGATCGCCATCGCGGCCACGCTCTGCTTGACGACCGTTCCGACGGCCACGCCGAGCGCGAAGCTGAACAGGCAGTACGCGGGGAACACCACGCCCGCCTGGTTGTAGATCGTGAACCAGCCCTGCTGCCCCGCCACCGGCTCGAACCACCACATGTGCACCGCGGTGTAGACCGCGCTGAGCAGCAGGACCACCGCGCCGAGCAGCAGGACCTTGGTGCTCAGCCAGCGAATTCGCGAGACGCCCTGGGTCCAGGAGTACCGGCAGGTGCGCTGCTCCACCTCCCTGGACACCAGCGGAGCTCCCACGAAGACACCGATCAGCAGCGGCAGCAGCCGGATCGCGCCGATCTGCTCACCGATCCGGACCAGCTCCGCGAACCCGGACTGGGCGTCGAAGACCACCTGCGCGGTGGCCCCCAGCGCGTCGGCGAGGAGGAAGATCCCCGCCGCGCCGAGGAAGACCGCCGCGAGAACCGCCATTCCGGCGCGGTGCTGCCGCCAGGTCACCCAGATCACGCCGCGACCTCCGCAGCTCCGGTCCGCTGCGGGGCGGCCAGGCTCAGGTACCGCATGACCAGCTCTTCGAGGTTGACCCGCTGCACCGCCCAACCGGGGTCGACCGGCGCGTTCCCGCGCATCAGCAGCGAGCTGCGCTCCCCGTCGACGTGCCGGTGCACGATCCGCTCGGGCTCCGGGAGCCCGCTCGGCCCGGTCAGCACCCGGTGCTCGTCGAGCAGTTCGTCGATGTCGCCCACGAGCCTGGTCCGGCCGTGGTCGAGCACGATCAGGTAGTCGCAGAGCCGCTCCAGCTCGGAGACCACGTGCGAGGACAGCACGACCGTGCAGCCCGTGTCCGCCTTCGCCTCCATGAGGACGCTCATCAGCTCGCGCCTGGCCAGCGGGTCGAGGCTGGCCACCGGTTCGTCGAGGATCAGCAGCTCGGGTTCCTTGGCCAGCGCCACCGCGAGCGCGACCTGCGCGCGCTGGCCGCCGGAGAGCGCGCCGACCCGGCTGTCCAGCGGGATGTTCAGCTCGGCGAGCCGGTCGAACGCGATCCGGTCGTCCCAGCGCGCGTTGAGCTTCCGGCCGGTCTTGACCATCTCGCGCACCGTGAAGTTCCGGTACATCGTGTGCTCCTGGTCGATGTAGGCGACCCGGTGCAGCACGGTGTCCGCCCGCACCTCGCGGCCCAGCACCTCCAGCGTCCCCTCGGTCGGCGCCAACAGGCCGACCGCGAGGTTCATCAGCGTCGACTTGCCCGCGCCGTTCGGGCCGACCAGGCCGACCACCCGGCCCGCCGGGACCTCGATGTCGCAGCCGCGCAGCGCCCACTTCTGCCGGTAGCGCTTGCCCAGTCCGCTGGTTCGTATCGCTATCTCGTTCAAGTCCGCTCCTCCAGGCGAAATTCGGCCAGCACCGTCGCGACCAGCGCCGCGATCCCGTCGGCGTCCATGCCCGCGCGATGCGCTTCGGCCAGCCACGACTCCAGGCCGGCGCGCAGCTCGGCCTGCTTCTCCGCGGGCAGCCCGGTCAGGCCCCGTTCGATGAACGTGCCCTGTCCCGGACGGCCCTTGGCCAATCCCTTGTGCTCCAACTCGCGATAGGCCTTCAGCACCGTGTTCGGGTTGATGACCAGGTTCTTCGCGAGTTCCTTGACGGTGGGCAGCCGGTCCCCGACCTGCAGCTGCCCGAGCCGGAGGGCGTGCTCGACCTGATGCACGAGCTGCCGGTACGGCGGCACGCCCGATCCCGTGTCGACCCGGAACTCGATCAAGCACTCGCTCCAATCTCTATTAACCTATGACCATAGGATAACCATACGACGATCTTTGTCGACCCGAACGGCCGAAGTCGCCCCTGAACAGCACGAACGCCCCGACGAAGGCCGGGGCGTTCGGGTGGGTCGAACTAGGACAGCGGCTCGGGTGGGTGGTGGAGGGTGGCGATTTCGCGCGAAATCGGCACCCGGCACGAGGGGTGGAGGACGATTTCGCGCGAAATCGCTACGGAGTCGCCAGGTTGTCGCACAGCGCCTGCCACTCCGCCCGGTCCGGCGGCGGGCCGGGGAGCTCCGGGCCGCCGGGGCGCAGGCCCTCGAGGACCAGCCCGAGGTAGCGGGAGCGCAGCTCGGCGCGGCGCTGCTCGGTGGCGGGCAGGCGCGGGTTGAGGTGCTTGAGCAGCAGGAGGACGTCGGTCCAGTCGACGTCCTCGCGCAGCTCGCCGGCCCGCTGGGCGGCCGAGACGAGCTCCTCGATCGCCTTCGGCACCCGCTGCTGGAGGCCGCGGAACTCGTCCGAGTAGACGTGCTGCGGATCCATCGGCGGCAGCACCGTGCCGATGCCCGACCCCTCCCGCAAGCACCGCCGCATGAACCGGACCAGCGCCGCCCACGGGTCGGACTCCTCGGCGCGCGCCCGCTCGGCTTCGGCGAGCAGCAGCCGGAAACCGACGATGCGCACCTGCTCGATCAGCTCGTGCTTGCTCGGGTAGCGGCGGTAGATGCTGGCCACACCGACGCCCGCACGCTTGGCCACCTCGGACATCGGCGCGGCGAAGCCCTGCTCGGCGAACACGTCCCGAGCCGCCCGGATGACCCGATCGCTGTGCTGTTCCGCCTCTCCCTTATCCGCCTCTCCGCGATTTTCAGTGGTGGTTGCGCTTGGAGTCGTTCTCACGTTTGGCGGTTTCTTGTGGCTGTGTTGCATCACGGTCCCCTGAGGTGCGGTTGGGCAGGACTCCTGACACCAGGGGTGTCGTGGGCCACAGGATAACCCGGAACGGAATGATCCGTTCCGGTGGTGGGTTGGGTTGAGCGGAATCATTCGTTCCGGCCATTCGAGGGATGAGAAGCAACCATGACACCCCCTGTGTCAACCGGAGTCCCGCTCAACCGCACCTCAGGGGACCGTGACGCGACCCAGCCACAAGAAACCCCCAAACCGCAAGATCAGCCCCAAACGCAACCATCACTGAGAATCGCGGAGAGGCGGGACAGCGGCTTGTCCCGGTCCGCTTCGTTCTGGTTCGTCGGCGCGCTCTACGCCCTGTTCCTGATGGCGTCCACCGCGCCGTCCCCGATGTACTCGATCTACCAGCAGCGGTGGGGTTTCACCACCACCGTGCTCACCGAGGTGTTCGCCGTCTACGCGGTGGCGATCCTGGCCGCGCTGCTGCTGTTCGGCTCGCTGTCCGACCACATCGGGCGGCGACCGGTGCTGCTGGCCGCGCTCGCGCTCGAGATCGTCTCGATGCTGCTGCTCGCCTTCGCGCCCGCCGTCGGCTGGCTGTACGCGGGCCGGGCGCTGCAAGGCCTGGCCACCGGCGTGGCGACCAGCGCGATCAGCGGCTCGCTGCTGGACTTCCAGCGCCCCGGCTCCAACCACGGCTCGCTGCTCAACGGCGTGGCCGCGGCGTTCGGCATGGCGCTGGGTTCGCTGCTCGCCGGCGCGCTCGTGCAGTACGTGCCCGGCCCGACGCTGACCAGCTACCTGCTGCTCGTGCTCGGCCTCGCGGTGGCGATCCCCGGCGTGCTGGCGATGCCCGAGCCGGTCGCCCACCGCCGCAAGCTGCGCGAGGTGCTGCGCCCGCAGCGGCCGTCCATCCCGGCGGGCAAGGGCCTCGCGTTCGCGCTCATGGCCACCACGCTGCTGGCGTCCTGGATCGTCGGCGGGATGTTCATGTCCCTCGGCCCGTCGGTGGCCAAGGGCCTGGTCGAGGGCAGCCCGTACCTGATCGGCGGCGCGGCGGTCGCGGCGCTGGCCGGGTTCGGCGGGCTCTCGCAGCTGGTCCTGTCCGGTGTGGACTCCCGCCGCGCGGTGCGGATCGGCGGGCCGGTGATGGTCCTCGGCCTGGCCGGCGTGGCGACCTCGACCGTCGAGCACCAGCCGGTCGTGTTCTTCACCGCCGCAGCGGTCCTGGGCACCGGCTGGGGCGTGATGTTCATGGGCGGCATGCGGATGCTGACCGGCCTGGCCTCGCCCGAGCACCGCGCGGGCACTTCGGCGCTGATCTACGTGGTGGCCTACCTGTCGGCCAGCGTGCCGAGCGTGGTGCTGGGCGTGGTGAGCACGTTCTTCGGCCTCACCGCGGCGACGGTCGTCTTCGCCTCGGCGGCGGCGCTGTTCGCCGCGATCGCGGTGGTGTCTACCTACCTGCACCGGTGATGGCTTGACTTCGACGTTGCTCGAAGTTGGAGGCTCGGTTCGCCCGCGTCGGCGGGCGGAGGGAGCGAAGGACATGCGAGTGGTCGAGGTGGTCCGCTTCGGCGGTCCCGAGGTGCTGGTCCCCGGTTCGGCGCCGGATCCGGTGGCCGGTCCGGGGCAGGTCGTGGTGGACGTGGCGGTGGCGAGCTTGACGTTCGTCGAGACGCAGATCCGGCGCGGCGCCGACGAGTGGCACGAGCGGCCGCAGCTGCCCTACGTGCCGGGCGGGCTGGTCGCCGGGCAGGTCGGCGCGGTCGGCGAGGGCGTGGGCCGGGAGTGGCTGGGGCAGCGCGTCCTGGCCGAGCTCGGGGACACCGGCGGCTTCGCCGAGAAGGCGCTCGCCGAGGTCGACGAGCTGTTCCCGGTGCCGGACGGATTGGGCCTGCCCGAAGCCGCCGCGCTCTTCAGCGACGGCAGCACCGCGCAGGGCCTGGTGGAGAAGGCCGCGATCGGCCCCGGCGACCAGGTGCTGGTCGAAGCCGCGGCCGGTGGCGTGGGCAGCCTGCTGGTGCAGCTCGCCCGCGAGGCGGGAGCGCGGGTCGTCGGGGCGGCACGCGGGGCCCGGAAGCTCGGCGCGCTCCGGGAACTGGGCGCCGACGCGGTGGTCGACTACTCCGCGCCGGACTGGACCGAGCAGGTCCTCGAAGCGACCGGTGGCAAGGGCCCCGACGTCGTGTTCGACGGCGTCGGCGGTCAGATCGGCCGTGCCGCGTTCGAGGTGACGGCCCGCGGCGGGCGCTTCTCCGTGCACGGCGCGTCCAGCGGCTCGGCCACCGAGATCTCCCCGGCGGAAGCAGGTCACCGGGGCGTCGAGGTGCTCGGCATCGAGCAGCTCTTCGACTTCGGCCCCCACCAGCGCCGGTGGGCGGAGCAGATGATGACCAAGGCCGCAGCGGGCACCATCCAACCCCTCATCGGGCAGACCTTCCCCCTCGAACGAGCAGCCGAAGCCCACGCAGCCGTCGAAAACCGCACCACGATCGGCAAAACCCTGCTCCTCACCTGACCCGGCGAGAGGTGAAGGGCACCTTTCGCCAGCACAGTTGGTGAAAGGTGCCCTTCACACCTACCCCGTCCGAGTGAGCCCACCTCGGCGAGCGCGATCGGGTGGTAGGTGAAGGGCACCTTTAGGCGAGTTACTTGCTAAAAGGTGCCCTTCACCGTGGTGTCAACCCGCGGTGACGGTGAGGGATTGGTTGTCGTCGGTGGTGTCCACCTTGATGTTGTCGCCCTCGCGGATCTCGCCCGCGAGGAGTTTGCGGGCGAGCTGGTCGCCGATGGCCGACTGGACCAGGCGGCGCAGCGGGCGGGCGCCGTAGATCGGGTCGAAACCGTTGAGGGCCAGCCAGTCCCGCGCGGCGGGCTGGACGTCGAGGGTGAGGCGCCGCTGCGCGAGGCGGCGGCCCAGGTGCTCCACCTGGATGTCCACGATGGACGTCAGCTCGTCGGTGGACAGCGAGTGGAACACCACCACGTCGTCCAGCCGGTTCAGGAACTCCGGCTTGAAGTGCTTGCGCACCACCGAGAGCACCGCGTCGTCGCGCTCCCGCTCGGACAGGTTCGGGTCGGCGATCGCCTGCGAGCCGAGGTTCGAGGTCAGCACCAGGATCGTGTTGCGGAAGTCCACCGTGCGGCCCTGGCCGTCGGTGAGCCGACCGTCGTCGAGCACCTGCAGCAGCACGTCGAAGACGTCCGGGTGCGCCTTCTCCACCTCGTCGAACAGCACCACCGAGTAGGGCCTGCGGCGCACCGATTCGGTCAGCTGCCCGCCCTGGTCGTAGCCCACGTAGCCGGGCGGCGCGCCGACCAGCCGGGCCACCGAGTGCTTCTCGGCGTACTCGCTCATGTCGATGCGGATCATCGCCCGCTCGTCGTCGAAGAGGAATCCGGCCAGCGCCTTGGCCAGCTCGGTCTTGCCGACGCCCGTCGGCCCGAGGAACAGGAACGAGCCGGTGGGCCGGTCCGGGTCGGCGACCCCGGCGCGCGTGCGGCGCACCGCGTCGGACACCGCTCGCACCGCTTCGGCCTGCCCCACCACGTGGGCGCCGAGCGCCTCCTCCATGCGCAGCAGCTTCGCCGTCTCGCCCTCCAGCAGCCGCCCGGCCGGGATGCCGGTCCAGGAGCTCACCACGTCGGCGACGTCGTCGGCGGTGACCTCCTCCTGCAGCATCGCCTTGCGCTCGGTCTGCGCGGCGGTGGCCGCGTCGAGCTCCTTCTCCAGCTGCGGGATCCGGCCGTAGCGCAGCTCGGCGGCCTTGCCCAGGTCGCCGTCGCGCTCGGCGCGCTCCGACTCGCCGCGCAGCTGCTCGAGCTGCGTCTTCAGGTCGCGGACCTTGTCGATGGACTCCTTCTCCTGCTGCCAGCGCGCGGTCAGCCCGGACAGCTTCTCGCGGCGGTCGGCCAGCTCGGCGCGCAGCGCGGCCAGCCGCTCCAGGGAGGCCGGGTCGTCCTCCTTGGACAGCGCCATCTCCTCGATCTCCAGCCGCCGCACGGCGCGCTCGACCTCGTCGATCTCCACCGGGCGCGAGTCGATCTCCATGCGCAGCCGGGAGGCGGCCTCGTCGACCAGGTCGATCGCCTTGTCCGGCAGGAAGCGCGCGGTGATGTAGCGGTCGGACAGGGTGGCGGCGGCGACCAGCGCGCCGTCGGTGATCCGCACGCCGTGGTGGACCTCGTAGCGCTCCTTGAGCCCGCGCAGGATCGCCACGGTGTCCTCCGGGCTCGGCTCGCCGACCAGCACCTGCTGGAACCGGCGCTCCAGCGCGGCATCGGTCTCGATGTGCTTGCGGTACTCGTCGAGGGTGGTCGCGCCGACCATGCGCAGCTCGCCGCGAGCCAGCATCGGCTTGATCATGTTCCCGGCGTCCATCGCGCCCTCGCCGCTGGCCCCGGCGCCGACGATGGTGTGCAGCTCGTCGATGAAGGTGATGACCTGCCCCGCGGAGTCGGTGATCTCCTTGAGCACCGACTTGAGCCGCTCCTCGAACTCACCGCGGTACTTCGCCCCGGCCACCATCGAACCGAGGTCCAGCGCCACCACGCGCTTGCCGCGCAGCGACTCCGGCACGTCCCCGGCGACGATGCGCTGGGCCAGGCCCTCCACGATCGCGGTCTTGCCGACGCCGGGCTCACCGATGAGCACCGGGTTGTTCTTGGTCCGGCGGGAGAGCACCTGCACGACGCGGCGGATCTCGGTGTCGCGGCCGATCACCGGGTCCAGATCGCCCTTGCGCGCGCGGTCGGTGAGGTCCTGGCCGTACTTCTCCAGGGCCTTGTAGGTGCCTTCGGGATCCGGGCTGGTCACCCGGGCCGAGCCGCGAACGTTGCCGAAGGCGTCGGTCAGCGCCTCGGGCGTGGCGCCGTGCTTCTTCAGCAGGTCGGCCACGCGGCCGCCCTCGGCGGCCAGCCCGACCAGCAGGTGCTCGGTGGAGACGTACTCGTCGCCCATCTCGGTGGCCAGCCGCTGGGCGTGGGTGAGCGCCTTGACCGCGTCGCGGGACAGCTGCGGCGCGGACACCGTGCTGCCGCTGGCCGCGGGCAGCGCGTTGACCAGCTGCTCCAGCTCGCGGCGCACCGCGGCGGGCTCGGCGCCGACGGCGGTCAGCAGCGGCGCGGTCAGCCCGTCGCCCTGGGCGAGCAGCGCGCCGAGCAGGTGCCCCGGGCTGACGTCCGGGTTGCCGGCCACGGTCGCGGCCTGCACCGCCGAGGAGATCGCCTGCTGGGTCTTGGTCGTCGGGTTGAACGCGTCCATTCCTCACCTCGTCGCCGGTGGCACCTGCCCGGACATCTTGCCCTGTCCCGGGCTCGTCTACCACCATCAACGTGAGAAAAGTTGAGCGAGTTCCGCTCAAGTTCGGAAACATGGCGCACGTCACAAGGTGGTTGCACTTTGAGGCAAACCCCCCTTTAGGGACTTGCAGTTGACATTTCACCCGATTTAGCTAACGCGCCATGACCACTACGACAGCGCCGGACGGTCAACTCGTCCTGGCTGCCGAAGAGGGCGGCGCGCTCTCTGGCATCGAGAACGCGATCAACACGGTCTTCAACCCGATCTCCGAAGGCTTCTCCGGCATCGTCTTCGGCGAGATCACCGTCTTCGGGGTGACCTTCCCGTGGATCGTGGCCTGGCTGGTGATCGCCGCCGCGGTGTTCACCCTCGTCTTCGGGTTCGTGCAGATCCGCTCCTTCAAGCTGGCCATCGACCTGGTGCGCGGCAAGTACAGCGAGAAGGACGCACCCGGCGAGATCACCCACTTCCAGGCACTCGCCTCGGCCGTTTCCGGCACGGTCGGCCTCGGCAACATCGCCGGTGTCGGCGTGGCGGTGACGGTCGGTGGAGCCGGCGCGACCTTCTGGATGATCATCTGCGGCCTGCTCGGCATGGCCACCAAGTTCGTCGAGTGCACCCTGGGCGTGCGCTACCGCGAGATCGCCGCCGACGGCACCGTCTCCGGCGGCCCGATGCACTACCTGCGCAAGGGCATCGCCGAACGGTTCCCGAACGCGTTCGGCGTGACCCTGGGCAAGGCGCTGGCGGTGCTCGCCGCGGTCATGATCCTGTTCTTCGCCATCGCGGGCGGGAACATGTTCCAGGCCAACCAGACCTTCGCGCAGCTGCGCAACGTCACCGGCGGCGAGGAGGGCCTGCTCGGCTCCGACGGCGCGGCGCTGATCTTCGGCATCCTGCTGGCGGTGCTGATCGGCGCGGTGATCATCGGCGGCATCAAGTCCATCGGCGCGGTCACCAGCCGCCTGGTGCCGACCATGGGCATCATCTACGTGGTCGCCTGCCTCATCGTCATCGGCGTCAACTACGACACGGTGCCCAGCGCCATCGGCGAGATCATCTCCGGCGCGTTCACCCCGGAGGCCGGTTTCGGCGGGCTGATCGGCGTGCTGATCATCGGCTTCCAGCGCGCCGCGTTCTCCAACGAGGCGGGCCTGGGCTCGGCCCCGATCGCGCACTCGGCGGTCAAGACCAGGGACCCGGCCACCGAGGGCATCGTCGCCCTGCTGGAGCCGTTCATCGACACCGTCATCGTCTGCACCATGACGGCGCTGACCATCGTCATCGCCAAGACCCAGTTCTGGACCGACGCGCAGCAGACCGTGCTCAACGGCGGGGAGACCCCGGACGGCGTCACGGTGACCTCGGAGTCCTTCGCCACCGTGCTGCCGTGGTTCCCGTACGTGCTGACCGTCGCGGTCGCCCTGTTCGCGATCTCCACGATCATCACCTGGGGCTACTACGGCCAGCGGGCGTGGCTGTACCTGTTCGGCAAGAGCAAGACCCAGGAGCGCGTCTACAACGTGGTCTTCTGCGCCTTCACCGTGGTCGGCTCGGTGCTGACCCTGGGCAGCGTGCTCGACTTCGCCGACGCGGTCCTGTTCGCGCTGGCGCTGTTCAACATCACCGGCCTGTACCTGCTGATCCCGGTGGTGAAGAAGGAGCTGAAGAGCTTCAAGGACAAGCTCCGCAACGGCGAGGTCCCGAGGGCCGAATCCGCCGAGGAGAAGGTCTGATCTTCCGCTGACAGCACGAAAACCGCCGGTCCCCGCTCTCGGGGGCCGGCGGTTTCACGTTGCGGGCGCCCTATTCGCGGACGGCCTGGACGTCGATCTCGACCTTCAGGGTGGTGCCGATGGCCGCGATGCCCGTTTGCAGGGCCTGGTTGAAGTTCATCGCGAAGTCCTCGCGGCGGAGCTGGGTGGTCGCCGTCGCCGAGGCGCGGGTGCCGCCCCACGGGTCCGGGCCGACTCCCGCGAAGCGGGTGTCCAGCCGCACCGGGCGGGTCAGCCCGCACAGCGTCAGCTCGCCGTCCAGGTCCCAGCGGTCGCCGCCGCGCTGGCGCAGCGCGGTGGAGCGGAAGGCGATCTCCGGGTGGCGTTCGACGTCCAGGAAGTCCGCGGTGCGCAGGTGGTCGTCGCGCATCCCGTTCCCGGTGTCGATGCTCGGCGCGGCGATCATCGCCTCCACAGTGGACGATTCGACCGGGTTGCCGATGCGGATCTCGCCGCCGAACTCGTTGAACCGGCCGCGGATGCTGCTGATCCCCAGGTGCCGGGCGGTGATCTGGATCGACGAGTGCACCGGGTCGATCCGCCACAGCCCCGGCGACGGCAGGTCCGCGCCACCCGCGCGGCGCAGCTCGACCTCGCCGAGGGTGGCGGCGGTCCCGTCGTGCACCAGCGTGGTGCGGGCGACCGGTTCGTGCCCCACCGCCGTGACGATCGCGGTGTAGGCGCCGGACGACAGCCCGGCGGCGACCACGGAGCCCTGCGCGTCGCCCTGCACGCGGGCGACCTGGGTGCCGGTGCCGTCGATGACGGTCAGCACCGCCTCCGGGACCGGCCAGCCGTCACCGCCGCGAACGGTCGCGGTGACCGCGCCGGAGCCGACGACCTGCTGTTGGCCGAGATCCATCCAGAACATCTCCTAAGAGCGTGAAGAGCGGGCGAGCCGGTGGTGGGGCGAGCGGCCCCACCACCCGCTCGCTCAGTCGGTCTCCGGGTAGCCGAGCTCGACGTCGTGCGTGCTCGCCTCGCCCGCGAGCCGCAGCGAGCTGGCGACCGGCGGATAACCGGTGGCGATCACCGTGTACTCGCCGTCGGGCAGGTCGGTGAAGGTGTAGTTGCCGTCGACGTCGGTGGTCGCCGCGCCGACGACCGCGCCGCCGGAGTTCAGCAGCGTCACCCGCGCGTCCGGCACCGCGACGCCGAGGTTCGCCGACCGGACCACGCCGGTCAGCTGCGCGCCGCTCTGCAGCACCACGTCCGCCGTGGTCTGCTCGCCGTCGGCCACGGTCACCGAGTTGGCCACCGGCCGGTAGTGGGGCGCGGTGACGGTCAGCGCGTACGCGCCGCCCACCAGGTCGCCGAACGCGTAGTGCCCGTCCGCGGAGGTCGCCGCGGTGGCCACGACCTCGCCCCGCACGTCGGTGAGCACCACCATCGCCCCGGCGACGCCGACGCCGCCGACGTGCACCAGGCCGACGAGGCGGCCGGCGCCCAGCAGCTGGACGTCGTGGCGCACCGGGCGGTCGCCGACCACCACCATCGAGGCGGTGGGCTGGTAGCTGCCGCCGGAGGCGATCAGCACGTAGGTGCCGCCGTGGGCGACCGAGAGCTGGAACTGGCCGTCCTGGTCGGTGCGGGCCCGCTCGACCTGCCGCCCGTTGGCGTCGGTGAGGGTGAGCACCACGCCGCCGACCGGGCCGCCCGCGGAGTCCTGCACGGTGCCGTGCACGTACAGCCCGGCCCCGCCGAGTTCACCGGCCAGATGCCTGCCGTTGGTTGCGTAGCGACGCGGCGCCACCGGCTCTGACCAGGCCTCGGAGCGCCTGTCCACAGAGTTGTCCACAGGCTCGGCGGCCGGTGGCACCTGCGGAGAGCCGTTGGTCGCAGCCGAGTTGTCCACAGGACGGGTGAGGTTGTCCACAGCGTCCTCGTGCGCGGCCACCGCAACCGCCTCCCTTTCCTCGTGACTGTCGATCGTGGTCCGCAGCGGCGTCTCCCGGAGGAACAGCACCGCCACGAAGGTGACCACCGCGACGCAGGCGGAGATGAAGAAGATGTCGCCGATCGCGTCGCCGTAGGCGGCCCGGACGATGACCTGGATCGGCTCCGGCAGGCCGTCGACGTCCAGCGTGCCGCCGCTGTTGCCGCCCGCCGCCTGCGCGGCGCCGGGGATCTTGGCCAGGCCCTGCAGGATGTAGTCCGACACCTGGGTGGCCAGCACCGCGCCGAGCACCGAGACGCCCGCCGAACCGCCCAGGGTCCGGAAGAAGGTGACCACCGAGGTCACCGAGCCCATGTCCCGCGCGCTGGTCGCGTTCTGCACCGCCAGCACCAGGTTCTGCATCAGCATGCCGACGCCGGTGCCCATCAGGAACAGGTAGACGCCGACCAACCACAGGTTCGTCTCGTGGTCCATGGTGCTCAGCAGCCACATCGCCGCGACCATCACGACCGACCCGGCCACCAGGAACGGCTTGATCTTGCCGGTGACCCGGGAGATCACCTGCCCGGAGATGGTCGAGGACAGGAACATCCCGCCGACCATCGGCAGCGTCATCAGCCCGGCCTCGGTCGGCGTCATGCTGCGCGAGATCTGGAAGTACTGGCCGAGGAACACCGAGCCGCCGAACATCGCGGTGCCGACCGCGACGGTGCCGATGGTGGCCAGCGTGACCGTCGGGTTGCGGAACATCCGCAGCGGCACGATCGGCTCGCTGACCCGCGACTCGATGATCACCGCGATGATCAGCGCCAGCACGCCGCCGCCGACGTAGGCCGCGGTCTCCGCCGACCACCAGTCGAACGACTTGCCCGCCAGCGAGACCCACACCAGCAGCAGGCTCACGCCGCCGACCAGGAACAGCGCGCCGAACCAGTCGATCTTCACCTCGCGCTTGACGACCGGCAGCTTCAGCGTGCGGCCGAGCACGACGAACGCGATCACCGCGATCGGCACGGTCACCCAGAAGCACCAGCGCCAGCCCAGCCAGGCGGTGTCCACGATGACGCCGCCGACCAGCGGGCCGCTGACCGTGGCCACCGCGAAGGTGGCGCCGATGTAGCCGCTGTAGCGACCGCGGTCGCGCGGCGAGACCATGGCCGCGATCACGACCTGGATCAGCGCCTGCAGACCGCCCATGCCGATGCCCTGCAGGGCCCGGAAGCCGATCAGCGTCTCCATCGACTGCGCGAAGCCGCCCGCCACCGAGCCGACCGTGAAGATCACGATGGCCAGCTGGTAGAGCAGCTTCTTGCTGAACAGGTCGGAGAGCTTGCCCCAGATCGGGGTGGACGCGGTGGAGGTCAGCAGCATCGCGGTGACCACCCACGTGTACTGGCCCTGGGTGCCGTCCAGGTCGGCGATGATGCGCGGCAGCGCGTTGGACACGATGGTCGAGCTGAGGATGGCGACCAGCAGCGCCAGCATCAGCCCGGACATCGCTTCCATGATCTGCCGGTGCGACATCGGCGATTCGTCGGCGGACCCGTGCGCATCCCGTCGGGCCGGCGCGTCCCGCACCGTCTCCGTCGAGCTCGTCATCGAGTTCCTTCCCTGGTAGCGGGGTCTGCGTGGCAGATCCCCTCGTCGATCGTGTGGCGGCGGATGTCGTCCATGGCCTCCCCCAGGAGCCGGCCGAGCTCGCGGACCTTCGCGTCCTCCCAGCCCTCCAGCGCGTTGGCGATCCACTCCGCCTTCCTGCGTTCGAGTTCGGCCACCGCGCGCTCGCCGTCGGGGGTGGCGCGCAGCAGCGATACCCGCCGGTCGGCGGGGTCCGGCCGGCGGCTGATCAGCCCGGCCTGTTCGAGCTGGCCCACCTGCCTGCTCACCACGGAGGCGTCGACGATGCGGTGGTGGGCGAGGTCGGAGGCGCGGCATTCACCGCGGAACACGAGCTCGGCGAGCAACCCGGCCGCGGCGTAGGGAACCTCCTGATCGCCGAAGTACCCCCGTTGCAGAGCGACCTGCTTGAGCCCCATCAACGCCCGCAGCGGGCGGAGCAGTTCACCGCAGGTCTCGAGTGTCGGTCCCATGCGAACCCAATCCTTTAGTTGCTGCACGCAACCATAACCTCATTTGGTTGTAGCACGCAACTTGTCTACCTGTGACCCCGAGCACCGAGGCAGGAGTGTCGAATCACTCGACATGTCGAGTGATTCGACATATGCTGCCGGACATGTCAGACGCTCGAGAACATGAACGCCTCGCCGCCCTCGCCGCCCTCATCGGCTGGGCGGATCGCCGGGAACGCTTCGCCGAGGAACGCGCCGACCTCGTCGCCGCCGCGTGGCGCAGCGGCTCCCGCAACATCGCGGAGCTCTCCCGGCTGGCGCGGGTTTCGCGCGACACCATCTACGCCGACCTCAAGGCCCGCAGCATCGATCCCTCGGCCCGCACCCAGGACCCGGTCAGCGCGGAAGCGGCCCCGGGCGGACCGCTGAAGGCGGAGTCCGTGCGCCCGCTCGCGCAGCTGGTCGACGCCGTGGCCCGCCCGGCGTACAGCCGCGCCCCGGACGACGCGCTCACCCGGATCACCGCCGGCTCGGGCCGGGCCCTGCAAGCGGTGGCCGACGTCCTGGACCCGCCCACCGACCAGGGGCCGGGCTGGACGCGGGACGAGCTGCTGCACGGACTGGCGGACACGGGCACCGCGATCACCCGCGAAGCCCAGCGCGAGCTGGCCGCGGACCAGGATCCCGGCGAACTCGCCGAGCGCGCCGACTACCTGCACCGCGCCGCGCTGCACCGCGGCAGGGACGCCTCGGCGGAGCAGGTCGACGTGGTGGTCGCGCTGCCAACCGGGGAGTCGATCACCGTCCGGCTGGGCCGCGATCAGGGGTGGACGACGCTGAGCGGTGACAGCCCGCTGCTGACCGGCGAGATCGACGGGCTGGACCACCTGGAGGTGCAGCACGCGCTGACCGTCCTGAGCCGGGTGATCACCCGCAAGCTCGACGAAGCCGCCTTCGTCGAGAAGCGCAAGGACGCCCTGCCGGGCGGCCCGGCGGTCCGCCACCGGATCATCCCGTCGAACGAGGACTAGCCGATCGACGCGGGCGGCGGCCGCGAGGCCGCGGGCACTGCGATCGGCTCCGTTTCACCTGGTCAGTACCCGTGAGTGGTTTGGGGTGCTATAGCCCCACAAAACACTCACGGCCCGCAGCCAGCGGAAACGGAGCTCCAGTAGGGCCGATCCCGCGCGGAACCGCACCTCGGCGCCCAGGGCGGGTGCGCAGCGTTCAGGTGTGGCCGCGCGAGCGAGGTCGGGCGTCACATCATGGCGTTGAGCTTGGCCAGGAGGCGGGCCAGGTCCTTGAGGTCTTGAGTGGTCCAGCTGGCGAACTGGCCGTGCAGGTGCTTGCGGCGTTCGGCCCGGACCTGGGCCAGGCGTTCGCGGCCGAGGTCGGAGAGCTGGATGCGGCGGGCGCGTCCGTCGTCCGGGTCCGGCACCCGCTCCAGCAGGTCCAGCTCCACCAGGGTCGCGATCTGGCGGCTGACCGTCGACTTGTCGAGGCCGGTGCGCCCGGCCACGTCCATGCCGCGCAGCGGTCCCGCGTCGTCGATCATCAGCAGCAGGCTGTAGGAGGCCGGGTCCAGGTCCGGGTGCACGTGGGCCGCCACCGTGGTGGAGAGGTTGCGGGCGCGGCGGAACATCATGACCAGCTCGCGCTCGACGGTCTCCGCCGCGGAGCGCCGGTCCACGCCTTCCTCGCGCACCCCGTCGGTCGCCCGCGCCTCGTCCTGCTCGATCACAGCTCTCCCGCCCGCGCCTCCACCTGCCGAAGGCACACCCGCAGCACCGATGAGGTCCCACGGTAGTCCGTTTCGCCCCACTCTAGGAGGGGCTTCCCGAAGCGCGGACGGCCCACCGGCGATCAGTTGGCGGAGACCGGTTCGGCGTGGTGCCAGGGCCGCGGCGTGCCCTTGGCCTCGAAGTAGTCGCCGCCCTTGCGCTTGCCGTCGTCGGTGCTCCAGCTGCGCTGGCGCAGCACCGGGACCATCCGCGGGATGTGCTTGCGGCAGTGGATGTAGGCCTCCTCGACCTGCACGACCACCCACCGCTCGGGGGTGCGGCCGCGGGCGAAGTCGGCGGGCAGCGCGGGGTGGATCGCGCGCAGGTCGGCGTCCTCGACGATGCGGGCCTTGCCGTTGAGGTGCAGGCCGATCAGGTCGGTCACGAAGTCGACCAGCAGGATGCCGATGTGCGGGTTCTCGCTGATGTTGCCGAGGCTGGCCAGCACGCCGTTGCCGCGGTACTCGGGGTAGCAGACGTGCCGGTCGTCGAGCACCTCGATGAAGCCGGGCGCGCCGGCGCGCAGGCTCGAATCGCACTCGCCGCGCGCGTCGGCGGTGGCGATGAAGGCCAGGTCCATCCGCCCGATGAACTCCTTCATCTGCGGGTTGAGGTGGTCCAGGACCTGGTCGTCGTAGAACTTGCGAGCGCGCTTCTCGCTGCCGTAGGCCTGCTGGAGGAGGTGCTCGCCCCTCGAACCGGGCAGCTGCGCCTGGTGGTCGTCCTCGACGAACGGGTCGCGGGGCACCGCGACGAACGAGTGGTGCTGGAGCGGAGTGGTGCCCTGCCAGGAGGACTTGCGGGCGGGCGCGTCGGACAGTTCCAGGGCTAAGAGCGCCTCATCGGCGGTACCGCTCGGGGTCGGGTCGGGGCTCACGCGGCTCACCGTGTCACGCCTTCCTCTCCACTCACAGAGGTGGATACTAGGTTCCCCCGACCGGTTAATGCACTATCTACGAGTAGTAGTTAAGAAACACTCAAAAGTGGCATCAAGGCAGACGTGCCCCAGGCCCCGGGTTAGGGTCGGCCCAGTGTCGGGGGACGCAAGCCAGTAGCGGTGCACCTGTTCCGGGTACCGCCGCCAACGTGGAGAAGACTGCACCCGAACCATGACAGCGAACGCCGTACTGAGCCCCGGACCACCCCCGAACGAGCCGTCCTCAGGTGTGAGCAAGATGGTCCGCCTGATCCGCGAGAGCTTCGAGGTCGTCGAACCGCAGATCGACGACGTCGCCAAGTTCTTCTACGGGATGCTCTTCAGCCTCTCGCCCGCCACCCGCGAGCTCTTCGCGGTGAACATGGAGGTGCAGCGCAGCCGCCTGCTGCGGGCGCTCGTGCACGTCATCCAGATGGTCGACAAGCCCGACGAGCTGCTGCCGTTCCTGCACCAGCTCGGCCGCGACCACCGCAAGTTCGGCGTGGTCGCCGACCACTACGAAGCGGTGGGCACCGCACTGCTGGCCTCGATCAAGAAGCACGCGGGCGACGCCTGGACCGACACCGTCGAGCGGGCCTGGGCGGAGGCGTACACGGTGATGGCCTCGGCCATGACCGAAGCGGCCGCCGCCGACGACGGCCCCGCCTGGTACACCGGCGAGATCGTCCACCACGAGCGGCTGAGCTGGGACGTCGCGGTGCTCCGCGTCCAGACCGACCACCCGGTGCCCTACCTGCCCGGGCAGTACGTGAGCGTGGAGGTGCCGCAGCGGCCCCGGCTGTGGCGCTACCTGACCCCGGCCAACGCGCCCGCCGAGGACGGGATCATGGAGTTCCACGTCCGCTCGGTGGAGGGCGGCTGGGTGAGCCGAGCGCTGGTCGGGCACGCCCGCATCGGCGACCAGTGGCGGATCGGTTCGCCGATGGGCCGGATGACGGTGGACCGGGAGAACTCCCCGGACGTGCTGATGGTCGCCGGCGGCACCGGCGTCGCCCCGATGCGGGCGATCGTCGACGAGCTGGCGCAGTACGGCGAGAACCCCCGCGTCCAGCTGTTCTACGGCGGCCGCACCCGCGAGGACCTCTACGACCTGGAGAACCTCCAGCGGATCGCGATGCACAACCCGTGGCTGACGATCACGCCGGTGCTGGAGAACGACCCGGACATCTCCGGCGTCGAGCACGGCACGCTCGCCGAAGTGGTGACCCGCTTCGGCGCCTGGCAGGACTGGGACGTCCTGGTCAGCGGCTCCCCGGGAATGCTCCGCGCCACCGTCTCCCAGATGCTCGTCGCGGGCACCCCCCTCGACCGCATCCGCTACGACCCCTTCACCCTCGACTGACGGGGTGAAGGGCACCTTTCACCGAGTTACTTGGCGAAAGGTGCCCTTCACCCCGAGGAGCCGCAGCGGTGAGCCGAGCGCAGCAGAAGCTCGGCGGGCGCCGCTGCGCGGGTGGCTCACCGGGTCAGGCGATGAGTGAAGGGCACCTTTCACCAACAAAGTTGGCGAAAGGTGCCCTTCACCCGTATCGATCAGGTTCTGCGGTTGGGTTTCCAGACGACCAGCGCGGTTTCCTGGCGGACCGGGACCAGGTCTCGGCGGTAGGAGGCGTGGATCTGGGCCGCCGCCTGCTCCGCCGCGACGTGGGCCGCGGCGACTTCTTCCGCCAGTTCCTGGACTTTGGCGCGCAGCGCGTCGACCTCGTTCTCCAGGTCGATGATCCGCTTGATCCCGGCGAGGTTGACGCCCTCCTCCTGGGACAGGCGCTGGACCTCGCGCAGCAGCGCGATGTCGCGGAGGGAGTAGCGGCGGCCGCCCGCCGGGGTCCGGCCGGGCGAGACCAGGCCCAACCGGTCGTAGCTGCGCAGGGTTTGCGCGTGCAGACCGGAGAGCTGGGCGGCCACCGAGATCACGAACATCGGCGTGTCCTCGTCGGCCCCCGGTGGGAACCCGAAGCCCGGATCGGTTGTGCGGCGACCGGCCATGACTACCCTCCGAGCAACTCGTTCAGGTCCTGACGCGGATCGTGGTCGGCGGTCGCCTTCGCGTAGTCCGCCAGCGCCTCGGCCGCCTTGTCGTCCAATTTGGACGGAATGGCGACCTGCAGCGCGACCAGGAGATCCCCGCTGCTGCCGTCCTTCTTGCCCACTCCCTTGCCGCGCACCCGGAAGGTGCGGCCGCTGCTGGTCCCGGCCGGGACCTTCAGCGAGACCTTCCCGTCGAGCGTCGGCACCGTCAACGTAGTGCCCAGCGCCAGCTCCGGGAAGGTCACCGGCACCGTGATCGTCAGATCATCACCGGAACGTCCGAACACCCGGTGCGGTTTGACGTGCACCTTCACGTAGAGATCACCGGAGGCGGCACCCTGCCTGCCCGGTTCGCCCTGGCCCGCCAGCCTGATCCGCTGCCCGTCGGACACCCCGGCCGGGATCCGCACCGTCAGCGTGCGGCTGCGGGTGCTGACCCCCTCACCGGCGCAGTCCGGGCACGGGTCGTCGATCAGCTGACCGCGACCGCGGCAGTCCGGGCACGGCTCGCTGAACGCGAACGCGCCCTGGTTGCGGGTGACCAGACCGGTGCCCGAGCAAGTGCCGCAAGTGCGCGGCCGGGTGCCCGGCTTGGCCCCCGAACCGCGGCAGGTCTGGCAGGTCGCGGGGCTGGACAGCCGCAGCGGCACGGTGGCACCGCGCACCGCCTCGGTGAAGTCGATGCGGACCTCGGTCTCCACGTCGGCGCCGCGCTTGGGCCGGTTGGCCGTGGTCGAACCGGGGCGGCGGTTGCCGAACAAGCCGCCGAACAGGTCGCCGAGGCCACCTGCACCGCCGCCCTGACCGGCACCGCCGAAGAGGTCACCGATGTCGAAGCCGCCCTGGCCGCCGCCACCGAAGCCGCCGAAGCCGCCCTGACCGGCACCGCCGCCGAACCCGCCCGCGCCGAACAGCCGGCGGGCTTCGTCGTACTGCTTGCGCTTGTCCGGGTCCGACAGCACGCCGTAGGCCTCGGAGACGGACTTGAACTTCGCCTCCGCCTGCGCGTTCCCGGGGTTGGCGTCCGGGTGGTTCTCCCGCGCCAGCTTCCGGTACGACTTCTTGATCTCGTCCGCCGAAGCGTCGGAGGAGACGCCCAGCTCGGCGTAGAAATCCTTGTCGAGCCATTCCCTGGCGCTCACCGGACGCCCCTCCTCTCGCTCCTGATCAACCCTGCTCGGCCTGGTTCTCGTCGGCTGCGGCCGCCGGTTCGTGATCGGTCACCGCGACCATGGCCGGCCGCAGCACCCGGTCGCTGAACCGGTAGCCGCGACGCAGCACGGCGGTCACGGTCGGGCCGCTCACGTCCGGGGAGGTGCTGTGCTGCACCGCCTCGTGCACGGACGGGTCGAACTCGTCGCCCTCCGCGCCGAACGCTTCCAGACCGGCCGAGTTCAACGTCGTGACCAGCTTGTCGGCCACGGCCTTGAACGCACCGTTGAGGTCGCCGTGCGCCTCGGCGCGCTCCAGGTCGTCCAGCACCGTCAGCAGGTCACCGGCCACCGAGGCCTTGGCCCCGGCGATCACCGACTCGCGGTCACGTTCCACCCGCTTGCGGTAGTTCGCGTACTCCGCGGTGACCCGCTTGAGGTCGGCGGTGAGCTCGTCGACCTGCTGCTGCAGGCCGGCGGACTCGCCCTGGGCCGGTTCGGCGGCGGAGTCGGACTCCGCGGCCGCCCCGGCCTCGGCGACGGCCTCGTCGAGGGTGCCGGAGATGCTGTCGGGCACCTGCGCCTCTTCTCCGTTCGGAGCGGGGGTCCGGCGCTGGCCGGTCTCGGGGTCGATGCGACGCCGATCCCGGACCACCACCGGCTCCTGCTCGCCTTCGTTGCGCGACATCTCGGACCGGTCCGCTGTCACTTCTTCTTCTCGTCCTCGTCGTCGACGATCTCGGCGTCCACCACGTCGTCGGCACCGGAGGCCTTGGAGCCCGCGGCGTCGTCCGCGGCACCCGCGCCCGGCGCACCGGCGCCCGCAGCCGCGTTGGCACCGGCGTCGGCGTAGAGCGCCTGGCCGAGGGCCTGGGACTCGGTGGCCAGCTTCTCCACCGCGGCGGAGATGGCGGCGACGTCCTCGCCCTTGAGCGCCTCGTTGACCTCGTCGATCGCGGACTTGACCTTGTCCTTGACCTCGCCGGGCAGCTTCTCGTCGTTCTCCTTGAGGACCTTCTCGGTCTGGTAGACGAGGGTCTCGGCCTGGTTGCGGGCCTCGGCCTCCTCGCGACGCTTCTTGTCCTCGTCGGCGTGCGCCTCGGCGTCCTTGACCATCCGGTCGATGTCGTCCTTCGGCAGCGCGGAGCCGCCGGTGATCGTCATCGACTGCTCCTTGCCGGTGCCCAGGTCCTTCGCCGAGACGTGCACGATGCCGTTGGCGTCGATGTCGAAGGTGACCTCGATCTGCGGCATGCCGCGCGGCGCCGGCGGGAGGCCGGTGAGCTCGAACATGCCGAGCTTCTTGTTGTGCGCGGCGATCTCGCGCTCGCCCTGGAACACCTGGATCTGCACCGACGGCTGGTTGTCGTCGGCGGTGGTGAAGGTCTCGGAGCGCTTGGTCGGGATCGTGGTGTTGCGCTCGATCAGCTTGGTCATGATGCCGCCCTTGGTCTCGATGCCCAGGGACAGCGGGGTGACGTCGAGCAGCAGGACGTCCTTGACCTCACCGCGCAGCACACCGGCCTGCAGGCTGGCGCCGACCGCGACGACCTCGTCCGGGTTCACGCCCTTGTTCGGCTCGCGGCCACCGGTCAGGTCCTTGACCAGCTCGGAGACGGCGGGCATGCGGGTGGAACCGCCGACCATCACCACGTGGTCGATGTCGGCGAGCTTGACGCCCGCGTCGCGGATGACCGCCTCGAACGGCTTGCGGCAGCGCTCGAGCAGGTCGGAGGTGATCCGCTGGAACTCGGCGCGGGAGAGCGTCTCGTCCAGGAACAGCGGGTTCTTGTCCGCGTCGACCGTGATGTAGGGCAGGTTGATGTTCGCGCTGGAGGAGCTGGAGAGCTCGATCTTGGCCTTCTCCGCGGCTTCCTTGATCCGCTGCATGGCCATCCGGTCCTTGGTCAGGTCGATGCCCGACGAGGACTTGAACTTCTCCACCAGCCACTCGACGATGCGCTCGTCCCAGTCGTCACCACCGAGGTGGTTGTCACCGCTGGTGGCCCGCACCTCGACGACGCCCTCGCCGATCTCCAGCAGCGAGACGTCGAAGGTGCCGCCACCGAGGTCGAAGACCAGGATGGTCTGCTCCTTCTCGCCCTTCTCCAGGCCGTAGGCCAGCGCGGCCGCGGTCGGCTCGTTGACGATCCGCAGCACGTTCAGACCGGCGATCTGGCCGGCTTCCTTCGTGGCCTGCCGCTGGGCGTCCTCGAAGTAGGCCGGGACGGTGATCACCGCGTCGGTGACCTCCTCGCCCAGGTAGGCCTCGGCGTCCCGCTTGAGCTTCATCAGCACGCGAGCGCTGATCTCCTGCGAGGTGTAGGCCTTGTCGTCGATCTGCACCTTCCAGTCGGTGCCCATGTGCCGCTTGACCGACCGGATGGTGCGGTCCACGTTGGTGACCGCCTGGTTCTTCGCGGGCTGACCGGTGAGGATCTCGCCGTTCTTCGCGAAGGCCACGATGGACGGCGTGGTCCGCGAGCCCTCGGAGTTGGCGATCACCGTCGGTTCACCGCCCTCCAGGACGGAAACGACGGAGTTGGTCGTCCCCAGGTCGATGCCGACCGCTCGCGCCATGCTGAATTCCTCCCGACTTGTGCCTGTGCGCCCAGGAGCCGCCAGGGCCCTGAGCCTTGCTCACTCAAGTTCTACCCACTGCACATCAGCACCGTCAACCGGGTTGAGCGCAGCTCACTCAAGCTTTCTGACTGGACAACGCCCGGCCCTGCCTGACGAGTTCCGCGAAGTGACGCGAACCACCCGGTCAGGAACGCACGCTGATGCTCCCGCTGCCGCTGGAGAGCGTCAGCCGCTTCGCCGCGGACGGGTCCTGCGGCACCTGGACGTCCACGCCGCCGCTGCCGGCGTCGGTGTCCACCCGGTACCGGTCGGCGGGCACCACCAGGTCGATGCCGCCGCTGCCGGTGGACACCTCCGCGCGCTGCGGCCCGGTGAGCTCCAGCTCGATGCTCCCGGAGCCGCTGCTCGCGACGATCTCCGCGCCGCGCAGGCCGGTGCCGGTGATGCCCCCGCTGCCCGCCTCCGCCTCGACCCGCCCGCCCAGGTCGGCGAGCTCGATGCTCCCGGAGCTGCTGCGCACGTCGACCGGGCTGTCGGTGCCGCTCACCTGCACGCCCCCGGAGCTGGACCGCACGCCCACCGGCCCGGCGATGTCCCGCAGCTCGACCGACCCGGAGCTGACCTCCGCCTGCACCGAGGCCATGCCCACGACGATCAGCCCGCCGGACCCGAGCTCGCCCTCGACCGGCACCTGCGCGGGCAGCGTGACCTCGTAGGACACGCTGCAGTTCCACCCGCAGTCGTTCGCCAGCACCAGCTCGCCGCCTTCGACCCGGTGTTCCACCTCGCCGTCGCCGCCGCCCCAGAGCGCAGCGCCCCACCGCTCCACCTTCTGGGTGATCTCGCCGCGCCCGCCCGGCTCGTACCGGACCGCGACCGATCCGGAGCCGTCACCGAGCCGGACGCGGTCGACGCCGCTCACCGGATCGGTGCGCTGCTGCGTGGTCGACAGCGGTCCCCAGAACGCCACGGCACCTCCGATCAGCACCAACGCCGCGCCGCCGATCGCGAGCCCTACCCGTGCCATGGCCAAGTCCTCTCATCCCCAGAACGCTTCGCGCCGAGGAAACTACGCACCGCGCGCAATTCCCCACATCGGGGACTCCCCGGAACCGACCCGGGGTTCGCCGTCACCCGACGGCGGGGAGCCAGCCGAAGACCCCCGCGTAGTAGACGATGCCCTGCCGGGCGAGCAGAAAGCCGACGATTCCGAGAATCCACAGCCAGCTGCCGTCGGCCTCCTTGTCCTCGCGCCTGTCCAGCCACCGCTGGAGCTTGGGCCGCACTCGCGGCTCGAAGCGCGCGAAACCGGCGACCAGCAGCAGCGGCGGCAGCACGAAGATGAGGTTGTAGCCGGTCAGCAGCAGCACCGCGAGCAGCGGCTCGGCGGTGTACCCGCGCAGGATTCCGATCGCGCCCAGGTAGGGCAGCGCGGTGCTGAACTCGGCGAGGGTGATCGCCACACCGGTGCCGAAGACCGCGGGCATCGGCAGGTTCTGCGGCAGCGACGGCAGGCGCACCCCCGACCGGAAGCGCTTCGGCGGGAACAGCGCCATGATCAGCATCGCCACGCCGCCGACCGCCGCCAGCGCGTTGCCGACGCGCTCCACCCAGAGCCCGTCCGCCAAGCGCAGGACCCCGTCGAGCCCGAAGTAGATCAGCAGGCCGAGCGTCAGGTAGGTGGCGAAGATGGCGGCCGCGTACACCGCCACCCGGCTCCGGTACGGGCCGCCGCGCAGCGCCAGGATCACGGCCACCGCCAGCGCGGACGGGTTCAGCGCGTCTATCAGCGACAAGCCGTAGAAGCCCAGCAGTGCGGACATGTCGAACCCCCGGGAGATCAGTTCAGGTAACCGCGGTCGCGCAGGTAGTCGATCGGCTGGACGAGGAAGCGGAGCATCGGTTCGAGGTCGTCGGCGGTGGGCGGTTCGTCGGCGATGAGGCCCTGCATGAGGATTCCGTCGATCGCCGCGAACAGGGCCCGGATCACCGGCTCGTCGCCGCCGCGACCGTCGTTGACGTAGCCGGAGGCGGCCTCGATCCAGCGGCGCGCGGCCGGGCGCAGCGCCGGGCGGCGGGCCGCCAGCAGGTACAGCTCGTACTCGCCGAGGGTGCGTTCGCGGTGGTCGCGCAGCAGCCCGGCCAGGTTCTCGGCGATGGCCCGGGGCCAGTCGGTGCGCTCCTGGACCTGCTCGCGCAGCACGTCCAGCTGCTCGATGAGCCCTTCGCAGCCCTCCAGCAGCCCGGCCACCAGCAGGTCGTCGATGCCGTCGAAGTAGTAGGCGATGGAGGCGGGCGGGACACCGGCCTCGCGCGCGATGTTGCGGTGGCTGACCGCACCGACCCCTTCGCGGGCGACCACCCGCAGCGCCGCGTCGATGATCGCGCGGCGGCGGCGCTCGCCCTTGAGCCTGCGGCCGTCGGTCTCCTCCTCCGGGGTGCGACGCGGCTGGGTCAATGCGCACCTCCGAGCTCCAGCGCGAGGACGCCGCCGATGATGAGCGCGACGCCGCCGATCTGCACCGCGGTGATCGACTCGCCGAGGAACACCGCGCCGATGATCGCCACCAGCGCGACCCCGGCCCCGGCCCAGATCGCGTAGGCGATGCTGACCGGCAGCCCGAGCTTGAGCACCGAGGCCAGCGCGGTGAAGGCGACCAGGTAGCCGATCACCACCAGGGCGGAGGGGATGGGCTTGCTGAACCCCTCGGACAGCTTCAACGACACGGTCGCGAGCACCTCGCTGAGAATCGCCACCGCCAGCACCAGGTAGGCCACGCGCCCCTCTCCCTTCGAAAACCTGAACGATCGCCCAACTTTGTGGGCACGAGCGTGCCCCCGCCGACGGGGGCACCGGTTCAGTCCTCGGAGCGCTCGGACTTCCCGCCGCTGCCGAAGACCAGGTCGGCGAGGATCACCGCGGCCCAGATGCCCAGCGGGATCATCGGCCAGAAGAACGTCGCCGCACCGGAGGCGATCGAGGTCACCAGCCAGATCCCGACCAGGATGACCCCGGTCCCGCCCCAGTCGCGCCACTCCTTGATCTGCTTGCGCTTGCGCTTCTCGCGCTTGGCGACCTGCTTCGACGGCTTCGGCGGCGCCGCCTCGGGGAGGTCCGAGGTGAGCGGCGCGAGCTCGCCGTAGGTCGTCGCCGCGAACGCCTGCTGCAGGCGCTCGTCGTACTCGGGGAGGGTGAGCCGCCCTTCGTCCAGCGCCGCCCGCAGCCGCTGCGCCACGGCCTCCCGGTCGCCGTCCGACGCGCGCATCGCCCCGCTGTCCGCCCCAGTCATCGCACCCCCTGGACCGCTCGGTGTGACCGAACGAACCGTTCACCCGATCAAATACGTGGCGAAAATCGCACCGCGTCCGGATTCTGCTCCGAGCGACGCCCGGCACGCGGGATCCGCGACGAAATCGCAACCCCCGCCCCAGCCGCCAGCAGGAACAACTCGGACAACCCCAGCCGCGGCGCCGACGCCACGGGATCAGCCTACCGGATAAACCTGTACGAATGCACAACTAGTTTTTCGCCCGGCGGTCTCGCAGAATCACCGACTGTTACCGACCTGCGCACGGCCCCTGTAGTTACCGATGGGTAACAGGGCGTACGCTGCCCTAACGGACAACCCTCGAACAGGAGGCCGCGAGCATGGGTGCTGTTCAGATCACGCTTGGCGCGATCTCGGTCGCGCTCGGCGTCGTCGCGTGGAGCATGTTCGCCATGACCATCGCCCGGTTCGTGCGGATCATCCGCCTCGGGCAACCGGATCCCACGCGCAACGGCCCGGTGATGGCCCGCCTGGCGACCCTGGTCAAGGAGTTCGCCGCGCACACCCGGATGAACAAGTTCCGCAACGTCGGCTTCTGGCACTGGCTGGTGATGTGGGGCTTCCTGCTCGGCTCGCTGGCGGTGTTCGAGGCCTACGGGGAGGTGTTCGTCCCGACGTGGGGCTTCCCGATCCTCAGCGACCTGGCGATCTACGGCCTGCTGATGGAGATCCTCGGCGTGGGCACCGTGGTGGGCATCGTGGTGCTGATCGTGATCCGGCAGCGCAACCACCCGCGCCGCGCCGACCGGGTCTCGCGCTTCCAGGGCTCGAACTTCAAGTGGGCCTACTTCATCGAGGCCGTCGTGCTGATCGAGGGCCTGGGCATCCTGGGCGTGCGGGCCGCGAAGTCCGCGCTGGGCGTGCACCCGATGCCGCTGTGGTCGGAGTTCGTCTCCGGCCCGCTGGGCATGCTGCTGCCTGCCAGCGAGGACCTGGTGTCGGCGTTCGCGTTCCTGAAGCTGATGTCGGCGACCGTCTGGCTGGTCGTGGTGGCCCGCACCATGACGATGGGCATCGCGTGGCACCGGTTCTCGGCGTTCTTCAACATCTACTTCAAGCGCGAGGCCGACGGCGATGTCGCGCTGGGCGCGGTCAAGCCGATGATGTCGGGCGGCAAGCCGCTGGACTTCGAGGAGGCCGACCCGGACACCGACGTGTTCGGCGCCGGCAAGGTCGAGGACTTCTCGTGGAAGGGCTGGCTGGACTTCACCACCTGCACCGAGTGCGGTCGGTGCCAGTCGCAGTGCCCGGCGTGGAACACCGGCAAGCCGCTCTCGCCGAAGCTGCTGATCACCTCGCTGCGCGACCACGCCTACGCCAAGGCCCCGTACCTGCTGGCCGGTGGCAGCAAGGACATGGCCGGTGACGAGGTCGGCATCACCGGTGACGACGCCGAGGCGAAGCTGGCGAAGATCGACGTGCTGGCGCTGGCCGAGGCCGAGCGTCCGCTGGTGGGCGGCCCGGACGAGCTCGGGGTGATCGACCCCGAGGTGCTGTGGGCGTGCACCAGCTGTGGTGCGTGCGTGGAGCAGTGCCCGGTGGACATCGAGCACGTGGACCACATCGTGGACATGCGGCGTTACCAGGTGATGATCGAGTCGAACTTCCCGACCGAGCTGGGCGGGATGTTCAAGAACCTGGAGAACAAGGGCAACCCGTGGGGCCAGAACGCCAAGGACCGCTTGGCGTGGACCGAGGGCCTGGACTTCGAGGTGCCGGTCTTCGACGGCGAGCTGGCCGAGGACGTGGAGTACCTGTTCTGGGTCGGCTGCGCCGGTGCGTTCGAGGACCGCGCGAAGAAGACCACCCAGGCCGTGGCGGAGCTGCTGCACATGGCCGGGGTGAAGTACACGGTGCTCGGGCCGGAGGAGACCTGCACCGGTGACCCGGCGCGGCGTGCGGGCAACGAGTTCATCTTCCAGATGCTGGCCCAGCAGAACGTCGAGGTGCTGAACTCGGTGTTCGAGGGCCGCGAGCCGGGCAAGCGCAAGATCGTCGCGACGTGCGCGCACTGCTTCAACTCGCTGGCCAACGAGTACTCGCAGCTGGGCGGCGACTTCGAGGTCGTGCACCACACCCAGCTGCTGAACAAGCTGGTCCGCGAGAAGCGCCTGACCCCGGTCGCCCCGGTGGCCGAGGACGTGACCTACCACGACCCCTGCTACCTGGGCCGTCACAACAAGGTCTACACGCCGCCGCGCGACCTGGTCGGCGCCTCGGGTGCGACCTTCCGCGAGATGCCGCGCCACGCCGACCGCTCGATGTGCTGCGGTGCGGGTGGCGCGCGGATGTGGATGGAAGAGCGCATCGGCAAGCGGATCAACGTCGAGCGCGTCGACGAAGCGCTGGGCACCGCGCCGTCGAAGATCGCGACCGGCTGCCCGTTCTGCAAGGTGATGCTCTCCGACGGCCTGACCGCCCGCCAGAGTGAGAAGGTCGCCGCCGAGTCGATCGAGGTCGTCGACGTGGCGCAGCTCCTGCTGTCCGCGGTGAAGCGCGGAGACAAGAAGGACTCCGAAGACACCGCCACGACCGGTAGCTGACGGATCTACTGCGAAGGGCGTCTCCCGACTCGGGAGGCGCCCTTCGTCTTTTCAGGACAGCTTGTCCAATCTCGCCTTCACCGCACGGCTGCGCGGGTGTTCCGCTCCGAAAAGCACGCAGCTGCATTCCCACACCTTCCGAAACTCCGCCGCAGCTTGATCCGTCTCTCCGCGCTCCAGCAGCACGCCAGCCAGACTGTCCCGGATGAACAGCGTGTTCGGATTCTCCTCGCCGCACGTCCGGACGGCCTGGTCCAGCAGCGCCCGGTACTCGGTCTCGGCTTGCGCGAGCTCACCCCGGCCCATCAGCAGGGACGCCAGGGAGGTCCGGAGCTTCAGGATCATCAAGTGGGACTCACCGTACGACTGCTCCTCCAACCGGAGCGCTTCGCGCAGCTCTTTCTCAACGTGCCCCAGCTCGCCGTGGCTCTTCTCTACGATGGCCAAGCTCGCCCGGATGAGCAGGGTCTGCGGAAGTTCCGCGCCGCGAAGCTGGTACGACAGCGCCAAGGCCGCGCGGAGCTCGGCTTCAGCCCGCGCTGATTCGCCGCGGGCGAATAGCAAACCAGCGAGGTGGACCCGCGCAGTCAGCATCACGGAATGCGCCTCACCGTCGATCTGCGCGGACAGATCGAGCACCTCCTGGTACTCGGCCTCCGCCCGGGAATACTCACCTTGTTCCTGGAGCATCCCGGCGACCCTGTTCCGCGCGTCCAGGGTCCGCCAGCTTCCGTCTCCCGATTCTTCCTGGTGGCACTTCAACGCCAGCTGGAAAAAGCGGAGGGCCTGGGTGAAGTGACCCATCTGCGAACAGAAGCGCCCGTCGCGGTGCACATGTCCGCCACTGGTCCCCCCACGAGCTCACGGAATTCGTCGCGCTGGTCGGCGAAGCTGGCCAGAAACGCACAGTGCGGGACCAGCAGGCTCCAGAGCGGCCAAGTCGTGTAGTCACCGGCATCGATGGAGCGGCCCGCGATCGTCAGCAGCCCCAAGCACACCAGCACGTACGTGTCTCGCTTGTCGTCGCTGACCTGGTAGCGGTTCGCCTCGCGGATGACCGGGTGCAAGCGCAGGACTGGAATCGCCGCCTCGCCGTGAGTGGTCGACTCGATGAGCCCGAACCCGGACAGCGCGCTCAACGTGGCGGCGAGCCGCAGGGCGGTGAGTCCCTCGAACTCCGGAATCACGACCAGCACGGCCACATCGAGGAGTTCGAGCGGGATCGGCGCGGCCTCGAATTGCGCCAGCAGATGGATCAGGGGGCGAGCCATCGGATGCCCGCGCTCCGCGAGCAGGTCCAGGGACAGTTCCCAGGTGCGGTGCAGCATCGCCCTCTGAGTCAGAGGATGCGGCGCTTCCGGGAGTTCGGTCACCTCCGGCCAGCGCTCGTCCAGCGCGGTCCGGTAGCCGGTGAAGTCGGTGGGGAGCTCCAGACCCGGCACCCGTGGCATAGCGCCTGAGACGGACAGGTACTGACCCGCCAAGTGCAGGGCGAGCGGTAACCCACCGAGCCGTTCCGCCAGTTCGCGCGCCTGCTCTGGCGTTCCGGCAGTCGGCGCGCGGTCCAGCAACACCTGCGCGCCAGCGGCGGAAGAGAGTAGGCCGACCGCATGCAGCTGCGCGAGGTTCCCCCACGCCTGCGGATGCCCATCGCGGCTGGTGACCAGCACGGAGCCCGTCCGCCGCAACCATCCCGTGCCCGCCGAGACCGGTCTCCCGGCACCGAGAAGGCTTGAGTCATCGGCGTTGTCGAGCACCAGCAGCCAATCCGTGCGCTGCTCCAGCTGCCGCCACAGCAGGTCCGGCGCGAGCCCGCGCCCCTCCCAGGCGCTTTGCACTTCCTCGGGATCCGCGCCCGCGCGCAGCGCGACCTCGCGCAGGCCGTCGTGCAGGCTCGCCTCGGACGAGGCGTCCACCCACCACGTTTCAACGCCGAGCTCGGTCACCACGCATTGCGCGACCGTGGTCTTCCCATAGCCACCTGCGCCGTGAAGCACGACGGGGTTCCGCCCGCGCAGCGCCTCGACCACCGACCTCACCAGCTCATCGCGACCGCGCACATCGTGCGCCGCGACAGGAGGAGTCACCGTGCCCAGGCCCGGGCCGACAGCTGGTGCTCCGTTGAAGTTCACGTCGCCGTGGATGTAGCGGGCTTGCACCGCCGACCCGACGTGGCCGTTCAACGCGTTATGCGCCGATTCCTGCATGCCAACCCCCATGCGATCCCCGGTCAGGCTATCCAAGGTGGCGAACGTCGACGTGCGCTCAATGCCGTTCGGGGGAAGCTGAATTCGCGGTGCGGCCTTCGCTCAGCACAGCTTCAGCCTCGGTCTGCTTCCCCTGCTCCAGCAGCACATTCGCGAGTTGGCCGCGCGCTGCCAGGAAGTGGGGGTGATCAGCACCCCAAACCCGGTCCGCCACCGCCAGGACAGCGCGCAACTCCGACTCTGCTTGCGTCAGAGCCCCCTGGGCCGCCAGCGCGCCCGCGAGGTTGGCCCGGGTGATCAGGGTGCGGGGATGCTCGTCGCCCAAGGTGTCGACCGCCCAGTCCAGCAGCTCGCAGAGCTCAGCCTCCGCTACCTCCGGCTCACCCGAATCCCGCAGGACACCGGCAAGTTCGCTCCGCGTGGTCATGGTGAGGATGTGGTCCGCGCCGAGGACTTGCTGCCGCTGTTCGAGGACTGCCCGGTACTCCGACTCAGCCTCTGACAGCCGACCGCGAGCCCGCAACACTCCGGCAAGGCTGTGCCGCGCGCTCAGCGTTGTGGAGTCCTTCGAACCGAGGGCTTCGGCCGCCAGTTCGGCCACCGCGCGGAATTCCGCTTCCGCTTGCTCCAGGTCGCCGCGAGCCTGCAGCACACTGGCCATGTTGTGCCTTATCCCCAGCGTCTTTCCGTCCTTCGCACCAAAGACCGAAGGCGCGGACTCCAGCACGACGCGGAATTCCGCTTCCGCCGCATCGAGGTCACCCCGGCCGAGCAGCATCGCGGCGAGGTTGTTGCGGGTGCCCAGGAGAGCTTCGCGCACCTCGGACTCCGCCTCCGGGAGACGGGACAACGCCGCCCGGGCCAGGTCGATGCCGTGCAGCACGAGACCATCGGTGACGCAGAACCTGGTCGCCCGCTCGCACGTCAACGCGATCAGGACGAGCACCGCCTCCCGCACCGCAACAGGGAGGTCGAGCACTGCTGCGCAGTGCGGGAGCAGCACGCGCCAGCGTGGCCACGTGCTGGGATCGGTCACCTCGCTGTTCGCGGCCATGGCCGCGACGAGCACGACCGAGTGCGCCATGCTGTTCCCGATTTCCTGCGGGCACCCGAGGTAGCGGTTCGTCTCGCGCACCACCGGGTGCAGGCGCAGGAGCGGCACCGGGCCGTGCAGGCTGTCGGAGGCCAGGAGGCCGACGCCGGACAGGGCTTTGATCACCGCTGCCAGGTGGACTGCGGTCATCCCGGCGAAAGCCCGGTTCATCGCCAGGACTTCGGCGCGGAGCACTTCCAGCGGGATGGGTGCGTCGGCGAAGTGAGACAGCAGGCGGAGCAGGGGGCGAGCGGTCGGGTAGCCGCGCTCGGCCAGCAGGTCCAGGGACAGTTCCCAGGTGCGGTGCAGCGTCTCGCGCTCTGCCAGCGGGTATGGCGCCTCCGGTAGCTCCGTCACCTCCGGCCAGCGGTCGTCGAGCGCGGTTCGGTAGCTGTCGAAGTCCACCGGCAGGTCCAGGCCCGGGACCTGCGGCATCGTTGCGACGACCGCCAGGTACTGGCCCGCCAGGTGCAGCGCCAGCGGGAGCCCGGCCAGGCGTTGTGCCAGTTCACCGGCGCTGTCGGCGGAACCGGCATCGGGTGCGCGGTCGAGCAGCATCTGGGCGCCGTCGGCGACCGGCAGCGTCTCGATCGCGTGCAGGCGGACGAGACCTCCCCAGGACTGCGGGTTTCCGTCGCGGCTCGTGATCAGCACTCCGCTGGTCGTGCGCAGCCAACCGATCTGCTCGGCGATCGGGCGTCCGGCGCCGAGCGCGCACACGTCGTCGGCGTTGTCCAGCACCAGCAACCACCGGGACTCGACCTCGGCCAGCCGCCGCCACAGCAGGTCCGGCGCGTGTCCGCGCCCCTCCCACGCCTCGTGCACCTCCTGCGGGCTCGCGCCCGCGCGCAGGGCGACCTCGCGCAGGCCGTCGTGCAGGCTCCGCTCCGACGACGCGTCGACCCACCACGTCTCCGCGCCGAGTTCGGCCGCCACCTGCTGCGCCACCGTCGTCTTGCCGTAGCCGCCTGCGCCGTGCACGACGCAGCTCTGCCCGGCTCGCAGCTCCTCGACCACCGCCGCCACCAGGTCACCACGACCGCGCACGTCGTGCGTCAGCGCTGGTGGGGCCAGTGATCCCAGGCCAGGGCCGGTGCTCGGGACGACGTTGAAGTGCACGCCGCCGCTGATGCTCCCGGCCTGGACCGCCGCGCCGATGTTGCCGCTCAGCGCGTTGTGAACCGGTTCCGGCATGCCACCCCCACGAGATCGCACCCAGCGTATCCAAACGTTCACATCGAGTTGCGGATTCCGGCGTCATATGCCGTCGGCCGGGGCGTCCCGGTATCGACCGGCACCGGATGCGGAGGACAGATGGCCGAGACGCCCGAGCTCAGCGACGCCGAATTGGTCGAGCTGGTTCGTTCCGGCGAGAAGGGCGCCTACGGGCAGCTCTACCAGCGCCACGTGCGCGCCGCCTACAAGACCGCGCGGCGGCTCTCGCGTTCCGATCCCGAGACCGACGACCTCGTGTCCGAGGCGTTCGCCAACGTCCTCTGCAGCCTGACCAGCGGCGGCGGGCCCACCAGCGCGTTCCGCGCCTACCTGCTGACGACGTTGCGCAACCTCGCCTACGACCGCTCGCGAACCGCCCGGAAGGTGCAGCTGGTGGAGGACGTCCAGAGCGTGGCGGTGCACGACTCCATCGATCCCGTCGAGGACTCGGCGGTGGACGCGGCGGAGCGGACGCTCGCGGCGAAGGCCTTCGCCCGGCTGCCGGCGAACTGGCAGAAGGTCCTCTGGCACACCGAGATCAAGGGCCGCACGCCCGCCGAAGCAGCCCCGTACCTCGGCCTCCGCCCCAATGCGGTGTCCGCGCTGTCCTACCGGGCGCGCGAAGGCCTGCGCCGGGAGTACCTGAACGCGCACCTCGCCGAGGTCTCCGACCCGCGCTGCCGAACGGTGATCGACCGCCTGGGCGGCTGGGCCCGCAACGCCCTGTCCAAGCGCGACGAGCAGATCGTGGAGTCCCACCTGAGGTGCTGTTCGCGGTGCCGAGCGCTGGCCAACGAGGTGGCCGAGGTCAACAGCGGCATCCGGGCGATCATCGAACCGCTCGTCATGGACGACGCCCCGGACCTCCCCCGCCGCCCGTTCACCGGACGGAACATCCCGCCCTGGCTCCTCCTCCTGCTCAGCGCCCTGGTCCTGGCCATATCGATGGCCTTCGCCTGGTCCAACCCGACATCCCCCAGCAGCCAACAAGCCAGGTGGGTGTCAATTTCGTACGAAATTGACACCCCCTGACCGGAAGGTGCCGCATGCGCGCGGATTGCGCCTGCGGTCGGGAAAACTCGTCCGCACATCGGGCGGAGAGACCGGGAGAACGCGATGAACGAGTCGGGGACCCGCTACGACGCGTTCCTGTCCTACAGCCACGCGGCGGACCAGCGGATCGCGCCGGTCCTGCGGCAGGGGCTGCACCAGTTGGCCCGGCGGTGGAACCAGATCTGGGCGTTGCGGGTGTTCCAGGACAAGGAGAGCCTCGCCGCCAACCCCGACCTGTGGGACACCATCGACAACGCGTTGCGCGAATCCCGGTTCTTCGTCCTGCTGGCCTCGCCGGAAGCCGCGGCGTCACCCTGGGTGCGGCGAGAGGTCGAGTACTGGCGGACGCAACGAGAGCAGGGCACGTTCCTCATCGCGTTCACCGGCGGGGAGATCGCGTGGGACGACGCGGCCGGGGACTTCGACTGGGAGCGGACTACCGCGCTGCCGGAGACGCTGCGGGGGTGGTTCTCCGCCGAACCGCTGTGGGTCGATCTGTCCTGGGCCCGGGATGAACCGGATCTGTCGTTGCGGCACAGCCGGTTCCGCTTCGACGTAGCGACGCTGGCGGCCGCGGTGCACGGCACCGCGAAGGAGGAGCTGGACAGCGAGGACGTCCGGCGGTACCGGTTCGCGACGTTGGTGCGCCGAGGCGCCGCAGCGGCGTTGACGGTGCTGCTCATCGCCGTGCTGGGGCTCGGCGCGCGGACGATCCTGTTGCAGCAGAGGGCGATCGAGCAGGGGCAGCAGGCGTTGTCGCGCGCCGTGTCGGCGAAGAGCGAGCTGATGGGGGACAGCGATCCGGAGCTGTCCAGGCTCCTCGCGCTGGCGGCGTGGCGGATCGGTGGAACCCCTGAAGCCGAGGCGGCGATGTCGCAGGCCGCCGCGCGTCCCGGGATCGGCCGGATCGTCGCCGGCGGCGATGTCGAGGCGGTCGCCTTCAGCCCGGACGGCAAGGCGCTGGTGACCGGTGGCGACAACGTCCGGACATGGGACACCGTCACGCGGCGGCAGGTCGGCGAGACGATCGGCGCGCAGGAAGCGGTGTGGCAGGAAAAAGCCGTGCGGACCGTGCAGTTCAGCCCGGACGGCACGATGCTGCTCACCGCGGGGCAAGGACCGTCCGCGAAGCTGTGGCACACCGAGACCGGGGCGCTGTCGGCGCAGCTCTACCAGGAGGACGGGAACTCGCGGTGGAGTCCGAACGATTCGATCAGCGCGGCGTTCAGCCCGGACGGCACGAGGCTCGTCTTCGGCGATCCTGGCCACGGTGTGACGTTGTGGGACATCGCGAGCGGGAAGGCGGTGCACACCGTCACGACACCGCAGATCGACCCCTTCCAGCGCAACACCGTGTCCCCGGCGGTCGCCTTCCATCCCGGCGGGTCCCTGTTCGCCACGCTCAGCACCGACGGAGCGGTTCAGTTCTGGGACACCGCAACCGGCCTCCAGATCGGTGAACCGCTCCCGGCCCACCCCGGTGACAACGCGAGCCTCGTCGGCCCGGTGATCGTGTTCAGCCCCGACGGAACCCTCTTCGCCACCGGAGGCACGGACGGCACGATCCGGTTCTGGGACACCACCACCCGTCAACCGGTCGGCACGCCGCTCAGCGGGCACACCAGGCCCGACCGCACGACTCTCGCGCAGTCGCTGGCTTTCAGCCCCGACGGGCGCATGTTCGCCGCGGGCAGCGAGGACGGCACGGTTCGGCTCTGGGACGTCCGCACCCGAAACCTGCTCGGCACCCCGCTGAGCGGTCACACCCGTGCTGTCACGTCGCTGGCGTTCAGCCCGGACGGCCGGACGCTGGCCAGCGGCGCGCGAGACGGCACGGCGCGGCTGTGGAACGTGGCGGAGCACCTCCAGCTCGCGCACCCGGCGATCGAGCACTCCGGCATGCTGTACGCGCTCGCCTACAGCCCTGATGGCAAGACGATCGTCACCGGCGGCGACAACGGTGAGACCGCTGGCAGCCACGGGAGCATGGAAGCGTGCAGCCACACCGGTTGGGGCCTGTGCTACGTCGACGGAGGCGAGGTCAGCGCGCTGGGAGGCACGATGGTGCAGTTCCTCCGCCCGCCCGGCGCGCAGCTACCGCCCGCTGGACCGCCGCGCACGCTGATGCTGTGGAACGCAGCGCAGCGCAAGCCCGTCACCGACCTGCCGACCGCCGACCGCACTCCGGTGCTGGCGGTGGCGTTCAGCCCGGACGGCACGACCGTGGCCGCCGGCGGCATGAGCGGCCGCGAAGACGGCGAGACGAGCAGAGGCGACGGTGGCGCCACCACGCTGTGGAACCACGCCGACCGCACCCCGTTCGCACCGCCGCTGCCCGACGAGCTGCTGCTCGTCCGCGCCACGGCGTTCAGCCCCGACGGTCGGATGCTCGTCACCGCCGGCATGAACTCGGGCCGAGGACCGACCGCGCTGACGTTCTGGGACGCCAACAGCTACCGCCCGCTGGGCACCGTCGACGCCGGGAGAACCGTCTACTCGGTGGCGTTCAGCCCCAGCGGATCGATCCTGGCCACCGGCAACGACCAGGGCGAGGTCCGGCTCTGGGACACCGGCACGAGGCAGCCGATCGGCGACGTGCTGGAAGGCCACACCGGGCCGGTCGGCACGCTGGCCTTCAGCCCGGACGGCACGCAGCTGGCCAGCGCGGGTGACGACGGCGCGATCCGGTTGTGGGACGTCGCCACCCGGCGGATGGCCGGAGATCCGCTGATCGGGCACACCGGTGCGGTCTACTCCCTGGCGTTCCACCCGGACGGCCGAACGCTGGCCAGCGGAGGAGGAGACCGTTCGGTGCGGCTGTGGAACGTGCCGGCCCGCAAGCAGATCAACGCGGCGCACATCGGCCACCGGCAGTCCGTCCGCGCAGTGGCGTTCAGCCCCGACGGCAAGACCCTGGCCAGCGCAGGAGAGGACGCGGCCATCCGCTTCTGGGGCAGCCGGGCGGCCGAGGACGTCCCCGCGGAGCTGTGCGACACCGCCCGTCGCACCCTCACCCCCGACGAGTGGAACCGGCACCTGCCCGGGGCCGACTACCAGGACGTCTGCCCGTCCCGGTAGCCCGAAACCAGCGCGAGGCACCGCGCCTGGTTCAGCCGTCCCCGTGCCGTGAGTGCTTTGTGGGGTTATAGCCCCACAAAACACTCACGGCACCATCGCCATCACAACGACTCGAAGAACTCCCGGACATCGCGGACGTAGAGGTCCGGCTGCTCCATCGCCGGGAAGGTGCCGCCGCGGTCGTACTCCGTCCAGCGGACGATGTTGTTGATGCGCTCCGCGAACGGGCGGACCGGGGCCAGGACGTCCTTCGGGAACACCGCCACGCCGTGCGGGACGGTGCCGTCGGTCAGCTGCTCGATCACGCCTTCCTCCGCCGCCTTCCCGGAGTTGTCCGGGGTCTCCACGAAGGACCGCGCCGCCGAACCGGCCGTGTTGGTCAGCCAGTAGAGCATCACCGTGGTCAGGATGCGGTCGCGGTCGATCGCGTCCTCCGGCGTGTCCTCGCAGTCGGTCCACTCCTTGAGCACGCCGACGATCCAGCCCAGCAGGCCGACCGGGGAGTCCGCCAGCGAGTAGGCCAGCGACTGCGGTTTGGTCGACTGGATCAGCTTGTAGCCGTAGAGCTCGTCGGTGTAGCGCTGCCACCGGGCCATCCGCGCGTGGTCGACGTCGGCCAGCTCGCCGAACTCGTCCGGGTCGCCGGACGGGAAGGTGATCATCCCGTTGGTGTGCAGGCCGACCACGCGCTCCGGCTCGTTGATCGCCAGCGTGCGGGAGATCCACGTGCCCCAGTCGCCGCCCTGCAGGCCGTACCGCTCGTAGCCGAGGCGGCTCATCAGCTCCGCCCACGCCCGCGCGACCCGCTCGGCACCCCACCCCACCGAGACCGTCGGACCGGACAGCCCGTAGCCCGGCAGAGACGGGATGACCAGGTGGAACCCGGCGTCGGTGAGCGGCTCGACGACGTCCAGGTACTCCGCGACCGAACTCGGCCAGCCGTGCGTGATGAGCAGCGGCAGCGCGTCCGGCCGCGGCGAGCGGACGTGCAGGAAGTGGATGTTCGCGCCGTCGATCTCGGTGGTGTGCTGCGGGAGTTCGTTCAGCCGGGCTTCCTGCGCGCGCCAGTCGTAGCCGTCGCGCCAGTACTCCGCCAGTTCCCGGAGGTAGCCCAGCGGCGGGCCGTAGCTCCAGCCCAGTCCCGGGACCTCGTCGGCCCAGCGGGCCCGCGCCAGGCGTTCCCGCAGGTCGTCGAGGTCGTGCTGGGGGACGTCGAGGCGGAACGGGGTGATGTCGCGAGCCATGCACACTCCTTCGTACGTTGTACGGTATCTAATACGCACGAAGAGTCCGCGTTGTTCCCGGAACCGGGAAGAAATCTTCGATCGCAGGTCAGCGGAGCAGTGCGGTCGTTCCGCAGCGCAGTCGCGCGGTCGTCCGGTGGCCCCGGGCGGTCGGCATCCGAACGGTCTCCCGCTCCACGCCGGGATGCGGCAGCCGCCGCGGCGGCAGGCTCCCGCAGTTGGGCCAGTGCTCGAAGTGCCACCACTCGTTGTCGTAGGTGCGGTACAGGTCGTAGCGCGCGCCGTGCTCCTCCAGCCACCGCGCGCCCTCCCGCGGCCGGACGTCCAGCGCGATGCCCTGGACGTGGCTGGACTCCTCCGGCGGCAGCACGAGCAGCCGGGCCGCCGCGGGCGATCCCGACCGGCGCACCTGCTCGTCGAACATCCGCCGCTGCACCGCCGGGTCGCGGAACCCGGAGGTGAGCCCGATGAGCTGGCCGTGCCGCCAGAACGCATCGGTCCGCGCCGCGACGAACGCGGCTCTGGCCCGCTCGTCGAGACCGCTGAGGTCTTCGGCGGGGAAGCGCATCCGCAGCGCCCACGAACAAGCCAGCTCGAGAGCGCGCCCCGGGCGGCGGACGAACGCCACCGGCAGCACCAGGACACCGATCAGCAGGGCCGTCGCCGCGTACACCCGGTCCCGGGCCCGCAGCGGCGTAACACGTGGTTCGCTCATGCCATCAACGTTCGCGGCCCGATGTCCGCGCCCCGCGATGCGAATGTCACAGCCCTGCGACAAAGCGAGGGCGGCCCCGGCACCGGGACCGCCCTCGCGTCGAAACCGGGCTCAGCCGCCCATCTCCTCCAGGGAACGCCCCTTGGTCTCCTTCAGGTACTTCACCACGAACACCACCGAGATCAGCGCGAACGCGGCGTAGATGAAGTAGGTGACCGGCAGGTTCCAGTCCCGCATGCTCGGGAAGCTCACCGTCACCAGCCAGTTGGCGATCCAGTTCGTCGCGGTGCCCAGCGCCAGCGCGGCGGCGCGGATGCGCACCGGGAACATCTCGCCCAGCAGCACCCACATCACCACGCCCCACGACGCGGCGAAGAACAGCACGAACGCGCTCGCCGAGATCAGCGCCACCACACCCCACTGGAACGGCAGCGCGGCGTCCTCGCCGACGACCTCGGCGAAGCTGAACGCCCACCCGGTCACGGCCAGCGAAGCGGCCATGCCCAGCGAACCGATCACCAGCAGCGGCTTGCGGCCGATCTTGTCCACCAGCGCGATGGCCACGAAGGTGCCGACGATGTTCACGACCGACGTGAACAGGCTCAGCAGCAGCGAGTTGCTCTCGTCGATGCCCACCGAGTGCCACAGCGACGACGAGTAGTAGAAGATCACGTTGATGCCGACGAACTGCTGCAGCGCGGCGATGGCCATGCCGACCCACACGATCGGCAGCAGCCCGAGCCGCCCGCGCAGATCGCTCAGCCGCGGCTTGCGCTCCCCGCCCAGCGCGGCCTTGATCTCGGCGACCTTCTCCGCCGGATCACCGGGCTCGACGCGCGCCAGCACCTCCCGCGCCTTGTCGAGCTTGCCCGCGGCCACCAGGTAGCGCGGCGATTCGGGGATCGTCGAGGCCACCACCAGGTAGATCACCGCGGGCACCACGGCGGCCCCGAGCATCCACTGCCAGGCCTGCAGCGGCCCGAGCATCCCGGACGCGCTGCCGCCGGCGGCCTGCGCCAAGGCGTAGTTGACCAGCTGCGAGATCGCGATCCCGAGCACGATCGCCAGCTGCTGCAGCGATCCCAACCGGCCCCGGTAGGCCGCGGGCGCCACCTCCGCGATGTAGGCGGGCGCGATCACCGAGGCGATGCCGATGGCGACGCCGCCGACGACCCGCCAGATCGCCAGATCCCAGATCGCGAACGGCAAGGCCGAGCCGATGGCGCTGATGATGAACAGGATCGCGGCCAGCTGCATGACCCGGATCCGGCCGATCCGGTCGGCCAGCCCACCGGCCACCCCGGCACCGACGGCCGAGCCCAGCAGCGCGGAGGACACGGTCAGGCCGGTCAGCGCGGAACCGACGTTGAAGTGCTTCTGGATGGCGTCCACGCCGCCGTTGATCACCGACGTGTCGTAACCGAAGAGGAAGCCGCCGAGCGCGGCGGCCCCGGCGATCATCACCACGTGCCCGAGCTGCTCGGCAGCACCCGAGGCACGCGACTGCATTGCGGACATCGAGAACTCCTGCTGCCCGCACGTCGACCGCTCCGTTGCGAATCGTTCCAGAACGCCGGGCGCAGGGGATCGTAAGTTCTGAACCCGCTACTTGCTTACTCGATTCAGGGTGAAGTAGCTCACTGTAACCGAATCCCAGGCCGTGCCACCGACCGCGGCGCTGCCAGGGAAAACAAGATCATCCGCAGTTGCGGAGAGTCACCGCTTGGTTTCAGCGCGCTTGAAGTTCAGGTAGGCCCGCGACGGCGTCGGCCCCCGCTGCCCCTGGTACCGCGAACCGGCCTCCTTCGACCCGTACGGGAAGTCGGCGGGGCTCGACAGCCGGAACAGGCACAGCTGCCCGATCTTCATCCCCGGCCACAACGTGATCGGCAGGTTCGCCACGTTGGACAGCTCCAGGGTGATGTGCCCGGAGAACCCGGGGTCGATGAACCCCGCGGTGGAGTGCGTCAGCAGCCCGAGCCGACCCAGCGACGACTTGCCCTCCAACCGGCCGGCCAGATCGTCCGGCAGCCGCACGCCCTCGAAGGTCGCCCCGAGCACGAACTCGCCCGGGTGCAGCACGAACGGATCGTCGTCCGGCGTCTCCACCAGCGAAGTCAGCTCGTCCTGCTGCTTCGACGGATCGATGTGGGTGTACCGGGTGTTGTCGAAGACCCGGAAGAAGCGGTCCAGCCGCACGTCGATGCTCGACGGCTGGATCATGGCCGCGTCGAACGGATCGAGTTCGAGGCGGCCCTCGTCGAGCTCTTTGCGCAGGTCCCGGTCACTCAGCAACACGCCCACAGCGTATCGGCAACCCGATGATGATCTTCGCGCCCCACCGTGTTAAGCTGGCGCAGCCCCAGACACGGGGTGACGCGGATGTAGTTCAATGGTAGAACATCAGCTTCCCAAGCTGAGAACGCGGGTTCGATTCCCGTCATCCGCTCGGAGCTGGGAGTCGTGTGCCACGCTTTCGCGTTGGCCTCGGCTCCTTCGCCATTTTATTGGGGGGGTTCGAACCCCCCCAAACCCCCCACGGTGCGGGGGTCGCCTTTCGAGTGCTCCTAGCTGTTGGTGCCGTACCCGGCCTGGGTTGCTGACCAGCTTTTCACCGGGGCAGTTGGGTGCTTGTGTTTCTGCCTGCGATCCGTGGCATGTCTGATCTGATTACCGGCCACCCCTTCATCTTGCATAACCGGCCTGGGTTCGTGATGGCGCTTCATCTTTCGTCGTGGTTCAGGGTTTCTGGTGGTGCTCGGCTGGGTTTGGGGTGTCGACTCCGAGCTCTTTGCGGACTGCTTCTTGCAGATCTCTGCGTTTCAGCGAGAGTTCGCGGGAGATCTGTTCGATCTCGTCCGAGGTCAGCTTGCTGGGCGAGCTCATGGCCGAACCGAAGCGCGAGCGGAACAGGTTCACCGTCTCACTCGCCAAGGTGCGGATCGTGTCGGTTCCGACGAGTTTGAGCTGGGCCATCCGGTCGCTCGTCTCCTCCACGACGTCGCGGAGCTGCTCGCTCGTGTCGACGGGCATCTTGAGCAGACCGTGATGTTCCCGAAGCCTGTCGACGATCAGCTCGCGCCACTTGTTCAGGGAGATCATGAGCTCCACCGCGACTTCCAGACGCTTGTCCCGCCAGTGGAGGTAGTCCTCTCTTCGACGCTGAAGGTCTTCCTTTTCGCGTTCACGGCACCAGCGGATGTTCTCGCGTCGCTGCTCTCGCCAAGCGCTCACGAACTGGCCGCTGATCACGCCGACCATACCGAGGAGGCCGACCACGATCGGAACCCAGACCGAGACCTGCCCTTGGACTGTTCCCGAACTCACCCGGCGGACGATACCGAGTTAGATCCCTCTCAGGATCCGCTTCCCGGGCGAGAACTGGCCAACGTTGTTCCACACAGAGCGTTTAGTGACCTGGCGCTCCTCAGGCCCTTGCTTTCAGGGCTTCGGCTCTTGCCCTCAGGTCAGCCGCCACGTTGTCCCAGTCCGGGCCGTGCAGGTGGAGGCTTTCTGCCGCTGAGCGGCCCCGGGAAACCGCCGGTCACGACGGATCAGGCAGGGCGATCGCGTGGAAAACGTCGTCGGGATCGAAGCGGCGCTTCGTCGTGAGCAGACGAGCGGCGTTCGGACCGTAGGCGTGCGCGATTTGGGCCTTCTCGTTCGGGCCGAGCAGGTTGGGGTAGCCACCGGCCATGGCCTCAGGCTCGAGAGCGTGCGTCACCTCGTCCGCCCAGGCGCGGTGCTCGGTTGCCCGGACGTTGCCGGGCTCCCACCGGGCGATCACCTCGATCATCAGGTGTGGGTCGCGATTGCCGAACGCCGTCGACAGCACCGGTACCCGCTGCGCGGCTCCGTGGAGACTGTGCACGGACACCGCGGAGCCGGGTGAGGTGAGCGTCGCCCCGGCCTGGATCAGCGCCTCGCGCACGCCTGCGTTGAGTGACGGGACGGAACGCGTGCGGATCTCGACGTGCTGCCCCGCGGGGAACTGGGCGTCGATCCCGGCCAGCATGTCGGGCAGCGTGGTCGCACCGATCTGGGCGACGAGCGGGGTGCCGAGCGCGCTGATCCGGGCGAGGGCCTGCTCGCCCTCTGCGGCGTCGTCACCGCTCCACGTGGGCGAGGCGAACACCACCGGTGCGCCGTCGGGGCCGCTCAGGACGCCGAACTGGACGGTCAGGTCGTCGGACGCCTGGGACACGATGTCCGCCAGCCCCTCCAGCACGGTTTCCGCCTGTGCCCACGGGAAGACCAACAAGCCGGACAGCAAGGTGGGCACGTCGTGGACGCGCACACGCATCGACGTGACGATGCCGAAGTTGCCACCGCCGCCGCGCAGCGCCCAGAACAGGTCGGGTTCGTGCTCAGCGTCGGTCGTGACGACGGAGCCATCGGCCAGGACGACGTTCGCCGACAGCACGTTGTCGAGGGCGAGTCCGTGACGACCGCTGAGTGGACCGTATCCCCCGCCCAGTGTCAGCCCGACCATGCCCACGGAGCCGGCAGTGCCTGTCACCGGAATCAGGTCGAGCGGCCCTGTTGCCGCAGCGAGATCGGCCGCGATGGCGCCCGCCGAGACATCCGCGGTCTTCGTTACGGGGTCAACCGTCACTCGGCGCAATCCGCTGACATCGATCGTCAGGCCGCCGTCGCTCAATGCCCGACCTGCCCAGTCGTGCCCGCCGCCGCGCACGGTCAGCGGCGTCCCTGTCTCACGCGCCGCGAGCAGGGCAGCGCGCACATCATCAGCGTCGGCGCATTGGACCACGACGCCCGGCTGTGTTGTGACGGCGCCGTTCCAGATACGCCGCGTCGTCTCGTAGCTCGAGCCCGCGGTGTTCACCGAATCGACGTGGGTCGTTCCCCGTAAGATCTTCACGAGGTCGTTCACCCGAGGTTCCAGAGTTCGCATGGACCGCATTCTTGCTCCTCCGTCGACCAAACCCACTGCAGACATGCGAACGGCTGCAGCTGATCGACGAGGACAGTGCGCATTCAGGCAAAGTCTTGCGGTCATTCGTGCAACGGCACAGAAGTCACGGCGCGTTCGCGGGGGTTGGTGGCCGCTCGGGGGTTGGCCGCGCTGCTGGGCGGGGCCGGGGCGACGCACCTCGTGGCGCCCAAGGTTTTCGATCCGATCGTTCCTCGGGTTCTTCCTGGGCGGGCTCGTACCTGGACTTACCTGTCCGGGATCGCCGAGGTCGTCAGTGGCGTGGGTGGGCTGGGTTGGCGGTCGGCCTTTTGCGCGGGTGGCTGGAGCGTTTTCGGTTCTGGCTTGCTGTTGGTGGCGGGGTGGGTTGGTCAGCTTCTGGGTTTCAGTGGGGTGGTCGGCGTTCTCCGGTTCTTGTTTCCGTGGCTTCTGCTTTCGTTCGGAGGTTTGCTGCGATGTTGTCCCAGTCCGGGCCGTGTAGGTGGAGGCTTTCTGCTGCTTCTCGCATCAGTTGGGGGTCGTTGGGGCGTTGGAGCAGGGCGAGGCGGTAGGACAGGTCGCGGATCCAGACCGGGAGGTTTCCGTCGACCAGGTTCGGGGAGAGTTCGTGGAGCATTGCCAGGATCGCATCCGCTTCTGCGAAGGTCAGTTCTTCCACGAAGTGGTGTTCTCGGTGGTCGCTGTTGCACTGCGGCGTCGACCGGTACTCGTTGCCGTAGAGGCAGCGGGCGTGCTCGGTCAGGGTGCTGTGCATGTGGCCGAGCCTACTGGGACGTGATCCGCTGGGCTGGTGGTTGCCGGGTCAGGCCGGGGTGCTCGCGCTTCTCTGGCGGAAGACGATTGTTCTTTGGGCCAGGAAGTTGAATGTTGTTGCTATTGCTTGGGAGATCGCCCAGGCGAGGGTTATTTGCCAGGATCCTTCCGGGAGGAGGCGGAGGGCCAGGGCGTTCACTCCGGCTACCAGGGCGAAGGTCGTGGCCAGGACCGCCGTTAGTGCCACCACTTCTCTCGTGCTCCTGCTCGAGGTGAAGGTCCAGCGGCGGTTCACCAGGTAGACCGCTGTGCTGCCGATCGTGAAGCTCAGGATTCTGGCCAGCTCCGGCCAGGTTCCGAGGGCGAGGATCACGGTCAGGCTGCCGTAGTCGACCGCCGCGCCGCCGATTCCTACCAGGCCGAAGCGGAACGCTTGGGTGAAGAAGCCTTGGTTGGTTCGGGGTTCTGCATCCGGGTTCGCGTTCAAGGGTCCTCCAGGGCAGCGTTTTCTTGCCTCGGGTGGGCGTGAACGTATCGGAGTGGCCTTCGCGGGGCTGGCGGGGTTTGTTACCGGCTAGTAGGTTCGGGGTGGGCTCGGCGTTGTGGAGGTTTCATGGCTCAGGAGTTGGGTTCTGGACGTTCGCGCGGGCAGTTGGCCACTCGTGGGTTGGCCGCTTTGCTGGGTGGGGCTGGGGTGATGCACTTCGTTGCTCCCAAGGTTTTCGATCCGATCGTTCCTCGGGTTCTGCCTGGGCCGGCTCGGGCCTGGACCTACGTCTCCGGGGTTGCTGAGGTCGGGTGCGCCGGGCTCGTTGCGGTGCCTCGGACTCGGCGGGTGGGTGGGCGGCTCGCCGCCTTGTTGTTCGTCGCCGTCCTTCCCGCCAACGTCAAGATGGCCTGGGACTGGCGGACGCAGTCGATGTCGCGGCGGGCTGTTGCCTATGCGCGGGTTCCGCTTCAGGTTCCGCTCGTCTGGTGGGCGTTGCGGGTTGCCCGTCGGGGTCGCGGTCGCTGAGAGCGACTTCGGATTGGCTCCGTTTCCGCTGGTCAGGACCCGTGAGCGGTTTGTGGGGCTATAGCACCCCAAAGCACTCACGGGCGACCACCTGCGGAAAGTGGGCCGACAGCGGCTTCGGAGGGCTACTTGCCGGATGCTGCCGTTGCCTGTTCGGTGATGATGTCGAGGTGGCCCAGGTGGCGGGCGTACTCCTGGACGAGGTGGAAGAGGACTCGCTCCAGGGTTGCCGGTTCTGCGCCCTTCCAGCGGGGGCCCGGTTGGCCGACCTCCGAGAGGTCCGTCGACTCGATGACGCTGGTGGTGTGGCGGCCTTGGGTGCGCAGGGCTTCCAGGAGGGATTCCCGGGTTTCCGCCGCGTCGACGTGCCAGCGGTCGTCCTTCCAGTCGCCCCAGGGGGTTTCGACCGGGCGGCCTTGGAAGCCCCATTCGATCCAGCGGAGTTCCACGAAGGTCAGGTGCTTCACCAGCTCCAGGGGCGTCCAGCCGGAGGGGACTCGGCTGGTGCGCAGCTCCGGCTCCGGGAGCTCGGTGATCTTGTCGATCACTCGGGAGCGGAAGAAGTCGAGGTAGCCGGTGAAGACCTCGTTGCGGGAGGCCACCGGTTTCGTCGGTTCCGGGAAGGGCAGCACGTCAGCTCCTCGGCGTCACAGCAGGCGGGTGCCGTTGGGGACCGGGTGGTCGAAGCCGGCCAGGACCACGTTGCCGTCCTCGTCGTGGGCGCCGGTCACCAGGACCTCCGACTTGACTCCCGCGATCCGCTTCGGGGCGAAGTTGCAGACGCACAACACCTGGCGGCCGCGCAGGTCTTCCGGTGCGTAGTGGTCGGTGATCTGCGCGCTGGAGGTCCGGACGCCGAGGCCACCGAGGTCGACCTTCAGCACGTACGCGGGCTTGCGGGCCTTCTCGTTGGGCGCCGCGTCCACGATCGTTCCCACCCGCAGCTCGACCTTCTCGAAGTCGGCCCACTCGATCTCCGGCATCGGCCACCTTTCCGCGCAGATCATCCGACGGCAGCCTACGCGGCGAGGTCAGAGGTCGAAGAGGACGCCGGTTTCGTTCTGCATGGCGCAGGCGTTCGGGTAGTTCTTGGTGTAGCTGACGACGCCGCCGCGCCACTTGCCCTCGAGCTTCGCCGTCACCGGCAGGTGTTCCAGGGTGCACGCGCGGGCCAGGTGCACGTTCATCCGGCGGAAGTCGCCCTGGACCAGTTCGAGGTCGGTGCAGGCCTTCTGCGCGAACTTGTGCGTGCCGCCCGCCGGGTGGCATTCCAGGAGGGTCGTGCGCTGGACCGAGGAGCCCTCGGTGTTCAGCGAGAGGTGCAGCACGCTGGGGAGTTCGCCCTGCGCCGGGGCCGTCGTCGCGGAGGTCACCGCGGCTCCGGCGATCAGGGTGGTGGCCAGCAGCACGCGGCGGATCTGCTTCAGCAACAAGGTTTTTCGCTCTTCCAGTCGGGGGAGTGCGGGTGCTCCGGCGACGGTAGTGGACTACTTGGCGTAGTTTCGACTAGCCCGAAAGGGCGATTCCGTTGGTTGGTCACCCACAGCGGTGGGGTCACTGCGTGACGATGGAGTCGTGCCAGGATTCGCCTGCTCGCCTCGGAATTCGCGGCGACCGGATCTCGCGGGAGGGTGCATGCGGCTGGCGGCCGAGTGGCCGGAGCACCGGCCGGCCGTGTTCGGGGTGGCGTACCGGCTGCTCGGCAGCGTCGCCGACGCCGAGGACGTCGTGCAGGACGTCTGGTTGCGGGCGTCTTCAGCCGATCTCAGCGCGGTCGTGGACCTCCGGGCCTGGCTGGTGACCGTGGCCGCGCGGCGCTCCTACGACGTGCTGAAGTCCGCGCGGGTGCAGCGGGAGAGCTACGTCGGGCCGTGGTTGCCGGAGCCGCTGCTCACCGGGCCCGACGCGGCCGAGCCGGTGCTCGTGGACGAGTCGGTGACGACCGCGATGCTGCTGGTCATGGAGGCGTTGAGCCCGCCGGAGCGGGTGGCGTTCGTGCTGCACGACGTCTTCGGGATCTCCTTCGACCGGATCGCCGAGGTGCTGGGCGGTTCGGTGCCCGCGGCGCGGAAGCTGGCCTCGCGGGCGCGGCGCCGGGTGGCCGAGGCCAGGGAATCCGCGCCGACCGCGCCGCGCGCCGAACGAGAGCGCCTGCTCGTCGCCTTCCGCGCCGCCTACCAGGCCGGTGACCTCGCAGGGCTGGTCGAGCTGATGCACCCTGACGCCGTGTACACCACCGACGGTGGCGGTGAGGTCTTCGCGGCGCGCAAGCTCATCCACGGCGGGCGGCGCATCGCCGAAGTGCTGTTGCGGGTGGGTCGGCAGTGGTCGCTGAGCGGTGTCGACATCGTCGAGATCGGCGGCGAACCCGCGCTGGTCGCCTACCGGGAGGGCCGCGTCCACAGCGTCGACACCGTCGAGATCACCGACGGCCGGATCAGCGCCTACCGCAGGCAGCTCAACCCGCGGAAGCTCCAGGCGGTCACGTTCGCGCGACCCGAGTCGTCTCCCTGATGAAGGCTTCGACGGGAGAGGAAGACCATGGCACGACTGGATCTCGGCAAGACCGCCCCCGAGCCGTACGCGGGCTTCAAGCAGGCCGATGCCGCGCTGCGGCAGGGGCCGTTGGACGCGACCTTGCGCGAACTGGTGAAGATCCGGGTTTCGCAGATCAACGGCTGCGTGTACTGCGTCGACATGCACAGCCGGGAGGCCCTGCGCCACGGCGAGGGCCAGGACCGGCTGTTGCAGCTGCCGGTGTGGCAGGAGTCGGAGCTGTTCGACGAGCGGGAGCGGGCCGCGCTCACCTACGCCGAGGCGGCGACCCGGCGCGAGCACGTCACCGACGAGCTGTGGGACGCGCTGCGCAAGGCGTTCCCGGACGAGGCCGAGCTCGGGCACCTCGTCGCGCAGGTCTCGCTGATCAACGCGCTGAACCTGATCGGGGTGCCGCTGGAGATGAAGCCGCCGCGCCGGTGAACTCGGTCGTGAGTGCGGGTCGGCCGCACTCACGACCTCACTCGACGATCAGGTCCTCGCGGATCGGCTGGTCGTTGTTGACCGACTCGAACAGCTCGCCGGCCTTCTCCTTGTCCCAGCGCTTGGCGGTGCTGTCGGCGACCGGCACCGTCGTGGTCACCACACCGCCCGAGGAGATGCCGCGCATCGCCCAGGCCAGCGACAGCAGGTCGCCGACGCCGTCGGACTCGGACATCTTCATCGCGGCCGCGCCGCTGTCGGCGAGGGCGTAGGTCGTGAACGGGTTGATGAGGGTGCCGAAGCTGGAGGCCTCCTTGACCAGCGCACCGATGAACTTGCGCTGGTTGGCGACCCGGTCGAGGTCCGATCGCGGCGTGGCCTCGCTGTAGCGCATCCGGACGAAGGTCAGCGCCTTCTCGCCGTCCAGGATCTGGCAGCCGGCTTGCAGCGTCTGACCGGTCTGCGTGTCGTGCATCTCCTGCTCCAGGCACATCTCCACGCCGCCCACCGCGTCGACCAGGCCGGCGAAGCCGCCGAAGCCGATCTCGGCGTAGTGGTCGATCCGCAGGCCGGTGGCCTGCTCGACGGTCTGCGCCAGCAGCTGCGGGCCGCCGATGGCGAACGCCGAGTTGATCATGCTCCGGCCCTGGCCGGGCACCGGGACGCGGGAGTCGCGTGGAAGGCTGATCAGCGTCGGCGGTGTGTCGTTGTCCGGCAGGTGCGCGATCATGATCGTGTCCGTGCGGTTCCCATCGGCCGAACCCACGTGCAGGTTCTCACGGGTCTCCTGGTCGAGCCCGTCGCGGCTGTCGGAGCCGACGATGAGCCAGTTCGTGCCCGCACCCGCCGCCGGGCGACCGTCGTAGTCGGGAAAGGCGCTGACCCGGTTGATCGTCGAGTCGACGTGGAACCAGAGCCAACCCCCGAACACCAGCGGGAACAGGACCAGCACGAGCAGCACCACGACCGGCCAGCGGCGCCTGCGCCGCCGGGCGTGCGGCGGCGCAGGCCTCGGGCCGTGTGCCGGCGGGCGTGGGTTCCAGTCGTCCCGCATCCCGTTCGCAGGACGGGGCGGTGCAGGCCTCGGGTCGTGTGCCGGCGGCCGTGCGCTCCAGTCGTTCCGCATGCGTCGGGTGTTCATACCCGTTCAGACGTCCGACCGCACCGGTGGTTGCCATCCCTCCCGAAAAACAGCCGCATGGCCCAGGCGTCCGCTGAGGATCAGGGCCGCAGATCGCCGAGACCGGCCAGGAACTCATCGGCCGGCTGGGCGTCCAGGCGCTGACCGTCGCGCAGGCGCACCGAGACCAGGTCCGCTTCGGCCTCCTTCGCGCCGATGACCACCTGGTACGGCACCAACCGGGCTTCCCGGATGCGCGCGCCGAGGCTGCCGCGGTCCGGGGCCGAGACCTCCGCGCGCAGACCTCGTTGCAGGCACTGCTGGGCGAAGCGATCCGCCTGCGGCAGCTCGGCGTCGGAGATGGGCAGGACCACGAGCTGGGTCGGGGCCAGCCAGGCCGGGAAGGCTCCGCCGTGCACCTCGATGAGGTGCGCGACGGCTCGCTCCACGCTGCCGATGATGCTCCGGTGCACCATGACCGGGCGGTGCTTGGCGCCGTCCGGGCCGGTGTAGTGCAGGTCGAACCGCTCGGGCTGGTGGAAGTCGACCTGCACGGTGGACAGGGTCGACTCGCGGCCCGCGCCGTCGGCCACCTGCACGTCGATCTTCGGGCCGTAGAACGCCGCTTCGCCCTCGACGGCCTCGTACTCCAGGCCGCTGCGGTCGAGCACCTCGGTGAGCAGGGCGGCGGCGCGCTTCCAGTTCTCCGGCGCTGCGACGTACTTCCCGCCTTCACCGGCCAGCGAGAGCCGGTAGCGGGCGGGTCTGATGCCCATCGCGGCGTAGGCGCTGCGGATCAGCTCCAGCGCGGCCGCGGCCTCGTCGGCGACCTGGTCGAGGGTGCAGAAGATGTGCGCGTCGTTGAGCTGGATCGCCCGCACGCGGGTCAGGCCGCCGAGCACGCCGGACAGCTCCGAGCGGTACATGCCGCCCAGTTCCGCCATCCGCAGCGGCAGTTCCCGGTAGCTGTGCGCGCGGGACCGGTAGATGACCGCGTGGTGCGGGCACAGGCTCGGGCGCAGCACCACCTGCTCACCGCCGAGATCCATCGGCGGGAACATGTCGTCGCGGTAGTGCGCCCAGTGGCCGGAGATCTCGTAGAGCTCGCGCTTGCCCAGCACCGGCGAGCAGACGTGCCGGTATCCCGCGCGCCGCTCGGCGTCGCGGATGTACTCCTCCAGGGTGTGCCGCACGACGGCGCCGTCGGGCAGCCAGTACGGCAGCCCGGCGCCGATCAGCGGGTCGGTGTCGAACAGCCCCAGCTCGCGGCCGAGCTTGCGGTGGTCGTGCATGGTGGTCTCCTCACCGGTGATGAGGCGGGTGACCACACGACGAAGCTCCGGGGCACCCGCCCCGGAGCTTCGCGAGAACAGCAGTCAGCGCGCCGGGACGTCGTCCGGCGTCGTAGTCAGACCAGCGCGCTTCACGCCGACGACGGTAGCACCCCAGCGAGCGTCGGCACGACGTGATTCCGGGCTCGTGAGCGGTTCAGGGCGCCATAGCACCCCAAACCGCTCACGGGCTTTGGTCACAAGTCCTCGCGCAACCGGTGCCACCACCACGGCGTGCCGTACCAGCGGCCCACCCGCGCGGCGTGCGGATCCCGGATCGTGCGCCTCCGGAGCTCCTCGTCCAGCGGAGCCACCATCCGCCGCAGCTCACCGCCGATTCGGGGTGGCAGTTCGGACATCAGGCGCTCCAGGTCGTCCCGCGCATCGGCGGGATCGTGCGGGGAGTAGAGATCCGCTCGCGGCAGGTAGAGCCGCCGTCCTGGTTGGCCGAGGAATCGTCGATACCGCCGCAGCGGCCCTTCGACACGTATTCTCCAGTACCACCGCCGGACCGTCACATCGTCCAGCTCCGCCAGCGGTCCGCGACGGATCGGTCGGCGGTGGTCCGATCGTTCGGCGCGCAGCGCGCCCGGCCGCTTACGCGGCATCGCCCTTTCGGTGAAACGTCATTGCGCCATGCTGCCACGAAAGCCGCCGACCCCGGATCGTTTTCAGGGTTCTGCCCGATGCTCCGGACGGCTGCCCGGTCGTAGCGTGCTGGGCAACCGCGAGATCGGAGTTCTCCACCATGCGATTATCGTTGCGCCGCAAGCAGATCACCGCCGTGACCGCCTTGGTCGCCTTGATGACCGCCACCGCAGCGGGCCCGGCGCTCGCCGCGCCGCACCCCGACGTCCAGCGCTCGCTCGACGCGATCACCGCAGGAGGCGCACCCGGCGCGCTGGCCACCGCGCACGACCGCGCGGGGCAGGTCTGGTGGGCGCGCAGCGGTGTCGGTGATGTCGTCACCGGCGACCCGATTCCCGAGCGGGGCAGGTTCCGCGCGGGCAGCGTCACCAAGACCTTCGTCGCCACCGTCGTCCTCCAGCTCGTCGCCGAGGGCCGCGTCGAGCTGGACTCCCCGGTCGAGGAGCACCTGCCCGGGGTGATCGCCGGGAACGGCAACGACGGCACCGCGATCACCGTGCGCCAGCTGCTCCAGCACACCAGCGGGATCTACGACTACCTGCAGGAATTCCTCGCCGTCGACCCGGAGGAACTGCGCCACCGCGGCGCCGACCCCGCCGAGCTCGTCGGCATCGCGATGCAGCACGAACCGCTGTTCCCGGCGGGCACGAGCTGGTCCTACTCCAACACCAACTACGTCCTGGCCGGGATGCTCGTCGAGCGCGTCACCGGGCGGAGCATCCACACCGAGATCGCCGAGCGCATCGTCGAACCGCTCGGCCTGCGCGGAACCCACCTGCCGGTGCGCGGCGAGGAGCGGCTGCCCGGCCCGCACCCGCGCGGGTACGCCCCGGGTGAGCCGCTGATCGACTTCACCGAGTTCGACCCGTCGATCGGCGGCGCGGCGGGTGCTCTGATCTCCACCGGCGAGGACCTGAACCGGTTCTACGAAGCGCTGCTCGGTGGCCGTCTGCTCCCGCCGGAACAGCTCGCCGAGATGCAGCGCACGATCCCCGCCGACATCGGCCCGGACGGCGCGGCCTACGGTCTCGGCCTGGCGAGCGTTCCGCTGTCCTGCGGCGGCGAGTTCTGGGGCCACGGCGGCGACATCATCGGGTTCAGCACGCTCGCCGCCACGACCGGCGACGGTCGCAGCGCCACCGTCGTGGCCAACCTCAACCCGGCCACCCCGGAGATCCGCCGCGCCCTGTTCGCCACCGCGGACGCCGCGATCTGCGCTACGGACCGGTCAGCCGGACGGTGACCGCGACGCGGCCCTTCTCGTCGCGGCGGGCGATCGCGTGGCCCTGGCGGTCGACTTCGTCGAGGTGCAGGGTGATCGGGCCGCCTTCGCCGGTGAAGTTCCGCCACCAGTTCTTGGCGTCGGGAGCGACGACGCCGATCCTGACGGTGTCGCCCGTTCTCCGGTAGCCGACCGGGGTGGTGAAGGTCCGGCCCGAGCGCCGGCCGGTGTAGGTGATGACCGTGAAGTACTTGCGGACGAAGCGGCCCCAACGCGGTGATCGGCGCAGTCCGCTCACCCACGCGTTCACGCCCCCGATCATGCGTTCCGCCCGTGCTCCTCCGACCCTCATGAGACTCCTCGATCCGCCGCCGAAACCACCATCTACCTGCGCGTACAACGCTAGCAAGAAAAGTGGAGCACCCCTCCACTTGAGTTAAAGTGAGAGCGATGAGCACGGGGTCGTCTCACCTGCTGCGCGTTGACGCGCAGCAGAACCGCGAACGCATCGTCGAGGTGGCGCGGGCGTTGTTCGCCGAGCGCGGCCTCGACGTGCCGATGGCCGCGATCGCCCGGCGCGCCGAGGTCGGCGTCGCCACCCTCTACCGCCGCTTCCCCACGAAGGAAGCGCTGATCACCGAGGCGTTCGCCGACCAGTTCGCGAACTGCACGGCGGTCGTCCACGAGGCGCTGGAGGATCCCGATCCGTGGCGCGGGTTCTGCTCGGCGCTCGAGAAGGTGTTCGCCATGCAGGCCGAGGACCGCGGGTTCAGCGTGGCCTTCCTCGCGGCGCTGCCCGATGCCGTCGACATCGGGCAGGAAATCGACCGCGCCCTGCGCAGTTTCTCGACGCTGGCCGACCGCGCCAAAGCGGCCGGTGCGCTCCGCGCCGACTTCGCGCTCAGCGACCTCCCGCTGCTGCTCATGGCGAACAACGGCATGACGACCCCGGCAGCCTCCCGCCGCTTGCTGGGCTACCTGCTCAACTCCTTGCGGGCCGAGCACGCCGAACCTCTCCCGCCACCAGCGCCGCTCAGCCTGCGCGACCTCTGCTGACTTTCAGGGGCGATCTCGGGGAGAACCCCGACGAGCGGTGCCCGAAGACCTTGCGACAGTCGCCCGGGAGCCCCTTCGGCAGGAAGGTCCTGGCATGCGCGCAGTTCTGGTCGGTGCGGCGGCGATCTGCCTGCTGCTGTCGAGCGTTCCGGCAGCAGGTGCCGCGGAGTGGCGGGATTGCGGTGATGGGCTGGAATGCCTGGACGTGCCGGTTCGGGCGGACTGGCGCGATCCCGGTGCCGGGACCGTCGAGATCGCGCTGGCGAAGCTCCCGGCCCAGGACCAGTCGCGCAAACTCGGCCCGCTGCTGGTGAACCTCGGCGGGCCGGACGAGAGCACCGACGCGCTGCGGCGGCAACGCGACAGGTTCACCGAGCTCGCGCAGTGGTTCGACGTGATCGCCTTCGATCCGCGCGGCTTCGGCGGCAGTGCCGGGGTGACCTGCCCGACCGCACCGCCCGATCCGCTGCCGGCCATGGAGGATCCGGCCGGGCGCTGGGCGGAGCACGAGCGCAGCGGCCGGGAGTTCGACCGCGCGTGCTCCGATGCGATCGGCGACCTCGCCGGCCGGCTGGACTCCTGGCAGGTCGCGCACGACGTGGACGCCATCCGCGTGGCGCTCGGCCAGCAGCGGCTGAACTACTTCGGCAACTCCTACGGCACCGTGTACGGGCAGGTCTACGCCGATCTCTTCCCGCACCGCGTCGGCCGCATGTACCTGGACAGCGTCGTCGACCACACCCGGCCGCGGGACCGCGACCACTACGACCCGATCATGCGCCAGATCCGCGCCGACCTGCCCCGGATCGACCGCTGGTGCGCGGCGAACGCAAACTGCGCGCTGCACGGCGAGAGCGTGCTGGCGGTGTGGGACCGGGTGCTGGCGAAAGCCGCCGAGCACCCGATCCCCGGTGGCACAGGCGTGCTGACCGGCGAGCAGTTCCGCGCGAGGTCCGGTGCGTTGCTACTGGTGGAGGCCGCCTGGCCGATGGTCACCTCGGCGATCGCCGAGGCCGATGCCGGTGATGCCTCGGACTTCCTCGGCATCGCGCCGGTGCTGCCCGCGGGCCTCACCTTCCACGCGGAGTGCGCGGACTTCCCCGCGCCGCGGTACGAACCGACGGCCGAGCTGATCGGCGAACTGCGCACTGCGGAGCCCCGCGTCGGCTGGAAGTTGCCGCTCACCGCGGTTCGCTGCCTCGGCCTGCCCGGGGCGACCTACCCGCCCCGACCGATCCACGCCCCCGGCCTACCGCCGGTGCTGCTGGCCAACGGCTTGCACGACACGACCACTGCGCCGTCCGAGGGCAGCCACGTCGCGTCGCAGCTGCCCGGGGCACGCTGGTTCGGCGTCGACGGCTACCACTCGGTGTACCTGAGCGGCGAAAGCCGTTGTACCCGCGAGATCGTGCACGGTTACCTCACGACCGGCGCACTTCCGCCGCCCGGCACCGAATGCTCGGACTGAATTCCACAGTGGACTTTCAGTCCTGGAGCGCGTCGACTTCCGGGACGACGAGGCCGAACAGGTCGGTGATCGTGGTCAGGGCCGCCTCGTGGAGGGCCGCCGAGGGCAGCGCGGTGCCGTCCGGGGCGGGGAGCGACCGGGTGGCCGTCGCCTCGGCGACGACCGTGGGCCGGTAGCCGAGGTTGAACGCGCCCTGGGCGGTGAAGGTGACGCACATGTGCGTCATGAACCCCGCCAGCACCAGGTCACCGCCGATGTTCAGGTCCTTCAGCGTCTTCTCCAGCTCGGTGGCGTGGAAGGAGTCGGGGAACTGCTTGACCACCACCGGTTCGCCGTCGACCGGCGCGACCTCGTCGCTGATGGCGCCGATGTGGGCGCGGATGTCGTAGGGCGTGCCCTCGCCGCCGTCGTTGATGACGTGGACGACCGGGATGCCCGCGGCTCGCGCGCGCTCCAGCAGCCGGGCGGCCGCCGCCAGGGCTTCTTCGGCGCCGTCCAGGGCCATGACGCCGGTGCGGTATGTGTTCTGGAAGTCGATCAGGATCAGCGCGGAATCGCTCAGCCGCGGCGGCTGGGCGTCCAGGCCGATCACGTCGCGCAGGGTCTTCGATGGCATGGAACGTCCTCTCGTTCGGCAAAACGGCATGGCGAAGCACCCCTTCGCCAGGGGTGGTCGACCGCCGGTCAGGCGGCCGGAGTGCGGAAGCGCCTCCGGTACGCCGCCGGTGTGGTGGCCAGCTGGCGCCGGAACGCGCGGTGCAGGGTTTCCGCCGAGCCGAGCCCGGCGGCCGCCGCGACCTGGTCGAGCGGGCAGTCGGTGGTCTCCAGCAGGCGGCGGGCCAGCTCGACGCGGGCCGCTTCGACGTAGGTCGCCGGGCTGGTGCCGGTCTCCTGCTTGAAGACGCGGGCGAAGTGCCGCTCGCTCAAGCACATCCGCTCGGCCAGCGCCCGCGCGGACAGGTCCGCGTCGAGGTGGTCGGCGATCCACACCCGCAGCTCGTCGATGTCCCGGCGGCCCGCCGGCCGGCTCAGCGGCACGGAGAACTGGCTCTGCCCGCCCTGCCGCTTGAGGTACATCACCAGCTGCCGGGCCACCGCCAGCGCCGTCTGGTCGCCGAGGTCCTCGGCGACCAGGGCCAGCGCCAGGTCCAGGCAGGCGCTGATCCCGGCGCCGGTCCACAGCCTGCCGCCGTCGGTGCGCACGAAGATCGGGTCGGGATCGACGGCGACGTCCGGGTGCTCGGCGGCGAGCTGGGCGGCGGTCGACCAGTGCGTGGTCACCGTCTTCCCGCCCAGCAGCCCGGCGGCGGCCAGCACGTGCGCGCCCACGCACACCGACGCGACCCGCCTGGCGTGCGCGGAGGTCTCCCGCACCCACGCCACCACACCGGGATCGATGCGGGCGACGGGTCCGCCGTCGGTCATGTCGACCGCTCCCGGCACCAGGAGCGTGTCCACGTCATCGCCGACGTCGGCGAAGGCCACGTCGGCGAGCACCCGCACCCCCGCCGAGGTGCGGATCTCCCCGGCGACCGGCCCGGCCAGCCGGACCTGGTACCCGGCCCGCCCGGCGGTCTCCCGGTTGGCCAGCGCGAAGACCTCGGCCGGACCGGTGACGTCGAGCAGGTCGACGTCCGGGAAGACCGCGATGACGACGCGGTGCGCGATGGACATGCCTCCATGTTCACCGCTGCCGCCGATGTCCTCAATGACGATCGGCTGTCACATCCGGACACGGCGCGCTCACCAGAACTGGTGCTGCTTCCCGTCGGTGTCGGCGATGAAGACGACCGCGTCGGCGCCCGCCAGCTGTTCCGGTTTCAGGGGCAGGTGGCCGGGGACCACCGGTTCGCCCGCGCGGGTCGACGGGGGCAGCGCCGCGCGCAGGGCCGGTGCCGGGAACAGGGCGCGGCGGGTGGTCGCTTCGGCCAGCTCGCCCTGGAGGGTGCCCGGCGCGCTGCGGGGATCGGCGTCGGCCGCCAGGAACACGTAGCGCTCGCCGAGGGCGATTTCGACGAGCGCGCCCGCGTCGTCCCAGCTCACGTCGTCCCCGGCGAACTGCATGTCGGACTTCGTGCGCTGGAGGTGCGCGTTGTGCGCGAACACCAGGGTCGGTCCGCGGCGCTGTTCCCGGGCGACGATCGCGAGCAGGTTCTCGGCCATCATCTCGGCGCGCAGGCTGAGCAAGGTCGCGATCCGGTCGGGCGATGGGCTGGCCATGGCCGCGTGGTAGCGCAGCAGGCCCAGGGCCGTGCGCGCGTGCGCGGTGGCTCGGTCGTGGGCGTCCGGGTTCTGGCGGCGCAGGCCCGGTGCCGCGCGGCGCAGGGCGCTGGCGAGGTCGTCGGCGACGATGCGCAGCGCTCGAGCGCGGTCGGAGCCTCCGATGGACGCTGCCGGGTCGAACATGGCCGCTTCGTTCGTCCAGTCCGCGTCGTCGCCGAGCAGCGCGTCGACGTCCGGGACCTCCAGCGCGGCGGGCAGGTAGTCGATGACCGAGGTCAGCGCGTGCCGCGGGCTGGGCGCACCGGTCATCTCCATCGGCCCGTCGAAGCCGTGGAAGCGGACCCGGTCCTGCGGTTCGCGCTCGGCGTTGTGGGCCCGGAGCCATTCGACGAGCTCGCGGTTTCCCGGCACCGCGCCGAACCGGTGGCTGAACCCGGTTTCCAGCACTTGGTCGAGGTCCGCCGGTTTCCCGGCCACGTAGTCGTCGACGACGGACGCGGCGTGGAAGTCCGTCTCCAAGGCGATCGAGCGGTAGCCGCGCTCGACGAGCACGGGCAGGAGTTCGTTGCGCAGCAGCGGGAACGCCTCGATGCCGTGCGTGGGTTCGCCGAGCCCGAGCAGGACCGGCGGTTCGGGCCGGGCGGCGAGCAGGTCGTCGACGGCGCCGCCCAGGTCGTCGAGCTGGCGGGCGATCTCGGCAATGGACATGAGCACTCCTTCTCGGATTCGCACTCCCTTCGACGCTATCGTTGAAGAATCGGGTGAAACTTCGACCGATTCCACCTGGTAGTCGATGTTCAAAGCCTCAATCGGAGGTCTGCGTGCGACCGATCGACCTCGCCCGGGAGCACGGGCTGTCCGCCCAGGCCGTCCGCAACTACGACGAGGCGGGCGTCCTCCCGCCGACCGAGCGCAGCGAGACCGGATACCGCCGCTACACGCCCCTGCACGCGCAGGCCTTGCGCGCCTTCCTCGCGTTGCGCGGAGGCCACGGGCACCAGCAGGCCGTGGAGATCATGCGGGCGAGCAACCGCGGTGACACCGAGTCCGCCTACCGGCTCATCGACGCCGCGCACGTCGCGCTGCTCGCCGAGCGCGACACCCGCGCCGAGGTCGCCACGGCGCTGAGCAGCCTGTCCAGCACCACGGCGGTCACCGGCCCGCCGCTGACCGTCGGCGAACTCGCGCGCCGGATCGGCGTGCACCCGGCCACGCTGCGCACCTGGGAGACGCACGGCATCCTGCGCCCGGAGCGCGACCGGGCGACGGGCTACCGCGAGTACCGGCCGGATTGCGTGCGCGACGCCGAAATCGCACGTCAACTGCGCCGAGGCGGCTATCCGCTGACCCAGGTCGCGAAGTTCGTCGACTCGCTGCGCGAGGCGGGCGGAGCCGACGCGCTGGCCGCCTTCCTCGACTCCTGGCAGGCCCGCCTGACCGCGCGCAGCCGCGGCCTCCTCGCCGGCGCGGGCCAGCTCGACACCTACCTGACCATGCTCAGCCCCGCGGGCTGACGCCCGCCACGACCAGCTGGAACAGCCGGTCCGCCCGGGCTGCCGGCTCGGGCGAGTGCTGGGTGACCAGGGCGATGCCGACGGCCAGCGAGAGCAGGTCCGCGACCGTGACGTCGGCCGTCACCGCACCGTCCCGCGCCGCGCGGACCAGCAGGTCGCCTGCCGCCTCTTCCAGCGCGGCCGCGCAGCCGTTCTGCGTGGGGTCCTCGGAATCGTCGTAGGCCAGCGCGGCCGCCAGACCTCGCGCGGAGACGCAGTAGGCGACGAGTTCGCCCAGCCACTTCAGCAGCGCATCGCGGCTGCTGTTCTCGCCGGCCAGGGTCTCGGCGCGGAGGCGCAGCGCCTCGATCCGCTCCCGGGAGACCGCCTCCAGCAACGCCTGCCGAGTGGGGAAGTGCCTGCGCACCGTGGCCGAGCCGACTCCCGCGACGCGGGCGATCTGCTCCAGCGAGGCGTCCGGGCCGTGCGCGGCGACCTCCTGCTCCGCCACCGCGAGGATCCGCGCGTAGTTGCGCTGGGCGTCGGCGCGCTGCGCCATCGCGTCACCTCCGGGACTTGCTAAACGGCGGGGTCCGCCATATCGTACCCGAGCAGAAACGGCGGACCCCGCCACTTATTCTCAGGAGGCACCCCATGCCCGCACCCGTCCTGGTCACCGGCGCCACCGGCAAGCAAGGCGGCGCCACTGCGCGCGCCCTGCTCGCCGCGGGCGTTCCCGTCCGCGCCCTGGTCCGCGACCCGGCGAACGACAAGGCCGCGGCCGTCGAAGCGCTCGGCGCCGAACTCGTCCGGGGCGACCTGAACGACCGCGATTCCGTGCTCCGCGCCGTCGAGGGCGTCCGCGCGGTCTTCTCCGTGCAGATGCCCGCTTTCACCGCCGACGGCCCCGACTTCGACGGTGAGCTGGCCCAGGGCGTCAACCTCATCGAGGCCGCGCTGGCCGCCGGGGTTCCGCAGTTCGTGCACACCTCGGTCTCCGGCGCCGGCCAGCACACCGAAACCCCCGGCTGGGCCGACGGCCGCTGGGAGATGCTGGAGCACGCCATGAACACCAAGGCCGCGCTCCAGGACCGCCTCCGCGAAGCCGGTTTTCCGCGCTGGACCCTGCTCAAACCGGGCTTCTTCATGGAGAACTTCCTGCCCGCCGCCGCGTTCCTGTTCCCGCGCGGCATCGAGGGCGGCCTGGTCAGCGTCATCAAGCCCGCAACGCGGCTGTCCCTGGTCGCGGTGGACGACATCGGCGCGGCGGCCGCGGCGGCCATCGCCGAGCCGGAGCGGTTCGACCGGGTCGAGCTCGAGCTGGCGAGCGAGGTCCTGTCGATGCGGGAGGTCGCCGAGGTCCTCTCCCGCGTGCTCGGAACCCGGCTGTCCGCGCCCGACATGACCGAGGAGCAGGCCGTCGCCGCCGGAATGCCGCCCGTGGGCGCCGGGCACGAGTGGCTCAACGCGGCGGGCCAACCGGGACGCCCGGAGTACGCCGGGGACCTCGGCATCCCGCTCACCGGTTTCGAGGACTGGGCCCGGGAGCACATGCGGGCCTGAAGTGTCATGGTTCTGCTACAAAACCGGTGGCTCGCCGCTGGCGCGCGCATCCGCTCGGAACAATGACGGCCATGGCGGAGCAGGGAAAACACGATGGCTGAGCAGCGCCCGCCGGTGAAGCGGGTGCGGGCGCTGCTGTCCGGGCTGCGGCCGCGCCTCGTGCTCGCCTTCGCGGTGATGACGGTGGTCGGCGCGGGCGCGGCCTCCGGCGCGAGCTACGTGTCGGCGCGCAACACGATCCTGTCGGCAGCGCAGGACCCGGCGATGGAGCAGATGCGCGACCAGATCACCGCGTACCTGCCGCAGCTGACGGCGCCGCCGGACAAGGCGCAGCTGAACGCGTTGGCGGAGAACGTCAACGACGGCAACTCCATCGCGTACTACGGCGAACTGCGCTCCCGGCACGGGTTCCGGCCGGAGCTGCTGTCCGACGAGATGCGGCGGGAAGTCGCCGAGGGCCGCGGAATCCAGTTCCAGCGCATCATGGACGACCGGGGCGTTCCCCACCTGGTGATGGGCACCGCCGTGCGGGGATCCGAACTCCCGGACAGCCCGGACACCCGCATCGAGGTCTACGCGGCGATGTCCCTGTGGCAGCAGGAAGAGGCCATCGGCGAACTCGCGGATCAGGCGTGGCAGGTCACCCTGGTGGTGCTGCCGCTCGCGGTGCTGCTGGCGCTGCTGGCCGCCAGCCAGGTGCTGCGGCCCGTGCGCGCCCTGAACACCGCAGCCCGCGAGCTCGGCGACGGGCAGCTGGACGTCCGGCTGCCCGTCGAAGGCAACGACGAACTGGCCGAACTCGTCACGACCTTCAACCACACCGCCTCCGAACTGGAGCGGACCGTGGCGTCGTTGCGCGCGATGGAAGCCGACGCGCGCCGGTTCGTCGCCGACATGTCCCACGAGCTGCGCACGCCCCTGGCCGCGATGAACGCCGTGACCGACGTGCTCGACGAGGACGCCGAGCAGCTGCCGCAGGACACCGCCACCGCCGCGCGCCTGGTGTCGAGCGAAACCCGCAGGCTCACCCGGCTCGTGCAGGACCTCGCCGAGATCTCGCGCTTCGACGCCGGTCGCGCCGAACTCCGGCTGGAGGAGCTGGACGTCGCCACGGCGATCACCGGCACGCTCACCGCCCGCGGCTGGAACGGGCACGAGAGCATCGTCCTGGACCTCGCACCCGGCACCACCGCGACGCTGGATCCCCGGCGGCTCGACGTCGTCGTCGCCAACCTCGTCAGCAACGCCCTGCGCCACGGGAACCCACCGGTCCTGGTCGCGCTCACCGCGGATGCGCGGACCGTCGTGCTGACCGTGACCGACCACGGCCCCGGCATCCGCGACGAGGTGCTGCCGCACGTGTTCGACCGGTTCACCAAGGCAGATTCGGCCCGCACCCGCTCCGAGGGCAGCGGTCTGGGCCTGGCCATCGCCCGCGAGAACGCGCGGCTGCACGGCGGCGACATCACCGCCGCCAACACCGGCAGCGGCGCGCGGTTCACCCTCACCCTGCCCCGGGAGCAGCCGTGACCAGACGCCTCCTCATCGCCACCGCCCTGCTGCTGGTCGCCGGGTGCGGCATCCAGCCCACCTCCGTCGTCGACGCCGGGAGCGCCCCGTCCATGTACAAGTTCGGCGGCAACCGGATGAGCCTGTACTTCCTCCACGACGGCAGGCTGGAAGCGGTGCAGCGCAGCAGCATCCCGGAGGTGACACCGCAGAGCACCCTCGCGGCGCTCTTCCAGGGCCCCACCCCGGAAGAAGCGGCGGCGGGCTTCTCCTCGCTGCTGCCCGGCGAGCCGGTCGTCCCCACCGTCGACACCACCGCGACACCGGTGGCGGTGCACGTGCCCGCGCCGCTGCCCGACAACGTTCCCGCCCGGATCAACCAGGTGGCGTGCACGGCGATCGCCGCGCTGGTCGCCGACGGCCACCCGGTCGCCGGCACCGGTGTCGACGTCATCGCGGTCGGCGCCACCTACCGCAACAAGATCTGCGACATCCCCTGATCGCGCGAGCGCGTCCGCTCTGGACCCATCGCGCTGCCGCCGAACGGGCTCCCGGGCGAACGGGCGATCTGCCGCCTCGGCGACCGCGCGAGCCGTGGTTCAATCAACCATGACCGCACTTCGCCCACTGGGCTCGTCCGGCCTGTCCGTGTCCCCGTTGTGCTTGGGCGGGAACGTGTTCGGCTGGACCGCCGACGAAGCCACCTCGTTCGCGGTGCTCGACTCCTACCGCGAAGCGGGCGGCAACTTCGTCGACACCGCCGACTCGTACATGCACCACTTCCCCGGCAACGAAGCGGGCCAGTCCGAGGCCATCATCGGCAGGTGGCTCGCCGACCGCGGCAACCGCGACGACGTGGTGGTCGCGACCAAGGTCGGCGACCACCCCGAGCGCAAGGGGCTCGCACCGGCGAACATCGCGGCCGCCGCCGAGGATTCCCTGCGCCGGCTGGGCACCGACCGCATCGACCTCTACTACACGCACTTCGACGACGAGTCCGTCCCGGTCGAGGACATCATCACCGCGCTGGACGGCCTGGTGAAGGCGGGCAAGGTCCGCGCCATCGCCGCCTCCAACATCAGCCCCGAGCGGCTCGCCGCCTCGCTGGCCTTCTCCGACCGCGAGGGCCTGGCCCGCTACGTCGCGCTCCAGCCGCAGTACAACCTCGTCTCGCGCGACACCTACGAGGGCGAGCGGCAGGAGATCGTGCAGCGCGGCGGGCTGGCCTGCGTCCCGTACTTCGCGCTCGCCTCCGGCTTCCTGACCGGCAAGTACCGCCCGGGCAAGACCGTCGACAGCGTGCGCGACATGCCCGGCCTGGCCGGTGGCTACGCGGACACCGAACGCGGGGTGCGGGTCCTCGCCGCGCTGGAGGAGGTCGCGGCGGCTCGCTGCGCGGAGCTGGCGACCGTCGCGCTGGCCTGGCTCGCGCAGCAGCCCACGGTGGTCGCGCCGATCGCCTCCGCCCGCACGGTCGAGCAGCTGCCCGCGCTGCTCGCCCTGCACGACCTGCAGCTGACCGACGCCGAGCTCCAGGCGCTCACGGCCGCCTCGGCCTGACCGAACGCCTCCTGGCACGCCGCGCTACCCCAGCTGGTCGCGGCGGCGTGCCAGGTAGGCGATTTCGGCGGTGTTGCCCGCCAGCTCGATGGCTTCGCCGTACGCCGAGCGCGCTTCCCGCACGAGCCCCAGCCTCCGCAGCAGGTCGGCGCGAGTCGCGTGGAACGCGTGATAACCGGCCAGGTCGAGCCGGTCGACGGCCGCCAGCGCCACCTCCGGGCCGTCGACCTCGGCGACCGCGATGGCCCGGTTGAGCGCGACGATCGGCGAAGGATCGAGGCGCACGAGCTGGTCGTAGAGCGCGACGACCTGCCGCCAGTCGGTGTCGCGGGCATCACGGGCGGAGGTGTGCACCGCGTTGATCGCGGCGAGGACCTGGTAGCGCCCGGGAGGTGCTCCCGTCGCCAGGCGCTCGCGCACCAGCTGATGTCCCTCGGCGATCAGAGCCGCGTCCCACGCACCGCGATCCTGCTCGGCGAGCGTGATCAGCTCGCCGGTCGCCGAAACCCGGGCGGCCCGGCGGGATTCGATGAGCAGCATGAGCGCCAGCAGCCCGGCCACCTCACCGTCATCGGGCAGGAGGCCGCGGACCAGCCGCGCCAACCGGATCGCCTCGGCCGTCAGCTCCTGGCGGACGGGATCGGTGCCGGAACCGGTCGCCAGGTAGCCCTCGTTGAAGACGAGGAAGAGCACTGCGAGCACACCGGAAACGCGTTTCGGGAGATCCTCGGCGGACGGGATCCGGTACGGGATGCGAGCCGCCTTGATCTTGTCCTTCGCGCGGGTGATCCGCTTGCCCATGGCGGGTTCCCGCACCAGGAACGCGTTCGCGATCTCCGCAGCGGTCAGCCCGCCGACCATGCGCAGCGTCAGCGCGACCCGGGCCTCCATCGCCAGCGCCGGGTGGCAGCAGGTGAAGAGCAACCGGAGCCGCTCGTCGCCGATGGCCCCGGCGGGCCCGGGCTCGTCGTGCATCAGCAGCGCCTCCCGGTGCTTGCCCTCGCGCTTGCTCTCCCGCCGCAGCCGGTCGATCGCCTTGCGGGCGGCGGTGGTGGTCAGCCAGGCACCGGGATTCGGCGGCACGCCGTCGGCCGCCCACCGCTCGACGGCCGTCGCGAACGTCTCGGCCGCCGCTTCCTCGGCGATGTCGAGATCACCGAAGCGCTTGGTCAGGACGGCGACCACCCGCGCCCACTCCTCGCGGTGAGCGCGGGCGAGCGCCTCTTCGACCGGGTTCACAGGAACGGCCGCACTTCGACCTTCCGGTTGCAGCACCGGGCTCCCTCGGCGGCGAGCTGGAGCGCCACGTCGAGGTCGGGGGCCTCGATGACCCAGAACCCGGCGAGGTGCTCCTTCGACTCCAGGAAGGGCCCGTCGGTGAACATCGGCTCCCCGTCCCGGTGCTCGATGACGGTGGCCGTGCTGGGCGCGTTGAGCCCACCGGCGAAGACCCAGTGCCCCTCGGCCTGGAGCCGCTCGTTGAACGCTCCGACGGCAGCCATCTCGTCCTCGGTGGCGGACGCCGTCTTGTCGTCGATCACCGAAACCAGGTACTGCATCTCAACTCCTCCGGATCAGGTCGGGGACGGCGGGGAGGTTCCCCTCACCCCACCACGAACGGCACCGCCCCGATCGGACACCCGGAAGGTCCGGCGATAAGCCGACGGCGAGGTCCGCATGGCCTTGGTGAAGTGGTGGCGGTAGGTGACCGCCGTGTCGAACCCCACCGCCCGCGCGACCTCGTCGATCGAGGCATCCGTCGTCTCCAGCAGGCCGAGGCTGGCCTGAACGCGCTGGGCGATCAGCCACCGGATGGGGCTGGTGCCCGCGCACCGGGCGAAGTGCCGCAGGTAGCTCCTGGCCGACATGGCGGCCCGGCGGGCCAGCGCCGCCACGGTGATGGGCTCGGCGAGGTGCTGCACCGCCCACGTCATGCTCTCGGCGATCCGGCCGTCCTCCGGAGCCGGTGCCACCGCCGCTTCGACGTACTGCGCCTGCCCGCCGTCGCGGTGCGGCGGGACCACCAGCCTGCGGGCGATCGCGTTGGCGACAGCGGCACCGAAGTCCTGCCGGACGATGTGCAGGCACAGATCGAGCCCGGCGGCGCACCCGGCGCTGGTCAGGACGTCGCGATCGTCGATGTAGAGCGGGTTCGGATCGACCTCCACCCGCGGGTACCGGCGGCGCAGCAGATCGGCGTAGCGCCAGTGCGTGGTGGCCCGGCGGCCGTCGAGCAGGCCCGCGGCGGCCAGTGCGAAAGCCCCCGAGCAGATCGAGACGATGCGCGCACCCCGCTGGTGCGCCAGGCGCAGGGCGGCGACGAGCTCGGGCGTCGGCTCGGCGGTCACGTCGGACACGCTCGGGATCACCACGGTCCCGGCTCGCGCCACCACGTCGAGACCGTGCGGAGTGGACAGCGTGGCACCGCCGACGACCCGCACCGCGCCCGGCCGCTCCGCGCAGATGGTCAGCTCGTACCAGTCGACGTCCAGTTCCGGCCAGCGCAGCCCGAAGACCTCGGTGACGATGCCGGTCTCGAACGCCGACATGCCCTCGTAGGCGAGGACGGACACCGTCGGCCCCATGTGGCGGTATCTTAGCGGTACGTGGCACCAGCGCCACTCGTGCGAGCGCGACCAGCGCGGCAGCCTTGACCCATGTCCGACTGGCACCTGTCCCGCACGTTCGACTCACCGCAAGGCGCGATCCGCTGGGACTCCTTCGGCTCCGGCCCGCCGATCGTCCTGCTGCACGGCACGCCGAACTGGTCGTTCATCTGGCGCGGCGTGGTCGAGCACCTGTCGCCGCAGCACCACGTGCACGTGTTCGACTGGCCGGGATTCGGCCGCTCGGACCGCTTCGACGGCCAGAACATCTCGTGGGACGAGCAGGCCCGCCGGCTTCCCGAGCTCTTCGCGCACTGGAACCTCACCGCACCGACCGTGGTGGCCTTCGACTTCGCACCGATCTTCGCCCTGCGAGCACACTTCTTCGAAGGCCTCGACGTCGGAGCGTTCGTCTTCGCCGACGCGGCCGTCATCCCGCCGTTCATCACGGACTTCTCCCGCCTGGCGCGGGAGAACCAGGGCACGATGCGCCGGCTGCCGACGCACATCGCCGAAGGGATGATCGCCGCGCACCTGGCGCAGACCACGCACCGCCCGATGCCGCCGGAGGTCTTCGAGGCCTACATGTCGCCCTGGCGCGGCGAGGAAGGCGTGGCGGCGTACTGGCGCGCGGTCGCCCGCTACGACGAGGACATGGCGGCGCCGCTGGTTGCCCGGCTCGACCGGCTCACCGTGCCGGTGCGGCTGCTGTGGGGCTCCGACGACGCGTGGTTCCCGCCGGAGAAGGCCCGCGAGCTCGCCGCAGCGCTCCCGGAAGCCGAACTCAGGTTCATCCCCGAAGCGGGCCACTTCTCCCCCGAGGACAACCCCCGAGCCTTCGCCGAAGAACTCCTCGCCTTCGAACGAGAACTCGGCCGCACAGCCGAGCAGCACGGCTAGGGTCGGCCCGTGTCCGACTGGGAGCAGTTCCTCGACCGAGTTCCGTGGTTCGGCGAAACCGCCGTGGCGGGCGAGGCGAAGCCGTGGTCGCGCGGGCCGGTACCCGGCTTGCCCGCGCTCTCGGCCCTGCTCGAATCAGCGACCGTCACACCGGTCTCCGACGACGGGGAGTCCTACGAGCTGCTGGCCTGGGGGCCGCGCGACGACCGGCGAGGATGGCTCTGCCGCCCGCCTCAGCAAGCGGGAGCCGAGGAGTTCCACCCGGTCCACCGAGCCTTCTGGGCCGTTTGCGGCGGGATCACCGAGTGGTTCGGCGAACCCGGCTCCTGGTGGCGCAACCAGGACGAGGTGCTCACCGCCGACGTCGCGCAGATCCGGCTCGCGGAAGTGCTCGAAGCCAGCGCGCTCTGGGACGGGCACGACATCCCCATCCAGCCCGACGAGCACTACGTCGTCGCGGTCGAGGCCAACGGCAACCTGACGCTGGTCCACCGCCAGAGCGGTCGGCTCCTGCTCTTCGCCCAGGACCACGCGTTCACCGGGGTGAGGCCCCTGCCGGGCTGCCCATCCCTGCTCGCCATCGACGACGTACCCGACCTCACGAGGTGGATCGAAACCTGCGCCGCCACCCGGCAACCCTGACACCGGCACCCGGGCCGGTGCGGACCGCACGAACGCCTCAACGACCCTCCGCCCGTGCCCCGCAGTCTGCCCGTGGGGACCTGTTCCGCGGTGTTCGGCACGTGGTTGACAAGAAGGGCGCTCTCACACCCTCGATCAACCCACTCCAGGAGGCGATCATGCCCGCATACGACAGGCTGGAACGGAAAGATCACGCGGACCTGCGTGCTTCCGGTTCGGAAGGCGCTGCCCGCGCGAACGGGGTGCCGGTCCCGCATCCAGCGCACCCGGCACCGGACGCGGTGCCGGCCCTCCAACGCAGCATCGGCAACGCCGCGGTGGTCAGGCTTCTGACCGAGCGGCGCGAGACGGTGGGCCCTGCCGTCACGCGTACCGACTCCGCGAGTCCGGCACACGGCGGTGCGAACGTTCCGGTCCAGCGGGAGATCAAATGGCATCGACAGACGGGAACCGACCTGGTGGCGTTCGGTCAGAGCTTGAGCGGCCTGGTCGAGCTGGCGGCGCAGACCGTTCTGCACAACGCCGATAGCGTCCCGGTCGGCGGAAGCGGTCACATCGATCGGTGGCACACCGCGTACCGGACGTATCTGGAATCGGGCAAGAAGGATACCGATCTGGTGCACGCCAGGTTCGGCTACGCCGTCGAGGCCGTCGTCCAGAGCTGGCTGGAGACGGACAAGAAGCTCGACCACCTCCTGCCGGATGGGTACACGATCGACTTCCAGGTGGGATCGGGGAATACGCGACCCGACATCCGCCTGCTCGATTCGAGCAAGAAGGCGATCGCCTGGTTCGACGTCACCTCGACCGAGCAGGTGAACCACGTCCTCAAGAAGGACGGCTCAGGCTGGACCACCAAGGACTACGTCGCCGAGGTGATGTACCCGAAGCTGGATCTCAGCAATCTCAGCCCCAGCGATTCCGGCCCCGCAGGCGCGGCGAAGCGCCGGGGCCAGGCGAAGGACAAGCAGCAGCGGAAGGAGCAGCGGATCCAGGCCCTCGGGAAAGCCACCCGGGAGGTCTACGACTCCATGACCGCGACCAGCGCCAAGGACAAGCAGAACCACTTCGAGGTGGAGATGGGGAAGAAGGTCGGGGACGGTGCGAAGCTCGCCCCAGCGGCCGCGAAGGCACTGCTGTCGAGACTCAACAGGGCTGGCTACCAGCGACCCGAAAAGATCACCGGCAAGGGCAGGACCGAGACGACCACCTGGCCGACCGCCTTCGGATACAGCAAGGTCAAGTTCGGCCAGGGCGGCGGGAAGGCGGCGGACGAATTCCTCGACAAGTTGGCGCTGGACACCGGCATGGCCTCCCTCTCCTTGTCGTGAGCACCCGCATCCACCCCGTGATCGCCGAGCGGCTGATCACGGGGTGGATGGCGCTCGGCGATCAGGGCTTGAAGTAGGCCTCGATGTCGATGTCGTGGTTGTTGGCGACCTTCACCCAGCGGGTGTGGTCCTTCTTCCCGTACACCGTGACCGGGCCGTTCTCCTCACCGTCGTTGTTCCACTGGACGTGCATCTCGTAGCCCGGGTCGATGCGGAAGGTGTCGGTATCGGCGTAGGCCGACTCGTGCGAGTGCTCCCCGGGCTTGAGGTCCTGGTACGGGTGCTTGTCCGAGGGCTTGCCGCAGATCCACTTCACCTTCTTGACCGTCCCCGCGGGGTCGTCGCCGCACCAGTCGCGCCCCACCTTCACGTCCCGGTGCGAGCGGTTCTGGATCTCGCTGCAGCCGCCCCACCCGCACTCCTGGCCCCGCACGTCGGCGCCGGCCTGCGCCGGGACGACCCCCAGAGCCAGCGCCGCCGCGGCGAACGCCCCTGCCGCGATCGCCTTCGCGACCTTGCTGGAATTCATGCGCTGATTCCCCATCGTGATTCCCCATCAACAGTTTTCCGGGCAGTTCGCCCAGGTGTTCTGAAGCCCCAGCGAGACCGCTTCCCCCAGGAACTCCAGCGGACGCCATGAATCTTGCCGAGCACCGGATGAGGGCCGCAACGCGATTTCTGTCGAAATAGAGTGAATGGGATTCCAAACCCGTTCTGAACAGGGAGTTCAACGCGTCCCGGGATGCGCGGGACGCATTTCCCAACCCCATCTCGACACGACCCGAGCCGCCCTCGCGAGAAATCGGAGAATCGCACCCCGGCAAACCCAGCACGAAAATGCAGACGCGGCGTCACCCAATCGAGGAAAGGCGCATCATCCAGCTCGATGGTGGCCGAATGGACGTTCGCCAACCGCAGATCCGACCCGGTCGCTGCGAAGGCGGTGGCGAGCTGCCCGAACCGCTGCGCACCCGCATCCGCGACCTCGGGCGATCAGCTCGACAGGTCCGCGAACATGCCGGGGTCGTAGGAGCCTCCCCGCATGCGCGTGATCACGCCGAGCCGGTTGGCGGCGTTGATCATCGCGATCAGGGAGACCAGCGCCGCGAGCTGATCGTCGTCGTAGTGCTCGCGCACCTGGGCCCAGGTCTCGTCGGAAACCCCCTGGTGGGCGTCGGCGAGCCGGGTGCCCTCCTCGGCGAGCGCCAACGCGGCCCGCTCGGCCTCGGTGAACGCGGTGGACTCGCGCCAGGCTGCGACCAGGTTGATCCGGACCGCGGTCTCACCGGCGCGCGCCGCCTCCTTGGTGTGGACGTCGACGCACCAGCCGCAGCCGTTGATCTGGCTGACCCGCAGCTCGATCAGCTCCAGCAACGTCTTCGGCAGCGCCACCTCCTGGATCGCCAGGTTGACGCCGTAGATCCGCTTGCTGATCTTGGCGCCGAGCTGGTTGGTCATCAGGTTGATGCGGGGTTCCATCGCTTCGTCCTCACTCGTGGAACGCGGGCCGCGCGGTTCGCGGCATCGTGACGCCCATGGAGAAGCCGCCCACCCGGGCTCTGTGACAGGGCAGCGGCGTGACGCAGGTCACCAGGTTCGGCTGTCACAAAGCGGCCTCGTGCGGCTTCTCGTGCACAACGCGGTTGACCTCGACCGCACTTCGAGTTGCAGGGTCGGGCCATCCGCCCGGAAGCGAACGGACAGGAGCCGGGAATGAACGAGGGCACCGCCGCGCACGACCGCACGGACCCCGCCACCGCGGTGTTCGTCGCCCACCGGAACCTGCTGTTCACCGTGGCCTACGAGATGCTCGGCTCGGCCGCCGACGCCGAGGACGTCCTGCAGGAGACCTGGCTGCGCTGGACGGGAGTCGACCTCGGCGCGGTGCGCGATCGGCGCGCCTTCCTGGTGCGGATCACCACGCGCGAAGCGCTGACCCGACTGCGCGCACTCCGCCGCCGCAAGGAGTCCTACACCGGCCCCTGGCTGCCGGAACCGCTGCTGACCGCCCCCGACGTGGCCGAGGACGTCGAGCTGGCCGACAGCGTCTCGATGGCGATGCTGCTGGTGCTGGAGACGCTCGCACCGACCGAGCGCGCCGTGTTCGTGCTGCGCGAGGTCTTCGACCTCGGCTACGACGAAATCGCGGGCGCCGTCGGCAGAACACCGGCTGCCGTCCGCCAGATCGCCCACCGCGCGCGCAACCACGTCACCGCGCGCCGACCACGCGGGAACACCTCCCCGGCCGAGGCCCGCGACGCGCTCGAAGCGTTTCGGCTGGCGGTCGAAACAGGCGACGTGCAACGCCTGCTCGACGTCCTCGCACCGGACGTCGTCCTGCTGACCGACGGCGGCGGAGTCGTACCGGCCGCACTGGCACCCGTCGTGGGCGCCGACCAGGTCACCCGCGTGCTGAACCGGCTCACCGCGGCTTCGCTGCGGCCGATGCAGATCAACGGACAGCCCGCACTGCTCATCGAGCTGACCGGAAAGGCCGATTCCGTCCTGGCGGTGCGCATCGACGACGGCCTCATCACCGGCCTGTACGCGGTGCGCAATCCGGAGAAGCTGGCACGCATCGACCTCGAAACCGCCATGCGCCGCTGAGCTCCGAAAATGCGTTGCCGCGGTTGAGAAACCGCTGCTACCGTCGCGCCAGCGCGAGAGACGCGTGATCACCGGATGGGGAGGTTGATGAATATGGCCGTCGTCGGCCCTCTTCAGCATGCCCTCATCCGGGCCGCGCACTAGTCGAAGCGCGGTCCGGGTCGTTCAACGACCAGGAGAAGCACGTGTCCTCTTCACCCGCCGATCTGATCACCGAGCGGCTCGTCCTGCGGACCTGGACCGCGGACGAGGCCACCGCGGTCCTCGACGGCACCCGGTCCCCGCACTGGGCGGCCGACTTCCCCGCCGAAGGCGATCGCGTGATCGCCGGTCTCCTCGGCGAGAACCCCGCTTGGCTCGGTGCGCACGGCCACCGCCTGGTCGTCGAGCGCGCGAGCGGTTCGGTGGTGGGCTCGATCGGCCTGTTCTGGCCGCCCAATGACGGCGTCCTGGAAATCGGGTACGGCATCGTGGCCTCTCGCCGCGGTCGCGGCTACGCCACCGAGGCCGCCCGCGCCCTGGCGGAGTTCGCCCTGACCGCACCGGATGTCCACACCGTGTCCGCCGGTGTGGAGCTGTCGAACCCGTCCTCGGTCCGCGTCCTGGAGAAGGCCGGTTTCCGCCGCTGGACCACCGACGGGAGCACCGCCCGGTTCAGGTTCACGCTGGACCCGCGCTGAAACCAGGGGCCCTGGAAGCGATGCCTCCAGGGCCCCTGGCCTAACGGTCCTCGATCCGGGCGAGGAAGAAGTCCCGGACGTCCGCGGCGAACAGCTCCGGCACCTCCATCGCCGCGAAGTGGCCACCGCGCTCGAACTCCGACCAGTGCCTGATGTCGTGCAGCCGCTCGGCCAGCGGTCGCACGGACAACGTGATGTCGTGCGCGAACACCGCCACGCCGACCGGCACCGGGCACGGCTCGGTCCGCCGCTGGGCCTCGCGGTGCATCCGCGCCGAGGACGCCGCGGTGGCGGTCAGCCAGTACAGCGAGATGCCGGTCAGCATCCGGTCGTCGTCGATCTGCGAGCGAGGGTCGGTCCACTGCGCGAAGCGCTCGGCGATCCAGGCCAGTTGACCCACCGGCGAGTCGGTCAGCGCGTAGCCGATGGTCTGCGGTGTGGCGGCCTGCAGGGCCTGGTACGGCGGACGGTTCGCCATCAGCTGCCGCACCTTGCCCAACCGGACTTCGTCCACTTCGGAGAGTTCAACGCCGGGATCCGGCCGGGTCGGCAGGTAGTTCACGTGCACCCCGACGACCCGCTCGGGCGCCACCGCACCGAGCGCCAGCGAGATGCCCGAACCGAAGTCGCCGCCCTGCGCGCCGTAGCGCTCGTACCCGAGCGACCGCATCAGCTCGGCCCAGGCCCGCGCGACCCGCACGTAGTCCCAGCCGCGCTCGCGGGTCGCCCCGGAGAAGCCGAAGCCGGGGATGGACGGGATCACCAGGTGGAAGTCGCGCGAGAGCGGCTCGATCACGTCGAGGAACTCCAGGAACGAACCGGGCCAGCCGTGGGTGAGCAGCAGCGCGAGCGCATCCGGCTTCGAGGACCGGACGTGGACGAAGTGGATGTGCTGGCCGTCGATCTCGGTGGTGAAGTGCGGGAGCTCGTTGAGCTCGGCCTCGTGCTCGCGCCAGTCGTAGCCGGTGCGCCAGTGCTCGGCCAGTTCCTTGAGGCGCGCCAAGGGGAAGCCGTAGTCCCACCCGGCGTCGGCGATCTCGTTGGGCCAGCGGGCGCGGGAGAGCCGGTCGTTCAGGTCGTCGAGATCGGCCTGGGGAACGTCGATGCGGAACGGCGTGATCATGGTCCTCGCTCCAGGGGTCATCCGGCCGGGATTTTCGTTGGCTTCGCCAACGTTGGCCGCGCCAACTGTACATAAATTCGTTGGCTTGGCCAACGATGTAAGGTGGGCACCGTGGAGAAGACACCCGCCCGCCTGACCGCGAAGCCGAGCTGGCTGCTCAGCCAGCTGGCGGTGCACGGCGCGCGGTTGGTGACCGACGGCTTCGCCGAGGCAGGCGCGCGCGGCTACCACTACCGGATCCTGGCCGCGCTGGACGAATTCGGAGCAGCCAGCCAGGCCGACCTCGGCCGCCGGTGCAACATGGACCGCAGCGACGTGGTGGCCGCGATCAACGAACTCGCCGAGCAGGGCGCCGTCGAGCGGGCTCCGGACCCGGACGACCGGAGGCGCAACATCGTGACCGCCACCGAGACGGGCACCCAGCAGCTGCAACGCCTGGACCGAGCGCTCGAGGAAGTGCAGGACGACCTGCTCGGACCGCTCCCGGCGGAGGACCGCCAGACCTTCACCCGCCTGCTCGCCCAACTGCTCGCGCACCACCAGCGGCGATGAAGCGGAAGCCGCGAATCACGCGGCACCACCGCTGACCGGGCAGTGGGCTCAGGCGCCCTTCACACCGCCCGAGATGCGGGCTCCGATGCCGTCGAGCAGGAAGCCGAGACCGATGCGGAAGGTGTCGTCGGCGTCCAGGTGGGCAGCATCGCGCACCACCGCGGCCATCGCGGGGAACCGGCCGGTGGCGAAGGTTCGCTCCAGGTAGGGCCCGAGCGAGGCCTGCCAGCGCTTCTCGTCCATCCCGGTGGCCCGCTCGGCACGCCGCTCGGCGATCTCCCGGCGCACCGCGCCGATCACGTACGCGTTGACCGCGGCGACCACCGGCATGACCGCGTCCACCTCGACGTCGCCCAGCGCGGCCATCACGGCCTCCCCGCTGGCCAGCGCGTGCGGCCCGAGCTGGGGTCGGCCGCCCAGCAGATCGGCGAGCCATTCGTGCTCGTGCGCGGCGCGCCGAGTGGCTTCGGCGAGCGACCGGAGCACCTCCCGCCAACCGTCTCCGACCGGCCGGATCTCGGCGTGGACGGCGTCGACCATCAGGTCGAGCAGCTCCTCCTTGCCCGCGATGTAGCCGTACAGCCGCATCGGGCGGACGTCCAGCGCGGTGGCGACCTTGCGCAGCGAGACCGCATCCAGCCCGTCCGCGTCGGCCAGCCGGATCGCTGCCAGCACGATCCGCTCCCGGCTCAACGGGGCCGGCGCGGGTCGATTCGGCGGTTCCGGCCTCTCCCACACCAACATGCCGCTGACAATACATTGCATCGCTCGATACAGTGTATCGATACGTACGGTGTATCGAGGAGGGGCCATGACCATCGCCATCGTCGGAGCGGGCTTGGGCGGCTTGACCCTCGCCCGGGTGCTGCACGTGAACGGCGTCGACGCCGTCCTGCACGAACGGGAACCGTCGCGCGACGCGCGCGGCCAGGGCGGCATGCTCGACATCCACTCCGGCCAGCGGGCGCTGCGCGAGGCCGGTCTGATCGACCAGTTCCACGCGATCGCCCGTGGTGAGGGCCAGGACATGCGCCTCCTCGAACCGGACGGAACCCTCCTGCACCAGGAGGACACGCCCGACGACGCCCCGCTCGAACGACCCGAGGTCGACCGCGCCGACCTGCGCGACCTGCTGCTGGACTCCCTCCCCGAAGGCGCCGTGCGCTGGGGGCACGCGTTCGAGTCCGCCGCCGACGGCGTGCTGCACTTCGCCGATGGCAGCAGCGCGACGTACGACCTGCTGGTCGGCGCCGACGGAGCGAACTCCCGGGTCCGCGCACTGCTCACCGACGCCCGCCCGGCGCACATCGGCCAGAACGTCGTCGAAGTCGGCATCCCCGACGTCGACCGCACGCACCCCGACCTCGCGGCGATGGTCGGGCGCGGCAACTACTGGGTCCTCGGCGACGACATCTCCCTGGCCGCGCAGCGCAACGGCGACGGCCGCGTCCGCATCGGCATCAGCTTCTACCACACCGCCGAAGACTGGTTGGCCACCAGCGGAATCCCGTTCGACGACCCGCCCGCCGCCCGCGCGCGGCTGATCGACCTGCTCCCCGGCTGGAACCCGCGGTTCACCGCGCTGATCGCGGCCTGCGACGACGCGGTCGTGCCGCGGCCGATCACCACGCTGCCGGTCGGCCTGACCTGGCCGTCGAAGCCGGACGTCACGCTGCTCGGCGACGCCGCCCACCTGATGCCGCCGGTGGGAGAGGGCGCCAACATGGCACTGCTCGACGGAGCCGTGCTCGGCCTAGCGCTGGCCGCGCACCCGGACGACTTCCCCACCGCCGTAAGAGAATACGAACGCGAGATGTTCGAACGCACCAGCGCGGCCGCCCGGATGTCCGCGGATCTGCAGGAACTGCTGATGTCACCGGACGCCGCCCAGAAGATGCTCGAGTTCTTCCAACCGGGCTGAATCCGGCGCCGGCTTCTGGGCTGCCGGATCCCGAGCTCGCACAGCCGTCCCGCCGCGTCGAAAAGCCTTGGACCGCTGGGCCGGTTCTCGACAGGATGGCAGCTGATCACGCCCCGCCGAGAGAGGCTTGCTGGTGAAGGTGTTCCTGGAGACGGATCGGCTGGTGCTCCGCCGGTTCACCGAGGCCGACGCGGACGACCTCGTCCTGCTGGACAGCGATCCCGAGGTGATGCGCTTCCTCACCGGGGAGCCGACGCCGCGCGCCGAGATCGAGGAGGAGGTGCTGCCGAGGATCCTGCGCGACTACGACCTGGGACCGGCGGGGCGCTGGGCCGCGCTCGAGCGGTCCACGGGCCAGTTCGCGGGCTGGCTCGCCCTCCAGCCACCGGAGGACGGCAGCGTCGAGGAGGTGGAACTCGGCTACCGGCTCAAGACCTCGGTCTGGGGCCGCGGATACGCCACCGAAGGAGCCCGGGCGCTGATCCGGAAGGGATTCGCCGAACTCGGCGTGCAGCGGGTGTGGGCCCAGACCATGGCGGTCAACACCGCCTCCCGCCGCGTGCTGGAGAAGGCCGGTCTGAGGCACGTGCGGACCTTCCACCTGCACTTCGACGACCCGCTCCCGGGCACCGAGCACGGCGAGGTCGAGTACGAGCTGCTGCGCCCCGACTGGACGAGTCAGGGAACGAGGAACCGGGTCGCGGACTCCCGGAACTGAGCGACGAGCGGGCTGCGGTCGTCGGCGCGGCTGGCGACGACCACCTGGCAGGGTTCGATTCCCTCGACGGGGACGGTCGTGAGATCGTCCCGGAGGGCGCAGCGCCGGTCGTTCGCGGGCACGAGGGCGACGGCGCGCCCATCCGCGACGACCTCGAGCTTGTCCTCGAAGGTGTCGACGAGCATGGGGCCGAGCGGAGCCCGGCCACCGTCCGGGCGGGGATCGAGCCGCCAGAACCCGGTCCAGACCGCGGCCATGCCGACACAGGCCACGAGGGGTTCGTCGGCGAAGTCCTCCGGGCGCACCGACTCCCGCCCGGCAAGACGGTGCGATGCGGGCACGAGGAGCGCCCTGGGTTCGTCGTAGAGGGTGGTCACGCGCAGGTCGTCGGCCGGGATCGGGAGCGGCGTGCGGGCGACGAGCACGTCGACTCGACGGTCGGGCAGGGCACCCGTCTCGTCCCAGTCCAGGTGACGGGTGCGGACGTGGGCGTCGGGACAACGGCGGCGAAGCTCCCGCACCGCGGGTGTGATGACGAGGTCCTCGACGTATCCGACGGTGACCGCGCGCGGCGGCGCAGCGGCGCGTGCGGTGTGCACCGCCCGATGGGCGGAGTGCAGGAGTTCCTGTGCGCGGGGGAGGAATGCCGCGCCCGCGGCGGTGAGACTGCTGCCCTGGGTGGTGCGCTCCAGCAGGCGCACCCCGAGGGCGTCCTCCAGCCGCTGAATCTGGCGGCTCAGCGAGGGTTGAGCGACGTGCAACGCCGCTGCCGCCCGGGCGAAGTTCAGGTGCTCCGCGACGACCGTGAAGTACCGCACCAACCGCAGATCGAGGTCCGAACCGAGATCGAGCGCCGGAGCGGGCGAGGCTTCGTCGGACACCCGGCCACTCTACGCGTGATGCCGATCCTGCATGACGGGGTGCGAAACAGGTCTTGGACGCCCAGTTCGCACCGCTGTTGACTCGATCTCGTCCCGCCGGGGCACGAGAACCAGCAATCGAGAACAGGGGATGTCCGACATGGGCAGGTACGAGGACAAGCACGTCGTGATCACCGGAGGCAGCAGCGGCATGGGCCTGGCCACCGCGCGGCTGCTCGTCGACGAAGGGGCGCGCGTGCTGATCACCGGGCGCAACCAGGCCACCCTGGATGCCGCCCGCGATCAGCTCGGCGAGAACGCGATCGCGGTCCGCGGCGACGCGTCGTCGCTGCCCGACATCGATGCGCTGGCCGACCGGGTGAAGGCCGAGTTCGGCACGGCCGACGCCCTGTTCGCCAACGCCGGGATCAACGGCTTCGCACCGTTCGAGGCGACGACCGAGGAGCTCTTCGACGAGCTGCTCACCATCAACGCCAAGGGCCCGTACTTCACGGTGCAGAAGCTCGCTCCGCTGCTGGCCGAGGGCAGCGGCGTCGTGCTCACCACGTCGGTGGCGAACGTGCTGGGCCTACCGATGCTCAGCGCGTACGCGGCCAGCAAGGCCGCGCTGCGCTCGATGACCCGCAGCCTGGCCCGGGAACTGCTCCCGCGGAAGATCCGCGTCAACGCGGTCAGCCCCGGCCCGATCGACTCCGGGATCCTGGAGAAGTCGATGCCCCGGGAGGCGGCCGAGCAGACCAAGGCGCAGATGGCTGCGGACAACCCCATGCTGCGCATGGGCACGCCCACCGAGATCGCCAAAGCGGTCGCGTTCCTCGCGTTCGACGCCACCTACACCACGGGAGCCGAACTCGCCGTGGACGGCGGCGGCTCCCAGCTCTGATCGTCGCTCCCGAGGCCGACGGGAGAGCCGGGACGCGGTGAATCGCGTTCCCCGGCCTGACGATGGCGTCGATCGCCCGGCCGCTGACAGGGCCCGTCAGCGGGCGAGCCTCGCGCGGGCGTCGTCGGTGAGCGGGGTGAAGAAGTTGACCAGGTTGCCGTCGGGGTCGCGGAACAGCAGGGAGCGGTTTCCCCACGGCATGGTGGTCGGCTTCTGCACGACCTCGGGAGCGACAGCCAGGCTCGTCAGCCGTTCGTGCTCCCGGTCGACGTCCTCGACGAGGAACTCGAGGATCGCGGTCCGGTTCGACTCGGGTACGGCCGCCCCGGCGCTGAACAGCGCCATCGTCTCGGCACTGCCGATGGCCAACGTGCACGACGGGCCCACGAGCTCGGCGAACTGCTCGGCGGGCCGCCGCGCAGCGAGCCCGGTCACCTGCTCGTAGAACTCGACGAGACGGGCGACGTCGTTGGTGATGACGCGGACGGAGACGAGCTGCACGGTGGATCCTCTCTGCGGTGGAGGGCGCGCCCTCCGGGGACACCGGACACGCTAGAAGCAATAGTGGACAGGATCCGCCCGGTATTGGGAGGATTCTGCGCGTGACTCGGCCGATCGCCCGCGTGCTGGCACTGCTGGAGATCCTCCAGAGCGGAGGTACCCGGACCGTCGCCGAGCTCGCCGAGCGCCTCGACGTGGACGAGCGCACCGTCCGCCGCTACGTCGACCACCTCCTCGACCTGGACATCCCGGTCCGCTCGGTGCGCGGGCGGCACGGCGGGTACCGCCTGTCCCCGGGCTACCGGATGCCGCCGCTGATGCTCACCGACGAAGAAGCGCTCGCCGTCCTGCTCGGTCTGGTCGCGGGCCGGCGCGCCGGATTGCTCAGCACCTCGGTCGCGGCCGCCGAAAGCGCGGTCGCGAAAGTCCGCCGAGTGCTGCCCGAATCCGTCGGCCGCCGACTCGACGCGCTGCTGGAGGTCGCCGACTTCACCGCACCCGCACGACCGGCGCTCACCGCGGAAGCCGAGGTCCTGCTCACCGTCGCGGAGGCAGCGCGGGACCGCCGCCCGGTCGATCTCGGCTACACCGCAGGCCACGGCGGCGCCAGCGAACGCGTCGTCCACCCGTACGGGATCGTGGCCCACTCCGGGCGCTGGTACCTGACCGGCTTCGACTCCGCCAGCGAGCAGGTCCGCACGTTCCGCGTCGACCGGATCACGACCGTCGAGCTGCGCGCCGGAACGTTCGACGTACCAGCCGGATTCGACCCGGCCCAACGAGTGCTGACCGCGATCGCCGAAGCACCGCACCAGCACGAGGTATCCGTGCGGATCCGATCGACGCCCGAACAGATCCGCGCCGTCTTCCCACCCTCCGTCGCCGCGCTGGAGGAGATCAACCCCGGCACGCCCTGGGTCCGGGCCCGAATACGCGCGCAACGGCTCGAATGGATACCACCCCTGCTCGCCGCACTCGACCGACCCTTCGTCGTCGAACAACCCGACGCCCTCCGCGACCTGGTGCGCGCACTGGCCAACCGACTCGCCGACGCACTGGATCGGACCGGCTCAGCACAGGTCGAGGAGGACGAGAGTGCTCTCCTCGGCCTCGGCGTGCCCGGTTTCGATGAGGTCGGCGGCACGGCCGAGGAACGCGGCGAGTGACGGCGCTTTCGGCTCTCCCAGGTCTGGCGCGTTGGGACGGAACACGACCTGGCCCACCGTGCCGCGCTCGCCGGGATCCAGGTCCAGGAAGTAGCAGTCGCCCTCGAACGCGAGGAACGGCAACCACGACTCCGACCACACGGTCCACCGGTAGTAGGCGGGTTGCGCTACCGGCTCGGCCATGTCGCCGACCACCTCGGTCAGCATGCGGTGCATCTCGATGATCTCGTCGACGGTCAGGAAGTGGTGGAAGTTGAGCGGGCCGTGCAGGTGGTCGGGGTCGTCCTGGCCCGCTGATGCGCGCAGCAGTGCGCACAGGTCAGCTGGCAGCACGAGTCCGGTCGCGGTGGCGAGCCGGTCGAGCTCGTGATCGGTTGCGCCGGGCAGGAACGGCGCGGTACCGGGTAGTCGCCGCTCGAGGACAGCTCGCAATCGCGCGAACTCGCGGGCGGTGTGGTTCATGGGGCCAGCCTGCCAGGCGCGAAGGAAGTCAGTCGTGAGCTCCTACGCGCAGGGACTACTCCTGGGCCATGTCGACGAAGCGGCTGTAGTGCAGCTGGTGGGCGACGGTGACCGTGGCCGTCGGACCGGCACGGTGCTTGGCCAGTATCAGGTCCGCCTCGCCCATGCGCGGGTCGTCCCGCTCGAACGCGTCCGGGCGGTGGATCAGGATCACCATGTCCGCGTCCTGCTCCAGCGAACCCGATTCGCGGAGGTCGGAGAGCTGCGGCTTCTTGTCCGTCCGCTGTTCCGGGCCTCGGTTGAGCTGGGAGATCGCGACCAGCGGGACTTCGAGCTCCTTGGCCAGCAGCTTGAGGTTTCGGGAGAACTCCGAGACCTCCTGCTGACGGGACTCGACGCGCTTGCCCGAGGTCATCAGCTGCATGTAGTCCACGACGATGAGCTGGATGTCGTGCCGCTGCTTGAGCCGCCGGGCCTTGGCGCGGATCTCCATCATGGTGAGGTTCGGCGAGTCGTCGATGAAGATCGGCGCCTCGCTGATCTCGCTCATCCGCCGAGCCAACCGGGTCCAGTCGTCATCGGTCATCCGGCCACCGCGCATGTCACCGAGCCGGATCCGCGCCTCGGCGGAGAGCATGCGCATGACGATCTCGGTGCGCCCCATCTCCAGCGAGAAGATGACGGTCGCCAACCCGTGCTGCACCGAAGCAGCCCGGCAGAAGTCCAGTCCCAGGGTCGATTTGCCCACACCGGGACGCGCCGCGACGATGATCATCTGGCCTGCGTGGAGGCCGTTGGTGAGGGCGTCGAGGTCGGCGAAGCCGGTGGGGATGCCCTGGGACTGGCCGCCTCGGGACGCGATCGCGTCGATCTCGTCCATCGTCGGCTGGAGGAGTTCTTCGAGGGCGTGGTAGTCCTCGCTCGCGCGGCGTTCCGTGACGTCGTAGATCGACGCCTGGGCGCGGTCCACGATCTCCTCGATCGCGGCGCCTTCGGAGCCGTGGTAGCCGAGCTGGACGATGCGGGTGCCCGCCTCCACCAACCGGCGCAGGATCGCCTTCTCCGCGACGATCTCCGCGTAGTAGCCCGCGTTCGCCGCCGTGGGCACGGTGGCGATCAGCGTGTGCAGGTAGGGGGCGCCGCCGACCTTGAGCAGCTCCTGGCGGCGTTCCAGCTCCGCGGACACGGTGATCGCGTCCGCCGGTTCGCCGCGGCCGTAGAGGTCCAGGATGCAGTCGTAGATCGACTGGTGGGCCGGGCGGTAGAAGTCGTTGGGGCTGAGCGCCTCGACCACGTCGGCGATCGCGTCCTTGCTCAGCATCATGCCGCCGAGCACGGACTGCTCCGCGGCGAGGTCCTGCGGAGGCTGCCGTTCGAAGGTGCGGGGGGCGCTGTTGCCGCCGCCCTCGTCATCGTCGAAGTAGGGGTCTTCGGGTTCCTCTGGCATCGCCACCTGACCCGGTCACCTCCTCCGGCGCCAAGACCATCGCGCGCGGTGGGCGCGTGGGCACGCGCGCGAAGCTAGATCGCCTGCTCGGAGCAGGCAAATCAAGCTGTGGACAAAGCTCGGGACAACCTGTGGATAGATCGAATCGAGCTGGGGATAACTCGCGGCAGCCCTCCGCGCAGCTGGGGACAACTTGGGGACAACTCGCCAAAAGTGACAAGAATCCCCTGGTCAGAAGCTGTGCATAGGCTGTGGAAGAAATCCGTGGAAAAGTCCGGGCGTGTCGCGCTGATCGGCGTGTCGGGATCGGTGGAACTCCGTCGTCACCGTGACCGCCGGTGCGCGCGCCGGACGCAGCATCGTCCACCCTTCACCTGAAGGTCGGAGTGGACGATGCTGCGGTTGAAGCGGTATTACCGGGTCACTCGCCCTTGGTGACCTGGACGCTGACGTTGGCCGCCACGTCCGGGTGCAGCTGCACGTCGACGACGTGCTTGCCGAGCGACTTGATGTGACCGCGCAGGCTGACCGAACGCTTGTCCAGGTTCGGGCCGCCCGCCTTGCGGACAGCGGCGACGACGTCGCCGGTGGTGATCGAGCCGAACAGCTTGCCCTGCGGCGAGACCTTGGCGGTCAGCGTGACGCCGCCCAGGTTCTGCAGCTGCTGCTTCAGCTCGTGCGCGTGCTCCAGGTTCCGCACGCGGCGGTTCTCCTGGACGCGGCGGATCGTCTCGATCTGCTTCTGCGCACCCTTGGTGGCCACGATGGCCAGTCCCTTGGGCAGCAGGTAGTTGCGCGCGTAGCCGTCCTTGACCTCGACGATGTCGCCGGACTCGCCGAGGTTGGAGACGTCAGCGGTGAGGATGATCTTCACGACGTGGCTCCTTCCTTGGTCAGCGAGCGGTCGAGGTGTAGGGCAGCAGCGCCATCTCGCGGGCGTTCTTCACCGCGATGGCGACGTCGCGCTGGTGCTGGCTGCAGTTGCCGGTCACGCGACGGGCACGGATCTTGCCGCGGTCGGAGATGTACTTCCGCAGCAGCGTCGTGTCCTTGTAGTCGATCTGCGCGGCCTTGTCCTTGCAGAACACGCAGACCTTCTTCTTCGGCTTGCGCACAGGCGCCTTGGCCATCGGTCTTCCTCCTGAACGAAAACTTCGAGAGCGTTTCTCGCCGCGCTTAGAACGGCGGCTCGTCGCTGAACCCACCGCCGGAACCGGCAGGTGGTGCGGAACCCCACGGGTCGTCGGCCGGCGGACCGGCCGGGCCGCCACCGCCGCTGAAGCCGCTGCCGCCCCGGCTGACCTTGTTCACCTTGGCGGTCGCGTAGCGCAGGGACGGGCCGATCTCGTCGACCTCGAGCTCGACGACGGTGCGCTTCTCGCCCTCCTTCGTCTCGAAGGAGCGCTGGCGCAGCCTGCCCTGCACGACCACCCGCATGCCGCGGGTCAGCGACTCGGCCACGTTCTCCGCTGCCTGCCGCCAGATGTTGCAGCGCAGGAAGAGGGCTTCGCCGTCCTTCCACTCACCGCTCTGGCGGTCGAAGGTCCGGGGCGTGGACGCGACCGTGAAGTTCGCGACCGCGGCACCGGACGGGGTGAAGCGCAGCTCCGGGTCGGCGGTCAGGTTGCCGACCACCGTGATTACCGTTTCACCAGCCATGACCTGGGGACTCCAGTCTGGTCGTTAGCGATTCGGGCCGGATCAGGCGCTGGCCTGAGCAGCGGCAGCGCGGGCCTTGGCGGCACGGGCGGCCTTGCGGGGCTCGACGACCTTGCGCAGGACCTTGGTCCGCAGGATCGACTCGTTGAGGTTCAGCTGCCGGTCCAGTTCCTTGATGGTGGCCGGCTCGCTGTTGAGGTCCAGGACGACGTAGATGCCCTCGGCGTTCTTCTCGATCTCGTAGGACAGCCGACGGCGGCCCCAGACATCGACCTTCTCGACGGTGCCACCGTCGTTGCGGACGACGTTGAGGAAGTTCTCCAAGGACGGAGCGACGGTGCGCTCGTCCAGGCTCGGGTCCAGGATGACCATGAGCTCGTAATGACGCATGAAGACCATTCACCTCCTGTGGACTCACGGCCATGGGCTCTCCATGGCAGGAGGGTCGTTCGCGTCGACGAACTGGACAAGGCTAGCAAGGCCCCCCGACGGCCCGGCGAACGGGGCGACGCGCACCCGCCGAACGCACGTGAGCGGTTCGGGGCGCTCTGGCACCCCGAACCGCTCACGGGTTCTGACCTGCGGAAACGTTCGGCTATTGGCGGCGGAGGACCCAGCTCCGGACCAGCGCCGCGGTGGCGACGGCGAGGGCGATCGAGGCGAGGAGCACCGGGACCGCCACCCGCTCGGTGACCTCGGTGGGCAGCGCTTCGGCCTTGCCCGCGGCCAGCACCTCGTCCTGCTGCTCGCGCGCCTTCCGCTCCTCGGTCTGCTTGACCAGGTCGCCGATGTCGGGCGTCATCCCGGGCGCCTGGCCGTAGTGGCCCTGCGCCCAGGTCAGCGACGAGCCCCGGAGCTCGGGCGGTAACAGGCTCATCGCCGACGGCGCTCCGCCCGGCTGCGGGACGAACGTCGTCGGGTCCGGCGGGAGCAGCGCGGGGCTGGGTTCCGGCGGCGCGGGCGTGCCGGGCGCGGGGCCCGGTGGCGGCGGGGGCGGCGGCTGCTGCGCGGGCGGCGGGGGCGGCGGCGGCTCCTCCTCGGGCGCTTCGGCGTGCACCGTCACCGCGTTGCCGATGCTGACCAGGTTGGTGAAGTGCCAGCGCACCGCGTCGACCTTGTCCTCCGGCAGGCCGATCTCGGCGATCCGGGGGCCGGCCGCCTCGGCGATCTTCTTGCCGGAGTAGAAGGTGCGGCCCTCGGAGACGGTGCCGATCGGGATCGGGCTCAGCTCGGCGAAGCGGTCGCCCGCATCCTTGGCCTTGCCGAACGCCAGCGGCATGGCCAGCAGCACCGCTTCGCGGACCTTGAAGTCCAGCGTGCTCGGCTTGACCGTCACCTGCTGGCCGGGCACGGCGTTGACGATCGCCAGCGGGCTGTCGACGACGAGGGGGTCGACGGCCTGCGCGGTCCCGGCACCGAGGAAGGTGCTCGCGGTCAGCACGAGGCCGACGAGTCCGGCCGACAGGGCCCGGCCGCGGACCTGCGGGTTGATCAACGGGTTGGGCCGCCCCCGTGCACCCATGGCTCGCCTCCCCAGGATGTGCGCTTCGGTGATGACTCTCTCAAACGAGAACCTCTCAGATGTGTACAACGGTTGAACACCGCCATTGGTGACGGTCCGGTCCGGTTTCCACCTCGTGGGAATCGGTCGGCGCGAGCGGTGTCGGGCGTCCGCCTAGACTTCGGGCATGCGTATCGGCGCCCACGTCCGAGATGACGACCCGTTGACCGCCGCTGCCGAGCGCGGTGCGGAGGTCGTGCAGTTCTTCCTGTCCGACCCGCAGGGCTGGAAGGCCCCGAAGCCGCATCCGCAGGCCGAGCAGCTGCGCGGCAGCGAGCTGGACGTGTTCGTCCACGCGCCGTACGTGATCAACGTGGCGTCGTTGAACAACCGGATCCGGATCCCGTCGCGCAAGGCGGTCGGCCAGCAGGCGAAGGCGGCGGCCGAGGTCGGCGCGAAGGGCTTGATCGTGCACGGCGGGCACGTGACCAAGGACGACGAGCCGTCCGAGGGCGTGGCGAACTGGCGGAAGCTGTTCGAGCGGCAGGCCGCTGAAGGCGGGTTCGACGTTCCGGTGCTGATCGAGAACACCGCGGGCGGGGCCAACGCGATGGCGCGGAAGTTCGACGCGCTGGCGCGGTTGTGGGACGCCGTCGGCGAGTTCGGCGCGGGGTTCTGCCTGGACACCTGCCACGCGCACGCGGCGGGCGAGGAGCTGCTGGACATCGTCGACCGGGTCAAGGCGATCACCGGGCGGATCGACCTGGTCCACCTGAACGATTCCCGCGACGAGTTCGACTCGTCCCGCGACCGCCACGCCAACATCGGCGCGGGCACCATCGACCCCGACCTCCTGGTCGCGGTCTGCGCAAGCGCAGGCGCCCCGGTCGTGGTCGAAACCCCCGACGAGGGCCAGGCGGACGACATCGCCTTCCTCCGCGGCAAGGTGCAGTGATTTTTCCGGGTGAAGGGCACCTTTAGGCAACTTACTTGCTAAAAGGTGCCCTTCACCCCGGTATCGATCGGAGGGATCGGCGATCAGCAGGGCGGCGCGCGGGCTGACGGTCTCCGGGTTGGTGGCGTTGTGCGTGCTGACGGCGCTGTCGCTGGCCCTGGGGTATGCGAACAAGGCCCGGTGCACGGGCCCGGAGTTCGACGAGTGGGGCCGGTCGGAGCCCGCGTACCAGGAGCGGGCGTACGGCGACGTCTGCTACTCCGACATCCAGAACCTGTGGGTGGGCCGGGACATCGACCGGCACGTCTTCCCGTACGTGCACGGCGGGATCGAGCCGGACGGTTCGCTGTGGGGCGGCGTGGTCGAGTACCCGGTGCTGTCCGGATTGCTGATGTGGGCGGGGGCGTTCTTCGTCGACACCGATGCCGGGTTCCTGGCGGCGTCGGCGTTGTTGATGGCTCCGTTCGGGCTCGCGACCGCGTGGTGGCTGGGCAGGTTGAGCGGGTGGCGCGCGCTGTTGTGGGCGCTGTCCCCGCCGTTGGTGCTCTATGCGTTCCACAACTGGGATCTGCCGGTCGTGGCGTGCGCGGTCGCGGCGGTGTTCGTGGTGCACCGGTGGACGTCGGTGCCGTTGCGGCGGCGCGCGACGGTGGCCGCGGTGGTGCTGGGGCTGGGGTTCGCGCTGAAGATCTACCCGGCGTTGTTCGTGCTGCCGCTGGCGTTGTACGTGCTGACCAGCGGCCGGGAGCGCTGGGACGTGCGCGGGGCGTTGCAGGTGGTGGGGGCTTCGGTGGCCACCGCGGTGGTGGTGAACGTGCCGTTCATGATCGCCGGGTTCGGCGGCTGGGCGGCGTCGTTCGAGTTCCAGTCGCGGCGGCAGGTGGACATCAGCACGAATTCGGTCTGGTACTGGGGTTTCCGGCACTGGACGGATTCGGCGGACTTCCAGTCGGCGATGGGTGTGGTCTCGCCGCTGCTGATGCTGCTGTCGTTCGCCGTCGCCTGCGCGGTGGGCTGGTTGCGGTACGAGCGGTCCGGGACGTACCCGTGGGTGCCGGTGTCGGCGGCGATGCTGTGCGGGTTCTTGCTGCTGCACAAGGTGCACTCGCCGCAGTACACGCTGTGGTTGCTGCCGTTCTTCGTGCTGGTGCGGGTGCGCTGGGGCTGGATCGCGGCGTACCTGGTGGCGGACGTGGCGATGGGGATCAGCATCTTCCGCTGGCTGTACTTGAACATGATGGGCGAGGCCAGCGGCATCCACGACGGTTTCACCGCGCAGGCGCTGATGATCGGGGTGTGGGGCCGGGCGGCGCTGCTGGTCGGGCTGTTCGTCGCGTTCCTGAGCGCTCGGTCTACTGTGGACGACGGTAGACCAGTCGGCGGAGGGCGGTTTCTGCCGGGCCGCGAATCCCCCGGCGTTCCAGCCAATAAGCCGCGGCAACCGTGACCAGCCAGGCGCCGACGGCGTAAGCGGCCATCGTGGCGCTGGTCAGGTGCGCACCGAGGCCGAGCCCCCAGGCCGCCAGGACGGGCCCGAGCAGCAGCGAGTGCGTCAGGTAGCTGGACAGCGAGCGCTTGCCGACGGCGCTGATCGCGACGACGGCCTTGGGCGGGACCCGGTGGGCCAGCAGGCCGAACAGCGCGACGTAGCCGATGCCGCCGGCCAGTCCGGTGGGCCACTGCATCGCCATCAGCGCGAGTTCGTTGACCGGGGGCAGCACGCCGATTCGGTCCAGCGCGGCGGGCAGGCTGCCGAGCCAGCCGAGGGTGATGCCGATGATCGCGACGCGGCGGAGCAGCGGCAGGTTCCGGTGCGGCTCTTCGAGGATCCTCCGGCGGCCGGCCCAGATCCCGAGCAGCATGGCCGTCGGCGCGGTGATCCCGACGAAGTTCAGCATGACCAGCACGCCCCACATGACGAGCCGGTGGATCGCCGAGATGAGGTAGTCCGGTTCGCCGGATCCGCTGATCGCGGCGGAGGACGGGCCGGGTTCGCCGAGCGAGCCCGGGGCACTGATCGCGAGGACGATCCCGCCGATCAGCAGCAGTGCGAGCAAGGTCGTGCCGACCGCGCCCCAGGCGAGCAGGGTCCTGTCGGCGCGGCGGAGGAGCAGCCAGCCGAGGAAGAAGCTGATCACGCCGTAGGAGCCGAGCACGTCGGAGGGCAGCAGGAGCGCGGCGTGCGCGAAGCCGAAGAGGAGCAGCCAGCCGCTGCGGCGGCGCAGCAGCGCGGTGGCGTCGAGCTCGCTCGCGCCTGCGGCGATCTGGCGGCGGTAGAGCTGCGTCATCCCGTAGCCGAACAGGAACGCGAACAGCGGGTAGACCCGCACGTCGAGGACCAGGATCTGCAGGAATTGCACGGCGCTGTCGGCCGGGCCGGTGGACGCCGGGTACTGGCCGTCGTAGTCGGCGGCCCAGAGGAAGAACGCCGCGTTGGACAGCACGATGAGCAGCAGCATCAGGCCGCGGGCGAGGTCGGGGGCTAAGGCGCGTTCGGCGGTCGTCACGGGACCGCGGGTGCTGGTCGGCATCGATCTCCCCAGAGGTTTAACTCCGACTGTTGTTCGGAGTTATCCGAACAGTATTCGGAGTTATAGGCTGGGCGCAACATGCCGAGTGAAGAAACCGAGTCAGATCCGTCCCGCGCCCTCGCGCTGCTGTGGGGCGTCCGGGACCGCCCGAAGCGCGGCCCGCGCCCCGGCCTGGACGTGGACCGCATCGTGCAGGCCGCCATCGACGTCGCCGACCGGGAAGGCGTCGCCGCGCTGACGATGCGCCGCGTCGCGGCGGAGCTCGGCGTGGGCACCGCATCGCTCTACACCTACGTGCCGGGGCGGCCCGAGCTGATCGCGCTGATGCTCGACCAGGTGATCGGCCGCACCAGCCTGCCGCACGAGCTGCCCGGCGACTGGCGCGCGAAGTTCGAGGCGTGGGCCGCCGAGGACTGGGCGATGTTCCACCGGCACCCGTGGGTGCCCGCGGTCGCCTCCGATCCGGTGCTGCCGGGGCCGAACGCGCTCGCCTGGTACGACTCGGCGCTGCGGGTGCTGGCGGACACCGGGCTGTCGGAGCGGGAGAAGGTCGGGGTCATCGAGACGCTGGACAACTACGTCCGGGGCACCGCGTCGAACAAGCAGGACCGGCACAAGGATCCCGCCTGGCTGGCCAAGCGCGACAGCGCGCTGGAACGCCTGGTGGACTTCGACGCCTACCCGCACCTCGCGCACGCGCTGATCTCCGGCGGGAATCCGGCCGCGTCGGAGACGTTCGAGCTGGGCCTGCACCGCGTCCTCGACGGCATCGCGGTGCTGATCGACGCCCGAGCTCAGGAGTAGCGGGCCGCGAGCGCGGTGACGGTTTCCGCGACGGCGGCGCGGAGTTCGGGCGGCGCGAGCACTTCGGCTTCCGCGCCGAGGCGGAGGACGTCGTGGACCGCGACAGCGGTCGTCTCCACCGGCAGGTCGACCGCCACCCAGCCCTGCTCGTCCGGCGAGCCCGCTTCGGCCAGCGCCTGCGTGCCTTTCGCGCCGAACTGCGCGGGCAGCAGGCGTTGTGCGACCGGGGAGATCCGCAGCCGGGCGGTTCCGCGCACCATCGACTCCTCCATCCGGCGGGCTGATTCCGCCCAGCTCGCGGCGAGGTCGAAACCCGTTGGGCGGTCGAATGTCTCGGGCGCGGTCCGCACGTCGAGGAAGCGCGCGATGCGGTAGGTGCGGACGGCTTCGCCGGCGCGGGCCACGAGGTACCAGATGCCGCCCTTCAGCACGATGCCCAGCGGGTGGAGCTCGCGGTGCACCTCGCCGTTCCAGCGGCGGTAGTGCGCGTGCAGCACGCGTTGCTCCCAGACCGCGCGGGCGATTTCGGCCAGGTGCGGCACTTCGTCGGCGTCCCGGAACCAGCCCGGCGCGTCGAGGTGGAAGCGGTCCTGGATGCGGCGGGCCCGCTCGGCCAGCTCCGCGGGCAGCGCGGCCTGCACCTTCAGCTGCGCGGTGGCCAGCACCGCGCCGAGCCCGAGGTCCTGGGCCGGGCCGGGAGCGCCGGACAGGAACAGCGAGCCCGCTTCGGCATCGGTGAGCCCGGTGAGGCGGGTGCGGTAGCCGTCGAGCAGGCGGTAGCCGCCGTCGGGACCGCGGTCGGCGCAGACCGGCACGCCCGCCGCGCCGAGGGCTTCGACGTCCCGGTAGACGGTCCGGACCGACACCTCCAGCTCGGCGGCCAGCTCGGTCGCGGTCATCCGGCCGCGGTTCTGCAGCAGCAGGAGCAGGGACAGCAGGCGGTCGGCGCGCATGCCCGGAAATTCTGCCGCAGTACCTGACAGGAGATGTCAGGTACACCTCCGATGCTGGTGGCAGCACTGATCGAAGGGAATTCCATGCAGACCACCGGCCACTTCACCGTCGCCCGCTGGGACGAGCGCACCATCGGAGCGGACGAGCACCCGAAGCTCGCGCACGCCTCGATCACCAACACCTTCACCGGCGGCATCGAGGCGACCGAGGTCGCCTGCGAGTACGTGCTCGTCTACAGCGGCGACCTGACCGGCGCGTTCACCGGGATGCAGCTGGTCCGCGGCGCCCTCGACGGCCGCGCGGGCGCGTTCGCGCTCCAGGAGCGCGGCCACTTCGGCGCCGACGGGAAGATCCGCAGCACCTTCGAGGTGGTCCCGGGCTCCGGCACCGGCGACCTGACCGGCCTCAGCGGCACCGGCGAGTACACCGCGGAGCACGGAGTCCCCGCGGTTCCCTTCACCTTCGACTACGAGCTGGGTTGAGACCTCCGTCGTCGGCCCACTTTTCGCAGGTGGGGGCCCGTGAGTGTTTTGTGGTGCCATAGCCCCACAAAACACTCACGGCACCTGACCAGTGCAAACGGAGCCGACAAAGACTTCGGGCGCAGCTCCTGGGTGGAGCTGCGCCCGAAGTCAGCGGGGGTTCACCGGATGGTTCAGAAGACGGACTCGTCGAGCTCCATCAGGGAGTTGTCGGCCGCCTCGATGATCTTGCGGCGACCGGTCAGCTCCGGCAGCACGTTCTTGGCGAAGAACCGGGCCACCGCGACCTTGCCCTGGTAGAAGGGCTGGTCCTTGGCCGGGGCACCGGCGTCCAGCGCGGCCAGGGCGATCTCGGCCTGGCGCAGCAGCAGCCAGCCGATGAGCAGGTCGCCCATGCTCATCAGGAACGACACGGCGTGCTGGCCGACCTTGTAGATGTTCTTGACGTCCTCCTGCGAGGAGGTCAGGAACTCGATCATCGTGCCGAGCATGCCCTGGGCGTCCTGCAGCGCCCGGGCCACCAGCGCCCGCTCCTCCTTGAGGCGCTCGTCGGCGCCCTCGGCCTCCAGGGTCGCCTGGATCTCGGCGGCGACGTGGCCCAGCGCGGCACCGTTGTTGCGGACGATCTTCCGGAAGAAGAAGTCCTGCGCCTGGATCGCGGTGGTGCCCTCGTAGAGGCTGTCGATCTTCGAGTCGCGGATGTACTGCTCGATCGGGTAGTCCTGCAGGAAGCCGGAGCCGCCCAGCGTCTGCAGCGACAGGGTCAGCATCTCGTAGGCCCGCTCCGAGCCGACGCCCTTGACGATCGGCAGCAGCAGGTCGTTGACCTGCTCGGCGGTGCTGAAGTCGGTGCCCTCGTGCTGGCCCTGGAAGACCTGGTCCTGGAAGCCGGCGGCGTAGAGGTACACCGACCGCAGGCCTTCCGCGTAGGCCTTCTGCAGCATCAGGATGCGCCGCACGTCGGGGTGGTTGGTGATGGTGACGCGCGGGGCGGTCTTGTCCGCGGCCCGGGTCAGGTCGGCGCCCTGCACGCGCTCCTTGGCGTAGTCCAGCGCGTTGAGGTAGCCGGTGGACAGCGTGCCGATGGCCTTGGTGCCGACCATCATCCGGGCGTACTCGATGACCTGGAACATCTGCGCGATGCCGTCGTGCACCTCGCCGAGCAGCCAGCCCTTGGCCGGGGTGCCGTGCTGGCCGAAGGTCAGCTCGCAGGTGGCCGAGGCGTTCAGGCCCATCTTGTGCTCGACGTTGGTGACGAAGGCGCCGTTGCGCTCGCCGGGCTCACCGGTGGCGCCGTCGAAGTGGAACTTGGGCACCAGGAACAGGCTGAGGCCCTTGGTGCCGGGCTTCGACTCGATGCCGGGACCCTCGGGGCGCGCGAGCACCAGGTGCATGATGTTCTCGGTCATGTCCTGGTCGGCGGAGGTGATGAACCGCTTGACGCCGTCGAGGTGCCAGGAGCCGTCCTCCTGCTTGACCGCCTTGGTGCGGCCGGCGCCGACGTCGGAGCCCGCGTCGGGCTCGGTCAGCACCATGGTGGCGCCCCAGCCGCGCTCGATCATCAGCTCGGCCCAGCGGCGCTGCTCCTCGGTGCCGTTGCGCCACAGGATCGTCGCGAAGTTCGGGCCCGCCATGTACATGTACACGGCCGGGTTGGCGCCGAGGATGAGCTCGGCGGCCGACCAGATCACGCTCGGCGGGGTGCCGTAGCCGCCGAGCTCGTCCGGCAGGCTCAGCCGCCACCACTCGCCGTCCATGACCTGCTGGTAGGACTTCTTGAAGGCCTCGGGCAGGGTCACCGTGTGGGTGGCCGGGTCGAACTGGGCGGGGTTGCGGTCGCCCTCGACGAAGGACTCGGCCAGGGGCCCGGTGGCGAGCTCGTTGAGCTCGGTGAGCACGCCGCGCACGGTGTCCTCGTCGGACTGCTCGAAGGCGCCCTTGCCCAGCCGTTCCTGCACCTTGAACAGCTCGAACAGGTTGAACTCGAGGTCTCGTACGTTGCTCTTGTAGTGGCCCATGGAAAGGCTCCCTCTTGCACGCTGCTGCGGGTGGGCCCGGCTTGAGCCCTTACTCGTCGGTAACAAGAGGGTATTACCTGACGGTAACTTCTGCCAAGGCGGTCTTCGCTACACCACCCGGGAGGGCCAGCCGATCACCGCTGCCGCGGGATCAGCAGGTAGCTGAGCTCGGCGAGAACTCGCGTGTTGTGCGCGTAAGCGCGCTTGACCTCGGCCACGATCCGATCCTCCTCCGCCGCGCCCCAGCCCGCAGTGTCCAGCAGAGTGCGGTAGGCGTCCTTGAAGCGCGGGCCGTTCGGGATCCGCTCGAAGGTCAGGAACGCGAAACCGGCGCCGTCCGACCGGCCCAGACTCCGGCGCATGATCCCCCGGATCGCCTGACCGCCGGAGAGGTCGGCGAGGTAGCGCGTGTAGTGGTGCGCGACGAAGCCGCCCGGCCAGTCGAAGCAGACCTCGCGCATCCGCGCCAGGTACTCCTCGGTGGCGGCGCTGGGCGCGATCTTGCGCCGCCAGCCGCGGCCGAAGTAGTGCTGGAGATCGGCCTCCAGCGCGGGCAGCCGCCGCAGCCGGTCGCTGACGAAGGGTCCGGCGACGAGGTCGCTGCGCATGTGCTCGGCGGCCGCCTCCAGCACCGCGTAGGCGAAGTAGTGCTGGGCGAGCAGCATCGCGAAGTCCTCGGCTCCGAGCTGCCCGGCCAGCAGGGCCCGGACGTAGGGCTGGGCGTGCGCGCGGCCGTGCTCGGCCCGGGTCTCCGAGCGCAGCCGCTGCGCGAAGTCGCGGCGGACCGGGCGTTCGGCGGTCGTCATCGGCAACCTCTGACTTAGGCAAGGCTTACTTAACTTCACTCACCCTAGAGCGCGGCGCCGGTGCTGCCAAGGTCCGGTTCCCGGTGACCTCCGCTTCACCCGGACGGCAGAATCCAGGTTGACCCTCACGCCGCGTGAGGCCGCAGGCTCGTCGACGAGGAGGTGAGGACCGTGCCCCACTCGGTCGGCGAAGCAGCCCGGCTCTCCGGAACGACGGTGCGCACCCTGCACCACTACGACGAGATCGGACTGCTCACCCCGAGCGCCCGGACGGCGGCGGGCTACCGCAGCTACTCCGACGCGGACCTGGACCGGCTGCGCCGGATTCTCGGGTACCGGGCGATGGACCTCGGCCTCGACGAGATCGCGACCATCCTCGAAGACGGCACCGACCGCGAACACCTGCGGCGGCAGCGGGAGCTGCTGCTGGCGCGGATCGACCGGCTGCAGCGGGTGGTCGCGGCGGTGGACCGCGAACTGGAGGCGAGCACGATGGGCGTCGAGCTGACGCAGGAGGAGAAGTTCGAGCTGTTCGGCGACTTCGACCCGGACGACCACGCCGAGGAGGCCGAGCGGCGCTGGGGCGGCACCGACGCGTACCGCCAGTCCCAGCAGAAGATGAACTCCTTCACCAAGCAGGACTGGCAGCGCTTCACGGCCGAGCAGCAGGAGGTCGGGCAGCGGCTGGCGGAAGCCAAGCAGGCCGGGATCGCCCCGGACAGCGAACAGGCCATGGACCTGGCCGAGGAGCACCGCCAGCACATCACGCGCTGGTGCTACGACTGCACGTACGAGATCCACCGCGGCCTCGGCGAGATGTACGTGGCGGACGAGCGGTTCACGGGCCACTACGAGAAGCTCGAACCGGGCCTGGCGGCCTACATCCGCACGGCGATCCACGCCAACGCCGACCGCGCCGGGGCGTGAAGCGGGCGGCCACCGGCTCCGGGCTTCGGAGGCGGGGCCCGAGTACTGTTCGGGCACAGGTCGAGCACGTGCGGGAGGGGTCATGGGGTCCGCTTTCCCCGCCGAGCTGCGCCCGGCCCGCAAGCCCCGGACGCGTCCGCCGTGGGACGTGCTCGCCGCGGTCGCCGCGGGTGGCGCCGTCGGCGCGGTGCTGCGCTACGGCGCGTACCTCGCCTGGCCCGGCCCGCTGTCGACGTTCGCGGTCAACGTGCTCGGCTGCCTGGCCATCGGCGTGCTGATGTTCGTGATCACCGACCTGGTCACCGCGCACCGGCTGGTCCGGCCGTTCCTGGGCGTCGGGGTGCTGGGCGGGTTCACCACGTTCTCCACCTACGTCGCCGACGCGGTGCACCTCGTGCTCGACGGCCGTCCCGCGCTCGCCCTGGCCTACCTGGCGGGCACCGTGCTGGCCTGCCTGCTCGCGGTGGCCGCCGGCGTGCTCGGTGCGCGGTCGGTGGCCGGTGCGTTCGGGAGGGGGAATCGGTGATGCGACTGCACGGCCGGGCCGTCCGGCTCACCGCGATCTTCGGTGAGACCGACACCTACCAGCACAAACCGCTCTACCACGAGATCGTGTGCAGGGCGCGGAGAGCCGGGCTGGCGGGAGCTTCGGTGTTCCGCGGCGTGGAGGGCTTCGGGGCGTCCTCGGCGATCCACACCACGCGACTGCTGTCGTTGAGCGAGGACATGCCGATCGCGGTGGTGATCGTCGACGACGAGCAGCGGGTGCGGGACTTCCTGCCCGAGCTCGACGAGCTCGTCGGCGAGGGGCTGGTGCTGCTCGACGAGGTCGAGGTGATCCGCTACGCCGGACGGGAGCAGCGGTGACCTTCGCACTGGTCGCGATCGGCGGCGCGCTGGGCGCCTGCGTGCGCTTCCTGACCGATCGCTGGGTCCAGGCCCGGCACGACACCGGGTTCCCGTGGGGCACCTTGACGGTCAACGCGGTCGGCTCGCTGATCCTCGGGATCCTCACCGGCGCGGCGCTGTTCGGCCTGGAATCGCCGGAGTTGCAGGCGCTGGTGGGCGTCGGGTTCTGCGGGGCGCTGACCACCTTCAGCACCTTCGGCTACGAGAGCGTGCGCCTGCTGGCCGACGGCGCGCGGCTGTACGCGGTGCTCAACGTGCTCGCAACGGTGCTGGCGGGCATCGGTTCCGGGGTGCTCGGCGTGGTGCTGGCCGCCGCGGTGCTGGCCTGATCGCGCTGCCCCGCCGCAACACCGGCGGGAGAATCGGGCCACCGCGGGAGGTGAATTCGATGAGCGACACCACGATCATCAAGGTGGACGGTGCGCACTCGCCGCGCGGCTCCCAGGGCCAGTACTACCTCGCCGAGGGCGTCGGCCTGGCGATGCGGCTGTGGCGCGGTGAACCGCCCGGCCTGGAGAAGAAACCGGCCGCCCGGGACTACGAGACCGTCGGCTACGTGATCAGCGGCCGCGCGGAGCTGCACAGCGAAGGCCAGGTCGTGCTGCTGGAGCCCGGGGACTCGTGGATCATCCCGAAGGGCGCCGAGCACCACTACAAGATCCTGGAGGAGTTCACCGCCGTGGAGGCCACGCACCCGCCTGCCCAGGTCCACGGCCGGGACGAGAAACCCGCCTGATGGTCGAGGTCGAGACCGTCGAGACCGCCTCGCTGGGCGCCCGCAGCTACCTGGTCTGCGACGACGGACGAGCGGCGGTGATCGACCCGACCCGCGATGTCGACCGCTTCCTCTCCGCCGCGGGCCGCCGCGGCGTCCGCATCACGCACGTGCTGGACACCCACCTCCACCACGACCACCTCTCCGGCGGCTTGGAGCTGTGCCGGTTGACCGGCGCGGAGTACGGGGTCGCGGCGGCCGACGGGGTGCCGTTCGCGCGGCCGCTGGTGGAGGGCGATGTGCTGGAGGTGTCGCCGCAGCTGCGGCTGCGCGTGCTGGCCACGCCCGGGCACACCTTCCACCACCTGTCCTACGTGCTGGAGAACGCCGATGACGCGATCGGCGTGTTCACCGGCGACTCGCTGCTGTCCGGCTCGACCGGGCGCACCGATCTGCTCGGCCCGCAGCACAGCGAGGACCTCGCCCGGCTTCAGCACGCCTCGGTGCGCAAGCTCGCCGAGCTCCTGCCCGGCACGGCTCAGGTCTGGCCGGCGCACGGCGACAACGCGACCATCGGCCAGCAGCTGAAGGTCAACGCCGCGTTCCACCTCGACGAGGACGCCTTCGTCGATCAAGCCCTGACCTCGCTGGATCCCGTCCCCGGCTACTACGCGCAGCTGAGCGCGCGGAACCGCACCGGGCCGGACCCGGTCGACCTGCGCGAACCCGTCCGGCTGCGACCCGCGGAGCTGGCGCGGCGGCTGCGCACCGGGGAGTGGGTGGTCGACCTGCGCCCCCGCCGGGAGTTCTCCCGAGCGCACCTGGCGGGCGCGATCTGCCTGGGTCTGGACGGACCGCTGGCGCACTGGCTGGGCTGGCTGGCCGACTGGACCGCACCGATGACGCTGCTGGGCGAGACCGCCGAGCAGCTCGCCGCCGCGCAGCGCGAGCTGGCGCGCATCGGCCTGGACCGCACGACCGCCGCGGCCGGCACTCCGGACGAGCTGGCACCGGCCCCGAACCTGGTGCGCGGCCTGCCGTCGGCGACCTTCGCCGATCTCGCCGAGGCGGGGCCGGGAACGGTGGTGCTGGACGTTCGGATGCGCCGCGAGTGGCGCACCTGCCACCTGCGCGGCGCCGCGCACATCCCGCTGTTCGAGCTGCGCGACCGCTCCGGCGAACTCCCCGACGGCGTGGTGTGGGTGCACTGCAGCGCCGGCTACCGCGCCGCGGCGGCGGCATCGCTGCTGGCCAGGGAGGGGCGCGAAGTGGTGTTCGTCGACGAGGACTTCACCGCCGCGCACCGGGCCGGCCTCCCGCTGGCCTCCGATCGCTGAAACCGCCCGCAACCTCCCGGGTTCCGGAACGTCCTGTTGGACATGGACCGGATCTTCGTGCTCGTCCTGCTCGTGATGGGGCTCGTGCTCCTGCTCCACGGCATCCGGCGGATCCGGCGAAATCGACGGCTGGTGCGCGACGGGGTCCGCGTTCTCGGGGTCGTCGCGGCCCTGGAGAGCCGCTGGTCGTCGTCGGACGGTGGCGGCGGCAGCTACACGCACCGCCCGGTGATCGAGTTCGTCGCGGAGGACGGGCGGACCCGCCGGGCCCGATCCGGCTTCGCCTCGAGCCGCACCACGTTCATCCCCGGTCGCCGCGTGCCCGTGCACTACGACCGCGACAACCCGTCGGACATCTTCATCCCCGCCCACGACGGCGGTCCGACCGCGGCGGCGACCGCGATCGGCGCGGTCCTCACGACCCTCGGTCTGAGCGCGTTCGTGACGGCTTCGCGGGGCACGCCCATCACGCAGCTGGCGGGCGGTCACGTGTTCGGCGGCACGATGGCCCTGCTCATGGGCGGCGTGGTCCTGCTGTGGGGCCTGACCGGTCTTCTCTCCGAGCTGCGCGTCAAGACCGGCCCGCGCTCGCGCGGCGTCGTGGTCGGCGAGACGACCAGCCTGAGCTCGAAGGGCGCGACCCGCCACCACCCGGTGGTCCGGTGGACCACCTCCGGCGGCCAGGTGCTGGAAGCGCCCAGCGGGCGGGGCCGGGAGCGGGGCCGGAACCCGGTGGGCACCGAGGTCGTCGTCAACCAGCACCCGCGCGACCCGTACCGGATCCTGCTCGGCGGTGATCCGGTGAGCGGGTCCGACGTCGCGGCCCTGCTCGTCGGTGCGCTGTTCACCGGCGTCGGCTGCGCCGTGCTCGGGACTTCCCTCATCGGGTGAACCCGGGCGCGGCGGGCCTACACTCGGACACGACGTACTTCCGGTGAGTGCGGGTGGTCTGCCGATGACAACCCGACGGGTGGGCAGCATTCCCGACGACCTGACGAGCTTCGTCGGTCGGCGCGGAGCGATCACGCAGGTCAAACGGCTGCTGTCGACCTCGCGGCTGGTGACGCTCACCGGCGTGGCCGGGGTCGGCAAGTCCCGGCTGGCCACGCGTGTCGCGCGCGATCTGCGCCGCGCCTTCCCGGACGGCATCCGGCTGGTGGAGCTCGCCGAGATCCCCGCGCACAACGACCTCGCGCAGGTGCTGGTGAGCAGCCTCGGCCTGCGCGGCACGCCGCCCGCGGCGGCCGAGGACCTGCTGGCCGAGCGCCTGGCCGACAAGCGGATGCTGATCGTGCTGGACGGCTGCGAGCACCTGCTCGACGAGTGCGGGCCGCTGGTCGGCGAGCTGCTGGCGGCCGCTCCCGAACTGCGCGTCCTGGTCACCTCGCGTGCGCCGCTGGCCATCGCCGGGGAGCAGGTGTGGTCGGTGCCGCCGCTGCTGATGCCGCAGCTCGACCAGCAGGGCCGGGTGGTGCGGCGCGCCGTCGGCCACGAGGCGCTGGAGCTGTTCGCCGACCGGGCCTCGGCGGTGCTGCCCGGCTTCACCATCGGGCCGGACAACGAGGCCGACGTGGTCCGCCTGTGCCAGCAGCTGGACGGGCTGCCGCTGGCGATCGAGCTGGCCGCGGTGTGGATGCGATCGCTGTCGGTGTCGGAGGTCCTGGCCCGGCTCACCGACCGGTACCGGCTGCTGACCTGGGGCGATCGCAGCGCATCGCCGCACCACCAGTCGCTGCGGGCGGCGATCGAGTGGAGCTACGACCTGTGCTCGCCGGTGGAGCAGTCCGTGTGGGCGCGGCTGTCGGTGTTCGCGCAGGGCTTCGAGCTGGAGGCGGCCGAGGCGGTGTGCGTCGGCGACGGGGTGACCGTGGAGGACGTCTTCATCGGGGTGGCCGGGCTGGTCGAGAAGTCCGTGCTGGTCAAAGACGATCCGCAGAACGCGCGCACCCGCTACCGGCTGCTGCGGACGATCCAGGAGTACGGCCGCGAGCGGCTCGGCGGCGGGACCAAGGAGCTGGTGCTGCGCCGCCGCCACCGCGATCACTTCCTGCTGCTGGCCGAACGGGTCGACGCCGAGTGGCTCGGGCCGGACCAGGTGGAGTGGCTGGCCCGGCTGCGGCTGGACCGGGAGAACCTGCGCGGTGCGCTGAAGTTCTGCTGCACCGAGCCCGGCGAATCCGGCGAGGCCCTGCGCATGGCGGCGGCGCTGCGGTTCTTCTGGCTCGCGGCCGGAACTCCCCGGGAGGCCGTCGCCTGGCTGGGCGAGGCCTTGCAGGTGTCCCCCGAACCGAGCCCGCAGCGGGCCCGCGCGCTGCTGGTGGACGCGCTGATCAGCGGCTGGCAGGGGGACTCCGGTGCCGCGCTGGACCTGCTGGCCGAGGGCCAGGAGGTGGCCCGCCAGGTGCGGGCGGACGCGGTGCTGGAGCTGGTCCCGCACATCGCCGGGCTCATCGACATGGTCCGCGACCAGCACGAGGCCGCGATGGCGTGGTTCGCCGAAGCGCTGGAGCAGGAGGAGGTCATGCTCCACGACGGGCTCGCGATGATCAGCATGGCGAGCCTGGCGGCGTTGCAGGTCTTCCACGGCGATCTCCCGCGCGCGCTCGACCTGTGCCGGAGGTGCCAGGAGATCTGCGCGGAGCACGGCGAGAAGTGGGCGCGGTCGTGGTGCGAGCTGGTGCTCGGACTGGTCCGCTGGCAGCAGGGCGATCTCGACGCGGCCGTGTCCCACCTGCACGAATGCCTGCGGATCAAGCAGCTCTTCGGCGATGTGCTCGGCGTGCTGCTGGCCGTCGAGATCGAGTCCTGGGTGGCCGCGGCGCAGGGCCGGGCCGCCCGGGCCGCGCAGCTGAGCGCCGCGGTGACCCGGCTGTGGCAGCCGCTGGGCAGCTACCTGTTCGGCCTGCGCCCGTACCTGGCCTGGCACGCGGCGGCCGAGGCCCGGATCCGGAACGCGCTGCCCACCGCGGAACTGCGCGCCGCTCGGCGCCGGGGTTCGGAGTCCACACTGGACGAATTGATCCAGTTCGCGCTGGGCGAGCGGCATCCGGTGCCCACCATGGACGCGTCGGTGCGGCTGACGCCGCGCGAGCGCGAGGTGGCGGGGCTGGTGGCGCAGGGCCTGTCGAACCGGCAGATCGCCGAGCAGCTGGTGATCTCCAAGCGGACCTCGGACAGCCACATCGAGCACATCATGGCCAAGCTCGGCGTCACCTCGCGCGCGCAGATCGCGGTGTGGGTCGCCGAGCAGGCGTGAGGGCCGTCCGCGCCTTTGCAAGCGGCGAAGCCGCTTTGAGTGCGCACGCGGGTCGACCACCCGCCAGCAGACCGGCCACCGTCAACCTCTTTCAGGCCGCGGCGCGCGGAGCGGTCAGGAGGGCTCGCCGGGTCGCGGAGCAGATCACCTGGTGCGCGGGCGCGGACAGGCCGGGGCGCGGCGGGGTGATCCAGCGCGAGTCGGCCAGCGGCGGCAGCGCGAGCCGGGTGCCGTTCGGGACGGTCGTGAGCTCGGGCAGGTCGACCGGCATCTCGGCGTCCGGATCGGGCTGGGTGAACAGCACCCAGTCCGGGCCGTCGGCGAGCACCGGGCCTGCCTGCAGGTGCACGGCCAGCACGTGGTGCACGTGGGCGGCGAATCCGGCGGGCGCGCGGAGGGCGCTGACGCGGTCGCCGACGAGGATCGTGGTTCGGCCGGTGCGCGGGTCGTGATCGACCCGCCAGCCCGCTGCTTGGAATTCGGAGTGGCTGGACATGGGGCGGTTCGCTGGGCCTTCTGGGTTCGGGGGACGGGGAGCGCCGCGGTGGGGTTCAGCGAGGTGGGTGGCGGCGGCGCCGTTGCCGCCTGTCGGACGGGTGGCACCCACCTCGCTGACGGGAGGCCGGACTACGAGCAGCTTTGGGGCAGGTGCTCTCGTCCGGTCGCCGGAACCTCCTCCCTCTTGCGGCTGTGCCGGCAGTCCGCTCCACCGCACCGGCCGGGTGGGCCGGAACCGGGGCGGCGGCTTCCGCGGCTGCCGGGCAGGTCCTCCGCGGCGGTGCGCTGCTGCGGGAGCGGCGCCGCGTCCGCGTCGGACGCAGCGCAAGCTTGGACCAACGGCCCTGGTGCCCGAAGCGGGACAAGTACCTACGGCCATACCGATGCCCCCACGAACTTCACCCGTTAGGGGGTCCCGACACACGTGCAGAACCCTGCTTGCGCTACCCGGGATCGCCGTGCTCCGTCCTTACCCTCGACGTGATCCGCACACCTGAGCGAAGAGGAGCACCCCATGCGCACCGTTTTCATCCACGGCGAGGCCGACCGGTTCGAGGCCGCCCGCGACGAGCTGATCGCCCGGTTCGGCCGCAGCCGTCCCGAGCTCGACGCCGACGAGCTGCTCGACCAGCTGCTGACCGACAAGTTCGCCAGGGACGGCTTGCTGGCCTGGTGGTCCGAGGAGGAGCTGGCCAGATTCCTGGTGGCGGTGGTGCCGCGCGAGTCCGTGCTGGCGGACTGGTCGCTGGCGCCGGACTTCCTGCACCAGTGGATCGGCTTCCTCGCCGAGAACGACCTGCTGACCGGCCCGAGCACGGTGCCGGAGCTGCACGACGCGGTGGAGCGGGCCACCCCGGACCACCTGATCGCGATGGCCGAACCGGCCGAGTGGAGCTCGGCGAAGTTCTGGGCGATCACGATGCGGGAGCTCGGCGTGGACACCGAGAACCCGCAGGCCGTGGCGGAGTTCTTCGCCGCGGTGGACGCCGACGAGGTCGACGTGGACCACGAGGTGCTCGAGGAGATCGAGCGCCGCGAAGCGCTGGAGCCGGGCGATCAGCCCGCCCTGTGGTTGCCACCGGTGGAGCTCGCCGAGCTCGAACCGCACCGGGCGATCGCAGCGGGATCACCGGTGGTGCAGCTGATCCACGTCGTGCTGGAGTGGATCGGCGACGGCCGCGATCCGTCCGATGTGGACGATCTGGTGGCGGCGCTGGGCGGTCATGCCGAGGAAGCCGACCTGCTGCTGGAGTGGGCCGAGCGGGCCGGCCTGGTCCGCCCGGCGGGCGACCTGCTGGTGCGCACCCTGATCGCCGATCCGCTGCTGGCCCACCCGGAACTGCTGTGGTCCCGGCTGTGGCAGCGCTTCGTGCTGGTGGACGACGTCTTCCGGGAGCAGCTGGACGTGCTGTCCGAGGGCGCCGACGCGCTGCCGGAGATCGTGCAGGCGGCGTTGAGCGTGCTTTACGCGCGGACCGACGGGGTGCCGCTGGAGCTGATCGTGGCGACGACCTGCGACCTGCTCGACGAGGCGGAACCCGCGGCGCAGGGGGCGGTGCGCGACGTCGTCGGCCAGGTGCTCGCCCAGTGGGAGTCGATGCAGGCGATCCGCACGCACACCACCGCGCCGGGTGAGACCGAGGTGGAGCTGCTGCCCGCCGGCCTGTGGGCGGCGCGGGAGTCGTTGCGCGCCTTCGGCTTCCGCGTTCCCTCGGTGGACGATCTGGCGTCCGCCCCGGCGGAGCTGCTGGCCCTGACCCTCACCGACACCCCCGCCGACGTGCAACCGGTGCTGATCGGGCGGTGGGTCGAGCAGCGGGGCACCCGGCGGGCGAGCGGCGAGCTGGCAGCCCTGCTGCGCCGGGTCGACGACCCGACGGTCCGGCTGTCGGCGCTGGCCGTCCTGGAGCACACCGGAGCGGAGGGCGTGGCAGCGGCGCGCGAGCTGGTCGAGGATCCGGTGGCGGGCCCGGCAGTGCGCGTGTGGCTGCAGGCTCGGTCGTCGAACACCGACGCCGCGCTCCGACCGGGCGATGAGCTGCTGTGCGCGCTGGATGGCATGGCCGCCGCGCTGGACGAGGACGTCGAGCTGTTCCTCACCGAGTTCGGCAGGCATCCCACGCCCGACCAGCTGTCCTTGATCACCGAGATCGCCGGCAGCGAGCACTCCAGCGCGACCGAAGTGCTCGCCGTCATCGCCGAGCACCACCCCGAGGAGGTGATCGCGACGGCGGCTCGCACCGGGCTGGGCACCTGATGGCCGGGCCGGCCGCCTCGCCCGTCGAGGCGGCCGGTCACCGCACAACACCGAGAGGAGGTCTCACCCACCACCCGGCCATCTTGATCCGAACCGGCCAATGTCAGCTGTTCAGCCCATTGCGCAGGTGAGCCCGCTCATGTTCGTTTGGTGTGCTAACCAAAAATTGTTAGCATTGCAAACGAACCTGCTTCCTGCTGCGAGGAGTGTCGGCCGATGAGCGCCGGGCATGACGTTCGGTTTCTCGATGTGTTCAAGGGGCAGCCGAAAGCGGTGTGGATCACCGCTTTCGCCGCCGTGATCGCGTTCATGGGCATCGGGCTCGTCGACCCGATCCTGCTCTCGATCGCCGAAGCGCTGCGCGCCGGGCCCGAGCAGGTCACCCTGCTGTTCTCGTCCTACCTGGGCGTGCAGGTCGTGGCGATGCTCATCACCGGCGCGTTCAGCGCCCGCTTCGGCCCGAAGCGGACCGTGGTCACCGGGCTGGTGCTGATCGTGATCGCCACGGTGCTGTGCGCCCTGGCCAGCTCGATCGGCGAACTCGTCGCGCTGCGCGCGGTGTGGGGCCTGGGCAACGCGTTCTTCATCGCCACCGCGCTGTCGGTGATCGTCGGCGCCGCCAGCGGCGGCCAAGGGGCCGCCATCATGCTCTACGAGGCGGCGCTGGGCATCGGCCTGTCCACCGGACCGCTGCTGGGCGCGCTGCTGGGCAACATCTCGTGGCGCGGGCCGTTCGCCGGAACCGCGGTGCTGATGGCGATCGCGCTCATCCTGTCGGCAGGCTTCCTGCCGAAGGACGGGCCTCGCTCCGAGCGGACCAAGGTGCGGCTGCTGGACCCGATCCGCGCGCTCGGCCACGGCGGCCTGCTGCGGACCGCGCTGGGCTCGGCCTTCTACACCGCCGCGTTCTTCATCGTGCTGGCCTGGTCGCCGTTCGTCCTGGAGTTCGGCGCGATCGCGGTCGGCCTGGTGTTCTTCGGCTGGGGCCTGTGCGTCGCCTTCGCCGGGGTCTTCCTGGCCCCGCGGCTGGCGGCCCGCTTCGGCGAGGTCGGCGGCACCATCATCGCGGTGCTGTCCTTCGCGGTCCTGCTCGGCGTGATGGCCATCGGCTCCAAGCCGGTGGTGGTCGTCGCGGTGATCCTCAGCGGCCTGGCCTCCGGCCTGCTGAACACCCTGTTCACCGGCTCCGCGATGAGCATCAGCGACGCGCCGCGCCCGGTCGCCAGCGCGGGCTACAACTTCCTGCGCTGGCTCGGCGGCGCGGTCGCGGCCACCGTGGTCGGGCACATCGCCACCCTCTTCGGCTCGAACCACGCCCCGTTCGCCGTCGGCGCGGTGCTGTGCGTGATCGCGGCCGGCCTGCTCTCCCTGGAACTGCGCACCAAGGGCGATGCCCACCAGGTCCCGGCCGAAGCAGCCCTGGTCGGCGAGGAGTTCTGATTCCGGAGCGGACCGCTCGCCTCGCCCAGCGAGGTGAGCGGTCCGCTCGCCGTTGCGGCAGGCGAGCTCGCACCGATCAAGGCCCTGTCGGGAATTCACCTGTTTTTCCCACATCGCTTGCTATTCGTTCACCCTGGCATACGCTCCAAGCCGTTTCTCGAACTGCTTGGAGGTACCGGTGCCACCACAGCCGGACGAACGTCGACTCCTGCCCCTGCTCTCCACCGGCCGGGCCCGGTTGACCTGCCGGTACCGCTGCGGCGACCAATGCGCCGAGCACCCGCCGAACACCACCGACAACCCGTACTTCGGCGACCTGCTCGCCACCGCGCTGAACCGGCGCGGGCTGCTGCGGGCAGGCGCGGTGGTCGCGGCATCCGCCGCCGTGCTCCCCGGTCTCGGCACCCGCCCGGCCGCCGCCGAAGCCGGTCCGCCGCCAGGCCTGGACTTCACGCCGGTGCAGCCGAACAGCGCGGACGCCGTGGTCGTCCCGGACGGCTACCAGCACGACATCGTGATCCGCTGGGGCGACCCGATCCTGCCCGGCGCGCCGGAATTCGACTTCGACGCCCAGACGCCCGAGGCGCAGGAAGCCCAGTTCGGCTACAACAACGACTTCTGCGCGCTGCTCCCGCTCAACGACGAGCGGCGGCTGATGGTGAACAACCACGAGTACACCACCGAGGAGTTCCTCTTCCGCGGCTACGACCCGGAGAACCCCACCGAGCAGCAGGTCCGGATCGCGTGGGCGGCGCACGGGTTGTCCGTGGTGGTGCTCGAAACCGGTGGCGGAGCACCGAAACCCGTGCTGGACCGGCTCAACCGCCGGATCACCCTCAACACCCCGTTCGAGCTGCGCGGACCGGCCGCGGGCAGCGACCACCTGAAGACTCCCGCCGACCCGACCGGCACGCGCTCCTTCGGCACCATGAACAACTGCTCCGGCGGCGTGACGCCGTGGGGCACCGTCCTCTCCGGCGAGGAGAACATCCACTTCTACTTCGCCAACGCCGACCAGGTCGCCGACCCGGCCGCCCAGCAGCGCTTGGCCCGCTACGGCATCAAGGGCGCCGCCAGCGAGCGGAAGTGGGAGCGCTTCGACTCCCGCTGGGACCTCGCCGAGCAGGTCAACGAGCCGAACCGGTTCGGGTGGATCATCGAGCTCGACCCGTACGACCCGGAATCGACGCCGGTCAAGCACACCGCCCTCGGCCGCTTCAAGCACGAGGGCGCGAACATCCGCCTCACCGAGGACGGCCGCGCCGTCGCGTACATGGGCGACGACGAGAAGTTCGAGTACCTCTACCGCTTCGTCTCCGACGGCAGGATGAAGCGCGGCGCCAGCGCGCACGCCCGCAGGCACAACATGTCGCTGCTGGACTCGGGCACCCTCTACGTCGCCAAGCTCACCGGCGACAGCCCCGGCGAGATCGACGGCACCGGCACGCTCCCGGCCGACGGCGAGTTCGACGGCACCGGCGAGTGGATCCCGTTGGCGCACAACGACACCAGCTTCGTCGACGGGATGACCGCCGAGGAGGTCTACATCTTCACCCGGCTGGCCGCCGACCAGGTCGGCGCGACCAAGATGGACCGCCCCGAGGACGTCGAACCCCACCCGAAGACCGGCCGCGTCTACGCCGCGCTGACCAACAACTCCGACCGCGGCCCGGACGGCAAGGCCCCGGCCGACGAGCCGAACCCGCGCACCGCCAACAAGCACGGCCAGGTCCTGGAGCTCGACGACGATCCGGTGGGCGAGCGCTTCTCCTGGCGGCTGCTGCTGGTCTGCGGTGACCCCGAGGATCCCGCCACCTACTTCGGCGGTTTCGACAAGTCCCAGGTCAGCCCGATCTCCTGCCCGGACAACGTGACCTTCGACAGCCACGGCAACCTCTGGATCAGCACGGACTCCTCGGAAGCCCTCGGCGCCAACGACGGCCTCTACGCGGTCCCGCTCGAAGGCCCGCACCGAGGCCACGTGATGCAGTTCCTCTCCGTCCCCCGCGGCGCGGAAGCCTGCGGCCCGATCGTCCAGGACGACCTGATCATGATCTCCGCCCAGCACCCCGGCGAAGTCGACGGCGCCAGCGCGGACAACCCCGTCTCCCACTGGCCGGACGGCGGAACCACCCAACCCCGCCCCTCCGTGGTCGCCGTCTGGCGCTGACCCGGTGAAGGGCACCTTTAGGCAAGTAAGTTGCTAAAAGGTGCCCTTCACCGCTCACCGGATCGTGTTCCGGCGGCGCGGATGGTCCACAGTGGTCAGTTTTGGGTCCAGCCCGTGGCCGCCGCTGCTTCCTCGGCGATGGACCTGACCGGGCGTCCGTCCGTTGGGATGCGGATGGTTTCCGGCGATGCTCCGGTGTCCAGGAGGCGTGCCTTGCGGGCGCTGTTCACCAGTTCCCGCTCCAGCTCCGAGCCGAGTTCTCGCCGGGTCAGCCGCGCTCGGGTCGTGGCGTCGGTCGCGGTGAGCAGGATCCTGGTGGCCCGCACGTCCGCGCCCAAGGCTCGGACGAACAACCCTGCTTCCGACGGCAGCACGCATGCGGTGTTCGTGTAGACGAGGCGGTGGTAGCCGCGCTGCGCGAAGTTCGCCCACACCGCGGCCAGGTTCCGCTCGGTGATCTCCGAGCGGTCGGGGTCGCCGTCCGGGGCCGGGTGCACCTGCCCCATGAAGTCGCCGTCGATGATCGCGTGGGAGACCGCCGCTTCGCGCAGGAGTGCCGAGACCTCCCACGCCACAGTCGTCTTGCCGACACCGGCTCGGCCTCCGATGAGCAGCACTTCCGCTGAGGTCATGCGAGGAGGTTGCCAGTCCGAGCAGCCCGGGCGCGACGGGATTTCGCCCGCTCGGCGGCATGTTCCAGCTGGTCACAGCCCTGGCGTCGGAAGCCCACGGGTTACCGGCTCAGCAGCCGTGTGAGCGGGTCCCTGATGTCGGCGGGGTGCAGGTTCAGGCGTTCGAACTCGTCCGCGGTCACCCATGCCAGTTCGAAGCTGTTGTCCGGGCTGTGCGCTCGGGCCTCCGAACCGGACAGGACGGCGGTACCGCTGACGTCCGCCATGAGGAAGTACGAGGCCGGGCGCCCGTTGTGCTGCCCGGTCCACAGCAACCGGCCGATCCGCGCCCGCAGCGTGGTCTCCTCCGCCAGCTCCCGCACCGCCGCGTCCTCCGCCGACTCCCCGTCCTCGACGTGGCCGCCGGGCAAGACCGCGTAGCGATGCCCGGGGCAGCCCGGCGTGTTCCCGCACATCGCGCACGCCGCGGCCGACTCGCGCCGCAGGTAGCGCTTGATGACCAGGGCACGCCGCCCGTCGACGACCACGGCAACCGCACGCGGAATCAGCACGTCTCCGATCCTGGCGGTGCTCCCCGAAGTTCCCAAGCACCCATCGGGGTCGACTTCCAGCGCATCTACCTGCGAGAACAGTGTCGCGAAGATTTTTTCGAAAAAGTTCTGGGGTTCGTGTCGATCCGGGCCGGTCTTCTTCGATGCATGGGTGAAAGCACCTCGAGAGCCCCGGAGAGGACACCCGCCATGAGCATCCAGACCGCCCCCAAGACCGCCGCCGCCACCACCGTCGCCGCCCGCGCTGACCGCGTCCGCCCGATCGTGCTCGGTCTCTTCCGCATCGTGATGGGCTTCCTGTTCCTCTGCCACGGCCTGCAGGGGTTCGGCTTCTTCGGCGGCATCGACGGCGCGGGCCTGGCGATGGCCTTCGGCGAGTGGCCGGGCTGGTACGCCAGCCTGATCGAGGTCGTCGGCTCCGCGTGCGTGCTGGCCGGTTTCGGCACCCGCACCGCGGCCTTCCTGCTCTCCGGCGTGATGGCCTACGCCTACTTCGTCTACCACGCCCCGCTGGCCCTGATGCCGATGCACAACCAAGGCGAGCCGGCGGCCATGTACTCCTGGATCTTCCTGCTCCTCGCCGCCTTCGGCCCCGGCGCCTTCGCCCTCCGCCGCTGAGCGGGAGTCGAGGTGAAGGGCACCTTTCGCCAACTTACTTGGTGAAAGGTGCCCTTCACCTGTCGCCTGATCAGGTGTCGCGGAGGTTGCGGATGTTGGCGAGGAGGGCTTCGGCTCGTTCGCGGCCGCTGGTGGCTTCCGCGAGGCGGCGGTTGACGGTCTGGAGCTGGCGGCTGCGCTCCGCGGCATCCATCTTCAGCGCCTTGTCCACCTCGCGGAGTTCCGCCTCGATCGCTTCGATCCGCTTGGTCAGCGCGTCGTCCAGCGCCAGCGAGAGCTGCTGCTCCGCCTCGATGAGCTGCTCGGCCACCAACTGGTCGAGCGCGGAGCGGGCGTCGGCGATCGCCTCGGTCAGCCACTGCTTCAGGTGCTGCTTGTCCGCCGCGTGCTTGCGGGTCCGGGCCATCCACCAGCCCGCGCCGAGGCCGAGCACGATCGTCACCGGCAGCACCACCGGGTTCAGCGCCGCGATCCCCAGGCCCGCCAACGGCATCGCCGCCGCACGTCCCACGCCGAGACCACCGGAGACGCCCATGAACACCAGGAGCTTGTCCTCGGCCGTCGGCGGGCGCTTGTCCGGCGGGCGCAGTGCGATCGGTGCCTGCGCGCCGCGGGCGAACTGGGAGCGGATCACGTCGAGCTCTTCCGCCGAGAACAGCTCCTTCAACGACTGCTCGGCGACCGAGGCCAACCGCGCGGACAGCGCCGCCGCCACGCGCGTGGAGGCCATCTGCAACGCCACGTCCACCTGGCGGGGCAGTTCGGCCAGCTGCTGGCGGTCGGCGGCGTCGATGGCGCGGCGGAACCAGTTCTGCACCTCGCGGACCTGGCGGGTCACCTCGTGGCTGGTCTCCACCCGGGTGCGCTGGACCTCGCCGCGCAGCTTGACCTGCCAGCCCCGGGTCGACGAGCGCCGGGAGGTGGACAGCTCGTCGCGGCGAGCGCGCAGCGATTCCGCTTCGTCCTCGCCGACGGTCAGCGCCCGCTTCTCGCCCTCCAGCTTCACCACCTGCTCACCGAGCACAGTGGACAGCGCGCGCATCGTGTTGGCCTCGCCGAGCATCGCGGAGCGGCCGCCGATCAGCCGTTCCAGCTCGCTGCGCAGCTCGGCGATGCCGGACTTCTCCAGCAGCATCGCCGCCGCCTGCTCGCTGGGCGCCTTCGCGGCCATCTCCTGCAACCGCGCCGACACCGGGAAGATCGGCACCTCGGCGAACCGCGGCGCGTGCTCGACCAGCAGCTTCCGGTCCGCCTCCAGGACCTGCCGCCAGCCGCGGTACTGGTCGGTCTTGGCCAGCGCGAAGACCACCGTCTCCACCCGCTCCCCGGCCTTCTGCAGGAACTCCAGCTCACCGCGGGTGAACGGGGCGGAGGCGTCGACGACGAACAGCAGCGCCGTCGCGGACGCAGCGGCCTCCATCGCCAGCTCGCCGTGCATCTCGTCGAGCCCGCCGACGCCCGGTGTGTCCACCACGGTGACCTTGGCCAGCGCCTCCAGCGGCGCGGTGATCCGCACGTACCGCGGCGGCAGCTGACCTTCCGGCAGCTCGCGGCCCACGCTGGTCCAGTTCGCCAGCTCGGCCAAGTCGAAGGCCACCGGATCCTGCTGGCCGGGGTAGCAGGCGTGCGCCGCCCACTGCTCGCCGTGCTCGAACTGCAGGTAGGTGGCGGTGGCCACGTCGGCGTCCACCGGGGACAGCCCCTGGTGCGCGAGGATCGCGTTGACCAGCGAACTCTTGCCGCGGTTGGTCTCGCCGACCACGACGACGCTGGGCGTGCGGGGGCGGCCGCGCCGGACCTGCTCGACCCACTCGGCGGCGTCCGGCGCGGCTTCCCGCAGCAGCCCGATGAGCTTGTCCCTGGTCTGCTTGACCTGCTGCGGAAGGGCCGCAGCCACCGCAACGCCGGGTGCCGTCATGCGCGCCCAGCTCCTTTCCCGCGATCCGGTCGAACCACCGGATTCTCCCCGACCGGCAGCAACCCGGGGAACCACTTCCCCAAACCCGCCCGCCACCACCCGGCACGGCGTCAATTTCGTACGAAATTGACCGGGGAGCGGGTGAACGTCGGCTGCGGGTGGCGCGGGTTACTGCTTGCGGAGCTGGTAGACGGTCACGATCGGGGCGCGGAGGATCCGGTCGCGGTCGGCGAAGCCGAGCACCTCGGTCTCCGCGATCACCCCGTCCAGGGCGGGGTCGTCGGTGGGCAGCGTGCCGCCGGCCTCGTGCAGCGCCGGGTCGAAGCGGGTGCCGTCCGGGCGCAGCGGGGCCACGCCGATTCCGCTGAGGCCCTCGGCCAGCCGCTCCACCACTCCCGTGCTGCGGGCCCGGTCCAGGGCGTACATGCAGAGCTGGATCAAGGTCGCGCGCTCGGCGAGCGCCTGGCCGAGCGGATCCGCGGTCACGGCGGTCATGTCTGTCCCCAACTCCACGTCCGAAGTGCCCTCTTCGGCATCGGACGTGCCGGAAACCTGATCGGTTCCACTTTCAGGTGAATTCCTGCGCCGCCAGCCCCACACCGCGATCACCCCGAGCGCAGCTGCTGCCAGAGCAGGAAGTAAGCCCGGTGCACCACGTGCGCGATGCGGCTCTGCGCCGGCGTGGCGCCGAACGACGAGAACGAGCGCCACCAGTTCGCCCGTTCCAGCGCGTAGTCGGTCAGCTCCTTGCGGTGGCGTCCGGGCAAGCCCAGCTGCTCACCGGCGTCGGTGCTGCTGCCGACCCGCATCACCTCCTCGGCCAGGTCCGCGGGCATCGTCACCGCACCCGCCGCGACCAGCGTCAACGCCTCCAGCACGCGCAGCTGGTGAGCTTCCGGCTTGGCCAGCAGCACCTCGATCGCGTCGTGCACGCGCTGCCGCTCGCCCGGATCCCCGGAGGAGTGCGAGAGGGCGGTCACCGAGGCCAGCCCGGCGGCGGCCTTGATCCCGTCCGCCCGCGCGCGGAACACCGTGTCCAGCCGCTGCAGCACCGAGGCCAGCCCGGAGGAGTCCAGCAGCCTGCGGCGCAGCGCGCCCGCGGTGATCTCCGGGTCCGCGTCGATGGCCTCCAGCGCGCTGCGGATCCCGTAGAGGTCCATCCGCTCCAGCAGTCGGCTGCGGGTGCCCGCCGGGACGTCGCACTCCCAGCTGGTGAACAGGTCCGCCGACATCAGCAGCGTCTCACGGGTCGCACCGTCGAGCTTGGCCAGTTCGCGCAGGGCTTCGGCGTCGTTGGCGGTGAACCCGCCCGATTCCGCGGTCTCGGCGAGCAGGCCGATCACCGGCAGCACGTCGGCGACCTTCGGCTTGAGCAGGTCGGCCTGCTTCTCGGCGAGCAGCGCCGCGGCCTTCCACACGTCCTCGCCCGCGCCCTCCACCGTGCTCGCCTCGATGGTGTCGGCCTTGTTCAGCACCGCGATCGCGTTGACCGGGCCGGCTTCCCGGCTGGCGGTGGCGGCGGTGAACGACGCCAGCGCGTGCTCGTCATCGGCGCGAACGCCCTGCGTGACCACGTACAGCACGGCTTCGGCCCCGGCGACGGCGTTGCGCGACACCGGGTCCAGCTCGCCGTCCGCGGTCTTGCCCGCACCCAGCAGCTCCTCGGTGCGCGCCACCGATGCGGCGTCCAGCGAACCGAGCCCGGGGGTGTCGATCACCGTCAGATCGCGCAGGACCGCGTTGGTCAGGTAGGCCTCCAGGTGCGATACCTCGTCGATGTCCACGCCCAGATCGGCGGGGATGCCGCCGTCGGCGTCGAAGGGCACCGCCTGCTTGCTCCCGTCGCGGAAGACCACCTCGACGCGGTCCACCGTGCCGTACTGGAAGCGGGTCACCAGCCGGGTGCACTCGCCCACGTCGGTGGGCGCCACCCGGCGGCCGATCAGCGCGTTCACCAGCGTCGACTTGCCGGACTTGATGCGCCCGGCGACGGCCACCTGCAGCGGCGCGGACAACCGGCGCAGCACCTCCGCGAAACCGGCCGCGGTCTGCTCGGACACCTGCGGCTGCAGCCCGGTGCACAACCGGGCGACCGCAGCGGACAGCGGGCCTGGCCAGTGCTGCTCGGATGCCGTGCTCAACGCGGACCTCTCGATGCCGATGCCAACTGCGCGCTCTGCGCCGCTACATCCTGCCACGCAGCGGCCCGCCCGCGGGGGCGCACGTACGACCACAGGTTGACCCGATTCGAGCCGCTGGCATGACGTCACCGCAGGTCGGACCGTTCTAGGCTCGGGCTCGTGCGGAAACTGAGCCTGTGGTTGCAGGCGCATCCGGTGGTGGGCGACGGCGCGATCGCCGCCTTCATGCTGCTGCTGCAGGTCGCCGAGAGCGGCACCCAGGGCGAGCAGAACCGCCTGATGTTCTGGCTGCTGCTCCCGGTGCACCTGCTGGTAACGGTTCCGATCGCAACCCGGCGCATCTGGCCGATCCGGTCGGCCTACGCGACGCTGCTCGCATCGGCGGTCCTGGTGGCCGTGCAGGAGGATGCCGTCGTCGGCGCCCTGGTCCAGTGCGTGATGATCTACACGCTCGTCGCCTACACCACCCGGCGCGTCGGGGCGCTGTACACGCTGCTGGTGGGCGTGTTGTTCCTGGTCGAGCTGTTCATCGGCCTGGAGCCGACGGACAACCTGGTCCAGCTGCTGATCGCCCAGGTCGTGTTCTTCGTGATGCTGGTCGGTTTCTGCTGGGCGCTGGGCGCGTTCATCGGAGCGCGCCGCGCCTACCTCGCCGAGGTGGAGCGGCGGCTGCGCAACCTGGAGTTCGAGCGCGATCAGCAGGCCCGCATCGCCGTCGCCGAGGAGCGCAACCGCATCGCCAGGGAGATCCACGACGTCCTGGCGCACTCGATCAGCGTGATGGTGACGCAGGCCGACGGCGCCGGCTATGCGCTGAGCAAGAAGCCGGAGCTCGCCGGGCAGGCGCTGCAGACGATCAGCGCCACCGGCCGGGAGGCGCTCAACGAGCTGCGCGGACTGCTCGGTGTCCTGCGCAATCCCGATGAGCACGAACCGGACCGCATCCCGCAGCCCACCGCGGCCAACCTGCACGACCTGGTCGACCGGGTGCGCGCGCTCGGCGTGACCACCTCGCTGGAGCTGGCCGGCGACTTCACCGGCCTGCCCGCCGGGATCGGGCTCAGCGTGTACCGCATCGTGCAGGAATCGCTGACCAACGTGGTCAAGCACGGCGGAACCGGCGCGAAGGCCGACGTCCGCGCGGTCAACGACGGCCGCCGCATCGACATAGAGGTGGTCGATGCCGGAACGGGGTCGCTGCCCAGCGGCCTGGCCTCGGGCGGCAACGGCCTGATCGGCATGCGGGAACGAGCGGTGGTCTACGGCGGAACCCTGGAGGCCGGGCCTCGTCCCGGAGGCGGCTGGCGGGTCCACGCCGTGCTGCCCCTCGAACCCTCGTGAACGGTTCGGGGCGCTATGACACCCCGAACCGCTCACGGACCCCTCCACAACCGCAGCCGCTCTCCCCAACCCGACCACAGCCCCCCGCTCCCCGGACCGCCGGGCAGGGGCGGCAGCGCTACGGTCGGGGGCATGATTCGGGTTTTGCTGGTGGACGACCAGGAGCTCATGCGCATGGGGTTCCGGATGGTGCTCGACGCGCAGGAGGACCTGGAGGTCGTCGGCGAGGCGGGCAACGGCGAGGACGCGGTCGAGCTCGCCGGGAAGCTCAGCCCGGACGTGGTGCTCATGGACGTGCGGATGCCGGTGCTCGACGGCGTCGAGGCGACCCGCCGGATCGTCGCGGCCGACGCGGCGAAGGTCCTGGTGATGACCACCTTCGACCTGGACGAGTACGCGCTGTCGGCGCTGCGCAGCGGGGCCAGCGGGTTCCTGCTCAAGGACACCCCGCCGGAGAACCTGGTCAGCGCGGTGCGCTCGGTGGCCAGCGGCGACGCGGTCGTCTCACCGAGCGTCACGAAGCGGTTGCTCGACCGGTTCCTGGGCGAGGGCGGCGGCGAGCTGCGCGACGCATCGGTGCTCGACGCGCTGACCGAGCGGGAGCGCGAGGTGCTGGTGCTGGTGGCGAAGGGCCTGTCGAACACCGAGATCGCGGGCAAGCTGTTCCTGTCCGAGGCCACCGTGAAGACCCACCTCGGCCGGATCCTGTCCAAACTGGACCTGCGGGACCGGGTGCAGGCGGTGGTGCTCGCCTACGAGACCGGTCTGGTCAAACCCGGCGAGGCGTGAACTTCGCCTCCAACCAGCCACAACGCGCGAACCGGCGGATAACCTGCCCTGGTGACCGACGCCGCGTGGAAACCCCGACTCATCGCCCTCGACGTCGACGGAACCCTCCTGAACCCGGACACCGGGCTGATCTCGGCAGCCGTCAAGGCCGCCGTGCACCGCGCCATCGCCGGCGGCGGCCAGGTCGTCATCTCGACCGGCCGGACCGTGCTCGGCGTCGCCCCCGTCCTCGACGAACTCCAGCTGACCAGCGGTTTCGCCCTGTGCTCGAACGGTGCCGTGCTGCTGGACGTGACCTCCCGGGAGGCGGCGTCGGTGGAGACGTTCGACCTCGCACCGGTGCTGGCGGAGCTGTCGGCCCGATTGCCGGGCGTGATCTTCGCCGCCGAGGACCTCGGCGTCGGCAACCGGGTCACCGCCGAGTTCCCGGCGCACCAGCTGGAAGGCCTCCAGCAACCGGCCACAGTGGACGAACTGGCCGCCGTTCCGGCGCCGCGGCTGATCGCCAGCTGGCCCGGCCGCCGGCCCGCCGAGCTCGTCGAACGGCTGGCAGGCGTCGAACTGCCGTCGTGCACCTACACGTTGGACCACTACGAGCCCTGGGTGACCGTGACACCACAGGGCGTGTCCAAGGGCTCCGCCCTGGAGAAGCTGCGCGCCGAACTGGGCGTGCTCGGCTCGGACACGTTCGCCGCAGGCGACGGGGACAACGACGTCGAGATGCTGCGCTGGGCGGCGCACGGCGTGGCCATGGGCCAGGGCCCGGCGGCGGTCCACGCGGCCGCCGACGAGGTGGCCGCCCCGGTCGCCGAGGACGGCCTCGCCGCGGTCCTCGACCGCTGGTTCCGCTGAGCTCGCCGGCCGCCGGGGTCATCCTCTGGTCAGGCTCGCCTACGACCTGGGTCTGACACCAGGTCGATACACCGGAACGATGCCCGCGCACCCGTTGTGCGGGCATCGTTGCTGTCGTGGCCCGGAGGGGGCCGCCCAGCGTTGTCCCCGGCAACAGGAGTGATCATGATCGAGGCGATCGGCCTCACCAAGCGCTACGGCCCGAAAGTCGCGGTGAACGACCTGTCGTTCACGGTGAAGCCCGGCCAGGTCACGGGCTTCCTGGGTCCGAACGGCGCCGGGAAGTCCACCACCATGCGGATGATCCTCGGCCTGGACCGCCCGACCGCGGGCGAGGTGCGCATCGACGGGAAGCGCTACCAGGACCTGAAGAACCCGCTGAACACCGTCGGCGCGCTGCTCGACGCGAAGTGGGTGCACCCGAATCGCTCGGCGCGCAGCCACCTGCGGTGGATGGCCAAGTCCAACGGCATCCCGCTGCGCCGCGTCGACGAGGTGCTCGGCATGGTCGGCTTGGAAGGCGCCGCGAACCGCCGCGCGGGCGGGTTCTCCCTCGGCATGTCGCAGCGGCTCGGGATCGCCGGCGCGCTGCTCGGCGACCCCAAGATCCTGCTGTTCGACGAGCCGGTGAACGGCCTGGACCCGGAGGGCATCCACTGGATCCGCCGGTTCATGCAGGGCCTGGCCGCGGAAGGCCGCACCGTCTTCGTCTCCAGCCACCTGCTGTCGGAGATGGCGCTGACGGCCGAGGAACTCGTGGTGATCGGCCGCGGTGAGCTGATCGCGCAGTGCAGCACCCAGCAGTTCGTGGACAACGCCGGATCGCAGGCCGTGCTCGTGCGTTCACCGCGCGCATCCGTTCTGCAGCAGCTGATCGCCGCGCAGGGCATGAGCGTCCGCGCCACCGCCAACGACACGCTCGTGATCGACGGCGCGGAGACCGACCAGGTCGGCGAACTCGCCGCGCAGCACCAGATCGTGCTGCACGAGCTGACCGCGCAGCGCGGTTCGCTGGAGGACGCGTTCATGCAGCTGACCAGTGATTCCGTGGAATACCAGACGAATCTCGGCGTGGCCGCGCCGATCGCTCCGGGGGTGGCCCGATGACCCTGCTCGCCGTGGAACGGATCAAGCTCTTCTCCACCCGCTCGGCGTGGTGGTGCTCCGCGCTCGCCCTGGCGCTGACCATCGGGTTCGCGGGCCTGTTCGCCAGCCAGATGGAGGACATCTCGCTGGGGATGACGCAGGTCGGCTACCAGTTCGGCCTGATGGTGGTGCTGGTGCTGGCCGCGCTGTCGATCACCACCGAGTACCGCTTCGGCACCATCCGCGCGACCTTCCTCGCGGTGCCCAACCGCACAGCCGCGCTGGCTGCCAAGACGGTGCTCGTCGCACTGGTGGCGCTGGTGATCGGCGAGCTCTCCGCCTTCGGTTCGTGGGCCGTGGCGAAGGTGCTCGCACCGGTCTCGGACCTGGCGCTGACCACTGCGGACGATTGGCGGATGGTCGCGGGAGTCGGCCTGGTGTTCGCCCTCGGCGCGGTGCTGGCCGTCGCGGTCGGTGCGCTGCTGCGGCAGACCGCGGGAGCGGTGACGCTGCTGCTGATCTGGTCGCTGCTGGTGGAGAGCCTGGTCGGCCTGATCCCGGGGATCGGTGCGACCGTGCAGAAGTGGATGCCGTTCAACCACGCCAGCAACTTCCTGTCCGGAATGCCCGCCGACGGCCCTGCCGCCATGCCGCTCGGACCGTGGGGTTCGCTGGGCTACTTCGCGGCCGTCGTGCTCGCGGTCTGGGTGATCGCCCTGGTCGTCGTGCGACGCCGGGACGCCTGACCAGCGCTGATCTTCCGCGCTGGAAACCCACCATGATCAACTCTGGAAATGCCCAGTTGGGCGGCGGATAGCAAAACGTTACCCGGCCCGGCCGAGAGTCTGATCACGTCAACCGATAGGATCGGCGGCAAGATCGAGCCGCAGCCGTCACCCACTCGGCGCACCTGAGCACAGCGGCGCGAAGTGTCCTCAGTGGACATGATGCGGGACCGGCGATGGCGCGGCCCGACCAGCACAAGTGAATCGACCGACTGCAACAGCGCTCGGGGGCGCCGGCGGTCGGGACGGGGGAGGGCCCGGGCTGTCATTCGGGGGATGGCCCGGGCCCTGTGCTTTCCGTGATCGGCAGCCGCCGCCCGAGCGGGAGGGTGCGCCCGTGAAGCACAGCCAGGTCCTGGACAAGCTCGCCGCCGGCTTCCTCGTGCGCACGATGGACACGAGCTCGCGATGTGGGTCGCGCGCCAGATGCCTCCGGCCGGTCGGCCCCATCCCGAGGTGGCGCGGTCGGTGATCCCGCCGGTTCTGGTGCGGTGGCGCTGCCTGTTCGACGCCGACGACATCGGCCCGAACACGAAGAACGTCGCCCGAGCGCCACCCTGCTGCACGAGTACGGGCTCCAGGACTCCGGCATCACCGCAGATGCCGTGCGAGCGGTCGACGAGCTGAATCGCGCAGTCGTGCTCTCCGACGCTTTCGCGCGGCGCTCCCCGGCTATCAAAGACCTGCTGAGCTCGGCCCCGGTCCCGCTGACGCGCCGCCCGCGGCGACGGCAACCGCGGTCGTCGCTGCGCGTCGGCGACGTCGTCTCGGTCCAGCTCGGCGAGCGCTTCCACGCCGCCCACGTCCGGGAGATGCACGGCGGCAACGAGTTTCCGGTGATCGAGTTCTACGACGGGACGTTCACCCGGCCACGCCCGCGGCGCAACCGCCCGCGAAAGCGGTGGCGCGAGGCCGCTTCGGCGTCGTCGGTCTCGACGACCTGCCCGACCCGGCGAACCAGATCGTCGAGATCCCGTCGGGCACAGCGCACAACCGCGGCCAGGCGAAGGACTGTGGATCTTGACCGACCTCTTGAGCCTGCAGGACGACCTGGCCGCCCTCTTCGGCTAGACGTTCGGACGGACCACGAGAACCGGGCACGCCGCGTGGCGGACGCACTGCTCCGCGACCGAGCCCAGCATCAGCCCGGCGAACCCGCCGCGCCCGCGGTGCCCCACCACCAGCAGGTCCGCGCCCTTAGACGCGGACAGCAGCGCCTGCGGCGACGGCGAGTGGACGATGTGGAACTCCACCTGGAGGTCACCGTGCTCGCCGAGCTTGGCCTTCACGATCCGATCGGTGTCCTCCTCGACCGACCGCTGGAACTCCTCCATGCTCGGCATCACGTTCGGCGGGCAGTCCGCGGGCCGCGGAGCGGTCCGCAGGCTCCACGCGCGCACCACGTGCAGCACGGTGTTGCGCCTCCTCGCCTCCTCGGCGGCCGCCACGAGCGCGCGCACCGACGAAGCGGAGCTGTCGACGCCGACGGCGACACCGCCGTCGATTTCAACCCGTTGGATCATCTGGTCGGCCATCTGTCCACTCCAGGCGGTCTCGGGGCGGGTCGCGGGGCGATCCGCAGCGGTCGGACATGTGTGAATTCAGACACAATTGACTACATGGTGTCATTGATCGCATCCGCTGTGGTAAGGCATTGAGTAGGGATGTCCCGAACCAGCGTCGCTTGGGGGCATGAGCTGGTCGAGGGCGAGTTGGCGGCTCGCAACTTTCTCAACAGCAGAGGGGTGGGCCAATGGTGCAACCGCAGGAGGGCTCGGTCATCGGTTCGGGCCGGTCGGCCGACGAGGTCCAGCTGCAACCGGTTCCCCGGTTGGAGTGGTCCCTGGCGACGGAAGCACATCCACCGGCGCTGGAAGCGGCCAAGCCCGCTTCGCTGCGCCGCAGCTGGATCCACACCGCGCCGGAACCGCAGGTGCTCGAACTGTTCCGCAAGCTGCACGGCGCCAAGCGCCGGCTGCCCGCGCCGTGGTGGCTGCGGGCGCTGGACCGCGGTGAGCTGCCGTCCCGCGAAGCGGCGTTCGAGGTCGAGGACGAGGTGCACGCGGTCCTGCGCGCCCGCCCCGGCTGGGTGTTCGTGCCCTGGGCCGGAACGGGTGAGGCCGGGTACTGGGAGTACGCCCCGTCGGACCGGGCACCGATGCAGATGCCGACCACCGTGGCGCTCACCGACGAGCACAACGGCTGGCTGAACGTGGTGCCCGCCCACCACGACCCGGAGCCGGTCGCGATCCCGGTCAAGGGCGTCGCCGGGCTGGTCGCGATGCTGGCGCAGATCGAATCCTGGTGACCGGCACCGCGCTGCTCGGCGCGAGCGGCCGGTTTGCCATACTGGCTCCCTGTGAACGCCTCTGACCAGCAGGTTCCTTTCCGTCGTACTGTCGTGAGCTACGTCCAGCGGGGCGAGCGGATGACGGTGGGCCAGCAGCGGGCCTGGGATCGCCACTGGGCCGAGCTCGGCTCCGAGGTGACCGCGCTGCCGACGGGCCCGCTGGACGTGGCGTCCTGGTTCGGCCGCTCGGCGCCGGTCGTGCTGGAGATCGGTTCGGGCATGGGGGAGACGACCGCGCAACTGGTGGCCGCCCAGCCCGAGGCCAACTACCTCGCGGTCGAGGTCTACAAGCCCGGCCTGGCCCAGCTCATGCTCCGCGCGGAGAAGCTGGAGGTCACCAACCTCCGGCTGCTGCGCGGCGACGCGCTCGTGCTGCTGCGCGAGCACCTCGAACCGGAGTCGCTGGACGAGGTCCGCATCTACTTCCCCGACCCGTGGCCGAAGAAGCGCCACCACAAGCGGCGGCTGGTCCAGTCCGCATCGGTGGCGCTGATCGCCTCCCGGCTCAAGCCGGGCGGGGTGCTGCACCTGGCCACCGACTGGGAGAACTACGCCGAGCAGATGATGGAGGTCTGCTCGGGCGAGTCCCAGCTGCGCAACCGCTACGCCGACGCACCAGGCGGCTGGGCGCCGCGGCCGGAGTGGCGGCCGGTCACGAAGTTCGAGAACCGGGCGCACGAGGAAGGCCGGGAGATCCGCGATCTGATCTTCGAGCGGATCTGACCGCGTACTGTCGCGGCATGACCGACGACGCGCCGCGCGGCGATCTCGGGCCGCCGAACAGCAACACCGACGAGCGGACGACGCTGCTGACCTTCCTGGACTACCTGCGGGAAGCCGTCATCGCCAAGACAGCAGGCCTCTCCGACCAGCAAGCCCGCACTCCTGGAGTCGCCTCCGGCACCAGCGTGCTCGGCCTGATCAAGCACCTGACGGCGGTCGAGGCCAACTGGTTCGAATGGTCCTACGACGGTGCCGACGTCCCCGTCCAGGACGACGAAGCACCGCTCGCCGCGGACGAAACCGCCGACCAGCTGATCAGCGCCTACCGGCGCGCGATCCGGCGGAGCAACGAAGTCGTCCTGGCGTGCGACGACCTGGGCACGCCTGGCGCGCGTTCGGTGCGCGAGGCGACCCCGCCGTCGATGCGCTGGATCCTGGTGCACATGATCGAGGAGACCGCGCGGCACGCCGGCCACGCGGACATCCTCCGCGAGCACATCGACGGCTCCGTCGGGCGCTAGACCGGCCCGAAGTAGCGTGGCCACCGTGGTGAGCTGGGATGTCCGAGCGGCTTCGGAGGCCGACGTCGAGGCGGTGGCCGAACTGCGCGCCGTGGTGCTGCGGGCGGACCTGGAGCGGCTCGGCCGGTACGACGAGCAGCGCGTGCGGCAGCGGCTGCGCGACGGGTTCGACCCCGCGTGCACCCGGGTGATCGAAGTGGACGGCGCGTTCGCCGGCTGCGTGGCTCTGCGACCGGCCGAGGACGCCCACTGGCTGGAGCACTTCTACCTCGCACCGCACCTGCAGGGCAGCGGCATCGGTTCGGGCGTGCTGCGCCTGCTGCTCGAGCAGTGCGACCGCGATGGCGTGCTGGTGCGGCTGAACGTCCTGCAGGGCAGCCCGGCCCTGCGGCTGTACGAGCGGCACGGGTTCTCCATCGAGTCCGAGGATCCGGTGGACGTCTTCATGGCGCGCCAGCCCGCCTGAGCGGCTGGTGTGGGGGTCCCGGGCAAGCCGGTCGCTGCCCGGGACGCCCACCCGTGGCGGCCCGTTCGGCCGCGGCGCTGCCCGCTAGGGCTTGCAGGCCGCAGCGATCGCTGCTGTGTCCCAGTAGAACGGTCGGACCTCGGTGATCCGGCCGTCCTGGACGGTGATCGTTTGCAGGATCGGGAACTCGAGGTCGCGACCGGTGGCGCGGGAGCGGGCCCGCACCTGGGTGAGCACGACTGCGGTCCCGGTGCTCTCGTCGGTGGCGACGAACTCCTGCTCGGTGAACTCGAACACCGCCCAGGTCCGGCTCATCGCGGCGAAGAACCGTTCCAGGTCCGCGTGGCCGCGCCAGATCCCGCCGTAGGGCAGCGCTTCGGCCTGGTGCAGCACGACCTCTGGCGAGAAGTGCTCCGCGAGGAGTTCGAAGTCGGCGCTGCCGGGCCCGCCCGCCAACAGGTACTCGGCCTCGGCCGCGTACATGCGCTTCAAGATCGTCCTGGTGTTGCTCTGATCGGTCACGGCCCCCAGCATTGTCGTTGCGGATGCCGTTGGCTGGCGCCTTCCGGACGTCGCGATCGCTCTTGGTGGGAGTGCGGAGATCCGCTCACCGCGAAGATCAACAGATAACGATTCGCTTGATTGAGCGATCAAGTTCGGGCGCAAGTTGGCCGATGCCGTTCACATCCGGTTGTCACGGCTACGATCGTGGCCAGGAATTTCACCGGAAAGAAGAGTGCCGCTGGAGTGACGAGTAAGCGCCGATCGCGACTACGTTTCCGGCCCGTGACGGTTACCCGTGATGAAGTGATCCCGGTCCAGCAACGCCCGCCCGAGTCGGCTCCCGACGTTGCGTGCGAGGTCGGCGAGTCCGGCGGCAGCCCGTCGAGCGCGCTCGTGCGGACGGATTCGACCACGGACGTCTCAGCTGCCGAAGAGTTCCTGCGTGCTTTCCACGACGCGCACCCGAAGGCCGGATCGCTCGCCGAACGGCTGACCGAGGTACGTCGCGCGATCGCCGCCACCGGCACCTATCGGCACACCGGCCCCGAACTCGCCTACGGCGCTCGAGTCGCGCTCCGCGACAGCGGTTGGTGCACCAGCGGTGTTCCCTGGCGCCGGCTGAAGGTCCGCGACCTGCGCGGGCTGCGCAACGGCTCGGCCATTGCCAGCGAGTGCTTCGAGCACCTGCGCTTGGCCACCAATGCCGGCCGGATCCAGCCGTTGGTCACCGTCTTCGCCCCGGACTCCCCCAGCACCCCCGGCCCGCGCATCTGGAACGAGCAGGTGGTGCGCTACGCCGGATACGCGATGTCCGGTGGCGGAGTGCTCGGCGACGCCCGCTACAGCGGCTTCACCGCGGAAGTCCAGCGGATGGGCTGGAAGCCGCCGGTCCAGCGCGGCCGCTTCGACCACCTGCCGCTCGTGGTGGAAACCGCGCACGAGGGCATCCAGCTGGTCGCCCCGCCCCGCGACGTGGTGCAGGAGGTTCCGCTGGAACACCCGGAGCACCCGTGGTTCGCCGAGCTCGGACTGCGTTGGCACACGGTGCCGCTGATCAGCAATATGCAGTTGGACATCGGCGGAATCCGCTACCCGGCCGCGCCGTTCAACACCTGGTTCGTCGGAACCGAGATCGGCACCCGCGGGCTGGCCGACGAGAACGCCTACGGGATCACCCGGCACGTCGCCGAACGGCTGGGCATGGACACCTCGACAGAACGAACCCTGTGGCGGGACCGGGCGATCGTCGAGATCAACCGGGCCGTGCTGTTCTCCTTCGACTCCGCGCGGGTCACGATCACCGATCACCACAGCGAAGCCCTGCACCGACTCGCCTGGTTGCGCTCCGGACAGCGCCCCAGCGCCTCCCGGCCGATGTTCAGCGTCACCAGGGAAGCGAACCGGCGTGCCCGGCAGGGAGCACCGCGTGGCTTCCAGTCCCCCGCACCGAGGCAACCGCGCTACGACGAGCTGTCGCGGCTGAACCGGCGCTGCCTCGGGACCGATCCATCCGTCGAGTGACCGCCTCGTCGGCGCTCTGACGGGGCGCGAAGCGCTCCAGCAGGTCCGGCAGGACCGAGCTGATCGACATGAGCAGCAGCACGGCCACTGCGAGGACGCCTCCGATGATGGAAAAGATGGTGGTGACCATTTCAACCCCGACCTTCCTGGCTCCCGGCGCTCCGCTGCTCGCGCCCTTCCGCGTTGACACCACAAGCTTCTCCTCTTCCAGGGGGTCGGCGGATCGGTCAGGTGGCCGGGCCGGCTGACCGATCGGCCAGTCCCGTGCGGTGCCTGACTGGCCGATCGGCTGGCCGGACGCATGCGTGTGCGGGCACGGCCGTTCCCGACCGTGCCCGCACACCGACCTGCCGTTTGGTCTACTCCTCGCTGATGCGCTCCGCGCTGATCCGGCGCAGCATCGGCCCGCTGCTGGCGGACGCGATCACCGCGACGGCCAGTCCGATGACCACCGGCGCCAGGAGCCAGCCGCTGAGCACCACCGGGTAGTCACCGAACAGCGTGAAGATCCCGGCTGCGACCGCGGTCCCGGCTACGCCCGCCCCGATCGTCGCGACCAGCGCAGGCAGCGCGGCTTCAGTGCGCAGAGCTCGGCTGAGCACCCGGACCGGAGTACCTGCGGCGATCAGCGCGGCGAAGGTCTTCCGCCGGTCGACCACCGACGAGGCCGCCGTGATCGCCGCACTGCACCCGGCCAGCAACGCGGTCAGCCCGAGCCCGATGGCGGTGACCCGCTTGAGGTCGCCGAGCATCAGCTGCTGGTCGTAGAGCCGCAGCTCACGGCTGTTGAAGCTCTCCCCCGGCACGGCGGCCGCGAGCACCGTCCGCACCTTCTCCCGGTCCGCATCGTTCGCCGGGTTCACCGCCAGCGTCGATTCCCCCTCCGGGAACCCGGGCACCAGCGCGGGATCGACCAGCACCGTGTAGTCGAGGTCCGGATCCTCGTTGGCACCCAGCGGGCGAATCGGGACTTCCCCGGGCAGCACGATCGACGGAGTTTCGTCGAAGGTGGCGCCTGCCAGCGGGGATGCCTGCACCTTCAGACCCGAGCTGGGCAGCTGCTGGGACGCGGCGGCCCGGATCGCGGGTGGCCCGGCGCAGTCCCCGACGTTGATCCGGGTCAGCGCCGCCGCAGCCCGGCAATCGATCACGAGCCCGGAGACGGTCTGCCCGTCGGGCGCTTCCAGGAAGATCTTCTCGGTGCTCGCCACCGTCGCGTCCGTTCCGCTGGCGGCCAGTCCGTCCCTGATGCGCTTTTCCTGCTCAGCGGCCTGCGCCGTCGGGACGTCCACGTAGAGCACCGTGTCCTTGAACGAGCGGCCGCCGCCGGCGAACGCCTCGAAGCTGGGGAGCAGGGTCAGTGCCATCGTCCCGACGAACACCGCCAGCACGATGCCCGACACCGAGCGGTAGGCGGCCTTCGGATCGCTGCTCAACCGCCTTCCGGCCAGCAGCACCGACGGCTTCCGCCACGCGGCGGCGAACAGCGAACCGAGCGTCCCGGTCAGCCACGGCCCGATGATGGACGCCGACAGCAGCACCGCTGCCAGCGAGGCGAGCAGGACGCCCATGCCGCCGGTCTCCTCGGCCGTGTAAAGCCCGAAGAGGAAGAACGCGCCCACGGCGACCAGCGAGAGCAGGCGCCACGCCTTCGGTCGCTTCCGCGTGTGGCTCATCGCCGCGCCGAGCGGCGTGCGGACCACCCGCCGCAGGCCCAGCACCGCGGCCAGCACGACCAGCGCCGGGATCAGCAGACCGACCAGCGCGACGATGACCACCGACGGGGTGAAGTCACTGGCCAGCCAGGTGCCACCGCCCCACGGGATCTGCGTGCCGAGGTACCGCAGCGGCCAGCTCAGCAGCAGCCCCACGACCGTGCCCGTCACGGCGGCGACGGCCGTCTCGGCGGTGACCACGCCGATCACCTGCCCGGGAGTGGCTCCGGCCAACCGCAGCGCGGCCAGTCGGCGTTCCCGTCGTGCTGCGGTCAGGCGGGCGGCCGAGGCGACCAGCACCATGCTGGGGATCGCCAGCAGCACGATGCCGACTCCAGCCAGGATGTCCAGCATGAAGTCGCTGTTGCTGACCGCCAACGCACCGGCCAGCTCCGCCTTCTCCGCGGCCTCCGCCGCGTCCAGCGCCCCTGGTGCGTGCCCGACGATCGCGACCAGCTGCTCGGGGAACTTCAGCGAGCTTTCGTCGATCGTGCCGACCACCTGGCCCGCGAACCGGTCGGCGAGCGTCTGGTCCGGATGCTGCTCGGCCAGTTCGGCCAGTCGCGGGGACAGCAGCACCTCGCCGGGGCCGGGGTAGTCCGGCGCCCCGCTGCCCTGCTCGGCCCGGCCGGAGACGTCCAGCCGCACGATGGGATCGTTCTGGAAGAAGTCCCGGTTGGCCATCGTGACACCGGACTCCGTCACCGAGCCCTGCTGCCATTCCGACCGCGTCAAACGGGCTTCCGTCGCGTTCGGGAGGGTCGCCAGGAAGAGGATCAGCGCGGTGGCCACCGCGACTCCCGCGGCGGTGAGCACGGCGGACAGGCGGCTGCGCGAGTCCACGCGCAGCACCCGCAGCGCCAACTGCACCGGATTCATGCGGCCATCACCCCACCGGCGATCAGCCCGTCGCGGATCTCCACCACGCGGCCGGCCTTGGCGGCCAGATCGCGGTCGTGCGTCACGATCACCACGGCCGCGTTGGTGGCGGCCGCGGCGTTGAAGAGCGCGTTGGTGGTCTCCTCACCGGTGCGCGTGTCCAGCGCGCCGGTTGGCTCGTCGGCGAAGATCACCTTCGGCCGGTGGGCGAGCGCTCGCGCGATCGCGACCCGCTGCGCCTGGCCGCCGGAGAGCTCACCGGGCAGCCGGTCCTCCATGCCGCCGAGGCCGAGCCGCCCGAGCCAGTCCCGCGCACCTGCCATCGCCTGCTTGCGGTTGGCCCCGGCCAGCAGCAGCGGTAACGCCGTGTTCTCGGCCGCGGTCAGCTCGCCGACCAGCATGCCCTGCTGGAAGACGAACCCGAACTCGTGCCTGCGCAGCGCGCTGCGCTTGGCCTCGCCGAGCTGGTCGATGCGGTGCCCGTCGAGCAGGACCTCCCCGCCGTCCGGGCGCAGGATGCCTGCCAGCACGTGCAGCAGCGTGGTCTTGCCGGATCCGGACGGCCCCACGATCGCGACCACCTCGCCGGCGCGGAGGGAGATGTCCACCCCGGCCAGCGCGCGGTACGCGCCGTAGTTCTTGACCAGACCCCGTCCCACCAGGAACGGATCTCCGGGCCGTTGCGCGGCCATGGGAGCCGACATGTCTTCCTCCTGCTCGTGCGCACTGCTCTGGGTGGTGGGGCGCCGCTCGGAACGGGCCGCCGCGATGCCATCAACACTGGTCGGCGGCAGCGATTTCCGGATCGGCCTGCGGGCCGCTGATCGTGCTGCGGAGGTCGGCCGATCGGCCAGGTTGTTCCAGCCGATCGGCCAAGGTGCCCGACCGGGCGCACCGACTACCGTTTCAGCGTGAGCAGCTTCGCGACGCCCAACGGACCCGGACCGGACGCGCCCTGGTGGCACCGGTTCGGCAGCTTGCTGCGCGAGCAATGGATCTTCGCGGCGTTGCTCGGCCTGGTCCTGTGCGGCGACACGCTGGCGCTGCTGGAGATATACGGCGACCGGCGCAGTGCGGTGCTGATGCTCCCCGGTATCGCCGTGATGGCGCTGCTGGCGATCTTCGGCAGGCGGTACCCGGTCCGATGTGGACTGCTCGCCGCGGTGGTGCTGCTCGGCAACACCGGGGTGCTGGCGGTGACCCGCTCGTACGTCTACAGCCTCGGCCTGGCGGAGATCCTGCCGACCGAGAACGCCGCCGGCCTGCTGCTGGTGCTCTACCTGTTCCGGGCGAGCCCGCTGCGCAAGGCCATCCCGGTGACCGCCGTGCTCGTGCTGAGCTGCCTGGTATCGGTCGCGGTCCGGTTGCGGGTGGCCGAGTACTCCGGTGTCGACGGCGACCAGACGCTGGCCTTCGGCTTCCTGCAGCTGCTGCTCGCCACCGGCACCGGCCTGTACCTGCGCGGGAACTGGCCCGGCCGGAGCCGCTTCCAGGACTCGCCGATGCAGGGGCTGCTGCGGCGCCAGTGGCCCGTGATGGCCGCCCTGAGCATCCTGCTGTTCCTGGAGTTCACCAAGAACGGCGAGCTGGGCCTCATGTCGAACGCGGTGGTGCTGCTCAGCGGCCTGGTCATGGCGGTGCTGGCCGCGTTCGCCCCGATGCGGCCGACCGAGTCCGCGTACCTGGGCGCGGCGACGCTGCTGCTGACGACCCTGGTGCTGCAGGTGCTGGGGCTGACCGGCAGCCGGGGCAACATCCTGGGACCGGTGTCCCTCGCGGCGACCGGTGCGGGCATGCTGCTGGTGACCTACGTGGTCCGCCACGCGGAGATCCGGCGCGCCATCCAGGCCACCGCCACGCTGGTCGTGGTGACGTTGCTCGCCGTGTTCATGACCCCGCGGTACCGGTACAACCACTACGAGTACGACCCCGGCAACACGAGCGAGCTGATGCCCGCGGTGTTCATGGGCGGGCTGCTGCTGGTGATCTCGGTCGGCACCGGGATGTACTTCCGCGCCAGGGACGAGGAGCGGGCGCGGACGGTGCACTCCGCGGTGGAGAGCGCGCAGCAGGCCGAGCGGATGGCCTTGGCCCGCGAGCTGCACGACGTGGTGGCGCACCACGTCACCGGCATCGTGGTGCAGGCGCAGGCGGCCCAGATGGTGGCCGAGAAGAACCCGAAGGCGGCGACCGATGCGCTCGCGCGGATCGCGGAGAGCGGCACCGAGGCGCTGACCGCGATGCGGCGGCTGGTGGGGAGCATGCGCAGCACCGAACCCGCCGGCGCTTCGGCCGCGACGGAGCAGGCCACCACCGATCTCGAAGCCGACCTGCGGGCGCTGGTGGAATCGGCCCAGCGCCATTCCACGGAGCACACCCGCCCACCGCGGGTGGACCTGCGGGTCGACTTGGTCAACCGGCCGGTTCCGCAGGAGGTGGCGCGTTCCGCGCTGCGCGTGGTGCAGGAATCGCTGACGAACTCGGAGAAGCACGCGTTGGACGCGAGCTTGGTCCAGATCAAGGTGTGGGCCGATCACGACAACCTGTACACGTTGATCACCGACGACGGTTCGGGGGTGCGCCGCCAACCCGTCGGTGGATCAGGGGGATACGGTCTGGTCGGGATGCGGGAGCGGATCGAGTTGCTCGGCGGCAGGTTTCACGCCGGACCGGGCGAGCACGTCGGTTGGCGGGTCGAAGCCGAGCTGCCGCTGGAAGACCAGAGCGGAGATGAGGGGCAGCGATGATCCGGGTGCTGATCGCCGACGACCAGGAGCTGGTGCGCGCCGGGTTCCGAATGATCCTGGAGTCCCAGGACGACATCGAGGTGGTGGCCGATGTCGCCAACGGGGTGGACGCGGTGCGGGTGGCGCGGGAGAAGCGGCCGGACGTGTGCCTGATGGACATCCGCATGCCGGGCATCGACGGCCTGGAGGCGACCAAGCAGCTGGCCGGCCCCGAGGTGGCCGATCCGATCAAGGTCGTGGTGGTGACCACCTTCGACCTGGACGAGTACGTCGACCGCGCCTTGCGCAACGGTGCGAGCGGTTTCCTGCTCAAGGACGCCGGTCCCACGTTGCTGCTGGAGGCCATCCGCGCCGCCCAGCGCGGGGATGCGCTGGTCTCACCGCAGATCACGGTGCGGCTGCTCAAGCACTTCTCCCAGCCGCAGCCGCAGGCGCAGAAGCGAGCGGTCCCGGAGGTGGACCTCACCGAGCGCGAGCTCGACGTGGTCCGGGCGACCGCGCGCGGCCTGACCAACGGCGAGATCGGGCAGGAGCTGTTCATGTCCCTGTCCACCGTGAAGACCCACCTGGCCTCCGCGCAGAGCAAGATCAAGGCGCGGAACCGGGTGGAAACGGCCGCGTGGGCCTGGCGCAGCGGCCTGATGGACGGCTGATGCCCGCCGCTCCGGCGGCCGGAAAATGAGTCCGCATCCCGGGGTGCCTGCTGTTAGGCTCCCGGACTGCGAGTGACCGCGAACGAAGGAGCGGAAGTGGCAGGGGTAGGGGACGACGACATCTCCGGGTGATCCCCGGGAGTGATCGGCCACGGGCAGGCGCGCTGCGCCGCCGCGGTGGCTGATTCGTCGCGCCACGTTCCCCATTCCACACGGGTCGCTTCAACGCGCCCGCATCACTTCCGAGGACCTTCACATGTCCGAAGCGTTCATCACCTGCTCGAACCTCTCCTTCTCCTGGCCGGACGACACCCCGGTGTTCGAGAAGCTGTCGTTCACGATCGGCGCCGGCCGCACCGGACTCGTCGCGCCCAACGGCGCCGGCAAGTCCACCCTGCTCAAACTGCTCGCGAGCGAGTACCGGCCCAGCGGTGGAACCGCGTCCACCCGCGGCGTTCTCGGCTACCTGCCGCAGACGCTCCCGCTCGTCGGTGACCCGACCGTCGCCGAGGTTCTCGGGGTGTCCGCGGTGATCGAGGCCTTGCACGCGGTCGAGTCCGGCGATGCCGCCGAAGAGCACTTCACCACCATCGGCAACGACTGGGACATCGAGGAGCGCACCCGCGTCCAGCTGGACCGGCTCGGCCTGTCCGACGTCCAGCTCGACCGGCAGCTGCACACCCTCAGCGGCGGGCAGGTGGTTTCGCTGGGCCTCGCCGCGCTGTTGCTCAAGCGGCCCGACGTGCTGCTGCTGGACGAACCGACCAACAACCTCGACAGCGATGCGCGACGCGAGCTCGCAGGAGTCCTCGAAGAGTTCAACGGCTGCTTGCTGCTGGTCAGCCACGACCGGTCGCTGCTCGACCGGATGGACCGCATCGCCGAGCTCAGCAGCGGCGAAATCCGCTTCTACGGCGGGAACTTCACCGAGTACGAGGAAGCGGTCCGCGCCGAGCAGGAGGTCGCGGAGCGGAACGTCCGCAACGCCGAGCAAGAGCTCAAGCGCGAGAAGCGGGAGATGCAGCAGGCCCGTGAGCGGGCTGCGCGGCGGGCCAGCAACGCAGCCCGCAACATCGGCAACGCTGGTCTGCCGAAGATCGTCGCGGGCGGTTTGAAGCGGCGCGCCCAGGAGACCGCGGGCAAGGCGAACGAGATGCACGCCAGCCGGGTCGACGAGGCCAAGACCCGGCTCGACGAGGCGAGCCGGGCGCTGCGGGACGAGCAGAAGATCGCGCTGGAACTGCCCGGAACGCGCGTCCCGGCCGGTCGCGTGGTGTTCGTCGGCGAGGCGATGCAGATCAGCCGGGGCGGACGGGATCTCTTCACCGGGGAGGGCGCCGACCTGGCGATCAAGGGGCCCGAGCGGATCGCGCTGACCGGACCGAACGGCGCCGGGAAGTCCACGCTGCTGCGCCTGGTCGAAGGCCGGCTGGAGCCGGAGCACGGCCAGATCAAGCGCGCTGACGGCCGGATCGCCTACCTGTCCCAGCGGCTCGACCTGCTCGACCTCGACCGCACGGTGCTGGAGAGCCTGGTCCAGTTCGCACCGAGGATGCCGGAGTCGCAGCGGATGCACCTGCTCGCCCGGTTCCTGTTCCGGGGAGCCCGGGTGCACCTGCCGGTCGGTGCGTTGTCCGGTGGTGAGCGGCTGCGCGCGACGCTGGCCTGCGTCTTGAACGCGGAGCCCGCGCCGCAGCTCCTGCTGCTCGACGAGCCCACCAACAACCTGGACCTGGTCAGCGTCGGTCAGCTAGAGAGCGCGCTCAACGCTTACGAAGGCGCGTTCGTGGTGGTCAGCCACGACGAGCGGTTCCTGTCGGAGATCGGGGTCGATCGCTGGCTCCGGCTGGACGGCGGCCGCCTGATCGAGACCGGAGCGCCCGATGGGCGATGACGCCGTCACCCCGCCGGGGTAGGCCGGTCGGCCTTTCGGCAATGGCCGATCGAAGGAGGACGGCTGGCCGATCAGCCGAGGTCATGGGCCTGTGAATTCGCGACTCTGGAGTCATGACGAAGCGAACTCAGGACACCGTTCTCGTGGCAGTGCTGACCGGCATCGCGGGCTTGGCGGGGGTGATCATGATGCTGCTCATGAGCAGCTTAGGAACCGGATAGGCGTCCGGCAGAATGCGGGCATGTCGATCGCACTGCGCCTGCACGCACCGCTGGTCCTGCCCTGCGACCCGGGATGCTCGGTCATCCGGGATGCGGTGGTGGACATCGATGAGGCCGGCCGCATCGCGTACTGCGGGCCGCGCAGTGCTGCGCCGGAACGTCCGCACGACGCGGATGTCCGGGAATGCGGCGGGATCCTGCTGCCGGGTCTGATCAACTCGCACGCGCACAGCCCGATGACGCTGCTTCGGGGGATGGGCGGCGGTCTTCCGCTGCTGCGCTGGCTGCGCGAGGTGATCTGGCCGGCCGAAGCGAGGCTCCGTTCATCGGACATCCGGGCGGGCATGGAGCTCGGCTGCGTCGAGATGCTGCGGGCCGGTGTCACGACCAGTGCCGAGATGTACTTCGACGGGGAGGCGGTGGCCGGCGCGGCCCTCGCGGTCGGGTCGCGCGTGGTGTGCGCTCCGGCGGTGATCGCCACTCCGGAGCTGGACAAGCTCGGCGGCTGGCAGGGCTTGGTCGACGGCATCGACCGGTGGATCGACGCCGACGGGTTGCGGTTCGGTCCGGGCGATCGGGTGGAGCTCGCCTACGGTCCGCACTCGGCGTACATGCTGCCGCCAGAAGCGCTGCAGGCGATCGGGGAGGCCGCGCAGCAGCGCGGGGCGCTGGTGCACACGCACGTGGCGGAGACCCTCGCCGAGGACGTCGAGCAGCGAAAGCAGTTCGGTTCGGTGCCCGCACTGCTGGAGAAGCTCGGTGTGCTGGACGGCCGGGTGCTCGCCGCGCACAGCGTGCACCTGTCCAATGAGGACATCGAGTTGTTCGCACGCCGCGGGGTCGGGGTGGCGCATTGCCCCGGTTCCAACGCGAAGCTCGCTTCGGGGACGGCACGGCTGGTCGATCTGCTGGCCGCTGGCGTCCCGGTCGGCCTGGGCACCGACGGGCCGTCCAGCAACGATGACCTTGACCTGTGGGAGGAGGTGCAGTTGGCAGGACTCTTCGCGCGCACCCTGAGCGGTGACGCGAACGCGCTGAGCGCCGGCACGGCGCTGCTCGCCGCAACCCGGGGCGGAGCTGAGGCACTGCACCGGAACGACATCGGCTCGCTGGAGGAGGGACGGTGGGCCGACATCGTGCACCTCGACGTCGACAACCCGGCGTTCGCCACCGGACTGGACGTGCCGGACGAGCAGATCCTGGCGAACGTGGTGTGGGCGGCTGGTTCGCGTTGCGTCCGGGACGTCTGGGTCGCGGGTGACCGCGTGTTGCGCGACCGGGAACCCACGCAGGTGGACCGCCGCGCAGTGCAGGCAGCTGCCCGCACTGCGGCGCAACACGTCCGCGGCTGAAACCGGCGTTCAGGCTGGGCCGGATCTCATCCTGCTCAGCCTGCCCAGCGGCCTTCGGTTGGCTTCTGGACGCGTGGTCGCGTCCAGAAGCTCGAGCCGTTCACCTGCTCGGCGTCGAACCCGGTTCCGGTTCTTCGCAGTACCGGTGCCGCCTGCGGCGCACCCCGCGTGAACGCGGGTCCTCAGCTCTCGGCCGGCGGGCCCCAGCACCGCCGATCTTCGTCAGGCCGACGCTGAGGCCCCGCTAGCGCAGGGTGCGGTCAGGACGGCCGGATGACGATCTCGGTGAGGTGCGCGTCGGCGCTGGCGCGCACGGCGGACACGATCGGGCCTGCGACCGACTCGGGACGCAGGTAGTGGTCCGGCTGGAACTCGCCGCCCTCCTGCTCGCGGATGCCGCGCTGCATGTCGGTGGCGGTCCGGCCGGGGAACACCGAGGTGACCCGCACGCCGTTGGCCGCTTCCTCGGCGCGGAGCACGTCGGCGAAGGCGCGCAGTGCGAACTTGCTCGCGGCGTAGGAGCCCCAGTTCGGCTTCGCGGACAGCCCGGCGCCCGAGTTGACCAGCACGACGTGGCCCTTGCTGGTGCGCAGCGCGGGCAGCAGGAGCCGGGTCAGCTCGGTGACCGCGAAGAGGTTCAGCTCGAACGTGCGTCGCCAGGAGTCGCTGGTGGCGTCGGCGACCGACGCGAGCTCGACCAGGCCGGCGCTGTGCACCACGACGTCGAGCCGGTCGATGTCGGCGGCCGCGGCGGCGACGGCCTCGTGGTCGGTCAGCTCGACCGGCCACGGCTTGGCACCGGGGAGCTCGTCGACGAGTGACTTCAGCGCGTCGGCGTCGCGCCCGCCCAACAGCAGATCGTGCGTGTCGGAAAGCGAGCGGGCGACGGCGGCACCGATACCACGTGAGGCACCGGTGACCAGGGCAATTGGGCGTTCGGGCATGCCTCAACGGTAACGTCGGCGGGTCCCGGCGCAGTCACCGGCCGTCCCAACCAGCGGGCAGGCCCTTGACCCATCAGGGGGATGGGACTTAGGTCACTCGCGTGAGCGGAGTCGAGGAAGCCCCTGCCGCGGTGCAGAACCGGATCCTGCGCAAGGTCGCGGTGCGGTTGATGCCGTTCCTGTGCCTGCTGTACTTCGTCAACTACCTGGACCGGGTCAACATCGGCTTCGCCGGCCCGAACGGGATGAACGACGAGCTCGGCCTGACCGCGACGCTCTTCGGCTTCGCCTCGGGCATCTTCTTCATCGGCTACCTGGTGCTGGAGGTGCCGAGCAACCTCGCGCTGCACCGGTTCGGGGCGCGCAAGTGGCTCGCCCGCATCATGATCACCTGGGGCGTGGTGGCGACCGTGATGGCGTTCGTGCCGAACGCCACGACGCTGGTGGTGCTGCGCTTCCTGCTCGGCGTGGCCGAGGCGGGGTTCTTCCCCGGCATCATCCTGTACCTGACGTACTGGTTCCCGGCCGCGCAGCGGGCGAAGGCGGTCGCGCTGTTCATGACCGCGGTGCCGGTGTCCAGCGCGATCGGCGCCACCGTGTCGAGCGTGCTGATCACCAGCGGTGACGGGATCTTCGGCCTGTCCGGCTGGCGGTTCATGTTCCTGGTCGAGGGCGTGCCCGCGATCCTGCTGGCCTTCGTCACCTGGTTCTACCTGACCGACCGCCCGTCGGAGGCGAAGTGGCTGACCGCTGAGGAACGCACCTGGCTGACCGGTCAGCTGGATGCCGAGCGCGAGCAGACCGAGGCCAAGCACAGCTGGCCGCTGCGCAAGGCGCTGACCCACCCGCGGATCCTGGCACTGGCGTTCGTGTACTTCGGCATCGCCTACGGCCTGTACGCGCTCGGGTTCTTCCTGCCCACCATCATCAAGGGTTTCGAGCAGCAGTACGGCACCGAACTGTCCACCATGGAAACCGGCTTGATCACGGCGGTCCCCTACGTGATCGGCGCGGTGGCGATGGTGCTCTGGAGCACGCACGGCGACCGCAAGCGGGAACGCGTGTGGCACGTCGCGCTGCCGCTGCTGCTCGGCGGCGTGAGCATCCCGATCGCCCTGTACCTGGGCAACCCGTTCCTGGCGATGGTCGCGGTAACCGCCTGCGCGGTCGGCGTCTGCTCCGCGCTGCCCACGTTCTGGGCGCTGCCCAGCAACTTCCTGGCCGGTGCGGCGGCCGCGGGCGGCATCGCGCTGATCAACTCGCTGGGCAACATCAGCGGTTTCGCCGCGCCCTACATCACCGGCGCGCTCAAGGACGCAACCGGCTCCCAGCGCACCGGCCTGTGGGTGGTCGGCATCGTGATGATCGCGGCGGCGATCACCGTGATCGCCCTCAAAGCGGCCCCGCGCACCGAAACCGCCGACAAGCCCGACTGAGCGCACGTCGGACCGCGGAGTGCCGAGCCGGAGTTGAATCCTCTGGGAACAGCGCTAGCTCGGAGGCCGCCGGGGAACATCCCGCAACGGCGTGCGACGCCTGGGCTGATCAGCGCAGTTCCTCCGCCAGCGCGACGATCTCCCCGCTCAAGCCAGCCAGACCGGGCTCGCGGTCAGCCGCTGCACGGGCGAGCCCGACGATCCGGATGCGCCAGCCCCCACCAGGATCCGGTTCGCCGATGCGCTGAAAGCCCCGGGACAGCAGGCCATCCGCCACTTCGCCGCGACCGCGCAGAACCTCCTTGCACGCGCCGATCGCGTTCATCGCCGCGCTCTCCGGAAGCGACCAGTCCGTGCCCCGCACCTGCGGATCGTCGGCATCGGCGCTCTCGTCGAAGGCTCGGGACTCCGCCCAGATCGCCAGGTCCAGCCGCCAGAACAGCGAGACGCCGCGGAACCGCACGAAGATCAGCCGCCGCACCGCGGACCGCTGGAACTCCGGAACCGATCGCACCGACACGACCTCGGCCACGTCGCCGAGCAGAGCGCCCACCCGCTCGGCGCACTGCGCCACCGAACCGTCCGGAACGACCCAGGCCAGATCGACATCGCTGTACGCGTCGTCCGTTCCAGCGCCGAGAGATCCGATCAGCGAAACGGTCGAGCCGGCAACCGCGGAGGTGAGCACTCGGCCGATGGCCGCGGCGAAAGCACGTTGGTCCCGGAACACCGCTCAAGGCTAGAACTCAGGTGCCGGAAAATGCCGCGACCGCACACCACCTCCCCTGCTAACCTCCGCGGCATGTCCGGTGCTTCTGCTGCGGCCGCGGCCGCTGTGACCCGCACGCCCCGCTTCTAGCGGCGGCGCGGTCCTGCTGAACGTTCCGTCGCTTCGCGTCCACACCGAAGCGGCCTCCTTGTGCTGCTCGGATTCGCATCGAGCAACGGAGTTCTCTCTTGCACGCGGACATTCCCGTCCAGCGCCGGGGCACCGGCGCACGGCCATGGCTCCTCCTCAGCTCCCTGGCCATGCTGCAGTTCCTGATCGCGGTCGACGTCACGGTGGTCAACATCGCGCTGCCTTCGATCGGCGCTGAATTCGGCGTCGACGCACGCGGCTTGACCTGGGTGGTCGTCGGCTACGCCGTCACCGGTGGCGGTCTGCTCATGCTCGGCGGCCGGTTGAGCGATGTGCTCGGCCGGCGGCGGATGCTGCTGATCGGCACCTCGGTGTTCGGTGCGGCATCGCTGCTCGCCGGCCTGACGCAGACGTTCTCGCTGCTGGTGGTCGCGCGATTGCTGCAGGGCGCGGGCGAGGCGCTCGCCCTCCCGGCAGCGATGGCGATGATCGTGCTGACCTTCCCCGAGGGGCCGCGGCGCACTCGCGCGCTGAGCGTGTGGGCGGCGGTGGCGAGTTCCGGCCTGGTGCTGGGGTTCGTGCTCTCGGGCGTCATCACGGAGCTGTTCGGCTGGCGGTGGATCTTCCTGGTCGCCGTCCCCTTCACCGCCTACGTGGCCGGTGCGGCCCTGGTCCTCGTCCCGGCGGACCCGCCGGGGGAGCGCAAGGAACTGGACCTGCCCGGAGCCGCCCTGCTCACGGCTGCTCCGCTGCTCTTCGTGCTCGGAGTCGTCGAGGCGCCGATCGCCCTGGTCGGCGCGGTGCTCGCAGCCGGGCTGTTCGTCGTCGTGGAGCGCAGGGCGGCCAATCCGCTGGTCCCGATGGCGTTCTTCCGCAACCGCACGCGGGTGCTGGCCAACGTCGCGACCGCGCTGCTCAGCGCCGCGCTGTCCACGTCGTTCCTGCTGTTCACCTTCCAGCTCCAGCAGCGCGCGGGGCTGACACCGTTCGAAGCGGGCGTGGCTCTCCTGCCGCTGGCCGTGGCGCTGGTCGCGGCCGTGACGTTCGTGCCCCGCGTCGCCGGGCGCTGGGGCGCGCGCACCTGCGCCATCATCGGCATCGCCTCGACCGCCGCCGCGATGATCGCCATCGCGGCGGGTGCGCAGTTCGGTGCCGGTGCGGTCGAGACGATCCCGGCGATGGTGCTGATCGCCGCCGGGATGGGCTTCGGGCTGGTCGGGCTCCAGCAGGCGGCGGTCACCGGTGTCACCGATGACGACGCGGGAGTCGCGTCGGGCGTCCAGCGCGCCGCCGACCAGCTCGGCGGATCGTCGGGCGTCACGCTCTACATCGGGATCGGGTTCGCGCCCGCGCTGACCGGCGTCGATTCCTTCGCCGTCAGCTGCGCGCTGGCCCTGGTCGGGCTGGCCGCGGCCGCGCTGATCGCTCGGCGCATCGACTGAGGCAGGCCGGGCAGGCGGCCACCACCGCCTGCCCGGTCCGGCAACGCAACGAGGGCCCCCGGTCGCAGTGCCGGAGACCCCCGCGCTCGCAAGGTGAGATCAGCGGCGGCCGATCTCACCGCCGTCCTTGCGCCAGACCGCCACGACCGACGGACGCGGCTGCGAGTCGCCGCCGTCCGGCCAGTGCGAGGCCGGGTTGTCGGCGCTCGCGTCGTCCAGCTCGCCCGGGTGCTGCACGGACACGGTCACCAGGTCGTCCCGGACGACCGGACCGCAGGTCTCCGCACCGTTGGGCACCGTCAGGAACTGCTTGACGAAACCGCGCTCCGGGCCGTCCACCGGCACCGCGAACAGGCCGTCGTTGCTCTTCAGCGCGTTGCCGTCGGTGGAGATCCACAGGTTGCCGTGCCGGTCGAAGGCCACGTTGTCCGGGCACGAGATCGGGCTGACCTGCGACTTGTCGAAGCCGCCGAAGTAGGTGCCCGCGTCGTTGGGGTCGCCGCACACCAGCAGCAGCGTCCAGCGCAGCGAGGTGCCGGTGGCGTCGTCGTCGATCTCCAGCACGTGGCCGTGCTTGTTGCCGACCCGCGGGTTGGCCTCGTCCGGCGCGGCGTTGCCGGTCGAACCGCGGTTGGAGTTGTTGGTCAGCGCGCAGTAGATGCGGCCGTTGACCGGGTTCGGCTCGATGTCCTCGGGCCGGTCCATCTTCGTCGCGCCGACCTGGTCGGCGGCCAGGCGGGTGAAGATGTAGACCTCTTCGGCGGTGAAGCCGGGCACGAAGGACTTGTCGCCGCTGGCCAGCGGGATCCACTCGCCGGTGCCGTCGAAGGCTCCGTCGGAGGGCAGCTTGCCGGTGCCGTCGATCTCGCTCTGCGGGCTGTTGCCGGTGAACTTCGCGACGTACAGCGTGCCGTCGTCGAGCAGCGTCATGTTGTGCCGGCGGGCGTGGGCGCTCTTGCCCCGCTTCATCTTGCCGTTGGAGACGAACTTGTAGATGTAGTCGAAGCGCTCGTCGTCACCGGAGTAGGCGACCACCCGGCCGTCGTCGGCGACCTTGACCGCCGCGCCCTCGTGCTTGAAGCGGCCCAGCGCGGTGTGCTTGACGGGCGTGGAGTTCGGGTCGTGCGGGTCGATCTCGATGACCCAGCCGAAGCGGTTGGCCTCGTTCGGCTCCTGCGCGAGGTCCCAGCGCTTGTCGAAGCGCTCCCACTTGCGGTTGCTCGTGGCGCCCTTGAGGCCGTAGCGGGCGAACCGCTCCTTGGTCTTCGGGTCGGTGATCGAGTCGGCGTTGGCGAAGTACTGGTTGAAGTTCTCCTCGCCGGACAGGATCGTGCCCCAGGGCGTCATGCTGCCTGCGCAGTTGTTCTGCGTGCCGAGCACCTTGGTGCCGGTCGGGTCGGCGGAGGTCTTGAGGTGGTCGCTGCCCGCGGCCGGTCCGCGCATCTCGAACGGCGTGTTCAGGGTGATGCGGCGGTTGTAGTGGCTCGGCCGGACCTTGAGGCCGCCGTTGCGCTCCCGCTCGGTGTAGACGACCGACAGGCCGTGCGCCGCCCACGCGATGCGCACCTGCTCCTCGGTCGGGTTCTCCTCGTCGTAGCCGAGGAACATGTGCGTTTCGGTGGTGTACTCGTGGTTGACCACCAGCAGGTTCCGCTTGCCGCTGCCGTCCAGCGGGACCAGCTCGGCGAAGTCGTTGTTGTAGCCGAACTGCTGCTCCTGCGCAGCCGCGGTCTGGTTGTTGAAGTCGAACTCGGGCGCACCGGGCACCACCGGGTCGCCCCAGCGGATGACCACGCCCTGCTCGTAACCCTCCGCGGTGACCACGGCGTCTTCGGTGTTCGGGGCGACCGCGGTGAAGTCGGTGCCCGGAACGGCCCGGCCGCCGGGGCGGCGCACCGGCGCCGGAGCGGCCGCGGCCGCGGTGCCGGACAGAGCGGCCGCGCCGCCGACTGCCAGCGCGAAGGCACCGGTGGCCTTCAGCGCGCCGCGACGGCTGAGCACGCTCTCGACGATGTCGCCGAAGTAGGAGTTGTCCGAGGTGTTGGGGGCTTCGTGCGCGCAGGCGTTGCCGCAGCGGTACTTGCAGGTCACCGAGGAACGGTTCGCGGAGTGGTGGGGAAGCAGCGGAAGCGGGATGACCCGCCCGTTGTCCGGTCGGGGAGACAAGCGGACCTCCAAATGCACATCGGGAACACCCGGACATTAGGTCGATCAGGCGATGGTTCCCGTACGTCAAGGTGAACAGCGGCCGAACAGGCGACGCAGAGTTATCGAAACCCGCCGCTGATCTGCCAAAAAGACGAGCACAAGGTAGCGGCACGACTACATTGCGGAGTTACCGGCCCAGGTCGGCGCGGGCCGTGGAAGGCTCCGCGAATGACGATCAAGGATGCGCCGGGGCCAGTCCCGGACGGTTACTCGCGGATCGACCCGTGGGTCATCTCTCAGGACACCGCCGCGGAGATCGAGTTCTTGCGCCAGGTGTTCGGCGCCGAAGAACGCGGTTCCCGCGTGCTCAACGAAGACGGCACCGTGGCCCACGCGGAGGTGGAGGCCGCGGGCGCGGTGCTGATGATGTTCGACCAGCAGCCCGGCTGGCCGAGGCTGCCCGCACACCTGAGGATCTACGTCGATGACGCTCAGAAGACGGTCGAGCAGGCTCTCGCCTGCGGCGGGCGGCTGATCACGCAGCCGACAGAGCTGGCGTTCGGGCAGATCGCCGCGCGCGTCCGCGATCCCCAGGGTCATCTGTGGTGGATCTTCCAGGTCGTGGAGGAGGTCTCCGCCGAGGAGATGGGCAGGCGGTTCGCCGATCCGGGCTACCAGGAGGCCATGGCCTACGTGCAGTCGTCTCTCGCCGCGGAGCTGGAGAGCAGCGCTTCGCAGCAGAGTTGAACGTCCCGCCGTCCGCCGAGCCGCGCGCCGGCGGACGGCGGCCGGAAAACCGGTTTCGACCAGTGCTCTTCCGTTGCTAACTTCTGCGGCATGGCTTCTCCTGCCGCTTCCGCCTTCATTCGGCTGCGGTCCGCTTAGGCGGCGCAGCTACCGCATCTCGCGCCGCCGTCGCGTCCGGATCCCTGCTCCTGACGCGCGGTTCGTCGTGCCCTGAACAGCCACGCTGACCTGCGCTCGCGGGGGTCCGGTTCCCACCGGTCCGCGAAACGCAGGAGAAGCCGAACATGTCCTCCCGCCGCAGGTCGGCGCGCGATCGCGCGCGCCGCGAACTCGGCCAGAACTTCCTCGTCGACCGAGGTGTCGTCCGCCACCTGGTCGATCTGCTCGAACCAGCCCCGCTACCGGTCGTGGAACTCGGCGCCGGAAGCGGCGCGATCACCCGTGAGCTCCTCCACAGTGGACGCGAGGTGACCGCGGTGGAGCTGGATCCGCACTGGGCGTCCAGCCTCCGCGCCACGTTCCCCGAAGTGCGCGTGATCCGCTGCGACATGCTCGACTTCCGGTTCCCCGCCACCGGGCACGCGGTGATCGGCAACCTGCCGTTCGGCATCACGACGTCGATGACCCGCCGCCTGCTGACCGAGAGGACCTGGTCGGAAGCGGTGCTGCTGGTGCAGTGGGACGTCGCCCGGAAGCGCGCCGAGGGCGGCAGCCAGCTGAACGCCCAATGGGCGCCCTGGTACGAATTCCAGTCCTGCGGCCGGATTCCCGCCCGATCGTTCCGCCCGATGCCGACCGTTGACGGCGGAATCCTCAAGGTGCGCCGCAGATCCCGCCCGCTGGTACCGCTCGGCGAACAGCGCCGGTACCAGCGCTTCGTCGAAGCGGTGTTCACCGGCCGCGGCCGGGGCCTGACCGAGATCGTCCGCAACGTCACCGGATGCAGCCTGCGGAACCTGCCTGCGCTCCCGAGAGATCTCCCCGCCGAGGACTGGGCGCGCCTCTACGCCGAGATCACCTGACCGTTGAGGGCTTGGTGGCGATTTCGCGCGAAATCGCCACCTCACCCGCGTGCCCAACGCCGATCTCGCGCGAAATCGCGGCACCCCCGAGCGCTAGTGAACGTTGCGTTCTCAACTTCGGAGGCGTACGGTCAGCAGAGAACGGACCGTCTTCTACATGCTCGGAGGTCGTGGTGGAGTACGTCGTTCCGCTGCGCGGGGTCGGCCGCGGCGACCTGGTCTCGGCCGGTGGCAAGGGGGCGAACCTCGGCGAGCTCGTCAAGGCCGGGTTCGCCGTTCCCGACGGCTTCGTGATCACCACCGGGGCTTACGCCGAGGTCGCAGCGGGCCTGGCGGCCCCGGATGACGCGGCTGCGCTGCGAGCCGAGTTCGATGCGGCGGAAGTGCCGGACGAGCTGCGCGGAAAGATCGTTTCCGCGTACGCCGAGCTGGGTTCCGGGCCGGTCGCGGTGCGGTCGAGCGCCACCGCCGAGGACCTGCCCGGAGCCGCGTTCGCCGGGCAGCAGGACACCTACCTCAACGTCGTCGGCGAAGCCGCGCTGCTGGACGCGGTGCGGCGGTGCTGGGGTTCGCTGTGGACGGACCGCGCGATCGCCTACCGCGAGAAGCGCGGGATCTCGCCCGGCGAGGTGCGCATCGCCGTGGTGGTGCAGCGGATGGTCGACGCCGAGTTCGCCGGGGTCCTGTTCACCGCGAACCCGGTCACCGGCGATCGGCGGCAGCTGGTGGTCGACGCCAGCAGCGGCCTGGGTGAAGCCGTGGTGTCCGGCCTGGTCACGCCCGACCACTACGTCCTGAGCCCGGAGGGGCAGGTCGCCGAGTGGTCGCCGGGCCGCCGCGAAGTGGTGCTCCGCAGCGCCGCGGGCGGCGGGGTCGCCCAGCAGACCGGTGCCGCCGTCGAACGACTGCCCGGCCAGGTTCTCGCGGAGCTGGCCCGGACCGGCACCCGAGTGGCCGAGCACTTCGGCCGTCCGCAGGACATCGAGTGGGCCTACGCCGCGGGCCGGGTCCTGTTGTTGCAGGCCAGGCCGATGACGGCGCTGCCACCGCCGCCGCTGCGGCTGAACCGGCGCCAGCGCAAGCTCGGCTCGGTGCTGCTCGAGTACGTCCCGTACCGGCCGTACCCGATCGACATGTCGACATGGGTACCGCACGGTCCGGCCGGTCTGATGGCCGAGGTCACCGGCGCGTACGGGATCCGCGGCGCCTTCGACGGCTTCCTGCCGGAGGTCGATGGCGTGGTGGACCGGCTGGTTCCCCCGTCGCCGCGCCCGTCGCTCGGAGTCTTGAAAGCACCGTTCAAGCTGCTCGCCAAGGCACGGCGCTACGACCCGGCGCGCTGGACGGAGGACCCGCGGTTCATCCGGTTCCGGGCCGGTGTCCGCGAGCTCGCGGCGCGCGATCTGACGGCGATGCCGTGGTCGCAGCTGGTGCGCACGCCCAGGAAAGCTCTCGACCTGGTGGCGCCGGTCGCCGACCTGCGCATCGATTACCTCCCGGCCACCGGGCTGTCGCTGCTCCGGCTGCTCGTCGCGCTCAAGCTGATCGGGCGTGCGGAGCTGCTGGGCGAGCTGATCGCCGGTGCGCCGACCCGCACCTCCGACGCCAACCTCGCGCTGGAGGGCCTGGCCGCTCAGGTCCGGGCGAATCCGCGGTTGAAAGAAGCGGTCGACGGCCTCGATCCGGCGAAGCTGACCGACTTCCCGGAGTTCCAAGAGGAGTTCACCGCGTTCCTGGCCGAGTACGGCCACCGCGAGACCGAAACTCCGGTCCTGGTCACGCCGCCGACCTGGGGTGAATCACCGGGAACGGTGCTGGGGCTGGTCAAGGTGCTGGCCGCTGGAGATCCGAATCCCGTCCGGGCGGTGGCGCAGCTGCGCAGTCCCCGCATCCGGAGGTGGGTGCAGCGCGCCCGCGACGGTGTCGCGTTCCGCGAGGACAGCCACTTCTACTTCACGATGCCGCAACCGATCCTGCGGCGGTCACTGCTGGAGATCGGTCGCCGGCTGGTCGGAGCGGGAGTGCTCGACGAACCGGAGGGCGTCTTCCACCTGCGGTTGGAGGAGCTGGAGGCGCTCGACGAACCCGCTGCGGGTGCCCGGTTGCGCGAGCTGGTCGCGGCGCGATCGGCCCGCCGCGAGGAGCTGGCCGGCGTCCGGCTCATCGATCCGAGCCTGGTCTTCCCGCGCGAGGAGCACGGCGACGCGCTGGTGTCCGGGACCCCGGCGAGCAGCGGCCGGGCCACGGGCCCAGCCCGGATCATCCGGGAACCGGCCGAGTTCTCCCGGTTGAACAGCGGCGAAGTGCTGGTGTGCCGGTACACGAATCCATCGTGGACACCGCTGTTCCAGCGAGCCGCGGCCGTGGTGGTGGACTCCGGCGGCCCCGCCTCGCACGCCGCGATCGTGGCCCGCGAGTACGGCATCCCAGCGGTGATGGGCACGGCGGACGGCACGAGCACGATCACCGACGGCCAGACCATCACCGTCGACGGCGACACCGGGCGAGTCCTACCGGCGAATACCGAGGAACCAGCGCCATGAGTCCTGCTCAACTGCACCCCCAGGGGACCGTGATGCAACCCAGCCACAAGAAACCGCAAAACGCGAGAACAACACCAAACGCAACCACCACTGAAAATCGCGGAAAGGCGGAACAGACCAGCACCGACCACCGGAAGCTGCCCCGCCGCCGCGGCGACGAGCTCACCGCCGCGATCTTCGCGGCGACCCTGACCGAACTGGCGGAGACCGGTTACGCCGGCCTGACCATGGAGCGGGTCGCGGAACGCGCCAAGACCGGCAAGGCGTCGCTGTACCGGAGGTGGCCGAGCCGCATGGAACTGGTGCTGGCCGCGGTCTACAGCACCTGGCCGGAACCGTCCGAGGTGGTGGACACCGGAACCCTGCGCGGCGACCTGCTCGCGATGCTGCGCCGCAGCGCCGAGGTGCTGGCGGGGCCGGTGGGCGAGGCGATGCGCGGTCTGCTCGGAGATGTGCTGTCGGACCGGGACCGAACGGTGCAGCTCCGGCAGCTCTCCCAAGCACGCGGCAGGCGAACGATCGAGGAGATCGTCCGCCGCGCCGCCGAACGCGGCGAGGTGAACCCACCGATCCCAGCCCCCCGCCTGGAAGTCGGCCAAGCGATGATCCGCCAGCACTTCCTCTTCAACGGCACCCCGATCCCGGACGAAGTGATCGTCGAAATCGTCGACGACGTCCTGCTCCCCCTCCTCACGAGCTAGCGCACGGCCCGGTGAAGGGCACCTTTAGGCAAGTAAGTTGCTAAAAGGTGCCCTTCACCGGGGGTTCGGCGCGCCGAGCGGGTGCGGTGAGCGGTGTTCAGCTTTTCGCTTCGTTGTTGGGGCGGGTGGTGGTGTGGTGTTCGGCGGCTTGGCGGAGCTTGGTCGCGTTGCGGTGGTGGCGATCCAGCTGGGATCGGCCGACGGTCAGCATCAGCAGGAAGAAGAGGGTGCAGGCGCCGTAGAAGACGGATGTTCCCGCCTCGCCGTCGCTGATCGCCAGCACCGTGACGAGAGCGCCCAGCACGGCGGAGCAGAGGAATACGGTGGTCGTCAGCTTCTTCCAGCGGGGGATGGACTGAAGCTGCTCGGCCAGTCGCACGGCGAGGGCGTTCGTCTCCGGGTCCGGGCCCAGTGCGCCGTTGCGCACCAGCCGCCGCGCAGCGCGCACCCGCGCCGGGTCGGTGTCCGGTGGCAACGGCTTCATCCGTCGCTGGAGGCGCACCACGAACACCGCCATGGCAGCGGCCCACGCGCCTCCGCCGATGACGGCGACAGCGATGGCGGAAGGCCAGGACACCGTCTCGGAACGCTGAATCGCCGACAGAGCCAAAGTCGCGGCGACCAACAACCCGCCGATCGCGCAGCTCACCGCCGCGTGACGCTTGGGGTTGTTCTGCGCGTACAGCTGCACCCGTTCCAAGACATGACGGCTCACGACCAGATCCCCCTCCGCACCCCGGTTCTCGTCCCCACCGCGCACTGAAGACCGAGGTGAAGGGCACCTTTCGCCAACTTACTTGGTGAAAGGTGCCCTTCACCTCAGAGGTTCGCCGTGTCGAAGCGGTCGGAGCGGACGGCGGCGAGGAACGATCGCCACTGCCGCTGGTCCAGGGCTAACAGCCCACCGTCACGATCCTTCGTGTCCCGGACCCCGACCTCGTCGGCACCCAGGCCGACCTCGACGCAGTTGTTGTTCGGCCCGCTGTAGCTGGACTTACGCCAGCCCACTTCGACGCACTCGGTCTGAGTTCCGGAGAAGCTGGACTTACGCCAACCGGTGAACTCGAAAGTCATTGTCCCTCCACGTTATCTACGTAGTTTCTGATCAAGTTCGCAGACAGGGAAGTGCTGAGCGCCTTCGGCCGGAGGATATCCACGAGTTCGCAAAAACTCTTCGTGTCCGCCGTTTCATCGAGGAACTGGCTGGAGCGGCGATGCTCCAGATGCACGATCGGATCGGCCTTCTCGAACTCGTAGATGACATGCGAACCGTCTTGGCCTATGTGACCGCCGAGCGCGAAGGGCAGCACCTGAACCAGTACGTTCTCCCGCTCCATCGCAGACAAGATCTGCTTGAGCTGCGCGGCCATGACTTCAGGCCCACCCACCGGCCTGCGGAGCACGGCTTCATCGAGAAACACGAGCAAGTCAACGGGGTCAGGGCGCCTGAGAATCTCCTGGCGCCGCATACGCACGTCCACCAAGTTTTCGATGTTCTCGGGATCGACACCACCGGTCTCCAGAACCGCCCGTGCATACGCTCTCGTTTGGAGCAGCCCGGGCACTCGGTTCAACGAGACCATGCTGATCCGAGTCGCTTCGCGCTCGAACTCGAGCAGCGCTGCGAGTTGGCGCGGCACGCCCGGATCTCCGATCTCGGTCCAGTTCGGCTGGTCGGCGTCCTTGGCCATCTGGAGGAGTTCCTTGCGGCGCTTGCCGGTCACGTTGTAGATGGCGAGCATCGCGCCGAGGTCTTCCGCGCTCGGCACCCTGTCTCCGCGTTCGATGCGACTGATGGTCGAGCGGGAGAAGCTCAGCCGCTCTTCCAGTCCGCGGACCGTGAGTCCGGCTCCCTTGCGCAGTTCTCGCAGCTCCGCGCCAAGTCCGCGCGCCTTCGCGGTGTTCGCCATGCGTTCACTCTAGATGACCAAACGATCACACGAAGTGGTCATGCGGCTTGTCCCTGAGACAAAACCGGGCCAAGTTTGTCCCAGAGACAAAGGAGGGCGGGATGTACGGAGTGGCTGGGGTGGATTGGTTCTGGCGGCCTGTGGGGGTTGGGCGGCATGCGTTCGGGGTGGTCGCCAAGCGGGCTGAGCCGTACGACTCGGTGTCGTCGTACTGCGGGGTCGAGGTGGAGGCGTGGCGGGTGCAGCGGCTTCCGCCGGAGACCGAGTGGGTTCGCGAGGAGACCTGCATGGAGTGCTGGGCACTGATCAGCGCTCGGTGGTCCTGAGTCCCGTGAGCGTTTTGTGGGGCTATGGCACCCCAAAACGCTCACGGTCTTTGACCTGCACAAGGACGACTTTCAGCGGATAGGGGATGCGATGTTCTGGCTTCAGGTTTCGACGCTCGTGCTGGTCAACGTGTTGATCGCGAGCATGTTGTTCGTCCGGCCGCCTCGGGCCGCGCACGGCAGTGCCGGTGATGGGGCGCTCAGCGTGTGGCAGTTGATCGAGCAGGTCGAGGCCGAGCGACAACGGCAGGCCGCTTCGGCCGGGCGTCACCGCATCTCCGCCGAGACGCTCGCCCGTCTTCAGATCTGATCCGCCGCAAGCCTGGTCCGGCCGCTTCCCTCCCCGCGCCGGGCCACCTGGTGGCCGGGCGCTCCGCGCCCCCGACCCGGCGCCCGGCCACCGCTAACTCCGCTGTTCCGAAACGCTGACGACGCTCAGCTGCTAGCCCGTTCGCCCCGGGTGGCGACCACGGCGATCACCGCGAAGGCCAGGCAGAGCCAGGGGAACCAATCGCCCAGGTGGGCGTAAGGAGTGGGGCCGGGGCCGGTCGGGACTTCGGCGACCAGGGTCGTGAACGGTGCCGGGCCTCCGGTGGGGGCGTCCGCGATCACCCGGCCCCAGCCATCGGTGAGGAGCTGCGTCGTCGCTCGACCGCTCCAGGCGATCGGGACTCCGCTCTCCACCGCGCGGAGGAGCGCGGTTCGGCTGTGCTGCCAGCCGTTCTCGTGCTCGTCGGCGGCCGGGATCGCCAGGAGCTCCGCGCCCGCCGTCGCGTAGGCGCTGGTCGGGCTGCGGAAGTTGACGTCAGCGCAGATCTCCAGGCCGAGGCGCGCGCCGGTCGTCGGCGGGAAGACCTCGGCGTTCCCGAGCCGGCTGACCGTGTCGTGCTGCTTGAGGTACGGGACCGGGTCACCGCCGAGCGCCGGGAAGGTCAGCGCGTAGTTGTACTTCGCGTCGCCGTCCCGGTGGGCGAAACCGGCCACGACGTCCAGGCCGCGCTCGGTGGCGAGTCGGCTCATCGGCTCGACCAGCACCGCTGGGCGGGCTTCCGTCGAGCCGAACGCGGCTTCCGGCAGCACGACGGTGCGGACTCCCGGCGGCAGCGCTGCGATCTCGTCGACGTAGGCGGTCACCAGATCGCGCCCCTCCGCGGTGGCGAGATCCGTCGCCCAGCGAGCTTCGTTGTGCGCGACCAGCGCGACGCGCTGAGCCGGGCCGGGCTCGCCGGTCAGCCGCAGCGCGCCACCACCCAGGGCCAGTACCAGCACCGCCCCGACCACCACCAGCACGCGGATGCGCCCGGTCGCCAGCGCCGCCGCGATCGCCGACGGCACCAGGAGCACCAGGTAGTCGACGCCGAGCGATCCGGTCACCGCGGCGATCTGCAGGACCACCGGCACGTCCGCCTGCGTCGTCGCCAGCGTGCCGACGATCCCCAGCGGGCTGGCCAGCGAGATCAGGTGCAGCAACGCCACCCAGACCGCCGGACCGGTGAGCACCGCGAGCAGCGGACGCCCGCGTCGGACCAGCGTCCGGAACACCATCACGACCAGCAGGAACGCCAGCGCGAGGCTGATGCTCGCCACCAGCCCCCACGGCCACAGCGGCAAGTCGTGCGAGCGCGCCGACCAGCCCCAGAGGTTGGTCATCCCGAGCAGGTAGGCGGCGAAGGCGACGGTCGCCGCGACGCCGCCGGGCACCCGCGGCGCCACCAGCAGCACCGGCAGCGGGGCGAGCCAGGTCAGCGCGGGGACCGGGTCGAGCCCGGTGCCGAAGTAGAACAGCGCGGCCGAGCCGACCAGCGCCGCCAGCGCCTCACTCCTCTTCCAGCCCATGCAGAACCCTCCGCATCGTTCGCTTGCACAGCGCGCGGAACTCGGATTCGGGCAGTTCGTAGCGGCCGCCGAGGTACTGCTGCACCAGGCCCACGACCGGCATGGTCAGCGCGAGCGCGGTCTCCAGGACGTCATCGCGCCGGAGCACGCCGTCGCGCATGCCCTGCTCGACCGCCCGGTGCACCGGTGCGAATGCCGCTGAGCCGCCCTCCCGGAAGTCGCCGGGGAATCGCAGCGATCCCGCGCGCTGCTCGGTGATCAGGTATCGGTACAGGTTCGGCTTGCCCAGCGCGAAGTCCAGGAAGTCGTCGGCCAGGCCGTCCACCCGGGCGTGGAAGTCCAGCCCCTCGGACCGCTTGCCGTAGTGCTCGCCGAGCTCCGCGAAGGCCTGGTCGACCACCGAGCGCAGCAGCGCCTCCCGGTTCGGGTAGTGCCGGTAGGTGGCCATCGGCGTGACCCCCACCGCCGCGGCCACCCGCCGCATCGTCACCGCCTCGACGCCCTCGGCGAGCAGGATCTCCAGCGCCGCAGCGGCGATGCGCTCCGCAGTCCCAGCCATGTCTACAGCGTAGACACGGCAGGTCTACGCTGTACACGTGCATTCGGGGGAAGCTCCCGGCAGCCGGAAAAGGCCAGGTGCTTCTCCTGCGGAACCTCGGACCTCTACCCTGCGTCGTAGGTTTGCAGTGATCCGTGGCTGAGGGGTGGCGACGTGTACATCGAGGAGCAGGGGGCGGGCGACGGCGACATCAAGGTCACCGTCGAAGGCGAGGAGTACACCGCCGAGGCCAACTACGACCTCAACGGCGACGGGGTGGACGACACCGTCGCGGTCATGACCGAGGACGGCTACGTCGCCTACGTCGACGAGACCGGTGACGGTCAGGCCGACATCATGCAGACCATCAACGCCGACGGAGTCGTGGTCGACCAGGCCCGCTACGACGCCGGGACCGGCAAGTGGGCCGGTGAGGCGCCCCAGCAGCACCCCGGCGGCATGGATCCGCAGCAGGACCAGGGCCGCGCCATGGTCATCGACACCCCGCAGGGCGACATGCAGGTCGGCCCGGCCACCGAGGACACCAACTCCGACGGCATCGCCGACACCGCCGTGGTGGAGACCGAATCGGGCGGAACCATGCTGGTCACCGACGTGGACGGCGACGGGTCCGCCGACCAGGTGGTGGAGATCAGCCAGACCGGTGAGGTGACCATCTCGCACCACACCGGCGACGGGCAGTGGACCGTCGTGGAGCAGGGCCAGGTGACCGGCGACGGCCAGTACGCGCCGAGCCCGGCGGCCGGCGCCACCGACGACGCGACCTGGAACCTCGACCAGCCGAGCGCGGGCGGCGCAGGCGGCCCCGAGCACGCCGCGAACGGAGCGCAGGCCTCCGCGCCCTCCGGCGCCAAGGGCGCCCGGCCCGACTCGGACGACGTCTGGGGCTGACCCCTCGATCGCTTCGAAGAGCCCGTCCGGGAACCGCCCCGGGCGGGCTCTCGCGTTTCCGCGACGCCCCGCCGTCCGCCATCCGGGCGATGCCCCCGGTTCACCGGGCGTTCGCGCACGCGCCCGATTCGCCGGAAATCATCGTTTCCGGCGCGTCTCCGACAACGGAACCTCCGTTCGCGCCACCCGAAAGATCGCAACTGAATCGATTCCCTTATCGTTCTTGTGAGAGAACGAACAGGACTGATCTCCATCGCGCGCCGCTGTCCCGGCTAGCCTCGGTGCATCCCTTTTACAAATCGCCCGTCCTTCGGGAGGGGCGAAGCATTCCCACAAACGTCGACGGAGCCCGTCGGCGACAAGTCCGGGCTGTGGCGCCCAGTCAGGAGACACGACGCGATGACCGCACTGACCATCCCCGGTCTCGATCAGGCACCGACCAAACACGAGCGTCTGCTGTCGTGGGTGCGCGAGGTCGCCGAGCTGACCACGCCGGACCGCGTGGTGTGGTGCGACGGCTCGCCGGAGGAGTGGCAGCGGCTGACCGACCAGCTGGTCGAGGCCGGCACCTTCACCCGCCTGGAGAAGAAGCCGAACTCCTTCTACGCGGCGTCGGACCCGTCGGACGTGGCGCGCGTCGAGGAGCGGACCTACATCTGCTCGGTCGAGGAGAAGGACGCCGGGGTCACCAACAACTGGATGGACCCCAACCAGATGAAGGCCACCATGACCGAGCTCTACCGGGGATCCATGCGTGGTCGCACGATGTACGTCATCCCGTTCTGCATGGGCCCGCTGGACGCCGACCCGCCGAAGCTGGGCGTGGAGATCACCGACTCCGAGTACGTCGTGGTGTCGATGCACATCATGACCCGGATGGGCGCCAAGGTGCTGGAGCGCCTCGGTGACGACGCCGACTTCGTACCCGCGCTGCACTCGGTGGGCGCGCCGCTGGAGCCCGGCCAGCAGGACGTGCCGTGGCCGTGCAACGACATCAAGTACATCACCCACTTCCCCGAGGAGCGGATGATCTGGAGCTACGGCTCCGGTTACGGCGGCAACGCGCTGCTGGGCAAGAAGTGCTACTCGCTGCGGATCGCCTCGGCGATGGCCCGCGACGAGGGCTGGCTGGCCGAGCACATGCTGATCCTCAAGCTGATCTCGCCCGAGGACAAGGTCTACTACGTCGCGGCCGCGTTCCCATCGGCCTGCGGCAAGACCAACCTGGCGATGCTGCGCCCGACCATCCCGGGCTGGAAGGTCGAGACGCTCGGCGACGACATCGCCTGGATGCGCTTCGGCGAGGACGGCCGCCTGTACGCGGTGAACCCGGAGGCCGGCTTCTTCGGCGTCGCGCCGGGCACCAACCGCAAGACCAACCCGCACGCGATGACCGCCATCGAGCAGGGCAACTCGCTGTTCACCAACGTCGCGCTCACCGACGACGGCGACGTGTGGTGGGAGGACATGGAGGGCGAGCCCCAGCACCTCACGGACTGGAAGGGCAACGACTGGACGCCGGAGGGCGACGTCAAGGCGGCGCACCCGAACTCCCGCTACTGCACGCCGATGTCGCAGTGCCCGATCCTGGCGCCGGAGTGGGACGACCCGAAGGGCGTGCCGATCTCGGCGATCCTGTTCGGTGGTCGCCGCAAGACGACGATCCCGCTGGTCAACGAGGCCTTCGACTGGCAGCACGGCGTGTTCATGGGCGCCACGCTGTCCTCGGAGAAGACCGCCGCGGCCGCGGGCAAGGTCGGCGACGTGCGCCGCGACCCGATGGCCATGCTGCCGTTCATCGGCTACAACGTCGGCGACTACTTCCAGCACTGGGTGAACGTCGGCAAGGAGGCCGACGCGAGCAAGCTGCCGAAGATCTTCTACGTGAACTGGTTCCGCCGGGGCGACGACGGCCGCTTCCTGTGGCCGGGCTTCGGGGAGAACTCCCGCGTGCTGAAGTGGATCATCGACCGGCTGGAGGGCAAGGCCGCGGCCGCCGACACCGCGATCGGCCGGGTGCCCAACGCCGCCGAGCTGGAGCTGGGCGGGCTGGACACCCCGGCCTCCGACGTCGACGAGGCGCTGAAGGTCGACGTCGAGGAGTGGAAGGCGGAGCTGCCGCTCATCGAGGAGTGGTTCGACACCATCGGCGACGCGCTGCCGAGCTCGATGCGCGACGAGCTGGAAGCGCTCAAACAGCGTCTCGGTAACTGACCGAGCGACCCCCGGACGGGTGGTCTTGCCGGGGCAACGTGGGAAGCCCCGCGACCACCCGTCCGGCGCGGAAGCCCGCTGAAACGTGCGCAATCGTGCGGCGTTTCCCCAAAGAACGCGAAGTTCTTTCGGGGAAACGCCGCTTCTGCTTTCCGCCCAGGTGGATCTACCCAGCCCGGTGGAGTAGATCGGGGAATCGCAAACGATCAGCAACCCGGCGGACACTTGAAGCGTCCCAGTGATATCCGCCGAGAAAAAGGGCGCCGAACCGAGGGGGTGTGTCATGGTCCACCTGGCCATGCTGGCGTTGTCCCTGATCGCGGTCGCTGCGGTGTTCCTCGCGCTGCGCACCGAGGACGACGAGTCCGGCGAGAAGTCCGAAGCCGGCGAGATCGACCGAATTCGCCGGGACCAGGTCGCGATGGCGGAACGAGCACGTACGCCGTGACCTGAACGGTCTGCGCTTCGGTGCAGGCAGCGGCGCTGAGCCGCTTCAAGAGCACAAAGTCGAGGGCGGTGCGGGGAAGTTCCCGCACCGCCCTCGGCCTTCTCGGATCAGTCGACCGCGCGGTCGATCGCGTCGAGCCGGTCCAGCAGGGTGCTGTTGCCGGTCGTCGCGAACGCGCTCACCGCGGGATCCGGCAGCGGCATGCCGTCGCAGGTCATGTCCGCCGGGACCGTGCCGTCGATCAGGTAGGCGTCCACCGCGCCGTCCACGCACGCGTTGCCCGCGCCGTAGACGCCGTGGTCGCCCTCGTCGCGAACGGTGATCATCCGCGAGCCCTCGAACTCCCGGTGCGCGATCTCGGCGCCCTCCAGCGCCGTGGCCGGGTCGTTCTCCGACTGCAGCATCAGCACCGGCGGCAGGCCCTCGCCGGTCGGCTGCTCCAGGTCGACCTCCGGGCGGTCCCAGAACACGCACGGCTGGAAGATCGTGTAGTAGCCGTAGAACGGGTACCGCTCGCCCTCGACGCCGGAGCGCGCCACCACCGAGCCGGGGCTGCCGCGGAACGCGGTGTCGTTGCAGCGGATCGACCACAGCGTGGCGGCCATGCTGTCCTGCGGGTCGGCCAGCATCGGCATGTTCCGGTCGCGGGCCGCGGCCAGTACGGCGGTGGCCTGCTCGGAGGTGGTCCCGCCGCGCAGTTCCGCCAGGCCCCCGCCGACGTCCGGGAAGGCGTACTTCGAGTACATGCCCTGCAGCAGCAACGAGTCCAGCACGCCCTGGTCGATCGGCGGGCCGCCCGGGTTCGGCAGCGGGTTCGCCTTCAGCTCCGCGCGCAGTTCGTCCACGGTGGCCTGGACCTGCTCCGGCGTGGTGCCGAGGTGGTAGGTCGCGTCGTGCGCGGCCAGCCACGGCCGGAGGTCTTCGGTCCAGCGGCGCTGGAAGGCCATCGGCTGCCAGGAGAACACCTGCTGCCAGCTGCCGGTGAACTCGGTGTTGGAGTCCAGCACCACCTTGTCCACCGAGTCCGGGAAGTAGGTGGCCAGGTAGGCGCCGAGCCAGGTGCCGCCGGAGACGCCGTACCAGTTGATCTTGTCGTGCCCCTCGATCCGGCGCAGCAGGTCGAGATCGGCGACCGTCTGGTCGGTGGTGACGTAGCGGCCGAGCTCACCGCTGTGCTGCTGGCAGGACTCAGCGGCTTCGCGCCCCATCTCCAGCATCGCCTCGATGTTCGCCGGATCGCGGTCGTGGGGGTCGAGCTGCTGGACCGGCTCACCTGCCGGTCCACATGAGACGGTGCTGCTGGCGCCCGTGCCGCGCACGTCGATGCCGTAGATGTCGAAGTTGTTCGGCAGCGCGTCCGTGCCGTAGTTCAGCATCGCCAGCGGCATGGACAGGCCCGCGCCGCCCGGCCCGCCGGGATTGGTGAACAGCGCGCGACCGGCCGGACCGCTCTCGGGGGAGAGCCGGCTGACCGCGATGCTGATCTCCTTGCTGTTGTCCGGGTCGTGCCAGTTCATCGGCGTGGTGAACGTGCCGCATTCGAGCCGCTCGGAACCCGGCGGGAGTTCCGGCGGCAGCTCGCCTTCGAAGCAGGGCGCCCACTCGATGTCCTGCTCGGCGAACTTCGCCGGAACGTCGAACGTCGGCGCGGTCGGCTTCGCCATCGCGGGCTGGCCGGTCGCGAGCAACGCCCCCAGCACCGCGGTGACGCCTAACGCACGTGTCGTGCTTCGCATGCAGTCCCCTTCTGCAGTGACCTTCGGTGATTCGAAGATCACTCAATCAGGCGACCATGAAGGCGGGTACTACCGTTAAGCACCACTTCCCGTGACAAATGTCAGGTCGTAGTCCGGCAGCTCGATGTCGCTGGTGAGGCTCTCGCCCACCTTGAGCATCTGGTTCAGCAGGAACCTGTTGCCCAGCATCAGATTCCGCACCCGCGCGCCGAAACGGCCTGGCGCCAGGAACTTCCCGGCCCGGCCACCGCCGCCCTGGCACGCCTGCGCGTAAGGGCGGACCTTCGACTCGTAGCGCGCGAAGGCGGCTCGGTGCTCCCCGCTCGCTGCGACCAGCTCACCGGCCAGCACGTAGGCAGCGACGACCGCGGCCCCGGTGCCCATGCCGCCGAGCGTCGCACCGCAGGCCGCATCGCCGAGCAGCGCGACCCGGCCTCGCGACCAGGACTCGGCGTCCACCCGGTTGATCGAGTCGAAGAAGAGGTCGTCCGCGGACTCCAGCGCCGCCAGCAGCCGCGGCGCCTCCCAGCCCACGCCCGCGAAGGCCTGCCTGATCAGGGCGCGCTGCTGGCCGACGTCGTGGCGGTCGTAGTCGAGCCGCGGTGACTTGAAGATCGCGAACGCGCCCGCCCGCGCGGGGTCGCGGCGGTCGGCGCCGACGGAGATGAACCGGCCCGGCCGGTTGTGGCCCACCGACCCCGGCGGCAGGTCCCGGTAGCGGGGCAGGTCCCAGGTCGCGACGTAGTAGCCGAGATGGCTGACGAACCGCTCCTCCGGCCCGAAGGCGAGCCGCCGGATGCCGGAGTGCACGCCGTCCGCGCCGATCACGAGGTCGAACGAGCGCTGCGCCCCCGAGGCGAAGGTGGCCTCGACGCCGTCCGGCGCGTCGCGGAGGTCCACGACGCGGTCACCGAAGACGTACTCGGCGACGTCCGCGCTGTGCGCGTGCAGGACTCGCGCGAGGTCTCCTCGGAGCACTTCGAGGGCACCGCCGGCGAACTCCGCGGGCAGTTCGAGCAACGGGCGCTCGCGCTCGTCGACGAAGGCCATCGGGCTGCCTCCCGTCTGGACCTCCTGCAGATCCGCCAGGACTCCCATCCGCTCCAGCACGGTCAGGTGCAGGTCACCGCGGAAGTCCACGGCGGCCCCGCCGCTGCGCGGGGCCGGGGCGATCTCCACGACCGTCACCTCGAAGCCGCGGCGACCGAGCCAGCAGGCCAGGGCAGGTCCGGCGACGCTCGCGCCCGAGATCAGAACTCTTCCTCGCATGTGCACGCTTTCTGTGTCCGATGGAAACAGTTAATTTCTGCGTACGATAGACACAGTTACTCGGCGAGCACAAGGGAGGGCCGGTGGACGGCTACGAGGTCCTGTGGGGCGCCCGGCCGGCGCCGCGACGCGGCCCGAAACCCGCGCTGAGCCTCGAACGCATCGCGCGCACCGGCATCGAGCTGGCCGACGCCGAAGGCTTGGCCGCGGTCTCGATGCAGCGCGTCGCCGCCGAGCTCGGCTTCACCAAGATGTCGCTCTACCGCTACGTGCCGGGCAAGGCGGAGCTCGTCGCGCTGATGGCGGACCTCGCGATGGGCGCACCACCCGAGCTCGACGGCGGCTGGCGCGAACGGCTGGACGCGTGGACCCGCGCGCTGCTGCCGCGCTTCACGCAGCACCCGTGGGTCCTCGAAGCGACGACCGGCCCGCGCCTCCCGGGCCCCAACGAGCTCGCGTGGACCGAAGCCGCCATCGCCGCGCTCGACGGAACGGGGCTCCGCGGCAGCGAGCGGATGGACGCCGTGGTGGTGCTGGTGGGACACGTCCGGGGCATCGCCCAGCAGGCCGCGGCGACACCGGACGGCAACCCCGATCAGCAGCTCAGCTCGAAGCTGGCCGAACTGCTGCGCGAACACGGCGACCGCTTCCCGGCGCTCACCAACGCCCTGACCGACACCGAAGGCCAGGACCAGGCCCTCGATTTCGGCCTCGCCCGAATCCTCGACGGCCTCGCCACCCTCATCACCGACCGCTCGGCCTGACGGGGCCGCGTCAATTTCCTGCGAAATTGACCATCATCCGGGTGGGTCAGGCTGCGAGGAATGCCTCTACGGCGTGGCGAGCTCTGTTCGCCGCGCCGGGTTCGCCGAGGCGGAGCGCGGTGTTCGTCGCGATCAGCACCGCATCGATCTGGAAGGCCGCGAGATCCGCGTCGAGATCGGCGATCTCCTCGGCGTCGGCGGCGGTTCGCAGCTCGGTGGCGATGAGTTCGCGCCAATCCCGCTGATGCTCGAACAGCACGTCGCGCACCGGGCCCGGCCGGCTGTCGAAGTCGCCGAGGTTCGCCGCCCAGAAGCAGCCACCGGCGAACAGCGGCTCCTCGGCGTAGGCGAGCCACCGGTCGACCAGCGCGCGCAGTCGCGCGACACCGCGCGGCTCCGCGAGCGCGGGGCGGACGACGGCCTCCTGGAACTCCGCTCGCGCGCACTCGGCGGCCGCGAGCTGGAGGTTCCCCTTCGTCCGGAACAGGGTTTGCACGCCGCTCTTGCTCACACCCAGGTCGGTGGCGAGGCGGCCGATGCTCAGCCCGTTCAGGCCTTCCAGCGAGGCGACGTCGACGGCGTGCCGGGCGATCGCCCGCCGGGACCGCGCGCCGCGCAGCAGGCGCCCGTCCGCCGCGTTCCTGAGCTCGTCCATCGGCGCCATCCTGCCACTTGAAAAAACGTACGACCGGTCGTACGTTTAGTTCATGAACGATGCTCGCAAGATGGAGCTGGCGCAAGCGCTGGCCGCGGCCAAGAACCGTCAGGACGTGCCCGCGGCCCTGCGGCTCCTGCACCGGGACATGGTGCTGCGAACCCCCGCGTTCGGGACCGCCGCACGGGGAGTCGCGGCGAACGAGAAGGCGTTGACCAGGTTCTTCACCTCCTTCCCCGACTACGAAGTCGACCTGGCGGGCCACGCGACCGGCGGCGGAACCCTGGTCTGCTGGGGCACCGCGCGGATGACCATGACCGGCGACCGGTTCGGCGTGCGGCCCAACGGCGAGCGCGCCGAGCTGCCGGTGCACATCCGGTTCGAGTTCGCCGACGACCTGATCGCCAGCGAGGTGTTCTCCTTCGACCTCGCCGAACTCTGCGCCCAATCAGGCGTCTCCACCGACACCGTGCGGCGCACGCTGTTCGGAACGAGGTCATGACCCGTGCATCAACCGGAGTCCTGCCCGACCGCACCTCAGGGGAACGTGATGCAACCCAGCCACAAGAAACCGCAAAACGCGAGAACAGCACCGAACGCAACCACCACTGAAAATCGCGGAGAGGCGGCACAGCGGGCGGTCCGCGAGATCGAGACGGCGCACCTGTTCGACATCGTCGTCGACCTGGAGCGGCTGGACATCGGCGCCGGGCCGCTGGGACACCGGGTGCTCTTCCAGTCGGCGGGCGGGTCGTTCGAAGGGCCGCGACTGCGCGGCGAGGTCCTGCCCGGCGGGGGCGACTGGGCGCTGTTCCGCCCCGACGGCACGATGGCGCTGGACGTCCGGCTGACGCTGCGCACCCACGACGACGCGCTGGTGCACATGACCTACCAGGGCCGCTGGACCGTCCCGCACGAACTGCGCGCCGCGATGGCCGATCCCGCCGAACGGCACCGGATTGATCCGGACCGCTACTACTTCCGGACCACCCCGCTCTTCGAGACCGGTGCCGAGCAGTACGCGTGGCTCAACGACGTCGTCTCCGCGGGCTCGGGCTACCTGGTCGACGGCGGCGTGGCCTACCGCGTCTCCGAACTCGTGTGATCAGTGCTTGATGGCGCCGGCGAGGTTGAAGGCGCCGCCGAGGGAGCGGGAGACGATCAGGTAGAGGGCCACCACCGGGGTCGTGTAGAGGATCGAGTAGGCCGCCAGTTGGCCGTAGGCGATCAGGCCGCCTTGGCCGAAGAAGGTGAAGATGCCCACCGAGGCCGGTTGCTTCGCCGGGTCCAGCAGGAGGATGAACGGGACGAAGAAGTTCCCCCACGCCGTGATGAAGGTGAAGATCGCGACCACGCCCATGCCCGGGACGATCAGCGGCAGGACGATCGTGCGCAGGGCCTGCATCGCCGAGGCGCCGTCCACCCACGCCGCTTCTTCCAGGCTGATCGGCACGCCGTCCATGAAGTTCTTCGTCATCCAGATCGCGATCGGCAGCGAGGTGGCGGCCAGGAACAGCGTGGTGCCGAACATCGAGTCGATCAGCTCCAGCTGCACGAACATGCTGTACACCGGCACCATCACCGCGGTGATCGGCAGCCCGGAGGCGAACAGGACGACGTAGAGGAACGGCCGCCGGAACCGCAGCTGGTAGCGCGACAGCGGATACGCGCACAGCACCGCCGCCCCCACCGAGATCAGCGCCGCACCGGCGCACATCAGCAAGCCGTTCCACAGTGGACGGCCGCTCTGCTCCCAGCTGAGCACCTGCGCGAAGTTGTCCAGCGTGAACGTCTCGGGCACCTTCGCCGACAACGCGGCGTCGGCGTCGAAAGCCGCGGTGAGCAGCCACAGGAGCGGTGCGAGGAACGCCAGCGCGACGACCGCGAGCACCAGGTGCACCACCACCGACACCGAACGCCGCCGAGCAGAAGTCACCGCCATCAGATCTCGTCCTTCAAGCTCTTGGCGTACACCACGGCGAACAGCCCGCCGATGAGCAGCAGCACCAGCGAGATCGTCGCGCCGTAGCCGATCTCGTGGAACTCGAACGCCGAGTCGTACATCAGCAGCGGCAGCGTCTGCGTCGCCGCGTTCGGGCCGCCCGCGGTCAGCACGTAGATCAGCGTGAACAGCCCGATCGTCTGCAGCGTGATCAGCATCAGGTTGGTCAGCACCGAGCGGCGGATGATCGGCAGCGTGACGTGCCAGAACCGGCGGAACGGCCCGGCGCCGTCCACCTCCGCGGCCTCCACCAGATCGCTCGGCACCTCCGACAGCGACGCCTGGTAGACCAGCATCGAGAACGCGGTGCCGCGCCAGACGTTGCCGAGGATCACCGCGAGCATCGGCACGCTGTAGAGCCAGTCGCGCGGTTCCAGACCCATCCCGACCAGCACGTTGTTCAACGTGCCTTCGGAGTTGAGGAACGCGTAGACCGCGAACGCCGCCACCAGTTCCGGCAGCACCCACGCCGAGACCACCACCGTGCCTACCGTGGTGCGCAGCCAGCGGTTTCGGTGCTGGGTGAGCACCGCGATCAGCATGCCCAGGCAGTTCTGCCCGATCACCGCCGAACCGACGGTGAAGACCACGGTCAGCCAGGCCGAGTGCCACAGCGCCGGATCGCTGAACAGCCGCCGGAAGTTCTCCAGCCCGACGAACTCCGGCTCGGTGGCCGCGGCACCGGTCAGCGCCGCGTTGGTGAACGAGACGTAGCCGCTCCACAAGATCGGCCCGGCCACGAACAGGCCGAGCAGCAGCAGCGCGGGCGCCATCGGCACCAGCCACTGCCGCGCCCGCACCGCCATCAGCCCGCCCTGGTGTTGGCCGGCTGCACGATGCGCGAGACCTCCTGCGACCACTGGTCGGCGACCTCGTCCGGCGGCCTGCCCGCCACCACGTCGAGCACCGACTGCTGGATCTGCTGGGACACCTTCGGGTACTCCGGCAGCGCGGGCCGGTAGTGCGTGTTGTCCAGCAGGCCGATCCAGAACGCGTTCAGCGGGTTCGCCCCGAGCACCCGCGGATCGGCCGCGGCGTCCTCGCGGGCGGGGAGGTTGCCGCTGGCCGTGGTGTACTCGACCACGTTGTCCTTGGACATCGCCTGCTTGATGAACTCGAACGCGGCGTCCTTCTTCTCGCTGGAGGAGCTGATCGCCAGCGTCCAGCCGCCGGAGAGCGTCACGGTGCCCGGCGCCTGGCCGTGCTGGGTGGGCATCGGCGTGGCCGACATGGTCCGCGCCCAGTCCTGCCAGCCGGAGTCCTGCCAGTTGCCGGAGGCGAAGCTGCCGTCCAGCCGGATCGCGACCTTGCCGTCGCGGGCCAGCTCGTCGCGCTGCACCTTGTCGTACTGCGCGTCGGCGATCTGCGCCTTGCTCTGGGTGAGGCCCTCCGCCAGCGCGGTGGACAGGAAGCCCATGGCGTCGGCGAAGCCCTTGCTCGGCGCGATCCACTTCTGCCCGTCGTGCAGGGTGCCGGTCTCGGTGCCGTACAGCAGCATCTCCACCGTCTGCATGCTCACCGACTCGCCCTCGGCCTTGCCCAGCGCGAGGTCCATCGCGATCGCGTCCGGCCGCCGCTGCTTGACCTGCCGGGCGGCGGCGAGCACGTCGTCCCAGGTGCGCGGCCGCCAGTCGGCGGGCAGGCCGGCCTGGGCGAACAGCTCGCGGTTGTACCAGAGGCCGCGGGTGTCGGTGTCCAGCGGAACGCCGTAGGTCTTGCCGTCGGCGGCCTTGCCCGCCTGCTTGGTGGTGTCGATGTAGTGCTCCCAGTCGGGCCACTGCGCCAACCGGTCGTCCAGCGGTTCCAGGTAGCCGGCCGCGACGTCGGAGTTGACGTTGAAGCTGTCCTCGTAGAGCACGTCGGGCGCGGTGGAGGGCGAGCGCATCCGCAGCTGGAGCTTGGACAGGTACTCGCCCTCCGGGGCGACCACCGGGTCGAGCTTCACCGTCTTGCCCGGGTTGGCCTGCTCGTACTGCTGCTTGACCCGCTGCATCCACTGGTCGACCTGCAGCGTGTTGCCGTATCGGTGGTAGGCGACGCTGATCGTGTTCGGGTCGTCGGCGGCGCCTCCGCCGCAGGCGGCCAGGGTGAAGCCCAACGTCGCGGTGATGAGCACGGACATCGCTGTGCGGCGCTGCATCGCGAGCCTCCTGCCAGCAGTGGTTGCGCGCGGCTTGAGATCCGGATCACACTCTGGGGTAGTTAATTCCATTCGATGGAACAAGTCAACGATCTCGCCGCCCGCCGACGGGTGCGCCACCTAGGAGCGTGCATGGCCAAAGCGTCCTGGCAGGGCACCAACCTTCCCCGCGTGGGCGGTTTCAACAGGGCCGTCGTGCTCGACGCGATCCGCCGCCGCGGCGAGATCAGCCGGGTCGAGCTCGCCCAGCGCACCGGACTGACCGCGCAGACGATGTCCAACATCGTCCGCGCGCTGATCGAGGACGGGCTGGTCACCGAGAACGGGCACGCGCCCTCCACCGGCGGCAAGCGCCGGGTGCTGCTGAAGGTCGCCGCGGACGCCTACTCGTCGGTGGGCCTGCACCTCGATCCGGAGCGGATCACCGGTGTCCTGCTGGACATGGCCGGAGGCGTGCGGATGCGCAGCACCCGCCGGTTGCCCGACAACGCCGCGCCATCGGCCGTCGCCTCAGCGCTGGCGCGGACGTTGCAGCAGCTCGTGCGCCGTTCGGGAATCGAGGAGAGCCGGGTGCTCGGCGTCGGGCTCGCGGTGCCGGGACCGCTGGACTCCGCGCACCGGCAGGTGCTCTCGCCGCCGAACCTGACCGGGTGGGGAGCGGTGCCGCTGGCCGACATCGTCGCGGAGCGCGCGGGGCTGCCGGTGGTGATGGACAACGACGCGACGGCGGCGGCGATCGGCGAGCGCTGGGCCGGTGGCGAGCACCGCGCGGGCTCGTTCGTCTACGTCTACTGGGGAACCGGGGTGGGCATCGGCGTGGTGCTCGACGACCAGGTGCACCGCGGTGTCAGCAACAACGCGGGCGAGATCGGCCACCTGAACAGCGGTGGCGGCCGCGGATGCCATTGCGGCAGGCGGGGATGCCTGGAGGCGCACTGCTCGATGCGCGCGATCGTCGCGGACTGGCGATCAGCGGGCGGCGAAACCGGCGAGGAGTCGATCGCGCAGTCCTACGAGCAGCTCTGCCGCCGGGCCGCGGACGGCGACGCGGTGGCGGGCAAGGTGCTGCGCGCGGCGGCGACGAAGCTCGGCCAGGCGCTGGCATCGGTGGTCAGCGTGCTCGACGTGGACCGCGTGGTGCTCGGCGGCCCGGCCCTGCGCCACGCCTCCGACCTGGTGCGCACCCAAGTGTCGAAGGTGCTGTCCAAACAGGTCTGGGCCCCCGAGGTCCGGCCGGTCCAGGTCACCCCGGCCCTGATCGGCGAGGACGCCGGAGCGGTCGGCGCGGCCTCGCTGGTGCTCGACCACGCCTACTCGCCCCGGCTCGCCACGCTCCTCGGACCTTGAGGGCAGGACCTCAGCCCCTCGCTAATACCCCGGCCAGTTGCTCTCCCTGCGGGTCTTGTTGACCTGCTCGGTGAACGCCTCGTTCTGCTTGCGCATGATCTCGGCGATCTCGTCCTTGGAGAGGTCCTTGGCGTCCGACGCCTTGGGCCCGCCGAACTCGCCGTCGAGCATCCGCTGCTCGTCCTGCTGCGTGCGCTGCCCCTTGAAGTCGGGGACGTCCGTCCTGTTGAGACCATCGTTGCCGGTGGGCCGGTTGGCCCACTCGTCGTTGTTCGGGTGACGGCCGTCCGGTGCGTCGAGCTTGTTGAACCGGTCGATGAGCCCGTCGACGTACTTCTTGTCGTAAGCGCCGGGCTTCTCGGCGAGGTGGTTGAACTCGCGCTGGATGTCGTAGTACTCCTTGAACTGCTTGCCGCCCTTGTCGCCGCCGACCCAGTCGAAGTCCGAGCTGAACTGCACGTCCTTCATGAACTTCTTCTGCTCGTCCGGGCTCATCTTGTCCGCGGCCTGCATGATCGAATCGGCGAACTCCTTCTTGTTCGCACCGTATCCGGACGAGTTGTCGAACGCGGAGCTCGGCGATTCGCCCTTCGCCATCCGGTTATCGATGTAGTCGGAGTTCTTCGTCACCCTGCCGATGGCCGAGTTCGGGTCGCCCGGTCCCAGCGGCAAGTTCTCGATCTTGCTGTTCATCTGGTTGAGCTGGTCGCGATAGTGCTTGGTCATCGCGGCGTGGTCCGGGGTCCCCGGGGTGTAGTTCTTGTCCACCCACTTCTGCATGCCGTCGCGCATGGTCTGGAACGAGACGATGTGGCGGGCGTCGTTCTCCCCACCGCTGTACTTGGAGTTCGGGGCGTCCTTCTGGTCCTTGATCTTGTTCAGGGTGGGGTTGGTGAACGCGGGCCGGGGCCACGCCTTGACCTTGGGCGGGCCGGAGGCCTTGGGCTTCTTCGGCTTGGTCACCTTGCCGGTGTTCTTGGGGCCCAGGACGTTCGCGGCGCCCTGACCGCCCTTGCCCGGCCGGGGCTTCCTGGGTTTCTGGGTGTGCTTGCGCGTCGGCGCGAGGCCGAGGGCGTCGGTCTCCGCGAGCGGGTTCCCGACGTAGGTCGCCGGGTTGGCCGCCGGGGCGAGGCCGAGCGGGTCCTGGCTGAGGTAGCGGCCGGTGGCCGGGTCGTAGTAGCGGTAGACGTTGTAGTTCAGGCCGGTCTCCGCGTCGGCGTACTGACCGGGGAAGCGCAGCGGGGTCGCCGGCCGCTGGCCGGGCAGCGCGCTGCCCCACAGGCTGGTGCGATCGTGCCAGGTGAGCTGCCCGTCGGCGGTCACCAGATCGGTCGGCTTGCCCACCGCGTCGGTGACGATCGAGTGGAACCGCTCGCCGGATCCGTCGCGCTCGAGCTGCGCCACGACCACGTCGTCGTCGGGGCGGTGCGCCCAGGTCGTGACCTCGCGCCGACCGCGCGCGTCGGTGTGGACCTGCTCGATCAGGGTGGCGCCGTCCCAGACGAAGTCGACCTGCTCGGCCACCACCGCATTGCCGTCCGACCCCGGCGCGAGGCGCTGCTTGGCGATCCGGCGGCCGACCGGGTCGTACCGGTAGCGCCAGATCACGCCCTCCGGTGTCGTCACCGCGACCAGGCGGTCGTGGGAATCCCACGAGTAGCGCCAGTTCCCGGCCGCCTGGACCGCGCGCAGCACCAGCCGTCCCTGCGCGTCGTACTGGTAGCCGACGCTGCCGGAGGCGACCAGCGCGTTGCCCGCGTAGCGGCGCGGCCCGGCCTCGGCGTTCGGCACGCCCTCGGAACCCACCACGTTGCCCAGGGCGTCGTAGCGGTAGCGCTCGTGCCGGTCCGGCGCGATCACCTCGATGACCCGGCCGAGCTGGTCGAGCCCGAAACCGGCCTGCCCGAAGGCGCTGTCCTGCACCCCGGTCAGGCGGCCGTCGGCCCGGTAGGAGAACCGGCGCCGCACCACGTCCTGGCCGGAATTCCCGGTGACCGCTTGGGAAGCGAGCAGTTCGTCCTCGTAGGACTGGCTCAGGGTGACCGCGTCGTTCACCGACCGCCCGGTCTCCCGGCCCGCCGCGTCGTACTCGAAGCTCATGGCGTGCGCCGCGAAGGCCAGGTTCCGGGCGGTGCCGTGCTCGTCGAACGACCAGGTGCTGTCCACACCGGACGGTGTGGTGCGCCGGATCGCGTTGTTCTCGTCGTCGTAGGCGTAGGCGACCGTGCGGCCGTTGGTGGTCTCCGCGAGGATCCGGCCCTCGACGTCCCACTCGAACTCCAGCACCGCATCGGCGTTGACCGCGCGGACCAGGAACCCGATCGGCGAGTAGGCGTAGCTGGTGACGCCCGACGGAGCACGCCACTCGACCATGTTCCCGAGCACGTCGTAGGCGTACTCGGTCACCTCGCCCACGCCGTTGACCGAACGCACCAGCTGGCCCGCCGCGTCGTAGGTGTACTGCAGCACGCGGCCGTCGAAGTCGCGCTCCTCGATCACGCGGCCCGCGAGGTCGTAGGTGTAGCGCCAGGTCTGGCCCTGCGGGGTGGTGACCGACAGCAGGTTCCGCTCGGTGTCGAACTCGCGCACCGTGCGCGCCCCGGTCGCATCGACCTCGGCGGTCACCACCTCGAACGGGCCGTACTCGTTGGCCGAGACGCCGCCCAGCTCGTCGGTGCGGGCGATCTCGTTGCCCTCGGGGTCGTAGCGCCACTGCTGCTTGCCGCCGCGCGCGTCCAGCTGCCAGGACGGCAGGCCCTCGACGGTCCAGCCGTGCTTGGTCCGCCCGCCGCGCGGCGTGGTCTGCTCCGTCAACCGCCCGAACAGGTCGCGGGCCTGCTCCGGCGCGGCGCCCGCTTCCCCGGGCGCACCGGCGCCGAGCCGTCCGGACTCCAGCATGTCGAGGCTGAACTCCGGTGCCGCACCGACCTTTCCGCCGAACGCGTCCGGTCGCTCCGCCACCGGGTAGGTGCGGGTCCAGCTCCGGCGGCCGTCGTGCACCGCGATCGACTCGATCGAACCGCCGTCCCAGAGCAGCTCGACGACGCTGCCGTCCGGCCGGATGATCTCGCTGGGGCGGTCGTGCTCGTCGTAGGTGTAGCCGGTGGTCCGGCCGAGCGGGTCGGTGCGGGACAGCAACCGGTCGTAGCGGTCCCACTCCGACACCGTGGCGCCGCCCAGCTGGTCGACCTCGCGGACGAGCTGCTTGGCCTCGTTGAAGTGGTACTCGGCGACGCCGCCGAGCGAGTTGGTGTGCCTGGTGACGTTGCCGCTGTAGGAGATCGCGGCGTCGAAGAAGCCCTTGTCGCCGACGGTCTGCACGCACCGGCCGTGCTCGTCGTAGACGTAGCGGAGCCAGGACCCGAGGCGGTCCTGCCAACCGGTCAGCCGGTCGGCGTCGTCGTAGTCGAACCGCAGCGGGATGCCGGAGGAGTTGACGACCTCGCTCAGCCTGCCCCGCGCGTCGTAGCCGTAGCGCACGACCACCACGTCGAGCCCGCGCTGGTCGTCCAGCACCCGGACCGCGGTGGGCTTGCCGTGCTCGCTGTCGATCACCACGTGGTAGCCGTCGGAGTGGCGCAGCTCCTTGGGCGGGCCGTACGGGGTGTGCTCGATGTCGATCCGGCGGCCGTCGTCGTCCTCGATCCGCAGCAGCGGCAGGACGCTGCGCTGCTTGCCGAAGTGCAGGTACCGGCCCTCCGCGGCGATGGCGTAGCCGTCCTCGAGCAGGGCCAGCGGCCAGCGCGGCCCCTCGAGCGGCAGCACCGCGGAATCCCCGCTCGGCAGCGGGTAGACCAGGATCATGCCGTCCGGCGAGAAGTAGCAGATGTGCTCGTCGTCGACCTCGAGGCGCTGGTCCAGCGTCGAGGTCCAGGTCGGCCCGAACCACCGGCCCGCCCGGTACGAGGAGACGTGCATCCGCTCCAGGACCAACTTCAGCGGCCCGAGGATCTCCAGGTCGGTCTCGGTCATCACCACGTGGCCGGTGGCCAGGTCGACCGGGTCCGTGCCGCCGGTGGACAGGCCGTCGGACTTGATCGAGCGGTCCCGGGGGTTCTCCGGCTTGTTCGGGTTGCCGTTGTTCCCGGACCTGTTGCCCGCCGGGTTCGTCGACGCGGGACCGCTCGGCGTCGGACCGCTGTCCGGCGACTTGGAGTTCGAGCCGCCGTCGGGGGACCTGGGGGTGTCGCCGCCGCCCGGGGACCTCGGCGCGTCCCCGCCGTGGGAGGTCGAGGAGGTCTGCGCCGGGCCGTTGTCGCCGGTGCCCCGGTTCGGCGCGGGGAAGTCGCCGGAGCCGCCCTTCGAGCCCGGGCCGTCGTTGCCGGTGGGCTTGGTCGGGGCGGGGCTGTCGGGCTTGTTGCCGGAGCCGCCCTTGTCCTTCTTGATCTTGTCGAGCGCCTTCTTCGCGTCGCCGAAGCCATCGCCCAGCTTCTTCATCAGCTTGCCCAGCGACTTCATCGCCTTGACCAGCTTCGTGGTCACGTCGGCGATCTTGGCCACCGTCTTGGCCACCGCCGCCACGACCTGCGGCACCACCCAGGCCATCGCGATGCCCAGCGTGGCCAGGACCTGCAAGGCCCACGAGATCAGGTGGCCGACCAGCTCGGCGATGATGTCTCGCACCAGCGTGCGCACCGCCGCGACGACCTCGCCCGCGGTGCCGATGCCCTCCGAGGCACCTTCGGCGGCCTTCTTCGCCGCCTCGATCAGCTTGCCGGTGTCCTCGCTGCGCTTGCGGTAGGAATCCGCGGCTTCCCCGGCCCAGTCGGCGACGTCGCTGTTGACCATGTTGGTCATCTCGGTGTTGATCTCACCGAGCTCGTTCGCGACGTTCTTCCACGTCTCGGAGTGGGCCTTGATCTGATCGGCATCACCGGTCAGCGCGTCCAGCGCGTCCGACAGCGGGCCGACGTGCTCCATGAGCCAGCCGACGCCGGCCGCGAGGATCGATCCGAACGGGTCCAGCGCCATCGTGAGCGCGTCCAGGCCGGTGCCGACCGCACCCATCACCCCGGAGGCCCAGTCCCCGGACTCGATCGCCTTCTTCGTCTCGTCGATGGATTCCATGATCGGAATCCCGCTGAACGACTCGGTCGAATCCTTGCGCTCCGCCACCAGCGGATTGGTCACGACATCCCCCAAAGGTCGGTGCGGAGTCCATTCGGCAACAGCTGGCCGGATCGGCGGCCTCCGCTGAATCGCCTGCTCGCGGTCAGCGCCCGTGCGGCTTGTAGTCCGGCAGGTCGGGCTGCTTGGGCGGCGCCGTGTTCATCGTCGGGTAGGCGGTCTTGGCGTCGGCCAGCTTGGTCGGGTCGCTCGGGTCGATCTTGGCGTAGCCCTCGACGTTGACCGTTTCGCCGGCGTGCTTGTGGTTGGTGGCACCGCTGCCGTGCCCCGGCCCCTCCACTCCCGTCACCGGGTCCTTGTCCCACCTGGGCGTGAAGGGGACTTGCGCCTGGCCCTGCCACTTCCCGGTGTTCGGGTCGCTCGGGGTCGGCGTGAAACCGCCGTTGGGGTTCCCGCCGTTGTAGGCCTGGTTCTGGAGCCCGTTGACCGCGGTGGGCGGCAGTCCGTCGTACACGGTGCTCTTCCCCGGCTTGGTGACCGGGTTGCCCGCGCTGTCGTTGATCGTGGGCTTGTTCACCTCGAAGACACCGCCCGGGCCCACGCTGCTCGGTGCGCCCGGTGGCCGCTGCACGCCGGTTCCGTGGTTTCCCGACGTCGAGGGCGTCGCACCGGAGGCCGCCAGGTCGTCGCTCAGCACGTGACCACCGCTGGCGGTCGGCTTCTTCTTGCCCTTCGGCGGTTTGATGTCGCCGAAGTTCACGTGGTCCTGCGCGCTCGCCGGGATCTTCCCCGAGCCCCACGGCGGCTGCGCCGGGCTGAAAGGACCTTCCAGCGGCGGGTGGGGACGCGACGGAGCACCGGTGCTGCGCGTCGTCGCGGGCCCACCGGAACCGCTCGACGGTGCAGGGCCGGAACCGCTCGACGGCGTGGGGCCGGAACCACCACCGGAAAGCGACCGGGAGCTGCCCGGACCGGGGCCGCCCTGGGGCTTGGGGCCGGACCCCTTGTCCTTCTTGATCTTGTCGAGCGCCTTCTTCGCGTCGCCGAAGCCATCGCCCAGCTTCTTCATCAGCTTGCCCAGCGACTTCATCGCCTTGACCAGCTTCGTGGTCACGTCGGCGATCTTCGCCACCGTCTTGGCCACCGCGGTGACGACCTGCGGCACCACCCAGGCCATCGCGATGCCCAGCGTGGCCAGGACCTGCAACGCCCACGAGATCAGGTGGCCGACCAGCTCGGCGATGATGTCGCGCACCAGCGTGCGCACCGCCGCCACGACCTCACCCGCGGTGCCGACCCCCTCCGAGGCGCCCTCGGCCGCCGCCTTGGCCGCTTCGATGAGCTTCCCGGTGTCCTCGCTCTGCTTCCGGTACGCATCACCGGCCGCGCCGACCCAGCTCGCGGTGTCGCTGCTGACGAGATTGGCCATCTCGGTGTTGATCTCACCGAGCTCGGCGGCGACGTTCTTCCACGTCTCCGAGTGGGCCTTGATCTGATCCGCATCACCGGTCAGCGCATCCAGCGCGTCCGACAACGGCCCCACGTGCTCCATCAACCAGCCGACACCGGCCGCGAGGATCGACCCGAACGGATCCAGCGCCATCGACAGCGCATCCAGGCCGGTGCCGACCGCGCCCATGACTCCGGAGGCCCAGTCACCGGACTCGATGGCCTTCTTGGTCTCATCGACCGATTCCAGGATCGGCACGCCGCTGAACGACTTGGTCGAATCCTCGCGCTCCGCCACCAGCGGATTACTCACGACAAACTCCAGGAGCAGAACGAATCAGGGCAACGTCGCGGGCGGCGACGTGAGATGGGCCGGTGCCGGTGCTCGACGCACCGGCACCCTCGGCCGGTCAGTCCCGCAGCGGGTCGAAGTCGGGGTCGTCGAAGTCGGGGTCGTCGTCGTCTTCGAAGTTGGGCCGCTTCTTCGGCGCCGCAGGCGGATTCGGTCCGGAGACCGGCGGCGCGGGCGGCGGCGGAGGCGGCGTCGGCTCGTCCTCGGCCGGGGCGTCCCACTTCGAGGAGACCTCGGGCTCCTCCGAGGAGTCCTCGGGCTCCTCGGGGAAGCGCTCGCGGAGGTTGTCCAGCATCATCGTGCGCGTTTGCAGGTCCTCGTCGCCGAGGTGCGCCGACATCGTCTCGCCGACCTTGTTGGCGATGTCGGACTGCGCGCGGTGCATCGTGGCGAGGATCTGGCTGGCCAGCTCCCGCGGCGGCAGCGAGCGGACCTTGTCGGTGAACTCCAGGTCCGTGACGCTGCCGTCGGCGCGCACCGTGACCTTGATGTGGCCGCCGTCGCTGGTCGCGGTCAGCCGCAGCTGCTCGGTCTCGGCCTGCACGGCCTGGTAGCGCTGGGCCTTCTCCTCGAAGCCCTTCGCCCACTCCTGGATCCGCCGCTCCGCTTCGTCCGGGTCGGCCCCGATCGCAGCGAAGCCGCCCTGGTTCTGGCCCGGCATTGCACAACCTCCAAAGAAATCTTCATCTGCGAACCGCCTGCTGCCCCTGCACGGGATGGCGGTGCTGCCTCAGCGGTTCGACCCGCTCCTGCGCCGATCAGGCCTGGCGGTTCCGGACCGGTGCGTCGTAGGACGCCGGAGCGCCCTGGTTCATGGGCCGCAAAGGTTCCGAATCCCCAGCCGGAACTCCCTGCTGAGTCGGCTGCAACGGCTCGTACGACGCCGGGACTCCCTGGTTCATCGGCCGCAACGCCTCCGAATCGCCAGCCGGAATCCCCTGCTGCACCGGCTGCAACGGCTCGTACGACGCCGGAGCTCCCTGGTTCATCGGGCGCAACGGCTCCGAGTACGACGCCGGCGTCGCCATCTGCCTGGGCTCGGCCTGATGCGCAGGCTCGGCCATCTGCTTGGCCTCGTACCGCTGAGCACCTTCAGCCTGCTGGAACGGCTCGGCCATCTGCCGCGGCTCGGCCTGCATCGGCTCCGACAGCTGCTTGGCCTCGTACCGCTGCATCGGCTCGCCCTGGTGCATCGGCTCCAACATCTGCTTCGGTTCCGCCCGCTGGAAGCCCTCGAGCGCCTGCTTCGGCTCCGCGTACGAAGCGGGAGTCGCCTGCTCCGAGTCCGAGCTCATCGCCGGGCCGGATGCCGCACGCCCGGCGAACTCCTGCGGCATGCCCTGGCCCGCGCCGCCGGACTGCGCGTTGAACCCGGAGGGCGTCGTGCCCGCGGGCTCGCCGGGGTTCGCGTTGAACCCGGTCGGAGCGGTGCCCGACGCCCCACCGGCGACCGCCGGGACGCCGAGCTGCGCGACGGCGGATTCCTTGACCCGCACGGCGTCGTCGAACTTGCCGAAGTTGTCCGCGCCTGCCTCGTCGGTCTCCTGGTACTCCTTGGCCGTCTGGCGAACGTTGTCCGCCGTCGTGGTCACGCCCTCCTTGGCGGCCTTGAGCGCCGCCATCCCCTCCTCTTCGGTGGGGTTGATGATGGGCGGGAGGAACGAGCACAGCAGACCGTAGGCATCGTCGGACATCGCCTGCTCGGCAGCGGAGATCGCGGTGTCGAACCGGTCGGCGAGGCCGTCCAGGTGGCTGGCGTGCGCGGTCAGGTCCTCGGCTTCGACCTGGAACGTCATTGCTGTACCTCTTCAGCTCGTCAGTCGAGTTTGCCCAGGACTTCGGCCAGGCGGTGCTCGATGCGGCGGTTGTCTGCCGGAGCGATGCTCAGCCAGTCGCCCTCGCTGACCATCAGGTACCGGCCCTCGTTGGTGTCGAACCAGGTGACCAGCGTGGACGACCGCTCACCCCGGTGCGTGACGCCGAACTGCCCGCCACCGACGCGGGTTTCGACCAGCTCGGCCAGCGCCGCGGCTTCCGATCCGGACAGTCCGGCCCGGATCAGCGCGGTCTCGTCGTCGTAGTCCCCGCCGAACGGGTCGTCCTCGTCCTCTTCGAGCGCGCTGTTCAGCTGCTCCTTGCGCAGCGACAGCGTGCGCTTGCCGCCGGGTTCGCCGGGCGGGAGGACGCTCACCGCGGCCAGGGCCAGCGCGGTGGGCCGGATCTCGGTCAGCAGCAGCTGGTCGTCGGCCAGCTGGGCCAGCACCCCGGAACGCCGGGTGACGGCCGCGAAGGCCTGCACCGGCGCACCGAGGTGGCCGACCGCGTCCACCGAGGTGTCGTGCTCGACCAGCAGCCGGAGCATCGCCACCAGGTCCTCGTCGAGCTCATCGCCCTTCGCGAGGCCGCGGCCCGCCAGCGCGCGGAACGCGTCGGCCGCGAGGTCGGCGCGTTCTTCCATCGTCCGGCCCAGGCTGGGCACCCGCAGCGGGAACTTCGGGCGGCCGAAGCCGAGCGCGTCGTTGACCAGGTCGTACTCGGCCGCCGACAGCACGAAGTTCGGCGCTGTTGTCGTCGTCATTCCTTGTCCCGCTTCTTCCGCTTGCCCTCACCGATCACCGGCGGCGGCAGGTCGGCGCCGGGCACCTCGACGATCTGGCCGCCCTGCACGTACTTCGCCCGGCGTTCGTTGTCGTCCTCGCCGCGGCCGCGCTGACCGGCGGCGCCGCCCATCGGGCCGGCACCCATCCCGGCCGCGCCGGCAGCACCCGGCGTGCCGGGAGCACCGCCCATGCCGCGGCCGCCGAAACCGCCCTCACCGGGACGTCCGGTGCCCGAGGTACCGCCGGGCGTCATGTTGGACGAGCCGCCACCGGCGCCACCGCCGCCGAAACCACCGGCGCCGCCAGCACCACCACCGACGCCCGGGACCGGCGGAACCGGTCCGCCGCGGAACCCGCCGCCGCCACCGGGGCCGGTTCCGACGGGGCCGCCGGTCGGGCCGCCACCGGTCGGGATCTGCGGGAGCGGACCCCGGAACGGCTGGGGGCCGCCGGTCGGGTTGTTGTTGCTGCCCGGTCCGCCCGGCCGGTTGTTGGGCCAGCCGGTGCCCGGCACGGGCGGGACGTCCTGGTTGAACGGCCGCGGCTGGTACTGGTGATCTCCGCCGCCCGGGATCGGGGGCATGTTCGGCGGCCTGAAGCTCTGCGGGTTCGTGCTCTGCGGGCTCGTGCTCTGCGGCGTGTTGCCGGTGATGTCGCCCAGCGGCGGCAGCTTCGGCATCGCCTTGGTCGGCCCGTCGATCCCACCGGGGCCGCCGAGCTTGGGCATCGGCATCGCCTTGGTCGGGCCGTCGATCCCACCGGGCTTGCCGGGAACACCAACGGGGCCACCGGGTATCCCGCCCAGCGGCGGCATGTTGGGGGCGCCGGGCGCTCCCGGAGCACCGGGCACGCCACCAGGACCACCGGGCATGCCGGGCACTCCGCCAGGACCACCGGGCGGGCCGCCGAAGCTGGCCGCGGTCGTGCTCTCCGGCGCACCCGGCGGCATCCCGCCCGGCGTGCCAGGCGCACCAGGTCCACCCGGTGCTCCGGCGGGCACGGCGTTCTCGCCCATCGGGGTGCCCTGCTGCTGCGGCTCGGCGTTGGGCAACACGCGCTTGGCCGCGAGCAGCTGCATCTTCTCCACCGGGTTCGGCGGGGGCTGGAAGCTCGGCGTGTCCTTGTCGATGTTGCGGGACTCGTCCTCCATCCAGGTCATGACCTGGACGGCGCGCTCGTGCGAGTCGGCGGCCTTGGCCTCGTGGACCTGCAGGTCCGCGGTGGCCTGCATGAAGCCCGCGAGATCACCCGCGGTGTAGGTGCCGACCAGCGTGGCGGCCAGGTTCTCCTTGCCCTTGACCGGCTCCGGCATCTCGGCCTTGGCGACCTCCATGATCCGGCCCTGGGTGCCGATCCGCTCCGACAGCGTGCCCGCGGTCGCACCCGCGTCGCTGTTCCAGTCGGCCAGCTGCTGGATCGCCGAGCGGGCCGCGTCGGCCGCCTCGCCCTGCCAGCCCGACTCGGTGGAGCGCAGCTGCTCCGACATCCGCTGCGAGGACTCGTCGATGTCGCTGCTCAGCGACTTCCACTCGTCGGCGAGCTGTCCGACCCGGCCGGGGTCGTTGTTGTTGTGCACCGCCATGTAGAGCTCGTCGTGGCTGCGCGAGGCCCAGTTCTGCGTCTCGGTCAGAACGACGTCCTGGCCCAGACCGCCCTGCCTGGGTTTCAACTCGGTCATCTCAGGCTTTCATCCCCTCGGCTGCGGCCGGTGAGCCCCAGCAACGGCACCATCACATGGGGTTCGGGAAGGCATCATCAGCGATCTTGCGGAACGAGTCCGCCGCGTACTCGTCGGCGCGCTCGTAGGTGCGCATGGCCGCGTTGATCGCGTCGCGCGCTTCCTCGAGGACCTCGCGATAGGTCTTCAGCGCGTCGTTGAAGGAGCGCCCGGTTCCCTCGGCGCGGTTGGCGAACTTCGTCGCCATCGCCTCCGCGACCGGGTTCTCGCCCAACGGGGCGTTCCCGGTGAGGCCACCTGCCCTGGAGACCCAGGAGTCCACCTTGGACATCTGGTCTTCCAGCGCGGTGCGGATCTGCTCACCGGCCGCCGGGTCCAGGCGCAGCTGCTGCGATTCCACCGCTTGGCGCAACTGCTTCACACTTACGGCGGAGCGCTCCAGGTTGCGGGTCGCCTGGACTTCCTCGGGTTCGCTCATGAATCCCCCAGCCACAACGTCACCGCACTATGCTGGCAAGCGCCGCCAACGTCGCACCAACGTCGCACCAACTCGTGGGGCAGCGAGGCGAGCTCGCCCGGTAGAGCACTCGAACGAGAGCGGATGTCTTCCCCGAGAACACCACCCCAGCTGCGAATACGACTGCTCGGTCCTGTGGAGATGCTGCGGGCCGACGGCAGCGCGGCCGCGATCGGCGCCGCCAAGCGGCGCAGCATCCTCGCCGCGCTGGCCATCGACCTGAACCGCGTCGTCTCCGCGGACCGCCTGATGGACCTGGCCTGGGAGGGCGCGCCACCGCCCACCGCCAAAGCCGCGCTGCAAGGCCACGTCGCGCAGCTGCGCAAGGACCTCGGCGACGGCGTCGAACTGGTCACCCGCGCGCCCGGCTACCAGCTGCGCGCACCGCGCTCCGCGGTCGACATGACGCAGTTCGAGGACCTGGTCGCCGCCTCCCGCGACGCGCCCGACGCCGAGGCCGTCGAGCTGCTGGACACCGCGTTGTCCCTGCACCGCGGGCCGCCGCTGGCCGACGTCTCGGCCGAGCGGTTGCGCCGGGAGGTCGTGGACCGGCTGGACGAGTCCATGATCAACGCGGTGCACGAGCTGGCCTGGCGCCTGCACCGGATCGGCCGCGCGGCCGAGGGGATCAACCCGCTGCGCGAGGCCGTGGCGATGCGGCCGCTGCGCGAACCCCTGGTGGAACTGCTGGTGCTGAGCCTGCACCAGGCCGGCAGGCAGGCCGAGGCGCTCGACGTCTACCACGCGACGCGGACCCGGCTCGCCGAAGAGCTCGGCGTCGTTCCCGGCCCCGCGCTGCAGGCCGCGTTCCACGGCGTGCTCAGCGCCGCGGAGGAGTCGGAACCACCCTCCGCACCGGCGCAACTACCCCGCGAGAGCACCGGATTCGTCGGCCGCGGCGACGAACTGGAGCTGCTGGACCGGACCCGCGGCGACGGCGCCGTCCAGATCCTCACCGGACCGGCCGGGGTCGGCAAGACGGCGCTCGCGCTGCGCTGGGCGCACCGGTCGGCGGCGCAGTTCCCGGACGGCTGCCTGTTCTACGACCTCCAGGGGATCGCCGAGGCCGCGCCGGCGGAACCCGGCCACGTGCTGGGCGGTTTCCTCCGCGCGCTCGGCGTCGCCGAGTCCCGCATCCCGGACAACACCGACGAACGCGCCGCGCTGTACCGCTCGATGCTGTCCAGCCGCCGGATGCTGGTGGTGCTCGACAACGCGCGCTCGGCCGCGCAGGTCCGCCCGCTGCTGCCCGGGGCCGGCTGCTCGGTGCTGGTGACCAGCCGGAGCAGGCTGAACGGTCTCGCCGCCATCGCGGGCGCGGTGCAGATCCCGGTGTCCCCGCTGAGCCGCGAAGCGGCCGTCGACGTCCTGCGGACCGTCCTCGGCGCCAAGCGGATCGACACCGAGCCGGACGCCGCCGCCGAGCTCGCCGAGCTGTGCGACCGGCTCCCGCTGGCGCTGCGGATCGCCGCGGCGCGCGCCCCGAACCGCACGATCCGCTCGCTGGTCGCCGCCACCGCCAACGAGCGCCACCGGCTGGACACGCTGTCGCTGCCGGATTCCGGCGAAGGCGTCCGCACCGCCCTGACCGCGAGCTACCGCTGGCTCGACCCGGCGTCGGCCCGGCTGTTCCGGCTGCTGGGCGAGCATCCCGGCGACAGCATCGACGGCTTGGCGGCCGCTGCGCTCGCGGGCACCGCGGTGCACGAGACCCAGTCCCAGCTGGAGCAGCTGGCCTCGGTCCACCTGCTGCAGGAGAGCGGTCAGGGCCGCTACCGGTGGTCCGCCCTGGTCCGGCTCTACTCGGTGGGGGTCGGCCAGGAAGAGCCGGCGGCGGAGCGCAACGCCGCCTTCGCCCGGCTCCTCGAGCACTACATGCACATCGCCGACCGCGGCCTGCGGTTCGTCGTGGACTCCCCGTGGCACCGCTGGGTGTCACCGACTCCCACCGAGCTGCCCGAGGTCCGCACCGCGCAGGCGGCGCTGAGCTGGTTCCGGTCGGAGGAGACCAACCTGCACCAGGTGCTCGAACTGGCGATCTCGCGCGGCGAGCACGCGCGGGCGTGCCACCTGGCGCTGTCGCTGGAGCGCTTCCACCACCGCCTCGGCGACCGGGAGGCGCAGACCGAGCTCTCCCGGCGCGGCCTGGGGATCGCCCGCGAACTGGGCGATTCGCGAGCGCAGGCGATCTTCTCCGCGCACCTCTGCGAGAACCTCGCCTCCTGACGGCCAGCGAATGCCCCCGCCGGAGCGGGGGCATTCGCTGGTCGGATCAGTCGTGCGAACCTGACACCGCGTCCGCCACCTCTCGGCCGAAGGCCGCCATGCCGCGGGCGTTCGGGTGCAGCGGCGCGGCTTCCGAGGTCGGGACGACGCCTTCGAAGTACTTGTCCTGCGGGGCCGCGCAGGTGTCGTGCCCCACGCTCACCGGACCGAGGTCCACGAACCCGGCGCCGTGCGCTTCGGCGCGCTCTCCCAGCATCGCGCTGAGCTTGTCCACACTGGACTGGAAGTAGTCGGCGTCCCGGGCCCAGATCGGCTGCAGCGGGTAGCAGCCGCCGGGCCGCAGGTAGGTGCCGTAGCCGACGAGCACCACCTCGGCGTTCGGAGCCCGGTACCGGATCTGCTCGAGCATCTCGTCCACCTTCGGCACCAGCGCGTCGATCCGCGACCCCAGCTCGTCGCGCCCGCCCGCGGTGAAGCGGTCCGCGCAGGACTTGCCGAGCGGCTCCGGCAGCAGGTTCAGGCAGGACACCGCGGCCTGCACCAGCTCCGCGTCGTTGCCGCCGATGGTGACCGTGACCAGGTCGGTCCGGTGGCTGAGCGCGTCGTACTGCGGCGGCAGGATTCCGTGCTGCCGCTGGGAGAAGTCGTCGATCTTCGCTGCCGAGCAGGTCACGTCGATGAGCTTCGCGCCGAGCAGCGAGGCGGCAACCTGCGGGTAGTTCATCCCGGAGCGGAAGCAGAGCAGGTTCGGATCCTGGTTCGGGATGAGCGGGCCGGCCGCGGCGGAATCGCCCAGCGCGACGTACTCGAAGTCGTCGGCCGCGTGGGCGGCCGGGGCGAGCAGGGCCGCCGCGGCGGCCAGGGCGAAGGCGAGTTGGGGGAGACGACGGAATCGGACCACGCGAACCTCCGTGCCGTGGCTGAACAGGGCCGAACCTGATCTAGCACGGCTGATCTACGGCCGCCCGGAACTTCACCCGTCCGTCGGGTATGCCCGTCCTGATCCCGCGCGAGAACGCAGAATCCCCAGGCGACCGCGCCACGCCCGGCGTCAATTTCGTACGAAATTGACGTTCACCCGGGCCCTGGTCAATTTCGTACGAAATTGACCAGGGCCCCGTCACGGGTCGCGGCGGAGGGCTCTGGTGATGCCCGCGGCGACCGTGGTGGCCAGGATCCAGCCCGCCGCGATCAGGACCACCGTGATCCACTCCGAGTTGCCCTCGGCCCGCCACATCACGTCGTGGCCCAGGTTGATGATCGGCACCAGCTGGTCGACCGTGTAGAGGAAGGGGTTCCACACCGGGTGGTCCTCCTCGTTGATCGGCACCAGCTCGTGGAAGCTGAACCAGCTGGTGCCCGCCGCGGTGAGCAGCACCAGCCAGATCAGCGCGCGCAGCGGGCGGAAGCCGTAGCTCACCGTGACCAGCTGCAGCATGCTCCACAGCCGCACCGGCAACCGGAAGACCGGCCGGGTGGCCGTCGCGATCGCCTGGTAGCGGCGCCGCTGCTTCTCGATCAGCACGGTGACCGCGTGCTCCTCGTTGCCGTTGCCGCGGAACACCTTCGCCAGCTGGTCGTAGGGCCCCGGCTGGTAGCGGCCGCCGGAGTTGGCGCGCAGCCAGCCCAGCCGCTCCAGCACGGTGGCGCGGTCGGTGGGCTCGATGGTCTCGGTGAAGTTGTCGTAGCTGAAGTCCTCGACGTCCACGCCGCCGGAGGCCGCCCACAGCTCCGAGTTGTCCGCCAGCAGCTCGCACTGCGCCTGCCGCAGCATGATCCGGCCCTGCGGCGCGGTCTCCGGCAGCAGCGTGAACTCCTGCACGACCAGGCCGAACGCGTTGATCGCGTTGCGGCTGGAGCCGTCGCCGAGCCGGCAGCCCAGGAAGTTGGCCTGCCGCCCGATCTCCGCGCGCCGCAGCTGCACCTCGCCCTCGGCGAGGAACGGCCGGTTGCCCGCCGCGCACACCAGGTCGCGCGCGATCTGCGCGGCGCGCAGGTCGACCGACGGCTTGTAGGCCATCTTGTGCCGGTGCCACGCGGGTTTGGTCAGCTGCGCCGAGCGCAGGTCGACGTTGGCGCCGATCCGGGCGCCCTGCAGCTGGACCGAGCCCGAGATGTCGGTCTCCCGGCAGTCCAGGTTGCTGCCCACGCTGATCCGGCTGGCCTGCACCACGTCGGTGCGCGGTCCGCGCAGCCGCGCGCGGTTGAGCTGGAAGCTGCCCGCCACCCGGACGTCGACCATCCGGACCTGGCCGTGCAGGTCGACGCGCGAGGCGTCCACGTTGCCGAGCACCTCGGTGCCGTCGATGTGCAGCGCGCGCAGCGGCTGGTCCACCGCGGCCTTCGCCGACCGCGACCAGCCCAGGTCGATGTTCGCGCCCGCCATCCGCAGGTCGCCGCCGATCCGAGCGCTGACCATCCGGATTGTGCCGCCGCTGCGGAAGCCCTGGTCGATCTGCACGTCGCCGCGGATGTCGCCGCGGTCGAAGATCAGCGTGCTGGTCGGGTCGTCGTGCTTGGACTCGCCGCGCCGCGGCGGCATCACGCCGGGTTCGAGCACCGCGTCGCGCAGCCGGACGTCGCCCGCGATGTGCGCGCTGGGCAGGTAGAGCACTCCGGCCACGGTGAACGGCCGCTTGGTCAGCGGGTCGACGTCGAAGCGCAGGCTGCCGCCGATCTGGATCCCGTTGGCGTTCAGGGCGATCCGGCCGCGGTTGCGCAGCGCGCCGCCGGAGAGGTTGAGGTTGCCGCCGACCTTCGCGCCGGGGATGCGGATCTCGCCGGAGGTCTGCAACCGCAGCCCGAGCAGCGCGCCGGACACCGCCAGCCGGTCGCCGTAGACGGCCCGGCCGCCGGGGTTGCGCAGCTCGCAGTCGTTGAACAGCAGGGAACCGCCGAGCTGCGCGTCCGCGAGGTCGATGCCGCCGGTGCTGAGGCAGTGGCGCAGCACCGTGTCGTTGCTGGTGGTGAGGTTCCTGGCGTTGAGGCCGGGCAGCCGGCAGTGCCAGAGCACCAGGCCGGCGATGGAGGACTGCCGGAGGTCGGGGACGAGTTCGAACCGGCAGCGGACGAACTCCAGCAGGTACGGCAGATCGGTGGCCCGCAGGTCGAGGCGCCCGGTGATCACCGCGTTCTCGATGGCGATGACCGGCTGCTGGCCGGTGCGCCGGGAGAACGGCCGCCAGCCGGTCTCGTCGAGCGACTCCACCAGGCGGCGGCTGAGGTACTCGCCGCGGATCACCCGCTCCGGGTCGTGGTTGACGGCGTGCACGTCCAGCGGCCTGCCGGTGTCCGGCGCCGCGCGGTCACCCCGGTTCTGCCGCAGCAGTTCCTCGAACCGCTGCTCGGCCGCGGTCAGCGGACCGTTGCTCTCCCACGGCTTGACGACCGCCACCAGTTCCCCCGACCGTGTCCCGTTCCGTTGCTCCACACGAAAGGTAGTCGATCAACTACCTCGACAACTCCGACGTGCGACCACGAAAGACGGTTGCGAACGGACCAGCAATGCAGCCGAACGGACCAATCGGACGGTTCCACGTGAAACAAACCGTCGGCGTGTCGCAAGCACGACACGCCGACGGCTGGGGACGGCGCCCAGCCGGACGACGCGCGCCGAGTGGAGGAGCCGCGGGAATCCCGTTACTCCGCAGGGGTTTCCGGGTGGGTGTGGGTGGGGTCGAGGACGCGGGCGAGGAACGTGCGGGTGCGCTCCTCCTTCGGGTTGCCGATGACCTCCGCCGGCGGGCCCTGCTCGATGATCCCGCCGCCGTCCATGAACAGCACCCGGTCGGCGACCTCGCGGGCGAACTGCATCTCGTGGGTCACCACGAGCATCGTCATGCCCTCGTCGGCGAGCTGGCGCATCACGCCGAGCACGTCGCCGACCAGCTCCGGGTCCAGCGCCGAGGTCGGCTCGTCGAACAGCATCACCTTCGGGTTCATCGACAGCGCCCGCGCGATCGCGACCCGCTGCTGCTGGCCGCCGGAGAGCTGCGCGGGCATCGCGTCGGCCTTCTCGGCCAGCCCGACCCGCTCCAGGTTCTCCCGCGCGATCTTCTCCGCGGTCTTCTTGTCGCGCCCCAGCACCTTGCGCTGCGCCACCGTCAGGTTGTCCAGCACGTGCAGGTGGGCGAACAGGTTGAACTGCTGGAACACCATGCCGACGTGCCGCCGCGCGCCGTCCAGGTCGGTGTCCGGGTCGGTGAGCTCGGTGCCGTCCACCACGACCTTGCCCGCGGTCGGCTCCTCCAGCAGGTTCACGCAGCGCAGCAGGGTGGACTTGCCGGACCCGGACGGCCCGATCACGCACACCACCTCGCCGCGCTCGACCTGCAGGTCGATGCCGCGCAGCACCTCGAGCGAACCGAACGACTTGCCCAGCCCGGAGATCTCGATCATGAAGTCGCTCACAGTTCCGCCTCCCCGCGATTCACAGTGGTGGTTGCGTTCAGGAGCAATCTTGCGTTTCGCGGTTTCTTGTGGCTGGTTTGCGTCACGGTCCCCCGAGGTGCGGTTGAGCAGGGCTGCGGTTGGCACAGGCTGGTCATGCTCATGCGCCTCCGCTCTTGGTTCGCGGCCCGCCGTACTTGCGCTCCAGCAGGTTGGACACCCGGGACAGCGGAATGGTGATCACCAGGTAGCAGACCCCGGCGACCAGCAGCGGCGTCAGCGACGCGTACTCGTTGAGCGCCGCGCGGCCGTACTTGGCCAGCTCGTACTCGTTGCTGGCCAGACCGAGCAGGTAGACCAGCGAGGAGTCCTTGGTCAGCAGGATCAGCTCGTTGGTCAGCGGCGGCAGGATGATCCGGAACGCCTGCGGCATGACGACGGTGATCATGGTCCGGGTCGGCGACATGCCCAGCGAGCGCGCCGCCTCGATCTGCCCCTTCGGCACCGCCTGGATGCCCGCCCGGATGGTCTCGGCCATGTAGGCCGCGCCGACCAGGCCCAGCGCGAGCATCACCGTGGTGTAGATGTTGAACCGCAGCTGGAAGGCGATCGGCACGCCGAAGCCCAGCGCGATGAACACCAGCAGCGCGGGCAGCCCGCGGAACAGCTCGATGTAACCGGTGGCGATCCAGCGGTAGGGCGCGACCGGCGACATCTTCATCAGCGCCAGCACGATGCCCAGGCCCAGGCCGAAGGCGAAGCCCAGCACGGTGTAGATGATCGTGTTCACCAGCGCGGTGGTGATCAGGCCGGGGAACTGCGCGACCGCGACGTCGACGTTGAAGAACGCCCGCGCGATCGACCCCCAGTCCGCGACCAGCGCCAGGACCACGATGGCCACGGCGAGCACTGCGTACTGGATGCCGCGGTTCAGCCGCGCCCGCTGCCGCCTGCCCATGCCGGGCTTGCGGCGCTCGGTGTCGGTTGTCATGAAGTCTCCTGATCAGTGGTCGGGGCCGGCGGTTGGAGCTTCCGCCGACCCCGAAGCCGAGAACTCACAGCGCCGAGCTCACTCCGGCTTCTTGCCGAACCACTTCTCGTAGATCTTGTCGTACTCGCCGTTGTCCTTGAGCTTCTTCAGCGCGGCGTTGACGCGGTCCTTCAGCGCCGTGTTGCCGGTCGCCATGCCGATGCCGTACTGGTCGCCGGTGGTGAACTCGGTGGTGATCTCCACCTCCGGGTTGTTCTTGACGAAGTCGGCCAGCACGCTGTTGTCGTTGATCGCCGCGTCGACCTGGCCGGTCTGCACCGCGGTCACCGACAGCGGCAGGTCCTCGAACTGCACGACCTCGTAGCCGTTGGCGCCCTTGTTGTCGTTGGCGTAGGTCTCACCGGTGGTGGACAGCTGCACGCCGAGCTTCTTGCCGCGCAGGTCGCCCAGGCTGCGGATGGGCTGGCCCTTCTTGACCAGCAGCGCCTGGGTGGCGTCGAAGTACGGGTCGGAGAAGTCGAAGTTCTCCTCGCGCGCGGGCGTGATGCTCATGGCCGCGGCGGCGACGTCGCAGCGACGGGTGTTCAGGTCCTCGCCGGACTGGATGCCCTCGAAGGGGGTGTCCACGATCTCCTGCTGGAGGCCCATGTCCTTGGCGATCGCGTCGACGAGGTCGACGTCGAAGCCGACGATCTTGCCCTGGTCGTGGAACTGGAAGGGCTTGTAGTCCATGTGCGTGCAGGTGGTGAGGAAGCCGGCCTTGATCACCTCCACCCCGCCGTCCGCGGTGCCGCCGCCTGCGGTGGTGGACTCGGCGCACCCCGCTGCGGCTGCGGTGGCGAGGGCGAGAGCGGGCAGCAGGGCCAGCGCTCGTGTTGTTCTGCGACGCGCCACGATGTCACTCCTAGTAGGTGAGGACCTGAGTTCTCAGATGGTGCCACCCGATCAGGCGTAATCCCAATGCCGAATGTTGCGAAGCCATCAAAATTTCCCGCCGCCCCGGTCGCCGTCGCCCGCCGAGATCGGCAAACCTGGCGGCCCAGCGCCGGAGCAGCGAAAGGAATTGCGCCGAACCTCCCCCATTTCCGTGGGACATGTGCCCGTCCCGACCGAGTGGTCCTTCAGTCTCATGTGGTGCGCGCCACTGGTCAACAGGGGGCTCCGCGGGCCCGCGGGCGCCGTGCGCGCGAAACTCTTGATCACCCTCCGTGCACGGATCATCGGCACCTGTGACGCCTCCGGCGCAGCGGCTGTCGAGAAGTTGCCACTACCCCATCCAGCGGTCGAGGGAATATCCGCAGGTGAGCAGACTGCAACGGGTGTCGAGCCGTTCGGCGCGTATCCCGAAGGAGGTCACGATGTTGCGTCGTTCGACCGTGCTCTGGGCGGTGGCCGCGCTCGCCGCAGCGGTCACCGCCGTGCTGCCCGCTGCGCACGCGCAGGCTCCCCGTTCCTTCGACGTGCTCCAGCTCAACCTCTGCAACAGCGGCGACGAGCCCTGCTTCTCCGCGGGCCGCTCGGTGGACGCCGCGATCGAAGCCGTCCACCAGCGGCGGCCGGACGTGGTGACGCTCAACGAGGTCTGCGCGTCCGACATCACCCGCATGACCAGCGAGACCGGCTACCGCTGGGAGTTCACCCCGGTCGGCGACGCGGGCACCGGCGATCCGGCCAGGTGCCAGGACGGTCGCGGCGACTTCGGCGTGGCGATCCTGACCCACCCCGACGTGGGTGCGCCGGGAGAGCCGGTCGAGCAGCAGTTCGCCGCGCAGGACGGCAGCGGCGTGCAGCGCGTGCTGCTGTGCGTGCCGTACTCGCAGGTCTCGGCGTGCACCGCGCACCTGTCCGAGACCGACGCCCGGGTGGCGGCCGACCAGTGCCACGAGCTGTCCGGGATCGCGACCGCGCTCGGCGCGCAAGCGGTGCTGGGCGGCGATCTGAGCCTGGTCTCCGGCGGTGAGCCCGACGTGCAGGGCTGCGTGCCGGAGGGCTGGTACCGCAAGGACGACGGCAGCGTCCAGCACGTGTTCGCGATGGACGCCTTCCGCTTCGAGCAGGTCGAGACGCTGCCGATCGACGGCACCGACCACCCGGGACTGCTCGTCCAGACCACCCGCTGAAACGAATCGGGCCCCGGCTTCAGCTGAAGCCGGGGCCCGATGATTCGTCAGGCGGGCGGGGCGCCGCAGTGGATGATCGGCTGCGGGTCGTAGCGCGTGCGCTGGGTCTCGTTGCGGGTCTGACCGGTGGTGATGTCGCGGATGGTGCGCGTGTCGGTCACCGTGAAGCCCGGCGAGCCCTTGCTCGCGCTGCACGGTTCGCCCGGCGGCACGACCTTCTCGTGCGGCTGCGTCGGGTTGGTGCGCTCACCGGTCTGCGAGGACACCTCGAACTGCTTGGTGCCCCACAGCTTCACCGTGATCGAGGACGGCGTCCACGTCGTGGTGATCAGGATGCCGCTCTTGGAGACGTTCTTGAACTTGACGTCGATGACGCTGGCCCCGCTGGGGCTCTGGAACACCGTCGCCTCGCGGCCCGCCGGGTAGCGGCTGATGTAGTAGCTGTGCGCCTTGTGCTCGACGTCCTGCATGCCCGCGAAGTACGAGGCGTTGTACAGCGTCGTGGCGAACTGCGAGATGCCGCCGCCGACCGCGCGCCCCGGCCTGCCGTCCTGGATGATCCCGGACTCCACGTAGCCCTGCGCGGTTCCGCGCGGACCGGTGTGGCCGTTGAGGCTGAACGTCTCGCCCGGCTTGATGACCGCGCCGTTGACCTGCTCGGCGGTGCGCCGGATGTTCACCCCGGATGCGGGCTCGAAGCCGCCGGTGGTGAACTCGCCGACGACCTCCTTGATGCCCATCTGGTTGGCCTGCTCGGTGGTGAACTGCGCCGGCTGGTGCTCGTAGACGGCCTGCACCGAGCGGTTCTGCGGAGCGCGCAGCACGTCCATGAGCCGCGCGAAGCTCTTGTCCCAGTTCACCCCGATGCCGTCGGTGGACGGCTTGACCACGGGCACGCCGCCTTCGAGCACGATCTCGGCGTCCTTGCCGGGCTTGATGGTGTCGGCCAGCTGCGGTTCGACGGCGCCGATCACGCTCGGCAGGTCGATGTTGGCCTTCAGGCCGCCCTCGTCGCCCGGCTCGAACCGCAGCGCGGCGGCGATCGCCTCCGGCGCCAGCGTCGCGTCCTTGCCCTCGCCGCGCACCGTCACCGGCGCCTTCACCGCGGGCTGGGCGATCTCGCGCAGCGCCCGCTGCACGCCGTCCGCGGTGGTGTTGACGGGCTTCTCGGTGAAGGGCACCTGCACGGGGCCGTCCTCGGCCCAGTGCGTCAGCACCTCGTCGGTGGCCCGCTGCACGTCGACGAACTGGCCGGTGACCGGCTCGACCGCGACGGGCTTGGTGCCCTCGAAGCGGATGGTGCCCTCGGCGGGCTCGCGGTCCAGCTGCGGCCGGGTCTTCTCCAGCGCCTGCACGAGCTGGTCCCGGTCGCCGTGGCTGACCGGCGCGACCTCCCGCGTGCTGAACAGCGAGGCGATCCGGCTGAACGGGTTGAGCGGCTGCTCACCGGCCTCCGCCACGGTCGCCGACCAGTCCATCTGCAGCCCCGCGTCGGCCGGGTTGATGGTCGTCGAGCGGTCCGCGACCTGGAGCTGCACCGGCTGGTCGAGGCCCGGGCCGAGCTCGGCCTTCAGCCTGGTCTCGGCCGCGGCGGGTTCCAGGCCACCGATGTCGACCCCGGCCACCACCGTGCCGCGCGGCACGGTTCCGCTGGTCAGGGCCAGGTCGCCCACGTAGAGCAGGGCCAGGAGCCCGACCGCGGCACCGGCCGCGATCCCGGCGCGGATCAGGCCGCGCTTCTTGCGCTCGGCGGCCTGCTGCGGCGGGACGGCCGCGTTCCAGCCACCGGCGACCTGCGGGATCGCCTGGGTCTCGCCGATGGGGAAGTTGCTGAAGTCGGTGGGCAGCGCGGCGATCTGCGCGGTGCGCTCGGCGTCCGACTCGGGTTCGGCGGTCGGCTGGATGCGCTGGGTGCCTTCGTCGGCCGCGGGCACCGGAGGGATCCGGGTGGTCCGCTCGACGTCGCGTTCCGGCTCCGAGCGCTGGTCCGAACCGGTGTGGAGCCGTTCGGTGGACGGCTCCGAACCGCTGGGGTGGTCGTGGTTTTCCGGCACCGCTTCCCCTTCTCCTGTCGGTCCTGCGGTGGGGGGCGTCTGGAGCCGCTGCTCCTGCGCTTTCGCCGGCCGTCGCCGACCGACCGGGGTTGCCGACTACAGGTAGAGCCCGGTGCCCTGCTCGGTCTGCTCGCTGGCCACCGCGTGCAGGTCCCGCTCGCGCATCACGAGGTAGGCCTGGCCCTGGACTTCGACCTCGAACTGCTCGTCGGGGCTGAACAGCACCTGGTCACCGACCTTGACGGTGCGCACGTGGCTGCCCACGCCGAAGACCTCGCCCCAGACGAGCCGCTTGGCCACCTGGGCGGTCGCCGGAATCACGATGCCGCCGGTGCTGCGGCGCTCCCCGGACTCCGGGGAGATGCGCACCATGACCCGGTCGTGCAGCATCTGGATTTCGAGCTTGGCATCGGTCACCCGAAAAGTTTACTTGCCGCCACCGGATGACCGACCGGCCAGGGCAGGTGTTATGCGCCTCCTCCCGCCAAGGCACCCGCCAACCCCAACGAGAAGCCACGTTCCAGCAGGTCAAGGCCGTTCTTCCGACGCACCGCACACCGGATCCCCGAGGTTTCCGCGCCGGGCGGGACGACGACCCGCCGTACCCGGCGAACCCGCGCACCACTCGATCCGGCGAACGGAACGCGCGCACCTCGTCACTCAGGTGGAGCAATCCCCAGGAGCAGGACACCGAGCGAACGGGCCCTCGCCTCCCCCTCCGAGACGGACGGCCCGTTCGCACCGGCTCCGAACTCCACACGGCCCGGAGCGACCGAACGGTTCACTCGGTGTCGAGGCCGCCCATCACCAGCGGGAGGCGCTTCGGGCCGGATGCCGCGATCTTGACCGGAACGCCCCAGTCCTGCCTGGTCAGGCGGCAGGCGGGGTGCTCGACGGCGGGGTCGTCGTCGCAGCTGGCGGCCTGCGCCACCACGTGCAGCACGCCCTGCTCGAAGCCCTCGGCCAGCACCAGGCGGCGGGTCAGGTCGGTGCCCACGCCCGCGCCCTCCAGCAGCAGGCCCTCCGGCGAGGAGCTGATCTCCAACCGGGTCGACGGCCCGTAGCGCTCGTCGAGCTTGGTGCCGGGCGGCGGGGTGAACACCACCGCGAGCTCCACCGCGCCCGGGGCGATCTCGGTCGCAGGCCGCTTGACCTGCTGCGAAGCCCCTTCGACCAGCCGCGCGGCGACGCCGGGCGGCACCGGCCGCTCCAGCCGGTGCGCGGCGGAGGCGACCACCACCAGTTCACCGTCCACCACCGCGGCCCCGGACGGTTCGGCCACGTCGGTCGCCAGCGTGGAGACCTCGCCGGTCGCCGGCTCGTAGCGCCGGATCGCGCCGTTGTAGGTGTCGCAGACCGCGATCGAGCCGTCCGGCAGCACCGCCACGCCCAGCGGGTGCTGGAGGAGCGCCTGGTCGGCGGGGCCGTCGGCGTGCCCGAAGTCGAACAGCCCGGTGCCGACCGCGGTCCGCACCGCGAACCCGCCCTCGGCGGCCTCGACCCAGCGCAGCGCCGAGGTCTCCGAGTCGGCCAGCCACAACCGGTCGCCGCCGTCGGCCAGCCCGGAGGTCTGGGCGAAGAACGCCTCCTCGGCCGCGCCGTCGCGGAGCCCTTCCACGGTGGTCCCGGCGAACCGCCGCACCGCCCCGGACACCGGGTCGAACAGGCCGAGCGTGTGGTTGCCCGCCATCGCGATCACCACACCACCGGCGGGCTCCCACCAGGAGACGTCCCAGGGGCTGGTCAGCGGGGTCTCCAGCCCGGCACCGGAGTCGCTGCCGTCGCGCCACTGCTCACCGGTTCCGGCGACGGTCGTGACGTGCCCGTCCGCGAGCCGCACCCCGCGCAGCAGGTGGTTGACGGTGTCGGCGACGACCACGTCGTAACCGGCCTGCTCGGCGAGCTGCGCGGGCAGCAGCGCGAGCCCGCCCGGCTCGGAGAACTCCGGAGCCGCCCCGTCCGCCCGACCCCGCGCACCGGTGCCGATCCGCCGCACGACGGTCTCGCCGTCGGCGGCGAACTCCACCAGCGAGTGGTTCGCCGAGTCCGACACCAGCAGGTTCCCGCTCGGCAGCGCGATGACCTTGCCGGGGAACCGCAGCGTCGTCTCGGGAGCCTCCGGCGGCACGTAGGGACCGTCGCCGCGGTGCAGCGTGCCCTTGGCCTCGTGCTCGGCGATGACCTCGGTGATGACGCTGCGCAGCGCCTCGACGTGCCCCTCACCGGCGGCGACGTGCACGACGTACCCCTCGGGGTCCACCACGACGAGCGTCGGCCAGGCCTTGACGGCGTAGTTCTGCCAGGTGGTCAGCTCGGGATCGTCGAGCACCGGGTGGTGCACGGCGTAGCGCTCGACGGCGGCGGCCAGCGCGGCGGGATCGGCCTCGTGCTCGAACTTCGGCGAGTGCACGCCCACAGTGACGACCTCGGCGGCGAACTCGGCCTCCAACGGCCGCAGCTCGTCCAGCACGTGCAAGCAGTTGATGCAGCAGAACGTCCAGAAGTCGAGGACGAGAACCTTCCCCCGGAAGTCCTTGAGCCGAAGCTCCTGCCCACCGGTGTTCAACCACTGCCGACCCACCAGTTCGGGGGCACGGACACGACCACGGCGTTTCTGCTGCTCACTCACACCGGGAGTCAACAACACGAGGTGCGGGAGCTGTTCCAACGGGGTCCCGCGTCCCACTCCCCGGGACGGCCCGCGCCACGAGATGCCCTCCGATCCCGAGCACCAGGGGTTGATTCGCTGGTCTGCGACATCCGGGCTGAGCGTCGATCACGCACTGATCGGCGTGATCGAATCAAGTGCGTCGCCGAGCTTGTCCTTGGCGATCGCCCGGTCGTAGTCGTCCTGCAACCCGGTCCAGAACCCCTCGGACATGCTGAAGTAGCGCGACAGACGCAATCCGGTGTCCGCGGTGATCCCCCGACGGCCGTGCGTGATCGCGCTGACCCGTGTCTGCGGAATGCCCAGATCCTTCGCCAGGCGGTACTCCGTGATCCCCATCGGCTCGAGGAACTCCTCACGCAGAATCACCCCGGGATGAACGGGTGGCATCACGATGTCCATGTTCATACCCTCCCCTCTCAGTGATAGTCGGTGAACTCGACTGCTTCCGGTCCAGCGTCGGTCCAGCGAAAGCAGATCCGCCACTGTTTGTTCACGCGGATGCTGTACTGACCGGCACGATCACCCTTCAGTTGTTCAAGCCGGTTGCCAGGTGGCACTCGGAGATCGTCGAGGGTGGCCGCCCGGTTGAGCATGGCGAGCCTGATGTAGGCACGACGTTGCGTTTCGGGGTGCAGCCTGGCCCAGCGGCGTTCCCAGATCAACAGTGTGCGTTTGTCGGCGAAGGACCGGATCACACTCAAATAGTAACGCCTTGCGTCAGTAACGACAAACGTCAGTAGTCCTGCGGCCTGCACCTGCTCACGCACCGCTCCGAAGCTGGCAGCCGCTCGGCCGCTTCTCCTCCGGGTGGGCGTTCAGGGCGCGTTGCGGGCGGAACGAGGTGATCAGGTCGTCGGTCGCTGCGTTGTGAAGTGCTGGTTGGAGGGAGCGCGGAAGATCAGGGCGAGGAACAGCGGCATGGCGATGAGCACCATCAGCTGCTCGAGGACGACCGTGACCGTGGTCGCCCGGCCGAAGATCACCCCAAGCTGGAAGTCGGCCATCCTGAGCATCATGAAGAGGCCGAAAGCGGCGTAGAGGAACCAGATCCCGGCTAGGACCGCGAGAGTGGTCCGAGCCCAGCCGCGGCCTGCGCGCATCCGGAGCGAGAAGAACACCCACAGGCCGACCAGCACGAGGGTGCCCAGGGTGCTGGCCGTGTTGAACAGCAGCGGGCCCACCTTGTTGTCGAGGTACCTGATGGTCTCCAGCGCGACGGTCACGTAGCTGATGACCGTCAGCAACCCCGAGATGCTCGGCACCACGATGCCGAGCAAGGACGCGAAGGCCACCGTCGAAGGGGGCTTCGGCCGGTCGTTCTGCGGCGAGGGCTGCTGCGACCAGGAGCTCTGGGGGGCTGTCACGGGAGGAGATTAGGTACGCGCGCCGACACCGATCAAGGAATACCCGCCCACCGACGCGTTTCCGCAACCTCCGGCTGCGCGCCGGTTGTTCGCGTCAAGCGTTCAGGGCGGCGAAGGTTCTGGTGCGCAGGAGTTCGTACTCCTCGCGGAGGCGGGTGAACTCGGGCGGGCGTTCGATCACGACGCCACCGACGACCACTTCCTCCGGGTCGAACTGCTCGCGGGTCAGGTCGAGTTCGAGGCCGCCCGGGAAGCGGTTCCACCAGTGGAAGTCGACCCAGTGGCCGTCGACGTGCACTTCGCCGCGGACGAGGTCGCCGCCGAGCAGGTCGTTGACCACCATCGCGGTGATCCCGCACTGGCCGCGCGCCGGGTTTCCGGCGTGCCAGCGCGGGAGGTCTTCGGGGGCGCAGGTGTCCGCGCCCCAGGACGACCGGATCGCGCGTTCGATCTCCACCAGCGTTCGAACGATCATGCCTGGCACTCTGCCCGGCGCCACCGACATCACCGCCGGTTTCGGTCCCGGACGTAGTAGGGGGCGGCCATCAGGGCCGGCACGAGGGCGCCGAGCAGGACGATCATGATTTCCATTTTCAACTCCCTTCGCGCAGCGGTGCCCGGGACGGGTGCCGGGTGCGGCAGATGTGAACTGGATGGCGGCAGAAGTGCCGGAGTTGGAAAGCCCCGCGATGCTGCCAGGTCGGGGGTCCGACAGCACCGCGGGGTCATGATGCATATCGACGCCCACCGCCCGCTCGTTACACCCTTACAAACATGTGTTCCACGTCACGCTAAAGTGCCCCGGCGGGCGGGGCTCGATCGACCCGTATCCGATCGTCTAGCAAGATCGCTAGATTTGCGTATAGAGCCCGATCCCCTAGGGGGCAAGATCCAGATTCCCCCTGATGACCTGCGGTGATCGTGCGTCCACACTCCTAGGAACGCTCAGGAAGGTGGATCATGCCGAAGACGCCCGAAGCGGTGCGGACCTCGATACTGCTCTGGTTGATCGCAATCGGCGCCGGTGTCGTGGAAACGCTGCTCAACGTCCTGCCCTCGCTGCAAGACCTGCTGCTGCCGGGCGCGATCCGGATGCTCGTCTACGCCGCGCTGGCGACGCTGGTCCTCCAGCTCAGCCACGGCCGGAACTGGGTCCGCATCGCGCTGGCCGTGCTGCTGGGCGGGGTCGGCCTGCTGAGCATGGTCGGACCCGCGCTGGCCGGTGGGATCGAGCTGCCCGCCGAGCCGAGCGGCTGGGTCTTCCTCGTCGTGCGCGTCGCGCACGTGCTCGCCGTGGTCGGGGCGATGATCGCGATGTTCCGGCCCGCCGCCAACCGGTTCTTCAGTCCTGCGTGAGCAGGTAGCGGCCGAAGTGCGGCACGGTGAAGGCGATCAGCCCTCGCTCGCCGGAGTAGACCAGGCCCTTCTTGATCAGGCTGTCCCGCGCCGGGGACAGCGAGGACGGGCGGCGCTCCAGGTACTGCGCGATGGACGCGGTCGGGGCCGGTTCGTCGCGGCCCTCCACCAGTTCCGCCATCGCCCGCAGGTACTCCCGCTCGGCCGGGGTGGCCCGCTCGTAGCGGGAGCCGAAGAAGCCGACGGCCAGCTCCGATTCGGCCTCCGGCGCGGCCAGCCGCACGTCCTCCGCGCCGATCTCGCTGCGCACCGCCGCGTCCCAGGTCGCCTTCCCGTACGACTGCACGAAGTACGGGTACCCGCCGGAGATGTCGAACAGCGCGTCCAGGGCGTCCGGGGTGATCTCGGCTTCCTCGCGCTCGATGGGCGCGAGCACCGCGCGGTCGGCGTCCGAGCGGTCCAGCCGGTCGATCCGCACGTACCGGAACAACCGCTCGGAGTAGGACTTGCTCGCCGACAGCACCGCGGGCAGGTGCGGCAGACCGGCGCCGACGACCACCAGCGGCGCCCCCGACTGGGACAGCTCGTGGCAGGCCGCGCACAGCGCTGAGACGTCCTCGGTCGGCACGTCCTGCATCTCGTCGATCAGCAGCGCGATCCCGGAGCCGACGTCGGCGGCCAGCTCCGCGACCTCGGTGAACAGCTCGACCAGGTCGATCTCGACGTCACCGGAGTCGGCGCGGCCCTGCGCGGCGGGCACGTCGATGCCCGGCTGCCACCGGTCGCGGAGCTTGGCGCCGTCGGGATTCGCCTTGAGCGCGAAGGCCTTGAGCACGGCCAGGACCTGCTCGACGCGGTCCGGCGCGCGGTGCCGGACGGCCAGGTCGCGGATCGCGCGGTGCAGCGCAGCGGACAGCGGCCGCCGCAGCCCGGCCTCGGGGCGCGCCTCGACCTTGCCCGCGCCCCAGCCGCGCCGCAGCGCCATCGAGCGCAGCTCACCGAGCAGAACCGTCTTGCCGACGCCGCGCAGGCCGGTGAGCACCAGGCTGCGCTCGGGCCGACCTCGGGCGACGCGTTCGAGCACGACTTCGAAGGCGTCGAGCTCGCGGTCCCGTCCGGCGAGTTCGGGCGGCCGCTGCCCGGCGCCGGGGGCGAAGGGATTGCGAACCGGGTCCATAGCTCTCGGACTGTATCCAGCCGTCTAGGGCTGTCCCGATATTCGGCGAGAAATCCTCATGCGCGTGTTGCGATCTCCATGGCGATATGTCGACATATCCACCACGAGCGCTCTATCCGGCTTTCTAGCTGAGGAGCTATAGATCGCAAGACGGTGCGATCCGCACTGTGATCTTCCGCGTCGGCTGCTGCGCTCCGGCGCCCGTGCGCCGACCATCTGGGGCATGGCAGCGGAATGGCGGCGGGTACTCGCAGGTGCGCTGGAAGCGCTGGGCATCGAGCGCAGTCCGGACGAGCTGGTCGTGACCGGGCGACTCGGGCACCTGGCGGCCAGGCTCCCCGTCGAGGACACCGCGATCGCGTGCATCGGAGCTGCGCTGCTGGCCGCAGGCCCGGCCGAACTCGCCGCCGAGCACGTCGCCGCCGCGGTGCGCAGCGAGGCGCACTTCCGCCTGGACGGCCGACCGCCGCAGGACGGCTTCGCGCCGATGTCCCGGTTCTGGCGAGCGGCCGACGGCTGGGTCCGGACGCACGGCAACTACCCGTGGCACCGCGAAGCCCTGGTGCGCGCGCTCGGCGCGCCCGACTACGTCGCCGCGGTGGGGTCGGCGATCGCGGAACTACCGGCGCGAGAGGTGGAGTCCCGCGTGGTCGGAGCCGGCGGAATCGCCGCCGCGGTGCGCAGCCCCGAGCAGTGGCGCGCCGAACCGCAGGGGCAGGCCGTGGACGCGCAGCCGCTCGTGAGCGCCCGCCAGGTCGGCGGCGCGGCGCCCCGGCGCGGCCGGTTCCGGGTGCTCGACCTGACCAGGGTGATCGCCGGCCCGGTGTGCACCCGGTTCCTCGCGGCGCTCGGCGCGGACGTCCTGCGCATCGACCCGCCGCACCGACCGGAACGACCGGGCAGCCACGACGCGCTGCTCGGCAAGCGCAGCGCGGTGCTCGACGCCCGCTCGCCGGAAGGCCTCGCGAGGCTGCACGAACTGCTCGACGGAGCGGACGTGCTGGTGCACGGGTACCGGCCGGGCGCGCTCGACCGGTTCGGGCTGGACTTCGCGTCGCTGGCCGAGCGGCACCCCGGCCTGGTGGTGGTCTCCCTGTCCGCGTGGGGGAATTCGGGCCCGTGGGGCGAGCGGCGCGGTTTCGACAGCATCGTGCAGGCGGCGTCCGGGATCGCGGCCATCGAGTCCACTTCGGACGGACCGGGCGCGCTGCCCTGCCAGCTCCTCGACCACGGCACGGGCTACCTCTGCGCGGCAGCGGTCCTGGACGGCCTCCGCCGCCAGTCCGAACTCGGCGGGACCTGGCTGCGGGAGCTCTCCCTGGCCCGCACCGCGCACTGGCTCATGGACCAGCCCCGCACCGAATACCCGGCAGTACCGGCGACCGTCGAACAGTGGCTGACCTCGCTGGCAGGCGGCATCACCGCCGTCGCCCCACCAGGCTGCCTCGACGGCCGACCCCTCACCTGGCCGTTCCTCCAGCCCTACGGCTCCGCCGAACCCACCTGGTGAACGCACCCTCGCTCCCCGAACCGCGCTCCGTCACCCAGGGCCTGGTCAATTTCGTGCGAAATTGACCGTCACCCGGGTGAACGTCAATTTCGTGCGAAATTGACGTCCTGCCCGCCTCGGAGCGGAAATTCGGTGGCGCTGGGCGGGAGGATGGGGGCATGTCGCGTTCGTTCGAGGAGTTGGTGGCCGAGGCCGAGGCGGCGCCGGTCGAGGGCTGGGACTTCTCCTGGCTGGACGGCCGGGCCACCGAGCAGCGGCCTTCGTGGGGCTACCAGCGGTCGCTCGGCCAGCGGTTGGCGCTGGCGTCCGCAGCGCTGGACATCCAGACCGGGGGCGGGGAAGTGCTGGCCGGGGTGCCGAGATTCCCGCCGGTCATGGTGGCCACCGAGTCCTGGCCGCCGAACGTCGCGGTGGCGACGGAGCTGCTGCACCCGCTCGGCGCGGTCGTCGTAGCGGATCCGGACGAGCCGCCGCTGCCGTTCGCCGACGCGGCGTTCGACCTGGTGACGAGCAGGCACCCGGCCACCGTGTGGTGGTCGGAGATCGCGCGGGTGCTGAAGCCGGGCGGAACGTACTTCGCCCAGCACGTCGGCCCGGGAACCATGTGGGAGCTGGTGGAGCACTTCCTCGGCCCGCAGCCCGAAGCCCGCCACAAGCGCCACCCCGATCTGGAGGCCGCGGACGCCCGAGCCGCAGGTCTGGAGGTGGTGGACATCCGCAGCGAGCGCCTGCGCGCGGAGTTCTCCGACGTCGGCGCGGTGATCTACTTCCTGCGCAAGGTGATCTGGACGGTCCCCGGCTTCACGGTCCAGGCCCACCGCGACCGCCTGCACGACCTCCACGAGCAGATCCAGCGCAACGGCCCGTTCACCGCCCACGCCACCCGCACCCTCGTCGAAGCCCGCAACCCCACCGACGCATGAGAGGTGAAGGGCACCTTTCACCAAGTAATTTGGCGAAAGGTGCCCTTCACTCATCCCCCGATCCGGTGGCCCACCCGTGCGGGAGCGATGGCGGAACGTCCTTTCCGAGGCGAAGGGCACCTTTCGCCGACTATGTGGGTGAAAGGTGCCCTTCACCTCGGAGGGATTCGCTCGTCAGGGGCGTTCGAGGATGGCCGTCATGCCCTGGCCGCCTGCCGCGCAGATGGAGATCAGGCCGCGGCCGGATCCCTTCTCCGACAGCAGCTTCGCGAGGGTCGCCACGATGCGGCCGCCCGTCGCGGCGAAGGGGTGGCCCGCCGCGAGGGACGAGCCCACCACGTTGAGCTTCGCCGGGTCGATCTCGCCGAGCGGTTCGGCGCGGCCGAGGCGGTCCTTGCAGAACTCCGGGTCCTGCCAGGCCTTCAGCGTCGCCAGCACCTGCGAGGCGAACGCCTCGTGCACCTCGTAGAAGTCGAAGTCGCCCAGCCCGAGGCCGGTGCGGTCGAGCAGCTGCGGGACCGCGTAAGCCGGTGCCATCAGCAGTCCTTCGTCGCCGCTGACGTGGTCCACCGCCGCCGACACCACGTCGCCGAGGTAGGCCAGCACCGGCAGCCGCCGCTGCGCCGCCCACTCCTCACTGGCCAGCAGGACCGTGGCGGCGCCGTCGGTCAGCGGCGTCGAGTTGCCCGCCGTCATGGTCGCGGCCTCGCCGCGGCCGAACACCGGTTTGAGCTCGGCGAGCTTCTCGGCGGTGCTGTCCGGGCGCAGGTTCTGGTCGCGGGCCACGCCCTGGAACGAGGTCAGCAGGTCGTCGAAGAAGCCGCGCTCGTAGGCGGCGGCGAGCCGCTGGTGGCTGCGCGCGGCCAGCTCGTCCTGCGCTTCCCGGCCGATTTCCCAAGCCAGCGCGGTCTTCGCGGCGTGCTCGCCCATCGAAAGACCGGTGCGCGGTTCGGCGTTGCGCGGGATCTCCGGGACGATGTGCTGCGGGCGGACACCGGTCAGCGCCTTGAGGCGGCCGGCCGCGGTCTTGGCGTGGTTGGCGCGCAGCAGGACGCGGCGCAGGTCGTCGTTGACCGCGATCGGCGCGTCGCTGGCCGAGTCGACGCCGCCGGCGATGCCGACGTCGAGCTGCCCGAGGGCGATCTTGTTGGCCACCGAGACCACGGCTTCCAGCCCGGTCGCGCAGGCCATCTGCACGTCGTGCGCGGGAGTGCGCGGGTCCAGCTTGGAGCCGAGGACGGTCTCGCGGGCGAGGTTGAAGTCGCGGCTGTGCTTGAGCACCGCGCCCGCCACGAACTCGCCGATCCGCTCGCCCTGCAGGCCGAAGCGCGCGACCAGCCCGTCCAGCGCAGCGGTCAGCATGTCCTGGTTGGCGGCGCGGGCGTAAGGGCCGCCGGACCGCGCGAACGGAATCCGGTTGCCGCCGATGATCGCGACTCGTCGAGCGGTGGCCATGGCCTGACTCCCTGGTTGCTGCGATGTTCCCTGGTCAATCTAACCTACCCGCGGGTAGGTTAGACGTCGAGCTACCGGACATCCGTGGGAGTGGCAATGGCCGACCGATACCAGCAGTTCACCTCGTCCGCGCTCGGGCGGCAGGTCGTCAAGCGACTCGGCCTGCCCGCGCCGACACCGCTGCGCCGCCACCGGCCGGGCGACCCGGTGGTCTCCGGTCCGGTGCTGCTCGGCGGCGCACCGCGCGGTCGGCTCGGTGAAGCCGTCGCCGCCATCGCGAAGGACGTCCAGGCCCAGGTCCACGACGCGCCCGCGGAAGGCGAGCGCTACGCAGCGCTGGTCTTCGACGCGACCGGCATCCGCAGCAGCGAACAACTGCGGGCGCTGCACGAGTTCTTCGGCCCGACGATCCGGCAGACCGACCGCTGCGGCCGGGTGATCGTGCTCGGCACGCCGCCGGAAACCCTGATCGACCCGCGGGAAGCGACCGCGCAGCGCGCCCTCGAGGGTTTCGTCCGCACCGCGGGCAAGGAGCTCAAGCGCGGCGCAACCGCGCAGCTGGTCTACGTCGCTGAAGGCGCTGAAGGCGCCGCCGGTTCGACGCTGCGCTTCCTGCTCTCCGCGAAGTCCGCCTACGTCTCCGGCCAGGTGGTGCGCATCGGCCAGGCCGAGGTGCCGGAGGTCGACTGGGAGAAGCCGCTGCGGGACAAGATCGCGCTGGTCACCGGCGCATCGCGGGGAATCGGCGAGGCCATCGCGGAAACCCTCGCCCGCGACGGGGCGCACGTGGTCTGCCTCGACATCCCGGCGCAGGGCGGCGAACTGGCCGCGGTCGCCAACCGCATCGGTGGTTCGACGCTGCAGCTGGACATCACCGCCGACGACGCGCCGCAGCGGATCGCGGAGCACTTCGCGCAGCGCCACGACGGGCTCGACGTCGTGGTGCACAACGCGGGCATCACGCGCGACAAGACGATCGGCCGGATGACCGAGCAGCAGTGGGACTCGGTGCTCGCGGTGAACCTGACCTCGCAGGAGCGGATCGACGAGGTCCTGCTCGCCGACGGCTCCCCGCTGCGACCGGGCGGCCGGATCATCGGGGTGTCCTCGATGAGCGGCATCGCGGGCAACGTCGGACAGGGCAACTACGCGGCTTCCAAGGCCGGGGTGATCGGGCACGTGCAGTCCACCGCACCGATCGCCGCGGGCCGCGGCGCCACGATCAACGCGGTCGCCCCCGGCTTCATCGAGACCCGGATGACGGCGGCGATCCCGCTGTTCGTGCGGGAAGCGGGCCGCCGGATGAACAGCATGTCCCAGGGCGGTCTGCCGGTGGACGTGGCCGAAACCATCGCCTGGTACGCCAATCCCGCATCGGCCGGGGTGAACGGCAACGTCGTGCGGGTCTGCGGCCAGAGCCTGCTCGGCGCCTGAGCGAGGGGAACGCCGATGCCTGAAGTGAGCACTGCACCGTCCCTGGTCGCGCTGTACGCGAAGGCCGTCGCGACCGGGCCCGCGCGGCGCGGCGACCGGCTGCCGGACACCGACTACGTGCGGCGCGACATCGCGATCGACCGCGACCACCTCGCCGAGTACGACCGCGTGTGCGGGTTCGGGCTGCGCGACGAGCTGCCGATCACCTACCCGCACGTGCTGTCGTTCGGCCTGTCGGTGCGGCTGATGACCGATCCCGGGTTCCCGTTCCCGCTGGTCGGACTGGTGCACGTGGCCAACAGCATCCGCCAGGAGCGGCCGCTGCTGGTGACCGACCGGCTGACCCAGCGGGTGCGGCTGGCCGACCTGCGGCCGCACCCGAAGGGCCGCCAGTTCGACGTGATCACCGAGACCGAGGTCGCGGGCGAGGTGGTGTGGCGGGAGGTCAGCACCTACCTGCGCCGCGGCGGGAAGCCCGCGGACGCCGCGCCCGCGGCGGAACGCCCGGCCGAGATCGCGGCGGAGCCGACGGCGCAGTGGCGGGTGCCCGGCGACATCGGCCGCCGGTACGCGGCGGTGTCGGGCGACCGCAACCCGATCCACCTGCACGCCCTGCCCGCCAAGGCCTTCGGCTTCCGCCGCGCGATAGCCCACGGCATGTGGTCGAAGGCCCGCTGCCTGGCGGCCATCGCCGAACGCCTGCCGGATCAGTGCACCGTGGATGTCGAGTTCCGCAAGCCGCTGCTGCTTCCTTCCACGGTGGACTTCGCGGTCCGGCGGGCGGACGGTGTGGACTTCGCGCTCCGCGCCCGCTCCGGCAAGCCCCACCTGCTCGGCACCGTCCGCTGAGCCCCGCACTTCCGCAGGTGGTCGCCCGTGAGTGTTTTGGGGTGCTATAGGCCCACAAAACGCTCACGGCACTTGGCCAGCGAAAACCGCAGGGCGATCAGGAATCCGGCGCCCAGGAACGGCCTTCGACGAGGTCGCTGAAGCCCATCCAGACCATGTTCATCAGGCGCATCGCCATGCCGTCGGCCGCGTGCTCCGGGTGCTCGAACCACCACTCCACCAGCGCTTCGCCCGCGCCGACCAGCGCCGCCGCGAACGGTTCGGTCTGCTCCGCCTGCATCGGCTGCGCCGAGCCCTCGGTCGCGCGGGCCAGCAGCGCCGAGATCAGGCTGGTCGCCCGCTCGCGCCACTCGGAGAGCTCGCTGACGAACGGTTCGCCCTGCACGTTGGCCTGCCGGTGCAGGACCGTCCAGCCCGCCTGGTTGGCCTGCACGTACTCGAAGAACACCCGCAGCCCGCGCCACAGCTGCTCGGCCGGGTTGAGCCCGGCTTCCACCGCGGTGCCGATGGCCTCGATCAGCCGCGCGGCCTCGCGCCGGATGCAGGCCACGAACAGCTCGTCCTTGGCCCCGAGGTAGGCGTAGAGCATGGGCTTGGAGATGCCCGCGACCTCGGAGATCTCGTCCATCGACGCGGCGTGGAACCCGTGCGCGGCGAACACCTCGACGGCGGCGTCCAGGATCTGCCGCTCGCGGACCTCCCGCGGCAGGCGCCGCGACCGGGGGCGGCCGTTGTCCTGAACCATGTCACCTCGCACGCTGGTCTGCTCCCGGTCAGGCTAGATCAAAACGGGTCGCCGCAGGTCGCTTGCCTTCGAACCTACTCGAACGTAGTCTTACTCGCGAGTAGGTAAGCGTGGGAACCAGCCGGCCGCGCCAACCGGCGCTGAGAGGTGGCGAAGATGCCCGAGACCGATCCGATCGCCGCGCTCGGCGAGGTCGACCCGAAGAAGATCGGCAAGGACGAGTTCGTCATGCTGCTGGAAGCCGCCTCGGAGATCGCGGACAGCGGCACCGAGGTGGACCTCAGCGCGCTGCGCCCGGAGCAGTTCGCGCGGCTGATCTCGCGCGCCTCCGACGACCAGGTCGAAGCCGTCATGGCCCGCCCGGAACTGCGCGAGCGCATCCTCGACGAGGTGTTCCGGCGGATGGGCGAGCACTACAAGTCCGACAAGGCGGGCAGGACCGAGGCCGTGGTGCGCTGGCGGATCGGCACCGACGAGGACCTGCTGCGCTACGAGTGCGTGCTGGCCGACGGCAAGTGCGAGGTCAGCAAGGACCCGCAGCACGAGCCGCGGGTGACCATCACCGTCACGCCCGCCGAGTTCCTGAAGCTGGCCTCCGGCAACGCTTCCGCCCCGATGCTGTTCATGAAGGGCAAGCTCAAGGTCGCCGGCGACCTCGGTTTCGCCGCCGGGCTGACCAAGCTCTTCCAGATCCCCAAGGCCTGAGGAACCGCTGCCGCTCGGCGGGAGTGCGCCAAGCGGCGGTGTCGCTCGGCGCGGCGGAAGCCATGATCGACAACTGCACTGGCGCGGTGCGGGCGGTTCGAGACGACTTCGCAGAGAAACGGAAGACGATGACTTTTTCCCTGGAGCTGAGCGAGGAGCAGCAGGAGCTGCGGGACTGGGTGCACGGCTTCGCCGAGCAGACCATCCGCCCGGCCGCGCGCGAGTGGGACGAGCGCGAGGAGACGCCCTGGCCGATCATCCAGGAAGCGGCCAAGGTCGGCCTCTACGGCTTCGAGAGCCTGGCCACGTTCTGGGCCGACGACACCGGCCTGTCGCTGCCGATCGCCAACGAGGAGCTGTTCTGGGGCGACGGCGGCATCGGCATGGCGATCTTCGGCACCACCCTCGCGGTGGCCGGGATCTTCGCCGCAGGCACCCCCGACCAGCTCGCCGAGTGGGTTCCGCAGTGCTACGGCGACGCCGACGACCCGAAGGTCGCGGCCTTCTGCTCGTCGGAGCCGGGCGCCGGTTCCGACGTCGCGGCGATGCGCACCCGCGCGGTCTACGACGAGGCCACCGACGAGTGGGTGCTCAACGGCCAGAAGGCGTGGGCGACCAACGGCGGCATCGCCAACGTGCACGTGGTCCAGGCGGTCGTGGACCCGGAGCTGGGCTCCCGCGGTCAGGCCGCGTTCGTGGTCCCGCCGGGCACCGAGGGCCTGGCAGCCCCGAGCAAGATCAAGAAGCACGGACTGCGCGCCTCGCACACCGCCGACGTGTTCCTCGACGACGTGCGCGTTCCGGGCCGCTGCCTGCTGGGCGGCAAGGAGAAGCTGGACGAGCGGCTCGCCCGCGCCCGCGAAGGCGCCAAGGCCAGCGCGCAGGCGGCGATGAAGACCTTCGAGCTCTCCCGCCCGACGGTCGGCGCGCAGGCCATCGGCATCGCGCGGGCGGCCTACGAGACGGCGCTGGAGTACGCGCAGCAGCGCGAGACCTTCGGCCGCCCGATCATCGAGAACCAGTCGATCGCCTTCACCCTGGCCGACATGCGGATGGAGATCGACGCGGCCCGCCTGCTGGTGTGGCGAGCGGCGTGGCTGGGCCGCAACGGCGGCTTCACCGCAGGTGAGGGCTCGATGTCCAAGCTCAAGGCGGGCCGCGTGGCGACCTGGGCGACGGAACGGGCGATCCAGATCCTCGGCGGCAACGGCTACACCCGGGAGTTCCCGGTGGAGCGGATGCACCGGGACGCCAAGATCTACGACATCTTCGAGGGCACCGAGCAGATCCAGCAGCTGGTCGTCGCCCGAGCCATCTCCGGCAAGCACATCGCCTGAGCGGCCTCCGCCCCGCGTGCCCGCAGGTGCGCGGGGCTCCGCCGAAAGCGGGGCGCCGAGCGCTCATCACTGACACGATCGCGCCATGTTCGAAGAGTTCCTGGCCGCGTACCGCTGCACCAGCCCCGGCAGCCCGTCGGAGGTTCCCGATTCCGTCCACCCGGTGTTGAAGCCGCTGTTCAGCCAGCTCGGGGGCAGCACGTTCGACGACGGGGTGTACCGGGTGCACACCTCGGAGAGCGCGCAGGTGATCGACGGGTACGTCGGGGAAGCCTTCCCCGAGCTGGCGGGGCGCGTGGCCTGCTTCGGCTTCGACTGGCTCGGCAAGCAGTGGGCCATCGACGCCGGGACGGGCACCCCTGATGACCCGCACGTGCTGGTGCTCAACCCCAGCACCGGTGAGGTGAGCCCGTTCCCGGTCGCCTACTCCCGGTTCCACGACGACGTGCTGGTCGACATCAAGGACCTGGGCGACGAGCTCTTCGGCAGCTGGGCCGCGCACCACCCCGAGCAGGTCCCGCTGGCGTTCGACGAGTGCGTTGCGAACACGATTCCGCTGTTCGCGGGCGGCGAGGACTCGTGGGAGAACCTGTCGAAGCAGAACCTGCAGGTCGTCTGGGGAACCCACAGCCAGATCCTGGCCCAGCTGCGGTGACGCGGCCGGGGGGCCGCAGGCCGCGGGAGGGGTTGCGGCCTGCGGCTGTCCTCGGGTCAGCTCCAGTCGGTCACGTACTCACCGTCGTACCAGCCGCCGATGCACGCGTGGCCGTCGTACTCGAACTGGATGACGGTGCCGCCCGCCCACTCGCAGTCGGACGCGGTGACGCCCCACGAATCCGCGAGCGCCGGTGCCGCCGTGGCCAGCAGCATGCCGAGACCGAAGCCGGACGCGACGACGGCCTTCTTGACGCGGTTGCCCATGATCACCGTCTCCCTTCGGGGGGGATGCCGGGACGCGGTGCCCCGGCCCTCCGATGGTCAACACCCGCGCCCGCCCACTGCTGGGCGATTAGTCCGGTTGAGCGGGTTACCCGCGCTCGGGCGCCCGGACACCGGGCAGGACGCGCCGGAGCGTGCCGGAACGGGTCGCAGGACCAGCCGATGAGGCGGGATTGACGGCCGCTCGATCGCCCCGCGGCTGGTGCTTGGCGGTGGCCGCGAGTGGCGCCTGCGCTGGAAAACCCGCCGGAACCGGACGATCGGGCGACGACCGGACCTCGCCCCACCCGTTGGAGTGGCGCTCGCCACGGTGCGGAATTGCACAAAGTGTGCGCGGGTTGGAGTGTTGCGAGGCACGATTTCGTGGGCCCTTGCACCGGGCACAACTGGGCAAGTGCACCATGACGCTAGTCCGAATGGATGAATGTGGGCGCTGACCGCATCACCAACGGGGTCGGTGGGCGTCACAACGGCGCAGCGCGGGGCCGGAAGTGGTACCGGGCTGCACCCCACGAGCTCCGCGGGGAGGGCTCGGAACGGGGCGACGACAGCGAGTGCTGGCGGCGGCCCGGCCACAGCTTCGAGAGTGAACGGGAGGGCGAAGCGGTGAAGAAGACCACCCCTGACCTGGAGACACCCATCTTCCGGGAACTGAACGAAGAGCTCGGCGCGCTGCCGGAGATCGACGTGCACGACTTCGACGAGCACGCCTTCGACTTCCTCCGCGAGTACGACGCGAACGCCGAGCGCGAGCAGGCCGAGGAAGCGGCCGAGCCGGTCGCAGCGGCCTCGGGCGGCAAGTCCGGCAGCTCCCGCCGCGGTGGCCGCCGCCGCAAGGGCGACTGACATCCGCCGAGCCCGCTGAACGGCTCGGCCCGCAGACGTGCCAGAACAGCCCTGCCCGCCTCGTCGGATCGAGGCGGGCAGGGCTGTTCGGCGCTTTCAGGCCGGTCGCTGTCGGAGACCGGTGCCACCATGTCGCGCATGTCGACGTGGCAGGAATTCGCAGAGCGAACACCGGAATTGGCCGCCCGGGTCCGGGCGCGGCTGGAGGCGTTCCAGCACCACGTGCTGGCGACGCTGCGGCGCGACGGTGCACCGCGGGTCAGCGGGACGGAGGTCGCCTGGCGCGGCCCCGACCTGGTGTTCGGGTCCATGCCCGGCTCGCGCAAGGCCGTCGACCTGCAGCGCGATGGCCGGTTCGCGCTGCACGCCAACCCCGGCGCGCCGGAGGACATGATGGGCGGGGTCGACGTGAAGCTGGCCGGCCGGGCCGTGGAGGTGACCGGCGACGAGCACCGCGCCTGGGTCGAGGAGGTCGGGCCGCCGTCCCCGGACTCGCACCTGTTCCGCCTGGACCTCACCGAGGTCACCACGACGGGCGTCGCCGAGGACCAGACCCACCTGGTCATCACCCGCTGGACGCCGACCGAGGGCGTCCGGATCTTCAAGCGCACCTGACCCGACCTCGGGGCCAGCGCGTTTCCGCTGGTAGGCACCCGTGAGTGTTTTGCGGTGCTATGGCACCACAAAACACTCACGGGCCATGGCCTGCGGAACCGGCGCCCACCGCCGAGACAGCGGTGGGGAGCCGGTCAGTAGGTGATCGCCATCGCCGGGTTCGCCAGGAGGGCGCCCACGTCCGCGAGGAACTGGGAGCCCTGCTGGCCGTCGACCACCCGGTGGTCGAAGCTGAGCGCCAGCTGGCAGACCTTGCGGGGCACCACCTGGCCGTCGACCACCCACGGCATGTCGCGGATCGCGCCGAGGGCGAGGATCGCCGATTCGCCCGGGTTGAGGATCGGCGTTCCGGTGTCGACGCCGAAGACGCCCACGTTGGTGATCGTGAAGGTGCCGCCCAGCATGTCCGCCGGAGTCGTCCTGCCCTCCCGCGCGGTGCTGGTCAGCTGCTCCAGCGACTGCGCCAGCTCCTTCAGGGACTGCTGGTCGGCGTCGCGGACCTTCGGCACCACCAGGCCGCGCGGCGTGGCCGCCGCGATGCCGAGGTGGACGTAGTCCTTGTAGACGATCTCACCGGCGGCTTCGTCCCAGGTGGCGTTGACGTCGGGTGTCCGGCGCACCGCCAGGCAGACCGCCTTCGCCGCGAAGGCCAGCGGGGTGATCTTGACGTCGCGGAACTCCGGGTGCGACTTGAGCTGCTCGCGCAGTTCCATCATCGGCGTGACGTCGACCGTCAGGAACTCGGTGACGTGCGGAGCGGTGAACGCGCTGGTCACCATCGCCTGCGCGGTCGCCTTGCGCACGCCCTTGATCGGCACCCGCCGCTCCCGCGCGCCGGGCGCGGCGGTCGGCGCGACCGGCGCGGCGCCCGCTGCGGACCGCACGTCCTCGCGGGTGATCACGCCGCCGGAACCGGTGCCCGCCAGGCCGTTCAGGTCCACGCCGAGGTCCTTGGCCAGCTTGCGCACCGGCGGCTTGGCCAGCGGGACGTACCCGCCCGCCTGCGCCACCGGCTCGGCCTTCGGAACCGGCTGGGGCTCCGGAGCAGGCGGGGCCTCGACGACCGCCGCCGCGGGCTGGCCCTTGCGGGGCCTGCGCTTCGTGCTCGTCGTGCGCGGGCCGTAGCCGACCAGCGTGGCGATCCGCCCGTTGGACTCCTCGCCGATCTTGCCGCCGTTCTCGGCGGGCGCGGCTTCGGCGCCGCCCATGTCGATCGCGATGATCGGTGCGCCGACCTCCACGGTCGCCCCCGGGTCGGCGAGCAGCTCGCGGACCGTGCCCGCCCACGGGCAGGGCAGCTCCACCGAGGCCTTCGCGGTCTCGATCTCCACGATCACCTGGTTGACCGTCACCGCGTCGCCGGGCTTGACGCGCCAGCCGAGGATCTCCGCCTCGGTCAGCCCCTCGCCGACGTCGGGCAGCGGGAATTGCTTGATGGCCATCGAAACGCCTCCCTCAGTACGCCAGCGAGCGGTCTACCGCGTCGAGCACCCGGTCGAGGTCGGGCAGGTAGCCCTCCTCGAGCTTGCTCGGCGGGTACGGGGTGTCGAACCCGGTCACCCGGAGCACCGGCGCTTCCAGCGAGTAGAAGCACTCCTGCTGCACGCGGGCGGCGATCTCCGAGGTGATCGACGACTCCGCGGGAGCCTCGCTGGCCAGCACCAGCCGGCCGGTGCGGCGCACCGACTCGAACACCGGCTCCAGGTCCAGCGGGGACAGCGCGCGCAGGTCGACGACCTCCAGCTCGGTGCCGTCCTCGGCAGCGGCGCTCGCCGCGTCGAGGACGGTGCGCACCATCGGGCCGTAGGTGGCCACCGTGACCGCCGAACCCGGCCGCAGCACCTGCGAGCTGAACAGCGGCACCGGGGCCACGGTCGGGTCGAGCTCGGCCTTCTCGTAGTAGCGGCGCTTCGGCTCGAAGAACAGCACCGGGTCGTCGCACTCGATGGCCTGCTGCAGCATCCAGTAGGCGTCCACCGGGTTGGCGCAGGAGACCACCTTCAGCCCGGCGACGTGCGCGAACAGCGACTCCGGCGATTCCGAGTGGTGCTCGACGGCGCCGATGCCACCGCCGAAGGGCACCCGGATCACGACCGGCATCTTGACCTTGCCCTGGCTGCGGTAGTGCAGCTTGGCCAGCTGGGAGACGATCTGGTCGAAGCCGGGGAAGATGAACCCGTCGAACTGGATCTCGCACACCGGGCGGAAGCCGCGGATGGCCAGGCCGACGGCGGTGCCGATGATCCCTGACTCGGCCAGCGGGGTGTCCAGCACGCGGTGCTCGCCGAAGTCCTTCTGCAGGCCGTCGGTGATCCGGAAGACGCCACCGAGCTTGCCCACGTCCTCACCCATCACGAGCACCTTCGGGTCGCGCTCCAGCGCGGCGCGCAGACCCATGTTCAGGGCCTTGGCGATGGTGACGGTCTGCGTGCCTGCCGTCGCGGTCGGGCGTTCCAGTGCGGGCGCGGCCATCAGCGCACACCTCCTGCCATCGCTTCGTCGGCGAATCCGGCCAGGTACTGCAGGTAGGACTCGCGCTGGGCGGCCAGCTGCGGGGTCTCCTCGGCGTAGACCTCGGAGAACATCCGCTCCGGTGGTGGTTCGGGGATGTTGAAGCAGTAGTCGCGGAACCGCGCGGCGAGCTCGTCGGCCTCGGCGTCGACGCCGTCGAAGAAGTCCTGCTCGACGCCCTGGTCGCGGACCAGGTGCACCCGCAGCCGCTCGATCGGGTCCTTGAGCTTCCACGCCTCGTGCTCGTCGGCGAGCCGGTAGCGGGTCGGGTCGTCGGAGGTGGTGTGCGCGTCCATGCGGTAGGTGAACGCCTCGATCAGCACCGGGCCGTTGCCGTGGCGGCACTCGTCCAGCGCCCACCGGCTGACCGCCAGGCTGGCCAGCACGTCGTTGCCGTCCACCCGGATGCCGGGGAAGCCGTAGCCGCTGGCGCGCTGGTACAGCGGGACGCGGGTCTGCCGCTCGACCGGCTCGGAGATGGCCCACTGGTTGTTCTGGCAGAAGAACACCACCGGGGCGTCGTAGACCGCCGACCAGGCCATGGCCTCGTGCACGTCGCCCTGGCTGGTGGCGCCGTCGCCGAAGAAGGCCATGGTGGCCTCGCCGCCCTGGTCGCCGACCTTGCCGTCGAAGCGCTGGCCCATGGCGTAACCGGTGGCGTTCAGGCACTGGTTGCCGATGACGATCGTGTAGAGGTGGAACCGCTTGTCGATCGGGTCCCAGCTGCCGTGGTCGGTGCCGCGGAAGATGCCCAGGATCTCGGTCGGGTCGATGCCGCGGCACCAGGCGACGCCGTGCTCGCGGTAGCTGGGGAACGCCATGTCCTGCGGCTGCAGCGCGCGGCCGGCCCCGATCTGGGCGGCCTCCTGGCCGAGCAGCGGGACCCAGATGCCCAGCTGTCCCTGCCGCTGCAGCGCGTTGCCCTCGCGGTCGGCGCGGCGGACCAGCACCATGTCCCGGTACAGGTCGCGCAGCTGCGCGGTGGAGATGTCCAGGTCGAAGTCCGGGTGCTCGACCCGCTGGCCTTCTGGGGTGAGGAGCTGAACCAGATCAGCTCCGCCTTCGCTCGTGGCGCGCAAACCGGCGATCACCTGCTCCCGTGTGGGTTTCGCTGCGGTAGCGGCAGGGGGGCCGGTGGTGCCGTCGGTTTCCGGTCGCGTCCATTGCTCGGGGGACATGCGTGATCTCCTCGTCTCGCGCCGACCACGCCGCTTGTGGCGCCGTGGCCGGCAGCCCTGGTCGTGACCGCCGGCGACCTGGTGGGTCACCTGGTTGCGCGACCGGGGCAGTTGGATCGCTCCCCGCCATCCTGGCACGAAACCGGCCTTCATCGTGAGCCCTGCCACAGGGGGCCGGGCGGACCCCGGTGTGGCCCGCCTGCTCCCGCCGGATCACCGTAGTTCGCCGCCGATCACGGCAAAATCGCAGGTCATCGAAGTAATGGAGGTCCGACTAACGCTTTCTGGACCATCGCAGTACCGATATTGCGCAGACCCTTCTCGTTCTTTGTCCGTTTTGTTACATTGATCGCCACCTGCTCCCAGCGAGGAAGGGGTCGGCGCCATGGGGGATTCCGAAGGGCAGCGGCGGAGCTCGCCGACGACCAGCGACCTGAACGACCTGGCCCGCATCATCAGCAGCCTCGGCAGAGCGCTGACCCGGCAGGATTGCGACAAACTGGACAGGTGGGCGAGTACCCGAACCTGCTGACGCTGCCGGACGAGTTCGTGCTGCTGCTGCACAAGCCCAGCGGTTCGCACGTCGTCGGCGCGAACTCGAACACCGGCACCGCGGCGGCCGAGATCGGCGAGCTGGTGCTGCGCGGCCGGATGGCGCCGCACGGCACCGCGGTCCAGCTGCTCGACACCGCCTCCAGCGGCCAGCCGTGGATGGACCAGCTGCTGGCGCAGTTCCAGCAGGTGGCCGGGCGCGAGAACCAGCCGGTGGAGCTGGGCTGGTGGCTCCAGCTGCGCTCCAACGCGTTCCTCGCGCACCGAGCGGTGCTGGTCGATCGCGGCGTGCTGCGGGTGGAGCGGCGCAAGTTCCTCGGTCTGCTGCCCGACGACCGCTACCACCCGGACCGCTCGATCCGGGGCGCGCTGCTGGCGGAGCTGCACGGGCTGGCGCGCGGCGAGACCCCGCCCGACGGACGCCTGGCGCTGCTGGCCGCGCTGGTCCACCGCAGCGGACTCGACCACGCGCTGGGCTTCGAACGCGACCAGCGCACCCGGTTGCGGGCGGTCGCCGACCGCGAAGAGCTCGGCGACCACGTGCCCACGGCGGTCACGGCGATGCTGCGAGCCATGACGACGATCCCCGCTGCGATCCCGATGGCGGGCGGCTGACCTGGGAACTCGGCCGAATCGCGGTCGCGGGACGGCGGTCGCTGCCAGACTGTGCGCCATGACCTCGCTCACCCTGCCGGAAGAGTTCGTCCTGCTGCTGCAGCGGGAGACCGGTTCCCACCACTCGACGGCCGACCACACCGGCGCGGCCGAACTCGGCGAACTCGTGCTGCGGAGTCGCGTCTCGTTCACCGGCAAGAAGGTCCAGGTGGACGATCCGAACCCCACCGGCCTCGGCTGGGCCGACGAGTGCATCGCCTACCTGCAGCAGAAGGGCGGCCCGAAGGCCAAGCCGGTGGCCGCCACGACCTTCATCCAGCGCAGGCGCAACGTGCGCAAGCTGCACTGCGCCGGTCTGGTCGAGCGCGGCCTGATGCGGCACGAGCAGCGGACGGCGCTGTTCATCCCCTACGACAGGTACTTCCCGGACCAGGCGGCGCGCACCGCGCTGATCGACGGGATCCGCTCGATCGCCCGCAACGAGCGCGAGCTGGACGACCGGTCGGCGCTGCTCGCGGCCTTGGTGCACGCGACCGGTCTGGTCAAGTACTTCGGTTTCGAGCGCGCCGAGCGCAAGCGGCTGAAGGAGATCAGCAAGGGCGAGGAGCTCGGCAAGGCGGTCACGCAGGTGATCGCGGCGACGACCGCGGCGATCACCGCCAGCACCGTCGCGGCGAGCGCGGCCGTGACCACCGGCGGGAGCTGAGCGTTCCGCGCAGGTGCTGGTCGCGGGCATAGGATCGCGGCGTGGACCGTATTGCCGTTGCGAAGACCGTTGATCGGGTGTGGGACGAATCCGTCCTGCCGAGCCTCTCGGAGCTGGTGGAGATCCCAGCAGTCTCCCCAGCCTTCGACGCCGACTGGGTCGAGTCCGGGCACCTCGACGCCGCCGTCGAGCACGTGCGCCGGTGGATCGCCGAGCGCGGTGTCGAGGGCGCGACCGTCGAGGTGGTGCGGCTGCCCGAGCGCACCCCGCTGCTGCTCGTGGACGTCCCGGCCACCGAAGGCGCCGCCGAGGGCACCGTGCTGCTCTACGGCCACCTCGACAAGCAGCCGCCGATGGAGGGCTGGTCCGAGGGCCTGGGCCCGTGGACGCCGGTGATCCGCGGCGATCGGCTGTACGGCCGCGGCGCGGCCGACGACGGCTACGCCGGGTACGCGGCGATCACCGCGATCGAGGCGGTCCGCGCGCACGGCGGCGCCCACGCGCGCAGCGTGGTGCTGCTGGAGACCGGCGAGGAGTCCGGCAGCCCGGACCTGCCCGCCTACCTGGAGCACCTGTCCGAGCGGCTCGGCGACGTGTCGCTGGTGGTGTGCCTGGACTCCGGTGCGGGCGACTACGAGCGCATGTGGCTGACCACCTCGCTGCGCGGCATGGTCTCGCTGGAGGTCACCGTGCAGGTGCTGGAGAGCGGTCTGCACTCCGGCATCGCCAGCGGCATCGTGCCGAGCTCGTTCCGCGTGCTGCGGCAGCTGCTGGACCGGCTGGAGGACTCCGCCACCGGCGAGATCCCGGTGTCCGAGCTGAACGTGGAGATCCCGGAGAACCGGATCGCCGAGACGCGCGCGGCGATCGAAGCCGTGCCCGGCCTGGTGCGCAACTCGGTGCCGTGGCTGGAGGGCCTGCGGCCGGTCACCGAGGACGAGGTCGAGCTGGCGCTGAACAACTCCTGGCGGCCGACGCTGTCCATCATCGGCGCCGCCGGCCTGCCCGAGCTGCCCGACGCGGGCAACGTGCTCCGGCCGTTCACCACCGCGCTGCTGAGCTTCCGGCTGCCGCCGACCGCCGATCCGGACGCCGCGCTGCGCGCCGTTCAGGAGAAGCTGACCACCGACGTGCCCTACGGCGCGAAGGTGATCATCGGGCGCACCGAGACCGGGCTGGGCTGGAACGCACCCGACCTCGCGCCGTGGCTGTCGGACGCGCTGGACGAGGCGGGCAAGGAGATCTTCGGCGCGGAGTGGCTGACGATGGGCCTCGGCGGCTCGATCCCGTTCATGGGCCTGCTGCACGACGCCTACCCGGCGGCGCAGTTCGTGGTGACCGGAGCGCTCGGCCCGGACAGCAACGCGCACGTCCCGGACGAGTCGCTGAACTTCCCGTTCGCAGCGAAGATCACCTCGGCGATCGCCTACGTCCTGGACGCCCACGCCACCCGCTGACGTTCACCCGGGTGCTGGTCAATTTCGTACGAAATTGACCGCCACCTGGGCGAACGCGGTCCGGGGGCGGCTCGGACGGATGGTTCGGTTTGGTGGACGGCGGGTCCGGTGAGCGGTGGGCGCGGCGCCAAGACTCGGTGCCATGAGCAGAACAACGGAGATCGAGGCCGCGCCCGCCGAACCGGCGTCGCCCGCGCGGACCTCGTGGGTGGCCGTCATCTCGCTGATGGTCCTGACGTTCGTGCTGGACACCGCGGAGTTCCTGCCGCCTGCGCTGCTGCCCGCGATGGCGTCCTCGCTGGGCGTGTCCGAGGGGCTGGCCGGTCAGGCGGTGACCGCCACCGCGCTGATCGGCTTCGTCATCGCCCCGACGGTCGGGCTGCTGTTCCCGCGCCTGGACCGCCGGACGCTGATGACGGCGCTGGCGGTGGCGGGCGTGGTGTCGAACGTGATCGTCGCGGTCGCGCCGTCGCTGTGGGTGCTGCTGCTCGGCAGGTTGCTCACCGGGGCCGCGATCGGCGGTTTCTGGGGGATGTCGCTGGCGGTCACCGCTCGCGTCGCCGCTCCCGGTCGGCTGGGCCGCGCGCTGGCCGTGGTCTTCTCCGGTTCCACCACCGCCACCGTGGCCGCCGTGCCGATCGGCGCCTACCTCGGGGCGATCTGGGACTGGCGGGTCGTGTTCGGCGTGCTGGCCGTCATCACGCTGATCGGAACGGTGGTGCTGCGGGCCGTGCTGCCGCCCATCCCGCCTGCTCCGAGCACCGGGCTGCGGACGCTGGCCGACACCTCGCGCGTGCCGGGCATGGCGGCCGGGCTCGGCGGGCTCGTGCTCATCGGCCTGGGCCACTTCGCCGGGTTCACCTACGTCCGGCCGATCCTCGACCAGGTCGACGGGCTCGGCGCGAGCGGTGCCGCGCTGCTGCTGGCGCTGTTCGGCGCCGGTGGCTTCCTCGGCAACCTGCTGATCGGCATGATCGCCGACGCGCGCTCCCAGCAGCTGCGCTACCTGGTCCCGGCCGTCCTCGGCACCGCGGTCGCCTCGTTGCTGCTGCTGCCGGTCGCTCCGCAGCTGGTCTACGCCGCGGTACCGGTCTGGGGCTTCGCCTTCGGCGCGGTGGTCATCGTGGTCGGCGCGTGGGCGCCGCGGCTGGCGCCGGACAAGATCGAGCCGATCGGCGGGCTCACCGTCGCGGGCATGCAGCTGGCCACCGCGCTCGGCGCCGTCACCGGTGGTCTCCTCATCGACCTCGGCGGCCTGACCGCGACGCTGGTCGCCGCGGCGGTCATCATCGCCGTCGGAACGCTGCTGCTCGGCTCCGCCCGCGAACCGGAGTGATCAGCCCGCGACCGCGGTCTGCCGCCAGGAGGCGGGGTTGGTGCCGGTGTGGCGGCGGAACGCCCGGCGGAACCCCGCCTCCGACTCGTAGCCCATCCGCCGCGCGACGTCGGCGATGCTCGCGCCCTGCGCCAGCAGCTCCATGCCGCGCTGCACCCGCACCGCCGTGAGGTACGCGGCCGGCGAGCGGCCCACCACCACCCGGAACTGCTCGGCGAAGGCGGAGCGGGACATGGTGGCCTCCCGCGCGAGCTCGTCGACGGTCCACCCGCGACCGGGATCGGTGCGGATCGCGTCCACCGCCCGCGCCACCAGCGGATCGTCGAACCGCTGCAGCCAGCGCTCCGGCGCCAGCCCGCGCTCGGCCCAGGACCGCACCGCCGCGGACAGCACCGCCGAGGCGATCTGCCCGCAGATCAGCGCCTCACCGGCGCGCGCGGCCTCCGGCGCGCACACCAGCTGCTCGATCAGCCCGGCCAGCTCCGGCTCGTGACCGGCGAACCCCGGCACCGCAACGGTTTCCGGCAGGAACGCCATCACCTGCCGACCGGGTTCGTCGTGGTCGAAGAAGCCGCTGATCACGGCGGTGTCACCGGTGGCGTGCAGCTCGTGCCGACGTCCCGCGCCGATGAGCAGCAGATCACCGGCCGCCAACGACCAGCGCTGCGCACCGGCGCGCACTTCGGCGCTCCCGCTCGACGCGAAGTGGAAAGCTCCGGAGCCCGCGGGCAGATCGGTCCACCGCCCGGCGGCCAGAACCGTCCGTCGCGCCATTCCCAGCGTCCACTCCAGCGACGCCAGCGCGCGGTCCAGCGCGCCTGGTCTGGTCTCCTGATCCACGTCGTGCTCAACCCGCCTGCGCCGTTCGTTTGTTCCCCGCCGCAGCGGCGGCATCGTGCGGGACGGTATACCTGTGGAGGCGGTTTCCACTGGTGGACAGGGGGGTTCTGGGTGGTGGTCCGGGAACTCGCCGGAGTGGTCAAGAACTTCGGTGCGCGGCCGGTGCTGCGAGGTGTCGACCTCGCGGTGGCGGCCGGAGACGTGGTCGGTCTCCTGGGCACCAACGGTTCCGGGAAGTCGACGCTGCTGCGGATCCTCGCCGGGGTGTCGAAGCCGTCCGGCGGCACCACCTCCGGTCGGCCGCGCACCGGTTACGTGCCCGACCGGTTCCCCGCTCGGCAGCGGATGAGCGCCCTCTCCTACCTCTGCCACCTGGGCCGGATCAGCGGGTTGTCCACCGCCGAGGCGCGGCGGCGGGCAGGCGGGTGGTTGGAGCGCTTCGCGCTGGCGGGCGGTCCGGACGCGCCGCTGCGCGATCTGTCGAAGGGCAACGCGCAGAAGGTCGGCCTGGTGCAGGCGTTGCTGCCGGAACCGGATCTGCTGGTGCTGGACGAACCGTGGTCCGGGCTGGACGCCGGAACCCGCGCGGTGCTGACCGAGGTCGTCGGCGAGTCCGCGGCACGAGGAGCCGCCGTGGTGTTCACCGACCACCGCCCGGATCTCGTGCGCACCGCGTCCACCCGCGCGCACCGGCTCGTCGACGGGCGGCTCCAGCCGCTCGAAGCGGAGGTGCCGACCTGCCGGATCCTGCTGCGCGGTGGGGCCGACGAGGAGTGGAGCGGAGTGGTGGCGCGGCGCGGCGACGACGTCGAGCTGGAAGTCGCGGTGGCGGAACGGGAATCGCTGCTACTCGAAGCGATCCGGCGCGGCTGCGCGGTGATCTCGGTGGATTCGCGGGTGGGACGATGATCGCGCTGATCCGCTACCGGCTCGCGGAGCTCGGCCACTCGCAGCGCTACCTGCCGCCGGTGCTGCTCCACATAGGACTGCTGGCGGTCTTCTACGGCGACGGCGCCGGTCCGGCGCTGCCGGGTTACGCGGTGACCGCCGCCGCGCTGCTCGTGGTGTCGGGTTGGCTGACGATCGCGCTGGTCGACGTGGAGGACGCCGTGCAGCGCACGGTCACCCGCGCGCACGTCGGCCCGGTGCACCGGATGCTGTCCGGCACGGTGCTGACCGTGCTGTGCTGCGCGGGCGGGCTCGCGGTGCTGAGCACCGCGTGGTCGCAGGTCGCGTCCGGATTCGCCCACCCGGCAGCGGATCTCGCCATCGGCCTGCTCGGGCACGCGGTGTGCGCGGCGTTCGGCATCGCGGTCGCGCTGCCGTGCTCGGGCCTGGTCGTCCGGCGGACCGGCTACTCGGTGATCGCCGCGGCGGCGCTGCTGACGATCACGCTGCTGGCCGAGTGGTTGCCGCTGGCCCACCCGCTGCTGCTCGCGCTGAGCGCCTCGTCGGCACCGCCCGCGCTGCTCGTCCGATCGACGCTCACCGCCGCGGGAGCGCTGGTCGCCAGCACGGTGCTGGTGGGCACCTGGGTCACCCGCCGCACCTGAGGTCAGCGCTTCGGGATGAGCACCCAGAGGACCAGGTAGATCAGGAACTGCGGGCCGGGCAGCAGGCAGGACACCAGGAACAGGATCCGGACGGTGGACGCCTTCATGCCGAAGCGCTGGGCGAGCCCGGCGCACACACCGGCGATCATCGCGCTGTCCTTCGGGCGGGCCAGGGGCATTCGGTAGGTCGTCATGCTTCCAGCATCCGCGCCGGGCAGCGGTCGGACGTCAGGGACGAACCCCTAGTTCCCCCTGAGCGGCCGTAGTCCTGCGGCGTGGCGCGGGCAGGACGAAGCGATCCCTGGCGCCGTCGAGGAAACCGCCGCACGGGTCGTCCAGCGCGTCCGGCACGCGACCCGAGCGCACCGACAGCGTCGTCCGGACCTTGTCCCGCGCCGGGTTCAGGATCTCCCGGACGATCAGCACGCACAGGGCCACCACCATGACGTCGCGGACCACGACCGCGCCGAGGAACCAGCCCTCGGGCAGGCCCTTGTTGGCCGTGCCGAGGTAGTAGTACATCCGCGGCGCCCACACCGCCGCGTCGACGAGCATCCAGGCCAGCAGCAGCCGCCAGCGCGGGATCGCCAGCACCGCCAGCGGCACCAGCCACAGCGAGTACTGCGGGCTCCACACCTTGTTGGTCAGCAGGAACGCGGCCACCACCAGGAAGCACAGCTGCGCCAGGCGCGGCCGGGTCGGCGCCGCCAGCGCCAGCCACCCGATCGCCGCGCAGGCCAGCAGGAACAGCGCGAGGCTCACCGAGTTCAGCACCGTCGGCGTCGCGCCCGGCGCCAGCTCGCCGTCGAAACCGGCCCACCCGGTGAAGTGCATCAGCACGTTGTACAGCGAGTCCGGGTCGGCCGGGCGCTGGTTGTTCAGCCGGAAGAACTCGCCCCAGCCGTGCGGGTAGAGCACCAGGATCGGCACGTTCACCGCCAGCCAGGCCAGCGCAGCGGCCAGCACCGCGCGCACCGCCTCCGGCACCTTGCCCGCCCGCCAGGCCAGCACCAGCAGCGGGCCGAGGAAGAACAGCGGGTAGAGCTTGGCCGCCCCGCCGAGGCCGATCAGCACCCCGGCCAGCACCGGCCGGCGCCGCGCCCAGGCGAGCAGCCCGGCGGTGCCCAGCGCGGTGGCCAGCGCGTCGAAGTTGGTGAAGGCGTGCACCAGGACCAGCGGGGAGAGCGCGGCGATGGCGACGTCCCAGACCCGCCTGCGGCACAACCCGACCAGCGCCCAGATGGTCACCAGCCAGGCCCCGGCCAGCCAGAACGCGGTGAGGTTGAAGTACAGCACGCTGGTCAGGCCGCCGGGCAGGAAGCCGAGCCCGGCCAGCGTCGCCCACCCGTCGGCGGCCCGCGCGTTGATCCACTGGAACACCCCGGTCAGCACCGGGTACTCCATGTACCGGACCTTCTCCTCCGGCGTGCCCGCGTTCTCCAGCCACGGCGTCTTGTACGGGAACGCGTCGTCGCGGACCAGATCGCCCATGCCGTAGCGCGGGATGATGTCGGTGTAGCACATGGCGGTGTACTGCTTGTTGTTCCGCCAGTCCAGCTGCGGTCCGCTGCCGGTGTCGTAGGTGAGCTGGCAGGGCGCCTTGAACAGCCACGCCGCGGCGAGCGTCAGCACCGCGAACAGCAGGACCACCCGCAGCGGCGTCCAGAACCACTGCCTGCCGACCTGCGCGTGCCTGCCCAGCCTGCCGCCGAACGGGCGGCTGATCTGCTGCGCCAGCGGCTCGGACCAGGTCGGCGCGACGCGGTCCTCCGGCCCGAGCGAGTCGCTGTCCACCGCCGAGTCCGGACGCCGGTGGGGCGTCGGCGGTTCAGTGCTGGCGGGCTCGGTCGTGGTGGACACGCCCGGATGCTACTTGGCGCGGACAACGCACGAGGGGCACCCGCCGCAGCGGATGCCCCTCGTGGTCGAACCCGGTCGTCAGCCGTAGTACCTCGGCCGGTCAGTCGGAGCGACGTTGTTCGGTCCGCCGTTCCCGTCGCCGCCGTCACCATCGCCGTCGCCGTTGTCCTGCCCCGGCGGGCACGGCGGTTCGAAGATGCCACCGCAGTCGCGGCTCGGCCGGCCCGCGCTGGAGGTCGGGTCCTGCGACTCGTCCGGATCCTGCGACTCGCTCGGGTTCATCGACTCGCTCGGGTTCATCGACTCGCTCGGCGCCTCGCTGGTCGGCGGGGGCGGCGGCGGGGTGTCCTCGTACTGCCCGATCTTGCCCGGGGTCGGCAGCTTCTCCTCCTTCTTGCCCTGCAGATAGGAGTTCATGAACTTCTGCCACACCTGCGACGGGTACTTGCTGCCGTAGAAGGTCCTGCCGTTGGAGTCCTTCAGCGGTTGCGGTCCGCCGTCGTCGCTCATCATCGCCACCGCCGTGGAGACCTGCGGCGTCGCGCCGATCATCCAGGCGTTCCGGTTCAGGTTCGTGGAACCCCACTGGTGGGTACCGGTCTTGGCCGCCACCGGGCGGTTGCCGTTGAGCGGCACGCTGGAGTTCGACGCCACGTTCTTCATCGACTCGGCGACGTCGGCGGCGATGTCCGCGCTCTTCTCGGCATCGGTGCTGTACGCCGGCTTCGGCTTGTCGATGTCCAACTCGTAAGGGCCGGTCTCGGAGCTGATCGCCTCGGAGACGAAGTGCGTCTCGACCTTCTGACCGCCGTTGACGAAGGTTCCGTACGCCGCGGCCATGTCCGTCGGGAACACCGGGTACTGGCCCAGCGCGATACCGGCCTCGACGACGCCGTTCTCGCTGTTGGCCAGCTTCGTCGTCTCTCCGATGCCCGCCGCGTGCGCGGCGTCGGCGACCTTCGGGGTACCGACCCTGTTGGCCAGGTGGACGAACACGGTGTTGACCGACTTGGTCATCGCCTCGCGAATCCCGCAGTGCGTCGGGACGGTGCACTCCACGCCTTCGGAGTTGCGGAACGGGGTGCCCGCGATCGTCTGGTTGTCGCTGCCGTCGTAGTACTCACCGATGCCGATGCCCTGCTGCAGGCCCGCCGCCACCACGAGCGGTTTGAACGAGGAGCCCGGCTCCTGCCTGGTGCTGGCCCAGTCCAGATCGCCCTTGTTCACCTTCGAGCCGTAGTAGGCCAGCACTCCGCCGGTCTCCGGGTCGACCGCGACCAGCGAGGTCTTCAGCGACGGCGGCTGCTCGTCCATCACCGAGTGGACGGCCGCCTCGGCCTTCTTCTGCGCATCCGGGTCGATGGTCGTCTTGATGGTGTAGCCACCGCGGTACAGCATGCTCTGCTGCAGGCCCTTGGCCTCCAGCTCCTTCTGGATCGCCTGCCAGATCGCGTCCTGCTCGGGGGTGAGCCGGTTGTCGGTCTGCCAATCGGTCCGCGGCTGGGTCTCCGGCATCTGCAGGGTCTCGCCCTGGCCGGGCTGGAGGTAGCCGTTGTCCTCCATCTGCCCGACGACGTACTTCCAGCGGCTGGACGCCTGCTCCAGGTCGACGCGCGGGTCGTTGTCCCGCGGCCGCTGGACCACGCCCGCCAGGACCGCTGCTTCGGCCTCGTTGATCTCGCTCGGCTTCTTGTTGAAGTAGGCCTTCGACGCGGCGATGATCCCGTTCGCACCGCGGCCGTAGTACGCGGTGTTCAGGTACGCCAGCAGGATCTCGTCCTTGGAGCGCTCGTTGGTCATCTTGTACGCGAGGACGACCTCCTTGACCTTGCGCACGTAATTCGGGTCCTTCTTGTTCAGCTCCAGGTCCAGCTTGATGAACTGCTGCGTGATGGTGGAGCCACCACCGACGCCGGACCCGGTGAACAGGAAGTACACCGACCGCGCGATGCCCTTGAAGTCGAAGCCGGGGTTGTCGTAGAACGAGGAATCCTCGGCCGAGATGGTGGCGTTGCGCAGCGGCTCCGACACCTCGTTGAGGTTGTGCACGATCTCCCGCGAGTTGTCCGGCTCGAAGCGCGCCATCACCTCGTCGTTGGCGTAGCGCAGCTCGATCGGCCGGTTCATGCCCATCACCTGCGCCTCGTCCGGCGCGGCCCAGGCCATGTAGCCGTAGAGGAACACCACCACGGGCGCCAGCACGGCCATCGCGGCACCGACGTAGCAGGTGCGCCGCACCCGGCGCCAGAGCACGCTGCGCTTGCGCTGGCGGGCGCTCATCTCGTCGTCCGGGTCGTCGTCGGCCGGGCCGAAGTCGTCGAATCGGTCGTCGCCATCGCGATCATCCCCGCGGGGCGCGTCGCCACGTCCGTCGTCGTAGCCGCGCCCGTCGTCGTAGTTGTCGTACGGGTCGTCGTCGAGCTGGTCGTCGGCGTAGTAGTTGTAGGCGCCCTGCTCCTGGTGCGTGAGCAGCTGCGGTTCGCGGGGATTGCCCGCACCGTTCGCCGCGCCGGCAGCGGCACCGGCGGCTCCACCTGCCACAGCACCAGCGGCTCCGGCACCCGCAGCGCCAGCGGCCCCGGCTCCTGCGGCACCAGCTGCTCCGGCTCCCGCGGCCATGCCGGCCGCAGCCGCGCCTGCGGCCGCAGCGCCCGCGGCTGCTGCGCCACCAGCGCGACGGCGGTCGTCGTCACGCCCCGGATGGGGGATGTTCTGGGTCGGCTGCTCCGCGCTCGGCGGCTGCGGCGGCCGACCGGGCGGCGGGCCCTGACGGGTCTGCTGCGCGCCCGGCGGCGGTGGCGGCGGGCCCTGCCGACCGCCCGGCGGCGGCGGACCCTCCCGGCCAGGTCCCTGCGGCGGGCCCGCGTTCGGCGGCGGAGGCGGCACCGGGGTGTACGAGGTCGGCAGGTCGAGCTTGCCGGACCCGCTGTTGCCCGAATCGCCGGAATCCCCGCTCAGCCGCTTGGACAGCGCCGAGTCGTCATCGTCGTCATCGTCGAACGACGGCGTCCACGCGCCGGTGCGCTCCTGCGCCGACTCGCCCTCGGGCCACTTCGCGTCCGGACCGGAGGGCACCGCGGGCTGCTGCTGGGTCTCCTGCGCGTCCGGGTTGCCGTTCGGCCACTGCTGGTTCTGCGGCCGCGGCGGTGGCGGCGGGGGACCCTGCCTCGGCCCCGGTCGCGGTTCTTCGCTCGGCCACGCCGGTCCACCAGGGCCCGGCGGCGGTCCGGTCATCGGGCGCTGCGGGGGACGCGCCTGGTCACCGGGATGCGGCGGACCAGGGCGCTGAGGTGGCGGGGGTGGCGTGCCACGACCATCGGGCTGGGGTTGCCTTGAGTGGCGGCCTCGGGGGTGGTCGTCACGCTCGTCGTTCACGAGTGGGCCTCCAGGACAGGCGTCGGACGACGCCATGTGATGCGTTCACGTCGGGGATGCGCCGCACCGGGCGCGCGGTCGTGTCGGGTCACGACCGGATTCACTCCGCAGCAGTCTTGCGCTGGGAACGCCGCTCGTTCAAGCCGCCTGTTCCCAGGACGTACGACTGCACCAGGTGGTTCCAATTACATGTGCGGCATACCTCTACGACGTAGACGTTGAACTCCTCGAACACGGCGGACATCCGGTCCAGCTCCTCAGGGGCCCGCGCCGTACCGGACGCGTGCTTGAGGGCATCGCCGAAGACCCACGAGACCAGGGTCAACGGCTCCTTCCGACACACCGGGCAGGTCACCCCGCTCGGTTCACCGTGGAACTTCGCCGCCCGCAGCAGGTACGGATCGGCGTCGCAGACCTCCATCACCCCGACGCGGCCAGCGTGGACCTGCGCGAGCAGCGCCCTGCGCTGCAACGCGTAGTCGACCACTTGCCGTTGGGTCCGCACGACCACAGGGTACGTGGCGATGACGACTACTCCATGCGCCGTTCAGGGCAGGCGTGCCCACCGACCGCCACGTGCAGTGACGACGGCCACCTCAGCGCCGCTCGATCGTGGTCCCCGATATATCGCCGCGATATACTCCACCAGGTGGTCCAGCGGGCGGCGCGCGGCAACGCGATCCGGCTCCGCGAGTCCACCGGTGATCCCGTCCGAGGAGGTGCGGATGCTCGAACTCGCCGTGCTCGGACTCCTGCACGAGGCCCCGATGCACGGCTACGAGCTGCGGAAGCGGTTGCACGACGCACCGGGCGCCTTCCGCGCGCTGTCCTGCGGAACTTTGTACCCGACGTTGCGCAGGCTCCAGCGCGCCGGGCTGATCGAGGAGCAGCCCGAGTCGCCCGACGCGCGCGGCTGGGGACGGCGGGCACGTCGCGTGTACCGCGTGACCACGGCGGGCGAGTTCCGCTTCACCGAGCTGGTCGGGGACTGCGGACCGCAGGCGTGCGACGACAACGCGTTCGGCGTGCACGTGGTGTTCTTCTCCCGCACCCCGGCCGAGGTCCGGTTGCGGATCCTGGAGGGCAGGCGGCGGCGCGTCGAAGAACGCCGGGAGGGCCTGCGCAGCGCGCTGGCCGACGACGACCGGTTCGACCGCTACACCCGGGAGCTGCACCGCCTCCGGCTCGACCACAGCGAGCGGGAGATTCGCTGGCTCGACGAGATCATCGAGGACGAACGCGCCGAGCAGGCAGCTGCGGCGCGCGAGCAAGAACTGCAAGGACACGACAGATGACCAAGAAGGAGGGCCCTGCCATGGGCGGAGATCGGCCCGGTCGTACGGTGCGAGTGGCGATCGTCGGCGTCGGGAACTGCGCGGCATCGCTGGTGCAGGGCGTCCACTACTACGCCGATGCCGACCCGAGCACCAGGGTGCCCGGTCTGATGCACGTCGAGTTCGGCGAGTACCACGTGCGGGACGTGAATTTCGTGGCGGCCTTCGACGTGGATGCGAAGAAGGTCGGCCGGGACCTCTCCGAGGCCATCGTCGCCAGCGAGAACAACACGATCAAGATCGCCGACGTGCCGCCGCTGGGCGTCACCGTGCAGCGCGGGCACACCCTCGACGGCCTGGGCCGGTTCTACCGGGAGACCATCGAGGAGTCCGACGAGCAGCCGGTGGACGTCGTGCAGGCGCTCAAGGACGCCGAGGTCGACGTGCTGGTGTCCTACCTGCCGGTGGGCTCCGAGGGCGCCGACAAGTACTACGCGCAGTGCGCGATCGACGCCGGGGTGGCGTTCGTCAACGCGCTGCCGGTGTTCATCGCCTCCGACCCGGAGTGGGCGAAGAAGTTCACCGACGCCGGCGTGCCGATCGTCGGCGACGACATCAAGTCGCAGGTCGGGGCGACCATCACGCACCGGGTGCTGGCCAAGCTCTTCGAGGACCGCGGCGTGCAGCTGGACCGCACGATGCAGCTCAACGTCGGCGGCAACATGGACTTCCTGAACATGAAGGAACTGGAGCGGCTGGAGTCGAAGAAGGTCTCCAAGACGCAAGCGGTGACTTCGCAGGTGGACCGCGACATGGGCAAGCGCAACGTGCACATCGGCCCGTCGGACTACGTGCCGTGGCTGGACGACCGCAAGTGGGCCTACATCCGGTTGGAGGGCCGCGCCTTCGGCGACGTGCCGCTGAACCTGGAGTACAAGCTGGAGGTGTGGGACTCGCCGAACTCGGCGGGCATCATCATCGACGCGATCCGCGCGGCCAAGATCGCCAAGGACCGCGGCATCGGCGGCCCGATCCTGTCGGCCTCCTCCTACTTCATGAAGTCCCCGCCGGAGCAGTACGCCGACTCCGCCGCCTACCAGGCGGTCGAGGACTTCATCGCAGGCACCGTGGAGCGCTGAGCGCACCGACGTGACAGGGGCACCCGCGCGGCGCGGGTGCCCCTGTTCCTGCTCAGGGTCTCCAGACCCACGCGCTACCTCCCTCCGCCGGTTTCCGCAGCAGCTCAGTGCTGCAGCTGTTGCTCGGCCCTCGCGAGGACCGAGTGGACCGGGGCCTGGCCATCGGTGGTCACCCAGGACACGCGGAGGCCGGGGCGGACCTGCTTGCGGCCGATCCGCAGCGGCCAGCCGGCCACCTCGCGGGCCTGCTCGGCGATCGTCTCCCCGGTGCCGCTCGGGTGCTCGGCGACCACCGCGAACTCGTCGCCGCCGTAGCGGGCCACGGTGTGCTCGTCGCTGAGCCCTTCCCGGAGCCGGTCGGCCAGCGTGGTCAGCAGGTCGTCGCCGCGGTCGAAGCCGTGCTCGGCGTTGAAGGCCGCCAGCTGCTGCACGTCGATCAGCACCAGCGTGGACAGCGTGCCGCGGCTGCGCGCCCGCACCAGGGACTGCTCCAGGCGGTCCAGCAGCAGCACGCGGCCGGGCAGGCCGGTCAGCGGATCCAGCAGGCCCCGGCTGTGCGGGACGTCGGTGTGCACCGGCTGCAGCAGGATCAGCACGCGGCGGCGGCCCTGCACCTGCACCGAGTGGTAGTCCGCCCAGATCCGGCTCAGCGGCTGGCCGCTGCGGGCGATCACCATCGGGATGGACAGCGGGGTGCCCGCGCGCAGCACCTGGCCGGCCAGCTCCGCCCAGTCCGGCATCGCCGCGCCGGTGTCGTCGCGCAGGCGCCAGCCCGCGGGCCGGACGCCGGTGAGCAGATCGGACTTGGCCAGCTGCATGAGTTCGGCGGCGACGTCGTTGGTGGCCAGCACCTGCCCGCGCTCATCGGTCAGCAGCACGCCGACGTTGAGCCCGCTGATGTAGTCGTCCCACACCGACGCCAACTGAGCTGATGCGGCTACCTCGACGACACTCATTCGGCCCCCTCCTCCCCACCAAACGGAGCAGTCCGTCTGAGCCTCCCCTGCCAGCAAGCCCCTTTTCAAGAGCACGGCGACCACCCGTAATGGTGGTATTCACGCTGGACAGATAACGCTCAGTGAGGTGTTGGCGATGCATTCCCCGACGGTTCACCTGCCGATCGGAACTTGATGATTCGAGCAGGTGAAACATGCGACGTGGTGCCGATCCCAAACCGGCACCGCAACGCTCCCCGCGAGCACCCGGATCTCTACGCTTGTCGGGGCCAGGCACCCAGGCCAGGAGGACGAATGACACCCCCTGTGTCAACCGGAGTCCTGCTCAACCGCACCTCAGGGGACCGTGATGCAACCCAGCCGCAAGAAACCGCACGACGCGAGATCGATCCCGGGCGCGACCACCGCTGAAGATCGCGGAGAGGCGGGCTGCGCATGCCCGTGACCGGTAGCGCGCGAGCACCGCTGGCCGACCGGTTGCGCGAGCACCGGTCGCTGCTGGCGGTCATCGCGGTCGCCGAGCTGATCGCGGTGATGGTCGTGTCGACCGTCAACACCCACGACCACATCGACGGCGAGGTCTACCGGCTGGGCGCGAAGGCGCTGCTGGGCGGCCGGGACCTCTACAACGACCTGCCCGCGACCGAGTCCGGTCTGGAGCTGCCGTTCATCTACCCGCCGTTCGCGGCGATCGTGTTCGCCCCGCTGGGCCTGATCCCCAAGGCCGCGTCCACCGCGGTGATCATGCTGGTCAGCCACCTCGCGCTGCTGACGACGCTGTACGCGGTGCTCCGGGCGGCGCCCTTCCTGCGCGAGCACCGGGACCGGGTGCTGCTGGTGACGGCGGCGGTGCTGCCGCTGGCCACGATCAGCGAACCGGTGCTGGAGACCATCACCTACGCGCAGATCAACATCGTGCTGATGGCGCTGGTCGCGGTGGACTGCCTGTGGCGGGTGGACGGGGCGAAGAAGCTGCCCTACCCGCGCGGGCTGCTGATCGGCTTGGCCGCCGGGATCAAGCTCACCCCGCTGGTGTTCCTGCTGCTGCCGCTGCTGCGCCGGGACGTGCGGACGATCGCGGTCGCGCTGCTGACCTTCCTCGGCACCGCGCTGCTGGGCTTCGCGCTGACCTTCGACAACGCGCGCCGCTTCTGGCTGCAGGAGATGTTCGCCAGCAGCAACGTGTCCTTCGGGCCGAAGTTCACCGGCGACGCCTCGGTCTACGCGGGCAACCAGTCGCTGCGGTCGCTGCTGACCAAGGTGGGCGTGCCGCACCTGACCGCGGTGTTCGCCGTGCTGGCGGTGGTCGCCCTGGTGCTGGTGGTGCTCGGGATGCGGCACGCCATCCGGCAGCGGGACCTGCCGACCGCGGTGGTGCTCAACGGCGTGTTCGGGCTGCTGATGTCGCCGATCTCCTGGTCGCACCACTGGGTCTGGGCGATCCCGGCGCTGGTGCTGCTGTTCGGCGCGGCCTGGTCGCAGCGGAACTGGGCGCTGCTGCTGGCGACCGCGATGGTCACCGGGTTCTTCATGATGGGCCCGCACTGGAAGGTGCCGCAGGGCAAGGGCCTGGAGCTGACCTGGAACCTCCCGCAGAACCTGATCGGCAACGCCTACGTCTACTTCGGCCTGGCCTTCCTGCTCTACAACGCGTTCCTGTGGTGGCGGGCCCGCCGCGCCGCGCCGGTCGATGCGCCGGTGGTGGACGAGGTCTTGGCCCGTGGATGACCGTGAGCGCTTCGGGGTGCCATAGCGCCCCAAAACGCTCACGGCCGACCCACCACCGACCAATCCCCACCCCCACGCAAAAGCGGGGCGGGAGCACGTGCGCTCCCGCCCCGCTTTTCGGTCCGGTGGGTCAGATCCGGCTGAAGACGATCGTGTCCGCGTTATCGAAGCCGCGCGGCGTGCCCTGCTGGGTCAGGCCGGGCAGCGGCAGGGTCTGGTCCTGCACCGCGGTGATGTTCGGGACGCCGCCGTCGAGCACCGGCAGGGACATGCCGCCCAGGCGCGGGGCCGGAGCCGGGGCCGGGCTCAGCGGGCTCTCGGTGATCAGCTTGTGCTCCGGCGTCGCGGCGCGCAGCTCGTCGACCACCTCGACCGCGACGGCCGACTCCAGCGGAGCGTCGGTGAAGCGCGGCGCGGGCTGGTCCAGCGCGGAGGTGATCCGGCTGATGGTCGGCACCGAGGTCTGCCCGCCGCCGAGCGCGTTGAGCTCGCCCAGCACCGGCAGCGGGGCCTGGACGCCGGGGGAGTCGCTGCGCTGCGTGGTGCCCGGCGCCCGGCTCAGCTCGACCAGCGAGAGGCCGGTGAGGTCCGGGATCTCGGCGGCCTTGGCCTGCAGCTCGCCCGGCACCTCCAGCGGCACGAAGTCGTTGCGCGGGGTCGGCTGGGCCGCCACCGCCGACAGCGCGCCCGCCAGCACCTCGCCCGGGACGGTGTGCAGCTGGTTGCGCAGGCCCGGCAGCTCGGCGGAGGTGAGGTCGACGCGGTCCGGCGCGACCAGGCCGCCCTGCGGCGCCGCGAGCACGCCCTCCCACAGCTCGACGATGCCGTCCGCCTGGCCGAAGCCGTCGAAGTAGACCAGGTCGTCGTGCGGGGTCAGCAGATCTGCAGGGACATCCAGGAGCGCACCCGGGCGAAACGCCCCCTCATCGAGGGCAGCCGCACCTCCTCGGATCACCTCGCCGATGGGCCCGGCCCAGCTCAGCGAGCGGTGGAAGCCCTCGGCCGGGGTGACCGGCCGGTCGCCGTCGAAGGGCGGCAGGCCCGCCAGCTCCAGCGGGCGCGCGTCCGCCGGGTCGGCGATCCAGCCCGCCAGGTGCAGCGGGGCGACCGGCGCTTCGGTGTGCCAGTCCCGCAGCGCGGGCATCTCCTGGGTCATGTCGTTCTCGACGGCGGGCAGCAGGTCCCGCACCGGGTCGAGGGTGCCTGCCAGCGCGGTCACCTGGTGCGCGGCGCGCGACTCCACGAGCGGCGCGTTCTCCTGGAACAGGTCGCCGGACAGGCAGCGCCCGCCGGTGCCGAGCTGGTCGAGCGCGTTCGCCGACTCGCCCAACGGCGAGTTCGGGCGCTCGGGGCAGGCCTGATCGGCGGATGCGACGCCGCTGCCGACGGCCAGCATCCCACCGGTGACCAGCGCGGCCTGCACGCCGCGCTTCGCCCAAGTCTGCATGGATTGCTCCTTAACGAGGTTTCCCCTGCGGGGAGATTTCGAGCGCCGCACCGCCGGCCGGGTGCGTGGGGCGCGGCAGCGGGCATTGCGGGAATTGCCTTCGAGTTCGCGCGGCCGGACCGCGGCGGGCTGCCCGCCGCGCCGGCTGGCGCAGCGCGATCAGTCGGGAGTGGTTCCGGGCTGCGGTTCGGGGACGCCGACCGGCGTTCCCGCGAGGTCGCAGGCGGGCGCCCCGGCGAAGGCCGGGACGCGGACCGGCGCGGCCGGGTACCAGCCGAGCGCGGTGGTGTTGTGGTGCGGCCCGTCGGCCGGGCTCCCGAAGCCGGGCGCGCCGGGAGGCGCGGGCAGCACGAAGGGGGCGGAGCGGGCCGGGGCGCTCGGCTGCGCCGGCGGTTCCGGCGCGGGCGGCTCCAGCCGCGTCGGCTGGGCCGAGCGCGGCGCTCGCACGGGTTCGGTGACGTCCTGCGCCGGGCCCTCGACGACGGCCGGTGGCGCGACGAGCGGCGGCGGACCGGGCTCCACCGGTGGTTGCGGCGGCACCTCCGGGCCGCTGCCCGTGACGGGCGCCGGGGCGCTGGTCTGGGTTTCGGTGACCGCGAGCGCGCTGCCTGCGACCTGCCCGACTTCGGCGGCGGGCTGCCGCAGCACTTCGGTGACCGGCTGGACGGCGTCGAGCAGCTTCCCGGCCGGGCCGGAGCTGACCAGCCGGAGCGGGTCGAGACCGGTGAGCGAGAAGTCCGTCGGACCGGACTGGTCGCCCTCCTGGGCACCGGCGGCGGGGCGGTCGGTCGCGTCCTCGGCCGCGGGCAGGTCCGCGGCGTCGGCGGGGCCGTGGCCGAGCAACCAAGCCGCGGAGGTTCCGGCGACCGTCGCGCCCGCCACCACCAGAGCACGACCGAGCAGCCGCCACGGTCGGGCGGCTCCCGTCGTGCGGTCGCGGCGGGACATCTCGGGGCCAGAACCTCCTCGGCTCAGCGGTGACTCCCCACAGGACTTCGATCTCCTGCTTGCCGTGGCGCACTCTTTCAAAGCAACCGCCGCGGACGTAAGCGCTGGGCGACAGGTTCGCTACATCGGGTTACCGGCGTCCTGGCGACGTCGCTGGCTGTCGTCATATGCCGCCCCGATTCCCCGCGCGGCGCTACGGTGGCGGGGTGAACGACTTCAAGATCGCCGAACGGGACGATGCGGTCAGTGCGCTCCCGCGCGCGCTGCGCGTTTCGGCCGCCTTGAGCTGGCGGATCCTGGTCATCCTCGGCGCCGTGTACGTGCTCGGGCTGGTCCTCGGGCAGATCTACGTCGTCGTGATCCCGGTGGCCATCGCGATGCTGCTGTCCGCGCTGCTGGCCCCGGTGGTCTCCGGGCTGGCGCGGCGCGGCGTGCCGCGGGCGCTGGCGACCGCGCTGGTGCTGATCGGCGGGCTGGCCGTCGTCGGCGGCGTGCTCACCTTCGTCATCAGCGCCTTCATCGAGGGCTTCCCGGACCTGCAGCAGCAGGTCATCGCCTCGCTCACCGCGCTCAAGACGCAGCTGGCCGAGAGCCCGCTGCAGATCAACGACGCCCAGATCGACAACTACCTGCGGCAGGCGCAGGACTGGCTGCAGGCCAACCAGGCGATGCTGACCAGCGGCGCGCTGTCCACCGCTGGCACCTTCGGCAACTTCCTGACCGGCCTGGTGCTGGCGCTGTTCACGCTGATCTACTTCCTGCACGACGGCCGCGGGGTGTGGCTGTTCGTGACCAAGCTGGCCCCGAAGCACGTCCGGGAGAAGGTGGACCGGGCGGGCTGCCGCGGTTTCGAATCGCTGGTCGGCTACGTGCGGGCGACCGCGATGGTGGCGGTGGTCGACGCGCTGGGCATCGGGCTGGGCCTGGTGATCCTCGGCGTGCCGCTGGCGATCCCGCTGGCCGCGCTGGTGTTCCTGGGCGGCTTCGTGCCGATCGTCGGTGCGGTGGCCTCGGGCTCGGTCGCGGTGCTGGTCGCGCTGGTGACCAAGGGCTGGGTGACGGCGCTGATCGTGGTCGGCGTGGTGCTCCTGGTGCAGCAGTTCGAGGGCAACGTCCTGCAGCCGCTGCTGCTGGGCCGCGCGGTGCAGCTGCACGCGCTGGCCGTGGTCCTGGCGATCAGCATCGGCGCGGTGGTCTCCGGCATCGTCGGCGCGCTGCTGGCGGTGCCGCTGGTGGCGGTCCTGAACTCCTCGATCCGCTCCCTGGTCGGCGACGACGAGGAGCTGAAGCCCGAAGTCCCCCCGGAACCGGCGGAGGACGAGCCCGCCGAGCCCCCGGAGGACAAGGAACCCGAGCCCACCGCCGAGCGCTGACCGGCGAGATCAGGCGAGGGTGACCGCGTTGCGGCCCGCCGACTTCGCCGCGAGCAGGGCCGCGTCGGCGGCGATCAGCAGGTCCGGGAGCTGGTAGCCGAAGCGGGTCGTGGTGGCCACGCCGATGCTCACCGTCAGGTCGTCGATCTCGCGCGGCTCGCCCTCGATGTCGCGGGCGGGCACCGACAGGGCCGCCGTCGAGCGCCGGATCCGGTCGGCCACCGAGCAGGCCAGCTCCGCGCCGGTGGCGGGCAGCAGCACCACGAACTCCTCGCCGCCGAACCGGCCGACCACGTCCTCCCGCCGCACGCTGCTGCGCAGCATCATCGCGACCGCGGCCAGCACGGTGTCCCCGGCCAGGTGGCCGATCTCGTCGTTGACCCGCTTGAAGTGGTCCAAATCCAGCAGCAGCAGCGAGACCGCCTGGTCGCGGCCCTGCGCCCGGGACAGCTCGGTGCGCGCCAGGCGCTCCCAGTGGGCCACGTTGGCCAGGCCGGTCTTGGCGTCGTGCTGCGCCGAGCGCCGCCACTGCGGCAGCTGACCGGCGAGGTCCAGCAGCACCAGCGGCGGACCGGCGAGCAGCGCGCTGGCCGGTTCGCGGGTGATCGCCACCGCCAGCAGCCCGCCGAGGCTCGCCGCGACGATGCCGAGCAGCACGTCGATCGGTTCGCCGAGCACGTGCTGCCGCGGCGCCTCCGGGTTGCGCAGCCGGATCCCGATGGCGACCAGGAACGCGCGCACCAGCAGCAGGATCGCGCCGGCCAGCACGAACTGCACCGCGCCCCACGCGGGTTCCGACCAGCCGATGGCGAACCGCGCGGACAGCGTCGCGATCGTGGTCGCCGCCGTGGTGAACAGCCAGCGGTGCAGCTCGGGACGGCCGTCGAGCACCCCGTGCAGGGTCGGGCCGAGCAGCAGGAGCACCAGCAGGTTGGGCGGCAGCACGAGGATGCCGGTGGCCAGGTAGGCGATGTGCAGCGTCCACGGGTTGCGCCTGATCTGGCGCTTCACGTTGATCGACACCGAGGTCACCACGATGACCGTGCCCGCGGTGGCGGCCAGCACGACGAAGGTCAGCAGCTCCCGCGGCGCCGGATCGCGGCTGGTCGCGACCACCAGCCCGAGCAGGGCCAGCGCCACCGCCTGGACGAACAGCACGTAGGCGATCGCCGCCGGCCGAAGTCGCCACAGCAGCCAGCCGCCCATTCGATCACCTCCCGTGCGCAGCCTTGCACAGCGAGTGGCCACCCGGCGCCCCGCCACCCGGACTCTTGGTCGTCTTTGTCTTTGAAGCGGCGCAGCCGCTTAACCCACCCTCGCAACTAGCACCGCCGCGGGTTCTCAGGCTGTGCCCGCCCAGACTGGGCTCTTGGCGAGCCCAGTCCCGTTCGCCGTGTATTGGACATACATAAGAACGGGCTCCCGCAGACCAGACGGCGTCTGAGGTTCCGCCACCCGCACCGCCACGCAGAACGACCCCGGATACAGGTTCTTCACCGACGATGCTGGTGATCACAAACACGGGTGGTGGCCGGTCCGGCGGTCTCGGTTGAGCGCTCGGTACGGCAGGATGGTCCGCTGGGAAGGAGCGAACTTGAGCAGTCCGCTGTCGAACGAACCGCGGGTGACCGATGGCCGCTCGCCGCTCTGGCGTGGGCACAACGTCTTCCGCGTCGTGACGTTCTTCTACGCGTGCGCATGGGTCATCGCCCAGTTCGACTCCTACGAGCGGCCGTGGCTGGCCGTCGTGGTCCTCGTGCTGATGGGCCTGTGGACCGCGTTCACCGTCTGGCGCTACTCGAAGCGCTCCGGCCGCACCGACCTGCTCGTCGCGCTGGACCAGGTCGTGGTGACGGTGCTGTTCATGAGCAGCGAGTTCATCCTCACCGAGGAGCAGATGGCGGAGAGCTACCCGACGGTGGTGACCGCCTGGCACCCGACGATGATCACCGCGGCCGCCGCGCAGTGGGGCATGTCCGGCGGCATCGCCTCCGGGATCTTCGCGGCGGGCTGCAACTTCCTGCTCCGGTGGAAGACCTCCCCGGACATGGTGCTGGACACGGTGCTGCTGGTCGGCGTCGGAGCGGTGATCGGGCTGGCCTCCAACAGCGCCCGCAGCACCACCGCGCGCCTGGCCCGCGCGCTGCGCGCGGAAGCCGCGACCGCCGAGCGCGAGCGGCTGGCCCGCGACATCCACGACAGCGTGCTGCAGGTCCTGGCGCGGGTTCGCCGCCGCGGCACGGAGCTGGGCGGAGAGGCCGCCGAGCTGGCGAAGCTGGCCGGGGAGCAGGAGATCGCGCTGCGCGCGCTGGTCGCCACCACCCCGCAGGAACCCACCGAGAACGGCGAGACGGATCTGGCCGCGCGGCTCCAGGTGCTGCGCACCGGCCGGATCCACGTGTCGGTGCCGGGCAACCCGGTGCTCCTGGACGAACCGCTGAGCTCCGAGCTGTTCGCCGTGGTCCGCGAGTCGCTGGCCAACGTCGAGAAGCACGCCGGCCCGGACGCCCAGGCCTGGGTGCTGCTGGAGGAGCTGCCGGACGAGGTCGTGCTCAGCGTCCGCGACGACGGGCCGGGCATCCCCGAGGGACGGCTGGACGAGGCCGCGGCCGAGGGACGGCTCGGCGTGGCCAAGTCGATCCGCGGCCGGGTGGACGGTCTAGGTGGCACGATCACCCTGGACACCGAGCCCGGCGAGGGGACCGAGTGGGAGATCCGGGTTCCCCTGCCCGTTGCGAAACCGGCCAAGCGCCGCAGAGGAGGAGAGCGATGAGCGAGCCGCCCGTGTCCGTGATGGTCGTCGACGACCACCCGATGTGGCGCGACGGGGTCGCCCGCGACCTGGCCGAACGCGGTTTCGAGGTGCTGGCCACCGCCAGCGACGCCGCGTCCGCGCTGCGCATCGCGCGGACCGTCAAGCCCGACGTGGTGCTGATGGACCTCAACCTCGGCGACACCTCCGGGGTGACCGCGACCCTGCAGATCACCCAGGAGATCCCCGGCACCCGCGTGCTGGTGCTGTCGGCCAGCGGCGAGCACAGCGACGTGCTGGAAGCGGTCAAGGCGGGCGCGTCCGGGTACCTGGTCAAGTCGGCGTCGGCGTCGGAGCTGGTGGACGCGGTGCAGCGCACGGCGGCCGGCGACGCCGTGTTCACCGCCGGGCTGGCCGGTCTGGTGCTCGGCGAGTACCGGCGGATGGCGATCACCCCGGACTCCGACGCGCAGGCCCCGCAGCTGACCGACCGGGAGACCGAGGTGCTGCGGCTGGTCGCCAAGGGGATGACGGCCCGGCAGATCGCCAAGAAGCTGGTCATCTCGCACCGGACCGTGGAGAACCACGTGCAGTCCACGCTGCGCAAGCTCCAGCTGCACAACCGGGTCGAGCTGGCGCGCTACGCCATCGAGCACGGTCTGGATCAGGAGGCCTAGCGCTCTCCCAGGTCACCAGCCCCGCCACCCGTCTTCGGTGCGCGGGGCTTTTCGTTGGGTGAGGGCGAATCCGTGCGGGATTTTCCGGATTCACCCGATCCATCTAGGAAAGCTCTTGTCCGAACCGGGTTTCCCCTGGTCGTGCGCGGAACACGCAGCGTCATCGCCGGATCGGGCGCCGGAGTGGCAGCACAGCGTGACGCACTGGTGACGGCCTGGTGACGGGCCTCTGGCGTACTCGTCTGCAGCGGCTGAGCCGCAGTCGAAATTCCGTCGAACGACTAGGAGCAGACCATGTTCGAGACCCACGAGTTCGCAGAACTGCTTCCCGAGCGCAAGGCGCTCGGCGGCTGCTGGTGGGACAACCTGGGGGACATCGACCAGAGCATCGACGTCGACCAGAGCGTCGACGTGAACGTCGACAACAACTCCTTCGCCGGTGACGTCGACGTGACGGCGTTCAACAACGCCAGCGTCGACCAGAACGCCCGCTGACCCGGTAGCAGCTGATGAGTTCCCGGCCGCTCACCGCTGCTGCGCGCGGTGAGCGGCCTGGGTCCACAGCCACGGAGGAGACAGATATGCACGAAATGGAGCTGTCGAGCCAGTCGGTGGAGCTGCTGCCCTCGCGGGAAGCGCTCAGCGGCAACTTCGGCGTCGGCAACATCGCCATCGTCAACCAGTTCAACATCATCGTCGCGGTCAACCTCGGTGGTGACATCGGGCAGGACATCGATGCCAGCAACGTGGCCGACATCGACTTCAACAACTGATGAGCCGCCAGGCCGGGAACGGAGCGGATCCGTTCCCGGCCAGGCGCGCGAACGCGATCAGGGCCTGCCCCCGGGCGGGCTCAGGGCCGTGCTGCCCCGGAGGATGTCATGTCAGAAGCTACCGAGGTCGAGGCCGTGGACTCGACGGATGAGAACGCGGTCCCCCGGCTCGTCGAGGGCGTGGCGCTGCTGGGCGAGTACGAGGGCGGCGGGTACGAGGAGCCGCGCTACCTGGTATCGCGGGCCGACGGGCAGATGGTGCTCCTGTCCCCGCTGCTGCACGAGGTGGCCGGCAGGCTCGACGGGGACCGGAACCTCCGCGAGGTGGCCGAGCGGCTGAACCAGGACCTGGGGACGGAGCTCTCACCCGCGGACGTGGGGTTCCTCGTCGACCAGAAGCTGCACCCGATGGGCATCGCCACCACGTCCGAGCCGCTGCCGGACCCGCCGCGCTCGGACCCGCTGCTGTCGCTGGTGTTCAACACCCAGCTGCTGCCGCCGGGGGTCGTCCGCGTCGCGGCGGCGATCTTCGCGCCGTTCTACCGGCCGCCGGTGATCGCGCTGATGCTGGCCATGTTCGTCGGCGTCGACGTGTGGCTGGTGATGTCCGGCGGCATCGACGCCGCGTTCCACCGCTCCGTCGGCGATCCGGTCCTGATGCTGGCGCTGATGGCGCTGTGGGTCTTCGCCACGATGTTCCACGAGTTCGGCCACGCCGCGGGCTGCCACTACGGCGGCGCGAGACCGGGCGGGATCGGGGTCGGCATCCTGATCTTCTACCCGGCCTTCTACACCAACGTCACCGACGCCTACCGGCTCGACCGGCGCGGGCGGCTGCGCACCGATCTGGGCGGGATCTACTTCAACGCGATCTTCATCGTGGCGATGTTCGGGCTCTACCAGGTGACCGGGATCCCGGCGCTGGTGGTGTTCATGGTGCTCAACCACCTGCAGATACTCCAGCAGCTGGTGCCGCTGCTGCGGCTGGACGGCTACCTGATCCTGGGCGACCTGGTGGGCGTGCCCAACCTGTTCGCGTTCGTCGGCCCGGTGTGGCGCCGGATGCGCGGCAAGCCCGACGACGGCTCGACGATGCACCAGGCGCTGCGCCCGCGGGTGCGGCTGCTGGTCACGGCCTGGGTGCTGATCGTGGTTCCGCTGCTGCTCGCCGGGTTGGCGCTGCTGCTGATCCGGCTGCCGTTCTACCTGGCGACCGGGACGAGCAGCGCCCTGCGCTACGGAGAGGTCGCGCTGAGCGCGGGCGGCCAGGGGCACGTGGGAATCCTGCTGCTGTCGATCATGGCGATCCTGATCCTGCTGGTGCCGTGGGTCGGCGGCACCGCGTTCGCGATCCGGACGGCGCGGCGGATCACCAGGCTGGTGCGCAAGGCGCGCGCCCGCCGCCAGGCCCGCCCGCACGCCCGGCACCGCAGGCACTCCGGACGGTGGCGCCCACCGACGGCGGCGTGAGTCCGGTTCCAAGGGGGGAGGGCGAGCTCCGGTACCGCACGGCGGGACCGGGGTTCGTCTTTTCGCGCCACCCGCGTCCAGGTGATCTACCAGCGGAAACCGGGACTTTTGTCACGTTGTGTAGTGCAGTAACAGCCGACCGGAACCACCCGATGGGAGCTGGTGTGGGCTCCCCGGTGCCGGTGCGCGAAGCCGGTGATCGGGAGGGGAAGGGCCCGTTTCAGTCCGGTCGAGGGGGGAACGATGAGCGGTGGCACGGTGCAGCAGGCGGAACGCCGACGGACGCGCACGCCAGCGCAGCCCGATCAGCCGTTCCGGCTGACGCTGCTGGGCGGCTGGGAGCTGCAGGCGGGCGGCGAGGCGGTGGCGATGTCCAGCAGCGGACAGCGCCTGCTCGCACTGCTCGCACTGCGCGGACGCACCCAGCGCGACTACGCCGCGGGCATCCTGTGGCCGGAGAGCGACGACCAGAACGCGCTGGCCAACCTGCGGACCACGCTGTGGCGGGTGCGCCAGCGGGCCGGGGGCGCGCTGATCAGCACGCAGCACGAGATCGAGCTGGCACCGCTGGTCTCGCTGGACATCGACGGCCTGGTCGCCGCGGGGCGCTACCTGCTGGCGGACGGTTCGGGCGATTCCCCGGCCGACTGCGCGGAGATCGGCCGCGACCTGGCGGGCCACGAACCGCTGCTGCCGGGCTGGTACGACGACTGGGTGCTCACCGAGCGGGAGCGCCTGCAGCAGCTCCAGGTGCACGCGCTGGAGGTCGCGGCCGAGCGGCTGGTGCAGTCCCGGCACCTGGCCAGCGCCCTGGAGATCGCGCAGGCGGCGACCCAGGTGGAGCCGTTCCGCGAGACGGCGCACTGCGCGGTGGTCAAGGTCCTCCTCCAGCAGGCGAACCCGGCGCAAGCGGTCCGCCACTACCGCCGCTACGAGAGCCTCCTGCACCGCGAGCTGGGCATCCGCCCCTCGGACCACCTCCGCGACCTGGTCCGCCCGGTCCTCGCCAGCCCCGCCTGAACCGCTCCGTCGTCCTTGGGCGGGGCGTGCGGCAGTTTTGCCTGAAACCGACCGGACAGTCCGGGCGAGGCGGGGTGCCAGTTTCCGGCAAAACTGCCGCCCCGCCCCACCCGGTCGGGTTATGCCAGGGCGGTTCGGACGGCTTCGCGGGCCTTGGCCGGGTCGGCCGCGGCGAGGGCCGCTTCCGCCGCCTTCTGGAAGGTCGCCATCGGGTGCTCGGCCAGGGCCGCGCCGACCGCGGGGACCGCCGCCCCCGCCATCGACAGGCTGGTCGCGCCGAGGCCCGCCAGCACGCCGGCCAGCAGCGGGTCGGACGCCGCCTCACCGCACACCCCGACCGGCTTGCCCAGCTCGCGCCCGGCCCGGCCGATCATCTCGATCAGGCGCAGCAGCGCGGGCTGCCACGGGTCGTTGAGCTCGGCGAGCGCACCGGCCATCCGGTCCGCGGCGAAGACGTACTGGGCCAGGTCGTTGGTGCCGATGCTGACGAAGTCGACGGCCGCCAGGATCTCCCGGGCGCTCAGCGCGGCCGCCGGGATCTCGATCATCACGCCGGCCCGGGACAGCCCGGCCGCGCGGACCCGCTCGGCGAACCAGGCGGCTTCCGCCGCGGTGGCGACCATCGGCGCCATCACCGAGACCTCCGCGCCGGAGTCGGCGGCCGCCCCCGCGATGGCGGTCAGCTGCCGGTCCAGCACCTCCGGCCGGTCGAAGGCGACCCGCAGGCCGCGCACGCCGAGCGCCGGGTTCGGCTCGTCGCCCATGTCCAGGAACGCCAGCGGCTTGTCCGCACCGGCGTCGAGGGTGCGCACGACGACGGGCTTGCCCGCGAACGGCGCTAGCACCTCGTGGTACGCCGCGCGCTGGGTCTCGACGCCCGGTTCGTCGTCGGCGGCCAGGTAGCAGAACTCGGTGCGAAACAAGCCGACGCCCTGCGCACCGGCCGCTGCCGCCGCGCTCGCGTCCGCGCCCGACCCGACGTTGGCGACGACCTTGACCGGCTCGCCGTCCGCGGTCTCGCCGACGCCGTTCCACTCGACGGCCGCGGCCCGCTCGGCGGCCTGCACCGGGACGTCCTGCTCGCTGAGCTCGACCGCACCGCTGTCACCGTCGACGACGGCACCGATCGCGTCCGGGGAGCCGAGCACGCCGCGCACCGCGACCACGGCCGGGATGCCCAGCGCGCGCGCCAGGATCGCGGTGTGGCTGGTCGGGCCGCCCTCCTCGGTGACCAGCGCGAGCACCAGCGCCGGGTCGAGGTCGGCGGTGTCGGCGGGGGCGAGGTCGCGGGCCAGCAGCACGCTCGGGCGCTCCAGCTCGGGCACTCCGGGCGGTGTCACGCCGTGCAGTTCGGCGATGATCCGGTCCCGCACGTCCTGGACGTCGCGAGCTCGTTCGGCCATGTAGCCACCGGCCGCGCGCAGCGCGTCGGCGAACCCGTTCGCGGCTTCGAAGACCGCGCGCGCGGCGGGCAGCGAGCGGGTGGTGACCTGTTGTTCGGCTTGCGAGATCAGCGCCGGGTCCATCGCCATCGCGGCGGTGGTCTCCAGGACCGCCTTCGCGTCGCCCTCGACGCGCGCGGCGCGCTGGAACAGCTGCTCGGCCACGGCGTCGGCGGCGGGGCGGATGCGCGCGGCCTCGGCGGACGGATCGGTCGGCGCGGGAGTGGCGGGCGGTTCGGGCAGTGGATCGGCGACCCGGGCGACCGGCCCCGAGGCGCGGCCGGAGCTGACTCCGACACCAGTCAAACGCGACATGGTCTAGACCATACCTTTCCGAAGCCTTCTGCATAAGCCGCATCGACGCACTCCGGCGCGGGCGGGAACGCCCGCCCAACACAGCGCGTCAGAACGTCCTCTGCGGCGATCGTAGGCACCGCTACACCGTTCGGCGCGACGCGGTCGCGGGCGCACCCACGCGCGGTGACCTCAGTGGTTCTTACGTCACCCGAACGTCGCAGCACGCTGATTACCGATGAGTAACAACTGAGTAGAGGTACGGATCCCGCAAATACCCCCCGAACACCAGGCTGTGGGGCATGGCAACGAGCACTCAGATCCTCGACCCGACCCCGACGACCGACTGGTTCGCCGAGCCGCTGGCCGCGATCCGCAGCCTCTTCGCCGCGCAGCTCCCGGACGGCGCGGAGACCTCCGACTCCGCCACGACGCTCCCGCCGCCGACGGGCGAGTGGCCCGACTGGGCTCCCCCGACCGCGGGGGAGACCGTCGACACCAGCCAGGCCCGCCCGGAGCACTCCCCGATCGCCGGCACCGGGGCGGCCCGGGCGGCGGACTGACCGACCGATGCCGACGAGACAACGCCGATTAGAACCCGAGCGGCCCGTTCACCTCGATCGAGGAGAGCGGGCCGTTCGTCGTTCCGGCGGCCACTGTGGAGCTTCCGGGGGTCCACCGTTCGAGCTAACTTGCGACCAGATGCGGATCTTTTCCGCATTGTCCGGCGTCAGACTGAACAGGTTGCTGCTCGTCGGTATCGCGCCACCGACGATCGCAACCACCCAAGGGCCGACCGCAACGCCCCCCGTGCGGTCGGCCCTCGGTGTGTCCCGGGTCAGTGCTCCTTGCGCAGCCCGACCGCCTTCAGCGCGCCGTCGATCAGCCCGGGCTTCGACTCCGGCACCAGGTCCGGGGCGTGCTCGGCGACCGCGTCCAGCACGCTGCTCGCCGACGGGTTGACCGCCTGCCACTCGCCGACGACCACGGTCGGCACGGTCTCGTTGCCGTCGGCGATGCCGCGCACGATCGCCGCCGCCTCCGCGTCCTCCCAGATGTTCACCTCGGTGAACTCCAGCCCCTGCCGCCGCAGGCCGGCGCGCAGCGAGGTGCAGAAGGGGCAGCCCGGGCGGGTGTAGACGACGACTTCCTGCACTCCGGCGGTCATGTTGCCTCCAAGTTCGCTGGTCACTGCTGCGGGCCCGATCAGTCTGCCCACGAGCTGCAACGCGGCGGACGCCGGGATCATTCGCCGTTGCGCGGCATCCGGTGCGAATGCGAAGAACGCTCCCGGACCGGCGCCCGGATGGGCCACAATCGCTAGGGCCGTCCACAGGAGGTGCCACTTGACCGGGGTGACTCGGCGCGAGCGACTCCGCGCCGCCACCGAACAGGACATCCGCCAGCACGCGCGGGCACTGCTGGTCGACCGCGGCAGCGACGCGGTCACCCTGCGGGCCATCGCGCGCGAGCTGGGCATCACCGCCCCGGCGCTGTACCGCTACTACGAATCCCGCGAGGACCTGCTCCGGCAGCTGTGCGACGACATCTGCACCGACCTGGCGGCGGAGCTGCACCGGATCTCCGACGAGGTCGGCGCGGAGTTCGTGGACAAGATCTTCGCGGTGTGCCGCGAGTTCCGCCGCTGGGCGCTGGCGCACCCGGAGGAGTTCGCGCTGGTCTTCGCCAGCCCGCGGGCCGACGCCGACCAGCGCCGCCCGGACCGCTTCGCCGACGTCTTCCTCGGCATCGTCGGCCCGTTCCTGGCCGAAGGCGCGATCCTGGTGGAGCCCGCGGTGCTGCCGGTCGAGCTGCCGGACCTGAGCTCCCACCAGGAGTCGCTGGCGGCGGCGTTCTCCACCGCGGGCGTCGAGATCCCGCCGGAAGCGCTGCGCCCGGACGTGATGCACTTCCTGCTGCGCTGGTGGGTCCGCCTGTACGGCCACGTGGCGCTGGAGGTCTTCGGCCGCTTCCCGTTCGACCTCAAGCACGCCGACCGCCTCTTCGAAGCGATGCTCCACGAACTCACCCGCGAAACCGGCTTCGCCTGAGCCGCGATCACCACCAAACACCGTGATGGAGAACCCGAGGCCCGACCACGACGTCGACTTTCGGGTAGAACAGCAGATAACATAAACGGGTGTCTCATTCAGATAACGAAATAGCCGACGCCAACTGGTTCAAGTCCACCCGCTCAACAAACTCACAGGGCTGCGTCGAGATCACCTTGAACTCACCACAAGTGGGCGTGCGCGACAGCAAGAACCCTCACGGCGGAGTCCTGATCTTCACCCATCGACAGTGGACTTCCTTTGTCCTGTCCATCAGGTGATCAATCCGTCAAGCTGTCCAAGTCTGCGCGGACTTCGTCGGCTTCCGGCAAACCGAGATCGGCAAAGAGGACTTGTGCTTGCTGCCACGCCTTGCGGGCCGCGCCTGCGTCTCCGAGTTGCCGCAGTGCGATCCCGAGCCCGCGCAGACTTGCTGCTTCCCCCTGCCTGTGACCAAGCCGACGGCGCAGTCCGACAGCTTGCCGATGGATCTCGGCAGCCTTGCTTGCGTTACCGGTGTCAAGGTAGACGCGAGCAAGGTAGTTCATGAGTACACCTATGCCGAACTCATCGTCAACTTTCCGGAGCAAGACCGCAGCAGCCTCGTAGTGCAACAAGGCAGCGTCAAGGTCCACCGTCTTGCTAGCCAATTTCAGCATTCCGGAATGAACTAATGCCAATCCATAAGGACCCAATGCGTCCTGATCGAGCCCCAGAGCCCGCAGGAGAACTGACCTCGCTTCCGCGAACTCACCTAGCTCCATATAGACTTCGCTAAGCGCCACAAGCACGTTCCCAATCTCATGCTCATCACCAACTTCTTCGAAAGCGATTAGCGCCTCTCGTTGCAGTCGTGCGGTCTCGCTGTAGTTCTTGAGCCCGTAGTGCACTGCTCCCAGGTAGAGAAGCATCTGCCCCTCAGCACTTCGTTTGTCGATCGCCCTGGCCGACGCGAGCCCAACACTGACTACCTGGTTCCAATCATCCATGTAGCCGCGCAACTTCAGGAAAAGAACTAGGGAGTAAGCTATCTGCCAAGCATGTTCGTGAAATCCAAGGCTTGACGCCTGCCCGACGGCAGCTACTGCGTTAGCGCGCTCGCCCTCAGCCCACTTCAACGCACCTTTCTTTTCAGAAAAGGCCAACCCCGCTAAATCCGATTCAGGCATGACTGGTCGAAATCGTCTCGCGAACCAAGCCCTCTGATCCGCCGCTGCGCTGGTGCGTAGGTAGAAGTCGAGCAGGCGACAAACGGCTGCGCGGCGAGTCTCTGCCGAATCGTCGGTCGTCGCGCATTCCGCCGCGTACGACCTGAGGAGGTCGTGGAACCGGTAGCGACCTCGCTCTGGTTGTTCGATGAGGTTGGCCCTCAGCAGCTCCGCGAGCGGGCGTCGGAGGTCACGCCTGGTGCGGTCGGTGAGCGCGCTCAAGGCGTCCATGCCGATGTCCGGGCCGGTCGGGAGGCCCATCAGGCGAAACAGCCGTGCGGCTTCGTCGGAGAGGGAGCGGTAGGACCAGGAGAAGACCGCTCGAACGCCGGTCTCACCGCCCGAGTCCAGGGCATCCAACCTCTCGCGCTCGTTCCGGAGCTCTTCGGCCAGTTCGTCGAGCGGGAAGTCCGCGAACTCAGCTGCCCGGACCGCGACCACGCCCAACGCGAGGGGGAGTCCAGCGCAGTGCGACACGATCTCAGCCACGGCATCCGGTTCCTCCGCGATCCGATCACGACCCAGGTAGTGCGCAAGCAACTCGTGGGACTCCGGCTCGGTGAGCACCTTGAGCGTCAACCGCGTGGCGCCTTCCCGGATGGCGAGGTCATCGAGCCGATCGCGGCTCGTCACCACGACCAAGCAGGTTCGCGTTCCTGGCAGCAGCGGTCGTACTTGCTCAGCTGATCGGGCATTGTCCAGGAGTACGAGCATTCGCTTGTCGTGGACGATGCTGCGGAACATCGCAGCTCTGGCGTCATCGCTCGACGGGATGCGTTCAGGCGGGATGTTCAGCGCTGCGAGGAAGAATCCCAGAGCTTCGTTCGACGTCATGGGCTCTGCGATCGGATCGAATCCGCGCAGGTTGACGTACAACTCGCCATCGGGAAAGCGGTCTCGCATCCGGTGCGCCCAGTGCACGGCCAGGGCCGACTTGCCGACGCCGGCCGTGCCGTCGATGGTCGACAGCAGAACCACACCATCACTGCGCACGCCTGCCAGCAGCGTGGTCAGCATGTCCTGCTCGACCGCACGGTTCACGAAATGCCGCATCGTGCCGGGAAGTTGTCGTGGCACCACAGAACCGGTGGTGGCGTAGAAGTTCACATTCCCGTGGATCGAACCCGCCTGCACCACCGGCCCCGTCACCGGCGCTGCCAACTCGTTGCCGAATCCGTCTGACTTCTCGCGCACGGTTCCCCCCAAAGCCAGTAGGTCGCCATCTAGCCTGGCACGACTGCCCGAAGCCCGTGGGGGTGCTCGGGCAGCCGTTCTCTGTCCGGGGTTCGACACAGCCGCGACCTCGCCTTTGTGCAGGTTCTTGGTGTTCGCACCGCATCGCTAGGTCGACTTCGTGAACTCCGTCAGGAAGTGGACCAATGCGCATCGCTGGGATCGGGCGGCGCAGCTGATCGGCACGCCGCGGGTGAGCTCGCCGGATCGCGGGCGGCCCGGGGTTCGGACCACCCGCGATCAGGTCACTGCTTCGGTTGGGTGAAGCGGATTCGGTTGCCGAAGGGGTCTCGGAGGCCGCAGTCGATTCCGTAGGGGCGTTCCGTGGGTTCGTCGGTGAACTCGACTCCCTTGGCCAGCAGGGTTTCGTAGGTCTTCTGGCAGTCGTCGGTGGTCAGGCCGAGCCAGCCGCCCATGACGCCCTTCGTGATCAGGTCGCGCACCTGCTCGGCGAGTTCTTCCGACATGGCGGGCGGGCCGGGGCGCTCCAGCAGGACCTGCCGCCCGGGGTCGCCGGGCGCGTGGACGGTGAGCCAGCGCATGAAGCCGAGGTCCTGGTCGCTGCCGACCTCCAGGCCGAGCTTGCCCACGTAGAAGTCGTACGCCTCGGCCTGGTCGAGCACGTAGATCTGGGAGAGGGTCACCGCGTTGAACATGGCCGCAACGCTATGCGGTGGCACCGCGCGGGTGCTTATCCAGAACTGACCGGTCGCGTCCAGCTCTTCGTGAAGCAGGTGGGGACGCCGGTCGCGCCGCCGCGGTTGCGCTCGCGGTAGTCGGTCGGCGAGACGCCGACGATGTCGTGGAAGGTGCGGCTGAACGTGCCGAGGCTGGAGAAGCCGACCGCGAAGCAGATCTCGGTGACGCTGCGCGCGTCCTCGCGCAGCAGCCACATGGCGCGCTCCACCCGGCGCCGCTGGAGGTAGCGGTGCGGAGTTTCCCCGAAGACGGCGCGGAACCTGCGGTTGAAGTACCCCGGCGAGACGTGCGCGATCCGCGCGAGCGCGGGCACGTCCAGCGGTTCGGCGTAAGAGCGGTCCATCGCATCGCGAGCGCGAAGCATCAATCGGTTCGTCTGCTCGGACGCGCGGCTCACGAACGACATCCAAGCACACGGCGCGCGGGGCGAGCGGTCGTCGACGGAACCCCGGGCCACCGCCGGAAAATCGGTCGACCGACTGCGAACGCGCGACTACCGTGCCCGCCATGAAGTTCTTCTTCCGATTCTGACGCGACCGCTGGCGGGTTGCGGATAACCCCTCGCCGGTGATGCGGGACGGCTGCTCCGCCGTCCCGGGTCGCGACGTGGGAGAAACGGATGATCTCCTCCGCACCGGCGTCGTCGCGCGCCGGAGCTGAACCACGTCCTGGCACCGCCGTCGCGCTGTGACGGCCGCGCGCCTGGTGGCGCGATCGGTGCGGGGTGTGGAAACCGTGGTGGCCGCGGAAGTCCGGTCCTTCGGCCGGGTTCGGCGGATCGGGCACCGCGAGGTGTTCTTCGACTGCGCCGAGCCGGGCCCGGGAGTCGCGGAACTGCGCTGCGCGGACGACGTGCTGCTCGTGGCGGCGGAGCTGACCGGTGTCGGCAGGCACCGGGCCGACCTGCGGCTGCTGGCGGAAGCCGCTGAGAGCGTTCCAGCGCGCCGGATGCTGGCCCTGCGGAAGCACTTCGGGGGTCCGGAGCGGTCGGCGCACGTGGACGTCACGGCGTCGTTCCTCGGGCGGCGCAACTACAACCGGTACGACTTGGAGGACGCCGTCGGCGCGCCGCTCAGCGCCGCGCTGGGCATCCCGTACCGGAGCAGGCGGGGCGGGGCCGCACCACCGGAAGGCGGATGCTCCTGGCGGGTCACGGTCGTCGACGATCGAGCCGTGCTGGCCCTGCGGATCGGCGCCCGTCCGGCGCACCGGCGGGAGTACCGGCAGGTGTCCCGGCCCGGGAGCCTGCACCCCCCGCTGGCCGCTGCCCTGGTCCGGCTGGCCGAGCCGTTCGACGGCGCGCGGTTGCTCGATCCGTGCTGCGGAACCGGCACCATCCCGATCGAAGCCGTCCTGAGCAGGCCTTCGCTGTCCGTCATCGGCTGCGACCGGGACCCGCGGGCGGTGGCCGCGGCGGCCACTAACGGCGCGAGCACCACCGCGCGCTGGGCGGTGGCCGACGCCGGTCGGCTGCCGGTGGCAACCGGCTCGGTGGATCTGGTGGTGAGCAATCCGCCGTGGGACCGCCGAGTCCCGCCCGCCGGAGTCCTCGCGCGCGAGCCCGCGCGGTTCTGGCGGGAACTGCGCCGCGTGCTGCGACCCGGTGGCCACGCGGTCCTGCTGCTGCCGGAACCCGACCTGGCAGGCGCGGAATCCGCTGGGTTCGCGGTGCTGGATCGGCGGCCGGTCAGCCTGTTCGGCTCGCACCCGGAGGTGGTCCGACTGCGCGCCTGAGAGGAGAACGGCGGCCCGTGGGGTGCTCGGGCCGCCGTTTTCCGTCAGGGGTTCGTCACCGCCGAAACCGCACCCTTGTGCAGGTTCTTGATGACGTTGCGGGCATCTGGGTACAGGTAGGAGCCCGACTCGAACAGCAGGAAGGCCTGGTCGCCGTACTGCGCGATGCCCTCGGTCATGCTCGGCGCGCGGTAGCACTTGGTCGACGGGACGTCGATGTCGGTGGCGCCCTTGTCGACCACGTAGAGGTTGCTGCGGTTGGTGCGGCCGTAGGAGGTGCTGTAGACGAAGTGGTCCTTGGTGACCATCAGGCCCTGGGTCTTCATCGGGACCTCGTAGGTCTTCTGCTCGGTCAGCGAACCGTCGTCGCCGACCTGGTAGGACTGCATGGAACCGCGGCCGGTTTCGCTGAACTTGCCCGCGTAGAGCGTGCCGCCGTCGGAGGTCAGGAACGACGCCGCGGTGACCTTCTGGGCCTCGCCGGTCTGCTTGAGGTACGGGGTGCCGCTCTTCTTCAGCGCGTCCCGCAGCTCGGAGAGCTTGTACTTGCGGATGGTCGGCGTGCTCCCGGAGGGGCGGCCCTGCACGAAGGCCCAGCCCTTGCTGACCGCGATGCCGCCGACGTGCGATTCGGCGATGGCGACCGTGCCGACGTGCTCGCCGGTCTTCGGGTCGATGCCGATGATCAGCGCGTCCTGGCCGGACTTCCCGTAGGAGGTGACCAGCAGCAGGTCCTTGCCCGCACCGTCCCACCCGGTCCAGGTCGCCAGGCCCTGCGGCGTCGTGCTGCCCAGCTCCGGCACCGCCGGTCCCTTGCCGAACGCCTTGTCGTAGACGTGCGAAGCCGACGGGCCGGGGTAGAACGGGCCCTGGCCGCTGGCCGCGGAGGCGCACTCGATGCTCTGGCCGGCAACGCCTTCCGCCGCCGCCGTGGACACCGCAGCGGTGCTCAGCAGGAGCGCAGCGCTCAGCGCGGCGGTGGTGACCTTCCGGAGCAGGGGTTTCATCATGCCTCGCAAACCATCTCGGCATCGGCTCGTCCCAGGTGTGACGCACGCGAGCCGGATCGGTTCCACGAAGATCCATCTTCATCCGACCGGACGAGTTGAACGTGTCGGAAACCCACGAGCCCGGGAGGGCCGGGCCTGCTTGACTGTGATCATGACGATCTCCCAGCACGACAAGGCGGAGCAGTTCCGCGCACTGCACCGCGCGGAAGCCCCGCTGGTCCTCGCCAACGCCTGGGACGTGGCCAGCGCACGGCTGGTCGCCGACGCCGGGGCGGCAGCCGTCGCCACCACCAGCGCGGGTGTCGCCTGGAGCCTCGGTGCGCCCGATGGCGACCAGCTCGACCGGCAGCTCGCCGTCGACCTCATCGCGCGCGTCGCCGCAGCGGTGGAACTCCCGGTCACCGCGGACGTCGAGAGCGGGTTCGCCGACACCCCGGCCGGTGTCGCCGAGACCATCCGGCTGGTGCTGAACGCGGGCGCGATCGGCGTCAACATCGAGGACAGCACCGGTCCCGCGCTGCGGCCGGTCGACGAGCAGGTCGCCCGCATCGCGGCCGCCCGGTCTGCGGCGGACGCGGCGGGAATCCCGTTGTTCATCAACGCCCGCACCGATCCGTTCCTGCGCCCGGTGCACGACGACCCGGCGGACCGGCTGCGCGATGCGATCGACCGCGCCGCCGCCTACGTCGATGCCGGTGCCGACGGCATCTTCGTGCCGGGCACCACGAACCTCGGTGTGATCGGCGAGCTCTCGGCCGCCATCGACCGGCCGCTCAACGTGCTGGCCGGTCCGGGCGCCCCGGCGGTCGCGGAGCTGGCGGCGGCCGGTGCGTCGCGCATCAGCATCGGCGCCGCGCTGGCCCAAGCCGCGTACGCCGTGGCACAGCGGGGAATCCGCGAGGTCCTGACCACCGGCGGCTACGAAGCGATCGCCGACGCGCTCGACTTCCGCGACCTCAACCGCCTGCTGCAGAACTGATCCCGGCACGCGATCAGGTGAAAGGCGAAGGGCACCTTTCACCAACATACTTGGCGAAAGGTGCCCTTCACCTCGTTCCGCTCAGGGGCGGAGGGAGCGGTCGTGGGTTTGCTGGGCCTGCTGGCGGTGGGATTCGGCGCCGGTGGCGATCGGGGCCGTGAGCCACTGGCGCGGGAGGTTGAAGGCCGCGACCAGGTCGACCGCGTGCGGGCGGAGCTGGGCGCACAGGTCGTTGACCGCTTCGGTGATCGCCTTCGAGCGGCGCGGCGAGATGCGCTCGTGCTCGAGGAACCAGCCCCGGTCCTCCTCGATGGTGGAGAGCACGTAGAGGTCGCACACCTTGTTCAGCAGCGCCGCGGTCTTCCGGTCGCGGCAGCGCTCGATCGCCGCGACGAACGACTCCAGCACCAGGCGGTCCACGTGCACCCGGCCCGCGCGCAGCACGTGGTCCTGCGCGCTGTTGAACACCTCGAAGGCGTTGCTGCGGTTGGACTTCCGCAGGCGGCGGCCGAGACCGTCGAGGACGTGGCGCTCGCGGTCGTCGAACATCTTGAGCTGCCAGCCGCGGTCGAGGATGTCGTCCTTGCCCGAGGCGTCGATGATCCGCTGCACCAGCGAGCGCGTCGCGGTCCGCTCGATCACCGAGCCGACGAACTGGTCGGCCAGGAACTTGGCCATGCCGAGCGTGCCGAGGTCGTCGAACTGGTCCTTGTAGTTGGTCAGCAGGCCCTTGGCGACCAGCTGCAGCAGCACCGTGTTGTCGCCCTCGAAGGTGGTGAAGACGTCGGTGTCGGCCTTGAGCTGCGCGAGCTGGTTCTCCGCCAGGTAGCCCGCGCCGCCGCACGCCTCGCGGCAGGTCTGGATGGTGCTGGTGGCGTGCCAGGTGGTGATCGCCTTCAGCCCGGCCGCGCGGGATTCCAGCTCGCGCTGCGCCCGCTCGTCGCCCGAGCCCTCGTGCAGGCTCGACACCAGCTGCTCCTGCGCGAAGTGCAGGGCGTACGACTTGGCCAGCGCGGGCAGGAGCTTGCGCTGGTGCGCCAGGTAGTCCAGCACCACGACCTCGTCCTCGGTGCCGGGGCGGCCGAACTGGCGGCGCGCGTCGCCGTAGCGCAGCGCGATCTCCAGCGCGAGCTTGGCGGCGCTGCCCGCGGTGCCCGCCACCGAGACGCGGCCGCGGATCAGGGTGCCGAGCATGGTGAAGAACCGCTTGCCCTTGCTGGCGATCGGGCTGCTGTAGGTGCCGTCCGGGGCGACGTCGCCGTAGCGGTTGAGCAGCGCCTCGCGCGGCACGCGGACCTGGTCGAAGACGATCCGGCCGTTGTCCACGCCGTTGAGCCCGGCCTTGCGGCCGCAGTCGGTGATCTCCACGCCGGGCAGCGGGTTCCCGGCCTGGTCGCGGATCGGCACCAGCAGCGCGTGCACGCCGTGACTCTCACCGCCGGTGATCAGCTGCGCGAAGACCACCGCCATCCGGCCGTCGCGGGCGGCGTTGCCGATGTACTCCTTGCGCGCCGCTTCGTGCGGCGTGTGCACCACGAACTCCTGCGATTCCGGGTCGTAGGTGGCGGTGGTGCGCAGGTTCTGCACGTCCGAGCCGTGGCCGGTCTCGGTGATCGCGAAGCAGCCCGGCAGCTCCAGGCTGATGATGTCGCGCAGGTAGCGCTCGTGGTGGCGCTCGGTGCCCAGCGCGACGACCGCCCCGCCGAACAGCCCCCACTGGACGCCGGACTTGACCATCAGCGACAGGTTGCCGGGCAGCATCTCCAGGGACACCACCGAACCGCCGGTGTCACCGCTGCCGCCGTGCGCGGTCGGGAACCCGAGGCCGGGGATGTCGGTCTTGGCCAGCTGGCGCAGCTGTTCGAGGGTGCGCGCGCGGTGGCTCTCGGTGTCGAGGTCGTCGGCCGGTGCCAGGTCGACGCCCTCCAGCGCTTCCCGGACCTGGTCGCGGACGTGCGCCCAGCGCCCGTCCAGCAGCGTCGTGAGCTCGCCTGCCTCGAATGCCATCGCGGCCTCCACTCGTCGGTACCGACTGCTCCAAGCGTAGTTACCGACGAGTAACCCCGCCATGTGAGCTACCTCGCCGGTGCCGGGTTGACCTTCACCCCGGGGAAAGCTGCAAAGTCCGGTCACCGGGCGGCGGGCCCGGTGCGAGGAGGGGAACCGTGGACGAACTGAGCATCGGCGACTTCGCGCACGCCTCGGGCCTCACGCCCAAGGCGCTGCGGCTCTACGACGAGCTCGCGCTGCTGCCACCGGCGCACGTCGACCCGCGCACGGGCTACCGGAGCTACGTCCCGGCCCAGCTGGCGACGGCGCAGCTGGTCGCGCGGCTGCGCGCGCTCGGCATGCCGCTGGCCAGGATCCGGGTGGTCATCGACCTGCCACCGCTGGCCGCCGCGGCGGAGATCTCCTCGTACTGGCGCCAGATCGAAGCCGAAACCGCGGCTCGCGGCGAACTGGCCGCCGCTCTCGTCGAAGAACTGTCCAGAAAGGACGCTGACATGACCGGAATGCCGGAGTGGGAACTGCGCCACGCTGCCCGCGCGGACCGCGGGTTGGTGCGGCAGAACAACGAAGACGCGGTGTTCGCGGGCACGCGGCTGTTCGCGGTCGCCGACGGATTCGGTGACCGGGGCGCGGGGCGAGCAGCGCTCGCGGCGCTCGAACCGCTCGACACCGGAGAACCCGGCGATGACCTGCTGAGCGCGCTGGGCAGCACGACGAGCGAAGCGCAGCGGGCCGTCGACGACTCCGCGCAGGACCACGCGGGCACCACGCTGACGGCCATGCTGTGGTCGGGCACGAGCTTCGCCCTGGCGCACGTGGGCGATTCGCGCGCATACCTGCTGCGGGGGAGCGAGCTGACGCAGATCACCCACGACCACACCTTCGTGCAATCGCTGGTGGACGAGGGCAGGCTGACCGCGGAGGAGGCGGCGGTCCACCCGAAGCGCGCCGAGCTGCTGCGCGCGCTGGTCCGCGGCGGCACGGCGGAACCGGACATGCACCTGCGCGAAGCGCGTGCCGGCGACCGGTACCTGCTCTGCTCGGACGGCCTGCACGCGGTGCTGAGCGAACAGGCCCTGCACGACGTCCTCGACTCGGCCACCGACCCGCAGGAAGCGGTCGACCGCTTCGCGCAGCAGGTCCACGACGCGGGAGCTCCCGACAACATCGCCTGCGTCGTCATCGACGCCGTGCCGCGGACCTGACCTCGGCGGCACAAAAGCCGTGAGCGGTTCGGGGCGCTATAACACCCCAAACCGCTCACGGCTGCGACTGAACTCAGGCGACGACGTTGACCAGGCGGCCCGGGACCACGATGACCTTGCGCGGTTCCTTGCCGTTGAGGGCCGCGACGATCTTCTCGTCGGCCAGCGCCGCGGCCTTCACCGCGTCCTGGTCCGCCGAAGCGGGCACCACGACCCGGGACCGGACCTTGCCGTTGACCTGGATCGGGTACTCCGCGGTGTCCTCGACCAGGTACTGCTCGTCGGCCACCGGGAACGGCCCGTGCGCCAGGCTCTCCGCGTGCCCCAGCCGGGACCACAGCTCCTCGGCCAGGTGCGGCGTCAGCGGCGCGGCCAGCAGCACCAGCGGCTCCACCACCGAGCGCGGCGTGCCGGCCGCCGCCGAGTAGGCCTTGGTGACCCGGTTGTTGAACTCGATCAGCTTCGCCACCGCGGTGTTGAACCGCAGCTCGGCGTAGTCCTCGCGAACCCCGGCGATGGTCTTGTGCAGCGCGCGCACGATCTCGACGTCCGGCTGCTCGTCGGTCACCCGCAGCTCACCGGTGCTCTCGTCGACGACGTTGCGCCACAGCCGCTGCAGGAAGCGGTGCGAGCCGACGACGTCCTTGGTCGCCCACGGCCGCGAGGAGTCCAGCGGCCCCATCGCCATCTCGTACAGCCGCAGCGTGTCCGCGCCGTAGGCGTCGACCATCTCGTCCGGCGAGACGGAGTTCTTCAGGCTCTTGCCCATCTTCCCGTACTCCCGCCGGACCTCCTGGCCCTGGTGGAAGTACTTGCCGTCGCGCTCCTCGACCTCCTCGGCCGGGACGTAGACGCCGCGCGAGTCGGTGTAGGCGTAGGCCTGGATGTAGCCCTGGTTGAACAGCCGCCGGTACGGCTCCTCCGCCGACAGGTGGCCCAGGTCGAACAGCACCTTCTGCCAGAACCGCGAGTACAGCAGGTGCAGGACCGCGTGCTCCATGCCGCCGATGTACAGGTCCACGCCGCCCGGGTCGCGCGGGCCGTGCAGCTCGGGCCGCTTGCCCATCCAGTACTGCTCGTTGGCCGGGTCGACGAACCGCTCGGAGTTGTCCGGGTCGATGTAGCGCAGCTGGTACCAGCAGGAACCGGCCCACTGCGGCATCACGTTGGTGTCCCGGTGGTAGTGCTTGAGCCCGTCGCCCAGGTCCAGCTCCAGGTTCGCCCACTCGGTGGCCTTGGCCAGCGGCGGCTCCGGACGGCTGTCGGCGTCCTCCGGGTCGAAGGTGCGCGGCGAGTAGTCCGCGACGTCGGGCAGCACCACCGGCAGCTGGTCCTCGGGCAGCGCCTGCGGCAGGCCGTCCTCGCCGTAGACGATCGGGAACGGCTCGCCCCAGTAGCGCTGCCGGGCGAACAGCCAGTCGCGCAGCTTGTACTGCACGGTGCCGCGGCCGTGGCCGTGCTCCTCCAGCCAGCTGGTGATCGCCTTCTTGGCGTCCGCCAGGTCCAGGCCGTTGAGGTCCAGCCCGATCTCCGGGTTCGCGGAGTTGATCCGCGGGCCGGAACCGGTGAAGGCGCCGCCGTCGAAGTCGGCGGGCGGCTGCACGGTGCGGACGATCGGCAGCCCGAAGACCTCGGCGAACTCGTGGTCGCGGGTGTCCTCGCCCGGCACCGCCATGATCGCGCCGGTGCCGTAGCCCATCAGCACGTAGTCGGCGATGAACACCGGGATCTGCTGGCCGTTGACCGGGTTGGTCGCCCAGGCACCGGTGAAGACGCCGGTCTTCTCCTTGTTCTCCTGGCGGTCCAGGTCGGACTTCATCGACGCGGCCCGCCGGTACTGCGCGACGGCCTCCGCCGGGGTGGCCGCGCCACCGGTCCAGCGGTCGTCGGCGCCCTCCGGCCACGCCGCCGCGGTCAGCTCGTCGACCAGCGGGTGCTCCGGGGCCAGCACCATGTACGTCACGCCGAACAGCGTGTCCGGGCGGGTGGTGAAGACCTCGACGCGCTGCGCCGAGCCGTCCAGCCCGAACACCACGTTGGCGCCCTGCGAGCGGCCGATCCAGTTCCGCTGCATGGTCTTGACCTGCTCCGACCAGTCCAGCCGGTCCAGGTCGTCGACCAGGCGGTCGGCGTAGGCGGTGATCCGCATCATCCACTGCTTCAGGTTGCGGCGGAACACCGGGAAGTTGCCGCGCTCGGTCAGGCCGTCGGCGGTGACCTCCTCGTTGGCCACCACGGTGCCCAGGCCCGGCGCCCAGTTGACCGGTGCCTCGGACACGTAGGCCAGCCGGTGCGAGTCGATGATCTCGCGCCGTTCGACACCGGTCAGCTCGGCCCACGGGCGGCCGTCCGGGGTCGCGCGCTCGCCGTTGGCGAACTGCTCCTCCAGCTCGCCGATCGGCCGCGCCCGGCCCGCCTCGGCGTCGTACCAGGCGTTGAAGATCTGCAGGAAGATCCACTGCGTCCAGCGGTAGAACTCGACGTCGGTGGTGGCGATCCGGCGGCGCTCGTCGTGGCCCAGGCCCAGGCGGCGGATCTGGCCCAGGTAGCGCTCGATGTTCTGCTCGGTGGTGGTCCGCGGGTGGGTGCCGGTCTGCACCGCGTACTGCTCGGCGGGCAGGCCGAAGGAGTCGAAGCCCATCGTGTGCAGGACGTTGTGGCCCAGCATCCGGTGGAAGCGCGCGTAGACGTCGGTGCCGATGAAGCCCAGCGGGTGCCCGACGTGCAGCCCGGCGCCGGAGGGGTAGGGGAACATGTCCTGCACGAACAGCTTGCCCTCGGGCACGTCACCCTTGAGCGACCCGGCGGGGTTGGGCGCGTGGAAGGTGCCGCGCTCCTCCCACCGCTGCTGCCACCGCTGCTCGATCTCGACCGCCGTCTCCGCGGTGTAGCGGTGCTGCGGAACCTCTTCGGTCGAGGTCTCTGCCTGGCCACTCATCGGTTTGTGTCCTTCCCTGCCTATCGCCCTCGAACGCGCGAGTCGTGCGCTCCTAGTGTGCCGCCTGCGGAAAATGGAAAACCCCCCAGGCCCTGCCGGGCATGAGGGGTCGCCGCGCTGACGTCGCCTAACGGACGGTCAACGCGGCCTCGCAAGAAGCAGCCTCGCGGCGCACATGCACCCAGGGTAGCGGAGACCGCCAACCCCGTTTCCCCAGCGGATCAGCGCACCGCGAGGGTGATCAGCTGGGTGGTCTGGGTGGGGGAGAAGTTGTCGTCGCTGACCAGGACCAGGCTGCGGCGGCCGTCCGGCAGCCACGGGCCCCAGGTCATGCCCTCCACGTTGTCCACCGTGCTCAGGTCGAGGTCGCCCAGGTCGGCCACCAGCTGCTTGCGCAGCGGGCGGACGTCGGCGCCGGCCAGCGAGTCGACGTCGCGCACGTCCGTGGCGCCCCGCGGGTTGACCCGGTAGAGCCGGACCGAGTTGCCGACGCCGGTGACGAAGGAGCGCTCCAGCACCAGGTAGTCGCCGCCCCAATCGGCCAGGACCGCGGTGACGCCGTTGTTGGCGAAGCCGCCGGTCGGGGACTCGGCGAACACCGGGTCCAGCGGGTAGGCGTACTGGCCGAGGACGCGGCCGTGGCGGGTCTGCACGGTGATCCGGGACAGCGCGCCGTGCTCGGCGGTCGGCGACTCGCCGTCCTCGACCAGCGGGCCTTCCATCGCGCTGACCACCAGGGAGCCGCCCTGGGCCAGCGTCAGCCCCTCCAGCACCTCGTTCTGCTTCGGGCCGGTCTCCGGACGCATCCGCAGGTTGTCCGCGATCGGCAGGTCACCGGCGAAGGAGCCGTCCGCCTTCGCGCGGCGGATCGTCGGGTCGATCAGCTGCTGGGCGCGCTCGCCCTCGCTGGTCCACCAGATGTCGCCGGTCCACGGGTCCCAGCGCACGTCCTCCGGGTCCACGGTGCCCTGCGGGTAGGTGGTGCCGTCCGGGCGCAGCAGCGGCGAGGTGCCGGTGAGCCGGAACTCGCCGCCCTCGAAGCGACCGGTGTAGATCCGCGCCGGCTGCTTGTCGGAGCGGTCGTCGCTGATCAGCACCCACTCGCCGGTCTGCGGGTCGTAGTCGATCCCGGAGAGCCCGCCGACGGTGGTGCCGTCGAACTGCATCGCGTGCGGCAGGGTGGTCTCGCCGACCAGCTCGACCCGGTCGGGCCCGGCCGTCGCCGGAGTCGCGGCCGCGACCAGCAGCCCGGCGGCCAGCACCCCGCTCAGCACAGTTGTCTTCGCCATGCGCCACAGCACACCCGATCAGGGTGTCCGGCAGGTGGCGATCAAGTTGCGCATCGGCCCGCCGCGGAGCGTCGTAGCCGCACCGTGACGCAGGTCAAGTCCGGTGCTCTCCTAGTCTGGTGGGGTGCTCGCTGTTCAGGTGATCCTCTGCGCGATCTTGGTCCTCGGCGGGGCGGCGCTGCTGCTGCTCGGCTTCCGGGGGTTGCGGGGGCAGCTGCCCCGCAACCGCTACGTCGGTGTCCGCACTCCCGCCGCCATGAGCAGCGACGAGGCGTTCGACGTCGCCAACCGGGCGGCGGGGCCCGCGATGCTGGCCGGTGGCGCGGCGGCCGTGCTGGCCGGTGCGTCGCTGCCGATGCTCGCCTCGACGTTCTCGGTGGTGATGATCTCGGTGTTCGGCCTGGTCGGGGCGTTCGTCCTGATGACCGCCGGGGGCGTGCTCGGCAACCGCGCCGCCGAGGCGATGCCCGCTCCGGCCGCGGCCGGTGGGTGCGGCGGTTGCGCGGGCGGCTGCTGCAGTTCCCTCCCGCGCGGCTGACCGAGGTTGTCCACAGGCCTGTGGACAACCCGCAGAACCTGGGGACAACTCAGCCCTGGGCCAGCAGGGTGTAGAGGCTGAGCCGGTTGCCGTCGGGATCGGCGAAGTCGAAGTAGTCGACCGCACCGGGGACGTGCTCGAGCGGTCCGACCTCGACGCCGAGCCCGACCAGGCGGTCCCGCTCCGCCGCGACGTCGGCGACGTCGAAGCGGGTCACCACTTCGGCGCCGGAGCGGGCGGTCGGCTCCTCGCCGAGCTGCAGCCAGATCGGCCCGAGCTGGAACTCCACGACTCCGTCGGCCGGTTCGAGATCCGGCCCGGCGAGCGCGAACACGCGCTGGTACCACTCCACGGCGCGGCGCAGGTCGCTGACCGGCATCCCCACCGTCGCGCTTCGCAAGTCCATGCGGCTCCCCTTCAGTTCAGGCGGACGTCTCCGGGGTGGGTCGCGAGGAACGCCAGCGGCGGCCCCTGGCGGCGCAGGACGCGGCCCCACAGCTCGGCGCCCGGGTCGGCGATCACGTCGTCCGGCAGCGCGGGCACCACGATCCAGTCGCCGCGCTCGATCTCACCCGCCAGCTGGCCCGGCTCCCAGCCCGCGTAGCCGGCGAAGAAGCGCAGCCCGCGCGCCTTCGGCACCAGGTCCGCCGGGTCGCCGTCGAGGTCGACCAGGCCGACCGGGCCGCGGACGCCGACCATGCCGGAGACGGTCCCGGTGTCCTCGCCGGCGCGCAGCGCGGCCAGGCAGATCGCGGTGCGCTGCTCGACGGGGCCGCCGACGAACAGCGACTGCGGCTCGCTCGCGTGCTCGCCCCACTTCGGCAGCACCTCGCCCACCGTGACCTCGCTCGGCCGGTTCAGCACGACGCCGAGGGTGCCCTCGGCGCGGTGGTGAATGACGTACACGACGGTTCGCCGGAAGTTCCGGTCCAGCAGCTGTGGGGCGGCGACGAGCAGCGTCCCCGGTTCCACGTCCGCGTCTGTTCCCACCTGCACATGATCTCACTGGTTGCCCGTGCACGGACCCACCTGGACCGAACATTGCCGCACCGGCGGCCGGAATCAGCAGCAATCAGTGCTCAACAACCGCAGATATCAGTGAGAGTTAGGATTTAGTATTACTATTAACCTTCTGACCTGCGATTACCCGATCAGGGAACGTCGATGCCCTGCTCGCGAGCCCACTTGTGGAGCTCCTCGACGGCTTCCTCGTGAGACATCGGCCCGCGGTCCAGGCGAAGCTCCTTCAAGTGCTTCCAGGCCTTGCCGACCACCGGTCCGGGCTCGACGCCGAGCAGCCGCATGATCTCGTTGCCGTCCAGATCGGGCCGGACCTTCGCCAGGTCCTCCGCCGCCGCGATCCGATCGATGCGCTCCTCGAGATCGTCGTAGGCGCGCTGCAGGCCCGCGGCCTTGCGCTTGTTGCGGGTGGTGCAGTCGGCGCGCACCAGCTTGTGCAGCCGGTCCAGCAGCGGGCCCGCGTCGTTGACGTACCGGCGCACCGCCGAGTCGGTCCACTGGCCGTCGCTGTAGCCGTGGAACCGCAGGTGCAGGAACACCAGGTCGGCGACCTGGTTGATCACGTCCTTGGGGTAGCGCAGCGCGCGCAGCCGCTTGCGGGCCATCTTCGCGCCGACCACCTCGTGGTGGTGGAAGCTCACCCCGCCGCCGGACTCGAAGCGCCGGGTGCCGGGCTTGCCGATGTCGTGCAGCAGCGCGGCCAGCCGCAGCACCAGGTCCGGCTCGCCGTCCGGGTCCGCCGCGCGCTCCAGGTCGATCGCCTGGTCCAGCACCGTCAGCGAGTGGCTGTAGACGTCCTTGTGCTGGTGGTGCTCGTCGATCTCCAGCTTCATCGCGGGCACCTCGGGCAGCACGTGGTCGGCCAGCCCGGTCTCCACCAGCAGCTCGACGCCGCGCCGCGGGAACTCGCCGCACAGCAGCTTGGACAGCTCGACCTGGACCCGCTCCGGGGTGATCCGGGTGATCTCGGTGGCCATGTCGGTCATCGCCCGGACCACCCGGTCGCTGGCGGTGAAGCCGAGCTGGGAGACGAACCGGGCGGCGCGCAGCATGCGCAGCGGGTCGTCGGCGAAGGAGTCCTCCGGGGCGGCGGGGGTGTCCAGCCGCCGCGCCGCCAGGTCGGCCATCCCGTCGTGCCGGTCGACGAACGTCCGGCTCGGCAGCTCGATGGCCATCGCGTTCACGGTGAAGTCGCGGCGCACCAGGTCGCCCTCGATGGAGTCGCCGAAGGCGACGTCGGGGTTGCGCCCCACCCGGTCGTAGGTGTCGGCGCGGAAGGTGGTGACCTCCACCGTCGTCCCGTGCCGGTAGGCGCCGAGCGTGCCGAACTCGATCCCGGTGTCCCAGATCGTCTCGGCCCAGCCGTTCAGCAGCTCGCGGACCTGCTCCGGCCGGGCCTCGGTGGTGAAGTCCAGATCGGTGCCCAGCCGGCCCAGCAGCGCGTCCCGCACGCTCCCGCCGACCAGGAACAGCCGGTGCCCGGCAGCGGCGAACCGCTCGGCCAGCTCCTCCGCGACGGGTGCGACCCGGACGAGCTCGACCACGGCGTTGCGCTGCGCTTGGCGCTCGCGCGCCTGCAGCTCGGCGGACGAAGCGGGGTCGTGGTGCGAAGGAGAGGACACGATTTACCAGGATATCGGCCCCCGCACGGTGCCTGAGCGACGGCATGTCCGCTCGGGAGCGTTCGGCGCCCCGAAACGCTCCCGGTGCATGAGCAGCGCAAATCGGCCACTGGGAACGACCGAGCCCTGATCGCACTACCATCGGCTCCATGCCCCCGTCGCCCGGCCGCTCCGGCGGTGCTCAGCCGGGGCGTCGGAACCGACGCCGGCGGCGCAGGCTGCGGACCGTCGACGAGACGTCCGCAGGCGGGCTGGTGGTGAACGGCAGCGAACAGCGCGCTGCGATCATCGGGAGGCTGGACCGCAAGGGCCGACTGCTGTGGTCGCTGCCGAAGGGGCACATCGAGGCCGGTGAGACCCCGGAGCAGACCGCGGTGCGCGAGGTCGCCGAGGAGACCGGGATCATCGGTCGGGTCGTGCACCCGATCGGCACCATCGACTACTGGTTCGTCGCGGGCAACCGGCGCATACACAAGACCGTCCACCACTTCCTGCTGGATGCGGTGGGCGGTGAGCTTTCCGACGAGGACGTGGAGGTCACCGAGGTGGCGTGGGTGCCGCTTGGTGAACTGGACGAGGTGCTGGCCTACGCCGATGAGCGTCGGCTGGTGCGCCGCGCGCTGAGCATGCGCGGCGACGGTGCGGACGGGGCGAGCGATCGGCTCGGGGCCCGTCCGGTGCGAGGTAGCGGGACGGAGCCGGGTTGAGGTTTCTGCTGGCCGCGGTGGTCGCGGTGCTGGTTTTCGCAGGTCTCCCGGTGGCCATGGCGCCGCCGGCCGCGGCGCAGGGCGACAGCCCCGCCCAACTCGACGTGACGAAAGTCACCCCATCGGTGGTCGCGGACGGCGGCCCCGGCGAGGTGGTCATCTCCGGCCGGTTGACCAACACCGGCGACAGCCCGATCAAGGGCATCGAGGCCCGCGTCCAGCGCGGCAACCCGGCCACCAACGAACCGGCCGTGCAGCGCGCCATGCGCAGCGCCACCCCGACGGTCACCGAACCCGCGTTCACCTCGGTCGCGGACCGCCTGGCTCCCGGGCAGCAGATCGACATCGAGCTGCGCATCCCGCTGACCGGCCCGAACTCGCTGCAGATCACCCAGCCCGGCGTCTACCCGCTGCTGGTCAACGTCAACGGCGTGCCCGCGGTGGGCGGCCGGGCGCGGATCGCCGAATCCCGCTTCCTGCTGCCGGTGCTCAGCACCCCGGGCAGCCCGGCGCCGCCGCCCGCGCACCCCACCGAGGTCAGCATGCTGGTGCCGATCGTCGACTACCCGCGGCTGGTGCGGGAGGCCCTGCCCGGCATGCGCCCGGTGCTGGTCGACGACGCGCTGTCCACCTCGCTGGCGCCCGGCGGCCGACTGTACGACCTGCTGCAGGCGGTGTCCGACAGCGCGCCCGCGGGCTCGCCGATGGGCAGCGCGCTGTGCTTCGCCATCGACCCCGACCTGCTGATCACCGTCCGCGCGATGCAGGCGCCGTACCAGGTGAAACAGCCCGACGGCAAGCTCGCCGACGGGATCGGCACCGGTGCCGCGAACCTCTGGATGAGCAAGCTGCGGGAGGTCACCTCGGGCCGGTGCGTGATCGCGCTGCCCTACGCCGACGCCGACGTGGCGGCGCTCGCCCGCGCCGGGCTGCCCGACCTGGTCGACATCGCGCTGGACGGCGCCGACCTGCTCAAGGACAAGAGCGTGCTGGGCGTCGAACCTCGCAGCGTGCTGTGGCCGGTCGAAGGCGCGCTGGCCGATCCGGCGAGCGGCGACCTGCCCGGCACCGTGCTGCTGGAGCCGCAGTCGTTGAACATCCCGGCCGGCTCGCTGGACCCGGTGCGCATCCGCGGCCGCGACATGACCGCCATCCCGGTCGACCCGCTGCTGACCAGCGCGCTCGACCCGCTGCGCGACACCGGGGACAAGACCACCGATCTCTCGCCGCCGGTCGCGCAGCTGGAGTCGGCGCAGAACGCGCTCGGCGCGCTCACCTTCCGGGCGACCCAGGGCTCCGTCGGCGACGCCACCTCGGTGCTGGCGCCGCCGCGCCGCTGGAACCTCCGCGGCGACGACCTGCGCGAACTGCTCGACGGCATGCGCGGCCTCAACGACGCCGGGCTGATCCGCCTCCGCTCGCTGCCCGAGCCGGAGCCGGCGACGCTGCCCGAAGCCGACCTCAGCTACCCGGTGGAAGCCGGTTCGGCGGAGATTCCGCAGCCGGTGCTCAAGCAGCTGGCCGAGCAGAACTTCAAGGTCGGCGACCTGTACCGGTCCTCGGAGCGGGACCCGGCCTCCGACGTGGAACGCGGCCGGATCACCACGCCGCTGGTCAACGGGCTGCTGCGCGGCGCGTCCAGCGCGTGGCGCGGGAACCCGGGCGCCGCCGAGCACTGGGTGGGGCTGGCCAGGGGGACCGTCGAGGAGATCTTCGGCATGGTCCGCATCGAGGAGTCCCCGACCCAGCTGGTGGGCGCCTCGCCGGACAGCCCGACGCCGCTGACCGTGGTCAACGACCTGCCGATCACGGTGGGCGTGGTGTTCCACATCCCGCAGGTGCCGGGCGTGCAGGTGCAGACCGACTTCGGCGGGTTCGGCACCGTCCCGGCGAAGTCGCGGCGGGTGTTCTGGCTGCAGACCACGGCGCAGCGCGCCGGGACCTTCACCCTCGACGTCAAGGTGAGCACCCAGGCCGGCACCCAGTTCGGCGAGACGAAGCGGCTGACCTACAAGTCCGGCAACTACGGCCCGCTGATCATGATCATCACCCTGAGCGCCGCGGCGCTGCTGGTGCTCATGTCCGCACGGCGGATCTTCAAGCGCTTGCGGGCCAGGCAGAAGCGCCGCGCGGCGGAGCAGGCGGGCGAGACGCCGGACAACCCGGAAACCGCGCAGGTCGCCACCACCGAAGGTGATCGAAACCCGGGCTGAAGTCATCAGCGAACTCGGTTTGCGTGGCGGTGCGGGTAGCGGAACCTCAGCGCCCGCCTGGACTGCGGGTGCCCGGCCTTATGTATGCCAATACACGGCGGCCGGGCCATCCTCGCCAGGCGAACGCTGAGAACCCGCGGCGGTGCGAGCTGCGAGGGTGGGCTAAGCGGCTACGCCGCTTCAAGACGAAGACCACGAAAAGATCCGCAGATGTGCTCTGAGATCCTGGGCGGAATGCCGTCCCATCACACTTTCGGGGTGGCGCACCGCGGAATCGACAGGATCGGGCGGGCAACTCCCGCGCGGGCGAAGGATTGAGGCAGTGAACCGAGACAGGGATGCCGGGCGGATGGGTGGTCGCGGACCGCAGCCCGGGACGCGCCCCACCGAGCCGATCCGGCGACCGGCCACCGCCCCGCGCCCGGGACCGCCCCCCGCCCACCGCGGGTGGCACGTCGCCGAGACCCAGCCGATCCCCGCGGTCCCGCCGGAACCCGGCATGGACCAGGCGGCCGAGCAGGCCGCCGAGCAGACCCAGGTGATCCGCCCGGTCTCGCCGGGCAAGGGCAAGCCGTCGCTGCTCAAGGCCAGCGGTTCGATGGCCATCGCGACCCTGATCAGCCGGATCACCGGCTTCCTGTGGAAGCTGATGCTGGCCGGGGTGATCGGCTTCGGCGTCGTCAACGACTCGTTCAACGTGGCCAACACGCTGCCGAACATGCTCTTCGAGCTGCTCATCGGCGGCGTGCTGACGAGCGTCGTGGTGCCGGTGCTGGTGCGCGCGCGCAAGGGCGACGCCGACGGCGGCGAGCGGTTCGTGCAGCAGCTGATGACGCTGGCGGTCGTGGTGCTGGCCGTGGGCACGCTGCTGGCGATGGTCGCCGCCCCGCTGCTGACGATGGCGCTGGTCTCCGACTCCGAAGCCTCGAACCGGGCGCTGGTCACCGCCTTCTCCTACCTGCTGCTGCCGCAGATCTTCTTCTACGGGATCAGCGCGCTGGTCGGCGCGGTCCTGCAGTCCAAGCAGATCTTCAGCCCGCCGGCCTGGGCGCCGGTGGTGAACAACCTGGTCGTGATCGCCACCATCAGCGTGCTCGCGCTGATGCCGGGAGCGATCTCCCTGGACCCGGTCTCGATGACCGACCCGCAGCTGCTCGTGCTCGGCATCGGCGTCACCCTCGGCGTGTTCTGCCAGGCGCTGGTGCAGCTGCCCGCGTTGCGCCGCACCGGGTTCCGGATGCGCTGGCGCTGGGGTTGGGACCGCAGGCTCTCGGAGTTCGGCGGCCTCGCGCTGTGGATGCTCGGCTACGTCGCGGTCAGCCAGATCGGCCTGGTCGCGCTGAGCCGGGTGGCCACCGACAGCGCCAAGGGTGCTTGGTCGACCTACAGCTACGTGTGGATGCTGCTGCAGCTGCCGTACGGGGTGATCGGCTTCTCGATCATGACCGCGATCCTGCCGCGGATGAGCGCCGCGGCCGCGGACGGCGACAACCAGCGGGTCATCGACGACCTGTCGCTGGGCAACCGGCTGTCCACCGTGACCCTGCTGCCGGTCAGCGCGGTGATGACCGCGCTCGGCGTGCCGCTGTCGCTGGCGCTGTTCGCGGTGAAGTCCGACATGTCCGGGCAGGCCACCACGCTCGGGCTCGCGCTGGCCGTCTCGGCCTTCGGCGTCCTGCCCTACGCGTTGACGATGATGCAGATGCGCACGTTCAACGCCCTGAACGACGCGCGCACGCCGACGCTGATCGTGACCTTGATGACCGCCGCCAAGGTGCTGATGGCCTTCGCGCTGCCCCTGGTGCTGGAGCCCGACCAAGTGGTGTTCGGGCTTACCTTCGTGAACTCCTTCACCTACGTCATCGGCTGGCTGATCGGCGAGATCTGGCTGCGGCACCGGCTCGGTGCGCTGGGCAGCCGCCGGTTCACCAAGACGCTGCTGAAGACGATGCTGGCGTCGGTCGTGGGCGGACTGCTGTGCTGGGCGAGCACGCTCGGCGTCGACGCGCTGATCCCCGGTCCTCCTGGTCTGGGCACCGGTTGGCTGCAGCTGCTGGTGGGTTGCGCGGTCGGTTTCGGGGCGATCTTCGGACTCATGTCGATCCTGCGAGTGGCCGAACTGCAGCCCGCCATCGGACGGCTCACCGGTTTGCTGCGTCGTCGCTGACATTCGCGTCACGTACCCTCGGTGTCGAAGTCTCCTCCTGTGCGGGGAAGAGGGGTGGTACGCATCCCCTTGCGGACCGGGAGGAGCGGGAGAGGGAAGGTGACCAGCAAACCCACCGAGCAGATCGCTGCGGACCGCGACGATTCCGGCGACGAGGGTTCGGCCGAGCAGGCGCTGACCCCGGGCCGGGTGTTGGACCACGGCCGATACCGGCTCCTTTCCCAGGTCGGCGTGGACGATCGCTGCAACGCCCAGCTCTGGCGCGCAAAGGACGGCGTGCTGGGCCGCGACGTCGCGCTGACGATCCTGGTCGGCGACCGCTCGGAGGCCGAGGCGGCGTCCAACGCGCGGCGCACCCTGGAACGCGCGATGCACGCGAGCACCTTCAACCACATCGGCGTGGCCCGCGTGCTCGACGTGGTCACCCAGTCCTCGAACGATCCGGACGGCGTCCTCGGCATCGTGATCGCCGAGTGGACGCACGGCACCGATCTGCTCGACCTGGTCGCCGAAGGCCCGCTGCCGCCCGGCACCGCGGCCCGGCTGCTGCAGCCGCTGGCCGCCGCGGTCGAGGCGGCGCACCACGCCGGTCTCGTGCTCGGCGCCGATCACCCGCAGCGGATCCGGGTGACGCCGGACGGCGAGATCCGGATGGCCTTCCCCGGCCCGATGGCCAAGGCCACCTCCAGCGATGACGTGCGCGGCCTGGGTGCCGCGCTGTACCTGCTGCTCACCGGGCGGTGGGCGCTCGGCGACGCGCCGGAAGGACTGCCCACCGCTCCCACGGGACCGGACGGCACCATCGTCGCGCCGCGCACGCTGCGGCCGACCGTGCCGCTGGAGCTGTCCACCGTCGCCGTGCGAGCGCTGGGCAACCCGGACGCCACCGGCACCACCGGCGGTGTCCGCACCGGTGCCGCGGTGCTGCGCGTCCTGGAGCAGCACGCCACCTTCGAAACGCCGAGCACCAACGGTCAAGGGGCTTCGAGCAGCGAGAGCAACGAAGTCTGGCGGCGCGAGGATCCCAAGCCGGACGAGGCCAAGCGCAAGAAGCTGATGGTCAGCGTCGGCGTGCTGGCGGTGGCCACGCTGCTGGTGGTCGCCTGGATCGCGACCTCGCTGATCGGCGTGTTCACCGAGTCCAACCGGAACACCACCGGCGAGATGCTCGACGGCACCGGCAACCCCGCGAGCAGCGAGGAGCAACAGGCCCCGCCGCCGGCCAGCCCGGTGCAGATCACCGGCGCGGAGTCGTACAACACCAACGGCACCCCGGACACCCCGGGCCGCGTCCCGTACCTGTTCGACGGCGACACGGGGACCTACTGGGCGACGGCGGACTACCGGCAGCAGCTGGGCCCGGGCGGCATCAGCAACGGCACCGGCGCGGTGCTCACGCTCGCCCACCCGTCGGTCCTGCAGGAGCTCGTCATCGACTCGCCGAGCGCGGGCGCCAAGGTGGAGGTCCGGCAGGTCAACGGAACGCAGAACCTGGGCGACACCAAGGTGATCGGCCAGGGCGTGCTGGCCGCGGGGCAGACCACGATCAAGCTGAGCCCCGACTCGGCGTCCCAGGAGATCCTGGTCCTGATCACCCAGCTGCCGTCCAGCGGCGGCGGGTTCGGCGCCCGGATCAACGAGGTGAAGGTGACCGGCAGCGCGGCCTGATCCGACGCAGCACGGCCTGGTCGTGAGGCCGAACACGGGTTGTGGCCCATGTTCGAACTCACGATCAGTAAAGTGCTGACTCGTGTCTGTCCCCGTGAGATCGGACGCCGACCTCATCGCGGCGCATACAAACGGAGATCCGCACGCGTTCTCCGAGCTCTTCCGCCGACATCGGGATCGGCTGTGGGCTGTTGCGCTGCGCACCATGCGCGACCACGAAGACGCCGCCGACGCGCTTCAGGACGCGATGATCTCGGCCTTCCGAAACGCCTCGTCCTTCCGCGCCGAGTCCCAGGTGACCACCTGGCTGCACCGGATCGTGGTGAACGCGTGCCTGGACCGCATCCGGCGCAGGCAGGCCCGCCCGACCGTGCCGCTGCCGGACACCGGTCCCGCCGAGCCCGCCGTGCCCCGCGACGCCATCGCCGAGCAGGACACCAAGATGGCGGTCCAGGACGCGCTGGCCGAACTCCCCGAAGATCAGCGGTCGGCGATCGTGCTGGTGGACGTCGAGGGCTACTCGGTGGCCGAAACGGCGTCGATCTTGGGCATTGCCGACGGCACCGTGAAGAGCCGTTGCGCACGGGGACGGGCCAAGCTCGCCAAACTTCTGGGACACCTGCGGAACCCAAGTGCAGATGCGAACGTCCCAGATGACGCGATGGCCATGCGTCGACGGGAGGGACGATGAGTGGCGAACACCGGCGCACGGGGGCGCCGCAGGGGCCACCGTGGTCTCTGGACCTGCTAGCCGATCTCCACGCGGGGGTGCTGGACGAGCAGACGGCCGAGGAGCTCCGCGGCCAGGTCCAGAACGACCCGGAGGCAAGGGAGATCCTGGCGGCGTTGGACGCCACCAGCGCGGACCTTTCAGAGCTGCCGCCGCTGACGATCCCGGACGACGTCTCGGCTCGCATCGACGCGGCGCTGGAGAACGAGGTCCGGGCCTGGGCCGAGCAGCAGCAGCCCGCGGTTCCGGCCGCTCCGGCCGCCGAGCAGGGCGGTCAGGTGATCGACTTCGCGGCGGCGAAGCAGCGCCGCCGCCGGCGCTTCACCCTCGGTGCCGGGGTGGTCGGCGTCGCCGCCGCGGCGGCTGCCGTGGTGTTCTCGGTGCTGCCCGCCAACACCGAGACCTCGGCGCCGCAGGCCCAGCAACCGCCGAGCCCGGCACCGAGCGCGAAACCACCGCTGGCGCTGCAGGGCGACCAGGTCGACCTCAACGGCCAGCAGTTCGCCGAGGCGCTCAGCAGCAAGCAGTACCTCGGCTCGCTCAGCGATCCGCAGCAGCTCCTCGGCTGCTTGCAGGCCAACGGCGTGACCAGCGGCAAACCGATCGGCGCGCGGGAGATCACGCTCGACGGCAGACCGGCCCAGCTGATGGTCCTGCCAACCGGCATGGCGGGCGAGTTCCGGCTTTTAGCGGTCGCCCCGGACTGCGGTCCGGACAACCCGGCCAAGATCTCCGACAGCACCTTCGGCGGCTAGCCCGCGCTCGGTGAGGTGGCGATTTCGCGCGAAATCGCCACCTCACACGCGTGCCCGACGCCGATTTCGCGCGAAATCGGCAGAGCCCGACCGTCGCCTCCCAGCCCCTTCCCGGCGGAACGGGGCGCTTCGCTGTGCCCTGGAGCACCGGCTGCCCGTGATCGGGAACAGAGCCGAATAGGATCGCGTTGTGCCGGATACGGTCGCGCGCCGAGCGCGGCGGGGACGCTACGACGGAAGGGGCGCGGTGACTGGCGACGTCCGCAACGTGATCATCGTGGGCTCGGGCCCGGCCGGGTACACCGCAGCGGTGTACGCCGCGCGGGCGGAGCTCGAACCACTGATCTTCGAGGGAACCCAGTTCGGCGGTGCGCTGATGACCACCACCGACGTGGAGAACTACCCCGGGTTCAAGGACGGGATCATGGGTCCCGACCTGATGGAGCAGATGCGTTCCCAGGCCGAGCGCTTCGGCGCCGAGCTGCGCGCCGAGGACGTGGAGCGCCTCGACCTCGAAGGCGAGGTCAAGACCGTGCTGGCCAACGGCGTGGAGTACCGCGCGAAGGCGGTCATCCTGGCCATGGGCGCCGCCGCCCGCTACCTGGGTGTTCCGGGTGAGGAGCGGCTGCTCGGCCACGGCGTGTCGGCCTGCGCGACCTGCGACGGCTTCTTCTTCCGCGACCAGGACATCGCCGTGATCGGCGGCGGTGACTCGGCGATGGAGGAGGCCACCTTCCTGACCCGCTTCGCGCGCTCGGTGACGATCATCCACCGCCGCGAGGAGTTCCGCGCTTCCAAGATCATGCTCGAGCGCGCCCGCGCCAACGAGAAGATCAAGTGGCTGACCAACAAGGCGGTCACCGAGGTCGTCGGCGACGGCAGCGTCAGCGCGCTCAAGCTGCGCGACACGGTCACCGGCGAGACCTCCGAGCTGGCCGTGGCGGGCATGTTCGTGGCCATCGGCCACGACCCGCGCAGCCAGCTGGTGCGCGACCAGGTCACCGTCGACGACGAGGGCTACGTGCAGGTCCAGCAGCCCACCACGCACACCGGGATCCCCGGCGTGTTCGCCGCGGGCGACCTGGTGGACCACACCTACCGGCAGGCCATCACCGCCGCCGGTTCGGGCTGCTCCGCCGCCATCGACGCCGAGCGCTGGCTCGCCGAGCACGACACGCCCGCCGCCGAAACCGTCGCCGAGCTCGTCGGCGGCGGATACGGCCCGGCGAACTGAGCTGACTCAACAAGAGGGAGATGAAATGGCCGGCAACACCGTGACCGTCACGAAGGACAGCTTCGAGGCCGACGTCCTGAAGAGCGACAAGCCCGTGCTCGTGGACTTCTGGGCCACCTGGTGCGGCCCGTGCAAGATGGTCGCCCCGGTGCTGGAGGAGATCGCCGCCGAGCACGGCGACAAGATCACCATCGCCAAGCTGGACATCGACCAGAACCCCAGCGTCTCGCGCGACTACCAGGTGATGTCGGTGCCGACCCTGCTGCTGTTCAAGGACGGCGAGCCGGTCAAGCAGATCGTCGGCGCCAAGCCGAAGGCCGCGCTGCTGTCCGACCTCGCCGACTACCTGTGAAATCGGACTCCATCTGACGCAACCGAATAACGCGGTCCCGCCGTCATGTCGATATGACAGTGACGGCGGGATCGTGTTTTTGCGCACCAGGAGAGATCGCGCACCCACGCACCGTTGTCGCACGTCCGCCCGGTGGCCGTGGGCCGCAGCGCCGAGTCCCGGCGCACAAGGCACAATTACCCGACGGGTTCGTGTTCTGCGGCCCGCCACGCGAGCGGGACAGCGGGACGTACCCGACCATCCTCCGCGCCGGTGCACCCGGCGCCTGAATCGAGCGAGGAGTGCATGCAGCTGCTCCACCGCGGTGACGTCGGTCCGGCCGTTGCCGAGATCAGGAACACCCTTGCAGCGCTGGGTCTGCTGGCGGCCAACGGCCGGACGGATCCGGCGCTGTTCGACGACGCGGTGGAACAGGCGGTTCGGGTCTTCCAGCAACAACGCGGGCTGATCACCGACGGCGTGGTGGGCCCGGCGACCTACCGCGCGCTCACCGAGGCCCGCTGGCGGCTCGGCGACCGGTCGCTGGCGTTCCTGGTGTCCAAGCCGATCAGCGGCGACGACGTGTTCGCGCTGCAGGAGCGGCTGCTGGAGCTGGGCTTCGACGCCGGCCGCCCGGACGGCATCTTCGGCCGCGAGACCGAGCAGGCGCTGCGCAGCTTCCAGCGCGAGTACGGCCTGAACCCCGACGGCATCTGCGGGCCCGGCACGCTGCGGGCGCTGCGGCAGCTCGCGCCGAAGGTCCGCGGTGGCCGCCCGGTGTACCTGCGCGAGCAGGAGAAGGTGCGCCGCGCCGGGCCGCGGCTGCGCGGCAAGCGCATCGTGATCGACCCGGGTCACGGCGGCGCGGACCGCGGCGCCTGCATCGGCGACGTGTGCGAGGCCGACCTCACCTGGGACCTGGCCCGCCGGCTGGAGGGCCGGATGGTGGCCACCGGCATGGAAGCGCTGATCACCCGCGGGCCCAACGCCTGCCCGCCGGACGCCGACCGCGCCGGGTTCGCCAACGAGGCGGGCGCGGACATGTTCCTGTCGCTGCACATCGACGCCAACCACTCGCCGCTGGCCGAGGGCGTGGCGAGCTTCCACTTCGGCACCGGCAACGGCACCACCTCGACGGTGGGGGAGGCCCTGGCGGGCTTCCTGCAGCGCGAGATCGTCGCGCGGACGGGGCTGCGGGACTGCCACACCCAGGCCAAGACCTGGGACGTGCTGCGCCTGACCCGGATGCCCGCGGTGCGCATGGAGCTGGGCTACCTGACCAACGCCCGCGACCGCTCCCGCCTGCTGGACCCGGCCTTCCGCGACGTCATCGCCGAAGGCCTGCTGGTCGCGGTGAAGCGCCTGTACCTGCTGGGCAAGGACGACCAGCCGACCGGCACCTTCACCTTCGACGACCTCCTCCGCCACGAACTGGCCCGAGCAGAAGGCGCCTGACCTGCGAATTCGCGATTTCAATTGAAGTCAGACGGCTGATTTCAATTGAAATCGCGCAGCAGGTGGCAGTCCAGGTCGATTTGTCGACTTGGCGATGTGCCGATCAGGCTCCGCCGACGACCGGCTCCGCGGTCTTGATGGTCACCGAGCTGAGCAGGCGTTCGAGGGCTGCTTCGACGTCTTCCTTCCAGGAGATCGCCGTGCGCAGCTCCAGGCGCATCCGCGGCCACTTCGGGTGCTGGCGGACCGTCTTGAACCCGACCTGCTGCAGGAACCCGGCCGGGATCACGCAGCTCTCAGCGGTGCCCTGCAGGTCTCCGAAGGCCTCCACGGCCTTGACGCCGCGGCGCGTCAGATCCTTCGCCACGTTCTGCACCAGCACCCGGCCCAGGCCGCCGTGCTCGAACTCCGGCAGCACGTGCAGCGCGGTCAGCAGCACCGCGTCCGCGCTGACCGGGGCAGTGGGGAAGGCCGCCGCACGGGGCACGGCGGCAGGCGGGGCGTACATCGCGTAGCCCGCCGGAACGCCGTCGACGTAGATGATGCGGCCGCAGGAGCCCCACTCCAGCAGCACGCTGGAGACCCAGGCCTCCTTCTCCAGCTCGGTCTCGCCGAACTCCTCGGCCTGCTCCCGGATGTGCGGCGCGAGCTCCCAGAAGACGCACCGGCGACACCGCTTGGGCAGGTCGTCGAGGTTGTCCAGCGTGACGCCGACGACACGTCGCGACACCTGACCTCCTGGAGAACCCGCACGAACCCGCACCACCGGCGGGAATGTGGCCAGGATAAGCGCCCGCGCCCCGGCACCGGAAGCTCCACCGAGCACCGACAGCGACCCGATGGGGTGAGATGGGTTACCGACGGGTCGGTTTGTTCGAGGCGCTCGTTACATCTGAGCGGGGTCCCGACGATAGGACCTATAGAATCGCCGGAATCGTTCCCGGGCTGGCCCGGGAACGAGCAGTGCGCACAACCGAACCGGAGCGCGATATGACGGATCACGGAAGTCAGCCGAACCCGCCGGAGAAGCCCGCACGCAACCTGGACGCGTACCGGGCGCACTACGCCGAGCGGACCGCAGGGATGACCGCTTCCGAGATCCGAGCTCTCTTCGCCGTCGCCAGCCGCCCCGAGGTGGTCTCGCTGGCCGGCGGCATGCCGAACCTGGCGGCGCTCCCGCTGGACTCGCTGGCCGCCGAGGTGGCGCGCCTGGTGTCCGAGGACGGGCAGGTGGCGCTGCAGTACGGCTCCGCCCACGGCGTGCCGGAGCTCCGCGAGCAGATCTGCGACGTCATGGCGCTGGAGGGCATCTCCGCGCACCCGGACGACGTGGTGGTCACCTCGGGCTCCCAGATGGCCCTGGACATGGTCACCCGGATCTTCTGCGACCCCGGTGACGTCATCCTCGCCGAGGGCCCGTCCTACGTCGGCGCGCTCGGTTCCTTCGCCGCGTACCAGGCCGAGGTGGTCCACGTGGCGATGGACGACGACGGCCTCGACCCGGCCGCGCTGCGCCAGGCCATCGCGGACGTGACCGCGCAGGGCAAGCGGATCAAGTTCCTCTACACGATCCCGAACTTCCACAACCCGGGCGGCATCACGCTGGCCCTGCCGCGGCGCGCCGAGATCCTGGAGATCTGCGCCCAGCACGGCATCCTCGTGGTCGAGGACAACCCGTACGGCCTGCTGGGCTTCGACGGCAAGGCGCTGCCCGCGCTGCGCAGCATGGACGCCGACAACGTGGTCTACCTCGGCTCGTTCTCCAAGACCTTCGCCTCCGGCCTGCGGGTCGGCTGGGTGCTCGCGCCGCACGCGATCCGCGAGAAGCTGGTGCTGACCGCCGAGTCGGCGACCCTGTGCCCGCCCACGCTGAACCAGATGATCGTGTCGCGCTACCTGAGCACGCACGACTGGCAGGGGCAGATCAAGATCTTCCAGGAGCAGTACCGGGAGCGTCGCGACGCGATGCTCAGCGCCCTGGAGCAGTACATGCCCGCGGGCTGCACGTGGACCCGGCCGGACGGCGGCTTCTTCGTCTGGCTGACCACTCCGGAAGGCGTGGACACCAAGGCGATGCTGCCGCGGGCGGTGACCCAGCGGGTCGCCTACGTCTCCGGAACCGGCTTCTACCGCGGTGGGTTCGGCAGCCGCCAGATGCGGTTGTCCTACTGCTACCCGACGCCGGAGCGGATCCGCGAGGGCGTCCGCCGGTTGGCCAACACGCTGACCGAGGAGATGGAGCTGGTCCGCACGTTCGGCACCGTGCCGCAGCGCAGCGTGCCGGGACCGCAGGCCCCGTCTCCCGATACGGCGTAGAGTTTTCCCGGTTTCCGAAACGGTCCACTGTGCACGGGATTTCCGCGGTGCACAGTGGACTACTACTTTCCAGGGGTGTTGTCGAGTGTCTGATCGCTGGGTCGCCGTGCTCGCAGGTGGGCTTTCGCACGAGCGCGAGGTGTCGTTGCGCTCCGGGCGCCGGCTGTCGGCGGCGCTGCGTTCGGTCGGCCTGACCGTGGCGGAGTGGGACGCCGACGCCCGCCTGCTGTCCCGAATCGAGCAGGACCGCCCCGACGCGGTCGTGGTCGCGCTGCACGGCGGCGAGGGGGAGAACGGCGCGGTGCAGGCCGTGCTGGACATGGTCGGCGTCCCGTACGTCGGCACCAGCCCGCACGCGTGCCGCAGGGCGTGGGACAAGCCGACCGCGAAGGCGGAGCTCGCCCGCGCCGGGCTGGCCACGCCGGACTGGGTCGCCCTGCCGCACGCGACCTTCCGCGAGCTGGGCGCGCAGTCCGTCCTGGACTCGCTCGTGGCCAAGCTCGGACTGCCCCTGATGCTCAAGCCGGACCAGGGCGGGTCGGCGCTGGGCGCGCACGTGGTGCGCGACGCCGCGGAGCTCCCGTCGGCGATGGTGGGGGCGCTGTCGTACGGCGACACCGTGCTCGTCGAGCAGTTCGTCGAGGGCACCGAGGTGGCGATCACCGTCATCGACGGTCCGGACGGACCGGAGGCGCTGCCCGCGGTGCAGATCGAACCGGCCGACGGCGTCTACGACTACACCGCCCGCTACACCGCCGGCCTCACGAGCTACCGCACGCCCGCCGAGATCCCGGCCGAATCCGCAGCCGCCGCGGCCGAGCTCGCGATCGCCGCGCACCGCCTGCTCGGCCTGCGCGACGTCTCCCGGACCGACGCGATCATCGACCGCGACGGGATCCCGCACTTCCTGGAAGTCAACGTGTCGCCCGGGCTGACCGAGACGTCGCTGCTGCCGATGGCGGTCGAGGCCGCGGGCCGGTCGCTGGGGGAGGTCTTCGCCGGACTCGTCGAGAGGGCCATCTCGCGCGCGCACTGATGCGATGTTTCACGTGAAACGAGGGCCGGTCTCCCGCGGGAGACCGGCCCTCGTCGTCTGTGGACCTTCAGCGCAATCGGCTACGGAACGTCATCGTCACCGTGACAAAAGACCTTGGTGTCATTCCTCGCCGAGTCCGCGGGCCTGTTCACCCAAGATCAACTCGGCGACTCGTTCAAGATCGTCCACGGAGCCGAACTCCACGACGATCCGGCCCTTCCGGCGACCGCGCTCGACCTTGACCCTCGTGTCGAAGTGATCGGACAGCCGGTTGGCGAGCCGGTCGAGCCCGGGGGCCTGGATCGGCTTCTTCGGCTCCGCCTTCTTCTTCGGGGCCTCCCGCTTGAGCAGCGTCACCTGCTCCTCGGTCGCCCGGACGGACAGCCCCTCCGCGACGATCCGCTTCGCCAGGTCCTCCTGCTGGCCGACGTCCTCCAGGCTCAGCAGGGCACGGGCGTGCCCGGCCGACAGGACGCCGACGGCCACCCGCCGCTGGACCTCCAGCGGCAGCTTCAGCAGTCGGATGGTGTTGGTGATGACCGGGCGGCTGCGACCGATCCGGTCCGCCAGCTCGTCGTGCGTCACGCCGAACTCGCCCAGCAGCTGCTGGTAGGCCGCCGCCTCCTCCAGCGGGTTGAGCTGGACGCGGTGGATGTTCTCCAGCAGGGCGTCCCGCAGCATCGCGTCGTCCTGCGTCTTGCGGACGATCGCCGGGATGACGTCCAGCCCGGCCAGCTGCGAGGCGCGCCACCGGCGCTCGCCCATGATGAGCTCGAACCGGTCGGCGTCCAGCTCGCGCACCACGATCGGCTGCATCAAGCCGAACTCGCGGATGGAGTGCTGGAGCTCGTGCAGCGCCTCCTCGTCGAACACCTGCCGCGGCTGCTTCGGGTTCGGCGTGATCGAGGAGATGGCGATCTCGCGGTAGACCGCCCCGGCCACCTCGCCGCCGCTGGTTTCACGTGAAACCTCGGCGGTGGGCGGTTCCGGCCGCCCCAGGGAGGGGCCGCCGCGCACGGTCGTGCCGCGCAGCGCGGCTCCGTCCGCGCCCGCCGGGGGACCGCTGGGGATCAGGGCGGCGATGCCGCGCCCCAGACCGCCTCTGCGCTCGCTCATGCCGTCGTCCTCTCCACACCCCGTTCGGCGATCTCCCGCGCCGCGTCGAGGTAGCTCATGGAGCCGCGCGAGCCCGGGTCGTAGGTCAGCACCGTCTGACCGAAGCCCGGCGCCTCGGAAATCTTCACACTGCGCGGGATCACGGTGCGCAGCGCCAGGTCGCCGAAGTGGCCGCGCACCTCGGCGGTCACCTGGTCGGCCAGCTTGGTGCGCCCGTCGTACATGGTCAGCAGGATCGTCGACACCCACAGCGCGGGGTTCAGGTGCGACTGCACCAGCTCGATGTTGCGCAGCAGCTGCCCGAGCCCCTCCAGCGCGTAGTACTCGCACTGGATCGGGATCAGCACCTCGTGCGCGGCGACCATCGCGTTCACCGTGAGCAGGCCGAGCGACGGCGGGCAGTCGATGAAGACGTAGTCCGGATCCATCTGGTTGACCGCCTCGGAGTTCAGCGCCTCCTTCAGCCGGCCTTCGCGCGCCACCATGGTGACGAGCTCGATCTCCGACCCGGCCAGGTCGATGGTGGCGGGCACGCACCAGAGGTTCTTCGACTGGGTGCTCTGCGCCGCCGCGTCGGCGATGCTCATCTCGCCGAGGAGCACCTCGTAGACCGACGGAGTCCCGGAGCGGTGCTCGACGCCGAGCGCGGTGCTGGCGTTGCCCTGCGGGTCGAGGTCGATCACGAGCACCTTGAGCCCGTGCAGCGCGAGCCCGGCCGCGAGGTTCACCGTGCTCGTCGTCTTGCCGACGCCGCCCTTCTGGTTGGCGACGGTGATGATGCGCCGATGGCTGGGGCGGGGGAGCTCCAGCGTCTCCGGGTGCAGCACCCGGGTCGCCCGCTGGGCCTCCTCCATGATCGGCGTCCAGCCGATGTCGTCCTTCCCGAAGCTCATCGCGGGATCCCCGCTCGTCGGACCGGAGGGGAACCGCATACCGCCCACCGCACGGCCCTTCGTTTCACGTGAAACACGACCCGCTCCGTTTGACTCCGGATTCACCGTCCACGATCCTTTCTCGTTCGACGTGCACCGTCACGACGCCGACCGGACGCATTTCGGGTCGCCGCGACCCGTTCCACCACGACGACGGTCGTCGGCACTTCGAGCGCACCGACGCCGCACGACACCACTTCGCCACGACCGCCACCGAGCGCAGCGATCGCCGCGGCATCCCGCTCCAGCTCTTCCGCCGCGCTCTCGCCCTTCATGGCGAGCAGCCGGCCGCCCTGCCGGAGCAGGGGGAGGCACCACTTCGCGAGCCGTTCCATCGGGGCGACAGCGCGCGCGGTCACGACGTCCTGGTCGGCCAGCCGCTCTCGCACCGGGCCCTCCTCGGCACGTCCGCGCACCACCTCGACGGTGAGCTCCAACTCGGTGATGACTTCCTGCAACCACGTCACCCGTCGAGCCATCGGCTCCAACAGGGTCAGGTTGAGATCCGGGCGAGCGATCGCCAGCGGGATGCCCGGCAACCCTGCCCCAGAGCCTACGTCCAACACCCGGCAATTCGGTGGCAGCAACTCCGCAATCACCGCAGAGTTCAACAGATGTCTTTCCCAGAGCCGGTCCAGCTCGCGCGGACCGATGAGTCCGCGGCGGATCCCGTGCTCCTGGAGCATCTCGTGGAACCGCTCGGCCAAGTCCAGCCGATCACCGAACACGACCCGCGCCGCCGCAGGCTCGGTCAAAGCATTCACCCCGATGTTTCACGTGGAACCAAGGAATCTCCGACCAAGCCTGCCGGATAGCACTCCGCAATCACCATCAACCCCTCCGGCGCGTCCGAGGACGTCTTCCACCGGTTCGAACGATGCCGCTGCGCACCCCGTGCCAACAGGTAGGGGAGAGGGGGTCATAGCCGATCGAATCGCCCCGTCCGACCACTCCGGGGACTAATGTCACGGTGACGTTTCTCGTCGGCCGGTGTTTCACGTGAAACACGGCCGACGAACGGCCCGGATCAAGGTCTACCGCGATCAGTCCCGGAAAACAACAATGCCCCCGTCCGGAGACGGGGGCATTGGGAAAGCGGTCGGGGAGCGTCAGCTCTTGAAGACGACCACCTTGCGGTTGGGCTCTTCGCCCTCGCTCTCGCTGTGGACTCCGTCCACAGCGGCGACCGCGTCGTGGATGATCTTGCGCTCGAACGGGGTCATCGGGCGCAGGCGGGCTTCCTTGCCGCTGGAGAGGACTTCCTCCGCGGTGGAGCGGCCGAGCTCGCTGAGCTCCTGGCGGCGAGCCGCACGCCAGCCCGCGACGTCCAGCATGAGCCGGCTGCGCACGCCGGTCTCCTGCTGCACCGCGAGGCGGGTCAGCTCCTGCAGCGCCTCCAGCACCTGGCCGCGGCCGCCGACGAGCTTCTCCAGGTCGTCGCCGCCGTCGATGCTCACCACCGCGCGGCCGGCCTCCACGTCGAGGTCGATGTCCCCGTCGTAGTCCAGCAGGTCCAGCAGCCGCTCCAGGTAGTCACCCGCGATGTCGCCCTCCTGCACCAGCAGGGTTTCGGTGTTGGAAGGGGCCTCGGCAGCATCGGTCTCGGGTGCAGCCGGGCTCGACTCCTGCACGGTTTCGGACACTGGGTGTCTCCTCTCCAGGGTTCGCGCCGCACTCACCGGGTCTCGCCCGGCTTGTCCGTGTCGCGAGAACGGTCTTCGATCACCCCGGGGATCTCACCGGGTTGGTCCTTGGTCGTGTCCGCGGCATCGCCGGTGTCGGCCTCCGGCACCGGGGTGGTGTCCACGACGGTGGATTCGACGACCGCGGGCGCGCCGGCCTGCGCTGCCTCCTCGCGGTCGATCCGGCTGAACACCAGGCGCTGCTGGGCCAGCGTCCAGAAGTTGTTGGCCAGCCAGTAGATCAGGATCGCCAGCGGCAGGAACGGGCCACCGATGATCGCGAACATCGGGAAGATCCACAGCGTCATCCGGTTCATCACGGCCGTCTGCGGCTGAGCGGCCGCATCCGCGGTCTGGCGCTGCACGGAGTGGCGGGCGGTGAAGTGCGTGGCGATCGCGGCGGCGATCATCAGCGGCACGCCGACGACCATCATCTCGATGCGGTCGGTGCCGAAGGCCGCCAGCATCTCGGGGGACTGGCTGATCGTGTTGGACAGCTTGGCGCCGAAGAAGTCCGCGGCCACGAAGGAGGCCACGTCGTTGGCGTCGAAGATGTAGTTCGACGGGGCGCCCGGCTTGAAGCCGTTGAGCACGTGGAACAGGCCGAAGAACACCGGCACCTGCACCAGCACCGGCAGGCAGCCGCTGAGCGGGTTGAAGCCCTGCTCGGACTGCAGCTTCTGCATCTCCATCGCGAGCTTCTGCCGGTCGTCGCCGTACTTGGCCTGCAGCTCGCGGATCTGCGGCGCGAACTCCTGCATCTTCTTCATCGACCGAACCTGGTGCACGAACGGCTTGAACAGCAGCGCGCGCAGCGTGAAGACGAGGAAGATGACCGACAGCGCCCAGGCGTAACCACTGGCCGGATCGAGCAGGAAGCCGAACACCTTGTGCCAGAACCACAGGATGGCCGACACCGGGTAGTAGATGAAGTCCAGCACGCGGGCTACTCCTCGGCAGGTTTCTCGGGTGCTCGGGCAGGGGCGGCGCGCTCACGAGGTGGCGGCACCGGGTCGATCCCTCCAGGGTGCCAGGGACCGCAGCGCAGCAGTCTGCGCAGGGTGAGCCAACCACCGCGGAACAGGCCGTGCGTCGTCAAGGCCTCGACCGCGTAGGTGCTGCAACTCGGGTAGAACCGGCACATCGGCGGCAGCAGCGGGGAGATCACCTTGCGGTAGGCGTGCACCGGACCGAGCAGCACCCAGGCGAACGGGCTCGGGCGCCGAGCGGGCGCGCGGAGCCGTTCATCGTGCTGGTGGTCCTGAACCATCACCTGGGACCTGTCGCCGGACCATCGGGTTCGAGGACGCGGAGCTTGCGGAAGGCCGCGTCCAGGTCCGCGCCGAGTTCGCGACTGGACGCATCGCCCGCCGCCGGCAGGGCTCGGACCACCACCAGTGTGCCAGCGGGCAGCGCCGCGAAGCGGTCACGCATCAGATGGCGCAGGCGGCGCGTGACCCGATGCCGGATCACGGCGCTGCCCACGGCTTTGCTCACGACAAAACCCACCCGGGTCGATCCAGTCGATTTCCGGGTGGGTGCCGTATTCGCCTCGGCTTCCGGTAAGGCCTCGCCGCGGTACCGCCCGAGCTCCGGAGCCTGGTCCGGTCGCAGCACGTGGACCACCAGGCGGGAGCGCCCGGACCGGCGACCACGACGGACCACCAGGCGGAACTCCTGGCTCCTGGTCAGCCGGGCTGCCGCGGGAAGCACGGCCGGACGCGATCAGGCAGTCAGACGCGCGCGGCCCTGGCGACGGCGCGAGGCCACGATGGCCCGGCCGGCGCGAGTGCGCATGCGCAGCCGGAAGCCGTGCTTCCTGGCACGACGGCGGTTGTTCGGCTGGAAAGTGCGCTTGCCCTTGCTCACGGTCGGATCTCCCGGTTACTACAGGCACCGATGGCCACGGTGAACCACGGTTCGGTCAAGGTGTCCCAGTTCTTCCCGAGCCGCGGTCGCCAACCCGTGCGAAGATCGGCGTTACCGAGCGGCGCACGACGCCGAAATATCGGCGCAGTGACATGCCCGCTCAGGAAAGCGGGGACTGTACGAGGGTACGCAGTGCCTTCGAGGCTCGCACTACCGGGGTCGGGATAAGCTCGACCGCACGCCCGGGTACCGGCGACCAGGCTGCCACATCCCGATCTTCCAGGCACCCCCGGGGACTCACTTGTGACCCCCGCGCGACCTTGTCGGATCTTGTTGGTGGTCGTTCTGCGTGGGTGGTCGCTTGGCGGAACCTGAGTGCTTCCCTGGACTGCGGGTGCCCCTCCTGATGTATGACCAGATACACGGCGGAGGGGCCGTCCTCGCGACAGTGCTGATAGCGTGCACCTCCTGCGATGCGCAGTCCGCCGGCCGAGAGCTCTGGCCGCGGGGCGCTCTGACCTCGATCGCAGCGGTACGACGGACCCTGGGGGCGACACCGCCGTGGTCTGCCGTACCTTCATACACAAGTTGTGGACAACTCTGTGGAGATCTTCTGCGAACAGGTGATCCCCGGGGTTCGGCCCCACCGTCCCGTGACATCGCCGCACCCGAGCACTGTGGGAGCCCGGTCTTCGGGACCGCGATCGGGGGCCGCGCGAGCGAGGGGAGGGGAGCAAGGCGGTGTCCGACCACCAGGCCGATCTAGTTCGAGTCTGGGGCGAGGTGGTGCAGGAGCTGTCCTCCGGCACGCTCTCACCTCAGCAACGCGCGTGGATGCGCGTGACCCGTCCGATCGGACTGCTGGACGGGACTGCGCTGCTCGCCGCGCCGAGCGACTTCGCGAAGGAAGCCATCGAGCGCGCGCTGCGCGATCCCATCACCGACGCCCTGTCCCGCCGCCTCGGCCGGGACGTGTCGCTGGCGGTGAAGGTGGACACCGCGGTTCCCGCACCGACCCGGCCGGTCGCCGCGCCCGCACCCGCTGATCAGTGGAGCGGTCGCACGGGCGATCAGCCCGCACAGCCCTTCTTCACCACGACCGGCCTGGGCCGCGCCCCGGAGAGCTTCGGCACCGCCGAGGGCTACCGGCCGCCGGAGAACTTCGGGAACACCGCGCACACCGGCTCGATCCCCAGCGTCGGAGAGGGCAGGCACGCCGCTCCCGAGCCCAAGCCGGAGATCGACTTCCCGACCGCGGAGTTCAAGTGGCCCGGCGGTGAGATCCCGCAGCCGCTGGAGGCCGACGGCGAAGCCGAAGAAGCCGAGCCGGAGGCCGAGGAGGCCGTCCCCGAGGAGAAGAACAGCGGGGAGAACTGGCCGACCTTCGGCCGCGCCGTGCCCGAGCCGCAGCAGGGCCAGCCCTTCACCGCGCCGAAGCACGCCCCGCCGACCTCGCAGACCAGGCTGAACGCGAAGTACACCTTCGACACGTTCGTCATCGGCTCGTCGAACCGGTTCGCGCACGCCGCCGCGGTGGCCGCGGCCGAAGCGCCGGCCCGCGCGTACAACCCGCTGTTCATCTGGGGCGAGTCCGGTCTCGGCAAGACGCACCTGCTGCACGCGGTCGGGCACTACACGCAGCGCCTGTTCCCCGGGATGCGGGTCCGCTACGTCTCGACCGAGGAATTCACCAACGACTTCATCAACTCGCTGCGCGACGACCGCCAGGTCGCCTTCCAACGGCGCTACCGCGACGTCGACGTGCTGCTGGTGGACGACATCCAGTTCCTGGAGGGCAAGGAAGGAACTCAGGAGGAGTTCTTCCACACCTTCAACACGCTGCACAACTCGAACAAGCAGATCGTGGTGTCCTCCGACCGGCCGCCGAAGGGCCTGCGCACCCTGGAGGACCGGCTGCGCACCCGCTTCGAGTGGGGCCTGATCACCGACATCCAGCCGCCCGAGCTGGAGACCCGCATCGCGATCCTGCGGAAGAAGGCGGCCCAGGACCGGATGAACGCACCGGCCGACGTGCTGGAGTTCATCGCCTCCCGCATCGAGCGCAACATCCGCGAGCTCGAGGGCGCGCTGATCCGGGTCACCGCGTTCGCGTCGCTGAACCGGCAGCCGGTCGACCTGCAGCTCGCCGAGATCGTGCTGCGCGACCTGATCCCCGACTCGCAGACCCCGGAGATCACCGCGCCGACGATCATGGCGGTCACCGCGGACTACTTCGGCGTGACCATCGACGACCTCTGCGGTCCCGGCAAGACCAAGGCGCTGGCCCAGGCGCGGCAGATCGCGATGTACCTGTGCCGCGAGCTCACCGACTCCTCGCTGCCCAAGATCGGCCAGTACTTCGGCGGCCGCGACCACACCACGGTGATGTACGCGGACAAGAAGATCCGCAAGGAGATGGCCGAGCGGCGCCGCGTGTACGAGCACGTGCAGGAGCTGACCGCCAGGATCAAGCAGCAGTCCAGGTAGTTCTTGGCTGCGCATCGGCTGGTCCGCGCGGTGGTACCGCGGTGCTCCTTGATCCGGCCAGTGCCCGGGGTGCGCCGCTGGGCCTAGTTCGAGCGCTCGCGACGACGCCTCCCCGATCTCCCCGCCGGTGCGGCCCGCGCTGGCCGCGCAACGGCACGAGCAGATCGTTCACCTCACTCCGCACGTCCCGGCAGCCGCCGTTGGACGTGCGGACGTTCGGCGTCCCCGGATGACGGTCGGCCGCTGCCGGACGTTGCCCGTCCGGCCGGTGTGCTGACGCCCGGGACGCATCGCGGATCCTTTCTGTCCGACCGCCCTCGCGCGGCGCACCCCCTCCAGCAGAAAGCTCGTGCGCGGATGCGCGCGGCCCGGAGGTAGGCCGGTCGCGTCGCGGGCGCGCTGCTGCGGCCGCACCGAGCGCTGGAACGCGGGCGCGCACATCTTTCTGCTGGGGCCATCTGCCCCGGGACACCCCCTCTGACAGAAAAGTTCTGCCTCCGGCGACAGCTCCGGAGGCTTCGATGCCAACCGAACGAGGGGGTTCAGGCGTCTCCTCAAGCGTGGACGGCCACGTTCCGAGGTCGCACGAGCGCGTTCCGCGCACGCCGGAGGCCTTGGGGCGACGAACTTTTCTGGGCGGCCGGGTGGCCTTCGCCTCACCCCGGCAGCAGAAAAGTCCGCCAGGGGCCGAGCTGTCCACAGTTTCTGCATCCCCAGGGCTGACCTGGAGTTTTCCCCAATTCATCCACAGGCTGTGCACAGGTTGTGGCGGTCTGCCCACAACCCGGACGGCGGTTGACCACAGGGAGCTCACAGGTTTGCCCACAACCTGACCGGTGGAACCGCCGGAAACCACAGGGGTTGGGTACAACCGGGGGGTCGAACTGTGGATGGAACTGTGGACAACTGGGGATGGTTGTGGACTGTTCGGAGGAGGGCCGAAGTTGTCCACCACCCGGTTGTCGTAGTCCACGGTTACATCCCGTGTTCATCCACATCCGGCCACGCCGCACGACCAGCCCAAACGCCGGTTGTCCCCACAACTCACAGCCCTTACTACTACTGCGGTCTTTTGTTCTTCTAGAAGAAAAAAGAGAACAGAAGTAAGGGGCGGTGGATAAGTGGACAACTCGGCTCGGCGGGCCTGGACGGGCTGACGAACTGCCCGGACCCGGATGCGGAGATCGCGGCGCACGCTCTACGGTGGAACTCCCGCGGAGGCAGCCCCGACGAACTTCGCGCCGCAGTCCTGCTGCTCGGGCCGGTCGGTACCTAGGGGCGACCGTGCGGGGATCGCTCCACCCCCGCACGGGGCCGGAGCACCACGACGCGCCAATGAGCTCTGGAGCTCGGACACAGTTCTCGGCAGCCCGCTCACGGCTGAAACCGAAAGGACACCCATGAAGATCCGCGTGGAACGTGACGGTCTCGCCGACGCCGTCGCTTGGGTCGCGCGCAGCCTTCCGTCGCGGCCGCCGGTTCCGGTGCTGGGCGGGGTGCTGCTCGATGCGAGTTCCGGAGAGGCGCTGACCATCTCCGGCTTCGACTACGAGGTCTCCGCACAGGTCACCATCGACGCCTCGATCGACGCCAGCGGCAAGACGCTGGTCTCCGGGCGGCTGCTGGCCGACATCACCAAGGCGCTGCCCGCACGTCCGGTGGAGCTCACCGTCGACGGCACGCGCGTGACCATCACCTGCGGCAGCTCCAAGTTCAGCCTGCCGACCATGCCGGTGGAGGACTACCCGGAGCTGCCCGCGATGCCGGAGCACGTCGGTTCGGTGCCCACCGACCTGTTCGGCGAGGCCGTCGGCCAGGTCGCGGTCGCGGCGGGCAAGGACGACACGCTGCCGATGCTCACCGGCATCCGGATGGAGATCAACGCCGACAAGCTGACCATGGTCGCCACCGACCGGTTCCGGCTGGCGATGCGCGAGATCACCTGGGAGCCGGGCACCACGATCGGCGACACCTCGGTGCTGGTCCCGGCCAAGACGCTCGCCGACTCGGCGAAGACCCTCGGCGCCGGGGCGAGCAAGGTGGAGATCTCGCTGGCCTCCGGCGACGGGCTGCTCGGCCTGTCCGGCACCTCCCGGCGCAACACCACGCGCCTGCTGGACGCGGAGTTCCCGAAGTACCGCCAGCTGCTGCCCGCGGAGAGCGCGGTGACGGCCAACATCAGCGTCGGCCCGCTGATCGAGGCGATCAAGCGCGTGTCGCTGGTCGCCGAGCGCGGCACCCAGGTGCGCCTGGAGTTCTCCGACCGGGTGCTGCGGCTGACCGCGGGCGGCGACGACGAGGGCAGCGCGGAGGAGGAGCTCGCGGTGGAGCTCTCCGGTGAGCCGCTGACCATCGCGTTCAACCCGACGTACCTGCTCGACGGCCTCGGCGCGATGAAGAGCGAGCGCGCCCAGCTGCAGTTCACGACGTCCAACCGCCCGGCGCTGATCAAGCCGATCGACGACGAGGGCGCGGTGGTCGAGGGCTACCTGTACCTGCTGATGCCGGTCCGCCTGCCGGGCTGATCTGCAGCCGCCGCGGCGCGTGCAGCGGCAGAACCGGAGCAGGGTGGGTCACATCCGGTGCCCGGTCCGGCCGGGGTCCGCGCCGCGGGCGGCTAGGCTCCGGTCAGATCGATTCAGCTGGTGCGGTCCCACCTCTCGCGCCGACCAACCAGTGGAAACACAGCTCGCAGAGGAGATCCGGTGCAACTCGGACTTGTCGGTCTCGGCCGAATGGGTTTCAACATGCGTGAGCGGCTGCGCGCCGCTGGTCACGACGTCGTCGGTTACGACCGCAATCCGGACGTCAGCGACGTCGCCTCGATCGCGGAGCTGGTGCAGAAGCTGGCCGGCCCGCGGATCGTGTGGATCATGGTGCCGCACGGCGACCCGACCCGGCAGACGGTCGAGGAGCTGGCCGGGCTGCTGTCCGCCGGCGATCTGGTGATCGAGGGCGGCAACTCGAAGTTCACCGACGACCAGGCCAACGCCGCGCTGCTCGCCGAGAGCGGCATCAAGTACCTCGACGTCGGCGTCTCCGGCGGCGTGTGGGGTGCGAAGAACGGCTACGGCCTGATGGCCGGTGGCGACGCCGCGGACGTCGAGCGCGCCATGCCGATCTTCGACGCGCTGCGCCCGGAGGGCCCGCGCGAGGAGGGCTTCGCGCACGCCGGGCCCGTCGGTGCCGGGCACTACGCGAAGATGGTGCACAACGGCATCGAGTACGGCCTGATGCAGGCCTACGCCGAGGGCTTCGAGCTGCTGTCGGCCTCGGGCGTGGTCACCAACGTGCCCGAGACGATCAAGGCGTGGAGCCGCGGCACCGTGGTCCGCTCCTGGCTGCTGGACCTGCTGGTCCGGGCGCTGGACGAGGACCCGGAGCTGTCCGAGCTGCGCGGGTACGTCAACGACTCCGGCGAGGGCCGCTGGACGGTGGAGGAGTCGATCAACAACGCGGTGCCGACCCCGGTGATGACCGCGGCGCTGTTCGCCCGCTTCGCCTCCCGCCAGGAGGACTCGCCGGCCATGAAGGCCGTCGCCGCGCTGCGCAACCAGTTCGGCGGCCACGCCATCACCAAGTCCGAGAAGTGATCTGATCCTGGTGCCGGGTCGCTGTGCCGACCCGGCACCAGGACGTCGTCACAGCGATTTGTCGACAAATCGCTGATTGCCGGCGAGCGGTTCGCGGCCGCTCGCCTGGTCGAGCTCTGCTCGCTCCACCCCGTTCCGCCCGAGGAATGCGAAGCGCTCTCGGATCGGATCGGCCGACCACTAAGTTGGATCGTCGTGTACGTCCGTCATTTGCAGGTGACCGACTTCCGGTCCTGGCCGCACGCCGACCTCGCGCTGGAGCCGGGGATCACCGTGCTCGTCGGGTCGAACGGGCAGGGCAAGACGAACCTGGTCGAAGCCGTCGGATACGTCGCCACCCTCGGTTCGCACCGCGTCGCCTCCGATGTACCGCTGGTCCGCGACGGCACGGCGCGCGCGGTGGTGCGGGCCGCAGTGGTCAACAGCGGTCGCGAGCTGCTGGTCGAACTGGAGATCACGCCGGGCAAGGCCAACCGCGCGCGGATCAACCGCGGCGCGGCCGCCAAGCCCCGCGACGTGCTGGGCATCCTGCGCACCGTGCTGTTCGCGCCGGAGGACCTGGCGATCGTGCGCGGCGACCCGGGCGAACGCCGCCGCTTCCTCGACGAGCTGCTCGTCGCCCGCGCACCGAGGTACGCGGGCGTGCGCTCCGACTACGAGCGGGTGCTCAAGCAGCGGAGCGCGCTGCTGAAGTCCGCCGGCGCGGCGCGGCGCGGCGGCGGCAAGGCGGATCTGCGGACCCTGGAGGTCTGGGACGGGCACCTGGCGCGCTTCGGCGCGGAGCTGCTGGCCGGTCGGCTCGACCTCGTCGCCGCCATCGCACCTCACGTGACCAGCTCTTACGCCAACGTCGCCGCGACCGACGAAGCCAGCGCGCCATCCGGTCGGGTCGCCCACGTGCGCTACCGCAGCAGCCTCGGCGAGTCGCTGCCCGAGGGCTGCGGCGAGCCGATGGGCGAGGCGGCCGACGTCGACGAGCTGGAGGCGGCGCTGCTCGCCGAGCTGGCGCGGGTCCGGCCGCAGGAGATCGAGCGCGGCGTCTCGCTGGTCGGACCGCACCGCGACGACCTGGAGCTGCTGCTCGGCGACCTGCCCGCCAAGGGCTACGCCAGCCACGGCGAATCGTGGTCGTTCGTCCTGGCGTTGCGGCTGGCTTCTTACCACCTGCTCACCGAGGATGGCGCGGAACCGGTGTTGATCCTGGACGACGTCTTCGCCGAACTGGACCGGCGCAGGCGGGCCCGGCTGGCCGAACTGGTCGCCGGGGCCGAGCAGGTGCTGGTGACCGCGGCGGTGGCCGAGGACGTGCCGCCCGAGCTCACCGGTGCGCGATTCGACGTCCGCGAAGGCGAGGTGCGACGTGTCCAGTGACCGCGCGCGGCCGAAAGCTTCACCCAGCGTGATCGAAGAGGCCACTCGGCCCACGGATTCACCCACAGCTGGGGATAACTCTGTGGATGGTGTGGATAACTCGACGCCACCGACCGGGCCGGTGGCCGGGGGCGATGGCGCCGAGTTGAGCGGCCCCGACCTGGCCCGCGCCGCTCTGCAGGCCGCCCGCGAGCAGTCGGCGGCTCGCCGCCGGGACGCCAAGAAGAAGGGCGGCAAGATCCGGCCGCGACGCCGTCGTGGCTGGTCGGGGCCGGGGCCGGACGATCGGGATCCGCAGCCGCTGGGCAGGCTGGCGGCCCGCATCGCCTCCGAGCGGGGCTGGACCGAGCACCTCTCCGGCGGTCAGGTGTTCGCGAAGTGGCCCGCGCTGGTCGGCGCCGACGTCGCCGAGCACACCAAGCCGGTCGCGCTCAAGGACGGCGAGCTCACCGTCCAGGCCCAGTCCACCGCGTGGGCCACCCAGCTGCGCCTGCTGCAACGGCAGATCCTCAAGCGGATCAGCGATGGCGTCGGCCGCGACGTGGTCCGCCGCATCAAGGTGCAGGGGCCGGCCGCGCCGAGCTGGCGGCACGGCCCGCGGCACGTTCCCGGTCGCGGCCCGCGCGACACCTACGGCTGAGCCCGCGAGCGGGCGGCGGATCGGCGCCGAGACCCGCTGGCCGACTCTCGCGGCTCTCGGATGGTGGATTGATTCGAGTTCTCCGCTCTGTGAGCAAGTCAGGGGTGTCCTTGCCCCACTTCTGTCCGGGTCGACCAGTAGAATCAAACCGGGTGTGGCCGAGGCGCCCGCCAGCGAAGCGCACCGGCGTGGTGCGCGGCACCGGGTCATGGCCGGTCGCGGCGCCAGCAGACGAGAGTCGCCCCGAGTGGTCAGCGGTGCTCCGACGCCGTCGCGTTCGAACCGGCATCGACCGATCACCCTGCCAGCACAGTCGGCTCAAGGAGAAATCGAGGCCCGTGGCACCGAAGAAGAGCGATTACAACGCTTCATCCATCACCGTTCTTGAGGGCCTTGAGGCCGTCCGCAAGCGTCCGGGCATGTACATCGGCTCGACCGGTGAGCGCGGTCTGCACCACCTGGTGCAGGAGGTCGTGGACAACTCGGTCGACGAGGCGATGGCCGGGTACGCGACGACCGTCGAGGTGACCCTGCTGCCCGACGGCGGCGTGCGCGTGATCGACGACGGCCGCGGCATCCCGGTCGACATCCACCCGGTGGAGAAGAAGCCGACCCTCGAAGTCGTGCTGACCGTGCTGCACGCGGGCGGCAAGTTCGACAGCGACGCTTACGCGGTCTCCGGTGGTCTGCACGGCGTCGGTGTGTCGGTGGTCAACGCGCTGTCCACGGCGCTGGAGGCCGAGATCCACACCGGCGGCCACGTGTGGCGGCAGCGCTACGAGGGCTCCAAGCCGGTCGCCGAGGTCGAGCGCGGTGAGACCACCGACAAGACCGGCACCAGCATCACCTTCTGGGCCGACCCGTCGATCTTCGAGACCACCCGGTACAACGCCGAGACGATCGCGCGCCGGCTGCAGGAGATGGCGTTCCTGAACAAGGGCCTGACCATCATCCTGCGCGACGAGCGGGTCGCGGAGGAGGACGAGGCCGGCGTCGACGCGAGCGGCACCACCGCCCGCGCGAAGGAGCGGACCTTCCACTACCCGGGCGGTCTGGAGGACTTCGTCCGGCACATCAACGCCACCAAGGAGCCCATCCACAAGAAGGTGGTCTCCTTCAACGCGTCCGGCTCCGGGCAGGAGCTGGAGATCGCGATGCAGTGGAACTCCGGCTACAACCAGTCGGTCTACACCTTCGCGAACACCATCAACACGCACGAGGGCGGCACCCACGAGGAGGGCTTCCGCTCCGCGCTGACCCGCGTGGTCAACAGCTACGCGCGGGACAAGAAGCTGATCAAGGACAAGGACGGCAACCTCACCGGTGACGACGTCCGCGAGGGCCTGGCCGCGATCGTCTCGGTGAAGGTCCGCGAGCCGCAGTTCGAGGGCCAGACCAAGACCAAGCTGGGCAACACCGAGGTCAAGTCGTTCGTGCAGACCACCGCCTTCGAGTGGCTGACCGACTGGTTCGAGCGCAACCCGGCCGAGGCCAAGGTGATCGTCAACAAGGCGGTCTCCTCGGCGCAGGCGCGGATGGCCGCGCGCAAGGCCAAGGAGCTGGTGCGCCGCAAGAGCGCGATGGACATCGGCGGCCTGCCGGGCAAGCTGAAGGACTGCCAGTCCAACAACCCGGAGGAGTGCGAGCTCTACATCGTGGAGGGCGACTCCGCGGGCGGCTCGGCCAAGGAGGGCCGCGAGTCCCGCTTCCAGGCGATCCTGCCGCTGCGCGGCAAGATCATCAACGTGGAGAAGTCGCGGATCGACAAGGTCCTCAAGAACAACGAGGTCCAGGCGATCATCACCGCGCTGGGCACCGGCATCCACGACGAGTTCGACCTGGCCAAGCTGCGGTACCACAAGATCGTGCTGATGGCCGACGCCGACGTCGACGGCCAGCACATCCGCACCCTGCTGCTCACCCTGCTGTTCCGCTTCATGCGCCCGCTGATCGAGAACGGCCACGTGTTCCTCGCGCAGCCACCGCTGTACAAGATCAAGTGGCCGCGCTCGGAGCCGGAGTACGCCTACAGCGACCGCGAGCGCGACGCGCTGCTGGAGGCGGGCGCCGCCGCCGGCCGCAAGCTGCCGAAGGACGACGGCATCCAGCGCTACAAGGGTCTCGGCGAGATGAACGCCGACGAGCTGTGGGACACCACGATGAACCCGGAGACCCGGCTGCTGCTGCAGGTCTCGCTGGACGACGCGGCCACCGCCGACGAGCTGTTCAGCGTGCTGATGGGCGAGGACGTCGAAGCCCGGCGCTCCTTCATCACCCGCAACGCCAAGGACGCCGGCTTCCTCGACGTGTGACCCGCTCGCCGGAACTCACCCGACCCGGTCGGACACCCGGTTCGCGGCGATGACCGCCCGATCCGCCCGGGCTGCGGCCTCCGACCTCCCGAAAGGAATCTCAAGTCGTGACTGAAGTCCTGCCGCCGGAACACGGCCGGATCGAGCCGGTCGACATCCAGCAGGAGATGCAGAACTCCTACATCAACTACGCGATGAGCGTCATCGTCGCGCGCGCCCTGCCGGACGTGCGCGACGGGCTCAAGCCGGTGCACCGGCGCGTGCTGTACGCGATGTACGACTCCGGCTTCCGCCCGGACCGCGGCTACGTGAAGTGCTCCCGCGTCGTCGGCGACGTGATGGGCAACTACCACCCGCACGGCGACTCGGCGATCTACGACACCCTGGTCCGGCTCGCCCAGCCGTGGTCGATGCGGCACAAGCTGATCGACGGCCAGGGCAACTTCGGTTCGCCCGGCAACGACCCGGCCGCGGCCATGCGGTACACCGAGTCGCGGCTGGCCCCGTTGGCGATGCACATGCTCGCCGACATCGAAGAGGACACCGTCGACTTCTCCGACAACTACGACGGCCGCACCCAGGAACCCGACGTGCTGCCGGCCCGGTTCCCGAACCTGCTGGTCAACGGCGGTGGCGGCATCGCGGTCGGGATGGCGACCAACATCCCGCCGCACAACCTGCGCGAGGTCGCCGACGGCGTCGTCTGGGCGCTGGAGAACCCGGAGTGCGACGACGAGCAGCTGCTCGAAGCGCTGATGGCGCGCATCAAGGGCCCGGACTTCCCGACCCACGCGCAGATCCTGGGCACCAACGCGATCGCGGACGCCTACCGCACCGGCCGCGGCTCCATCAAGATGCGGGCCGTCGTCACCATCGAGGAGGACAGCAAGGGGCGCACCACGCTGGTCGTCACCGAGCTGCCCTACCAGGTCAACCCGGACAACCTCATCGAGAACATCGCCTCGATGCACCGGGAGGGCAAGCTCACCGGCATCTCCGACATCGCCGACGAATCCAACAGCCGGCGCGGCATGCGGATCGTCGTCACGCTCAAGCGCGACGCGATCCCGAAGGTGGTGCTGAACAACCTCTACAAGCACACCCAGCTGCAGACGACCTTCGGCGTCAACATGCTGGCGCTGGTCGACGGCGTGCCGCGCACGCTGCGGCTGGACCAGGTGATCCGGTACTACGTCAAGCACCAGATCGAGGTCATCGTCCGGCGCACCAGGTTCCGGCTGAAGAAGGCCGAGGAACGCGCCCACATCCTGCGCGGTCTGGTCAAGGCGCTGGACATGCTGGACGAGGTCATCGCCCTGATCCGGCGCTCGCCCACGGTCGACGACGCGCGCCAGGGCCTGATCGACCTGCTCACGGTCGACGAGGTCCAGGCCAACGCGATCCTGGAGATGCAGCTGCGCCGCCTCGCCGCCCTGGAGCGGCAGAAGATCGTCGACCAGCTGGCCGAGATCGAGCGCGAGATCGAGGACCTCAAGGACATCCTCGCCAAGCCGGAGCGGCAGCGGCAGATCATCCGCGACGAGCTGATGGAGATCGTCGACAAGTACGGCGAGGACCGCCGCACGCAGATCATCCCCTTCGAGGGCGAGGTCTCCATGGAGGACCTCATCGCCGAGGAGGACGTGGTCGTCACCATCACCCGCACCGGCTACGCCAAGCGGACCCGCACCGACCTGTACCGGGCGCAGAAGCGCGGCGGCAAGGGCGTGCAGGGCGCGCAGCTGAAGCAGGACGACATCGTGTCGCACTTCTTCGTCTGCTCGACCCACGACTGGATCCTGTTCTTCACCAACAAGGGCCGGGTCTACCGGGCGAAGGCCTACGAGCTGCCGGAGGCCAACCGCACCGCGCGCGGCCAGCACGTGGCGAACCTGCTGGCCTTCCAGCCGGACGAGCAGATCGCCCAGGTCATGCAGATCAAGGACTACACCGCCGCCCCGTACCTGGTGCTCGCCACCAAGAAGGGCCTGGTCAAGAAGTCCCGGTTGACCGATTTCGATTCCAACCGATCGGGTGGTCTCATCGGCGTCAACCTCAAGGAGGACGACGAGCTGGTCGGTGCGGTGCTCTGCTCCGCCGACGACGACCTGCTGCTGGTGTCCGCCGAGGGTCAGTCGATCCGGTTCCACGCCACCGACGAGGCGCTGCGCCCGATGGGCCGCGCCACCTCCGGCGTGCTGGGCATGCGCTTCAACGACGGTGACGAGCTGCTGGCCATGGGCGTCGTGCGGGAGGACCGGTACGTGCTGGTCGCCACCGACGGCGGCTACGCCAAGCGCACCCCGATCGACGACTACCCGGTGCAGGGTCGCGGCGGAAAGGGAGTGCTGACTCTCCAGTACGACAACAAGCGTGGCAGGCTTGTGGGGGCGCTCATCGTCGAGCTCGACGACGAGCTCTACGCGATCACCTCCAGCGGAGGGGTCATCCGGACCACCGCCAAGGAGGTCCGCAAGGCCGGCAGGCAGACGAAGGGGGTTCGTCTGATGAACCTCGACGAGGGTTCCGCGCTGGTGGCCATCGCGCGCAACGCCGATGAGGCCGCCGACCCGGACGCTGCGGGGCCGGAGCAGCAGAAGTAACACTGTGGGAGACCACGCCGCACACCGCCGACGATCACCGAAGGATCGCTCGTGACATCTTCCGAGAAGCCGGAGTCCTCGGGCCCGCACAAGGACGCGGACCAGGCTTCGGCCAGCACGCAGACCGTCGACAGCACCGTCGAGGCGGAAACCGAGACCGCCCCGGTGGCCGCTGAGGCCGACAGCCCCAGCGGTGAGGAGCTGAACGGCACGGAAACGCCGCCGCCGTGGCAGCGCGCGTCGGCGTCGGCGACCGGCGGGGAGGCCCCCGAGGCCCCTCCGGTGGTCGCCCAGGTGCCGGACGTCGACGACACGCAGACCATCCCCAAGCAGACCGCGGACCAGGAGACGGTGCGCACCAAGGTGCCGCCGTCGGCCCGGACCCAGGTCTCGTTCACCGGGGCCGGTACCGGGGCCGCGGGGCCGCGCGCGTCGACGCCGTCGGCGCGCCGACCCAGCCGCGGACCGCGGCGGGCCAGCCTGCAGGTCAAGCGGGTGGACCCGTGGTCGGTGCTGAAGCTCGCGCTGGTGCTCAGCGTGGCGCTGTTCTTCGTCTGGATGATCGCGGTCGCGGTGCTCTACGGCGTGCTCGACGGCATGGGCGTGTGGGATCAGCTCAACGGCACCTTCAGCGAGCTGACCCAGCCGGACGACGCGGCGGCCGAGCCGCTGATCAGCGCCGCCCGGGTGTTCGGCGTCGCCTCGATCATCGGCGCGATCAACATCGTGCTGGTGACCGCGCTGGCGACGGTGGCCGCGTTCATCTACAACGTGGCGGCCGACTTCGCCGGCGGCGTCGAGATCACCCTGTCCGAGCGGGAATGAGCCGCTGACGTGGCGATTCCGGTCCACCGGGCCGGGATCGCCACGTCGCTCCGGGCGCAAGACGACCCCCCGTTCGAAGGGCCGGAAGGCGTCCTGTAGTCTTTGAATCACAACAAGGGCCTATAGCTCAGGCGGTTAGAGCGCTTCGCTGATAACGAAGAGGTCGAAGGTTCAAGTCCTTCTAGGCCCACTGGTAACCCTTTCAACCCGAACGTCACGGGCCGCGCGCCGCGTGCAAGGAGGCGACCGGAAGTGAAGAAGCTGCTCGCACTCGCCGCAGTTGCTGGAGTCGTGCTGTTCGTGGTCCGGCGCAACCGCGCCGCCAAGGCCGAGGCCGACCTCTGGCGCGAGGCGACCGCCGAGGCCTGATCGCCCGGCGAGACACCTGAACCAGCCCGGTCCGGTTTCGCCGCGCCGGGCTGTTCTCGTCGCCACCGACGATCCACCGATCTCGTGCGGCGACGGCCAGGGGACGTAGCTCAATTGGCAGAGCACCGCCTTTGCAAGGCGGGGGTTAGGGGTTCGATTCCCCTCGTCTCCACGTAGAGATTCGGTGAAGTGTGCTCAAAGCCCCCGCTTGTGCGGGGGCTTTTTCGCTTTATCTCTACGTCATTATTTTGGGGGGTCGAACCCCCCAAGCCCCCCACGGTGCGGGGGTTGCCTCTCGTGGGCTCCTTGCGTGGGGTGGCGTTCCCGGTCTGCTCACCGACCAGCCCCTGGCTCCGAGGCATCGGTGGCTTTGTTGGCACCTTCTCCAGTGTCCGTTTCGGCTTCTTATTCGGTTTCTTCGTTGGTGCTTGTGGGGGTTTCTGGGGTTTTTGGTGGGGGTTTTTGCTGGGTGGAAGTTTGGTTCGGTGTCTTGGGGGTTGGACGGGGAGCATCCCTGCACTGGGTTTTCTGCAGTGGGGCAGGGAGGTTGGGCTATGTCCGGGTCCGGGACGGGTTCTGTCGGGCGGAGCGGTTGGGTCTTGCCGCTCTGCTGGACCGCTGTGCTGCTGGACGGGTTCGACCTCGTCGTGCTCGGCAGCGTGCTTCCGGTGCTGCTCGAGACGAAGCAGTGGGGGCTGACCGCCGCCAGCGCTTCCATCGCGTCCACCGCCGGCCTGGTCGGGATGACAATCGGGGCGCTGGCCATCGGGACGATCACCGATGTCATCGGGCGGCGGAAGGCGCTGATCTTCGCGGTCACCAGCTTTTCGCTGCTCACCGCGTTGTGCGCGGTTGCGCCTTCGGTCTTCGTGTTCGGGTTGCTTCGGTTCCTCGCCGGGCTCGGGCTCGGAGGTTGCCTTCCCACCGCGATCGCCCTGGTCACCGAGCACGCTCGTGCGGGCAAGAGCGGTAGCGCCACCACCACGATCATGACCGGGTACCACGTCGGGGCCGTGCTGACGGCGTTGCTGGGGATCGCCGTGCTGCCGAACCTGGGTTGGCGCGCGATGTTCGTGATCGGAGCTGCTCCGGCGCTGGTGCTGGTGCCGCTCATGCTCCGGTACCTGCCCGAGTCGGAGTCGTTCCAGCGCGTCAAGGCCGAGCGCGGTCCCCGCGGTGGGGCCGATGCCGTCGCTTCGCTGTTCCGCGGTGGGTTCGCCCGCGCGACCATCGCCTTCTGGGTCACGTCGTTCATGGGGTTGCTGCTGGTCTACGGGTTGAACACCTGGTTGCCGCAGATCATGAAGTCGGCGGGTTATCCGCTCGACGCGGCGCTGGGGTTGTTGCTGACGCTGAACATCGGCGCGGTGATCGGGTTGCTGATCGCCGGTGCGGTGGCCGACCGGATCGGGCCTCGGCCGTCCACCATCGGCTGGTTCGCGGCTTCGGCCGTCTTCCTGGCGGCGTTGAGCATCAAGCTGCCCGGGATCGGCGTGTACGTCGCCGTCCTGGTCGCCGGTTGCTTCGTGTTCAGCTCGCAGGTGCTGGTGTACGCCTACATCGGTCGCGTCTACCCGGCCGCGAACCGGGCGACCGGGCTCGGCTGGTCGGCCGGGATCGGGCGCATCGGCGCGATCTGCGGCCCGCTGCTCGGCGGCGCGCTGCTCACGGCCGGCATCGCTTACCCGTGGGGCTTCTACGCGTTCGCCGTGGTCGGCGCGCTGGGCGCCGTCGGTGCCGCGCTGGTCCGGCGCCCCGAGGTGGCGCAGTCCTCGGAGCGCGCGGCCGAGCGGGTCGAGCAGTGATCAGGCCGCGTTGCGGAGTGCCTGGCGGACGGTCCGGTGGGTCAGGTCGTGCCCGGCCAGGAAGTCGGCGGCGACACCTCGGCCGCTGAGGAGCGCGAGCAGGATGTGCTCGTCGCGGATCTCGCGGTGCCGCAGTTCGACCGCTTCGCGCAGCGCGCCTTCGATCGTGGACTTGGCACTGGTGCTGAACGGCCGGTGCGCTTTGAAGAAGCGCCGCCGCCGGCGGCGGTTCGGTTCGGCCATGGCGTCGGGGCCGAGGGAGCGTTCGACGTGCGCGACGACCTCGCCCACGTCGATGCCCAGCTCGCGCAGGGCCTCGGCGTCGGAATCGCTCAGACCGCCGAACCTGCGCGCCTTCGCGTAGGCCGCGACCACGCCGTCCTCGTCGACGCCGTGCTCGGCGAGCAACTGGCCGGCGCGGGTCGTCGGCATGTGCACGAGCGCGAGCAGCAGGTGCTCGTCGGTGATCTCCGGGTGCACCTGCCGCTGCGCCTGCTCCGTCGCGCCGACCACCGCCTGGCGGGCGGCTGCGGTGAACCTCTCGAACATGGTCATGACCTCCCGTGTTTCTTGTGCACGGCCTGCCTGGACACGCCCAGTTCCGCTGCGACCTCCTGCCACGACCACCCGTGGTTGCGCGCGTTGCGGACCTGCACCGATTCGAGCTGTTCGAGCAGCTTCCGCAGCGCCGCCACGGCGCGCAGGCCCACTCGGGGATCGCGATCGCTCGCCGCGGCGGCGAGTTCCGTAGCTCCTGCCATGACGTCAACCTACGTTGACAAGCGGGAGGTGTCAACCCACGTTGACAGATCAGCCCTCGGCGGCCGCCTTGATCCGGTCCACCGTCTGCTGCATGCCCTTCTGGAGGAGGCCGCGGCGGAAGTCCGCGAACGTCGCGGCCCGTTCCGGCGGGAGGCTGTCCCGGATGTTCAGCAGGCGGCTCGGCGGGGACTTCATCCGGAAGCGCTGGGTCAGCACGCAGCCGTCCGCGGTCGGTTCGATCTCGAAGGACCACACCATGTTGTCCGTGAGCGCGGGGGCGGTGAGCACCTCCCAGGCGAACCGGCGTCCCGGTTCGGCCTCGACCACCTGGCACTCGGTGGTCCAGGTGTCGCCCCTGGCCTGGTTGTCCCCCTCGAACCGGGCGCCGACGGCGCCGGGCTCGCCGGACGTCCACCGGCCGCCCGTGCACTCGGGGCTCCACTCGCCCATCCGGGTGATGTCGCTGGCGACTCGGTAGACGGCGTCCGCCGTCGCGGCCACGTCCGCGGTGGCGCGCAGGTCGTAACTGATCAGTTCAGCCATGCCAGCATCTTGGCCCCGCGAACCGATCCACCGATCTGTGATCTGGGGCATAGCGAAGGGCACCTCCGGGCAGGAGGTTCGCCCGAAAGTGCCCTTCGCCGCGTTCGTCAGCGGGAGCGTTCCGAGGTGGGGCGGTGCTGGCCGTCGGTCTGGGCGGGCACCTCCGCGCGGTGGCGGGCCGGGGTGTCGCGCCTGGTGAGGTCGTTGTCCGCAGAGGCGACCGGCAGTTCCTCCGGGCGCCGGGAGAACGCCACCGCGGCCGCCGCCGCCAACCCGGCCAGCACCAGCAGCACCCACGGCCACTTGCGGCGCTTCGGCTTGCTCGGGCTGATCCGCTCGGCCAGCTCCTTGCGGGCCACCGCGGTGTTCTTGGCGAGCTGCTTGCGGGAGGCCGCGGCCTTCTTCTCCCACCGCTTGCGCGCCCGGCGGCTCTGCTTGGCGAGCTCCTCGCGGGACATCCCGGTGGCGCGCTGCGCGAGCTTCTCCTGCAGGTCCTCGGTCGAGATGCCGTGGCTGGCGAGTTCCTGCTCGGCCAGCGCGGCGGCGTGCTTGGACAGCGCCACCCCGACCTCGCCCGCGCGCTTGGCGTTGCGGCGAGCGGATTTGATGCCGGTTCCCACCGCCTTGCCCACGCTCTCGCCAGCTCGGGCCATCGCCTTCACCTCATCCATCGTGTGCCTCCTGGGCCCGGCGTCCGCCGGTCGACTACTGGCCGCATCGGGGCCCATACTGCACCCAGAGACCGCGATCGGCCTGTTCGATGGCAGGATGGCCGGGTGGCTGAAGACAACGGATCGCTCGTTGGGACGAAGGTGACCGCGACCCTGCACACCTCGCAGGGGGATATCCGGCTCAACCTGTTCCCCGACCAGGCGCCCAAGACCGTGAGTAATTTCGTGGGTCTCGCCGAAGGCACCAAGGACTACGCGGCCCCCAACGCGAAGGGCGAGAAGTCCGGCCCGTTCTACGACGGGGTGATCTTCCACCGCGTCATCGACGGCTTCATGCTCCAGACCGGTGACCCGACCGGGACCGGCCGCGGTGGCCCGGGCTACCAGTTCGGCGACGAGTTCCACCCGACCCTGCAGTTCGACCGCCCGTACCTGCTGGCCATGGCCAACGCGGGCCCGAACACCAACGGCTCGCAGTTCTTCATCACGGTCGCCGCGACCAGCTGGTTGAACTACAAGCACACCATCTTCGGCGAGGTCGCCGACCAGGAGTCCCGCAACGTGGTCGACGCCATCGGGCAGACCGCCACCGGTGCGGCGGACCGCCCGGTCACCGACATCGTCATCGAGAGGGTCTCGATCGAGCGAGGTTGATCCCCGCTCACCGAGCAGAGGGCAGGTCCCACACGTGACTGTTCCGCCCGGATCCCAGCCGGGGGCGGACGGGGCGCCGCCGCAGCTGCCGACCTGCGTCCGGCACCCCGACCGCCCGACCGGCCTGCGCTGCACCCGGTGCGAGCGCCCGGCGTGCCCGGAGTGCCTGCGCGACGCCTCCGTCGGCCAGCACTGCGTCGACTGCGTCGCGCAGGGGCAGCGCGGCATGCGGCAGCCGGTGACCGTCGCCGGTGCGCGGCTGCCCGCCAAGCCGATCCTGGTGCCGGTGCTGATCGCCGTGAACGTGCTGATCTTCGCGCTCACCGCGGTGCAGGCGGGCAGCATCGGTGCGAACTTCACCGCGCCGCTGTTCGACGAGTTCGCGCTGTGGCCGATCCTGGTCGCGGGCGGCCAGTGGTGGCGGTTGCTCACCGCCGGGTTCCTGCACATCGGGTTGCTGCACCTGGCGATGAACATGATCGCCCTCTGGGTGATCGGGCGTGACCTGGAACTGCTGCTCGGGCGGGCGCGGTTCATCGCGGTGTACCTGCTGTCGCTGCTCGGCGGCAGCGCCGCGGTGTTCCTGTTCGGCGACGAGGTGACGCCGGTGGCCGGTGCGTCCGGTGCCGTCTACGGCCTGATGGGCGGGATCGCCATCGCCGCGCTGCGGCTGAAGGTGAGCCTGCGGCCGGTGCTGGTGGTCATCGCGCTGAACATCGTCGCCAGCGTGGTGATCCCGGGGATCTCGCTGCTCGGGCACATCGGTGGCCTGGTGCTCGGCGTGCTCGCGACCGGCGCGCTGGTCTACGCGCCCCGCAACCGGCAGGTGCTGATCCAGGCCGGTGCGCTGGGCGCGCTGCTGGTGGTGCTGCTGGCCGTGGTGATCACGCGCGACGTGCAGTTCGGCAACGTGGTGTGCTTCGGATCCGGAGCGCAGACCCGCTGCGGCGTGCTCGGTTCCTGAGTCAGCTCTGCCAGCCGCGCAAGGCCTCGGCGACGTCCTGCGGGTCCGAGCCGAGGTCGAGCCGGGTCAGGATGACCAGGGCGGCGTCCGCGTCGAGTTCCAGGGACTGCACCTCGCGGCCGAAGCGGCGGTGGTGGCGGACCCGGACCGTCACCGCTGACCAGGGCCAGTGCCGCCGGCCGCCCAGGCCGCGGACGGTCACGCCCTCGCGGTCGGCGCGCAGCCGCGGGCGGCAGAGGGTGGCGTGCGCCGAGGCGACGGCCATGGCGAGCACCAGCACTCCGACGAAGGTCCGGTCCACCGCGGATTCGGCGGCGAACCACCAGGTGGCAGCCGCTGCGGTGAGCACCCAGCCGGTCGCGACCAACCCCGCCGGGGTCGCCCACTGCTGCGCTCCGTTCGGCACGTCCACCGTTATCCACCCGCTACCGATGAGTTATCCACAGGAGTTATCCCCATTGGGGATGAGTTACACCCATGTTGTTCGACGACCGGCTGTCAATACCCCGACGAGATGAGTGAGGCCCGAAGGGATTGCGCCCTCCGGGCCTCGTCACGAATCGCGGCGGTGCGGTCAGCGCCAGCGCATCGTCATCAGCAGGCCGACGATCATGAAGGCGAACCCGACGGCGAAGTTCCAGCCGCCGAGGTCGGTCATGAACGGGATCTTCTCGCCCGCGATGTAGTTGATCACCAGCCAGAGCAGCCCGATGATCATCATCCCCAGCATCACTACGACGTAGATGGGGTGCGACGGGCCGACCGCCTTCGCCTTCACCGGCGTGCGGCGGTCGCCCACCGGGGTGGGTGAGTCCTTCTTGCGGACCTTGGACTTCGGCATGGTGTCCTCGCCAGGTGGTGCGGCCGCGGGTGCCGCGTGCTCGGGCGGTCGCCGACCCGCGAAACCAGCCGCGGATCGGTTCGTTGTTCCAGGTACCACGTTAACGTAATCACAGAGCTGATCTAGAGCCCGCCTGTGGTCATTTCGCCCGGGGACGAACCAGTCCCCGCGGTCCGAGCAGTGACGGAGAGCGCAACCGTGGCAGCACCGGAGCACCCCGAGGCCCCGCCGCCGGAGCGCCGCCGCGCCCGCTCCGCGCTGCGCGTGGTGGGCGAACTGCTGATCACCGCCGGTCTGGTGCTGCTGCTCTTCGTGTTCTACGCGGTCTACGTCACCGACTGGTCCACCGCCCGCAAGCAGGCCGCGGCCACCGACCGGCTGCTGACCCGGTGGCAGCAGCCGCCACCGGCAGCGCCGCCACCGCCGCCGAGCACCGGTGAGGGCTTCGCCCAGCTGTACCTGCCGGAGTTCGGGCCGGACTTCCGGTTCGCGGTGCTGGAGGGCACCGACAGCGCGACCCTGTCCGGCGGCCCCGGCCACTACACCGGCACCGCCTGGCCCGGCGAGCGGGGGAACTTCGCGGTGGCCGGGCACCGGATCGGCAAGGGCGCGCCGTTCAACGACCTGGACCAGCTCGAATCCTGCGATCCGGTCGTGGTGGAGACCGAGACGCGCTGGTACGTCTACCGCGTGCTGCCCATGGCCGACGAAGTCGCTGGTTGGGACGGGCGCGGCGGTGACCCGCGCTGCCGGGGCGTGGCGCCCGTCGGCGAGCCCTACGAGCAGGTGCACGGCCGCCGCATCGTGCTGCCCGCGCAAGGCGAGGTGATCCACCCCGTGCCCGGCAGGCCGGCCGACCTGCTGCCCGCCGACCAGCGCACCCGGCTGATCACGCTGACCACCTGCCACCCGGAGTTCTCCGCCGAGCAGCGGCTGATCGTGCACGGCGTGCTCACCACGGAGTACCCGAAGGACCCGGCACGCCCGGAACTGCGCCCCGCCGAGCTGGAGGAACGCTGATGTACGGGTGGATCTGGCGGCACCTCCCGGGCGGCACCGCGGCGAAGGCGCTGCAAGCCGTGCTGCTGGTGGTGCTGGTGGTGGCACTGCTGCTGCTCGTGGTGTTCCCCGCGATCGACCCGCTCCTGCCCTTCAACGAGGTCACCACGCAGTAGTGGCGAAAACCGGCGGGACGGGACGGTGGGTGCCCGCGTACTCTGGCGCCGTGCGCGTACTCGTCGTCGACAACTACGACAGCTTCGTCTACAACCTCGTGCAGTACCTGGCCCAGCTGGGCGCGGACTGCGTCGTGCGGCGCAACGACGTCGTCACCGACGACGAGGTGGCGGCCGCCGACGGGCTCCTGCTCAGCCCCGGCCCGGGCACGCCGGACCGCGCCGGGCGCACGATGGAGCTGATCCAGCGCTGCGCCGCGGAGCGCAAGCCGGTGCTGGGCGTGTGCCTCGGGCACCAGGCCATCGGCGCGGTGTGGGGCGGCGTCGTCGAGCGCGCGCCGGAGCTGCTGCACGGCAAGGTCAGCGAGATCCACCACTCCGGCGCCGGGGTGTTCGCCGGGCTGGCGGAGCCGTTCATCGCGACCCGCTACCACTCGCTGATCGTGCGCGCGGACACCATCCCGGACGACTTCGAGATCACCGCGCGGACCGCGTCGGGCATCGTGATGGGCATGCGCCACCGCGAGCTGCCGGTCGAGGGCGTCCAGTTCCACCCCGAGTCGGTGCTCACCGACGGCGGCCACCGGATGCTGGCGAACTGGATGGCCAGCGCGGGCCACCCCGTCGAAGAACACCTGGTCAACGAGCTCGAACGCGGGATGCGCGAGGTCGCCGCAGCCGCCCAGCGCTGACCCCATCACCCGGGTGAACGTCAATTTCGCGCGAAATTGACGCGGCCTAGCGCCGGGCCTGCTTGCGGTAGGCGTCGAGGACGTCCTGGCGGAGCAGGTGGCCGAAGCCCGCGGATTCCAGGCGGAGACCGAGCTGGGCCTCGTCGATGCCGAGGTCGGCCGCGGTGCCGGCCAGGTGCCAGCCGTGCGCGGCCAGGCGGCTGAGCAGGTGGCCCCGGCGGACCTGGCTCTCGGAGAGCCGGAACGTCTTCAAGTACGCCGTCCGGCCCCGCTCGTCGCGGATCGCCTCGCCGATGTGGTTCTCCTCCTTGGGCCGGAACACCGGCAGGAACCGGGCCAGCTCGAAGCGCCCCATCCGGTACACCGACTGCCACGTGCAGTTCTGCTCCAGCAGGCCCGCCGCCATCGTCGCGTCGTGGAAGTCCGCCCAGGAGCGCTCCTCGGCGTCGGCGGCCGCGCGCAGGTCCGCGAAGGAGTCGATCCGCGCGTCGGTGATGCTCGCGCGGAAGTCCTCGACCGGAGGCATGAGCAATGCGTACTGGAAGATCAGCTCGCCGTGCATGTCCTGCACCAGCGTCGGGTGCAGGACGCGGTAGTCCTCGGGGTGCGGGACGACGAACGCGGCCGCGAGCGCGTCGGCGACGTAGAGCAGCATGCCGCACTGGCCGGGGTGGATCTCGAAAACCCGCAGCGCATCTTCGAGGCCGGGGATCGCCGCACCCGAGTAGGCGGCTTCCGCGCGCGGCGAGAGACCTCGCCGCAGGGCCTGCTGCGACCACTCCGCCCAGGCGATCTCCGGGCCGCCGAAGTGCAGGGCGAGGTAGCCCTCCAGCGCCAGGTGCAGGGGCAGGAACCGCAGCCGTCCGGTGGCTTCGCGACGGGCCATCTTCCGGTGGAAGCGCAGCGGGATCGCGGCAGGCGGCTCGTCGCCGGGCAGCTGGGTGCCGTAGGCGACCGCCGTGCCGTCGCCGGTCCACTCGGCGACGAACCCGTGCGGGACGTAGGAGATGTAGGTGCCGCGGTGGCCCGCCTCGACCACGCCCACCGAATCGCCGTAGATCCGCGGGTGCAGCCGGAGGTCGTCGATCGGTTCCGGGCGCACCAGCGGCACCAGGCGGACGGCACCCCAGGCCTGGGCGGGGCGGGTTTCCAGGCCGGTCAGGTCGAGTCCGGTCATCGCGTCTCCCCGCCGAGCAGCCGGTCCGCCCGGCTGTCCAGGTAGCCGATCAGGTCCGCCAGCCCGGTCCGGCCGGTCGCGAACTGGGCGAGCTCCACCAGCGCGGGCAGGTCCTCGGCGTCGCGGATCCCCGTGCTGGGCACGACCTCGGACAGGCCGCGCACGTCGAACCCGGTCGCGTCGTACACCGGGTTGAGGTGCACGACGCCGGTGCGGTGCTCCGGGTCGAGCCGGGTGCGCCAGGCGCGGAGCACCTCACCGGCCAGGCCGGGCGGCGCGTTGTCCCACCCGTCGGAGACGATCACCAGCCGGTCCGGGCCGGTTTCCAGCGCGTCGAGGATCCGCCTGCCCAGCGGCGTCGCGCCGTGCGGCCGGGCGAGCAGCGCGTCGGTGCGGCCCGACGTCCACCGCGCGGTGTAGTCGTCGGCGAGAGCCGCGAGCAGGTGGTGGCAGGCCAGGGCCACGGCGAGCGGTCGGCGGCGCTTCTGGCCCGAGCCGGATGCGGAGAAGCTGTCGTCCAGGACGGCGGCGACCTTGCCCCAGCTTCCCCGGTGCGGGCCCGCCACCCGGTCGGCCGCGGCGCGCAGCGCGCGGGTCAGCTCGTCGCGGCGGCGCACCCGGTCCTCGACCGGCAGGGCGAGCGCGTAGGAGGCCAAGCGGGTCAGCGGCATGCGGGTCAGGTCGGCTTCGGCGGCGCCGGACTCCTGCAGCCGCAGGGTCTCCAAGCGGGTCATCTTCGGCGCGATGCGCTCCAGGAAGACCTCGCGCGGGATGCCGTGCTTGGCGGCGAAGCCCTCGGCGGCGGTGAGCGGCAGCTCGTAGACGGAGGCCTGCTCGTAGTGCGCGCGGCGCCAGGTCTCCAGCAGCGGCGTCGCGTACTGCGGGCGGCTCAGCGGCGCGAACAGGAAGGTGCCCAGCTCGTCACCGGCCGGGGTCAGGTGCGCGTGCCGGAAAGCGCGCTTCATGCCGCCGCGGTACTTCACGGCGTCGAACGCGGGGTCCGGCCGGGCGGCCAGCCAGTCGCGCATGATCGCGCGGGTCCGGCGGTTGTTCACCTTGGCCCGGCGCAGCGCGCTGAACAGCCGGAACACGCGCTGCGGCGGCAGCAGCGCCAGCCGTCCCGCGATCAGCCGGCCCTCGCTGCGGCGCTGCTCGGCGCTCGCCTCGCCGGAGGTCTCCAGCAGGCGCCGGACGATCAGGGCCGCGTTGTGGTCGTTGATGTCGAGCGCCAGCACCCCCGCGTAGAGGTCCCGGTAGTTGACCAGCATGTACTCGTGCAGGAAGTCCAGGGACAGCTGCTGCTCGCCGGCACCGGTGTGGAACTCGCGCTGGCCGGTCGCGGTGATCGCGGCGTTGACGAACAGCAGCACATCGCTGGCAGCGAGCAGCTCTCCCCGCGATTCCACGGTTCCCCCTCAGTGTCTGTCGGCGTAGCCGTCCGCGCCTTATAAGCGGCGAAGCCGCTTGGAGCAGGCACGCAACTTGCACCGCTGCGGGTTCTGAGCGGTTTCCTGGCGAGGACGGCCCCTCCGCCGTGTATCGGACATACATCAGGAGGGGCACCCGCAGTCCAGGGAAGCGCTCAGGTTCCGCCACCCGCACCGCCACGCAGACCAGCCACCAAACAGGTTCTAGGTCTTGGCGCCGACCGGGGAATGGGAGCACGAGCTGCGAATCATTGCTGTAGAGGCAGGTTCCGGAAGTCGCGCCGGAGTCCCGCGGTCGGCGAGTGGAATGCTAACAACACTCGCCGACCGCGATCACGGCATTTTTCCGGGCTCAGCCGCCCCAAGGCGGCAGGAAACCGCCGTCGTTGCCGGGGCTGGTGGTCGGGGAACTGGTGTAGTCGCCCACGTAGATCGTCACCGTCTGACCCTTGCCGACCTTCTGGCCGGAGCTGGGCGAGGAACCGACGACCTTGCCGTCCATGTCCTTGTCGGTGGTCTCCTGCGTGACCTCGTTGATGTTGCCGTTCCAGCCCAGGGCCTGCAGCGCCTGCTTGGCCTCGCTCGGCGACATGCCGGTCAGCTGCGGGACGGTGATCTGCTGGCCGTTGGAGACCACCAGCACCACCTCGGAGTTCGGCCGGACCTGAGTGCCGCCGGCCGGCGACTGGTCGATCACCGTGTCCGCGGGCTGGTCCGAGTCGCGGGTCTGCCTCTTGACCGTGAACCCGGCGCCGTCCAGGTAGGCCTTGGCCATGTCGTAGGACATGCCGCGCAGGTCGCGGAGCGCGACCGTGTCGATCTTCTTGCCGACCACGACGTTGATCGTGGTGCCCTTGGCCACGGAGGTGCCCCGGCTGTCCCAGTCCATGATCCGCTGGTACAGCGCCGGGTCGGAGGTCTCCTTCTCCTTCGGCTGGATGCCCAGCTTGAGGCCGACCTTGTCCAGCTCCTGCTGCGCCTCGGTCATGGACAGGCCCTCCAGGTCGGGGACCTGCACGCTCTCCGGGCCGGTGCCGATGCAGAGCTCGATCCTGGCCGTCTCCCTGTTGAGCTCCGACGGGTACTCGGGCGTCTGCTTGACGACCTTCTCGATCTCATCCCGGCTGGACGGGCACGAGGTGAGCTTGACCTTCCAGTTCTCCGTCGTCGCCCGTTCCTGCGCGGCGTTCTTCATCATGCCCACGAAGTTCGGGACCCGTTCGGTCTTCTCCGCGTCGTTGCCGATCAGCAGCGTGACCGCCCACGCGGCCAGCGCGAACACCGCCACGCAGGCCACCGTGATCAGCGCGACCGTCCGGGTGCGGCGGCGCTTGCGCTCCTTCTCGTCGTCGACCGGATCTTCCGGGTCGCGGTCCACCGACCGGTGCCTGCCGGGCGGCATCAGCTCGGTCGCCGCGGACTGCGACAGCATCGCGGTGCGCTCTTCGTCCGACATGATCATCGGAGCCTTCGGGCGCTGCCCGGACAGCACCCGCACCAGGTCGGCGCGCATTTCCGCGGCCGACTGGTAGCGGTTCGCCGGGTTCTTGCTCAGCGCCTTGAGCGCCACCGCGTCCAGCGAGGCGGGCACCGTCGCGTTGACGTCGGAGGGCTTGCGCGGCTCCTCCCGGACGTGCTGGTAGGCCACCGCGACCGGCGAGTCACCGGTGAACGGCGGCTCCCCGGTGAGCAGCTCGAACAGCACGCAGCCGGAGGCGTAGACGTCGCTGCGCGCGTCCACCGCCTCGCCGCGGGCCTGCTCCGGCGACAGGTACTGCGCGGTGCCGATCACCGCGGCGGTCTGGGTGACCGCCGCCTGGCCGTCGGCCAGCGCGCGGGCGATGCCGAAGTCCATCACCTTCACCGCACCGGAGTTGGTGATCATGATGTTGGCCGGCTTGACGTCGCGGTGCACGATCCCGTGCCGGTGGCTGAAGTCCAGCGCCGCCGAAGCGTCCGCCATGACCTCCATCGCCCGGCGCGGTGCCAGCGGCCCCTCGGTCTTGACGATGTCGCGCAGCGTCCGGCCGTCGACGTACTCCATCACGATGTACGGCAGCGGACCGCTCTCGGTGTCCGTCTCACCGGTGTCGTAGACGGCCACGATCGCCGGGTGGTTCAGCGCGGCGGCGTTCTGCGCCTCGCGCCGGAACCGCAGCTGGAACGTGGGGTCGCGGGCGAGGTCGGCGCGCAGGATCTTCACCGCCACGTCCCGGCTCAACCGGGTGTCGCGACCGCGGAACACCTCGGACATGCCGCCGTAGCCGAGCGTCTCGCCGAGCTCGTATCGGTTGGACAGAAGTCGGGGTGAACTCATCGAAGCGTCGTTCCGATCCTTGTCAACGATCGTCCCATCATGCCGATCCGCCCTCGTCGGCCGACGGGACGAGTGGTGTTCCCCCGACTCCGGTGCCCGGCAGCACCACCGGGTCCGGTTGCCGTAGCGCAGTGTGGCCCAGCGCCGCGGCGGAATCCAGGCCGTGAGTTTCCGCACCCAGGCCTTCGTCCCGGTTGACGAGCCAGTACGTGGTGAATCCCACCGCGACCAGCACCGCCATCGCCAGCACCGCCACCAGCACCCAGATCACGACCTTGTTGGCCGAGGAGGTGGGCGGCGGTTGCGGTGGCGGCAGCTGCGGGGCAGGCGCCTGCGGCGGGATCAGCCCCGGTGGATAGGTGTTGCCCATCGGCGGGAGCTGCGTCGGCATCGGGTGGACGCCGGTGTTGGGCACGGGCACGTTCAGCTGCTGCCGCTGCTGCGGCAGCACCAGCGACGACGGCGTCGGCAGCGGCCGGCCCGAGCGCACCGCCGCGACGGCACCGGCGAACTCGCCGCCGTCGGCGTAGCGGCGGCGCGGATCCTTGGCCATGGTGGCCTCGATCAGCGCGCGCACGCCCGGCGGCACGTCCGGCGGCAGCGGCGGCGCGATGTCGCGGATGTGCATCATCGCGACCGTCACCGCGTTGTCGGACAGGAACGGCCGGTGCCCCATGAGGCACTCGTAACCGACCACCGCCAGCGAGTACACGTCGCTGGACGGGGTGGCGTCGCTGCCCAGGGCCTGCTCCGGCGCGATGTAGTGCGCGGTGCCCATCACCATGCCGGACCGCGTCACCGGCGCCGAGTCGGCGGCCTTCGCGATGCCGAAGTCGGTCAGCTTCACCTTGCCGTCGGGGGTGATCAGGATGTTGCCGGGCTTGACGTCGCGGTGCACCAGACCGCGCTGGTGCGCGGCCTGCAGCGCCTGGCCGGCCTGCTCCAGCATGTCCAGCGTGTGGTCGGTGTTGATGCGGCCCTCGCGGGCGAGGATCGCCGCCAGCGGCTCGCCCTCGACCAGCTCCATCACCAGGTAGGCGGTGTCCTCCGGCCCGTCCGGGATCGCGGCGGTCTCGCCGTAGTCGTGGACCGCGGCGATGCCCGGGTGGTTCAGCGAGGCGGTGGTGCGCGCTTCGGTGCGGAAGCGGTGCAGGAACTCCGCGTCCCCGGACAGCTCCGCCTTGAGCACCTTGATCGCCACCGTCCGGTCCAGCCGGACGTCCACCGCCTCCCACACCTCGCCCATCCCGCCGACCGCGATGCGCTTGCCGAGGCGGTACCGGTCGGCGAGTAACTGGCCGGAGGTCAGCACGGATCAGCCACCTCCCTGCAGACCGGCCCGGATGACCTCCCGGCCGATCGGGGCGGCGACCGAGCCACCGGTGGCCTCGGCGCCCTCGTCACCACCGTTCTCCACGATCACCGCGACCGCGATGGTCGGGTTCTCGGCGGGGGCGAACGCCACGTACCAGCCGTGCGGCTTGTCGCCGACGTCGCCGTGCTGGGCGGTGCCGGTCTTCGAGGCGATCGAGACGTTGGAGATCTTGCCGGAGCCCTTGGTGTACTTCTCCGACTGGATCATCATCTCGCGGAGCATGCTCGCGACCTCCGGGGAGACGGACTGCTTCATCTCCTCCGGCTGGAAGGTGTCCAGCTCCGACATGTCCGGCGAGCGGGTGTTCTTCACCAGCTGCGGCTTCATCAGCTTGCCGCCGTTGGCGATGGCCGCGGTCATCATCGCGTTCTGCATCGGGGTGACCCGCACGTCGCGCTGACCGATGCCGCTCTGGTACAGCGCCGCCTGGTCGGCCATCGCGCCGAGGTCGGACTTGGCGACGCTCATCGGGATCTGCAGGTCGTCGCCGAACCCGAACGCCGCGGCGGTCTCCCGCATCTTGTCCGGCCCGAGCTCACCGGCGATCTTGGCGAAGGCGGTGTTGCAGGAGTAGGCCACCGCCGCCGTGAGCGTGTCGCCCCGGCAGGTGTTGCTGCCGTAGTTGGGCAGCGTGGCGCTGGCCGTGCCGGGCAGCGGGATGCGCGCGGCCGTCTCCACCTTGCTGTCCGGCTTGTAGCCGTTCTGCAGCGCGGCGGCCGTGGTGATCAGCTTGAAGGTCGAACCGGGCGGGTAGATCTCGGAGACCGCGCGGTTGGCCATCGGGTTGCCGTCGGCCCCGCTGAGGTTGTCCCACTGCTTGGCGACCTCGTTGTTGTCCGTCGAGGCCAGCAGGCCGGGGTCGTAGGACGGCGCGTTGACCATGGTCAGGATCTCGCCCGACCGCGGGTCCAGCGCCACCACCGAGCCGGTGAAGCCCTTGCTGGTCAGCTCCTTGTAGGCCACCTCTTGCATGGCCGTGTTGATGGTCAGCTCGACGCTGCCGCCGCGCGACTCCTTGCCGGTGATCATGTCCGACAGCCGGTCGAAGGCCAGGCTGTCGTCCTTGCCGGTGAGGATCTTGTCCTCGGCGCGCTCGATGCCGTTGGAGCCGTAGTAGAACGAGTAGAACCCGGTCACCGGGGCGTACGTCGGGCCGTTCGGATAGGTGCGCAGCCACTTGTAGCGGTTGTCCTCGTTGGGCACCGACCGGGCCAGTGACTGGCCGCCGGCGATGATCTGCCCGCGCTCCCTGGCGAACTCCTCGAACTGGGTCCGCTTGTTCCGCGAGTCCTCGCGGAGCTCGTCCGCCTGGATCACCTGGATGTAGGTCGCGTTGCCCATCAGCAACACGACCATCACCATCATGGCCAGCGCCACTCGGCGCAGCGGCTTGTTCATCGGGGACGCTCCACGAGTTCCGTATGCGCTTCCGCGATCGGCGCCTGCTTGGGCTTGGGCTTGGCAGGCGTCTGCGGCCGTCGCGCGGCGTCGGAGATCCGCAGCAGGAGAGCGACCAGCACGTAGTTGGCGAGCAGCGACGACCCACCGGCCGCCAGGAACGGCGCGGTCAGACCGGTCATCGGGATCAGCCCGGTGACACCACCGGCGACCACGAACAGCTGCAGCACGATGGTGAACGCGAGACCGCCCGCGAACAGCTTGCCGAAGGAGTCGCGCACCGCCAGCGAGGTGCGCAGACCGCGCATCACCAGCAGCAGGTACATCATCAGCACGGCCATCAGCCCGACCAGGCCGAGCTCTTCGCCGATGGCCGAGATGATGAAGTCGCTGGCCGCCCACGGGGTCATGTACGGCCGGCCCGAGCCCAGCCCGGAGCCGAACATCCCGCCGTTGGCCATCCCGAACAGACCGCTGCGCAGCTGGAAGGCGGGGTCCTCGCCGTTCGGCCCCAGCGGGGCCAGCGGGTCCAGCCAGGTGTTCACCCGGAGCTGGACGTGGTCGAAGAGGTTGAACGCGACGACGGCGCCGAGCGCGAACATCGACAGGCCGAGGAACACCCAGACCGCGCGCTCGGTCGCGATGTAGAGCATGACCAGCACGATGCCGAAGAACAGCAGCGAGGAACCCAGGTCCTTCTCCAGCACCAGGATGCCGATGGACAGCACCCAGGCCGCGATCACCGGCATCAGGTCCCGCGGGCGCGGCCAGTCCACGCCGAGGAAGCGCTTCCCGGCGGTGGTGAACAGCTCCCGCTTGGAGACCAGGAACGAGGCGAAGAAGATCAGCAGCAGGATCTTGGCGAACTCACCGGGCTGGATGGAGCCCAGCGGGCCGAACCGGATCCACAGCTTCGCGCCGTTGGCCTCCGAGATGCTGGAGGGCAGCAGACCGGGCAGCGCCAGCAGCGCGATCCCGACGAACCCGCAGGTGAAGCCGTACTGGGCCAGCGTCCGGTGGTCCTTGATGAACGCCAGGACCAGGACGAACAGCACCACGCCGACCGCGCTGAACATGATCTGCTTGCCGGTGAACGGCCCGCCGTAGACCTCGGCCAGGTCGAGCCGGTGCAGCATCACCAGGCCGATCCCGTTGATCAGCGCCACCAGCGGCAGGATCAACGGGTCGGCGTACGGCGCCCAGCGGCGCACCGCGAAGTGCGCCACGCCGAAGAGCACCAGGAACGCCGCACCGTAGAGGAACAGGTCCCGGGTGACGGTCTGCTCCTGGGAGATCTCCACGATGAGCAGCGCGAAGGTGACGAGCACCGCAGCGAAAACCAGCATGAACAGTTCGGTGCCCCGCCGAGTGAGAACTCGCGGGGCGCCGCTGGTCGCTCCGGTCTGAGCGGCCGGTTCGGGCATCAACTCACCATCCGGCAGGTCACGCCCGGCTTCTGCTCCTCCGTCTGCAGCGGGGTGGCGTCGTCCGGCGGGGGCACCTCGGCGTTCGGCTGGCCGGGCGGCGGGACGTCGCCGGGCTGGTTGGCCGGCGGTGCCGGTGGCTGCGCGGGCGGCTCGGGCTTCTGGCACTCGGGCAGCAGCGCGGTCATCCGCAGCCGGCGCATCGCCTCGCGGGCGTCCTGCAGGCCGTTGACCTCGGTGATGCCGTTGCGCACGTCCGGTCGCTGCGCTTCCTGCAGGTCCATCAGCTTGATCGGGGTGCAGTCCGCGGCCGAGTCCGGCGGGCAGGAGGTCTCCACCTGCCAGTTCAGCGAGACGCCGAGCACGCTGCCCTGCACGCCCTGGTAGATCACCACCTCGTCGGCGTCGTTGGCGCCGATGTAGTACTGGTTGAGCACCCACCAACGCCCGACCAGTCCGCCGCCGACAAGCAGGATGAGCACGCCGCACATCACCAGCAGCCAGCGCAGCCAACGCCGTTTGCGCGGCAGCTCCGGCGGAGGTGAGGTGGGCTCGAAACGCTGCGGCTGCGGCCGCGGCATGGTCACCGCGGAAGCGCGCGCCGCCGACGAATCGGGTTGCGGATGCTCATCGCCATTTCCCGCCGCGCCCCCGACGATCGGGGCGTCATCGCCGAACTCGACGTCGACGACGTCGGCGATGATCACGGTCACGTTGTCCGGACCGCCGCCCTTGAGGGCGAGCTCGATCATCCGGTCCGCGCACTGCTGCGGGTCCGGGATGCGCAGGGCTTCCGCCAGCGTCTCGGTGCTCACCGGGCCGGTCAGCCCGTCCGAGCAGAGCAGGTAGCGGTCCCCGGCGCGCGCTTCCCGGATCGCCAGGCTCGGTTCCACCTCGTGGCCGGTCAACGCGTGCAGCAGCAGCGAGCGCTGCGGGTGGTTGGCGGCCTCCTCCTCGGTGATCCGGCCTTCGTCGATCAGCGACTGCACGAAGGTGTCGTCGTGGGTTATCTGGGCAAGCTCGCCGTCGCGGACCAGGTAGGCCCGGGAGTCGCCGATGTGCACCAGGCCGAGCTTGCTGCCCGCGAACAGGACAGCGGTCAGCGTGGTGCCCATCCCCTCCAGGTCCGGGTCGTTGGCCACCAGCTCGGCGATGGCGCCGTTGCCGGTCAGCACCGCGTTGCGGAGCTGACCCAGCAGGTCATCGCTGGGCTCGTCGTCGTCCAGCGGCGCGAGCGCCGCGATGACGACCTTGCTGGCGACCTCCCCGGCGGCATGGCCTCCCATGCCGTCCGCGAGGGCGAGTAGTCGTGGGCCGGCATAGACCGAGTCCTGGTTGTTGGAACGAACCAGGCCGCGGTCGCTGCGGGCTGCGTAGTGAAGGACGAGGGTCATGAGCGCAGCTCGATCACCGTCTTGCCGATTCTGATCGGAACGCCGAGCGGGACCTTGGTCGGCCCCGTGACCTTCGCCCGATCGAGGTATGTGCCGTTTGTGGAGCCTAGATCCTCCACGTACCAATCGGAGCCCCGAAGCGACAACCTCGCGTGTCGTGTCGACGCGTAGTCGTCATCGAGGACCAACGTGGAGTCGTCCGCCCGGCCGATCAGGATCGGCCGGCCGTCCAGCGAAATGCGCGTGCCGGCGAGCGCACCGTGCGTCACCACCATCTGGCGTGGCGCCTTGCTCCTGCCCCTGGCCTTGGCCGGGGCCCGACCCGCTCCTGGCAACGGGAGCCGCATCCCGGACGCCGAGTAGAGGTCCGAACGAACCACTCGAAGCGCAGCCAGCACGAACAACCAGAGCAGGGCGAGGAACCCTGCTCTGGTCAGCTGCATCACCAGCTCTGGCACTTGTTGTGAACGCTCCTACTCGTGTCGGGGACGCGGTTCGCGGTCTCAGGCCTGCTGAGCGCGGAAGATCAGGGAGGAGTGCCCGACCCTGATCACGTCTCCGTCCGCCAACTGCCAAGTCTGCACCGGAGTGCCGTTCACCGTGGTGCCATTCGTGGAACCGAGGTCGGCCAACATCGCGCTCTGGCCGTCCCAGGTGATCTCGATGTGCTTGCGGGAGACCCCGGTGTCGGGGAGCCGGAACTGGCCCTCCTGGCCGCGGCCGATGATGTTCGAGCCCTGCTGCAGCGTGTACGAGCGGTTCGAACCGTCGTCGAGGTGCAGGGTCGCGGTCATCATGCCGCGCGGGCCGCCCTGCGGGTAGCCACCGGGCGCGCTCTGCGGGTAGGCGCCACCGGGCTGCTGGCCGTAGCCGCCCTGGTCCGGGAAACCGCCCGACTGCGGGTAGGCGCCGCCAGGCTGCTGGCCGTAGCCCTGGTCGTAACCCGGCTGCTGGCCGTAACCCTGGTCGTAACCGGCAGCGGGCTGCTGGCCGTAACCCTGGTCGTAGCCACCGGGCTGCTGCCCGTAGCCCTGGTCGTAACCGGCCTGCTGGCCGTAGCCGCCGCCCTGGTCGAAACCGCCGGGCTGCTGCTGGCCGTAGCCCTGGTCGTAACCGGCGGCCGGGGGCTGCTGGCCGTAACCCTGGTCGTAGCCCGGCTGCTGGCCGTAGCCGCCCTGGTCGTAGCCCGGCTGCTGGCCGTAACCCTGGTCGTAACCGGCGGGCTGGCCGTAGCCGCCCTGGTCGTAACCGGGCTGCTGCTGCCCGTAGCCGCCCTGGTCGAAACCGCCGGCGGGCTGCTGCTGGCCGTAGCCCTGGTCGTAGCCGGCAGCCGGGGGCTGCTGCTGGCCGTAGCCGTAGTTGGGGTCCTGGCCTTGGCCGTAACCCTGGTCGTAGCCGTACTGCCCCTGCTGGTTGTACGGATCTCCCTGGGGATAGTGGCCTGGTGGCTGGCTCATGGGTCGGTCTCCTGCGGTACGCGGTTGTGCCGGCCGTCGAGTCACGTCGGGGTCGACGGTCGAGCTGATTCGAAACTGTCCCGTGTGCAGCGTCTCAGAGCGCTCCAGGGAGACTACGACGTCACCATATGTGTCCCACCCCTGCTCGGTGAGATGCTCCTGAACGCAGTCGGCGAGGAGGTCGGTCACCCGGTCCTCGTCGTCGGTGAGCCGATCGTGATCGGACGGGCTCAGTTGCACAACGTAGTGGTTGCACGCGAGCAGTCGACCCCCGGCGAGCTCCCGGACCTGCAGCTCGGCTTCCCGCTGCAGCGCCTGGGCGACCTCCTGGGGCACGACCTTCCCGCCGAAAACGCGCGCGAAGCCGTTACCGACGATGCCTTCGAGTCGGCGCTCAAAGCGCTGCACGAGGCCCACGGCAATTTCCTTCCACGCGTACGACTCCTGGCACCCATCGTATCTGGGTCAACGGGCCGAGACACCGCCCAGTTCCCAACAAGTCCGACCCCCCGCCGAAGCCCCTCGTCAGCCCGTGCTAATCTACTTTCGCCAACAGGGCAGCAGGGAAGCGAAAGCGACCCCGGTGCCGAAGGCCGGAAGCAGTCAGTGTAAGCTTCCAGCCAAGCCACGGGCGAGTGGCGGAATGGCAGACGCGCACGGTTCAGGTCCGTGTGTCCGAAAGGACGTGAGGGTTCAACTCCCTCCTCGCCCACTCCGAAGGCCTCCCGGCTCATGCTTCGCCGGGGGGCCTTCTTCGTATTTCTTTTACGGGGGCCGAGCCCCCGTAGGCCCCCACGGTGCGGTGGCCACCTTCTTCTCTGCTCCTTGCGGTGGGTGGCGTTCCCGGCCTGGGTTGCCGACCAGCGGTTCGTTTCGTGCTCCGAGCTTCGCTCGTCGCTCGTCGGGTGTTCCCGGCCTGTGCTCGTGGTTTCAGTGCTCGGCCTTCAGTTCTCGGGTGTTCGGACGTGAGTGGTCCTGGTCTCCGTGATCTGGGTCGCGAGTGCTCCGGATGTCGTAGTGGTCCGTTGTTCGGGTGTTGGCCTGGGGTTTTTGGGTTGTGGGGGTTTCTGGTGTGTCGGTTTTGGGGTTTCTGCGGGGTTTTCGGGGTGGGGGTGCCGGGTTTTGTTGTGGGGTGGGGTTTGTCATGTTCGGGGGAGCGTTGGGGTTCAGCGGACAGCGAACACCGGGGTTCGATCGGGGAGTGTGGGGATCACCACTCGGTTGCGGTTTCGGGGCTTCTTGGGCCGAGTGCGGGGGTGCGCCGCGTTCGGCGGCCTATGGTGATCGGTGGTTTTGTCCGGGTTGGCCGCTGGAGTGGGTTCTTTGGTCGAGGTGCTGGTGGTCGCTGCGGTGTGCTGCAGCGGGTTGGTGGCCGGGTTGTTCGCCGGGTTCGGGTACGCCGTGATGCCGGGGCTGCGGGCCGTGGAGGACCGGGCGTTCGTCGCTTCGATGCAGCGGATCAACGCGGCGATCCTGAACCCGGTCTTCCTGCCGATGTTCCTCGGCGGGCTGGTGCTGGGCGGGGTGGCCGCGTGGCTGGTGTGGTCCGCCGCCGCGCCCGGGGCGTGGTGGGCGGTCGCCGGTGCCGGGCTCTACCTGGTGATGTTCCTGGTCACCGGGGCGGTGAACGTGCCGCTGAACAACGAGCTGGCCGCCGGTGGCGCGGACGACGTCGTGCTGCGGGAGCGGTTCGAGGGCAGGTGGGTCCGGTGGAACCTGGTCCGGGCCCTCGCCGGCGTCGGTTCCCTGCTGTGCTGGCTGATCGCGCTGGTCACCGGGGTGCTGACGAGTTGATCTTGTACGGTTCGGCTGTGGGAGCGCGGGGCATGGGCCTGGACGAGATCGCCGAGTTCGCCGCGCGGGCGCACCGCGGGCAGGTCGACAAGGCGGGGCGGCCGTACGTCGAGCACCTCGCCGCGGTGGCCGCCGGGGTGCGGGACCGCGGCGGCAGCGAGGCCCAGATCGCCGCGGCCTGGTTGCACGACTCCGTCGAGGACGGGGCGGTGACCGAGGAGTGGCTGCGCCGGGCCCCGCTCCCGGCCGGGACCCGGGACATCGTGCTCGCCGTGACCAAGAGGTCCGGGGAGGAACCGGCCGAGTACGCCGCGCGGATCCTCGCGACTCCCGGCGCGGTGCTGGTCAAGGAGGCGGATCTGGCGCACAACGCCGATCCGCGCCGGTTGGCCGCGCTGGACGCCGCGACCCGGGACCGGCTCGCCCGCAAGTACGCGCGGATGCGGGAGCTGCTCGGGCTCGGCTGATCGGCGCGGGCTTGGCGAAAACGATCGACTGTGCTGGGCTTGGGTCCAGCTGGTGACACCCGAGCGGCCAGGTGACCGCTCCACGGGAGGCGACATGGCGGGGAACAGCCGGGATCCTGGCCGATCGGTCACGGCGCGCGCGCTCAGCGTGCTCACCGCCTTCGACATCGACCACGTCCGGCTGACCCTCACCGCCATCGCGCGGCGGGCGGAGATCCCGCTGGCCACCGCGCACCGGCTGGTCCGCGAGCTGGAGATGTGGGGCGCGCTGCAGCGCGACGGCGACGGCCGGTACGCGATCGGCCTGCGGCTGTGGGAGATCGGGCTGCTCGCGCCGGTGAACAGCCGGCTGCGCGAGGTCGCCCTGCCGCACATGCAGGAGCTGTGCCGCCACACCCACGACAACGTCCACCTCGCGGTCCGCTCCGGGCTGGAGGTCGTCTACGTCGAGAAGCTCACGACGCCGCGCGCGGTGCCGATCATCTCGCGCAGCGGCGGGCGGTTGCCGCTGCACTCGACGGGAGTCGGCAAGGTGCTGCTCGCGCACGCGCCGACGACGGTGGTGCACGAGTGCTGCGAGCGCGGGCTGGACCGGCACACCGCCTACACCATCACCGAGCCCGGCAGGCTGGGGCGCGAGCTGCAGAGCGTGCGCAGCCGCGGTTTCGCCCAGGCCAACGAGGAGATGACGCTCGGCAACTGCTCGGTCGCGGTGCCGGTGCACGACGCCGGTGGCTCGGTCGTCGCAGCTCTCGGCGTCGTGGCGCACAGCGCTCGCGCCGACGTCGGCAAGCTGGTCAAGGCGCTCCTGCCCGCCGCGGAAGGAATCCGGCAGCGGCTGGTGGAGCTGGACCGCTCCGAGCTGGACCTGCTGTCCCGGTAGCGCCCGTGCGCGCTTCGGGGCGCTCCAGCACCCCGAAGCGCGCACCGGAACTGGGAGTCGCATCGCTATCACCTGAATGGCGGCATCGCTGGACTGAAGTCCAGTTGTCATTCATCGACCAGTCACCGACCGATGCCCGCCGCCGGTCGCAGCGACCCCCGATGAGCAGCGCAGAACCCGCCCCGAGCTGTTTTAGTCAGCACGTGGCCCCGCCGTCGGTGGCCGTGGAGTGCAAGCGCTGTTCATGAGGGAGGCGGAACGCCGTGACCGGAATGCCGGGACGTGCCTGGACCGAGGACGAGGTCCGAGCCTGCTCGACGACGCAACTTCGGTCCCCGCTGGGACCGGTCGCCTCCATGGGCCGGCTCGCGCAGCGATCGGTCGACATCCTCGGGTGGGCGGGCAGCGTGCTGCCGCCGGTGAAGTTGTACGGGCGGCAGGTCATCGCGACGGCCGAGCTGCTGCCCGAATCGCACGCCGAGCGGCTCTGCCTCGGCAGCGGCCCGGTGCTGGACCGCGCGGAGATCTCCACCTGGGTGTGGCCGGAGATGGACGGCCGGGTGCCCCCGCCCGCCGCGCAGCTCTCCGGCGTGCTCGCCCCGGCGCGGCACTGGCGCAGCGCGCTGACCGCCGCGGTGCCGTTCTCCCGGTTCACCAGCGCGGCGATCGTGGTGCCGCGCACCGTCGCGATCGCCCCCGACTTCACCGAGACCTGCCTGATCCGGGCCCGCCAGTTCGGCATCGCGGTGCTCAGCGCGGACGGCGACGACGTCCAGGTCGAGCTGCCGGGCCGCTGCTTCGCCGACGCGCCACCGGTGGAGCACACCGCGGTCTCCCGCTGGGTGAACGAGGTGGTCTACGAGCAGCTGCTCGCCACCGAGGCCCCGGCACCCACCCGGAGCTAACCCCTGGGGACGCAGTTCCAGCCGCCCGCGCCGCTTCACTCCGGCTGGAACTGCGCATTCTTCATCCCCACCCATGAGGTGTGGGGCGAACGGCCCGCCGGCACCACCCGTTGTGGTGCGCGGCCGTTCGCCCCACACTCCGCGCCAGTTGTCCACAGGTTGTGGCCAGTTGTCCACAGGTTGTGTTGATCGGTGCAGAAGCGGCCGGTGGCCTACGTTGGACGGCATGCGAATCGTGATTGCCGGCGCCCACGGGAAGATCGCGCGACACCTGGGCCGGGGCCTGTCCGAACGCGGCGACTCGGTGCTCGGGCTGATCCGCAACCCGGACCACGCGGCGGATCTGCGGGCCGACGGCGTGGAGCCGCTGGTGGCCGATCTGGAGCGGATCGACGCCGTCGACCTGGCCGGGTCGCTGTCCGGTGTGGACGCCGCGGTGTTCGCCGCGGGCGCGGGTCCGGGCAGCGGTGCGGCGCGCAAGGACACTGTGGACCGGGCGGCCTCGGCGCTGCTCGCCGACGCCTGCCAGGAGGCCGGAGTTCGCCGGTTCCTGCAGGTCAGCTCGATGGGGACGCGGAAGCCGAATCCGTCCGACGTGGACCCGGTCTTCGGCGCGTACCTGGACGCCAAGCGCGCGGCGGAGGCGGATCTGCGGTCCCGGCCGCTGGACTGGACGATCCTGCGACCCGGTCGGCTGACCGACGATCAGCCGACCGGCTGGGTGCGGTTGGACTCGGAGGTCGGCCGCGCCGAGGTGACCCGGGCGGACGTCGCGGCGGTGCTCCTCGCACTCCTGGACGAACCCGCCTCGGTCGGGCGGGAGCTGGAGCTCGTCAACGGCCCGACCCCGATCCCCGAGGCCCTCCGCCAGGTCCTCGGCTGACCCGGATCGGGCAGCCGATCCACAGCGGGATCGCGGTCCCGCTGTGGACAGGTCGCGGAGTTATCCACAGGGGTCGAGAACGCGGTCCAGGTAGGCGTTGCGGAAGACGCCCGCCGGGTCGAGCTCGGCCCGCAGGCGGCGGAAGTCGTCGAAGCGCGGGTAGCGCTCGCGCAGCGCGGCGGCGTCGAGCCGGTGCATCTTGCCCCAGTGCGGCCGCCCGCCCGCCGCGCCCGCGATGTCCTCGAAGGCGTCGAACCACCGGCGGTGCGGCATGCCCTGGAACTGGTGGATCGCGATGTAGGCGGTCGGGCGCTCGTAGGCGGTGGACAACCAGATGTCGTCGGCCGCCGCGACGCGCACCTCGACCGGGAACATGACCGGATCGTCCAGTCCGCGCGCGGCGGATCGCAGCTCCCGCAGCACATCTCGCAGCGCTTCTTGCGGAATCGCGTACTCGGACTCCACGAACCGGACGCTGCGCGGCGTGGTGAAGACCCGGTGCGAGCGGTCGCTGTAGGTGCGCGCGGACCAGGTCGACGCGCAGATCCGGTTGAGCGGCCGCACCAGCCGGGGAACCGCGCGGCCGAGCTTGCAGACCGTGCCGAACAGCCGGTTCTCCAGCACCTCGTACTCCAGGAAGTGCCGGACCGGGTGCAGCGGCTTCGGTGGGCCGTCGTGCCGGTTGTTGCGCTTGACCAGCGTGTTCGCGCTGTGCGGGAACCAGTAGAACTCGGCGTGGTCGTTGTCGGCGGCCAGCTCGTCGAAGCGCTCCAGCACCTCCTCCAGCGGCGCCGGGCGCTCGTCGGCGTGGAGGGTGAACGCGGGTACGCAGCGCAGCGTCACCGAGGTGATCACGCCGAGGGCGCCGAGGCCGACGCGCGCGGCGGCGAACAGCTCGGGGTCCTCGGTGGCCGAGCAGCGCCGTTCGCTGCCGTCGGCGAGCAGCAGTTCCAGCTCCTCGACCTGGGTGGCCAGGCCGCCGAGCGCGCCGCCGGTGCCGTGGGTGCCGGTGGAGATGGCGCCGGAGATGGTCTGCTGGTCGATGTCGCCGAGGTTGGCCATCGCCAGGCCGAGGCCGTCGAGCTCGGCGTTCAGCTGGTGCAGCGGGGTTCCGGCGCGGACGGTGACCAGCCCGGTGTCCGGTTCGGCGCGCACGATGCCGGTCCAGTGCGAGAGGTCCAGCGCGCAGCCGGTGCCCGGCGATCCGATGCTGGAGAACGAGTGGCCGGTGCCCAGCGGGCGCACGGTGCGGCCGGCGTCCGCGGCCTCCCTGATCGCGACCGCGGCTTCGGCGGTGTCCCGCGGCGCGAGCACGCTGCTGGGGGTGCCGGTGGCCGTGCGGGCCCAGTTGGTCCAACGCTGCATGCCCACCTCCTTCGGTGCATACGCCGAGAAATTATGTGAAAGAGATTCACATAACAAGACCTTTCGGCTTACCGTTGTCGACGTGCCCCGGATAGACGAGATCACCAGCGAGCTGGACCCGCCGTTCGCGGTGGTCGACCTCGACGCGTTCGACCACAACGCCGCGGACCTGGTGCGGCGGGCGGCCGGACGGCCGATCCGCGTGGCCACGAAGTCGGTGCGCTGCCGCGAACTCCTGGCCCGCGCGCTGCGAACTCCCGGGTTCGCCGGGCTGATGTGCTACAGCCTCGCCGAAGCGCTCTGGCTGCACCGGGAAGGGCTCGGCGACGACATCCTGGTCGCCTACCCGACGGTGGATCGCGGTGCGCTGCGGGAGCTCGCCGCCGATCCGGCGGCCGCCGCGGCGATCGCGCTCATGGTCGACTCGCCCGAACACCTGGACCTCATCGACGACGCCGTGGGCGCCACCCGCCCGGACATCCGGCTCTGCCTGGAGGTCGACGCTTCCTGGCGGCCGCTGCCCGGTCTGCACATCGGCACCCGCCGCTCTCCGCTGCACAGCGCCGGCCAAGCGCGCCGGGCCGCCGCGACCATCGTGCGCCGCAACGGTTTTCAGCTGGTCGGCGTGATGGTGTACGAGGGCCAGATCGCCGGGATCGGCGACGCGCCCGCCGGACAGCCGCTGCGCGCCGCCGCGGTGCGCTGGCTGCAGCGCCGGTCCGCGGCCGAGCTGGCCGAGCGGCGCGCCGCGGTGGTCCGCGAGGTGCGCGCGCTGGCACCGCTGGAATTCGTCAACGGCGGTGGGACCGGCAGCCTCGAACGCACCGCCGCGGAATCGGCGGTCACCGAGCTCGCCGCCGGTTCCGGGCTGATCGGGCCCTCGCTCTTCGACGCCTACCGGTCGTTCCAGCCGCGCCCCGCGGTGCAGTACGCGCTGCCGGTCGTGCACCGGCCGGCACCGCGCATCGCGACCCTGTTCGGCGGCGGCTACCTGGCCTCCGGCCCGCCGGGCGCCGACCGGGTTCCCGCGCCGATCCGGCCGCGCGGGCTGCGGCTGACCTCGACGGAGGGCGCCGGCGAGGTGCAGACGCCCGTCGTCGGGCCGGCCGCCGACCGGCTCCGCCTCGGCGACCGGGTGTGGTTCCGGCACGCCAAGGCGGGCGAGCTGGCCGAGCGGTTCACCCACTACCACCTGATCGACGGCCGGAAGCTGACCACTGTCCCGACCTACCGCGGCGAGGGCAGATCCTTCGGCTGAAAGCCCATCGGTGGTCGGTCTGCTCGGGTGGTTGCGTGGCGGAACCTGAGTGCTTCCCCGGACTGCGGGTGCCCCTCCTGATGTATGTCCGATACACGGCGGAGGGGCCGTCCTCGCCAGGAAAGCACTCAGAACCCGCCGGTGGTCGACCTGCGTGCCCACTCAAAGCGGCTGCCGCCGCTTACAAAGGCGTGGACGGCTTCGCCGACGGTGTTTGATTCTCCGGAATCCGGTTGGACAGGTAACCGCGGACCATCTCCTTCGCCTCCGCCACCAGCACCGGATCGCCCGCCGGGTCGCGGCGGAATGCCATGTGCAGCACCGCATCCGCCGCTTCCACCGCGACGGCCAGCGGCAGCAGCAGATCTTGCGGGTCGAGGCCGAACTCCTCGGCGAGCAGCCCGATCAGCTTCTCCGCGATGACCGCGTTGTTGTCCTTGCCCGGGTCCAGCAGGCGCAGGTCGACCACGTCGCCGAAGTGCAGGCGGCTGAAGGCGGGCACCTCGCGGTGCATGGTCAGGTAGACGTCGAAGACCGCGTCCACCGCGTCCCACCAGTGCGCCAGCTCCAGCTGCTCGAAGCGGGCCGAGACGGTGCGCACGAAGCGGTCCAGGTTGCGCAGCGTCAGCTCCTGCACCACCGCCCGCTTGTCCGGGAAGAACTGGTAGAGCGAGCCGACCGCGACACCGGCCCGCTCGGCGATGAGCGTGGTCGTTAACCCGTCGTACCCCACCTCGTCGATCAGCTCGGCGCAGGCCACGAGCATCTTCTCCACGCGTTGTGCACTGCGCTGCTGGACCGGCTTGCGGCGCAGTGGGGCGACTTCGGCTGGCAAGGCAACTCCTTGATCATCTTCACTGACCATCTTGCCGACCACGACCGTGATTCTCTTTCAGGGGATCCCTGGGAGATGTGCCGAGTTCGACCCGGCGGTCTGGTTCACCGGTGAATTCCGGGGACGTTCCCGGATGCCGGTGATGTCCCAAGTCTCCCGGCCCGCAGGCGGTCGTGCGCTCCGGACATGCCGAAGACGGTATCAATCGAACGGGTGATTTCTCGGGCAACGACTTGACCAATCGGGGTGTTTGGTCATCGGCCGGGTGACAGCCCTGCCTCTGACCTGCGGATCCGGCCGCGTTACATGATTCGGATATGCATTGAGTCATGTTGTCAGCGCGCGAGGTCACTATCTAGGGTGATCGGGTCGTCATTCTCCGTGACAGAAAGGTCATTGTGGGTTACTGCGCGGCTTCCTCTCGTTTTCCCGTCGTTCGACGTGATGTGCTTACCCGGTGGACTCCGACCTGGGGGAGCGCGAGGACCTGCAACGACCCTGCCGCGGCTACCCGTGCCTGCTGCGCTGTCCCGTGCGCGACGCGCACCGCGACGCCGTGACCGCGCGGTTGACCGCAGAGCCGGCCCACCGCCCGAGCCGGCGCCTCGCGGCCGAGGACGCCCCGGCGCTCCGGCGCCGGCTGACCACCGCGGCGGCGAACGAGCTGCTGGGCGACGGCGGGTACGGGCTGCGCGTCGAGCGCGGCTCCTGCGGCGGACTGCTGCTCACCGGCATCGGCAGCGGAGTTCCGCTGGGCGGCGAACCGGATTGGGCCGACCTGTACCGCGCGCTGGTGCGCTCGCGCCGCACCCGCAAGGTCTTCGACGCGAGCTGGTTGCAGCGGCTGACCCGATCCCTGGCCGACGCGCCGGAACCCGGTGCCTGCACCAGGGTTCCGCTGGACCGCGTCGAACTGCTGCCCGGCGCCGACCCGGAGCTCACCGCGGAGCTGCTGATCGCGGTCACCGATCCGGACCTGGCCGTGCAGCTGCCCAGCGGGCAGCTCAGCGTCGACGGCCGGGCCCGCACCGTGCAGCTGAGCTCGGTCACCTCGCGCGACCGCGCGCAGCGGCAGATCCGCTGCGGGGAACGGTTTTCGGAGGTCGTGGCGGACGATCCGAACCTGCGGATGCACTGCGCGGCGCAACCGGTGCCGGGTGCGGTGGTCGACACCGAGACCGGTGCGGCGGCGCTGATCCGCCTCGCCGAACCGGCGCCCGCGCACCCGTCGCACCCCGGCGGCACCATCGCCGTCCCGCTCTCCGCGCTGCTGCGGCCGGGCGCGGACGGCACGCCGGAACTGCTCCGCGTGGTGCTGGACAACCGCTTCGAATGGCGCGAGGACGAGCTCGAGTACTTCCTGGAGCACTTCGTCCGGCCGCTGCTGCGGACCTTCCGGGTGGCCCTCGACGTTCACCGGATCGGGTTATTCGCGCTGGACGAGACCGGGCTGGCCGTCGAGCTCTCCCCGGAACTGCAAGCCACCGGCCGGATCGTGGTCACCGATCACGATCGGGTGAGCTGGGAGCCGGGTCGCGCCGAGGTCGCCGCGGGCGTCCGCGCGCTGGTCGGCACGCTGGACCGGCTCAGCACCGGGTTCACCGAGCTCGGCGGCGGTCGCCGGGCGGGCCAGATCCGGCACGCGGTGGACCGGGTGATCGCCGAGGAGCTGCGCTACCTCGATCCGAGCACCGCGGAGCTGCTCTCGGGCGAGCAGCCGCTGCAGTGCTACGCGCACACCGTGCCGGAGGAGCAGGACGCGGTGCTCCGGTCGGTGCTCGACGACGTCCAGCAGCGCACCCGGCAGCGCCGGTGGAACCCGGACCTCGGCAGGCCCGCGGTGGCCATCGACGTCGACCTGTGCGGATTCGTCCCGCTGCAACGGATCCTCGACGCCGCCCGCGCGATCGCCGGGCCGCGACCCGGTGCTCCGGAGGGCATCCTCGAACTCGCCAGCGCGGGCACCCTGCCGCTGCTGCCGACCCACTCCCCGGAGACCTGGGACGACTTCGTCGAGCAGAGCGCGCTGGGCGAGCGCTACCCGGCGGTGGACTGGGCGGCGGTGCGCGCCGACTTCGTCCGCGCGTTCCTGGCGCGCCCGCGCGAGCGGCTGCGCACCGACAGCGTCAACGCGGGCCTGGCCCGGTTCGCCTGGGACGTGCAGGACGCCGGCGGGCAGGTGGTGTTCTACACCCGCCGCAAGGAGCGGTTCCGCGAGCAGACCGAGGAAGTGCTGGCCGCGGCCGGGATCGCCGAGGCGGACCTGCGGTTCCTGCCCGACGACGGCGCGCTGAAACCGGCGGACCTGGGCGAGGTCGACGTGGTCGCGGTCTTCGACGACGCGCGGTCCGGCCGGGACGCGATCTGCGCGGAGTTCGGTGCCGCGCGGTCGGTCGCGGTGGAGATCCCCGGGTTCGCCGCCGAGCGCCGGAGGCACCAGGACGCGGTGATCGCCACCTTCGAAACCCGCCCGCGCCCCGACGAGCGCATCGGACCGCGCCTGTCCAACACGCATTCGCTGGAGGAGCTGCAGATCGGCGCGCTGCGCAAGAACCGCTTGGCGCAGCGCTGGGCCGTGCACCTCACCGCGCAGGAGACCCGCGACGTCGTGGATTCGGTGCTCGCCGACGCCGATCGCGCGGCGGCGCGGACCGGGCTCGCGGCGGCGGCCAAGTTCGGGCTCGACCGGGGACCGGCGGCCGACGAGCAGGTGCTCGCCGCGGTGCACCACGTGCTCACCCGCAAGCAGTTCTTCAAGGGCTCCCGCGCCAACTACCAGCTCGCCGACCTGCGGGCCGACGCCGAACCGCCGGTGCGGCGCGGCGAACCGATCGAGGTGGTGCTGCTCGGCTTCCCGGTCAAGCAGTGCCTGAACCGGCTCAAGGCGGGCGGCCCGCTGCCCGACCTGGCCGAGTTCGGCGCGATGGCCCGGCTGCGCGAGATGCAGCGGGCGATCAGCGCGGTGCACCCGCCCGGCCTGCACTTCAACATCCTCACCGACGGGCGGCACTTCCGGAGCCGCCCGGCCGCGATCACCGAGGCCTACCAGCGCAAGCTGCGCGAGTACGCCGACCTGGCGGGCATCGGCGACCGGACGCTCGTCGAGGACATCGACGTGGTCGCCGAGCAGCGGCTCGGGCCCGGGCTGCCCGCGCAGCGCGCCGAGCGGATCGCCAAGTACCGGCGGCTGCTCGGCGAATCGCTGCGGGAGTTCGACATCACCGACAACCCGCTGCGCACCCTGGAGCGGGTGCACCGCTGGACGGCGGGCGCGGACGACTTCGCGCCGCAGGTCATCGGGCTGTTCCGGGAGATCCTGATGTCGATGGTGTACTCCGTGCCGGTCTCGGTGCCGACCGGCGTCGACCGGCTGGAGTGGTCCACCGCGATCTACGCCGACGTCTACAACCTCGGCGACCAGGGCGTGTCCGCCGAGGTGCGCCAGGCGCGCTGCGCGGTGCTGCGCCGGGCGTGGCACACCGTCATCCGCTACATGGCGACCATGCAGGTGGACGAGGAGTTCGGCTACGAGCGGATGTTCCCGAACCGGGTCCGGCTGACGCTCAGCGCGGTGCGCAAGGGCTGCCTGGGCTTCACCTACCTCGGCGGCTCGGGCCTGCTGCCGTGGCAGGGCACCGGCGTGCTGGACCCGCGCGGCACGGTGGCGGTGGACTTCGCGATCTCCTTGCTGGACCAGGGGTTCGTGCCGGTCTACTCGCCGCTGCTGGGCCCGCGGCAGCCCTGGGCGATGGTCCCGGCCGACCGCACCTACCCGGCGCAGCGCTCGCACGTCCCCACGCCCCGGGGCGCGGCGCCGCAGTCGGGCCTGCGCCTGGACGAGCACCTCATCGCCAAGGCCCGCCTCCGCCGGAAGTGACGCCCCGAACGCCCGACGATTACGCGCGCCCCGAGGACAGCATCCCCTCGGGGCGTTTTCCTTGCGGTCCAGCTCAACGGCCTGGAAGCTGAGTGCATCGCCGTTCGGACCAGGCCAGCGCAGCGCCGGTTCGCCTGAAGCGGCTCATCAACGCATCCAGCCCTCCGCCCCGGTTCGGGGCGTGATGGCGCGCGCCCAGGTCGGGCGCTCACGCGCCGACCGCACGACATGAGCAGGAAGACCCGATGGAAATGTCGTCTCGTCCCGCTGCCCGGTTCCGCGATCCCGCGCTGATCGCCGTGCTGGTCGCCGCCGCGCTGCTGTCGATCGGCGCCTGCGTGGTCACCGCGCTCTCCGGCACCACGCTCGCCTACGCCGATGCCATGTCCCACCTGCTGATCACCGGCCGCGTCTCCGGCGCGTCGACGCCGGGAGCCGCCCAGCTCGGCGGCGTCTGGCTGCCGCTGCCGCACCTGCTGGCCGCTCCGCTGGTGGAGTGGGATCCGCTGCTGCGGTCGGGGATCGGCGCGTGCGCGCTGTCGATGGGCTGCTACGTCGCGGCGACCGGCTGGCTCTACCAGGCCGGTCGCGGGATCACCGGCAAGGCCGTCGGCGGCGTCGTCGCGGCAGCCGTGTTCGCGACCAACCCGAACGTCCTCTACCTGCAGAGCACGCCCATGACGGAAGTGCCGATGCTGGCGGGCATCGCCGCGACCATCGCGTGCTTCGTCGCGTGGTGCCGCACCGATCGGCTCCGGTACCTGCTGCTCTGCGCGCTCGCGACGATGCTGACCACGCTCGTCCGCTACGAGGGCTGGGTGCTGCTGCCGGTGCTGGTCGCCGCGGTCGGCTGGCGGTCGTGGCGCCGTGCCGGGCGCTGGCACGTGGTCCGGGCCGATCTCGTGCTGTTCGGCGTGCTGGCCGCCAGCGGCGTGGTGGGCTGGATCGGCTGGAACGCGATCATCTTCGGCGACCCGCTGAACTTCCTGCGCGGCGAGTTCGCCAAGCCGGAGCTGTGGGTGGCGGCCGGTGATCCCGCGGTGGGCGACTGGGCCGTGGCGGGCGCGAGCTACCTGTGGGCGGTGGTCGCGGTGGTGGGGCCGGTGGTGCTGGTCGCCGCGGCGGCCGGGCTCGGCTTCCTGGTGTGGCGGACCCGCCTGCGGGCGGAGGCGCTGGCGCCGGTTCTGCTGCTGGTCCTGCCCGTCTTCTACGTCTTCGCACTGCAATCCGGGCAGCGGCCGCTGCACGTCCCGCAGATCAGCGGCGACCTGTACAACGTCCGGTTCGGGCTCGTCGTGATCGTGCCCGCCGCACTGCTCATCGGATACCTGGCCGCGCAGGTGCGGCCGCGCTCGCTGGCCCGGTGCGCGCCGGTGGCTGCCGGGATCGCCTCGGTGCTGCTCGCCGCGGGCGGCATCGCCACTTTGCAGGAGCCGCAGGCCTTCCGGGCCGGCGCGGCCGAGCGGACCAGCGCGCGAGGCGCAGCCTGGCTGCGCGAGCACTACGACCGGGGACGGGTGCTGATGCAGTCCTGGAACAACGAGACCGTCAACTTCGAATCGGGCATCCCGCTGCGCGACGTCGTCTACGAGGGCAGCTACCGGCAGTGGGAACCGGCGCTGGCCGACCCGGCCGCGCACGGCATCCGGTGGATCCACCTCGGCCGCGCCCGCGGAGTGCCCGACCGGGTGTGGACGAGCCTGCACGGAAAACCAGAGCTGACCAGGTCTTACGCGCTGGTGTACGCGGACGCCGACCGGCAGGTCTACCGGCTTCGCGGGAGTTGCCGATGAGCATCGGGACGGAATCCGCAGTCGCTCCGCTGCCGGAGCACCTGAGCGCGCGGGAGCTGCTCAGCACCGGTCAGCGCAGGTTCTCGCTGGCAGCACTGGGCTTCGTGCTCGGATCGGTCCTGCTCTGGGCCGTGACGGGCTACGGCGTGTCCGCGCTGGCCTGGGCGCAGATCGGCGTGATCGCGATGACCGCCTGCTACGTGCTGGTGATCGGCTACCGGGTGTTCCTGGTGCTGCTCGCGCCCCGAGCGGTCGAGCCGGTCGGCACCGAGATCCCCGACGACGAGCTGCCGAGCTACGCCGTGCTGGTGCCGCTGCACCGGGAGGAAGCGGTGCTGCCCAGCCTCCTCGCGCACCTCGACGCGCTGCGCTACCCGGTCGGCAAGCTGCACGTCCTGCTGCTGGTGGAGGAGGACGACAGCACCACGCGCTCGGCGCTGGCCGGTCACGACCTCGGCCCGCAGTACGAGATCGTCGTGGTGCCCGAAGGCGGGCCGCGCACCAAGCCGAACGCGTGCAACGCCGGCCTCGCCCGGGTAACCGCCGAGCACTGCGTCATCTTCGACGCCGAGGACCGGCCGGAGCCCGACCAGCTCCGCAAGGCCGCCGCCGCCTTCGCCCACCACCCGCCGGAAGTCGCGTGCCTGCAAGCCGAACTCGCCTACTGGAACCCGTGGACGAACTGGCTGACCCGGATGTTCGCCGGGGAGTACGCGCTGAACTTCCGGCTCACCCTGCTCGGCCTGGACCGGCTCGACCTGCCCATCCCGCTCGGCGGCACGTCCAACCACCTGCGCACCTCGGCGCTGCGCGAACTGGGCGGCTGGGATCCGCACAACGTCACCGAGGACGCCGACCTCGGCATCCGGATCGCCCGCCGCGGCTGGCAGGTGCGGATGCTCGACTCGGTCACGCTGGAAGAGGCCAACAGCCGCACCGGCAACTGGATCCGGCAGCGCAGCCGCTGGATCAAGGGCCACCTGCAGACCTGGCTGGTGCACATGCGCCACCCGCGCAGGCTGCTCGCCGAGCTCGGCTGGCGCCGGTTCGCGAGCTTCCACCTCACCTTCGCGGTCAGCAACCTGACGGTGCTGTGCACCCCGGTCTTCTGGGCGCTGTCCTGCTGGTACCTGCTCGACGGGCCGAGCCGAATCGAGCCGCTGTACCCGGGGCCGGTGCTCTACGCGGGCGTCGTGGTGATGCTGCTCGGCAACCTGGCCACGATCTACCTGTTCATCGTCGCGTGCATGGTGCGCCCCGGGCTGCACCGCGCGGTTCCCGCGATGCTGACGATCCCGCTGTACTGGGCGCTGATGAGCGTGGCCGCGATCCGCGCGGTGACCCAGCTGGCGCGCCCGAAGCGCAGGCACTACTGGGAGCTGACGGCCCATGGCCTCGTGCTCGACGCGGACACCGCGCGTTGACGGCGCCCGGCGCCTGGTCCCGTTCGCCTGCGTCGGCGCGTTCACGACGGTCCTGCACGCGGCGCTGTTCGCGGCGTTGCGGCCGTGCTGCCCGGCGCTGCTGGCCAACCTGGTCGCGCTGGTCGTGGCGACGGTGGCCAACACCGAGCTCAACCGACGCTGCACCTTCCGCGACCGGCCGAATTCCACGGCATCGGTGCAGATCCGCGGCTTGCTGGCGTTCGCGGTGACCTACGCCGTCACGGTGCTGGGGCTGCTGCTGGTGCGCGCCGCGGTGCCGGCGGCGGGGCTGCTGCCGGAGCTGTTGGCGCTGGCGGTGTTCAGCGGGATCGGCACGGTGCTGCGGTTCGTCGCGCTGAACCGCTGGGTCTTCCCGTCCGGGAAAAGGAAAGAGCCCTGGCGGCTCGGTCGGGGAATCGAGCTGCCAGGGCCTTTCCATCCTCACTTCGGAGCCGTCCGGGGAAACGGGTTCCGAAGCGGTTGGAGTCCGCGGACCAGTACCGGTCGGGGGGAGGGGAGTGCGTCAGCACCAGCCCGCGGAAGTTCTTCTCGCTGTGGAGTTTTTCGCGGTGACGGCCGATGCGCGCTGGCCGAGGTCGGGGAAACGCGACCAGTCGCCCATCGGCCGTCACCTGGCGGTTGCTCGGTCTTGCCCGGGGTCGGGGAGGAGGTGTTGCTGTCCGGGACCGAGTCCGCCGGCTTTACGGCACCGGCGCCACCGGGCGCAGAGCGTGCGCCGGTCGCTGGTGCCGAGCGGGACGGGGAGCCAGAGCGCCCACCACCAGGTGCTCGTACGCCGAGCGCCACACCGAGCACGGTGCTTTCTGCGGGCGCCAGCGGCTGGAGCACTCCGGGCAGTTGCCCTTCTCGTCGGCTTCGTGCGCGGTGAGCAGCGTTCGCCACCCCTCGGTGAGCCGGGGCAGTTCGGAACGCGCTACGGAGAGCAGGGAGGTGGCGTCCGCCCGGTCCGCGAGCTCGCTCAGCATGTCGAGCCGCTCGCGCACCGCGTTTCGCAGCACCTGACCCAGGATCTCGTCCACAGGAACGTCACCGTCACTTTCTCGCCTGCGTCGCGGCATCCCGCAACGCTGTTGACAACTGGCGCACGCCCAGTGCGGAGAGCACTGCGGCGTGGCCGGGCGGTCCGACGAGCTCGACCTCATCCCGGTCGACCAGCACGGCCAGGTTCCGGTGCGCGTTCGACAGATCGCGGCAGTCCACCTGCCACCAACGCCGGCGGTCGGCAGCTGCCGGAGCGGACTCGGCCGTCTGGCCGATCCCGGATTCCCGCACCTGCTCGTCCACTTCGCTTCCCGTCCCGTCCGTGCTCGGTTGCTTGCTGGTGACTAGATTGGTCCCAGTCGGCCAGGTTCGCCTAGTCGTCGGGCGGTGACCGGGCCGATGGCGACGACGAGCGGTCGGCGGACTTCAGCGCAACCGATCACCTCTACCGAAGCGGGCTTCACCGGGCTGCCGCAGTGCCCTTACCCTGCGACCAACGCCCGTGCAGAGCGTCAGGGGGTCTAAATGAACATCATCGGTTCTAGCGGCTCTCCCGTTACACCCGACGTTTGGAACGATCGGGAGATGCGGGACGCCCTGGCCCGGCGGGACGTCAGCGAGATCTACAAGCAACTGCGCCGACGCGGTGTCTCGCAGCGCCAGATCGCGGCCTCCACGGGCCAGTCGCAATCCGAGGTGTCCGAGATCCTCAAGGGTCGGCAGGTCATGGCTTACGACGTGCTGGCCAGGATCGCCGACGGGCTGGGTATCCCGCGGGGCTACATGGGCCTCGCTTACGACGGGGCGACCGCGATGCGGGTCGCTAGCGCGACCAACGCCCTCGAAGCTGAGGAGGACGAATCGGTGAAGCGTCGGAAGTTCTTGTCCCACGCCGCCCAGGTGACCATGGGCGCTGCCGTGTTCGGGGAGGCCACCAGCTGGCTCCCGGCGAACGCGCAGACACCGGCGCCGGCCCGGATCGGCATGACCGACGTGCAGCAGATCCAGGCCGCCACCAAGGCCCTGCGCGATCTCGACTACCGCTACGGCGGCGGCACCTGCCGCGACGCCGTGGTGGCCCAGCTCTCCTGGGCGCAGCAGCTGCTCGACTCGACCTCCACCGACCTGGTGCGCAAGCAGCTGTTCGTGGCGCTGGCGGACATGCACAGCCTGGCCGGGTGGACCTCGTTCGACGTCGGGCTGCTCGACCCGGCGCGCGGCCACTTCGGCAAGGCGCTGGAGTTCGCCAAGCAGGCCGATGACCACGGGCTGCTGGCCAGCGTGCTGTACCGGATGGGCCGGGTCTACCTGCACCACCAGGAGCCCAACGAGGCGCTGAAGCTGTTCCAGCTGGGCCAGATCGCCGCGCAGGAGTCCGGATCTGCGCTGACCGTCGCGGTGCTGTGCGCGAACGAGGCCTGGGCCTACGGGATGCTGAACCGGCCCGACCAGGTGCAGAAGATGGTGGGCCGCACGAAGGACGAGTTCGCGCGGGCGCAGGCCAGCGAGGCGCCGGACTGGGTGCGGTTCTTCAACGAGAACGACCTGCACGGCATGATCGGCTCCGCGCACGACGCGCTGGCCGTGTTCGACCCGCGCAAGCACGCGTCGATCGCCGTCGCCGAGACCATCAAGTGCAACGAGGCCTACGGCGCGGACATGCAGCGCACCCACGTCTTCGGGCTCAGCCTGCAGGCCACCAACCACTTCCGGGCCGGTGACGTCCAGGAGGGCATCAAGGTCGGGCGCCGCGCGCTGCAGCACGGCGAACGGGTCAAGTCCGCCCGCGTCTCCGACCGGCTCAAGCCGCTGGAGCTGGAAGCCGCCAAGCACCGGGCCAATTCCGACGCCCGCGACCTGTTCGAAGAGGTCCGGCAGTTCCGGCAGGCGTGAGCTGCCCGGATCGATGCGCCGGTGCGAACACCATGAGCATGCAGACATACGTCGAACAGGGCCAGCGAGTCCCGCCTGAACTGGGCTTGGCGCTGGCCGAGATCTGCGCCTCCGTCGGACTGGATCCGCGGGGTGCGCGGCTGATCCGATTCATCAACAACGGGGTGTTCCTGCTCCGCGACGATCCCGTCATCGTCCGCGTGGTGCTCTCCCCGTCGTTCGGTTACCGAGCTTTCAACGCCGTCGACGCCGCGCGCTGGCTGGCGGTGCACGGCGTGCCCGCGGTGCGGTTGCTGCCCGGTTTCGAGCAGCCGGTCCAGGTGGGGGAGCATCTGGCGACGCTGTGGCGGTACGTGCCGGAGATGGGACCGGTGCCGGACGGGGCGGACCTGGGTGCGCTGCTGCGGCTGATGCACTCGAAGCCGCTGTCGCCGACGTTCCTGGACTGGCAGCCGATGGCCGACATCCGGCGCCGGTTGACCGACGCGGTGGACATCGACCCGGCGGACCGGTACTTCCTGGAGCAGCGCTGCGACCACGTCGAGGAGCGGTTGGGCGAGCTGCGGTTCCCGCTGCCGCAGTGCGTGATCCACGCGGACGCGCACCTGGGCAACGTGATCGGCGGTCCGGACGGCCCGCTGCTGTGCGACCTGGACTCGTTGTGCGTCGGGCCGCCGGAGTGGGACCTGACGCCGCTGGCGGTCGGCAGGCTGCGGATGGGCCACCCGCCGTCCTGGTACGAGGACCTGGCCGCCGCGTACGGCTTCGACATCACCGGGTGGGAAGGCTTCCCGGTGCTGCGGGAGCTGCGCGAGCTGAAGATCACGACCGGCGTGCTGCCGATCGTGCGCAGCAATCCTGGGCTCCGCGAGCAGCTGCACCGGCGGCTGCGCACGATGCGCGACGGCGACCTCGCCGCGCAGTGGGCCCCGTACAGCTGATCGCCGGACAGCCCTACACCCGAACGGGCGATCTTGAGACCACTTGCCGTGCTCTTTTGGTCATTCTTGGTGACGACGTTGACCCGAAGGGGTAAACCATACGAGGGAACTGATCCGTCAGGGTGTTGCAACTGGGTGGGTTGTCGATGATGGTCGCGGAGTTCTTGCTGGGGGCCTTGTCCCCGCGCTGGCGCCGGGCGCGCGCGTTGCGCTCCGCCCGGGTGCTCGACGACGTGGTGGACTCCCAGGTCGCCTCGCTGCCGCTGCTGCCAGCGGAGCTCCGGCGACGGCACGCCGACCACCTCGCGGAAATGGTGCTGCTCGCCCAGAACTACCGCCACTACGCGAAGGGCTGGATCACCCGCCGGGAGCTGGAGCGGCGCGGTCGCGCTGCGCTGCTCCGCCTGGAGGAACCGGGTGGTCTGGGCGTCGGTGCAACTCACCGACGCTGAATGACCGCTCGGCGCTCGGCGCGTCATCGTTGACGATTCGGCGAATCGCGCCTCCGACCAGCGGTTTTTCCCGGTGCCTCACCCATCGCAGCGCGCAGTTCGGTCGGGCTGAAGTGCGCGTTTTCCCCGGTAGGAGCCGGTTTTCCGGCTCGATCGCGGCGATCTGCCGTGCCCGCCGTTCGTTCGGACGGTCCGCGGTGCGTCGTGCTCGGAAACGGTGATGAGCACCACTGCTTTCCGAGATCTGCGCACCGCAGCCGAATTCTCGTCGCATCCCGGCGAATTCGCTCGCCGGGGTCGGAAAAATCCTTGATGGGAGATGATTTTGTGCAGTCCGGAAGAAATGCCGGAATTCCGCGCGGGGTTGCGGAGCGCGCTGGCCGACGACGCGCTGCTGAGGTTGTACTGCGCACCCGCCCAGCAGGACTGGCTCGCCCTGGGTGATCTGGTGTGCAGTGACTTCCCAGGAGACGTGCTGGCGTTGAAGCGGCTGGTGGCCGGCCGGCCGGGAGACTGGACGGCGCGGGACCACCTCGCCGAGTTCGTCGTGCGGCCGCTGCTGATCACCTTCCGCGGCCTGCTGGCCAGGGGCGTGCTGCCCGCGGGCGAGGTGGGCGTGGAACTCGGGCCGGAGTCGTCGGCCACCGGCCGGATCGTGCTCGAGGGCGTCCGCCCGGCCGCGGAGGTGCCCGCGGCGATCGCCGCGCTGGACGGCAGGCTGACCGAGCTGGCGGCGGCCGGCGTGCTGGTCACCGGTGACGAGCAGGAGCGGATCCGCGGTGCGTTCGACGAGGTCGTCTCGCAGGAATTGCGGAACCTGTCGGCGGAAACCGCGGCGCTGCTGGCCGGTGACCACCCGTGGCGCGAGTTCGTGCACGTCGTCGGAGCGGGCCAGCACGAGGTGCTGCACCAGGTGCTCCGGGCGGTCCGCGAGCGCAGCGCGCGGTGCCGCCGCGAGAGCGGGCTGCCGCGTCCGCTGGTGGCGGTGGACCTGGACTTCTGCGCGGTCCAGCCGCTGCGGCGGGTCCGCGAGGCGTTGCGGCAGGTGGGTGCGGCGCACGGGATCGCCGAGTTCGCCGATCCCGCTGTGCTGCCGGGCCTCTACCCGGCCGGTTGGCAGCCGTTCCTGGCGCGCAACGGTGTGCGGCTCGGGGACGCGCTGCACGCCGAGTACCGCCGGAACATCGCGTGGCACGGCGAAGCGCTGCTGACCGACACCCTCGCTCCGGGCATCAAGCGGTACGTCCGCGACCTGGAGCAGGCGGGCGCGCGGGTGGTCTGGCTGACCGGCCGCAGGCACCGGGTGCGCGCGGCGACGGCGGAGTTCCTGACCGGCTGCGGGCTCGGGCACCTCGACCTGCGCACCTCCGGCGACGGACCCGTCGCCGAGCAGAAGGTGGCCGCGCTGCGGGAATTCCACGGCTACGAGCTCATCGCGGCGTTCGACGACTCGGCGGCCAACCGGGCCGCGCTGCGCACCGCGTTCCCCGATGCCCTGGTGATCCCGGTCCGCCTGCCGGGCTTCACCTCGGACGAATCCGGCGACGGCATCGAGACCTTCGAGTCGCTGCCGCACCCGGTCCCGCTCGGCCGCGGTCACGCCCGCGAGGCGCAGCTGTCGCACGTGACCTCGCTGAGCGGGTTGCGGGTCGGCGAGCTGAGCAGCCGCCCGACGATCTGGGGCCACGGCGCGGAGCTGACCGGTGCGGAGCAGTCGCGGATCGTCGATTCGCTGGTGGCGGCAGCCGTCACCAGCGGCCGGAAGCTGGGTTCGGCGATCGCCGCGGGTGCCGACCGGATCCGGGCGGTGTGGCAGGTGATCACCGCGAAGCCGTTCGGCGCGTCGAGGTCGGCTTATCCGCTCGCGGCGGCGGAGCGGGATCTGCGCGGCCCGGTCGAGGCGGGCGAGCCGATCAGGTTCGTCGTGGTGGGGCCGTCGCTGAAACAGGACGGCTCCCGGCTCAAAGCGCTCGGCGGGTTGCCCGACCTGGCGGAGCTGGCGATGCTGGTCCGGCTGCGGCAGCTGGACGCGGCGGTCCGGCAGGTGCACCCGCCCGGGGTCCGCGTCCGGGCGCTCACCGACGCCAGCCACTTCCGGTTCCGCGAACCGGGCCGGTGCGCGGCCTACCAGGACGAATTCGCCCGGCAGGTGGCCGCGGCCGGCGCGGCGGAGCTGGTGTCGGTCGAGGACTTCGACGACGCGGCCGACGCGCACCCGGCCTGCGGCGACCGCACCCAGCGCCCGGAACTCCTGCTCGCGCACCGCGAGAAGTACGAAGCGGCCTTCGCGGGCCTGGACGTCCTCCGGAATCCGCGAGCGGTGCTGGCCGAAGCGGCCATCCGCGACCCGTCGGCCCCCGGCCAACCGAGGTTCGCCGAGCTGTTCCGGTCGGTCCTGCACGCGGTGGACATCCCGTGCCACGGCGGTGATCCGCTCGCCTGGTCGCAGCGGATCTACGCGGACCCCTTCGACCTGACCGACCGCTCGACCCCGGCCGAGGTCCGCAGCGCCCGCGCCGACCTGCTGGTCTCGGCCTGGCGCGAGACCACCACCTACCTGGCGAACAAGCACGTGGACGCCGACCTCGACTACCAGGTCCTCTGGCAGGACGGCGTCCGCATGAGCCTGTCCATCCGCCCGACCCCGGGCAGGCTCCGCTTCGTCCCCATCGGCGGCTCAGGCGTGATGCCGTGGCACGGCACAGCTGCCCTGAACCAGCACCAACAGGTAACGGTCGACTACGCGATATCCCTGGTGGACCAGGGCTTCCGCCCCCTCTACGCCCCAGCAACCCCAACCCGCCGAGGCCTACGCCAACCCTGGCTGATGGTCCCCCCAGACCTGCTGACCCCCGCAGGCCGCCCGACCGAGCGCCTCCTCTCGGGCACTCGCCTCCGCCCCAAGTGAGGTTCAGTCGTCCAAGCTCCCGTGAGTGTTTTGGGGCGCTATAACACCCCAAACCACTCACGGCACTTGACCAGCAGAAACGAGCCGGGAAGCGCAGCGCCCCGCGGCCGGGGGAGGACCGCGGGGCACCGCTGCGAGCAGGAGCAGGGAGGGGAACTCCCGCCCGCGCCATGGATCCGCGTCGCGAAAGCGCGGATTGCCTTGCGAGAAGGGCGGTCCCGGCTGCCTGGTCGGGGGCAGAACAGCCGGGACCGGGTCTAAAGCCGCTGAAGCCCAGCGTGAACCCGCTGCAACACCTGGGAATTCCGCCGGAACTCGCTCGTCGGCGCATCCTCGTCAGGAGAACCACGCCCACCGGAGTCGGGCTCGCGCAAACAATGCCGACCACCACTGGTCTCGGCCTCGACCCGCTCGATCAGATACCGAACGGTCAGCGCCCCATCCCCACCCCCGGCGTGCTGAAGCCGGTAGCAATAAGCCCGGTGGACAACGAAGAAAGCGACCAGAACAGCGGCGATGGTTGCGGTGATCATCGGGATGGTCATGTGTCGAGCCTTTCCACGTTGATGACGAGAAGTCCTTGGGCGCCTTGGTCATTGCCGCGCAGAGCGGTGACCAGCGTGTCGAGTCCGTCGGCGAGCTTGTGCAGTTCGGCGTCGCTCCAGAAGCCGCGTTCGATGTCGTCGGCCGCGTAGCCGAGCATCAGCACCGCTGTCCGCGCCAGCCGGGCGATCCGGATGTGGCGGCTGGTCATCGCAGGCCTGCTGCGGGGAAACCGGCGAGTTTGCGCGCTTCGGTGTTGCAGGCGGCGCACGTCGGCCAGAGCCAGGCCAGATCACCGGTCGCGGCACGAACCTGCTGGCTGCACAAGGTCGTGACCTCGGTATCGTCGGGCCAACCTCCGGCGGGACGCTGGTCGCTGCTGGCGTGCCGCTGACCCTCGGCGGGAACCCAGCTGAACGGGTGCGGGCGGTACTTCTTCTCGCGTCCGGGCGGAACATTCGGCATTGCTCACCCTCCTGCGACCTACGTGGTCCTGTGGTCTCGATTTCTGCGAGACCAATAATTTCGGTCTGATTTATGGCCGACAATCGCCTGATCGATTGACGACAGTGCACGTCAGAGTGGCTAATGTCTGGTGCATGACCGAGACCACTCTTGCGCCGCGTGCTTACGTCCTCGGAGCAGAACTCCGGGATGCACGAACCACCGCCGGATTCGGGCTCCGCGAGCTCGCGACGAAGCTCGACGTGTCCCATTCCGTCGTGGTGCGCTGGGAGCTGGGCCAGCGAGTCCCGTCGACGGAATCGGTATCGGCCCTCTGCGCAGTGCTCGGCATCAACGGCACAACCCGGGAACGCCTGATGAGGCTGACCAGAGAAGCAGCCTCAGAACCACCGAACACGGTGTCGGTCGGCAGCACCGGCGAAGCAGATCAGCTGGCCGCGCTGCTGGAGTTCGAGCGGATGGCCATCGCGATGACCGATGTATCGCCGATCGTCGTTCCTGGATTGCTGCAAACCGCTGACTACGCGCGGGCGATCATGAGCACCGGGATGCCCAACGCGGAGACGGACAAGCGGGTGATGATGCGGCTCGGCCGCCGTGACCTGATCATCCGCAAACGCGGCTCGGTTCGATTCGCGGCCTACATGCTGGAATCCGCGTTGCACCAGTCGATCGGCGGCCGCTACGTGATGATCGACCAACTTCAGTTCCTCTTGGAGATGGGCGAGCGGGACAACGTTGAGATCCGGGTCGTTCCGCGTTCGGCAGGATGGACACCCGCGCATGTCGGGCCTTTCGTCCTCCTGGAGTTCGCCAAAGCTGCGCCTGTGGTGCATCTGGAGCACCACAGGTCATCGGCATTTCTCAGGGACGAGGCAGATGTGAAAGCGTTTGTCTCTGCACGGGAAGCTGTCGAGCAGGCGGCGATGAGCCCGGAGGACACCGCCGAGTTGATCGCCAGCGTCATCAACCAGGAGGAGACGCCCAAATGACGTTATCGCAGGCCCCGGTCGGCTGGCGGAAGTCGAGTCGGAGCAACCAGGAGACCAACTGCGTCGAGGTCGGCCGCGTCGACGGCGGAGCCGCTGTCCGCGACACGAAGAACCGCGCCGCCGGTCACTTCACGACGACGACACCCCAGTGGTCGGCGTTCATCACCGCGCTCAAGTCCGGCAGGTTCGACGGCTGAACGAGGTGAAGGGCACCTTTCGCCCGCTTACTTGGCGAAAGGTGCCCTTCACTCTTCAACTGATCTGGTGATCAGGCCTTCGGCTTGCCGAGGCGGAGGGCCAGGACCAGGCCGAGGCCCACCAGGACCACCGCGCCGACGATCCAGGGCCAGATCGGCATCCCGCCGGACTCGCCCGCCTGCTCGGCAGGCTGGTCCGCGTTCTGCGGCGGCTCGGCCGGCGTGCCGTTGCCCGCCTGGGTCAGCTCGAAGGTGACCTTGCCCGGGACGGGGTGGCCGTCGTTGGACAGGATCCGGTAGCCGACCGTGTAGGTGCCCGCCGGGCCGAGCTCGCGGACCGGGGCGGTCACCGAGTTGCCCTCGACGCGGACCTCGCCGTCGGTCCAGTACGTCCCGTCGGGGCCGACCACGTTCACCGTGTTGTAGCCCTCACCGGAGCGGACCGGCTGGTCGAACGTCAGCCGGATCTCGCTCGGTCCGGCCGACAGCTTCGCGCCGTCCGCCGGGTCGCTGCTGACCAGCACGTTGTGCGCGAGCGCGGTGCCCGCGCCGCCGAGCAGCGCGGCCACGGCCAGCGCTGCGACTGCGATCATTCGCTTCACGACTCGTCCTTCCCGGTCGGTGCGGCGTTGCGGCTGCGGGCCAGGGCCCCGGCCCCGATGCCGACACCCAGCGCGCCGACGAGCAGTCCGGCGCCGCCGAGCCAGCGGGCCGTGTCGTCACCGGCTCCGGCCGCCGCTGGCTGCTCCTCCGCACCGCCGTGCGAGTGGCCGCCTTCGGCGTCCTCGACCAGCTTGAGCGTCGGTGCCGGGTGCTCCGGCTCCTCGCCGTTCGGCGGCGTGGGCTGGTCCCAGTTCACGACCTCGCCGTTGTCGTAGGTCTGGGTGGTGGGCATGGCGAAGGAGTCCACGTTGTCCGGGAGCGCACCGAGGGTGGCCTCGAACTCGTTGAACTCGTTCGGCCCGATCCGGTTGCCCGGCTGCGCGGTCCACGTGATGCTGCGCACCGCTTCCCTGACCTCGGAGCCTGCCACCTGGACCGGGGCGATCTGGACCCGCTCGACCTGCGCGGTCCAGCCCGGCATCGGCTTGGTGCGCACCGAGCTCAGCGGCTGGTCCTCGGGGAAGGTGACCTTGATCTGCACGGTCGAGGCGTTCGGCCGCTCGTTCGGCACCCGGAAGGCGACCTTGGCGTGGCCGCCCTTGGCCGCCTCACCCGGCTGCGCGCTGACGTGGGCGAACGCGGGAGCAGCGCCGAGCAGCGCGGTGATCCCGCAGGCAGCCGTCAGGGCCGCGGATCGGACCGCGAATCGTTTTGTCGACATGTTTACTTGGAATCTCCTGGAATATCGGTCATCGAGCCGATGATCGGAAAAATGACAGATCGACAACGATCAGGCGGCGAATTCCACCTGATCTTGGGCAGGAGATTCCGGGGGCCCGCGACGGGCGTGGATGCGTTGGTAGAGCAGGTGCGCCAGGGGACGCACCGTGATCGCCGGGACGCACACCGTGGGCGGTTCGGTCACTGCGGGTAGCGACCGCGGGCGCCTCGGCAGAATCGAACGGAGCAGGCGTGCGACTACGAAGAGTGCACGCTCCGCCCGGGCCATCAGCAGTCCGGTCACCAGGACGGCGCCGAGGTGACCGAGGGTCATCGCCAGGGGCGAGAACGGCATGCCGATGGCATCCGGTCCGTCCTGGTGGGACGCCACGAGCTGGAGAAATACGTGAAGTGACAGCTGGCTGACGCCGAGTGCCCCTAGAATGCCCCACGACCCGCGCTTGCGATCAGCGAGTGCCACACCGGCGCCGGCCAGGAGGACGGTGATCACAACGGTCGAACCCAGATCGGGTAATGACCCGCCCGCAGCCGCGTGAGCGGCTACGGACAGTGACGCCGATGTGGTGGCCAGGGCAGCGCCGCGCAGGACGCGTAGTGCGCCCTGCGTAGGTGCGAGACCGGCTGCCACGAGAGCCCAGTCTAGGTGTCGGTTCGGCCACGCTGACCGCGGGCGAGCTTGCCTTGTTCACCCGATTGGGTCACGGTTTAACGGGTTGCAGGCGGTCCGAGTGCAGCTGCGCCCAATGCGTGAGGTGCTGAATCGGATCGTCGTGACTGACGACGGAGAGGAGGGGGCGTCGCCGCAAATCGACGCCGGAACCTGTGTCGACAACAGAACGAAGTGGTGACTCCGCCAAGGGGAGCCATACAACTGAACTGTCTGCGAACACCGAATTCCTGGGCAAACCGCGAACCGACTGGATCGTGTTCGGCGTCGCCGCGGCGATCATGTTCGCGGTGGTGGTCTGGGGGTCGGTTGGCACCGACTCGCTGAGCGTCGCGTCGAAGGCCGCGCTCGACTGGCTGATCTTGAACACCGGCTGGGGCTTCGTGCTCGCAGCGACCGGTTTCGTCATCTTTGCCCTTTTTCTGGCCTTCAGCAAGTACGGCCGGATCCCGCTCGGCCAGGACGGCGAGAAGCCGGAATTCAGGACGGTGTCCTGGATCGCCATGATGTTCAGCGCCGGTATGGGCATCGGTCTGATGTTCTTCGGCGTTAGCGAGCCGCTGGGGCACTTCGTCTCGCCGCCGCCGGGCACCGTCCCGGGGGAGAGCGAGGCGGCCATCGAGACCTCGATGGCGACTTCGCTGTTCCACTGGACGCTGCACCCGTGGGCGATCTACGCGGTGGCGGGCCTGGCGATCGCCTACAGCAGCTTCCGCCGCGGCCGCAGCCAGCTGATCAGCGGCGTGTTCCGCCCGCTGATCGGCAAGCGCAACGCCGAGGGCCCGATCGGCAAGCTGATCGACATCCTCGCGCTGTTCGCCACCCTGTTCGGTTCCGCCGCCTCGCTGGGCATCGGAACCCTGCAGATCAGCGCGGGCATGAAGGCCGCGGGCTGGATCGAGGGCGCCTCGTCCACGATCCTGGTGCTGATCATCGTCGTGCTGACGGTGTGCTTCATCGCCTCCGCGGTGTCCGGCGTGGCCAAGGGCATCCAGTGGCTGTCGAACATCAACATGGTGCTTGCCGCGCTGCTGGCGCTGTTCGTGTTCGTGGTCGGCCCGACGGTGTTCATCCTGGACCTGCTGCCCACTGCGCTCGGCTCCTACATGAGCGAGTTCGGCGAGATGGCCTCGCGGGCCGGTGCCACCGGTGGCGCGGAGATGCAGGAGTGGCTGGCGGGCTGGACCGTCTTCTACTGGGCCTGGTGGATCTCGTGGACGCCGTTCGTCGGCATGTTCATCGCGCGGATCAGCCGCGGTCGCACCATCCGCCAGTTCGTCGGCGGCGTGCTGCTCGTGCCCAGCGTGGTCAGCCTGGTCTGGTTCGCGATCTTCGGCGGTGCCGCGATCGACAGCCAGAAGGCGGGCAACGGCGTGTACGGCGACGGCAGCGCCGAGGCGCAGACCTTCGCGGTGCTGGACCACTTGCCGCTGACGCTGATCACCTCGGTGCTGGTGATGGTCCTGGTGGCGATCTTCTTCGTCTCCGGTGCCGACGCCGCGTCCGTGGTGATGGGCACCCTGTCGCAGCGCGGTTCCATCGAGCCGAGCCGCTGGGTGGTCATCTTCTGGGGTGCCGCCACCGGTGCGGTCGCCGCGATCATGCTGGTCATCGGCTCCGCCGGTGGTGACGCCGAGAAGGCGCTGGACGGCATCCAGAACCTGACCTTCATCGGTGCGCTGCCGTTCGCGATCGTCATGGTGCTGATGTGCGTGGCCCTGCTCAAGGACCTGCGCAGCGACCCGATGACCCTCCGCGACGCCAAGGGCGCGGAGGTTCTGGAGCAGGCCGTGATCGCTGGTACCGAGGAGCACGAAGGCGAGTTCCAGCTGGTCACCACGCCTGTCGACGAGGACGCGGAGACCGCTGAGACCCAGGCCGGGGAGAAGAAGTAGCGAGTCCTCCTGGCCGAAGCGTTGCGCGCCCGGCTGCTGCGGCGGCCGGGCGCGCAGCTTTTTCACCCCTGCGGCTTTTGTCGCATTTCGCGGGTGTCGAAAGTGCACGGGTCGCGTGTGATCGGCTCCGGGTTCCCCGGTGACCCCGGAGCCGGCCGGGTGCGACCGACTTCCGAGAGGAGGGGGCGCCGCTCGCTCGGCGCCGAAATCCGTGTCGACAGCAGTAGTAGGACGACCGGACGACCCGGTCGAGACGAGCCCGCGGCGGGCGGGAAAGAGTAACGAGTGAACTTCCTGGACTACGTCGCATCCAGGTGGCAATCGCTGCTGGTGGACTCCTACCAGCACGCCAGCATGGTGCTGCAGTGCATCGTGCTGGCGACGATCGTCGGCGTCCTGGTCGGGGTTGCGGTCTACCGCAGCCCCGCCGGGGCGGCGATCGCCACCGCGCTCTCCAGCGCTGTCCTGACCATTCCGTCGTTCGCGCTGTTCGGCCTGCTCATCCCCGTGCTGGGGCTGGGCGTGGCGCCGTCGGTGCTCACGCTCGTGCTGTACGCGCTGCTGCCGATCGTGCGCAACACCATCGTCGGCCTGTCCACGGTCGATCAGCCGATCCTGGACGCGGCGCGCGGCATCGGCATGGGCCGGTTCGGGGTGCTGACCCGCATCGAACTGCGGCTGGCCTGGCCCGCGATCCTCGCGGGCATGCGGGTGAGCACCCAGATGCTGATGGGCATCGCGGCCATCGCCGCCTACGCCAAGGGCCCCGGCCTGGGCAACCTGATCTTCAGCGGCCTCGGCCAGCTCGGCGGCGCGAACGCGCTGAACATGGCCATCGCGGGCACCGTCGGCGTGATCGTCCTGGCGCTGCTGCTGGACGCCGTCTTCGTGCTGATCGGGCGGTTGACGACTTCGAGAGGTATTCGTGGCTGACGACAAGATGAACCAGACCACCGGGCACGGCGTGGAGATCTGCCTGGAGGAGGTCTCCAAGCGCTACCCCGGTCAGAAGCTGCCCGCCGTCGAGTCGGTGACCATGACCATCCCCGCCGGGGAGACCGTGGTGCTGGTCGGCCCGTCCGGCAGCGGCAAGACCACCACCATGCGGATGATCAACCGGTTGATCGAACCGAGCTCCGGCAAGATCACCATCGGCGGGCAGGACGTGCTGGGCCTCGACCCGGACAAGCTGCGTCGCGAGATCGGCTACTCGATCCAGCAGGCCGGTCTGTTCCCGCACATGACCGTCGGCGAGAACGTCGGCATGGTGCCCGGCCTGGTCGGCTGGGACAAGAAGCGGATCGGCGAGCGGATCGACGAGATGCTCGACCTCGTCAACCTGGACCCGGCGGAGTACCGCGACCGCTTCCCGCGGCAGCTCTCCGGCGGTCAGCAGCAGCGCGTCGGCGTGGCGCGGGCGCTGGCGGCCAACCCGCCGGTGCTGCTGATGGACGAGCCCTTCGGCGCGGTGGACCCGATCACCCGAGGTGTGCTGCAGGACGAGTTGATGCGCCTGCAGGCAGACCTGGGCAAGACGATCGTGTTCGTCACGCACGACTTCGACGAGGCGGTCAAGCTCGGCGACCGGATCGCGGTGCTCGGCGAGCGCTCCAAGATCCTGCAGTACGACACGCCGGACGCGATCCTGGCCAACCCGGCCGACGACACCGTCGCCGGGTTCGTCGGCGCCGGGGCCGCGCTCAAGCAGCTCACCCTGCGGCGGGTCCGCGAGATCGAGGTCGGCCAGGTGCCGACCGCGACGGTGGACGAGGCGCCGTCGGCGCTCAAGGCGAAGCTGGGCACCCGCCGCGGTGCGATCGGCCTGGTGCTGGACAAGCGCAACCGCCCGCTGCGCTGGGCCTCGGCCCGCGAAGCCGGTGCGGTGTCGTCGCTGGACCGCGCGGGCCGGCCGGTGGAGGACAGCGTCTCGCTCGCCTCCACGCTGCAGGACGCGCTGGAGGCGATCCTCACCGACGACGACGGCGTCGCGGTGGTCACCGGTTCGCGCGGCGAGTACGTCGGCGTGGTCGACATCGACACGGTGATGAACACCATCAAGGCGCTGCGCGAAGAGCACGCCGACGATCCGGCCGAGGACGAGTGATGAGCAGCCAGTTCGCTTCGGACTCCGGATCCCGCACCGCGGAGCGGTTGCGCCTGCTGGCGCAGCCGATCGCGGTGGTGGTGCTGGTCACCGCGGTGCTGGTCTGGGCGTTCGGCCAGGACAACGACGAGGTGACCGCGCGCAGCATCAACGCGCCTTACATCCTCGGCCTGACCTGGGCGCACTTCCTGATGAGCTTCGCGGTGGCGCTGATCGTGATCGTGGTGGCGGTGCCGCTGGGCGTGCTGCTCAGCCGCCCGTGGGCGCGCCGGGCCGCACCGCTGGTGATCGGCATCGCCAACATCGGCCAGGCCGCGCCCGCGGTCGGTCTGCTGGTGCTGTTCTTCCTGTTCACCGGCGGCTCCACCGGGTTCTGGATCGCGGTGCTGCCGATCGCCTTCTACGCGCTGCTGCCGGTGCTGCGCAACACCATCGTCGGCCTGCAGCAGGTGGACCGGTCGCTGATCGACGCCGGTCGCGGCATCGGCATGTCCGGGGCCGGCGTGCTGCTGCGCATCGAGCTGCCGCTGGCGGTGCCGTTCATCCTGGCCGGGCTGCGGACCGCGCTGGTGCTGGCCGTGGGCACCGCGACGCTGGCGCTGTTCGTCGGGGCGGGCGGCCTCGGCGAGATGATCGACACCGGCTACAAGCTCAACGACTGGACGGTCATGATCGTCGGCTCGGTGCTGGCCATGGCGCTGGCGCTGCTGGTCGACTGGCTGGGCGCGCTGGCCGAGACCTACCTGTCGCCGAAGGGGTTGCGATGAAGCTGCGAACGTCGCGCCGCGGCGCGCTGAAACTGGCCTCGCTGGCGATGACCGGGGTGCTGCTGTCCGGCTGCGGGCTGAGCTCCGGCAGCTCGGTGCCGCTGGCGGTGGAGCCCGGCTCGATCCGGCCGGTGCCGGAGCTGGAGGGCGTCACGATCACGGTGGGGTCGAAGAACTTCACCGAGCAGGTCGTGCTCGGCTACATCGCGCAGTTCGCGCTGTCCGCCGGTGGCGCCGAGGTGCGGGACCTGAGCAGCATCGTGGGCTCGTCCACGGCCCGCAACGCGCTGCAGAGCGGGCAGATCGACATCCTGTGGGACTACACCGGCACGTCCTGGATCAGCTACAACGGCAACAACGACCCGATCCCGGACGCCCGCGCCCAGTACGAGGCGGTCGCGAAGCAGGACCTGGAGCGCAACGGCGTCGCCTGGACCGCGATCGACTACAACGTGGACAACACCTACGCGTTCGCGGTCAACCAGGACGCGGCGCGGCGGCTGGGCGTGGAGAAGCTGTCGGACATCTCGCGGGTCGTCGCCGAGCACCCGGAGGACGCCACGTTCTGCGTGGACACCGAGTTCGCCAACCGCAACGACGGCATGCCCGGGGTGGAGCAGGAGTACGGCTTCACCGCGGACAAGTCGAAGGTGAAGACGCTGACCGAGGGCAGCATCTACCAGGCGACGGCGAACGGCACCTGCACCTTCGGCGAGGTGTTCACCACCGACGGGCGGATCAAGGCGCTGGACCTGAAGGTGCTGGAGGACGACAAGCTGTTCTTCCCGCGCTACAACATCGGCGTCACCACCCGCGACGAGCTGCTCGAGCGCTACCCGCAGATCACCGCGATCTTCGAGCCGGTGTCGGCGGTGCTGACCAACGAGGAACTGGTCCGGCTCAACGCCCAGGTCGACGTCGACGGCCGCGACCCGGCCGACGTGGCCCGCGACTGGATGGCGGAGAAGGGCTTCGTGACGATCCCCGGCCGCTGACCGGCGGAACTCGACGGGCACCTGCGATCGGCAGGTGCCCGTCGTCGTTCGCACGCCTGTTCGCCTCGCGCTATCGTTCCGGTGGCGTGAGGAGATCGAGATGGGAAACCCGGTGCCTGCCGACTGGGAGGTCCACCGCCCGGCCGTGTTCGGCGCGGCCTACCGGATCCTCGGCACCGTCGCCGAGGCCGAGGACGTGACCCAGGACGTCTGGTTGCGGGCAACCGCCGCGGACCTGTCCGAGGTGCGGGACCTCCGGGCCTGGCTGGTCACGGTGGCCGCCCGGACGTCCTACAACGTGCTGAAGTCCGCGCGCGTCCGGCGCGAGGCCTACGTCGGCACCTGGCTTCCCGAACCGCTGCTGACCGGGCCGGACGCCGCCGAAGAAGTCCTGGTGGACGAGTCGGTGGGCACCGCGATGCTGGTGGTCATGGAACGGCTCAGCCCTTCCGAGCGCGTCGCGCTGGTCCTGCACGACGTCTTCGACTTCCCGTTCGACCAGGTCGCCGAGGTGCTCGGCGCGACACCCGCCGCCAGCCGCAAGCTCGCCTCCCGCGCCCGGGCGAAGGTGGCCGCGGCCGACGGGCGGCCCCGGGCCTCCAAGGCCGAGACCGAACGCGCGCTCAAGGCGTTCAAGGCCGCCGCCGACCGCGGTGACCTGGCCGAACTCGTCCGGCTGCTGCACCCCGAGGCCGTCTACCTCGCCGACGGCGGCGGCCAGGTGCCCGCCTCGCGCCAGCCGGTGTTCGGCGTCGAGACGATCGCCCAGCTGGTGATCCGCGTGGTCCGGCTGCGGCGCCCCGACGCCTTCCGCATCGTCGAGGTCAACGGCCTCCCGGCGATGGCGACCTACAAGGCCGGAGTCCTGTGCTGGCTCGACACCGCGGAGGTCGCCGACGGGCGGATCACGGCGTTCCGGCGACTGGTCAACCCGGAGAAGCTCGCCCGCATCGGTCACATCTGAGCCCGCTGTCCTGTCTCCCTGCCGACCCCCCGATTCCCGGGGGCGAGCTTCAGGAGAGGACGCCACGATGGCGCGAGTTGTGATCATCGGCGGAGGTTTCGCCGGGGTGTGGAGCGCGGCGGGAGCGGCCCTGGCACGCGGGGAAGCCGACCTGCGCATCACCCTCATCAGCCCGAGCGAGCACATGGTGCTGCGGCCACGGCTGTACGAGCCGGAGCCGGGCCTGGCCAAGGTGGAGCTCAGCAGGATTCTCGACCCGATCGGCGTCGAGCACCTGCGCGCCTCGGTCAGCACGATCGACACCGAGCGGCGCACGGTTCTCGCCGATGGCCGCGTGATCGGCTACGACCGGCTGGTGCTGGCGGCGGGCAGCGAGGTCGTCCGCCCCGGACGCCTGCCCGGAGCGGAGCGGCTCTTCGACATCGACACCGCGGACGGCGCGCAGGCGCTGGCCGACCACCTGCGCGACCGCGAGGACTTCTCCGCGGTGGTCGTCGGCGCCGGTTTCACCGGCCTGGAGATCGCCACCGAACTGGCCGCCCGCGGGCGGGTGGTGCTGGTGGACCAGGCCGCCGCGGTCGGGCACCAGCTCGGCCCGGGCCCGCGCCCGCAGATCGAATCGGCGCTGGACGAGCTCGGTGTCGAACGCCGCCTCGAAACGACCCTGACCGAGGTCGGCGACGGCTACGCCGCCCTGTCCGACGGCACGAAGGTCGCGGCGGATGCGGTGGTGTGGACGGTGGGGATGCGGGCCAGCGGACTGACCCGGCAGATCAGCGACCGGCTGGACCCGCTGGGGCGGGTTCCGGTGGACCACCACCTGCGCGCCCTGCCGGAGGTGTTCGCCGCCGGGGACACCGCCGCGGCGGCCTACGACGCGGAGCGCACCGTCATGCAGGCGTGCCAGCACGCCACCCCGATGGGCAAGGTCGCCGGGTACAACGCGGCGGCCGACCTGCTCGGCACGCCGCTGCGGGAGTTCGCCGTCGGCCCGTACGTCACCTGCCTCGACCTGGGCGGCGCCGGTGGGCTCTTCACCAAGGGCTGGGAGCGCGAGGTGCTGCTCGCGGGTGCGGAGGGCAAGGCGGTCAAGCAGCGGATCAACCAGGCGATCCACCCGCCGGTCGACGACGCCGCGGAGATCCTGGCCGCTGCCGACCAGATCCGCGTCGAACGGCCCTTCTTCCCCGGCGAGGCCGCTGCGCAGTGATCCTCGGTGCGGTCCGCCCGCCCGGCGGACCGCACTCCGGGTCATCTCCTGGTCGGGACGCCGAAGCGGGTCAGCAGGTCGTCCTCGATCCGGCCCAGCTCCGCGTCCACCGCGCGGTGCGCCGACCGGCGGCGCTGCGTGGGCATCCGCTCCGCCGCCCGCACCGCCGTCGTCAGCTGCATCAGCCGCGCGCCCGTCCGCTCCGCGTACCGCTCCGCCATCAGCCTCGCCTCGGCGTCGTCCGCCTGCTCGCGCAGCGCGCGCAACGCCTCGGAGTCGCCGGCGATGCGCGCGTGCAGCGCCGCGCCGTGGCCGGTGTAGGTGCCGAGGTCGTCCACCGGCACCCCGAGGTGCCGGGCCCGCGCCCGGTCGTAGCTGCTGCGCAGCGCCGACACCGCGCGGACGGCGAACGGCAGCAGCACCGGGCCGACCACCTTGGCCACGCCGATCGCCTTCTTGGCGTTGCCCGGCGTGATGCGCCCGTGCTCGCCCTTCTTGATCGCCTTGGCCGCCCGCTTGTCGGCCTTCTTCGCGGCCTTGGCCGTCCTGCGGGACTCGGTCGGGGTCCGCTTCGCGGTCGTGCGCTTCCTCACCGGGCCGTCACCTCCCTGTCCGGCCGGTGGCCCCGGCCGCTGCAAAGCCTAAGACCGCGACCAGCCCCGCACGACAGCAGACGGCGACGGGTCGTGCGCGGAGCGTACGACGACGCTCGGTCGTGTAGCCGGGGTGATGGGCGCACCTGTCATGCCGACGGCATACGCTTCACCCGTGAAGGAGAAGGTGCTGCTCGACGCAAGCGTGGTGACGCGTTGCCGTCGACGCGTGCACCTGGAGAACGACCCGTCGATGCAGGACCAGCCGCAGGCTCCGCTGGACCTGGGCATCGAGCAGCGGATCGCCGACGCCGCCGAGCACCGCCGCGCCGTCGCGAAGCTGCTCAGCAGGCTGCACGGTCCGGACTGGACCGAGATCCCGCGCGGCGCTCCGGTCGACCGCGCGGAGCTCACGCTGGACGCGATGCGCGCGGGCATCCGCTACATCTCCGCCGCACAGCTGCCGTCGGACTCCGGCAGCGGGCGGCGCGGCACGGTCGACCTGCTGGTGCGCAGCGGCGACGGGTACGTGCCGGTGCTCGTGGTGCGGCACAAGATCACCGATCCCGGGCGCGGCGCGCGGGTGTCCCCGGTGGAGCGCCCGCTGCCCGAGGAGGCCTCGACCGACCGGCTCCGCAAGGTGCGGGCGCAGCCCCGCGACCAGCTCCGGCTGGCGCACGCGGTTCGGCTGCTGCAGGCCTGCGGGATGAGCGCGGCCGCCGATCAGGGCGGCGTGATCGGCGTGGAGGCCGACGTCGTGGTCTGGCACGACCTGGCGGCCCCGAACTGGCCGGGCGGGCGCACCGCGCTGGCCGAGTACGACGCCCGGTTCAGCGACCGGTTGGCGGTGGCCACCGCGGCCGCCGAAGGCGCCGAGCCGCTCGCGGAGCCCTCTCGGATCAACGAGTGCAAGGGCTGCCCGTGGTGGCCGGTGTGCGAGCAGCAGCTGCGCGACCGGCGCGACGTCAGCCTGGTCGTGCGCGGCGAGGACGCCACCGCGCTGCGCGACCTCGGTGTGTCCACAGTGGACGAGCTGGCCGAGATGCCGCTGGAGCGGGCCGAAGAGCTGCCGCTGACGGGCGTCCGCAACACCGACGCGATCCTGCTCGCCAAGGCGTGGCTGCAGGACCTGCCGCTGGTGCGCCGGGTGCGCGACCTGTCGGTGCCGCGGGCGGACGTGGAAGTCGACGTGGACATGGAGAGCTACGGCGATTCCGGCGCCTACCTGTGGGGCTGCTGGCTCTCCGGCGCCGACATCGGCCAGGAGCAGGGCTACCGGGCGTTCGTCAGCTGGGAGCCGCTGCCGTCCGACGACGAGGGCCGCTCCTTCGCCGAGTTCTGGATCTGGTTCTGCTCGGTGCGCCGGCTGGCCTACGAGCGCGGCCTGACCTTCCGCGCCTACTGCTACAACGAGCTGGCGGAGAACCGCTGGATGCTGGCCTCCGCGCAGCGCTTCGCGGGCAAGCCCGGCGTGCCGTCGGTGGCCGAGGTGCGCGAGTTCATCCGCTCCGCGGAGTGGGTCGACCTGTTCGCCTCGGTGCGCGAGCAGTTCCTGTGCCCGAACGGCAAGGGCCTGAAGGTGATCGCGCCGAGCGCCGGGTTCGGCTGGCGGGACGCCGAGGCCAGCGGCGAGAACTCGATGCGCTGGTACCGCGACGCGGTGGGCCTGGGCGGCGGCACCCCCGAGCTGTCCCAGCGCGACCGGATCCTCCGCTACAACGAGGACGACGTCCGGGCCACCTGGACGATCCGCCGCTGGATGACCTCCGACGAGGTCCGCGAAATCCCCTTCGCCGAAGACCTCTGACCGCTGCGTCGAGAGGGCGGGTGGTCAATTTCGTACGAAATTGACCGGACGGCGCCGACTTCCCGCGGCTACGGGACGATGACCGCGCGGCCGGTGATCTCGCCCGCGTGGAAGCGCTCGTAGACCTCCGGCGTCTCGTCCAGGCCGAAGGTCTCCACGTGCGCGTGCAGCGCGCCGGACCGGGCTAGGTCCAGCACCTCGATCAGCTCCGAGCGGCTGCCCCAGTACGGCGCGGCCACCGAGACCTCGTGCGGCAGCAGGCCGAAGCCGACCGGCAGCGGAGCTCCGGCGATCCCGACGATGGTGATGTCGCCCTCGATCGCCACCGACTGCGCGGCGAGCTTCACCGTGGGCGCGATGCCGACGAAGTCCAGCACCACGTCCGCGCCGAGTCCGTCGGTGAGCTCCCGGATGCGCTCCGGCGCCGACTCGTCGGAGCGGGCCACGTCGTGCGCACCCACCTGCCGGGCCAGCTCCAGCTTGTCGTCGGCCACGTCGAGCGCGATCACCCGGGCCCCGGTGGTGGCGCGCAGGATCTGCACCGCCAGGTGCCCGAGCCCGCCCGCGCCGATGACGACCGCGGTGCTGCCGCCGACCAGCTTCGGCACCGAGCGCTTGATCGCGTGGTACGGGGTGAGCCCGGCGTCGGTCAGCGGTGCGGCCTGCACCGGGTCCAAACCGTCCAGCGGGACCAGGTGCCGGACGTCGTCGACCAGCAGGTACTCGGCCATCGCGCCGGGCGCACCCAGCCCCGGCGGCCGGATGCCCAGCTCACCGGCTCGGGTGCAGTAGTTCTCCTTGCCCTGCGCGCAGTTCCGGCACACCCCGCAACCCCACGGCCCGTACACCGCGACGGACTCGCCCTCGGACACCCCGCGCACGCCGGGGCCGAGCGCCGCGACGGTTCCGACGCCTTCGTGCCCGAGCGTGAGCGGCAGCTCGAACGGCAGCCTGTCCGCGGGCCAGCTCATCACCCCGATGTCGGAGTGGCACATGCCCGCTGCGGTGACCTGCAGCAGCACCTGCCCGGGGCCGGGTTCGGGCTTGGGCACCTCCACGACCACGGGGCTCTCCCCGACCCGCTGGTACTGAACGGCCTTCATGACCTGCCCCATCGCGAGCTCCCTCCGCGTTTCGACCGGAGCCCATCTTGCGCCGAATCGCCCAGCCGCACTGCCCGGAAGGCCGTTCCGGGCAGGACCGGTGGACCTGGTTCGTGACGGCGATACGTCCGCAGGTGGTCCGTGAGCGTTTTGTGGTGCTCTAGCCCCGCAAAGTGCTCACGGGTCTTGACCAGCGGAGATGACTCGGCTGAGCTGCTGACCGCCCGCTGTCGGCCGAGTGGCGCAGACGGCACTCAGCGGGTGAAACGTCTTTCCCATCCCGGACGGATAGAACGGGCAGAGATCATGCGATGGAGACGCTTGGCTCGACCAGAGACGATTGCGTCGTCCCGCTGAGCCGCTCTCCCGAAGTAGAGAGACGTCACCGATCATGGCCAACACCAAGGGCTCGGCGATCACAGCCGCCGAGATCGAGTCGTACAAGCGGAAGATCAACCCGAAGACCGGCAAGAAGTACACCCAGAACGAGATCGCCGCGATCGCGGGTGTGTCGAGACAGCGGATTTCGCAGATCAAGCTTGCGTCCGGAAACTACTCCAAGACTCCGCGCGAGCGGGTGCTGGAGCACTACCCCTGGAAGACGGGAGAGAAGTTCCAGCCCGCCAGCCCCAATCGCCGGTTGAGGGACCACGCCGAATACATGGCGACCGGCGGTGCGGGCATGAGCGACGCCAAGCTCGCCCGGTTGCTCGGGTTCTACCGATTCCTCGAAGAGGGGGACCTGGTGATCGAGTTCGACCCCGGAATTCCGCCTGCCGAAGGCGTGAGCAGCACGGGTGGTTTCGCGTACCGTCCGCGAAAGCCTTCGGACGGGAACCTGATGATCCGGGTGAACGAGCACACCGAACTCACTCCTGAAGGCGTGGACCTGTGGGGCATCCCGGACAAGAAACCACAGGTCCGCCGGGTTGCCGAGTGAATCGGAGCAGGCCGACGGGGCGGACGACCGGCCCCTTGACCAGCTCGGCGTTCACGGTCCGGCGTCGGTGACCTCTGCTGGCCCCACGCGCTGGAACCGTTGCAGGACGAGCGAATCCCCCGGCAGCTCGGCCGGGGGATCGCTCGTTCACGGTCGCTTGGTCAGCGGGGTGCCATCCGGAGGGCGCCGTCCATGCGGATGACCTCGCCGTTGAGGTAGTCGTGCTCGACGATGTTCAGCGCGAGCTTCGCGTAGTCCTCCGGGCTGCCCAGGCGCTTCGGGAACGGCACGCCGTCGGCCAGGCCCTGGCGGTACTCCTCGCTCACGGTGGCCAGCATCGGGGTGTCGATGATGCCGGGCGCGATGGTCATGACGCGGATCCCGGCCGAGGACAGGTCGCGCGCCGCGGGCAGCGTCAGGCTCGCCACCCCGCCTTTGGACGCCGCGTAGGCGGCCTGGCCGATCTGCCCGTCGAAGGCCGCCACCGACGCGGTGTTGATCACCACGCCGCGCTGTCCCTGCTGGTCGGCCTCGGTTTCGCGGATCGCCGCCGCGGCCAGCCGGAGCACGTTGAAGGTGCCGAGCAGGTTCACCTCGATGACCTTGCGGAACAACTCCAGGTCGTGCGCGCCCTGGCGGCCCACGATGCGTGCCGAGGGCCCGATGCCCGCGCAGTTCACCACGATCCGCAGCGGGTTCCCGGCGCCGGCGGCCTGCTCCACCGCGGTCTGCACCTGCTCGGCGTCGGTGACGTCAGCGGCCGCGTAGGTGATGCCGTCGACCACCGGTGCCTTGCCCACGGCGTCCGGCAGGTCCACCGCGAACACCTGAGCGCCGCGCCCGGCGAGTGCTCTGGCGGTGGCCGCGCCAAGGCCGGAAGCCCCGCCGGTGACGATCGCCGCGGTGTCGGTGATCTGCATCTGCTCGTTCCTTTGCGTCCGGTGCTGGTACCCGGGCATGTCTAACACCTGGGAACTTCCTTGCCCAGCATCTGACGCGGAACGGGCACGGGGCGAAGCGGCGGTCACCGATGGCGGCGCACCTCCTCGCCGGAGAACGCCTCGGCGAACTTGAGCAGCGCCACCAGGGGCAGCGCGGCCAGCAGCGCGAGGCCGATGAACAGTGCGGCGAACCCGATGAGCTCCATGCGAAGAGCGTGATCCGCTCACCGCGACCGCCGCGTCTGCCACCAGGGCAGAACTCCGGTCCGTCCGAGCGAAAACCCCATCACCCAACGTGACCGGAATCACTCCGCTCCAGGGGCGGCCGCGTCAATTTCGCGCGAAATTGACCATCACCCGGGTGAACGTCAATTTCGCGCGAAATTGACGTCCGCACGCCGCGGAACAGGGGTGATCACAGAGCGTTCATTACTTCAGTCGCGTGACCCCGGCGTCACAGCGGTGGGCAGATGGCGTTGAGGACGTCGACGTCCTCCTGGGTGGGGCGCCACTGCCCGGCCACCGCGTTGGCCTGCACCTGCTCCGGCGTCGTCGCGCCGCTGATCACCGAGCCGACCACCGGCTGCGCGGCCAGCCAGCCCACCGCGACCGACGTCATCGGGATGCCGCGCTGCTCGGCGAAGGTCCGCAGCTGCTCGATGCGCTCCCACGGCGCGTCCATCAGCATCTGGTTGCGGTTGGCCAGCCTGCTGCCGGCCGGCGGCTCCTGGTCCTTCCGGTACTTGCCGGTCAGCAGCCCGTTGGCCAGCGGGAAGTACGGGATCAGCCCGACCCCGAACCGCTTGCAGGCCGGGATGACCTCGCGCTCGGCCTCGCGCGCCAGCAGCGAGTAGTGGTTCTGCGTGGACACCGGCCCGGTCAGCGCGGCCGAGGACGCCAGCCAGGACGCGTCGGCGAGCTGCCAGCCGGCCAGGTTGCAGTGCCCGACGTAGCGGATCTTGCCCTCGCGGACCAGGTCGTCGAGCACCGAGAGGGTTTCCTCCAGCGGTGTCAGCCGGTCCGGCCGGTGCAGCTGGTACAGGTCGATCCAGTCGGTGCCCAGCCGCCGCAGCGAGGACTCCACCGCCCGGCGCACGTAGCGGCGCGAGCCGCGCGCGGTGAAGTCCGGGCCGTTGCCGCCCTGCATGTCCATGCCGAACTTGGTCGCGATGATCGCGTGCTCGCGGCGGCCGGAGAGCGCCTGCCCGAGCAGCTCCTCGCTGCGCCCGCGCGGCGAGCCGTACACGTCGGCCACGTCGAAGAAGCTGATGCCGGCGTCGAGCGCGGTGTCCACCACTGCTCGCGCGCCGGTCAGGGACTCGGTCGCCGTGCCCGGTCGGCCCAGGTTGTTGCAACCGAGACCGACCGCGCTGACCACCAGACCGGATTCGCCCAGGCGTCGCTGTTCCACGCGGTGACCATAAACGGCTGGTCACCTGCCCGTCACTCCGGACGTACGGCGCGTGAACGTTTGCCCAAGTCGGTTCCACTCGTCGGGCGATGTGCCACGATGCCGAAAGGGGGTCGCGACCGCCCGGTCGTGCGCGTGAAGGGGTGTGGGGACTGTGTTCGCCCGTCGGATCGTCGTTGTCGGTACCGGGTACGTGGGGCTGACCACCGGTGCGTGCCTGGCTTCGCTGGGTCACCGCGTGGTGTGCAGCGACGTCAACGCGGAGAAGGTCGCGCAGCTGTCCCGCGGTGAGGTCCGGATCCACGAACCGGGGCTGGCCGAGCTGGTGCAGGAGGGCATCGCGGCCGGTCGGCTGGAGTTCGTGCTGGGCTCGGCAGGCGCGGTGGCCGACGCCGAAGTGGTGTTCCTGTGCGTGCCGACGCCCATGGGTTCCGGCGGCGGGGCCGATCTCGCGGTGGTCGAGTCGGTGGCGCGCGAGGTGCGCGAGGTGCTGCCGACCGGGTGCGTGCTGGTGACGAAGTCGACGGTGCCGGTGGGCACCTCGGCGCGGCTGCGCGAGCTGGTCGGGCGTCCCGACGTCGCGGTGGTGAGCAACCCCGAGTTCCTGCGCGAGGGTTCCGCGGTGCACGACTTCCTCAACCCGGACCGGATCGTGGTCGGCTCGGACACCCAGGACGCGGCCGAGCGGGTGGCGGCGCTGTACGCGCGGCTCGGCGCGCCGACGGTGCTCACCGACGCGGCCAGCGCGGAGATGGTGAAGTACGCGGCGAACTGCTTCCTGGCGACCAAGCTGTCCTACGTGAACGCGATCGCCGAGCTCTGCGAGCGGCTGGGCGCCGACATCACCGACGTGACCGAGGGGATGGGCTACGACCGGCGCATCGGGCAGGCGTTCCTGCAGCCCGGCCCGGGCTGGGGCGGCTCCTGCCTGCCGAAGGACACCGCGGCGCTGCTGCAGGTCGCGGAGGCCGTGGAGTTCGACTTCCCGCTGCTGCAGGCGACCATCTCGGCCAACGCGCGGCAGCGGGAGCGGATGGTGGCCAAGGTCGTCGACGCCTGCGGCGGTTCGCTGGACGGCGTCCGGCTCGGGCTGCTGGGCCTGACGTTCAAGGCGGGCACCGACGACCTGCGCGATTCGCCCGCGCTGGAGGTGGCCCGGCTGCTGGCGGCGCGGGGCGCGGAGCTGGTCGCCTTCGACCCGGGCCTGCGCGGCGACGAGCCGGGCCTGCCGCTGACCCTGGTCGACGACCCGTACCGGGCGGCGAAGGGCGCCGCGGCGCTGGTGCTGCTGACCGAGTGGCAGGAGTTCCGCACCCTGGACTGGACCCGCGTGGCCCAGGAGCTCGAAGCCCCGGTGGTCGTGGACACCCGCAACCACCTGGACCCCGACGCCCTCCGCCGAGCGGGCCTGAGCTGGCGGGGAGTCGGCCGGACCCCGGTCGGCTGAGAGACCGCGCGGCACCGTCATCGGCTCCGTTTTCCCTGGTCAGGACCCGTGAGTGTTTTGAGGGGCTATAGAGGCTGTTTTGGATCTTGGGTTGGGTGGTTGTGATATGGGCTCAAGATCATCACGGGTGGGGTTCAGGTGCTGAAATGCAGGGCGGGTTCTTGTTATCGCTGAGGTTGTCTAAGCCTGCG
>NZ_JAQGLB010000049.1 GCF_027853965.1 Saccharopolyspora indica | reverse complement strand
CGTGTTTGGTGGGTGTTGTGATCACCCGTTTGTGGGACGGTTATGTGCTCGAATTCTCGTTCGATTGTTGAGAGAATTGATGCATGACACCGCTGATGACCACCCAGGACACGACCCCCGCCGCTGGTGCGGGCGTGGTCGTGTCCGCCTTGCCCGCGTGGGATGCGTCCACGCCGGGCGGGTCGTGGGCGCCTGCGGTTGACTCCCTGACCGATGAAGAACTCACGGCCCGGATCGGCCAGGTGGAGCAGCAGATCCGCCAAGCCCGGATGGAACAGCTGCGACTGATCGCCGAAGCCGACCGCCGACGCCTGCACGCAGTGCAGGGTACGCGGTCGACGCAGGTGTGGTTGAAGACGCTGCTCAACATCGACGGCCAAGACGCCACCAACCGCGTCCGCATCGCCACCGCCACCGCTCCCCCGCCGAATACGGGCGAAGATACCGCTGCCGATGCTACCGACTCCGATGCTGCGCTTCCGGCGACCGGGGAGGCCTTGGGAGAGGGCGTGATCGGCCTGGAGCATGCGCGGGTGATCTCCCGCTGTGTGTCCAGGCTGCCCGAACACACCCGACACCGCGCGGCCGAGATCGAGCGACTGCTGGTGGAAAACGCCTGCCGCCAATGCCCCCGCGACCTCGCGAAACTCGCCGACCGGATCCGCTACATGATCGACGCTGATGGCGCTGTGGCCGATGAACGGGCGCAGTTCGAATCGCGGGAGTTGCATTACGCGACCGCCCGGGACGGAATGCTGGTGATCAAGGCCCGTCTGGACCGCGAGACCGGGGCGAAGTTCGTCACGGCTTTGCGGCCGTTGGCGGCGCCGCGCCCGGAGTCTGACGGGGTCAAGGACCCGCGCACGGTCGGACAACGCAACGCCGACGGCCTGTCCACCCTCCTCGACCTCGTCCTCGACACCGACGGGATGCCCCGCACCGGTGGTCAGAGGCCCCACCTGACGGTCACCATCGACTACACCGACCTGAAGAACCAGCTCCCCACCAGCAACGGCGGCGAGATCGCCGTTGGTGGTGCGGGGATGCTGGAGGGCACCGGCCAGTACCTCAGCCCCCAGACCATCCGCAGGATCGCCTGCGACTGCGACGTCCTCCCCATGGTCCTCGGTGGAGACAGCCTGCCGCTGGATGTGGGTGCCTCGCAGCGCACCGCGCCGACCCACATCCGCGCCGCACTGCTGGTCCGGGATGGGGTGTGCGCGTTCCCGGAATGCGACCACCCGGCCGGAACACCCCAAGCCCACCACATCG
>NZ_JAQGLB010000048.1 GCF_027853965.1 Saccharopolyspora indica | reverse complement strand
AACGGCCCGTGCACCTGGGCAGATTCGAGGGGTCGTTGCAACACCGCTGCTAGCTGGTGGTTGTGAGTAGAGTAGCGAAGCGCTCGGCTGGGGTGTCCCAGCCGAGCGTTTTGCGTGGGCGGTTGTTGAGTTCGGCGGCGACGGCGTCCAGGCGCTCACGGTCGTGGACTGCGAGGTCGGTGCTTTTGGGGAAGTACTGGCGCAGCAGGCCGTTGGTGTTCTCGTTCGAGCCGCGCTGCCAGGGGCTGCCTGGGTTGCAGAAGTAGACCGGCATGCCGGTCGCGCGGGTGAAGGCCTGGTGGGCGGCCATCTCCGAGCCCTGGTCCCAGGTCAGGGACTTGCGCATGTGCTGGGGAAGATCCTGGACGGTCTGGATGAGGGCGGTGCGGGTTTCCCTGGCGGAGTAGCCGGCGGGCAGGTGAACGAGCAGGGTGTAGCGGCTGGTGCGCTCGACGAGGGTGCCGATCGCCGACTTGCTGCCCTTGCCGATGATCAGATCGCCTTCCCAGTGCCCGGCGATGGTGCGGTCATCGGCTTCGGCGGGGCGGTCGCTGATCATGGTCATGTTCGGGATGGCCCGAGGACGGCGCTTGTAGGCATGTCGGCGCGGGCGGCGGCGGGTCCGGCCCGATCGCAGGACACGAGTCAGTGCACCGTGACCTCGGTAAAGTTCCTGGTAGATCGTCTCGTGGACCACATGCAGCTCCGATTGGCCCGGAAAGCGGGTGCGGAGTGCCCGGCAGATCTGCTCCGGACTCCACTTCAGCTTCAGCAGGTCTTGAATGACTTCTCTGAGCTGGCGGTGCTGCCCGATCTTGCTCGGCTTGGGTCGCGGTCTACGGGCAAGAGCACGCGCGTGCGCGGCGTGTGGCCGGTAGCCGCCATAGCCGGGGTGCCGGTTGCGGCGGATCTCCCGGCTGATCGTGGAAGGAGACCGGCCTAATCGCCGGGAGATCGCCCGCAGCGAGGCCTTCTCCCGCATCAGGTCGGCGATCTGGATGCGTTCGTCCTCGGTGAGATACCTCGACGGGCCCGAAGGCGGCGCCACCGCAGTGATCGGTGACGCCGCCTTCTCGCCGCCGCTGGCGGCACGACCGTTTCGCCATCGCCGGCCGGTCCGCGGGTTGATCCCGACGATCCGGCATGCTTCCAAGCTGCTCACACCCTGATTCACAAGATCAAGATAGGCAGCCCGCTCACGCGTCAACCGTCGACGGCCCTGGTTAACCGACCGGTTCCGAGTCTCGAAGTCCATCGCATCCCCGTAGATCGGGTGTTGCGACGACTCCTAGAACTCAAGCTGGTGCGCGGGCCGTTC
>NZ_JAQGLB010000046.1 GCF_027853965.1 Saccharopolyspora indica | reverse complement strand
ATTTTCGGGTTCGTTGTGGTTGGTTCCGTGCATTGGTGCTTTCCGTTCTTCTGGTCTTTGGCTTTCGGCTCGGTGGGATCGGTTCGCTTCGTCTCGCCTTGGCTGGGTCGTGGGGGCTGTGGCTCCGTTCGGTGGTCCGATGAGGCGGTCCGGTGGTTCGGCGGTCCGGTGGTTCGGTGGTTCGGTGGTTCGGTCGTCGGGCGGTTCGGTGGGTAGTGGGCTTTGGTTGGTGGGGTAGCGATTCTTGATGGATGGGGCTAGGGGCTTTCGGTGGGTGGGTGGTGGGCTTCTTTGGTGGTTGGAGTCCTGGGTTGGAGCTGGTTCCTGGGTTTGGTTCGGGGGGCTGGGTTTGGTCGCCTGGTGGTGCGGGTACTGGTTGGGTTCGCGGGTTTGGTTGGGGCGTTGTTTTCGTCGGGTTTCGGATTTGGGCGTCATGGAGTGCCCTCCGGGGTTCGTGGGGTGGGGATGAGGCCCCGGAGGTTTTCCCGGTAGGCGGCGGGTCTGGCTTTGCCGCCGGGTTTCGGTTTTCTTGATCCGTCCACACTGGATGGTGGGGTGAACATCGGGCGGCCTTGGTGCAGGGTGATCGTCCAGTGCTGGTCGTGGACCCTTCGGTGGTGGTGCGGGCAGAGCATCACCATGTTGTTGAGCTCGGTGGGGCCGCCGTCGATCCAGTGCTTGATGTGGTGCGCCTGCGGGGTGCCCGGGGGACGGTCGCAGTCCGGGAACGCGCAGACTCCGTCGCGTTGGAGCAGTGCGGCGCGGATGTGGGCGGGGGCGGTGCGCTGGGTGGTTCCCACGTCGAGGGGGAGGCTGTCGCCGTTGAGGACCATCGGGAGGACCTCGCAGTCGCAGGCGATCCGGCGGACGTTCTCGGCGGTGATGGACTGCTCGGTGGCGGTCAGGGTGCCGGGCGTGCCGTTCGTCAGGCGCTGCTTGAGGTCGTCGAAGTCGATGGTGATGGTCAGGTGGGGCCGCTGGCCGCCGGTGCGCGGCATCTGGTCGGAGTCGAGGACCACGTCGACCATCGCCGCGAATCCGTCGGCGTTGCGCTGTCCGACCGTGCGGGGGTCCTTCTCGCCGTCGGTCTCCGGGCGCGGTGCGGCCAGGGGGCGGAGGGCTTCCACGAACTTCGCCCCGGTCTCGCGGTCCAGGCGCGCTTTGATGACCAGCATGCCGTCGCGGGCGGTCGCGTAGTGCAGTTCGCGAGCCTCGTGCTGGGCGCGTTCTTCCTGCAGCGCTCCGTCCTCGTCGAGCGTGTAAGTGATCCGCTCGGCCAGCTTCGCCAGGTCGCGCGGGCACATTCGGCGTGCGTTCGCCGCGAGCAGTGCCTCGACCTCGCCAACCCGGTGCTTGGCGGACTCGGGCAGGGCGCGGACGCACCTCCTGATGATCGTCGCGTGTTCGAGGCCCAAGGCTCCTTCGGACAAGGTCTGCGCGGTGGCGGGAAGTTCGGTTGCCGAGGCACCGTTGTCGTCCGGCGGAGTGGTCACGTCAGCGGCGACCTGGACGCGCGACTTGGCCTCCCGGGAGTCGATGCGGAGCAGGTTTTGCAGCCATGCCTGGGTGGACCGCGCGCTCTGCTCGGCGAACAAGCGGCGCCGGTCGGCCTCGGCGATGAGTTCCAGCTGCTCCATCCTCGCCTGCCTGATGGCACGCTCGATCTCCGTGATCCGCACGGCAAGTTCGGTGTCGGTGTACGAAGTCGCCCGAGATGACTCCGCCCACGACTCGACGACCGCGGCCCCAGGCCCGGTCGTGGCCGCAACAATCCCGGCTTCTGCGCCGGGAGTCGCGGTGAAGGTGGTCATCAGCGGTGTCATGGCTCAATTATCTCAACAGTCGAACTGGATTTCGATCGAATTACTGTCGCACGATCAGGTGATCAACGAGCTGAAAATAAGCACTGAAGGCGAAAGTTCTTCCTGTGTCGTGGTTTCCGTAAACCCTATGGGTGCTGTCGAGTCGTCGGCAACAGAGTTTCCCTGCCGCTATTCGAAATCTATTCAGATTCCGCCGCGACCCCGAACGCCGCAGCAGAATCGGAATATTTCTGCGGAAAAGATGTCTCACCGCACCAGCTGAAACGTCCTGCAGCGCAATGAGAACCAGCCGCAACCCGCCGCCCCACCCGATGCGCGCACGATCCCTCACGTCACAACGACCAACAACGGAACCGAAATCA
>NZ_JAQGLB010000045.1 GCF_027853965.1 Saccharopolyspora indica | reverse complement strand
CATGGTTGTTGTCTCAGACACCATATAGTGGGTGCGAGCAATCTTTGTGAACAAGTCCTCGGCCTATCAGCACCAGTCAACTCCACACATTACTGTGCTTCCATATCTGGCCTGTCAACCCAGTCATCTACTGGGGGCCTTACCCCACAAAGGGTGGGAGACCTCATCTAGGAACAGGCTTCCCGCTTAGATGCTTTCAGCGGTTATCCCTCCCGAACATAGCCAACCAGCCACGCCCTTGGCAGAACGACTGGCACACCAGAGGTTCGTCCATCCCGGTCCTCTCGTACTAGGGACAGCCTTCCGCAAGTCTCCTACGCGCGCGGCGGATAGGGACCGAACTGTCTCACGACGTTCTAAACCCAGCTCGCGTGCCGCTTTAATGGGCGAACAGCCCAACCCTTGGGACCAACTCCAGCCCCAGGATGCGACGAGCCGACATCGAGGTGCCAAACCATGCCGTCGATATGGACTCTTGGGCAAGATCAGCCTGTTATCCCCGGGGTACCTTTTATCCGTTGAGCGACACCGCTTCCACCAGCCAGTGCCGGATCACTAGTCCCTGCTTTCGCACCTGCTCGACCCGTCAGTCTCACAGTCAAGCTCCCTTATACACTTACACTCAACACCTGATTGCCAACCAGGCTGAGGGAACCTTTGGGCGCCTCCGTTACCCTTTAGGAGGCAACCGCCCCAGTTAAACTACCCACCAGGCACTGTCCCCGATCCGGATCACGGACCCGAGTTAGATGCCCAGAACGACCAGAGTGGTATTTCACCAACGACTCCACACCCACTAGCGTGAATGCTTCACAGTCTCCCACCTATCCTACACAAGCCGAACCAAACACCAATACCAAGCTATAGTAAAGGTCCCGGGGTCTTTCCGTCCTGCCGCGCGAAACGAGCATCTTTACTCGTACTGCAATTTCACCGGGCCTGTGGTCGAGACAGCGGAGAAGTCGTTACGCCATTCGTGCAGGTCGGAACTTACCCGACAAGGAATTTCGCTACCTTAGGATGGTTATAGTTACCACCGCCGTTTACTGGCGCTTAAATTCTCCGCTACACCCCAAAGGGTTCACGGGTCCTCTTAACGTTCCAGCACCGGGCAGGCGTCAGTCCATATACATCGCCTTACAGCTTCGCATGGACCTGTGTTTTTAGTAAACAGTCGCTTCTCCCTGGCCTCTGCGACCACCACCAGCTCCCACCGCACGGGCGTTCACCAGCAGTGGCCCCCCTTCTCCCAAAGTTACGGGGGCAATTTGCCGAATTCCTTAACCACAGTTCACCCGACCGCCTCGGTATTCTCTACCTGACCACCTGTGTCGGTTTAGGGTACGGGCCGTGCACACACTCGCTAGAGGCTTTTCTCGACAGCATGGGATCACTCACATCACCACAACGGCTACGCATCACCCCTCACCCTTCATGGCGTGCGGATTTACCTACACACCGGGCTACAGGCTTACACCAGTACAACCACTCACTGGCAGAGCTACCCTCCTGCGTCACCCCATCACTTAACTACCGCCCAATCAGGTCCCATGCACCCCCCACACTCGTCCGAAGACTCATGTGACGAGCGGATGGTTAGTATCAAAGGTTTCGCTATGGACGCGTGCACACGGGTACGGGAATATCAACCCGTTATCCATCGACTACGCCTGTCGGCCTCGCCTTAGGCCCCGACTCACCCTGGGCGGACGAACCTTCCCCAGGAACCCTTGGTCATCCGGCGGAAGAGATTCTCACTCTTCACTCGCTACTCATGCCTGCATTCTCACTCCCACACACTCCACAACACCTCACAGTGCTGCTTCACCGCGTGCAGGACGCTCCCCTACCCAACCCAGCCCTAGGCTGAATTGGCATGGCTTCGGCGGTGCGCTTCAGCCCCGCTACATTGTCGGCGCAGGACCACTTGACCAGTGAGCTATTACGCACTCTTTCAAGGATGGCTGCTTCTAAGCCAACCTCCTGGTTGTCTCAGCGATCCCACATCCTTTCCCACTAAGCGCACACTTAGGGGCCTTAGCCGATGCTCTGGGCTGTTTCCCTCTCGACGATGAAGCTTCTCCCCCACCGTCTCACTGCCACGCTCAACTCAGATGTATTCGGAGTTTGGCTGATCTCAGTAACCCGCGAAGGCCCATCAACCAACCAGTGCTCTACCCCACCCAAGCAACACGCAACGCTGCACCTAAATGCATTTCGGGGAGAACCAGCTATCACGGAGTTTGATTGGCCTTTCACCCCTACCCACAACTCATCCCCCAGGTTTTCAACCCTGGTGGGTTCGGGCCTCCACACGGTCTTACCCGCGCTTCACCCTGGCCATGGGTAGATCACTCCGCTTCGGGTCTACACCACGCGACTA
>NZ_JAQGLB010000044.1 GCF_027853965.1 Saccharopolyspora indica | reverse complement strand
AAGCCTGCCTGTGACGCCCGAGGGGGCGGTCAATTTCGCGCGAAATTGACCGCTGCCCGGGTGCCCCGCTCGGTGCCCGGACTCTCCTGCGAACCGAACTTCCTCTTGGAGCACCACTCCCATGACCTCCCTGCAATCCCCCGCCTCCGCAGGCCTCGGTGAGATCGACCGCGACGGCGGCCGCGTCGACGTCAGCGAGAAGGCGATGATCAACGCCCGCGCCGACGTCAACCAGCTGCTGCCGCTGAAGTACGGCTGGGCCTGGGACAAGTACCTCGCCGGCTGCAACAACCACTGGATGCCGACCGAGATCTCCATGCAGGCCGACATCGCGCTGTGGAAGTCCACCGACGGACTCACCGACGACGAGCGCCTGATGCTCAAGCGCAACCTCGGCTTCTTCGCCACCGCCGAATCCCTGGTCGCCAACAACATCGTGCTCGCCGTCTACCGGCACATCACCAACCCCGAGTGCCGGCAGTACCTGCTGCGCCAGGCCTTCGAGGAGGCCGTGCACACGCACACCTTCCAGTACATCTGCGAGAGCCTCGGCCTCGACGAGGGCGAGCTGTTCAACATGTACCGGGAGATCCCGTCGATCGCCGACAAGGACTCCTGGGCGCTGCAGTACACCCAGAGCCTGGAAGACCCGGACTTCGCCACCGGCACCACCGAGGCCGACCAGGCGTTCCTGCGCGACCTGGTCGCCTTCTACGTGATCTTCGAAGGCATGTGGTTCTACACCGGCTTCGCGCAGATCCTCGCGCTGGGCAGGCGGAACAAGATGGTCGGCATCGCCGAGCAGTACCAGTACATCCTGCGCGACGAGTCGATCCACCTGAACTTCGGCATCGACTGCATCAACCAGATCAAGCTCGAGAACCCGCACCTGTGGACCCCGGAGTTCCAGGCCGAGATCCGCCGGATGCTCACCGAGGCCTGCGAGCTGGAGATCGCCTACGGCCGCGACACCATGCCCCGCGGCATCCTCGGCATCAACGCCGAGCTCTGCGCCCAGTACATGCACTTCATCACCAACCGGCGCTGCGACCAGCTCGGCCTGGAGCCGGTGTTCCCGGAGGCGGAGAACCCGTTCCCGTGGATGTCCGAGGCGATGGACCTCAAGAAGGAGAAGAACTTCTTCGAGACCCGGGTCATCGAGTACCAGTCCGGCGCCTCGCTGTCCTGGGACTGAGCGGATCGCGGTGAACGGCCTGGCCTCGGCCGTTCACCGCCGAACCCGTGACCGCGTCCGCCGCGCTCTGGAACCATCCCTCCCAGGACTGATCGGCCCGCGTTTCCACCGGCAGCCGGTCGCACCGAACGGGGAGGGCGAATGATCATCTTCGGGTTCCGGCGGATCGTCCGGCGCCTGGGCAGTCTGCGGCTGGACTGCCCGGGCTGCCGCGGGACGTACGCGACGACCCTCGACAAGAGCGTCACCAAGTTCACCCTGTTCTTCATCCCGCTGTTCCCGACTCGCATCCGCTATGCGCTGACCTGCACCTGGTGCGGGACGACAACATCGATCGGGAAGCGAGACGCCGAGCGCCTGAAGGCACAGCTGCAGGGTTGATCAGCCGCACACCGCGCCTTCGGCCGCGGAGCCGACCAGCTTCGCGTACTTGCCGAGAACGCCGTGGCGGAAACGGGGTTCCGGTGGAGCCCACCGCTCCCGGCGACGCTGGAGCTCGGCTTCGTCCACCAGCAGGTCCAGGGTTCGGGCGGCGAGGTCGAGCCTGATCGGGTCGCCGTCCTGGACCAGCGCGATCGGCCCGCCGTCGGTGGCTTCCGGCGCCACGTGCCCGATGCACAACCCCGTCGTACCGCCGGAGAACCGGCCATCGGTCACCAGCAGGACGTCCTTGCCCAGGCCGGCGCCCTTGATCGCACCGGTCACCGCGAGCATCTCCCGCATCCCCGGACCACCGCGCGGTCCCTCGTAGCGGATGACGACCACGTCACCGGGCTTGAGCGAACCGTCCTCGACCGCGTCCATCGCGCCCTGCTCGCCGTCGAAAACCCGTGCTGTGCCGTCGAACCGCGCGGAATCGAACCCTGCGCTCTTCACCACCGCACCATCGGGGGCCAGCGAGCCGCGGAGGATCGTCAGGCCGCCGGTCGGGTGGATCGGGTCCGACAGCCGGTGCAGCACCTCGCCGTCCAGTTCCGGCGGCTGGAGCTCGGCCAGGTTCTCCGCGACCGTCCGCCCGGTCACCGTCAGGCAGTCGCCGTTCAGCAGTCCCGCGTCCAGCAGCGCCTTCATCACCACCGGGACACCGCCGATGCGGTCCACCGCGGACATCACGTACCGGCCGAACGGCTTGACGTCCGCGAGGTGCGGCACCCGGTCGCCAATCCGGTCGAAGTCCTCCAGCGACAGGTCGACGTCGGCCTCGCGGGCGATGGCGAGCAGGTGCAGCACGGCGTTGGTGGAGCCGCCGAAGGCCATCACCACCGCGATCGCGTTCTCGAAGGCCTGCTTGGTCAGGATCCGCCGCGCCGTCAGGCCGTTCTCCAGCATGCCGATCACCGCTCGCCCGGCAGCGCGCGCACTCGCATCGCGGCGCCGGTCCACCGACGGCGGGCTCGCCGAACCCGGCATCGACATGCCCAGCGCTTCCGCCGCGCACGCCATGGTGTTCGCGGTGTACATCCCACCGCACGCGCCTTCACCCGGGCAGATGGCCCGCTCGATGCGATCCACCTCGGCCCTGGAGATCAGGCCGCGGGCACAGGCCCCGACCGCCTCGAAGGCATCGATGATCGTCACCTCCCGGTCGTCCACCCGCCCGGGCAGGATCGAACCGGCGTAGACGAACACCGAGGCGAGGTCGAGCCGGGCCGCCGCCATCAGCATTCCCGGCAGGCTCTTGTCGCAGCCCGCGAGCAGGACCGTTCCGTCCAGCCGCTCGGCCTCCACCACCGTCTCGACCGAATCGGCGATGATCTCCCGGGACACCAGGGAGTAGTGCATGCCGACGTGCCCCATCGAGATGCCGTCGGACACCGAGATGGTGCCGAACTCCATCGGGAACCCGCCGGCCTCGTGCACCCCGTCCTTGGCCGCCCGGCCGAGCCGCTGCAGGGAGAGGTTGCACGGGGTGATCTCGTTCCAGGAGGACGCGACCCCGATCTGCGGCTTGCCGAAGTCCGCGTCCTGCATGCCGACCGCGCGCAGCATCCCGCGCGCCGCGGCCCGCTCCATTCCCTCGGTGACCTCGCTGCTCCGGGGCTTCAGAGCGCGCTGACCTTCGGTGAGCTTCGAAGCATCCACACCCAGGACTGTAGGCGCGCCCACAGCGGAAGTGCTCGTCGACGAACTGGCGGCGCTCCGTCCGACCGCGGCCGACGGGCACCTCTGGTGTTCTGCGAACGTTCCCGGAAAATAGAAGAAGGGCCCCGTTCCCTGGACTGAAATGTCCGGGAACGGGGCCCTTCTCAGTAGTGTGTCGGCGGTGTCTTACTCTCCCACACCCTGTCGAGTGCAGTACCATCAGCGCTGGGGAGCTTAGCTACCGGGTTCGGAATGGGACCGGGCGGACCCTCCCCGCCATCGCCACCGA
>NZ_JAQGLB010000043.1 GCF_027853965.1 Saccharopolyspora indica | reverse complement strand
GAAACCCCGAAGGGGCGGCCGAAGGCCGGGCTTGACATCCGGACCGCAGCCCCCACAATCCACCAAACCACGGGGATGGCCCAAGGACGACCAAACCCCCAAAGCCCCCGCCCACCCCCCGGCGCGATTCAGCGAACAGCCCACCCAAGGTCGTACCCGCGATCCACCAGAGCGCAGGTGCGTGAGCCCCACTGCACGCGGAAGTTCCGTAGTGCCGCGCAACGTCCTCCCGTAGCGTGCGACAGCATGCACCAGGTTTCACGTGTAGCGGTCCGTCCGATTCGCGCCGATGAGTGGCGCGAGGCGAAGGAGCTGCGCCTCTTTGCGCTGAAGGATCCGGCAGCCCCGATCGCGTTCCTCCAGACGTACGAGCAGGCGTCCGCAGAGCCGGACTCGTTCTGGCAAGAGCGGGCCGAGGCGGCGGCCGACGGAACAAGGGTGCGCCAGTTCGTGGCCGAGGGCCGGGACGGGGCTTGGAGCGGCACGGCGACGGTGCTGGTCGAGGACGTGGGCAGCGACGACATCTTCGGAGCGACCGTGCAGCAGCGCCAAGCGCACATCGTCGCTGTCTTCGTCCGGCCCGAGCACCGCGGAAGCGGTGTGATCGACGCGCTCTTCGAGATGGCTGTCGGGTGGGCGTGGTCCGTCGCGGAAGCGTCGCGGGTGCGCCTGTACGTTCATGAGGACAATGCGCGGGCCGAGAGGTTCTACCGGAGGTACGGGTTCGTGCGTTCCGGAGAGACCATCCCGATGAAGGGCGACCCCTCCAAGGTGCAGCGCGAGATGGTTCTCGACAAGCCCCTGGGCGTGCCCGGTGCATCGTGCGCGGGGCCAGAACTGGGGTGAAGCCCGCTTAACCCCGCCGAAACCGCACATCGCCCGGATGCAACACGCCCTGGCAACCATGGCTCCATGACGCCCAGACCGCACCGGAAGCCGCGCGGCAGCTGGACCCGAGAACTCGTCGAGCTGGCCGCCCTGTTCCTCGCAGCGGGCGCGGTGAGCCTCGCCGCGACCGGCGCCCGCGCCCTGACCACCGGCCCGTCCGCGCTGCTGTCGATCGGTGCCGTCCTGCTGCTCGCCGCAGCGGTCCGCTGGTTCATGAAACGCCCACCGCAGACCCTGCCGCCCGCACCGGAACCGATCCTCGAGGAACCCCATGTGCAGCAAGCACTTTGGCGGTTGCGGGCATCGGTCACCGACGCGCCGGGCAGGCTCGCCCGGTTGGCCGGCGGGCTGGCCGCGCTCGGCGGCGATATCCGCACCATGCAGGTCCACCCGGTGGAGGACGGCGCGGTCGACGAGGTCCTGCTGCACGTCCCGGACCGCACAACTCGCTGGGAACTCATCGAAGCCGTCGAAGCGGCGGGCGGGCGAGACGTCGTCGTCGCAAGAGCGGACGTGCGCGAACTCGACGACGTCCCGACGAGAACCGCGAACCTGGCCACCGATCTGGTCAACGGCCGCACCGACCTCGTCCGCGCGCTGTCCGCACTGCTGGGCCGGGTGGAAATCCGCTGGCAGGAGGAAGGACCGTGCGCCGGAGAGGCGATGCGCTTGGCCGCGCCGGGCGGTGGTGAGCTGGTGCTGGAGCGTTCCGGAGGTTCGTTCACGCCTGCCGAGTTCGCGCGGGCGAGCGCGATGGTCGAGCTGGCCGCCGCCTGCCGAACGCGGATGCGCCCGACTCAGGAAGCGATGCGCACGTCCAGCGGCGTGGAGCTGACGATCCGGTCGGCCGACCGCGCGGATGTGGACCTGGTGGCCGAGTTCCACGAGCGCTGCTCCAGCGCCGCCCGCTACCGGCGCTACTTCAGCCCGGGTCCGGCGCCCGGCGCGCGCGGCCTGCAGCGGCTGCTCACCCCGGTGCTCGGCCGGGCGCTGCTGGCGGTGGCCCCGGACGGCGACGTGGTCGGGATGGGGAACCTGATGTACGACGGCGACACCGGGGAGCTGGCCCTGCTGGTCCGCGACGACTGGCAGCGGCGCGGGGTGGGCGCGGTGCTGGCGGGCAAGCTCGTCGAGCAGGCCCGGCAGCTGGAGCTGCGCACGCTCACCGCGCACACCCACGTCGACAACACCGCGATCGCGCGGACCCTGCGCCGGGCGGGGCTGAAGCTGGTCGGCGCGCCGGAGCCGGGGGAGTGGCGGTGGTCGCGCGAGTTGCAGCGCTCTCAACGTTTTGTTGATTATCATCCGCCATCTTGACGGGCCCGGTCCGACTGCGGAAACTCTGCTAGCACCCCGGCGAAATCGATTTTCCGCAGCACGAAAGACGTGAGCCCATGAGCGAAACCGACCGCAGGACACCCGGGAGCCGGGCGAAGCGGATCCTGTCCTCGTTGTTCGTCCAGGTCCTCATCGCGGCGGCCATCGGCATCGCCGTCGGCCACTTCTGGCCGGACTTCGGTTCGGCGCTCAAGCCGATCGGCGACGGGTTCATCCGCCTGATCAAGATGGCGATCGCGCCGCTGATCTTCTGCGTGGTGGTCGTCGGCATCTGCAAGGCGGGCGACATGCGCTCGGTCGGCCGGATCGGCTTGAAGGCGCTGATCTACTTCGAGGTCGTCACCACCGCTGCGCTGGCGCTCGGCCTGGTCGCGGGCAACGTGCTGCAGCCGGGCGCCGGGCTCGACATCGACCCGGCCACGCTCGACGCCACCGCGGTCACCGAGAAGACCCACGGCGAGCAGATGCCCGGCCCGGCCGAGTTCGTGCTGCACATGATCCCGGAGAGCGCGGTCGCCGCGTTCGCCGAGAACGAGCTGCTGCAGGTGCTGCTGTTCGCGGTCCTGTTCGCCGCCGGCCTGCTGCACGTCGGGATCACCCGCGCCCCGCAGGTCTTCGCGTTCATCGACCAGACCGGCGAGATCATCTTCAAGATCATCGGCTACGTCATGCGCCTCGCGCCGATCGCGGTGTTCGGCTCCATGGCCTACCTCATCGGCGAGTACGGGCTGTCCTCGCTGAACACCTACGCCAAGCTGATCGCCGCCTGCTACGGCGCCGCGCTGCTGTTCTGCCTGCTGCTCGGCGTCCTGCTCCGCGCCTTCACCGGGCTCAGCCTGCTGCGCTTCCTGCGCTACACCCGCGAGGAGTTCGCGCTCGCGGTCGGCACCGCCTCCAGCGAGGCCGTCATGCCGCGGATCATGGAGAAGCTGGAACGCGCCGGGTGCCGCAAGGAGGCCGTCGGGCTGGTGGTGCCCACCGGGTACTCGTTCAACCTCGACGGCGCCTCGATCTACCTCTCGCTGGCCACGCTGTTCATGGCCCAGGCCGTCGGCGTCGACCTGACCGTCGGTCAGCAGATCACCGTGATCCTGGTGCTCGTGCTGACCTCGAAGGGCATGGCGGGCGTTCCGGGTTCGGCGTTCATCGCCCTGTCGGCCACCGCGTCCGCGGTCGGCGTCATCCCGGTGGCCGCGGTGGCCCTGATGCTCGGCGCGGACCGCTTCATGGACACGATGCGCGTGGTCACCAACCTGCTCGGCAACTGCGTGGCCACCTTCATCGTGTCCAAGTGGGACGGTGCCTTCGACCGCGAGCGGGCCCGCGCGGTCCTGGCCGCGGAGGTGCCCACGACCCCCGCGCCGGACTCGGCCAAGCTGTGAGCGAGCGGTCGGTGCCGCGGCGAACGGCACGGCACCGACCGCCGGATCACTTGTCCGCGAGCTTCTCGGCGATCATCGGCGCGATGGTGTCCAGCGAGTGCGGGATGCTCAGGACGGTGTTGTGCGCCAGCTCGATCCCGGCTTCCATGTGCGGCAGGACGATCACGTCGCCGCGCTTGGTCACCTCCAGCCGCTGGAACAGCGGGTCGTTGACCAGGCCCTGGCTGTTGCCCTTCTGGTCGATGACGATCAGCACGTCGGACTCCAGCAGCGAGGTCTTCTCCGGGCTGAGGTCGATGTAGAACCGCTTGCCGTCGTCGAGCTGCTGCACCCCGGCGGGCAGCTCGATGCCGAGCCCGTCCATGAACTGGCCGCGCGCGTCGTTGCGGGTGTAGGGCCAGTACCCGCCCTTCGGGTTGATCAGCACCACCGCTCCGGTCGCCTCGGCGAACTCGGGGTGCTGCGCGGCGACCTGGTCGATGCGGGCCTGGGTGTCGGTGACCAGCTTCTCGGCCTGCTCCGGCTTGCCGACGGCCTTGCCGATGATCCGGGTGGCGTCCTGCCACGGCGTGCCGTAGTCGGGGAAGCCCTCGGGGCGCACGATGGTCGGTGCGACCGCGGAGAGCCGCTGGTACAGCGAGTCGTCGACGGCGGCGTTGACCGCCACGATCAGGTCCGGCTGCAGGGAGGCGAGCTTCTCCAGGTCGACATCGCCCTGCGTGGCGAACAGGTAGGGCTTCGCGCCGCGCAGCCGGTCCTTCGCCCACGAGCCGGGGCCGTCCGTCGGGCCCCACGGGCGCATGGCCACCGGGATCACGTCGAGCGCGAGCAGCGGGTCGACGTCGGTGTAGCCGAGCGCGACGACGCGCTCCGGGCGCTTGGGGATCTCCGTCGCGCCCTTCGAGTGCTGGATCGTCACGGGGAAGGCGCCGTCGGCGGACTGCTGCGTCTCGTCGGTGCTCGCGCTGCCGCAGGCCGCGACCGTCAGCAGCGCGGTGAGCGCGCAGAGGAGGGCAGCGACGCGGCGCCGCTTGGGGAACGGGGACATCGGGGTGCCTCGCAATCTCGTTCAGATTAGCCAAGGCTAACCTGAACGAGACTCGGTTCTGTTCAGTGGATCGAGATGACGCCGATGCCGAGACCGGTGCCGATCACCACCGCGCACACCAGCAGCGCCCACTTGATCGCGAACCGGTGGTGGTCGCCGAGGTCCACCTTGGCCAGGCCGATCAGCACGTACATCGCGGGAACCAGCGGGCTGAGCATGTGGATCGGCTGGCCCAGCAGCGAGGCGCGGGCGATCTCGATCGGCGCGATCCCGTGCTGCGCGCCCGCCTCGGCCAGGATCGGCATGATGCCGAAGTAGAACGCGTCGTTGCTCATGAAGAAGGTGAACGGGACGCTGAGCACCGCGACGATCACGCTGAAGAACGGGTACAGGCCGTCCGGCATGGCGCTGAGCAGGTAGTGCGCCATCTGCTCGATCATCCCGGTGCCCGACAGCACGCCGGTGAACACCGCGGCGGCGAACACCATAGACACCACCGAGACCACGCTGTCGGCGTGCGCGGCGATGCGGGCCCGCTGCATGTCCAGGTGCGGGTAGTTGACCAGCAGCGCGATCCCGGTGCCGATCATGAACAGCACGGCGATCGGCAGCACGCCGACGATCAGCGCCACCAGCAGCGCGGCGGTCAGCGCCGCGTTGAACCAGATCAGCTTCGGCCGCAGCGACTCGCGGTCGGGGGCCAGCACGTCGAAGTCGGCGGAGTCGCCCGCGCTGCCGCTCGGGCCGGAACCGGTGGTGCCGCCGCCTCCGCCGGCGAGCACCAGCTCGCCGCTGCGCACCCGGGCGCGCTCCCGCAGCCCGAGCATCCAGGCGAGCACGAAGATGGTGGCCAGCCCGGCGACCAGCGGCGGGATCATCGGCACGAACAGCTCCTGCGGGTCCAGCCCCAGCGCGCTGGCGGCGCGGGCGGACGGGCCGCCCCACGGCACCACGTTCAGGATCGCGTTGGTCAGGCAGGCCAGCCCGGTCATCAGCACCGGGCTGATGCCCAGCTTCCGGTACAGCGGCAGCAGCGCGGACACGGTGATCATGAACGTGGTGGTGCCGTCGCCGTCCAGCGACACCACGGCGACCAGGGCCACCGTGCCGACGATCAGCCGCAGCGGGTCGTTGCGGGTGAGCCGGACCACCGCGCGGGTGATCGGGTCGAACAGCCCGGCGTCGATCATGATCCCGAAGTACAGGATCGCGAACAGCAGCATCGCCGCCGTCGGCGCCACCGAGCCGATGCCGTCGACGATCATGTCGCCGAGCTCCGGCGCGAAGCCGCCGATCAGCGCGAACGCCGCCGGCACCACGATCAGCGACACCATCGGCGACACCCGCTTGGTCATCACCAAGAAGAGGAAGACCGTCACCATGCACAACCCGAGGAGCGCGATCAACGCCTTCCTCCTTCCCGCCGGACCGGAGTGGTCCGCGTAACAGCGGTGTTTCGTTTGGCGAGACCGTAGGTGAACGGTCCGGGCCCCGGGAGTCTTGTGCGCGTTGTCCGCCTAGCCCGCGTTCTCCGCGTTCTGCTCGTTCTGCTCGCGGGTTAGGGTCGACGCATGTCACGCCGACCGATGAGGTTCGCGCGGCAGGCGTTGCTGCTGCAGATCGGTTTGATCGCGCTCGTCGTCGGGATCGGGTTCGTCCTCGTCGCGTCCTTGCTGGACCGGGCCCTGGTGGACCAGTTCGGCCAGCGAGCGCTCGCGGTGGCGCACGCGGCCGCCGCGGACACCGACCTCGCCGACGCGGTGGCCCGCGAGGACCGCAGCGGGGCGGTGCAGGAGCGCGCGGAGCTGATCCGGGCCAGCACCGACGCGCTGTTCATCGTCATCGCCGACCGGCGCGGCATCAGGCTGGCGCACCCGGATCCGGGCAAGATCGGCGAGCCGGTGAGCACCGATCCGAGCGAGGTGCTGGCCGGCAACGAGGTGGTCGACGTGCAGCGCGGCACGCTCGGGTTCTCCGCGCGCGGCAAGGTGCCGCTGCGCGACCGCACCGGTGCCGTGGTCGGGCAGGTCAGCGTCGGGTTCGACACCGAGGACATCGACCACGCCCTGCTGCGGCTGCTCGGCACCACGGCCGTGTTCACCGGCGGTGCGCTCGTGGTCGGCGTGATCGGCGCCGCGCTGCTCACGCGCGGCCTCAAGCGCCGGACCCTGGGCCTGGAGCCGCACGAACTGGCCGATCTGGTGCGCGAGCGCGAGGCGGTGCTCTACGGCATCGGGGAGGGCGTGCTGGCCGTCGACGCCGACGGGCGGGTGTCGTTCGCCAACCAGGAGGCCGAGCAGCTGCTGGGCACCGGCGTGGCGCCCGGGACGCCGGTGCGCGACCTCGACGTCCCGTCCCGGCTGCGCGGCGCGCTGGAGAGCGGGCAACCGGTGCAGAACCTGATCACCGTCGCCGGGGACCGGGTGCTGGTCGCCAACCACCGCCGGGTCAGCCGCGACGGCGCGGACCTGGGCAGCGTGCTCACCCTGCGCGATCGCACCGACCTGGAGGTGCTCAGCCGCGAGCTGGAGTCGGTGCGCGGCATGACCGACGTGCTGCGGGCGCAGCGCCACGAGTTCAGCAACCGGCTGCACACCCTGTCCGGGCTGCTGCAGACCGGGCACCAGGAGGACGCCGTCGCCTACCTGCAGGCGCTCACCAGCGGTCCGGTGACCGGGCTGGGCCCGGCGGCCGATGCGGTGCGGGATCCGGTGCTGCTGGCGTTCCTGGCCGCGAAGAAGGCCGTCGCCGCGGAGAAGTCGGTGGACCTGGAGCTGGGGGAGACCAGCTGGGTGCCGGGCCGGGTGCGCGCGCCGGTGGAGGTGACCACGGTGGTCGGCAACCTGGTGGACAATGCCGTGACCGCGGCGCAGCTCGGCGAGCGGCGACCGGCCCGCGTCGAGGTCGACCTGCTCGCCGACGGTGCGACGCTGCACGTGTCCGTTGTGGACAGCGGGAGCGGCGTTGCGCCGGAGCTGCGGGAAGATCTGTTCGTGGAAGGCGTTTCCACGAAGGACGGGGACCACGGGCTGGGGCTGGCGCTGTGCAGGCAGGCCGCCCGGAGCTTCGGCGGCGACGTGCGGCTGGCCGACCCGGGCGACCCGGCCGAGCGCGGTGCGGTGTTCCACGCGTGGCTGCCCGGTGCGGTGGCGGAGACGGAGGAGGACGCATGATCCGCGTGCTGGTGGTGGAGGACGACTTCCGGGTGGCCCGGGTGCACGCCGAGTTCACCGAGCGCGTCGCCGGGTTCCAGGTGGTGGGCACCGCGCACTCGGCGGCCGAGGCCCGCGACCTGATCGTCTCCAGCAACCCCGACCTGGTGCTGCTGGACAACTACCTGCCCGACTGCGCGGGCATCGCCCTGCTCGCCGACCTCGACGTCGACGTGATCATGTTGACGGCGGCCGCCGACGCCGCATCGGTGCGCGCGGCGCTGTCCGCTGGAGCGCTGAACTACCTGGTCAAACCGTTCACCGCGGAGCAGCTCGCGGACCGGCTCAGCGCCTACGCGCGCTACCACGCTCGGCTGTCGCCGACCAGCGGCCAGGTCGGCCAGGACGAGATCGACCGCGCGATCCGCCTGCTGCACGAAGGCGACAGCCCGGGGGCGCCGAAGGGCCAGTCGGCGGTGACCTCCCGCCTGGTGCAGGACGCGCTGCGCGCGGCGGACGGCCCGCGCTCGGCGGCGGAGATCGCCGCCGAGCTCGGCATCGCCCGGGCCACCGCCCAGCGCTACCTCGCGGGCCTGGCCCAGGACGGCAAGGCCCGCATGACGCTCCGCTACGGCGCCAGCGGCCGCCCGGAGCACCAGTACGAGTCCGCGGGCACCTGAGGTGGCGGTCAATTTCGTACGAAATTGACAACTGCTCCCGTCAGGCGACGTGGGCCGCTGGGGGCAGGGCGGTGCGGGTGCCTTCGGGCCACTGGGCCGGTTCCGGGCCCAGCTCGACCAGCTGGCGGACCTGAAGCTCGCACCACGGCGACACCTCGGTCCGACCGGACAGCACCTCGGCGCTGAACTCCTTCCAGTTCACCCAGCGGGTCTCGGCGACCTCGTCGGGGTTGGGCTCCGGGCTGCGCTCGGTGAAGGCGAAGAACACCGGGCACATCTCGTTCTCGACCACCCCGTTGGGCATCACGGCGCGGTAGCGGAAGCCGGGCAGCGCCAGCTCCAGGCCGTGCACCGACAGGCCCAGCTCCTCGCCGAGCCGCCGGGTGATCGCGGCCTTCATCTCCTCCTCGGGCGCCGGGTGGCCGCAGCAGGTGTTCGTCCACACGCTCGGGAAGGTCTTCTTGTGGTGCGCCCGCTGGGTCAGCAGGAACTCCCCGCGATCGTTGAAGACGTAGCAGGAGAAGGCCAGGTGCAGCGGGGTTTCCCGGTGGTGCACGGTCGTCTTGTCCTCGACCCCGATCGCCTGACCGGACTCGTCGAGCAGTACCACCTGTTCCACTGGTGAGACCTCCATGGGTTGCTGTCCGCTGCGGCCACCCGGGCGGGTCGCCGGTCGGTGCCGCTAGGGCACCAACACCACTTTGCCGTAGGTCTGCCGATTCTCCAGCGCGACATGCGCGGCGGCCGCCTCGGCCAGCGGGAACGGCGGGCTGACCAGCGGGTTCAGGCTCCCGTCGGCCAGTGCGGCCAGCGCCTCGTCCTCCAGCTGCCGCATCCCGCCGGGCACGTCCTTCAGCAGGTTCGGGCCGAGCGCGACCGAGGCGGCCACCGAGCGGTCGATCAGGTCGTCGGAGGTGAACCGGTGCTCGCCGAACTCCCGCCCGTACATGACGATCCGGCCGCCCGCGCCGATCAGGTCGAACGCCGCCCGCCCGTAGGCCCCGCCCGCGCCGTCGAGCACCAGGCTCACCGGGCGGCCGAGCTCGTCGCGCACCCGGTCCGCCCAGCCCTCCTCGGTGTAGTCCACGGCCAGGTCAGCGCCCAGTTCGCGGACCTTGCCGACCTTGAGCGGGCCGCCCGCCGCGCCCACCGCGGTCGCGCCGATGTTGCGGGCGTGCTGGACCGCCAGCGCCCCGATCCCACCGGCCGCCGAGGTGACCAGCACGACGTCGTCGCTGCTCGGGCGCGCGATGCGCAGGATGGACATGGTGGTGCGCCCGGTGCCGATCATCGCCACCGCCGCCGCGGGATCGGTGCCTTCCGGCAGCACCTGCACCGACTCGACCTCGCGCACCGCGAGTTCCGCGTAGCCGCCGCTGGCCTGGCCCAGGTGGGCCACGACGTGCCGCCCGAGCCAGTCGGAGGCCACGTCCTCGCCGATCTCGTCGACGACCCCGGCCACCTCGCGGCCCGGTGTCATCGGCAGCTCGGGCGGTCCGAACGGGCCGATGCCGCTCTGCCGGATGTAGGTGTCGACCACGTGCACGCCCGCTGCGGCGACCGCGATGCGGACCTGCCCGGGGCCCGGGTGCGGATCGGGCACCTCCTCGAGGCGGAGGACCTCCGCCGGGCCGAACTCGTACTGCCGGATCGCGCGCATGCCGTGCTCCTGTGCTCGTGGAAGTGGGCGTGAGCGGGGGGTTGGCG
>NZ_JAQGLB010000042.1 GCF_027853965.1 Saccharopolyspora indica | reverse complement strand
GTGCGGGAGCGGCGCTCCCGCACCCACGACCGCTCACGGCTGGATCGGCTCGGCCCGGCAGCGGAAGTGCCGCAGCACCTCCGGGTTGTGGGTGAGGCGGTAGCCGGGCACCCGCTCGGGGTGCTGGGCGATCTCGGCCAGCACCTCGGCGATGTACTCCAGGTGGCTGTGGTCGTAGACGCGGCGCGGCAGCGCCAGCCGCACCAGCTCGAACGGCGGGGCGGTGAGCAGCTCGTTGTTCTCGTCGAAGGTGCTCAGGAACAGCCCGCCGCCCGCGGCCCGGATGCCGCCCTCCCGGTACAGCGCGCAGGTGACCGCGTGGTCGGGGAGGTGCTTCGGCTCCAAGTGCGGCACCAGCGGCGTGGCGTTGACGTAGACCGCGTGCAGCCCGGTCGGGCGCAGCGTCTCCACTCCGACGGCCTTCAGGCGGTCGGCCAGGAACCTGGCCTCGTGCTCGCGGTCGGCCAGGTAGTGCGGGTCGAGCACCTCCCGCAGGCCCTGCGCGAGGTGCTCCAGCGTGTGCCCGGTCAGGCCGCCGTAGGTGCGGAAGCCCTCGGTGGCGATGATGTCGACCTCGCAGCGATCGGCCAGCCCGGGATCGTGCACGGCGATGAACGCGCCCTCGTGCGAGAGCCCGTCCTTCTTGAGGCTGGCGACCACGGCGTCGCCGAACTCGAACACCCGCCGAGCCACCTCGCGCGGGCTCCGGTCCGCGTACTCCGGGTCCCGCTGGGTGATCAGCCAGGCGTTCTCGGCGAACCGGGCGGCGTCCAGGACCAGCGGCACGCCGTGCTCGCGGGCCACCGCGCTGATCTCCGCCAGGTTGGCCATCGACACCGGCTGCCCGCCACCGCCGTTGTTGGTGATGGTGACCACGATCTGCCCGACGCGGTGCCCGTCGGGCCCGTCGAGGACCGCTTTGGCCGCCTCGACGTCGATGTCGCCCTTGAACGGCGCGTCGCTGGTCATGTCGAACAGCTGCGGACTGGGCAGGTCCCGGGCCTCGGCGCCGATGCGCTCGACGTTGGCCCGCGTGGTGTCGAAGTGCATGTTGCTGAGGCTGATGCCGCCCGGCTCCAGCAGTTCCCCGAACAGCACCCGCTCGGCGGCCCGGCCCTGGTGCACGGGCAGGACGTGCTCGTGCGGCACCAGGTCGCGGACGGCGTCGCGGAACCGGAACCAGGAGTCGGCCCCGGCGTAGCGCTCGTCGGCCCGCTGCGCCCAGGCCTGCTGATCGGTCGACACCGCGCCGGTGCCCGAGTCCGACAGCAGGTCGATGCTGACCTTGTCGCCGCGGATGTTGAACGGGTTGTGGCCGGCGCGGTCCAGCTCGGCGATGCGCTCTTCCCGCGTGGTGATCGGGATCGGGCGCACGACGGCGGAGACGAAGGGCCGGAGGTGCGGCATGGTGCTCCCTACGGTGGTGCTGGGTTCACCGGGCCCGGCAGGTGCCCGGTAGTCGGTGGACCGCGCGGACCGGGGCGTCCGCGCGCCTCAGGCCTTGGCCGGCGTTCCGCCGTAGGCCTCGGAGGAGAGGTAGAGCGAGGTGCCGACCCGGTTCGGGGCCAGCCGCAGCGAGACGTGCGCGAGCAGCCCGGCGCGGGCGTCGAGCGGGCGATCGGCGAGCGCGTCGAGGGACCTGTCCAGCACCGTGCGGTCGAAGCCGAGGTGTCGCAGGTGCTCGGCGGCGCGTTCGCGAGCCACCACGTCGTGCGGCACGTAGTCGCGGACCGGCAGGTAGAGGCTGTAGTTGGTGGGCTTTTCCGGGTCCTCCTCGACGAAGGAGTAGCTCGATATCAGCGGTCGCCCGTTGAAGAGCTCGGTGCCGGGAGCCAACGTGGAGCAGAACTCGCGGACCGCGTTGCTGTCGATGCCCGGCACGGCGGCTGCGGTGTGCTCGGCGTCGGAGGGGCGGGCGTTGAGCTGCCGGAAGTAGAGCTTGACCCGGGCTTGTGCGCTGCGGTCGAGGTCGATGGCGAAGAAGGTCGGCAGATCTTGGCCCTCGCGGCGGAAGGCGTAGCTGTTGACCAGCTCTGCCGCGCTGGACATGCCCAGCCGCTCGAAAGCGTCGGTGACCACCTGGCGGGCGGCGCCGGTGCCGTGCATGTCGGTGTTGAAGTAGAGCTTGAAGGACGGGTTCCCGGATTCGTCGAAGATCAGCGAGAACGCCCAGGAGAACCAGCTCTGCGGGTCGTCCGAGGTGAAGATGTCCTGCACGGCGTGCAGGCGCTCCACGGCCAGGTCGTAGCGTTCGGCCAGCTTCTCGGTGAAGTCCTTGGCGGCCCGCAGGTTCGCCGCCGGGCTGGGCTGCTCGGCCAGCCGTTCGAGGTGGATGCGCAGGCGGTGCGCGCCGCAGCCCTCGAACTGGACGGAGAACTCGAGCGGGGTGGCGTCGTCGGCCACGCCGGAGGGCCACAGGGGCGGTTCGCGCAGCGGGCGGGCGGCGACGGGGCCGAGCAATTCCCCGAGGACTTGCGGTGGTGTCATCCGGTCGATGCCCAACACGTCGCAGAGGTCCTGCAGCTGTCTTTTGGCTAACTCGCCCAACGTCGTATCGACACGACTCATGGAAACCCCGATCCATGTCTTCGAAATCCGGTTGCGGGCCGGTGACCGTGCGGCGCGGTCACGCTAATACGCCCGTTCCGGGCGTGCCAGATCCACTGGAGTGATCTTGGACATCTGCGGCATTCGGCGGTAGCGGGACCAGGTTCGATACACCCAGTAGTCAGAATCCGGGCGTCCTGTTGAGATCGATTCGTGATCTACCGGTGATTCCTGTTCGGAATTCGATTTGTTACGCGTTCCGCTCTGTTCACGCAGTGTGCCGGAACGCTTCCGGGGCTGCTGCTGCGGCAGGTTGTCCGGAGTTCATCACGGCTTGCCGGGGTGGGGTTCCGGGATTCATCGAGCGTTATCGTCCGCGCGGGTGGTGCTCACTGGTCTGGACCGCCTAATCCGGCGGACTGTCAATGGGGGCCGATCGGTCCGCGATCGGCCCCCACCGGCGGTCAGCGGCCCAGGTGCATCCCGCCGGAGACGTGCACGACCTGCCCGGTGATGTGCGACGCCTCCGGCGAGGCCAGGAACTGGACCAGCGCGGCGACCTCGTCGACCCTGCCGAGCCGGCCGTCGGCGGCCCGCGATTCGACGAACGCCCGCCGCGCGGCCGGGAAGTCGCCGCCGCGGAAGAAGTCGGTCCCCTCGGTCGGGCCGGGTGCGACCACGTTGGCGGTGATGCCGCGCGCGCCGAGCTGGAAGGCCAGCTCGGAGGTCCACGGTTCCAGCGTCGCCTTGACCGCCCCGTAGCTGCCCTGCCCGGAGCGCGCCGTCACCGAGCCGAGGTTGACGATGCGCGCGTGATCGGCGAGCCGGGGCAGCAGTGCGTGCGTCACGAGCACGGCGCTGAGCACGTTCGCCTCGAAGTTCGCCGTCCAGGAGGTGCGCAGCGCTTCGAGGTCGTCCGCGGCGGGTGCGCCGTTGGCCAGGTCGGTGTTGCCGCCCGCGGCGTTGACCAGCACGTCGATCCGGTCGGGCAGCTCGGCCGCGGCGGCCCGGATCGCGGCCGGGTCGGTGGCGTCGACCGGAACGGCGCGCGCCGCCGGGCCGAGTTCGGCGACGGCTGCGGCGAGCTTCTCCTGGCGCCGTCCCAGCAGTGCGACCTGGTCGCCTGCCGCCACCAGCCGGGCGGCCACGGCGCGGCCGATTCCGGTGCCGCCGCCGGTGACGACTGCGTTGCGAGCCATTGGTTCCCTCCAAGTTGTTTAGATCTAAAGATGTGCTTCGATGCTAGCTCGTCTTTAGGCCTAAAGAAACCGGGGCTAGACTGCGCCCATGAACGCTGACGCGGTGGACGGCATCGTCGAGCAGTGGGCGCGGGAGCGGCCGGGCATGGCGGTGGACTCCATCGGCGTGATCGCCCGGATCCTGCGCATCGCGAAGCTGATCACCGACGAGCGCCGCCGCGTGCTGGCCGAGCTGGGCATCGACAGCGCCACCCTCGACCTGCTCGCCACGCTGCGCCGAGCCGGGCAGCCCTACCGGCTCACGCCTGCCGAGATCGCGGACAAGTGCCTGGTCAGCGGCGGTGCCATCACGCAGCGCGTGACCCGTGCCGAGGACGCGGGCCTGGTGCGGACCCAGCGCTCGGCCTCCGGCAGGCGGACCGTGGCGGTGGAGCTCACCGCGCACGGCCACCAGGTGATCGAGCACGACATCGAGGTGCTGATCGATCGCGAGCGGCAGCTCATCGCCGGGCTCCCCGCCGATGACCGGCGGCAGCTGGAAGGGCTGCTGCGCGAACTGCTGGGGCGGATGAGCCGCGAGTGACCACCCGCCCGCCGCCGGGAAGCCCGCACCGGCGCCTCCGGTAGACTTCGGCGGCCGGGGAGCAGAGTGGAAGTGAGAGTCTCGATGGCGCGTGACGCGGACCGCCGTGGTTCTGCGGGCAACTCCGGGATCCTGAGCCGGATCGACCCGTTCTGCTGGATCCCCGTCGTGCCCATGGTGCTGTTGGCGCTGGTCGTCGTGCTCTTGATGGGCATCTGGGAGCTCAGCCTGATCCTGCTGGTGGGAGCCGCGGTGATCCTGGGCTTCGACTTCTGGGTGAACAGCCGCCGCAAGTCGGCCGCACCGCCCCGGCGCCGTCCCCGCCGCGACGACTTCGACGACCTGGACGACCGGCCCCGCCGTGAACCGGCCCGCCGCCCGGTGCGCCAGGCCCCGCCGGAACGTCCCGCGGCAGCGCGCAGCGGCGCGCCCCGAGGCGGCGCCACCCGCGCCGGGAGCCCGCCGCGCGGCGGGCGACCGCAGCAGCGCCCGGGCGGACGCCCCGGCGCCCGCCGCTGAGCAGCGGTCACCGCTGCCTGGGGACGCGCCCCATCAGGAAGAACTCGTCGTTGGGGCGCAGCGCCATGAGGTGCGCCAACCGGTTGGACATCGCGAAGAACGCGGTGATCGCGCCGACGTCCCAGATCTCGTCCTCGGACAGACCGGCTTCCCGCGCGGCGGCGAGGTCGTGCTCGCCGAACAGCGCTGAGTCCTGGGTCAGCGACAGGGCCAGGTCGACGATGGCGCGACGCCGCTCGTCCAGCTCGGCTCCGCACGGGTTCGCGGCCACCAGGTCCGCCAGCTGCGGATCCTTCGCCCGCACCCGCAGGATCGCGCCGTGCGCGACGACGCAGTACGTGCAGTGGTTCGCCGCCGAGGTCGCCACCACGACCAGTTCCCGCTCCGCCTTGGTCAGGCCGGAATCGCGCTCCATCAGCGCGTCGTGGTAGTCGCAGAAGGCGCGCAGCTCGTCCGGCCGGTGCCCCAGCGCGAGGAAGACGTTGGGCACGAATCCGGACTTCTCCGCGATGGCCCCGATGCGCTCGCGCAGGTCCTCGGGAAGGTCTGCGAGCCGCACCGCGCCGAACCGGCTGATCTCATCGTTCATGCCCGGCACGGTATTGCCCCGACCGCACCACGTCGATGAGGCGACCGGACTGCCGAGGGTTCTGGAAGGCGTGGCCGTAGTAGGCGCGACGGCGCGTGCTCCAGCGACATCGAGTTGGCGCCCGCCTGCTGCGACGACCTCGACGCCCGGCTGGACCTCGGAGCGGAAGCTGGCGCAGCTGCGCGCGAACTCGGTGCTCGACGACCGCGACGAGCACGGCGAATACCTGCACGTGTGCACCGAGATGCCCGGTTCCCGCATCTTCTTCGAGCTCGTCCAGCGCATCGGCGGCCACGCCCGCTACGGCGTGCCCAACGCCCCGGTCCGCATGGCGGCCCACCGCCGCCAACGCCTCGCCGTCACCGGCGGATGAGCCCGGGACGCGGGCACGACCGATCAGCGGATGTGCAGTGCCTTGATCACCCGCAGCGCGGCGGTGAACAGCTTGGCGTGCTGCTGCCCGCTGAGCCCGAAGGCGGGATCGAAACCGAGCACGCGCTGGCTGGCCACCGACTGCGCTTCGGTGTACTTCAGCAGCCCGCCCGGGCCGTGGCGGCGGCCCAGCCCGGACTCCTTCATGCCGCCCATCGACGCGCCCTGCGAAGCGTAGGCCGCGGCGTAGCCCTCGTTGATGTTGACGGTGCCCGCCTTGATCCGGGCCGCGACCCGCCGGGCGCGGCGTTCGTCGCGGCTGAACACCGAGGCGTTGAGGCCGTACGGCGTGTCGTTGGCCTGCGCGATCGCCTCGTCCTCGCTGCGGAACGGGTAGATGGAGACGACGGGGCCGAAGGTCTCCTCGCGGCACACCGGGGTGTCCTCGACGACCCCGGTCAGCACGGTCGGTTCGAAGAAGTACGGCCCCAGGTCGGGGCGGGCCTTGCCGCCCGCGACCACCGTCGCCCCGGCTTCCACGGCCGCCTCGACGTGCTCGGTCACCCGGGCGAGCTGGCGCTCGGAGGTCAGCGATCCGACGTCGGCGGTGAACCCGAGGTCGGAGCTCAGCCGCAGATCGCGGACCTGCTGGGCGAACAGCTCGACGAACTCGTCGTGCACGGCGGCGTCGACGTAGATCCGCTCGATCGACACGCACAGCTGCCCGGCGTTGGCGAAGCAGGCGCGGACCGCGGTCTTCGCCGTCGCGGCCAGGTCGGCGTCGTCGAGCACCAGCATCGGGTTCTTGCCGCCGAGCTCCAGCGAGCACCCGGTCAGCTGCTTGGCCGCGCGCTCGGCGATGGCCTTGCCCGCCGCGGTGGAACCGGTGAACCCGACGTAGTCGGCCTCGTCGATCAGCGCGTCGCCGATGTCGCCGGGTTCGCCGAGCACGACCTGCCACAGCTCCGGCGGCAGTCCGGCCTCGATCAGCAGCGCGCGCGGCCACAGGCTGGACAGCGCGGTCTGGCTGTCCGGCTTGTGCACCACGGCGTTGCCCGCCAGCAGCGCGGGGACGACGTCCATCGTCAACGCCAGCGGGTAGTTCCACGGCGTGATCGTGGCGACGACGCCCTTCGGCAGGGGAGTCTCGATGGTGCGGGTGAAGACCGGGAGCGCGCCCGAGCGCCGACTGCCGCGCAGCAGCTGCGGTGCTTTTCGGGCGTAGTACAAGGTGGACATCGCGCCGTCGAGGATCTCCTCGAACGCGTGCAGGCGAGCCTTGCCCGTTTCGTGCTGGAGGAGGTCCAGCACCTCGTCCTGGCGGGACAGCATCATGTCGACCAGCCGCAGGAACGGCCGCACCCGCTCCCGCGCGGGAGTGCTCGCCCATTCCCGCTGCGCCTCCCGAGCGCGCGCGAAGGCGCTGCGCACATCGGCGTCCGTCGACTGCGGGATGGTCGCCAGCGCCCCGCCGGTGAACGGCGCGGTCGTGGTTCTCGGCTCACCCGAGGCGGCGATTCCCGAGGTCAACCACCGCACAGTTGCCGCATCCAGCGCAGCTGCGGGTGCTTGGGCGGTGGACGAACTCATCCGGTGCCTCCGTGTTTCGCGCGGTCGGGCACGTTCTACCCGTCAGTAACATGTCTGCCCCATTCTGGCAGCGAACCGTCCCGGACACCAGGGGCTCGGCGCGGCGGAACGATCAGGTGAGCTCTGGCCCCGGCGGTGAATCGATCACGGCGGGGAGGCATTGGTCATGGACGGCTCCGAACCGCCGCCGTGCCTTCTGAGCAACTGGCGAGATGCGTCGAGGCCAACGCCTGGAGCATCGTGGCAGGAGGAGGACGGAGCGGAACCCGTCACGAAATCCTGCTCGTCTCCCGCCCGCTCCGGGGTACTTCCGGGAAATGATGCGCTGCCGCACGGGTTTCCGGACTCGTGCGGCAGAACCAGTACTGCTCGACCACGCAACGGAATCCGGAGGCGAACGCGGTGTCAGGCAACGACAACGGGCCGATGGCCAAACTGCTCCTGTGCTTCGGCGCGGCGATCGTCCTGGTGTGCGCGGCGATCGGCTTCGTCAACGCGTTCACGATGGACGCGTCGATGCCCGGGATGCCGATGCCGATGGTCCGCTCCGCTGCTTCGGATCCGCTGATGGGGATGCCGCTGTCGCACATGCCGGAGATGTTCGTCGCGGGCATCGGGTTGGTGCTGGTGTTCATCGGCGCGGTGGGACGCGGCCGGGCGGCGAGCTCGACGCGGAGCTCGCCGCGGAGCCGGCTCCTGATCGGGGTGATCGGCACGGCGGCCCTGACCATCGACATCAGCAAGACCTCCACGCTCGGCTTCGTCATCCCGGGCATGCGCGAGGAGTACGGCCTCACCGCCGGGACCGCGTCCCTGCTGGCGGTGGCCGGGCTCACCGGGACGGCCACCGGCGCGGTGCTGTTCGGCATCATGGCCGACCGGGTCGGCAGGCGCGCGGCGTACCTGATCGCGACCCTCGGGTTCACCGCGACCAGCATGTGCGGGTCGATGCCGACCTTCACCGGGAACCTGGTCATGTGCCTGCTGATGGGCGTGGCGGTCGGCGGCCTCGCACCGCTGCTGATCACCTTGCTCACCGAGTCCGTCGGCGGTCGCTCCCGCGGCTCGGTCGTGGTCGCGCTGTCGGTGATCGCGACGGCCGTCGGCTACCTGGTGGCCGCGGGTTCGGCGCTGTGGCTGGAACCGATCTTCGGCTGGCGGGTGCTGTGGCTGATCGGCGCGCCGACCGGGCTGGTCCTGGTGCTGCTGACGCCGCTCATCCCGGACTGGAACCGCGACCGCTCGCCGGCCGCCGAGCCGGACGTGGTCCGGCCGCAGCACCGCAAGGCGCTGACCGGCGGGCTGCAACGGGCCTACGCGCTGCTGATCGGCGTGCTGACCTTCGGGCTGACGACGTGGGTGCCGACCCTGGCCCGGGCGGGCGGGGTGCCGGTGGAGACGGCGAACCTGCTGCTGACGGTGGCGGCGGTGGTGATGGTGCCCTGCGCGCTGCTGTTCATGCTCACCTACCGCAAGTTCGGGCCGGTGACGATGGCGGTCGGCCTGGCCGGATCCACCGCCGTGCTCCTGCTGCTGCTGACCGGGTCCGGCGCGGTGTCGGCGGGTTGGGTCAGCGCGCTGGCGCTGGTCGCCGCGCTGTTCTCGGTGAACACGATGGCGGCGGTGTTCCTGCCGATCGCGGCCGACCTGTCGGACTCGGCGGGCCGCGGCCGTGCGACCGGCACCGTGTCGCTCTACAACCGGCTCGGCGGCTTGTGCGGGCCGCTGCTGCTGGCCGGGCTGGTGTCCTCGGCCTCGGACGTGCTGCTCGCGGTGTCGGTGCTCGCGCTGCTGTGCGCCGGAGCAGCCTGGTACATCGGCAGGCGGCAGCGCGAAGCCAGGCTCGCCGTCGACGTCGCCGAAACCGATGAGCGGGAACTCTCCCGCCAGTAGCCGGTTTTGCGCCACCGGCACCGGCCGTCGCCCTCAGCTCGTGGATCAGTGCGCCTGAGCCGCCTCGAGGGTCCAGTCGGGAGTCCAGAGGCGGGCACCGCCGCGGTGGTGCAGGCGGCGGAGGAAGGACAGGACACCGGAGGTTCCGGTGGACCACGGGGCGCTGGAGGTCTCCAACGAGTTGTCCGGGAAGACCGGAGCCGCGTACTCGCCGCCGCTGCGGGCGAGCATGTGCACCGCGATCTCCGCCGCCCCGCGCCAGAACTCCTCGTCCTCGGTGGCGATGCCCAGGTCGACGAGCGCCTCGCCGATCCCGGCCAGGCCGCAGCACTGCGAGACCACCCACGCCTGCGGGGCCAAGCCGAGGCAGGCGCGGGCACCGTCCTTCGCCAGCGCCAGGTAGCGGTCGTCGTCCCAGTGCCGGGCGGCTGCGAGCAGCGCCGAGGAGATGCCCGACATGCCCTGGCACCAGGAAGCCGCCATCGCCCGCGCGGGACGGCGTCGCATGACCCCGACCAGCTCCACCACCTCGTCGGCGAGCGCCTCGTACCGCTTCGCGGCGGCGTCCTCGGCCGCCGGGTCACCGGTGCGCTGGTGGTAGGCGAGCAGGAAGTGCGCGATTCCCGCGTCACCGTGGGCGAAACCGGCCTCCAGCGCCACGCCGGTCTCCGGGTCTGCGGGCACCGAGTCCTCGGTGTCCCGGACCTGGCCGGAGAGCAGCCGCCGGGCGCACTCCTCGGCGATCGCGAGGTGCCCGCGTTCCGGCTCCAAGGCGTGCAGGATCAGATGACCCGCGCCGATCCCGGCCACGCCGTGGATGTGGTCGGCGCGCTCGTCGTCGCCGAGGACGACCGGTTCGGTGCCGGGCAGGTCCGCAGCGGTCCGACGGGCCGCGGCGAGGAAGATCTCGCTTCCGGTCCGCCCGAAGTACAGCGCGGCGGGCAGCCGCGCCGGTGGGGTCGCGGCGATCGTCCAGCGCGCCAGCTCGATCCCGGCGTCGACGCCATCGGCGTGGTGCAGCAGCTCCAGGCCGAGACCGGACGAACCGCTGTAGACGTTGGTCTTGGGCGGTTCCGCGCCCCTGGGTTCGGTCGGCTGCGCCGCCATCTCGCGTGCCGCCGCCACGCATTCGCCGACGGTGTGCGCCAGCACGGATTCGAGCAGGTCGGGGGTGATCTCGGGTGCCTTCGGCCGCTGACCGCGGCGGACGGTGCGACGGGCGCGCAAGGCCTCGAACGCCGCGGTGCGCTCGGCCGGGTCGAGGCTGAGCAGCCCGGGGATCAGCGCGCGCACGCCGGTGGCGTCCGGGTACAGCCGCTCCAGGCACAGCAGCGTGCGCTCCAGGTTGCGCGCCGGGTCCGGGTCGGCGCCGATCGGGTTGATCCCGGTCGCGGCGAAGAACAGCGTCGCGCCCAGCGAGAAGTAGTCGTCGCTCGCTTCGGCCGGGCGGTCGGTGTGCTGGTCGGGCACGCTGTAGCCGCGCGTCCAGCCGTGCAGCTGGAATCCGTCGAAGTGGCTGTTGCCGAAGTCGATGAGCGTGCAGCGGCCCTCGTCGTCGAGGACCACGTTCTTCGGCGAGAGGTCGCGCACCACCACGCCGCGCTCGTGCACCGCGGCGAGCACATCGGCCAGCCGCGAGGCCAAGCGCCCCAGGTCCCGGTCGGGGCTGGTGGCGTCGTCGAAGAACCTGGTCTGCTCGCCGACGTAGCGGTTGAGGTCGCGCGTCCCGACATCGGTGGTCACGAGGTACTCGTCCTCGCCGTGCCGGAAGTGGTCGAGCAGCCGCGGCACCCCGTCCACACCCTCCAGCGCCTGCAGGATGCGCCGCTCGTTGCGCAGCTGCATGCGCAGGTCGATGCCGTTGACGTTCTCGCCGACGTGGGCGCGGGCCTCCTTGACCACCACCTGCGTGCCATCGGGGTCGACGGCGCGGTAGACGTTGCCGCGCGGCCCGCGCAGCACGCCGGAGGTCAGCCGGAAGCGGCCGCCGAGCACGGTCGCGCCCGGCGCGGCGGAGTTCTCGGCGGGGCGGAACGGATCAGTGGCCCACGGTGGACAGCTGAACTCCGGGCCCGCCGCGCCCGGCAGCGCGGTGCCGTCCGGCCCGAGCACCACCAGCTCGAAATCGCCGTTGTCGTCCACCCGGTACTGCGGGCGGAACGGCGCGTAGCGGTAGTACACCGGGGAATCGGGGCGGATGCGGCGATCGCTGGTGATCCGCGGACCGGTCATCCCGGCCAGCGCCTCGGCCAGCAGACCGCCCAGCCGCACCACGTCGTCCTGCGGCGGGTAGACGGTCATCGCCTTGCCGACGGTGGCCGGGTCGACGTCGCCGGAGTTGAGCTCCCGCAGCACTTCGGGGGAGCGCGCGACCTTGAAGTCGCAGTCGTGGGCGAGCAGCAGCGGCAGGGCGATGTCGACGGTCCGCTCCAACGTGCCCGGTCGCGCGGAGATGTGCAGCTTCCAGCCCTGATCGGGTACCGCAGCGCCGGGATCGCGCACGCTGACCCAGGTTTCGTCGGCGGCCCACTCCCGGCCGGCGGCTTCCGCGCTCCGGGCCAGCAGGCCGGGCAGATCGGTGGTCGTGCTGCGCATCCTGCTGCTCCCGGTCGAGGTGGTGGGACGCGGTGGGAAGTCCGCTGCGGACTTCCCACCGCCGTTGTTGGCGAATACCCGTCAGACGATGGACGGACAGCAGGGCCAGCTGCTGCACACGGTCCGCTTGCAGGTGTTCACGCACGCCTGGGGTCCGTGCAGGACCTCCTTGAGGTCGACCTCGAAGTCGACCGAAACGTCCTCGATCTCAACGGTTCCCGCGTCACGCGGCTCCAGCAGCAGGGTGTGCATGATGCTCCTCTCTCGCCCACCGGTCTGGCGGGACGTCACGGGTTGCCGCGGTGGCGGTGGATTTCGCAGCGCACCAACATTTTTGGGATTCCGCGCTCCCCACTGCGCAGTCCGCTCCCAGTGCAACCCCTTGGCATTGTTGGCACACCGGGTTTCGCAGACCTAGGGCCAAACGGAGGAACAACACCGGTTTACAGATCTCCCTTGGTTGGATTAACTTCTCGAACGTGATGGCGCGAAGTCGTTGCCCGGCAAGATGTCCGGAAACCGGTCGACTCGGATGAGGTGGCGACGAAGCGCCGCGGCCGAGCCGGCCGATCTCGTCGTGCCGTACTGGCAGGCGCACGACGAGGAATTGCTGTCCGCGGGCCTGGGGGCGATCGCGCGACGGCTGCCGACGCTGGTCGGCGACGCGATCCGGGTCGCCTGGCAGGCCAGCCGCACCGACACCGCGGCGGCGCTGGTGCTCACCGTGCTGGCGGGCCTGTTCACCGCGTTCGGGCTCCTCGCCACCAACGACGTGCTGGAATCGCTGTTCGCGGCGGGCGCGACCGCCGACCGCGTCCGCGCGGCGATCCCCGCACTGCTGCTGGTGGGCGCGGCCGCCGCGCTGCGGGCAGGCATGCTGGCGGTCGCGGCCTGGGCGCAGGAGAGGCTGAAACCGCAGGTCGAGCGGTTGGCCGAGACCCGGTTGTTCCGCCTGACCACCCGGGTGGAGCTGACCGCGTTCGACGACGAGGAGTTCCACAACTCGATGCAGCGGGCGCGGGACAACGGCGTGCCCGATTCGGCGACGGTCGTGGAGATGACGGTCAACGTGCTCACCGGTGCGATCGGGGTGCTCTCGGCGGCTGTCACGCTGGGCATCCTGCACCCGGCGCTGATGCCGCTGCTGCTGGTGACAGCGGTTCCGGACGCTTGGGCGGCGCTGCGGTCGGCGCGGATGCGCTACGCGGCCTTCCGCCGGGTCTCCACCGCGCGGCGGCGCAAGTTCCTGCTCTCCGACCTGATGGCCGAGCGGCCGCCCGCCGCGGAGGTCCGGGCGTTCACGCTGCGCCGCTTCCTGCTCGGCGAGTACGACCGCATCGCCGAGTACGAGCAGCGGGTGGAGCTCGACGTCGCCTGGCAGCGGGCGACCACGCGGATGACCGGTGACCTGCTCGGCGGCGTCGCGCTCGCCGCGGTGTACGGGACGCTCGGCTTGATGCTGGCGTTCGGGTTCCTGCCGCTGGCCGTGGTGGGCACCGCGGTGCTGACCATCCGCGCGAGCCAGTCCTCCCTGACCAGCCTGGTCCAATCGGTGAACAAGCTCTACGAGGCCGGCCTCTACTTCGGGGACTACCTGGAGTTCTGCGCGATGGCGGAGCGCTTCGCGCCGCCCGAGCGCGCCGCCCGGCTCGACCCGTTCCGCCGCATCGGGGCGGAGTCGGTGCACTTCACGTACCCGGGAGTGGACACGCCCGCGCTCGACGGGGTGAGCGTGGCGGTCGAGCGCGGTGAGATCGTGGCGCTGGTGGGGGAGAATGGCTCGGGGAAGACGACGCTGGCCAAACTGCTGGCAGGTCTGTACGCACCGGATTCCGGCACGGTCCGGTGGAACGCGGTCGACCTCGCCGAGGTCGACGGCGACACGCTGCGAGAGCGCATCTCGGTGATCGCCCAGGACCACACGCGCTGGCCGCTGACCGCGGCGCAGAACATCACGATGGGCCGGCCCCGCGACGACGAGCGGATGGCCGAAGCGGCGCGCGCCTCGGGAGCCGATGCGGTGCTGGCCAGGCTCGACGACGGCTACGAGACCCTGCTGGACCGCAGGTTCCGAGGCGGCCACGATCTCTCCGGCGGCCAGTGGCAGCGCATCGCGATAGCCCGCGCCTTCTACCGCGACGCGGACGTGATGATCTTCGACGAACCGACCTCGGCGCTGGACCCCCGCGCGGAACACGCGCTGTTCGAGCGCATCCGGCGCCACGCGGCAGGCCGCACCGTGGTGCTGATCTCGCACCGCCTCTCCAGCGTCCGCTACGCCGACCGCATCTACGTGCTGGACCGCGGACGCGTCGTGGAGCAGGGAACGCACCCCGAACTGCTGCGCACGGGAGGCCGCTACGCCCAGCTCTACGAGCTCCAAGCGGCTGCGTACCGGGAACCGAGTTCGGCGTGCTGACCTGGTCGGCCTCGGCCGCACTGGCCGTGGCGGGAGTGCTCGCCTTCGCCGCGGTCGGCAAACTGCGCGACCTGGACCGGTTCGCCGACGCTGTCGCCGGTTACCGGATCTTGCCCGATCGGCTGGTTCCGGCAGGTGCGCGGGCGGTGGTCGGAGCCGAGCTGCTGGGCGCCGTGCTGTTGGTGGTGCCTCCGACGCGGATCTTGGGATCAGCGCTCGCGACAGTGCTGTTCAGCGCTTTCTTGATCGGTATGGGCAGCGTGCTGCGCCGCGGGATGCGGGTGTCTTGCGGCTGCTTGCAGACCTCGGAACGGGTTGGTGCGGGTTCGCTGACGCGCACTGGGTTGTTGCTGGTGCTCGCGGTGTTTGCCGGATTCGGTGCGCACGTGCCGTTCGCGTCGGTGCAGCTGCTCGGGTCCGCGATCCTCGCCGGGATCGTGTTCGGGGTTGCAGCGCTGGTCTCGCGCTTGGACGTGCACCCGTCCGCGCCGGTGGTGGGAATGCGGTTCGAGATCGGCACTGACGTTTCGGCCTTCGCCGATGGTGGTGACCGGGTTCTGTTCGCCTACATCTCGCCGGTCTGCGGTGCTTGCCGGGTGATGCTGCCCGAGTTCCGGGCGGTCGCCGGCAGGGTGCCGGTGGTGCTGGTGAGCTCCGGGGAGGTCGGGGAGGTGCGGGGGTATCTCGCCACGCAGGGGGTTGACCTTCCGCTGGTGACCGGGCCGGACGTTTTCGAGGTCAACGGTGTTCCGGGGCCGCCCTATGCTGTGCTCACCGATGCGTCGGGTGTGGTGTTGGCGCATCGCGGTGCTGATCGGTCGGAGAAGTTGGCGGCCTTGCTTGGTGATGTTGGGCTTTGAGCGGGGTTTTCGAGGTGGTTGGGGCTTTTATTGGTTGTGTTGTGGTGGGGGTCATCCCCGTGGTTTGTTGGATTGTGGGGGCTGTGGTCCGGATGTCAAGCCCGGCCTGGCGGCCGCCCCTTCGGGGTTTCAGGCTTGACATCCGGACCACAGCCCCGTTTTGGCTCTATGTCACGGGGATGACCCGGTATCCGC
>NZ_JAQGLB010000041.1 GCF_027853965.1 Saccharopolyspora indica | reverse complement strand
CCGCCCGCCGCGCCCCCACGACCGAGGAGTCGTTCAGCCCAGGGCCTTGCGCAGGAAGTCGACCTGGAGCAGCAGGAGGTTCTCGCTGGTCGTCTCGTCGGTGGGCATGTGGCTGACGCCCGGCAGCGGGAGGACCGTGTGCGGGCGGGCCGCCGCGGTCAGCGCCGCCGACAGGCGGAGGGCGTGGGCCAGCACGACGTTGTCGTCCACCGTTCCGTGCACGATCAGCATCGGCCGGTCCAGCTTCGGGGCGTCGGCCAGCAGCGAGTTCGCCTCGTAGACCTCCGGTGCCTCGTTCGGGTCGCCGAGGTAGCGCTCGGTGTAGTGGGTGTCGTACAGGCGCCAGTCCACGACCCCGGCACCGACCACCGCGGCGTGGAAGACGTCCGGTCGGCGCAGCACCGCCAGCGCGGCCAGGTAACCGCCGAAGGACCAGCCGCGGATCGCGACGCGGTCGAGGTCCAGCTCCGGGTGCTGCGCGGCCGCCGCGTGCAGCGCGTCGACCTGGTCCTGCAGCGGTGGCCCGGCCAGGTCACCGGCGATGGCGCGATCCCAGTCCGGGCCGCGGCCCGCCATGCCGCGGCCGTCGACGACCAGCACCGCGAAGCCCTGGTCGGCGAACCACTGCGAGGTCAGGAAGCCCTGCTGGCGGGACAGCACCCGCTGCGAGTGCGGGCCGCCGTAGGGATCCAGCAGCACCGGCAGCGGACCGTCCGACGGCTGGTAGCCGTTCGGCAGCAGCAGGGCGCCGCACAGCTCGCGCTCACCGAGGCGCAGCAGTTCGACGTTGAGGTCCACGCCGGGATCTTCGGCGCGGCTGGCGATCTCGGCGATCTCGCGGTCGCCCAGCCGCACCCGCACGCGGGTGCCCGGCTCGTCGAGGGTGGCGCTGGCGGTCACCAGCACCTCGCCGGAGCGGGTTCCGCTGTGCACGCCGGGCGCGGTGGTCAGGGGCTCGACGCCGGACTCGGTGACGCGGTAGAGGTGCACCTGCGTCGGATCCTGCTCGGAGGCCGAGATCAGGACGTCGTGCTCGCCGACGTCCAGGACGCTGCGGACCTGCAGCGGTGCCGACGTCCACGGCCGGTCGCCGACGACGAGCCGGTAAGCGCCGTCCTCGGCGCTGATGCGCACCAGGCGGCCGTCCGGCGTCCAGGCCGGCCAGCCCGGTTTGATCTCCACCCAGTGCGGGTCGGTGTCGCGGTGCACCTCGGTGGTGCGCCCGGTGTCCGGGTCGACCGCGAGGACCAGCTGGGTGCGCTGGTCGCGGGTCTGCACCGCGATCAGCGGGCGGCCGTGCCCGGACCAGTGCGCGGTGACCAGGTACGGGAACGCCTGCCGGTCCCAGTCGACCGCGACGCGCCCGCCGTCGAGGCCGACCAGCGCGAGGGTCACCTCGGCGTTCGCCGTCCCGGCCGCCGGGTAGCGCATCGGAGTCGGCTCGCGCGCCGGGTCGTTCGGGTCGCCGAGGTACCAGTTGCGCACCGGGGACTCGTCCACGCGGGCGGCCAGCAGCCGCGAGCCGTCCGGCGCCCACCAGTAGCCGCGGAAGCGGCCCATCTCCTCGGCGGCGATGAACTCCGCCGCGCCCCAGGTGATGTTCGCGCCGTCGGGTTCGGCCAGCGCCCGGTCACCGGAACCGTCCACTTCGATGACGCGCAGCGCACCACCGGACACGTAGGACACCCGGCGGCCGTCCGGGTCCAGCCGCGGGTCGGCGACGGGCCTGCGGACCGGGAGCTCGCGGGTCTCACCGGTGGCGACCGCGGTGTGGAAGAGCCGTCCGGACAACATGAACACGACCGAGTTCCCCGCGCGGTCCGCGGCGTAACCGGTGATGCCGCCCGCGCGTTCCCGCACGCGCTCGCGGCGCGCCTGCTCCTCCGGGCTCACTTCGTCGCTGTCCTGCAGCGCCGCCGGATCGGCCAGCACGCGCTCCTGGCCGGTCGCGGTGTCCAGCGCCCACAGGGAGTTGCGGGGATCGGTGCCGGCGGCCGAGCGCAGGAAGAGCACCGTCGCCCCGTTGCCGGTGGCGGTGAAGTTCCGGGGCGCGCCCAGGGTGAAGCCCTGAGTTCGCGCGCTGCGGCGGGGGAATGACGCGGACGACATGGAACCAGCCTGCCATTGGCGGTGCGCCGCGGTGCGAGCAGGTTCCGATCTGCCACGCGGACGGATTATTCGCCGGTGTGTCGGGCGGGGGTGCCCTTCGGCGTCGAACCTACCTTCGAGCCGAATCTGCAACGACCGCAGCGGCTTCGGGGCCGCCGAGACGGATGAGACCTGCCATGTACCTGTCGCTGGTGGTGCCGTGCCTCAACGAGGAGCACGGCCTGCAACGGTTCCACGACGCGCTGGTCGCGGCGCTGTCCGGACGCGTCCGGGATTACGAGGTGATCCTGGTCGACGACGGCAGCACCGACCGGACGCTGCGCGAGGCCCGCCGGCTGGCGGCGGCGGACCCGCGTGTCCGCTACGTGTCGCTGAGCCGCAACTTCGGGAAGGAACCGGCGATGCTGTGCGGATTGCGGCACGCGCTGGGCGATCGCGTCGCGCTGCTGGACGCCGACCTGCAGCACCCGCCGGAGCTGCTGCGCCGGATGCTGCCGCTGCTGGATTCCGGCTACGACCAGGTCGTGGCGTGCCGCACCAGGAGCGGGGAGCGCGGTTGGCGGTCGTTGCCCGCCAGGGCGTACTACCGGGCGGCTCGCCGGTTCGCCGGTGTCCGGTTGCCCGACGGTGCAGGTGATTTCCGGGTGCTGTCGCGGCGCGCGGTGGACGCGGTGCTGTCGCTGCCGGAGCACCACCGGTTCTCCAAGGGGCTGTTCGCCTGGATCGGTTTCGACACCGCCTACGTCGCCTTCCGCGACGCGCCGCGTCGCTCCGGCGGTTCGAAGTGGACCTTCGGTGCGCTGGTCGATCACGGTATCGACGGGCTGACCTCGTTCAACGCGAAACCGCTGCGGATCTCGCTGTACCTGGGCGCGTTGGTGGCGTGCGCGGCGGGCGCGTGGATCGCGCGCGCGGCGGCGAAGGCCATTGTGGACGGTTCGCGGGCGCCGGTGGGCGGGACGCTGCTCATCGGGATGGGCGGGCTTCAGCTGTGCTTCCTCGGCGTGCTCGGGGAGTACCTGGGGCGGACCTACGTCGAGACCAAGCGCCGACCGCAGTACCTGGTCAAGGAACTGGGACCGGACGTCTCGGCGCACCGTTCGCGGCCCGCCGAGCTGGTGCCGTGATGCGGCGCGGGACGCAGCTCGGGCGGTTCGCCCTGGTCGGCGGGGCGAACACGACCGTGCACTGCGCGGTCTACTTCGCTCTGCTCGCGTTGGTGCCGTACCTGCTGGCGCACGTGGTGGCGACCGCGACGGCCACGCTGTGCTCCTACCTGCTCAACTGCCGGTTCACCTTCGCGGTTCCGGTCCGGGCCCGCACGTTCCTGCTGTTCCCGCTGGTGAACCTGGCGCTGGTCGGGTTGAGCACGGTGGCGGTGGCCGTCGCGGTCGTGGCCGGTGTCGATCCGGTGCTGGCACCGCTCGTCGGAGGTGCCGCGGTGCTGCCCGCGACGTTCTTCGCGAGCCGGGCGGTGTTGACCGCGCGGCGCGGGAAGGCGTGCGGTGACTGGCCGTTCGCGGCCGGTGTCGGGGCGGTGGTCGCGGTGCTGTGCCAGATCCCGTTGCTGGTGAACCCGTCGTTCTACTTCTGGGACGACAGCGCGGCGCAGTTCCTGCCGATGTGGCACCGGTTGGGCGAGCGGCTGCTGGCCGGCGACTGGCCGCTGGGCCTGGACCTGGATTCGTGGATGGGCGGGAACCTGGCCGGTGAGGCGCTGTTCGGGATCTGGAACCCGGTGCACCTGCTGGACTTCCTGCTGGTGGTGTGGATCGGTGACCTCGCGATCGCCGCCGCGGTGGTGAAGACGCAGTTCCTCGTCGTGCTCGGTGTCGGCACGTTCCTGCTGTGCCGCAGCTACGGCGCGGCGCGCGGGATGGCCTCGGTGCTCGGCGCGGCGCTTCCGGTGTCCGGGTTCGTGCTGTACTTCCAGGCGGGCTCGTGGGCGGGTGGTCTCATGGGGTTCGCGTGGTTGCCGTGGGCCTGGTGGGCGCTGTGCCGGTCCGACCGGGTTCCGGCGTTCGCGGCGTGGATCCTGTGCTTCCTCTGCGTCTCGGCCGGTGATCCCTACAGCGTGCTGGCGTTGTGCCTGGTGTTCGCCGGGCTGCTGGTGGAGCGCGGCCGGGACCGGGTGCGGTTGGTGCTGCTCGGCGTCGCGGTCGCCGTCGCGCTGCCGCTGGTCTACGGCCCGGTGCTGGCGGCGTCGGAGGTCGGGTGGCGATCCGGGTACGCGTTCTTCAACACCGGGCAGCTGGTGCCGGGCGTCGGTGATCTCCTCAACGCGAGCCTGCCCTCGTTCCTCCCGCAGATCACCACGTTCGGCGCGTTCCGGACGTCGGTGCCCGCGACCTACTTCGCCTGGTTCGCAGTCCCGCTGCTGGCCTGGCTCGACTGGCGCGCCGTCCGGTGGCGCGGCTGCGCCTGCGCGGTGGTGCTGGTGGGCTGCTACCTGCTGCTGTGCCTGGGACCGTCGAACCTGTGGCTGTTCCGCTGGCCGCTGCGCAACGTCGTGGTGCTGCACCTGGCGATCGCCGTCCTGCTCGCCGTCGCGCTCTCCCGCGGTCTGCGCACCGACCGGTTCACGTTGCGGCTGTTCTGCTCCGCCGCGTCGATGCTGGCCGGCGGATACCTGGCCGTCGCCGCTTGGCCGGCGCAGGCGCCGAAGCACCTGGTTTCGCTGGCCCTGGTCGGCGCTCTGCTCCTGCTGGCGCTGCGCACCCGGATGCTCGTCGCGGTGCTGCACCTGGGCACCGCGTGCGTGCTGGCCTCGCAGGTGGTGTGGTTCCCGGTCAACCGGGACGTCGCGGCCTACCACTTCCCGGCGGACGTGCGGGAGTTGCGCACGCGCTTCGCCGCGTTCGGCACCGGCACCGTCGTGCAGATCGCCGACCGCGACCGCATCCCGCCCGAGCAGATCGTCTCGGGGCAGGCGTGGTCGCGGCTGCTGTTCGGCAACATGCCTGCCGCTGCCGGGATGGCGAACCTGGTGTCCTACACGGGGATCGGGCACGCCGCCCTGCACGCCGAGCTCTGCCTGAGCTACTTCGGCGCCACCTGCCCGCAGGCCTACGACCGGCTCTGGCCGCTGGCCGATCAGCTCCGCGTCGAGCACGTCGTGGTGCAGCGCAGGCTGCGCGAGGTGGCGACGGCTCCCGAAGGCTGGCGGATCGCGCGGCGGGACCGGGAAGTCGCCGTGCTCAGGCGGGAAGCGCCGATCGCCTGGCCGGAAGGGCGGTTGGGCGCGGTGCGGGGTGTGCGGGTGCTCGACGACGTGCAGCACGGGCAGGCCCGGGAAACCGTGCGCTTCGCCGGTGCCGGTGAGCTCGTCTTCGCGCGGCTGGCCTGGCCCGGTTATCGCGCGGAGGTGGATGACCGTCCGGTTCCGGTCGGGGCGACCGAGGCCGGGTTGCTCCGGGTGCGCGTCCCGGACTCCTCCGGTGGCGTGCTCACGCTCTCCTGGAGCCCGCCCGGTTTCGCCTGGCACGTCGCGCTGGTCTGCCTCGGGGCAGCGCTGGCCGCAGTGCTTTCCGCGTTTCCGGTGGCGCAGCGGAGGTCGCGATGAGAGCAGTGGCCTCGATCGTCGCGGCGCTGCTCGTGGTGCTCGCCGTGCCGGTCGCCGCGGATCCGCAGCGGTCGCACCTCCAGGTCGTGGCGCACCCGGACGACGACATCCTGTTCATGAACCCGGATCTGGCGATGTCGGTGCGTTCCGGGGCGGAGGTGACCACGGTGTTCCTGACCGCCGGGGAGAGCGATGTGCGCCCGGCCGCGCAGTACGCCGCGAAGCGGCAGGCCGGGGCCCGAGCCGCGTTCGCGGCGATGGCCGGTGCCGCCGACGACTGGCGGCGCGGGACGTTGCGGGTCGGCGGCCGGGAGGTCGAGGTGCAGGAGCTGCGCGCTCGGCCGGGAATCAGGCTGATCTTCCTGAACCTGCCCGACGACAACGATCCGCACGCCACCGGTGGCAAGCACGCGCTCACCCGGCTCTGGCGGGACCCGGTCGCGCGAGTCGCCACGCTGCGCCCGGACGGCTCCGCGGTCGCGGTCGCCGAGCACGACCGGACGTCGCTGATCGGGCTGCTGACCGGCTTGCACCGGCGCTTCGAGCCGGTCATCGTCCGCACTCACGACCCGGAGCCGGACACCCGCAACCAGCCGCAGTGGGGAGTCCACCACAACCACCCGGACCACGTGATGACCGCGCGGTTCGCCGAGATCGCGGTGCGGCGTGCCGCGATCCGGACCCACCTCGTGCACTACCGCGACTACGACATCGCCGATGCGCCGCCGAACCTGCCGCCGGCGGTGGTGGCCGACAAGCGGGCGATCTTCGAGCACTACGCCCGGCACGATCCCGTGGTGAGCCTCGGTGATCCGTACCGGACCTGGCTGCGGAGCATGCGGCAGCGCTGGCCGCGCGGCGCGAACTGGGCCGCGACCGACGGCTCGGGCCGGGAAGTGCACGTCTTCGTGCGCGGTGATCAGCTGTTCGCGGGCTCCGGAGCGGCGGAAGTCGTGGTGCCCACACCGGGATTCGTGCCGCGCTCGGCGGTTCTCGCGGATGAGCGCACGATCGTCGCGCAGGACCGCTACACCGGTGGGATCTTCTTGCGGGCGAACGGGAATCCGTGGATCGCGCTCGGTTCGCCGCGCGCCGCGGAGCGGCTGACGCACGTGGGGCCGCCGGGCGCCGCCGTGGTTCCCGGCGGGCGGATCGTGGTCGCGGCGAAGAACTCCGCCGGAGGGGTCGGCATCCGCTTCGCCGACGCGCCCGCGTGGGCCGATCTCGGGGGCACCGGCGTCCAGGACGAGGTGTCGGTGCTCGTGACGGCAACGGGGGAGGTGCACGTGCTGGCTGCGGCGCGGGCCGGATTGCTGCACTGGAAGGTGACCGGGACCGGTCGGGCGGAGCTCGTATCGCCGCCGTCGGCGCACCGTCCGGCCGGAGCGATCGCCGTGGCGGGAGGGCGTTTCGCCTCCGCCGCGTTCCGCGAAGCCGGGACCGGGCATCTCGTGGTGCTGGGGGAGCGGGCCGGGTGGGGCGTGGTGCGCCGGGTGGCGGTCGCCGCCACCTCCGATCCGGCGGTGGCGGCGGGGAATCCGCCGGTCCTGGCCGTTCGCGGGTCCGGCGGTCGGATCGAGGTCTTCGGCGCCGAGCGGACCGCCGTGCCCGGGACGGCGGTCGGCGATCCGGCGCTCACCCCGGACGGCCGGTTCGTGGTCGCGCTGGGCGACGACGGCCGGATGCGAGTGAGCCCGCGCCCCCGGACGGGGACGCGGGCTCCGCGATCACTTCGCTCAGGCAGCCGCTCGCGCGGTCTCCGCCGCGCTGATCCTGCGGGCTTCACCCGGGTCGGCCGGGTCCTTGACCTTCAGGCTCAGGAACGCGACCAGGATGTAGAGCACGCTGAACGCGATGGCCACACCGCCGCCGCCGACCAGCGGGAACAGGATGGTGACCACGACCGGGCCGACGAACGCGGCGCCACCGGCACCGAAGTTCAGGATGGCCAGGGCCGCGCCCTTGTCCTTGGGGGCGACCATCGACGGCATCAGCGCCGACAGCGGGACGAAGCCGGCCAGCAGGATGCCGTAGACGACGCCGAAGGTGGCCGTCACCACGAAGCTCTGGGTGGTCACCGCGGTGAAGTACCAGAGCGGGGTCGCGATGGCGCAGCCCACGCAGCCGAACCAGGTGATGGTGCGCCGCCAGCCGAAGCGGTCCGCGAAGACGCCGAAGAACAGGTTCGCGGCGATGTTGGCGCCGTAGCTGATGGAGGCGAGGGTGGCGACCTGCGCGGCGGTGAGGAAGCCGCCGCCCGGCGTGGCCGGGCCCAGCACGAACGGGAACATCGCGAAGAAGCCGTACTGCGGCGCGGTGTTGACGATGCGGATCAGGCCGCCGGCCAGCGTCCGCCGGTCGCGCCACAGGATGTCCACGCCCTCGGCCAGCCGCTTGAGGCTGCGCGGGTTCTTGACCGACTCGTCGGCGATCGGCATCAGGCCGTGCTTCTCGCGGACCGCGAAGCTGCCGATGAGCACACCGATGGTGACCACGACCAGCGACAGCACCAGCGTGCCGTGCTGGCTCAGGCCGAAGCCGCCCATCGCGACGGCGGCCAGCGCCGCGCCCAGCGTCGGCAGACCGCCGGTGAAGGCGAACCAGAACCAGCCGGCGACCGAGCCGCGCATCTTGACCGGGCTGGCGATCTGCACCCACACCAGGAACGCGAAGGCGAACAGCGGGTAGGCGAAGCCGCGGATGCCGTAGGTGGCCACGATGAACGTCGCGTTCTGCGAGGGCAGCGCCACGAACAGGAACAGGAGCTCGAACACGATCCACCAGGCGCCACCGAGCCACATCACCCGGCGCGGGCCCCAGATCGCCGACAGCGTCCCGGAGAACCACGAAGCGATCATCGCCGCGACGCCGTAGATGGTGACCGTGGCGAACGCCGCGGTCGAGCCGGGCAGGCCGCCGCCCTCGGGCTGCTGCAGGTAGTCCGAGAGGAAGGTGGTCTCCACGCCGTCGCCGATCATGAAGATCAGCACGGCGACGAAGCCCCAGAACAGGGGCTTGGGAATGCCGATGCGGTCGAGCCTGCTGGCCGGGCGCTCCGCTGTGGTCTGTTGGGACATCACTGTCTCCAAGGAGTGGAAGTTCTCGGCGCACGCTCACAGCGGGCCGGTCTACGAGTGCTGGCTATCATGCACCTCGTTCATATTAACGCGCAAGACGTTAATTTGGAGAAATTCGGCGCATCACAGGCCGCGCCACACCGCGTGTTCGCACCGGTACCGCCGGTCACTCCAGGGTGGCCAGGCGGACGTCGGTCTGCTCGCGCATCTCCTCCACCAGCGCCGCGTCCAGATCGCCGGCCAGCAGGACGTGGTCGAAGGCGCTGACCGGGGCGAACTGGTGCAGCGCGGAGCGGGCCACCTTGCTGGCGTCCATCAGCAGCACCTTGGTCGTGGCGCTGGCCAGCATCGCCCGCTTGACCAGCACGATCTCCTGCTCCTGGTGGAAGGTGAGCCGCGCGTTCATCGCCGAGGTGGACAGGAACACGATGTCGACCGAGAAGGCGTTGATCATCTCCTGGCACGGCAGGCCCAGGTAGGAGTCGTGGGTGCGGGAGTACTCGCCGCCCAGCCCGATCAGCCGGATGTCGGGCACGTCGCGCAGCGTCTCCTGCACCTGCCGGTAGTTGCTGACCACGGTCAGCGGCCCGACGTCCGGCAGCAGCCTGGCCAGCGCGAGCGCGGTGGTGGAGTCGTCCAGCATCACCGACATGCCGGGCGTGATGAACTGCAGCGCGTCCCTGGCCAGCGCGTCCTTCTCGGCGGTGTGGGTGTGCAGCCGGAAGTCCGAGCTGCTCTCGAACACCGTGGAGGGCTGGGCGGAGACGCCGCCGTGGTACTTGCGCAGCAGGCCCCTGGTGACCAGGTCGTCGAGGTCGCGGTGCACCGTCATCAGGCTGACGCCGGTCAGCTCGGACAGTTCCGCGGCGCTGGCGAAGCCCTGCGCGACCACGTGGTCGATGATCTTCTGCTGGCGCAGGAGGCGGGGGGACTGCTTCTTCGGTGCGGACGCCATGCGGCCATCTTGCCGCCCGCGGCGGACTGTTAGGGACGTGATGCTGAACTATCATCCAAAGGGTGACAATTAACGTTGATCATGTTAATTTGAGACGTGTCAGTGATTGGCGGGAGGTTTGAGATGACCCGGTCCGAGCAGCCGAACGGCGCCCACAGCGCGGTCGTTTTCGACATGGACGGCGTCCTGGTCGAGAGCGAGCACCTGTGGGAGCGGATGTGGGCCAAGTTCGCCGCCGCGCGCGGCAAGACCTGGACCGTTGAGCAGACCCGGCAGGTCCAGGGCATGAGCGCGCCCGAGTGGTCGGCGTTCCTCGCGAAGTTCGCCGAGGCCACCGAATCCGCCGAGGCCACCGAGAAGATCGTGGTCGACGACATGATCGCCGCGCTCGAAGGCGGCGAGATCGAGCTGCTGCCGGGATCGGCCCGGATGGTCACCGAGGCCGCCGAGCGCGCCCCGATCGCGCTCGCCTCCTCCGCGCCGCGCCGGCTGATCGACGCCGTGCTGGAGCGCCACGGCCTGATCCAGCACTTCAGCGCCACGGTCTCCAGCGCCGAGGTGCCCAAGGGCAAGCCCAGCCCCGACGTGTACCTCTCGGCCGCCGAGAAGCTCGGCCAGGACCCGAAGCGGTGCCTGGCGGTCGAGGACTCCAGCAACGGCCTGCGCGCCGCGGCCGCCGCCGGGATGACCGTGGTGGCCATCCCCAACGCCGACTACCCGCCCGCCGAGGACGCGCTGGCCGGTGCCAGCTACATCGCCTCGGACCTCGACGACGTGCGGCAGCGCCTGGTGGGCTCGCTGCCCGAGCCGGTCGGCAGCTGACCCTCCCGTTCCCCACCCCGGCGCCCCGCCGCCCCGCCGGGCGGACGACCCCGGTTCTGAGCACGCAGAATCGGGGTAGCGCCGCAAGCCAGCTCTTTGTGACAAAGGAGTCCTCATGACCCGCGTACTGGCCGCAGGTGACCACTTCGTCGCCCCCGAGGTGTTCGTCGACGCCCTGCGCAGCAGCGCAGGCGCGCACGACCTGCAGTTCAGCACCCTGAAGCTGCCGTGGCCGGTGGAGCCGTTCGGCCCGGTCGGCAACGTGCACGAGGCCAGCGGCACCGAGCAGCAGCTGCTCGACGCGCTGGGCGACGCGGAGATCGTGGCCACCCAGATGGCGCCGTTCACCGCCGACGTGCTGGCCGCCACCCCGAACCTGAAGTTCGTCGGTGTCTGCCGCGGCGGGCCGGTGAACGTCGACCTGCAGGCCGCCACCGACAACGGCGTGATCGTCAGCTACGCGCCTGGCCGCAACGCCGCCGCTGCCGCCGAGTTCGCCGTCGGCCTGACGCTGGCCGCGCTGCGCCGCATCCCCGGATCCGACGCCGAGCTGAAGTCGGGCAACTGGCGCGGTGACTACTACGCCTACGAGAACGCCGGCATCGAGCTGGAGGGCGCCACCGTCGGCCTCGTCGGCTACGGCGCGATCGGCAAGATCGTGGCCCGCGTGCTCAAGGCCTTCGGCTCGCACGTGCTGGTCTCCGACCCGTTCGTCAAGACCGAGGACGCCGCGCGCGACGGCGTCGAGCTGGTCGAGCTCGACGACCTGCTGCGCCGCAGCTCGGTGGTCAGCCTGCACGCGCGGCTCACCCCCGAGACCAAGAACCTGCTCAACGCCGACAACCTCAAGCTGCTGCCGGAAGGCGCGGTGCTGATCAACTCCGCGCGCGGTGGGCTGCTGGACTACGCGCCGCTGCCGGAGATGCTGAAGTCCGGCAGGCTCGGTGCGCTGGCCGTGGACGTCTACGACATCGAGCCGCCGCCGCGCGATTGGCCGCTGTTCGACGCGCCGAACGTCATCACCACCCCGCACCTGGCGGGCGCCACGCGCCAGACCGCGCACCGCGCCGCGCAGATCGTGGCCGGTGAGGTCGCGCTGTTCCTGGAGGGCAAGCGCCCGCGCTTCGTGGCCAACCCCGACGTGCTGGCCCAGTTCGAGGGCCTGCGGCCATGATCATCGGTGTCGACGTCGGAACGTCGGTGACCAAGGCGTCGCTGCTCAACCGCGACGGAACCGCCCTGGTCACGCACAGCATGCGCAGCACGCTCAACCGGCTGCCCGGCGGCCGGGTCGAGCAGGACCTCGACGAGGTCATCAGCTCGGTGATCCGCGTGGTCCGGGAAGTCGCCGCGGTGGCCGAGAGCACCGGCGAACCGGTCGAGGCGCTGGCCATCACCGGCCAGGGCGACGGCCTGTGGCTGCGCGACCACCAGGGCCAGCAGGTCGGCCCGGCGATCTCGTGGCTGGACGCCAGGGCCGCCGGAATCCTGGACGGCTGGGGCGAATCCGGCGTGCAGCGCGAGGTCTTCGGGCTCACCGGGTCGGGGATGTTCCCCGGCTCGGCCGGTCCGCTGCTGGCGCACCTCGCCGAGCACTCCCCGGAGCGGCTGGAGCGGGCCGCGGTCGCCGGTTACTGCGTCGATGCGATCGTGCAGCGCTTCACCGGTGAGATCACCGTGGACGCCTCCGACGCCTCGCTGCCGTTCCTGGACGTGACCACGCGCAGCTACTCGCAGGAAGCGCTGGAGGCGTGCGGGATTTCCGAGCACCGCAGGCTGCTCGCCGAGCCCGCGCCGCCGAACAAGCTGTTCGCGCTGGACGGCAAGGCGGCCAGGGAGCTCGGGCTGCCCGCCGGGCTGCCGGTGTCGGCGGGTCCGTTCGACCTGCCCGCCTGCGCCTTCGGCTCCGGCGTCACCAACGTCGGCGACGGCAGCCTGGTCATCGGCACGACGCTGGGCTGCCAGGTGCTGCGCGACGAGTTCGCCGTGGACCCGCAGGGCGAGGTCGCGGGCATGTGGCTGGCCACCCCGCTGCCGGAGCGCTACCTGCGGGTGATGCCGGCGATGGTCGGCACCGCCAACCTGGACTGGGTGCTGTCCATGGTCGGCGCCGGTGTGGACCAGCTGGAAACGCTGCTGAACAGCAGCAAGCCCGGCGCCGGTGGCGCGTCGGCGCTGTCGTTCCTGTCCACCTCGGGGGAGCGGGCGCCGTTCGTGGCGCCGCACGCGCGCGGCCAGTTCACCGGGCTGTCGCTGGACACCTCGCAGGCGGACCTGGTGCGGGCGATGTGCGAGGCGGTGGCCTACGCGGCCCGCCACAACCTGGAGTCCGCCGGGCTCACCGGCGAGGTCTCGGCCTGCGGTGGCGGGGCGCGCTCGGCGGCGTGGAGCCAGATCTTCGCCGACGTGCTCGGCAGGCCGCTGCACGTGCCCTACGAGGAAGGCGTGGGTGCGCGCGGCGCGGCCATGACCGCGTGGGACTCGCTGGGCGAGCCGGTGGACCGCGAGCTGTGGGCCGCCGCGCGACGTACCGTGCAGCCGCACCCGAACGCGGTGGAGTTCTACGAACGCGGCTACCGCGAGTACCTGGTTTCGATCGACCGCGCCCGCCCGCACTGGGGCGCGAGCTCCTGACTGCTGCTTGAGGAGAAGTGCGATGACGCGCTTGTACGACGACCCGGCGAGGTTCACCGAGGACATGGTGACCGGCTTCGTGGCCGCGCACCCCACCTACGTCCGGCAGGTGCCGGGCGGTGTGGTCCGGGCCGAGCGGCCCCGGCGGGGCAAGGTCGCCGTGGTCACCGGTGGCGGTTCCGGGCACTACCCGGCGTTCTGCGGTGTGGTCGGGCCGGGCTTCGCCGACGGTTCGGTGATCGGCAACATCTTCACCTCGCCGTCGGCCGACGACGCCTACTCGGTGGGCCGGGCGGTGGACCGCGGTGCCGGTGTGGTGTTCTCCTTCGGCAACTACGCCGGGGACAACATGAACTTCGGCCTGGCGGTGGAGCGCCTGGAGCGCGACGGGATCCGCGCGCACAACGTGGTGGTCACCGATGACGTGGCCAGCGCCCCGGCCGCGGAGCAGAACAAGCGCCGCGGCGTGGTCGGCGACTTCGTGGTGTTCAAGGTCGCCTCGGCGGCGGCCGAGGAGGGCTACGACTTCGACGAGGTCGTGCGGGTCGCGGAGCACGCCAACGAGCGGACCCGCAGCCTGGGCGTGGCCTTCGACGGCTGCACGCTGCCGGGTCAGGACCACCCGCTGTTCGAGGTGCCGGAGGGCCGGATGGGCCTCGGGCTGGGCATCCACGGCGAGCCGGGTGTGTCGGAGCGGGAGATGCCGTCGGCCTCGGAACTGGCGAAGATCCTCGTCGACGGCGTGCTGGCGGAGGCACCGGAGACCGGTTCCCGCCGAGTGACGGCGATCCTCAACGGTCTGGGCGCCACCAAGTACGAAGAGCTGTTCGTGGTCTGGGGCACGGTGTCCCGCCTGCTGGCGGAAGCGGGTGTGGAGGTCGTCGCCCCCGAGGTCGGCGAGCTGGTGACCAGCCTGGACATGGCGGGCTGCTCGCTGACGCTGACCTGGCTGGACGACGAGCTGGAGCGCCTGTGGCAGGCCCCGGCGGACACGCCTGCCTACCGCAAGGGCAACGTCGGGATCGCGGCCGCGGATGCGGACGCGGCGGACGAGGAGCTGCCGGCACTGCCGGAGAAGGTGGTCGTGGTGGCCCCGGCGGAAGGCCAGGCGACGGCGACGACCGTGGTCGAGGCCCTGCGCGAGATCGCGGACCTGCTGCGCGACCAGGAGGAGGAGCTGGGCCGCCTCGACGCGATCGCGGGCGACGGCGACCACGGCCGGGGCATGACGCGCGGCAGCGCGGCGGCGATCGAGGCAGCGGAAGCGGCGGCGGCGCAGGGCGTCGGCCCGGCTGCGGTGCTCGTCGACGCCGGTGACGCGTGGGCGGCGAAGGCGGGCGGCACCTCGGGTGTCCTGTGGGGTGCGGCGCTGCGGTCCTTCGGCGACCTGCTGCCGGACCACCGCGCGACGTTGCCGGGCGACCTGGCCGCGGGTGCGGCGGCGGCCCTCGCCGCGGTGCAGCGCCTGGGCCGCGCCGAGCTCGGCGACAAGACGCTGGTCGACGCGCTGGTGCCCTTCGTCGAGAAGCTGCGCGGCGAGGTCGACGGCGGCGCGAGCGGCCGCGAGGCCTGGGCACGAGCGTCGGAGGTGGCCACCGAAGCCGCGGCGAAGACCGCGGACCTGCGGCCCCGCACCGGACGCGCCCGACCGCTGGCGGAGCGCAGCGTCGGAACGCCGGACCCCGGCGCGACGTCGCTGGCGCTCGCGCTCACCCGGATCGGCGAGGTGCTCGCCGGTGACAGGAAGGACGGACAGAAGTGACTGAGCAGCAGGCGCCGCTGCGCATCGTGGTCGGCTCCGACGACGCGGGGCTGCAGTACAAGGACGCGCTGAAGAAGGACCTGGAGAACGACCCGCGAGTGGCCGACGTGGTGGACGTGGGCGTGGGTTCCGACGAGCACACGGCCTACCCGCACGTGGCGGTCAACGCGGCCCGGCTGGTGGCCGAGGGCAAGGCGGACCGCGCGCTGCTGGTGTGCGGCACCGGCCTGGGTGTGGCGATCAGCGCGAACAAGGTGCCGGGCATCCGCGCGGTCACCGCGCACGACAGCTACTCGGTGGAGCGCTCGATCCTGAGCAACAACGCGCAGGTGCTGTGCTTCGGCCAGCGGGTGGTGGGCCTGGAGCTGGCCCGCAGGCTCGCATCGGAGTGGCTGGGGTACCACTTCGACGAGTCCTCGCCGTCGGCTGAGAAGGTGGCGGCGATCAGCGGTTACGAGTCGGCGTCGGACGTCCCCGGCGCCTCCTGTTGAACGAAGGTGTGAAGTGAGCAGTTCGCGACTGGCCGCGCAACGGAGCGAGGTCATCGCCATCGCCCAGCGCATGACGGCGGACCGGCTGGTGGTAGGCACCTCCGGCAACATCTCGGTCCGCAGCGGTGACCTGGTGGCGGTGACGCCCTCCGGTGTCGACTACGACGACCTCCAGGTCGCCGACATCCCCGTGGTGAACCTCGACGGCGACGTGGTGGAGGGCGACCTCAAGCCGACGTCGGAACTGCCGATGCACCTGACCGCGTACCGCGAGCACGACGCGGGCGCGGTGGTGCACACGCACTCGCTGAACGCGACGGCGTTGTCGTTGCTGCGCGACGAGGTCCCTGCGGTGCACTACCAGCTGGCGGACTTCGGCGGCCCGGTGCGGGTGGCGGAGTACGCGACGTTCGGCACCCCCGAGCTGGCGCAGTCGATGTCGAAGGCCCTGACCGACCGCACCGGCTGCATCCTGCGCAACCACGGCACGGTGACCATCGCGGACTCGCTGCCGAAGGCCTACAACCGCGCCCGGCAGCTGGAGTGGCTGTGCGAGCTGTGGTTGACCGCGAAGCGGATCGGTGACCCCAGCCTGCTGAGCGACGAGGAAATGGCCCGCTGCGCGGAGCTCTTCAGCGGATACGGACAGCAGTCCCGCTGAACCCGGGGGGCGTGTGCGCACAGCACGGCGTGCGCCCACGCCTGCCGCCCGGCAGCAGGCGTCACGCGATGCCCTCCGGGGCCCTGGGTGCAGGGATGAGATTCCGGAGGGTTTCGCGGTATCCGGCGGGCAGTGCTCTGCCGCCAGGTCTGGGCACCCGCGACGGGTCCACGTCGGACGGTGGTGTGAACACCGGACGACCGTGGTGCAGCTCGATTCCCCACCGCTGGCCGTGCACGACGCGGTGGTGATGCGCGCACAGCATGACCATGTTCTCGACGGTGGTGGGTCCGCCGTCGATCCAGTGCACGACGTGGTGCGCCTGTGGTGTGCCGGGCGGGCGGTCGCAGCCCGGGAACGCGCACACGCCGTCGCGCTGCAACAGGGCGGCCCGGATGTGCGTGGGTGCCGTTCGTTGGGAGGTTCCGACGTCCAGCGGGAGGCTGTCGCCGCCGAGCACCATCGGCAGCACATCGCAGTCGCAGGCGATGCGGCGGACGTTCTCGGCCGTGATGGACTGCTCGGTCGTCTGGAGCGTGCCGGGCATGCCCTCATCGCCGAGCAGCAGTCCGCGCTTGAGGTCGTCGAAGTCGATGGTGATGTTCAGGTGCGGCCGCTGGCCTCCGACCCGGGGCATCTGGTCGGAGTCCAGGACCAGGTCGACCATCGCCGCGAATCCGTCGGCGTTGCGCTGTCCGGCGCTGCGCGGATCCTTCTCGCCATCGGTCTCGCGCCGAGGCCCGGCCAGCGGCTGGAGTGCTTCGACGAACTTCGCCCCGACTTCCCGGTCGAGCCGCGCTTTGACGACCAGCATGCCGTCCCGCCCGGTGGCGTAGTGCAGCTCCCGCCCCTCGTGCTGCGCCTCCTCGTCGCGATGCGCCCCGTCCTGGTCCAGCAGGTACTTGATGCGCTCGGCCAGCTTGGCGAGATCGCGCGGGCACATGCGGCGCCCGTTGTCGGCCAGGATCGCGTCGATCTCGGCGGTCTGGTGCACCCGCGCGTGCTCGGGCATGGTCCGCACGCAGCGGGAAACCACCCGCGCATGCTCGACCCCGATGGCCCCGGCGGCCAGCGCGGCAGCGGTGGCGGGAAGGTCGGCGCCCAGCGGTTCGCCCCAGCTGGTCGTCTGCTGCTCGACGTCCCGCGCCACGACGACACGGCCCTTGGCCTCCGAGAAGTCGATGTTGAGCAGCCCCTGCAGCCAGGCCTGAGGTGAACGAGCCCCCTGCTCGACGTGCAACCCGCGATGCCCGGCCTCGGCGATCAACTGCAACTGCCGCATCCGAGCTATCCGCACAACTCGCTCGATCTCCGCGATCTCAGCAACGATCTCGGCATCGCGAAGCTCCACCGCAGCCCGCTCAACAGCGCAGGGCTCAACGGCTGCCCCAACCTCGGTGGCGGCAGCCGGAGCGGACACCGAGCCCGAACGGCCCTCGGCGTCACCAGCGGAACTCATCAAAAGCGGTGCCATACAACGATTATCGCAAGAATCGAACTGAATTTCGACAGAATATCGATCGCTCGATGTGGTGATCCAGCTCGGCCTCGGCGACTGTTCTGGAACCGGGCGGATGCTTGGAGGGCTGCCCGGCACCCGGTGCCCGGTGGTGATACCGGAGCGGGGTTGGTGGGGGATGGATGGCGTGTCGTACGGGGTTGCGTTCGGGTCGAGGCGGTGGGCGGTCGGCTTCGCGGGTGCGGCAGTTTTGCCTGAAATTGGCCACGTTCTTGACGGCTCCTGCGGTGAGGGCGCAGCCAATTTCAGGCAAAACTGCCCGCCGTCACCACCACGGGTTCCGTCGCGTGATCAGACGCCCGGCTCCTCAGGGCGGCGTCCGCTCCAAGGGTCGTGACACGAGATTTCGGAGATGGCACGGCCCTCGACGAAACGTCAGAAGCCAGAAGAAAACCTCTGCACCCCAAGCAATCCCACCAAACCACCAAAAACCAAACCCCAGAATCCCCAACCCCCCAACCAACCGAAACCCCACGCCAAAACCGAACCTATCCCACACCGGGCCATCCCCGTGACATAGAGCCAAAACGGGGCTGCGGTCCGGATGTCAAGCCTGAAACCCCGAAGGGGCGGCCGAAGGCCGGGCTTGACATCCGGAC
>NZ_JAQGLB010000040.1 GCF_027853965.1 Saccharopolyspora indica | reverse complement strand
CCGACCACGTCGGCGAACGGCGCCCTGTGGTGGTTCAGCTCTCGAGGTACCAGTTCCGGGCTGGGTTGGAGACCTCGGGGATGGTGCGGTCGACGTCGGGCCGGGCCGCCCAGGTGATCCCGTTGGCCAGGACCCTCCTGATCTCCGGCTGGTTGTAGACCGGGTAGCGCTCGTCTCCGGGACTGAAGTAGAAGATCCGGCCCTTGCCGCGGTTGAAGGTCACCCCGGAGCGGAACACCTCGCCGCCGGTGAAGGAGCTGATGAAGATCAGCTCGTCCGGGGCCGGGATGTCGAAGAACTCGCCGTAGGTCTCCTGCTCCGGGATCACCAGCGGGTTCGGGATCCCGTCGGCGATCGGGTGCGTCGGGTTCACCGTCCACACCACCTCGCGCTCGGCCGCGTTGCGCCAGCTCAGCGAGCAGGTGGTGCCCAGCAGGCGGGTGAAGATCTTGGAGAAGTGCCCGGAGTGCAGGGCCAGCAGGCCCATGCCGCCGAGCACGTGCCGCTGGACCCGGTCCACGACCGCGTCGTCGACCTGGCCGTGCGCCTTGTGGCCCCACCACAGCAGGACGTCGGTGCCGGCCAGGACCTCTTCCGGCAGTCCGTGCTGGGGATCGCTGAGCAGCGCGGTGCGCACGGTGGCGTCCGGGAGCTGCTCGCGGATGCCGGAGGCGATCGCGCCGTGGATGCCGTCGGGGTAGTACTCGTCCATCCCGGCCGGGTCCTGAGTGGACTCGTGCACGCCTTCGTTCCAGACGGTGATGCGGAGCTTGCTCACTCGACCACGATCTCCTTGTTCTCGGCGGCGGACTGGTAGCAGGCGTCGATGACCTTCGCCCGCTTCAGGGCGAGGGAACCGTCGTTGGCGGACCACCGGGCCGGGTCGCGGAGGACCTCGACGAAGTTCTGCACCACCCCGGCGTGGGCGCGGCCCGGTTCGGCCGTGGGCCGGTAGTCGGCGATCTCGCCGTCCGCGTCGCGGTACACGTGCACGTCGCCGACCGCTGCCTTCGTCGCCCCCACGGCTTTGAGCTCCGCGCCGCCGTCGGTGCCCAGGACGCTGAAGTCGATCAGGTCGTCCGGGCTGCGGAACGCCGCCCAGGAGGTCTCCAGCACCAGCGTCGCACCGCCTTCCAGGCGGATGAACGCCGCGGCGAAGTCCTCGACCTCGTAGGCCGAGACGTTCGCGTCGGCCGTTTCCCACTTCATGCCGCCGATCCCGCGGTGGCCGAGTTCGGCGTAGGTGACCGCGTTGACCGACTCCACGCGCGGCTCACCCAGCAGGAACAGCGCGTAGTCGAGCACGTGCACGCCGATGTCGGCCAGCGGGCCGCCACCGGACATCTCCTGGTTGGTGAACCAGCTGCCCAGCATCGGGATGCCGCGGCGGCGCAGCCACGACGCCTTCGCGTAGTACGGCCGGCCCAGCTCGCCGCTGCGGATGATCTCGCCCAGCGTCTGGATGTCACCGCGCAGCCGGTGGTTGAACACCACGTCCAGCACCTTGCCCGCGGAGCGGGCCGCGTCGACCATCTGCTGGCCCTCGACCCCGTTGCGGGCGAGCGGCTTCTCGCTGAGCACGTGCAGTCCGCGCTTGAGCGCGGCGATGGCGATCGGTGCGTGCAGGAACGTCGGCACCGCGATGCTGACCGCGTCGAGGTCGGGCACCTCCAGCAGCTTCTCCCAGCTCTCGAACAGCATCGTCGCGCCGTGCTGCTCGCCGAGCGAGCGCAGCAGTTCCGGTTCCTTGCCCGCGATCGCGACGATCTCCACGTCGGGGATGTCCTGGTAGGCGGCCAGGTGCTGCTGGCCCGCCCACCCGATGCCGACTACGCCGACCCGGATCGGACTCATGGATGGGGTCTCCTTTCGGGAGGTTCTGCTTTGCGAGTTCGTGGTTGGAGCGGCCGCTGCGGGTTCTCGAACGGAGAACCGCGCGCTCAGCCCTTGATCGCCCCGGCCGTCAGACCGGCGACGATGCGCTTCTGGAACAGCAGCACCAGCAGGAGCAGAGGGAGGGTGACGATCACCGAGGCCGCGCTGATGGTGCCGATGGGTTGGTCGAACTCGTTGGTGCCGGCGAAGAACGCGATCGCCACCGGCACCGTGCGGGAGGTCGGTGTGGAGGTCAGGGTGACGGCGAGCAGGAACTCGTTCCACACCGAGATGAACACCAGGATCGCGGTGGTGGCGATGCCGGGCACCGCCAGCGGCAGGATCACCTTGCGGAAGGCCTGGAACGGGGTGGCGCCGTCGATCAGCGCGGATTCCTCCAGTTCGAAGGGGATTTCGCGGAAGAACGAGGTGAGCACGAAGATCGCCATCGGCAGCGCGAATGTGAGCTTCGGGATGATCAGCCCGGGCAGCGTGTCGTAGATGCCCAGGTCGCTCCAGATCTTGAACATCGGCGCCGCGATCGCGATGACCGGGAACGTGGTCACCGACAGCACCGCCGCGAGGATCAGGCCCTTGCGGGGCAGCGCGAGCCGCGCCAGCGCGTAGGCGGCGAACGACGCCAGCAGCAGTGCCAGCGAGGTGGTGACCACGCCGACGATCACCGAGTTGCCCAGCGCGGCGAGGAACTTCCCGTCCTGCAGCACTTCGAGGTAGTTCTGCAGCGACGGAGCGGTGGGGAACAGGCTGCCCGAGGAGAGCTCGGCGCCGGTCTTCAGCGAGGTGTTGATCAGCCAGTAGAACGGCACCAGCGAGGCCAGCATCACCAGCACGGCGAACACCAGCGTCAGCGGCCGGGGCCGGTGGCGGTCCCGGGGACGAGCCGGTGCGGCGGTCTGGACGGGGACGAGGACGGTCGCCATCAGCGCTCCTTCGCGACGTCGCGGATGTTGCCGCCCGCGAAGCGGATGTAGACCAGGGACACCACCATCACCGTGGCGAAGGTCAGGATCGACAGCGCCGAGCCGGGCCCGATCAGCCGTCCTTCGCGCAGTTCCTGGTAGGCGAGCATGGACATGGTCTCGGTGCCGCTGGCGCCCTTGGTCAGCACGAACGGCAGGTCGAAGATGCGCAGCGCGTCCAGCAGCCGGAAGATCGCGGCCAGCGCGATCGCCGGGCGCAGCAGCGGCAGCGTGACCCGCCAGAAGGTCTGCCAGCGGCTCGCCCCGTCCAGATCGGCCGCCTCGTAGACGTCGGGCGGGATGACCTGCAACCCGGCCAGCACGAGCAGCGCCACGAACGGCGCCGTCTTCCACACGTCGGCGACGATGATCACGGTCATCGCGTAGCCGGGTTCGGCCAGCCACACGTGCTCGCCGCCGGGCAGGCCGAGAGCGCGCAGCACACCGGTCACCAGGCCGAGGTTGGACTCGAACATCGCCTGCCAGGTGATCGCCGAGACCACCGTCAGCACGGCGTAGGGGACCAGCAGCGTGGAGCGCAGCAGGCCCCGCCCGCGGAAGGCCAGGTTCAGCAGCAGGGCCATCGCGACGCCGAGCACGATCTCCAGGAACACCGACACGACCGCGAAGAGGAACGTCTGGCGCACCGCCGCCCACCATTCCGGCGAGGTCAGCGCGTGCCAGTAGTTGGTCAGCCCGACGAACTGGGACAGGTCGGCCTGCCGGACGCTGTAGACGTTCAGCGACAGCCACACCGCGTAGCCGATCGGCACCGCGGCCACCAGGAACATCACCACCAGCGCGGGCGAGACCATCCACACCGCGGTGCGCCGCTGCTGCTGGTCGACCCGGCGGCGCTGCCGGGTCGGGGTCGTCGTGGTCATCAGAAGGTCTCCTGGGCGGTCCGGATGTCCTCGGCCATCTTCCGCACGCCCGATTCCACGTCGGTCTGCCCGGAGATCACCTGGTAGACGTTCCGGTAGATGGCGCGGGAGAGCTGTGCGTACACCGGCGACTTCGGGCGCGGCTTCGCGCTGAGCACCGATTCCTTGAGCTGCGGGATGAACGGCAGCTCGGCGATCACCTGCGGGTCGTCGTAGGTCGCGGCGTGCACCGGGGCCTGGGAGTGCTCCAGCACCATGGTCTTCTGGAACTCGGCGCTGGTGGCGTGGTCGATGACGGCGACCGCCCCCGCGGGGTTGTCGGCCTTGGCCGCGACGGCGAGGTTCCAGCCGCCGAGCACCGCCGCGGGCCGGCTGTGCTCGTCGAAGGCGGGCAGCGCGGCCACCGCGGTGTTCGGTCCGGCCCCGGTCTGCTCGATGAGGCTCAGCGCGCTCGGCCACTGCCGCAGGTACCCGGCGCGGCCGGATTCGTAGGCCCGCCGCCCGGCGTCCTCGTCGTAGGTCAGGCTCGCCCGGTCGACGGCGCCGGACTCCAGCCCTTCGGTCAGCTGGCGGAGCACGGCGCGGGTCTGCGGCGAGTCGATGGTGACGGTGCCGCGCTCGTCGATCACCGATCCGCCTGCGGAGTAGAGCATCTCCAGGAAGTTCACCGTCAGGCCCTCGTAGCGCTTGGCCTGCATCTCCACCTTGCGCTGCGGGTCGGCGGCGGCGCCGGCGTAGACCTGCGACCAGGTGGTCGGTGGTGGCACCCGGTCCTGGCGGTAGAACAGCAGGCCCGCGTTGGTGTGGAACGGCACCGCCCAGAACCGCCCGTCGTAGCGCGCGGTGTCCAGAGTGGACGGTATGAGGTCGGCGCGGTGCGCCTCGACCAGCCTGCTGTGGTCCTGGATCCAGCCCTGGGTGGCCCACTCGCTGACCCAGGTCACGTCCATCAGGTAGATGTCGCAGCCGGGGGAACCGCCTTCGAGGCGCTGGATCGCCTGCGTGCGGGTCGAGTCGGTGTCCTGCCCGATCTCCAGGTAGTGCGCGGTGACCCCGGTGCTCCTGGCGTTGAAGGACTCGGTGAGCTTCGAGTACATCCCGGTGTCCCGGACGCCGCAGATCGTCACCTCGCCGGTGGCGCCGTCGGCGGCCGCGGGGTCCAGCACGGGGGTCTGGGGTGCGTGCTCGCCGACCGGCGCGGTGGCCGGGGCGCTGATGCAGCCGGTGAGGGTGATCGCTGCAACGGTGGTGAGAGCCGCCCACGCTGGCGTGCGTCTCAGCTTCATGGTCTCTCCGCTTCGCAGGGTCCGTCGGTGGTGGTTCCCGGGGCACTGCGGCGTGAGACGTTGAAATGGTTAGTCGCGGGAACGCCTCGTGTCAAGGTCTTTCCCGCAGCAGGCCGCGGATCCCGTCGGCGGAGAGCACGTTCTCGATGCCGGCCACCACCGCGCCGGCCAGCCCGGCGGAGCGGCCGAGCGTGCTGTTGGCCAGCGACAGGTTCCTGGTCGCCAGCGGCAGTGCGCGGCGGTAGACGACGCTGCGGATCCCGGCGAGCAGGTCGTCGCCGGCCGCGGTGATGAGTCCACCCAGGACGATCCGCTTGGGGTTGTAGAAGTGCACCAGCATGGCCACGACCTCACCGATGGTCGCCGCTGCCGTGCGGACCTGCCGCACCGCCGTGGCGTCGCCGTCGCGCAGCAGCCGGGCCAGGTCTTCCACGCTGCGCGGCCCGCCGTGCTCGGTGCGCAGCGCGCGCAGCACGGCGTCGACGGAGGCGACGGCCTCGACGCAGCCGACGTTGCCGCACTGGCAGACCACGTCGTCGGCGCCCGGCACCCGGATGTGCCCGATGTCGCCTGCCGCGCCGTCCGAGCCGCGGTGCAGCTCGCCGCTCGCCGAGACGATGCCGCCACCTATGCCGGTGCCGACCTTGAGGAACAGCAGCGGCGCTTCTTCGGCAGGCAGCGCGCGGGCCTCGCCGAGCGCCATCAGGTTGACGTCGTTGTCCACCGCCGCGGTGCAGGCGAACCGGGTGGCCATCGCGTCGCCGACCGGGAAGCCGTCCCAGCCGGGCATGATCGGCGGTCGCACCGGCATGCCCATCCGCGGATCCACCGGGCCGGGCAGCCCCATCACCAGGGCTTTCGCCTTCCCCAGCGGCATCCCGGCGTCGGCCAGCAGCTTGCGGAGGTGGTCGGTGAGCACGTCCAGCGAACGCTCCGGGCCGACCGAGATCTCCAGCTCCACCTCGCCCTCGGCGAGCAGGTCCTGGCCGAGGTCGGCCACCGCGAGCCGGGTGCTGTGCACGCCGACGTCGGCGGCGAGCACGACTCCGGCGCGCGGGGCGATCGCCAGCCGGTGCGCCGGCCGGCCCCGGCCGCCGCTGCCGACCGGGCCGCGTTCGACGACGACCCCGGCCGTGATCAGCGCGTCCAGATGACTGTGCACTGTGGACCGCGAGAGGCCGGTGGCGCGCACCAGGTCGACCCTGCTCTCGGCCGCGCCCGAGGCGATCAGCCGCGCGAGGCTGCTGTGCACCAGGTTGTCGTCGGCTCGTCCGGACGTCCTCGGCACCGCCAAGCGGACCGGTTCCCATCCCATCGTCGCTGCTCCTGCCCGAAATACCGCTGATTTATGACTGAAAAGAAAATAAATAGTAGCTCTTGTCGGCTTAAAGATGGAGATCTAGTTTTGACCTCGACGTAATTCGGGCGTGAGACACCCGCAGAAGTCAACTGATCCGATGAAGGAGGCTCTCCGTGAGCCCTGGACCTTCCGGGCGCGGCGCGGCCATCTTGGGCGCCGGGATGATCGGCGAAGTGCACCGCCGCGCGGCGCTGCTCGCCGGAGCCGACGTGGTCGGCGTGCTGGCGTCCACACCGGCGCGGTCGGGCGAAGTGGCCGAGCGCTGGGGCGCGTCGGCCTACGCCGAGCTCGCCGACGTGCTGGCCGACGACCGCGTCGACGTCGTGCACATCTGCACGCCCAACGCCACCCACGCGCCGTTCGCCGAAGCCGCGCTGAGCGCGGGCAAGCACGTGATCTGCGAGAAGCCGCTGGGGATCTCGCTCGCCGAGGCCGAGCGCATGGCCGCCGCGGCCGCCGCGAGCGACCGGATCGCCACGGTTCCGTTCGTCTACCGCTACCACCCCGTGGTGCGGGAGATCCGGGCGCGGCGCCAGGCGGGCGAGTTCGGCGCCTGGAACCTGCTGCACGGCAGCTACCTGCAGGACTGGATGCTCTCCCCGGACGCCTCCAGCTGGCGCGTCGACCCGGAGCTGGGCGGTGCGTCGCGGGCGTTCGCCGACATCGGCTCGCACTGGTGCGACCTGGTGCAGTGGGTGTCGGGGGAGACCTTCACCGATCTGCTCGCGGCGCTGAGCATCGCGATCCCGACGCGCCCGGCCGCGGCCGGGCCCACCTTCGCCGGTCCCGCCGAGAGCTCCGGCGACCGGGTCGAGGTGCGCACCGAGGACTCCGCGGCGCTGCTGCTGCGCACCGCATCGGGCGTGCTGGGCTCGGCGACGATCTCGCAGGTCGCGGCCGGGCGGAAGAACCGGTTGTGGTTCGAGCTCGACGGGGCGCGGGGCAGCGCGGTGTTCGACCAGGAGGAGCCGGAGCGGATCTGGCTCGGCGGCACCGACGGCAACCGCATCCTGGTTCGCGACCCCGAACGCGGATCGCCCGAGCAGCGGCGGCTGTCGACGCTGCCCGCCGGGCACGCGCAGGGCTACGCCCAGTGCTTCGAGGCGTTCGTCGCGGACACCTACGCCGCGATCGACGGCGGCAGCCCGGAGGGGCTGCCCACTTTCGAGGACGGTCTGCGCTCGGCGCGGCTGGTCGACGCCGTCCTCCGCTCCGCCCGCAACGGTTCCTGGACGAAGGTGTGATGATGCAGCTCGGAATGCTCACCGCGTGCCTCCCGAAGTGGCCGCTGGACCGGATCGCCGGCTGGGCGAAGCAGGCCGGTTACGAGGCGCTGGAGGTGGCGGTCTGGCCCGGCACCGGCGGCCGCGACTTCGAGGCCGCGCACCTGCCGGTCGCCGACTTCGGCCCGCGCCAGGTCGAGGAGACCCTGGCGCTGTTCGACCAGCACGGCCTGACGCTGTCGGCGTTCGCCTACTACGAGAACAACCTGCACCCGGATCCGGTGCGGCGCGAGGAGATCCGCACGCACCTGCGGCACGCGATCGACGCCGCGCAGGCGCTGGGCGTGCCCCACGTCGGGACCTTCGTGGGCCGCGACTGGACCAAGCCGGTGGCCGACAACCTCGCCGAGGCGGAGCGGATCTTCCCGGAGCTGGTGGACTACGCGGGCGAGCGCGATGTGAAGATCATCGTGGAGAACTGCGTGATGGAGGGCTGGCACCCGGACGGCTACCCCGGCAACCTGGCGTACTCGCCGGAGCTGTGGGAGTGGATGTTCGGCCTGGGCCTGTACCTGAACTGGGATCCCTCGCACCTGACCTGGATCGGCATCGACCCGGTGGAGACGATCGCGCCCTACGCCGACCGCATCGTGCACGCCCAGGCCAAGGACGTGGAGCTGGATCCGGTGGCGCGCAACCGGTACGGCTTCTTCGGCAAGGCCGACAAGGGCGGCGACCCGTGGGACATGGGCTGGTGGCGCTACCGCGTGCCGGGTCTGGGCGAGGTCGACTGGCGGCGCGTGGTGGACCGGCTCTACGAGCACGGGTTCACCGGGACGCTGTCGGTGGAGCACGAAGACCCGGTGTGGGGTGGCGACGACGAGCGCATCACGCACGGGCTGGACATCGCGCACCGGACCCTGCGCCCGCTGATCGTCGGCTGAGGCGGAGGTCGTGGTGCTCTCCGTGCAGCTGTACAGCGTTCGCGACCAACTCGCCGCCGACCGGCCCGCAACCCTGGCCGAGCTGGCCGGGATCGGCTTCGGCCACGTCGAGCCGTTCGGCCTCGGCTCCCCGGACCGGACACCGGCCGAACGCCTGGCCGCGGCCCGGTCGCTGCGCGCCGACCTGGACGCGGCGGGCCTGGTGGTCTCGGCGGTGCACGCCGGGATGCCAGGAGAGATCGCGGAACTCGAAGAGGAGTGCGCGATCCTGGGCGCGGACACGGCGTTCATCCCGCGCCCGCGCCTGGTTCCGGGCTTCGGCGAGGAGACCTTCGCCGACCCGGCCCAGCTCGACGCCTTCGCCGACGCGCTCGGCGCGGCCGCCGAATCGACGACCCTGCGCCTCGGCTACCACAACCACTGGTTCGAATGGGCCCGGCTGCCCGACGGCACCACCGGCTACGACCGCTTCTGGCAGCGCACGAGCGCATCCCTGCTCGCCGAGCTGGACGTCTACTGGGCGGTCGCGGCGGGCGCCGACCCCGCGGCGGTGCTGGCAACCCTCGGGAACCGGGTGACCGCGGTCCACCTCAAGGACGGCCCGGCGGAGCCAGGAGCACCGCAAACCCCGATCGGCACCGGCCGCGTCGACATCCCCGCCGTCCTCCGCGCCGCCCGCGAAGTCCCCTGGCACGTGGTCGAAATCGACACCACCGCGCTCGATCCCTTCGACCTCCTCGCCACCAACGCCACCACCCTCACCACCCTCTGAGCGAGAGGCGAAGGGCACCTTTCACCAACTGTGCGGGCGAAAGGTGCCCTTCACCTGCTCCCCGAACGAGTGGCGACCCCGGTGAAGGGCACCTTTAGGCAAGTTAGTTGCTAAAAGGTGCCCTTCACCTCGCCTCCGTCGAGCGGCGGGCGCACTGCGCCACCCGGATGAGGTCGGAGTGAAGGGCACCTTTCGCCCGCTAACTTGGCGAAGGGTGCCCTTCACCGCGTTTGTCTTCACTGGATCGGGTGATGGGTCGGCGCGGGGGAGCGGGTTGCGGCGGGTTGGTGTTGATGATGGGCGCATGGGTGAGAACGGGGTGAACGGGGCCGGTAGTGGGCGGCACGGGGACGAGGCGGAGCGCGCCGAGCAGTTGGAGCGGACGCGGACCGGTGGCATCTGGGTTTCGGTCGTCATCGCCGCGGTCGTGCTCGTGTTCGTGCTCGTCTTCATCCTGCAGAACTTCGACACCGTGACCGTGCGGTTCCTGTGGACCGCGGGCACGCTGCCGCTGGGCGTGGCGATGCTCTTCTCCGTGCTGGCCGGTGCGCTGCTGGTCGCGCTCGTCGGCACGGCGCGGATCCTGCAGCTGCGGCGCTCCGCCAAGCACCGCGCGGTCAAGCCGGAGTGAACGGGACCGGGCGCGGATCTCCCGAAGGGCTGGGAGATCCGCGCCCGGTGCTTCTGGATCACTGCGCGGTGAAACCGCCGTCGATCGACAGGTTGGCGCCGGTGATGAAGCTGGCCTCGTCGCTGAGCAGGAACGCCGTGAACGCGGCGGTCTCCTCGGGCTTGGAGATCCGGCCCATCGGGTGCAGCGCGGCGATCTGCGCCTCGCCCTCCGGCGTCGCGCCCATGCTGCTGCGGAACGCCGGGGTGTCCACCGCACCCGAGGCGATGGCGTTGACGCGGATGCCCTGCGCGGCGTTCTCGAGCGCGACGGCCTTCGTCAGGCCGGCCACGCCGTGCTTCGCCGCCACGTAAGGCGAAACGCTGCCCATGCCCACCACGCCCAGGTTCGAGGCGTTGTTGACGATCGCCCCGCCGCCGGAGGCGAGCATCGCCGGGACCTGGTACTTCATTCCGAAGTAGACACTGCTCAGGTTGAGCTCGATCTCGGCCTGCCAGCTCTCCGCGGTGATGTCCTGCACCGCGCCGAAAGCGCTCACCGCACCCGCGTTGTTGAACGCGCCGTCGAGCCGGCCGAACTCGTCCACCGCTGCGCCCACCAGCGCCGCGACCTCGGATTCCACCGTCACGTCGGTGGGCACGAACAGCGCCCGGCCACCCGTCGCGCGGATGTCGGCCGCCAGTTGCTCACCGACGTCCTTGCTGCGGGCGCCCAGGACCACCGCCGCACCTTCTGCGGCCAGCCGCCGGCTCGTGGCCTCGCCGATGCCGGAGGTAGCTCCGGTGACCAGGACCACTTTGGACTCGAAACGCGCCGTGTTCATCTCTTCCTCAAATGTTCGCCGTGATCGGATGAATCCAATGTTCGTCGCGAGTCGGCGTCAGTGCTGGCGGTAATCGGCCATGGCGTCCGGACGTCGCATCAGCCCGGTGGAGCCTCGGCGAGCGAGAGGCTGTTGCCGTCCGGATCGAGGACGACGACGTGCCGCACGCCGTTGTCGTAGGTCTCCACCGGCTCGTGGCCGATGCCGTGGGCGGCGAGCCGCGCCAGGACGTCGTCCAGCCCGGTCACCTCGATGGTGATCAGCGCGTGGCCCGCTCGGTCGTGCTCGGCGACGAAGATCCACGCGGTGTCGCTGATCGACCAGAGCGCTTCGTCACCGACCACTTCGTCGGCCGGTCGTCCGAAGAACACCGCGAACCACTCGAGGGCGGCGGTCCGGTCGGTCACCGGCACACCGCTGTACACCCGCGTCATCGATCCCATGGCTGCTCCTTCCGGTCCGGTGCCGGTGCAGACCGGCCGGAGGTGCGGAACTCACCGGGAAGCGGGTTACCGGATTCCTTCGCGGCGCAGGCGCTGGGCCAGTTCGGCGGTGACCTTGGTCAGCAGCTCGCCGGTCTTGCGGGCCTTCGCGTCGGTGGTCTGGTCGATCGGCATCGAGCAGCTGATCGCGTCGGTGCCGGGGATGCGGTAGGGGACGACCGCGGCCACGCAGCGGATGCCGGGCGTGCCCTCCTCCACCTCGGCGGCGTAGCCGCGTTCGCGGGCGGTGGTGCAGGCTTCGTGGAGCTGGTCCAGCGACACCAGGGTGTTCTCGGTCAGCGCCGACAGCGGTTTCGGCAGCAGCGCGGCGACTTCCTCGCGGGTCAGCTCCGCCAGCAGCGCCTTGCCCAGGGCCGTGGCGTGCGCGGGCAGCGTGCGGCCGATCTTGGAGGTCAGGTACGTGGACCGCTGCGACTCGCGGGTTTCCAGGTAGACCACCTGGCTGCCGACCAGCCGCGCGTAGTGCGTGGTGAACCCGGTCTGCTCGCGCAGCTCCTCCAGCGCCTCGGTGGCGAAGCGGATCGCCGGGTCGCGGTCGAGGTAGGCGGTGCCGCAGATCAGGGCGCGCGCGCCCAGCCGGTAGCGGGTGTTGCTGGAATCGGCTTCCAGCCAGCCCGCGTCCAGCAGCGTGCGCAGCAGGCCGTGCAGGCTGGAGCGCGGGAACCCGGTCTTGGCGTGCAGGTCGGACAGCGACAGCCAGGAGGCGTGCGCGGCGAAGGCCTCGACCAGGTCGATCGCGCGCCGCGCGGACTTCACCCCGGCCGCTTCGGATGCGCTGCCAGCGGCTGCCGGTCGGGCCATGTCCACGTCCTCCTCCATCGCTGCACCACTGCGTTCACGATCCTAGTCGGCCCGGTACTCCGTTCGCATACATGAACGTTGTTCATCCTGGCTGTCAGTTCGGGATGCCGAGCGGGGTGGTGGTGAAGGAGCCGCCGAGGTAGCGGTGCTGTTCGCCCGGCGGGAGTCCGTCGGCGAACCGCTCCGCGTCGTCCTCCGGCCGGTAGCCCAGTTCCGCGGCCTCGTCCGGCGAGCAGACCTGGCGGGTGTTGGCCGAAACGCCCCAGACGACCCGGTAACCGGGTGCCGGGTGGGTCAGGCAGGCTTCGAACAGCCGCGCTCCGTCGTCCGGCGACATCCACAGCGACAGCGCGCGCACGTCGGCCGGGCGCTCGAAGCAGGAGCCGATGCGGACGCAGACGACGTCCATGCCGAAGCGCGAGTGGTACAGGCTGCCCAGGGCCTCGATCGCCGCTTTGCTCACGCCGTAGTAGGTGTCCGGCCGGGGCGGCGAATCGGCGGGCAGTCCGCCGGGGCCGGCGTCGGCCACCTCGCGGAAGCCGGCGGCGTGGTTGCTGGAGGCGAGCACGACGCGTCCGACGCCGGCCGCGCGGGCGGCCTCCAGCACGGTGTGCGTGCCGTCGATGTTCACCGAAAGCGTTTCGCGCCAGCTGTTCTCGCGGCTGTGCCCGCCCAGGTGCAGCACCGCGTCGACGTCCCGGCAGGCAGCGGTCATCACGTCCGGATCGGTCAGCGAGCCGTGCACCAGCTCCACCGCCTCCTGCGGTTCCGGCGGTGGGAGCGGGGCGATGTCCAGCAGGCGGAGGACCCGGTCCGGCCGGCGCAGTCGTGGCCGCAGCAGCGTGCCGATACCGCCCGCCGCACCGGTGATCAGGATGCGTTGCGCCACCTTGCCGCTCCCTTCGGTTGACACGTGATGTGGGTCATACTAGCGTTTCCCGGCAGAATTCCAATGAACGAACTTATTCGCTAACCAGTCTATCGTTCAAGTATGTGAACGACGAAGGAGTCGGGCCGGTGCACGCTCTCGACTGGGCAATGGTGTGCGGTTACTTCGGGCTGATGGTGCTCATCGGCTGGTGGTCGCACCGCAGGGTCAAGACCGACGCGGACTTCTTCATCGCGGGCGGCCGGATGCCGTGGTGGCTGGCCGGGATCTCCCACCACATGTCCGGCTACAGCGCGGTGATGTTCGTGGCCTACGCCGGTGTCGCCTACACCGACGGCGTCACGGTGTACTTCTGGGGATTCGCCAGCATCGGCATCGGCGTGGCGATCGGCGCCTGGCTGTTCGCCGCCAGGTGGAACCGGCTGCGCACCAGGTTCGGCGTGGCCTCGCCGCTGGAGTTCCTGGCCCGCCGCTACAACGTCCCGGCGCAGCAGGTGCTGGCCTGGAGCGGTTCCTCGCTGAAGGTCTTCGACGTGGCGTCGAAGTGGTTCGCGGTGGCCGTCCTGCTGAACTCCTTCGCCGGGGTGCCGCTGCTGTGGGGCATCGTGATCACCGGCACGGTCACGCTGCTGTACTGCACCGCCGGTGGCCTGTGGGCCGATGCGCTCACCGACTTCGGCCAGTTCGTCATCCAGGCGGCGGCGGGCGTCGTGATGATCTGGGCGGTGCTGGACGGGCTCGGCGGGATCTCCGGGCTGTGGACGATGTGGGACCGGCTGCCCGCCGGCCGCACCTCGCCGGTCACCGGTGACTACACCACCGTGTTCCTGCTGGTGTACGTGCTGGTCAAGACGCTGGAGTACAACGGAGGGATGTGGAACCTGGCGCAGCGCTACATGGCCGCTCCCGGTTCCCGCGAGGCCCGCCGCGGCGCGCTGCTGTCCTCGGCGCTGTACCTGGTCTGGCCGCTGGTGCTGATGTTCCCGATGTTCGCCGCGCCGCTGTTCGTGCCCGGCCTGGACGACCCGACCACGTCCTACGCGGCGATGACCCAGGCGCTGCTGCCGCCCGGCATGATCGGGCTGGTGCTGGCGGGGATGTTCTCCCACACCATGGCGATGGTGGCCTCCGACGCCAACGCGATCTCGGCGGTGATCACCCGCGACATGCTGCCGGTGCTGTGGCGCAAGGCGCGCCGCTTCACCGAGCACCAGCGGTTGCGCACCGGGCGCATCGCGACGTTCAGCTTCATCGTGCTGAGCATGGTGGTGGCCACGCAGGCGCAGGACCTCGGCGGTGTGCTGTCCATCGTGGTCTCCTGGGTGGCCGCGCTGATGGGGCCGATCTCGGTGCCGCTGCTGCTGGGCATGCTGCCGTGGTTCCGCCGCTGCGGCGCCCGCGCGGCGATCGTGTCCTGGGCGGGCGGGCTGCTCACCTACGGCGTGCTCTACTACGGCCTCGACGCCGACCAGACCGCCACCGTCGCCACCCCGATCCTGGTCTCCCTGGCGCTCTACATCGGACTCGGGCTGATCGCCTCGGAGCGCACCGAAGAGGTCGACGAGATGCTGGAAGTGCTCGACGGCGAACCGGCGATCAGGAGCTGACGTGCAGGTCACCGGATACAGCTACCCGTGGGACGTGGACGCGGACTTCCTCGGCCGCGCAGCGGAACTCGGCGTGGACGAGATCGCCGTCGCGATCGCCTACCACAGCGCGCGGGCCGCCACGCCGTGGTCGAAGCGCGGGACCAGCGTCCTCGCCCGGCACGCCGCGCTGTACCGGCCGGTGCGCGCCGGGTGGGGCGCGCTGCGCCCGGCACCGGCCGACTGGGCGGGTTCACCGGACAGCGCGGGCGATGCGATCCGCTCGCTCAACGGTGCGGGCATCCCGGCCGCGGCCTGGCTCGTGCTGACGCACAACTCGTTGCTGGGCAATGCCTTTCCGGAGTTCAGCGTGCAGAACTGCTTCGGGGAGCACTACCCGTGGGCGCTGTGCCCGGCGCACGAGGAGGTGTGCGAGTTCGCCGTCCGGCTGACCGCGGAAGCGCTCGCCGACCTGGACGTGCGGACGGTCGTGCTGGAGGCGTGCGGGCAGCTCGGCGCCGTCCACCAGCACCAGCACGAGAAGACCGACGCGGTGTGGTCGCCCGAGGCGGTGCGGGTGCTGTCGGTGTGCTGCTGCCCGGCGTGCACCGAAGGCTGGGCCGAGCAGGGGATCGACCCGGGCGCGACCCGCGAACTGCTGCGGGCGGAAGCACAGCGGCTGATCAGCGGTGAGCCGCTTGAAAGCCGGTTGCCCGCCGACGTGCGGGCCGTGCTGCTGGACACCCGGCAACGCGCGACCGACCGGCTGCGCCAGGAGGTGTGCAAGCAGATCGGCCCGCAGCGGCGAGTGCTCCTGCACGCCAGCGCGGACCCGTGGGCGACGGGAGCGCTGCCGGGACTCACGCCCGCGGCGGCCGGGGAGGTGGACGGAGTCGTCGTTCCGTGCTGGCAGCCCTCGGGGCCGGCCGAGGTGGCTGTTGCCAGCGCTGTGACCTCGGCTGACATCGGGGCCTACGTGACGGTGGTCGGCCCGGAAGCGCCTGACGTGGCGCAGTACGTGCGAGAACTCCGCGCCGCCGGTGCGGACGAACTGCACCTCTACCACCTCGGCCTGGTCGGACCCGCGCGCTGGCCGCACCTGCGCCGCGCTGTCGAGGAAGCGCACAGCTGAACTCGCCGACCTCAGCCAGGTCGGTGGTGGTGGGCCGGAGGCTCGGGAACACTTGGCGGCGGGAACGGGCCTCCGGCTCCGCAATCGTTCAGAAGCAGGCGTGCGGACCGGCCGGTCGATGATGTCGCGCGAAAACGCGGTCCATCCCCGGAAGCCCGGGGTCTTCTTGGTGGCGAGCGCGGCACCTGATGGTCAGTGGTGTTACCGGGGCGGGGTTGCGCGGGGAATGGGGCCGGTTGGGTGCGGGGCCGGGTTTGGGTGCGAAGCGGTAGGTGGTTGCGTTGCGGGGGCAGCGATTTCGTATGAAATTGGCAGCGTTGTCGACGGAGCGTGCGGTGGGGAGGCCGCCAATTTCAAACGAAATCGTCGACGCTCGGCACTGAGCTGAGGGTCGTGAAGCGGGGCCGGTTCCGCTGTGGTCGCGAGTGCGCAGACCGGTCTCAGCCGGTCTGCGCACCCGCGGTGCTCAGCGCGTTCTGGATTCGGCGACCCGGAAGTCGCGGAACTGGGCGTTCACGTCCTTGCTCGGGCCCCAGGAGGTGTCGTGACCGCCGAAGAAGGTGGAGAAGAAGATGCCCGAGAACGGGATGTCGGCGATCTCGCGGATGCCCTGCTCGTTGAGGACTTCCTGCCCGTCGTACCAGATCGTGATGGTGCCGCTGGTGCGGTCCACCGCCTGCTCGACGGTGTGCCACTGGTCGTCGGCCTGCCAGAGCCACGAGCCCAGCCCGACGTCCTCGCCGTAGCCGTCGCCCATCGACGGGTCGTAGACGTACACCGTGGCCTTCGGCTCGTCGCTGCGGATCCGCCACATGTAGCGGGTCGACCACGCGTCGCCGTGCTGTCCGCCGCTGGCCTGCCCGGGCGGGCCGCCGTAGAGGCCCGGCAGCTTCCCGCCGCGCTGCCCGAAGTCCCAGTCGGCGGGGAAGCGGACCTGGTAGCTCAGGTGCAGCACCGGCGCCTCGGCCAGGTCGTCGCGGCCGATCGAGCGGAAGTCGGTGTAGAACTGGCCGCCGCCCTCGCTCGGGCAGTCACCGCACGACGGTGCCGAGGACCCCTTGCCGTAGAAGACGTCGAGCTCCTCGCCCTGCGGGGTCATCCGGTCGAATCCCCAGTCGCCCTCGGCGACGAAACCCCACTGCTGCTTCCAGGAATCGCTCGGGAAGTCGGCGAAACCGCCGCTCCACGGCTCGGCCGCGGGGGAGGCCCCGCCCGAGGCCGCCGGCAGCGCCAGCAGCGCTGCCACGGCGATTCCGGTCAGCCCGGTCAGTCGTCGTTTCCGCACGTCGTCCACCTCGCATCGAGTGGTGCTTCGATGTCGACCGGGCGGCGGAGCGGTCCACGCCGGGAATTCACCGGCGCGTCCCAAGCACACACCAGCGACGGCCGGTCGGTCAACCCGCCGCTCGCGGGAATCCTTTCCAGCTCGTTGACGATTTTTCCCCGATCCGACAAGGTGATCTGCGACCGGACTCCCGGTCCGCGGGCGTTCCGCCGCCGGCCCGTCGAACGGTTTCTGCGAGGAGGAACGATGTCGACCAGCAGACTGCGGCGGATCGCGGTGCTGACCGCCGGGCTCGCGCTGACCGCGACGGCGACGGCGGTCGCCGCCGAGCGCGCGGTGATCCCGGTGACCAACGCGGAGGAACTCGTCCAGGCCTTGGCGCAGGCCCAGCCCGGGGACACCGTCGAACTCGCCCCCGGCAGCTACGACGGCACCTTCTTCACCACGCTCAGCGGAACGGAGACGGCGCCGATCACGCTGACCGGGCCCGCCGACGCGGTGCTGTCCAACACGCAGCAGGGCTGCGACCCCAACGTCCCCGACGGCCGCGACGTCACCTACTGCGGCTACGGCCTGCACCTCAACGGCGCGAACCACTGGCGGCTGCAGGGCTTCACCGTGGAGAAGTCGGCCAAGGGCATCGTGCTGGACCGCTCCAGCAACAACGTCATCGACGGGGTGGAGGTGCGCGAGACCGGCGACGAGGGCGTGCACTTCCGGGCCACCAGCTCCGACAACGTGATCCAGAACTCACACGTGCACAACACCGGCACCGAGCAGCCGCAGTACGGCGAGGGCCTCTACTTCGGCTCGGCGGAGAGCAACTGGGACAAATACGGCGACACCCCCGGCCAGCCGGACCGCAGCGACCGCAACAAGGCGCTGGACAACCGCCTCGGCCCGGACGTCCGCGCCGAGCACGTGGACATCAAGGAGGGCACCGTCGACGGCGAGGTGCTGCGCAACTCCTTCGACGGGCAGGGCATGACCGGCCAGAACTCCGCGGAGAGCTGGGTCAGCGCCAAGGGCAACGGCTACCAGATCTCCGGCAACCGCGGGGTGAAGTCCTTCGAGCACGGCTTCAAGGTGATCCAGCGGGTCGACGGCTGGGGCTGCCGCAACGTGTTCCACGACAACCACGCCGATGTGCAGGCGGCCGGCTACGGCTTCCAGCTGCCGCACGACGAGCGCTGCGGGGACCAGCGCAACGAGGTCTACCGGGACAACACGGTGCTCAACGCGGGCGCCGGATTCTCCGATGTGGAGCCGATCGGATGATCGGAAATTGGTCCGTCCGGCGGTAAGTCGCTGGACTGGTGCGCTCAAAGGGTGAGCTGTGCAGCACAACTCACCGCAAAGGGCAGTTCGCTCACGATCGGTTGATCTTAGTTCGATACAGTGCGTTTGCATCGGGGGAACAGCGAGCGCGCCGAACGAGCGGATGTGCGGACACCGCGGTCGGTCGGAGAGGAGCCGGAGCAGCACGCTGATCGAGCAGCGCCTGTCGGCAGCGCGTCGGCCGTCCGCGGCCGCGCGCTGCATTTCGGCGTGGACGGTTTCCGCACGGGCCAGAACCATTGAGAGTGCATGGAAGTGACAACCCAGAACGAGTCGTTGGCTCCTCCTGAAAAGCCGAGAAGACGCCGGGCCGGGCAGAACTCGATCCGGTCGCGGTTGACGTGGTCGGTCGTGATCCCGTGGATCGTCGTCTTCGTCCTCTGGGCGGTCGGCTGCGCCCTGTTCGCGTTCGAGGCCATCTACACCCAGGCGGTCGCCACCAGCGTCCGGCAGATGTCGCTGCCCGCGATGTCCGCGCTGGAGGAGGTCAAGAAGGAACGCCTGCTCACCCTCGACGCCGTCGCCCGGCCCGGGCAGGACCCGGCGCAACTGCTCGACCAGCAGCGCCGGACGGACCGCGCCGTCGCCGAGATGAACCGGATCGCGAGCGGGCTGATCGACTCGGCGCCGGTGGAGATCCAGCGCGCGATGAACGAGCTGGTCGACAACCTGGAGCGGATGGAGGGCATCCGCGCCAAGGTGGTCTCCGGGCAGAGCTCCAGCGGCGAGGTCGTCGACTTCTACGACACCCTCTTCGACACCGCCACGCGGGTGGCCGACGTGCAGGCGCAGCTGACCCTCGACCCGGACACCCGGCAGGGCGCGATCGCCGCGACCGACCTGCTCCGCGCCTCGGACATGTTCTCCCGCGAGACCTCGCTGGTCGGCACCGTGCTCGACACCGGACGGCTGACCACCGAGCAGCACCGGGTGCTCACCCGCTACATCGACGCCTACCACAGCACGCTGGAGCAGAACGTCTCCAGCATGCGACCCGACGTGCGCGCCCGGTACGAGAAGCTGCTGGGCAGCCCGGCCTGGCAGCAGCTGGTCGCGGCGGAGGACCGGCTCATCGGCAGCCCCGGCATGGACGGCGACGCGCTGCCGGTCGGGCTGGAGGAGTGGCGCCGGATCTCCAGCGAGGTCGGCGACGAGCTCTCCGCGCTGGTGACCCTGCAGACCGACCAGGTCTCGGCTGTCGCGGTGGAACTCGGCGCCGACACGCTGTGGACGGTGCTGTGGGGCAGTCTCGCGGCGCTGGTGGTCGCGCTCGCGTCCTTCGTCTACGCCCGCCGCGTGTACCGGTCGGTGGTCGACGAAGCGCTGCTCACCCGGTTGCAGGGCCTGCGCACCGAGTCGCTGGTGATGGCCAACAAGCTGCCCGAGATGGTGCGGCGGCTGCGCGAGGGCGAAGCGGTCGACGTGAAGACCGAGATGGCCGCGCTGGACAACTACGGCACCGACGAGGTCGGTCAGGTGGCGCAAGCCCTCCAGCTGTTCCAGCGGCAGGCGATGGACGCCGCGGTCGGCGAGACCCGGGCGCGGCAGGGCGCGCGGGTGGTGTTCGTCGGCATGGCGCACCGCATCCAGCGGTTGCTGCGGCAGATGCACGGCACCATCGACCAGCTGGAGAAGAACGAGGAGAGCTCGATGCAGCTGGCCAAGCTGTTCGAGCTGGACAACTCCACCACCCGCGCCCGGCGCACGGTGGAGAACCTGCTGGTGCTCGGTGACCAGCAGCCGGGCCGCCGGTGGAGCAGGCCGGTCGCGCTGATGGACGTGCTGCGCTCGTCGATCTCCGAGATCGACCAGTACTCGCGGGTGGTCGTCGGCCACGTGCCGAAGGTGATGGTCAACGGTGCCGCCGTCGGCGACACCATCCACCTGATCTCCGAGCTGATCGACAACGCCACCGCGTTCTCCCCGCCGAACACCCAGGTGCAGGTGGACGCCAAGGAGGTCGCGCGCGGCATCGCGATCGACATCGCCGACCAGGGCCTGGGCATGAACGAGGAGACCCGGGAGCGCGCCAACCAGATGATGTCGGCGCCACCGGAGTTCGACCGGCTGGTGCTGGAGAGCAACAAGGCCGAGCAGCTGGGCCTGTTCACCGCCGCTCGGCTGGCGCACCGCCGCGACATCGCCGTGGAGTTCGGCGTCTCGGCCTACGGCGGCACCCGGGCCACGGTGCTGCTGCCGAACCGCCTCCTGGACACCGACACCGACCTGACCACGAGCAACGGCAGCGGACCGCTCGGCGGCGGGGGGAGCGTCCCACAGCTCCCGGTGGTGCCGAAACCGCGCGAGCTGAGCTGGAACGGGGCGGTGGCCGAGCAGTCCGCTCCGGCGGCGTCGGTCCCGGCCGAAACCACCTACGAGTGGCCGGAATCGGACCCGGCCCCAGCAGTCGAGCCCGGCCCCGAGGGAGACGAGCAGGACGAGCCGAAGAACGCGCGCCCGCCGTTGCCCAAGCGCGTCCCCCAGCAGAGCCTGGCGGACGGCTTGCGGGACGACCCGGACCAGGACGAGCAGGGCGTCGTCGCCACGCCCAGCAAGCTGGCCGGGTTCCGGCGGGCGTTCCGCGGTGGCTTCGGCGATGCGCCGGGCGACCGCGGGTGAGCAGACCAGACAACGAGAAGTGTGAGGTGGGCATGACCGAGACCGCGTCGAAACTGAGTTGGCTGCTGGACGGCTTCGTGCAGGGCGTGCACGGTGCCGACCACGCAGTCGTGCTGTCCAACGACGGGCTGGTCGTCGCCAAGTCGGACGACCTGGACCGGGACTCGGCCGACAAGCTGGCGGCAGCGGCGTCGAGCATGCGCAGCATCGGCAAGGGCGTCAGCAAGGACTTCGGTCGCGGCCAGGTGGCGCAGACGCACGTCGAGATGGAGCGCGGCTTCCTGTTCGTCTCCGCCGCGGGCAGCGGCGCGTGCCTGGCCGTGCTGTGCGCGTCCGACGCCGACATCGAGCTGGTGGCCTACGAGATGGGCAGGCTGATCACCCGCGTCGGCAGCTTCCTGTCGGCCGCTCCCCGGGACGTGCGCGGCGCGGTGGCGGAAAGGGCCTGACCGTGGACGAGGCGTGGTATGACGATGAGGCGGGCCCGATCGTCCGCCCGTACACGATCACGCGCGGTCGCACACCGACCAGGACCACCCGGCTCGACACGGCCAGCCAGGTGCTGACCGTCGAGCCGCGGCCGGAGACCCCGAGACTGGAGCTCACCCCCGAGCACCGCTGGATCCTGGACGCCTGCGCGCGCCCGGTGTCGCTGGCGGAACTGGCCGTGCAGCTGGGGCAGCCGGTCGGAGTGGTCCGGGTCCTGTGCGGTGACCTGCTCGACCACGGCGCCGTCTTCGTGCGCTCGCCTCGTACAGAAGTCAGCCGAGATATCTTGGAGCAGGTGTACCGTGGGCTTTCCAGACTCTAGCCTGGTCGAAAGACCTTCCGCCGCAGGCGGTTCCGTCCCGGACCGGGGAGGCTCGGCCCCGATCCCGGTCAAGCTGGTGATCGCAGGCGGTTTCGGGGCGGGCAAGACGACGCTCGTCGGTGCGGTCAGCGAGATTCCGCCGCTGACCACCGAGGAGGAGATGACCGTCGTCAGCGAAGGCGTCGACGACGTCACCGGCGTCGAGCGCAAGACGACCACGACGGTCGCGCTGGACTTCGGGCGCATCACGATCTCCGAGCAGATCGTGCTGTACCTGTTCGGCGCGCCCGGCCAGGACCGGTTCTGGCCGCTGTGGAACGACTTGGCGCTGGGCGCGGCCGGTGCGGTGGTGCTGGTGGACACCCGCAAGCTGGAGGACGGGTTCGCCTCGATCGACTTCTTCGAGCGGCGCGACATCCCGTTCGTGGTGGCCGTCAACGTCTTCGACGACGCCTACCACTACGAGCCGGAGGAGCTGCGCGAGGCGCTGACGATCCCGCCGGAGGTCCCGGTCGTGATGTGCGACGCGCGGGAGCGGGAGCGCGCCAAGGAAACGCTGCTCACCCTGGTGCGGCGGGCGATCGAGAAGATCCCGTCCACATCGGACGCGAGCTGACCCGGGTCGTGGGGGGGGGGGGGGGGGGGCCCCCCCCCCCCCCCCCCCCCCC
>NZ_JAQGLB010000003.1 GCF_027853965.1 Saccharopolyspora indica | reverse complement strand
CCCCCCCCCCCACGACGTTAGGAGCTCGACCTAGCTGGAGATCAAGGCCGCTTTCGGGATCAGGCGACCAGGATGCCCGCGATGGCGGCGCTGAGCAGGTTCGCCAGGGTGCCCGCGATGATCGCGCGGACCCCGTCGCGGGCGATCCAGCCGCGCTTGGACGGGACCATGCCGCCCAGGCCGCCGAGCAGGATGCCCAGCGAACCGAGGTTGGCGAAGCCGGTGAGCGCGAAGGTGATGATGACCGCGCTCTTCTCGCTGAACTCGCCGATCTGCGGGCCGAAGTCGGCGAACGCGACGAACTCGTTGAGCACGAGCTTCTGGCCGAGGAAGCTGCCCGCGGACACCGCTTCCTCCCACGGCACGCCGATCACCCACATCAGCGGGGAGAACACGTAGCCCAGGATCTGCTGCAGGGTCAGGTCGCCCAGCCCGAACAGTCCGCCGACGCCGCCGACGATCAGGTTGACCACCGCGATCAGCGAGATGAACGCGAACAGCATCGCGCCGACGTTCAGCGCGAGCTTCAGGCCGTCGGAGGCACCGGTGGCCGCCGCGTCGATGACGTTGCGCGGCTTGTCCTCGACGGCCTCGGTCACCGGCTCCTCGGCGTCGGCCTTGGCCGCGCCGGGCGCGTCGTCCTCCTCGGTCTCCGGCTCCTTGCTGGCCGGGACGATGATCTTGGCCATCAGCAGGCCGGCGGGCGCGGCCATGAAGCTCGCCGCGATCAGGTGGTCCAGGCTCGCGCCCAGCATCGCGTAGCCGACCATCACGGTGCCCGCCACGGTGGCCAGCCCGCCGGTCATCACCGCGAAGAACTCCGAGCGGGTCATCTTCGGCAGGTAAGGCCGCACCATCAGCGGCGCCTCGGTCATGCCGAGGAAGATGTTCGCGGTGGCGTTCAGCGACTCCGGCTTCGTGGTGCCCAGCAGCTTCTGCAGGCCACCACCGATGATCCGGACCACCCACTGCAGGATGTTCCAGTGGTAGAGCACCGCGGTCAGCGCCGAGATGAACACGATGATCGGCAGCACCTGGAAGGCCACCACGGTGCCCTCGGTCGGCAGGATCGGCCCGACCATGAACTCGATGCCCTCCTTGGAGGCGTCGAGCACCTTCTGCACCGCGCCGCTCACCGCGGCCAGCGCCTGCTTGCCCAGGTCCCAGCGCAGCACGACGAACGCGAACAGGATCTGGATCGCCAGCGCCCCGAGCACGGTGCGAGGATTGATCGCGCGCCGGTTGGTCGACATCGCGAATGCGAGCAGCAGCACGACGAGCATGCCGCCGATACCCCACAAGACCTGCACGTGCATCAGCCTTCTCTCCGGTGGACGCCGCGCGGGCGGCGTGACGTGGAACTCGGGCGATGCTCGCATGCAGGTCAGAGGTCGTGCACAGGGGACTGTCATTTGTGATTGGCGTCTCCTGCGGAACCGATCACCCCGGGCGCGGCTCGCGCACCCGGGGCGACCGGGCGGTCACCGCCCGTTGTGCAGCGGGACGGTGAGCTGCTTCAGCCAGGTGCCGGTGGCGAAGTCGCGGGCCTTGATCAGCACGTCGCTGGCGCCGACCTCGATCTGCAGGCCCTGGTTGAGCGCCCGGGTGGTGGTCTCCTCGCCGCCCTTGCCGTCATCGCGCCAGCCGGTCTCGATCGCCCCGGTGTTGACCACGGTGAAGCCCTCGAGGTTGCCCGAACCCGGCACCACGCGCCGCACCGTCCAGTCGGGCAGCTCCAGGTGGTAGTGGGTGTGCCCGGTGAAGACGAAGACGTCCGGGTAGCGGCCGAGGACGTTCAGCAGCCGCTCGGGCTGCAGGTAGTCCTTGGCGTAGCTCGCGCGCTGCGTGCCGGAGACGGTGTTGGGCAGCGGGTGGTGGGTCAGGACCATCACCGGGGTGCGGCGCTGCGCCCAGTGCGCGAGCCGGTCCTCCAGCCAGCCGAACTGCTCGTCGCTCATCCACACCTCGTCCCACAGCTGCGGGTCGTGGTAGTGCGAGTAGCGCTCGGTCCCCAGGCACAGCAGCGGGATGCCGCCGAAGTTCGCCTCGGTGTGGACGGTGTCGCGCCCGGTGAAGCGGTAGAAGCTGGCGAACAGCGACTCCTCGGTGGTGCCGTTGGGCCAGGTGTCCTGCGCCAGGGTGTCCGGGTCGCGCCACTTCGGCACGTAGAACTCGTGGTTGCCGATCACCCAGGCCAGTTCCGCCGGGTGCCGGTGCTTGTCCAAAGTGGACTTGACCGCGTCGTACTCGAAGTCGTAGCCGCGCGGGGTGATGTCGCCGACGATGCCGAGCCCGGCGCTGTCCGGGTTGATGGCGGCCAGATCGTCCAGCGCCCGGCCGAAGTCGGCGAGGTCGCCCTGGATGTCGCTGATCAGGTTGAACCGCACCCGGTTCGCCGCGTGCGGCGGTGGTGCGGCCTGCGCCGCACCGCTCAGCGCGGCGGTCGCCGCGACCGAACCACCTGCTGCGACCAGGAATGACCGACGGTCCATCTGGCTGATTCCTCCTCCGGCTCCGGAATTCGGGCAGGCGGACGGTAACCGGGCGGAACGCCGTGCCGGTGGACGCCCGGTGGATTCCCGCCGAACTCTCCGGACGGCAGTGGTGAATCCGGGAAAGCGCGGTGGGGGTGAATCCGGGAAAAGGCGGCGGGCGGCGAGTTCCCGTCAAACCCGCCGCGGCCCGCGCTCCGGTGGATACCTTCCGCCCGAACCGGCCTGGCCCGGAAGAAGGGATGTGGCATGCCGAAACGACCAGTACTGGCGACCGCGACCGCGTTGGCCGCGGTGTCGGCCCTGGCCCTGCCCGCCAACGCGGCGAGCGCACCGGCCGAGGTCGCCCCGCTGACCGGCGTCGCCGCCGTGCAGGAGCACCTGCAGGAGCTGCAGGGCATCGCGGAGGCCAACGGCGGCAACCGCGCGGCGGGCACGCCCGGCTACAAGGCGTCGCTGGACTACATCAAGGCGCAGCTGGACGGCGCCGGGTTCGCCACCACGATCCAGGAGTTCAACGCCATCGGCGGCACCACCTACAACCTGCTGGCCGAGACGCCCGGTGGCGACGCCAACAGCGTGGTGATGTTCGGCGCCCACCTGGACAGCGTGAGCCGCGGCCCGGGCATCAACGACAACGGCACCGGATCGGCGGCGATCCTGCAGGCGGCGCTGGACTACGCGGGCAGCGGCGCGACCCCGAAGAACAAGCTGCGCTTCGCCTTCTGGGGCGCCGAGGAGCAGGGCCTGGTCGGCTCGCAGCACTACGTGGACTCGCTGTCGCAGCCCGAGCAGGACCAGATCACCGCCTACCTGAACTTCGACATGGTCGGTTCGCCGAACGCCGGCTACTTCACCTACGACGGCGACGACTCCGACGGCGAGGGCGCCGGCCCGGGGCCGGAGGGCTCGGCGGAGATCGAGAAGCTGCTCAACGACGCGCTGGCCCAGGCCGGCGTGCAGACCGAGGGCACCGACTTCGACGGCCGCTCGGACTACGGGCCGTTCATCGCGGTGGGCATCCCGGCGGGCGGCACCTTCACCGGTGCTGAGCAGACCAAGTCCGCCGAGCAGGCCCAGAAGTGGGGCGGCCAGGCGGGCCAGGCGTTCGACCCGTGCTACCACCAGTCGTGCGACACGGTCGACAACGTCGACACCCAGGCCCTGGACCGCAACCTCCAGGCGATCAACGCCGCGGTGACCGCCTACGCGGAGCAGTTCCCCCAGCAGTAACGCGCAACGGTAGGTGTCGAGACGGGCGATCTCATCGGAGGTCGCCCGTTTCCGCGCGCAGAGCCGGGAACCGCTGCGTTTGCTCGTGGCTGTGGGCGCGCAGGGCGTCGACCAGCGAGCGGATCGCCGAGCGGGCGTAGTGCGCGGCGTCCCACCCCGCGTACAGCGGCACGGTCAGCGGGCCGTCGGGTGCTCGCACGACCAGCTCGTGGAGCCCGAAGCGCGCGTGGTCGGTGACCAGGCAGACCCCGCGACCCGCTGCGGCCAGGGCCTGGGCGAAGGCGGCGGAGCCGGTTTCGGCGACACCGGCGGGGGCGATGCCCGCGCGGCTGACCGCGTCGTCGACGATCAGCCGGGCCGCGTTGGCGCGGGTCATCACGATCAGCGGTTCGGTGACCAGTTCGGCGAGGGTGATCGCGTCGCGCCCGCCCCAGGGGTGGCCGGCGGGGATCTGGGCGATGACCGGGACGCGGCCCAGGAACGCCGATTCCAGCGGTGCCGGGGCCGGGTTGGTCGAGATGCCGATGTCGGCGTCGCTGAGCAGCAGCGTGTCGAAGACCTTGCTCGGCTCCTCTTGGATGGCATCGCGCAGCGGCGCCGCGCCCCCGCCCGCCATCAGCGGGGCGAGCAGGTACGCGACGGTCGAAGGGGCGGCGACCACGGTGAGCGCGGCCTCCTCGCCCCGCCCCACGGCCGCGATCGTCTCGGCGGCCTGCTCGGCGCGGCGCACCAGGTCCTGGGCGATGGGGCGGAAGCGGCGACCGGCGGCGTTCAGTGCCAGCGATCCGGCGCGGCGGGTGAACAGCGCGACGCCGAGGTCCTTCTCCAGAGCTCTCAGCTGCCGCGAGATGGAGGGCTGGGCGACGTGCACCCGACGGGCCGCGGCGGTGACCGATTCGGTCTCGGCCACGGCGAGGAAGTAGCGCAGCACCCGCAGTTCCACGGTAGGCCTCCCGAACACCTGCGATGCCTCCGAGGCATCGCGATCCTAGGAATCAAGTATTAGACGGCATCGGTCCCGGAAATCAAACTGTGGCTGTCCGACCGGGCCCCGGCCCGAAGTTTCCGCTCTCCGCCGGAGGCCCCATGACCGTCCCTGTGTCAACCCCAGCCCTGCCCAACTGCACCTCAGGGGACCGTGAAGCAACCCGGCCACAAGAAACCCCCAAAACGCAAGATCACTCCCGAACGCAACCACCACTGAAAATCGCGGAGAGGCGGCACTGCGCATGACCGTCCCCAGCTCCGCTACCCGGGAAGGGCTCCGCGGCGCGTCGAGCCAGGCTCGCCGCGCGGGCATCGCGTCGTTCGTCGGCACCACCATCGAGTGGTACGACTTCTACATCTACGGAACGGCGTCCGCGCTGGTCTTCGGGAAGCTGTTCTTCCCGGACGCCTCGCCCGCCGCCGGCGTGCTCGCCTCCTTCGCGACGTTCTGGGTGGGCTTCCTCGCCCGGCCGCTCGGCGGCATCGTCTTCGGCCACTTCGGCGACCGGATGGGCCGCAAGGGAACGCTGATCACCACGCTGCTGATGATGGGCGTGGCCACGTTCCTCATCGGCGTGCTGCCGACCCACGCGCAGATCGGGGTCGCCGCACCGTTCCTGCTGGCGCTGCTGCGCGCCGTCCAGGGCATCGCCGTGGGCGGCGAGTGGGGTGGCGCGGTGCTGATGGCGGCGGAGAGCGCGCCCAAGGGGCGGGCGTCGTTCTTCGCGATGCTGGTGCAGCAGGGTTCTCCCGCTGGGGCGGTCCTGGCCACGCTGGTCTTCCTCGCCGCGGGTTCGCTGGACGACGCGGCGTTCGCCGCGTGGGGCTGGCGGGTGCCGTTCCTGCTGTCCGGGGTGCTCGTCCTCGTGGGCCTGCTGATCCGCATGAAGGTCGAGGAGTCCGGCGAGTTCGAGCGCGTCAAGGACAGCGGCGAGGTGGTGCGGCTGCCGATCGCCGAGGTGCTGCGCACCGCCTGGCGCAGCGTGCTGCTGGGCATCGGCGCCTCGATCATGGGCATCTCCGCCGCGTACTTCACCAACACGTTCGTGCTGTCCTGGACCACCAACGAGCTGGGCATGGACCGGCAGACGATGCTCTACGTCCTGCTCGGGATCTCCGTCGTGCAGTTCATCTGGCAGCCGATCGCGGCGCTGATCTCCGAGCGCGTCGGCGAGGCCCGGTTCATGGTGTGGTCGCTGCTCGTCCAGGTCGCCGTCGCCGTGCCGATGTTCCTGCTGATCGGCACGACGCAGCCGGTCCTGGTCTTCCTCGGCGTCGCGCTGGCCACGATCTCGGGCTCCGGGTACTACGCGGTGCTGGCGGGGTTCCTCGCCCGCGCGTTCACCTCCCGAGTCCGCTACACCGGGATCTCGCTGTCCTACCAGCTGTGCTCGACGCTCATCGGCGGGACGACGCCGCTGGTGGCCCAGTTCCTGCTGACCACCAGCGGCTCGATCTGGCCGGTGGTCGGGTTCTACGCGGTCCTGCTGCTGATCACCACGGGGTGCGTCGCGGCGCTCGCCGCGGTCACCGCCCGTCGGGAGCCCGCGATGGCCGCCCGGGTCCTCTCGAACAGGAGTTGACGAACCTTGCGCCTCGACGCCATCTTCCACAACGGACGATTCAGCACCCTCGACCGGGAACGCCCCGCGGCGAGCCGGATCGGCGTGCTCAACGGGCGGATCGCCTGCCTGGACGAGGAACTGGACGGGTGCGACGCCGATGTCGTCGTCGATCTCGGCGGTGCACCGGTGGTGCCCGGTTTCAACGACGCGCACCACCACCTGAGCCTGATGGGCAAGGGGATCCGCGAACTGGACGTCTCCTTCGCCGCCGCGTCGAGTCTGGACGCGCTCTACGAAGTGGTGGCGCGGCGGGCCGCCTCGCTGCCCGCCGGTGCCTGGGTCGTCGGCTCGGGCTACGACCAGAACAAGATCGGCGGCCACCCGACGGCCGAAGCGCTGGACCGGGTCGCCGGTGGGCGGCCGGTCTGGTTGATGCACACCTCGCACCACATGGCCGTGGCCAACACCGAAGCCTTCGCGCGCGCCGGATTCACCGACCTCGCGGCGCTGCCGGAGGTGACCGGTGGGCGCGTCGTGCGCGACGCGGGCGGTCGCGCGGAAGGGCTGCTCCAGGAGACCGCGATGCAGCTGGTCGAGCGCGTGCTGCGGCCCGAGCCGGCAGCGGAGTGGATCGCCAACATCGAAGCGGCGTCGCAGGCCGCTCTCTCGGTGGGGCTGACCAGCGTGACCGAACCGGGCATCGGTGTTGCCGACGGCATCGGCAACGGTCCCGCCGACCTGGACGCGTTCATGCAGGCGCGGGAACGCGGTGCGCTCGGGGTCCGGATGACGCTGATGCCCTACATCACCGCGCTGCGCGAGATCGGCGCGCTCGAACCGGGCAACACCTGGTACGGCCTGGACCTCGGTCTGCGCACCGGTTTCGGCGACGAGCGGTTGCGCATCGGGCCGACGAAGATCCTCTCAGACGGTTCGCTGATCGGCCGGTCCGCCGCGATGTGCTGCGACTACCACGACACCCCCGGCAACAGCGGGCTGCTGCAGTTCGAGCGCGAGCAGATCCGCCGCTTCATCCTCGAAGCGCACCGCTGCGGTTGGCAGGTCGCCACGCACGCGATCGGCGACGCGGCCCTGGACGTCGTGCTCGACTCCTACGAGGAGGCGCAGCGGCTGCACCCGCGCGCGGACGTGCGTCACCGCATCGAGCACGCCGCGGTGACCAGCGAGCAGCAGGTGGCGCGGATCGCGGCGCTGGGCCTGATCCCGGTGCCGCAGGGGCGGTTCCTGTCGGAGATCGGGGACGGGCTGCTGGCGGCCCTCGGCCCGGAGCGCAGTCGGCTGGCCTACCGGATGCGGTCGTTCCTGGACGCGGGTGTGGTGCTGCCGGGCTCCACGGATGCTCCGGTGGTCGCGCAGGACCCGCTGCTGAGCATCCACGACATGGTCAACCGCCGCACCGCCTCGGGCGCACCGATCGGCCCGCAGGAAGCGGTGACGGCGGAGGAAGCGCTGCGCGCTTACACGATCGGCTCGGCCCACGCCGTGCACGAGGAGCACATCAAGGGCACCCTCGCGCGCGGCATGCTCGCGGACTTCGCGGTCCTCAGCGACGACCTGCTGAGCGTTGCTCCGGACCGGATCGGGGAGTTGGCGGTGGGTGCGACCGTCGTCGGCGGCCGGATCGCCCACGACGCGGGGGCGTTGCAGGTCTCCTGAGCACCCGTCCGGTCAGCTCTGCGCTGTGTCCAGCTTCCGGACCGAGGGCAGCGCGATCAGGTGGGCCAGGAGGATCGCCAGCACACCGCCGGCGAGCTTGCCCGCCAGCAGCGGCAGGATGAGGTTCGGCTGGAAGTTGGCGGTGAACGCCAGGTGGTCGCCCACCAGGAACGCCGCGCACACCGCGAAGGAGATGCACAGCACCTTGTCCTTCGCCGGCATGTGCTGCACCAGCCGGAACAGCGCGAGCACGTTCGCCGATGCCGCGAGCAGCCCCGCGGTGCCCTCGGGGCTCATCCCGATGCGGCGCCCCAGCGCGCCCAGCGGCCGCGTCAGCCCCTTGCGCAGCACGTAGACCATCGGGAACGCGCCCGCCAGCATGATCCCGATGTTGCCCGCCACCTCCAGCGCCCGGTACTGGTCCTCGGCGTCGGCGATGACCGGGTCGAAGCCCCAACCGCCCAGCAGCGCGCTGAAGGCGCCGGTGAAGTGCTCGACGATGGACACCGCGAGCACGATCTTGAGCGCGGCGTCCAGGAAGCGGCCGAACCACATGAACAGCCGGATCATCGCGGTCGGCCACAGCCGCAGCGCCACCGCCAGCACCACCACGAACGCGATCAGCGGCAGCAGGTTCAGCAGCATCGCCGGAGCGTCCAAACCGGACAGCGGCGCGTCCGACGGCGCGTCGGCGGAGACCTCGCCGCGCACCGTCGTCCCGCTGGCCAGCAGGATCGTGGTGGTGACCAGGACGCCGACCGGGATGGTGAGCACGCCCGACATCACGCCCAGCGCCAGGAACCGGTGGTCGGCGCGGTCCAGGACGGCCAGCCCCACCGGCACCGTGAAGATGATCGTCGCACCGGCCAGGTAGCCGACCACCGAGGCCATGATCCAGCCGCCGGTGGACTGCGCGGTGGCCTGCGCCAGCTGGTAGCCGCCCATGTCCACCGCGATCAGGCTCGTCGCGGCGATCGCCGGGTCCGCGCCGATCGCGCCGAACAGCGGTCCCGCGGTGCGCTCGACGAAGGCCGACAGGTAGGGGATCGCGGCCATGATCCCGGCCACCGGCAGGAAGATCTGCCCGATCGAGCGCAGGCCCTCCACGAACTCGCGGCCCAGGCCGGTCTCCGCGTCGCGGATCGAGGCCACCGCGCCGACGAGCACGAATCCCATCATCAGGTAGATGATCGAGTTCCCGACGAGCTCCATCGCGGGCGCCCTCAGCCGAGCAGCGGGCGGAGGTGGTCGTTGAGGAAGGTGCCCGCGGGGTCGAACTCCCGCCGCACGTCGAGGAAGGTGCCGAACTCGTCGAACAGCTCGGTCATCCGCTCCCGCGTCATGAAGTGGATCTTCCCCCAGTGCGGCCGCGCCCGGAACTCCCGCAACCGCTCGTCGACGGCCCGCAGGAACGGCCAGTAGTCGGTGCCCGGCGCGCCGGAGACGGAGATGACGGTGGTCGCCCGGCGGTGGTTCGGCGACAGGTAGGCCTCGTCCGCGGCTGTCCACCGCACCTCGATCGGGTAGCGCTGGTCGGGGTGCTCGGTGCGCATGAGCTCGCGGATCGCGCTGACCGCGGTGAACCCGTGCTCGGCCGGGACCATGTACTCCATCTCGTGGAACGGCGTGTCGTACCCGCCCGGGTAGACGCGGTAGGCGCGGTCGACCCGGTGCCCCACGGTGGTGACGATGCCGTCCGGCTCGTCGACCTCGACCTCGTCGTAGACCTTGACGTAGCAGTGGTCGGCCATCGGCTGGTCCGGCGGCGCGGGCAGCTGGTAGAGGTCGACGGACTCGTCGCCGGGGCACCAGAAGAAGGAGAAGTGCCGGTGCCGCGCGACCAGCTCGTCCCAGGCCTCGGCGATCTCCTGCCACGGCCGGTAGCTGATCTCCTCGGTGAGGTGGTAGGCGGGGGAGACGGCGAGCTCGACCTCCAGCACCACGCCCAGCGCGCCGATCGACACCTGCGCGGCCCGCAGCCGCCGCGGATCGGACTCGTCGATCTCGACGACCTCGCCGCTGCCGTCGACCAGCCGGACCCGCCGCAGCGCCGCGGAGAAGCTCGGCAGGTCGATGCCGGAGCCGTGGGTGCCGGTGGCGATGGCCCCGGCGATCACCTGCTTGTCGATGTCGCCCTGGTTGGTCAGCGACAACCCGGCGTCCCACAGCAGCGGCCCGAAGTCGCCGACGGTGGTGCCCGCCAGCGCCGATGCCCGCAGCCGGTCCGGATCGGTGGCGGTGATGCCGGTCAGCCGCGTCAGGTCGAGCAGCATCCCGCCGGTGGTCACCACCGGGGTGAACGAGTGCCCGGCGCCCGCGACCCGGACGTTGAGCCCGCGGCTGATCGCGTGCCGGACCGCGGCGAGCACCTCGTCCTCGTCGCGGGGCCGCGCGAACACCGCGGCGGTGCAGGTCTGGTTGCCCGCCCAGTTGGTCCAGATCCGGTCGGTGGTCGGCAGATCGGTCGAGCTCATGCGGGAACCTCCGGATTTCGGCGGTGGTACCACACGTTTCCGGAGCTCGGCGGACGGCGAAAGGGTAGGACGGGTGATGTGGCACGCCGATCGGGTGCGGCGGATAGTCTGCCTGCTGGAGGGAGGTGCCGGATGGCGCAGCTGGAGGCGGTGGGGGTGCTGGCGGCGAATCTGCGCGCGTTGCGCGCCGACCAGGGGCTGTCGCTGTCCGAGGTGGCGCGGCGCTCCGGCATCGCCAAGGGCACGCTGTCCCAGCTGGAGTCCGGGGTCGGCAACCCGACGATCCAGACGGTGTTCAGTTTGTCGAACGCTCTGCAGGTGCCGGTGTCGACCCTGCTGACCGAGCGGACCGCACCCGACGTGGTGCTGGTGCGCTCGGCCGGGCTGGAGGTGCTCAGCAGCAACGCCGTGGACCTGCGCATGCTGCGCCGCCTCGACCTGGCCTCGGCGGTGCTGGAGGTCTACGACCAGCGGGTGCGACCGGGCGAAGTCCAGCACTCGCACGGGCATCCGGGCCGCGAGCACGTCGTGGTCACCGAGGGAACGCTGCGGGTCGGCCCGGCGGAGGCGCCGCACGAGCTGGGGCCGGGGGACTACGTCTGCTTCCCGGCGCACGTCCCGCACACCTACGAGACGGTGGGCGGGCCGGTGACCTCGGTGCTGCTCCTGGAGTACCCGAGCGAGGCGGAGAGCCCGGCGCTCCGCCACCACCCGTCCGTCACGCCGGGACGATGATCGCCGCGGTCAACGGGTCGGCGTCCCCGCGCTCGATCCGCTGCCAGACGCTCCGGGCCTGATCGAGGCCGGTGGTCCGCTCCACGCCGAGGTGTTCTGCGGCCCAGGCCGCGAGCGATCCGCGGGCGGCCCGTTCGCGGGCCTCCATCTCCGGCTCGCCGATCCGGGCCGCGACCTCGATCCGGCGTGCTCCGACGTTGAACCTCTCGACGGGCGGCCCGGGCGGCGTGGCGGGCCCGGACGGGGTGGCGGTGTGCGTGACGCCGACTCCCACGCTGCGAACGAGGGCCGAGCCCAACGTCCGGTGCACCGCGGCCGTGACCGCCGGATTCCCGGCTATGTCGACGTAGACCGTGTCCGCGACCGCGGGGAGGTCGGCGATGTCGTCGTAGGGCAGGACGACGTCGAAGACGCCGGTGCGGGCGGCGATCCCGGTGCGCTCGGCCGCGGTCAGCCCGATGATCCGCGTCCCCGCCTCCCGCAGCACCACGGCGGTCGTGAGCGCGGTGCGGCTCGTGGCGCTGGAGAACACGACCTGAGCGGGACTCCGCTCGCCGAGGTCGTCGGCGAGGTGGGCCGCCGTCGGCGCCACTCCTGCCGTGACGGCGAGCTCCGCATCGCCGACGGAGTCGTCGATGCGGGTCAGGTCGCGGTAGAGCGGGTGCATGTCAGCGCGTTCCGGAGCGGTGGCGCGCAACCCGTCCGGCCGCGGCTCCGCCCGCACGAGCACGTGGGTGGCCATCGGGAGGAAACCGGTGAACAGCTCGCCGGGAGCTGCCAGCGCCGGGTCTCCGTCGACGATGCGCGCAGCGCCCCAGGCGGGCACTCGACCCCATTCGGGGGCCCGCGCCGGGAACGGGGCCCAGTAGCCGAGCTGCCTGCCGAAGCGGGCGTAGGTGAGGTTGTTCGACGTCAGCACGAAGCGCTCGACGCGGAGCAGAACGCTCCCCGATGCCGGGCGGGGCAGCGGGTCCGGTACCACCCGCTGGGTGTGCAGCGGGTCGCTGAGCAGGAACTCCAGGGCTCGGGAGGCCGGTGGTGAGGGCACGGGCCGATGCTACTCAGCCGGTCGGACGACGAGCCTCCGTCGCCGGAGCTCACCGGATGGCGGGCTTGACCGGGTTCGCGGCGGGGTTCTAACGTCGGGAGTGTTCATTTTAGTGAACGCTTGGTGGTGGGCATGGCTCAGTTCCCGGACGTCGTGGTGGTCGGAGCCGGCATCGTCGGGGCCGCCTGCGCGGAGGCGTTGAGCTCCGCAGGACTGGTCGTCCAGGTGCTCGACCGGCACGCGCCCGCGGCGGGCACCTCGGCGGCGGGCGAGGGCAACGTGCTGGTCTCGGACAAGCCGCCGGGAGCGGAGCTGCGGCTGGCACTGGCGAGCCGGGAGCGCTGGCCCGAACTGGCGGGCGCCCTGCGCGAAGAAGTCGGCGGCACAGCGGATTTCGAGTGGCAGGCCAAAGGCGGCGTCGTAGCCGCGACCACAGTGGACGATTCGGTCGCGCTGGAGGCGTTCGCGGCGGAGCAGCGCGCCGCCGGGGTCGATGCGCGGGTCCTGGCTCCTGACGATGCCTTCCAGCTCGAACCGCACCTGACGCGCGAAACCGCGCTCGCCGTGCACTACCCGCAGGACGCGCAGATCCAGCCGGTGCTGGCGGCGTCCGCGCTGCTCGCAGCCGTGCGCAAGCGCGGTGGAACCGTGCGGAGGGCAACCGCTTCCGGTGTGGAGCGCGGAGCCGATGGACGCGTGACCGGCGTGCGCACCGATCGCGGAGTTCTCCCTTGCGGCGCAGTGGTGAACGCGTGCGGGCCGTGGTCGGCGGAGTTCGCCCGCGCCTGCGGGGCTCCGATCGCGATCCACCCGCGCCGCGGCGTGGTCCTGGTGACGGCGCCGGTTCCGGCGGGCACCGTGCGGCACAAGGTCTACGACGCGGACTACGTCGGTGCGGTGGAGAGCGGCGACGCCGACCTGCAGACCTCGACGGTCGTGGAGAGCACCCGGGCGGGCACCGTGCTGATCGGGTCCAGCCGCGAGCGCATCGGCTTCGACGACACCATCCGGATCCACGTCCTGCGCGAGATCGCGCGCAAGGCCGCCGCGCTGTTCCCGGTCCTCGGCCGGGTGCCGGTGATGCGCGCCTACGGCGGTTTCCGCCCCTACGCCCCGGATCACCTCCCGGTGATCGGCGAGGACCCGCGCGTGCCGGGACTCTGGCACGCGACCGGCCACGAAGGCGCGGGTGTCGGCCTGGCGGCAGCCACCGGGCAGCTGCTCGCGGACCTGCTCACCGGCCGCACCCCGCAGGTCGACCCGGAACCGTTCCGGGCCGATCGTCCCGCATTGCTGGAGGAGGTCCCGTGAGCGGCCCGTACCTGGTCCCGGAGCGGGGAGATCCGGCCCGCCCGCAGCGCACCGCTGAGTTCAGCGTCGAGGTCGACGGGAAGCGGGTGGTCGCGAAGCCCGGTCAGACGGTGGCGGCGGTGTTGATGACGATTGGCCGCACTTCGTGGCACAGCACGCGGCAGCACGGGAAGCCACGCGGCCTGTTCTGCGGGATCGGTGTCTGCTTCGACTGCCTGCTGGTGGTGAACGAGGTGCCGGATGTCCGTGCGTGCCAACGGGTTGTGGCACCCGGTGATGTCATCCGCACCCAGCACGGGGCCGAACTGGGAGGTGATTCGTGAACGTCGTGGTCGTCGGCGGCGGTCCGGCCGGGATGAACGCCGCGGTGCAGGCCGCGCGCGGCGGTGCCGAGGTGGTGCTGGTGGACGGCGCCGAGCAGCTCGGCGGGCAGTTCCACCGCCAGCTGCCGACCGAGTTCGCGGCCCGGCGACCGGGGCGCATCCAGCACGGCCAGCGGATCTTCCGGTCCCTCCGGGAGGAGGTCCTCACCCATCCCCGCATCCGCCACCTGCCGCGCAGCCAGGTCTGGGCGCTGGAGGACGGCCAGGTGCACGTCCAAAGTGGACCATCAGATGCACCGGGGCGCGTTCCGCTCGCATTGCGCGCCGACGCGCTGGTGCTCGCGACCGGCGCGCACGACCGGGTGCTGCCGTTCCCCGGTTGGGACCTGCCCGGCGTGTTCAGCGCCGGTGCCGCGCAGGCGATGGCGAAGGGTCAGCGGATCGCGGTCGGCCGCCGGGCGCTGGTGGCGGGCACCGGCCCGTTCCTGCTGCCGGTGGCGGAGTCCCTGCTCGACGTCGGGACCGAGGTCCGAGCTGTGCTGGAAGCCGGGAACCCGCTCGCCTGGCTGCGCCACGCACCTGCCGCGCAGCTGAGCAAGCTCGGTGAGCTGGCGGGCTACGCGGCCAGGTTCGCTGGCCGGATTCCCTACCGCACCCGCACGGCGGTCGTCGCGGCGCACGGCGACGATCGGGTCCGCGAGGTCGAAGTGGCCGAAGTCGACGGAAGTTGGCGGGTGGTCACCGGTTCCGAGCGGCGGATCGAAGTGGACGCCCTGTGCGTCGGGCACGGGTTCGTGCCGCAGCTGGAGCTGGCGCTGGCCGCCCGGTGCCGGATCGCGGACGGGTTCGTCGCGGTCGACGCGGCGCAGCGCACTTCCACGCCTGGCGTGTTCGCCGCTGGCGAGCTGACCGGCATCGGCGGAGCGGATCTCGCTGCGGCGGAAGGAGCGGTTGCGGGCTCGGCCGCGGCCGTGCACGTCGGGACCGCCACCTGGGACGACGTCGAGCACCAGGTCCGCAGATCGCTCCGGGAGGTCCGCCGCGGCCGGGAATTCGCCCGCGCACTGGCCGCGGTGCACCCGATCGGCTCCGAGTGGTCGCGATGGCTGACGCCGGGCACGCTGATCTGCCGGTGCGAGGAAGTCCCGTACCGGGCACTGGAAACGGCGGTGCGGCAGCGAGGAGCGCGCAGCGCCCGGTCGCTGAAGCTGCTGTGCCGGGTCGGCCTCGGCCACTGCCAGGGCCGCATCTGCGGTCGCACCGCGACCGAACTCGCCGAGGGGCTGCTCGGCGCACCGCTGCCCGACCGCGACACCACCTCACGCCGGCCGATCGCAGCCCCGATCAGGCTCGAAGACCTGGCCCGAACCCCAGAGGAGCAATGATGATCAGTCATGACCTGGGCGGCGTCGTGGTGGCCACGGCGCTGCCCTACGCGGAGGACGCGTCAGCGCCGGGCGGTCTGCGCGTCGACTACGACCGCTACGCCGAGCACTGCCGGTGGGTGATCGACAATGGGTGCAGCGGTGTCGGCCCGAACGGATCGCTCGGCGAGTACTCCTCGCTGACGCCGGAAGAACGCCGCCAGGTCGCCCGCACCGCGATCGAAGCGGTGGGGGAGCGCGCCGCGGTCATCGTCGGCGTGCACGCGCCCAGCGCGCACGAAGCGCGGCACTGGGCGGAACTGGCGGCCGAGGACGGGGCGGACGGCGTGCTGTGCCTGCCACCGACGATCTACCGCGCGAACCGCGGTGAGATCCTGCACCACTTCGAGCAGGTCGCCGCGGCAGGGCTGTCGGTCATGGTCTACAACAACCCGATCGACACCAAGGTCGACCTCACCGCCGACCTGGTGCGCGAGATCGCGCAGATCGACGGCATCACCGCGATCAAGGAGTTCTCCGGAGACGTGCGGCGGGTGCTGGAGATCCGCGAGCGGGCACCGGGCCTCAACGTCGTGGCCGGCGCCGACGACGTGGTGCTGGAGTCGCTGCTGATGGGCGCGGGCGGCTGGTTCGCGGGCTTCCCGAACGTGTTTCCCGCCGAGTCCGTCGAGCTCTACGACCTCGCCCGCCGCGGCGAGGTGGCGGCCGCGCGGGCGCTCTACGAGCCGCTGGTGGCCGCGTTCCGCTGGGATTCGCGCACCGAGTTCGTGCAGGCGATCAAGCGCGGCATGGACATCGTCGGACGCCACGGCGGCCCGTGCCGCCCGCCGCGCGGTCCGCTGCCCGAGCAGATGCGCGCGCAGGTCGACGCCGACGTGCAGCGAGCCGTGCAGTACCTGAAGGAGCGGTGATGCGCGCGAATCGGTACTTCAGCGCGGTCGACTCGCACACCGAGGGCATGCCGACCAGGGTGATCACCGGCGGCGTCGGGGTGATCCCCGGTGCGACGATGGCCGAGAAGCGCCTGCACTTCCTGGCCGAGCTCGACCACGTGCGGGAGCTGCTGGTCAACGAGCCGCGCGGGCACTCGGCGATGAGCGGCGCGATCCTGCAGCCGCCGACCCGGCCCGACGCCGACTGGGGAGTGCTCTACATCGAGGTGTCCGGCTGCCTGCCGATGTGCGGGCACGGCACCATCGGCGTGGCCACCGTGCTGGTGGAGACCGGGATGGTGGAGGTGACCGAACCGGTCACCGAGGTGCGGCTGGACACCCCGGCGGGTCTGGTGCTGGCCGAGGTCGCGGTGCGCGACGGGCACGCCGAATCGGTGACCATCCGCAACGTGCCGTCCTTCGCCGTCGAACTCGACGCGGTGGTGGCCGTGCCCGGGCTCGGCGAGATCCGCTGCGACATCGCCTTCGGCGGCAACTTCTACGCGATCACCCCGCTGGCCGGTCTCGGCATCCCCTTCGACAAGGCGGAGAAGGGGCGAATGCTGGACGCGGGCCTGGCGATCATGGCCGCGATCAACGAGCAGCGCCGCCCGCAGCACCCGCTCGACGCGGGGATCGCCGGCTGCAAGCACGTGTACCTGGAAGCGCCGGGCAGCGACGCGGCGCACTCCCGCCACGCGATGGCGATCCACCCCGGCTGGTTCGACCGCTCTCCGTGCGGCACCGGCACTTCCGCGCGCATGGCGCAGCTGCACGCGCGCGGGCAGCTCGGCCTGAACACCGACTTCGTCAACGAATCCCTGATCGGAACGCGGTTCGTGGGCCGCCTGGTGGACACCGCGCAGGTCGGTGACCGGCCCGCGGTGATCCCGGCGATCACCGGCCGCGCCTGGATCACCGGCACGGCCCAGTACCTGCTCGACCCCACCGACCCGTTCCCCACCGGCTTCACCCTCTGAGCCCGGCCCCCGGGCGGGTGGAAGGTCAGGGTCGGGTCGGGGAGTTCCCGGGCCTGCCGCCGGAACCGGTGACCGAGGATCGGTTCCGATCTGCTCGAACCCACCGGGAGGTAATCCGTTGACCGCACTCGCCGCTGACAGACCTGCCCTGCGACCGGGTCCGTGGACCGCACCGCTGCTCGTGCTGACCGGCCTGGCATCGGTGATCTTCACCATCGGCACCGCGGTGCACGGGTTCCTCGTCGTCAACGAGCAGACCCTGCGCCAGATGATGGAACTGGCCGGGGTGGCACCGGAATCCGCGGCCGAGCAAGTGCCGGGGTTCCTGCTCGGGTTCCGGGCGGTGGGCTGCCTGTACGTGATCGGCAACGCGCTGGGCGTCCTGGCGCTGCGGCGGCGGCCGTCCCGCTGGCTGTTCTGGGTGGTGCTGGCGGTGAACGCGACCCAAGCGGCTGGTGTGGTGATGGTGCCGCCCGCGATGTTCACCGCGGCGCGGGAGACCTTCGGCGTGGTGGGAGTGCTGCCGTCCCTGGTCACCGATGCGGGTGCGGGTGTCCTGGCGCTGGTCCTGATCGTCGTTTCGATCTCCACCCGAGGGGCCTGGGGTCAGGTCCGGCGATGAACCCGGCGGCGCGGAAATCGGTCGCGGGTGCGGGCTGGCGCTGCCAGGGTGGTCCGCATGACCGACATCCGCGCCGCGCACACCGCAGACCTCGACCCCATCACGACCAAGGCCGTCCGGACCCTGCTCTGGGACGTCTTCGAGGAGATGCCCGAGCAGGACTGGGACCACTGCCTGGGCGGAATCCACGTGCTGGCGCGGGAAGGCGCGGAACTGATCGGGCACGCCTCGGTGGTCCAGCGGCAGCTGGTGCACGGCGGCCGGGCGCTGCGGGCCGGTTACGTCGAAGCGGTCGCGGTCCACGGCGACCACCGCCGCCGGGGGATCGGTGGCCTGATGATGGCGGAGATCGAGCGCGTCGTCCGCGGCGCCTACGACCTCGGGGCGTTGGGCGCGAGCGATGTGGGGGCGGCGATGTACGAGAGCCGCGGCTGGCAGCGCTGGCAGGGCCCGACCTCGGCGCTGACACCGGCCGGTGTCGAGCGAACGCCGGAGGAGGACGGCGGCGTCTTCGTCCTGCCGGTGGACGTGCCGCTGGACCTCACCGGCGAGATCACCTGCGACTACCGCGAAGGCGACCTCTGGTAGCTGCGACCTGGGCGGATACCGGCCGGAAAATGGTTCGCGGCGACTATCACGGGCGTGATAGCTTCCGCTGCATGAGCTCGTCAGCCGCCAGTTCGCCGAGGAAGCGGATCGTCGACGCCGTGTTCCGGCTCGTCGCCCGGGGCGGCGTCGCGGAGGCTTCGCTGCGCAAGGTCGCCGACGAGTCGGGGATCAACATCGGTTCGGTGCGGCACTACTTCGGCAACCACGAGGGCCTCATGGTCGCCGCAGCGGAGGAGGTCGGCGCGCGCATGGAGCGGCGGCTCAACGCCGCGCTGCCCGCGGCGGATGCCGAGCTGGACGCGGCCGGGCGGCGCGAGCTGGTGGAGGCGGCGTGCCACGCGGTGCTGCCGCTGGACCGCAGCGGCCGGGCGGAGCTGATCGTGCTGGTCGAGCTGATCACCGCGGCCCGGCTGCACCCGGAGTTCCGGTCGCTGTCCACGCGGATGGGCGCCGATCTCCGGACGGTGTTCCGGGAAGTGCTGGCGGTCGCCCGCGTTCCGGATGCCGAACTGGAGGCGGAGCGGCTCACCGCGCTGATCGGCGGGCTGACCTTCGACCTGGTGTACCCGCACGGGGCGCAAGACATCACGGTCACGTCGGACGTGCTGCGCCGCCACATCACCGCGCTGATCCCGGAATGACCTGACGAACTTCTGCGGAACTAGGGGGAACGACTGCCATGGGGCACGTTGAGGTGCAGAAGGTGCACTACGTCCTGCCGGACGGGCGGGTGCTGCTCGACGACGTCTCGTTCCGGGTGGGCGACGGCGCGAAGGCCGCGCTGGTCGGCCCGAACGGCGCGGGCAAGACGACGCTGCTGCGCCTGGTGTCCGGTGACCTCGCGCCGACCGAGGGCAGCATCGTCCGCTCCGGCGGGCTCGGCGTGATGCGCCAGTTCATCGGCCACGCCCGCGACGAGTCAACGGTGCGGGACCTGCTGGTCTCGCTGGCCCCGCCGAGGCTGCGCGCGGCGGCGGAGAAGCTGGAGCGGACCGAGAACCGGCTCATCGAGCAGGACGACGACGCGACGCAGCTGGCCTACGCCGAGGCGATCGCGGAGTACACCGACGCGGGCGGCTACGACGCGGAGGTGCTCTGGGACGTCTGCTGCACCGCCGCGATCGGCGTGCCCTACGACCGGGCGCGCTTCCGCGAGCTGCGCAAGCTCTCCGGCGGCCAGCAGAAGCGGCTTGCGCTGGAGGCGCTGCTGCGCGGCCCGGACCAGGTGCTGCTGCTCGACGAGCCGGACAACTACCTCGACGTGCCGGGCAAGCAGTGGCTGGAGGAGCAGATCCGGGACACGCCGAAGAGCGTGCTGTTCGTGACCCACGACCGGGAACTGCTGCACCGCACGGCGAACCGGATCGTGACGGTCGAGCTGGGCGCGGTGGGCAACCGGACCTGGGTGCACGGCGGAGGTTTCGCCACCTACGACCAGGCGCGCGAGGACCGGACGTCCAGGTTGGACGAACTCCGCCGCCGCTGGGACGAGGACCGGGCGAAGCTGGTGCGGCTGGTCCAGACGCTCAAGCAGAAGGCCTCGTACAACGACGGCATGTCCGCCCGCTACCAAGCGGCGCAGACCAGGCTGCGCAAGTTCGAGGAGGCGGGCCCGCCGGAAGCGGTGCCGCGCGAGCAGCGGGTGCAGGTCAAGCTCGCGGGCGGGCGCACCGGCAAGCGCGCGGTCGTCTGCGAGGACCTGGCGATGGACGGGCTGACCAAGTCGTTCACCAGCGAGATCCGCTACGGCGAGCGCATCGCGGTGCTGGGCGCCAACGGCACCGGCAAGTCGCACTTCCTGCGGCTGCTGGCCCGCGGCGGCAGCGACGACGTCGCGGTGCCGGACCAGGAAGCGCTGACCCCGGTGGCGCACACCGGCCTCGCGCGCCTGGGCGCGCGCGTGGTGCCGGGCATGTTCGCGCAGACCCACGAGCACCCGGAGTTCGCCGGGCGCACGCTGCTGGAACTGCTGATGGGCGGCGGAGAACGCCGCTCGGGCATGACCCGCGAGCAGGCCAGCCGCCTGCTCGCCCGCTACGACATCGTGCAAGCGGCCCAGCGGCCGTTCGACACGCTCTCCGGCGGCCAGCAGGCGCGGTTCCAGATCCTGCTCCTGGAGCTGGAAGGCGCGAACCTCCTGCTGCTCGACGAGCCCACCGACAACCTGGACCTGGTCTCGGCGGACGCCCTGCAAGTAGGCCTGGACGAGTTCGACGGAACGGTGGTCGCGGTGACCCACGACCGCTGGTTCGCCCGCTCCTTCGACCGCTTCCTGGTCTTCCACGCCGACGGCCGAGTCCGCGAGTCGGCCGAACCGGTGTGGCAGGAGGAGACCCGGTGACCGCGTGGGGCCGAACGCGGGCAACGCGCTTCGGCCGCGCCGGAGAAAGTTGGATTTGTGCAGCTCAGAGGCCATGTGTCCATTGACGCGCTGGTCGAACGGGTGTCTACTGAAAGTGCGGTTGAACGACTGAGAGCTCGGTCAGCCGGGGGCTGCAGAGGTGGCCCCGAATGGGATGCATCGTCCAACGCCAGGACGTTCGTAGTCCTGAGACCCGCCAGATCCTGAGGAGCAGGGCGGAGTTCAGAAGTGCGAAAGACGCTCGTTGAACTCGAGCAGGCGTCCCGGACTGAGGGTCTTCGCGGGAGCGGAGGCCCTCGGTTCACGCCTGGCCCCGGGGGCCGTGAGCTTTTCGAGGACGGGGCCCGGTAGCCGGGCCGGGTCGGGGCAGAGCCCGGCTACCGGGAGGACCGGCGCGCTGTCGGGGAGGGAGTCGACGCACCGGCCCGGTCAGGAGGTCTTCTGTCGCCCGGAGTCGGGCAGCGGCGCGGTGTCACCGGGCCATTCGCGCAGCCGGTGGCGGCCGGTGTACTCGGCGGCGCGTTCGGCCTCGACGTCGCCGATCAACCGCCACACGTCGTGGGAAGCATCGCCGGAAGCCCCGTGCTGCCGGTGGGACGACGGTAAGAGCAGCATCGCGAAGATGATGACGTTGATAGCAACGAGAGTCCCCAGCTGAAGCCAGAACACGATGCACCCTCCAATCGTCCGAAGTGGATTCTCAACGACCGGACCGCTTGACGCACCCCTGACCGCGAAGCCCCGCAGGCCCGCGCCGAGCGCTGCGGACCGGAACACCCGAGGAAGCCCGCTGGCAGACCCAGCAGCGCGGCCGAGTGGTGGTCGGATGCCCCACGGCGGCCCACATCACGACGGCCCCACAAGCCCCGCTCCCACCAGGCCGATCGACGAAGTGCGTCTCCAACGACCGCAACCCCGGCGAAGGCAACCACCGAGGCCAACTCTCAACACCGAACATCCGCTGCCTCCCTGGTTCTGATTGATCGCACTGGTTGCGTAGACACCAGCGTGGTTGGTTGCCGAGGTGCACCACCAGTGATCTAATCGGGTGGTCTGTTTGCGCAGGTCAACCGATAGGATGTGGTGCATGCCCGCAACCGCAGGTGCGCCGCGTGCCAGGGCACTGTCGGCAGCTCTCCGCGAAGCCCGGCTGACGAACGGCATGGGATCACGCGAGCTGGCAAGACATCTGGAGCTGTCGCACACCCAGATCTCGCACTGGGAGAACGGCCACCGCGTACCCAACGTCGAGAACGTCGCGATGATCCTCACCGCGCTGCGAATTTCACCGCGCGAACGCGAGAGAATCTTGGATCTGGCGCGGAACGTGGCCGAACCGAACTGGCTCACGGTCGGCATGAACGGCATTCCCCAGCAGCTGGCGGGCGTGGTCGAGTGCGAGCGCTCGGCCACATCCATCGTCGAGTGGTCCCCGATGGTGATCCCAGGCCTGCTTCAAACCTCGGACTACACCCGAGCGATCAAGGAAACGGGTGGTTTGCCGCAGACTGATGTCGAGCTGAGAGTCATGCTCGGCGCAAGTCGCCGTGAAGTGCTCACCGGCCGAGAACCCCTTCAGCTGCACGCGATGATCGGTGAACCCGCACTGCACGAGCCGATTGGTCCAGAGGGCGTGATGCTCGACCAGCTCAGGCACCTGGCGGAGATGGCGAAGCTCCCGAATGTCGTCGTGCAGTTCGTCCCGTTGCGGATCGGATGGCACCCGGGCTGGTCAGGTCCCTTCGTGCTCTACGAGTTCACGAACACCTCGCCGGTCGTTCACTTCGAACACCACAGCTCGGGAGCGTTCATCCCCACCGAGCACGACGTGGCTGAGTACAAGAAGGCAGTCGGATGGATCGGCCGCATCGCGATGGGTGAGGTGGAATCCCGGGATCTGATCGCCCAGACGATCTCCAGCCTGGAGGAGAAATGAACACCCGCAAGTGGCAGAAGTCCAGCTACTCCAACCTGAACGGAAACTGCGTGGAGTTATCCAACCCGCGCGGCTTGATCCGCGACTCGAAGGACCCCGACGGACCGCGCCTCGCGGTTGACGTCGCTGCTTTCCTCGGCGCTGTGAAGGCCGGGCGGTTCGAGCGGTGAGTGTGGTCGTGAGTGGGAAGTGGTGCTGGAGCCCTGTTTCGCGCTCACGACCCCTGTTCGGGTGAGGGGTGAAGGGCACCTTTCGCCGAGTATGTTGGTGGAAGGTGCCCTTCACCTGGGTGCGACCGCTTCGCGTCGTGATCGACTCGCGGTGGCGATCAGGCGTTGTGGGTGGGGGCGGTGGTGAGGCGGTGCTCGGCGATCTGCTGGGCGGTTCGGAGCGGTGTGGTGCCGGTCGAGCGCGCTAGGTCGAGGACTTGGGTCACTGTTTCGCCGATGGTTTCCACTCGCTCGTGGGCGGCTTCGTGGCTGTAGCCCTCCGCTTCCCGGCTGAGCACGTAGACGACGCCGCCCGCGCTGGCGACGTAGTCGGGGATCCAGACGATGCCTCGGTCCGCGAGGGCGTCCGCGACGGAGTCCTCGGTGAGCTGGTTGTTCGCCGGGCCGACGATCAGCGGGGCGGTGAGCCGGGGGACCGTCGACTCGCTGAGCACGCCGCCGATGGCGGCCGGGACGAGGACGTCGGCCGGTGCGGACAGGGCCTGCTCGGGTTCGACCCATCCGTAGCCGCTGGCCAGCGCGACGTCTTTGCGGGACTGGTCGACGTCCGACACCGCGACGTGCGCTCCCTCGGCGGCCAGGCCCGCTGCGATACCGCTGCCGACCGAACCGAATCCGCTGATGATCACCCTTCGGCCGGTGCAGGAGGCGTCGCCGAACACGTGCCGGGCGCCGGCGCGCAGGGCAGCGAGGACACCGGTGGCGGTGGGGCCGCCGGAACTGCCGATCCCGCCGTGCTCCTCGGGCGCGCAGTAGGCGTGCGGCGAGAAGCGCCGCAGCACCGCCATGTCCTCCGGACCCGTGCCGACGTCGGGGCCCGCGCGGTACGACCCCTGGAAGGAAGCGACCAGCTCGCCCAAGTCCTCGAGCGCCGCTTGCCGCAGGTCCGCGGTGAGCTCGGTTTCCCGGTCGAGGGCGATCACGCTCTTGCCGCCTCCGAAGTCGAGCCCGGCCACCGCGGCCTTGTACGTCATGGCCTCCGACAGGCGCAGCGCATCGGCCAGTCCGTCCTGCCAGGTGTCGTAGCGGCGCAGTCGGCAGCCGCCGGCTGCCGGTCCCAGTTCCCGGGAGTGGACGGCGACGATCAGGGGCAGCTCGGAGCGGCTGCCGCGCCGCACGACGACCTCTTGGTGCGCGAATGCTCGGCTCATGCCTCTGAAGCTAGGCTGATGTGCGGAGCATTCGGCTCTGCGCCGAATGAAATTCAGCGGCCGAGTTCGGGGGGTAGTCGTGGATGAACTTGATTCGGCGATCGTGCGCCATCTGCAGGCAGATGGCCGGCAGTCCAACCGGGCCCTCGCCGAGAAGCTCGGCATCGCACCGTCCACCTGCCTCGAACGCACCAGGCTCCTGCACAAGCGCGGCATCATCCGCGGGTACCGGGCCGAGGTGTCGTTGCGCGCGCTCAACCGCTCGGTCCAGGCGATGGTGTTCACCCAGGTCCGGCCGCTGCGCCGGGACGTCGTCACCGCCTTCGAGCAGTCGGTGACGCAGCTGCCCGAAGTCGTCTCCGTCTACACGATGGCCGGCAGCGACGACTTCCTCGTCCACGTCACGGCCCAGGACATCGACCACCTGCACGCCTTCCTGCTGGACCAGTTCACCAACCGCCGCGAGATCGTCAGCTTCCGCACCTCGATCATCTACCAGCACCTCACCAACCCGGTGCTCGACGCCCTGCCCGGGCGGGAAGACGCGTGAGCGGGAGGCGGCATCAGCCGGTGGTGCGGACCTCGGTCCGGATCACCTTGCCGGTGGCGTTGCGGGGGAGCGGGTCCTGCGTGATCCGCCACCGGGACGGGACTTTGAAGTGCGCGAGCTGCTCCCGGGCGTAGTCGTGCAGCTGCTGCTCGGTGAGGGCGCTCCCGGTTGCGATGACCACGACCGCGAACACCTCCTGGCCGAGGTCCGAGTGGGGGACGCCCAGCACGGCGCACTCCTGGACCTCGGGGTGCTCGGCGAGCACGCCCTCGACCTCCGCGGGGTAGACGTTCTCCCCGCCGCGGATGATCAGGTCCGAGCGGCGGCTGCTCAGCCGGAGCCTGCCCTGCTCGACGACGCCGATGTCACCGGTGTGCAGCCAGCGGTCTTCGCGGACGGTGTCGGCGGTGGCCCGCGGGTCGTTCCAGTAGCCGAGCATGTTGTAGGCGCTGCGGACGCACACCTCGCCCTCCTCACCGTCGGGCAGGGGTGTGCCGAGCGGATCGCGGATCTCCAGCTGCACACCCGCGATCGGTCGTCCGAGCGTCTCCGGGGCTTCTGCCAGGTCGGCGGGTGATGCCGCGGTGAGCGCGGTGCACGTCTCGGTCATCCCGTAGCTGTCCACCAGGGACTTCTCCGCCACCGGCAGCCGCTCCCGCAGCCGCTGCTTGAACGCGGCCGACGACGGTGCGGAGGCCAGCGAGAAGGTGGTGAGCGACGACAGGTCGTACTGCGAGATGTCGCCGTGCTCGAGGATCCGGTGCGCCTGGGTCGGCACGGCACCCCAGTTGGTCACCCGCTCGCGCGCCACCAGGCCCAGCACCCGGTCCACGTCGAAAGCGCCCTGGTGCATGACCACGGTGCTGCCGGTGGCCAGCCGCGGCACGGCGAGGTTGTGCAGGCAGGCGATGTGGAAGAGGGGCAGCGCCAGCAGGTACCGCCGGTTTCGCGGGTCGATCGGATCGCCGTGGGCCGCGGCGAGGGCGTCGTTCATGCGGTGGTACTCGACGACCGAGCACACGTTGCGGTGCGAGTGGACCGCGCCTTTGGGGCGTCCGGAGGTTCCGCTGGTGAACAGGATGATCGCGGGATCGTCCTCGGCGACGTCCACGGCGGGCATCGGTGCCCTCGCGTACCGCTGGGCCAGCTCGTCGACCTGCTCCAGCGGGAGCAGCGCAACGGGCGAGCCGGTCAGCAGCGCGGCTCGCTTGGCGTCGGCGACGATCAGGGCCGGTTCGGTCAGCCGCACGCCGTGGTCGAGCTCGCGGGCCGACCACCAGGCGTTGCAGCCGACCGCGACGGCACCGACGGACATCGCCGCCCAGAACGCGAGGATCCACTCCGGTGCGTTGGCGGCCGCGATCGCGACCCGGTCGCCCTTGCCGACGCCGTACTCCTCGCGCAGCGCCGTGGCCAGCGCGGCGACCTGGTCGGCGTGCTGGCGGAAGGAGATCCTCCGGTCCGCGGTCACGATGTAGTCGCGGTCGCCGTGGCGGGCGGAGGCGGTGACGAGCTCGGCCAGCGACCTCGCGCGGTTGCGGAACACCGGGAGCCGGGTGCCGAGCACGTCCTGCTCCACGAGTTCGAATTCGCCACCGGGGCCGGTCAGAGCGGGGGCGGCGGTGCCCGGATCGATCGTGCTCATGTGCTGGCGTTCCTCCTGCTGCTGGCCGGGAATCTGCGCGGCACAGCGTGCGGCACCGGACGGCGGCGAGCGGCGTCCGTTTCCGTTCATCGGGACCCGCGCTCGGCCGCGTTCCCGCTGAGCGGGACAGCGCGCTCGGCGTTCCCGCGATCACACCACTGTTGCGGGCGGACGGGAAGCGCACGGCGATCGGGAGGTGCTGCATGCGGGGCAAGGTCGCGCTGATCACGGGAGCAGGGCAGGGCGTCGGGCAGGGCATCGCGCTCGCGCTGGCCGGGGAGGGGGTGGCGGTGGCGGTGGCGGGGCGCACCGAGGCGAAGCTCAACGCCACCTGCGAGCTGATCCGGGAACGCGGCGGCCGGGCCGAGCCGTTCCCGGTCGACGTGGCCGACACCGGCGCCGTGCCAGCCGTGGTCGAGCAGGTCGTGGGTGCGCTGGGCGGCATCGACGTCCTGGTCAACAACGCCTACACCGGGGCTTACGGCCCGCTGCTGAGCATGAGCGATGAGGACTTCCAGCGAGGTTTCCGCACCGCGCCGTTCGCCGCGTTCGCGTTCATGAAGGCGTGCCACCCGCACCTGAAGGCCCGCGGCGGCTCGATCATCAACCTGGTGACCTCCGCGATGGTGCGGTGGGACACCTCGACCTACGGCGCCTACGCCGCGGCCAAGCAGGCGCTGAAGTCGCTGACCAGGACCGCGGCGGCGGAGTGGGGCCGGGACGGGATCCGGGTGAACGCGATCGCACCGCACGCCCTGTCGCCGGGGCTCAAGGCCTGGACCGAGCACAACCCGGAGGAGGCCGCCGAGTTCGTCGCGTCCATCCCGCTGGGCCGCATCGGTGACTGCGAGGCCGACATCGGGCGCGCCGTCGTCGCCCTGGTCGGCCCGGACCTCGGCTACCTGACCGGGGCCACCGTGCCGCTGGACGGCGGGCAGGCCTTCTTCGGCTGACCTCCCGATGAGCGGGACCGGCGCGGTGCAGCGCCGCCGGATCGCCCTACCTTCGCGGCAACCCAGCGGAACAGGAGTGCTCGTGACCACCACCCAACCCGTCCCGGACGTCTTCAGCCCTGGGAAGATCGGCCCGCTGACCTTGCGCAACCGGACGATCAAGGCCGCCACCTACGAGGGCCTCAGCCACCGGGGCAAGGTCACCCAGGACCTGGTCGACTTCCACGTCCGGCACGCGGCGGGCGGGGTGGGCATGACGACGGTCGCCTACTGCGCGGTGTCGCCGGAAGGCCGCACCGACCGGCACCAGATCCTGTGGACGCCCGAAGCCATGCCGGGCCTGCGCAAGCTCACCGAAGCCGTGCACGACCAGGGCGCTGCCGCGGCGGCGCAGATCGGGCACGGCGGCCCGGTGGCCAACCCCAAGGCCAACGGGGCACCGGCGCTCGCGCCGAGCAGGCACTTCCACAAGACCACGCTCAGCTTCGCGCGGGAAGCGACCCTCGGCGACCTGCGCCGCGTCGTGCAGGACCACGCGAGAGCGGCGCGGATGGCGATCGATGCGGGGTTCGACGCGGTCGAGGTGCACCTGGGGCACAACTACCTGGCCAGCTCGTTCCTGAGCCCGAAGCTCAACCACCGCGACGATTCCTACGGCGGCGGCCTGGAGAACCGGGCGCGCCTGGCGCGGGAGATCGCGCTGGCGGTGCGGGAGGCGGTCGGCGACCGGATCGCCATCATCACCAAGCTGAACATGGACGACGGCGTGCCGGGCGGCTTCTGGCTCGACGAGGCGATCGCGGTGGCGCAGTGGCTGGAGTCCGACGGTTCGGTCGATGCCCTGGAGATGACGGCGGGCAGCTCGCTGAGCAACCCCATGTACCTGTTCAAGGGCGATGCGCCGCTGGACGCCTTCGCCGAGGTGATGCCGCAGCCGATCAAGCTGGGGGTGAAGCTGCTGGGCCGCACGATGCTGCGCGAATACCCGTACCAGGACGGCTACCTGCTCGACGACGCCCGGCAGATCCGGGCGGCGGTGAAGCTGCCGATGATCCTGCTCGGCGGCATCACGAACAAGGCGGTGATGGATCGAGGGATGGCCGAGGGCTTCGAGTTCGTGGCGATGGCGCGGGCCCTGCTCCGCGAACCGGACCTGATCAACCGCATCGAAGCGGACCCGGGCGTGCGCTCGCTGTGCAACCACAACAACCGCTGCATGCCGACGAACTTCACCGGCGCGCGATGCGTTCTGGTCGACCGCAGCAGCCCCCGGTCGCAGACCTGGGGCACCGACGCGGGCTACGTCTCCTGATGAGCAGCGAGACGATCGCCGACCTGCTGCTGGACCGGCTGGGCGACCACCGGCCGGGGCTGCGCTCCCGCGAGCGGACCTGGAGCTGGGACGAAGTGGTCCGCGACAGCGCGGCCCGCGCCGCCCGGCTGCGGCGGCTGCGCGATGACGACCGCCCGTTCCACGTGGGCGTTCTCCTGGACAACGTCCCGGAGTTCGTCCTCTGGCTGGGAGCCGCCGCGCTCACCGGAGCGACGGTCGTGGGCATCAACCCCACCCGCCGCGGCGCCTACCTGGAAGCCGAGGTGCGCCACACCGACCTCCAGCTGCTGGTGACCGATGCGGCGGGCCTGGAGCTGCTCGACGGCCTCGACGTCGGCGTGCCGCGGGACCGCTTCCTGCTGGTGGACTCGCCGGAGCACGCCGAACAGCTCACGCCCGTCGATCCCGTGCGCGATCCGTCGATCAGCGCGGAGACCCGCATGCTGCTGCTGTTCACCTCCGGCACGACGGGGGCGTCGAAGGCCGCGATCTGCTCCCAAGGGCGCCTGGTCGGGCTCGCGCGGCAGAACACCGCGAAGTACCACATCGGCCGCGACGACGTCTGCTACTGCTGCATGCCGTTGTTCCACGGCAACGCGCTGATGGCGCTGTGGGCACCGGCGCTGCTCGCGGGCGCCTGCGTGGCGCTGGCGCCGAAGTTCACCGCATCCGGGTTCCTGCCGGACGTGCGGCACTACGGCGCGACGTACTTCACCTACGTCGGCAAGGCGATCGGCTACCTGCTCGGCCAGCCGGAACGACCGGACGACGCCGACAACACGCTCACGCACGGGTTCGGCACCGAGGCCTCGCCCGAGGACCGGGCCGAGTTCCAGCGCCGCTTCGGCGCGAAGCTCTACGAGGGCTACGGGTCGAGCGAAGGCGCCGGGATGATCGACCAGGCACCGGCCGGACCGCCTTCCGCGCTGGGCGTTCCGGCGCACGCGGGAGTGCGCGTCGTCGACCCGGAGACCCGCGAGCAGTGCCCGCCCGCGGATCTCGACGAGCACGGCCGGGTGCGCAACGCCGAGGAGGCCATCGGCGAGCTCGTCAACACCGAAGGCGCGGCGAAGTTCGAGGGCTACTACAAGAACCCGGCGGCCAACGCCGAACGCGTCCGCCACGGCTGGTACTGGACCGGTGACCTCGGCTACCTCGACAGCAACGGTCACCTCTACTTCGCGGGCCGGTCGGGCGACTGGATCCGGGTCGACGGCGAGAACATCTCCGCGCTACTGACCGAGCGGATCCTGCGACGGCACCCGGACGTCCTCGCCGCCGCGGTCTTCGCGGTGCCCGACCCGCGCTCGGGCGACCAGGTGATGGCGGCCGTCGAGACCCGCGCCCGGTTCGAGGACCTGCACCTGCCGGACTTCCTCGCCGCGCAGGACGACCTGGGCCCCAAGGGGATCCCGCGCTACGTGCGGGTGTCCCGGCAGCTGCCCACCACCGGGTCGAACAAGCTGCGCAAGAAGGAGATGCAGGCCGACGGCTGGCGCACGAGCGACGAGGTGCACTGGTGGCCGGGCCGCGGAGCGCCGTCGTACGCGCCGATGACCGAGCAGGACAAGCGGGAGCTGCGAGAGCAGTTCGCCGCCAACGGCCGGTTGCGCTTCCTGCCCTGACCGGCGCGACCACGAGAGGACTCCGATGGACTTGCGCGAGACGCCCGAGCAGCAGCGGCTCCGGCAGGAGCTGCGCGACTACTTCGCCGGGCTGCTCCCGCCGGACGAACGCAGGCGGGCGGGGGAGGAGGGCGTCGGCGGCTCCCGGTTCCGGGAGGTCGTCAAGGTGCTCGGCCGCGACGGCTGGCTGGGCATCGGCTGGCCGCGCGAGTACGGCGGGCAGGGCCGGTCGGTCGAGGAGCAGTACGTCTTCTTCGACGAGGTCCAGCGCGCCGGGCTGCCGTTCCCGTTCGTCACGGTGAACACCGTCGGCCCCACCCTCATGGAGCACGGCACCGAGGAGCAGAAGCGGGCCTACCTGCCCGGAATCCTCAGCGGTGATGTCGTCTTCGCCATCGGCTACACCGAACCCGACGCGGGCACCGACCTCGCCTCGCTCACCACCAGAGCGGTGCGCGACGGGGACGAGTTCGTGGTGAACGGGCAGAAGATCTTCACCTCGGGCGCCAACACCGCCGATCACATCTGGCTCGCGGCCCGCACGGACCCGCAAGCGCCCAAGCACCGCGGCATCTCCATCCTGATCGTGCCCACCGGTGCCGAGGGCTTCTCCTGGAGTCCCATCGAGACCGTCGGCGGCCTGTCCGTCACGGCCACCTACTACAGCGACGTCCGCGTGCCGCTCGACCACGTCGTCGGCGCGGTCGACGGCGGCTGGCGCCTGATCACCGCTCAGCTCAACCACGAGCGGATCGGCCTGGCGGCGCTCGGCGGCCGCACGATCCAGCTCTGGGAACAGGTGCTGGAGTGGGCCAGGAGCAGCGGAGTCCTCGAAAAGCCGTGGGTGCGAACCGAAATGGCCCGCGCCTTCGCGAAGCTGGAGGCGATGCGGCTGATGAACTGGAAGATGACCACGGCGGTCGCGGAGGGCGCGCTGACCGGTGCGACGGCGGGCGCGGCGAAGGTGTACGGCACCGAGACCCACATCGACGTGCAGCGCACCCTGACCCAGGTGCTCGGCGCGGCCGGGCGGATCCGGCCCGAGTCCCCGGAAGCCGTGCTCGGCGGGCAGGTCGAGCAGCTCTCCCGGCAGAGCGTGGTCAACACCTTCGGCGGCGGCGTGAACGAGGTCCTGCGCGACATGGTCGCCACCCAGGGCCTGGGCCTGCCACGCGGGAAGAGGGGCGCATGAGCAGTTACGAGTCAACTCCAGTTCTGCTCAACGGCACCTCAGGGGACCGTGACGCAACCCAGCCACAAGAAGCCGCCGAACGTGAGATCGATCCCGGACGCGACCACCGCTGTGAATCGCGGAGAGGCGGGACTGGCTACGAGCAGGCTCTGCAGTCCTACGTCGGGCGTGTGCTGGTCCCGGCCAGGGCGGGGCAGGATCCGGTCAACGTGCCGATGATCCGCCACTGGGTCGAGGCGATGGGCGATCCCAACCCGGTCTACCTCTCGGCCGACGCCGCGCGCGCCACGGGCCGCGAGGGCATCGTCGCCCCGGCGTCGATGATGCAGGCGTGGACGATGCGGGGCTACGCCGCCAGCACCGCACCGAGCGCCCGCACGGCCTTCGACGAGCTCGTGGAGCTGCTGGCCGAGGGCGGTTACACCTCGGTGGTGGCCACCGATTCGGAGTTCGAGTTCGTCCGAGAGCTGGTGCCCGGGGACGAGGTCAGCACCGAGGAGGTCGTGGAGTCGATCTCGGCGGAGAAGCGCACCGGCCTCGGGCCGGGGCGGTTCGTGACCACGGTGCGCACCTACCGGGACGCCAGCGGCGCCGTCGTCGCGGTCCAGAAGTGGCGCACGCTGCGGTTCCGGCCTGCGGAGGAGCGGGCGCTGCGCCCGCGACCGGCGGTGAACCAGGACAACGCGTTCTGGTTCGAAGCAGCCATGGAGAAACGGCTGGTCATCCAGCGGTGCTCGTCCTGCGAGGCGCTGCGCCACCCGCCCGGGCCGTGCTGCCCGCACTGCCGGTCCTTCGAGTGGGACACCGTGGAGGCGGCGGGCCGCGCCACCGTCCACAGCTACGTGGTCGCCCACCACCCGCCGCACCCGGCGTTCGACTACCCGCTGCTGATCGCGCTGGTCGAGCTCGCCGAGGGCACCCGGTTGATCACCAACCTGGTGGGCGTCGCCCCGGACGAGGTCGTCATCGGCATGCCGGTCCGGCTGGAGTGGCTGGAAGCGGACCCGGAGCTGGTGCTGCCGGTGTTCCGCCCGGAGAGCTGAAGGAGAACACCGAATGGACTTCCACCTCGGCGAGGAGCTGGCCGCGGTCCGGGATTTGGCCCGCGACATCTTCACCGACCAGGCCACCACCGACCGGATCCGGGAGGTGGAGGCCTCGCCGACGAGAGCGGACGAGCGCCTCTGGGCGGAGCTGGCCAAGGCGGGGCTGGTGGACATCGCGCTGCCCGAGGAGCACGGCGGAGCGGGACTCGGCCTCGCGGGCCTGTGCGTGCTGCTGGAAGAGCAGGGCCGCGCCGTCGCACCCGTTCCGCTGTGGTCGGCAGGCGTGGCAGCGCTGACCCTCGCCGAGCACGGCGTCCTCACCGATGGGCGGATCACCTTGGCGCTGGAGGAATTCGCACCGGCCGAGCCGAGTGCGCCCACCTGCACCGCGACGCTGGAGCACGGTTCCTGGCGGCTCTCGGGCACCAAGGCCGCCGTTCCGGCACCGCAGGGCGCGACCGCGGTGCTCGTGTCCGCGACCTCGGACGACGGCCCCGGGCTCTTCCTGGTGGAGTCCGACGGGCTGCGCTGGGAACCCGCCGAGACCACGGCCAGAGACCTCAGCGCACATCTCCACCTCGACCGCGCGCCCGCACGCCCGATCGGAGGCGTCGAAGCGTTCCGCCGGACTCTGCGCCGCGCGACCGTCGCTCTGTCGGCGATCCAAACCGGCGTCGTCAAAGGCGCTTTGGCGCTCGCGGCCGGATACCTCGGTGAGCGGCACCAGTTCGGCCGACCGCTGGCCACCTTCCAAGCGGTTCAGCACCAGCTCGCCGACTGCTACATCGACGTCGAGGCCGTGGAGGTGACGCTGTGGCAGGCGATCACCTCGCTCGCCGACGACGCGCCCGACGCCGACCGCGCGGTGCTGGTGGCCAAGTGGTGGGCCGACCAGGCCGGCCTGGACGTCGTGCACCGTACCCAGCACGTGCACGGCGGCATCGGCGTCGACGTCGACTACCCGGCGCACCGGTACTTCTTGTGGGGCAAGCAGATCGCGGGCACCTTCGGCGGCGCCGCCGCAGCCCTCGCCGACCTGGGCGAGTGCCTGGCCGTCGCGGAGGTGGCCCGGTGACCGCGTTCGACGAGGTGGGCATCGGCGATCTCCTGCCGCGGCTGGAAATCCCGCTGACCCGGACGCTGATCGTGGCCACCGCCATCGCGAGCCGGGACTACCAGGACGTGCACCACGACCCGGCGCTGGCGGTCGAGCGCGGCTCGGCGGACGTGTTCATGAACATCCTGACCACCAACGGCCTCGTGGACCGGTTCGTCACCTCGTGGGCGGGCCCGGCCTCGGTGGTCAAGGCCATCCGCATCCGGCTCGGCGCCCCCAACCACCCCGGCGACACCATGGTCCTGACCGGCGAGGTGACCGGCAAGGACGCCGAGAGCGGGTGCGTCCGGATCGCGGTCACCGGCGAGAACAGCCGCGGTGCGCACGTCACCGGCACGGTCGACGTCCACCTTCCCGCCCAGGAGGAGCCCGCATGACGCTGTCCCGCTCGGTGGCCATCGCCGGCATCGGCGCGACCGAGTTCTCCAAGCGCTCCGGCCGCAGCGAACTGCGGCTGGCCGTCGAGGCGGTGCTGGCCGCGGTGGCCGACGCCGGGCTCGAACCATCCGATGTGGACGGAATGGTCACCTACACCGCGGAGTCCAGCTCCGACATCCACGTCGCCCGCAACGCGGGGATCGGCGACCTCACCTACTTCTCCCGCGTCGGTTACGGCGGCGGGGCGGCGTGCGGCACGGTGGCGCACGCCGCGGCGGCCATCGCCGCCGGGCTGGCCTCGGTCGTGGTCTGCTGGCGCGCGTTCAACGAGCGGTCGGGCGAGCGCTACGGGCTCGGCCAGGCCGACCGGCCGGTCGACCTCAGCGCCGACCGCGCCGCCTACTCGTGGATGACGCCGTTCGGCCTGAACACCCCCGCGCAGTGGGTGGCCGTGTTCGCCCGCCGCTACATGCACGACTTCGGTGCCACCTCGGAGGACTTCGGCAGGGTAGCGGTGCTGGACCGCAAGCACGCCGCCACCAACCCGCGGGCCTGGTTCCACCAGCGCCCGATCACCCTGGCCGAGCACCAGGAATCGCGCTGGATCGCCGAGCCGCTGCACCTGCTGGACTGCTGCCAGGAGACCGACGGCGGGCAGGCGCTGGTGCTGGTCTCGGCGGAGCGCGCCCGCGACCTGCCGCACCTGCCGGTGGAGGTGCTCGCGGCGGCGCAGGGCTCGGGCGCCGACCAGCACATGATGACCAGCTACTACCGCCCGGCGATCTCCGGCATCCCCGAGATGGGGCTGGTCGGCGAGCAGCTGTGGGCCCAGAGCGGGCTGAGCCCCGGCGATGTCCAGGCCGCGATCCTCTACGACCACTTCACCCCGCTGGTCCTGCCGCAGCTGGAGGAGCTGGGGTTCTGCGCCCGCGGCGAGGCCAAGGACTTCATCCGCGACGGCCAGCTCGAACTGGACGGCCTGCTGCCCGCCAACACCCACGGCGGCCAGCTCGGCGAGGCGTACCTGCACGGGATGAACGGCATCGCCGAAGCGGTCCGGCTGGTGCGCGGAACCTCGGTCAACCAGCCGCCGGAGGTGCGCAACGTGGTGGTCACGGCGGGCACCGGCGTGCCGACCAGCGGCCTGGTGCTGGGAGCGCCGAGGTGACGGCGGCGAGCTGGCGGGGAGTCGGGCTGGGCAGCCGCACCGTCGACTACACCGAGCGCGACGCGATCCTCTACGCGCTGGCGGTGGGCGCCACCGCGCAGGACCTGGACCTGGTCTTCGAGGAGCGGCTGCGGGTCCTGCCGACGTTCGCGCTGACCCTCGCCCAGTGGGCGCCGGACGAGCTGGGTTCCAGGGGCGCGTTCGACACCAGCACCGCGGTGCACGGCGCCCAGCGGCTCGAAGTGCTGCGCCCGCTGCCCAGATCAGGCTCCCTGACGATGACGGCGGCCGTGGCGGAGGTGTGGGACAAGGGCTCGGCCGCGCTGTTCGAAGTGGCGGTGGAGAGCGACTTCTTCGTGGCCACCTGGACGCTGTTCGCCCCGGGCTGCGGCGGGTTCGGCGGCCAGCGCGGCCCCACGAGCCCGAAGCGGCCGCAGGCCGCGCCGGAGCACCGCCTGGCGGTCGCCACCGCCCCGAACCAGGCGGCGCTGTACCGGCTGATGGGCGATCGCCACCACATGCACGTCGATCCGGCAGCGGCCCGAGCAGCCGGGCAACCGAAACCCTTCCTGCACGGCCTCTGCACGCTGGCCGCGACGACCCTGGCGGTGGCCCAGCGGTACGACGCCGACCCGGCCGACCTGCGCAGGCTGGAGGCCCGCTTCGCCGGCCCGGTCTTCCCGGGCGATCAGCTGTCGGTGAGCTGCTGGGGAACCGGCGCGATCGCCTTCGCCGCCGAGGTCGGGCAGCGGCCCGTCCTCACCGGCGGCGGAGTCGACTTCGGCTGAGCGGTTCTTGGCCAAGCGATTGCTTGGTAGGCTGGCGTCGGGTTCTCGACCACGGAGGAGCGCATGGCGGTTCAACTGGACATGGCGGGCCGGGTCGTCCTGGTCACCGGGGGCTCCAAGGGCATCGGCCGCGCCATCGCCGCGGCGTTCGCGGCGGCAGGCGCCGAGGTGGTCACCTGCGCCCGGTCCGAAGTGGACGATCCAGCGCCGGGAACCTCGCACCTGCGCTGCGACGTGCGGGACGCGGAGTCGGTCCGCACGATGATGGACGGGCTGCTCGCGCAGTACGGCCGCCTCGACGTGGCGGTGAACAACGCTGGGGGAGCGCCGTACGCGCTGGCGGCCGATGCCTCTCCGCGCTTCCACGACAAGATCCTGGGTCTCAACCTCGCCGGACCGCTGCTGGTCGCCCAAGCCGCCAACGCCGCGATGCAGCAGCAGGAAACCGGCGGCTCGATCGTGAACATCTCCTCCGTCAGCGCCCTCCGCCCCTCACCGGGCACAGCGGCTTATGGCGCGGCGAAAGCGGGCCTGGACTCGCTGACCCGTTCCCTGGCGGTGGAATGGGCCCCGAAGGTCCGCGTGAACGCGATCAACGTGGGCCTGTGCCGAACGGAGCTGACCGGAGACCACTACGGCGGCGACGAAGGCGTCGAAGCCATCGAGCGCACGATCCCGCTGGGCCGCATGGCCCGCCCGGAGGAGATCGCCCACGTCGCCCTCTTCCTGGCCTCCGGCCTGGCCTCCTACGTCAGCGGAGCAGCGGTCGAATGCCACGGAGGCGGCGAACCCCCGGCCTTCCTCTTCGCGACCCGGAACGGCTGATCCAGCAGCGGGCGCGGCCGTCGGAGAAGCAGCCGGTCAACGCCTCGCGTCGACCTCGGCAGGCTCGGGCCGCGCATCGAGCTTCTCGCCCGCGGTTTCGTGCAGCAGCCAGGCGGACACGAACGTCACCAGGCCCATCGCGACCAGGAACAGCGAAACCGAGGCGGAGGTGCCGGTGGCGGCGAGCAGCGTCGTCATCAGGAACGGGGTCCCGCCGCTGACCAGGATCGCCCCCAGCTGGTAGGCCAGCGACGCACCGGAGTAGCGGATCTGCGGCGCGAACAGCTCCGCGAGGTAGGCGGCCAGCGGACCGTAGGTCAGCGCGGAACCGATCAGGCCCACCGTGGTGGCGATCGCGATCAGCGGCAGCGAAGCGGTGTCCACCATCCAGAACAGCGGGAACGCCCAGAGCACGATCAACCCGGAACCGGCCAGGATCAGCGGCCGGCGGCCGAACCGGTCCGACAGCGCACCGCCGATCAGGATCGCGAACACCATCACCCCGGTCGCCACCAGCGACACCAGCAGCAGCGGCGTTCGCGCGATCCCGAGGGTCCGGGTCGCGTAGTCCAGCAGACCCGAGATGCAGGCGTAGAAGATGGCGTTGGTGGCGAAGAGCAGGCCGGTGCCCAGCAGGACGGGCCGCTTGTGGTTGCGCAGCACCTCCGACAGCGGTGCCTGCGGGACCGCATCCGCGTTGGCCTTGCGCTGCTCCTCGAGCTGCCGGTAGACGGGACCGTCCTCGACCTTGAGCTGGATGTAGAGCACCACCGGCGCCAGCACCGCGCTGGCCAGGAACGGAACCCGCCAGCCCCACGAGGTGAACGCCTCGGGGCTGGTGGCGGCGGTGACCGCCAGGAACACCACGTTGCCGAGGATCACCCCCAGCGGCACGCCCATCTGCCCGAAGGTGCCTGCGAAGCCGCGGCGCTTGGGGTCGGCGTTCTCCGTCAGCAGCAGCACGATCCCGCCCCACTGGCCACCGACCGCGATGCCTTGGACGAAGCGCAGCACCACCAGCGCGATCGGGGCCAGCACGCCGATGGTGGCGGCGGTGGGCAGCAGGCCGATCAGGAAGGTCGCCGAGCCCATCAGCACCAGGCAGATGACGACGGCGCGCTTGCGGCCCACCTTGTCGCCCAGGTGGCCGAAGATCAGCCCGCCGATGGGTCGGGCGACGAACCCGGCCCAGAACGTCGCGAAGGACAGCAGCACGCCCACCAGCGGTGAAGCGCCGGGGAAGAACAGCGTGCCGAACACCAGCGCCGCCGCGGTGGCGTAGATGAAGAAGTCGTACCACTCGATCGAACTGGCGATCAGTCCGGCGGCCATGAGCTTGCGACGAGCTCTCGGATCGGCCGCCGCGGTCGGTGCAGTGCTCTTCGACATGGTCGGTCACCTCGTTGTGAATGAAGGGAGAACTGTTCTCGCGCGCGGTGGGGCGGCACCGCGCTCCGGTGAGCGCGGTGCTGCTCGCGGATTGCCGGATCAGGCCATGTGCAGGCCGCCGTTGACGTGGATGACCTCGCCTTGCACGAAAGCGGCCGCGGAGCTGCAGAGGAAGGACACCACGGAGGCGACCTCGCCGGGGTCGCCGAGCCGCCCCATCGGCGTGGCCGAGAGCAGATCAGCGCCCTTGGCGGCGACGAGGTCGTCGGTCATCGGCGTTCTGATGATCCCGGGTGAGACCACGTTGATCCGCGCGTGGTCGCCCAGCTCCCAGGCCAGGCTGCGGGAGAAGGACAGCAGCGCGCCCTTGGTGGCGGCGTAGTGGGCGTGCCGGGCGCTGCCGCGGTGCCCGGCGACCGAGGCGATGGGCACGATCGAGCCGCCTCGGTTCAGGTGCGGCAGCGCCGCGCGGACCAGGAAGAACACCCCGTCGAGGTTGATCGACACGACGCGGTGCCACTGCTCGTCGGTCATCTCGGCGACGGCTTGCTCGGGGTAGATCCCGGCGGCGGGCACCAGGTGGTCGATGCCGCCGAAGCGCTCGACCGCGAGCTGCGCGAACTCGTCGTTGCTGGCCGAGGAGGCCGCATCCAGCACGAAGGTGGCGGTGCGGGCACCTGCCGGGTCCAGGGTCTGCGCGAACTCGTCGAGGGCCGCCCCGTCGAGGTCGCCGAGCACCAGGTTCGCGCCCGCGGTGAAGAACTGCTGGGCGACCTCGCGGGCGATCGAACCGCCCGCTCCGGACAGCAGCAGCGTTTTCCCTTGGAAGTCAGTCATGTTCGTCCTCGGCGAAGAGTTCGGGATGCTTGGCCAGCTCCAGGCGGGTGCGCCGGATGTGGCCGGTGAGGAAGCGCTCGGCGTCGACGGCGTCGGCGCGCTTGACCGCTTCGATGATGAGCCGGTGCTCGAAGTTGATGAGCTGCTGCCCGGCCGAATCGATGACCCGGGCGTAGGCCCGCCGGTAGTGCTGGGTGGTGTTCCAGAAGCGGTGCACCATCGAGGTGAGCTCCCGGTTGTGGCATCCGGCGTAGGTGGCCAGGTGCAGCTCGCGGTCCAGTCTGAGGAACCGGTCGACGTCGGTGTTGTCCTCGATCTCGGCCTGCAACCGCTCGATGCGGGCGATGTCCTCGGGTGCGAGGTTCGGGATGCTCTCGGCGAGCGCGAGCGGTTCGACCCGCTCCCGGATCTTGTAGATCCCCTCGCACTCGTTGAGGTCCAACTTGGACACCCAAGCGCCGGTGTTGGACTTGAGCACCGCGAGACCTTCGGCGGCCAGGATCCGCAGCGCCTCGCGGACCGGCAACCGGCTGGCGCCGAGCCGGGCGGCCACGTCCTCCTGCCGGATCCGGGCGCCGGGCGCCAGTTCCCCGCTGAGGATCATGTTCCGCAGGTGTTCGGCGACCCGCTGGCTGGCCACTCCCGACGCCGCTGCCTTCTCGGACACGATCTCTCCTCTTCGCACTAGCCTGCGCTGTCCTGCTGAGGTTGCCACAGCCGGACCGGTGCGCCTTCCTCGTACGCCTTGCCGTCCGGGAAGGACACCAGTTCCAGCTGCATCCCCCACGGCGTCAGGAAGTACGCCCAGCGCTGCCCGGAGCTCGGGCCGGAGCTGGCCGTGGGCTCGCCGAGCACGCGGACGCCGTGGTGGCGCAGGTGCGCGACGGCGGCGTCGAGATCGGTGACGTAGAAGGCCAGGTGGTGCCCGCCGACGTCGCTGTTGCGGGGTTGGGCGGTGCGCTGGCCGGGCGCGTCGAACTCGAAGATCTCGAAGTTCGGCCCGTTGGCGCACCGGAAGAACCGCAGTTCCCGCATCACCGCGCGGGGGTGCACGGCCAGGTGCTCGGCCATCCAGTCGCCGTCGGATCGGAACGGGCCCAGCGAGTACACCAGCTCGCAGCCGATCACCTCCACGAAGAACCTGGTGGCCTCGTCCAGGTCGGGCACCGTGAATCCCACGTGCTCGACGCCGGTCAGGCCGGGCAGCCCACGCGATCCGGACATCGCGCTGATCACCTCCACCGCTGGAGCGATCACCATTGGATCCAATGGCGAAGTTGCGACAAGTCTGAGATAGCGCCAGCGGCGTGTCAATACGTGCCCTGCGGCCAATTCTGCGAAGTTTCAGGTGGGCGTGAACTTGAAAATGGATCCAATCGATGCCACTGTTGGATCCATCTTCCGCCCGCCGCGCCGGCTTCCACGGCTGCGGCCGGCGCACCCACCCCCTGGAGGACACCCGGCCGAGCCGGGGCGCAGCAGGAGAGCACCATGCCCACACACCGCAAGCTGACCGCGTCGTCACCGTGGATCGAGGTGACCACCACCAAGGCGGACTGGCAGGCCGCCGACCCGCAGCTGCTGCGGTCGATGTTCGCCCAGACCCTGCTGATCCGGACCTTCGAGGAGCGCGTCCTCGAACTCGCCGGGCAGGGCCTGATCCACGGCCCGGCGCACTCCAGCATCGGGCAGGAGGGCGGGGCCGTCGGTTCGATCCTGCCGCTGACCAGCCAGGACTTCGTCAACGGCTCGCACCGCGGCCACCACCAGTTCCTCGCCAAGGCCCTCGGCCACGTCGCCCCGGACGGCATCGATCCGCAGCGGCCCGTCGCTCCGGCGGTCCGCGAGGTCCTGTCCCGCAGCTTGGCCGAGATCTGCGGGCTGTCCCGCGGTTTCTGCCGCGGCCGCGGTGGCTCCATGCACCTGCAGTGGAAGGAAGCCGGGGCGATGGGCACCAACGCCATCGTCGGCGGCGGTGTCCCGCAGGCCGCCGGGTTCGCGTGGTCGGCCAAGCAAGCAGGCACCGACGCGGTGTCGGTGACCTACTTCGGCGACGGCGCGGTCAACATCGGATCGGTGCTGGAGACGCTGAACCTCGCCGCCGCGTGGCGGCTGCCGGTGTGCTTCTTCATCGAGAACAACCGGTACGCGGTGTCCACCCACGTCGACGAGGTGACCGCCGAGCCCCGGCTGTCGGCGCGCGGCCTCGGCTTCAACGTCCCCAGCTGGCGGGTCGACGGCATGGATCCGCTGGCCGTGCACCTGGCCATGACCGAAGCCGTGGCGCACATGCGCGCCGGTGCCGGCCCCACCATCGTCGAAGCCGAGGTCTACCGCTACTTCCACCAGAACGGACCGTTCCCGGGCAGCGCGTTCGGCTACCGCAGCAAGGCCGAGGAGCAGGAGTGGCGGGAGCGCGACCCGCTGGCCCGGCTCGCCGAGCAGTTGGTCGCGCGGCGCATCCTCAGCTCGCAGGACGTCGAAGCCTGCACCGAGCGGGCCAAGCGGCTGATGGCCGACATCGGCGACGAGATCCTCGAATCCGACCCGGACGGCAAGCCCGGCCAGCGGCGAATCAAACCGGAGGAGTGGCCCGACCCGGCGTTCCGCGACGTCGGGGTGCGCGGCGACCTCGGCGAGTTCACCGGCGCCCGCACCGCCGACCGCGACACCTTCACCGGCGCCACCGCCCAGCGCAAGTTCATCGACGTGGTCGCGGAGGTGATGCGCCGCCGGATGGACGCCGACCCGTCGGTGGTGGTGCTCGGCGAGGACGTGCACCGCCTCAAGGGCGGCACCAACGGTGCCACCCGCGGCCTGGCCGAAGCCCACCCCGACCGCGTGCTCGGCACCCCGATCAGCGAGAACGCCTTCACCGGCCTGGCGGGCGGCATCGCCCTGGACGGGCGCTACGTGCCGGTGGTGGAGCTGATGTACGCCGACTTCATGTGGGTGGCGGCCGACCAGATCTTCAACCAGATCGGCAAGGCCCGGCACATGTTCGGCGGCGACAGCGACGTCCCGCTGGTGCTGCGCAGCAAGGTCGCCATGGGCACCGGCTACGGTTCGCAGCACTCGATGGATCCGGCCGGGATCTTCGCCACCGCCCCCGGCTGGCGCATCGTGGCCCCGTCCACCCCGTTCGACTACGTGGGCCTGATGAACAGCGCGCTGCGCTGCAAGGACCCGGTGGTGGTGATCGAGCACGTCGACCTGTACGGCACGGTCGGCGAGGCCCCGGTCGACGACTTCGACTACTGCCTGCCGGTCGGCAAGGCCGCGGTCCGCCGCACCGGCCGGGACATCACCGTGCTGTCCTACCTGGCGATGACCGGCTACGCGCTGGAAGCCGTCGAGCAGCTGGGCGAGGTCGACGCGGAGGTCATCGACCTGCGCTGGCTGGACCGGGCCAGCATCGACTGGGACACCATCGGCGCCAGCATCCGCAAGACCAACAACGTGCTCATCGCCGAGCAGGGGCCGATCGGCACCTCCTACGGCTCGTGGCTGGCCGACGAGATCCAACGCCGCTTCTTCGACTGGCTCGACCAGCCGGTGCAGCGCGTCACCGGCGCGGAAGCCTCGCCGAGCATCAGCAAGGTCCTCGAACGCGCTGCCATCGCGCGGACCGCTGAGGTCGTCGACGGTCTCCAGAACGCCACCGGCCGCTGAGCCGATTCAGGAGGTACATCATGGCAGAGCTTCTCCGCGTGCCCGAGGTGGCCGCCGACACCACCGAGGTGGTGCTGTCGACCTGGCTGCTCGCCGAAGGCGCCGCGTTCGCCGCCGGTGACCCGCTCGTCTCGATCGAGACCGACAAGGCAGAGGTCGAGGTCAGCGCCGACGCCGCCGGCGTGCTGCTGAAAACCCTGTGCGAACCGGGCGTCGAGGTCTCGGTCGGAGAGCCGGTCGCGGTGCTGGGCGCCGACGGCGAACGCGTCGGGGACGTCGACGCGCTGCTGGCCGAACTGGGTGTCGCGGTCGCGCAGCCCGGTGAGGCGAAACCGGTGGTGCGGCGGGAGGTTCCGGAACCCGCGGCTCCGGTCGAGTCCCTCGAGGACCGCGGCGGGCGGATCTTCGCCAGCCCGCTGGCTCGGCGGCAGGCCCAGGACGCCGGGCTGGACCTGGCCGAGCTGACCGGCACCGGCCCGGGCGGCCGGATCGTGCGCCGCGACGTCGAAGCGGCCATCGCCGCCCGCCGGGAACCGGGCCCCGCACCGCAGGATCCGCGGCCGGCAACGACTTCCGGCGCGTACGAGGACATCCCGCACAGCCGGATGCGCAAGGCGATCGCGACCCGGCTCACCGAGAGCAAGCAGACGACGCCGCACTTCTACTTGCGGGCACGTCTCCAGGTCGAAGCGCTGCTGGCGCTGCGCGAGCAGGTCAATTCGACCGGCCCCGTGCGGGTTTCGGTCACCGACCTGCTGATCAAGGCGGTCGCCAAGGCCCACGTGGCGGTCCCGGAGATGAACGCGGTGTGGCTTCCCGAAGCCGTGCGCCGGTTCCACCACGTCGACATCTCGGTGGCGGTCGCAACCGACGGCGGCCTCGTGACACCGGTGCTGCGCGGTGTCGAGGACTTGTCGATCTCGGCGATCTCCGGGCAGGTGCGCGAATGCGCCGACAAGGCCAGGAACGGCGGTCTGCGCCCCGAGGACCTGCGGGGCGGCTCGATCACGATCTCCAACCTGGGCATGTTCGGCGTGGCGGAGTTCGACGCCATCATCAACCCGCCGCAAGCGGCGATCCTGGCGATCGGAGCGATCCAGGACGAACCGGTGGTCCGCGGCGGAAGCGTCGTGCCCGCCAAGGTGATCGACGTGGTCCTGTCGGTCGACCACCGCGCGGCGGACGGCGCCCTGGCGGCGAAGTGGCTCGACGCCTTCACCAGAACCGTCGAAAACCCTTTGCAAATCCTGATCTGATCCCAAAATCGGGACCGGCCGCTGTGGGACACCGAAACTGGTTTCTTCGATCACGACGGCTACGCGATCGTCCGGGACGGGTTCGGTTATCTCTCCTACCAGGACGCCACTCGGGGTGAGGCGTATCCGGAGGGGGATCCTGCTCGGAGGGGTGCGAGTTCGACGACGACTTCCCGCCCGGCTTCGGTGACGTGGCGCGACCTCCATCCCGAGGGCGACCAGCCCGGGACGTGACCCGCTGCGGGCCACGTCCCGGGGTCGGTCAGGGTGTGTCGTGCCGCGAGGCGGCGACTCCTTCTTCCTTGCCCTTGCGCTGCTCGGCTTCCAGGCGTTCCGCTTCCTCGCCGCCGATCGCTTCGCCGCGGTCGACCAGTCCCGCCACGTCGGAGAGCGGGATCTGCTTGAGGAACAGGGCGAGCAGGAAGGCGATGCCGATGAACGGCAGCAGGTACCAGAAGACCGGGGCGAGGGCGTCGGCGTAGGCCGTGACCACGCCGTCGCGGACCGGTTCGGGCAGCTGGCTGAGGGTCTTCGGGTCGAGGGTGGCGGTGGCGGTCGAGGCGTCGGCCGCCGAGGCGCCCGCTCCGGTGAAGACCTCGGTGAGGTTCTCGGTGAGGCGGGTGGTGAAGATGGTGCCGAACACCGCCACGCCGAGCGCGGCGCCGACCTCGCGGAAGTAGTTGTTCGTGCTGGTCGCGGTGCCGATCAGGGCGGCGGGGACCGCGTTCTGCACCACCAGCACGACCACCTGCATGATCAGGCCGAGGCCCGCGCCGAAGACGAACAGGAAGACGCAGATCAGCCAGATCGGCGTGTCAGCGGCCAGCGTGGTCATCATGACCATGGCGGCGCCGGTGATGACGGTGCCGATGATCGGGTAGATCCGGTACCGCCCGGTCTTGGTGATCAGGCCACCGGAGGCGATCGAGGTGCCCAGCAGGCCCACCATCATCGGCAGCAGCAGCAGACCGGAGACGGCCGCCGAGGTGCCCGAGGACATCTGCAGGAACGTCGGCAGGAAGCCGATGGCGGCGAACATGCCCAGGCCCAGCGTGAGGCCGATCGCGGTGGCGTTGATGAAGATCGGGTTGCGGAACAGGCTCAGCGGGATGATCGGGTCCGCGGCGCGGGATTCGGTGATCACGAACGCGATCGCCGACGCGAGTAGCCCGGCGCCCCACGCCCAGGTCTCCGGCGCGGTCCAGCCGTGCGCCTTGTCACCGCCGAAGTCGGTGAAGAAGATGAGGCAGGTCGTGGCCACCGAGAGGAACACCACGCCGAGGACGTCGATCGGCTGGGTCGCCTTCTTGTTCGGCAGGGTCAGCGCGACCAGCGCGATGATGAACGCGGCGATGCCGATCGGGATGTTGATGTAGAACGCCCACTGCCAGGTGAGGTGGTCGACGAAGAACCCGCCGAGCAGCGGCCCGCCGACGGCCGACAGGCCGAAGATGCCGCCGAGCGGTCCCAGGTACTTGCCGCGCTCGCTGGCCGGGACGATGTCGGCGATGATCGCCTGCGAGAGGATCATCAGCCCGCCGCCGCCGAGGCCCTGCATGGCCCGGAACACCACGAACGTCCAGAAGTCGGTGGCGAAGGCGCAGCCCACCGAGGCGAGCGTGAACATCGCGATCGCCACCAGGAAGAGCCGCCTGCGGCCGAGCACGTCGCCGAACTTGCCGTAGATCGGCATCACGATGGTGGTGGCCAGCAGGTAGGCGGTGGTGATCCACACCTGGTGCTCGACGCCGCCGAGGTCGCCGACGATCGTCGGCATGGCGGTCGAGACGATCGTCTGGTCCAGGCTCGCCAGCAGCATGCCCGCGATCAGCGCGCTGAAGATGATCCAGATCCGCCGCTGCGTCAGCAGCAGCGGGGCGGGAGCGGTCGTTGTCATGATTTCCGTTCGGGGTCGTGGGGTGGTGCGAGGAGCTCGCGGGCGGCGGCGAGCCGGCGGCCCAGGATCTCCGCGTAGGTGCCGGTGTCCTCCGGTGCGAGGAACTCCCAGGCGCTGGCCCGCACGAGGACCTGGACGAGCTGCACGGCGGCAGCCGCCCGGAGGTCCCCGGCGGGCAGTCCTTCGCGCTGCTCGACGAGCTCCACATCGGACTGCTCGTCGCGCAGCAGCCGCTCGAAACCCTTGGTGAGCAGCCGCGGTTCGCGTTCGAACGCCGCGCGGACGTCGTTCATGCTCTCGGCGGTGATGCCCGAGCTGTCCCAGCGGCGCACCGACAGCTCGGCCAGGTCGTCGAGCAGGGTCGGCGAGATCCCGGGTTCGTCCGGTCGGCCGCGGCCGGTGAACCAGGCGGTGAGCTCCTCGTCGTCCCTGCGGGCGGGCACCCCGAGGACGGCGTCGTCCTTCGAGGTGAAGTAGTTGAAGAAGCTGCGCCGGGAGATCCCGACGTGCTCGCAGACCTCTTCGACGGTGAATCCCGACAGGCCGCGCTCTGCGGTCAGCCTGCGGGCGAACGAAGTCATCTGCGCGATACGTCGGCGGCGCACGTCATTTGCACGATTCATTGCATAGTGCATTATTGCACTCTTAGTTGCAGAGTGCATCGAACCTGCCTGTGGTCAAGGTCGCACTCGTCGCTCCCTCGTCTCGCGCGCGGATTCCGGGGTGGATCCGCGCGCCGGCTCGTGCTATCAATTCTAACGATCGTTTCAATTGTTACGAGTGTTCAAGTTTCTTGATGGGAGACCCGAATGCTTCGCACGCTGCTGGACGTCGCCGGAAGCGGTGCGCACCATGGCTAACCCGTACCGCGAGCTGTTCTCGGCGCCCGGCTCGCTCGCCTTCGCCGCGGCGGGGCTCGTCGCGCGAATACCCGTGCCCATGACCGGGATCGGCATCATCGCGATGCTCGCCCAGATGCGCGGCGACTACGGCCTGGCGGGCGCGGTCTCGGCGGCGTTCACGCTGTCCACGGCCCTGATCGCCCCGCAGGTGTCGCGCCTGGTCGACCGCGTCGGACAGGGCCGGGTGCTGCTGCCGGTGACCGGGATCAGCGTCGCCTCGCTCGGCGCGCTGCTGCTCTGCGCCCGCTACGGCGCGCCGGTCTGGACGCTGTTCGCCTTCGCCGTGCCGGCCGGGTTCATGCCGAGCATGGCGGCGATGGTGCGGGCCCGGTGGTCGGAGCTGTACCGCGACTCGCCGCGGCTGCACACCGCGTTCTCGCTGGAATCGGTGGTCGACGAGCTGACCTTCGTCATCGGCCCCGCGCTGTCGGTCTCGCTGTGCACCGCGCTGTTCCCGGAGGCGGGCCCGCTGGTCGCCGCGGTGCTGCTGGCCGTCGGCGTGCTGCTGTTCGTCGCGCAGCGCCGGACCGAGCCGGTCGTGGTGCCTGCCGCGGAGGTCACCCGCGGCTCGGCGATCGAGGGCGGCGCGGTCAAGCTCCTGGTGCTCGTGCTGCTGGCGGGCGGCGTCATCGTCGGCACCGTCGACGTGGTCAGCGTGGCCTTCGCCGAGCACCTGGGGCAGCCCGCCGCCGCGGGGATCGTGGTCGCGGTCTACGCGCTCGGCTCCGGGCTGTCCGGGCTGGTCTTCGGGATGCGCAGGCTGACCGTTCCGCTGCCGCGACTGCTCCTGGTGTTCACCGCGGGCACCGCGCTGACCACGCTGCCGATGCTGGTCGTGGGCGGAATCCCGGCGCTGTCGGTGACGGTGTTCTTCGCCGGGATCTTCTTCGCCCCGACGATGATCGTGGTCATGGGCATGGTCGAGGAGTTCGTCCCGGCAGGCAAGCTCACGGAGGGGATGACCTGGGCGATCACCGGCCTGAACATCGGCGTCGCGCTCGGGGCGGCGGCAGCGGGCCAGGCGATCGACGCCTTCGGCGTCCAGGGCGGATTCGTCATCGCGACCAGCGCGGGCGGGCTCACCTTCCTGGTGGCGCTGCTGGCCTTCCCGCTGCTCGGGCGGAAGTCGCCGGTAGCGGCGTAGCCCGGCGGTGGCCTGCGCGAGCAGGCCACCGCTTCTGCGTACAGTACGGGCGGCGTGGACATGCACTGGGGAGGTGGCACGCTGAGCGAGCCGACCACCGACGGCCGCCGGATCAAGGGCGAGCGGCGCAAGCAGGAGCTGATCGAGGCGACCCTGCGCGTCGTGGCCCGCGACGGCGTGGCGGGCGTCAGCCACCGGACGGTCTCCCGCGAGGCGGGGCTGCCCGCGACCGCGGCGGCCTACTACTTCAACGGCATCGAAGACCTGCTCACCGAGGCGCTCACCCGCTGCATGGACGAGGACGCCGAGCGGATGCGCGTGCTCGCGGAGCGGGCCGACGGCGGCGCCGACAGCCTGCGCGCGCTGGCCGAGCTGATGACCGAGGTCGTCGCCCGCTCGGCGCACCTGCTCGCCGAGTACGAGCTGTACCTCCGCGCCGCCCGCGACCCGCGGCTGCGCCCGCCGACCCACCGCTGGATGGACGCCGTCGCGGAGTTCGGCCGCCGCTACACCGACGACCCGGTCCGCATCGAGGTGCTGGTCGGGCTCATGGACGGAGCGCTCCTGCAGAGCCTGCTCCGGGACCGGCCGCCGACCACCGAGCGGTTCGAGGAGATCCTGCGACTGGTCCTGGGCGAGTCCTGACGTCCCACCCGGTGAGACCGGGAAGCCCGTCGTCTTGGTGGATCCGCCGCGGATGTGGAAGATCATCGGTGGATGCGCCTGGAGGTGTGGATGAGCGACGCCGCCCGTTCCCGCGAGCGACTGCCGATCCCGGACGAGGCCGGGATGCCGACCACCGCGCTGGACGCGCGTGACCAGCGGCCCCCGTTCGAACCCGTGCAACCCGTGCGAGCCCCGCAGGGAGCGCCGAACGTGGTGGTCGTGCTCATCGACGACATGGGCTTCGGCGCGCCCAGCGCGTTCGGCGGTCCGTGCCGGATGCCGACCGCCGAACGGCTCGCCGACGGCGGTCTGCGCTACAGCCGCTTCCACGTCACCGCGATCTGCTCGCCGACCCGGCAGGCGCTGCTGACCGGCCGCAACCACCACTCGGTGGGCATGGGCGTGACCACCGAGATGGCCAGCGCCGCACCCGGCTACACCGGCATCCGCCCGCGCAGCGCCGCGACGCTGGCGCAGGTGCTGCGCGGAAACGGTTACAACACCGCCGCTTTCGGCAAGTGGCACCAGACCCCGGCTCGCGACGTCAGCGCCGCGGGACCGTTCGACCGGTGGCCGACCGGGGAGGGCTTCGAGAAGTTCTACGGGTTCCTGTGCGCGGAGATGAACCACTGGTACCCGCTGCTGTTCGACGGGACGACCCCGCTGGAGCCCGCGCGCAGGCCGGAGGACGGCTACCACCTGTCCGAGGACCTCGTCGAGCACGCGATCGACTGGGTGCGCGACCAGCGATCCCTGAAACCGGACCACCCGTTCTTCGCCTACCTGCCCTTCGGCGCCACCCACGCGCCCTACCACGTGCCCCGCGAGTACCGCGACAAGTACCGGGGCGCGTTCGACCACGGCTGGGACCGGCAGCGGGAGATCACGCTGCGGCGGCAGCAGGAGCTCGGCGTGGTGCCCGAGGACGCCGAGCTGGCGCCGTGGGCGCGAGGCGTGCCGCACTGGGACGAGCTGTCGGCGACCGAGCAGCGGGCGGCGGCCTCGCTGATGGAGCTCTACGCGGGCTTCGCCGAGCACACCGACGACCAGGTGGGACGGCTCGTCGACGCGCTGGAGGAGCTCGACGCGCTGGACGACACGCTGTTCATCTACATCCTCGGCGACAACGGCGCCTCCGCCGAGGGCGGGCTCGGCGGCACGCTCAACGAGCACCGCTTCGCCAGTGGCATCCCGGACAGCGCCGAGTTCATCCTCGACAACGCCGAGGCGCTCGGCGACGCGACGACCCACGCCCACTACCCGGTCGGCTGGGCGCTGGCGATGAACACGCCCTACCAGTGGACCAAGCAGGTCGCCTCGCACTTCGGGGGCACCCGGGACGGGATGATCGTGCACTGGCCCCGCGGGATCGCCGAGCGGGGCGGGGTGCGCCACCAGTTCCACCACGTGATCGACGTGGTGCCCACGGTGCTGGAGGCAGCGGGCATCCCGCACCCGGTCGAGGTGGACGGGATCGCGCAGAAGCCGATCGAGGGCACCAGCATGCTCTACAGCTTCAACGCCGCCGACGCCCCGGACCGGCACCGGCTGCAGTACTTCGAGATGGTCGGCAACCGCGGCATCTACCACGACGGCTGGATGGCGGTGACCCGCCACGGCACGCCGTGGGAGATGGTCCAGGGCGAGCAGCGCCGCTACTTCGACGACGACCAGTGGGAGCTCTACGACACCTCGGTCGACTGGACGCAGGCGCGCGACATCGCCGCCGAGCACCCGGGCAAGCTCAACGAGCTCAAGCAGCTGTTCCTGGTCGAGGCGGGCAGGCACGGCGTGTTCCCGCTCGACGACCGGATGACCGAGCGGGAGAACCCGAAGGAGGCCGGGCGGCTCGACCTCATGGGCGAGCGCCGGTCGATCACCTTCCACGCCGGTGCCAAGCGGCTGACGGAGGAGACCGCGCCGAACGTCAAGAACCGCTCGCACCGGGTGACCGCCTCGGTCGAGACCGACGGCGCGGCGGCGGGCGTGATCATCGCCCAGGGCGGCCGTTTCGGCGGCTGGTCGGTGTACTTCCGCGAGGGGCGCCTCTGCTACGCCTACAACTACTTCGGCCTGGAGGTGCACACCGCGCGGGCCCGCGCACCGCTGGCCGCCGGGCGCCACGAGATCCAGGTGGACTTCGCCTACCACGGCGGCGGTGTCGGCCGGGGCGGTGACGTGACGCTGCACGTCGACGGTGAGCAGGTCGGCGAGGTCGTCGTCCCGAAGACCATCCCGTACTACTTCGCCTTCGACGAGACCTTCGACATCGGCGTCGACCGCGCGACGCCGGTCACCGACGACTACCCGGTGGCCGACAACGCCTTCACCGGCCGGCTGCACCGGGTCCGCGTCGACCTGGGCGAGGACCTGCACGACAACGCCGAGACCGACCGGGATCGCGCCCGGTTCAAGGCCGCCCATGACTGAACGGGCCTGCTGCGCACCGTCGGCGGGACGGTCCACGACGGCCGTCGACGTCTCGCCCGCCGCTGTCGCCCGGACGGAGGGCATGGTGCGGCTCGACGGCGGCTCGTTCCTGATGGGCAGCGAGGACGAGCTCGCCTACCCGGAGGAGGGGCCGGTCCGGACGGTGCGGGTCGACCCGTTCCGGATCAGCCGCACCGCCGTCTCCAACGCGGAGTTCGCCGAGTTCGCCGCCGCCACGGGCTACCGCACGGAGGCCGAGCGGTGGGGCTGGTCCTTCGTGTTCGCGGGCCTGCTGCCCGACGACTTCCCGCCGACCCGCGGGGTCGCGGCGGCCCCGTGGTGGCGCCAGGTCGAGGGAGCCGACTGGCACCGCCCGGAAGGTCCCGGGTCCGATGTGGACGGAAGGGCCGATCATCCCGTGGTGCACGTGTCCTGGAGCGACGCGCAGGCGTACTGCGCGTGGTCCGGGCTGCGTCTCCCGGCCGAGGCGGAGTGGGAGTACGCCGCGCGCGGTGGGCTCGCCGGCTGCCCGTTCCCGTGGGGCGAGGAGCGGGAACCGGGCGGGGAGCACCGGATGAACGTCTGGCAGGGCGCGTTCCCGCAGCACGACGACGGCTCCGACGGCTGGTGCGGCACCTGCCCGGTCACCGCGTTCGAACCGAACGCCTTCGGCCTGCACAACACCACCGGCAACGTCTGGGAGTGGTGCGCCGACCGGTTCGCCCCCGGCAGCCCCGGTCGCAGCGCCCGGGGCGGCTCCTACCTGTGCCACGACTCGTACTGCCGCCGCTACCGGGTATCCGCCCGCCAGGGCTTGACCCCTGACACCTCCACCGGCAACACCGGCTTCCGCTGCGCCCAGGACGCTTGAACCCGGATCACGGCTCGCGGCCCATGCGGCGCAGCATGCGGTGCTGGTCGGTTTCGGCGGTGGCCGGTACCGAGGGCGCCGCGAAGTGGCGGTGCGTGGAGTCCGGGTCGAGCGGGCCTTCGGCGACCTCGGCGTAGAGGCGTTCGAAGTTGTCGTCGACCCACTCGACGAGCCGCGGATCCAGGTCCTCCGGGGCGCCGATGGCGCGGGCGAGGTCCCAGGTGTGCACCACGGTGTCGGCGATCAGCAGGCCGAGCAGCTTTCGGCCGTCGGCCGGGCCGAACGGGTAGTCGACCTCCCGTTCCAGGACACCGGTTTCGGCGAAGGTGGCCAGGCACTCGGCCGCGGCGGCGCGGAACGACTCGGCCGGGTCCGCGCCGAGGGTGTCGTGCTCGCGGATCGTCAGGAACTGGTCGCTGCTGCCGCCGCGCAGCAGCATCCGGTAGATGACGTTCGCCTGCACCAGGTGGCTGACGAGCGCGCGCACGTCCCAGTCCGGGCAGGGCGTCCGGGCGGTCCACTGCTCGGGCCCGACCGAGCGCACCAGGTCGGCGAAGTCCTCGTTCGTCCGGCGCAGGTGGCCGAACAGCACGTCGTCTGCGTTGCTCATGACGATGATCATGCGGTGCGGCGAGTGCCGGTGTCCGGCGGGAATCGGACACCGCTGTCAGAGCACTGTGGACAGGTGCCAGGGGACGAACTCCTCCTCGCCGTAGCCGAGTTCCTCGCTCTTGGTCTCCTCGCCGGAGGCCACCCGCAGGACGTGCTGGAAGATCTGCTCGCCCATCTCGGCGACGGTCAGCTCGCCGTCGGCGATGACACCGCAGTTGATGTCCATGTCGTCGGTCATCCGCTCGTAGAGCGGGGTGTTGGTGGCCAGCTTGATGCTCGGCGCGGGCTTGCAGCCGAACGCCGAGCCGCGGCCGGTGGTGAAGCACAGCAGCTGCGCGCCGCCCGCGATCAGCCCGGTGGCGTTGACCGGGTCGTAGCCGGGGGTGTCCATGAACATCAGGCCGTGGCCGGTGATCGGCTCGGCGTACTGCAGGACGTCGACGAGGTTGGTGGTGCCGCCCTTGGCCGCCGCGCCCAGCGACTTCTCCAGGATCGTGGTCAGCCCGCCCGCCTTGTTGCCGGGGGAGGGGTTGTTGTTGATCGAGCTGTCGTCGATCTGGACGTGCTTCTCCCACCAGGCGATCCGCTCCACCAGCTTCTCGCCGACCTCGCGGCTGACCGCGCGCCGGGTGAGCAGGTGCTCGGCGCCGTAGATCTCGGTGGTCTCGCCGAACACCGCGGTGCCGCCGTGCCGGATCAGCAGGTCCGCCGCCGCGCCGAGCGCCGGGTTGGCGGTGATGCCGGAGTAGGCGTCGGAACCACCGCACTCCATGGCCAGCACGAGCTTGTCCGCGGACACCGTCTGCCGCTGGTAGGCGTTGGCCACCGGCAGCATCTCCTCGATCCGCCGCACGCCTTCGGCCACCGTCTTCTTGGTGCCGCCGAGCTCCTGGATGGTCATGGCGTGCACGGGCATGCCCGGCGGCAGCCGCAGGTCCTCGGTCAGGCTCTTGACCTGGTTGACCTCGCAGCCCAGGCCGATCACCAGCAGCCCGGCGAGGTTGGGGTGCCCGGCGTATCCGCGCAGCGCGCGGCGCAGCACCTCGAAGCCCTCGTTGCCCTGCCCGCTGTGCCCGCAGCCCAGCGTGTGCGTCAGCGGGCAGACGCCGTCGACGTTCGGGTAGTCGTCGAGCACGCCGGAGGCCTCGATCCGGCGGGCGATCATCTTCGCCGCGGTCGCCGAGCAGTTCACCGAGGTCAGCACCGCGAGGTAGTTGCGGGTGCCGACCCGGCCGTCGGGGCGCACGAAGCCCTGGAAGGTGGCGCGCTGCGCGCTCGGCACGTACTCGGTGGGCACCACGTCGGCGCCGTGCGCGTGCTCCCGGTGGAACTCCTGGTAGTCCACGTTGTGGGTGTGCACGTGCTCGCCCGCGGCGATCGGACGTGACGCGAAACCGATGATCTGGCCGTACTTGCGGACCGGTGCGCCCGCCGCGATGTCCACAGTGGCCAGCTTGTGCCCGCGCGGCACCTCGGCGGGCACGTGAATTCCGGAGTAGGTGCCCGCGGCCACGTCGGTGCGGGCGATGAGGACCGAATCGTCGGCGTGCAGGCGGAATCCCAACTCATCCAGCGACGGCAACCGGATCACCCTCACTTCATCATCGTGAAGACACTTCCAAGTGGCGAACCCGATGCTAAACAGCCGACCACCGGATGTCACGGCGAACGGGTACGCCGATCCGGTGTCAGCGCTCCCGGGCGCGCAGGCGGCGGAGCATGCGGGAGTCGGTGAAACCGACCGCCCGCGCCGCGGCGTCGGCGGTCGCGCCCTGCGCGAGCAGGTGCTCGGCGCGCTCGATGCGCAGCGCCTGCTGGTAGCGCAGGGGCGTGAGCCCCGTGGCGCGTGCGAAGGAGCGGGTGAGCGTGCGCTCGCTGCAGCCGCCGGCGGCGGCGAGCTCGGCCAGCGGCAGCGGGTCGGCGAAGCGGGCGTCGATGAGGTCCTGGACGCGGTGCACCGCGTCGTTGAGGTGCGCGCGGTGGCGGAGCATCGCGCTGTCCTGCTGGTCCTCGCCGTTGCGGCGGGCGTAGACGACCATGTCGCGCGCGACCCTGGCCGCCGCTCCCGGGCCGTGGTCGGTGGCGACCAGGTGCAGCGCGAGGTCGATCCCGCTGGCGATGCCCGCCGAGGTGGTGATCCGGCCGTCCTCGACGAACAGCACGTCGCGCACCACGGTCGCCGTCGGGTACCGGCGCGCGAGCTCGTCCTGCAGGTCGTGGTGGGTGGTGCAGCGCCGTTCGTGCAGCAGCCCGGCCTGCCCCAGGGCGTCGGCCCCGGAGCACACGCTGGCCACTGCGCCACCGGCGGCGTGGTGCGCGCGGAGCCGCTCGGCGGAGGCCGCGTGCAGCCGCGGCCAGTGCGGTGGATCGGGCACCCGCGAACCGGGCACCAGCACCAGGTCGTCGGCGGTCAGCTCCGGCCACTCGGTGCCCGCGTGCAGCGGAAGTCCTTGCGCGCTCAGCACGTTCTCGCCCTGCCCGACGTAGGACAGCGCGTAGTCGTGGCCGAGGTTGGCCGCGGTGGAGAACACCTGCGCGGGCCCGGCGAGGTCGAGCAGGTGCAGCCGCGGCAGCAGCAGGAAGACGATGCGTCGCACGATCCGCCCAGCCTACGGCACCCGCTGCAGGTCAAAGCCCGTGAGTGGTTTGTGGGGCTATAGCACCACAAAACGCTCACGGGCCATCACCTGCCGAAACCTCTGTGCGGCCGACGCACCCGGGCTCAGAACAGGAACGCCATCAGCTGGATCGGGATCATGGCGATGACCGAGGCCGCCGAGACGGTGAGGGTCACCGACTTCAGCGCGCCGCGGGTGGTCTGCGGCAGCAGGGTCTGCAGGAGCCAGAAGGTGTTGCTGGTGGCGTGGATGACGAACAGCGAGCCCGCACCTGCGGCCAGGGCGACGAAGACCGGGTCGATGCCCAGCATCGGCATCACCGGGCCCAGCACGCCCGCCGCGGTGATCGAGGCGAGCACCACCGAGCCGACGGCGATGTGCAGCACCGCCGCGACCGCCCAGACCAGCAGCAGCGGGACGAGGGTGTTGGTGGTGAAGTAGTCCTTCAGCAGCTCGCCGAGCCCGACGTCCTTGACCGTCTGCGCCAGCGAACCGCCCACGCCGGTGAGGATCAGGATCTGCCCGCTCTCGTGGAACCCGCGCTTGAACGCCGCTTCGGTCTGCTCCTTGGGCAGCTTCCAGCGGGCGATGGCCAGCGCGCCGACCAGGCCGATCAGCAGCGCGATGACCGGGTCGCCGAGGAAGTCGACCACCGGCGAGGTCAGGCCCATCATCTCGGCGATCGCCCCGAAGGCGATCAGCGCCAGCGCCAGCAGCAGCGGCGACAGCGACAGGGCCAGCGGCGGGAACCGGCGGTCCGCCGCGGGCTCGACGTCGGCGACCGGCAGCTCCTCGGTCTCGTCCAGCTTCGGGTTCCACAGGCCGCGCTTGGCCAGCGCGGTGAACAGCGCCAGCGTGGTGACGATGGTGAACACGGCGGTGACGAGGCCGAAGACGAACATCTTGCCGAACGGCAGGTTCAGCACCCCGGCCAGCGCGACCGCGCCCACGCCGGGCACCACGAACACCAGGCCGACCTCGATGCCCAGCGCCATCGCCGCGCACATCCGGGCCGCGCCGTGCGGGCCGATCTGCCGGGACAACCGGCTGGCCAGCGGCGCGGTGATCACCAGCAGCACGTCGGCGAAGATCGACTGCAGCACGGTGCCGACCGTGGAGCCGAAGGCGTAGGGCAGCGTCTTCGGGCCGAAGAGGCGCACCAGGCGATCGACCAGCTGCTCGATCGCGCCCAGCGAGGCCATCAGCGAACCGAGCAGCACGCCGAAGGCGATGAGCAGCCCGACCTCGGCCATCAGGTCGCCGAACCCGGTGGTGATCGACTTGATCGTCTGCTCCGGCCCCAGGCCCGACACCAGGCCCAGGTAGATCGCGCCGAGCACCAGCGCGATCGCCGGGCTGATCTTGACCCGGAGGATGAGCACCACGACACCGACGATGGTGATCGCGGTGTTGGCGAAGACAACGATGTCCGACATTGGACACATCCGATTTCGTCGGGGCCGGCGCGAGGTCGGCTCCAGTTCTGCCGCGGGCAGCGCTCGTGCGCCGGGGAAGAGTTGTGCTCTACCGGCGGGGACGAAGGCGGACCGGCACAGAATACACACGGCGGCGCGGCGATCAAGACCGTCGCGGCAGGGCGTGAGCGGTGCCTGTCGGTGCGGTGCGCGATGATGTCGGCATGGGTGTGGCCAGCAGCCGGTTCTTCCGGATCATCGAAGGACTCGCCGACGTCGAGCAGCGCGAGGGGCGGGACTACACGTCCTTCAGCGTGCGCGGCAAGGGCTTCGGCTACCACTGGCCGCGCACCAAGACGGTCGGGCTGAAGCAGACCCTGTCCGAGCAGATCGCCCTGGTCTCGGAGCGCCCCGAGGTGTTCGAGGTCCAGTTCACCGCGGGCGGCTACGGCTGGGTCGTGGTGCAGCTGCCGAAGATCGCCGCCGACGAGCTCGAAGAGCTGGTCTACGAGGCGTGGCGCCTCTCCGCGCCCGAAGAGCTCGTCGAGGCCAACCCCCTGCGCTGAATCCGCACTTCCCGCACGCCGTGAGCGCGGCAACCGCCGCTCACGGCGTTTTTTCGTCGCCGTGCGTGATCGTGCGGAATCGCCCGGTAGTCGATGCGGAACTTCCCGTGCAGCGGGCCTTGTGCGGGCTGATCCGGGCGGCTACGTTCGCTGCTGGTCAGTTTTGGGAAGGGTTTCCCAAATAGTGGCACAGCAGGGCTCGCGGAGGCGGACACCTCGTGGCCCACGGGCGCGCACATCGCCCTGCCGCAGATCGCACGTGACAACAGGAGAGGACCCGATGACGTCCACGGGACACGGCCCGCTGACCGGGGTCCGGGTCGTCGAGCTGGGCAACTTCATCGCCGCGCCGACCGCGGGCCGGATCCTGGCCGAGTTCGGCGCCGACGTGATCAAGGTCGAGCGCCCGCGCACCGGCGACGAGCTGCGCAACTGGCGGCTGCACGGCGGTGACGTGTCGCTGCTGTTCCGCGCCATGGCCCGGAACAAGCGCTCGATCACCCTGGACCTGCGCTCCGAGCGCGGGCAGGACATCGCACGGCGGCTGATCGCCGGTGCCGACGTCGTCCTGGAGAACTTCCGGCCCGGCACCCTGGAGAAGTGGGGCCTCGGCCCGGAGCAGATCCGCGCGGTCAACCCCGAAGCGGTGCTGGTGCGGATCTCCGGCTTCGGCCAGACCGGCCCGTACCGGGAGCGCCCGGGCTTCGGCGGCGTCGCCGAGGCCTTCGGCGGGGTGCGGCACCTGACCGGCTACCCGGGCCTGCCGCCGGTGCGCACCGGGGTCAGCCTGGCCGACTCGGTGGCCGGCCTCTACGCGGTGATCGGCGCGCTGATGGGCCTGCTGAGCCGCCGCGCCGGCCGGCCGGGCGAGACCGTCGACGTCGCGCTCTACGAAGCGATCTACTCGCTCATGGAGTCCTCGGTGCCGGACTTCGACGCCTTCGGCGTCACCCGGGAGGCCACCGGCCCGACCATCCCCGGCGTGGTCCCGTCCAACACCTACCTGTGCGCGGACGGCAAGTACGTGGTCGTCGGCGGCAACAACAACGCCATCTTCGGCAGGCTCATGCGGCTGATCGACCGGCCCGACCTGGCCGAGGACCCGCAGCTGCAGACCAACGCGGGCCGCGTCGAGCGCAGCGACGAGATCGACGCGGCGATCAACGCCTGGACCGCGACGGCGGACAGCCCGCGGGTCCTGGAGCTGCTCGCCGGCGCGTCCGTCCCCAGTGGACCCATCTACGACGTGCCGGACATCGTGGCCGATCCGCACTACGCGGCGCGCGGCATGCACGAGCGCCACGCGGTGCGCATCGAGCAGGACCAGACCCGCGACGTGCTGTTCCCGGGCATCGTGCCCAAGCTCTCCGAAGAACCGGGCCGCACCCGCTGGCTCGGCCCGGAACTCGGCGCGCACACCGGCGAAGTCCTCGACGAACTGGGCATCCCGCCCGAGCAGGCCGACGAGCTGCGGACCGAAGGAGTGATCTGATGGTGCTCATCACCGAGGTGTCGCTGCGCGACGGGTTGCAGATCGAGCCGGTGGTGGTGCCCACCGCGGACAAGGTCCGGTTCGGCGAGCTGCTGGTGGAGGCCGGTTTCCAGAGCCTGGAGATCGGCTCGTTCGTCAGCCCGAAGCGGGTGCCGACGATGGCCGACACCGCCGAGGTCGTCACCGGGCTCGCGGGGCGGCCCGCGACCTTCCACGCGCTCGTGCTCAACGAGCGCGGCGCGCAGCGCGCGGTCGAGGCCGGTGCGAAGCACGCGCGGCTGGTGATGTCGGCCAGCGAAGGCCACAGCGAGTCGAATTCCGGTGTCAGCACGGAAGAAGCGATGCAGCGACTGGCCCGCGCGGCGGAGATCCTGCACGACGCCGGGGTGAGCACCGAGGGCTGCATCGCGACGGCGTTCGTGTGCCCGTTCGACGGCGACACCCCGGTGGAGCGCGTGGTGCGCGTCGCCCGGCACTACGAGCGGATCGGCGTCGACGTCCTGCACCTCGCCGACACCATCGGCGCGGCCTCGCCCAGCGACATCACCCGCGCGGTCACCGCCGTGCGCGACGTGTTCCCGATCGAGCGGATCGGCCTGCACCTGCACAGCACCTACGGCATGGCCGACGCCAACGCCTGGGAGGCCTACCGCTGCGGCATCCGCCGGTTCGACGCCGCGCTCGGCGGCCTCGGCGGCTGCCCCTTCGCCCCGGGCGCCACCGGCAACATCGCCGCCGACGACCTGATCCACCTGTTCCACCGCGAGGGCGTCGACACCGGGATCGACGTCTCGAAGCTGGGTGAGCTGCGCGAGCACCTCGCCGGTCTGGTCGGGCACGCGCTGCCGTCGGCGCTGGCGAAGATCCCCGCGGTACCGGCCGAAGTGCGGCGCTAGGCGATGGCCGAACCGTTCGCCACCGGTGTCGGGGTGCTGGACCGGTCGGTCGCGATCCTGGACTGCGTCGAGAGCAACCCGATGGGCACCAGCGACCTGGCCAGGGCCCTCGGGCTGACCGTGTCCACGGCGCACCGCCTGGCCACCGCGCTCGTCGCGCACGGCCTGCTGCGGCGGGACGCCGCGGGCTGCTTCCACCTCGGCCCGCGCTTCGCGACCTCAGCGCTGGCCGAAACCGCGCAGCCGGTGCTGGCGGAATTGTGCGCGGAGACAGGGGAATCCGCGCAGCTGTGGGTGCGTCGCGCCGATCGCCGGCTGTGCGTGGTGAGCATCGAATCGGCGGAGGAGCTGCGCGCCAGCCAGCCGGTGGGCAGCCTGCTGCCGCTTCCGCGCGGCTCGGCGGCGCAGATCCTGCTCGGCGAGCGGAACCCGGACGGGCACCGATGGGTCGAGAGCGTCGAGGACCGCGCCCCGGGCGTCGGATCGGTCAGCGCACCGGTCCGCCTGCACGGTGACACCGTGGCGGCGGTGTGCCTCTCCGCCCCGACGCAACGCCTGCTGCCCAGCCCCGGCCAGCGCTTCGGAGCCCAGGTCGTCGCCGCCGCGGCCCGCATCGAAGCCGCGCTGCAGATCTAACCCTGGCGGCGCACCATCTCGTTGATCCAGATCGGCGCGTAGGGAGACGTGCAGTTCGGCGGTGTCGGGTAGTCCTTGAGCACTTCCAGGCGCTCGCCGATGTCGAGCGCGCGGGCGCGGTGCTCGGCGTGGTCGATCCCGATCTGGGCCAGGCAGCTGTTCATCGCCCACTGCAGGCGGGGCGCGGCGTCCTTCATCTCCGCCTCGATGACGTCGAGCAGCCCCGCCAGGTCGAGGCCCGCGGGCTTCTTGGCCACGCGGTCGGTGGTCAGCGCCCACCCGGCGCTGGCGACCACCGGGTCCGGATCGGCGAACCAGGCCAGGCGCAGCTCCTCGGCGTGCGGGCTCTTCTTCACCGCGTAGTTGACCAGCCAGTCCTGCACCTTCGGGGTGCGCGCCTCGCGGAGCATGGCGTCGAGCTCGTCGCGCTCGAAGGCCTTCGGGCGGCAGATCAGGGTCGCCAGCAGCCGCGCCGCGGAATCGCCCGTCGCCCACAGCTCGCGGGCGAGCTCCTGCTGCGTCTTGAGCTGCTTGGCCAGTGCGCGCAGCTTGCCGAGGTGCACACCGTGATCGTCGCCGTGCTTCTCGTTGACCGCACGCACCTTCGGGTCCTCGAGCGCGGCCAGCTCGGCCAGCACCCCGGTCACCGTCGTCTCCGCCACCTCGGCCCCCTGTCCATCGCGCGGGAGGTTCAGCCTACGCGACACCACGATGACCGAGGTGGCCGAGACGTGCCCGCCCGAGCGCGGGGCGGGCACGATCTGGTCACTCCGAGGTGCCGGTCAGCTCCGCGACGGTGCGGATGGTGGCGAAGCGGCCGGACAGCGCGTACTCGGTGCGGGCGATGATCTCCGCGCTGTGCAGCGTCCGCGGATCGGCCAGCAGCTCGGCCACCGTCTGGTCGGCCGGGGCGTCGCGGTGCGCGATCGGGTTCGTCGCCGTCGCGTCGGTCACAAACGTGACGTCGTAGCCGAGGTCGGAGGCCACCCTGGTGGTCGTCTCGCAGCACTGCTCGGTGCGGATGCCCGCCACGCGGAGCTCGCGGATGCCGCGCTGCGTCAGCAGCTGGTGCAGGTTCGTGGTGGTGAAGGCGTTGTGCGAGGTCTTGGTCAGCAGCGGTTCGCCGTCGGCGGGCACGAGTCCCTCCTGGAGCCGGTTGTGCCCGTTGACCGGGTCGAACACGCCGCCGCTGCCGGGTTCGCTGTGCAGCACCCACACCACCAGGTCCCCCTCGGCGCGGGCGAGGTCCACCAGGCGGTTGACCCGGGTGACGATGCCGGGGTTGGAGATGGCCTGCCACAGCGGCCGCTGCCGGAACGATTCCTGGACGTCGACTACGAGAAGTGCTCTGTTCACGAGCGGAAGTCTTCCCGGCCGCGCCGCGACCGGGAAGGCACGATCACGGCGCGGTCCGGAACGATCCGGTCAGGTGCTCGCGGGGTTGGCCACCGCGGTCAGCGTGCTGAACCCGATCGGTCCCCGGGTGTCGTGGAACGTGCAGCTGCCCGCCGCGACGCCGTCCGCGCTGAGCTGCCCGGTCGCCTCGACGCCGATGATCTCGCCGCGCGGCAGCCGGCCGAGGGTGAGCGTGTAGTCGGCGTTGATGAACTCCAGCGTCCCGTCCTGCCCGAAGTTCACCAGAGGACTGGCGAAGTCGCCCGCCAGCGCGACGCGCACCAGCGGCGACGTCGACTCACCGGCCACCAGGTCGCACCGGTCCCGCACCCACGCGCGGCGCGGACCGCTGGCCCGCCAGTCCGCGGTGGGTCTGCCGTCGGTGTCGAGGATCCACACGTCGAACGGCGGGACCCAGCCGTGGGGATCCGGCCGGGGCGGGCCGAGCTCGTCCGGCTCCGGAGCGTCCCAAGCGGACGTGGCGGGAATGGTGCCCGCGGGCTGCTCGCCGCGGCGCAGCATGACCGCGCTGGCCCGCGCGACCGGCGCGTCCCCGGCGAACACCGTCGCGTCGGCGACCCGGATGCGGCGGCCGTCGCGGACGCGCTGGGTCTCCACGCGCACCGGGGCGAGCTTGGCGTTGCGGAACAGATCCACGGTCAACCGGCTGAAGTGCAGGTCCGGATCGCCGTGCTCGCGTTCCAGCGCGCGTGCGAGCAGCCCGCCGAACAACCGCCCGTGCATCATGTCCGGCGCCCAGGGGCTGTCCGCGTGCGGAGCCGGGACGAGCTGGTCCCCGTCCGGGGTGAAGAACGGTTCGCCACCGGTGGTTTCGGCCATCGATCCTCCTCTGCCGCTTGCCGCGACCCTACGTCACCGATCTTCGCCTCATCGGGGTGAGCAACAGTTTCCGTCGTCCCGTTCGCGTCCTTCCGGCGCTTGCGACCGGATTGACGGCGTGATCGACTCGCTCCTCGATTCCGCACCCTAGCGATGGACGGTCCGATGGCGATGTTCACGTTCCGGGGATCCGGCCGCTCGAAGTGGTCGACCGGCGCAGCCGCGCTGGTGGTGTCCTTGCCGCTGCTCGCGGCGCCGCAGGCGGTCGCGGCACCGTCCTGCGATCCGTTCACCCCGCCGGCGGTCGACGATTCGGTGCCGACGGCGCGCGAGGTCCTGGGCGCCGACCTCGGCGAGCGCGAGGTCACCACCGACGAGTCCGACACCTACCTGCGTGCGCTCGCCGATGCCAGCCCGAACGTCGTCGACGGCGAGCTGGCCACCTCGGTGCAGGGGCGCCCGCTGCGCTACGCGGTGGTCGGCCAGGAGAAGTGGGTGCGGCCGGGCGCGCTGGAGAACATCGGCAGGCAGCTCAACAGGTTGCGCGACCCGAACACGCCGGAACCCCTCGCGCAGCGGATCATCCGCGACACCCCGGCGGTGCTGTGGGTCGCCGGGAACGTGCACGGCGACGAGGAGAGCGGCACGGACGCGGCGCTGCGCGTGCTGTACGAGCTGACGGCCCGCACCGACTGCACCGCGCAGAGCATCCTCGACCACGCGGTCGTCGTGGTGCTGCCGACGCAGAACCCGGACGGGCGGGAGGCCGACACCCGCCGCAACGCCTACGGCTTCGACATCAACCGCGACTGGTTCGCCCGCACCCAGCCCGAGACCGAGGGCAAGCTGGAGAAGCTGCGCGAGCTGCCGCCGCAGATGTTCGTCGACGCCCACGAGATGGGCAGCCCGGACTACTTCTTCCCGCCCAACGCCGACCCGGTCTACCACGACATCGGCGAAACCCCGCTGAACTGGGTCTACAACGTCTACGGCCCGGCGATGCAGCAGGCGTTCGGCCGCTTCGGCATCCCGTACTTCAACGGCGAGTCCTACGACCTGATGTACCTCGGCTACGGCGACACCGTGCCGCTGACCGGCTTCAACGCGGCCGGGATGACCTTCGAGAAGAACTCCGGCGACCCGGTCCCGGAGCGGGTCGGCGAGCAGTACACCGCGATCTGGGCGACGCTCATGGCCGCCGGGGCCCAGGACCGGCAGCTGCTGGCGGAGTGGCGCGGTGAGCACCTGGAGGCGCAGCGGCAGGGCGCGGCCGGTGAGCTCGAGCCGAACCAGCTCTACTGGAACGACGGCGAGATCACCAACCCGGTGCCCGACATCGCGGTCAAGCACTACTTCCTGCGCACCGACGACCCGGCGAAGTCCGCCGAGGTGCAGCGCCTGGCGCGACGGCTCCAGCGGATGGATGTCGAGGTCTACCGGCTGACCACGCCGCTGGAGGTCCCGGACTACACCGAGTACGGGCGCGACCAGCAGTCGGCGACGCTGCCCGCCGGCACGTTGTGGATCCCGATGGCGCAGGGCCAGAAGCACTGGGTGCAGGCCATGCTCAACGAGAACAGCTACGTCCCGTTCCCGTACTTCTACGATGTGACTGCCTGGAGCGGCCCGCTGGTGGAGAACATCAGCGGCGGACGATCGGGTGCCGACCTGCGGCCGCGGGCGATGCCGCTGCCGGAGCAGGCGGAACCGGTGGCGCGGCCGGTCGTCGACGCGCCGCGCACGGCGGTCTGGCAACTGCCGGGCGGCAGCGCGGCGACGGAATCGGCGGGCTGGCTGCGCTGGTGGCTGGACGACCAGCGGCTGGACTTCGGCGACCTCACCGCCGAGCAGATCGCGGCCGGTGCGCTGGACGGTCACGACGTCCTGGTGATCCCGAACGGTTCGGACCAGGAAGCGTTCGACGCGCTCGGCGAGCAGGGCCGGGCCGCGCTGACCGAATGGGTCCGCGGCGGCGGAACATTGATCGCGCTGCGCGACGCCTCGCGGCTGGCGGTGCGCCTGGGCCTCACCTCGGCGACCTACGCCGAGCCGACGTCGGACGTCCCCGGCGCGCTCGTCCGGATGCAGGTCGATCAGGACAGCCCGCTGGCCGAGGGCGTCGGCCCGACGGCGTGGGCGATGTACGAGTACGAAGCGGTGTGGTCGGCCCCGGCGGAGTCGTCGGTGGCGGCGTTCCCCGCCGCGGGCGATCCGGACTGGTACGTCTCCGGGTTCGCCGAAGGCGCCGAGCAGCTGCACGGCAGGACCGCGGTCGTGGACGAAGCCGCGGGCGGCGGCCGGGTGGTGCTCTTCGGCTTCGACCCGAACTACCGCGCTTTCACCAACGGCACGGCCAAGCTGCTGCGCAACGCCATGACCGGGCCTCGACCGGCGAACGCGCCCCAGGCAGCCGCGGCGGTCCGCGCCGAGCCCACCGCGGCAACACCGGGCCGGTTGATCCTCTCGGTGCGTCCGGCCGTCGCCGACCAGGTGCAGCGGTTGCTCGCCGAGCGCGGTGCGTCCGCCGAGGTGGTGCGCGGGCCGGACCTGGTGCGCTTCAAGGTCGACCTCGGCGGGCTGAGCCCCGACGAGCACCCGTGGGCGCGGCGGCTGGCCGACCAGGTCGCCGGGTTCGGCCGCGACGTGGTGGCGATCAGCCTGCCGTGACGGCGGTGCGGGCGGGTTCGCGGTCAACTCCGGCCGCGGGCTCGCCCGGCGTTCATCTCCGCGACGGCTGATCGCGATCTTCCGGATGCCCGTGATCAGCAGAATCGGCCCGTTGTCCGATCGGAAGGAGCAGTGCATGTCCGGGAAGCTGAACCGCCGCAAGGTGCTGGGCATCGGAGGGGCGGGCGCGGCTGCGGTCCTGCTGGGCACGGGCGCGTGGAGCACCGCGGCGGCCGAGGTGCGGATTCGCGGCGGGTACCCGTTCTCGCTGGGCGTGGCCTCCGGCGATCCGCTGCCCGACGGCGTGGTGCTCTGGACCCGGCTGGCACCGGAGCCGCTGGCCGCGGACGGTTCCGGCGGCATGCCCGCGAAACCCGTGCAGGTGCAGTACGAAGTGGCCACCGACGAGTCGTTCCGCGACGTGGTGCGGCGCGGTTCGGCCACCGCGACCCCGGAGCTCGGGCACTCGGTGCACGCCGAGATCTCCGGCCTGCAACCGGGCCGCGACTACTTCTACCGCTTCCGCGCCGCCGGTGAGCTGAGCCCGGTCGGCCGCACCAGGACCGCGCCCGCCGGCGCCGCCGCGCTGGCCTCGCTGTCGTTCGCCTTCGCCTCCTGCCAGCACTGGAAGGACGGCTTCTTCACCGCCTACGAGCACATGGCGGCCGAGGACCTCGACTTCGTCGTGCACCTGGGCGACTACCTCTACGAGTACGACCAGACCGGCAACAAGCGGGGCGTGGCGCTGGGCTCGGAGTTCAAGTCGGAGACCACGAGCCTCGACCGCTACCGCCTGCAGTACTCGCTGTTCAAGACCGACCCGCACCTGCAGTCCGCGCACGCGGCGTTCCCGTGGATCACCACCATGGACGACCACGAGGTGGACAACAACTGGGCCGGGGAGATCTCCCAGGACGACGACGATCCCGCGGTGTTCCTGCGGCGGCGGGCCGCGGCGTTCCAGGCGATGTACGAGAACCTGCCGCTGCGGCGCACCGCGATGCCCGACGGCCCGAACGTGCGGCTGCACCGCAGGCTGAAGTTCGGCGACCTGGCCGACCTCACCATGATCGACACCCGCCAGCACCGCGACGACCAGCCCTGCGGCGACGGCTCGAAGTACGACTGCGACGAGCGGCTGGACCCGCGCCGCACGATCCTCGGCGAGCAGCAGCGGGAATGGCTGCTGGACGGCTTCTCCTGGAACCGCTCGACGTGGCAGATCCTCGGCAACCAGGCGCCGATGGGCGAGACCGACCTCGACGCGGGCCCGGCGAAGAAGCTGTTCATGGACCCGTGGGACGGCTACGTGGCCGAGCGCAACGCGGTGCTGGCCGGTGCGGCCCACCGCGGCGTGCGCAACCTGGTGGTGATCACCGGTGACCGGCACCAGAACTACGCCTGGGACCTCAAGCGCGACTTCGACGACCCGGACTCGCCCACGGTGGCCAGCGAGTTCGTCGGCACGTCGATCAGCAGCGGCGGCGACGGCGCCGACATGACCGACGAGGGCCGCACGATGCTCGCCGCCAACCCGCACATGAAGTTCTTCAACGCCCAGCGCGGCTACGTCCGCTGCACCCTGACCCCGGAGCTCTGGCGCAGCGACTACCGCGTGGTCCCGTACATCGAGCGCCCGGGAGCACCGATCTCGACCCGCGCCACCTACGTCGTCGAGAACGGCAGCCCCGGCGTCCAGCCCGCCTGACCGGGCAGCGGCGGCCGATCCCGGGTGGGGTCGGCCGCCGCTGGGTCACCTGGTCAGGGCGCGGACGTTCTTGCTCAGGGTGCCGGGAGTCCGGGTGAGCTCGGCGAGCCCCGCGTCGGCTGCGAGCGCCACCGCGCCCAGCACGGTCGCCTCGTTGCCGAGTTGACTGGTCGTGATCGGGGTTTCCCAGATGAGCCTGCGCACCGCGTCCTGCACGCCGGGCAGCAGGATGTGGTTCTGGCCGATGCCGCCGCCGAGGACCACGAGTTCCGGGTCGAGCACCGCGACGGTGGCGGTCACGAGGTTGCCGAGGTCTTCGGCGTGGCGCCGCACGGCGGCTTCGGCGGCGGAATCTCCTTGTGCGGCGAGGGCGAACAGCTCGGCGGGCTGCGCCGGGGGAGTGCCGTGGCCGCGCGGCCAGGACTCGCGGCAGCGCTGCATCAGCGCTGCCGATCCCAGGTAGGACTCCAGTTCGCCGCGCTGCGGCGAAGCGCCGCTTCCCCACGGGAAGGGCAGGTAGGCGATCTCGCCGGCGCCGCCGGTCCGCCCGCGCACCACGCTGCCGTTGTGCACGATGCCGACGCCGATCCGCACCCCGGCCTGGAGGTAGACGAACGAGTCGACGCCGTCGGCCGCTCCGTGGGTCATCTCGGCGATCGCCGCGCAGTTGACGTTGTTCTCGACCAGCACCGGCACCGATTCCGGCGGATCCAGCTGCCTGCGGAGGTCTTCCAGCACGGCGGGGCCGCGGCTTCCCTCCGGTGCCACCGGTCCGACCATTGTGGACGTCGCCGCGGCGATCGAGCGCAGCGGTCCGTGCGCGGCACCGAGTTCCGAGCGCACCGAGGACAGCATCGTGCCGGCGAGCGCGTTGGCGTTCTCCCCGGCCGGGACCTCCTCGCCTCGTTCGGCCAGCAACCGGCCGTCCAGCGTCTTGGCGCGCACCCGCACGAAGGTGGACCCGACGTCCAGGCCGAGCACGTGCCCGGCCCCGGGGCCGAGGTTGTAGACGACGGCGGTCCGGCCGGTGGCGCCTTGCCGGTGCCCGCCCGCGGTGACCAGGTCGTGCGCTTCGAGCTGGGTGATCGCGGCGGACACCGTGGGCTTGGAGAGGTTGAGCTTGGTGCCGAGCTGAGGGCGGGTGGCGGCGCCGGAGGTGGCCAGTTCGGCCAGTACCGCGCGTGCGCTGTCCGGTAGCGCCGACGCGACCGTTTCCACTGGGGTTCCCATCACTGCCCTTCTGCGACGCAGAGTCACCACTTCGTACCCGTGATCCTACGGGGGTTAAGCAACCTTCTTAAGTTTGCCTCCGTTCGGAGCAAATTGGGTCTTGTTTGCCGGTTGAGAGTTAGGTAACTTTCCGAACTCAAGAAGGAGGAGGTGTTGAAGTGATCAACATCGGGGTCGACCTCGGCGGGACCAAGACCCAGCTCCGAGCCGCGGTGGACGCGGGCCGGACGCTGGACGTGGTCCGCTCCAGCGACCAGATCTTCGGCGGATCGCTGGGCGGCACGGCCCGGCGGCTCGCCCGGTTCATCCGGGAGTCGGTGCCCGCCGGTGCCGGGATCGGCTCGGTGGTCGTCGGAGCCCACGGCTGCGACACCCCGCGGCAGTGCGGGGTGTTCCAGGAACGGCTGACCGAGGAGCTCGGAGTGCGTTCGCTGGCCCTCAACGACGCCGAGCTCCTGCTGCCCGCCGCCGGGCTGACCAGCGGAGTCGGTGTCGTCGCAGGCACCGGATCGGTCGCGGTCGGCTACCGCAGCGGCGAGCTGCTGGTCGCCGGCGGGTGGGGCTGGATCCTCGGCGACGAGGGCAGCGCCCCGGCCCTGGTCCGCGAGGCCGCCCGCGAGGTGCTCCGGCTCAACGACCTCGGCGAGCACGACGTGCTGGCCGACTTCCTGCTGGAGACGCTGGACGTGCCGGACCTCTCGGTGCTGTCCAAACCGTTCCGCGGCGCCGACGCCGCCGCCGTCGGCCGGTTCGCGCCGATGGTGTTCGCCGCCGCCGAATCGGGTTCCGCCGCCGCCCTGCGGGTCATCGACGACGGCGGCCGCGCGCTGGCCCACCTGGTGCGAGTGCTGGGCGATCGCGGTGCCGACACCAGCCAGGTCGTGCTCGGCGGCGGGGTCGTGGTCGCGCAGCCGCGCCTGCACGAGGCCTGCGCCGAGCACCTGGCGCGCAACGGCGTGCGGTGCGAACTGACGGTCCTGCGCGAGCCCCCGGTCGCCGGCGCGCTGGCCCTGGCGGAATCCGCGGCAGCGGGTTCGCCGCTGTCCGGCAGTCCTGCCCACCACGTCGTGAGGAGCCGAACATGACCGAAGCCCCGGCTGTCCAGGAGGGCCGCCGATCCGCGGAGGTGAGCGGCCCGGTCGTTCCGCTGCGCCGCACGGGATCGCGGATCCTCGCCGCCCTCGTCGTCGTCCTCCTCGTCTGCTGCGCGGCGGTCGTGGTCGACTCCGGGCAGATCAGCTGGCCCGCCGTCGGCGGCTACCTGTTCGACCCGTCCATCCTGTCCGGTGTCGGCGTCACCATCGCCCTGACCTTCGCCTCCATGGCGCTGAGCTGCGTCATCGGCGTCGTCCTCGCGCTGATGCGGATGTCGGGCAGCGCCGTGCTGAGCGCGACCAGCTCCGGCTACATCTGGTTCTTCCGCGGCACGCCGCTGCTGGTGCAGATCATCTTCTGGTTCAACATCGCGCTGTTCGTCCCGGAGATCTCGCTGGGACCGGTCGAGATCAACACCAACGAGCTGGTCACGCCCTACGTCGCGGCGGTGCTGGCGCTGAGCCTGCACGAAGCCGCCTACATGGCCGAAATCGTGCGCAGCGGGCTGCAGTCCGTGCCGCTCGGGCAGCGGGAGGCCGCCGGAGCGCTGGGGCTGACCCCGGCGCAGACGATGGCCAAGGTGGTGCTGCCGCAGGCGATGGCGGTGATCATCCCGCCCACCGGGAACCAGACCATCGGGATGCTCAAGACGACCTCGCTGGTGTCGGTGGTGGCCGCCAGCGACCTGCTGACCAAGGCGCAGCACATCTACACCTCGAACTACCTGGTGATCGAGCTGCTCATCGTCGCCAGCGCCTGGTACCTGGCGCTGACCACCGTCGCCAGCCTCTGCCAGTACTTCATCGAACGGCACTTCGCCCCGGCGGAGCGGAAGCCCCGGCGAACCAGGACCAGCGGAGAGGCGGGACCCTCATGAGCGCGGTGGCAGCTCGCGACGTGCGGAAGACGTTCCAGGGCAGGGAAGTCCTGCGCGGTGTGGATCTGGACGTGCGGTCCGGGCAGGTGGCCTGCATCATCGGCCCGTCCGGAGCGGGCAAGTCGACCTTCCTGCGCTGCATCAACAACCTCGAGCGGATCGACGCGGGCACCATCGAGGTGGACGGCGCGCTGCGCGGCTACCGGCAGCAGGGCGGGCGGTTGCACGAGCTCACCGCGACCGAGCTCGCGCGCAGCCGGGCGGGCATCGGCATGGTGTTCCAGGGCTTCCACCTCTTCCCGCACCTGTCCGCAGTGGACAACATCGCGCTGGCCCAGGTCTCGGTGCGCAAGCGGGACAAGCGGGCGGCCCGGGATCGCGCGCTGGAACTGCTGACCCGGGTCGGCCTGCGGGACAAGGCGGAATCCTTCCCGTCGCAGCTCTCCGGCGGTCAGCAGCAGCGGGTCGCCATCGCCAGGGCGCTGGCGATGGACCCGGAGCTGATGCTGTTCGACGAACCCACCTCGGCGCTGGACCCCGAACTGGTCGGTGAGGTGCTCGCGGTGATGAAGGACCTGGCCGCCAGCGGGATGACGATGGTCGTGGTCACCCACGAGATGGCCTTCGCCCGCGAGGTGTCGGACCTGGTGGCGTTCATGGACGCCGGCGTGATCACCGAGATCGGCCCGCCGTCCCAGGTCTTCGACGCGCCGAAGCACGACCGGACCGCGGAATTCCTCGCCCGCGTCCGATGACCGTCCACTGTGCTCGACCTTTCCGGAATGGAGGCAGCAGCATGTTGCGAAGCTGGAGACGGACCCTGACCTTGGTGGCGCTGGCCGCGGTTTCGCTGACCGGGTGCGGCGGTGGGGCAGAGCCCGCCGCCGACGAGCCGAACGAGCTCCGCGCGATGCTCCCGGAGGAGGTCCGGGAAGCCGGCGTGCTGCGTCGCGTCACCGATCCCTCCTCGCCGCCGTACAACTTCATGGACCAGCAGAGCAAGCAGCTGCAGGGCTTGGAGGTGGACCTGGCCGAGGAGATCGGCAGGCACCTCGGGGTGCGGATCGAGACCGACACCATGCAGTTCCCGGGCATCATCCCGGCGGTGCAGGCCGGCCGCTACGACTTCGCCATGGCGGCCTTCGGCGACTTCCCGGAGCGGGAGAAGATCGTCGACGTCATCGACTACAGCACGGAGGCCACCTCGCTGGTGGTGCCCGAGCACAATCCGCTCAACATCCAGAAGATCTCGGACCTGTGCGGGCACACCGCCTCGGTGACCACCGGCAGCATCCCGCAGAAGCTGCTGACCCTGCAGAACGAGAAGTGCGCGCAGCCGATCGACGTGCTGACCTTCCAGACCGACGACCAGGCGGGCATGGCGGTGCGGACCGGGCGCGCCGACGCCCAGGTGAACACGGTCGGCGTCGCGAAGTACGCCATCGCCAACATGCCGGCCACCGGCGGCCACCGGCTCAAGGTGCTGGAGAGCAGCCGGTACGCGGTCGGCTACCAGGGAATCATCGTCTCCAAGCAGGAATCCGAGATCCGCGACGCCATCGTGGCCGCGCTCGAAGCGATGCAGGCCGACGGCAGCTACCAGCGCGTGTTCGACAAGTGGGGACTGCCGCAGAACGCGCTGCAGAAGATCGCGGTGAACGACGCCGCGAAGTACCAGGACTACCTCAAGCTGGACGACTGAGAAAGGGAATCATGCGTTTCGCGGACGGAATCACAGCTCAGGTCGAGAGCCTGCGCACCAGCGTCACGGCCGTCTCGAAGGCGGTGACCGGCCTCGACCTGCCGCGGTCCGAGAACACCAGCGTCGCGTTCGTGGGCATCGGGGCGAGCTACTACGCCGCGTGGGTGGGCGCTGCGCACCTGCGCGCCGACGGCGGGCGTGCGTTCGCCGCCTCGCCGGGCGAGCTGCTCTCCGGCGAGGGCGGGCAGGCCGACGTCTACGTCGCGGTCTCGGCCTCCGGCCGCAGCCGGGAAACGGTCGAGGTGATGCGCGCCCGGGGTGCCGCGGTGCAGATCGGCGTCGCCAAGACCGCGGAGTCGCCGCTGAACGACGTCGTCGACGCGGTGATCTCCACCGACAGCGGTGCCGACACCAGTCCCTGCACCACCAGCTACAGCGCAACGGCGCTGGCGGTGGGCATGCTCGCCGACCGGATCAGCGGGAGGTCCGCGGGCGGCTGGGAGCGGGTGCCCGAGCTGGTCGAGCGGACCATCGCCGAATCGGCCGGGCCGGTCTCCCGGGCGGGCGAGATGATCCACCACGTGTCCTCGGTCGACCTGGTCGGCTCCGGGGCTTCGTTCGGTTCCGCTGGTGAAGGGGCGTTGCTGCTGCGCGAGTTCCCGCGCGTGGCGGCCACGGCTTGGGAGACCTACAACTACCTGCACGGACCGATGGAGTCCAACGACGGGTCCAAGGCTGTCATCGTGCTCGGCGACGGCCGCGAGGTGGACCTGGCGCGCAGCCTCGCCGGGTTCGGCATCCCGACCGTTCTGCTCACCGAGCAGGACGTGCCGGAGGCGGCGAACCTGGTGGTGTGCAGGCTCGCCGCCGACGGCGGTCCGGCGGTGCGCGCGCTGGCCGAGATCGTGCCGTTGCAGATCCTGACCTCCGGTTGGGCGGCCGAGCGCGGGATCGAGGAGTGCAACTTCCGGTACCGCCAGACCGACACCAAGGTCAAGTCCGCGGCCTGAGCCGGTGGCTGGGCGCCGCGCATCCGGCGGCGCCCAGCGGTTCAGCCCCGCGGTTTGGCGAATTCGGCTGCGGTGGCGCAGCTCTCGCCGATGGCCGACCACGGGCTCTGCGTGCGCAGGACCGCGATCGCTGCGGTCTTGAGCACCACCGGTTCTCCGGTGAGCAGGCTGACCAGGTCCTCGAGCCCGGGGTTGTGGCCGATGACGGCGGCGGTCATCACCGTTGTCGGGATCTCGTGGACGACCGCCAGGAGTTCGCGGGCCGAGGCCACGTAGATCCGGTCGTCGTGCTTCACGACGGGCTCGGCCGGGATCTCGCGGGCGGCCAGCTCCCAGGTCTGGCGGGCGCGCGCGGCCGGTGAGCACAGCACCAGCTCGATCGCCGCCGCGTGCTTGCGCAACCAGCGGCCCAGGGCCGGTGCGTCGCGGCGGCCGCGCTCGGCCAGCGGTCGGTCGAAGTCGTCGGCGTCGTCCGGCCATGCCGACTTCGCGTGCCGGATCAGCACCAGCTCGCGCTGCGCCTCCACCATGTCGAACCTCCTCGCCGAGGTTGCCACCTCACAGTATGCGGCGGTGCGAGACGGCGCCGCCCGTTGGCGGATCGCGGAAGGGATTGATTCGGCGGAAGTCTCAGCGCGCGGTTGATTCGGTATTGGACAGCTCGGCGGGGGCGGTGGAAACGTGCCGGGTATGAACTTCGCCGATCTCGATCCAGCGCTGCGCCCCCTGCTGACCCGGCACGTCGGCTCGATGGACCTGGTGGAGCCGGTGCTGCGGGACGTCGGTGCGGTGGCGGCCGGACGGCTCGACGAGCTGGCCGCGGTCGCGGAGGTCAACCCGCCGCGGTTGCGGCAGTACGACGCGGCGGGCGAACGGGTGGACGAAGTGGTCCACCACCCGGCCTACGACGAGATGTCGCGGCTGGCGTTCGAGCGGTTCGGGTTCGCCGCGATGTCGCACCGGACGGGCGTGCACGGCTGGCCCACCGAGGTGCCGCACGTGGTCAAGTACGGCCTGTCCTACGTGTTCGTGCAGGCCGAGTTCGGGCTGTTCTGCCCGGTTTCGATGACCGACTCGGCCGCGCGGGTGCTGCGCAGGTTCGGCGACCGGTCGCTGTTCGCGCGCGAGATCGACGGGTTGAGCTCGCCGCGCTTCGACTCGCTGCTGACGGGCGCGATGTTCATGACCGAGAAGCAGGGCGGCAGCGACGTCGGCCGCACCGCCACCGAGGCCACCCCGGTCGGCGCGCACTGGACGCTGCGCGGCCAGAAGTGGTTCGCCTCCAACGTTTCCGCCGACGTGATCCTCACCCTCGCGCGGGTTCCGGGCGGCCCCGAGGGCACCAGGGGCCTCGGGATGTTCATGGTGCCGCGGCTGCGCCCGGACGGCAGCCGCAACACCTACCGGATCGACCGGCTCAAGGACAAGCTCGGCAGCCGCTCGATGGCCAGCGGCGAGGTGACGCTGGAGGACTGCTACGCGCTGCCGGTCGGCGACCTCTCGCGCGGCTTCCTGCAGATGGCCGAGATGGTCAACGTCTCGCGGCTGTCCAACGCCATGCGCGCGGTGGCGCTGATGCGGCGCGCGCTCACCGAGTCCGTCGCGCACACCCGCCAGCGGGTGGCCTTCGGCAAACCGCTCTTCGAGCAGCCGCTGATGCGCAAGACGCTGCTGCCGATGCTGCTGCACGCCGAAGCGGGCCTCGGGTTCGTGCTGGAAGCCGCCGCCACGCTCGACCAGGCCGACGCCGGGAGCGCCGATGCGCGCAGGCTGATCCGCGTCCTGACACCGCTGGGCAAGTACCACCTGTGCAAGCTGGCGCGCGTGGTGACCGGCGAGGCGATGGAGATCCGCGGTGGCAACGGCTACATCGAGGACTGGATCAACCCCAGGCTCCTGCGCGATGCCCACCTGGGCTCGATCTGGGAGGGCTCCAGCAACGTGATCGCCCTGGACGTCCTGCGCTGCATCCGCAAGGACCGCGCCCACGAACTGCTCGCCGACACCGCCCGACACCGCCTGGAGCGCATCGCGGACCCGGACGTGGCCGCCGGTGCGGAACACCTGGTGTCCGAAGTGGACGAGGTGCGTGCGCTGGGCGAGTCGTTGCTCGCCGCGGACGACGAGCACGCGCAGGCGCTGTGCGGCGAGTTCACCGATCTGGCGGCGCGGACGACGATGGCGGCGCTGCTGTTCGAGCAGGCCGACCACGAGGTCCGCGCCGGGCTCGGCTACCGGAAGCTGCTGGTGGCCAACACCTACCTCCACCACGTGCTGCGCTCGTCCGACCCGGTCCCGGCGGCCCTGCGCTGGCTGGACGAACTCGTCGACGGCGGCGCGGTACCGGCTCGGGTCTAGTCGTCGGTGAGGCGTGCGTCGGAGACCAGGGCGCACGCCGCATCCGCGAAGTACTGCTCGTCGGCGCCGACTGCGAGCCCTAGGTTGACGCCTTGGGTCAGGCCGACGAACAACGCCCGGAGCGCCGTGGTCAGGCGCTCGGCTTGGTGCCGGGTCACGGTGCTTCCGCCGTGCGTTCGTCCGGTGAACAGCTCGACCAGGTGGTTCTCCTGCGCTTGGACGGTCTCGGCGAGCTGCGCGCCAAGGGCCGGATCGTGCACGGCCATGTCCAGCAAGGTGATCTGGAGCGACTGCACGGGCAGCGCGTCGGGTGCGTCGCAGCTGCGCCGCTGGTGCCGGGCGAAGGCGTCGACCGCGTCGATCAGGTCCAGCTCGGCGGGAACCGCTCGTTCGATCTCCGCGTAGTGCGGTTGCAGGCGGTCGGTGACCAGCGCGACCACCAGGCCGGTCTTGCTGCCGAACAGCGAGTAGATGGCGCCGGTGGTCACCTCGGCCCGCGCGGCGATGTCTTCGAGCTTGGCCCGGTAGCCGTCCCGGGACACCACCTCGAACGCGGCGTCCAGCAGGGCGCGGCGGTTGTCCTCCTTGGCCTGCGCTCTCGTCTTTCGCATAATCTGATTATAGTCGTAATCGGATTACGAGATGAGGGGTGCTCATGGACCACGCGCAGGCCGCGGCGTCGGCGGGGAAGAGCAGGAAGGCCGGGATCGTCGCCGATGGCGCTTTCAAGCTGGTGTTCGCCGCCGCCTGCACGATCGGTGCCGCACCGCTCGGCGAGCTGCTCGGAGTGCCCGGCTGGCTGATGATCGCCTCCGGAGCGGTCCTGCTGATCTGCGGCGCGATGGAGATCGGCTACCTGCGCAGCCGCACGACGCGCACCTACCTGCGCCTCATGATCGCCTACGACAGCTGCTGGCTGCTGGCGACGTTGGCGGCCCTGCTGCTGGCGTGGCTGGGCAGCAGCGCGGGCGGCGAGGTGTGGATCGGCTACCAGACAGCGGCTCCGGTGCTCTTCGCCATCTCCCTGGCAGCCGCCGCACGGCCGGTGCCAGCGGATCGGAAGGTCAGTGCCTGAAGGGCAACCGCCACACGACTTCGCCGTCGTGGACGTCGGCGGTCGGCTTCAGGCCGGCGGCCTCCGCGACCGCGGCCGAGGCGCGGTGCTGCGGGTGGATGTGAGCGAGGACGCCGTGCACCGGGAGTCGGCGGAGCCAGTCGACGAGGGCGAGCGCGGCTTCCTTCGCGATGCCGCGGCGCTGCCACCCGGTGCCCACCATCCAGGCGATTTCGGCGGCGGGCCCTGGGTAGCCGGGGCCGATCGTCGCCTGCACCGCGCCGGTGAGGCGGTTCTCGGAGCGCAACCGGACGACCCAGTTGCACCACGACACCTCGGGATCCGGCGAGCCCGCCAGCATCCGCTCGTAGCGGGCGCGCAGTTCCGCCGCCGTCAGCGGGGCACCACCGATGAACTCGTAGAGCTCCGGCGCGGCCAGCACCGCCGACATCTCCTCGGCGTGGTCGGCGCGCAGCGGTTCCAGGTCGAGCCGGTCGGTCCGGAGCGCGGCCGGCTCGACTCGCCCGTTCACCGCACGGGCTCCCGGGAGCGCAGCACCTTCTCGAACCAGTGCTCGGCGTACGGGCCGTCGTTGAAGGCCGGGATCTCCTGGTAGCCGTGCTTGGCGTAGAGGCGGCGGGCCTCCACGAGGTCGTCGCGGGTGTCCAGGCGGATCGCGCGGTATCCCAGCTGCCGCGCGTGCCGCTCCACCTCGGTCAGCAGCCGGGCACCCGCCCCGCGCCCGCGCACCCGCGGCCTGATGTACATCCGCTTCAGCTCGGCGATCCCGGGTTCGAGCTCGCGGATGCCCGCGCAGCCCACGAGTTCGGCCTGCTCGCGAGCCACCAGGAACACCCCGGTGGGCGGGTGCAGACCGGTGTTGGGATCCTCGGCGATCGCCTGGTCCACCTCGGCGTCGGTCGCCGGGCGGCCGTAGTACCGGCTGGCCATCTCGTCGGTGTACTCGCGCAGCAGGTCCACGACGTTCGGGTGGTCCACGGCGGTGGGCTCGATGTTCCAAGTGCTCACGATCCGATTCTCGCCCGGCCGTCCACCGGATATAGGCCGGGCCTTCGGCTCCGTTCGTGAAACGGACTTTGACCACTTCCGCGCGGGCTGCCTTGAATGGGCCGAGCACACCGGTGTGGAGAGGATCAGCGCATGCGTCTGGAAGGCATTTCGGCGGCGGTGACCGGCGGCGCGTCCGGTCTGGGGCTGGCGACCGCGCGGAAGTTGGCCGGGGCGGGCGCCGCCGTCACCATCATCGACCTGCCCACCTCGCAGGGCGCGGAGGTCGCCGCCGAGCTCGGCGCGCGCTTCGCGGCGGCCGACATCACCGACGAGCAGCAGTTCGCCGCTGCGCTGGACGCGGCCGGGCCGTTGCGCGCCCTGGTGCACTGCGCCGGGCGCGGTGCCCGCATCCGCCTGGTGGAGAAGGACGGCGAGCCCGGTGCGCTGGAACCCTTCGAGGACGTCATCAAGCTGAACCTGATCGGCTCCTACAACGCGCTGCGCCTGGGCGCGGCGCGGATGGCCGAGCACGACGCCGTGGACGGCGAGCGCGGAGCGATCGTGCTGACCGCGTCGGTCGCCGCGTTCGAGGGGCAGATCGGCCAAATCGCCTACACCGCTTCGAAATCGGCCATCGTCGGGATGACGCTCTGCGCGGCGCGGGACCTGGCGAGCAAGGCGATCCGGGTGTGCACCATCGCACCGGGCATCATGGACACCCCGCTGCTGGGCCGCCTGCGCGAGGACGTCCGCAAGTCCTTGGAGGACTCGGTGCCCAATCCCAAGCGGCTCGGCGAGCCGGCCGAATTCGGCGCGCTGGCCTGCAACATCCTGGAGAACCCGTACCTCAACGGCGAAACCATCCGGCTCGACGGTGCGATCCGGATGGCTCCCCGCTGAGCCCGGTGTCCAGAGGATTTCGTCCCGCGTCCCGGCCCGGCCCGCGCCGGAAGAATCACGGCGCCAGGGGTTCTCGGTCGATGCGCCCGGTTTGTACCGTGGACTGGTAGGCAGTTCTCCAGCGGGCGGGTGCCGCTGCGGTGGTGCCCGCCTCCCCACTCATCGGAGGCGGTGCGACATGCGTCCACCCACGCGCGGTCTGGCCGGATCGGTACTGGCGGTCGCGCTGCTGCTCGGTGCGCCCGCGCTGGCTTCGGCGCAGACCGACTGCTCCACCCTGCAGGACCCGGCGCAGTACTCGGCCTGCCTGGACCAGCACAACAGGCCCGAGCACCACCACGACCACCACCATCACCACGACCACTGATCGCGCTCAGCTGAAGACGTTCACCAGGCTGTAGATGCCCAGCATGCTGATCGCGATGCTGCTGACCACCAGCAGGGTGTTGAACGCCCGCGAACCGCGCAGCCGCCGGTCGACCTGCGTGTTGCGCAGGTACCAGGTCGCCACCACCACCGCGGGCAGGAAGATGCCGGTCATGATGCCGCCGATCTGCACCATGACCACCGGTGAGTTGATGAACAGGTAGGTCGCGCCCCACACGATCGGCAGCGCCACCGTGAAGCCGCGCACCCACCTGCCGCGCGCCCGCGCGTCCGACCAGTCCAGCACGCCCAGCGTCGCCAGCACGTTGACGTACATCCGCGACCAGCTCGGGATCGACGCCCACAGCGTCGAGCCCAGCACCGCGATCGCGCCGACGAGGAACCCGATCGCCGCCCACTCGCCGATCACGTCGGTGTACATCTGGGACAGCGTGGTGATCATCTCGTTGCCCTCGAGCACCAGTCCCTGCGGGTTGAGGACCGCCGCGCCCATCACGAAGAACGCCAGCGTGCTGAACGTGTAGATCACCCAGGACAGGAAGACGTCCTTGTACATCACGCGGATCCAGCCGCGGGCGCGCCGCTGCCAGTCCTCGCTGCCGTCGTTCGGCCCGACCCAGCGGGCGTAGCCCTTCTCCACGCACCAGTAGGTGTAGAAGGTGATCTCGTCGGCGCCGACGCCGGTGATGCCGAACATCGCCACCGCCGCGCCGATCGCGCCGACCGGGATGGTGAAGGTCAGCCCGGAGAGCAGGTCGGCGCCGCCGTAGCCGAACGGCGTGAACGGCAGGCCGAGTGCGATCACCACGGTGGCCACGGAGAAGACCGCGACCAGGGCGAAGGCGCCGCGCTCGATCAGGTTGTAGCTGTTGGAGTACAGCAGCGCGATGCTGCCCGCCACGATGATGGCCGTCCACACCGCGAGCGAGGTGAAGCCGAGCGGATCGCCGCCGACCGGGATCAGCATGCTCAGCGCCACCGCCGTGCCGCCGACGATCCCGCCGACCTGCAGCAGCTTGGACAGCGCCATCAGCATCCACAGCAGGTTGATCCAGCCGATCCGGCCGATCTTCGGCGGAACCTCGTTGAACCCGGTCAGGGCGGGCTTGCCGGTGATGATGGTCCAGCGGGCGAGCTCGGCCTGCACGGCCACCTTCACCGCGGTGGACAGGATCACCATCCACAGCAGGGCGAAGCCGACCTCGGCGCCGAGCGCGGTGGTCGCGATCAGCTCGCCGGAGCCGACGATGGAGGCGCTGACGATCAGACCCGGGCCCAGGTACCGGAGGCTGGCCTTCCAGCCGGTGGGCGGTTCCTTGATGCCGTCAGCGGTGAGGAGGTAGGGGTCGTCGCTGGTCGCGTTGGGTGCACCCATCGGCACTCCTTTGTGCAGCCGGGCATTTTCACATCTGTGAAGGAACTGCGGTGGATGTGAAAGCTACAGTCGCGGACATGGCCGGTCAACGGGCGGCGGGACAGGTTTTCGATCGGTCCGGAACGGGCACCTCGGAAGCACGATCCGGCAGCCGGAGCCGAGGCATCCTCTGTGGACTGCGGCTGCACCGAGGCGAGGTGGGACAGTTGCGGCCAGCACGTGCAGTCGCGTCCTTCGACTCCGCGACGGGGATGCTCCGGGCCCTGTCGCGATTCCTCGCCGGACAGGACATCCCCGCGATCGGCCAGGCGCCGAAGAAGCTCGAACCGGTGCTCGCAGCCGTGCTGGCGGGAGTCAACCGGCTGCCCGCACGATGGGCGGACCAGCTCTACGCCGGCAGCGGCGTGAGCGAGGCGTTGCCGCCCGCCCGGCTGGGCGAGGTCGATTCCGACGAGCTCGCGTCCTGGGTCGTCGACCACTACCCGAAGCGCCGGTACCCGGTGGTGTTCATCGGCTCCTCCAACGGCGCGGTGGTGCACCTGGCGGCGGCGCTGGACGCGCCGTGGCTGCCGCAGACCGTGCTGATCCCGGTGCGGCGGCGCGGAGTGGACCGCGACGACCCGCGGGGCGAGCTGGAAGCGGGACGCGACCCGGCCGAGCGGCTGCTGGCGGCCAACCCGGACCTGGTGCTGCACCACATGCACGATCCCAACCAGGACCGGCTGATGATCGCCGGGATGTCCTACTTCCGCGTCAAGTGGCGGCGGTTGCCGGACGCCTACCGCCGGTTCCTGCGCGACCACCTGGTGGCCGGTGGCGCGGTCGTGACGGTCGAGTGCGGACTGTCCTGGCCGGTGACCCGGGTCGGCCCGCGCCACGTGTTCCAGTTCGGCGCCCTGGGCGGCGCGTCCGAGGACGAATACCACTCCGGCGGGCCGCGGGTGGCCGACCTGCTGCGCCGCTACGGCGCCCGCCGCAGCGGCTGGCGGCCCCCGGAACCCGACGAGCGGGCACCGGAAGCCGAGTGGGGCTTCGAACCGGACCTGCTGACCGACCTGGCCGAAGCCGCGCACCAGCACCGCTTCTCGTTGCGGCGCATGCCCTTCGACCACCCCGAGCGGTTGAGCCCGCTCGTCGCCGACCTGCACCGCACCTGGTACGCGCAGCGCGGCCTGCCCGCCGACCGGCTGCTGGTGGAGTCCTTCCTGCTGATGGAACCCTGGTGGGCGTTGCGCACCGGCTCGGTGCCGTTCTGGATGGCGTTCAACACCGAGGGCTCGCACCGAGCGCTGAGCGACTTCCTCGACACCCGGGACTTCGAGGAGATCCGCCTGATGCTCTTCTCGCACGGCACCGAGTCCATCGGCCTGTCGGGCATCGACGACTGGCGGCGACTGCTGGACCGGGCCGGGCGCCGCGGGGAGCTGCTCGGCGTGGACCCGCGCGCGTTCCCGAGGGACTTCGCCGGGCTCGTCCGCGCGCACCGCGAGCTCAGCCGGGTGCGGCCGTGCTGGGAGCTGCCACCGCCGCGCCGGTTGTCCGACGTCGACCCGCTGCTGCCCGCGGCGCCCTGAAAGGGGAATTTTTCCCGCCCACCGGCTGTTGATCCACTCCGGCCAACGGTGGATTTCGCTGCTTCGAGTCGGCGTGACGGATAGGGTTTCGCACATGGTGGGTTCATTGCTGGGGACCGAGGTCCAACGGGTCGAGGACCCGGAACTGCTCCGCGGCCGGGGCACTTACGTGGGCAACCTGGACATCGCGGGCGTCCTGCACCTCGGATTCGTCCGCTCGCCGATGGCGCACGCCCTGATCACCGGCATCGACGTCGCGGCGGCCGCCGCCGCGCCGGGTGTCGTCGGCGCCTTCGCCGCGGCCGACCTGGACGTCCCGATCCCGCCCGCCTTCGGCGGGTTCAACCCGCTCTGCGCGCGCCCGCCGCTGGCCACCGACCGGGTCCGGTTCGTCGGCGAACCCGTCGCGGTCATCGTGGGGGAGAGCGCCGCGGCGGTGGCCGACGCGATCGAGCTGGTCGACGTCGACTACGAGCCGCTGACCGTCGTCGCCGACCCGGAGCAGGCGCTGAACCCGGCGGCCGAGCAGCAGTTCCCGGAACTCGGCTCCAACGTCGCGGGCGGCTTCCGCGACCCGGCCGGTGCCGACGTGCTCGCGGACGCCGAAGTCGTGGTGCGCGCCCGCATCGAGAACCAGCGCGTGGCGGTGGTGCCGCTGGAGGGCAACGCGATCGCGGTCGAGCCCGGTGGCCCGGACCAGGACTACGACGTCACGGTGCACGTGTCCACGCAGATGCCGCACGGGCTGCGCGACGGCGTGGCCGAGGCCTTCGGTTGGGAACCGCGGCGGGTGCGGGTGATCTCCCCGCACGTCGGAGGCGGTTTCGGCGGCAAGGCGGGAGTGGTCTCCGAGCACGCGGTCGCCATTTCGGCCGCACTGCGACTGGGCCGCCCGGTCCGGTGGGTGGAGACGCGCTCGGAGAACATGCAGGGCATGCCGCACGGGCGCGCTCAGGTGCAGTTCGCGGAGCTGGGCCTGCGACGCGACGGCACCATCACCGGATTGCGCTGCCGCGTGATCGGTGACTGCGGGGCCTACGCCGGTTTCGGCGGCTCCCTCGCGCTGAGCTCGACGCGGATGATGGCGCAGGGCGTCTACCGCATCCCGAAGATCAGCTACGACGGGGTGGCCGCGCTGACCAACACGACGCCGGTGGGCGCCTTCCGCGGCGCCGGACGTCCCGAGGCAGCCGCGATGCTGGAGCGGATGATGGACCTCGCGGCCGCGGAACTCGACCTGGACCCGGTCGTGTTGCGGCGCAAGAACTTCCTCGTCCCGGAGTCGTTCCCGCACAAGACGCTGCTCGGCGCCACCTACGACAGCGGTGACTACGGGCTGCCGTTCGACGAGGCCCTGCGCCTGGCCGGCTACGAGGCCCTGCGCGCCGAGCAGGCCCGCCGCATCGAGGCCGGGGAGAAGGTGCTGCTCGGCATCGGGACCAGCGCTTACGTGGAGATCACCGGCGGTGGCGCTGGCGAGTACGCCGAGGTCGAGGTGCACGAGAACGGCGCCCGGATCAAGGTGGGTACCTCCGCGCACGGGCAGGGGCACGCGACGTCCTTCGCCATGATCGTGTCCGACGCGCTGGGCATCCCGCTGGAATCCGTGGAGTTCGTCCAGTCCGACACCGCCGAGGTGCCGCGAGGCGGCGGAACCGGTGGCTCGCGCTCGCTGCAGATCGCCGGGAGCGCGGTGCAGGAAGCCGGAGAACTGGTGCTGCGCAAGGCCAAGGAGCTGGCCGCGGCCCGGCTGGAAGCCTCGGTCGACGACATCGAGCTGACCGGCGGCGGAGAACTCGGTGTGGCCGGCGTGCCCAGCGCGACCATCGCCTGGGCGGAACTGGCCCGCGCCGCGGCCGAGGACGGTGACCGCCTGGCGGCCGACATCGACTTCGCGCCCGGCGGTGCGACGTTCCCGTTCGGCGCGCACGTCTCGGTGGTCGAGGTGGACGTGGAGACCGGCTTCGTCCGCCCGCTGCGGCACGTCGCGGTGGACGACTGCGGCCGGATCATCAACCCGATGCTGGTGCGCGGGCAGCAGCACGGCGGTGCGGCGCAGGGCATCGCCCAAGCGCTGTGGGAGCAGGTGACCTTCGACGCCGATGGCAACCCGGAGGCCGGCACCCTCGCCGACTACACCATCCCGTCAGCGGCGGACCTGCCCTCGTTCGAGGTGACCAACACCGAGACACCGAGCCCGCTGAACCCGTTGGGCGCCAAGGGGATCGGCGAATCGGCAACGGTCGGCTCGACGCCCGCGGTGCAGAACGCGGTGGTGGACGCGGTCAAGCACCTCGGAGTCCGCCACATCGACATGCCGACGACGCCGCAGCGCGTCTGGCAGGCGATCCAGCAGGGTGCTGCGGCGACGCACTGGCAGGAACCACCGGCAGCCTTCGCCGACCTCCCGGCCCGCGACGAAACCACCCCGGAAGACGCCGAAGAAGCAGTCGTCTGACCACGCGCGGAGGCGCCCCCGCAAGGCGCCTCCGCGCACTCAGGTGTCCTTGCGGCGAGCGCGGTAGGTGCGCATCTTGTGGCGGGCTCCGCAGATGTCCATGCTGCACCAGATGCTGTTGTTGCCGGGGGAGCGGTCGTAGTAGAGCCAGCGGCAGTCCTCGGCCTGGCAGACCTTGAGGCGCCCTGGCTTCCCGCTCAGGTCCGCCACCACCAGCGCGACCACGAGATCGCCGATCACCCGGTCCACGGCGGTTCTCCCGTCGACCGGGACCACGATCCGGCCGCCGTGCCAGCGCGGAGCTCCGAGCAGGCGGTGGGCGTAGTCGTTGAGCTGCGCGGAGCCGGTTCCGGCCAGGTGGTCGCGGATTGCTTCGCGGGCTCGGAGCAGCTCCAGCCGCGCGGGCTCGTCCAGCTCGTCGGCGGCGTCCCGCTGGTCGTGGTCGCGCAGCCACTGCCGGGCGTCCGCCAGATCGCGCAGGGCGTCCTCGTCCTGCAGGAATCGTGCGGAGTTGCCGAACTCCTCGACCGGTCGCAGCTCATCCGGTGCGGGCGGGCGGTCGTATGCCATCCGTTCAGGTTACCGGCTTATTGACAGAGCCGGTAACGTTACTGGCATAGGCTGATAGTCGGTAACGGAGGTGTGCGATGGGTTGGGAACTTCCGGAGCGGTTCGAGTCGGCGCACGGGGCGGTTCGCTGGGCGAGCTCCGGCCAGGGCGAACCGGTGGTGCTGATGCACGGCACGCCCTTCTCCTCCTACGTCTGGCGGGACATCGCCGCAGCGCTGAGCGGCCGCTACCAGGTGTTCGTCTGGGACATGCCGGGATACGGGCAGTCGGAGATGCGCGATGGCCAAGACGTCTCGCTGGCTGCTCAGCAGGAGGTGTTCGCCGAGCTCCTGCGGCACTGGGGACTGGCGGAACCGGCGGTGATCGCCCACGACTTCGGCGGCGCCGTGGCGCTGCGGACGGCACTGCTCAGCGGAGCTCGCTACCGGCGGCTGGCGCTGGTCGACGCGGTGAGCGTGCGGCCGTGGGGATCGGAGTTCTTCCGGCTGGCGCACGACCACGCCGAGGTCTTCACCGCACTTCCGCCACTGCTGCACGAAGCGCTGGTCCGCCGCTACATCACCACCGCCGCCCACCGGGAACTGCGCGCCGACGTGCTCGACGACCTGGTCGCCCCGTGGCTCGGGCCGGTGGGGCAAGCGGCCTTCTACCGCCAGATCGGCCAGGCCGACGAGCGCTACACCCGCGAGGTCGAGGACCGCTACGCCGAACTCGACTGCCCGGTGCTCATCGCGTGGGGAGAACAGGACCAGTGGCTGCCACCGGCGCGCGCGAAGGACCTGGCCGCGCGCATCCCGCACGCCGAACTGGCCTGGATCGGCGAGTGCGGTCACCTCGCCCAGGAGGACAACCCGGCGCAGCTGACCGCGCTGATCACCGGATTCCTGGCCGCGGGCGAGGTCAGCTCAGCGCGATGAGCCCGGCATCGGTCGGGCGGAAACCGCAGGAGTCGAAGTAGAACCCGCGCAGGTGCGGCTCGAAGTCCACGTGCAACCAGGTGCACCCGGCATCGGCGGCGCCCGCTGCGGCACGGCGCACCAGCTCGGTTCCGATCCCGCCGCGCTGGTGCGCCGGGTCGACCTTCGGATCGAGCAGGAAGGCGTGATCGCCGCCGTCCCACGCGACGTTGGCGAACCCGATCAGCGCCCCGTCGCTGCCCCGGCCGGTCACCCAGCCCAGGCTGTGCTGCTGCACCCGGTCCCACCAGCCGGATTCCGCACTTCCGCCGTGCGACCGCGTCAACGCCACCAGCTCGTCATCGGACGCAGGACCTCGCCACCGGTAGTCGATCTCCATGCCACCGATCATGCCGCGCCGCGCAACCGAAATTGGTTCAGAGCTGCACTCTGAGTGTTTGACCTGCGATGAGGGTGATCCGGTCGGGGAAGGTGAGCAGCGGGCGTTCCGGGTCGGCGATCACCGGTACTTCCTCGCCGTCGAGCCGGGCTCGCGGTTCGGCGCTGGTCGTGTCGAGGGCGAGGGTGTTCAGGTCCAGGCGGCCGTGGCGGAGTTCGACGGTGCTGCTCCGCTCGGAGCCCGTGCGCTGCTGGCGGTACAGGCCCCAGCCCTCGGCCGTCGTGAAGGCCGCGGCGAAGTTCTCCGGCGTGATCTCGGGGGCGAATCCCAGGTGCCCGCGCGGGCCGTGGTGCTCGAAGCCCAGCAGGCTCGTGTACACCCCGAAGCTCGCCATGGAGCGCGCGTAGTGGTCGCCGCACTCGATCTCGTTGTACGGATTGCGGCGCAGCGGGTCGTAGCGGTCGTGCACCGAGCGGGCGATCGCCAGGCCTTCGGCGAGCATTCCCTCGGCGATCAGGTGCGCGGCGACCTGGTACTCGATGCCGTGCCAGGCCTCGTTGAAGTAGCTGGTCGACCAGTTCTCGCCCGCCTCGTCGCCGCCGCCTCGCGGCCAGGTGCACATGATCAGGGCCGGTACGTCGTCGTCGTAGAAGATGCGGCCGCCGTCGATCGGGCTGTGCTCCCGGTACTCCAGCGGGCGCGGCACGAAGTTGTGCCGCCAGATGCTGCGCAGCGCGGAACGCGTCTCGGCCTCCGGCAGGACGCGCGGCAGACCGAGCTGCGCCGCCCAGCTCTGGCCGAGCAGCTGGTCGGCGAAGCAGCCGCGGTTGGTGTTGACCGAACCCGGGTGCGCCGGGTCGAGTTCGTGGACGAAGTACTCGCCGTTGAACAGATCGCGCACGACGATCTCGGCACCGCGGTCGGCCAGCTCGCGACAGCGCTGCCCGAACCCGTCGTCGCCCACCTCCGAGGCCATCGCCGCGGCCGCCCGCAACGCGGCCAGGTACAGGCCGGACAGCCAGCTGTTGCGGCCGAACCAGGTGGCGTCCTGCGTGTTGGGCTGGGCACCGTCGAGCACGCCGTCCGGTTCCGCGTCCGAGCCGATCAGGTACTCCGCGGCGCGCCGGGTGCGCGGCCAGACCCGGGGCAGCCAACCGGGATCCGCCGACATCTGGTGCTCGCGGTAGATCCGCAGGATCGTTCCGGCCTGCCCGTCCACCGCCGGCGTCCGGTCGGCCTCGCCGCGCATGCTCAACTGCCCGGTCGCGGCGTGGAAGCCGATGCCGAGGTCCACCCGCTCCCGGATGTCGCGTTCCACGGCGGGGAACAGGTGCGCGAGCGCGTGCGCGTAGTGCCAGACGTGCGTGCACGTGCCCGCGCAGCAGTAGGCGCCTTCCCAGCCGTAGAAGCGACCGTCGGAGAACCGGTAGCAGGTCGAGGTGGACAGGGTGGTGGTGTTGGCGGCGACCCGTTCGAGCAGCCAGTGCGGCAGCGTCGAGTCCTCGTACCAGGTGCGGATCCAGCTCGAAGTGCGCTCCAGCAGGTGCTCCTGCGCGCCGTCGAGGTGCGCGATGACCGCTTTCGCGTCGGCGAAGCGGCTCGCGCAGTGCCGGAGCAGCTCGCGGCTGTGCTCCAGGAAGGCCAGGCCTTCCCGGTCCGGTACGGGGAAGAACCACGCCAGCACGAAGCGGACGGTGCGCTGCTCGCCCGGCTGCAACGTCACGCTCGCGCACGCCGTGCCCGCGGTGCGCCGGGAGATCCCGTCCACCCCAGGAGGGCCGGGAGCGGGATCGAGCACGTCTTCCGGGGAGTTCCAGGACGCCGCGGCGGGACAGGTGCGGACCTGATCCGCACCGAGGATCGCCAGCGCTGCGCTGCCGTGGTCGGGCAGCTCGGCCAGCGGCTGCTGAGACGCGTGATCGGTGAGCACGAGCTGGTCGACACCGATGTGGCCCCACGGGCCGGTCTCGTCGTCGACGATCTCGACGACGGCGTCGCGACCCTGCCACGGCCCCAGGTACAGCACCCGGTCGGCCAGCCGGTCGCTGAACGAACCGGTCGCCGAACCGACGATCCGGCCGTCCACCAGGACGTTCAGGCAACAGGTGCCGGGGAAACCGCCGCCGCTCACGCGGAACCGCAGGTAGTTCCGCTCGATGCGGAACGGCGCGCTGCGCAGCCTGCCGGTGGCGCTGTCGCGGGCACCGGCGTCGGTTCCCGGGGCGCTCGCGTGCGAGTCGACCATCCGCATTCCGAACGCGCCCGCCTCGCCCTGGTAGCCCGGGCGGTCGAGGGTGCGGACCGGACCGGCGCCGAAGGCGTCCCCGGTCACCGACCAGCCGGTGTAGTCGGGCTTCTCCCAGTCCTCCAGCAGCAGATCCGGGCGCATCGGGTTCCCGGCGCTGCCTTCGGCGGCCGCGAACTGCACACCTGCCGCGGAGCCGGTGGTGAAATCCTCCGCGCTGAGCCGCAACGGGCGGGTGTGCCTGCTGCCGAGGCACACCGGGTTCTCCAGGAATCCGCCGACCTCCACCTCCACTGTGGACTGCGAGGTGTTCGTGATCGCGTAATCCAGGAACACCGCGGGGTAGGAGCTGTCGTCGATCTCGGTGGGGATGAACGGCGAGCAGGCGCGCAGCCGGATCCGCACCTCCGAACCCGGGTAGTCCACCTCGGCCAGCGGCGGGCGCCCGGTGAACGCCACGTCGGGGAAACCGCGCGCGTCCAGCCACTTAGCGGGCTGCTCGCCGATGCGCACCGCGAACCCGTGCTCGAACGGCGAGCTCGGGATCTGCGGGCGGGTGAAGTGCAGGTCGTGGATGGCCGCCGGCGCGGTCCGGTTGTCGACGTCCCACAGCCACAGCCGCCCGTCGCCACCCAGGTAGAGCTGGCCGCAGCCGATGCCGCCGATCGGCATCCCGACCAGTCGCAGCTCGGCACCGCGCAGTCGGCGCGGCGCCCCGCGTGCGGAGAGGTCCTGCTTCGCTGCCTGGGCCACGGCGCACTCCTTCGTCACGACACGTGCAGAGCGGAGTTCGGGGGAGCGTTCAAGTCTAGGAAGCAGCAGCCCCCGGTTGCTGCCGTCCGCCGTCGCGATCATCCGGACGGACGATCGGGCAGGAATCCCAGCATTCGGGAAGCCATGGCCCTTCCCCGATCCGCGGTGGTGGGCCTTCTGCCAGGCTCGGTGTTCACGGACTGTTCGCACTTCTCCGCGGAGCGTGCGCGCCCAGGTGAGGATGCCCACGATGCGGGAACCCCGTCTCGGCAAGTGGTCGGCCGCGGATTACAGTGCGGTAGTCCGATCGTGTTAACGAGGAGGTTGCGGCGCCATGGCTGTCGGCCACGTCCCAGCACCAGGAGTGCGGGACTCCGGATCATCGGGTGATCCCACCCCGCGGAACTCGACCCGGCAGGTGGTCATCGCCAGCCTCGTAGGCACGTCGATCGAGTTCTACGACTTCTACGTCTACGCGACCGCGGCGGTGCTGGTCTTCCCGCACCTGTTCTTCCCGGCGGGCGACCCCACCGCCGCGACCCTGCAGTCGCTGGCCACCTTCGCGATCGCCTTCGTGGCCCGCCCGGTCGGCTCCGCGCTCTTCGGCCACTTCGGCGACCGCATCGGCCGCAAGTCCACCCTGGTGGCCTCGCTGCTGACCATGGGCATCTCCACCGTGGTGATCGGGCTGCTGCCCGGCTACGCGCAGATCGGCGTCCTCGCGCCGCTGCTGCTGGCGCTGTGCCGGTTCGGCCAGGGGCTGGGGCTGGGCGGTGAGTGGGGCGGTGCCGCGCTGCTGGCCACCGAGAACGCCCCGCCGCGCAAGCGCGCCCTGTTCGGCACCTTCCCGCAGCTGGGCGCGCCGATCGGGTTCTTCTTCGCCAACGGGCTGTTCCTGCTGCTGTCCGAGCTGATGGACGAGCAGGCGTTCCTGTCCTGGGGCTGGCGGGTGCCGTTCCTGGTCTCCGCGGTGCTGGTGGTCGTCGGCCTGTGGGTGCGGCTGAACATGCACGAGACCCCGGCGTTCTCGAAGGTCGTGGCGCGTAACGAGCGGGCCAAGGTGCCGTTCGCGCAGGTCTTCCGCAGCGACTTCAAGGCCCTGATGCTGGGCACCTTCATCATGCTGGCCACCTACGTGCTGTTCTACCTGATGACGGTGTTCTCGCTGTCCTTCGGCACGGCCGAGACCGGGCTGGGCTACGAGCGCTCGTCGTTCCTGATCATGCTGATGATCGGGGTGGTGTTCTTCGGCCTGACGGTGCCGGTGGCGGGCCTGCTCGCCGACCGCTACGGGCGGCGGCCCACGCTGATCATCACCACCAGCGCGATCATCGTGTTCGGCCTGCTGCTGGGCCCGTGGTTCGGCGCGGGTTCGACGGTGGCGACGGTGTCGTTCCTGATCGTCGGTCTCGGCCTGATGGGCATGACGTTCGGGCCGATGGGTGCGGTGCTGCCGGAGCTGTTCCCCACCGCGGTGCGCTACACCGGCGCCTCGGTGTCCTACAACCTGGCCAGCCTGCTGGGTGCCTCGGTCGCGCCCTACATCGCGACCTGGTTGGCCAGCTCCTACGGCCTGGGCTGGGTCGGCGTCTACCTCGCGGCGATGGGCGCGATCACGCTGATCGCGCTGCTGATCAGCAAGGAGACCAAGGAGAGCTCGATCGAGGACTGAGTCCGCCCGCGCGGACAGCTCCGCCCCGCTTGGCCGTCGAGCCAGGCGGGGCGGAGCTCGTTCCGGAGTCGGGATTCAGGCGAGCCGCCCGGCCTCGCGCAGCGAGTCGAGGAGGCGATCGACGAATGCGGTCTGCGCCGGGTTGAGCTTCTCCCGCGCGGTGTCCGGATCGCACCACGAAGCCCGGTCCACTTCCGGGAACAGCTGGCGGCGACCGGACCGCGGTGGCCACTCCAGCTCGAACTCGTTGCTGCGCAACGCGGTGACGTCGAAATCGCCCTCGACCGCCCACGCGGTGACGACCTTGCCGTTGCGCTGCTTGACCTCCCCGAGCGGGAGCAGATCGCCCTCGGACGGCACGGCACCGGTCTCCTCGGTGAACTCCCGGATCGCCGTGGCCCGCGCGTCTTCGCCGGGTTCGTGCTCACCCTTGGGCACCGACCAGGCACCCGCGTCCTTGTTCTTCCAGAACGGTCCACCGGGGTGGACCAGCAGGACCTGCGGGGCGCCCTCGGCGAGCCGGAACAGCAGGATGCCGGCGCTTCGCTTGATCATCCCACCAGTGTCGCGCACCGAGGTCTGGCGGAATCGGCGGAACCCGTCGATGCTGGCAGCGTGGAACGGATCGTGCTGCACGTGGATCTTGATCAGTTCATCGTGGCCGTCGAGCTGTTGCGCCACCCGGAGCTGCGGGGGCGGCCGGTGCTCGTCGGCGGCAGCGGCGATCCGACGCAGCGGGGAGTGGTGGCCGGAGCCTCCTACGAGGCCCGCGCGGCCGGAGTCCGTTCCGGGACACCACTGCGGACGGCGGCCAGCCGCTGCCCCGAAGCGGTGTTCCTGCCCGCCGACAACGAAACCTACCTGGCCGCTTCGGCCGACGTGATGAGCGCGCTGCGCGACCTGGGCGGCCTGCTGGAAGTGGCCGGATGGGACGAGGCGTTCATGCTCGTCGACACCGACGACGCCGAGCAGACCGCACGGGTGGTGCAGCAGCAGGTCCGGGAGCGCACCGCGCTGGCGTGCTCGGTGGGCATCGGGGACAACAAGCTGCGCGCGAAGATCGCGTCCGGCTTCGCCAAACCGGCCGGGGTGTTCCGGCTGGAGATGGCCAACTGGGTCGAGGTGATGGCCGAGCTGCCCACGGACGCGCTCTGGGGCGTCGGTGCGAAGACCGCGAAGAAGCTGGCCGCCAGGGGCATCGCGACGGTCGGCGACCTGGCTCGCACGAAAATGGCGGATCTGGCAGGCGAATTCGGCCCCAACATCGGCCCGTGGCTGGTCGCGCTCGCCCACGGCTACGACTCGACCCCCGTCACCGAAGAACCGGAGGAAGCCCGCTCGCACGGTCGCGAAGTGACCTTCCAGCGGGACCTCCGCGACGTCGAGGAGATGCGCGCGGAGGTTCGGCGGCTGTCGCACGTGGTGGCCGACGATCTCGCGGTGGAGGACAAGGTGGCCCGCCGCGTCGTGGTGAAGGTGCGCGATTCCAGCTTCGCCACGCACACCCACGGCGTATCGCTGCTGAACCCGACGCGGGACGCCGAGGCTCTCGAACGCGCCGCACGCACCGCGCTGGACCGCTTCCCCCTGGACAGGCCGGTCCGGCTGCTCGGCGTCCGCGCCGAGCTGCCCCGGACCAGGCGCTAGCCGCCCGCGTCCGCCGTCCCGAACCCGGCCGCGATGGCCAGGAAGACCTCGGTGCAGCGCTCGACGAGTCCGCGTTCGTCGAACTGCAGCGTGCCGTCGAGCCAGGCCGTGAGCGCCTGCGCCAGCCCGCCCACCATGAAGTGCGTGGTCAGCTCCAGGTGCGGGCTCTCGGTGATCCCGTAGAAGTTCTGCGCCTGACCGCCCAGCAACGCGGCGAACAGCCGTGAGGAGTCCAACCGCCGCTGGGCGAGCAGCGGACTGCTCAAACCGACCGAGAACAGCAGCCGGCCGCGGCGCGGATCCCGCGCGACGGTCCGCACGATGTTCTCCAGCCCGGCGCGCACCTTGGCCCGCTCGCCCGGCCCGGCGGTGGTGACGGCCTCGAGGGTGGTGGTCGCCAGGTCGTCCACCACGTGGTCGTACACCGCTGCGGCCAGCGCGTCGCGGTCGGCGAAGCTCTCGTAGAAGTAGCGCGTCGCCAACCCCGCCTGCTGGCACGCGCCGCGCACCGTCAGGACCGGGCCGTCGCCGGAGGCGCCGAGCAGGTCCAGCCCGGCTTCGAGCAGCTGCGCCCGGCGTTCCGCTCGGCGGTGATCACCCTGCACACCGCCGTAGACCCGCAGTGGAGACGTGCCCATGCGCACAATCTTGACAGATCCGCGAGATCGCTGGTTCCCTAACTGGAAACGGCCGTGTGCAGAATTTGTCTCGGTGCGGAGGGCGGCGGACGGTGACGGCTTCGGCGGACACGACCACCCGGGTCCGGAACGCGGTGACCGGGGCTGGGCTCCTCGCGGGCAACGCGAACGTGATCATGCAGCTGGCCAGGCCCGGGGTGGGCTACGGCGTGGTCGAGAGCCGGGTGGAGAGCGGTCAGCTGTTCCGGCACCCGATCAAGCGGACCCGCACCACCCTGGCCTACATCGCCGTCGCCACGATGGGAACCGCGCGCGAGCGCGAGCTGTTCCGGCGCGGCGTCAACCGCGCCCACGCCCAGGTGCGCTCCACCGACTCCAGTCCGGTCGCCTACAACGCCTTCGACCCCGATCTCCAGTTGTGGGTCGCAGCGTGCTTGTTCAAGGGGTTCGAAGACCTCCACCTCCTCTTCTTCGGTGAGCCCGATGCGGAGACCGCCGAGGCGTTCTACCGCGATGCCGCGGCGCTGGGCACGACGTTGCAGGTGCCGCCCGAGGCGTGGCCGAGCGATCGGGCCGCGTTCGAGCAGTACTGGACCGAATCTCTGGGCCGGATCGCCATCGACGACGCGGTGCGGGAGTACCTCCTCGACGTGACGATGCTGACCTGGCTTCCCCGTCCGGTGTCGGTGCTGCTCGGCCGCTTCAACAGGTTCGTCACGGCCGGATTCCTGCCCGAGCCGTTCCGGGCGGAGATGCGCCTGCCCTGGACCGCCCGGGATCAGCGCCGCTTCGACCGGTTGATGGCGGTGGTCGCCGCGATCGTCCGGCACTCGCCGCCCGTGCTGCGGCAGTTCCCGTACAACCTGATCCTCTGGGATCTCCGCCGCCGGATCCGCACCGGTCGCCCGTTGGTCTGATCGGCGGTCAGGCCAGCTCGGGTGGCGACCGTACGGATGATCACCACTCGCGCGGTCGCAATCCGGGAAGCGCTGCCGCATTGGCCACTGTGGACGTTCCGTGGTGTTGCCAGTTGTTCGTGAGCTCGTCACCTGTCTGGGGGTGGACTGCGCCCATCAAACATGAAAGATTTTCTGATCAGTTCGATGATCAGGGCGGATGGGCTGGGAACCGACATGGCAGGGATCAACAGGCGTGGCTTTCTCCGGGCAGCCGGCATCACCGGAGCCGTACTCGGCAGCGGGTTGCTGAGCGCGACACCGTCGTTCGGGAGGGGCGCGAGGCCTCAGCTGGCGTACAGCGCGGGCACCACGCTGCAAGCCGTGGCGCAGCCGGAAGCCGGGGAGGGCTATCGGCGGCTCACGACAGGCCCGGGGTGGCCGCAGGTGGTCCGCACCGACCTGGTGGTGGGCAGGACGGACCGAGTCGACCGCCGGGTTCCGGTGGTCGCGTTCACCCAGTTCACCGACCTGCACGTGGTGGACGCGCAGAGCCCGGCCCGCTTCGAGTACGTCCACCCGCTGGCCGGCGGTGCGCACCGCCCGCAGGAAACGCTCACCTCGCTCGGTGCGGCTCACCTCGTGCGCCGGGTGAACTCGCTGCCCGGAGCGCCGGTGACCGGACGCCCGATCGACTTCATGATCACCACCGGGGACAGCACCGACAACCACGAACTCGCCGAGCTCGACTGGTACTTCGGCGTGCTCAACGGTGGCCGGGTCACGCCGAACACCGGTGACCGGACCGCCTACGAGGGCGTGCAGGACTCCGGCAACCCGCTGTACTGGCACCCCGACGGTGGCGTCTCGGACCGGTTCCGCGAACTCGGGTACCCGGTGCTGCCCGGGCTGCTCGGTGACGCGCTCCAGCCCTTCGACAGCCCGGGGTTGCGCATGCCCTGGTACGCGGTGTTCGGCAACCACGACAACAGCGTCGTCGGAACGGTGCCGGACGAGCTGATCCCAGGGCTGGTCGACTGGTACACCGGCTCGCACAAGATCATCGGCCGGGACGAGCGGGAGAAGCGCGAGATCGTGGCCCTCATGGAGGGCCGCAGCCAGCAGCGGACGGCCAACGTGATGGCCACCAGCACCGGGCTGATCCGCACCGTCACTCCCGACGAGCGGCGTCGGCCGTTCAACACCGAGGACTTCATCCAGGCGCACCGGGATCCGGCCAACACCGGCCCCGGCCCGGTCGGTCACGGCTTCGGCGAGGACCACGACGAGCCGTACTACACCTTCCCGATCGCACCCGGCGTGACCGGCATCAGCCTGGACAGCACCAACACCGCGGGCTTCGCCGAGGGATCGCTCGGGCTGGCCCAGTTCCGCTGGCTGGAGAAGACGCTCACCGCGGGCAGCTCGGTGTACTACGACGGACTCGGCCGCAAGCAGCAGCAGTCGGTCACCGACGAGCTGTTCATCCTGTTCAGCCACCACACCAGCGGCACGATGACCGCACTGCTGCCGGACTTCCGCCGACCCGGCGAGATCCGCAAGAACGGCGCCTCGGTGGTGCGGCTGCTCAAGCGCTTCCCGAACGTGCTGGCCTGGGTCAACGGGCACACGCACCGCAACACCATCACCCCGCACCACGCCGACGACCCGGCCTGCGGGTTCTGGGAGATCAACACCGCGTCCCACGTGGACTTCCCGCAGCTGGCCAGGATCATCGAACTGGTGGACAACGAGGACGGCACGCTGTCGCTGTTCACCACGCTCATCGAAGCCGACAGCCCCTATCAGGCCGACTACGACGACAGGTCCCCGGACGCGCTCGCCTCCCTCTACCGGGAGCTGTCCTTCAACAACCCGCACACCGACCTGGCCCAGCTCGGCGGGCTCGGCGACCGCAACACCGAGCTGCTGGTGCCCGGCCGCATGCCGACCCGGTAGCCCCGGCTCCACCGGGCGAGGTCCGGCGAAGTCACCCACCCTGGTGCTGTCGTCCTGAGCGGTGCTGGGAGGGCTGGGATGAGTGGGTTCGGACGTGTGGTGGCCGGGGTCGACGGCTCCGCCGTGGCGCTCAACGCCGCTCGCTGGGCAGCGCGCGAGGCGGTTCGGCGGAGATCCGGGTTGCGGATCGTCTACGCGGACCCCACCACCACACCCGTGCTGCCTGAGCTGCCCGGCCTGCACTGGCCGAAGGAGCACCGCGAACAGGTGCGCGATCAGGTCGCGCGCTGCCTGGACGTGGCCGCGGGTGCGGCGCGGGAGCAGGCGCCGGAGGTCGCGGTGGACACGGCGGCCTGCGCCGGCTCGCCCGTGCCGGTGCTGATCGACGAGTCCCGCACCGCCGACCTGGTCGTGGTGGGTGACCGCGGCTTCGGAGGGTTCACCGGGCTGCTCGCCGGGTCGGTCGCCGTGAAGATCGCGGCGCACGCGAAGTGCTCCGTCGCGGTCGTGCCGGACACCGGCGACCCGCTCAGCTTCCCGGTCGCCGGTCCGGTGCTCGCCGGCATCGACGATGACCTCTCCGCCGAGCCGGTGCTGGCGCAGGCCTTCGCCGCCGCGGCGGACTGGGGCGTCCCGCTGCACGTGGTGCACACCTGGGAAGTGGTCGGCCTCGACCTGAAGTGGTTGCGTTCGCGGCTGCCCAGCGATGTCGTCGGGGACACCGCGGTGCGCTTCGTCGCGGAAGTGCTCGCCGGTTGGGGCGAGCGCTACCCGGACGTCGAGGTGCTCAGGTTCGTCGGGCGCGGTACGCCGACGACCGAGCTGCTCTCGCGGGCGCGGGAGGCGCAGCTCGCGGTCGTGGGCGCACGCGGCCGGGGTGGTGTTGCGGGGGCGCACCTGGGCTCCACGAGCCACAAGCTGCTGCACCACTCGCCATGTCCGGTGCTGATCGTCCGCGTGCCCGAACCGGCTGGTCCGGCGTGAGCAGGCGATGGGGTGGATGTACATCGTCGAGACCTGATCGATCGCGTTCCACTGGTACTTCGACAACATGGTCGTGCTCCTTCTCCTCGGGGTGCGAGCTGTTCACCTCTGAACGGCGCAGCTCGCAGGCGAATCGTGCGCGAAATGAAGGAAATTGATTCGCCCGTCATGGCAATGGATTTAACGGTCCACTTTCGACCGTGAGGTGGTCGACCGTGTTCCGCTGGCGTGCCACCAGTGTTGCAGGGATCGAACGTGGATTCGAGCAAATAATGGTCGCCCGATGAGGTGATCAAGGCTGAGGTTGTTTCGCTTTTCGTTGGCCAGTAGTGGGTTTCATGTTTCTGATCGGTTCTGCCGGGAGAAATCGGTTGCGCTGAAACGCAATCGGCGATCAACTGTGGTTGCTTCCCGTTCGGCTGGGCGAGGACCGCCGGAGTCGGCGGCGCCGGATCCCGGGTGAGCGGTCGGAACCGGGCCCTTGACTGAGATCATCCGGCTTCCCATGCTCGGGAAGCCATACGTCCTTCGGTGCCCATTCGACGAGGAGTGGATATGAAGACCAAGGCTGCTCTGCTGCACGGCCCGGGCGAGAACTGGGAGGTCGATGAGATCGAGCTGGGAGACCCCGTCGCCGGTGAGGTGCAGGTGCGGCTGGCGGCATCGGGGCTGTGCCACTCCGACGAGCACCTGCGGACCGGTGCCAGTCCCGCGGCGTTCTACCCGGTCGTGGGCGGCCACGAGGGGGCGGGCGTGGTCACGAAGGTCGGGCCCGAGGTCGCCGGGCTGCAGGAGGGCGACCACGTCGTGCTGGCCTTCATCCCCGGCTGCGGCACCTGCCGCCCGTGCGCCCGCGGCATGCAGAACCTCTGCGACGCCGGTGCGGGGCTGCTGACCGGGCGGGCGATCTCCGACGGCACCTACCGGACGACCTACCGGGGCGAACCGGTCGTGTCGATGTGCCTGCTGGGCACCTTCGCGCCGCACGTGACGGTCAACCAGGCCTCGGTCATCAAGATCGAGGACGACATCCCGCTGGACAAGGCCGCGCTGCTGGGGTGCGGCGTGTCCACCGGCTGGGGATCGGCGACCGAGATCGGCGGGACGCGGGCCGGGGACACGGTGGTCGTGGTCGGCATCGGCGGGGTCGGCATCAACTCGGTGCAGGGCGCGGCAGCGGCCGGGGCGCGGTACGTGGTGGCCGTAGACCCGGTGGAGTTCAAGCGGCAGAAGGCGTTGGAACTGGGCGCGACCCACGCCTTCGCCTCGATGGAGGAGGCCGCCGGAGCGGTTTCGGAGCTGACCTGGGGGCAGAACGCGAACACGGTGATCCTGACGATCGGGGACACCACCGGCGAGCACCTGCAGCCGGCGGTGTCGATGACGGCCAAGGGCGGCCAGGTGGTGGTCACGGGCATGGGCCACCACGCGCAGCTCGACGCCAAGCTCAACCTCTTCGAGCTGACCCTGCTGCAGAAGCGGGTGCAGGGCGCGATCTTCGGCGGGGTCAGCCCGCGCACTCAGATCCCGCGACTGCTGGAGCTCTACCGGCACGGCACGCTGAAGCTGGACGAGCTGGTGACCAACACCTACCGGCTGGAGGAGATCAACACCGGGTACCAGGACCTGCTCGACGGCAAGAACTTGCGCGGAGTCGTGGTCTACGACGAAACCGACTACTGAGCCGCTGGGGCCGGGTGCCACCTCGCGGTGTCCGGCCCCGCGAACCGGTTCGGCTCAGGAGTCGGCGAAGGACAGCCCCTGCTCGGCGAGCTCCTCCCCGAGGATCCGAATCGCCTTGGGGCCCACGCCGTGGATCTTCAGCAGGTCCGCCGCGGTCACGTCCGCGAGCTGGGCGTACCGGGTGAACCCGTGGACGGCCAGCTCGCGGCGCGCGACCTTGCCGATCCGCGGGGTGAGCTCGGTCTGCGCGGCGGATTCTCCGGTGGGCATCCCAGTCTCCTGACGTCTCGTCTCCGCCGCGGCCGGCTGCTCGCGCTGGAGCGGGCCGGTGCCGGAGAATCCGGCGGCCAGCTCGCGCATCGCCGCGTCCAGCAGTTCGGTGAGTTCGGCATCGGATCGGTCCAGCCACCGCTCGTAGGCCGCGAGCGCCACGCCGAGCGTCGCGTGCGCGATGGTCTGGGGAGCGAGCGCGTCGGCGGGCTGTCCGGTTCGTTCGCCGACGAACTCGGCGATGACCTGCCGCCAGGCGTGGAAGCGCAAGGTCGAGTGGGCTTGCAGCGCGGGGACGCCGAGGATCAGCCGCATCCGCCGCCGGTGCGCCGGAACCCGCTCCGGCGGTACCCGGTTGAACTCGACCAGGCAGTGCCGGATGTTGTCCATCAGCGGAACTCCGCTGGGGGCGGCGTGCAGATCGGCGCGCAGCCGGGTCAGCTCGGCGCCGAAGTCGCCCCACGGGACGTCGTTCTTGGACGGGAAGTAGTGGAAGAACGTCCGGCGCGCGATGCCCGCGGCCCTGGCGATGTCGGCGACCGTGGTGTTCTCGAAACCCTGCTCGTCGAAGAGGTCGAAGGCCACCTGCTCCAGCTCGGCGGCGCTGGTCACCCTCCGTCGTCCACCGCTTCGCGCGGTTGCTCCAACGGTGTTGCTTCCCAAGAGGTCCTGCTCCAGGTCTTCCAAATCTGCACCGGGTGCAAATACGGTGTCGGCGGTGGATCGGTCAACGTCGACAGGAGCATCCCATGGCTGAGGAACAGGTCGAAGCGGGAACCACCGAGCCGGTCGTCGAGGAGGAGCTGCTCGTCGAGGAGGTCTCGATCGACGGGATGTGCGGGGTCTACTGATGACCACCGCGGCGGAGTTCGACACGAGCCTGGGCTACCGGTTGAATCCGCAGGTCGCGCTGCGCCCCGAGCCGTTCGGGGCGCTCGCGTACCACTTCGGCAACCGGAAGTTGTCGTTCTTGAAGGTCCCCGAGCTGGTGGAGCTGGTGCGCGGGCTGGGCGAGCACACCAGCGTCGAGGACGCGCTGCTGGCCGTGCCGCAGGAGCGCCGGCCGCAGTTCCGGCGGGCGCTGGCCTCGCTGGCCGCCTCGGACATGATCCGGCCCCGTTGACGGAGTGGAGACGACGTGACTGCGGTGGAACCGGTGCCCTCCCTGGTCGAGCAGTTCAAGGGCGGGCTGGATGCCCCGATCTGCCTGACCTGGGAGTGGACTTACGCCTGCAACCTCGCGTGCGAGCACTGCCTGTCCTCCTCGGGCAGGCGTGATCCGCGGGAGCTGAGCACCGCGGAGATGAAGGCGGTGATCGACGAGCTGCAGCGGATGCAGGTGTTCTACGTCAACGTCGGCGGTGGTGAGCCGACGGTGCGCCCGGACTTCTGGGAGCTGCTGGACTACGCCGTCGAGCACCAGGTGGGGGTGAAGTTCTCCACCAACGGCCTGCGGATCGACCGCGCGCGGGCCGAGCAGCTCGCGGCCACCGACTACGTGGACGTGCAGATCTCGCTGGACGGTGCCACGAGGGAGGTCAACGACGCGGTCCGCGGGCCGGGATCGTTCGACATGGCGATGCGGGCGTTGCGGAACCTCTCGGACGCCGGTATGCGGGACTTCAAGATCTCGGTCGTGATGACCAGGCAGAACGTCGCGCAGCTGGACGACTTCCTGGCCATCGCCGATGAGTTCGGCGCGCAGTTGCGGATCACGCGGTTGCGGCCGTCGGGGCGCGGCGCGGACGTGTGGGACGAGCTGCACCCGACCGATGCCCAGCAGCACGAGATCTACGCCTGGCTGGTCGAGCACGGCGATCGCGTGCTCACCGGCGATTCGTTCTTCCACCTCAACGCGCTGGGCTCCACTCCGCTGCCGGGGTTGAACCTGTGCGGCGCGGGCCGGGTGGTGTGCTTGATCGACCCGGTGGGCGACGTCTACGCCTGCCCGTTCGCGATCCACGACGTGTTCAAGGCCGGCAACGTCCGCGACGCGGGTGGGTTCGCGCGGGTGTGGCGGGAGTCGGAGCTGTTCACCGAACTGCGCCGGCCGCAGTCGGGTGGCGCGTGCCGGTCCTGCTCGGCGTTCGACGCCTGCCAGGGCGGTTGCATGGCGGCGAAGTTCTTCACCGGCCTCCCGCTCGACGGTCCCGACCCGGAATGCGTCAAGGGCCACGGTGAAACGGCGTTGTCCGTTGTGGACAGGGGCGGTCTGCCGAAGCCGTCGCAGGACCACTCCCGGTCCTCGCGGCGCAAGGTGAGCTTGGGGTTGCCGCCGGTTCCGGCCAAGCCTTGCGATTCCAGTCCGCTGGCGGCCGGTGCATGAGCCTCGCGGAAGGCGTGCGGCTCGGTTCTGCCGAAGCACCGTCGCGGGTGCTGTTCGGGCCGCACGAGACGAACCTGGGTCGGGGGCGGGTCATCTCGGACCGCCACGTCGCCTACTACCGGGCGCGGGCGGCCGGCGGCGCCGGTGTGATCGTCACCGAGACGGCCAGCGTCCACGCCTCGGACTGGCCCTACGAGCGTGCGCCGCTGGCCGCTGAGTGCGCCCCGGGGTGGGCGGCGGTCGCCGAGGCGTGCCGACCGCACGGTGCGATCGTTCTCGCCGGTCTCGGGCACGCTGGCTCTCAGGGGTCCTCGGCCTTCTCCCAGCAGGCGTTGTGGGCGCCGTCGCGGGTGCCGGACGTGGTCAGCCGTGAGCTGCCGATGGAGGTCGGGCAGGATCAGATCGACGCGCTGGTGGCCGGGTTCGCCGCTGCGGCGAGTTCGGCCGTGCGCGCCGGATTGCACGGGGTGGAGCTGGAGGCCGGGCAGTTCTCCCTGCTGCGGCAGTTCCTCTCCGGGCTCACCAACCAGCGCTCCGACGCCTACGGCGAGGACCGGGGGCGGTTGTTGCGCGAGGTGCTCGTCGCGGTCCGGGAAGCGGCCGGGGGAGCTGTCGTGGGCCTGCGGCTGTCCTGCGACGAGCTCGCTCCGTGGGCGGGCATCACCCCGGAGCAGGCCACCGGGATCGCACGGGCGGTCGCCGACCGGATCGACTACCTGGTGGTGGTGCGCGGTTCGGCGATGGCGACCTCGGCGACCCGCCCGGACCTGCACACCGAACCGGGCTTCAACATCGACCTCTGCCGCCAGATCCGCGAAGCGGTTCGCACCGGGGAACATCCGCCCCAGGTCGTCCTGCAGGGCAGCGTCGTGGACCCGGGTCAGGCGCAGTGGGTTTTGGACGACGGCATCGCGGACCTGGTCGAGATGACGCGGGCGCAGATCGCCGAGCCGCAGCTGGTCGAGCTGGTGCGCTCTGGTCGTCCTGAGCAGGTCAGGCCTTGCGTGCTGTGCAACCAGAAGTGCCGGGTGCGGGACAACCGCAACCCGATCGTCTCGTGCATCGGCGAGCCCTTCAGCGGGCACGAGGGAACCGAGGAGGCCGGTGCTCCTGCGCCATCGCGCGACGTGCTCGTCGTCGGGGGCGGCCCGGCCGGGATGGAAGCAGCGCGCGTACTGGCGCTGAACGGGCATTCGGTGGAGATCGTCGAGCGAGGCGACGAGCTGGGCGGGTCGTTGCTGCTCGCCGCGAAAGTCGGTGGTCGTGCGCGACTGCAGCGGCTCGCGGACTGGCTCGAGGCGGAGGTGCGCCGACTCGGCGTGCGCGTCACTCTCGGCGCCGAAGCGGACCTGACCAGCCGGGATGTGGTGATCGCGACCGGCTCGGTGCCGGGGCTGCGCGCCTACGAGGACTTCGGCGGCACGATCGTCGACGTCACCGAAGTGCTGGCGCACGATCGGCTGCCGGACGGGCCTGTCGTGGTGTTCGACCCGATCGGCGATGCGGTGGGCGTCGGTGTCGCCGAGCTGCTCGCCGAGCGGGGGAGGGAAACCGCCATCGTCACCCAGGACCAGGTCGTCGGCACGCAGCTCGCCCTGACCGGGGACCTCGCCGACGCCAACGGCCGCCTGCAGCGCGCCGGTGTGCGCCTGGAGAAGCGCTCGCTGCTGCGCGAGGTCCACCCCGGCCACGTGGTGCTCGAGGACGTTTTCACCGCACAGCGTCGCGACGCGCCTTGCGCGGTGGTCGTCCACTGCGGACACCGCCTGCCGAACCCGGAACCGGCCGGAGCGCTGCGCGCCGGGGACTGCGTGGCACCCCGCACGATTCACGAAGCGATCCTCGAAGGCCGTCGCGCCGCGCACCGGATCACCGCGCTGGAGGGCGCGAGATGAGCGAACACCGCTACCTGTTCTCACCGCTGCGGATCGGGCCGGTGACCGTCCGGAACCGGATCGTGTTCTCCGCGCACCTGACGAACTACGCCCAGGACGGAGTGCCGACCGACCAGCACGCCGCCTACTACGCGGCCCGCGCCGCTGGTGGCGCCGGGCTGATCATCACCGAGGAGCACTCCACCCACCCGACCGACTGGCCCTACGAGAAGCTGATCCACGGCTTCCGGCCCGAGGTGGTGCCCGGGTACCGGCGGATCACCGAGGCCGTCCACGCCCACGACATCCCGATCCTCGCGCAGCTCAACCACAACGGCGGGCAGGCGTCCTCGATGTACTCGAGGCTGCCGGTGTGGGCGCCGTCGGCGGTGCCCGACCCGATGTTCCGCGAGGTGCCCAAGGCGGTCGACGTGCACGAGATCGCCGAGGTCGTGGCCGGTTACGGCATCGTGGCCGGGCATTGCGCGGAAGGCGGCTTCGACGGTGTCGAGCTGCAGTGCTCGCACTCCTCGATCGTGCGCGGATTCCTGTCCCCGGCGACGAACGTGCGTACCGACGCCTACGGCGGTCCGCTGGCCAACCGGGCCCGCATCCTGCTGGAGATCATCGACGTCGTCCGGGAGGCGATCGGCCCGGACCGGGCGCTGGGCGTCCGGCTGTGCGGCGACGAGCTGATCGAGGGCGGCACCACCATCGACGAGGCCGTCGAGGTCGCGCGGATGGTCGAGGCCACCGGGAAGGTCGACTACATCAACACCTCGATCGGCGTGGCCACCTCCACGCTCTACATGATCGAGGCGTCCATGACGATCCCGCCCGGGTACGCGCTGTTCATCTCCAACGCGATCCGCCGCGCGGTGGACCTGCCGGTGGTCGGCGTCGGCCGGATCAAGGATCCGCTGCAGGCCGAGCGCGCGCTGGAGGAGGGGCACTGCGACCTGGTCGGCGTGGTGCGCGGGCAGATCGCGGACCCGGACTTCGCGGGAAAGGCCCGTTCGGGGCACCGCAGCGACATCCGGACCTGCCTTTCCTGCAACCAGGAGTGCGTCGGGCGGATGGGCCTGAACCGCTGGCTGGGCTGCATCGAGAACCCTCGCGCGGGGCGCGAGTCCACGCCGCTGCCGATGCCGCTCCTGCGCAAGCGGGTGCTCGTGGTCGGTGGCGGTCCGGCTGGTCTGCAAGCAGCGGCGACCGCCGCCGAGCGCGGCCACCACGTGACCCTGTTCGAGCGGGAACCGTCCACCGGCGGTCAGGTCGCGGTCGCGGCCACCGTGCCCAGCAGGGCCGAGTTCCTCGACGTGGTGCGCAACCTCCGGGCCGAGTGCGAGCGCTTCGGCGTGGACATCAAGACCAACGCGGCGGCCACCGCCGAGATGCTGCGCTGCGAGCAACCCGACGTGGTGGTGCTGGCCACCGGTGCTCGTCCGCAGCCCGTCCACTGGGCCGGCGGGGCGGAACGAGTCGTGGACGTCCGCGATGTGCTGGAAGGCCGCGCGGTGCCCGAGGGCGATGTGCTCGTGGTCGACGAACTCGGCTTCCACCAGGCCGCTTCGGTCGCTGAACTGCTGGCCGACCGAGGCTGCCGGGTGCAGATCACCACGCCGGGCATGGTGGTCTGCCAGGACCTGGGCGTGACCCTGGACATGGAGACCTTCAACATCCGGGCGCACGCGAAGGACATCGGGCAGCGCACCGACGAGGTCGTGATGTCCGCGACCGCCGAAGCCGGCGGGGTCGGCCTGCAGATCCTCAAGCACACCACCGGGAACATGACCGAGGAACGCTTCGACTGGGTCGTCTGCGCAGTTCATCAGGCACCTGAGGACGAGCTGTGGCACGAGCTGAAGGACGCGTCGTTCGCGGTTCACCGGATCGGTGACTGCGTCGCCCCGCGCCGCGCGCACGCCGCAGTCGTCGAAGGACATCGTTTGGCGGTGGGCTTGTGACCGGGCTTCCCGATGTGCTGGCCGTCGTGGTCGTGCGCGACGCGGTGCTGCCCAGCGGCGCCGACGAAGCGGTCGCCGAATCCGGGGGAGCGGTCCTGCTGGTCGGGACGGGCACCCGGGCGGCTGCCCTCGGACTGACCGCTGCGCGGAGGGTCTGGACGAGCGAGGTCCCGCGAGTCGCGTTCGGCGCGTTGGCCGCAGCACTCGCACCGGTGCTGCGCAGTGTCCCGGTGGTGCTGCTTCCAGCATCGCCCGACGGTCGCGATCTCGCCGCGAGACTGGCTTTTCGCGCGGACAGGCAGCTGTTCGCCGGTGCTGCCCGGTGCACCGCCACGCACGTCGAGCTGTCCCGGGCGGATGACCGGCTGGCCGTGGAGGTCGAGCTCAACGGCCCGGTCGTGGTGACGCTCCAACCGAACGCACGCGGCGTGCCCGAGCCGGTGCCGATCCCCGAACCGGTGGAGCTGCCGGTGGCGCTGCCCGAGGACGTCCGGGACGCCGAGACCGTGCAGGTCCTCGACCCGGACCCGGAAACCGTCGAACTCACCGAAGCCGAGCGGATCCTCGGCGCTGGCGCCGGCCTGGTCCGGGCAGGCGAGGACGGCGCCGCGGTGATGCGCACGCTCACCGGAGTCGCCGCCGCGCTCGGCGCGTCGGCCGGTGCGACCAGGGTCGTCACCGATGCCGGGTGGGCAGGACACGACCGCCAGATCGGCACCACCGGAGTGGTCGTCGACCCGGCCCTGTACATCGCGCTCGGCATCTCGGGCGCGGCACAGCACGTCGGCGGGCTCGGCAGGCCTGAGCACGTGATCAGCGTGAACACCGATCCTTCCTGCCCGATGACGGCGATGGCCGACCTCGGCATCGTCGCCGACGCGCCCGAGGTCCTGCGCGAACTCGCCCGCCGACTGAACGGAGCAGCCGATGAGTGAGCGGGTGGACGCGGTGGTGGTCGGCGCGGGCCCCGCCGGCTCGGCGGCCGCGCTGGAGCTGGCCCGCGCCGGTCGCAGCGTCGTCCTGCTGGAACGCGGCCCGTTCCCCGGCGCCAAGAACGTCTACGGCGGAGTCGTCTACGGGCGGGTCCTCGACGAGGTCCTGCCGAACTGGTGGGAAGAGGTGCCGGTGCAGCGCTGGGTCACCCGCCGCAGCACGATGGTCCTGACCGGCACCCAGGCGCTGACCATCGACTTCCGCACCCAGGACTGGGCGAGCGCTCCCCACAACGGCATGACCACCCACCGCGCCGACTTCGACTCCTGGCTCGCGGGCAAGGCGGTGGAGGCCGGAGCGCAGTTGGTGACCTCGACCGTGGCCACCGAGCTGCTGCGCGACGGCGGGCGCGTGGTCGGTGTGCGCACCGACCGCCCGGACGGCGACCTCCGCGCCGAGGTGGTCATCGCCTGCGACGGCGTCAACTCGTTCCTCGCCAAGCAAGCCGGGCTGCTGCCCACGACCGACGCCGCGCACCACACCCTCGGTGTCAAGGAGACCCTCGCGCTGCCGCGGAAGAGCATCGAGGAGCGGTTCGGCCTGCGCGGCGACGAAGGCGCGGACCTCGAAGTCCTCGGCTGCACCGGGGACATCCCAGGTGGCGGGTTCGTCTACACCAACAAGGAGACGATCAGCATCGGCGTCGTGCTGTCGCTGACCGGGCTGGCCGAATCGGGCCGCCGCCCCGAAGACGTGCTCGCCGACTTCAAAGCCCACCCCGGGATCGCCCCTTACCTGCGCGGCGCCGAGCTCAAGGAGTACTCGGCGCACCTGATCCCCGAAGGCGGCTACCGCAGCATGCCGCCGCTGAGCACCGATGGCATGCTCGTGGCGGGCGACGCAGCGGCGATGTGCCTGGCTGCCGGAATCTGGTTGGAGGGCGTCAACTTCGCCATCGGTTCCGGGCTGGCGGCGGGTCGCGCGGCAGCTGAAGCGATCGCTGCCGGGAGCCGGGACCTGACCGGCTACCGCAAGCGGCTGCAGGACGGCTTCGTGCTCACCGACCACAAGAACCTGCAGCGCGCACCGGGCCTCGTGCTCTCCGAGCGGGTTCAGCGCCAGTACCCGAAGCTGCTCTGCGACCTGGCCCAGGAGGTCTTCACCGTCCGCAACCCGGAGCCGAAACCGGGTCTGCGCAAGCTGTTCCGCCGCACGGCCGCCCGGCACGGCATTCGCCTGCGCGAACTCGCCGCGGACGCTTGGGCGGGATTCCGGACCTTCGGGTGAGGAGCGAACATGCACCACGAGATGTCCTTCGCGGACCGGATGTCCACGGTCGAGTTCGACGTAGGCGACCGCCCGCACATCACGGTCGACACCGAGATCTGCCGCTCCTGCACCACCAGGGCGTGCGTGCCGGCGTGCCCGGCGAAGCTGTTCGTGCCCACCGACGACGGCGGAATCCTGTTCAACTACGAGCAGTGCTTCGAGTGCGGCACCTGCTACCAGCTCTGCAACTCGGCGGGCGCCATCACCTGGACCTACCCCGACGGCGGGCACGGCGTCGTGTTCCGGAAGGGCTGACATGCAGATCGTCGCAGCGCTGAGCTGGTCGTGGCAGCGGATCGAGGTCGACCCGCTGACCGGAGCCCTCGCCACCGATCACCGAGGTGCAAACGCCGCCGAGCTCGCTGCGCTGGAGCACGCGCTCAGGCTCGCTGACGAACTGGACGCGCGCGTGGTGGCAGTGACGGTTGGGCCGCCGGAGGCGGACGAGGTGCTGCGAACGGCGTTGGCGGCTGGAGCGCACGAGGCGATCCGAGTGGAGCGCGACACCGCACCCGACGCCCACTGGCTGGCCTCCAACGGCGCTGAAACCGCTCGGGCGATCACCACCGCGCTGAGCACAACCCCCGATCTGGTGCTGTGCGGCGACAGATCGTCAGACGGCGCAACCGGCACGACTCCGGCGTTCATCGCCGCACGCCTAGGCGCCGCGCAGGCGCTCGGCGTCGTCAAGCTCGAGACCGAGGGCCGCACGATCCTCGCCCACCGGCGCTTGGACGGCGGCCGCCGCGAGGTTCTACGCCTGCCGACCCCCGCAGTCGTCTCCGTGGAAGGCGGCACCCGCCTGCGGCGGGCGAGCTTGCCCGCCGTGCTGGCCGCTCAACGCGCTCCGATCCACTCGGTGCCGTTCGAAACGCGTCCGGGACCGAGGGCTTCCGCCCGCCCGCGCCGCCCACGCCCGCGAGAACTCCCGCCGCCGACCGCATCGACCGCGCACCGCCGAATCCTGGAGCTGACCGGCGCGCTCGTCGAGCGCACCCCGCCGACGATCATCGGCCCGCTTTCAGCACCGGAGGCTGTCGACGCCCTCCTGGAGTACCTGCACCGCCACGGCTACCTCGAAGCGGAGCAGTCATGAGCAGCAACGCGACCGCCGGTGTGCGTCGCGGAGAGGCGGGTAGGTCATGAACCGGGTCGCGATCGTCACCGGTGCGGCGCGCGGGATCGGAGCCGCTGTGGTCCGGCAGCTGGCCACCGAGGGCTGGCGCGTGGTCGCCGTCGACATCTGCGCCGAGCTCCCCGGCGCCTCGTATCCGCTCGGTACCCGCGCACAGCTGCGAGAACTGGCCGAGCGGTGGCCGGATTCGGTCCGCGACGTGGTCGCCGACGTCCGGGACGACGCGGCCGTCCGGCGCGCCGTCGAAGTGGCCGAGACCGAGTTCGGCGGAGTCGACGCGGCAGTCGCAGCGGCCGCGGTCATGGCAGGTGGCGAACCGCTCTGGGAGACCACCGACGACCAGTGGAACGCGTTGTTCGACGTCGGTGTCCGCGGCGTGGCGAACCTGGCCCGCGCCGCCGTGCCGAAGATGCTGCAACAACCCGAACCTCGCTCCGGACGCTTCGTCGCGCTGGCCTCGTCGGCCGCGCACCGCGGGCTGTACCACCTCGCCGGGTACAACGCCGCCAAGCACGCCGTGGTCGGCCTGATCAGAGGCCTGGCCACCGACCTGCGCGGCACCGGGATCGCCGCCACCGCGGTCTCGCCCGGCTCGACCCGCACCGACATGCTCACCGCCACCGCGGCCTACTACGACCTGCCCGACGTCGAGGAGTTCAGCCGGCACCAGCTCGTCGAGCGGATCCTGGAACCCGAGGAGGTCGCAGCGGCGGTGTGCTGGCTGTGCGGTGAGCAGTCCTCGGCGATCACCGGAACCGTGGTGCACGCCGACGGAGGTTTCACCGCATGACCCTCCGGCTGGTGCCCGATCCCGGTCTCCGCCGCTTCGCCGGCGGCCGAACCCTGGCGGGCGGCTCACCGTTCCGCGTGCTGCGGCTGAGCGCGGCGGGAGCGCGCCTGGTCGGCCAGTGGTTCGCGGGCGAACCGGTGACCACGGGCGCAGCGCTCGCGAAACGCCTGGTCGGCGCAGGCATGGCGCACCCCGGCTACAAGCGGTCCCGGTTCCGGTCCGAAGACGTGACCGTGGTTCTTCCAGTGCGCGACGACCACCACCGAGCACCGGACTCGTCGATCGTCGTGGACGACGGATCGAGGCACCCGATACCGGGCGCATCGGTCCGGCACGAGGTGCCGCGCGGTCCGGCGGCGGCCCGGAACTCGGGCCTGCGGCTGGTCACCACACCGCTGGTGGCCTTCCTGGACGCCGACGTCGAGGCAGAACCCGGCTGGCTCGAACCGCTGCTCCGCCACTTCGAGGACCCCGACGTGGCGGCGGTGGCGCCCCGCGTCCGCAGCATCCCCGGCAGCAGTGCGCTCGACCGCTACGAGACCGCGAGATCTCCGCTGGACCTCGGTGACCAGCCAGGCCTGGTGCAACCGGGAAGCCGGATCAGCTACGTGCCCACGGCGGCCCTGGTGGTCCGCGCTGAGGTGCTCCGCGAAGCGGGCGGATTCGACGAGGAGCTGCGCTTCGGCGAAGACGTCGACCTGATCTGGCGCCTGGCCCAGCACCACCAGGTCCGCTACGAACCGGCATCCACCGTGCACCACCGACCGCGCCGAACCTGGACAGCCCTGCTCCGCCAGCGCTTCAGCTACGGAACATCGGCTGGCCCGCTCGCCACCCGCCACGGCACTGCGGTCGCCCCGGTCCGGACGTCGCTGTGGAGTGCCGCCGCCTGGGCTTTGCTCAGCACCCGCCGAATCGGCCCGGCACTGGCCGTCACCGCCGGCGCCGCGGCTCTCCTGGCCCGCAAGCTGGGCAAGACCGGAGTGCCGGTGGAGGAATCGCTGCGCCTGACGGCTCTCGGGACGCTCGGCGCGGGCCGCTACCTGGCCGACGCCATCGGCAGGCCCTGGGCACCGCTCGCGATCCCCCTGCTCGGGTCGAGCCGCAGCGGCCGCCGCATCCTGACGGCGGTGGCACTGCGACACCTGCTGGACTGGACCCGCGAGCGCCCACCGCTGGACCCGGCCCGCTGGACTCTGGCCCGCCTCGCCGACGACACGGCCTACGGCTGCGGAGTGCTCTGCGGCGCGCTCCGAACCCGCACCGCAACACCGCTGCTGCCGGTCCTGTCCGACGTCGGCGGCCGCAGCAGCGTCCCGACGGAGCGGTCATGACGGACCTGGCGGATCTGACCTGGCCCGACCTCACCGAACCGGCCCTGCTGGCGGTGCCGCTGGGAGCGACCGAGCAGCACGGCCCCCACCTGCCCTTCACCGTCGACACCGAGATCGCGGTGGCGCTGTGCGAACGCCTGGCCGAGCAGCGCCCGGTCCTGGTAGGCCCACCGGTGGCCTACGGCTCCAGCGGCGAGCACGCGGACTTCCCGGGAACCCTGTCGATCGGCCAGCGAGCGGTGGAACTGCTCGTCCTCGAACTGGTCCGCTCAGCCGACGCGTACGCCGGAGTGCTCCTGGTCTCGGCCCACGGAGGCAACGCCGAACCACTCGGTCGAGCACTGCGAACCCTGCGCGCGGAAGGCCGTCGAGTCCGCGCCTGGTCACCACCGGGCAGACCCGACGACACCCACGCGGGCCGCACCGAAACATCGGTGATGCTGGCCCTGCGCCCGGCGGCGGTCCGCCTCGACCGCGCGGAACGGGGTACGACGACCCCGCTCCCGGACATCCTCCCCACCCTCCGGGAGAAGGGCCTGGCGGCGGTGACGCCCAGCGGAGTCCTCGGCGACCCGCGCGGAGCGACCGCGGCGGAAGGGGAGCGGCTGCTGACGGCCTGGACCCGTGCCCTGACCGCGACCGTCGACGCTTGGACCTGCGAAAACACCGAACGAGGGGGGTAGATGATCGCCCGTTCGGAGGTGCGGTAAGCTATCTGCACACCCCAAGAGGTGAGTCGGGATGTAGCGCAGCTTGGTAGCGCACTTGACTGGGGGTCAAGGGGTCGCAGGTTCAAATCCTGTCATCCCGACGGTGTAGAGGGTCTTCGCAGGTCAAAGCCTGCGGAGACCCTCTCTTTTTGATCAAGACTCGTTCTTCGGAGTCAAGCACGCCGCTTGTCGACACCTTGACTTCGGAGATTCGAAATGCCCCTGATGGATCTTGAAAGACTCACCGACGGCCTCTCGGTGACCTGGGCAGGCTACCTGCGGGACTGGGACCGCAGCCTGCGGTCCGCCAACCGTCCGGAGACCACTCGCTACAACTATCTCCTCGCCGCCGCGCAGCTGGCCCGCTACCTCGCGGAGCACTCACCTGATCCTGACGCCGCAGAGGCCTCTGAAGACCCTGCCGAAGTCACGAAGGCTCATGTCGAAGCGTTCCAGGCCTGGATGATCGAGACTCGCTCGGCAGCTACTGCGGTGAACAAGCACAAGGCCCTGCAGCAGTTCTTCAAGTGGCTGATGTTCGATGAGGAGGAGATCGATCGTTCGCCGATGGAGCGTGTCCGGTTGCCCAAGGCGCCGACCAAGCTCGTCCCGGTGATCGAATCCGAGGCGACTACGCGACTGCTGGAGGCCTGCAAGGGCAAGGACTTTCTCAGTCTGCGCGACGAGGCGATCATCCGCCTGTTCTGCAACACCGGCGCGAGGCTCTCGGAGGTCGCCAACCTGAAGGTGGACGATGTCGATCTGAAGACTGAGTCGGTGACGTTCGACGGCAAGGGTGCCAAGATGCGCCGCGTGCGCATCGGCGCCCGGACCGCTAGAGCGCTGAGCCGCTACCTGCGAGCACGGGCGAAGCGCAAAGCAGCTGGCCTGCCCGAGCTGTGGCTGTCGGATCGGGGAGCAGAGCCTCTTCGCGGGAACGGAATCAAGATTCGCCTCAAGCGGCTCGGCAACCGAGCGGGGCTAACCGGGTTGCATGCGCACCAGTGGCGCCACACCTTCGCCCATGAATGGAAGCTCGCGGGTGGCGACACCGGCGACCTGATGTTGCTGCTCGGATGGGCCTCCGACGCGATGCCGCGGCATTACGGTGCCAGCGCAGCAGCTGAGCGCGCGCAGGAGACTCAGGCGCGCATGGGGATCGGTGACAACGTCTGAGCTAGGCAGGTATAGGACGGGGCTGGCGTGCCTTTAGCTTCGCCAGCCCCGCCACCTAAACAGAAGAGTCTTCTCTCTGCTCAAACCCGGCCTTCCTGCGTGCCCAGCTTCCTTCGTCGTACTGTTGCTGAACGCTCAGCGAGCGAGAGCATGTATGCCATACGTGCGTGGAAGGCCCGACGCGCTCGTTCGTTAGGATCGAGCTTTCCATCCGGATCGACCTGATTCTCGAAACGTGCAAGAAAAGCCCGGGTTCCTGGTTGCGTCCGAGCTGTTCGATCAGTTGTCCTGGCCCAGGACGCGTGTGCAGCAACCCGGGCTCGACGGCTGCGTTGTGACGGGGTCATCCCCTGCTGGCTAGACATCTTCTCCGATTCCCATCCGTAGTTGGGTCTCCTGGGCGCGCTCCGCTGCTGCGCTGGCGCCGTAGTGCCGGGCCATCGCATCGGAGCTCCATCCGAGTAGCAGCATCAGGTCACCGGTGTCGCCACCGGCGCGCTTCCATTCGTGGGCGTAGTTGTGCCGCCATCGGTGGGCGTGGACGCCGGCGATCCCGGCCCGTTTGCCTCGCCTTCGGAGCATGATCTTGATTCCGTTGGCAAGGAGAGGCGCACCGCCACGTTCCGCCAACCAGAGGTTCGGCAAGTCTGCTCCTCGATGTTTGCTTCTGAACCGCAGGTAGCGGCTCACCGCGCGCGCAGTCTTCGGGCCGAATCGAACGCGTCGAATCTTGCCTCCCTTCCCGTGTAGTACGACTGAGTCTGTCGTCATATCGATGTCATCGGTGGCCAGGTTGGCGACCTCCGCAAGCCGTGCTCCCGTGCCGCAATATATTCGAATGATCGCCTCGTCGCGTACGCCGGAGAACGTCTTTCGATTGCAGGTTTCGAGCACCATCTTAGTTTCCTGGCTATCGATCAGGGGGATCAGTTTCGTGGGTTTGGTTGGCTGCCTGATGTGCTGCATCGGCGAAGAGTCGAGTTCCTCTTCATCTTCGGAGAGCCACTTGAAGAACTGCTGCAGGGCCTTGTGCTTGTTCAGTGCGGTCGATGCTGACCGGGTCTCGATCATCCATGCCTGGAACTCCTCTATGTGCGCTCGTCTCGTCTCAACCGGGTCCTGGCTGGCCGCAGCGAATCCGTAGTCGGAACCTCGATCATCTAGGAATTTCGCGAGCTGGACTGCGGCGAGAAGGTAGTTGTAGCGCGTTGTTTCAGGTCGCCCTGAGGATCGCAAGCTTCGATCCCAGTCGATGATGAGGTGGTGCCAGGCGAGTGGAAGTCCTGATGTCAAACGGTCTAGATCCATCGGTTCACCGCCTACCATGCAACCCGGCGGACGTATGAGCCGTGATCGCCCTAGCATCCCCTTTTGGGCGACGCAAAGTAGTTTCGTGATCTACGCGGCGTTTGCGGTTCGCTGGTTTGATCTTCATGGTAGGCATCCCCCGAAAGTCCACCCACATAGGACGTTGAAGATCCTAAATGGACATTCGCTGCCAACTTGGAGTCATGATCCGCTTCGCGCGTGAGGTGCGGGCGCACTTGTCTCTCGTTGGCGGCTGGATCTAGTTCCGAGCCTGTGCCTAATCGGGCCTGCTCAGTGGAAGGTTTGGGAAGTCAACCCTGTTGCACCAGCGTAGAGAGGCGGGAGGTCGTCGTCAAGCAAAGCTGACCCGTATGAGTGATTGTCGCCTATACTTGACGATCGATTGAGGCGGTGACCTGCGTGATTCCCGGGGAGTGCAGATCGGCATCGTCTGCTCCAGAGCTGATGTGGAGTTCGCGCTAGTCCGCGGAGCTGGCGAGGTCGGCGGGAGCAGGAGGTGCATCCGTGCTGGCGGTTCTACTGAAGGCGCGGGAGAGTGCGAGGAGCTGTTGGGAGTCGGCTTCCATGCCTGCGGCGCCCGGTGCGGCGATGACGGAGGTAACGGAAACCTGGTTTCCCTCGGCGCTCCGGGCCAGGCCGGCGCGGATCAGCTCTGCTTGTTGATCTATGGACTTGGTGGAGTCGACTGGTTCGGCGATGTAGGGGCTCAGGCAGACGAGCCCATCCCGAATCTCGATGACACGACGGTAGTAGCGCAGCCGCACGTTGCGCACCAGGAACGCCTCCCGCCGCGATCTGGTCGGAGGGAACAGCGCGATGCTGGGGAACTGGCTGTACAGCGCTTCCCAGAGCGGGCGCAGTTGACGGTAGTGGCGGCGCATCTCAAACCACAGGCGAGCTTTTACTATCCCGGTGCGTGCACCGGGATAGCCGATTCCGAGGAAGAACGCGACGATACCGATCGTCAAGATCGGTGTTGTCCAGGTGGCGGTGCCGGGGATCGGGTCCTTCTCGAAGACGAGGCGCCCGGACGTCGACAGAACTCGTGGAAGATGCGTGCCGAGGCAGTTCACGGCCAGCCCGGCCGCGGCGACGCGCAGGCCGAGGCGAGCCCGTGATCGAGTGTGGTTGGAACAAGTCCATGCGAGGTAGGCCCCGCGAGCGGTCGCGTAGCTCATGTAGGCGTTGCCAATGAGGTAGAACGCCAGCACTTCTGGGTTTTCACCGGCCTGTTCGTAGGCGGCGCCACGATCTCCGGGGGTGCTCACGGCGAAAGTGACCACCAGGGCGCCACCGGTCAGCACGGCGATCACGATCTCGAACCAGCCGCGCGTTCCCACGGTTGTGGGGGTGGCGCTGGATTGCAGAAGCACGATCAGCAGTGCGAAGAAGAAGGTGAGGATGACGTTCTGGATGAGCTTCGGTGACTGGGCGGGTGCTTCGTCGGCTACGCCTGGGATGGTGACGGCAAGCTGGGCTGAGAGCGCGACGAACACGAGGAACGTGCAGATCGTGACAACCCGGAGACCTCGGTCGTGTGGTGCGCGTGCGAGTTGCGAGAGCTTCCATGCTGCCGCGATCGTGGCCGCGGACCACATAAGGATGTTGGGAATCAGCATCACAGCCACCCCTGATGGTCGTCGAACGCGCCTCGCACCCGACGGGCGGCATCGGTCTTGCGATCTGGGGAGATCTTCAAGCGGTCCAGCAGGGTCGCCCACTCCTTGATGACCGTGGCCACCATCTCGGCTTCGCGTTCGAAGGCGGGCTCGTAGCCGTCCCGTCGAAGCGCTCGACGCACCATCTCCGGCGGGATGTCGGGAAAGAGCTGTGTCCAGATGTCATCGTCGTTCTCGTCGCTGCTGTGGCCGCTGATGATGTGGCCGATTTCGTGCAGGATGATGTGTTCCTGGTGCGCGACCGTAGTGTCACGCTGGTACAGGATGTAGTCGGCGTCTTCGGTGCCGATCCATAGCCCGAAAATCCCGGGGGCGGGCAGTGGGTAGGGGTGGAGTTTGATCGGTCGCCCCCGGTGCTCAGCCAGGCGCCTGCACAGCAGGCGAACATCGAGTGGTGCGTCGAGTTCGAGTTCGCGCAGCAGCTGCCGTACTCCGCGGCGCAGCTGCTCGTCATTGCGCCAAGCTCTGGTCTCGCGCTTCATGGGGCAAGCTCGGTCAGAAGACGGTCAAGCAGGGCTGCTGCAGCACGGGGATGGCTGACAAAGCCGTTGTGGCCGCCAGGCATCTCAACGAGCGCGCTGCCCAATTCACGTGCCAGTTGTTCGGCACAGCGGTACTCCCAGTGTCCACGCGATTCTTCGCCGCCGGTAGGAATGATCTGCGGGGGCTGGGGCAACGCCAGCAAGCGGTCGACATCGAAGGTGGCGGCTCGCACAGCGCTGAAGTCGTGGTCGAAGAACCACTGCAGGTTCGCCCGGATGTCGCCGACAGGTGGCGCCGGGCTTGCTTCAGGCTCTTGGGATTCGGATCGATGACCGCCCAGTGCCGCGAAGCGCCGGATCGCGGCGCCGACGTCGTCGTAGGCGAGTGCGGCGACCTCGTCGAGGCCTGCCTCCTGATCGGGATCTTGGACCAGCGATGGCATCGGCGGCTCATGGGCGATCAGCCGCGCTACACGTCCGGGATACCGGACAGCGAGGTCCAGGCCGATCACGGCGCCGATGCTGGGGCCCACCACGAAGGCGGGTTGGGAAGTTACCGCGCCCAGTATGGCGGCCGCGTCGTCGGCGTGGGTGGCGATCGTGACCGGTGCCGAGTTGTCGACGGCTGTGCTGCGGGACAGTCCGCGTCGGTCGTAGCTGATGACTTGGTATCGGTCGGAGAGCTTGTCGGCTAGCTGCTGGGTGGCGCCGGCTTCGCTGAGCCCGCCCTGGATGATCAGCATCGGCGGGCCGTCTCCATGCACTTCGTAGTACAGCTGGGCCCCGTCGGTTGCGATCGTTCCGTGCGTCGCCACGTGCAGCTCCTCCACTCAAGTGGTGTTCATCCACATTGACTGTTCAGCGTTCGATTCTGCATCCCGAATCGCCGAGCGAGGAGACTTCCTGTGGAGCCGAGTCCACGCGGCTCACTCGGACGAGGGATCGTCCTTGCTGGCCTGGAAGTCGATGAACTCCAGCACCGTGCGCAGCTTTTCCGGAGAGAGCTGGCTGGCGCGGGCTGCCAGCTTCCGCACGTTCTGCTCTCCGAGCTGCGCCAGCAGCTCGTACTGGCGGTTGAGCTCACGGCCCTTGTCGGTATCTGAGAAGTACTCGATCTCGACCCTGAAGAAGTCGGCGAGGGCAACGGCCAGCTCGTGGCTGGGCTTGTTCTTGCCGTTGAGCAGATCGTAGAGGTAGCCGCGCGAAACGCCGACTGCCTGGGCGACCTCCGGCTTGCTGAACTCGCCGCCGTCCTCGCGTTTAACACTGGCAAACAGTCGCCGAAGCTTGGCGGCGAAGTCCTCGCCCCGTGCTTCCTCGGTCACTGTCCCCACCTTCTCACTCGACGGTGTGTCGTTTATGCCCAACAGGCTGCCCTAGCAGTCCGGAAAAGTTGACACTTGTCCTGAAGTGTCTTACGTTCGTGAGTGCCTTGTCAAGAATACCGGACAGGGAGCGATGAGGCATCGGTCGCTCGGGGGAGTTGACCTGCCTTGCGCAAGCGGACGGCGTCGGGAATCCCCGTCGCGACCGGATCCCCAGCTTGTTGATGCTGGCTTTCCGATCACCTCGAGTCGGTGATGCCGACTCCCCGTTACCTCGGCGGATATTCAGCGTGGGAGCTGATCCAGCTCCCACGCGGGAGGTGCCAATGAACCAGCCGCGCACCCGCTGCGCCTAGCTCGCGCCCGTCGACCGCAGCCTCGCGGCCACGACCCACACGAGCCACAAGTCCTATACGGGCAGCCGCTCCGATTTTCGCGGAGCTCCCTCTTCCGCTCCGCCGCGGCCCGCCGGCACACCCCGCCCATGGGGTGAATGCGTCGTGATTCCTGCTGTTCAGCGTCCCTTCGGGCACTGGCCGCGGTGCCGCACGCCTTCGTCGCGGCTGCTCTGCCATTCGCGCAATGCCTCGCGCCGTGGGCCGGTGCACGCCCACGGCCGTGGACCAACGCGCCTTCGTCCGGCCCGCCAACAAGCCGGAAAGGGAGCCGACATCATGACCGAACCAGATCAGAACACTTTGGGACACAACGAGTTTCACGCCCCAGCCTGGGTTGCTGATGCCACCGTCACCGGGCTACTGCCAGTGGTGCCCGGCCCTTCAGCATCCGCCGTGCCGACCGCGACGAGCACGGTGCCCTCGAGTCCACCGGCGACGGGCGCGCCCCCGTCGCCGCTCCCGGAGCAGGGGCGCGCGGCCACGGTCGCCGCCAGCCAGTGGCCGCGCGCCTCCTCCGCTCCTGAACAGCAGCGTCCCGCGCAGCCGGCGATGGCCTGGCAGCCCAGCCCGGCTCCGGTCGAGCCGGAGGGGATCGAGCACGACGACCACGAGCTGGCCACTGCCGCCCGACGGCAGTGGGGCGAGCTGCCCTGGTCGGACGTGGTCGCCGCGGTGGAAGCCGGTCGGCTCACCGCCGCGCAGGCCGGGCTGCGTACCGCCGGGGCGACGGGCAACGCCGCGGCGGCGGTGCAGCGGCAAGGTCTGGCTGCCGAAGTCGAGGCGGGGGTGGACTGGTCCGGGTTCGGCGTGGTGATCCCGGTGCTGGCCGCCTCGCCGGGGGATGGGGCGTCGCTGGTGAGCGCGGTGCTGGCTGATGCGATGCAGATCGCCGGTGGCCTGCGGGTGCTCATGGTCGACACGGCCGACCCGGTGCGCTCCGGGCTGGCGGCGGCTGCCCGCTCGGACGGGCCCGCGCTGGCCGGGCCGCATCCCGCGGTGCGGGTGCGGTTCTCCTGGCGCGCGCAGGCGGTGCTGGCGCGGGTGGAGTCCGATCTTCCGGTGCTCGCGCCGGGCATGGTCCCGCCGCCGCGGTTCTTCAAACCCTCGGCCACCACGGTGCAGGCCACCGTGGTCGATCTCAGCCACGACGCCTGGCGGCTCGGCGCGCACCCGCTGGCCGGCGCCGGAGCGTGGCTGCGCGAGGGGACACCGGCCCCGCGCCCGGTGCTGGTGTGCCGGGCCAGCCGCCCGAGCCTGCTGCACGCCGAACAGGCCCTGGCCCGGCTGGAGGCCTGGGCCGGCCACGGCGGGCTGACCGCCCCCGCCCAGCTGGTGGTCGTCGGCGCCAAGCGCTGGCCCGCCGGTGTCTCCGGCGGCGCCGGGCGTCGCGTGAGCGCGCTGCTGGAGGACGCGCTGTTCCTGCCGTTCGACCCGGCCATCGCCGCCTTCGGCGTCACCGCCGAGGCCACCCCGCCCCGCCTGCGCGAGGCGATCACCCCCTTGCTGCGCCGCTGGGAACTGCTGCCCGCGGCCGCGACCAGGCGACTTCCCAGCTTGTCCCGACGCGTGAAGGGAACCGGACGATGATGCAGCACTTCGCGGACACCGCCCTGATGCTTCTGGCGCAGGGAGAGATCCCCAATCCCGCCCCGATCGCGCCGCCCGGCTCGGACAAGATCACCAGCGTCCTCGGCAACGTCAAGTGGGGCGCCGCCATCGCGCTGATGATCGGGTTCTTCGTCGGCCTGACGGTGTGGGTAGGCGGACGATGGGTCGATCACCACCGGGCCGGGAAGATCGGCGTGATCATGATGCTGTGCGCCATCTTCGGCGGACTGTTCTACGGCCTGGCCCACCAGCTGGTCTCGCACTTCGCCGGGGTGGCCTGAGCCATGGCCGCGCCCGTGACCGACCAGCACCAGCACCGCCGCCGGGCCCGGATGCGCCTGTCGGTGATCGTGCTGACGACCGTCGTGATTCTGGCGTTGACCACCGCGTTGGTGGCCTCGCACTTCCTCACCCGGCCTTCTGCCCCTGAGCCCGCTCCGGTGCCGCGGCCACGGCCTGCCCCCTCCTACGGGTGGGACCTGGCCGCCGAACACGAGCTGGCCACACGCCCCATGACGGCCCTGCCGCCCCAGGCGGCCCAACCGCAGTCGCTGACCACCGAGCAGGCCGGGGAGCCGATCATGCTCCCCGAACCTCAGCACATCACGGGCCGGTGGATCCCGGGCGGATTCCCGGCCACCACCGAAGGCGCGCTGGCCCAGCTCAAGGCGCTCAACGAGGCCGCGATGCGCGGCGGAGATCCCGCCACCTACGCCCGCGGTTACCGCTCGCTGGCGCTGGCCGGCGCCCCACCGGCGGAGAGCACCGGGCTGTATTCGCTGCTGCGGTCCATGCGCAGCAGCGCCGGGCTCGACCCGACCGGCACCGTCCCGGATCTGACGGTGACCTACGAGGTCACGCACGGCCAGGTCAAGGGCACCACCGATCGCGGCTACTACGTCGTGGCCTGCGTGCTCGGGCAGCTGAGCGTGGACTACCGCGGCCAGACCATCACCGCCGGGGTCGGTGACTGCCAGGCGCTGCGCCGGGTCGGTGAGCAGTGGCGGATTTCGCCGGGCCCGATGGCGGCCGCGGCTCCCAGCGCCTGGCCGGGCAGCGCGGACGCGGTCAATGCCGGCTACCGGGTGCTGAGGAGCTGACATGTGGCCTTTCGACGATATCGGCGGTTCGATCGGCGACAAGCTCAAGGAGCTGGTGGTCGGCGCGTTCGACTCGGCGATGCAGGCGATCTGGGATGCCGCCCTGTGGATCCTGCGGGAGGTGTTCAAGCTCGTCGACGAGTTCTCTGTGTTCACAGTGGACACCCGCGACGGGCCGGTCGGCGTGCTGTGGCCGATGATGCTGTGGATCTCCGGCACGCTGGCGCTCGGGCTGTTCTTCTGGCAGCTGACCGTGACCAACCTGCGCGGCGGCCGCGGATTCATGCGGCTGGTCGGCGGCCCGGTGCAGTACGGCATCGCGCTGGCGGTGACCGTCGGGGTGGTCGCCGCGTTGCTGGCGGCCAGCGATGGGCTGACCAACGGCATCCTCACCTACGGCCTGCAGTCGTCGAACTTCACCGACGCGCTGGAGCACACCAGCTTCGGCGACGGCGCGGTGGACGGCATCAAGGCGGTCGTGCTCGGGCTGTGCGCGATCGTCGGGGTGATTCCGGCCTCGATCGGCTACGTGCTGGAGATGCTGTTCCGCGAGGCCGCGATCTACGTTCTGGTGGGCACCATCCCCGTCACGGCGGCCGGGCTGCTGGCCAACGTCACCAAAGGCTGGTACTGGACCGCGGTTCGCTGGATCGTGGCGCTGGTCTTTATGAAGCCGGTGCTGGGGATGACGCTGGTGCTCGGGGTCGCCATCGCCGGCGGATCTCAGGGGCTGTCCGGCCTGCTGGCCGGGATCGGCGTCCTGATCATCGCGCTGTTCGTGCCGTTCGTGCTGTTCCGGTTGCTGGCCTTCGTCGATCCCAATTCCGATGCCGGCGCGGCCTTCCGCGACGCGCTGTCCTCGGTCGGAGTCGACTCCTACGGCGGTGGGAGCCCGGCGTTCCAGGCTGCCCGGTCCACCTTCGGCGGCGGTGATGGCGGTGGGGACGCGCAGGAGGACGCCAACACCGCCCGCTTCGACCAGGCCTCCGGTGGATCCGGCTCCGGCTCCGATGGGGGCGGGGATGGGGACGACGACTACTGGGCGAACTGGTTCGCCAATAAAGGCAAACCGAGCTGGCGCGGGCGATTTGACGCGTGGCGAGCCCAGTTCGGCTCCGACCCCGACACCGACACCGGTGGCGGTGGCGGTGGCGACGGCGGTCACGGCAATGGCGATCCCGACTCCGGGCCCGATGACGGCGGCGGGGATGACGACACCGAACCGCCCGAGCCACCCGACCACGGCGGTGGCGGCGGAGGCAACGACCCGAACCAAGGCGGCGGCCCCCGCGGGGGCGGCGGCGGTCCCAAGGGCGGCGGTGGCGGCGGAGGCCCCGCCCCAGAAACGGAAGCGGCGGTGGTCTTGTGAGCAGCAACGTTCGGATCTATCGAGGACTGGCGCGCAGGGAGAACGCGGGCTGGATCCTGGGGTTGACCCCGTGGCAGGCGATGACGTGCCTGGCGCTGGCGGTGCCGGTGCTGCTGGCGGTCTCGGCCGGGCAGTTCCTGCGGGCGCTGATGCTGGCCACCGTCTGCGGGCTGATCGCCTGCCTGGTGGTGGTGCCGGTGCGGGGACGCCCGGCGGTGCGATGGCTGTTCCACCTGGTGCTCCACCAGCTCGGCGCCGCGACCCGCTGGTCGCAATGGCAGTCCAAAGCGGCCTCCGGAATACCGGTGGACCCCGACGAGCCGGATCTGCCCGGTGTGCTGCAGCGGGTGTCCTTCCCGGACGGTCCGGTGTTCAAAGACCGCGGGCGGATCGCGCTGATCCACGACACCGCCGAGGGCCGGTGGGGCGCGACCGCCCGGCTGACCCACGGTGGCGTGGGCATGCTCTCCGACGATCAGTGCGAACGCCTGGCCTCGCGGCTGGGCAACCTGCTGCTGTCGATCGGGCACCGTGACGTCATCGACCGCATGTCGCTGCTGGTGCGCACCGTGCCCGACGACGGCAGCGCCTACGAGGTGTGGCGCAGCCAGCACGAGGTCGCCGACGCCCCAGATCTCGCGCGCCGCGCCGCGGTCGAGCTGGATCGCTCGATCGGCTCGGTCAGCGTGCACCACGAGGTGTTCGTGACGGTGACCGGCACCGAGGACGCGCTGCGCAAACCCGCGGCCGCCGCCGGCGGCGGGGTCGATGGCCGGGCTCGGGTGCTCTACCGGGTCTTGGATGGCCTGGAGGACCAGCTCAAGGCCATCGGTGCTGAAGGCGTGCACTGGCTGTCCGGTTCCGAGCTGGCCGAGGCGATCCGCACGGCGTTCAACCCGGCGGCCTCGGCGGTACTGAGCACCGAGCGGCTCACCACGGAGGCTCACGGGCTGCCCAAGGCCGCGGCCGGGCCCACCCAGGCACCGTCACCGCCGGCACGCCGCTACGACCACGACGCCTATTCCACGGTGTCCTACTCGGTGCTCATGCCCGAAGCCGGCACGGTCTTCGGCTCGCTGTCCCCGCTGCTGGCGGTCAAGACCGCAGGTGAACGGCGCAGCCTGGCCGTGCACTACGAGGTCATGGACGCCCGCCGGGCCTCCCGCACGGTGCAGAACTACCGATTCCGCGCCGGTGTCCTGCGCGACTACAAGGCCAGCAAGGGGTTCTCGGCCAGCGCCTCCGACGAGCGCGAGGCCTCCGGAGCGAAGGCGCAGGAACGGGCGGTGACCTGGGGGCACTCCATCGTCCGCTTCGCCGCGGTGGCGGCGGTGACCGTGCCCGCGAGCTGGCAGGTCGAGGACCACGCCGCCCGGCTGGAAAGCGCTGTGGCCGGACGGTTCCGGCTGCTGCGCCTGGACCTGGCGCAGGACAGCGCCTTCGTCGCCGCGTGCCTGCCGGTGGGCATTGGCCTTCCCCGCACGCGAGGTGGTCTGCTGTGACACGCACACCCGAACGCACCGCCGAGCAGCTGCTCACCGACTTCGGTGCGCCACCGGCCCGGCGACCGATCCCGCAACCACCACGGCGGCGCCGCGAGCGCTCCCGGCAGCGGGTGAACCGGCCGATCGCACCGCGGCGCGGCCGCGCCCGCCCCGGGCTGGGATGGGCCCCGGTGGAAGCGCCGCTGGCGGTCTACCAGGCCGCCACCTCCGAGATCGGCGGACTGTTTCCGCTGCTGGCCTCCAACCACGTCCCGGCCGTCGGCGCCCGCATCGGCTACGACGTGCACTCCGGCGGGGCGTTCTACGCCCATCCCGTGGAGTGGGTGCTGCGCTCGATGTGTGCCAACCCGAACATGGTGATCTTCGGTGAGCCGGGACGCGGCAAGAGCTCCACCGTCGTTGCGTTTCTGCTGCGCATGATGCTCTTCGGCGTCCGCACCTTGGTCTCCGGCGATGTGAAAGGGGAGTACAGCCCGCTGATGCGGGCGTTGGGCATCACCCCGATCGCGCTGGGCCGCGGCTCGGCGGCGCGCCTGAACGCCTTGGATCTGGGGCCGCTGGCCGCACGCTGGGATTCCTGGTCGGCCGACCAGCAGCGCGAAGAACTCGACGGGGTGCTGGGCCGGTGGGTCAAACTGCTGACCGCGCTGGCCGAAGCGCAGGGCTACGCGCCCACCGTCACCGACGAGGCCGTGCTCTCCCAGGTGCTGCGGCGCCTGGTCGGCGTCGACGCCGCCGGAACCCGGCTTCGGCCGGTGACCATCCCCGACGTGCAGCGCGAGCTCGCCGACCCCAGCCCGCAGCTGTGGGCCGACACCCGCTTCGCCGACCGCCGCCAGTTCCTCGACACCCTGCGGCCGATCACCGACGCGCTGGCCAACCTCATCTCCGGCCCGCTGGCCGGGCTGTTCGACGAGCCCACCAACTTCGAGCTGGACTGGTCCGCCCCGATCCAGAGCATGGACCTCTCGCTGCTGCGCAGCCGCGGCGATCAGGCCGTGGCGGTGGCGCTGACCTGCCTGGGCTCCTGGTCGTCGATGATCACCGACTTGCAGGACGACGGGGAGATCCGCGTAGTCGTGCGCGACGAGGTGTGGCGGCAGATGCGGCTGGGCCCCAAAGCGGTGCAGGCCGTGGACTCCGACCTGCGGTTGTCCCGGGCGGAGAAGAAGATCCAGATCCTCGTCGGCCACAAACCCTCGGACTTCCTGTCGGTGGGCAGCGCCGGGTCCCAAGAGGTCGCCATCGCCAAGGACCTCCTCGCCCTGTGCTCCACGAGGATCCTGTTCGGACAGTCCACCCGGGTCGGCGGGGAACTCTCCGCCGACTTCGCGCTCTCGGAGAAGGAAGGGCAGGTCACCACCGGTTGGTGCATGGAACGCCCCGGCCGCGCGCTGTGGAAGATCGAGAACAACTCGGGCCTGAAGATCCAGACGGTGCTCTCTCCGACGGAGCTGCGCACCTTCGACACCAACGCCCAGCTCCGGGCGCGCACCGAACCAGGTAGGCCGTCATGAACGGCAGGATCTGGCCGCTGCTGGTGATCTCGCTGGCCGGCGCGGTGCTCATGCCCGCGGCGCTGATCACGGCCGTCCTGCTGGTGGTCACCAGCGGACTGAGCCTGGTCGTCGGGGGTTGCGGTGGTGACGGCGGGCCCGGAGGCGGCACGCAGCAGGTCGGCGACCAGCGATGGAACGCCGAGCAGATGACCAACGCCCAGACCATCACCTCGGTGGTCCAGCAGCGCCGGCTGCCGCAGCGGGCCGCGGTGATCGCGATCTCCACCGCGATCGTCGAATCGCGGCTGATCAACGTCCACCACGGCGACCGCGACAGCCTCGGCCTCTTCCAGCAGCGCCCGTCGATGGGCTGGGGCACGCCCGAGCAGGTCACCAACCCCGGCTACGCGACCGGGAAGTTCCTGGACCACCTCGTGGACCTGGAGGGCTGGCACCGCATGCCGCCCGGCGTGGCCGCGCAGAAGGTGCAGCGCAGCGCGTTCCCCGAGCGCTACGGGCCGCAGGAACCTCCAGCCGGTGAGTTGATGGAGAAGTTCTGGCAGGGACCGGACAACCCGCTGCCCCCAGCCGGCGGCGGTGGTGATCCGGCGCAACAAGCCTCTTTCGAGGCCGCGCTGGGCTGCCCGGACCAGGGTGGCTCGAACATCCCGCTGGACTCGCAGAAACTGCCGCCCGGCTACCAGCTGCCGGCCGATCCCCGGCAGCGCGCCGCGGTGTCCTTCGCGCTGAGCAAGCTTGGCGCCCCGTACGTGTGGGGCGCCAAGGGACCCAACGCCTTCGACTGCTCGGGGCTGATGCAGGCCGCGTGGGCCCACGCCGGGGTTGCGATCTCAGCCGGCACCACCACGCAGAAGAACGACGGCCGCGCCGTCCCCGGAATCGGCGAGCTCCAGCCCGGCGACCTGGTGTTCATCCCCGGCTCGCCGTCCATTGGCGGCTCACCCAGCAATCCGCGGCACGTAGGCATGTACGCCGGGCACGGCCTGATCGTCAACGCCTACGACGAATCCACCGGCGTGATCCTGGAGCGCCTCGATGCGTGGGCGCCGGAAGTCGTGGCCATCCGCCGGGTCGCCGAACCCGCACCACCACCGCCCGCCGATCCACTGCGGAGGCAGTCATGAGCCCAAACCGTGCGCGCCGCGTTTCTCCGGCCGGTGACCGTGACCTCGTGCTCATGGGGATGGTGGGCGCGGTGCTGGCCGCGCTGACGGTGCTGGCCGCCGCGCTCATGCTCGGCGTCGCCTCGGCCACCGTGCTGGCCGGTGGCCCGTGGCAGCTGCCCGCCGTCGACACCTGGCTGTCGGCCGTGCTCTCCGTGCTGGGCAACCCGCAGGACCCGGCCGCCGAGCTCGGTATCCCGTGGGCACCGGTGCTGGCAGGCGAGCCGGGTCTGTACTGGACGGTCACCACGGCGATCATCGCCGTGGCCGTGCTCGTGGCGGTGCTGGTGGGGCGCCGCGTGTGGCGCCGGTACGGGCCGGTGGATCCCGGTCACGCCTCCCGCGAGGACATCCGCCGCGAGTTGTCGCTGGAGGCCGCGCGGCGCACCGCCGAATGGACCCGGCCCAGCATGAGCCCGCGCGAGCGCCGGAAGGCGCCGCTGGAGGAAGTCGCCGCGCCCCTGCACCGCAGCCCGCACGGGAAGCCCATGTGCACACCGCTGGAGAACCCCACCGGCGCGTTCGCCCCGACCCAGTCCGGCAAGTCCCGCCAGGACCTGGTGCACAAGGCGCTGGCCGCGCCCGGCGCCCTGGTGTGCTCCACCACCAAACCAGACCTGGTGGAATTCGCGGCCCTGGCCCGCACCCGCCGCCCGAAAGCCGGGCCCGTACTAGTCTTCGACGCCACCGGGGAAGTGCGCTGGCCGGCGAAGGTGCGGCCCTCGCCGATCCCCGGCTGCACCGACTTCACCGTCGCCCGGCGCCGCGCCGAAACGCTGGTCGACGCCGCGGCGGTGGGCCTGGAGAACACCGGCGGCAACGACAAGGTCTTCCGCGAGCGCGCCAAGACGGTCATCCAGTCCTACCTGCTGGCCGCCGCCCACGCCCGCCGCGGCATCGGTGATCTCGTCGCCTGGTCGATCACCAAGCCCCCGGACCAGGAGCCGGTCGAGCTGCTGCACCAGCACGGATTCCGGGAGCTTGCCGACAACCTTCGTGCGGAGATCGGCATGGTCGCCGAAACCTCCGACGCGGTGTGGTTGTCGGTGCGGCGGGTGATCGAGCCCTGGCTGGACCCGAACTTCCGGGAGCTGTGCTCACCGAAACCAGGGGAGGAGTTCGACGCGCACCGCTTCGTCCGTGCGCGGGGATCGCTGTTCCTCATCGCCGGCAAGCACCAGGCCGCCCAGGTACGGCCGGTGCTGACCGCGCTGGTCGAGGACATCGTCACCACCGAACAGGAGATGGCGCTGGCACAGCCGGCACGGCGCCTGGACCCGCCGGCGACCAACGACCTCGACGAGCTCTTCGACGCCACGCCGCTGCCGCGGCTGCCCGACATCCTGGCCGACTCGGCCGGACGCGGGGTGATCATCCACTGGGCCGCCCAGTCGATGGCGCACCTGGACGACCTCTACGGCGAGACCGGGCGCCGCCAGCTGCTGGACAACACCACCACCCTGACGCTCTGGGGCGGCATGAAGGACCCCAAGCTCCTGGAGTGGATCTCCACGATCGCCGACCACCACGAGCGGCGGCGCTTCCAGCAGCAGTCTGACGGGTTCCTCGGGCTCGGCCGCACCTCCGTCGGTCTGGAGAGCGTCCCGACCTACCGGCCCGGCGCGGTCCGCAAAGTCGACCGCGGCCGCGTCCTGGTCTTCCACCGCCATCTCAACCCGATCCTCGCCCGCACCGTCGACGTCAAGCAGCGGCCCGACTGGAAGCAGCTGCAGGCCGACGCCCAGACGGTGCGCACCGGCGAGATCCCGGTCTCCGCGGACGGCTACGCCCTGGCAGACCCGGCTTACCCGGAGGTGACGCCGCTGTGAGCGACGAGGACATCACCCCCACGCCCCGCCGCGGTGACCAGCACGAGAACGAGCTGGAACGGCAGATCAGCGCGCTCACCGAAGTCGTCGGAGCGCTGGCCAGCAAGGTCAACAAGCTGCGGGCCCGCCTCGAGGCCGTCGAAAACGGCCACCCCGGCAGCAGCGACGGCGACAGCGAGCGCACGGGCGCCAAGGAACACGACCGCCCGGCGCCGTGGGTGATGTTCAGCCCGCCCGCGGCCGCCGAAGACCGCCTCCACCACACAGACAACCACACTCCACTGTGGACCATTGAGAACTTCGTGGCCTGGTACAACCTCACCTACGTTGGCGTGGCCGGAGGACCCGCCAAGCCGATCCCCAGCTGCTGGCGCGACCACGAAGGCCTGCCGATGGAAATCGGCACCCTGGCCTACAGCTGGCGCGCAGCCAACATCGGCCGGTCGGCCAACGTCCGCGACGCCCAGTACTGGCACGACGCCTGGCGCCCGCGCTTCACCACCCGGCTCCTGGACTGGGTGCACCCCCACTGCCTCGACGGCCGACACCGCGACACCGGCGCGCCCCCACGCCCCGACCGCTTCACCCCACCCAGCACGTAGCGAGAAAGGTAGGACCCGAACATGCGCCACCACCACGACCCGCACGTCACCGCCCACGCTCACGCCTCGCTGCCCGGATCCTGGGCTGCGATCGCGGCCACCGTCGCGGCCGGATGGGCGCTCACCGCCTGCCAGCTGCGGCACCGCACCCGCCAGCTCCAGCTGGCCCAGCGCGACCCCGTCACCGGCCTGCTCACCCGCGCCGCGTGGGAAACCGCCGCGCACCACGCGCTGCGCCACCACACCCGCATGGTCGGCGTGGTCGACCTCGATGGCTTCAAGGGCGTCAACGACACCCACGGCCACCACACCGGCGACCTGGTGCTGCGCGCGGTCGCGGCCCGGCTGACCGCCGTTCTCGGCCCCGCGGCTCTCGTCGGCCGGCTCGGCGGAGACGAGTTCGCCTTCGTCACCGGCCTTTCCTGGCTTCACCACCTCGACCACCTGCAGGACGCCCTGGCCGCACCGATCCCGGGCCACGGCAGCGCGCCGCTGCGGGTCGGAGCCTCGCTCGGGGTCGCCGTCGCCTGCAGCGTCGAACTGCCCGCCGCGCTCGCCGCAGCCGACCGCGCGATGTACCAGGCCAAATCCCGGAGGAGAACGCGCTCGGCGGACAACCAGACCGTGCGCCTGCCCCGCGCCCGACGACCCCACCACGACGACGACCAGGTGGTGATGAACCGATGACCACGCACTGGGACGAGCGCGCCGTGTGCTCCGGCACCATGCTCGAGCTGTGGTTCGGCCCGCAGGACTACGACGAGCCCCGCGATCAAACCCGCTGGCGGCAGCGGCGCGCCGCCGAGATCTGCGCCGGCTGCCCCGTGCGCACCGAATGCCTGGCCGAGGAACTCACCCGCCCGATCGCCGAGCAACACGGGTTCCGGGCCGGGATGACGGCCCGCGCGCGCGAGCGCCTGCTCGCCCGATGGCGCGACGCCGGGCTCATTCCGGCCCTGCGACCGCCTGAGAGCATCGACGTTGTGCGGGCCCTGTTGTTGAGAGGCGATGACGACACCGATCTGCCGGAGACCCGCGATGGCGGCACCTGACCACCACCGTGGGCTCCCCTCACCGTCAACGACCCGCTTCCGGAGTCCGGCCGTGGCCACCACCGAGCCCGGTGACCACGTGCAGAAAGTTGGACTCGCGGTTGGTGGTGGATGAGCACGGGAACCACTGCATCCGCACTACGAGCAGCTTATCGATCACCAGGGATCGGGATGGTCGCGCGAGGACTGGGGCCTCGCCGTGTCGGTGCAGGTTTTCGGTTTTCAATCCATCATGGTGCTCTTATGGTGGGTCAGGCGGTCACGACTACCGAACGCGAAGTTTCGCGCGGTCGCGTCCGAGGCTTGGGAGCCGCACGTTGTCGAGCGGTCGCAGGACCAGGCCGATGCGGCCCTCGATCTTGCGTACGAGGACTTCCTCGGTGTCCGCATGTAGGGGAACGACCATAAGCCGAATCCAGAGGTCAGCACGGCCGGCAAGTACATGTTCCTGAATCCGATCACTCACCTGTCCGGCACGGAGAGTGCTGCCGACGTAGCGAATGATGTTGCTGCTGTCCGCAGTGATGTAGACAGCAGCTGAGAAGGCTGACCACACCTTGTCATCGGTAACCTGGAGGACCGACGCAGCCGCCGGGACGCGCCGGAGGAGTGCGTCGCCAGCCAGATCACAGGCGGTGTCATAGGCGTCCGGGGTGAGCATGCGTGTCCGGTGGTTCATCGGCCGACCTCGCTGCCGTCGAGGTCGGGACGCATGCGAGCGGCCCGGCGCCGAGCACTGCGCCAATCCCCGACCATCTCGACGATCGCGTCGAGTGCGTCTTTGATCGACCGGCTCTCGAAGCCCCGTGTGTCCACCAACAGCACCCCGGCATGATCGGTGACCTTGGCGATGTCCTGCGCCGCTACGAGCGCTGCGTCGAGCTTGTCTTCGAACTTGCTGATCGCGGCGGCGAAGAGATCTTCGGGGCTGTCGTGAGAGATGCCCTCCTCGGACAGCTCCGCCAGCTCTCGCAGACGGCTGGGAGTCAGGATCTTGGATTCGCGGAATCGCCGGTCCTGCGGGTCGGACGCGTCGGGCAGTTCCTGCGCGTCGCGGCCGGCGCGGCCGTCCAGGATAATCTGGCACAGCTGCCGCAGGCCGGCGTCAGACTTGGCCAGGTGCTTTAGAATCTGCTGCGGCTCGGTGTTGTTCCCGCGGCCGTATTCGGATCGGGTCAGCAGCTGGGTTCGTCCGCCCACTAGGTGGTAGCTGGCAAGGGTGACGAGTTCGGCGGTAGCAAGGCCGGTGTCGCCCCCGGCCTGCACGACTTCGCGGATAGCGTCGCTAAGAAGGTCTAGCGGTTGCCGGCGGGTCAATGCGACGCCGCGCAGCGGCGCCCATCGCCAGCTACGCTCGAGTGCGGCACGCAACGCGGTGAGCCGCTTGTCGTTGGGGAAGCCTCGCAGGGCGACCTCGGCGGCCAGCTGAGTGCGTTCCTCCAGTTTGGGCTTGGTGCCGGTGAGGTCGGCGATGGCTTCGTTGACCGCGCGTGCCTCGCGCTTGTTGGGGTGAGGGTTGAGTGCCCCACATGCGAGTACGGCGACTTCATCGTCGAGGAGTTCGTGGTCGCGGTTGCTGCCGTCGAGGATGTCCCGGACCTCGTCGATGGTCATGCCCTTTGGCACCGGAAGTAGCGCCTGTTCGTAGAGATTGTCCACCGCAGCGTTGGCCTTGGCGTTGAGTGTGGTGGCGGTGGAGAAATTCATCGGCGGTGACATGTGGAGATGCGCGACAAGCCGCCGACGCGCGCGGTCGAACCGGCGCGCAGCCGAGTAGCCGATGATGACCCGGGCGTTGGGCATGATCGAGCAGCGGACCTTGCGGGCCTGTTCGTCGGTGACGATGTCACTGGTCGCCCACTCGACGAGATCGCGGTGCAGCGAGGCCGCCCGGCGACTTCCGGGCCGCAGGTTCCAGACCGCGTCCTTAAACGTGATCCCTAGGCCTTTGTGGACAGCAACAGTCCGGCCGAACCCATCTGTGGACTCAAGCCGGGTAACAGGGCCAACGTCGTTGGAGGTCAGCCGCAGGAAGCTCAGCCAGCCGGGGGTCTCGATTCCCCGTTCCTGGATGGAGGGCACGTGTGGGTTGTTATTGAACATGTCGTCGATCCGCGGGCCCATCGCGTCGATCATCGCCTGGGCCGAGTCCATCTCGAAGGTCAGCAGCGGCTGCCCGTCTATTGCGCCAAACCGGGGCATGCCGACGGTGCCGCGCGCGTGCTCGCCCTCGAAACGGATGTTGTCCGGCGCGGGGACGATCCGCCAAGCGAGGACGTCGAACTCGATGTATGTGAACTCCTCGATGCCGAACCGTTGGATCTTCGGCGAGCGCAGGGCGTTGCGGAGTTGCTGCTGGTTTGCGGCGGCGTTGGCGAGGACTTCGGCCAGCTCGTGGGGCAGACCCGCATCGACACCGACGGCGATGCTTTTGTCGAGTACGGCGGTCGAGGCGAGCGGCCGCAGCCGCGCACCGATCATCTGGTGGTCGACGATGTGCGGTTCGGCAGCGTCGGGTTCAGCGGCTGGCAGAGATGCAGAAGTCACGGGGGAGTCCTCCTCGGGCTCTCGGTTTGATCACCGCGGTGGCGATCAGAAAGCGAGGGCCTGGGCCAGACTCGGCACCGCGCCCCCACCTGTCCCTCTCGGCCGGGCGGCCGTCCAGGGGTGTGGCGCACACCGCCGACTCACTGTTCCTTCAGGACACTCGCCGACTGTGACAGGTGGAGCCTTGGTCCGGCCGGGCTTCTAGATAAAGCAGCGGTCGAACTGGAACTAGCGAATTGGTGATGTGATGTAGCTGATCTTGGACAGTAGCACACGGCCCTCTCCCGCCGGTCGGGTAGGACGCCAGCGCGCCGGACCTGCCCGGGATGACGAGGTTGTGCTGTCGGAAGGCAGCTTCAACATCGAGGTCCCGGGCAGATCGACACGGCGGTAGCCCCTGCTGGGAGTGGGTTTTCAGAATCCGTTCCCGGAGTGGAATCCGCTGCCGTAGTCGAGTTCCTCGTCGTCGGTGTAGCCGTAGCGTTCGTAGTAGCCCTCGTCCTCGCGGCGGGTGTGTTCGTCGTCGAGGTCGTCGGCTCGGCGTTCCACTGCGTCGTCGCGGGCGTCTTCCCGGGTGTCCAGGACGTCGTCGCGCAGCGCTTCGAGGCGTTCGAGGGCGTCGTCGCGGTGGAAGTTCGGGTTGGGGTGGCTCATCGTCTTCCTCCAGTGATCGGTGATCTGGCGCCAGGCGGTGGCCTGGACGCCGTGGCCGCCGGGGTCGACGCCCAGCGGAGCTTCGGGGACCACGCCGGTGATCCGGTAGGTCTCTCGGTAGGCGGCGGCGAGCCCCACGAGGTGATCCCAGCCGTCGGCGGCGTCGGGCTCGGTCGGCCGGGGGCCCAGCGCGGCGGCCCACTGCGGTGGGTGGGCCGCGACCTGGGTGCGGAGGTCGTCGAGGCGGTCGCGGGCGGTGTCGTTGAGCCGGTGCAGCTCGTCGGTGAGGTCGGAGTCGGTGTCCTGGATGGTGCGGTGGGGCATGGGCAGCCACGGCAGTACCGGTTGTTCGCCGGCTCCGTGCTCGCGTTGCTCGCTTAGGTGGTCGACGAGGACTTGGCTGGCGACGCGGTGTTCTTCACGCTGATCACCGGGGTCTGGGGTGTGGTTGGTGAGCGCGTGGGCGGCGGCGGTGACGGCGGCCTCGGCGTCGAGGCCTTCGGCGGCGCCGGCCGCGGCGTGGCGCCACACCAGGTTCCATGCCGGGTCGGTGACATCGGCTCCGGGAGCGTGGTCGCTGGTCAGGGTCTGCCAGCGGCGGACCTGGGCATCGTCGGGTTCGCTCATGCGGGCGGGGGGCCGGTTCTGGGCGAGGTGCTGCTGGATGCGCCAGCGCAGCACGGCGGCCGGGTCGTCGGTGGTGTCGAGGCGGCGTTGGGCGGCGGTGTGGCGCACGAGCCGGTCGGTTTGCCATCCGGTGAGCTCGGCGTGGAGCAGGGTCGCCAGGAGCGCGTCGGTGGCGGGCTGTTCGAGGGTGGCCGGGGCGTGGTCGGCCAGCACCTGGCGGAGGTGCTGGTTGAGCAATTCGGTGGTGGTATCGCGGTGCTGACTGGTGACCGCCGAGAGCGGTTCGGTCTGCTCAGCGGCGGTGTGTTCGGCGAAGGCCTCCAGCAGCTCGTCGGGGTCGAACTCGGCGCGCAGACGCTCCAGGACGTCCTCGTCCTCGTTCTCCCCGCCGCCGGTGGAGGTGGCGGGATCGGGGCGGTGTTCGGGCGGTGCCCACTGTCCGATGAGGTCGTGCCAGGCGCGGCCGCGCAGGCCCTGGCTGTCGGGCTTGTCCCCGAGCGGGCGGGTCGGGTCGTCGCCGGTGATGGCGTAGGTGTCGCGGTAGGCCGCGCCGAGCCCGACGAGGCGATCCCAGCGCTCGGCGAGCTCGGGATCGGCGGCGGGGCGTGGCCCCAGCGCCGCGGTCCATGCGGGCGGGTCGGTGCTGGCCTGGGCGCGGAGTGCGTGATGGCGGCTGCTGATCGCGGTGTTCAGGCGGTCCAGGTAGTCGCGCAGGTCGTCGCTGAGGCCGGTGTGGTCGGGGTGGGCCTGCCAGGGCAGTGCCGGGTTCCACCCGGCGCCGTGGGCACGCTGATCGGCCAGCACGCCGCCGAGAACCGTGGCGGTGAACTCGGGTGCGGGCATCGGGTCGTTGCCGGGCCGCTCGGCGAGCAACCGCGCCGACTCGGCTATCGCGGTCTCGGCGTCGAGGCCTTCGGCCGCAGCGGCCGCGGCGCGCCGCCACAGCACGTCCCACCGGGGCTGCTCGACCTCGACTTCGGGAGCGTGATGGTGCACGAGCTGCCGCCAGCGGTCGATCTGCCCGGACGTGGGGTCGGCGAGGCGGTCAGGTGGACCGCGGTGCAGCAGCTGCTGCTCGATGCGCCACTGCAGCACCGCGGCCTGATCGTCGGTGCCGTCCAGTCGGCCTTGCCCGAGGGCGACGGGGACGAGGTGTTCGGTTTGCCAGCCGAGGTCTTCAGCGGTGCGCAGGGTCTGCCGCAGCGCCCCGGCGGCGGGCAGCTCCAGCAGGTGCGGGACGTCCTCACCGAGCACGGCTTCGATGCGGTCATCGAGCGGGAGGCGGGCGACGTGGTCGTGGTGGCCGATCAGGGTGCGCAGGGACTCCTCTTCGTTCAGCGACGCGCGCAGTTCCTCGGAGGCGGAGGTCTCGGCGCTGGTGCGCTCCAGCGCGGCCTTCAACATGCCGCGGGCGTCCTGCTCGGGCGGGGTTTCCTGGTGAGAGTCGATGACGTGCTTGATGCTTTCGGCGTAGACCCGGTTGTCGAAGCGCGCGCGGGTCATCAGGGTGTAGAGCTGTTCGCGCGAGAGGCCCTGGGGCACCAGGCCGTGGGCGCTGCCGTCCACCGACATGCCCTGCGAGCGGTTGATCGTGGAGGCGTAGGCGAGCTCGAGGTGGGTCGTGACGTAGTCGGCGGGCAGCACGACGGTGCCGCCGCTGGCACGGTGGCGGACCTTCACTGACCCGCCGCGCCGCACCTTCTGCACCTCCCAGGTGTCGCCGTTCTTCACGAAGTCCGCGCCACCGAACAGGGGCTTGAGCCGGTCGTTGTGGCGGGTGACGACCCAGTCACCGGCGCTGGCGCGGGTACCGTCGTGCAGCTGGACCGAGCTGTCGGGGTCGACGTCGCCGCGCCGCAGCCGCAGCTCGCGCGCCTGCAGGTTGAGGGCGACGACGTCCTCATTGGAGGGCACGATCAGCAGGGTCTGCCGGCCTTCGTCGAGGTCGGTGCGCCAGGCGCGGTGCGCGGCGTCGCGCATCGTTTCCCGGCTGCCTTCCTGCACCCAGCCGCGGTCGAAGTAGTAGTCCAGCCCGGCGGGGTCGGCGGCGTGCAGCAGCAGCGACGCCTCGGCCTGGGCCTTGTCGGCGAAGCGGACCACCTCACGCAGCCGAAGCGCGCCGTGGTGCTGGGCGAACCAGCGCACCGCGCCCCCGGCTTCCACGGAGGCCAGCTGCCGGTCATCCCCGACCCACCGCACGTCCGCGCCGCGCTCGAGGGCGTAGCGCACCACGTCGTGCAGCGTGTGGGTGCCGGCCATCGACACCTCGTCGACGATGAGCACGTCACCGCGGCGGAAGTCGAAACTGCGCTCGGCCACGCCCATCTTCAGGGCGGTGGTGACCTGGTGCAGCGTGTGCGGGCGGGCATTGATCGACTGCCCGAGCTCTTGGGCGGCCCGCGCGGAGGGACCGAAGGCGAACACGCGGCCACCTTCGGCGCGCCAGGCCTCAGCGAAAACCTTCATTGTGGTGGTCTTGCCGGTACCGGCCGGGGCGTAGAGCAGCTGGACCCGGTGGCCGGAGGTGGCGAAGCCCCGCACCGCCTCCTTCTGGCCGCGGTTGAGCGTGGTCCCGGCCTTGGCCAAGGCGTGCTCGACGGCGTGGAAGGTGGTCCGCACGCCGCCGCGCAGGCGTCCCCATTCGGCCAGTGCCGCTTCTTCGCGCAGGGTTCGCTCGGTGGTGAAGCGCTGGGCGTTGTGCTCGACGAACACGCTCTCGCCCGAGCGGCGCTTGAGCTCGGCGGGCTCCTCGACCAGCGACGGGGAGTGCAGGGCGACGGTCTCGCCGGTGGCGAGGACTTCCTCGACAATGCGCTCGACGAGCTGCTCGCGGGTGCCGGAGGCCACCCGCAGGTGCGCGCTCTGGCGATGTGCCTCGGCCAGCAGGTTCCACTTGTTGAAGTGGGAGTAGTAGTCGCTGACGGTGGCCAGGGTGTCCTCGGCCAGTGCCGCCACGTCGACCTCGGCGACCGGCTCAGCGGGCCCGGCGAAGAGCCGCCGCCCGAGCACGGTCCCGAGCGTCGCGGGGTTGACGAGCTGGGCCGCGTGCTCGCGCCAGCGGCGCAGGTGCTCGGTCAATGGCAGCGGCCCGGGTTTGGCCTCGCGGGTGCCGTACTGGGCGCGGCGCCCGATCTCCAGCACCTCTTTCGGGCTCGGTTCGCGGCCATGCTGGCGGCGGAAGTCCACGATGCCCGCGGCCCGTGCCTGCTCCACCGCGCTCGCGCGCTGAGAGAACCCGGTCAGCAGTTCAGGCGCCACACCGTCGAGCTCCCACACCGGCCTTTTCGCATCGACGCCGTCCTTCGCGCGCTGGCTCCAGCGCGCGCCGTGCTCGCGGAAGAGGTCCCGGAGCCGGTTGTTGTAGTACTCGCTGGTGGTGACCGCGGCGGCCAGCACGGTGCGCCCGTCCAGAGAAGTCCATTTCCCGTCGGGGCCCTGCACCTTCGTGCTCACCACGGCGTGGGTGTGCAGGTGCGGGTCGCCCGCTCTGCTGTCCCAGTGCTCGAAAACCGCCGCGGTGATGCCCTGCACGTCGTACTGGCCGCCACTGCCGCCGTTGCCCTTGCGGGTGAAGGCGACGTTGTCCTGGAAGTAGCCCAGGGTGTCGTTGACGGCCTGGCGCTGCAGACCGGCGATGAGCTCGCGGGTGTCCTCATCGGACAACGCCCACGCCACCGACACCGACTTCGGCGGGGCGAAGACGAGCTCGAACCCGGCCGTGGCGGACTTCATCTCCCGCTTCTGCTCGGCCAGCCACCGGTTCAGCTGCGCCTGGCTGGGCCGCTCACCACCGTGGGCATCGATGTAGGCCTGTTCCTGCACCGTCCGGCGGATCCCGGCTCGGGTGTCCTCGTCAATCGGCGCGCCGACGGGCCGGCCGTTATCCAGGTTGTGGGCCTTGTAGGCGTCGATGACCTTGCTGCGCAGCTCATCGGCGCCGGCGTGCTGGCGGAACCGGTAGCCGAGCTTGGTGGCCTTCAGCGCCTCCTCCACCGTGGCGCCGGCGGCGATCTGCTCGGCCTGGATGCGGTCGGCGTCCGGGTGACGCCCCTCGCCGAACAACGCGTCCATCTGGGCAGCGGTGACCTCACCGTCGACGCCCAGGCTCTGCGCCCCGCGCCCGAACCACTGCCCGGGCGGGTAGCCGTGCTTGATGTAGTAGTCCGACAGGGATTCACCGGGCTCGAGCTGGTGATCGCCGCACGCGACCTGGCCGGTCAGGTATTGATACCCGCCGGGCGAGATCTTGCGGACTCCGATCACCCGAACCCCCGCACTACGCCGAATGCCTCACCGAGGCAGTGCATTCACGCTAAGCAGCGCGACTGGGTCGCCCGTCGCAGACTCGATCGATACAGAACCGGGGGGCATTCCGAATGCAAGAGGTGCTGTGTGGAGGTGAGGGGGCAGCGCGGGCCGGGGACGGCAGGGCGCCGGGCGGGCCCGGAGGGCCAGCCCGGCGCGGGAGAACGGCGGGGCGAGCGTGCGGCGCGGGCCGGGGACGGCAGGGCGCCGGGCGGGCCCGGAGGGCCAGCCCGGCGCGGGAGAACGGCGGGGCGAGCGTGCGGCGCGGGCCGGGGACGGGGCGGGCTGGCGGCGGCCGGAGGGCCGGGCCAGCCCCGAACGCGGCATGAAAAAGCCCCCCGGCGTATGCCGGGGGGTGTGGGCGGGAGGGGTGGCCGCTAGGCGGCCATCAGCTCGGCGGGTTCGTCGGCGGCCAGCTCGGCGAGGTCATCGGCGGCGGGTTCGTCGTCGGCCTTCTCGGACTGCTCACCGGCGCTGGCCGTCACGGCCGCGATCGCGGCGGTGACGGTGGGGTCGGTGTCCAGCTGGCGGCAGTCCACGCACAACCCGTTGCGGACCTGGCGGATGCCTCCGCACGGGCAACCGGGGGCCGATTCCGCGTCGTCGTCGGGCAGGTTGGCGGTCACCCACGCGGCCACCGTGTCGCGGTCGGCCTGGGCGGTGAAGCGCTGCCATTCGCGGCGCAGGTGCTCACGGGCGTGCGGGTAGTGCTCGGCGAGGTAGCCGCACAGGGCCTCGATCATTTCCGTACGGGTCGCGCCGTCCGGGACTGCGATACCGGGGCGGCCCAATTCGCGGCACTCCTCGCACAACCCGTCACGGTGCGCGCGGTCGGCCACGCTCGGAAAGACGTTGCAGCCGAACACCACGCAGGGGCGGCCGTCGCGCACGGGGGTGCGCCGGGTGTCGCCGCGCCCCTCTCCCCGGTCGCGCACGGTCGGGGAGACCGCCACCTCGTCGTAGTCGACGGCGTAGCCGTCGCTCACCTCGTCCCGGCGGGGCTGGTCGTCGACTCCGACACGACCACCGTCGAAGTAGGCGCGGACGGCGCGGGATTCGGTGCGCGCAGCGCGGCGCGGCCGGATCTGGTCGCGGTCGGTCCGGGTGTGCACGGCGGCGCGGGCGCGGGCCTGCTCGATGGCGGCGCGGTCCCAGCGTGGCGCGTGAGCGGGCTCAGGCTTGGCGGGCTGTCCGTCGGCATCTGGAGCGCAGGCCTCGATTACCTGCCGTGCCTGCGCGTCCGAGCGGTGCCACAACTCGCGCAACCTGGGCAGTGCCCGGGCCAGCGGATATGCGCTCAGGATACGACCGCATTTGGCCAGCGTGGCGAGCTCGGGGGTGTCGGCACTCATGATGGTCTCGCGCCATTGCTCACGCGCGGCGATGGGCTCACCAGCGCGCAGCAGGGCAGCAACGGAAAGAACAGAATCAGAAATAGTCACAGTGTGCGACATGAGAATTCCCCATCAGCTATTTTGCACGATCGCCGGGCTTGGCCTTCCCGGCGTTCCTACATGTTTAATTGTAGGAAAATAGCGGTTCATCCTCAACTCGAAACGCGTTTTTCGAGACCCTTTTACGGAGTATTACCACACCGGATTAACCTTCCCTGACCTGCGTTTTTGCAGCATTGAACCGGCGGCCTGCCACCGTAAATGACTTCGCTCGCGCTGTTGCAGTATCTTTCTTTTCCCCGTCGCTTCGTATAGGCCAATCATTGCGTGTGGGGCTGCCGGGTCAAGGGTGGGGCCCCAAAATCCACCGAAATTGTCCGGAGCTTGCGGAGGACAATTTCGGTGGATTTTGGGGTGCCCTTGACGCGGCAGCCCCACCCGTTAATACAATGAGGCCGCGAAGGGCCGGGGGAAAGGAAGAGAATGCTTTTATTGTTCGGAGCGAAGCGGAGAACAATGCCTCGTGTGTGACTGCGGGCGGGTGTGCACGGCCGCTCGGCCGGTGGTGGGCGGGCTCGCGCTCCCGGGGTCGGCTCAGTCGAAGGCGGCTCGCCGTGCCCGGGTGATGGGGTTGCGGCGGTGGGGTGGTGTGCCGGTTTGGCGGGCCCGGGCGTCTGGGTTGCCCGCTACACTGATCGTGTCCCGGTGCGCATGGGCTTTCAGCGGCCTTGCACGGCGCCGGGCATCGGCCACGCGGTTCTTGGCCGAGCCCACCGCACGGTGGGTAAGCCCTTCGGGGCTTCCGCGTCGGCACGGTGGGCGTGCCCGGCACAGCTGGGCACGCTTTCGCCGTTTCTCCTCCCTGCTTCGTTCTCGGCGCGTCGGGACGCCGGCGGCCCCTGCGTGGTTAGCGTCGGATGCGGTTTCGCATTCAGGCGCACCGTTGGAGGAAGGAGTGCGGCATGGCCGAATCCGCCACCACTGAGGGCAGGCGACCGCGCCGGTCGGCCCGGATCAGCCGACAGCTGGAGGAAGCCCGGCGCCGCAACGTGCAGCAGCTTGCGGAGCAGCGTGAGCGTGAGCGGCGGGTCGAGGGCGCGTTGCGGGAGTTCGTCGAAGCCGGGGACGCGATCGCGATGGAACGGGCGGCCTGCGAGGACAGGATCGCCGTGTTGCGCCGCAAGATGGAGGTCAAACAGGAGGAGTCCGAAGCTGCGGTCGCGGGGGAACGGGACCGGCAGGCTCGGGCGGCTCTGGAGATCCATGAGGCGGGCCGCACGGTGGAGCAGGTGGCCGACCTGCTGGAGCTCAGCGGTGAGAAGGAAGCCCGGAGGCTGATCGCCGCTGGCCGCCGCACCGGCGATGCTGACGCCGGTGGGCAACGGGAGGACAACGACGCCGGCGATGCCAACAGCGAGGAGCGGGCTGATTCAGCCGGGCCAGAATTGGGTGCCGGCGGGGAGACCACCGGGCTCGAGGCGGCGGGGACGCCGTGGCCCCAGGCCGTGGAAGACGGCCGGGTGGCCACGGCGGGCCCCTAGTGCTGGGCGTTGTTGCTGCGCCGGTTCGGTGGTCAGGCCCGGGTGGCGGGCCGTCCGTACATCACCGAGCGGGCCATGGCGGTCTCCCGCCGGTAGCCCCGCACCCACAGTGCCACGATGCCCGCGGCCCCGATGAGGACCAGTGGGAACGCCACGGCCCTGATGGGCTCGCCCTGGGCGAGGGCGGTGGCCAGCGGCAGCGCGACTGCCCCGATGACCGCGCCCAGCAGGCGCCGGCGTGCGGCGGCCGGGGCGAGCCAGCGGCGGGTCAGCCAGGCCGCGGCGAAGCCGCCCGCGGCGCCGATGACGGCAAGGACCGGGAATCCGGCCAGCCAGGCGCTGTCGTAGATGAAGGCCTGGCCGGTGATGATGTTGAGCAGGCCTGCGGCGGCGGCGCCGAGCAGCACGCCGAGTCCGGCGGCACCGCAAAGCCGGGCGAAAACCACAAACGCGCGGAACCTCATGTCGATCGACGATACGGCACCGCGGTAGTCGGTGCGGAATCGTCGGCGCGGGCCGCGCGCTCCGGTCCGCGCTCCGGTTCGCGGTCCGCCGTGGGCCGGTCGGAGCGGGCGACGGCGGTGCTCAGCCGGTGGCACGGCTGCCTCCCTCGTCGCGGTCGGTGAAGGCCGTACGGGCGCCGATCAGCGGTGTGGAGCGGTCGCGCAGCACGGTCCCGGGTGGCACCTCGACGACGTCGACGGAATCGGCCAGCTCTGACCATTGCCAGCGCGCGCCGGTGCGGCGGGCGTGTTCACGCCACCCTCGGCGGAGCACCTCGAGAGCCTGCTCGGCGTCGCGGCCGCAGGCCATGAACTCGAACGAGCCGGTGTGCAGGATCGCCAGGTAGGGGCCGTTCATCGTCGGCCGACCCGGTGGTCGGCCGCGGTGCGGCGGGCGGCGTCCTCGCGTAGCCGGGTCGCGAGCGCTCGCGGGTCGCGGAGGGCTTCGCGGAAGAACCGGAGATCGCGGCGCCAGGCGTCATCGCAGATCCCACACCGATGCCGGGTCGAGTCGGCGGGTGCGTGGAGGTCGGTCCATTCGCGGCGGCCTTCGCACAGCCAGCAGTCCGCGCGCCAAAAACCGCACAACGGCCATCCGGTGGAGAAGCCTTCGCTGGAGCATTCCGGGCATCCGCAGCTGGTGGCGGCAGCGGGCGGCCGGGAGGGGATCGGCGGTGCCTGCGGGACGAATGCCTGGGCGTAGGAGTTCACGAGATGGTCGAAGTGATCGGGGGCGGTCATGGTTCCTCCCGGTCGCGTGGGGTGACGGGATGGCCGGGGTGGCTGGTCAGGTGGAACTGACGGCACCGGGAGCAGTAGTAGGCGCGTCGTTCGCGCCGCTGCTGGTGGCCGTGCAGGGTCGCGAGGATCCGGCACTCCAGCAGGGCCAGTTCGGCGTCGCGGCGGGTCGGGTAGCTGCGTTTCGGGCAAGCCCGGCGGTGCTCGGGAGGCAGACCACCGCCGGTTCGCGGCGGCGTGCACATCGGACGGTTCCTTTCTCCGGCCGGTCGGCGAGGGGTACGGGTGTGGTGCGGCAAGACCGGGCCGGGCACTCGCTCGGGGGAACACGAGTGCCCGGCCGGGAGCGGGCAGCGGGCGCCGCTGGCGGGACGGCGCGCGCCCAGCTCCGCCACGGGGTCAGCGGAGGGCAACGGCTGGGGGCCGGATGAGGCGGTGGGTCCGGTGGAACCAGCACGACGCGGTGCCGGCGGCGAGGTCGGCGTCATGCTTTTCCAGCCAGTGCCGAAACAGCGGGTACCGGGCGTTGACGGTGTCGATGAGCCAGTCGTCGAGGTACTTGCCGACCGTGCGGTGCGTCCAGCACGCCGCGTCCCTCCAATAGGAATCGGGGGGAGGCATGAGCACGGCGAGGTCGTCCCAGGGGAACAGCCGCTCGCGGACCTGGTTGGCGACCCACGTGGCGAACCGCTCGCGCTGTGCGGGGTCGATCCGGGCGTGCGCGAGCGCGATGCGGACGAGTTCGGCTCTGTCCACGGTGTTTCCGGTGTCCTGGTCGGTGACGGTGGCGCGGGTGTACTCGACGAAATGGCGGGCGCAGGAAGCTCTGATGCTCTCCAGCGCTTCCAGCGCGGTGACACCGTCACGGACCTCGGTCCATTCGACACGGGCATCGGGGTTGTTGGTGACGTCGTCGTAGCGGGTGAGCTCGACGCTGTACATGGCTTCTCCCAAGCGAGATCCGGCCCGGCCCCGACGGCGTGCGGGGCCGGGCCGCGGTAACGGGTTCACGGCACGGGAGGGCGGGGCCGACCGGGTAGTGCGTCGCCGGCCCCGCTACGGAGATCAGAACGGCGGCGTCTCACCGGCCGCGGCGGCCGCTGCGGCGGGCTCAGCGGCCCACGGGTCACTTTCGGGCTGGGCGTTGCTGCTGCGGGTGACCTTGTTGACCTTGGCGGTCGCGTAGCGCAGGGCCGGGCCGATCTCGTCGACTTCCAGCTCGAAGACGGTGCGCTTCTCGCCTTCCTTGGTCTCGAAGGAGCGCTGGCGCAGCCTGCCCTGCACGAGCACCCGCATGCCGCGGGTCAGCGACTCGGCCACGTTCTCCGCCGGCTGCCGCCAGATGTTGCAACGCAGGAAGAGGGCCTGGCCGTCCTTCCACTCGCCGCTCTGGCGATCGAAGGTCCGCGGCGTGGAGGCGACCGTGAAGTTCGCGACCGCGGCACCGGAGGCGGTGAAGCGCAGCTCCGGGTCGGCGGTCAGGTTGCCCACAATGGTGATACCGGTTTCGCCAGCCATGATCTTCTCCTTACGTGACAACATTAATTTCGTGCAGATCAAGTGATTTCGAATTCAGCGGAACCCGAATCAGATCAACCACTGACAGCCGGTCGGCTGTTCTTGTTGCGGTCGATCTGCGGCTTGCCCAGCGGTGAGGGGCGGTTGTGTCAAGCCGCGCATTTTGGCTTGATGCAACCGCCCCTCACCGCTTTTCTTGGAGCAGATCGGGCGCAACAAGAGCACCCGGGGACGCCCCGAGCCCCAGCACCTCCAGGTGCCGTCCGAACCCCGGGGCAGGCCGTGCTCCTCGGATCAGGGATTCACCGGAGGCGCACCGGTGAGCAGCTGCTCGGCCTTGAGGGCGGCCTCGCGGACGGTCGGCCGAAGCACCTCGCGAGGGTCGAGCCCTGCGTCCGTGGCCGTTTGAAGCATCCACCCCAGCATGTGCTCCGGAGCGTCCTCAGCGATGCGGGTCAGCGCCGCCCGCACCAGACCACCTTCGCCGCGCAAGAACGCCGAGACCGCCAGCAGCGCCAGGGGCTCGGCCACCTCCGGCGCGGGTGCCTTGCGGGCCAGGAGCATCCACAGCTGTTCGGCGGCGCCGGCCGAGTCACCCACCGCGGTGCTCATGGCCAGATCGCGCACCTCGGTGTCGGCCACCGCGACCTGCACGCGCAGCAGCTCCTCGTCGGTGAGCGCCTGTCCGGCGGCGATGCGGTCGACGGCGCCGAGCACGATCCGCAATCCCTCGACCTCGCTGATGTCCTCAACGGACTCGTTGAGCAGGACCTCCAGGCGCTCGGTGAAGCGGGCGACCTCGTCGATGTCGGGGGCGATCAAGGCCGCGATCTCCTCCCGGCTGCCGAAGGTCACCGAGCCCTGCATCGCCATCGCGGCGGCGACAGCCGAGGACTTCGGGTCCGGCACCGTGCCGGTGCTGTGCGGATCGTCGTAGTGCTGCCACCGCTGGCCCGCGGCGATCGTCGGGACGTACATCGAGTACGTGGCGATCCGGGCTGCCCCGAGAAGGGTTTGGAGGATGGTGATCAGCTCGGCGTGCGGCAGCTGCTGGTCGGAGGCCGGGGGCTGGCTGCCGGTGTTGTGGGTGCAGCTGCGGCACGAGGTGGCGGTGCACGTGCCGGTGCCCTCGGTGACGACGAACAACATCGCACGGTCGAGCCGGCACCTCCCGAGAGGGCCGGTCAACAAGCCCGTGGCGAAATTCTGGTACTCGCTCGGGCACGGCAAATCGGTCCGTGCCATGAGACCCACTTCCAGCTGGCCTTCCGATTCCTTCAGGGTCGCCACAACAAGCGACTCGGCCGGGTAGAACCCCAGAAGAGCGGGGATCGCTGCCAGCATTTCTGCTGGGGTGTCCATGCGCGCAATGACTTCGGTGTCGCCGGACATGTGCTGCCTCCTGTGCTGCTGATCGGACGTCGCCGACCGCTCACCCAGTCGCCTCGCCGGTGTCGAACCGGCTCGTGCCCGGGTGGGCTGTCGATCTGCGTCCCGCGGATCAGCCCGGGCTCACCGGTGCAGGGGTGCGCGCAGCGCATCGCGCAGCGACGCCGCAGGCGCCCCTGCGGCGGTGGGCCCGGGCTGATGGTCTTCGAGCAGATCGAGGGCCCGGCGCAGGAGCCCGGTCAGGAAGCAACCCCGCTCCACCGCCCATCTAGTCCGATGTGGGCGGTGGGCTAGACGCGCGGTCAGGTCCTGGTGATGGTGCGGGGGTGTTGGCTGCCCCAGCGCAGGCCGTCGCGGATGGTGCGCTCGGCCTCGGCCGCGGTGAAGTCGTCGACGCCGATGTGCCGGGCTGCCGCTTGCTGCAGCGCCGCGGCGGCGGTGGGTTCGTCGAGTTCGCCGCCACTGACCAGCCGTCCGAGGCTGCCGGCGGCCCGCAGCAGCGTGTGGTGGCGGGTTCCGGTGCCGGCGAGGGCGACCGCGGTAGTTTCCCGCTCGACGACGGCGCGGACGTAGGCGCTGGCCCGCGCAGAGGGCAGGGCGAGTTCGGCCGGTTCCGGCGCCGGTGGCGGGGTGAGGCCCTCCACCAGCCAGTCGGGCAGCGCCGCGATCGGCGCGGCGTGCCGCACCACGTAGAGCCCCTCACCGGCCAGCACGGAGCCCGCCGCGACGACGTAGCCGCCGTGGCCGCGGGAATCGACGCGCCAGCCCAGACGACCGACCGTGCAGCGCAGCTCGCTCTCCGGCGGCACGGCGAAGTACAGGTGACTCCCGCCCCGCGGGGTGTCCACGGTGAAGGTGTCGGGGAAGGGCTGTCCGGCCGCGGCGGCCAGGCGGGCGAGCACGTCCTGGCCGCCGCGGGCACCGGCGAAGTCCTGCGGGGGCGGCTGGCCGTGGCCGTCGTCGAGGTCGATCACGTGCAGGCCGCTGGGCCCGGTGGCGATGCCGATGTTGAAGGGTGCCTGCGCCCACCACCGGCGGATCTGGGTCTCGTCGCGAGTGGCGGCCTGCTCCCACGCGCTGACGGCCGCGGCCTTCGCACCGGGCCGCAGCGGGATCACCGCGTGCCCAGCGGCGGTGGCGTCCAGCGCGGCCTTCAGCAGCCGCGGCGGTGTGACTTCGGCGGCGGCCGCGATGTCGGTCGGACTCGGACTGCTCATGGCGAATCGTCCTCCCTCGTCCACGGTAGGGCCGGTCGTACCGGGGGCGTCGCACGCAACGCGCCCTGTTTCCAGGCCTCCCGGCGGACCAGGCGGCCCAGCCACGGCGGGGACGGCGGGAACGTCCCGGTGCCCTCCTCAGGGACGAGACCGTTGACGGTGAGCTCCCAGTAGTCCCCGCGCGGACCAGCGGGCGCGGATTCGCTGCGCGAGACCACCGTGATCACTACGTCGCCGACGGTGCGCACGACCGCAGTGACCTCGATCCCGAAGGGAACCCGGGTCGGAGTCTCCAGCTCCCGGAAGTGCAGGCGCACCGGGGCGGCGGGCAGCGCGCGGGCGACTTCGGCCAGCACGGCACGCGCGTGATGCCAGGCACCGCAGTCACCGGGGGCATCGTCGCGCACCGGGATATTGGCCTCGACCTCCGGCAGCACGTAGCTGCGCCGGTAGTCGTGCCAACCGAACATCCGTGGATGGCCGGTGCCGGGCAGGGGCGTGATCGTCATGGGGTCCTCCAGGAAGAACCGGGCAAGATGGCGGTTCGATCAGGGCTGGGCTGGTGTGCCGCGATGAACGCGGTGGATCCGCGGCGGCGTGATGATCGTGGTCGTGCCGAAGCCGGTGCGGGCGTAGAAGCGCTCGCCGACGGCGATCACATCGCCGGCTACCAGCGACCGGGTGGCGTGCCGCTGGTAGCCGACGGTGCGCACATCGGGGTCCGGGCCGTCGTCGATGGTGCATACCCGGAAGGTCTGCTCGGCGAGCTGGGCGGCGGTGAGCGTGGAGGTGGTGGAGTAAGAGAAGACCTCCACCACGACGTGACCGACGCGATAGCCCGTCCGGGCGGCCTCGGACGCGACGTTGTGAAAGACCCGCACCCGCACCGGCCGGTGCGGTGGGGACGGTGCCCGCTCGGCTCCGGTTGTGGTGTGTTCGTGGGACAGGGCCTGCGCGGCGGCGCCGAACTGCTCTCGCGCCGCCAAGACCGCTGCCGCGCGGGCGCCGCTGGGCTGGCACGCGGCGCCGCCGAGCAACCGCATTGCCCGGTCGGCGTGCTCGAGTGCGCTGCGCAGCGCGTCGTCGCTGGAGTCCTGCTGGTCGGGAAGTGGGAAAGGCCTGAACATCGGGTTCCTCCGGGGGTTCAGCTGTCGTCGCTCTTCCCGCCCCGGCCCTCAATTCGCGCGATGATCGCGTTGAGCAAGGCCGGGAACTTGAAGAGGGCCATGAACGCGGCGATGACAACGATGAAGGCCAGGAAGGGCTCGATTTCGTTCCACATAGGACGATTCCTTGTCGGATACGGGGTCGTTGAGGTGCCGTTGGATCGCCGGCCTTGACCTGGGCGGGTGCTGGTGAGGCGCTGCTGGTAGATCGCTCGTCGCGACGTCGGCCATCGCTCCGCGGACACGAGGTCCGTGGTGATGGCCGGTGAGGTTCGGGCCGCGCAGCCACGGCGGAAAGTCGGCCTTCGCCTGCAGTTAGGACGGCGTGCCGTCGTCGAACGGCTCCAGGAGGCTGTAGGCCTGCTCCAGGTTCGTCGTTCCCGAAGAAGCCCGGCAGGCCTCAAGGAACTCGGGGAGTCGGGCGCGTGGGAGCCAGCCGCGCTGTGCCACGACGAACCCGGGGTCGCCCCACCAGCCGGTCAGCGGGTCGTCGCCGTCATCCCAGGCCGCGCGCTGTGCGCTGGATCCGACCTCGTCCGCCCGCGCGAGTCGCTGCTCCGGCGAGCCCGAGGCCTGATCGGTGAGATCGCGGTAGGTGTTCAGGTGACGCAGCATCTCCTCGCGGGTGCCGATCACGGACGGCGGCCCGTCGGCGATCCCGCGCCACTCGGCGTACAGGTCGAGGTTCCGGGCGGCTTTGATGATGTGGCCGCCCATCAGCGGTGCCTCATCGTGTTGCGTTGCGGGGCGGTGGGCTCGCGCACCGCCTGCACGTCCTCGGGCAGGTCGAGAACGCCGCGGTCGGGCAGGCGGTGCGTGTCTGCCGCGAGGACGGCGCGGGCACCGGCAGGCGCAGCGGGTCGGGGCATCGTTAAGCCTCCCTGCTGGTCCATTGTGGACCACAGTGGTTGTGGGGGTGTTAATGCAGGTGGGTGCGGTCGCAGTCGGCTCGGTGGGTCTCCAGCCAGTACCGCGCCCCGTCGAGGTGGCCGGAGGCCTCCAACACGGCGACCAGCGCGTTGACCTCGGTGCAGCACATGGCCTGGGCCAGGTAGTCGGCGACCAGCCCGTTGTCGAAAACGTGAGCGAAAACGGCTGCCGGGTCGTAGTGCGAAGGCAGGTCGGTGGTGGACATCGGGCCTCCGGTAGAAGGCGGGAAAGGGAACGGCCGTGGCGCCAGGACCGGTGTGGGATCGGTGCCGCCGGTGTTCCTGGCGGCGCCGATCCCGTACGGCGGCGTCTCAGCTGGACAGGCGGGTGCCGTTGACCCGGACCACGACGCCCGGGTCGGCGTCGACGGTGTCGATGTCGAGGGTCACCGTGCCGTCGGCGGAGGAGGCGGTGAGAGTGAGGCGACCGAGGTCCATCGCCGGACGACGGGCGGGACGGGCCAGCCACAGCTCCGGGCTCGCCGGGTGGTGATCATCGCGGTCCTGCACCCGGGTCGCGAACAGGCCGGAGGTGCCGGTTTCCAGCGCAGTGATCTCGTCGGTGCTGGGCAGCTCCGCGGAGAAGATCCCTTCCTCGCCGCCGCAGCCGTCGTCGTCGGACTCCCAGAAATTGCCTGGGCGTTCGGCGCCGATCGCTGCGGTCAACAGGAACTCAATGCGAAGGAGCAGAGCCGCCCAGTCATATCCATCGCCAGTGCGGTAGTACTTCAACTCGTTGGGCAGGCGGTTCTTGGCGTTCCACAACGTCGCGGTGGTGCCGCTGCGGACGGCGTGCAGCAGGAACCCGACCGGCTCGACTTCGCGGTCGCGGGTGTTGATCTCGATCACCTCGGCGTCGGGGAACACGTCGCGGACCAGACGCGCGACTTCGGCCATGGCCGCGTGGTGCAGCTGTTCCTGCGCGTCGTCGAGGGTGCGGGTGGCGCGGTCCAAGGCCGTGGACATCGGGAAGTCTGGGTGCATCGCGATCAACGTGGTGTTCCTTTCAGTGGGAGGTACTGCGCCGGGGCCTCGGCTCCGGCGCGCTGGTCACCGCCACGAATAGAGCGCGAAGCTCCCCGAAAAACGGATGCCTTCGGGGGCGCGGGGCGGATGTCCCGTAAAGACCTGCGCTCACGGGCGGCGGACGAAGAGAAACTGGTCAGGCCAGGTGGTAGACCAGTCGGGCAGGTCCCGGTCGGATGTCGTCGAGGGACACCGTGATCGGGGTACCGGGCGGGAGCGGGAAGTCGCTGCAGATGTGCACGACCGGGAACCCGTCCTCGCCGGGGAAGACCGCGGTGGTGAGCCCGAGGGCGTCCAGGCAGTAAGTCAGCGGGATTGCGTTGTCCACGTCCTCCTCGAGGACGCGGACCGTGGCCAGGCGCAGGTCCGCCTCACAGGGGCCATCGGTCCGAACGAGGGCGCTGGTGATCGCGAAACCGCGCTGGTGGTCCTGGTCATCACCGCGGACTGGGGCGTCGCGGACTTCGCTGCCGTAGTACATCGCCACGACCTGCGCGGCGGTGAGACCACGGGGTGAAGCGGGCAGGTCATCGCGCTCATCGCGGTCGTCGGGCCAGTCCTCGCGGACCATCTCGGCCAGGTGCTGCAGCGCTTGGCCGTAGGTCAGGAACAGCCTGCGCTCGTCGACGCCGGAGCGGCACCACCAGTGCAGCGTCCACACGGTCAGCCCCGGCGGGGGCACGATGAGCACGCTGCTGCCCTCGGCGGTCGGCGGGGGCGTGCTGGCCGGGGTCATGGCGTGCCTCCCCGTGCCGGGCTGTTCTCGCCGCACCGGTCCCACCACCGCAGGCCGGTGCGCCGCGCGACGTCCCGAAGGACGGGGGCCTCCCCCTCGCAGGCAGCGGCCAGCAGAACCGACAGCTCACTCATGGCGAAATTCCTTCCTGCACAACGGGAATAAGGAAATGCAGGCAGCAACATCCGGCACCGTGGCGAGACGACGGGGCGCCGGGCAGTGCGCTACCCTGGGCGTGAAAGCGCCCCTGATCGGGTCCTTTCATTCGGAAAAAGCGAGTTCCGGCGAATCCGTTGGTCGCGTCCCGGCAGGTTACGGCCGCGAGCTCTTTCGGGAGCGGTTCGCCGGGCCTCCCAGCCTCGCGGTGCCGGCGAGGGTGGGAGCCCACAACTCAGGCTGCCAGCAGCAGATCGAAGACCTGCTGCTTCTTCTTCCTCACGTCGTCGCTGCTGATCACGCGGGTGGCACGCACCAGCTGACTGCTGGCCGGGGCTTCGCGGTCGAAGTACTCGGCGAAGGCCTGCGCGGCGGCCCACTGGCTGCCGCAGATGGACTTCTGGGTCGGCGCCGAGGCCCACAGCCGCACGAGCTGGCTGTGCCGGCGCCGGTGGTTGCCCAGGGTCCGCGAGCTGGGGTTGGCATCCAGCGGCCAGACGGTGTGGATGATCTCCTCGAACTCCCGGAGCGTCATCTCGGTGTTGAGCATCCGCGTCGCCTCAGCCTCGAAGGCTTCGGCGTAGCGGTACATCAGGCCCAGTTTCGAGCGGATCTCGGCGACGTTGATCTCACTCTTGCTGGTGTGGCGGATCGCTACCGAGCTGACGTGGTTGCGGATCGCGTAGGGCAGCTGGTTGCCGCACTTGATCCGGTAGGGCACGAGCATGACCCGAAACGCCGAACTGCCGTCGTGGGAGTTGAACACCACGAGGTGCAGCTCGTGGTGGTCGAATCCGCCCACACGCATGGTGCCGGGCAGCTTCATGGTGACGAAGGTGTGGCGGCCGCGCTTGAGCTGGCCGGCCTCGGCGACGCCGGCTGCCCCGGACTCGGCGACGAGCGTGTCGATGAGATCGGCGGAGTCCTCGTTCTGCTTGACGCCATACCCTTCACCGACGGCCGACAGGTAGCGGGTACGCCCGGTGCGGGGGTCGTCGGCGACGAGCATGACCTGCTCGGGGTTGTCGATGCTGGTCACCCCGTGCTCGGTGATCTCGGCGGCGGACTGGCGCAGCTTGCGGATGTTCCAGTCGGCCAGCCCCGCTCGAGTGAGGGCGTCGCGGGCGTTGCGCGCGCCGGTGACGGTGGTGCCGACCTGCGCCCAGGGCGTGGTCCGGGTCGGGTCCAGCGGAAGCAGCGTGTCGTACATGTCCGGTCCCTTTCGCTCGGAAAATGAGCGCGACGCCGGGCTGGTCAGGCCCGACGTCACGTAGCTGGTGGTGCCGGCCCCGGTTTTCTCGGTGGGGCGCACTCCAGGCGGCCCCGCCGCCGGGCGGGGGTCAAGCGCGCGTTTTTCGCGCTTGAGACTCGTCCGCGCGGTGGGGCAGAGTGCGGCGCCCTCACCGAGCACCGGGTGCCGGTGCCCCCTTTTTCCCTGTTCCAGCAGGAAAGTCAGTCAGCGTCGCGGGCGGCTTCGAACAGCTCGTAGGCCAGTTCCTCGGCTTCCTCGGGGGTACTGGCGAGGACGAGCTCGCCCACGCGCTGGGCCGTCTCGTCGCCGGTGTCGTCGTCGTAGGCGGAGATCTCGCCGCGCAGGACGGCGGCGATCTGTGTGGCGCCGCACCGGGTGTTGTCGCGCAGGCCGAACACGGTCCACCGCCGTCGGCCCGACCGCAGTTCCTCAGCGACCGCGTCAGGCTGGTGGCCGGGGTCGATCCCCAGCTCGATGAACCAGCGCTCGAGGGCGGGTACCACCTCTGCGCCGGGCCAGCCGCCGTCGCCCTCCTCGAGGACCTTGACGGTGGTGAACAGACTCATGATCGCGGCGCCCTCGGTGGTGTCGGGGTCGATCCGGTCAGGAGCGGTGTCGGTGTCGTTGCTCATGGTGGCTCCTTCACTCGGAAACAGCTCAGCGCGGGCAGGGAATGGTCAAGTCCCTGCCCGCGCCGCGGATGGCTGTCGTGCCGGCGCCGGGTGAGCGCCGGTGGATGGGGCTAGCCGAGGTTCAGGTCGCCGTGGATGTCGCCGTTTTCGTCGGCGTACTGAGCGCCCAGGTCGTTGGCGGCCGGATCGGTGTTGATGTTGGTGACGGCGCCCTTACCGTCCTTGCCGGCGTGGCGGCGGACGGTGCCCTTGCCGCTCTGGATGACGGTCTCGGAATCGTCGTGGTTGGTGTTGCGGTGGGTCACGGGATCGGTCCTTTCACTCGGGTTCGGTGGATCTCCGCCGGTGGCGCGCAGGGAGGCATGGTCAGCACCCGTGCGCATCCGCGGCGGGGTCGGTCGCCGCGGATCAGCACGCGGCGGTGATCAGCGGGGAGGGGAGGCAGGCGAGAGCTCTGGCCGGCGGCTGAGAAGCGTGGTGCGCAGATTCGCGCCGGGGTGGTGAGGTGAGCACCGGGCCGGAAAGCACGAAGCCCCCGCAGCGTGGTGCTGCGGGGGCTTCGCTCTGCTTACTTCACGGGGCTGCGGTTTTGCTCTCCGGCGGCGGGCTGGGGTGCACCTCGCCCTCGCACGCCCATCCGCGGTTGAGCTCGTCCTGCGGGTGCTCGGGGCTCCACAGCTCCAGCAGCACGGAGGTCCCGTCGAGGTCGGCCCATTTCCGGGTCGCCAGGTTGCGGGACTGCTGGGTGGCGTAGCGGATCGTTCTGCCGTTGCCGCGCAGGATCCGGAACCGGCTGCTGGCGCGGGCATTCACGTGTGCTCCCGCGCAACGTCCTGGGTGCAGGGCATGGGAACCTCCTGGGCATGGGGAAAGCGGCGATCGCCCGCTGAGCCCGCGCGGCGAAACGAGCGGACCACTCGACGTTGCTGGTCGGCGTGCCCTACCCGGAGCCCCCCGGGGTCAGTCCTCGTCGCGCAGCAGACGCAGGTGCGGCGGCGCGGCCGAGGGCGGTTCCGGCGCGCAGGTGCAGTCCACGCGTTCGATCAGCCGGGTGATCGCGGCGGCCATGGTGTGCGCCCCGGAGATCTCGGCACGTTCCCGCGGCGACATCTCGGGGCGTTCCTGGGCGTGGTCGCGCAGGGAGAGGACCCGCTGGTAGAGCTCGGCCACAGTAAGCGGGCCGCGGTCGCTGGTATCCATCGCCCCACTTTCCCCTTCGCTGCCCGGACCCCTCGGTGAGGTGTCCGGGCAGCGAAGGGGGCGTCGTGTGGGCGGGGACAGCAACCGGAGAGGTCAGCCGGTGGACCACTTGTTCTTGTGGGCCCAGAAAATCTCGCCGGTCTTCTCCGCGACATCACGATCGTGCTCGACAGCCGCGTCGGAGAGTTCCTCAATCTTGTCGAGGTCCTTGGCGGTGATCGCGTCGGCGAGTTCCTTCTCGTGCTGCTCACGGTTCCACGCCACGGCAGGTTTCCTTTCACTCAGGCAGCGAATGCGGCGCCGGGCCGGCCAGCCCGTGACGCGCGTCTGTGGTGAGGGCCCCGGGTTCTCGGTGGGGCGCACTCGTCCCGGCCCCAGGGCCGGGGCGGGGTCAAGCGCACGCATTTCGCGCTTGAGGCCGGCGTCGTCCTGGGGCCGAGTGCAGCGCCCCTACCGAATGCCCGGGGCCGTGCCCACGGGACCTGAAAAGCCGCGGTCTCGGAGGCGTTGTTACTCAGCCGATCTGGGCAGGTCAGTGGCTGGTGGAAGGCTGCGATGCGTCAGTCTCGGCGAGGACCAGCGGTACCTCCGGGCCGATTTCCTTGACCAGGCGGCGTTCGAGCGCGGCCTGGTCAAGGAGAGCCTCCAGCTCTAGGGCAATACCGGTCATCTTCAGATAACGGGCGCCGAACCCGTTGCTGAAGTACGGGAAGCCGTTGGGTCCGAAATGCGCGTCCTGCACCCAGCAGGGCTCGCCGTAGAGCCGGGACAGGAAGTAGGTGTCCGGTTGGTCGCTGCTGGGGAACAGCACGTCGAGGTGCGCGTCGAGGCCGACCAGCCGACCGACGAAGCTGGTTTCCGCCCGGCGCTCGACTTTCACGACGGTGGCGGTGACGGTCACGGGCTCCTCGCCGGGCTGGGCGGCGAGGGTGACGCGCTGGCTGGTGCCGGTCTCCGGGCTGGTCATGGTGAACTCCAGATGATTTCGCTGGTGGATAGCGAGAGGCGGCTACTGAGAAGAACCGAAGGTGCTGGCCGGCTCAGTGGCGTACTCGCCGGGTGCTGGCGGCCGGAGAACGGTCTTCAGACCGCACGGTTTTCGTGGCTCGGTCTCGGGCCTCCGGTCTCGAAGCGCGGGAAGGGAGAGGACGGGGGACGGCCCCGTCACCGGGGAAGTGGTGACGGGGCCGTCGTTCAGGGGTGACCGGGTGGTTCCGGATCAGGCGTGGCAGTCCATGACGACCAGCCACATGTCTTCGCTCAAGCCGTCGATGTAGTCGTTGGCCTCGGCCAGGTAGTCGTGGCGTTCCTGCGCGGTGCCGGTGGGCAGGCCGTGGTCATCGAGCGGGCCGGAGCACAGCCACCGGCCATCGTGGGTGAGGGTCGCCGAGCCCGGGATCGCCTCGAGACGCCGCTGCACCAGGTAGTTCTCCCTGCTGGTCTCTCCGAAGACGAGCTCGGGGTCGGTGAGCGGGAAGCCACTGAAACTGGCGTGGGCGTTCAGCGCGGTGATGCGGGGCTGATCGTGGTAGTCGCGAGCGGCCTGCCTCATGCTGTAGGTCAGCGAGGCTTCCCACCGGGCTGCGGCGGCCTCGAGCTCGGTGTGTACTCGCCGGCCGTACTCCTCGTTCGAGGCGCCGGTGGTGTTGCGCCAGCGCAGGCAGGCTTCCAGGATCTGCTCGCGGATCGGGAGCCATGGCTCGGCGGCGGCTTCGGCGTCCTTGGCGCGGGCGGCGAACTCCGACCACGGCCGGGGCGCCGGGGTGCCGGCGACGATGCGCTGGAAGTCTTCCCACTGCACGCGGGCGAGCTCGGCGGTGTCGTCGCGCTGGCCGTTGAGGTCCAGGGCACGGATCCGGCCACCGGTGGCGAACCCGGCGACCAGGGGACGATGCAGGTTGGCCGGGCTGAGCTGACCGGGGATGACGTCACGCGGATCGGCGTTGCCGCGCACCCGCAGGGTCGCGGCCCAGCGGCCCCCGAACTCACACCCGTTCCAGGTGCCGCGCGGGTTCCACCAGTGATAGTCACCGGTCTCGCTGTCGTACTGCTGGGCGGCTTCGATGTCGAGGTGCAGCGGAGCCATGAGTGTCAGCACGGCCTGGGCGGCGACCTCGAGGCTCGTTGCGCCGACGGCGACGGTGACGGGGTAGTGCAGCATCGGGATCCTTTCCTCGGAATCGATACGCGGCAGGGCTGGTCAATGCCCCGTCGCGCTGGAACACCCGAGGCGGGCCCACCTTCAGGCGGGCCCGCCTCGGGCAGGTCGGGAATTTCAGGCAGCGCGGGCGGATACGCCCTCGCTCGCCGGCGCCGTGGGCCGGGGCGTCGCGGCCCGCAGTTCAGCTCGCAGCTCCATCAGGTAGATGCCCAGGAAGTTGCGGCCGGGTTCATCGCACGCGGCGCGGCCGCAGCGGCAGTCACCCCAGAGCTGGTCGTGCCAGCGATTTCCTTCGACGAGCCGGGTCTCGCCGGTCGCCAGCAGCTTCGCGGCCAGATCCGGATCGGCGAACTTCCCGCGCAGGACCGCGCGCATCACCAAGTGCCGAGCCGAGTCCCAGTCCGGGCGCAAGCTCACCCGTCGGCCGCGGCGTTTCGCTTCCCGTGGCGTGGCCGCGGCCGCGATCCAATCGCGCTCCCGCGGGTCCAGCGTCTTGCCGCCGTGGAACGCGGCTTCGGCACTCGGGTAGCGGCGACGTTCCGCGCCGACCACCGCAGCGGGATAGAAGTTGCTCAGGAAGAAGTGCTCGCCGCGGAACGTCGCGATCTCCCTCACGAATACCTCCCAGGTCCGGGCCCCCGCGGGCTCCTCGATCTGCGTCCCGCGGATCAGCCCGGGCTCACCGGTGCAGGGGTGCGCGCAGCGCATCGCGCAGCGACGCCGCAGGCGCCCCTGCGGCGGCGGGCCCGGGCTGATGGCCTTCGAGCAGATCGAGGACCCCCTGCGGTGCTCGCCTGCCCGGCACTGCTTCAACAGGCCAGCTGTCGTAGGTCTGCTGAGTGAGATCGGTGTCCCTGGCCAGCCGGGACCGCCCGGATGGGGAGGACGGTGCGGTCCCGGCGGGGAAGGGTGGTGCGGGTCAGTCCTCGTCGACGACCGTGAGGCAATGCACCGGGATCCCGGCGAAGTCGTGCTTCTCCTGCCCCCACAGGTGCCCGTAGCGCTGGGTGGTGCCGAGCTTGCTGATGGAATCCGCGTCCAACGACACGGTGGCCAGCCGCTTCCCGCGCTCGGTCTCAATGGTCTTCACGGTGCCGGTCAAGCCGTTGAGGTACTTCGGCTTGAGGCTGTGGGTCCGCACTCGGCTGCCGGTCCTCACGTTGGCAGCGGCCTGGTCCAGCAGCGCCCGGGCCCGGGTGTTGATGGCCTTGAGGATGACGTCGAAGTCGCCCTCGCTGCTGCTCTCCTGGATCCACCGCACGACGTCGGTGATGGAAATGGCTGGTTCGGACATCCCAGAACTCCTTGATATATCGGGGAAATTGAGGCGCAGGGCGAGGACATCGCCTTGCGCAAACCGCCCGCCTGACGACGGCAAGCGGGACGCAGGTGGGTGGGCGATTCACGAGGACGCGAGGTTCGCCGGTCCAGGGGCTCGCCGGATCAGGCGAAGTGGAGGTGCACCGGCCCCGCATCCCCTGGTACCGGCGGATGCGGGGCCGGTGATGTCGAGCGAGGTGGGCCGCGGTGCTAGCGGAGAAGGGTGGTGCGGCGGTGCCGGACGTCGCAGGAGATGACCGGGCGTCCCAGCTGCCGTGCGTGGCGCAGGGTGGTGGCGGTGCCACCACTGGTGTGCTGGGGGTCGTGGGCGGCGTCGGCCCAGATCAGATCCGCTCCGGCCGCGCCGCCGCTGATCGCCGTCGTCGTGGCGAACTCGGTGCGCAACCGGGCGGCGATGCAGCGGGGCTCTCACGAGGGGTCTCCAGACAGACGACAAAGCGCCCCTGATCCACGTGGTCAGGGGCGCCCAGAACCGGAATGCGGCAGTAGCGATCAGGTGTTGAAGACGTACGGGCTGTCCTCGCCGTCGGCGAAGAGCTGGTGAATCAGCGCGGCGGCGGCCGGGCTCGCCGTTGCCGCACTGTCGGTGGCTGCGGACTGCCAGTTCTCCCGCGTCCATCCGCGTCCGGGGTCGACGGCGGTGACGACCGCGGGGCATTCGACACCGTCGAGGAACGCGGTCGCCTCGGAACCGTGATCGGGGTCGCGGTCGATCACGATCTCCAGCTCCCGATCGGCCGGGGGCGTGCTGATGTGGTGGTCGACGGTGGCCTGATCAGGAAGTGCGATCCGGAAGAACGCGACGCCGCCGGTGGCGCGGAGCAGCACCCACCCTTCCGGGCAGCGGTCTTCGAGCGCGTCCGGGTTGCCGAGGGCGATGGCGGCGGCGTCGAGGTGACCGTTGATCACCTCGACGGCATCAGACCAGGTTTTCCCGTTGCGGTAGCGGAACCTGTCGAGAGCTTCGGGCAAGGTGTTGTCCGCATGCCAGAGCAAGGTGCCGTCGGCGGCGTAGATCGCCTCCAGCGACTTCTCGCCCATGAAAGCGTCCCAGGCGACGTCGATCGTGCCGGAGGCGGCGTCGTGCAGGGCGGCGGTGATGATGCGGCTGATGTGGATCAGCTGGATACGGCAGCACTCCTCGGCCGCGGCGGCCAGTCGAGCTCGAGCCCGATCGGCGTGCTGGGACAACGGTTCACCGGGAGCAACAGGCAAAGCGATCACGAGTTGGTCTCCTTCACTCGGAAAAGCCACCGGCGGCGGTGTGGTCCGACCCGCGACGATGTGGTGGCGGGGTCAGGCAGCCAGCTCGCTGAGCAGAGTGGCGAGGGTCTGGCGGGCGTCGGCGACGGCGTCGTCGATCAGGTCGTAGTCACCGGCGGTCGTGGCGAGCGCGTTCTGCGGGTGCTCGTCCGGGGCGATGGTGGTGCTGATCCCCGCGGTGCCCAGCAGCACGCCGGCTGCGCGGACCTCGACGGTGACGATGCGCCAGTTGAGAGCGAGGGCCAGGCGCGCGTCGTCGCGGACGTCGCGTTCGGCCATCAGGTGCGCGAGGCCTCGCGCTAGCCGCGGGCCGCGTAGATCTCCCTGCGGAGTGCGAGGGATTGCGCGGGCAAAAAGTAGGAGCGGTAGGCGAGATGCCCGACCATGCTTCTGGGCAGCATGACCGCCTCTGGCGGGACGGGGCGGCCGGAGCGGAACTCGCGGAATTCACCGAGCCAGGAGGTGTCGGGGTCTGGATCGGGTGCGGAGGTGACGGTGATGGTGAACCTGGGGTACACCGTCGAGCACCTCAGTGTCACCCGCCGCGACGACCCTGCCGACCTGACCTGGGAAATCACGGTGCGCTGGGACGACGGCCATCGCACCACCCACTGCACGGCCTGGAACCCCAGCATGGGCGACCGACCGCTCCCGCCCCAGCAGCCGGACCCGCCGACCGCGGCGAAACCCCACCCCGGCAGCACGAGGACTGCGCGGGCTGCCGCTCCCGGTTCGGGCTGATCCGCGCCGCCCACCGGCTCGGACTGCTCTGACCGACAACCCGCACCACCAGGAGCGATCCCGTGCACACCAACACCCTCACCGAACAGCAGCTCCAGCACTACCTGGCTGCGCGCCGCGACTACGTGCCCGCGACCGCGGCCTACCGTGCGGCAACAGCACCGACGTCGACCGTGCCGCCGTACCGCATCGGACCCGGCCCTGACCGGATCACGCTCGTCTTCGACGACCGGCCCGATCTCGCACAGGCACTCGCAGGGCTGCGGGTAGCGCAGGTCGGGATCCTCGTCGTCGGTGACGATGAACTCGCCGGCGCCGCCGCAACCGCCGCAACCTTGACGGGCCCACAACCCGCGGAGCCGGGTCTGGTGGTAGCCGGGTGGCGGGGTGATCTCCACGGTCATCGGTGGTCTCCTGATTTCGCTCGAGAAGAAGGACGGTCCCGGAGCTTGGGCATGTCCCGGGACCGCCCGGAAAAAAGGGGAGAGAACGGGGTTACAGCGGGGCGGTCCACACCTCGCTGCCGGGATGCCGGGCGTCCAGCTCCACTTGGAATTCCTCGACGCGGCGCCGCGCGCTGGCCTTGTCCGGGAACACCGCGGCGTGAAGGTCCCCTGCGGTGGTGTTCCCGGACGGCGTCATCCGCAGCACGGTGTCGTGCCCGGCGAGCCGGATGAACACCCCGTAGCTGGGCCGCGCCACCTCGGGCGCGACTGCCCGCTGGTCGGTGACGCACCCCGGCAGCGCCTGCAAGCTCTCCGATTGCCCGGCCGAGACGGTGCGCCCGTCGACGGGCACCGCCCGGCCGGGACGCAGGAACCAGGCGAACCGCCCGTCGGGTTGCCGCTGGACCGACATACCGCAGACCTCGCAGCCGCGGCCGCCACCGCCGAGGCTCATCCACGTGTGCGGCATCAGGTCATCACCTGCTCGGGGTCGATGGCACCGTGCTGCGCGGTCTGGCGAGCCCAATCCCGGATCCAGAACGAAGTGCTTCTCGTCTTCGGTGAGGTCGCGGGGCAGGTCGATCAGCTCGCGGGCCTGGCGGTGCAGCTGGGATTGCTTCTTGGTCAGTTTCGCCACGGCGGGCTCCTGTCCACGTGGTGGTCGGGCCTCCCACCGGGTGGTGGGGGTGCACTCGCCCGGCCTTGCCGACGCGGTGCTGTCCAGCCGGCGCTTTTCCGGCTGGACAGCGGCGCGGCGGTGAGGCAGAGTGCGCCGCCCCCACCGCCCGTGGAGCCCCGGCCGCTCGCCTCCTTCTTTGTCATGCCGGGGACGGCAGAACGCCCCGGACCTCGGTGGTCCGGGGCGTTCTCGGTGGGAGTCAGATCCAGACGGACAGGTGCTGGTAGGCGTTCTCCTGGCGGCACCACCCGCAGTGGCAGAAGGCGTGGTGCAGCTCGGCGCGGAACCGCAGCCGGTTTCCCTCGACGCTCGTGCCGCCGTCCACCACGATCTCCTGGCTCATGTTCTCCCGCTCCAGCGCCTCGGGAACGGAGAACCAGATCCGCTCCACCTGACGATCTCCATGCGGTCCGGCCAGGTAGCGGCGGATCGCCTCGGCCAGCGGCGCGCACTGCTCGGCGGTGGCCGGGCGGAAGTGCAGGTCGATGTCGAACATCACCGGTAGCGGATCGGACTCCCGCGGCCGCCTGGCGCCTTCGGCGCGGAAGATGATCCGGGCGGACCTCATCAGCGACGGCACCCGATACGCGGGGGCCTGGTGTGCAGGGGTGTCAATGGCATCGGGTTTCCTTCCTCCAGAGGGGAATCGGACGGTTCGCTCACTGCGGGCCGGTGTTGGTCGCCGCGAACAGCGACGACTCCGCGGACGTCGGTGCCGACGTGCCGGTCAGGTCGATCAGCGCCGCGGCGGTCTCGTCCTCGAGGTCGAGCAGGTCCTCGCCCACGCAGGTGCGCCAGCGGGTGTCGAAGCCCTCGCGCGCCTTGTCATGAACCTGTGCTGGTGCGGCGACGTAGAACTCCTCGACCTGCGGGTACCGGTCGCCGTGGCGTTCGGCGAGCCAGAGCCGGGTGTGCCCGCCTTCGTGACGCAGACCAGGCCGCCGTCCGAGCCGGTCGGCGAGCTCGGCCAAGAGCAGCGTCGCGCTGAGCCGGTCGCCGCGGTGGACCACTTCGACGGCCCGCCATGCCGCCGCCGGCGCCGAGTAGCAGCGGCGCACGCGGTAGAGCGCCCAGTCGGCAGCGGCGATCGCCTCCTCGGCCAGGGCGAGCACCGCGGTGGCCTGGCCGAGTTCGAGCTTCTCGCGCAGGGTGCCGCCGGGCCCGAACAAGCCGGAGCGCTTGTTGAGCGCGACCGTCACGTACTCGTCGGCCAGGTGCGGCGCGGCCTCGGCGGGCAGCGCCTGGAATCGGGCCAGCTGCTCCGGCCAGCCGGTCTTCCCGCCGGAGAAGGGGCATTGCCTGCAGCAGGACTTGGGCCACCACACGCCGAACAGCTCGTGCAGGTAGTCCCGGCAGTCCTCCCGGGACAGGCCCGCGGCGTGGATCGGGTAGATCGCTCGTCGTTGCCCGCCGAGGGTGACCGCGGCGTCGCCGACGATCCGGTTGCCCTCGGTGGCGCTGAACCCGACGGCGTGAACGTAGGGGCGGGAGCCGACCTCGCGGGCCCGCCACACATCCAACGGCCCGCCCTTCGCCTTCGACGAACACTTCCTGGAGCCACCGAGCTGGGGGAGCACCCCGTTACCGCGGTGCTCGTCCGACAGCGCGAAGAAGCCGTGCTCGACAGGGTCGGCGTGCATCCGCTGCGGTGTCCGGGTGTCCTGCAAGACCACGATCCCGTCGCGCTGCGCGGGGCCCGCGCGGGCGACCTCGACCATCCGGACCCGGTACTGGCGCAGCAGCGGCAGCACGTGCCGCTCGACCAGGTCGGCGGTGGAGGACCACTCGTCGCCGGTCTGAGCGGTCATCACGATCAGGTTCGAGAGGTCCTCAAGCAGCTCGGGCGGCCGGAAACCGGGATCGAGCAGGGTCCGCACGACCCCGGCGGTGGACTCAGCACCCATGCCGTAGCTCCAGCACACCGGCGTCGCACCGGTGTGCTGGAGCTCGAACAGCGGCGCCGGGCGGCTCACTGCTGCTTCCATGCGGGGCGGAGGTTGACCCGGTCGACGCCCGGCGTGTCGTAGGCAGTGACGAACTCCGGCGGCATCTGCTCGGTGGTGTGGTGCCCGGAAAGCTTGTACCAGGCGATGGTCCAGGTCGCCTCCTTCTCCCCGGGCCGCGGCGGGTAGAGCGGGTTGGGCACGCTGACCGACTTCTTGTTGACTCGGACCACCCGCAGCCACATTCCGCGGTAGGCGACCCAGTCGCCCTTGGCGACCTGGTCCGGGCCGAGCGTGGAGGCCTTGCCCTCGTTCTGGAGCTGGGCGAAGACTCCCTTCCAGTGGTCGATCTGCTCGGTGAGGGTGGCGATCTCGCGCCGCAGGAAGGCGGCGCGTTCCTCGCCGGAGGGGTCGGCGTCGAGTTCTCGCTGCAGCTTGCGCTGCTCGGCCTCCATCGTCTCGATCCGGTTGGCGACGGTGACCGGGGTGTTGCGGACCGCCATGTGAAGCGAGGCGCTGTGGGCCTGCCGAGCGAGCTCATTGGCGTAGGTGGCCTGCTCGAAGGACTTCCCGAGGTTCTTCCACGCCCGCTCGCGCCGGTTGCGGTCGGCATTCTCGCTGTGATGCCCGACGAGGATCGGCTGGCCGAACGGGATGCGGTCGAAGACATCGGTGGCCTTCTTGTGCGTGGCGGCGGCCTTGTCCGCCTGGAGGTCGGCGCGCTCTTCAAGACGGGCTTGACGCTGCTCCATCCGCTCGGCGAGGTCGTGTTCCTGCTCGGCGACGCTGGGCATCGAGTCGTCGAGGTCGCGGGTGACGGTGTAGCCCAGGTCGGTCAGGATGTGCTCGATCTCGGCGATCGGTGCCGGTTTGGACTGGCGGTGCCGCGAGGACCGCAGCAGCCACGCGCCCGCGAACCGCGACCAGGTCCACGATGGATGGTCCTTCAGCGCCAGGTGGGCGGGGCTGTTCTTCGCGGTGCCCTCAACGGTCGTGCCGCCCTCGTAGTCGTGACGGATCGTCAAAGTGGTGACAGGCATGGTGGGTGTCCTCTTCCGCTCGGACCTGCATGGCGACGCAGGCGGTGTGGTCGAGCCGGGACACACGGCCTTCAGGGGTGAGCTCGCGGCAGCAGGCACGAAAAGGGCCCCGGTCAGGGACCGGAATCAGGCCTGGAACTCGCGGACGTAGCCGCGGAGGGACTTGAAACCGAACGGCTTCGGTGCGTCTCCTGCTACCTGGAGATCGACCTGCTTGGCCGGGGTTGGGGTGTCTCGGCTGATGCCGCCCCAACGCGGGCCGGGCGGGAGCCGCAAGCCCCCGAAGAGCGATGATCGGGAGCGAGGAACGAGCGGACGATCACCGCGTGGGGCTTGCGACTCCCGCCCCGGATCGCGTAGGCATCAGGCAGCCGAGACACCCCAACCCCAGCCGAGACCAGACAGCTCCGTCACCCAGCGCGAATAATGCTTGGGCGCTGGCTTTCGCTCTGCAGCCGAAGCCGTTCGGGCGCCGACACGGTGTTCCTCGACTCCGTCCTCCCACCAACTCGAGGTGTGGTTGACCGCCGGGATGACGCGCACTGCGCGCGATGCCGGCAGATAGCGATGATGGCCGTCGGGGCCCGGTCGGCGAGCGCCGCCACCGGCCCGAGACCTGTGCTCTAGCTTTCCCTGAAGGTCCGAAGCCGTGGCGAGTTGGAGCGCTATCGACGTCTGCGGTCCTTCAGCAGCGAGGTTGCTGAAGGCCGCCAGCGGGCCCCGGGGACGTGATTTCTCATCCCAGAGGCGTGTCCGAGCGCACCTTGTGAAGGGTGTGCGGCATCATCCGGTGTGAGCTCGCTGAGCTCCGCAAATAGACGCCCCTCCCGGCCACCGAGTCTGGTCGGGAGGGGCGTCGGCTGTTCGCAGCACTTCGTTTAGAGCTGTGGTGGTGCTAGTCGAACGTGCCGGTCTTCATACTCCGGAGGAATTGGGTCCATCCTGCGTCGGTGAAATACAGCAGGTCGCCTAACGGGTTCTTGCTGTCACGAACCCACCTGGAGCCGTCTGCGCCGGCGACCTCCACGCACTGACCGTTGGCCCCGCTGTAGCTGGACTTGCGGAACGTAAGGTTTCGCGGAGCGGGCTGGTGCGTGCTGCGTTCTGGCTGGGTCACGTCGTCACCTCCTTCCAGTGCTTGAGCGCCTGTTGAATGATCGCCCTTGATTCTTCGGGAGTGGCCGCGATGGCCTGCAGGTGGCCCCACTCATGCCGGTAGACGGCGATGTCTTTCGGGTCCTCGAGGTAGAGGCCGGTCGTCATCAGCTCGTGGTAGACGACACCCGGGTCTCCGACCATCTCGGGTGGGAAGGTCATCAGGGAGAACGTGCCACCTTGCTGTGCCATGTGCCCTCCAGCGTCCTGCTTCAGGATCTGGATGTCGACCCGCGGCCGTCGAGACATCGTCAGCAGGTGTTCGAGCTGTTCACACATGATCTCAGCGCTGCCACGTAGGCGCGTCAGAACGGATTCCTCGAGCACAACCCATAGGTGTACTGGGTCATCCTGTCGTTCGAGGATGTGCTGGCGGCCAGAACGCAGCTCGACACGCTGCCGGACGTCGGCATCGCTTAGGTCGCGGTCGGCGCGGATGACCGCTTCTGCATAGCGCGGGGTTTGCAGCAGGCCGGGGATGAGCAGTGCGTCGAAGGAAGCAAGCTCAGCGACGCCGGTCTCCAGCCCAAGGTAGAGGTTGAACCAGGCCGGAACGGCCTCAGAGAACTTCTCCCACCAGTTCTTGCCCTTGCGAGCTGCCTCCACAATCCGCAGGAAGTCCGGCAACCGCTCGGGGACACCGTAGAAGCCGAGAAGGATCTCCAGTACTGGCTTGGAGGGAAGCCGCTCCGCGGTCTCCAAGTGCCCGACCTGTGCTCGTGACATGCCGAGCCGTTCCATGACTTCGGAACGGTCTTTACCAGCTTCTTTTCGGAGCTGGCGGAGGTTGAACGCGATCCAGCGCTTCAGCAGCGCTGGACTTCCGGTGGCGACCACCCATGTCTCCTTCGCCTGTCGGCCATGCCTGTCAGTCCTGGGCATACCACGTCATTTGATCGTGGATGGCGAACCAATATCACCCGGATGGGCCCATCCGTAACGCTTGGCCGTGTAGCAGCTACACGGTAGCGTCTCGTGTAGCTGCTACAGATTCAACGCTACAGCAGCTCGGCCGGGTGGAGTACTCCGGTGCATCCCACAAAACCGCACCGTCGAGCGCTCCACCCGGCCCGCCCGAAGCGGCGGCGGTCCCGTCGGCATTCCCCGAACCGCCGGGACCGCCGCCTTCCATGAACAACAGATCGGGGGATCGCCATGGACCTGGCCGTCGACGACGCAGACACCCGCGAGCGCGAGGAGCTTGCACGGCATCTGAAACGCCTGGTGGAGCACGGTTTCGAAGGTGCTCCGGTCACCGGCGCCGAGGGGATCGAGGCGCTGGTCTACCGCCGGGGCTGGACCTCGGCGGTCCTCGACGTCGTGGTGGTCGTCGACCGAAGGGACGTCGATGCCCTCCGCACCAGCGGGGTGAACCCGCTCGATCCCTCCACTCTCGGGCAGGGAACCGTCCAGTGGAGACAGTCGGGCACCGTCGTCGACATCGTCGCCGCGATGCTCGCTCTTGACGCTCCTGCCGGAGGATTCCCGATCCGCACCTCCGGCCAGCCCGTGCTCACGGCCTCCTCCTGCGGGGAGCTGTGGACGCCATGACCATCCACACGACCGCGGCCGGGCTGCCGCTCCGGGTGACCGGGACGCTCGGCCCCGCCCCGGAGATCACCGCGGACCGCCGCCTGGAGGTCATGCAGCGCATCCGGGACGAGCTGGAACGCGACGAGTGGCCCACGACCCCCGCCACCGCCGAGAACGGCGGATGCGATGAGGATTTCAGCTGGCTGCAGCCAGCTGACACCGATCAGAGGTGACCCGTGACTGCAGCTTTGGCTTCGCTGTCCAACCTGGACACACCGATTCCGTTGCTCGCGCTGGCGCGCAGCGGCTACCCGGAACGCCAGGCCGAACTCCCACCCGTCGAGGACTACAGCTTCCTCGTCGCGGTCAACCAGGCCTTCCCACTGGTGGAGCACGCCCAGCAGCGCCGAGGAGATCTCGGCGCGACCGTGCACGTCTTCCGAGAACGCAGCACGGGCGAGTTCGCCGTGCTCTACCAGCACGATGACGGCCTTCACACGGTGAAGGAGTCGGCGGGCAGCACCTTGCTCGACCAGCTCAACCAGCTGGCCGGGCCGCGCCGGGCCGCCCTCCGGCGGCCGCGTGGTGCGAGCTCGTCGGCACCGGCGATCGCGCTGCTGCGCGGCCTGCCGCGCAAACCGGCGACCAGGGTGTCGGTCCTCGAGCACGACGCGCTGCCTGAGGTGCTGGCCGCCGCGCTGCCCGGCGTCGAGCACAGCCGGAGCTCTCTGGGCCCGCTGATCGACCAGCACCTGCTGATCGACGCCGCGACCGGCTCGGCGGTGCTGGCCACCCTCATCTGGGACCGCGCCCAGCACCGGACCCGGACCGAGATCGCCGAATCCGGACGGCGCCGGTTGTGGGACGAGCTGGTCTCCCTTTGCCAGGAGTGGAACGCCCACGGGCGTCGGATCCCGGAGCACTGGCAGCCCACCGCAACTGCGGCGGGGGCGCTGCGGTGAGCGTGCTCGCGGCCGGCGGATTCCTGGTGTGCGTGGCGGTGCTGGTCGCCGCCGGGATCGTGGCCGCTGTGTTCGGCGCGCTGGCGCGCTGGCGAGTGCGCCGCGGCACCCGCCAGGTCCCGAAGCTGGTGCCGGTCGGGGAGACCACAGAGGCCCTGCACTGGCAGCGTCCCGGCCGTCGCGAGTGATCTGACCCGTCCCCGGCCTTCGACGCCGAGGACACCAGGTCGCCGGTCCCGCCGCCCCCACCCCGGGTTTTCTGGTCCTGTCCCGGGAAGGCGTGGCCGGTTCACCGGTTCGGTGCGGGTGCATTCCCGATGCGCAGGCACAGCCCGCACCGAACCGGCCTTTCCACTTTCCATTCTGGAGTCCCCGTGTCCCTTGACCTCGTGCTCATCTCGGTGCCGGCCATCAGCCCGGCCGTTCACCCAGCTGCCGGTCGCCGGGAGGAGCCGTGATGCACACCGTTCAGCGGGCCCTGCTGGTCGGGGCCGGACTGCCCGGCCTGCGCTATCTGCCCGCCTTCAAACGGCTGGACGGCAAATGGTGTGTGCTGGAGGGCATCGTCGGCACGGCCGCGTCCGCGGAACTGCCAGGTGTCCCGGTGTTTCCGCGGCTCGACACGGCCCTGGTGGCGCTGCGGCCACACGTGGTGATCGTGACCGCCCCACCGCCGGCGAGCCTGCACCTGGCCCGCCAGGCCGCCCGCTTCGGGGCGACCGTGCTGGTGGAGCCGCCCGTGATGATCAGCGCGACGGGATGGGTCCCCAAGCCCAGCGATGAGCGGATCTACGTGGCGTTGCACTCCCACTTCGCACCGGGGCTGGCCGGTCTGTTCCTCGAGCCGCCCGCAATCGAGCGGGCCGAGGTGGACCTGGTCTGCCACCAGGGCGCCGAGGACTTCGGGACCTGGCAGCAGTTCTGGAACCACTCCGGGGGGATCTTGCACCAGCAGGCCCTCGCCGGGATCGCGCTGGCGATGCGGCTGCTGCCCAGGTCAACGGTGCTCAAGTGCACCGGCCGCCGGTGGCACCGACGCGAGCACAGCCCGGCCGAGGACGCCATCGACGCCGAGGTGCTGTTCACCGACGGCCGCCGGCTGGCCATCGACGCCCGCACCGACGCCCCCACCGACCTGCACCGGCGCCACGAGCTGCGGCTCGTGCACGGCACCAAGGTCACCGAAATCGCCGGACGCAACCTCGAAGCAGGCCTGGCCCGGCGCACCACCGCGCCCAGCGAGACCGCGCTGCGCACCCAGATGCTGCGCGCCGTCGCCGACGTCGCCGACGACCGCCTCATGCACGCGAGCCTGTTCGAGTTGCGGGATCTGCCGAAGGTCCTGGAGGTGATCAACCGTGTCTACGCCGACTGCGTCGTGGCCCGGTGACCTTCCGGTGGAGCGGGTTGAGCGCAAAGGCCTGGGCAGCCCGGACACCCTGGCCGACGGCATCGCCGAGCTGGCCAGCATTTGCTACGCCCAGCACTGCCGAGACCGGCTCGGTGTGGTGCTGCACCACAACCTGGACAAGGTCGCGATCCACGCCGGGCACCTGCTGGTCTCCGGCGGCGCCGCCCGCTACGACACGCCGATCCGGGTGATCATCGGCGGCCGGGCCTCCAGCGCCTTCGCCGGCGAAACCATCCCTGTGCACGACCTGCTCGTCGACGCCGTCTACGAGCAGCTGGCCCTGGCGCTGCCCGGCTACGACCACCTCCTCCTCGACATCCAGGTCGAAACCGGCAACACCAGCCGGTTCGCCCACTGGTACCGGCCCCGCGGGCTGCACGACCTGCCCGAGCTCACCGAGTTGCGGTGCACCGACTCGGCGCACCTGGTCGCCTGCGCACCGCGGACCCGCACCGAGATCGCCACGCTGCTGGCCGAGGCGTGGCTGGCCGAACAGCCGTGGGCGGGCAGCGACGTCAAGGTCCACACCCTGCGCCGGGGACGGCAGCTGGAGATCACCGCCCGGGTGCCGGCACTGCTGGTCCGGGACGAAAGCCCCAGCGGTCTCACCGAATTCCGCGAGCTGCTGCGCCACGCCGAGACCACGCTCACCGAGCTGATCCACGCCGCGGCACCGGACCTGGCGGTCACGGTCGGCTGCAACACCGCCCAGCACCCCGCCGAAACCGGGGCGCTTGACGGCGACTACGTCACCCTGTCCGGCAGCGCGCTCGACCTCGGCGAGTCCGGAGCGACCGGCCGCGGCAACGACCGCCACGGCCTCATCAGCCCCGCCCACCAGGCGGGCAACGAAACCACCTACGGCAAAGACCCGACCGGGCACGTCGGCAAGGTCGCCGCGTGGCTGCTGGACGAGCTCGCCGCTCACATCGCCGCCACCCACGGGCCCTGCCGGATCAGCGGTTCCTGGCACATCGGTTCCCGCTTTGACGACCCCGCTCTGCTGCACCTCGAGGTCGACCCCGACGAGCAGCCCGCGGCCGAGGAACTGCTCGGCGAGCTGCTGCCCGCCCTCGTCGCCGACCACCGGTGGCTGGAGGACCTCCTGGACACCGAACGCTACCGGCCCCGCCGGGCGCCCTCGGCCGCCTGGGAGGCCGAACTGCGCCACCACCCCTACTTCTGACTCCTGAGCCGACAAGGGACTTGCGATGTGTCTTCGTTCCGCCCCCGCCACCGTGATCCTGGCCAGCCAGGACGCCACCGAAACCATCACCGCCGTGACGCAGGCCGTCGATGACGCGCTATGCGATGACGCCGGGCTGCTCGAGGGCGTCACCTCGCTGATGCTGCTCGCCGACGCCAGCGCCACCCCCGGCACCGCGCTGACCTTCGGTGCCGTGCGGACCCGCAACCGCAGCCTGATCCGCACCGACCGGGAGCACGGACGCGGTCAGCGGATCATGCACGCGCTCACCGAGGTCACCGCGCCCAGCCCCGTGCTCATCGCCGACACGGCCAACACCACCCCCAGCAGCGAGACCTACCGCGGGCTGCTGGACCGGGTGCGCGGCGGCGCGGCGATCGCCATCGCCGAGCACCCTCACTTCTGGGATCACGGCCACGGCCTGCTCACCGACCTGCTCGCCCGCCCGCTCACCGCGGCCACCCTGGGCCAGGACGTCCCGACCCCACTGGCCACCGACCTCGCGTTGTCGCCGAAGGCCTGGCGCACCGTCCGGGCACAGTGGACGAAACTGGCGCCGGAGCTGCGCCGCTGCGCTGGGGGACACGGCATCGACACGTTCCTGCTGCAGGCCGCGGCCACCACCGGGCCGATCGCCCGGGTGCGGGTGCCCCACGTCGGCGGGCACCCGGAACCGGCTCTGGCGCAGCTGCCCAGGATCTACCGCGACGTCGCGCCGCTGCTGCTGGCCCCGGCCGCCACCCGCATCCCGCAGGTCGTCGAGCTCGCCCTGCCCCGGCTGGCCGCCCGCAGGGTCCATCCCGAGGAGATCACCGCCCGCCGCGAGCGCCTGGCCGGCCTCGCCCGCACCGAAGCCGGAGCGCACTGGAGCGCCGCGGTGGCCGGCGCCTGGCACTCCATCGCCACCACCACCTGCGAGGACGCCCGCGACGCCGCCGACCTCGTCCTCGACACCGCCGAGCGCCTCTGGCCCGCCTTCGTGCACCAGCTGCGGCACGCCTTTCAGCTCGGCGCGACCAGCTCCGCACCGCAGTGCCAGCAGCAGCGGTGGCGCTGGTCCAGTGACGTGATCACCGCCATCACCAAGTAGCCACCCACCCCCGCACCGATCCGGGAAGGAACGAAAGCCCCCGATGTACTGGAACCTGAGGTTGGTCGCCGCCGAGCGCGGCATCCACAAGATGGCCGACCTTCAGCAGCGTCTCGCCGAGCACGGCAACAAGTTCGCCTCCGGGAAGATGTACGGGCTCTGGTCCGGGCGCCCCATCAGCGTCCGGCTCGACGACCTCGCCGCGTTCTGCGACGCCCTGGACTGCGGCGTCGAAGAGCTTTTCACCCGCGAGCCCGCCACCCTTCCCCTCCCCGCCGCCGACCCCGGCGAGCCGGACGTCACCTCGTACACCGGGCGGCGGTAACCAATGCGAGCCCGAACCCGAGCCCGTGCCCGAGCGGGAGCGCGAGCACTGCGGAAAGCCCCGGATGCCTGGGAAAAGATCGCCGAGGTGGTCCTGCGCGCCGAGCGGTGCAGCGCCGAGGCGGCATGGCAGGCCAGCGAAGCCGCAGCGACGTCCGGCCACCGCTGCACTCCAGGCGAGCTCCCGGTCCTGGTGATCCGAGCGGGTGTCGTGGCGGCGTGGTTCGTCGCCGACGGCCGCGCCCGCACCGAAAACCACGGCCTGGTGCTGATGCCCCCAGCGCCGTTGGAGCCGTGGCTGGCGCGCTACCGGCCCTGCGTGCCGTGGGTCTGGGCCGAGGAGTTCGCGCGCGTGCTCACCCACGCGGGCCACGACACGCTCGCCCGGGCCTACCGCACCGTCCAGTCCCAAGCCGACATCCACACCGGCCCCGACCAGCTGTGGGAATCACTGAGCTCCGCCCCGTCCGAGGAACACCTCCGCTGCACGACAACCACCCACCCGAGCAACTGAGCACTGCCCATGCCCGAGCCACTGACCACCGCTGAGCGCGACTCGATCGCCGCCCTGCTCGAGTCGGTCGAACCGATCAGCGCCATCGCCCGCCGAGTCGGCCGCCACCCCGACACGGTGAGCGCGATCCTGCGCTCCCGGCCCGCAACTCAGGCCGTGCGCGCCGTGGCCCTGCGCAACCGCACGATCGGCATCGTCTCCCTGCTCATCCACGGCGCCTCGATCCGCGCCGCGGCCCGTGCCCACGCCGTGAGCGCCACCCACCTCCGATGGCTGCTCGCCCCGGTCCGCCAGTGCCTCACCGAACTGCAGGCCACAACGCACTGGGACGGCGACACCGAGCCACTGCTAGCGATCCGATGCCCTCACACCGAGGACGTCACCCGCCGGTTCCAGCGCGGGCGCAGCACCGTGCGGGACGTGATCGCCGCCGCCGAGCACGCCGAGCACCACCGCCTCGACGACCTGCTCCACGCCATCGACCTCGCCCGGGCCGGCCCACGGCCCCGGCCGCGTATCCGAGCGTTCAGCGTCGAAGAACGCGCGCGCATTCGCTACCTCCGCGACATCGAGCAGCTCATGTGGAAGGACGTGGCCAGGCACTTCCCCGACCGCACCTGGGGAACCCTGGCCGCCCGGTACCACCGGGACAAAACCGGGTGGACCAGCCCGGCACCAGCCGGCACCGGCGCCGGAGCTGCGCGGGGAGGGAATCGATGAACCCGAGCAAGCCCCGATCTTCCTCCGTGAGCGACGACGAGCGCGAGGCCATCGCCGTCCTGCTGGCAGGAACCGACACGATCAACGCCATCGCCCGCCAGACCGGACGCAACCGGAACACGGTGCGCAGGATCCTGGAGCGCGATCCCGAACTCCAGCGCCTCCGTGCCGCGGCGTTGCGCACCCGCAACCTCCAGATCCTGGATGAGCTGATCAACGGCGTGCCCCCTGTGCGCATCGCGGCCTTGCACGGAGTGGGAACGCACGTCGTGAGCACCGTGGCCGCGCCGATCCGCGACCAGATCACCACCGCACGCTCCACTCGCCCGTGGACCGGAGAAGACCTGGCTCAGCTGCTCGTGTTCCGCCCGCGCATCGACACGGTGATGGCGCGCTTCACAACCGGGCGGGCCACGGTGCGCGAGGTGATCGCCGCTGTCACCGCGGCCGAGAGCGCCCTGCTCGAAGAGCTCCTGCGGGCCAGCCTCGGCGAACCTGACGCCCTTCCACCGAAACGGCAGGCCATCCGCTTCACCCAGGAAGAGCGGCTGCTCCTGGTGCGGCTGCGCGAGGTCGACAAGCTCACCTGGCCGCAAATCGCACGGCGCTTCCCCCGTCGGCACCCCCACGTGCTCCAGGTCCGGTACCACACCGACCGCACACGGCGAACCTTCGACGCCGACCGGCTCCCCGCACCGGACACCCAGCAACCCGCGATCACCCACCAGAGCGCACCCCACCACGCCCCCGACCAGGAAAGGACCTTCTGATGCACCCGACGTTGCACTGGAACCTGCGCACCACGGCCGCCCGCCGCGGCATCTGGAAATCCATCACCCTGCGGAACCTGCTGGCCGAACGGGGCTACCACTTCTCCGCCGCGAAAATGTCCTCGTTCTGGACCGGACAATTCAAGTACATCAAACCGGCCGACCTCGCCGCGTTCTGCCAGACCCTGGACTGCCGGCTGGACGAGCTCTTGACCTTCCACCCCGCGCAGTCCACGCCCGTCGAACCCGCCAAACCCGGGACCAGCCCCGACTTGTGGACCACCGCACGCGTGACACCGGAGCGGTGACCATGGGCAGCGAGCCCCGAAGCGCAGGTGCCACGGCAGGAGCACCGTCGCCGATCCGCAGCGCCCCACCGCGGTGAGCGAGCGACTGCGCGCCCGTTCCCTCCCTGACGGCGCAGGATCCAGTCCAGGGCCGGTGGAAGCGCCGAGAGGCCCGGGCCCGCTGTGCCTCACCGACGACGAGCGCAGCGACATCGCTGTCCTGCTGGCCACCACGCACTCGATCAGCACCATCGCCCGCGTGGCTGGACGAAGCGAATGCGTGGTGGCAGACGTCCTCCAGTCCGATCCCCGGGCTCGGGAACTGCGTGCCGCGGCGTTCTTTACGCGCAAGCTGACGATCCTGGAGCGCCTGCTCGCTGGCTGGACCCGCAAGCAGGTGTGGAAACGGCTCGCGATCAGCCGGACGCTGGTGGACGATCTCGCGGTCCCGATCACCCAGGAGATCGCCACCGCCCGCCGGACCCGGTCATGGACCGGCGAGGACATGGGCATGCTCACCCACTCGCGCCCGCGCATCGACCCGGTCATCGCCCGCTTCCGGACCGGCCACGCCACCGTGCACGACGTGGTCACCGCTGTGGAGGCCGCCGACCAGCACCTGGCCGAGGACCTGCTCGTCCAGAGCGCGCGCAACGCCGCCACCCGCACGCCACGACCAAAGCCCGTCCCCTTCACTCCCGAGGAACGGCTCCGCATCGCCCACCTGCGGGAGCAGGAGTGCAAGACCTGGGACGAGATCGCCCAGCACTTCCCAGGCCGCTGCGCTGACGCACTGCAACGCCGCTACTCCAAAGACCGCAAGGCCAGCGCCATCACCGCCGAACTCGGGGCTCCCAGCGCCGAGCGCCCCTCAGCACCATGCCGACAGCCAGGTGGTCGAGGACCGGCTGCGGCCGACGACCAGCCCCGTGCCACCCGCCAAGAGCGCATCCCACCAGGAAATTGAGAAGACACCGAGGTTTCCGATGCAGCGGTTCGCAGACCTGTACAGCGTCGTCTACGACCTGATCGATGACGCCAAGCGCGATCACGACCTGGTCGCGCTGCATAAGGGCTCCCACGGCTCCCCGGACCCGCATCCGGTGGTGCTGGGAATGGGACGGCACCTGTTCGACCAGGGCAGGGGACTGCTGTCCTACGTCGGGCACCGCGCGGGATCCAACGGAGCGCAGGTGATGCCCGAGCATCTGCTGCGGTTCGACCTCGCCCACCAGCCGCGGATCAGCACCCGCGCGATCGCTGCGGTCCTGGCGGCCACGATCCGCCGGGACGGGGAATCCGCGCGGGATCTGCTGGCCCGCCTGGCCGCGCGGCCGCACCGGCTCGGCCAGTACCGCGGCGGGTCCTCCGGCTTCGATGAGGAAGCACGCGCCGTGGCCGTCACGCACCTGCGGCAGGCGGGGATTCCCGCAGGGCTTTTCGAGGTGATGATCTGCTGCGGCGGCGCGAAAGGCGTGTTCATGTCCGCCTGCGGTGCGGTGATGTGCCGGCACGAGAACGAACGCGTGCACCGCATGTCCGGGCGCCTGCTGGCGCCGGTGGGCTACTACCAGTCGCTGCGGGTGGTCCCGCCGGTGTTCGGCGGCACCATCGACACCGCCAACGAGCTCACCGGCCAGACGGTGGCCGCGTGGCTGCAGCACACCAGCGATGTGGCCGGGCGGATCGTCTACGTGCCGCTGGTCAACAACGTCGACGGCCAGGTGCTCGATGAGCCCCGCGCCCACGGCATCGCCGAGGCGGTGCTGACCCACAACCACCGCCACCCGGCGAATCCGGTGTGGGTGCTCGGCGACGACGTCTACATCGGCAGCTACCTCGACGTCGCGGTGCGGCCCACCCCGATCGGCTCGGTCACCGGCACCGACCTCGGCGCCCCGGAGCTCGGGTCGATGACTGAGTGGACCGTGACGGTGGTGACCAGCTCGAAGACCTTCGCGCTCCCGACCGCGCGGGTCGCCTTCGCCCACACCAGCAACCGGGCACTGCGGACCGGAATGGCGCACTACGCCACGATGCTCTCCCACGGGCGCATCCCGCAGGGCGACGAACTCACCGCCGCGGCCGCCCTCGCCCTGACCCCGCAGAGCTGGATCGACGACTGGAACAACCGCTACCAGCAGCGCCTCCGGTGGCTGAGCGACCAGCTCGACGCGCTCAACACCGAGCTCGGCCGCCCGGTGTTCCGGATCATCCCGCCGCAAGGCGGCTGGTACGTCGCGCTGCGCATCCACCCACGGCTGCTCGGCGACCGAAGGATTCAGTCCAGTGTGGACATGCTCGCGTTGCTGCTGCACTACGACCCGCACCGCCGCGCCAGCGGCCTGGCCCTGCTCCCCGGCGAGCTCTCCGGCTACAGGGTCAGCACCGAGGCGCCGGAGTTCGTGCTGCGGCTCAGCGTCGCCGTCGACGACGAGACTCTGCGGATCAGCGTGGCCCGGCTACGCGAGGCCGCCCTCACCCTGTCCGGCCCGGACGCCGGAGCGGTCATCGACGGCGCCCTGCGCCGCGCCGAGCAGGTCGCGCCCGCGACCGTGCGCACCGGGCACATGACCTGATCGGGTAGCGGCGTGCCACAGCCGCAGCGTCGGGACCCGCCGCTACGATCACCCCCACATATAGTGGATCACCACATTCGGTAACCCTACAAATTGTGTTGAGGAGTAACGTTTTGTCCGAGGTTGTCACCCCCGCATCGGTCACTCCGACGATCACCCGGCGCCGGATGCCACGCCGCCGAGTCGGTATCCGGCGCGATGTCTCCATCGCCGGCACTGACTTCGCCGTGACGGTCAACATCGCCGACGGCGACCTCGTGGAGGTGCACCTCGCCACCGCCAAGCACGGAACCTTCGGCGCCGGCATGACCGACGCTGTCGCCCACCTGCTCACCACCGCGCTGCGCCACGGCATGCCGGTCGAGGAGTTCGTGCGCACCTTCCTCAACACCCGGTTCGAGCCGTCCGGGTTGAGCGATGACCCCGACATCGGCCGGGTCTCCAGCCCGATGGACTACCTCGCGCGCCGGATCGCGCTGGACACCCTCCCCACCGAACGCCTGGTGAGCCTCGGCATCGCCGAACCCGCCACCGCGGCATGAGCGAGGAGACGCGGGGCGAGCTGGTCGGTCACTACGACCGGCTCGCCCCCCGCTTCCTGCAGCACTGGCGCTACAACAGCGGGTTCATCACCTGGATGACCGGCCGGATCCGCCACCACACCGCCCTGGCCGGCCGCGACCGGCTCCTCGACGTCGGATCCGGCCCCGCCCTCTACGCGCGGCACCTGGCCGCGCACACCACCACCCCGGTGGTCTGCGCGGGCCCCTCGCCGCAGCTGCTCGCGCGGATCCCGCTGGACCCGCGGCTGGTCCGCCGCCACGCCACCGCTGAAGAACTCGCCGATGGGCAGGAGGAATGGGACGTCATCCTGCTCAAGGAATCCATGCACCACGTGCCCCGGCACCGCCGCCGCAGCACCCTGGCGGGCCTGGCGCGCCAGCTCGCGCCCGGCGGCCGCCTGGTCGTCATCATGCTTGCGCCGCAGCTCGGGCATCCGCTGTTCAGCGCGGCCCGCGAGCGCTTCGAGACCGCTCACTTCACCCCCGAGGCCGCCTCCCAGATTCTCACCGACTGCGGGCTGCAGGTCGCGCTCCACGACGAGCAGCACACCGTCACCATGCCCACCGAGAAGTACCTGGCGATGGTGGCCGACCGCTACATGTCGCTGCTGACTCACTTCGACGACGGCCAGCTCAACGCCGGTATCGCCGAAATCCGCCACGACAACCCCTGCGTCGACATCACCTTCAACGACCACTACGTGGCCATCGTGGCCCGGAAACCGCCCGGCCACCGTCGCCCGCATCCACCCGCACACACCCCGGAGGATCGACCATGACACCCGAGCACAACCGCGAGACCGAGTTCGACCGCGCCGAAATCCTAGAGTGGTTCCGCAGGCGCCTCCTCGAGCTGATCCGCACCGACCTCAGCGACGTGCCCGGGCTCGAACCACGGTGGGAGCCGCGGCTCACCGAAGAGCTGTTCCCGCTGGTGCTGGCGGCCATCGCCAACGACCGGGACCGCACCGCCGTCCTGCTCGACGAACACAGCACGGCGGCGCGGCCGTGGGCACGCACCCGACGCGCACTGCCCGAACTCGCCCAGCAGCTGCGCTCCAGCGCAAACACCCTCAGCGCCCCCGTTCTCGGCCCGCTGGAGCCGATCACCTGACCGCCCACCAACACTCGGGTTCCGCAGAAGGACACCCGGCGGCGCCGGGTTCTAGCGGGTGACGTCGGGCAGCGGGCCACGCACGTCCCACTCCAGCAGCTTCTTCCCGGATTCGCGGTAGGCGGCCTGCTTGGCCCGCTTGCGCGCCTCGTAGGTCGCTCGGCCCTGCACACCCCAGACCTCGACGAAGGTTTCCGGCTCGGAGTCGACGAGGACGAAGTCGGGGAAAACCGCACCGCCGTCGTAGTGCAGCGGCTTGAGAAACGCCCGGCGGGCGGCCACCAGGGCATCGGCCATCTCCGCCTCGTGGGAGGAATCGCAGGGCACGTAGGCGTCGTTGGTCAGCATCGCCGCCATGTCCTCGATCATCGGGTAACCCTTGCGGCTGCGCGAGACCAGGCACAACACCACCTGGCGGCGACCGGAACGCTCGGCTTGCGAGCTGAAAACGGCAGGGTAGGACCGCTGGACGCGGTCCATCAGCTGCTGAGTGCCGAACAACGCCGACCTCTGGTGCGCCAACTTCACCCGCACGCCGAACTCGGTGGGCTCGACCGCGCGGACCTCACCGAGCACCAGCCCCCGCCGGTGAGTCCGCCCGGTGCTGGTCAAGCGGCCGAGGAAGCGCTCCCAGGCGGCGTTGAGCTCGTCGGCGCGCTCGCGATCGAAGGCGGGCACGATCCACAACGCGCTCGCCAGCGGCCGCCGGTTGACCGTGCAGTCCCGGGCCTGCTCAGCCAGCAGACCGCGACACGCACGCCAGTTCCGGCGCCCACCGTGGGGATGCCACACGTTGAGCTGCGCGGACTCCCACAGCCAGTGCAGCAGCGCCAGCAACCCCACCGACCGCCGCCCCGTGCTCACCGAGCTGCTGCGCCCGGCACCAGCGGTGACCGGCTTCGGCGCCGGATCAGCCGAGACACCCGTGACGGTCAGCTCCTCCGACAGCCGGATCGACGTGCCCTCCTTGCCCGCGACGATGGCCGCCGAGTACGTGCTGCGCCCCGAGACCTCGGCCGGACTGCGGAACCAGTGGCAGCCCGGCGCGTGCTGGTGCCCGCTGGACGGCCAGTTCGCCAGGTGATACCGCCCCTCCCGGCAACGGATCACCAGCCTCACGACCTGATCATCCCGGCACAAGCACACCGCGTGCCCGAACTCGCTGCGGGCCCGCCCGAACAGCCTCGTGTACCGATCCGGGTTCTTCTTCAGCGCCGCCACCGCGACGACCTGGTCGGCCAACCGCACCTGGGAACCCGTCGAAACCTCGCCCGTAGCCGGCACACCGGTGGGCTCACCACCAGGGAAAGAGGCCATGACCGACGTCCTCCCGCCAGAGGCTTTCGCTGCTCCAACTACTACAGCGATCCTCCCAGGATACGGCTCCACTGTCGTGCGCACTTCCACCACAGACGACCGCAGAAAGGTCGGGCGGACGGTTGAGCGAAGTGGGTGCTCGCCCGCAGTGCGATGGGCGGTCAGTGTTCGCGGCCGAGCAGCATGTGCGGGTAGCCGCGGTTGATTTCCTCGCCGAGGTCGAGCTGTAGGGATGCGATGAACTGCTCCAGTCGTTCAGTAGCGTCGTCGATGCTCTCCGCGTCGCCCTTGAACTCGAACTCGACGAAGTCACCGCCATCAACGACGTGATCGAAGACGACCTCGACGTCGGGAAGCCGGTACTCCAGACGGGTTTTGTCAACGGTGACCAACGGCTGGAAGTCGAGTGCTTCGAGCATCCTGCGGACGGCCTCGACGTCGTTAACACGGCTCTCGAACTCGTCGGCGTGAGTCTTGGTCACGGCCTCCACGGGATACCAACGCTTGAAGTTGAGCGAGGAGCCACGGTCCTCGGTGCGGAGCCGCAACCAGTCGGAGATGACTTCGGAGGCGAGGAAGTCGCGGTGCGGGGCGTTGTAGTAGACGTCGATCTGCCGACTCGGTTCGCTGGGCTTGGCGCCGAGCTGTTCGAGCGCGTCCTGGAGAGCGGACGGGTCAGGCAGGGCGAACTTCTTTTCAATCTCGATGTACTGCACGGGAAGCCAGCCTTTCATTGTGGTGATGGAATAGCGCGGTGATGTCGTCGATCTCGTCCTGCCTGAGCGGATTGTCCAGGCAGGTGAGTGTGGTGGTGATCTGGTCGGCGTTGCGGAATCCGAGCAATACGGCGGCGTCGGGAGCGTGCTGGAGGGCGTAGCCGACAGCGATCCGGGCAAGGGCAGCCGGTGTGGTGCCGAACCTGGTGCGCAGGGCAGCGAGTTTGCGGTCCAGCGTGGCCAGCGCACTGGGCTGGAACTGCGGATCCCGGGAGCGGTGATCGGTTGGGCTGAACACTGGTGGCGGGCAGGCGGGGTCGCGCAGCAGCAGGCCCTGGGCGAGGGCTTGCTTGATGAGCACGCCGACGTGGTGGCGGCGGGCGAAGGTGAAGATGTCGGTCTCCTGCGCGGTGTAGCGGGGGCTGAGCACGTTGTACCGCACGGTCACGACATCCGGATGGATCTGGTGAAACAGGTGCAACCATCGGGTGATGGTCGCTGCGTGCTCATCGTTGCCGGCGGCCCATTGTTCGGCGAAGGTGTGCGGTGCGCGTATCCCGACGGCGCGGATCAGACCTTGTTCTCGAAGGTCGTGCATCACCTCGACCGCGCCGGCCAGGTACTGGTCGTTGTCCCCGAAGTCAGTGCTGTGCAGGAAATAGAGGTCCAGGTAGTCGGTACCGAGGTTGTCCAAGGTGGTGGCGAACTGGCGGCGGATCTGGTCGGGGTGGTACGGGTGGCAGGCGGTGCCGGCGAAGTAGCCGACCTTGCTGGAGAGCACCAGGTCTGCGCGACGGGTGTCGCGCAGGAGACGGCCGAGTAGGCGTTCGGACCGGCCGAGGCCGTAGACGTCGGCGGTGTCGAACAGGCTGACACCGAGTTCGCGGGCGCGAGCGAGCCCGGCGAAGGCCTCTTCTTCCTCGATGTGATCCCAGCCGATCGGGAGACCCCGGTTGGTGGCTGGGCCGCCGATGGTCCAGCAGCCGGCGCCGAGGACGGAGACCTCGGCGTCCAGGCCGCGCAGAAAGCAGCGCTGCACGGACATCCGCATATTCTCCTTCCGGTCCGGGTCAGGTTCCGCAGGGGTCGGCAGCGTTGATCAACCGCCAGGTCGTGGGTTCTGCCCAGCGGTCGTGTTCGCGATGCAGGAGTTGCCGGTGCCGATCGGGCAGGCCGTCGCTGACCGGGCCCAGGGCGGTCTCGAGCTCAGCCGCCAACGCGGCAAGAAACTCCTCGGCCAGAGCCGCGCACCGGGAAGTGAGCTCCTCCGGTCGGTGCGGCCGGAGATCGGTGGCGGCCGCGGCGTCGATCAGGGCGCCGAGCAGCTGATAGGCGGCGGTCTTGATGCTCCGGCGGAGTTCGCGGACCAGTTCGTAGGGGCGGCCCTGAAGGATCTTCTCCATGCTCTTGAGCGTGTAGTCGAAGGCGAAGTTGCGGTCGATCCACAGCTGCGCCCACTGCGAGGCCACGCCGATACGCCAGTCGGCGAAGCGGGCGTGCACCCGCCCCATCGACGGGTCGACTGCCCCGGTGAGCCGCGAGGCCTCTGCCTTGCGGGTGTAGGCGGCGCCGATCAGGCATTCCATCGACACGAGCATGTAGCTGATGCCGGTGTAGAACGGCAGACCCGTGGTGTGCTCGGCCACCCAGTTCTGGTCCCGGACACCATCGACGATCTCCTCGACGCTCAGCTCGGGCTGAGGACGCATCAGCAGGTCGGTGCGCCCTTGGAAGGCGTAGGTCTGCTGAAGCTCGAAGAGGGTCATGAGCTGGTCGAAGGTGATGTAGGTGAACCGGGGTGGCACCCCGAGTGCGGTCAGGGTGCGGATCGCCAGCACGTTCTGGGCACTGGTGGTCTCCTTGTTGAACCGTTCCAGGATGGAGGTCACGCCCGACTCGACGCCGAACAGGCAGCGCCGTAGCCCGCGGTCGACCAGGCCTCGCCACAGATGGCCGCGCTGGATGTGCCAGTCCCGGCCTTGGTCCAACCGCACGGCCTGATCGACCCTGCAGGACGTTTCCCAGGCGAATCCGGCCTGGTGGAGTGTGTCGGCGACCTTCAGGGCACGGGATTCCGCGTCCGGGCCCCGGCCGATGAACTCCTCGTCGACGAGGTACAGGATTCGCCCGGCGTGCGGGTGCTGGTCGGCAATCGCACCAATTTCTTTCAGCAGCCATGGCAACGCGTCCGGTTCCGCACCGGACCACTGTCCTTTGTGGCCCCGAGGGCAGAACGAGCAGAAGTTCGTGCAGCCACGGCTCGATTCGAGCTGGGCGACTCCGTTGTGGGCGAAGGTCTTGTCCAGGAGGTCCAGCTCGGGCCAGATGTCGGTCTGCAGCCGATTCGCGACGGTTGCGCTGCGGCGGCGTGCTCCGATCGACAGCGTGCCTTTCCCTCGAGCGGCGCCGGTGTAACCGGCGCCGCGGATGTGGGACACGGCAAGGTCGTTGTGCCAGTGCGCGAGCACATCAGCGATGGTGGGCTCGCCGGCACCGCGCCCAATGATCAGCTCCGGGTAGCGCTCCAGCAGGAACTGTTCGTTGCGGGCGGTCAGACTGCCGCCTGCGACCACCATCGGTGGGCGCTGCGCGCTGGTGATTTCGTCGAGCAAGTGGGCCATCAGGTCGTGTTGGCCGAAGGTCGCCGAGATCCCTACGATGTCGATCCCGCCAGTGGCGACGCGGGCGAGGATGTCTTCCATGGACACGCCGAGCTGCATGTCCATGAGCTCGACCTGACCGAGCAGGGTAGCGCGGGCCGCCCGCGCGAGATCGGAGATCGCCAGCGGAAAGCGAGGCAGCGGGAAGTTCTCCGGGTGGTACAGCGAGGCCAGCAGAAGTCGTGGCCGCAGCAGCCGATGGCGTCCTTCCCGGGTGATTTCCGCGGTGGCCAGCCAGCTGTCCGAGTCGCTGATCGTCATGTGCTCGGCGGTCCAGGCCGGCCACACGCGGGTGCTGTGCGGTTGACCGGACAGGTCAGCCACGGTCCAGCAGCTGGTTACGGCATTACCCGGTTCGTGCTCGATCAGGGCCAGCCGTCGGTCCAGCGTGCCGGTCACCACGACCGTCCGCCCGTCGACGTGCTCGCGGAGCGCTGCGTGGATGTGATCGGGGTTCGCCAGCGGCGTGGACCACACCGCGCTGCCAGCGGCGGGCAGAGTGGTGGTGACATGGGCGAGGGCATGGGCGAGCCGATCACGTGGAGACAGGCGCAGAGCGCGCATCCGATCCTCCGGTGATGTCGTTGCGGAAACAGGTATTTCAGGGCAGGAAGCACCCGCTCCGGGTCCATGCCGAGAAGGCGGGTGAGGTACGAGTTCGTGGCGGAGGCCGCCACGGGCAGTGCGGACACTCAGCACACGCGCCACGGCCTCAGCCGACGTGTCACCGAGGCTCACGTTTTGACCGCGGTGGGAACCTGCCGTGCCGACCGGTCGGGGCACGATCGGCACGGCAGGAGCTGGAGCCGATGTCGCCAGAAGTAGCGCGCGAGGAGAACCCGGTCGCATTCCCCGTGCCTCCGTGATCGCAGTCGTGACCGCTTCTGGCTTTGCCGGCTGATGTGCTGGAACGGACGCTAAATGCGTCTGTCAGGGGGAACCGGGAGGATTTCTCTGGGTTCGGTATCTCTGGGACTGGAAAGTTGAACTCCGTGCGAGGGATGACCGACGACATGACCATCGGTGAGCGCGTGGCGTTCTACCGACAGCGGCGCGGCCTGACCCAGGCGGTGCTGGCCGGCCTGGTCGGGCGCAGCGAGGACTGGCTACGCAAGGTCGAGCACGCGGTGCTCCCGCTCGATCGGCTGTCCGTGCTGCGGCGACTGGCCTCCGCTCTGGATGTCTCCCTCGGTGATCTGATCGGTGAGCCGGTGCTGATGGCGTGGGCCGATGAGACCGGCCGCCGAACCGTTCCCGCGCTGCGAGTGGCCTTGATGGACCACCGGCAGTTCCTCACCGGCCCGCAGCCAGGAGAGCCGCCCAGCCTGACCGCCTTGGCATCGGAGATCGCCACGCAGTGGGGCGACTACCAGAACTCCCGCTACGCCCGCCTCACGCAACGACTCCCACTGCTCATCACCGATGCCCAAACCGCCTGCCAGCACTACGGACAGGGCAGCGACGACGGACTGGGTGCCCACGCATTGGCCGCCAGCGCACACCAACTGGCTACCGCGTTCCTGACCAAGCTCGGCGAGGCCGACCTGGCGTCGATCTCGGCCAGCCGCGGACTTGCCGAGGCCCACACCAGCGGCAACGACCTCGTGATCGGATCGCTGTACCGTTCCGTGGCCCACGCCTTGATCTCGATCGGAGAATTCGAACAAGCTGTCGCACTCACCCGCGCCGCCGCGGACCGCCTCGAACCCGGCCTCAGCCGCGCAACCCCCGAGTACCTGTCGGTGTACGGGACGCTGCACCTGGTCGGCGTGGTTGCCGCCTCCCGACGCGAAGACCGCACCGACACCACCGCGTTCCTCGCCGAGGCCGACCAGGCCGCGACCCGGCTCGGCCATGACGCCAACCATGTGTGGACCGCGTTCGGCCCCACCAACGTCAACATCCACCGGGTCACCGCGGCCATGGAACTGGGCGATGTCCAGGTCGCCGTCGACATCGGGCCCCGCATCGACACCAGCGCGCTGCCCATCGAACGCCGCGTCCGCCACGCTATTGAGACCGCACGCGCCTATGTCCGGTGGAACCGCACCGATGACGCCTTAGCACTGCTGCTCGAAACCGAGCGCTATGCCGCCGAACAGGTCCACTACCACCGGCTTTCCCGAATTCTGGTGCGGGAGATGATCCGGCTTCCCCGCGCTCCTACCCGGGCTATCGAGCTCGCCTACCGCATGGGTGTGCACGGTACCGACCCACGCCCGTAGAGTCCCCGGCATGGGAACCACCGAGCTTGCCCAGGACCTGCGAGCCGACGTCCAGCAGCTGTGGGACTACCACGACATGGGACACGCACCGCGCCGCTGCGACATCGGCATCGGCCTCGGCTCTCATGATCTGGGCGTCGCGATCCACACCGCCGAGCTGTACCGCCAGGGCATGTTCCCGCACATCGTGTTCACCGGTGCGAACGCACCCACGACCATCGAACGGTTCCCCCGCGGTGAGGCCGTCCACTACTGTGAAGAAGCGATCCGTCTCGGTGTGCCCGACGAGGCGATCACGATCGAGACCGAAGCGACCAACACCAGCGAGAACCTCACCAACACACGCCAAGTGCTTGCCGATGCCGGCAAGCAGCCTGCTTCCGTGATGCTGATCTCCCGGCCTTATCAGCAGCGCCGGGCCTACGCGACCTGCCGCAAGGTCTGGCCCGAAGTCGAGGTCGTGTGCTCCTCCCGACCACTGCCGCTCGACGAGTACATCGCCAGCATCGGCGACGTCAACCGAGTGATCAACATGCTCGTCGGCGACACGCAGAGGATCACCGCCTACGCCGAGCGGGGTTTCGCCATCCCGCAGGAGGTCCCGACTGAGGTCGACGCGGCCTACCACCGGCTCGTCGAGGCAGGCTACACAAGCCGCCTGATCTGACCCTGAGCCGGATTCGCCATGGCGTAGGATCAGCGGGGCTTGCTAACCCGTGACACCATACCGAGCCCGCGTGGGGCGTCGGTCCTTCCGGGCTTTATCGTGTGTGTCCCTGAGCTGGTCTCGGTGCTTCCGGCTTCTCACCGCGACGTTGCGTACGATTCGATTCACGAATCATTGGGGTTTCCCCATGGCAGAAACGCCATCCATGTCAGTAACTGGACCCGTTCTAGGGCTTCCTCGGGCGGGATCCGGTGCCTGGCGGCGACGGCAGTCCGGGCTGGATCCACCAGAGTCCACAGTAGGTTGTGGAAAAGGTGTGTATCAGTTTTTTCATCTAGTTTGGACAGTTGGTGGTCCGCTTCGCTCAACCAGTCGTCTGTGATGACTTCGCAGCGGTTCAAGCAGTCAACTAAGGTTGTGTTGGTGGGTTTTCGTCGACCTTGTACGAAGTGGCACATTGTACGTTCTGCACCCGCGTCGGTTTCCACCTGGAAGCAGAAGACTGCTTCGGGTGTCACTGGGCAGCGGGGGTGAGCGGCACCGGCTCCGGGCGGTACGGATTCGATGGCTTTGCGGATGAACGGGATGCGCAATGCATTCCCGAGCTCGGTACGCGCTCGCTCGTAGGGGCCGAGCGGCGGCGGATGCTCGATGTGTCCGAGGTGCGCTAACACCGTGGCGTAGTCGCGGGGAATCTCGATGGAGTGCGGAAGCAGCGCAATGGGGACCCCGACGGTGGAGGCTGCTGCCGCGATCTTGTCCTGAAGGATGGACATCAGCTTCAGGACGAGGTCGAGCGCTGTGTCTGGCAGGACGCTGAAGCAGTGCACGGTGTCATGTTCGGAGTCGTACCGGTCGAGACGTCCGATGCGTTGGCCGAGGGCTTGCGGGTTCCAGGGGAGGTCGTAGTTGATGAGGATGCTCGCCTGTTGAAGATTGTGTCCTTCGCCCAGTTGGTCGGTACCGATGAGCAGGTCGTAGAGGTCCTCGGGAGGGGTGCTCCGGACAGTGCCGTTCAGTCCCGCTGCCGTACGGGGGACGAAGTTGGCCAGAGTTCCCAGGAGGGCGTCCTTGGTCAGGGGATTCTCCGGCGCGGCCGTTGCAGTCCGGCCCTTATAGACCGTGAGGTCCGGGTCCACTTCTATCGCGGTCTCCAATTTGGCATGAAGATCGACAGCTGTCTTCCGAGAACAGGTCAGGATGAGGGTCTTCTCGCCGGGATGGTTCCTGGCAAGGTGGCGGAGAAGGTCATGCAGGACCGAGAACTTCGCATCGTCAGTGGTGGCGCGGCCAGCAGCTCGAGCCATCCACCTAAGTGAGTCTCGGTCATGGGTGAGGTCGGACTGGAGACGATCTGTTTCAAAGTCCGACGCTGGTTGCCGGTCAGCATCGTCGATCTGATTGATCAAGCGATCCAAGGCGTCGGCGGCCGTGTCATCGTCGCTGTCGAGCAGTTCCTCATCCATGATTCCCGTGGTGAACGCTTTGGTGAGTCGACGGCCCAGTTCGGGGCCGGGCGTGAGGACCCAACCTTGTTCGAGGTACTGCAGTAGCACCTCGATCCGGTTGGCGAGCCGCTGGGTGGTGCTCGCGAACGCCGCAGGTGATGATTCGAGCCGCTTGAGCAACATGCACTTGATGAACGGGGCCAGCGGGACGCGCTTGGCGCTCGTGCTTCGCCGGTACTCTTCGGTCCGGTACGCCGCGAGCGTCAGCGGTTGAACGCGGCGACGTGATCCACGAAGTTCACGAAGCTGTCGCTTAGCATCTGGCAGGGCTCCAGCGCCGAGCGCATCCAGGACGTCGCCCAGCATCCGCCGGTAGTCCGCGGTGAGACAGTAGTGGAGAGGTTTGTGATCCCGGTGCGGGAATCGCGTTGCGCTTTCCGGGTATGCCGAAGTGATCAGCGAGCGGCTACGACGCACCATTCGACGATCCAGTTCGCGGTAGAAGTTCTGCATAGCCTGATCGTTGGGCGCGTACTTCAAGGGATGCCGGCACACCGCGAACATCCGCCAGCCGGGGCCTGATCGGCCCTTCGAGCGCTGGGAGGTTGCCGCGTTGACAGGAGCCCAGTGCTTCTCAAGGTTCGGGTCTGCCAGGCATAGCAGCTCGTAGAGATCCAGGCAGCTGTTGTTCACCGGTGTGGCTGTGAGAAGCAGGATCCGCGGGCGTGGTTTCTGGCTTGCCAGGACCTTGCGCACAGCTGCGACGCGTTGACGCTCCGGGTTGCGCAAGTGGTGGGCCTCGTCACAGATAATCAAGCCGTAGTCGATCCATCGCTGGTCGCCGGAGTCCCGATCGCCGATCACCTCACGTACGAGCTTGTCGTAGCTGATGACGTTGAATGGGATCGGCCATTTCTGGAACGTGTCCGTCCACATCTGCTGCAGGTTCGCCGGGCAGACGATCAGAACGCGCCCCCAGTTGTGCTCCACTCCGTGCAGCGCAATCGCGAGGGCTTCGTCGGTCTTGCCCAGCCCAACGTCGTCGCACAGGAGGGCGCCGCCGAGTCTGTTGAGGATCTGCAGGGCCTTGGCGACGCCGTCGCGTTGCCAGCCGGTCAGCGGGAGCTGGGATTGGTGATCGACTTCATCGCCGAAGATGTGGTAGAGCATGGTCAGATAGATCAGTTCTGGCCGATAGGGGACGAATCTTCTGCGGATGATGCCCGCGAGGTCGTAGGGCACGGCCTCGTTCCACCACTCGTCGAGGTACTGCTGAGCGACTGGCGCGGCGGTTCGTTCGGTGCACGCGGCCATTTCGCGGTTCCACCGTGATCCGGAGAGCGTCAGGTTGGCCGATCCGATGACTGCTTCTCCCGTGTCCGGCAGGAGCAGTCCCTTGGCGTGCATCATCCGGCGTTCTTCACGGCGGCACTCGATGGCCCCGTCCTTGAGTAGGCTCGTGAGTTCCAGCAGTGCCATGCCGCGCTGTCGGGAGATTGGAATGTGGTTGATCTCCGCGTGCAGGGTCGTATCTGCCTTGTCCAGCAGGCTGGCGAGGTCGGGTTCGTGGCCAACACCTGGAAGTCCAATGAGGATGGTGACGTCGTCGGGTTGGCTCACTCCGCAGAGTAGCCTGATCGGAACGCGCGAATTATGGAGTTTGTGCAGTGCGGGAAGAATCTCAACCAGCCCTCGAACACTCACGAACCCGGTGAACAGCGTAATGGCGCTCCGCTTGCGCTTGGCGTAGGACTCCATCCACTTCATGAGTCCAACACTGATCGACGTGCTGGATTCATTGACGAGAACGAGTTCGTGCTCAACGTGTCGTGGCTCCTTCATCGCCCTGGTCCCCAGGGAGCGGAGGAGGTTGGTTCGGGGTCGTCTCGGAGTGGCCCGACATCGTCGAGGAAAGCCTCGATTCTCTGGGCCAGCAGCGGTGTTCGGTTCTCCTGGAGCCAGTCGGCCACGTCCTTCGGCTGAAGCTGACGAGGCGGCAGCAGCAAGCAGTGCGCGGCCAGTGCGTCATCGTCCGGTTTTAGTTCTTCGGCTGCCGCGTAGGTCCATCCTCCGTGGCTGGCGATGATCTCGAAGGTCGTGTCGGTCATGAACGTGTAGTGCGACATGAGTCCCGCAATGTGCTCCTCGCACAAGGGGCGTAGCCGCATGCGCGGGCTTGGATGCCAGAGGTCGTCCACCGCAAGGTCGCGCATCGTGCCGACGGGGTGTGCGCTCGTCATGGAGAACAGCGTCCCGTTCGTGCCGAAGCTCGTCTTCTGCTTCGGTGTAGGATGCAATCTTTCCTCCGTGTACGGAGCTGGCCGCCCCGGTGGAACCAGCGCAGCGATCCCAGCCTGGATCTGTTCATAGGAACCGCCGTTGAGCACGACGTTCAGCGTGTCGCGCGCAGTGCTCGGACGACCGAAGAACAGGTTGCCTGCGGCAATGTGCGCAATCCAGCGCATCGGGAACAGATCGGCGCTGGCGTGCGGCACTCGATCAAAGAGAGCCATGAGAATATCGACGACGCCTGGCGCGGAGATGACCTCGTCGTGCACGAGACCGTGTTCGTGCAAGTAGCGGATCACGACAGGGCAGACTTGGCGAACCCGCTTGGCTGCGTCTTCGACTGTCTCCGCGTCGGCTCGTACGGCGTTCAGCTTGCGCTGATCGGACGGCAGCATCAGCTGAAGAGCATTGTTGAGTCGCCTGCGGGTGAACGCCTTGCCCAGGTGCTGCGCTGCGGCCTCATCGAGTGCTGGGTCGATGTAGTTGCGGAGCAAGGGCCCGAAGCAGCTGGCCAACAGCGACAGCTCCAGCTCCTCCTGCTTCAGGGACAGCTGCGTCGCCCGGCTGTTGTGGCGCTTGAAGGCCAGGAAAGGATCATCAATGTCGTCGGGTAACCATTCCAGCAACAGCTGTGCGTTCAGGACGTCTGCGAGGAAGTGGTCGAACTCCAGTGCCGACGCGTCCGTCATGGGAAAGCCGGCCTTGGCGAGTGCTTCCGGGAGTGCCTTCTGCTCGCTGGCGACCAGCAGGTCTGCCAGTGACACCTGCGGCCCGCGGTGCCGGCCCTCGGCGATTACCACCTCGCCGCGACGATTCGTCGTCAGCATGACGCCCAACCGATCCCCTCCGCATGCGGCCCAACGATCAGCTGGCATCCAACCGGGGAGGGCCCCGAATGCAGCCAGCGTGCCAGCGCACCTCTGTTGGCCGTCGACAATCCACCACTTCGCCTCCGACCGGTCCCGATACCGGCCGGCCGCTGGCGATGCGCCACTAGCCGGTTCCCACAGCAGAAGGGAATTGATCGGAATCTTGCGGCGAAAGGAGTCGATCAGGTGCCGCACCCACATCACGTCTCGGTTGAAGATCCGTTGAAACTCCAGTACGTCGAACTGGCCCTCTTGAGCCAAGGTCATAAACTCGCGGACTGTCATCCGTTCCGGCTTGTCTGGCACCCTGCACCTCCAGGTCAGGTCGAACACGGTACGGCTCGGGGTCGACGTGCGGATAGAAACAAACGGCCTCACTCGAAAGTGGCGCGAGATTCATAAAAGTGACTGAGGGGTGGCATCAACGGTCACGCTAACAACGGTAAGGTAATCCAATACCACCGAACGAATGACGATGAAACGGGTCGAAGCGCGGCCTGTCGTCGAATTTTCAAGGTTGCCCGAACAGGCTTGTGGAGTGGATTCCTGGCCCCACGAGGTGAGCGGCGTGCATGAGCTCCTGGAGTGGTGAAGACCGTGTGCGCGACGTTTTGGGTGGTCGCGTCGTCGCGGCTGTGTGGTCCGTCGCGCCGATCTGGTCGGGGTGGGGTGGAGAGACGCGCAGGCTAGTGGAGTCGTGGTACCGGCTCTCCATTCGAGGTACGGCGACCTCCTCGCCGAGCGCAACACGCTGCTCGAGCGAATCCGTGTCGAGTCGGTTGGTCCGGCCGGGGTTTTGGTAGCGCGCACCTGGCGGATGGCCAAGGGGCTGTAACCGCCGCTTGCTGTGCCGCTAGTCGTTTGATTGAAACTGTTTTGTCAGTGCAAATTGAAATGAGTCTTCGGGGGCGTCGTGACGCGGCCGTGCCTTTATCGGCGTCCCATCGATGCCGCCAGGCCCGGTGACACCCCCCCCGGATCATGCGTTCGGCGGGGGAAAAGTCATGCCGGACGTGGAGACCAGGACTCCAAGATCAGAGCCACGAGAAGGTGCAGGGGAGTCAGCGCCAGGTCACCGCGTGCGTGGGGCCGAGTGTTGAACAGCAGGTTTTCTGGCGCCGAGTGGCGGTTTTGTTTGGTTGGGGTGGCGGGCCATAGATTCGGCCCATGACAGACACGGAGATCGCTGACGAAACCCACGAGGCGAGGGCCGCCCGGTTCCGCACCGAGGCCGCCGCTCGGGGCATTCCGGCCGCCGAGGTCGAAGCGCACATACGCACTGCCCGCCCCGCGATATACCTCGCTGCGGACGGCCCCGGCCCGGTAGTTGCGCTGACCGGAGGGAATCCACCGCTGCCCGAGGGCGCCCCGGCACCGACCGCCGCGTTCGTCGGGGCCGTCGACTGCGCTGCCCTGCCGCCCGGAGCGACGGACCTGCCGCTGCCCTCCGAGGGCCGACTGCTGTTCTTCGCAGATCCCGAGCCGGGCACTGGGGCGGTGGCCGCCGACGCTGTGCGCTACGTACCGGCCGGGACGCCGTCGGCGGAACACCTGGGCGCCCCGGATGACGGTGCGGGCACCTACCGCCGTGGACGACTGGACTTCTGCTTCCACCAGTGGTCGTGGCCTTGGCACGAGGAGGACGACGACGAGGAGTCGCAGCAGGCCGCGGAGCTGGAGTCCGCGTGGTCGCACGTGGTCGGCTGGCGTCCCCGCTGGCGGTTCCAGCTCGGTGGGGAGCCGGTCCTGTTCAACTGGGATCCGGTCGAGGCGGCCCAGGACGAGGTGCCGCTTCCCGCCGCGGACGACGAGTGGACGCTGCTGGCCACCTGGCGCGGTGACGACGACTGCGACGAGCTGGAGTCGGCCCTGTTCCACTGGGTGATTCGCCGGGCCGATCTGGCCGCGCTCCGCTTCGACCGGGTGTACGTGTACGTGGACGCCTTCTGATCGTCGAGGCGGTGGACGTCCGGCAAGTCCTCATCGGACTTCTGCGGAGGAGTGCTGGTCGCGGCCAGCCGACCAGCACGGTCACCTCGCAGCGGACGGCGAACTGGCAGCTCCCGAACCGCCGGTGCCGAAGAGTGGCCGATCAACGATCCGGTGCCTTCGACTGGGCGATGCGGTGGCGGCGCAGGCGGTTGGCGTTGCCCACCACCGACAGCGAGGACAGTGCCATCGCTGCGGCAGCCAGGATCGGCGACAGGCGCAGCCCTAGCACCGGGTATAGCGCACCGGCGGCGATGGGCACGCCGACTGCGTTGTAGATGAGCGCGAAGAACAGGTTCTGGCGGATGTTGCGCATGGTCGCCCGAGACAGGCGGATCGCGGTCGAAACGCCGCTCACCGAACCTGAGATGAGGGTGATGTCGGCGGATTCGATCGCGACGTCGGTCCCGGTGCCGATCGCCAGCCCCACGTCCGCGGCCGCCAGCGCCGGGGCGTCGTTGATGCCATCGCCGACCATGCCCACCCGGCGCCCTTCGGTTTGCAAGTGGCGGATCTCGTCGGCCTTGTGCTCCGGGAGCACCTCGGCGAGCACCCGGGAGATCCCCACCTGTCCGGCGATGGCCGTGGCCGTGCGCGCGTTGTCCCCGGTGATCATGACGGTCTCGATGCCGAGGCGGTGCAGGGCGGTGATCGCGGCTGCCGAGTCGTCCTTGACCGTGTCGGCCACCGCCAGCACACCAGCGGGCCGGCCGTCCAGCGCGGCCAGGATCGCGGTCTTGCCCTGCTTCGCGAACGCGGCAGCGGGCCGATCGAGCTCGTTGGTGTCGATTCCCGCTTCAGCCAGCAGCGTTCTGGTCCCGACCAGCACGGTGTGGCCCGCGGCCGTGGCGCGCACGCCCTTGCCCGTGATCGAGGTGAAGTTCGCTGCCGGTGGCACCGTTAAGTCCTGCCGCCGAGCCCCGGCCACGATCGCGGCCGCCAGCGGGTGTTCGCTGTCGGTCTCGGCGGCGGCGGCGAGGGCGAGCAGTTCCTGCTCGTCGTGGTCTCCGGTGACGTGGAGATCGGTGAGAGCTGGTGCGCCTCGGGTGATGGTGCCGGTCTTGTCCAGCACGACGGTGTCGAGCTTGTGCGCGGTCTCCAGCGCTTCGGCGGAGCGGATCAGGATCCCCGCTTTCGCGCCCTTGCCGGTGCCGACCATGATCGACAACGGGGTGGCCAGTCCCAGCGCGCAGGGGCAGGCGATGATCAGCACCGCCACCCCGGACACCAGAGCATTGGTTGCTGCCGGAGGCGGACCGGCGATGAACCATGCGGCGAAGGCGATGATCGCGATGACGATCACGGCAGGTACGAAGTAGGCGGAGGCGGCATCGGCCAGGCGCTGGATCGGTGCGCGGGAGGCTTGCGCGGCCTGCACCAGACGGATGATCTGGGCCAGCATCGTGTCCGCGCCGACCTTGGCCGCCCGCACCCGCAACGAACCGGTGCCGTTGAGGGTGGCGCCGATGACGGTGTCCCCGGAACGCTTGGTCGCCGGCATCGGCTCTCCGGTGACCATGGACTCGTCCACCGCTGAACCGCCGGAGAGCACGGTGGCGTCCACCGGGATCTTCTCCCCGGGCCGGATGAGGATCTCGTCGCCGACCACCACCTCCTCGAGCGGGATCTCGGCTTCGACTCCGTCACGGATCACGTGGGCGGTGCGGGCCTGCATGCCGAGCAGGTCGCGGATGGCCTCCCCGGTGCCGGCCTTGGCACGGGCCTCGAACAATCGACCGAGCAGAATCAGCGTCAGGATCACCCCGACGGCCTCGAAGTACACCTCCTGCGCCTCGGACGGGATCGCGCCAGGAGCGAGGGTGACGATGAGGCTGTAGCCGTAGGCCGCGACGGTGCCCAACGTGATGAGGCTGTTCATGTCGGCGTTGCGATGCGCCAGCGTCAGCCATCCGCTGCGATGGATCGGCCAGCCCACGTAGACCATCACCGGCGTGATCAGAGCCAGCTGCAGCCGCTGGTCGAGCAGCACCGCCGGCATCCAGCCGACGTGGAACAACTCGCTTGTCATGACCGCGAACAGCACCGGCATGGTCAACACCGCGCCCACGACCACCCGCCGGGTCAAGTCCTTGATCTCCGCTCGGCGCTCGGCAGCTTGCGCGGCCTCTTCCTCGGCCGCCCCCGCGCTGGTCACCACCGGGGCGGGGGCGGCTGGTCCGGCCCTCGTCGGTACCTCGCCATCGGCCTGTCCATCAGGCACCACCACGAGCTTGCCGTGGATCATGTTCATCCCGCAGGCGAACCCGAACGTCCCCGCTCGCGTGGGCATCAGGCGCACCGAGGTCCGCGTGAACGCGGGCAGTGCGGCCGTGACGCCGAGATCGGCAAATACCACGCGAGAGGTGCAGTCGCCCTCCTCCTGCCTGTTGAACACCAGCTCAACCGGCGTGTTCTGCCGGACCTGGATCGTCTCCGGCCGGTACCCACCCCTGACCGTCACCTCGACGCGTTGCACCCCGCCGACGAACTCGGCGGAATGGGCGTTCCGGGGCCCGAAGAAGTACCAGACCACTGCGCCCACGGCTGCCAAGGCGGCGACCAGCACGACCAAGTCGACAACAGACATGTAGGCCTTCCCCCGGGGCAACAGCACACCTGTCAACGAGCGACTCATGCGTCTCAAGACGCATCAGCACCTTCCACCGGCCAGGGAATGTGAACACCTGTCCGGGCCGTTCGCCTCTAATGGCGGACTCGGGACCCCCCAACACTAGGGATATACGCCCTGGAGGTACCCGTGAGGCGGCCCGTTCTGAACACAACACGCCAGAGCAATCGTGATCGGACATGCGGCGATGACCAGTTCGTCCGGACCTGAGCCCGGCACCGGCGGCAAGCACCGCGGGTGGTGGCACTGGACGATGATCGTCTGCTGCATCCCGATGCTGGCGATCGCCATCGCCCTGGTCGCCACCGGAGTGGTCAACGCCGGCTTCGTGCTCATCGCGGCCGGCTGCGTGCTGATGATGATCCTGATGATGTGGGGCATGACCGGCGGCAGCGAGAACTGATGCTGCCCGCCGGCCCCGCACGTACGGCCGGCACAGGCCTGCCGAGCTCTCCGCTGAGCCCTCTGACTCGACGTCGGCACTGCCTTCAAGTGCCGCGACGCGGAACGACTATTCGATTGCGGCGGTGGAAGCTGTCCTCGCCGCGCTCTGAGTTCGGTCGTGACCAACTCCTCTGGTTCTGGTCGAGGGGGTGCGAGACGGTTGCTCCGGGTGGTCTTCGAGGTGGGACATGACTAGTCGGAGGAGTTCGCTGGACCTCGCGAGTACGCCTGTGGTCGCTGTCCGGCCCGAGTTGGACGCGATGGGGGCGTTGTACGAGATGTACGCGCGGGAAGTCCATCATCTTGCCGTCGTGGCTGATGATGGGGCGGTGGGTTTGGTCAGCACGGCAGATCTGTTGCGGGGTATTGCTGCCTGGTACCCGAAGACGGTGGTGACCGTTGGTTCGTTGTGCTCGATGCCGGCGCCCGCGGTGGAGGCGTCTGATGGCATTGAAGTGGCTGCACAGAGCATGATCGACGCGCGGACCGACGGGGTTCTGGTCATGCGGAACGGGTGTGTTCGCGGGGTGCTCACCGCGGTTGATCTCGTCCGCAGCATCGCCCAGGGCCCTTCGGAACCGGGCGAACGTGTGGAGCACGAAGGGAGAGGGGACTGAGGGGTGTCCTTGGCGAAGCCCGGCGCGGTTCGGACGTCCTGCCGGTGCCAGGAGCTGATGGCAGAACCTCCAGGAGGGCAGGGAACGACGAATGCGGCGCGTGCTCGCGGGAATCGACGGTTCTGCGGAGTCGGTGACCGCTGCGACGTGGGCGGCGGCCGAAGCGGCCCTGCGCAGTGCGCCGCTGTGGCTGGTGACCGTGGAGGACTCGATCACCTCGCACGACTGGGCCGTGGTGCGCGGCGTCGTCGAGCGATGCCGCCGAGAACACCGCGGTATCGATGTGACCGGAGTTGTGATTCCCGGTTTCGCCGCAGATGCGCTGGTCCGGCAGTCCGCTGATGCGCAGCTGCTGGTCGTGGGCTCACGTGGCCGTGGCGCCTTCGGGGAAGCGTTGCTCGGTTCGGTGAGCCGGGCAGCGGTTGAAAGGGCGAGCTGTCCGGTGGTGGTTGTGCCGAGGCGCAGGACTGGTTCGGCCTTGGGGCCGGTGGTGTTCGGAGTGGCGGATCCGGCGTATCGGTCGGATGCCGTCCCGTTTGCCTTCGCCGAGGCCGCGATCCGGCGGACCTCGCTGCTCGGGGTGCACGTGTGGCAACCGATTGTCGGCAGGCATACCCGATCTGAGACCTCAGGTCCACTGTTGTCCACAGTGGATCATGCACGTAGCGCGGTGGCGGCATACCTCACCTGTTGGGCGGCCAGGTACCCGGAAGTCCAGCTCGGCATCGAGGTTCGTTGCGGCAATCCGGCCGAGGAGCTGAGCCGCGCGTCTGCGTCGGCGCAGCTGCTGGTGCTCGGACACCGCAGCACGGTACTCGGCTTCGGCTCGGTCGCCCACGGGGCACTGCACCGGGCGGACTGCCCGGTGGCCGTCGTCGCTGAAACTCACCACGGTGAGGACGCCGCCTTCTACAGCGGGCGAGGTGATGCGGGTGAACGAGACGCGGAACCAACCCCCTGACGACCTTCTCGCAAGGTGCTGCTCCCGGACGAGCAGCTGGCGGAGACCCGCGCTGCGCGGGGTCAACCCTGCCCAAGCCCGTCGATGAGCAGCTCGGCGGGTTCGCGGCGGGGTGCGGCGGAGGTGGTCGTCCCGTGCCCGATTCTCAGCAGTGCTTGCGGTGCCGCGTGCCCACCTAGGAGATCGTGGACTTCCTGACGGGTTTCCGGCAGTTCGAGGACTTGGGAGATCACCGAGGCGGCCAACCCGCGCGCAGTCGCGGTCAGCCACAGCCGCTGCAGAGCCTGTCCGGACTGCAGTTCGGCCTCCTGGTCGTCGGTGCGGCTGCACAGCAGGGCCAGCAGCGGGTGGGATTCGAACTTCGTTCCCGGTGCACGTTCGGTCTGACCGGCGGTGAAGTCACGGTTCACCCACTGGTCCTGGGTCCCCGGCTTGGGGCCGGCGGCGGACAACGGCACACCCTCGGAGCTGTCGTCACCACGGCCGACCCAGGCCGCCAGCTCAGCCAGGTATCGCTCGTCGGCCATCTGCACGCGGTGTGCCCGGTGCACCAGCCCTTCGAGCGTGCCCAGTTGCCCCGGAGGTACCACGTGCAACCAGGTGTTCTCCTCCTGCACGGCGTGGACGAGCTCGTGCCGGTCCTCGGTCGAGACCGGGGTGTCCTGGAACGGCTGCCGGTGGCTGTGCCGCAGGGGGATCGCCTCGCACAGCTGGACGTCACCGGGGCGCGGATGTTCGTGCCCGCCGCTGCGGATCTCCGCCAGCGCCGTGACTGCGCCCAGGTGCGGCAGCAGAGTCACCAGCGGGTGGACTCCCGCCTGCGCCAAGGCCAGCCGGAGATTGAACAGAGCGGCTCCGCACGCCAGCCGCAGTTCCCGGTCTTCCGGGTCCGCCACGGGCAATCTGCGCTTCGGGTCCGCGTGCAGTTCGATCAGGTGCGGCATGATCCGGAAACGCCAGGGCTGGCTGTTGTGCAGCGACGGGGCCATTCCGGCGAGCCGGACGACCTGTTCGACCTGGCAGTGGGTCAGACCAAATGCTGCGGGGAACGTCGTCGGCATCCTCACCTCCGCGGGCTCGATGTGCTCACGATGCCTGTTGTGCCGGCTCGTGGGGGAGGGCCCAATGACCTCGGTGGGGCTGCACTGGTGACGAAGTGCTCTGATCCGGCAGCGCTCATCTGCCGCAGCCTGGATCCGGCGTGGGAGGGGGTGTTCCGGATGGTGAAGAGCGTTCGCAGACCGGTGGTGGTGGGATACGACCTGGCCGCGCAGTCCCGCCGAGCGGTGTGGTGGGCGGCGCACGAGGCGTCCGGTCGCCGTTTGCCGTTGCAGCTGGTTCATGTGCTGACCTGGCCGTTCGAGAAGAGCGTCCCGGTTGTCGTGCCGGGTGAGGGCGATGTGCTGGAGCCGTTGCAGGACATGCTGCGGCGGGAACTCGGAGAGCTGGTCGCGGGTTGCCGGGAGATCGACGCGGAGCTCGAGGTGCGCGACGAGTTGCTGTTCGGGGATCCGGTCGAGATGTTGGCGGAGTTGTCGAGCGATGCTGAGCTGCTGGTGCTGGGCGGGCCGCGTGTCGAGGTCGAGATGGGGGTGCTGGGCTCTACTTCGGCGGAGCTGCTGACCCGTCGCAGCGGGGCTCCGGTGGTGGTGATTCGAGGCGCGGGCGAGCAGCCCGATTCGCGTCCCGTTGTGGTGGGCGTGGACGGGTCGGCGGCGAGCCGCAAGGCCATCGGATTCGCCTACGACTTCGCTTCGCGCCACGGCAATGTGCTGGTCGCGGTGCACGCGTGGAGCGACCTGCCGCTAGATCTTTTCACGTGGGTGCAGCACTGGGAACTGCCGTGGGCCGAGGTGCGCGAGGAAGCGATGGAAGTGCTCGCTTCGTGCCTGGCCGGTTGGGGCGAGCACTATCCCGATGTCAAGGTCCGGCGCGCGATCAGCCCGGAGAAACCCGCTGATGCATTAATCAGGGAAGCACAGGATGCGGCGCTGGTAGTGGTGGGCAGCCACGGCAGGGGGCTGTTCCGGCGCGCGCTGCTGGGCTCGGTGAGCCACGCTGTCGTGAACCGGGCCCGGTGCCCGGTCGCAATCATGCGAACTGGGTGAGCTTGTCACGAATCCGCCGCTGCGTCGCGGACTACGGCCACCGGGCACGGAGCGTGATGCAGCACGCCCGCCGCTACCGAGCCCAGCAGGAGCCCGGCGAACCCGCCGCGACCGCGGTGCCCGACGACCAGCAGACGAGCTCCTTCAGCCGCGGCGGCGAGTTCGGCCACCGGGTGCCCTCGCTGCGCGATCCTGTGAACCGGCACGTTCGGGTAAGCCTCGGCGCAACCGGACAGCTGCTCGGCGAGGCCGCGCAGCGCTTCGTCGCGTAGTTCGACCAGCTCGTGCTCCAACGGCGGCACGATGGGCGTGGGCTCCACGTACTCCCACACCTGCACGGCCAGGAGCTCGCACTCGTAGCGGGCTGCGGCATCGAGCGCGTAGCGCAGTGCGGCCCGGCTGCGCGGGGAGTTGTCCAGGCCGACCACCACCGGTCCGTCGCTGCGGTGGTCGCGGACGACCACGACCGGGCTCCGGGCGTGGGTGGCCACTTTGGCGCTGACCGATCCGAGCAGCGTCGCGGCCAGCGGGCCGCGCCCGCGTGAGCCGACCACGACCAGCTCCGCGGTGTCGGAGAGCTGGACCAGCACGTCCGCCGGGTCGCCGTGCACGACCCTCGCCGTCACCTCCAGGCCCGGTTGACGGGAGCTGAAGCGGCTCAGGATTGAGCTGACGGTTTCCCAGGCTTCGTCATCAGTCGACCGGTCCCCGGTGGCCATCACGATCTGCACCTGCTCGACCCGTCGGAGCTCGGCTTCCTCGACGGCCCACGTGGCAGCTGCCAGCGACCCTGTCGAGCTGTCCACCCCGACGACCACCTGCCCACCCGAATGCATGTCGACTCCCTGCCGCGGACGTACTGGGTGCACCTCGGGTACCCGGACCCGCACCGCCGCACGGGGCCGTTGGACTCTGATGTCGAGATCTACGTGCGGCCACCGTGAGACGTCGAGCGATGTCGCTGCTGCTCGCCGACCTCGATCGCCGCGTGCACGTGCTGAGCGACTTGGACGCAGGGCCCATCGGCTCTGTTCGACGCGCTCGTCGTTCGGGCATGCTTCTGGCGCAATGTTTCCGTGCTCGTCGGCCTGGAGGTTCCATGTTGCGGCGCCACGAACGGCGACTCTTCGACGCGATCGAGCTGCGGTTGCGCTCCGAGGACCCGGATTTCGCGCGCAGGATGGCCCAAACCCGCCTGATGGTGCGTGTCCTGGCATGGTTCACGCTGGGCCGAGCGCTCGGCTCGGTGGCGGCTTTCCTCGCACTGGTCTCCCTCGTCTTGGCCGAAGGCGCGGCGTTCCTGGTCGCCGGGAGCCTCGCTGCAGCACTGTTCGCGTGCTCCGGTCGGCGAGTTCGATCGGAGTGATGCGCGATGCTCAAGACAGAACACTGGTCGGTCGACATCGACCTCACGGAGGAAGACGACCGCACGTCCGCGAAAGCACGGCTGCGCACGCGAGACGCGACCGATCTTCAAGGCGCGGGTGTGGCCAAGCGAAACCCCGACGACACCAATGTGCCGGAGATCGGGGCCGAGCTGGCTGCGGCGCGCGCGTTGTTCGAGCTGGCCCACCACCTGCTGCGAGCGGCGACGACCGACGTGGAACAGCTGACCGGGGAACCGGCCCACCTGCACAGCTGACACCGCCTCCAGCGCTTGATCAAGTCGAGTCGCCCTGCCACAGCCGGTGTTCGAGCGAGAAGCGCGCGGTCTCGCCGGGGCCGAGCAGGACGGTCCGGTCGCCGCAGGCGCAGGTGATGGGTGGCCGGGCGGGGCCGGGCGCGGTGCGCACGGTGGCGGTGCGGCCGGTGACGGTGATGGCCAGAGGCTGGCCTCGGTAGCGGAGAGCCAGTTCGAGGTCGCCGAGCTCGGTCGGCCACTGCGGGTTGAGGCGCAGCGCGCCGTCGCGGACTTCGATGCCGGCGAAGCAGCGTTGGAGGAGGTCGATGCTGCCGGCCATGGCGGCGAGGTGGATGCCTTCGCTGGTGGTGCCGCGCTGGGTGTCGTGGATGTCGGCGGCGAGCACGTGGTCGAAGAACTCCAGCGCGCGGTGCCGGCGGCTGCGGGCGAGGACCCAGGCGTGCACGACCGCGCTGAGGGTCGAACCGTGGCTGGTGCGCTGGAGGTAGTACTCGATGTTGGCCGGGATCGTGTCGGCGGGCATCGGGTATCCGAGGCCTTCAAGAAGTCCGGCCAGTTCCTCGGCCGAGAGCAGGTAGAACAGCATGAGCACGTCGGCCTGCTTGGAAGCCTGGTAGCGGTTGGGGTCGTCGCCCTCGGCTTCGAGGATGCGGTCCAGCCGGTGGATGTCGCCGTAGCGGCGCCGGTAGCCGTCCCAGTCGAGCTCGGCGAGCTGGTCGTAGCCCTCGAACTGGCTGATGATGCCGTTGCCGTGGAAGGGCACGTACATCCGCTGCGCGATCCGCTTCCACCGGTCGAGCTCGCCGTGCCGCAGGTCGAGCTGCTCGACGAGCTCGTGGCGCCGTTCGGTGGGCAGTTCGCGGAGGACTTCCGCGGCGGTGCGGCACAGCCAGGCCGTCATGACGTTGGTGTAGGCGTTGTTGTCGATGCCCGGGGATTCCCGCCCGGGGTAGCCGGTGTGGTACTCGTCCGGGCCGACCACGCCGCGGATCACGTAGCGGTCCCGGCTGCGGTCGTAGCGGGCCAGCGCGGCGAAGAACCGGGTGATTTCCAGCAGCATCTCCGCGCCGTGCTCGCTGAGGAACTCGTCGTCACCGGTGGCCCGGTGGTAGTGGTGGATGTTGTGGGCGATGGCGATGCCGACGTGGCGCTGCAGGTGGGTGCGGTCGGGCAGCCAGCGTCCGGAGCGCGGGTTGAGGTGCAGCCGCTGGCTTTCCTCTCGGCCGTTGCTGCCGCTCTGCCACGGGAACATCGCGCCGGTCAGGCCTGCCTCGGTGGCGGCGCGGCGTGCCCGGTCGAGCCTGCGGTAGCGGTACATCAGCAGTGCTCGGGCCAACCGGGGACGGCGCAGGGTGAGGGTGGGCAGCACGAACAGCTCGTCCCAGAACACGTGCCCGCGGTAGGCCTCGCCGTGCAGCCCGCGAGCGGGTACTCCGACGTCGAGATCGCTGCTGTTGGGCGAGATCGTCTGCAACAGGTGGAACAGGTGCAACCGAACTGCTCGCTGAGCTTCCTCGCTCATCGACAGCCCGCAGTGGAATTCGCGGTGCAGCCTGGCCCACGCCAGGGTGTGCGACCGGCACAGATCGTCGAAGCCAGGAGCGCAGAGCACCTCGTCCACGGCTTCGATGACCGGTTCGGAAGTGGCCGAGTCGCGCGAGGTGCGCAGTGCGGTGATCTTCTCGATCCGGGCTTCGGATCGTTGGTCGAGGCCGATGGTGATGTCGTGGGCGATCAGGTCGTCCTGCTGGACCAGCGTGTGCGCGGCGTCGACCGGCTCGCCATCCACGAACACCTGTGCGCGCGCGGCTTCGGCGACGCGAACGCGCGACTGGGACGTCCGCGCGTGCAGCACCACGGTGTCCGGTGCGGACTGGAAGGTGTGGTGGTCGGTGAGGTGCTGGGCGTTGAGCGCGCGGTAGCGGGCGACGCCGCTGTTGGTCACGCGCCCGTCGATGCCGCAGCGGAATGTGACGTGCCCGGACCAGTCTTCGGCGACCAGCGTGGTGTCAAGCCCGGCGAGGTGCTGCTCGGCCATGTGCACGAACCTGCGCTGCACGACCCTGGTGCTGCGCCCGTGCTCATCGCGGAAGCGCAGGCGGCGCACCAGGATTCCGCGTTCGAGGTCGAGCTCCTGCTCGTGGTCGAGCACCTCGACCTGCTGGAGGTCGAGCCACCGGCCGTCGTCGATCCGGAAGGTCAGCAGCAGCCAGTTCGGCATGTTGACCAGCGACTCGTCGATCGAGTCCCGGCCCGAGATCTCCGTGGTGAGCCGGTTGTAGCAGCCCGCGACGTAGGTGCCGGGGTAGTGCACGTCGTCGGCGACGGACTCCGGGGCGGCGCCGCGGGTGGCGAAGTAGCCGTTGCCCAGCGTGCACAGCGCTTCGCGACGGCCCTCGTCGTCCGGGTCGAAGCCCTGGAAGCCGAACTGCCAGACGCTCATGGCGCGGGTCGTCTCGTGGTCGGGGTCGCGATGCGGGTAAGCAGATCGATCAACGCGCGCGTGCCGTCGACGCTGCAGTGAGCCCAGGTCGGGCGGTCGCCGTGTTCGGCGCTGACCACGACGATGCCGAGCCCGTCCTCGTGGACCTCGCGCAGCGCGTCCTCGTCGGTGTAGTCGTCGCCGGCGAACACCGGAACGAGCTCGGGGCCTGTGAGTCCAGCTCGCTCCAGCAGCCAGCGCACCGCCCGGCCCTTGTTCCAGTCGATGTCGGGCAGCAGTTCGACCACCTTGCGGCCGTGCGCCATCCGCAGTCCGGGAAGCTCTGCACCGACCTGCCGGGTGGCTGAGATCACTCGGTCGACCTCATCCGGCCGGACGTTGCGGTAGTGCACGGCGAGCGCGAAGCGCTTGCGGTCGACCAGCGCCCCGGCCACCGGTGCCAGCTCGGCGGACAAGCGCTGTTCCGCGACGTCGAGAGCGGGCAGCGCGGCCTCGCCCGCTTCCTGCGCGATCGGCACGTCACCGGGCCCGGCCAGCTCGAACCCGTGGCTGCCCGCGCACCACACGCCCTCGACCCGAACCCGGCCGCGCACATCGCTGAGATCGCGGCCGCTGATCACGGCCACCGGGCACCGGCGGGCGAGGTCCTGCAGCGCCGTCCGGGTCCGCACCGACAGCGAGACCTTCGCCGGGTCCTTGCGGATCGGTGCGAGGGTGCCGTCGAAGTCCAGCAGCAGCACCGGACGACGATCCCGCAACCGGGAGCTGATCTCGTTCCAGTGCACGAGCCCGTCGGGGACCTCGGACAGCCGCCGCTGCCCGGGGAACGCGATGGCCACCTCGTCCAGGCTGGACACCACCACGTCCGCCCCGGCGGCGGCCAGCCGGCTCGGCAGACCTGCCCGGTCGACGCCGAGCACCAGCGCGAATCCACCAGCACGGGCCGCCGCCACACCCGCTTCGGCGTCTTCCACGACTGCGGTCTGAGACGGTGGGACGCCCAGCCGCCGGGCGGCTTCGAGGAAGAGCGCGGGATCGGGTTTGCCGGGCAGTTTCAGTTCCGCCGCAACCACGCCGTCGACGCGGACGCCGAACAGCTGCTCGATGCCCGCGCGTTCGAGCACGCGGGCGCAATTGCGGCTGGCGGAGATCACGGCCGTCTCGACGTGGTGCCGGCGCAGCGACTCGACGAGTGAGATGGCATCGGCGAACACCTCCGCGCCCTGCTCGTCGAGAGCGCGCAGGAAGTGCTCATCCTTGAGCTTGCCCAGTCCGTGGGCGGTCTCTCTACCGGCTTCATCACCCACGTCGCCGCGGGGCAGACAGATTCCGCGGGAGTGCAAGAAGTCCAGGACGCCGTCGACGCGAGACTTGCCGTCGACGTGGTGCCGGTAGTCGTCATCGGTGAACGGGCGGTGGTCCTCCGGCGGAGCCGGGGAACGCTCGGCCAGGTACTGGTCGAACAAGACCTTCCACGCCGCGGAGTGCAGACGCGCGGTGTTGGTCAGCACTCCGTCCATGTCGAACAGCACAGCGCGGTGGACGTGGGGATCGATGCTGGTTGCGACCATGGCGGCTCCACACCTTGAATCGGCGTGCTCGCGGAGTACCCACAGTGCTGGAAGAGCAGGCGGGCTCTATCGTCGCTACCGAGGTGGAGCGCGCTTCTCCCGAGCGGAATCGGGTGAGAGGAGCCGGTCCGGTGTCAACGGCAGGCAGCGGGGCCAATCCCGGGGTGGACGAGCAGGTCGTGCGCGCGGTGCTGGCCGATGGAAGCGTCGTCACTGTTCGGTTCTTGGAGCGTGGGGACCTCGCTGAGCTCGAACACCTGCACGGCGCGCTGTCGGCCGAGGACCGCTACCTCCGGTTCTTCGGTGCACCTTCGGACGCCAGCATCAACAAGTTCCTGCGGGGTCTGGTGGAGCCCAGCGGTGCGCACGTGGTGGCGCTGGGGGCGTTCGAGGGGACGCGTCTGATCGGTGTGGGCCACTACGAGCTCGTGCTCCCGGAGGTGGCCGAGGTGGCCTTCGTGGTCGAGCACGCCCGGCATGCGCGCGGGGTGGCGACCCTGCTGCTGGAGCACCTGGTCGCTGTGGCTCGCCAGCGCGGCGTCCGGACGTTCGTCGCCGAGGTCCTGGCGGAGAACTCGGCCATGCTCCAGGTGCTGCGCGACAGCGGCCTGCCGCACGAGGCGCACCTGGACGGCTCCAGCTACCAGGTAAGGGCTGCGCTGGACGCCGGTGAGCCGTACCAGGCCAAGGTCGGCGACCGCGAGCGGATCGCGGACGTCGCCAGCCTGCGGCGAGTGCTCAGCCCGGCCTCGGTGGCGGTCATCGGCGCCGGACGCCGGCCCGCATCGGTAGGCAACGCTGTGCTGCGCAACATCGTTCACGGCGGGTACGGCGGAACGGTGCACGCGGTCAACCGCAGCGGTCGCGAGGTCCACGGCGTCGCTGCGGTGCGGTCGGTGGCTGACATCCCGGAACCTCCGGAACTCGCGGTGGTGTGCGTGCCGGCGGAGAGCGTTCCCACCGTTGCCGAGGAGTGCGGTCGGTGCGGTGTGCACGCGCTGGTGGTGGTGACGGCGGGGATCACCGGACTGCCGGATGTCGCCAACGGGCTGCTCACCGCGGTGCGACGTTGGGGAATGCGGCTGGTGGGGCCGAACTGCCTCGGGCTGGTCAACTCCGATCCGCAGGTCCGGTTGGACGCGACGTTCGGCGCAGCCGGGATCCCGGCAGGTGCGGTGGGCGTGGTCACGCAGTCCGGCGGAGTGGGGATCGCACTGCTGGAGCGGCTGGGTGCCGCCGGGCTGGGTGTGTCCACCCTGGTGTCCACAGGGGACAAGTACGACGTGAGCGGCAATGACATGCTGCTGTGGTGGGAGCGCGACGAGCGCACCCGGATCGGCGTCCTCTACCTGGAGTCCTTCGGCAACCCCCGCAAGTTCTCGTGGCTCGCGCGGCGGATCGGCCGGTCCAAGCCCTTGGTGGTCCTGCGCAGCGGCAGCAGTCCGATCGCTCAGCGCGCTGCCCTTTCGCACACCGCGGCGACCGCGACGCCCAGCAGCACCCGGGACGCGCTGCTGCGGCAGACCGGCGCTATCGGCGCCGACGACTGGGAAGAGCTCGTCGCGGTGCTCGGCCTGCTGAGCTGGCAACCGCTGCCCGCGGGGCCGCACGTGGCGGTGGTCAGCAACGCCGGCGGGCTGGGCGTTCTCGCCGCGGACGCCTGCGCGCGGGCTGGACTGGAGTTCGCGGATTTCCCGCAGGCACAACGAGAACTCGCGGATCTGCTGCCGGGGCAGGCCAGCGCGCGCAATCCGGTGGACACCACGGCGACCATCGACGCGGTCACCTTCGGGAGGAGCCTCGAGGTCGTCCTGCGGGATCCGGCTGTGCACGCACTCGTCGTGCCGGTCCTGCGCACCGCGATCGGCGACCCCGGCGACGCGGTCGCCGAAGCCGTGGCCCGAGCCCGTGCCGCCGGGTGCGACAAGCCCGTGCTGGTGGTGCGGCCGGGTCAGCAGGAATCGGTCCGGGCGCTGCCCGCCGGAACGTCGCAGGTCCCGGTGTTCGCCGATCCCGCGCTCGCAGCCAGGGCCTTGGCCGACGTCGTCGGATACGCGACCTGGCTGGCTCGGCCGCGTGGTGCGGTGCCGGACCTCGGCGGGATCGACGTCGGGGCTGCGCGCGCCGCGGTGGTCGCAGCGCTCGACGGGTCGCCCAGCGGTAGGTGGTTGGAGCCTGAGGAGGTGCAGGGTCTGCTCACCTCGTTCGGCCTGTCGGTGGTGCCCACCACGCTGTGCCGCACCGAAGCCGAAGCGCTCGCCGCGTTCGGCGAACTGGGCGGCAGCGTTGCGCTCAAGGTCAGAGCGGAGGGAGTTCTGCACAAGGGCCGGGCAGGCGGTGTGCTGCTCGGTGTGTCCACGGTCGCTGAGCTGCGCGCGGGGTGGACGCGCTTGCGCGAGCGCTTCGGGGCCGGCTTCGGCGGGGTGGTGCTGCAGCCGATGGTGGAACCGGGGCGGGAATTCCTCGTCGGCGTGCTCAGCGAACCCTCCTTCGGGCCGATGATCGTCTTCGGCATGGGGGGAACCGATACCGATCTGATCGCTGACCGCAGTCGTCGTCTGGTCCCGCTGACGACTCGTGATGCCTGCGAGATGCTCGATGAGCTGCGGGCCGCGCCCGGACTGTTCGGACCCGACGCCGACCGAGCGCTGGACACCGGCGCGGTGGTCGACGTGCTGCTGCGAACGGCGCGGTTGGCCGAGCTGGTGCCCGAGGTCGTCGAAGCCGACCTCAACCCGGTCATCGCCACCGGTAGCGGGGTGCGAATCCCGGACGCGCGGATTCGCTTGGAACCGCGCGTGCTGGGTGATCCCTTCCTCCGCGAACTAGGGGGTTGAGCTCGTGACCATCGCCTCTACCTGGCTGGAGATGGATGTCCGACCGTCAGGAGGGCCTCCCGGAATCGAGGCGAGGAGCGAGCACATGGGTGACAGGACTGACGAGACGCGGACGCATGCCTCCGATGTCGATACGGCGACGTGGGAGGTCACCGGGCGCTCGGTGACGATCGACGACTTCGCGCCGCGCTGCGACGCCGGTGTGGTCGAGCACGTGGTGACCGATGCTCCGCCGGAGGAGATGTACCGGGCGCTGCGGAACCTGGATCTGCTCGACATCCACTCGCGGATCGCGGACCTCGCCTGGCGGATCCGGGGACTGCCCGAACGGATCGAACGACACGTCCCGCCCCGGGAACCGACCAGGCTCACCTTCGACGACCTGTGCACCAGCGGCGAGTGGGTGCAGCTGGGAGAACAGCCAGGACGTGAGGTGGTCTTCGGCGCGGTGGGGAGGTTCTGGACGCCGATCGTGCGCATGGAGGAGGTCTCGGCGGAAGAGTTCGCGAAGTACGGCAAGCCGGGCCGAGGAAAGATCGTGACCGCGTTCTCGGTGCGCCCCTACGGCCGCGGCGGCAGCCTGGCGACCTACGACGTCCGCACCACGCTCAACGATCCGATCACCCGCCGGATCTTCACCCTGTACTGGCGCACGGTGCGGCCGTTCGTCAAGGCCATCATGCGCGCCACCCTCCGCACCGCGGCGAGACGAGCGGCTCGACCAGCAGTCGAGAGCGGTTGACGGATTCCCTCCCGCCGCTCGGCTTCGCACCGCGCGTCGCGGGTACCCGTGCAGCGGAAGAGGCGAAACCGAGGGGAGTGACGCGATGTCACGAAGAACGATCCCGTCGCAGGCGACGATGCGCGCGGCGCTCGCCCTGGCGTGCCGGGCCCCGTCGGTGCACAACAGCCAGCCGTGGAAGTGGAAGCTGGCCGAGCACTCGGCACACCTGTACCTGGACCCGTCGAGGCTCCTGCCGACGATCGACCCCACCGGGCGGGAGATGGTGATCAGCTGCGGCGCGATGCTGAACCACGCCCGCATCGCGTTCGCGGCCGAGGGCTGGCTGGCCCGGGTGCACCGGCTCCCGAACCCGGCGCAGCCAGAACACCTGGCGTCCATCGAATTCGCAGAACTGGCCGGGGTCGACCCCCACGTGGAGGCGCTGGCGGCAGCGGAATCGGAACGGCGCAGCGACCGGCGCCCGTTCCTGACCGACCCGGTCCCGCAGGAAGTCCTGGCACCGCTGCGGGAAGTGGCCCGGCTGGAGTCCTGCACACTCACCTTCGCGCTGGGGGACCGGGAGCGCCGGGAGCTGGAGCTGGCGATCGAGCACGCCGGGTCGGTGCAGCGTCGGCAACCCGAGTATCAGCAGGAACTCGCTGCTTGGGCGGGGCGGCACGCTTCCACCGAAGGGATTCCGGCGCGCAGCCTGCCCGCCGAACACCTGCGCGGCATGCCCGAGCGGGACTTCGCACTGGTGGCGGAGGGGGAACTGCCGGTGCCGGTCCTGGACGACGGTGCGGTGCTGGCGGTGCTGTCGACCCGCGGCGACACCTTCGACGACTGGCTGGCCACCGGCGAGGCGCTGAGCGCGGTGTTGCTCAGCGCGACTGAACAGCGCCTGGCGACGTGCACCTTGAGCCAGATCGGCGAGGTCGCCGACTCCCGCAACGAGGTCCGGAAGGAGGTCCTCGGTGGAAGCGGCTGGCCGCAGCTGGCCGTCCGCGTCGGCTGGCCGGTGACCCACGAGTTCCCCGGACCGCTCACCCCGCGCCGCCCGCTGTCGGAAGTGGTCGCGCCGCTGTTCCCGCGGGACTGAGGGATCAGAGCCGGGTCCGGGCCGCCTCCAGCAGGATCTTTCGTTCGGCCAGGTCCACGGCCTGGCGCACGGCGGGCACCGCGTCGGCGTTGACCGAGATGGACGTGATGCCCAGTCGGACCAGGTGCTCGGCGAACGCCGGGTCGTTGGACGGCGCCTGCCCGCACAGCGATGAGGTGATGCCGGCCCGGCGAGCTGCGCCGATGATGGTGCCGATGGCGTCCAGCACCGCCGGGTCGGACTCGTCGAACAGCGGCGCGCACACCTCGGAGTCGCGGTCGACGCCGAGGACGAGCTGGGTGAGGTCGTTGCTGCCGATGGAGACCCCGTCGATGCCCATGCGCGCGTACTCGGGCAACCAGTGCTGCACGGAGGGCACTTCGGCCATGACCCACCGGTGCAGCCCGTCGGAGCTCCCGAGCGGGCTGCGGTCGATCTCCTCCAGGCACTTCTGCAGTTCCCACCGGGTCCGCACGAACGGGATCATCAGGTGCAGGTTGGCGCTCTGCTCCCGCACCTGGGCGAGAGCGGCGAGTTCGACCCGGAACAACGACGGATCGCGCACGTAGCGGTAGCAGCCGCGGTACCCGATCATCGGGTTGTCCTCGGCCGGTTCGAACTCGTCCCCGCCGGTGAGGTGGCGGAACTCGTTGCTGCGGAAGTCCGCGGCGCGGTAGACGACCGGCCGGGGGAAGAACGCCTTCGCGATGGTGGACAGCGCTTCTGCGATCGCCGCGGTCACCTCGGCTTCCCGCCCTGCGGCGAGCATGCGGCCGGGGTGTTCACCGCTGAGCGCCTCGGTGAGCAGGAATTCCGCTCGCAGCAGCCCCACTCCGTCGACGGGCAGCGCAGCCGCTCGTTCAGCCTGGTCGGGCATCGCGAGGTTGAGGTAGATCCGAGTGACCGGGGAAGGCGTGGACCCCGCGGGGAGCCGAGCCACCTCGGTGAGTTGGCGGGGCGCGCTGACGGTGCCTTCTGCGACGGTGCCCTTCGCACCGTCCACAGTGACCTGCATGCCGTCGCGGAGAGCCGTGGTGGCCGTGCGGGTGCCCACCACGCACGGCAGTCCCAGTTCCCGGGCGACGATCGCCGCGTGGCAGGTCATCCCGCCGCTGTCGGTGACCAGCGCGGCCGCCTTGCGGATGGCGGGCAACCAGTCCGGTGCGGTCATGGGCGCGACCAGCACCTCGCCGCGCACCAGTGCTCCGGCCTCGGTGGGCGATTGCATCACCCGGACCGCGCCCGAAGCGGTGCCGTAGGACGCGCCGAGCCCGGACACGATGATCGAACCCGACTCGGCGGGCGGGCGATGCCGGAGAGTGGTGATCGGGCGGGACTGCACCAGCCACCACGTGCCGTCGGCGATCGCCCACTCCACGTCCTGCGGGCTTCGGTAGTGGTGCTCCACCCGGGCCAGCAGGCGCGTGAGGTCGGTGATCTCACCGTCGCTGAGCACCCGTTGATCGCTCTCCTCCGGCGCCACCGCGACCCGGGCCTGCCGACCACCGGTCTCGCGCACGATTTTGAAGTCCTTGCGGCCGACGTTGACGTGCTGCAGCCGGGCGTCGGTCTTGCGGACCGTGTAGGTGTCGGGCTCCACGGCACCGCTGACGACGGATTCGCCGAGTCCGAACCCGGCCTCCACCAGCACCTCGTCGTCCGCCCCGCTCGCCGGGTTGGCGGTGAACGCCACGCCGGACCGGTCCGCGTCCACCATTCGCTGCACGATGACCGCCATCGCCGGGGTCTCGTGCACGCCCTGCGCCGTGCGGTAGACGATCGCTCGCGGGCTGAACAGCGACGCCCAGCAGTCGACCACCCGAGCTGCCAGCTCGTCGGAGCCGGAAACGTTGGTGAAGCTCTCGTTGACACCGGCGAAGGACACCTCCGGAGCGTCCTCCGCGGTGGCCGACGACCGCACTGCGACCCGGCAGTCGCCATCGAGCTCGGCGTACGCCTCCAGCAGAGCCGCGCGCACCGGTCCCGCCAACCCGGCTTGGTGCACCGAACGCTGCAGCCGAGCGCAGCATTCGCCGAGTGCGTCGGGTTCGTCGACGGCATCGCACGCCTCGGCCAGCAGCCGGTCGAGTTCCGGCTGCGCGCCGGCCTCCGACATGCAAGCGCGGTAAGCGTCGGCGGTCACGGCGAATCCCGGCGGCACCGGGAATCCCGCGGAGGTGAGCTCACCGAGGTTCGCCCCCTTGCCCCCTGCCAACGGCACGTCCGCCAGACCGAGTTCAGCGAGCCAGCGAATCCACGACATGCCCACCTCGCAACCAACTGGTTCCCCCGCGGCATCACGGGTTCGTTCTTCGCACGGCGTTCAACTTCAGGTGGTGGGGGAGGCGGTGCTCCAGGTGAGCGTCCGGGCCGGGGAAGAACAAGCTCACCTTGCCGTCATCGAGCCAGTGCACCCGGTAGGGTTCGCTGCCTCCCGGACCGCATGCCTCGATGATCTGCCCCCGGCGGCGATGACCACCGAGGTGAACTGCCTCGATGATCAGCCAGTCGCCCACTTCCGCATGCATGCCAGGTCCCCTCCGCAAGTCTCGCACTTGCAAGCGAGCCCGAACGAGAGCCGAAGGGCTCCTGAAGTCACGGCCCGGTGCTGCCGAGCGAAACCCTCGATCGTGCAATTCACGAGTCCCTGCTTGCCGGATGCAGCCGGAGCCCGTCCAGCAGATGCACCGCCCCTGCCGTGATCGTGGATTCAGAGCCGATCGTGCGGCCGGTGGTGGTAGTGGAGTTCGGTGGCGATCACAGCTGCTTGCGTTCGCCGTCCGACCCCCAGCTTGCCCAGCAAGCGGGAGACGTAGTTCTTGACGGTCTTCTCCGCCAGGAACATCCGTTCCGCGATCTGCCTGTTGGTCAGGCCTTGCCCGATCAGATCGAGGAGAACGCGTTCCTGGCCGGTCAGGCCGGGCAGCTCGGCCGACTCGTCCAGCTTCGCTTGCAGCTGCCTCACCAGTGCCCCCGTCGCCCGCGCGTCCAGGAGGCGTCCGCCTGCGCCCGCGGTGCGCACGGCTGTGACCAGCTTCGTGTCCTTGATGTCCTTGAGCAGGTAGCCGGCGGCCCCGGCGAGAAGCGCATCGAGCTTGGCCTGCTCGTCGGTATGGGCGGTCAGCATCAGGCAGTTCACCGCCGGCATTCGAGAGCGCAACTCCCGGCACAGCTCGACCCCACTGCCGTCCGGCAGCCGTACGTCCAGCACCACCACCTTCGGTCGCAGCGGCGGGATCCGGGCCAGCGCCTCCCGGACCGATGCCGCCTGCCCGATCACGGTGAGATCGTCCTCCGCCTCCAGAAGGTCGGCCACACCGACCCGGGCGATCTCGTGATCATCCACCAAGAAAACCGTGATCCCACCGCTCCCGGCGAGGTCTTCACTGGTCATGGTGTCAGCGTAAAACCACTGCGCGCCGCACTCATCCTGGAAACAAACCCAGCTCCGGCGAACTCTGCAAATTCTCCACGGTTCTCGCGGCGGGCACGTGTGCGACTCCGCTCCGCGCAACCACTTCCGACCGGCCCGGTTGCTGAGTTCGATCGGGTTCGCCGCAGTTCCCGGTGATCATCACGTGAGCTTGATGTTCCAGTTCGCAGTCCATGGCCGGGTGTCACTGCCCGCCTTTCTGGATGTAGGAGCGAACGAATTCGTCGGCGTTGTCTTCGAGAACGTCATCGATTTCCTCCAGGAGAGATTCGGTGGCGCCGTCGAGCTCGTGGCGGCGGTCCGCACCTCGTGGAGCGGGGGCGGGTGGGTCGTCGTCGTGGTCGACGTGCTTGCGGTTCTTCTCCTGTCGCATTGCGCCACCTCCTGCGGTCGGTGCCCCGTTCTCCGTTTCGGATGCGTCGAGAGCAACGCGTTCACAAGAATTTGAAGAGGCTGCAGACCTGGCATAGGGGCGTTCGGCCCTTCTCCGGCGATCCGGTGAGACCTTAGATGGCAAGTGGCGGTCGACCGCGCGCTCGAGTCGGGTGATCGCTTTCTCGACGGGAGCGGAGTTGCAAGCTTGGTGGTGAGTACTGTGCGGTCACGTGCCGCGTCGGACGACGCCCTCTTGTTCGACGGCAACTGGGCGGACATCGTGAGCGAAGCCGAGGCAGCCGGACGCGCCGTCGCAGGGCTGTTCGAAGCAAGGGGCGAGTTGACCGATCTGGGGCGAACCGTGCGGGTCGAGGTCGAGGTCGGTCCTCCTGGGAGTCCTTTGGTGGCGTGGCTGTTGTGCACAGGACGGGCGCGCTGCTCGAGCTCCGGCATGGCAGTGGTTCCCACCGACGTCGAGATCCCGGATGCCGACTGGGCAACGGCTCTGCAGATGCCGGCCGCATACGGGGAAGCTTTCTGCGCCGTGCTGACCGAAGAAGCCGGGGCAATGGCAGTGAGCCACGTCGTCCTCGCCGCGGAGCCGATCGACGTACCAGAACCTCGACAGCGGACTCGGGCGACGAGCGCTGAACCGCGTCTGTGACTGTGCGCGCGAGAGCCGAATGGTGATCGTGCTTCGAGCGCCGCATCTCGTCGGGGGAAGGAACCTTCGGCCAAGCCGCAGGGTTGACCCGGGACCGGTTCACCGGTCACCTCACACCGGCCAGGCGAAACCGTCGCTTTCACTGAACCATCTCGGACGGCTGCGCAGGACTGCTCTACCTGGGTACACAACTGGTGGCGACAACCCGGTCGCACTGGCCCAGGCGGCACTGCTTGGTGGAAAAGATGGGGTGGTCGTGTCATGACGCCGGAACAGGGCTTGCCGGTGCTGGTGGGGGTGGACGGTTCAGAGCAGTCTTCGGTGGCCGCGCTGTGGGCCAGCGAGGAAGCCGACCTCCGGGATGCACCGCTCCGGCTGGTGGCGGTGGCGCAGCAGGGGGCGGATGAGGAGGCGTGGGAGTTCCTGTCGGATGCGGCGGATCGGTGCCGAAGCGAGCGCCCGCGCGCGGAGATCTTCGAGGAGATCAGGCACGGCCGTCCCATCGAGGAGCTCATCTGGGTCTCCGATGGTGCGCAGCTGCTCGTGATCGGATCGCGGGGGCGCGGGCGCGTCGCTGAAGCGGTGCTCGGGTCGGTGAGCACTGCAGTTGCGATGCACGCCCGATGCCCGGTGGTGGTCGTTCGCGACGCTCGCAGCAGCTTCAGACCCGGACCTGTTGTGGTGGGGGTGGACGGTTCCGAGCCGAGCCGGGCTGCCCTGCGCTTCGCCTTCGAGGCCGCTGCCGCGCGGCGGAAGGAACTGGTGGCGGTGCGGGTGTGGCGGCCGATCTTCGCCGAGTACTCCTGGATGGACAGCCCGTCGGGTGCGTCCTGGTTCAGCTTGGAAGACGCGCAGCGCGAACTGGCCGACGAACTCGGGGAGTGGCGTGAGAAGTACCCGGGCGTCGAGGTCCGCGGTGACGTCCGCTTCGGGCATCCGGTGGAGGAACTGGTCTCCGCCGCGCTGCACAGCCAGCTGCTCGTGGTCGGGCACCGCGGTATCGGCGGGTTCGAGCGCCTGCTGCTCGGCTCGGTGGCCAACGGCGTGCTGCACCACGTCGACAGCCCGGTAGCGATCGTCCGAGGGTTCCACGCCGTGTGAGTCGAGGATCTGCTGGAGGTGCGACATGCCGTTCGGTGATCGCAGGGACGCGGGGTGGCGGCTGGCCGAGCGGCTGCGGCACCTGCGAGATGAGGACGTGGTGGTGCTCGGCCTGCCGCGAGGTGGGGTTCCGGTGGCCTTCGAGGTGGCTCGTGCGTTGGATGCCCCGCTCGACGTGATCGTCGTGCGCAGGCTCGGTGTCGCGGCCCACCCCGAGCTGGGCATGGGCGCGATCGGTGAAGGCGACGTGCGCGTGATCGACGATGAGGTGATGTGGCGAACCGGTGTCCAGCCCGGCGAGCTCGCGGAGATCGAGCGTCGAGAACGTGGCGAACTGGACCGGTGGGCGCAGCTGTACCGGGGAAATCGCGCGCGGATGGACCTCTCGGGGCGAACGGCGCTCATCGTCGACGATGGGATCGCCTCCGGCTCGACAGCGGCGGTGGCCTGCCGGGTGGCCCGTGCACAGGGCGCCGCGCGAGTGGTGCTGGCGGTTCCGGTGGGGCCTCCCGGTGCACTGAAGCGGTTGCGGGAGTCCGTGGACGAACTGGTGTGCCTGGAAGCACCGGAGGACTTCCGGGAGATCGGTGAGCGGTACGCGGATTTCACCCCGGTTTCGGAAGCGGGGGTCGTCGAGCTGCTCGACCTGGTCTCCCAGGCACACCCCGCGGCTCGTCGCGCGGAGCCGGGCGAAACCGTGCGCGATGCCTGATCGGGGACAGCTCGTGACCATCTTCCCTGGCAGGCGGGTGTTCGGACGCGCGATCGTCGTGCGCGGTGGCCGACGATGGGGGCGAGCCGTGGTCCTTACCGAAGTGAAGCAACTCCTGGTGGGAGACGACGTTGCGGTCGAACGGCCCAGCGGACCGGGGAAGTAGCCGAGTGGCACCTCCGCGTCACACCCGGCTTTCCGGTCGATCTCCGGCATCGCCGGAGGTGGATCCGCGTGAGTCGACTGCGCGTCTGCTCCGGGACCTGCGGACCAGCACAGGGGGACTCACCGGGAGGGAAGCACAGCGACGGCTTGAGGTGCACGGACCCAATGCGCTGCCGCTGCGCAAAGCGCAGCAGTGGCCGGTGGCGTTGCTGAAGCAGCTCACCCATCCGCTCGCACTGCTGCTCTGGGTCGCCGCGGTGCTGGCCTGGATCGCCGGCACTCGCGAGCTGGCCTGGGCCATCGTGGCGGTGGTCGTGCTGAACGCGGCGCTGGCGTTCTGGCAGGAGGAACAGGCCGAGCACGCCGTTGAAGCGCTCGGCGAGTACCTGCCGCAGCACTCCGAGGTCCGGCGCGACGGCCGTGCTTCGTCGGTGCTGGCAGCCGATCTCGTGCCAGGCGATGTGCTGCTGCTCGGAGAGGGCGATCGGGTACCAGCGGACGCCCGGCTGCTCAGCGGTGCGCTGGAGATCGACGCCTCCGCGCTGACCGGCGAATCCAGCCCGGTGGAAAGAGCAGCGGATCTCCCCGACACCGCGAGTCGGCCGGTCGACTCCCCGGTTCTGGTCTTCAGCGGCACCGTCTGCACCGGTGGCGCGGCTGAGGCAGTCGTCCACGCGACCGGCCGGCACACCGAGCTCGGCCGCATCGCCACCCTGTCAGCCCGGGTGAGGTTGGCGGAAAGCCCGCTGGAGCACCAGGTGCGGCGGGTGGCTTGGCTGATCGCGGCTGTGGCCACCGGTGCTGCCGCGGTGTTCTTGCCGCTCGGGGTGCTGGCCGGATTGAGCTGGACCCAGGCGTTCCTGTTCGCCATCGGCCTGCTCGTCGCCAACGTTCCCGAGGGGCTGCTGCCCACGATCACCCTCGCGCTCGCCGCCGGGGTTCGAGGCATGGCCCGGCGCGGTGCGCTGGTCAAACGCCTGTCGGCGGTGGAGACGTTGGGCTCCACCGCGGTCATCTGCACCGACAAGACCGGAACCTTGACCCGCAACGTCATGCGGGTGGCAGAAGCGCGGGATGGCCTCGGTTCGCTCACCTCGACCGACCCCGATCTCACCGCGGCGCTGGCTCGGTGCACGACTGCGGACCCACGTGCCGGAGCCGGGGACCCGATGGAGCTGGCGCTGCTGGTGTTCGCGGAGTCATCCGGGCTCGGGCTGACTCCCGAGGTGCGGCACTCCCAGCGGGTCAGGCTGTTCCGCTTCGACCCGCACCTGAAGCGAATGACCACTGTGGACCGGGTCGGCGACGGATTCCGGGCGAATGTCAAAGGCGCACCCGAGGAACTTCTCACCCGGTGCACCAGCGCGTTGTCCGACGCAGGTGTCGAGCAGACCCTGACCGATCGGGAACGTGCCCGGCTGGCCGCCGTCGTGGACGGCATGGCCGATCGCGGGCTGCGGGTGCTGGCCGTGGCCGGCCGGGCCTTCGACCACCCGCCGGAGGACCGGACTGTCGTCGAGTCGCAGCTGTGCCTGCTCGGCGTGGTGGGGCTGATCGACCCACCACGCGCGGAGGTGGCGGCTGCGGTTGCGGCGTGCCACTCGGCGGGGATCCGGGTGCACGTGGCCACCGGCGACAACGGGCGCACAGCGGCGGCGATCGCTCAGCAGGTCGGCATCGGTGCTGATCACGTGGTCGACGGGCCTGCGTTGGACGCGATGCCCGAGACCGACCTCGACGCGCTGCTGACCAGTGGGCAGGAGATCGTGTTCTGCCGGGCCGCGCCCGAGAGCAAGCTGCGCATCGCCGATGCCCTGCACCACTGCGGGCAGGTGGTCGCCATGACCGGCGACGGTGTCAACGACGCGCCTGCCCTGCGGCGAGCCGATCTCGGTGTCGCGATGGGTGCCAGAGGGACGGACGTAGCTCGTGAGGCGGCCACCATCGTGCTCACCGACGACAACTTCGCCACCATCGTCAGCGGTGTCGAGGAAGGCCGCCGGGTCTACGACAACGTGCGCAAGTTCATCCTCTACATCTTCGCCCACGCAGTGCCCGAAGTGCTGCCGTTCCTGATCTTCGCGCTGTCCGGCGGCGCTGTTCCGCTGCCCCTGACGGTGCTGCAGATCCTGGCGATCGACCTGGGCACCGAGACGCTGCCCGCCCTGGCGCTGGGGCGGGAACGCGCTGAGCCCGGTCTGATGAACCGCCCACCGCGGCAACGAACGGAGAGCGTGGTCACGGGGCGTCTGCTGCTGCGGGCGTGGGGGATCATGGGCGTGGTCTCGGGGATCCTCGTCCTCCTCGGGTTCTTCGCGGTCCTGCTGGCAGCCGGGTGGCGGCCGGGCGCGGACGTGGTCGGCGACCCGGTGTTGCATCACGCGTACCTGCAAGCGACCACGGTGACCTTCCTCGGCGTCGTCTTCTGCCAGATCGGCACCGCGATGGCCTCGCGGACCCAGTACGCCGCACTCCGCGACGTCGGGGTGACCAGCAACAAGCTGCTGCTCGGCGGCTGTGCGTTCGAGTTGGCCTTCGCGGCCGCGCTCGTCTACCTGCCCGCGCTGCAGGCGGTGTTCGGCACCGCGCCACCTCCGGTGTGGGCGTTCGCGCTGCTGGCGCCGTTCCCCGCCCTGGTGTGGGCCGCCGATGAGCTCTACCGCGCCCGGGGTCGGGCGCGGTCTCCCCGTGTCTTCGATGACGAAATGCCCTGATCGCACCCTGCCGGAACCCCGAGTCTGGAAGCAAGCAACTCGGGAGAACGTGATGTGCGCTGGATGGCTGTCGGCCGAGGCCTGCTGGCTCGGTCAGACGTTGGGGTTGAAACCGAACCCGTTGCGGCGTCGCCGGGACCGCATCGAGGCTGTCGTGCTCCTCGCACTGCTCGTCGTGGCGTTGGCAGTCGTGCCGTTGGGGGCGCTCGCGTGGGGCACGGCTTCCTACGAAGCGGATGCGCGGGCAGCGGCCACCACTCCGGTGCGGCATCAGGTGGAGGCGGTCGTGATCGCCGAGCCGCGCACGGAAGTCGTGGGTGTCAATTCCGACTTCCAGGTGACCCGGCACCGAGCCGAGGCGCGGTGGCCCGGGGCTGATGGCGTTCCGCAGGTCCAGACGATCGACGTGGGGCCGGGCAGCGAGGTCGGCAGCACGATCGCGGTGTGGATCGACGATGCCGGGCGCCTCGCGGAGGCGCCTCGGAGTGAGACGCAGCTTCGGGCGGCGGCCGTTGGGGGCGCCGTGGGAGTGGCCATGACCGGCGAGGCGGTGTGCGCGGCGTTGATCGCCTGCGTTCGGACTGCTGCCAATGCGCGTGCGGGCAGGGCGTGGAAACGAGAATGGGAGATCGTCGGGCCACAGTGGACTCGGCAGTACTGAGCGCTGTGCGGGCCTCGACGGGAATGCGAGCGGACATCATGGCCAGCCAACAACAACCGCTTGTGGTCGGGGTGGACGGCTCCGATGCCAGCGCGCGGGCATTGCGCTGGGCGTTGGGGGAGGCGCGCCGTCGTGGCACACCCGTGCACGCGCTCACGGTGTGGGAGTCACGCGCGGTCATGGCCGGACCCGCACCGCTGCTGATGAATCCGAACCTGGCACCGCACCACACGCGCGAACAGCACTGGCAGGACTTGACCCGGCTCGTGCGCGATTGCATGGGCACCGCGTCGAGCCCGGAGATCCATGCCGAGCTCGTCGAAGGCGACGCAGCCGAGGTCCTCGCGGACAGGTCAGCGGACGCCGCGATGCTGGTGATGGGAGATCGCGGGCGTGGCCGACTGGCGGATGCGGTGCTGGGCAGCACGGCCTTGCGCTGCATCCACCGCGCGCGGTGTCCGGTGGTGGTCGTGCCCGCCGGTGTGGAGTCGGATCCCGAGCCCGCCGGCGCGCAAAGCATCGACCCGGTGCTGGGCTGAGGGCGAAGAATCCGCACGACAGCTCACCGGTTGGCCGTCTGTCCGCTCTGCGGGCTGGAGGAGGCTCGGCTCAGCCCGTGCCTTCCGCACCGCGCACGACGGCAACCGGGCATGCGGCGTGGTGCAGTACGCCTGCCGCCACCGACCCCAGGAACAGGCCATCGAAACCTCCGCTCCCCCGGTGGCCCACGACGAGCAGCCGCGCATCACGCGCGGAGTCGGTCAGGACCGACACCGGGTGGCCTCGCTGCACCACCTCACGGGTTGTGACCTGCGGGTACTGTGCGCGCAGCGGCGCGGTCTGCTTCTCCAGCGCCTGCTCCACCTCGTGCTGCACGCGGTCCCGGTCAGGTGGTGCGAGCGGCGCCGCGAGCAACCCTTCCTCGTGCCACGCCTGCAGAACGACCAGATCGGCGTGCAGCCGGGCGGCTTCGGCGTAGGCGAACCGCAAGGCTTGCAGGCTGCACGGTGATTCGTCCACTCCCACGACCACCGGCCCCACGGTGATCGGGATGTCCTCGCGCACGACGACCACCGGGCAGGCAGCGTGAGTGGCCACGCCCGTGCTCACCCCGCCCAGCAGGGCGTCGGTGAAGCCGCCGTGCCCGTGCGCGCCGAGGACCACCAGCTGCGCTTGCGCACTGCGGTGCACCAGCTCCTCGACGGGATGGCCGGTGGCGACCTCTGCGGTGATCACGACGTCAGGGGTCTGCACGCGGCATTTCGCCGCGATCTTGTGCACCGCTTGCTCCGCGTGGTCGGCCCGGGTGGGGTCGTCGTTGACGATCACCAGCTGCAACCCGGCATTGCGCCGACTGGCCTCCGCAGCCGCCCAGTACGCCGCCTTCACAGATCCTTCAGAACCGTCCACGCCCGCTACGACGGGTTGCTCCGGTACCACCATGATGCCTCCTCACCTGCACTCGCCGCGTACGACGGCCACCGGGCACGACGCGTGCTGGATCACGCCGCCGGCGACCGAGCCCAGAAGTCCGGGGAACTCGCCCCTCCCACGATGGCCGACGACCAGCAGTCGCGCGTCGACGGCCGCCGCCGCCAGCTCGGCCACCGGGTGTCCGCGCTGGACGACTTCGCGGACCGGCACCTCCGGGTACTGCTCGGTCCACCCGGCGAGTTGCCGGACGAGGACTCGTTGCGCTTGCTCCCGCACCTCGGTCATCTCCAGGCTCAGCGTGGGCACGCTCGGGGCATAGCCGACGTCCCGCCACACGTGCACCGCCACGAGCCCGGCCGCGTGGCGTGCCGCGGCGTCGAAGGCGAATGCCAGCGCAGCGCGACTGTGCCGCGAATTGTCCAGCCCGACGACGACCGGGCCGGAGTCGCGGTGGTCCCGCACGACGACGACCGGGCAGTGCGCGTGCATGGCGACCTTGGTGCTGACCGATCCGATCAGGATCGCGCTCAGCGAGCTGTGCCCCCGTGCGCCGACGACGAGCAGCCGCGCCTCATTCGATCGCCGCACCAGGACGTCGGCCGGATGTCCGTGCACCACCTCCGGCGAGATCTCCAGACGTGGATGGCTGCTCGCCAACCGGTCCACCACGGCCGACACGGTCTCCCACGCCTCATCGTCACGCAGCGGATCACTGCTGGCCAGCACGAGGCGCAGCTCAGGTGCTCGGAGCAGGTCGGCCTCGTGGGCGGCCCACATCGCCGCACCGATCGAAGACGTGGAGCCGTCCACCCCCGCGAACACCGGCAAGTCCGCAGCCATGCTCACACCCCCATGCCCGTCGGCCCAGGTGAGCCACCTCCCGGGTACCCCGGATGTGCACCGGGAATAAGGCCGGTCGGCCCTAGTGGCGGGAGTTCAGCGCGACGGAGAGTGTTCCCGGATCCTCGGCCAGGAGGTCGCGATGGTTACGTTGAGCATCATCAAGGCCGACACAGGTGGTTTCGTCGGCCATTCCGCCGTGCACCCGGACATGGTGAGCGCGGCCAAGGAAGCCCTGAGCGCCGCCGTCACCGATCGGCTCCTGGTGGACGGGGCGACCGCCTGCTGCGGTGACGACCTGTCGTTGATCATGACCCACGAGCACGGCCCGGATGCCGAGGCGGTGCACTCCTTCGCCTGGGACGTCTTCCGGCAGACCACCCGGATCGCCCAGCAGCTCGGTCTGTACGGAGCCGGGCAGGACTTGCTGTCGGATGCCTTCAGCGGGAACCTGCGCGGCATGGGCCCGGGATACGCCGAACTGGAGTTCACCGAACGCCCGAGCGAGCCGGTGGTGTGCTTCCTGGCGGACAAGACCGAGCCGGGGGCGTGGAACCTTCCGTTGTACAAGGCATTCGCCGACCCGTTCAACACGGCCGGGCTGGTCATCGACTCCAAGATGCACGCCGGGTTCCGCTTCGAGGTCTACGACCTCTACGAGGAGAAGCGGATCTGGTTCGATTGCCCGCGCGAGCTCTACGAGATGCTCATGTTCATCGGCGCGCCCGCGCGGTACGTGATCCACTCGGTGGAGTCCAAGACGCTGCACGAACAGGCGGTGGCGACCTCCACGCAGCGGTTGTCGTTGATCGCGGGCAAGTACGTGGGCAAGGACGACCCGGTGATGATCGTGCGCTGCCAGTCCGGCCTGCCCGCGCTCGGCGAAGTGCTGGAGCCGTTCGCCTTCGCCTACACCGCAGGCGGGTGCATGCGCGGTTCGCACCACGCGCCGATGATGCCGGTCAGCGTCCGCGACGCGCACCCCGCTCGCTTCGACGGGCCACCGCGGGTGGTCGCTCTGGGTTTCCAGGTCCACGACGGCATGCTGATCGGACCTCGGGACCTCTTCGACGACCCCTCGTTCGACCGGGCCAGGGCGCAGACCAACGAAGTGATGGACTACCTGCGCCGCCACGGCCCGTTCGAACCGCACCGGTTGCCGCTGGAAGATCTGGAGTACACCACCATGGCAGAGCTGGAAGAGCGCTTGGCCGAACGGTGGCAGCCGATGCCCCAGGCCGCGGTGCCCGCGCCGCGCTGACTTGATCGCAGCAGGTTCTGCGCCACCTCACCACCTCGAAGCTCACGAGGTGGTGAGTGGGCTGCACACCGACGCGCATCGAGGGCTGACCACCGCGGAGGCTGATCGGCGGCGGGACCGCTTCGGCCCGAATGCGCTGCCCCGGTCGGCGGCGGCAGGCCCTGTCGTGCGGTTGCTCCGGCAGGTGCGCGATCCGCTGGTGTACGTGCTGCTGGTGGCAGGTGTCGTGACGCTGGCGCTCGGTGAAGGCGTGGACGCCAGCGTCATCTTCGGCGTTGTCGTGCTGAACATGATCATCGGGTTCGTGGAGGAGTCGAAGGCCGAATCCGCGCTGGACGCATTGCGGAAGATGGTGCGCGCCGAGGCACGAGCGCTCCGTGAGGGCCGTGCCTGGACCATCCCGGCTGAGGACCTGGTTCCCGGTGACATCGTGCTGGTCGAGGCCGGTGACCAGGTACCCGCAGATCTGCGAGTGATCCGCGCGGCCGACCTGCACGTCGACGAGTCCGCGCTGACCGGCGAATCGGTGCCGGTGGTCAAGGAACATCCGGCCCTGCCCGAGCCCACGGTGGTGGCGGATCGCCACAACATGCTGCATTCGGGCACCCTGGTCACCGCCGGGTCCGGCGTCGGCGTCACGGTGGCCACCGGTGCCGCTACTGAACTGGGCAGGATCTACCGGTTGGTCGGTGCGGCGGAGAAACTGGCGACTCCGCTGACTCGCAAGCTCGCCTGGTTCAGCAAGATCCTGACCGTCGCGATCCTGGCGCTGGCGGGGGTGACGTTCGGCATCGGGGTGGCCCGCGGGCAAAGCGCGGTGGAGATGTTCACCGCAGCCGTCGCGCTGGCCGTCGGAGCGATCCCCGAGGGACTGCCGGCGGCGGTCACCATCACGCTGGCCATCGGAGTCGGCCGGATGGCCCGGCGGCGCGCGGTGATCCGACGCCTGCCCGCGGTCGAAACACTGGGCAGCACGACCGTGATCGGGTCGGACAAGACCGGCACGCTCACGGAGAACCAGATGACCGTGCAGTGCGTGTGGACTCCTGATGGCCGGTTCGAGGTCACCGGCTCGGGCTACTCACCGGACGGCGAAGTCGTCGGTCGGACACGCTCCGAGGCGCTGCGGTGGTGCCTGCTCGCCGGCGCGGGCTGCAACGACGCCGCGCTCGCCCAACGCGACGGCCGTCCCATCGCCGTCGGCGACCCCACCGAAGCAGCCATGTTGGTGGTCGCGCACAAGGCGGACCTGGAACTCCACGACGCCGAGCTCACCCGGGTCGCGACGATTCCCTTCACCTCCCACCGCCAGTACATGGCGACCCTGCACGAGATGCCCGACGGCGACGGGAGGGTGGTGCTGGCCAAGGGTGCGGTGGAGCGAGTTCTCGCGTTGTGCGGCGCGGAGATGGCCGCTGACGGCACCCATCGGCCGGTCGATCGACGCGCTGTGCTGGCCGCGGCCGAGGAACTCGCCGGAACCGGGCTTCGGGTACTGGCCACGGCCATGAAACCTGCTGCGCCACAAGACGATCTCGCGGAGGCTTCGATGTCCGGGACGCTCGTCCTCACCGGGCTGCAGGCCATGTTCGACCCGCCACGCGGTCATGCCGCCGACGCCGTGCGCGCCTGCCGCGACGCCGGGATCAAGGTCGCGATGATCACCGGTGATCACGCGGGAACGGCCACTGCGATCGCGACGCGCATCGGATTGCTCGACGCCAGCACGCACGCGGAGACCCTCACCGGTGCCGATCTGGCGGCCCTGCCGGAGCAGGAGTGGCCGGCTGCGGTGGACCGGGCCTCGGTGTTCGCGCGGGTCTCACCCGAGCAGAAGCTCCGCTTGGTCAAGGCGCTCCAGGCCCGTGGTCATGTGGTGGCGATGACCGGCGACGGCGTCAACGATGCCCCGGCACTGCGCCAGGCCGACATCGGAGTCGCGATGGGCCTCAGCGGGACCGAAGTCGCCAAAGAAGCCGCCGACATGGTGCTCACCGATGACGACTTCGCCACGATCGAGGCTGCCGTGGAGGAAGGCCGCGGCGCCTTCGACAACCTCACCAAGTTCATCGTGTGGACCCTGCCGACGAACATGGCAGAGGGGCTGGTCATCCTCGCGGCCATCGTCGCCGGTTCCGCCCTGCCGATCCTGCCCACCCAAATCCTGTGGATCAACATGACCACTGCCGTCGCCCTCGGCCTCATGCTCGCCTTCGAGCCCAAGGAGGCGGGCAGCATGCAGCGTCCGCCGCGCGACCCGGGCACACCGTTGCTCACCGGAGCCCTGGTCCAGCGAATCCTGCTTGTCTCGGTGCTGCTGGTCGGCGGCGCGTGGTGGCTGTTCGAATGGACGCAAGCCACCGGAGCAACGCTGCCCGAGGCCAGGACCGCGGCCGTGAACTTCTTCGTCGCCGTGGAAGTCGCGTACCTGTTCAGCTGCCGGTCGCTGAACCGCTCGATCTGGAGCATCGGCGTTCTCGGCAACCGCTGGGTCGTGGGCGGCGTGGCGGTCCAAGCTGCCGGGCAGCTCGCGATCACCTACCTGCCGGTGTTCAACTCCTTGTTCCACACCGCCCCCATCGGCATCGACCTGTGGTCGCTCGTCCTCGGGCTGTCTCTGCTGGCATGGCTGGTCATCGCCGCCGACAAGCGTTTGCGACGCCACTTCGACCAGGCAAATCCCGCACGACCCCCGGTCTTCCACGACCAGCGTTGAGCATCCCGCCGAATGAACTGTGCGTCACGGCGGCTAGGCACCTCAGGCGAGTGGGGCGGGAGGCTTGTCAGAGCCACGTCTCGATCGCCAGGAGGTCTCGCATGGAGATGACTCCCACGACCGCAGGGCCTCGTTTGACAGGCAGGTGACGAACGCCGGCATCGAGCATCCGGCGCGCGACGTCCCGGATGTCTTCCTCGACGGCGGCTGTTTCGAGTTGGTGGGAGGCGAACGCCGTGGCTGTGGTCTGCCGGGGGTCGGCTTGTTCCGCGATTGCCCGGACGAGGTCTCGTTCGGAGATGATGCCGATGATCCGGTCGCCGTCGAGCACGGCGAGTGCTCCGACGTGGTCAGCGGTCATCCTCCGCGCGACGTCGGCGAGCGCATCCGTCGCGTCGCAGGTGAGTGTTCCAGGGTGGAAGACTTCCTCGACTCGCATGGCTTCACCTTCTCCGTCTCAGTGCCGTTCGGCGGCTAGGTGGGCGGCTGGCGTTTGGTCACGGTGACCTGGCGGGTGCCTAGGGTCGCCAGTGCCACCGCCCGGGCGACCTCGCGCGCATGCGGGTCGTCGACCGGGTCGGTGATCATGACCGCGCCATCGCGCACCGCGACCGGCCACTGCTCGAACCCGCCGCACCGGTCGAGGTTGCGGCGGATGTCGCTGCGGATCACAGCGTCGTCACGGGCGAGCCCGCGCATCAGGTCACGCCTGGTGACGATGCCGACGACGATTCCGTTCTGGACGACGGGAACGGTGCGCAGGTTGTGCTTGAGCATCGTTTCGGCGATGTCGGCGCAGTCGGTGTCCGGCGCCGCAGCACGCACCTTCTTGGTCATGACCTGGCTGACGAGGGTGGGCGGCGTGCTCGTCCGGACATCGCGGACGCGGCTGCGGGGGTCGTGGGCGATCGCGTCTCTGATCAGGTCGGCCTCGGTCACGATGCCGATGAGCACGCCGTCATCGTCGACGACTGGTGCGGCCGTGAAACCGCGTTCGGCCAGCACCCCGCTTGCGGTCCTGATCGAGTCGAAGCCGCGGACGGTGACGACCGGCCGTGACATGACGTCTCCGGCTTGCATCGTGCCTCCCGACTGAATCCGCCGCAGCGGAGTTGGCCGCGGTCGCCACTCTGCCCGGTGCAGCCGCCGTCCGGGAGGGTCGATCGGCCTCGATGCGCCTCCCGTGTGAGAAGCGCGTGGTGCCAGGGGCCGTTGGGCCCTTGGTAACCCCAAGTTCTTTCGCGATTCTGGGGTATCGAGCCGCACTTCTGCGAGACGTCGTGTCGAACACGCAGGAGCGGGCCGACGACGCCCGCGTCGGCGGCATCGGCGGTGACGCTGATCCGCGATCGGGCGCAGATCGAAGGAGATGGGGAACATGGCACACGCGGGACACGGGGGCGTCCACTACCCGACGGCTCGGGAGTCCTGGGCCGGTGGCGTGGAGTTGTTCGCCGCCGTCATGATGATCATCGTCGGGATGTTCCACGTCATCGTCGGGCTCACGGCGATCCTGCAGAGTTCGTACTACGTCGTCACGGCGAACTACGCCTTCACCTTCGAGGTCACGGCCTGGGGCTGGGTGCACCTGGTGCTGGGCGTCCTGATCGCGATCACAGGTATCGCGTTGACTATGGGCCAGTCCTGGGCGCGGGTCGTCGGCATGATCATCGCCGGTCTCAGCGCGCTGGGGAACTTCTTGTTCATCCCGTACGAGCCGGTGTGGTCGCTGCTCATCATCGCGATCGACGTCGCCGTGATCTGGGCGCTGGCCGTGGATCTTCGCGAAGGTGCGCCGCGCAGAACTGTTGTCGAGAAGTAGTCGAACACATCCCGCCGCGTGCCGGGAGGGTGACCGCACTACGCGCGCCCCGGTTGCGCTCACACATGCTGTTCGGCATGTTCAGGCCGGATTCGGACGGCGGTGACCTTGTACTCCGGGCAGCCGGTGGCGGTGTCGGTGTGCGGCGAGGTGAGGTCGTTGACGGCGGCCTCCGGGAAGTGGAAGGCGGCGAACACCTGGCCGGGTGCCACGTCACGAGTGAGGTGCGCGGTCAGGGTGGTCCGACCCCACCGGCTGGCGATGGTCACGTCCGAGCCGTCCACTACGTGCAGGTGCGCGGCGTCGACCGGGTGGAGTTCGAGCGTTTCGGCGGGAAGCAGTTCGGCGTTCGGGGTGCGGCGGGTCATGGACCCGGTGTTGTAGTGCACGAGCCGTCGACCCGTGATCAGGAGGTACGGGAATTCGCCGTCGGGTTGTTCCCCTGGCGGGAGGTAGGGGCGGGCGGCGAGCGCGGCGCGACCGTCCGGCGTGGCGAACCGGTCGAGGTGGAGCACCGCCTCGCCGGGCTGATCGAGGGTCCTGCAGGGCCAGTGCAGGGGGCCTTCGGCGTCGAGCCGCTGGTGAGACAGGCCGGCGAAGACCGGCGTCAACGACGCGCATTCGGCGAGCGCGTCTGCAGGGGTGCGGCAGCCCAGATCGATCTCCATCGCGTCGGCGATGCGGTGCAGGATGTCGAAGTCACTGGTCGCACCTCCCGGTGGGACGACGGCTGGGCGTACCCGTTGGAAGCGGCGGTCGAAGTTGACGAAGGTGCCGTCCTTCTCCAGGAACGAGGCCGCCGGCAGAACGACGTCGGCGTGCTCGGCCGTTCGGGACGGGAACACGTCGTGGCAGACCACCAGGTCGCAGGCTCGCAGGGCGTCGCGGACGTGGGCGGCATTGGGATCGCTTTGCACGATGTCCTCGCCGATGACGTGAATCGCTTTCAGCTCGCCTGCGATAGCCGCGTCGAACATCTGCGGGATCCGCAGGCCCGGGCGCTCCGGTACCGTGTGTCCCCAGATCGCCGCGAACCGGTCGCGGATCGCGGGGTCGGTGACGGGCTGGTATCCGGGCAGGACGTCCGGGAGCGCTCCCATGTCGGAGGCGCCTTGGACGTTGTTCTGCCCTCGCAGCGGCAAGATCCCGCAACAGCCAGGGGTACCGACTGCGCCGCGGAGCAGGGCCAGGTTGGTCAGGGTTCGCACGCCGTCTGTGCCGTGGGCGTGTTCGGTGATGCCCAGGCCGTAGACGATGACGGGACGCTGCGCTCGCCCGAACAGCCGCGCAGCGTCGATCAGGTCCGCAGCCCGCACATCGGCGATCTCGGAGGCAAGGTCTGGCCGGTAGTCCTCGACCAGCCTCGCGAGCTCGGCGAAGCCCGTGGTGCGCTGGTTCAGGAATTCGTGGTCGAGGTGGTCCTCGGCGATCAGCACGTGGGCCAGTGCGTTGAAGACGGCGACGTTGGAGCCGGGCCGGGCTTGCAGGTGGACGTCGGCGAGCGCGGCGAGTTCGGTGCACCGGGGGTCGATGACGACGAGGCGGGCCCCGGCCAGGACGCGTTGCTTGATGCGGGCTCCGACGACGGGATGGGCTTCGGTGGGGTTGGCGCCGGCGAGCAGGATGCAGTCGGCGTGGTCGAGGTCGTCGAGCGGGTTGGTGCCGCCGGCCAGGCCGAGGGAAGCGGTGAGCCCGGCCGCCGAGGGCGCGTGGCACAGGCGCGAGCAGTTGTCGATGCTGTTGGCGCCGATGGCGGTGCGGATGAACTTCTGCGCCAGGTAGTTCTCCTCGTTGGTCGCCCGCGCGGAGGAGATCATGGCGATGGCGTCCGGTCCGTGCCGGTCCCTGATCGAGGTCAACCGGTCGGCGACCACGGCGATGACGTCGTCCCAGGTGGTTTCGACGAGTTGTCCGCCTCGGCGGACCAGCGGGGCGGTGAGCCGGTCGTCGGCGCGACCGAAGGTGTGCGCGAACCGGCCCTTGATGCAGGCGTGGCCGCGATTGACCGGGGCCCCGCGCGTTGGGGTGATCGCGGCGATCTCCCCATCGCGGGTGTGGACGTCCAGGGTGCAGCCCACACCGCAGTAGCCGCAGGTGGTCGTGGTCGTCGTCGTGACGGGGCGGAGGTCGAGCAGCCCGGGTTCGGACAGCGCTCCGGTGGGGCAGCTGTCCGTGCACCCGCCGCACCCGACGCAGGGCGAGGACGCCCAAGGCCCGCCGTCGCCTGCGGTGACGACCGTGTCGAAGCCGCGACCGGTGAGCTCGAGGGCGAAGGTGCCCTGGACCTCTGCGCACATGGCAACGCACCGGCCGCAGGCGATGCACAGGTCGCGGTCGAGCTTGACGTACGGGTGGGAGTGGTCGGTGCCGCGATGGTGCGTGGCGCCGGCGAAGCTGCTGGCCGTGATGCCGAAGTGGGCGCAGGCCCGGACGAGTTCACTGCGCTGGGCGGGGGCGTCCAGGGCACGTGCGGGCAGTTCGGAGACGATCAGTTCCACCGCGCCCTTGGCCGCCTGCCGGGCAACGGGATCGTCGAGGCTGACGCGCATGCCCTCCGAGGCGGGAGTGGTGCAGGCGGCCACGACGTGCCCATTCGCCCGTACCAGGCAGGTCCGGCACGACCCGCGTGGCGACAACCGCTCGTCGTTGCAGAGCGCGGGCAGTTCGCGCTGGGCGGCGTGCACGGCACCGAGCACGCTGGTGCCGTCCAGAACCTCCACGGTGGTCTCGTTGATGTGCACGCGCATCAGGCATCTCCTGAGGTGAGCTCGTCCCGGTAGACGCGCAGCAGGCTGCGCACCGCTGCGGGCACACCCCGGCCGAAGGCGCACATGCTCGCGACGGACATCACCTCCAGCAGCTTCTCGTGCTGGGAGAGGATCTGTTCGGAGCCGGTCGGGAAGTTCGCGGCCATCTCCCGGCCGCGGCGGGTCCCGACGCGGCACGGTGTGCAGGCGCCGCAGCTTTCGGCTGCGGCGAAGCTCCACACGTGCTGGAGCAGTTCCCGTGCGGTGATCTGGTCGTCGATGGCGACGAGACTGCCGTGCCCGAGAGCCACACCGGCCTTGGACAGGGCCTCGGCGAGCAGCGGGACGTCCAGGTCATCGGGGGAGAGGAAACCTCCGAGCGGCCCGCCGATCTGCAGGGCCCGAAGCCGGAATCCGGGTTTGAGGCCACCACCGAGGGTGTCGACGAGGTAGCGCAGCGGGACGCCGAACTCGACCTCGTACACGCCGGGATGCCGGAATCGCTGGCTCAGGCACACGAGCTTGGTCCCGGTTTCCCGCTGGTCGCCGAGCTTGGCGTAGGTGGCGCCTCCGTGGCGCAGCACCCACGGCACCGCGGCGAGGGTCTCGACGTTGTTCACCGCGGTGGGAAGACCGGCAAGCCCGGATTCGGTCGGATACGGAGGCCGGGGCCGGACGCCGCCGCGCAGTCCTTGCAGGGCGTGCAGCAGCGCGGTTTCCTCGCCCGCTACGTAGGAACCGGCGCCCTGCACGACCTCGACGTCGAAGTCGAACGACGAGCCGTGCACACCGCACCCCAGGTGCCCTGCGGCACGTGCGGCCTCCACTGCGGCTTGCATCCGCGCGACGGCGACCGGGTACTCGGATCGCACGAACACCACACCCCGGCTCGCGCCGGTCGCGAAGCCGGCCAGCGCCAGTCCTTCGAGGACGCGGTCGGGATCGCTCTCCATCAGCAGCCGGTCGCAGAACGAACCCGGGTCGCCCTCATCGCCGTTGGCCACCACGAACCTCGGGCCCGGACTGCGCGCTGCCGACCGCCACTTGTCGGCGACCGGGAACTCCGCGCCGCCCCGACCCCGCAGCCCGGCCAACGCCACTTCAGCGCGAACCGCGCCGGGAGATTCCGCGGTCACCACGTGCGGCCACACCTGCCAGGAGCGTACCTCCCCCGTCAGTCCAGCGAGGACCACGGCGTTGCGGCTGGCCACGCGGTAGGGGATCGCGGGTGCCGCCGCGACCGGGTGCTCGGCGGCCAGCAACCGCTCACCGAGATCAGGACCGGTGATCGGGGTGTGCCCGTCCAGCGCGGTCGGCGAGGCGTAGCAGTAGCCGAGGCAGTGCACCTCGGTCAGCGACACCGAGCCGTCGGGACTCGTGTGTCCGGGAGCGACGCCCAGCGCGGCCTCCGCCAGCGGCACGGTGTGAGCACCCGCCGACACGAAGCACGAGGTACCCGCGCAGATCCGCACGTGACGGGTGCCGCGCGCCCCGCCGAAGTCCGCGTAGAACCCCGCGGCTCCGGCCACTGCCGCCACCGGCAACCGGAACTCCTCGGCGATGGCGTGCAGCTCCCGCCGGTCGACTCGGCCGTGGTCGGCCGTCGCGTCGTGCAGCCGCTGGAGCACCCCGGTTTCCTCGCTCCCGAACCGCCGCTCCCAATCGGCGAACGCATCTCGCCCCATGTCTCTCCCTCATCACCGAACAGGTGATCAGCCGGGCACCACCGCCACCGGGCACGGCGCGTGGTGCAGCACACCCCTGGCCACCGAGCCCACCAGCAAACCGGTGAACCCGCCGAGTCCGCGGTGGCCGACCACGAGCAGCTGCGCCTGGTGCGCCGCCTCCCGCAGCGCCTGCACCGGTGGAATGTTCGACACGACCCGGCGCACCGGTACGTCCGGGAAATCCCCGGCCACGGCGGACACCTGGTCGGCGAGGCTCTGGTTGGCGGCTGCGACCAGCTCGTCGCGATCCGGGTGGTCGTAGGGGCCGGGGATGAAGTAGGCGTTCGGCAGCGCCTGCACCGCGACCAGTTCGACGTGGCGCCGAGCGGCCGCCTCGAAGGCGAAGCGCAAGGCCGCTCGGCTCCCGGTCGAACCGTCGATGCCGACGACGACAGGTCCTGATTCCGGCGGGGGCGTGCCGGGCACGACGACCACCGGCGTGGACGCATGAGTGGCCACCGCGGCGCTGGTGGAACCGAGCAGCGTCTCCCGGAACGCACCCTGCCCGCGAGAACCCACCACGACCAGCAACGCGGAAGCCGATCGGCGCACCAGCTCCTCGGCGGGATGGCCGAGACTGACCTCGTCAGTGATCTCCAGCTCGGGCGCCGCCTGCCGGCAGCTGCCGCTGATGTCGTGCACCACCGCCTTGGCGTCCGGCTCACGGGTGGGGTCGTTGTTCACCAGGACCAGGTGCAGCGGGACCGACAGGCGGACCGCTTCGCCTGCCGCCCACAGCGCCGCTTGCAAGGACGGCCCGGAACCGTCCACGCCGACCACGACCGACTGCTTCGTCCGCGCCATCTGCCTGCCCCCGCCACGCTGGTACGACAAACCACGCTGCCAATCGCGACCGTTCTGCTGGTAGGGCCGATGGGCTCTACCTGTGACCGGCATGTTCTCGAGCCCCGGCGGGTACACCTCGCAACGTCGAGCCATCGAGCGGCTGCCGGGGATGGGAAGGTCATGAACGAGAGCAAGCCACAGATCCTGGTCGGTGTCGACGGATCGGCCGGATCCCGGGCGGCGCTGCGGTGGGCGCTGCGCTACGCCGAGCTCAGCGGCGGGCGTGTCGTCGCGCTGATCGCCTGCGCGATTCCCGCGCTGATCGATGTAGCGCTGATGCTGGAGGACGACGTCGCCGCCAATGCGAAACGGGAACTGGAGAAAGCCGTGGAGGAAACCCGCGCTCTGCTCGGAACACGGCTTCCGGTGGAACAACGAGTGGTGCGCGACCACGCCGCGCGAGCGTTGCTGGACGAGGCGCGAGAGCAGGACGTGGATCTGCTGGTGGTGGGACATCGAGGACACGGCGGGTTCATCGAGGCGCTGCTGGGCTCGGTGAGCCAGCACTGCGTCCACCACGCTCCGTGCCCGGTCGTCGTCGTCCGTCACCGATCCTGATGCACGGCAACGCCGATCGATTCACTTCCCCGTGCGTGCTACTGGGATCTCCTTGCGCGTCTCGGTTTCCCGCCGTGGCATGTGGATGGTGAGAATGCCCGCTTCGTACTCGGCTTTGATGTCGTCGGTGCTGCAACTGGCTGGTAGCAGGAGTGTGCGGCTGAAGCTGCCGTAGTAGAACTCGCTGTGCCGTTCGGTGCGCTCTTCGTGCTTGCGCTCGGCGTCGATCTTGAGCTGGTTTCCTTCGACGCTGATGTGGATGTCCTTGTCGGGGTCCACGCCGGGCAGTTCGCAGCGGACGACGAGTTCGTCCTTCTCGGCGTAGGTCTCCACGCGCATCGCGTGGCGTTCGCCGAACGGCCACTCGGTTTCGAGCATCTGGAAGATGTCCGGCAGGCCACGGCCCGGCCGGGGCAACAAGCTGGTCATGGTGCCTCCTCAACGACGGATGAACCCTTCTCAGGATCTGTCCTCGTCGTGAGGCGGACTAGGGCCGACCGGCCCGTTCCCCACCACGCGCATCGCGGGCCGAGATGCCGGGATGCGGCACCAGTACCGCCCGAGTTGTGCCGTGCTGAAGCGGCCGTACGGTCGAGGCCAGGAGGGAGTCGGCCATGCACAACGCGAACGTCGTGGGCGTTGACGGATCCGAGTCAGCGCTAGCCGCAGTGCGCTGGGCCGCGAGCGATGCCGCGTTGCACCGAGTTCCGCTGCGGCTGGTGTCGGTCGGAGCCGGGACGTTGCCTGACGCGGCTCGCGCCGCCGACGAGACCGATCGGCATCGCTGGCTGGACTCGGCGACACGACTGGCCATCGAGATCGCTCCGCGAGCGCAGGTCCGCCCGGAGCTCCGTCGCGGTGCGCCCGGTTCCGTTCTGGTCGAGGAATCCGGGCGAGCCCGTCGGGTGATCGTGGGAATTCGTGGGCTCGCCGAGCGAACTGGTCTGCCGGTCGGCTCCGTCGCCGAGTTGGTCGCCATGCACGCCGCGTGCCCGGTCGCAGTGGTGCGAGGACGGGAACCCGGACCAGCCGAGCCGAGCTCGATCCTGGTCGGGGTCGATGGCTCCCGCGTTGGTGAAGCCGCCGTCGCCACGGCGTTCGAGGAAGCATCGGCTCGCCGCGTGCCGCTGGTTGCCGTGCACGTCTGGATGGATGTCGCGATCGATCCCTGGCTCCCCGCCGACGACGGGGAATGGGAAGAGATCAACGAGACCGAACGGGCCGTGCTCGCTGAACGCCTCGCGGGGTGGCAGGAGAAGTACCCGGACGTCGAGGTGCGCCGGGTGGTGGAACGGGACCGGCCGGTGCGCTACCTGATCGAGCACGCCGAGAACGCCCAGCTGATCGTTGTCGGCAGCCGGGGGCGGGGCGGCATGACCGGGATGCTGCTGGGCTCGACCAGCCGAGCCCTGCTGCACATGGCCCCGTGCCCGGTGCTCATCGCCCGGTCCCCGAACACCTGAACGCCGCGGGCGTGACCCAGCTGGTGACCATCAGCCCTACCAGGGGTTGTGGCTGGTACGGAACTGTCAACCCGGAGGCTTCGTCCTCCGAGGTGACATCAGATGATGGGTCTGCCCAGAAACAACCGGCCCCGGGCCGGTCCGGTCCACAGCCTCGGGTGGGCGGCGAACGTCGACGTCCGCGTCAGCAGCGACGGCGTGCAGCCGTTGCACCTGGCCGAGGTCAGGGACGGGCTGGCCGATCGCCTCGGGTTGCCAGCGGTGCCGCAGGCGCTGATGCGGTTCGGGTACCCGGCGCCGGTGAATCCTGGAAGCAGGGGGAGTCATGAGCAGTTCTGAGGTGAAGCCGGTCGTGGTCGGGATCGACGGATCCCCGTCGGCACTCGACGCAGCGTGCTGGGCGGCAGCCGAAGCCGCCCGCCGCGGAACGTGGCTGCAGATCGTCTTCGCCGACGTCTTCGCGCAGGTCTACATACCGGAGCTGCCGACGATCCCGTTGCCGGAGACCTACAGCGATGCGATGGCGCGGCAAGCCAGGACCTGGCTGGACCGCGCTGAACAGGCGGCGCGGTCCGCAGCACCTGATATCGAGGTGCGGACCGTCTCGCACACCGGGAGTGCGGCGCCGGTGCTCATCGACGAGTCCCAGCGGGCTCAGCTGGTGGTCGTGGGCAGCCGCGGGCTCGGTGGGTACACGGGCTTGATCGTGGGATCGGTCGCCGTGGCCCTGTGCGCGCACGGTCATTGCCCGGTCGCGGTCGTGCGACAGTCGCCCGCGGACGTGGACCCGGCTGCGCCGGTGGTCGTCGGCGTGGACGACCGGGATCACCAGGAACCGGTGCTGACCGCCGCTTTCGATGCGGCCGCGATGCGCAGCGTGCTGTTGGTGGCTGTGCACGCCTGGCACGAAGTGGGATCCCGACGTGCCTGGAAGGAATTCCACGCGGCGGGCCAATCGGCTGCGGTGCACGCCGAGGAGGAACGCTTCCTCGCCGAAGCGCTGGCGGGGTGGACCGACAAGTACCCGGATGTCGCAGTACGTCGCGTCGTGGTGCACGGCCAGCCCGCTCGAGCACTGCTCGACCACGCCGAACACGCTCAACTCGTCGTAGCGGGCTCCCGTGGCCGCGGAGGCTTCGCCGGGCTGCTGCTGGGGTCGACCAGCCAGCAGCTGGTGCACCACGCCTCGTGCTCTGTGCTCGTGGTGCGGTGACGCCCGAGGTTTCGGAAGGAGAGGAAGATGCACTACTGGGGTGACTACGGCCCGAGCATCTGGGGAATGACCATGATGACGGTGAGCATGGTGCTGTTCTGGGCGTTGATCATCGCCGCCATCGTTGCTCTCGTCCGCTACATCGGCCGGACCGGGCGGAGCGAGCAGAGGTCCACTCCTGCGGAGGAAATCCTCGCCGAGCGGTACGCGCGCGGGGAGATCGATGATGAGGAGTACCGCCGCCGCATGCAGTCATTGTCGGAGCGCGGCCACCGAAGAACCTGACGTGGTAGGGCACTGGAGGCACCGCCCCTGGAACGCTCCGGCCCGGGAACGCGTGCGAGGACCTCAGCATTCGAATTCGTTGCTGGACGAGGAGAAGCCCGATGGACCAGGAAACGAAGGAGACCGGAAGCACACCTGTCAGCACCGTCACCTCGACATCGTGGTCGCGGTCGACGGATCCGTTGGCGACTACCACGCCGCCGTTGCGCAGAACGTGATCGTCGGTCGGCCGGCGCGAACGACGTAGCCCAGTGGAGACGACGACAGTCATGTCAGGTCTGTGCACCGACCTGTACGAGATCAGGATGGCGGCCAGCTACCTGCGTCGCGGTATGACCGCACCCGCGACGTTCAGCCTGTTCGTCCGGAAACTGCCGCGTGACCGGGGATTTCTGGTCGCCGCGGGTCTAGCCGACTGTCTGGATTTCCTCCAGGAGTTCCATTTCGACACCGATGAACTCAGCTATCTCTCTGACGTGGTAGGGCTCGACGCCGACGACCTGGCAGCACTGGGGGAGCTGCGGTTCACCGGCGAGGTGCGGGCGGTGCCCGAGGGACGCGTGGTCTTCGCCGGTGAGCCCCTCCTGGAGGTCACCGCGCCGATCGCGCAGGCACAGCTGGTGGAGACGGCGCTGCTGAACTTCGTGACGTTCCAGACGTCGGTGGCGACCAAGGCCGCCCGGTGCCGGATCGCAGCACCGCACGCGGATCTCATCGACTTCGCGGCACGCCGCACGCACGGGCTGGAAGCTGCCAGGGCGGTCGCGCGGGCTTCAGCCATCGCCGGGTTCGCGGGAACGAGCTACGTGGCCGCGGCACGGGAGTTCGGTCTTCCCGCCTCCGGAACGATGGCGCACTCCTACATCGAGGCCTTCCCCGACGAACGAGCGGCTTTCACGGCTTTCGCCGAAGACTTCCCTGGCATCACGGTGTTCCTCGTGGACACCTACGACACCCTCGAGGGAGTGCGGAGGGCCATCGAGGTCGCCGCGGGACGTTCTGAGGAACTCGTCGGGATCCGGCTCGACTCCGGCGACCTGGCAGAACTGGCGAGGCGGTCCCGTCGCCTGCTCGACGAGGCAGGGTTCGCGGACGCCAAGATCATGGCCAGCGGCGGGCTCGACGAACACCAGCTCGCCGACCTCTCGGATGCCCCGATCGACGCCTTCGGCATCGGAACCCGCATGGGAGTGTCGGCCGACGCCCCGTCCCTGGACAGCGCCTACAAGCTCGTCGAATACGACCACCGTCCCGTGATGAAGCTGTCGCCGGGCAAGCTGACCGCCCCCGGATCCAAGCAAGTCCACCGCGGCGCTCCCGGGGAACCGGAACTCCTCTCTCTGCGGGACGACATCGCCCCGTCCGGCCGAGAACCGTTGTTGGAGATCGTGATGCGCGACGGGGTGCGCTTGCACGATCCGGAGAACGTCGAGGTGGCGCGCCGACGATTCGAAGGAGATCTGCGATGGCTTCCCGACATGGCGCGTCAGCTCACCGACCCGAGTCCCGTCGAGGTGACGTGGAGTCCGAAACTGCAGCGCCTCACCGGTGAGCTGAGACATGCTTTGGCCACCCGAATGGGGCTGAAGGACACGTCGGAGTGATAGCGATGCTGTGCTGCCCACATCACAGTGGTGGGCGACCTGGCTCGGCCGACCGCCTCGTTCTCGACGTGCGATCTCGGGAGCGCGCGAGTAGACCCGGATTCGACTGCAGAACCAGGCATTGGGGGAGCGATGAATGACCAGAAGCCGCGAATCCTCGTCGGGGTGGATGGCTCGCCAGGCTCCCAGGCCGCTCTGCGGTGGGCGTTGACCTACGCCGAACAATGCGGCGGAACCATCACCGCGTTGATCGCTTGGGCACCGCCAGTCCTGGTCGAGGCTGCGCCCGTACCCCCGGTGATTTCCGACGAGGATTCGAAGAAGTGTGCCGAACAACAGCTCCGGCAGACCGTGGACGACACCAAGGCTGCCCTGGCAACATCGGTTCATGTCGGCCTCGAGGTGGTTCGCGGCCCGGCTGCCCGGTCGCTGCTGGAACGCACCGAGCACGCCGACCTCCTCGTGGTGGGAAGCCGCGGCCACGGCGGGTTCGTCGGGGCGCTCCTGGGCTCGGTGAGCCAGCATTGCGTGAGCCATGCGCACTGCCCGGTCGTCGTAGTGCGCCCCGGCGCCGGATGAGCACCGACAACTTGCCCCTTCCCGCGGTGGTCGTCGAGGCGGGGTGTCATTCGACCACCGACCCACGCGTCCCGGCATCCATGGAATCTCAGCGTCAGGTAGTCGCACGAGCCTGCTCGGCTCCAGGGCCGTTCGACCCTGCATCGACCTCCCCGACGCGAGACAGTTGGTGGGCGATTCGCATCCCCAGAACCAGTGGGAGAGCACCAGGATGGACACCTCGCGCACCGGAACGTCACCGGCTCGCTTCGTGCAACCGAACAGCGTCGCTATCACGCAAAGCCACTGCGCTGTGGTCATTTTCATCGCTGATCGTGCGTACAAGGTCAAGAAACCGGTCGACTTCGGCTTCCTCGACTTCAGCACCGTGGCTGCGCGGGAGTGGGCGTGCAGACGGGAACTGGAGCTCAACCGCCGGCTCGCCCCGGACGTCTACCTCGACGTAGCCCAGGTCATCGACGGCAGCAACGAGCCGTGCGACTGGATCGTGATCATGCGCCGCATGCCAGCAGAACGACGGCTCTCTGAATTGGTGACGCACGGCGCGGACGTACGAGGCGATCTGAAGCAGCTGGCACGCTTGCTCGCCTCCTTCCACAGCGTGGCGGACCGCGGAGCTGAGATCGATGTCGCGGGAGGACTCGCAGCGCTGCGCAGACGGTGGACCGACAACTTCGCCGGTGTTGAGCCGTTCGTCGATGAAGTCATCGACCGTTCTGCATTCGCGGAGATCGTCGAGCTGACCCTGCGCTTCCTCGGTGGACGCGAGGCGTTGTTCGACGAACGAGTGCGGCGGGGATGCATCGTGGACGGACATGGTGATCTGCTGGCCGAAGACATCTTTTGCCTGCCGGATGGCCCGCGAGTGCTGGACTGCCTCGAGTTCGACGACATGCTTCGCTACGTCGACGCCCTGGACGATGCGGCGTTCCTGGCGATGGACCTCGAGAGGCTCGGTGACCCCGAGCTCGGCCGGGCCTTTCTTGATTGGTACCAGGAATTCTCCGACGCTCGAGGTGTTGCCTCGCTGGCACACCACTACCTGGCTTACCGGGCGTTCGTCCGGGCGAAGGTCGCGTGCCTGCGGCATGCGCAAGGTGTTGCCGACGCCGCAACACAGGCGCAGCAGCTGACCAGCATGACGGTGCAGCACCTGCGCGACGGCCAGGTACGCCTCGTACTGGTGGGCGGACTACCCGGCACCGGAAAGTCGACCATCGCAGGCGCGCTCGCGGACCGGATGGGTGCGGTTCTGCTGCGCACAGACCAGATCCGCCGAGAGCTACCCGGGTCCGTCGGCCTCGCGGCGCACGCCGGCTACGGCCGCGGCCTCTACGAGAGCGAACGCGTGCACGAGACGTACCGGGAAATGCTGACACGAGCACGTACCCTGCTCGAGTTCGGGGAAAGCGTGATCTTGGATGCGAGTTGGAGCCGCGCGGAGGAACGCGAGTCGGCCAGGCTTGTCGCAAACGAGACGTTCTCGGCGGTCACCGAGCTTCGGTGCGTGGCCCCATCTGAGATCACCGAGCCTCGCCTGCTCGCCCGAGAGGGTGATATCTCCGACGCGACCGCGGAGATCGCTGCATCGATGAGTCGGCACTTCGCCACTTGGCCTGAGGCCATTCCCATCGACACCTCCGGGCGCGGGGATGCCTCGATCAGCGCGGCATGGGCTGCTCTCGACGTTCGCTGAAGGAATTTCTGCGCCATGCAGCCGCCACAGCGCCCTGACTTTGCGGAAACCGGAACGCTTTGAGGCTGAAAGGCCCGGCCGACGCCTGGCTCGGCGAAGGATACTGGCAGTAGGCCAAGGCGTTGTGAGCTGGTGCCAGGAAGCTGAGAGGCGCACCGTGATCGAAGTTGTCGGGCGGTGGTGGGCTGGAACATCGGATTGGCATCCTCTCGCGGCCTACGAGATCGTGCTCGAACATATGGGGACCAAGTGGCGTGTGACCTACAGAGTGCACGGCGAGCCGCATGCCTTCGTCAGTTTCGAGAGCGAATCTGAAGCCCGACACGACATCAAACACCTCATGACGATCTGTCCTCCCGATGTGCTGCCGTGGCATGAGGTTGCAACGGTAGACCCGTGAGCCATCCTGGATGATTTGTTTCTCGGTCGGCTCGCAAAAGCTGAGAAATGGACGATCTTGCGCTGCTGGTTAGGTCGCGGAGCGATGAAGGTGGGCGGTTCAGGTGGTCGCCTCCTGCCTGAGCGTGCTCCGGCTTTGAGTGTCCCTTCAGTCGCAGCCGTCCTGTGCAGCACAATGTTGGCTGGAACTGTCGTGTCAGTGCTGACTGAATTTTAGGTATCGCAGAGGCCGGGCTTCGTTGCGGCTTTGTGCGACGCGCTTCATTGTGGTGTGGGTGGCAAAGCGAGCGGAGGGGTGAGTGTCGTGGACTCCTTTACTTCGCTGAGTAGACTGTGCAGTGACCTCGAAGAATGAGTCTGAGCACGCCGCTGACCCCGCACTTGGCTGGGGGTCAAGGGGTCGCAGGTTCAAATCCTGTCATCCCGACGGTTGTGACCAGCGGGTTTGCCGAAAGGTGAACCCGCTGGTTTCGTCTTTGGGGTCGTTGTGGTCGCAATGTGGTCGCATGTCGCGCGATCGTTTCCGTGGGGTGTTCTTGGTCAGGCGGCTTGTGTCTGGGTTGTGTTGAGTGTGGTGGCGATGGCGTCGACGGCTTGGTGTGCGGTGTGTCGGGCGAGGTGGCCGTAGATGTTGACGGTGACGGAGAGCGTTGAGTGGCGCATGGTCTTGGAGATGACGCCGAGGGGCACGTTGCTGGCGATCATGAGTGTGGCGGCGAGGTGTCGGAGGTCGTGAACGCGGATGCGTGGTACCCCGGCGGCGGTGCTGAGATCGTGCAAACGGTGCAGGACATACTCCGGCCGTAGGGGTTGTCCGTTGGCTCTGGTGAAGACGAGTCCGTAGTCGCGCCATCGGGAGCCGGCGGCGAGCTGCTGGCTGTGTTGGCGGGTGGCTTGTCGTTGCAGGGCTTGGGTGACGCGGCAGGAGAGTCCGATCCAGTCTTGGCTGGTCTTTGTTTTGGGCGCGGTGAATACCGGAGTCGTGTTGTTCACATTGGACAGTGTGTAGCGGACGTAGAGGACTCGGTCGTCGAGGTGGACGTCTGCCCAGTGCAGTGCGAGTGCTTCTCCTTTGCGCATGCCGGTGCCGATGAGTACTTCGAACAGCTCGGTGAGCGGGTCGTTGACGGCCGCGCAGTGGGCGAGGAATCGGACGGCTTCGGCGGGTGTCCAGCAGATCCGTTGGGGTTTCGGTGGTTGCGGGATCACGGCGTATCTGGCTGCGTTGTGGGCTAGTCGGCGCTCGCGGACGGCGTCGCCGAGTGCGCTGGAGAGGGTGGCGATGCAGCGTCGGAGGGTGACCGCGCCGCGGCCGGCGTCGAGCTGGGCGTGGACGAACTGGGTGATGTGCTGGGTGGCTGAGTTTCTCCAGCCGGATCTCGCCGAGGGCGGGGATGAGGTTCTTGGTGATGTAGTCGGTGTAGCGGGCGATAGTGGTGGGCTTGAGTGTCAGTGTTTTGGTGGCGAGCCAGTCGGTGAGGTAGTCGGCGACGGTCTGGCGGTCGTCTATGGAGATTCCGCTGCGTTCGCAGGCCAGGACGCGGTTGAGCTCGGCCTGGGCGTGGGCTCGGGTGTCGTAGCCGCTGCGGCGCAGGGTGTGGCGGCGGCCTGTGATCGAGGGCAGGTCCACGGCGAAGGTCCAGGTTCCGTGCTTGCTCGAGGCGAGCTTGGGGCAGTGCGGGCCGAGCTGCCGTCCCAGTTCGTCGCGGCATCCGCAGCGGCGGTAGACCCGGCCGCGGTTCGGATTCGAGGTCATCGGGATCACCTTCTTCGCGTGGCGATGTATCCGCAGGTCAGGGCCCTGTGTCTCTAGGCTGCGCGGGATGCGACCACAGTGCGACCACCGGCCCCGTCTTCGCAGGTCAGCGGACAACCACGTGTCGCTACGTCACCAACGACATGCGCATCGCTCGCGAGGAGATCTTCGGTCCGGTCCTCGTCATCATCCCGTACGAGCACGAGGAGGAGGCGGTCGCGATCGCCAACGATTCCGAGTACGGGCTGGGCGGGGGAGTCTTCTCGCCGGACCGCGAACGCGACCGCGGTGGCGCGCCGGGTCGTGACCGGCACGATCGGCATCAACAGCGCGTCGTTCCCGATGGAAGCGCCGTTCGGCGGCGTGAAGAACAGCGGCATGGGCCGCGAACTGGGTCCCAGCAGTCTCGAACCGTACCTGGAGCTGAAGACCATCTTCCGGAGCTGACGAGGTGGGACAGGCCCGGGAAACATGCCGTGCGGGTGTGACGCTGTCCGATGCCGGGCGGTAGTCGCTCAGCGGGGGAGGAGTCCCTCCCTGGATGAGACCTTCCCTTCTCGCGCGGTTCGATCCGGCGCACATTGGGAGTCACGGCGAGCCGGACAAGCGGCCCCGTCAGGATCTCCACATCGGAAGAGGTAACCGGCCCCATGCGGCATGATGTGCGTTTCCCGAGCAACGGCCTGATGCTCGCGGGACATCTCTACACCCCCGACAGCCCGACCTCCGAGCTGTCCCCGGCCATCGTGGTCGGTCACCCGACGACCGGGGTCAAGGAGCAGACCCCCAGCCTGTACGCCCAGCGGCTGGCCGAGGAGGGCTACATCGCCCTGACCTTCGACGCGGCCTACCAGGGCGGCAGCGAGGGCGAGCCGCGCGGCCTGGAGAACCCGTTCCAGCGCGCGGACGACTTCCGCTGGGCGGTGTCGTACCTGGCCAACCGCGAGGACGTCGACCCCGAGCGGATCGGTGTGCTCGGCATCTGCGCGTCCGGTGGCTACGCGCCGTTCGCCGCGCAAACCGATCACCGGATGAAGGCCGTGGCCACCGTCAGCGCGGTGGACCTGCCGGGCTTCTTCCGCGCCGGTGACCCGGAGGGCTTCAACGAGCTGGTCAAGCAGTCCGGGCAGGCCTACAGCGACGAGGTGGCGGGCAAGCCGGCACCGCTGGTGCCCGCGCTGCCCGAGACCGCCGACGCGTCCACCCCGGCGTCGGTGGCGGAGTTCGTCGACTACTACAAGACGCCGCGGGCCCAGCACCCGTGCTCGACCGGCATGTGGGCGCTGCGCAGCGCGGCGCTGCTGGACCAGTACGACTCCTTCGCCCGGATCGACAAGATCGCGCCGCGGCCGCTGCTGATGATCGCCGGCACCAAGGCCGAGACCTTGCCCTTCAGCGAGGGCGCGGTGGCCCAGGCCGGTGACAACGCCGAGCTGCACCTGATCGAGGGCGCGACCCACGTCGACCTCTACGACCGGGACGAGTACCTCGCCCCGGCGGTGGCCAAGCTGGTCGAGTTCTTCAACCAGAACCTGACCAAGGGCTGAGCTCGGCGGAGTCCGGAGACCGCGGTGGCGACACCGCGGTCTCCGCTCTCCCATCGGACCGGGTCCAGGCGTTCACCACGACGCAGAACAGGAGAGCAGTACGATGAGCCACGACCCCTACGCCAACCTCCCCGCGGTCGGCTCCTTCACCGTTGTCAGCGACGACGTCGCGGACGGTCGGACGCTGCCGCTCGCGCAGCGCAGTGGAATCTTCGGTGCCGGTGGCGAAGACGTCTCTCCGCACCTGAGCTGGTCCGGTTTCCCGGCGGAAACGGCGAGTTTCGTCGTGACCGCGTACGACCCCGACGCACCGACGGTCAGCGGGTTCTGGCACTGGGCCGTCGTCGACATCCCGGCCGACGTCACCGAACTCCCGACCGGCGCGGGGGAACCGATCGGGAGCTTGCTGCCCGATGGTGCCTTCCAGCTGGCCAATGACGCCGGTCTGCGCCGTTTTCTCGGTGCGGCACCGCCGGAAGGCCACGGTGCGCACCGCTACGTCTTCGCCGTCCACGCCGTCGACGTCCCCACCTTGGGAATCCCGGACACGGCGACACCGGCGTTCCTCGGGTTCAACCTGCTCGGCCGCACGCTCGGCCGAGCGATCATGACGCCCGTCTACGAACGCTGACTTCACCACCGCAGCACCCGCGCCGTCCCTAGCAGGGGCGGCGCGGGTGCTGATCTCACGGCAGGACCAGGACCACCTTGCCGCGGGTCGCGCCGCTGCGGACGCGCTCGGCCGCGTCGTTGGCGCGGTCGAAGGGGAACTCCTGGTCGACGACCGGCCGGAGCCTCCCGTCCGAGAGGGCGGGCAGCGCCGCTTCGTAGGCTTCGCCGAGCAGTTGCGCGAGCACCTCGGGGCGGCCGTAGGACACGCCGCGCACGGTGAGGTGGCGGAACGACAGGGCGTCGACGTCGATGGTGGACGCGGCGCCGCCGAGTCGGCCCGCTTGCACCACCTGACCGTCGATCCGCGTGGCGGGCAGCACCTCCGCGAACGTCTGACCCGCCACGTGGTCCACCGCGAGATCCACGCCGATGCCGTCGGTCGCCGCGAGCACCGCTTCGGTGAGCGGTTCGGATGACGTGATGACGACCTGGTCGACGCCGAGCGAGGTCAGCAGCTCCGCTTTGCCGGGCGAACGCGTCGTCGCGAGGACGCGACCGGCGCCGAGAACCTTCGCCAGCTGGACGCCCACCAGGCCGATCGCGGACGTGGCGCCCGTGATGAGCACGGTCTGCCCGGCGCTCAGCCGCCCGGCGCGGAGCGCGCCGTACTCCGTGAGCAGGGCTACCGGGAGGGTGACTCCTTCCGCATCGCTCAGGCCTTCCGGGATCGGCAACGCCAGATCGCTCTGCGCCACCGCGCATTCCGCGAACGCCCGCGAAGTGGTCGCCATGACCCGGGAGCCGATGCGTGCCGAGTCCACGCCGGCTCCCACTGCGGTGATCGTCCCGGCGACCTCGTAACCGCCGATCACGGGCTCGGCCGTGTCGCCCGGCCCGTTGTCCAGCGCCCGCACGTCGCCGTTGTTCAGCGCGAATGCGGTCGCCCGGATCAGCACTTGGCCGGGCCCCGGATCCGGCGCTTCGACGTGGACCTTCTCCCAGGCGTGCTGCGGCGTGACCGCGAGCGCGGTGATGGTGGTCATGACACTCCTTGTTCTGCGGCGAAAGAACGGCTGAACGACTGTCCGCCCGACACGCTGCGCCGCATGTCGGCCAATCGCATCAGTTCGTACCTCGCCAAGCCCTCGTGCGGTGCGGATGCCTCGTGGAGGGCCTCGGCCATCGCGGCTGCGTCGGCGACCGCTTGGTCGAAGCCAGCGCCGGTCATCGGGGTCTGCGCGTGCGCTGCGTCGCCCACGAGAGCCAGGCGGGCGTTGGTCACCTTTTCCGGCAGGTACTCGGAAATCGGTGTGGCCACGACGTCCTGGTTGCGGAATGCCTCGATGACGCCCGATCGCCACGGTTCGTCCCACTTGCGCGCGGCTTCTTCGGCGAGTTGGTCGTAGATGTCGTCGGGGATGTCCCCGGCGCGCGGTGTGCGCATCACGTCGCTGCCCCGGACGGCGCCGATCCGGCGGAGCAGGTCGTTGTAGCGGGGATCGAACCAGCCCCAGCCGAAGCGCCGGACCTTCTCGTCCGCCTCGATCAGCGGGTAGACCGCGAGCAGGTCGCGTCCGCCCTCGAAGAACGTCGGGCCCCCGGCCCGGTCCCGGTGGACCTCGGGAAGTTCGGACTGGCCGAGCCACAGGACGTAGCCGGCGTATCCGGCGTTGGCGCGCTCGGCATCGACCGCTCCGCGGACCACGCTGCGGTAGCCGTCGGCACCGATGACGACCTCCGCGGCCCAGACCCGGCCGTCAGCGGTGCGAGCCCACGCCTCGTCGTCGTCGCAGCCCACGGCCACGACGTTCGCGCCGTCGATCAGCTGGATCGCCGGATCAGCGGCTGCTGCGGCCCGCAGAGCCTGGTAGACGTCCCACCAGGCGTGCGGCAGGTAGCCCTGCTGCAGCGCGCCGTGGCCGAGGTGGCCGGAGACGACTCGGTACGCGTCGGGGCCGATGGCATGTTGGAGTTGCCCGCCGGCCACCCGAATCGCCACCCCGCGCTGGGTTCGCCCGGCCGTGCGTTCGAGGACTGCGGCCGGGATGCCCTGGGCCGACAGCGCGAGTGCTGTGGACAGTCCGCCCAACGATCCGCCGACGATGAGCGGGCCCTCGATGCGTCGGGTTTCGGTGGTCGTGGAGGATGATGTGCTCAATGTGAACTTCCGGTTCGAAGCTGTCGTTCGGGCCTGCCAGACCCGGTCCGCTCCGAGTCTGGCCACGGCACCGCGCGCGAAGAAGGGCCGACTTCGTCCCCGGGAGAGCGTTGTCCCCGGGTGCGACGGGTTCAGTACTGGGCGAAGGTCACGGGGAGGGCGGCCAGGCCGCGGACCCACACCGACGGGAGCCACTGCAGGTCGTCGGGGCGCACCGCGAGCGCGACGTCGGGCAGGCGGTCGAGGAGCACCTCGATTCCGGTCGTGGCGATGATCCGCGCGATTTCCTGGGCGGGGAAGGGACACCCGTGCTCTCCGTGGCTGAACGACAGGTGCGCCTGGTTGCCCGCCGCGCCCGCGCAGGAGTCCGGGCGAACCTGCGGATCGGTGTTCGCCGAGGCCAGGCCGAGGACGATCAGGTCTCCTCTGCGGATCCGCTGGCCGCCCAGCTGGGTGTCCTGGGTGGCCCACCGGCCGACGAAGTTCTGCGTCGGGCTGTCCTCCCAGAGCACTTCGGTCAGGGCCTGCGCCACGCTGCTGCGCCCGCCGGAGAGGGTCATCGCGAAGCGGTCGTCGGTGAGCATCAGCCGGATCGTGTTGCCCATCCAGCAGCCGGTGTTGAGGTATCCGGCGGCCATCGTGATCAGCAGGTCGGTGGCGATCTCCTCGTCGGTCAGCCCCACCGGGTGGGCCTGCAGCGCCGAGGGCACGTCGCGGCCGGGGTTGCGGCGCTTGTCCCGCACCAGTTCGAGCATCCGCCCGAAGGTCCGCCGGTGGGCGTGGACCGCTTCGTCGCCTTCGGCCGCCGACGTGGTGACGTCGTGCGCGAGGGCCGGGGCCTCCTCGTCCGGCAGCCCGTAGATCTTCAGCATGGTCAGCAGCGGGATCCGGTGCGCGTACTCGGTGATCAGATCCGCGCTGCCGCGCCCGGCGAAGCCGTCGATCAGATCGTCGCAGATCCGCTCGACCTGCGAACGCAGTTCGAACTCGTCCACAGCGGACAGTGCCGATGCGATCGCGTCCGCGCGTTCGCGGTGCGCTTCTCCCTCGGCGAAGAGCACCGTCGGCTGGTGCTCGACGTAGGGCCGCATCGACCAGTCGCGGGGAACCGAGGACCAGGCGTTCCAGCGGCGCGAGTCGCGGCCGAAGAGCTCCGGGGTGCTGGTGACGTGGTGGAGTTCGCGGTAGCCGAGCACGCACCAGGCGGGCACGCCGCCTTCCAGCAGCACCGGGACCACGGGCCCGTGCTCGCGCCGCATCTCCCGGTACACCTCGACGGGGTTGTCGTGGAACCGCGGGCCGTAGAGCCGCGCGGCTCTGGCGTGCGGGTTCTGGGCGCCCGGACGGGTCACGGCGCGGCCTCCCGGGTGGACGACATGGCGTGGAGGTGCTCGACCAGCCCGATCAGCACGGCCTTGCTGGATTCCCGGTCGCGGGCGTCGCAGTCGATCAGCGGTACTCCGGCCGACAGGTCGAGCGCGTCGCGCACCTGCGCCAGGCTGTGCACGGGCCTGCCGAAGTTGTTGCGGGCGACGATGAACGGCATCCGGTGGTGTTCGAGCCGGTCGATGGCGTACCAGGAGTCGGCCAGCCGCCGGTCGTCGACGAGCACGACCGCGCCCAGCGAGCCCGCGAACAGCTGGTCCCACACGAACCAGAACCGCTCCTGGCCGGGTGCGCCGAACAGGTACAGCACCAGGTGGTCGTTCAGCGTGATCCGGCCGAAGTCGAAGGCCACCGTGGTGGTGGACTTGCCGCTGACGCCGCCGGTTTCGTCGATGCCGACGCCGGCCTGCGTCATGGTCTCCTCGGTGCTGAGCGGCCGGATCTCGCTGACCGAGCGCACGATGGTGGTCTTGCCGACGGCGAACCCGCCTACGATCACGATTTTCAGGGCGTCCGTCACGGTCCCGCGCAGCGGTGCGGGTGCGGAGGTCGCCCGTTCAGAGATTGCGGAGTCCAACGAGCACCTGCTTCAGGAATTCGGGAGTGGGCAGTTGCGCCTCGGTGCGGGCCGAGGACGGGTGGCGGGCGGTGACCTTGCCCATGTCGAGCAGGTCCGAGAGCAGCACCTTCACCACGCTCACCGGAAGCCGCAGTCCCGCGGACAGCTCCGCCACGGCCATCGGCCGGCGGCACAGCCGCAGGATCCACGCGTGCTCGGACTGCATGCCCGGGACCGGATCGCATTCGCTCACGATCAGCGTCACCAGGTCGAAGGAATCCTCCGCCGGCCGGCTGCGACCTCCGGTGACGGTGTAGAGCCGGTCCGGGCCGTCGTCGAGCCAGGTCATTGCGGCCAGGCGGGGTTGGCGCCGCGCGGGGCGGTGCTGAGGTGCTCGCCGATCTGCTCGACCAGCTCGTTCATGTTGTGCCCGACGACGCCGACGTCCGCGTCCTCTCCGGCCAGCACGGCGAGGTGCGCGCCCGCGCCGGCCTCGACGATGCAGAGCACGCCGCCGTAGAACTCGGTCATGGACTGGCGCACCCCGCCGCTGCCGTCGCCGAATTCGGCCGAGGCTCCGCAGGACAGGCTCTGGATGCCGGAGGCGATGGCGGCCAGCTGGTCGGCCTGATCCATCGACAGGCCGGGCGTGTGGCAGAGCTTGAGTCCGTCCTTCGACAGCACCAGGGCGTGCCGGCTGTGCGGCGTCTGCGCCAGCAGGTTCTCCAGCAGCCAGTCGAGGTCGCGCGTCGTGGTGGTCATCGCAGTTCTGGGCCGGTGTTGTGGAACGGGAACCGGCCCGTGCCTCCAATCCTGTTGTGCTGACCGCGTAGCGGTCATCGAGCGTTGTCGTCCGGGGACGACTGGGTGCGGCGGGCGTTGCGGAAGGCGTCGAACCGCGCGCCCGGGTCCGGCCGCCGCCTGGCCTGCCGGGGTTCCTTCGGTGCGTTGGCCGCGTGCGCGGCGGCAAGAGTTTGGCCGCGGTGGCGCTTGGGCAGCGCGTTAGGTTCGCCGCCGGTCGCCGGGAGCGGGGTGCCCGCGGTGGGGAAGGCCGGTTCCCGGTCGGATCGGGAGCTCTCCTGAGCGGGGAGGGAGATGTCCTCGGTGATCTGGGAGGCGGGAGCCCGGCCGAGTGCGGGAGCCGGATCGTGCCGGGGCTGGGTGATCAGCTGCCGGGGAATCAGGACGACGACACCGGTGCCGCCGCGCGAGGAGGACCGGAACGAGACGGTCAGGCCGTGCTTGCGGGCCAGCCGGCCCACCACGGCGAGCCCGAGCCGGGTCCCGGACATCGCGGCCAGGTCCAGCGGTTCGGCCGACACAGCGCGCTCGGCGCGGGCCAGCGCCTCGGGGCTCATGACCAGACCGCTGTCCTCGATCCGGACGACGATCCCGGTGTGGATGGCCTCCACGTAGACGTGGACCTCTTCGGCGGGCGGGGAGAAGCGGGTCGCGTTGTCCATCAGCTCGGCGAGCACGTGCATGACGCCTTCCGCCGCGTAGCCGGCGATCGCGACGGTGCTGGTCGAGTGCGTCCGGATCCGCTGGTAGCCGCTGATCCGGCCCATCGCGCCGCGCAGCACGCTCTCCATCACGATCGGCTTGGTCCAGCGGCGGCCGGAGCGGGCGCCGGTGAGCACCGCGATGCTGTCCGCGAGGCGACCGGCCTGCGCGGTGCTGTGGTCGAGCTTGAGCAGGTCCGCGAGCACGTCCGCGTCGTGCTTGCCCTCCATCTCGCGGAGATCGGCGAGCATGCTGGTCGCCAGCGCCTGCATGCGACCGGCCACGTTGGCACTGGTGGCGGTGGCGGCGGCACGCATCCGCTCACCGGTGGCGATCTCCTCGGCCGCTGCGCGGACGACCTGCTGGTGGGCAGGCCCGAAGGAGTGCGCCACCTCGGCGGTCGCGGCGTCCGCAGGGGCTCCTTCGCGCACCCGGCGGGCTACGGCCGGGAGCGCTTCTTCGGCGAGCCGGGCGAGTTCCGCGTCGGCCGCGGCGAGACGCGCCCGGGTGTCGCGGGCCAGCAGGGTGCCGCGGACCGCGAGCGCGATGGCCGCGGACAGCAGGGCCGAGAGGACACCTCCGTACCACGCGACCAGTGCCTGGCTTGTGGCGTCCGCGGTCAGGGACATCCACAGGCAGGCGCCGCCGGTGACGGTCGCGGCAGACAAGAGGGCGAGCAGCGCGGGGCGAACGGATTCGTGGGACGGCATTGGAATGTCCTCAATGGCCTGTCGGTAACCGAAGGATCGGCCGATCATAGCCCGCATCATATATTAAGTAATTCACATTTCAGTAACGCCTCCGAAAGCTGGCCGGGTGTCCGAGAACTTGGACACCCGGCCAGCTTCCACGTCCGTAGCGTCGCAGCAATGCAGCTCCGCCGGGCTGTGCCGCCCGACTCGACGAGGAGTGGAGTGGAGAATGATCGCTACTGCGATCGGTGCCGTGCCGTGCGCGCGGCACCGGAGCGAGCCGCCGTCCGCGTGGTCTTCCCGACGACTGCCCGCAGGTCCGGACAGCGGCCCGTCGAGCTCTGAGGAGCATGGACGGTCGCCCGCCGTCGTTCCCCCGGCCCGCGAACGGGGGTCCGGCGGGGAGCGCTCGACCGGGCCGGTGCTGGTGCTGATCGCGGTGGTGGCCTTCCTGGCGGCGGTGGACAGCACGATTGTCGCCGCGGCTGCCGGGTCGGTCGCCGCGGAGCTGCACCTGGGCGTCGGGCAGGTCTCCTGGCTCGGGCTTGGGTACGTGCTGCCGTACGCCGCGCTGCTGTTGCCGGCAGGCCCGATGATCGACCGGCTGGGAGAGCGAGCGGTTCTGCGTTGGGGGAGTGCGCTTTTCGGCGCGGGATCCTGGCTGGCGGGGTTCGCCTCGACCTGGTCGTTGCTGATCGCCGGGCGCGTGCTCCAGGGCGTGGCCGCCGCTGCGGTCGTGCCCGCTGCGCTCATGCTGCTGCGTACCGCGCTGCCCCCAGCGCGTCGGGCGTCGGGGGCGGCGATCTGGCTGGTGGCGTTGGCCGGGGCGCTGGCTGCTGGGCCGGTGCTCGGTGGAGCGCTGAGCGAATACCTGCACTGGCGTTGGGTCTTCTGGTCGGTACTGCCGTTCGTGCTCATCATCATGCTGCTGGCCGGAACCCTTCCGGCACGGCTGGGCGAGGTGGCTCCGCGGCTCGGTGGATCGGTGCGGGTGTTGCTCCGGAGGCGTGGGCTGCGGGGCGGACTGCTGGTGCAGCTGCTGTGGGGCGTCGGCGTCACCGGGGTCGCGTTCTTCACCCCGGTGGTGCACCAGGAGTTGTTGCGGACCGGGCCGAGCGCTGCCGCGTTGCCCCTGCTGGCCGTGGCGATCGCGTTGATCGTCGCCACTCCGCTGGTGGGCAGGGCGGTGGTGGTGATGGGCGCCGCGGCGGTGGTGGTGTGCGGGCTGGGGCTGGTCGCCGCAGGGCTGGTCGCGTTGGCAGCGGTGGGCGATGTGCCCGCGCTCGGGCTGCGGCTGGCCGCGCTGGCCGTGATCGGGTTCGGCTCGGCGTTCACCGCGCCGCTGACCACCTGCGCGCTTGAGATCGTCCCGGAGCGCCTCACCGGTACCGCCGCCGGAATGCTGGCCGCCTCGCGAGAGCTCTCCGGTGCTCTCGGCGTCGCACTGGTCGGCGCGCTGATGGCCTCCGGGCCGATGGTCGCGGGATACGCCGACGCGCTCGTTGTCGCCGCTGCGGTGACCGCCGTCGCGGCCTTGCTGGCCGCCCGGGTTCTGCCGCGCAGGCGAACCTCCGAATTGTCCCTTGTGGACTGAGCAGGGTGCAGACGACCGAACCGATCGCGTGAACCGACGTAGCGAGGATTCTCCGATGAACTCTGTTACTGCTGCACGTCTTCCAGCGGCTGCCGCACAAATTCCGCCGCCCGACGCCCTGCTGCCCGACCAGCTCGCCGGGTGGGCCGCGTTCGACGGCGAGGCGGAGGCCGTCACGTTCCTGGACTACCGCGAGCGGCCCGCCGGCCGCCGTGTCGCGGTGACCTGGGGGCAGCTCGACGATCGGGCCACCGCAGTGGCCGGATGGCTGCAATCCCGGGTCGAACGCGGTGAACCGGTGGCGATCATGGTGGACCAGACGCCGGACTACCTGTCCGCCTTCCTCGGCGTGCTGCGCGCGGGCGCAGTCGCGGTGCCGCTGTTCGGACCGGACCTGCCCGGGCACGGTGACCGGCTCGCCGCCGTGCTCGCCGACTGCCGTCCCGCAATCGCGCTGACCAGTCCGGGTAAGGCCGATGCGGTCGCGGAGTTCCTCGACGGCCACGGGCTGAGCGGCGTCGAAGTCGCTTGTGTGCCCACGACGGCCGATCGGGAATTCGCGCCGGTCCCGCTGCGGCCCGACGACCTCGCCTACCTCCAGTACACCTCGGGATCCACCGGGACTCCGCGCGGTGTGATGATCACGCACGGCAACGTGGTGGCCAACGCGAGCCAGGCGTGCGCGGCCTACGGCGTCACCAGGAACCGCGGAGTCACGGTGAGCTGGTTGCCGTTGTTCCACGACATGGGCCTGGTGCTGTCGATCGCCGCGCCGCTGGTCGCCGGCGTCCGCACGGTGCTGATGCAGCCGGTGTCGTTCCTGGTCCGGCCGCAACGCTGGTTGGAAGCGCTGTCGGCCAACCCCGGTTCGATCAGCGCCGCACCCAGCTTCGCCTACGCCTTCAGCGCCGCGCGGGTGGCTGAGCAGGACAAGCTCCGGCTCCGGCTGGACGCGGTGCACGCGCTCATCGACGGCAGCGAACCTGTGCAACCTGCGTCGGTCGACCGCTTCCGGGCTGCCTTCGAGGCCTGCGGGCTGCGGCCCCAGGTGCACCGGCCTTCCTACGGCCTGGCCGAGGCCACGGTGTTCGTCTCGGCCGGGGTGGCGGACGGGCCGCCGCGCCGGCGGTCGTTCGACCGGCGGGAGCTGGCCGCGGGGCGGCTGGTGGAGCGGTCCGGCACCGAGGCGATCGAGATCGTCTCCTGTGGACAGTCGATCGGTCAGCGGGTGATGACCGTGGACCCGGGCACGGCCTGCGAGGTGCCCAAGGGAACGGTGGGGGAGATCTGGGTCAGCGGACCCAACGTCGGGCGGGGCTACTGGAACCGGCCGCGGGAGACCGATGAGGTCTTCGGTGCGCGGTTGGCCGATCGGCCGGAACTCGGCTCTTGGCTCCGCACCGGAGATCTGGGCGCGTGGCACGGCGGCGAGCTGTACGTGACCGGCCGGTTGAAGGACCTGATCATCGTGGACGGGCGCAACCACTACCCGCAGGACGTCGAGCAGACGGTGGAGGAGGCGCACCGCGCGATCGGGCCGCGCAAGAGCGTGGCGTTCGCGGTCGGCACTCCGGACGGTGAGCGCGCGGTCGTGCTGGCCGAGCGAAGCCGGAAGCTGCCTGCCGGTGAGGTGGATCCCGCGGAGCTGGCCGGAGCGGTCCGGGCCGCGGTCGCCCAGCGGCACGGGCTCACGCTGCACGACGTCCAGCTGGTGGAGCCGGGCACGTTGCAGCGCACCTCCAGCGGCAAGATCGCCCGCTCGGCGTGCCGCGCCCGCTACCTGGAGGCGCGGCCGTGACCCCCGCCGAGCTGACGACCTGGCTGGTGGGGAGGCTGTCCGCGCTGTCCGGCCTGCCGACCGCGATGATCGAGGTGGACCGGCCGCTGCGCGACCTGGGCGTCTCCTCGCGCGAGGCCGCTGCCGTGGCCGGTGAACTGGCGGAACTGCTGGGCAGGCAGGTCCCGGTCACGATCGTCTACCAGCACCCGAGCGTGGCGGAGCTGGTCACCGCGGTTCTGGAGCCCGGTACGTCCGGCGGACCGCGCCGGGCCCCGGCGCCCAGGGAGCCGATCGCGGTGCTGGGCATCGGGTGCCGGCTGCCGGGCGAGATCGACTCGCCGGAGCAGTTCTGGGACCTGCTGGCCACCGGGCGGGACGCGGTCGGCCCGCGTCCGGCCGGTCGGGCGGGGCCCGACGAGCCCGCCGGATACCTCGACGACGTGGCCGGGTTCGACGCGGACTTCTTCGGCATCACCCCGCGCGAGGCGGCGGTGATGGACCCGCAGCAGCGGATCCTGCTGGAGGTGGCGTGGTCGGCCCTGGAACACGCCGGGATCGCACCGGGCTCCTTGCGCGGCAGCCGGACCGGCGTGTTCGCGGGAGTGTCGTCCGCCGAGTACGGCGCGCTGGCCATGGCCGATCCCGACCAGGTGGACGCGTGGTCGGGCACCGGCGCGGCGGTCAGCGTGCTCGCCAACCGGCTGTCCTACCTGCTCGACCTGCGGGGGCCTTCGGTCGTGGTGGACACGGCGTGCTCCTCGTCGTTGGTGGCGGTGCACCAGGCGTTGGTGAGCTTGCAGCGCGGGGAGTGCGATCTGGCGTTGGTGGGCGGGGTGAACCTGCTGCTCACCCCGGGACCGTTCGCGATGTTCCGGCGGGCAGGCCTGCTCGCGGCGGACGCGCGGTGCAAGGCGTTCGACGCGGCCGCCAACGGGATCGCGCGCGGTGAGGGCTGCGGGGTGCTGGTGCTGCGGCGGCTGTCGGACGCGCGGTCGGCGGGCGATCGGGTGCTGGCCGTGCTGCGCGGCAGCGCCACGAACTCCGACGGTCGGTCCAACGGCCTGATGGCGCCGAATCCCGCGGCACAGGCCGACTTGCTGCGCGTCGCCTACGCCGATGCCGACGTCGATCCGTGCACTGTGGACTACGTGGAGGCGCACGGCACCGGGACCCTGCTGGGTGACCCGGTCGAGGCGGGCGCCTTGGGCGCGGAGCTGGGGGTCGGCAGGCCCGAGGGCGAGCCGCTGCTGCTGGGTTCGGTGAAGACCAACCTGGGCCACCTGGAGGGAGCCGCCGGGATTACCGGGCTCATCAAGACCGTGCTGGCGCTGGGCCACGACACGATCCCGGCGAGCCTGCACTTCCGCGAGCCGAACCCGCACATCGACTTCGCCGCCGGACGGTTGCAGGTGGTCGGTGAGCCCCGGTCGTGGCCGCGCTACTCGGGGCTGGCCCGAGCCGGGGTGTCGGCGTTCGGGTTCGGCGGCACCAACGCGCACGTCGTGGTCGAGGAGTGGCCGACGGGTCCGGCCCCGGGGGACGAGCACGACGACACGACCGAACTGTTCGCGATCTCCGGTCGTTCCGCCGAACGGCTCGCCGCCCGCGCTGACGATCTCGCCGACTGGCTGGAGACCGCGCCGGACACCCCGCTGCCGGACGTGGCCGCGGCCTTGGCGGTGCGGTGCGACCACGAGCCGGTGCGCGCGGTGGTGCAGGCTCGGCAGCGGTCGGAGCTGGTCAGCGGATTGCGGGCGGTGGCAGCCGGGGAACGAGCACCGCACGTGGTCACCGGCACGGCCCGCTCCGACGCCGCGGCCCCGGTGTTCGTGTTCTCCGGGTACGGCTCGTACTGGCCGGGCATGGGTGCGCACCTGCTGGCCGCCGAACCGGACTTCGCGGAAGCCGTGGCCGAGCTGGAGCCGCACTTCGCAGTCGGTCCGGGCTTCTCGCTGAGCGCGGTGCTGCGCTCTTCCGAAGAGCTGACCGACCTCAAGGTCGTGCAGCCCGCCCTGTTCGGCATGCAGGTCGCGCTGGCCCGGTGCTGGCAGGCGCGCGGGGTGACCCCGGCTGCGGTGATCGGGCACTCGATGGGCGAGATCGCGGCGGCCGTCGTCGCAGGTGCGCTGGACGTGCCGCAGGGCCTGCTGGTGATGCGCGAGCGAGCACGAGTGCTGGCCGGGATCGATGCCCGCGACCCTGGCGCGATGGCGGTGGTGGAGATGTCGCCGGAGGAACTGGCCGGCCTCGCCCCGCGGTATCCCGGCGTGGAGATCGCCGTGCACGGATCGCCGACGCAGTGCACGGTCTCCGGCCCGCCCGGTCCGGTCGCCGACCTGGTGGCGTTCGCGGCCGGACGTGGCCGGTTCACCCGCGTGCTTCCGCTGGGTGCGGCCGGGCACTCGGCGGCGGTGGAGCCGGGGCTGGCCGGATTCCGCGCGGCCATCGGCTCCCTGCTGCCCGCGCCGCCGTCGGTGCGGGTGTTCTCCAGCGTGTTCGACCCGCTCACCGAGCCCAAGTTCGGGCCGGACTACTGGGTGGGCAACCTGCGCCGTCCGGTCCGCTTCACCCAGGCCGTGACGGCCGCGCTGGAGCAGGGACACGGCGTGTTCCTGGAGATCGCACCGCACCCGGTGGCGGTTGCCGCTGTCGAGCAGACCGCGCACGCCGCCGGGGCGGACGCGCTGGTGCTGGCGAGCATGCGGCGTCAGGCCGAGGGATTCCTGCCCGCGCTGGCCGCTCTGCACACCGCCGGGCATCCGGCCGTGCTGCGCGGGCAGTACCCGGCGGCGCCGGCCGTGGATCTTCCCAGGCGCCGCTGGCGACACACCCGGCACTGGATCACCTCGGCCGCACCGCGCGACGACCGCAGGCACCCGTTGCTGGGCGACCACGTCGAGGTGCCCGAAGACGGCCGTCACCTGTGGCAGTCGGAGGTGTCCACCGCAGCGCTACCGTGGCTGGCCGACCACGCGCTGGACGGGACCCCGGTGTTCCCCGCGACCGGCTACCTGGAACTCGCGCTGGCGGCCGGAGGTGGCAAGGCCGTGCGGGACCTGACCTTGGACGCGCTGCTGGACCTGTCCACTGCCGCGACGCTCACCACCAGCCTGACCGGCGACCAGGTGACCGTGCTGGTGCGGGACGGAGATGAGTGGGTCACCCACGCCAGCGCCACGCTGACCCCCGACGACGCGCCCGCGCCCGCGCCGTTGGGTCGGATCGCAGGACCCGAGATCGACGTGCACGAGCGGTTCACCGCCGCCGGGCACGCCTACGGGCCGGCGTTCCGGGGGGTGAGCACGGCCTTCGCCGCCGGAGGTGCGGCGTCGGCCGTGCTCACGTTGCCCGAGCAGGCCCGGCCCCACCCGGCGTACGTGCTGCACCCGGCGCTGGCCGACGCCTGCCTGCACGTGCTGGCCGCGGCCGCCGCGAGTGCCACGCCCGGCCGGTACGTGCCGACCCGGATCGGATCGGTGCGAGTGCTGGGCGACCCCGCACGTGGAACCTGGTGCGCCGCCGAGATCGCGGAGTCCACATCGGACTCGGTGACCGGCACGGTGCAGCTGCTTGCCGACGACGACACGGTCCTGGTGGAGTTCGCGGGCGTGCACGCCTCCCGCCTGCGGACCGCAACCACGGTCCTGGAACGGCGTTGGGTGCCCGCACCGCTGCCGGAGCTCTCCTCGCGGGAACCCCGCACTTGGGCAGTGGTGTCCGATTCTCCGGATCTTGCCGCCGCGTTCGACGGTGACATCGTTCGTTGCGATCTCGACGGGTCGGCGGACGGAGTGCTGCTGCTGGCCGACGACGCAACGGATCCCGAGGAAGCCCAGCACCTGGTGATGCGCGTTGTGAACCTGGCGTCCGAGCTGGCGGTGCGGGCATCGCCACCCAGGTTGTGGTTGGTGAGCAGCGGTGCGCACGCCGTGGCGGCAGGCGAGACCGGTGAGCCGGGAGTGGCGTGCCTGCGGGCGCTCGTGCGGGTGCTGGCCTTCGAGCATCCTGAGCTGCGCGCGACCGTGGTGGACCTGGACCCCGCGGGCTCGATCGCCGACCTGGTCGCCGAAGTGCGGGCCGACCAACCCGATGACGAGGTCGCCTGGCGTGACGGGCAGCGCTACTCCGCACGGCTGGCCCGCGTCCTGCTGGCAGGCGGCGAGGTCCCGGTCGGTGAGGGTGCGTACCTGATCACCGGTGGGCTGGGCGAACTCGGACTGCTCGTCGCGAGCTGGCTCGTCGACCGCGGTGCGACCCGGCTGGTGCTCTCCGGCCGCACAGCGCCGAGCGAACCGGCCGTCGGCGTGCTTGCCGAGCTGCGCGCCCGGGGCGTCGAGGTGGACGTGGTGCTGGGCGACCTCGTCGATCCCGGTGTGGCCGAGCAGCTCGTCGAGCACGCCCAGCGCGGCGGCGTGCCGTTGCGCGGTGTGGTGCACGGCGCGGGCGTGCTCGCGGACCGCACGGTGGCCGAGCTGAGCGCGGACGAGCTGACCCGCGCATGGCGGCCCAAGGTGATCGGCGGGTGGCGGCTGCACGAAGCCACGGCCGGGGTGCCGCTGGACTGGTGGCTCGCGCAGTCCTCGCTGGCCGGACTGGTCGGCTCGCCCGGGCAGGCCGCGTACGCCACCGCGAACGCCTGGCTGGACGCGCTGGTCGCATCGCGGCGCGCCGCCGGGCTGCCGGCGACCACGATCAACTGGGCCGCGTGGACCCGTGCAGAGGGAACCGAGGATCGGATCAACGCCGAGCTGGCCTCGGTGGAACCAGCCGCCGCGCTGGACGCGCTCGGTGCGGTGCTGGCCGACGGGCGGTCTTCGGCAGGAGTGGTCCAGGGAGGCCTCGGCCGGGCCGCCGAGATCTTCCCGGAGCTGGCCACCCGCCCGTTCCTCGCCGACCTGGTCGCCCGGCCCGTCCGGGTCGAAGAGCGGAGCAGACCGACAACCCTGGCAGCCGTCCGGACTCGACTTCTCGCCCTCGTCGCCGAACTGCTGGGGACCCCGCCCGAGCAGGTGGATGCGCATGCTCCGCTCACCGCTCTCGGCCTGGACTCGCTGATGGCCATGCGGTTGCGCACGGCGGTGCAGCGCGATTTCGGCGCGCAACCACCCACGGCGCTGCTGCTGCGCGGGGCCAGCACGACCGAAGCAGCCGCCGCGCTGGCTGCCGAGCTGGGCATCGAGACCGGGGCACCGGCACCCGCCGTCATCGGCCCGCGCGACCCGGCGGAGCGGTGGATCGCGCTCGTCTGGCAGGAAGTTCTGGGCGTCGACGAGTTCGGGGTGCACCAGGAATTCGCCGAGCTGGGCGGCACTTCCGAGCACGCCGACCGGGTGCGTGCGGCCGTGGCCGAGCGGCTGGGCGAGGTGCCCGCCGATCTGTTCGCCACACCGACGGTCGAGGCCATGGCCGACGTGGTCCGGGTGGGGTTAGAAAGCTCCCCGGAAGGCGCCGTGCGCACCCTGCGCGCAGGTACCGGGAGGCCGCTGCACCTGTTCCACCCGGCAGGCGGGCCGACCAGCGTGTACCAGCCGCTGGTGGCCTATCTCGGCCGTCCGTGCCTGGGCTACGAGCGCGTCGACCACCTCCGCACCGTGGAGGCCAAGGCGGCGCACTACGCCGATCTGGTGCTCGACCACCAGCCGGCGGGACCGTACGCGCTGGGCGGCTGGTCGTTCGGCGGATGCCTGGCCTACGAGGTCGCGCAGGTGCTCACCGCGCGTGGTGAGCAGGTGGAGCTGGTGTTCCTCATCGACACGATCCTCCCGCTGCCCGCGGCGGACGAACCGGATGCGGCGGCGCTGCGACGGTTCGGCCGGTTCGCCGAGCACATCGAGCGGACCTACGGCGTGACGTTGGAGCTGTCGCTGGACGAACTCGCGGCGGTGGGCGAGGACGAGCGGATCGGGATCGTGCTGGACCGGGTGCGCGCGACCGTGCCCGGGATCGGCGCCGCCGTGCTGCACCACCAGTACACGTCCTATGTGGACGCACGCGTGGCCGAGCGGTACCGGCCGCGCGCGTGGGACGGCCCGGTGCTGCTGCTGCGCGCCGAGCAACCGCACCTGCTGACCGGTTCGCTCGACCCGCGCTACCTCCGCACCGACGACGCGCTGGGCTGGGACGAGCTGTGCCCGGATGTGCGCGTGGTGCGCGTGCCCGGTGACCACGTCTCCATGATCGATCCGCCGCACGTCGAGGTGCTCGCAGCTCGGCTCGACGCCGCGCTGCGCACAATTCCGTCGCAGCACAGGAGAAACGTTCGATGAAGCCCAGCACGCGTTTCCGAGCGCTCGCCTTTGTCGGCGCTCTGCTGTTGATCCCGGTCGCTCCCGCCTCGGCCACCACCGTCGCCGACGACGGTGCCCGCGTGGTCAGCGAGACGCGGGTGGACGACCGGACGATCGATCTGGTCATCGACTCGCCAGCGCTGGGCACCACCGCGCCGGTGCGCCTGCTGCTTCCCACGAACTACGAGAGCCAGCCGGACCGGCTGTTCCCGCAGCTGTGGCTGCTGCACGGCTGCTGCTCCGACCAGGACGTCCCGCCGACCCCGGACTACGTGGCATGGACAGAGCACACCGACGTCGCCGCGTTCACCGCGGACAAGGACGTCCTGGTCGTCATGCCCTCCGGCGGTCAGGCCGGGTTCTACTCGGCGTGGCGGTCGGGCGCCCCGGACTGGGAGAGGTTCCACACCTCGGAGGTGCGCCAGATCGTCGAGCGCAACTACCGGGCGAACCAGACCCGCGCGGTGGCCGGGCTGTCCATCGGCGGGTACGGCGCGATGGCGTACGCCTTCCGGCACAAGGGGATGTTCAGAGCTGCCGCGTCCTACAGCGGTCTGCCCAACACGCTCGCGCCGGGCGTGGCCCAGTGGATCCAGGCGATCCTGGTGCGCGAGGGCTTCGGGCCCTTCGACCTGTGGGGCTCGGAGCGCTGGAACCACGACGTGTGGAGCGAGCACAACCCGTTCGACCACCTCGACGACCTGCGCGGCACCGCGCTGTACGTCTCGGCGGGCAACGGCAGGCCGGGACCGCTCGATCCGTCCGCATCAGACGATCCGGTCGAGATGACCGCCTACGTCTCCTCGCGCACGTTCACCGACGTGCTCTGGCTGCGCGGGATCCCGGTGACGGTGAACTACTACGGCAACGGCACGCACGGCTGGCCGTACTGGGAGCGCGAGCTGCACACGTCCTGGCCGTTCCTCGCCGCCGCGCTCGGACTGTGACGTCCCGACGGTGATGCCGCGGCCGTCCGGTTGGTCGGCGAGGCGCCGGCCAACCGGACGAGAAAGCCGTTGACGAGCCGGGGTGAGCTCGCTCGTGGCGTCAAGCGACGACGACCGCTCGGGCGCCGTTCTCGGCGGCGCAGTAGTCGACGGCTTCGCCGATGTCGGCGAAGCCGAAGGTCGCGGTGACCAGCTGGTCGAGCAGGAGCGCGCCTCGCTGGTAGAGGTTGACGAGCTGGGGGATGTCGGACTTGACGTGGGCGGATCCGTAGAGGCAGCCCTTGACCGTCTTCCCGGACATGACGACGTTGTTGAAGACTTCGTCGATGGCCACCCCGGGAGCTGCCCCGACGAGCACAGCTGTGCCTCCGCGCCGGGTCATGGCGACGGCCTGGTTGACCGTCTCGTGCCGACCGGCGACTTCGACGACGATGTCCGCGCCCCTCCGGCCGGTGAGCTTCTGCACCTGATTGACCACGTCCGGGCTCGCCATCAGGGTGTGGGTCGCGCCGAGTTCGGTGGCCAGGGCCAGTCGTTCCGGGTGCAGGTCGATCGCGATGACGGTCGTGGCCCCGGCGATCCGGGCGCCCTGCACCGCGTTCAACCCGACTCCGCCGCAACCGATGACGGCCACCGAGTCGCCCACCCGCACGCCGCCGGTCTTGACCGCGGCACCGAAGCCGGTCAGCACACCGCATCCGAGCAGCGCGGCAGAAGCCATCGGAACCTCGTCGGGAATCTTGATGGCCGCGCCTGCCGGCACAACGGTGCGCTGGGAGAAAGTGCCGAGCCCGCAGAACTGGCGGAGCGGTGCGCCATCGATGCTCATGCGAGTGCTGCCGTCGGGCATGGTGTGCGCGCCGAGCATGGTGCGCGGTCGACCGCACAGGTGCTGCTCGGCCCGCTGGCAGTAGTAGCAGGTGCCGCAGCTGGCCAGCCAGGTCAGCACCACGTGATCGCCGACGGCGAGTTCGGTGACGTCGGCTCCCACGCTCGACACGACGCCGGCGCCCTCGTGTCCGAGGACCAGGGGCAGCGGCGACGGGAGCTTCCCGGAGAACACCCCGACGTCGGAGTGGCAGACGCCGGTGGCGCGCACGTCGACGACGACCTCGCCCGGGCCGGGCCCGGAGACTTCGACATCGGCGATCCGCAGTGGTGCGCCGGCCTTTTCGAACAGTGCGGCTCGGGTCATTCCGGGGTCTTCCCTTCCAGTTCGTTCGACGGGCGCTGTGCCCGGAGTGCGTGCGGAGGTCAGTCGTTCTGGGGCTCGGGTGCGCCGTAGTCGTCGCGCAGGACGTTCTTGCGGATCTTGCCGCTGGCATTGCGCGGGAGTTCGTCCACGAAGTGGAAGTGCTTGGGCACCTTGTACTTGGCGAGCCGTTCGACGAGCCAGGCGCGCAGCGCGTCGGGGTCGATCGTGCTGCCTTCGGCGGCGACGATGATGGCTGATCCGACTTCGACGTACTGCGGGTCGGGCACGCCGATGACCGCGGCGTCGACGACGGATTCGTGGCTGGTCAGCACCATTTCGACTTCGGCGGGATAGACGTTCTCGCCGCCGCTGCGGTACATGTCCTTGGCCCGGCCGGCGATGGTGAGGAAGCCGTCTGCGCTGACTCGGCCGAGGTCTCCGGACCGGCACCAGCCGTCGGTGAAGGTGGCCTCGTCGGCGTCCGGGTTGTTCCAGTAGCCGATGCTCACCCCGCCGCTGCGCACGCATATTTCGCCGACCTCGTCGACGCCGGTGAGCGATCCGTCGGGGCGGACGACCTTGACCTCGGTCATGGCTTGCGGCCTGCCGATGCTCTTCTCCCGGCCCCGGGCCACGTCGAACTCCAGGCTGGTGCTGACCGCCCCGCCCTCGGTGAGGCTGTAGGACTGCACCAGCTCCACACCGGGCAGGCGGCGTTCCAGCTCGTCGTACACCCAGGGCATCACGACGTCGCCACCGGTGACGATGCGTTCGAGTGTCGCCGGTACCTGGTCGTCGGTGTCGTCGCGGCGGAGGAGGTCGAACAGCATGAACGGGTACAGCAGCATGTCGGTGGTGCCGTTCTCGCGGCCCGTCGCGAGGAAGTTGTCGAGGCTGAAGTTGCCGGAGGGGAAGGCGATCGCGGTTCCGTGCGCGATGAGCGCGGGAAGCAGCAGCACCTCGAAGCCGCCCGCGTGGAACAGCGGGCCGCTGGTCTGGGCGACGGTCCGGCCGTCGATCCGCCATCGCTGGATCTGGACCGAGGCGGTCCACAGGGCATTGCTGTGCGAGAACAACGCGCCTTTCGGTCTCCCCGTGGTCCCCGAGGAGTACATCAGCGCCACCGGGTCCTCGGGACCGATCTGCGGGAACCCGGTGGCGTCGGATTCCTCGTCGGCGAACAGCGGCAGCGGGACGGCCCAGCCGGGAGTCTCGCCCCGGACGACGTAGGTGGACACCGGGATTTCGTCGCGGAGGGGGTCGACGGTGGCGCAGAACTCGGCGTCCAGGATCAGCAGCGATGTCTGCGAGTCGGCCAGCATGTACTGCAGCTCAGGGCCGCTCAGCCGCCAGTTCAGCCGGACGGCGATGCCGCCGACTCGACCGATGGCCAGGTACAGCGCGATGTAGTCGGTGCAATTGCGCAGCAGGATTCCGACGCGGTCGCCCTTCCGCACGCCCGCCTTCTGCAGCGCGCGGGCGTAGCGCAGTTCCGCGGCGCGCAGTTCCGTCCAGCTCAGCGGTGGTTCATCGCCCAGCGCGACGGCTGGTCGGCGAGGATCGACGGCTGGCATCTGGCCGGCGATCGAATCGGTGATGAAGTTCAGGCTCATCCCCATTGATGACTCCCGTCGAGCTGCTGGTTGGCCGGATGGGTAGTTCGGTTCATCTGCTTCGCGCGCGAGTGGGGTCCTGGACGATCGCGCCGGACTCGCGGAGGGCGTCCACCTCGGGGCCTGCGAAGCCCCATTCCTGGAGCGCCCGGACGGTGTCCGTCCCGGCGGGCACCGCAGGTCCTCGTATCTCGCCGGGTGTGCGGCTGAAGCGCGGTGCGGGAGCGGGCTGCAGCACGCCGTCGTTGGGCACGAAGCTCCCGCGCGCCCGCGCGTGGTCGTGCTCCAGTGCTTCGTCGAGGTCGAGGACCGGTGTCGTGCACGCTTCCCGGTTCGCGAAACGGGTCTCCCACTCCGCTCGGGAACGGGTCCTGAACACGCCTTCGATCCGGGCCCGCAGTTCCGGCCACGCGTCCCGGTCCCACTGCGACGCGGCGAGATCCGGACTCAGCCCCAGCACGTCGAGCAGTTCGGCGAAGAACTTCGCCTCGATCGCGCCGACGGCCATCCACCCGCCGTCCGAGGTCTCGTACACCGCGTAGAACGGCGCCCCGCCGTCGAGGACGTTGGTGCCCCGGGTCAGGCTGAGCATCCCGGCTTGGCGTTGACCGTAGAAGATCCCGCCGAGCAGGGAGATCCCGTCGAGCATGGCCGTATCGACCACCTGGCCGCGCCCGCTGCTGCGCGATTCCCACAGCGCCGACAGCACACCCATCGCCAGCATGAGGCCGCCGCCTGCGAAGTCGCCGAGCAGGTTGAGCGGGATCGCCGGCGCGCTTCCGGCCGGCCCCATGGCGGCGAGCAGGCCGGAGGCCGCGAGGTAGTTGAGATCGTGCCCGGCCCGGTCGCTCAGCGGCCCGTCCTGACCCCACCCGGTGGCCCGGCCGTAGACGAGCCGAGGATTGCGCTCGAAGCACTCCTGCGGCCCGACCCCGAGTCGTTCGGTCACTCCCGGCCGGTTGCCCTCGATCAGGGCATCGGCCCGTCCGGCCAGCCGGAGGAGCGCTGCCACTCCGTCGGGATGCTTCAGGTCGATGGCCACCGAACGGCGTCCGCGGTCGTTGACGAATGCGGGTTGACGTCCGTCTGCGGCGCCGAGGTCGGTGCGGAGGGAGCCCACGTCGCTCGGCCGTTCGACGCGCAGCACTTCGGCGCCCAGGTCGCTGAACAGCATGCCGCACCAGGGAACCGGGCCGAGGCTTGCCAGCTCGACGATCTTCAGTCCGGTCAGCGGGCCCATGACCTCGCCCTTCTGTCGGAGAAATCGGTTTCGAACGTCCGCTTCGCTCGAAGCGGACAGTGAGGTCGCGGGTCGCCCACCGCTCACGACCGGCCGACCAGGATCTGCTTGAGCTCGGTGAATCCGAGGATGCCCTCGGGACCCGATTCGCGCCCCCAGCCGGAGGCGCCCACACCGCCGAACGGTGCGCTCATGTCCGGGCCGAAGGAGTTGACCGCCACCGCGCCGGAGCGGATCCGACCGGCGACCTCGATGCCCGTGTCGACGTCGGCGGTGTACACCGCGCCGGACAAGCCGTACTCCGTGGCGTTGGCGAGCCGAACGGCGTCGTCGAGGTCGCGGTACACCTGCACCGCGGTCACCGGCCCGAACACCTCGCGCTCGATCAGGTCGAAGTGCTCACCGACGTCGGTGAACAAGGTCGGGCGGTAGTACCAACCGGCGTCGAATCCCTCAGGCCGGCAGCCGCCGGCGACGAGGCGCGCGCCGTCGGCCTTCGCACGCGCGACGAAGGACTCCGTGCGGTCCCGAGCGGCTTCGTTGATCAGCGGGCCGACGTGCGTGGCTCGGTCGAGCGGATCACCGACGGTCAGCCGGTCCCAAGCGGCTCCGAGGCGCGCGACCACCTCGTCGTGCCTGCTTTCGGAAACCAGGATTCGGGACAGCAGGGCACAGACCTGCCCCGCCCCGCTGGTGGCACCCGGGACCAGCGCGCGCAACACCTCGTCCAGCGGCGCGTCGTCGAGGATCAGCGCCGGGGACTTGCCGCCGAGTTCGAGTTGCGTCCGCGCGTACCGGGAACGCGTCGCGGCGAGAACGTCCTGAGCCGCCGCGTGTCCACCGGTCAGCGACACCAGGTCCACTCGCGGATCGCGGGTCAGCGCCTTGCCGATGTCCGCGGTGCCGCAGACGACACCGACGACGCCGGCGGGAAAGCCCGCTTCCCGAGCGCACTCGGCGACGATCGTCATGACCAGATGGGATTCCGGCGCGGCCTTGACCACCACGGGGCATCCGGCCAGCAGTGCGGGGACCACCTTGGACGCGATGGTCACCACAGGTCCGTTGCAGGGGAGGATTCCGAGCACGACACCGACCGGCTCCCGGCGCAGCAGGACGTTGCCCAGCTCGGAGGTCCGCTTCTGCTCCTCCAGCACGGCTTCAGCGCCCGCCAGCGCGGACCGCCAGGACGCGAGCGTGCCGAAGCGGTGCAACGTCCGGCCGTGCCGGATCGGCATGCCGGCCTCCACCGCCCACACGGCGTGCAGTGCGTCGGCGCGAGCGTCGACGAGGTCCAGCCATCGTCGGCAGGCCGCGATTCGGTCGGCCGGCGGGGTGCGGGCCCATTCCTCGCGAGCGGCATCGGCCGCGTCGACAGCACTGATGGCATCGGCGGCCGACGGATGGCGGACCACGCACACCGGTTCGCCCGTCGACGGCGAGACGACCGGATGGGACTCGCCGGTCGCGGGTCGCCACTCACCGCCGATCAGGATCTCGTCGGTGTGCGCGATCCGCGTTCCCGCTACGTCCATCGATCTTCCACCTCTCATCGTTGGCCGGACATGGTCAGCTGTGCGGTGCTGTTCCGGTTCGGGCTCGCTCGCGGGGGAACCCGTGCTGACGGGTCTGGCGTCGAACAACCGCGCGCGGGTGCGGGGCGTCGTGCTCCCGGACGGCGGAGGGGGCACCGATCGCGATCCCCGCACTGATGCGCTGCGAACTCCACATGCGCCTGTTCGTTACGATTGCTGGCGAGCATGGGGGGCCGGCACGAGCTCTCGGCACGCGAGTCCGGGCGAGGAGGATCAAGATGAGTGCGCCGCGCGCGGGTGCAGGGTCGCGATCGTCCGACGCCGGTCAGCAGCGCGAGACCCGGGCCATGCGCAAGCGCGCTGGGCGGATCCGGCTCATCGAGCACACCGCCGCACGACTGTTCGCCGAGCGGGGCTACGAGGCGACCAACTTCGAGGACATCGGCGCCGCTCTCGACATGCGCGGCTCCAGCCTCTACTACTACTTCCCGTCCAAGGAGGAGCTCTTCCTCCGGTGCATGGAGAACTCGGCCGCCGAGGTGTTCCCGCGCCTCCGGGCGATCGCGGGATCCGGCGGGGCGCCGCTGCGACGACTCCGGTCGATGTTCCGCGAGGAAGCGGTGATCACGCTTCGCGAGTACCCGGAGTTCGTGCCGCTGTTCCTCAAGGTCCAGGTGCCGATCGAAGCGCTCGAACAGCGTCGTAACGAGCTGCGCCGCGAGCAGACCCTGATCTTCCGCGACGTCGTCGACGAGCTCGCCGAATCGCAGGTGCCGCGGGTCGCGAGCCTGCACTCGGCCCTGAACCTCGCTCTGGGCGGTCTGGCGCTCATCGGCGAGTGGTTCAACCCGGAACGGGATCTCGGCGTCGAGGAATTCGCCGACCAGGTGTCGTGCTCCTTGATCAGGCTGTTCGGGGCCGAGCCGGAATAACGGGTAAGTGCGCCGAGGCGCCGGTTCACCGTCTGAGGTGGTCGGCCAGGTCGTGGGCCTTCCTTGGCGCTGCGCAGCACGGTCGAACTGGCCCTGGCAGAGGCGCTGAACGGCCGACGGCTTGCCGGGTCTTTCGACGGCGGCATTCGCAGCGGCGCGGGGTTTCGTCATGCTTGCTCGTTCCTTCTGATGCGCCTGGCCGCACGGGGATGTCGTGGTGCCGAGATGGCGCCTGATCCACTCGGTTGCGGTCGAATGGCGGGCAGAGCGTCCCTTGTCCTGCAGGGATGCCCGATGCTAGCAGAAGTTCAACTCATGTCTAGAAAATCTACTGGTCTGTTGATCAAGCTTGGCCCGGTAGGTGTGGCGGCTCTCCATGCGTCTTCGCAGGCGGACCAGGGGCTCGGGTGCGAAAAATCTACACTCCTGTTGAATATTGACTCGATGAAAGATGATATATAGTATCTGTGTGATTTGAAGCACAGGAGTCCGTTGTGTGGGGCTGCTGGGGGGATCTCCGGCAGCCGTGTCCCGACTGCGTTGGCGCAGACGTGCTCCTCGTTCGCCGGTCGACGGCCCGTGCCGGAGGTCCGGAGTGGAGCGAAACCTCTTGTCGTAGTGGCGATTCGCATGGATACAGGAGTTCTTGCCATGGCAGCGAACAGGACTGTGCGCCGGGTGTGGGCGCTCGACGCACCGCAACTGGCCGTCGATTGCGGTCTCTTGATGCTGGGTACGGGTGGTGTGCGGGAAACCATTCCCTCGCCCGCGTTCCTGGTCGAGCACGCCGAGGGGCTGCTGCTCTTCGACACCAGCCTCGCCAGCTCCGCCGCCGGTGACCCGGCGGCCGCTTACGGTGAACTCGCGGCCGCGTTCCAGATCGACTTCCCCGAGACCTACCGTCTCGATCGGCAGCTGGCGGCGATCGGGTACCGGACCAGCGATGTCCGTCGCATCGTGCTCTCCCACCTGCACTTCGACCACTCGGGCGGGCTAGATCTGTTCCCGCACGCGCAGGGATTCATCGGCGCGGGTGAGCTGCGGTACGCGCGAACACCGTCCAACCTGGACGCCGCGTTCTTCCGCGAAGCCGACATCGAGGCTGCTGGGCGGATCGCGTGGAACGAGGTCCCGGCCGGTTACGACCACGACCTCTTCGGTGACGGCAGCGTGGTCCTGCTGTCCTTGCACGGCCACACGCCCGGCACGCTGGGGCTCAAGCTGCGAATGCCGGACGAGAGCACGCTGGTCCTGACCGGCGACGCAGCGCACAAGCGCGCCAGCGTCGAAGCGACCACCGGGATGCCCTTCGACGTCGACCGGCTGAACAAGAACAGCGCCCTCCAGAAGATCAGGTTGCTGGGGACCCAGCCAGGAACCACCGTCTGGATCAGCCACGATCCACAGGACTGGGCCGACTTCCGGGCTGCGGGCGCGGAGATCACCAGCGCGGCCGAGCTGCAGCCTCGCGTCACGGACCCCACGCCTGCCTGACGCGCGAGCACGGGTCCCGGAAGGGGCGAGAGGAACGGCGAGCGCGAAATTCGCCGTGGCGGTCGGGAGTTCAAGCGCACATGGCGTTGAAGTCCCCCGCCGCCGCGCTCGGGTTGTGACGCCCCGATCGCTCAGTCGGCCGTGTCGTGCGCGGGCTGCTGGTGGTGGGTGCTCCAGGAAGCGAGGATGCGCAGCGCGTCGTGCGAGGGTGAGCCGGGTTCGGCGGTCCAGGTGATCAGCTGCTGGTCCGGGTCGGTGGTGCAGGTGAGGGCGTTCCAGTCCAGGGTGAGGTCGCCGACGACGGGGTGGTGCATGGTCTTGCTGCCCACGCTGCGGCTCGCCACGTGGTGGGCGCCCCACCACTGGCGGAACTGGTCGTCCTGGACGGACAGTTCGCCGACGAGCGCCATCAGTTGCGGGTCGTCGGGGGAGTCGGCGGCTTCCATGCGCAGTTGTGCGACGCAGGTCCGGGCGACGTTCTCCCAGTCGTCGTAGAGCCTCCTCGCCGCCGGGTCGGTGAACAGCAGCCGGATGTAGTTGCGCTTGTTCGCCGGCATCTGGGAGAAATCGGCCAGCAGCGCGGAGGCGAGCGGGTTCCACGCCAGGATCTCCTGGCAGCGCCCCATGACGATGGCGGGAACGGTGACGAGCTCGTCGAGCAGGCGCTGCAGCGATGGCTGGACCTTCTGCCGTGCGCGCCTGCGCGGGCGGGCGGTGTCCTTGCCCGCCAGTTCGAACAGGTAGTCGCGCTGGTCGTCGTCGAGCTGCAGGACGCGGGCGATGGTGTTCAGGACCTGCGCCGAGGCCTGCATGCGGCCCTGCTCCAGCCTCGTGTAGTAGTCGGTGCTGATCACCGCGAGCTGAGCCACCTCTTCGCGCCGCAGACCCGGTACCCGGCGCACCGCACCCGTCGCGGGCAGGCCCACCTGCCGCGGGCTCAGCTCGCCCCGCCGGGCCCGGAGGAACTCGCCCAGCTCGTTGCGGTGTGCGTTCGTGCTGCTCATGACAACCGAGTGTCCCAGGCATCGGCGGGAACGTCAGTGGGAGAGTTCTGTCCCTGGAAGGCCGCCTCCCCGGCGGTCGGCCGAACCGCTCCGGCCGTCGGCAACTCGGCCCATGATGTCCGCCGCCCGGGACAGCGTGGCGCGCTCGTCCTTGCTGAGCTGCGTCAGCTGCTGTTCCAGCCAGTGCTCCCGGGCCGAGACCTCGTGCTCGATGTGAGCGCGCCCGGCGTCGGTCAGCTCGACGACGACCCGCCTCCGGTCGCGGGGGTGGGTGTTCCTGGTGGTCATGCCGAGCTCCTGCAAGGAGCAGAGCACCCTGGTCGTCGACGAGGGCCGCACGTTGTCGTTGGCCGCGAGCTCACCGGGGGCCTGCGGACCCGACCGGTGCAGCGACGCCAGCACCGACAGCTGGGACAGGCTCAGCGAGCCGGCTCCCTCCTTCCGGAGCCGCCGGTTGAGCCGGACCACGGCGACCGCCAGCCGGGCGGTCCGGAGTTCGTCTGCGCGTATGTCGTTGCGCGTCAAGGGAAACCTCGCCTGCCTGTGCGGTCACCGGTTTACCGAATGTTGACGCATCATATATTCTACGTCGACGGAAGTGGATCTGGTGGAACCTCCGTGCTGTCGGTGAGCGACGAGGTGGACGATGCACCACGAGCCCGTCATCGGAGTCGAGTTGCGCGAGCTGTGCGCCGACGTGCGAGCCGCTCTCGATCTCGACATCGCACTTCCCGACGTCGAAACGGTCTCGCCGGACCTGCTGAAGCCCGTGCTGAGCCGGCTGTGGTTCGCCGTGCTCGGCGGGATCCTCCGCGCTGAAGGGGGCGCGGCGGAGGGGCGGCGGTTGCTGGAACTCCTCGGACGGATCCGCGACGCCGAGTCCGCCGTCGCGGAGGCCCGCGTCGTACGGCGGCACGCGGTCCTGCGCGAGGTCGCGGACGCGCTCGCCTGGGTTCGCGGGGCGGGGACCGCCGATGACTTCCTGCGCCGGGTTCCCGAGGCCGGATGCCGTCTGGGCTTCGACCGCGTGCTGGTCTCCCGCGTCGAGGACTCGGTCTGGAAGCTGCACTCGATGTGCGTGGTCCGCGAACAGGAGCGGGCCGACGAGCTCGTCGCCGTCGGCAGGGCCTCGCCACCGCTGCTCGAAGGCGACATCGTCGAGGCCGACGTCGTGAACCGGTCGCAGTCCTGCCTGGTCTTCGACGTGCAGAACAGTCACCGGGTGGTCCGCGACCTGGTCCGGGTCGGCAGGTCGGAGTCCTACGGGGTCGCGCCGCTCGCCGTGCACGGCGAGGTGGTCGGGATGATCCACGCCGACCGCTACTACCAGCGCCGCGACGTCGACACCACCGACCAGACGCTGCTGTCGCTGATGGCCGAAGGGCTCAGCGACTCGCTCGGACGGCTCGTGCTGCTGGAGGGGCTGGCCGCTCTGCACCGCGGCGCCGGCCTGCCGGTGGCGAGCACCGCACCGGCGCCGCAGCCCGATGAGGTTCCGCTGACCCCGCGCGAATCCGAGGTCATGGAACTGCTCGCCGCCGGTACCTCGAACCGGCAGATCGCCCGCAAGCTGCTGATCACCGAGGGGACGGTGAAGGCGCACGTGACCCGCATCCTGCGCAAGCTCGACGTCACCAGCCGGACCGAGGCGATCTCCCGGTGGCTGCGCAACCGTCCCGCGTACCGCGGCTACCCGTCGAAGGTCGAACGACGACCGTGACCTTTGGCAGACGATGTGGGCCCGGCCACGTTGGGAAGGTGTGCCCACGACGTCAGCGAAGCCGTGGAGGAGTGGTCATGGGCGAGGTGTCGGTGCTTGTGGACGGTCTCACGCACACCGAAGGTTGCCGTTGGCGGGACGGGCGAATCTGGTTCAGCGACATCTACACCTACAGCGTGCGCTCGGCCGAGGAGGACGGGTCGGACCTGCGGACCGAGGCGGAGGTGCCGGGAGAGCCCTCGGGACTCGGCTGGCTGCCGGACGGGCGGTTGCTGGTCGTGTCGATGAAGGACCGCAGGCTGGTGCGCCGCGAGCACGACGGCAGGGTCGTCACCCACGCCGACCTCTCCGCGCACACCGCGTTGCCGCTCAACGACATGGTCGTGGGTGCCGACGGCACGGCCTGGGTCGGCAGCTTCGGCTTCGACATCATGAGCCTGGCACCGCGCCGCCCCGGGCGGTTGCTGCGGGTGACCCCGGACGGTTCGGTTTCGGCAGCCGGCGAAGGGCTGCACTTCCCGAACGGCGCCACGATCATCGACGGCCGCACGCTGGTGCTGGCCGAGTCGTTCGGCAACCGGCTCTCGGCTTTCGACATCCGGCCGGACGGCTCGCTGTCCGAGCGCCGCGACTGGGCGCGCTTCGGGCCGGTGCCGGAGGCCGAGGACCCGGTCGAAGCCATGGGCGAGCTCGCGGTGGCCGCGGACGGGATCTCGACCGTCGACGCCGAGGGCGCGATCTGGGTGGCCGACTTCGTCAGGAGCCGGGCGGTCCGCGTCCGGCCGGGCGGGGAGATCGTGGACGAGGTCTCGACCGGCGATCTCAGCTGCTACTCGTGCGTCCTGGGCGGTGCCGACGGCCGGACCCTGTTCCTGTGCGCGACACCGGCGGAGTTCGACCCGGAGATCCGTGCGAACAACCCCGAGAGCGCGGTGCTGTCCGTCCGGGTCGAGGTCCCGGCGGCGTGATGCGTTCGCGGAAACCGGAAAGTCCGCCGACGGAGGAGTCGATGGAGACATGAAGACGCATTGCGACGTGACCGTTCGCATCGGTGGGGAGGTGCGGTCGTGCTGACCCGGGCCGCGACGCTGCAGGAGGTTCCTGGCCGCTACGAGGTGGTCGAGCTGGAGCTGGAGGACCCGCGCCCGGGCGAGATCCGGGTGCGGATGAGAGCGGCCGGAATGTGCCGCTCCGACAACCACTTCGCGACCGGCACCCAGCAGGTGCCGATCCTGCCGATCGTCGGCGGGCACGAGGGCGCGGGAGTCGTGGACGCGCTGGGCCCCGGTGTCGCGGGATTCGCCGAGGGCGACCACGTGGTCTTCTCGTTCCTGCCGATGTGCGGCCGGTGCTGGTTCTGCGCGAAGGGCATGCAGAACCTGTGCCAGCTCGGTGCGTCGATCGGGACGGGCGCGCGGTTCACCGACCCGACGTCGTTCCGGTTCTCGCTCGACGGCCGACCGGTCGGGCAGCTGGCCGGGCTCGGGGTCTTCAGCGAGTACGTGACGGTCCACGTGGAGTCCGCGATCAAGATCGACGCGTCGATACCGTTCGACGTCGCCTGCCTCACCGGGTGCGGTGTCGGCACGGGCTGGGGTGCGGCGGTCAACTCCGCCCAGGTGCGGCCGGGGCAGGTCGTCATCGTCATGGGCGTCGGCGGGATCGGGATCAACGCCGTGCAAGGAGCCGCGCACGCCGGGGCCGACGTCGTGATCGCCGTCGACCCGGTCGAGTTCAAGCGCGAGTCGGCGCTCAGGCTCGGGGCCACGCACGCCTTCGCCGACATCGCGGAGGGCGCCGACTTCGCACGGTCGGTCACCAACGGCCAAGGTGCCGACGCCACGATCGTCACGGTCGGCGTCCTGCGGGGCGAGCACGTGGGTCAGGGCCTGGATTCCGTGCGCAAGGCCGGTACCTGCGTCGTGACCGGCCTCGGGGACAGCGTGGTCGGTGCGGGCGACATCAACCTGCACCAGCTGACCCTCTACCAGAAGCGGTTGCAGGGATCCCTGTTCGGCGCCAGCTCGCCGAGCGCGGACATCCCGGCCCAGCTGGAGATGTACCGCAACGGCACGATCAAGCTCGACGAGCTGATCACCACGCGCTACACGCTCGACCAGGTGGCCCAGGGCTACGACGACATGGACGCCGGCCGGAACCTGCGCGGTGTCGTCATCTTCGACTCCTGAGTGCTCCCGCCGCTCCCGGTTCCGGGAGCGGCGCCCGGCCCTTGTTCGCCGTCCGATAGGAGTCCGCAGTGGGCAGAAATCAGGAGAGCTTCTACATCGGCGGCCGATGGGTGCGGCCGATGTCCGACTCGACCGCGGAACTGATCTCCCCGGTGACCGAGGAGGCATACGCGCGCGTGCCGCTGGCGGCCAAGCCCGATGTGGACGCCGCTGTCTCGGCAGCTCGGGCGGCGTTCGACGACGGTCCGTGGCCGCGGATGCCGCTGGCCGAGCGCATCGACGCCTTGCGTCGCTTCGCCGACGTCTACCGGCCGCGCCACGGCGAACTCGCGGAGCTGGTCACCCGCGAGATGGGTGCTCCGATCACCTTGTCGAAGCGGATGCACGCGAGCGTGCCGCAGCTCATTCTCGACGCGTTCCTGGAACTGGCGCCGCAATACCCGTTCCGCACCGTCCGCCGCTCGTCGACCGGCAATGCGCTGGTCACCCGCGAGCCAGTCGGCGTCGTCGCGGCGATCATCCCGTGGAACACCCCGCACTCGACGGCGATGCTCAAGATCGTTCCGGCGCTGCTGGCCGGGTGCACCGTCGTGCTGAAGCCCGCCGAGGAAACACCGCTGGACGCCGTGCTGCTGGCCGAGTGCATCGACGCCGCCGGTCTGCCCGACGGTGTTCTCAACGTGGTGACCGCGGACCGGCAGATGAGCGAGCAGCTCGTGGTCCACCCGGGCGTGGACAAGGTGGCGTTCACCGGTTCGACCGCGGCCGGGCGCCGGATCGCTTCACTGTGCGGCAACGACCTGCGCCGGGTGACGCTCGAACTGGGCGGCAAGTCGGCTGCCGTGGTGCTCGACGACGCAGACCTGGACGCGGTCATGGCCGCCGTCGGCGCGACGTCCATGCGCAACTCCGGGCAGGCGTGCAGCAACAAGACCCGCATCATCGTCTCCCGCAGGCGCGAGGCCGACCTGCTGGAACGGCTGACCGAGCACGTGGCGTCGCTGAAGGTGGGTGATCCGGGCGACCCGGATACCGATATCGGGCCGCTCGTGTCGGCGCGGCAGCGGGAGCGGGTGGAGCGCTACGTCGCGGCCGGGCGCGCCGAAGGCGCGAAGCTGGTCGCCGGCGGTGGGCGTCCGGCGGGCCTGGCCCGGGGGTGGTTCGTCGAACCCACCGTGTTCACCGACGTGCGGCCGTCGATGACGATCGCCCAGGAGGAGATCTTCGGGCCCGTGCTGTCCGTCCTGACCTGCGCGGACGAGGACGAGGCCGTGACGATTGCGAACGACTCGTGCTACGGGCTGAACGGGTCGGTGTTCAGCACCGATCTCGGCCGCGGCCTCGCGGTGGCGAGCCGCATCCGGACCGGAACCGTGGAGCTCAACGGTCACCCCGTCGGATTCCACGCCCCGATCGGCGGGTTCAAGCGCAGCGGCATCGGGCGCGAGGCGGGCCTGGAGGGATTCGACTCCTACGTGGAGCTGAGGTCGATCGGACTGCCCGGGGATCTCGCCGAGGCCCTGGCCTGAGCGGGTGCGCGGAGACCGCGACGCAGGCCGCGGTCTCCGCGCACCTCGGCCGGGCGGATCAGACCAGGTGCTCGGTGAAGAACTCGGTCAGCTTGGCCACCGCCGGGGTGACGTACTCGTCCTTGTCGTAGAGGTCGACGTGGGTCGCGCCCTCGATCTTGTACAGCTCGGCGTTGTCGCCGGCCTTGGCCACCGCACCCTCGCTGAAGGGCAGCGTCGCGGCCTCGGTGCCCGCGATCATCAGCAGCGGTCGCGGGGCGATCTTGTCGACGTGCTCGTAGGAGTCGTACTGGTCGAGCTGGTCGGCGCTGCGCATCACGTACCGGTTGGTCGCGCGTGGGTGCTGGGCGCGCGGAGTCTTGTAGTAGTCGTAGAACTCGCGCACGAGCGCCGGGGTCGACTCGTCGATCGAGTCGGGCACCACCGGGACCGTCCGGGCAGGCTCGCCCGCGGCCTCTTCGCTGCGCAGCCGGCCCGACTGCGCGACCATCTCCGCGAACCCGTCCGGGTCGGCTCCGCGCAGGAAGGCGGGCACGTCGGCCCCGCTCACGGTGGCCACGGCCTTCATCCGGTGGTCGGTCTGCGCGGCGAAGGGCACGTACCCGCCTGATCCGCAGATGCCCAGCACCCCGATCCGCTCGGGGTCGACCTCGTCGCGGGTGGTCAGGTAGGACACGGCGGCCCGGAAGTCCTCCGCGCGCTGGAACGGATCCTCCAGGCCGTGCGGCTCGCCCTCGCTCTCGCCCTGGTAAGCGGCGTCGAACGTGAGGGCGATGAACCCTTCGTCGGCCAAGCGCTGGGCGTAGAGCGCCGCGGTCTGCTCCTTCACCCCGGTGGTCGGGTGCCCGACGACAACGGCGGGGGAGCGCTCGGCGACCGGGTTGTCGGGCTCGTAGAGCTGTCCGGCGAGCATCATTCCGCTGCTGGGGAATCGAACATCGGTCGTCATGAGAACGGTCACCTCGTGTTGCTGGTATTGCTGGTGCGGTCGATGGCGCCGTGAACGGCGGCTCGGCGGAGGGAGCGTCCGCATCCCCGTGTCTTCACTCTGGTTCGGCTCCCCGCAGGTGAGAAGAGACGGTTTCATCCCGGGAGGGGATTGTCCTCCGGTCACGCGTCGATCGCAGAACGTGCACGCGCGGTCCGCGGAGAAGACGCGCCATCCGAATTCGGTGAAGTCCGTTGGGGGCGTTCGCAAAAACGTTGTGCTTCCCGGTTCGTGCGTCCCTTCCAGTTCTAGAAAACATAGGATATATTAAGTTCTGCAAGGTCTCAGTGTGGAGCGCCGAGGGGATGGATCGATGCCGAGATACACCTACGTCGTGCTGACCAATCCGGTCGAGGGCAAAGAGGACGAGTTCAACGACTGGTACACGAACACCCACGTGCACGACGCGGTCAGGGTGCCGGGTTTCGTCTCCGCGCAGCGGTTCAAGCTCGCCGGCGCGCAGCGCAGCGAGTCCCGACCGTGGGGCTACCTGGCGATCTACGAGCTGGAGACCGACGACCTGCAGGCGTCGGTCGACGAACTGGCCAAGCGGTACAACACGCCCGACATGGTGATCAGCGAGGCGCTCCACCCCGAGCGGCTGGGCCTGATCTTCGAGGCGATGGGCCCGCTGGTGGAGGCGAAGTCCTGAGCGCTCGTGTCTCTCCGTATTTCCGAGGAAAGGTGACCCAGGGTCGATGTCGGTTCAGACCAACGAGGAAATCGCCCGAGGCTGGATCCAGTCTTTGTCCAGTGTGGACCTGTTCTACGAGTACTGCGCGCCGGACTGCAAGGTGTGGCACAGCTCCGACGACAAGTGGATGACCGTCAAGGAGGCGATCGACGCGGTGCACGGCCGGGGCGGGCTCCCGCCCTTCCGCAACTCGCGCTACACCGTGACGGACAAGGGCTTCTTCGTGCAGACCTCGACGACGCTGGACGGAACGAACGTGCACCTCATCCAGGTGGTGACGGTGCAGGACGGCAAGGCGATCTCGGCCGAGGAGTACATCGGGCCGGAGATGGACATCGCCGTGTAGGCGGTGCTCGCAGCCGTCCGGTCCCCGGGCGACCCACCGGCGATCCCGGCGGGTTGCCCGGGGGCCGCTGCTTCGATCATGCGGGCGGGCTCTCCCGCTTCGCCGTCCCGGGCGGCATCCCAGCCGCCCGGGACACGCGACTGCGGGAGTTAGACGGCGATGTCCATCTCGGGACCGATGTACTCCTCGATCGAGACCACTTTGCCATCGTTCACCGTCGCTACCTGGACGATGTGCACGGTCGTCTCCCGCAGCGTCAGCGTCGCCTGAACGATGAAGCCCTTCTCGGTCAACGTGTAACTCGTGTTGCGGGCGGTTGGAAGCCCACCGTGGGCCTTCACCGCGTCAATCGCGTCCTTGGTGGCCATCCACTTGTTGTCGGAACTGTGCCACACCTTGCAGTCCGGTGCGCTCAGGTCGTAGTAGTCGTCGGGATTCGCCAGCGCACCGGCCCAGCCCCGGGCGATTTCCTCGGTTTCCATTACCGGCATCGTTCTTCAAACCCTTCTTCTCGAATTCACGACCGGGTCAGTACGGTTCGTGGATCTCCGGCATCGGGTGCGGCATCCGCTGTCCCTTGGAGGTCTGGCCCTCCAGGTCGTCCAGCACGGAGAGGTCGCCCGCGGCGACCTCGACGAGGTATCCGTCGGGGTCGACGGCCATGAACACGGTCACGGGGCCGAGATTCTTCGGCTGGACGGCCAGCCTGCCGCCCGCGTTTTCCACGTCGGCGCGTGCCTGCTCGATGTCGCTGACCACCATTGCCAGCGGTGCCCAGCCGTGCGAGACCGGAACCGCGTAGCGGTCGCCGCGAATCAGCACGAGAAGCCGTGCTCCGCTGGGGTCCTCGAGGAAGGCCTCTTCGACGTTCGGGTCGGACATCTCGGCCCGTCCCACTTCCCGCAGACCGAACGCGTCCGCGTAGAACGTGAGCGACCGGTCGAGATCACTCACCACGAGACGAAGTGACAAGATGCGTCCGTCGGCCATTGTGAACCTCCTGTGACAGAGGATGAGCGGGATCGCTCACCTGCTTGTTCGTGATTTCCTGCACCAACCTGAGAAATTCCTGAGGGTTTTCCGGTCCTCTTAGCGGGTGGAATTTCGGGTGGTTTCGGATTTCGTTGTTGCATCACCATTGTTACTACTCGGTTCAGTATGGCGGGGAGGGTGGGAAGTATCCTGGGACAGTTTCGTCCCCCGGTTTTCGCTTTTATGAGACTTGGCTGAGAAATGTCTCAGCCAAGTCTTGCTTCAATGGTGTGACGGCAGTTGCGCGGTCGGCCCGTCGCCCGGGTTGCGGGCTGGCTCGCCCTGCGGGAGCGCGGTCTACGACGGCACCGATGCGTGCCTCAGCCCGGTGCTGAGAGTGCTCGCGCCTGCGCGCAGGAGTGCGAGTGGGCGCGAGTCCGTGGTGAGGTTGAATTCGCAATGGAAGGCGTGGCCGAGGTCGGCGACGGGTTCCACGCGGAGGAAATCGTCCGGTTCGAAGTGGCCGGAATGCTCTGCCCGAGCGGCACGCAGCGTCAGTGCGCGGCTTCGGCGGCCCAGGAAGCGAGGATGCGCAGCTGTTCGTGGGAGGGGCTGCCGCGTTCGGCGGTCCAGGTGACCAGCTGCTGATCGGGGTCGGTGACGCAGGAGAGGGTGTCCCAGTCGAGGGTGAGGTCGCCGACGACCGGGTGCCGGATCACCTTGGTGCCCATGCTGCGCACGGCCACCCGGTGCGAACCCCACCACCGCCGGAAGTCCTCGTCCCGCAACGACAGTTCGCCGATCAGGTCGATCAGTCGCGGATCTTTCGGGTCCCGGGCGGCTTCCATGCGGAGTTGGGCAACGCAGGTGCGCGCGACGTTCTCCCATTCCGGGTACAGCGCCCGCACACCGGGATCGGTGAACACCAACCGCACGTAATTGCGGTTGCGCTCCGGGAGTCGGCCGAAGTCGGTGATCAGAGCGGAAGCCATCGGATTCCACGCGATGACGTCCATGCGCCGCCCGATGACCACGGCCGGGATGTCGTGCAGGCTGTCGAGCAGCCTTCCCAGCAGCGGCCGGACCTTCTGACCGGACCGCCGGCGCGGCCGGGCGGAGTCCCTGCCGGACAGCTCGGAGAGGTATTCGCGCTCGTCGTCGTCGAGCCGCAGGACGCGGGCGATGGCGTCCAGCACGGGTTCGGAAGCCAGCCTCCGGCCCTGCTCCAACCGGGTGTAGTAGTCGGTGCTGATCGAGGCCAGCTGGGCCACTTCCTCCCGGCGCAGTCCCGGGACCCGGCGTCTCCGGTCGGCCCCGGGCAGGCCGACCATGTCGGGGGTGAGCTCCATCCGGCGGGCTTTGAGGAACGCTCCCAGCTCGCTGCGGTGCTCATTACTCCTCATGCATACCGATCTTGGCAGCGATCACCATTTTTGTGAGGGGGACAGTTGTGTCCCCGGATGCGGTTCTTGGGGGATGGAGGACTCCCTTTTGCGGTGGTCCTGCGGGTGTGAGTCTTGATGGCGTGGCCGACAGGATCGGCCCACCAGAAACTGCGGAAACGCTTTTCCTCCGGTTTCTGCGAACCACTGCGAAGGAAGTAGCGGAAGACCTTGCAGACGAGTGTCACCTTCCCCAGCAACAACCTTGAGCTGGCCGGAATCCTGTTCACCCCGGACGGCCACACCGGCGGTCGACTGCCGGCTGTCGTCGTCTCCCACCCGGGCGGCGGCGTCAAGGAGCAGACCGCCAGCATCTACGCCGAGCGGCTGGCCGGTCTCGGCTTCGCCGCGCTCGTCTTCGACGCCGCCTATCAGGGCGAGAGCGAGGGCGAGCCCCGGGGGCTGGAGGACCCGTTCCAGCGCGCCGAGGACGTCAAGTCGGCAGTCACCTACCTGACCACCCGCGATGACATCGACGCCGAGAACATCGGTGCACTCGGCATCTGCGCCTCGGGTGGCTACGTGCCGTTCGCCGCGCAGACCGACCACCGCATCAAGGCGGTGAGCGCGGTCAGCGCTGTTGACTGGGGCGACATGCTGCGCAACGGCCTCGGTCGAACCCAGGACCCGGCTGTTCTCGACACCATGCTCAAGACCGCCGGTGCCCTGCGCACCGCTGCGGCCCGCGGAGAGGAGCCGACCTACGAGGCATGGGCTCCAGAGAACCCGGAGGGTCTGGAGAACGCGCCGACCCTCTACCGGGAGGCGCAGGACTACTACCGGACCGAGCGCGCCAAGCACCCGCGTTCGGACAACAAGTGGCGGTTGGAGAGCGTCGACCGCATCGCGCACTTCGACGCTTTCGCGAAGGTCGACATGATCTCGCCGCGGCCGTTGCTGATGATCGCCGGTACCGATGCCGACACGCGCTACTTCAGCGAGGAGGCCATCGAGAAGGCGGCCGAGCCGAAGGAGCTGTTCCTGGTCGACGGAGCGACCCACATCGGGCTCTACGACCTGGACGAGCACGTCACCCCGGCCGTGGCCAAGCTCGGCGAGTTCTTCGGCAAGCACCTGGCCGGCTGACGAGCGGTCCCGCGCGGGACGTCGGTGGCGTCGTGGGAAGAACTCGGTCCCCCTGTTCGGCGAACAGGGGGACCGAGGTGTCGTCGTCGGGTCAGGGGCCGTCGGACGACCTCCGTGAGCGTCGGGGTTCGCTCGCGGTCACTGGACAGCAGCGGTGGCCTGCGGACCACCGGTGCAGGTCGCGACCCGTCCGGTGTAGACGAGCTCGGTGGAGCAGTTCTCGTCGTCGGTGACGGTGACCGTGACAGGCCCGGTGGTGGGTCCGCTGAAGGTGTGGGTGACCTCCGGCGTCGTCGTGGTCTCGGTGGTGCCGTCGCCGAAGTCCCAGTCGTACCGGGCGATCGAACCGTCGGAGTCGGTGCTGCCCGCCGCGGAGAAGGTCGTGGTCGCGCCTTCGGAACCGACGACGCGCACTGCCGCGGTCGGGCCCTGGTTCGGGGTGATGACGGCCGTCGGGCCGTCGGCGAACAGCGTCTTGGTGTCGACCAGCGGTTGTCCGGTCGGGGTCAGGCTTCCGTCGTCCTGGACCACGTAGGTGTAGGCCCGCGCGGTCAGGCCGAATGAGGCGACCTCGACGATGAACAGCCGCTTGCCGTCCGGGCTGAGCACGGTCAGACCGGGCATGCCGTCCTTGCGGGCGGGGTAGGGAGACCCGGGCAGTGGGGTCAGCGCCCCGCTGTCCTCGATCGCGAACCCGGTGACGGTGCCGTCCGCGGCCTGCGGGATGTAGAGGCGCTTGCTGTCGGCGGTGATGGCGGCACCGTGCGGCAGACCACCGGTCGGATACGGAGATCCGGGCAGCGGGGTCAGCGACCCGTCCTCCTCGATCCTGAAGCCCGACTGGGACTTGTCCTGCTCGTTGCTGACGTACAGGAAGCGGCCGTCGGGCGTGATGGCGGGCAGCGCGGCCACGGCGCCGGTCTCGACCGGCTCGCCGACCGGGGTGAGGCTTGCATCGGACGCGATCGCGAACGGGAAGATGGTGTTCGAGAACGCGCTGGAGACGTACAGGTAGCGGCCGTCGGGGGAGATCACCGGAAGGCTCAGCGTGGCCGTCGGCACCTTGACGGCCGGGGCACCGGTCGGCGCGAGATCCCCGGACGGGCCGATCGCGTACGAGCGGACCTCTCCCTCGTTGTCACCGGTGAGGGTGGCGAACAGCCGCTTGCCGTCCGGGCTGACGGTCAGGCCGATCACGGCCACCCCGGCGGTGTCGACGGTTGCGCCCGGGCGCTGGCTCAGCGTCCCGTCCGAGCGGATCTCGTGGCCGGTGATCCCGCCCTTCTGACTTCCGCTGTAGACCGTCTTCCCGTCGTGGGAGACCGCGATGGAGAAGCCGGTTCCCTCCTTGACCGCGAACGGCGAACCGGGCACCGGCGAGAGCGTGCCCCTGCGGTCGGCGTTGAGCGACGCGATGTTGCCCGAGCCCATTCCGCCGACCAGGAGCTGGCGGACCGGTGCGGCAGCGTCTTCGGGTGACGCGGACGCCGGGGCCAGCAGGCCGGTCGATGCCAGGGCCAGCGCGGACAGGCCGATCGCGGCACGGCGCGAACCGTGGAGCAGTTTCGCAGACATGAACGTCTACACCTCCTGAGCAGCATTGCTCATTTCATTGGTGCTTCTCGGAATTGCTCTGCGCCATCGGGGCGCGGGGACGAACCCGAACCGGTGGCCGCCCGCTGACCGGGCGGCCACTGCTCAGGCGTTGGGGGGAGTGCCGAGGACCAGGCCGTAGGCGCGGCGGTCGACCCGCCCGCTGAGGTCGATCGTGATGGCCTTCGCCTCGGTGAACTCGTCGAGCGCGTCGGGCCCGAGCTCGCGACCGGTGCCGCTCTGCTTGAAGCCGCCGAAGGGCATGTGCTGGGACATGTTGTGGTAGTCGTTGATCCACACCGAGCCCGCCTGGAGCTGGTTGGCCACCTCCAGCGCGCGCGGGATGTCCTGGCTCCACACCGCGCCGGCCAGCCCGTACTCGGTGTCGTTGGCGATCTTGATCGCCTCGTCGACGGAGTCGTAGCGCAGCACCGACAGCACCGGGCCGAAGATCTCCTCGCGTGCGATGCACATGTCGTTGCTGACGCCGGTGAACACCGTCGGCTCGACCCAGAAACCGCGTTCGAAGCCCGGGCCGCTGGGCACGCCGCCACCGTGCGCGAGGGTGGCGCCCTCCCGCTTGCCCGCCTCGATGTAGCCGAGGATCCGGTCGCGCTGGTCGGCGCTCATCACCGGGCCGATGTCGGTAGCCGGGTCGAGCGGGTTGCCGATCCTGAGGGTCTTGAGCCGCGCGATCAGCCGGTCCACGAACTCGTCGTGCAGCGAAGCGGGCAGCAGCAGCCGGGTGCCGGACTCGCACGCCTGGCCGGCGTGCAGCAGGAACGCGTAGATCGAGCCGTCCACGGCCGCGTCGAGGTCGGCGTCGTCGAGGACGATGTTGGGGCCCTTGCCGCCGAGTTCGAGGGTCACCCGCTTGATGGTGTCGGCGGCGTTGCGCATCACCTGCCGCCCGATCTCGGTGGAACCGGTGAATCCGATCATCCGGACGTCCGGGTGGCGGGTGAGGTGCACGCCGACCGTCTCACCGTCCCCGGTGACCACGTTGAAAGCACCGTCGGGCAGCCCGGCCTCGCGCAGGATCACGGCCAGTTCCAGCGCCGCGATCGGGGTCTTCTCGTCGGTCTTGATGACCACGCTGTTGCCCGCCGCGAGCGCCGGGATCGCCTTCCACACGGTCAGGATCAGCGGGAAGTTCCACGGCACGATGCCGACGCAGACACCGATCGGCTCCCGGCGGACGAGCTGGGTGCTCAGCACCTGGCCGGCCACCGGACCGGGACGTTCCCACTCGTAGCGTCGCGTCAGGTCGGCGAAGTGCTGGGTGTGCAGGAGCGGGAAGCCCACGCAGATCGCCTGCGACAGGCGCAGCGGGAAGCCTCCCTCGCGGGTGCCGATCTCGGTGAGCTCTTCGATCCGGCTCGTCAGGCCCGCGACCACGCGGTCGAGCACAGCGGCCCGCTCCACCGGCGGCGTGTTGCGCCACACCCCGTCGTCGAAGGTCCGCTTGGCCGCCGCCACCGCCGCGTCGGCGTGGTCGGTGCCGCCCTTGGCGGCGGTGGCGACCAGTTCCTCCGTGGCGGGGTTGATCAGGTCGTACTGCTCCCCGGAATCGACCCAAGTGCCGCCGATGAACATGCGGTAGTGCGGAACCCCGTTGCGGTCCACGGCAGGGCTGTCGGTCTGCGCGGTCATCTCCACCCTTTGCCAGGTCGTGCCGCCGAACCGTTCGGCGGCGGTGTTCCGACCTTAGGAAGAGTTCCCGAGCGGAAGTGTCCAACAATCTGGACAATCGCGATTCCGGTGCCACTGCGGGAAATTCGCGGACCGTTGTGGTTGACAACATTATATGTGATGCACGAAGCTCACCGCCTGTCGTTGATGCGGTGCGATCCGTCCGGAGGACCTCACCCGATGCGAAGCGCTCGGCGACCACTCGGTGGACGGGGCACGCGGTGGCCCGCGATGGAGGAGACATGACAGTGACGGTCGCCGGTGCGGCGCCGAAGTTCGGCGCGCTGTTCGAGTCGCCGCGGATGCTGGTCGACGGGCAGTGGGTCGAGTCGGTTTCGGGCGCGGTATCGGACGTCGTCGACCCCGGTACGGGTGAGGTGATCACCCAGGTCGCGGCGGGCGACGAAACCGACGTCGACGCCGCGGTGCGGGCCGCGCTGCGGGCCTTCGAAGAGCAGCGCTGGTCGGGGCTGTCCGGGCAGCAGCGTGCGGGCGTGCTGTGGCGCGCGGCGGATCTGATCGAGGCCAACGCCGACGAGCTGGCCGCGCTGGAGAGCCTGGACGTGGGCATGCCGGTGCCGCTGGCCCGCGGGTTCATCGGTGAGGCGGTCAACCAGTTCCGGTACTTCGCCGGATGGGCGGACAAGATCCACGGGCGCAGCCTGGAGATCGGGCCCGCGGACCGTCGTTTCCACGCCTACACGTCGAAGGAACCGATCGGCGTCGCGGGCATGATCGTGCCGTGGAACGCGCCTGCCTACGCGGCGTCGATGAAGTTGGCGCCGGCGCTGGCGGCCGGATGTTCCTGCGTGCTGAAGCCCTCCGAGGAGACGCCGCTGACAGCGTTGGCGATCGGGAGCCTCTTGCTGGAAGCAGGCGTGCCGGAGGGCGTCGTCAACGTGGTGACCGGGTTCGGGCCGACAGTGGGTGCTCCGCTGGTGGCGCACGATTGCGTGCACAAGGTGAGCTTCACCGGGTCGACGCAGGTCGGCAAGGAGGTGGTCCGGGCGGCCACCGGGAACTTGAAGAAGCTGTCCCTGGAACTCGGCGGCAAGTCGGCGATGGTCGTGCTGCCGGACGTGGAGGTGTCCCAGGTCGTCGCGGAGCTCGCCGGCGCGATCTTCATGAACACCGGCCAGATCTGCACCGCGGGATCGCGGTTGTACGTCCACCGGGAGGTCTTCGACGAGGTCGTCGAAGGCGTTGCGGAGGTCGCCAGGTCGCTCAAGATCGGGTACGGCGCCGACCCGTCGGTGGACCTCGGCCCGCTGGTCTCGGCCAGGCATCTCGACCGGGTCGGCGAGTACGTGCGGGGCGGGATCGCCGACGGTGCGCGGGTCGTCTGCGGCGGATCGCGGATCGGGGACAGGGGGTACTTCTTCGAACCCACGGTCCTGGCCGACGTCGACCAGTCGATGCGCGTGGTGCGCGAGGAGATCTTCGGCCCGGTGCTCTGCGCCCAGCCGTTCACCGACGTGGACGAGGCGGTCGCCAAGGCCAACGACACGGAGTTCGGCCTGGCCGCGAGCGTGTGGACGCGCGACGTCGCCTCCGCGCATTCCATCGCGCGCCGGCTGCGGGCCGGTCGTGTCGGCATCAACGTGCACCGGGCGGGCGGGGTCCAGATGCCCGTGGGCGGCTACGACCAGTCCGGCTGGGGGCGGGAGTGCGGCCCCGAGGCAGTGGAGGAGTACCTGGAGACCAAGTCGGTGCTCACCCTGCTGGACCGCTGACCGGCTGTCGTCACCCGAACTTCGCGACGGCCGGGTCGCGATTCCAATGCGCCTGAGGAGCGTTCTGTGACAACGAAATTCGACTACTCGGGGAAGGTCGCCTTCGTGACCGGCGCCGGGTCGGGCATCGGCCGGGCGACGGCGCTGGCCTTCGCCGGGGCCGGTGCCGATGTCGCGATCGCCGATATCAGCGCGGCGGGCCTCGACGAGACCGCGTCCCTGATCGCCGACGCCGGCGGCGGGGTGCGCGCCTTTCCGGTCGATGTGGCCGATGCTGCGCAGGTCGAGCGTGCGGTCACCAGAGCCGTGGAGGTCTTCGGTCGGCTGGACGTCGCGTTCAACAACGCGGCCACCTTCGACGCGCCGGGCCCGGTGGACACCCTTGAAGTGGAGACCTGGAACCGCATCATCGCGGTGAACCTGTCCGGAATCTTCCACTGCGTGAAGTACCAAGCCGCCGCCATGCTGCCCCGGGGCGGCGGCGCGATCATCAACACCGGCTCCGTCGCCAGCGAGATCGCCTCGCTGGGGCTCACGGCCTACACCGCGTCGAAGCACGGCGTGGTCGGGCTGACCAAGAAAGCGGCCCTCGACTACGCCACCCGGGGACTCCGCGTCAACGCGGTCCTCCCCGGCGCGATCGACACCCCGATGGCCGCGGAGTTCAGCGGCGGCACCGAGGAGGGCCGCGCCGCGATGGTCGCGCTGGAACCGATGGGACGCCTCGGCGCTCCCCGCGAGATCGCCGACGTCGTGCTCTGGCTGGGATCCGATGCCGCGTCGTTCGTGACCGGTCACTGCGTCGCCGTCGACGGGGGCTGGCTCGCGCGGTGATCTCCGAGCACGAGAAGTGCGGTCGGACCCGATGGTCCGACCGCACTCGTCGTTGCTGCGGGCTTCGTCGGCGCGTGTTACGCGGCGGGTTCGCCTCCGAACTCGGCCACCAGGCTGGTGCGGGGGCCGTCGGGGCCGAGCAGGTCGAGGTCGAATCCGTCCGCGGTCGGCTCGCCGCGCACTTCGGCGGCCTGGCCGCAGAACAGCGGCGCCCGGTTCCGGTGGGTGAGGCGAACGGCTCGGCCGGGAGGCTGTTCGAGCCGGAGCACCTCGGCCAGGGCGAGCGTCATGAGCGGGCCGTGCACCACGAGACCGGGATATCCCTCGACGGCGGTCGCGTAGGGCCAGTCGTAGTGGATGCGGTGCGCGTTGGCGGTGGCTGCTGAGAAGCGCATGAGCAGGCTGGGATCGGTGGCGAAGTCCCAGGTCCACGGGCCCGTCCGCCGCAGCGGTCGACCGACCGGGTGCAGCTCAGCGGCGACATCGGCACGGGCTGTTGAGACCGACGGCTCGGCCGCTTCCCGGTAGATGAGGTCCTGGCGCTCCTCGACCGCCAGTCGTCCGTCCGCGCCGAACAGCCGGGTGCGCACGACCACGATCACGAGCTCGCCGGAGCGGCCGGACTTCTCCGTCACGGACTCCACTGTGGACTCGCGGCGCACGGTCTCGCCGATGCGGACATCGGCGTGGAAGGCCACCTCGCCGCCGGCGAACATCCGACGTGGCAGCTCGACCGGGGGCAGGAACGAGCCTCGCGCCGGGTGGCCGTCGAGCGCCAGCTCCGAGGAGACCGGCCACCGGGGCAGCGCGACCCAGTGCCACAGCGGCGGAAGGGCGTCACCGTCCCCGGGCGCCGGTGCCTCATCGTCGAACAGCTTGGCCAGCGCGGCCACGGGTCCTGGATCGACCAGTTCGTGCGTGGTCGCGGTGTGCGGTTCCCATTGCTTCATCGGTGTTCTCACGAACCTTCCACCGGTCTGATCCACCGGCATCTCGGGATGTCCTGGACAGCCGTGCGTCCGCGGTCAGGCCTTCGGCCAGACGCGGGTCCGGTCGTCGACGTGGTAGTCGAACACCAGCAGCCCGACTTGCTGCTCGGCGATCCAGTCCGCGAAGCGCCGGTGGACCGGGTGTTCCTGGTAGCGCTCCAGGGCGTGCTCGTCGTCGAACTCCATGAACAGCAGGTGGGAGTAGCCGCGGGTGCGAGCACCGGTCAGGTCGGGGCCGAAGCGGATCGTGCGCGCCTCTCCGATGGTCGAGAGCGACTCGATTCCAGCCGTCATCTCGCTGAGCTGGTGATCGGTGGGCGGGCGGCCGAAGCGGAAGGCCACGACGTGCTGCAGAGTCATCGGTTCACCCATCTCCCGGCGGTGCCGCGCGGGTTGCGGTGGCAGGCCGCTTCCGGCTCGGTTCGAGCGGGCCCACCCTTGCGGAAAGATAATATATAATGTCAACATGTGCCTCAAGTGGCCGGCGATCCGCAGTCCGGCCGCGCGAAGCGCAGAAGTGGAAGGCGTTCCATGACCGATGCCCCGAGGCCGTTGTCCGGACTGGAGATCACCGAGTGCGCGAGCTTCGTCGCCGGGCCCACCGGTGGGATGACGCTGGCGCAGCTGGGCGCGGACGTCGTGCGCATCGATCCGATCGGTGGTGGCAGCGACCACCGGCGCTGGCCCCTGGTGGGCGATGGCGACGGCGCCGCCGATGCGGACTCCTACTACTGGACCTCGCTGAACAAGGGCAAGCGGTCCATCGCCGTGGACATGCGCTCGGACGAGGGGCGCGAGCTCGTCGTCGCGCTGGCGACCGCGCCGGGCGAGAACCGCGGCGTGCTGGTGGACAACGTGGTGGGTCGCCGGTGGATGTCCAACGAGGTGCTGGTCGCGCAGCGGCCTGACCTCGTCCACCTGCGGGTGCAGGGGTATCCCGACGGGAGCCCGGCGGTGGACTACACGGTCAACGCCGAGATCGGCATCCCGGGGATCACCGGTCCGGAGGCCGTCGGGTCGCCGGTGAACCACGCGCTGCCCGCGTGGGACCTGGTGGCGGGGCTGACCGTGTCGACGGGAGTGCTCGCCGCGCTCTACGAGAGGTCCCGGAGCGGGCGGGGTGCCTACGTCGAGCTGGCGCTCTCCGACATCGCGCTGGCCGGGGTCGCGAACCTGGGCTGGCTGTCCGAGGTCGCCGGGCGGGGGAGCGAGCGGTCGCGGCACGGCAACCACGTCTACGGCAGCTTCGGCGTCGATTTCGCCTGCTCGGACGGCGGCCGGGTGATGGTCGTGGCGCTGACTCCGGGGCAGTGGTCGGCGCTGTGCGAGGCGACCGGCACCGCCGAGGTCTTCGCCGCGCTGGCGACGGCGCTGGGAGCGGACTGGGCGGACGAGGCCGACCGCTACCGGCACCGGGAGACGATCACCGCGATCCTCAAGCCCTGGTTCGCCTCTCGTGACCGCGCGCAGGCGGGCGCCGAGCTCGACGCCGCGCGTGTTCTCTGGGGCAAGTACCAGGGGATGGGCGAGGTCGTCGCCGAGCACCGGGCCGGACGGCACGCCGTGCTGGCCGACGCGACCTTGCCCGGCGGTGCCGAGGCGATCACGGCCCGGTCGCCGATGCGCTGGAACGGCGATCACGGTGGCGCTGGAGCGGCGCCCGAGCTGGGGCGCGAGACGGATGAGGTGCTGGCTGCCCGGCTCGGGCTCAGCGCTGCCGAGATCAGCGCGCTTCGCTCGCGCGGAGTGGTCGCGGGGCCGCGCGGCTGAGTTCTCCGTTGACCGGAACGAGTATTGAACATAATATATTTTTTGCTGAAGGCGCGCGGATGCGGCGCCCCTGTGCCCCGAGGGCTGTCATGGAAAGGAGCCGCGACGTGAGCGCTCCCCTGGAGGGGATCACGGTCCTGTCGATCGAGCAGGCGATCTCGGCCCCGCTGTGCACCCGTCACCTCGCCGACCTCGGCGCCCGCGTGATCAAGGTGGAGAACCCCGGGATCGGCGACTCCACCCGGCACTACGACGGGGTGGTGCGCGGCATGGCCGCGCACTTTGTCTGGCTCAACCACGGCAAGGAATCCGCCGAGCTGAACCTGACCGATTCGGCCGACGCCGAGGTCTTCGCGCGACTGCTGACCAAGGCCGACGTGCTGGTCAGCAACCTGGCGCCGGGTGCGCTGGGTCGGCTGGGCCTCGACCCGGCGGACCTGCTGGAGCGCTATCCGCAGCTGATCGTCGTCGACATCTCCGGCTACGGCCGGGGAGGCCCGCTCGACCACAAGCGGGCCTACGACCTGCTCGTGCAGGCCGAGGGCGGGTCCGCTTCGATCACCGGGCTGCCGGGACAGCCGGCCAAGCCCGGCATCCCCGTCGCCGACATCGGCACGGCCCTCTACGCGTACTCCTCGGTCCTCGCCGCGCTCTACGACCGGGACCGGACGGGGCGCGGCACCGTCATCCCGATCGCGATGCTCGACGTGGTCGCGGAGATGATGGGCTTCGCGCTCAACGCGGTGCTGCACGGCGGCGAGGAGCCGGAGCCGGTCGGCATGGGCTCGCCGATGATCGCCCCCTACGGCGCGTACGCCACCAAGGACGGCCAGACGGCGGTCCTCGGTACCACCAGCGATCGCGAATGGCGCCGCCTGGCCGGTGACCTCCTGCGGCGCCCGGACCTGGTCGAGGACGCCCGCTACGCGCGCAACGCCGACCGGGTGGCCCGGCGCGCGGAACTCGACGAAATCCTCGGCGCCTGGTGCGCGGCCCGCGACCTCGCGGACATCCAGCGACTCGCCGACGAAGCGGGCATCGGCAACGCGCGGCTGAACAGCGTCCGCGACCTCGCCGAGCACCCGCAGCTGGCGCAGCGCCACCGCTGGCGCCAGGTCGGATCGCCCGTCGGGCCCGTCGCGGCACTGCTGCCGCCCGCCTTGGGGCGGGGCTGGGAAGTGCCCGAGGGGCGCGTCCCGGCACTGGGCGCGGACACCGCGGCGATCCGCGCGGAGGCGGCGGAACTGGAACTGCCGGATCGAGCGGACGACTCGGCCTAGGTCTGCTGCCCGAGCCGCGGAAGTCCGAACAAGCGCTGCTGTGCAGCTCTCGCCAAGGAGAATTCATCGTGCCTGCTTCGAAATCGGTGCGCCGCGCCGCGATCGTCAGCCCGTTGCGAACCCCGGTCGGCGCCTTCGGCGGCGCCCTCCGCGACGTCCCGGTGGAGGATCTCGCCGCTACCGTGGTCAAGGCGGTGGTGGCGCGGTCCGGCGTCGACGCCGAACGCATCGACGACGTGGTCTTCGCCCAGTCCTACGCCAACTCCGAGGTGCCGTGCGTCGGTCGCTGGGTGGCGCTGCACGCGGGCCTGCCGATCGGCGTGCCCGGGATGCAGCTGGACCGCCGGTGCGGCGGTGGTCTCCAGGCACTGGTGACGGGCGCGATGATGGTGCAGACCGGCGCCGCGGACGTGGTGCTGGTGGGCGGCGTGGAGTCGATGAGCCGCATCGAGTACTACTCCACCGCGACCCGGTGGGGAGCTCGCGCCGGAACTGTCTCGCTCTACGACCGGCTCGACCGGGGCCGGGAGCGCTCGCAGCCCGAAGCCCGCTTCGGCCGGATCTCGGGAATGATCGAGACGGCCGAGAACCTCGCGTCGGACTACGGGATCGAGCGTGCGCAGGCCGACGCCTACGCGGCGCGCAGTCACCAGAGGGCTGCCGCGGCTTGGAAGGAAGGCCGGTTCGCCGACGAGGTGGTTCCGGTCGAGGTGCCGCGACGCAAGGGCGACCCGGTCGTGGTCGACACCGATGAGGGCGTGCGTCCCGATTCCACGCCGGAGGCCTTGGCCCGGCTGCGGACCATCGTGCCGGACGGGACCGTCACGGCGGGCAACGCCAGCCAGCAGAACGACGCGGCGGCCGCCTGCCTGCTCGTCGCCGAGGACCGGCTCGCGGAGCTCGGCCTGGAACCGCTGGGATTCCTGGACTCCTGGGCCGCGGCGGGGTGCGATCCCGCCCGGATGGGCATCGGCCCGGTGCCCGCGGTGGACAAGCTCGCGGCGCGCAGCGGGACCGACACGCGCAGCCTGCTCGACGGCCTGGATCTCGTGGAGCTCAACGAGGCCTTCGCGGTGCAGGTGCTGTCGGTGCTGGAGGGGTGGGACTGGCGCGACCACGACCGGCTCAACGTCAACGGTTCCGGGATCTCGCTGGGGCACCCGATCGGTGCCACCGGGATGCGCATGGTCACCACGCTGCTGCACGAGCTGCGGCGACGCGGTGGCGGCAGGGGTCTGGCCACGATGTGCATCGGCGGCGGGCAGGGCCTGGCCGCGACCTTCGAGACGGCCTGACGTACCGGCTCGGAGAAATCCGGCCGCGGAATTGCTATACATAATATTTTTCTACTACCGTTGGTATGCCCCGTCGAGCGCACCTCGGCGATCAGCGCGCAGGGTGCGGCGGGAGGTTCCGCGAGCGGAACGTCCCCAGGAGTTCGACCGCGGGGTGATCACCGATTCACAGGAGGCGTCATGGCAGCCGCTCCGTTCTCGGCGAACTACTGGAGCGCCGTGGAAACCCTTTCACCGGCGGAGGCACGCGCGGTCCAGGACGAACGCCTGCGGGAGCAGCTGGACCACCTGGCCGCGCACAGCGAGTTCTACCGCGCGAAGTTCGCCGAGCACGGCGTCGACGTGGCGAAGGTCCGCACCGTCGACGACCTGGCGGACCTGCCCTTCACCGAGAAGCAGGAGTTGCGCGACAGCCTGGCCACCGCGCCGCCCCTGGGCGCGCACGTGGCGGCCGACGCCGCGGACATCGTTCAGGTGCAGGCATCTTCGGGGACCACGGGCAGCCCGTCCTACGTCGGGCTGACCGCAGGCGACGTGGTCACCTGGTGCGAGCTCGGCGCCCGCGCGCTGTACGCGAACGGGTTCCGGCCCGGTGACCGGCTGCTGCACGCCTTCGGCATGAGCAAGGGCTTCGTCGGCGGCCTGCCGGTGATCCAGATCCTGCAGTACATGGGCATCGTGGACATCCCGATCGGTGCGGAAGCGGGCGCCGAACGGCTGCTGCGGGTGCAGGCCGACCAGCGGCCGAACGCGATGATCGGCACGCCGAACTTCCTGGCCCACCTGGCCGAGCAGGCGCCGCGGATCGTCGGCCGCCCGGCCAGCGAGCTCGGCGTCCGCGCGATCAGCGTCGGCGGCGAGCCGGGCGGCGGGCTGCCCTCGGTCCGGGAGAAGATCGAGTCGCTGTGGGGCGCGACCTCGCGCGAGATGCTGGGCGGTACGGACATCGCCTGCACCTACTGGGGCGAGTGCGAGGCGGCGGACGGGATGCACTTCCTGTCACCGGACCTCATGGTCGCCGAGCTGATCGACCCGGACACCGGCCAGCGCATCGAGCCGGTGGCCGGCGCGCAGGGCGAACTCGTCTACACCGCGCTGCGCCGCCAGGCCTCGCCGCTGCTGCGGTTCCGCACCCGGGACCACGTGGTGGTCACCGGCACCGACTGCTCGTGCGGGCGCACCGGGTTCAAGGTCCGCTGCATCGGCCGCACCGACGACATGCTCATCGTCCGCGGCATCAACGTCTTCCCCTCGGCCATCAAGCAACTGGTCGCCGAGCTGGTCCCCGCCGCCACCGGCGAGCTGCGCATCCGGGCGGACTTCGAAGGCCACTCGACCCAGCGGCCGCTGCCGCTGGTCGTGGAGCACGCGCAGGGGATGGGCGAGGCGGAGCAGGCGGAGCTGCGCACGGCCATCGAGACCCGGATCCGCTCGGCGCTCAACGTCAAGACCGTCGTGGAGCTCGTTCCCGACGGCACCCTCAAGCGCCCGGACCACGTCAAGGTCAACCTGATCGAACGGGTTTGAGACGGGCGGAGGAGGCGCCCCCTCGGCAGCGCGGACCGATCTCGTGGGAGGAGCGGTCCGCCGCCGAGGGGGCATCTTCATGCCGCGGAGTGACGCGGCTCAGGCGTCCTGCGGCCGGTCGAGCAGCTGCTTGAGCAGGGCGCGCGCGGCCGGCCCGGGGCTGCGCCCGTGCGCGGTGGCGATGTGGATCTTGCGCACGGCCCACGGCTCGGTGAGTTCGAGGACCGCGACGCGGGTGCGCAGATCGTGGTCGAGCAGGCATTCGGGCACCGCGGTGACGCCGAGCCCGGCCTGGACGAGGCTGATGGCCACGCTGGCGCTCTTCACCACGTGCCTGGACTCGAAGTCGAGCCCGAGGCGGCGGGCTGCGGCGCGGAACGTGCCGGACATGGTGCCGACCGCGATGAGGTTCTCGGTCAGGAGGTCCTGGAAGGCCGCGCCGGAGCGGTCGGCGAGCCGGTGGTTGGCGGGCACGACGGCGACGATGCGGTCCTGCCGGTAGGGCGTGACGTCGATGCCGTCGAGATCGAGTTCGTAGGCGGCGGCGAACACGCCGATATCGGCCTCGCCGCGCGCGACCTGGTGGATGATCTCGGGGTTCACGAGTTCGCGCACGGTCAGGTCGACCAGCGGGTACTCGCGGCAGTAGTCGCCCAGTTCGCGGGCCAGGAACGGGTTGATGACGGACCGGGCGGAGGCGATCGCCAGCTCGCCGCGCACGCCGTCGGTGAAGGTGGCGATCTCGGAGCGCATGTCCTCCAGGCTGTCGAAGATCGCGCGGGCGTAGCGCTCCAGGACGGTGCCCGCCGGGCTCGGCGCGACGCCTTTCGGGCCGCGCTCCAGCAACTGGATGCCCGCGACGTCCTCCAGGGCCTGGATCCGCTTGGTGGCCGTGGAGGCCGCGATGTTCTCCCGGATCGCGGCGAGCCCGATCTGCTTCTCCTCGATCGCGGACAGGAACAGCCGCAGCGTGAACAGGTCGACCTGGCGGATCAGGTGCAGCCGGTTGAACATGCGTCCCTCGCCTCCGGGCACCGCCTCGCGGCGCCGTCGCCCCTTCCGCCTGTGAGGAACACAATATATATTAAATTTTCGCGACCGTCACGAAGTCGCGACGAGAGGCCGGCGCGCCCGGGTGCGCCGCCCGGTCAGGTCCGCCGGACAACGCCCGGCTGGAAATCCAGAATCGACCTTGTGAGGGGCAATCACTGCCATGACCAAATTCCCCGCTGCGGAAGCGGCTTCCATCGGTGAACTGGTGGACCTGAGCGGCAAGACCGCGCTCGTCGTCGGCGGTGCCATGGGCATCGGCCTCGGCATCGTGCGCCGCCTCCACGAGGCCGGGGCCAACGTCGTGGTGTCGGACATCAACGGCGCAGCCGCTGAGCAGGCGGTGGCGGAGTTCGCCGAGGCGGACCGGCTGCACGCCGTCGTCGGCGACGTCAGCGATCCGGCGGACGCCGAGGCGATGGTGCGCGCCGCAGTCGACCGGTTCGGCGCCCTGGACATCTTCGTGAACAACGCGGGCATCTACGGGATCGCGCCGTTCCTGGAGCTGGACCTGGAAACCGCGCGGCGCACGCTCGAGGTCAATCTGCTGGGCGTCATGGCCTGCTCGCAGGCGGCGGCCCGGCAGATGATCGCGCAGGGCAGCGGCGGCCGGATCATCGTGGTGTCCTCGATCGAATCCCTGACCCCGTCGCTGGTCGGGATGGGGCACTACGGCGCCTCCAAGCACGGCGTCGCCGGCCTGCTCAAGACCATGGCGCTGGAGCTCGCCCCGCACGGCATCTCGGTCAACTCCGTCGCGCCCGGCGGCATCCGCACGCCCGGCCTCGGCCCGCTCGACGACGACGTGCTCGACGCGTTCGAAGCGGTGGTCCCGATGGGGCGGATGGGCGTGCCGGACGAGATCGGCCGGGTGGCGCTGTTCCTCGCCTCCGATCTCGCGACGTACATGACCGGAACCCAGGTCGTCGTGGACGGCGGCCGGACGCTGCGCGGCGCCGCAGTCTGACGAGAGGATCTCCGCAATGACCATCGTCGAACAGCTGGCGGACTTCACCGTCCGCAGCGAATTCGACCAGTTGCCCGCCGATGTCGTCGAGGAGTCCAAGCGCATCGTGCTGGACTCGATCGGTTGCGCGCTGGGCGCGGTCAACCAGCCCAAGGGCCGCATCGGCGTCGACTACGGCCGGATGACGGGGGGCTCGGGCGGTGATGCCACCATCATCGGTACGCCGGAACGGGTTTCGGTGTTCGGGGCGTCGTTCGCCAACGGCGAGCTGATCAACACGCTCGACTCCGATGCGGTGCTCCCGCCCGGGCACGTCACCCCGTATGTGCTGCCCGGCGCGCTCGCCGTCGGGGAGAGCGCCGGCGCCTCGGGCAAGGAGCTGATCACAGCGGTCGCCGTCGCGCACGAAATGTCCTACCGCATCGGCAAGGCGATGGACTACCTGCGCGACGTCAAGGACGGCGAGGTGAACACCCCGAAGGTCTACGGCTACAGCAGCACCGTCTTCGGGGCGACCGCGGCCATCACCAAGCTGAAGGGGCTCGCGCCCGAGGTCCAGGCGCACGCGCTCGGCATCGCAGGCCTCGTGGCGCCGGTCAACTCCTTCCGCTCGTGGAGCATGCACACGCCGACCTCCACGATCAAGTACCTGCTGGCGGGCACGCTGACGCAGGCCGCGCTGACCGCCGCGCACATGGCCGACCTGGGCCACCGCGGCGATCTGCAGGTGCTCGACGACCGGGAGTTCGGCTTCCCGCGCTTCATCGGGACGACGCGCTGGGAACCCGAGCACATCACCGATGCGCTCGGCGGCGAGTGGCGATTCCCGGCCGAGCAGACCTTCAAGCCGTACCCGCACTGCCGGATCCTGCACGCGCTGCTGGATTCGCTGGGCGAGATCGTGGCGGACAACGATCTGAAGCCGGAGGAGATCGACGGCATCAAGGCGCTGGTCGAGGGCTTCGTCGAGCAGCCGCTCTGGCTCAACCGCGACATCGAGCACCCGCACGACGCGCAGTTCAGCATCGCCCACGGCCTTGCCGTCGGGGCGCACCGCGTGCCGCCGGGCCCCGCCTGGCACGACCCGGAACTCATCCACAGCAAGTCCGTGCTCGACCTGATGGGCCGGACGACGCACGAGGTCCACCCGGACTACGTCGAGATGCTCAAGGGCAACGCCGCGAGCCGACCGGCCCGCATCGAGGTCTCGGCGCGCGGTGAGGTGTTCGTGGGGGAGCGGCGCTACCCGAAGGGCAGCAAGTCGCCGGAGCCCGGAACCACCATGACCAACGACGAGCTCGCCGAGAAGTTCCGCCGCAACGCGGAGGGGATCATCGCGGAGTCCAATGTGGACCGTATCGTGGACGCCGTGCTGAACCTCGAAACCGTCGGTGACATCGGCACGATCATGAAGGAGACCACGGTTCGGGGATGATCGCGAGGCCGGCGTCGCGCTTCGCGGCGTCGGCCGGACTCGTCCTGCGCGGGTGGTAGTCTGCGGCCAACAATTTATTGTTGCTAACTACCGAAGTGGGTGGTGCGCCGGTGACCGAGGTGAGCCCTCGCCCCGCGCTGGTGCTGCTCAGGGATCGCCGCTTCGGCCCGTTCTTCTTCGGCAAGACGCTCTCGCTCGCGGGGTTGTGGAGTCACAACGTCATCGCCGCGGTGCTCGCGTACCAGTTCACCGGCTCGGTGCTCTACGTCGGGCTGGTCAGCGTCGTGCAGTTCGGGCCGCAGCTGCTCTTCGTGGGCGCCAGCGGCGTCGCCGCCGACCGGGGCGACCGGCGGCACCAGATCATCCTCGGTCGCCTCGTCTGCACCGCCGGATCCGCCGCGCTCGGCCTCTGGTGCCTGCTCGACGGCGGTGATGGCCCCGTGGGCAGGGTGATGGTCCTGGCCGCGTCCCTGGTCATGGGCATGGGGCTCGTGCTGGGCGGCCCGGCGCTGCTCTCGATCGTTCCCGCGCTGGTCCGGGAGGGCGAGGTCCCGACGGCGGTCCGGTTGGACTCGCTGCCGATGCTCGTGGGCAGGTCCGCCGGTCCCGCGCTCGGCGCGTTGCTGGTGGCCTGGTCCGGCCCCGGACCGGCGCTGCTGGCCGCCGCTGCCACCAACGTGGCCTTCTCCGTCGTCGTGGCCATGCTCCGCGTCGACGAGCCGGAGGCGCGCGATCCCGAGGCGGACAGCTCGATGCGGGCGGCGGTGCGGTACGTGCGCAGCGAGCGCAGGATCGCGTTGATCCTGCTCGGGGTCGTCACCATCGGTGTGGCGGCCGACCCGGCGCTCACCCTGGCTCCGGCCATCGCCGAGGCCGCCGGCGGTGGCACGGCCGCGGTGGGGGTCTTCGCGTCGGCGTTCGGCATCGGAGCCGCGCTCGGTGTCGTGGTCATGGGACCGGTGGAGCGGTGGTTCGGGCGTACGCCGCTCGTGGCCGCCGGGCTGTGCGTGCTCGGCGTGGCCACGGCCGTGCTGGCGGTGCCACTGCCCATCGCGGCCACGGTCGGAGCCTTCGGATTCGCGGGTGCCGGGATGTCCGTGGCGCTCACCAGCCTGACGACCCTGCTCCAGGTCGCCGTCCCGGACTCGCTGCGCGGGCGCGTGATGAGCCTGTGGATGGCCTGTTTCGTCGGGTCGCGCCCGGTCGCCGCGCTGCTCAACGGGGCGTTGGCGGATGCGTTCTCCGTCCCGGTGGCCCTGGTGGTCGCCGCTGCGCTGGTGGCGATCACCGCGTGGGTCTGCCGTCCCGGCAGGCTGTGCGAGAGCTGAGCCGGGCGATCCCCGGCCGGAGGCGCCGACCGGGGATCGCACGGCTCAGTCGGCCGACACCCGGTTCGCGACGCCTTCGTCCGGGCGGGTGCCCGCGGGGTTCTTCCCGGAGCGGGAATCGACGCGGCGCTTCTGGTCGAAGAGCGCACCGAGGATCACCAGCAGCGCGGAAGCCGCGATCAGCACGGACACGCCCCAGGTCGAGTGGCTGGGCGACATGGTGACCATGGCCAGCGCGGCCAGCGGGGCGAGACCACCGGCCACCGCACCGCTGATCTCCCGCCCGGCGCCGATGCCCGAGGAGCGGACCTCCGTCGGGAACTGCTGCGCCATGAACGCGCTGCTCGCCACGATGATGACCGGGGCGAGCACACCCGTGGCCAGCATCAGCAACGCCCAGATGTAGCCGGGGCGGCCGGTGTCGAGGACCCAGAACATCGGGAACGCCAGCGCGAGGACGCCGATCGCGCCGAACACCATGACGCGGCGGATCGAGATCCGGTCGCACAGCCGGCCGATGAGCGGCACCGAGACGATGGCGACGATGCTGGCCAAGGTGATGCCGAACGATCCGACGTTGGCGGCGACGCCCTGGAACTCGGTGAGGTAGGACAGCGAGAACGTCTTGAAGGTGTAGGAGATCGCCGCGTAGCCGCCGTAGATCGCGGCCACCACCAGCAGGCCGCGCCAGTCGGACCGCACCAGGTCGCGCAGGACGTGGATGCCCTTGCGATTGCGGGCGTCCGCGGCCACCTGCTCGAACTCCGGTGTCTCTGGCATGCTGCGGCGGATCCACCAGCCCACGCCGACGAGCGCGAAGCTGGCGATGAACGGGATCCGCCAGCCCCAGCTGTGGAGGAACTCGTCGCCGAAGCTGGTGACGGCGGTGACCGCCAGCGATGCCGCCAGCAGGCCGATCTGCGCTCCCAGCGCGGGAAGGGCCGCGTAGCGCCCCTTGGTCTTCTCGTCGGCGTACTCGTAGGCCACCGTGATGGCGCTGCCCAGTTCCGCGCTCGCCCCGAAGCCCTGCAGGATCCGCAGGACCACCAGGAGGATCGGGGCCGCGATGCCGATCGAGGCGTACGGGGGCAGGAGGCCGATGAGCCCCGATGCGATGCCCATGATCAGCAGGCTGAGCGACAGGACGGCCTTCCGGCCGATCCTGTCGCCGAGCGCCCCGAAGAGCACGCCGCCCAGCGGGCGGGCCAGGAAGCCGACCGCGAACGTCGCGAAGGCCGCCAAGGTGCTCAGCGCCGAGTTTCCCGAGGGGAAGAAGATCTTCCCGAACACCAGCGCCGCCATGGAGGCGTAGAGGTAGAAGTCGAACCACTCGAGCGTCGTGCCGATCACGACGGCGGGGCCCACGCTCTTCGGGGGCTGCGGCGGTGCGGATCCGGTTCCGGCTGGTCCAAGCGTCATCGATCGGCCCTTCGCTGGTGCAGGTCCATGTGGTTGCCACCACACGGGCGAGAGGACCATAAGATACACAAAATATTATCTATGATGAAAGGGTTGGTCGATCGGTGTTCAAGCCGGGGGCTTCAGCGCCGCGTCGAGCTGGTCGTTGTCCGCACCGATGTCGTGCGCCGGGTGCAGCGGCGGCGGACGCTTGCCGTCGAAGGACAGCGGCAGTCCCACGACGCCGAGCTCGTCGCCCGCGGGCTTGCCGATGATGTCCAGTTCCCGGGTCTGCTCGTGGGCGACCACGTCGGCGACGGACTGGACGGGCGCCACCGGAATCCCGTGCTCCTGCAGCAGTTCCTGCCAGTGGGCGCTGGATTCGCCCGCGAGCCGCTCACCGATCAGCCGGTCGATCTCCGCCCGGTTCCGCAGCCGCGCCTGGTTCGTGGTGAACCGCTCGTCGGCGGCCCACTCAGGACGCCCCAGCGCGGCGCACAGCCTGGCGAACAGCGCGTCGTTGGCGCAGCTGACGATCAGGTCCCCGTCGGCCGTCGAGTAGGCGCGGTGCGGCACGATGAAGACGGCTCCCGAACCGTGCCGCCCGCCGGGATGGCCGTCGGCGTTGTAGCTCGCGATGCCGATGGACATCCACGCGAGGGCGGTCTCCAGCAGCGAGCCGCTCACCGTCGCTCCGCTGTGCTTCTCCTGGCGCCGGTACAGCGCGGAGAGGACGCCGATCACAGCCCACATCGCGGACCCGAAGTCGATGATGGACACCCCGGCGCGCACCGGTGGCTGCCCCTCCTCGCCGGTGAGGCTCATGATCCCGGAGAACGCCTGCATGAGCGGGTCGTAGCCGGGCTGGGTGCGCAGCGGGCCGACGTGCCCGAAGGCGCCGATCTCGCAGTGCACCAGCTCGGGCTTGGTGACCCGGAGGCTGTCGGCGTCGAGCCCGTACTTCGCGCTGGTGCCGGGCCGGAGGTTGTGGATGAAGACGTCGGCGCGTTCGGCGATCAGCCGGTGCAGCCTCGCCAGCTGGTCCTGGTCCTTGATGTCCACGCTGATGCACCGCTTGCCGCGGTTGAGCGCGTGGAAGGCGGCGCCGCTGCCCTTCCAGGTGCTCGGGCCCCAGCCGCGCGCGGAGTCGCCCGAGGGGCGCTCCACCTTCCACACCTCGGCGCCGAGCTCCGCGAGGATCTTCCCGGCGAAAGGCGCCGAGGCGCTGTCGCTCAGCTCCACCACGACGACCCCGGACAGGGGCAGGTCACGCAGCATCGTTGCTCTCGCTTCCCTAGAGACCGTTCGTTGCAATTGTGCGGAACGCGTTTCCCGCGAACCAGGTTCAACCGCCCCGGACCGGACCGGCGGCGACCGCGGCGCCGGAGGCCAGCAGCTCGTCGATCTCCGCCCGGGCGAAGCCGTACTCGGCCAGCAGCTGTTCGGTGTGCTCGCCCAGCCGCGGCGCGGGCAGGCGCAGCTCCGGCCGGCTCTCGCTCCACCGCTGGGGTATCCCGAGCATCCGGAGGTGGCCTTCGGACGGGTGCTGCTGGTCGACGAAGAAGCCCACCTCGGCCAGGTGCGGGTCGTCGAGCAGCGTGTCGGGGGTGTTCATCCGGATGATCGGGATGTCCGCCTCGGTCAGCAGCTCCAGCCACTCGTCGGTGGTCCGCGTCGTGAAGACCTCCGCCAGGAATTCGTACAGCTGACCGATGTGCTCGGTCCGGCCGTGGATGTCGGCGAACCGCGGGTCGTCGGCCAGGTGCGGGTGCCCGGACACCTCGAAGAACCGCTGCCAGTGCCGGTCGGTGTAGACGTTGACCCCGACGTAGCCGTCCAGCGTGCGGTACGGCCGGCGGTCGGGGTTCATCATCCGCGCGTACCCGGTGCCGCCGATGGCGGGGACGAAGGTGCGGCCGTAGAGGTGGTCGCCCAGCACGAAGTGCGCGAAGGTCTCGAACATCGGCACCTGGACCTCCTGGCCGCGCCCGGTCCGCTCCCGCTGGAACAGCGCCATCGACACCGCCGAGGTGGCGGCCATCCCGACGACGCGGTCGGCGACGGCGGTGGCCACGTACTCGGGCGGCCCGGCCCGGCGGCTCTGCAGGACGGGCATGCCCACCGCGGCCTGGATCAGGTCGTCGTAGGCGGGACGATCGGCGTGCGGACCGTTCTGCCCGAAACCGAAGGTGCCGCAGTAGATGAGCCGCGGGTTGATCGCGCGGGCGTCGTCGTAGCCCAGCCCGAGCTTGGTCATCGACTTCGGCCGGATGCTGTGCAGCAGGACGTCGGCGCCGCGCAGCATCCGTTTCAGCGCGGCGTTGCCCCCGGCGCTCTTGAGGTCCAGAACGATGCTGCGCTTGTTCCGGTTGAGGTGCAGGAAGATCGCGCTCATGCCGGGGTTGCGGCACGGCCCGACGCCACGGGTCGTATCGCCCTGCCGCGACTCGACCTTGGTGACGTCGGCGCCCATGTCGGCGAGCAGCAGCGAGGCGTAGGGACCCATGAAGTTCGACGTCAGGTCGACGACCCGCACGCCGTCCAGCGGCCCGGCCACGTCACTGCTCCCGTCCGTCGGCCAGTGCGAAGACCGGCAGCTTCTGCTCCCCGCGCTGCACGTAGCGGACGGCCACCGCACGCCCGATCTCGATCTCCTCCGGATCGCCGTCGATCTGGGCGAACAGGAAGTAGTCCTCGGCCATGTGCACGAAACCGACGGTGTAGGGCACGATCGCGGCCCAGACCGGGGTGGGCCCGCGCATGATCGTGCTGTGCGAGTAGATCGTGCCGCGCCCGCTGGAGCGCTTCCACGACAGCGCGGCGGAAGAGCAGCCGGGACACCGGGAATGCGCGGGCCACACGGCTTGCTCGCAGTCGGCGCAGTGCTGGAAAGTCAGCTCCTCGCCCGACAGCGCGTCCCAGTACGGCTGCGCGTCGAGCAAGCGGTAAGGCTGCGGCCAGTCGTGCAACGTCGTTGTCTCACCCATGCCGTGCTCCCAATCGTGGCTCAGGTCGAAGTGGACAGCAGCAGCACGCTGCCCGCGGCGAGCATGCCGCCCGCGCCCTGGACCAGCGCCGTCTTCGGACGGCGTGCCGGGGCGAGGCCGAGTGCGGTGCCGCGCAATTGGCGGGTCGCCTCGATCAAGCTGTCCATGTTGCAGGAGATCCCGGGCTGGCCGAAGGACAACCAGCCGCCGTTGGTGTCGGTCGGCAGGTCGCCGTCGATGCCGGTGCGGCCTTCGCGGTAGACGTCGATGCCGCTGCCCTTCTTCGCGAACCCGAGGTCCTCCATGACGATCGGGCCCATGTGCGCGAAGTTGACCGAGATCTGTGCCATCTCGACGTCACCGGGGCCGAGCCCGGACATGGCGTAGGCCTGCCGCGCTGCCTCCGCCGTGGCGGTGTGCGTGAGGTTCGGGAACGTGCCCAGACCCGGGAACTTGCAGCTGCGCATGTTCATCCGGTCGGTCAGGTACTCGTGCGTGGTGGCCGACCCGTATCCGAGCAGGTACACCGGATCGCGGGCGTGCCCGGCGTTCTCCGGCGACGTCACGACCAGCGCGCCTCCGGTCCCGCCGCCCCAGGTGGAGCACATCCACCGGCGCAGGGGAGTGGCGACGTAGGGCGAGGACAGCACCTTCTCGCGGTCGATCTCGCCGTGCTTGGCCTTCGCCGCGTGCGGGTGGTGGGCGCCCCAGCGCTGGTTGGCCACCGCGACGTCGGCGAGGTCCTGCTCGGTCACGCCGAACTCGTGGAAGTACCGCTGCGCCGCCTGTGCGTACAGCGAGGGGATCGTCGGGCCGTAGGGCACCTCGAACTGGGGATCCGCGTCGGCCTCGGCACCCATCGCCACCGCGTCGACGAACAGCTCGGTCGCATCGCTCTGCAAGCACAGCACGTACTCCGCGGTCCCCGCGGCGATCTGCTGGGAGGCGATGGCCAGCGACGCGGTCAGCCCGGCGCCGTGCAGGGTGAGCTCGCTGGTGAACGTCACCGGCATCTGCATGTGCGAGATGAAGATGTTGCTCCACTGCGAGCGCTTGTCGGCCCACGGCGAGCGCCCGGTGAACACGGCGTCGACCTGGTCCTTGCGGATGCCGGCATCGGCGAGCGCGGCGACGGTGGCCTCCGCGGCGAGCTGCAGCGGGTCCTTGCGGTCCGCCTTCGAGGCGTAGGCATCGCCCATGCCCACGATGGCGGCGACCGGTTCGCCTGCCATGGCGGTCACTTCCTCTCCGGCTGCTTCTCCGTCGGCAGCGAAGCCGCCAGCAGCGCTTCGAGGTCGGCGCGCCGGCGCAGCATGAGCAGGCTCCACTCGCTGCGCTGCACGACGTACCCGTCCTGGTTGAGGGCCTTCATCAGGAAGGTCGTGACGCCGTACTTCTCGTCCTTCTCCTTCTTGGCGGTGACCTCGGCGGTGACGTAGATCGTGTCGTCGATGGCCACCGGCTTGAGGTAGCGCAGGTTGTCGATGCCGTAGTTGGCCTGGATGGCGGGGCCGAACTGGATCAGCCCGGTCATGATCGAGTACGTCAGCGAGCCCTGCACGAGGCGCTTGCCGAAGCGGGTCTGCTCGGCGTAGTGCTTGTTGGAGTGGATCTCGATCCAGTTGCCGGTCAGCGCGCAGTAGTTGACCACGTCGGCCTCGGTGATCGTGCGTCCGCCGGTCCGGAAGACCTGCCCGATCTCCAGCTCGTCGCAGGGCATGTCGATGCGGTTGTTGATGGTGCTCATGGGGTTGTTGCCTCTCGCTCGCGCGGTGGGGTCAGCGGCGCATCGACTTGGCGATGATGGTGCGCTGGATCTGGGAGGTGCCGCCGCCGATGGTGGACTGGATGCTCTCGCGCAGGTAGCGCTCCATGTCCGCCTCGGGGAGGTTGGCGTAGCCGCCGAGGATCTGCATGCCGTCGAGGGCGCAGACCTTCAGCGTCTCGGAGCCGTACAGCTTGGCCATCGAGGTCTCGCGGGCAGCCGGGAGCTTGTCTGCCTTCATCTGCGCGGCGCGGTAGCAGAGCAGCCGCGCGGCGTCGACGCGCGTCTGGTTCTCGGCCAGCATGTGCTTGAGGACCTGGAAGTCGTAGATCGGCCGACCGAACTGGGTCCGCTCGTGGGCGTACTCGTTGGCCGCGTTCACGGCTTCCTGGGCGTTGCCGACGTAGGCCGCGGCCACCGCGCAGCGCTCCAGTTCGAGGTGCTCGGTGATGATCTTCCAGCCCTGGCCCTCCTCGCCCAGCAGGGCGTCGGCGGGCACGCGGACCTCGTCGAGGAAGATCTCCGTGGTGCCGGTCGCGTGGCGCGACAGCGTCGGCAGCTTGCGGATGTCCAGACCGGGAGTGTCGTTGGGGATCAGCAGCACCGACAGGCCGTTGTGCTTGTCGTCGGGATCGGTGCGCACCAGCATCGCGATGACGGTGTCTTTGGCCGCCGCCCCGCTGCACCACAGCTTCGAACCGGAGACGACCCAGTCGCCGTTGTCGTCGCGGCGCGCCCGGGTCTTGGTGTTGGCGGCGTCCGAGCCGGCGTCCGGTTCGGAGATCGACACCGAGAACCGGATCTGGCCGTCGATGAACGGCTTGACGTACTGGGCCTTCTGCTCCGGCGTGCCGTACTTGACGATGTTCATCGCGGTGAAGGTGGGCACCAGCACCGAGCACGCGAAGTCGAAGCCGAACTTGCCCAGGCCTTCGGCCATCAGCGAGTAGTCGAAGATGTCACCGCCGGAGCCGCCCTCCTCCTCCGGGATGAGGATGCCGAGCCAGCCCTGCCGGGCGATCTTCTCGTAGGCCTCGTACGGGTACTGGCGTTCGGTGTCGCACTCGCGCACGTATTCCACGGTGATCTCGTTGTCCATGAAATCGTTCACCGCGGCCAGCCAGTCGGACTGGGATTCGTTCAGGAAATTAGCGCACATTTCGCCTGCACTCCGAATTGATGCGATTCGGTGCGGGAACATCGCCCGCCACCCAGGATGCTCATATATTAAATCTGATATTCAGGTGAGCCAAGTGATGAATTCCGAATCGGCGATTCGGCGGCGTCGAACCGTCAGGCGATCGCACCCGCCTCCCGCAGCGCGGCCACTTCGCCCGGGGTGAAACCCCAGTCGCCGAGGACTTCCCCGGTGTGCTGACCGGGACGCGGCGGAGGGCCTTGCACCGCGCCGGGAGTGCGGCTGAACCGCGGGGCCGGCGCGGGCTGGACCACGCCGTCGACCTCCACGAAAGTCTCCCGTGCGCGCAGGTGCGGGTGATGCGGGGCTTCGGTCAAGGACAGGACCGGTGCGAGGCAGGACTCCTCGCCTTCGGCGAGCGCGCACCATTCGTCGCGAGTGCGCGTGCGGAACACCGCGGCGAACTTCTCGCGCACCTCGGGCCACCGCGACCGGTCGTGCTGGTCGGGCATTTCATCCTCGTCGAACCCGAGCAGGCGCAGCACGTTGCGCCAGAACCGGGCCTCGTTGGCGGCGATGCTGATCCACCGGTCGTCCGCCGTGGCGTAGACCTGGTACCAGGGCGCGCCCGAATCGAGGCGGTTCGTGCCGCGCTCGTCGTTCCAGTACCCGGCGGCGTGGAGCCCGTAGACGAGCGTCATCAGCGACGCCGAACCGTCGACCATGGCGGCGTCGATCACCTGACCCCGCCCGGAAGCCCGGCTCTCCAGCAGCGCCGACACCACGCCCAGCGCGAGGTAGAGCGAACCGCCGCCGAAGTCCCCGGTGAGGTTGAGCGGGATCGCCGGCGGACCGCCCGCGGCACCGATGGAGTGCAGCACCCCGGTGAGCGAGATGTAGTTGATGTCGTGGCCGGGTTCCCGTGCGAGCGGCCCGTCCTGGCCCCAGCCGGTCATCCGGCCGTAGACCAGCGCCGGGTTCGCCGCCAGGCAGACGTCGGGGCCGAGACCCAGCCGCTCCGCGACTCCCGGCCGGAAGCCCTCGATCAGCGCATCGGCCCGGCGCACCAGTGCCAGAGCAGCATCGACCGCCGCAGGGTTCTTCAGATCCAGTGCGGCGCTGCGCCGCCCGCGGTTGAGCAGGTTGAACTTCGGGTCGACCGGTGCGCCGCCGTCGTAACCGGCGGGGCGGTCGATGCGGACGACGTCCGCGCCCAGGTCGGCGAGGAGCATCCCGCCGAAGGGCACCGGCCCGACGCCGCCCAGCTCCACGATCCTGATGCCCGCGAGCGGGCCCTTCTGCTTCGGCGTCATTTCGACTCCCGTCGGGGATCGTCGGCACGGGTCGCGGTGACGATAGCCCGCGGCCCGCGCCGTTCCAATTGCGAAATGGCGAATCGCGGATTCGGCGGAGTCGAATCGAATTCCGCCGTTGCCCGTTCGTGTTCGGCCGGTGTGAGCGAGCTTGACGAGATCATATTTCCGTCATCGACTTGACCGAAATCACCGGCTGGGCGGGAACCGGTTTTCGGTGATCGATGCGAAAGCGCGTCGCGCCGTGGTGATCCGTTCGGCCTGGCCCGGCGTTCGAGTTCCAGATCGACTTCCCGGTGGAGCATCGACTGGACCGGCAGTGCGGGACACCGGATCTCCGCCGCCGCGTTCAGGCCCTGATCCCGGAAGAAGCCGTGCAGCACGCAATCCGCGGTCCGCGCGTACCGCTCCGCCCCCGGCGAGGTCGTGTGGGCCGAACCGCGCATGATTGCACATAATATATCAAACTTCGAGACTTCATCTAGCCGGCGGCGGGCTATATCCTCGCCAGGAGTTCCTCCGGTGTCCGATCCAGGGCATCACGGTGCCGATCCGCCGGTGAGGGTGGTCGTGGCGGCAGGGAGCTCCGGTCGCGACAACCCGCGCTCCGGCGGTTGGCTGAAATTCTCCCGGGAAATAACCTTAGCTATTAAAACGAGTTTGTCCAGACATCGCGGTGCGCCGGAAGGCGAGCACCGAACCGAGCGGGCATCGGTCCACGGTGGACCTCCGCGTCTGAGATGAGGGAACCTATGACGGTACAAGGGCGTATCTCACCGGCGGTCGAGTCGGAAGCTCCCGCCAAGGGGTGGGGGAAGGTGCTGTTCGCGACCATCGCCGCGCAGTCGATCGAGTACTACGACTTCCTGATCTACGGGACCGCGGCCTCGCTGATCTTCAGCACCCAGTTCTTCCCGGCGGCCAACCCGGTGGCCGGGATCCTCGCCTCGTTCGCCACGTTCGCGGTCGGGTTCGCCGGCCGGCCGCTCGGTGCGGCGGTCTTCGGCCACTTCGGCGACAAGTTCGGCCGCAAGCCGGCGCTGCTGGTCGCCATGATGCTGATGGCCGTGTCCTCGATGCTCATCGGTCTGCTGCCGACCTACGCGACCGTCGGCGTGGTGGCGCCGGTCCTCCTGGTGATCCTCCGCCTGGCCCAGGGGATCTCGGTCGGCGGGCACTTCGGCGGGGCCACCCTGATGTCGCTGGAGAACGCGCCGCCGAACCGCCGCGGTCTCTTCGGTGCGCTGCCCCAGCTCGGGGTCGTCGTCGGCATGCTCAGCGGAACGCTCATCTTCCTGCTGATCAGCAACATCACCACGCCCGAGCAGTTCGGGTCGTGGGGCTGGCGGATCCCGTTCCTGCTCAGCTTCGTGATGTTCCCGGTCGCCTACTTCGTGCACCGCTACGTCGAGGACACCCCGGAGTTCCGCCGCGCCGACGAGACGCTGGCCGAGCGCAAGCGCTCGAAGCCGCGCTCCTCGGTGATCCAGGTGCTGCGCAACCCCAAGCAGGTCCTGCTGGTCGCGTTCACCTTCATCCCCGCCACCATCTCCTTCTACATCATCGTGACCGGCATGCTGCACTACGCGACCAGCGACCTGGGCATCAGCCGGAACACCATGCTGACCGTGGTCATGCTCTCGATGATCGCGTTCGCGGTGGGCACGATCGGGTTCGCGTTCCTGTCCGACGTCGTGGGCCGGCGCGCGGTCTACGCGGGCGGTGCGGTGTTCGCCGGGGCGTGGAGCTTCGCGCTGTTCCCGCTGATGGAGACCGGTAGCTTCCCGCTGATGCTGCTCGCGGCGTCCGTCGGGCAGCTCGCCGTCGGTGCGATGTTCGGGCCGGGCACCGCGTTGTTCGCCGAGGCGTTCCCGCCCAGCGTGCGCTACTCCGGCGCCTCCATCGGCAACCAGCTCGCGAACATCCTCGGCGCCGGCTTCGCCCCGTTCATCATGGTGACGCTGCTCGCGGCGACCCACACCTCGGTGTCGGTGTCGCTCTACATGGTCGCGGGCTCGCTCGTCAGCCTGATCGCGATCTCGATGCTCCGCGTGCCGACCGGAAAGCCCGTCGCGGCGAGCTGACCGGGGTCGCGAGTGCGCGGCGGTGCTCAAGCGCCGCCGCGCATCTCGTTGCCGGACGAAGAATGTTGTATATAAAATATTCCAGATTCATCCGGCGAAGGAGCGACGCTGTGCACACCCCCGGCCCTGTTGAGGGCTTTCTGGAGATCCGAGGAACGGCCGCGAGCAGGGGTGCAGCATGAGCGGGCCGCTGGCCGGTGTCCGGGTCGTCGTGCTGGCAGGGATGGGCCCGGTTCCCTTCACCGGGATGCTCCTGGCGGACATGGGGGCCGAAGTGGTCCGGGTGACCCGTCCGGCCAACCGGTCGCAGCGCGCCCTGGCCAACACCGACGGGCTGCGCCCCGAGCACGACCTGGCCAACCGCGGCGTCGAGGCGGTCGAGGCCGACCTCAAGGAGTCAAGCGGTGTGGAGGCGGTCCGGCAGCTCGTGGCTGCCGCGGACGTCTTCGTCGAGGGGTACCGCCCCGGCGTGGCCGAGCGCCTCGGGCTGGGGCCGGAGGTGCTCCTGGAGCGCAATCCGGCGCTCGTCTACGCCCGGCTCACCGGTTACGGCCAGACCGGCCCGATGGCCAAGCAGGCCGGGCACGACATCAACTACGTCGCGCAGTCCGGTGCGCTGCACGCCATGGCCCGCGCGGGCGAGGCACCCCGGCCGCCGATCAACCTGCTCGGCGACTACGCCGGCGGCGGGACGGTGGCCGCCTTCGGCATCGTCTGCGCACTGCTGGAGGCGCGTGGATCCGGGCGCGGACAGGTGCTGGACGCCGCGATGGTGGACGGGGTCGCCCTGCTGACGGCGAAGCTGCAGGGCCTGCGAGCCGCGGGCCTGTTCGCCGACGAGCCCGGTACGAACTGGCTCGACTCCGGCGCGCCGTACTACGACACCTACCGGTGCGCCGATGGCCGCTACCTCGCTGTAGGAGCGCTGGAAGCCGACTTCTACCGGGAGTTCCTCGCGCGGCTCGACGTCGACGTCGCCGACTGGCCGGACCAGCACGACCGGGCGGGCTGGCCGAAGCTGCGGGAACTGATCGCCGCCGCGGTGGCGTCGAAGCCCCAGGCCGAGTGGGCCGCGATCTACGCGGGCACCGACGCGTGCGTCACGCCGGTGCTGACGTTCGACGAGGCGGCCGAGGACCCGCACAACGCCGAGCGCGAGCTGTTCCAGCGGATCGGCGGAGCTCTGCACCCGTCTCCGGCACCGCGCTTCAGCCGGACCGCTCCACGCGAACCGGCCACTCCGCGCCCGGAGCCGCTCGACCTGCGGAGCCTGCTCGAGACCTGGGCTGGCGGGAGCTGACACCCGCGCCCCGGAGGCCGAGGACCTCCGGGGCGCGATTCGGGTCAGGGGTTGCGACTGCTCAGTCCTCGGAGTCCTCGTCGTCCCAGAAACCGCTCTCCTCGAGCATCTCGATCACGTAGTCGGCGCTCTCGGCGATGTGCTCTTCCATGAGGGTCCGGGCCTTGCGCACGCTGCGCTTGCGCAGGGCTTCGACCATGAGCGGGTGCTGTTCCCTGGTCGAGCTGACCCGGGACTCCAGCGAGGCGTAGAAGCGGTTGGGCATGTGCTTGACGATTCCCGCGAGCAGCAGCGCCAGGCGGTGCGAGCCGGCGGCGAGGTTGATCTCGCGGTGGAAGGCGTGCCCGAGGTCGGCGATGAGGTCCTTGTCGCCTGACTTGACCGCCTTCTCCAGCTCCTCGATGATCGCTTCGAGCTTGGTGAGCTGCTCGGGCGTGATGTTCTTGGCCGCTCGCGCGGCGAGCTCGCCCGCCAGCTTGGCCTGGGCCCAGAACAGGTCGCGGACGTCCTGCCGGGTGAAGGGTGCGACGACGAAGCCGCGGCGCGGGACGAGCTGGACGAAGCCCTCGTTGTGCAGGGTCAGCAGTCCCTCGCGGACCGGGGTGTTGCTGACGCCGACGGCCTCGGCGATGGGTTCCATGCGGAGGAAGGCGCCTGGCTTGTAGTGCCCGGACATGATCTGCTCGCGGACGTAGCTGGCCACCTCGTCGGGCAGCTGCCGCCGCTTGTTCCCGCGGACTGCGATCAGGTCGCTCGCAACCGACATCCTCACTCCAGCTTCTCGACGGACTGCTGGAACATCATATACCCGAGGTTACCGCCGCGTACGGCACGTAGCGCGGCAATTCGCCGTCGGCGAGTGCGATGCCCGCGCTCGTGCCGGGGCTACCACGGGTCAGGATAGAGGTAAATTCTACACATCATATATTTTTCATTGTACCGTTCAGGCTTGCCGGTGGCCCGCGGTGCGCGAGCACGGCCGCCGGCCCCAGCAGCGTGCGGAAGGGGAGAGCAGTGCTCGACAAGTACCAGGATTTCTCGGCGTTGACCTTCGAGAACCACCAGCCGGGGGTGCTGGAGGTCGTGTTCAACGCCCCGAACCTCAACGCTGTGGATGCGAATGCGCATGCGCAGCTCCCGCAGATCTGGCCGGTGATCGACGCCGACCCGGAGGTGCGCGCGGTCGTCGTCAGGGGCGAGGGGAAGGCGTTCTCCGCGGGTGGCAGCTTCGACCTCGTAGAGGAGCAGATCGCCGACTACGTGGTGCGGATGCGGGTGCTGCGCGAGGCGCGGGATCTGTACTACAACATTCTCGCCTGCAACAAGCCGATCATCTCTGCGATTCACGGACCCGCGGTCGGCGCCGGTCTGGTGGTCGGGCTGATGGCGGACATCTCGATCGCGGCGCGGACGGCGAAGATCGTCGATGGGCACACCCGGCTCGGTGTGGCGGCCGGTGACCACGCTGCTTCGGTGTGGCCCATGTTGTGCGGGATGGCCAAAGCGAAGTACCTGCTGCTGACCTGCCGCCGGATCACCGGCGAGGAGGCGGAGCGGGTCGGGCTGGTGTCGTTGACGACCGACGAGGACGAGCTGCTGTCGACCGCTCGTGAGATCGCGGGGGAGCTGAGCGCGGGTGCGCAGGATGCGATCCGGTGGACGAAGTACTCGTTGAACCAGTGGTACCGGCAGGCGGGGCCGATCTTCGATGCCTCGTTGGGGCTGGAGTTCCTGGGCTTCGGCGGTCCGGATGTGGTCGAGGGAGTGGCGTCCTACCGGGAGCGCCGCGCCCCGGACTTCCCCGGCCCGGCGACCGCCTGACGGGACTCGGCCCGCATCGCGTGGTGCGGGCCCTGCGCACTCCGAGACCAGTCACACCCGGAACGGAAGCGAGACTTCACCTCATGCAGCACATCCCCTCCGTCGAATCGGCGGTCGCGCGCCTGGTCACCGAGCTGGAGTTCGACGAACTCCCGGCCGGTGCGGTGCAGGGAGCCCGGCGGCTGATGCAGGACCAGCTGGCCGTCCAGATCGGGTGCGCGGACCTGTCCTGGAGCCAGGTCGTGCTGAACCTGACGCGGCGGCAGCACGCTGCGGGCGCTGCGCGGGTCACCGCCTCCGGTGAGGCGATGAGCGCTGCGGACGCGGCGTTCGTGAACGCGACCTTCGGGCACGGTTTCGAGTACGACGACGCGCACAGGGCCAGTTCGAGCCACCCCGGCAGCTGCGTGGTGCCGACCGCGCTGGCAGTCGGGGAGGAGATCGGCGCGTCGCTGCGCGAAGTGCTGGCGGGAATCGTCGCGGGCTACGAGGTCTACACGCGCATCGGCGTGCTCGCCGCGCCGGAGCTGCTGGAACGCGGTTTCCACCCGCACGCGGTGCTGTCGAACTTCGGAGCCGCGGCGGTGGTGGCGAAGATGCGCGGCTTCGACCTGGAACAGACCGTGCACGCGCTGTCCATCGCGATGAGCCACTGCTCGGGTACCACCGAGTACACCTCGTCGGGCGGCTCGGTGAAGCGAGTGCACGCGGGGATCGGCACGCGCAACGGCATCCGGGCCGCCGAGATGGCCGAAGCGGGCCTCACCGGGCCGGTCGGCTTCCTGACCGGTGGCAAGGGCTTCTTCCGCACCTTCGTCGGCCGGGAGGTGGGCGAGGAGGCGGCGGCGGCCTTCGGGCCGGGTGCGCCATTCGAGATCGAACGGCTCTGGATCAAGCCGTACTGCTGCTGCGGCATCAACCACGCTTACATCGACGGAGCGCGGCAGCTGACCGGGCGGGCCGATGAGGTCGAGTCCGTCGAGCTGGGGATCCAGACAGGCGGGAACATCATCGTGGGCAACCGCAACGTGAACGCCTACGCGCCCAAGAGCATCGAGAACCTCCAGTACAGCCTGCCCTTCCAGTTCGCCCTGTCGCTGTTGGGGCGCGGCAACGGCTTCACCGCGCACCACGACTACCTCAACGGGCGGCTGGACCTGTCCGAGGGCGGTGAGATCGCGGAGCTGGCCAACCGCATCCGCATCACGCCCGACCCGGAGCTCGACACCGCGCACCCCGGCAAGTGGGTCGCCGACATCACCGTCACCTACCGCGACGGACGCAGCGAGCACCTGTTCGTCGACAATCCGCTGGGCACTGCGGAGAACCCGGTCTCGCAGGCCGATCTGGACGCGAAGTTCCGCGACCTGACGGTCTCGGTGCTGGGGGCCGATCGGAGCGAGGAGCTGCTGCGGGCGATCACCGACGGCGACCCGGCCCTGCCCGCTTCGTTCGTGGTCGATCTCCTGGTGCTCTGACCGGCTGAGCGCAACGGCGGGGAGCCGGGTCGGCTCCCCGCCGTCCGTTGTGGACCCGGGCGTGGTCAGCCCGCCATGTAGCCGCCGTCCACGACGAACGAGCCGCCGGTGGCGTAGGACGCGCGGTCGGAGAGCAGCCAGCACACCATCTCGGCGATGTTGCCCGGTTGGCCGAGGGCACCGGCGGGGATGCGGGACATGATGGCCGAGCCACCGCGGGCCATCGCGTCCTTCATCAGGTCGGTGTCGGTGTAGCCGGGGCACACCGCGTTCACCCGCACGACGGGTGCGTACTCGATGGCCGCGGTCTTGGTCAGCCCGATGACGCCGTGCTTGGCCGCCGAATAGCCCGCGGTGGTCTTGAACCCGGCGAGACCGGCCAGCGATGCGGTGTTCACGATGGTCCCGTGACCCTGGGCCGTCATCTGCTTCAGCTCGGCGCGCATGCACCGCCAGACGCCCTTGAGGTTGACCGCGAGCACGAGGTCGAAGGCGTCCTCGTCCCAGTCGGCCACGAGCTTGCCGCCCTGGCCGACCTGCCCACCGCTGACCCCGGCGTTGTTGAACGCGCCGTCGAGGCGGCCGTAGTGGTCGATGACGGCGGAGAACATCGCGTCGACGGAATCCCCGTCGGTGAGGTCGGCGGCTGCAGCGAATGCCTCCCCGCCCGCCTCGCGAACCAGCTCAGCTGTCTTCTCCGCGCCCGCCGCGGACACGTCGGTCACCGCGACCTTCGCGCCTTCCGCGGCCGCGAGCAGGCACGTCGCGCGGCCGATCCCGCCCGCGGCTCCGGTGATGAGAACGATCTTGCCGTCCAGCAATCCTGACATCTCTGCCCTCTTCCTGATCAAACGTGCGGGGGTCAGCCGAGGCGCGAAGGAGCCCAATCGCGGGTGGGGGAGCGCCAGGCCGGCCAGTTGTCCGCGGGCTCGGGCCGGGTCACCGACAGGTGGGTGAAGCAGTCCTGGCACTTCACGACCATCCGCGGGCCCTGGTAGTTGGCCACCGGGTAGCGGGCGATGTCGGTACCGCCGCAGGACGGGCAGGTGGCGTCCACCGGGATCCGCTCCACCGAGACCCGCGGGGTCTCCGGGCGCGGGAAGAGCAGTCGGTCGAGTGACATCGGGGATCTCCTTCTCAGATGGTCCAGCGCAGCGGCGTGGCGGTGGGCACCGACCAGCGGCCCTGCTCGCGGAGCGCGGCGAGTTCCGCTCGGCGTGCCGCGGTCGCGTCGCGATCGATGTGGTCCCCGGACAGGACGGCTCCGTACGCCTGGGCCGCGAACTCCGGGCTGCACAGGCCGTTGCGCACGTCTTCTTCGAGGCGGTCGAGGTCGCGCAGCAGCGGGTCTCCCCAGCCGCCGCCCCCGCCGATGATGAAGCGGAACGCGTCGCCCGCCTTGAGGACGAGACCGGAGATCTTGCCGGTGCGGTAGCGGGCGCCCTTGCAGAACTCGCCGCCGTTGGGGTCGGGCCTGCCGTCGTCGTCGAACATGCCGAACAGCGGCTCCAGTCCGCGCAGGTCGAGCGGATCGGAGTGCCGTTGCAGGTCGAAGTCCGGGATGTACCAGCCGAAGGCGGGAGCGCCGGCCCCGGCTCCGGCGGCGCCGGGCGCACCGGTGCGGACCCGGTCGCAGGTGACGGTGACCATCGTGTCGGACTGGGCGGTCAGCGTGTACACCGAACCCAGACCGCCCCGGTACTGGCCGGCGCCTGCCGTGTCGAGGACCATCTCGTGCTGCGCGATGATCAGCGGGCTCTCGATCTCGACGTGCTCCTGCACGGAGGTGCGGCAGTTGCCGATGGGCGTCACGCAGAAGGAGACGCCGTCCTCCTTCCAGGTTCCGCCCCAGCCGCCGCCGGTGAGCGCGAAGGCGCCCCACGGCGTGCCCTCGTGGCCGGGGCGGGTGTCGATCCCGCCGAGGCTGATGACCAGCGCGGTCCCCGTGTCGCAGGCGATCGAGCGGTCCCCGACGGCTTCGCTGAGCGCGCTCGCCACGGCGTTGATGCACCGCGGGCCGATGTCGGCGTGGTTGGAGCAGCTCGACGGCGGCAGCACGCACACCACGCTGCCCTGCGGGAGGATGGTCTCGATCGGGCGCAGCGTGCCGCTGTTGACCGGGGTGCTCGGGTCGACCATCAGCTTCACCGCCTCGATGCACCGCACGGCCTCGCACCAGGCCGTGCCGCAGTTGCCCAGCGGCTGCCTGCCCGATCCGGAGAAGTCGATCTCCATGCTGTCGCCGCGGACCTTCACGGTGACCCGCACCGGGATCGGTTCGTCGGTGACGCCGTCGTCGTCGAGGAAGTCCTCCACCGTGTAGTCCCCGTCGGGGACGGCAGCGATGCCCCGGCGCATGCTCTGCTCGGTGGCTTCGATCGCGTACCGCCCGGCGGCCTGGACCTTCTCCAGGCCGCCGCGCTCGATGAGCGCCCGCAGCTGCCGCTCGCCCACGACCAGGCAGCCGTAGAGCGCGCGGAGGTCGCCGAGGACCAGGTGCGGAACCCGGTTGTTCTCCAGCAGGAAGTTGAACAGCGGCCGGACCGGGACGTCGTTGGCGTACAGCAGCGTCGGCGGCAGCTTGAGCTGCTCCTCGAAGGCGGTCTGGGTGCCGTTGGCGAAGCCGCCGGGGATCGGGCCGCCGAGGTCGACCAGGTGGGAGGTCGAGTGCAGGATGAACTCCGCGCGCCCGTTCACGAACACCGGTCGCAGCAGGTTCACGTCGGACTGGTGGATGGTCCCGCGCCACGGGTCGTTGACGAAGATGACGTCACCGGGCTGCATCGAGTCGACGTCGAAGTCGTCCATCGCGAAGTTGACGATGTGCGGGGAGGTGAAGGCGTGCTGCATGCAGCCCTCCCACTGGGCCACGGTCTCCCACCCGTCGCCGCTGCGCACGTGGATCGCGGTCGTGCAGTCCAGGATGTCCCGGCACACCGGGGAGAACGCGCTGCGCATCAGCGCGTCGTTCATCTCCCTGGCGACCTCGATCAGGCCGTAGCGGAGGATGTCGAGCTCGAACTCCGCGGGGGCGCCGGTGGTTTCGGCTGAGATGGTCATGGGTCGCTCCTCAGCGGTCGCTCTCGATGATCAGCAGGCCGTGCTCGTCGACGTGCGCGCTGCGGCCGGGCAGCACCAGCGTTGTGGCGAACTTCTCCGCCACCAGCGCCGGACCCGCGACGCGCTCGCCGGGTTGGAGCCGCTCCCGGACGTGCACCGGCACGTCCACCCGCTCACCGGTTCCCGGTACGAGCACCGGCCGGTGGCCGAGCAGCGACTCGCCGGGTTCGGGCGCCGCCGCGGGCACCTTGTGCGGGCGGGGGAGGACCGCGGTGACCTCGACGGTGGAGACCACCACGGGGATCTCGGCCGCGGAGAATCCGTAGGAGTCCTGGTAGAAGGCGTGGAAGTCGGTGGCGATCGCACCTGCGGACTCCGCGGTGACCGGACCGCTCGGGATGGGCAGTCGGTTGTCCCAGGTCTGGCCCCGGTACATCGCGAACACGGCGCGGTCGAACATCAGCCCTTCGACGTCCACGCCCTGCGACACCAGATCGGCGGTGAGATTGCGCTCCAGCGCGGCGAAACCGGCCTCGATGTCCTCGGCGTTGTCCGGCAGGAGCGGGATCATCAGCGAGTGCGCGCTCGTCGCGCGCAGGTCGCTCTGCAGCAGGCCCAGCGCCGAGAACTGGCCCGGCGTGGTCGGCACGACGACGCTGTCGAGGCCGAGGATCTGCCCGACCCGGTCGGCCAGCATCGGCCCGGCCGAGCCGAAGGGCAGCAGCCCGAACTCGCGGACGTCGAGCCCGCGGTAGACCGAGATGGTGCGGATCTTGGCGGCGATGTCCTCGCAGGCCACCTGGTAGGCGGCCGCGGCGAGCTCGTCGGCGGACATGTGCCAGCGCCTGCCCGCCTCGGCGAGGGCGGCGCGCGCGGCGTCGACGTCGGGCCGGATCTTGCCGTTGGCGAACAGGTCGGGCTGCAGGACGCCGAGCACCAGGCACGCATCGGTCAGGGTCGGCTCGGTGCCGCCCCGCCCGTAGCAGACCGGGCCCGGGTTCGAACCGGCCGAGCGCGGCCCGACGGTGACCTGGCCCAGCGAGTTCGGCGCGATGATGCTGCCCGCGCCGGAACCGACGCTCTCCACGTCGACCAGCGGCAGCGTGAGCGTCAGGCCCGTTTCGAGCGTCCACAGGTCGGTCAGCGGGGTCTGGGCCCCGACGATGGCCGCCACGTCCGTGCTGGTGCCGCCCACGTCCATGGTCAGCAGGTCGGCGCGGCCCGACTCGCGGGCGAGCTGGATGGTGCCGGTGACGCCGCCGACCGGGCCGGAGACCAGCTGGAAGACCGGTGCCTTCCCGGCGGCCTCGTAGGTCGCCACGCCGCCGTTCATCATCATGATCCACAAGGTGCCGTCGAAGCCCGCGGCGTCCAGCGCTGCCGACAGCCGCTCCAGGTACCCGACCACCGCCGGACCCACGTAGGCGTCGAGCGCGACCGTCGTCGTCCGCTCGTGCTCCTTGGAGACGGGGTAGAGCTGGGAGGTCTGGATGTAGGCGTCCGGGAGCTCCTCGGCGAGGATCTCGGCCGCGCGCCGCTCGTGATCGGCGTTGCGGTAGGAGTTCATGAAGCAGACGCCGACCGCCTCGACACCGCGGGCGGCGAGCTCCTTGCCTGCTGTGCGAACGGCTTCCTCGGACAGCTCCACGCGCACCGAACCGTCGTGGAGCACCCGTTCCGGCACGCCGATGCGGTTCTGCCGCGCGATCACCGGGCGCTCCTGGTGCGGGCGGAGCCAGGTGGGGTCGTAGAACCGGTTGCCGAACTCGCGGTGCATCCGGCCGACGTCGAGCAGGTCGCGATGCCCCTGGGTGGCCAGCAGCCCGGTCGTCGCACCGGCGCGGCTGAGCAGCGCGTTGATGCCCACGGTGTGCCCGTGCACGATCTCCGCCACTTCCGGGACCGCCAGGTCGATCGCGGAAAGCGCCTGCAGGACGCCGACTTCCTGTTCCTTCGTGGACAGCACCTTGCCGTCGCGGATCTCCCCGGTCACCCGGTTGAGCCCGATGATGTCGGTGAACGTCCCGCCCACGTCGATGCCGACCAACCAGTCGACGGAGCCTCTTTGCCCAGTCACCTCACGCCTCCGCGATCATCCGTGCGTGCGATCCGGCCGCGGCCGGATCGGATTGCGCCCTCGCCCACTTCGCGACGGGCCTCGAAAGCCACCACCGGGGCTGCGAACCCGGCCGGTGTCGCATGTGATTCTGCGAACGAGGCCCGGACGAGTCGTCCCCGAAAGGTCCTGGTTCTTCTCAGACCTTCGGACAGGTCGGCCGTCCGCTCGGGGAGACCAGGGCGCGCGCGGGATCGCGGAACGGGTTCAGCGCGATCGGCGCAGCCAACGCGAGATCGCTTCGGCGCGGCTGGCGGCGTCGAGCTTGCGCAGGACGTGGGTGACGTGGGACTTCACGGTGCTCTCAGAGATGCGCAGGTGCCGGGAGATGTGGCGGTTGGAGTGCCCGGCCGCCAAGAGCTCCATCACCTCGGCCTCGCGCGCTGTCAACGGCACCTCGTCGACCGGCGCTGCGGGCACCGCAGGCGCGGGAGCCGCTGTCGGTGGCCGCGTCAGCAGGTGGTCGACGTTCTCGCGCAGGGCGGCCAGCCCGTCGAGCATGCTCAGGCGCCCCAGCGAGTGGCTGAGTCCTTCGGCCATCAAGGACAGCAGGGTCTGGTCGGTCACGTCGAGATCGCGCTGCTGGTGGTAGCAGTCGCCGTGGAGCAGCCCGACGACCTCGCCGTGCACGGTGAGCGGTGCGATGCCGTAGGAGGCGGATCTGGTGACCCGGATCAGGTTGCGGTCCACGCGGTCGCTGTTCTGCGCGTCGAAGACGAGAGAAGGCCTGGCACGGGTGACCACGTCGGCCTCGATGAGCGCGCCGCCGAGCTGCGGCGGCTGCGCCTTGCCCGCGGCCACGATCTCCTCGGCCCACCGGGGTTCGCGGACGACGCACATGGTGTGCAGCTGCCACACGGAGTTCTCGATCCGGGAGACCAGGACCCGGTCGAAGCCCAGCCGGCACCCGGCTTCGGGCACCCGGCTCAGGAAGTCGTCGACGGTCCGCGCCTCGCGGACCGAGGCCAGCGCCTCCGCGACGCGGCGCAGATCGGTCCGGCCCTGGCCGATCCGGGCCTCGGCCACTTCCGACTCGATGCCGCGGATGCGCCCGAGGAGTTCGAGCAGCTCCAGCTGCCGGGCCGGGGATGGGGTGCCGTCCTGCGTGCAGCGCAACGTTTCACCCAGCACTGCGTTCCAGAGCCGGCCCAGCACCGCTTTCACCGCGCGCGCCGGGGGCACGTCGCCGCCCGGCTGCGGGACGTCGATGCCGAGCACGCCCCGAACGTCGGTGCACAGATCCCGGAAACTCCGCTCCAGAGCGGAGTCGAGGCCGGGTTCGCGACCGCGCACCAAGGGCTCTCCGCGGCGGGGGAGCGGCATCTGCTCAGGCCCCATGGTCCACCTCGACATCCCACGACGTGCGGAGTCGACGAGCCCGGATCGGCCGGGTGCCGGGCACGACGTCGAGCCGCAGCGAGTAGCGAACAATGTGTATTCCGTGCTGCCCGGGCAACACCGGCCGCGCTCGGCCGGAGAGGTCTACAACCGGATTCGCAGGGCGCGCATCCGGTTGTAGAGCGTTGACCGGCTCACGCCGAGCGCGCGGGCGGCCTGGAGCTTGTTCCCGCCCGCTGCTTCGATGGCCGCGACGATGACCTCCCGCTCCGCTTCCCGGAACGGTGAGGCCGGTGCGGGCGCGGTGCGGTGCGACGCGGGGAGGTCCGAGGGGATGATGTCGCCCGCCGAGCGGGTTCCGGCGACTGCCCGGATGACTCGGTGCAGTTCGGTGAAGTTCCCGGGCCAGGGCTGGGTGGCCAGCACGTGCAAGGTGTCGGAGGTCAGCCGGACGCGGTCGGAGCCGGTGGTTTCGGCCAGCGCCCGCTCCGCCAGCTGCGGGATCTCGTGCCTGCGCCGGCGGAGCGGGAGCAGATCGCGGCGGGAGTCGCACGCCGAGACCAGCGTTGCATGCACGCCGTCGAGGTGGTCGCCGGGCGTCGTTGTCAGCACGACGTCGCGCTCCGTGCGGCGAAGGAGCTTGGCCAGCAGCGTGGTCATCGGTTCGGCCAGCAGCTGGACGTCCTCGACGATCACTGCGGGGCCGTCGTCCTCCAGCAGCGCTGCGGCGGTCGCGGCCCACGACTGCTCGCCCTGCCGCACGACGTCGGTCGCGTCGAGCACGGCTGCCGCAGCACCGGCGGCCTTGCGCGCCTCGGTGGTGCGACCGCTGCCGCTCTCGCCGACGATCAGCAGCGGCCAGCTGGCGGTACGGCCGGAACCGGGGCGGTCGGGTTGGCCGTCCTGCTCCGGGACGATGTCCACCAGGAACCCGTCCGTCGCCTCGACCGGCTGGCACCTCAGCCGCACGACCCGGCCGGACGCCAGTGTCAGCAGGTGGTTCGCCGTCCCGCTGCGGGTGCCGGTCCCTTCGGCGCAGGTCCGCACCGCTGCGTGGTCGGCGGGGGAGAGCAGGTCGAGCGCGGGCGGGGTGGCCAGCACGAGGCCGTGCCCGACGACGATGACCGGACGCCCCCGACGGCGCGCCGCTGCCTGGAACTCCGCCAGCAACCGGCGCTGCGCGACCCCGGCCCGGAGCTGGAGGCGGTTCTCGATGTCGCGCACCAGACGCCGGGCCATGGGTGGGAAGAGCGCGCTGTCCGCGCCTGCGGCGCCGCACAGGTCGAGCACGCCTTCGACCCGGCGGGTGAGCGGGTGGACGATCGGATGCCCGTAGCAGGTGAAGGTGCGGAACGCGGCCAGGAAGTGCTCGGGCCCGCGCACGAGCAGCCCCTGCTTGGTCTCCAGCGGGGTGCCCAGCGCGTTGGTCCCCACCTGCTCTTCGCTGAACCGGGTTCCGGGCACGACACCGAGCTCGCTGAGCGCTAGGCCGGCCGACCGGTCCGCGAACTGCACGTCGAGGACCTGCGCGCCGCGGTCGGCGAGCACGATTCCGACCGGAGTCCCGTCGAATTCGGCTCTCGCCTGCTCCAGCACCGGGCGTGCGGCGCGGACCAGGGAGCCTTCCGCGGCGACCGGATGGTGCTCGATCTCCGGCACGGCGTTCTCGTGCAGTCCGCTCAACCGCGATCGGTCCCACGACGCCGCGATCTCCGGTCGTGGCCGTGCGGCGAGATGCGTCGAAGTGCGGCGCACGCAGGATCACCCCATCGTTGGCCTAATCACATGTGATGCACAATATAATATCTCCGATGCGGAGCTGTCCACGCGGTGCTCCCTTCGGAGCTGTTGACGGTCGGTCGGGCACATGAAATATTTTGTTCAACGTTTGTCTCAGCAGCGCCCGCGTTCCGCGAGATCCCGGTCCGGCCGCGCTGCCGCGCGCATCGCCCACCGCTCTCGGGAGGGCTCGGTGCTTTCGAGGGGAATTCCTCCTGCACACCAAGGAATTCGCCCGCTGCTGATCAGACTCGGACCCCGATTCTCCGCTCGGAGGGAGACGGCATGACTGCGATTGCGCCGGTGCGAGAAGCCGCGTGCTACGTCGACGGGAAGTGGTGGACGGGGGAGGGACCGGAGATCCGGTCCGTCGATCCCTCCACCGGCGAGGAGATCGCGATCTCCCCGTCCGCGTCCGCGGCGCAGGCCGCGGCGGCGACCGCGGCTGCTCGGCGCGCGTTCGACGGCGGCGAATGGAGCAGGCTCGGGCCACGAGAGCGCAGCGACCTGCTGCACCGGCTCGCGGATCTGATGGAGCGGGACCGCGACGAGCTCGTGCGCCTCACCGCGATCGAGGTCGGTTCCCCGCTCAGCGGTGCGGAGCTGCACGTGGACGGGCCGGTCAAGGTCCTGCGGTGGTACGCCGAAGCGGCGCGGCGCGGGCCGAGGGACGGGTGGGAGGAGCACCTGCCGCTGCACCACGACCCGATCGCCTCCAGCAGCATGCTGCTGCGCGAGCCCGCGGGCGTGGTTGCGGCGATCACCGCTTACAACGTCCCGCTGGTGCTCGCCGCGTGGAAGCTGGGCCCGGCGTTCGCCGCCGGTTGCCCGGCGGTCCTGGTGCCGTCGCCGAAGGCGGTGCTGTGCACGACGGCTCTCGTGAAGCTGATCGAGGAGGCCGGTTTCCCCGCGGGTGCGGTGAACCTCGTGTTCGGCCCGCCCGCGGTCACCGAGCAGGTGGTCGGCGCGCCCGAGGTGGACATGGTCAGCTTCACCGGATCGGCGGCGGTGGGCAGCAAGATCCTGACCCTGGCCGCGCCGTCGCTGAAGAAGGTGCTGCTGGAGCTCGGCGGGAAGTCGCCGAACATCCTGCTTCCCGGCACCGACGTCGAGGCGACGGTCCGGCCGTCGGTGCTGCGGTTCTGCCGCAACGCCGGGCAGGCCTGCGGAGCGACCACCCGGACGCTGGTGCCCGAGGCCGACTTCGACGAGTTCGTGTCCAAGGCCGCCGAGTTCATGAGCGGGCTCGTCGTCGGCGACCCGCACAGCCCGGAGACCACGATCGGGCCGCTGATCACCGCCGAGCACCACCGGAACGTCTCGGGATACCTGTCGCGCGCCGTCGAGCAGGGCGCCGAGGTGGTGACCGGCGGCGGCCGCCCGGCGGGCCTGGACCGGGGGAACTTCCTCCGGCCCACGCTGCTCACCGGGGTCGACAACGACGACGAGATCGCCCAGGAGGAGCTGTTCGCACCGGTGGGCGTGGTGATGCCCTACCGCGAGGTCGACGAGGCGATCCGCATCGCCAACGACTCCCGGTACGCGCTCAACGCCAACGTGTGGGGACCGACGGCCGAGGCGATCGCCGTGGCCCGCCGCATCCGCTCGGGCACCGTCACGGTGAACGGCGGTGGCGGCAGGCGGGACGACGCTCCGTGGGGAGGCCCCGGTTACAGCGGCATCGGCAGGGAGTGCGGCGAAGAGGGATTCCGCGAGTTCTTCGAGGTAAAGCACGTGCAGTGGCCGCTCTGACAAAGGGGCGGGCGGGGTGCGCAACCCCGCCCGCCTGTCAGGGCGCTTCGTCCGGGACGGCCCACAGGGCGCGTTCCTCGATCATCTTGATGACGCCCTCGGCGCCCCCGAGGATGTGCTTCTCGGCGATGGACCGCGCCCGCTCCGGATCGTGGTCGCGCAGCGCCTTCAACAGCTCGGTGTGGTCGTGGCCGGTGGTGGCCACCCGGCCCTCCAGCGAGGCGTAGAAGCGGTTCGGGAGGTGGTTGACCACCGAACCGAACAGCAGCGTCAGCCGGCGCGAGTCCGCGGCCAGGTTGATCGCCCGGTGGAAGTCGTGGCCGAGGCTGGTGATGCGGTCCTGGTCGCCGGCCTCGAAGGCCTCGGTGAACGCCTCGTCGATCGCGGCCAGCCCGGCCAGCTCCTGCTGGGTGATCCGGCGCGCGGCCCGCGCGGCCAGCTCGCCGGCGAACTGGGCCTGCGTCCAGAACATGTCGTGCACGTCCTGCCGCGAGACCTGGGCGACGACGAAGCCCCGGCGGGGGACCAGCTGGACGAAGCCCTCGCTGCGCAGCGCGAGCAGCCCCTCGCGAACGGGGGTGTTGCTCACGCCCAGTGCTTCGGCGATGGGCTCCATCCGGAGGAACTCGCCCGGCCGGGCCTGCCCGGTCATGATCAGCTCCCGCACGTAGCTGGCCACCTCCTCGGGCAGCTGCTGACGCCGGGACTTGCCGCCCCGCAACGGGTTCGAGCGCTCGGGCATGCCTGTCGCCTCCGGTTCAGGTCGAATGCGCACAACGTCTGATCAGGGCACCAGCACGACCAGCATCTCGGCCACGCACGCCGGCTTCTCCGCACCTTCGCGCTCGACGGTGTACCGGGTCGTCAAGGTGGCCCCGTTCGCGCTCTCGCGGAGGTCGGCGAAGGTCGCCCTGGCCCGCAGCGCGGATCCGACCGGGACCGGGGCCGGGAAGCGGACCTTGTTCACGCCGTAGTTGATCCGGGCGGTGCCGAAGTCGAGAGCGAACAGCTGTCTGCCGAAGTGGGGGAGCAGCGAGAGGGTCAGGTAGCCGTGCGCGATGGTGCTGCCGTACGGACCGCTCGCGGCGCGTGCGGGGTCGGTGTGGATCCACTGGTGGTCGCCGGTGGCGTCGGCGAACGCGTCGATCCGCTCCTGGGTGATCACGAGCGGTTCGGTCGGGCCGAGTTCGTCGCCGAACGCGGCCTCGACCTCGGCGAGGGAGGTGAAGGTGCGGAGCACGGGGATCCTTTCTCCTGTGGTGGCCGCGAGGAGCACGTGGTCCCGGGGCGTCGGGCCGCCCCGGGACCACGGGTCACATGAAGCGCCCGCCGGTCACTTCCAGGACGGTGCCGGTCATGTAGGACGACAGGTCCGAGGCCAGGAACAGGGCCACCGAGGCGACCTCGGAGATCTCCCCGGCGCGGCCCATCGGGATCTCGGCCATCTTCTGGTCCCACGCCTTCTGCGGCATCGCCTCGGTCATCGCGGTGCGGATCAGGCCGGGCTGGATCGCGTTGACCCGCACCCCGTGGTGGGCCATCTCCTTGGCCGCGGCCTTGGTCAGGCCGACGATGCCGGCCTTGGCCGCCGAGTAGTTGGTCTGACCGACCATGCCGACCTTGCCGGACAGCGACGAGAGGTTGACGATCGCCCCGCGCCGCTGCTCGCGCATGATGGCCGAAGCCTTGCTGGTGCCGTTCCAGGTGCCCTTGAGGTGCACGTTGATGACCTGGTCGAACTGCTCCTCGGTCATCTTGCGCATCGTCGCGTCGCGGGTGATGCCCGCGTTGTTGACCACGACGTCGAGCGAACCGAAGGAGTCGACGGCGGTCGCCAGCAGAGCATCCACATCGGACCCGGCGGTCACGTCGCAGCGAAGGCCCCTGGCGACCCGCGCGCCGCCGAGCTTCTCGGCTGCGACCTCGGCCGAGATCCCGTCGATGTCGCCGAGCACGACGCGAGCACCTTCGGCGACGAAGCGCTCGGCGATGGCGTACCCGATGCCCTGCGCGCCTCCGGTGATCACGGCGGTGCGTCCGTCGAGCAGTGGCTGTGACATGTCAGCTCCGTTCCTGGCGTCAGATCTTGTTGCGGGCGATGAGCTGCGCCGCGATCACGTTGCGCTGGACCTCGTTGGTCCCCTCGCCGACGATCATCAGCGGCGCGTCGCGGAAGTAGCGCTCCACGTCGAACTCCTTGGAGTAGCCGTAGCCGCCGTGCACGCGGATCGCGTCGAGGGCCACCTGCATCGCCGCTTCCGAGGCGAACAGCTTCGCCATCCCGGCTTCCATGTCCGTCCGGTCACCGGCGTCGAGCCGTTCGGCGGCGTCCATGGTGAGCAGCCGGGCGGCGCGCATCTTGGTGGCCATGTCCGCGAGCATGTTCCCGACGGACTGGTGCTTCCAGATCGGCTTGCCGAAGGACTCCCGCTCCTGGGCGTAGCGGACGGCCGCGTCGAGCGACGCCTGTCCCACGCCGAGCGCCCGTGCGGCGACCTGGATTCGCCCGACCTCCAGCCCCCGCATCATCTGCGACCAGCCCTGGTGCGGTGTCCCGCCGAGCACGGCGGAATCCGGCACGTGCATCGAGTCGAAGACCAGCTCGCAGGCCTCCACACCGCGATACCCGAGCTTGGGCAGCTTCTTGGAGATGACGAGACCGTCACCGGGCTCGACCAGCAGCACGCTCATGCCCCGGTGGGCGGGCTCGGCCTCGCGGTCGGTGATGCACAGCAGGCCGACGAGCCCGGAGTGCGCCGCGTTGGAGATCCACGTCTTGGACCCGGTGATCGACCAGCCGTCGCCGTCCGGCACGGCGTGGGTGCGCATGGCCTGCAGGTCGCTGCCGCCGCTGGGCTCGGTGAGCGCCATCGTGGCCCGGATCGTGCCCTCGGCCATCGCCGGGAGGTAGCGCTCCCGCTGCTCCGGCGTGCCGAAGGTCTTGATCAGGTAGGTGATCACCGAGTGACCGCCGATCGCGCCCGCCAGGCTCATCCAGCCCCGCGCGAGCTGCTCGGTGATCTGCGCGAAGCAGGCGGTGCTGACGTCGACACCGCCGTGCTCGGCGGGCGCGAGGAGCCCGAAGAAGCCGAGCTTCTTCATCTCGTCGATGAACTCGGCGGGGTAGATGTCGTCCTCTTCGAACTCGCGCACCCGCGGGCGCACCCGCTCGTCCACGAACTCGGAGACGAGCGCGACCATCTGCTGCTCGTCCGGGCTGAGCTTCATCGGGGATTCCTTTCTGCGACCTGGCGGAGGACGCGTCGTGCCCGTTCCACCACCGGCTTGTCGATCATCTGTCCGCGTACCGCGACGACGCCGCCCTGCACGGCAGCGTCGACGACTTCCCGCGCCCAGTGCAGTTGGTCGTCGGTCGGGCGCAGGGCTGCGGTGGTCGCTGCGACCTGCTTCGGGTGCACGCAGAGCTTCCCGGTGAACCCGAGCAGCCGAGCGTGGCGGACGTCGTCGGTGAGGAGTTCGTCGTCGTGCAGATCGCCGGTCACGCCGTCGACCGGTCCGGGCAGTCCCACGGCGGCCGACGCGAGCACCAGAGCGCTCCGGGAAGCGGCGAGCGCCTCGCGGTCCCCTGGATCGACGCCCAGCTGAGCGGCCAGGTCGAAGCTGCCGAACGCGAGGCGCTGCACCGCTGCCACGCGCCCGATGTGCCGGGCGTCCAGCACGCCCTGCGCAGTCTCGATCAACGCGATCAGCGGCGAGCCGCCGAGCCCGTCGGCCACCTCCCGCACGGTCTCGGCGTCCTCGGCCTTCGGCAGCATCACCGCGCAGTGCTGCGTCGAGAACGCGGCCAGGTCGGCCTCGTGCCACTCGGTGCCCGGCGGGTTGATCCGCACCGCGCACTCGTGGTTCCCGGCCACCCACTCGGCCACGTGGGCACGAGCCTCCGCTTTGCGGTCGGGCGCGACTGCGTCCTCCAGGTCCAGCACCACCAGCCCGGCACCGGATGCCCCGGCCTTGGCGAAGCGTTCCGGCCGGTCTCCTGGGACGAACAGCAGCGTCGTCGCGTCCCGCACCTTCTCCGCGAGCGCGCTCATGCTTTGCGCCGCTCGGCTCGGACGAGGCCACCGCCGATGATGAGCCGCTGGATCTCGCTGGTGCCCTCGTAGAGCCGCAGGAGGCGGGCGTCGCGGTAGATGCGCTCGACCGGGACTTCGCGCATGTAACCGGAGCCGCCGTGGACCTGGACGGCGAGGTCGGCGACCTTGGCGAGCATCTCGGTGCAGTAGAGCTTGGCGACCGAGGGGCTGATGCGGCGGTCTTCACCGCTGACGTAGCGCTGCGCGGCGTCGCGGACGGTGGCCCGGCCGGTCATCACGCCGGTCTGCTGGTCGGCGAGCATGGCCTGGACCAGCTGGAACTCGCCGATCGGAGTGCCGCCCTGGGTGGCGGTGGCGGCGTAGGCGACGGATTCGTCGAGGGCGCGCTGGGCGCTGCCGACGGCCAGCGCGGCGATGTGCACGCGACCGCGGGCCAGCGAGGTCATGGCGGCTCGGTAGCCGTCGTCCTCGTTCCCGCCGACCAGGGCCTCGGCGGGGACGCGGACGTCGGTGAAGGTGACGTCGGCGGTCCAGGCGCCTTCCTGGCCCATCTTCTTGTCCTTGACACCGACCTCCAGGCCGGGTGTGTCGGCAGGGACCAGGAACACGGCGATGCCCGGGCCGGACTCGTCGGCGGGGCGGGTGCGGGCGAAGACCACGAACAGGTCGGCCAGGGGAGCGTTGGTGATGAAGCACTTGCTGCCGTTGATCACCCAGTCCTGACCGTCGCGGACGGCTTTGGTGCGCAGTCCGGCGGGATTGGAACCGGCACCGGGCTCGGTCAGGGCGAAGGAGGCCACGACCGCACCGGAGGCGATGCGCTCGAGCCAGGTGGCCTTCTGCTCGTCGGTGCCGAAGTTGACCAGCACCTGGCCCGCGATGCCGTTGTTGGTGCCGAACATCGAGCGCAGGGCGAGGGAGGTGTAGCCGAACTCCATGGCCAGCTCGACGTCCTGGGTGAGGTCCAGGCCGAGCCCGCCCCACTCCTGCGGGATGGCGTAGCCGAACAGGCCCATCTCCGCGGCCAGCTCGCGCAGGTCGTCGGGGATGGCGTTGGTGTCCATGATCTCCTGCTCGCGCGGGACCACCTTCGTGCGGACGAAGTCCCGCACGTGCGCCAGGATCGGTTCGAAGTCCTCGGGGCTCACAACTGCCATACCAGCACTATCGACTGTCTTATCCATAATGTAAAATATTTTATCCTGAACGTGGCTTGGGTCACACGACGTTGGTGGAGTGCTCAGTGCCTGGCCGGCGCGGCTCGTCCGCTGAGGACGTCCGTGGTGAGGAACTCGAAGAGGTGCGAGGCGAAGACGTCGTTGTCGTCGCCCGCGATCATGTGCCCGGCGGCGACCTCGACGGCGCGGGCGGTCGGCATGAGCTCCAGCAGCTCCGCCACGGCCTCGGGCGTCACGACGTTGGACTTGTTTCCCCGCACGACCAGAGTCGGTGCAGTGGCGTTGCGCGCGGCTGCGTTCAGCCGCCGGGTGGCCTCGTCCAGGTCGGTCTCGGCGTAGTCGAGGAACGCCGGGTCCCAGTGCCAGTACCAGCGTCCATCGGCGTGCAGCCGGAGGTTCTTCTTCAAACCCTCCAGGTTGCGCGGACGCCTCCGGCTCGGGTTGTAGGCGTTGATGGCCTCGGCGGCTTCCTCCAGCGAGGCGTAGCCGTTGGGGGCGCCGGCCATGAACTCCCGAACCTTCGAGCGCCCGGATTCCTCCGTGCGGGCCGCGATGTCGACCAGGACCAGGCCCGAGATCGACTCCGGGTGGTCGCCCGCGAGCGCCAGCGAGGCGCGCCCGCCCAGCGAAGCGCCGATCAGCACGGGTGGGTGGTCGCAGGATTGCGCGATGCTGTGGACGTCCCCGGCGAAGTGGTCCAGCGTGTAGACGCCGCCGGGGGAGCGGTCGCTGTCACCGTGCCCGCGGGCGTCCACTGCGATCGCCGTCCAGCCCCGGGAGGCGAGGACCTGCGCGGTACGCGCCCACGAGTGCCGCGTCTGACCGCCACCGTGAAGCAGCAGCACCGTTCCGAGCGGACTCTCCGGTTCCCACTGGGAGGCCACGAGCTTGATGCCGTCCAGTCCGCGGAACTCCACGCGGGCGCCCGGATCATCGGCCACCACGGAACTCCTCCATCCGATGTTGTTCGGGATTTCCTTCGGGGGAAGGTGAAAGGCCGGTGTTCACCGACGAGCCTGCCCGCGCGCCGTAGCGGACGCGGGCGGACTCGTGAGCGGGTCAGCAGCCGTTGGCGCTGGCGGGCTCGGCATCGGCCGAGGTCGGCTCGCCGTCGGCGAACAGAACCCCTTGCGCCAGCAGGGCCTCGATGCGGTCTTCGTCGTAGACCTCGGCGGCGATCTCCCGGGTGTGCTGCCCGACCCGCGGCGCGGCGCCGTCGCGCTCGGGTCGCACGCCGTCGAACCGCCACGGCGGACGCAGGAGGTGCAGGCCGTTCTCCTCCGGCTCCGGTTCCAGCATCTCCAGCCACTGGACCTGCGGGTGCGAGACGTAGTCGGCCATGCTCAGCACCGGGGCGAAGGGCACGTCGAACTCGGTCAGCTGCTTCTCCCACTCCGCCAGCGGACGCTTGGCGAACTCCGCCGTCACGAGCTGTACGAGTTCGAAGTAGTTCGCCTCGCGCGCCCGGTAGACCGCGAACCGCTCGTCCTCGGCCAGGTCCGGTCGGTTCATCGCGCCGCACAGGCTGCGCCAGAACTTCTCGGAGGAGGACAGGTGGACCACGAGGAACTCGCCGGAAGAGGTTTCGAGGCAGAAGTTCTGCGCCTGCGGGTGCCGGGTCTGCCGGGTGGGGTTGGTCCCGGTGTCGTAGTACTGGGCCAGCGCGTCGGCCGCCAGGGTGCTCATCGCCTCCATGAGGGAGGTGTCCACGCGCTGCCCGACTCCGGAGCTGAGGCGCCCGACCAGCGCGGCCAGCACGCCGGTCGCCGTGGTCAGGCCGGTGACCAGGTCGGCGATGATGGTCCCGGACAGCTGGACGGCCCCGTCGTCGCTGAGCACGGAGTACATGCCGCCGAAGGCCTGGCCGATGGTGTCGTAGGCCGGCCGGTTCTCCAGCGGGCCGCCGTTGCCGAACCCGGTGACCGAGCCGTAGACGAGATCGGGCCGGAGCGCCTTGCACTCCTCCGGGCCGAGGCCGAGGGCGGCGACCTTGCCGGGCCGCATGTTCTCCAGCACCACGTCGAACCGGGGGATGAGCTCCTTGACCAGTGCGACGCCTTCGGGTGTCTTGATGTCGACCGACAGGCTCCGCTTGCCCGCGTTGTGCTGGGCGAAGTAGGGGCTCTGATCGTTGGCGAGGCGCCGGAAGTCATCGCCGTTGACGGTCTTCTCCACCTTCACCACCTCGGCGCCCAGCGCGCACAGCAGGGAGGTGGCGTAGGGCAGGGAGATGTAGCCTCCGAGCTCCAGGATCCGAATGTCCTCGAGGGGCTTGTGCTGCATCCGTGACCTCGCTCCGTTGGGACGTCCTTTTTGCTAGACCAATGCTATATAAAATATATTAAAAGGCAATGGCTGGACTGGGGGATCCGTGCTGGAGATCGGGATTCCGGATGCATTCAGCGCCGCTCCCTGCGCATTCTTCACCTGGCCGGTGTGTGATCGCCAAATGGTCCAGTCCCATCCGGGGTGGCATGGGTTAGAGGCTCGGCGGTTGCAGGATGCGAGGCGGAGGTCTGGCCTTCCGGGGTTCCGTCCACTCCCTCCGCGTGGGCAGAGGCGTCTTGACCGCCACAGCGTCACCGGTGTAAACATTATATATTGTGCACGGCAGAACGGCGGGTCTCCGGCGCTCCCCGGCGAGGGTGTCGGTTTGCCCGTGTCGCGCACTCGGCGCCGTCCGAGGACTTCGGACGGCGCCGGTCACCAGTCCCGCGAGCGAAAAGGACGTCCGCCATGCCCGGTCTTTACTTCGAGGAGTTCGAGCCCGGTGCGGTGATCGAGCACGCGACGCGCCGCACGGTCACCGAGGCCGACAACGTGCTGTTCAGCACGCTGACGTTGAACCTGGCACCGTTGCACCTGGACGCCGAGTACAGCAAGAACAGCATCTACGGGCAGCGGCTGGTGAACAGCCTGTTCATCCTGGGGCTGGTCTCGGGCATCACGGTGCCCGACACCACGCAGGGCACGACGCTCGGCAACCTGGGCTTCGGTGAGATCAAGTTCCCGAAGCCGGTGTTCCACGGCGACACGATCCACGTGCGCACCGAGATCGTGAGCAAGCGGGAGTCCAAGAGCCGCGACGACTCGGGGATCGTGCAGTTCCGCCACTACGGGATCAACCAGCGGGACGAGGTGGTCTGCACGGCCGACCGGGCCGGCCTGATGCTCAAGCGCTCCGCGGTCGAGCCCGCCGCTTCCTGAGCCGGGAAACCCAGGGAACCTGCAGAAGGAGAACGATGACCTCCAGCGAAGAGAGCAACGTCGAGGTCGTGCGCAAGGCGACCCGCGAGCTCGCCCGGAAGTTCGACTACGAGTACTGGCTGGACAAGGACCGCAAGCACGAGTACCCGTGGGAATTCGTCAAGGCGTTCGCCGACGGCGGCTGGCTGGGCGCGATGATCCCGGAGGAGTACGGCGGGATCGGCCTGGGCCTGGCCGAGTCGGCGGTCATGATGTCGGAGATCGCCGCCTCCGGTGCCGGGATGAGCGGCGGCTCGGCGATCCACTTCTACGTCTTCCCGCCCGCGCCGATCCTCAAGCACGGCTCGGAGGAGATGAAGCGCCAGTGGCTGCCCAAGCTGGCCAAGGGCGAGATCCTGATGGCCTTCGGCGTCACCGAGCCGACCGCCGGTGTGGACACCTCCCGGATCACCACCCGCGCGGAGAAGATCGACGGCGGCTGGCTGGTCAACGGTCAGAAGGTGTGGATCACCAACGCGCAGAACGCGCACAAGATCCTGCTGCTGGCGCGCACCTCGCCCCGCCGCGAGGACAAGCCGCTGCACGGCATGACCCTGTTCTTCACCGACCTGAACCGGGAGCGGATCACGGTCCGGGAGATCGAGAAGCTGGGCCGCGCGTCCATCGACTCCAACGAGCTTTTCATCGACAACCTCGAAGTCGCCGACCACGAAGTCGTCGGTGAGGTCGACAAGGGCTTCTACTACCTGATCGACGGCCTCAACCCGGAGCGCGCCGTGGTCGGGATGGAGGGCATCGGCCTCGGCCGGGCCGCGCTGGAGCTGGCCACGAAGTACGCCAACGACCGGGTCGTCTTCGACCGCCCGATCGGCAAGAACCAGGCGGTCGCGCACCCGCTGGCCGACTCGTGGATCCGCCTGGAAGCCGCCGAGCTGATGGCGATGAAGGCGGCCGAGCTGTTCGACGCGAACCAGCCCTGCGGCCCCGAATCGGCTGCGGCGAAGTTCCTGGGTGCTGAGGCGGGCTTCGAGGCGTGCGACCGCGCGCTGTCGACGCACGGCGGTTATGCCTACGCGAAGGAGTACCACGTGGAGCGGCTGTGGCGCGAGGTGCGCCTGCTGCGCAACGCGCCGTTCTCCCAGGAGATGGTGCTCAACTACGTGTCGTCGAAGGTGCTCGGACTGCCTCGCGCCTACTGACCGCGGGCATCGATGGGGGAGCGGCTCGGATGCGGTCGGGCCGCTCCCGCAGGCAGGAACCTCGCTCCGGACCATCCGCATCGGTGCGGCCAGGGAAATCGGCGTAGAAAGGCGTTATAGGAAATGAATGTTGTCGTCCTGGTCAAGCAGGTGCCCGACACGTATTCCGAGCGGAAGCTCAAGGATGCGGATCACGTGTTGGACCGCGAATCGGCTGATGCGGTTTTGGATGAGATCAACGAGCGCGCGGTTGAGGAAGCGCTGTTGATCAAGGAAGCGCAGGGCGGTGAGGTGACCGTTCTGTGCATGGGCCCGGACCGCGCCACCGACGCGATCCGCAAGGCGCTGTCGATGGGTGCCGACAAGGCCGTGCACCTGTCCGACGATGCGCTGCAGGGCTCGGATGCCCCGGCGACCGCTCGTGCGCTGGCGAAGGCGATCGGCACCGTCGAAGGTGTCGACCTGGTGATCGCGGGTAACGAGTCGACCGATGGCCGCGCGGGTGCGGTTCCGGCGATGGTCGCTGAGGTGCTGGGCTGGCCGCAGCTGACTTACGCGCGCAAGGTCACCACCGACGGTTCGGGCGTGCAGATCGAGCGTGAGACCGACGCGGGTGTGTTCACCGTGGAGGCGGGTTTGCCCGCGGTGGTCAGCGTGACGGAGAAGATCAACGAGCCGCGGTACCCGTCGTTCAAGGGCATCATGGCCGCGAAGAAGAAGCCGGTCACGGCGCTGACGCTGGCCGATGCCGGGATCGACCCGTCCGAGGTCGGACTGGCCAACGCTTCCTCGCAGGTCGTGGAGTCGGCGCCGAAGCCGCCGAAGTCCGGTGGTGTGAAGGTCACCGACGAGGGCGAGGGTGGCGTGCAGGTGGCCGAGTTCCTGGCCGGCGAGAAGCTGCTCTGAGTCGTTCACGGGTTTTCGAGGAGGCATAGTTTTCATGGCTGAGGTTCTGGTCCTCGTCGATCACGTGGACGGCGAGGTTAAGAAGGTCACGCACGAGCTTTTGACGGCGGCGCGCCGGATCGGTGAGCCGTCGGCGGTGGTGGTCGGCGAGCCGGGCACGGCGGGCAAGCTGTCGGAGTCGCTGGGCGCGCACGGTGCGGCGAAGGTGTACGCGGCGGAGTCGGCCGAGGTGGGCCAGTTCCTGGTGACGCCGCAGGTCGATGTGCTGGCCGCGCTGGTGGGCAGCGCGTCCCCGGCGGCGGTGCTGGTACCGGCGTCCATCGACGGCAAGGAGATCGCGGGCCGCCTGGCGGTGCGCCTGGGCTCCGGTCTGCTGTCGGAGGTCGTGGACCTGGACGCCGACGGTGTGGGCAGCCACTCGTTGTTCGGTGGCACCTACGACGCGAAGGCCAAGGTCACCAAGGGTGTTCCGGTCATCACGGTGCTCCCGGGCAGCATTGAGGCCGAGGCGGCTTCGGGCGCGGCTGCGGTGGAGCAGGTCGAGGTTCCGGCCGCTTCCGGTGCCAAGATCACCGGTCGTCAGCCGGCCGAGGCGGGGGACCGTCCGGAGCTGACCGAGGCCAACATCGTGGTCTCCGGTGGCCGTGGTGTCGGCAGCGCGGAGTCGTTCGAGGTCGTGGAGAAGCTCGCCGACAGCCTGGGTGCTGCGGTGGGTGCTTCGCGTGCGGCGGTGGATTCGGGTTATTACCCGCACCAGTTCCAGGTCGGGCAGACCGGTAAGACGGTGTCGCCGCAGCTCTACATCGCGTTGGGTATTTCGGGTGCGATTCAGCACCGGGCGGGCATGCAGACCTCGAAGACGATCGTGGCGGTCAACAAGGACCCCGAGGCACCGATCTTCGAGATCGCCGACTACGGCGTCGTGGGCGACCTGTTCAAGGTCGCACCGCAGCTCACCGAGGAGATCTCCAAGCGCAAGAGCTGAGCTCCAGCCGGCTCGGAGCCGGTGGATGCCCCCGTCATCCACCGGCTCCGCACATCTGTCGCCGTGCAACCGGCGAAACTCAACGAGAAGGACCGTGGCATGGGTGCCCTGCAGCTCGTCCTGGGCCTGAGCTGTCTTGCCGTGACGCTGGTCGCGGTGGTGATGGTGGTCAGGACCGTTCGACGGATGGTGTCCTCCATTCGCATCGGCCAGCCGGACCCGTCCCGGAAGGGCCCGTTCGCGGCGCGCTCGCGCAACGTGGTGAAGGAAGTCCTGGGGCACACCAGGATGCTGAAGTGGACGCACGTCGGCATCGCGCACTGGTTGGTGATGGCCGGGTTCGGCGGCCTGAGCCTGACGGTGCTGGAGGCCTACTTCGAGGTGTTCGACCCGGCGTTCCACCTGCCGCTGATCGGCACCTGGTCGGTGTGGAACCTCATCGTCGAATTCCTGGGCGTGGCCACGATCCTCGGTGGCGTGTGGCTGATCGTGGTCCGACAGCTCAATCACCCGCGCCGCGCCGACCGCGTCTCGCGCTTCCAGGGCTCCAACTTCGGGCAGGCCTACTTCGTCGAAGCGGTGGTGGTCCTCGAAGGAATCGGCATCATGGGCCTGCGCGCGTTCAAGCAGGCTTCGGGCTTGTTCGAGGCCCCGGTGTGGGCCGCGCCGGTCACCCACGCAGTGGGCAGCGCTTTGCTCGCGAGCACGGCCGCGGTGTCGGTCTTCGCCGCGTTCAAGATCTTCTCGGCGATGATCTGGGTCATCGTCATCGCGTCGAACATCACGATGGGCATCGCGTGGCACCGGTTCTCGGCGTTCTTCAACATCTACTTCAAGCGCGAGGCCGATGGTGGTGTCGCGCTGGGCGCGGTCAAGCCGATGATGTCGGGTGGTAAGCCGCTGGACTTCGAGGAGGCCGACCCGGACACCGACGTGTTCGGTGCCGGGAAGGTCGAGGACTTCTCGTGGAAGGGCTGGCTGGACTTCACCACCTGCACCGAGTGCGGTCGGTGCCAGTCGCAGTGCCCGGCGTGGAACACCGGCAAGCCGTTGTCGCCGAAGCTGCTGATCACTTCGCTGCGTGATCACGCCTACGCCAAGGCCCCGTACCTGCTGGCCGGTGGCAGCAAGGACATGGCCGGTGACGAGGTCGGCATCACCGGTGACGATGCCGAGGCGAAGCTGGCGAAGATCGACGTGCTGGCGCTGGCCGAGTCCGAGCGTCCGCTGGTCGGTGGCCCTGACGAGCTGGGGGTCATCGACCCGGAGGTGCTGTGGGCGTGCACCTCCTGTGGTGCGTGCGTGGAGCAGTGCCCGGTGGACATCGAGCACGTCGACCACATCGTGGACATGCGGCGTTACCAGGTGATGATCGAGTCGAACTTCCCGACCGAGTTGGGCGGGATGTTCAAGAACCTGGAGAACAAGGGCAACCCGTGGGGCCAGAACGCCAAGGACCGCCTCGCCTGGACCGAGGGCCTGGACTTCGAGGTCCCGGTCTTCGACGGTGAACTCGCCGACGACACCGAGTACCTGTTCTGGGTCGGCTGCGCCGGTGCGTTCGAGGACCGGGCGAAGAAGACCACTCAGGCCGTGGCGGAGCTGCTGCACATGGCCGGGGTGAAGTACACGGTGCTGGGCCCGGAGGAGACCTGCACCGGTGACCCGGCGCGTCGTGCGGGCAACGAGTTCATCTTCCAGATGCTGGCCCAGCAGAACGTCGAAGTCCTCAACTCCGTGTTCGAGGGCCGCGAGCCCGGCAAGCGCAAGATCGTCGCGACGTGCGCGCACTGCTTCAACTCGCTGGCCAACGAGTACTCCGAGCTGGGCGGCAACTTCGAGGTCGTGCACCACACCCAGCTGCTGAACAAGCTGGTCCGCGAGAAGCGCCTCACCCCGGTCGCGCCGGTCGCGGAGGACGTGACCTACCACGACCCGTGCTACCTGGGCCGTCACAACAAGGTCTACACGCCGCCGCGTGACCTGGTCGGGGCTTCGGGTGCGACGTTCCGGGAGATGCCGCGTCACGCCGACCGCTCGATGTGCTGCGGTGCGGGTGGTGCGCGGATGTGGATGGAAGAGCGCATCGGCAAGCGCATCAACGTCGAGCGCGTCGACGAGGCCCTCGGCACGGCGCCGTCGAAGATCGCCACCGGCTGCCCGTTCTGCAAGGTCATGCTCTCCGACGGCCTGACCGCCCGCCAGAGCGAGAAGGTCGCCTCCGAGTCGATCGAGGTCGTCGACGTCGCACAACTCCTGCTCTCCGCGGTCAAACGCGGAGAGGACTGACCCGACAGCGCAGCAGGTCGTCCAATGCGGACTCTTGCGCAGAGAACCGAAAGAGGAGAGTGTCCCTTGAAGCCGTACCGTTCCATGCTGTTCGTTCCCGGACACAAGCCGTCGTGGGCGGAGAAGGCCGTCGCCGCGGGCAGCGATGCGGTGATCCTCGACCTGGAGGACTCCGTCCCCGCCGCGGACAAGGCGGATGCGCGCAAGACCGTCCGCGAGACCATCGGACGGCTCGCCGAGCAGGGCGTGCGCTCCGACGTCTGGGTTCGCCCGAACAGCTTCGACACCGGTCTGTTCGGAGCCGACGTCGAGGAAGTCCTGGTCCCCGGCCTCGCCGGGCTGTTCCTGCCGAAGGTCTTCACCGCGCAGGAGATCGTCCAGATCGATGCCGTGGTCTCGCACATCGAGGCGCGCGACAGCCTCGAACCCGGCTCGATCGGGCTGATCGTCAGCTTCGAGACCGCGGTGTCCATGGCGCACTGCGAGGAGATCGCCGCGGCGAGCCCCCGGGTGTCCAGCCTGCTGGGCGCCACCGGCCCCAGCGCCGACGTCGGGCGCGAGCTCGGCTTCGAGTTCACTCCCGAGGGCCTGGAAACGCTCTACCTGCGCAGCCGCATTGTCCTCGCCGCCCGCGCCGCTGGCCTGCACCACCCGGTTTCCGGCGTCTGGCAGGACCTCAAGGACCTCGACGGCTGCCGCCGCTTCGCCGAGGACCAGCGCAAGCTCGGCTACCGCGGCCTGGTCTGCATCCACCCCTCCCACGTCGCGATCGCCAACGAGGTCTTCACGCCGTCCCCGGAGACGGTCGACTTCCACCGGCGCATGATCGCCGCCTACCGCGAGGCGGAGGCGAAGGGCAGCTCGGCGGTCGACTTCGAGGGCCAGCACATCGACCTCGCCCACGCGAAGACTGCGGAGGGCATCATCGAACTCGCCGAAGCGATCGGCGTCCGGTGAGCTAGGACCCGGCTGGCCACGGGCCACCCCGCACCTGCCGAGGCCCGGCGGAACCGGAGCACTTCCGCATTCCGCCGGGCCTCGCCACGTCTCGGTCAGCTCCTCAGGCAGAGAGCGAACTCGGCCCTCGCCCAGGTTGAGCCCGGCAGCGGTGAGGACGGTGCCCGGCCGGGGTGGGGGAGTGATCAACCTTTATGCAGTAAAAAATATGATGCCCAATGCTTAACTTCTGGTTCGGAGCTGGGTTAGCCTTTACCGCCCGCGGCCCACGACATCCCAGGAGCGGGGGAACCATGACCAGAGCACGCATCCACCGAATGAGCGCCCCCGCACGACGGTGGGTTCCAGTGCCCGCGCCAACCCGTCGGCGTGCGGTCGTCCCGGAACGCGGCCGCCCCCGCGCTGGAGCCGAGCTGTGAGCCGGCTGCGGGGAGCCCGAGTCGTCATCCTCGGCGGGACCTCCGGGATCGGGCTCGCCACCGCACTGGCCGCCACCGAGGCCGGAGCGGCGGTCGTGGTGGGCGGCCGTGATCCCGAGAGGCTGGGCCAGGCGCTCGAACTGCTGGGACCGAGCGCTGAAGGGCACCTCGTCGACGTCGGCGACGAGAACTCGATCGAAGAGTTCCTCAACGCCGCAGGCACCCTCGACCACCTGCTGGTCACGCCGTCACGGCTGGTTCCGGTGCGGGTCGCCGAGGCCACCGAGAAGCAGGTACGCCCGGCGCTGGACCTGCGGTTCTGGGCGGCCTTCCACGCGAGCCGACTCGCCGCACCCCGGATGGCCGGGGCAGGTTCGATCACCTTCACCTCCGGGATCGCCGGTAGCCGTCCGATTCCGAACGAAGCCGTGGCGGGTGCCTCCTGCGCGGCGGTCGAGGCGCTGATGCGTTCGCTGGTCACCGAGCTCGCCCCGGTGCGGTGCAACGTCTTGAGCCCTGGCTACGTCGACACCCCGCTGCTCGACGGCTTCCTCGGCGCGAGCCGCGACGAGAAGGTCGCAGCGATCGCGGAATCGTTGCCGGGCAAGCGGATCGGCACACCGGCGGAGATCGCCGACGCCGCCCTGTTCCTCATGGGCAACGACTACATGAACGGCCACGTCCTGACCATCGACGGCGCGCACACGCTCGTCTGACCCATGTGAGGTTTCCGCGATGTCGGGCACACCCACGACCACCGCGACGCCACCCACGAGACGCCGCATCGCCAAGGTCGCGTTCGCGTCCTGGGCCGGAGCGAGCATCGAGTGGTACGACTTCTTCATCTACGGCACCGCTGCCGCGCTGGTGTTCCCGAAGCTCTTCTTCCCGGCGCAGGAACCGCTCACCGCGACGCTCCTGTCGTTCGCGACCTTCGGGGTCGCGTTCGTCGCGCGCCCGTTCGGCGGGGCGCTCTTCGGGCACATCGGCGACACCATCGGGCGCCGCAAGACGCTCGTCATCGCCCTGGTCGCGATGGGCGCGGCGACGACGCTGATCGGGTTGCTGCCGACCTATGCCGCGATCGGGCCCGCCGCGTCGGTCCTGCTCGTCGTCCTGCGCCTGGTCCAGGGCATCACGGTCGGTGGCCAGCAGGGCGGTGTCATCCTGCTGGCGACCGAGAACTCCCCGGCATCGCGGCGCGGCTTCTACGGGAGCTTCGCCTCAGCCGGGGCGCCAGGTGGTGTGCTGCTGGCCAACGGCGCCTTCCTGCTTGTCCTGGCGACGACGTCGGACGAGGCCTTCCTCTCCTGGGGCTGGCGGGTTCCGTTCCTCGCCAGCGCCGTGCTCATCGCCATCGCCGTGACCATCCAGCTGCGGCTCGAGGAGACCAGCGACTTCCGCGCTGCGAAACCGGGAGAACGACGTCGTTCGCCTGTCGTCGAAGCGGTCCGCCGCTACCCTCGCCAGATCCTGCTCGCCGCGGGTTGCTACCTGGCCATCAACCTCACCTACTACCTGTTCATCACCTTCGTGGTGGCCTACGGGACGAATCCCGCCATCCTCGGGATGCCGCAGAGCACGCTGCTCACCGCGATCCTGATCGCCTCCGCGGTCGAGCTCTTCGCCCTCCCGGCGGCAGGGCTGCTCTCCGACCGCTTCGGGCGCAGGCAGGTGTTCGCCGCCGGGGCGCTGCTACTCGGGGTCTTCTCGTTCGGGTTCTGGCCCCTCGTGGACAGCGGATCATTCGTGCTGATCACCGTTGCCCTGGTGATCGGACTCGGAGTCGTCCACAGCCTCATGTACGGGCCGCAGGGCGCGTTGTTCTCCGAGGCCTTCTCCACCGAGATCCGGTACTCGGCGCTGTCGCTGGGCATCCAGCTCGGCTCGGTCATCGGCGGAGCGTTCGCCCCGTTCATAGCGACAGCTCTGTTCAGGGGCTTCGGCAGTTCGGTGGCCATCGCGGCCTACATGGCGCTCGCCTGCCTGATCAGCGCCGCTTGCACGATCGCGCTGCGCCCGACCCGCACCACGCCCTGAGACGCAGAAATGCACGGCCACCCGGTTCGGCCGGGCCGGGTGGCGGTGGGGAGCGCGGAGGACGCCGCGGCCGATGATGGTCTTCCGGATCTCGCTGGTGCCTTCGCCGCTGAGCAGGAAGGGTGCTTCGCCCCGCCGCAGATTGCCACCACCTGAAGGGAAGGAACCATGGCTTCGAAGTTGCGGACGCCGATCTGCGACCTGCTGGGCATCGACGTGCCGATCATGCAGGCCGGGATGGGCAACGTCGCCTACGGGCGGATCGCCGCCGCCGTGTCCAACGCGGGCGGATTGGGCTCGATCGGCGGCATCGACATCACGCTGCAAGAGGTCGAGGCCGAGATCAAGCTGTTCCGGGAGCTCAGCGACCGTCCGCTGTGCGTCGATCTGGGGTTCCCGGCGAACGCGCCGCAAGGATTGTCCGATGTGGAGGTCCCGGAGCTGCCGGGGCCGCTGCGACAGCTGAAAGCGGAACTGGACGAGCACGGCGTCGAGGTGGTGCCGACGACGGATCAGGCGATCAGCGTCGCGGACAACAAGCGAAAGCTGGAGATCGCGCTCGACCACGGCGTCGAGGTCATCGCGTGCGCGTTGGGCACCCCGGCCTGGGTGGTGGAGGCGTGCCACGCCAAGGGCGCGAAGGTGATGAGCATCGTGGGCCAGGCGCGTCACGCGCGCAGCGCGATCCGCAACGGCACCGATGTCGTGATCGTGCAGGGCACGGAGGGCGGTGGGCACACCGGTGACGTCGGACTGATCACGCTGCTGGCGGAGGTGCTGGAGTTCTCCACCGTGCCGGTCGTCGCGGCGGGCGGGCTGGTGAAGGGCGCCCAGATCGCGGCTTGCCTGACCATGGGCGCGCAGGGCGCGTGGGTTGGCACGCGGTTCCTGGCGAGCCAGGAGTCCGGCTCGGAGGACGTGTTCAAAGAGGCCGTGGTCGAGGCCGAGTACGACTCGACGCTGCGCTCGCTGCTGTTCGACGGACTGCACGTGCGGATGCTGCGCAACCGGTTCACCGAGGTGTGGGAGGGCCATGACGACCAGCTCAGCCCGTACCCGGTGCAGCGCGTGCTGACGATGCCGTTCAAGTACGCCGCGATGCGCGCCAACCTCAGGTCGCACATGAGCCTGCCTTCGGGTGCGGGCGCTGGGATGATCAACGATTTGCCCGGCGCTGCCGAGATCCTGCGTCGGCTGACCGAGGAAACCGTCGAAGCGCTTCGCGCCGCACCCAAGGCCGTCGAGGCCGACTGAGGCGCTCGCGATACCACGTAATGAAACCGGTCCGGCCGCCGCCGCGCAGATCAGCGCGACGACGGCCGGACCGGTTTCGGACCGCTATCTCAGAGGTTTTCCTTGAAGAAGGGCTCCAGCTTGGTGAAGGCCTGGTCGACGGCGAAGGGCTGGTCGTAGAGGTCGTAGTGGCTGGCGCCTTCGACGACGAAGATGTCCTTGTTCTCGGACCGCGCCTTGTCGAAGAGCTCGAACCCGTCCCGGTAGGAGCCGAACGCGCCCGGCACGCTGCCGACGATGATCTGCAGCGGCTGGGTCAGCAGCTTGTCGGCCAGGTGGTAGGCGTCGAAGCCGAAGGCGGCTTCGAGCCCGGACAGGCGCAGCTTGTTCGGCGAGCCGGGGCTCTGCGCCCGCGGGGTGCGGTAGTAGTCGACGGCTTGGACGATGTCGATGTCGGTGATACCGGCCTGCTCCCGCTCCTCGGAGGAGCTGGGGATGTAGGTGGTGAGCACCGGATCGGCGCCGCGGGCTTCGGCGGTGCGCTGCTGGCCGATGGCCTCGAGTGCGGCGAGGCCTCCTTCGCGGACCAGTCGCCCGTAGTTGGCGCCGACCACGGTGGCCAGCGCCTTGATCCGGTGGTCGGTCATGGTGGCGTTGGCCGCGTAACCGCCACCGCCGCAGACTCCCACCAGACCGATGCGGTCGGCGTCGACGTAGTCCAGGGTCACCACGTAGTCCACCGCGCACCGGAAGTCCTCGACCCGGGTCGCGGGGTCCTCCAGGTAGCGCGGTTCGCCCCCGCTCTCGCCCTGGTGGGAGGCGTCGAAGGCGAGGGTCACGTAGCCGAGCTCGGTGAGCCGCTGGGCGTAGATGTTGCCGGCGGTCTGCTCCTTGCAGCTGCTGATCGGGTGGGCGCAGATGATCACCGGGTACTTCTTGGTCTTGTCGAAACCGTCCGGGAACCGGAGGTCCGCCGCCACGTCCCAGGTCCGGTTCTTGAAGCGCACCGATTCCATGTTCTGTCTCTCCTGACGAGTTCTGCGGCCGTGCCAACGGCTCACGCTTTAAACTGCACCGACACCGGTGAGGCCCAGCGAGGAGAACCGTGATCGGCTCGAAGTGTTGCTTTACCGGCTGTTCCGCCGGTGTGATACCAAGACTCACACTTCTTCGCGGTTGCCACAAACGGAAGCTTTCCTCCTTTGACGCATTTATCCTGGGATGAATCGTTCCCCCTCGGGACGAATTGGGCGGTCGCTCGGCACAGGGCGAAACAGCAGGACTCGCACGCCACACGGGTCCCGCCGTATCCTCGCCGCCGACTGAGGAACTATCGGCGGCTCTCGGCTTTGTGCGCGTACATGTCGAGGTCGGCTCGGTGCAACAGCTCGGAGCTCGTCATTCCGGTGCCGTCCGCTGTGGCGAGTCCGACGCTGGCGCTGAGCCTCGTTTCGTGACCGGCCAGGACGACGGTCGTTTCCAGGCGCTGTGCGACGACGTCGCGGAACCCTTCGGCCTCGTGGCGACTGGATGTCCGCGTGAGCACGACGAACTCGTCGCCGCCGAGCCGGGCGACCGTGTCGCCGGGTCGGACGGCCTTGAGTAGCTCGTCCGCCGCGGTGATCAGGAGCTGATCGCCAGCGGCGTGGCCGTAGCTGTCGTTGATCGGCTTGAGCCCGTTGACGTCCGCCAGCAGCACCGCGAGCACGCCGCCGCGCCGGGGGAGGACGGCGAGTTCCTGGTGGAGCCGGTCCATCAGCAGCGCGCGGTTGGCGAGCCCGGTCAGGGGATCGTGCAGCGCCATGTGCGCCAGGTGGCGGTCGCGGGATTCCCGCTCACCGATGGCCTCGTACTGCGCAACCAGGTACGCCGGCTCGGCGTCCGCCCCGCGGACGACGCTGGCCCGGACCAGGATCCAGATCGGATGCCCGGCCTTGTGCCGGAAGCGCTTCTCGATGCTGGCGGTGTCCTGCCTGCCGCTGACGAGCTCGTTGAAGAGGTCCATCCCGGACTGGTCGGGGTAGGTGAGGTCGGTGAAGCGCTTGGTCAGCATCTCCGCGCGGGTGTAGCCGACCATCTCGCACAGGTTGTCGTTGACCTCCGTCCAGCGCCCGGTGAGGTCGACCAGGGCCATGCCGATCGGGGCGTTGGCGAAGGTCTGGCGCCAGCGCAGCTCGACCTCGTGCCGCTCGGTGATGTCCTGATGCTGGGTCAGGACGAACAGCGGTTCGCCGTTCGCGTCCCTGATGAGGGCGTAGTTGCTGAGCAACCAGACGGCCGCACCGTCGGACCGCACGGCGCGCTTCGCCGCGCTCCGTTTATGGTCCGGGTTCGTGATCATGTCCTGGATGAAGGCGGCGTCCACCGCGGGGTCGTCCGGGTGAGTCAGTTCCTGCGCTGCGCGGCCGAGCAGGTCGTCGGGGCCGCACGCGAGGAGATCGCACAGCGCGGGATTGACGTAAGCGATGCGTCCCCGCAGGTCGAGCACTGATACCGGACCAGCGGCCTGGTGCAGGACCGTTCGCCATGCCAGCCCGTCGGGCGTGGCCGAGTCGTGCTCTGACATCGAGCCAAACGTAGCGCCACCGCAAGAACGCCACTGTGAAAACGTCCTTTCGAGTGAAGCAGAACGGCAACAGCAACCCCAGAAGAAGTCAATCGGCACGTCTGCAACGCCAACGCGTGCTCGCGGGCGAGGCGCGGTGAACTCGACCCAGGCTCCTTCCGGCCAGGTTTAGCAGCCCTCAGAGGATCCGGTCTTCGACCAGGCCGACGGAGCATTGAAATCCGCAGGGTGCGGCGTCAGCGCGGGGACATGCGGATCGCGCCGTCGAGGCGGATGACCTCGCCGTTGAGCATGGGATTCGCCGCGACGTGCTCGACGAGCGCCGCGTATTCGTCGGGGTCGCCGAGGCGGGACGGGTGGGGGACTTGGGATTCGAGCGAGCGCCGCGCTTCGTCGGAGAGCCCGGCGAGGATGGGCGTTGCGAACATGCCGGGGGCGATGGTGACCACGCGGATCTGGCGGTTGGCGAGGTCACGTGCGATGGGCAGCGTCATTCCGACGATCCCGCCTTTGGCAGCCGAGTAGGAGGCCTGGCCGATCTGGCCGTCGAAGGCCGCCACCGATGCGGTGTTGACGATCAGCCCGCGTTCCTCCCCGCTGAGTTCGCTGTCGACCATGTGCGCTGCGGCGAGGCGGATCACGTTGAAAGTGCCGATGAGGTTGACCTCCACGACCTTGCGGAAGCTGTTTAAGGACAGCGGGCCGTTCTTCCCGACGGTTCGGCCCGCGTTCCCGATCCCTGCGCAGTTGACGACGATCCGCAGCGGTCCTCGCTCCGCTGCGAGTGCAACCGCGGCGCCCACCTGCTCGGGATCTGTCACGTCGGCTGGTGCGAAGGACGCTTCGCTGCCGATGGATTCGGCGGCTACCGCTCCGTTGGCCGTCGGCAGATCCAGGAGGGTGACCAGTGCGCCCGCGGCGGACAGTCGGCGGGCTGTTGCCAGGCCGAGTCCGGAGGCTCCGCCGGTGATCAGGGCAGACGTTCCAGCGATGTGCATTCGGGGCTCCGGTCGTCAGAGGCGTTCGATGATGGTGGCGTTGGCCGTGCCGCCGGCTTCGCACATGGTCTGCAGGCCGTAGCGGCCTCCGGTCGATTGCAGGTGGTGGACCATGGTGGTCAGGAGCCGGGTGCCGGAGGCGCCTAGGGGGTGCCCGAGGGCGATCGCGCCGCCGCGCGGGTTCAGGCGCACCGGGTCTGCGTCCAGTTCGTGTTGCCAGACCAGCGGGACCGGGGCGAACGCCTCGTTGACTTCGTAGGCGTCGATCTGGTCGAGGGAAAGCCCGGAACGTTCGAGGGCTTTCCTGGTGGCGGGGATGACGCCGGTCAGCATGAGGAGAGGGTCGCTGCCGGTGACCGCGAAGGTGTGGAACCGGGCCAGTGGCCGCAAGCCGAGGGAGTTCGCGCGCGCTTCGCTCATGATGAGCACGGCGGAGGCGCCGTCGGTGAGCGGGGATGAGTTGCCGGGGGTGATGCGCCAGTCGATCTCGGGAAAGCGCTTGCCGAGCTCCGGGTCGGTGAACGCCGGCTTGAGCGAGGCGAGTCCTTCGGCCGTCGTGCTCGCGCGGATGGTCTCGTCCTTCGTGACCGCCTGCGGCCCGCCGACGTCGATCGGGATGGTCTCGGCGTCGAAACCGCCTGCCGCGGCTGTGTTCGCGGCCCGCGCGTGCGATCGGGCAGCATATTCGTCCAATGTGGATCTGGTGAGTTTCCAGCGCGCGGCGATGATCTCCGCCGAGATGCCCTGGTTGACCAGTCCTTCGGGGAAGCGCGCCGCCATCGCGGCGCCGTGCGGGTTCTCACCGAGGGTGGTGCTGCCCATCGGGACTCGGCTCATCGATTCGACACCGCAGGCGATGGTGACGTCGTAAGCACCGGCCATGATGCCTTGAGCGGCGAAGTGCGCGGCCTGCTGGCTGGAGCCGCACTGGCGGTCGACGGTGGTGGCGGGGACGGTTTCAGGGAAACCGGCGCCGAGCACGGCCGTCCGGGTGATGTTGAGGGCCTGCTCGCCTGCCTGGTCGACGCAGCCGCCGATCACGTCGTCGACGAGTGCTGGATCCAGGTCGTTGCGTTCGATCAGCGCGCGCAGCACGTGCGAGAGGAGATCGGCGGGGTGCACGCCGGACAGGGCGCCGCCCGGTTTGCCCTTCCCGGACGGTGTGCGGACCGCATCCACGATGACGGCGTTGTTCATGTCTGCTGTTCCTCCTGGGGAGACATCACGCGCGCCAGATCTGCTCGCCGGCGCGGGTCAGGACCATGTTGGGCACCACCGCCCGGGCGGACAGGCGTGTGATGGCGAGCACGAGTTCGGCCACGTCCGAGGTGCTCAGCATCGATTCCCGGCCCAGTTCCTCGCGCTTCCACTCGGTCATGTCGGTGTCGACGTAGCCGGGGGAGAGAGCGGTGGCGGTGACGCCGTGCGTGGATTCCTCCAGGGTGACCGTTTCGCACAGCGAGATCAGCCCGGCTTTGCTGGCGCCGTAAGCCGCGAGGTTCGGTTCACCGGCGACTCCGGTGATCGAGGCCAGTGCCACGATCTTGGCCCCGTGCGAGGAATGCGCGACCGCACCCTTCCGCAGCATGGGCAGGCACTGCTGGATGAGCAGGAACTGCGCGCGCAGGTTGATGTTGAGCATCAGGTCGTAGGTCTTCATCTTCATCTCGGCGACCGGGCCCGCCGAACCCACACCGCCGTTGAGCACGAGCAGGTCGAGGGACCCGAACCGTTCCTCGTGCGCGGTGGCGAGCTGCCGGACGTCGTCCTCGGTCGCCAGGTTGCCGACCACCGGCGCGACCTCGGTCTCACCGGCGAGTTCGGAGGCCGCACGCAGCAGCGGTTCCTCCCGGCGAGCCGACAGCGTCAGGGCGTACCCCGCTGCTGCCAGTCGTTGTGCGATGCCGAGGCCGATTCCGCGAGATGCGCCGGTGACGAGCGCCGTTCGTCGGCTCATTCGTCCGCTCCCAAGGTGTCGAGGCCGGCCTGCACGAGCGGTGGGACCGCGAGTCCCACGGTGTCGAAGCCGTCGCCGACGGTGCGGCCGGCGAGGTAGCGCTGGTGGATGCCCTCGGCGATGACGGCCATCTTGAAGTAGCCCAAGGCGCGGTAGAACGGCAGTTGGGACAGGCCGCGTCCGCTGGCCCGGGCGTACCGCTCGGCGATCTCGGTGGTGGAGAGGAAACCGGGGTTGGCGCTGGGCGCGTGCCGGACGCCCAGCACGGGCTCGGTGACCGGATTCCAGTAGACCTGCAGCAAACCGAGGTCGGCCAGCGGGTCCCCGATGGTGGACATCTCCCAGTCGACGATCGCGGCGATGCGCCCGACGTCCTGCGCGTCGAGGATGGTGTTGTCGATCCGGTAGTCGCCGTGCACGACGGCGGCGCCCGACCGGTCGGGCACGGCTTGCTGGAGCCGGCCGTGCAGCACTTCCAGCGCGTCCAGCGGCCGGGTGGCGACTCGGTCCCACTGGGCGCGCCATCGACGGACCTGCCGGTTCAAGTAGCCCTCCGGTCGGCCGAAATCGGCCAGTCCGATCTCGGTGAAGGGCACTTCGTGCAGGGCCGCCAGGGTGTCGACGAGCGCGATCGAGCACCGTCGGGCGTCTTCGGGCGTGAGCCGCTCGGCTTCGTGGCCGTCCTGCAGCGTTTGACCATCCACATAGGACACCACGGCGAAGGGTGCGCCGATGACACCGGGGTCTTCGCACAGGGCGACCGCATCGGCGACGGGAACGCCGGTGCTTCGGAGGGCGGCGACGACGCGGAACTCGCGGGCCATGTCGTGGGCGGTAGGCGTCAGCGGGCCCAGCGGAGGTCGGCGCAGGACCCAGCGGTGGGTTCCGTCGGTGATCGCGTAGGTGAGGTTGGACTTGCCGCCGGTGATGAGCCGGACCTCCAGCGGCCCAGCGGTGCCGGTGACGCCGGTGTCGAAGAACTTCTGCAGGGCGGGCAGGTCGATGCCGGGCGGTACTTCGGCCGGGGGTGTCATCGCGGGCCCTCCAGCCGTCGCTGCGCGTCGCGGACCACTCGCCGGGCGATGGACCACCGGTGCGTCTCCGACGGGCCGTCGTAGATGCGGAACGGACGCACTTCCCGGTAGAGCCGGGACAGCGGAGCGTCACCGGAGATGCCGAGGGCGCCGCACACCTGCAGAGCGCGGTCGACCACGCGGTTGACCGCTTCGGACACGAACGTCTTGGTGATGGAGGTGATGCGGCCGGCGGGGACTCCGGTGTCGAGGTCCCAGCAGGTCTTGAGGATCAGTGCGCGGCTGGCCTCGATGTCGATCTCGTTGTCGGCCAGGAGCTGCTGCACCATGCCCAGGTCGCCGAGCCGCCCGCCGAACGCGCGACGGGTCGCGGCGCGTTCGGCGGCGATGTCGGCCGCCCGCCGGGCGGTGCCCAGCCAGCGCATGCAGTGCGTGGTCCGCGCCGGTCCCAGGCGCACCTGCGCGTACTCGAATCCCTTGTCGACCTCACCGAGGACGGCGTCGTGGGAGACCTCGACGTCGTCGAGGACGAGTTCAGCGTGCCCGGCGAACATGCTCTCGTCGAGTGTCTCGATGTCCCGGACCCGGTCGAAGCCCGGCGTGCCCGCATCGACCAGGAACATGGTGGCCCCACCGCGGGAACCGGGCTCGCCGCTGGTGCGCGCCATGACGATGGCGAACCCGGCGTCGTTCGCCCCGGTGATGAACCACTTGCGGCCGTTGAGCAGCCATCCGGCGGCGGTGGGCCGTGCGGTGGTGGCCAGTGCGCTCGGGTCGGACCCGGCGCCGGGTGCGGGTTCGGTCATGGCGAAGCAGGACCGGGTCTCACCGGCGGCGAGAGGGCGCAGGTAGCGTTCCTTCTGCTGCGAAGTCGCGACCTGCTCGAGCAGGTGCATGTTGCCCTCGTCCGGTGCCGCGCAGTTCAGCGCGAGCGGTCCGAACAGCGAGTAGCCCGCGGCCTCGAACACCGGGGCGCGGTCGCGCATGTCCAATCCCAGCCCGCCGAACTCGGCGCTGACGTGGGGGCTGAAGACGCGGGCCGCACGAGCGGCGTCCTGCAGCTCCTGCCGGAGCTCGTCAGGAGCGTCGTGGGCCGAACCCCGGTGGCGCAGTTCCAGGGGCAACACCACATCGCGGACCACGTCCTCGGTCCGCTGGACGATTCCCGCGACTGTGGGATCGACGTCGAACTGCACAGGCACGACAACTGCTCCTCTGCTCGGAGATGCGACGGTTTCAGCGGTGTCCGGCTGGTTTCTTCGCGCGGGCGGCGGTGAAGTCGAGGGCCTCGGCCCAGCTCGCCCGGCGGGTGAGCAGACCGCGGTACTTCATGATCACGGCCTGGCCGTTGAGGGTGAGCACGCCCGACAGGCGGTCGCCCCGGCGGTACAGCGCGACGAACCGGTCGCCGTCCGCGGCCCCGGAGACGATCCGCACCTCATCGGCACCCGGGACGCCCACGAACTGGATGCGGTTCTCGTACCAGTCGGACCAGAAGTAGGGGACCGTCGAGTACGGCTTGGCCGCTTCGGGGGCGAGGGCGTTGCGGGCGGCCACGGCGCCCTGTTCAGCGGCAGCGGTCCAGTGCTCGATGCGCATGAGCTCGTCGAACAGCGGGTTGTGCCAGCGCGCGACGTCACCGGCCGCGTGCACGCCGCTGGTGGCGGATAGGCTCGCATCGCACACGATGCCGTTGTCGATGCGCAGTCCCGAGCCCTGCAGCCACCCGGTCGCCGGATCGGCCCCGATGCCCGCCACGACCAGGTCGGCTTCGACGGCGGTGCCGTCCGTCAGGTGGACCCGCCGGACGCGACCGCGTTCGGACTCGATCCGCTCGACCGCCACTCCACACCTCAGGTCGGTTCCGGCGCGGTGGTGCAGGCCCGCGATCGCCTTGCCCATCTCCGCGCCGACAGCTCGCACCAGCGGCGTCGGCGCCGCCTCCACGATCGTCACCGGGAGCCCGCGCTTGCGTGCTCCGGACGCGACTTCCGAACCGATGAAACCGCAGCCGACGACCACCGTCCGGGCCCCGGAGTCGAGAGCGGCTCGCACCGCGATGGCGTCGTCGAGGGTGCGCAGGGTGTGCACACCGGCGATGCCGTCAGCGCCCGGAAGCCGCCGAGCCGTCGCGCCGGTGGTGATGACGAGCGCATCGTAGGGGAGCTCCCGGCCATCGACGCGCACGAGGCGCTGCACCGGGTCGAGCTGGTTCACAGGCGCTCCGAGCAGCAGCTCGACCCCGAGTTCCGCGCGGAGGTGGTGCTCCTCCCGGAAGGAGACCCCGGGCGGTTCGGCGACGTCGAGGTAGGCCTTGGACAGCGGTGGCCGGTCGTAGGGCAGGTGCTCTTCAGCGCCGATCAGCGTGATCGGCCCGTCGAAGCCCGCGGACCGCGCGGCTTCGACGGCGCGGAGGCCGGCAAGCGAGGCGCCGACGACGACCAGGCCGCCGGTCATTCCGCCACCAGCCGCAGCGCTTCGGTCGGGCAGCCCTCCACCGCGGCCCGGACCTCGTCGATCACGTCATCGCCCGGTGTCTCGGTGAGCAGGACGAGTTCCCCGTCCTCGCTGACCTCGAACACGTTGGGCGCCATCGCTTCGCACACGCCGAGCGCGGTGCACTTGCTGCGGTCGACAGTTACCTTCATGGCCGGTTCTCCTGGGTGTGCTTCGATGAAAGGGTCCGGGAGCGCGTTGGCGAAACCACGTGCTACTCCGGCGGTCGCGCCTCGGTCTCTCGCGCCCACTGTTCGAGGACGCCGAGTTCGGGGAGTTCGTCGGCCAGCAGCGCTGCGTCGTCACGGGGGGCGTCGGCGTTGCCTTCGATCCGCCCCGACCAGACGGCGCCGGTGGTCCCGTCGATGGTGATCTCGTCGCCGGCGTGGATGACCGGGCCGTCCGCGCCCACCCAGACACTCGCCCCGTCGAACCGCAGCGCCTCGGCTCCGACGACGGCGGGAATTCCCCAGCCCCGCGCCACCACTGCGGCGTGGCTCACCAGACCACCGCGGCCGGTGAGGATCCCGGCTGCGACGGACATCCCGGCGACGTCCTCGGGGCTGGTCTCGGGCCGGACGAGGATGACCGGCCGGTCCGCGGCCAACGCCTCGTCCACGTCCAGGACGGCGGAGCCGCAGACCCGCCCCGGGGAGGCACCCAACCCCGTCGTCAGCGCCGCCACCTCGGTGTCCCGGTGGTCGGCGGAGCCGAGGACCTCGGCACGCGCCTTGTCCCGGATTTCCTGCGGAACCCGGGCCACCGCCTCGGCCGGGGTGAGAGCGATCTCCGGATCCTCCGTGAGCGCGACGGCGGTGCGGACGGCGGCGACGGCGCCGCGTTTGCCCACCCGCGTTTGCAGGACCCACAGGCGTCCGGCCTCCACCGTGAACTCGACGTCGCACAGGTCCCGGTAGTGCAGTTCGAGGGTGCGCAGGTGGCGGCGCAGTTCGGCGGCGACATCGGGAAGCTGCTCGGCCAGCGCGGTCACCGGCCGGGTGTGGGCGCTGCCGGAGACGACGTCCTCGCCTTGGGCCCCGGGCAGGTAGTCGCCGTAGGGGCCATCGCGTCCCGTCGCCGGATCGCGGGTGAAGACCACTCCCGTGCCGGACCGGTCGTCGCGGTTGCCGAACACCATCGCCTGCACGTTGACGGCGGTGCCCAGATCGTCGGGCAGCCCCTCGCGCTCCCGGTAGGCCCGGGCGCGCGGACTCAGCCACGACCGGAACACCGCCTCGATCGCCGCGCGCAGCTGGTCGGCCGGGTCGGTGGGCACCGGTCGTCCGGCCATCTCGGCGATGCGCTCCCGCAACCGGGCGACGTCGGTCCGGGGATCCGCTGGTGTCATCTCGCAGAGGCCGAGGCGGTCGTCGGACACCCCGAGGACCGTGGTGGCGAACATCCGCAGGAATCGCCGGTAGCTGTCCCAGGCGAACTCGGGATTCCCGGAGACCTTCGCGAGTCCTTCGACGGTGTCGTCGTTGAGACCGAGGTTGAGCACCGTGTCGAGCATCCCTGGCATCGAGCGGGGCGCTCCGCTCCGCACCGCGAGCAGCAGCGGATCGGCCGGATCGCCGAGCTTGCGGCCCACCTGCGACTCCAGCCGTTCGCAGTGGGCCCGGACCGCGCTGTCCAGCGACTGCGGCCATCCCGACCGCAGGTGCTCGCGGCAGACGTCGACGGTGAGGGTGAATCCAGGCGGCACCGGGAGACCCAGCACGGAGGTCATCTCGGCCAGTCCCGCGCCCTTTCCGCCGAGCAGGTCGGCGAGCTCGCGCGGCGGCCGTGCGTGCGGGTGGTCGAAGGCGTAGGCCGTGGAATTGCTGTTGTTGGTCACGGGATTCCCGCCTCAGTGTCCGTCGTTCGCGGAGCGCTGCCTGCCGAGCGTGCTCATGAGGTCCTGGTGGAGCGCCATCCACGTGTCGTGGTAGCTGTCGGCCATGGGAGCGGTGAAGGCACGCGCTTCTCCGCTGTCGATGCGGCGCCAGGCGTTCTCCAGCCGCGGCGGATACCACCCGTAACGCGGCACCGCGCGCGTCAGTTCGGTGGTCAGGCGGACGGCGGCGGGATGCAGTTCGGCCAGCCTGTCGAAGATCTGGCGGTCGTAGTGCGGGTCGTCGTGGTCGTTCGGCGCGCCGTCGCGGACCTGCCAGTCGGTGCAGAGCTGCTTGAACGGCCCGTTCAGCTCGACGAAGGCCGCATCGGCCGCTTCCACCGCCGACCGGCCCCCGAGACGTTCGAGTTCCGCGGCCAGCTCCTCGGCGTGCCAGGCGCGACCGGCGGGGGTGAGCGCGTACCCGGCGATCCGCCCTTCCCGGCGCACGCACAGCTCGGCCTCGGTTGCGGTGTCCAGCTCGGCCTCGACGGTGCTGATGTCGAGACCGGTGAAACCGGCGACCGCGTTCGGTGAGGCGAAGCCCGCGATGCGCAGCACGTGCAGGCAGTGCAGCCGCATCGTCTCGGCGGTCGTCACGGGATTCGTCGGGACCGCGGTGTGGGGGGCGCTCATCGGAAACCTCCTCGTTGAGATCCGGTCACAGGGCAGGGCGTCAGGAGGACCAGTGCAGGTGCGTGGTCTCGTTCGCGGTTCGCACCATGCGGTACCCGTCGCCAGCGGCGACGACTCGGCTGACCGAGGTGTAGTCGGGTGTGAAGAACATCGGTTCCGCCGTGCCGAGGACGTGTGCGAGGTAGGCGTTGATCACGCCGCTGTGGCAGACGATCGCGACGGTCCGGTCGGGGCTCGCGGCGGCGACGCGCTCGATCGACTCGACGACGCGGCGCCGGAATCCGTCCATGTCGAACTCGTGGCCGTGCCAGCGCCCTTGGAGCAGCTCCTCCCACTGGCGCCGCCGGTCGCCGCGGTACTCCTCGGCGGGGATGTAGACCGGGGCCCCGTGGTCGAACTCGACGACGCCGTCGTCCTCGACCACGGACAACCCCAGCTTCTTCGCCAGCGGGGCGGCGGTTTCGCGCGCCCGGTTCATGGGACTGCTGTGGACGGCGTGGATCTCGCGAGCACCGGGGCGGGCGAGGAACTCCGCCAGTTGTTCGGCCTGCAGCGCACCTTCCGGGGTGAGCCCGGGGTCGACCCCGCCGGAGGCGGCTTCGGCGCGCACCGGCCGCGCATGCCGGATGAGCAGCAGCTGCATCAGCTCGTCGTCCTTTCGGTCGGGGCAGGCCAGTACGCGGAGCGCAGCGGTGCGGCGAGGATCTTGCCCGTCTCGGTCCGGGGGAGGCGTTCGGTGAAGTCCACCGAACGCGGGCACTTGAAGTGCGCGAGCCGCGCCCGGCAGTGCTCGATCAGCTCCTGTTCGAGCTCCGGTCCGGCCGAAGCCGCGTCGATCGGTTCCACGACCGCCTTGACCTGCTCGCCGAATTCCGCATCGGGCACGCCCAGGACGGCGACGTCGCGCACCGCCGGATGCGGCGCCAGCACGTCCTCGATCTCGCGGGGGTAGACGTTCACTCCACCGGTGATGATCGTCTGGCCCACGCGACCGGTCAGGTGGAGGAAACCGTCGTCGTCGAGCGAACCGAGGTCGCCCATCTGCCCCTCGGCCCCGTTGCGCACGAACCAGACGCGGCCGGTCTCCCCGGCGGGCAGCGCGGTGCCGTTCTCGTCGCGGATCTCGACCCGGCCGGATACCGGTCTGCCCACCGAGCCGGGGTGGACGAGCCATTCCTCCGGACCGATGGTGGTGTGGCCGTGGCCTTCCGAAGCGCCGTAGTACTCGTAGAGGACGGGGCCCCACCAGTCGAGCATCGCGCGCTTGACCTCTGGTGGGCAGGGCGCTCCGGCGTGCACCGCGACGCGGTGGGTGCTCAGGTCGAAGGCGTCGCGGACCTCGGGATCGAGCCGCAGCAGGCGGACGAACATGGTCGGCACCCACTGGCTGTGCGTCACGCGATGGTGTTCGATGGCGGTCAGGGATTCCCGCGCGTCGAACCGCTCCATCATCACGACCGTGCCGCCCAGCTGGTGCACCGTCTGCATGAACGCGAACGGCGCTGCGTGGTAGGCGGGCCCGGTCGAGAGGTAGACGAGCGACTCCCCGGGTTCGACGTCGAAGCGGAGCCGGGACAGCAGCGGGCCGAGCCGCACCGGCACGTCGCTCGGATGCACGCCGGGCAGCGGTTGCCGGAAGGGTTTGGGCCGCCCCGTGGTGCCGGAGCTGAACAGCAGGCGGGAGCCCGCGATGTCTTCCACGCCCGGATCCGGACCCGTGTCTGCCAGCGCTGCGTCGTAGTCGGCGACCCTGCCTCCGGAGTCCTGCACCTGTGGGAAGTCGGGTTTGCGGACGACGAGCCGGGCTGAGGTGGTCCCGGCCTTCGTCGCGGCCTCGTCGACCGCGTCGAGCAGGTGCGAGGACGTGATCACCGCTACCGGCGCCGCGTCTTCCAGCAGGGGAACCAGCTCGGCCGCGGTCAGGTGCCAGTTCACCGGCGCGACGTACAGACCGCTGCGCAGGCAGGCCCAGATGATCTCGGCCCACCGCACGTCGTTCTCCAGGCAGACGAGCACGACGTCACCGGTGCGGGCCCCTGCTCGCCGGAGCCATGCGGCCAGCCGCGCGCTGTTGTCGTCGAGCTCGCGATAGCTGCGGCTCGCACCGCTGCCGGCCATGACGATCGCCGGGCGGTCCGGCACGACCGCCGCGTGCTGGGTTGGGTACATGGATACCTCGGACTCCATCGGCCTTCGATGTGACTTGCCGTCACATTGGTGGGCTCAGGTAAGCACAGCGCTCCGGCGGCGCGCAATACTGAAATCGGTTCGAAAAGGCCATTGACCGTGCTTGACAACGGTAATGTGGCGTGCGTCAATTACCGCCGTCGCGATCAGATCTGGCGGCGTTTCGAATCCGAGGAGACCCAAAGTGACGACAAGTCGCATCGAGGCCGAATCTGGGGGCAACACCCCGGAAGCTTCGGGGACCGCGCTGGACGACGACGTCGCCGAGCTGTTCGCGAAAGGAGCGGCCACCGAGCGCGGGGCCCGGACCAGGGCGGCACTGGTGGCCGCGGCGAGCGCGTGCTTCGCCGAGTTCGGCTACAACTCGACGCGCATCGCCGACATCGTCCAGAACGCAGGTGTCGCGCACGGCAGCTTCTACCGGCACTTCGCCGGCAAGGGCGAAATCCTCGTCGCGGTGATCGAGCCGTGCGTGCGGGACCTGCTGGAAACCTCCCGCCGGACCGAGCCGGGCGAGGACGAGCGTTCGGCGCTCATCCGCGCGACCACGGCGTACTTCACCACCTATGCCCGGCACCGCCACCTGATGCGCGTCACCCGAGAGGCGTCGGCCGCGGACCCCGAGGGGTTCGCCGAGCTGTGGCTGCGCATCCGCGGCGAGTTCACCCGACGCAACATGCGGTGGGTGAACTCGCTGGTCCGACGCGGGGTCATCGACCCCGAGTGCGACGTCGAAATGCTCGCCGAGTCGCTCGGCGCCATGACCGACCAGCTCGCCTACGTCAAGATCGGCGTCCCGCGCGACGCGCCGCGTGCCGAGCAGCTCACCCGGATGGGGCGCGCCACCGGCGACATCTGGTACCGCGCCCTCCCGTTCGTCGAGCCCTGATGGACCAGTCGGCCGGCACGAACCGGCCCTGACGAAGAGGAGTCCTCATGACCCAGCGTTGGGTTGTGGACAACGATCCGAGCCCGGAGTTCCCGATCTACACCCGCGGCAACGTCGGTGAGGTGTTCCCGGATCCGGTGGCGCCGTTCTCCTGGACCATCTGGGGAATCCCGCACGCGGAACCCGGTTGGATCGAGGCGCTGGAACGCTTCGGCGCGGTCGACGCCGACGAGTTCACCGCGGGCGTCATGGAGTCGCTCGGTGTTTTCGGCGGCTATGCCTATCTGAACGTGAGCATCACGCGGATCTTCGGGGCGCGCGTTCCGGGGCTGTCGCCGGAGGCCATCGACGCGACGTTCTTCGGAGCCGAAGCGGCGAGCGCTCCGCCGTACGTGCCGGGGCCGGACGACGAAAGCCCGGTGCACGCCGAACGCAGCGGCAAGACCCTCGAATGGATCCTCACCGCGACCGAGGTCGACGGGCTGCAGGAGACCGCCGAGAAGATCAAGGCCATCCGCGCCGAGCGGCCCGACCTCCGCAAGCTCAGCGACGCCGAGCTGCTCGAACGCACCCGCCACCTCATCAACACCTACTGGCGCGGGCTGTGGGTCGACCACATCTTCGTCACCCACTGCTCCCTCGTGGCACCGGGAATCCTGGGTGCTGTCGCGGCAGAACTGGGCGACCCCGCCCTGGTCACCAAGTTCATCTCGGGGCTCGGCGAGGTCGACAGCGCCAAACCCGCGTCCGCGCTGTGGCAGCTGTCGCGAGCCGTGCGCGGCTCCGCCGAGCTCACCGCGGCGTTCGACGCCGGCCTGCCGGGTCTGCGCGAGCGGGTCGCGGCGCTCGGGTCGGCCGGGGACCGGTTCGTCGCCGCGTTCGACCGGTTCACCTTCGACTTCGGGGCGCGCGGGTTCAACGAGTACGAGATGCGGTCGCGGACCTTCGAGACCCACCCCGAGCTGGCGTGGGCGGCCATCGACCGGATGCGCCACGCCCCCGACGATGCCGATCCGGCGATCGCGCGGGACCGGCTCGCCCGGGAACGCGAGCTCACCATCGAGCAGATCGCGGGCAAACTCGCCGACCAGCCCGAGCTGCAGGGCCAGTTCCTCGCGGCCGCGCAGTCCGCGAAGACGTTCCTCAGCAGCAGGGAGCGCACCAAGTCCAACGTCATCACGCTGGTCCACGAGGGCCGCGTGGCGATGCGGGAGCTGGGCCGCCGCTTCGTCGAGCGCGGCGTGTTCGCTGAGGTCGAGGACTTCGGGCTGCTGACTGATGACGAGTGGACCGAGCTGCTGGCCGATCCGGCCTCGGTCGCCCACCTAGTGCCCGAGCGCAAGGCGCAGATGGCCGAGCTCGGCGAGCTGGAGGCGCCGTTCATCGTCGCGGGCGAGGTTCCGCCGGTGCGGACGTGGCGTCGCCGGACCTCCGACGTCTCGCCGGTCGAGCCCGGCGAGGTGCTGCAGGGAGTGCCCGGCTGCCCGGGCACCGTCACTGGCCGGGTGCGCATCGTCAGCGACCCCGCCGATCCGCGCGGGTTGGAAGCGGGCGAGGTGCTGGTTACCAGCATCACCGATTCGTCCTGGACTCCGTTGTTCGTGGCGGCTTCGGGAGTCGTGGTGGACCAGGGCGCCACGGTCAGCCACGCCGTGATCGTCAGCCGCGAACTGGGCGTGCCCTGCGTGGTGTCGGCAGCCGATGCGAGCCGGCGCCTGCGCGATGGCCAGACCGTGACCGTGGACGGCGCCACCGGCACCGTCACGGTCGTCGACTGAGGAGCGCCAGATGGCTGAAACGACGACAGCTCCGCCCGGCGCCGGACCGGATCTCGCCGACATCGACCTGATGGACATGGCGATGTTCGCGGCAGGCGAGGACGGCGCCGCCTTCCGCGTGCTGCGCGACCGCGCCCCGCTGTTCTGGAACGACGAGCCCGGCGACGGCCCCGGGTTCTGGTCCGTCACGCGGTACGCCGACGTCGACGCGGTGGCCAAGAACGCGGCGGTGTTCTCCTCGGCGGACGGCACGCAGATCCAGAGCCGCCGTGCCGAGGGCAAGGCGCACTCGATGCACAACATGGACGACCCGCGCCACCTGCTGCTGCGGCGGATCACCATCGGCAGCTTCACCGCCAAGCGGGTCGAGAACTGGCGGGATCGCGTCCGCGAGGTGACCACGGCGCTGCTGGACGAGGCCGTCGAGCGCGGGCAGTTCGACTTCGTCGAGCTCGTCTCCGAGCGGCTGCCGCTGCTGATCTTCGCCACGATGCTCGGCGTCCCGCGCGAGGACGCGCCGCTGCTGCTGCGCTGGACCAACATGATCGCCAGCGAGGATCCCGACCACGCACCGGACCCGGACAGCCTCGCGAAGGCGCGCACAGAACTGTTCGACTACTTCCACGGCCTCGCCGCAGAGCGCCGGAAGGAGCCGCGCGACGACCTGGTGAGCCTGCTGGTTCACGCGGAGGTCGAAGGCCAGCGTCTGCGGCCCGACGAACTGGACCCGTACTTCCTGCTGCTGACCGTGGCCGGCAACGAGACCACCCGCAACCTGCTGTCCGGTTCGGTGGCGATCCTGAGCCAGACCGGCCAGTGGAACCGGCTCGCCGCCGATCCGGCCCTGCTCACGCCCGGGATGGAGGAAATGCTGCGCTGGGTCAGCCCGGTGATCAACATGCGGCGCACCGCGTTGGTCGACACCGAGCTGCACGGCAGGAGGATCCGGGCCGGCGAGAAGGTCGTGCTCTGGTTCAGCTCGGCCAACCGCGACGAACGCGTCTTCGACGAGCCCGACACCTTCCGCCTGGACCGCACCCCGAACCGGCACCTCGCCTTCGGATCCGGTGCGCACTTCTGCCTCGGCGCGCACCTCGCCCGGCTGGAGATCCGCACCTTCTACCAGGAGTTGCACGCCCGCGGCATCCGCTTCGAGCTCGCAGCCGAGCCGGTGCGACTGCTGTCGAACTGGTTCCGCGGCATCAAGTCGATGCCGGTCGAGACCCGACGGGCGGGGACGTCATGACGGCGGCCGACCTGTCAGAAGTCCGCGACCGCGACCACCTCTACATCGACGGTGCCTGGATCGAGCCGAACGGCACCGGACGGACCGACGTGGAGAGTCCGTCGACCGAGAAGATCGTCGCCAGCGTGGTCAACGGGGACGATGTGGACACCGACCGCGCTGTTCAAGCCGCGCACCGGGCATTCCGGGAATGGTCGGAAACCCCGCACGACGAGCGGATAGCCGCGGTCGAGCGGCTCGCAGCGGCATTGGACTCCCGCCGGAACGCACTCGGCGGTCTCATCGCGACCGAGGTCGGGATGCCGCTGGAACAGGCGTCCACGGCCCAGGCGACGATGCCCGTCGGGGTCCTGGAAGCGACCGCACGGGCCGCCAAGAGCTATGAGTGGGCGGAGCCGGTCGGCAACTCGCTGGTGGTGCGGCGACCCGCCGGGGTGGTCGCCGCCATCACGCCGTGGAACTTCCCCCTGCACCAGATCGCCGCGAAGGTGGGCCCGGCTCTCGTGGCGGGCTGCACCATCGTGCTCAAACCGAGTGCGGTGGCACCGCTCAACGGCTTCGCGTTCGCGGAATGCGTTGCCGAGGCGGAAATCCCACCCGGCGTGTTCAACCTCGTGCCCGGGCGCGGCTCGGTGGTTGGGGAGGCGATGGTCTCCCACCCGCTGGTCTCCGTGGTCTCGCTGACTGGAAGCGTCGAATCCGGTGCGCGGGTGGGGCAGGTCGCGGCGGCGGGCATCAAGCGGGTCTGCCTGGAACTCGGTGGCAAATCGGCCAATGTCCTCCTCGACGACGCCGACCTCGACGCCGCGATTCCCAGCGCGGTGGCCCAGGCGTTCGTCAACAGCGGCCAGGCGTGCAACGCGCTGTCGCGACTGCTCGTGCCACGGCGGCTCCTCGCCGAGGTGGAGGAGCGCCTCGTCGCCGAGGTGGACCGCATCGTCGTGGGGGACCCGTTCGAGCCGGGCGTCACGATGGGACCGGTCGTGAACGCGGCGCAGCGCGAATCGGTCCGCGGGCACATCGGCAGCGCACTGGGCTCCGGCGCGCGCCTGATCGCCGGGGGAGCGGAGGCTCCACCAGGGCTGGCCACCGGGTACTACCTGTCCCCGACGGTGTTCTCCGACGTCACTCCCGAGATGCCGATCGCCCAGGAGGAGGTCTTCGGTCCCGTTCTGGTCGTGCAGCCCTACGACGACGAGGACGATGCCGTCGCCATCGCCAACAGCACCCTCTTCGGCCTCTCCGGTGGTGTGTGGTCCGCAGACCGCGCTCGCGCCCTGTCGCTGGCGCACCGGCTGCGCACCGGGCAGGTCAAGATCAACGGAGTGCGCACCCGCGACCACTTCGATGCACCCTTCGGGGGATACGGGCTGTCCGGTCTGGGCCGCGAGCTCGGCCGGTTCGGCATCGACGAGTTCACCGAGGTCACCTCGATCCTCGGGTGAGACCGGGCTGGCACCGGTATCCGGCGGTACTCCCGCCACCATTCCCTCATCAGGAGCAATTCCACCGCTGTGCGCGCACGGCAGCCGACGGAAAGGCAACGACGCCATGACCAAGCGCCTCGAAGGCAAGTCCATCGTCATCACCGGTGCGGCCGGCGAACTCGGCCGCGCGACCGCTGTCCGGCTGGCCCGCGAAGGTGCCGACCTCACCTTGGTCGGCAGCGGCCGGACCCCGCTCGACGACAGCAAGGCCGCCGCGGAGGCCGAAGGCGCGAAGGTCCTCACCGTCGAGGCCGACGTGGCGACCGGTGCCGGCGCCGCGTCCTACCTCGACGCCACGAAGGCCACCTTCGGCCGCGTCGACGTGTTGTTCAACAACGCCGGGATCCAGGCCGCGATCGGTCCGATCACCGAATTCCCGGACGACGACTGGGATCGCGTCATGGGCGTCAACGTGCGCAGCGTGTTCCTCGGCATCAAGCACGCGGCTCCGATCATGACCGAACAGGGCGGCGGCGTGATCGTCAACATGGCCTCCGTCGCCGGTGTCATGGGAGTTCCGCTCATCGCGAGCTACTCGGCGAGCAAGCACGCGATCATCGGACTGACCAAGGCGGCGGCCGGCGAGCTGGCTCCCGCGGGCATCCGCGTCAACGCCGTCGCTCCGGGTGTCATCGAATCCCCGATGATGCGCACGATCGAGGAGGGTGCGGCCCCGGGCGCTCCGGACGCGGCCAAGCAGGCTTACACGGCCCTGACCGCGATGGGCAGGTACGGCAACCCCGAGGAGGTCGCCGCCGCGGTGGCGTTCCTCGCCAGCGACGACTCCTCGTACATGACGGGCTCGTACCTGCGCATGGACGGCGGGATGAGCGCCGGAAGCGCCTGACCGGTATCCACATCGGACGGTGGTGGCCCGGGCATTTCGCGGGCCACCACCGCTGCGCGGAGGAGATTACATGGCAGATCCGGAACGCGGTTCGGCACTGGTCACCGGGGGAGCGAGCGGAATCGGCCGCGCGGTCGTGGGCGAGCTGGTGGCGCGCGGGTACTCGGTCGTGGTGGCCGATGTCGACCCAGGCGGCCGGCGCCTCGAAGACGGTGCGGGCGTGCGGTTCGTTCGCACCGACGTCCGCGATCTCGAACAGCTCGCAGCAGCGGTTGCCGCGGCCGCGGAACTCGGCCCGCTGAGGTTCGTCAACCTCGGTGCCGGCCTGGCACGACCGGCGGCACGCCCGTTGGCGGTGGACGACGCGACGATGGACCTGGTGCTCGGGGTGAACATCAAGGGAACCTGGCACGGGGTGCGCGAGTCGGTTCCGGCGCTTCGCCGCGCCGGTGGTGGCCGCATCGTCGTCACGGCGTCCTTGGCAGGGCTCAGCCGGTGGCCGCAGGATCCGCTGTACACGGCCAGCAAGCACGCGGTCGTCGGGCTGGTGCGCGCACTAGGGCACGACTTGGCTGCCGAAGGCATTGCCCTTTCGGCCCTGTGCCCGGGCTTCGTCGACACGCCGCTGGTACCCGACGAGTTCCGCGAATCCGGGTTCCCACTGCTCCGAGCGGAGGAAGTAGCCGCAGCCATTGTGGACGATCACACCCCAGGCGGTGTCTACGTCCTGCAGCCGGGTGCGCCGCTGACTCGATACCGAGCGGCCCGGGTGCCCGAGGCACTCGGCCCGGATGGCACGCCCGCTGCCGTCCCGTTGCTGGGAACTGAGACATGATGGAGGACGCGATGGTTTCCCCGCCCGTTCTGGTCACCGGAGCAGCATCCGGAATCGGCGCGGCACTGGCCACCCGCCTGGTACGAGCAGGACTGCGAGTGATCGGTGCGGACCGGGCGGCCGAGATGCCGGAAGGCGTTGAACCGATCTGCTGCGACCTCACCGATCCGCAGGCCCTCGCGGCCGTGGTCGACCGACTGCGCGGTCGATTCCCGCGTCTCGGGGGCCTCGCACACGTGGCCGGTGTCCCAGGCACGGTGGATGCCGCCACGGTGCTCGCCGTCAACTGGCTGGCACCCCGCAAGCTGACCGAAGGCTTGCTGGACTCGCTGGAAGGTGGCGCCATCGTCAGCGTCGCGTCCCTCGCCGGCCACCACCCCGAATACGCCGACCAGGTGGCGGAGCTGGCCGGGCTCGCAGACGACGAGCTGCAGGACTGGGCCCGGCGGGAAGGCCTGACCGGCCCCCGTGCCTACGACCTGTCGAAGAAGCTGCTGATCCACCACGGCAGGGCCCTCGCCGCCCGATTGCTGCCGCGGGGAGTGCGGAGCAACACGATCAGCCCAGGACCCGTGCACACACCGATCCTGGGTGACTTCCGGTCCTCGATGAACGGATCGGTGGAGCGCTCGGAGCACCTGGTGGGCAGACACGCGAGCGCCGACGAGATCGCCGCCCCCGCAGCATTCCTCCTGTCCGACGAAGCGTCCTGGATCAACGGCGTGGACCTCGTCGCCGACGGCGGCCTGATCGCCTCGCGCACCGCGCCGACGCCGGAATCCACATCATGATCCGCTGAAGCTCGATGGACACGAGGGTGTGCATCATGCTGTTGACTGGAACTGTCGTGTCAGTGCTGAATGAAATAGATCTTCGGGAAAGTTGCGGGTTTCGCAGCAGCCGGGCTTCGTGGGGGCTCTGTGTCACGCGCTTCGTTCGTGCCTGTTCGTTGCTCTGACGATCGTCCTAGGTGCGTCATGTGCTCGAGATCTGGGTTTGGTGCTTGTGGTCGACGTGCGACAGCGGCCCGGGGGCGGCGCGCCTCCTTGTGCTGTGCGGGCGGCAAAGCGGTTGGGGGCGAGTATCGTGGACTCCTTTACTTCGCTGAGTAGACTGTGCAGTGACCTCGAAGAATGAGCTTGAGCATGCCGCTGACCCTCGCTTTAGCTGGGGGTCAAGGGGTCGCAGGTTCAAATCCTGTCATCCCGACGGAGCGATCAGCCCGCTGACGTAGCGCGAAAGCGCAGGTCAGCGGGCTGATCTGCATCTGGCGGTGGAGCTTGTTGCCCGCTCAGACGACGCGGAGCTGGGGACCATTTGGGGACCGGTGCAGGTGTTTGGACAGCAGAGCGCCCGCGTCGGTTACCGACTGCCGGTCGGGATGCAGGTACCGCTGGGTCGTCGTGAGCGTCCCGTGCCCTGCGATCTTCCGGAGGTGGTGGATCGGGATGCCAGCATCCGCCATCCACGTGAGTCCGGTGTGCCGGAGGTCGTGTCGGCGCAGGTGCTCGTAGCCGAGCTTGGTCACGACCTCGTCCCACGAGGTGGCGTCTCGGAGCACGGCGGTGGTGATCCGACCGCCCCGGGGGCCGGTGAATAGGCGGGCGTCCGGACTGCCGTCGGTCAGCGCGACGCGGCGCTCCACCAGTTCGCGGATCTCCGCGATGACCGGCACTGTCCGAGCCCGCTTGCCCTTGGTGCCCTTGTCCACCAGGCCGCCAGGACCCGTGGTGGTCTGACGCCGGACAGTCCAGGTCCATTCGCGGGTGTTGATGTCCCGTACGCGGCACCCGGACACCTCACCGATCCGAGCGGCCGTGCAGGCCGCGAACAGGACCACGTCGCCCCACCCCTGGTACTCAGTGGACGATCGCGCAACGAGAGCGTTTGCCAGGCGCTCCAGCGTGGTCCAGTTCGGCAGCGCCAGGGAACGCGGGTCGTCCAGCTCATCCTCGGCCTGCCGAAAGGCGTGCTGCCAGCCCGTAACTCGTGCGGGATTCCTGCTGATGATCTCGTCCCGGACTGCCTGCTCCATGATGCGGACCAGTACTGCCAGGCTGTTCTTGACGGTTGACTTGCTGTGACCATCCGCAATCCAGACGTGCACCGCACGGTCGACCGCGCCGTTCGTGACCATGCGGACCGGGATGTGCCCGAGCGTGGGCACGACCCGCTTGCGCCACCCGGCGAGGTAGGGGTCTTTGGTCTTGTTCTCGATCCCGCGCAGGGCATACGGCATGGCGGTGTTGCCGTACTCGCTGAGCTGCATCATCGCAGCGGTGGGGTCGAGTCCACCGCTGGCAGCGCTCTGCATCTCGTCGATCCAAGCGGCGGCCTGCTCGGTCGTCTCGTGCTGCTCGGACAGCGACCGGCGCCGACCAGTCTCTGGGTCATTCCACCGGACCCGAGCGCGGTACGGACGAGAGCGGCCCTCCCGGTACTCGACGTCGGGCGAGAGGGTGACACCGATCGGCGGGCGTCGGGCGGTGGCCATGTCGTGTTCTCCATTCGCGAGTTCGGAGCGCCGTCGGACGGTCGTTCCGGGATTTGCGGGCTGTAGATCCGTTGATGGTCGGGCATGCCCCGCCCGGCACCGGCCATGGCGCCGGGCGGGGCACATGCGCTGGGAGTGCTATGCCGCTTGGGCGCTACTGGCTTGTGCGGTCTTGAGGGGCATGACGACGTAGCGGAGCTGGTCGTCGGGCGTGGTGCCGGTGAGGGGCCGGAAGGCCCACGGCCTGGCGTCGGGTCGGGTGGGGATGGTGATGTGGACGAGGTCGGTGCCCAGCGCGTGCAGTGCGGAGGCGAGGAAGGTCGGGTTGAAGCAGGTTTCGACCTGCTCGCCCTGGTAGTCGACGGCGAGGGTTTCGGTGCTGTGCCCGGCGTCGCTGGCGATGGACAGCTGGAGCGTGTTGTCAGCGAGGGAAAGGTGCGCGCCGGAGCGTTCTTTGTGCAGGGCCAGGCGTTTGACGGCGGCGTGCAGTTCGGTGACCGGCACGGTGACCTCGCCTGCCACCTCGGGGTTGAGGTGCGGTTCGTAGTCGGGGACTTTGACGGCGAGCTCGGCGAGGGTGATCGTGCGGTGTCCGTTGGTGAGGCCGACCCGCCCGGGCTCGGGGGTGGCGCCGAAGCGCACGGTGTCGGCGCCACCGGCGAGGAGGTCGGCGGCGGCGTGCAGCTGCCGGGCGGGGATGAGCACCCGCCGGGGCTGCACCGGGGTGTCGAGCGCGGGCTGCCAGGGCAGCAGGCCTGCCGCCATGCGGTAGCGGTCGGTGGCGTAGAGCCGCAGCGGCTCGCCTGGTGCGGGCAGGTCGATCGCGACGACCGTGAAGTGGGGCATCGCGGGGTCGGTGCTGGCCGCGGGAGCCACCCGCGAGACGGTCTCGGCGAAGGCCGCGGCGTCGATCTCCCCCACCAGGTCGGGGGTGGCGGGCAGCTGCGGGTAGTCCTCGATCGGCAGCAGCGGCAGCGTCGCCCGGCTGCCGCCCGCGGTGATGGTCAGCCGCATGCGGTCGGCGGTCACCTCGATGGTCTGCCGGGGCAGCAGGCGGGCGATCTCGGCCAGCAACCGCCCGGACACCAGGACCCGCCCCGGGGTCTGCACGTCGGCGGGCAGCCGCAGCCGGGTCGCGGCGTCGGGGTCGAACCCGGACAGCGTCACCCCGCCCTCGTCGTGGGCGTGCAGGACGGCGCCGGCCAGGACCGGAGTCGGTGGCCCGCCCGCCAGCAGCTTGGCCACGCCCCGTGCGGCATCAGCGAACGCCACCTGGTCCTCGATACGCACCTGCATCACGCGGCCTCCTCGTCGTCCTGCGGGCCGGGCTCGGCGTGGGTGATGCCGTCGGTGGCCACGCAGCGCGGCCGCTTGGTGATGAGGTGCACCCACGTCCACACGCGGGGGCCATCCGGGGCGTAGGCGGCGATCTGGGAGCCGCAGTGACGGCACACCCAGCTCAGCTCCGCGTCGAGCACGGCGGCGCCCGTGGCGGGGTCCTTGGCGCTGGGCCGGAAGTCAGCCGATCCGTTCGTCAGCAGCGTCGGGCCGCCCGCAACGGCGGGCAGGTCGCTCAGGATCTCGGCGACCTGTTCGACCTCGTCGGTGGTTCCGGTGATTCGGATTCTCATCACGCAGCCTCCTTCGAGCTGGTGGGGATGTGGCCGAGCGCGTGGGTGATGGCGGTCAGGAGGAACTCGGCGGCGGGTGGGGTGACGGCGTTGCCGAGCTGGCGGACCTTCTCGCGGCGGGTGCCCAGCACCTGGTAGTCGGGGCGGCAGTTCTCCTCTGGTCCTGGTCAGGCATCGGTGCTCGGTGGTGACGGGTGGCCGGGCGCCTGACAGAAATGACGTAAATGACAGAAATCGCGGAGAGCGATGTTTTCGCTGGTCAGGGCTTCAGTTGGTGGCGCGGGTGGGCTCTGACAGAAATCGACGAAAAATCTGACAGAAATCCGGGAGGGCTCCTCGGCATGGCTGACCGCGCGGTCTAGTGCTCGCGGCGGCGTATTTGTGTCAGATTTTCGGGCGGTTTCTGTCAGACCCCCGCCAGCCGGGTGGGCAGCGGCGCTACCTGCGGTTTCGTTCTGCAGTCGGGGTTTGTGTCATTTCTGTCATTTCTGTCCGGGGTGGTAGCGGGGGTGGGTCCAGTAGGACGGGCTGCGCGGCCTGCCCCGGCCGGTGTGGGGCTGCTCGACGCAGGCGATGTGGCCGTGGTCTTCGAGCATGGCCAGGGCCGGGTTGAGGTCGGTGGCGCTGGGGAAGCGGCTGGCCAGGGAGCGGTGTGCTTCGCGTTTGGTGAACGCCCGGATCTGGTTCTGGGTGATCCACTGCAGGACGGTGCGGGCACCCTGGACGGCGGGGTCGGCGCCGAGCCGTTCGAACACCGCGAGCGCGTGCTGGGCGAAGTAGTCGCCCAGGGTGCGGGCGGCCTCGGCGAGGTCGCGGTCGACTGGGCGGGCCCAGGGCTCGCCAGGGTGCTGGGCGGCGTGCAGGAGCGCGGCCAGGCGCGCGGTCTGCCCGACCTGCTTGCCTGCCCAGTCGCCGATGTGGGCCCATTCCCCCCGCTGGGGGTGCAGCTTCGGTTCGATCGTGTTGTGCAGGTCGATGAGGACCTCGTTGGCCTCCGGGGAGAACGCGAACACCGCCGGGTCGGTCCATTCGTGCAGGGTCATCACCAGCCCGCGCAGGTTCTCGTCGTAGGCGGCCAAGATCTCGGTGGGCACCGGGGGCGGGTCGGCGAGCCGGGTGCCGACGGTGTTTTCCGGCAGGGAGTAGAGGAATCGGGCGAGCAGGCCGGTGCCGCGGAAGATGGCGGTGCGGCCGAGTTCGTCGATGACCGCGGGCTGCACGGTGACGCCGAGGGTCAGCGCGGGGTTGTCGACCCGCTCGGCCGGGCGGCCTTTGCGGTCGACCAGCAGCAGGTCCCCGCCGTGGCCCTTGAGGAAGACGTTGAGGTTCGGGCTGCCGCTGTAGCGGCCGGCGAGGATGTCGAAGATCCCGCCCTCGGCCGACAGAACCGCCAGCCGCCCGCCGTGCTGGGACAGCAGCGTGGCGACCTCTTCGGGGGTGATGTCGTCGGCGATGAGCCGCGGCTCGGCCGGGACGTCCTTCTCCCTCGCTTCCAGAGCGGCGTCGAGAGCCTCGGCCAGTGCGGTCTCCCGCTCCCCGCTGTCAGCGGTGGCGGCGGCCCGTTCCGCCCGCTCCAGCACGGATTCGGCGGTCTTACGCTCCAGCCGGGCCTGCTCGATCACCGGCGCCATCTTCGCCGCCAGCTCCCGCTCGGCGGCGGTCAGCGGGGTGGTCATCGCCCGGAACACCGGCGTTTTCCGGCTCGCGGGCGGCAGAGCGACCACGGTGTAGATGTTGACCGGCTCGTCCCAGCCCTGCCGGATCCGGGCCACGGCCCGGCCACCGACCGCGGTGGACAGCACCGCCAGTGCCACGCAACCCGCCAGATCCGGCGGGGTCTGCGTCGCGATGGCCACCGCGGTGACCTGCTCAGCCAGCCAGCCGGGCAGGACTTCGACGGGGAACGGCGGCAGGACGCGCTGGCTGCCCAGCGGAACGGGCTGTTCCCAGATGAGTCCGGGCTGCTCTTCGGCGTCGGGCATGTCGGGAACGGCTGCCAGGTGTGCGGGCACCGGGGCCTCCTCTCCAGCGTCGGTGGGGTGGTTGGGGCGCTGAATGCGCCCCAACCCAGGGGTTTGCGGAAGCGGGTAGCTCATGCCGGGTACCTGCTCACGCCGCCATCTGCCCCGAACCGGACCCGCTGCGCCTGCCGATCCGGCGGGGCGAGGCGGCCGCGGCGCGCAGACCGGAGCTGACCGTGGCGTCGATCGCGCTCGGGGTCCACGGGTCGTGCGGGCGGACGTCGGGAAGCCGGGACATGGCGCGGTGCAACACGGCGCGGACCCGCGCCTCCTCGACTGCGCCGCCCGCGACCAGGCGGCCGAGCGCGAGCGCGGCGGTGTAGAGGGTGTTGTTCTGCTGCCCTGGTGCGGCCGTGGCGACCCGATCAGCCTCAGCCCGAAGTGCTGCTGCCACGTAGGCGGAAGGGCGGGCAGCGGCGATCTCACGGGGCGCTGAGATCGCCGTAGACGGCCGAACGGCCAGCGCTCGGGCCAACCACCCCGGCAACTCCACGGGTTCGGAGTCGTCGTAGAGCTCGTACCCGCCCTGCGGGGTGATCGATCCGGCGGCCACGACGTAGCCGCCGTGCCCTCGGGTGTCGATCAGCGGTCCGAGCGTCCCGGAGGTGTTGCGCAGCTCCGGTTCGGCTGGCGCCCGGAAGTACAGGTGGGTGCCGCCGGACGGGGTCGTCACGGTGTAGGTCTCCGGGATCTCCTCACCGGTCCGGCGCGCCAGGTCCGCCAGCCGCTCGGCCCCGGTCTGCCCTACCTGCCCCGGCTTGGGCTGGTCGAGGTCGATGACCAGCAGCTGGGACGGGCCGGTGGCCAGCCCGATGTTGTACGGGTGATCCGACCAGCACCGCGAGATCCGGTCAGGGTCGGAAGTGGCGCGCTGCTCCCACCCCTGATGCCCGTCCCGGCAGATCCCCTCACCGGTGCAGGTGCGGTGCCCGTGCAGAGCAGGCCGCTTGGACCCCGGCAGGAGCGGAAACACCTTCCACCCCAGCTCGGCCAGGCACAACGCCCACTGCCGAAGCTGTTCGCTCGTCGCGTTCACTGCTCGGCCCTCCTCGCCGCGATCTGGCGCAGGCGAGCGGCGGTGACCTCGACCGGCCGGTTGCGGCCCAGAACGACGCCATGAACTCCGAGCTGCACCAGGTCGTCCTGATCGAAGTGGGTCCACAGCGTCACCTTCCGACCGGCGCGCGTCTCGGCTGCGACCTCTGCCTGGACGAAGCTGGACTTCTTGGTGATCGACACGGTCGTCGTGAGGTGCTCGGCCCAATCAGCCATGACGGTCAGGAGGTCACCGGTGCATCCCAGCTGGATCAGCACTTCGGCGGTCCCCGACAGCACGTGGCTGGGGTAGACGCTCACTCCGGCGACCGGAGGTAGGGCACCAAGCGGGAGACTGCCGAACCATTCGGCGAGGTCGGTGGTGATCGCGGCGAGATCAGGCATCAGGCTGCCTCCTTGGGGAGATCACGACGACGGGCGGTCGGCTGTGCGGTGCGGTCGGCGGGCAGTCGGGTGAGGTGGTGCTCGCGCTTGATCCGGTACATCCGGAGATCCGCGTGCTCCAACAGCGCGGACAGGCTCGTCACCGCGGCGGTGTCGACAGCGGCGCCGATCGAAGCGCCGATCTGCATCGGGCGGCCGTCGATCACGCGCTCCGTGGTCAGGGCCTCGCGGTAGCGCCGCGCGGTGCCCTCCGCGTCGCGGACCTCGTCGAGACCAGGCAGCAGCACGGCGAACTCGTCACCGGACAGCCGCACCGCCAGGTCACGGGTTCCCGCGGTGAGCCCGGCGAGGTCGGCGGCCACAGAGCACAGGACCTCGTCGCCGATGCGGTGGCCGTGGACGTCGTTGATGGTCTTGAAGTCGTCGAGGTCGCACAGCAGGAGCCCGACGAGCTCGCCCGGCCGGGCGCGGCGCTGCAGCCGGGTGAACGCGCGCTGCAGGGCGGGGCGGTTGGCCAAGCCGGTCAGCGGGTCGGTGTGGAGTCGGCGGTGCAGGCCGTGGGCGTACCAGCCGATCAGCGCAGTGCTGGTGGCTCCCACGATGGCTGCGGTCTTTGCGAACATGGATCACACCTCCTCGGTGCGAGGGGGAAGAGGGCGGCCCGCCGGACTCCGCCACGAGTTGGTGGCGGGCCGCCCTCGCCTTGGTCAGGGGAAGGTCAGAACGGGGGCTCGTCGCTGGCCCTGGCGGGCTGGGCCGTCCAGGCGTCTCCGGGCTGGGTGCTGGGCTTGCGGTCGGCCTTCGAGATCTTGGCGGTGGCCCATCGCAGCGACGGTCCGACCTCGGCCACGGCGAGCTCGAAAACGGTGCGCTTGTCGCCTTCCTGGGTCTCGTACGAGCGCTGCTTGAGCTGGCCGGTGACGATCACCCGGTCGCCCTTGGTCAGGCTCTCGGAGACGTTCTCGGCGGCCTGCCGCCACAGGCTGCAGCGCAGGAACGTCGTGTCCCCGTCGACCCACTGGCCGGTCTCGCGGTCGTAACGGCGCGAGTTGGACGCGACGGTGAAGTTCACGACCGCGTCCCCGCTCGGAATGAACCGCAGCTCAGGGTCCGCGACGACCGTGCCGACACAGGTCACTTCGGGCAATCCGTTCACGATCTACTCCTTCGGAATCAGGGCGTTGCACCGGCGGATCTGATGTCGTTCCGGATCCGCAGTTCAGATCTCGGTCTTGGTGTTGCGGGAGACGGCTTCGAGCTCGTAGTAGCCGCGGGCGACCTCGTTGAGGACGCGCTGGAGGCGCTTGGCCTCGACGGTCAGGCGGCTGGTGGCGGAGCAGATCTGCATCGCCGCCTCGACCTGGTCCCGGCTCGGCGTGGTGTCCTTGTTCAGGGCGCCGTTGCTGAACCGCTGCGCACGCAGCTGGAGCTTCTCGGCGAGCCCGGCCAGCGGCCAGGTGTGCCCCGCCAGGTTGTAGAAGGCGTCACCGGCCGCCAGCGGCGTGGTCAGGGCATCGCGCGCCTCGTGGAGGCCCTTCAGCGAGTCGGTGAGCTGGTGCAGGGCCTCGGGCAGCTTGTGGTGCTGGGCCATCGTGGGCTCCTCTCGATCGGTGGTGCGCTGGTCAGACGGTGGTGAGGTGGCGGGTGCGGACGAGGCGGTCGACGAGGCGCTCCACGCGGTGCCAGTGGGCGATCAGCTGGGAGTGCGCGCGGGCCCTGGCGGCGGTTTCGGTGAGCAGGGCCTTGCCGAGGCGCCGCTCCTCGCGGAACAGCCGCAGGTCGTGTTCGCAGCTGGCGCGGTAGGTGCGCAGCGCGGCGCGGTGGCTGGAGAAGTTCTGGTAGCGGGTCAGCCACAGGCCTTCGGCTTCGTGCCCGGCCATGCTGGTGGTCAGGCTTCCGTTGAGCAGGTCGCGGTCGGTGGTGTCGTAGTCGGCGGTGCGGACGAAGCCGCCGAAGTCGGTCCGGCTGGTCCACCAGATCTTGATTTCGAGGACCTGCAGGCCGCTGAGCACCGTGGCGATGGCGTGCCCGGCTTCGTGCGCGGCGACCCGGAACACGTCGGGGTCGCAGTCGCCGCCCTGGAGGTCGAAACGCGTCATCAGGCTCTCCTTCCCTGCCGTGTGGGTTGGCGGTTGAGAGGGGTCAGACCCTGACGCGGGGGTTGTCGCGACCGGCGTCGGCGAGGTGGTCGAGAGCGGTTGCCACGCGGCTCATCTCGGTGGACAAGCCGATGCACCGCTTCGCCAGCTGGTTGAACGCGGTGTAGGTCTCCTGGTAGGCGCGGCGCTGCTGGTCGGTGAGGTTGGCCTCGGGGTCTTCGAGCAGGGCGTGCATACGGAACCGGATCCAGCTGGCCATGTCCATCAGGTAGAGGCCGACGAAGCTCGCCTCCTGGAAGGCACGCGCCGCATCCGCGGGGCGGGTGTCGTGGGCGTTGGCCTGGATCCGTGCCTCGTGCGCGACGCGGGTGAGCTCCTGGAGGGCGTGCGGCAGGTGATCAGACACGGGGTCTTCTCCTTGCGTTGCAGGGGGTCTCAGGCGAGGAACAGGGCGGGCAGAGCGAGGGCCAGGGCGAGCAGGAACAGGTAGACGGCGTAGGCGATGCGCTCGTACTTGCTGACCGCGAGCCGGGAGAGCTTGGCCAGCTCGGCGGCGGCGTGCCCGGTCTCGACCGGGTCGGGGCGTTCCAGGTCGGCCAGCAGCGCCTCGGGCTCACCGACGAAGTGCGCCCACCGCACGAACCCGGCCTGGGCGCCGCCGAGGAAGGGCCGGATGGTCAGCGCGAGGAACACCACCGCGGCGGCGGCCGGGATCGCGGCCAGCACCAGCAGCACCCCGGCGGCGGTGGAGACCCCGGTGCGGGTCAGGCCGACGATGCCGGCCAGCGTGCCGACGATCAGACCGAGCAGGATCTGCGCCTTGGCGTCGGCCCGCTTCAACTCCTCGACGACACCGGCCTTCTTCTGGGCGATCTTCTCGGCCTGCGAGGAGGCCGGAACGTACTCCACCATCGGGATCTCCAATCTCATTTCAGTCACCCTCTGTAATCGATATTGGGCACACTTCGGGCCGTGCAGGTGGGGTGTGCAAGTTTGGAAACGCTGTTACAAAACTTGTTTCGCGCGCGCACGCGCCCGCGCGCGTTGATCCGGGGTCAGAGGGGTGTGTGCACGGTGCGCACTGTGTGCACGCCTCACGCACCCCTGTACATCACGCTGCGTGTCCGCGCGTGGTGCGGGCGCGGTAGGTGCCCGGGTCGTCCGCGCGCTCGATGCGTCCCTGCTCGGCGAGCGCGGAGAGCTCACGGGAGGCCCAGGAGCGGTCCCGGCCGTGCAGCTCCTGGGGCACGTCCTTGGGGCCGAACACCCCGGTCTGGCGGGCGATCCAGTCGGCCACGGCGGCCCTGGCCTGGGCCAGGCTCGGCTTGATCTGGGGCAGGTCGATCGCCGCGGTGCCCGCCTCCAGCTCGGGCAGCTCGGCGTCGGGGTCGACGTCGTCGAGGTCGGTCTCGACCTCCGGCGGCAGCGGCATCAGCCCGGCCTCGGGGTCGTCCGGGTCGTCCTCGAAGTCGTCCTCGTCGTCCAGGGAGTCCTCGAAGTCCTCCAGCAGGTCCTCCTCCGGGACCTCATCGGGGTGCAGGGGCACGACGTTGTCCTCCTTCCCGTCGTCCTCGGCGCCCTGGGCCAGCTTGGCCAGGGTCAGGGTCGCGGCGGTCGGGGCCCACATCTCCGGGGCGTGGTGGCCGTGTTCGGCGATGTCGGCCGTGAGCTGCGTGTCCTTGGCGCGGAAGGTGCGGGCGGGGGTGGCGAAGCGGGCTTCCTCGATGCCGGGGGCTTCCAGGTAGAAGGCGCCGGGCAGGCGGTTCTTCCAGCGCCACGGGGCGGCGCCGGCGTCGAGGGTCTCGTCGGACAGGGAGAACCCGGCGTCCTCGGGTTGGTTGACGCCGAAGCACAGCACGGTGCCGAGCTGGGCGCGCACGTCGGTGGACATCTGCCGGAACGTGGAGCGCTGCTGGGAGAGCACCAGGCTGATCCCGGCGGAGCGGGCTTCCTGAGCGATCGTGGTGAAGGTGTCGCCGCCCAGCAGCTTGGAGGCCTCCTCGACCCAGATCACCAGGTAGGGCATGCCGTGCTGGGTGAAGGCCTCGGGTACCCACTCGTCGTAGCCCCACTGGCCCAGCTGCGAGGCCCGCTCGGTGATCGCGGCGGGCAGCTTCTTCACCAGCTTCCTGCACTTGGCCAGGTTGGTCACCGTGACCGCGCGGGAGCCCTTGAGGAACGCCACGGTCTGGTCGCCCTTGGACGGGTCGAGCACCACCAGGTTGACGTCGCGGCGGGTCAGGAGCTCGGTGGCGATCTCCTTGAACCCCTGACTCTTTCCGCTGCCGTTCATGCCGTTGATCTGCACGTGGCTGGCGTTGCGGCCCGTGGCCTTGTCGCCGGGCAGCCACATCCGGACCGGCTCGGTGTCCTCGTAGACCCCGAACACGATCGGGTCGGTGATCGACCCGCCAGGGTTCGACGGGCCCTCCCAGTCCATCGATTCGCGCAGCACATCGCGCGGCACGATGGTCATCTCGGCCTGTGAGGCGTCCTCGGGGTTCTCGGCGATGCGCACCGCGCCCTTGCGCAGCCCCAGGTACCCGGCGATCAGGTCGGCCTTCTTCTGCACATCCTGGGCGTCGAGCTCGCCCGGCGGCAGCTGCAGCGGGCCGCTGACCTTGTTCGGCTCGACGGCTAGGGGCCCGGTCTTGACCCCGGCCAGCTTGACCTTCTCCCACAGGCGGCTGTCGCTACCGCCTTCGGAGTCCCCGCCGCGCTTGAGGGCCTTGAAGATCGACCAGGACAGCGCCACCCCGGCGCCGCCGAACGCCCACAGCTGGAACAGTGGGGACTCCCACGGGCCCTGGATCGTGGCCGCCGTGGTCCACGCCGCGGTGATCCCGGCGGTGGCGGTGGCGAAGCGCCGCACGACCGCCGCCCGAGCCCGAGCGCAGTACCAGGTCAACGCCGTCACCCCGGTGCCCAGCAGCGTCAGGCCGGCCGAGGCCCACGGCAGCGCCTCCGGCGTGCCGGTCATCCACACGTGCGACAGCGCCGCGGTCGGCCAGGACGTCAGCCAGCCGCCCCACTCGCTGGCATACGGCGCCAGGCGGGATCCCCAGTGCTTCTTCGGGACGAAGTAGGCGGCGTCGGCGACCGCGAGGTCACCCTCCCCGTTGTTCCGCTTGCTGACCATGACTTTTCGCTCCTCTCCGGTGGCCTCGCGGTCACACATCACGCAGGTAGGCGGGGGTTTACAGGTCCTCGACGTTGAACGGCCGCCGCTGGCCGTTCTTGTTGGCCTGGAACTGCTCCAGGAAGTGCTTGTGGTAGCTGGTGAACGTGCGGGTCATCTCCACCGAGGCGACCTCGATGCCCTGCGCCGAGCGGCGCAGGTGGGAGGCCACCAGCCGCGCACGGACCCGGGCGTCCAGGCCCATCCACACCGGCGAGCCGTTCGTCGGGTGGTCCTTGAGCACCGCCTGCAGTTCCTCAGCGCTCAACGACAGGTGCAGGTAGGCCTGCCGCAGCACCTTGCGGCCGTTCTCGCAGAACTCCCGGATCGCCCGCGGCGACTCGAACACCGGCTGGTCCAACAGCTTCGACTTCTCGTCCATGACGTCCTCTCCTCCTGAAACGGTGAGCAGAAACTCAGGCGGCCTCGGCCGCGACGGGGTTCTCGGATTCCATGCGGGCGCGGGCTGCATCGAGTGCGGCGCGGGCGGTGCCGTAGCGGACGCCGAGCCGACGCGGTGCTTCCCGGTAGGACAGACCGCGCTTCCCGCCGGAGCGCTCCAGGGCCCTGCGCTCGGCCTTCTCAGCGCGGTCGATCAGGTCCTCGGGAACCTCATCGGAAGCGGCCACCGCAGACTCGGGGAGCGCTTCCCGAGCCGCCTCCACGTGCTCCTCAGGCACCGGGGCGATGGCGACGAGAGAGGTCGGCTGAGCTGGGGCGGGAGCGGTCTCAGGGGCGCTTCCCACCGCTTCCGGCGAGGGCGTCACGGTGACGGGGGTAGGGGCGGATTCCGTGGCCTGCTGAGCCTCCCCGGAAGCGTCCTCGGAAGCGCTCTCCGCCGCCGCTCCCCGGCGGGCGCTGAGCACCAGGGCGACGACGTGGGAGAGCACCCACGCCAGCACCACGGGCTCGGCGCCGACCAGGATCGCGGCCGGGCTGGGAAGCACCGCCGCCTTGATCGCGTGCCAGGTGTTGAGCACCAGGGCGGTGCCACCGCCGAGGATCAGCGCCACCCACGCCCACCCGCGGACACCGCGGCCCGGGGCAGGGTTGAGGACCTCGTTGAGCGCCAGCAGGGCCGCCACGTCGTTGGTCGCGGCGAACACGATCGCCAGCTCCTGGCCCAGCAGCGGCTTCACCGCGTCCACCTGCCCGGCGAACGACAGCGAAAACGCGCCCAGCATCACCAAGAACAGTCCGGCACGGCGCATCACAGCCGATCACCCCGCCTCGGGCGACGCCGATGGGAACCGGCCACGTGCACGGTGCCCCGCGCCAGCGACCGCAGCTCACCGGCGACCTGGACCTGCCACAGCCGCAGCATCACCAGCGCCCACACCGCGCAGAGCACGATCAGCACCAGCAGCCACGGCGCCTCAAGAGCGGTGTAGAGCCACACCGACAGCGCACCGAACGCGGTCGGCACCAGCAGGAACTTGATCAGCCGGAACAGAGCCCGGAACGGGAACGTCGCCACCCGCATCGCAGCCGCCATCACCGGTCACCGCCCTGCTGCGCTCGTTCCTGCTCGACGAAGGTCATCGCCCATGCCTCGAGCTCTTCTCGCGGGGCGCCCCAGCCGATGCCGGGGTCCCTGCCGAACTGCCTGGCAGCGTCGACCGCACTGGCCATGTCCGGGAAATTCAGCGGCAGCGACTGGAACCGGTGCCCGAGGTCGCAACCGGCTCGCCAGACGTCGAGCCGGATCCGGATCGAGTGCCCCTCCTCATCTGCCTCGGCGAACGGGTACACGACCACCGGGCCGTCCACCGTGTACTGCGGGGCCGGGAGGTTGTAGGTGGCGCCGCGGACGCTCACGGACACGCTCGGCACCGAGACCCCGCCGGGGACGATGTGGGCGCTCACCAGGTTCAAGTAGGTCATGCCGCCGCACCCCCCTCGAGCACCGCGAACCGGCGCATCGGAACGACCTGCGCCACCCGCGTCACCGCCCGCTCGGTGTGGGCCATCGCCCGCCGCCGCTGCAGGGTCACCAGCACCTGGCGCTCCGCGGCGCGCGCCTTGTCCAGCCGCCGCATCGCCAGCTCGTCGGTCACGCTGGCGTCCTCGGCCTCCATGACCGCGGCCTCGGCCTCGGTCACCGCGAGACCCGCCGCCACCACCTCGGGGTGCGTCGCCAACGACGCGAACTCCGCCAGCAGCTCGTCCTGACCCGGGTCGGCGACGTCCGCCAGCGGGTCGTCCATGTACCCCTCCGGGCCGGCCTCCGTGCCGAAGGCCCTGCGGATCTGCAGCGCGAAGTACTCGGGGTCGATCGCCCCGGCCTGGCGGTCGATGGTTACGGAGTCACTCTCGAAGTTCTGCATGGTCAGGCCGCCTCTCCCAGCTCGATGCCCTCAACCTCGGCCATCGGCGCCGAGCTGATCGCGTGGTCCTCGTGCGCGGCCTGCGTGCAGGCCTTCTCGAACGCGGCCACCGCGTAGTCCGGCACGCGGTAGGCGCCCTTGCCCTCGCCGATCTTCAGCGCGGTCAGCTGCTTCGAGTCGATCGCCCGGTAGATCGTGTTCACCGAGACGTCGAACAGGTCCGCGACTTCCTTGACCCGGTAGTACCGCCTACCCTGGTCCGGCATCTTTGGCCTCCAACCTCTGATGTGCGCCCCGGCTGGTGTTGCCGCACCACCGGGGCTTTCTGGTGTCTGCCGCAGTTATCGAGACGACCGCGACACCAGAGAAGGTAGCCAGCTCTGCTAGTAGAGTCAAGCCAGCATTGCTAGTACAGCTGTGAGTCCGGAGTAGTTCAGCCATCTGGGCTAGCAGGGTGCGGTACGATCAAGGCATGGACGCCTTGGACCCGGACGACCCACGGCCGCCGTTTCAGCAGGTAGCCAACTCTTTGCGTGCCGCAATCCGCACTCGGAAGCTCGAACCGGGTGATCGGCTCCCGTCGTACGGTGAGCTAGCAGAGCGGTTCGGTGTGTCACCGATGACGGTCCAGAAAGCGATCGGAGTGCTTCGAGATGAGGGCCTGGTCGTCTCCCGGCAGGGGAAGGGCTCGTTCGTCCGCCAGCGCACCGAGCGCGCAGTCGGTCTCCGCCCGCACGTTGAAGAGGCGTTCAAAGGGGCGAAGGTCGCGATCGACTTTGCGGGGTTCTCGGGCGAAACGCTGTACGGAGCTCTGCAGGAACCCCTGGACAAGATCCGCCTGGGCAGGGTGACGCCCGATGAACTCACGATTCGGATCCTGCTTCCGGATCTGACAGCGCCGACGGGGCTGCCGTCACTGGCGCCTGACGGGGATGACTCCGCCGAGGTCAGGAAGCGCATGGAACGGATCTCGGAGAGGTCCGTTCAGGCGATCACCGACACCGTTCAGGAACTCGCCGACCTTGAGCTGGTGCGGTCCGCGACTGCGAAAGTGCGGGTGTACCGAGGCGTGCCGCTGTTCAAGCTGTACTTGCTCAACGGCGAAGAGGCGTTCTTCGGCTTCTACCCCGTCGTTGAGCACCCTGTGCCGATCAACGGGGCGCCGGTCCCGATCTTCGACTTGATGGGGAAGGACGCGACGTTGTTCCACTTCGCGTCCGTCGAGGACGAGACGTCCCTCGGTAACCAGTACATCGCTGAGGCTCAGCGGTGGTTCGACAGCGTTTGGTCCACGGTTGCAAGGGATTTCGCGGGATGACAGCTCGCGGTGACCTCACGGCCGTGCTCGGTCGGGTTTCGGCTGTCCTGTTCGACTTCGACGGACCTCTCTGCGATGTTTTTGCTGGCCTTCCAGCAGGCCGGATTGCGGTACAGCTGGGCGACTTGGTGGAAGCTGAGACGGGGGAGCGGATCGACCTCGACACGGACGACCCGATGGAGGTGCTCCGCCGGAGTGTCGGCTTGCGGCCGAACCTGACTCGTGAAGTCGACCAAGCGCTGCTGAATGCGGAGCTGTCCGCGGTGCAGGTCTCGGTGCCCAATCTGGCCGGCGTCGCGGCGCTGCGAACTTCCCTGGAATCGGGCATGCGAGTGGGCATCGTGAGCAACAACGCGAAGGAAGCCGTAGACGTCTTCCTGAGAATTCAGGGGCTCGGTGAAGTCGTTTCGCCCGTGATTGGCAGGGCTTTGGGGCACCCGGACAGGATGAAGCCGAACCCCGAGCCGCTCGTCCGCGCGCTAGATGATCTCGAACTCTCGCCGGGTGAGGCGGTTCTCGTTGGCGACTCGTTGACGGACATCGAGGCGTGCCGGGCCGTGGGGATGCCGTGCATCGCCTACGCCAATAAGCCGGGCAAGGCAGAGCGGTTTGTCCGCGCGGACGCTGTGGTCGACAACATGACCAGCTTGGCTGATGCGCTCGCGGAGGTGGGGAAGCGCTGACGGGAACTGTCCCGGGGGTCACCTCCAACGCTCCCGGGTCTCGCGGAAGTGCATCCGTCCGGTACGCCTCCCGACAGGGACCAGCCAGGGACCAGGACGCGAGGGGCACGGCAGCAAGCCCCATGTCGGCAGGGACGCGAGAAACCAGGGGAGAGGCCGTTTTCCCAGCTCGCGGACTACCCGAAGTACTGGGGGTCAAGGGGTCGCAGGTTCAAATCCTGTCATCCCGACGGAGCGAAAAGCCCGTTGATCGGCACGTTAGTGCAGGTCAACGGGCTTTTCGGCGTTGTGGTGTGGATCTGTTGTGGATCGTCCACTGTGGCTGTTAGTGCGTTTTTGGGAGGATTTTGGGAGTCGCGATCTTTGTCCGGGGTGGAATGAGGTCGCGTTCCGGTCGGCGCGGTCGAACTTTCGTTCGGCTTGTCCAGCGGGGTTTGTGGATTAAGGTCTGCACTGTTTCAGCAGGTCAGTGATGGTAGGGCTGGTTGGGTGCTTCGGCGTGGGCCGCGTTGCGTGAGGAGAGGTTCCGGCGCGGATGGCGGTGGGGCTTCCTCGCTGGTCAAGGGGTCAGGGCGGGGTGTCGGATTCGTGGTTCTGTTGGGTTTGGGTCCAGCGGTGTTGGAGAGCGGTGAGGAGCTGTTCGTCGGTTTCGGGGGCGATGTGGGAGTAGATGTCTTGGACTTTGTCGGGGAGTCGATGTCCGAGACGGCGGGCTTGGGCTACTTCAGGGATGCCGTCGCTGATGAGCCAGGTTTTGTGGCTGTGTGGTGAGCTTCCCCCGTGGGTGTGGACACCCTGATACTGGATCTTGAGGTCCAGGGGAAGGAGTGTTCCGGTGGGGACGGCCATCGAAGTATTCCGAGGAGTTTCGGCGTGACGCGGTGGAGCTGGTGCGCTCCTCGGGGCGTCCGATCAACCAGGTTCATCAGCAGCGGGCACTTCTGCGTTCGGTGTGGACCTTCGGTGATCGATTCGAGCCTGGTGATCAGAGCGTGATGTGCGTGCCGTCCGGGTGTTGTAGTTCGAGCCGGAATCCGGCGGGGGAGCCGGTGATCGTGTCGGCCACCGCACTCGCTTCCAAGCCGTGTGCGGCTACTGCGCGGTGGGTGGGCTCGGGGTCGGGTTCGATCCTCTGCAGAGACAGCAGTTCGAGCGCCGGTACGTCCGCTAGGCCGGGGTGCGGGGTGTGTCCCCAGTCGATCAGAAATGGCACGTCCGGCCGTGAGCCGTCACCGCGCGCCAGTCGCCACTCCAGCAGATCGCCGTCTGGCGTGCGTCGGGAAAGGTCGGTCACGTCGCCCGGGTCGTAGCCGTTGTTCCTGGCCCGGGCGACGGTCGCGTCGATGTCGTCTGGACGGATCGCGTAGGTGACGATTCGCGGCCGGTCGAGGTCGGCGATGCCGAAGACGTCCGGTATCAGCTCGGAGCCCGGGTCCGGGCCGATCAGCTCGATGTACTGAGGCCCCCGGAGACCGCCGATGGTGAGGGCGATCAACGCGTTCGCCGTTCCCCTCGGGTGGACACCGCCGGGAGCGGCGGTGACTCCGGTGCGCTCGGCGAACCAGTTCACCAGATCGGCGAGATCGGGACCTGCGATGACCACGTGATCGAGAAGTCGCGGGATGCTCATCGGCGCGGCACCTCGGGCTCGCCGAGCGAGAGCATCAGTCGATTGGCCCAGTTGAAGAAGGCCGCGCTGTTGATCACATCGACGATCTCGGCGTCGTCGAGCCCGGCTGAGCGGAGACGTTCGATCTCGGCGGTGCCGAATGCTGACGGCGTCCGGGTGAGCGCGGAGGCCGCTGCCGCGATGGCGTTCCACCGTTCGTCGCCGAGGTCGGCGTCGACGCCTTCGTCCAGGAGGCGCTGGACGTCGTCGGTTCGGCCGGACTCCCGGGTCGCGGCGGCGGAATGCACGGAGGCGCAGAAGACGCAGCCGTTCTGCCGGGAGGCGGCCGTCGCGGAGAGTTCGCGCTCGGCGCGTCCGATTCCGCCGGTGGTGTTGTGGAAAATGTCGAAGTCGGTCAGGGTGCGTGCCCGGAGTGCGTCGGGATCGCGGGCCAGCAGGCGGAAGTACGGATGCTTCGCCCGGCCGGGTTCGACGAGTGCGTCGCGCTGAGCGTCACTGAGCTCTGCTTCTTCCACCGGCGCCAGCCATGGCACCCAGCTGAGCCGGTCCTGGGTGAAGCGATCCGGCCGATGCAGATCCGGGTTTTCGGTGACGGGCGCGTTCATCGGGGGTCTCCTTCGCCGGGGCGGGCGGACGTCGTTCGTGCGAGCGCTCGAAGGCCTGCTGCGGCCCGCAGCTGGAATGCCAGGAATGCGATCAGTTGGGACAACCGGACGATGTCGTCGGCATTCCATCCGGCATCGACCAGAGCCTGCAGATCGCCCGGCCCCGCCTCGCGGGGGCGATAGACCAGCAGATGGGTGTGGGCAAGTGCCGCGGAGACCCGGCGACCGACTGCGGCGGTGACGTGGTCGTCGGGGCGCCAAACCGGGCCGGGCGCGCTTTCGCCGGCTAGGCCGGGCTCGCGGTATTCGCCGTACGGGCCGGTGCTCCGCGCCTCCGCTGCTGCCGTCTTCACGGCATCGGTGAACTCCGGTGCCTCGTCGGTGAGCAGGTCTTGGTAGAACGCGGTGGCCGGGGCGAAGTCGTGCAGGTCGGCTTCGAACGCCGCGATTGCGTAGCGCTCCCGCAGCGGGAAGCTCCCCGCATCGGCCGGTTCGAACAGTGCGGTGAAGCTGCGTTGGGCCTGTTCCCAGGTTTGGCGTCGCTGCTGTCTCAGAGCTGCCAGTGGACTGTCCGGGGTGATGCCCGCCAGCAGGTCGATGATGTCGGCCGGGTGAGTCATGCGTCCTTGCTTTCGTCGGTGTTGTCGTCCGGGCGGTGGGCACGGTGCAGACCGCGGGAAGCCGCGGCCCCAGTGCTCCAGCCGAGGCGGGGCGCGACCTCGGTGGCCAGCAGTTCCAGCGACCGCAGCGTGAGTTCGTGCGACGCATCGATGGAATGCACTTGGAAGGCGATGTCGCTGGCCTGCTGCAAGGTGTTGTCGGCGGCCAGCGAATCGGCGACCTCGTCGACCGTGCCGACGTGGGTGTCGGTGACCCGGATCAAGGCCTCGATGTCGAGGCCAGCCGCTTCGGCGCCCAGGAACGTTCCGGCGAGCCGGCGCAGGCCGTCCTCCGCCAGCTCGTGGGCCAGGTCCCGGTTCCGCGGGTCCACGACGAGAGCCGTGCGGGATGCCAGCACCCGGGCGGGAGCACCTGCCGGCAGCGCTGTCCGGTAGGCGTCGATGATGGGCAGCTGCAGCGCTTCCAACGGCAGGTCGGGTGCGTCGGCCGGGCGTGGTTGGGTGCGCGAGAGCATCAGACCGTCACCGCGTTCGCCGGCCCGGCGACCGCCGTCGACGGAGAAGGTCGCCTGCCAGATCCGCTGCGCCAGGTCGGTGGCCGGCGGGTAGATCTGGGACCGGGTTCCCCGGACCTCCCGGCCGGTCAGCGCGTCGAGTAAGACGGTGAAGTGATCGGCGAACAGCTCTCGCCGGCGCTCGGGCTCCCGGCCGAACGGCGCGAAGGACGAAGGCGTGCCCCCGGCGGCGACGCCGAGCTGGACCCGGCCGCCGCTGAGCGCGTCCAGCACGCTGGCGTCCTCGGCCGCGCGGAGGGGGTCGTCGATCGGCAGCGTGACGACTCCGGTGGACAGCGCGATCTCCGACGTCCGCTCCGCGGCCGCGGCGAGCAGCACGAACGGGGACGGCAGTCCGCCTTCGTCCGCGTCGAAGTGGTGCTGGGCGACCCAGGCCGAGGCGAAACCGAACCGTTCGGCGTGGCAGATCTGTTCCAGCGCGAACCGGTAGCGCTCGGCCGGGGTGGCTCGTTCGAGGAGCCGGGTGAAGAAGCCGATTCTGGGCGGCATGGGGGCCTTTCTCCGTGGTGACTTGCTGGTCGGCGTCGCTTACCCGGCACGGGTGCCGAGCCTCGTTCCGGGGATCGCCGCGATCAGCTGTCGCGTGTAGGGCTGCTCGGCGCGGGTGAAGACCTCATCGGTCGCGCCGTACTCGATCTGGCGGCCGTGTCGCAGCACCGACACGGTGTCGGCGATCTGCCGCACCACCGCCAGATCGTGGGAGATGAAGACGTAGGTCAGGGACAGCTCGGCCTGCAACTCGGCCAGCAGCCGCAGGATCTGCGCCTGGACCGTGACGTCGAGTGCGGACACCGCCTCGTCGAGGACCACCAGCTCCGGCTCGATGATCAACGCCCGGGCGATGGCGACCCGCTGCCGCTGGCCGCCCGAGAGTTCGCGGGGCCGGCGCTTGCCGATGTCAGGGGAGAGCGAGACCCGTTCGAGGTGGTGGGCGACCCGTTCGTCCTGCTCGATCCTGGTGCCGATCCGGAAGTTGCGCAACGGCTCGGCGATGATGTCGGCAACCGGCTGCCGGGGATCGAGAGACCCGAACGGGTTCTGGTACACCAGTTGCGCGATCCGGCGGAACGATCGCCACGAGCGCTGCGCAAGCACGTCGGTGTCCCCGATCCGGATGCTGCCCGCCGTCGGACGGTTGAAACCGGCGATGCTGCGGCCGGTCGTCGTCTTGCCCGAGCCCGATTCACCGACCAAGGCGTGCGTGGTGCCGCGGGCGACGGTGAAGGACACGTCGTCGACCGCGACCAGCGGTGCCCGGCCCGGCCGCCGGAACTCCTGCCGCAGGCCGGTGACCTCGACCAGGGGAACAGCGTCGTCGTGGACCGGCGGCCGGCGGCGTTCGACGACCGCGGTCAGCGACGGCGCGTCGGTGAGCAGCGTCCGGGTGTAGTCGTCCGACGGGTTCGTCAGCACCTCCGGCGCCGGCCCGGATTCCCGGACGATGCCGTCTCGCATCACCACGATCGAGTCCGCGCGGTCCGCGGCGACCGCGAGATCGTGGGTGATGAGCAGCACCCCGGTGCCGGTCTCGGTGCGCAGCCGGTCGAGCAGGTCGAGCACGTGGCTCTGCACCGTCACGTCCAGCGCACTGGTGGGTTCGTCGGCGATCACCAGCTGCGGCTCCAGCGCCAGCGCCGCCGCGATCAGCACCCGTTGTCGCATACCGCCGGACAGTTCGTGCGGGTACTGCCGGGCTCGGGTTTCCGGATCGTCGAGGTCGACCTGTTCGAGGAGCTCGAGCACCCGTGCCCGGATCTTGCGCCGGTCCCGCCAGCCGTGGATCCGCAGCGCCTCGCCGACGCTCGCTCCGATGGTGGCGACCGGGTTGAGCGAACTGCCCGGGTCCTGCGGGACGAGCCCGATCTTCGCGCCACGGATGCCGCGCCACTGCCGTTCGGGCAGACCCACCAGATCGGTTCCCCGCAAGGTGATCCGGCCGCCGGTGACGCGCCCGTTGGCCGGGAGCAGCCCGATGATCGACTGCGCCACGCTGGACTTCCCGGACCCGGACTCGCCGACCAGCGCGGTGATCTCGCCGACCCGGACGTCCAACGACACACCGTCGACCGCGGTCACCGGGCCGCCCGCCGCGTGGTACTGCACGGCGAGATCGCGAACCTCCAGCAGCGCTGGGGCCACCTGCACAGCAGTCATCGGGATTCCTCTCGCTGGATCGCGCGGCTGAGCAGGTTCGTCGCCAGCACCACCAGGGCGACGACCAGCCCCGGCAGCGCGGTCAGCCACCACGCGGTCGCCAGGTAATCGCGGCCTTCCGCGATCAGCAGGCCCCACTCCGGTGTCGGCGGCGGTGCGCCGTAGCCGAGGAAGCCCAGGGTGGAGATCTGCAGGATGGCCGATCCGAACTGCAACGCGGCCAACGCGATGACCGGGGTGATCGAGTTCGGCAGGATGTGCCGCCACAACACGCCGAGGAAGCTCCCACCTGATCCGTAGCCGGCCTCGACGTACTCGGTCACTCGCACGCCGATCACGCTGGACCGGGCGAGCCGGGCGAACACCGCGACCGACGTCACGCCGACGGCGATCGCGGCATTGGTGGTGCCGAAGCCGAGCACGATGACGACGCTGAGGGACAGCAGCAACGTCGGTATGGCGAGCAGGACGTCGACGAGTCGCATCAGCACGTCGTCGACGATGCGGCCGATCGCGCCGGCGGTGACGCCGACGGCGGTGCCGATGGTCAGTCCGACCAGGACGGCGATCAGCGCGCCGCTGATCGAGTGCGAGGCGCCGTGCACCACGCGGGCGAACACGTCGCGACCGGTCGAATCGGTGCCGAACCAGTGCTCGGCGCTCGGCGGGCGCAAGGCTGGTGCCGCTGTCTCGGTCGGGCTGACCGAGGTGAACAGCGAAGGGACGAGCGCCCACAGCAGCGCGATCGCGATCACCGCGAACGCGAGCGCAGTGCCGGGCCGAAACCACGACCGGTGGGGCGCGCTCGGGCGGGACAACGCAGCAGTACTCATCGGTCCGTTCGCCTCCGCAGTCGCGGGTCGAGCACCGGATACAGCAGATCGACGACCAGGTTGATGGTCACGAACGCAGTCGTCGACAGCACCACGACCGCCAGCAGCACCGGGGTGTCCCGGTTGGCGACGGCCTGAGCGGTGAGCTGACCGATCCCGCTTCGCCCGAAGACGGCTTCGGTGACCACCGCGCCGCCGACGAGCTCGCCGAACAGCAGCCCCGCCATGGTGAGCGCCGGCAGCACGGCGTTGCGTCCCACCGTCCGCCAGAGCAGCCAGGCCGTACTCGCGCCCCGGGCGCGGACGACCGCGACGAACGGCATCATCTTCACCTCGTCGATGCTGCGGATCAGCATCTGGGCCAGCGGTGCGCTGATCGGGACCGCGAGGGTCACGACCGGCAAGATCATGGACTCCACGGGGCCGGCGCCGATCAGCGGAACCAGACCGAGTTGGAAGGAGACGATCTGGATCAGGACGATCCCGATCCAGAACACCGGCAGCGACACGAACAGAGCCGGGATGCCGGCGACAGTTCTGCGCAGCCAGCTCGCCCGGCCGTACGTTGCGGTGACAGCGATGGCGACGGCGAGGACGATCGCCACGGCCAGACCGAGGAAGGCCAGCGCCAGCGTTGTCGGCAGCGCCGAGCTGATCAAGTCCGAGACCGCAGCCCCGCTCTGCACGGAGAACCCGAAATCGCCGCGCAGGACGGAGAACCCCGACTCCGCGTAGCGCTGGATCAGCGGCTCGTCCGCACCGAGAGACGCGCGGATCTCCTGCAGCTGCTGGGTCGACAGCCCCAGTTCCGGGCTGCCATATCGGGCCAGCACCGCATCACCAGGTAGTCCAGCCAGCAGGAGGTAGGCCGCAGTGTAGGCCAGTATCATGACGATGATCGCCTGACCGGCGCGTTGTAGTACATATCCCATTTCGACGAACTCCCCGGCCCGCTCAGGCGTTCAGCCAGGTCCTGTAGAACGACGGCCTGCCGACTGACTCCGTCGCAAACCCCCGAACCTCGGCCCGCAGGCCGAACACCTGCGGCTCCTCGAAGATCGGCAGGATGTAGGCCTGGTCCGCGAGCCATTGCTGAGCCGCTGCCGAAGCCTGCTCCCGTTGCTCGACAGTGGGTCGGGAGGCGATGGCGCTGAGCCGCGCCTCCAGTTCGCCGTCGCCGGTGCTGCCTTCGTCGGTGTTGAGATTCAGCAGCGCATTGCGGTTCTCGGAGGAGTACTGGGATTTGAGGACGTCGAAGTCGGCCCGGCCGACCATCGAGTGATACACCTGGATCTGGTCCGGATCCAGCGCCGCCGCGGTCTGCGCCGCGTAGTCACCGGGGAAGAGCTCGACCTGGATGCCGATCTTGGCGAGCTGCGCCTGGATCAAGGTCACGACTTCCTTCGACCGCGGCTGCGGCAACGCTTCGTTGAAGGTCAAGGCGAGTCGCCGACCGTCCTTCACCCGGATCTTGTCCGGCCCTGCCGTCCAGCCGGCTTGGTCGAGCAGGGCGGCGGCCTTCGCCGGATCGTGGACGTAGTTCGCCGAGGTGTCGACGTGGCCGAGCGCGGTCCTGGCCAGTGCGCCGGTCGCCAGCGGATAGCTCTTGGTGAACAGCGTGTCGACGATGGCCTGGCGGTCGATGCCGGCGATGATCGCCTGCCGAACCCGGATGTCGGACAGCTGCGGGGTGCGGAACCGGAAGCTCAGCCCGTTGTTGACGCCATTGGTCGCCGCCACGTGCAAGGCGAGTTCTTCGGTGCTGAACTGGGGCTCGTCGGGGGCTTCGATCTGCCGGGCGATGTTCGCCTGTCCAGCGACGACCGTGCCGACCCGAACGCTGTCCTCACCGGTGACGACGACGTTGATCTCGTCGAGGAGCGGCCGTCCCTGATGCGGCGACGAGGGCGGTGCCCAGCTGTAGTCCTGCCGCGCGGCCAGCCGGAGCTCCGTTCCCACCTTCTCCTCGGTGATCACGAACGGACCGCTGCCGATGATCGACTTGGCGTTGCCCGGCCCGAACCCCTTGTTCGACTTGGCCAGCGTGGCATTCGACAGCAGACCGGAGTTGATCGTCGAGGTCGCTTGCGCGAAACCCGGCGCCGGAGCGCTGAAGTGGAACCGGACGGTGTGCTCGTCGACGACCTCGCCGCGGTCGTAGTTGTTGATCGCCTCCGACGCGGTCAGCACCTTGCCGGCATCGCCCCTGCCGTACAGGTCGAAGTTCTTCACCACGTTGGCCGCGTCCAGCGGCGTTCCGTCGGAATACGTGACACCCCTGCGCAGCTTGAAGGTGTACTCGGTCGCGTCCTCGTTCACCGACGGCAGCTCAGCGGCGATCCACGGCTCGAGCTCGAGGGTCTCCGGATTCTGGTGGAGCAGCCGGTCGGTGATGTTGTTGACGATGCCGCCGTTGGCGTAGAAGCCGGCCGACGGCGGGTACAACGAGGTCCAAGTTTGCGGCTCGAGGTAGATCAGCGTGCCGCCGATCCTCGGCTCGCCGAGCTGGCCGGCGTTGCCCGCCGTCCTGCTCGAGCATCCAGCTGCCAGGGTCGCGACGGCGATCGACGCGGAAGCAGCCAGAAATGCGCGCCGTGAATGTGCCATGACTAGAACCTCTCGATGTGGGAATCCGGGGCCATCACCCACTGCCGGATAGTGCCTGGGGTGGCGCGGCGAGCCGTCGGCTTGTTCAGCGCGGGCTGGGTTGTCTGCCCCCGAAGACCTTTCCTTCTTCAAGGGAGAAACCAACAAGACCGGCGTTCTTTCGTCAAACGCGTCCGGGATCTGGGACGAAGCGTTCCGGCACATGCCGAAAACCCGCGCCGGGCGCGCGATCTTCCCGAAACGAGCTGTTAATTTTCAGGCTGAAATTAATTGTGCTGATCGCATCGTGGGAATGCTTGTCGCCACCGGGGGGTGACCTGAAGCGAGGTGTACCGCGCTGAACGGTAGTGAATTGCACCGGTTCGCCCTGGGGTTTCCCGGCTTTCGCTGGTCAGTGTTTCTTGTGGACTGTGCGCTGGGCGTCAAGGGGTCGCGGGTTCAAATCCTGTCATCCCGACGGAGCGAAAAGCCCGTTGATCGGCACGTGAGTGCAGATCAACGGACTTTTCCCGTGCCGGTGTGGATCTTCGGTGATCGCGTTGGAGGGGCCTGTCCCGAATCTCGGGCGTGGACTCGGCGAAGATCGTGCTCATCTGGGCGAGGATGGCCGTCGGGTCGATCACTCCCTCCAATTCCAGTGCGCCGGTGAGGTACCTCATGTTGACCTTGGCCGCAGGGAGCACGGTGGGCGGAGCCGGACTGTCCACCGTCGGAAACGTGATCGGCATAGCCGTCTTCACGGTTGTCGCGGCCTCCACGGTGGCAGGGCCAGTGCTGGGCTATCTCATCTCCTAGCCGGACGGAGTTCCCGGAGGAAGCCAGTGCTGCACAAGCCCGCGATCGCTTCCAAGCCGACGCGCCCACTCGTGCTCGCCCGAGCACCGCTGTTGGCTAATCGACCGTGACCGGTACCTGCTGAGAGGTCCCGAACACGAGCGACAGCCGCGCTGGAACCTCTCCGAGGCCGACGTCGTCGAGCGCTCGCCGCAGCGAATCCACGTCGGCCGCGGGTGACGGGCCGGCCGCGGTCACCCTGAGAATCCCCTGCTTGAAGGAGAGGGCAACGATCTGTCGGGCTTGGTCATCGGCCCAGCGCTGCACGGCGGGCTGGGCCGCCAGGACGATGCGTTCCTGCAGGACCACGTGGTAGCTGCCGATGCCCAGCGGCACGCTGACGAGGACGACGAATCCAGCGATGGCCGCATACGTGCGCACGCCTAGTTTCCCCACCGGGTGCCCGGCGGCTTCGGCGACCGGCCGCACTCGGTAGGCGAGCAGCACGACCGTGGCCGTCGCGATGATCGCGGCAACGTTCGTCGTGAACAACAGCAGCGCTCCGATCGCCTGGCCGAACGCGCCGGACTCCAGGGTGAGGCCGAGGACCGACAGCGGTGGCACCAGCGAGATCGCGATCGCCACCCCGGGCAATGTGTCCGACACATCCGAACGGACCAGGGCGAACGCACCGACGAAGCCGGTGGCCAGCGCTGCGACCAGGTCGATCAGCCCGGGGCTGACCCGGCCGGCGACCTGGGAGTTCGTGTCGGCCACGATCATCGTCGGGATGAGCAGCCCTAGGACGTAGCCGATGGCGACTACGACGGCGACACCGCCGAGGAGCACCGCGATGCTGGTGATGATGTGGTGGCGAATTGCCAGCACTGCCGCGAAGGCGGTCCCGAGGATCGGTGTCATCAGTGGTGCGACGACCATGGCACCGATCACCGTGGCTGCGGAGTCGGCCACCACACCTGCACCCGAGATGATCGCGGACAGGACCAACAACACCCAGAACGCCGAACGCCGTGTCCGGTTGGTCAGCAAGAGCTTCCCCGACATCCGGTCGATATCTGCTCCGGTCAGCTTCGACTCCGAGGACCCTCCGCCGCGCCCGGAGCTCGACCGCGCGCTTACGTTCCGACGGCGTCGCAACACCATGCGCCCATCCTCGTCTCGTGCCCGGAACGGTCCCGATCAGTCAAGTCGACTCGTTCGTCGCATCACCCGACCGGACAAGGCCCCAGTACAGCCGCCGGATGCATTCGTCGCTGTGCGGCAGACACGACCGGGTGAGGTCCGGGACTGGGAGCGTGGAACTGTTACCTGAGCTCGTCGCAGCTGGGTTCGCTTGTGGTAGCTGGATCGGGCGACGTCCCGCGACTCCAGGCCTTCCACTACCTCCTCGGCTTCGCGTTGTCCGGCCAGCTCCCGTTCCTGCCCTGCACCCCCGGAACCCGCATCGACCTCATCCTCCGAGACACCGTCGCCGCGCTCGCCGCCCTCGCCCGCGACCCCGACGCGCACGGGACCACTGGGTCACCGCTGGCCCGGCAGCTCTACCGATGGAACGCATCATCGACGTGGCCAGCGAGAAGCAGCGGCGGCCCGGATTCAGAACGACGAGGAGCTGCGCGGCATCGACCAGACGGTCTTCCACACCCGCCTCATCGACCCCGCCGTCGCCGCCTCGGTTATCAGCGCTGTTCTCGCCCGCGCCGCCAGCTCCGCGGCCCCCAGCGTCATCCAGCGTGCTGCCAACCTCATGCTTTCCGGACCTCGCGGGTCCGCGAAACTCGGGCTAGCTAGCCCGCTGCTCCGTCACGCGATTCACCAAGATGCGGATCCTCGGTTCGCTGGCGCTTCAACTCGAAGAAGTGTGGGTACGACGCGATGGTGGTCAGGGATTCGAAAAGGTCGACGGCCTTCTGGCCCCTGGGGATCCTGGACAGGATCGGGCCGAACAGCGCCGTGCCGTTGAACTCGACGATCGGTGTTCCTACGTCAGGTCCTACGCTGCTGACCGAGGTTCTGGTGGCGGAGCGCAAGAGGTCGTCGTGTTCTGTGGTTCCAGCGGCGTGAGCGAGCGTGGTTTCGAGCCCTGCCGCGCTGAGAGCCATCCGGTTGGCCAGCTCGAAATCGCGACCGCGGTCGACGTGGAGGTATTTCCCAAGCGAGTCGTACATCGGTTCCAGGACGCCGCTGCCAGCGGTTGACTCCGCGGCGGCGATGACGCGCACGATCTGCAGGGAGCGAGCGGTCGGAGCTTTGTACTTGTCGGGCACCTCGGGACGGCCTTCGTTGAGGAACGCGAGGCTCATCAGTGAAAGATCGATGCGCAAGGCGTGATTCGCCCTGACTTCGCGCAACCACTGGTACGTGACCCAGCACCACGGACATACCGGGTCAAACCAAAGGCGGACGTGGTGATCGGTCGTCGTGCTCGCTGTCAGGGGCGAAGCCATGTTGACTCCTTGCCGCTGCCGTGTTCTGGGCGCACTTTGCCGATCGTATCGGTGCGGGCTGCCCACGGCTATCGCGGCATTTCGGACAGCCGGATTCCCAGATGGTGTGAATGGGTGTTGGGAAGCGTTCGCCGTGCCTGGTTGTTGCGAGAGGTGGCAGCATGCGAACCCAGCGATTATGAACAGGAGATTTCTCGTGCGTTGCTTCCGGCTGCGGCCTTTCAGTCGAGTGAGCTGCTCCTTTACGGGTAGCTATTGAGAAGTGTTGGGCAGACCGCGCCGCGCAGGCCTGTGAAGTGATGTGGAGCACAGTTTTCGCGTCCGGTTGTTTCGATCCGCGAGCATCGTCTTGCATGCATGTGCTGGCAGCTTCTGGTGATCGGAGGTGATCCGGCGGGGTGGGCGACAAGGCCAGAACCGTGCGGAAGCGGTGCAAGGATTTGCTTCGGACCCTGGACGTGCAGCCGCCGTTCCGGATTGAGGAGTTTTGTCGCCAATTGGGTGAGCGCCGGGGGAGGCCGATTCGATTGATCGAGTGGCCGATCCCGGTGCCAGGGCCCTTCGGTGTGTGGATGTCCCGTCCTGGCGAGGACTGCATCTTCTACCAGCAGCAGACGTCGTTCGCCCATCAGCGGCACATAATTCTTCATGAGATCGGCCACATCATTTGTGAGCACGATTCAAATTTGTCGCTCGTTGAATCGCCTGACTTTTCGCCGCCCCTTCCGGGGGGTCTGGAGTGGAGGGGGTTGCGCCGAAACTACTACTCGGAGGTTCATGAGTACGAGGCGGAGTCTGTGGCGACGACGATACTGGCCTGGGTCGCGACGGTGGAGCGAATCGTGCCGCGGTCCAGTCCGGTCGATCCGGTGATGTTCCGGGGATTGAACTCCAGGCGAGGATGGTTGTGATGCCGTGGCAGCAGGTTGTTCTCACGGTCGTTCTGCTGGCTGCAGTCGGCTGGAGCCTCAGCGAGATCGCCGGACGCCACGCGGACTCCCGGGGAGTGCTCCGGTGGGTTGCGGTTGCTTTCGCATCGCTTGCCGCGGGCAACGTGCTGAGCGCGGAGCCGATTGTGGAAGCCATGGATGCCCTGGTTTTTCCTGGATTCGGCCGCCTGTTCTTCAATGTGTGGATTACGGGCGGTCTGTTCGCGCTGGTATGTTTCTTCCGAGTGGGGCGCGGGGGGACTGGAAGGCGATATCGGAGTCCGGTTGTTTACGATCTGTTCATGTGGCTGGCGGTGGTGGCGGCACTCATCGTCATCACCGTGCTGATCCCGCCTTCTGATCGCCACCACTCGCTTACCTCGCTGGATTACGCTGGCGAGGTGGTCGGTATGTTCTATATTGTCGGAAACGCGTATTTCGTGTACGCGTACGGTGTCGTGGCAGTGGGTGTGGCTGGATTTCTGCTATTGGGTCCGGTGGTGCACAGAATCGGCCTTGCGATCTTGTCGTCCAGCCTGGGTGTCCTGTGTGCGACGTGTCTGGTCCGCGCCGCGTGGGTGGTTTCGCCGGAAGTCCGCGCGGTGGACCACGGAGTCGTGAACGAATGGAATTTCGCCGTAGCGAATATCGCGACTATCGGGGTCTGCGTGGGGTTGTGCCTTCCGGCTTTCACGCAGGTCGTCGGTGCGGCCCGCCTTCGGCGTGTGCGCGAGCGGCAGCACCGCGACCTGCTGCCGCTGTGGAATCGACTCATCAGGGCCTTCCCCGAGCTCTGCCTCGACCGCGCTGTACCTGCGCCCTTCGCGCGGGAACGCGGGAAGGAGTGGAAGCTGTACCGGCGATACATCGAGTGCCGGGACGGTCTGACGCAGCTGAGCCCATTTCTCGCGGATGTGGCGGGCAGCAACGACCTGGGGGACATGACTGCGGAAGAGATCGCTGCACTCATAGACCCGGCATTGGCGCGGCGTGGTGCGGCTGAAGTTCCCTCGGCGCCTCGCACCGCACGTCGAGTCATGGGGCGGGGCGAGGAGTTCGAGTTCGACGTGGATGAACTGATTCGAGTCTCTCGTGCCCTCACCCCGGTTGGTGGATGACGCGGCGAGAGCTCCTGCTCGGCTTCCTGGCCGACGGATTTCCGGCGGCCGTCTCATTCATCGGCGGCCGGAGCTGTTTCGGGTGGTGGGTCGAGGATGTCCATCATCTTGAGGATCTGCTCACGTAGCGCTGGCGTCATGGTGCCAGCGCGCAACGCGATTTTCTGGATCTGCCTGTCCGCGAGCAGGTCGCCCACGTTGGTCGCGCGGTTGTTCGAGGAATCGTCGGTCAGGTCGTTGATGCTCACATCGATGCCGAGAGGCGTTAGGAGCCGACGAAAGTGAGCGACGAGAGCTTCGAGAACCGAAAGGGTCGGATTGGTTTGAGTTCCGTTCCGCAAACTCGTGAGATAGCTCCGAGAGATCGTCACGTCATGCCTGGGATCCTCGGAGATGGCGGCTGCGACCTCGGCGGTCGACGGTTCGCGCCGGCGGCCCGACTCGTCGGTGTAAGCCGCATGTGCGAACCAGATGTTGAGCTCTTCAGAGAGCTTCGCCATCGTAGGCCTCTCCCTCCGCCATGGATGACGTAGTTCTTCCCATCGTAACCTTTGGTTTAGCCTGTTTGTCCATGGGTTCTCGGCGGCCACCGGTAGTGGCGCTCGTTCGAGCCGTGCGGCGCGGGGGACCTGTTGTGCCAATCGGATGACAGGCGAACAGGCACCCAGCAGTGTCGGCAGTGGTGCTCCAGGAGTAACTTCGCCGGGCATAGCGCGCGGACCAGGACAAACGCCTGAAGCTGCTTTCATATGCGACTGGTGTCGTATATGCTGACACCTTGGCGGCTGGGGAGCGGGGACTCCGCGAACGGGTCGATGAATCAGGGACAGTGTTGTCCGCTGTCGGTCAGCGTCACCTATGTCCTGAGTAGTAATGGTGACCTGCTCGGTGCTGGGGGAGCTTGCGTTCTGCTGGTGGCGAACCCTGCGAATTGTGGGGCTGTGCGTTCTGCCTGCCGCAAGACGTTAACACCTGATCGGAGGAATGCTGTCATGAGGAGCTCGGGTGCGGACTGCGGGGAACTTGAGGGTGAAGCGATAGGGAATAACGTCCTGGCGGACCGAACCGGAAAACGTCGCTCGGCTAGTGGCGGTAAGGGGGTGCACTCCGGATACCGCGCTTCCCTGGATGAGCTCTTCGCCGAACGGGCTGCTCATGCACCCCATAGCGTCGCCGTGGCCGACGAGGACTCGGGAGCTTTTCTGTCCTACGCGGAAGTCCACCGAATATCCGACGGCGTCGCCGATGCCCTCCGCGCCCAGCAGGGGAAGGTGGGTGAGTGGGTTTCCCTCGCGAACGAATCCATCATGGGCAAGTTGGTGGGCCTGCTCGGCATGCTCAAGGCGGGTATCAGCATTCCCGCGCGATACGTCACCTTCATCTTGTGGATCGGTGAACTGGTGGCGAGCGGACAGCCCAAGACGTTGCTGCTGAACAAGGGAGCCGTGCTGGAGACGTCGGAATGCACGCCGGCGTGCTCGGACTCGATGCAGCACGGGCGAGGGGGAGACCGGCGCTCGCCTCGCTCGTACGCACCCCGGGCCGTCCAGCGCCTGCACGTCATCGACTCGGACGGTTGCTCCGAGCACATCGAACTTGCCACCTCGGCTGCGGCCGTCGACCCGCGGTTGGCGGTTCCCGTCCTTGAGGCATCCTCTCGGAGCCGGATGCCAGCAATCCCCGGGCCCTCTTCACCGGCTCTGGCGCGGAGTTCTTGTCACCTCCCCGTTTCGGTGCCTGCCTCGGGCAACGCCGGTGCTCGTCCGGAAGGCCGGGCGAACGAGTCGCTCCACGCTCCCGTGTTGGCGAGGGTGTGCGACCTGACCCGGGCTGAGATGGCCGTGGCCCGACTGGTCGCAGAGGGATTGACCAACAAGGAGATAGCAGACCTCCTGGTGCTGTCGGTGCACACCGTCGGGACGCATGTCCGCAGCAGCTTCACCAAGCTCAACGTGACTAATCGGGTGGCGCTGACCCGGGAGATCCTGCTCTACGACTGTGCCCAGCGGTCTGCGAGCGGTCTTGGGTGACACCTGATCGCCGGAACGCCAAGCACGAACCAGTGCGGACTCCACTACCGAACAGACCCGACTGAGCGCTGCTAGGAGTCACCATGCAATTCGGCCGCAGCTTCGAGGATTTCACCGTCGGTGACATCTACAAGCACTGGCCCGGAAGGACCGTCACCGAGTGCGACGACCGTCTCTTCTGCCTGCTGACGATGAATCACCACCCCATGCACGTGGACGCCCATTACGCGGCGCAGAACGTCGACTTCGAGAAGAACGTCGTCGTCGGCAACTACATCTACTCGCTGCTGCTGGGAATGTCCGTCGCGGACGTCTCCGGCAAGGCGATCGCCAATCTTGAGGTGGAGTCGCTGAAGCACGTCGCGCCCACCTTCCACGGGGACACGATCTACGGTGAGACGACCGTTCTGAACAAGACCCCGTCGAGGTCCAAACCCGACCGCGGCGTCGTGCATGTCGAGACCCGGGGCTACAAGCAGGACGGCACCATGGTCTGCGTCTTCCGGCGCAAGGTGATGGTGCCGACGGCCGAGCGCGGAAACGGCGGTGCCCACGAGGGAAACCGGAACCTGGCCGATTCAAGACTCAGGGAGAATCCGACGCCGTGACAACGGAAGTCCTGATAGCCGACCTGTTGTTGCCCGGGGCCGCCGGTGAAGCGGTGCATGATGGTGCGGTTCACGTCGCCGAGGGCGTGATCGCGGCAGTCGGCCCGGTTCGCGATGTCCTGGCCGACGTCGGTCCCACCGTGCTCCGGCGCCGCGTTCGCGGCACCCTCTTACCGGGCCTGATCGACTCGCACGTGCACCTGTCCTTCGACGCTGGCAGCGACCCGGTCGGGTCGCTGCTCGACCAGGACGATGAGGTGTTGTTCGCGCACATGGCCGCGCGGGCCCGGGCGCTGCTCGACAGCGGCGTCACCACGGTCCGCGATCTCGGTGACCGCTCGGGACTCGCGATACGACTCCGCGAATCCGCCGGGCTGCTGCCGCGCATCCTGAGCGCTACCGCACCGATCACGGTTCCCGGCGGGCACTGCTGGTTCTTCGGCGGCGAAGTGGCCGGTGTCGAGCAGATGCGCGCCCGGGTGCGGCGGAACGTTCGCGACGGTGCGGATCTGATCAAGATCATGGTCACCGGCGGTTACCTGACACCGGGCGGCCCGTCGATGTCCGAGCTGCAGTTCAGCCAGGAGGAGATCGGCGCCGCCGTGGCCGAAGCCCACTCGGCGGGAAAACCTGTTGCGGCGCACGCGCACAGCGTCACGGGGATTCGCGCAGCACTCGCTGCTGGCGTCGACACGATCGAGCACTGCTCCTTCGTTTCCGACGACGGTACCGAACGAAAGTCCGTCTTCCGGGCGGACCTGGCTCGAGAGCTGGTGGAACGGGGCACCTTCGTCTGCCCTACCTTCAGCAGCGCGTTCACCCACATCGCCGACTCGCAGGACCGGGCGGTGATCCAGCCCTGGCTGGATCTGGTCCGACAGCAGCACGAGGCCGGGGTGCGGCTCATCGCCGGTACCGATGCCGGAGTGCCGTTCGCCGGTTTCGGCGACTACGTCGAGGGACTCCGGTGGTTCTCCCGGGCCGGTCTGCCGAACGAGGTCGTCCTGGAAATGGCCACCACCACCGCTGCGGCGGCGTTGGGCCTCGCCGAACGCACCGGACGCATCGCGCCCGGCTTCGCCGCAGATCTGCTCGTCGTGGACGGTGACCCGCGGCTCGACCTCGATGCGCTCGCCCGACCCGAGCTCGTGCTCGTCCAGGGCGAACCGCACGTCCCGCGCCGATCCCGGGCGACGGCCTTGTGAACCTGTGGTTGATCGGGCCACCACGAGCTAATGGGGTCCGGAAACCCAGGCATCGTTGAGCTGCTGCAGCCGCGAATCGGCGCCGAACTCGATGCCGTGCACCTCGCCGGACTGCCCGATGATCGACGTCAGTTCGACGACCGGGATCGCATAGCCCCGGTCGACGATCAGCCGCTCCGCTGCGTTGATGAACTGCGCACGCACCTGCGGGTCCGCGGTGGCCTGCTGGCCGCGCAGCGCGGCCTCCAGCTCCGGATCGTCGATCCGGTAGGAATTGTTGCCTGCCGCGGCGTAGGTCATGCGCAGGACATCTCCGTCGGCTCGGCTGAAGTTGCCCCACGCCAAGTCGAAGGCCCCGGTCTTGAGCGTCTCCAACCACTCGGGCACGGTCCCGTTCTTGAACTCCATCCGGATGCCGATGCGCTTGAGCTGCTGCTGGAGCAACTCCAGGATCGACTGGTTCGGCCCGAAGTTCGAGACCGAAACGGTGTTGAGGACCAGCGGTCGGCCGTCCTTCACCCGGATGCCATCGGCGCCTCTCCGCCAGCCCGCCTCGTCCAGCAGCCGGTTCGCCTCGTCGGGGTCGTAGCCGATCGAAGCGCTCTGGTCGAGCCAGCCCGGAGTCGTCTTCGCCAGCACGCTCGTGGCGACGGCGAAATCCGGGGTGAGCAAGGTGTCGCGCACCTCCGCCGCGTCGATCCCGCTGCGCAGCGCTCGCCGCACGTTGCTGTCCGCGAGGACCGGGGCGGCCTGGTTCAGCGAGAACCCGTACACCAGACCGGGATTCGGCCGCACGACGAAGCTGTATCCGCTGTCCCGCAGCAGACCTACGTATTGCGGAGGAAGGTCACTGGCCGCCGCGATCTGCCCGGACTGCAGCGCCCCGGTGCGCGCACCGGCCTCTGGGATGATCTTGAACGTCACGGTGTCGACGTAGGCCTCGCCCCGGTTCCTGCGGGTCTCCGGAGCCCAGTCGTACCCGGCCCGCTTCCGCAGCACCACCTCGGAGTTCGGCGTGTAGTGGTCCAGGACGAATGGTCCGCTTCCGACCAGCTTGCCCGATGCCCGCTCCTCGAACGGGACGGCGAGCGTGCTCGGTGCCAGCAGCCCGAGCGCGGAGCTGGAGGTGGCCTGCAGGAAAGCACCGTTGGAGGCGTTGAACTCGACTTGCGCGGTCAGCGGGTCGACGACGACCGTTCGCGCATACCCGGTCAGGAAGGGCAGCGCACCGCTGGCCTTCGCTCCCGCCGCGACGATGGAATCGAAGTTGTCCTTGACGGATTGCGCGGTGACCGGACTTCCATCGGAGAACGTCACACCTTCACGCAAGGTGAACGTGAAGACCTTGGCGTCGGGAGAAACCTCCCACTTCGTCGCGAGCCAGGGGACAAGCCCACCGGTGGCGGGATCCTGCTCGGTGAGCGAGTCGACCAGCTGGCGGGTCACGTACAACGCACCGTTGCCCGACGCGCCGCCTTGCGGGTTGAGGCTGACCGGATCGACGCCCAGGCCGAAGACGAGGTTCCCGCCGGGCTTCGGTGGCCCCTCAGCGCGGGGACCGGCGGCCTCCGCGCCGCAACCGGCGATCGCGACCACCGCGACGGCCAGGCTCAGTGCGAGCAGGCCGAGCCGCCGTCGGCGAAAATGCCATGAACTCATCGGAAAGTGCTCCTCGGGTCAGGTCCGGAAGCGCTGACCTGGAATCGCGGCCAGCAGTTCTTTCGTGTAGGGGTGCTCAGGATTGCGGAAGATGTCGGTGCTGGAGGCCTGCTCCACCAGCCGACCGGCCCGCATCACGCCGACCTGGTGGGCGATCTGCTGCACCACGGCGAGATCGTGCGAGATGAACAGGTAGCTCACGCCGAACTCAGCCTGCAGGTCGATCAGCAGGTCGAGGATCTGCGCCTGGATCGAGACGTCGAGCGCGGAAACCGGTTCGTCGCACACCACCAGTTCGGGATTCACCACCAGTGCTCGTGCGATGGCCACCCGCTGCCGTTGACCGCCGGAGAGCTCGGCGGGCCTGCGGTGGAGCACCGACGAGGGCAGGGCTACCGCCTCGACCGCGTCGCGCACCCGGCGTCGCCGCTCCGCCCTCGTCCCCAGTCCGAGAGCGCGCAGCGGATCGGTGACCACCCGCTCGATCGAGAAACGCGGGTTCAGCGATGCGTACGGGTTCTGCTGGACGATCTGGAACCGCTGGCGGAGCCGTCGGAGCTCATCGCCGCGAACCTCGGTGATGTCCTCCCCAGCCAACCGGATCCGCCCGGCGTCGGGCTCGATCGCCCGAAGCACGAGCCGGGCGGTGGTGGACTTGCCCGAGCCGGACTCGCCGACCAGTGCATAAGTCTGCCCGCGGGGGATGGTGAAGCCCACGTCGTCGACTGCGCGCACCTTCCGCGGACGGCCGGATTCCGCGCGCGGAAGGGGGAATTCCTTGGCCAGTCCGGTCACCGACAGCAACGGCTCGGCGGCCTCGGCAGGTTGCTTCCCGGCTGCGGATCGACGAGGCGCAGTGCCGATGCTGGGCGCCGCAGCGAGCAACGCCCTGGTGTAATCCTGCTGGGGGGAGCGCAGAATCTGCTCCGGCGGTCCCTGTTCGACGACCTGTCCACCGGACATCACCACGATCCGGTCTGCCCGGTCGGCCGCGACCCCCAGATCGTGCGTGATGAGCAGGACACCGGTACCGCGCTGGCGGGTCAGCAGCTCGATGTGGTCGAGAATCCGGTGCTGCATAGTGACATCGAGGGCACTGGTCGGTTCGTCGGCGATGATCAGGTCCGGTTCGGCGGCGACAGCGATGGCGATCAGCACGCGCTGCCGCATGCCGCCTGAGAGCTCGTGCGGGTAGCGGCGCGCGATCGCTGCGGGATCGGGCAGCCCGGCCGCCCGCAGCGCGTCGACGGCTCCTACCGCCGCGGTCTTGCGGTCGGCGAGGTCGTGCACGATCAGCACCTCGGCGACCTGCTCTCCGATCCGCTTCACCGGGTTCAACGACACCGTCGGATCCTGTGGAATCAGCCCGATCCGCCGACCCCGGATGGCGCGCAGCTGCTTCCCCCGGAGTTTCCGCAGGTCGTGCCCATCGAAGTCGATCTCACCGGTGGTCACCTGGGCGTTCGCGGTGAGCAGCCCGACCACCGCGTGCGCCGTCGTGGTCTTGCCCGAGCCCGACTCGCCGACGATCGCCACCGTCTCGCCCGCCGCCACCGACAGGTTCACCGCGCGAACGGCCGCGACGGCGCCGTCGGTGCCGCGGTACCGCACCGAGAGACCCCGGATGTCCAGCAGCGGTCGGTGCGCCTCCGCAGTTCCGCTCACCGGAGGTACCTCCATCCATCGTCCAGAGCATGGGAAATCCGGTTGGCGGCCAGCACGGTGGCGGCGATGGTCAGGCCCGGCGTGGTCGTCATCCACCAGGCCAGGCCGAGGTAGTCACGCCCGTCCGCCATCAAGGAGCCCCACTCGGGAGCAGGTGCCGGGGCGCCGTAGCCCAGGAAGCTCAGCGTCGACACGGCGAGAATCGCGGTGCCGAACTCCAGTGCTGCCAGCACGAGAACCGGCCCCCACGAGTTCGGCAGGACGTGCCGGAACAGCACCGCGGACCGGCGAGAACCTCCGGTCCGGGCCGCCTCGACGTACGGGCTGTTGCGCACCTTCAGCACTTCGGCCCGCATGACCCGGGCGCAGCTGGCAACGCTGCCCATTCCGACCGCGATCGCCACGTTCATCGTTCCGAACCCGAGAGCGACCACCACGGCCATGGACAGCAGCAGGCTCGGGATCGCCAGCAGGACGTCCACCACGCGCATGATCACGTCATCGACCCAGCCGCGGAAGAACCCGCCGAGCAGACCGAGCGCCGAACCGACGACCAGTCCGACCGCCACGGCGAGCACTGCCGCCTGAAGCGTCAACGCCGCACCGTGCACGGTGCGGGCGAACAGATCCCGTCCCAGCTCGTCGGTGCCGAAGAGGTGCGCGGCTGAGGGCGGCCGCAGCCGCTGGCCGGGCACGGCTGCCAGCGGATCTGTCGAGGTGAGAACGTTCGGTGCGAAAGCGGCGAGGAGCACGACCGCGATCCAGCCGACGGCCAGCACCAGATCCGGCCGCCGCAGTGCTTCTCGCACCACCAGGACCGCGCCACCGGCCCGGCGCGGCGCCCGCACCGCGGCCTGCGGCTCCTTCCGGGTGTTGGGCTGCGGCGGTGCCGCAATGCTGCCTCGTTCCGGCTCAACCACGGTTGTTCTCCTCCGCTGCGGCGACGCGGTTCCGGCCGCGCCGCAACACGATTCGCGGATCCACCAGGGGATAGATCAGGTCGATCACGAGGTTCGTGATCACGAACACCGCCGCGCTGAACACCACGAGCCCGGCAACCACGGGGACGTCCCGGTTCGTCACTGCCGTGGACATCAACCGGCCTATGCCGGTCCGCGAGAAGACGGTCTCGGTGACCACCGACCCGGCCAGCAGATTTCCGACGACGATGCTGCCCATCGTCAGTGCTGGCAGCAGGCTGTTGCGCAGCGCGTGCCGGAAGTGAATGCGCAGCGGGCTCGAACCCTTCGCACGCGCGGTATCGATGTAGGGCTCGCGCAGCGTCACGTTGAGACTCCTGGCCAGCACTTGTGCGATCAGCGCCCCGGTCGGCACGCCGAGCGTGATCGCGGGTAGCACCACGCTGGCGAATCCCTCGTTGCCCACCGCGGGGAACAGCTTCAACCGGAACGAGAACAGCTGGAGCAGCAGCATGCCCAGCCAGAACGACGGCACCGCCACTCCGATCGGCGGCAGCGCGAGCAGCAACTGCCGCACCGGGTGCCACTGGAAGTAGGTCGCTGCCAGCGCGATTCCCCCGCCGAGGACGATGGCGAACAACAACCCCACCCCGGCGATCTGAACGGTCGCGGGCAACGCGTCGGCGATCATCGCGGCGACCGGCTGCCCGCTGCTGATGGAAACACCGAGATCACCGGTGAACAGCTGCCCGAGCCGGGTGGCGTACTGGACGATCAGCGGTCTGTCGAACCCGTACTCGTGCCGCAGCTGGGCCAACTGCTCCGGCGTGATCCCGCTGCCCGCGTCCGGGCCGACCACGATCGAAACAGCATCACCGGGTAACGCGTAGAGGATGAGGAACGAAACTGTGAAAGTCGCCCACAGCACGACAATCGCCTGCAGCAACCGATGCGCGAAATAGCGCAACATCACCGTCAACTTTCCGGAACAAGGTCAGAAACCAGTGGCAGAAGCGGCCGAACGGAGCAACTTCGCCGCCAGCTCCGGCGAACTCGCGACGCGATGCGCTATCCGACGCGCACCAGCATCGCGGTCGTCAGTTCGGACAACCGGACGACCGCTGTGCAATCAGTTCATGCGGCAGTACACAGTGCACTCGCCTGTCGACGCAGGTCGATGTGTGAACGAGAGACGAGCAACTCGCTGGATTTCACACGGAGTACGATCACACCTCCACCGGAAACTGTCAACGAACGGGGTAACCCGCCCGCCAGGTGGGACGGGTGCTCCCTTCCCGAAGCACCACGAAGACCCAGCACCACCGCGGCCGGGCGGCTCGGTCGCTCGCTGTCGGACGTCGTTCTTGCCGAGTCCTCCCCGATATCGCTCATTTATGTGATCCGCGAGGATGTCGCCGCCTCTAGTGTTTGAGTGCGAGGTCGACGAGTGCCTTATGCGATCGAACATCTCGGACGGAGCGGAATGGATATCGCCATTCGGAAGTATGGAGGAAGCTCGCTGGCCACCGACCAGCAAGTCGCCTCCGCTGCGGAACAGGTGGCACAGGCGCACAACCGAGGAACTTCGCTCGTCGTCGTTGTGTCCGCACGGGGGAAGAGGACGGACGGACTGGTGCGGTCCGCGGCGGGTTTGAGCCGTTTCCCCGACTCCCTCGAAATGGACAAGCTGCTTGCGACCGGCGAAGCGGAGTCGGCTGCGTTGTTCGCGATCGCCCTGCGGAACCTGGGCGTTCCCGCGGAATCCCTCTCCGGTGCACGGGCCGGGTTGCGCGCGGTCGGCCGCCACGGTTCGGGATTCGTGTCGGAAGTGGATCCGGAGCCGCTGCGCAGGCGGCTTGCCGCGGGTCGAGTCGCGGTGGTTTCGGGATTCCAAGCACTGAGCCCCGAAGGGGAGACCATCACGCTGGGCAGAGGTGGCTCGGACATCTCGGCAGTCGCGCTGGCCGCTGGACACAGAGCGCGGACCTGCGAGATCTGCACGGACGTCGACGGCGTGCATCGCGCGGACCCACGAGTGGTCGTCGGAGCACCGCTCCTCACCCGGATCGACGCCGAAACCATGTCCGAGATGGCCTTCTCGGGAGCTGGGGTCATGCATGCGAGGGCCGTGGAACTCGCAGCCGCACATGCCATCGACGTCGTGGTGCGCAACTCGGCCGATCGGACCAGGCAGACCACCATCGTGGGAAGAGGTGCAGACGTGTCAGGAACCGGAGGGATCGAAGGGCGGGCTGGCGTGGTCGCCGTGACGCACGACCGAGCCGTCACCCAGGTCGTCGTCAAGGGAGGTTCCGGCGTCGCGGCGCTCAACACCGTGGCGAGCATGGAGATCCCGGTCGACTCCGTTACGTGGGGGGTGGGCCCCTCCGACGAACTGAGAATGGCCTTTTGCATGCCCGACGCGGCACTCGAGGAAGTCCTCGCCGAATTGACCGGTGCGGTGCGCGGTGCGAACGGTTCTGTCGAGACGAGGCGCTCGCTCGGGAAGGTGTCGCTCGTCGGCGTCGGATTGCTGAGCAGACCAGGCACGATGATCGGCGCGCTGACCGCTCTGCGAGACCGCGAGATCGACGCCCAGTGCGTCTCCGCGACGCAGGCCAGGACTACTTTTCTGGTGCCGCGAGCTCGCGTGGACGAAGCCGTGGTGGCGCTTTATGAGGAGTTTCTGCTCGATCTCGACGAGAGGGGCCTGGAACTGATGAGCACCTGACTGCGCGCCGGGATCGTGGACGCAGAACTCCTCGCAGAAATGGGCGCAGAACGCCTTGAGCCCGACCTTGCACGCTGGGTCTCCCGAAACCGCGTACCTGCGGTTCGGATCCCACCAGCGGGAATGAGTGAGATCGCGAAAGAGAACTGAAACGCAGGAAGGACGCGAAGAGATGCGCAACCACCGCACTACTGCCGCTCTCATGCGGTTGCGCCGACTCCACCGCTACGGCGACGACAGACTGTTCATCGTTCCGCTGGACCACTCGGTGGCCGACGGCCCGATTCTCCCCGGGGATCAACTCGACCCGCTCATCGGGACGCTCGCCGGGAACGGCGTCGATGCGGTCGTGCTGCACAAAGGGCGGGTGGCGTTCGTGGATCCTCGCCGCTTCGCCAACATCGGACTCATCGTCCACCTGAGCGCCAGCACGATGCACGCGCGGGATCCCGACGCGAAGTACCTGGTCTCGAGCGTGGAGAACGCCGTGCGGATGGCTGCTGACGCGGTGAGCATCCACGTGAACCTGGGTTCGGACGAAGAGGGCACCCAGATCGCCGACCTGGGTGCGGTCGCCGACGCCTGCGCCACCTGGAGCATCCCGCTCCTGGCCATGATGTACCCGCGCGGCCCGCGCATCACCGATCCGCGCGATCCCGCCCTGCTGGCGCACGCCGCCTCCCTAGCCACGGACCTCGGTGCGGACATCGTCAAACTCCCCTGGGCGCACAGCACCGAGGAGATGCGGGACGTGGTTCGGCAGAGCGCCATCCCGGTGATCACCGCTGGGGGCCCCGCCGAGCAGGATCCGGCTGGAGTGCTGGCCCACGTATCGCGAATGCTGGACGGCGGGACCGCGGGCGTGGCAATGGGCCGGAACATCTTCCAGGCCGCTGATCCGGGAAAGATCGCCCGTCGGGTGGCCGAAGTGGTCCACTCGCCGCTCAGCATCGACGCGGAGTTCAGCGCCGCTGGGTCGGCGCTCCTGACATCGAGTTGAGCGCCACCATCTCGTCTCCGAATAAATCCGGAACTACCACGATTGGAATTTCCGCATGAAGCTGAGCTGGCTCGACATCCGGTCCCTCGACAACGACCTGCGGAACGCCATCATCGAAGAAGCGGTGCACCAGCGCGTCGATGCGATCGTCTCCGACGATCTGTCCTCCTTGGAACCGCTGCCGCCGACCGTGCGGAAGGTGTACTTTCCCGCTGACGCCGAGTTGCCGGAGACGTTCGGTCCCGCCGATGTCGTGATCGTCGACCCGCGGGTTCACCCCGGCGTGGCCGAGCTGTCGGTGCGCCATCCCGAAGTGGAATTCGGGCGCTACGTCGAGATCGTCGACTCGTCCACGTTGGACGACGCCTGCGATGCGGCGCGCACGGAGCAGTTCAGCCTGCTCAACTTCCGCGACCCGACGAAGATTCCGCTGGAGATCGTGATCGCCGCGGCTGCGCGGTCGGGCGGCAGCATCATCACCACCGCTGGCGACATCGAAGAAGCAGAGATCATCGTGGGCGTGCTCGAGCACGGTTCGGACGGCGTGATGCTGGCACCGAGAACGGTCGGTGACGCCACCGCGCTGAAGTCGGTCGTGACGGTGGAGTCCGCGCCGCTGAACCTCGTCGAGCTCGAGGTCACCGCGACCAGCCACGTCGGCATGGGCGAGCGCGCCTGCGTGGACACCACCAGCCACTTCGGCACCGACGAGGGCATTCTCGTCGGATCGCACTCCAAGGGCATGATCCTCTGCGTCAGCGAAACCCACCCGCTGCCCTACATGCCCACCCGCCCGTTCCGGGTCAACGCGGGCGCGATCCACTCCTACACCCTCAGCGCGGACGAGCGGACGAACTACCTGTCCGAGCTCAAGACCGGATCGAGGGTGCTGGCCGCCGACGTCAAGGGCAACACCCGGTTGATCACCGTTGGCCGCGTCAAGATCGAAACCCGCCCGCTGATCTCGATTGACGCCGTCGCCCCCGATGGCACCGCGGTCAACCTGATCCTGCAGGACGACTGGCACGTGCGCGTTCTCGGACCCGGCGGCACGGTGCTGAATTCCACCGAGCTGAAGCCGGGCGACAAGGTCCTGGGATACCTCCCGCGCGAAGACCGCCACGTTGGTTACCCGATCAATGAGTTCTGCCTCGAGAAGTAACTTCCGCGGTGCCGCGCGTTGGATTGGAACGGGGGTGAGTTGCTGGTGACCGGCAGCGAGAGCGAACTCCGGACGGTCGCGGCCGAGGATCTCCGCGCCTGCATGCGCTTGTTCCCCACCGGTGTCGCACTGCTCACGGCGGGCGAGGGCGACAGCGCGATGGGCATGACCATCAACTCGGTGGTCAGCGTGTCGTTGTCGCCACCGACCTTGCTGGTCTCGGTGCACCAGTACGCCCGGATCGCCGGACGCCTCGTGCCGGGGGCGGAGTTCTCGGTGAGCTTCCTCAGCGCCGACCAGGCCGGTCTCACTCGGCAGTTCGCGTCGGCGGACCGCCCTGCTGGCGAGGCGGCGGTGGTGGCGATGGGCGGTGCGAGAGGGGCCAATGGCGTCCCGTTCCCCGTCGGGGCGGTGGGCGTCCTCGAATGCCTGGTGGACAGGACGGTGCCGGTCGGCGATCACAACCTGGTAATCGGCCTGGTGGTGCGCGCGGAGCTGGGCCTGGCGGACTGCTCACCGCAGGTCTTCCACTGCGGGGAACTGACCACAGTGCACAGTGCGGATCGCCCGATCGACGCAAGTACGTAGGAGTGGGGAGAAGTGCGGTGAATGAGAGCGACGGTTACGCGGACTGCGGCATAGTCGGTGGCGGTCCAGCCGGGCTGCTGCTTGCGCTGCTGCTCGCCAGGCACGGGTGGCGAGTGTCGGTGGTGGACAAGAACGAGCTTCGCGATACGCGGATGGGGAAGATCTCCCCGTTCTTGTCCCCGCCGAGCCTGGAGCTGTTCGACGAACTCGGTTTCATGGATGAACTGGCCCGAGTCGGGCAGCCGGTGCGAGAGGTGGTCGAACACACCGCGACCGGTGAGCAGCGCATCTTGGACTACGCCTCGGACATCTGGCGTCGGCATCCCTACATCATGAGCGTTCCGCTGCCGACCTTGACCGGCGTGCTGCACGACGCGCTGGAGCGGGAGCCGACCGCTGCGGTCCTGCCGGGCACATCGGTGCGTCGCCTGACCGATGCTCCGGACGGTGGCCACCGCCTCGACCTGGCCGATGCGCGCCAGGAGCGGACGATGACCTGCCGGTACCTGATCTGCAGCGACGGGAAGTTCTCGCCTATGCGCACGGCGGCTGGTATCGAGGTCGACGTGTTCGACTTCGACCGGCCTGCGGTGTTCATCATCCTGCCGCAGCCGCCCGGTTGGCCCGAACGCGTCGATGTGCACCACGCCGCGGACAGCTCGTGGCTGGGCGTGATGCCGGTCGCCAACGGGCAGCTGGCGGTGCAGTGGGTCGGCGACCCGGCGGACTTCGACGAAGTCCGGTCGGCGGGAGTGGCCGAGCTGCGTGCGCGGGTATCGGCCTTCCGCCCCGATCTGGAGCAGTGGCTCGGCGGCTTGACCGACTGGGACCAGCTGATGGTGGCCCACCACCACGTGGTGCAGCCGCACGTGTGGTCGCGTGGCAGTCTGGGACTGCTGGGCGACAGCGCGCACGGGGTGCACGCGATCGGTGCGCAGGGGTTGAACATGGCGGTCCAGGACGCATTGGTGCTGGCGGATCGGTTGATCAGGGCAGCGGGCGGCGAGATAGCTGCGCCGTTGGCGTCCTACGAAGCGCTGCGGCGGCCGTTCGTCAAGGAGTTGCAGCTTTACCAGATGGGGCTGCCGCACGCCACGACGCAGGGAGATCAGAACCGGGCGGGCGACAGCATGTACGCCGGGATCGCTCAGCTCATGGCGAATGGACAGCCGGAAGTCCGTCCCTGCTACGAGCGCGTCGTCACCGCCGGTCGCGATTAGGGGACTGGCGGTCGCAGTGAGTGTTTTCCATCCTCGTTTTGCGTGGCGGTGCGGGTAGCGGAACCTCAGCGTCCGTCTGGCTCCGGGATCCCGTTCTGGTCCAATACACGGCGAACGGGCTGTCCTCACCAGGCGAACGCTGAGAACCCGCGGCGGTGCCAGCTGCGAGGGTGGGTTATGCGCCTGCGGCGCATGCGACAGCTCCCAGACTGCGGCGTTGCTCGCCGCGCCTGCGGCTTCGATCAGGATGAAGAAGCTCAGTGGAACTTGGCCATGCGGATTCTGCCCGGCCTTGTGCGCCGACGTGAGGAGGACGTTGCGATGGATGGTCAGATGGTCCAGGAGTATCTGGGCCGTCTCGGCGTGTCAGAACGTGGCCCCGATGTGGAATTCCTCCGGGAGCTGCAGGAACACCACTTGATGGCGGTCCCGTTCGAGAACATCGACTTCCACCTGGGGGAGCCCATCCGGTTGGGCGAGCACGCTCTGGACAAGGTCGTCCGCCGCAACCGGGGCGGCACCTGTCGTGAGCTCAACGGGTCGGCATTTCCCGAGCTGCTGCGAGAACTGGGCTACCGGGTCGCGCTGCTGGGCAGTCGGGTCTTCCGCGATGACGGCCCGAGCTTCCCGCTCGCGCACACGGTGATCCGGGTGGACACCCCGCGGCCGTGGCTGGTCGACGTCGGCTTCGGGCGGGATGGCGCCCGGTATCCACTGAGGATGGACGCCCGTGGCCCGCAGCACGACCCGAACGGCACTTTCGAGTTCGTCCCGGGTCCTGACGGCGACCTCGATCTGCTGCGGGACGGGACTCCCGTACTGCGAATCGAGCACCAGCCTCGCACCATCGACGACTTCCGGCACGTGCTGTGGTGGTACGAGAACTGTCCCAGCTCTCCTTTCCGGAAGAGCCTGTTCTGCACGCGCGAGTCGGAGAACGGGCGGATCACGCTGCGGGGAAACCTTCTGACGCGAACCGGCAAAGAGCACCGCGAGAAAGTCTTGCTGATCGGCGACTCTGAAATAAGGAAGGCGTACCAGGAGCACTTCGGGATCACCTTGGATCGCCTTCCGCCGATCCCCTGTGAGTGATCGCGTCACTACCGGGATTCCTCGGGTGAACTCCGCCCGCTGCAAGGCGGGTGAGGGCACCGCATCCGGAGCTCGAGCAGGCTCATCAACGCACCAGCAGGCGGAGGAGTTAGGACACGATGACACGCGACGACCAACCCGCTCTGGATGCTCAACGAGCAGTCCGCGGTTCCCTCGGTGATCCGGCCGAAGGGAGGGCCGTCACCGCCGGTATCGGGGGCACCCCGTTGGGCGCCGAACTGGATCGCCTGGCCGCGGAATCCCCCGATGCGCCAGCGGTGACCTGCGAGGGTGTCACGCTCAGCCGCGCCGACCTGGCCCGGGCGAGCAACCGCTACGCCCGAGCGTTGGCCCAGTTCGGGGTGTCGGCAGGGGACTTGGTCACCATCGGACTGCCGAACGGGATCGAGTTCTACGTCGCCACGGTGGCCGCTTGGAAGCTCGGCGCGACCCCGCAGCCGGTGTCTGCGCGTTTGCCCGCGGCCGAACTGGCGGCGGTGATCGAGGTCGCGGACCCGGCGGTGGTGGTGGGGCTGCCGAGCCCGGACGGCAGGCCGAGCCTGCCGCCCGGGTTCGAACCGGGTCCCGCGCTGTCGGACGATCCGCTGCCGCCCGTTGTCCCACCGTGCTGGAAGGCACCGACCTCCGGCGGCAGCACCGGGCGACCCAAGATCATCATGGCCGCGGATGCCGGGACGTCCGAGGCCGTGCTGGCGCGAGCCAGCTCGCTGCGCATTGATCCCGGGTGCACCTTTCTGGTGACCGCCCCGCTGTACCACAACGCGCCGTTCACCTTCTCCCTGGTCGCGCTGGCCAGTGCCGGGCACGTGGTGGTGATGCCGCGCTTCGACGCGGCCGACGTGCTGGGGCACATCGAGCGGTACCGGGCCACGTGGGTCTACCTGGTGCCCGCGCTGATGGGGCGGATCCTGCGGCTGCCCGCGGACATCCGCGCCGCTGCCGACCTGTCCAGCGTTCGGACCCTGTTCCACGTGGGCGCCCCCTGTCCGGAACACGTCAAACGCGGATGGCTGGAGTGGGTGCGACCGCGCGTGCTGCTGGAGCACTACACCGGGACCGAGGCGATCGCGGTGACCGCCATCGACGGGGAGGACTGGCTGCAGCACCCCGGATCCGTTGGCCGCCTGGTGTCCGGCGAGATCCTGATCACCGATGAGGACTTCCGCTCGCTGCCACCGGGGGAGGTGGGTGAGGTGTGGATGCGCCCGCCGCCCGGTAAGCGGACGTACCAGTACGTGGGTGCCACCCCGCGGGCGCGGGACGGCTGGGAGTCGCTCGGTGACATGGGGTGGTTCGACGCCGACGGCTACTTGTACCTGGCCGACCGGCGCAGCGACATGATCTTGGTCGGTGGTGCCAACGTGTACCCGGCGGAAGTCGAGGCCGCCCTCGAGGCGCATCCGGCGGTGGGATCGGCAGCCGTGATCGGACTGCCGGACGACGACCTGGGCAATCGGGTCCACGCGATCGTGCACACCGACGAACCTGTCGAGGAGCACATCCTCGGCGCGTTCGTTCGAGAGCGACTGGCACCGTACAAAGTTCCGCGCACCTTCGAACGCTCCGACATCCCGCTGCGCGATGACGCGGGCAAGGTCCGTCGTTCCGCGCTGCGAGCCGCCCGGGTGGTCCCGCCGACTCCGTGATGGCTCTCACCCAGCGGGAGATGAACCAGAACGCGAACTGCGGCATCAGCCGCGAAGTCCCCCGTTCCGCAGACCGATGAGGACGATCACGCCACGGATCGGCCGAAGTGGTGGGCAGAACCCCACTGCACATGGAGGAAGAACAGTGTGGAATTCCGAAAAGTACCTGCAGCACTCGGATGCGCAGAGCAGGGCATTCGAGGATCTCTCCGCGCGGATCGATGCCCGGAGCCCACGTCGGGTGGTCGACCTGGGATGCGGCCCCGGTGACCTCACCGCGGCGCTCTCGCGACGATGGCCGCAAGCCGTCGTCTCCGGAGTCGACAGTTCGCCCGACATGGTGGCGAAGGCGCGTGAGCACGGTGTCCAAGCCGAGCTCGGCGACATCCGGGATTGGAGCCCGACCGCGGATACCGACGTCCTGCTGTGCCACACCGCTATCCACTGGGTTCCCGAGCACCCCGAGCTCATCTCCTCCTGGTTGAGCGATCTCCCCGGCGGTTCCTGGTTCGGCATGTGCTCACCGGACGACGCCGGTGATGGGATCCACTCGCTGGTGGAAGAAGTGGCGGATCGCCCGCATTGGCGTGAGCTGATCTCCGACTGCGTGTTGCGGCTGGGTGAGGTCATGCGCCCGCCGGACGTGTACTACGACCTGCTGGCGGAGCGGGGTTTTCGGCCTGAGGTGTGGCAATCGCGGCACTGGCGGTGCCTGTACGGCGAGGACGCGCTGTTGAACGATCTGGAGGCGGCGCCGCTGCGTCCGATCAAGGCCAGGCTCGACGGCGAGCAGTGGGAGGCGTTCCGCGCTGAGTTCGCGCCGTTGTTGCGGAAGGAGTATCCGCTGCGCGCGGACGGGACGACACGTCTCTCAACCCGGATGCTGTTCGTTGTCGGCCACCGCGCCCAACGATGACGAGAACGACCCGGCCACGTGCCCCTCGCCTCGTCGCACCCCCGGGCTTGGGCGTTGGGCGGCGACTGCCTGGCGGATGTGGCGGTGCTGCGGGCCGGGCCGCTCAGCGCGGGTGCGCGGGCAGTTCGAGGCTTTCCGGCACGGCTGCGCAGGCGTTTCGCAGCCCGTCGGCGAGCGCCTCGGGGCCCGGCTCCGAGGGGTCGGCGACCCAGCACTCCAGCGCCCGGTGGAAGGCTGCCGTCAGCAGGTCGACGGCCAGCCGCGGACGCAGGCCGTGCGAATCCTGCTGCGCGCGCATGTCGAACCTGCGCTGCATGACGGCGACGATGTCGGCGTTGGTCCGATCGCAGAAGGCCAGGCCGTGCGCCTCCATCGACGGTGTCCGCGCCGTCAACCTCCGGCTGAGCCGCAGGCGCTCGGCCCAGCCGTCCGGGCCCATCCGGCCGATTGCTGCGAGCAGCACGCTCTCCAGCAGTTCGAAGACCGGGCCGCCGGTGGGCTCCGCGGTCTCCAGCTCTTCCATGAAGGTGGCCCACAGGTCGCGGACGGGCGCCAGCGCCACGTCTTCCTTGCTGCTGAAGGTGCGGAAGAACGTGCGCTTCGAGACGTCCACGGCATCGCACAGCACATCCAGCGTGACGCCGTCGAAACCGTGTTCCGTGAACATCTCCAGCGCCGTGTCGACGAGCGCCTGACGCGTGCGCAGCTTCTTGCGCTCCCGCAGGGGCAGTTGATCACCGGGGGCGCGATCGCGGGTCACGGCAGCTCCGCCCTTGGACTCCTTCATGGCAGGAGTGTAGCCCGCCAAACTTGCCCCTTGAGGGCGTATGCCACTCAGTGGCACTATTGTCGCCGGAGTGCAGCGCGGTCGCTGCACCGAGAAGCACGACTTCGCAACCTCGACTCGGGTTGCGATTCCGGCACTGAGGTAAGCGAGGCGTACCCGTGGTCTCTGAGCGCAGTTCGGGCTGGCTCATCGGTCTGCTGCTGACGACGTTCGTCATCGGCACCGATGACTTCATCATCGCCGGGATTCTTCCGGCGATCTCCGCCGATCTGGAGGTGAGCGAGGGCGCCGCGGGCCAGCTGGTGACGGTGTTCTCGATCACCTACGCGATCGCCTGTCCGATCCTCGCGGTGGCCACCAGGCGGGTGCCGCGCAAGGCGTTGATCGTGGGCGGGCTCGCGGTGTTCGCGGTGGTCAACTTCGGCACGGCGCTGGTGCCCTCCTTCGGGATGCTGATGGCCCTGCGGGTGGTGGCGGCGCTGGTGGCGGCCACGCTCTCCCCGGCGGCCTTCGCGGTCGCCGGTCGGCTGGCCTCGCCGGAGCGCACCGGCAGGGCGATCGGCACCGTGGCCGCGGGCCTGACCGTGTCGCTGGTGGTCGGCGTGCCCTTCGGCTCGTGGTTGAGCGGCGTGGCGGGGTGGGAAGCCACCTTCATCGCGGTGGGGGCGTTCACGTGCCTGGCGATCGCGATCACGGCGCTGACGCTGCCCCGAATCCCGCAAACCCCGGTCGTCGGCGTGGCCGAGCGGCTGCGTTTGCTGCGTCGGCCCCCGGTGCTGCTGTGCGTGCTCGGCACGATGCTCGCGGCGACCGGCGGGTTGATGCCCTACATCTACATGGCCCCCATCACCCACGACCTCACCGGCGTCGGCGGCCAGTACGTCGGCATCTTCATCGCGATCGTCGGCGTCTCGGGCGCGGTGGGCACCGTGCTGGGCGGACGGTTGACCGACCGTTGGGGCGTGGACCGCACCCTGCTCGCGGCGTTCGGCGGCGTGGTCGCGGCCGCTTTGGTGCTGCTCGTGGTCGGTGGCCTCGGGCAGGGAGCGGCACCGGCGTGGCTGGTCGGCGTCGTGCTGGTGCTGTGGGGAGTGCCCGGATGGGCCAACAACCCCCCGATGAACGCCCGCGCCATGCACATGGGCGGTGAGGCCGCCACCGAGGCGGTGGCGCTGAACACCAGCGGGCTCTACGTGGGCATCTCGCTGGCCGGTGCCATCGGCGGCGGCGCGGTCAACACCTCCGGCGGTATCGGTGTCCTGGTGTTCGCTTGCATCGCTGGCCTGATCACCATTGCGGTCATGGCCCTGTCCGTGCGGCGCTACCCGTCCCCCCAGCACGTTTCCGAAGACGACGCCGCCCCGGTGAGCGCCGCCGCGTCCTGACTCCGGCGCACTCGGAGCGAACCGGTTCCCATTCCGTTGATCGCTGGTAGCTCGCGCTGGAGCAGTGCAAGGCGGTTCCCGAAAAGGCGACGGCTTGGTTCGCGTGAAGTTCGATCTCATCGCGGACCAGGCCGCGGGGAGCAGCTGATGGAGGAGGCGGAGCTGGTCGGTCCCCGCGGCTGATCCGGCGAACAAGCCCGGACCTGATCGGCCGGAAGTCCACCCGGTCGCACCGAAGATAACCAACTCGCAAGACATGTCCACGATCGAGCAAGCTCGAATGCCGAGTTTCGGAGGTGCCGCAGCCCGATGCGCGTAGCGACCATGATCTTCCTGACCGACGAGAGCATCTGGCCGGACCGGCTGGCGCATGAGTTGGAGGAGCGCGGCTTCGCCGGGCTCTACCTGCCCGAGCACTCCCACATCCCGGCGAGCGAGGAGATCCGGACCCCTGCGGGGGAGCCGCTGCCTCGCGAGTTCGGACGCACGCTCGACGCATTCGTGGCGCTCGGTCAGGCGGCCGTCGTCACCGAGCGACTGGCGCTCGGCACCGGTATCACCCTCGTCGCGCAGCACGACCCCATCGACCTCGCCAAGCAGATCGCCACTCTCGACTTCCTCTCCAGCGGCCGCTTCACCCTGGGCGTCGGTTTCGGCTGGCTCGCCGAGGAGGCCGCTGACCACGGGGTGGAGTGGTCGACGCGGCGCGAGCTGGTGCGCGACCGGATGGCGCTGATGCGGGCACTGTGGGCAGGCGAACCCACTGCGTACGAGGGCGAGTTCGGGTCGGTGCGGGCCAGTCACGCCCACCCGAAGCCGGTGCGGGCAGCCCCGCGGACGCTGCTCGGCGGGGCGGCGGGACCCAAGCTCTTCTCCCACATTGCTCAGTACGCGGACGGCTGGCTGCCGAACGACGGGCGCGATGACCTGACCAAGGCGCTCCCCGCGCTGCGGAAGGCGTGGGAGCAGGAGGGACGGGAGGAGGAGCCCGAGGTGGTTCCTTACGCAATACAGCCCTCGGCGGGGAAGCTCGCGCACTACCGGGACTTGGGGGTGGAAGAGGTCGTGCTGCAACTGCCGTCCGCGGGCGAGGCCGAGGTGCTGCGTGCCTTGGACGACTACGCGCAGTACCTCAGCTTGACGTGATCAGCGGGACGTACCCGTTCAAATCTTGTTGTCTCGACGAAGGAAAGCCCGCTGATCGGCACGACAGATCAGCGGGCTGTTCCGCGTCTGCTGGTCGACCGGAGAACCCGGTCGACCCGGGTCGTGAGGAGGCTGAGCAGAGGTCAGGTGGTGAGTGCCTCGTTCGGCGTGCGAGTGGATTCGGGGTCGTGCCGGCGCAGGCCGACCAGGACGAGCGCGCAGAGAGCGACCACTACGGCGGCGCCGACGTAGAGTTGCGTCGCGGAAGCTCCTGCGTCCTTGAGCATGCCGGCGATGGTCGGGGACAGGATGGCGCCGATGCGTCCCATCCCGAGTGCCCAGCCCATGCCGACGCTGCGGATGTTGGTCGGGTAGAGAGGCGGGCCGACGGTGTAGGCACCGGCGATGCAGCCGTTGATCAGAGCACCGACGATGACGCCGATGCCGAACCCGAGCCACAGCGTCGAGGCACTGACGATGAAGACGACCATCATCGCGGCCGAGAGCAGGGCGAATCCGATCAGCACCACCCGCGGCGCGCGCACTCGGGCGGCAACGCCGTAGAGGACCGAGCCGACCGTGCCGCCGATCGAGATCGCCATCCCGGCAGTGACCGCCGCGCTTTCGGAGAGGCCTTCCTCGACCAGGAGCGTGGGAGTCCAGCTGTTGACGAAGTAGAAGCCGAACATGATCGTGATGAAGACGAGCCAGAGCAGGATCGTCGGCGTCAGGAGCTGCTTGAGCCATCTGGATCCGGCCCGTTCAGCGGCAATCCGGGTGGCGGCCGCCTCGTCGAGGTCGGCGTCCGTGACAGTCTCCACCCGCATCCGGGCCAGTGTCCGGTTGATCCGCTCCAGCGCGCCGCTCGGTCGGCGCTGCTCGAGGAAGGCGACCGACTCGGGCAGGACGACGGCGATCACGACCAGGGCGAGCAGGGTCCCGGCACCGCCGGCGTAGAAGACCATTCGCCAGTCGCCGCCCACCGTCGCCTTCGCGACCAGGCTTGCCGCGGTGGCGCCGATCCCGTACCCGGCGGTGTAGATGCCGATGGCAAGACCGCGATTCCTGGAATTGGAGAACTCGCTGGCGATCACGTTGGTACTGGCCAGGATGCCGCCGACACCGATGCCGGTGATGAGCCGGAAAAGACCCATCACCGTCACCGACGTTGCCGCAGCCGCGCCGAACATGCCGATCGTGCCGAGTGCGAGGCTGACCAGGATCAGCGGGCGTCGACCGATGAGGTCGGCGAAGGGGGCGAGCAGCATCGAGCCGACCGCCATCCCGATCAGGCCGACCGAGACCAGCAGACCGAACTCCGAGCCGCTGAGCGCGAACTCCTCGGTGACCGACGGCCCGGTGAAGGCGACCGCCATGACGTCGAAGCCGTCGAGGCAGTTCATGAAGGTGCAGAGCGCGACGATCAGCCACTGGTAGCCGCTCATCGGTGCCTGCGAGATGCGTGCGGTGACGTTCATGGGTCTCCAGGTGGTGAAGGATCCGTGCGAACCCTGTGGTGCACCGGCTCAGGTGAGGCGGAGGGAGAGGACAGCGGGATCTCCCGAGCCGCTGCCGGATGCCACTGCTCGGGAGACGCAGAGGCACAACCTGTTCGAGCGTTCCTTCTGGGACTCGCTCAGGAAGACGTCGCGGTGGTCGATGGTGCCGGTGGCGTCGACCACCTTCGCCAGGCACAGCCCGCACTCGCCCTTGCGGCAGTCCGAGAGCGTGTCGACCCCGGCGGCCTCGAGCGCGTCGAGGATCGAGGTGTCGGGTGCGACGGCGATCTCCCGGCCGAGGTCGGGGAGCTGCACCAGGAACTCCTCGGCCTGGTACCGGCCGCTGGATCCGAACGTCTCGAAGCGCAGGTTTGGCGCAGGAAGGTCGTGCTCGGCCCAGCTCCGCGAGATGGCGTTCATGAGCCCGATCGGACCGCACATGTAGAGCTCGGTGCCCGCAGCCTCGGGCGTCTGGGCGATACCGGCGACGAGGCCCTCCACCGCCAGCGAGGTGCCCTCGTCGTCGACGTGGACGCGGACGCGGTCGCCGTGCTCGGCGACCAGGTCGTCGAGGTAGGCCATCGCGGCGCGGCTGCGGCCGAGGAGCACCAGCTGGTAGTCGGCACCGCGCCGGCGCAGCGCGGCGGCCATGGCCACCAGTGCGGTGACGCCGATGCCGCCGGCGACGAGCACGTAGCGGGTCGCGCCGACCGCGAGCGGGAAGTTCTGCAGCGGCCCGGTGACCGTCAGGTCGTCGCCGACCCGCAATCGGTGCATCGCGGCCGAGCCGCCGGATGAGGTGGGGGAGAGCCGCACGCTGAGCGTCAGTCGGCGGCCGCCGTCCTCGGAGCGCACCACGGAGTAGGAGCGCACCCGGCGGGGGTCGTCCCCGATCTGGACGTCGACGTGCGTGCCAGGCGCGGCGTGCTCGGGCTGCTCGGGGGCCAGGACGATGCGGCGGATGCCCTCAGCGACGTCGGAGACCTCGACCACCCGGGCCTGCTGCCAGCGGGTCTGTGCCTGCACCGCCATCTCAGGCCCCCTGACCGGCGTCCGCCGCGGAGGACGGGCGCCCCTCGGCCGCGAGCATGCGCTCGAGGATCTGCCGCACCCACATCCCCCCGGCGTCGATGTTGAGGCTGTAGAACTCGTGCTCGGGATTGGCGTCGATGGCGCTCTGCTGGGCGCGCAGCATTTCCTCGTCCTCGCCGAAGACCCCGTGCACCGCCTGGCGCAGCTGGGTGGTGATGGCCTGGCTTTCCAGGCGGTAGTTGCGCATGAACGCCCAGAAGTAGTGCGAGGTGCGGTGGGTCTCGGGGGTGATCGTGTTCATCACGTACCCGTTGACGCCCTGGCTGCGATCCCCTTCGGGCGCACCGGTGCCCGCCTTCGCCACACCGACGTCGATGCGGATCGTGCCCGGCGCCTCGAAGTGGATGATCTGCCAGCGGTCGACCTTGCCGGAGAAGCCCGGGAACTTGTCCCGCATGTTCTTCAGCCAGAACGGCGGGGCGTCGATGCCGCGCATCCACCGGCTGACGGTCACCGTGTTGCCCTCGTGGGTCACGTCGAACTCGGCCTCGGACAGCTCCTCCTGGCCGATGCTCGAGGAGTGCACGAACTCCTCGTGGGTGAGGTCCATGAGGTTGTCGAGGATGAGCTGGTAGTTGCAGTCGGCGTGGATCGTCTCGCCGTCGCCGGCCCAGGCGGGGTCGTCCACCTGGTGCATGTCGGGCACCGCGGTCGGGTCGGCCAGGTCCGGATCGCCGACCCAGACCCAGACGTACCGGTAGCGCTCGACCACGGGGTAGGAGGGGACCACGGCGCTGGGGTTGATCGTCTCCTGCGCGGGCATTCCGGTGCAGCGACCAGCCGCGTTGTAGCGCAGACCGTGGTAGGGGCACTGCAGCTCGTCGCCCAGGACCTTGCCCTTCGACAGCGGCGCGAGCCGGTGCCAGCAGGCGTCCGCGAGAGCGACCGCCCGGCCTTCTGCGTTGCGCCACAACGCCAGCGGTACCCCGGCGACCGTGCGGGCCAGCGGCTGCTTGCCGGTGACCTCGTGGTCCCAAGCCGCGGCGTACCAGGCGTTGCGGGGGTGGTTGAAGATCTTCGCGGCAGCGGTGGTCGGCGGTGCGGTGTCCGCTTCGGGCGAGGTAGTGCTGGGCAAGAGAACTCCCTATGAAGATAGGTATGTGTTGCGCGGGCCACAATCTAACTATGGATATAGTGAGTTGGCAATGGTCGGTAGCTTGGGGAGTCCGGAGGGGGAGATGTCGTGTCGCTGCGTTACGCGCTGATCGCGCTGCTCACCGGTCGTCCGATGACCGGGTACGACATCTCGAAGAGCTTCAGCCGCTCGGTGGCCCACGTCTGGCACGCCCCGGATTCGCAGATCTACCCCGAGCTCAACCGGATGGAGCGCGACGGGCTGCTCACCTCGGTCGAGGTGCCCTGGGGCAAGAAGGGGACGAAGAAGGAGTACCACGTCACCGACGCCGGTCTCGCCGACTTCCGCGAGTGGATGGAGTCCCCGCTGGCACCTCAGCGGCAGCGCGACCCGGCGTACCTGAAGGCGGCCTACTTCGACTTCGCCGACCCCGAGTCGGTGCGCGAGCAGCTCCGGCAGCAGCAGGCGTACTGGGAGGAGCAGTTGAGCATGCTCGAGAGCACTCGGGCTGCGCTCGTCGACCGCACCCACCCCACCCTGGCGGCCCGCCTCTCCAAGCTGACCGTGCGCGAGGCCGAGTTCGCGGTGCGCTACAAGATGTACGCCTACGACGGCCTCATCGCCCGCGCCCGCACCGAGCTGAATTGGGTCGCGGACGGTTTCGCCCTCGTCGACGAGCTGTACGGCTCGTGACTCCCGGAAGGCCGCTGCAACACCCGCGCAACACGCTGCTCACAGCGGCGACGCACTGTCCCGGGTATTGGTGCGGTTCGGGGCACGTGGCGACGATGGGCGCATGAGACGAACCGTCATCGCAGGTGGCCCCATCACCACCATGGACGCCGAGCGCGGTGAATTGTCCGATGGTGCGGTGCTCGTGGAGGGTGACCGGATCGCGGCCATCGCGCGCTCCGTCGACGAGTTCGCCGGAGTGGACGCGGAGTTCGTCGACGCTGCGGGCGGAGTTCGTCGCCGGGCTCGGTGCGGGCGGTGATCTGCCAGACCAGGGCTCATGGCGCGTGCGAGCGTCGAGCAGCGCGGCCGCCGGGCAGGAGGTTGTCTTGCGAAGTCGGATGCCGATCGCGAGGATGACCCGTGGCTCAGCCTCGGTAGCCCGGACGGTACGGAGTTGCCGCCGTGGACGGCGGGCGCCCACGTCGATCTGGTGCTCTCGGCCGACCTCACCCGGCAGTACTCGTTGTGCGGCGATCCCGGCGATCGCAGCGTCATGAAGGTGGCTGTGCTCCGCGAGCCCGACGGCCGGGGCGGTTCGCAGTTCGTCCACGACAAGATCGCCGTCGGCAGCACCCTCCGTGTTCGGGGCCCGCGCAACAACTTCCCCGTCGTCGACGCCGAGAGCTACCTCTTCATCGCCGGCGGGATCGGGATCACGCCGCTGCTGCCGATGATCGCGCAGGTGGCCTTGTCCGGTCGTTCCTGGCGGCTGGCCTACGGAGGCCGTACGAGAGCGTCGATGGCCTATCGCGAGTTCCTCGAGGCCGAGTACCCGGGACACGTCGAGGTGTACCCGATGGACGAGGTCGGCCTGCTCGACCTGGACGCTCTCCTCGCGGAGCCGGGCAGCTCCTGCGACGACAAGGTCGTGTACTGCTGCGGGCCCGAAGGCCTGCTCACCGCGGTCGAGACGGCGTGCGCGGACTGGCCGCAGGGGTCGCTCCACATCGAGCGGTTCGCTCCGAAGGCCGGAGCCGACGACGGGCCGCGCACCACCTTCGAAGTCGAGCTCGCGGAGTCGCAGATGACCCTGACCGTCCCGGCCGACAAGTCCATCCTCGAGGTCGTCGAAGACGCCGGGATCCAGATCCTCTCCTCGTGTCAGGAAGGCACCTGTGGGACATGTGAGACGGCCCTGCTCGAAGGCGTGGCCGACCACCGAGACTCCGTGCTCACCGACGACGAGCGGGCGGCGAACGACACCATGATGATCTGCGTGTCGCGGGCGTGCTCCTCCCGACTCGTGCTCGATCTCTGAGCGGGCGCTGATGGAAACTGTCCGGCACCCGCCCGGCCCCGACCTTCGACCTCGACCCGTTCAGCGACGACTTCCTGACCGACCCGTACCCGAGCCACGAGCTGCTCCGGGAGACCGCGCCGGTGGTCTTCCTGGAGCGCTACGGGGTGGGGGCGATGGCCCGCTACGAGCACGTCCACGCGACGTTGCCCGGCGACACCTCGGCTTCTTCCCGGTACTACGAGACCGACCTCACCGAGCCCTTCGTCCTGCGAGACGGACACCTCGACGTGCCCACCGGCCCCGGGCTCGGCGTCGGTCCCGACGCGGGAGTGCTTCGCGATCTGACGACGTCCACCAGGTGGCTGACCAGCTGACGCGCACCAGCCGAGGCCAAGGCAGCGGCTGGAGCGTTCGGTGCTGATGGGGTGAACCTGCTCAACTGCTGCGGCGCTGATGCGTGGCAGTCGGTGTTCCACTTCCACCTGCACGTGATTCCCCGGTACACCGACAAGACCAAGGACCGCCTGATCGCCGCCGACCGGGAGCGCATCCGCGGTCGAGCCCTGGGGTGCGAGGGGTTGATCAACGGGTGGTGGTCATCGGCCGGTCTTGTCCAGTCCCGTCCGGAGCCGGGCCAGGGTTCCCTCGACGTCGCCGAGCTTGTCGAGTCCGAACAGGCCGATGCGGAAGGTGGAGAAGTCAGCCGGCTCGTCGCAGTGCAGCGGCACACCGGCCGCGATCTGGATTCCGACCTCCTTGAAGCGGGCGCCGCTGCGCAGCTCCGGGTCGTCGGTGTGGACGACGACCACGCTGGGGGCTGCGAACTCGTCGGTGGCGACCGAGGGGAGCCCGTGCTCAGCGAGCAGCGTGCGCACCCGGTTGCCGAGGTCGACCTGCGCGGCGCGGAGATCCTCGAGTCCGCGGTCGCGGGTCGCGAGCATCAGTTCCAGGTTGTGCGCGAGGGTATCGGTCGGCATGGTCGTGTGGTACGGGGTCTGGCCCTCGGTGTAGGCGTCGGTGATCGACAGCCACTTCTTCAGGTCGACGGAGAAGCTCGTCGACGTGCTCGCCTCGACCGCGGCCCGGCCGGCCTCGCTGAGCATGACGTAGCTGGCGCAGGGGGATCCGCTCCAGCCCTTCTGCGGGGCGCTCAGCAGAACGTCGACGCCGAGGTCGGTCATGTCGACCCAGAGCGCCCCGGAGGCGATGCAGTCCAGGACCAGCAGGCCACCGGCCTCGTGGGTGGCCTCGGCCAGGCGGCGGACGTAGTCGTCCGGCAGCAGCATGCCCGCGGCGGTCTCGACGTGCGGCGCGAAGACAACATCGGGCCGCTGCTCGCGGATGACGGTGACGACCTCATCGATCGGCGCCGGCTGCCACGGGGCCTGATGCGACGAATCGACCGGTCGTGCCCGGCACACCGCGTGTTCCTGCGCGATCGAGCCCATTTCGAGGATCTGCGACCAGCGGTAGGAGAAGAGCCCGTTGCGCACCACGAGGCAGCGGCGGCCGGTCGCGAGCTGGCGGGCGACGGCCTCCATGCCGTAGGTGCCGCCTCCGGGCACCAGCGCGACGCTGTGCGCTCGGTAGGTGGTGCGCAGGACATCGACGATGCCCTGCATCACGCCCACGAAGCGCTGGGACATGTGGTTCAGCGAGTGGTCGGTGAACACCACCGAGTACTCGAGCAGACCACCGGGATCGACATCATCATGAGGCAGAGCCATGCCCGTAGCCTGACACAGGCGGAGAAGTCGGGCACGGACAGGTGCGCGGGTGCGGAGTTTGTTCTTGCTCTGACCGCTTCCCGCTGAGCTGGATCGACGTGTGCTGCATCGGGACGTGTTGGGGTTTCCCGGTTTTCGCTGGTCGGATTCTCCTGTGGATCGTGCTGGGGGCATGGGGTCGCAGGTTCGGGTCCTGTCGTCCCGATCTTCGGTGATCGCTCCGAAGACGCCTGCCTCGAACTTCGCCGTTGAAGGACGCGGAGGGCGGCCGATTCGCACTCGCTCACAGCACGGCGTGGATTCGTCGCACGGTGTCGTGCACCGCGTTGCCGAACGTTTCGAACGTCTCCGGGACCATCCGGATGCTCGGGCCGGACACCGACACGGATCCGATCGGTTCGCCCTGCGCGTTGACGATCGCCGCGCCGACGGCGGTGATGCCCTTGCTGAGCCCTTCTCGGTTCACCGAATACCCCTGCAGCCGAACCTCTTCGATGGTTTCGCGCAAGGTGTCCGGGTCGGTGATGGTCCGGTCGGTCTGCGGGGCGAGTTGCCCGGCCAGGTAGTCCGAGATGAACTCCTGGCTGCTCGCGGCGAGGAAGGCCAGGCCGGATGCCGAGGCGTGCAACGGGATTCGCGATCCGAGCGGCAGGAACGCCCGCAGCGGGTGCGAGGTGTCCAATCGTTCGATGAGCACCAGCTCCCGGCCGTCCGGGGCCGTGAGGTGGATGGTCTCGGTCGTCGTCAGCTGCAGCTCGTTCAGGAACGGGAGGACCGTGTCGCGGAGGAACTGGTGATCGCGGGCCTGGCTGCCGACGGAGAACGCGCGGTAGGTGAGGCTCCAGCGCGTCGGCTGAGAGCTGGTCGGTCGCAGCCAGCCTATTTCGTGCAGCGTGAGCAGGGCCCGCTGAACGCTGGACTTCGGCAACCCGACCGCACGGCTGAGCTCGGAAAGACCCACCGGTTGCAGCTGGGCGACGCTCTCGAGCACCCGGAATGCGGACACCACGCTGTTGGTGGCGGACATGCGACCTCCCGTGATCGGTCCCTTGACCCGCGGTCGTCTGTGAACTAGCTTACACGCCGCCGGTTCATGTAGCAGACCACTGTGCCACACAGTGGACCAAGCGGGAAGTGCGGGCAAATGACAGTGCAGCTCACGGCGTTGGTGATCTTTGTGGGCGTCTTCGCGTTATCGGCGGTGCGCAACGCTCATCTGGGGGTGTTGATGTTCGCCGCGGCGTCCGGCGTCGGGCTCGGGCTGGCCGGCATGTCCATCGACGACGTCGTCGCCGGGTTTCCGGTCGACATCCTGGTGCTGCTGGTCGGCGTCACCTACTTCTTCGGGATCGCGCACGTCAACGGCACGATCGACCGGATCATCGAGGCAGCCCTCACCAGGGTCGGGCATCGTCGGGGCCTCCTGCCGATCGTGTTCTTCCTGTTGACCGCGGGAATCGCCGCCATGGGATCTCCGCTGGGCGGACTGGTGATGGCGCCGATCGGCATGCTGGTCGCCGACAAGCGCGACATCGATCCGATGCTGATGGCGTTGTCGATCGGCACGGGGCTCGGTGCGGGCGCCTTCGCGCCGACCAGCCTGTTCGGCATCGTCACCTATGGCACCGCGCATCGGGCCGGAGTCGACTTGAGCCCGCTGGTGCTGTTCGCGGTCGCAGTGGTGATCAACCTGTTGCTGCTGGTGGTCGCCTACGTCCTGTTCGGCGGAAGGCAGTTGCTGCGCGCCACCAGCGAGCAGTCGGCCGCTGTCGACTCCGGTACCGGCGAGCCGAGCAGTCCGGATCTGCCGTCCGGCAGCGCGCGAAAGCCGTTCTCCGGCAGCCAGATCGCCACCGTCATCGCCATGGTCGGGCTCGTCGGCGCTGTCATCGCGCTGTCGCTGGCCGACCTCGACCCCGACATCGGCGTGCTGGCGTTCGCATTCGGCGCGGTGCTGACCCTGCTCGACCCGGAGTCGGCCAAGAAGGCGATTCCCCGGATCGACTGGCCGACGGTCCTGCTGGTGGGCGGCATCATCACCTTCGTCGGCGTGCTGGAGCACATCGGTGCGATCGACATGTTCGGCGAGTACGCCAGTCACATCGGCGTGCCGTTGCTGGCCGCGCTGTTCATCTGCCTCGTCGCCGGTCTCGTCTCGGCGTTCGCCTCCACCACCGGCATGCTCGCAGCGCTCGTGCCGCTGGCCCTGCCCCTGGTGGCATCGGGCTCGATCCCGGGTTGGGCGTTGATCTGCGCGATCGGCGTCTGCGCCTCGATCGTCGACGTCTCACCCTTCTCCACCGTCGGCGCGACCCTGGTCGCCACCACCGTCGACTCGGGGGAGCGGCCGCGCATGACCCGCTCGCTGATGCGCTGGGGGCTGGCGATGGTGGTGGTCGGGCCCGTCCTGCTGGTCGGCGCCCTGGTCGTGCCGGGCATGGTGCTGTGAACGGGGGCGCAGGCATGTCACCGACACCGCGCGCGACCGTCTCACTGGACGTCGACGGCCCCATCGCACGGCTCACCATCGACAACACCGCACGCGCCAACGCCTTGAACCGGTCGATGCTGGAGGCGCTGGCCGAGCATCTCGCCGCGGTCGCACGGCGTGCCGAGGTATCCGTGATCGTCCTCAGCGGTGCGGGCCCCAACTTCTGCGCCGGACTCGACATCTCGGAGATCGCCGAGCGGCCCGCGGCCCGCATCGAGGAGGAGTTCGCCCGCGTCGAGGAGATCCTCGCCGGGTGCCCGAAACCGACGATCGCGGCCATCCGCGGCCACTGCGTCGGCGGCGGAACCCAGCTGGCCGTCGCCTGCGATCTGCGGATCACCTCCGAGCGGGCCAGCTTCGCCATCACCCCGGCGAAACTCGGCCTGATCTACCCCACCAGCTCCATCGACCGGCTCGTGCGCATCATCGGCCCGGCCGCGACGAAGCGCCTGATCTTCACCGGCGAGGCCATCACGGCGTCCACGGCGCTGCACTTCGGCCTGGTCACCGACGTCGTCGGCGAGGAAGTGCTCGACGCCGCCGCTCACCGGATCGCCGCCACCATCGCGACCCGGGCGCCGACCACCATCGCCGCCGCGAAGCAGATGACCGACGAAGCGGCGGCGAACGGCCGGGTGACCGACGAGCTGCACCGGCACTGGCAGTCGGCGCCGAACCCGGATCTCGGCGTCGGGCTGGCCGCCTTCGCGGCCAGAGCCGAGCCGGTGTTCGGCGCACCAACCAACGACACGAGAAAGGCAGTCCCCACCGATGCTTCTGACATCGCTTGATCCCGCCCACCCGAGCGCGACCGACCTCGCCGCGGCGATCACCGTCGGCCCGGACAGCATGTCGCGAGCGCAGCTGTACGAGGCAGCGCGTGCGCTTGCCGGTTCCCTCCCCGCCGGCCCGGCCGCGGTTCACGCGACACCGACCCCGGAGACGATCGTCGCCGTCACCGCATGCCTGCTGGCCGGGGTGCCGGTGGTGCCGGTCCCGCCCGACTCCGGCAGCGCCGAACTGCACCACATCCTCACCGACGCCGAGGTCACCTGCTGGGCGGGTTCACCGCACCCCGGCTCCGACCTGCCCGCGATTCCCGTCGGCCGCCGAGGTCGCGGCGAAGCGACGACCTCGATCGCACCGGCCGACGACGACCTCGCCATGATCATGTACACCTCGGGAACGACCGGTGCGCCCAAGGGCGTCAGGCTCAGCCACCGCGCCCTGGCGGCCGGCGTCGACGCCCTCGCCGACGCGTGGCGGTGGACCCCCGACGACACCGTGGTTCACGGCCTGCCGCTGTTTCACCTGCACGGCCTGGTGCTCGGCGTGCTCGCGTCCCTGCGGATCGGTTCACGCGTGGTGCACACCGGGAAACCGCGCCCCGAGCGCTACGCCGCGGCGGCGGGCACGATGTACTTCGCCGTGCCCACCGTGTGGTCGCGCATCGCCGACGACGAGAGCTCCGCACGAGCGCTGCGCCGGGCTCGGCTGCTCGTTTCCGGTAGCGCGCCGCTGCCCACACCGGTGTTCGAGCGCATCGCAGGACTCACCGGCGGTGCGCCGATCGAGCGCTACGGGATGAGCGAAACCATGATCACCCTCAGCACTCGTGCCGATGGGCCACGTCTCCCGGGCTCGGTCGGGCAAGCCGTGCGCGGGGTGGAGACCCGCTTGGTCGCCGAGAGCGGACAGCTCGTGCCCGACGACGGAGCCAGCATCGGACGGCTGCAGGTCCGCGGCCCGATGCTGTTCGACGGCTACCTCAACCGGCCCGAGGAGACGTCGGCGGCGTGGACCGATGACGGCTGGTTCATCACCGGCGACGTCGCGACGCGCGACGCCGCCGGATTTCACCGCATCGTCGGACGCGAATCGGTCGATCTCATCAAATCCGGTGGCTACCGGATCGGTGCCGGCGAGGTCGAGACCGCGCTGCTCGCCCACCCCTCGGTGCACGAGGTCGCGGTCGTCGGACGAGCCGACCCGGACCTCGGACAGCGCGTCGTGGCCTACGTCGTCACCGAACAGCAGAACCGGGCGAGGCTGGCCGACACCCTGATCTCCTTCGTCGCCGACACGCTGTCGCGCCACAAGCGCCCCCGCGAAGTCGTGTTCGTGGACGATCTGCCCCGCAATGCGCTGGGCAAGGTCCAGAAGAAGCAGCTCCAGTAGGAGTCGCGATCCCCTTTCCCGGCCTCCTCAGCGGGAGGTGACTCCGGCGAGGGCTGTTTCGAGGGTCGTGGGGCCGGTGATCTCCTCGCCGGCTCCAGGTTCGACGCCGAGCCTGCCCGCGTTGAAGCTGTCGTACATGTCGGTGAGCAGGCGGGCCGCGTCGGCGCTGCAACCCGAGATGCCGGTCATCTGGTCGTGCCATTCGTCTCGCGGGACCTCGACCGCCGCGACGGGGCGGTCCAGCAGGGTGGCGAGCGTCTTGGCGATGTCGGTGGTGGAGTACTCGCGCGGGGCGGAGATGAACCTGATCCGCGAGGAATCCGCTGGGTCGGCGATGGCGTCGGCGATGGCCGCGCCGACGTCGATCGCCGAGACCATGCGGTGTTCGCGGTCGAGGGGCACGAGGAAGCTGGGGAGGACTCCGTGCTCGCGGGCTGGTTCGACCGCGTAGCGGAAGTTCTCCATGAACAGCGGGCAGCGCACGACCGTGGTCGGCAACCCGGTGCCGCGCAGCGCTCTCTCGAGCGCCCGCGTGGTGAGGATCAGCCCGGTGCCCTCCGGGATCTCCGAGCCTTCCGCGGACAGCGCCACGACGTGCGGCGGCCTGGCGATCTCGAGGGCGCGGACGATCTTGTCGATCTGCTGGTCGTAGGTGGCGAGCACGTCGGCGGAGTCGTAGTACGTCGGCAGCATGACGAACGCGCTGTCCACGCCGGTCCAGGCGGCGACCAGCGTGTCGACGTCGTCGATGTCGGCGACCGCCAGCTCGCAGCCCAGCTCCTCGAGTTCCCGGCCGCGGCCGGCGTCGCGGACCAGCGCGCGCACCGCGAGGCCCCTTCTGCGCAGCGCGGCCGCCACCTGTCCGCCGACCAGGCCGGTCGCTCCGAGCAGTGCGTGCATTCCATCGTCCTCTCGAAGTCGGCCGGAGCGGCCGACGTGGTCGTTCGAATATTCTTGAAGGGCGCCGGCTCGCGGGGACTCAGCCGTCCAGGGCCGCGAGGACGTCGGCGTAGGTCGGCGCGGTGGACGCCGCCTGCTCGCCGGCCTCCGAGAGCTCCATGATGGCCTGGATCCGCTCGTGCACCTCGGTGGTGTCGACGGTCCTGGTCAGCATGCTCACGTAGCGGCGGGCGGCCAGCCCCAGCTCGGGGTCGTGCTCCTCCGCGTCGATCATCAGGAACGGGTTCGGCGGCGCGTCGACCAGCAGGTCCTGCCACGACTCGCCCTTGACCGCCGCGCGCCACAGCGAGGTGCGGACCACGTCCTGGGCGACCACGTCGTCGAACCAGGGGCGGACGAATTCCACCTGTTCCTGCGTGGTTCGCACGTTGAGCCCGGTCAGGTCGCCGTCGGCCGCGGCGAAGGTCTCGCTGAGCCGCACCGCGTGCGCGAGGGCCAGCGCCAGGCCGCGGCCGAACGTCGGGTCCGTCAGGCACACCCGGTCGCCGAGCGGGAAGTAGCCCCTCGGCGCGTCGGGCTTGAGGGTGCGCAGCACGTTGCGCAGCCCGGGCATCGGCACCACGTCGCTGATCGGCGTGGCGTTGCCGTCGGCGAACCACGGCTCGAACTTGTCGAACAGCGCGATCACGCGATCGAAGGCCTCCGGATCCCGCAGCTTCTTCATCTCGTCGTCCTCCGGCAACCGGCCGACGTCGATGGAGAAGACCCCGCAGTCGTGGGCGAACAGCGCTACGCCGTAGCCGAGTCCGTCGACCACGGTGGTGGAACCGTGCTCCAGCGGCGGCCGCTGCACGCCCTCGCGCAGCGCGTAGAAGCGACTGTTGTAGACCTTGCCGCACTCGGCTTCCGACACCGTCTCCAGGTACTGCTGGCCGACTCTGGAGCGCGCACCGGTGGCGTCGATGACGAGGTCGAAGTCCACGACGCCCGCAGGGGTGCGCACTCCGGTCAGCACGCCGTCCACCGGCTCGGCGAGCTGCGCGGAAACGCCCGGGTGGAGGCGGATCCGGCTCTCGCCGGCCACTGCTCGGTGCAGCGCCCACTCCAGCGTGTTGCGCCGCGCCGCCATCATCACCAGGTCTTCGTCGCCGGGCTCGACGGGGCCGCGGATCCCGCTGAAGGGCAGCTCGTCCACGCCGTGGTCGTGCATGTCCCGCAGCACGTCGGGCAGGTTCTCCCGCAGCAGGCGGCGGAACAGGCCCAGGTAGACGTGCGGGTGGTGGGACTGCGGTGCGCCGGGGCGCGGCCAGCCCTGCACGTCGGCCAGGTCGGCGGGCGGGGGAGTGTCGCGTTCGAAGACCTCCACCTCGAACCCGCGGCGGGCGAGCAGGAGCGCGCTGCTCAACCCGCCGACTCCGCCACCGACGACCGCGATGCGTGCTGCTGCCATGATGCTCCTCGTGTGATGTCCGATCGCCCGGATCGCGTTGTGCGGCCGGGGTTTTCGGGAAAGGGCGCGGGATTCCGCGGGAAGGTCAGGCGTCGACGGGGTTGTCCGCCGGCTCCCACTCGACGCGCAGGTGGCGCGGACCGTGGAAGGACGCGTTGTGCAGGTAGCCGAAGTCCTGGCCCTCGACCAACCGCATGTGCGGCAGCCTGCGGGTGAGTTCTTCGAGGATGATCCGCATCTCCAGCCGGGCCAGCGGGGCGCCGATGCAGGCGTGCGCGCCCATGCCGAAGGCGAGGTGGCGCTTGGCGTTCGGCCGGTGGATGTCGAGTTCCTGCGGGTTGTCGAAAACGGTCTCGTCGTGGTTGCCCGAGCCGATCACCAGCAGCACGCGGCTGCCCGCCGGGATGGTGACGCCTTCGACCTCGACGTCCACCAGCGCCTTGCGCCGCCAGCACTGCACCGATGCGCGGAAGCGCAGGCACTCCTCGACCGCGTTCGGGATCAGCGCCGGGTCCGCGCACAGCTCTTCCCACGAATTCCGTTGGGACAGCAGGAAGCGCAGCGCGTTCGCGGTGGCGTTGGTGGTCGTCTCGTGGGCGGCGACCAGGCCGCTCATCATCATGTTCTGCAGGTGGTTGTCGTCGACCAGTTCCGGGTCGTCGCGGTGCACGTCGATGGCGGTGGGCACCCAGCCCTGGCCGCCCTCGCGCTTGAGCCGGTCCACCAGCTGCCCGGACAGCCGCCACCACTGGCCGACCTGGTCGGCGATCTCGACCTGGTGCTCCTCGGTCGGCTTCCCCCAGGTGAACATGCCCATCTTGATGGTGTAGTGCCGGGCGCGGTCGATGTCCTCGTCCGGCACCCCGCACACCAGCAGGCCGACGATCGCCGGAACCTCCCACAGCAGGTCGTCGATGAGATCGGCGGTGCCGCGGGTGACGAACGCGTCGACGTAGCTGGTCACCAGGTCCCGGATGCGGCCCTCGAGCTTGGCCACCTCTTCGGCCGCGAGCGGTGGCGCGAGGCGCTTGCGGCGCCTCATGTGCACCGGTTCGTCCTCGTTGACCAGCACCGGGCCGGGTGCGAAGTCGTACTCCGCCAGCCGAGCGCGAGCCTTCTCCCCCAGCGGGGTGATCGGCTCCAGCGCGTTCGAGGCCGAAAACCGCTTGGTGTCGCGGAAGAACTCCTTGACGTCGCGGTACCGGGTCACCACCCAGTGGTCGAGCTCCGGGCTGTAGAAGACGGGTTCCTCGGCGCGTGCCGCGGCGAGCAGCGCGGCCGGATCGTGCTGGTACGCGTCGCCGAACGGGTCGAATTCCGCTGCGATCCGCGACACGGGGCAGCCGGTGCCGGCACGGCTTGGATCCACGTAGAGCTCCCTTGTCCCCAGACGATCGATCCGGGCGGCTCGAATGCGCCCGGAGAGTCCGCGTGATCAGGTCACGACCAGATCACGTGTCCCGTTCACCCTGCCGAGTGAACGGGGCGACTGTCAAGAACGGGATGGAAGTCGCTGGACTGCGGCGGATGTCGCAATGCTTGTTGACTATCGCGAGAAGGCGTGCATAGGCTTCCGGATGTTGATGAACCGCTGCCGGGGCTGATTCCAGCACCCGCGCCGACCGATAGTTTGCCTTTGAACGACATTAGCGGTCGGTGATCGCGGAACCATTGGAACTGATGAGCAACGGCGCACGACTGTGCCGCTGAACTGGGGTTATCGCTATCCGTCCGGTAGTTGTGTCAGCCTTTGTCCGGGTTTCTGGGGGTTTCGCGTCCTGAGTGGATAATTTCGGATTCGTACTGCTGGATGGTTCAGGATGGATTAGTCCGTTTGGTCGATGCGGTGACGTGGCGCGGTGCTACTGCGAAGGGTGGTGGCGTGCGTCACTGCGATTGTTGAAATGCGTACTGGTAATAGTGTGAAACGCAGTGCGCGCACAGCAGCAATGCGGATTCCAGTTCCGCAGAAGCGTCAAGTCGTGGTTTAGCCGTTCTTGGCGTTCGGGAGTTGACACGCAGACAGGCCTGGGCGACCTGGCCGGAGGAGAGACCGAGTGCGGGAACCGAATCAGCCGAGCGCTCCGGGTGCGCGCGGCGACCGAATGCTGCCCAGCTTCGCCGAGGCGGTGGAGTACGCCGACCAGCAGGTGCGCGCGATCGCTCTGGACGATCTGCGCGCCGCGGGCGTGTACCGCACGCCCCTGGAGTACTACCTCGTCGGCACCTACCCGCCGCTGAAGTTCCTGCACGACATCGATGAGCACGAGGTGTTCCGGGACGTCACCAGCTCCCAGAACGTCTACCTGCACATCCCGTTCTGCGAGCAGTACTGCACGTTCTGCCACTTCTACAAGGAGATCAACGCCGCCGACTCCTGGGTGGAGCGCTACGTGGGGGCGTTGCTGGACGACATCTCCGCTGTGCAGCAGCGGGTTTCGGCCGAATCGCCGGAGGGGCTGAACGCCTCGTCGATCTACTTCGGCGGCGGCACGCCCTCCTACCTGAAGGCGCCCCAGATCACCCGGCTGTTCGAGCACCTGTGGAAGAACGTCCGGACCCGGCCGGAAACCGAGATCACCTTCGAGCTGCACCCCGGGGTGGTGCGCCAGCCCGACTACGAGGACCGGCTGGACGCCATCGCCGCAGGCGGGGTCAACCGCTGGGTCTTCGGCATCCAGTCGATGAACGAGGACGTGCTGACCAAGCTCAACCGCGGGCACGGCCGGGCCGAGGTCTACCGGTTGCTGGAGCTGCTGGACCAGCGCGACATCCGCAACCTCAACGTCGACCTGATCTTCGGGCTGCCGCTGCAGGACCTGCGCAACTGGTACGACACGATCATCGAGCTGATGGACGCCGGCATCGAGAAGTTCAACATCTTCCCGCTGATGTTCAAGCGGTCCGACCCGATCACCCGCCAGTACATGCGCAACCCGGAGCTGTTCCCGGACGCGACGGACCGGCTGCGCATGCACTACATGGCCGAGCACGTGCTCAACGCGGCCGGATTCGTGCGCGGGCCGGTCTTCTACTACGCCAAGGGCAAGGTGCACTCCCAGCAGCAGCAGAACAAGTTCGACTCCATCGAGGAGGACAACCTGGTCGGGGTCGGGGTCAGCAGCTTCGGCTACATCGGCGGCACGCAGTACTACAACGTGTGCGACAACCAGCAGTACGTGGACGCCATCGACGCGGGCAAGGCGCCGGTGTGGCGGGGTCACACGCTGCCCGACGAGGAGCGGGTGCGCCGCGCGATCATGTTCGGCATCCGGTCCGGCGGCGTGGACTTCGACGTGCTGAAGCAGCGCTACGGCATCGACGCGGGGGAGCTGTTCGCGCCTGAGGTCGGCAGGCTGCGCGACCTCGGACTGGTCACGGTGGACGGTGCGCGGATGAACCTGACGGATCTGGGCTGCACCTTCGTCGACGGCATCGGCTACCTGTTCGCCAGCGACGAGGTCACCTCGCACGTCGCCGGGGCCAACGAGCTGATCGTCTCGCCCTCGCAGGACCCGGTGGACCGCTACGACTACTCGCCGATCGGCCGGCTGGACCTGCCGGGCGGGATCGCGGACCGCTACCGGGACGGGGCCCGTTCATGACCGCGGTCAGCGCGCCGCCGATCGAGAAGTGGCAGGACGTCGTCCCGTACCTGCTGGCCGTCGACCAGGGCTGGCACAACCTGGCGACCGGCATGCCGCTGGAACTGCCCGCGATCTCCGACGCCGTGCGCGAGGCCTTCCGCGCCGCCGTAGCGGATCCCAGCTTCACCAGCCGCGTCACCCGGTACCACGGGGTGCACGGTGACGCGGAGCTGCGCGAGCAGCTCGCGGCTCGCTACGCCGAGCGGTTCTCGCTGCCGGTGTCGGGTGCGAACGTGCTGATCACGCCTGGTGCGCAGGCCGCTTTCCACTACATCTCGGAGCTGATGGCCGACCGGGGCCGCAAGGTCGTGCTGTTCGGGCCGGAGTACCCCGGGTACCTGACGCACCGCGACGTCGCCTACGACATGGTGCCCGCCGAGGTCGTGCGCGAGGGCGACGACGAGTTCCGCTACGTCCCGCCCCGCGGAGCTCTCAGCAGCGATGTCGGTGCGGTCGTGGTCTCGCGGCCCAGCAACCCCGCCGGGAACGTGATCTCCGACGAGGCGCTGGCCGAACTGGCCCGGGAGTGCGCCGAGATCGGTGCGCTGCTGGTGGTCGACAACGCTTACGCCCCGGTGGTTCCCGGCCTGGCCTTCCGGGAACTCGGCATGCCCTGGGCGGACAACGTGGTCCTGGTCCAGAGCTTCTCGAAGGCGGCGCTGGCCGGTGAGCGGCTGGGGTTCGTGATCGCCCCGGAACCGCTGATCGAGCTGTTCGGCGGGTTCCAGGCGCAGGTCGCCACGTTCCCGCCGCAGCTGGTTCAGCTGGCCGTGCTGATCCTGCTGCGCGACGACCGGTACCTCGACCTGTGCCACCGCGAACTGCGCGAGAGCTACCGGCAGCGCCACCAGCTCATCCGGGAAGTCCTGGACGAGCGGCTGCGGGTGCCGTTCTGGCTGCACGCCTCCGACGGCGGCCAGTTCCGCTGGCTGCACCTGCCGGAGCTCAAGACGTCCACTTCGGAGCTGTTCCACGAGCTCAAGGACCGCGGCGTGCTCATCGCCCCGTCCGCCCCGTTCTACCTGCCGCACCTGCACGGCGAGCCGCACGCGCGCCGGTCGATGCGCATCGGGGTGACCGCGACGCACGCCGAGATCGAGCACGGGCTGGGGATCCTCGCGGAGGTGGTCAATGCCGGACGCTGAGCGCAAGCGGGTCGTGGACCGCATCGTCGACCACCTCGACTCCGCTGGTGTGCGGCACGTCTTCGGCGTGCACGGGGCCAACGTCGAAGACATCTACGACGCGATCACCCGCGGCTCCGGGCGCGTGGCCGGGATCGTCGGCAAGCACGAGTTCTCCGCCGGTGCGATGGCCGAGGGCTACCACCGGGCGAGCAACCGCCTCGCCGTGGTCGCGGCGACTTCCGGTGGAGGGGCGCTCAACCTCGTTCCGGCGCTCGGCGAGGCCTACGCCTCCGGGGTCCCGTTGCTCGCGCTGATCGGACAGCCGCCGACCTCGCTGGAAGGCCGCGGTGCGTTCCAGGACCAGAGCGGGCTCAACGAATCGCTGAACGGCCCGGCGCTGTTCGCCGCGGTGTCGCGGTTCTGCGCCCGGGTGGAGAAACCGGACGAGATCGCCGATCTGCTGCCGCGCGCGATGCACGCCGCCGAGCGCGAGCGGGGGCCCGCGGTCCTGCTGATCCCGAAGGACGTCCAGCAGGCGTCGACCGAGCTGGAACCGGTGGACCTCCCGGTCGAGGACGAGGAGCCCGGCGAACTCGACGAGCGGGTGCTGCGGGCGCTGGAAGCCGCTCGAAGCGGCGGGCCGACGTTGATCGTGGCCGGTTCGGGCGTGGTGCGCGCGGACGCGCGCGCGGAGCTGGCGAGCTTGGCGGCGGGCCTCGGTGCGTGGGTGGCGGTGGAGCCGGACGCCAAGGACGTCTTCGACAACCACGACCCGCGGTTCGTCGGGGTGGCCGGCGCGAACGGGCATCCCAGCGTGCGGCGTTGCCTGGATCGCGCGCGGACCCTCGTCCTGGTGGGCACGCGGTTCCCGCAAGTGGCGCGGGCGGGGCTGGAAGCTTCGCTGGCGGGCAAGGAGATCGTCTGCTTCGACCGGCAGGCTCCCCACGTCGGCGACGAGGTGCTGCTCGAAACCGGTGAGTTGCGCGCCCGCCTGCGGTCGGCCGCGCAGCAGCTGCTCGGGCAGCCTCCGGCGACACCGCCGCACGACGGGCTGGACTTCCTGCCGCACGAGCGGACCGAAGGCGACCGGATCGCGCTGCGCGAGGTCGTCGGGACGATCGCGGAGGCGGTGCCCGACGACGCGGTCGTGGTCTCCGACGCGGGCAACACCGGGTGCGGCGTGCTGCACTTCCTCCCGGCGCCCGCCCGCGGCCGCTACCTGCTCGCGCTGGGCATGGGCGGCATGGGCTTCAGCTTCGGTGCCGGGATCGGCGCGGCGTTCGCCACCGGGCGGCGCACCTTCGTGCTGGCCGGTGACGGCTCGTTCTACATGCACGGCATGGAGGTGCACACCGCGGTCGAGCACGACCTGCCCGTCACCTTCGTGATCTTCAACAACAACTCGCACGCGGCCTGCAAGTCGCGCGAAGAGCTGTTCTACGACGCCGAGCACACCTACAACGCCTTCCGGGGCAGCGACATCGGCGCGGGGGTCGCCGCGATGTTCCCGTCCATCCGGGCGCGGACCGTCCGGACTCTCGACGAGCTGCGCTCTTTCCTGGCCGCGAGCGACAGCACCACCGGTCCGTCGCTGGTGTCGATCGAGATGCGCCCCGACGAGATGCCGCCCTACCTGCCGTTCGTGCCGACCGATGATTCGACCGAGAGGACATCGCCGAAGTGAGGGTTTCCGACGAAGAACTGGCCGAGATCCCAGGGCTGGCCCGCTGCGAGACCCGGTCCATGGCCGAGATCGTCGACCAGGCCATGAAGGCCACCAAGGACACCTACCCGCACGAGGAGGTGTACGGGGACTACTGCACCCTGCACACCTACATCGACTGCCCGCCCCGCGACGTGTTCGACTACCTGGCCGACGTGCACAGCCAGGAGGAGTACACCTTCAGCGTGCGCGGCCTGCAGCCGGTCGACGACACCGGGCTGCACGTGGGCTGGGACCGGGTGGACGAGATGACCCGGATCTTCCTGCGCATCGAGTCCAACCCGGAAGCGATGACCATCGACTACCACGCCGCCTGGGACCAGGGCGAGGACCTGTGGATGATCTACCTCTTCCGCGTCCTGCCCGCCGAGCTGGTGCTCAAGAAGCCGGGTTCGGTGGTGATGATGACCAACTGCCACCACCCGTACTACACCGAGAACCCGTACCCGGAGAAGTCGCCCGGCCCGGACCGGCGGTGGGTGGGCGAGCTGTGGCCGTACTTCAACGCCGGCCACCGCATCGAGATGGACAACACCAAGGCCATCCTCGAACACCGGCACCGCAACGGGATCCCGATCGTCCCGGGGGTCGCGCGGTGAAGCCGGTCAGCCTGATCGACGTCGCCAGCTACCAGCCGCCGAACAAGGTCGGTCGCGAGTACTTCGAGCAGTACGCGCGGCCGGACGACCCGCTGCTGCGCAACCCGATGTTCCGGTCCCCGGAGTTCCGGCGGTACGCCTCGCGGGAGCAGACCGGGGCCGACCTCATCGAGCAGGCCGCGCACGCGCTGGCGGAGCGGCACGGCACCGACGTGCTCCGCGAGGTAGACGTCGTGATCACCTACAACGCCCTCCCGGACGTGCCGTTCCTGGGCTCCGGCGCTGAGGTGGCCCGGCGGATCGGGGCGACACCGGAGTCTATTGTGGACCTCCACAACGGACACTGCGTGGTGTTCCCGCACATGCTCGACCTGGCGCGCAAGATGCTCCAGGAACCGGGGGTCAGGACGGCGCTGCTGTGCGTGTCGCAGAACGCGGGCAAGATCTTCACCCAGCCCGGCGTGCGGACCTCCGCCCACGCATCGGTGCCGGGCGACGGCGCGGCGGTGGCACTGGTGACGGCGTCGGAGGAATCGCCGATCCTGGCCACGAAGGTGCAGCACCACCCGGAGTTCGCGCCGGACGTCGACATCACCCTCGCCGACGGCCGGTTGTACTGGGAACCGGGCACCTCGGAGATGGACGTCGGGTTCGACAACACCAAGGCGCAGAACGTCATCGAGCGCGGCACCAAGATCGTGCCCGAGGTGGTCCGCGAGGTGCTCGGCCGCACCGGGCACGAGGTGGCCGACGTCGACCTGCTGATCACCAACCAGCCGAACCGGCTGCTGCTGCGGAACTGGTCGCGGGACCTGGGCATCGACCCGGCCAAGCACTTCGACACCTTCGACTCCTACGGGAACCTCTTCGGCGCGGGCGTGCCGGTCAGCCTCGACCACGCGCTGCGGGCCGACCGGATCGCCCCCGGCTCGCTGGTGGTGCTCGCCGGTTTCGCCGGAGCGGGAGAGATGTCGGCGTGCGCCGCGATCAAGTGGCAGAGCGGGTAAGGGATTGATTCCAGGCTCGTTTTGCGTGGCGGTGCAAGTGCCGAGGGTGGGTTAAGCGCTGCGCGCTTGCGACGACCTGCGTCGGCTGGGCGCGTCTAGCGTCGCAATGAAGGAATCAAACGCTAGTGAACACGGGGAGAACCGGATGAGCGGCGAGACCAAGACCTCCGCGGAGAGCACGGCGCTGGCGTTGCTGGCCGAGGTGCTCTACGTGGAGGTGAGCAAGATCGATGTGACGGCGGGCTTCACCGAGCTGGGCCTGGACTCCATCCTCGCGGTGGAGTACGTCGCGATGATCAAGTCGGAGCTCGGCGTCGCCGAGACCGTCGAAGCTCTCTACGAGCACGGCACGCCCGAGGCGTTCATCAAGCACGTCGCCGCGAACGCGTAGGGGCCATCGTGCTGACCAGGGAAGACGTCTTCGCGGTGGTGCGCGGGAACATCCTGTCGGTGCGCTCGGACATCGACCCGGCCGAGATCCGCGAGGACCGCAGCATGACCGACCTGGGCTGCGACTCGCTGGACCGGATGGACGTGGTCGTCGGATCGCTCGACGAGATCGGGCTGGAGCTGCGGGCGGAGACCTTCGCCGGGGTGCAGGACATCGCCGGGCTGGTCGACGTGCTGCTGGCCAGCGCCAACGAACGGTGACCGGGCAGGCCGCCTCGTGCGGGCGAGGCGGCCTGCCCGGGAGGAGAGCACAGGGATGGGGCGGATGAACGTCGGAAGCGCGCATCGGGTGGGCATCGACGCAGTGGGTGCGTACTGCGGCAGCGCCTACCTGGAGACCGAGGACCTGTTCGCCGCTCGCGGTCTCGACGCGGCGCGGCTCGGCAACCTGGGGTTGCGCCGCAAGAGCGTGGCCGCCCCGGGCGAGGACATCGTGGCGATGGCGGCCACCGCGGCCCGGCCGGTCGTCGACGCGCTCACCGACGCCGAGCGCCGGAGCATCCGGACGCTGGTGGTGGCCACCGAGTCGCCGCTGGACCTGTCGAAGGCGGCGAGCACGCACGTGCACCGCCTGCTCGGCCTGCCGCGGCAATGCCGGTTGTTCGAGGTCAAGCAGGCCTGCCACGGCGGTGTCGCGGCCTTGCAGCTGGCGGCGTCGGTGGTGGCCGCGGAGCCGGGCAGCCGGGCGCTGGTGATCGCCTCGGACACACCGGTGCCGACCCGGGGCTCGTACATGGAGCCCGCGCAGGGGGCCGCGGCGGTGGCGGTGCTGGTCGGGGAGGATCCCCGGATCGTCGCGCTGGAGCTGGGCACGTCCGGTTGCTACGGCTACGAGACGCCGGACTTCTTCCGCCCGGCACCGGACGTCGACGTGATGGACACCGACCTGTCCCTGATGGCCTACCTGGACTGCCTGCTGGGCGCGTTCGCCGACCACGCCGAGCGCAAGCCGGGGGTGGACTTCGTCGGGTCCTACGACCTGCTGGCGATGCACACCCCGTTCCCGGGGATGGTCCGCGGCGCGCACCGCACCGGCGTGCGCAAGCTGTCCGATCTGGGCCCGGGCGGCGTGCAGGAGGACTTCGCGCGCCGGGTGGCGCCGTCGCTGCGGTTCCCCGAGCAGGTCGGCAACATCTACTCCGGTACCACGCTGCTGGCGCTGATCAGCGCGATCGCCGCGGCGCCGACCGATGAGCGGCTGTCGGTGGGTGTGTTCAGCTACGGATCCGGTTGCGCTTCGGAGTTCCTCGCCGGCGAAGTGGTGCCCGGAGCGCGGCAGCTGATCGCCGAAACCGGGCTGGAGCGCGAACTCGCCGCACGCACCAGGTTGACCGTCGACGCCTACGACGCGGCCGTGGACCGGGCGCAGGCCGTGGGATTCGGCGCCGAGCACGGCGAGGTAGACGGTGCGGAGCTGGCGAGCTGGGGAACCGGTGAGCGTCCGCGAGCGGTGCTGGCCTCGATCGCCGACTACCGCAGGGAATACCGATGGCTCCGGTGAACGTGCAGATCAGCGGTGCCTGCGCGCGAGTGCGGTTGTGCCGTCCGGAAGCGGGCAACGCGTTGCGCGGCGACGTGGTGGGCGAACTCCTCGACGGCCTGCGCGCCGCGGAGCGGACACCCGGCTGCCGGGCGGTCGTCCTGGACTCCGATGGCGACTTCTGCACCGGCATCGATCTGTCCGTGGTGGACTCTGAGGGAGCCTGGACCGCCGCGGACGGCAAGGCGTTGTGGGAACTGCTGTCCGGCCTGGCGAACAGCCCGCTGGTGACCGTCGCGGTGGTGACCGGTCGTGCGACGGGCGGTGGGGTCGGGCTGGCGAGCAGCTGCGACTTCGTGCTTGCCGGGCGCAACGCGCGCTTCCGCCTCACCGAACTGCTGCTCGGCCTGGTACCGGTGCTGATCACCCCGTTCGTGTCGGCCCGGATCGGAACCCGGGAGGTGTTCCGCAGAGCGGTCCTGGCCGAGGAGCTCGACGTGGCCGAGGCCCGCGCGCTCGGCCTGGTCGACGAAGTGGCGGAACAGCCGGAGGAGGCAGTGCGACGGATCCTGCGCGCGCTGCGGCGCATGCCGAGACCTGACGCGATCGGTGATCTGAAGTCCTGCCACCGGATTCTCGATCCGCTGCCGGAGAACTACGCCGAGCACGCGCACCGCGTGTTCGAGCGAGCGGCCGCCGATCCGGGAGTGCGCGCCCGGTTGCGGCGGCTGCGCGAGGAGGGGTTGCTGTGAGCCACCCTCTGTCAGCCCCAGCCCTCCTCAACCGCGGCTCAGGGGACCGTGACGCGAACCAGCCACAAGAAGCCGCGAAACGGGAGATTGAGCTGGACGCAACCACCACTGTGAATCGCGGAGAGGCGGACCTGTGAGCGATCTCGTGACGGTCGAGACCGACGGGCGCGTCGCGGTGGTCACGGTGGCCGACTCCGACGGCGGCAACGCGATCTCAGCCGCCCTGGTCGAGGCCGTTCCGGCCGCGCTGGCAGCGGCGGCGGCCGACCCCGCGGTGCACGTGATCGTCGCCGCGGGCCTGCCCACCGTCTTCGCCGCCGGGGCCAGCCGGGAGTACCTGCTGACCGACGAGCGCGCCGACGTCGAACCGTTCGTCCGCGCCTTCCCGCACTGCCCGCTGCCGGTGGTGGCGGCGATGCAGGGCCACGCCATCGGCGGCGGGCTCAGCTTCGGCCTGTACGCCGACGTCCCGGTGCTCTCCGAGCGCTCCCGCTACGCGGCGAACTTCCTGAACTACGGCCTGGTTCCGGAGTACGGCACGACCTGGCTGCTGCCGAGCCGCCTCGGGCACACCCTCGGAACCGAGATGCTGCTGACCGGCCGCGGCTACCCGGGCGCCGAGCTCCGCGCCCGCTCGGCACCGGTGAAGGTGGTGCCGCACGAGTCGGTGTTCGACACCGCGCTCGAGCTGGCCCGCGGCATGGCGCGGGCGCCGCGATACGCGTTGGAGCTGCTCAAAGGCCAGTTCGCCGAGCGGGCCCTGGCCGAGGGCGATGCCGCGATCGCGATCGAGGCCGGCCGCCACGAACAGGCCTGGGGTTCCGCCGACTTCCGGCGACTGGTCGAGCAGCGGTACGGACGAGCAGAGGAGATAGCCCGGTGACCGAGAACGCGCAGCTGGCCCCGTTGGCGATCGTGGGGATGTCCTGCCGGGTGCCCGGTGGCGACGACGTCGACGAGTTCTGGGAAACGCTGCTGACCGGCCGCCCCATGATGGGTCCGGTCCCCGCCGAGCGCCTCGTCGGCTACGACGCCGAGGTCGCCGGGGAAGGCGGGCTGACCGCCGCTCTGGTGTCCGATGTGGATACCTTCGACGCGGAGTTCTTCGACGTGGTCGGGCGGATGGCGGTGTGGATGGACCCGCAGCAGCGGCTGCTGCTGGAGACCACCTGGCGAGCGCTGGAGTCGGCGGGCATAGCGCCGAGCAGCCTGCGCGGCCAGGAGGTCGGGGTGTTCGTCGGTTCGTCCACCAGCGACTTCCGGGACGGGATGATCAGCACCGGCGTGCTGGACCGCTACTCGCTGACCGGCAGCATCGCCGCCTACCTGTCGAACCGGGTCTCGAACTTCTTCGACCTGCGCGGACCCAGCATCACGGTCGACACCGCCTGCTCCAGCGGCCTGAGCGCGCTGGCGCTGGCGGCCTCCGGCCTGCGAGCGGGCGACTTCGACACCGCCATCGTCGGCGGCTCCAACGTCTACGCCTCGGGCTGGCTCACCGGAGCGCTGGCGCACATGGGCGCGCTGTCGCCGTCGGGAACCTGCCGCCCGTTCTCCGACGACGCCAACGGGTACGTGCGCGGGGAGGGCGTGCTGTGCTTCGTGGTCAAGCGGCTCGACGACGCGCTGGAGGCCGGTGACCCGGTGCTGGCGATCATCCGCGGCGCCGCGGCCAACCACGACGGCCGGGCCGGCGGGCTGGTCAAGACCGACAGCGGTTCGCAGGCCCGGTTGCTGCGCCGCGCGCTCGCGCAGGGCGACGTGGACCCGGCATCGCTGGGCTACCTCGAAGCGCACGCCCCCGGGACGAAGCTGGACGTCGAGGAGCTCAACGGCCTGCGCGAGCTGGCCCGCGCGGACGGACCGGTGCGCTTCGCCGGTCCCGGCGAGCGGCTGTGGATCGGGACGGTGAAGGCCGTCATCGGCCACCTGGAAGGAGCCGCGGGCACGGCGAGCCTGGCCAAGGCGGTGCTGGTCCTGCGGAACGGCGCGATCCCCACCGGCGCCGGAATCCTCGCCATGGACGGGAACCTGGAGGTCCACGACCACCCGGACGAGGTGGCGCTCGGCAGCGTGCCGTGGTCGCCGGGGGATGCTCCTCGGCGGTTGGGCGTCAGTTCTTTCGGCATCGGCGGCTCGAACGCCCACGTGGTGCTGGAGGAGCCGCCTGCGGTGGACTCGCCGGACGGTTCCTGGGACGGAACGTCGATGGTGTTCCCGATCAGCGGCACCGACGACGAGGCGCTGCGCCGGGTAGCCGCGGGGCTCGCCGGTTTCGTCGCCGGGCCGAGTGCTCCGGAACCGGCCGCCACCGCCTGGACGCTGCAAACCGGCCGCGACCACCTGGCCGCGCGTGCAGTGGTCCGAGCGAGCACGAACGAGGAGCTGCGCGCCGGGCTGGTGCGGATCGCCGAAGGCGTTGAAGCACCGGCGGAAACCGACCCGCGCGTCCAGGAATGGCTGGGCGGTGCGGAGATCGACTGGCCGGAGCTGTGGCAGCGGGCGCCGCACCGCCGAGTCCGCTTGCCCGGCTACCCGTTCCGCCGCACGCCCTACGGAATCGCACCGAAGACCCGCAGGGCCGCCCGATGACGCGCGAGGTCCTGATCACCGGCGCGAGCGTGCTCAACTCCATCGCCGAGGACCTCGACGGTTTCACCGGTGCCCTGCGCGAGGGCCGCAGCGGCGTGCGCGCGGCCGACCTGCCCGCCGAGTCCAGGACGGGAGCCGCCGCGCTGCTCGACGGGTTCTCCGTCGCAGCCTGGGCGCAGCGCCACCTGCCCGACGCGGCGGAGCGGCTCGAACGCGCGACCCGCCGGTCCGCCCTGCCCGGGAAGACCGCCGCGTGCGTCGCCGAGGCAGCGCTGCGTTCGGCCGGGATCGAGGACCGGGAGAACACCGCGCTGATCGTGGCGGGGAACAACCTCGCGCTCGGCTACCACGCCGAGGCGCTGCGCGGATTCCACGACCGACCGGGCAGCTTGCGGCCATCGCACGTCCTCACCCACCTGGACACCGACGTCGTCGGCACGGTCAGCCAGGCGACCGGCGTCGCGGGGGAGGGCTGGACGGCCGGCGCAGCCTCTGCCAGCAGCACTGTCGCCACGATCCTCGGCGCGCGCCTGGTCGCCGCGGGCGAGGTCGACGCCTGCCTGGTGGTGGCCCCGGTGACGGAGCTGTCCGCGGCCGAACTCCGCGCCTTCCGCGACAGCGGCGCGATGGCGGCACCGGATGAGGAGCTGGAGCCGTGGCGGCTCTGCCGCCCGTTCGACGCACAGCGGCGCGGCTTCGTCTACGGCCAAGGCGCGGCCGCGATCGTGCTCGAGAGCCGCGCGCGAGTGCGGCCGATGGCCGCGATCGCGGGCTGGGGCCAGCGCCTCGACGCCCGCCGCGGCACCGATCCGAACCCGGCGGGCCAGGCCGCCGCGCTGCAGGCCGCGCTGGCATCGGCCCGGGTGCGGCCGGACGAGGTCGACTACGTCAACGCCCATGGCACCGGTTCACCGGCCGGCGACACGGCGGAGGCCCACGCCCTCAGCGTGGTCTTCGGCTCCGCACCGCTGATCAACTCCACGAAACCGCTGGTCGGGCACTGCCTGACGGCAGCGGGTCTGCAGGAGCTGATCGCCACCGCGCTGCAACTGCGCGGCGGATTCGTCCACGCCAACCCGAACCTGCGCGAACCCGTCGACGAAACCCTGTCCCTAGTGGGGCCGACCGCCAGGACGGCACCGATCCGGCTGGCGGTGTCCCACAGCGTCGCCTTCAGCGGGATCAACGCCGCGATCGTCCTGCACAGCTGACCAGAACAACGCACGTCACACCATGGAGGTCGAGTGACCAGCAACGAGGCGGAGCCCCGGAAGGGCCTGCTGCACGTGCCAGCCGACGAGGGCGAGTCGGTCTGGATCGGCGCGGACATCTACACGATGAAGGCGACCGGGGAGAACACCGGAGGTTCCCTGAGCCTGATGGAGGTCTCGGTCCCGCCCGGGGACGGCCCACCCCCGCATATCCACTCCAACGAGGACGAAGGGATCTACGTCCTGGCCGGTGACCTGGAGTTCTTCTCCGGCGACCAGACCTTCAAAGCAGGCCCTGGAGACTTCATCTTCATCCCCAGGGGAACGGTCCACAGCCTCCGCAACATCGGCGTCCACCCGGGCAAGACCCTGACGATGTACACCCCGGGAGGCATGGACCGCTACTTCGCGGGAGTCGGTGACCAGGCCCGCCCAGGAGTCCCGCCGCAACCGATGTCCGAAGAACAACTCCACCGGGCGATGACCCTGGCCCCTGAGCACGGCCTCGAGGTCCAACTGCCCCCACCGGGCGAACCGGCCTGACCCGGAGCGAGGGCGCACCGAGAAGGCGGTGCGCCCTCGCTGACCACCCGACCCGGACTTCACCAGCGTCACCTCCTGAACACGCCGACCACACCTAGTACTATGAAGCTTCGTGGATCGTGGGAGGTGGCTCGTGCGCGGGTTCGGTGAGCTGGAAGCCGCCATCATGGACCGGATGTGGTCGCGCGGTGCTCCGGCGACCGTCCGGCAGATCGTGGAGGAGCTCCGCGAGGAGCGCGGCCCGGCGTACACGACCGTCATGACCGTGATGGACATCCTGCGCCGGAAGGGATGGCTGGAGCGCGAGCGCGACGGCCGCGCCTACCGGTACGAGCCGACCGTGACGCGCGAGGAGCACGCGGCGCGCTTGATGCGCGAGGCCCTCAGCGACGGGCAGAACACCGAAGCCGTGCTGACGCACTTCATCGAGGGCAGCACGCGTGCGGAAGTGCGGTCCCTGCAGGAGACGTTGCGCAAGCTGGCGGCGAGGGCGAAGTCATGACCCTCGCTGCCTGCCTGGCGTTGAACGGCGCGCTCGGCGCGGTGGTGGCGCCGCGGCTGCTTCGCCGCCTCACGGTGTCGGAAACGGCGCCGCGGTTGGGAATCGCGGTGTGGGCGTTGGCGGTGGCGGGTGTTCTCTCCTCCTGGGTGGCCGCTGCTGCGGTGGCGGTGCTCTCGGCGACGGACTGGTCGGGGCGGATCGCGGATTTCGTCCACAGCTGTCTGACCGCCCTGGGGTCCCTCGGTGGTCAGCACCCGCTGGCCGCCTCATCGGCGGCTGCCCTCGCCGTGCTGTGGCTCGGGTGGTCGCTCTGGCGGGCCGGGCGGCACTGGGTCCGGGCGCATCGGCGAGGAGTGCGCCACGCGCGTGCGCTGCGGTTGGTCGGCTGCGCGGCTCCCGGGTTCGGGCCGGGCGTGGTCGTCGTGGAGACGGCGGACGTCGCCGCGTACTGCGTGGCCGGTCCGCTGCGCACGGTGGCGATCACGCGCGGGGCGCTGGACGCGCTCACGCCGGCCGAGCTCAACGCGGTCCTGGCGCACGAGCACGCGCACCTGGCCGGTCGCCACCACCTCCTGCTGACCGTGTTGGGTGCGATCCGCCGGGCGTTTCCCGGAGTGCGGCTCTTCCGGGCCGCGGAGCGCGAAGTCGGCCGGCTGCTGGAGATGTGCGCCGACGACGTCGCCGTCCGGCGGCAGGGGGCCGGGCCGTTGCTGTCGGCGCTGGCATCGATGACCGGGGGCCCGGTGCCGTCCGGATCGCTCGGCGCGGCAGGGCATTCGGTGCTCTCCAGGGCCGTTCGGCTCGCCGATCCGCCCCCTCGCTCGCGACGCGTCGTCCACCGCGCCGCGCTCGGCGGTACGGCGGCGACGCTGGTGGCGGGTCCCGGAGTCTCGCTGCTCGTCATGGGGCTGGCGGTCTGCTCGGTCCTCTACCTCTAGTCGCCTGACCGGCTAGTACTATCGCGCTTAGTAATTCGCGAGCGGGTGGAGGTGCGCGAGGTGCGTGAGTGGTCGCGTGAGATCGGTTCGACGCTCGTGGTGATCGCGCTCGCGGTCGTCGCGGTGATCGCGCTGTGGCCGCGGGACGACCAGGTCTCCGCTGGTCCCGGAACGCCTCCACCGGCAGGCGCCCGCGGCTCCGTCATGGAGGACGACGCGGCCTTGGCCGACCTGCGTCAGCGCGCCGCGCTGCGGTCCTGCCCGGTGGCGCCGGAGGGAGCCCGGGCGAGCGGCCCCCTCGCCGGGGTCGTCGTACCCTGCCTCGCCGACTCCCGGCCGGTGTCGTTGAGCGATGCCTTCGCCGGACAGGCCGTGCTGCTCAACGCGTGGGCGTCCTGGTGCGTGCCCTGCCGGGAGGAGATGCCCGCCCTGGCGGAGTACGCGGGCCGGGAGGACGCGATCCCGGTCGTGGGCATCAACGTCCAGGACCGCGCCTCCGCCGCCCTCGAGCTGATGGCGGAGCTCGGGGTGCGCTACCCGTCGGTGGTGGACGAGAACGGGCGGCTCCAGGTCGCGCTCAAGGCGCCGCCCGTCCTGCCCGCCAACTACCTGCTCCTGCCGGACGGCTCGGTGCAGCGGATCAGCGACCCGCTCACCTTCAGCACCGCTGACGAGGTCGCGGACGCGGTGCGCAGGCACCTGCCGGTGGGGTGAGCCTCACGGTTCCCACGTGCGGAAGACCAGACCGGGGTGCGGTTTCGGCCCGAACGACGTGGACTTCGGGGGCAACCGGACACCGGCCGCGGCGGTCGCCCGGAGATCGGCCTGGGTCGGCGGCGTGGTCAGCACTGCCAGACCACCGCGCGTGCGGACCTGGCGGATCGCCTCGCGCGCGTTGGCCGTGCAGGAGACGTGCTCCGGCTGCACCCGCCACAGCTCGTTGATCAGCACGGTGTGCAGGACCGTCGAGTGGACGTTCCGAACGGCCGGTGGGCAGCTCTTGAGGACGACGTCCAGCAGCTGTCGATCCGGCGCGCTCGCCAGGAAGGCGCCGGTCGGCGTCACCACGACGAACGCGGGGCCGGTTCGTGCGTGCTGCTTGAGGATCGCGGACCACTGCGGGAGTTCGCCGTGCAGCGACCGGAGGCGGAACGCGCGCGAGGCGGCCTCCAGCGCAGCCCGCGGGTCCGCGCGGGGGAGCACCCGGTGGACCGGCGCCAGCCGCATCGGGGTCTGCGCGACGTCGACCAGGAGTCCGAGGACGTAGTCCCACGGCCCGGGCCCGCTGCCGGTCGCGTAGTACTCCCGGCGGAGCTGCCGCGCCGCGGCGCGCCGGTGGTGACCGTCCGCGATGAAAGCCGCCCGCGCGGCCAGCTCCCCGGTGATGTCGCCCTGCGCCTCGCGGTCGGACATGCGCCACACGCGGTGCAGCCCGCCGTCGTCGGCGAGCACTTCGGACACCGGCGGCAGCGCGGTCGCGCGCTGGAGGTGCTCGCTGGTCCGGCCGTCGCCGGAGAAGCCCAGCAGGATCGGATCCAGGTTCGCGGCCGTTTCGTGCATCAGGTCGGCGATGCCGCGGATCTGCTCCGGGACGGAGTCCTCGTGCGCGAGGAGCTCGCTGTCCAGGTGCACCGCGGCGAGGATTCCGCGCAGCGTGCCGCGGGGCCCGCTCTGCTCGTAGGCGTAGAACGCGGGCTCGCGGTCGCGGACGAGCGTGCCGCTGTGCTGCCAGGCGCGGAAGGTGCGCGCGGCTTCGGCTGCCGGGGCGCGGTCGGTGCGGTCCCACGGCGTTGCGTAGCGGGTGCCGAGACGTCCGAGCTGGTGGGGCGCGATGTGCCAGCCGCGGAACGGGACGGCGGTGACCCCGTTCCGCGCCGGTTCGACGGCGGGAAGTGCCATGGTTTCGTCGACTCCGTCGGTGTGCTGGTCGAAATGCTCCTCCTCGGCCGCCTCGTCGTCGAGGGCCCGCTCCGCCCGTGCCGGACCGGTGGCGAGGAGCGCCCCGAGACCGCACGTCGCAGCCATGGCGAGCACGGCACCGGCGGCGGGCAGGACCCCGGTCACCGGACCGGCCAGCAGCGGACCGATCGACTGGCCGATGAGCAGGTAGCTGTTGGCCGCGCCCACGAACGAGCTCTTCTGCTCGACCGGGGCGTGCTTGCTGAAGTGCAGGAGCAGCGACTGGGCCAGGGCGGCGAAGCAGAACCCCTGGACCAGCCGGAACGGGATGAGCGCGAGCGCGTCGAGCGGCAGGGCGAGGAACGCGGTGCTCGCCCCGCAGCCGAGCGCCGCGATCGCGAAGGAGCGGACCGGGCGCCGGGTGCGATCGTTGTGCTCGCCCCACCAGAACGAGCCGAGCAACGACGCGCCCCACATCACCGAGTGGAGCACGCCGACCCACGAGCTCGCCGCGGTGGGTTCGGTGCCCCGGAGGTGTTCGGCGAAGACCGGGATCAGCCCGTACACGCCGAGGTACGCCGCGACCGCGGCCAAGGCCAGCGAGGTGGCGCCCGGGACCTGGGTCACGGGCGAACGCCGCCGCTCGGAGGTCCGCCCCGCCCGGCGTTCCGGTTCGCGGAGGCCGACGGCGCAGCCGATCGCCAGCAGCGCCGCCGCGGCGGAGATCGCGAGCATGAGCTGGGGCAGGCCACCGCTGCCGACGAACAGCCCGCCCGCGATCGGTCCGACGAGAGCTCCGGCGGCGGTCGCGCTGAAGGACTTGCCGAGCGCGGCGCCGCGCTTCCGGTCCGACCCGGCCGACCCGGCGAACGCCGCCGCGGCCTCCACCACCCCGCCGAGCGTGCCCTGCAGCAGGCGCCCCGCCACCAGCAGCAGCGGGGTGGTGGCGGTGGCCATGACGACCATGGCCACCGCCAAGCCGAGCAGGGCCCGGACGACCATCCACTTGCGGCCGACGCGGTCCCCGAGCCGCCCCCACAGCGGTGTGGCGACGGTCAGGGCCAGGGCCGGGGCGGCGATGGCCACTCCGGCCCAGGTCTGGGTCTGCGCGGTCCCGGTGGTGCCGATCTGCTCCAGGTAGAAGGGCATGATCGGCACCAGCATCATCAGACCGGCCGTGTTGACGAACTGCCCCGCCCACAGCAGCACGAGGTTCCACCGCCCGTCGCCGGAGGTGCGGGCCGGGCCCGGCCGCCCGTGCGTCCGGGCCCGGACGCCGTGCGTCACGACGTCACCGCGGTTTCCGGTTCCCGCCGCTGGGCGGCCACCCAGTCGTCGTCGTAGACGAGGTCGAGGTAGCGCTCCCCGCGGTCCGGCAGGACGGTCACGATGCGCGCCGGTTCGCGCAGCCGGGAGATCAACTGGGCTGTCCCGGCGATGACCGCGCCGGACGAGCCGCCGGCGAAGATCTTCTCGGTGTCCAGCAGCCGTCGGCACCCGGCGGCGGATTCCGCGTCGGCGACGTGCAGCACGTCGTCGATCTCGTCCGGGGCGAGGATCTCGGGCACCCGGCTGGCCCCGAAGCCCGGGATCTGGCGCGGAGCCGGGGGAGCGCCGAAGATGACGGAGCCGACCGCGTCGACGGCGACGACCTTGAGCCGCGGGTTCGCCTGCCGCAGCCGCCGGCCGATGCCCAGGACGGAGCCCGTCGTGGAGACCGCGGCCACCAGGTAGTCGATCGGGCCGTCCACGGCGCGCAGGATCTCCGCCCCGGCGGTCTCGTGGTACGAGCGCCAGTTGAGCTCGTTGGCGTACTGGTTGATCTGCACCGCATCGGGCGTCGAGGCCACGAGCTCCCGGGCCCGGCGGACGCGGGTGTGCAGGTAGCCGCCCGCCTCGTCGGGCTCGGTGACCATCTCCACGTCGGCGCCGAACAGTTCCAGCAACCGGAGATTGGTCGGCGAGGTCTTGGGATCGACCACGGCGGTGAAGGACAGGCCTCGCAGTCCCGCGACCATGGCCAGGGCGACGCCGAGGTTGCCGGAGGTGCTCTCCACCAGCCGCATGCCCGGGCGCAGCGTCCCGTCGGCGAGTCCTCGTTCGACGATGAACCGGGCGGGGCGGTCCTTCATGCTCCCGCCCGGGTTGAGCATCTCCAGTTTGGCGAGCACTTCGGCGTCGGGGAAGCACCGGCTGAGACGGACCACCGGGGTCGAGCCGACGCAATCGATCACCGAGTCGTGGATCACGCGAACCTCCAGGAATCGGGCGCGCTTCAGGGCGCACCGCATGTCGGGAAAGCAAGGAGAGTGCTTGTGCTGATGCGCGCGCGGCGGCGATCGGCGAATGCGGATGTGCGTTCGCCGCCGTGCGGGTGATCGGGTGTGCTCGACGCGGGGAAGCCGCACTTCTGCCGAGGGCGGGGTGAGAGGTGCGGAATCGGCTGCTTCACGCCGGAAAGGCGTTGACGTGGCGATTCGCGACGAGCACGGTGCGAATCAGGTTCGCGAAATTCCCGCGAGTGTCAGGAATGCCGACCCGAAGGGTCTCCACGGTGGGCGTGCCGCCCACGACCGGAGGAGCGCCGACCACGTCGGACGGGAGCGGAGAGCTGCCGCCGCCACAACGGAAACCGCGAGGAGCAGGAGGCTGAGATCGAGTGATCTGTCGGGGAACGAACGTGCGGTGGTGCTGCTGTAGTCCAGTTCGGAGTCGCAAAGAGGGGCTCCGGGGTACGGATGCTCGCTCGGCGCCGTCGAGTCCCGGACGTCTTCGCCGCTCAGGTCGTCCGCGCCGGCCTGGACCGCTTCGTGCGCGTGCGTCGACGTGGCGGTCGGCACCGTCGTCGGGTGGCCGGGGATTCCGTGCGCCGGAAGCAGGCAGAGCGGGATGAGGACGACGCCCAGCAACAGCAGGGGAAGTGTCGACCACTTCTCCTGAAACCGTTGTGGTGCGGTCCCTTTCCTCATGGTGACCACACTAGGGGCGGGTCCGGGAGCTCGCGAACGCGAATGCCGGTGTTCGCGCCGCGGAGGGCGGTCGGGTGGGGGAGCAGATGCATGTGCGCGCCGATGTGAACAGGGGAATCACCGGGTCATGTGAGCTACGAGACAGGTAAGTACTAGGCAGTTTAGTTAACAGGCGTTGGGGGCATTACTTGGGGTGGCGGGTTGGTTGCGCAGCGGAGGCGGTGCGGTGCGCTGGATTCGGCGACCGCCGTTACACTACTAACATGATTAGTACGATCCTTGCAGGTCGAGGCGGGAGCGACGGGGCGCGTCCGGCTGGCGGTGCGACGTGAGCCTGCGTTCGAGGATCTCGTCGGTGGAGTCGCGCCGGAGTTGGGTCTTCGGCGTGCTGTGCCGAGCGCGCTCGCCGAAGATCCGTTTCGCGTCGATCGGCTTGCTCGGGCTGCTCTTCCTCGGGGCTGCTCTGTGGGTGCGGCGGTACGGCTCGCTGGTCGAGTTCGACGAGTGGCGCAGCGCGACGGGTCCGTGGGCGCCGCTGCTCTTCGTGCTCGCGTTCGGCCTGTTGAGCCTGTTGTTCGTGCCGAGGCCTGCGTTGGCGGCCGCGGTGGGGGTCGTGTACAGCCTTCCCGTCGCCCTCCCGGTAGTGGTGGCGGGAACCGTCCTGAGTGCTGCGGCGGCGTTCGGGGTGGCACGCGCGGTCGGTCGTGAGCCGCTCGCGCCCCTCTTGCGCAAGGGGCGGCTCCGGCAGCTGGACTCGTTCTTGGAGCGCCGGGGTTTCGTCGCGACGGTCTTCTGCCGGTTGGTGCCGTTCGTGCCGTTCGCGGTGGTGAACTACACGGCCGGGGTCACCCGCGTGCGGCCGCTGCCGTTCCTGGCGGGTACCGCGGTGGGGACCATGCCCGCCAACGCCTCCTACGTCGTGTTCGGGGGCGTGCTGGTGGCCGATGGTGGAACCGCGCTGCTGCTCGCGTCGGTTCTGGGCGGGGGCGCGCTGCTCGGTCTCGTCCTGGCTCGTGCCGTTCGCGACCGCGTGCCCGCTTCGCGGGGGCCGGGCTGCGGAGGGGCGCGGATCAGTCGAGGTCAAGCCTGATCCGCGCCCGGTCGGCGGCAGGGCTGGGGGTCCCCGGCGGCCGACACCCCTTTCAACTATGGTGGATAGTAGACGATGGCTCAAGTGCCTCCCGGAGTTGATCGGCTCGGAGGGTGGCGCGTCCTCCGTCGGGCTTAAGTACTATCGAGCTTAGTACTAAGACTCTGGAGAGGACGGTTGCACATGGGGTCTGCGGCTTTCGGGAACCGGCCGGGGATGAGCAGGCGGGGGTTCCTCGGGCTGGGTGCTTCGCTGGCGGCGATCGGTGTCGCGCAGGCGTGCTCCAGCCAGGCGGCGCCGCTCTCGGCCGTGGGGCCGACCTCGCCGCTGGTGGGAGACCTGGAGCGGACGCGGCGGGCGGGGAACCCGCGAGTGGTCGACGTCGGTCTGCGCGCCAAGCCCGCAACGGTGGACCTCGGCGGCGTGCAGGTGCGGACCTGGTCCTTCGGCGACCGGGTGCCCGGCCCGGAGATCCGGGTGCGCCGCGGCGAGGTCCTGCGGGCGCGGTTGAGCAACGAGCTCGAGCAGGACACCTCCGTCCACTGGCACGGGATCGCGATGCGCAACGACATGGACGGCGTCCCGGGGCTGACCCAGGACCCGGTCCGGCCGGGGCTGACGCACACCTACGACTTCGCGGTGCCGCACGCGGGAACGTACTTCTTCCACCCGCACGTCGGCACGCAGCTGGACCGCGGCCTGTACGCGCCGCTGATCGTCGAGGATCCGGACGAGCCCGGCCGCTACGACGCCGAGGCGGTCATCGTGCTCGACGACTGGCTGGACGGAGTGGCCGGTGACCCGGACGCCAAGCTCGAGCAGCTGCGCCGCGAGGGCATGCCGATGGACCACGGCGGGATGGACGGAATGTCGGGCATGGACCACGGCTCCATGCCGGGCATGGGGCAGTCCGCCTCGGGGCCGCTGGGCAAGGACACCGGCGACGTGCAGTACCCGCACTACCTGATCAACGGGCGCATCCCGGCCGCGCCGGTGACCGTCAGCGCCAAACCCGGGCAGCGGCTGCGCCTGCGGATCATCAACGCCGGTGGTGACACGGCGTTCCGGGTGGCTCTCGGTGGGCACCGGATGACCGTGACCCACACCGACGGCTTCCCGGTGGAACCGGTCGAGACCGACTCGCTGCTGATCAGCATGGGGGAGCGGTACGACGTCGTGGTCACCCTCGGCGACGGGGTGTTCCCGCTGGTCGCCGACGCCGAGGGCAAGGAGGGCCGGGCGATGGCGCTGGTCCGGACCGGCTCGGGCGCGGTGCCCTCCGCCGACGTCCGGCCTCGCGAGCTGGACGGCAGGCTGCTCCAGGCCCTGGAGCTGGTGGCCGCCGAGCCGGTCCGGTTCGCGCCCGAGCAGCCGGACCGCACGCACGTGGTCGAGCTGGGCATGGACATGTCCGAGCCCTACCTGTGGACGATCAACGGCAAGACCTACGCCGAGCACCAGCCGCTGCCGGTCCAGCGGGGCGAGCGGGTGCGGCTCCGCTTCGTCAACAAGACGATGATGTTCCACCCGATGCACTTGCACGGCCACACCTTCCAGCTCGTTCGCGGACGAGCTGCCGGTGCGCGCAAGGACACCACGATCGTGCTGCCGATGCAGACCCTCGACGTGGACTTCGAGGCCGACAACCCCGGCCAGTGGATGCTGCACTGCCACAACATCTACCACGGCGAAGCCGGGATGATGAGCTCGCTGTCCTACGTGGCCTGAGGTTCCGGTGCCAGCGGCTCCCGGGTGTCGTTCGGGAGCCGCCGGCGGCTCAGATCGGCGGCCAGCCGAGGCGGGCGTAGAAGCCGAGCACTCCGCTCATCAAGGCGGTCCACCCGCCGGTCAGCATCGCGATTCCCATTGCGGCGAGCAGCAATCCGCCGAAGAGCTCGATGCGGCGCGCGTTGCGCCGCAACCATCCGAGCTCGACCCGGCCGCGGGCGATCCCGATCGCGAGCAGGACGAAGGGCAGGCCGAGACCGGCGGAGTAGGCGAGTAGCAGCACGGCTCCCTCGGCCGCGGTGGAAGTGCTGGCCGCCACGGTCAGGATCGAGGCGAGCACGGGACCGACGCACGGCGTCCAGCCGAACGCGAAGGCCGCACCCAGCGGCAGCGCTGCGGCGGGTCCGCGTCCGAAGCGGGTGAGGTCGGCCCGGAGCTGGCGCTGCAGCAGGCCGATCCGCAGGACGCCGAGCATCGTCAGCGCCATGACGATGATCAGCGCGCCGCCGATCACCTCGAGGAGCCTCTGGTTGCGCGCCAGGAGGAAGCCGAGCGCTGACGAGGTCACGCCGAGTGCGGTGAACACGGCGGAGAACCCGGCGGTGAACAGCAGCGCGCCGAGGACGGTCTTCCGGCGCGACGGGCGGTCCCCGGACAGGCCTGCGACGTACGAGACGTAGCCGGGCAGCAGGGGCAAGGTGCACGGCGAGCTGAAGGAGACCACGCCGGCGACGATCGCCAGCGACAGCAATGCGAACAGTTCCACGCGCTCGTCCTCGTCCAGTGGTGTGCGTCGGCCTCGTCGGATCCCCCGCGAGGTTCGCCCGTCCAGAGCATCTACTATGTAGCTTAGTACTACTGGTTCTGGTGTTCAGGAGGTGGCACGCATGGCTTCCGCCCCAAGCGCGAGACCGGTGGACGCCGTCGTCGAGCTGTCGGGTGTTTCGGTCGACGTCGAGGGCGCCCCGGTGCTGCGCGACCTCGATCTGACCGTGCGGCGGGGCGAGACCTTGGGCGTGCGGGGTGCCAACGGTTCGGGCAAGAGCACCCTGCTCTCCGTCGTCGCCACGCTGCGCCCGGTCCGCACCGGAACCGGCTCGGTGCTGGGGAAGTCGTTCGGTGACAGCGCGATCCACGACGTCCGGCCGAGGATCGCGCTGGTCGGGCACGCGGCCGCGCTCTACCAGAACCTGACGTTGCGCGAGAACCTGCGCTTCCTCGCGCACCTGACCGGACGTCCGGACCGCGCTGCCGACGACGCGCTCGACGCGGTCGGTCTGGCAGGAGTCGCGGACCGGACCGCGAGTCGGTGTTCGCAGGGCATGCTCCGCCGGGCGGACCTGGCACGGGTCCTGCTGTCCGAACCGGAGCTGCTCCTGCTCGACGAGGTCCACTCCGGACTGGACGCCGCATCCGTCGGGCTGGTGGCGGGACTGATCGACGGCGTCCGGCGGCGCGGCGGTGCGAGCATGGTCGTCTCGCACGATCAGCAGCGCCTGACCGCCGAGACTGACCGGGTCGTCGAAATCGTCCGCGGCGCGGCGGTTCCGGAGCGGTGCGCGTGAAGCCGAACGCGGTCCGCCAGTGCGCCGAGCTCGCGCTCAAGGACCTCCGACTGGAACTCCGGGCGCGTGAGGTCGGACTCGTGATCGCTCCGTTCGGCGCGGTCGCGCTGCTGCTGATCCCGATGGCCGTCGACGCGAGCACGGCCTTGCTGCGGCAGCTCGGCCCGGGGATGTACTGGGTGGTCGTGCTGCTGTTCGGCGTCCTGGTCGCGGTTCGTGACACGGCGGTCGAGGCGCCCGAGCAGCACGCGGTGCTCCGGCTGCTGGGCGTCGAGCCCGCGGTGCTGCAGATGGGGCGGGCGCTGGCGAACTTCGTGCTGGTGCTGCTCTTCGAACTGCTGCTGCTCCCGGTGAGCATCGCGCTCTACGACCCGGACCTGACCGGGTGGCCGTGGCTGCTGCTCGCCCTCCCGCTGACCGCAGGTGGTCTCGCGCTGCTCGGGACCATCGCCAACTCACTCGCCCGGGGTTTGACGGGCCGGTCGACGATCGGCCCGCTGATGGTCGTCCCGATCGCGGTACCGCTGCTGCTGGCAGCGGTGCAGAGCACCCGGGCGGCCGGGCTCGGGCGCGCGCCGTGGCCGTGGCTGCTGCTGATCGCGGTCGTCGACGTCGCGGCGCTCCTGCTTCTCGTGCTGACCGCTCATCACCAGGAGGAAACGGCATGAAGCCGTTCGGACGCGTGCTGCCCGCAGTCGCCGGAGGTGTGCTGGTCGTCGCGCTCGTCGCGGCGTTCCTGGCCCCCGCCGACCGGCTGCAGGGCGACTTGCAACGCCTCATGTACGTCCACGTCCCCGCGGCGTGGGTCGCCTACCTGAGCTTCGCCCTCACGCTCGTCGGCAGCGTGCTGTGGTTGTGGCGGAAGGAGCCGCGCTACGACCGGCTGGCGGCGTCCAGCGCGGAAGGCGGTGTGTTCTTCACCGGGCTGGCACTGGTCCTCGGTTCGGTCTGGGGCAAACCGGTGTGGGGCGTGTGGTGGACGTGGGACCCGAGGCTGGTCACCACGGCGGTGATGTTCTTCGTCTACCTCGGCTACCTCGCGCTGCGCCGGGCGACCGCGGATCCCCTCGCCCGGGCCCGGCGGTCGGCGGTGTTCGGCATCGTCGCCTTCGTGCAGGTCCCGGTCGTGCACATGTCGGTGGTCTGGTGGCGGACGCTGCACCAGCCACCGACGGTGCTCAAGCCCGGCGAACCCAGCATCGAGCACACGATGCTCGCCGCACTGCTGCTCAGCGTGCTGGCCTTCACCTCGCTGTTCGCGGTGGCGCTGCGCGCCCGGATGCGGATCGCCGCGCTGGAGGACGCGGTGGAGGAGCGGATGCGCACCGCGGAGCGGGCGCTGGCCGGTGCGGCGATCGCCGCACCTCGCACGGAAGGAGTCCGCACCGATGTCTGAGTGGATGTGGGTGGCGCTGGGCTTCGGCATCGCCTACGGGGCGCTCGCGATGTACTTCGCGTCGCTGCACCGGCGGTGGCGCGTCCTGCGGCGCAAGGATCGGGAGCTCTCGTGAAGCGATTTCGGCTGCTCGTGGTCTCGCTGACCGGCCTGCTGGTCGTGCTGGTCGGCCTGCTCACCTTCGGCAATCTCAACCAGAACCTGGTCTACTACCTGACCCCGGCGGAAGCGCTGGCGCAGAAGGCGGATTTCGCCGACGGGAAGCGATTCCAGATCGGCGGCCTGGTGCGCGACGGCAGCGTGGTGCGCACCGACCGGGGTATCGAGTTCATCGTGGACTCCGGCGCCGAACCCGGCCCGGACGCGGTGCGCGTGTCCCACCGCGGCAGCCCCGCGCAGCTGTTCCGCCCCGGCATCGGGGTCGTGCTCGAAGGCCGGTGGCAGGGCGAGGAGTTCGCCTCGGACCACATGATCGTCAAGCACGACGAGAACTACGCGCCACCTGAGGACGAGCGGAGTGGTGCGGAGTGAACGCGGTCCTCCCGGCGGCCGGATGGGTGGGCGCGTTCCTCGGCCTGGCCGCCTCGCTCGCCCTGGCGCTGCAGGGCTTTCGCGCCCAACGCCGACCGGACGCCGTCCGCCGCGGTCAGCTGGCCTTCCAGGTCTGGTGCATGGTCGGTGGCGCGGTGCTGTCCATGGGTGCGCTGGAAGCGGCCCTGCTGACGGACGACTTCTCGATGTCCTACGTGGCCGAGACGCACTCCCGGGCGACGCCGCTGCTGTTCACCATCACCACCGCCTGGTCGGCGCTGGGCGGCAGCCTCGTGCTGTGGACCTTGATCCTGGCCGGGTACACCGCGGTCGTGCTCCGGGGCGTGCGCGACACCTCCGACCGACTGGGCACCGGGGCGCTGGCCGTGATGGGACTCGTCGCCGCGTTCTTCTTCGGCTTGGTGACGACGGTGGCCAACCCGTTCCAGATCCTGCCGGACCCGCCTGCCGACGGTCCGGGACCGAACCCGCTGTTGCAGGACCACATCCTGGTCGCCCTCCACCCGCCTGCCCTCTACCTCGGCTACGTGGGCTTCACGGTCCCGTTCGCCTTCGCGATCTCCGCGCTGCTGCTGCGCGGCGGCGGGGTGGAGTGGTTGCGGCGCACCCGCCGCACCAACCTCGTCGCCTGGAGCTTCCTGACGCTGGGCCTGGTCATCGGGGCGTGGTGGTCCTACGAGGTGCTCGGCTGGGGCGGCTACTGGGCGTGGGATCCGGTGGAGAACGCGGCGCTGATCCCGTGGCTGGTGGCCACCGCCTTCCTGCACTCCGCGGTCGTGCAGACCAAGCGGGGGATGCTCCAGGCGTGGAACTTCGTGCTCGTGCTGGCCACCTTCGCGCTGACCATCCTCGGCACGTTCCTGACCCGCTCCGGGGTCGTCGCGTCGGTGCACTCCTTCTCCGAGTCGGAGATCGGCCCGGTGCTGCTGGCGTTCTTCGCCGTCGTCCTCGGTGGCGGGTTCGCGCTGTTCGCCTTTCGCGGGGAGAAGCTGGCCTCCGGGTCGCGCCCGGAGTCGCTGGCCAGCCGGGAGGGCGTGTTCCTGGTCAACAACCTGCTGCTGAGCCTGTTCGCGTTCGTGGTGCTGACCGGCACGGTGTACCCGATCCTGGTCGAGGCGATCAGCGGTGACCAGGTCTCGGTCGGCCGCCCGTTCTTCGACCGGATGGCGGTGCCGCTGTCGTTCGGTCTGCTGCTGGCGATGGGCGTCGGACCGTTCACCCCGTACCGCGCGGCCACCCGCCAGGTCATGTGGCGACGCCTGCGCGTGCCGCTGCTGCTGGCCAGCGCCGGGGCAGCGGTGCTGGTGCTGACCGGGGTGCGGGCGGCGAGCGTGGTCGCGGTCAGCGCGATCGCCATCGCGATGGTCGCCGCGTCGGTGCGGCAACTGGTGACCTCGGCGCCGAACCTGCGGCCGTCGGGCGTGCTGCGGGTGTTGCGCGGTCAGCGCGGCTACTGGGGCGGGCAGCTCTCGCACCTCGGGGTGGCGTTGCTGGCCGTGGTCATCGCGGTCTCCGGAGCGATGGCCGAGCGGGCGACGGTGACGCTGGAACGCGGTCAGTCCGCCGAGTTCGCCGGTTACCAGGTCACCTTCCTCGGAGTCCGGGACTTCCAGACCTCGGGGCGCGCCGTGACGGAGGCCGACATCCGGCTCAGCGAAGGGGGAACCGTGCGGGAGGTGGCCACTCCCCGGATGAGCTCCTTCCGCGGCCAGCCGCAGTCGGTGGCGGCCCCGTCGGTGTGGTCGACGCCCCGGCAGGACGTCTACGTCGCGCTGGCGCAGTTCGACCCGGACCGGGTGACGATCAACCTCTACCGCTACCCGCTCATGGTGTGGATGTGGGTCGCCGGTGCGCTGATCGCGGCAGGCGGTTTCTGGGCGCTGAGCGGGCGTCGGCGCGTCCGCTCGACGCCGGGCGGGAGTTGAGCGCGGTGCGCCATCGCATTTCGCAGGCGGCGCTGGCCGCGCTCATCCTGGGACTGCTGGCCTTCACCGGAGTCGTGCTGGTCACCGGTCCGCCGGCTCCGGTCGACCGGGCGTACGAGCTGGAGCGGGGTCTCCGCTGCCCGGTGTGCCAGAGCGTGTCGGTCGCCGAGTCCATGTCGGACACCGCGGAGGCGATGCGCCGGTCCGTCCGCGAGCAGGTCGCCGCGGGGCGCAGCGACGAGGAGATCGTGGACTACTTCCGGGCCCGCTACGGCGACTGGGTGGTCCTCGACCCGCCGGTGGCCGGGAGCACGGTCGCGCTCTGGCTGGTTCCCGGAGCCGTTGGCCTGGCAGGTGCGCTGATCGTGCTGCTGAGGCCGCGATCGAGAGGTGGAACCCGGGTCGAACTGACCGATGACGACCGAGCGCGCGTGCAGGCCGAGCTGCGACGCGTGCGGGTGGGGGAGGAGACGCGATGAGCTCCGAACTCGAGCAGCGCAGGGACGAAGCCCTGGCGGACCTCATCGACCTGGAGCGGCAGGTCGAGGAGGGGGAGATACCCCGCCAGGTCGGCGAACGGTTGCGCGCGGATTACGAGCGGCGAGCAGCTGCTGCGCTCAACGCCCTCGAATCGCCGCGGCCCGAAAAGGCGCGTCCGGTCAGGAGATCTCGCACGGTGCCCGCGCTGTACGCGCTCGCCGCCGTCGTGGCCGTCACCGCCGCGGTCCTGGTCCTGCCGAACTTCGTCGGTGCTCGACCGGAGAACGGGTTCGTCACCGGCAACGAGGCCGTCGCCCCGCCGCCGAGCGCGCCGCCGCGCGATCTCTCCACGGTCACCGATGAGGAGATGGAAGCCGTGATCGCGCAGAACCCGGACGTGGTCGGCATGCGACTGGCCCTCGCCAAGCGGTACCTGGCCGTCGGCGAGCACGACAAGGCGTCGGAGCACTTGGGCGAGGCTCTCAAGCAGCAGCCCGAGAACCCCGAGGTGCGGGCGTGGTCGGGGTGGCTGCTGTTCCAGATCGGCGAACCCGCCGCGGCCGCCGAGTACGTGGACCGCGCGCTCGCCATCGATCCCGGAGACCCGTGGGCGGCGTGGTTCAAGGCGAACATCCTGCTCGACGGGTTCGGCGACGTGGCCGGGGCGCAGGACGTCCTGATGCGCCTCCAGCAGCGGCTCGACCTCGACCCGGAGTTGCGCGAGAAGGTGGACACGGCGCTGCGGCGCAACGCGGGCGGGGGAGGATCATGACGAGCCCGGGCAGGTGGACTGCGTGGCGGATCGCCAGGTGGAGCGCCCTGCTGGTCACGGTGATCGCCATCGGCGCTGGCGCGGTGTTCGGCAGTCGGCTCGGTGCGGACCCGGCCCTGGTGGATTCGCCGCTGATCGGTCAGCCCGCCCCGGTGCGGGAGGTGCCGGAGCTGGAGGGGCCGGGCTCGCTGTCCCTGCCGGACCTGCGCGGCGAGGTAGTCGTGGTCAACTTCTGGGCGTCCTGGTGCGTGCCGTGCCGCGAGGAGCACGCGGTGCTGACCTCCGCCGCCGCGAACTACCGCGACGCCGGGGTGACCTTCGTCGGGGTGAACTACCAGGACCGCCCGGGATCCGCGACCGCGTTCCTGGACGAGCTGGGCCGCGGCGACGGCTACCGCTACGTGACCGACCCCGGTTCGCAACTGGCGCTGGAGTTCGGCGTTTTCGGCGTTCCGGAGACGTTCTTCCTCGATCGCACCGGGCGAATCGTCGGCAAGATCACCGGTCCGGCGAACTACCCGGTCCTGTCGGCTGCGCTCGACGAGATGCTGGCGGGTCGTCAGCCCGGTGTCCGGGTGCGAGGTGAGTTGCAGTCCGAGCCCGGCTGGTGAGACGGGTTCCTCGACGGCTTCCGATGCTACCCCTAGGGGGTATCATCGGTGATGTTCGAGCGAGTGACGGGAGTCCGCGATGCACGGCTACACCCAGGACAAGGAGAACTACCTCAAGCGGCTGCGGCGCGTCGAGGGGCAGGTGCGCGGGTTGGCGCGCATGATCGAGGAGGACCAGTACTGCATCGACGTTCTCACGCAGGTTTCCGCGGTGACGAGGGCGCTGCAGGCGGTGTCGATCGGGCTCCTGGACGAGCACCTCAAGCACTGCGTCGCCGAGGCGGTGGCGGAGGGCGGCGAGAACGCCGACGAGAAGGTCAAGGAGGCCAGTGACGCGATCGCGCGCCTCGTCCGTTCGTGACGCGCGGCGTTCACCTGCAGGCCCCGGCGGGACGCGGTTCCCGCCGGGGCCTGCTCCTTCCCGGGTTTGTGCTCCCGGCGCTCGCCCGGTTAGGATTCGTATACCCTACGGGGGTAGTGTTCAACGGTCCTGTTGCGAGGGAGTACTCATGAGTGAAAGCACGTTCGTCGTCAAGGGAATGACCTGCTCCGGGTGCATGAGCAAGGTGACGACGGCGGTCACCGGCGTCGACGGCGTCACCGACGTCGACGTCGACATCAGCAACGGCGAGCTCACGGTCGTCAGCGACTCGCCGGTCGACCCGGAGGCGATCCGCAAGGCGGTCGGCGACGCCGGCTACGAGATCGCGAGCTGAGCTCGATGGGCGAGCCGAACCCGGCCCAGCCGCCGGTGGTGATCAAGACCGTGGACAACGGGCCGTACCAGGTGAAGGGGCCGGTCACGGTAGTTGATCACGAGAACAACGTCTACGAGCTCGGTCCGGGTCGCACCCGCCTGCTGTGCCGCTGCGGCCTCTCGGCGAAGAAGCCGTTCTGCGACGGATCGCACGCCCGGGAGGGCTTCGCCGCGGCGGATCGCGCAACTCCGGCAGAAACCCGGTAGACGCGGAAGAAGAACACCGGTGGGACGCTCGTTCGGGCGTCCCACCGGTGTTTCGTCACTTCCGCGGTCGGCGGCAAGCCGCCAGCGCGGCAGCGGCGAATTCGGCGGACACCTCGCCGACCGCTCCCCGGCGGCGGAACCGGGTCTTGACCGAGGGCAGGAGCTGGTGGCAGCAGAGGTGCACCGCCGCCTCCAAGCTCGCGTGCACCTTTCCCCACTGCCGCGTTCCGCGCAGGCGGACGATCGTTCGCATTGGCCTTCTCCTCCGGATCTCGTTTCGTCACGAGTGCGCGATCGGTCGCGACCAGCCGGGCGGGCCGGTCGACCGGCACCGGGCCCACCGAGCGGTCCCCGGCATCGCCCACCACCTGGATGCGGTGGTCGTAGGAGTCGGTCCGGGGCATCGGTGGTGTGCTCGGCGAAAGTGCTTGCGGCGCAACGGTGAAGAACGGCAATGGCCTCCCGCACGGTGGTGCGGGAGGCCACGCCGTCGGGGTCGAGCTCAGCCGCGGTGGGCGGCGGTGGGCGCGGAGCCCTCTCCCTCGGTGCTGGGCAGCGGTTCGGCGGCGATGGTGCTGCGGAAGCGGCGCAGCCGCAGGCTGTTGCCGACCACGAACACCGAGCTGAACGCCATCGCGGCCCCGGCGATCATCGGGTTGAGCAGCCCGGCGGCGGCCAGCGGCAGGGCGAGCACGTTGTAGGCGAAGGCCCAGAACAGGTTGCCCTTGATGGTGCCCAGCGTGCGCCGGGACAACCGGATGGCGTCGACCGCCGCCCGCAGGTCCCCGCGGACCAGGGTCAGGTCGCTGGCCTCGATGGCGACGTCGGTGCCGGTGCCCATGGCCAGGCCGAGGTCGGCCTGGGCGAGGGCGGCGGCGTCGTTGACGCCGTCACCGGCCATGGCCACCACCTTGCCCTCGGACTGCAGGCGTTTGACGACGTCGACCTTGTCCTGCGGCAGGACTTCGGCGATGACCTCGTCGATGCCGACCTCGGCGGCCACCGTGCGGGCCACGGTCTTGTTGTCGCCGGTGAGCAGCACGGGCTGGAGCCCGAGCTTGCGCAGCCCGGCGATCGCCTCGGCGGAGGTGGGCTTGACGGTGTCGGCCACCTCCAGCACGGCGCGCGGAGCGCCGTCCCAGGCCACCGCGACCGCGGTGCGACCCTGCTGCTCGGCGGCCTGCTGCGCTGCCAAGAGCTCCTCGGTCAGCGGCTGGCTCCACTGCTCCAGCAGGGCAGGCCGCCCGACGAGCACGGCGTGCCCGTCGACGACGCCCTGCACGCCCAGCCCCTCGATGTTGGTGAAGCCCTCGACGGCGGGGAGCTCGCCGACCCGGCCCGCGGCGCCCTGCGCGATCGCCTTGGCGATCGGGTGCTCCGAGGCGTTCTCGGCGGCACCTGCCAGGCGCAGCGCCTCCTGCTCGTCAACGCCCTCAGCGGTGTGCACGGCGACCAGCGACATCTGACCGCTGGTGACGGTCCCGGTCTTGTCCAGCACGATCGTGTCGATGCGGCGGGTGGACTCGAGCACCTCCGGGCCCTTGATCAGAATGCCCATCTGCGCCCCGCGCCCGGTGCCGACCAGCAGCGCCGTCGGCGTGGCCAGCCCCAGCGCGCACGGGCAGGCGATGATCAGCACGGCCACCGCGGCGGTGAAGGCGGCGGCGACACCGGACCCGGAGCCCAGCCAGAACCCCAGCGCGACGAACGCCAGCGCGATCACGATCGGGACGAAGACCGCCGAGATCCGGTCGGCCAGCCGCTGGACGGCGGCCTTGCCGTTCTGCGCGTCCTCGACCAGCTTGGCCATCTGGGCCAGCTGGGTGTCCGACCCGACGCGGGTCGCGCGGACGACCAGCCGGCCGCCTGCGTTGACCGTGGCACCCACCACGGCGTCCCCGGCGCGCACCTCGACGGGCACGGACTCGCCGGTGAGCATGCTGGCGTCGACCGCCGAGGTGCCCTCCTCGATGACACCGTCGGTGGCGATCTTCTCGCCGGGCCGGACCACGAACAGGTCGCCGACGGCGAGCTGCTCGGTGGGGATCCGCACCTCCCGGCCGTCGCGGAGCACCGCGACCTCCTTGGCGCCGAGCTCCAGCAGCGCCCGCAGGGCGGCCCCGGCGCGGCGCTTGGACCGGGCCTCGAAGTACCGCCCGGCGAGGATGAACATCGTCACCCCGGCAGCGACCTCGAGGTAGATGTTGCCGTCCCCGCTCATCCGCTGGATGGTCAGCTCGAACGGGTGCGTCATGCCCGGGACGCCGGCGCTGCCGAACAGCAGCGCGTACAGCGACCACAGCAGGGCGGCGGTGGTGCCCATGGAGATCAGGGTGTCCATGGTGGCCGCGCCGTGCCGCAGGTTCGCCCACGCTGCCTTGTGGAACGGCAGCGCGCCCCACACCACGACCGGTGCCGCGAGGGCCAGCGAGATCCACTGCCAGTAGGTGAACTGCAGCGCCGGGGCCATCGCCAGCACGATGACCGGAATCGACAGCGCGGTCGAGACGATCAGCCGGTTCCGCAGCGACCGGGTGGGGTCGTCGGCGGCCTCCCCGTCGCCCTCGGCGGGCTCGGAGGGCGGCTTGGGCAGTTCCGCGCTGTAACCGGCGGCCTCGACCTGCTGGACCAGCTCCTGCGGGTCGAGCCCCTCCGGGAAGGTGATCTTGGCCTTCTCGGTGGCGTAGTTGACCGAAGCGGTGACGCCGTCGAGCTTGCCGAGCCGCTTCTCCACCCTGGCCGCGCAGGAGGCGCAGGTCATCCCGCCGATGGCCAGCTCGATCTGGGCGGTGGGCCCGCCCTGTGTCTCAGTGCTCATCGAAGTCCTCCTGTTCACCCGTGGCCGCCGTGGCCGTCACCGGCGGGAGCCGGGTTCTGCCCGCCGCCGGTCGAGCCGGTTGCGTCGACCGTGAATTCCGCGGTGCGGACCTGGCCCTCGTGCTGGAAGTCCAGGAACAACCGGTAGGTACCTGCGGAGGGCACCTCCGCTTCGAAGGCGATGTCCGGACCGGCGGGGGTGCGCCCGTCACCGGGAGTCCCGGTCGGGTGCACGTGCAAGTACCCCAGGTCGCTGGTGCGCAGCGCGACCAGGTGCCCGTAGGCGCCCAGGTAGGGCTGCAGGTCGGTGACCGGGCTCCCGTCCTCGGTCACCGACAGCGTGACCGGGGAGGAGGTGCCCGCGACCAGCTCGCCGTCGAGGCGCACCTGGTAGCCGTCGACCTCGGCGATCCGCGAGGGCCGGAGCTCGGCCGGTGCGAAGGTGCCGGGCGCCGAGACGTCCGCGCCCAGCGTCTGGGCCTGGCCGCCGGTCGGCTTGAAGTCGGCGAACACCCGGTAGGTCCCGCCTCCGGTGAACCGCAGCGGTACCCGCCAGGTCCCGTCCGGGGTCATCTCCGGGTGCACGTGCTGGTACTCGGCGGTGTCCCGGCGCACCGCGATGAGGTGCATCTGCTTCTCGTGCTCGGTGTCGAACCGGGTGACCGGGGCCCCGTCCGGACCGGTGATGCGGAAGGAGAACTCGTCCGCGCTGCCCGGTGCGATCAGCGTCGAGGTGGGCGCGAGGGTGTAACCGCCCCTGGTCGAGGCCAGTCCCGCCGGGATGTCCTGCGCGGCTCCCGCGACGGTGCCGCTGTTGGTGTCCGTTCCCGCGGTGTTCCCGTCACCGGGGTGCTCGGCGTGCGCATCGGCGCCGCCGAGCGCGAGCGGACCGACAGCGGATCCGGTGACCCACGCCCCGCCGAAGGCGAGCACGAGCACCGCACCGTAGGCGGAGAGCTTCGCTGCTGTGTTCATTGCGACCCTTTCACTACCCGGATCCGTCGCAGCGGATCCGGCCTCGTCAGGAGGCGAGTTCGTAACCGGCTTCCTCGACGGCTTCCCGCACGTCGTCCTCGGGCAGCGCAGCGGCGCTGCGCACGCTCACCGCACCGCTGGACAGGTCGACGGACACGTCCGACACGGTGTCGATCTTGGTGATCTCCTCGGTGACCGACCGCACGCAGTGCTCGCAGGTCATCCCGACCACGGTGTAGTTCGCCTCGACCATCTCGCAGCCCCTTCCAGGTCTCGTCGCCCGTCCTCATCGGGCGATCCGCTGCCACGTTTATACCCTAGGGGGGTACCGTCGTCAACGAGTGGTCCGGTGTGGGCTTGATGCGGCTGAGGCTGAGGGAATCGCTGGGGAACTGGGTTCACCCGGGGATCGGAGTTGATACGGGGGTAGGGTTCGCGCACGCACGCCAGCGCCCCTCTGGCGCGGGGTCAGAGGGGCGCGTGGTGGTCAGCCGACGATTCGGCGGGCGCCGATGTAGTGGCCGTCTCCCTTGATCGAGCGGACGTCCACGAGCTGGCCCTCGGTGGGGGCGTCGACCATCTTGCCGTTGCCGACGTACATGCCGACGTGGTGGATCTTCGACGGGTCACCGGTGCCGTCGTCGTAGAAGACCAGGTCGCCGGGTTGCAGCTGGTCCTTGGAGACGGGTTTGCCCGCGGTCCACTGGGTTCTGCTGCTGGGCGGGATCTTGATTCCGGCCTGCTTGTAGGCCCACTGGGTCAGGCCGGAGCAGTCGAACTCCGTCGGTCCCTTCGAGCCCCACTCGTACTCCGAGCCGCGTTTGGCGAGGGCTGCTTGGAGCGCGGTGTTGGCCGCTCCGGGTGGGCCGAGGTAGCTGCCCGTGTCGACCGGGCCTTGCAGGCGTTGCCGGTCGGAGCCGTCCAGTCCGTTCAGGGCGGTGCGGACCTCCGAGATCCGCCCGTCGAGGTCCTCCTTTCGCTTCTGCACTTCGCCGACGAGGCGGGCCGCGTCGTCGGTCGCTCGTTGGGCTTGGCCCTCGGCTTCCTGGGCGCGTTCGCGGGCCTCCTGCGCCTGTCGGGCCGCTTCTGAGAACTTGTCGAGGACCTGCTTGTTGTCGAAGGCCACGACGCCGAGCATCGTTGCGCGGTCGAGGAATTCGTCCGGGGTTGCGCTGGAGAGCGCGGCGGTGAACTCGTCCGTGCGCGCTCCGCGGTAGGCCGATCCGGTGAGGTGGTCGACCTCGCCTTGGAGCTCCGCCTGCTCCCGCCGGGCTTCGTCCTCGACCTGCTTCGCTTGCAGGACGGCGTCTTTCGCTCGGTTGAGCTCCGATCGCTTCGCCTCGAGGGCCATGTGCGCGTCGCTGAGGTCCTCTTCGGCCTTGGCGGCCTCCGCGCCCAGCTGCTGGTACTCCTCGACCGGGTCCGATGGCTGGGCTCCGGCGGGAACCGCGATCAACCCAGTGGTGATCGCGATGGTCGAAGCCGCGAGCGCCGCCTTCATCGACTGTTTGAGCCGGTGTGACGCCACGTTGTGAAGATCTCCTCTGTTCCTGTGTCGGGATCATCCGCGGGCTGTTGACGGCCCTTTCGCGGATGCGTTTCAGCGGGCTCCCCGCAGCCCGGTTCCGGAAGTTACTCGAAAGATTCCCGGCTGTCTACTATCGGATGTAGTAGATGGTGCGGGCGGATCGCTGGAGCTGCCCGTGGCCTCTGCGGTCATCCCGCTCCTCCCAGCGCGACCGCCGCGAGTCGTGCTGCGGCGCTGGGCAACGTGACCACGCTGGCCACCGCGGGGCCTCGGGTCCCGATCCGGTTCTTCCCGCGGTCGGGGAAAGCCCTTGTCCTTCGCCGGGATTCTCTGCGCTGGGCGGGCGGCATGCGCAACATCCGCCGTTCGACGCTTGCCGGGACGCCACTACCTTGTGATACGTTGTAGCGGTACTCGGTGATACCGAGTACCAAGATGGGAAGGAGGCGGATGACCGTGCCCGACGCGGAAAAGGGCGGCCTCGCCGCGAAGGCGATCGGCCCGAAGTGGTGGTGGCTACCACCGAACTCGCACCCACCTCGAAGACGCCGCGCCTCGCCACTGCGGCACCACGCCAGCCGTCAGGACGATCGATGATCACCGCCGGAGCTGGTCGACCGAACCGGATGGCTGATCGGCTGCTGGCCGACCGCCATTCCCTGCCGCTCTCGATCGCGCTCCACCTCGTTCCCGGAGCCCTGATCGTCGCGGTGTTCCTGCTCTTCACCGGGCCGGTGGTCAAGTCGTGGGGCTACCCGTCGTTCCTGGGCTGGGCGATCGCCATGTGCGTGGCCCTCGTGCCGTTCGAGCTCGGCCTGCTGCTGTGGCTGGGGCATCGGCGCAACGGGCGGTTCTCGCTGCGCGGGGTGGTGCACTACCGGGGCAGGCCGATCTCGCGCGGCAAGCTCATCGCCGTCGTCGTCCCCCTCATCGTCTGGATGCTGGTGGTGTCGACCGCGCTCATACCCCTGGACGACGTCATCAACGAGTGGTTGTTCGCGTGGGTCCCGTTCGAGGGCGCGGGCAGCGTCACCGGATACCTCGCCGGGTACCCGCGGCACGTCATGGTCATCGCGCTGGGGTCCTGCATTCCGCTGACCGGCCTGGCCTTCCCGCTCGTCGAGGAGCTCTACTTCCGCGGCTTCCTGCTGCCCCGGCTTCCCCAGCTGGGCCGAGGGGCGCCGGTGCTCAACGCGTTCCTGTTCGCGGTGTACCACCTCTGGGCGCCGTGGACGTTCCTGTCGAAGACGATCTTCTTCCTGCCGGCGGTCTGGCTGGTCTGGCGCAGGAAGGACATCCGGATCTCGATGGGCATGCACGCCGGTACCACGTTCGTCTCGCAGACGGGGGGCACCATCGCCCTCGTGCTGGGCGTCTTCCCATGAGGCTCGGGCAGCGCCCGCACGGCGTCTGATTTCGAGAGACCCGCGGATCTTTTCGGACGGGCCCGAAACCGTCGGTGACGGCCCCGCGAACTGGTCGCGGAACTTACCCACAACTGTTTCCAAGGACGGGTTTGTCCCCGATCGGACGCGGGATGGGCTGATCAGCGCCATCGATCGCGTCGCGGGCGACAAGCCGTGACGAAGGAGAGGACGGATATCCGGATGACGGTCGATCAGGTGCGGGGCCCTGCGATTCAAGTGCGGGGCCTGGAGAAGTCGTACAAGACGCTGCGGGTGCTGCGCGGCGTGGACTTCGAGGTGGCGCGGGGCAGCATCTTCGCCCTGCTCGGCTCGAACGGGGCGGGCAAGACCACGGTCGTGAAGATCCTGTCCACGCTGCTCAAGGCGGATGCCGGGACGGCCAGCGTCAACGGCTTCGACATCACCACCCAGGCCTCGGACGTGCGGGAGTCCTTCAGCCTCACCGGACAGTTCGCCGCCGTCGACGAGATCCTCAGCGGGCGGGAGAACCTCGTGCTCGTCGCCGAACTGCGGTGCCTCGAAGACCCGGGCGCGATCGCCGACGACCTGCTCGAGCGCTTCTCGCTGACCGAGGCGGCCGCGCGCAGGGTGTCGACGTACTCGGGCGGCATGCGCCGCCGCCTCGACATCGCGATGAGCCTCGTCGGGACTCCACCGGTCATCTTCCTCGACGAGCCGACGACCGGGCTCGACCCCGAGGCGCGCATCGAGGTGTGGCACACCGTCAGGCAGCTCGCCGGCCAGGGCACGACGGTGCTGCTCACCACGCAGCACCTGGACGAGGCCGAACAGCTGGCCGACCGGATCGCGATCCTCCACGAGGGCCGGATCATCGTCGACGGCACCCTCGCCGAGCTCAAGCGGTTGCTCCCGCCCGCCGAGGTCGAGTACGTCGAGAAGCAGCCGACCCTCGAAGAGGTGTTCCTCGCCGTCGTCGGTGCCGACGGTGACATCCGCACGACCGCGACGCCGGCACGGACGAGCGAGGAACGATGATGACCGAGCGCTTCTTCGGCAACACCGCCGCCCTGCTGAGGCGATCCCTGCGCCACGTCACGCGCAGCCTGGACACCGTTCTCACGACCGCGATCATGCCGATCGCGATGATGCTGATGTTCGGCTACGTGTTCGGCGGCGCGATCAGCACGGGGGCGGACTCGTACGTGAACTACCTGCTTCCCGGCATCCTGCTCATCACGATCGCGTCGGGCATCGCCTACACCGCGCTCCGGCTCTTCACCGACATGAAGAGCGGGATCTTCGAGCGCTTCCAGTCCATGCCGATCGCGCGGTCGTCCGTGCTGTGGGCGCACGTGCTGACCTCGCTGGTCGCCAACCTGATCTCGCTCGTGGTCGTCGTGGGCGTCGCCCTGCTCATGGGATTCCGCTCGGGGGCGGGAGTGGCGGAGTGGCTCGCGGTCGCGGGAATCCTGATCCTGCTCACCCTGGCGTTGACGTGGGTCGCCGTCATCCCCGGGCTCACCGCGAAGACCGCGGACGGCGCGGGCGCGTTCTCCTACCCGCTCATCTTCCTGCCGTTCGTCAGCTCGGCGTTCGTGCCCACGCAGACCATGCCCGGCCCGGTGCGCGCGTTCGCCGAGAACCAGCCGGTGACGTCCATCGTCAACACCATCCGCGACCTGTTCACCCAGCAGCCGGTGGGCAGCGACATCTGGACGGCCCTCGCGTGGTGCGTCGGCATCCTCGTCGTCGCGTACCTCCTCGCCATGGTCACCTACCGCCGCAGGATCTCCTGAGCCGGCGAAACCGGTTGGTGCGTCGGCTCGTTCGGACTCCCGGCGGATCTCATGCCGCGCGCCGTCGCCCGAGGAGGCCGGTCACGAGCTGGCGGGCGTACGCGGTGTCGAGGCCGGCCGGGCGGAAGAGGATGCGGTACATCATGGGGGCGACGACGTGGTCCACGACCGTCTCGGTGTCGGGAGCGCTCTCCTCGCGGTCGGCCGCACGGGCGAGGATGACGTCGATCTGCTCGGCCGCGTAGGCCGAGCACTGGCCGGCGTTGCTGCCGTCCGGGTCGCCGAGCAGGGCGTCTCGGACGTAGGCCCGGCCCGAGGCGGACGCCATCTCGTCCAGGAACTGTTCGGCCCAGGCCGTGAGGTCGGTCCGCAGATCGCCGTGGTCCTCCGGCTCGCCGTCGGGGCGCAGCCGTTCCACCGCGACGTCCGACAGCAGTTCCTGCAGGTCGCCCCAGCGCCGGTAGATCGTCGACGGGGTGACGTCGGCGCGCTGGGCGACCAGCGGGACGGTCAGCGCGTCGCGCCCCACCTCCGACAGGAGTTCACGCACGGCGGAGTGCACCGCGGCCTGGACCCGGGCACTGCGCCCGCCGGGACGCACCATCTGCTTGCGACTCATAGCACCACTTTAAAGCACAGATCTTGCGTTTAGCGTGCTCGGTGGCTGCGGCGGAGCTCTCGCCGCGGCTGGAGTCCGGTGGTGTGCGGGCCGGACGGTTTCCGGCCCGCACACCGCGTTCAGGCGACGGGCGCGAGCGCTCGGGCGGGCTGCGTCCGCTCGTAGGCGTGGCCCACCCGCAGCAGCGTCCGTTCGCCGAAGGCGCGGCCGAGCAGCTGCATGCCGATGGGCATGCCCGCCGTGCTGTGTCCGACGGGGACGGACAGGGCGGGCACCCCGGTGATGTTGGCCGGGGAGGAGAGGCGGACGTAGGCGTCGGAGACGGCCTCGACCGCTCCGTCGGGCCAGGTGACGGTCTCCTGTCCGGCCTGGACCGCGGTCATCGGGACCGTCGGGGCGGCGATCACGTCGACCTCCTCCAGGACGCGTGCCCACGCGTCGCGCATCAGCGTGCGGGCGCGCTGAGCTCGCAGGTAGTCGCCCGCGCCCATCAGCTCGCCGGCCTCCAGGAGGATCCGGACGTCGGCCTGGTACAGCTCGGGCACGGTGCGCAGGGTGCGCTCGTGGTAGGCGGTGGCCTCCGGCACCATCAGGCCCCACTGGGTGGCCTGGACGTAGCGGGTCATCGGGACGTCGATCTCGACGAGCCGGGCGCCCAGCACCTCCAGCTGCGCGATGGCCTGGTGGACGGCGGCGGCCACCTCCGGGTCGACGTGGTCGAAGTAGTAGTTGCCCGGCACGCCGACGCGCACGTCCGTCAGGTCCGGTTCCGGCCGGTGGTCGACGGCGAAGGCGTCCAGCGCGGCGTGCCCGGTGAGGGCGGCCAGGACCAGGGCCGCGTCCTCGACAGTGCGGGTGATCGGCCCGACGTGGTCGAGGGACCAGGACAGCGAGGTGACGCCGTGGCGGGGTACCAGCCCGTAGGTGGGCTTGAGGCCGACCACTCCGTTCAGCGCGGCGGGCACCCGGATGGAGCCGCCGGTGTCGGTGCCGAGGGCGAAGGTCGCCGCCCCCGCGGCCACCGCGACGGCGGACCCGCCGCTGGAGCCTCCGGCGACCCGGTCGCGGTCCCAGGCGTTGCTGGTCTGCGGGGTCGTCAGGCCGTAGGCGAACTCGTGGGTGTGGGTCTTGCCCGTCAGGACGGCGCCGGCGGCCCGCAGCCGGGCGGCGACCGTGCTGTCGGCGGCCGCGCGGTGGTCGGCCCGGACCTGGGAGCTGGCCGTGGTGGGCGTTCCAGCGACGTCGATCAGGTCCTTGAGCCCGGCCGGGATGCCGTGCAGCGGCCCTCGGTGCCCGCCTCGGGCGACCTCCCGCTCGGCCTCGCGCGCCGTGCCGCGGGCCTGGTCCGCGGTGACCGTGACGTAGGCCCCGACGTGCGGTTCCACCTGATCGATGCGTTCGAGGACGGATTCGACCAGTTCGACGGGCGACAGCCGCCGTTCCCGGATCTCGTTCGCGGCGGCGGCGAGGGTCAGCTCATGCGGTTGCACCGGGCTTCTCCTCTCCCGCGCGGTAGGCGCTGCCGGGTGGGGTGTCCCCGAAGTCCAGCTCGCGCAGGACCGCGACGACGGAGTGGATGTGGTTGGCGGTGGCCGCGACCGCGGCGTGGCGGTCGTCGGGCAGCGGAAGCCCGGCCCGGGCGGCCCAGCGGGCGGCCTCGGGCGGCGTGAGTTCGGCGGAAGGCACGGATCCCTCTTCTGGTCAGGGCTGGAGCGCCGAAGCGCTTCAAAAGCTAACGGTTTGCTTTAGGGCGACTGTATGCCCTATCGTCGCTTAAAGCAAATGCGTAGCTTTTACCTCCGCTGAAGAGCAGAAGGAAACGACAGATCATGCCGATCCCCTCCTGGACCGTGGGCGACGTCGCCGTCCACCGCATCGACGAGATCCCGCTGCCGCCGGCGACCGGGCCGTGGCTGCTGCCCGGCGCCACCCCCGAGGTGGTGACCGGCCAGGACTGGCTGAGTCCCGACTTCGCCGGGCACGACGGCGTCCTCCACATCGACAGCCACAGCTTCGCCTTCGTCGTGGGCGGGCTGCGCGTGCTCGTCGACACCGGCATCGGCAACGGCAAGGAACGGGCCAACCCCGCCTGGCACGACCTGCGCACCGACTACCTGGAACGCCTCGTCGCGGCCGGGTTCCCGCCCGAATCCGTCGACCTGGTGGTCCTCACCCACCTGCACGCCGACCACGTGGGCTGGAACACCCGGCAGGTGGACGGCGCGTGGATCCCCACCTTCCCCGCCGCCCGCTACCTCACCGCCCGCGCCGAACGGGAGTTCTGGGCCGGGTACGACATGGAGGAGGCGCGCCGCCAGATGTTCCGCGACTCGGTGATCCCGGTGGAGCAGGCCGGACTGCTCGACCTGGTCGACGTCCCGGCCGACGGCGTGCAGATCGTCCCGGGCCTGCGCCTGGTCCCGACTCCCGGGCACACCCCTGGCCACGTCGCGGTCGAAGTCACCAGCCGGGGCGAAACGGCGCTGATCACCGGTGACTGCGTCCACCACCCGGTCCAGCTCGCCCACCCCGCCATCGGCGCGTGCGTGGACATCGACCCCGAGCAGTCCGAGGCCACCCGCCGCGCCTTGCTCGGCTCCCTCGCAGGCACCGGCACCCTGCTGCTCGGAACCCACTTCGCCCCACCCACCGCCGGCCGGGTCGTCGACCACGGGGACGCCTACCGGCTGCTGCCCGTCCCCGCGGCCTGACGTCCCCGGTTTCCCGGGGAGCGGACGCGGTTTCAGCTCAGGTGCGGGTTGCGCGTGCGCCCGGGCTGTCCGGGCCGGAGTTCGCCATGAGAACCCGGGTCCGGTGGATGACGTCCAGCTGCGCTGGGTTGTACAGCTCGCGCATGACGGTCTCGATGGTCTTCGCCCTCTCGGGCGCGTTGGCGTACAGGTCGGGCAGGTCCGGGTGGTCCAGGTGGATCTGGCGCAAGTAGGGCACCATCCGCTCGGCGAGATCCCGGCGGAGGTCCTCGGCGGCGTCGGCGGGCAGCTCGTCGAACTCGCGACTGGTCGGATGAGCAGGCAGGTTGCGCAGCAGCTCGCCGTAGGACTCGAGCTGTTCCTCGCCCATCAGGCGGGTCATCACCAGCACCAGCGACCGGTCGGCCTCGGACAGCGGCACATCCGGAGCGGGCGTCAGCTGCGGGGGCAGGTCGGCCGGGGCGCGCCGTTCGAGCATCGCCGCGAGTTCGAGGCGCGCACGTTGCAGCCGCTGGATGGTCGCGGCCAACTCCGCGTCGAGCGTGCGCAGCGCCTGCCCGGGGTGCTCGCCCTCGTCGACGGTCTCCGCGATCCGCTCCAGGGAGAACCCCAGGTCGACCAGGCGCTTGATCCGCAGCAGCCGGACCAGGTGCGGCACCTTGTACTGCTTGTACCCGTTGGCGCGGCGTTCGGGTTCGGCCAGCAGCCCGACGTCGTGGTAGTGCCGCACCGCCCGCAGGCTCAGCCCGGCCAGCTCGGCGATCTCGCGGGTGCTCCAGCTCATCGCTCCAGCCAACACCGTGCCGTTGCGGCACGGTCAAATCGAAGTGATCCGGATCACGGATCGCCCGGTTCGGCTTGAGTGTGCCGCAACGGCACGCCCTTCGATCGCCTCCAGTGGCCGACGACCGATGGAGGATCGATGAGCTCCACCCCGGAGCACCGCGACAACGGCGCGCAGAGCGTGCTCGACCAGCTGGGTGGCCCGCTGGGCTTCCTGTGCTCCACCGCCCCGGTGGTCGTGTTCGTCGCGGCCAACGCGTTCCTGCCCCTGCCGCTGACGATCGGCATCTCGCTCGCGACCGGGCTGGCGCTGTTCGCGTTCCGGATGGTGCGCGGCGAGCGGGTCGGCACCGCGATCGGCAGCCTGGCCGGGGTGGCGGTGGCCGTCGGCGTGGTGGCGTGGACCGGTTCCGCGCGGGACTTCTTCGCAATGGGGATCTGGCTCTCGCTGGCCGGTTTCGTGCTGACCTTCGGCTCGGTGCTGGTGCGGCGGCCGCTGACCGGTGTCGTGTGGAACGCCCTGCACGGCGGCAAGCACCTCTGGCGCGCCCATCGGGGTGTGCTGCGGGCCCACGACGTCGCCACCTCGGCCGCGGCGCTGGTCTTCGGCGCGCGGTTCGTCATCCAGCAGTGGCTGTACCTGGCCGAGAGCACCGGTGGGCTGGGCGTCGCGCGGGTCGTCATGGGCACGCCGCTGACCGTGCTGGCCGCACTAGTCGTGGTGTGGGCGTTCCGCCGCAGCACCACCCGGCTGCGCGCCGCCGCCCACGACCGCTGACCCGGAAGGAGGCGCCTGCGCCCGCCCGAGCGCTCCACCGTCACGATCTCCCCGGACGGCAGGCGCATCGCGTTCCTGGCCTTGTGGCGGAACCGGTTCCGCGGCTGAAGAGTTGACGCAGCCGCCCGTTCTCAAGAGCTCAGCGCAGCTCGTTTCCGGGACGGCCCGACCGGCGCGCCTGATCAACCCGGCGCGCGGGGTGCCAGCCGGTCGCGGAGGCGGAGGCCGGTGATGGTCCCGGCGCTGTCGCGGCGGACGTCGATCGGTGTGCCGCGTTCGGCCTCCGGCTCGGTGATCACCAGCTCGTCCGGGCCGCTCCACTCGACGCGTTCGATCGACGGCGGTTCCAGGTAGTAGCAGCCCGGCTGCGGTTCCGGGCGGCGGATGCGCACCCGCGCACCGCCGTCCGGGTGCGGGGTGAGCTCCATGCGGTAGAAGGTCGCGTCGAACTCCCCGGTCAGCTCGGTCCCGGCGGGTGCGACGCCCGGTCGGTGCGGGGTTTCCGGCTCGATGCCGACGAGTTCGCGCAGCAGCGCGGCGCGCACCTCCTGGTTGATCCGGTCACCGGAGGTGCCGTTGGTCAGCAGCACGAAGGCGGTTCCGCGTTCGGGGACCAGGCACAGCTGCGTGCAGTAGCCGATGGTCAGCCCGCCGTGGTGCACCAGCCGCACGCCGTCGACGTCGTCCAGCCGCCAGACCAGCCCGATCCGCTCAGCCGGTCCGCTGCGCTCGCGCTGCGGCGTGAACGGCTCCGCCGGTGTGCTGCCGCTGAGGTGGTGCTCGGCGTAGCGGAGCATGTCGCGCACGCAGGACACCAGCCCACCACCGGGCACGTCCCAACCGGGCAGCTGCCAGCCGCGCTGCCACCCCGCGGTGCGGGCCACCTCGGGGATCTCGCCCCGGTGCGGTGCGGCGACGCGGTGGGTGAGCACCTCGTCGGCCGTGGTGAAGGTGTGCGACATCCCGGCCGGTGCCAGCACCTCGGTGCGGAGCAGGTCCGCGTACCGCCTGCCGGTGACCACTTCGAGCAGGCGGCCCGCCACGATCAGCCCGGCGTTGCTGTACGAGTAGTCGGTGCCGGGGGCGAACACCAGCGGCAGCCCGGCGATGTGCGCCACCCCGGTGGCGATCGAGTCGTCCGCGCCGTCGGCGAGCAGCCGGGGACCGTTGAGGATCAGGTGGTCGCCGAACAGCCCCGAGGAGTGGGTGAGCAGGTGCCGGATGGTGATCCGCGCGTCCAGGCCGGAGCCGGGCAGGTGGTCGACGACCAGGTCGTCCAACCCCAGCCGCCCGGCCGCGGCCAGCTCGGCGAGCATCGTGGCGGCGAAGGTCTTGGACACCGAACCGATCTGGAACAGCGTGCGCTCGTCGACCGGCAGCGAGTGGTCCACATTGGTCACGCCGAAGCCGAAGTGGTCGCGCCCTCCCGGGGTGAGCACCCCGACGCCCACGCCGGGCACGCCCCACCGCCGCATCAGCGGCGGGACGATCTCGGTCAGCAGGCCGGACATGTCCGTCATGCGCGTGCACCATCCTCTGCGGGCGATCGGAGTTCTTCGCCTGGGCGAAGGGGGAAGAAGCAGGACGCGGCGCGGTGTTCCGGGCCGGTCAGCGGGGGAGCGTCCTGCGCGCACCGCGCCTGGGCCTTCGGGCAGCGCGGGTGGAAGGCGCAGCCGGCCGGTGGGTGCATCGCCGAGGGCACGTCCCCGGGGAGCACCACCCGCTGGCGGCGCGCTTCGGCGTCCGGGTCGGGCAGCGGGATGGCCGACAGCAGGGACGCGGTGTACGGGTGGGCCGGGGTGGCGAAGAAGTCCGCCCGCTCGGCGACCTCGACCACCTTGCCCAGGTACATCACCGCGACCCGGTCGCACAGGTGCTTGACCACCGACAGGTCGTGCGTGATGAACACGTAGGTGAGCCCGAGCTCGCGCTGGAGGTCCTTGAGCAGTTCGAGGATCTGCGCCTGGATCGACACGTCCAGCGCGGAGACCGGCTCGTCGCAGACCACCACCTTCGGCCGCAGGGCGATGGCCCTGGCGATGCCCATCCGCTGCCGCTGCCCGCCGGAGAACTCGTGCGGGTAGCGGTCGCGGTGGTCCGGGTGCAGCCCGACCAGCTCCATCAGCTCGGCCACCCGCCGCCGCACGTCCGGCTGCCGCTGGATGCGCAGCGGCTCGGCGATGATTTCGCCGACGCTGAGGCGGGGGTTCGCCGACGCCGACGGGTTCTGGAAGACCATCTGGACGTCGCGGCGCAGCCGGGCCAGCTCGGCACCCCGCTTGGCGAAGACGTCCTCGCCCTCGAACAGCACCTCGCCGCTGGTCGGCGTGGCCAGCCTCAGCAGCAGCCGGGCGAGGGTGCTCTTGCCGCAACCGGATTCGCCGACCAGGCCGAGGGTTTCGCCGCGCCGCACGCCGATGTCCACCCCGTCGACGGCCCGCACCAGGCCGCCGCGCCTGCGGAACAGACCGCCGCGCACGGGGAAGTGCATGGTCAGGCCTCGGGTTTGCAGGAGGTATTCGCTCATCGTCCCGCCTCGGTCGGTTCGTCCAGCGCCGCCGCCAGCGCCCGGAACTCCGCCGCGGTGTGCACGCACGCGGCCCACCGGCCCGCCGCCCTGCTTTCCAGCGCCTGCTCGGTCGTGGTGCACCGTTCGTCGGCGAACCGGCACCGGGGCGCGAACCGGCAGCCCGGCGGCGGGTCGGCCAACGACGGTGGCTGCCCGCCGATCGGCATCGGAGGGTCGTCGGCGTCGAGCCGGGGCACCGCGCGCAGCAGGGACCAGGTGTAGGGCATCAGCGGGTCCTGGAAGAGCTCCTTCGGGGTGCCGGACTCCACCGCCTTCCCGCCGTACATCACCAGCACCCGGTCGGCGATCTGGGAGACCACCCCCAGATCGTGGGTGATCATGATGATGGACATGCCGTGCGCCGCCTTCAGCTCGGCGAGCAGCTCCAGGATCTGCGCCTGGATGGTGACGTCGAGCGCGGTGGTCGGCTCGTCCGCGATCAGGATCTTGGGCCGCCCGGCCAGCGCAGCGGCGATCATGGCCCGCTGCCGCATCCCGCCGGAGAGCTGGTGCGGGTAGTCGCGGGCGCGCTGCGCGGCGCCGGGCATCCCGACCTCGTCCAGCGCCTGCACGGCGCGGCGCAGCGCCTGCTTGCGCGAAACCCGCTCGTGGCTGCGGATCGCCTCGGCGATCTGGTCGCCGACGGTGAGCACCGGGTTGAGGCAGGTGGTCGGGTCCTGGAAGATCATCGAGATCTCCTTGCCCCGGATCGCCCGCAGCTCGCGCTCGGTGGCGCCGAGCAGGTCGCGGCCCTGGTACCGGATCCGGCCCCCGGCGTAGTGGCACGGCGGCGACGGGTTGAGCCGCATGATGGACATCGCCGTCACGCTCTTGCCGGAGCCGGACTCGCCGACGATGCCCAGCGTCTCGCCCGCGGCCACCGAGAAGGAGACCCCGTCGACGGCGCGGACCACGCCTTCGGCGGTGCGGAAGTGCGCCCGCAGGTCGTCGACTTCGAGGAGTTCCATCGTCAGCGCACCGCCTTCGGGTCGAAGACGTCGCGGAAGCCGTCGCCGACGAAGTTCACGCACAGCACCGCGAAGGCGATCGCCAGCCCCGGGAAGACGATGGCGAACTGGCTGGTGAGGAACACGTGGAAGCCGGCGCGGAAGGCGTCGGAGAGCATGGCACCCCATTCCGGTGTCGGCGCCTGCGCGCCGAGTCCGAGGAAGGACAGCGCGGCGATGTCCAGGATCGCCGCGGCGAGGCTGAGCGTGGACTGGACGATCAGCGGGCCCGTGCAGTTGGGCAGCAGGGTGCGCAGGAGGATCCGCGCGTGCCCGGCGCCCATGGACCGCGCGGCCTGCACGTAGTCGCTGTCCCGCAACCCGATCGCCGCCGACCGGACCACCCTGGCGATCTGCGGGACGGAGACGATGCCGACCGCGAGCATGGCGTTCCAGAGCCCCGGCCCGAGGGTCGAGACGATCATGATGGCCAGCAGCACGCTGGGGAACGCCAGCAGGACGTCCATCAACCGCATCAGCACGGTGTCGTACCAGCCGCCCCGGTAGCCGGCGAGCAGTCCGATCACCGTCCCGACGGCGGTGGCCAGCGCGACCGCCAGCAGCCCGGCGGACAGCGTCACCCCGGCGCCGTGCAGCAACCGGGACAGGATGTCGCGGCCCAGCTCGTCCTGCCCGAGCAGGTGCGCGCCGCTCGGCGGCTGGAACCGGCCGGCGAGGTCCTGCGCGTACGGGTCGTGCGGCGCGATGACCGGTGCCAGCACGGCGATCAGCGCGAACAGCCCGAGCACGACGGCGCCGAGCACGGCCAGGCGGTTGGCGAAGAAGGCGCGCCTGCGCCGGGACGGCCGGGCGCCGGTCGGCGGCGCGGTGGCGGCCACGTCGACCATCAGTACCTCACTCTCGGGTCGAGGATCGCGTACAGCAGGTCGACCGCCAGGTTGACCAGCACGAACAGCAGCGATCCGTACAGCACCACGCCCTGGATCAGCGCGTAGTCGCGCTGGTACACCGCCTGGTAGGCGATCTGGCCGATGCCCGGCCAGGAGAAGATCGTCTCGGTGATCACCGCGCCGCCGAGCAGCAGGCCGAGCTGCAGCCCGATCACCGTGAGCACCGGCAGCATCGAGTTGCGCAGGCCGTGCCGGAAGGTCGTGACCAGCGGGTGGAGCCCCTTCGCCCGCGCGGTGCGGATGAAGTCCTCGGCCAGCGTCTCCCGCATGCTCGACCGGGTCATGCGCATGATCACCCCGCACGGGATGGTCGCCAGCGCGAGCGCCGGCATGACCAGGTGCGCCAACGAGGTCCGCAGCATCGCCCAATCGCCCGCGAGCACCGAGTCGACCAGGTTCAGCCCGGTGACGGCGGGCAGCGATTCGGCGGCGGGCAGCCTGCCCGGGAACGGCAGCAGGTGCAGGTTCACGCCCAGCACCACCATCAGGAGCATGGCCAGCCAGAAGATCGGCATGCTCACGCCCGCGACGGCGAGCACCGAGGCGGCCTTGTCCAGCAGCGACCGCGGGCGGCTGGCCGCCAGCACGCCGAGGGCGATGCCGACCACCACGGCGATGGCCAGCGCGGCCAGCGTCAGCTCCAGGGTGGCGGGCAGCCGGGCGGCCAGTTCGGCGACGACCGGCCGACCGGTCACGGTGGACTCGCCGAGATCGCCCCGCAGCGCCCGGACCAGGAACAGCCAGTACTGGGCGATGACCGGTTCGTCGAGACCCATCTCGGCGCGCAGCTCGGCGATCTGCGCGGGGGTGGCGTTCTCCCCGAGGATGACCTGCGCCGGATCGCCCGGGATCATCCGCACGGTGAAGAACACGACCGCCGAAACCCCGAGCAGCACCGGGATCAGCTGGCCCAGTCGGCGCACGGCGTAGGTCAGCACGGGCGCTCACCTCCTCGGTGCCGGGGGCGCGGCTCAGACGGTGAGCGCATCGAGGTCGTCCATGGCGATGTTGGTGCCGAAGCCCGCGACGGTGGAGCGCACCGCGATCGGCGGGCTGACGTAAGCGATCGGCAGCACCGGTACCTCGTCGTGCACGATGCGCTGGACGGTGGCGTAGCGGGCACGTTGTTCCTCCGGATCGGTGGTGACCCTGGCCTCGGCGAGCAGCGCGTCGACCTGCGGGTTCTGGAAGAAGGAGAGGTTGGAGGAGTTCTCCGCCGTGGCGCTGGCGCCGGCGTACCAGTAGTTCAGCGGGAAGTAGGAGTCCACGCCGATCGTGGTGCCGCCGAACATGGCGATGTCGTGCATGCCCTTGCCGGTGCGCTCCACGTAGGTGGCGAGCTCGTAGGTGACCAGGTCCGCCGCGATCCCGACCTCGGCCAGGTTCGCCTGCACGACCTGGGCGACGCCCTTGCCGTCCGGCATGTACGGCCGGGCGGTGGACATGTACCAGAGGCTGGTCCGGAACCCGCCGGGAAGCCCGGCTTCGGCCAGCAACCGCCGCGCCAGGCCGGGGTCGTACGGGTGCGGCCGGATCGAGCGGTCCACGAACGCGGAGATGCCGTACAGCGGCGCACCGGCCACCTCGGCCCGCGCGCCGAAGAAGTGCTCCACGATCCGCGGCAGATCGATCGCGTGCGCGATCGCCTTGCGCACCAACGGGTTCTGGAAAGGCGGGCGGCGGGTGTTCATGGCGAAGTAGGCGAAGCACTCCTGCGGGTGCTGGACGATGCTGAAACCGGTTGTCTCGCGCAGCGCGTCGGCGTCCTGCGGCACGATGCCGTTGACCGCGGAGAGCCCGCCGCCGACCAGCGCGGCCACCCGGGCGGTGCTGTCCGGAATGGACGTCAGCACCACGGTGCTCACCCGCGTGCCGGGCCCGGCGGGCCGCGCGCCCCACCAGGATTCGTTGCGGTGCAAGGTGATCTTGTTCCCGTGCTCCCAGGACGCCAGCGCGAACGGGCCGGTGCCCACCGGGCGTTCCCAGAAACCTTCGACGTCCTGCCGGATCGCGGTGGGCGAGGCGATGCCGAACTGCGCTCCGGCGAGGGTGGGCAGGAACGGGCCGTAGGGCTCCCGGAGGGTGAACCGCACCGCGCGCGGGCCGACCGCTTCCACGCGGCTGATCACCGACTCCTCGTCGAAGCCGCCGAAGAGGTTGGCGTAGTAGGCGAACTTGCTGCTCTGCGGGCCGCCGCCCCGGTGGTACGGGTGGTCGCTCTCCCGCCAGCGCCGGAAGTTGAACACCACGGCCTCGGCGTCGAGCGGAGTTCCGTCGTGGAACCGCACGTCCTCGCGGAGTTCGAAGGTGTACCGCCTGCCGCCGTCCTCGGGCTCCGGAACGGCGGTCGCCAGCGCGGGCAGCAGCACCCCGTCCGGGGCGTAGCGCAGCAGCGAGTCGAAGACCTGGTGGATCACCGCGTAGGACTCGCTGTCGGTCTGGTTCATCGGGTCCAGCGAGACCGCGTCGGCGCCCCGCCCGTAGACGAACGCCGCGCCGCCGGCTCCGGCCCGCTCCGGGGTCCCGCACCCGGCGGCGCCGAGCAGCACCGCTCCGGCCCCGGCGAGCTGGAGCAGACCGCGGCGGGACAACCCCGGCCCGGTCCGGGTGAGCTTGTGCGTCATCGCAGCTCCTTTGGTCTCAGTGCGCTGAGCCGGCATGAGCGGAGGGGACTCCGGTCCGCATCGGGCGCGTGATCCTCGAGTACGCTGCCGCGGGCATCTCCGGGTGGCTGTTCCGGTTCCGCGGACCCGTTGATCTCGCGTCGGGCTGGACTAGAGTGTGAACTCGGTGGCGGATGAACAAGATCATCCGCTCGATTCGCTCACTTCCTGCTCGCTGGGAGCGAGAAACGTGCACGAAGACTTCTCCGAAGACGACTTTGCGCTCATCCACGCCTTGCAGCTGTGGCCGCGCGCGCCCTGGGCGGCGCTGGCCCCGGTGCTCGATGCCTCGCCGACGGCGCTGGCGCAGCGCTGGGCCCGGATCCGCGACGCGGGCCTGGCCTGGATCACGGCGTACCCGGAGTACGGCGAGCTGTCCGGTGGCGCGATGGTGGCGCTGGTCGAGATGGACTGCGCCCCGGGCGCGGTGGACGACGTCGCCGGGCGGCTGGAGCGGACCCACCGCGTGCACAACGTCGAGCACGTCGCGCAGGGCCGGGACCTGCTGCTGACGGTCGCCGCGAGCTCGTTCGGCGAGCTCTCCGCACTGCTGCTGGACGAGCTGCCGAAGCTGCCCGGCGTGGCCTCGCTGCACTCCCACATCGGGACCAAGCGGCACATCGAGGGAAGCCAGTGGCAGCTCGACGCGCTGGACAGCGCGCAGCGCGAGGCGATCCGGCAGGCGGGCCGCGCCGAGCGGGACCGCCCCAGCGAACCGATCTACCTGCGGTCCGACGTCTTCGCGCCGCTGGTGTCGGCGTTGGCGCACGACGGCAGGGCGACCGCGGCGGAGCTGGCCGAGCGGCTCGGCCGGCCGACCTCCACGGTCCGCCGCCAGCTGGCCGCGCTGCTGCGCTCCCGCGCGCTCCGGCTGCGCTGCGAGGTCGCCCAGCTGCACACCCGGTGGCCGATCGCGGTGATCTGGTGGTGCCGGCTGCCCAACAGCGCCCTGCCTGCGGCCGTGTCCCGGTTGCGGGAGGACCCCCGGGTGCGGTTGTGCGTGTCGGTGACCGGTTCGGCGAACCTCGTGGTCAACGCGTGGACGGCGAGCATGGCGGACCTGATGAGCATGCAGGACGACCTCGAAGGACTGCTGCCCCCGGGCGGAATCGTGAGCAACTCGGTGATCCTGCGAACCCGCAAGCGGGTCGGCTGGCTGATGCACGCCGACGGCCGCTGCACCGGCGAGGTCGTCCCGCTCCCCGGCCCCCTCGCCGAGCCGGCAGGGCGCCATCCCTGACGGATGTGCGGCGCGCGCGAGACCGATCCGGTGCGGCAGCGCATCATTTCGGGCCTGGCCGAGGCTGGTGGTGTCCACAGTGGGCGAGAGCTGGTGGTGCAGCCGTCTTCGCGACCCCGCCGTCGCGGCCTCGATCGCCAGCGCTGTCCTCGTCCGCTCCGCCGGTGCGCTTAACGTGAGCGGGTGGAACGACGTCAGCTCGAGTACTTCCTGGCCGTGGTGGACCACGGCGGGTTCACCGCGGCCGCCACCGCGCTGCACGTGGCGCAGCCGTCCCTGTCGCATTCGATCAAGGTGCTGGAGCGGGAACTGGGTGCGGAGCTCTTCCACCGGTCGCCCCGCAGGGTGCGGCTCACCTCGGCGGGTGCCGCGCTGATCGACTCCGCTCGCCGGGCGCTGCGCGAGATGGAGGTCGGGCGGGCCGCGGTGCGGGAGGTGGCCGGGCTGATGGCGGGCAGGCTGGATCTGGTCACGCTGCCCACGCTCGCGCTGGATCCGCTGGCCGCGGTGATCGGTCGGTTCCGCGCTCGCCACCCGCAGGTCCGGGTGCGGTTGTACCAGCCGGAATCCGAGGAGGACGTGCGCGCGGCCGTGCGCACCGGGCAGGCCGAGCTCGGCTTCTCCGACGCGACGTCGCACCCGGCCGATGACCTGGAGAGCGTTCCGGTCGGCGAGCAGGAGCTCGTCATCACCATGCCGCCTGGCAGCGTCCCGCCGCCGGACGGTCGGATGACCGTCGACGAACTGCTCACCAGGGACGTGGTGACCGGCTTCGAGGGCACCCTGGTGCGCGACCTGCTGCGCGCCGAGGCCGAGCGCCAGGGCGTCGAGCTCAACGTCGTGGTGGAGGTCGGCCACCGCGAGTCCGCGCTGCACCTGGTGGTCGCCGGTGCCGGGTGCGCCGTGCTGCCGCGCCCGCTCGCGCGACTCGCCGAGCTCGAGGGCGCGGTGCTGTGCTCGATGGATCCGGTGCTCAACCGCCGCATCGACCTCTTCCGCCGCCCGGGCAAGCTCTCACCCGCCGCGCACGCGTTCCAGGACATGCTGCGGCAGCAGGGTCCATAGTCGCGTTCTATCGGCACGCCTGAAACTTGGTATTTGTTTCGATCGGGGAGCTGGCTTCCAATCGTCGGCATGAGCGACACCACAAGCCTCCGTCCCGGCAGCGCCGCCGATCCGAGCCCGAGGGTCGTCACCCTCGGGACCGCGGGAGGGCCCCGCTGGTGGGCGGGCGAGCACGCGGGCGAGCGTTCCGGCATCGCCACGGCCGTCCTCGTCGGTGACCGCGCCTACCTCGTCGACGCCGGTCACGGCGTCGGGCGGCAGCTGAACCTCGCCGGTGTCCCGATCAACTCGCTGCGCGCGGTGTTCCTCACGCACCTGCACTCCGACCACACCGTCGACCTGGCGAGCCTGGCGATCTTCGGCCTGTTCGCGCTGGCGGAGGACCACGACCCGATCCGGATCATCGGGCCGGGCGACCGCGGCGCGCTGCCGCCCGTCGCGCCGCGCGCGGTGGTGGCGCCGTCCCCGGTGTTCCCCGAACACCCGACCCCGGGCACGGCCGCGATGTTCCAGCACCTGATGGCGGCCTACGCCACCGACCTGAACGACCGGGTGCTCGACGCGCTGCGGCCCAGTCCGCTCGACCACTTCCAGGCCGAGGACATCCGCATCCCGGCGGGCACCGGCTACCACCCGAACGACAACCCGACGCCGGAAGGCGTGCGGCCGTTCGAGATCTACGCCGACGACCGGGTCACCGTCACGGCCACCCTCGTGCGCCACCCGCCGATCGCCCCGGCGTTCGCGTTCCGCTTCGACACCGCGCACGGCTCCGTCACGATCTCCGGCGACACCGCGCCGTGCGACAACCTGGTCCGGCTCGCCCGCGACACCGATCTGCTGCTGCACGAAGCGATCGACTTCGACTGGGTGCACCGCACCTACGCCGGGGGAGGACCGACCGCGCAGGCCTCGATCGACCACCACGTGAAGTCGCACACCAGCCCGTGCCAGGCGGCCGACATCGCCAATGCCGCGGGCGCCAAGGTGCTGGCCCTGCACCACCTGGTGCCCGGCACCGCGCCGCGATCGGTGTGGGAGACCGCGGCCGAGCGGTTCCGCGGCACCCTCGTCGTTCCCGACGACCTCGACGTGCTCCCCTTCGGTGCCGGATCCCGCGTCCCGCGCGAGGAGGTGGCCGCACCGTGAACCGGCAGACCACCGCCGCGGCCGGGCGGAAGTCCACTTCGGACAGCCTGAACACCGCGATGATGCGGCGCATCCTGGCGTCGAGCTTCATCGGCAGCGCCATCGAGTTCTACGACTTCATCCTGTACGCGACCGCTGCCAGCCTGGTCTTCGGCGAGCTGTTCTTCGCCGGGATGCCGCCGGCCGTGGGCCTGTTCGCCTCGTTCACCACGCTGGCCGTCGGCTACGTCGCCCGCCCGCTCGGAGGTGCGATCTTCGGCCACTTCGGCGACCGCCTCGGCCGCAAGGGCGTGCTGATCGTGTCGATGGTGCTGATGGGAGCCGCCACGACCGCGATCGGCGCGCTGCCGACCAGCGCCCAGATCGGCGTGGTGGCACCGACCCTGCTGGTCGCGCTGCGGCTGGTGCAGGGTCTGGCGGTCGGTGGCGAATGGGGCGGCGCGATGCTGGTGGCGCTCGAGCACGCCCCGGCGCAGCGGCGGGGATTCGCGGCGAGCTTCGCCAACATGGGCGGGCCCGCCGGTGCGGTGCTCGCAACCCTCGTGGTGTCGGCGTTCTCGACGTTGCCGGACGCGCAGTTCCTCAGCTGGGGCTGGCGGGTGCCGTTCCTGCTCAGCGCCGTGCTGATCGTCATCGGCCTGGTGATCCGGCTGAAGGTGTCGGAGACGCCGCTGTTCCTGGAGATGGAGGCCGAGGCGGATCGCCGGAAGATCCCCCTGCTGGAAGTCGTCACGCAGTACCCGCGCAACCTGGTGCTCGGCATCGTCGCGGGGATGAGCTCCTACACCGTGCAGGGCCTGATGACGGTGTGGGCGGTGGCCCACGCGATCCAGCTCGGCGTGGACCGGACCGGAGTGCTCAACGTCAAGGCGATCGGGGCGGCGCTGACGGTCGTCGGGATCTGGTTCGCCGCCCGGCTGTCCGACCGGTTCGGCCGCAAGCCCGTGATGCTCGCGGGCATGCTCGCCGGAGCGGTGCTGGCGTACCCGATCGTCCTGCTCCTGCAAACGGGCACGCTGTGGGGCTTCGCGATCGGGCTCTTCCTGGCCAACGGCATCGTCCAAGGCGTGATCTTCGGACCGTTCGGCGCGTTCGTCGCCGAGCTCTTCCCGACGCGGATGCGCTACACCGGAGCGTCGCTGGCCTACCAGACCGCCTCCACCCTCGGCGCCGGGTTCACCCCGGTGATCGCCTCCAGGCTGGTGCTCGCGGCCGGTGGCGGCCTGTGGCTGATCGCCCTGGTGTGGGCGTTGTCGTTCCTGGTCTCCGCAGCCTGCGTGCGGGCCACCCGGGAGGGCCGCGACGTCGATCTCGCGGGTGAGACCAAGTAGCGGCCGGGGCGGGGCGGGCCGGGTTGCGCTTCGGCGCGGCCCGGCCCGCGCCGGGTCACGGCTGTCCGCCGCGCGGTGGCTCGTGGTCGCGCTGGAACTGCCGGAACGCGTCGAGAGTGGCGGTGCGGTGCCGGCGCGCGGCGAGTTCGATGTCGATGGGGTCGGCGCCGCTGTCGATCAGCGCGACGAGCTGCTCGTGCTCGGCGACGGATTCGACCGCGCGGCCCGGCACGAAGCTGAAGGTCGAGCCGCGCAGCATGCGCATCCGGTTCCAGCCGCGGCGCACGAGGTCGGTGATGTGCTCGTTCGGGCAGCGGGCGAACAGGACGGCGTGGAACTCCTCGTTGAGCTCGGTGAAGCGGCGCGGGTCGAAGTGCTCCAGGCACTCCCGCATCCGCTGGTTCACCTCCCTCGCGCTGGCCAGGTCCTCGGCGGTCAGCAGCGGGGCGGAGAAACCGGTGGCGGCACCTTCGACGACCGCGAGCGTCTGCATCGTGGTCACGTACTCGCCCTCGTCCACCAGGGTGACCTGCGCGCCGATGTTCTTCTCGAAGGTGACCAGCCCTTCGGCTTCCAGCCTGCGGATGGCCTCGCGGACCGGGACCACGCTGACGCCGAGCTCGTTGGCGATCTGGCTCAGCACCAACCGGTAGCCGGGCGTGAAGCGGTGCGAGACGATCCGTTCGTGGAGCCACTCGTACGCCAGTTGGGACTTGCTGGCGGCGACACTGCCCGCCTCTCCGCGTTTTTCAGCGGTGGTTGTGCTGGGCGTTGCTCTCGCGTTGCGCGGTTTCTTGCGGCTGGGTTGCATCACGGTCCCCTGAGGTGCGGTCGAGCAGGACGCTGTCCCGCCTCTCCGCGATTTTCAATGGTGGTTGCGCTCGGGAGTGATCTTGCGTTGTGGGGGTTTCCTGTGGCTGGGTTGCATCACGGTCCCCTGAGGTGCAGTTGGGTAGGGCTGGAGTTGGCACAAGGGTGTCATGCGTCCTCATTTCGCTGATGTCCGCTCCAGCTTGCCCGGGGCGTGTGGTGCGTCCGTTCCCTCCGTCGGGAGCGCCCCATGGGCGTTGATGTCAGATACGTCATCATATACGATCCCCGTCATGACGCACGACGATGTCCGTTCTCCCACCGAAGGACTCGCTCGGCACCCACTCGTCGGGCGGCCGGGCAAGGTGATCGCGCTGCACCTGAACTACCCGTCGCGAATCGCCCAACGCGGCCGGACCCCGGCCAAGCCGTCGTACTTCCTCAAGCCCGTGACCTCCTTGGCAGCCGGGGACCAGACCGTCGAGCGTCCGCTGGGAGCCGAGCTGCTGGCGTTCGAGGGCGAGATCGCGCTGGTGATCGGCACGACCGCCCGCCGGGTCGCGCGCGAGGACGGGTGGTCGCACGTGTCCGCCGTGACCGCGGCCAACGACCTCGGGGTCTACGACCTGCGGGCCGCCGACAAGGGTTCGAACCTGCGCTCCAAGGGCGGCGACGGCTACACGCCGTTGGGGCCCGGCGCCATTCCCGCCGCCGAGATCGACCCCGCCGCGCTGCGGATCCGGACCTGGGTCAACGGCGAGCTCGTCCAGGACGACTCCGCGGGCACGGTCGCCTTCCCGTTCGGCGAGCTGGTCGCGGACCTGTCCCAGCTGATCACCCTCGAACCGGGCGACGTGGTGCTCACCGGAACCCCCGCCGGGTCCTCCGTGGTGGCCCCCGGCGACGTCGTCGAGGTCGAGGTGGACGTCCCCGGAACCGAGCACCGGACCGGCCGGCTGCGGACCACCGTGGTCGAGGGGACGGTCCGGTTGCCGGACTTCAGCGCGCAGCCGGCCGTCGACGACCACCAGCGCGCCGAGGCGTGGGGGAGCCGCGAGGCCGCCGGGCTCGCCGCCCCGTTCGAGCTCACCGACGAGCTGACGGCGAAGCTGCGGAAGGTCGCGGTGGCGACCTTGTCGTCGCAGCTGCGCAAGCACGGCTACAACCAGCTGTCGATCGACGGTGTGCGCACCAACAGCCCCGGGCGCAAGATGATCGGCCGGGCGCGCACGCTGCGCTTCGTGCCCGGCCGCGAGGACCTGTTCCGGAGCCACGGTGGCGGGTACAACGCGCAGAAGCGGGCGTTCGACGCGCTCGGTCCCGGCGACGTGCTGGTGGTCGAAGCCCGCGGTGAGCGCGGCAGCGGGACCGTCGGCGACATCCTGGCGCTGCGGGCCCAGGTCCGGGGCGCGGCGGGCATCGTCACCGACGGCGGTGTGCGGGACTGGACCGCGGTCGCCGAGCTCGACATCCCCACCTTCTCCAGCGGTCCGCACCCGGCCGTCCTCGGACGGCGGCACGTTCCGTGGGACAGCGATCTCACGATCGCGTGCGGCGGTGCGACCGTGCAGCCCGGCGACGTGATCGTCGGCGACGACGACGGAGTCCTGGTCATCCCTCCGGCGCTGCTGAGCGAGGTGCTCGACGCCGCGATCGAGCAGGAAGCCGAGGAGGCGTGGATCGCGGCCCGGGTCGCCGAGGGCGCGGCCGTCGACGGCCTCTACCCGCTGACCGGTGAATGGCGCGAGCGCTACGAGGCCGAGCGGAACACCGACCGACCGAGCACCGAGGAATGAGGGGCGCTTCCCGCCGCGCGAACCGCTCCGCAACCACTACCGAGTCCGCAGGAGGATCGGCATGAGCAACGCTCCGGGTGCCTGGCGCACCCGCCCCGAGGAACTGACCGGATCGATCGCTCCGGTGGTCACCCCGTTCACCGCCGACGGCGCGGTGGACCACCGGTCGCTGGCGAACCTGGTCGACTGGCAGCTCAAGCAGGGCTCCGACGGGATCTCCATCGGCGGCTCGACCGGTGAGCCGAGCGCGCAGACGATCGAGGAGCGGGCCGAAGCGATCCGCACCGTGATCAAGACCGTCGCCGGCCGGGCCCCGGTCGTCCCGGGCACCGGATCGGCCAAGCTCGACGAGACCATCGAGCTCACCGGCGCGGCGCACGACGCAGGGGCGGACGCCGCGCTGATCATCACCCCGTACTACGCGCGGCCCACCCAGGAAGCGCTCTACGTCTGGTACGCGACGGTCGCCGCGGAGTACCCGGACCTGCCGATCATCGCCTACAACGTGCCGAGCCGGACCGCGGTGGAGATCGCGCCGGAGACGGTCGCCCGCCTGCACCGCGACGTGCCGAACTTCGTCGGCATCAAGGAGACGACCAAGGACTTCGAGCACTTCTCCCGGGTGATCAAGGCGGCCGGACGCGAGCTGCTGGTCTGGTCCGGCATCGAGCTCCTCTGCCTGCCGCTGCTGGCCCTCGGGGGCACCGGATTCATCAGCGCCACCGCCAACATCGCGCCCGCCGCCACCAAGCAGATGTACGACGCCTACCGCGCCGGAGACCTCGACACGGCGCTGGACCTGCACTACGGCCTGCACCCGCTGGTGGACCTGATCTTCGTCGAGACCAACCCCGCCCCGGTCAAGTGGGTGCTCGAGCAGCGCGGCCTGATCAGCTCCGGCCACGTCCGCTCGCCGCTGATCGCGCCGACGCAGCCTGGTCAGGACAAGATCCGAGCGCTGCTCGCCGAAGGCGGGAAGTACCTGTCCCCGGTCGACGACAGCGACACCATCGCCGCCCGCACCGCCGCCAACGCCTGAGGGGAACGACCATGACTCACTCCGCCACGACCGCCCGGCACGTGCCGGAGAACCTGCCGGAGCGGATCCAGCACTTCATCGACGGCGAGTTCGTCGACAGCCTGAGCGGCGACACGTTCGGCGTGCTGGAACCGGTGTCCAACCAGACCTACCTCCAGTCCGCAGCGGGCAAGAAGGCCGACGTCGACCGCGCCGTCGCGGCCGCGCGCAAGGCCTTCGACGAAGGCCCGTGGCCGCGGCTGCTGCCGCGCGAGCGGGCCCGGATCCTCAACCGGATCGCCGACATCGTCGAGTCCCGCGACGAGCGGCTGGCCGAGTGGGAGAGCTTCGACTCCGGACTGCCGATCACCCAGGCGCTCGGGCAGGCCCGGCGGGCCGCGGAGAACTTCCGGTTCTTCGCCGACCTGATCGTGGCGCAGGCCGACGACACGTACAAGGTGCCCGGCAAGCAGGTCAACTACGTCAACCGCAAGCCCAAGGGCGTGGCCGGCCTGATCACCCCGTGGAACACGCCGTTCATGCTGGAGAGCTGGAAGCTGGCGCCCGCGCTGGCATCCGGCTGCACCGTGGTGCTCAAGCCCGCCGAGTTCACCCCGCTGTCGGCCAGCCTGTGGCCGGAGATCTTCCGCGAAGCCGGTGTGCCGGACGGCGTGTTCAACCTGGTCAACGGCATCGGCGAGGACGCGGGGGACGCGCTGGTCAAGCACGAGGACGTCCAGCTCATCTCGTTCACCGGGGAATCGGCGACCGGGAAGCTGATCTTCGCCAACGCCGCACCGACGCTGAAGGCGCTGTCGATGGAACTCGGCGGCAAGAGCCCCGCCGTGGTGTTCGCCGACGCCGACCTCGACGCGGCGATCGACTCGACGGTGTTCGGCGTCTTCTCGCTCAACGGCGAGCGCTGCACGGCGGGCAGCCGGATCCTGGTGGAGCGCTCCATCTACGACGAGTTCGTCCGGCGCTACGTCGAGCGGGCCGAGAAGATCAAGGTCGGCGACCCGAGCGACCCGGCCACCGAGGTCGGCGCGCTGGTGCACCCCGAGCACTACGAGAAGGTGACCGGCTACATCGAGATCGGCAAGACCGAGGCCAAGCTGGCTGCGGGCGGCGGCCGCCCGGAGGGGCTGGAGTCGGGCAACTACGTGCAGCCGACGGTGTTCGTGGACGTGCCGCCGACGGCCCGGATCTTCCAGGAGGAGATCTTCGGCCCGGTCGTGGCCATCACCCCGTTCGACAGCGACGAGGAAGCGCTCCGGCTGGCCAACGACGTCAAGTACGGGCTGGCGGCCTACGTGTGGACCTCGAACCTGGAACGCGCGCACACCTTCGGGCAGCGCATCGACGCGGGGATGGTCTGGCTGAACTCGCACAACGTCCGGGATCTGCGCACCCCGTTCGGCGGTGTCAAGGCATCCGGCCTGGGCCACGAGGGCGGCTACCGGTCGCTGGACTTCTACTCCGACCAGCAGGCCATGCACATCTCGCTGGCGCCCGTCCACACCCCGAAGTTCGGCGCCTGAGGCGTCACGCATGCGAAGGATCGTTCAACGATGAGTGCTGCATCAGAGCTCACCCCGCCCGACATCGTCCGCTGCGCCTACCTGGACCTGGTCGTCACGGACCTGGCGGCCTCCAGGGAGTTCTACGTGGACACGCTCGGTCTGGTGGTCACCGAGGAGGACGACGAGGCGATCTACCTCCGCTCCTTCGAGGAGTTCATCCACCACAACCTGGTGCTGCGCAAGGGGCCGGTCGCCGCGGCAGCGGCGTTCGCCTACCGGGTGCGCACCCCGGAGGACGTGGACCGGGCCGAGCAGTGGTTCGCCGCGCGCGGGTGCCGCACCGAACGCCGCCAGGGCGGTTTCGCCAAGGGCATCGGTGACTCGGTGCGGGTCACCGACCCGCTGGGCTTCCCGTACGAGTTCTTCCACGAGGTCGAGCACGTCGAGCGGCTGGCGTGGAACTACGAGCTGCACACCCCGGGTGCGCTGGTCCGCCTCGACCACTTCAACCAGGTGACCCCGGACGTCCCGAAGGGTCGGGCGTACCTGGAGGACCTCGGCTTCCGGGTGACCGAGGACATCAAGGACGCGGAGGGCACCACCTACGCGGCGTGGCTGCGGCGCAAGTCGACCGTGCACGACACCGCGCTCACCGGTGGCGACGGGCCGCGGCTGCACCACATCGCGTTCGCCACGCACGAGAAGCACAACATCCTCGCCATCTGCGACAAGCTCGGTGCGTTGCGCAAGTCCGACGTCATCGAGCGGGGTCCGGGGCGGCACGGCGTGTCCAACGCCTTCTACCTCTACATCCGCGATCCCGACGGGCACCGGGTGGAGATCTACACCCAGGACTACTACACCGGCGATCCGGACAACCCGGTGGTGACCTGGGACGTCCATGACAACCAGCGGCGGGACTGGTGGGGCAACCCGGTCGTCCCGTCCTGGTACACCGAGGCGTCGCCGGTGCTCGACCTCGACGGCAATCCGCAGCCGGTCCGGGAGCGCACGGATGCCAGCGAGATGGCCGTGACGGTCGGTGCGGACGGGTTCTCCTACACCCGCAAGGACGACCGCGCGGAGGGCTTCAAGCTCGGGAACTCGTTGTGAGCGGCGGACTTCCGAGCGGGTGCTGCTGACCGCGGCGCCGAGCGGAACCTGCGATCTCCCGGCCACCGCGGTGGCCGGGAGATCGTGCGTGCGCTCCTGATCGCGGCGCCGTGCCTTCGCCGCGGGATCCCACCGATGAGCTGTTTCCGGCTCCGTGCGGCCGCTTTCACCCTTGTCCAGCACCGAGGCCGGACTATACGATCGCCTGTATTCTATTTTAGAACTTTGTGTTCTATTAACGAACACGGTGCGCAGTACCCACAACGATGTGAGGAGGAACCGTGCAGTTCCACCACCGCGGTTACGTTTCCGGTGATCCGCGCATCCAGCCGCCCGCCGGTGTCGGCGTGGACCGCCCGGCGGAGCTCCCGGACGAGGTCGACGTCCTCATCGTGGGCAGCGGCCCGGCCGGCATGATCGCCGCCGCCCAGCTGGCCCAGTTCCCCGGCATCGTCACGCGCGTCATCGACCGCAGGCCCGGTCGGCTCGAGGTCGGGCAGGCCGACGGCATCCAGGCCCGCAGCGTGGAGACCTTCCAGGCGTTCGGCTTCGCCAACCGCATCATCGAAGAGGCCTACCGGATCACCGAGATGGCCTTCTGGAAGCCGGACCCGGAGAACCCGCAGAACATCGTCCGCGCCGCCCGCGCCCCCGACGACGCGACCGGGATCAGCGAGTTCCCGCACCTGATCGTCAACCAGGCCCGCGTGCTCGACTACTTCGCCGAGTCGGCGCGCAACTCGCCGACCCGGTTGGTGCCCGACTACGGCTACGAGTTCGTCACCCTCGACGTCGCCGAGCACGGGGAGCACCCGGTCGCGGTCACCTTGCGCCGCAGCGCGGGGGAGGACGAGGGCGCGGAGCGGACGGTCCGGGCCAAGTACGTGATCGGTTGCGACGGGGCGCGCAGCAAGGTGCGCGAGTCGATCGGCCGGGAACTGGTGGGGGACCAGGCCAACCACGCGTGGGGCGTGATGGACGTGCTGGCCGAGACCGACTTCCCGGACATCCGCACCAAGTGCGCCATCCAGTCGCACGACGGCGGCAGCATCCTGCACATCCCGCGGGAGGGCAACCACCTGTTCCGGATGTACGTCGACCTGGGCGAGGTCTCCGAGGACGACAACGGTGCGGTCCGCGAAACGACGCAGGAAGAGGTCGAGGCCCGCGCCAACGTGATCATGCACCCGTACACGCTGACGGTGAAGCACGTCTGCTGGCGCAGCGTGTACGAGGTGGGGCACCGGCTCGCCGCGAAGTTCGACGACGTGCCGGACCACCTCGTGGGCATCCGCAGCCCGCGGGTGTTCATCACCGGCGACGCCTGTCACACGCACAGCGCGAAGGCCGGGCAGGGCATGAACGTGTCGATGCAGGACGGTTGGAACATCGCCTGGAAGGTCGCGCACGTGCTCGAAGGCCGCGCCCCCGAGTCGCTGCTCGACACCTACTCCGCGGAGCGCCAGGTGATCGCGCAGAACCTGATCGACTTCGACCGGCAGTGGTCGAGCCTGATGGCGGCCAAGCCCGAGGAACTCGACGATCCCGCGGAACTGGAGGACTTCTACGTCAAGACGGCCGAGTTCCCCGCCGGTCTGATGACGCAGTACCAGCCGTCGATGATCGTCGGCGCGGACGTCCACCAGGACCTGGCGACCGGGTTCCCGGTCGGCAAGCGCTTCAAGTCCAACGCCGTCACGCGGGTCTGCGACGCCAACCCCGTGCACCTGGGGCATCACCACCGCGCGGACGGGCGCTGGCGGATCTACGCGTTCGCCGACCGGCCCGCCCCGGGGCAGCGCTCCAAGGCCGCCGACTTCGCCGAGTGGATCGCCGGTTCGCCGGAGTCGCCGGTGGTCGCCTGCACCCCGGAGGGGGCGGACGTCGACGCGTGGTTCGACGTCAAGGTGATCTACCAGCAGGACCACACCGGTGTCGATCTCGCCGCCGTGCCGCGCGCGTACCTGCCGAAGGTCGGCCCGTTCGAGCTCGTCGACTACGAGAAGGTCTACGCCGCCGACCCGCGGGACGACATCTTCGAAGCTCGTGGCGTGGACCGGGGCGGTGCGCTGGTCGTCGTGCGCCCGGACCACTACGTCGCGAACGTGCTCCCGCTGGACGCCCAGGAGGAGCTGGCGGAGTTCTTCGCGGGGATCTTCAACGCCAAGAGGCAGCCCGTCGGCAGTTGAGCGCGAGCGTGCCCGCCACCGGCAGGTCGGCGGGCACGCCGTCAGGGCCGGTCGATCACCGTGCGGTCCGGGCTCGGAGCGGGACGCGCTTGGCGTGGGCCTTGAGGTCGAAGGCCGGGTCGGCGGCCTGTTCCGGCCGGAGCGGCGAGTCCGCTGCCAGCAGGCGGCGGGCGGCCAGGTGGTCGGCCGGCCGGTTGGCGGACTCGACCGCGGCCAGCTCGCCGCCGCGGAACCGGAACACCGAGAACTTCCCGGCGCCGACGTCGCCGCGGAGCACCTCGTCGTCGCCGGGAAGTCCGAGCCCGGCGATCTGCAGCCGCAGGTCGCCCTGGTCGCTCCAGAACCACGGCACGTCCCGGTAGGGGGCCGGGCCGTCGAGGACGGTGCGGGCGACGTGCCGGGCCTGGTCGGTGGCGTTCTGCACGGATTCCAGGCGGGTCCGCGCACCGAGGTGGTGGCTGGGGAAGCGGGCGCAGTCCCCGATCGCGTGGATGCGCTCGTCGCTCGTTCGCAGCGAGTCGTCGACGAGCACCCCGTCGTCCACCGCGAGCCCGGCCCGCTCGGCGAGATCCGTGCGCGGCGTGACACCGACGCCCACCAGGACGAGATCGGCCGGGTACCGCCCGTCCAGCGCGCTGGTCACCGCCGAGACCCGCCCGTCGCGGCCCTCGAACGACGCGACCCCTTCACCGACCCGCAGGTCCACGCCCGCCCGGAGGTGCGCATTCGCGACGAAATCCGCCATCGGCGCGGACAGCACGCGCGCCATCGGCCGGTCGGCCGCTTCGAGCACCGTGACGTCGAGACCGCGCTTGCGCGCGGCCGCGGCGAATTCGAGCCCGATGAATCCCGCGCCGACCACGACCGCCGTCCGCGCGCGTTCGAGATCCGCGCGGACGGCACGCGCCTCGTCCAGCGTGCGCAGGTGGTGGATGCCGTCGAGGCCGGCGCCCGCGACGCGCAGCGCCCGGTTGGCCGCCCCGGTGGCCAGCACCAGGCGCGAGTACGGCAGAACGCAGCCGCTGTCGAGCACGACCTCGCACCGCGCCCGGTCGATCTCCGCGGCTCGTGCCCCGATCCGCACATCGATGCCGACCCCGGCGAAGTGGCCCGCGGCGCGGATCGGCAGCGGAGCGGGTTCACCGCCCGGACGCAGGTGGTCCTTCGACAGCGGTGGGCGCTGGTAGGGCAGGACGTTCTCCTCGCCCACGACGGTGATGCCGCCCGCGAAACCCCCGGAGCGAAGCGAATCCGCTACCTGGAGCCCGCCCTGCCCAGCTCCGATGATGACGACGCGGTCTGCTGCGGGCATCGCTCACACCTGGCTGGCGGGGACGTCGACATCGATCTGCGGCAGGTCCGCGCCGAGCTCGATCTGGCAGCCGAGCCTGCTGCGCCGCGCGTCGCGGGGTTCAGCGGTGCACTCCAGCATCTCGTCCTCGTCCTCGCCGATCTCCGGCAGGCCGTCCAGGAACGGCTCGCGGACGTACACGTGGCAGGTCGCGCACATGGCCTGCCCACCGCACTCCCCGACGATGCCGCGGACCCCGCTGCGCACAGCGGCCCGCATGATGCTGGTGCCGGACTCGGCCTCGACGGCGTCGACCGCGCCGTCCTGGTGGTGGAAGTTCACCTTCGCCATCGGGAGTTCTCCTCGGTCGTCTCGTCGGGCGGGGGTCAACCGCGGTCCCACAGCACGGGGAGGCTGAGCACGCCGCGGAACACCCAGCCGCCGGACCGCGCGGGCGCGTCCGGATCCAGGCGCAGGTTCGGCAGCGCGTCGAACAGGCGCGGCATGGCGACGCCCACCACGGAGGCGCGCGCGACCCAGGCACCGGCGCAGAAGTGGTTGCCACCGCCGAAGGCGAGGTGCGGTTGCTTGGACCGGTCGATGTCGTAGCGGTCCGGGGCGTCGAAGACCTTCGGGTCGCGGTTGGCCGCACCGACGACCACGCCGAGCCGAGCGCCCTTCGGCACCAGCACTCCTTCCAGCACCGTGTCCTGAGTGGACTGGCGCGGATACATGCCGATGGGAGCGACCCAGCGGAGGGACTCCTCGAACGCGGCGGACCACCGCGACGGCTCGGCCAGCACCTGCGCGAGCTGGTCCGGATCGGACAGCAACGCCCACACCGTGGTGCCCAGCGCGTCCCTCGGCTCGTTGAGACCGCCGCCGATGGTCATCTTCAGGTTGGCGCGGACGGCGTCCAGCGGGATCGGCAGGTGCGCCAGCCCGGAAAGCAAGCTGTGGTCGGGATCCTCGCGCAGGAGCGGCAGCATCTCGTCGATCGCGGCGTCGACCTCGCGCGATGACCGCTCGGCCGCGGCCCACACCTCCGGGTCGTCGGCGTAGTTCCCGGTTCCGTCGATCAGGGTCTGCGACCAGCGCTGGAGGTCCGCCTGCGCCGCGTTCCGGAAACCCATGACGATCCGCAGGTTCTCGGCGGCGTAGGGCGCGGCGAACTCGGCGATGAGGTCGGCGCCCGGACCGGCCTCCTTCAGGCGCTCCAGGTACGTCGCGCAGTTCCGCTCGAAAACCGCGTTCCAGTGCCGCTTGATCGCGTTCGGCCGGAGAACTCCGCCGTAGGACTTGCGGTCGACGTCGTGCGCGGGGTCGTCCTTGCGGAGCATGCTGTGCCCCATGGCCCGCTTCATCAGCGATCCGGATTCGTTCGCGGAGAACCGCTCCTGGTCCTGTTCGATGGTGTGGCAGGCGGCGTAGTCGGTCACCAGGTACCGGTTCACCGCGGGGACCCAGTGCACCGGTGCTTCGGCGCGCATCCGCTGGTAGAGGGGGAACGGGTCGTCGTGCAGATCCGGGATGGTGACCCAGTCCGCGACCGGGATCGGGCGGGGCTGGGCCGGGTCGACAGTGCGGGTCATCGTTGACCGCCTCCACTTCGTCGAGGACTTCCAGCAGCCTCGCAGAGGCGAACAACTCATGTAAACTTCAAAGTTGTTGGCTACATCCACTACTGAGTAGTGGTTTGGCCGATGCGAGCGGGCCGGAGAGGACGTGATGGCGAAGTACACGCTTCGGCAGTTGACGTACTTCGTCGCGGTCGCGGAGACTGGCTCGATCTCGAGCGCCGCGAGCGGGCTGCACGTGTCGCCGACCGCGGTCGCGTCGGCGCTCAACGAACTGGAACGCGTCTTCGGCACGCAGCTCGTGGTGCGGCGCAAGGCGCACGGGGTGTCGCTGACGCCGGCGGGGAGCTACCTGCACTCCCGCGCTGCGGACCTGCTCCGGCAGGCCGACGACCTGGAGCTCAACGCGGCCAGCGGGGGAGCGGAGCTCAACGGCCCCCTGGTGATCGGCTGCTACGCCACCATCGCACCGACCGTGGTGCCGCCGCTGCTGGAGTGGTTCGCCGACAACCACCCGAAGGTCCAGGTGCGGGCGGTGGAGGGCAGCCAGTCCGAACTCCCGCGCAGGCTGCTCGCGGGCGAGCTGGAACTGGCGGTGGTCTACGACCTGAACCTCCCCACAGGCCTGGACTCCGTGGTGCTCTACGAGGCGCCCGCCTACGTCCTGCTGCCTGCCGGGCACCGCCTGGCGAAGCAGGCGGTGGTGTCGCTGGGCGAGCTCGCGAGCGAACCGATGGTCCTGCTCGACGTGCCGCCCGCCGCGCAGCACACGATGACCCTGTTCGACCGCGCCGGTGTGGTGCCGCGAGTGGCCCTGCAGGTGTCGGACTTCGAACTGGCCCGCTCGCTGGTCGCCCGCGGGATGGGCTACGCGGTCATGATCCAGCGGCCCGCGGTCGCCAAGTCCTACGAGGGACTTCCCTTGGTGGCGAAGGAGATCCGGCCTGCCGTGCAGCCGATCCGGGTGAAGGCGGTCTGGCCGACGGCGGTGCGGTTGACCGACCGGGGCCGGGCGCTGCTCGATTTCGCGCGAGACCCGGGACTTTCGAACGAGCCGGGCTCGCGGCGCCGGGCGAAGGCACCGCGAGCCCGCTGATCCGGGTGCTGCCGCAGCGGGGCGGGGGAGCTGCCCGGCCGCCCCACCTCGGGCGGCTACCGGTCGATCGCCGCGGTGAGCTTGGCCGCCCCGGGAATGTCCAGCGCGTCCGCCCCGAGGGACTTGCCGGTGCGGTCCTTGATGGTGAAGGCCGCGATCATCCCGATCACCGTGAGACCGAACAGGTAGGCCGAAACGGCCGCGGTGCTGCCGAAAGCGGCCTGGAGCCACGTCGCGATCATCGGGGCGAAGGCACCGCCCAGGATCGCGCCGAAGGCGTAGGACAGCCCGGCCCCGGAGTAGCGGACCTGGGCCGGGAACATCTCGGCGAGCATGGCCGCCTGCGGTCCGTAGGAGAAGCCGATGCCGATGCTGAAGACCAGCATCGCCAGCGCGGTCAGCACCACGCTCTTGGTGTCGATCAGCCAGAACATCGGGAAGACCCACACCAGCAGCACGGCGAAGCCGATCTTGTACACCGCGGTCCGCCCGATCCGGTCCGACAGGATCGCTCCCGACATCGTGGTGACGACCCAGGCGGCGCTGGTGAGGGTGACCAGGTTGAGGATCGTGGCGCGGTCCATCCCCAGCTCGGCCGTGGTGTAGGAGAGCACGTAGCCACCGGTGACCATGTACCCGGCCGCGTTGTTCGCGGCGAAGGTGAGCGCACCCTGGAGCACCTGCGGCCCGTTGAACCGGAACATCTGCACCAGCGGGAGCCGGACGCGAGGCTTCTCGTCATCGGCTCCGGCGAACACCGGCGACTCGGCGACGCCCAGCCGGATCGCCATGCCCACCGCGATGAGCACGACGGACAGCAGGAACGGAACCCGCCACCCCCAGTCGAGGAACTGCTGCTCGGTCGTCGTCGCGGTGACGATGCTGAGCACGGCGGTGGCGATCAGCATCCCGACGGGGACGCCGATCTGCGGGAAGCCGCCGTACCGGCCGCGCTGGTGCGCCGGAGCGTGCTCGACGGCCATGAGCGCGGCCCCGCCCCATTCACCGCCCGCCGAGAAGCCTTGCAGGATGCGCAGCACGATGAGCAGGATCGGGGCCCACATCCCGATCGAGGAGAAGTCCGGGACCAGGCCGATCGCCGTGGTGGCTCCGCCCATCAGCACGAGCGTCAGGACCAGCATGGCCTTGCGGCCCAGCTTGTCGCCGAAGTGCCCGGCGACCGCCGCACCGAGCGGGCGGAAGATGAAGCTCACCCCCACGGTGGCGAACGAGATCAGCCGTCCGGCCAGTTCTCCGTAGGAAGCCACGAACGGTTCGAAGAACAGGGGCGTCAGCACCAGCGCGGCGGCGTTGGCGTAGATGAAGAAGTCGTACCACTCGATGGTGGTGCCGATCAGCGTGCCCATCGCGACTCGGCGATGTTCTCGCCGAGTCCGTTCCCCGGTGTGTTCTCGGTCAGACATTGCAGCTCCCTTGCTGTGTCCGGTGCGATGTCGGGCTGACGCGGGCGCCGCTGTCGAAGCTGCTGCCCGGCTGCCCGCACCGCTGGGGGAGAAGCCCTCCGCGCCGACCGCGAACTCCGTTCCCGGTCGGCTCGGTGCTCCCGTCTGGTCTTCAGGAAGTGCGAGAGCGCCGTAGGCGTGCGGCCTCGTCGTGGTGCGTGGAGGTGAGCCGTCGGGGAGCTGGGGCGACTGCGCCCGGCTGGTGCCCGGGCGCGGTGGTCGCGAGGTCGCGGGTCAACGAAAGCTCCCAAGATCAGCTACGATATCGGATACGATCCAGGATATTGATCGGTGCGAGCTGCTGTTGTCAATGGTCAGCTGGCCGAGACCTGGCGGAGCTGGACCCCGGAACGTGAAAATCGTATACGTTTCGCGGGTGCCCGCCGACAGCACGACAGCCCCCTGAGGTGCTCGACACCGAGGCGTTGGCGGTGGTCGTGAACGCCTCCGGAGCCGGTGCGCGTTCGCGCCGGGCTAGTCCTGCGCGGTTCGGTGATCGAGGGCGTCGAGGAGCCGCTGGACGCGGTCGGCGTCCTTGATGCGGTGCTGGGTTCGGTAGAGCTCCAGGGCTTGTTGCCAGGCGGCGCGAGCCTGGTCGTGCTGGCCCAGCTCTTCGCGGGGATGGCCGAGGTGTTCGAGGATTTCGGCTTCGTTGTAGGTGTCCGTGAGTTCGCGGAACAGCTGGAGGGCTTGCTGGTAGAAGTCCTGGGCCAGGTGCGGGTCGCCGGTGTGGTGGGCGATGTAGCCGAGGCTGTCCAAGGCGTTGGCCTGACCGCCGCGGAGTCCGTGGTGGCGGAACAGGGCGAGGGCGGTTCGGCAGTGGGTGCGAGCTTCGTCGTAGTCGCCGAGGAGGGCCTGGTACCAGGCGGCAGCGTTGAGCGCGTGCGCTTCCTCGACGGGATCCTGGGCGGTGCGGAAGAGCTGCAGGGCTCGGAGGGCGTGTTCGAGGGCCGGCTGGTGCTGTCCTCGGTGCGTCCACGCCTGTGCCAGCAAGCGCAGCGCCAGGCCCTGGGCGTGGTGGTTCGCGGCGTCTTCGGCGAGTCCGAGCGCGCGGTGGAGGTGATCGGAGGCCTCGTCGTGCTGTCCGATACGTGCGTAGGAGTGGCCGAGGAGCCTGTGCGCCCGGGTCCGGGCGTCGATGTCATCGAGGTGATCGGACGAGATGAGCCCGGCACGCCACATGGCCACCCGGTCGTGGAGGTGCCCGCGCCGGAGGTGGAACGTGTCCAGCACCCACGCCAGGTTCCACACCGAGTCGTGCCAGCGGAGACCGGCGGCGGCGACCTGGACGGCGAGCAAGCACGCGTGCTCGGCGTCGAACCAGGCGAGCGCGGCCTGTTCATCGGTGGGAGGCACGGGTTGGCAGCTGGGCGGGGGCGGAACGAGGTCGATCTGGGGGCGGTGCGGGCTGAGCAGCCGATCACCGGCGCGTGCCGTGTGCACGTAGTGGCTGGTCACCCGCAGGAGTGCGGTGTCTCGTTGCTCCGCTGCCTGCTCGCGAGCTTTCTCCGTGGCGTAAAGACGGGTGAGGTCGTGCATGCGGTACCGGCCCGACGTGTGCTCGTCGAGCAAGGACATGCGTTCGAGCGTCCGCAGCGCTCTCTCGGCTTCGCGGTCGGGCACGCCGAGGAGGCTGGTTGCGGCTCGCGCGCTGATGTCGGGGCCGGGGGCGATGCCGAGGAGCCCGAATGCGCGGGCGGCATCCGGGGGCAGCGCGTCGTAGGACCAGGACAGGACTGCGCGGAGGCTGGACTGAGGATCGCCCGCGTCGAGGACGCCCAGTCTGGTCGCGGAATCGCGGAGCTGTTCTGCCAGGCTGTGGAGCGGGAAGTTGGGTTGGGTGAGTCCGCGGCCCGAGATGACGCTGAGCGCGAGCGGGAATCCTCTGCAGCGAGCCAGGATCTCGTCGACGGCGGCAGGCTCGGCGGCCAGGCGGGCGGCACCGAGCCGGGCGGTGAGCAGCTCGCGCGCGGCGGAGTCGGTGAGCGCGGCGAGGTGGAGCGGGCGGGCACCGTACCGGGTGGTCAACCGGGGCAGCCGATCGCGGCTGGTGATCAGGACCGCGCATGCCGGGGTTCCGGGCAGCAGTGGCACGACCTGGTCTGCGGTGCGGGCGTTGTCCAGCACGATCAGCATTCTCTTCTCGGCGATGAGACTGCGGTACAGGCTGGATTTGGCCTCGGTGCCGGACGGGATCATCGGAGGTTCGATGCCCAGCGCGGCGAGCAGGGTGTGAAGTGCGGAGGAAGCGGTGAGCGGCTCCTCCTTCGGGTCGAAGCCGCGGAAGTCGACGAAGAGCTGACCGTCGGGGAACCGGTCGAGATGCTGATGGGCCCAGCGCAGGGCCAGCGTGGTCTTCCCGATTCCGCCCTGGCCGCCGATCACGGACATCATGACCGCATCGCCGCGATCCGCAGTGGATTCCAGCAGTGCGGTCAGCGCATCGAACTCCGCGTCGCGCCCGGTGAAGTCTCCTGGCACGAGCGGGAGCTGGCGCGGGATCGGGCGAGCGGGAGCCGTGCGGTGGTGGTGTATCCCGCCGCTGATGGTGTGGGCCTGCACCATGGAGCCGGCGACCAGCTCGCTGACCCGGTTGCCAGGACCGTCTGGCTGCCGTTCGGCCATGCCCACCAGCTTGGCGGAAGCGCCCGACGTCGCTGATCACCGAGCGCGGATACCACCCCGATGGAGCATTCTCGTCACTCGATTCATCAACGGTGCGGCTGCGCGGGGTCCGGCGGACGGGAACCGCGTCGAGCCGGACGTCGTGAGCTTGGAGCGCCCCACGCCCGTTCGAAGTTGTCCAGCAGGATCCCGGAGGTAGCGGGGAGTATCAACTGTTCACACCGCTCGGGCGGCATTCCTGTGCACACTCGCCGTTGGGCGCACCCCGCTCTCCTCCCTAGCGTTCTCGGTCAGCAGATGCCGGAGGAGGCCGCGTGCGCCAAGTCGACAACGGGTGGATCGGATCGGACGCGGGTGCGATCGCTCGCGCCGTGACCGGACGGGAGGTGTCCGCACGAGAGGTCGTCGAGGCGCACCTCGCCCACATCGAGGCGAAGAACCGGGAGATCAACGCGATCGTCACCGTCGCGGTCGAGTCGGCGCTGGAGGCAGCGGACGCACTCGACGCGCGGCTCGCCAGGGGCGAGGTGGCGGGTCCGCTCGCGGGCGTCCCGTTCACCGTGAAGGACCTGATCGCGACAGCTGGTGTCCGGACGACGGCGGGGTCGCGCGCGCTCGTCGAGAACGTGCCCCGCGCCGATGCTCCGGCCGTCGCGGCGATGAAGGCCGCCGGGGCGATTCTCGTCGGCAAGACCAACACGCCCGAGTTCGGCGCGTCCGGCCTGACCCACAACGACCTGTTCGGCTTCACGGTGAATCCGCTGGGCACCGGCGTGGTGCCGCGGTCGCCGGGCGGGTCCAGCGGCGGCGAAGCGGCGGCGCTGGCGTCGGGGATGAGCGCGGTCGGGCTGGGCACCGACTTCGGCGGGTCCGTCCGCTGGCCCGCGCACTGCACGGGGCTCCGGTCGATCCGCCCGACGCCCGGCCGGGTGAGCCCCGACGGGCAGTACCCCGGCGTCCCGGCCGGTGACCACGTGCTGACCAACCCCGCGACGGTGCACGGCGCCCTGCAGACGATCGGTCCGATGGCGCGGAGCCTCGACGATGTCGCGCTCGTGCTCCGGGTGGTGTCGGAGCCGCAGTTCGGGTGGATCGAGCCCGCGTCGGTGGACGTCGACCGCCTCGACATCACCTGGGCACCCGGCGAGGGCACCGTGCCGGTCGGCGCGGAGATCGCCGGCGCGGTCGCGGAGGCGGCGGGCGAGCTCGGCGCCCGGGCGCACTCGGGATCGGCGCTGAGCAGCGCCCACGATCTGTTCGGGCGGCTGCGCGAGACCGAGACGCACACCGACATCGCGGCCTGCGGCGCCCCCGGCGACTTCGGGGCGAACATCCGGGACGTGCTCACCACGGCCGGGCGGGGAGGAAGGCACGAGGTCGAGGGCCTGTGGGCGGCGCGTGCCGCTCTCGTGCACCGGCTCCTCGGCGAGATGGGCGATGTGCTCGTGCTGCCGGTGGCTTCGATCCCGGCCCCGCCGCTCGGGCTCGACCACTTCGACGTGGACGGCCGAAGCCTCACCTGGCCGGAGGCGCTGGCGTGCTGCCGGGCGATCAGCGTGGCCGGGTTCCCGTCGGTGGTCGTTCCCATCGCGACGGCGGGCGACGGCATGCCGATCGGCGTGCAGATCGTCGCGCGGCCTTGGCAGGAGCACGTCGCGCTGGCCGTGGCAGCACGCCTTTGACGGGCCTCGGCTCGCCGCAGCCCGCTTTCGCGGTGGGGTCCGACGGGCTGGTGCGCGTTCCGGCCGCGGTCCTAAGGTCACAGTCTCGTACGCGCACGTGATCATTGCCCCCGGCAAGTAAGTAGGTTGTTGCCGTGACGGAGTGGAACACCGAGAACAGCTCTTGCCCGGATCCGGTCGACGCTGCCGCCGATCACCCGGTCTTCCACCCGGTGCTGTTCGCCGACGTTCTCTCGTCCCCGCTGCTGCCCGAGCCGACGGTCGTCACGGGCGACGTGACCGCCGCGCGCGACGTCACGAACGTCGCGGTGATGGTCCTCCCCGACATCGGCCCGTGGCTGCGCCCCGGCCAGCTGCTCATCACCTCCACGACGGTCCTCAGCCGTCTCGTCGGTCCGGCCTCCGACTTCGTGGCCATGCTCGACCGGCGCGGTGCGGCCGCGCTCGCGGTGCGGCTCGACGACGCGAGCCCCCTCCCCGAAGGGCTGGCGGCGGCCGCTGCGTCGCTCGCGTTCCCCGTCGTCACGATCACCGCCGACCACTCGGCCGACAGCCCGTTCGCGGACGGCCTGCCCGAGATGGCGGCGCGGCAGATCGACGCGGTGTTCCGCGCGGACCACACCCGGCGCGTCCTGCTCGACATCGTGATGGGCGGCGATGGGCACGCAGCCCTCGCCGACGGCGTCGCGCGAGAGCTGGACGGCGCGGTGCTGATCACGACTCCCGACGGGCGCCAGATCTGCGGTGCCGGTGACGAATCCGCGCTGCACCGCCTCGCGGCCAGCGCCGCCATCGACTCGACCGGGCGCTTCCGCACCGACTCCACCGAGGGCGGGCTCGGACTGCACCGGTTGGGCGGTGACCACCTGGCGGTCTCCGCGATCTGGGCGAACGGCATCGACCACGGCCGCCTCGTGCTCTTCAGCCCGGCGCGCAGCCTCACGAGCGAGGACCTCTACCTCGTCGAGCAGGCGGCGACGGTGTGCGCACTCGTGGTCGACCGCGAGCTGGCGGTGTCCGCGGTCGAGGAGAAGCACCGCGCGAACTTCGTCCGCGACCTGCTCCTCGGCCGCGGCGGCAAGCCCGAGCACGTCATCGCCCACGCCAAGACCTTCGGGTGGGACCTCGACCGGCCGGTGGTCGTCGTCGCGGTCGAACCGGACCTGGTCGGCGACGACACGGCGTCCGCACCGGCGCGCCTGCCCGTCGTCGAGCGGCAGGCGCGGGCGTTCACCGGTGCGGTCACCAGCCGCGATCCGGGCGCGGCCGTGACGGTGCTCGCGACGGAGATCGTGGTCCTGATGGGCCAGGGCAGCGACACGATGACGGTCGTCCACGAGTTCGTCGCCCAGGTCCGCGGTGCCGGCGGGGGCGGTCGTCAGCCGTTCAGCGTCGGAGTCTCCAGGGCGTCGGCCTCCGTCGCCGACCTCCCGGCGCTCTACGCGCAGGCGCGGACAGCAGTGCAGGTGGGGCGCCGGATCTCCGGGACGTGGGCGGTGACGCACTTCGACGACCTCGGGGTGTACCGGCTGCTCAGCCTCGTCGAGGACACCGACGAGCTGGAGTCGTTCGCCAGGGAGACGCTGCGGGAACTCGCCGAGGACACGGCCGAGGCGCAGGACATGCGGCGCACCCTCGAGGTGCTGCTCGCGACGAACATCAACATCGCGGAAGCCGCGCGGCAGCTGCACTTCCACTACAACACGCTGCGGTACCGGGTGGCCAAGCTGGAGAAGCTGCTCGGCTCGTTCACCGCGCACCCCGAACTGCGGCTCGACCTCTCCCTCGCGCTGAAGATCATCGCGATGCGGGGCATCAACTCCTGAGGCGGTCGCCGCCGGCCGGTCCGCACCGCCGACGTGACGCTGATTACTTCTGCCATGGGCGGCGCACCAGGATTGTCACTTGTTCACAAAACATCGAGCCAACGACCTCGGCAGGATCTCTGAAATGAAACCGTCGCCGTTCACCTACCACCGCCCCCGGGCGATCGACGAGGCCTGCCAGGTCCTCGCGGAGGTCGGGCACGAGGGCAAGGTGCTCGCAGGTGGCCAGTCGCTGATACCGCTGCTGTCCATGCGGCTGGCGGCTCCGGCGCACCTCGTGGACATCGGTTCGATCCCGGGCATGGACGCGGTTTCGGCGTCCACCGAGCAGGGTGTCACGTTCCACGCGCTCACCACGCACGCGGTGCTCGAGGCGGATCCGGCCGCGGCACGGGTGCAGCCGCTGCTGAGCCGGGCGCTGCGGCTGGTGGCGCACCCGACGATCCGGAACCGGGGCACCACCGCGGGCTCGATCGTCCACGCCGACCCGTCCGCGGAGATGCCCGCGGTCCTGGCACTGCTCGGTGGGACGGTGACCGTCCGGTCCGTGCGCGGTGACCGCGAGATCCACGCGGAGGACCTGTTCGCCGGGCCGCTCGAGTCGACGCTGGAACCGGACGAGATCGCAACGAGCGTCACCGTCCCCGCGGCCGTTCCCGGCGTGGGGACGGCGATCGACGAGATCGCCCGCAGGCACGGCGACTACGCGCTCGTCGGAGCCGCCGCGCAAGTGCGGGTGGCGGACGGCGTCGTCACGTCCGCGCGGATGACCTACGTGTCCGCAGGCGAGCTGGGGCAGGTGGTCGACTGCACCCCCGTGCTCCGAGGGGCGTCGGCGACCGACGACCGCGATCCCCGGTGGCAAGAGCTGTCCGAGGTCGCGCGAACGAGCATCGAGACCGAATCCGACATCCACGCCACGGCCCGGTACCGCTCGCAGCTGGTGGCGGTGCTCACCGCGCGAGTCGCGTTCGCGGCCGCGCAGGACGCGGTTGTCAACGGCGCGCGGATGTCCGCGGGAGGAAGGTGACCATGGCGCAGGAAGAAGAGCAGCTGGTCCGGCTGCGGGAGGAGACGGGCGAGCAGCACGTGGCGGTGACGTTCACGTTGAACTCGGTGCGGCGGACGGTGGTCCTGCCCGCGCGGACGCTCGCCTCCGACGCGATCCGGCACCACCTGCGCCAGACCGGCACCCACGTGGGCTGCGAGCACGGCGTCTGCGGCGCGTGCACGGTGCTGGTCGACGGCAAGCCGGTCCGGTCGTGCCTGATGCTGGCGGCGAGCCTGGAGGGCAGATCGGTGACGACCGTGGAGGGACTGGTCGAGCCCGACGGCACCCTGCACCCCGTGCAACAGGCGTTCATCGACTGCCACGGACTCCAATGCGGTTTCTGCACACCGGGTTTCGTCACCACGATCGCCGCCTTCCTGGAGCAGAACCCCGCTCCCACGGAGGCGGACGCGACCGAGGCGATCGCCGGAAACCTGTGCCGGTGCACGGGATACCACAACATCCGGGCAGCGGTGCTGCGGGCCGCCGAGATCAAGCGGGAGCGGTCGAGCGGGTCGGCTTTCGGGCCCGGCGACGAGGTGGCGCGGGAGCTGGTCGAGCACGAGGTCGGCGGAAGGGCGGAACGCGCATGAGCATCACGAAACCGCACCCGCCGAAGACCGCGGCTCCGGACGATGCACCGGAGCAACCGGACAAGCTGTTCGGCAAGCCCATCCCGCGCTCCGAGGACGCCCGGCTGCTCAGCGGCGAGGGCCGCTACCTCGACGACCTCGGCCACAACGCGCTGATCGCGGCCTTCGTCCGCTCACCGCACGCGCACGCCCGGATCACCGCGATCGACGTCGGCGCCGCGCTCGACATGCCCGGGATCCACGCGATCTACACCTACGACGACCTCGAAGCCGACTCGCCCGAGATGGCGGAGAACCTGCCGCTGCTGATCCCGCACCCGGCGATCGTCGCGCCGCGCAACGGATATCCGCTCGCCAAGGACGAGGTGAACCACGTCGGCGAGGCGATCGCGATGGTCGTCGCCGACAACCGGTACCTCGCCGAGGACGCGTGCGCCAAGATCGACGTCAGCTACGAGGTGCTCCCGCCGGTCGTCGGCATCGAGGCCGCGCGGCGCGCGGACCACGCCGTGCACGCCGAGATCCCCGACAACGTGGCCGCGCACCTGCAGCACGGCTTCGGCGACGTCGACGCCGAACTGGCGAAGGCGCCGCACCGCCTCACGCTCGACCTCGAGATAGAGCGGTCGGCGTCGATGCCCATGGAGGGCAAGGGCGTCTACGCCCGCTGGGACGACGACGAGCAGGCCCTCACCTTCTGGACGTCCACGCAGACCTCGACCTCCGCGCGGGCGGCCATCGCCGCGCGGCTGAACATGGCGCACAACAAGGTGCACTGCATCGCGCCCGACGTCGGCGGCGGCTTCGGCGTCAAGATCGTGCACCCGTGGCCGGAGGAGGTCATGGTCACCTGGGCCGCGCGCCGGCTCGGCCGGGCGGGGATCTCCAGCGAGGTCAAGTGGGTGGAGGACCGGCGCGAGCACTTCGTGTCGAGCGCGCACGAACGCGGGCAGACCCAGCAGGTCACGGTCGGGTTCGACGACGACGGACGGCTCCTGGCGTTCGACTTCGCGTTCTGGCACGACAACGGTGCCTACCTGCCCTACGGGATCATCGTCGTGCTCAACACGGCGACGCAGGTACTCGGGCCGTACAAGCCGAAGTCGTTCCGGGTCGACGCCTACTCGCTGTACACCAACACCGTTCTGGTCACGCCCTACCGCGGTGCGGGACGCCCGCAGGCGGTGTTCGCGATGGAGCGGTCGATGGACGCCATCGCGAAGCACCTCGGCAAGGACGTCATCGAGGTCCGGGAGACCAACTTCATCCGGCCCGAGGAGATGCCCTACGACTTCCACCTCACCTACCAGGACGGCCGGCCGCTCATCTACGACACCGGCGACTACCAGGCGGGCATGGACAAGCTGAAGGAACTGGTCGGCTGGGCGGACTTCGCCGAGCACAAGGAGCGGGCGCGGGCCGAGGGGCGCACCATCGGCATCGGGATCGGCGCCTACGTGGAGGGCACCGGGCCCGGACCGTACGAAGGCGCCCACGTGCTCGTCGAGACCTCCGGGAAGGTCAAGGCGGCCACCGGGCTGACCACCCAGGGCCAGGGCCACCAGACGACGTTCGCGCAGATCGTCGCCGACGACCTCGGGGTGCCGGTGTCCGACGTGGAGATCGTCACCGGGGACACCCGCCGATTCGGTTACGCGGTGGGAACGTTCGCCTCGCGCGGCGCGGTGATGTCGGGTTCGGCGTTCCACGTGGCCGCGCAGCTGGTCGCGGACAAGGCCCGCAAGATCGCCGGTGAGCACCTGCGCCTCGACCCGGACGAGCTCGAGCTCCGCGGCGGCCACGTCTGCAAGATCGGCACCGAACCCGGCGCGGAGGGCACCTCGATCCCGCTCGGCGTGGTGGCGGTGCTGTCGAATCCGCTGCGCTACGCCTTCGACCGCTCGTCGCGGCAGGCGACCGGGTTCGCGAAGGCGGACGCGGACATGTCCGTCCCGCCGGTCCCGGCGGGCGAAGCGCCCGGGCTCGAGGCCACCGGCTACTACTCGCCGCCCGGGTCGACGTTCGCCTCCGGCGTCCACGCGGCGATCGTCGAGACCGACCCGGAGACCGCCGAGATCCACGTGCGCAAGTACGTGGTGATCCACGACTGCGGCAACGTCATCAACCCGCGCGTCGTCGAAGGCCAGGTGCAGGGCGCCGTGGTGCAGGGCATCGGCGGCGCGCTGTACGAGGAGATCGTCTACGACGAGCACGGGCAGCTGCTCAACGCGTCCTACATGGACTTCCTGATGCCCTTCGTCACCGAGCTCCCCGACTCGCTCGACATGGACCACACGGTCACGCCGTCCGGCCTCAACCCGCTCGGGATGAAGGGGGCGGGCGAGGCCGGCGTGATCCCGACCTCGGCCGTGATCGCCGCGGCGATCGAGGACGCCGAGGGCATCCCGGTCAACGCCATGCCGATATCCCCGTCGAAGCTGTTCGAGCTGCGTCTGGAGCACGCGGCGGCACAGAGCAAGGAGAACGGATGAAGATCGCCGGTACCGCGCAGCTGACGGCCCCGCCGGAAGTCGTGTACGACCACCTGCAGGACGGTCGCGTCCTCGCGGCGACCATCCCCGGCGTGCAATCGCTGGAACAGCTCAGCGACACCCACTACAAGCTGTCGGTCACGGCGGGCGTCGCGTCCATCAAGGGCACCTACGAGGGCGAAGTGCGCCTGTCGCGGCAGAACCGGCCCGAGTCGTTCGTGATGACGGCTTCGGGTGCGGGAGCTCCGGGCACCGTGACCGCGGACGTCCTGGTGCGGCTGGAGGAGCACGACGGCGGCACCCGGCTCAGCTACGACGCCGACGCCGTCGTCGGGGGCATGGTCGGCGGCGTCGGGCAGCGGATGATCACCGGTGTCGCGAAGAAGATGGCCGGTGTGTTCTTCAAGGGCCTCGACGAGGTGATCGCCAACGGGGTTCCGGCGGGACCGGAGGCCGCGCCCGCCGAGGTCACCGGACCTCCGGAACCCGCAGCGCCCGGGGCGCCCGCCGCCCGGGCCCCGGAGGGCGCACCCGCGGCGAACGTTCTCGTGCCCGCGCTGGTCGGTGCGGGAATCGCGCTCGCCGGTGTCGTCATCGGCGGTCTTCTCGCCCGGACCGGCAGAGCGCGGTAAGCACCGGACACCTCCCTTCCCAGCACCCCGGGCCGAACCGGCCCGGGGTGCTGTCGTGTCCGCGGGTGTCGAACGGAAATGAGGCGCCGACTTCGGCGAGATGTGCCGAAGAACGCGCCCGGCCCAGCCGGTGGAATGGGCGCACACGTCAGGTGCGTACCGGCGAGAGCCCCCAGGAGGAAGCGTGGAATCGAGGAAGGTCCGAGTCGGCATCGACACCGGCGGAACGTTCACCGACATCGTGGCCGTGGACGAGGAGTCCGGCGACGCCGTCACGACCAAGACCCCGTCGACCCCGGCGGACCCGGCGCAGGGCTTCCTCGCCGGCATCGAGAAGGTGCTCGCGAAGCTGGGCGAGACCGGGGAGGCCATCTCCGCGGTCAGCCACGGCACCACCGTCGCCACCAACAAGCTGCTCGAGGGAAAGGTGGAGAACCTGGGGTTCGTCACCACCGAGGGCTACGAGCACGTGCTCGAGATCGCGCGGCAGTCGGTGCCGGACGGCTACGGCAACTCCTACTTCTGGGTGAAGCCGGACCGCATCGTGCCCGCCGACCGGGTTCGCACCGTCGGCGGTCGGCTCACCTTCGACGGCAGCGAGCTCCGCCCGCTCGACGAGGACGACGTCCGGGCGGCGGCGCGGTTCTTCGCCGATCGCGGCACCCGCACCATCGGCGTCTGCCTCATGCACTCCTACGCCAACCCCGCCCACGAGCGCCGGGTCAGGGACATCTTCCTGGAGGAGTTCCCCGAGGCGACCGTGAGCATCTCCAGCGAGGTGCTGCGCGAGTACCGGGAGTACGAGCGGTCCATCACCACGCTCGTCGACGCGGCCGTGAAGCCGAACATCCGCGACTACGTGAACAACATCGCCAACCGCCTCCGCGAGTTCTCCTCCGCCGACGGAGCCGCCCGCGACATCCCGTTCTACGTGATGAAGTCCAACGGTGGTGTCCTGTCGGCCAAGGAGGTCGTCCACCAGCCGATCACGACCGTCCTGTCGGGGCCTGCCGCGGGTGCCCTCGGCGCGGCGCTCATCGCGAGCGCGGCGGGCGTCGAGCAGGTGCTCACCTGCGATGGTGGCGGCACCTCCACGGACGTCACGGTCGTGGTGCAGGGCGAACCTGCCCTGACCACCGAAGGTCGCGTCGGGGTGTACCCGTCCAAGATCCCGATGATCGACGTCGTCACGGTCGGGGCCGGCGGCGGCTCCATCGCGTGGATGACCCCGGAGGGCACGCTGCGCGTGGGCCCGCAATCGGCGGGCGCGGACCCAGGACCGCTCTGCTACGGCAAGGGCGGCGACCAGCCGACCATCACCGACGCGCACGTGCTGCTCGGCCGGATTCCCCCGCACCTGCTCGGCGGGGAGATCCCGCTCGACACCGGGCTCGCCCGCAAGGGCGTCGAGGAGCTCGCCGGCCGGCTCGGCCTCGGTTTCGAGGAGTGCGCCACCGGAATCCTCGAGGTGTCGGCGTGGAACCAGGCGAACGCGCTGCGCCAGGTCACCATCAAGCGCGGCCTCGACGTCCGCGACTTCACCCTGGTGACGTTCGGCGGATCGGGATCGCTGCTCGCGTGCCGGCTCATCGACATCCTCGGGCTCAAGGACGTCCTCGTCCCGCTCAACCCGGGCAACGTCTCCGCGTTCGGCCTGCTCACCGTCGACGTGCGCAACGACTACGTGCAGACCCACGTCTCCCGGCACGACCGCCTCCGCGTCGAGGAGCTCCAGTCGGTCCTGGACGCGCTGGCCGGTGACGCGGAGCGCGCGCTCGCCGAAGAGGGCTTCGCCCCGGAGCACCGTCGCTACGCGCGGTCGGCGGACCTGCGCTACCTCGGGCAGGCCTTCGAGGTGCGGGTCCCGATCGGCGACGGCCCGGTGACGCGGGAGCTCATGGCGGAGACCGCGGAGCGCTTCCACCGAGCCCACCGGGAGCTCTACGGCTACGACTTCCGCGGCGATCCCGCGCAGCACGTGGAGTGGGTCAACCTCCGGGTGAGCGGCATCGGGCCGATCAAGCGGCCCGCCCTGACCGAGATCGCAGCCGGGCGCGGCGCGGAGGCGGCCGTCACGAGCACTCGCGAGACCTACTTCGACGAGTGGGTCACCGCCCGCGTCTACGACCGGGCGCTGCTCGGTGCCGGTGACGTCCTCGACGGTCCCGCGGTGATCGAGGAGTTCAGCTCCACCATCCCCGTGCACCCCGGTTTCCGGGCGCACGTCGACACCTTCGGAAACATCCGCATCGCCAAGTCGTCCGACTCGAACGGAGCCAACCGATGACCGCGTCCACCGAACGCCCCGACTCGCGGGTGGCCAAGCCCTACCGGCTGACTCCGCTCGACGGCACCGCGCCCGACCCGGTGCTCGTGGAGATCGTCGCCGGCTACCTCGCCAGCGTCGAGATGGAGGTCGAGACCTCGATCGCGCGGACCTCGCGGTCCCCGATGATCCGCGACGCCCACGACTTCCGCGCCGGCATCCACGACCGGCACCTGCGCAAGCTCACGGGCCGCTCGTACTCCGCGCTCGTCCACCCGGTCGCCAGGGACTTCCCGCTGGAGACCATGAAGCCCGGCGACGTGTACTTCCACAACGACGTCTACCTCTCCGAGGGCGGCATCGGCCACCTGCCCGACCTCTGCGTCACCGTGCCGGTGTTCGGCACGCGCGAGGGGGACGACGAACCGACGGTGGTCGCCTTCGTGCAGGCCTTCGGCCACCACGACGACATCGGCGGGGGCTGCCCGGGCTCGATGCCCTCGGGCGCGACGTCGGTCTACGAGGAGGGGCTGATGGTCCCGCCGATCAAGCTGTGGGCGGAAGGCGTGCCGAACGAGGCGGCCCTGCGCATCATGACCCGGAACTCGCGGACCCCCGACGCCCTCGCCGCCGACCTCGACGCCGAGTGCTCGGCGTGCCTCATGGGTGCCCGCCGGCTCACCGAGCTGTTCGACCGGTACGGGGTCGCGACCGTGGAGTCGTGCTTCGACGCGATGATGGACGCGACCACGGAGACCTACCGCCGCGAAATCCTCAGCAAGATCCCGACGGGCGAGTACACGTGGGAGGACTACGCCGAGCACGACGGCGTCGACGAGCCGAAGCTGCACACCCAGCGGATCACCCTCACCAAGACCGCGCCGGACAGCGAAGGCGGGGAGCGGCTGATCCTCGACTTCACCGGCACCGGACCGCAGGCGAAGGGGCCGATCAACCACTGCGGCGACTACGCCGACGGCAACTTCCTCGTCAAGTGGCTCGCCCCGATCCTGCGGAACCTGGCGGACACCCCCGAGCGCATGGCGGAGCTGGACGTCAACGAGGGCGTCGTGCCGCTGATCGAGATGAAGTTCCCCGAGAAGGGCACGCTCATCACGCCGATCTTCCCGGCGCCCACCAACGCCCGCACGTTCGTCATCCTGCGGCTGCTCGGCGTGCTGGCCGGTGCCGTCGCGAAGGCCGTCGACGGGAACATGCCCGCCGACCAGGAGACGATCCGCTACACCGGCGTGTACGGCGAGGACCGCGAGGGCAACCCCTACTTGATGCGGGAGGTCCTGGGCGGCGGCTCCGGCGGCAGGCACTACGCGGACGGCGAGGACACCATCCACGTCGTGCCGGATTCGCGGAACCTGCCGACGGAGTTCACCGAGAGCCGGTTCCCGTTCATCGTGGAGAAGCTCGGCCTGGCGATCGACTCGGGCGGTGCCGGTCGCCATCGAGGCGGCCTCGGCTACGAGAAGCACATCCGGATGCTCAAGGACGCGCACTTCATGTCCATCGCCGACCGGTCCATCCTGTCGTGCTGGGGGGTCAAGGGCGGCAAGGCCGGTGCCCCGTTCTCGGTGGTCCTCGACCCGGGCGGGCCGAACGAGCGCGAGTTCGACGCCTTGACCGACGCCGAGCCGATCCGGGCGGGCGAGGTCGTGCGGATCCGGACCACCGGCGGTGGCGGCTGGGGCGATCCGCTGGACCGGCCGATCGACGAGGTCGTGCAGGACGTGCTGTGGCGCAAGGTGTCTCCGGAAGGTGCGCGGCGGGACTACGGGGTCGTGCTGGCCGCCGGGTCGACGGCCGACGAGCCCGTCGCGGACGCCGCGGCCACCGAAGCCCTGCGCGAGCGCATCCGGGCCGACCGCGGCCCGAACGAGCCGTTCTTCGATCGCGGACCCGGCTACGAACGCCTCTCCGGCGGAGCGACGTTCGCCGAGTACGACTTCGTCCAGCGGTGAACCGATGACCGGAACCTCCTCCCGCGGCGCCGATCTCGCCGTGATCGGCGCCGCGGGAAAGACCGGCACCTCTGTCGTCGGGGCCCTCACCGGCCTCGCGGACGTGCGCCCGGTGGTGCGCACCGCTCGGCGCCCCGGTGACGTCGCCGTCGACCTCGACACCGGCGCCGGTCTCGACCGGGCGTTGCAGGGGTGCCGGGGCGTGTACGTCATCGCCCCGAACGTGCATCCCGACGAGCCCGGACTGGTGCGGCGCGTGCTCGCGGCGGCCGCGTCGGCCGGTGTCGAGCACGTCGTCTACCACTCGGTCGCGTGGCCCTGCACCCCGGCCATGCCGCACCACGTCGACAAGGCGCGGTGCGAGGACGAGCTTCGAACCTTCGGCGACCTGCGGTGGACGATCCTCCAACCGTGCGCCTACGCGGAGAACTTCAGCGCGGTGCTCACCGGTGAAGCCGACGAGGTCGACGTGCCCTACAACCCCGGCTCGCCGTTCTCGTTCGTCAGCCTGAACGACATCGCTCAGGCCGCCGCGCGCGTCCTCGTCGACGGCGGCGATGCCCACCACGGAGCCACCTACGAGCTGGGCGGTCCCGAGGCACTCAGCGTCCGGCAGCTGTGCGCCCGCGCAGCGGCTGCGAGATCGCGGCCGGTGTCGGTGCGTCAGATCTCCGTCGACGAGTGGAAAGCGCGGCACGGCGCGGCGATGCCGGATGACGCCGTCGCGCGTTTGGCGGCGATGTTCGACTTCTACGACAAGCACGGATTCCTCGCGAGCAGCGCACATCTGGAACACCTGCTGGGCCGCTCACCCGCGTCGGTCGACGACCTCTGCCGCGCGGCAGCAACTCGATCGTCAGGCGGGCCATGAAGACGTGTCGCGGATTGCCCGGATCACGGCGTCCGGGCGGAGCCAGGCGATGCCCGAGTGGCCGACGTCGTCCAGGCGGCGGAGCTCCGCGCGGGGGAGTGCCGCGGCCAGGTCGGTGTAGAGCCGGTGCTTGGCCTGGTTGGACTCGGCCGCCGATTCGCGGGCTTCGGGCGGCACCAGCTCGTCGGCGAAGGTGTCGGTGCCCATGGCGGAGACGATGATCAGCGGTAGGTCGGGGTCGGGACCGGCGTCGCGGACTTCGGCGAACAGGTGCGGCAGGTTCATCGGCTCCCGCAGGGACTGCCGGTAGCCGGTGCTGCTGAACCCCTGGTCGAGCAGTGGTTCGCGGATCTCGGCGGGGAAGTCGGCGAGGGCCCGCGCGAACGTCGTCCGGTACGCGGTCCGCATCGCCTCCACCTGCTCGGCCGGGAACAGGTCGTCGGGGCTCAGGTTCCTCAGCCGCTGCGCGGCCTCCTCCGGGAGGTAGTCGACGACGTCCTCGTGAGTCGGGTCGAGCAGGACCAGACCGGCCACCTCGCCGGGGAACCGCTTCGCGTACAGCCGTGCGTACAGGCCACCCAGCGAGTGCCCGACCAGCAAGTACGGGCCGGGGACAGCCGCGACGCGGAGCAGCTCGTGCAGGTCGTCGGTCACCTGCGCGCCACTGCGCGGGAGCTCCACCACATCGCTCCAGCCCGTGCCGAGCCGGTCGTAGATGACGCTCGTGCTGAACTCCGCGACCAGTTCGTGCAAGTTCCAGTAGTACAGCCCGAACATCCCGCCACCGGCCAGGAACACCACCGTCGGCCCACCGGACCCGGCCTGGTGCAGCAACATCGCTCCACCCGAAACCCGGTACCGCACCCCCAGCGGCGCTGCGTTCGCGATGTCCTCCACCATGCCTGGCTCTCCTCCCGCCGGAAACCTGCTCAGCACACCGGAAACCGCGAGCCTACCGAGCGAACGTCGGGCTGAGCTCGGACGGTTGCTGTTTGCTCAGGTCAACGGCCCGCGTGAGGATGGGGTCGGTGCGAGCGCGCTCCGCGGAGGGAGGAACCCCGGTCAGGTGGCGAAGCCGTCGAGGAAGATCTTCAGGCAGTCCCTGGTGAGGTCTTCGGCGGTGTAGGCGTCTTCCGGGTGGCGCCACTTGATGGAGAGCCAGACCGCGTCCCGGATGAAGCGGTGGAAGACCTTGGTGGGGACGTCCTCGCGGAAGATCCCGGCCCGCTTGCCGTCGTCGATCGTCTCCAGCCAGACCTGCTGCGCCTCGTCGGCCAGCCGCTTGGCGTCCCGGTAGTCGGGATCATCGCGGAGGTTGGGCAGTTCGTTCTGGTAGACGATGGTGGCGTGCGGGTTCTCCTCCGCGGTGCGCAGCGACACCTCCACGATGGCGCGCAGTCGCGCGCGCGGGTCGAGCCCGCGGGGCGCGGCCTCGTCGTAGCGGGCCTTCAGCTGCTCCAGGTAGTTGGTGACGACCTCGCGCACGATGGCGTTCTTCGACGGGAAGTAGTGGTACAGCGCGCCGGACTGCATCCCGACCCGGGCGGCGATCTGGCGCACGGTGGTCGATGCGACGCCCTTGTCCGCGAACAGCTCGGCGGAGGCGTGCAGGATGTCGGTCCGGCGGAGCTCGACAGCAGTCATCCGCTTCCTCCGGGCGTTGAGCGCTTGCTCAATCGAGCCTAGGGTGCCGATCGCGCCGCGGTCAATCGGGCCGCCGCGGTTGAGTCCAAAGTGACTGGGGAGTAACCCTTTTTGCTTCTGAATCAAGGCGTGCGCGACGAGGAACCAATGTATTGACCAAGCGCTCGTTAGGGAGTAATACTGCCTCCCGTCGGTCCGTCGGAGGGCCGGGACGGAAGGCCGGTGGTGTCGGTGACGGGCCGGAGCGAATCCCCGGACCAGCGCTTGTCGCTGGCCGATCTGCACCACGTCGGAGTCGTCGTGCCCGACCTCGAGCGGGCCGCTGCCGAGGTGGAGCGGATCTACGGCACGCCGGTGGTGCTCTTCGACGAAACCCGGTTCACCTGCCGGATTCGAGGAGTCGAGCAGACCGTGGTGCAGCGCATCGGGCTCACCGCGGGTCCGCCGCACCTCGAGCTGCTCCGAGCGGTGCGCGGGTCGGAGATCTGGGCACCTGTTCCGGGAATCCACCACCTGGGATTCGTGGTCGACGACCTGGCGGGCGCGGCGAGCGAGTGGGAGCAGGCGGGTGCGCCGGTGTGGATGGCCGGAGTGCGGCGCGGGATCTGCCCGGCCGGTGCCACCTACCACCGCGATCCGCTGGGGCAGGTGTTCGAACTGCTCGACCGCGCGCTCGCCGACTCGATGGCCAGCAGGCTCGACCACAGTGGACCGATCGGCTGAAGGTGCCGCAACAGGGCGGAATCCGTGCGAAAGGGAGGCAACAGGGTGAAACTCGCGGGCAAGGTCGCGTTCATCACGGGAGCTGCGCAGGGGCAGGGCCGGAGCCACGCCGTGCAGCTGGCCGCCGATGGTGCCGACATCATCGCGCTCGACATCTGCGAACAGCTCGACTGCGTCGCCTACGGGATGGGCGACGAGGCCGGGCTCGCGGAGACGGTCCGGCAGGTCGAAGCCCAGGGGCGGCGGATCCACGCGGCGAAGGCCGACGTTCGCGACCGGGAGGTCGTGGAAGCCGTGGTCGCCGAAGGCGTGCGGAAGTTCGGGCGGCTGGACGTCGTCGCCGCCAACGCCTCGATCTGCACGGTGCAACCGCACGAGGAGCTGACCGGCGAGGTCTGGCGGACGACGCTCGACGTCAACCTCACCGGTGTGTGGCACACCTGCGCCGCGGCCATCCCGCACCTGGTCGCCGCCGGTGGCGGCAGCATCGTCATCACCGGATCCACCGGCAGCGTCGTCGGCCTGCCGTTCTACCTGCCCTACGTGGCCACCAAGCACGCGCTGATCGGCGTGTGCCGGTCGCTCGCGCTGGAGCTGGCCGACCGCAACGTCCGGGTGAACGTCGTCCTGCCGACCGGGGTGGACACCGCGCAGGGGCACTCCGAGGTCCTGCCCGAGCTGCTGGCCGGACGGCCGGACCTCGGGCCGGTGTTCATGAACAGCCTGCCGGTCACCCGCATCGAGTCCGCCGACGTCAGCCACGTCCTGTCGTTCCTCGCCTCGGACGAGGCCCGTTACATCACCGGCATCGCGATGCCCGTCGACGCCGGCTCCACCATCCGCTGAAGCGCGAGCAGAGGAGAAGAGCTCATGAGCCCCCGTGTTGTCTACGCCCGCAGCGTGCACGACGACGCCGAGATCGACGCTTGCGTCGAGGTCCTGCGCGGCGGCCCGTTCGGGCTGAAGATCGGCAAGAACGTCGCCGAGATGGAGCGCACCGTCGCCGAGCTGTACGGCAAGCGGCTCGGCGTGATGTGCAATTCCGGATCGTCGGCGATCTACCTGGCGCTGGAGCTGCTCGACCTGCCCAGGGGCGCGGAGGTGATCACCTCGCCGCTGACCTTCTCCACCGACGTCGCGCCCATCGTGCGCGGCGGCTGGATCCCGGTGTTCGCCGACGTGGAGCCGGACACCTACAACGTGGACGCGGTCAAGCTCGAAGAGCTGGTCACCGATCGGACGAAGGCGATCCTGATCCCCAACCTGGCGGGCAACGCGCCGGACTGGGACGTCATCCGGGACATCGCCGACCGCCACGGCCTGAAGGTGATCGAGGACTCCTGCGACTGCATCGGCACGACGTTGCGCGGCACTGCGACCGGCAGCCGGTCGGACATCACGGTCACCAGCTTCGCGATGGCGCACATCGTGACCTGCGCGGGCAACGGCGGCATGGTGTGCCTGGACGACGAGCAACTGCGGGACAAGGCGCTGATGCTGCGGCGGTGGGGACGGCGCTCGGAGCCGCACCTGTTCGGCTCGGCCGACACCGGGCGGGTGTTCCGCGAGGACCTCGACGGGGTGGCCTACGACAACGACTTCATCTTCGACGTGCTGCCGTGGAACTTCGAGCCGTCCGAGCTCGGGGCGGCGTTCGGCCTGCAGCAGCTGAAGAAGCTCGATGCGAACTTCGCCCGCCGCGCGGAGATCTTCACCGCCTTCAACGAGGCCTTCGGCAGCTATCCCGCGTTGTTCTCGCTGCCCCGCCAGCTGCCGGACTGGCGCACCGCCTGGTTGTGCTACCCGGTGATGGTCCGCCCCGATGCCGGGTTCGCGCGCAGCGACCTGCAGGAATCGCTCGAAGCGGCAGGCATCGACACCCGCACGGTGTGGAGCGGCAACATCACCCGGCACCCGATGATGCGGGGCGTCGAGCACCGGGTTCCCGATGGCGGGCTGCCCCACGCCGACGCCGTGTTCGAGCGCGGCATGTCGCTGGGCATGAGCCACGGCACCACGGCCGAGGAACTCGACCACGTGGTGGCCAGCATCCACGCCTTCGCATCGCGCTTCGCACCCGCGGTCGGCCCGCTGAGCTGACCGACGATGCCGAGGAAGCCGATCAAGACCGCGCTCTACGCCCCGGCGCCGGGGCGTGATGTGGCGGCGTGGCGGGAAGAGCTGCGCCGCCTGGACGACAGCGGGCTGTCCGCGGTGTCGGTGTCCGACCACTTCATGGTCGGGCGGGTGGACCCGGTCGCCGCGCTGACCGCCATCGCGATGAGCACCCGGCGGCTGCGGGTCATGGCGCTGGTGCTGTGCAACGACTACCGGCATCCGGTGATCACCCACCACGCCGCGGCCAGCGTCGACGTGCTCTCCGGCGGGCGGCTGGACCTCGGCCTGGGCGCCGGCTACCTGGCGGCCGAGTACGCCGCGGCCGGTCTGCCCTACGACCCTCCGGGGCGGCGCGTCGACCGGCTGGCGGAGTCGGTCGAGGTCATCAAGGCGCTGTTCACCGGCGATCCGGTGCACCACGAGGGCGCGGCCTACTCGGTGGCCGGGCTGACCGGGACCCCGGCTCCGGTGCAGACCCCGCACCCGCCGCTGCTGATCGGTGGCGGCGGGAAGCGGATGCTCGGACTGGCCGGAAAGCACGCGCAGATCGCCGGGATCCACTCGAACCTGCGCCACGGATCCGCCTACGACGCGGCCGTCATCGAGGACATGCTGCCGGACCGGATGGCGCGCAAGATCGCCTGGGTCCGGGAGGCCGCGGAGCGCGCCGGTCGCGACCCCGACCAGCTGGACTACCTGTCGATCACCTGGACCTGCCGGGTGGTGGACAGCCCGCGGCGGACCGACGCCGCGCTCGCCGAGGTGTGCCGGACCTACGCGGTCGATCCGGCAGTGGGGCGGCGGTCCGCGGGCCTGCTGGTCGGGACCGTCGAGCAGTGCGTCGAACAGCTCCTGCAGCGGCAGGACGAACTGGGGCTGAACTACGTCGACTTCGGGGCGGCGAACGCCGCAGAGGTCGCACCGCTGGTCGCAGCACTGTCCGCTTTGGACTGAGGTTTTTTCCAATCTCGTTTTGCGTGGCGGTGCGGGTGGCGGAACCTCAGAGGTCGCCTGGCTGCGGGATCCCGTTCTTATGTATGTCCGATACACGGCGAACGGGCTGTCCTCGCCAGGCGACCTCTGAGAACCCGCGGCGGTGCGGGTTGCGAGGGTGGGTTATGCGCCTGGCGGCGCATGCGGCACCCCGCCGACATGCGGCTTCCAGCCTCGCGGCTGCGGAACCACCGAGATGAAACACGCTCACTGAAACATTCCACTGCCCTGTGACAACGGAGCCGAAGATGCCCGAACCCGTCGTGCGACGATCTCCCGACCCGGCCGTGCTGCGCAAGGTCGCGCTGTCCGGCCTGCTCGGCACCGTCATCGAGTACTACGACTTCCTGCTGTACGGAACGCTGGCCGCCATCGTGTTCGGCCAGCTGTTCTTCCCGGGATCCGACCCGGTGGTCGGCACCATCGCCTCGTTCGGGACGCTGGCCGTCGGCTACGTCGCCCGGCCCGTCGGCGGGATCGTCTTCGGGCACTTCGGCGACCGGATGGGCCGCAAGTCGATGCTCGTGCTCACCATGGTCATGATGGGCCTGGCGAGCGTGCTGATCGGCCTGCTGCCGACCTACGACGTGATCGGCGTGTGGGCGCCGGTCCTGCTGGTGCTGTGCCGGATCGTGCAGGGCGTGGCCATCGGCGGCGAGTGGGCCGGTGCGACGCTGATGGTCGTCGAGCACGCCGACGCCGAGCGCCGGGGACTGTGGAACGGTCTGCTGCAGATGGGTTCGCCGCTGGGCTCGGTGCTCTCGACGATCGCGGTCGCGCTGGTGACCAGGCTGCCCGAGGAGCAGCTGATGTCCTGGGGTTGGCGGGTGCCATTCCTGTTCAGCGCGGTGCTGCTCGGCATCGGGCTGTACGTGCGGATCAGCATCACCGAGAGCCCGCTGTTCGAGCAGTCGCGCACCGCCGCGGACAAGCCGAAGGTTCCGCTGGTGGAGGTGCTGCGCAACCCCGGCACCTTCGTCCTCGCCAGCGCCGTCGGCATCGGCCCGTTCGCGCTGACCGCGCTGATCAGCACCTTCATGATCACCTACGGCAGGTCCATCGGGTACGACACCGCCGACGTGGTGACCGGCGTGCTGATCACCGCCGTGCTGGGGCTGGTGGCCATCCCGCTGTTCTCCGTGCTGTCGGACCACCTCGGCCGCCGGACCGTGGTGGTGGGCGGCGCGGCGGGGATCGTGCTGCTGGCCTTCCCGATGTACGCCCTGGTCAACACGAAGGTGGTGGCCCTGCTGTTCGCCGGCATGGCGCTGGGGCAGTTGATCCAGAACGCGATGTACGCGCCGCTCGGCCCGCTGCTGTCGGAGATGTTCGGCACCGGCGTCCGCTACACCGGAGTCTCGCTCGGCTACCAGATGGGGGCGCTCATCGGCGGAGGCTTCACACCGCTGCTCGCCAGCAGCGTGTTCACCGTCTCGGGCGCACCGTCGAGCACTCCGCTGGCGGTGCTGGCCGGTGCTTGCGGCCTCGTGACGCTGCTGGCCATCTGGCGCACCGGTGAGACCCGCGGGCGCGATCTGGCGCGCGAGGCCGAGACGCGCACCGGTGCCTCGACCTGAGGAGCCCGGGCCCACTGACCGGGAGCGGATCTCGCTCCGCCGGTCCGCCGGTGTGTACGGTCCACCGCACCAAGCGCTTGTAAGTCGTTGCGCGGTATGGAATTTCGCAGCTTGGGCGGGGCTGTCGAGGAGGGCGATCGTGTTCGACGAAGAGGTCGCGGCGGTCATCCGGTCGCTCGACGCGGGTTTTCCGCGGGTCGAGGAGATGACCGGACCCGAAGCGCGCGCCGCGATCGCGGCGCGGCGGCAACCGGTGACCGACCTGGACGCCGTGGCGAAGACCGAGGACCGCAGGATCCCCGGGCCCGGCGGTGAGATTCCGGTCCGCCTGTACTTCCCGCACCACGCGGACGAACCGCTACCGGTGGTCGTCTTCTGCCACGGCGGCGGCTTCGTGTTCTGCGACGTCGAGTCGCACGACGGCTTCTGCCGCGAGCTGTCGGCGCGGACGGAATCGGTGGTGATCTCGGTGGACTACCGGCTGGCGCCCGAGCACAAGGCACCCGCCGCGGCCCACGACGCCTACGCCGCGCTGACCTGGGCCGCCGAGAACGCCCGCGACCTCGGGGGAGACCCGGACCGGCTGCTGATCGCCGGTGACAGCGCCGGCGGCAACCTCGCGGCCAGCGCCTGCCTGATGGCCAGGGACGCCGGAGGGCCCGGAGTGGCGGCTCAAGTGCTGATCTACCCCGCCCTCGACCCCTCTTGCGACACCGAGAGCTACCGCGAGCGCGGCACCGGTTACGGCAACACCAAGGCCGCCATGGAGTGGTACTGGCGCCAGTACCTGCCCGCCGACGGTGCGGTCGAGCCCCGCTACCAGGTCGAACCGCTGACCGCGGACACCCTCCGCGGTCTGCCGCCGGCCATCGTCGTGACCGCCGGTCTGGACCCGCTGTCCGATGACGGCCGGGCCTACGCGGCGGCTCTGGCGCGGGACGGGGTGGCGGTGACGCATCGGCACTACCCGGGCCTGTTCCACGGATTCCTGACCATCATGCCGCTGCGTGCCGGGCGATCGGCCCGCGACCTGCTGTGGCACGACCTGCGCAAAGCCGCGAAGCGAGGAGCACCATGACCACCGGAGCTCACAGGGTGCGCGATGTCCTGGTAGTCGGGGCCGGATTCGCCGGTCTCTACGCCGTGCACGCCTTCCGCGAAGCCGGACTCGACGTCGGCTGCCTCGAAGCCGGTGCGGCCATCGGGGGCACCTGGTTCTTCAACCGGTACCCGGGCGCCCGTTGCGACGTGGAGAGCATCGACTACTCGTACTCGTTCGACGACGACCTGCAGAACGACTGGGTGTGGAGCGAGCGCTACGCGACCCAGCCGGAGATCCTCGCCTACATCGACCACGTGGCCGACCGCTTCGGCCTGCGCCAGCACGTCCAGCTGGAGAAGCGGGTCACGGCGGCGCACTTCGACGAGCGGACGTCGCGCTGGACCGCGCGCACCGAGGACGGCGACGAGCACATCGCGCGCTACCTCGTGTTCGCCACCGGATCCCTGTCGGCGCCGAACAAGCCGGACATCCCCGGTGCCGACTCCTTCGCCGGCGAAACGCTGTTCACCGCGCGCTGGCCGGAACCGGGCCCATCGCTGGAGGGCAAGCGCGTCGGCATCATCGGCACCGGTTCGTCGGCGATCCAGTCGGTGCCGATCCTGGCCGAGCAGGCCCGCTCGCTCACCGTCTTCCAGCGCACGCCGAACTACAGCGTGCCCGCGCTGAACCGGAAGCTCACCGACGAGGAGCAGCGCCGGATCCGCGCGGAGTACCCGGAGCGGCGGCGGAAATCGCGGCTGAGCGGCGGTGGTTCGACGCACGAGCCGTACCCGAAGCCCGCGCAGGAGTGCACCCCGGAGGAGCGCGAGGCCGCGCTGGAGTCGGGCTGGCGCAGCGGTGGTGTGCTGTTCGGCAAGACCTTCCCCGACCAGTTCACCGACCTCGCGTCCAACGACTTCGCGCGCGAGTTCGCCGCGCGCAAGATCCGGGAGATCGTCCAGGACCCGCGGACCGCCGAGGACCTGATCCCCACCGATCACCCCATCGGCACCAAGCGGATCTGCACCGATTCCGGCTACTTCGAGACGTTCAACCGGGACGAGGTCTCGCTGGTCAACCTGCGCCGGGACCCGATCGTGCGGATCACCGCCGCGGGCGTCGAGACCAGCGCCGGGTGCCACGAGCTGGACGTGCTGGTCTACGCCACCGGGTTCGACGCGATGACCGGCGCGCTGACGCGGGTCGACATCACCGGGCCGCTCGGCGACCGGATCCGGGACGCGTGGGCGGAGGGGCCGGTGACCTACCTCGGCGTGCAGATCCCGGGATTCCCGAACCTCTTCACCGTCAACGGCCCCGGTTCGCCGTCGGTGCTGGCCAACATGGTGCTGACCGCGGAGCAGCAGGTCGACTGGCTCGCCGGGCTGATCCGGCACGCCGACGACACCGGGGCCGCCCAGGTGGAGGTGCGCCGCGACGCGGCGATCAAGTGGACCGAGCACGTCCAGCAGGCCGCGGACGCCACGCTGTTCCCCCGCGCGAACTCGTGGTACCTGGGCGCGAACATCGAGGGCAAGCCGCGCCGGTTCATGCCCTACGTGGCCGGGCTGGGCGCCTACCGCAGGCGCTGCGACGCGATCCGGGACGACGGCTACGAGGGGTTCGTGTTCACCTCCCGCTGAGTCCTGAACAGCGGGACTCGCGCTGGGGTCGCCGGGAGAAGCGTGCGAACGTGGTGGCGTGCTTGCATCGACAGCCGGTTCCGGGAATTCCGAAGACCTCTCGATCGCGGACGCGGTCGCCCGCCTCAGCGGAGCCGAACGGACGGCAACGCCCGCGGCACCGGTGCGGGACGTGCTCGGCGACACCGACATCGCCCTCGCCTACGCCGTGCAGCAGGAGCTCGCGCGGCGGCGGGAGAGCGGGGGAGCGGTGCCGGTGGGCCGCAAGATCGGGCTGACCTCGCCCGCCGTCCAGCGGCAGATGGGCGTCGACCAGCCCGATTTCGGGGTGCTCTTCGCCGACATGGACGTCTCCGGCCGGGCCGAGATCCCGTCCGGCCGCCTGCTTCAGCCGCGGGTCGAAGCCGAGATCGCCTTCGTGCTGGCCGAAGACCTCGCCGACGGTGAGCTGGACGTGGCGCGCGTGCGCACCGCGGTGGACCACGCGGTGCCCGCGCTGGAGATCGTCGACAGCCGGATCGCCGGGTGGGACATCGCGATCACCGACACCATCGCCGACAACGCCTCCAGCGGGCTGTTCGTGCTGGCCGACCGGCGGTTCTCGCTCGACGAGTTCGAGCCGCGGGAGGCCACCATGCGGCTCTACGCCGACGGAGAACTGGTCTCGGAGGGCGACGGGACCGCGTGCTTGGGCGATCCGCTCGCCGCGCTCGCCTGGCTGGCCCGCACCGCGCGGTCCTTCGGCGACCCGCTGCGAGCCGGGCAGATCGTGCTCTCCGGGGCGCTGGGCCCGTTGGTCCCGGCGAGCCCGGGGATGAGCTTCCGCGCTGAGATCGACCCGCTCGGCGAGGTCACCGCCACGTTCTCCTGATCCGCGCTCGACCGGCGTCCGTCAGAGGGACAGCAACGGCCCGACCAACCGCTGCGCAGCCAGCCGGATGTCGGCTTCGGCCTGCCCGGCGGTGGTCTTGCCGCTGAGCCGGGAGATGAGCACGCCCCACCAGCTGAACACCAGCAGGCGGACGGTGCTCTCGACCTCTCCGCCGGGCGCGGACCGGGTGAGGGTGTCCAGGATCGCGTGGAAGAGCGCCGAATCGCGTTCCGCGGACCCGAACGGGCCCGAGGTGTAGTTGGTGGCGGCGCTCTGCACCATCGCCGCGCACAGCCGGGGGCGCCGGAGCAGCTCCTGGCTCAGCGATACGAGGACCTCGCCGATGTCGCTGACGAGGTCCTCGCTCTCGGTCGGCCACAACCGTCCGAGGAACGCGCCGAGCTGGGCCTCGAACACCGCGGCGAACAGGTGCGTCTTGGACGGGAAGTAGCGGTAGAGCGTCCCGATCGCGACCCCGGCGTCCTTGGCCACGTCGTTCATCTGCACGTGGTCGAGGTCGGCCCGGGCGCCGAGCTCGGTGGCGGCGTCGAGGATGCGGTCCCGGCGCGCGGCCTGCTCCTCGGACATCGGAGATGCGGGCGGCCGCGCCTCGGCGATTCTGGCCACTGTTCCCCCGTTCCGGTCGCGCCTGGTCCGAGCCCCAGGATAGAGGCGGGAGCGGATCGCACCTCGTATCGGTTTCGGTCTTCTCTTCGGTCCTTGTCTGTGAAACGCCGGAGGCGTTTAGCCCACCCTCGCAGCTGGCACCGCCGCGGGTTCTCAGACGGCGTCTGAGGTTCCGCTACCTGCACCGCTACGCAAATCGGGTAACAACAGTTCTTCAGCCGGTGGGTTGGCCGTCCGGTCGGGTGAGGAAGGCCAGGACAGCGCTCTCCCAGGCCGCCTTCTGCTCGATCATCGCCCAGTGCCCGCAGTCGGGGAGCACGTGCACTTCGGCGCGGGGGATGGTCCGCATCGGCAGCAGCGCCATGTCGACCGGGCTGACCCGGTCGTCGCGCCCCCAGGTGATCAGCGTCGGTGCCGTGATCTTGTGCAGCATCGCCCAGTACGGCGCCTGGTCGGAGGCGGCAGCGGCGGCCGCCATCGCTTCGCGGCTGTACATGCGGCGCGCGGATTCGAGGGTCTTCGGATCGGTGGCCTGCTGCCAGCGCTCCTCGATCATCTCCTCGGTCACCACCGCCGGGTCGAAGACCATCGAGTGCAGCCAGCGGACCAGCTTCTCCCGGGTCGGGTCCTCGGTGAAGTCCACGAGCAGCTTGATGCCCTCGCCGGGTGAGGGGCTGAAGATGTTGCGGCCGACCCCGCCGATGGTCACGATGCGCCGGAACAGGCCGGGCCGGGCGATCGCGAGGTTGGCCGCCACGATGCCGCCCATCGAGTTGCCGATGACGTCCACCTGGTCGAGGCCCAGCCCGCGCAGGAACCGCAGCACCGCGCCCGGCGCGGCGACCATCGGGTGCTCGTCGGTCGGGTCGCTGACGCCGAACCCCGGGAACTCCAGCACGAGGCAGCGGAAGTGCTCGGCGAACACCGCGAGGTTGCCGCGGTAGTTGCGCCAGCCGGTCACGCCGGGGCCCGAACCGTGCAGCATCAGCAGCGGCGGTCCCTGCCCGGCTTCGTGGTAGCGCAGCACGCCTTCGTCGGTGCGCAGCTCCCGCGAGGTGCTCTCGTACGTCGTTTCGATCATGGTGTGCAGGACCCTCCGGTCAGGACGCTGTTGGCGATTCCGGACCGTAGGAGCAGGCGGGCTCGCGCGGGCGGGCCCATCTCGCACAGCGGGACCTGGTCACAACCAGTCACCACCGACGGCCAGCAGCTGGGCCACCGGCTCGTTCGGCCACGACTGCTGGGTGATCGCGAAGTCCGGTCGCGGCTGCTTCGGCACGCCCGCGACGTCGGCGAGTTCGGTCGAGACGGCGTGGGCGGCCTTGATGAGCAGCGGAGCGACCCGCTCCAGGGGCGACTGCGCGTCGCCCACCAGCGAGATCGCGGCCACCGGGCCGTCCCGGCCGCGCAGCGCGATGCCGACGCAGCCGACCTTCGGGAAGCACTCACCACGTTCGAAGGCCAACCCGCGGCGGCGCCGGATCCGGTCCAGTTCCTGGTGCAGGACACCGGGATCGGCGATGCTGCGCGCGGTGCGGCGCGCCGCGTTGCCGTACTCGGCCTCGACCCGTTCCGGCGGCAGCCAGGCGAGCATCGCCTTGCCGAGCGCCGTGCAGTGCGCCGGGGCGCGGCCGCCGACGCGCGAGGGCACTTCGACGGCGGAGCGGCCGCCCACCTTGTCCAGGTAGTACACCTCGGTGTCGACGAGGACCGCCAGGTGCACGACCAGTTCGGTGCGGATCGCCAGGTCGTGGAGCACCGGCGCCGCCGCGCTGCGCAGGGCGTTCTGCCCGATCTCGCGGCCGCCGAGCCCGAGCGCGCGCTTGCCCAGCCGGTACCCGGCCGTCGTGTGGTCGAGCCACCGCAGGCGGACGAGCTGGTCCAGGATCCGGTGGGCCGTGGAGCGGGGGAGGCGGGTCCGCCGGGTCACGTCCTCCAACGTCTGGTGGGTGTGCGGGCGTTCGAACAGGTCCAGGATCAGCGTCAGCCGCTCCACCATGGACGGCGGGACGCGCTGCTCGGCACTCGTCCTCAACGTTGAGGTCATGCCACACCTCTCGATCGGCTCGATCGGCGGAATGAAATTGATTCTAACGGCATGCTAGCAGCGGCGAGCGCGGCCGGAAAGCGTCCGAGCGGTGAAATCCGTTGTGCGGAAGCAGGAAACCGGACGTTGGTGATGCGGGTGATCAATGCTCGGTCGCGTCCCGCACAGCGGGAGTGCCCGTTGAACCGCCGCCTCCGGTCGTCTTCGCTCCTGCCGGGCGAGGATCTGCGGGCGGGTGGATCCCGTGGCAGGCTGATCCGGGCCCACTGTGGACCGACCGGGTTCCGGTGGTTCCCTCTGGAACGGTTCCGTTGGAGGAATTCCATGTCCGCAGCACGAGAGGTCTTCGGCGGCGGTCTCGCCGTGGTGACCGGGGCCGGGGCCGGTATCGGTGCCGGGCTGACCAGGCACCTCGCCGGTGATCTCGGCATGACCGTGATCGCCGCCGACGTCGACGCGCGAGCCGCGCACCGCATCGCCGACGAGCTGGGGGAGCGCGTGGTGCCGCGCGTCGTCGACGTCCGGGACCCCGATGCGGTGGACCGGCTGGCCCGCCAGGTGGCGGCGGAGTTCGGCCCGGTCCGGCTGCTGATCAACAACGCCGGCGTCGAGCAGTTCGGCTACCTGTGGGACGTCTCGCCGGCGAACTGGCGACGCGTCGTGGACGTCAACATCAGCGGGGTCTTCCACGGCATCAGGGCCTTCCTGCCCGGCATGATCGCCGCTGGTCGGCGCGGTCACGTGCTCGCGCTCGCCTCGCTCGGCGCGGTCACCTCGCTGCCCCTGCAGGCGCCGTACATCATGAGCAAGCACGCGGTGCTGGCCTTGACCGAGTGCCTGCACCAGGAGATCGCCGAGATCGGCGCCGACATCGTCGTCTCGGCGGTGCTGCCGGGACTGGTGGAGTCCGACATCTTCCGTTCCGCGGGCGGCGTCGAGTCCGGCGACGTCGCGGCCGCCGAGGAGCACCGCAAGACCATGCTGGCCATCGGCGAGCAGGCCATCAGCGCCGACGAAGCGGCGGAGACCATCGTGGCGCAGGCGGCGCGCGGCGAGTTCTACATCGTCACCCACCCCGAGCTCGTGCACGCGGCCATGGCGGCGCGCGCCGACCAGCTGGTGAACCGCCGTGCACCGGTGCCGCACCGGAGCCGGTTCGCCGCGGCGGAGTAGCCAACGGGCCAGTCCCGTTGAGCGGGAGGAACACTTCACCGCAGGTCGCGGCGGTGGTGCGATGCCGCGCAGCACCAGCACCACGGCGAGGAGACGTCGATGCCCACGAGCACACCGCCCGCTCCCACTCCCGCGCGTGATACGACGGTCGACCTCGTCGTGATCGGTTCCGGCACCGGGATGGCCGCCGCGCTCGCCGCGCACGAGCGGGGCCTCGACGTCCTGATCGTCGAGAAGACCGACTACGTCGGCGGCTCGACGGCGTTGTCCGGTGGCGCGTTCTGGATCCCGGCGAGCTCGCTGCTGGCGGAGGAGGGCGCGGTCGACTCGCCCGAGCGCGCCGAGGAGTACTTGCGCTCCGTCGTCCGCGGCACCTCGCCGGACGAGCGGTGGGAGAGCTTCCTGCGCCACGGCGACGAGACGATCCGGATGCTGCGGCGGACCACGTCGATGCGCTTCATGTGGAGCAAGGGCTACTCCGACTACCACCCGGAGCTGCCCGGCGGTGTCGCGGCCGGCCGCAGCTGCGAGTGCAGGCCCTTCGACGTCGCGACGCTGGGTGCCGAACGCGCCCGGCTGCGCTCGTCGGCGCTGAAGTCGCCGGTGCCGATGCCGATCACCGGCTACGACTACAAGTGGATGAACCTCATGGCCCGGGTGCCGGGCCGCGGCGTGCCGCGGGTGGCGCTGCGGATGGCGCAGGGCATCGGCGGGAAGCTGCTCGGCCGCGAGTACGTCGCGGGCGGCCAGGCGCTCGCCGCGGGCCTGTACGGGGGCGTGCTCCGGGCCGGGATCCCGGTGTGGACGCGAACCTCCTTGCAGCGGCTGACCACCGACGGCGGCCGGGTGACGGGCGTTGTGCTCGAGCAGGGCGAACGTGAGGTGGCGGTGCGGTCCCGGCGCGGCGTCGTGCTCGCGGCCGGTGGCTTCGACCACGACATCGCGTGGCGCAAGGAGTTCCAGTCGGAGGCGCTCGAACCCGGCTGGAGCCTCGGGAACAAGGGCAACACCGGCGATGCCATCAGGATCGGCCAGGAGGCCGGGGCCGACATCGCTCTGATGGACCAGGCGTGGTGGTTCCCGGCCGTGGCTCCGCTGCCCGGCGGGGCACCGTCGGTGCTGCTCGCGGAACGGTCGCTGCCGGGATCGTTCATCGTCGACCGGCACGGGCGCCGGTTCGTCAACGAGTCCACCGACTACATGAGCTTCGGCCAGCGAGTGCTGGAGCGGGAGCGCTCCGGCGACGCCGTCGGAGCGATGTGGATGGTGTTCGACCAGCGCTACCGCAACAGCTACGTCTACGCGGGCGGGCTGTTCCCGCGGATGGCGCTGCCGGAGCGCTGGTACGAAGCAGGCATCGCGCACCGGTCGCCCGACCCGGCGGACCTGGCGCACCGAGCGGGGCTGCCGGCAGACGCGTTCGTCGCATCCCTGCGCCGGTTCAACGAGCTGGCCGCAGCGGGCGTGGACGACGACTTCCACCGCGGAGCCAGCGCGTACGACCGCTACTACGGCGACCCGACCGTCGTGCCGAACCCGAACCTGCGCCCCCTCGACGGCCCGCTGCACGCGGTGCGGATCGTCCTCGGCGACCTCGGCACCTGCGGTGGCCTGCGCGCGGACGGTCACGGGCGCGTGCTGCGGCCGGACGAGTCCCCGATCGACGGGCTCTACGCGATCGGGAACACCGCGGCGAACGCCTTCGGCGCCACCTACCCGGGTGCTGGAGCCACCATCGGCCAGGGCCTCGTCTACGGCACCGCGGTGGCCGAGCACGCCGCGAGCCGAGGCTGACGACGGCGGGAAGCCCCTCCCGGTCAGTGGGACCGGTCCGCCGCGGCGGGGCGCCCGACGAGCATCGTGCTCCCATGGCGATCTGGGACGATGAGTGCGACGTGCTGGTGGTCGGTTCCGGCGGCGGCGCGCTGACCGGGGCGTACACCGCGTCCCGCGAGGGGCTTTCGGTGCTGGTGGTCGAGGCGACCGACAAGTTCGGCGGCACCACGGCGTATTCCGGCGGCGGGCTGTGGTTCCCGGGCAACGCGGTGCTCGCGCGGGCCGGCGACCAGGACACCCCGGAGGAGGCGAAGACCTACTTCCGCGCGGTGGTGGGCGACCGCACGCCCCGCGAGCTGCAGGACGCGTTCCTGGACAACGGCGCCCGGCTGGTCGACTACCTGGAGGGCGACGACGACTTCGAGTTCATCGTCTACCCCTGGCCCGACTACTTCGGGTCGGCGCCGGGGGCCAGCGCGACCGGACGGCACATCATGCCGATGCCGATGCCGCCGGAGCGGATCGGCTCGCTGCGGGAGCAGCTCCGGCCACCGGTGGACGTCGAGCGCGCGGGTGCACCGCTGCCGAACCTGCTCATCGGTGGTCAGGCGCTGATCGGCAGGCTGCTGCTCGCACTGTCCAAGAAGGACTCCGTCGGGCTGCGGCGCGAATCGGTGTGCGACGAGCTGGTGATCTCGGACGGCGAGGTGATCGGCGCGGTGGTCGCCGAACGCGGCGAGCGGCGGCGGATCCGCGCGCGGCGCGGCGTGCTGATCGCCTCCGGCGGGTTCGAGCGGAACCAGGAGATGCGGAGCGAGCACGGCGTGCCGGGCGCGGCGCGCGACACGATGGGACCGGCGGAGAACCTGGGCAAGGCGATCCGGGCCGGGATCGACGTCGGCGCGGGCACCGACCTGATGTCGGAGGCCTGGTGGTCGCCGGGCATCACCCACCCGGACGGCACGTCGACGTTCTCGCTGTGGTTCACCGGCGGCATCTTCGTCGACGGCCGGGGCGAGCGCTTCGTCAACGAGTCCTGGCCGTACGACCGGATCGGCCGCGTCGTCCTCGACCGCCTCGGCGAGGACCGGATGGCGCTGCCGTTCTGGATGATCTACGACGACCGCGAGGGCGAGCGGCCGCCGGTGCGCTCGACGAGCGTCCCGATGGGGGAGACCGGCGACTACGTCGACGCCGGGCTGTGGTTCAGCGCGGGCACGCTGGCCGAGCTCGCGGAGAAGATCGGCGTTCCCGCCGAGAACCTGGAGCGGACCGTGACGCGGTTCAACGGCTTCGCGGCCGCCGGGGCGGACGAGGACTTCCACCGGGGCGACGAGCCGTACGACCGGTCGTTCGCGGACGGGGGATCCCCGCTGGTGCCGATCGAGCACGGCCCGTTCCACGCCGCCGCCTTCGGCGTCTCCGACCTCGGCACCAAGGGCGGCCTGCGCACCGATGCGAGCGCCCGGGTGCTCACCACCTCGGGCGAGGTGATCCCCGGTCTGTACGCCGCGGGCAACTCGATGGCCGCGGTCAGCGGGACCACTTACCCGGGCGGGGGCAACCCGATCGGGGCCTGCATGGTGTTCAGCCACCTCGCCGCACTGGACATGCTCACCCGCTGACCACGAGGAGCACGATGTCTTCGCCGAACACACCGGTGCTGATCACCGGCGCCGCCTCCGGGATCGGTGCCGCCTGCGCTCGCGCGCTGGCCGCCGCCGGGCGGCCGACGGTCCTGTGGGACCGCGACGAACGCGGTGTGGCCGCCGTCGCGGCGCGGATCGAGCAGGACGACGGCGTGCCGGCCGTCGCGACCGGGATCGACGTCGCCGACGTGTCCCGGTACGACGACGCGCTCGCGGCGGCCCGGCGGATCGTCGGCAGGATGGGCGGTTTCGTGCACTGCGCCGGGATCGTCGACTCGACGCCGATGACGGAGGTCCCGCTGGAGGCGTGGCAGCGCGTGTTCGACGTCAACCTCACCGCCTTCGCCTACGGGACCGCCGCGCTCGCCGACGACCTGACCGCGCTGCCGGGCTCGGCCGTGGTGGCGATCTCGTCCATCAACGCGACGCTCGGGCAGGCGAACATCCCGTCCTACAGCGCCTCCAAGGCCGGAGTCCTCGGGCTGACGCGATCGCTGGCCGCGCAGCTCGGCCGCGCAGGGGTCCGGGTGAACGCGGTCTGCCCGGGCTACATCGAGACTCCGATGCTCCGCCGCAGCCTCGCCGACGCCCGGCGCGGGCCCCGGATGCGCGGCGACGCGATGCTGGGCCGGGTCGGGCAGCCGGACGAGGTCGGTTCCGTCGTCCGCTTCCTGCTCAGCGACGAAGCCAGTTTCGTCACGGGCAGCACGGTCTTCGTCGACGGCGGAGTCACGGCCAGCGATCGCCTCGGCTCGCTCGACTGATCCGACGTCCACCCGCTCGTCGACCTCGCTCCCCGCGGGGTACCTGATCAAACTTCCATTGAAATCGCGGGATCCGGACGCCGAAAGCCGGTCTCGTTGAGCGGGAGGAGGTCTGTTGCCGGTGGCCCGGAGTTCCCACCATGGGGGCGGATCCACGAGACGGAGTCGGAGGAGTTCCTCATGGCATCACCGCGGACGGCCGATGAGCACGAGGTGCGGGTGATCGAGGCGGAGGCTCCGCCGACCCGCTACGCGCGAGGCTGGCACTGCCTCGGCCTCGCCGAGGACTACCGGGACGGCAAGCCCCACGCGATCGAGGCCTTCGGCACCAAGCTGGTGGTGTTCGCCGACAGCGGCGGGACGCTGAACGTGCTCAACGCCTACTGCCCGCACATGGGCGGTGACCTGAGCCGGGGCGAGGTCAAGGGCGACGAGGTCGCCTGCCCGTTCCACGACTGGCGCTGGTCGGGCAGCGGGCGCTGCGCGAGCATCCCGTACGCGCGGCGGGTGCCGCCGCGGGCGCGCACGAAGGCGTGGACCGCGCTGGAGCGCAACGGGCAGCTGTTCGTGTGGAACGACCCGCAGGGCGAGCAGCCGCCGCCGGAGGTGACCATCCCGGAGATCCCCGGCGTCGGTTCGGACGAGTGGACCTCGTGGACGTGGAACTCGCTGCGGATCGACGGCTCGAACTGCCGCGAGATCGTGGACAACGTGGTGGACATGGCCCACTTCTTCTACATCCACTACTCGTTCCCGACCTACTTCAAGAACGTCTTCGAAGGCCACATCGCCACCCAGACGATGCACAGCAAGGCCCGGCCGGACGTGAAGATCGGCACGAACTACAGCGACGACAGCACGCTGCGCTCGAGCGCCTCCTACTACGGGCCCTCCTACATGATCGACTACCTGTGGAGCGACACCGGCGAGACGACGATCGAGACGGTGCTGATCAACTGCCACTACCCGGTGTCCCCCAACAGCTTCGTGCTGCAGTGGGGCGCGATGGTCAAGAAGCCCGCGGGGATGTCCGACGAGGACGCCGAGCAGATGGCGCAGGGCTTCGCCGCAGGTGTCGAGAAGGGCTTCCTGCAGGACGTCGAGATCTGGCAGAACAAGACCCGCATCGACAACCCGCTGCTGTGCGAGGAGGACGGGCCGGTCTACCAGCTGCGGCGCTGGTACGAGCAGTTCTACGTCGACGTCGAGGACGTGACCCCGGAGATGAACCGGCGGTTCGAGTTCGAGATCGACACCGAGCGCGCGATCGAGTTCTGGCAGGCCGAGGTCGACGACAACCTGGCCAACGGCCGCGTGATCGTGGACGACAGCGCTCCCACCGCCTGATCGGAGGCAGCAGGTGCAGCCCTTGTCCTGCCGCAGCTGCGGCACGTGCGTGCTGGTCAAGAAGAACAGCCCGGCCCACACGCAAGTGCAGTGGACGACCGACACCGACCGCTGCGCGGAGCTCGCGCAGCGCCCGACCGCCGACCGCGCGACGGTCCTGACGTGCCTGCGGCTGCGCGACAGCATCGAAAAGGCGGTGCGGCGCGGGGAGCTCCGGATGGACACGTCGTGACACGAGGAGGAGCCATGCCGGAGCAGTCCGTGATCCGCGACGTCGTCGCGAGCTACCTGAAAGCCGTCGCGACCGGAAGCGCGGCGGAGGTCGCGGCCCTCTACGCCGAGGACGCCGCGCTCGAGGACCCGGTGGGCAGCCAACCGGTCCGCGGCCGGGCCGCGATCACCGAGTTCTACTCCGCCCTGGAGAACATGCGCCAGGACGTCGAACTGCTCGCGGTCCGCGTCGCCGGTGACAGCGCCGCGTTCCACTTCCGCGTCCGCACCGAGCTGCCGGACGGTGCCGCCGAGATCGAGCCGATCGACGTCATGACCTTCGACGAAGCGGGCCGGATCACGAGCATGCGGGCGTTCTGGTCCCCCGAGGACGTCCGCCTCACCCGGTGATCCGCTGGGAGGGGTGCCCGGACGTCGGGGATTGCGCTTCCTGCATCGCGAGATCAGCGCCGGGTTCGCGGCCGCGGGTCCCGGTCAGCGGGAGCAGGGGTGGGCCCGTCGGCACGCCGGACCTAGCTTCATCGAACCGCCGCGGACCGGTGGCGGAATCAGTCGTCCGAGCAGTCCGGAGGTGCGTGCATGGCGCACGAGGTGGTTCGCCGAGTGGAAGAGGTCGCCGGCCGGCTCGCGGCGACCGCGCAGGACAGCGAGCGGTTGGGCAGGCTGGCGGACGAGAGCGTCAAGCTGGTGCGCGAAGCCGGGGTCATGCGGCTGCTGCAGCCGACCGACTTCGGCGGGTACGCGGCCCACCCGCGCGATTTCGCCGAAGCCGTGATGGCCGTCGCGAAGGCCTGCGGGTCGACCGGCTGGGTGTGCGGGGTGGGCGGGGTCCACCCGTGGGAGATGGCGCTCATGGACCGGCGGCTCCAGCAGGAGGTCTGGGGCGAGAACCCGGACACCTGGATCGCCTCGCCGTACATGCCCAGCGGCATCGCCACCCCTGCCGAGGGCGGATACGTCCTCAAGGGACGGTGGCAGTTCTCCTCCGGCACCGACCACTGCGACTGGATCTTCCTCGGCGCGCTGGTCGGCGACGCCGACGGCAAGCCCGCCCAACCGTCCAAGGTGCTGCACGTGGTCCTGCCGCGGCGGGACTACGCGATCGTCGACGACTCCTGGGACGTCATCGGCCTGTGCGGCACCGGGAGCAAGGACGTCGTCGTCGACGGCGCGTTCATCCCGGCCTACCGGACGATCGACTCCGAGGAGGTCGCCAGCGGAGAGCGCGCCGCCGAGCGCGCCGGCCGGACCGAAACGGTGTACCGGCTGCCGTTCTGGACGATGTTCCCGCTGGGCATCACCTCGGCGGTCGTCGGCATCGCGGAGGGCGCCCTGGCCTGCCACCTCGACTACCAGCGGGACCGGGTCATGGCGGCGGGCACGCGGGTCCGCGACGATCCGCACACGCTGTACGCGATCTCCGAGGCGGCAGCGGAGATCGCGGCTTCCCGCACGCAGCTGCTCGACGGCATCAGCCGCCTCCACGACCGGGCGGAAGCCGGTGAGCCGATCACCTTCGAGGACCGCTCGACGGTGCGCCGCAACCAGGTCCGCTGCGCGTGGCGCGCGGTGTCGGCGGTCGACGAGATCTTCGCCCGCTCCGGCGGGAACGCGGTGCGCCGCAGCAACGCGGTGCAGCGGTTCTGGCGCGACGCGCACGTCGGCCTCCAGCACGCCATCCACATCCCCGGCTCGATCTACCACTCGAACGCCCTGACCTCGATGGGGATCGAACCCGCCGAGCAGCTCCGGGCCCTGATCTGAAACCGCGATCCACGACTGGAGAGGAAGTCATGACCGACATCAGCTCGCTGGGCTACGTCCGAGTCCGCGCCACGGATCTCGACGCCTGGCGCGAGTTCGCCAACGACACCATCGGTTTCGCCGAGGGCAGCGGTCCGGAGACCGACGCGCTGTACCTGCGCCTGGACGAGCGGATCGGCCGGATCGTGGTGCTCCCGGGCGACGAGGACAAGGTGGAGGCCGTGGGCTGGGAGGTCCGCGACCACCTGGCCCTGCAGCGGGTCCAGGCCGCGGTGGAAGCGGCCGGGCTCGCCCCGAAGCCGCTGACGCTGGAGGAGGCCGACACCCGCAGGGTGGAAGCGGGCATCACCTTCGAGGCCCCGGGCGGCACCCCGCTGGAGATCTTCCACGGCCCCGCGCTGGACCACAGCCCGGTGGCGACGAAGTTCGACAACCGCTTCGTCACCGGTCGGCTGGGCCTGGGCCACGTCGTGGTCCCGGTCAGCGACCTCGGCGAGGCGTACCGGTTCTACGCCGAAACGCTCGGCTTCCTGCCCCGCGGCGCGTACCGGCTGCCCGCACCGCCGGAGCACGGCCCGGTGCGGCTGCGGTTCATGGGCGTGAACGCGCGGCACCACAGCCTCGCGCTGCTGCCCTCGCCCGACCTCAAGGCGCCCGCCCTGGTGCACATCATGGTGGAGCTGGAAGACCTCGACCAGGTCGGCCGCGCGCTGGACCGGGTGGTGGACGCCGGTTTCCACGTCTCGTCCACGCTGGGCCGCCACACCAACGACAAGATGGTCTCCTTCTACGTCCGGACCCCGGGCGGCTGGGACCTCGAGGTCGGCTGCGACGGAATGCTGGTCGACCAGGACTCCTACACGGCGGAGGAGATCACCGCGGACAGCTACTGGGGTCACAAGTGGGACTTCAGCTCCTGACCCACCCGATGGCGCGGCGCGGAGGACTTCCTCCGCGCCGTCCGGTCACGACGAAGACGTGGAGCGGGACATGAAGCGCTACGAAGGCCGACGCGCGCTCATCACCGGGGCCGGCTCGGGCATCGGTCAGGCGACCGTGCTCCGCGTGCTGGCCGAAGGCGGCAGCGTCGCGGCGGCGGACATCAGCGAACTGGGCCTGGCCGACACGGGACGGAAGGCCGGTGCGGACGCCGACCGGCTCACCGCGCTCGTGCTCGACGTCTCCGACGAGGAGTCGGTCAAGACCGTCGTCGCGGAGGCCGTCACCGCGCTCGGCGGCCTGGACGTCCTGGTCAACGCGGCCGGGATCCTGCGGTCCGCGCACAGCCACGAGATGCCTCTCGCGGACTTCACCGAGATCCTCTCGGTGAACCTGGTGGGCACCTTCCTGGTGATCCGCGAAGCCATCCCGGCGCTGCTGGCGGGCAACGGCTCCGCGGTGGTCAACTTCAGCTCCACCTCGGCGGCCTTCGCGCACCCGTACATGGCGGCCTACGCGGCGAGCAAGGGCGGCATCCAGTCCATGACGCACGCCCTCGCCGCCGAGTACGCCAAGCGCGGCATCCGCTTCACCGCGGTGCAACCCGGCTCCATCTCCTCGGGCATGACCGACGGCAGCGGCGCCAGCAGGTCGAGCGTCGGCCCGGGCCTGCCCGAGGACGCCGACATGTCCCTGTTCGCGAAGCTGAGCCCGGCCATCGGCGACGGCTTCGCCGCTCCGGAGACCGTCGCATCGGTCGTGGCCATGCTCGCTTCCGAGGACGGAAAGTTCATCACCGGCACCGAGATCCGCATCGACGGCGGAACCCACTTCTGACGTCGCCTGGGACGCTCGAAATCGCTGAGCTGTCCCACCGCGAGGCGATCTGCCGTCAGCTCACCCGGCTGGGCGTGGGGACCTGGCTCTGCCCCTGCCACTGGAACTCCCGCAGAACTCCAGGTGCGGCCGTGTTCTCCACCAGGTACGGGCCGATGACGCCGCTGGACTGATCGCCCCAGACGATGCCGATGCCGTCCATGTCGTGCACCCAGCACTCGTGGAGCGTGATCTGCGCGGAGCGGACTTCGATCCCGGTTCCCGTGCAACGCGTGACCTCGCACTGCTCGACGGCCACGTTGTAGGCGCCGTCGAGGTGGATTCCGCGGCCACCCGCGTGCTCGACGGTGCAGAGGCGGAACAGCGCGCTCGCGCCGTGGCGCACCGTGATGGCATCTTCGGCGACGTGGCGGACGGAGCAGCCCTCCACCGTCACTCCAGGACGCCTCCGCACGAACTTGTCGCCGGTGATCAGGATCCCGTTGCGCGAGTCCGCGATGTCGGTGTCGCGGATGGTCGCGTCGGCGTCGTTGCGGACCACCACGCCGGTTCCGGTTCCCGCCGATGCCGAACAGCTGAAGATCCTCGCCTCTCCGCCGGAGATCTCGATGGCCGGCTTCCGCGCCGAGCGAACCACCAGCCCTGCGAGCTCCACTGTGGAATCTTCCACCGATATCCCGGCGGTCTCGACGGTGCCGGGTTCGACCGCGGTGAGGGTGATCTCCTTGCGCCGGATGCTGAGGGGCTCCGGGTAGTCGCCGGGAGCGATGGAGATGACCGCACTGCGCCCGGCGGTTTCCAGCGCTTCGCGGATCGTCGTGAACGCGCTGCGCTGGCCAGGTGCTACGCGGAGTTTCCGGGGCATGAATCCTCGCTGCGCGGTAAGCCGGTCTCGTCGGCACAAGCTACCAGCGCACGGCGCACCGCGAAGTGGTTTCAGGCGGTCCCCGGGTGGGCGAGGCGTGCCGCCCGGATGATCGCGGCGATCCGCCGGGCGTGCGCGCCTCGCCAGTACACGCGGCCGCAGTCGCCGCAGCGCGCGTATTCGTCGTAGTGGCGGCGCGTTCCAGGTTCGATCTCCGCCAGGACGTCCTGCTTCGGCACCGCGATCAGCGGGCCGTTGCACGCGGTGCAGCGCGTCCACGGCGCCAGCGGTGGTGCGAACCGCTCGACGACGTCCACCAGCTGCCGGGCCGGGTCGGATCCGCGCACGTAGGCGCCGGCCCACAGCGCTCGCCGTTGCAGCAGGCCCCGGTCCTGGGTGAGCAGGACCCGGTGCTCGCGTTCGGCCTCCGCGATCAGCTCGTCGTCGGCGGCATCGTTGCGGTACGCCGCGTCCACGCCCACCAGCCGCAGACGCCGGGCGAGCTTGCCCAGGTGCACGTCGAGCAGGAACCGCGGCGGGAGGTCCTGCGGCCGCTCGACCGGGCGGATCTCCAGCGTCGACCCGGCACGCGGCTGGTGGGCGGGGGAGCGCGGCACGCCGTCGACGAGCAGCGCGCCGACCTCGGTCAACGGCACGCCCAGCGACTCGGCGACGTGCCCGGTGGTCGCCGTCCCGTCGCAGGGCACCTCGGCCGTCCCGCCCCGGTGCCGCGGAGCTGCGAAGAACCGCAGCTCCGCGGCGATGCGCACGTGAAGCGTGGCTGCCATGCGCACATGGTCGGCCGGTGCGGCCGCTCCCGCTACACGCGCTCGGCCTCGGCGAGGCCGGCCAGGGACTGCGGCAGCGGGCCCTGGTGGAGCACGCCGAGGCGCTGCGTGGCGCGGGTCAGGGAGACGTAGAGCTCCGCCGCTCCGCGCGGGCCGTCGGCGAGGATGCGCTCGGGCTCCACGACCAGGACGGCGTCGTACTCCAGGCCCTTGGTCTCCGACGCGGGCACGGTGCCCGGCACGTCCGGCGGGCCGATCACCACGCAGGTGCCCTCGTGGTCGGCTTCCTCGCGGGTGAACTCCTCGATCGCGGCGGGCAGCTCGTCGGCGGTGACGAGCCTGGACCACGGGCGGACGCCGCACGCGCGGACCGAGTCCGGCGGCGCGACCTCCGGCGCGAACTCGGCGAGCACCGCCCCGGCCACCGCCATGATCTCGGCGGGCGTCCGGTAGTTCACCGTCAGCGACCGGTAGACCCAGCGGCCCGGCACGTACGGCTCCAGCATCGCGCCCCAGGACCTCGCCCCGGCCTCCGACCGGCGCTGGGCGAGGTCGCCGACCACCGTGAACGACCGGTTCGGGCAGCGCCGCATCAGCACTCGCCAGTCCATTTCGGACAGTTCCTGGGCCTCGTCGACCACGACGTGCCGGTAGGTCCAGTCGCGGTCCGCGGCGGCGCGCTCGGCGAGGTCGCGGGTGTCGCGCTGGCCGAAGCGGTCGGCCAGGTCCGCGGCGCCGATCAGGTCCTGGGCGAGCAGGTGGTCCTCGTCGTCCATCATGTCGTGGCGCTCGAAGCTGAGGATCTCCATGACGCCCTCGGCGTACTCGGCCTCCCGGGCGCGCTCCCGGTCGGCCTGCCGGTCGGCGGACTTGTCGCGGCCCAGCAGGTCGACCAGCTCGTCGAGCAGCGGCACGTCCGAGACCGTCCAGGCATCGCCGTCGGCGCGCAGCAGCGCCTGATCGGCCCCGGCGGCGCGCAACCGCTCGGGGGAGCTGTACAGCGACGCCAGCAGCGATTCGGGCGTCAGCACGGGCCAGAGCTCGTCGAGCGCGGTGGTGAACGCCTCGTCCTCCGCCAGCTCCTTGAGCAGATCGCCCCGCAGCTGCTCCCAGGCCTCCTTGTCCGCCCTGGTCAGCCAGCCCCTGCCGATCCGGGCGATGGCCCGCTCGGTGAGCACGTAGGTCACGATCTCGGTGAACACCGCGCGGGCCTCGTTGTGCGGCAGGCCGCTGTCGCGCGCCTCCTGCCTGGCCCACTCCGCGGTCTCGGCGTCGATCCGCACCGCGACGTCCTGCAGCTCGATCGGCACCGGCTGCTCCGGCAGCCGCTGCCGGTCGGCGATGGCCGCCGCGAGCACGTCCAGGATCTTCAGCGAGCCCTTGATCCGCGCGACCTCCGGCGGGTCCTCCGCGGTGACGTGCTTGCCGGGCACGAGATCACCGGTGGTCATGAACACCACGTCGGACTCGCCCAGCGACGGCAGCACGCGGCCGATGTGGTTCAGGAACGCCGGATTCGGCCCGACCACGAGCACGCCGTGGCGCTCCATGCGCTCCCGCTGGGTGTAGAGCAGGTAGGCGACGCGGTGCAGGGCGACCACGGTCTTCCCGGTGCCCGGACCGCCTTCGATGACCAGCACCCCGGGGTGGTCGAGCCGGATGATCTCGTCCTGCTCGGCCTGGATCGTCGCCACGATGTCGCGCATTCCCTCGCCGCGCGGCGCGTTGACCGCCGCGAGCAGCGCCGCATCGCCCTGCGCGTCACCGCCGGGACGGCCGAGCACCTCGTCGGTGAAGCCGGTGAGCTCGCGCCCGCGCGCGTGGAACTGCCTGCGCCGCCGCATGTTCTCCGGGTTCGCGCCGGTGGCGGTGTAGAACGGCCGGGCGGCGGGCGCTCGCCAGTCGAGCAGCATCGGCTCGTAGCCGTCGTCCTCGTCGAAGATGCCGATCCGGCCGATGTGCGACCGCTCACCGGAGATGCTGTCCAGCCGGCCGAAGCACAGCCCGTTGTCCGCCACGGCCAGCCGCTTCGCCTCCCGGGCGAGAGCGCGCACTTCGACGTCCCGCTCCACGGCGGTCCCGCCGTGATCCCGCAGTGCGGTGCGGTACTCGCCGTTCACCCGCGCGCGTTCGGCGTCGAGCCGCGCGTAGAGCAGAGCCACGTATTCGCGCTCGGACCGAAGTTCTTCTTCGTACCCCTGATTTGACACTTGCCCCTCACAGCGGCTATCCTGACACCAGGTTCGGCGGAGTCCCCATTGGATGGTGGTGGACACGCCGACTTTCTATTTTCCCACTGATTCGGGGTTTTTCCAAACTCGGCCCGCCCGGCGACCGCGGGTGCCGCGGTCGCCGGGGATCTGCTACGCGCGAGGTTCGCCGGTGGCCAGGGTGCTGTGCTTGATGCTGTAGGTGAAGTACAGGGTGAGGGCCAGCGCCAGCCAGATCGCGAACATCAGGTAGGTGCTCCACGGGAGCTGGGAGATCAGGTAGAGGCAGGCCGCGATGCTCAGCGCTGGGACCACCGGGCCGCCCGGGGCGCGGAACCCGCGGTCGAGGTCCGGGCGGGTGCGGCGGAGGATCACCACGCCCGCGGAGACGACGGTGAACGCCACCAGGGTGCCCATGCTGGTCAGGTTCGCCAGCGTGTTCAGCGGCACCACCGCCGCCAGCAGGCCGACGAACAGCGAGACGATCAGCGTGTTGTGCACCGGGGTGCGGCGGCGCGGGTGCACGGTGTGGAAGACCTTCGGGACCATGCCGTCGCGGCCCATCGAGAACAGGATCCGGGTCTGGCCGTAGATCGTGGTCAGCGTGACGCCGAAGATCGACACGACACCACCGGCGGCGAGCACGATCGCCGGCCAGCCGGAACCGGTCAGGTCGCCCAGGATCGCCGCCAGGCCCGCCTGCTGGCCCTCGAACTGCTGCCAGGGCTGCGCGCCGATGCCCGCGACGGCCACCAGCAGGTAGATGGAGGTGACGATCACGACGCACCAGAACAGCGCCAGCGGCAGCGTCCGGCGCGGGTTGCGCACCTCCTCGCCCGCGGTGGAGACGGTGTCCATGCCGATGTAGGAGAAGAACACCATGGAGGCGGCGGCGCCGACCCCGGCCGCGCCGAACGGGGCGAAGGGCTGGGCGTTCTCGGCGTTGAACGCGGTGAAGGCCACGGCGACGAACAGCAGCAGCACGGCGAGCTTGATGCACACCGTGATCGCGTTGATCGTCGCGGACTCCTTCGCGCCGCGCACCAGCAGCAGGCAGCAGGCGGTGACCAGCACGGCGGCGGGCACGTTCAGGATCCCGCCCTCGCCGGGCGGGGCGCTGAACTCGGCGGGGAGCTGCCACCCGGTGACGTCGCCGAGCAGTGCGTTGAGGTACTCGCCCCAGCCGACGGCCACCGCTGAGGCCGCCACCCCGTACTCCAGCAGCAGGCACGCCCCGACGATGAAGGCGATCAGCTCGCCCAGCGTGGCGTAGGCGTAGGTGTAGGACGCGCCGGACACCGGGATGGTGGAGGCGAGCTCGGCGTAGCAGAGCGCGGTGAGGGCCGCGGTGATGGCGGCCAGCACGAACGACACGACCACCGCGGGCCCGGCCTTGGGCACCGCCTCGTTGAGCACGATGAAGATCCCGGTGCCGACCGTGGAGCCCACGCCGATCATGGTCAGCCGGAACACGCCCAGCGATCGCCGCAGCTCGCTGCCGCCGCTGTCGGCGCCGCTCTCGGCGTTGAGCTGGCCGACCGGTTTGCGCCGCATCACCCGGCCCCAGCCGGAGGCGGGCGCGGTGGTGGGCGCGGAACCGGACATGCGTGCTCCCCTGAGGACTTCCGACGATCGTTGTTCGCAGCGGGAAAGATGGTGAAGCACCGGTTTCCGCGGCGCGGAACCGGGGCCGTCGAATTGCCGTTCGCGTTGCGGCCGAACTCTATTGACGGCAAATATCGTCGTCAACGAGCCCGAGCACGGCAAATTCTTCGTCTGTCGTAAAGTGCCGACCGCTCATTTCCGGATCGCCCGAATGTGTGCCAGCGCACGGCCCGAATGGCCTCGTTCGCGCTGCGGTGCTCAGCGTGCTCGCCTGGTGGCAGGCGGGCTGACCCACCAGGCGACCAGTGGACCCGCGATGGCCAGGATGAGGACGTAGCCGGTGACCAGCGGCCCGATCAGCCCGCCCTGGAACGCCACCAGACCGACGATGACGATCGAGAACTCCCCGCGGACGATCAGCACGCTGCCCGCCCGCAGCCGGCCGCGCCTGCCCGCTCCGCTGCGGGCCGCCGCGAACCAGCCGGTGGCGATCTTGGTCAGCGCCGTCACCACGGCCAGCGCGAATGTCACCGGCAGCAGCGGCAGCAGCGACGACGGTGCTACCGACATGCCGATCGCGAGGAAGAACGCCGCCGCGAACAGGTCGCGCAGCGGGGCGACCAGGATCCGCACCCGATCGGCCAGCGGACCGGTCAATGCCAGGCCGACCAGGAAGGCGCCGACAGCCGCCGAGGTGCCCGCGAGCTCGGCGAACGCCGCCACGACCAGCGCCAGGCCCACGATCCGGAGCAGAAGCTGCTCGGTGTCGCGGTCGTCCACCAGATGCCCGACCCGGTGTCCCCAGCGGTGCGACGCCGCCAGCGCGACCAGCAGCACGCCCACCGCGACCGCGACGCTGGCCACGAGGTGCAGGACCGTGCCGCCGACGGCCAGCACCGCCAGGACCGGCAGGTACACCGCCATCGCGAAGTCCTCCAGCAGCAGGACCGACAGCACCCCCGGGGTTTCGCGGTTGCCGAGGCGGTGCAGGTCGTCCAGCAACCGGGACACGATCGTCGACGACGACACCCACGTCACCCCGGCCAGCGCCACGATCCCGGTGGCGTCCAGCCCGAGCAGCCATCCCGCCAGCGCTCCGGGTGCGGCGTTGAACACCAGGTCCACCGCACCGGAGGGCACGTGCTTGGGCAGCGTCGCGGTGAACTCCTCGATGGAGAACTCCAGGCCCAGTGACAACAGCAGCAGCACCATCCCGATCGAGGCCCCCAGCTCCACGAAGTCCCCGGCGGCGGGCAGCGGGGCGATGCCGCCTTCGCCCACCGCCAGTCCCACCAGCAGGTAGAGCGGGATCGGCGACACACCGAAGCGCCGCGTCACCGTGCCCGCTGCGCCGAGCACGATCAGCACGAGCCCCAGCTCCAGCAGCAGAGCGACCGACGTGTGCACGGCGGTTCACCCCGCGAGGATGTGTTCCACCCCGGTGATGCCCTGCTGGGTGCCGATCACCACGAGGATGTCGCCTGCCCGCAGCGACTGGCTCGGCAGCGGCGAAGCGATGACGTCCTCGCCGCGGACCACCGCCACGATCGACGCGCCGGTTCGCGTCCTGGCCCGGGTCTCGCCGAGGGTGCGCCCGTCGAACGGCGAGCCGGCGGTGACCTCGACCTGACCGGAACTGAGCCCCGGGACTTCGCGGGTCAGGTCGGCGAACCGCTCGGCGATGCGCGGGGCGCCGAGGATCTCGATGACCGCCTCGGCCTCTTCAGCGGTGAGCCGGAACAGCACCCGGACCTCGTCGGGGTCGGCGTCGGGATAGGCGACGAACTCGAAGTCGCCGAGCCGTCGCGCGACCACGCCTATCCACTGGCCGTCGGCGGTGGTGAACTCGTAGCGCAGTCCGACACCGGGAAGCAGTACTTCGGTGACGTCCATGCGCCCATCCTCGCTCCGCCATCGCCCACCTGCTGGCCCAATGCCGGGCTCATGGGGCGCGCAGCGATTCCAGCATCCGCGCCAGGGCTGCCCAGGTGTCGTCCAGATCGCCGGGGTGGCCGGACACCGCGAGCCACAGCGCCGCCTCGTTCATGGCGCCGGAGAGCAGGTGGGCCAGCGGCGCCACCGGCTGGTGCGTGATCACGCCCGCCTCGATCAGCGCGGTCAGCGCCTCGGTGAGGTGGTGGGCCGACGAGGCCTCGTCCAGCGCGCGCCACTCGGTCCAGCCCAGCACGGCGGGGCCGTCGACGAGCATGATCCGCTGCACGTCGGCGCCGGTGCTCGCGGTCAGGAACGCCCGGCAGCCCGCGGTGAGCTGGGCCCACGGGTCGGTTTCGGCGTCGGCGGTGGCCGCCACCTGCTCCGCGACTTCGTGCTGGACCTGTTCCAGCACCGCGCGGAAGAGCTCGGCCTTGCTGTCGAAGTGGTGGTACAGCGCGCCTTTGGTGACTCCTGCGGTGCGCACGATCTCCGAGAGGCCCACCGCGCCGTAACCCTTGGTCGCGAACAGCTTCCTGCTCTCCCGCAGCAGCGTTCGCCGGGTCTGCTCGCGCTGCTGCGCCCTGATGCCGTCGGCCATCGTGCTCCTCACCCCGTGTTGACATACCGATGGTACGCCAAATATGTTTCGCCTACCAACGGTATGCCAACGGAGATCAACATGATGCTGACCAGCTTCTACCCGGTCCTCTGCACGGCGCGGCTGCAGGAGTCCCGCGACTTCTACACCGGGCTGCTGGGGTTCGAGACGACGTTCGAGGCCGACTGGTACGTGAGCCTGCGGCGGCCCGGACCGCCGTCTCACGAGCTCGCGCTGCTCGACGGCACGCACCCCACGCTGCCCGCCGCATACCGCGAGAACGCGCAGGGCGTGCTGCTCAACTTCGAGGTGGCCGACGTCGACGCGGAGTGGGACCGGCTGGTCGTCCGCGGCGGGCTCTCGGCCGAGCTCGAACTGCGCAGCGAGGACTTCGGGCAGCGGCACTTCATCGTGTCCGACCCGAACGGCGTCCTGATCGACGTCATCACGCCCATCGCGCCGACGGAGGAGTTCGCCGGCCAGTACGCCTGATCGGGATCCAGGGCGGACGGCGGCCTCGGGGCGGCACCGCGTGGTCAAATGTGGGAGTCCCGTCCCGGCGGCCGCCGGGACCCGGCACGCGACCCGAGCAGGAGATGTGATCACGGACGCCGGTGTTGCCGACCTCCTGCGCCGCTCGGCGCCGAAGGTGCTCGTCGCGCTCGTGCGGCACCACGGGCACGTCGACATCGCCGAGGACGCGGTGCAGGAAGCGCTGCTCGCTGCCGCCACGCAGTGGCCGGAGCAGGGCGTTCCGGCGAACCCGCTCAACTGGTTGATCACCGTCGCGTCCCGGCGGATGGTCGACCAGCTCCGCAGCGAGCAGGCCCGCAAGCGGCGCGAGACCAGCGCCGCGTCGATGGCCCTGCCCGACGAGCACCTCGCCCCGCCCGCCGACGCCGATGCGCACAGCGACGACGACACGCTCACCCTGCTCTTCCTGTGCTGCCACCCCGAGTTGTCCCCGGCATCGCAGGTGGCGTTGACGCTGCGCGCGGTCGGCGGTCTGAGCACCGCGCAGATCGCGCGGGCGTTCCTGGTCCCGGAACCGACGATGGGGCAGCGCATCAGCCGGGCCAAGCAGCGGATCAAGGCCACCGGCGCCCGGTTCGGCCTGCCGCCCGGCGACGAGCGGGAAGAGCGGCTGCGCGCCGTCCTGCACGTGCTGTACTTGATCTTCAACGAGGGCTACACGACGACGTCCGGGCCCGACCTGCAGCGCGCCGAGCTGACCGGGGAGGCCATCCGGCTGGCGCGCCTCGTGCACGGCCTGCTGCCCCAGGACGGCGAGGTCTGCGGCCTGCTCTCGCTCATGCTGCTGTGCGAGTCGCGCCGCCACGCCCGCACCGGACCCGACGACGAGCTCATCCCGCTGGCCGAGCAGGACCGCGGCGAGTGGGACCAGGCGCTCATCGCCGAGGGCGTCGAGCTGATCACCGGCACCTTGACCCGTGCGCCGCTCGGTCCGTACCAGATCCAGGCGGCGATCGCCGCCGTGCACGCCGAAGCGGCCCGCGCCGAGGACACCGACTGGCAGCAGGTCCTGGCGCTCTACGAGCTCCTGGAGAAGCTCGCCCCGAACCCGGTGGCCACCCTCAGCCGTGCGGTCGCCGCCGCGATGGTGCACGGCCCGGACGCCGGGCTGGCGCTGCTGGAACCGCTGAGCGCCGACGGGAGGCTCGCCGAGCACCACCGGCTGCACGCGGTGCGGGCGCACCTGCTGGAGATGGCCGGTGACCTCGCAGCTGCCCGGGCCTCCTACCTGCTGGCCGCCCGCCTGACCACGAGCCTGCCCGAGCAGCGCTACCTCCGGAGGCGGGCCGCGCAGCTGCCCGAGGACCAGCGGTCCTAGCGCAACTGCGGAGGTTCACCGGTCGACGTCGGCTCGACGGGCATTTCTGCCGCAGCACCAACGGTTTCCGGCTCGGATTCGTTCGCCGCGGGGATGCCGCGCAGCGTCGCGACGCAGAACACCGCGAGGCAGGCGAACAGCACCCCGGAGACGGCCGAGACCGTGTTCAGCCCGGCCGTGAAGCAGTCCCGGACCGTCCGCAGCAGCTCGTCCCCGAGCGGCCCCGGCAGCCGTTGCGCTGCCGGAACCGCGGCCGTGATGCTGTCGGTGGCCGCCGCCGAGGCGTCGGCGGGCAGGCCGGCGGGCACAGCCCCGGTCAGCTCGTCGCGATACACCTGGGTGGCGAGGCTGCCGAGCACCGCCACGCCCATCGCCATGCCGAACTCACCACCCGCCTCCGAGATGGACGAGGCCGATCCGACGCGCTCCGGCGGGGCGGCTCCGAGCACCAGCGCGGTGCCCAGACCGGAGGGCATGCCCACGCCCAGCACCATGATCGAGTAGCCGGCCCACAGCTGGTCCAGCTGCCCGGGCCCGTCGATCCGGGCGATGATGGCGTACCCGATCGCGCCGACCACCAGGCCGGCCGCGATCACGTACGCCGGGCGGATCCGGCGCGAGATCATCGGTGCCAGCAGGACCGAGCCGACCATGATCAGCGTCGACGGCACCAGCCACAGCCCGGCGGTCATCGGTGGCAGACCCTCGACGTTCTGCAGGTGCTGGACGACCAGGAAGTACGTCCCGCCCTGCAGCGCGGGCACCAGCAGGCCGATGAGCAGCGCGGCGCTGAAGGTGCGGTGGCGGAACAGGCTCAGGTCCACCAGCGGCGTGGTCAGCGCGCGCTGCCGGAGCAGGAAGAGCGTCGCGAATACCAGGCCGACCACCGCGGCGATGCCCGGCAGCAGCGCGATCCCGCTCTTGGCCACCTCCTTGAGGAAGTGGACGGCGGGCAGGACGGCCAGCAGGGACAGCACCACGCTGACCAGGTCCAAGCGTCCCGCGCCGGGATCGCGGTGCTCGGGCAGCACACCGGGGCCGACCACCAGCAGCAGGAGCATCACCGGGACGCCCAGCAGGAACACCGAGCCCCACCAGAAGCTGTTCAGCAGCACCCCTCCGATGGCGGGGCCGATCGCCATGCCGCCCATGAAGCAGGCCATCCAGGCGGCGATGGCGAACCCGGCCTGCCTCGGGTCCTGGAACATGGTGCTGATCAGCGCGAGCGTCGAGGGCATCAGCGTCGCTCCGGCGACGCCCATCGCGGCCCGCGCCACGATCAGCATCTCCGCGGAGGCCGAGAAGGCGGCGAAGACCGAGGCCAGGCCGAACAGGGCGGCGCCGATCAGCAGGAGCTTGCGCCTCCCGATGCGGTCGCCCAGGGTGCCCATCGCGATCAGGAAACCGGCCACCATGAACCCGTAGCTGTCGGCGATCCAGAGCTGCTGCGTGCTGGTCGCCCCGAGCTCGCTGCTCAGGTGCGGGATCGCCAGGTAGATCACGCTGAAGTCGAGCGACAGCAGCAGCGTGGGCAGGGCCAGCACGACCAGACCGATCCACTCCCGCCGCCCGGCTTCGCGGCCGGGCGCGGGCGCTTCCGTCGTATCCATGAGCGGTACCTTCCGAAGGTCGTGGGGGACGGGCGGTAGCGCGGCCGTCCCGGTCGGCGTCTCGGAACAGAGGTCGGAGCGGGGCGGGGCATCTCGACGTGCCGGGTGAACCGAATTCGCCCGCGCGTCGACGTCGAAGTCCGCCCGGCGGCTCCGACCTATGGTCGAGAGGCGCCGGACGAGCGCCCGGTCAGCGCCGGTCCGCGGCGCGGAGAGGAACGGTCATGGGAAGTCCCGTGGTGCACTTCGAGATCATCGGGAAGAACCCGGAGAAGCTCCACGACTACTACGGCGAGCTGTTCGGCTGGCAGTTCCACGTGGGCGACGCGCTCAGCGAGGAGGTGTCCGCGCCGGGCCGGTACGGGTTCGTCGACGGCAGCACCACCGGCGGGATCAACGGCGGCGTCGGCGGCGGGGCGGGCCGCGAGAACGCGGTTCTCGTCTACATCGGCGTGCCGAAGGTCGAGGAAGCGCTGGCGAAGGCGGAGAGCCTGGGCGGCAAGCGCGTGCTGGGGCCGGTCACGGCGCCCGGCGGCGACTTCGTGGTCGCGCAGTTCACCGACCCGGAGGGCAACCTGATCGGCCTGGCGGGCAGCGAATGACCGGAGTGAGGAGCCGAACGTGAAGTACCTGCTGCTGATCTACAGCAACCCGGAGAACTGGGAGCACCCGATGTTCCTGCGGAACCCGGACTTCCTCGCGCTGCCGGCGGAGGAGCGCGCCGAGCTGGCCCGGCAGGCCGAGGCGATGCACGAGGAGATCGTCGAATCGGGCGAGTTCGTCGGCGGCGAGGCGCTGGCCGACCCGCTCACCGCCAGGACGGTCCGGGTCCGCGACGGTGCGCTCGCGGCGACCGACGGCCCGTACATCGAGACCAAGGAACAGCTGGCCGGTTACCTCGTGGTCGACTGCGACAGCATGGAGCGGGCGAGCGAGATCGCCGCGCGGATCCCCGACGCGCGGTTCGCCGCGGTGGAAGTGCGCCCGATGATGGAGGCTTCCGGCCAGGACGTGTGACCGCGGCGCGAGCTGTTGGTCACGTCCGCCCCGTGCGGGGTGCGGCATCCGCTAAGGTGGAGTTCGGCACCGGTGGGCGTTTCCGCCCGCCGACGACGGACTTGGCGGTGCCGGGCGAGTCGGCCGGAGTGATCTCCCTGCTCCGGTCCGCGGACCCCGGCGTTGCACCGCTCAGCTAGCCGAGCCGGTTCGAGGCGCCACCGAGAACCGCGCCCGGCTGTTCCGGGTGGTCAAAAGGGAGGGACGGCCCAGCCGTCTCGGCCGCCCGCGTGGAAGAGCCCGCTGACCCGAAGGTCAGCGGGTTTTTTCGCGTTCGGGGTGCGGTCGGTGCCCGCTGCGGGCACCGTGATCGGCGGGCGCGCGCGAAGCCGACGAAACAGACCACCGCGGTTGATCTTGTCCGCGACGCAAGCCCTATCATGACCGCGCAGCAGTGGGAGGCGGGGAGGACCGTGCGCGGGGTCGACTATTACGAGCTGCTCGGCGTGCATCGCGATGCGACCGCCTCCGAGATCAAGTCCGCGTACCGGACGCTGGCCCGCACCATGCACCCCGACGTCGGCGGCACCGCGGGAACGTTCCGGTTGTTGCAGGAGGCTTACGAAACCCTCAACGACCCGGTGCGCCGCGCCCACTACGACGGCGGTGGCGAGCAGGAGCAGCAGCCGAGCCGCCCGCAGCCGGCCGCGCGCCGCCGACGCCGGAACTTCGGCGACGACCCGAACTACGTGCCGCGGTTGCCCCGGCTGCGCCTGGACGACATCGCGTGGTGGGACGGCATCGACCCGGACGCGCGCATCCGCTACCTGCCGATGACCGGGCCGGAGCGCGCCCCCACCCTCGCGTTGGTCGGCGGCTGGTCGTTGCTGCTGCTGGCCGGGCTGGCCGTCGAGCTGACCGCGGCGCTGCTGGCCGGTTGGCTGGCGCTGCTGGTGGCCTCCGGCGCAGTGATCCTCGTGCTGCTGCGCAGGCACATTCGCGCGCACCGCGCCGACCGGTCCTTCGCGGCGGAGTACGACAGCAGCCGGATCTTCGGGCTGCGCGGCAGCACCGATCCGGAGGAGCGCGCGCAGCAGCTGACCGCCGAACTGTGCGCCAAGTACCTCACCCGGCTGCCCGGGGTGCGGGTGTTCCACGGACTGGCCTGGCCCGACTCGGTTTTCGAGGACGTCGACCACGCGGTGCTGTGCGGGCGGCGGCTGGTGCTGGTGGAGTCCAAGGCCTGGCTGCCCGGCCACTACACGGCCGACGAGGAAGGCACGCTGTGGCGCAACGGCCACCCCTTCCGCGGCGGTGCGACCCGCCTGGTGGAAGGCGTCGAGGCCTTCGAGGACGTGCTGCCCGGTGTCGAGGTGCGCGGCGCGGTGCTGATCTACCCCAGCCGCTCCGGTGAGGTGACCACCGTGGAGCAGGACGGGCAGGTCTCGCCGATGACCCCGGCGCAGTTCGTCCGCGAGATCGGCAGCTGGCTGGCGCAGGATCCGGCCACCGTGGACCGCGAGGCCTTCACCACCCTGCTCGACCAGGTCATCGCCGACTGACGGCGGTCACAGCAGGCCCCGCTCGTAGGCGGCGGCCACCGCGGCGGCGCGGTCCGGCACGCCGAGCTTGGCGTAGACGTGCAGCAGGTGCGTCTTCACCGTCGCCACGCTGATGTGCAGGTCGGCGGCCAGCTCCCGGTTGGTCCGGCCGCGCGCGAGGAGCCCGACGATCTCGCGCTCGCGGGCGCTCAGCGCGGTGTTCGCGGGTGCCGCCGGGCGGACGTTGCTGAGCAGCCTGGCGGCGACCGGCGGCGAGAGGACCGACTCGTCGCGCACCGCGGCTCGCACCGCCCGGAACAGCTCTTCGCGCGGGGTGTCCTTGAGCAGGTAGCCGATGGCGCCTGCCGCGATCGCGGGCAGCACGTCGGAATCGGTGTCGTGCGTGGTCAGCACCAGCACCCGCGCGGTCGCGGCCCGCTCCCGCAGCAGCCGGATCAGCTCGGCGCCGCTGGGATCGGGCATCCGCAGATCGGTCAGCACCACGTCGGGGTTCGCCGCGGCCACCACCGCCAGCGCTTCGGCACCGCTGGCCGCTTCGCCGACCACCTCGAAATCCGGTTGCGTGCCGAGCATCGCGCGCAGCCCGTCGCGCACCACCGGGTGATCGTCGACGACCACCAGCTTCCACCGGTTCATCCGGCCACCTCTCCCACCGGGATCGCGATGCTGAGCGCGGTGCCCGCGCCCGGCGCCGACTCGATCTCCACGGAACCGGCCAGCCTGCCCACCCGCTCGCGCAAGGCGGTCAGCCCGAACCCGGAAACCGCCCCGACGTCGAACCCGGTCCCGTCGTCGCGCACGTCCAGCACCACCAGACCGTCCATGTAGGACAGCGTGACGTCGACCCGCTCGGCCCGCGCGTGCCTGCCGATGTTGGACAGCGCCTCCTGCGCCGCGCGCAGCACCGCCACCTCGGCCTCCGGCGGTGCCGGGTGCGGCGTGCCGGTCACGGTGAACTCCGTTGGCACACCGTGCTGTTCGCGCCACGACGCCGCGGTGTCCGCGATCGCTTCGACGAGCCGGGCGTTCTCCAGCGGGCCCGGGCGCAGGGCTTCGATCGAGCGGCGGACCTCGACCAGGCTGGTGCGCGCGAGCTGCCGGGCCTTGCCGAGCCGCTCGCGGACCGGATCGGCGGGGGAGAGCTCCTCGGCGGCTTCGAGCTGGGTGACGATGCCGGTCAGCCCCTGCGCCACGGTGTCGTGGATCTCGCGGGCCATCCGAGCGCGTTCCTCGGCCATCCCGGTGGCTTTGGCCCGCTCGACCAGCACCTGGTGCAGCCGGGCGTTCTCGGCCGCCACCGCGACCAGCCGGCTGTTGACCTCGCGCCGCCGGATCGCTTCGCGCTCCATCGCCCGGATCGACCAGCCGATCAGCGCGGCCAGCGGGGTGGCGGTCGCCAGGTTGCCCAGCGTCACCGGCACGTCCGTCCCGGGCGCCAGCAGCCAGATCCCGCTGGTGGCCACCACGCCGAGGTAGGCCGACCAGCCGGGCAGCGTGACGAACGCGAGCACGTAGCAGGCGGGCACGAAGAGCTGGAAACCGCTGCTGCGATCCACCAGGACCACGGTGGTCGCCAGCAGCCCGGCGAAGTACAGGGCCATCAGCCAGGTCCGGCGCTCCCACCACTGCGGGTGCGCCACCACGAACCACCAGTGCCACACCGCGAGCCCGGCCGCGAGGACCAGCGTGATCAGCCGGTGCTGCCAGCCCGCCGCGTCGGACAGCGACACGGCGGTGGCCAGCCCGAGCAGCCCGAACGGCGCGAGCGCCCACACCCTGTTCCAGCTCTGCTCCCGCTGGATGCCCCGCTGCTCCTCCACCGACGTCACGCCGCTCAGTCTGTCAGGACCGGTGAACCAGACGGCGCAGCAATGCCTCCGCCGGGCCGGGTTTGCCCGCGCGCCGCAGGATTTCGGCCAGCAGCACCGAGACCAGCCAGGTGCCCAGCGCCAGCAGCGCGACCTCGGTGGAGCTCAACGTCGCGCCCAGGCCCAGCGTGAAGGGCAGCAGCAGCGCCACGAACACCGAGGACTGGAACAGGTAGCAGCTCAGCGAACGCTGCCCGCAGGCGCTGATCGCCCGGATCACCGGGCCACGCCGGGCATCCAGCCGCAGCGCCAGCAGCCCGATCAGCGCTGCGAACCCGAGGCCACCGGCGACGCCGGTGACCGCGTGCACCGCCGATGCCGCCCACACCGCAGCGGTGCTCCCCGGCACCCAGAACCCGCCGACGGCCAGCCCCATCGGCAACCCGCCCAGCACCGCGATGCCGAGCCCGCCGAAGCCGACCCGGACCAGCTCGCGGTGGTACCGCGCCGGATTCGTCAGCAAGCCGCGCCGCCCGATGCAGATGCCGACGAGCGCCGCGCTCACCACGCCGAGCATCCCGAACGGCGTCATCAGCCATTCCAGCGGGCGGAGCGCGACCGCCTCCAGCGGTGACTCGACCGCGAAGGACCAGAAGAAGGACCGCTGCTCACCGACCGGCGCCGTCGCGTAGACGGCGCCCTGGACCACGGCCACGACCACCAGCCAGCACCCGGCGGCGATCAGCAGGGTGCGCTCCCGGATCCGGGTCGACGCGGCGATCGCGAAGCCCACCACCGCGTAGAGGCCCAGGACATCGCCGGGGAACAGCAGCACCGCGTGGACCAGCCCGAACGCCAGCATCCACCAGCACCTCCGGCGCAGGACCCGGGGCCCGGAGCGCTGCAACACCTGCACCGCACCGGCGGCGAACAGGGCGGCGAACATCGGGTAGGCGCGCCCGTCGGCGAGAACCGTCAGCAGCGCGCTGGTGATGCGGTCCAGCAGCCCGTGCTCGACGATGTGCTGCTTCAGGCCGTACGGGCGGTCGTAGAGGTAGATCGCGGAGTTGACCAGTGCGATCAGCGCGAGCATCGCGCCGCGGGCGAGGTCCGGGGCGAGCGCTCGTTCCTGGTGGACCGGGCTCGTGCCGGTCAGGGGAGAAGACATGGCTCCGACGATGCTCGCAGGCGGGATCGCCCGGAATCGGCGGACCGGTCGGTTCCGGGAGCTCCACCGCCGCATCCACCGCATCCACCGGTTGGTCGATGCGCGGGCTGTTCCGGCCCGGCTACGGTGTTGATCTTGACCTGGGGGACGCACGTGCGATCAGGCCGGTCCGGCGCGACCATGTGCCGGTCGGCAGAGGTCCGGTCAGAGGAGTGCCACGGTGACCAATCCGCACCAGAACGTCAGCTTCCCCAGCAACGGGCGCACCGCGCACGGCTACCTGGCGACGCCGTCCGGCAGCGGCCCCGGCGTGGTGGTGATCCAGGAGTGGTGGGGGCTGACCGATCACGTCGCGGACGTGGTGGACCGGCTGGCGGCGGAGGGATTCGTCGCGCTGGCCCCGGACCTCTACGGCGGGCGCACCACGCACGACGGGAAGGAAGCCGCGCGGCTGATGCAGGAGCTGCCGGTGGAGCGTGCGGCCCGCGACCTCGCCGGTGCGGTCGACTTCCTGCTGGGGCACGAGCAGGTGAGCGGTTCGTCGGTCGGCGCGGTCGGGTTCTGCATGGGCGGGAAGTTCGCGATCGTGCTGGGCGCGCAGCAGGGCGAGCGGGTCGGCGCGGTGGTGCCGTTCTACGGCCTGCCGTCGGTGGTCGAGACCGACTTCTCCGGCCTCACCGCGCCGATGCTGTGCCACTTCGGCGAGTACGACCGCACGATCAGCGTGGACGCGGTCGGCGAGCTGCGCGACAAGGTCCAGCAGCAGTCCCCGGTCCGCCCGCAGATCTACTTCTACCCGGCGGGCCACGCCTTCTTCAACGACCAGAACCCGGCCGCGTACCACGAGGAATCGGCCCGCACGGCCTGGCCGCGAACCCTCGACTTCCTCCGCCGCCACCTCACCTGACCGAGCCCACTCCTCGCACCGTCCGCACAGGTCGGCGTCAATTTCGTACGAAATTGACGCAGCGCCCGCCGGGGCGGCCTGGTTCAGCCGTGGAGGGCTTGGGTGATCTGGCGGGTGGTCTGGGTTGCGACTCGGGGGTTGGTCGTGGCATAGGAGGTGTAGGCGTTCAGGCCGGTGGCCAGGGCCCAGCCGCGGCCGCGGGTCCAGGTGGCGTCGTCCACGCCGAGCGCGGTGCGGAAGGTGGCTCGCGTTTCGGCCGACAGGAGGGTGAAGGCGATGAGCAGGTCGCAAGCCGGGTCGCCGACGCCGAGCTCGCCGAAGTCGATGACCGCGCTGAGGCGGCCGCCGGTCGTCAGCAGGTTGCCGGTGTGGAAGTCGCCGTGGAACCAGACCGGTGGGCGGTCCCATTCCGGGGCGGCGAGGGCGGTGTCCCACAGCTCGGTCATCGCCGCGGCGTCGAAAGCGCCGCCGACCTCCGCGATGGCGGATCGCGTCTCCGCGTCCCGCGCGGCCAGGGGCTCACCGGTGAGGCCCTCGGCGCTCCCGGTGTCGATCCGGTGGAGCGCGGTCAGGAACTCGGCCAGCGCGACAGCGGCTTCGTGCGAGTCGGACAGGGCGTCGGCGGTTGCGACCTCGCCGTCCAGCCAGCGCGACACCGCCCACGACCACGGGTAGCCGAAGCCCGGTTCGCCGACCTCCACCACCGCGGGGACGGTCAGCGGCAGGTGCGGGGCGAGCCGGGGCAGCCACTCGGCTTCCTTCCGCGCCTGCTCGATCGCGTCGGCGTGGCGGGGGAGCCGAACGGACAGCTCCTCGCCCAGCCGGTAGATCACGTGATCCGACCCGGCCGGTTCGAGCAGGTGCAGCGGCAATCCGGCCCACTGCGGGAACTGCGCATCGACCAGACGTCTCGCCAGTGCGGCGTCGATCGGCGGGGTCGTCTCGGCGGTCAAGAACAGCTCCTGTCGGTGAGCCCGGGAAATCGGATGGCACGCTGCCGGCAGCCCGTGGCTGACGGCAGCGTGTCATGGCCTCGCAGCCCGAACAACCGGTTTATCCGGCTCGCCCGGGCGGATGCCGGGTCACTGCTGGCCTGCGAAGCGGGCCGGTTTCAGGGGTGGCAGGCCGGACCGGCCGATCAGGCGCTGGGGACGGAAGTCGGTCAGGGCTTCCGCGAGGTTTCCGGTGAGGACCTCCTGCGCTGCGAGGCGGCCCAGGAGCGGGCCGAGGGTGATGCCGCTGTGGGTGGCGAGGGTGTAGATCTTGCCGCTGCCGCCCAGGAATCCGGCGACGGTGAGGCCGTCGGCGGGCATCGCGCGCTGACCGACCCGGAGCGATTCCAGGCTCGCGCCCTCGGTACCGGCGAGCAGGTCGTTGAGGCGGCCGCACAGGGTCCGGGCGTGGTCGCCGCCGGGAGACGGCGGGTTCGCCGGATCCGCGTGCGCGTCGAGGTCCAGGCCTTGCACGATGAGGCGGCCCGCGCCGTCCGGGCGGACGTTGAGGTCCGGCGTGGTCAGGACCCGGTCCAGGCGGGTGGCCAGCGGGCGGGTGTAGCCGAGCAGGCCCACCGTCGCCGAGCCCGCCGCGTCCGGGTCGGCCATCGGGACGCGGTACCCGGCCGCCGCGGTCAGGGTTTCGGTCCAGCGGCCCGTCGCCACCACCACGGCGTCGAAATCGGCTGTGCCGTCGGCGAGCTCCGCACGTGCTCGGCCATCCGCTTCGGACACGTCGAGCACTTCGGCCGGGCAGCGCAGCTCCGCGCCGTGCTCGCGCGCCTCGCCCCACAGCCGGGCCACCAGCAGCGCCGGGAAGACGTGCCCTTCGGTGGGGTAGTAGGCGATGTCGCGCACCTCGCCGGGAATCCGCAGGTCGGGCACGAGTTCGCGGGCCCGGTCCGGGCTGATCCACTCCACCGGGTAGTCGCGCCCGGTCAGCTCCGCGACCGACGCGGCCAGCCGCTCAGCGCCCGCCGCGTCCTGCGCCCACTCCAGATTCCCGTTGCGCACCAACCAGTCCGAGCCGGACTTCGCCAGCTCGGCGTGCTCGGCCATGCCCGCGACGTTGAGGTCGTGGTAGGAGCGCGGGTTCTTGCTGTGCGAGTTGGTCCAGGCGAACGACGTGCCCGAGGTCCCGGCCAGCGGCGCGGTCCGTTCGAAGGCGGTCACCTCGGCGCCGGCGAGCGCCAGCGCGCGGGCGGCACCGGCCCCCAGCACGCCGAGACCGATCACGGCGATCTTCATGCTTCCCTCACTAGTTCGCTGCGGACATCTGCACTCGGCTTCCCCGGCGTGGCGAACGCGACCGCCAGCAGCACCACGGTCGACGCGCCGATGCCGTACACCGCGTACGGAACGGTGGTGTCGAGCACCTGCGCCACGGCGCACCCGATGATGCCGGTGAGCATGCTGGCGATCGCGGCGAGCGGGGTGAGCCGGCGGCGCTTGTGCAGCGCGTAGCCGAGGAAGATGGGCGCGGCCAGCGCGGCCGCCGAGTAGGCGTAGGTGGCGACCAGCCAGGTCAGCGCCTTGGGGAACAGGATCGCCAGCACCGCGGCCAGGACCGACACGCCGACCGTGATCAGCCGGGACAGCGACACGGCCTGCCGCTCGCTCTGCTCCTTGCCGACGATGTTCTGGTACACGTCGCGGGTCAGGTTGGCCACCACGGACTGCAGCGCGGCGCCGGTGGTGGACACGATCGTCGAGACCAGGAACGCGCCGAAGACGACCACCAACCAGGTCGGCAGCTGGGTCAGCAGCCAGCCCGCCGCGTCCTCCTCGTTGGCCAGGCCCGGGTTCATCGAGTGCACCGCCAGCCCGATGCACCCGGCGTAGATGCCGCCGATGAGCATGGTCATGCCGGACAGGCCGAGCCCGCGGCGCGCGTCGGAGACCTTCTTGGTGGCGAAGACCCGCTGGTAGTAGAGCTGGTTGGTGAGCGTACCGGGCAGGATCGCCGCGACCCACAGCCAGATCTGCTCCCAGCCGACGGCGGTGAAGCCCTCCCAGCCCCACAGCCGCTGCGGCACCGTCGCGGTGATGTGCCCCCAGCCGCCCGCCAGGTGCACCGCGTAGGCCGCCACGCCGAGCGACATCGCGATCATGAAGATGCCGAACACGAAGTCGGTCCAGGCCACCGAGGTCAGCCCGCCCGGCAGCACGAACAGCAGCGACGCCACCATGATCAGCAGGATCAGCGCGGTCGGCGAAACCCCGGTGAGCTGGCCGAAGAGCTGGGCGAAGGCGACGAACTGGGTGGCCAGCCAGCCGAAGGGCACCACCAGGGCGGCCAGCGCGGCGATCGCGGTGACCAGCTTGTGCTGCCCGAACAGCCTGGTGATGATGTCCGGCACGGTGGTGAAGCGCTGCTGCCGCAGCCACTTCGCGATCAGCATCAGCACGAGGAAGCCGACCAGCACGCAGCCCTCGTAGATGAACACCGACCAGCCGGAGCGGTAGCCGATGCCGACGTGCGCGATCAGCACGCCGCCGCCGGTGGCGGTGGCGAACTGGGTGATGATGACGACGATCAGCGGCAGCGATTCGCCCGCTGAGAGCCAGTCCTGCGAGTTCTTCGCCTTCCGTCCGAAGTAGACGGACATGGCGATGCCGAAGCCGATCACCAGCAGGCTGGCGACGACGATCCCGATGATCTGTCCGGTGGATCCTGTGGGCATGGTCGACCTCCGGTGGTCACGCGCGCGCGAAGCGGTCGGGGTCCAGCTGGGTGATGTCGTGCTCGGTGCTCCCGCGCAGCGCGAGGTCCGCGCCGATCTCGCCGAACACCGGGGCGAGCTTGAAGCCGTGACCGGAGAAGCCGGTCATGACCGTGGCGTTGCGGTGCCCGGGCAGCGGGCCCAGCAGGGCGTGCTCGTCCGGGGTGAAGCCCTCGGCGAAGGTGCCGATGCGCACCGGGTGCGGTGTCACGCCGGGCAGCAGCCGTGCCGCGGCGGCGGCCGCCGCGCGGGCGAACTCGGGTTCGGCGCTGCGCGGCAGGTCGTCCGGGCTGTCCAGGGCGGGCCAGCCCAGGTGGTGCGGCACGATCTTGACCGAAACGCCGTCCAGCAGCGGGAAGCAGGAGAACCCGGCATCCCGGTGGCGGCGGATCGCGATCGGCAGCCGGTCCGGCCGGTGCGCGGCGGTGTCGCGCGCGGCGAACCAGCAGGCGGTGATCCGCCGGATCTCGATCGGCAGCGAGCGCAGCGGTTCCAGGTCGCGCGCCCACGGGCCGGGCGCGAACACGACGTGGTCGACGTCGAAGTCGGTGCCGCCGCTGGTGATCCGCCACCCGTGCGCGGTCTCGGCGACCTCGGATATCCGGTGGTGCGGGAGGACTTTCGCGCCCGCATCGGCCGCGATGCGCAACGCGGCCTGCACCGCGGGCTCGGGGCGCAGCACGCCCGCGGCCGGGTCGAGCACCATGACTTCGCCGTCGTCGATCCGGTGCTGGGGGAATCGCTCGCGGGCGAGTTCGGTGTCGAGCACCTCGTGGTCGAGGCCGTGCTCCTCCGCGCACCGCCGCACCGCCTGGACGTCGGGGTGGTCGGCGGGGCCGATGGTCAGGCCGCCGCACATCGTCAGCAGCTCGGCGCTCGCGCTCCGCTCCAGCTCGCGCCACGACCGGCCGGCGCGCTGCAGCAGCGGGACGTAGTTCGAGCCCTCCTTGTAAGCGGTGCGGAAGATGCGCGACTCCCCGGCGGAGGCACCGCGGTCGTGGCCGGGGGAGTAGGTGTCGAAGGCGAGCACGTCGGCTCCTCGCCGGACGAGCTGCCAGGTCGTCATGGCGCCGATCACACCGGTGCCGATCACTGCGACGCGAGGTTGGCTCATGGTCGCTCCAGAAGTGCGGAGAAGCGCGGAAGAGGGCGCAGTCGTGGGAGGACTGGCGCTGGGAAGAGCTGCACCGCGGAAACGCGGTACCGGAGAATCAGGAGTCCGGTGTGGACAGAACGGTCTGCTCGATGAAGAACTCGACCAGGTCCGGCCGGATGATGTGCCACATGGCTTCCGCGAGCTTGCCGTCGGTGAGCCAGGTCAGCCTGCGGAGCCGGATCACCGCACCGCCCGCGGACATCCGCAACCGGGTCGCGGTCGCCTGGTCGAGCAGGACCGGGTCGATGTAGACCCGGGACTTGGCCGCCGGCACGCCGGTGCGGGCGAAGTAGTCGTGCACGGTCAGGTGTGCCAGGTCCTCGTCCAGCATTCGTGGTGCCAGCGAGAACGGAACGGCGGAGAGCTCGACGGCGATCGGGTTGTCGTCCACGTCGAACTTCAGCCGCCGCAGCTGGTTGACCGGCGTGTCGCCGGGCACGCCGGGGAGTTCGACGTCGGCATCGCGCGCCGGGATCACCGCCGCGGAGTCCACCGCGTGCCTGCCCGGGATCTCCGGGCCCTGCAACGCCGGGTTCACCACGCGCAGCAGGTTCTCCTGCCGCGCGCCTTCGGCGACGAAGGTGCCGCGCCGCCGGTGGCGCTCCACCAGCCCGGCCTGCGCCAGCTCGGTCAGCGCTCGTTGCGCGGTCGCGCGGCTGACCGAGTGCTGCTGCTGCAGCTCGGCCTCGGTGGGCAGCCGGCTGCCGGGCGGCAGCGCACCGGAGCGGATCCGCTGCTCCAGTTCGGTGCGGATGCGCAGGTACGCCGGGGTTGCCACGAGGTGGAATCTAGCTTGCCGTCATTTGACCGGTCAATAGCCTTTTCGAACGGTCAAATGAACGCCGGATATGTACGGCCATAGTCGATTCCGCTGCTGCGGAGCAGCATTGACATCTCAGGGGCAGCTGACGTTCGATTGGCCGTACAAATCCCTCGGCGGGAAGGAGAGCGGGTCGATGCTTCCGCTGGAAGGCGTGACCGTGGTTTCCCTGGAGCAGGCCGTCGCCGCCCCGTTCGCCACCCGGCAGCTGGCCGATCTCGGGGCGCGGGTGATCAAGGTGGAGCGCCCGGCGGGCGACTTCGCCCGCGGCTACGACACGTCGGTGCAGGGGCTGTCCAGCCACTTCGTCTGGCTCAACCGCAACAAGGAGAGCATCGTCCTCGACCTCAAGTCGGCGGCCGACCGGGTGGTGATGGACCAGCTGCTGGACCGCGCGGACGTGTTCGTGCAGAACCTCGCCCCGGGCGCGGCAGGACGCCTCGGCCTGGGTGCGGCCGAGCTGCGGGCGAAGGACCCGCGGTTGATCGTGTGCGACCTCTCCGGGTACGGCAGCTCCGGGCCCTACCGCGACAAGAAGGCCTACGACCTGCTCATCCAGTGCGAGACCGGACTGGTCTCCATCACCGGGAGCCCGGAGGAACCGGCCAAGACCGGCATCTCCACCGCCGACATCGCCGGCGGCATGTACGCCTACACCGGAGTGCTCACCGCGCTGTACGAGCGCGAGCGCACCGGGCGCGGCACGGCGTTCGAGGTGTCGCTGTTCGACGCGCTGGGCGAGTGGATGGGTTTTCCGTACTACTACTCCTACAGCGGGACCGAGCCGCCGCGGGCCGGAGCGCGGCACGCCGCCATCGCGCCCTACGGGCCGTTCGCCGCGGGCGACGGGGGGCAGGTGTTCCTCGGCGTGCAGAACGAGCGGGAGTGGGTGAAGTTCTGCGAGCAGGTGCTCGACCAGCCCGGCCTGGCCGGTGATCCGCGGTTCGACGCCAACCCGAGGCGGGTGGCCAACGTCTTCGAGCTCAAGGTCGCGATCGAGGCGGTGTTCGCGTCGATGAGCAGCGAGCAGATCGAGCAGCGGCTGGAGCAGGTCGGCATCGCCAACGCCCGGATGCGCACGGTGTCGGAGTTCGCCGCGCACCCGCAGCTGGCGGCCCGCGACCGCTGGCGCGAGGTCGACTCGCCCGCCGGACCGCTGCGCACCCTGCTGCCCCCGGTCACGGTGGCCGGGCGCGAACCGCGCATGGACCCGATCCCGGAGGTCGGCGAGCACACCCAGGCCATCCTCGCCGAACTCGGCGGCCACGCCGAACCACCCTGCGACTGAGTCACCCCGCCGGGTCGGTGCCCCCGGTGACGATGTCGCGCAGTGCCTTCGGCCGGGTCCCCGGCGCTTCCCCGGTTTCGAGGGCCTCGCCGTGGCCGGTGATCAACCGCGCGGTGATGCGCGACAGCGCCGCAGCGTCGTCGCCTCCGAGGTGGCGGGAGAAGTTCTCGCGGACTGCGCGCAGGAACACCGGGCCGTACGTGCTCAGGGCCTGCTCGCCCTGATCGGTCAGCGCGGCGTAGGTGGTGCGGAGGTCGTCGGGGTCGCTCTGGCGCTCGACCAGCCCCTGCTTGGACAGCTGGGTGACGAGCTGGCTGATGCCGCTCTTGCTGACGAAGCACCGCCGGGCCAGCTCGTGCATCTGGAGGCGCCCGTCGGGGGCCGCGGCGAGGCGGCTGAGCACCTCGCACGCCGGAACCGACGGCGCTCCGGCTGATCGCAGCGCGCGCTCCACCTCGCGGATGACGAGGGTGTGCGCCTTCCACACGCCCAGCCAGGCGTCGAAGCCTCCGTCGTCGAGCTCCGCCACGGTGCTGCCGGTCAACTGCACTCCCTTCATCGAGCGGAAACAGTTCACAGCTTAACCTAACCACCTGCTACGGTTCAGCTCTAAACTGTTCAACGCTGAACCTTGGAGGTGGCTGTTGCCAGTCCGCGAAGACGAGCGGAGGTCCGGGCGCGACCTGCGCCGCGGCGCCGCGTTGGTGGTCATGCTCGCGGCGATGGCCATGGACCTGCTCGACGTGGCCATCGTCAACCTCGCGCTCCCGTCGATCAGGGAAGACCTCGACACCTCGACCACCGCTACGACCTGGATCGTCGCCGGTTACCCGCTCGCCTTCGGGGCGCTGCTGGTGACCGGCGGGAGGCTGGGCGACGCGTTCGGGCGGAAGCGGATGTTCGTCGTCGGCGTCGCAGGCTTCGCGCTCACCTCGGCCCTCTGCGGCGCGGCGCCTTCCGGAGCGGTGCTGATCGTCGGCCGGGTCCTGCAAGGCGTGTTCGCCGCGCTCATGACCCCGCAGATCCTCTCGGTCATCCAGGTCGAATTCACACCCTCCGAGCGTCCCAAGGCCTACGCGGCGTTCGGCGCGGTGCAAGGTGTCTCGACGATCGGCGGGCCGATCCTCGGCGGCCTGCTGGTCGACCTGGACCTGTGGGACCTGGGCTGGCGGCTGATCTTCCTGATCAACCTGCCCATCGGTGCGATCACGGTGATCGCCTCGGTGCTGCTGCTGCGCGAATCGCGCGCCGACGGCGAGCAGAGCTTCGACGCGCTCGGAGTGGTCCTGCTGGCGGCGCCCCTCGTGTGCCTGCTCCTGCCGCTGACGCAGGCGGGCGAGCACGGGTGGAGCGCGGGCACGATCGCGATCCTGGTCGCGTCGCTGCCGCTGTTCGCCCTGTTCGCCCGGCAGCAGAGCCGCCGCGACCGCGAGGGCGGGATGCCGCTGCTTCCGCCCCGCCTGTTCCGCCAGCGGGGCTTCGCCGGTGGATTCCTGGCCGGAACGGTCTTCTTCGCCGGCGTCGTCGGCTTCCTGATGGTCTTCGCGATGGTCATGCAGGACGGGTACGGCTACGCGCCCCGCGAGGCGGGCCTGCTGCTGATCCCGTACTCGCTCGGCATCGCGGTCAGCTCGGCGCTGTCCTTCCCGCTGGTACCGCGCCTCGGCCGGGGCCTGATCCGCCTGGGCGCCCTCGTCAAGGCCGCGGGGATGGCGGCCCTGCTCGTCGCCTTCGTGCTCGCCGGAGACGGGTTGTCCTGGTGGCACCCGCTCCCGGGGCTGCTGATCTGCGGCATCGGGATGGGACTCGTGGCGCCGACCGTCGCCGACGTCGCCCTCGCCCGGGTCCGGCCCTCGGACGCCGGGGCGGCATCGGGCGGGCTCATCACCGCCGGGCAGATCGGTGGCGCGACGGGTGTTGCCGCCGTGGGAGCCATCTTCTTCGGCCTCGTGGGCGCGCACGCCGATCACCTGGAGGCGTTCACCGGCGCACTGGTCTTCGAGATCGTCGTGATGCTCCTCGCGGCGGCTCTCGCCGGGGTCATCCCGAAACCATCGGCGCAAGACCGGGAAGCCGCTTCCTGACGGCAGCGCGGAGGCGCCGTCGGACGGACGGCGCCTCCTGCCGGGTCAGAGGTGGCGGCCGCCGGTGATCTCCAGGACGCAGCCGGTCATGTACGAGGACATCCCGGAGGCCAGGAACAGCACCACGTCGGCCACCTCGGAGGGCTCACCGGCGCGCTGCATCGGGATCTCCTGGAGCTTCGCGTTCCAGACGTCCTCGCGCAGGGCCGCGGTCATGTCGGTGCGGATCAGGCCGGGCTGCACCGCGTTGACCCGCACGCCCTTGTGCGCGACCTCCTTGGCCGCCGCCTTGGTCAGGCCGACGATGCCCGCTTTGGCGGCGCTGTAGTTGGTCTGGCCGATCATGCCGACCTTGCCGGAGATCGACGAGATGTTCACGATCGATCCGCTGCCCTGATCGCGCATCACCGCCGCCGCGGCGCGAGTGCCCAGCCAGGCGCCCTTGACGTGCACGTCCAGGACGGCTTCGAAGTCCTCCAGCGTCATCTTGCGCATCGTGGCGTCGCGGGTGATGCCCGCGTTGTTCACCATCACGTCCAGCGAACCGAACTCGCCGGTGGCCGCTTCGATCGCCGCCTGCACCGCGTCCGGGTCGGTCACGTCGCAGGTCACGCCGAGCGCGCTGCCGCCGAGCTCCGCCGCGGCCTTCTGCGCTTGAGCGCCGTCGATGTCGGCGAGCACCACCTTCGCGCCGTGGGCCGCGAAGTTCTCCGCGATCGCGAACCCGATGCCCTTGCCGCCGCCGGTGATCACCGCGACCTTGTCCTGCAGCATCAACATCCTCCTCGAAGTCACAGTGCCCGTCCGGTGCCGAAGATCGCGGTGACCTGGCTGGACAGCACGCCGCCGTTGCCGTGCGCGAGCGCCACACCGGCGTCGGCGATCTGGCGGTCACCGCACTCGCCGCGCAGCTGGCGCACCGCCTCGATGATGGTGAAGATCCCGTACATGCCGGGGTGGCAGTAGGACAGCCCGCCGCCGTTGGTGTTCACCGGCAGCTCGCCGCCCGGCGCGATGCGGCCATCGGCGACGAACGCGCCGCCCTCGCCCTTCGCGCAGAACCCGAGGTCCTCCAGGAACAGCACCGGGTTGATGGTGAAGGCGTCGTAGAGCTCCACCACGTCGACGTCCCGCGGCTTCAGCCCGGCCATCGCGAACGCCCGCCTGCCGGACTCGGCCGCCGCGGTGACCGTCAGATCGGGCATCGCCGAGATGCTGCGGTGCGAGACCGCCTCACCGCCGCCGAGCAGGAACACCGGCTCTCCGGGCCGGTCGCGGGCGCGATCCGCGCTGGTCAGCACCACCGCGCCGCCGCCGTCGGTGACCAGGCAGCAGTCCAGCTTGGTCAGCGGATCGCTGATCATCCGCGCGGCCAGCACGTCCTCGCGGGTCAGCGGGTCGCGCGCGAACGCCGCCGGGTTGAGCTGCGCCCACTGCCGCGCGGCGACCGCCACGTCGGCCAGCTGCTCGCGGGTGGTGCCGTACTCGTGCATGTGCCGCGCGGCCGCCATCGCGTACATGCTGACCGGGTGGCGGGCCCGGTAGGGCGCTTCGTACGGGTTGGGCTTGGACGGCGAGACGAGCCTGCCGCCGTCGGAGCGCTGGGTGCTGCCGTAGACGATCAGGGCCGTGCGGATCAGCCCGGCGTCGATCGCCGCGGCGGCGTGCAGCAGGTGCGAGACGAACGAGCTGCCGCCGATCGTCGAGCCGTCCACGTACGACGGCCGGATGCCCAGGTACTCGGCGGTGTCCATGCCCGACATGGGGTAGTAGGAGGAGGCGGTGAACAGTCCGTCCACATCGGACTTTTCGAGCCCGGCGTCGGCCAGGGCGCGCACCGTGGCCTGCCCGGCCAGGTCCAGCGGGGTCAGTCCCGGCGCGACCTGCCCGAGATCGGACTCGGCCACGCCGACGACAGCCGTGGTACCGCGCAAGGTCATGAGCAGTCCCGCCTCTCCGCGTTTTTCAGTGGTGGTTGCGTCCGGATTGATCTCGCGTTCTGCGGTTTCTTGTGGCTGGGTTGCATCATGGTCCCCTGAGGTGCGGTTGGGCAGGAATCCGGTTGGCCAAGGGGCGTTATGACATCGCTTCCCGGAACACCGCGACCGGTTGCCCGTCCTGCTCGACCACGGCCAGCCGCACCCGCATCCCGATGATCACCCGGTCGACGCCCTCGACCCGCGACATCATGCGGAAGCCCTCGTCCAGGTCGACCAGCGCGACGTTGTGCGCGCCTTCGCGGGTGCGCACCGCCGTCGTGGAGTAGACGGATCCGAGTCCGCTGCTGCGCTGCCAGGACAGGTCGTCGCTGCCGCACGCCGGGCACAGCACGCGCGGCTGGAACACCGCCGCCGAGCACTTCCGGCAGCGCTGGAACCGCAGTTCACCGGCGGCGAGCCCGTCCCGGAACACCACCTCCGGCGCCGTCATCTCACTCATCCCTGCGCACCTTCCGTCGAATCCTCCGCGAGCACGGCCAGGCAGTCCACCGCGACGACGCCCTTGCCCGCCTCGTCGAGCAGCAGCGGGTTGACGTCGAGCTCGGCGATGTCGTCGGCCAGGTCGTGGGCCAGCCAGGACAAGCGCGCCACCGCTTCGGCCGCCGCCCCGAGGTCGCGCGCGGGCTTGCCGCGCACTTCGCCGAACAGGCGGCTGCCGCGCAGCGACAGCAGCAGCCGTTCGGCCGCACCGACGTCCAGCGGTGCGACGCCGACCCGGCTGTCGGCCAGCACGTCCACCAGCACGCCGCCGAACCCGGCCACCACGACCGGGCCGAACGCCGGGTCGCGCTTGATGCCCACGATGAGCTCGGTGCCCGCGGCCATCCGCTGCACCAGCAGCCGGGCCTGGGGATCACCGGCTTCGCAGGCGATGGTCAGCAATTCCTCCGCAGCTACAAGGATTTCCGCGTCCTCGGTCAGACCGAGCCGCACTCCGCCGACGTCCGACTTGTGACCGATGCTCCGGGACAGCAGCTTGACCGCCACCGGACCGCCGAGCTCGTGCGCGGCGACGACCGCCGCATCCGGTGTCGCGGCGGGGAAAGCGCCCGCGCACGGAATGCCGTAGGCGGCGATCAAGCGGCTCGACTCGTGCTCGTCGAGCTGGGTGCGGTTCTCGTCCCGCAGGTCCTGGACGATCGCGCGGACCACCTGCTCGTCGACGTCGTCCGGGCGCTCGGGGGCGGGCAGCGGCGGGCGCAGGCTGAAGTCGGCGAGCTTGCCCAGCGCCGCGGCGGCCCGGCCGGGATCGGTGAAGCACGGGATCCCCAGCTCCTGCAGCCGCCTGCGGGGACGGCCGCTGCCACCGGTCCACACCACCACCAGCGGCCGGTCGGTGGCGCGGTGGGCCTGCTCGATCGCGTCGATCAGCTGCGCGGAGGCGTTGTCGGCGTTGCCCAGCAGCACCGCGATCATGTCCGTGCCGGGGTGCCGCACCGCGACGTCGAGGCCGCGCCGCAGCAGATCCGGTTCGCTGATCAGCGTGGCGGTCAGGTCGATCGGGTTGCGCGGCGAACCGTACGCCGGGATGACCTCGGCCATCTGCTGCTGCCACGCCTCCTCCCACGGCTGCACCAGCAGGCCGTTGTCGCTGGCGACGTCGGCCATGAGCACACCGGCGCCACCGGACAGCGACAGCGTGCTCAACCGGCGACCGCGCGTCCGCCGCCCGCCGGCGAAGACCTGCGCGGTGTCGAGCAGCTGCTCCTGCCCGGCGAGCCGGACGATGCCGTGCTGCCGGGCCGCGCCGTCGAACACGGCGTCCTCCCCGGCCAGCGAAGCGGTGTGCGACTGGGCGGCGCGGGCCCCGGCCTCGGAGCTGCCGACCTTGACCACCAGGATCGGTTTGTCCAGCTCGTGCGCCCGGCGTGCCACCGCCAGCAGCTCCTGGCCCCGGTGCACGCCTTCGAGGTAGGCCATCAGCACCTCGACGCCGTCGGTCTCCACCAGCCCGCCCAGCACCTCGGCCACCGACAGGTCGGCCTCGTTGCCGGTGTTGAGGAAGTGCGAGATGCCCAGCCCGGCCTGCTGCGCCGCGCTGAAGATGAACGTGCCGAAGGCGCCGCTCTGGCTGACGAAGGCCACCGGCCCGTCGACCAGCGCGGAGCTGTCGTCCATCGCCGAGGTGAAGGTGGGCATCGCGCGATCGCGCAGGCTGAACATGCCCAGGCAGTTGGGCCCCAGCACGCGGATGCCGGTCTCGGCGATCACCGCCTCCAGCTGCCGCTGCAGGTGCTCGCCGCGGGCACCGAGCTCGGCGAAGCCGGAGGCCCCGACGATCGCCGCCGGGATGCCGCGCGCGGCGCAGTCGCGCAGCCCGTCGGCGACCTTGTCGGCGGGCAGCATCACCATGGCCAGGTCGATCTCGCCGTCGATCTCGTCCAGGTCGCGGTAGGCGGGCAGGCCCTGGACCTCCGCGCGCCGGGCGTTGACCGGCAGCAGCCTGCCGGTGTAGCCGAACCGCTTCATCAGCTCGATCGGCCGCCCGGACAGCTTGACCGGGTTGTCCGAGGCGCCCAGCACGGCGATCGACCGGGGGTGCAGCAGGCGCTGGATCGCGGAGTTGGCCACGGTGATCCTCCTCAGGTGAACTGGCGCAGGAGCTGCTTGGCGATGATCAGCTTCTGGATCTCGCTGGTGCCCTCGTAGATGCGGAACACCCGGGAATCGCGGTAGAAGCGCTCCACCGCAACGCCGCGCATGTACCCGGACCCGCCGTGCACCTGCACCGCCCGGTCGGCCACCCGGGAGACCATCTCGCTGCAGAACAACTTCGCGCAGGAGGGCGCCAGCCTGGTGTCGGTGCCGGAGTCGTACTCGCGCGCCGCCTCCAGCACCATCGACCGGCCCGCGTAGTACTCCGCCTGCGATTCGGCCAGCAGCGCCTGCACCAGCTGGAACCGGCCGATCGGCTTGCCGCCCTGCTCGGCCTCGGCGGCGAAGCGCACCGACTCCTCGACGATCCGCCCGGCCAGCCCCACGCAGATGGCCGCGATGTGCAGCCGCCCGCGGGTCAGCGAGGACATCGCGGCGGTGAAGCCGGTTCCCTCCTGCCCGCCGACCAGCGCCGCCGCGGGCACCCGGGCGTCGTCGAAGAACACCTCCGCGGTGTGCGCCCCGGCCTGGCCCATCTTCGCGTTCGGCGGCCCGATCCGGACCCCGTCCAGCCCGGTCTCGACCAGGAACACCGAGATGCCGCCGTGCACGTCCTCGCCGGTGCGGGCGAAGACCACCAGCACATCGGCGTGCGGGGCGTTGGTGATGAACCGCTTGGCACCGGAGAGCACGTACTCCTCGCCGTCGCGGACCGCCTTGGTGCGCACCGAGCTCGGGTCCGAGCCCGCGCCGTCCTCGGTGAGCGCGAAGGAGGCGATCGCCTCCCCGGCGGCCAGCCGAGGCAGCCACCGCCGCTGCTGCTCCGCGGTGCCGTACTTGACGATCACCTGCCCGGCGATGCCGTTGTTGGTGCCGAACATCGACCGGAACGCCGGGACCGCGTAGCCCAGCTCCATCGCCAGCCGGACGTCCTCGCTCATCGACAGGCCGAGCCCGCCGTGCTCCTCCGGCAGGGCGAAGCCGAACAGTCCCATGTCCGCGGCGGCCTCGCGCAGCCGCGCCGGGATCGCATCGGTCCGCTCGATCTCGTCCTCGGCGGGCACCACCTCGCCGCGGACGAAGTCGCGCACCGTGCGCAGCACGTCGTCGAACACGTTCGGATCCATCGCACCACCCATCACTCGGCCCCGGCCTTGACGCCGGAGGTTTCGGTTTCCGCGGCCGCCCGCGCGGAGCGGGTCAGCAGGGCCCGGACGCCGATCAGCGACATCAGCACGGTGACCACCGCCCAGCCGATCACCGGCACGATCGAGCCGAAGGAGGTCAGCAGCAGCTGCCCGATCATCGGGGTGGTGCCGCCGAGCAGCGTCCCGGCCAGGCCGTAGGACAGCGAGATCGCGGTGTAGCGCACGCGCGCCGGGAACGCGTCGGCCAGCACCCCGGCGAGGATCGAGTAGAACATCACGTGCGGCAGCGTCGCGGCCACCATGCCGACCACCGACCACGCGAAGCTGCCGGTGCTGATCAGCAGGAACATCAGCGGCATCACCGGCAGCTCGGCGACCAGCAGGATGGTCACGACCTTGCGCACCCCGAACCGGCTGGCCAGCACCGCGCCGAAGGGCTGCACGAAGAACTGGGTGATGCTGGCGATGAGCACCACGGTCATGAACGTCTCGCGCTCGAAGCCCAGCTCGTTGGTCGCCCACGACACCGCGAAGGTGTTCTTGAAGTACGCCGCGGAGAACACGATCGCGCAGGCGAACACGCCGAGCGCCACCAGCCCGGTGTGGTGGCGGAAGGTGTCCAGCAGCGGGAACCTCGCGACCTGCCCGGTCTCCTTGAGCCTGGTCAGCTGCGGCGATTCGGCGATGCTCAGCCGGATCACCAGGCCCAGCACCACCAGCACCGCCGAGGCCAGGAACGGGATGCGCCAGCCCCAGCTGTAGAAGTCGTCGTCGGGCAGCTGCGAGACGAGGGTGAAGGCCAGCGCGGAGAGGATCTGGCCGGACGGCGAACCCTGCTGGGCCCAGGACCCGGAGGTGATGCTGCGGCCCTTCGGCGCGTGCTCGGTGGCGATGAGCACCGCGCCGCCCCACTCGCCGCCGACGGCCAGGCCCTGCACCACGCGCAGCAGCACCAGCAGGATCGGCGCGGCGATGCCGATGGTGGCGTAGGTGGGCAGCAGGCCGATGCCGACGGTGGTGAAGCCCATCAGCAGCAGCGTGATGATCAGCGCCTTCTTCCGGCCCACCCGGTCGCCGAGGTGGCCGAAGACGATGCCGCCCAGCGGGCGGGCCAGGAAGCCGACCCAGAACGTCGCGAACGACACCAGCACGCCGATCGCGGGGGTGACCACCGGGAAGAACAGCTTGCCGAACACCAGCGCGGAGGCGGTGCCGTAGATGTAGAAGTCGTACCACTCGATGCTGGTGCCGACGAACGAAGCGATGCCCGCTCTGCGGCCCATCCTCTCCTGCTCGGAAAGACGTCTCATCGCACTGGCTCCGTCCGGACTCCTGCCGCAGCAGGTCGAAAACCGTTGGGGCGCCGGATGATTTGGCCAACGCGTTGAACGCCGCGCCGCGATCCCCGGTGCCTCGAAGCTAGGTCAGCGGATGTGTTCCGTCTAACACCAAAATCGGCTAGGTTTGATTCGGCTGCGCGACACAATGCGCGTTGACCTGGGCAAAGCCGCTCGTGGTCGGGAGGTCGGTGTGGAGCTGCGCCACCTGCAGGCGTTCGTCGCCGTCGCCGAGGAGCTGAACTTCCGGCGCGCCGCGGTCCGGCTGCACATGTCCCAGCCGCCGCTGTCCCAGCAGATCAAGCGCCTGGAGCACGAGATCGGGGTGCCGCTGCTGCGGCGCACCACCCGGCAGGTCGCGCTCACCGCGGCAGGCGAGGCGTTCCTGCGCGAGGCGCGCAAGACGCTGGAATCGGCCGAAGCGGCGCCGAGGCTGGCGCGGCAGGCGGCGGCCGGTGAGATCGGCACGGTGCGGCTCGGGTTCAGCGGGCAGACCTCCTACCAGGTGATGCTGCTGATCGTGCGCAAGTTCCGGGAGCGCTACCCGGACGTGCGCTTCGAGATCCTCAGCCCGCTCTACGGCGGCGAGCTGGTCGACCGGATCCACCAGCAGGAGGTCGACGCCGGGCTGCTGCGGCTGCCGGTGCCGACCGAGGGCCTGCGCGTGCGGGAGCTGGAGCGGCACCCGCTGGCGGTGGCCCTGCCGGAGCACCACCGCCTGGTCGGCCGCGGCGTCGGGATGGCCGACCTGCGCGGCGAGCCGGTGATCAGCTACCCGACCAACCGGGGGTCGGTGGTCAACCAGCTGGTGCAGGCGGCTTGCCTGCGCCACGGCTTCAGCCCGCGCTTCGTGCAGGAGGCACCGGACACCCACACGATCCTGTCGCTGGTGGGGGCCGGCTCCGGGATCGGTCTGGTCCCGGCGACCGCGGGGCACCTGAAGGTGCCGGGCGTGGTGCTGGTGCCGGTGCACGACGCGCCACCGGTTCCGCTGGCGCTGGTGTGGCGCGCGGACGACGCGAACCCGGCGCTGGCCGGTCTGATCGGACTCCTGGACGAGGTCGTCGCCGAGCTCTGACCGCTCGGCCAGGGTGGTGGGCGGGCTGCCGATTTCGCGCGAAATCGCCAAAGCCTGGGCACAGGTGTCGACGATTTCGCGCGAAATCGCGTCAACGCGCTTCGGAACCGCACCCGCTCCCCCAGACGGAGCCCCGACGGTGTCCCTGATCGCCAGCCGGTCTGGTCGCCGCTGGTGTCCGGGCATCGCGGCTTGGCACGTCCGGTCCCGGGGCGTGGTGGGGCCGCTTGCGATTTCGCGCGAAATCGTCACCGCTCAGGCGTGGGTGTCGACGATTTCGCGCGAAATCGCGAACGTCCGGCACCACCGCCGACGGCCGAGATGCGGGCTGGCGGGCGTTGTGGCGGCGCTGGAGTCCGCTCCGAATCGCACCTCGACGATCTGCGTCACAATATCCATTGTGGACCTCGCTGCGAGTTTTACTTGGTGTGAAACGAGAATGGTGGAATGTGGCGCAGTGCACTCCGGTTCGGCGTAACTCCGGTGCGGTGGTCCACGACAAGCACGGTGGACAACCGGTCGACGCCGACCGGTCCGCACATCTGAACAAGGAGGTCTTTGGTGACTGCCGACCGGCCGGAGCGTCGGGCTTGGTGGATCTGGGGCGCGGCGGTGATCGCTTATCTCGCCGCGGTCTTTCACAGGGGGAGCTTGGGGGTCGCCGGAACGCAGGCGCTGGACCGCTTCGACGTCGGTCCGGCCGCGCTGAGCGCGTTCACGGTCCTGCAGGTCGGCATCTACGCCGCCATGCAGATTCCCACCGGATTGCTGGTGGACCGCTTCGGTTCCCGCCGGGTGATCACCGTCGCGGTGGTGCTCATGGGGGCCGGGCAAGTGCTCTTCGCCGTCGCCGACTCGTACTCGGCGGGCCTGGTGGCCCGCGCGGTGCTGGGCCTGGGCGACGCGCTGATGTGGGTGAGCATCCTGCGGCTGGTGGCATCGCACTTCTCCGCCCGCCGGTACGCGCTGGTGGCAACGGTGTCCAGCGCGCTGGGGGCGCTGGGGGGTGTTGCGGCCACGTTCCCGCTGGCGATGGCGTTGCAGAACCTGGGCTGGGCCGCGACGTTCCTGCTGGTGGGCGCGCTCACGCTGGGATACGCGACGGTGACCGGCACGGTCGTGCGCGACGTCGCGCCGGGTGGTGCGCAGCCGCGCCGCGGCGGGGCGGTGTTCCGGCAGGTGCGCGAGGCGTGGTCGGTGCCGGGCACCCGGCTGGCGTTCTGGACGCACTTCAGCACGCTGTTCGCCTCGGGTGCGCTGACGCTGCTGTGGGGCTTCCCGTACCTGGTGAACGGGCTCGGCGTGCCTGCGTCGACGGCGAGCGTGCTGCTCAGCCTGCTGATCATCGGCCAGGTCGTCGGCGGCCCGCTGGTGGGCGCGCTGATCGGCCGCCGCCCGGAGTGGCGGATGTGGATCGTGCTGGGCTACCTGGCGATCAACGCGCTGTCCTGGGTGGTGCTGCTGAGCTGGCCGCAGGGGCGCCCGCCGATCGCGGTGATCGCCACGACGTTCCTGATCTTCGCCTTCGGCGGCCCGGTTTCGTCCGTGGCCATGGTGCTGGCGCGCGACTTCAACCCGATGCACCAGGTCGGCACGGCGACCGGCCTGGCCAACTCCGGTGGTCACTCCGCGACGGCGCTGGGCGTGCTGTTCGTGGGGCTGCTCCTGGACCTGGGGCAGGGCATGCCGGGCGGTTCGGAGTACCGGGTCGCGATGCTGGCGCTGGTGGCGCTGCTGCTGTTCGGCGCGTCCCGCACGGTGGTGTGGTGGCGTCGCGCCCGCGCGGAGGTCTTCGCGGCGGAAGCCCGGGGCGAAGGAGTTCCGGTGCTGCTCACCCGCCACCGCTGGGACCTCGCGACCCCGCGCCGACCCGTCGCCGCCTGATCTGCAGGTGGAAGGGCGCCTTCGAACCGTCGAAGGCGCCCTTCGGCGTGCACCCGCACGGCACACGTATCCTACTTGTGGGAAAAGTGTGACCGCTCGTTGTGGGAGGCGCTGTGGACGCCAAGGATCTGCCGTCCGGGCCCGGCAAGTTCGCCGGGACCGTCAAGGTCGGGGAGAAGGGGCAGATCGTCATCCCCAAGGGGGCGCGGGACCTGTTCGGGATCAGCCCCGGCGACACCCTGCTGCTCCTGGCCGACGCCGAGCAGGGGATCGCGATCGTGCGCCAGGACCTCTTCGACAGCTTCATCGCCCAGGCCATGCCGTCGCGCCCGGGCGCGGAGCGGGCAGCGGACGAGAAGTGAGCGCAGTTCGCCGCTTTTTCGCTATGCGCGGCGGGTTTCCGCTCGTCGGAGGCGGGCCGGTGCGGTTTCCGGGAGGAACAGCAGGCAGACCAGCGACAGCGTCAGCAGGGCGGCCAGGTAGTAGCCGACGTTGAGCGGATCGCCGGTGCCCGCGATGATCCGGTTCGCGATCATGGGCGTGATGCCGCCGCCGAGGACCGCGCCGAGGTGGTAGCCGAGGCCGACGCCGGACTGCCGCTTCTCGCGCGGGAACGCCTCGGCGAAGAAGGTGTACATCGGTCCGAAGAGGACGCCGGTGCCGACGAATCCCAGCACCACGGCGGTGTTCACCGCGAAGACGCTGCCCGCCGAGGCGATCGGGAACATCACCAGCGCGGCGGCCAGGGACAGCACGGCTCCGGTCAGCATGACCGGCTTGCGCCCGATGCGGTCGGACAGCCACGCGGCGGTGATGTTGAGGATCGCGTGGCAGGCCAGACCCAGCAGGGAACCGTTCACGATCGCCTGGCGGGGCAGCCCGAGCCCTTCGGGTGCGCTGGCGGTGGCGTAGGAGAGCATGAACGTCAGCAGCGTGAAAGTCGTCGCGGTGAGCCCGATGTTGACCCCGGCGGTCAGCCCGATGCGGCGCCAGTCGGACTTGATCACGTCCAGGAGCGGCCGCGCGACGCGGGTGTCGTGCGCTTCGTCGGCGACCATCTTCCGGAAGACCGGGCTCTCCGCCACGCCCTTGCGCACCCACAGCCCGAGCAGCAGCACCAGGCCACCGGCCAGGAACGGCAGCCGCCAGCCCCAGTCCCGCACGTCCTCGTCCGGCAGGAACAGGACCATGGCGAAGGCGAAGTTCGCCAGGATCGTCCCGATCGGCGAGCCGAGGGCGACGAACGAGCCGTACACGCCGCGACGGTGCACCGGCGCGTGCTCGATCGCGAGCACCGCGGCCCCGGCGCTCTCGCCACCGCGAGCCACGCCGTGCAGCAGCCTGAGCGTGACGAGCAGCAGCGGCGCGGCGACACCGATGACGGCGTACGCGGGCAGCACGCCCATGCCCAGCGTGGCCAGTCCCATCAGCAGGAATGCGGCCGACAACGCCGTCCGGCGGCCCTTGCGGTCGCCGATCCAGCCGAACACCGCGGCGCCGAGCGGGGCCATCACGAACCCGGCGGCGAAGGTCGACAGGCTGAGGAAGGTGCCGAGCCAGGCGTCACCGGTCTTGAAGAAGACATCACCGAACACCAGCGCCGCGGCGGTGCCGTAGATGGTGAAGTCGTACAGCTCCAGGGAGGTGCCGACACCGGCGGCCACCCCCACCCGCAGCACGCTGGACGACTGCTCTGCCTGCCGGGTCGAAGTCATCGGAAGTCCTCACGCGCGGTCAGTGGTGACCGACACGTTAGGAAGTCGGGTGGACCGCACCCAGTGGTGAATCCCTCACCGGGCTAGGGGAATCCTGTACCGCACCGGGAAAAGCAGCGACCCCGGGGCCGTCTCCCGTCGGTGGTCCGACGGGCCGAACCGGACGCAGTTCGGAGCCCCGGGGTCGGGTAGCTGCCTGGTATTCGCCGACCGCTCACCCGCGCGACCAACGCACGCTGGGCCGGCTGGGCGGTCCTAGCGGACAGCCACCTCACAAGTCCTGTACGTCTTCAACGTCGGACCACCTCCTTTCCTGTGTACCGAGGAGGTTAGGCCCCGGCCCGCAACCCGGGCAACTGATTTTTCCGCGGGCCGGATCAGGCCGAGACGAGCCGGATGCCCGCGACCGCGTCGCTGTCGATGAGGCCGCCCTCGCCGCCGGGCACGGTGGGCAGGTCGCGCGCGGTGATCCCGTCGAGGTAGACCCCGGCCTCCTCACCGGCCTCGGCCGCGGCGGCGGACTTGCGGCGCACGTCGATGCTCTTCACCCGCACGGCGCGCTCGTCTCCGGGGAGGTGCAGGACGGCGTTCTGCCCCTGCTGCACCTGCCCGCTCTCGACCCGGCCGGTGAACACGAGTCCGCGCATCGGCACCGAGAAGACGGTCTCCACGACGAACGCGAACGGCTGCGGTGGCCCGGTCGGCGTTCTGCGCCGCGAGAAGAGTCCCATGACCAGCAGCTTAGGCGTGCTGTCCGGCTCCGATCAGCGCGGTCGCCGCTTCCCGGTGATCGCCGCGCGGCCAGCAGGACGGCCGCACCGGCCAGCGGAACGAGCGCCGCCGCGCACGTGGTTACCCAGGACGTCGCCGTGGCCAGCGGATGCGCGAGCGTGACGAGCCCGACGGCGATGGCGGGAAGCCCGGCGCCCAGGTAGAAGGCCAGGTGCAGCGCGCCGGTGATGGCGCCGCGCTCGCCGGCCGGCGCGACCGCGTCGACGGCTGCCGCCGCACCTCCGTAGGCCAGGCCGTGCCCGGCACCGGCGACGACGGCGGCGAGCAGGGTGACCGGGATCGAACCACCGGCGCTCCCCGCCAGCAGGCCGAGGCTGATCAGCAGTGCGGCGAGCCCGATGAGCTGCGCGTTCCGCGTGCCGAGCCGGGGCACGAGCGGTTGGGCCAGCACCGAGCAGATCAGGACCGCGCCCAGGATCCCGCCGATCACCGCCTGATCGCCCTGCGCGCTCCGGTCGAGGAGGGCCGGGATGACCGCGAGGAACAGCCCGGCCACCGTCCAGGCGAGAAAACCGGTCGCCGCGGCCGAGGTGAACAGCACCCGGATGCCCGGCGGGATCTCCGGCCGGGTCGGTGTCCACCGGCCGGTCCGCGGTGCGCAGCCGGTCAGGTTCGCCACGCGCCGCCATCCGATCCCGAGCAGCGCCAAGTGCAGGAGGAACGGCAGGACCTGCGGTGCAGGTGCGTACTGGGCCAGCACTCCGCCGGCGATCGGCCCCGCTGCCGTGCCCGCCACGAAAGCGGTGCTGGCCAGCACCGCGCCGCTCACCCGCGCAGGCGCCCGCTCGCTGATCAACGCACTGGCCGCCCCGGTCGCCGCGCCCAGCGCGAGTCCTTGCGCGGCTCGCGCGACCAGCAGCCACTCCAGGCTGGAGGCGAAGACGAAGCAGGCCGACCCGAGCGCGGCCAGCGCGATGCTGACCCGCAGCACCGACCGCGGCCCCACGGCGTCCGACGCTGATCCGAACAGCAGCAGCGCAGGCGCGCTGACCAGCGCGAACGTCGCGTAGATCAGCGTCATGGCGAGATCGCTGATCGCGAAGGAACCCTGGTAGGCCGGGTACAGCGGACTGGGCAGGTAGGCCCCGGCCGTGAGCACGACCAGCACGAACAGGCCGGTGCGCAGCTCACGCGCGCGATCGGCGAGCGGCAGGGGAGCGGGGGAGTTCGCGAGCGTCACGCCTCCCAGGTTGGCCGCTCCGACTCGGAAAGAAAATCAAACGATCTTCGACAGAACCGTGCAAAATGGTTGAATGATCGACCCGAGGCTCAAGGTGCTCCAGCTGGTGGCCCACCACGGCACGGTCACCGCCGCTGCCGCGGCGCTGCACTACACCCCGTCCGCGGTCTCCTACCAGCTCCGGCAGCTGGCCGAGGAGCTCGACGTCGAGCTGGTGGCTCAGCGCGGTCGCGGCATCCAGCTGACCGCGGCGGCCCGGGCTCTGCTGCGGCACGTGGAGGCCTTGCAGGCCCAGGCCGAACGCGCCTGTGCCGAGCTCGCGTCGCTCTCCGAGGAACCCAGCGGCTCGTTCACGCTGTGCGGTTTCTCCACGGCCGCGACGAACCTGCTGCCGCCCGCCGCCGCGGCGCTGCGCGAGCGCCACCCGGGCCTGCGGGTGCGGGTGATCGAAGCCGAACCGGCCCGGTGCTTCGACCTGCTGCTGGCGGGCGAGGCGGACCTCGCGCTGGTGATCAACTCGGCGGACACGCCGTCCACCGCCGACGAGCGCTTCGACCAGCAGCCGCTGCTGGACGACCCGCTGGACCTGGTGGTGCCCGCGCGGCACCGCTTGACGGAACTCCGCGCGGTCACCCTCGCCGACGCCGCCGACGAGCCGTGGATCGTGGCGCTGCCCGGCGGCGCCTACCACGATCTCGTCCGAACTGCCTGCATGGCAGCGGGTTTCACGCCGAACATCGCCCACTACGCCAACGAGTGGGACACCGGTGCGGCCCTGGTGGCCCACGGCTTCGGCATCATCCTGGTGCCCCGCCTCGCCCGCCTGCACGACGACTGGCCGGTCGTCCGCCTGCCCCTGCACGGAGAACCGGTCCCGGCCCGCCGGATCACGGCGGCGACCCGCCTCGGCCGACGAGACCACCCGGCGGTGGCAGCGTCCCTCGACGCGATCAGCGCCACGGCAGCAACGCTGCTCCCGCCATCACGCCTGCGGTGATCGCACCTGATCCGAAGTGGATGGTCGCTCACCCCGACGTCCGCGCCGTGACCAGCCAACCGCGAGCGGGAAGTCGCACGACGCCTCCTCTCTCGCAGTCGAGGAGCACCTGGATGACCGCCTGCCGCGCGTCGTCGACGGCGCGCGGGGCCGCGTTGCGGGTCATCGAGCTCAGCTGCCCGGCGAGCAGGAAGTCCGCGGCCTCAGCGGCGTTCGCGCCGACGACGCTCGGGACCTCGATCCCGGTGACGGCCGTCCGGTCGAAGCCGGCGGCGGTGAGCACGGCGCGGACGTGCTCGGGATCGGCGAAGTCCACCACACCGGGCGCGTGATCCTGCATCTCCGGCATCGGGAGGTGCGCTGCCAGCGCGGCGAAGAGAGCCTGAACCTCCTCGGCGGGGTCCCGGTGGCAGACGAAGGCCAACCGGCCTCCGGTGCGCAGCGCGCGGCCGATGTTGGTGAACGCCGCGGCGGGATCGGCGAAGAACATCACGCCCGCCTGGCTGATCACCACGTCGAAGTCCCGCTGCGGGAACGGGTGGACCTGGGCGTCGGCCTGTTCGAAGTGCACGTTGCCGATGCCCTCGGCGGCCGCGCTGCGACGTGCGCGGTCGAGCATCGGTGCGGAGAGGTCGACGCCGACGGCCCGTCCGCGATGCGCTCGCAGCGCGGCGACCCGGGTCGTCAGCCCGGTGCCGCAACCGATGTCGAGCACGCGGTCGTCTTCGACGATCGCCGCCGCGTCGAGGAGGCGTCCGGCGAAACCGCCCGCCATCGCGTCGTAGCGCTGGTGGTGATCGGCCCAGTGGTGGCCGTCCTGGCCGTTCCAGGTCCGGTACTGCTCGTGGTTGGCGATGTGCTCCAGCAAGGTGTTCTCCGTTTCCGCTCGGGGTGGCCGAGAGTGCCGGGACGCTCTGCCACCGGCCTCGCACGCCGCTGTCACGGCGGTGGCACAGTGGTGGGATGTGGATCGGTGTCCTGGGGCCGCTGCAGGTGATTTCCGGCGGTGAACCGGTCGAGATCGGTGGTCTGCGGCTGCGCGCGCTGCTGGCCCGGCTCGCCGTGGACGCCGGGCGCGCGGTCCCGGTGGAGGCCCTGACGGAGGCGGTGTGGCCCGAGAGCACGCCGGAGAACCCGGCGCACGCACTGCAATCGCTGGTCGCGCGGCTGCGGCGGGCGTTGCCGGACCGGTCCGCGCTGCGGTCGGTCGCGATGGGCTACCTGCTCGAACTCGGGCCCGCGCAGGTCGACCTGCTGCGGTTCGAAGAACTGGTCGCGGAAGGCCGCCGCGCGCTGCGCGATCGCCGGCCTGCTGCTGAGACCTTGCGCGCGGCGCTGGAGCTGTGGCGGGGCGATCCCTTCTCGGACGTGCCCGCGGCGCCTTACGCCGCAGCGGAAACCATGCGGCTCGGTGAGTTGCGGCTCAGCGCCGTGGAAGACCGGATCGACGCGGAGCTGATGTCCGGAGCGCACCGGCCGGAAGCGGTGGCCGAACTGGAAGTGCTCATCGCCGCCCACCCGCTGCGGGAGCGGCTGCGCGTTCTGCTGCTCACCGCGCTGGACCGGCAGGGCAGGCAGGCGGAGGCGCTCGCGGCTTACGAGGCCTACCGCGCGCTGCTGGCCGACGAGCTCGGCAGCGATCCCGGACCGGAGCTGCGGGAACTGCACCTGGGCCTGCTGCGCGGCGAACTCCCGCGCTCCGCCCTCCCCGCGGAGCTGACCAGCTTCGTCGGCCGCGCCGAGGAGTGCTCCGCCGTGGAAGAGCACCTCCGGCAGGACCGGCTGGTGACGCTGGTCGGACCCGGTGGCGTGGGCAAGACCCGGCTCGCCACGGCGGTGGCGGCCCGGTCGACCGGCACCGTGTGGCTGGCCGAACTGGACCAGGCGGCCGACCCGGCGGACGTGCCGCACGCCATCGCCGCGGCCATCGGCGTGCGAGGAGCGGGCGACATCGTCTCGCGGCTGGTCGAAGCGGTGGCCGCCGCGGAATCGGTGCTGGTGCTGGACAACTGCGAGCACGTCATCGATTCCGCCGCGGCGGTGGCGCACGAGCTGCTCCGCCGCTGCCCGCGGTTGCGGGTGCTGGCCACCAGCCGCGAACCGCTGGGCATCACCGGTGAAGTGCGCTTCCCGGTCCATCCGCTCGACCAGGACGCAGCCGTCCGCCTGTTCACCGATCGGGCGCGCGCGGCGAACCCCGGCTTCGCCGCCACCGACGAGGTGGCCGAGATCTGCCTGCGGCTCGACGGGCTGCCGCTGGCGATCGAGCTCGCCGCCGCCCGCCTGCGGACGATGTCCTTCGCCCACCTGGTCGCCCGGCTGGCGGACCGGTTCAGGCTGCTGACCGGCGGCAGCCGCACCGCGATGCCCAGGCACCGCACCCTGCGCGCCGTCGTGGCCTGGAGCTGGGAGCTGCTCACCGACGTCGAACGCGAGGCGCTGGAACGACTTTCGGTGTTCTCGGGCGGTTTCGGGGCGGACGGGGCCGAGCGGGCGGGGATCGCGGGGGAGACGGTCGACTCGCTCGTGGACAAGTCGTTGCTGCAGCTGTCCGGCGAGCGCTACCGCATGCTCGACACGATCCGGGCTTACGGCGTCGAGCGGCTGCGGGAGACCGATCGCCTGGATCGCGCGCGAGAACGGCACGCCGAGTGCTTCCTGGCCTTGGCCGAACTAGCCGAGCCGCAGCTGCGCGGATCCGGTCAGGTGCGCTGGGTGGAGCGGCTGGCAGGCGACCGCGACAACCTCACCGCGGCGCTGCGCTTCGCCTCCGACAGCGGTGCTTCCGACACCGCAGCCCGGCTCGGTGCGGTGCTCGGGCACTTCTGGCTCGTCCACGGTGATCACGCCGAAGCCGTGCAGCGGTTGGGCGCGCTGCTGCGCACCGGTTCCGGCGATGCTCGGACGACCACCTGGTACCTGCTCAACGCCATGTTCACCGGACAGCTCGCCGAGGCCAGAGCCGACGTCGAAGGCTCGCGGCAAGCTGACGAGCCGCTGGTCGACGCGCTGATCGCGCTGGCCGACGGCGACATCGCCGCGGGCTTGGCGGCGACCGAACCGCACTTGGCCCGAGCCGATCCGTGGACCCGCGCGATGTTGTGGCTCGCACGGGCTTTCCTGCACGGCTTCACCAGCGACATGCCCAACGGGATCCAGGACTTGGTCTCGGCAGCGGCGGATTTCGAGGCGTCGGGCGATGTCTGGGGACAGGCCCTGGTGCTGATGTCGCTGGCCTCCGCCCACACCGCGGCAGGCTCGGTGGAGGACGCCATCGCCGCCCTGGACACCTCGCGCGCGCTGGCCCGGGAACTCGGCGACGACGGCCAACGGGTCTGGCTGGCGGGAATCCGGATCAGCGCGGGCGAGGCCGCCACGGCCCGAGCGGAACTGCTGGAGATCATCGCCGAAGCGCGATCAGCGCACCACGTCGCGCTCGCCCGCCTGGCGCTGGCCGATCTCGCGCGCCAGTCCGGCGACCTGGAGCAGGCCGCGGACCTGCTCCGGCTCGCCGAGGAGCAGGCCACGCCGGAGAGCCGGCCGTTCCAGATCCTGCACCTGAGCGGAACGGGATTCCTCGCCACCGCCCGAGGCGATCACGACCTGGCCGAGAGCAGGCTGGACGCGGCGCTGTCGATGGCCGCCGCGATGCCCGACCCGCCCATGGTGGCCAAGGTGGGCGTGGGCAAGGCGGACCTGCTGCTGCGCCAGGGTGAACCGCACCGGGCCGCAGCGCTCCTCGGCGCCGCGTGCGTCGTGCGCGGTGGCCCCGACGCGCACGACCCGGACGTCGCACGGCTGACCCGCGACCTCCAGGAGGTCCTGGGGCCGCGGGACCACCGGACCGCCTACGACCAGGGCCGCGAACTGGCCACCGCCGACGCGCTGGAGCTGCTCCAGCGGTGGTGACTCAGCCCAGCTTCGCGGCGAACTGGTCGCGGCACCCCGCGCAGCAGAAGGCGTGCACCCGACCGTCGACCTCCAATGTGATCGCGCCATCGTCCAGCGGCACGATCACTCCGCACAGCGGATCCTCGACGGCCTTGCCCGCGGCCAGATCCGCCCGGTAGGGCTCGCTCATCATCTCGACGATCCGCGCCGATCTCGTCACCTCCCCGAACAGCCCGATCCCGCCCTCGGGAACGCCGAGCACGTGCACCTGAACGACCGGCTCCTGATAGGGCCGCGCATCACCGGTGACGGTCGCCAGCGCCTTCGTCGCCCAGGAGATGATGAACTCGCTCATCTCCTTGCGCCACGGCCCCGGCACGTGCACCCGGACCACGTACTGCGCGGGCCCGCCCGGTTCGAGCACCCGGCCGCCCGCGACCCACAACTCCGGTTCGTGCACCACCACGTGGAACAACGACCCGAACACCCCGGTGATCCCGGCGTGCCGCTCCGCGTCGGGAACGAACTCGTCCGGAGAGCCCAGCGTCTCGGCCACCTGCCGCCGCTGATCGGCGCTGAGCGCGCCCTTGGGGGCGAACAGCTCGACGAACATCATCCGACTACCTCCTTGATCCGGAGCCGCCGAGCTTGCACCGCTTCGCTGCCAGATCGCTCCCACGCCGCTGTCAGATCAGTTCTCGTCGGCGGGAGCGATGACGGAGAGGAGCTGCAACTTCTCGTAGCTCTCGCTGCCGGGGGCGGCGGTGTAGACGAGGAGCACGTGCGACTGGTCGGGGTCGAGGAGCGTCTGGCAGTGCAGTTCCAGAGCACCGACTTCCGGGTGCGCGTAGCGCTTGATGCCGTTGTGGCCGATGCCGATCTCGTGTTCGTTCCAGACGGTGCGGAACTCCTCGCTCTGGGCGAGCAGGAGTTCCATGAGGTGCGCGGCCCGCGATCCGGGTCCGCGGAGCGTGACCAGCTCGCGCAGCCCGGCGGCGAAGACGCGGGAGTGCAGCGCGTGGTCGCCGGGGTGGTACCGGGCCCGGGTGGCCGGGTCGGTGAACCACCGGTAGCCGATGCTGCGGGCCGGGCCGGTGTAGCGGGTGGTGTCGCCGGTGAGCGCGACGCCGAGCGGGGTCTGCCGGAGCGTCTCGCCGAGCTCGGTGACGATCTCGGCGGGGGTGTCGGCGAGCCGGTCGAAGATGCGGAGCAGACCGGGGCCGATGTGCTCGCTGGTCGCGTCCCTCGCGGGCGGGTTGTGCCCGGCGAGGCGGAACAGGTGGTCGCGTTCGTCGAGGGACAGGTGCAGGCCCTGCGCGATCGAGGCGATCATCTGCTCGGACGGGTGCGGCCCGCGCTCCCGTTCCAGCCGGCTGTAGTAGTCGGCGGAGATGTGGCAGAGCGCGGCGACTTCCTCGCGGCGCAGCCCGGTGGTCCTGCGCCGTTGCCCGCGCGGGAGGCCGACGTCCTCGGGCTGGAGCGACTCCCGGCGGTGCCGCAGGAACGCGGCGAGCCCGGCTCGATCGATCACGGCTGCTTCCTCCCCGGTACCGGAGCCGTTCATCCTGCCACCGGCGCCGGACGGCTGCCTCGGATCGTCGATCCCCCCTTCGCGGCCAGCCTGGGATCGGGAGGCCGTGGATGTCCCCGCGGAACGGGCGCAGCCTGGGGTCACCTTCCAGCGCAACCAGGAGCAGCACATGGCACGCACCCGACCGGACATCACCGTCGCCGACCTCTCCGGGAAGCTCGCCGTCATCACCGGCGCCAGCGACGGGGTCGGTCTGGGCCTGGCGACTCGCCTGGCCGCCGCCGGTGCCGAGGTCGTCATGCCCGTCCGCAACCGCCGCAAGGGCGAAGCGGCGATCGCGAGGATCGAGCAGCAGCACCCGGGAGCGGCGGTGTCCCTGCGCGACCTCGACCTCTCGTCGCTGGCTTCGGTCGCCGCGCTGGGCACCGCGCTGCGCGAGGAGAACCGTCCGATCCACATCCTCATCAACAACGCCGGCGTGATGACCCCGCCGGACCGGCAGACCACCGCCGACGGGTTCGAGCTGCAACTCGGCAGCAACCACCTGGGCCACTTCGCCCTCGTCGCCCACCTGCTGCCCCTGCTGCGCGCGGGCCGCGCACGCGTGACCTCGCAGATCAGCGTCGCCGCCAACCGGCACGCCATCAACTGGGACGACCTGAACTGGGAGCGCTCCTACCAGGGCCAACACGCCTACAGCCAGTCCAAGATCGCGTTCGGCCTGTTCGGCCTGGAACTGGACCGGCGCAGCCGGGCCGCGGGCTGGGGCATCACCAGCAACCTCGCCCACCCCGGCGTCGCCCCCACCAGCCTCCTGTCCGCACGCCCCGAGCTCGGCCGGGCACGAGACACCGCCGGCGTGCGACTCATCCGCGCTCTCGCCGCTCGCGGCATCCTCTTCGGAACGGTCGAGACCGCGCTGCTCCCGGCCCTGTTCGCCGCGACCTCGCCGAATGCGCGCGGCGAGCGCCTGTACGGCCCCAGCGGCCTCGGACACCTCTCCGGCGCACCCGCCGAACAGGCCCTCTACTCCCGCCTCCGCAGCGAGCCCGACGCCGAACGAATCTGGCAGCTCTCCGAGACCCTCACCCGCACCTCGTTCCCGACGGATCGGGCACCTCGCGGTCAGTCCTCGTCGACCGGGTCGGGGAGGGTCCAGCGGTCGGGGCGGGGGCGGATGCAGGCGTAGTAGTAGGCGTAGCCGATGGCCAGGATGACGAGGGTGATCGCCACCGGGATCCAGTCGCTGCGCAGGTTCTCGTAGATGACCACCGCCATCGCCGCCAGGGCCAGCAGCGGGGGCAGCGGCCAGGCGGGCATGCGGTAGACCGCGCGCTGGGTGCGGCCGCGCAGGCGGCCGAGAAGGGCCGCCAGGCCGACCATCACGTAGGTGATCACCAGGCTGGCCCCGGAGCCGAGCAGCAGCACCTCGAACGGCAGCAGCGCGTAGGCCAGCGCACCGAGCGTCGCCACCGTCAGGGTCGCCACCACGGGGGTGCGCAGGCGCGGGTGGATCCAGGCCAGCGGGCGGTTGATCGCGTCGGGCCAGGATCGGTCGCGGGCCGCGGAGTAGAGGCTGCGGCCGAGCTGGAGCATGATCGCGATGACCGCGTTGATCACCGCGATCGCGATGCCCAGGCTGACGATCGTGTTCAGCGCCGTTCCGCCGCGGGCCAGCAGGAAGTAGTTCATCGGCGATTCGGCGGCGACCAGGCCCGGCATGCTCGGCGTGCCCAGCAGCACCGCGACCAGCGGGACGAGCTCGGCGAGCACGGTGATGGCCAGCGACCAGAGGATCGCCCGCCCGATCGTCCTGGTGGCCTGGCGGGTCTCCTCGGCGTAGTAGACGGCGGTGCCGTAGCCGTTGTAGGCGAAGATCGCGATCGCGGTGTAGGAGACCACCAGTCCGGCCGAGGCCGCGGTCAGGGTGCCGCCGGGGCCGGCGGTCTGCGCGGTCCACAGCATGGAGACCGGTTGGGTGACGTTGACGAAGCCGAGCACGGCGAGCACGGCCAACGCGAGCAGTTCGAGCACCAGGAAGACGCCGGTCACCCAGGCGTTGGTGCGGATGCCCAGCACCGCGATCAGGCCGGTGGCGATGATGACCACCACGCCCACCCAGTGCCCGTCCAGTGCGGACCAGACGACGCCGAGGTACTTGCCGGTGCCGCCCGCGATCACGCCCAGGATCAGGATTCCCGCCACGATGGTCAGCAGGTACAGGGCGAAGCCGGTGGCCTTGCCGACGGTCCGCGCGACGAACGCGTACTCGCCGCCGGTGATGGGGAAGGCGCTGGACAGCTCGGCGTAGCACAGCGCCACCACGACGCCGACCACCGCGGCGATGGCGAAGGCGACCGCCGAAGCGCCCGCGACGCCCTGGATCACCGACGGCACGATGATGAACACGCTCGACGCCGGTGTCACCGCGGAGAGCGTGATCAGGATGTTCTCTCGAAAGCTCAGCGACCGGGAGAGGTCTTGGCGGTAGCTGGTGTCGGCTTGCGGCGTGACTTCTCCGGTCATCGGGCACCTCGACCTTCGCGACCATTGTTTGGCGCAAGAGTCAAAGAACGAACGCGTCATGTCAAGGGTGGTTGGGCCATCTTGTTGACTGGATTGGCGCGAGTGCCAGATAATCCTCGACATGGCGCGTCCCAGTCGGAAACCGGTGCGCCGCGAACACCTCGTCGCCGCGGCGACTCGTGCGGTCGGCAGCCAGGGGCTGGCCGGGCTGAGGGTCGCCGACGTGGCGGAGCAGGCGGGTGTGGTTCGCGGTTCGGTGCACTACTACTACCCGGATCTCTCCGAGCTGCTGCGCGAGGTGTTCCGGCGAGCGGTGGAGCGGTTCTGCACCGACCGCGCGGCGATGCTGTCCACAGTGGAGGACGCGCGGTGCAAGCTGGTCGCCGCGGCCCGCGCGGGAATCCCGTGGCGGGCCGACGACGAGCTGGTCAACGTGCTCTACGAGTTCAGCACCGCGGTCCGGCAGGACGCGAACTACTCGGTGATCGCGGAGAGCCTGTTCGACCGGCAGGTCACCATGTACGGCGCGGTGCTGGAGATCGGGCGCGCGCAGGGGCACTTCCGGCCGACCGCGCCGATCCCGGACATCGCGGCGAATCTGGTGTGCCTGGAGAACGGCTACGGCCTGGAGATCATCTCCGGCAACGCCGTGGTGCCCCCGCAGCGCGCGTTCGAGCTCATCCTGTCCTACGCCCGCGGCGCCACCGGCTGCGAGGACCTGACCGCCGACCTGGTCGAGGGGGAGAACAGTTGACCGCCACCCGAACGCCTGCCGGACTGCCCAGGGCTCGTGGGCTGGGAATCCCGTTCGACGGCACGCCCGGCCAGCACAACGCCATCACCGACGTCCCCGGGGTCGAGGTCGGGTGCAAGACCCTGATCGAGGGTGAGGCGGTGCGCACCGGGGTGACGGCGATCCTGCCGCGCGGCCGGTCCGGAGTGGCCGATCCGTGCGCCGCGGGCTGGTACTCCCTCAACGGCAACGGCGAGATGACCGGCACCGCGTGGATCGAGGAGACCGGCTCGCTGACGCTGCCGATCGGGATCACCAACACCCACGCCATCGGAACAGTCCACAGGGGACTGATCGACTGGGTGGTGCGGAACCGGCCCGAGCTGGCGCGCGAATGGCTGCTGCCCGTCGTCGGCGAGACCTGGGACGGCTACCTCAACGACATCAACGGCCCGCACGTCCGCACCGAACACGCCGCGCAGGCCGTGGACGCCGCCCGGCCCGGCCCGGTCGAGGAGGGCTCGGTCGGCGGTGGCACCGGGATGAACTGCTACGCCTTCAAGGGCGGCAACGGCAGCGCTTCCCGGCTCGTCGAGCACGAGTCCGACGGCTATGCGGTCGGTGTGTTCGTGCAGGCCAACTTCGGCTCCCGGCGGGAACTCGTGGTCAGGGGCGTGCCCGTGGGGGCGCAGCTGTCGGCGGACAACCTGATGGAGCAGAGCGACTGGCTGGCCGCACCCGGCGCGGGATCGGTGATAGTCGTGGTGGCCACCGACGCGCCGCTGCTGCCGGGGCAGTGCACCGCGCTCGCCCGCCGGGTGCCGCTCGGTCTCGCCCGCACCGGAACCACCGGCGGCCACTTCTCCGGCGACCTCTTCCTCGCCTTCTCCACCGCGAACCGAGGAGCCCTGACCAGCACCATGGCTCCAGGAGGCGCGGCCTACGAACAGCTTCGCTTCATCCCGTGGGGCCGGATGGATCCGTTCTACGAAGCCACCGTGCAGGCCACCGAAGAAGCGGTCCTCAACGCGCTCACGGCCAACGCGGACATGACCGGCCGCGACGGCCACCGAACCCCGGCCCTCCCGCACGACCACCTCACCGACCTGCTCCGCAAGTCGGGCGTGCAGCTCAACCGCGCTTGACGTGAGTTGGGGAAACGGCCCGGCTGACTCCGCCGAGAGCTCTCCGGCTCGGGTGCCCTCGGCGGAGTTCTTCGCGGTCAAACCCAGACGAGGTGCAGGTTCGACCGCCTGGAAAGCCGGTCCAGCGCGGCCTCGGCGGACTTGAAGCTGGCCCGCAACTGCCCGGAGGCGCTGACGACGTCGGCGCTGTCGTCGAAGGCCATGCCCCAGTACTCGACGTGCCCGTCCTGCCGATCGCCGACCTCCTCGCACAGCGCGAACACCCGAGGAGCGTTCTCCCGAGCGAGCTCCTGAAGAGCGGCCACGAACTCCTCCTCGCTCCACAACGGCAACCCCGACATAGCAACCTCCCTGTGATCCAGGTCATGACACTGGAAATGGTGTCGTAAAGATTTACGGATGGCGATAACTCGATGGGGTGCTCTTGATCGTCCCGGTCCTGGCGGGGGTGCAGACTGATCGTGGAGTCGTGACTGTCAGGAGGGTGTCCATGGTGGACCGGCAAGACCCCTCGGCCCTGCGCTGGCTCGTCGGTGTGGAGCTGCGCAACTTCCGCGTCCGGGCGGGCGAGACCAGCGCCGCAGCAGCGCGGGCGATCGGATGCTCACCTGGCAAGATCACGCACCTGGAGACCGGGCGTTACTTTCCGCAGCCCGACGAGGTGGCGGGGCTGCTGAAGTTCTACGGCGCTCCGGACTGGGAGGTAGAGCGGCTGAACTCGCTCGCTGGCCGCGCTGACCAGAAGACCTGGTGGGCACCTTGGGTGGATGTCCTGCCTGACTGGCTCAAGACCTACGTTGGGCTGGAAGGAATTGCGGGGTCGCTCTTCGCTTACCAGGCACTGATCGTGCCGGGTTTGATGCAGACGGAGGCCTATGCCGCGTCGTTGACGATGACGAGTGCTCGTGTCCGCCCTGATCACAACGAGCGTTTGGTGAGCTTCCGGATGGCTCGCCAGCGCAGGTTGGTCGACGGTGCGCCGTTGCAGCTGAACGCCGTGATCGAGGAATCGGTGCTGGATCGTCCGATCGGTGACCGCGAGGTGATGCGGGAACAGCTTCAGCATCTCCTCGACTTGTCGGCGCAGGACAACATCGACCTTCGCGTGCTGCCGACGTCGGTGGGACCGCATGCTGGGCTGAACGGAACGTTCACGGTGCTCAACTTCTCGGACGCGCAATCGATCGGTTACGTCGAGATCCCCGATGGCGCCGTCTACATCCAGGACCAGGACCAAGTAGCCGCTTACATTCACGCGGCCGACCGGCTACTGTCTTCCGCGTTGCCCGAGGAGGCTTCGGCGGAGGCGATCAGGAGTCGCCTGGCCGAATGAGGGAAGGCTGCTCGCGATGTCTGGCCGCGTGGTGTGGCGGAAGTCCAGCTACAGCGACAACGGCGCCGACTGCGTCGAGGTGGCATTCGTTCCGGGGCAAGGCCTCTCAGGATGGCGGAATTCCAGTCACAGCATGAACCAGGGCGCTTGTGTGGAAGTGGCGTTCAACGACGTCGCGGTGGCTGCGCGTGATTCGAAGGATCCGGAAGGTCCGGTGTTGGTGTTCTCGCGGGGTAGTTGGGCCGCATTCCTCGCTGGGCTGAGCGAGTGACGCGCCGTTGAGGGCTAACGGGGTTTAGCCGGGTTCGGTCGGAGCCGGGGGCCACGCTTCGGGGTTGAGGACGCCCAGCGCGTAGGCACGGGCCACCAGTGCCGTCCTGCCTCGCACGTTCCAGCGGCGGGAGAGCTGCGTCAGGTGGTAGTTGACGCCGTCCACGGTCAGGCCGACCGCTTTGGCGATCCTGGCGGTCGTGTCGCCGCCCGCTGCTAGGGCGAGGATTCGCGCTTCCACCCCGCTGGCCGGTGGTTCCGGCTGGTCGGGTGGTGCTTCGTCGCGTTCGCCGAGGATCCGGAGCACCAGCATCAGGGCCGGGGGAGCGTCCGCGGTGTCGCTGACCGGGGTGACGTCGACCTCGCCGTAGCGCTCGACGCCGGTCGGCGGGGTCCAGCTGACCTCGACCGGGTAGCGGGACCTGCGGTGCAGGCGGACGGCCTCGGCGATCGGGTGGAGCCGGGCCTTCGCGCGGGGCCGGAAGAAGTCGAGGGCGTTGCGCCCGCGCATCTGCCCCGGCAGCAGGCCCCACTCGGCGGCCATCGCCGGGTTCGCCAGCAGGATGCCGCCGTCGGCCTCGCAGAGCGCGATCGGCGTCGGCAGGTGGTCGAGCAGGAGGATCATGCGGTTGCGCCAGGTGATCGCTTCCCGGCGCCAGTCCTCCGCGTGCGGTGGTCCGCACGACTCGGGGTCCATGTGCTGCTCCCTGCGTGTTGCGCACGCCGGTCGATTTGGCAAGTCCCAGGTGCACCGGCGGACTACACGATTATGCAGTGCGGCGGCGGCCGCGGGGGTTCGCGCGGGGTGAGTGTGGAGGGGACCGCTCTCCCCGGCGGTTCCCCCAGCGCGAAAGGCGGTTGGCCCCCACATGGCCGCTCTGCTCCAGCCCGGCATCCCCGTCGTCGACGTGTCCGACGAGCCGACCAGCACGCCCGTCCTGCGGTCGATGCGGCTGGTCCGCCAGCACGGTCCGGCTTTCCTCCAGCGCCAGCACGGCCAGGACGCGCTGCTGGTCAGCAGCCTGGAACTGGTCACCGAGCTCTCCGACGAGCAGCGGTTCGGCAAGGCCATCGGACCGGCGCTGGAGAACGTCCGCGAGTTCGCCCACGACGGCCTGTTCACCGCCTACAACGACGAGCCCAACTGGGCCAAGGCGCACGACGTCCTGATGCCCGCCTTCGCCCTCGGTTCGATGCGCGCCTACCACCCGGTGATGCTGCGCGTCGCACAGCGGCTGATCGAGGTGTGGGACCGCAGGTGCGCGGCGGGCAGCCCGGTCGACGTGGCCGACGACATGACCCGGATGACGCTGGACACCATCGGCCTGGCCGGTTTCGGGTTCGACTTCGGTTCGTTCGACCGGGACGAACCGCACCCGTTCGTCGACGCCCTGGTGCGCTGCCTGCACTGGGCGATGACCAAGCTCAGCCGCGACCCGGACGCCGATCACGCGCGCACCGACGAGGCGTTCCGCGCCGACGCGGCCTTCCTCGCCTCGGTGGTGGACGAGGTCATCGCGACGCGCACCGCTCCCGGCGCACCGGCCCCGGAGAACGAGGACCTGCTGGGGCTGATGCTCAGCGCCACCCACCCCTCGGACGGGACCACCCTGGACCTGGCGAACATCCGCAACCAGGTGATCACCTTCCTGATCGCCGGGCACGAGACGACCTCCGGCACCCTGGCCTTCGCACTGCACAACCTGGTCAAGCACCCGACCGCGCTGCGGATGGTGCAGCGCGAGGTCGACGAGCTGTGGGGCGACCAGGGCGATCCGGAACCGACCTTCGAAGACGTCGGCCGCCTGCACTTCACCCGCCAGGTGCTCAACGAGACGCTGCGGATGTTCCCGCCGGCACCGGGTTTTTCGCGCCAAGCCCGCCACGACACGGTGCTGGGCGGCATCCCGATGCGGGCGGGGCAGTGGGCGTCGGTGGTGACCCCGATGCTGCACCGGGACCCGGTCTGGGGCGACAACCCCGAGCTGTTCGACCCCGCCCGCTTCACGCCCGAGGCCGAAGCGGCGCGCTCCCCGCACGCCTTCAAGCCGTTCGGGACCGGCGAGCGCGCGTGCATCGGTCGGCAGTTCGCGCTGCACGAGGCCACGATGCTGCTCGCGATGCTGGTCCACCGCTACCGGCTGCTCGACCACGCCGACTACCAGCTGCGCATCAAGCAGGCGCTCACCATCAAGCCCGACGGCTTGACCCTCGCCCTGGCCCGGCGCACCTCGGCGGACCGCGTCGCCGCGCCTGCCCAGGCCACCGAGGCACCCGCCGCGGACAGCGGGCTGCCCACGCGGGTCCGGCCGGGGACCGGAGTCCTGCTGCTGCACGGCAGCAACTACGGGACCTGCAAGGACTTCTCGGCCCAGCTCGCCGACGCCACCGCTGAGATCGGCTGCGACATCGCGATCGCTGCGCTCGACGAGCACACCGGCGCACTGCCCACCGACCGGCCCGTCGTCATCACCGCCGCCTCCTACAACGGCCAGCCCACCGACGACGCGGCCGAGTTCGCCCGCTGGCTGGAGAACGCCGAACCCGGTGCCGCCGACGGCGTCACCTACGCGGTCCTCGGCGTCGGCGACCGCAACTGGTCCGCCACCTACCAGCGCATCCCGACCTGGATCGACGCCCGGCTGGCCGACCTCGGCGGAACCCGGTTGCTGGAGCGCGCGGAGGCCGACGCCGCGGGCGATCTGACCGGCGCGGTCAAGGCCTTCACCGCCGCACTGCGCAACGCCGTGCTGGAGAGGCACGGCGATCCCGCCACGGTCGGAGCCGATCAGCCCGCGAGTCCCGCGCACATCGTCACCGAGGTCACCGGCGGTCCGCTGGACGAGCTGGCCGCCCGGCACGGCATGACGCCGATGACGGTCACCGAGACCGCCAGCCTCACCAGCCCCGGCTACCCGCGCGCCAAGCGCTTCGTGCGCCTGGCGCTGCCCGAGGGCGAGACCTACCGGACCGCCGACCACCTCACCGTGCTCCCGGTCAACGACCCGGCCCTGGTCGAGCGCGCCGCCCGGGTCCTGCGGGCGGACCTGGACACCGTCCTCAACATCGCGCCGCGCCGGGACGGGGTCGCGGTCGACCGGCCGGTGACCGTGCGCGAGCTGCTGACCCGGCACGTCGAGCTGCAGGACCGGCCGACCAGCGCCCAGCTGACCGTCCTCGCCGAGCTCAACCCGTGCCCGCCCGAGCAGCAGGCCCTGCGGGCCCTGGCCGGGGACCCGGATCACCGCAGCCTGCTGGAGGTCATCGAGGACAACCCCGCGCTGGCCGGGCAGCTGACCTGGCCGGTGCTGCTCGACCTGCTGCCGCCGATCCGGCCGCGCCACTACTCGATCTCGTCGTCACCGGCAGGCGATCCGCACCACGTCGAGCTGATGGTCTCCCTGTTGGAGGCCCCCGCGCGGTCGGGGCGCGGCACCTTCCGCGGCACCGGTTCGGGCCACCTGAACGACGTGCGCGCCGGTGACACCGTGCTCGCGCGTGTCCAGCCGTGCCGGGCCGCGTTCCGGATCGACCACGACGTCCCGGTGATCATGATCTCGGCCGGTACCGGCCTGGCCCCCTTCCGCGGCGCCATCGCCGACCGGCTCGACCGCGCGGCCGACGGCGCCCGGCTGGCCCCGGCGCTGTGCTACTTCGGTTGCGACGCCCCGGAAGCCGACTACCTGCACAGCGCCGAACTGCGCGCTGCGGAGCTGGCCGGTGCGGTCGAGATGCGCCCGGCCTTCAGCGCCGAACCGGTCGACGGGCAGGCCTTCGTCCAGCACCGCATCGCCGCCGAGGCCGACGAGCTGTGGCGACTGCTCGGCGACGGGGCGAAGATCTACGTCTGCGGCGACGGAACCCGGATGGCCCCGGGCGTGCGCGAGGCGTTCCGGGCCATCCACGCGCAGCGCACCGGTGGCGACGGAACCGCGTGGCTCGATTCGCTGGTCGCCGACGGCCGCTACGTCGAGGACGTCCACACCGCGCGCTGAGCCGCCGATCCCGTACGGAAACAGGAGGTTTCAACCCATGGACACCATGCTCGCCGGGCGGTTGCACGTGCCCAGCGGACAGTTCCGCGTCGAAGAGGTCCCGGTGCCCGTCCCCGGGCCGGGGGAGGTGCTGATCGAGGTCAAGGCCGCCGGGGTGTGCCTGTCCGACGTGCACCTGATCGACGGCAGCCTGAAGCCGTTCGTGCCCGTCGAGGAGATCACCCTCGGACACGAGGTCGCCGGGGTGATCCACTCGCTCGGCCCGGACCTGGGCGGCGACTGGACCGCGGGCACGCGCGTGGCGCTGCAGGCCGGGCAGAGCTGCGGCGAGTGCGCCAACTGCCGCCGTCGCCGCGCCCCCTGCCTGCTGGCCCGCACCCGCGGCGTGGACTACGACGGCGGCTGGGCGCAGTACGCGATCGCCCGCGAGGACACCCTCGCCCCGATCCCGGACGACCTGCCCTTCGACCAGGCCGCGATCATCCCGGACGCGGTCTCCACGCCCTACGCCGCCATCGTCGCCACCGGCAACGTCCGCCCAGCCCAGGCGGTGGGCATCTGGGGCGCGGGCGGCCTGGGCGCGCACGGCATCCAGCTGGCCCGGCTCGCCGGTGCGGCACCGGTGATCGCGGTCGACCCGCTGGCCGGCGCGCGCGAGCGCGCGCTCGCCTTCGGCGCCGACCTCGCGCTCGACCCGGCCGACCCGGACTTCGCCGCGGCGGTGCTGCGCGCCACCGACGGCCGGGGCCTGGACCTGGCCTTCGACTTCGCCGGTGTGCCCGCGGTGCGGGAGCAGGCCGCGCTCACCCTCTGCCGCGGCGGTGCCATGGTGCTGGCGGGGCTCACGCCGCAGCCGCTCACCGTCACCGACGGCACGCGCTTCAGCTGGAACCGCAACGAGATCCGCGGTCACTACGGGTCCGGTCCCGAGCACGTCGAGCAGTTGATCCGGCTGGCAGCCACCGGTCGCCTGGACCTGTCGCCGTCCATCAGCGGCCACCTGCCGCTGGCCGAGGCCGCGGAAGCGGTCCACCGGCTGGAGAACAAGGTGGGAGACCCGATCCGCCTGGTGCTCGTCCCCTGACCACGAGTGCCGCGCAGCCGCCGGGCTGCGCGGCACCGGTCAGCTGCCGGTGAGTTCGCCGGTGAGGCGGTGGTGGATCTTGGCGCTGTGGGTGTTCAGGCCGACGATCTCGACGGTCTTGCCGCGGGTTTCGTACTTGGTGGTGATGGCGTCGAGCGCGGCGACGGTGGAGGCGTCCCAGATGTGGGCGTCGGTGAGGTCGACGACGACCTTGTCCGGGTCGCTCGCGTAGTCGAAGTGCTGGACGAGTTCGTTGCTGGAGGCGAAGAACAGCTCGCCGGTGACCCGGTAGACGACCTCCGTGCCGTCGGGGTCGGTGACGGCGGTGACCTCGACGAGGTGGGCGACGCGGCGGGCGAAGATGACCATCGCGGTGATCGCGCCGACGACGACGCCGATGGCGAGGTTGTGGGTGGCCACCACGACGGCCACGGTCACGACCATGACCGTCGTCTCGCCGACCGGCATCCGCTTGAGGGTCTTCGGCGCGATGCTGTGCCAGTCGAAGGTGCCGACGGAGACCAGCACCATGACGGCGACCAGCGCGGCCATCGGGATCTGCGAGACCAGCGGCCCGAAGACGATGCACAGCACCATCAGGAACGCGCCGGCCAGGAAGGTCGACAGCCGGGTGCGGGCGCCCGCGGTCCTGACGTTGATCATGGTCTGGCCGATCATCGCGCAGCCGCCCATCCCGCCGAAGAAGCCGGTGACGACGTTGGCGATGCCCTGACCGATGGATTCGCGGGTCTTGTTGGATCGGGTGTCGGTGATGTCGTCGACGAGCTTGGCGGTCATCAGCGATTCCATCAGCCCGACCAGCGCGAACGCCAGCGCGTACGGGGCGATCAGGGAGAGCGTGTCCAGCGTGAACGGGACGTCGGGGATGCCGGGAACGGGCAGTGCGGAGGGCAGTGCGCCCTTGTCGCCGACGGTGGGCACGGCGATCCCGGCGGCGATGGTCAGCGCGGTGAGCGCGACGATGGACACCAGCGGCGCGGGGACGGCCTTGGTGAGCTTCGGGAACAGCACCATGATCACCAGGGCGGCGGCGAACAGCGGGTAGACCTGCCACGGCACGTCGATCAGCTCGGGGATCTGCGCCATGAAGATGAGGATGGCCAGGGAATTGACGAAGCCGACCATCACGCTGCGCGGCACGAACCGCATCAACCGGGCCACCCCGAGCGAGCCCAGGACGATCTGGAACACCCCGCCCAGGATGACCGTCGCGACCAGGTAGCCGAGCCCGTGCTCGCGGGCCAGCGGGGCCACCACCAGTGCGATCGCGCCGGTGGCTGCGGAGATCATCGCGGGCCGCCCGCCGACGATCGAGATGACCACGGCCATGGTGAACGAGGCGAACAGGCCGATGCTGGGATCGACCCCGGCGATGATCGAGAACGAGATGGCCTCGGGGATCAGCGCCAGAGCGACGACGAGTCCGGCGAGGATCTCGGTGCGGGCGACCTTGGGCGACAGCCACGCCGGCCGGCTCGGCCGCAGGCGGGACAACGGGGGAGTGGGCACTTCACGACCTGACATGCTCGGGCGCCGCACGGCGCGGAACGTCGTCGCGTCGAGGCACGACGCGACTCACGACGCGGCGGCGGTGCCGCGGGGTGGACGGGATGCCCGCCCCGGGACGTCGGCGCGGCGGAACCCTACCCTTACGTTAGATGAGAGTTGCTCGCGCGCCCCAGCCCTCCGGCGCGGGTGAGGCCGGGATCACTGGGAGGTCAGCCGGTGGCGGGCCGCTCGGTGCCGAGGTGCGCGCGGAGGGTGGCCGCGAACTCCTCGGCGATGCGCAGCTTGGTGCGCAGCTCCACGCAGCGCTGCTCGGCGGATTCGCTGAACGCGGCCAGCCTGCCCGCCGGGTCGTCGATCTTCGGGCTGGTGGGCGTGGGGTCGATGATGGCCAGCAGCTCGCGCATCTCCTCCAGCTGGAACCCCAGCGGTTTCATGCGCATGATGAGCTTGAGCCGGTCGACGTCGGGTTCGGTGTAGAGGCGGAAGCCGCCCTGGCTGCGGTCGCTGGGCACCACCAGTCCGACTTCCTCGTAGTAGCGGATGGTGCGCAGGGACAGCCCCGTGCGCTCAGCGACCTCGCCGATCTGCATCCGCTCGCTCACGTCATACCCTTCCCGGTCCGGACTCCGAACCCACCGTAATCGACGGGGCGGTCCGGCCGTTCCGGCGGCCGGACCGGCGTGGCGCTGCGGGCCGCCGGACTCCCGCACCATAGGGTCGGCCCCCACCGGCTCGCGCTGCTCGCGCAGCGGCCGCCGGTCGACCGGCCCCGGTGCGGGCGACCCCTGGGATCGGAGGGCAAGGATGGGTGCTCGTTTCGAGGAGATCGATTGGCAGGAGACGCCGATCGGTGCGATCAGCTTGCGGCGGCGGCGGGATCCGCTGCTGGGCGTGGACGTCTACGAGGTCAAGCTCGACGACGAATACCTGATGTCGAGCCTGTTCACGGTGGCCGAGGAGGAGCTCGCGCGGCTGGGCCTGGCCGAGCTGCCCGGCACCGGCTTCGACGTCGTGGTCGGCGGGCTCGGGCTCGGCTGCACCGCGCGTGCCGCGCTCGACGATCCGCGGGTGCGCTCCTCGATCGTCGTCGAAGGCCTGCCCGAGGTGGTCGACTGGCACCAGCGCGGCCTGCTGCCGCTGTCGGAGTCCCTGACCGGTGACCCGCGGAACCGGTTCGTGCGAGGCGATTTCTTCGCCATGGCCGCCTCGGTCCCGGGCTTCGACCCGGCAGCACCCGGTCGGCGGTTCCACGCGGTCCTGCTCGACATCGACCACTCGCCGCGCCACGTCCTGGACTCCGGCCACGCCGACTTCTACACCCCAGCGGGACTGCGCCGCCTCGCCGCCCACCTCCACCCCGGCGGCGTGTTCGCGCTGTGGTCGGACGACCCGCCGGAGGCGGAGTTCACCGCAGTGCTCGCCGAGGTCTTCGAGACGGTCGAAGCGCACACCGTGACCTTCGACAACCCCTACGGCGGCGGGAAGTCCGCCAACACGGTCTACGTCTCCCGGCTCGCCGCGCGCTGACCGCCGGACGATCGGGTGACTGCTGGGGGAGGAGTCAGCCGGTGGCCAGGTCGCGCCGCTTGATGGCCATCGATCCGACCGCGACGAGCACCGCGGTGAACACCAGCAGCCCGGTGTAGGTCAGCGGCGTCGGTTGGAAGTACGGGCTGATCGATGCGAACGGCGATGTTGCGCGGTACAGCCATTCGGGCAGGGAACCGGCTTTGACGGCGATCTCGACGGCGATCCCGATCGCGAGCGCGGTCCAGCCCACCCGCGGCGCGGTGCGGGCGCGCAGGCCGAACGCGGCGAAGGCGATCGCGACGATGACCCACACGGCGATCACCAGGGGCATGGTCAGCGCCAGCGGTCGGCCGAGCTCGTCCACGCGGCCGGTCGCTGCCCAGGTGCCGAGGCCCAAGCCCAGGCCCATCGCGAACTGCAGCACCACCGGGGCCGCCATCGCGACGGCCAGTTGGCCGAGCGCCCACCGCACGCGGCCGAGCGGGCCGCCGAGCAGGTTCGCGGCGATGCCCGAGGTTTCGTCCCGGTGCAGCCGAAGCACGGTGAGCACCGCGTGGATTCCGGTGACGAAGACGAAGGAGAACACGACGTAGACGTACAGCGCGTCGGCCGGATCGTCGATCAGCATCGCGGCCGCGTACGCCTGCACCCAGGCCGAGCGCCCGTACTCGGCCATCGCACCGGACCCACCTGCGCCGAGCGCGAGCCCCATCGCGAGCAGGAACGCGGAGAAGGCGATCACGTCGGGGCGGTGCAACCGCAGCGCCAGTGCCAGGTCGCTGCGCAACCACTCGGGCGCGGTGACCGGGCCGGGCCGCGAACCGAGCAGTGCGCCGCCGATGTCCCGACGAGCCGAGAGCCGGGCGGCGAGCACGACCAGCGCGATCGAGAGCGCCACCGCCAGTGCCAGCGGCCACCACCGGTCGGCGGTGTACGGGCGGATCTCCTCCAGCCATCCGTTCGGGATCAGCCACACCGACCAGGCCGCCGAGTCACCGCTGATGGCCGCGACGCCGCGCAGGAAGTGCATCGCGTAGATGACGCCCGCCGCGCTGACGCCTGCGATCACGGATCGTGTGGTGAGCTGGGCCGCCACCGCCGCGAACGCCGCGCCGAGCCAGGCCGCCGCGCCACCGGTGCTGCCCATCGCGAACGACCCCGGAACCGGTAACCCGAAGCCGATCAGGGCGAGAGCGCCGGCGACGGTGATGACGATTCCGGCGGCACCGATCACGGCCATCACGGCGGCCAGCGGTGCGTGCCTGCCGGTCACGGTCGATCCGAGGAGTTCGCGCCGCCCGGCCGCTTCCTCGCCGCGGGTGTGCCTGGCGACCAGGAGGGCGGCACCGAGCGCGGCGATCAGCACTGCTGTCGCGAACCCCTGCTGCGCGCTCAGCGCAGCGGTGGTGTCGCCGAAGGCCCGTCCCTGGAAGATGACGAACATGGGCGTGCCCTCGACCTGCTCGAACCGGTGCCTGCGGTCTGCCGCGGTCGAGTAGGTGGTCGCGACTCCCGATGCGCCTGCGAGCGGGGCGGAGAGGCTGAGCAGGAGCCACAGCGGGATCAGCAATCGGTCGCGGCGGAGGATGAGGCGGACCAGCCCCGCCGTACCGGCGAATTCGGCGCCCTTCACCGGACCTCCTCCAGGTTCTTCCCGGCGGACCGGTCGTAGTGGCGGAGGAACAGCTCCTCCAAGCTCGCCGGTTCGACGACGAGGCGGGAGGTGCCGATCGCCGCGAGCCGGGCGAGCACCGGGTCGAGCCGGCCGGCGTCGACCTCGAACCGGACGTGCGCGCCGTCGATCTGCAGGTCGTGGATCTCCGGGAGGGCGCCCAGCGCCGCCGGGTCACCGATGAGGACGCCGTGGACCGACGTGCGGGACAGGTGACGCAGGTCGGCGAGCGAACCGCGCTCGACCACCCGGCCGTCCCGGATGATCGTCACCTGGTCGCACAGCGCTTCGACCTCCGAGAGGATGTGGCTGGACAGCAGCACGGTTCGCCCTTCCGCGGCGGCCTCCCGCACGCATGCCCGGAACACCTCCTCCATCAGCGGGTCCAGGCCGGAGGTCGGCTCGTCCAGGATCAACAGCTCGGCGTCGGCGCACAGGGCGGCGACGAGCGCGACCTTCTGCCGGTTGCCGGTCGAGTAGGTCCGGCACCGCTTGCCCGGGTCGAGCTGGAACCTCTCGATCAACTCATCGCGGCGTCCGGCGTCGGCCGAGCCGCGCATCCGGCCGAGCAGGTCGATCACCTCGCCCCCGGTCAAGCTCGGCCAGAGCGTGACGTCACCGGGCACGTACGCCAGCTGCGCGTGCAGCTGGGCGGCATCGGACCACGGGTCGCGCCCCAGCACCGCCGCTTCGCCGGCGTCGGCGCGCATCAGTCCGAGGAGGATCCGGATGGTGGTGGACTTGCCCGCCCCGTTCGGACCGAGGAAACCGTGGATCTGACCGGCCGAGACGCTCAGGTCCAGTCCGTCCAGGGCCTTGGCCCGGCCGAAGCTCTTCACGAGGCCCTCGATCTGGACGACCTCACTCATGTTCCGCTCCTCGGGAGGTCTGGGCGTTGTCGAACAACGTCGCCATCGCTTGGTAGACGTCGGTGATCGCGGTGGGGATCAGCGCGCGGTTCTCGTCGTCGAGAGCGTTCACGCCGAGCCGGCGCGACAGGTGCGAGTGCAGTGCGATGGGCCCGAGGTGCATCGCCGACATGGCGGCGGCAGCGGCCCGGGCCCGGGCCGCTCCGGCCTCGTCCGGTCCGAACCGTTCCGGCCAGTTGGCGGCGAACCAGGACTCGGCCAGTTCGGCACCGGCGTCGAAGAGCTCGGCTGCGGTCGTGGATCCGTCGATCAGCGCGCGGCCGAGGTACCGGAGGACGAGCTCGTCCACCTCGCGGTTCATCGGCGTGGTGAACGGATCGCCGCTGCTCGCCGCTGCCCGCGCCTCGTCGAGCATGCTGCCGATCGCGAAGTCGTCGCATGCCTTGCGCAGCCCGGCCTTCGAGCCGAAGTGGTGCTGGACGAGCCCGATCGAAACCCCGGCCTCCGCAGCGACCGCCCGCATCGACGTCCCGTCGGCGCCCCGGTCGGCGAACATCCGCATCGCCGTGTCGCGGATCCGCGCACGAGCCGTCAGGTCTTCGGCACGCGGGTCGTCCCTGCTTGAAGGTGTTCCCATGGGCGGGACAATACAGATGACCAATAAGCAATACAAGTGTATGGGCGGATCGCGGGCCGCCTCGTCGATGCGGGTGGGGTGAGGGCCGCCTGCCCGTTTTGCGTAGAATGTTCATGGGTGTGCCGGGAAGTCTGGTCGGCGAGTCAGTCCGTGCTTCCGATCAGATGGGTTTCCGCATGGAGGAAAAGACCCCTTCCCGGCGTGGTCTTCTCGCACGCCTGTCCGGCACCGAGGCGCGCACCGTGTCCCAGATCCTGCGCGCGGAGTCCGTTGGGGGAGCTCTGCTGCTGGTAGCGGCGGTGCTCGCGCTGGTGTGGATCAACTCGCCGTGGGGCGAGGCCTACGAGGCCGTTCGCTCGTTCGTCCCGTGGCCCGGCGGGGCCGCGCTCGGCCTGGACCTCGACCTCGCCCACTGGGCGGCCGACGGCCTGCTGGCGATCTTCTTCTTCATCGTGGGCCTGGAGCTCAAACGCGAGTTCGTCGCCGGTGATCTGCGCGATCCCGGGCGGGCCGCGGTCCCGGTCGTGGCTGCGATCGGCGGCATGCTCGTGCCCGCGTTGATCTTCGTGGCGCTCAACATCGGCGCGGGCGGCTCGGCGCTGCGCGGTTGGGCGATCCCCACCGCGACCGATATCGCGTTCGCCCTGGCCGTGCTCGCCGTCATCGCCTCGCACCTGCCGACCTCGCTGCGGGCCTTCTTGCTCACGCTCGCCGTGGTCGACGACCTGCTGGCGATCGCGGTCATCGCGATCTTCTACACCGATGAGTTCAACCTGGGCGTGCTGGCAGCCGCCCTGGTGCCGATCGCGCTGTTCGGGCTGCTGGTGCAGCGGCGGAAGACCTCGTGGTGGGCGCTGATCCCGCTCGCGTTGCTGGCCTGGTACTTCGTGCACGCATCGGGGGTGCACGCCACGATCGCCGGAGTGCTGCTCGGGTTCACCGTTCCCGTCGTCGCGCGCGAGGGCGAGTCCACCGGGCTGGCCGAGCACCTGGAACACCTCTGGCGCCCCGTTTCGGCCGGTGTGGCGGTGCCGCTGTTCGCGCTGTTCGCCGCCGGGGTGTCCTTGCGGGGCGATGCGCTGGTCGGGGCCATGACCAGCACGGTCGCCCTCGGGGTCGTGGGCGGGCTGGTGCTGGGCAAGCTCGTCGGGATCTTCGGATCCACCTTCGTGGTGGCCAAGTGCACGCGGGCTCGGCTGGACCCCGGGCTGTCGTGGTGGGACATCGTCGGGGTCGCGTTGCTCGCCGGCATCGGGTTCACCGTCTCCCTGCTGATCGGGGAGCTGGCCTTCGACGCCGGCGATCCGCGCGGTGACTACGTCAAGACCGCCGTTCTGCTGGGATCGCTGATCGCGGCCGTCCTGGCCGCGATCGTGCTCAGCGCGCGCAACCGCGCATACCGGCGGTTGGAAGGTGCGGAGGTGAGCAGCACGAGCTGACGGATCGATATCCGGCTGGAGGTGGCGACGGCTCTTCCAGCCGGATCCGAACCGCGTCGCCGGGCTCCTCCGCGAGCGGCGGCGGTGTGCTCAGCCGATGGCCCCCGGGGTAATGGTGCCCGCGGTGCCGTCGACGGTGATGAGCTGCCCGGTTTCGATGCGTCGCGTGGCGTCGCGGACGCAGATGACCGCCGGGATGCCGTACTCGCGGGCGACGGTGGGCCCGTGCGCGATCGGAGATCCGGTTTCGGTGACCAGCCCGGCCGCGGTCATGAACAGCGGTGTCCAACCGGGGTCGGTGGTCGGGGCGACCAGGATCTCCCCGGGTTCGATGCGCGCCCCGGCGGGATCGAGGATCACCCGCGCCCGGCCGGTGGCGGTTCCCGGCGAAGCCCCGAGCCCGGTCCACGCCCCGTCCGCCGCTGCCCGCGGGGCGATCGCTTCCAGATCGGTGCCGTCGGAGAGCAGCGCCACGGGGACCTGCCGCCGGGTGATCTCTCGCTGGTAGGTGGCCTTGCGGGCACGTGCGAGCTCCCGCTGGTCGCATCCGGCGATCGCGGCGCGGATCTCTTCGAGCTCCAGGAACACGACATCGCCGGGGCGGTCGAGCACGCCGTTGGCGGCCAGGTCCTCGCCGGCCAGCAGCAGCTGCCTGCGCATCTCGGCCAGCGGGTGCACCCAAGCGAACTTGGCGAGCTCTCGCAGGCCGGTCAGCTGGCGGGTGCGGCGCAGGAGGAAACCGGCGAGCCGCCCGCGGACCGGATGCCGCCGCCGAGCACGCGCGGTCAGCGCCCCGACCGCCGCCTCGGCCTGCTCGGCGGCCCGCGCGAACCGCTCGTCGGGTGCCTGCTGGTCGGTGATCTTCAGGTAGTTGGCGATGGCGGCGAACACGGGTGCCGGGTCCTCGGCCCAGCGCGGCACGCCGATGTCCACCTCCGCGGCGCAGCGGTTGCCGTACTCGGCCAGGAACGAGGTCAGGCCGATGTCCGGCAGCTCGCCGTTCCGGTAGCGGTCGGCCAGCTCGGCGGGCGGTGTGCTGCTCAGCAGCTCGCGCTGCGCGGTGTCGAGATCGCGCACCACCTGCCACAGCGCGAGATCCATGATGGTGGTGATGTTGTGCGGCAGCCCGCGCAGCACGGTGTCGAGCTCGGTCTCCCCGGCGATGTCCCGGAGCAGACCGCGGGCGATCCGGTCGACCAGCAACCCGGTCATCATCGGCCAGATGACGTCCGCGATCTCCCGGCCCGCGTAGACCTCCTGCGCCTTCTCCGCGAGCCGGAACCGCTCGGCGGTGCCGATCGATCGTGATGCCGTCGCGGACTCGCGCCGGATCTCCTCCACGCGGTGGAAAGCCCGTGCCCGAGCCGCCTCCGGCCGGGCGAGCGAACCGCCGATGCCGGCCACCGCGGCTGGAACCAGCCGCACGAGCTTCAGCCACGGCAGGCGCAGCGGCATCCCGCGCTGCGGGGCGAACCGCGGATCTTCCAGCAAGCGCAGCGCGATCGCCTCGCACCGCGGCCCGTAGGTGCGCATCATCGCCGGGATCTGCTTGCGGGTCCACCTGCTGCGCAGGAAGTCGGTCCAGTCCGCGTAGAGGTGCCCGCCGACGTCGACGATCCAGGTGTTCGTCATCGTCTTCGCGCTGGAGGGGCCCAACCACATCTCGGCCGCCAGCCGCATCGCGGACATCCCGAGCGGCGTGAACGGCCGGAGCATGCCCTGCATGTGCCCCATCTCGAAGTAGACGCGCGGCTGCGAACCGCCGGAGGGAGGCGGCAGCGGGAACAGCGTGGTGATCGCCCTGGATTGCAGCGCCCACAGCGTCCCGCTGCGATCGAAGGCCCACTCGACGTCCTGCGGGATCCCGAAGTGCTCCTGCAACCGCGAACCGAGCTCGCGCAACGCCGTCAGCTCGGCCCGTCCGAGACAGCCGCCGGTGTCGGCGACCGCGTTGCCGAGGACGTAGTGATCCGCGTTGACGCTGCCGTCGACGACGGCGGTGCCCAGCCCAGGTGCGGCATCGACGACCATCTCCGCCCGGGAACCGGTGAGCGGGTTGGCGGTGAACAGGACACCTGCGGTCCCGGCGTCGACCATCCGCTGCACGACGACGGCCATGCGCACGGGCCCGTGGTCGATCCGGTTCGCCTCGCGGTAGGCGACCGCGCGTTCGCCGTGCAACGAGTCCCAGCACCGCTGAACGGCTTCGAGCAGCGCTTCCGGCCCGTCGACGTCGAGGAACGTGTCGTGCTGCCCGGCGAAGCTGGCGTCCGGGAGGTCTTCGGCGGTGGCGCTGGATCGAACGGCGACGGGCCCGGAACCCAGCCTCCGGTAGGCGTCGAGAACGTCCGCGGCCGGGACCGCCCCGGACCGGTGAGCCCGCGTCGTCACGCAGAACCCGTCCGGCACCGGGAACCCGGCGCGCAGCATCTCGCCGAGCGCGGCGGCCTTGCCGCCGACCAGCTCGGTCATCCCGGCGTCGACCTCGGCGAGATCGACCACGACAGCACCTCGTCCGGACGGCATGACAGCTCCTCTCGCCACGCCGACCAGGCTTCCCGGCACACCACCGGTTCCCCGCGGAACCGAGGAGATCAGGCTAGCCGGAGTCAGCGGCCTTGGGAACGCCGCGACGGCTCGTCATCCCTTCCTGCTGGTGAGGCCGTCGGCGACGAGGTCGATCAGGAAGTCGAGGACCCTGTCGCGCAGGGCCGGTTCCCCGAGCCGTTCGCCGAACATCGGCACGAGCAGCACGCACTGCAGCACGCCGATGACGACCTCGGTGTCGGCTTCGACCAGTCGGCCCGCGTCCCGCTGCTCCTCGACGTAGCGGGTGAGCGCGGTGACCGGGTTGTCGGTCATCGCGGTGACCCGCTCGGGGTCGAGCTTGCGGGCGACCGCCTGCATCTCCTCGGGGTGGGTCATCAGCCGCCGCCACAGCGGGTTGGTCGTCAGCTCGCCGAGGGTGGCGCGCAGGAACCGGCGCAGCGCGTCGCCGGTGTCGTCTTCGGTGAGCAGCGCCCGGTCGATGACCGCCCGCTTGACCTCGCCGGTCTGCTTCAGCATCAGTTCCAGGTACAGCGCTTCCTTGGAGTCGAAGAAGGCGTAGAAGCTGCTCTTGGCGATCCCGGCCGGTGCGACGAGTTCGTCCAACGAGGTCTTGCGCAGTCCCTGGGCGGTGAACAGCCGGTGCCCGGCGTCCATGAGCTCCCCGGTGATGCGGGCCTTCTCCTCGGCCGAGAACGCTGGCGGCATCGCTGACTCCTTGCTGCGAACGGTCGTCCACATGGTTTCAGGTGGGCGTGCGATCAGGACCGCAGGGCCAGCCGCAGTCCTCGCCGGCGAGCGATCACGACGATCACGGCGGTCATGGCCACCGCGCCGAGCCCCAGCGGGACGACGGTCGCCAGCCCGTCGGTGCCCGAGTTGGCGATCGTCCAGGCGATCTTCAGCGCGAGCCCGCCGTCGATGACGACCAGCCCCCAGCCCAGCGAGCGGTGCCAGAACGCGGCGCACAGCCCGGCGATCAGCGCCGGGATCAGCGGCAACGTCACCCACGTGATCCACGTCGGGTCGGTGAACAGCTGCTTCTCCATCTCCAGCACGCCCGCGATCCGCGGATCGATCTCGGTCGGTGCGGGGAACCAGAAGAAGCTCGACACCATCGCCGCGATCGTCACCGCCAGCCAGAGCGGGCGCCGCGTCCAGCAGAAGTAGGCGATCGGCAGGAAGAACAGCGGCCGGACGTACCAGCTGATCGGGTTGAGGTGCCGCGGCCACGCCCAGGCCAGGAAGTCGGTGATCAGGTCCACGATGAACTCCTTCGTCCGCGGGCGGGCGGAACCCGCCGCTGGCGTGAACATAAAAACAAATTGTCTTTTTGTTTTCAAGTCCTGTCCGGCTCTGCCGCTTCGATGTCTCCGCCGGCGGCCTGCTGTCCGTTGACGGAATCCTGACGGCTCGCGGTGTTCGGAAAATCCCGAAAAGTCCATATGCTCACCTGCACCCGACCGGCCGTTGCGGGAGCCGTGCACAGCGCGCAGGAGGACACGTGAAGGCGTTGCTCATGACCTTGGGAACGCGGGGCGACGTGCAGCCGTTCCTCGCTCTGGCACGGGGTTTGGCGGACGCCGGGCACGAGGCGGTCGTCGTCGCGCCCCACCGGTTCGCGGGCTTCGCGGCCGACCGCGGAGTGCCGTTCGCGGGCGTGGACGACGGGCCGATGCGCCAACTCGACGGCGACACCGCGGGTGCGGTGGTCCAAGGCGGCGCGCGGGCGCGGTTGCGGCAGGTGCGCACGATGCCCGCGATGTTCGCGCAGGTGCTCGAGGACTGCTGGGCGGCAGCTGCCCGCGACGCCGACGTGGTCGTGCACAACGGGCAGATCATCGCCGGTCAGCACGTGGCGGAAGCGCTGGGCGTTCCTGCCGTGCTCGCCCTGCCGCTGCCGATGTACGTGCCCACGCGCGAGTTCGCCTGGCCGGCGGTCTCGCTGCCCGGCTGGGTTCCGGGAGCGGTGAACAGGGCGAGCTACGCCGGGATGAAGTTGCCCGCGCTGATGTTCCACCGCGTGGTGGACCGCTGGCGGGCCCGAACCCTCCAGCTGCCACCCCGCCCGGGCAGGCACGATCCGCTGCGTCGTCCTGACGGTGGACCGGCGCCGGTGTTGCACGCGTTCAGCCCCGCCGTGCTGCCAACGCCTGCGGACTGGCCGGACTCCGCGGTGACCACCGGGTACTGGAACCTCCCGTCGGCCGCGGAGCCGCTGCCGGTGGCGGTCGAGGAATTCCTGGCGCAGGGCGCCCCGCCGGTGTACGCCGGGTTCGGCTCGATGTCGGGGCTCGATCCCGCGCGCACCGGAGCGGTGGTGCTGGCGGCCGCACGGCGAGCGGGGCGACGCCTGGTGGCCGGAACCGGTTGGGGCGGAATGAGGATCGACCAGAGCTCGGACGACGTGCTCGTCGTGGACGACGTCGATCACGCGGCGCTGTTTCCCCGGACCGCGGCGATCGTGCACCACGGCGGAGCCGGTACCACTGGCGCGGCCTTCGCCGCCGGACGTCCCCAGGTCGTGTGCCCGTTCGTCGCGGACCAGCCGTTCTGGGGCGGTCTGACCGCGCGAGCAGGAGTGGGCACGGCGCCCATCGCGCAGAAGCGCCTCACCGCCGACGCATTGGCGCGAGCGATCACCGAAGCCGTCACCAGCCAGCCCTTGAACGACAGCGCTCGCGCGATCGGTGAACGCGTGCGATCCGAAGACGGTGTGCGAGCAGCGGTCGGGGTGCTGGAGCGCATCGCGGCCTGAGTTGCATCCCGGATCCGCTGAAAGGGCGTGCGGTCGCGCGGTGTTCGGCGGCTGACCGGGAACGCCCGCGGTCGTTACGCTCGACGGGCGGGGGCCTGTCGCAGCGGGTAGGTGCGATCGTGGTGATGTTCGTTCTGGTGCACGGATCCTGGCACGACGGATCGCATTGGGCCGGGGTCGTCGAACGGCTCGAATCGCTCGGGCACGTCGCTCACGCGCCGACCATCGCGGGGCACGGCCACGGGGTCGACAAGGACGTCGGTCACGAGGACTGCGTGAATTCCATCGTGGACTTCATCGTGGCCGGGGAGCTCGCCGACGTGGTGCTGGTCGGGCACAGCTTCGGCGGCTCGGTCATCGCCGGTGTCGCCGAGAAGGTTCCCGACCGGTTGCGCCGCCTGGTCTTCTGCAACGCCTTCGTGCCGCTGCCCGGCCAATGCCTGCTGGACGACTGCCCGCCGCACTACCGGACGCTGTTCCGGCGGCTCGCCGAGGAATCGACGGACAACACGATCCAGCTGCCCTTCCCGCTGTGGCGGGAGGCCTTCATCCAGGACGCCGACCTGGAAACCGCGCAGCGCACGTACCGGACGCTGTCCCCGGAGCCGTTCCGCCCGCTGCAGGACATCCTGGAACTGGCCGAGTTCCACCGGCTGGACCTGCCCAAGTCGTACCTGAACTGCACCGAGGACATCGCCCTGCCGCCCGGCGAATGGGCCTGGCACCCGCGCCTCTCCGCCAGGCTCGGGCAGTACCGGCTGGCCCAGATGCCGGGCAGCCACGAGACCCTGCTGGCCGATCCGTCCGGACTGGCGGACAAGATCGTCGAAGCAGGCCGCGACTGACCCGGCCCGCCGGATCAGAAGCCGACCTGGTCCTTGCCCTTGAGCTGGAGGATCTCGCGGGCTTCGTCGGGGGTGGCGACCTCCAGGTTCAGGGCTTCCAGCACGGTGCGGATGCGGGTCACCTGGTCGGCGTTGGTCTTGGCCAGCTCGCCCGGGCCGATCCACAGCGAGTCCTCCAGGCCGACGCGCACGTGCGAGCCCTGGGCCGCGCCGATGGTGGCCAGCGGGATCTGGTTGCGGCCGGCGCCCAAGATCGACCACTGGTAGGAGTCGCCGAGCAGGCGGTCGGCGGTGCGGCGCATGTGCATCAGGTCCTCGGGGTGCGCACCGATGCCGCCCAGCAGGCCGAAGACCGACTGCACGAACAGCGGGCCCCGGACCAGGTCGCGCGAGGCGAAGTGCGCCAGGTTGTTGAGGTGCGCGATGTCGTAGCACTCGAACTCGAACCGGGTGCCGTTGGCCGCGCCGATGGCCAGGATCGCCTCGATGTCGGCGAAGGTGTTCTTGAAGACCAGGTCCCGGCTCTTCTCCAGCGCCTCCCGCTCCCAGTCGTGCCGGAACTCGGTGAAGCGCTCCAGCATCGGGTACAGGCCGAAGTTCATCGAGCCCATGTTCAGCGACGCCAGCTCGGGCTCGAACACCGCGGCCGGGCGCATCCGCTCCTGCACGGTCATGTGCGGTGAGCCGCCGGTGGTGATGTTGACGACCGCGTCGGTGTGGGCCTTCAGCTGCGTCAGGATCGGTTCGAAGTGGGCGGGATCCTGCGACGGCCTGCCGTCCTCGGGGTCGCGGGCGTGCAGGTGCACGATCGCCGCTCCCGCCTCGGCCGCGCCCAGTGCGGCCTCGGCGATCTCGGTGGGCGAGACCGGCAGGTGCTCGGACATCGACGGGGTGTGGATCGCGCCCGTCACCGCGCACGTGATGATGACCTTGCGGTTGGTTGGCATCCGCGTCAGACCTCCACGGTGGATCAGTAGAGCTTCTCGGTGTTTCCGTCGACGGCCATCGCTTGGCCGTTGACGTTGCGGGCGAGCGGGCTGGCCAGGAACGCGGCCATGTCCGCGATGTCCTCGGCGGTGACCAGCCGGCGCATCGACGACTGGTCCTGGTAGGCGGCCGCGATCTCGGCCACGGGCCTGCCCAGCATCTCGGCCTTGGCCTCGATGACCGCGCGGATGCGGGGGCCGTCGACCGCGCCGGGGCAGATCGCGTTCGCCCGGATCCCCTCCGGGCCGAGCTCGATGGCCAGCGTCTTGGTGAAGCCCACGACCGCCCACTTCGACGCCGAGTACGCGCTGCGCCCGGCCATGCCGAGCCGGCCGGCCGCCGAGGACAGGTTCACGATGGACGCCCCCGCCGACTCGCGCAGCAGCGGCAGCCCGTGCTTCACGCAGTAGAACTGGCTGTGCACGTTGACCTCGAAGGTCCGCGCCCACGCCGCGCTGTCCAGGGTCTCCACCGGCCCGGTCGGACCGGCGATGCCCGCGTTGTTGACCAGCACGTCCAGGCCGCCGAGCTCCGCGCGCACGGCCCCCATCAGCTCCTCGACCCGGGCTTCGATCGAGGCGTCCGAGACCAGGGCGGCCAACCCGCGAGCCCGGGCGGCCTGGACCGCGTCCTCGTTGATGTCGGTGACCAGCACGCGGGCCCCCAGCCCGGCGAACCGGTCGGCGATGGCCAGCCCGATGCCGTCCGCGCCCGCCGTGACGAGCACCCGCTTCCCCGTGAAATCCACTTCTCGCACCCCTTCTGGAAAGTCCTGCGTCACGAGCGCTTCTCGCCGTACTTGAGGAAGCACGACAGCGCGGTGCCGACGGCGCACACGCCGACCACGAACCACAGGCCCGACAACTTGCTGCCGGTGAGGTCTTCCATCGCGCCCATCACGTACGGACCGAGGAACCCGCCGAACAGCCCGATGGTGTTGACGAACGCGATGCCACCGGCCAGCGTCGCCCCGCTCAACCGGGACGCCGGGAAGGTGAACAGGATCGGCTGCATCGCGAAGAACGAGAACGCGCCGAGGCAGAACCCGATGAGCCCGACGACCGGGCCGGAGACCGCGCCCAGTGCGAAGCCGACGCAGATCCCGCCCATCGTGATGCTGATCAGCCCGCGGGATCGCCCGCCGCTGGTGGCGAACCGCGGCACCAGGAACGCGCCCAGCCCGGCGAAGATCCACGGGACCGAGGTCAGCAATCCGATCTGCAGCGTCGACAGCTCGCCGTAGGTGCCGATGATCGACGGCAGGAAGTACGACAGCGCGTACACCGCGATCTGCTGCGACAGGTAGACCGCCACCACCAGCAGGATCTGCTTGTCCCGCCACACCTGGCGCATGCTGTGCGTGCCGGAGGCCTCGGCACCCGCCTCGTCCTCGGCGGCGATGCGGCGCTGCAGGTCCTCGGCCTCGGCCGCGGTCAGGAACTTCGCCTGGTCCGGCCGGTCCGGCAGCTTCTTCCACACCACGTAGGCGAGCAGGCAGGCCGGTAGCCCCTCGATGAGGAACATCCACTGCCAGCCGTGCATGCCGCCGAGACCGTCGAGGCCGAGCAGCAGAGCGCCCAGCGGGGGACCGAGGATGCTGGCCGTGGACACGCCGAGCAGGAACAGGCCGTTGGCCTTGGCGCGGTCGGCGCGGGTGAACCACTGCGTCAGGAAGTACATGACGCCCGGGAACAGGCCCGCTTCGGCCGCGCCGAGCAGCATCCGCATGACGTAGAACGACCACTCGCCCTGCACGAAGGCCATCCCGGCGGAGATCAGACCCCAGGTGATCATGATCCGGGTGATCCAGAACCGCGCCCCGACCCGGTGCAGGATCAGGTTCGACGGGATCTCCGCCAGCGAGTAGGTGATGAAGAACAGCCCGGCGCCGATCCCGTAGGCGGTGGCGGAGATGCCCAGGTCGATCTGCAGCTGCTCCTTGGCGATACCGATGTTGGTCCGGTCCAGGAAGCTGATGATGTAGGCCCCGATGAGCAGCGGGAGCAGCTTCCGGAAGATGACTCTGTTCAGCTCGCGCGGCGGGCGGACCACCGGTTCCGCGGCGTTTTTCGGCATGGCGTGACCTTCAGTTCCGTTCCAGGCTTGCAGGAAGCTCGGGCGTTGGGGATCCGCTTCTCAGCGGCGGGAATCGTCGGCCTTCGGTGCGCAACCGCAGGTGCGGCCGATGTGCAGGCGGTGCGCGCACACCAGCGACTGGTAGCTGTTGGACGGTTTTTCCATGCGCTTGAGCAGCATTCCGAAGGCCTCGCGGCCCATCTCCTCGTGCGGCTGCATCACGGTGGTGAGCCCGATCAGCCCGGACATGCTGTGCGGGATGCCGTCGTGCCCGGTCACCGCGACGTCCTCGGGCACCCGGATGCCGTGGTCGACGGCGTACTCCAGGATGCCGATCGCCTGCTCGTCGCTGCCGCACAGGACGGCGCGCGGCGGGTCGTCGCGGGCGAACAGCCGCGCCGCCGCGCGGCGGCCGCCATCGCTGTCGAGCTCGGTGCTGATCTTGCGGTCGCCGCTGATGTCGATGCCGTGCGCGCGGGCGGTCGACACGAAGGCCTGCTCCCGCGCCAGCGACGCCGAGGAGAACCGCGGTCCGATCACGACGGCGATGTCGGTGTGGCCGTGCGCCAGCACGTGCTCCATCAGCGACGTCGCCGCGGCGGCGTCGTCGATGCCGACGAAGTCGCCTTCCAGGTGCTGGGACCGCCGCGACAGGTAGACGTACGGGATCCGGGCGGCGCGCAGCGTCCGCAGCGCGGTGGCGTCCTCCCGGAACGCGGCGCTCAGGACGACCCCGTCGACGTTGCGGTGCACCAGGCTGGTGGAGACCTTCCCCAGCGTCCGCAGGTCGTCCTGGGTGGTCGCGACGAACACCTCGTACCCGGCTTCGGCGGCCGCGGACACGATGCTCTGCGCGAACCGCGGGTAGGTCGGGTTGATGATGTTGGGTTGCACCAGCCCGATCACGCGGGTCCGGTTCGGGTCGGCCGGCTTCCCCCGGTTCGGCGGGCGGAAACCGAGCTCGTCGGCGACGGCGAGGATGTGCCGGCGGGTGGCCGGTGCGACCCCGCCCTTGCCGTTCATCACGTAGGAGACGGCGGCGGTGGACACACCGGCGGCGCGAGCCACCGCGGCCGCCGAGACGGTGCCCGGTCGGCGCGCGGAGCGACGAGTCGCGATCTCCACAGCCGAGTCTCCCTTGACGTGATGCGGATCTCCGATCCAGCCAGAACCTAAGTCGCCCGCTGAACGTTAAGCAACATTAAGCCCGCACCCATCCTGACCAGCAGCGCAACGGCCACCGGGAACCCGCTGCGACGTTCCGCGACGGGACGCTGACGATGTGCGGTCGTCCGGTGAGACGACCTGCTGCTGCGGACGCACCACCAGGTGCGGTGACTACTTGACCAGTCCGAAGCCGGGCTGGCCGACCCAGGCTCTCAAGAACTCCGCCGTGCCGAGCACCGTCGGGCACGCCTCGCCGACGACCCCCAGCACACCAGGAAGTCCCGTGACCACTGGCTGCTGCCCGTCCAGCAGTTCGGCCGACACCGCACCACCGAGGACGTCGACGATCGCGGCGGTCAGCAGCGCCGTGGCCACGTGGTCGATCCTGCGGTTGCAACCGGCGCTGACGTTGACGGCATGGGTCGGTTTGAAGCCGAGGGCCGCCTCGACCTCGGGCTCGTCCGCGTGCTCGGCCTCGAAGGTGTCCTCGTCGCCGACACCGGGTCCCATCAGGTGGACGAGGAAGGGCCGATGGCCGTCGAGCCCCTGCGGTTCGAGGCCCAAGCGCTCCACCGGCACGTTGACGTCGAAGCGCCCGGGGCGAAGCTGCTCGAAGCGGGTGGAGAGCCCCTGCACCGAGGCGCGGAACTCGCCCAGCGCAGCCGCGGAGACCGGCTCCGCCAATTCGATCACCAGCACCGGACCAGCCATGCCGGGAGCCTAGCTCGCCGGTGGGCCCCAACACCGGTCAGTTCTTCCCACGCCGAGTCCGACCGGCCTGGTCTTCCAGGAACCGGTGCCAACGCACGAGCCGTGCCGAGAGACCACAGGTGCGGCAACGCGTGCGCGGTCGGTTCCTCGTGACCGCACGGGCCTCCGGAGTTTCGGTACGGTGGTCGTAGAGCGTTGGATCTTGGATGGGGAGCTCGGGTGGGACTTTTCGGCGGGATGATGGGCAATGCTTCGCGGACCGATCCGCGGGCGGCGGCGCAGGAGTTCGGGCGCCTGCTGGCGCAGGGGGAGGAGATCCACGCCGCCTACCAGCTGATCCGGGACTCGTTCCTGTTCACCGACCGGCGCCTGATCCTCGTCGACAAGCAGGGCGTGACCGGCCGCAAGGTCGAGTACCACTCGATCCCGTACCGCGCGATCACCCACTTCTCGGTGGAGACCGCGGGCACCTTCGACCTCGACGCGGAGCTCAAGATCTGGCTCTCCGGCACGGCCGAACCGATCGCGAAGCAGTTCGGCAAGGGCGTCGACGTCTACGAGGTCCAAGCCCTCCTGAGCACCTTCATCCGCTGACCGGGGCAGGCCTGGTTCAAGCGGATCGCCGACCGCGCTGACATCCGGTCGGCCCGGTTCTCCGCCGCGGTCTGAAGATCCGCGGACGCGAGGACCACCTGACGCGTGGAAGCCCCGGCCGATGGTGTCCGTCGGTCGGGGCTTTTGTCGTCCTCCGGTGGGCTCGGCGCGTGGTCGTCCTGCGGTCGTGGTGTCCCGGGGAGACGTGAAAACACTGGTCAGCGGCACCTTCTCATCCCGGGACGGCGGTGGGGCGCAATCGGGTTGTTGCTCCGTTCGGGGGGTGCCATCGTTTCTCGCCGAGCAGCCGTGTTCCGCGTTCTGGGGGTGGAACCGGACGTCTGCGGGGCCGTTCTTCGCGGTCCGCGCCGTGCTCTCGCCGCGGCTGCTCGAGCCACGAAACGAGGAGAGGCAAGCATGGGGGTACACGAACGATTCGTCGCTCGGGGGACGGCGGCCGACGTGCGATCGGTGGCGGTGATCGGGATGGCCTGCCGGGTTCCCGGCGCGACCGGTCCCGACGAGCTGTGGGAGTTGCTGAGCACCGGTGTCGACGCCACCGGTGCGACGCCGCCGGAGCGCTACGACGCCGACGCCTTGCACGCGCCGGGGGCGGTGCCGGGCAAGATCGCCGCGCGGCGCGGCGGCTACGTCGACGGCGTGGCGGACTTCGACGCCGAGTTCTTCGGCATGTCGGCGGCCGAAGCGGTCGAACTCGATCCGCAGCAGCGGCTGCTGCTGATGACGGCCTGGGAAGCGCTGGAGGACGCGGGCCAGCGCCCCGACCTGCTGGCGGGCAGCCGGACGGGCGTCTTCGTCGGCAGTTCCCGAGCGGACTACCTGGAGAACGCCTTCCAGCAGGGGCTGAAGGCGGCGACCGCGGCGCAGTTCAACAACGTCCGCTCGCTGCTGCCCGCCCGGGTGTCGCACTTCTTCGACCTGCGCGGGCCCAGCGTCGTGGTGGAAACCGCCTGTTCGTCGTCGCTGGTGGCGGTGCACCAAGCGGTGCAGAGCCTGCGTGCCGGGGAGAGCCCGCTCGCGCTCGTCGCGGGCGTCAACCTCCCGCTGCGGCCGCACGAAGGCGTCATGATGTCGCAGGCCGGTGGCATGGCCCGGGACGGCCGCAGCAAGTTCGGCGCGGCCCACGCCGATGGCCACTCGCCCAGCGACGCGGTGTCCGTCGTCGTGCTCAAGCCGCTGGCCGCCGCGCTCGCCGACGGCGACCGGGTGCGGGCCGTCATCGCGGGCAGCGCGATCGGCAACGACGGCCGCACCAGCGACACGGTGCTGAACCCGTCGCTGACCGGGCAGCGCGAAGTGCTGGGCTGGGCCTACGCGGACGCCGCGATCGATCCGTCCGATGTGGACTACGTGGAGGCGCACGGTTCCGGTTCGCCGCTGCTGGACCCGCTGGAGCTCACCGCGCTGGGCCAGGTCCTGGGTGCCGGGCGGGCCGCCGACCGGCCGCTGCTGGTGGGGTCGGTCAAGTCCAACATCGGGCACGCGGAGGCCGCGGCGGGCCTGACCGGGCTGATCAAGGTGGTGCTGTGCCTGGAGCACGGTCAGATCCCGGCCAGCCTGCACGCCGCAACGCCGAACCCGGCGGTGGCCTGGGACGAGCTGCCGCTGGAGATCCCGGCCGGGCTGCGCGAACTGCCCGAGCTCGGACGCCCCGCCGTCGCCGGGTTTCCGCGCAGGGCTCCACCGCGCTGAACGCGCACGTCGTGCTGCTGCAGGCAGCAGCACCGAAGCCCCAGGTGACGGACGAGCGAACCGACGTGCCGCAGCTGCTCGCCCTGTCGGCCGAAACGCCCGACGCGCTCGCCGCGCTGGCCCGCGCGTACGCCGCCTACCTCGCGCCCGGCGGGCCGGGAGCCGCGTTCGCACTGCGCGACATCTGCCGCAGCGCGGCGATGCGCCGCCAGCACCTCAAGCACCGCCTCGCGGTCGTCGGGCGCTCGCACGCGGAGCTGATCGACGCGCTCAGCGGAACGGGCGGCCCGGCCGATCCCGCCATGACCGAGATCGCCTACCGCTACCACGCCGGTGGCGCGCTGGACTGGGACGAGGTGTTCGGCGGCGAGGGCGCGTTCGTCCCGCTGCCCACCTACCCGTGGCAGACCAAGCGCTACTGGCCCGGCGAGCAGCACGACGAGGACGACCTGGCGACCTGGATCCTCGGCAGGCACAGCCGCACCGACTTCCACGCCGATTCCACGCTCGCCGACATCGGCATCGACTCGCTGGCCAAGCTCCAGCTGATCATCGAGCTGGAGAAGCGGATCGGCCGCGAGGTCGACCTCGCCGCGCTCGACCGGCTGCGCACCGTCGGCGACCTGCGCCGGTGGACCAGCGAACTGGAGGTGGCGGCGCGATGACCGAGCACGCCTACGACTGGTTCGCCCGCTCCGCCGACACCTTCGGCGACTCCACCGCGCTGGAGGTCGCGGGGGAGGCCCTGACCTACGCCGAGCTGCGCGACCGGGCAGAACTGCTGGCCGGGCGCTTGGCCGGGACGCGCCGGATCGGGCTGCTGGCGAGCCGTTCGGTGACCGCCTACGTCGGATACCTCGCCGCGCTGCGAGCCGGGGCGACCGTCGTGCCGCTCAACCCGGAGCACCCGGCACCGCGCACCCGCGGCGTCGTCGAAGCCGCCGGGATCGACCTGCTGATCACCGAATCGGCAGACGGGGCACCGGAGATCGTGCCCGCGGCCGGTGCCCGGGAGGTCGTGCCGGACGACATCGCCTACATCATCTTCACCTCGGGCTCCACCGGGACTCCGAAGGGCGTGCCGACCACCCACGGCAACCTCGCCGCCTACCTGCGGCAGGTGGCCTCCCGGTACGGGATCGGGCCCGGCAGCAGGGTTTCCGGCAACTTCGAGCTCACCTTCGACGGCTCGGTGCACGACCTGTTCGTCGCCTGGTCGCAGGGCGGCGCGCTGGTGGTGCCGCAGCGCGGCCAGCTGCTCGCGCCGGTCCGGATGGTCAACGCCCTGCGGATCACGCACTGGTTCTCGGTGCCCTCGCTGATCTCGTTCGCCGCGCGCCTGGGCAGCCTCGAACCGGCGAGCATGCCGACCCTGGAGTGGAGCCTGTTCGGCGGTGAAGCCGTCCCGCTCGACGCGGTGCGCCGGTGGAAGGCGGCCGCGCCGGGCAGCGAGGTGGAGATCGTCTACGGCCCGACCGAGCTCACCGTCACCTGCACCTCGTACCGGCTGCCCGCCGACCCGGCGGACTGGCCGGACACGCCCAACGGCATCGCGCCGATCGGGACCTGCTACCCGGAGCTGGAACACCTGGTGCTGGACGACGACGGTGCCCCGGCCGACTGCGGTGAGCTGTGCTTGCGCGGCCCGCAGCGCTTCGGCGGCTACCTCGACCCGGCGAACGACGAAGGGCGTTTCGCGCCCGGCGGCTGGTACCGCACCGGCGACCGGGTGGCGGTGCAGGACGGCGTCCTGATCCACCTGGGGCGCACCGACCAGCAGGTCAAGGTCCGCGGCCACCGGATCGAGCTGGGCGAGATCGAAGCGGTGCTGCGGCAGCTGCCCGGAGTCCGCGACGCGATCGCCCTCGCCGTCCCGGCCGACGACGGCTCGCTGGAGCTGGCGGCCGCGGTCAGCGGAACCGAGTGCGCACCCGAGCGGCTCTACGCCGCGCTAGGCGACCGCTTGCCGCCCTACATGCTGCCGCGCCGCATCACCGTGCTCGACCAGCTGCCGCTCAACGCCAACGGCAAGGTCGACCGGCGAGCCCTGCACGCCGAACTCGGGAGCTGACGCCATGTTCGACGCGATCGTCGTCGGAGCCCGCTGCGCGGGCTCGCCGACCGCCATGCTGCTCGCCCGCGCCGGGCACCGGGTCCTGCTGCTGGACCGGGCGTCCTTCCCGTCCGACACCCTGTCCACGCACGTCATCCACCAGCCGGGCGTCGCGGCGCTGGCCAGGTGGGGCCTGCTGGACACCTTGCGCGCCTCGGGCTGCCCGCCGCTGGAGCAGGTGCGCTACGAAGTCGCCGACGTCCGCATCGAAGGCTGCGCGCGAGGGGTGGCCGGGCAGCGGGCCGGCTACGCCCCGCGCCGCCACGTCCTGGACACCATCCTGGTCGAGGCGGCGGTCTCGGCCGGGGCCGAGCTGCGCGAAGGCTGCCGGATCACCGGGCTGCTGCACGACGGATCCGGGCGGGTCGTCGGCGTCGAAGGCAGCCACCGCGGCGAGCGCTTCGCGGAGCGGGCCCGCCTGGTGATCGGCGCGGACGGCATGCGCTCGGCCGTCGCCCGCTTCGCCCAGGCCCGGCACACCGTCCAGGATCCGCGGCTGACCTGCGCCTACTACTCGTACTGGGCGGACGTGCCGACCGATCTCGAACTCCACGAGAAGGCCGGGAGCTGGGTGGCCGCGGTGGCCACGCACGACAACGCGACGCTGGTGCTGACCTACTTCCCGCAGTCCCGCTTCGACGAGGTCCGCGCCGATCCGCTCCGCGCGCACCTGGACCAGGTGCGCACCACCGCGCCCGCGCTGCACGACCGGTTGCGCGGCAAGGAGCGGGTCGAACGGCTCCGCGGCACCGGTGACCAGCAGAACTTCTTCCGGCAGGCGGCCGGTCCCGGCTGGGCGCTGGTCGGCGACGCCGGGCACCACAAGGACTCCATCACCGCCCGCGGGATCAGCGACGCCTTCCGGCAGGCGGAGCTGCTGGCGCAACGGGTGAACGGCCTGCTCACCGGCGACCCCGTCCTGCTCGACGCTGCCCTCCAGCAGTACGCGGCTGATCGCGACGCCGCACTGGCATCGGGATACGCCTCGACGCTGGAAGTGGCGAGACTGGTGCCGCCGAGCGAACACCGCCTCGCGCTGCTGCGAGCGGTACGAGCAGACCCGGAACTCACCGCGATCTACTTCGACCTGTTCGCAGGCATCGGAACCGCGGCCGACCTCCGAACCCCAAGGCTCCTGGAACTACTAGGAGCGCCCGCATGAGCCACCACAGCCCTGCGTCGTGCCGAGTTCTGCTCAACGGCACCTCAGGGGACCGTGACGCAACCCAGCCACAAGAAACCCCGAAACGCAAGATCACTCCCCAACGCGACCACCACTGTGAATCGCGGAGAGGCGGTTCAGCCCAGCAGCACGGGCCTGCCGGTGATCTCCAGCGGTTCGCCCGGAACGACCGGGGTGCTGGTGCCGTCCAGCCGCCGGACCAGCGTCGTGCCCGGATCCGGCATCATCCGCGCGGTGCCCTCGTGCGTCCACCGGATGACGAACGGCTTGCCCTGCCGGGTGAACCGGCACTGCCACACGTTGTCCGGCAGGCCGGCCTCCGGTCCGTGCCCGCAGGAGTCGATCTTCGCGTCCGCCAGCCAGCCGGTCAGCTCGCCGACGAACCGGCCTGCCTTGGTCGGCTGGAACCCGTTCGTCTGCAGCACGATGGGCACCCGGTCACCGCCCCAGCTGTAGAAGTAGAAGCGGTCGTACCAGCGCCACAGCGAGACCAGGTAGGAGCGGACCGCGTAGTCGGCGGCGAGCTCCGGTTCCACCCGCTGCTGCTGCGTGACCTCGGTGCCCCAGCCGGTGGCCCACAGCTTCGGCCCGATCAGGGCGCGGGCCAGCGTCTGGTCGATCTCCCTGGTGAGCTCCATCATCGTCTCGGGCGGGTCCGAAGCGTTGCGCGGGTACAGCTTGACCGCGGCGTAGTCGCAGTGGCTGTACCCGCCCTGCTCGGCGAAGCGCTGCATCACCAGCTGGTTCTCCGGTTCCCAGAGGCCGGTGAAGCCGGGGCAGACGACGTTGGCGTCCGGGTCCAGCTCGCGGATCACCGCACTGGCCGTCCGGGTCATGGCCACCAGCGACTCGACCGAACCGTCGAAGAACGGCGGGGTGCCGATGTCCCACAGCTCGTAGGACTCGATGCGCCCGTCGGCGTGGGTCACCAGGGCGCGCACGAACCGCTCCCAGTCGGCCAGGTCGTCGGGCGGGGTGGTCCGGGAACCGTCGGTGTAGGGCGTGCGTCCGCCGTTCGGGGCCGCCCACGCCGGTGTGCCGCCGAAGACGTACACCACCGGCAACCCGGCGGTCCCAGCTCCGTTCAGGTGCTTGTCCAGGACCGTCCAGTCGAATCGGCCGCGCTCCGGTTCGAGCACCTGCCACCGGGTCTTGGAGTCCCACAACCGCACCGAACCGACCGGGAAGGTGGGCATGGCACCGGTGGCGCTGTTGATGGTGACCCCGACGAATCCGGGGGAGACGAGACCGGGGTTGAAGGTCCAGTTGGGTGCAGCGATGTCGCGCCGCGCGGGGATCTCGGTGCGGTTGAGGTTCTCCGGCAGGTACGCGTAGGCCCCGGCGATCGCGATGACCGCCACCGCGGCGACGACCAGCCACCAGCGGCGCCGCTTCGGTGCCTGATACGGAACCGGACCGGGCACCGCTTCGGCTCCCGGCTCGGGCTCGGTCGCCGCTTCCGGCTCGTCCGCGGGCTCGGCCTCCACCAGGCCGTTCGCCCGCTCCCACAGGCGGTAGAGCTCGGAGAGCGCGTCGCGATCGGCGCCGCACACCTTCGCGATCAGCTCCACGGTGCCGAAGCTGGCGGGCACGCTCTGCCCGCTGCAGTACCGGTGCACGGTGGATCGGCCGAGGTGGGCCCGGTCCCCGATCTGCTGGTAGCTGTAGCCGCTGGAACGCTTCAGCTCGTTGAGCGCGTCCGCCAGTGTTCCGGTCCCCGCTGGTCGACTCATGCAACCCCCCGGTCCGACATCACCGGACAGGAGTGTCGCACGCGATCACCCCGGCTGTACCGCCTCTCCGCGATTCGCAGTGGTGTCGCGTTGGGGAGTGATCTTGCGTTTCGGGGTTTCTTGTGGCTGGGTCGCGTCACGGTCCCCTGAGGTGCGGTTGAGCCGGGCGCAGGGCTCTGGTTCGGCTTCGGGGTCTCGATGAGGTGCCCGGAACTCGCCAGAGGAGCTTCGATGTGTGCATTTCGTAGCCGAAAGTGCCGGATATTGCGCCGAATGTGCAAGTCGGTTCGCCCGGTCGGTGAGTGGCCTCGGTGTGGGTATCCACAGTGGACTACGCGGCGGTTGGGGTGGGAGTCCGGGAGGTGTGGCCCCGTTGCGGCTGATCGGTGTCCGTGGCTGCGGCGCTTGACCATCTGGGGGAACGTCGGTCAAGCGCCGCAGCTCGGGAACCGGCCGCAGAAGCGGCGAACTCGGCGGCCGGCATATTCGGTCGCGAACGTCACTCGCGTGTCCCTACGGTAGGCGGCGGTCTGGCATATACCAATCGATTTCGGAATATGCCACCCCTTTGAGCGACTGGCCACACCGGTTCACCGAGCCCGGCCAGCCGCGCCGGGTGACCCGCCCGGTTCGGTCGGGCACGTGCTGACCTGCGGCGTCGCGAGTCCGGGCGGGTGCGCTGCCCGGAGGAGCGGCTAGCCGCCGTCCCGGGAGCTCCGGCGCTGTTCGGCGCGGTGGGCGAGGGTGCTGACGATGCGCCGCCAGGCTGGCGCCGCTTCGGAGATCCGGGAGACGACCAGCCGCAGGTAGCTCGGCTGCTCGCCGTCGTCCTCGTGCTCGGCCGCTCGCGCGTCGAGGTCGTCGATGAGCCGGTCCACCCGCGGGTCGTGCGGCTCCCAGTCGGCCGACCGGTCGCAGGCGAGGTACAGGCGCACCACCTCGGGATCGTCGAGCTCGGCGTTCTTCTCCCGGATCCGCCGCGGCACGACCTGCGGGTCCAGCGCCCGCATCAGGATCCACGAGTCGCGTTCGAGCCGGATCCTCTCCTCGCCGATCCCGAGCGCGCGCATCCGGTCCAGGACGGCGACCACCTCCGCGGGCAGGACGAGCCGTTCGCCGCTGTCCAGCCGGCCGATCCGGCGGCGGTACTCGGCCAGCTGGTCGATCTTGCGCTGCAGTTCGGCGTCGATGTCGGTGATGGCGGCGGCGAACTCGGTCGGCTGCGCGTGCAGCATCGCGTCGATGCGGGCCAGCGGTACCCCGGCGTCGGCGAGGGTCCTGATCCGGATGAGGTCCACCGCCGCCTGCGCGCTGTAGCGGCGGTAGCCGGAGGCGTCGCGCTCGGGTTCGGCGAGCAGGCCCACGTGGTGGTAGTGGCGGACGGTGCGCACGGTCACGCCGGCGGTCGCCGCGAGCTGGCTGATCGTGAGCACCGTTCTCCTTCGCGTCTCGTGCCGAGTCTAGAGCCGGTCGATGACGTCGCGGATCGCCTGGACCACGGCGTCGGGGCGGTCGAAGCAGAGCCGGTGGTGGCTGGTGCCGGCGAGCAAGCGCTGCTCCCCGCGCGGGACCGAACCGACCAGCGCCGCGTCCATCCTCCTCCGGCCGTCGTGCATCTCCTGCTCGGCCGGATCGGAGCCCAGCACGGTGAGCGCGATCAGCGGAACGTCGGGCAGACCCGGTCCGGCCCGCAGCTCGTCGGCGATCTCGCCCAGCCCGGTGCGCTCGGCGACGCCGGTGCGGAGCCACTCGTCGCTGGTGCGGGCATCGATCAGCGGCTGCCGCAGGTGCTCTGGGTAGGCCGCGTACATGTCCGCCAACACGTCGCGCAGGGCCGGGCGCTGCTGCTTCACCTGCTCCAGGTCGGCCGTCCGCTCGGCCGCCGCGAGGCTCGCGGCGGGCGGCATGAAGTCGTCCCAGTCGCGGTGGATGGCGTCCAGCCAGACCAGGCCGGCCACGTCCCGCGGGTGCAGCTGCGCGAACCGGTGCGCGTAGAAGCCGCCGAGGGAGTGCGCGACGAGGACGTACGGGCCTGGGATGCTCTGAGCGCGCAGCAGCTCGTGCAGTTCGGCGGCGACCGCGGCGGCGGTGCGCGGCAGCGGGAGGGGATCGCTGTACCCGGTGCCGCCCCGGTCGTACGCGACAGCGGTGGTGAACTCCGAAACCCGTTGCTGGACGCCGAAGTAGTCCAGGCCGACGGCGCTGGCGCCGGGGAGGAACACGACGGCCGGACCGCCGCTGCCGGACCGGTGCACGAAGAGCCGTCGACCGTCGATCTCCTGGAAGCCCCCGATCGGTGGGGCGGGGCTGCTGTGGTTCGTCACGCACCAGAGCCTCCAACCCTGACGCAGGGTCAAGGTCAACCCACTCCGGAAGGTGCGCAGCCGTTGCAAGCGGGCGCCGACCGGCGTGCGGCCGGTCGGCGCCCAGGTGTTGCTGTGTCGGGGTTGTCGAGCTGTCAGGTCAGCTGTTGCCCGCGAAGGACGAGGCGTCGCCACCGAAGCCGCCGCCGCCGTTGCCCGCGGAGGCGTTGCCGCCGTCACCGCTGGACAGGAGGCTGATGCCGCTGAGGACGTTCACGCCCACGCCGCCGTTGCCGCCCTGCCCGTGGCCGCCCACGGCGCTGGAGTTGGCGTGGTCGCTGCCGTGGCCGTGGCCGTGTCCGTGGCCGCTGGCGAAGGCGGGCGAGCCGATGGCCAGCGCGGCGGCGCAAGCAGCGGTGACACCGATAAGACGAAGCGTAGTGCGCATTGCTTGAACTCCCATCCATGTTCTGATCGTCACCGTGTCGGCAGGTGTCCCGGGGGTCCGGGAACTTGGGGGGTGCGCCGACCGGCAGTGGCTACGTTTGCACCGCTTCGGAGCTCGCGCTTCGGCTGCCACACCAAAGAGAATCTCAGCCACCCGTGCGGACGATCGGGCTCCGCCGACCGGATGGCCGTGATCCGCCGAAGATGAAAGTTCCTATCAGTGGCCAGGAATCCGAAAGATTCTTTCCGTTGATTCGGTGAAGTGCTGATTTGAAGGAGATTTCGGATGGTGCGACTCGAGTGGGCGTGTTCTCGGGTTCGCGGTCCGAAGGGGTGACTCGGATCGCCTCCGCTCAATCGCAGTGTCGTCCAAGGGGTTTCGGAAGGACACCGACGCCTGTCCGCAATGTCTGAATCACTGTGGTGGGCCCTTCGGGTGCTGGAGCCTCGTTCCGGACTGCGCGGCCGCGGTCGATGTGGGTGGTGGGTGGTCGTTCGGCCGGACGTCGCGGCGGAGCGGTTCCGAAGTGGATTTCCTGATCTCACCCGAACGTGTACTTGCTTCCGGAGGTCATCGGCGGGTAGCTGTTCGGAACTCGTTGTGGTGATGAAAACCGGTACGCCGCAACGTTTTCTGATGGACTGGCAGTTCGCCGCCGAGTGAGGTGAGCTGTCCGCGCCGACGGGCTTCCGAGTCCCCGCGAAGTCCGTGCAAATAGGACGTTTTTGATGTGATCACCGGAGATCAGGAGTGTCGATGGAGCCATCACCCCGACGCGCCGGACGTGGCGCTGTGTCGTTTCCCCGCGCTCGTGGTACCCAGCGTGCCATGCCCAAGGAGATCGACCATGGAACGCTCCCGCTTACGGCTGCCCAGACGGGTGTGTGGTTCGCCCAGGAGTTCGATCCGGCCAATCCCATGTACCGAGCCGCGGAAGCGGTGGAGATCGCCGGTCCGCTGGACGTAGCGCTGCTCGAGGTCGCGTTGCGGCAGGCCATCGGCGAGACCGAGGCCTTCCGCGCCCGGTTCGACAGCGACGGTCGCGGCCGGGTCTGGCAGACGGTGGAACCGCTGCTGGACTGGGTGCTGCCGCAGGTGGACCTGCGCGGCGCCGTCGACCCGCAGGCGGCGGCCGAGGAGTGGATGTGGGCCGAGCTCGGCTCGCCGGTCAGCCTCCGCAGCTCGCCGCTGTTCTCCTTCGCCGTGCTGCGCACCGGGCAGGAGCGCTACACCGTCTACCTGGGGCTGCACCACATCGTCATGGACGGGTTCGGCCTCGCGATGTTCATCCGGCGCGTCACCGAGATCTACACGGCGGCCGAGGCGGGAGAGCCCTTTCCACCGTGCCAGTTCGGCTCGCTGGCGGAGCTGCTGGCCGACGAAGCGGCCTACGAGGAATCGGACCGGTTCGCCCAGGACCGGCAGTACTGGGCGGAGCACCTGGCCGACTGGCCCAAGGCGGACCGCACGCGCCGGCTGGCGTCCATCGTGCCGCGCACCTTCATCCGGGAGACCGGCTACGTCAGCCCGGAGGACGTGGCGGGACTGCGGGCGCTGGCCCGTGCGGCGCGCACCAGCCTGCCGCCGGTCGCGATGTCCGCTCTCGCGCTGTACGTGCACCGCCTGGCAGGCGCCGACCAGGTCACGCTCGACCTGACCGTCAACGGCCGGGCGGGGAGCGTCGCGCGCCGGGTGCCGTCGATGGTGGCCAACGTGCTGCCGCTGCGGACCACGACGACCCCGTCGAGCTCCGTGGCCGAGCTGATCCGCACCACCGCCAACAGCGCGAAGGAGCTGCTGCGCCACCAGCGCTACTCCTCGGCGCACCTGGTGCGGGACCTGGGGATCGCGCACCACCGCGGCGGCTACCTCGGCGACTGGGGCATGAACGTCATGACCCACGACTCCCAGCTCCGGTTCGGCAGTCTCCCCGCGGTGCTGCGCAACCTCTCGAACGGCCCGGTGACCGGGCTCGGCGTCAACGTCTACGACCGGCCCGCCGACGGATCGCTGCGGATCGACTTCAACGCGGACCCGGCGAAGTACGACCGCGCGACCACGGCCGCGCACCACCGCCGCTTCCTGGAGCTGCTGCACGAGCTGGCCGGCATCGATCCCGAGCAGCAGGTGGGTGCGATCGACCTGCTGTCGGCCGACGAGCGCCGGCTGGTGCTCGGCACCTGGAACGACACCCGGCAGGACACCCCGCCGGCCACCGTGCCGGAGCTCTTCGAGGCCCAGGTCCGCGCGGATCCCGACGCCACGGCGCTGGTCTGCGGCCAGGAGCGGCTCTCCGCCGCCGAGCTCAACGCCCGCGCCAACCGCCTGGCGCACCTGCTGGTCGAGCGCGGTGCCGAACCGGAAGCGCGCATCGCGGTGGCCCTGCCGCGCAGCGCCGACTACCTGGTCGCGGTGCTGGCCGTGCTCAAGTCCGGCGCGACCTGCGTGCCGCTCGACCCGGGCCACCCGGCCGCGCGCGTGCAGGCCATGCTCGCCGATGTCCAGCCGCGACACGTGCTCACCACCGCGGAGATCGGCGCAGCGCTGCCGTCCGGGCACCCGCTGCTGGTGCTCGACGAGCTCGCCACCGGTCAGCAGCCGGACACCGACCTGAACGGCACCCACCGGCCGGACCACGCGGCGTACATCAACTTCACCTCGGGTTCCACCGGCGGTCCGAAGGGCGTGGTCGTCGAGCACCGCCAGCTGACCAACCTCTTCCACGACCACCGGCGCGAGCTGATCGAACCGGCGGGCCGGCGGTTGCGCGCCGCGCTGACCGCGTCGTTCTCCTTCGACACGGCCTGGGAGAGCCTGCTGTTCCTGGCCGCGGGGCAAGAGGTGCACCTCGTCGACGACGCGGTGCGCCTGGACCCGGCCGAGCTCGTGCACCACTTCGCCCGCCACCGGATCGACTTCGCCGACCTCACCCCGTCCTTCCTGCGCCGCTTGCTGTCCGCGGGCCTGCTGTCCGGCCCGGAGAAGTTCCCCTGGCTGCTCATGGTCGGCGGGGAGCCGATCGACGCCGCGCTCTGGGCGGAGCTGCGCGACTGCCCCGGCATCACGGCCTGGAACTACTACGGACCAACGGAATCCACTGTGGACGCCGTGTACTGCCGGATCGAGGGCGACCGGCCGCGCATCGGCCGCCCGGGCCACAACGTCCGGGCCTACGTGCTCGACCGGGCGATGCAGCCCCAGCCGCCGCTGATCCCCGGCGAGCTGTACCTGGGCGGTGCCCAGGTCGCCCGCGGCTACCTGAACCGGGAGGAGCTGACGGCGCAGTGCTTCCTGCCCGACCCGTTCGGGCCGCCCGGGGCGCGCATGTACCGCACCGGCGACGTGGTCCGCTGGACGCGGGACGGCGCGCTCGAATACCTCGGCCGCACCGATGACCAGCTCAAGATCCGGGGCGTCCGCATCGAACCGGGCGAGATCGAGGCGGTGCTCGCCGAGCACCCGGGAGTGGCCGAGGTGGTGGTGACCGCGACCGCGGCCGCCGAACCCGAGCTGGTCGCCCACGTGGTGCCGGGACCGGAGCCGGTCGACGCGGCCGAGCTCCGCGCCTGGACGGCGAAGCGGCTGCCCACCTCGATGGTGCCCTCGTCGTTCGTGCTGCTCGCCGAGCTTCCCCTGACGGTGCACGGCAAGCTCGACCACAACGCCCTGCCCGCCCCCGAAGCCCGCGCCGGCCGTCGCCCCCGCACGCCCCGCGAGGAGCAGCTGTGCGCGCTGTTCGCCGAAGTGCTGGGCGTCGCCGAGATCACCATCGACGACGACTTCTTCGAACTGGGCGGGCAATCGCTGAAGGTGGCCGAACTCGTCACCCGGCTCCGCGCCGAGCTGCGCACCGAGGTGCCTCTCGGCGCGGTCTACGAAGCCCCGACGGTGGCCGAACTGGCCGGTCTGCTGGAGCAGGAGACCTCGTCGAACGCCTTCGAAGCGGTCCTGCCGCTGCGGGCGAACGGCAGCAGGCCGCCGCTGTTCTGCGTGCACCCGGTGGGCGGCTTGAGCTGGTGCTACGCCGGTCTGCCGCGCCACCTGCCGGAGGACGTGCCGGTGTACGGCCTGCAGTCGATCGGGCTGACCAGGGCCGAGGCCCTGCCCTCGACGTTCCGCGAGATGGTCGAGGGCTACGCGCGGCAGATCCGCTCGGTGCAGCCGACCGGGCCGTACCACCTGCTGGGCTGGTCGCTCGGCGGTGCGCTGGCGCACGCCATCGCCGCCCGCTTGCAGGCCGACGGCGAGCAGGTCTCACTGCTCGCCCTGCTGGACGCGCGGCCGGTGGATCCGCAGGCCCACCAGGTCGAACCCGCCCGCGAGGACGTCCGGACGCTGCTGTTCGAGGCGGCGGGCCTGCCGCCGGACGCCGACCACCACCCGGCGCTGGGGGAGGAGCAGCTCGCCGCGCTCACCACCGTCCTGCTCAACGCGGCCGAACTGGTCCCGACCTACACGGAATCCAGCTTCGACGGCGACCTGCTGTACTTCCGGGCGACGAGGGCCGACCACGTGTCCGACGGCGAGGAGTGGAGCTCGCGGATCACGGGCTCGGTGATCTCCCACGACATCGAGTGCACCCACAACGCGATCACCCAGGCCGAACAGCTGGCGGTCATCGGAAGCCTGCTCACCCACCACCTCCAGCGACAACCGGCAGCGGTCCGTTGACCTGCGGCGGGGCCCGGGCAACCCCGAGCCCCGCCGTTTCCGGACATCGGACAGCACGGGTTCCGGTGCGGGTAGGCTCGGGCGGGACTTGTGCGAGCTGTGGAGTTGAGCCTGTTCGATGGTGGGGTCCGAGCTTCGACGTGATCCGGACGCGCAGCCGGGCACCCAGATCAAGCCCGTCGTCTGGGCTGCCGGGGCGCTCGGCGTTTGCGCGCTGGCGTTGGCCGCGGTGGCCATTCCGCTCGACGCCGTGGTCTTCGGGATGCCGGTTCCGCTGGCCTTCGTGCTCGGTGCCGCGCAGCCCGCGGCGATCGTTCTCGCGCTCTTCCACCCGCGGTCGGCTGCCGGGATCTCCTGCGCCGCCGTGTTCGTGCTGGCGGCCGCGGTGGGCGATGTGGGCGTGTGGCCGGTTTCGGTCACGACGCTGATCGGGCACGCGCTGCTGGTCGGGGTGCTCGGCGCGCAACCTTCCTGGCCGGTCGGGCTGTGGTGCTGGGGCGGCGGTGTGGTGGCCGCTTTCGGCGCCGCCGCTCTCGTGCCGCACACCACGTCGACGGGTGCGGTGATCGGCAACCTCTTCCTGTTCGGCTCCGTCACCGCAGGCACCTTCGCCCTCGCGATGTTCGTCCGGCAGTGGCGGCGGATCTCCTCGCAACTGGTGCAGGAGCGCAGGCTCAGCGCCGACGAGCACGCCAAGCGGGTGATCGCCGAGGAGAAGACGCGGGTCGCGCGCGAGCTGCACGACGTGATCGCGCACAGCATGTCGCTGATCAACGTGCAGGCGACCACCGCGCAGTACCGGCATCCGGGGCTCGACCCGGCGATCGGCGCGGAGTTCGACGAGATGGCGGCGGCTTCGCGGCAGGCGCTGGGCGAGATGCGCAGCGTGCTGGGAGTTCTGCGCAGCACCCAGACCGACGGCGAACTGGTTCCGCAGCCGGGCCTGGACCGCATCCCGGAGCTGATCGACAGCGCCCGCCGGGCGGGCGTGGACATCACCGCGCACGGCGCTGAACTGCTGGACGAGCGCGCGGGAAGCGAGATCGCCGGTATCGCGGCGTTCCGGATCGTGCAGGAGGCCTTGAGCAACGTGACCAGGCACGCCCCTGGTGCGCGCACGGAAGTCCGCTTCGAGCGGTCCGGTGACGAGCTGACGATCACCGTGCGCAACGGGGCGCCGGAGCGAACTGCGAACCCGGTGCAGGGCGGCGGGCACGGGCTGGTCGGCATGCAGGAGCGGGCCGCGATCGTGCGCGGCGAGCTCCGGTTCGGCCACCTCGACGACGGCGGTTACGAAGTACGAGCGGTTCTCCCGCTGCACAGCAACGATTCGCAGGAGCAGGACAGTTCATGACCATCAAGGTGCTCGTCGTCGACGACCAGGCGATGGTGCGGGCCGGGTTCGCCGCGCTGCTCGGCGCGCAGCCCGACATGGAAGTGGTCGGGGAAGCCGACAACGGCGCTCGCGCGATCGAGCTCTCCCACGCCCACCAGCCCGACGTCGTGGTGATGGACGTGCGGATGCCGGTGCTCAACGGGATCGACACCACGCGGCAGCTGATGAACCCGCCGGAATCGGTGGAGCACGTGCCGCGCGTGCTGATGCTCACGACCTTCGACATCGACGACTACGTGTACGAGGCGATCCGGGCCGGTGCCAGCGGGTTCCTGCTCAAGGACGCGCTGCCCGCCGATCTCGTGTCGGCGGTGCGCGTGGTCGCCGCCGGTGAGGCGCTGCTGGCGCCGACGGTGACGCGGCGGATGATCGAGCACTTCGCCCGCTCGGCCCCGCCGCGCCAGAGCACCGCGCCGCGGCTGGAGGCGCTCACCGAGCGGGAGCGCGAGGTGCTCACCCTCGTCGCGCAGGGGTTTTCGAACAGCGAGATCGCCGTTGCGCTGTTCATCGCCGAGCAGACGGTGAAGAGCCACGTCAGCCGCATCATCGGCAAGCTCGGGATTCGCGACCGGGTGCAGGCCGTCATCGTCGCTTACGAGTGCGGGCTGGTCTCCGCCAACGGCACCTGAGGCATCGGAACGCGTTCAACTCGCAGCCTCAGGACGTCCGCGCGCACGGCCGTGCAGCCCTGGATCGGCAGTACCGGTGGGGGACGAATTCGCCGCACCCCCTACCGCGGTACGGGGTGCGAATGCGCTCTCCGGACCGACGCGAATTCCGGTGCTGAATTCATACGCTCTTCCCGGTCCGGAATTCGTCCGGACCCGTTCACGGGGAGAAGCGGCAGTGACCATTTTGCGCGCACCTATCGCACCGGCGGCGAAAGCCGCTCCAGCACCGTGCCGCGACCGGGTGCTCGACCTGGTCCGCGCCGGATGCCTGGTCGTGGTGGTCGTCCTGCACGCCATGATGGCGGGCATCGAGGTCGGCGAATCGGGAATCCAGATCCGCAACGCGCTGGAGAACCAGCAGTGGTTCACCCCGGTTTCCTGGGTCATCCAGGTGATGCCGCTGTTCTTCATCGTCGGCGGATTCGCCGGCATCACGCAATGGCGCCGAATGCGCGACAACGGGGCGGCGCCCGCTGATTTCGTCCGGGCCCGGCTGGTCCGGCTCTCCCGGCCCGCACTCGTCGCCTTCGCCGCGATCGCAGCCGCGCTGGCGGTGGCGACCGCGGCCGGAGCACCTGCGGACCTGCTCGCGCAGGTCGGCTTCCGGATGGGGCAGCCGATGTGGTTCATCGGGGTCTACCTGGGAATCTCCGCGCTGGTCCCGCTTCTGGGCCGACTGCACGAGCGCGCGCCGCGGGTGACGCTGGCGGTGCTCGTCGCGTGCGCCCTCGGCGTCGATCAGCTGGCGATCGCCACCGGAGTCCCGGCGATCGGGTTCGCCAACCTGGCGTTCGTCTGGCTGGCCGTCCAGCAGATCGGCTTCTGGTACGCCGACGGCTGGTTCCGGTTCCGCACGGACGGCCAGCTGCTGACCGGCGCGCTCGGCGCGTTCGCGCTGCTGCTGGCCGGTACGACCAGCGGCCTCTACCCGGCGGACATGCTGGCCAACCTCAACCCGCCGACCGCGAACCTGGTGCTGCTCGGCGTCGTCCAGGTGTGCCTGCTGGCGCGGTTCACCGAACGACTGGCGGTCTTCGTGGAACGGCCGGGAGTGCGCTCCGCGGTCGACGCGGTCGGCAAGCACTCGCTGACCGTCTACCTCTGGCACATGCCCGCCCTGGTCCTGTTCGCCGCGGTTCTGCTGGTGCTGGGGCTGCCCTGGCCCGAACCGCTCGGCGTCGAGTGGTGGATGACCCGCGGTTCGTGGCTGGCTGGCGTCGCCCTGGTCCTCATCCCGCTCACCGCGCGGCTCGGCCGGTTCGAGCGCGGATCCACCGGAACTCCGCGCCGCGCACGAGGACTGGCTCCCGCCGGTGTGCTGGTCGCCATCGCGGCCGTCGTCGCGGTGCTGGTGTCCGGGTTCACCGTCATCTCGACCGCGATCGCCGCGGTCCTGCTCCTGATCGCCCTGCGCATGCAGCACGGCCCGAGCCGGATGTGACCACAGTGGACATGGGGGAGCCGTGCGAATCGCGCGGCTCCCCGCCGCACTCGCCGGTCACGCGCCACCGCTGCGGCGGCCGACGGGCAGTAGCATTCGCCGCATGTCGCAGACCCGGGAACAGGTCACCGAGCCGAGCCGGAAGGCCGCCCTCGTGGTCGGTCTGTGCTGGCTCACCGTGGTGTTCGACGGGTACGACCTGATCGTCTACGGCGCGGTGCTGCCGGAGCTGCTGCGCGAACCCGGCTGGGCGCTCACCGCCGGGACCGCCGGCCTGCTGGGCAGCCTGGCCTTCGCGGGCATGCTGGTCGGCGCGCTGGTCGCGGGAGTGCTCTCGGACCGCATCGGCCGTCGACGCGCGATGCTGCTGTGCACGGTCTGGTTCTCGGTCTGCACGGTGCTCTGCGGCTTCGCCTGGGATCCGGAATCTTTCGGCGCGCTGCGCTTCCTCGCCGGGCTCGGGCTCGGCGGGCTGGTGCCTTCGGTGAACGCGCTCGCCGCCGAGTTCGTCGCCCCGCACCGCCGGTCGCTGGTCTCCACGCTGATGATGTCCGGCGTGCCGATCGGGGGCAGCGCCGCATCGGTGCTGGGCATCTGGCTGATCCCGAACTGGGGTTGGCGCAGCATGTTCGGCGTGGGGGCGGCCGGTGTGCTCGTGGCGGTGCTGTGCTGGCGGCTGGTCCCGGAAACGGCCGCTTACCACCGGTCCCGCGGAGAGCACGAGCGCGCTGCGGCGGTCGAGCGCGAGTTCGGTGCCGTTGCGGAGAATTCCACCGAGCACCAGCCCGCCAGCGGATTGTTCGCCCGGGCGCACCTCGCGGCGACCGCGCTGTTCGCGCTGTCGACGTTGATGGTCCTGTTCGCCTGGTTCGGCCTGGGCACCTGGTTGCCGCAGCTGATGCGGCAGTCCGGCTTCGACCTCGGCTCCGCGCTGACCTTCCTGCTGGCGCTGAACCTGGGTGCGGTGGCCGGATCGCTGCTGACCGCGTGGGCGGGCGACCGGTTCGGCCCGGTGCGCGTAGGCGCGGTGGCGGCCGTGATCGCCGCGCTCGCCCTGGCCGGGCTCATCGCGCACCCGCCGAACGCGATCACCTACGGGTTGCTGGTGCTGGCCGGTGTCGGCACGCACGGCACGCAGTGCCTGATCATCGCCGGAGTCGCGAACCACTACCCGGCGCGGCTGCGGGGCACCGCGCTGGGCTCGGCGCTGGGAGTGGGCCGCATCGGAGCCGTGGCCGCGCCGCAGGTCGGCGGGCTGCTGCTGGCCGCCGGTCTCGGAGTCGGCGCGAACTTCCTGGCGTTCGCGGTGGCCGCGGCGTTCGCCGGGGTCCTGCTCTGGGCGTGCCCGCGGCAGGAGGTCGCGGCGTAGCTCGCGAGGTGCGGGGAGATCCCATCAGACGCGGCTGGCGCTTGTGCGGCCCCGGCAGAACCCATCGAAGCTTCCCGCTCGGGAACTGTTCAGCGGCAGGAGGTTTCGAAGGGGGTGCCGGTGCTCCAGGCGATGGCCTTCTGCTCGACTTGGCCGTCCGGTTTCAGCAGCATGATCGGCAGGGCCTTGCCGATCGGGTTGCCGTGGCTCTCCGGGGTGTAGATGAGCTTGCCGGTGGCGCCGTGCAGCGGGCTGTCGCAGGTGTAGGACAGGTCGATCCAGTCGGCCACCAGTTCGGTGTTCCTTCCGACGTCGGCGACCTGGCGCGCGGCGCCCACCGAGAGCAGCAGTGCGTCGTGGTGCGACATCGCGTAGCCGTCCCGCAGGTCGTCGTTGAGACCCGTCGCCCGGAAGGCCTTGGCGAAGGCCTCGTAGTTGTCCTGGTTCGTGGTGTCACCGGTGTGCTTCCACATGTCGGCCGTCGCCACGCTCGTGTAGTAGACGTTGGCCTTGACGCCCTGCATCTCCGGCAACGGCCCGCCCAGCAGGCTGGGCGCGTCGTCGCTGGTCAGGACATCGAACTCGGAAAGGCCGTCGCAGGCGCCGCCTTGCCCCACCGCGCGCAGGAAGGCCCTGAGATCCGCGCCGCGGCCGGCGAAGAAGACCAGGTCCGGGCTCTCCTGGCACATCCGCGTGTGGATCCGGTGGAACTGCGGCTGGAGGTAGATGTCGCGGTTGGTGCCCTGGCCCTCCAGCTGTTCCGACGGCGAGGTGAAGATCGCCTCGCTGAGACCGGGGCTGTCGGCGAAACCGTTCTGGTAGGCCGTCCGGAACGCATCGCCGAGGGAGTTCGCGTAGATGTCGTCGCTGTTGTCGTCGCGGACCAGCATCACCTTCCGGTAGTCGCGGCCGCGCAGGTAGGACACCGCCGCGTTCGCGGCATCGGTGTTGGTCGGCGTGATGCGGTAGAACCGCTCGATGAACTGCCCGGTGCCCGGGACCCGGTTCATCTCGTCCCCGCTGGCCACCGTGGTGACCACGGCGATCTTGTGGTCCGACAGCGTGCTGGCGGCCTCGCGGGTCGCGGCCAGGCTCTGCCCGATGCCGATGACCGCCACGATGCGCTGCTCGTCGCGATGATCGATGATCTGCCGCACGGCTTCGGCCTGCTGGCGGGCTTCGCCGCCGTAGTTGGCCAGCAGCAGCTTGACCCGCGGCCGCTGCGAACCCACGACCGCGGTGTCGTTCACCCGCTGCTGGGCGGTGATCGCGCCCATGATGCCGTGGTGCACGTTGAGCAGCGCGACGCTGTCCGATGTGGAGTCCGGGGCCATGCTGTTGAGCACCACGACGGTGATGAAGTCGGGCTCGGTGATCCGGGCGTTCTGGTCGGCGATCCGCTGCTGCAGGTCGTTCATGGTCTCGTCGGCGGAGAACGGCGTCATGTCCAGGCTCAGCCCGACGCACTGGCCGTCGGCCTCCACCATGCCCGCGCCGCAGCGCTCCCACGGCCGCCACCACGTCAGCCCGCCTGCCACCACCGCCAGCACCAGCAGCGCCGAGATCGTCTTGTGCCGCCGCCACCACGGCCAGGGTCGCATCGGGCCGCGTGTCGACTGGGGTGATCGAGTCATCGCCAGGTCCAATCCGTCGGTTGCTAGAAGAGCCTTTCCGTCTGGCGCGCGGCCTCGTAGAGCGCGGCGACGTCGGAGCGCCGGGACAGCGGGGCGAGCTCGCGGAAGCACTGCGCCACCACGCGCTTGCGCTCGTCGTCCGGTCCGACCAGCGGGTTGGCCAGCAGCCAGGCCGCCGCGACCAGCCGGGCCAGCACGTTGCGCACCATCGAGCGGTCCTCGGCGCCGCCGCGCAGGTCTTCCTCGACCAGCGCCTGGTAGAGCGCGTCGTGGCCGAGGTCCAGCGGTTTGTCGTCCGGTGCTCCGGTCACCAGCGTCAGCAGGTCCACCCAGTCCTGGTGCGGGATCCGGTCGAACCGCTCCTCCAGCATGTCCACGACGGCGGAGAACTCGCCCAGCGCCAGCAGGCAGTAGGCGCGCCGCTCCGGATCGCGCCGCACGCTGGAGTCCTCCAGCATCGCCCGGAACTGCACCTCGTAGGACGGCTCCCCGGTGCGGGCGGCCAGCGCGGACAGCAGGGTCCGGGCGATCCACGGGTGCATGACGGTGTGGTCCTCGGTGCCGCCGCGGCGTTCCGGGGCGATCACCCACAGCGCGGTGCGCAGTTCGGTGAGGATGCGTCCGATCTCCGGCTGCGAGACCAGGCCCGCCGACTCCGCGGGCACCAGCCACGGCGCGGTGGCCCACGCCGCGGCGGTGACGAACTCCTCGATGCCGACGTCCACCAGGTGGTGCGAGAGCCGCAGCTCTTCGAGGCGTTCCTGGCAGCTGCGGGCTTCGGCCGGATCGTCGGGCCACAGCACGTCGCGCCGCTGCCGGTCCAGCCCGCGTCCGTTGAGCAGGGCCTTGATCGCGTGCACGGCGTGCGGCAGTCCGCCGCTGGCGCGTTGCGCGAGCCTGGCGGCGGGGGAGCGGACGCCGGTGCCGAGGATCCGGGCGGTCTCCTCTATCTTCAGCGGTTCCAGCAGCACCGGGAGGTAGGGCGCGGTCGGTCGCCGCTGCGCCGGATCGGTGCGCCAGTGACCGGTGCTCGGGCAGCGCGGCACCACCGAGACGTCGTCGGGCAGGCTGTCGACCGACTTCCACGGCGGGTGCCAGTCGGACTCCCACTCCGGGTGCCAGCGGCCGCTGGTGGCGACGAGCAGCAGCGGATCGTGCTCCTCGTGCTGGCGCAGGTGCCGTTCGCGGGCGGCGGTGATGTCCTCCAGGAAGCGGAACCCGTTGCCGTGGTCGACGTTGTCCAGCAGCACGACCCAGTTGTGCAGGTGCGGCTGGCGGGCCGGGTTCAGGCACGAGCACGGGCTCTTGGGCTCGGGTTTGGCCAGCACCGGATGGCTCTCCCGCACGTCGGCCAGGAACGCCGAGGTCAGCCAGCTGGTCCGCTCGGCGGAATCGGCCCTGGCCCGGATGCTGAGCTGGATCAGGGCGTCCAGCGGGCCGGCGCCCTCGGCCTCGGGGATGTCGGCGTGCCAGCGCTTGGCGTTGGACAGCGGTTTGCGCCCCAGGTGCCGGATCAGGGTGGGCAGCAGGTTGACGGTCGCCGCCAGCAGTGGGTCGAACAGCGGCTCGGCGGCGTCGGAGAGCTCCTGGACGATCTGTGCGATCCGGTCCGCGGACGGGTTCCGGGAGAACTCCCGGATCGCCCGGTCGATCTTGGCCCTGGCCTGCTCGCGGTCGTTCGGCAGCACCGCGTGCACGGCGATCAGGCCCAGCGCGAAGCGGGTGAACCGCGGTGGCTTGCGGGACGGCCAGCGGCGGGACAGCTCGAAGGCGATCTTGGCCAGCGCCTCGACCGTGGTCGGTGCCTCCGCGGCGAAGTCCAGCGGCTGGTTGTGCACGACGCCGCTGCCGCAGTCCCGCGAGATGGAGTTCAGCGCCTCGGTCTTGCCGGAGCCGGCGGGGCCCAGCAGCACGACCACCGGCTGCGGGCCCGCGGGCTCCCCGACCCGGCGGTTCCACAGCAGACGCCGGGTCAACGACGCGCTGTCGGTCAGCCTCCCCGGCTCGGCCATCCCCCGCACCCCCGCAGTAGTGATCTTCCCCCGGTGTGAGCCACGTTACTCGGCTCGTTCGCGTGGTGGTCCGGAAGGGAAAAAGCTGCCACGAGCGTTTCGGGGGCGCCCCGAAACGCTCACGGCAGCTCGGCGAGGATCTCGGCGACCAGGGTGCGGCCGGTGTCGATGGGTTCGGTGCTGTGGCTGAGCTTGGATCCGGCGACCGCTCCGTCGTAGATGACCTGGACCCGCTCAGCGAGCGGCTCGGGATCGTGCGCCCCGGCCTCGGTCAGCAGCGTCACCAGCAGGTCGCGCAGCCAGCTGCGGTGCCGGGCCACGGCCGCGACGACGGGGTGCTTCCGGTCGGGGAACTCGGTGGCGGCGTTGAGGTAGAGGCAGCCGCGGAAGCGCGACCTGTTCGCGGTCGTGCGCGCGAGGTCGAACAGCGCCAGCAGCCGGTCGGCCGGATCGTCCAGTCCGGCAACGGCTTTGGCGTAGCTGGCGCGGTCGAGCTCGTCCTGCCGGTCCACGTACGCCGCGATCAGCGCGTCTTTGGAGCCGAAGGCCTGGTACAGGCTCGCACGGGCCACCTGGGCCTCCGCCAGGACCCGGTCGACGCCGACCGCGCGGATGCCCTCCTTCGGGAACAGCTTCGCCGCCGCTGCCAGCAGTCGCTCCGACGGTGCGGCTGCGGCTCGTGTTGATGAGGCCACGACCACATCCTATGCCCACCGGCGTAGACAGAACGATCGGTCTATGCCTAGGGTGAGCGCATGCGGAACGTGGAACTCGTCGAGCGCCTCCAGGTGGACCTGCTCCGGGTCACCAGCGCCGCGTGTACGCCTGTCCGCGGCTGAGCGCTCGCGCCACCTCTCACCACCTCATCGGCCGGATCGGCTGAACCCCCTCGTCCACCGGTGCGCCTTCACCGCCGCGCGGACGGGTTCGCACGCCGTCGTCCGGTGTTCGCCCAACCCCAATTCCGGAGGGAAGAAGCATGTCGCTGTTCCTGTACGAGATCGTGCCCGCCGACGCCGGCCGCGACGGGATCGAGGCGCTGCTGCGCGAGATCGGCGGAGCCGCGTCGTCGGCCGGCGGCGAGGTCATCGAATCGCAGGTCACCGGCTCGCACGACCAGGTCTTCGTCGTCGTCGAGGCCGCGGATGCGGCGAGCCTGGGCACCGTCCTGACCGCCGAGCGGCTGGCCGGGGCGGCCGAGGTGGCGGGGCCGGACCAGGTCCGGCTGATCGGCGCGGAGCTGGCCGAGATCAAGGCGGCCCGGCCGAAGGCGGGCTACCTGGTCGAGTGGGACTTCCCGGCCGACCTGGACATGGACACCTACTTGAGCCGGAAGAAGGCGAACGCGCCGAAGTACGCCGAGGTTCCCGAGGTCAGCTTCCTGCGGACCTACGTCCGCGAGGACATGGTCAAGTGCCTGTGCCTGTACGACGCGCCGGACGAGGGCATCGTCCGCAAGGCGCGCGAAGTCGTCAACACCCCGATCGACCGGCTGCACGCGCTGGAGCGGGGCGAGCGATGAGCGCCCGACCGTCCACGCTGGACACATCGCTCGACTACCCCGGCCGCCAGGACGTGCTGGAGTTCTTCGCCCGGAAGGCGTCCGAAGTGGACCGGGGCGACTGCGACGTCCGCCCGGGACTCCGGCTGCTCGGCGAACTCGGGCTGCTCGACCTGGGCGCGCCCGACAACGCCGACGACCGGCTGGCCACCATGCTACTGGTCGTGGAGGACGTCGCGGCCGGCTGCCTGAGCTCCGGCTTCGCGCTGTGGGCGCAGCGCATGGTGATCGAATACCTCGGCCGCGGCAGCGACCGGCCGGCGGCGGCCCGGGAACTTCCCGCGCTGGCGCGGGGAACGGTCGTCGGCGCGACGGCGATGGCACCGGCGATGCGGCACGTCGCCGGTCTGGAACCGGTGCCGGTGATCGCCACGCGCACCACCGGCGGCGTCCGGCTGGACGGGCCGATCAGGTGGGCCTCGAACCTCTTCGACGAGGCGCTCGTGGTCGTCCCGGCCCGGTTCGACGACGGCAGCGGTGTGGTCGTGCAGCTGCGGACCGGCGATCCGGGCGTCACCGTGCACACCGCTCCGGAACTGCTGGCGCTGGGCGCGACCGCGTCCTCCTCGATCAGCCTCGACGGCGTCGAGATCCCCGCCGACGCGGTGCTCAGCGAGGACCTGACCGGCTTCGTCCGCTCCTTCCGGCCGACGTTCCTGCTGGTGCAGAGCGCCTTCTGCAGCGGGCTGGCCGGAGTGTCCCGGGAGCAGTCCAGGAAGCGGCTCACCGGGCTCAACGCGGAGTTCGGCCCGGACCTCGCCGACGTGGACGGCAGGCACGAGTCCGTGCGGCGGCGGCTCTTCGAGCACGCCCGCGATCCGCGGCGGGCCGGCGACCGCGAGCTGCTGCAACTGCGGCTCGACGCGGCGCGGGTCGCCGGGGACGCCACCCGGCTGGAAGCCGCGATCAGCGGTGGTGCCGGTTACGTCGCGGGCAGCGCGACCAGCAGGCGGCTGCGCGAGGCGGCGTTCCTCCCCGTGCAGGCTCCGACCGAAGGGCAGTTGAGGTGGGAACTCTCGCGGTCCGCGTGATCGGCGCGGGCAAGACCTACGGGCCGCGCACCCTCTTCCACGACCTCGACCTGGAGGTGGCCGACGGCGAGTTCCTCGTGGTCGTCGGGCCCAGCGGCGGCGGCAAGTCCACGCTGCTGCGGGTGCTCGCCGGACTTGAGCCGCTCGACGCCGGAACCGTCGAGTGGGGTGACGGCGCAGGCGGCAGGCCGCCCACCGGCGTCGTGTTCCAGCAGGCGCTGCTGATGCCGTGGCTGACCGTGCGGGACAACGTGCGCCTGGGCGGCGGTTACCGCGCCAACAGAGGGCGTTTCGAGGCCGACCGGGCCGATCGGCTGCTGGCCCGGTTCGGGCTGGCCGACCTCGCCGATTCCCATCCCGACCAGCTCTCCGGCGGCCAGGCGCAACGCGTCGCGATCGCCCGCGCCGCCGCGATCGGCCCGCGCCTGCTGCTGCTCGACGAGCCGTTCAGCGCGCTCGACCCGGGCACCAGGGGAGATCTCCAGCGGTGGCTGCGCACCACCACCCGGGAGCTGGAGCTGACCACGGTGCTGGTCACGCATGACGTGGACGAGGCGCTGCTGGTCGGCGACCGCATCGCGCTGCTCGACGGCTCGGGTGCGATCGGCCGCGTCTGGGAGAACGGCGCCGACAACGGTGCGCTCCGCGGGGAAATGCTGGCGCACTACGAGAAGGCGGGCGTGTCGTGAACCGGCGCACGCTGCTGCGCGGCGGTGCGGCGCTCGGCGCGCTCGGCGGCCTGGTGGGCATCGCCGACCTGGCCGCGCACGCAACCCGCCGCACGGTGGCCCCGAGCGATCGGCTGCGCGTCGGGTACCTGCCGATCACCGATGCCGCGCCGCTGCTGGTGGCGCACGGCAGCGGGCTCTTCGACGCGACGGGTGCCGGTGTCGAGCGGCCGGTGCGGTTCCGCGGCTGGGCGTCGCTGGCCGAGGCGTTCCTGAGCAGGCAGGTCGACGTCGTCCACCTGCTGATGCCCTTCGCCGTCCAGCTCCGGTACTCGCTGGGGGAGCAGGTGCGGATCCTGGCCTGGAACCACACCAACGGCTCCTCGCTGACCGTGCGCCGCGACATCCGCTCGCTCGACGAGCTCGCCGGGCGGCGGGTGGCGATCCCGTACTGGTGGTCGATCCACAACATCGTCCTGCAGGACGTGCTCCGGCGGGCCGGGCTGCGGCCGGTGGTGCGCGAGGAACCGTCCGCCGCGGCCGGAACCGTCGAGCTGGTGGTGATGAGCCCGGCGGACATGGTGCCCGCGCTGGACAGCGGATCCATCGGCGGCTACGTCGTCGCCGATCCGTTCAACGCCGTCGCGGAGATCAAGGGGATCGGGCGCATCCACCGCTTCATCGGCGACGTGTGGCGGGACCACGCGTGCTGCGTCGTGCTGGCCCACCAGGACCTCCTGGACGGCGATCCGCTGCGGGTGCAGGCGCTGGTCGACTCGATCGCCCTCGCCCAGCTGAGCATCGAGCAAGACCGCGGGCGCGCTGCGCGCGTGCTCTCCGGCGACCGCTACCTGCCGCAGCCGCTGCCCGCGATCACCAGGGCGCTGACCTACGACGGCTCGGGCCTGCACCACCCGGAGTGGTCCGGCCAGCGGATCGGGTTCCAGCCCTTCCCGTTCCCCGGCTACACCGCCGGTCTGATCCGCGCGATGCACGGCACCGCGGTCGACGGCGACACCGCGTTCCTGCGGCGGATCGACCCGGACCTCGCCCACGGCCAGCTGGTCGACGACCGCTTCGTGCGCAGGTCCATCGACCGGCTCGGCGGTCCCGCCGCGTTCGGGCTGCCCCACGACCTCCACCGCACCGAAGAGGTGAACCCGGCGTGACCGTCTCACCGCCGTCCCGCGCGCGTTGGATCGCGCCGGCCACCGCGATCGCCCTCGCCGTGCTGCTGTGGTGGTTCCTCACCACCGTGCTGGCCGGTGAGGACAGGCTGCTGAACTCCTTCGCGCCGCAGCACGCCGTTCCCGCGATCGCCGACCTGGCCCGGCGCGGCGTGCTGTTCGGCGACATCGCGGCGAGCCTGTGGCGGCTGCTCGGCGGGCTGCTGATCGCCGCCGCGATCGGCGTGCCGCTGGGCTTCGCGGTCGGGTCGCTGGCGGCGCTGGAGCGCGCCACCCGGCCGGTCTTCCAGTTCCTGCGCATGGTGTCGCCGCTGTCGTGGGCGCCGGTGGCCGTCGCGCTGTTCGGCATCGGGCACCGGCCGGTGGTCTTCCTGGTGGCGGCCGCGGCGCTGTGGCCGATCGTGCTCAACACCGCTGCGGGCGTGCACGCCGTCGACCCGGGGCACCGGCTCGTCGCCCGCTCGCTCGGCGCGACGAGGACCGAGGTGCTGACCAGCGTCGTGCTGCCCGCTTCCCGGGGCCACGTCCTCACCGGTGTGCGGGTTGCGCTCGGCATCGCCTGGGTGGTGCTCGTCCCGGCGGAGATGCTCGGCGTCGATTCCGGGCTCGGCTACCAGATCCTCAACGCCCGCGACCAGCTCGCCTACGACCAGATGATGGCCGTCATCCTGGTGATCGGCGTGCTCGGCTACCTCCTCGACGGCATCGCCCGCCGCGCGCTCGCCCACCGGCGGTAGCTCGCGCAATTCCGCGGCCGACCGCGCGGGAATTGAATCCGATCGCACGTTCTCCCGCAAGAGTGCCACCACCCGAGGGAGGTTTTTCATTCCGACGGGTAGATGATCTTGCTCGTGCGTCTCGTCGCGGAAATCCGTGGCTAGTATCGCGCCGGTCGATCAACCGGCCGATGCCGAGAATGCGAGGGTGGTTCGTATGAAGCTCCAGGTCTCGTCCACGAGGGAAAACCGCAGTGCTGCGCGCAGTGGCCAGGAAAGGACACCGGCGATGGCCGCTGCGGGATGCGCCTCCAGCTCCTCCGCCGCGACGCGTCCCGCGCGAGCCAAGAAGTAGCGGAAGTCGCTGAAGAGCCCCGGGTGCGAGCGTTCTCCCGCCCGGGGCGCCGGTCAGACCGAGAACGGGGAAGTCGTGGCGGTCGAGAACGAACTTGTTCCGCTGGCATTGCACGCCAATTCCTTTTCCGCGGCGACGCCGTGGTTCAATTCGACGGCCTACCGGCCCAATCAGGTTCGGCACGCCCACCTCGGGTGCGCCGAACAGGTCCGGCCGGCCGAAGAATTCCTGCTCGCCTCGCGGTTGCACCGGCACGACCGGGAAACCGCGAATTCGGTGGCCGACTACCTCGACGAGACGTTCACGGCCCTGATCGCCCGGACCGACGTGGAATCGGTGCCGGATGAGGAGCGGGTCGACCTGCCCGCGTCGTCACCGCTGGACCGCAGCCTGGACGAGCTCATCCAGCGGCGCGTCAGCGCCCGGTCGTTCAGCGCAGAACCCGTCGACCTGGCGGAGATCGCCACGTTGGTGCGCGCCGCGGGCGGCTGCACGCATCCGGCCGACGGCACCCGGCGCGTTCCGGGCCGCGCGGTGCCCAGCGCCGGTGGGCTGTTCCCGGTGGAGCTGCACGTCGTCGCGCTCCGGGTGACCGGGCTCGACCGCGGTGCCTACCGCTTCGCGCCCAGGCTGGACGCGTTCGACCACTACGGCGGTGCCACCGCGGTTCAGGCGCTGTTCGCCGACGGCCTGGGCGATTTCGGCGGGACCGCGCGCGAGGCCGCTTGCATCGCGCTCCTGGTGGGACGGCCGTGGCGGTCGATGCGCAAGTACGGCGCCCGGGGGTTGCGCTTCGTGCTGCACGAAGCCGGTGCGATGTCCGAGCACCTCCACCTCGCGGCGAACTCACTCGGACTGGCCAGCACGGACTGGGCCGGTTTCTACGACGAGCCGGCGAGCCGGGCGCTCGGGCTGGACGGTCTCTACCGAACGCTCCTGCACGCGGTGCTCATCGGCCGCCCCGACGAAGCGTGATTGGAGTACGGCACATGCACCTCACCGGTGCTCCCCGCCTCAAGCGGTCCTTCTCGATCGTCCCGCACAGCCCCGACGAGGTGGAACTGCGCTCGGGCGTGTGGAACTCGCTCTCGCACACCATCCGCGACCAGTCCGCATCGGGACGGCTCTTCACCCTGATCAACGGCTTGGACGGCACGGCGCTCGACGACCTCGCCGACGACGCGGGGACGAGCCGCGCGGAGGTCGACCAGCTGGTGGCCTACCTGCGAGATCTGGACGCCATCGAGGACACCCCGCGATCCGCGCTGGACCACTACCTCGACGACTACGCCCACGTGCTGCGCCCGGCCACCCCGCCCGAGCCACCGGTGGTGCGGCTGCTGGGGGACGGTGACCTCGTCGAGCAGCTGAACGGAATGCTGACCAGCAGCGATCCAGCGCTGGGCACCGCGGGCGGGACCGATCTCCAGCAGCTGCTCGACGACACCGGCTGGGCCGACCACCCGCTGAGCCTGCGCGAGCGGCTGGAACCGCTCGAGCACTGGCGGGGATCGTTGCTGGTGTGGGCCGACACCCGCATCGACCCGGTGCGCCTGGACCTGCTGAACCGGATCGCCCTGCACCTGCGGATCCCGTGGATCCACGGGGTGATCGACGGGCCGTTCCTGCACGTGGGGCCGACCTTCCTGCCCGGGGCCACCGCCTGCTACGCCTGCTTCGAGACCCGTGTCCTGATGGGACTGATCAATGCCGACGGCTACCTCCGCTACAAGCGCGCCCTGGCGCGCGCGGCGGCGAACGGGGGCCGCCCACCGCTGCTGCCCGCGGTGACCGGGCTGCTCACCTCCTACCTGGCCCTGGAAGTCATCAACTTCGCCCGCACCGGATCGAGCTTCACCGCGGGCAAGACGCTCGGCCTGCACCTGCCGACGTGGGAGATCGCGGTCAACGAGGTGCTCCCGCTGCCCGGCTGCCGCGTCTGCGCGCCGGCTCCGCAGCTGGCGGAGACGTCGCTGTACTTCGACGTGAAGGCGTGGCTCGATGAGCGGAACTGACCTGGCGCTCGCGCACCGCACCCTGCCGAAGCGCGCCCAGGCGGACGAGCTCGCCCGCCGCGCGGTGAGTCCCGTGTGCGGGCTGGTGCCCAACCTCGGCACGACCTTCCGCAGGCGCCACGGGCTGCGCTTCGCGCTCACCGCGACCGAACCCCGGGGCCTCCACCAGCTCGTCGGTGCGCCACCGGTGCGGCCGGGCTCGTTGCACGTCGGCGCTTGCGGTCCCGACGTCGAGGACAACCGGATCCGCACCATCGCCGAATCGGTCGAGCGCTACTCGCACTTCGCGTTCCCCGCGCACCAGCGCGAGAACTTCGTCTTCGCCGCCCGCAGCGATCTGGTGGCCAGCGGTGAGCCGGTCGTCGGCACGACGGCGCTGGAAGTCTTCGCCGAGCTCCAGTTCGCCGATCCGGACTTCCCCTTCGAACCGTTCGATCCCGATGCGCCGATGAGCTGGATGCCGATGACGTCGCTGGTCGGCGGCGAGGACCTGCTCGTCCCCGCGCAACTGCTGCTGGTGGGCTACCAGATTCGCGACCACGACGGTGAGCCGTACGTCCAGAGCGCGGTGACGACCGGCACGGCGGTGCACACCGATCCGGTCAAAGCGCTGCTCAACGCGCTCCAGGAGCTCGTCCAGCTGGACGCGGTCATGGGGCACTGGCACACCGCGGTGCCCTCCGCCCGGATCGGCTGGGACCGGCGGACGCGAGCCCTGCGCCACCTCGTCGACGAGCACTGGAGCCCGCGGTTCCCCGACCCGGAGTTCCACCTCCTGCCCAGCCCCGACCTCCCCGGCTTCACGGTCGCCTGCCTGGTCCGCGGGCGGGCGGGGCACGGCCCGGCGATCGTGCTGGGACTGGGCACGGACGGCAAGCTGACCGCAGCGATGTACAAGGCGCTCGTCGAAGCGTCGGCGATGGTCGCCCTGGGCACGTGGCAGGACGGCCCCGCCGAACCGGGCTTCTTCGACCTGGACAGCAACATCGCGCACTACGCGGACCCGGTCAACGCCCAGGTGGTCGAGGAGCGGTTCGCGAACTGCACCTCGTCGCAGGCCTCCGACCTGCCCGCCGACACCACCACCGACCCGTCCGAAGCAGCCCGGCACCTGATCGCCGCCTTCCGCGATTCCGGGAAACGCCTGCTGCACGCCGACCTCACGACTCCCGACGTCCAGCAGCTCGGTTTCCACGCCCAGCGGGTGTGGTCGCCGGACGTGCTGCTGCTCTCGCTGCCCGGCGCGCCGCCGCTGCGGCATCCCCGCTTCGACGCCTACGGCGGATTCAGCAACCAACGACCGCATCCCTACCCGTGATCAGGTCATGCCGAAGGTCAGCCGCATGTCGACGACCTGCTCACCGGCCACCCAGGCCAGCGGCGCGTAGTGCTCCACGACGCCGAGCGGCGGCCGCAGCAGCGGGCGCCCGGCCGGATCGGTCGGCCACTCCACGTCGCCGGTGGCCGTGCGGGCGGGCACGATCCAGTGGTCACCGCTGCGGTACTCGGATTCGGTGCGGTGGAAGAAGATCTCCACGCCGTCCTCCAGCGGGAGCCACCGGCCCTCCTCGACCGGGACCGCTCCGCCGCGGGTGCCGTGGTGGTCCCAGCGGCGCAGGAACGGGTGCCGCTCCGGGCGGTGCGGGACGGCCGGTTCCGCGGACAGCCGCACCCGCCGCTCCGGCAGGTCGAGCTCCTCGACGCGCAGCAGCGGCCGCGGTTCCCGGCGGCTGGTGAGGGCGGTGTCGAGGAACTCGACGAAGTCGCCGACGTCGAGGTCGAGCTTGGTGTCGCCGCCCAGCGACGCCAGGTCCACCCAGGTGCCGTCGACGTCGTCGACGCCGAACACGACCGAGCCGTTCTCCCGCGACCACTTGAAGGTCGCCTCCGCCGCCGGACCGCCGTCGTGGACCTCCACGCGGTAGAGCTGGTTCTCGGGCCCGCGGTAGCGCGCATCGGGCCGCAGCACGCACGGATCGTCGGCGTCGTCGGGCCGCTGCGCGCGGACGGCGAGCCGGGCCGGGTTCTCGGCGCGCCCGCGCACCCACTCGTCGAAGGACTGCTCGACCGCGCCGATCGGCGCGTCGGCGTTGCGCACCTGGAGCTCCGAGCTCGGCAGCGCCAGCACCTGCCAGACCACCTTGATCCGCGCCGAAGTGTCCGCGCCCAGCGCGACTTCCCGCAGCTCGGGGTCCTCGGCCGCGGTGACCAGCCGCTCCCACACCTTCAGGTACACCAGGTACGGCGCCTCGGCGGGCAGCCGGTCACCGGGCAGCTCCGGGTCGCGGAACCCGTCGGGCTGGTCCCAGTACGTCCAGGGGCCCGGCGGATCCGGTGGCGCGGGATCGCCTTCCTCCGGCACCGGGATCCCCGGTTCGGGCCGGTGCGCGTCGCAGAGGATGCCGCCGACGTAGTAGCGGCCCGGCCCGATGGACAGGTCGTCCAGTCCGTGCCTGCCCGCCAGGCGCTCGATCTTGAACCCGGCGGAGGCGGCCGGACCGCCGTGCGGGCCGATCAGGTCGACGAGCGCGATCCGGTGCTGGTAGAGCTGGTTGAGGACCTGCTCGTTGAGGTCGGCGTCGACCTGGACCCGGCCCTGCTGGGCGATCACCGCCGAGTAGCCGCGCTCCGGGTGGAAGGTGATCCGGGACAAGTCTGCGTGCATGGCAGGTCCTTTCAGGAGGCGAAGATCAGGCCGACGTCGCAGCGGGCGGGGCTGTGCTCGGCGAGGCGCGCTCGCAGGTTGTCCTCCCGCTGCGGTTCGTAGAGGTCGTGGAACACGCCGAGCTCGGAGCCGTCCTCGGCACCGCGCCGGATCTCGGCCGGGCAGTCGTCGGTCAGCCGCGCGTAGTCCGGCGTGCCGTAGCGGCGCGAGGCGAACACCGGGCGCACCGGGGCCAGGTCCGCCGGGCAGCGGTAGCGGCGGGGCGTGCGCGACCCGGGAGGTACGTAGGTGTGGCGCAGGCAGCCGATTCCGCGCCGCGCCACCCGGAACCGGCCGGTGACGATGCTGTTCTCGGCGATGCGCACCGCGTGGGCGTGCACCTCGCCGAAGAACGTGCTGCGGTGCGCGTGCAGCGTGGCGTGCGCGTGCCGGCAGTCGGGTGCCGACAGGGCGGGCAGCTCGCGGTCGGTGGCGTCGACGATGCTGTCGCGGATGTGGATCGGCAGCGGATCGGTGCTGACCTCGTCGCCGATCACCGAGATGGTGCCCAGCACGCAGCGGTCGACCTGCACGCACGCGGTGGTGCGTTCCAGCAGCAGGCTCGGTTCGGCGGGCCACTGCGGTTCGCAGTCGTCCTGCAGCGACCAGCCGGGCACCAGCGTGCAGTGCCGCAGCACCAGCGCTTCCAGCGGTCCGGTGACCCGGATGCCGCGGCCGGTGATGAGCAGTCCGTCCACGACGACCCGCGGCCGGTCGTCGGCGGCTTCCGCCGGGACCTGGATGGTCAGCGCGTCGGGGCGGTTGCTGTGGGTGTCGGGCAGCCGCAGCACCGGGCGGCAGCCCTCGGCGCCGCGGATCTGCAGCCGGTCGCCCGCGGTGAGCTCGAAGTCCAGCTGTTCCTGGTGGGTGCCGTTGTGCGCGATCTCGATGACGGCTTCGGGGCGGCGCGGTTCCTCGCGCCAGGCCCGGTAGGCGTCCATGATCAGCTCGTCGGGGCCGACCCGGTAGACCTTCGCCGCGGGCGGTGTTCCGGGCTCGCGCGGGTACTCGCCGCCGCCGAGCTCGGTGGAGAACGCGTGGTGGTAGGTCACCGACACGCCGAGGTGCGGGGCCTGGCGGGTGCTGAAGGCGATGCGACCCAGCACCGGGTCCACGGCCACTTGCCCGTAGCGCGGCCGGTAGCGCCAGTCGGAGAGGTCGGCGATCGCGATCCGCGACGGCGGTACCGGCCGGTCCGGCCCGTCGAGGTGCAGCGAGAAGCTCTTGCCCGGTCCGTAGTAGTCGGCCAGCCGGTCGGCCACCTGCTTGCGCCGCAACGGCGCGGGCACGTTGTCGATGGTGGCGACGTGGCTGGTCGACGGCTCCGGCACCGGCTTGGTCACCAGCGGGGTGTCGTTGCCCAGCACGGAGAACGTGTAGTGGCCGTGGGTGCGGTCGATGCAGTAGGCGGGCGCGTTGGTCACCGAGTACGGCTTGAGCCGCCATGCGAACACGCCCACACCGGCCGGGGTGAGGCCACCGGGGCGGTGGCGGGAGCCAGCGCGCCGGACGTCCGCGGTTCGGGCGATCTCGCTGAACGGCCCGTTCGCGAGGTCCAGCGCGGTGCCGTGGCGCACGTCCGCCAGCCCGCCGCGCGGCCGGACGTGCGGGCCCAGCAACCGGATCGGCTGCGAGTGCGCGACCAGCCGGGACAGCTCGACGGCTCGCGCGGGCCAGCCCGCGGTGTCGGCAGCCAGCTCCTCCAGCAGCGCGAGAGTGCCCTTGCGGCGCCGGTTTCCGGCGGTGGCGGCCACGTCCCGGCGCGGTGCCAGCGCCTCGGCCAGCCGCCGCCGCGCCTGCGCCGGATCGGCGCCGTCGCGCAGGCCCGCGGTGGACACCCGCTCGTAGCCCGGCAACCGGTCGTAGCCGACCAGGTCGCCGAGGTAGGGCAGCACCCACTCGGCGGCGGTCTCCACGAACCAGTCGTCGTACTGCTGCTCGATCGCCTCGCGCACCAGGTCCAGCTGCTCACCGACGATGCCGAGGAGCTCGCGCAGCGGCTCGCCCTGCTCGGCGTCGCGCATCCGGTGCCATTCCGGCAGCAGCCGCGCGAGCGCGTCCGGATCCCTGCTCATCGCTCCTCCGTGAGGGTCAGCGTGTCGGCGTCCAGCAGCGCCAGCTGCGCGGGCCGGATTCCGCGGTGCACGAACACCGTCCGCCCGGCCGGCAGCGGCCGGGTGTCGGTGATGTCGGGGTTGAGCCGCAGCAGATCGGCAGTGCTGATCCCGTGCCGCGCGGCGATGCTGGTCAACGTCTCGACCTCGCTGAGCCGGTACCGCTCCTCGACGTGCTCCGCGAGCCGGGCAGGCACCGTCGCAGCAACGGAATCTTCGGCGTGAAGGGCACCTTTCACCAACATACTTGGCGAAAGGTGCCCTTCACCTCTGCCCGTTCGAGTAGTGCGCGCACCACCCGAATCGCTCCTCACCCGAAGGAGATCGGCGTGAAGGGCACCTTTCGCCAGCTTAGTCGGCGAAAGGTGCCCTTCACCTCGTTCCAGGGCGGACGCGCCGAACACATCGACGTCCACATGGGACACTCCGGGTACCGTGTGGGCGGTGGCCAGTACCTCTGAGAGGTGGGCTGGAGTGCCGAGTTCTCTTCCGGGGTAGCCGAGTTCGGTCAGCAGGGCGCGGCGCAGGCGCGGGTGCACCCAGTCCCAGGAGTGGTCGGGGAGCAGCTTCACCTTCGCCTCGACGACCAGCCGCACCAGTTCCCGGGGCTCGACCCGGATCGGCAGGCGGGGGTCGCCGTACCGCAGCAGCGAAGCCCGCAATGAGCGCAGCAGGTCCGAGTCGGGGTCGATCGGGATGTCGTCGACACCGGCGACGGTCACGTGCAGCAGCTCGCGCCTGCCGTCGAACACCCGGCGGGCCGAGGCGCGGCCCACTCCGGCGCGGGAGCGGGAGAAGTCCTCGTAGTCCCGCAGCGACACCAGCCGGTCCAGGGCAGAGACCCCCAGCGGGACGGTGCGGCGGGTCTGGGCGGGCCCGTCGCCGTCCGCACCGCCGGTGGCGGGCAGCGGATTGGTCACGGCGGTGACGCCCAGCGGGCGGGTGACCGCCTGGGTGATGCGCTCCGCGCCGACGTTGGCGGCCTTGCCGGTGCCGAACCGGTAGCGCGCCCGCACGTTCTCGTGCCCGGTGGGCAGCCGCGCACCGTGCACCCCGTCGCCGAAGGTCACCGTGGTGCGCCCGTCGGCGGCGCTGCCGGTGACGTACACCCGCTCGTCCGGGCCGCGCCCGGCGAGGCTGTCCACCTCGTGCCAGCGCAGCCCGTCGACCCGCACCTCCAAGGTCGGGGTGGCGCCGAGCGGGTTGTTCGCGGGCAACCAGGTCAGCGGTGACTGCCACAGCGCGAAGCTCTGGTGGGTCTTCGCGGCATCACCGCTGCCGATGGGCTCATCGCGGCTCTCGCCGTGCGTGGCGGGCACGACGTTTCCGCGCACCACGACGGAATCCCGGCGGTAGCGGTGCTCGAGGTCGGTGGTCAGCGTCAGCGCGGTGTGCGGGTGATCGCCCGGCAGCTGCGGGTCCTGGATCGTCTCGACCTCGGCGATGACCACGGCCTCGGTGGCGTGCCCGGGCAGGTCGGCGCGCGGCCCGGACACGATCAACCGCCGCCCGGGTCGCAACGCGTCGTGCAGATCGGCGAGTTCGATCGCGTTGCCGTGCAGGTCCTCGTCGATCGGCTCGTCGGCAGGCCGCAGCGGCTCACCGGCGGCGTGCACCGTGGTATCCCGGATGTGCGAGAGCTGCGTGTCGTGCTCGTCCAGCCACGGATCGGCCAGCGTCAGCACCGTGCCGCGACCGGTGATGCCGTACCGCGCGTAGGACATCGTGCGCACCGCGATGACGTGCGTGACCACGAACGCCAACGCGCGATCGCCGGGCACTCCACCGGGTTTTCCCTTGGCCGGGCGCTCGATCACGATCCGGCTGCCCGCGGTGATCTCGTCGTGCACCCCGTCCAGCGGAAGCACGGTGCGGCCGTCGGTGGGGCTGGTGGACAGCGCGATCTCGACGGCGGCCGGTTCGCTCCCGGCGGTGTAGCGCACGGTGACCTGGTAGGGCCCGAACGGTGAGACCGCCTCCTCCTGCGGCGCCAGGTCCAGCTCCAGCGGCGCTCCGTTGTGGATGCTGACATGCACCGACTTCTGGTCGTCCGGGCGGGAGATGAACAGGCGGCACGAAGGGAGCTCGGGCAGCAGCCGCGCCTCCACGCCCGGCCGGGGCTGGCCGTTGCGCACGCCCAGCTTGCCGAGCGTCGTCTCCCTGCGGCTGGAGAGCTCGACGCGTCCGGGACCGAGGTCGAAGGAGACCTCCTCGGCGGGCAGCTGCTCGACGTGCTGCCACCCGCCACCGGACTCGGTGCGCTGGAACTCGGCGCGCACCAGCTCATTGCCCGCCGCGTCCATGGCGATGCGCACGCTGGTGAGCGTTCCGCCGGGCAGCGGCCAGTCGCTCTGCCGCACCACCCGGCCGTTGTCGTCCTGCACCGGCTGCAGCGGCGCGGTCGCGCCGAACGGCGTCGCGGTGACCTGCATGGCCAGCAGCTCGCCCAGCAGCTCCGGCGGAGCCTGCGGGGAGCCGGGCGGCCTGCTGGGCGACCGGGGCGGCAGCACCGCCACCGGTGCCAGGTCGGCGGCGCGGTCGCGCAACTCGGTGAGCACCGCGTGCAACCGGCCGAACCACTCGGCGACCTGCGGATGCGGATCGGCCAGCACCTCCGCCTCGGCCAACCGCTCCAGCGGTCCGGCGAGCCGCTGCGCGAACTGCGCGGGCGAGGTGATGCCCGGCAGCTCGGCGCGCAGCGGAGCCAGCACCTGGAGGTCGAACTCCTCGATCAGCCTGCTCACCGGGCGCGGGTTCGGGTGCTCCGGGCCGGGCTCGCCCGAAGCCGGGGTGATCCACTGGACGATCTCGGCCTGCAACTCGGCCAGCGTGGGTTTCGGGGACTGCGGCAGGGTGATCGCGGTGATGTCCTCGTCCCGGTCGACGCGCACGTCGCCGACCGGCAGCAGCAGCCGCGTGCGGCCGAAGTCGAACAGCAGCTTCTGCCCGGTGCGCAACGAAGTCGTGGTACCGGCCACGAACAGCTCCGAGCGCTGCTTCAGGTCCTCCGGGGTCAGCAGCGCGGGCCTGCGCCGCCGCACCCGCAGCCGGTTCCACGCCCAGTGCGCGGTGAGGTCCTCGCTGGTCTCGAAGGTCTGGGCGTCGTGCTCGGTCGCGCTGGGCACGCTGTTGCTGCGAGCACCGCGCGGGATCAGCACCGGGGTGTCCTCGCCGCGTGGATCCCGCTCGACGGTGTAGGCCACGTAGGTGTCGGCGGCGACGCCCGGCCTCGGCTTGTGCCCGACCAGCCTGCCCAGCAGCGCCAGGGAGCGTTCGTCGTCGGCGGTGCCCAGGTAGCCCTCGTCGGCGATCCGCTCGGAGTGGAAGGTCAGCAGATCCCCGAGCACGGCCGCCGCGTCCAGCAACCCGATGGTCGGATCGTCGGTCGTGCGCACGGTCAGCCCGCGCAGCGCCGGGTTCGCCGGGGAAGCCAGCCGGTCGAGCATCGCCGCCAGGAACGTGCCGTGCACGCCGACGCGGTAGTCCAGGGCTGCGCGGCCGGGTGGGTTGTGCGGCGGGGACGGGGCGTGGCGCTCGTCGTGACCGCCGCAACCGCAGGTGCAGCTCACCGTTCACCTCCGAAGTCCAGTGCGAGGACGCCGTTTTCCGGGTGCTCGGGATCGTTGTCGCAGCAGGCGATCTCCAGGCCGTGCACCCGCAGCAGGCCGTCGGCCAGCTCCCCGGCATCGCCGTGGAACAACCGCCGCAGCCGGGTGACGCGCGCATCGGTCACCCCGGGCACGGCGGTGGCCGCCGCGACCAGCCGGCTCACCCGCACCGGTTCGCCGAAGCTCAGCGCGTCCGGGTGGAAGAAGCCGTGCCTGCCGAACACCCGCCGCAGCTCGGCGATGATCTGCCCGCGCTGGTGCCCCGGCTCCGTGCACACCCGCAGCGCGAGGTCCAGCGGCACGCGCTGCGCGGGCCGCACGATCAGCTCGTGGCCGATGCGGCGGTAGCGCCGCAGGTGGTCGCCGACCTCGGCCAGGAGCCCGGGGGAGGGTTCGCCGCTGCCTTCGGCGTCGATCGCGACGTGCACCTGCTGCTGGCTGCCGGTCCAGCGCAGCTCCGCCGCGGCCCGCTGCACGCCGCGCAGCTCCCCGGCCACCGCCGCGTAGTCCTCGGCCGTCACCGCGCGCAGCCGGGTGCGCCGCAGGTCCAGCGGGGCGAGCTGGCGGACCTGCTCGACCGGCTCGGGCTCGGTGCCGCCGACGGCGGGCAGCGGGTTGCGCACCTGCACCGCGGGCAGCGGCCCGGACCGCACCACGAGCCGGTTGATCGCCTCCGCGCCGACGTTGCCCGCCTCGCCACCGCCGAGCCGGTAGCCGATCTCCAGGCGGGCTCCGGGTTTCGGCTCGGCCCCGTAGCGGCCGTCGCCGAAGCGCAGCACCAATCGCCCGTCGTCGTCGAGCTCGCCGACGAAGTGCCGGTCGCGCGGGCCGCTGCGGAGCAGGTCCCGGCGCGGCGTCCACACCTCGTCGCCATCGACGATGCGCACGGCGGGCAGCGCGGCCCGCGGATCCTGCACCACCGCGGTCGCCGGACCGTGCAGCACCGGCTCGGCCGGTTCGAGGCCTTCGGCGTAGCGCAGGCCCCAGCCGCAGGCGATCTCCCAGGCGATGTCGGGCCCGAGGACCGTGCCCGCCCGCGCCCGCGCGGTCAGCACGTCCAGACGACGTCGCTTGGCCACCAGCAGCTCGTCGCTGAGGTGCAGCAGCTCCCGCAGCACCGGCACCGGCCGCAGGCGCAACCGCTCGGCGAACCGGGAACCGAAAAGCGCTGCCAGCTCGTCGATCTCGTCCTCGTTGAGGCCGTCCTCGCGCGCGCTCCGCCACAGCTCGACCAGTCGCTGCTGCACCCGTCCGGGAATCCCCGCCAGCCGCGCGGCCTGCCCGGCCGCGATGTGCCCGGCGACGGGGAACGGCACCGCCTGCGCGACGGGGGAGCGCTGCAGGACCGGGCGGAACCGCGGCTTGATCCCCGGGTACACCGACTGGGCCAGCAGCCGCCGCAAGGCGTCGGCCTGCGCGTGGGTGGTCGCGGGCACGACCTGCTGGCGCCGCCGCCCGGCGTTCTCCAGCCCGATGCCGGCCCGCTCGGTCGCCGCGATGCCCAGCACCGCGTGCAGCTCCCGCACGTCCTTGACCGCCAGCGACCGGCGCCGCGTCTTGTCGATCAGCGCCCCGATGAGCTCGGCGGGCTCGTTGCCGTCGGTGCGGTCGTGGCAGCCGAAGCCCGGCTCGCACCTGGGCAGCACCGCGGGTTCCGGCGGCACGGTGGCGATCTCGGGGTTGTTCTGCGTGCGGCCGTGATCGACCAGCACCACGTTGCCGCGCGCCACGCTCACGTCCGGCACCGGGGAGCAGTCGAAACCACCCGCGGTGGACAGGCACAAGCCGAAGGTCAGCGCGTCCTCGCGCGCCCAGGTCACCTCCAGCACCGGCTGATCCAGCAGCTCGTCGACATCCGGTGTCACCGACGTCAGCCGCACGGCTTGGCGGTGCGCCGGATCGGCATCACCGGGCGTGCCGCTGCGCGCGCCCCGAACCTCCTCCAGCACCAGCAGATCACCGGGCCGCAGGTCCAGCGCACGGCCGTCACCCGTCCACTCGTCGCGCAACGTCGCCGCGGTCGCTCCCCGCGGCAACCGGCACAGCTCGTCGCCCCAGGTCCAGAACCGGATCTCGTTGTGCGCCCGGAGCAGCCGCAGCGGATCGCCGGACAGCGGCTCGAAGACCTCCACCGAGTCCTGCTCGTCGAGCAGGCCCAGCTCGCGCTCGTCGATGACCGGGCCCGGCTCCGGCGGGTCGTGCGGGCCGCGCGGCCCGGCGTCGATGGCGGCGAAGCGGAACGTGCCCGGCTCCAGCAGCAGGTCCTCCGCGGTGCCGACGACCACGAAGGCCCGCGCGTTGCACCCGTCGTGCATGGCGTAGTCGATCAGCCGCACGTGCCTGCGCACCGACACCCGGCGGCGCGCGGTGTCCAGGTAGGCCTCGGTGGCCACCGCGTCCTGCTGGTAGCTGAGCTGGTCACCGGCGTGGGCGAACAACTCGACCAGCGTCATCCCGAGATCGGGGGCCAGCCGCTCGGTCCAGGTAGGAGTGGTCAGCGCGAGCCGGTCCAGCAGCAGCTGCCGCAACGTGGAGTAGTCCCGCGCGGTGTAGTCGATCAGCGGCGCCGGCGGCTCCTCCGGCGGGCAGCCGGGCTCCTCGGCGCAGTCGAACGGGGTCGGCCCGCCGGGCCGGAAGGTGAACTCGGCGCTGAAGTACCGCTGGTCGAAACCGGGGTAGGGCTCGGTCCCCGGCCGCCCGTGCGGGTCGGCGCCGACGATGGACAGGCGGTAGCGCGCGGTGTCGCCGGTGCGGTCGAGGGTGACGCGCATCAGGTCGTCGAGCTCGGGATCCTCCTCCCGCTCGACCTCGACCCGCAGCACCTCGATGCCGGTGATCCGCCTGCCGCCGTCGATGCGCACGTTCTCCGGGCCCACCCCGTGCGGCGCCTTGCCGATGAAGGTGACCACCAGCGTGCGGCCGTCGTCGGCCGCTTCCACCGCGTCGACCCCGCCGAACCGGTGCTCCCGGACCTTCTCGCGCCTGCCGTCGGTGCCGCAGCGCAGCTCCGCATCGGTGCTCACACCGCACCACGCCCCTCGAACTCCTCGTCCCGGCGGCTGCCGGTGGCCCGCACCCGGTACTGCATCCGCACCCGCACGGTGTCCTCGTCGGCCACGATGTCCAGCGCCTCGACCTCGACGAGCTCACCGAGCCACCGCTGCACCGCGGCGTGCACCGACAGCTCCAGCGTCGCGGTGAGCTCCGGGCTGTTGGGCGCGAAGACCACGTCCAGCAGCCCGCACCCGAAGTCCGGGCGCATCACCCGCTCACCGGGATTGGTGAACAGCAGCTGCTCGACGAGATCCCGCACGTGCGCGTCGTGCCCGGACCGCGCGGTCCGCCCGCGCTGGTCGATGCGATAGGGGAAGGCGATGTCGGTGCGCTTCACCGGCAACCCACCTCCTGACCACCCGTGCGCGCCACCGGTCGGCCGCGCGGCAGCAGATCGGCCCCGAAGCACTGCCCGTCGGTGGAGTCCAGCAGCACCGGCACACCGTCGATCAGCACCGCGTCCCGCGGCGGGCTCCACCGCACCGTCAGGCACGGATCAGGCCGCCCGCGCGCGACGTTCGGGCACCCGCGCACCGCGAACACGTCCCCGGCGGTGCGCACCGGCTGCCCGTCGACGCGGACCGCCGCGGCAGCGGATGCGGTGACGACCAGCCCGCCGTGCGGGCAGTGCAGCGCGGTGGAGGCGTGGATGAAGTTCCCGCGTCCGGTCAAGGCTTCCCCCTATCGCCGTCTGGGCACGATCAGCCGCCCCTGGTTGATGTTGACCTCGTCGCCGGCGAGCTCGATGACCGCGCCCTGGCCGGTGCCGATGGTCACGCCCTTCTCGTCGATCTGGACGTAGGCGCCGTTGGGCGCGCGCAGCAGGATCCCGTCGCCGCCCGGCGCATCCGACATCAGCACCTTGTGGTTGCCCGGCGTCTGGATCACCACCGGCCGGTCGTCCTTCCGCGCATCGGGCGGCAGCTCGGCCCGGTCGCCGTACCAGCAGCCGGTCCAGATCGGGAAGCTCGGATCGCCCTGCTCGAACTCCACCCACACCCCGGCGCCGATCTCCGGCACCACGTACTGCCCGGCTTCGCGCCCGGTGAACGGCAGGCACGGCAGGGCCCACGTCGAGGTCAGGTCGCCGAGCACGTCGGGGACCTGCGCGGTGATGCGGCCGATGCCCAGCGGATCGGCGTTGTCCATCACGCGACCCCGGAACTTGCCGAGGAAGCGGCTGTTCGGTGCGTCGGCCATGCGTTCCTTCCTTGCCTAGGGGCGGACCCGGTCGCTGCCGGCCACCAGCCCTTCGCGGGAGAGCGTGAAGTTCTGCTGGTAGGAACCCACCCGGAGGTTGTGGGTGACGGACTTGACGTAGTAGTCGCCGTCGTAGGTCACGCCCGCCCCGCGCACCCCGACCAGCTCCCGGGGCCGCAGCACGTACCCGTGCCGGTTGACGTCGAGCTGCCCCGAGCCGGAGATGGCGTCGGCCGAGGTCGCGGCCCGCGCGAGCGCCTGCGCGCGGGCGCGCTCGGGATCCATCTTCGCGGTGCCGGGCAGCGCTTTCCGCTTGAGCGCGGGGGAGGCCCGACGGGCCAGCGGAGGCCGCAGCGGGCCGATGTCGGGATCGGGCAGCAGCGTGATGTCGCGGGTCGACGGGTCCTGCACGCGCGCTTCGGGCTGCTCCCGCGCGGTCCCGTCGTAGGCGAAGGTCAACTGGTCCACAGTGGAGTTCGCACCCATGTTGACGTTGAGCGCGTGCTGCCGCTGCCCGAGCCGCTTCTCCGGGCCCCAGTAGGCGGTGGAGCGGCCGGGCCGGGGCCCGGGTTCGAGGTAGAAGGTGTAGCCGTTGGCGTGCGCGAGGTCGTTGACGTACTGCAGATCGGTGCTGGACTGGTAGTCCACCCGCAGCTGCTCCTGCGGTGGCTGGTGGATCTGCTCGCCGACGATGCGCGGCTCGATGCCGTAATCGGCGTACTTCCGCAGGATCCGCTCGACGCGCTGCGAGGGCGCGAGGTTGGGATACCGGTCGGCGCGCTCTTCGAGGTCGAGCAGCAGCGTGAGATCCTCGCCGGTGATGGTCAGCGTCGACTGCCCCGGCTGGTTGCTGGAACCGACCTCGTTGCGCACGATCAACCCGTCGAGCAGCACGACCGGTGTGGCCCGGATCGAGATGGACACGATGATCCGGGTCTTCGGGTCGAAGAACCCCTCGGGCAGCAGCCGCTGGATGATCCGGCCCTTCTTGGTGAGGTCGAAGGCCAGCTGGAACCCGCTGCGCTCCCCGGCGGTGCTGGTGATCTGCGCCGACAGCAGCGCCGCGGTCACCTCCGGCGGCACCGGCCGGGCGAGCTTGGGCCCCATCCGGAGGCTCAGGTGAACCGGGCCCTGCCCGACGGGAACCTCAGACATGGTCGAACCCGTCCGGTATCGCGATGACCCGCCCCGCCTCGTCGGTCAGCTCCCGCGGGTCGAGCACGGGATTGGCATCGGCGATGCGCCACCACTGCCCGGGATCCCCGAAGTACCGCTGCGCCAGGTGATCCGGCCGCTCCCCGGCACTGACCACGTGCGCCTCGGCGTGCTCGTGGTCGAGCTCCGGCAGGAGGCGGCGCTTGACGTACCGGACCTCGGTCCCGTCGGTCTGCCGGTGCACGCCGATCTCGGCATCGTGGTACCGGCTGGTCCGCGGATACGGATGCGACCCGGGCACGGAATCCAGCGCACTCTCGAACGGCTCGATCACGCCCTACCTCCCCAATCCGATGTCCCGGTTCCCGAGCCTCATAGCCCCGAGCGACCCCTGCGCGGCCACCCCGGCCATCCGCTCCTTCTGAGCCAGGTGAGCCATGTACAGCTCGGCACCCCGATGCCCGGCGGGCAGATCGCTCACGGTCAGCAACTTCATCCCCAGGCTCAGACTGGCCCGGATGGGATTGAGGTTGACGTCGAAAGCGGACTCGTTCACCGACATCTCAGTTAGCTTCACCGGAACAACCCGCTTGCTGCCCCACGTGAACAGAGTGAGCGGCATCTCGATCGGACTGATCTCGATGGCCCCGTTCTTCGAAAGCCTCGTGGCCTCCCGCAACTTGGCGGTCGTCGGCTGCACGAGCATCTCCAGCGTGGCGAGCTGAGGATGAATCCCGTGCGGCGCAGCAACATCCAACTGATCGGTGGCATCCAGCTCAGCAGTGATCTTCCAAGTCTCCTGAGCAGGCCCCTTCAACCTCAGCGCCTCGTTCTTGTCCCCACCCCCACTACCCCCACCGCCACCATCCCCCTCACCTCCAGCAGCCTGAGGAGACACAGACCGCTCCAACGCATCAGGGTTGAACTGCAACACAATGATCCGCTGCGGCGTCCCCCGCTCAGGATCAACAACAACAATGCCGGAACGGATGGGCTTGGGGATGTCTGCGTACCGAGTCATTTGGCATCCAATCGTTGCGGTGGTCGAAGTATTTTAAAGATCCATTTAGGTTTCACGCAGATAGTAAACAGGGCTGCTGGAGAAGTGGACTTTCCGCGCTATTAGTGTGTCGATTAGTTCGCCGTTCCAGATTAAGATTGATGGACAGTGGAAGACCTGCTCTCGGTGCTGATATCGGGTGGCCCAGGCTAATCCGTGAGAGGAGATCGCTTTAGCATTTTGGTCCGTTAGGTACTCGCGTCCATCGTGGGACAACACCCATTTGTCACCCGCCCTTGGCCATTTCCGGAAAAGCGTTCTTATCCTTATTGGGTCAGGCAGCTTTGCTGCATGTGAAAGAAATGAGAATCCCTCTCTTGCGTGTGGCGTCCACTGTGTATCGGTCGTTAGTTCGGCGATCGCCTCTATGAGATCTCGATTGGCTATGATGTTGCCGTCTTCGGCGTAGGTTAACTGCGGGCCGGGAGGTAGCTCGTCGAGCTCTCTTTCTGGCACGGGGCACAGGTAGGCGGCTTGCTCTGCTCTGGGGTGAATATCGTCTTGAGGGGCTAGATCGAATACTTGGAATTCATACTTTCGATTGGCCAGTGCCTCGACTGCGGCGTCGATTTTGCCGGGTGGGAGTGACCATGTTTCGGGACTACGTTCGACCAGAATTGATCCCATGTTGATTAACTCTGATCGAGTGTTCTCGTCAATGTTTGTGGTTACCGTAATGGTCCCCAACGTGTTTACCCTCCTTCGATATCGGTGCCTATGAAAGTTTAAGGAACGGTCCGCGCCCCTGGTCTTCCTTCTTGAGTGGTAGCGGATTCTTGCCGAGTACCTCTTCCATGCATCTAATGGACCAGTCCATTTTTTCGCGGAACCCAGCTCCTGCCAGGAATTGGTGGACCGGTTTTCCGTTGGTGGAGGGGAGATAGTGTTTTGATGTTTTCCGAGGATTTCCGCGTGGTTGTTCCTTGTCCATCCAAGTGTTGAAGTCTTGGTTCGCGTTGGCCGAGGTAAGTACCAGGTTGAGCATGTGGTGCGGCCCGTTTAGTCGTTGCTCGATGATGTGATGCCACTGAGGCTTGAGTGGCTTTCCCTCCTTTGAGTAGCTTATCGGGTTGTCGGGATTGGTGAAACCTGCTGTCATGCGGTAGTTCAGCGTTTGTCGGGCGTTGTTGTATTCGCTCCAGAGATTTCTGTGTCGTATATTTTCAAATTCTTGGCCGATCTTGAACACCTTGGGATTGAAGTACTTCTTCTCCCAGCGGGTATTTACGTCCTTGATCGGAACTCTGAATTCGTTCTTTCCTTTTGGTCCATGGCCGTAGAAGTCGAAGCTGTGCTGATGTCCTCCTCTTCGTATAACGCGCGTGATCTCACCGGTGTACCATTGTCCCTTTTGGGCTCGGCCGGTCCATTCTTCCTGTACCACATCCTTGGGTTTCGGTTCCCCCGGCGGGATGCTGTAGACGTCACGCTCGGAGTTCGGTTCGGTGTACTCGCCGGGGATCACTGGACGCGACGGGTTTAAGGTTGCCATTACAGTGAATGGATCGCCGCCGATGGGCCTGAGGCTGGTGAGGCGGTATCGGACTCTCAGCGTTGTGAGAAGTTCGTTGAACAATGATTGACGAACGCCGCGACTCATGACTCGGTACAGTTTTGGACGGATTCGTGCCACTATCCGGGCAAGTTGATCGTCCTTGGACTGCTCTGACTCTTCCTCCTCTTTGCGCTTTTTCTTCTTCTCCTTCTTGGCTTGTGGTGAATTCTTATCGTCCTTGCGCTTCGGCTTCCTGCTGTCAGAACCGGAGTCCTTGTGCTTGTCGCGTCGGCCGCCGTCGTCCTTGCGCTTACCCGGGCCGTCTTTGTCCTTTTTATCGTCCTTGCGCTTGTTGGAGTCGTCGTCCTTGTCCTTGCGCTGGGAGCCGTCCTCGTCTCGGCGGCGAGTGGAATCGGAGTCGTCGCCCTTGCGGTTGGTGGTGTCCTTGTCGTCCTTCTTGGTTCCGGTGTCGTCGCCCTTGGGCTTCTGCTTGTCGTCGTCCTTCTTCTGGTCCTTCTTGGTGTCGGTGTCTTCGCGGGGTTTTCGGGGTGGGTCTGCTTTGGGCTTGGGCTTGGGCTTGGCGGAGGGGGTTGGCTTGGTGTCGGGCTTGTCCTCGTCCTTCTTGCCCTTGGGGTTGCCGTCCTTGTCCTTGGCGGAGGGGGAGTCGTCTCGGTCGGTGGGCTTGCGGTCTCGGGAGTCCGGGTTGTCCTTGTCCGGGCGTTGGTCCCGGTCCTTGGGGTCCTTGTCCGGGCGGTCTCGGTCGTTGTCCTCGCGGCGCCGGCGGTCTTGGTCGGATTCCGTTCTGCCGCGGTGGTTGCGGTCGGGCTTCGGGGCGTCTCGGTCCGGGCCGGGTTTGCCGCCCGGTTTGTTGGCCGCTTGGCGGGCCGCTGAGCTGGGGGAGACGCGGTCGTCCTGGCGCTCGCGGTCCTTCTCGTCGCGGCCGTTGTCGCGGCGGCCGGTGTCGTTGCGGCGTTGGTCGTTGCGGCGGCCGGGACGCTCGTTTCGCCGGTTGGTTCCGGGGCGCGCGTTGGGGCGGTCGGGGCCGCGGCTGCCTTCGCCGGGACGGGTGTTGCGCGGGCCCGGGGTGTCCTTGCGCTGGCCGGGGCGGCCTCCGGGGCGTGGGTCTTCGTCGTCGGCGCCCTGGCCCGGCTTCTTCTTGCGGCCCTTGGTGGCCATTCGCTTGGCGATGTCCTTCAGGCGGCTGCCGACCTTGCCGACGTACTTGCCGATGCCGGAGAGCAGGAACTCGTAGGCCAGCTCCAGCAGGGCCACCACACCGGCCGCCACTGCCTTGGCGAACAGGACGCCCGCGCCGCCCTTGCGCACCGATCTCAGCCAGGTCAGGACCGCGCCGAACGCGCGGAGGATCTCGCCGAGCGCGCCGATCGCCGTCTTGATCGCGTCGATGACCGCCATCACCCAGCCAGCGCCGGGGATGAGCTTGGCGATGACCTTGGTGATCAGGACCTCGCCGAGGATGAGCGGCAGCTGGGGGACGACGGCGTCCCAGACCTGCTTGACGATCCACTCCAGCGTCAGGCCGCCCTTGATCAGCTTGTTGATGATCTCCTTGGGCAGGCCGATGATCTCCTCGATCTTCTGCTGGAACCAGGTCTTGACCGCGTTCTTGACCTCGCGGAAGAAGTGGTTCTTCGCGCCGTCCTCGGCGGAGCTCTTCGCGCCGCTGAGCCAGCCGCCCGGGTCGCTGAGGAAGTCGGCGGCGATCATCATGAACTGGCCCAGGCCGCTGAGCAGCTTCGACGCGAAGTCCAGGACCGCCTTGATCGCGTCCTTGACCGCCTGGACCATCGCCTCCAGCGCCTTCTTCAGGATGCTGAGGATGTCGTTGAGCAGCTTCGCGATCGCTTCCAGCAGGTCCTTGATCAGCTGCTTGAGGGCCTCGGCTAGCTTGGTCACCAGCGCGATGGCGGCCTCGATCAGGTCCGTGATGAACTTGCGGATCTCGTTGGCCAGGTCGATGATCGCCTGCACCAGGGCCTTGGCCAGCTCGACCAGTTCCTCGACGAGCTTCTTGATCAGGCCGATGATCGTCTCGCGGATCTCGTTGATCAGCGCTTCGATGTCGAACTTGAAGTTCTCGACGAACTCGATGATCTTCTCGCGCGCGTTGCGGAGGATCTCGATGATCTTGTCGCGCAGCTCGATGAACTTCTGCTTGATGTACTCGAAGGCCTTCTCGACCCAGTTGCCCGCCTGGTTCTCGGTCTCGTTGCGCTTGGTCTTGGCCTCGCCCTCGGCGTCGCGCCCCTTCTGGCGGATCTTGCCGTTGTCCTCCTCCTTGCGCTCCTCGGCCTTCTTGTCGGTGTCCTTCTCCTGCTTGTCGACGTCCTTCTCGGCCTGTTCGCGCTTCTCGGACTTCTTCGTGCCGAGCTTCTTGAGCTCGGCGTCCTGATCGTCGCGCCAGCGCTGCCGCTCGCCGGTGACGTCGTCGAGCGTCGTCTGCCGCTGCCCGGACTGCTCCTTGGTGTTCTTCTGGACCTCTCGATCCACCGACTGCCGGTGCTTCTCCTTGGACTTCTGGGAGTCGGCCTCCTTCTTGCGCTTGGCCTCGGCCAGGCTCTGCTCGCCCTTGCTGAAGGAGGACTTGAACTCCTTGCCGCGCTCGTGCTCGGCGACCTCCGAGGCCGCCTCCTCGGGCACCGCGCCGGTGTTCGCCCCACCATCCGGACCGCCGCCCTTGCCGCGCTCGCGCTCCGGCACCTTCCCGCGCAGCTCTTCCTTGGGGGCCTTGGGGTAGACCTGGTCCTCGCCCATGCGGCGCTCGGTGTCGTCGCGGCCGGTCTCGGCGGTCTCCTCGCCCTTGGTGTCGACGGATTCGTTCTGCTCGCGGGACTTCTCGCCGGCATCGCCCTTCATCTCCACGCCCGGCGCGGTGCCTGCCTGAGCCTCCTTGAGGGCTTCGTCCTGGGTCGGCATGCCGGCGAACTTGGCCGCGAGGTCCTCGGGCTTGACGTCGGAGTCGAACCAGCTGGCGACCGTCCCGACCACGTAACCGAGGCCCATCAGGAAGGTGTCCCAGCCGTCGGGTTCCTCCACCTCCTCGGCGGGGATCTTGCCCTCCGGCTTCTTCTGGTCCTTGACCTCGGCGTCCTTCTTCTCCGGCGCGTCGGCCTTCTCCGCGGGGGAGGTCGAGTAGTCGGCGGGGGCGTCGGCCTTCGGTTCGCCGTCGAGGGTCTGCGGGGCACCGGAGGGCCGTTGCATGGCGGGCGGGGCGGAGGAAAGCTTCTTGTGCTCGTCACCGACGGAGCGGTCCGCGGCGCTGTTGACGCCGTTCATCGCCTTCATCGCCTGGTGCGGCTTGAGACCGGATGCCGTGCGCAAGCCCGCCTCCGGAGAGGCCTGGGCCAGGTTGGGCACGGCCTGGCTCTTCTTGCCCTTCGGCGCGGGTTTGGCGCCGCCGCCTCCGGTGCTGCCCCGGCCGCCGCCGCGCGGTGCCGCAGGAGCGGGACCGGACTTGGACGGCGCCGACTCAGCGGCTGCCTCCTGCTTCTCCGGTCTGGTGGGCTCCTCGGCCTTCTGCGGAGCCTCGGGTTTCGGGGCTTTGGACTTCGGGGCGGGTGCCTTCGGTGAGGGACTCTCCGTGCGCGCGGGTTCTTCGGTCGGCTTGGGCGGCGCTTCGGCCTGCGGCTTCGGGGACTCCGGCTCGGACTTGCCGGACTCCTCGGTCGGCTTCGAACTCTCCCCACCGCCCGGTTGCTCGCCCTGACCTCCCGAATCCTTGGAATCGCCGGGAGCTCCGGAGTCGGTCTTGTCCTGCGCACCGGACTCGCCGCCGCTCTTGTCCTGGCCCTGCTCGCCGTCCTTGTCCTGCTGCCCGGCCTCAGGGCCCTTGCCCTGTTCTTGCTTCCCGGACTCGCCGCCCTTGTCAGCCGAGTCCTTCTTCTCGCCGGACTCCTTCTTCTCGCGGCCGCCTTCGCCGGGCTTCTCCTTCTCCTGCTTGGCGGCGGATTCCTTGACCGCACCACCGGCCGCGTCCTTGTCGCCCTCGGCCTTGCCCGCTGCGTCCTGGGCGGTGCGCTGGGCTTCCGCCGGGCCCTTCTCCTGGTCCTCGGCCGCCTTCGGATCCGCGGGCTGCTTGCCCTTGGCCGATCCGGGGTCGGTGGCCTTCTCGGTGGCGAGGTCGGCGAGGCTCGCCGCTCCGGGGCCGCCTTCGGTCTCCACCGCGGGATCGGACTCCAGCGGCGGCCCGGTCTCCTCCTCAGGTTCGGCTTCGGCCGCCTCGTCCTCGGCGTCCTCGGCATCGCGCTCGGCTTGCACCTGGTCGGCCTTCGTGGGCGGGGGAGCGGGGAAGGACGGCATCGCGCCGCTGCCCGACGCACCCGGTTCCGCCTTGTCAGCCGTGGGCACCCCGGAGACGTCCAGGTCCTCCTCGGGGAGGAAGTCCTCGGGCTGCAGCTTGACGTCCCAGGCGCTTTCCTCGCCGCCGCCGACCTCGACCTCCGAGTCACCGCCTGCCGGAGGCGAGACGGGCTTCTCCTGGGGACCTTCGGCGTCCTGGTTGCGCGTGCCCTCCAGCTCGCTGACCGCTCCGGGCTGCGGTTCGGCCTTGCCCGCGACCTTCGGTGAGCCGTTGTCCTGCGGCTTCTCCTCCTTGTCGGGCAACGGCTCCGCCGTACCCGGCTGCTCCTTCTTCTCCTCCGCCTTCTGCTCGTCCTGCTCCTGCTCGGCGCCGTCCTTCGCCTCGCCACCGGCTTCGTCCTTCTTACCGTCCGAGTCCTCCTTCTCCCCGGACTCGCCCTTCTTCTCCCCGGGGCCGCCTTCCTTCTCGCCTTTCTCGGCCCCCGCCCCGGACTTCTCCTCGGCGCCCTTCTCGCCAGGGCCGGACCGCTCCTCGGACTTGTCCTCCGAAGCGGATTCCCCGGTCTGCTCGGATTCCTCCGATTCCGGCGCCTCGGGATCCTGACCAGCGGATTCGGTCTCGCCCGCGCCGGGTTCAGCGGGTCCGGCGTTCTCGGGCGTGCTGCCGTCGGCTCCCGGGGCTTCGCCCTGCTCCTTGTCCGGCCCGGCAGCTTGGGCGGGCTCGTCCTCGTGCTCCTGCTGGTCGGCCGACTCCTGCTGTTGGGTCTCGCGCTCCAACCGCAGGTCGGCCTCGGCGTCGGGCTCGACCTCCGGGGCGGACAGGGCGCTGCGCTCGACGTTGTCGTCGGCCTCGATCTCCTCGACGAGGTCGAGCACGCGCTCCTGCTCCGAGCTGAGGAGCCTGCTCTCCAGCCGGTCCAGCACGGATTCGCGCAGCTCGGGCGACATGCGGGCCAGCTGCTTGCGGGTGCGCTTGGAGCGGTCCTCCGGGTCACCGCGCAGCGACCGGACCAGGCCGTTGACCAGCCGGTCCACGAACGTCGCCGGGTCCACGACCTCCATCCGCGTCCGGTCGGCGTCGACCTTGGCGTAGCGGAGCCAGCCCGGGGTCTGCGCGGCCCGGACCTCCGGGTTCCGCTCCCGGGCACCGGATTCGGCCTCGCGCTCGATCGCCTGCTGCGGCAGGCTCACCGCGCCGAGGTCGCGGCCCGCGCGAAGGGCGCCGAGGCCGTTGGGGTTCTGCACGGTGTGCAGGAGCTCGTGGGCCAGGAGGCGCTCGCCGTCCGCGGTGCCGGGGCGGAACTTTCCGGGGCTGAACAGGATGTCCTGGCCGATCGCGACCGCGTCCGCGCCGAGCATGTCGGCCAGCTCGCCCGCCTCGCGGTCGGTGTGCAGGCGGACCCGGCTGAAGTCGTGGCCGAGGCGTTCCTCCAGCTCCCGGCGAGTGCTGTGGTCCAGCGGCTGACCCGCGCCGCTGACGATCTCCTTGGGTTCGGGCGCGCGGTTCTTCGGTTTGCGATCCTTGCGCTTGCGCCGCTTGGCGTCCTGCGACGAGCGCGATCGGTGCGCCGGAACCGGAGAGCTCACGCCGAACGCCCCCTCCCGGCCAGACCCGCGTGCACCGCGCGCGCCAACGCCTCGCCCAAGCGGGCGGGAGAGGAGGTGACCGGCAGCTCGGGCAGCTCCGTCACCTCGTCGAACCGCCGGGCACCGTCGGCGGCCACGGGCACCCCGCGTTCGCGCACCAGGCGGGTCAGCTCCGCTCGGAAGGCCGCCGCCACCCGGTCCGGGTCGACCCGGTCGAAGCCGTCGAGCACCAGCTCGCCGACGGTGATCCGCACATCCCGGTTCACACCCATCCCTGCACCTCCGAAGGCGTCAGGGAACGCTCCAGCTTGAGGTACTCGGTGTGCGCGGCGGCCAGCATGTGCCGCATCTGCAGCCGCTCGCCCTCCTCGGCGGCCAGGAAAGCACCGGACAGCGCGATGTTGCGGATCGACCCGCCCGCCACGGTCAGCTGCGCCAGCAGAGCCGGTTCGAGGTCCTTGACCGGCGCCTGCTCCGGCACCACCCGCCGCCAGATCTCGGCGCGCTCGCGCTCGCTCGGGAACGGGAAGTCCACCACGAACCGGATGCGGCGCAGGAACGCCGTGTCCAGCGCCTTCTTCATGTTGGTGGTCAGGATCGCCAGGCCCCGGTAGGCCTCCATGCGCATCAGCAGGTAGCTGACCTCCAGGTTGGCGTAGCGGTCGTGGCTGTCCTTGACCTCGCTGCGCTTGCCGAACAGCGCATCGGCCTCGTCGAACAGCAGCAGCGCGCCACCGCGCTCGGCGGCGTCGAAGACCTTGCGCAGGTTCTTCTCGGTCTCGCCGATGTACTTGCTGACCACCTGGGACAGATCGATGATGAACAGGTCCAGGCCCAGCTCGCGGGCCATCACCTCGGCCGCGAGGGTCTTGCCGGTGCCGGAACCGCCCGCGAACAGGGCGGTGACGCCGAGCCCCCGCCGCAGCGTGCCGGAGAAGCCCCACTCGTGGTGCACGGTGGCCCGCTGCCGGACGTGCGCGACGATCTCCCGCAGCACCCGCATCTGCCGCTCCGGCAGCACCAGATCGCCCCAGCCCGCCTCGGGTTCGATGCGCCTGCCCAGCTCGTCGAGCCCCATCCGCGCCTCGTTGAGCCCGGCCTGCCACGCCAGCCCGACCGCGTCGTCACCGGAGGCGTCCCGGCGCACGGCGGCAGCGGCGGAGGAGACCACGTGCGGCGGCAGCGAGAACTGCGAGACCAGGTTGGCGATGTCGGCGTCGGACACGTCCGGCACCTCGGCGAAGGCGTCCCGCCACAGCTGGAGCTGCTCGTCGTTGTCCAGCGCCGGGACCAGCACCCGCTCGGCCCGGGACCGGCTGCTCGGGCGCGGCTCGGCACTGGCGACGACCAGCGGAACCGCGGTCGACTCCAGGAACGCCTCGATCGCCGAGGCCTGCTCCCGGTCCGGTTCGCCGACCTCCAGCAGCAGCGCGGCGGGCAGCAGCACCGCTTCGCGCTGCCACAACCGGGCCAGCTGATCGCGCTCGGCCGGATCGGTCGGCACGTCCGTCCCGTCCATCGCGTACAGGGCCAGGTCGCAGCCGGCGGCGGCCGCGGTGACGATGTCGCTGCGAGTTCGCTCGTCGCCGCCGACCAGCTCCACCCGCAGCGGTGCGTCCGAGCGGCCGTCGGCCCAGCTCATCGCCACGCGCTCGGCGGCCGCTCCGTAGGACGGCGGCAGGGAGTCCGGCACCGGGGCCCGCCGCAGCAGCCCGTGCAGCCTGACGTCCAGGTAGGGCGCGCCGAGCAGGAAGTGCAGGATGCGCTCGTCGATGCGCAGCCTGCCGGTGGTCAGCCCGGATTCCTCGTCGAGCTCCACCAGCCGCCAGCGGCGCAGCGGCGAGACCGGGGCGAGCGCGCTCCAGTGCGGCTCGGTCAGCGCGGCCAGGGCGAGCGAGAACGTCGGGAACGCGCGCGTAGATCCGCTGGCCGCCGCGCACCGGCCAGCCGTGGTCGCGTCCATCTCCATCGCCGCGCACAGCAGCAGGACCTCGCGCTCGAACGTGCTGAGCCCGAAGCAGGAAGCCAGCGCTTCGAGCGCGTCGGGGCAGGGCAACGCGGTGTCGGGGTCGACGCCTTCCACGTGCTCGTCCAAGCGCGCGAGCACCGCGCGCACCGCATCCGCGGGTGATGCGGCGTTCTCCTCGGTCATCCGGACCCCCCTCGCCTACCAGCCTCCGGATCGGAATCCGATGTGGACTTTCGTGGGGCGGTCTTCCGCTGCGTCGACGTGGTGCGGGTCCGCCGCGGCTTCGGGGTGGGCTCGGTGGGCTCCGGCTCCGCGGATGTGGGTTCGGCGGATTCGGACCTCGCGGGTTCCGATCCACCGGGTTCCGGCGCTGGGACGTCGGGCGGGATGACTTCGACGGTGGTGTTGAGCTGCTCGACCGGCTTGGCGGGTTCCGGCTGCTCCCGGCCCTCGATGAACACCAGCGAACCCTGGTAGGTCACCGACACCGTGTAGGGCGTCTGGTGCAGCATCCCCCAGAGCTTCGAGGTCTCGTCGACGTCCATCTGGATCGGCGTGAACCGCACCTTCTGAGCCGACCCGGCCAGATCGCTGCCGACCAGGTGGGGCTTCTCGGCGGCCTGCTCGATGAGCTCGGCGGGCAGCACCGGGATCTCCTGCAGCGTGCGCACCACGCACCCGATCAGCCGCTGCCCGACCAGCTCGGTCTCCTCGCCGTACGCGCTGATCAGGTAGTTGAGGTCCAGCGCCGCGGTCGGCCGGGCCCGCAACCGGCCGTCCGGCGCCCGGCTCGGCAGGTCGGTGTTGCGCATCGACGGGTTCGGCGCGACCTGGTAGAGGAACACGGTGATCGTCGGATCGGTCGGCGGGTCGGCCGGTGGCTTGCGGGTCTCCACGGAGACCGCCATGTCGATCTCGGGCCGCAGGTTGTTCTCGATCAGCAGCGCGAGAGCCTGCGTAACAGTGGCGATGGCGAGCCCATTGCTCATGCTCCCCCGCCTCCCCGGAATTTTTCAGTGGTGGTGGCGTCCTGAGCTATCTCGCGTTCCGGGGTTTCTTGTGGCTGGGTTGCGTCACGGTCCCCTGAGGTCGCGTTGGGGAGCACTTGCGTTGCGATGAGGGTGCTCATGACTTCGCTCGCTCACTGAGGTAGTCGGTGAGAGTCACCACCGGGGCTTGGCGCTGATGGCGTTGCGGCTGGGTGCTTTGCTGGGGGCGTGCCGCGTTGACCTCCAGGCGTCCGATCTCCACCTGGATCACTGGTTCCGAACGTTGCGGGGCGGGTTGGCGGGAGGTGCGGGCACTTGCTCGGGCTGCCGCGGAGGTGAGGCGGGTGCGCGGCTGCTCGGACGGGAGCGGGGCAGCCGCGACCCGCAATACGCCGGGAGTGCTCGGCTGCGGTGCTTGTTGCTCGGGCTCGGTTCGTTGTGGTTGCTGGGGTTTCGCCGGTTCTCCGGGGATCAGGATCCGTTCCGCAGATGGGGGAGCGGGTGCCTGTGGAACTGCGGTCCGGGCCGGTGTGGCTGGTCGGGGAGGCTCTGGTGGTGGTTGTTCGGTGTGCACGAAGGTGATTCGGTCGGTGGTGTGCACCTCGCGTTCCACCCGCAGCAGTTCAGCGGGCGGCGCCGGGGTCGGTGCCGCTGCGGGCGGGAGGAGGGTTTCGGCTTGCTCCTGCGGGTCGGTGCGCAGCGCGTCGATCCGTTCGAAGGGGCCTGGGAGGCGGGGGCGCAGCACTGCGCGGGTCGTCGGGGCCAGGAGGCGGTCGAAGTGGTCAGGCATCAGCGCACAACTCCAGGTAGTAGCGGCGCCGAAGCGGGCTGAGCGCCAGGATCGACGGCTCGGTCCACCCGTAGGCGGAGGCCAGCAGGTGCACGTCCAGCAGCACGTCGCGGGCCCAGGCGTCCAGCTCCGACCACAGGTACGTGGCGATGTCCAGGGCGCTCGGCGTGGTGTGCCCGCACTCCGGGCACGACACGCTCAAGGTCAGCTCCGCCGCCGGGTCGGCTTGCTCGGCGAGCTCGGCCATCCGCCGCTGCACCCGCTCCGGCAGCACCTCGCACCCGACCGGCTCCCCGTCGTGCACCGCGGAGAGCGTGCAGCGCGAGAGCAACCGCAGCCGGCGCTCCTCGGCGGTTCCACCGGCCGCGGCCACCTCCAGGTCGGCCACCGTGGGCAGCCTGAACTCCACCAGGTAGCCGTCCTCGCTCACCTGGAGCTCGCGTTCGGACGGGTGCTCGGCGAGCCCGTCGACGTCCAGGTCGAACTCCATCGCCTCCGCGCAGGCCGAGCACTCGACGAGCACCTGCAGCCGCTCCCCGAACAGCGCCCTGCGCAGCAGGAGCAGATCCGCCGCCCGCGCACCGACCGGCGACGAGCGCAACTCCTCGTCGGCCGACCCCGGCCGGGCCGCGCGGTGCAGCAGCAGCGCGCGGCCCCCGTGGTGCAGCGGCAGACCGGCTTCCCAGACCGCCAGGAGCTGCCCGGGCTCCGTGGTGACCATCTCAGGCCGGGTTGGTGAAGGCCGGCTCGACCGGTTCGGCCACCTCGTAATCTCGTTCCCAGCCCTCGCACTCGAGCTTCAGGCTCTGGATGGCCACCGCGTTGGCGTTGGCGTCCATCTCGCCCAGCACCTGGTACTCGCTGGGCCAGGTCCGGTAGAGCTTGTGCGACACCGCGACCTGACCGGCCTCGTTGAGGACCTGGATGACGATGTCCTTGCGGAAGTCGGCCAGCGACACCTCCGCGCCCAGCCCGGCGCCGACCTGCCACACCTTGTTCGCCCAGCGGTCGAACTCCGGGTCGTGCGTGACACCGCGCTCCAGCGTGATGCCCTCGAACTCCGAGCGCCCCGGCGCCTTGCGCGGCGAGCTCGGATCGCCGCCGTGCCGGTGCTTGACCACCTCGGTGGTGCGCTTCAGCGGGCTGATCTTGCTGATCCCGGCGACCGTCCGGCCGTCCCACAGCACCAGGAACTTGAAGTTCTTGTACGGGTCGAAGCGGTGCGCGTTGATCTGGAACTCGGCCATGCTCACACCTCCGGTTGACCGGTGAGCTGCTGGATCGTCACGATCACGAATTCGGCAGGTTTGACCGGAGCGATCCCGACCACGACGTTGACCACGCCGCGCTCGGTGTCGGCCTCGGTGGTGGTCTCGGAGTCGCACTTGACGAAGTACGCCTCGCGCGGCGTCCGGCCCCGGAACGCGCCCTGCCGGAACAACGTGTGCAGGTACCCGGAGGCGCTGAGCCGGATCTGCTGCCACAGCTGGTCGTCGTTCGGCTCGAACACCACCCACTGCAGCCCGCGCCGCAGGCTCTCCTCCACGTGCAGCGCCAGCCGCCGCACCGGCAGGTACTTCCACTCGCTGTCGGCCGAGTCCGCCCCGGCCAGCGTCCGCGAACCCCACACCAGCGGCCCGACCACCGGGAACGTCCGCAGGCAGTTCACCCCGAGCGGGTTGAGCAGCCCGTTCTCCCGGTCCGAGAGCTGCACCGAAAGCGACTGCACACCGCGCACTTTCGCCTCGGTGCCCGCCGGAGCCTTCCACACCCCGCGCTCTCCGTCGGTCCGCGCGATGATCCCGGCGACGGCCCCGCACGGCGGGTAGGCGCGCAGCCGCCCGGTCAGCGGGTCGGCCGCCTGCAGGTGCGGGTAGAACAGGCCCGCGTGATCGCTGCGCACCGGCTCGAACGCCGAGATCCCGGCCCGGACCGAGTCCACGCCGCCCCACGCGGACGGGGCGTCCACCAGCTGGAAGATCCGGCGCTCCCGGCACAGCCGGTCGGCGGCGGCGATCACCGCGACAGCGTCCTCAGTGGACTCGTAGTCGGAGAGCTCCGGCAGCGCGAGGAGGTTGACGTCGTGCACGTCGCGCAGCGCCTGGATCCCGGTCTTGGCCGCTTCGGAGCCGATGAGGTCGCGCGGCCCCGGCGGATCGCCGTCCGCGCCACCGCACAGCGCGAAGACCGGCGGGTTGACCTTCTCGTCGAGGCCGAGATCACCCGCGCAGTCCCCGCTGAAGCGCACCTCGTCGGCGGGATCGGTGGAACCGGCGATGATCTGCAGGCGGTTGCCGAAGGGAACGACCTCCGCACCGGCGAACGCCCGCTTGCCCGGGGCGTCCGGCAGCGCGCGCAGCTTGCGCTCCAGCAGCAGCGCCAGCTCGACCAGCGTGGTCGGCGCTTCGCCGTCCTGATCCGGGTCGTGCAGCGTGAAATCGCGCTCGACGTCGCCGATGCAGACGGTCAGTTCGACGGCCAGGTCGGGGAACTCGCCGTCGAACTCCCCGGACACGGTGCCGGAAGCGGCCGGACGGCCCTCGTCGAGAGCCTCGGCGTGGATCAGCGAGGAGCCGGAGTTGACCACGGTCTCGACGAACCGGCCGTGGCCGCGGTCCATCGACAGCCCGGTGAACACCTCCCGCGCCCGGTTCTTGACGTCGGAGACCTGCAGGTTGAAGGTCTCGTCGGGTGTCGAGGTGTTGTAGTCCACGGTGACGTGCAGCCCGTTGCCCCACACGCCGGGCTCTTTCGCGCGCACCGCCAGCACCGGGCAGTCGCCGTCCTGCTCGTCCGGGAGCTGCACGCAGGCCGCCTCGCCGGAACCGCGTTTGGCGGCGCGCACGATGACCGCGATGCGCCCGCCGTTGCCGAAGAACTGGTGCACGGCGTAACCGACTGCGCTGTTGGGCGTCAGCCCGCCGAAGTGGTGCTCGAAATCGGCGAAGCTGGTGATGCGGACCGGGGTGTTGAGCGGTCCTCGCTTGGTGTGTCCCACGAACGCGGTCACCGAGGTGGTGACGGTGGTGATGGTGCGCGCGCTGCTGGGGATCTCCTCGACGTAGACACCTGGATAGGTCGTGATCGTCGGCATGCCCCTCCAATCCCTAAGGATGCCTGAACGCATGCGGCATCAAGGGGAAGGGACGCGCGTTTGTGGACGCGGCAGCCCGCGCGCACGAACGGGGTGCGGATCCATCCTCCCCCAGTGCGGTGCAGAACCGTTGCGGCCCTGCGCTCTTGCACGCGATGAGCCGAGCCCGGGCCCCCTGCCCGGCAGCGCTCGCGCTGAGCTCGGTGCGCGACGCCGAGTGTTGTGATCTCGGGACGACAGGTCAAGCGAAAACCACGAATGGACTAGACCGAACCCGATTCTGTCCGGAAGGCGCCACCCCGCGTATCCGGAATCGCCGGATGATCATTGCCCGGCAACAGTTTTCGATCATGAGGCGATCGGCTCGCACCCGGCAACCGCTGGCCGAGCCGCGGGCCGAATCCCGAGGGCTGTCACGAACACGTGCTCGGCGTCGTCTTCCCCGCAGCCGCCGAGGGCCTGGACCCTGACGCCGCCGTCGGAATCGGCTAGAAGTAGGATTAGTTATACAAGTTATACTTCTCGGAGCTAGGGAGAGTGCTCGTGGCCGGTAGTGGAGGGCGGGCGGCCCTCGGCCGCATGGCGGAACGCCGTGTGGAGATCGACGGGTTCGTCACCAACTACGGCGAGGGCCCGGACAACGGGCCGCCGCTGGTCCTGGTGCACGGGCAGGGCTCCCAGTGGGAGGACCACGCGAAGGTCCTCCCCGAGCTGGTCCAGCGCTACCACGTCTACGCCGTCGACGTCGCCGGTCACGGTCAGTCGGGGCGGCTCGGCGCGCAGGACTACACCAACGCGAACGTCGGCGCGCTGCTCGCGGCGTTCCTCGACGTGGTGGTGCGCGAGCCGGCTGTCGTGTCCGGGCATTCATCGGGTGCTCTGCTGGCGCTGTGGCTGGCCGCGAACCGCCCCGAGCTGGTCCGGGGACTGCTGCTGGAGGATCCGCCGCTGTTCTCCTCGATCCCACCGCGGGCCGAGCGCACGACCGGCGGCATGCTGCCGCGGCTGGCCGTCGAGCACCTCCGCGCCAAGCCCGCCGAGAGCTTCCAGCGGTACTACGTCGAGCACAGCGAGTACTTCGCCTTCTTCGGGCCGCTCGCCCGCGGCATCGTCCGGTACTCGCTGCGGTGGATCGACAACAACCCGGGCCGGCCGCTGCGGATCTTCTTCCTGCCCTGGTTGGTGAACGTCTACTTCGAAGGGCTCGTGAACTACGACCCGGTGTTCGGCACCGCCTTCGACAGCGGCCACTGGTACGACGGGTTCGACACCGCCGCGGCCCTCGCCGCCGTCGAGGCCCCGACCACGCTGATCCACACGAACTGGTGGTTCAAGCGCAACGGCACCTACTACGACGAGCGGGACGTCCTGATGGCCGCGATGGACGGCGCGGACAAGGACCGCGCGATGGAGCTGCTCCGCGACCCGGAACTGGTCGAGATCGCGTGCGGCCACCTCGTCCACGTCGAGCGCGCGAAGGAGTACCTCGCCGCGCTCGCCGCGCTGTCGGAGCGGGTGGGCGTGCCCGGTCGGAGCTGAACGTCCTCTTCGGATCCGGGGCCGATCGCGGTCCCGGATTCGCTGCTCGACAACCTTCGTGCACTCGAGGACAACAGCGACGCCTCGCCCAGCGGTTAGCGTGCTCCGGGTCACCAGGACCTGATCGAGCGAGGAGTCGAACGTGCCCGGAAAGGCCGCTGGCCGGCAGAAGCTGAAGTACGTCGACGCGATCGCCCAGTCGGTGGGCTTCCTCGGTCCGGTCTTCTCCGCCTCGATCCTGCTGATCCTGCTCGTCGACGGCGCCTCCGGGAAGTCGGCCGGTGCCGCGGCACCGCTGTCGGTGCTGCTGGCCACCGCGGGCGTGCTCGCCCTCGGCTGGATCGTCGCGCAGTTCGCCAAGCGCATCCACACCGCGGGATCGCTGTACAGCTACGTCACCGCCGGGCTCGGCGTGCGGATCGGGGGAGCGACCGGGCTCGTCTACTACCTGGGCGTGCTCATGCTGGGTTCCGCGCTCGGGGTGTACATCGGCGGATACCTGCACGACACCTTGCGCACCGAGTTCGGCACCGGACTGCTGCCGGTCTGGTGCTGGCAGGTCGTGATGCTGACGCTCGCCGTCTCCATCGCCTACATCGGCGTGCACATCTCGATCAAGGCGCAGCTGGTGCTGGCCCTGGTGTCGATGCTGGTGCTGGTCGGGTTCTTCGTGTTCCTGATCGTGCACGCGGGCCCGGCGAACAGCGCGGTGGCCTTCACCCCGGCCGCCTCGCCGGACGGCTGGAGCGGTGTCCTGTTCGGCGTGCTGTACGGCGTCCTGCTGTTCACCGGGTTCGAGGCCGCGGCGAACCTCGCCGAGGAGACCGAGGACCCGGGCCGCAACATCCCGCGAGCGGTCATCACCTCGGTCGTCATCGCGGCCGCCTTCTTCCTGCTCGCGACCTACTCCCAGGTCGCGGCGCTCTCCTTCGACCTGCGCGAGATCCAGGCGGCCATCGGCAGCGGGCAGTCCCCGCTGGTGTTCCTCGGCGGGCCCGGCGACGGGTTCGGTTCGGTGGCGTTGCGCCGGGTGCTGGAGCTGGTCGTCCTGCTCGACATGGTCGCCGTCTACCTCGGGGTGGTGGTCTCGGCCAGCCGCGGCATCAGCGCGATCTCCCGGGACGGCTGGCTGCCGAAGCGGCTCGCGGTGACGAGTGCGCGGCGGGGCACGCCTGCCGCGGCCATCGGTGTCGTCACGATCTTCGTGCTGGCCTGGATCGTGGTCTCCAACGTCGCCGCGCGGCCGTTCGGGGACGGGCCGGGTTACTTCGCGACGTTCCACTGGGTCACCACGTTCGGCGGCTTCACCCTGATGGTGGTGTACCTGCTGCTGTCGCTGGGAGCCGTTCGCGGACTGCGGGGGCACCGCCGCCCGGCCTCGGTCTGGGTGGCCAGCACCGTCGGCGCGGTGCTCACCGGCGGTGCGATCTTCGGTTCCCTCTACGGGGTTCCCGCACCGACGGTCTGGGCCCCCTGCAGCTCGCTGATCGTCTTCGCCGTCGTCCTCGCAGTCACGGCCGCCCGCCGGCGACCCGCGGCCGGCTGATTCAGGACGCGGATTCCGCGGCCGTCCCGAAGGTCTCCTGCGCGGCGTTGAACGCGTCCGGGTCGACGCCGAACGGGCCGCTGAACGGTTGCAGCAGCGCGAACGACATGTAGACGGTGAACCCGAGGGTCGCCGTGAGCACCGCCATCACCGCGACGTTGGCCGGGCGCATGCTCAGCCCGATCAGCAGCGGGAAGACGATCATCAGCACGGCGCCGAGAACGCTGGCCACCAGCAGCACGATGTTGAAGCTCTGGTCGTCGGTCGCGATGGTGACCCGCTCCTGGCGGTTCTCGGTGATCTGGCGGATGTCCTGCAGCGACTGCTCGCGGGAGGTCTTGAGCGCCTCGCTGTCCACCGGCAGCGCCAGCACCTGCGCGCGCAGCTCGCCCAGCAGCCGCTCGGCCTCCGGGTCGGCCGCGCCGGCGTCGTGGGCGAGCCACTCGTGGTCGGCGACCCTGGTGGTGTAGTCGGAGATCGTCGACTGGATGGCACCGGCGTGCGGCTGCGGGGCGATGCTGGCCTGCCAGTAGACGTCGATGAGCGCGTTGGTCTCGTGCTGCGAGGCCTTCTCGATGTCGTCGCCGTTCTGCCAGGCGAACACGATGTAGAAGGCGAGCACCACGGTGAACAGGGCGGCCAGCACGCCGCCGACGAAGGACTGCGAATCCGAATCCGATTCACCGGATGCGGCCGCCTTGCGGCGGGCGTTCAGCACGGTGAACCCGGCGACGGCGACGGTCAGCAGGGCGATCGCCAGCAGGCTGATGAGGATCACGACGGTAGGTCCTAACGAACGCGTGGGAGGACGAGGCGCCAGGCGCCCGAGAACCGGAGCGCGGCCAGGGGCGAAGGTACCGGTGAGATCGGCGGATTCCCTTGAATCGGGATCGATTCCGCTCAATCGGGTGGTCTTGAGAAATCCGAACCGGACATCGCTGGTCCACGCGAAGCTACTCTGACCGGGTGAAAGGGGTCTTTCCCCAGCAGGTCAACGTCATTCTCGAGTCCATTGTGGACGAAACTTCACGGTGGGCGGAGCCGAAATCAGGCCGTGCTACGTTCTGCGTCGATCACGTGACGGACCGTGATCCTGTCTTCGGGTATATGCCGAAAACACTGACTACAGAGGGGGATCTGCAGTCGTGCGCACCTTGACGGGCGCGCGTTCATCGAGCTTGCTGGTGTGCGCGCTGCTGCTGCTCGCACCGTGGCTCGTGGCCGCGCACGGGCCGGCCGAGCATGACCGGAACGCCGCATCGGCGACGGTCGGTGGTGTCCTCGTTCCCGGTGTCAACTCGATCGCCGAGCTGAGGATTCCTCACGAATTCCGGAGTGTGACCGCAGAGCTCGAGTGGGGCGACGACGCGATGGGCTGGTGCCGCTTCGTCCCGGGCGTGTGGCCGGCCGACCCCGCGATGGCTCTGCACGTGGGCTCGGAGCGGATCGTGGCCGAGCGCATCACCCGGGACGAGCACGGCAACGCCACCGCGCACGCCGACGTGTCGGATCGCTTGCCCGGCATCCTCGCCGCCGACGGGCGCACCGTCGTGGTCCGGGGCGTGGCTCCCGGATCCGGTGAGCCCTGCTGGGGAAAGTGGCGGCTGCGTGTGAGCTGGCACGCGGCACTGGAGGTCCGCACCAGCGCGCAGCCGTCCGCCGCGCACCCCGGTGACCGGATCACCCAGCACGCGGTCATCACCAACACCGGCGGCGTCGCGCTGACTCGGATCGAAGCCGAGCTCGGCACCGGCCCGTGCCGTCGCAGCGTCGACCGGCTGGAGCCGGGGCGCAGCACGGAGGTTTCGTGTGACGGTGCCGTGCCGGAGGACGGCGGGTTGACTGCACGCGTTCGAGGCACGACTCCGGAGGGACGCCGAGTGGCGGCGGAGGCGACCGGGCACGTCGAGATCCTGCAGGAGGCGCAGATCGCGCTGTCCATCGGTGACATCGCGCTCACCGAGGGCGCCGATGCTGCGCTGGTTCCGGTGATGGTGCACAACCCGTCCTCGGTGCCGCTGCAGGATGTCGTGGTCACCGGTCGACCGGCTTCGTGCGGGCGTGAGATCGGTGAGCTCGCGCCCGGGCGGACGATCACCTACACCTGCCGCGTGGGAGCCGGTGAGCGGGTCGATCTCACGGTCACCGCTACCGCGGCTTCCGGTGGTGCGGTGGCGGATTCCGCCCAAGCGGTACGTGCCACGGCACATGCGGTGGCTCCTGTCGCCCCGACCTTGCCCGGGGTGGAGACGGAAGTGCCACCGCCCGGGGTTCCGGAGCTGGCGGAGACCAGTGGCGTGCGGGAAGCGCCAGCGAGAGCAGCCGGGATCATCGCGGTTCTCGGTGTGCTCGTGATGACCGTCAGCGTGGGTGCGCTGTCCTCGGCCACTCGCATCGGTCGTTGACCGGTGGGCGAAACCCGCGCTGCGCAAGAGAAAACGAACATCGATGAAAGGAAGTCAAACATGAGCCTGTCCCGTTCCGTTCCGGTGCTGCTGGCCGTGAGTGCGCTTGCGATGGGCCTGTCCGCGGGCACCGCGGCAGCCGCTGGTGGCGATGTCGTCGTCTTCGAGACGGAGGTGCAGCAGCTGACGACCTACACCTCTCCGGAGGGCTGCCACAAGCTCCCGATGGCCGCGCACGTGCTGGTGAACAACACCGACAAGCCGGTGCAGATCTACGGCGACCCGTTCTGCCTGACGCCGTCCCTCACCGTTGCGCCCGGCTACGGCTCGCACGTCGCTCCCGGTAGCGGGAGCTTCTCGGCGTGACCCGGCGAGCAGCAGCAATGGCATCGACTCATCCGCTGGAGACCCGCGTTGTCGCTTGATCTCGTCGTCGTAGGACTCGGCTACGTCGGGCTGCCGCTGGCGGTCCGGGCGGCCGAGGCCGGTCTGGCCACGGCCGGGCTCGACATCTCCGATGTGGTGGTGGAGGGGCTCAACGCCGGCCGCTCGCACGTCGGGGACGTCTCCAGCGAGGCGGTCGCAGAGCTCCTCGCGAGCGGGTTCCGGGCAGGCAGCGATCCTGCGGTGATCGGCGCTGCGGACACCGTGGTGATCTGCGTGCCCACCGGGTTGTCCGCCGACGGGGAACCCGATCTCGCGGCGGTGCGCTCTGCGGCGTGCGCGGTGGCTGATCACCTGCGGCCGGGAATGCTGGTGGTGCTGGAGTCCACCTCGTACCCGGGTACCACGGAGGAGACGGTCCTGCCGTTGCTGGAGGAGCGCAGCGGGCTGGCGGTGGGTTCCGACTTCCACCTGGTGTTCTCACCGGAGCGGATCGATCCCGGCAACGCTTCGTTCGGGGTGCGCAACACGCCGAAGGTAGTCGGTGGTGTCACGCCGCTGTGCGCGAAGTACGGCGCGACGTTCTACGGCCGGTTCGTGGATTCGGTGGTGGTGGCGCACGGCACCCGGGAGGCGGAGCTGGCGAAGCTGCTGGAGAACACCTACCGCTACGTCAACATCGCTCTGGTCAACGAAGTCGCGCAGTTCTGCGATCAGGTGAACATCGACGTGTGGGACGTGTTGCGCTGCGCTGGGACCAAGCCGTTCGGCTACGTTCCCTTCGACCCGGGCCCCGGAGTCGGCGGGCACTGCATCCCGATCGACCCGCTGTACCTGGCGAGCAAGGCTCGCGAGGAGGGCTTCACCTTCGACGTGCTGAGCGCGGCGCGCGAGGTGAACGACCGGATGCCGCGGTACATCGTCGACCGAGCCGAAGAGCTGCTGCAGGAGAAGCCGATCCGTGGTTCCCGGGTGCTGCTGCTCGGAGTGACCTACAAGCGCGACGTCGCCGACACCCGGGAGTCCCCGGCGTTCCCGGTGGCGCGCGAGCTGCGCAGGCGGGGCGCGGAGGTGCTGTTCCACGACCCGCACGTGGATTCGTTCGCCGTGGACGGATCCGACATGACCAAAGTGGACGATATTGGCGCCGGGTTCGTCTCGGCGGACCTGGCGATCCTGTTACAGGCGCACGGGGAGTACGACACCCGAACGCTGTCCAGGGCTGCGTGCCCGTTGCTGGACACCCGCGGTGTGGTCGCGGGTGAGCAAGTGGCTCGGATGTGAGCCGACAACTCAGACCTGCGCGGGAGACGGAAGTCCCCGCGTTGGGGGCGGGAAGCCCTTCCCGTCCTGCTTTCCCCAGTGGTAATAGAGAAATGGGAGTGTGACCAATGGCCAACGCCATCGCCACCGAGCGGCTGCGCAAGCGCTTCGCCAAGTGGGACGCCGACGGCAGCGGAAGCCTGGAGCGGTCCGACTTCGTGCAGGAGGCCGCGGAGATCGCTCAGGCGTTCGGCAAGAGCGTGACCAGCTCGGAGGCCCGTGCGCTGACCGAGGCGTTCACCTCGATGTTCGAGCAGGTCGCCAAGGGTGCCGGCTCGCTGAGCGAGGAGCAGTTCGTCGCGGCGGCCGGCCCGCTCGTCGAGGCTGGTGCCGAGACCAAGTTCGACCAGGTGCTCCGTCCGGTCGTGAAGGGCGTCGTCGGTCTCTGCGACCAGAACCACGACGGCCAGATCAACGGCGAGGAGTTCGCGACCTGGCTGATCGCGGTCGGTGTGGATGAGTCGAAGACCTCCACCCTGTTCGAGCAGGTCGACAAGGACGGCAACGGTGAGCTGTCCGTCGACGAGCTGCTGAACGTGGTGCGCGACTTCCACTACGGCAAGTCCGACGTCGAGCTGCTCGGCTGAGCAGTGTTGTGAGTTGAATGGCCGGTGGCGTCGTGTCGCCGGCCATTCACCTTTGAGCTTTGCCCGTGTTCGTTCTGTGTCGATGGGTTCTTGGTTGATCAGCTGTGGTCGACTTGTGCTTTCTCGTCGTGCGCGGGGTGGAGTGTTCGTGGATTCCCTGGCGTTGGGGTTTTGGTCGTCAGGGAATCCACGCGTCTTGGGGCGCGTCCTGTTTCTGTTGTTGAGTTTTCAAGGTGCGCGGTACTTTTGTCTGTTGTGTTGTGGTGGGGGTCATCCCCGTGGTTTGTGGGATTGTGGGGGCTGTGGTCCGGATGTCAAGCCCGGCCTGGCGGCCGCCCCTTCGGGGTTTCAGGCTTGACATCCGGACCACAGCCCCGTTTTGGCTCTATGTCACGGGGATGACCCGGTATGGAACGGACCCCGGGCCGTGCAGGCGGGTCGCGGGGCGTGGGTGGTGGGGGCTTTGCGGGGTTGGGTGGTGGTGTGTTCCGGCGCCGACAGGTGGTGTGCGGGGTTGGTGTGCGGTGCGGGCTGGCGGTTGATCGGGGTGTGGCGACGGGGCCTGGTGGTGGCCGTTTCGTGCTGGGTGATGGTTTGGTTCGTCATCAGTGGGTTCCTTTCTTGTGGGGGTTGTTTGGTTTCTGGGTGTGGTGCTGGTGTGTTGGTGGTGGGTTGATGTCGCCTGGCGGCGTGTAGCTTTCGGTTGGCCGGTTGGCCGGTTGGCCGGTTGGCCGGTTGGCCGGTTGGCCGGTTGTTCGGTTGTTCGGTTGGTGGGCAGGGTGGGGTGCCCCGCCCTGTCTCGGGTGGGGTCAGCGTGTGTTCGCTAGCGGTCTGCCCGCTGGCGGTCTGCCCTCCGGTGGTGGTTTCAGGAAGCCGAGGGCATGGCGGTGTGTGGCGGGTTGGGCTTTCCCGCCAGGTCGGGGTGTGCGTGTCGGATCGATGTTTGTCGGTGGGGTGAACATCGGGCGACCACGCTGGAGTTCGATGTTCCAGTGGTGGTTGTGGATGGTGCGGTGGTGGTGAGCGCACAGCATCACCATGTTCTCCACACTTGTCGGGCCACCATCAACCCAGTGCACGATGTGGTGGGCTTGGGGTGTTCCGGCCGGGTGGTCGCATTCCGGGAACGCGCACACCCCGTCCCTCGCGAGCAGCGCCGCGCGGATGTGGGTCGGTGCGGTGCGCTGTGAGGTTCCGACATCCAGGGGGAGGCTGTCCCCGCCCATAACCATCGGGAGGACGTCGCAGTCGCAGGCGATCCTGCGGATGGTCTGGGGGCTGAGGTACTGGCCGGTGCTCTCCAGCATTCCCGCACTACCCACAGCCAGGATCTCGCCATCGTTGTTGGTGGACACCGGGAGCTGGTTTTTGAGGTCGGTGTAGTCGATGGTGATGGTCAGGTGGGGTTTCTGGCCTCCGGTGCGGGGCATGCCGTCGGTGTCGAGGACGAGGTCGAGGAGGGTGGACAGGCCGTCGGCGTTGCGCTGTCCGACCGTGCGCGGGTCCTTGACCCCATCGGTTTCCGGGCGCGGCGCGGCCAACGGCCGCAGGGCCGTGACGAACTTCGCGCCGGTTTCGCGGTCCAGCCGGGCTTTGATGACGAGCATTCCGTCGCGGGCGGTGGCGTAGTGCAACTCGCGCGATTCGAACTGGGCCTGCTCGTCGGCCACAGCGCCGTCGGCGTCGATCATGTAGCGGATCCGGTCGGCGAGTTTGGCGAGGTCGCGGGGGCATTGGCGGCAGGCGTTTTCCACCAGCAGTCGCTCGATTTCGGCCGCGCGGTGCTGGGTGTGTTCGGGCAGCCTGGTCAGGCAGCGGGAGATTACCCGTGCGTGTTCCAGGCTGATCACGCCCTCTGCCAGGGCTTCCCCGGTCACCGGGAGGGCAGCGGTGGTGGGCTCTGCGGTGGTGCCCGGACCAGCGTCATCGCCAACGGCCGGGGCCGTGGCGGTGGCGATGCGGACCCGGGTGGTGGCGTCCTGGCCGTCGATGTTGAGCAGGGACTTCAACCATGCTTGGGTGGAACGCGCGCCCTGCACTGCGTGGAGGCGTCGGCGGTCGGCTTCGGCGATCAGCCGGAGCTGTTCCATTCGGGCTTGGCGGATCTGTTGTTCCACTTGGCCGATCCGGGCCGTGAGTTCGGCATCGGTCAGGGAGTCAACCGCAGGCGTCCACGGCCCTCCCGGCGTGGGCGCATCCCACGCGGGCAGGGCGGACACGATCACGCCCGCGCCAGCGGCGGGGGTCGTGTCCTGGGTGGTCATCAGCGGTGTCATGCATCAATTCTCTCAGCAATCGAACGAGAATTCGAGCACATAATCGTCCCACAAACGGGTGATCACAACACCCACCAAACACGAAATCCCTTACCCAGAACCAAAAACCGCCGACATCAGACGGGTATTCGTCGGCGTGTCGTTGGCATGCGGCCAAACGTGAACATGAAAACCACGATTGTCCTATGAGGACTAAATGGGACATCTCAGCAACGGCAGGCTTGGCCGGTTGACAGTCAGACCTCGGGAGCCACGCCGCCAGCCCGCAGAGCACAGCAACCAGGCACTCGAACCACCGGCGACGAAGCAGCCCACCACCTAACGCTGCAAGGCCCCGACCACCCACGACCGGCGAGCTACCTGCACGCTACGGGGTCCGTTCCATACCGGGTCATCCCCGT
>NZ_JAQGLB010000039.1 GCF_027853965.1 Saccharopolyspora indica | reverse complement strand
GGTTGTCGGTGGCGATGGCGGGGAGGGTCCGCCCGGTCCCATTCCGAACCCGGTAGCTAAGCTCCCCAGCGCTGATGGTACTGCACTCGACAGGGTGTGGGAGAGTAAGACACCGCCGACACACTACTGAGAGGGGCCGACCGGACCCGTCCTTGCGGGACGGATCTCCGGTCGGCCCCTTTTTCATGACCAAGTTCATGACCGCGAGTTGCCCCCGCTCACATCCGGGGTGCGGCCCACCGCGGCCCGCCGATAGGTGGGGCTACGCTGGTGGGACTTCAGTTTTTCTGCTTCAGGAGGTTCGGTGTCCGGTTCCGACGACAGGCGCGGCGACTCTCGCCGCGGGGCCGGTGCCGGCCGAAGCGGCCAAGGTGGCCGCGGGAGCTACGAGCGCCGGGATTCACAAGGCGGCCAGCGCCGGTTCGGCTCGCGGGACGACCGCGGCGGCTTCCGCAACGACCGCGATGACCGCGGCCGCGGCGGCTACCGCGACGACCGCAGGGGCCGGGACGACTTCGGCGGCCGCAACCAGGGCGGGCAGGACCGCCGCGGCGGCTTCCGCCGCGACAACGACCGTCGCGACGACCGCGGCGGTTTCGACAACCGCCGTGATGACCGTCGCGACGACCGCGGCGGTTTCCGCCGGGACGACCGCGGTTTCAACGACCGCGGCCCGCGCAGTGATCGTGGACCGCGCCGCGACTTCCGCCGTGATGACCGCGACCGCGGGAACTTCCGGCGTGACGACCGGGACCGTCGCGACGACCGCGGAAATGACCGCGGTGGCTTCCGCGGGAACGACCGCGGTGGTTTCCGTCGCGATGACCGCGGTGACCGTCGGGACAACTTCCGTCGTGACGACCGCGGTGGCTTCCGTCGTGACGACAAGCGCGATGACCGTGGCGGTTTCCGCCGCGATGACAAGCGTGACGACCGTGGCGGTTTCCGTCGTGACGACCGCGGCGATCGTCGGGACAACTTCCGTCGTGACGACCGCGGTGGCTTCCGTCGTGACGACAAGCGCGACGATCGTGGTGGCTTCCGCCGTGACGACCGCCGGGACAACTTCCGGCGCGATGACAAGCGCGATGACCGCGGTGGTTTCCGCCGGGACGACCGCGACCGCGGCGATTTCCGGCGCGATGACCGGCGTGACGACCGCGGTGGCTTCCGCCGCGACCGCGACGACAAGCGCGGCGGTTTCCGCCGGGACGACAGGGACTTCAAGGACCGCCCCCGTCGTGACGACCGCGACTCCGGCGACCGTCCCCGTCGCGATGACCGCGATTTCAAGGACCGCCCGCGCCGGGACTTCGACGACCGCCCGCGTCGGGGCGATCGTGACTTCAAGGACCGGCCTCGCCGGGACTTCGACGACCGGCCTCGCCGCGATGACCGTCGTGACGACCGCGGTGGCTTCCGCCGCGACGACCGTCCGCGTCGGGACGGGGACAGGTTCGACCGCGGTGGTCGCCCGCGTCGCGACTTCAACGACCGCCCGCGTCGTGACGACCGCAGGCACGACGACCGCGGTGGAGTCCGCGAGGGCGCGGAGCAGCAGGCGGACGAGGCCGTCGAGCCCAAGCTGCAGGAGCCGGAGCTGCCGGAAGAGGGCGTCGACCCCAAGGAGCTCGACCCCGAGGTGCGCCGCGAGCTGCTGCCGCTGCCGAAGGGACTCGCGGACAAGGTCGCGCAGCACCTCGTCGCGGCCGGTCAGCTGGTCGACGAAGACGCGGAGAAGGCGCTCGCGCACGCCCGCTTCGCCCGCCAGAAGGCATCCCGGATCCCGTCCGTGCGCGAAGCCAACGGGCTCGCCGCCTACTTGGCCGGTGAGTGGGGCGAGGCGCTGTCCGAGCTGCGTGCGGCTCGTCGCATCGCGGGCGGCCCCGGCCACCTCGCGATGATGGCCGACTGCGAGCGCGCGCTGGGCCGGCCCGAGCGCGCGGTCGAGCTCGCCCGCAGCCAGGAGGCGACCCTGCTGGAGCAGGAGGACGCCGTCGAGCTGCGCATCGTGGCTGCCGGCGCGCGCCGGGACCTCGGTGAGATCGAGGCGTCCGTGGTGAGCCTGCAGATCCCCGAGCTGGACCCGCAGCAGCAGGACCCGTGGAGCGCGCGGCTGTTCTACGCCTACGCGGACAACCTGCTGGCCGCTGGTCGCGAGCGCGAGGCCTTCACCTGGTTCGTGCACGCGGCGCACGCCGACGACGAGGAGGAGACCGACGCTCCGGAGCGCCTGGAGGAGCTGGCCGAGAAGCTCGGCGGGCCCGAGGTCGTCGAGGAGCTCGTGACCGAGGCCGAGGCCGCGGCCGGGATCTCCGACGAGGACGAGCTCGACGACGAGGACGACGACTTCGACGACGAGGACGACGTCGACGAGGACGCTTCGGACGAGGACGAGCCCGCGAAGCCGGACACCGACGAGGACGGCACGATCGATTCGGCGACCAGCGAGCCCGAGGCCGCTGAGCCGAAGAAGGACGTCGCGGATGGCGACGCCGAAGGGGGCGCGCGAGCGCAGTGAGCACGCTGCTCGACGGCCACGACGTCGTGCTGTTCGACCTGGACGGCACGGTCTTCCGCGGCGGTGAACTCGTTCCCGGTGCCTTCGAGGCAGTCCGGGAGGTGCACCGCCGCGGCGTCCTGGTCCGCTACGTCACCAACAACGCGTCGAAGCCGGACCAGGCGGTCGTCGACCACCTGGCGGGTCTGGGGCTGACCGCGGAGCGGTCCGAGGTCAGCACCAGCGCGCAGGCCGGTGCCGCGGTGCTGGCGGAGAAGCTGCCCGCTGGTTCCCGGGTGCTGGTGGTCGGTTCCGCCGCGCTGGCGTCCGAAGTGGACCGCGCAGGTCTGGTGCCGGTGTCGGACTTCGCCGACGAACCGGTCGCCGTCGTGCAGGGACTGTCCACCGAGATCGCCTACCGGGATCTCGCCGAGGCGTGCCTGGCGATCCGGGCCGGCGCGCTGTGGGTGGCGTGCAACGGCGACCGGACGCTGCCGACCGAGCGCGGTCTGGTGCCGGGCAACGGTTCGCTGGTCGAGCTGCTGCGCGCGGCCACCGATCAGGAGCCGCTGGTGGCGGGCAAGCCGGAGCGCCCGCTGCTGGACCGCGCCGTCGACTCGGCGGGCGGTCGGTCGCCGCTGATGGTCGGTGACCGGCTGGACACCGACATCGCGGGCGCGGTCAACGCCGGGATGCCGTCGCTGATGGTGCTGACCGGGGTGAGCACCGCCGGCGATCTGCTCGCCGCTTCCGCGCGGATGCGCCCCGACCACGTCGCCGCCGATCTGCGCGGGCTGCTGAAAGCGCCCGCGGAGGTGGCGATCGGCGCGCAGCCCGGGTGGCAGGTCCGGGTCGAGGACTCCGGGCTGGAGCTGTCCCGGACCGACGGCGAAGCCGATGCGCTCGCCGCGTTGCGGGCGTTGTGCGCGGCGTGGTGGGCCGTTTCGTCGGGTGCTGTCGAGGTGCGCGCCGCCGACGAGCACGCGAAGGTCGCGCTGCGCGAACTCGGGATGGCCTGAGCCACCGGCTCGCGTGTCCGGAGTCAGGGCGTTCCGATAGCGTGGAGACGTCGCCGCAGCGGTCGCGGCGTGATCGAGGGGAGCAGGAGCGGATGACCTCTCCGGGGCAGATGCCGAATCCCGCGATGCTGGCGCGCCCGGCCGACGACGGCCAGTCGGCGATCGACGCCATCGCGACGGCGGTCGCCGGACTCGACGAGGTGCGGGAGATGCCCGTCGCCGAGCACGTCGAGCGGTTCGAGGCGGTGCACGCCGCGCTCACCGACGCGTTGTCGAAGGCCGACCACCTCCTCTCCGCAACGAGTGCACACAGGAGCTGACGCAGTGCCACGCAGGGCTCGGCTGGATGCCGAACTGGTTCGCCGCGGGCTGGCGCGGTCCCGCGAGCACGCCTCCGAACTCGTCGAGGCGGGCCGGGTGAGCGTGCGCGGCATGGTCGCGCGCAAGTCCGCCACCGCCGTCGAGACCGACGCGCCGGTGGTGGTCGCCGAGGACGTCGACGATCCCGGCTGGGCCTCGCGCGGTGCGCACAAGCTGCTCGGCGCTCTCGAAGCTTTCGAACCCCGCGGTCTGACCGTGGACGGGCGCAGGTGCCTGGACGCGGGTGCGTCGACCGGCGGGTTCACCGATGTGCTGCTGCGGCGTGGTGCCCGCGAGGTGGAGGCGGTCGACGTCGGGTACGGGCAGCTGGTCTGGAAGCTGCAGACCGACGAGCGGGTGCACATCCACGACCGGACCAACGTCCGCGCGCTCACCGCGGAGACCATCGGCGGCCGGGTGGACCTGGTGGTGGCGGACCTGTCGTTCATCTCGCTGAAGCTGGTGCTGCCCGCGCTGGCCGCCTGCGCGACCGCGGACGCCGACCTGGTGCCGATGGTCAAGCCGCAGTTCGAGGTCGGCAAGCAGCGGTTGGGCTCGGGCGGGGTGGTGCGCGATCCGCAGCTGCGGGCCGAGGCCGTGCTGGAGGTCGTGCAGGTCGCGGCGGAGAGCGGTCTGGGGCTGCGCGGTGTCGTGGCCAGCCCGCTGCCCGGCCCGTCCGGGAACGTGGAGTACTTCCTGTGGCTGCGGCCGGGCGAGAGCACCGACGTGGCGGCAGCCGAAGAGCTGGTGGCGGACGCGGTTCGCCAGGGGCCGCAGACCGCGGTCAAGAACTCGCACCGGTAGAGGAGTGGGAGTTGACCCGAGAGGTGCTGCTGGTGGTGCACACCGGCAGGGAGCACAACGTGCGCACCGCGGAGAAGGTGGCCAGTCAGCTGATCGGCGCCGGGCTGCGGGTCCGGGTGCTGGCCGAGGAGGAGTCCGAGCTCGTCCCGAACTGCTACACCACCGTGGTGGCGCCGGGAGCGCAGGCGGCTGCGGGCACGGAGCTGGTGCTGGTGCTCGGTGGCGACGGCACGCTGCTGCGCGCGGCTGAGCTGGCCAGGCTGGCCGACGTCCCGGTGTTCGGCGTGAACCTGGGCCGGGTCGGATTCCTGGCCGGGGCCGATTCTGATGCGCTGGACGAGGCGGTGGCCGCCGTGGTGGCGGGCCGCTACCACGTCGAGGAGCGGATGACGGTCGAGGTCACCGCGAAGCTGGACGGGCAGGTGCTGGCGCAGACCTGGGCGCTGAACGAGGCCAGCGTGGAGAAGAGCAGCCGGGAGCGGATCCTGGACGTGGTCGTGGAGGTCGACGGGCACCCGGTGTCGGCGTTCGGCTGCGACGGCGTGCTCTGCTCCACGCCGACCGGGTCCACCGCCTACGCGTTCTCCGCGGGCGGACCGGTGGTGTGGCCCGAGGTGCAGGCGCTGCTGGTCGTGCCGAGCAACGCGCACGCGCTGTTCGCCCGGCCGCTGGTGGTGTCGCGGGAATCGCTGGTGGCGGTGGAGATCGACCAGTCCGGGCACCACGCGGTGCTCAGCTGCGACGGGCAGCGGCACTTCGACCTGCCGCCGGGGGCGCGGGTCGAGGTCGTCGCGGGGGACAGCCCGCTGCGCCTGGTGCGGTTGCACGACACCGCCTTCACCGACCGCCTGGTGCACAAGTTCGAGCTCCCCGTTCAAGGATGGCGCGGACCGGCCACGCGCTGAGCAGCGCACGGGCGATTTCAGCGTTTCGTTATTCCCAGCGGGGCGTCGCGCGTCCGGGCGTGCCAGTAGGGTGCTTGATGTGTTGGCGGAGATGCGCATCCAGGGACTGGGCGTCATCGACGACGCCACGCTCGCACTGCACGCGGGGTTGACCGTGGTCACCGGCGAGACCGGGGCCGGCAAGACGATGGTGGTCACCGGGCTGCACCTGCTCGGCGGCGGTCGCGCCGACGCCTCCCGGGTCCGCTCCGGTGCGCAGCGTGCCGTCGTGGAGGGCCGGTTCCAGACGACGATCGACTCACCTGCGGCCAAGGTCGCTTCCGACGCCGGGGCCGAACCCGACGAGGACGGGAGCCTCATCGCGCTGCGCACGGTCACCGCCGATGGTCGTTCCCGCGCCCACCTCGGCGGCCGTTCGGTGCCCAACGCCGTGCTGTCCGAGCTGGCCGAGCAGGTGCTGGCGGTGCACGGCCAGAACGACCAGCTGCGGTTGCTGCGCTCCGGCGAGCAGCGGGCGGTGCTCGACCGCTTCGCCGGGGAGCCGGTGCTGCAGGTGCTCGCGAACTACCAGCGGGTGCGCGCGGAGTGGGCCGAGGCGGTCCGGGAGCTGACCGAGCGCACCGAGCGCTCCCGGGAGCTGGCCAGGGAAGCCGATCTGCTGCGGCACGGGCTGAGCGAGATCGAGGCGGTCGGGCCGGAACCGGGCGAGGACGTCGCGCTGGTCGACGAGGCCAGGCGGCTGGCGGACGTGGACCAGCTGCGGGAGATCGCCGCGGGCGCCCACCACGCGCTGACCGGTGCGGCGGACGGTGATCCGGACGCGCCCGGTGCGATCGGGTTGATCGGCGAGGCACGGCGGCGGCTGTCGACGGCGGAAGACCCGGCGTTGCGGGAGCTGGAGCCGCGGGTGGCCGAAGCCGTTGCGGTGCTGGCCGATGTCGGCGGCGAGCTCGGCGGGTACCTGGACCGGCTGGACGCCGATCCGGCCCGCCTGGAGCAGGTGCTGGCCCGGCAGGCCGAGCTGAAGATGCTGACCAAGAAGTACGCGGCGGACGTCGACGGCGTGCTGGCCTGGGCCGACGATGCCCGCGCCCGGCTGTCCGGAATGGACACCTCGGAGGAGGCGCTGGCGGCGCTGGCCGCGCGTCGCGACGAGCTCGCCGTGGAACTGGCCGAGCTGGCCGGGGAGCTCACCGAAGCGCGGCGGGAGGCCGCGGTCGGGCTCTCGGCGGCGGTGTCCGAGGAGCTGGACGGCCTGGCGATGGCGCAAGCCCGGCTGGAGGTCGTGGTGCAGCCGAAGCCGGCCGATGCCGGTGACCCGAGCGCGCTGCAGGTGCGGGGCGAGAGCGTGCACGCGGGGCCGGACGGCGTGGACGAGGTCGAGCTGCAGCTGATCGCGCACTCCGGCGCTCCCGCGCTGCCGATCCACAAGGGCGCTTCGGGCGGTGAGCTGTCGCGGGTGATGCTGGCGCTGGAAGTGGTGCTGGCCGACGCCGACACCGTGCCCACGCTGGTCTTCGACGAGGTCGACGCCGGGGTCGGCGGGCGCGCCGCGGTGGAGATCGGGCGGCGGCTGGCCCGGCTGGCGCGCACCCACCAGGTCGTGGTCGTCACCCACCTGCCGCAGGTCGCCGCCTACGCGGACCGGCACCTGGTGGTGGACAAGGGCAGCTCCGAAGGCGGGCTGACCCGCAGCGACGTGCGGGTGGTGGCCGACGAGCGGCGGGTGGTGGAGCTGGCCCGGATGCTCGCCGGGATGGACTCCACCGAGACCGGCCGCGCGCACGCCGAGGAGCTGCTGAACACCGCGACCGCGTACAAGCTGGCGCAGGCCCGGTTCTCCCGGCGGAAGAAGCCCGCCAAGAAGAAGGAGAAGAGCGGGGCGTAGCAGCTGGGCCATTTGGCCGAACATTTTCTGCGCCGGACGGGCCATTGGTCTCGGCGTGGCGGACCGAAAACGGGTGATCGGTTTGTCACCATCGGTGCATGAAACTCAGCGGTCTGCTTGCTCGCCAGCAGGGCAACCTGCCCGGTGTGGTCGGGATCGCCCGCATCGAGCGTCGCAGCGACGACGTGCTGCGCCGGGTCCGGACCGGCGACATCGCGGTGATCGACCACGCGGATCTGGACCGGCGCACGGCTGAAGCGCTGGTCTCGGCCGGCGTGGTCGGGGTGGTCAACGCCGCCCCGTCGATCTCCGGGCGCTACCCGAACCTCGGGCCCGACGTGCTGCTGTCGGCCGGGATCGCGCTGGTCGACAGCGTCGGCCCCGAGTTCGCGCGCCAGATCAAGGACGGCACGAAGCTCCGGCTGCACGAGGGCGGGGTGTTCGTCGGCGAGCGGGAGGTCGGCCGCGGCACGGCGCAGGACGCCGACTCGGTCGCCGACCTGCTCATCGAGGCCAAGGCCGGGATGTCGGCGCAGCTGGAGGCGTTCTCCGCGAACACCATCGAGTTCCTGCGCCGGGAGCGGACGCTCATCCTGGACGGCATCGGCGTGCCGGACCTGAGCGCGTCGCTGGAGGGCCGCCAGGTCCTCGTGCTGGCGCCGGGCTACGGCCACGCCGACGACCTCAAGCGGCTGCGCAAGTACGTCCGCGAGTACCGGCCGGTGCTGATCGGCGTCGAGTCCGGCGCGGACGTGCTGCGCGAGGCCGGGTACAAGCCGGACGTCATCGTGGGCGACCCGGACGTCATCAGCACCGAGACGCTCAAGTGCGGCGCCGAGCTGGTGATCCCGGCCCACCTGGACGGGCACGCGCCCGGCCTGGAGCGCATCCAGGACCTCGGCATCGGCGCGGTGACGTTCCCGGCCTCCGGCAACCCGGAGGACCTGGCGCTGCTGCTGGCCGATGCGCACAAGGCGAGCTTGGTGGTCACGGTCGGCTTCCACGCGACGCTGGGGGAGTTCCTGGACAGCGGGCGGTCGGGATCCAACCCGTCGACCTTCCTGACCCGGCTGCGGATGGGCAGCAAGATCATCGACGGCAGGGCGGTGGCCGCCCTGCAGCGCAGCCGCACGCCGACCAGCGCCGTGGTGCTGCTGATCGTCTCGGTGCTGCTGGTGGTGGTCGTGGCGCTGCTGGTCTCCGGCCTGGGCACCGCATTCATGCACGTGGCCGCCGACCTGGGGGACCAGGTGGCGGCATACTTCAAGGGGCTGTTCACGTGATCTCGATGCGCTATCACATCGTGTCGGTCGCCGCGGTCTTCCTGGCGCTGGCGGTCGGCGTGGTGCTCGGCTCGACGTCGATCAGCGACCGGCTGCTGGCCGGGGTCGGCGCGGAGCGGGAGTCGTTGCAGGGGCAGGTCGAGCAGCTCGACGCCGAGCGCACCGCGCTGAAGGCGCAGGTCGCCGGGTCCGAGCGGTTCGAGTCGGCGGTGGCGCCGATGGCCGTGCGGGGTCAGCTGGCGCAGCGCAGCGTCGTGCTCATCAGCTCGGCCGAGGTGTCCGACCAGCGGCGGGCGGCGGTGTCGGAGCTGCTGCGCGACGCGGGTGCGGACCTGACCGGCGAGGTGCGCCTGGGCGACGGGTTCGCCGATCCGGACCGGGCCGACCAGCTGCGCCGCGTGGTCACCGAGCTGCTGCCCGCCGGGCTCCAGCTGCCCACGGCGGCCGATCCGGGCACCCTGGCGGGCGGTCTGATCGGCCCGCTGTCCCTGCTCGACCCGCAGAGCGGCCAGCCGCAGACCGGCGACCAGGAGCGGGCGGCGGCGTTCTCCGGGCTGGCCGACGGCGGCTTCGCCACCGCATCGCCGGGGCTGCGGCCCGCGCAGCTGGCGGTGGTGCTCACCGGCGGTCCGTTCGAGGGCGACCGCGCAGGCGACGAGGCCGCCGTGCTGGCCCGCTTCGCCACCCAGATCGACCTCGCCGGGCAGGGCGCGGTGCTGACCGGTTCGGCGGAGGGCACCGGGGCGGTCGGCGTGGCGCGGGCCGATCCGGCGATCGCGTCGAACCTGTCCACGGTGGACAACGCGGGCAGCGGTTCCGGCCGGGTGGCGATCGTGCTGGCGCTGCGCGAGCAGGCCGACCGGCAGGCCGGGCACTACGGCGTCGCGAGCAGCGCGCAGGGGTCGGTGCCGAGCGCACGAGGTTGAGCTGGCCGCCCGGATGGCGGTTGACCTGGGCGTTCGGCTCTGGTTCGGCAGCGGGGGTCTCGGTGCGCGGCTCGGCTGACGTGCGTTAGGCTGGAATTCCGTGGGAGCGACGGATCCAGCCGTCCTGCCAGTGCAGACATCCAGCCAGGCGACGGCTTGACCACGGGGAGCATTTGTTGGCGCCGCAAGCACGCACGATCAAGCACGTGTTCGTCACGGGAGGCGTGGCCTCCTCGTTGGGTAAGGGGCTCACGGCGTCCAGCCTGGGCGAACTTCTGACCTCCCGCGGTCTGCGGGTCACCATGCAGAAGCTCGACCCCTACCTGAACGTCGATCCGGGAACGATGAACCCGTTCCAGCACGGTGAGGTGTTCGTCACCGAGGACGGCGCCGAGACCGACCTCGACATCGGGCACTACGAGCGGTTCCTGGACCGTGACCTGACCCGCAACGCCAACGTGACGACCGGCCAGGTGTACTCCGCGGTCATCGCCAAGGAGCGTCGCGGTGAGTACCTGGGCGACACCGTCCAGGTCATCCCGCACATCACCGACCAGATCAAGGCCCGCATCCGGGCGATGGCCGAGCCCGACGAGGACGGCCGCACGCCGGACGTGGTGATCACCGAGGTCGGCGGCACCGTCGGCGACATCGAGTCGCTGCCGTTCCTGGAGGCCTGCCGCCAGGTGCGGCACGACGTCGGCCGGGACAACTGCTTCTTCCTGCACGTCTCGCTGGTGCCGTTCCTGGCGCCGTCGGGCGAGCTCAAGACCAAGCCGACGCAGCACTCGGTGGCCGCGCTGCGCAACATCGGCATCCAGCCCGACGCGCTGGTGTGCCGCGCCGACCGGGAGCTGCCGGAGGACCTCAAGCGCAAGATCGCGCTGATGTGCGACGTCGACTCCGACGGTGTGGTGGCCTGCCCGGACGCGCCGTCGATCTACGACATCCCGCGCGTGCTGCACGGCGAGGGCCTGGACGCCTACCTGGTGCGGCGGCTCGGGCTGCCGTTCCGCGACGTGGACTGGTCGGTGTGGGGCGACCTGCTCGACCGGGTGCACAACCCGTCGGAGAAGGTGCGCATCGCGCTGGTCGGCAAGTACATCGACCTGCCCGACGCCTACCTGTCGGTCACCGAGGCGCTGCGCGCCGGCGGTTTCGCGCACCGCGCCAAGGTGGAGATCTCCTGGGTCGGTTCGGACACCTGCGAGACCGACGAGGGCGCAGCGCGGGCGCTGTCCGGGATGGACGGCGTGATGATCCCCGGCGGCTTCGGGGTGCGCGGCATCGAGGGCAAGCTCGGCGCCATCCGCTACGCCCGCACGCACGGCATCCCGACCCTCGGGTTGTGCCTGGGCCTGCAGTGCATGGTGATCGAGGCGGCGCGGTCGCTGGCCGGGCTGGAGCGGGCCAACTCCGCGGAGTTCGAGGAGCCCTGCCAGCACCCGGTGATCAGCACCATGGCCGATCAGCACGACGTGGTCTCCGGCGACCGGGACATGGGCGGCACCATGCGGCTGGGTTCCTACCCGGCGAAGCTGCGGGACGGCTCGATCGTGGCCGAGGCCTACGGTTCGACCGAGGTGGCCGAGCGGCACCGGCACCGCTACGAGGTGAACAACTCCTACCGGGACCGGCTGAGCAAGGCGGGCCTGGTGTTCTCCGGGACCTCGCCGGACGGCCGGCTGGTGGAGTTCGTGGAGCTGCCGCGCGAGGAGCACCCGTTCTTCGTGGGCACCCAGGCGCACCCGGAGCTCAAGAGCCGCCCGACCCGCCCGCACCCGCTGTTCGCCGCGTTCGTCAAGGCCGCGCTGGACTACCGCGCCGCCGAGCGGCTGCCGGTCGAGCTCGAGCCGGCCGAGGAACCCGCGCCGAGCGCATGACCAGGTGATCTCGCCGGGGGCCGCGACCGCGGTCGCCGGCGAGATCTTGCCGCTCGCCGCGCAGTGCCGGACGGCTCTAGGGTGGACGGCGTGGACATGACGGGAAGCGGTGTCGCGCGCACCAACGGCGAGCACGAGTTCACCACCCTGGCCAGCGAGGACGTCTACGTCGGCAAGATCCTCGCGTTGCGGGCCGACGAGGTCGGGATGCCCGGTGGCGGGCATGCGCGGCGCGAGGTCGTCGAGCACCTGGGCGCGGTGGCCGTGGTCGCCGTCGACGAGCAGGACCGGGTGGTGCTCCTGCACCAGTACCGCTACCCGGTGGGGCGGCGGCTCTGGGAGCTGCCCGCGGGACTGCTGGACGTCGCCGGGGAAGCCCCGGTGCGGACCGCGCAGCGGGAGCTGGTCGAGGAGGCCGGTGTCGCGGCCGCGGACTGGTCGGTGCTGGTGGACGTGGCGTCCTCGCCCGGTTTCACCGATGAGAGCATCCGGATCTTCCTGGCCACCGGGCTGTCCGATGTGGACCGCCCGGAGGCGGTCGGGGACGAGGAGGCCGATCTGGTCGTGCGCCGGGTGCCGTTCGCCGAAGCGGTGGACATGGTGCTCGCCGGGGAGATCGTGAACTCGCCCGCGGTGGCGGGGCTGCTCGCGGCCAAGGCGGTGCGCGACGGCGACCGCCGGGGGAGGCCGGTCGACGCGGAGTGGACGGACCGGCCGCAGCGGTTCCGCCGGCGGCTGGCGCGGTGAAGGGTTTCGACGCACTGCCCGCCGAGCTGCGCGAGGCGATCAGCGGTTACCTCGACCACCTCGCGGTGGAGCGCGGCACCGCCCGCAGCACGCTGGACTCCTACTCCCGGGATCTGCGCCGGTACGCCGAATTCCTGGTCGGCGCGGGGATCGCCGGGCTGGGCGAAGTGCGCGCCCAGCACCTCTCGGAGTTCCTCGCCGAACTCCGGGAGGGCACCGAGCAGCGGCCGCCGCTGGCCTCGTCCTCGGCGGCCAGGGCGCTGGTGGCGGCCCGCGGGCTGCACAAGTTCTCGCACGCCGAGGGCAAGCTCGCGGTCGACGTGGCGCGCGAGGTCGCGCCGCCGAGCCTGCCGAAGCGGTTGCCGAAAGCGCTGTCCATCGGCGATGTCGGCACCCTGCTCGAGCACGCCGGGGGCGACGACGCCAAAGGGCTGCGGGACCGGGCGCTGCTGGAACTGCTGTACTCCACCGGTGCGCGGATCTCCGAAGCCGTCGGCCTGGACCTCGACGACGTCGACCGCACCGACCGGACCGTCCGGCTCGACGGCAAGGGCGGCCGCCAGCGGCTGGTGCCGGTCGGTCGTCCCGCGTTGGAAGCCCTCGACGCCTACCTGGTGCGGGCCCGCCCGGCGCTGGTGGCGCGCGGCCGGGGCAGTGCGGCGATCTTCGTGAACTCGCGCGGTGGCAGGCTTTCCCGGCAGAGCGCGTGGAACGCGCTGAAGACCGCGGCGCGGCGCGCCGGGATCGGCGGTGACGTTTCCCCGCACGTGCTGCGGCACTCCTTCGCCACGCACCTGATGGAGGGCGGTGCGGACGTCCGGGTGGTGCAGGAACTGCTCGGGCACGCATCGGTCACCACGACCCAGGTCTACACGCTGGTCACCGTGAACGCTTTGCGCGAGGTGTACGCGACGGCCCATCCGCGGGCTTACGCTTCGGGGTGAGTTGCGCGCGCTGCGCATGCGGTGCGGCCGGATTGACGGTAGACGTTGATCACACGGAGATCACAAGGAACTTCGGACACCCCGGCGAGGCGCGTTGCCGCTGGTAGTGAATGCCACTTAGGCTGCGGTTGATCGCCACCGGTACCAAAAGGAGTCTGATCGCCATGTCGCTGCCGCAGCCCTCCGCCGAAGGGCGGTCCCGGGGCGCGGTCGACCTGAGCATCGCCCCCGAGACGACGGGCCGCGTGGAAGGCGCCGACCTGGCGCCGAACCCGCGCGGTCTCGGTCCCACCGGCCGGCCGCTTAGGCACATCCCGGAACCGCCGCTGCTGGACCGGCACGGTCCCGCCGCGGTCCTCGCGATGTGCAACCAGAAGGGCGGGGTGGGCAAGACCACGTCGACGATCAACCTCGGCGCATCGCTGGCGGAGTACGGGCGCCGGGTGCTGCTGGTGGACTTCGATCCGCAGGGCGCGCTCTCGGTCGGCCTCGGGGTCCAGCCGCACCAGCTGGATCAGACGATCTACAACGTGATCATGGAGCGGTCGGTCGGCGTGCACGACGTGGTGCGCCGGACCTCCGTCGACGGCATGGACCTGCTGCCCAGCAACATCGACCTGTCGGCCGCCGAGGTGCAGCTGGTCGCCGAGGTGGGCCGGGAGCAGACGCTGCACCGGGTCCTGCAGCCCGCGCTGGCCGACTACGACTACATCCTGGTGGACTGCCAGCCGTCGCTGGGCCTGCTGACGGTCAACGCGCTGGCCGCCGCCGACGGCGTGATCATCCCGCTGGAGTGCGAGTTCTTCAGCCTGCGCGGGGTGGCGCTGCTGATCGACACCATCGAGAAGGTGCAGGAACGGCTGAACCCGAAGCTGGAGATCAGCGGGATACTGGCCACCATGTTCGACCCGCGCACGCTGCACTCCCGCGAGGTGATGGCCCGGGTGGTGGAGGCCTTCGGCGACGTGGTGTTCGACGCGGTGATCAACCGCACGGTGCGGTTCCCGGAGACCACGGTGGCCGGGGAGCCGATCACCAGGTGGGCGCCGCGCTCCGCGGGCGCCCAGGCGTACCGGGCGCTGGCCCGCGAGGTGATCGCCAGATGACCCGGCGGGTCGCCCTGCCGGGAGCCGCCGAGCTGTTCCGTACTACTGTTCCTCGCGCGGATCACGCCGACGCGCCGGAAGCGGCACCGGCCGCACCCGCCCGTGCCGGGCGGTCCGGGTCGGGTCGGCGCAAGCACGATGCGAAGATCACCGTGTACGTCTCCGACGAGGAGTTGCTGGGCTTGGAGCAGGCGCGACTGGCATTGCGGGCCGACCACGGCATCGCCGTGGACCGCGGCCGCGTGGTGCGGGAAGCGGTCGCGGCGCTGCTCGCCGACCTCGACGAGCGGGGTGCCGATTCGGAGCTGGTCCGCCGCCTGCGGGAGTCCGGCGAGTGACCGAACCCGTTGCCGGGGAGGTAGCCGGGGAGTCCGGCGGCACCGGCAAGTTCACCGTCCGCCTGGAGAACTTCGAAGGCCCCTTCGACCTGCTGCTGCAGCTGATCTCGCAGCACCAGCTCGACGTCACCGAGGTGGCGCTGCACAAGGTCACCGATGAGTTCATCGCCTACACCAGAGCGCTGGGCGAGCAGTGGGACCTCGACGAGGTCACCGAGTTCCTGGTGGTCGCCGCGACCCTGCTCGACCTCAAGGCGGCCCGGCTGCTGCCCGCGGCCGACGTGGAGGACGAGGCGGACCTGGCGCTGCTGGAGGCCCGCGACCTGCTGTTCGCGCGGCTGCTGCAGTACCGCGCGTACAAGCAGGTGGCGGCGCTGTTCGGCGAGTTGGAGGCCGGGGCGCTGCGGCGCTACCCGCGCTCGGTGGCGCTGGAGGAGCGGTTCGAGAACCTGCTGCCGGAGGTGCGGATCGGAGTCGATCCGCAGCGGTTCGCCGAGGTCGCGGCCGCGGTGTTCCGGCCGAAGCCGCCGCCGACGGTGTCGCTGGACCACATCCACCAGCACGGCGTGTCCGTTCGCGAGCACGCGGCGTTGCTGCGGGTGCGGCTGGCGGAGAAGGGCAGCGCCACCTTCCCGGAGCTGACCTCCGACTGCGGGCACACGGTGGAGGTGGTGGCCAGGTTCCTGGCGCTGCTGGAGCTCTACCGCGAGAAGGTGCTTCAGTTCGAGCAGGAGACGCCGCTGGGTGAACTGCTCGTGCGCTGGGTCGGCGGCACCTTGGAGCAGGCCAAGGTCGATGCCGAGGTGCAGCGCGCCAACGCCGACGCCGAGGAGGAGGAGTACGGGTGAGCGATCCTGTGCCAACCCCAGAACAGCTCAACCGCACCTCAGGGGACCGTGACGCAAACCAGCCACAAGAAACCGCGAAACGCGAGATTGATCCGGACGCAACCACAACTGTGAATCGCGGAGAGGCGGAAACTGAGACCTCGAGCGCGCCGGACCTCACGTCCGACGCCGCGCTCGACGCCGCGCTGGAGGCGCTGCTGCTGGTGGTCGACGTGCCCGCCGGTGAGGAGCTGCTGGCCGACACCCTGGAGCAGCCGGTGCGGCGGATCCGCCAGGCGTTGCAGCGGCTCTCCGCCTGGTACGCCGACTCCGAGCGCGGCATCGACCTGCGCCGCGTCGGCGACGGGTGGCGGTTCTACACGCGGGAGACCTACGCGCCCTACGTCGAGCGGTACCTGCTCGACGGGCAGCGCTCGAAGCTGACCCGCGCCGCGCTGGAGACGCTGGCGGTCATCGCTTACCGGCAGCCGGTGACCCGCTCGCGGGTGGCGGCAGTACGGGGTGTGAACGTCGACGGCGTCATCCGTACCCTGGTGGGGCGCGGCCTAATCGAAGAGGCCGGGACCGACCCGGAGACGGGCGGCATCCTGTACTGCACGACCGAGCTGTTCCTGGAGCGGCTGGGCCTGTCGTCGCTGAAGGACCTGCCGCCGCTCGCCCCCTTGCTGCCCGAAGTGGATTCGATCGATGACGTCTGAGAACCGCCCGTCCAACGCCGCCGCGGAAGGCGTGCGCCTGCAGAAAGTGCTGTCCCAGGCCGGAGTGGCCTCGCGGCGCGCGGCCGAGGAGATGATCGTCGAAGGCCGCATCGAGGTCGACGGCGAGGTGGTCATGGAGCTGGGCCGCCGCGTCGACCCGGCGACCGCGGTGATCCACGTCGACGGCAACCGCGTGATGGTCAACGACGACCTGACCCACCTGCTGCTCAACAAGCCCACCGGCATCCTGTGCACCATGTCCGACGACAAGGGCCGCCCGTGCATCGGCGACTACCTGCGGGAGCGCCAGGGCAAGCTGTTCCACGTCGGGCGGCTGGACCAGGACACCGAGGGCCTGCTGCTGATCACCAACGACGGCGAGCTGGCCAACCGGCTGATGCACCCGTCCTACAAGGTGCGCAAGACCTACCTGGCCGAGGTCATCGGCCCGATCCCGAAGGACCTGGGCCAGCGGCTGCGCGACGGCGTGGAGCTGGAGGACGGCCCGGTGAAGGTCGACCGGTTCAAGCTGGTCGACACCAACCAGAACCGCGCGCTGGTGGAGATCGTGCTGCACGAGGGCCGCAAGCGCATCGTGCGCCGGCTGCTCAAGCACGTCGGCCACCCGGTGCAGCGCCTGGTGCGCACCCGGATCGGCGACGTCCGCCTGACCACGGAGCGCCCCGGCGCCATCCGCCCGCTCAACCAGCAGGAAGTCGGCTCGCTGTACCGCATCGTCGGGATGTGACGCCGGACTCGGCCTTCTGGCGACTGAGCTCTTTGGTCGAGGCTGCGAGGCGTATCGCAACACCGGCATGAACTGCCGCAAGCGCGCAGCGCTTAACCCACCCTCGCAGCTTGCGCCGCCGCGGGTTCTCAGAGCTTTCCTGGCGAGGACGGCCCCTCCGCCGTGTATTTGGGATACATCAGGAGGGGCACCCGCAGTCCAGGGAAGCTCTGAGGTTCCGCTACCTGCACTGCTACGCAGGACGAGCCTGGAATCAACGTCTAGGCCTTGGGCGCGGCTCGGCGGACGAACAGGCGGGCCACCGGCTCGACCACTCGGGCCGCGACCGGGCCGAGGATCGCCATGAGCAGGACGTAGGCGGTGGCCAGCGCGGCCAGTTCACCGGACACCGCGCCCGAGGCCACCGCCAGCCCGGCGATCACGATGGAGAACTCGCCGCGCGCCACCAGCGCGGCACCGGCCCGCGCGCGGCCCATCCGGCCCACGCCCTGCATCTGCGAGGCCACCCAGCCGGTGACGATCTTGGTCGCCGCGGTGATCAGCGCGAGCGCCAGCGCCACCGGCAGCACCGGCGGGATCTGCGACGGGTCGGTGTTCAGCCCGAACACCACGAAGAACAGCGCGGCGAACAGGTCGCGCAGCGGCTCCAGCATCCGGGTCGCGTTCGCCGCGGTCGAACCGGAGATCGCGATGCCCAGCAGGAACGAGCCGACCGCGGCCGAGACCTGCAGCTCCGAGGCGATGCCCGCGACCAGCAGCGCCGAGCCGAGCAGCCGCAGCAGGAAGACCTCCGGGTCCGGGCTGTCGATCAGCGCCGAGACGTACTTGCCGAACTTCAGCGCGATCACCAGCACCAGCGTGATCACCACCAGCGACACCCCGACGGCGGTGAGTCCGCCGAGGAAGCTGACGCCGGCCAGCAGCGCGGTGAGGATCGGCAGGTAGACGGCCATCGCGAGGTCCTCGAAGACCAGGATCGACAGGATCACCGGGGTTTCCCGGTTGCCCAGTCGACCCAGGTCCCCGAGGACCTTCGCGACGATGCCGGAGGAGGAGATGTAGGTGACGCCCGCCATGGTCAGCGCGCCGATCGGGCCCCAGCCCAGCATCAGCGCGACCACGGCGCCCGGCACCGCGTTGAGCGCGATGTCGATCAGGCCCGCTAACCACGAGCGGCGCAGCCCGGTGACCAGCTCGCCTGCGGAGTACTCCAGCCCCAGCAGGAGCAGCAGGAGGACCACGCCGATCTCGGAGGCCAGGTGGGTGAACGCTTCGATGCCGTGCAGCGGGATCAGCCCACCGGTGCCGAACGCCAGTCCGCCCAGCAGGTACAGGGGGATCGGGGATATCCCGATCTTCCAGGCGAGCCTGCCCAGCACGCCGAGACCGAAGAAAACCGCGCCGAGCTCGATCAACGAGATCGCCGTGTCGTGCACCGTGGTGTTCCTCTCGCGCGTTGCCTGCGTATGGAGTTGTCGTGGGTTCGACACGCGCGGGACCGGCGTTGGCGACGCGTGTCCCGGTCGGGGACCGGGCGGGCGGAGCGGGCTGCGGTCAGCCCTTCTCCAGGATTTCGCTGGCGGCGCGCAGCCCCGTGCTGGTGCCCACGACGACCACCAGGTCGCCGCCGGCGAACTCGAAGTCCGGGCGGGGCGAGGGGTGCACGGTGCCGTCGCGGACCACCGCGACGATCGACACCGAGGTGCGGGTGCGCATCTCGGTGTCACCGAGGGTGCGGCCGTCGTAGGGCGACCCCGGTGCCAGCGGCAGCTGCCAGGTGGTGACCCCGGTGACCTCGCGCTGCTGCTCGGTGAGCTTCGCGACCAGCTGCGGGGCGCCCAGCAGGTTGGCCAGCGCGCTGGTCTCGGCGGTGGTCAGGTCGACGGAGGCGGCGACCTTGTCCGGGTCCTCGTGGTCGGAGACGATCAGCTCGAACCGGCCGTCCCGGTAGGTGATCACGCCGATGCGGTGGCCGGATCGGGTGGTGAAGTCCTGCCGCGTGCCCAGGCCCGGCAGCGGGGTCACTGTTACGTCCACCCGCTCACCATATTCCGTGATCGGCGGGATTTGTCCGGCAGTTCGGGTGGATCGGGACGCGATGCGGACCGGCGGCCGGGGACCAGGCAGAATGGACGGTTGGTCCGGCTGTCGGCCGGGTGCGGCGACGATCAGGAGGAAGAGCACGTGGCACACGCCAGGCTCCGCGGTGTGGTGGCCCTCGACGGTCCTTCGGGCACCGGCAAGTCGACGGTGTCCCGCAAGTTGGCTTCGGCCTTGGGCGCGACCTACCTCGACACCGGCGCGATGTACCGCGCCGTGACGCTGGCCGTGCTGCGCGCGCAGGTCGAGCCCTCGGACGCGGTCGAGGTCGTGCGCGTGGTGCGCGCGGCGGAGCTGACCATGGGCACCGATCCGGAGCGGCCCGGGGTGCTGCTCGACGGCCAGGACGTCGGGCAGGAGATCCGCGGACCGGAGGTCACCGGCGCGGTCTCCGCGGTGTCGGCGGTGGCCGAGGTGCGCGACCAGCTGGTCGCGCTGCAGCGCGAGCTGATCGGCCGGGCTCTGCGCGAACCCGGCGGCATCGTGGTCGAGGGCCGCGACATCGGCACCGTCGTGGTGCCCGACGCCGGTCTGAAGGTCTACCTGACGGCGTCCTCGACGGCCCGCGCCGAGCGGCGCACCGCCCAGGACGTCTCCGAGGGCCGGGCCGGGGACCTGGACCGCACGCACGCCGACGTGCAGCGCCGGGACGCGCTGGACTCCGGGCGCAAGGTCGCGCCGCTGCGCAAGGCCGACGACGCGCTGGAGCTGGACACCACCGACCTGGACGTGGCGGGCGTGCTCGAACAGCTGCACAAGCACGTCGAGAGCCGCGGCCTGCTCACGAGAGACGAGTTCGCGGAATGAGCAGTCCTGTGGCAACCCCAGTTCTACTCAACCGCACCTCAGGGGAACGTGACGCAAACCAGCCACAAGAAACCGCGAAACGTGAGGTCGAGCTGGACGCAACCACCACTGTGAAGCTCGGAGAGGCGGGACAGTCATGACCGAGCAAACCCTGCCCGAGGGCGCGTCGCACCGGATGCACCGGTTCGGCCAGTGGATCTCGCGGCGGATCGTGCGGCTGCCGTTCCGCGTCCGCATCCACGGCGCCGACCGGATCCCGCGCACCGGTCCGCTGGTGGTGGTGGCCAACCACAGCTCGCTGCTGGACGGGCCGCTGCTGCTCGGAATGTTCCCGCGCCCGGCGGTGTTCCTGATCAAGCAGGAGATGTTCAAGGGCGCGCTGGGCTGGTTCCTGCGCCGCATCGGGCAGATCGGGGTGCGGCGCGGCGAGGCCGACCGCACGCCGCTGCTGACCGCGGTGCGGGTGCTCAAGGCCGGCGGGCTGGTCGGGGTCTTCCCCGAAGGCACTCGCGGGTCCGGCGACGTGGAGAGCGCGCAGCACGGTGCGGCCTGGTTGGCACGGGCGTCCGGCGCCCAGGTGCTGCCGGTCGCGGTCCGGGGCACCCGACGTCCGGAAGGCCGGGGCCGTAGGCTTCTGCCCAGGATCGACGTGCTGTTCGGCGAGCCGATCGCGCTGCCCGCGGGCAAGGGCCGCACCGGCCTGGTCGTGGCGACCGAAGCGGTGCGCACCGAACTGGTCGAGCTGATCGCCGAACTGGACCGGCTGGTCGCCGACCACCGCGAAGACGATGTGAGAGGGAAACGAGCGTGACCGACGAGTCGCTGGAAGGCCTGGACGGCACGTGGTCCGACGAGGCCGAATGGGCCGAGTTCGACGGGGTCTCGGCCCCGGAGGACGCCGCACCGCCGGTGCCGCAGCCGGTGCTGGCCGTGGTCGGCCGCCCCAACGTGGGCAAGTCGACCCTGGTCAACCGGTTGTTGGGCCGTCGTGAAGCCGTCGTGCAGGACACCCCGGGCGTGACCCGGGACCGGGTGGCCTACGACGCGCTGTGGAACGGCCGCCGGTTCACGGTGGTCGACACCGGTGGCTGGGAGCCCGACGCGAAGGGCCTGATGGCCTCGGTCGCCGCGCAGGCGGAGCTGGCCATGCACACCGCGGACGCGGTGCTGCTGGTGGTCGACGCGCGCGTGGGGCCCACCGAGACCGAGGAGGCCGTGGCGCGGGTGCTGCGCCGCTCCAAGCGGCCGGTGCTGCTGGCCGCCAACAAGGTCGACGACCAGCGCGGCGTCTCCGACGTGCACTCGCTGTGGTCGCTGGGCCTGGGCGAGCCGATGCCGGTCAGCGCGCTGCACGGGCGCGGCTCCGGTGACCTGCTCGACGCCGTGCTGGAGGCGTTCCCGGAGACCCCGCGCGAGGTGTTCGGGGCTTCCGGCGGGCCGCGGCGGGTCGCCCTGGTCGGCAAGCCGAACGTGGGCAAGTCGAGCCTGCTCAACAAGCTGACCGGCGAAGAGCGGTCGGTGGTGCACGACGTCGCCGGCACCACCGTCGACCCGGTGGACTCCCTGGTGGAGCTGGACGACGAGGTGTGGCGGTTCGTCGACACCGCGGGCCTGCGCAAGCGGGTCAAGACCGCCAGCGGCACCGAGTACTACGCCTCGCTGCGCACCAAGGCCGCCATCGAGGCCGCCGAGGTCGCCATCGTGCTCATCGACGGGTCCGAGCCGCTCAGCGAGCAGGACCTGCGGGTGATCACCATGGTGGTGGAGGCCGGCCGGGCGCTGGTGATCGCCTACAACAAGTGGGACCTGGTCGACGAGGACCGCCGCCGCCAGCTGGAGAAGGAGATCGACCGCGAGCTGGTCCGGGTGCGCTGGGCGGAGCGGGTCAACGTCTCGGCCAAGACCGGGCGCGCGGTGGCCAAGCTGGCACCGACGCTGCGCACCGCGCTGGACTCCTGGGACACCCGGGTGCCCACCGGCCGGTTGAACGGCTGGCTGTCCGAGCTCGTCGCGGCCAACCCGCCGCCGGTGCGCGGCGGCCGGCAGCCGAAGATCCTTTTCGCCACCCAGGCGCAGACCCGGCCGCCGACGTTCGTGCTGTTCACCACCGGCTTCCTGGAGGCGGGCTACCGGCGCTTCCTGGAGCGCAAGCTCCGGGAGACCTTCGGGTTCGTCGGCAGCCCGGTGCGGATCTCGGTGCGGGTGCGCGAGCGCAAGGCCAACAAGGGCGGTCGTCGCTGATCACTGCCCGCTCGGGTGGTGTGCGCGCTGCGTCCGGGACACCCCGCTAGTCTGCTCAGCAACCCTTTCGGAGCAGGGGAGGTGACCGAGAGGTGCAGGCGGTGAACGGCGGGGAACCGATCCGGGTGGTGCTGGCCGACGACGAGGCCATGCTGCGGCGGGGGCTGCGGCTGCTGCTGGAGAGCAGCGGCACGATCCGGGTGGTCGCCGAGGCGGGCGACGGCAACGAGCTGCTCGGTGCGGTGCGCGCCCACGCCGTGGACGTCGCGCTGATCGACGTGCAGATGCCGGGCAAGGACGGGCTGTCCGCGCTGCGGGAGCTGACCGCGCTGCCGGACCGGCCCGCGGCTGCCGTGCTGACCACGTTCGACCTGGACGACTACGTCTCGGACGCGCTGCGCTACGGCGCCAACGGGTTCCTGCTCAAGGACGCCGACCCGGCGGTGCTGGTGCGGGCGGTGCACGACCTGGCGGCCGGTGGCGCGGTGCTGGACCCGCGGATCACCGCGCGGCTGCTGCCCCGGTTCCGGGGTGCGACCGACAACGCGCACGAGGTGCAGCTGGTGCGCGGTTTGTCCGCCCGGGAGCGGCAGGTGCTCGAGCTGCTGTCCGATGGGCGTTCCAACGCCGACATCGGGATGCGGCTCGGGCTGACCGAGGCGACGGTGAAGAGCTACGTGTCGACCGTGCTCAGCAAGCTGGGCGCGCAGAACCGGGTGCAGGCCGCGTTGATCGCACAGCGCGTAGCGGGTGCGGGCGACCGCTGGTGAGCGCTGTGCGGTGGCGTCACCTCACCGTCGAAGCGCTGGCCGTCGCGATCCCGGCGGCTGCGGTGCTGGCCGCGCCGGACCCGTTCGGCTACGCCGTGGTGTCCGGCCTGGTCGCTGCTCTCCTGCTGCCGCTGCGGCGGCGGTGGCCGCGCATCGCGGTGCTGCTGTGCCTGCCGGCGCTGGCCGGTGGGCTCGGCTGGCCCGCGTCGATCGTGGCGCTGTTCGCGCTCGGCCGGGCTCAACCGCAGGCGCGGTCGCTGGCCTTCTGGACGGTGCTGGCCGCTGCGGTGGCGGTCGCTCCGGTGCTGATCTTCCAATCGCTGCAGGTCGGCGCGATCATGCTGACCTTGGCGTACGTGCTGCTGGCCGCTGGTGCACCGGTCGCCCTGGGCGCGCTGGTGTCGCTGCGGCAGCAGCTGGCGGAGAGCCTGCGCCGGCTGGAAGCGGCCACCGCGGCGGAGCTGGAGGCCAAGGCGGAGACCGCGCGGGCCGATGAGCGGGCGCGGATCGCGCGGGAGATCCACGACGCCGTCGGCCACCACGTCACCCTGATCGCCGTCGAATCGGCCGCGCTGGGCGCGACCACCGCCGACACCGAGGCGAAGGAGACAGCGGCCCGGTTGCGCGGGCTGGCCAAGCAGGCGCTGGACGAGATGCGCGCGACGCTCGGGCTGGGCAGCACCTGCCGGACCGGGCTGGACACCATCCCGGAACTGGTCGGCCAGGCCCGCGCGGCCGGGGTCGACGTGGAGCTGTCCAGCGAGCTGAGCGATCCCGACGTGCCACCGGCAGTGGAGCGGGCGGCCTACCGGGTGGTGCAGGAAGCGCTGACCAACGCCTCCAAGCACGCGCCCGGCGCGGTGATCAAGGTGGACCTGTCGAGCAGGGCGGGCGCGCTGCACATCGTGGTCACCAACGGTGCACCGCAGAGCAGGCCGGTGGACGTGGGCAGCGGTGGCTCGGGGCTGGCCGGGCTCTCGGAACGGGTGCGGATGGCGGGCGGGCAGCTCGACGCCACGCCGTTCGAGGACGGCAGCTTCCAGCTGACGGCCGTCCTGCCCAAGCAGCGCTGACCGTATGCTGGCCGCACGCCCGGCAGCGATAGAAATCTTGGGAGCGTGCATGCGTGCTATCCAACTGCCCGGTGGCGGGGAACTGCCGGTGCTGGGTCAGGGCACCTGGGGCATGGGCGAGCGGCGCGGACAGCGAGCGGCCGAGGTGGCCGCGCTGCGCCGCGGGCTGGACCTGGGCCTCGGGTTGATCGACACCGCCGAGATGTACGGCAGCGGTGGTGCCGAAGAGGTCGTCGGCGCCGCGATCAGCGGGCGCCGGGACGAGGTCTTCCTGGTCAGCAAGGTCTACCCGCACAACGCGAGCCGCCGCGGCGCGGTCGAGGCCTGCGAGCGCAGCCTGCGCCGCCTGGGCACCGACCACCTGGACCTCTACCTGCTGCACTGGCGCGGCAGCACGCCGCTGGCCGAGACGATGGATGCCTTCGAGCAGCTGCGGGCCGACGGCAAGATCAGGCGCTTCGGGGTGAGCAACTTCGACCCGGCCGACATGGGCGAGCTGTTCGCCGGTGAGCTCGGCCGCCGGTCGGCGACCAACCAGGTGCTCTACAACCTGACCCGGCGCGGCATCGAGGTCGACCTGCTGCCCTGGTGCCGGGAGCAGCACCTGCCGGTGATGGCCTACTCGCCGATCGAGCAGGGCCGCCTGCTCGGCGAGCCCGCACTGCGGCGCGTCGCCGAGCGCCACGAGGCGACCCCGGCGCAGATCGCGATCGCGTGGGTGCTGGCGCAGGACGGGGTGTGCGCGATCCCGAAGGCCGCGACCCCGGAGCACGTCGACCAGAACCGGGCGGCGCTGGACGTCGAGCTGACCGCCGCGGACCTGGCCGAGCTGGACGCGGCCTTCCCCGCGCCGAAACGTCCGGTCCCGCTGGAAGTCCTCTGATCTCCCCGGTCGTGGGGGGGGGGGGGG
>NZ_JAQGLB010000038.1 GCF_027853965.1 Saccharopolyspora indica | reverse complement strand
ACTCATCCACACCCGAAAGTGCTTCAGCGTTCGACTTGCATGTGTTAAGCACGCCGCCAGCGTTCGTCCTGAGCCAGGATCAAACTCTCCAACAATGCTGTTGAACAATCCCAGCAGACACTCAAACAAACCCGAAGGCTCGGAGCGCCATACTCAAAGAAACCACCAACCAAAACCAAAGCCTTGGTCGGGGGCATTAAAGAACACTAACCAAAACAGTCCGCTGTTGAGTTCTCAAAGAACACACCCACACCATCACCACCAGCCATTCAAGACCAGCAAGCTCCGGGGAGCATTTCCTCTGTTCGCTTTCTTGTGTCGGTAACTCTAGCAGGCCGTTTTTCCGGGGTTTCAGGGGGGTCACTTTCGTTTCCCGCACCCGATTCGTTATCTCCCGGAGATCGAACCGTCCAGCGTTATGACAGCGAAGCGAATCGCAATTTTCAAAGTCTTGCCGTTTCGGGCTCACCCACTCTACCACTCGTTCGTGGGAGCTTGGTTCGTGACCCCGTGTCAGGCTCGGCCCGGTTTTCCCGGCCCGTGTCGCTCTGACTCGTAGAACTTTACAGACCCCCGAACACCCCCTGAACACCACCCCCCTTTAAAGGTCATCATCGCAGGTCAGAGCCGATGTTCAGGTCTCAGCGGCGAGGTCCGCCCGGAGTGCTGTTGATGTCCACGTTCGTGTGGTCCTGCTTCGCCACCGCGATTCGTCCCCCGCGCGCGGGTAACCTGCCAGGCGATCGTCAGGACGGGGGTACGCAGTGGACTCGACGCCGATCTACACCGAGCTGCGAAAGACTCTGGGAGACCCGGAGGACCGGAACTGGGGTCCGAGCTCTCCTCCGGAGTTCGCCGCTGCACTGGCGGAGCGGGTCGAGCGGCCCAAGGCGGAGGCGAAGAAGTCGGCGCGCACCGGTCCCGGTCAGCGCGCTCGCTCCCGCAGGCACCGCGCCGAGGACTAGGCCCCGGCCAGCCGGCGTTCGTGCTGCCGCTCCGGGTCCGGCACCGGGACCGCTGCCAGCAGGCGCTGCGTGTACTCGTGCTGCGGGCTCCCGAGGACCTGCGCCGTGTCGCCCTGCTCCACCACCTGGCCGCGGCGCATGACGGCCACCCGGCGGGCGAGCATGTTGACCACGGCCAGGTCGTGGCTGATGAACAGGCAGCTGAAGTTCAGCCTGGCCTGCAGCGACTGGAACAGCTCCAGCACCGCGTCCTGCACCGACACGTCCAGCGCGCTGGTCGGCTCGTCGGCGATCAGCAGCTCCGGTTCCAGCGCCAGGGCGCGGGCGATGCTGACGCGCTGCCGCTGACCACCGGAGAGCTCGTGCGGGTAGCGCTGGCGCCGGGACGCGCCCAGCTCCACCGCGTCGAGGAGTTCGTCCACCCGCTCGTCGAGCTCCCGGCCTCGCGCGACGCGGTGCAGGCGCAGTGGTTCGGCGATGCTGTCCGCGATGCTCATCCGGGGATCCAGGGACGAGCCCGGGTCCTGGAAGACGATGCCGATGTTGCGCCGCAGCGGGCGCAGGCGTCGGGCGGGCAGGCGGCTGATGTCCCGGCCGTTGAGCACGATCCGGCCTTCAGCCGGCGTCAGCAGGCGGGCCGCGCACTTGCCGACCGTGGACTTCCCGGAGCCCGACTCGCCGACCAGCGCGAGGACCTCACCCCGGTCGATGCGCAGCGATACGCCGTCCACCGCGCGCTGGCCGCCGTAGGTGACCACCAGGTCCTCGACGACGAGCACCGGATCGGCCGGCTCGGGCTCCTCGCTCTTCCCGATCTCCAGCCTGGGCACCGCGGCGAGCAGCGCTTCGGTGTACTCGTGCTGCGGTGCGCGGAACAGATCGGCCGCGGCGGCTTCCTCGACCACCTCGCCGCGGTACATCACCACCACCCGGTCCGCGAGGTCGGCGACGACGCCCATGTCGTGGGTGATCAGCAGGATCGTGGTGCCCAGCCGGTCGCGCAGGTCGCGCAGCAGGGCCAGGATCTCGGCCTGGACCGTCACGTCCAGCGCGGTGGTCGGCTCGTCGGCGATCAGCACCTTCGGTTCGCAGGCCAGCGCCATCGCGATCATCACGCGCTGCCGCTGCCCGCCGGAGAGCTGGTGCGGGTAGTGCTTGAGGCGGCGCGCCGGTTCCGGGATGCCGACCAGATCCAGCAGTTCCACCGCTCGCTCGCGGGCCTTCGCGCTGGTGGTGCTGGTGTGCAGGCGGATGGCCTCGACGAGCTGCCAGCCGATGGTGAACACCGGGTTCAGCGAGGTCATCGGCTCCTGGAAGATCATCGCGATGTCCTTGCCGCGGACCCGGCGCAGCTCCTGCTCGCCGAGCTCGGAGCCGTCGAGCTCGATGCGCCCGGTGACCTCGGCGGTGCGCGGGAGCAACCCCAGCGCGGACATCGCGGTGACGCTCTTGCCGGAGCCCGACTCGCCGACCACGGCCAGGATCTCGCCGGGCGCGACGCCGAAGCTGACCCCGCGCACCGCATCGGCAGTGCCCTCTTCGGTGCGGAACCGCACCCGGAGGTCGCAGAAGGAAAGCACGTCGCTCATCGGTTCCCCTTCGAGTCCAGGGCGTCCCGCAGGCCGTCGCCGAGCAGGTTGAAGCCGAGGGTGGCCAGCACCACCGCGATGCCGGGGAAGACCACCAGCCACGGGGCCTGCGTGAAGTAGGTCTGCGCGGACGAGAGCATCACGCCCAGCGACGGGGTGGGCGGCTGCACGCCGAGGCCGAGGAAGGACAGCAGCGCCTCGCCGATGATCGCCTGCGGGATGGCCACCGTGATCTGCACCAGCAGGGCGTTCACCGAGTTCGGCAGGATGTGCCGGAACATCGCGGTGGTGCCGGACGCGCCGGCCGCCACGCTGGCGGTCACGTAGTCCTCGCCGGCCAGTCGCAGGGTTTCGCCGCGCACCACCCGGATCAGGTTCGGCACCTGGGACAGGCCGATCGCGATGGCCGCGTTCGTCATCGACGCGCCCATGACCGCGGCGAGGCCGACCGCCAGCACCAGGAACGGGAAGGCCAGCAGCGTGTCGGTGATGCGGGAGACCACGGAGTCGACGGCACCGCGGTAGTACCCGGCGATCAGGCCCAGCGGCACCGCCACCACGAGCGCGAGCAGCACCGACAGCACGCCCACCACGATCGACGCGCGGACGCCGTAGAAGACGCGGGAGAGCTGGTCGCGGCCGAGCTCGTCGCTGCCCAGTGGTGCGGCCAGCGACGGCTGCTGCAGGACCTCGTCGAAGTTCACCGCGGCCGGATCGCTCGGTGCGATCAGCGGTGCGGCCAGCGCCACCAGCACGAACAGCGCCGACAGGACGAGGCCGACGACGCCGGTGCGGTGCCGCAGCAGGCGGCGCAGCACGCGGCGGGATGCTGTCCCGCCTCTCCGCGATTCACAGTGGTGGTTGCGTTCCGCAGTGACCTCGCGTTGCGGGGTTTCTTGTGGCTGGTTTGCGTCACGGTCCCCTGAGGTGCGGTTGCGCAAGGCTCGGGTTGGTTCAGGGCTGGGGTTGCTCATGCCGTACCTCCGCTGACCCGGATTCGGGGGTCCACCACCGAATAGAGCAGGTCGACGAGCAGGTTCACCACGATGTAGCCGGCCGCGCTGATCAGCACCGCGGCCTGGATGACCGGGTAGTCGCGGGTGAACACGGCATCGACCATCAACTTGCCGAAGCCCGGCAGCACGAAGATCTGCTCGGTGACCACCGCGCCGGAGATCAGCGTGCCGAGCTGCAGGCCGAGGATGGTCAGCACGGTGATCAGGCTGTTGCGCAGGCCGTGCACCGCCACCACCCGGAACTCCCCCGCGCCCTTGGCGCGCGCGGTGCGCACGTAGTCGGCGTTCAGGGCGTCCAGCATGGACGATCGCATCTGCCGCATCAGCACCGCGGCCAGCCCGCTGCCCAGCACGAACGCCGGCATGATCAGCCGTTGCAGGTTGCCCAGCGGGGATTCGGTGAACGGCACGAAGCCCGAGGCCGGCAGCCAGCCGAGGCCGACCGCGAAGATCAGCACGCACATCAGGCCGAGCCAGAAGTTCGGGATGGACAGTCCGAACAGCGACACCCCGTTGCCCAGCCAGTCCAGCGGTCCACCGCGGCGGACGGCCGCGATCACGCCGGTGGTGAGCCCGATCAGCGCGGCGAACAGCAGGCTCAGCAGGGCGAGTTCGAGGGTGACCGGGATCCGGCTGAGGACGATCTCGCCGATCGGCAGGCCGGTCTGCGCCGATTCGCCGAAGTCGCCCTGCAGGGCGCGGCCGATCCAGCTGAAGTACTGCACGTAGACCGGCTCGTCGAGCAGGTAGCTGCGGCGGATCTCCTCGATCGCGGTGTCGTCGGCTTCCGCCCCGGCCAGCGCGATGGCCGGGTCGCCGGGCAGCGCGCGCAGGCCCGCGAACACGACGAGCGAGACCAGCACCAGGGTCACCAGCGACTGCAGGACGCGGTTGAGCGCGTAGCTGCGCAGCATCTCAACTCCCGGACTCGACGCGACCGGCGGTCTTGAGCCGCATGATCCCGTCGGGGTAGACCTCGACACCGGCCAGCTCGGCGGTGTGCGCGGTGTAGTACTGCTGGCGGTAGAGGTAGATCACGTTGTTGCGCTGCTGCAGCTGCTTGACGACGTGCTCGTAGAGCTCGCGGCGGCGGTCGGTGTTCTGCTCGGCCGCGGCCTGCTTGAGCACCACGTCGGTCGCCGGGTCGAAGAAGCCGCTGTAGTTCTGCGCCGCGCCTTGCGCGTGCATGCCGGTGATGTTGCCGTCCGGGTCGGGGCGGCCGGACCAGCCGATCAGGAAGGTCTGGAAGCGGCCCTTCTTGCCCGCGGAGATCGCGCTGGTGGACTCGCTCGGCCGGAGCACGACGTCGAACCCGGCCTCGGCGGCCATCGCCTGGATGACCTGGCCGACGCGGCTGGTCGTGGAGTCGTTGGTGAGCAGCAGCTCGACGCGAACCGGGGTGCCCACGCCTGCTTCGGCGAGCAGCTGCCGGGCGCGGGCCACGTCGTGCGGCGGGCAGGCCTGCGTCGCGGGGGTGGCGAACTCGCTGGTCGGCGGGATCGGGCCGCAAGCGGGCTGGTAGAGGCCGTTGAAGGCGATGCGGTTGAGCGTTTCGCGGTCGATGGACAGCGACAGCGCTTCCCGCACCCGCGGGTCGTTGGCCAGCGGCCCGTCGACGTGGCCGGTCTTGCCGTCGACGTTGTTGGTGTTCACCGTGATGCCCATGTACTGGATCGACGGCTGGTTGAGCAGCACCAGGTCCTGCTCGCGGGAGACCACCGGCACGTCCGGCGGGCCGACCTCCCACACCACGTCGAACTCGCCGGAGCGCAGGTTGGCGATGCGGATGTTGTCGTCGGGGACCGCCTTGTAGACCAGCCGGTCCAGCCGCACCGCGTCGCGGTCGTAGTAGAACTCGCTGCGCTCCAGCACGATCCGGTCCTGGGCGATGCGCTCGACGAAGCGGAACGGGCCGACGCAGACCGGGTCGTCGGAGAAGTCGTCACCGAGCTCGTCCAGCTTCGCCGGGGACATGATCATGCCCGCGCGGTCGGCGAGCACGGTGGGCAGCGGGGCGGAGGGCTGCTTGAGCCGCAGCCGCACGGTCGCCGGGTCGACGACCTCGACGGAGTCGATGGCGGTGAGCTCGGAGCGGCGGCCGGAGGAGGGCAGTTCGCGGTGCCGGTCCAGGCTCTTCTTCACCGCTGCCGCGTCGAACGCGGTGCCGTCGTTGAACAGCACTCCGGTGCGCAGCGGGATGGTCAGCTCGCGGCCGTCCGGCGAGGTGCGCGGGAGCTCGGCGGCGAGCTGCGGGACCGCGCGACCGGCCGGGTCGACGTCGTAGAGCTTCTCGCACATGCTGTTGAAGACCTGCCGGCCGGCCAGCGTGGTGGCCAGCGTCGGGTCCAGCTTGTCCGGCTCCTGGTCCAGCGCGATCACGGCTTCACCGCCGCGCACCGTGGGGGCCTGCACCGAGGCGCGCAGCTGGCCCGCGGTCTGCTCGACGTCGACCAGCGGGCTGCAACCGGTTGCGCTCACCGCCAGGACCAGCAGTGCTGCCGGAGCACCACGTCTCAACCGCGCCGTCACCCGGGCCTCCCGCCAGCAAGAGGAGCAAAACGCGAGAACCGTATTTGGCGGCGGCAGGCCGTGTCCACAGCCGTGATCATTCCGGCATCGGGCCGGGACCCGGCCGGTGGTGGATCAGTCGACGGCGGAGGAGAACAGCGGCAGCGAGACCGCGGATGCCTGGGCCGGTTCCTTCTTCTCCGCCGCGGCGTCGAAGCGCGGTTCGGGTTCGACGATCTCGGGCTCGACGGCCTCGGCCTGCACTTCGGGCTGCTCGGTGGCCTTCTTGTGGTGCTCGCGGGTGCGCTGGGCGGCGCCGCGGATCTGCTCGGTCAGCTGCTTGTTGGCGCGGCGGGTCTGCTCCTCTTCGCGCTCCTGCTGACGACTGGTGCGCGCCGGTTCCGGCTTGGGCTTGCGGGCCGCTTCGATGTAGCGGGTGAGCAGCGCGCGCAGCTCTTGGGCGTGTTCGTCGTTCAGGTCGATTTCGTACGTCACACCATCCAACGCGAAGGTAACGGTGTGGGTGGCTGGAGACCCGTCGATGTCGTCGACGAGTTCGACCTGAATCCGCTCGGCCATGATCACCTGTCTCGGGAACGTGCCCCGCCTCGATCCGCGACACTTGCAGGTAAGACTACTGCGAGTCCCGCTCACGTTGTAGCACGTGACATCTCAGTTGTCTCGCATCCAACCATAGAACAGCGGACCGACCTGCCGATAACCGCCAGGCGGGTTGGTGTTGCCCGGCGTGCGAGCAGCGCGACCAACCGGAACGCACGGTAACCGGCGCCCGGTCTATCCGGAAAGTAATGCAGGGCACAGCGGAGAAAACTCCGGCCGCGGGTGGAACATTCTTCGCGCGATCGTTTATTGTTCGCTCGCTCTTCTCCGCACGCGCGGTGCGGAGAAGGAGGGGAATCGGACCGGAATCGAGGGTTACCGTGGCGCAGAAAGTCACCGTTCAGCTCGTCGACGATGTCGACGGCACACCAGCCGACACCACCGTCGAGTTCGCCTTGGACGGGGTGAGCTACGCAATTGACCTGTCCTCGGACAATGCCTCGAAACTGCGCGACTCGCTCGCGTCTTTCGTGGCCAGCGCGCGGAAGACCGGCGGTCGCAAGCGGATCGCGACCAAGCCGGGCAAGGCGTCGAGCACCCCGACCACCGCGGACCGGGAACGCAACCAGGCCATTCGGGAATGGGCCCGGAATCAGGGCATGCAGGTTTCCGATCGGGGCCGCATTCCCGCCGAGGTCGTCGAGGCCTACGACAACGCTCAGTGAGCGCAGGCACGGACGGCCGGTATGCGGTCGGGGAAACCGGCCGTCCGTGAAACCCGGGGAATGACGCCTCGTAGTCGAGTGGTCGACCTTCGGTAATTGCGCGCCTTATCGACCGGCCAGGAAGTCGGTGATTTCCCGGCGGGTCGGCATCGAACTGCTGGCGCCGTTGCGCTGCACCGACACCGCGGAACCGGCGGAAGCCGTGCGCATCGCCTCGGGCATGTCGGCGCCCTCGCCGAGCGCCGCGCTGAGCACGCCGACGTAGGTGTCGCCCGCCGCCGTGGTGTCCACCGCCTCCACCGGGAAGCTCGGCACCTCCACCCGCTCGCCGTCGCGGTTGCCGTAGAGCGAGCCGCGCGCACCGAGCGTGATCACCACCTCCGGGACCAGTTCGAGCAGCTTCGCCAGCGCCCGGTCCGGGTCGTCGTCGCCGGCCAGGATCGCCGCCTCGTGCTCGTTGGGCACCAGCAGGTCCACGTTCGACAGGACGTCGTCGGACAGCTCCGCGGCGGGTGCCGGCGTGAGCACCACGCGCACCCCGTTGCGCCGCCCGGCGGCCGCCGCCGCGGCCACGCCGGAGAACGGGATCTCCAGCTGCAGCAACAGGCTCTGCGAACCGGCGATGAGCTCCTCGTCCCCCTCGGCCAGCCCGTCGACGGTGCCGTTGGCGGCGGGCACCACGACGATCGAGTTGCCGCCCTGGTCGTCCACCACGATGTGCGCGGTGCCGCTGCGGCCGGGCACCGCGCGCAGCCCTGCGATGTCCACATCGGACTCCCGCAGGACGCGGCGGATCTCCGCGCCGAACTCGTCCTCGCCGACCGCGCCGATCATGCGCACCGCCGCGCCCGCCTTCGCCGCGGCGAGCGCCTGATTGGCGCCCTTGCCGCCCGGCACCGTGTGGAACTCCCGGCCGAGCACGGTCTCACCGCGCTTCGGGGCGGTGCCCACGTACGCCACCAGGTCCATGTTGCAGCTGCCGAATACGGCCACAGTCGTCGTCACGTGGTCCATCATGGCTGATGAGGGGCCCCGGATCGGCTGACGGGTCCGGGGGCGCGCGAGGACGTACCATGCCGACCAACCGGCGAGGAGAGGGCGAGACGCGGTGGACTATGCGGTGACAGCGGAGCTCGGACCGCCGACCGGGGTGGTGGAGCTCGACCCGCTGCAGCAGGAGGGGATCGCGGCCGTGCTGGACCGCCACCTCGCGCTGGTCGAGGGGGTCTCCGGCCCCGGTGACGCCGACATCGACGTCCTGGACTACCGCATCACCGTGCACCCGGCCGGGGCCAGCGTGGTGCTGGCGCTGGACGCGCCCTCGCTGCTGGCCGCGGAGGACGCCGCCGCCTCGGTGCTCGACGAGCTGATCGGCGAGAGCGAGGTGCTGGCGGGCTGGTCGGTCGCGCACTCGGAGGTGCGGATCACCGAAGACGAGTTCAACCGGCTGGCGGCCAGCGGCGAAGCCGTCGTCGACGAGCTGGAAGCGGCCGTCGAGGAGGCGCTGGAGACCTCGGCGGAGCCCGCGATGGACGTCGAGCAGTGGCGGGCCCGGTTCGTCGGGCTCGCGCCGCGGCTGCGGGCGTTCGGACCGGAGGCGTTCGGCGGGCCGGGCGGCCCGGCGACGCTGGCGGCCGGGGCGCTGGTGCACGCGGTGCGGGTGGTGACCGACGAGGTCTTCTACGACGAGCTGGCGCTGGCGGTGAACAACGCCACGGTCGCCGACGCGGTCGGCCTGCTGGTCCTGGAGGAGCTGCCGCCCTGCTACGACCACCGCTACGACGCGTTCTTCGCCCGCGCGTTCGTGCTGGCCTCGATGCCGGTCGCGGAGCGGTTGACCGCGACGTCGTGGACGCCGCCGCGCTCGGTCGCCGAGGCGCTGGCGCTGCGGCTGTTCGTCAACGAGGCCCGGGTGGCGCTGGAGGCCGCCGAGCTGATGAGCTGGGACGACAGCGAGTCGGTGTTCGCGGGTTTCGCCGCGCGGGCGGCGGGCGAGATCGTGCCCGACGAGCTCTACGAGGTCGATCTGCCGCTGGCCGGGGACGCCGAGCCGGAGACGGCGGCGCAGGCCGCCAAGCTGGAGGCGGAGCTGCACTCGCGCGGCCTCGCGTTCGACCAGTGGTTCGCCCCGCGCGACGGGGACCCGGCGCAGCACCCCTACCTCGACTCGCTGTGAGCCTCTTCGCCGCTCAGGGCAGCTGAGACCGCTCGACTGGTATTTCTATACCGGCCGGTGCTAACGTCGGTATTATTATACCGGCTTCCATGGCACGCGAGGTACCCGTGATCGAGCTCAAGACGCCCACCGAGATCCAGCGCATGCACGTCACCGGCCAGTTCGTGGCCGAGGTGCTCACCGAGGTCGGCCGGATCGCCGACGTGGGCGTCAACCTGCTGGACATCGAGCACCACGTGCGCGACATGATCAAGCAGCGCGGCGCCGAGTCCTGCTACTGGGACTACGCCCCGTCCTTCGGCGAGGGCCCGTTCCGCAACGTCATCTGCCTGTCGGTCAACGACGCCGTCCTGCACGGCCTGCCGCACGACTACGTGCTCCGCGACGGTGACGTGCTCACCGCCGACATCGCGGTCGGCATCGACGGCTGGGTGGCCGACTCGGCGCGCACGCTCGTCGTCGGCACCCCCGCCGAGGAGGACCTGCGGATCATCCGCGCCACCGAGGAGGCGCTGGACGCGGCCATCGCGGCCGCGCGCGCGGGCAACCGGATCGGCGACATCTCGGCGGCGATCTGGGCGGTGGCCTGCGAGTACGGCTACCCGGTCAACACCGAGTTCGGCGGCCACGGCCTGGGCCGCACCATGCACGAGGACCCGCACGTGTCCAACCGGGGCAAGGCGGGGCGGGGCATGAAGCTGCAGGCGGGCATGACGCTCGCGCTGGAGCCGTGGTTCGCCCGCACCACCGACCAGATCGTCTTCGACCCGGACGGCTGGACGATCCGCTCGGCCGACGGCTCGCGCACGGCCCACTCCGAGCACACCGTGGCCATCACCGAGGGCGACGCCCTGGTGCTCACCCAGCGCGGACCGGCCGCCTGAGGATCCCGCGAACCCGAGTAGCTCGGGAACGGTTTCAGCTGGTCAGCGGCCGTGAGTGCTTTGTGGTGCCATAGCCCCACAAAACACTCACGGACCCACCGCCCAACCGGCGGCCGGGGCACCCGGCCCGGCCACCCGCTCAGCCCTGGTTGCGGACCGAGTAGGGCGGCACCGTGGCGCCGATGATCGTCGCTTCGTCGATCGTCTCCGGGCGGTACGACGACTTCGGGAACGATTCGAGCATCACGTTCGTCGGGTCGTCGATCTGCTCCACGCGGCCGAAGATGAACGCCCACTCGTGCTCGTCGGAGCCGAAGTAGGCGACCGTGTCGAACGCCGCCTGGAACCGGTTGTAGGCGCGGATCAGCGTCTCGTTGCGCCACACCGTCGGGCAGCCCGCCTGGAACGCGACCACGCCGCCCGCGGACAGCACCGACTGGCAGCGCTGGACGAACTCCATGCCGTAGAGCCGGTTGTGCTGGCCGTCGGCGTCGTCGGCCCGCTCGTCCGGCAGGTCGACGACCACGATGTCGTAGCCCTCCGGCGGTGCCTGGTCGAGGAAGCCCCAGCCGTCCGCGTAGTGCAGCTTGACCGGCCCGTCGCCCTGCTCGGCGCGGGCCAGCTCCTCGGTGCTGTAGCCGTAGGGCAGGTGCTCGGCGCACTTGCGAACGCACAGCTCGTCGATGTCCACGTGGTCGACGCGGGTGGCACCGGCGGCCACCGACATCTGGCTGGCCACGCCCTCGCTGGAGCCGATGATCAGCACCCGCTCCACCTGCGCGGCCAGCAGGAACGCGGGCACCATCATCGCTTCGTGGTAGACCAGCTGGGAGAACTCGGTGCTCTGCCGGTCGTCGTCGCAGAACAGCGAGACGCCCTGACCGGTGCGGCCGATCACCACGTGCTGGTAGGGGGTGTCGCCCTCCCACAGCACCTCGTCGACCCGCCACAGGCGCTGCAGGTCGGCGCCCATCGGCTCCTTGATCCACCGCTGCCCGTCGATTTCGATCAACGGTGCTCCTCTCTTGAAGGTGTTCCAGGCTCGTTTTGCTTGGCGGTGCAGGTAGCGGCCCCCCTGCGGGAGTTACAGCGCCCACCTGGACTCCGGGTGCCCTGACTCATGTATGCCAATACACAGCGTCAGGGCCGTCCTCGCCAGGTGAACGCTGAGAACCCGCAGCGGTGCAAGCGCCGAGGGCGGGCTATGCCCCTGCGGCGCATGCGACACCTTCCAACCGGTGCCGATCGCCCGTCGCAGTCGCTGTCCACCGCTGGAAGCGGCTGACGCCGCTTGCCTGGCGGTCGAACATTGACAACAACCCTCGCCACCGCTGTTCCGTCCGCGGGTCCTGGCAGTTTCAGCTCAGGTGTTCGTAGTCGTGGCCGCGCTGGATGGTCTGCACGTTCTGCGTCGTGGGGCGCAGCGCGTCGGCGAGCAGGCGCACCGCCAGCTCCGGCTTCGCCGTGTGCCCGCAGGTGAAGACGTCGATGAAGATCGAGCCGTCCTCCGGGTAGGTGTGCAGCGAAGCGTGGGATTCCGACAGCAGCGCCAACACGGTGACCCCCTGCGGCTCGAACCGCTTGGCGATCATCTGGCACACCGTGGCGTGCGACCGGCTCAGCGCGTCGTGCAGGGTCTCGCGCAGGAACTGCTCGTCGTCCAGCAGTTCCGGATCCACGCCCTCCAGCTCGGCGAGGACGTGCTGGCCGGTGAACAACCCGACCGGTGGTGTCCCGGTGTCGACGGACATCTATCGACCTCCCATCATTTCGCAGAATTTCTGGTTCTTCGCGGCGTTCTCGGGCGCCTTCGCCCGGTGCCGGGCGATCACTGCTGCTGATCGCCGTCGACGCAGTAGGTGGGCAGCGGGCCGAACCCGTTGAAGCCCACGGAGGAGTAGCTCGCCGTGTAGGCGCCCGCGCTGAGCAGGTCCACCCGGTCACCGCCGCGCAGCGTGCGCGGCAGCTCGTAGCGGGTCCGCTGGTAGAGCACGTCATCACCGTCGCAGGTCGGGCCCGCCAGCACGACCGGACCCACCGGGTCGCCGTCGCGGGAGGTGCGCAGCCGGTAGGTGATGGCCTCGCCCTCGGTCTCGGCCAGCCCGTTGTAGCGGCCGATGTCCAGGTAGACCCAGCGGGACTCGCCGTCGCAGGCGTCGGTGACGAGCACCACTTCGCTGCGCAGCACGCCCGCGTCGCCGACGACGAACCGCCCGGGTTCGACGAGCAGCTCCGGGCGCTCGGCCCCGAAGTGGCGGTCCAGGGATTGCTCGATGCGGCGCACGTAGTCGGCCAGCGGCGGCGCGGACTGGGTGTAGGCGGCGGGCAGCCCACCGCCCAGGTTCACCATCCGCAGCCGGAGCCCTTGCTCGGCACAACCGGCGAAAACCCGTCGTGCGGCGTCGATCCCGTGCTCCCAGGCCTCGGGTTCGAGCTGCTGCGATCCAATGTGGAACGACACGCCGAAGGCGTCCAGGCCGAGATCCCGCGCGCGCACCAGCAGCTCGACGGCGGTCTCCGGCAGGCAGCCGAACTTGCGGCCGAACGGGGTCCGGGAGCCCGTGTTGTCCACCAGCACCCGGCAGAACACCTGCGAGCCCGGCGCGACCTCGGCGATGTTGGCCAGGTCGGCGGCGCTGTCCGTGGCGAACAGCCGGACGCCCTGCTCGTAGGCGCGGGCGACGTCGCGGCGCTTCTTGATCGTGTTGCCGTAGGAGATCGACTCCGGGGCAGCGCCCTCGGCCAGGCACAGGTCGATCTCGCCGGGGCTGGCGACGTCGAACGACGCCCCGAGGCCGACCAGCTCACCGACCACTTCGGGCGTGGGATTGGCCTTGACCGCGTAGCAGATGCGAGCATCGGGCAGGGCGGTCCGCAACTGCCGGTAGCGGTTGCGCACCTGCGCCAGATCCACGACCAGGCAAGGGGTTTCGGGCCGCTGCCGGTCCAGGAACTGCTGGATCGCATCCGGAGTCGTGCCGGTCTGCTGCGCGGTGCCGCTCGGGCGGTCCGTCACACCGGTGGTGGCGGACAGATCGGTCAATCCCGTTACCTCCGTCTCGGGTGGTGGGGTGGGGGTTTCGCCGGGCCGATCCCGCCGGGGCGGGTGCCCGTGGAGCACAACTGCGACCAAGCACGGTACCTCCCTCACGGAGAGATTTCGAACCGCGCCCACCCGTTCCCCCGGAAAGCCGAACCCGGTGTGAGCACACCCACGGATCAGCCGCTCGCACGTCGCTTTGCGTGCACGGTCACCGACGTGCCGTGTCCGCGCCGATTTCGCGCGAAATCGTCCCGTTCACCCGCCGATCACGCTGATTTCGCGCGAAATTGCCCCGGGCCCGGTACCGGCCTTCTTCCTGTCCACTGCGGAAAATCCTTGCACGGCAAGGAGTCCCGCAGCACGGTTCTTCACGGGACGTTGACGGCGCGGATCAGCGGCCGGGCGGCGTGGTGCGGTCGAGTTCGAGGGCCAAGTAGAAGTCCACTCGGGACGGGAACTCCGAGAGGTCGCGCCCGGTGATCTCCTCCACGCGCTGGATCCGGTAACGCAACGTGTTCACGTGGACGTGGAGCCGCTTCGCGCAGCGCGACCACGAGCCCGAGCAGTCCAGGAACGTCCGCAGCGTGCGCACCAGGTCGGAGTGGTGCACTTCGTCGTAGGCGATCAGATCGGCCAGGAGGCGTTCGCGGTAGGAGCGGCGCAGCTCGTCCGGGGTCGAGGCGAGCAGCACCTCGTGCGAGGCCAGCTCCGCTGCTGCGACGACCTCCGCCTGCCCGCGCTTGCGCTGCGCGAGCCGCCGCGCGTAACCCGCTTCCTCCAGCGCGCCGCGCAGCGCGGTGGCGCGGGTGATGTCGCTGACCCCGACGGCCAGGTTCCGCCCGTCCAGGCAGGGTTCGGCGTCGGCGACGATCCGGCCGAGCTGGACGTCCAGCTGCGCGAGGTGCTCCTCGTCGTCGACGAACAGCGCGGTCGCGCCGTCGCCCAGCGGCGCGGTCACCGAGGCCATGCCGGTGGCCGCGGCGATCTCGCGCAGCAGCGTCGTGGACTCGACCACGTCACCGACGTCGAGCGCCACCGCGCGCAGCGGATCCCCGGCGGGCAGCCCGGCGGTCTCCAGCCGGGCGGCGACCTCGGCCGGGGTGGACGTCCCGTCCAGCAGCCGGCGCAGGGCCGCCTCCACCGAGCGCCCCGCGATGCGCCGGGCCTCGTCCACCCGCGCGCGCAGCAGCGCCACCACGGTGCCGAGGTCGGTGGCGATGGCCACCTGTTCCGCGTCCCACTCGTCGAAGGCACCGGCGGCGAGGACGAACCAGCGGGCCGCGCGCGGTTCGGCGTCGGATTCCACCGGCCACAGCACGTGCGCACCATCGGAGCGCGCCGTGCTCGGCAGCCGACCGGTCGCGAACTCGCGCAGCGCGGCGCGGCGGGCGTCCTCCGGCAGCTCCGCGGTTCCGCCGACGATCCAGCCCGCCGCGGACAGCACCCAGCACTCCGCGCCCAGCTCGTCGGCCGCCATCCGCAGCGCCTGGTCCAGGTCCGCGCCCGCGGCCACCGCGGCGACCAGCTCCCGGCGCGGCGCGGCCCGGCGCTGGACCCGGTCGGCGAGCGTGTTGAAGCTGACCGTCAGCGGCACCTCGACGACGGGCAGGTCGTGGCGGCGGCAGGCTTCGACCAGGTCGGGCGGGGCGTGCCCGAGGCGCGCCGTGCCCGCGGCCAGCGCGGCCACCCCGGCGTCGACCAGCGCGGTCACGAACCGCTCCGAATCGGCCGGGCCGTTGTGCCACATCAGGCCGCTGAGCACCAGTTCGCCGCCGTTGAGGTAGCGGCGCGGGTCGATCAGGTCGGTGATGTAGACGCCGCGCACCGGCCGGTCCGCCCGGTCGGCGCCGTGCAGCGCCACCAGCCCGAGCTCCGGGTCGGCGAGCAGATCGCCCAGCAGCACCCGATCCACCTCTCCACCGGGCCGCGACGCGAACCGGTCATCTGCATTTGGAGAAACATACAACTCCCGTTCGGCGCCCGGAAGGCTTTTTCGGGGTTTCCGCCGCTAGTCAGCGAGCGCGTCCCGGCTGTGTACTGACTCACACCTCTCCACCGGCCGTGACGAGGAGTACAACCGTGGATTTCCTCCGCCCCGCGACGTGGCGGGAGGCGCTAGAGGCCAAGGCCGCGCATCCCGACGCCACCCCCATCGCCGGCGGCACCGACGTGATGGTCGAGATCAACTTCGACCACCGGCGTCCGGACGTGCTGCTGGACCTGACCCGCATCCCCGAGCTGACCACCTGGTCGCAGGACCGCGAGGTGCTGCGCATCGGGGCCGGGCTGCCCTACTCCCGCCTGATCGACGAGCTCGGCGACCGGGTGCCCGGCCTGGCCATCGCCAGCCGCACCGTCGGCTCGCCGCAGATCCGCAACCGCGGCACGCTCGGCGGCAACCTGGGCTCGGCCTCACCGGCGGGCGACGGGCACCCGCCGCTGCTGGCCTCCGACGCGCAGATCGAGGTCGAGTCGGTGCGCGGCACCCGGCTGATCCCGGCGGCGGAGTTCTTCACCGGGGTCAAGCGCAACGCGCTGGCCGCCGACGAGCTGATCGCCGCGGTGCACATCGCCCCGGCGACCGGCCCGCAGCAGTTCTCCAAGGTCGGCACGCGCAACGCGATGGTCATCGCGGTGTGCACCTTCGCCATCGCCCTGCACCCGGAGGAGCAGCGGGTGGGCACCGGGCTCGGCTCGGCCGCCCCGACGCCGCGGCGGGCGCTGGAGGCCGAGGAGTTCGTGGCCGCCGAGCTCGACTGGGCCGGGCGGCGACCGCTGGAGGACTCGGTGGCGCGCCGCTTCGGCGAGCTCGTCGCGCAGGCCTCCTCCCCCATCGACGACGTGCGCGGCACCGCCGACTACCGCCGCCACGCGCTGGCCGTGATGGCCCGCCGGACCCTGTCCTGGGCCTGGCACGAGCACTGTTCCGGGAGGCAGGAATGCGCCTGAAGTTCACCGTCAACGGACAGCCGCACGAGGCCGACGACGTGTGGGAGGGCGAGAGCCTGCTGTACGTGCTGCGCGAGCGGCTCGGCCTGCCCGGCTCCAAGAACGCCTGCGAGCAGGGCGAATGCGGTTCCTGCACGGTCTACGTCGACGGCGTCCCGGCCTGCGCGTGCCTGGTGGCCGCGGGGCAGGCCGAAGGGCGCGAGGTGCGCACCGTGGAGGGCCTGGCCGACGGCGAGCGGCTGGACCCGGTCCAGGAGGCGTTCGTCGAGGCGGGCGCCGTCCAGTGCGGCTTCTGCACCCCGGGCCTGCTGGTGCAGACCCACGACCTGCTGGAACGCACACCAGAGCCCTCGGACGCGGAGATCCGCGAGTCCCTGGCCGGAAACCTGTGCCGCTGCACCGGCTACGAAAAGATCATGGATGCCGTCCGGCTCGCCGCGCAGCGGAAGGCTCGGGCATGAGCAGCCCTTTCTATGGCCGAGTCCTCCAGAACCGCACCTCAGGGGACCGTGACGTAACCCAGCCACAAGAAACCGCGAAACGCGAGAACTCTGCCCAACGCAACCACCACTGTGAATCGCGGAGAGGCGGGACCGGGGCATGACTCTCGTGATCGAGGGTGGCGCCGTGGTGACCGTCGACGACTCGGGTACCGAGTTCGCCGAGGGCCACGTCGTCGTCGAGGGTGATCGCGTCGTCGCGGTCGGGCCCGGTTCCGCGCCGCCGCAGGGCGGTGCGGTGCGGCGCATCGACGCGTCCGGATGCCTGGTCACGCCCGGGCTGATCAACACCCACCACCACCTCTACCAGTGGGCGACCCGCGGCTACGCGGCCGACGCCACGCTGTTCGGCTGGCTGACCGAGCTGTACCCGGTGTGGGCCGGGATCGACGAGGAGATCACCCACGCCGCCGCGTCGGCCGGTCTGGCGCGCATGGCGCTGTCCGGCTGCACCACCGCGGCCGACCACCACTACGTCTTCCCGCGCGAGGGCGGGGACGTGTTCGGCGCGGTGGTTTCGGCCGCGGAGCGGATCGGGATCCGGCTGCACGCGGTGCGCGGGTCGATGGACCGCGGCCGCTCGCACGGCGGGCTGCCGCCGGACTCCGTGGTCGAGGACCTCGACCAGGCGCTGGCGGGCACCCAGGAGGCCATCGACCGGTTCCACGACCCCTCACCCGGCGCGCGCGTGCAGGTCGCGGTCGGGCCGTGCTCGCCGTTCTCGGTCAGCACCGAGCTGATGCGCCAGGCCGCCGAGCTGGCGCGCCGCAACGGCGTCCGGCTGCACACCCACCTCGCCGAGACCGTCGACGAGGAAGAGCAGTGCCGGGCCGAGTTCGGCAAGACGCCGGTGGAGTACGCCGACGACCTCGGGTGGCTCGGGCCGGACGTGTGGCTCGCGCACACCATCCACCTGTCCGAGCAGGGCATCGCGCGGCTCGGCGAGACCGGCACCGGGGCGGCGCACTGCCCCAGCTCCAACGGCAGGCTCGGCGCCGGGACCGCCCCGGTCCGGCCGCTGCTGGATGCCGGAGCGCCCGTCGGGCTGGGCGTCGACGGCGTCGCGTCCAACGAAGCCGGCGGGCTCGGCGAGGAGATGCGGCAGGCGCTGCTGACGGCGCGCGCCCGCTACGGGCCGCAGGCGCTGTCGGTGCGCGACGCGCTGCGGCTGGCCACCCGCGGCGGGGCGCGCTGCCTCGGCCGGGACGACGAGCTCGGCTCGCTGGAGCCCGGCAAGCTCGCCGACATCGCGGTCTGGCAGCTGGGCGGCCTGGACCACGCGGGGATCGCCGATCCGGTGGCCGCGCTGGTCCTCGGGCAGCTGCCGAAGCTGGAGCGGCTGCTGCGCGGCGGCGAGGTCGTCGTCGACGACGGCCGGCTGATGTCGGTACCCGACCTCACCGGCGAGCTGACCACGGCCAGCGCCCGGCTCCGGGAGGCGTCATGACCAGCACGAACACGATCTTCACCAGTCGCAGATCCGCAATTTCCATTGAAATCAGAGATCCGATTTCAATGGAAATCAGACGTCGAACTTCCATTGAAATCGCGCAGACCCCGGCCGAGCGGCCGTCCACGACCAGCACTGATCGGGTCCGGGCAACACCGGAGGTGTTCGCATGAGCAGTCCTGTCGCAGGCCGAGTTCCACTCAACCGCACCTCAGGGGACCGTGACGCAACCCAGCCACAAGAAACCGCGAAACGCGAGATCACTGCCGAACGCGACCACCACTGTGAATCGCGGAGGGGCGGTACAGCATCGCGGAGAGGCGGAACTGCTCACTCGCCTGCTCGTAGTCCGCAGGAGCTCAACGACGCCATCGGGGGCGGCATCGGTGAATCGCCGTTGCGGCCTGACGGCACCATCAAGGTGCGCGGCGAGTTCGCCTACTCCTCCGACCTGTGGGCCGAGGACATGCTGTGGGGCGCCACGCTGCGCAGCCCGCACCCGCACGCCCGGATCCGGTCGATCGACATCGGTCCGGCGATGGCGATGGCCGGGGTGCAGACGGTGCTCACCGCCGAGGACGTGCCCGGCGACAACTGCTTCGGCCTCAAGTACGCCGACCAGCCGGTGCTGGCCTCCGACGTGGTGCGCTACGAGGGCGAGGCGGTCGCGCTGGTGGCCGCCGACCACCCGGAGACCGCGCGGCGGGCGCTGGAGAAGATCGTCGTCGACTACGAGGTGCTGGAGCCGGTGCTCGACGCCGAGCGGGTCGCGCACGACGAGTCGCTGCCGCGGCTGCACCCGGACGGCAACGTGGTGCGCCACCAGAAGATCGTCAAGGGCGATCCGCGCGCGAAGGCCGACGTGGTCGTCTCCGGCGTCTACACGGTCGGCATGCAGGACCAGGCGTTCCTCGGTCCGGAGTCCGGGCTGGCGATCCCCGCCGAGGACGGCGGCGTCGACCTGTACCTGGCCACCCAGGACCTGCACTCCGACCTGCGGCAGACCGCGCGAGCGCTCGGGCTGCCGCCGGAGAAGGTGCGGATGACCATGTCCGGCGTCGGCGGCGCGTTCGGCGGCCGGGAGGACCTGTCCATCCAGGTGCACGTCTGCATGCTGGCGCTGCACCTGGGCAAACCGGTCAAGATGGTCTACAACCGCGAGGAGTCGTTCTACGGCCACGTGCACCGGCACCCGGCCAAGATGTACTACGAGCACGGCGCGACCCGCGACGGCGAACTCGTCTACGTCAAGGCGCGGCAGTACTTCGACGGCGGCGCCTACGCCTCGAAGACGCCGGTCGTGGTCGGCAACGGCACCACTCTCGGCGCCGGTCCCTACAAGGTGCCCAACGTCGACATCGAGGGCTGGGGCGTCTACACCAACAACCCGCCGTGCGGCGCGATGCGCGGATTGGGCGCGGTGCAGCCGACTTTCGCCTACGAGTCCCAGATGGACAAGCTCGCCGCCGAGCTGGGCGTGGACCCCGTCGACCTGCGCATCCGCAACGCCATCGAGCAGGGCGACTCGATCCCGACCGGCCAGGTGCTGGACTACCCGGCGCCGGTCGCCGAGCTGATGGAGCGGGTGCGGGCGCTGCCGATGCCCGCCGAGCAGGCCGGGCCGGTGGACATCCGGAACCTGCCGGGCGGGGCGTCGAACACCACGCACGGCGAAGGCGTGGTGCGCGGTGTCGGCTACGGCGTGACGATCAAGAACATCTGCTACGCCGAGGGCGCCGACGACTTCTCCACCGCGCGGGTCCGGCTGCAGGTCATCGGCGGTGAACCGGCCGCGATGGTGCACACCGCGGCGGCCGAGGTCGGCCAGGGCCTGGTGACCGTGCAGCAGCAGATCGCGCGGACCGAGCTCGGCGTGGAGCGGGTGACCATCCACCCGAACGACACCAGCGTCGGACCGGCGGGCTCCAGCTCCGCCTCGCGGCAGACGCTGGTGACCGGCAGCGCGGTCAAGGCCGCCTGCGAGGCGGTGCGCGACGAGCTGTTCGCCCGGGTCGCCGAGCGCTACGACGTCGACCCGGCGCAGCTCTCGCTGCACGGCGGCAAGATCGCCTCGGAGACCCGCGGCGTGCTGGCCGACCTGGTGGAGGTGCTGGGCGACGACGTCGTCGAGCAGACCCGCGAGTACCACCACCGCGAGACGTTCCCGCTCGACGAGCAGGGCCGCAGCGACCGGGTGCACGTCCAGCACGCGTTCTCCGCGCACCGCGCGGTGGTCGACGTCGACCTGGACCTGGGCCTGGTCAAGGTGGTGCAGCTGGCCTGCGCCCAGGACGTCGGCAAGGCGATCAACCCGGACGCGGTGATCGGGCAGATCCAGGGCGGCTCCGCGCAGGGCATGGGGCTGGCGGTGATGGAGGAGATCAAGGTCGTCGACGGCCGCATCCGCAACCCGTCCTTCACCGACTACCTGATCCCGACGATCCTCGACACCCCGCCGATGGAGATCGACGTCATCGAGCGCGGCGACCCGAACGCGGCCTACGGGGTCCGCGGCGTCGGCGAGCCGCCGACGATCTCCACGACTCCGGCGGTGGTCGCCGCGATCCGCGCGGCCACCGGTAAGGAACTGCTGCACACGCCGGTCGCACCGGAGCACATCGTGTGACACCAGACCTGCTGCGGCGGCGGGGCCGGGCCGCCGCCGCAGCAACCCCCTCACACACCCCGGCACCGAACCGAAGGAGAGAACAACAATGTCCGTGGACGTCGCGACGAGCGCCGAGCAGGACTGGATGGCCCAGGCCATCGAACTGGCCACCACCAACGTGGCCGCGGGCGGCGGGCCGTTCGGCGCGCTCGTCGTCCGGGGCGGCGAGGTCATCGCCACCGGCACCAACAAGGTGACCGTCGACCTCGACCCGACCGCGCACGCCGAGGTCACCGCCATCCGCAACGCCTGCCGCGCGCTGGGCACCTTCAAGCTCGACGGCTGCGTGCTGGTGACCTCGTGCGAGCCGTGCCCGATGTGCCTGGCCTCGGCGTTGTGGGCGCGGGTGGACCGGGTGCTGTTCGCCGCCGACCGGGACGACGCCGCAGAAGCGGGCTTCGACGACCGCGCCTTCTACGACGTGTTCGAGAACCCGCAGGCCGAATCGCCTTCACCGGTGCAGCGAGTGGCGATGCCCGACCGCAACGCGGCCTTCGACGCCTGGCGGGGCAAGACCGACCGCGTCGACTACTGATCCGCCCCTGAACGGGGCAGACGCCCTCCCCTCACCTCAACAGCCGCCTTGACCAGCGGTTCCGGCAGCGACGACCGGGTCGCCCCGGAGCCCAGCGAGCGGGCCTCCACCACCGCTTCCGCCTGACGCGGAACCAGGCCCGCCCGCCATCCCGGAATCCTCACCGGGACAGCGAATTCCACTCACCAAACGCCCCAGCGCGAATTCGGCGGATTCCCGCCGGGCCCTCCCCTGCCCGGAAAACCGCCGGAGGAAACAGTCCGGGCGGCACTCAGACGTGCCGCACGGGGGCGCCCACCGGCATGGGAGGACTCATGACCCAGCAGCTGAGACCGGACAGAGCCGACGCGGAACCGTCCGGGTTAGACCGCTTCTTCCGCATCACCGCCCGCGGTTCGACCCTCTCCCGCGAACTCCGCGGCGGTCTGACCACCTTCGTCGCGATGGCCTACATCGTGATGCTCAACCCGCTCATCCTCGGCTCGTCAGCGGACGCCACCGGCGCCCAGCTCACGCCCGAGCAGCTGACCACCGCCACCGCGGCCACCGCAGGCGTGATGACCATCGTGATGGGCCTGGTCGGCAACGCACCGCTGGCCCTGGCCGCCGGGCTCGGCGTCAACGCCGTCGTCGCCTTCACCATCGCCCCCGCGATGACCTGGGCGCAGGCGTTCGGGCTGGTGGTGCTGGAGGGCATCGTCATCGTCGTGCTGGCCGTCAGCGGTGTGCGGGAGCGGATCATCAACGCCATCCCGGCACCGCTCAAGACCGCGCTGACCGTCGGCATCGGCCTCTACATCGCACTGATCGGCCTGGTCAGCGCCGGATTCGTGAGCCGGGTGCCGGACGCGGCCAACACCACGGTGCCGGTCCAGATGGGCACCGGCGGACATCTGTCCGGCGTGCCGATCGCGATCTTCTGCCTGAGCCTGCTGCTGATGCTGGTGCTGCTGGCGCGGAAGGTGCCCGGCGCGATGCTGATCGGCATCGCGGTCAGCACCGCCGTCGCGGTCGCGGTCAACGCGGCCTTCGGCATCGCGCCCGAGCAGTGGGGCACGATCGTGCCGGAGCTGCCCGACCACGTGGTCGGCAGCCCCGACTTCAGCCTGTTCGGCCAAGTGGACCTGTTCGGCGGGTTCGCGGCGGCGGGCGGCATCGCGGCCACCGTCTTCCTGTTCACCCTGGTGCTGTCCGGGTTCTTCGACGCGATGGGCACCATCACCAGCGTCTCCTCGGAGGCCGGGCTGGTGCGCGACGGCAAGGTCGAGGGCATGGGCCGGATCCTGGCCGTGGACGGCGTCGCCGCCGCGGCCGGTGGCCTGACCGGCTCGTCGCCGAACACCGTGTTCCTGGAGTCGGCCACCGGCGTCGCCGAAGGCGCGCGCACCGGGCTGGCGAGCGTGGTCACCGGGCTGCTGTTCTGCGCGGCGCTGCTGTTCACCCCGCTGGCCGCCGTGGTGCCCGCGCAGGCCGCCGCCCCGGCTCTGGTGATCGTCGGCGCGCTGATGATGGCGCAGGTCCGGCACGTCCCGTGGGACGACCCGGAGTACGTCGTCCCGGCGTTCCTGACCATCGCGGTCATCCCGTTCACCTACATGATCACCAACGGCATCGGCGCGGGCCTGATCGCCTACGCGGTGATCAAGGTGGCCCGCGGCAAGGCCCGCGAGATCGGCTGGCTGGTCGGCACCCTCGCCCTGGTCTTCGCGGCCTACTTCGCCATCGAAGCCGTCGAAGCCCTCATCGGGTGACGATTTTCCGCGGTGAAGGGCACCTTTCGCCAAGTTACTAGGCGAAAGGTGCCCTTCACCGTTCACCTGATCAGGTGGAAACGCGCGTTGGGGCCGGGTGGGTAGCGTGGTGGGGGTGGAGGTCGCGGGAGTGGTGCTGGCCGGCGGGGCCGGACGGCGGTTCGGGATGCCCAAGGCGCTGGTCGAGCACGAGGGGGCGTTGCTGGTCGAGCGGGCCGCCCGGGTGCTCGCGGACGGCGGGTGCTCGCCGGTCGTCGTGGTGCTCGGAGCCGCCGCCGACGAGGTGCGCGAGCGCGCCGATCTGACCGGGGCCGCGGTGGTGCTGAACCCCGAGTGGGACACCGGGATGGGATCCTCGCTGCGGGTCGCACTCGACGCTCTGACCAGCACTGATGCCGATGCTGCCGTGGTGCTTCCGGTCGACATGCCGGGCATCGGGGCGGCGGCCGTGCGCCGCGTCGCCGAGCTGGCGGGGCCGTCCGCGCTCGCCGCCGCCGCGCACGGCGGCAGGCGGAGCCACCCGGTGCTGCTCGGGCGCGAGCACTGGGCCGGGGCGCGGGCCGCCGCGACCGGCGATGCCGGGGCTCGCGGCTACCTGCGCGACCGCGAGGTGGCGCTGGTGCCCTGCGACGACATCTCCGCCGGGTTCGACGTGGACCGTCCCGAAGACCTGCCGCGAGCGGGCACGTAGAGTCGGCGGCCACGCGGGACCGGTCCGGGAACCGCGTCACCGCTGCCGGGCCGGGACGTCACACCAGCGCCCGAGAAAGCCAGAGCAGGAGGCGTCCATGGCAAACGGACACATCACCGCCAACTACCTGCCCGAAGGCGACGACTGGCTGGTCACCGTCACCACCGACGCCGATCAGCGCAGCGCCCGCGCCCCCGGCCTGATCGCCGCCCGCGACCAGGCCGACCAGCTCATCGAGCAGCTCGCGCCGAGCTCGGTCGGCAGGATCGTGATCCACCTGCTCGACGGCGACGGGTTCGCCTTCACCACCGCCTACCTCCAGGCCCGGCACGGCGTCACCGCCCAGCCCGGCGGGTGACCGCGCGGTGCGCCGCGAACGCGTGCACAGTGGACCGACACCCGCGAACGGCCTGCGCAGCAGCTCACGCCGTTCGCGGACCCAACCTCGACCCGGCCCGGAGCTTAGGATGACGGTCGTGAACGCGCCCACGAGCAGTGCACGCGAGGAGGAGACCTTGGCCAGCGCCGAGCAGGCCCGGCCGGTCGGCCGGGGGCGACCGCGGGACGCCTCCCGCGACGCCGCGCTGCGCCAAGCCGCGATGGAGGTGCTGTCCCAGGTCGGCTACCGGGCGCTGACCATGGACGCGGTCGCCGCGCACGCGCGCGCGGGCAAGGCCACCATCTACCGGCGCTGGGACTCCAAGCTGGACCTGGTCATCGACACCTGCACCCAGCTGGTCCAGCGCAACATCCCGGAACCCGACCGGGGATCGATCGAAGCCGACCTCGGCGACTTCCTGCGCAGCTTCGCCTCGTTCCTCACCGGTCCGGTCGGCAAGGCCGCCCAGGCGCTGGTCGGCGAGCTGCCGCACGAGCCCGAGCTGGCCGCCGCGTTCCGCGAGTCGTTCCTGCTCCCGCAGCGCGACGTCCTGCGCCGCCTCGTCGAGCGCGGGGTGCAGCGCGGCGAGATCCGCGCGGACGCACCGATAGACACCGTCGTGGAGATCACCGGGGCCTGCCTCATATACCGGCTGATGCTCACCGACGAGCCGCTCGACACCGGCTTCGTGGACCGGCTGGTTACCGAAGCGCTGCTGCCGCTGCTGCACGGCTGATCCGCTCCGCCGTCCGAGCTAGGGTGGAGCCCGGGCTCGGGAACGGAGGATCGGGTGGCGCTGGGAACGGTTGCGGAGCTCCATCGGTGGCCGGTGAAGTCGTTGCGCGGTGAACCGGTCCGGGCGGCCAGGTTCGACCACCGCGGCATGGCGGGCGACCGCGCTCACGCGCTGCGCGACGAGCGCCCGACCCGCGCGGGCAACGTCCTCACCGTCCGGCAGAACCCGGCCATGCTCGGCTGGGGCGCCGCCTACGGCGAAACGGCCGACCCGGCGGAACCGCCGCAGCTGCACGCCCCGGACGGCGCGATCTGGAACTGGCAGGACCCGGAGCTAGGCGATGCGCTCGCCGAGTCCCTGGGCATTCCGCTGAGCCTCCGCGCGGCCGACGGCCAGCAGGATCGCGGCCCGACCGTGCTGGTCACCTTCGAGGCGTCGCGCGCCGAGCTGGGCGAGGAACTGGGCGCCGAGGTCGACCTGCGCCGGTTCCGGACGAACCTGCACGTCGAGGCGGACCTGCCCGCCTTCGCCGAGGAGCTGTGGGAGCCCGGCGCGACGCTCACCGCCGGTGCGGTGGAGCTGGAGGTCACCGGCGACCACGCCGGGCCGTGCATCCGCTGCGCGGTGCCGAGCTGGGACGCCGCAGGCCGGGAGCGCTGGCGGGATCTGCAGACCCACCTGATCGGCCGCCACGACAACAAGTTCGGCGTCATCATGCGCGTCACCGCGCCCGGCGAGATCCGCCTGGGCGACCCGGTGACGACGAGCTGAACGCGGGCGGTGGGAACCCGCGGGCCCTGTCGGAAGGGCCCACGGGTCTCACCGGAACAGCTTGCGCACCACTACGACGGCGACCAGGGCACCGACCCCGATCAGCGCGTAGCGCACCCGCGGATCGTTGAGCTTCTCCTGCACGCTGGCCTTGCCCGCCTCGACGAACCGCTGCGGGTGCGCCTTCACGCTCAGCTGGTCCAAAGTGGTGGCAAGCGCTTCGCGCGCCTGCTCGATGTCGCGCTCGATGGCGTCCGGATCACGAGCCACGTGTCCTCCTCACCCATTCACCTGGCTGCTGACAACCGTAGAGCACCGGCGAACCGGCGACGCACCAGCGGTTGGCGTGTCGCGCACCGCACCACCCCGGACACACCCCGCAGACCAAGATCACCCCACCGGCTAGGCTGTCTCCCAGCTGGGGGCCGTAGCCCAATTGGCAGAGGCACTAGGTTTAGGTCCTAGCCAGTGAGGGTTCGAGTCCCTCCGGCCCCACCACCCGGTCTACCGGTTCACGGGTTCGCGAGAGGCGATCCGGTTCGTGCGGCCGACCGCGCGGGCCACCGCGTTGCGCACCGCGAGGCCCTGCCGGGTGCGGGGCACCAGGAGCCTGGAGAGCGGACCGACGCGTCGCTGCCGCGGGCCCACTTCACGGCGGAGCCGCGACTCGTACGCGGCGAAGGCGCGGGCGTGCTCACCGGGATGGGCGGCCAGCTCTTCCGCGAGGGCGTGCGCACCCGCCATCGCCATGCTGGACCCGTCGCCCAGCAGTGCCGTCGCCGCCGCCGCGTCCCCGACCAGCACGACCCGCCCGCGGGACCACGAGGGCATCCGGACGGTGGTCAGCGGGTCGAAGAACGGAGCCGGGTGCTCCAGGTACGCCGCCACGAGTTCCGGTGCCCGCCACCGCACGTCGGCGTAGGCCTCGGCCACGATCTGCTTGTGCAGGGCGGTGTTCTTGCGGTCGTGGGGCGCTGGCCGTGCGGCGCGGAAGGTGAAGATCGCCAGCGGAGTGGTCCGCGAGGGATGGACGACCAGCATCCGGTTCGGCGCGGTCAGCATCGTCAGCTCGCTCGGATCCTCGATGGCGTCGGGTTCCAGCGGGACGGTCGCGCCGTACAGGCCCAGGTCGCTCGCGAACTGCCGCTCGGGCCCGAACACCAGGCTCCGCACGGCGGAGTGCATCCCGTCGGCACCGACCACCAGGTCGAAGCGACGCGGCGCGGACCGCCGGAAGGTGACGTCGACCCCGCCTCCGTCCTGGTCGAGAGCGGTGACCGTGTCGTCGAACAAGAACTCGGCCTCGTCCCGCGCCGACCGGTGGAGCACCTCGGACAGGTCGGCCCGGGTCACCTCGACCGCCGGCGCCCCGCCGGAGGCGCCCGGGAGTTGCAGGATTCGCCTGCCGGCGGGGTCGAGCAGGGTCAGCGACCGGTTGCGGGTGGCGAGCCCGCGGAGCTGCGGGAGGACGCCCATGCGCTCGGCGACCGGGATCGCGGGCCCCTTCACGACGATCGCGCTACCACCGGAGCGCAGCTGCCGGGCCTGTTCGACGACCGTCGGCCGGTACCCGTTCCGGGAGAGCCAGTGCGCGAGCGCGGGCCCCGCGATTCCGGCTCCGACCACGAGCACCTCGGGCTTCTTCATGGCGAGGACCTCTCACGAGCGAAGGTACGATCAATTTCGTACCTCAGTAGAGCACGGGCTGAGGTACGATTCAAGTCGTACCTGAAGGAGGTGCCGCGTGGCCGGGACGGACCTGGTCGGCCCGGAGGCCGACGCGCTCGATCTGGGTGCGGTGTTGCGCGCCCTCGCCGACGAGCACCGCCGTTCGGTGATGACGGAGCTGGCCGCCGACCGCAGCGACGGCGAACGGGGCTGCAACTCGTTCAACCTGCCGATCTCGAAGCAGACCCAGACCCACCACTTCCGGGTCCTGCGCGAGGCGGGCCTCATCGACGAGATCGACTACGGCAACCGCAAGGGCATCCGGCTGCGGCGCGCGGACGTCGAGAAGAGGTTCCCCGGACTGCTCGCGCTCCTGGAAGCCGAGTCCCGGGGCGGCACCGCTGCGCGCTGAGCACGGAGCGGGGTGGACGTTCTCGTTCGGTAACGTGCTCGGGGTGCGGATGCGGGAGCGGCGTGCCGCCGAGGCCATCACCGCCCACCTCGGTCGAGGTGGGCGGGTTCTCGATCCCGTTGCGCTCGCCCAGGTCGTCGGCTCCGCCCTGGGGGCTTCCGGGTGCGCTCTCGTCATCGGGGGGCAGCGGTTCCAGTGGCGCGCTGGCGATTCCTGGGTCGAGCAGGACATCTCCTACGGCGGCTCGGTGTGCGGGGTGCTCGCCGCGGCTCCCGAGAGCGTTGGGCCGGTCGCGTCCGTTGCCGCGGTGCTCGGGGCTCCCGTCGCGATGATCCGGTTGGCCCGGGAGACCGATCACGCGCGGCGGGCCGGGGATTCGGCTGCGCGGGCGCTGGTCGACGACCGGTGGCGGGCCGCCGCCGAGATGGAGGCCGAGCGGCGCGGGCTGGAGCGCGATCTGCACGACGGCGCTCAGCACCAGCTGGTGGCGCTGCGGATGTCGCTGGCGCTCGCCGAGCACGCGCTCAGCACCGGGCAGGGCCAGGAGCACGTCGCGAAGCTGATGGGTCAGCTCGACGACGCCGAGCGGGTGCTCGTCGAGACCGCCGCCGGGATCCTGCCCGATGTGCTCGCCGCCGACGGGCTCGCCGCTGCGCTGCGCACCGAGCTGGCCCGGCACGGCGTCGTCTCGCTCGATCTCGATGGCTTGCGGCGCCGCTACCCGACGCCGGTCGAGTCGGCCGTCTACTACGTCGTGCTCGAAGCCGTGAACAACGCTCGCAAGCACGCCGCGGGGGCGCGGGTCACCGTCACCGCGTGGGACAGCTACGAGGGTTTGGCCTTCGCCGTCTCCGATGACGGACCGGGTTTCGCGGCGAGCACCGGCCTGCCCAACCTCACCGCGCGGGCCGCGTCGGTCGGCGGGGTCGTGGAGGTTCGCTCCGCGCCCGGCGCGGGCACCACCGTCAGCGGCGTCGTGCCCGTCTAGCAGGCCGTGCCCTTCGGGGCGAGCAGGCCTTCCGCGGTGCGCACCAGCACCTCGCAGGCCGCTCGGTCGCGGCTGCCGTTCGCCGGGTGCTCGGCGTGCGCGCGCCAGCGGGTCACCGCTGCTCGGGCCGCGGTCAGCACTTCCTCGTCGGTCGCGCTGGGCGGCAGGCCCAGCCTGGTGCGCGGGTCGATCCCGTCGGCGCCGAGCAGCCGGGCCGCCGCGGTGGCCGCAACGCGCAGGACACCGCCTCTTTCGAGGTCGTCGAGGAGGTCCAGCTCGGCGAACTCGTGGGCGTCGGCGCCCACCCGCTCGACCGCCCAGCGCAGCTGGTGACCGGCGGGCAGGCCGCGGACCAGCTCGCGCATCGCCACCACCGCCCGGCGCGCCGCGATGACCGGGCCGTGCGCGGCGAGCCTCGCCGCCAGCGACCCGACCGAACCGGATTCCGCCAGGACCACGCGGTTTCGCCCGGTCAGCAGCGCTTCGCGGAACTCCGGTGCGGCCGGGACCCGGCACAGGACGCCGTCCACGCCACCGCGCGGGTCGTCGTCGGCGCGGAGCTCCTCCGCCAGCTCCCGGTCCGCCGGGGTGTCGAAGACGATGATCGAGGCGAGCGCGCCGCCCTTGATGTCCCCGCCGGGGCCCACCACGGCGAGGCGCGGTGGCATGGTCAGCCGCTCCGCGACGGCGTCCCACTCCGCTCTCCCCGGCGCTCCGCCGACGGCGGCCTGCCCCTGGCGCACCAGTTCTCGCACCTTGCGGTAGACGGCGCTGCGCTCCAGCTCGGCCGGGTCGACGGCGGGCGGGGCCAGCTCGACGCGCTCCGCGAGCCGGACGGTGATGACCGCCGCGCCGTCGACGACCACGCACTCCATGCCTCCGCCCAGCACCGCGAGCCGCTCGACGTCCTGGCCGAGCGCGTAGCGCAGTTCCGCTTCGGCGGGCGCGCCCGGCGCGTGGATCCTGGCGCGCAGCGCGTCGTCGCGGCCGAAGGTCACCGTCAGCGGGTGCGCGGATGCCTTGCCCGCCAACAGGTTCAGCGCCGCCGCGACCGCGTGGTAGAAGCCCGACTCCAGCTGCCAGCCCGCCCGGCGGCCGAGATCGCCCTCGAAGCTGACCGCGCGCGGCAGCGTCGCCGCCAGCTCCTCCAGCGCCGCGCGCGGGCCGCGGTCGGGCAGCATCGCCGGGAACACCCCGCGCACCACCGACCGGAAGTCGTCGATGAGGTCCTCCAGCACGGCCGCGGCGCGTTCGGTGCCCTCTTCGGTGACCGCGCGCAACGACTTCCGCACCTCGCCGAGATCGCGCAGGGTCGTCGCGGTGATCGCCTGGACCAGCCGGTGCCGCTCCAGGTCCCGGACCCGCGCCAGCCGCGCGCGGGCGCTGTTCAGCTCCGCGTTCAGCCGGCGGGCGCGCTGGTCGGCTGCGGCGTGGTCGACGTGCAGGCGCGCCAGCTGGACCGCCACGTCGAGCCAGGCCGCGGTGTCGCGGAGCAGGGCGCGCGCCGCGTCGTCCCACTTGCCCGGGGCGATGACGAAGAGCGCACCGCCCGTCGAACCGACCTGCTCCGCGCCGACCGCGTCGGCGACGCCGGACAGGCCCGGCGGCCAGGACTCGACGACGACGTGGCTCCGCTCGGTCGGCACCGCGTAGGCGGTCTTCCCGCCGGTGCATTCCGCGAGGTTGCGGACGAGGGCCGCGGCCAGGCGCTCGGGCGGTTCGGCGGCGGCGATCTCGTGCGGCGGGCGGCCCGAAGTGGACAGCCAGCGCCGGACCAGCCCACCGCTCAACGCATCGACCCGTCGATCCGCTGGGCCTGCAGGTACGCGAGCACGGCGAGCACGCGGCGGTGGTGCACCGTCGCGTCGCCGGGCAGGCCGAGCTTGGTGAAGATCGCCGCGATGTTCTTCTCCACGGCCTTCGCCGAGATGTAGAGCTCCTGGGCGATCGCGTTGTTCGCGCGCCCCTCCGCCATCAGCCGCAGCACGTCGGTCTCCCGCTCGCTGAGCTTGCTGATCGCGCTGTCGGTCTGGGCCGCGCCGCCCTGCACCAGCCGGCGGGCCAGCACCGGTTCGATGACGATCTCGCCCGCGGCGATCCGGTCCAGCGTGTCGCCGAGCACCTTCACCCCGGCCACGCGCTCCTTGAGCCGGTAGCCGATCCGGTCCGCGCCGATCTCCAGCACCCGCATCAGGTAGTGCGTCTCGGCGTAGTGCGACAGCAGCAGCAACCCGACGTCCGGGTGCAGCGCGCGCACGCGCTCGGCCGCGACGAGCCCGCCGGTGGGGCCCGGCGGCATCCGGATGTCCAGGATCGCGACGTCGACCGGATCGGTGGCCACCGCGGCGACCAGCGCGTCCCCGTCCTCGAAGCAGCCCACGACCTCGTGCCCGGCGGCCTGCAGCAGCAGCACCAGGCCCTCCCGGAACAGGGCGCCGTCCTCGGCGATCGCTACTCGCACCGCAGCACCGCCCGGTGGGCCCGGCGGGCCGACCCGCCCGGCTGTTGATCGGTGATGCTCACCCGAACGATCCGACGTCCCCGCACCCGCACGCCCACTACGCTACCGGGCCGCAACGTGTGGAGGTGATCGGCGATCAGCAGACCGATCCGCGCCCGCGCCTGCCCGCCGAGCGCGGTCCGCGGCAGGTCGAGCAGCAGCCGCAGGTCGAGCCGCTCGGCGACCGCCCGCAGCCCCGGTCCCAGGCCCGCGCCGGCCAGCACCGGCGGGTAGATCATCGCCTCGACGCGGCGCAGGTCGTCCAGGATCCCGGTGACCCGGTTCTGGGCCGCCGCCACCCGTGCGGCGGCTTCCGCATCGCGGGTTGTGTCGGAGATCATGCCGAGTTCCAGCGCCAGCGCGGAGATCTCGGCCACCGCGCCGTCGTGCAGCAGGCGCTCCAGCTGGTAGCGCTGGCGGACGTTGGTGCGGCCGGGTGGCCGGATCGGCGTCGGCAGCGCTGCCGCGGACCAGCGGAACCAACGAACCAGGCGGTGCACCGTTGCCAGCGTCGTCGCGAGGCCGGCCTTTGACAAGGGTGCGGCCCCTCCGCAACGGTAGGGATATCCCCACCGTCGTGTCCCGAACCGCAATCAAGTCGCCTCGCACGATCAACCCGCGGCGACCGGGCGCGGCCTACATTGGGGGACGATCGTCCAGGCCTGCGGTTCGGTCGGACGGCAGCACGGGGTTCACAGGAGGTGGCGTGTCGTACGCGATGGGGATCGACCTCGGCACAACGTTCACATCCGCCGCCGTCGGCGATGCGGCGGGAACGAGGATGGTGCCGTTGTCCCGGGATATCGTCGTCCCGTCTCTGGCCTACCACGCGCCGGACGGAACTCTGCTGACCGGCGCCGCCGCAGCAGCGGCCGACGGTGATCCGGCGCGGCTCGGCCGCGGGTTCAAGCGCAGGCTCGGCGACCCGACGCCCCTGGTGCTCGGTGGCGCCACCTACTCGCCGAGCGCGCTGATGGCCGCGCAGCTGCGCGCCGTCCTCGACCAGGTCCGCGCGCACATGGGCGGGCCGCCCGCGTCGATCGTGCTGACCTGCCCGGCGATCTGGGGCCCCTACCGGCGGGAGCAGTTCGCCGAGGTGCCGCGGCTGGCCGGTGTCGAGAACGTGCAGGTGATCACGGAGCCGGAAGCCGCTGCCACGCACTACAGCCGGGAGCGGGCGCTCGGCGAGGGCGAGGTCGTCGCGGTCTTCGACCTCGGCGGCGGCACGCTGGACACCACCGTCCTGCGGATGCGCAGCGACGGGATGGAGATCCTCGGCACGCCGGAAGGCGTCGAGCACCTCGGCGGCATGGACTTCGACGACGCGCTGCTGGCCCACTTCGACGAACGCCTCGACGGGGCGATCAGCAGGCTCGACCCGGCCGATCCGGCGGCTGCCGCCGCGCTCGCGCAGATCCGCGCGCAGTGCGTGCGCGCCAAGATCGACCTGTCCACCGAGCCGGACGTGGCGCTCAACGTCGCGCTGCCGTCGGGACCGCGCGAGCTGACGATCACGCGCCAGGAGTTCAACGCCGCGATCCGGCCGTCGGTGGAGGTCGCCGTCGACGCGCTGCGCCGCACGGTGGCCTCGGCCGGGCTGCGGGGCGACGACCTGTCCGCGGTGCTGCTCGCCGGTGGTTCCTCGCGAGTTCCGCTGGTCACGCAGCTGGTCTTCGAGCAGTTCGACAAGCCGGTGCGGATGGCGCACCACCCGAAGTTCACCGTCGCCCTCGGCGCGGCGACGATCGGGACCCGCGCGCTCACCGCTCCGGCGCCGCGACCGGCGCAGGCCGCCGAGCCCGCGCGCAGCGCGCCGAAGCGCCGCCGCTGGCTGGTGCCCGCCGCCGCGGCTGCGGTGGTCGCCGCGGTGGTCGGCGGCGTCCTGCTCGTCAGCAACGGGCCCGACGTCAACACCGCGGCGAGCACCAGGGCCCCGGCACCGGAATCGTCCACTTCGGACGCCAGCGCGGTGCAGGGCGCCCGGGTGCCCGATCCGCTGCTGGTGTTCGACGACGACACCACCGGGCCCTACCGGGCCTTCATCGCCTCGCAGGAGAAGTGGGACGGCACCGAGGTGATCGGGCACAGCGCCGGCCACGCCGGGATCTCCGCGACCACCGGAAACGGGTTGCAGGTGCAGTGGAAGAGCGCCGAGGAGGCCCAGGTCTACCTGCAGACCGGCAACAACACCCGGGACCTGTCGTCCTACGCCGACAACGACGGAGCGCTGGTGTTCGACGTGGTGGTGAACCAGCCGCTGAGCGGTTCGGCGTCGGTCGCCACGCACTGCGGCTACCCGTGCGGAGCCGAGCTGGACGCCACCGGGCTCTTCCGCGGCCTGCCCGTCGGCCAGCAGGCGAAGGTCACCATCCCGCTGCGCTGCTTCACCGAGAAGGGCCTGGACCCGAAGCGGGTCAACACCGCGTTCCTGGTCTTCGCCCAGGGCCCGTTCGACGCGACCTTCCGCAACATCACCTGGGTAGCGGGCGCGGCCACCAGCCCCGAAGCCACGCCCTGCTCCGCGTTGTCGTAGTGCACGGGGGGTTATCCCTACCTGAGAAGGCGGGATAACCCCTTGAGCTGGAGGGACAAACCCAGCGACGGTTCCGCTCCGGGCCGCGACGCTTGCTGTCGTAGTCAGCAGGCGATACGGCGGGAGCGGCAATGCCCAGTGTTCAGCTCGAAGACGTGATGCGGGCCCACGGCGATGCTCTGCACGCATATGTCACACGTCTGACCAACGGCGATCGGTTCGCCGCCGAGGACGTCGTGCAGGAGACCTGGGTGCGGGCCTGGCGCAACCTGGACCGGCTCACCGAGAACCTGGGCTCGGTCCGCGGCTGGCTGCTGCGGGTCGCGCACAACATCGCCATCGACCAGCACCGCAGCCGCCGCGCCCGGCCGACCGAGGTCGGCCTGCCCGAGCAGGACCTGGAGTACGCGGCGGTGGCGCCCAGCGCCAACGACCAGGTCGAGACGAGGATCGTCGTCCGCGCGATGCTCGAAACCCTCTCCCCCGCGCACCGCGACACCGTGCTGGAGGTCTACTACGCCGACCGCACGGCGGCTTCGGCGGCCAAGGTCCTCGGCGTCCCGCCGGGCACGGTGAAGAGCCGCCTGCACAACGCCATGCGCACGCTCCGCGAATCGGTCTCCGCGCAGCCGCTCGCGGCCTGACCCCGGGGCGTTGCGACTTCGCCGGATCCGTTTCCCCTGTTCAGTACCCGTGAGTGTTTTGTGGTGCTATAGCCCCACAAAGCACTCACGGGTCTGTGGAGACCGAGCAACTCCCGCCGCCGTACCTGTGGTTCAGGCTCCGGCCGTGCGGTGCTGGGGGCCGGGGACGTCTTCGGGCAGGAGCAGGCAGAGGTCGTCCATCGTGGGTTCGGTCAGGGAGCGGGTGCGGCGGGCGTGGTGGGCGATCGTCTCGTCCAGGACCTGGCGGGCGTAGCGGCCGTTGCCGAAGGACTCGCCGCGGCTCATCGTCGCGAAGTGGGTGCGCAGGGCCGCCACCGTCGGGCCGGTGCACTCGTAGCCGGTGTCGGTGGCGTGCTGGTTGACGATCGTGACCAGCTCGTCGGGCGTGTAGTCGGCGAAGCGCACGCGGTGCGAGAACCGGGACGACAGACCGGGGTTCGCCGCGAGGAAGCCCTCCATCTCCCGCTCGTAGCCCGCCGCGATCACCACCACCTCGTCGCGGTGGTCCTCCATCAGCTTCACCAGCGTGTCGATCGCCTCGCGGCCGAAGTCGTTGCCACCGCCCTTGCTCGACGACAGCGTGTAGGCCTCGTCGATGAACAGCACGCCGCCGCGCGCGCGGTCGAACGCCTCGGTCGTGCGGCGCGCGGTGTGCCCGATGTACTCGCCGACCAGGTCCGCGCGCGCGACCTCGGTGACCTGCCCCTGGGCCAGGACGCCGAGCGCGGCCAGCAGCGAGCCGTAGAGGCGGGCCACCGTCGTCTTGCCGGTACCGGGCGGGCCCGCGAAGATCAGGTGCCTGCTCACCGACGGCACCGGCAGCCCGGCGGCCTGCCTGCGCCGCGCCGAGGTGAGCAGGTCGACCATCGCCGACACCTCCGCCTTCACCTCGTCCAGGCCCACCAGCGCCTGCAGGGTGCCGAGCAGCTGGTCGATGCGCTCCTCGTCCACCCGGCCCGCGCCCGCCCCGACCGAGGAACCGGGCAGCGGGCCGAGGTCCTCCGGCAGCAGCCTGGTCAGCGCGACGTGCCCGGCGTCGAGGTCGTCGGCGAGCCGGTAGGCCTGGCGGCCGAGCATCTCCTCGAACACCTTGCGGGCCGTGCGGCCGTTGCCGAACGCCGCGTCGCGCGGCAGGTTCGTGAAGTAGGCGTGCAGCGCCGCCCTGGTCTCGAACTCCAGCCGGTAGTCGTGCCCGCGGCACAGGCCCTCGACGATGGTGACCAGCTCCGCCGAGGAGTAGTCGGCGAACTCGATGGTGCGGGAGAAGCGCGAGGACAGCCCCGGGTTCGCCGCGAGGAACGAGCGCATGTCGTTGGTGTAGCCGGCGACGATCACCACCACCTCGTCGCGGTGGTCCTCCATCAGCTTCACCAGCGTGTCGATCGCCTCCCGGCCGAAGTCCGGGCCGCCACCGCCGTTGTTGCCCGCCGACAGCGTGTAGGCCTCGTCGATGAACAGCACGCCGCCGATCGCCTTGGTGAACATCTCGGTGGTCTTGATCGCGGTGCCGCCGACCACCGATGCGACCAGGTCCGGCCGCGCCACCTCGACCAGCTGGCCGGAGCGCAGCACGCCGAGCGCGGTGAGGATCCGGCCGTAGAGCCGGGCCACGGTGGTCTTGCCGGTGCCGGGTGCGCCGGTGAACACCAGGTGCCGGGACAGCGGCGGCGACGGCAGGCCCGCAGCCGCCCGGCGCTCGGACATCTGGTGCAGCCGCACCAGCGTCTCCACCTCGCGCTTGACGCCGTCCAGGCCGACGAGCGCGTCCAGCTCCGCGAGCAGGTCGTCCAGCTCTTCGGTGTCGCCGGGCTCGACCGGGGCCGGTGCCGGGGCCGCGGCGGTCTCCTCGACCAGCGCCGGGACCTCGCCGCCGGGCAGCCGGACGTCGGTGCCGAGGTTGCGCTCGGCGGCGCAGCCGCTCACCTCCACCGGCTGGTCGGACTGCACCGCGATGCCGTCGCCCAGGTTGTCGCGCACACCGCAGCCGGTGATCGAACCGTCGGCGTGCCCGCGCCACACCACGCCGGTCTGGCACTCGCGCACCTCGCCGCCGTCGACGACCAGCCGGGCCTGGTCGGTGGCGAGCAGGCCGGTGGCCGCGGTGCCGACGACCGAGGTGTCGCGCACGGTCACCGCGGCCTGCCGCTCGACCAGCACGCCGTTGCCGGCGCCACCGGTGATCTCGCAGGCCACCAGCCGGATCGTGCCGTCCGCACCGGCGACCACGGCGTCGTGGCCGGTGCCGGTGAGCACGCACTCGGACAGGTCGGCGGTCGATCCCTCCAGGACCTGCACCGCGTGCCCGCGCGCTCCGTCGACGGTCACCCGCTCCAGCTCGACGGCCGATTCCTGCACCACCACGACGGCCTGCGCGCTGGTGCCGAGCAGCCGGCAGTCGCGCAGCACCGGGCGCGAACCGCTCGCCGACAGCACGCCCACACCGTCCACAGCGGACACCTCGGTGCCGGTGACGATCAGCTCGCTGCGCTCCTCGACCACGATCGCGGTGCCCGCGATGTCGCTGATCCGGCAGTTGCGCAGCTCGCCGCGCCCGCCGTCGGCGGCGAGCACCGCGCCCTTCGCCTCCGTCACCGCGCAGTCCACCAGCACCGGGACGCCGCCGGAGCGGGCGACCACCGCGGTGGTGCTCACGGAGGTGATCGTGCAGCCGGTCAGCTGGGCCGCACCGCCGTCGAAGGCCAGCACCCCGGCACCACCGGGATTGCGCACCGTCGTGGTGTCGGCGCGCAGCTGGGCGCCGCGGCGGACCACGACCGCCACCTCCGAGTCCGCCGCGACCTCGCACTCGCCCAGGTGCAGCGCACCGGACTGCAGGTCGACGGCCACTTCGCCGTCGGAGTGCGCGAACTCGATGCCGGAGACCTCGGCGTGCTCGGCGGTCACCCGCAGCACCGGGGTGCCCGCCGCCTCGATCCGCACCTCGCCCGGCGAGCCGGAACCGGACAGCGTCACGTCGCGGTCCAGCACGATCGACTCCGGGTACACGCCGGGCCGGATGGCGATCACGTCGCCGTCGCGCGCCGAGCTGATCGCGTCGCCGACGGTGCGGTAGCAGTCGGGCTCGGTCGGCGAGACGCCGAGCACCGAGCGGACTCCGGACATCCTGCTCGTCACGATGGGCCCTCCTGGGGTGTCAAGGCCGCGCGCACGCGGTGGCGGGCCAGCGGGGTCAGGCGGCCGCCCGGCCTGCCCGCCAGCGCGTGCCCGGCCAGCTCCGCATCGGGCGCCAGCTGGTAGCGGTCGAGGTAGTACTTGGCGGCGTCCGACCACACCCAGGTGCCGTCGGAGCGCAGGCCTGCGGGCACCGCTCGGGTGCCGGTGAACACGTCGAGCATCAGCACGTCCGCGCTCAGCACGACTTCGCCCGCGGTGAGGAAGTCCAGCAGCCGCCTGCGCTCGGCGGGATCCACCACGAGCTCGTGGCCGGGGTCGAACCACGGCCCGGCGGCGGTGGCGCCGTCGAACGTGCGGGCCACCCGGACCTCGGGGCCCGGCGCCGCCGACCACAGCAGCGTCGCGGCCAGCAGCGCGTCCTCGTGGTAGCCGGGCAGGACGTCGTCGGGCGCGAACACCTCCACCCGCGGTGAGTCCGCCAGGCCCGCCAGCGCGCGGTGACCGGCGGTGGTCGCGGCCGTCAGGTCGCCTTCGGACTGGATCAGGTAGACGCGGTCGGTGCCGCCCCGGGTGGTGGCCCAGCACGCCTGCGCGCCGGGCTCGGCCCGGATCGCGGCGAGCACCGCGCCGTCGGCCTCCTCGTGGCCGTCCGGTTCCGGCGCGAAGGTGTGCTGCTGGGGTTTCGCGTCGCCGAGCAGGGCGAACAGGCTCTCGAGGCGGGTCTCGTCGGCGGCGGCGTGCGCTTCGCGGGCGATGGCCAGCCAGCCGTCCGGCGCCCGACCGGCCAGCGCGAGCAACTCCTGGTGCTGGATCACCGGTTCTCCTCTCAAGCCGCCGGGAGCGGGCCGAACCACCTGCTGGTGGCCTGCTGGTCAGCGATGCCGGCCCGCGCGGCAGCGGCGGCGCGGAGCCTGGTGAGCGCCGCGTCGCGGGCGGTTCCGTCCTCGGCGAGCAGGATCCGCTCGGACTCCACGGCCAGCACCCGCAGCTTCGTGTGCCCGGAGAGCACCACGTCACCGCGGTGCGAGATCGGCTCGTCGAGCAGCCCGTCCAGCCTGCGGCCGGTGGTGGTCCAGATCAGCGCCTCGGCCGGGCCCACCGGTTCGGTGCCCGCCGCCGGGGCGGCGACCACCGGGGTGGGCAGCCGGAGAACGGACTCGGGCCGCACCGCCGTGTCCGCCGGGATCCCGCGCACCACGACGGTGCGCACCGTCGGCAGCCGGCGCAGGCCGTCGGCGAGGCAGACGTAGAAGTCGGCGTCGTACTCGCCCGCCGGGTCGTCGGCGAACACCCGGACCACGGCGAGCTCGGCCAGCAGCGCGGCCCGGTCCTCGGAGGCGAACCGCATGCCGGGCCGCTCGGAGAGGAGCCGGGTGACCGCGCGGGTCGCGACGTCGTAGCGGGAGCCGAGCGCCGCTCGCATCGCGCGCCGCTGCTCCGGCGTGCTGCGCACGTCCTCCGGCACTTCCACGGCCTGGGCTGCCGGGAGGTCGCGCTTCGGCAGCAGCCCGGCGACCGACTTGGCGGCTGGTTCCACTGTGGACTTGGTGCTGGCGGGCAACGTGCCGACCGCTGCCGGTGGGGGCGGCACCGCGCTCGCCGAACCGATCGAGCGGAAGTCCCGCGAGCTCGTCGTCGCGGGTATCGCCCTGCTCGGCTCCGCCGGGAGCGCGCTGGTCCTCCGGTCGTCGGTGGCCTCCGGCTGGGCCTTGCTGTCGTCGTTCGCGTCCGGCTGCGCTGCTGCGTCGGCTCTCCGCTCCTCGGTGACCGCCTGCGGCTCGGGTGCCGTCGTCTCGGTCGGCCACACCGGTTCCGCCTCGGCCCGTGCGGGAGCGGTGTCGAGCTGACCGATCCACGGCGGCTGGCCACCGGCCGGGGCCGAGCGCGGGTGTCCCCACAGCGGCGCGTTCGCTGCCGGGGGCGGAGCCTGCACGACTGGCGGCGCCTGCTGGGCGGAAGCGGGCTGGGCGGAAGCTGCCTGCTGAGCCTGGATCGCGTGCGGTGCCTGCACGATCCGCGGCGCGGGAGCGGCGATCGGGGGCCACGTCGGGGCGGGTGGGCGCGGCGGTGCCGGGGGTGTCGGCTCCGGCCGGGTCGGTTGCAGCGCCTCCGGCAGCTGGATCTGCTGCTGCACCGGCGCCGACGAAGCCGGTCGGGCCGGGGGCAGCTCGGCGGAGACGTCCGGGAGGTCGCGGGCGTTGTTCTTCGGGGCGGGCCGCGCGGGCACCGCGAGGATCGGGGCGACGGGCAGGATTCGCCCGTCGGGTGTCACCATCACCGCGCCCTTCGGCGGGGCCACCGGTGCGGCGCTCACCTGGCGCGGCGCGGGGCGCTCGGGGGCGGCCTCGATGCGATCCGCGGCCTCGACACCGGCCAGCGCCGAAGGGTCGACGACCGGGACGATCCGCAGGCTCTCCCGCGCGGCGGCGGGGAGTTCGCGCACCAGGTGGTCGAACGCGGCCAGGACTTCCGGCGGCACCGCGCGCTCGGCCGCGAAGACGACGTCGGCCGTCGGGCCGGGATCCGCGGCCGTGATGGCCTCGTCGAGGTGCACCGCGTCCGGCCGCACGACGAGTCCGCGCGGCACCACGTCGACCCGCCAGCCCTCGATCAGCCGGTAGGACCCGGGCTCGACCATCGCCAGGGACGCCGGAGCCAGCCAGCGGTCCAGCACCGGCGGGCCGCCGTCGCGGTACACGCTCTCCACCGCGAAGGGCTGCCAGCGGACCGCGCCCTCGGCGTCGACCTGCACCAGGCCGTCGTCGCCGGGCACGCCGTGCGCCACCCGCACCGGCGCGCGCAGCTCACCGGCCACGTCGCGGATCAGCTCACCACCGCCGAAGCCGTAGCAGGCCAGGACCGCCCGGTCCCGGCCCTCGTCGGGCAGCGCGCGCAGCACTTCGACCACGGACTCCGCCGCGGGCGGCGGCTCTCCCGGCGCGCCGAGCACCACGTACATCCGGTCCGGGTCGGGCGTCCGGCGCAGCAAGCGGTCATCGGGCCGGGGCGAGGTGCCGGGCCGTCGGAGCCACAGGCCGGCGGGCACGTGGACGAGGTGGTCGGCCGGGTCCGGCAGCCCGTCCTGCCACCACGGTGCGGGAAGCCGGGCGCCGATGCGGGTGCGGCGGCCGTCCGGCCGGAACGACACCCAGCCCGGGCTCGGGCCGGGCACGAACAGGCTGCCGTCGCCGAGCGCGACGGGATCGCCATCGGGGGCGGTGATCTCGACGCCGAGCCGTTCGGCGAGCAGCTTCGCGGGCGGCAGCGCACCGTTGTCGCCCATCGCGCCGAAACCCGGTGCCACCACGCACAGATCGCCGCGCGCCTCGTCGGCGAGATCCGCGGTGACCCACGGGTCGAGCCGCTTCATCGCGTCGAGCGCGGAGGTGCCGACCACCACGAAGGTGCGATCCCGCTTCGGCGGCAGGTTCGCCGCCAGCAGCACGGCGGCGCCGTCCGCGTCGAGCCGCCCCACGACCAGTGCGTGCCGAACGCGCTCCACGGTGATCGACTCGTCCACTCCGCCTCCTCCGCTCTCCGGAGAACACGGCTGCACGACCCGCGGGAGTTCACCGCAGCGGTGGTTCAGCTCTCGGCAGCGCCGACCCGCTCCGGGCGGCCTCGGGGTGGGAACTTGAGCTCTTCGAGGCCGGGCGGCGGCTCGTCGTCCGGTTCCGGGGGTTCGGCGTCGGGGCCGATCACCAGGGCGATCAGGTCGCGGTTGGTCAGGGCGGCCAGGTCGGCGGCGAGTTCGGCGGTGATGGCCGCGCCGACCAGGCGCAGGCCGCCGAGGCTCGGGACCAGGCGGCCGTTCGTGCCGGGCACCGGGATCTCCTCGCCCGCCGCGGCGGCCCGGCGCATCTCGTGGGCCAGCTGCGCCCGCTCGTGCTCGGCGGTGGCGTAGGCGTCGGGGTTCGCAGGCGGTTGCGGCGCCGGTGCCGCGTCTTCGACGTAGTTGCCGTCGGCGTCCAGCGGAGTCGCGTAAACCCGGTCCAGCCAGGAGAAGCCGTCCGTGGTCGCCGGCCGGACCGTGCCCGCCTGAGCGTCCACGATGGACACCTCGCCGTGGTGGTTGACCACGTTCCACGCGTGTCCCCCACCGCTGCGGGGAAAGCCGACCACCAGCGCATCCGCACCGTGCCCGGCCCGGGTGACCCGGTCGATCACCTCGGCCAGCCCGGACGGGCCCTGGCTGAACAGCTCCGGCGCGTAGCCGAGTCCTTCCGCGGCTGCCGTGCCCGCGCTCCGCGGCACCCCGTTCGGCGCCGCACCGGCGACCCGCGGGTTGCCCTGGTAGGTCTCGTGGAACGCCAGCGCGGCGTCGACGCAGTTGACGTCGCGCCCCTGCTCCGATCGCGTCCCGTTGATCAGCTCGACGAAGCTCGCCGGGTCGGCGAACCGGGTGCCCGGCGGCACCGCCGCGAGGAGCTGATCGGTGTCGCTCTGCGCGGGCGGCACCAGGCGCTCCGGGAGCGGCCGCTGGTGGGACGGCTCGTAGGTGGTGGCCGGGCCGTCCTCCTCGAACTCCTCGCGCGACCGCTTCCGCGACTCCGCCGGAGGCTCACCCGCGACGACATCACCGGCCGCAGGAGCAGCAGCAGCGCGGCGATCCACCGCCCCGGCAACGGAATCCGCGTTCTGCGCGGACGGTTCCGAACCACCCGTGGTGACGTCCACCGGGTTCGCCTGGTCGTCCTGCGCATCCGGTCGGCCTTCCCGCACCGCGTCGCCGAGCACCTGGTACGCCGTCGGGATGTCGCCGGTCTGCTGCTCGTGGCGCTTCGGCCGGGTCTGCTCGAAGGTCTGCGGGTCCTGTTCGAGGAGCTTGTACGAGCTGTACTCCGCGAGGTTGTCGAAGGCCTCTTCCTTGAACGACTCACCGAGCGTTCTGCCCCGCTCCCCGAACGGGCCGTCGGCGCCGAGCGAGACGCTCGCGAACCGCTGCTGCCACTCCGCGCGCTGCGCGCTGCGCTCCGAGTTCCAGTTGTCCGCGTACCACTCCCAGAGCGTCCGGGCGTCCCGGTAGGCCAGCGGCACCGCGGCCTGCGAGTAGGTCTTCTGGACGTCGCCGCTGTTGATGTCCTGGTGCATCGCCAGCGCGTGGACCTGCACGCCCGGGCCGAGGTGCTGCTGGAGGTAGAACTGCGCCGCGACCAGCGAGAGCGCGCTCTGGGTGTAGTCGATCAGCACGATGTTGCGATCCGGCGTGCCGACGAACTCCCGGAAGTGCTCGCGCAGCATCTGCCACTGCGCATCGGACAGGGGCGTGGTGTCGACCCCCGGCCGGTCGAACACGCGGTCCAGGATCGAGTTCAGCTCCGACGGCGGCCCGGGGCGGAAGCTCGACAACGGCACCGAGACCGCCTCGTGGCCGAGCGATTGCAGGGCCGCCACCACCGGGGCCGGGCTGCGACCCAGGCCCACGTAGCTGTACTGGTCCGGCGGGTACTGGTCGGTGACCCAGGTCGCCAGCTCGTCGACCGCGGTGACGACCTCCTGCTGCCCGGCCAACCACGAGTCGCGCCGCCGCTCGCGGAGATCGGCGATGAACTCGTCGCGCTGGTCGAGGCCGTACTCCTTGCGCACCCCGTCCGGCCCGTACAGGTGCTCGTGGAGGACGGTGCTGCCCAGCCCGTCGGTCAGCAGCGCGAGATCCGGCGAATCCGAGAACCACTTCTTGACCATGAAGGGGGTCATCCCGGCGGTGCTGCCGTCGTCGAGGCGGAAGACCGCGCGCTCGGACGGCTGGTCCGCGACCCACACCTGGCGGCCGTCCTTGAGGGCCTCGATGTCGTACCGGCCGCCCTCCCGCTCGCCCGGCCCGGGCCGGAACTGCTCGACCCGCTGGGCGTCGGTGGGGCCCGTGAAGTCGGATTCCGCGTCGTAGTACTCGGATTCGGAGTCGCTGGGCTCGCTCGTCAACGCGGTGTCCGGCCTGGTCCGGGCCGCAGGCGGTGGCGCACCGATCTCGTCCGTGCGAGGTGGCGCGACGACGGGCGGGGGCGTGCTGCGCGCGGTGGTCGAGCCGTCCGGGCTCGCCTGCCCCGGCCCGGAC
>NZ_JAQGLB010000037.1 GCF_027853965.1 Saccharopolyspora indica | reverse complement strand
CCGCACCCCACCGCCCCCGTCACTCCACCAACCCGACCCCGCTACCACCGCCGAAGCACCCGGCCCCACCCGCTCACCCACGGATACGACACAAGAGCCCCACAACTACCGCGATGATATCCGCGCCACCGGCGGGCTCGTCTGAACGCGGAGCCGACCGGTGGACGCGGCCGTGGTCACCGCCCGTGCACCGCGTTCCAGGCCTTAGTGAGCAATGTGCCGGTTCGCTCGCCCACGAGATGCGGCGCACCTAGGGCCATAGCTGCGTCGAGGAGCGCAGCGGAGGCTGTGCGCCACGGATCTAGCAGCACCCAGTCACCGTCCTCGTCGCGAGCGTGCGCACTTTCGCCACCGCGAAGCCGAGCGCTCTCGTAGACCGCGCGCGACAGGACGGAGAACCCGTGCCCGATCGGCGATTCGGACGGCCCCGCACCGGAGATGGCCACGATCGACGCGTGCGACTGGCCCTGGTAGACCGCACCGTTCGGCTGCTCGCCGAGCCACCGCTCCCATGCCGCGCTGTACGCGTGGTCGGCCGCGGGCTGACGGGCGGATGCAAGCCGACGGGCGCTCTCCTCGTCCAGCGCGCATCCGGCTTCGAGCACGGCCCGCACAGCATCCCCGTGCGGGCCGAAGAGCACCGTCGGGGAGATCTCCTCCACCAGATCGATGGAGACGGCGCGGGTGTAACCGGCGTCGGAGCTCAGCCTCTCGGCAGCACGGGCCATCGCCGCTCGTTCCGCATCCGTCGCCGGGGGCACGATCTCAGCCCGGAACAGCCGCCCCGGCCACCTAGCGACGACGACCCGGTCCAGCGAGTGGTCCACCACGAGCCACGGAGGCTCGAACGACGGCAGCGTCACCCGCGACCCGGCTGCCGCTTCCTTCAGGTAATCGGGAGCTTCCTGATCGACGAAGATGAAACCGGACACCGCGGACTCCGCTCCTGACGCAGGGACCTGCTGACCGGCCTGCGGTCACCACGATCAGCATAAACAGCGCCTACCGCCAGGCCTCGACCGTCACCGGATCGCCGACGGACAGCGTCCCGGTGCGCAGGACCGCGAACTTCGCGCCGAAAGCGATGCCCTGGTCGGGGATCCGGCGGTAGGCAGCGAGCGTGCGCAAGGGCTCCGGGCCGTCGCGAAGCCCGGTCTCCTGGTCGACGGTGGTGACCGCGCAGCGGATCGCGAGCTTGGTGAAACCCAGCACCGCATCGCCGATCGCGATGCGTCCGGCGCGGTCTTCGGTGTGCGGCTCGGGCCAGCCCTCGACCACGATGTTGGGGCGGAAGCGCTCCACCGGCACCGGGCGGGGCCCGCGCTCGTCGAGCCGGTCCAATGAGGAGCGCGACACGACGTGCACCGCGGAACTGTCGGCATATCCGGATGTTCCGGGGACCTCGCCGTCGGTGACGCGGTCGTGCTCCGGCGGCACCCGCACCAGCCTGCTGCGGGCGCCGAGCACCTCGGAGAGCCATTCCGCGACGGCACCGCCCTGGTCGATCCCCCGGTACCCGGCGTCGAAGAGGCGCACGTCCCGGCGCGGCCCGGTCACGTCGACGTCCACCCCGATCGAACCGGCTCCGGGCGCGCTCAGCTCCAGCCGGTCGCCGCTGATCACCGGCTGGATCTGCGCGAGCCGGGGCCACCGGCGCTGCGTCCGGTACACGCCGTCGTCGTCGACGACCATGAAGGCCCGGTCGTGCACCAGCCCCGCCTCGGTCAGCGGGAAGCTCCGGGCGGACATCCCGGCGCAGCCCTTCACCGGGTAGCTCACCAGATCCGCGATCTTCGCCGCGGGCAGCGGATTTCCGGTCGGCACAGGACACCTCCGATCACAGGAGGCACCCTTCCCGACGCTCGCGCCGACCGAGCGTGGCGGGCCGACGCCCGTTGCAGCGCCTCTCGACCGGCTCGGCCAGGATAACAGCGGTTGATCTTGCCGCACCAACGGTTTTCAGCCCCGGGCTGCCGCCGGGAACTCTGGTGTGAAACGATTTCAGGTGTTTCACGTCGTGTTCTATCACCCGGAGATCCCCGGCAACGCGGGCAACGCGATCCGCATGGCGGCCGGCTCCGGCTGCGCCCTGCACCTGATCGAACCCCTCGGGTTCTCCGTGGAAGACGCGAAGCTGCGCCGGGCCGGGCTCGACTACCACGACCAGGCCGCCCTGCACGTCCACCCGGACCTCGAAGCGGCGTGGCGGGCGCTCCAGCCGGAGCGGATCATCGCCTTCACCTCGAAGGCCGAGCGCTCCTACGAAACGGTCGCCTACCAGCCCGGCGACGTGCTGCTGTTCGGCCCGGAGTCCACCGGCCTGCCCGAGGACGTCCTCGCCGACGTGACGCTCCAGGTCCGCATCCCGATGCTGCCCGGGATCCGCTCGATGAACCTGGCCAACTCGGCCGCGGTCGCGGTCTACGAGGCCTGGCGCCAGCAGGGCTTCAGCATGGGATCCGACTAGCGCTCCGCCGGGTCCACGGCCAGGTCAGCAGCGCCCAGGCGGCCAGCCCGGCGACCGCCGCCACGCCCAGGTACCAGGGCCAACCGCCCATCAGGTCGAGCAGCGACGGGTTGTCGGGCTTCCTGCTGACGAAGCCGTAGTTGGTGCCCGCCCAGGAGTTGAACGCCAGCACCGCCGCACCCCAGCCGAGGGTCACCACCGCGGCGAACCGGTAGCCGCGCCAGCTCGGCCGCACGCCGACGCCCCAGGTCAGGTACGCCGCGGTCCAGATGACCAGCAGGTGCTGGCCCCAGAACTCGATGAAGTCGACGTGCGGGAAGTCCGGGGCGTCGAACGCCGGGGTGATCAGCGCTTGCGGGGTCAGCGTCAGGCCCCAGTAGTAGACGAGCGCGCAGGCCAGCGGCTGCCGCGTCCACAGCGCGAGAGCGGCGACCGCCCAGGCGAGGTCGCACAGGTGCAGCGGCAGCGACTCGCCGACGTCCCACTGCGCGGGCAGCTGCCGGTAGACCAGCAGCGGCACGTTGAACAGCAGGACCACCACGGCGAGAGTTCGCGCGAACAGCACCGCCACCCGCGGATCGCGCAGCCGCCGCCCGGCCACCACGAAGGCCACGGCACCGACGACGATCAGCGCCATGAGCACCCAGTGCGACGGGCCGTAAGGAACGAACCTGTCCGGCGACCCCACGCCCCCAGAGTAAGAGGCACCAGCTCGAACTCGGTCGGGTGAAGCGTGAAGGGCACCTTTTAGCAAGTAACTTGCCAAAAGGTGCCCTTCACCCGGAAAGATCAGATGTTGGCTGCGGCCTTCAGGGCCTCGGCGCGGTCCGTGCGCTCCCAGGGGAGGTCGAGGTCCGGGCGGCCGAAGTGGCCGTAGGCCGCGGTCGGCGCGTAGATCGGGCGCAGCAGGTCGAGGTCGCGGATGATCGCCGCCGGGCGCAGGTCGAAGACCTCGTTGATCGCCGACTGGATGCGGGCCGGGTCGACGTTCTCGGTGCCGAAGGTCTCCACGAACAGGCCCACCGGGGCGGCCTTGCCGATCGCGTAGGCCACCTGCACCTCGATCCGGCTGGCCAGCCCGGCCGCGATGGCGTTCTTCGCCACCCACCGCGTCGCGTAGGCCGCCGAGCGGTCCACCTTCGACGGGTCCTTGCCGGAGAACGCGCCGCCGCCGTGGCGGGCCATGCCGCCGTAGGTGTCGACGATGATCTTCCGGCCGGTCAGGCCCGCGTCGCCCATCGGACCGCCGACGACGAACCGGCCGGTCGGGTTGACCAGCAGCCGCGTGTCGGAGGTGTCGATGTCGAGCTGCCCGATCTCCGGCCCGACCACCTGGTCCTTGATGTCCACCGCGAGCATCGAGTCCAGGTCGATGTCGGCGGCGTGCTGGGTGGACAGCACCACGGTGTCCAGCCGAACGGCCTGGTCACCGGCGTACTCGATGGTCACCTGGGTCTTGCCGTCCGGGCGCAGGTACGGCAGCACGCCGTCCTTGCGGACCTTGGTCAGCCGCCGCGACAGGCGGTGCGCCAGCGCGATCGGCAGCGGCATGAACTCCGGCGTGTCGTCGCAGGCGTAGCCGAACATCAGGCCCTGGTCGCCCGCGCCCTGCTTGGCGATCTCGTCGATCACGCCCTCGACCCGCGACTCGTGCGCGGTGTCCACGCCCTGCGCGATGTCCGGCGACTGCGCACCGATGGCGACGTTGACGCCGCAGGAGTTGCCGTCGAAGCCCTTGGCCGAGGAGTCGTAACCGATCTCCAGGATCTTCTCCCGCACGATGGTCGGGATGTCGGCGTAGGCGTCGGTGGTCACCTCACCGGCGACGTGCACCTGACCGGTGGTCACCAGGGTTTCCACCGCCACGCGCGAACGCGGGTCCTGGCCGAGCAACGCGTCCAGGATCGAGTCGCTGATCGCGTCGCAGATCTTGTCCGGGTGGCCTTCGGTCACGGACTCACTGGTGAACAACCTGCGCCCGGTGCGCAGGTCAGACTGCTGACTCACGACTCTCCCTGAATTGCTCCGCATAGCTCCACCGGCCGGTGGACGACGTGCGTCGTCACCCTACTGACGGTGCAGCTGCCTGTTCACAGCATCCCACAATGTGGAAGCCAGCCTGGACTTCGCGCCGAACGGGATGGGCACCTCGGTGCCGTCGGCGCTGAGCAGCCACCCGGCGTTCTCCTCGACCTCGAAGGCCTGGCCGTCGCCGACGGCGTTGACCACCAGCAGATCGCAGCCCTTGCGGGCCAGCTTGGCCCGGCCGTGGTCGAGCACCGAGGTGGTCGCATCGCCGGTCTCGGCGGCGAACCCGGCGATCAGCGACGCGGCGAGCTTGCCGGCTCCGCGCGCTTCGACCAGTTCGGCGAGGATGTCCGGATTCCGGGTCAGGGCCAGCGGCTCCGGGTCCCGGTCGGACTTCTTGATCTTGTGCTCGACGTGCGACACCGGGCGGAAGTCGGCGACCGCGGCGGCCATCACCACGGCGTCCGCGCCGTCGGCCTCGGCCAGCATCACCGACCGCAGCTCCTCGGCGGTGCCCACCCTGATCACCCGGACGCCGGCCGGGGCCGCCAGGTCGGCGGTGTGCGCGGCCACCAGCGTCACCTCGGCGCCGCGGTGCGCGGCCACCCGGGCCAGCGCGTAGCCCTGCCGCCCGGAGGAGCGGTTGCCCAGGTAGCGCACCGGGTCCAGCGGTTCGCGGGTGCCACCGGCGGAGATCACCACGCGGCGGCCTTCGAGATCGCGCGGCAGCGCCGCGGGCTCGGCCAGCAGCAGGCGCGCCAGGTCGACGATCTCGGCCGGGTCGGGCAGCCGGCCCTTGCCGGTGTCCGCGCCGGTCAACCGGCCGCTGTCGGGCTCCGCGACCACCACGCCGCGGCTGCGCAGCAGCGCGACGTTGTGCCGGGTCGCCGGGTGCTCCCACATCTCGGTGTGCATCGCCGGGACCATCAGCACCGGGCACCGGGCGGTCAGCAGCGTCGAGGTGAGCAGGTCGTCGGCCTGCCCGTGCGCGGCGCGGGCCAGCAGATCGGCGGTGGCGGGCGCGACGACGACCAGATCGGCTTCCTGCCCGAGCCGGACGTGCTGCACCTCGTGGACGTCGGTGAACACGCCGGTGCGCACCGGCTGCCCGGAGAGCGCCTCGAAGGTCGCCGCACCGACGAAGTTCAGCGCGGCCTCGGTCGGGACGACCCGGACGCGGTGACCGGACTCGGTCAGCCGCCGCAGCACCTCGCACGCCTTGTAGGCGGCGATGCCACCGCTGACGCCGAGGACCACCCGCGGGCGGTCCTCGGCACGTTCATCCGTCACTCGCCTTCGGTGTGCTCGAGCACGCCGGCGTGGATCTCGCGGAGCGCGATCGACAGCGGCTTCTCGCGCGGGCCCGGCTCGACCAGCGGGCCGACGTACTCCAGCAGGCCCTCGCCGAGCTGGGCGTAGTAGTCGTTGATCTGCCGCGCGCGCTTCGCGGAGTAGATCACCAGCGCGTACTTCGAGCTGACCTGCTCCAGCAGGTCGTCGATCGGCGGGTAGGTGATGCCTTCGGCGGTGTTGGTGGACGGGCTGCTGTTGAGCGCAGCCAGCGCGCTGGGGGTGCTCACGTGAGTGGCTCCTGCTCCTCGTGGACGGCGGCGTGGTGCCGTTGCGTGGGGGGCGCGATGCGGCCCGCGGGGTGCCGGACTTCGGTCGACCGAACTCCGGTGCTGCTCACCGCTGGCTCGTCACAGTTCGCGGCCGAGTATCAATCGTAGCAATTCGCCGGTCGCGGCCTGCACATCGGCGTTGACCACGCTGGCGTCGAACTCCGATTCGGCGGCCAGCTCCTCGCGCGCGGTCGCCAACCGCCGCTCGACGACCTCCGCGGGCTCGGTGCCGCGACCGGTGAGCCGGTCGACCAGCACCTCCCAGGACGGCGGCAGCAGCATGACCAGCTGCGCCTCCGGCATGGCCCGGCGGACCTGCCGAGCGCCCTGCAGCTCGATCTCCAGCACCGCGGGCCGGCCTGCCGCGAGAGCGTCCTCGACGGGCTTGCGGGGCGTGCCGTAGAAGTTGCCCGCGTACTGCGCGTGCTCCAGCATCTCGTCGGCGTCGATCATCCGCTGGAACTCCGCGGTGTCGACGAAGTGGTAGTGCACGCCGTCGATCTCGCCGGCGCGCGGCGCGCGCGTGGTGGCGGACACGCTGAAGTAGATCTCCGCGGACCGCTTGCGCACCTCGCCGAGCACGCTGGACTTGCCGACGCCGGAGGGCCCGGAAACGACGGTGAGCCGAGGCTCGCCCTGACGGACGGTCCTCGGCTCAGCGCCGGTTTGTGCGTCGATCACTCGCCGCTGAACTCGGTGAGCAGCGCCTTGCGCTGCCGCTCGCCCAGTCCGCGCAGGCGGCGGCTGTTGGCGATCTCCAGCCGCTCCATGATCTGCTGAGCGCGAACCTTGCCAACCCCGGGAAGGGCCTCAAGCAGGGCGGAGACCTTCATCTTGCCCAGGACCTCGTCGTTGTCGGCGGTCTCCAGGACCTCCGCCAGCGTGGTTCCGCCTCGCTTGAGGCGCTCCTTGAGCTCCGCTCGGGCGCGACGGGCGGCAGCCGCCTTTTCCAGAGCTGCTGCCCGCTGCTCCTCGGTCAGCTGGGGAAGGGCCACCATGTCCTCCGTGATGTGGGGTTTCTCTTGATCGGTGCGGCGACGGTACCGAGTCGGCTCGACCGGGTTCCACGGGGGTCCGGTTTTTGTGAGCCTGATTCAACTAGGCCCGCCGCCAGGCCCGCTCGTACGAGGCGTGCACGAGCCGGGCGCCGCTGCAAGTACTACCAACAAAGGCGCTGAAGTGCACTAATCTCGGCGAAATTCATCAAATGTGTCCGATTTCCGGGCAGTTGAGCCACGCCGAGGACGTCCTCGCAGGTCAAACCGGGGTGAAATGCCCCTCATCGGCGAAGTGATCAAGGACTCGTGAAGATCGAGGAAAATTCCGCTACGTGGAATTTCCGCATTGATTCAGGTGGTGGCGGGCCGGCCACCGGGGTGCCGGTCGCGCCAGACCCAGAACACCGCGCAGGACAGCAGCGCCCACCCGGCGAGCACGAGGAACGGGAACGCGTGCTGCGAGCCGCCGAAGTAGACGGCGGTGTGCAGGGCGTTCACCGTCGCCCCCGGCGGCAGCCAGGCACCGATCAGGCCCAGCGGGGACGGCAGCAGCGGCCAGGACACCGCCCCGCCGGACGAGGGGTTGCCGAGCAGCACCATGAGCCCCCAGGTCGGCACCATCGCCCACCGCCCCAGCAGGGCGTTGAACATGCTGAACACCATCCCGGAGCTGAACATCGCCAGCGCCAGGATCAGCCAGGACTCGACGAACGGGAACCGCACGGCCCCCAGCAGCCAGTCGACCACCGCGATGATGGCGAACCCGCCCAGCAGCGCGTAGGCGGCGGTGAACCCGATCCGCTCGGCGGGGTTGAGCGCCCTGGCGTGCACGCTGAGCTGGATCGCACCGACGAACCCGATGACGATCGCGGCCAGCGACACGTAGAACAGCGCCAGCCCGCGCGGATCGCCCCGCTGCAGCGGCTTGAGGTCCTGCACCTCGACCACCACGCCGTTGCTCGCACCGACCTGCACCACGACCTGCTCCAGCAGCTGCGCGACGGAAGCCCCGGCAGCACTGGCGACGTTCAGCCGGACGGCGCTGCCGCGCACGTCGAGCACGCCGAAGACCTGCTGCTCCTCCACCGCCCGCAAGGCCTCGTCGTAGGAGTACCGGTGCAGCTCGAAGGCAGTGCCCGCGGTCTGCTCCATCTCCGCCAGCAGCTCCGGGCTGTCGCGCACCCCGACGACGGCCAGCGGAACCCGGTGCGGCGTCGGATCGGCCATGGCGAAGGTGTAGGACCCGGCGAAGAGCGCGGCCGCGGCGCCGAGGATGAGCACCAGCACGGTCGCGGAGAAGAACGGGGACCGCCGGAAAGCGCTCCACCAACCGTCCGCCGCCGCAGAATCCATGCGACGCACTCTAGGTGATCAACGACACACCGGCTGGTGCGAGAAGATCCCGCACGCCATGAGTTTCGGCCGGGTCACCGGGTCTGCTCCAGTGATCACCGCAAGGCGCTGCCCGGCACGAGACACCGCGGAGGACACCATGACGACCGCTCCGGACGACCAGACCACCGAACTCCCCGGCCGCCCGCCCGTCGTCGACCTGGCGAGCTGGCAGGCCGCCCGCGACGAGCTCCTGCTCCGCGAGAAGGCCCACACCCGCGAGGGCGACGCCATCGCCGCGGCCCGCCGACGGCTGCCGATGGTGGAGTTCGACGGGACGGTCGAGGTCGTCGGACCCGACGGCCCGGTCCCGTTCCTGGACCTGTTCCAGGGCCGCGACGAGCTCGTGGTCTACAAGCACATGTGGCACGACGGCGCACCGCACCAGGGGCAGTGCGAGGGCTGCACCACCGCGGCCTGGCACCTGAAGGACGCCGTCTACCTCAACGCCCGCGGGGTCTCGTTCGCCATCCTGACCTCCGGCCGGTGGGACGAGGTCGCCGCCTTCGTCGAGTTCATGGGGTACACCCAGCCCTGGTACTCGGTGCGGGACCTGGAGGAGCCGGTCGGCGGCGACATGGGCTACCTCACCTGCTTCCTGCGCGACGGCGACCGGGCGTTCCTCACCTATTCCACGACGGGCCGGGGCACCGAGCGGGTCAACGGATCCATCGGGATGCTCGACATGACGCCCTACGGCCGCCGCGAGGCGTGGGAGGACGCCCCCGAGGGCTGGCCCGAAGCCCCGCAGGCGGGCTCACCGGTCGGCGGGCACGGCGTGCCGACCTGCTGGTACTGGCGCACGGACGCCGACGGCAACGCCACCTGGGGGCCGACCAGCCGCCCCGCGCCGCAGTGGACGCGCCCCGGCGCGACTCCGGTGGAGACCCTCGGCAGGCACGGCGACTGCCACTGACGGGCTTCGCGGCTCGGCAACCGGTGAAACGGCCGCGCGGGAGCGAACTCCAGGCCGGCGAGGAGGTTCCGCCCGCCCGGCAGCGCTCCAGCGCGGAAACCGGTCACCGGCGAGGGGCGGCCATCTCCCAGACGGCCGCGGTGGCCAGCCCGAAGGCCAAGTGCGGCACCAGGTCGGAGAGCCAGGAGCTCACCGGCCAGGTGCGCGGGTCGGTGATGCCCAGCACGACCATCGGGCCGGTGGTGCCGACGTTGGCGACCAGGCCCGTGCCGATGCCGCGCGCGACGAGCGAGGCACCGCCGAGCCGCGGAGCCACCAGTCCGTACAGGACTCCGACCCCCAGGCCGGCGGCGATGCCGAGCAGCGCGCCCGCCGCCGAGCGGCGGTGCGCGACGCCTTCGCTGCCGAGCTCCTCGCTCGACAGCCTCACGCCCAGCAGCTGTTCGGTCCTGCGAACCGTCTCGGCGGGCGTGCTGCTCGCCGCGCGAGCGTGCACCGCCATGTCCAGGTAGCTCACGACGTTGAGCGCAGTAGTTCCGGCTGCGCCTGCCGCGATTCCCGCCAGAACGTTCCGAATCATCCGGCCACTCTAAGCGCCGGACCGTCACGCCGCGTGTCGTTCATGCGGGGCCTCCGGCTCGGCCGCCAGGTGGTTTCGGCGTGGCGAAACCGGGGAACCGGGAAAGCTCCCACCAGGACCCGGGATTCAGCTGGTCTTCATGAGGTCGGTGATCCGGGAGGCCATTCGCGGCTTGTCGATCGGGGCGATCGTGGTCCAGGGCTCCGCGCCCCGGTTGTTGGTCTCGATCATGTACCAGCCCTTCGCGGTGGCGAAGAAGTTCGTCACCATCGGGGCTCGGTTGCGCTTGCCCTGGCCGTCCATCGTCGCCGCGCCGAACTGGGCCCACGCAATCCGCTCGCCGCCGGCCATCTCCACCAGCTGGCGGGCGTCGTCGCGCTTCACGCCCTGGCGGATGAGGCCGTCGGCCATCTCGCGGTCGGAGTTGCCCGCTTCCTTCGCCGCCGCGCCCATCACCGCGCTGCGCAGCGAAACACCGCGCCCCGGACCGGCTTTCAGGTCGTCGGGCAGCACGCCGAGCAGCACGCGGACCATCGAGTCCTCCGGAAGTGCTTGCAACTGGACGGATTCCTCGGTCAGCACGGCGAGCGTGGCGTTGCCGCGGACGTTGGCGACCATGCCCGTCGTCCTGCGCTCACCGTCGGCGGTGCGCTCGCCGAGCGTGACGTCGAAGGACCGCTCGTAGCGCTGCAGCGGCAGGAACACGCCGCAGATGTCCTCCTCGCGCATCTCGTTGCCGAATCCGAGGCGGTGCAGCTCGTCCCAGGCCCGCTGCTCGACGGCGCGCCGCTCGGACTCCAGGATCCCCTCCGGGAGGACGTTGAGCACGATCGGCTTGGTCCCCAGCTTGAAGTGCTTCCACGCCTCGTGGAAGGCCTGCCGCGACAACTCGAACTTCACCGGATGCTCCCCAGCCGGACGTGTGCGGGCTCCCGGCCCGCAGTGGTGATTGGTGTTGTGAGGTCACTCGAAGACGGGCGGTGCCGTCTTCGGCATGTCGTCGTCGAAGATCCCGCGGTCGGCGACGAGGTAGTCCGGCGTCTCGTGGTCGAGCTCGTCGTCGGAGTCCCTCGTCGCGGGGCGACCCGCCATCCCGGCTCCGGCCATCCCGGCCGGTCCGCGAGGCGCGGTCGGCTGGCTCGACCCGGTGCCACCACCTGCGGTCGGCCCGCCGGAACCGATCCCGGCGAATCCACCGGGCGGCAGCGGACGATCGGCTCCGCCTCCGGAGCCCGGTGTCGCACCCCCACCGGCGACGACCGCACCGCCGCCACCACCGCCACCCGCCCAGGCGCTCCTGGTGGTCTCCGACGGGGGTTCGCCGTCGCGGTCCCGCTCCTTCGTCTCGTCCTCGCTGCCCGGAGGCGGCGTGAACAGCGGGCTGTCCGCGACGTGCTGGCGGGACGTCTTGTCGTACGCCTCGTAGGCGGCGACGGCCTGCTGCCGCTGCTGCTCGTTGTGGACGCGCGCCGGTTCGGTGTCGGACGCCCCGTCCCCCAGGCTCGACCAGCTCTCGTTCTTCAACCAGTGGGTGTCCGGCGGGTCCTGCTCCTCGGCCGCGCCGGGCACCTGCCGCTGCAGCTTGGCGAAGGCCTCGCCCTGCTCCAGCATGCGCAGCGAATGCGCTTTCGCGGTCTCCGCGGTCGCTTCGGTCCACAGCACGACCGGGTTCAGCGCGTTCTGCATCTCCTCGCCGGAGGCGGACTCCAGGACCGCGCCCGCTTCGGCGAGCTTGGCCTTGATCTCCTCGACCAGCGCCGAGAGGTAGTCGTTCTCCTCCTGCCACCGGTCGGAGTGCCGGTACATGCTGTCCGGCGAGCCGTCCTGCGCCCACGCCCGCAGCTGCCGCAGCGGGGTCCCGTCGAAGTCCGACGGCTCGATGGCCCTGTTCCCGAACATGCGCTACTCCCCCGCGGCGCGGAAACCGTCCGCTGCGCTCTCGTCGTCGTTCCTGGTCTGGCGGACGTTCGAGCGCAGCGTGTCGGCGGTGTCCTGCAGGACCTGGGCCAGCTTCCGGTAGTTCGCGAAGTAGGAGAACTCGTCGCCGCGGCCGACCTGGCCGTAGGACTCGGCGGCCTGCAGGCTCACCGGGTCCTGACCGGAGGGTTTGACGGTGCCGAGCTCGCGGGCCGCCTCGAAGCGGTCGCGCATCTCCCGGACCTTGTCCTCGAAGAACCGCACGAGCGATTCGGCCCGCTCGGGGTCGACCCGCATCGAGGTCTTGCCGCCCATCTCGCCGGCGAGCTTCGCCTTGGCCGCGGCACCGGCCGCGACCTCGCCGCTCGACGGCCGGCTCACCATCGTGAACTCGTCGGCCACCGTCATCCCCTCCAGTCAGGCAGCATCAGCGCTGTTCTCACTCACCGAACACGGGCGGCGCGACCTTCGGCAGGTCGTCGTCGAAGAACCCGTGGTCGCCCTTGAGGTAGTCGGGAATCGCGTGCTCCTGGTCCTCCTCGCCCGGCTTGCCCTGCGGACGCCCACCAGCGGCACCACCGACCATGCCACCACGACCACCGGCGCCACCAGCACCACCAGCGCCGCCGGCGCCACCGGCACCCGTCCCGGTGCCCCCGGGCCCGGCGAGCCCACCGGCACCGGCACGACCACCAGCGCCCAGCGCGGAGCTGCCGCCAGCGCCACCGGCACCGAACCCGCCGCGGCCACCGCCGCCACCGGGACCACCGCCAGGACCGCCACCACCGGGAACCCGGCTACCACCGGGACCGTTCGGACCGCCCTGACCGGGACCGTTGGGCCCGGAACCACCGGGCATCCGGATCGGCGTCGGACCGCCCCGACCAGGACCGTTGGGTCCAGAGCCACCGGGCATCCGGATCGGAATCGGACCACCCTGACCAGGCCCGTTCGGCCCGGAACCACCAGGCACGCGAACGGGCGTCGGACCGCCCTGACCAGGCCCGTTCGTCCCGGGCTGCCGCCACACTGGAGTCGTCCCACCGGGGCCGGTACCGCCACCGGGGGTGACCCCGCCGCCACCACCGCCGCCACCGGGGTAGTTGCCGCCGCCCCCACCGCCGCCGGGATAGCTGCCGCCGCCGTAACCAGACGGAACGGTCGACCCGCCGCCACCACCGCCGGTCCCGCCACCACCGGCCCACTGGCTACCGGTGCCGGAAGGCGTGTTGGAAACCTGCGGAACCCCACCAACGGTGGGGTGGTTCGACCCGGCGACAGCGACGCTCATCCCGTTGTCCGGTGGCGCCGTGAACTGAGCATTCCCGGCAACAGTGCTCTGCGAGGTGCTGTCGTAGGACTGGAAAGCCTGCACGGCCTCTTGCCGAAGCTTCTCGTTGTGCTCCTTGGCAGCTTCGGCGTCGGTCTGGCCGTTCACCATGCTGTCCCAGGTGTCCTTGAACCAGTTGCTGTCCGGCGCTTCCTTCTCTTCGCCCTTGCCCGGGATCGAGGTCTGCACCTTCTTGAAGGCTTCGCCTTGCTGGTACATCAATTCCGACTGCGCAAGCGCGTTGTCAGCGGCTACCTCGGTCCAGAGCGCAATCGGCACGGCCTGGTTCTGCATGGCCTCACCGGACTTGGACTGCATGTAGACGCCAGATTCCTTGAGCTTGTCCTCGATGCGAGTCTTCAGCTCACGAAGGTATCTGTCTTCGCCCTGCCAGACCTGCGAGGTGTCGTAGAGGCCGTCAGCGTTACCGCTCTCGACCCAACCACGCATCTGTTCCAGGCTCGCGCCTTCGAAGTCAGAAGGTTCAATGTGCCTAACGTCGGTCATCCCCTGCTCCCTCACGCACCGGGAAGATTCTGCAACGCAGCTTCAGCGAAACGCTTCGAAAGATCACACGGGTTCGGGTCACCAGAGGAGACCAGCGCGTTCACGAAAAGAGAACCCTGATCGGAAACATCCACGGAAAGCGTGCAGTTCGTCTTGTTCGTGCCGAGCTGCGCGGTGGGATAACCCGAAATATCGGTCATCTCGATGCTCGACTTACGAGCATCTGCGAACTGCTGCATCGTCTGAGACTTGTCGGCACCGACGAAGACCATGAAGCCGCCACCGGAGGCACCCAGGTTGTACCGGCATCCAGGCACGCCGCTGGACTCGACAGCCCGCGGCTCCTGGTCAGCGCCAAGCTGCTTGGCCTGATCGCCCGTGATGATCGCGCACTGGTCAGCCAGGTCAAGCGACTTCGGAGGGGAGGTGCGCTCGGGCTGCGAAGAAGCCGACGTCTCCGGTGCCGCGCTCTGCTCGGAAGAAGGCCCGGTCTCGCCGGTACCACCCCCGCAACCCGCCAAGAACAAACTCGCCAGAACAGCGCCCAGCGCGAGCCCCTTACGCAAGCCTTCCTCCTCGCATGCTGTCAGCCGCATTCTGATCATCGATCCGGTTCTGATTCGCGCCCTGTTCGAGACGCTCCGCAACCTGGTCGAACAGGTCGGCGAGCTTCAAGTAGTTATCCAGGTACGACTCGGGGTTGCCGGATCCGACCGAGCCGTACTTTTCCGCTGCCTGAGTGCTGACTGGGTCCGAACCCGGCGGCTCCACCGATGCAAGCACGTAGTTCTCCGACTGACGTGCGCGAAGCTCCTCCGCCTCACCCCTGAAGAACTGCGCAAGCTTGTCAACCTGGTCCGGGTCGACAAGCATCGAACCACCGGCGGCCTGAGCTGCAGCCAAGGCTGCGTTGTCAGCGGCTCGTGTCATGACGTTCACGACGCCCCCCATAAAACCCGCCGGTCCAGGCATCGCTTGCATCGCCTGGATCTGACGCTGATCGACCGGCTGGTAGGTGCCGCCGTCCCCCTCGGACACAGCCGAACTCCCCTCGTTCGCCAACCGTCGCGGGGTCGGGCGACGGCCATCCACTTGCCAACGAGGCAAACCTTAACGCCCAGAAGGGCCAAAGTGGGACAAGGCCGGGCAAAGAACACTGCGACATCCGAGTGATCCTGGCCTCGGAACCGACGAAGGGGTTTCGGAGTCTAAGCAGGTCAGCCATGCCCGCCCGCGGTGATGACGATTCGCCGCGGATCTTGGTTGACCATTCAACAAAATGCGGGATCCGGGCGAGCGCTCGGATGCCGCACCGTCCAGAACCGCCTACACGTCGAACCGACCACTCCGGATGCCGCCGAGGAACGCGGCCCAGGTCGCCGCACCCAGCACCAGCTCGCCCCCGCCAGGATCCTTCGAGTCACGCGCCGCGACAGCTGCTCCGCTGAACGCGACTTCGACGCAGTTCCCCTGCATGCTGCTGCGACTGCTCTTGCGCCAACGAAGACCGGGAGAGCCATCGACCACCACAATGCGCTCCTCGTCGAGCATCAGGTGAGGCTCTGCGCGATGGCCGCGATGAGCCCGAAGCCCATGGCACCGGCGACCTCCTCCGCTCCCAAGCCGCTTCGCAGCCTCAGCTCCCGGAGTTCGCTCGACACCCGCCGCACCCGGACCGGGACGACTCCTGGTCGTCCGTTCATGCGTTCGCCCCGCCTTCGGAATCGATCTGACGTCCCCCGATCACCATCGCTGGTTTCCAGCGGGGCGAGCACGCCCAATCACCCGAAAGAATCGTTGCTTGCCCGATCGGGAACTCCGGAGAGTCCTTCTCGCAAGCGAAATCCGATCCGCGAGGGCCGAAACATGTGCGCACGCTGGCAGATCCCAGCCGACGAACGACGAGCGGAGCTCGTCGTGACGATGCTGATCCGGGACGAGGTGGCGATCAGGCAGGGCGATGCGGAGATCGTGACGAGCCGGGCCCAGCTGTCAGAACTGGCCGACAAGCTCTACTTCCTCGACCTCGCCTTCCGCTCCGACGCCCGAGACGTCGTGGAAGCCCTCTGCAGCCAGGACTGACCCGGCGCGATCGCGGGGCCGCCCAGCGGCGAGCTCCGTTTCAGGTGGTCAGGACCCGTGAGTGTTTTGGGGTGTTATAGCCCCACAAAACACTCACGGGCCACCTGCCGAACGGGACCGGTCACGCCGAGGGGAGGTTCTGCAGGACCGACTCCGCGACCTTCGCCGCTGCGTCGCAGCTCCCGCCCACCTCGAGCGGGGCTCCGGGGCCGACCAGGGCCGTGAGCTTGAGGCTTCCCGCGTCCGCGACGTCCATCGTCAGGTGGCAGCCCGTCTCATCGTTGACGATCGCCGACGGGTAGCCCGCGAGCGGCAGCTCCTGGGCGCCCTGGTTGGCCTCCACGAACTGCTGGTAGGTGCCGGCGGCGTCCGCGGCCACGAACACCGACCAGCCGCCGCCTGAGCGGAATTCGCAGCCCTGCAGGCCGTTCTGCTCCGCCTGCTTCGGTTCCTGGTCCAGCACCAGGGTTTTCAGCTGCTCCTCGGTCAGCACGGCGCACGGGTCGGACGTCGGCAGCGTCTTCTGCGGGGCCGATCGGCCGGGAGCGCCCGGCTGGTCGGCCGGGGTTGCGCCGGAACTGCAGCCCGCCAGCAGCAGGCCGGCCACGATCACGCCCGCAGCGAGTCCCTCGCGCAAGTTCCGCCTCCTCGGGGTCGCGGGCCGCCGCCCGCACCGGACCAGTGTCAGCGAACCCTGCCACACCCCGCGAAATTGGCACAACCAATCACGCGGCGACCGGGAACTTTCCCGTTCAGTCGTCGTTGTTCCCGTTACCGTTGCCGTTGTTCTCGCGGGCCCTCCGCGCGTGTTCGCGGATCTCCTCCCCGAGCTTGCGGTTCTCCTCCCACCGCTCAGCCTGATCAATGCGCTCCTCGACCCGGATCTCCGGCAGCGGCGGTGCGACGACCGGCGGGTCGGGGGTGACCGTCACGGTGACCGGGGCGGGCGGCTCCGGCAGCGGCATGGTGCGGACGTCCTCGGCGACCCGCTCGGTCGCGGTGAGCAGCGCGCGGGCGGTTTCCGTGCGGAGTTCGCCGCGGGCCTGGGCTTCGGCGATCGCGCGGTGCAGCTCGCCGAGCGCCATCTCCGCCGCGGGGCGATCGTTGTTCTCCGCCGCGGTCTTCACCTCGTCCACGTGGCTGAGCAGCTGCTCGCGGATCTGGTGATCCATCGCCCGGGGCTCGCTGCCGCAGCCGGCGAGCACCAGCAGCAGAGCGGGCAGCAGAAGGCGTTTCATCCGCGGATCAGCCCCTCCAGGGTCGCGAGATCTTCCGGCAGCCGCTCCACCCCGGCCGGTCCGGACACCGGTGGCAGGGACGGCGACTCCGGAGCCGAGGGCAGGGTGAGGAACACGATCAGCGCCACCAGCAGCACCCCGAGCCCGGCGCCCGCGAACAGCCAGGGCTTCCGGCTGCGGCGCGGTTCGGGCTGCGGTTCCGGCAGCAGCTGCGTCACCGGCCGGGTCGGGTGGATGCGCGGGATGACGTCGGTCGACCGACCGGCCAGCAGGTCCGCGGATTCCGCCGCGGTCGGGCGCCGGGCCGGGTCGGAGCCCGTCATCAGCAGCAGCGCCCGGTGCAGGCCGCTGGGCAGCTCCAGCGGCACCTCCGGTGCCCGGACCAGCCGCGCCACCGCGCTCTCCGCGCCGGAACCGGGGTACTCGACCCTCCCGGTGGCGCATTCGAGCAGCACCAGCCCCAGCGCGTAGACGTCGGCGGGATAGCCGACATCACCACCGCTGACCTGCTCCGGGGACATGTAGGTGGCGGTTCCGATGAGCACTCCGGAGCTGGTCATGCGCCCGGCGGCGGCGGCCAGCCGGGAGATGCCGAAATCGGCGAGGTAGACGCTGCCGTCACCGGCGATGAGCACGTTGGAGGGCTTGACGTCGCGGTGCACGATGCCGTTGTCGTGCACGTGGGCCAGCACGTCGGCGAGCCGGGACCCGATCTCGGCGACGCGCTGCGGCGGCAGCGCCCCGTGCTGCACCTCGTCGGCGAGCGTGCGGCCCTCGACCAGCTCCATGATCAGGTAGAGCTCGTCGGCACCGGCGCTGAAGTCGTGCACGGTGACCAGGCCGGGATGGCTGAGCCCGGCGAGGATCCGGGCCTCCTCGGCGAACCGCTCCCGCCCCGCGGCATCGGCACCGGAGCGGAACACCTTCGCCGCCACGACCCGCTGCAACCGGGTGTCCATCGCCCGGTGCACGTCGGCCATACCGCCGCTGCCGATGCGGGTACCCAGCCGGTACCGCCCGCCCAGCAGAGGTGCCTCACCCATCGACCCCTCCGGATCCTTGCGCTCCCGGAAACGACCCTAGCCGAACCGGGCCACCCACCTGCGGGACGACCGGAGGACCACATCTACGGGGCGAACGGGTTGACAGCCACGCAGTGCCCGGTTAGCGAACCCGTGAACATTCAGCGCGGCGGATGCCCGGACTAAGGATGTCCGAACAGAGCGTTGCCCGCGGAAACAACGGATTCCGCGGCAGCTCTGCTGTCCATCCGGATCAGCAGGCCCGAACCGTCGTGGAAAGCGATCTGCCCGAACCACACGGGGTCGAAGTCCCGGCCCATCGGCAGCGCGCCGAAGTGCCGGATCACGGTGCTGGGCGCCTCCCAGAGCGTCACCAGCGACTCCTCCTCGGACTGCACCAACGACTGCGCGTCCTTCGCGATCGACTTGGCGCGCGACAACCAGCCCCCGGACTGCTGTTCGGGTTCCGCCTTCTTCGCAGCCGAAGCCGCCATGACCGCGGCGATGCGCTGGTTCGACACGACCAGCCAGGAATCTGCCCGCCCCGCTGCGAGCCCGTCCGCGCAACCCGCCGCGACTGCCGTCGGGTTCGGCGCGTGCGCCCAAGCCCAGATCGACGGGTCGTGCACCCATTCGTCGCCGTGGTAGTGCCCAGCGGCGACCGCCTCGGTCGGCAGCGGCCACTCCGGGACCGATGCGCTTTCCAGCTGGATCCGCCCGCCGTGGTCGTGCGGGGCGCCCTTGCGACCGGCGATGTCGGAGGCCAGGTGGCCCCACCGGGGCCCGATCCGCATCAGCAGTCCCTCGCCGGGCCGGCACCACGTCTGGGTCGCGAGCTTCTCCAGCTTGAACGGGTCTTTCAGCACGACAGCCTCTCTACTGACGTCCGTGCGCCATCGCTTCCAGGCGCGCGGCGTGCTCCTCGGTCTGCGAGATCACTTCCAGGACGGACCCGTCACCGAGTTCGATGCGCAGCGCGAAGACGTCGCGCTGCGCGTATCCGCCGGGAAGTCGCCGGGTCGTCCGGTTGATCGCCCGCACCTGCTGCAACGGGAACTCCGCGCGGACGGCGACCGGCGCCACCGGCACCGGCGCGTTCGGCGGATACTCACCGAGTTTCTTGTCCTGCAGGATGTCCACCACGTCGCGGGAGAAGTCCCGAACGCCGGCACCGAACTTCCGCGCCTTCTGCCAGACCGAATCCGAGATTCCTTCCTCCGCCGCAGGCTCCGGAACTTCCGCCAGCAGGGCGAGGCGATGCGAGGTCAGCACCCAGGTGAACAGAACATCCGCGTCCTCGGCCTCCGGCCGGGCCTGCATGATCTGCGCCTGTGGGTTCGGACCCGAGTACACGACCCTCGGTGGGGAGAGGCGGTTGTCGTGCTCGGACGAAGCGCCCACGAGGTCTTCCACCGCAGTAGCAACGCGTCCGATCGCACTGCCGCCACTCGTGCCCTCCCACGACAGACCGCTGATGTCGTACCGGATGCTCGACCGGACGCACGGCACGGCGAAGCGGATGACCTCATCAGGCCGGCACCAACCGTGCCGAACGGCCAGCACCCCGCCGAGTTGCTTGCTCACCGCGTCACCCCGCACTTCTCACGACGATCACGAGAAGCCCTTCTCCTGAGCTGCCCTGCGGTCGTCCTCCGACAGATCGCCCTGGAACCAGCCCTTGCCCGTGTCGTAGGCGTGGTTGGCACCCTGCTCGATCGCCGCGTCGGTGCCGACCTCCATGCCCGCCGACATGGCTGCTCGCCCGACGCTGGTCTGGCCGCCGAGAACGCCTCCGATCACCCGCTGACTCACGTTGGCAGCCAGGGCGCCCTCTCCGGTGACGCCCTTCATGAACACGTTGTTCGTGGTCGATGCCAACGTATTCGCGTCGAACTGCTTGGCCACGCCGAACACCGGGTTCTGCCGCCCCAAGCGATTCGTCAGCATCTGCCCACCGGGAATGTTGTTGACCCGGTCCAACACGCTCTTCAGCGGCCCTCGCAACCGGACCAGCAACTGCTCCAGCTTCTGGAACAGCTGGAAGAGCTTGCCCTGCACCTGAGCGATCCGGGCGCTGATGCGGCCACCCTGCACACCTACCTGAGCGGCGGTGCCCGCGCTCGCCGCGCCGACGGACGCGCCGGCAGTGATCCAGGACGCCGCCAGCGCAGCGAGCCACTGAACGATCAGGCCGATGATCAGCTCCGTGACCACCTGGATGAAGAACTCGACGAACATGTCGAAGATGTCGGCGATCATGTCCAGCGTGCCCTTGAGGTCGCGGACGTCCTGCGCCAGGGCGGTGACACCGTCGCCGAATTCCGTCATCTGCTGCCGGAAGGCGTCGCCGTCCTTGCCGACCCAGGTCTCGGCGGTGGCCTGGGCCCGGTTCTTCTCCTGTTCGGAGACCCCGTCGAGCCAAGTCGCGACCTTCTCCCAGCCCTCACCGGTGGCACGCATCTGCTCCGGGTCGCCGACCGCGTACTCGGCGAGTTCGATCAGCGGGCTGAGCACGATCGACACCAGGAAACCCAGTCCGTTGCTCATCAGCGCTTGACCGGGACTGGCCATCGACGTGAGCAGCTCGGCACGGGCCGATACCGACGCCACACCCCACTCCGGAGGCGACGAGGCATCAGCGAGGTCCTGTCCGGCCCCCACCAGCGACGAGCCGCGCCCGGCGGCTTGCTCGAACCAGTTCTTGGAGTTGCCGTCCCCTTCGTTCAGCGACTGGAAATCGCCCGGGCCGCTCATCCCGCCAGGTCCTCCCCCGCCTGCTTCAGCAGATCGGAGATCTGCTGCTCGGTTTCCGCGTAGTCCTTGACCGTGTCGTCCAGGGACTGCTTGGTGTTCTTCAGGAACTCCTGGGCCTTGGTCGCCAGCTCCCGGCACTGGTCGAGGCTCTCGAAGTACTTGCTGCTGAGCCCAACCGCTTCACCGATCGGCCCGAAGCACTGGTCGTCGACTTTCGCCTGGTGCAGGAGATCTGCCAACTGGCCGAACTTCTCGGCCAGGCTTTCCGAGCCCTGGCCGTGGCCGGTCAGGGTTTCCGGGGTCATCTTCAAGTCGGTCATGCCAGCACCGTTCAGCGCAGGAAGGAGCCTGCCGAGAAGTCGTCGTCATCGTCGAAACCGGCGTTGCGGCGCGGCTGGTTGGGCGTTGCCGGGGGCGCGGGTGGTTCCTGGCGCGCGGGCGGCGGGGTCGCCGCCTGCGGCGCGGCGGGCGCTTCGTCGGGGGCGGTCGGCTTGATCGCCATGCCTTCGGCCTTGAAGGCCTGCTGGAACTGGTCGTAGTGGTCGCCGAGGATCGGCGCCACCGCGTTGTTCATCTGCTCCGCCGCGCTCGCGGTCGCTTCGCGGATCGTCGCCATGATCTGCTGCTGCAGGTCGTTGGCCGACTGGCGGACCGCGTTCGGTGCCAGGCGCAGGTCCAGCACGGCCCCGGACGGCGCCACCGTCACCGTCACCGACCGGTCCTGGCTGCTCGCCGTGCCCTGCATGCCCTGCATCGCAGACTGCAGCTCCGACGCCTTCTGCGCCTGCTCCTCGAACTTGCGCATCATTTCCTGAATGCGCTCAGACGCACTACTCACCGTCTGTCCCCTCACAATTCCCGGTCCGTTGATCCGAGCCTACCCAACCGCCGATGGCGGCTCCGGCCCCTTTGAAAATGCGTTCTCGGACGCAAATCAGTCATTCCGGGCCGCGGCATTGCTGAACCGAACCCGCCGGACGATCTGCACGAGCACGACGACGATCAGCAGGCTGGACGCGCTCATCAGGACGAACAGCACGTTCAGACCGGTCTTGTCGTAGCGGTCCGGGAGCAGGACCGTCGTCGGGCCGTTGCAGCTGATCTCCGCCCGGCCGCTGAACCACGCCGGTTCCGGGCCCGGGAGGCGGGAGCTGCGGACGCTGTTGGCCGGGCGGTCGGGGACGAGCTCCCTCGGTTCGCCGGATTCCGGGACCACCTGGCACTTCACGTACTCGTCGCGATGCGCCGCCAGACCGAACGGCTGCCCGCGCTCCAGCTCCACGCGCGCGACGGGATCCGCCGTGGCCTCGTCGCTGCCGAAGACCCGGGACCAGATGGTCATCTCGGTGGAGACCAGGAAGTAACCCGCGGTCACCAGCCACACCAGCACGAGCAGGACGATCCAGCGCAGCACGCGCGGCGGCTTCCTCTTGGCGGCGACGTTCGCAGTGGGATGCATGCGGATTTCCTACCAGCCGTCCCGCCACGCGATCAGCGGCGCACGCCCCGGCGCCTAGTCCATCCAGCCCGACTCCTGCGGGTGCCTCATGTCGTGGTCGACCCACAGCCACATGCCCCACACCCCGAGCAGGACCAACAGGACCACCACCACCACGACGAGCACCAACTTCGTCCGACCGCTCAACGCCCCACCCCTCATCCACCCAGCCCGACCGCACACCGGAAAGCCCGACCGGGCTCAGCCGCGCGATGGCAGCCGACACCGACCGACAGCACCACAGCTCACCGGTGCGGATCAGCGCAGGAGGTCGGTCACCTCGTCGCGGATCCGGTGAGTGGCTGCGCGCAGGGACGCGGGGGTCGGGCCGTGGCGGAGGATGTCCCGGGAGGTGGTCGGGAGGACGTTGGGGAGGGAGTCGCCGAAGACCTCGCGGAGGGTTTCCACCGTGGCGCCCTGGGCGCCCAGGCCGGGGGCCAGGATCGGGCCGTTGAGCCGGGAGAAGTCCAGCTCGCCGGGGTCGATCGTGGCGCCTGCGACCACTCCCACGTGGCCCATCGGGTCCGCGTCGCGGTTGGTCTCCGCCGCCGAGTCCACGATGTACTGGGCGACCGAGTCGCCGCTGCCGTGGACCGACCGCTGCAGGCCCGCGCCCTCCGGGTTGGAGGTCCGGGCCAGCACGAACACGCCGCGACCGGTCTGCTCGGCCAGGCCGATGGCCGGGGCCAGCGAGTCGTAGCCCAGGTACGGCGAGACCGTGATCGCGTCCACCGCCAGCGGGGCGTGCTCGTCGAGGTAGGCCATCGAGTACGCCGTCATGGTGGAGCCGATGTCACCGCGCTTGACGTCCAGCAGCACCAGCGCACCGGCCTGCTGCGACTCGCGGATCACCTTCTCCAGCACCGCGATCCCGGCCGAGCCGTAGACCTCGAAGAACGCCGACTGCGGCTTGAGCAGCGCGACCTCGCCGGCCAGCGCTTCCACCGCCGTCATCGCGAACCGCTCCAGCGAGGCGGGCGACTCGTCGAGGTCCCAGGCCAGCAGCAGCGACGGGTGCGGGTCGATGCCCACGCACAGCGGGCCGCGGGCCTCCACCGCGTCGGACAGCCGCCGACCGAAGCTCGCCCGCAGCTGGCCGGTCATCGCTGCTCACCGCCCTGCCGCAGCGCCGCCTGCAGCGCCTGGAGCGGCCGGACACCGATGTTGCCCTGGATGGCGGCCTCGATGCCCTGCACCGCCGCGGCCGCGCCCTGCACCGTGGTGATGCACGGGATGTCGCGGGAGACCGCCGCGGTGCGGATCTCGTAGCCGTCGACGCGCGGGCCCGGGTTGCCGTACGGGGTGTTGATCACCATGTCGACCTCACCGGCCTTGACCAGCTCGACGATGTCGCGCTCCCCGTCGATCTTCTCGACGTGCTTGCGGACCACGGTGGACGGAATCCCGTTGCGCCGCAGCACCTCCGCGGTGCCGCTGGTGGCCAGGATCTCGAAGCCAAGGTCCGCCAGCCGCTTGACCGGGAACACCAGGGAGCGCTTGTCCTTGTTGGCCACCGAGACGAACACCTTGCCGGAGGTCGGCAGCGAGCCGTAGGCGCCCGCCTGGGACTTGGCGAAGGCCTGTCCGAAGGAGACGTCGATGCCCATCACCTCGCCGGTCGACTTCATCTCCGGCCCGAGCAGCGAGTCCACCCCGACGCCCTCGCGGGTGCGGAACCGGTGGAACGGCAGCACCGCTTCCTTGACCGCCACCGGCGCGTCGATCGGCAGGTCCGCACCGTCGCCCTCGCCGGGCAGCACGCCTTCGGCGCGCAGGTCGGCGATCTTGGCGCCGAGCATGATCCGCGCGGCCGCCTTGGCCAGCGGCGCGGCGGTCGCCTTCGACACGAACGGCACGGTCCGCGAAGCGCGCGGGTTGGCCTCCAGCACGTAGAGCACGTCGTCCTTGAGCGCGTACTGCACGTTGAGCAGGCCGTGCACGCCGATGCCGCGCGCGATGGCCTCAGTGGACCGGCGCACCATCTCGATGTCCTGGCGCCCCAACGTGATCGGCGGCAGCGCGCACGCCGAGTCGCCGGAGTGGATGCCGGCCTCCTCGATGTGCTCCATCACGCCGCCGAGGTAGATGTCGGTGCCGTCGCACAGCGCGTCCACGTCGATCTCGATGGCGTCGTCGAGGAAGTTGTCCACCAGCACCGGGTGCTCCGGGGTGACCTCGGTGGCGCGGGCGATGTAGTTCTCCAGCGACGCCTCGTCGTAGACGATCTCCATGCCGCGCCCGCCGAGCACGTAGGACGGCCGCACCAGCACCGGGTAGCCGATCTCGTCGGCGATCCGCTTGGCGCCCTCGAAGGAGGTCGCGGTGCCGTACTTCGGCGCGGGCAGGCCCGCCCCGGCCAGCACGTCGCCGAACGCGCCGCGGTCCTCGGCCAGGTGGATGGCCTCCGGCGGGGTGCCCACGATCGGCACGCCCGCCTCGGCCAGCCGCTTGGCCAGGCCCAGCGGGGTCTGGCCGCCCAGCTGCACGATCACGCCCGCGACCGTGCCCGAGCGCTGCTCGGAGTGCACGACTTCCAGCACGTCCTCGAAGGTCAGCGGCTCGAAGTAGAGCCGGTCCGAGGTGTCGTAGTCGGTGGAGACCGTCTCCGGGTTGCAGTTGACCATGACGGTCTCGTACCCGGCGTCGCGCAGCGCCATCGCCGCGTGCACGCAGGAGTAGTCGAACTCGATGCCCTGGCCGATGCGGTTCGGGCCCGAGCCGAGGATGATCACCTTCGGCCGCTCGCGCTGCTCGGCGACCTCCGACTCGGCCGCCGGGTCGGACTCGTAGGCCGAGTAGTGGTACGGCGTGTGCGCGGCGAACTCGGCCGCGCAGGTGTCCACCGTCTTGTAGACCGGCCGCACGCCCAGGCGGTGCCGCAGGGTGCGGACGCCGTCCTCACCGGCCAGCTCCGGCCGCAGCGCGGCGATCTGGCGGTCCGACAGCCCGGCCCGCTTGGCCCGCCGCAGCAGCGCCGCGTCCAGCACCGCGGCCTCGACCAGCTCGGCGCGCAGCTCCACCCACGCGGCGATCTGGTCGACGAACCACGGGTCGATGCCCGAGGCCTCGTGCACCTGCTCCACCGAAGCGCCCAGCCGCAGCGCGCGTTCCACCGTGTAGAGGCGGCCGTCGTGCGGCGTGCGGAGCTGCTCCAGAGCGGACTCGACGGTGATGCCCTCGGGGTCGGCCTTGGTCCAGAAACCGGCCGCCTTCGTCTCCATCGAGCGCAGCGCCTTGCCCAGCGCCTCGGAGAAGCTGCGGCCCACGGCCATCGCCTCGCCGACGCTCTTCATCGTCGTGGTCAGCTCCTGGTCCGCGCCCGGGAACTTCTCGAAGGCGAACCGCGGCACCTTCACCACGACGTAGTCCAGCGTCGGCTCGAAGCTGGCCGGGGTCTCGCCGGTGATGTCGTTGCGGATCTCGTCCAGCGTGTAGCCCACCGCCAGCTTCGCGGCGATCTTGGCGATCGGGAAGCCGGTCGCCTTCGAGGCCAGCGCCGAGGAGCGCGAGACCCGCGGGTTCATCTCGATGACGACCATCCGGCCGGTCTCCGGGTGGATGGCGAACTGGATGTTGCAGCCACCGGTCTCCACCCCGACCTCGCGCAGCACCGCGATGCCCACGTTGCGCATGTGCTGGTACTCGCGGTCGGTCAGCGTCATCGACGGCGCCACCGTGACCGAGTCACCGGTGTGCACGCCCATCGCGTCGATGTTCTCGATCGAGCAGATGACCACCACGTTGTCGGCGCGGTCGCGCATCAGCTCGAGCTCGTACTCCTTCCAGCCGAGGACGCTCTCCTCGATCAGCACCTCGTGCACCGGGGACTCGGCCAGGCCGAAGGAGGCCATCCGCTCCAGCTCGTCCTCGGTGTGCGCCATGCCCGAGCCCAGCCCGCCCATGGTGAAGCTGGGCCGGATGACCACCGGCAGGCCGCGCTCGGCGACGAACGCCCGCACGTCCTCCATCGAGTTGCACACCGCCGACTCGGGCACCTCGCCGCCGACCGAGCGCACGATGTCCTTGAACCGCTGCCGGTCCTCGCCGCGCTGGATCGCCTCGATGTCCGCGCCGATCAGCTCGACGCCGTACTTCTCCAGCACGCCGAGCTCGTCGAGGGCCATCGCGGTGTTCAGCGCGGTCTGCCCGCCCAGCGTGGCCAGGATGGCGTCGGGCCGCTCGGCCGCGATCACCTTCTCCACGAACTCCGGGGTGATCGGCTCGATGTAGGTGGCGTCGGCGAACTCCGGGTCGGTCATGATCGTCGCCGGGTTGGAGTTCACCAGCGAGACGCGGATGCCCTCCTCCCGCAGCACCCGGCACGCCTGGGTGCCGGAGTAGTCGAACTCGCACGCCTGGCCGATCACGATCGGCCCGGACCCGATGACGAGCACGTGCTTGATATCGGTCCTCTTCGGCATGTCAGCGCGCCTCACTCATCAGATCAACGAACTTGTCGAACAGCGGCGCGGCGTCGTGCGGACCCGCTGCCGCTTCGGGGTGGTACTGGACGCTGAACGCCGGGCCGTCGAGCAGCCGCAGGCCCTCGACCGCACCGTCGTTGGCGCAGTGGTGGCTGACCATCGCGCGGCCGAAGTCGGTGTCGAAGTGCTCGCCCGGCTCGCCCTCCACGGCGAAGCCGTGGTTCTGCGCGGTGATCGCGACCTTGCCGGTCTCGGCGTCGATCACCGGGATGTTGATGCCCCGGTGGCCGTACTGCAGCTTGTAGGTGCCGCGGCCCAGCGCGCGGCCGAGGATCTGGTTGCCGAAGCAGATGCCGAACAGCGGCAGCTTGCGGTCCAGCGCCTGGCGGGTCAGCTCGACCTGCGCGTCGGTGGTGGCCGGGTCGCCGGGACCGTTGGACAGGAACAGCCCGTCCGCGCCCACCGCCAGGATCTGGTCCAAAGTGGACGCCAGCGGCAGCACGTGCACCTCGATGCCGCGCTCGGCCATCATCCGCGGCGTGTTGGACTTGATGCCCAGGTCCAGCGCGGCCACGGTGAACCGCTTCTCGCCGATCGCCGGGACGACGTAGGGCTCGGCGGTGGTGACGTCACCGGCCAGCGAAGCGCCGACCATCTCGGCACCGGCCTTGACCGCGGTGATCATCTCCTCGTCGGTGCCCAGCTCCGGGCCGGAGAAGATGCCGCCGCGCATCGCGCCCAGCTCGCGGACGTGCCGGGTCAGGGTCCGGGTGTCGATGCCCGCGATGCCCACGACCTCCTGGCGCACCAGCTCCTCGTCCAGCGAGCGGCGGGAGCGCCAGTTCGACGGCCGGCGGGCGGGGTCGCGCACGGCGTAGCCGGCGACCCAGATCCGCGCGGACTCGTCGTCCTCGTCGTTCCAGCCGGTGTTGCCGATCTGCGGCGCGGTCTGCACCACGATCTGGCGGTGGTAGGAGGGGTCGGTCAGGGTCTCCTGGTAGCCGGTCATGCCGGTGGTGAACACGACCTCGCCGAGGGTCCGGCCCACCTTGCCGTAGGCCTCCCCGCGGAAGATCCGGCCGTCCTCCAGCACCAGCGCGGCCGGGGTGTTCTCGCTCATTTCTCCTCCTGCCGCGACTCAGCCGAGCCGCCGGTAGTTGCTTCGGACCGCGCGGCCGCGCTCACGACCTCGTCCGCGGGGGCCAGGGCGCGGATCGCTTCGACCCACTCGGTCTGCGCGGCCTTGTCGTCGCCGCGGAAACCGGTGTCCAGCAGCACCTCGCCCAGGCGCCAGGTCACCACGACCAGGCCCGCCCCGGGCACCACCTTGTTGGCCAGCTTGTGGTCCAGGCGGCAGTCCACGACGGACTCCGCCGGGATCCACATGTCGCTGGCACCGGTGCGGCGCAGCAGCAGGCCCGCGGCGTAGAGGTGCGCGCTGCCGTTGGCCCGGTGGCCGACGTCGCCCACCGCGATGCGGTCCTGCCAGTCGGTGGCCTTCGTGGTGCCGACGTACATGCCGGTGGCCGCGGTGCGCAGCTCCTCGCCCGGCTCGACCGGCGGCGCCGGGAAGTCCGGCAGCTCGGCGGCCTGGCGCCGGGCCCGGCCGCGCCAGCCGCGCCACATCCCGAAGAACACCAGGGCGACCATCGCGGCCAGCCCCACGACCCACAGGGTGCGTTCCATCAGCGCCTCACCTTGCCCTCGTGTGCGGTGAGCCGTCCGCGCAGCAGCGTCGCGACCACCCGGCCCGGCAGCTGCATGCCGTCGAACGGCGAGTTCTCCCCGAGGCTGGCCAGCTCCGCCCCGCGCACCGTCCACTCGGCGTCGGGGTCGACCAGCACCAGGTTCGCCGGTTCTCCCGCCGCGACCGGACGGCCCTGGTCGGCCAGCCCGGCGATCTCGGCGGGACGTTCGCTCATCACCCGCGCGACGCCGCGCCAGTCCAGCAGCCCCGGCCGCACCATCGTGCGCACGACGATGCCCAGCGCGGTCTGCAGACCGAGCATGCCGGGCTTGGCGGCGGCCCACTCGCAGTCCTTGTCCTGGGCCGCGTGCGGGGCGTGGTCGGTGGCCACGCAGTCCACGGTGCCGTCGGCCAGCGCCTCGCGCAGCGCCATCACGTCGGCGTCGGTGCGCAGCGGCGGGTTGACCTTGTTGACCGGGTCGTAGGTCTCCAGCCGGTCGTCGGTCAGCAGCAGGTGGTGCGGCGTGACCTCGGCGGACACCGAGCCGGCGGTCTCCCGGGACTTCCACCAGCGCAGGATGTCGGCGGTGCCGGAGGTGGAGACGTGGCAGATGTGCAGCGTGCCGCCGGTGTGCCCGGCCAGCAGGCAGTCGCGCGCGACGATCGCTTCCTCGGCCGGAGCGGGCCAGCCCGCCAGGCCCAGCCGCGCGGCGTTCGCGCCCTCGTGCGCCTGCGCGCCCACGGTCAGCCGCGGCTCCTCGGCGTGCTGCGCGACGACACCGCCGAAGGACTTCGTGTACTCCAGCGCGCGCCGCATGATCAGCGGGTCGTGCACGCAGTGGCCGTCGTCGGAGAAGATCCGGACCTCGGCGGCCGAGCGGCGCATGGTGCCCAGCTCGGCGAGCTTCTCGCCCTTCAGCCCGACCGTCACCGCGCCCACCGGGTGCACGTCGACCAGGCCGACCTCGCGGCCGCGCCGCCACACGTGCTCGACGATCACCGCGTTGTCGGCGACCGGATCGGTGTTGGCCATCGCGAAGACCGCGGTGTAGCCGCCCAGCGCCGCGGCGGACGACCCGGTCTCGACGGTCTCGGCGTCCTCGCGGCCCGGCTCCCGCAGATGGGTGTGCAGGTCGACGAAGCCCGGCAGCAGCACGGCGCCGTCGGCGTGCACGATCTCATCGGCGTCGACCTCGAGGTTCGCGCCGATCTCGGCGATGACCTCGCCGTCGACCAGCACGTCCACCGGGTCGCCCTCGCCGTAGGGGCGGACGTCCTTCAGAAGCAGGCGGCTCATGCAGAGAGCTCCTCTCCGGCAAGCAGGTGGTAGAGCACTGCCATCCGCACGTGCACGCCGTTGCTGACCTGCTGGGTGATGGCGGCTCGCGGGGAATCGGCGACGGCCGGGGCGATCTCCATGCCGCGCAGCATCGGGCCGGGGTGCAGCACGACCGCGTGCTCCGGCAGCTTGTCCAGCCGCGCCTGGTTGAGGCCGTAGGCGATGGAGTACTCGCGCGCCGACGGGAAGAAACCGCCGTGCATCCGCTCGGCCTGGACGCGCAGCATCATCACCGCGTCCAGCTTCGGCAGCTCCGGATCCAGGTCGTGGCGCACCTCCGCGCCCCACTGGTCGGCGCCCGCGGGTACCAGCGTCGGCGGCGCGACCAGCACGACCTCGGCGCCCAGGGTGCGCAGCAGGTGCACGTTGGAGCGCGCGACCCGGCTGTGCAGCAGGTCGCCGACGATCGCGATGCGGCGGCCCGCCAGCTCGCCCAGGCGCTCGCGCAGGGTCGCGGCGTCCAGCAGCGCCTGCGTCGGGTGCTCGTGCATGCCGTCACCGGCGTTGACGACCTGCGTGCCGACCTCGTCCAGCCAGCCCGCCAGCCGGTGCGCCGCACCGGAGGCCGGGTGCCGCATGATCACGCAGTCGGCGCCCGCGGCGGCCAGCGTCAGCGCGGTGTCGCGCAGCGATTCGCCCTTGTTGACCGACGAGCTGCTGGCCGAGACGTTGATCACGTCAGCGCTCATCCACTTCCCGGCGACCTCGAAGGAGACCCGGGTGCGCGTGGAGTTCTCGTAGAACAGGGTCACCACCGTGCGCCCGCGCAACGTCGGCAGCTTCTTCACCTCGCGCCCCAGCAGCGTCTGCTTGAGCGTGTCGGCGGTGTCGAGAACGCTGGTCGCGGTGGCCGCGTCCAGTCCCTCGGTGGACAGCAGGTGGCGCATCACTCGTTCTCCTCATCGCGCCGGAGCACCACGCGGTCGTCTTCACCGTCGGTCTCCGCGAGCTGCACGGCGACGTCCTCGGAGCGCGAGGTGGGGATGTTCTTGCCGACGTAGTCGGCGCGGATCGGCAGTTCGCGGTGCCCGCGGTCGACCAGCACCGCCAGCTGCACGGCGCGGGGACGGCCCTGGTCGCGCAGGGCGTCCAGGGCGGCGCGCACGGTGCGGCCGGAGAACAGCACGTCGTCGACCAGGACGACCAGTGCGTTGTCGATGCCCTCGACGGGCAGATCGGTGGGCTCCAGCGGGCGGTTCGGGCGCTTGCGCAGGTCGTCCCGGTAGAGCGTGATGTCCAGGGCGCCGGTGGGCACCGTCACGCCGCTGAACTCGCTGATCTTCGCGGCCAGCCGCCGCGCCAGCGGGGTCCCCCTGGTCGGGATGCCGAGCAGCACGACGTCGCTGCCGCCGGTGTCCAGGGCGGTCTTCTCGATGATCTGGTGAGCGATCCGGGCAATCGTGCGCGCAACGTCACCGGCCGAGAGCAGCTCCCGCTGCCCGACCGGGTCCGCCGCGCCCGCCGGTTGGCGTGACGCCACGGTGCGACCTCCTTCTCCGCCTCACTGGACGGATCCTTAAAGGATGGTGTGTGACCTGCCCCGCAGTCTCCGCGGCTGGAACTCCGCCGAACGGCCGGGCTACCTCGTACGCTATCAGCGCTCAGTGGTCAATCGTCCGGGTGGTGTGGTGGGACTCGCCCCATTGCCGACAAAGACCAACTTGACCTGGTGACGCTGGCGAGCGAACATTACTCTCCGTATCGATCTGAGCTTTGCTCCCCGGTCGGCACTATCGGCTGACGGGGCGAACGAACGGAGAAACGCCACATGGGCGACTACGCCAAGGCGCTGGGCAGCAAGCTCCGCGCTATCCGCCAGCAGCAGGGTCTGTCGCTGCACGGCGTCGAGCAGAAGTCTGGCGGGCGGTGGAAGGCCGTGGTCGTCGGGTCCTATGAGCGCGGCGACCGTGCGGTGACCGTGCAGAAGCTGGCCGAGCTGGCCGACTTCTACGGGGTTCCGGTCGCGGAACTGCTTCCGGAGGGCCGGGTGCCGTCCGGCGCCGAGCCCGCCACCAAGGTCGTGATCAACCTTGAGCGGCTGCAGCAGCTGCCCGCTGAGAAGGTGGGCCCGCTGGCCCGCTACGCGGCCACCATCCAGAGCCAGCGCGGTGACTACAACGGCAAGGTGCTGTCCATCCGCACCGAGGACCTGCGATCCCTGGCCATCATCTACGACATGACGCCGGGAGAGCTCACCGAGCAGCTCATCGACTGGGGCGTGCTTCCGCCGGAGGCCCGCCCGGCCCGCGAGGAGTGAGAACTTCCGCACACCCCCGAAGGGCACCTCGCACCCTCCCCGGCGCGAGGTGCCCTTCCGCCATCTCGATCGCGGTGAAGGGCACCTTTTAGCAACTTACTTGCTGAAAGGTGCCCTTCACCGCGCACCGAACGGGTGGCGGTGCCTGGTTGTGGGCATGACGAAGGGCACCTTTCGCCGAGTTGGTTGGCGAAAGGTGCCCTTCGGTCTTCATGCGTGCGGGTGAGCCGCCTGGTTACTTGACCGTCTTGCGCAGGCGGTTGCTGATGCCCGCGATGCGGCCCAGGATGCCGTTGACGAACCGCGGCGAGTCGTCCGTGGACAGCGCCTTGACCAGCTCCACCGCTTCGTCGATCGCCACCGCGGGCGGGACGTCCTCGCTCCAGAGGAGCTCGTAGAGGCCCAGCCGCAGGACCGAGCGGTCCACCGCGGGCATCCGGTCCAGCGACCAGCCCTCGGCGTGCTGGGTGAGCAGCTCGTCGATGCGGGCGCGGTTCTCCGTGACGCCCTCCACGAGGGTGACGGTGTAGTCGTTGACCGGCGGCACCTCGGGGGAACCGACCCGGTCGGACAGCAGGGTCACCGCGTCCACGCCGCGCTGGTCGGCCTCGTAGAGGAAGTCCACCGCGCGCTTGCGCGCCTTGCTCCGTGAACCCACCTCACACCCTCTTCCCGGCCGCGGTGGCCGACGGGCAGGCGCTCATTTGCTGTTGACGCGGCTGAGGTACCGGCCGTCGCGCGGGTCGACCTTGACCTTGTCACCGGTGTTGAGGAACAGCGGCACCTGGATCTCGGCACCGGTCTCCAGGGTGGCAGGCTTGGTGCCACCGGTGGAGCGGTCGCCCTGCAGACCCGGGTCGGTGTGCTGGACGACCAGCTCGACCGAGGCGGGCAGCTCGACGTACAGCGGCTCGCCGTCGTGGCGGGCGACGGACACGGTGCTGTTCTCCAGCATGTAGTTCGCCGCGTCGCCGACGACCTCGCGCGAGATCTGGACCTGGTCGTAGGTGTCCGGGTCCATGAAGACGTAGTCGGTGCCGTCGTCGTAGAGGTAGGTCATCTCGCGGCGGTCGACGTTGGCCGTCTCCACCTTCACGCCGGCGTTGAAGGTCTTGTCCACGACCTTGCCGGAGAGCACGTTCTTCAGCGTGGTGCGCACGAAGGCGCCACCCTTGCCGGGCTTGACGTGCTGGAAGTTCACGACGGACCAGAGCTGGCCGTCGATGTTGAGCACCAGTCCGTTCTTCAGGTCGTTCGTGGATGCCACGTGGGGATCTTCTCCTGTGGTGATGGCTCGGGCGTGTTCCGCCGAATCGAGATTCCGGCGGTGTCGGCGCACTGCAGTGCGTCAGACGGCGACGAGCTCCTTCGTCGTCAAGGTGAGGAGCTCCGGCGTGCTGGGACGCACGACCAGCGTGTCCTCGATGCGGACCCCGCCCTGGCCCGCCAGATACACGCCAGGCTCGACGGTGACCGCCATCCCGGCGCTGATTCTACCGTCTCCCCGCTGGGACAACGTCGGTGCCTCGTGGATCTCCAGGCCGACGCCGTGTCCGAGGCCGTGCAGGAACTGCTCGCCGTACCCGGCGTCCTCGATCACCTTCCGCGCCGCGGTGTCCACGTCGCGCACGTCGGCGCCGTCCTGCACCGCGGCCCGCCCGGCGGCCTGCGAGGTGCGCACCAGCTCGTAGATCTCGCGCTGCCAGTCGGCGGGCTTGCCCAGCACGACGGTGCGGGTCATGTCCGAGTGGTAGCCGTCGACCAGCGCGCCGAAGTCCATCTTGACGAAGTCGCCGGTGGCCAGCACCGCGTCGGTCGGCCGGTGGTGCGGGACCGCGGAGTTCGCGCCGAAGGCGATGATCGTGTCGAACGACGGTCCGGCGGCGCCGTGGTCCAGCATCCGCGAGTCGAGCTCGCGGGCGACCTCCAGCTCGGTGCGCCCGGCGCGCAGCCCGCCGTGCTCGATCAGGTCGGCCAGCGCCCGGTCGGCGGCGGCGCAGGCCATCCGCAGCGCCTCGATCTCGGTCTCGTCCTTGACCAGCCGCAGGTGCTCGACGTGCCCCGGCGCGCGCACCAGCTCGGCCTTGCCCGCGGCCTCGGCCAGCACGTCGCGGCGGTCGACGGTGACGTGCTGGCTCTCGAACCCGACGCGGCGGTGCTCGGCGGCCGCCGAGCCGATCCGGTCGGCCAGCGTCAGATCGCTCGCCCGGTCGATCACCCGCTCCAGGTCCGGGACCTGCTCCTGGGCCTGCGTCAGGTAGCGGCCGTCGGTGCAGAACACCGTCCGCGCCTCGGCACCCGGCTCGTCGGCGGCGTGCACCACCAGCGCGGCGTTGGACCCGGTGAAGCCGGTGAGGTAGCGGATGTTGAGCAGATCGGTCACCAGGATCGCGTCCAGTTCCTGCGCGCGCAGGCGGTCGCGGAGGGCTTGCCGTCGGTGGGAGTGCGCTTCGGACATGTTCCGGAGCCTAACCCGCGGACCAGTGCCCGGACCTGGTCAGCTCGGCGGTCGGCGGGAAGCCGCCACAGCCTTGTGCGCAGCGCGTTGTCGGTGCTGAGCGCTACCGTTCGCTTCATAAGCGGCGCGAGCCGCTTGCGCTTTTCGGTGAGTGGGCCGTCAACCCGCACCGCCGCGGGTTCACGGTGCCCGTACCCCTGGGGCACGCCCTGGGCGAGACAGCCCGTTCGCCGTGTATCGGACATACATGAGAACGGGATCCCGCAGCCAGGCGGGCGGTGAGGTTCCGCCACCCGCACCGCCACGCAAACCAACCACTGGAAGAATTCGAGGTTCGGGAATGTCGCTGTCGTGGAGCGTGCTGGCGAGCCCGGTCGGGCCGCTGACCGTGGTGGCCGGGGCGTCCGGGGTGCGCCAGATCGCCTTCGCCGAGCCCGACGCGGTGCTCGGCGAGTACGACGCGGAGCTGGTGCGCGACACCGGGCTGGCGGCCGAGACCGCGCGGCAGCTCGACGAGTACTTCGGGCACCGCCGCCGCGAGTTCGACGTGCCGATCGAGTGGGCACCGATGCAGGGCCTGCGGCTGCACGTGCTGCGCACCCTGTTCGAGCTCGTGCCGTTCGGCGAAGCGGTGAGCTACAAGCGGCTGGCCGAGCTCTCGGGACGTCCGGAGGCCTCGCGCGCGGTCGGCACGATCATGGGCAGCAACCCGATTCCGCTGATCGTGCCGTGCCACCGGGTGCTGGCCAGCGGCGGCGGGCTCGGCGGCTTCGGGCCGGGCCTGGAGGCCAAGCGGAAGCTGCTGGTGCTGGAGGGGATCATCGAGCCGAGCCTGCTCGAACTCGACCTGCTGGAGTCCTAGCGGACGGCGAGGAACAGGTGGTAGGTCGTCTCGTGCTGGCCGAGCCGCACCGGGATCGCCAGCTCCTCGCAGTTGCCGAAGACCTCGTGCAGCGCGGCCCGCAGCTCGGGCGAGGTGTCGGCCGACCAGATCGCCAGCGTGCCGCCGGGGGTCAGCTTCTCCTTGCTGCGCGCGAGGAATTCGCTGCGGTAGATCGCGGAGTTGGCGTCGTAGACCAGGAAGTCCGGGCCGTTGTCCACGTCGAGCAGCACGACGTCGAAGCGTTCCGGCGGCTGCGCGGCGAGCACCGCGGCGACATCGCCGACGTGCCAGCGAACCCGCTCGTCGCGGACGGCGTCGGCGGTGTGCGGAACCAGGCCGTCCCGGTGCCAGGTCAGCAGATCCGGTTCGATCTCGACGACGTGCGCTTCGCGCACCCGCGGATCGACCAGCACCTCGCGCAGCGTGAAACCCAGGCCCAGCCCGCCGATCAGCACCCGCAACCGCGCCGCGTCCACGGCGCGCAGCGTGGCGGTGGCCAGTTCCCGTTCGGTTGCGGTGTGCGCGGTGTCCATGACGAACACGCCGTTGACCCGGAGCTCCAGCACGTCGTCCCGGCGCAGCAGCGCGAGTTCGCCACGCTCGGACTCGCCGCGCGCGACTAGTTCTGCCATCGCGGCAACGTTAACCAATCCGCCGGCGGGCTCTCACATCGCCTTTACGATCGCTCGAACATGATCGAAGTCCGATTCGAGCGTTAGGGGAACGCATGATCGGCAGACGACTCTTCCTCGCCGGCCTGGCGGTCACCGCGACCGCGGCGACCGCTGCGGCGGGCATCCGGCAGCAGGTGCGGCTGGAGCTGCCAGCGCCGACCGGCCCGCACCGGGTGGGCATCACCGACCTGCACCTGATCGACACCTCCCGCCCCGATCCGTGGGCGCCGGAGAAGCCCTTCCGCGAGCTGATGGTGTCGGTCCGGTACCCGGCGCGGCGCGTCGGCGGTCACCCGGTGGCCCCGCACATGTCGCGCGCGCTGGCCGAGCACTTCGCGCGCACCGCGGCCGAGGGCACCGTGGCGATCCCGCCGCAGATCCCGGTGGGCACCGTCGACTGGGCCGCCACGCGGACGCACTCGCACCGCGACGCTCCGGTGGAGCTCGGCGGCGGCCCGCTGCCGGTGCTGCTGCACTCCCCCGGGCACCTGATGTCGCGGGCCTTCGGTTCGCTGCTGGCCGAGGAGCTCGCGAGCCACGGGTACGCCGTGGTGGCGCTGGACCACACGCACGACCCGACCGAGGTGGAGTTCCCCGGTGGCCGCATCGAGGTGAACCGCCAGGCGGACCCGGAGTCGTTCGAGACGTTCAAGCGCGAGATGGCGATCCGGGTCGTCGACGTCGGATTCGTCCTCGACCAGCTCGGCAGCCGCATCCTGCCCGGAGCGCTGGACCTGGGTTCGATCGGCATGTACGGGCACTCGCTGGGCGGCGCGACCACCGCGCAGTCGATGCACGACCACCCGCGCATCACCGCCGGAGTCGACCTGGACGGCCCGCTGGGCACCCGCGAGGACCCGTGGGGCACGGTGGTGCCCGAGGGCCTGGACCAGCCGTTCCTGCTGTTCACCGCCGATCCGAGCGATCAGGGCCACGAGCTGATCAGCGAGTTCTGGTCGAACCTGCGCGGCTGGCGCCGAGCGCTGCAGATGGTCACGGCGGCGCACAACTCGTTCAACGACCTGGTGGTCTTCGCCCCGCAACTGCGCGAAGCGGGCGTCCTCAGCCCGCAGCAAATGGACGTCCTCGTCGGCGCGACCGACCCGGCCGACCCGCGCGCGGACGCCGAAGCGCTGCGCACCTACGTCCGCGCCTTCTTCGACCTCCACCTCCGAAACCGCGACGAAGGCCTCCTCGACGGCCCCTCCCCGGCCTACCCCCAGGTCCGCTTCACGGGCTGAGTCCGCATCATCGGCTCCGCTTCCACTGTCCCGTGAGTGTTTTGGGGTGCCTTGCCCCCCCAAAACACTCACGGCCCACCACCATCGGAAACGCAGCCGCAGAGCTCCAGTCCCACGCACGCCGCGTCAATTTCGCACGAAATTGACGTTCACCCGGGTGATGGTCAATTTCGTGCGAAATTGACCGGCCCTCCGCTCGGACGCCGGTGGTTTCGGCAAAAGCGGGAACGTCGGTAGGGATATCCCCCGGTGCGGCGCGCACGCCCGGAACCTCGGGGTTGTCCGGAAATGACTCGTCGGTTGCTCCGGATCGGGCAGCGGCCGACGGCGTTCCGGCGTATTGGCGGTTGGTGAGGGCGTTCCCACAATTGTTGCGCTCCCGAACCAATTCCGACCGAAGGGACGCGCCGTGCCCAGCAGACGATCCTTCCTCCGCGGTGTTTCCGCCGCCGCTCTCGCCGTGCCCGCCCTCGGCGGCCTGGCCGCCTCCCCCGCTCTCGCGGTGCCCCCGCTGGCCGGTCGCCGCGCGCCGGAGGTCCCGCTGCCGCTGACGATCGTCAACTCCAGCGGTCAGTTCGACAACGCCTCGATCCACGTCTACGTCGTCGGCACCAACCTCGACACCGGTGAGCAGTCCCGGGTCACCCCGGAGGGGCAGCTGGTGCCGGTCTCGGAGTCCGACAACGGCTCCGACGGCTTCGCCGACTACGCCATCCCGCTGCAGGGCAGCGGTGACACCCAGCTGAACCTGCCCAGCATGTCCGGCCGGATCTACTTCGCGCTCGGCGAGAAGCTGAAGTTCAAGGTGGTCGTCGGCGGCGACGGCAAGCCCGCGCTGCAGTACCCGGCGGGCTGGGTGGACACCGACCCGAACTACGGGGTCCTGCACGACACCGTCGAGTTCACCCTCAAGGCCGACGGGATGTACTGCAACACCACGATGGTCGACATGTTCAGCGTGCCGCTGTCGATCCAGCTGCGGGGCGCCGCGGACCAGACCACCGGCACGGTGCCCGCGGGCGGCCGGGACCGGATCCTCAGCGGCGTCGCCGGGCACCCCGACTTCGCCGGGCTGCGCCAGGACGACCTGCGGGTGATCGCGCCGGGCCACGGGCTGGACCTCGGCAAGTTCTCCGGGACCTACTACGACTCCTACATCGACGAGGTCTGGTCGAAGTACCAGGGCACCCAGCTGCGGATCGACACCGACAACGGCAAGGTCTTCACCGGCCAGGTCTCCGGCGACACCTTCAACTTCGACGGCGGCGTGAAGCCCATCGGCAAGCCGTCCACCCGGGACGTGCTGTTCTGCGACGGCGCGCTGGCCGCGCCGAACGACGGCATCACCGGCCCGGTCGCGGCGATCCTCGGCGCCGGCTTCAACCGCTCGATCCTGCTGGACTCGGCCGACCAGCCGGGCACCGATCCGGCGGGCTTCTACCGGCACGACATCACCAACCACTACTCGAAGGTGATGCACGAGAACACCGAGGACGGCAAGGCCTACGGCTTCGCCTTCGACGACGTGGCCGGTTTCGCCTCCTACGTCCAGGACAACGCGCCGACGTCGATCACCGTGACGCTGACACCGTGGTGACCTCCTCCGGCGCGCGGCGCCGGATCGACACGGAGAAGGCCGTCGCCAGCAGGCACAGCAGGCCCGCGCCGTACCAGGCCGCGGCGTAGTCGCCGAACTGGTCGCGCACCACGCCCGCGATGGTGGCGACGGCCGCCGCGCCGATCTGGTGGGAGGCGAAGACCCAGCCGAACACCACCGACGCGCGCGGCCCGAAGTGCTCCCGGCACAGCGCCATGGTCGGCGGCACGGTGGCCACCCAGTCCAGCCCGTAGAACACCACGAACAGCACCATGTTCGCCCCGACCGAGGGCGCGAACAGCTGCGGCAGCACGAACAGCGAGATCCCGCGCAGCGTGTAGTAGACGGCCAGCAGGATCCGCGGGTTGACCTTGTCGGTGAGCCAGCCCGACAGCACGGTGCCCGCCACGTCGAAGATGCCGATCACGGCCAGCAGCCCGGCCGCCGTGGTCGTCGGCATGCCGTGATCGTGCGCGGCGGGCACGAAGTGCGTGTTGACCAACCCGTTCGTGCTCGCCCCGCAGATCGCGAAACCGCCTGCCAGCAGCCAGAAAGCACGGGTGCGGGCGGCTTCGCGGAGCGCGCGCAGGGCGTTGGCCGCCGGGTTCCCGCTGGCGCGCACCGGTTCCGGCTCGTCGCCGGTCGCGCCGAAGGCGGTGGTCCCGACGTCGGCGGGGCGCTCGCGCATCACCAACCACACCAGCAGGGCCACCAGCAGCGACGCCCCGGCGATGGTCAGCGAGGCGATCCGCCACCCGAACTCGTCCACCAGGACCGCGGCCAGCGGCAGGAACACCAGCTGGCCGGTCGCGCTGCCCGCGGTCAGGACCCCGCTGACCAGCCCGCGCCGCGCCACGAACCACCGGTCGACCACGGTGGAGACGAAGGCCAGCGCCATCGACCCGGTGCCCAGCCCGACCAGCAGGCCCCAGCAGACCACCAGCTGCCAGCTGGCGGTCATGAACACGGTGAGCCCGCTGCCCGCCGCGATCAGCACCAGCGCGAAGACGGTGATCCGGCGGATGCCGAAGCGGTCCATCAGCGCCGCCGCGAACGGCGCGGTCACCCCGTAGAGCAGCAGGTTCAGCGAGACGGCCGCGGAGATGACGCTGTGCGGCCAGCCGAACTCGTCGTGCAGCGGATTCATGAACACGCCGGGCATCGAGCGGAACGCGGCGGAGCCCACCAAGGCGACGAAGGCGACGGCCGCGACCCACCACGCCGGGTGGATGCGCCGCGCGGACGCAGTGCTGATCACCTGACCAGCTTCACCGAACCGGCAGCACCGAACCAGTGGCCGGAGGGACAAGATGTGAGAAGATCCGGCCATGGCCCCTCGCCCGCACCGGATCGCCGTCCTGGGACTGCCCGACGTCGTCGGCTTCGACCTCGTGATCCCGTCGCAGATCTTCGCAGGAGCCCGCGACGCGAGCGGCGGGCAGCTCTACGACGTCCAGGTGTGCAGCCTCGACGGCGGGCCGATCCCCACCACCAAGGGCTTCGCCGTCCTGCCCAGCGCCGGGCCGGAGCACCTGCGTTCGCCGGACACGCTGGTCATCCCCGGCACCCACGTCGAAGGGCCGCGCACCGACGGCAGCCTGGACCCGGAACTGGCCGACTACCTGGCCGGACTGCCCGCCCGCACCCGGATCATGTCGATCTGCACCGGCGCGTTCGTGCTCGCCGCGGCGGGCATGCTCGACGGCAGGCCGGCCACCACGCACTGGGCGTACGCGGAGGACTTCCGCCGCCTGTACCCGGAGGTGGACCTGGACCCGGACGTGCTGTTCGTCGACGACGGCGACGTGCTCACCTCGGCCGGGGTGGCCGCCGGGATCGACCTGTGCCTGCACGTGATCCGCCGCGACCACGGCAGCGAGGTGGCCAACCGCGCGGCCCGCTCCAGCGTGGTGCCGCCGTGGCGCGAAGGCGGCCAGGCCCAGTACATCGAGCGGCCGGTGCCGGAACCGGACGGCAACGGCACCTCGAACACCCGCGCCTGGCTGCTGCGGCACCTCGCCGAACCGCTGACCCTCGACAAGATCGCCGCGCACGCCGGGACGAGCGTGCGGACCTTCACCCGCCGGTTCCGGGACGAGACCGGTTCCAGCCCGATGGACTGGCTGCTCCAGCAGCGCCTGGAGCACGCCCGCCACCTGCTGGAATCCACGGATCTGCCGATCGACGCGGTGGCCGAGCAGGCCGGTCTGAGCACGGCGGCCTCGCTGCGCAAGCACCTGCGCCACCGCCTGGGCACCAGCCCGGCCACCTACCGCCGGACCTTCCGCTCCTGAGCCGCTACTGCGAGACGCCCGCCTGGATGGTCTGGACGCTGAGCTGGGACTTCTCGGCGTTGGCGCAGCCGTGCTGCTCGTAGTCGAACGGGATGAACAGCGAGGCCGTCTCCTGCGGCGGGTAGATCCGCAGGCCCTTGGCGACCTCCAGGCGGCACTCGGCGGGGTCGTAGTTCTCCACCGTGGTGAACTTGATCATGGCCGAGGCCTTGTCGCCGGGCGCCATGTTGACCGCGCCGCCCTTCTTGCCGTCCCGGTACGCGTCGGCACCGACCTGGTGGCCGTCGTCCCCGCCGACGTAGGACACCCCGGGGAAGCCCTGGATGACGCAGTTGTGCGAGCTGATGTTGGTGAAGATCAGCGGCGCGTAGCGGCCGCCGGTGGCGCCGTCGCTCTCGCCGAAGGACAGCGCGAGGTCGGGAGCCTTGCACAGCGGATCCCCGACCGGCGTCTCCGGCGGCGGGGTGACGGCCGACGAGGACGTCTCGTCCTGCGTCTCGTCGCTCGCGGGCGAATCCACCGCGCTGACACCGGAATCCTCCTGGACGACCGAGGGCTGGGCGTTGTTCACCGTGCTCTGCTCACCGGATCCACCAGGACTGCACGCGGTCAACCCGACCGTCAGCGCCGCCGCCGCGACCGCGAGGAACTTCGCCCGATTCATCTGTCTCACCTTTCCTTGCCCCCGTCTTGCCGATCAGTAGACGCCCCACGCGCGGAAAGGTTGCGACCAAAACTTCTCAACCACCGAATAGAACCGAACACATCGCCCAAACGGGGCAAACCGTCACGATCCGCGGTCACCCCGGCAACTTCAATGGAAATCGCGTCAGAGGGCTCAGCGGCGGAGGTCGCCGCCCCGGGGGCGGGAGTCCCACTCGGACTGCGAGACGTCGGTGACCGGTGATTCGTTAGCCGCCGCCACCTCGGGTGCGACCGTCCACAGTCGACCTTCGTCGTCCAGCAGCGCGACCTCGCCGCTCGGCGCGCGCAACGCCTCGGCCCCGGCCCCGATGGTGCCCACCACCGGCAGTCCGTCCACTGCGGACACCCGATGGTCGAGCACGCCGGCGACCAGCAGCTCCGCCACCGAACGGCGCTCCACCCGGACCCGCTGGCCGTCGTGCACCACGTCGACGGTGCGCGCGGGCGAGGGCACCGCGAAACCGTCGAGGACCACCGCCGCCTGCTCCGGCGTGGCGCAGCCGTCGAAACCGGTGATGTCGATGCCGAAGTGGCGGATGTCGGTCGGCGCGGGCAGCAGCGCGGTGGCCCGCAGGACGTCCAGCGCAACCGTGCCGCACGGGTCCGATGTGGACACCGGAGCGGTGCCGTCGGGGCGGCGGACCAGCCCCGGACCTTCCTGCCACGGGCCGGGGATCAGCACCGGCGGGTACGGGTGGGAGGTGAAGTCGCGGTCCCAGAAGGTGACCGAGGTGCCGTCCACGGTCTGGTGGGCGATCGCGAACGCGTCCAGCGCGGGCACCCACATCCAGTCCGCGCTGAAGGCGTCCACCACCGAACGGGCCCGCGCCCCACCAGCCGGCCGGAAGCCCTCCCCGGTCAACGCCTCCACCTGCGAGCGGAACTCCGCATCGCGCGCCCGGAGCACGAACTGCCCCGCGCCGTTCCAGCCCGCCCCGGCGGCCGTGGTGTCGGTGAACATCAGGTAGAACCAGCCGTCCAGGTACAGCGCGGCGGGCTGCCCGGCACCGTAGGCGTTCTCCCGGTGCACCTCGCCGGACGGCCGGACGATCGGCGCTCCGCCCGCCTCCCGCCGCCAGGACCGCCCGTCGGAACTGCTGGCCACGCCGATGGAATTGCCGTGCGCGTGGTCGTCGCCCGCCGCGCCGGTGTAGTAGAGGAAGTAGCGCCCACCCACCTCCAGCACGGACGGATCGCAGGTGTGCATGCCGTCGAAACCGCCCGGCTGCCCGGAGAAGACCGGCACCGCGGGCGCCCCGCCGGAATCGGCGAACGGCCCGCCGGGACCGGCCGAAGCGGCGTGCAGGATGTCGTCGCCGGGCGGGCCGATCCCCGGCAGCTGGCTGCACCACCACACCCGGTACTGCCCGCCGTCCGCCAGCACCGTCGGCCCGTAGTTGTACGGCGCGGGCATGCCGCCCGACACCACCACGCCGCCGCTGGAGCGCTCGCCGCCGACCTCCAGGTCGATGGGCAATCGACCCGGCTGAGCCCGCGATTCGACGCTCGGCTGAGCGCCTGGCGTGCCCGGCACCGGCGTGCAACCAGCCAACAGCAGCACGCAGAACAGCCCGACGGCCCCGCGCGAAGCTCCCCGCACCACGCCCTCCCCCAGAACCGGGCGCGCCTACGCGCTCGCGTGCTCGGCCAGCCAGCGGATCGCCAGCGGGTAGCCCGCGACGCCGAGACCGGCCACCACCGCGGTGGAGATGTCCGACAGGTAGCTGGTGTGCCGGAACTCCTCCCGCTTGTGCACGTTGGAGATGTGCAGCTCGATCAGGTCGGCGTCCAGCTGCGCCGCCGCGTCGCGCACCGCGATCGAGTAGTGCGTCCAGGCACCGGCGTTGAGCACGACGGGCCACCGCTGGTCGGCGGCCTCGTGCAGCCACTGCACCATCTCGCCCTCGTGGTCGGTCTGGCGCACCTCGACCTCGACGCCGAGCTCCTCGCCCGCGCGCTCGCACATCGCGACCAGATCGGCGTAGGTGGTGCTGCCGTAGACCGAAGGTTCCCGCTTGCCCAGCCGCCCGAGGTTCGGGCCGTTGAGCACCAGCACCTTCACAGCAGGATCCCCGTGGACTTGGCCTCGCCACCGGTCACCGCGGAGTAGGCCGCGGCGATCAGCGACGGGTCCGGGCCCTCCAGCCGACCGGGCTTGGCCAGCCCGTCGAGCACCACGAACCGCAGCACGCCCGCGCGGTTCTTCTTGTCCACCTTCATGCCTTCCAGCAGCTGGCCCAGCGCGTCCGGGTCGTAGCTGGTGGGCAGGCCCAGCAGGTCCAGCACCCGCTTGTGCCGGTCGGCGGTCTCGTCGTCGAGCCGTCCGGCCAGCCGCGCCAGCTCGGCGGCGAAGACCAGGCCCACGCTGACCGCCGCGCCGTGCCGCCACCGGTAGCGCTCGCGCCGCTCGATGGCGTGCGCCAGGGTGTGCCCGTAGTTGAGCACCTCCCGCAGGTGCGATTCCTTCAGGTCCGCGGCGACCACGTCGGCCTTGACCTGGATCGACCGGCGCACCAGCTCGCCCAGCACCTCGCCGGACGGGTCGGTGGCGACCTCCGGGTCGGCCTCGATCAGCCGCAGGATCTCCGGGTCGGCGATGAACCCGGCCTTGACGATCTCGGCCATGCCCGCGATCAGCTCGTTGCGCGGCAGGCCCTCCAGCGTCGCCAGATCGGCCAGCACCAGGCTCGGCTCGTGGAAGAGCCCGACGAGGTTCTTGCCCGCGTCGGTGTTGATGCCGGTCTTGCCGCCGACAGCGGCATCGACCATGCCCAGCAGCGTGGTCGGCACGTGCACCACGCGCACCCCGCGCATCCAGGTGCCCGCCACGAACCCGGCCACGTCGGTGACCGCACCGCCGCCGAAGGACACCACGACGCCGCCGCGGTCCATGCCGATCTTGCCGAGCACGCCCCAGCAGAACCCGGCGACCTGCAGGCTCTTGCCGTCCTCGGCGTCGGGGATCTCCACCCGGTGGGCGTCCACCCCGGCCTCGGTCAGCTCCTCGCGCACGGCCTCGACGGTCGCGGTGATGGTGGGCTGGTGCACCAGCGCCACCGCCGATGCGTCGCGCAGGTAGTCGACGAGTTCGCCGAGCAGCCCCCGGCCGACCACCACGTCGTAGGGCTGCTGGCCGGCAACCCTGATCCGCACCGGTTCGGTCATCATCGTCCCTTCGGTGAAGGCGGTTCTGGACAAAGAGAGTACGCAAGCCGGCCCGCGCGGCGGGGCGAACGGCTCAGGTGCGCGCGGACAGCGCGGCCACGACCTGCTCCACGACCTCGTCGGGCGCAACGTGGTCGGTGACGATCTCCACCGAGGCCACCGAGCGGTAGACCGGCACCCGGGCGTCGAGCAGCGCCTTGAAGGTGGCCCGCGGGTTCACCCCGGCCAGCAGCGGCCGCGCGCTGGACAGCCCGACGCGCTTGGCGCCTTCGGCCAGCCCGACCGACAGGAACACCACCTGGTGCCCGGCCAGCAGCTCGCGGGTGCGCTCGGAGAGCACCGCACCGCCGCCCAGCGCCAGCACCCCGTCGTGCTCCCGCAGCGCGGTCTCGACGGCGGCTTCCTCCATGGCCCGGAAGGCGGGCTCGCCGTCGCTGGCGAAGATGTCGGCGATGGCCCGGCCGCTGGTGCGCACCACGTCCTCGTCGGTGTCGCGGAAGGCGACCTCCAGCCGCTGCGCCAGCAACCGGCCGATCGTCGTCTTGCCCGCGCCCGGCGGGCCGACCACCACTGCCCGCGGCGCCATCACCGCGCCTGCCGCTTCTCGGCGCGCTCGCGCAGACCGGCCAGGTAGCCCTCGACGTTGCGCCGGGTCTCCGGCAGCGAGTCGCCGCCGAACTTCTCCAGCGCGGCCTCGGCCAGCACCAGCGCGACCATCGTCTCGGCGACCACCGCCGCGCGCGGCACCGCGGTGATGTCCGAGCGCTGGTGCATCGCCTGCGCGGGCTCACCGGTCACCACGTCCACAGTGGCCAGTGCGCGCGGCAGGCTGGAGATCGGCTTCTTGGCGGCGCGCACGATCAGCGGCTCGCCGTTGGTGATGCCGCCCTCCAGGCCACCGGCCCGGTTGCTGCCGCGGTGCACCCACTTCGCGCCCTCGTCGGGGTAGATCTCATCGTGCGCGGCGCTGCCCCGGCGGTGCGCGTTGGCGAAGCCCTCGCCGATCTCCACGCCCTTGACCGCCTGGATGCTCATCAGCGCACCGGCCAGCCGGGCGTCGAGCTTGCGGTCCCAGTGCACGTGCGAGCCGATGCCCGGCGGCAGCCCGTAGGCGATGACCTCGACCACGCCGCCGAGCGTGTCGCCGTCCTTCTTGGCCGCGTCGACCTCGGCCATCATCCGCTCGGTCGCGGCGTCGCCGAAGGCGCGCACCGGGTTCTCGTCGATCGCGGCCAGGTCGTCCGGGCCGGGCAGCACGTCGTGCTCGGCGTCGACACCGCCCAGGCTGACCACGTGGCTGACGATCTCCACGCCGAGCAGCTGCTTCAGGAACTGCCGCGCCACCGTGCCGACGGCGACGCGGGCCGCGGTCTCGCGGGCGCTGGCGCGCTCCAGCACCGGGCGGGCCTCGTCGAAGCCGTACTTCTGCATCCCCGCGAGGTCGGCGTGACCGGGCCGCGGGCGGGTCAGCGGCGCGTTGCGGGCCAGCGAGGCCAGCACGTCCTCGTCGACCGGGTCGGCGGCCATCACCTGCTCCCACTTGGGCCACTCGGTGTTGCCGATGCGGACCGCGATCGGGCCGCCCTGGGTGCGCCCGTGGCGGACGCCGCCGATGATCTCCAGCTCGTCGGCCTCGAAGTTCATCCGCGGGCTCCGGCCGAACCCGAGCTTGCGGCGCTCCAACTGGGTCGCGATGTCGGTCGAGGTCACCTCGACTCCGGCCACCATGCCTTCCAACACCGCCACCAGGGCGGGGCCATGCGATTCTCCAGCGGTCATCCAGCGCAGCACACCTGTGATCCTGCCACGTCCGGCCGCCGGTGAACCCGCCCGGGTGCCCAGTTCACGGCCACGGCGCGAACGCGGTGACCAGCCACGCGGGAACGAGCGCGGCGGGCCCGTGCGGAATCGCCCCGCGCCCCCGCCGCGAAGCCGCGACCAGCGTGATGAGCGCCGCCGCGGCGATGACGGCCAGCACCGCCCCGATGGACACCGCGCCCACCACCAGCCCCAGGCTCCCCGCCAGCTTCACATCGCCCGGCCCCATCGCCCCCGGCAGCACCACCCGCACCAGCAGGTACACCCCGCCGAAGAGCAGCCCACCGCCGATCGCCCCGCCCCACACCCCGGGCCGGTGCACCGATGCAACGCTGACCAGCACCAACGCCACCGGATACGCGGGCAACGTGAACACGTCCGGCAACCGGTAAGCACGGATGTCGCACACCGACAGCAGCACACCGCCCCACCCGACCACCAGCGGAACGCCCGCCCACCACCAGGGCATCCCACCGGCGATCCGCACCGCCACGACGGCCCACAGCGCTCCGACGCCCACCTCGCACCACCACCGAGGCGCCACCACACCGCGCCGGACGGCTTGATCGCCATCCCCGGCCCGACCATGGCCTGCGAGAACACCGGGTCCGGCACCTCGCCGAGCGCGGCGGCCAGACCGGCCACCGGGCTGCCGACCTCGACGCTCACCGCAGGTCC
>NZ_JAQGLB010000036.1 GCF_027853965.1 Saccharopolyspora indica | reverse complement strand
AACCCCGAAGGGGCGGCCGCCAGGCCGGGCTTGACATCCGGACCACAGCCCCCACAATCCACCAAACCACGGGGATGACCCCCACCACAACACAACAACATCAGTAACACGCACCTTGAAAACTCAACAACAGAGCCACAAACCCACCCACAAGGACACCAGCCCCCGCGCGATCCACCCCAGACACCCGCCTGCGTAGGGTGTTCCCGCTGGTATCAGCGATCCAGACGCTCGGCGGCCTTGGCGGCCTTGTCCTTGACCGAGCGACTGATGCGCTGGTCGGCTTCGATGTCACGCAGCGCCGCCAACCCTCTGCTGCGGTTGAGGCGAGCGAGCGCACGCGCCGCTTCGAGACGCGTCTGGTCGCTCTTCCCGCCTGCCGCCATGGCGGCCAGCAACCGTTCCGACGTCTTCCGGTCCCGGATCTTCTGCACTGCGAGGAGCCGAACGGATTCCGCTACCGCCATGTCCTCCGCCAAGTGCACCCACGCGCTCTGAGCCACGCCCGGCGAAGCCTTCTCCAGCGCCTCCATGCGGAGCGTTCCCGGTAAACTCCGGTCCTTCCCGATCACCACCAGCGCCTCGGACCCCTTGATCGCGTCATGGCGCGACAAGGCCAGCGCGGCTTCGTGCCGGGACTCCGGCTGGGCTTCGGTATCTCTGGCGATCGCGGTCAGTAGCGGAGCGCCCGTGCTGGGGTCCTTCGCCAAAGCCGCACGTGCCGCCTTCACCCGCAGCCCGCTGGCCATGCCGGATGATGCGGCCAGTTCGCCGTAGAGTTCCGCGACTACGACGGGGCCCGCGCACCTCGCCGCGATCTCGACGGCGCGGAACCGGTCGGGATCGGCCTGGTTCGGAGTGCGCACGAAGTCGCGGAGAACCGGGAAGGCCGCGGCGCCGTCGACGCCTGCGAGGTACTTCAGCGCTTCCAGGCGGTACGAGTCGGTTGCGCCGCAGCTGGCCACGATGTCCAGGACGAGCGCGACTGCGGCCTCGCGGTCGTCATCTCCCCTGGCCATCTTCGCCGCGGTCAGGCGGCGATCGCGGTCGAGCTCCCGGCTCTTCGCGATCTCCAGGACCAGTTCGACGTCCCGCCCGTGCTCCCGGACCAGGAGTCTCGCCGCGTCGAACCTGCGGGCGATCGGTGCTTTCCCGGACTCGACGAGGGCCGTCAGCTCGGCTTCGGCCCGGCCCGGTTTGTACTCCTCCAGCAGGCGCACGGCCTCACGCCGGACCGCTGGTTCCGCGGCGGAGTGCACCAGGGCGGCGAGCGCGTCCAGTCCGCGATCCGCGTCGTGCGCCAGCACCTTCTTGCTGGCGTCGAGACGCTGCTCGTCCTCCAACTTGCGGTCGAAGGCCAATCGGTCCATGACGGTGAGATCGTGGCCCAGTACCGAGGTGAGGATCTCCGCTGCCTCGATGCGCAACGCGTGGTTGTCCTCGTCCTCGGCGACCTCGGTGAACAACGCGTGCACCTGCGCGACGCCCAGGTCGCGCAAGTGCCGAGCCAGCGCCGTCCTGGGCATCTTGCCCACCCGCGCGTCGTTGATGAACAGCCGGATGCTCGGCATCGCCCGCTGTGCGTCGAGCGAGGCGAGTTCGCGGATCGCTTCGTAACGCCGGTCCACCAGGCCCGTGGTGGCCAGCGCCTCCAGTTCGAGAGCGGCCTGGTCCTCGTCCAGGTCCGCCAGCCACCTCAGGCAGTCCTGCCATTCTCGGCTGGCGCTCGCCGGGTTCGAGATGACCTTGCGCAGGATTCGCACTGCTCGGTCGGTGAGCCGCGGATCGAGCTCCACGCCGTGCCGCACCAGTGCGGCGAGGAATCCGATGTTGTGCCGCCAGCGGCCCCAGCGCAGCAGCCTCCGGAGCATCCGGGTCAGGTCGACGCCCTCCTCCGCCCACCTCGCGGCGAGGAACGTCTTGACCTCGAGGTGTTGCCAGGGCCAGCTCGGCTGCGGGGCGAGCAGCCGTCGGCCGGACCAGGTGCGCGGATCGCTGCTGGCGGCGAGGCGGCAGGCCGCGAGGTACTCCTCGACGGTCTGGTGCAGGAACCGGAACTCGCTCCCGGGCTGGATGACCAGGCCGCTGATCCGCAGCACGTCGGCGAGCAGTTCGGCCCACTCCTCGGGCGACATCGTGCCCGTCGGGCGCTCGACTCCGGTCCAGGCCAGCGCGTGCTCGAACAACGGCAGATCTCGTTGTTCCGCGCCGAGTTTCTGCCGCCCGAACGCGATCTCCTGCAGCAGCGGCTCGATGTTCTCGATCAGCTGGTCCGCCGCTCGTTCGGCTGCGGGCCCGTGCGCCCTGACGCGGTCGCGCAACCGCGTGCGGGCGTCGAGTTCGGTGAGCTTGACCTTCAGCCACGAGACGAACCGGCCGTACAGCTGCGACTGGTTGTCGGGCAGTTCGTCGTTCGGGTTCTCCGCGTGCAGCAGGCAGAGCATCGTGGAGATCAGCGGCACGTGGGCCAGCGCGCGGAGCTTCGTCCGGTGGATCCGCGCCAGGAATTCCGCCGCCGCGTCCTCCGGGGCCGGGTGCTGCCGCTCGCGCAGCACCCGGGCTGCGAATTCGCGGAGCTCGTCGTCGGTGAACGGTTCGATGCTGAAGGTCGGGAACCTGCTCTGGTCGATCTGCCCGAGGAAGCCACGTCGATCCAGCGGTCTGCTGGTGATGAGCACGCGGTACGCCGGAAGCTCGCGCAGCGCGCCGATCGCGCGCAGCACGTCGTGGCGTGCAGCCGGATCGAGGACTTCGTCCAGCCCGTCGACCAGCACCAGCCAGCCGACGCCGGGCAGCGGCTCGACGCCGAGGAGCTCGACCAGCTGCGAGCGGTCCAGCTGGTGGCTGAAGCCGTGCACGACGCCGTCGGCCAGCGCATCCGGCAGCGTGGCGTTCGTGGTCAGCGCCGCGGCCGGGATCAGCACCGGCACGAACGCACCGTCGCCCTCGGCGAGCCACCGCCGGGCGGATTCGGCGGCCAGCCGCCGGACCAGGCTGGATTTGCCCATGCCCGGCAGTCCCAGCACCTGAACGCCCACGTGGTGCTCCAGCAGCCGGTCCTCCGGCAGCCGTTCCAGGTGCTCCGGCAGTTCGGCCGTCTCGGCCAGCTGGGTGGCCTGGCGAGCGAGGTAGACCTTCGACAGCGACGGGGCTTGCCTGCTCACCAGCGAGTACGCGTGCTGGTCGTCGGCCTGCGCGACCGTGGTGAGGTAGCGCCGCAGGCGCGGGCCGAGGTGCCGCCACCCGCCGGCCCGGAGCTGCTCATCGCTGAGCAGGTCGAGCCAGTCGTGGTTGCGCCGCGCCGCCGAGATCAGCTCCGGGACTTCCGGCAGCGCAACGAGATCACCGGCCCCGTCCAGCACTCCGCACACGCCGCCGGTGCGCCGGTCCAGCACCGGCGTTCCGACCGTCGAACCCACCACGACGCGGTCGTCCGCGGCCGGTCGGCCCGGCGCGGCACAGGCGAAGAGCCGGTCGTCGGACTCGGTCCGGATCAGCGCGAGGCCACCGCTCAGCGACACGGCGGCCGGGTCGGCGAGCGAGGCGTGGGTCAGCACCACGCCGGGCGCGACGCGAACGCCGCGACCGGCCCCGACCGCAACAGTCACCTCGTCCAGCGCGCTGCGCAGCCGGCGCAGCGACTCCTCGGACTCCGCTTGGTGCACGTGAACACCGCCGTGGATGCAACCCGCTTGCACCACATGGCCGTGTACTGGGCCGTTGATCTCGTTCTTGTGCACCCGAAGACGTTAAACCGCACGCCTGTTCGCACGGCACCGATTCGAAGAACTGATCATCTGGTCAGCTCGTCGCGTCGCTCGCTGCCTGGTCGGCTCTGGGGACGCCGAGGTCGTCGAGAACCGAGGTGTGCGCGCAGAGGCGAGCGGTGTAGTCGCGGAGCGCGGCGAGGCACTCGTCCAGGCTCGTGGTGCGGAGTTCCGGCAGATCGAGCAGAAAGCGCTGGTCGCCCGCCCCTCCTGGAAGCGGATCGTCGACCGTGACGTCCGCGGTGATGACGAAGTGCCCGTCCTGGAGCCGTATCGACGCGGCGCAGCAGACCTGGGTGTCGCCGTCCTCCAGGTCGAACACCACACCGACGTCGGCCAGCGGGTCCACACCCCCGCCGACCGCGTTCCAGCGGTGCCAGCGAACCGACGGGTGCGTCAGGTACTGGTCGTAGCCGAACGTGCTCAACGACTTGGCCGCGTCGTGCAGCGCACCCATCATCCGCGCTGCGCCCGAAGCCTGTTCGTCCACGAGCACGAGCGTAGTGGAGTTCCTGCGCCCGCCCTCGACGCTGGTCGACGGGAGGCAGCGGTGCTCGCGTCCCGGTCGGGGTACCCGAGGTGATGACCGGTACGTCCGCGGGAGGTCGGCATGCATTCGGGTGGGCAGGTTGTCGTCGGGGTGGACGGTTCCCCGGCCTCGCTGGCGGCGGCCGCGTGGGCCGCCGACGAGGCGGAGCTCCGGCGCGCCGAGCGGGTGCGGTTCGTGATGGTGTCCGGCGACCGCACGACCGACGACGGGGCCAGGGCGATCCTCGATCCGTTGACCAGCGGTTTCGCCGACCGCCGGTCCGGCGTGGAAGCGACCTCGGAGGTCGTGCGCGGCGACCCCGCCGACGTGCTGGTCAGGCTCTCCGCCGACGCGGAGCTGGTCGCGGTCGGCTCACGCGGACGCGGCCCGCTGGCCGCGACGCTGCTCGGGTCGGTCAGCGCCAAGCTGGCCGCGCACGCGGAGTGCCCGGTCGTGGTCGTGCGGGAGCACCGCGGCAGTGGGCCCGTGATGGTCGGGCTGGACAACTCCCCGCACAGCAGAGCCGCACTGCGTTTCGCGTTCGACGCCGCAGCGCGGTACGCGTGCGATCTCGTGGCAGTGCAGGTGTGGCAGGACCTGGAGTACGCACCGGTCGTACCGCCCCTGGACTACGAGCTGGCCGAACTGCGCGATGAAGCGCTGCGCGGCCTCGCCGAGCAACTGGCGGGGTGCACCGAGGCCTACCCGGACGTCGAGGTCAAGCGGATCGCGCAGCGCGGCCACCCGGTCGCCGAGCTCTCCGAGGCAGCGGAGCAAGCGCGGCTGCTGGTCGTCGGGCACCGAGGTCGTGGCGGGTTCACCGGGCTCCTGCTGGGCTCAGTGGCGATGGGCGTGCTGCACCACGCGCAATGCCCGGTGGCTGTCGTCCGAGAGGGCAGCGACTGAGGGGTGAATGACCTCGACGTCGCCTCCCGGCTACCGCAGGGGCGCGTCGATCCCCGGGTCCGCGGCCTCCGCCAGCCTCCCGAATCGCATCACCACCTGCGGCGTCGCGGCGAACCCGAGACCGGCCGCCAGCCCCGAGCGGACCTCGGCCAGGTGCAGCGGTTGCGTCATGACGGAGGTGACCAGTCCGCGACCGGTCGCCTCCAGCCAGGCCTGCTCCACCGCGGCACCCGCGCGGACCTGCTCGGCCGGTCCGTCTGCCGGGGAACCGACGAGGAGCACCGATTCCCGCTGGATGCGGGCGGCCAGCGCGTGCTCGTCGGGCAACCGGGTGCGACCGGTGGTCAGGCCCACCGCGGCCAGTCCGCGCTCACCGAGCCCCTCGCGGCGCAGACCGTCACCTGTCGCCGTCGTCCACGACGAGAGCTCCCGCTGGTACTCGGCGTTGCCGCGGAACACGCGTCCCGCGTAGGTCAGCAGCCTCGCGACGCCCAGTGCCTCGTCGGCGCCGGAGATCCAGCGACCGGTGACACCGGGAGCCGCGACGGCCTCCAGCAGCACGTCCCGGGTGCTCGCCGGAAGACCGGGCCCGTCGAACGGACGTCGGCAGCTCCAGCGGTCGAGCACCGCCGCCCCTCGACGTCGTTCCGCTTCGCTCGGCTCGGCGCGCCCGGTCGCGGTGACCGTGGCGGTCACCAGCCCGGCGCTGGATCCGAACGCCACTTCCGCGGTCCACTTCAGGTTGCGGATCGCCAGCACCAGGTTCGCCAACGCCGCGCCGCAGGAGATGCGGCGGTCCCGGCCTTCCGGATCGTGCTGCACCAGCAGGGCCGGTCGCTCGTGCAGTTCGGCGGTCCGACCGCGCAGCGCGAGCGACCACGGACGTGAGTTGTGCACCGACGGCGCGTTCTGGACCGCCCGGTTGATGACCACCGATTCCGCCGCCGACCACTCCCCCAGCCCGTGGCGGCCTTCGACTTCACCTGCGGCCGTGTTCATCCGGTTCCCCTCTCGGCTCCTGCGGACTCACCTGATGCGGCACCCCCGACTCCGCAGCCCACCGGACCGCGGCGGAGCCCGGACCAGTTCCCACCACAGTGGACAGACGCACGGCGGTGGTCACGCGCGGCGTCTTCGCTCGGTCAGCGTCTCCAGCCGCCGCCGGTACTCCTCCTCGTCGATCTCCCCGCGCGCGAAGCGCTCCGCCAGCACCTCCTCGGCACGGGTGCCACCGGAGTCCGCCCGCGCGCTCCGCTGGAGGTAGCGCACCAGCGCGATGATCGCGACGATCACGAGCACCCAGAAGAGAACCATCCCCACCGTCATCACCATCATGCCGAGAAGGCCCCATCCGCCCCCGTAGTACATCGCGATCCCTCCTGCAACAGCGCGTTCCGGCGCTCCGTCTCCACTGTTCGACGGGTTGCGGCACCGGCAAAGAGGCGATAGTCACCGGAGTGCCCGCGGGACGCCGACTGCGGGGAGTGACCTCCTCGCCCACGAGTGGGGTATCCCGGCAGAAGTCCGTATGGGTCCGCGCCGCCCCGGGTAATCCCGACAGGGTCGCATCCGGAGCGAGCTGGGGGTCACCATGGTTCAGGGCTTCTCGACCGAACCGGGCACGCACGGTCCGATCACCGATGTGCGGCGCGCAGCACTGCGCAAGATCTGGGTCTGGGCGGTGATCATCGCGGTCGGTGGCTTCCTGTTCGGGTTCGACACCGGCGTGATCTCCGGGGCGCTGCTGTACATCGCGCCGGAGTTCGACCTCAGCCCGGCGATGCAGGGCGGCGTGGTCAGCGTTCTGCTGCTCGGTGCGATGGCCGGGGCCCTGGGGATCGGCGGTATCGCCGACCGGCTGGGGCGCCGGCCGGTGCTCGGGCTGGAAGGCGCGGTGTTCCTCGTCGGCACCGCGCTGGCGGTGTCCGCCCAGAACTACGCGACGCTCATGGTGGCCCGCGTCGTTCTGGGGCTGGCGGTCGGTTCGGCCTCGGCCACGGTGCCGATCTACCTGTCCGAGATCGCGCCGACCGCGATCCGGGGCCGCGTGCTCACGCTCAACCAGCTGATGATCACCATCGGCATCCTGTCCGCCTACGTCGTCAACGTGATCTTCTCCGCCGCCGGCGCCTGGCGGTGGATGCTCGGGATGGGCGCGATCCCGGCCCTCGTGCTGGTGGCCGCGGGTCTCGGGCTGGTGCCGGAATCGGCGCGGTGGCTGCTGGGCAAGGGCAGGCGCGAGGAGGCCAAGCACGCGATCATGCTGGTCACCGACGAAGCGACCGCGGACAAGCTGATCGCCGACCACGACGCGCACCGGCAGCGGCCGATCCCGCAGCAGCGCGGCGAGGCGCGCAAGTCCGGCTGGGCGGCGCTGTTCTCGGCGGCGGTGCGCCCAGCGCTGATCGTCGGGCTGGTGCTGGCCGCCGTGCAGCAGTTCGGCGGCATCAACACGATCATCTACTACGCGCCGACCATCATGACCCGGACCGGGCTCAGCGCCTCGAACTCCATCGTGTACTCGATCGCGATCGGCGTGATCAACCTGATCATGGCCGTCGTCGCCATCAAGCTGATCGACAAGGTCGGGCGCCGTCCGCTGCTCATCATCTCGCTGGCGGGCATGGCGATCAGCATCGGGCTGCTCGGTGCGTCGTTCGCGCTGGGCATGCCACCGGTGGTGACCCTGCTGTTCATGGTCGTCTACATCGCCGTCTACTCGGGCGGGCTGGGACCGATCTTCTGGACGCTGATCGGCGAGTTGTTCCCGCCGTCGGCGCGCGCCGACGGTTCCAGCGCCTGCACCGCCGTGAACTGGGCCTCCAACTTCACCGTGAGCGCCGCTTTCCTGCCCGTCGTCACGGCGATCGGTGCGGCGGGAACCTTCTACATCTTCGCGGGGATCTGCGTCTTCGCGCTGCTGTTCGTGTTCCGCTACGTGCCGGAGACGCGCAACGAGGACTACCCGCAGATCGACAAGTCCTTGCGGCAGCGCTTCCACCTGCAGACGACTTGAGCCGGATGGCCGGAAAGGCGGGGCGGGCCTTGCGAAAGGCCTGGCGGCGGGTTGCCGCGGACTTCTGGCCGCTGCTGCAGACCACTCTCGCGGCCGTCGTCTCGTGGGTGCTGGCCGGCCAGGTGAACAACAGCCCGTTCTTCGCCCCGGTCGCCGCGGTCGTCGCGCTGAACGCCGACCGCGGTGAACGCGGCATCAACGCCATTCGGCTGATGCTCGGCGTGGTCGTCGGCATCCTGGTCGCCGACATCGCTCTGCTGGGGAACGTTTCGAGGACCGTCGTGCTCGCGGGGGCGACGTTCGTGGCCATGCTGATCTCGTTCGCGCTGGGCGGCTCGCGGCTGGTGATCGCCCAGGCCGCGGCCGGCGCGATCCTCACCGTCACCATCGGCGATCCGGCGGCGGGCACCGGACGTCTGCTGGATGCGCTGATCGGCGTCGGCGTGGCCCTGGTGATCTCGCAGGTGTTGTTCCCGGCCGAGCCGCTGAAGCTGTTGCGGCGCGCGGAGATGGCGGCGCTGGACGAGGTGGCGACCGCGCTCTCCCTCACCGGTGAGGCACTCCGGACCCACGACAACGCCTTCGCCGCGCAGGCGATCGACACCCTGCGCAATGCCGAGGATCCGCTCAGCGCGCTTTCCAGCATCCGCAGGCGCATTCGCGAGGTGGCGCGGCGAGCGCCGTACTGGTGGCGCGGTGTGGCCGCCATCCGGCGGGAGGCCGAGCACTCCGGTGAACTCGATCTGCTCGACAGCAGCTGCGTGATGCTCGTCCGCACGGTCAAGGCCATCGAGGAGAACCGGGTGCTGCTCGCGCCCGCGATCGACCAACTCACCTGCGCCGCACGTACTCTGCAGCACTCGCTCGACGACGGCGAAGCCCGTCAGCGGGCCGCCGACCGGGCGCTGACCGCCGCCCGCGCGGTCGCGGCGATCGATCCGGCGGGCGATCAGCAGCTCAGCGCGGCCTGCGGGTCGGCGCGCGTGGTCGCCACCGATCTCATGGTCTTCGCCGGGGTCGAGGTCGGCGAGGCCACATCCGCGGTGCGCGGCGAAATCGAGCCGCCCGCCGTGATCGCGCCGGTGGTGCCGAAGCGGATGCCGTTCGCCCACCGGTTCCGGCGCGGGCGAGGTGACCGAGCCGAAGATGTCACACCCGGGAACGAGCGGAGGGGGATCCGGTGAGAGCGATGACGGTGGTGCCGGGAGTGCCCGGCACAGCAGGTGTCAGCACCAGGCCCGAACCCGCGGTCACCGACGGAGAGGTCCTGGTGGAGGGGCTGTCGGTCGGGATCTGCGGTACTGACGCCGAAATCGTCAACGGCGGTCACGGTGCCGCGCCGCCGGGGCGCGACGAGCTGATCATCGGGCACGAATCCCACGGCCGCGTGCTCGAAGCGCCGGCCGGCAGCGGATTCGCCGCGGGCGACGTCGTCGCCGGCATCGTGCGGCGTCCGGACGACTGCCCGTGCTGCCGGGCCGGGCAGTGGGACTTCTGCCGGACCGGCGGCTACGTCGAGCGCGGGATCCAGCGCGCCGACGGGTACGGCAGCCAGCACTGGCGGGTGCCGGAGGAGTTCCTGGTCAAGCTCGACCCGGGCCTCGGCGAGACCGGAGTGCTGATGGAGCCGACGACGATCGTGGCCAAGGCGTGGGAGCAGGTCCAGTACATCCGCCGCCGCGCCTGCCACGTCGGCGACGTCGCGCTGATCACCGGCGCCGGGCCGATCGGGCTGCTCGCGGCGATGATCGGCGTGCGGCTCGGCTACGACACGCACGTCTACGACCGCAGCGGCGCCGGCCCGAAAGCCGAGCTGGTCGGGGCGCTCGGCGGCACCTTCCACGTCGCGGACTCGGTCATCGACATCGGGATCCGGCCGGATGCGGTGGTGGAGGCGACCGGGGCCGGGGTCGTGGTGGCCGAACTGATGAAGGTGGTGGGGCCGAACGCCGTGCTCTGCCTGACCGGCCTCGGTTCGGGCACGCACCGGATCCCGATGGAGATGGACCGGGTCAACAGCTGGTTCGTGATGGGCAACCAGGTGGTGGTCGGTTCGGTGAACGCCAACCGCAGCCACTACGAGCAAGCGGCGGAGCACCTGGCGGGCGCGGACCGGGGATGGCTGCGGGAGCTGCTGACCCGCAAGGTCCCGCTGACCTCGTGGACCGACGCTCTCCAGCGCAGGCCGGAGGACATCAAGGTCGTCGTGGACCTCCAGTCCTGACGAACGTCGCCACGCCCGGGGAGATGGCCAACAACCTCGGCATGCTCCAGCTCGACCTCGCCGATCCCGAGTTCCGCGCCCACGCGGTCGACGCGGCGCTGCAGGAACTGGCCGCGGACGTCCCGCTGCGCCTGGACTCGGTCACCGACGCCGGCGGGTTCGCGCAGCTGCGCTACACCGTGCAGCGGGACTCGCCCGCCGCTTGACGGCTAGACGACGTGCGGATTCGCCAGCAGCGAAGCGAAATCCGGGGCTACCGGGCGGTGGTCGTCGACATCCCAGCCGAGAGAGCCCGCGTGGCTCCACACCACCGGGTGGTCGCCGTCGTTCCGGCCGCCCCGCACGTCGAGGACGTAGAAGCCGCCGCCGCCGTCGAGGGCGATCGGCACCGCCCCCGGCATGTAGGCGGCGAACTGGTAGTCGTCGTAGTACGCCGCCGAATCCGCGCCGAGCCAACCGAATTCGACGTGGTCGTCCTCGGTCTCGCGGATGCACGCCTGCACTCCGCTGCTCAGCAGCTCGGCGAGCCCGGGTGGGAGGACGAACGGTTCCGGCAGTCCGAGGCGCTCGGCCAGCGCGGCGCGAACCGCCGCGAGCTCGGCCGGGGTCGCGGCCGCACCGCGGATCACCTGGTCGAACTGCATCACCGGGGCATCGTAGCGGTGCGGGCGGGGGGCAAGGTCGTCGGCGGTACGTCCCGCAGGCGGTGCTGGCACAATCACGCGACTGTGAGCACCCAGCGGATCCTGGAACGCGAAGCGCGCACCCGAGCCGAAGCCGATGCACTGGTGGCCGAGCTGGGGCTGGAGTCCGCGCTGTCGGCGCTCGGCTCCGCGACCCGGGTGGGCAGCTCAGCGCTCGGCGTGATGGTGCGCCGCGATGTCGACATCACCGTGACCTGCGCCGAACTCGACCGGGCCGCGCACGAGGCCGTCGCCCGCCTCGGCGCGGAGCTGGCGCTGCACGAGCAGGTGCGCGAGGTGCGGTTCCGCGACGACACCGGGCGGTGGAACACCGACCCGATGTACCCGGACGGCCTGTACCTGCACGTCTGCTGCCGCGACGGCGCGGATCACGAGTGGACGCTCGACATCTGGTTCGTCGACGAACCGGAGCGCCAGCCCGACTTGGCGCACCTGCGCACCCTGGCCCCGCGGTTGGACGACTCGGCACGCGCAGCGGTGCTCGCGATCAAGCACGAGCTGGCGACCCGGCCCGAAGACCAGATCGCCAGCTACGAGGTCTACCGCGCGGTGCTCGACCACGGCGTGGTCACGCCCGAGGAGTTCGCCGCTTGGCGGGCGCGCGGCTGAGTCGATCAATCAGGAATCGGCCGCTTTCCGGCGGGCCGCGCGGACCGCGGCGAAGGTGAAGGCCGCCGTCGCCGCCGCGCTCACCGGCAGGGTGATCGACATCCGGGGCAGGTCCAGCAGGTTCGCCCAAGCCCACGGGACGAACGGCCACAGGTGCTGCTGGAGCCCGGTGCCGCCGATCAGGATGCCGAGCAGGACCCCGATCACGGCCACCGCGACGCTGATCACCAGCGAGGCCCGGATCGCCAGCCAGAGCCCGGCAGCGGTGAGCATCGCACCCACCACCGCGCCGGTGAGCGCTACCGGCCAGGCGTGCGCGGGCGGCAGACCCGCCGCCAGGTAGACCAGCGCAGTGCTCAGCGAGACGAGCGCGGTGATGGCGAGCGCTAGGCCGGTCAGCGCCAGTGCCGGCCCGGTGGTTCCGGTGGAGCGGGAGGCGACCGCCCGCCAGCCCTGGCCGGCGGCCTGCCAGCTCACCATCCCCAGCACCGAGGTGCCGATCGGCAGGACCACCAGGGTGAACAGCTCGACGCTGCGCGCCGGGTCGTGCCAGGGAAGCCACAGCGCGACCACGCCGACCGCCGCCGGGCACAGCCACCACAGCGCGGTCCGGTTCAGGGTGGCCAGCATCGCGCGCAGCACCCTGGGTTCGCCCGGCCGCTCCGCTTCGGTCACCACCCGCACGGCGCGGCGAGGTCCGGCCCGTCGAGCCGAGCGGGAAGCGGGCCGGTTCAGGCGCGGCAGGAACAGGAACGGCACCGCGAGGACCGCGCCCAGCAGCATCGGTGCCCACGGCGAGGCTGCGGCCAGGGGATCGTCCGGCGGCAGGGCGATTCCGTTCGCGTGGGTGCCCGTGATCGGCAGCGCGCCGCGGATCATCCAGGTGAACGGCAGGAACGGCCACGACGGGGATTCGGCGTACAGCACGCCCAGCACCGTCCACACCAGACCGCCGCCGAGGACCACGAGCCAGCCGGTGTGCATCGCCAGCCACAGCAGCAGCGCGACCACGCCGAGCTGCGACGCCCACAGCACGAGGACGAGTCCGGCGGCGCTCCCCCACGGGATCCGGGTCACGTCGGAGAGCAGACCGATGACCAGCAGCATCGGAACCACGGCCAGCAGGTTCAGCAGGAGCACCCGCACCGCCAGGTCGGCGAACCGGCTCAGGCGGCGGAAGAGCGGGCGCACCGGCCGGTACCAGGTGCCGCCGCCCCGGGCCGCGCGGTCGATGCGGGCCGAGGTGGCCACGAGCAGCGCGGTCAGCATCGGGCCTGCGAACACTGCCCACAAGTTCTGGTGGGCGAAGACTCCCCGCCAGCTGGCACCGCTGCCGATGCCGAACAGCACCACCGTGTTGACCAGGCCGAACGCGAGTCCGGCCAGCGGCAGGCGGGCCACCGGGCTGCGTCGCCAGGTGGCGAACTCGGCGCGCAGGGTCTGCGGCAGCCCGATCATGCTGTCCCGCCTCTCCGCGATGTTCAGTGGTGGTTGCGTTCTCGGGTTCATCTCGCGTTGTGGGGGTTTCTTGTGGCTGGGTTGCGTCACGGTCCCCTGAGGTGCGGTTGAGGCGGGCCGGGGTTGACACAAGGGGTTTCATGCGCGTGCCTCGCTCCCGGTTGAGGCGAAGTAGGCGCGTTCGAGGTCCCCGTCCGGGGCGAAGTCGGCGATGCTGCCCTGGTAGCGGAGCCGCCCTGCGGCGATCAGCCCGATGTCGTCGGCCAGCGATGCCACTTCGCCGAGCAGGTGGCTCGACAGCACCACGGTGCGGCCGCCGTCGGTGAACCGGCGCAGCATGGTCCGCAGCGCGGCGATCCCCTCCGGGTCCAGCCCGTTCTGCGGTTCGTCGAGGACCAGCAGGTCAGGGTCGCCCAGCATCGCCATCGCCAGGGCGAGGCGGCCCTTCATCCCGGTGGAGAAGCTCTTCGCCTTCTTGCGCCCGGCGCCGCTCAGCTCGACGGCCGCCAGCACGCGGTCCACCTCGGCCCCGGACACCCCGAGCAGGTGCGCGTGCACCGCCAGGTTCTGCCGCGCGGAGAGGTGGCCGTAGTAGCTGGGTCCGTTGATGCTCGCCCCGATGCGCGCCAGCGCACCGCGGCTCCACGGCTGCCCGAACAACCGGATTTCCCCGGAACTGGGCGCGAGCAGGCCGAGGAGCATCTTCAGCGTGGTGGACTTGCCCGCGCCGTTCGGGCCGAGCAGGCCGTAGATCCGGCCCGGCCGCACCGCCAGGTGCACCGAGTCCACGGCGGTCGCGGAGCCGAAAGTCCTGGTGAGGCCGGCGGTCTGGATCACCGGGATTTCCCCGGGATCGGACGAGGGTGGACGCATCTGCGTGTTCCAATCTGCTACATCGTGTAGCAATTCGCGGCGCGCGAAGCCCCGCATCGGGAGGGAGTGCTGATCAGGAAGTCACAGCAGGACGACCACCAGACCGGCGGCCAGTGCTGCGACGGCGCGAACCGCCCACGCCCGCCACACCGGGAGGCTCTTGGGCGGAGCGGCCAGCGCGTGCGCCCGGCGGACGAGTTCGACGTGCGGATCGAGGAAACCCGTCCCCGCCCGAACGAGATCCCACCCCGCCACGGCGTCGATCTGGGCGCGCAGCGCACGCGCGACGGCAGGCGCACCCAGCGCGGCACGTGCCCGCTCGTCCGCCCAGAGCTCGGCCGACAACCGGACTTCGGCGAGCACCGCGTGCTTGCCGGGAATCCACCACCAGGCCCGCAGCAGGCAGGTGGCCACGAATATCCACAGTGGATGGCGGGCCCGCGCGTGGGCGCGCTCGTGCTCGATGATCGCGGCAGCGGCCGCGGATTCCGCGGTCGACCGGTCGAGGACGATGCGCAGGCGGAACAACCCGACGGTGCAGGCCACCTTCTCGCCGGACCGGACGAGCCACAGGTCATCGCACCGCTCGGGCATCAGCGCAGCGACCCGGCGAGCACCGCGGACCACCTGGGCGAAGCCGAGAGCGAAAGATGCGGCCAGGGAAGCGATCGGCAGCACGAAGAGCAGCAGAAGCACCTCGCCCGCCACGACGGTCAGCAGATCGTCGGCGCCGACGAAGACGGGATTGCTGATCCCCCACGCGAGCGGCGCGCGCCAGGGCACCGCGTCGCGCAGCGGGCTCTCCGGCAGGTACGGCACCGACATCGCCAGGAACGGCGTCATCGAGACGAGCACGGCGAGCAAGAACCGCTCGCGCGGCGGCAGCCGCCGGACGACCGGCTTCGCCGCGTGCCAACCGGCGATCACCGCCAGCGGCCCCCAGAACGCGAGGACGACCTGCGGGTAGCCGAGCCAGGCGATGCTCATCGCGCACCACCGGACTCGTCCTGGTCCTCGATCTCGGCCAGCAGGGCGCGCACCTGCGCGAGCTGGTCGGTGTCGTCGCGCACCGCGCGGACGAAGTTCGCCACGGCGAGGTCGCCGAAGCCGTCGACCAGCTGCCGCACCTGGGCGGCCGCCACCTCCTGCTCCACCTCCGCACGCGACCGGCTCGGCCAGTACACGTACTGACGGCCTTCCTTGCGGCGAGCCAGGAAACCCTTGCCGACGAGCCGCTCCATCACCGTCTTCACCGTGGTGTAGGCCTGGTCACCGCGCAGCCGCTTGACGCACTCGGCCACGTCCACCTCGCCACCGGACCAGAGCACGTCGAGGATCGCCAACTCCAGCGGCCCGAAGTGCGCCGCCAGCCCCCGCCGCTTCGACATGCTACGAACCGTAGCAGAAGCCGTCCGCGGCTCTGCCCGACGCCCGCTCCCCCGTCGCGGACCGGCGGATCACCTCGGCCACGCCTTTCGCGGAACTGCCCGGAGCGCTTCGGCCGACGCGCTGCAGCGCATTCTTCCGCAAACCAATAGCACGTGAACATCGGACACACATTTCATCCGGCGGGAATAAAACAGAATTGCGCCGCTCGGAGCAGTGGACGAGTGCCGGAGAAGGAAGTTCTCGAATCCGCGGCACCGTGCCGCGCGAATTGCACGCCGGAACTCCTCCCATCCGGATAGCCTTCCGGACGCACGACGCGTGGGAGTGAACTGGAGCGAGATGGAATTCAAGCTGGAAGGCAAGACCGCGCTGGTGACCGGTGCCAGCAAGGGCATCGGCCTGGCCGTCGTTCAGGCGCTGGCCGCGGAAGGTGTGCAGGTCGCCGCATGTGCTCGCACCACCAGCGATGCCTTGGCCGAGGCCACTCCGCTGACCCGGCGAGCAGATCTGTCCGATGCCGGGCAGACCGCGGAAGTGGTGGCGTGGGCGCTCGGCGAACTGGGCGGCATCGACCTGCTGGTCAACAACGTCGGCGGTTCCCCGGCCCGCACCGACGGATTCCTGGCGATCAGCGACGAAGAATGGCAGCAGGCGTTCGAGCTGAACTTCTTCAGCGCGGTGCGCACCACCCGGGCGGCGCTGCCGAGCCTGCTCGAGCGCAAGGGGAACATCGTCAACATCGGCTCGGTCAATTCGCAGCTCGCGCTGCCCCGGCTGATCGACTACTCCGCGGCCAAGGCCGCGATGACCAACTTCGCCAAATCGCTCGCCGAGGAGTACGGCGGAGCAGGCCTGCGGGTGAACACCATTTCCCCCGGCCCGACGCGCACCGCCGTCTGGACCGCCGCCGACGGGATGGCCTCCGGGCTGTCCCGGAGCGCGGGCATCGACCACGAGGAGTTCGTCTCGCAAGTTCCCGCGATGACCGGCCTCAACACCGGCCGGTTCACCGAACCCGAGGAGCTGGCCGTGCTCGTGGTGCTGCTGGCCTCCGGCCGCGTGCCCAACATGAACGGCGCGGACCTGGTGGTCGACGGCGGAATGCTCAAGCAGCTCTGACCTGGGACCGCGGGAACCCGTGTCGTCCGGCGCGGAACTCCACCGTCATCTGAGACCCGGCACGTCCCTGAGCTGTCTGCGGGAGGTGATGCCGAGTTTCCGGAAGATGTTGCGCAGGTGGGCGTCCACCGTGCGGGGGCTGATGAACAGGTGGGTGGCGACCTCTTTCGACGTCGCGCCCGCCGCGACCTGGCGGGCGATGTGCATCTCCTGCGCGGTCAGGCGGTCGTCGGTGTGCTCGGAGCGGCTGCGGGCCACTTCACCGGTCGCGCGCAGCTCGCCCGCGGCCCGCTCGGCGAACGCTTCCATCCCCATCCGCGACAGCTCTTCGTGCGCGGTGCGCAGGTGCTCGCGCGCGTCGCGGCGGCGGTTCGCGCGGCGCAGCCACTCCCCGTACCGCAGGTGCGCCCGCGCGGCGTGCAGCGGCACCGGGCTGTTCGCCAGGTGCTGGAGCGCTTCCAGGTGGTCGGCTTCGGCATCGCTGACCAGAGCTCGCGCGCCTGCCGCCACGCCGAGGCCGAAGCTGGTCCCCGCGGGTTCGGCGCGTTCGACCAGGGCGTCCAGCGCCGACCTCGCGGCGGCGTGCTCGCCGCACCGGACCGCGGCCTCCACCAGTTCGGGCAGCGCGATGCCGGTGAGGAAGAGATCACCGGCCGCCACCGCCCGCGTGGCCGCGTCCAGCGCGGCCGGGTAGTCGGCCAGCCCGTTGTGCAGCACGGCCATCGCCCAGTGCGCGTTCGCGGTCAGCTGGCCGGTTCCCCGGTTCACCACCTCGGCGACCAGGTCGAGCACCTCCTGGCGGCGGCCGCGCATCGCCGACAGGTGCACTCTCGGGTACAGCTGCGGCGGATCGCCGAGGGCGTCGGCGACGGCTTCCTCCTCGGCGATCGCGGCCATCGCCCGACCGAAGTCACCGGCGAACACCGCGGACAACGCCGCCTGCGACAGGCCGAGCCGGATGGTCATCGGCGAACCGGTCTCCCGGCCGGTGCGCACCAGCCATTCGGTGACCGCCGTGTGCAGGTCGATGTCCCACAGTTCGCCCGCGAGCACCGCGGCCAGCGCGGGCACCCGGCTCCAGCCGGCATCGTCGCCGGTGAGAACTCGCCGCAGCGCAGGCACTCCGGCGCGGTGCCCCTCGGTGCTCAGCAGCACCAGCGCGTCGAGGAGGTCCGGCCGCCGCGGTGCCGAGCGCGCCGCGTCGAGCACCCGGTCCATCACGCCCGCGGCTCTCCCGACGACGAGCCCCATCTCCAGCGCCGCCACGAAGCACTCGCGGGACCGTTCCGGATCGCTTGCCGCGAGCCGCCGCCCGGCCCGCAGGATGAGTTCGGCTCCCTCGACGGCACCGTCCGCGCCCTGGACGAACGCGATCCGCCCGCGCAGCAGGTCGACGGAGGAGTGCTGGTGTTCGTCCAGCGTCCCGGTGTCGATGCTGGCCAGCAGGTCCGCCGCCGCGCTCGCCCCGCCCGCGTCGAGCGTCGCCCGCGCGGCGGCGAGCGTGCGCTCGGCCTGTTTGCCGGGGTCGCACGACAGCGCCGCGGCGCGTTCGAGGAACGCGGCGGCGGCTGCCACTCCCCCGCGCGCTTGGGCGCGCGACGCCGATGACTCCAGCTCCGCCGCGACTCGTTCGTCCGGACCGGCGGTGGCCTGAGCGCGGTGCCAGGCCCGCCGGTCCGGAGCGACGTCCGGGTCGGTGGTGTCGGCCAGCGCCCGGTGCGCCGCACGGCGCTGGTCCGGTTCGGCCGCGCGGTATGCGGCCGAGCGCGCCAACGGGTGGCAGAAGCGGGCCCGCGTGCCCAACAGCATCAGCCCGGATCCCTCGGCGGCGGCGCTCGCGGCGGGCACGTCGACGTCCAACCGCCGCGCGGCCGCCCACAGCAGACCCGGGTCGCCGGTGGGATCGGCGCTGGCGAGGATCAGCAGGATCCGCGCGTCCCGGGGCAACTCCGCGATCCTGGCCCGGAAGCTCCGCTCGACCCGGCTCGCGACCGGCGACGGCGTCGGCAGTGCGAAACCACCTGCTTTCGGCAGCTCGATCAGGGCCAGCGGGTTTCCGCGCGCCTCGGCGAGGAGGCGGTCGCGCACCCGCTCGTCGAGCGTCGCGCTCTTCGCCCCGGCCAGCAGCTCGCGCGCGTGAGCGTCGCTCAGGCCGCTGACCGCCAGGCCCGGCAGTTCGTCCAGGCCGCGGATGACGTCCTCGTCGCGGGCCGCGAACACCATCGCGATCGGCTCCGCCGCGATGCGCCTGGCCAGGAACGTGAAGGCCCTCGCCGAGGCGGCGTCCATCCAGTGCGCGTCATCGATGACGCACAGCATCGGATGCTCCGCCGCGGCGGTCGCCAGCAGTTCCAGCGCGGCGAGGCCGACGCGGAACGGGTCCGGCGCCCCGTCGGCCAGCCCGAACGCGACCAGCAGGGAGTCGCGGTAGGGCGCCGACAGCGCGTCGAGGTGCGCCAGCAGCGAAACGCACAGCTGGTGCAGTGCCGCGAACGGCATCTCGCCCTCGAACTCCGACCCGGACGCGCGGAGGACCCGGAACTCCGCGGGCACCGCGCGCTCGACGTGCTCCAGCAGGGCGCTCTTGCCGATTCCCGGCTCGCCGCGCAGGACGAGCGCACCGCCCTCGCCCCGCTCCGCCCCGCGGACGAGAGCGAGGAGCCGATCGATCTCGTCGTCCCGGCCGACGAGCCGGGGCGTGGTCCGAACCATGCGGAGATGCTGTCACCCGCGCCACACCTAGCGCGCCGCGGGCCAGCGGAAGTAGGCGATCGTCACCGACGCGAGCGGGCGTGCGCCGAGGCGATCATCCAGGCACGAACCCACCCGCGGGTTCTCCAGCACGCAGCAGAGAGGTCCACCCATGAACGCCCCCACCGTGCTCGTGACCGGCGCGACCGGAACCGTCGGATCCGCGCTGGTCCCCGCCCTGCGAGCCCGCGGCGCCACCGTCCGCGCCATGACCCGCGATCCCGGCCGCGCGATCGCCGGTGTCGAGAACGTCGTCGCCGACCTGCAGGACCCGGCATCGGTCACCGCAGCCCTGACAGGTGTCGACGCGGCCTTCCTCAACAGCCCGTCGGCTCCCGACGCCGCCGCGCTCCAGATCCGGTTCGCCGACCTCGCCCGGGACGCGGGCGTGCACCGGCTCGTGCTGCTCTCCCAGTACGCGGCCCGCACCGACTCGCCGGTGCGATTCCTGCGCTGGCACGCCGAAGTCGAAGCGCACGTGCAGGGGCTCGGGCTCGACCACACCGTGCTGCGCCCCAACCTCTACCTGCAGGCGTTGCTCGGCTTCGCGGGCACCATGGCGCAGGGCTGGTTCGCCGCCCCCATCGGCGACGCCGCCATCAGCGCCATCGACACCAGGGACATCGCCGAAAGCGCCGCAGCCGTGCTGACGAACGCGGGGCACACCGGCCGCACCTACACGTTGACCGGCCCGCGCGCCGTCACCCACGCCCAGATCGCCGACGCGCTCTCCGCCGCCACCGGACGGACCATCGCCTTCCGCGACGCACCTGCCGACCAGTTCACCGCGGCGCTGGCGGGCGTCCTCCCGCAGTGGCAGCTCGACGGCCTCGTCGAGGACTACGCCCACTACGCCCGGGGCGAAGCCGCCGAGGTGCACCCGTCCGTCGCGGACCTCACCGGACACCCCGCCCGCGACGTCACCGACTTCGCCCGCGACTACGCCGCGTTCCTCCCCGGCGAGCGGGCGGATTGATCAACGCGAGCGGGCACCGGAGTCCTCCCCGCCGGAGAGGAGCTCCGCGCCGCCGGGAGCCGCCACGCGATCCCGGCGGCTCCGGGGTTTCAACTCGCTGACGAGCACTCCGACGACGATCAAGACAGCGCCGAGGAGCGCGAGGCCGGGCAGGCGGTCACCGGCGAGGCGCCCGATGACACCTCCCCAGACCGGTTCACCGGCGTAGATGATCGTCGCCCGCGTCGGGGAGACGGTGCGCTGCGCCCAGTTCATGGTGAGCTGGATCAGGTAGCTCGCGGCGCCGAGGCCGACCGCAGCGGTGAGCCAGACCCACGAGAACGCCGGGACCGGCTCGCCGACGACCGGCATCATCAGCAGGGACAGCCCACCGCCGACGAACAGCTGCACGACGGTGACCCTGCCGAGGTCGGCCTTCCCGGCGAACAGCCCGATCAGGATGATCTCCCCGGCGATGGCGAGCGCGCTGATGAGCGTGGCGAACTCACCGGCGCTCAGGGAGATACCGGCCGCACCCGGCCCGGCCAGCAGCACCAGGCCGGTGAAGGCGAGCGCGACACCGGCCCACGTCATCGGCCGCGGTGCTCTGCGCAGCACGACCCACTGCAGCAGCGGCACCATCGGCACGTACAGCGCGGAGATGAACGCCGAGGTGCTGCTGCTGATCGACTGCAGCCCCCAGGTCTGCAACCCGTACCCGAGGAAGATCGTCACCCCGATCGCGCTCCCCGCACCCAGGTCGCGCCGGGTCAGCCCCGCCAGGGCGCGCCGGAACACCACCAGCCCGATCAACCCGGCGGTCAGGAAGCGCACCCCGACGAAGAACAGCGGCCCGCTGTGGTTCATCGCGATGTGGATGATCAGGAAGGTCGCTCCCCAGATCGCGGTGATGCCGACCAGCGCCGACTCGTGCTTGCTCAGCACCGAGAACCGCGAGGAAATGTGCAGCATATTGCACAACGGTATGTGTAAAATCCTGCACATGCAAGAGTCGCGTCCGGACGTCCTGGTGCACGTCGGGGAGAACCTGCGCCGTCTGCGCCGCTCGACGGGCCTGAGCCAGGCCGCGCTCGCCACCGCATCGGGCGTGAGCCGGCGGACGATCATCAACCTGGAAGCGGGCGAGTCCAACATCAGCCTGTCCGGCCTGGACAAGCTCGCCGACGCCCTGGGCGCGACGTTCGTCGAGCTGGTGACCCCGCCCGCCGCTCCGACCGACCGGATCGACGCGACCGCCTGGCGCGGCAGCCACCCGGAGAGCCGGGCGGTGCTGCTCGGCAGCGCCCCGGCGCGCAACGAGGCCCAGCTGTGGACCTGGAGCCTCGCGCCCGGCGACCGCTACGACGCCGAGCCGGATCCCGACGGGTGGCACGAGATGGTCTACGTGACGCGCGGCCGCCTGCTGATCGAACGCGACGAAGGCCCGGCCCACGTCGCCGAAGGCGACTACGCCATCTACTCCAGCGCCCAGCACTACGCCTACGTCAACAGCGCCGAGACCACCACCACGTTCGTCCGCAACGTCCTCTCCTGACCGCCGCTCGCCTCCCGCGCCGGGTCAGCTCTGGATCAGGTCCGCGCAGCGCTCGCCGATCATGATCGAGGGGGCGTTGGTGTTGCCGCCGATGATGGAGGGCATCACCGAGGCGTCCGCGACGCGGAGGCCGTCGATGCCGAGGACCTTGAGGTCCGGCCCGACCACCGCTCGTTCGTCCGCGCCCATCCGGCAGGTCCCGACCGGGTGGTAGACGCTGTGCACGTAGTCCGGGAGGATCCGGCGCAGCTCCTTCTCGTCCGAGTACTGCTGCCCCGGCCCGATCTCGCCCTCGTTGTCGCCGACGCCGTCCATCACCTCGCGCACCATCTTGATGCCTTCGAGGAGCACGTCGGCGTCCTTGCCGGACTTCAGGTACGCGGGGTCGATCAGCGGCGCGGCCAGCGGGTCCGCGCTGGCCAGCCGGACGGTGCCGCGGCTCTCCGGGTAGATCAGCGCCGGGAAGACGCTCTGCCCGGGCTTGGTCGAAGGCGGTCGCACCGCCTTGTCGGAGTCCTGGTTCGGGATCGGGTAGACCCAGTACAGGCTCAGCAGCTGGAGGTTCGGGATCGAGCCGGCGTGCGAGGTGCGCACGAAGCCCGTCGCCTCGAACTGCGAGCCGCCCGCCCAGCCCGAGCCGGGGCGGAACCACTCCCTGGCGAGGCCGCGCGCGAAGTAGGTCGGCGTCGGCCTGCGCAGGGCCGAGTCCATCCGGAACGACACCGGCACGAAGAGGTGGTCGTGGAGGTTGTCCCCGACCGGCAGGTCGGCGCGCACCTCGATGCCGTGCTCGCGCAGGTGCTCCGCCGGGCCGATGCCGGAGAGCATGAGCAGCTGCGGGGAGCCGAAGGCCCCGGCGGACAGGACGACCTCGCGCCCCGCCCGGATGACCCGCCGGCTGCCGTTCTTGCCGATGACCTCGACACCCGTGGCGCGCGAACCGTTCAGCACCACCTTGGAGACGGTGGCATCGGTGAGGACGGTCAGCGAGTCCACCGAACCGCTGTGGAGGTATCCCTTCGAGGAGGAGTACCGCACACCGGGATCGGCGCTGAGCTGGATGGCCGCGATGCCCTCCTGGGCTTCGGCGTTGTAGTCGTCGAGCATCGGCACGCCGAGGCGGCTCGTAGCCGCGTCCATGAAGCCCTGTGCGGCCTCGGTCAGCCCGCCCTGCTTCCGGACCCGGATCGGACCGCCCGACCCGCGGAAGTCGTTCGCACCGCCCTCCCAGTGCTCCAGGCGCTTGAACGCGGGCAGGACGTCGTCGTACGACCAGCCCTTGCAGCCGTCGTCGGCCCAGTCGTCGTAGTTCTCGCGGTTGCCCCGGACGAAGAGCATGCCGTTGACCGAGCTGGATCCGCCCAGCACCTTGCCGCGGGTCTGGGGGATCTTGCGGTTGGCCGCGTGCTCCTGCGGAACCGATTTGTAGCCCCAGTCGAAGAACTTCTTCAGTTGCGGCGTGGAGTGCACCACCGCGATGGCGCCCGGGATGCTCAGCAGGCTCTTCAGCGGCCCCCGGTCGTCCCGCGCCCCGGCTTCGACCAGGACGACGCTGGATCCCCGCTCGGCGAGCCGTCGCGCCACGGCGCACCCGGCGCTGCCCGCGCCCACAACGACGTAATCAGCCTCAGCCATCCCGATGCCTTTCACCGCAAGCAGACCTTGTACAGAAGCAGATCGAGCGTCGAGCCAGGTTAGAACACGTTCTATCTGCTTGTCCATACACGCATCGCGGCAACCACCCGCAGCACCAACTACATCGCGCAGAACTGGACCTCATCGGCACCCAACCGCAGAACATGTTCTGCAACCGAGTGACGCAGGTGGGCGTCAAGCCGAGAAGTAGCGGCGCGGGTTCTCCACCAGCATCGCGGTGATCTGCTCCTCGGTGACTCCGCGCTCCCGCAGGGCGGGCAGCACGTCGTCGCTGATGTGGGTGTAGATCCAGTTCGGGAGAGCCGCGGTCCTGGCCTGCTCGGGGAACCAGTCGATGAAGCACGAGGCGTCGTGCGAGAGCACCATCTTCTCCGCGTAGCCCTGCCGCGCGAGTTCGACCACGGTCCCGACCCGCGCCTCGAACGGCAGCAGGACGTCGAGCCCGAACCGGTCCATCCCGAGGTAGGAACCGGCGTCGGCGATCTCGCGCAGGTAGTCCAGGTCGGTGCTGTCGCCCGAGTGGCCGATGACGACCTTGGTCAGGTCGGCGCCCTCCTCGGCGAGCACCTTCTGCGCGATCAGCCCGGACCGGTTGTGCACGCTGGTGTGCACGGTGATCGGCGCACCGGTTTCGACGTGGGCTTGCGCGACCGCGCGCAGCACGCGCTCCACGCCCGGGGTCAGGCCGCGCTCATCGATGGCGCACTTGAGGAACGCCGCCCTGACCCCGGTGCCGGCGATCCCCTCGCGGATGTCCTCGACGAACAGCTCGACCATCGGTTCGGGGCCGTCGAACAGCAGGCCCGGGCCGGTGTGGTGGAACTGGATCGGCACCTCGTCGTAGGTGTAGACACCGGTCGCCACCACGATGTTGATGTCGACCTGCTCGTTGATGCGCTGGATGCGCGGGAGGTAGCGGCCGAGCCCGATCACGGTCGGGTCGACGATGGTGTCCACCCCGCGCGCCTTGCACTGCCGCAGCTTCTCGACCGCGTCGGCGATCCTCGCGTCCTCGTCCCAGCGGTCCGGGTAGTCGGGGTAGTTCTGCCGGATCTCCGCGCCGAGGACGAAAACGTGCTCGTGCATGAGCGTGATCCCGAGCCGGTCGACCGGAACCGGGCCGCGCACGGTGCGGACTTCCGCCATCGCGGATACCTCCTGGACATGTGAGTGGGTCGTGTTACCTGCGCCACACGCCGGAACAGATCGGTAGTGTGTTTCGGCTTCGGAACGAAGTCAAGATCTGTTCCACACCACTGCTGGCCCCCCGGGATTCGACGCCGCCCTCGACCTGGTCGCCACCCCTCGGCGCCTCACCGCCGACGGCTTCCACCTGGCCGGAATTCCGGCCCGCCGCACGCCTGAGCGCCGTCGGGCGCAGCAGCAACGGGATCGCGCCGCGCTGATGCCACAGTGGCCGAACACTGTGGACGATCGAATCTCGCGGCAACAGGAGAAGCTCGTCGATCCGCGCGCACGCGTCGATCAACTCTCGCCGTCCTGGCGGGTGCCGATCCCACCCCCTCCTGGCACCGGCCCGGCAAGAACCGCGGAGCGGACGGTTGCCAGCCTCCGTGAGTAACATGTTACTGTCCTGCGGTCGGTGACTTCCCCCACGATTCGAGTCGGGCGCCACCCGCGCAGGTCCGCCTGCGGCGGCAGGTCGTCACCGCCGACCACCTGAAGGGAGAGCACGGTGACGGCAGCGTCCACCGAGGACATCCGCGCGCGCTTGCGCACCGATCGCGCTGCGCTGGGCGCCTACGTTTCCGACGCCTCGATCTTCCGCCGCGTTCCCCGGGCCGTCCTCGAACCCCGGAGCCGGGCGGAGATTCAGGCCGGGGTGCGCATCGCCCGGGAGGAGGGCTGGCCGGTCACCGTGCGCGGCGGCGGCACCTCGGTGGCGGGCAACGGGATCGGCGAGGGTCTGATCATCGACACTTCCCGGCACTTCAACCGCGTCCTCGAGATCGATCCCGATGCGCGCACCGCCCGGATCGAACCCGGTGTCGTCTGCGACACCCTGCGCGAGGCGGCGGCGCCCTACGGCCTCACCTACGGTCCGGACCCGTCGACCCACAGCCGGTGCACCGTCGGCGGCATGATCGCCAACAACGCCTGCGGATCCCACTCCCTGGCCTGGGGAACCGCCGCGGACAACGTCGTCGAGCTCACCGTCATGCGCGCCGACGGCGAGCTGGTCACGCTGCAGCGGGGCGGGACGAGCGATCCCGAACTCGACCGGGCTCTCCTGCGCTTGCGGGAGGAGAACCTCGCGCTGCTGCGCACCGCCCTGGGGCGGTTCCCCCGGCAGGTCTCCGGATACGGGCTGCACCACCTGCTCCCGGAGAACGGCTTCGACACGGCCAAGGCCTTCGCCGGTTCCGAGGGAACCCTGGGCATCATCGTCGAGGCCGTCGTCCGGCTCGTTCCCGTGCCCGAGGCCACCGCCTTGGCGGTCCTGGCCTTCCCCTCCGTCTTCGACGCCGCCGCAGCCGCGCCGCTGACCCGGCGGGCCGGTGTGGTGACCTCCGAGGGCATGGGCGGAGATCTCCTCGACGTGCTGCGGATCAGCCAGGGGCGCGATGCCGGTGACATCCTCCCCGGCGGTGTCGGCGATCCGCGCCCGGCCGGCGGCTGGCTCTACTGCGAGACCACCGGCGAGACGGCCGAAGACGCCCGGATGCGCGCCGAGGAACTCGTGGCCGAGTTCGATTCCCAGCACCGCACCGTGGACTCCGTCGTCGTCGCCGACCCGGCCGAGATGCGCGAGCTCTGGCGGATCCGGGAATCCGCGGCGGGTCTGGTCACCCGGCTGCCCGACGGCGGCGAGGCGTGGCCGAACTGGGAGGACTCCGCCGTGCCGCCCGAGCAGCTCGCCGACTACCTCCGCGATCTCTACGCGCTGCTGGACCGGCACGGCCTGCGGGGCATCCCGTTCGGGCACTTCGGCGAGGGCTGCGTCCACATCCGCATCTCCTTCGACCTCGGCACCGAGGACGGGCTCGACGTCTTCCGGGCCTTCATGTCCGATGCCGCCGACACCGTCGCGGCCCACGGCGGTTCGCTCTCCGGCGAGCACGGCGACGGCCGGGCCCGCTCCGCTCTGCTGCCGCAGATGTACCCGCCGCAGGTGCTCGCGGCCTTCGCCGCGTTCAAAGCGACCTTCGACCCGGACCGCGTCCTCAACCCCGGCGTGCTCGTCGACCCCGATGCCCTCGACACCGGCATCCGCCCGGCGCCGGGGCAGCGCAGCGGGGAGTTCATCCCGGTGCACGCGCTCAGCCAGGACCGGGGCTCGCTCGTCAACGCCGTGAACCGGTGCGTGGGCGTTGGCGCCTGCCGCTCGGACGAAGGGGCGATGTGCCCCTCCTTCCAGATCACCCGCGACGAGGTGCACAGCACTCGCGGCCGGGCCCGCATCCTCTCCGAGATGTTCCGCGGCGACCTCTACCCGGAGGGCACCAGCTCGGAGGACGTCAAGGATGCGCTCGACCTGTGCCTCTCGTGCCGGGCATGCGCCTCCGAGTGCCCCGTCAACGTCGACATGGCCACCTACAAGTCGGAATTCCTCCACCGGCACTACGCGGACCGGCGGCGGCCCATGGCCCACTACTCGATGGGCTGGCTGCCCCTCACCAGCAGGATCCTGCACCTCGTCCCCGGCGCCGCACGGGCGGTCAACGCCGTCCTGTCGCTGCGCCCCGTGGCGAAGGCCGTCATGCGGCTCGGCGGAGTCGATGCCGGCCGTTCGATGATCCGCTTCTCCCCGCGCAGCTTCCAGGCCCTGTCGAAGTCGCGGCGCTTCCGCTCCGAACGGGCCGCCGGGCGCACCTCCCGCGGGCCCGTGGTGCTCTGGCCGGACAGCTTCACCAACCACCTGGACGCGAACGTGGCCGCCGACGCCCACGCCGTCCTCACCGCGCTCGGCTACGACGTGATCGTTCCCAGCGGGTTCCTCTGCTGCGGGTTGACCTGGCACTCGACCGGCCAGCTCGGGCGAACGCGGCAGGTCCTCGCCCGCACCCTGAAGTCGCTCGACGCGTGGATCGACGGCCGCACCCCCGTCGTCGTCCTCGAACCGTCGTGCGCGTCGATGCTCACCGAAGAGGCCCCCGAGCTCCTCGCCGCCGACCCGCGCTCGCACCGGCTGGCCGAGCAGGTCGTCACGCTCGGCGACATCGTCGCCCGGCACGTCGACGACGCGGACTGGCCCTTCGGGGAACTGCCGGTACCGGCGCTCTCCCAGGTCCACTGCCACGAGCGCTCCCGCCGCGGCCACGGAGGCACCGGGACGGCGCTGGCCCGGCTGGGCGTCGAGGAGTCCCGGATCGAGACCGGTTGCTGCGGTCTGGCGGGCAACTGGGGGTTCGAACCCGGTCACGCCGATCTCTCCCGCCGGCTCGCCGAGCGGGAACTGCTCCCCCGCATCCGCGAGCTCGACGCGGAGGCCGTCGTGCTCGCCGACGGCTTCTCCTGCCGCACGCAGATCCGCGAAGGACTGGCCGACGAGACCGGACACGGCCCGGTTCAGAAGCAGGGGCTCCACCTCGCCCAGCTGCTTCGTCGAGCGCTCGACACGAGCTCTTGAGGACGGCCGCAACCACAAACCCCGCTCAACGCTGAGCGGCTGACAATCCCAAGAAACAGGTGGAACACGATGGGCATCCTCGCGCTGCTGGTCTTCATCGCTGTCACCGTCATGATGAACGTCCCGTTCAAGAGACCGATCTCCGAGTCCCTGCTGGTGGCCCTGCTGGCCACCGCGCTGGTCGGCGGCAAGGACGCGCTGTCGCTGCTGTGGACCGGCGTCTGGGGCGCGCTCGACAACGACGTGACCTTCGCAGGCATGGCTTTCGTCTTCATGGGCGTGATCGTCTCGGCCACCGGCCTCATCGAGCGGCTCATCGAGATCTTCAACTCCGTCTTCGGCCGCCTGCGCGGCGGCGCGGCCTACGTCTCGACGGCGGGGTCCGCGGCCATCGGGCTCGTCGCCGGATCGACCGCGGGCAACGCCGCCACCGTCGGTTCGGTGACGATCCCGTGGATGAAGGAGAACGGCTGGTCCGGGGCGCGGGCCGCCACCCTCGTGGCGGGCAACTCCGGTCTCGGCGTCGCGCTGCCGCCGAACTCGACGATGTTCATCATCCTGGCGACACCGGCCGCCGTCGGCGTCAGCGCCGGTGACGTCTACGTCTCGCTGTTCATCGCCGGTGCCTACTGCGTGCTCTACCGCATGCTCGTGGTCTTCGTCTGGACCCGCCGCGACGGCATCCAGCGCACCGACTCCCGCCACCTCGCCACCTTCGGCCAGGCGCTGTCGACCGGCTGGACGTCGATGACGATCTTCGCGGGCATCCTCATCCCGGTGCTGCTCACCTTCGGTCCGCTGTTCAACTGGCTGGAATCCGAAGCACGGATCGGCGAAGCGGCGATGGGAGAGATCTCCATCATCGTCTGGGTGCCGATCCTCATCTCCGCGATCGCGCTCATCGAGGGCCGCAAGCGCCTGCGCGGCAACTGGGGGCAACTCCGCCGGGCGATCCGGGCCGAAGCACCGCAGTTCGCCACGGTCGGCATCTCCCTGTTCGCCGCCTTGGCCGCCTCGAACATCATGAGCGAGCTCGGGGTCGGACCGCAGCTCTCCGAGACGCTGGCCCAGATGGACCTGCCCAAGCCCCTGCTCATCCTCGTCGTCTGCCTCACCGCGGTCCTCGTGGCCACGCCGCTGTCCTCGACGGCGACCGCAGCGGCCATCGCCGCTCCGGCGGTCATCGCGCTGAGCACCGTCGGCGTCCCGCCCGTCGTGGCCATCTGCGCGCTGCTGGTGTGCACCTCGACCGAGGGCGCTTCCCCGCCGGTGGGCGCACCGATCTACCTGGCCTCCGGCATGGCCGAGGTCAGTCCGCAGCGGACGTTCGTGCCGCTCATCGTCTGGTTCGTCGTTCCCGTCATCGCCATCGCGTGGCTCATCGCCATGGGCTGGCTGCCGATTCCGAGTTGAGAGGATCCGCTGTGAAGAAGGTTCTCGAATTCGTCTTCTGGCTCGCCCTCGTCGCGTTCCTCGCGCTCGGCGCGCTCATCGTGTTCGGCCAGCTGCTCGGTGTCGTCGTCCTCAGCCCGGGGCTCGTCGACGGTGCCGCGTCCGCGCTCAACTGGTCGGCGTTCAGCTCGGCGACGGTCTGCGCGCTGGCCGCTTTCGTCCTGCAGTACCTCCCGAAGTCCGACGAGGAAGGTGCCGAGCAGCCGTGAGCGCTGGGCGCCCGGGCCGCGCGGTCCGGGCGCCCGGATCAGGAGTCGAAACCCGCTCTCAACCGGGTCCAGAGCTCCTGGGGATCCCCAGCGCGCTCCGCGTAGCGCAGCGCTTGCCCGACCAGCAGCACGGCGGTGGCCTCGAGGTGCTCCCGCATCGCCCGGGCCGCGCCGGGGCCGTCGCCGGCGCGGATCGCGGTGATGATCGGATCGTGCTCGCCGACGATGTCGGAGTACTCCCGGCTCCGGCCGGCCGTCGAAGCCCCGAGCAGCCGGGTGGAAACCCGGAGCTGGTCGACGATCCGGTGGCCGCGCCGCATGTTGCCCGCCACCAGCACGATGCCGTGCAGCTCCTGGTCGACGGCGAAGAAGCGCGTCTCCTCGTCCTGCTCGGCGGCCTCGCACATCTGCCTGCGCAGTTCCTCGGCCTCGGCGGCGAAGGACTCGTCGGCGTACAGGGCGGCGCGGTGGGCCGCCGGGACTTCGAGGGCGAGGCGGATGGAGAAGATCTCCGCGACGTCCTCGGGCGTCGTGGGGATGATCTGGAAGCCGCGGTTGCGCACGAAGCGGATGAGCCCGGCTTCCTCCAACCGCAGGAGGCCTTCGCGGACCGGCGAGCGCGAGACGCCGAGCTCGTCGGAGAGCTGGTAGACGCTGTACCACTCCTGCGGGCGCATCGTGCCTTCGACGACGGCGGAGCGCACGTGCTCCATGACGACCTCGGTGAGGCTCGGCTCTCTCCCGGTGCTCATGATCTTCCCGTCCGGCCTCGGCGCCGGATGCGGAGCAGCGATCACGGGCCAGCGGCTCTTGCAGCTGCGGCTACCGGGCCATCGTATCCCCGCGATGCGCCGTCCGGGAGTCCACCCCGCCGCACGAGCGGTCAGCACCACCAACAAGTCCTAAGTGGACTCGCCCGCGCACTGCCCGCGCCTTCGTGATTCCACTTCGGACTCGCATGCCACCGCATCGGCCGGATTTCCGTCGCAGCGCATCAGTCCCGGGGCCGTGGGACTCGCGCCAGAGCCATGCTGTCGCTCTCTCCGGTCGTGGTGGACGCGATGAGGTGGTCGACGACGTCGGTGAAGCTCGCGCGGCGCCGGTAGGCGAGGCGCTGGCGGTCGGCACCGCCGCCGCCTGCGCGCAGCCGCGACCACCCGGACCGCACCAGCTCCGCATCCCCGTGCCGCCGCAGCGCGGGCTCGATCCACGTCAGGAGCTGGTCGATCCGGGCCGTCGCGGGAACCAGGCGGGTGGTGGGCAGATCGACGCTCTCCCCCGCCAAACCGTCGCGTGCGGCGCGCCAGCACGCCACTCGCAGGATCTCCGGCCGCGGCCGCGGCGCCGGCTCCCCGAGGTGGACGGCGCTCAGCGCGGTCGCGGCCACGGCGCGGACGATCGCGGCGACCAGGACGGTCTCGTCGGCGGTCGCGACGGCGTCGGACACCCGGATCTCCAGGGTCGGCACGTGGCTGGACGGCCTGATGTCCCAGTACAGCCCGCCGCGATCCATGACGGCACCGGGCTCGATGACCGCGTTGACGAGCTCGTCGAAGTGCGCAGGCGACTCGAAGTACGGCGGCGGACCGGCGACCGGCCAGCACGTCAGCGATATCGCGCGCCAGCTCGCATAACCGGTGTCCCGGCCCGCCCAGTACGGCGAATTCGCCGTGAGGGCGATGAGAGCCGGGAGCCAGGGGCGGATGTGGTTGCTGACCTGGAGGGCCAGCTCCAGGTCAGCCACCCCGACGTGGATGTGGCAGGCGCAAGCGATGTGCGAGTCGTTCAGCGCGCGGAAGACCTCGATGCTCTCCGCGTACCGCCGCCCCTCGGAGATGGGCGGCGGTGTCGGCCGGACCAGAACCGGAGCACCGCTGGAGACGACCCGCGAACCGCACCGCCCGGCCGCCTCGGCGACCGCGGCCCGCATCGACCGGATCTGCTCGCCGAGCCCGTCCATGACGACGTGCGGATCGGTCCGCGCCTCGACCTGGTAGCGGGTCAGTTCGGTGGTCACCCGGTCGCCGAGCCCGCAGGAGGCCGCCCGGGCCACCACCTCCTGCCCCTCCGGCACCGCTTCCCTGGTGACCGGATCGACCAGCAGGTACTCCTCTTCGACCCCGACCGTCAGCAGCTCCGGCATCGCCCCGGCCGCGTGGCGCCGGCCGCGGGCGGAAGAAGGACTGCCCCCAGCGTCATCCTCCACGGAAGTCATGCTGCCACGGAACGCAGCGCCCGGGCAGATCCCGAGATGAACCAGCCCCGGTCGGGCTAAGCAGCGATGGTTTCGCGGCTGAGCGCACGGCCTCGGCTCGGCACCGACAGCTCGGTAGGGTCCCGGCGAGTTGCTGCTGAAAGCGGGTTCTGCCGCAACGGACCGCGAACCCGGGTGGAGGAGGCGAGATCATGCTCGATGACGTGCGGGTGGTGGCGTTCGACATCTTCGGCACCACCGTCGATTGGCACACCGGGATTGCCGAGCAGGTCGGCGAGGTGTTCGAACGCCGCCGGATCGGTCTCGATCCGGCGGCGTTCGCGGATTCGTGGCGCGACCGCTACCTGCCCGCGATGGCACGCGTCAACAACGCCGAACGGGAGTGGGCCTACCTGGACGCGCTGCACCGGGAATCGCTGGACGCATTGCTCGCCGAGCACGGCGTGGGCAACGCGGTGAGCGAGTCCGACCGCATGCGGCTGGTCCGGGCCTGGCACCGCCTGCCCGCCTGGCCGGACAGCGCGGAGCTGCTGACCCGGCTGCGCCGTCGCTACACCGTGGTGGCGCTGTCCAACGGCGGTTTCGGTCTGCTGGTCGACCTCGTCAAGGCCGCTGGCCTCCCCTTCGACGCGATCCTCTCCGCGGAACTCGCGCGCACCTACAAACCGGCCCCTGCCCCGTACTTGATCGCGGCGCAGCTGCTGGACGTCGACCCCGGCGAAGTGCTGATGGTCGCTGCGCACGGCTGGGACATCGACGGCGCCCGCGCTGCCGGGTTGCGCACCGCGTTCCTGGAACGTCCCGCGGAGAAGGGCCCCTACCGCGAAGCGGACCGCGCGGCCGGCACCACCTGCGACATCCCCGCCACGTCCGCCTCCGACCTCGCCACCCGGCTCGGCTGCTAGCCCGCGCCGGTCGGCGTTGCCCGGTCGCTGGAGGGGTGCACGAGATCGATGTAGGCCTGCGGCAGCTCGTCGAACGGCACCGCGGTGACGCTGGCCGGCCCGGAGCTGTACGAGTCCTCCCCTTGCACCAAGCCGTTCTCGTCGACCGGCCACAGGATCACCTGCCGGTGGACGACCAGGTAGTCGGCCGACTCGTCGTCCACCGGGATCCCGCTCCGGGCGGCGTAAGGGCCCGGGTAGAGCATCTTCAGGAACCCTTCGGTGACCACGCAGTGGTCGTCGACGACCAGCCGGTCCAAGGTGAACTCGAGGATGTTGGTCCGGGTCTCGAGGAATTCCGCGTAGTACGTCCGGACGCCTTCGAAACCTTCCGGTCCGACGTCATGGCCGCCGTGCCAGAAGTGGTAGTTCGGCGTCGGGCTCAACGTCGCCATCAAGCGGTCGAGGTCCGGTTCGGCTTCCGCCTTCATGTGTTCGAGCACGATGCCGAGGACGATTCGGTGCCGCTCGTCGGTCGTGACGGCGAGGCGCTTCTCCAGCAGTTCCCAGGTGCGGCTGGGGTCGATGACGGCCACGGTGAGTTCCCTCCTGCGGGAGCGGATGTCACGCCAGATCGTGGCCCGGGACCCGCCGCCGGATCACCCGACGCGCGTCGGCAGGTTCGCCCGCTGCGCCCGACGCGCGTCGGGCGAGCTCAGAAGGTCTCGCCGAACACGGCCGAGGAGGCCAGCTCCGTCGACGACAGCGTCACCCGGCGGACCATGAGCACCAGCGTCGCCTTGAAGCGGTCCATCGGATCCGCCAGGTCCCACCCCATCACCGCCTCCAAGTGGGCGAGCCTGGCCGCGACGGTGCTGTGGTGCACGTGCATCTCCTCGGCGGTGCGCCGGAGCGATCCGAACACGCAGTAGGCCTCCAGGGTGGCCACCTCCTGCGCACCGCCCGGAGACGTCGCGATCGCGTTGATCCGCGCCGCATCGGGGTCGTTGAGCAGGCGTTTCAGCGGGAGCTCTGCCAGCAGCTCCAGGGAACCGAGTCCGCCGTAGGACACCGCCCGCCGCCCGTACCGGGTGGACGATGCGAAGCGCAGCGCTCGACGCGCCTGCTTCCACGACGCCGGCGCCGCGTACACGCTCATCCGGCCGCCGATCCCCACCCACGGGCCGCGGAGACCACCGGTACCGCTGAGCGCCACCGGATGCTCGGCGGCGATCGCGGCGTGCAGGTCCTCGGCCAGCTCGCTGTCGTCGGAGTCGTCCTGCAGGAGCACCGCGGTCACGTTCCCGACCGCGACCGAGTGCACGAGGCGACCCGGGCAGCTGCGCGCGACCAGGTCCAGAGCGGCCTTGCTCGACGTGGTGGACAGCGCCAGCGCGCGCACCTCGCGGTTCGTGTCCAGGCCGAGCAGGCCAACGGCCCGAACCCGGTCCTCCCGTCGTTCCTTGTCGGAGAGCACCACTTCCAGCAGCGCCGGGTGCCCCAACCGCGGACCACCCGCCGACCGCGGCGCCGCGACGCGCAAGGCGTGCTGGAGCCGGTCGAGGAGAAGCGAATCGAGCGGGTGCTCGGCGGCGGCGCGTTCGAGCCAGACGGCCGGTTCCGCGGACGTCGGCGTCGAGGGGAAGTTCTCGTCGAGCAGGTCGCCCAGCGCCCCGTACCTGATCACCGTGCCCGAGGCCCACCGAGCGCCGACCGGGCACTCCGCGAGCAGCGCGGCGGAGCGCACGAGGGCATCGGCGTTGGCGGCCGATTCGCCGAGGCCGTCGAAGTAGGCGATCACCCGGAACATCGACAGCGCATCGGAAGCGAGCCCGGACATCCGCAACTGCTCGTCCGTCGATACGTCGGGCACCGCAGCCTCCTCGTCCTCGGCCGTCGCCGGGTGCGGGAGCGCCGATTCTGCGCGGCGAGCGCCGCTCGTTAAATAGGCAGTGCCGCTGATCAGGACCGGGGCACGTCCGGCGGCCGGGGTCAGAAAGCCCGGCGGGTGATGGCGCAGGCGGCAGGGCGTCGTCCCGCCCTCGTCGGTGGGCCGGAGGGCGCCGACCGGGATCGCGCAGGGGTTGACGCCTGCCGTTGAGGTGGCTGGTGCAGGCTGGAGGTCAGCGCCAGCGCGATGCCGTCCATGATCCCGCCCTGCACCTGCGCTTCGAGACCCCGCGTTCACCGCGAGCCCGACGCACACCCGCGAGGTGGCCATCGGGTGGGTGCGGCCCTGGCGGGAGTCGTCGGCGCGGTGCCACATCAGCTTGACCGGCTCGCCGATGGCGGTGAACCGCTCGCGCGGCTTGAGCTCCACCTGCACCCGCTCGGTGCGGGCGGCCGCGGCCTTCTCCGCGAGGGCCCCGATTCCGGTCTTCCGTCCCGAGCGGTGCGCGATGACGCCCGCGGTGAGCTCCAGATCGCCGACCGCACAACCGAATTCGGTCGCCGCCGACCCACGGCGCGCCCCCGCTGGGCGGAACGATCAGTGCTGGTCATCGAGAGTTCCCTCCGCGGGGAGCGTTGCAGCCGGTGCTCAGGACGGTCGGTTTCCGGTGGGGATCTCGATGCTGATCGGTCCTGCTTCGGACAGGAACAGCAAGGCCGCCTGGCGGAGGAACTCGTCGAACGTCCAGTAGAGCTTCCCGGTTCCCGGGAACACGTCGAGCACGCCTTCGCGGACGGCGACGAACGGGCCCCAGAAGGTGTTGAGCCCCCAGTCCCAGAACGGCTCCCGGGGGATCTTCAGCCACTCGGAGATCTGATCGCCGAGCATGAACCGGGTGAAGGAGCCGAGAACGGGCCGGGTGAGGATGCCGCCGTCGATCTCCTCCCCGAGACCCAGGAGGACGTCGGCCAGGTCGATGCCTTCCGGCGTCGGGGCCAGCACCGGGTCGAGGACCTGCTCGGCCTGGGCGTTGGCCTGCTCCCAGGTGGCCGGGATGTACTCGTCCTCGATCCCGAGCAGGTGCGCGCCCACCTGCCAGGAGTGCAGGAAGGCCTCGGATTCCGCTGCCGGGATCGGCACCTGCCACGCGACCAGCTTCTGCCAGACGGTGGTGGGCAGGCTGTGCCAGGTGACCATCATGTCCGCCTGGCTGATCGGGACGTCCTCCGGGGCGACGCCCGCCCAGTGCGGGGACTGCGGCAGCAGGTGGCGCACGGCGGCGTGCACCAGCCGGGTCTTGACGCAGGTCACGATCATCTCGCCGTCGGGCTGGTAGGCGTTGCGGGACCCGATGTCGTAGCCGAGCTTGGCGGTCTTGGAGATGCGGTCCTTCATGTCGGCGCCGCCGTAGGAGTAGTAGACCGCGCGTGCTTCCTTGGGGATGACCGTGCTCATCATGCCGCTGGCCAGGCCGTAAAGGACGCCGAGGTAGAGCCCTCGCTTGTCGTTGAACTCCACCGCGGTGGCGAGCTTGCCCCGGTCGGTCCACGCGGGCAGCCGCCGGGCCCGTTCCATGAAGTCCCGCAGGTCGGCGGGCAGTCCCTCCGGCAGCGGCTGGTCGTTCTTGGTCCAGGTTCGCAGCTGCTCGTTGACCTGCGGAACGGCACCGCGGTCGAGCAGCGAGGCGACCAGCGAGTCGGCCTCCTCGTCCCACACCAGCTGCGGGTCGACGCCTGCACCGGCACCCGCGACCGAGCCGCTGGCCGACCAGGTCCAGGCGGGCCGCGCGTGCGCCGAGGACGCACCGCCCAGCGCGCCGAGCACCGCCAGCGCTCCTCCTGATGCCAACATCTTTCGTCTGTCGATCTCTCCCATGTCCTGAACTCCTCCTTGAGTTCCGCGGATCGATGGCGGTCGGCGACCTCCATCGGGAATTCACCGTCCAGCAGAAGACGATTCGGTTCGCCGCACGTTGCCGGTGCGGGCTCAGCCGGGCCGGTTGAGCACCGGGATCTCAATCTTGGTCTCCTTGCCCTTGGTGAGGTAGAAGAGGATGTACTGGCGCGCAGCCTCGTCGAGGGTCCAGGCGGCTTCCGGCACCGCGGGCAGCGGGATCAGGCCCTCCCGGAACTTCACCAGCAGCGGCCACGCCTCGGCGACCAGCGGATCCCAGATCGGCTCCCGCGGGATCGCGTCCCAGTCGGCGACCTGGTCGCCGACCAGGTACCGGGCCAGCGCGTTGCACAGCGGTCTGGTGAGGCCCACCGGCGGGCTGGTCTGCTCGGCGAGCTGGTTCAGCAGGATGTCGGTCAGCTCGACGCCTTCGGGCGTCGGGCCCATCGCCCGCCCCAGGATCTGGTCGGACTGGGCGCAGGCCGCCTTCCAGGTCGCCGGGACGTACTCCTCGCGGATGCCGAGCAGGTGGGCGGTCACCTGCCACACGTGCAGGTAGGCCTCGGCCTCGACGGGGGTGATCGGGACTTCCCAGTCGAGCATCCGGCGCATGGCGAAGGTGGGCAGCGTGTGCCAGGTGACGAGCATGTCCTCCTGGCTGATCGGGATCTTCTCGTCGCCGCTGGTGTGCGACCAGCCCGGGGACTTCGGCAGCAGGTGCCGCACGGCGGCGTGCACCAGCCGGGTCTTCACCGATTCCACTACGAGGGACCCGTCGGGCCGCAGTGCGTTGAGGGCTCCGACGGCGAAGCCCAGCATGCTGGTCTTGGCCACGCGATCTTCCATGTCGGCGCCGCCCTGCGAGTAGTAGACCGAGCGCGCTTCCTCGGGGATGGCCGTGCTGAGCATGCCGCCGCCCACCCCGTTGAGCAGGTTGAGGTAGAGGCCCCGGCCCTTGTTGAACTCGGCTGCGATCTCCAGCTTCGTCCGGTCGGCCCAGGGCGGCAGCTGACGCGCCTCGTCCATGAACGCCCGCAGATCGCCGGGCAGCCCGGCAGGCAGCTCCTGATCGTTGCGGGTCCAGTCCCACAGCAGCCGGTTCACCTCGGGCACCGCGCCGCGGTCCAGCAGCGACGCCAGCAGCGGATCGGCCTCCTCGTCCCACACCCACCTCGGGTCGACACCGGCGCCGGTGCCCGCCACCGAACCGCGGGGCGACCAGGTCCAGGGCTGCGCCTGGGCGGGCGAGGACATGCCGAGCGCACCCAGTGCGCCCAGGACCCCGCCCGAAATCAACATCTTCCGCCTGCTGAGCTCATCCATCCTCTGAACTCCTCCTCGAGTCCCGGACAATTGATACTCTGATACAGAACACGTATCTTTGTATCTCAGGAGAGCACAAACTCGGCCGTCGCACCAGATCCGATCGCCGTCCGGACCACCTGCCGCCGGAGACCCGCAGCGGCGCCGCGAGCGCCTGGCGAGAGAGGTGACCCGCCGTGAAACCTGTACTGTCCGAACTCATGACGCCACCGGACTCCGGATCGCTGCTGGAGCGCGCGTTCACCGAGGCGCTCGAGCACACCGACGACAGCGACGAGATCAGCAAGCGCGTGCTCGACGCCGCCTACGACCAGTTCTGCCGCACCGGCATCCGGCGGTCCACGATGGAGGACGTGGCCAAGCGCGCCGGGGTCTCCCGGATCACCGCCTACCGGCGATTCGCCACCAAGGACGCGCTGGTCGAACAGGTGGTGCGCCGCGAGTTCCGCCGCTACTTCGACCAGTTCCTCGTCGACATCGAGCAGGCCAGGACGGTGGCCGATCGCGTCGTGCTGGGCTTCGTCAGCTCGCTGCGGGCGATCCGCCGCAACCCCCTGATCGGCGGCCTGATGGCGACCGAACCCGACCTGCTGGTGCCGTCCATGATCAACGACGGCGGGCGGACCCTGGCCACGGTGCAGCAGTTCGTCGCCGGACAGCTGCGCCGCGAGCAGCACGCGGGCAACGTCTCCCACGACGTCGACGTGGAACGGGTGGCCGAGGTGATGGTGCGCCTGTCCGCGTCCTTCCTGGTCATCCCCAGCCACACCACCGATCTCGACGACGACGCGCAGCTGCGCGCGCTGGCCAGGCAGTTCCTGGTGCCGATGCTGACTCCGTCGAGCTGACCGCTGTTGCCCGCTGGACAACAGCGCGCAGCGCAACCTCCTGCCGGTGAAACTCGTTATTCACGAGCAGGACAACGACCTTCCTCCACTCAAACGGCGCACCTGATCGCCCCACCGTATTGACAGTCAGCCAACAAGAGTGCAGGTTGTTCTGCTTGGGGGCGTACCCGCAGTTCGCGACGAAGGGAACTGGCCGTGACCGCAGCACAGCGAGCACTCCAGGCCACCACGGGAAAGACGATTCCCGGGCTGTTGCGCCGCAATGCCCGGCAGTTCCCCGACCACCCGGCGCTCACCAGCGGCATCGGGCCGGATGCGCGGACGTTGACCTGGGCGGAGCTGCGCGCCGAGGTCGCCGTCCTCACCGGCGCACTGGCCGCGCTCGGACTTCGCCGGGGAGACCGGATGCTGATCGCGATGGCCAAGCGGCCGGAGCACTGGATCGTGGACCTGGCCGCCACCCACATCGGCGCTCTCCCGTGCACCACCTACGACACGCTGAGCCCGGAGCAGATCGGCTTCGTCGCCCGGCACAGCGCGGCGACGGTCCTCGTGCTGGAAGGCCAGGAGCAGGTGGAGCACTGGTCGGCGGTGCTCGACGAGCTGCCGCACCTGCGCGCCGTCGTGGTCGTCGACGCCGCGGCCATCCCGCCCGCAGACCCGCGCTTCGTCAGCTACGCAGACCTCCGCGGGGAGGCTCCGCCGCACGACACCGGCGCCCGGTTCGAGGAGCTGACCGACGCGACGACGCCGGACCAGCCCTTGACCGTCGTCTACACCTCGGGAACCACCGGGGACCCCAAGGGCGTGGTGCTGTCGCACCGCAACGCGATCCACGAATCCCTGATGCAGGACCACCTCGTGGCCGTTCCCGCGCACCCGCGGTCGGTGGCCTACCTGCCGCTGGCGCACATCGCCGAACGGGTGCTCGGGATCTACATGCCGATCTGCAACGCCGGGCACGTCACGATCTGCCCGGACCCGGCTCAACTCCTGCCGACGCTGACCGCGGTGCGCCCGAACGGGTTTTTCGGCGTTCCCCGCATCTGGGAGAAGCTCGCCGACGGCCTGCGCGCGAAGCTCGAAGCGCTGCCGGAAGAGCGGGCCGCGGTGCTGGCGCACGCACGCGAGATCGCGCTGCAGGTGTTCCGCCTGCGATCCGCGGGCGAGGAAGTGCCCGCCGAGCTCGCGGCGCAGCACGCCCGGCTCGACGATCAGGTCCTGCGCCCCGTCCGGGCCGACATCGGTTTCGACGACTGCCACCGGGCGTTCAGCGGCGCGGCTCCGATCCCCGTCGAGGTCCTCGAATTCCTCGCGAGCGCGGGGCTGCCGGTCTACGAGGTGTGGGGGCTGAGCGAGACCACCGGCGCGGCGACGGTGAGCACGCCCGAGGTGTTCGCCCTGGGCGCCGTGGGGCGGCCGGGACCGGGTGTCGAGGTCGCCACCGCGCCGGACGGGGAGCTGTTCGTGCGCGGTGCCGTGGTCTTCCCGGGCTACCTGCAGGCCGACGGCCGGATCGCGGGCGCCACCGACGCGGACGGCTGGCTGCCCACCGGTGACGTCGGAACCGTCGACGACCGGGGCATCGTGACCATCACCGACCGCAAGAAGGAGATCATCATCACCGCGGGCGGCAAGAACATCGCGCCGACCAGGCTGGAGTCCCTGCTGCGAGCGCATCCCCTGGTCGCCCAGGCCGTCGCGATCGGCGACGAGCGCCGCTACGTCACGGCGCTGCTGGTGCTCGACGAGGAATCGGCACCGGCGTGGGCTCGGGCGAACGGCATCGGCACGACCGACCTGGACGAGCTGTCGCGCCACGCCGACGTCCTCGCCGCGCTCGACATCTCGGTCGCGCGCGCGAACTCGGCGCTCTCCCGCGTGGAGCAGGTCAAGAAGTTCCGCGTGCTCGCCGGGCCGTGGACCGCGAGCTCCGGCGAGCTGACACCGAAGCTGAGCCTGCGGCGGAAGGTGATAGAGCAGCGGTACGCGCACGTCATCGAGTCGATGTACGAATAGGACCCGGCTAGAATCCGCTGTTGACGCAACGACAGCAAGACCCCGGGGAGACGACGGCATGAGCGCTCAGCGCGAGACCCGCCGGCGCAGGATGGAACCGGACGCCAGGCGTGCCGAGATCCTCAGCGTCGCGCGAAAGCTCTTCGGCGCGGGCAGCTACACCACGGTGTCCACGGCGGACATCGCGAACGAGGCGGGCGTGGCCCGGGCCCTGATCAACCACTACTTCGGCAGCAAGCGCGGCCTCTACCTCGAAGTGGTGCGGCAGATGCTGGTCGTGCCGGAATCGGTCTCCGCGAGCCTGCCCCGGACGACCGCCGAAGAGCGGTTGTCGATCTGCGTGGACCGCTGGCTCGACGTGGTGGAGCGCAACCGCGAGATGTGGCTGTCGGCGATCAGCTCGGAAGCCATCGGGCACGACCCGGACATCGACCGGATCATGCTCGAAGCCGACGAGATCGCCACCGACCGCGTGCTGGAAGCCGCGATGATGACCGACGTGACCGAAGGGCGCGAGAAGCTCCGGGCGATGATCCGCGCGCACAGCAGCCTGCTCAAAGCGGCTTCCCGGGAGTGGCTGGTGCGCGGCACGCTCACCCGCGCCGACCTGCACCTGATGCTCACGCGCACCGTCGTGCACCTCATCAACGCGGTCTTCCCCGCCGTGCGCGGCGACTGAGGCCGACCGCGAAGACCCGGTCGGCCCGCCGCGGGTCACAACCCGTAGGTCTTGCCGATGATGTCGCGCTGGATCTCGCTCGTCCCGCCGTACACAGTGGACACCACCGTCGAGCGCAGCAGCGACTCCATCCCGTACTCGGTGGCGTAGCCGTAGCCGCCCATCATCTGCATGCCTTCCAGCGCCACGTGCTTGGCCAGCTCGGTGCACTTGAGCTTGGCCATGGACGCCTCGCGGGCGAACACCCGCCCGGGTTCGGCGTCGATGGCGGCCGCGACGTCGTCCAGCAGCAGCCGCGCGCACTCGAGTTCGGTGGCCATGTCGGCGATGCGGTGCTTGAGCGCCTGGAACGAACCGATCGGCCGGCCGAACTGCTCGCGCTGCCGCACGTACTCGAGGGTGTCGTCGAACGCCCGCCGCGCGGTGCCCAGCATCATGGCGGCGAGGATCATCCGCTCCAGGTTCAGCCCGGTCATGAGCTGCTTCCACGCCTGACCCGGCACACCCACCACCGCGTCGTCCGGCAGGAAGCAGTCGGTGAAGTACAGGTCGTTGACCTCCCGGCCACCCATCGTGTCGATACCGCTGATCCGCAGCCCCTCGACGCCGGTGGGCACCATGAACTGCGTGAGCCCCTCGTGCTTCGAGTCCTCCCGCGAAGTGCGGGCGATGAGCAGCACGTGATCGGCGATGTGCGCGTTGGAGCACCAGGTCTTCTGCCCGTTGACCAGGTAGCCGCCGGGTACCCGTTCCGCGCGGCAGGTCAGCGCTGCCACGTCCGACCCGGCACCGGGCTCGGACATCGAGATGGCCTCGACGCGGCCGTTGACCACGCCTCCGAGCACGGTGCGCTTCTGCTCCTCGGTGCCGAACTTCTCGTACGCCGCGGCGGAGATGATCGTGGTGGCGAAGCCGCTGATCGGAACCCGGCCGTAGGCGGTCTCCTCCAGGAACAGGCACAGGTCCGCCATGCCCAGCCCGGCGCCGCCGTACTCCTCGGCGACGGCGATCCCCAGCCAGCCCAGCTCCGCCATCTTGGCGTAGATCTCCTGGTTGTGGGGCTCCTGCCCGTGCGCGGTCAGCTCGTCCCGCCGCTCCTTCGTGCCGCACTCGCGGCGGCAGAACTCGCCGATCGCGTTGACGAGGTCGCGTCGCTCATCGGTCAGGATTCGTGGCATGACGTGAGTCCCTCCAGGTATCCGGCGCCAGAGCGAGTGTGCACACCTTGTTGGCCATTCGTCAATAACTTGCTGGCGTGCCGGGAGGACTATTCACGCATTTGGAGAAAGCAGGAACTCCGTTTATTGACTGATCGACAATCCATGGGTCGCCGAGAGGCGCTGCTGGCAGGCAGGACCAGCAGCTGAGCACGTGCCGAGAAGCCCTGGGGCCAGGTTCCGGTCATCTTGGTGGGAGCAACCCGCCGACAAGGAGATGCAGCGTGTCACTCCTCCCCTCCCTGCCCGACGACGCGGCCCTGCTCGACGTCTTCCGCGCACATCCGGACACCGCGCGTCCGCTGATCGACTACCACGAAGTGCTGATGCGCGGCGATTCGCCGCTGAGCGTCGCCCAGCGCGAGCTGATCGCCACGTACGTGTCCGGGCTCAACGGGTGCGCGTACTGCCACGGCGTGCACCGGGCCACCGCAGCCAGGTTCGGCGTCCCCGAATCCACGTTGACCGCCCTGCTCGAGGACATCGACACAGCACCGGTCGACGAACCGATGAAGCCGCTGCTGCACTACGCGCGCACGCTCACGCTCACGCCCAACCGAGCCGCCCAGAAGGCCGCGGCCGTGTTCGAGGCGGGGTGGGACGAAAAGGCGCTGCACGACGCGGTGTCCGTCTGCGCGCTGTTCAACTTCATGAACCGGCTCGTCGAGGGACTGGGAATCCGCGCGACGGACGATAACTCGGCACGATCCGGCCAACGACTCGCCGAACACGGCTACGCAGTCCTGCGCGACATGCTCTGATCACAGCGCGTCCCGTCTCACCGGGGTGGGTGGCAGCACGCGTTCAACGGTGATCGTTGCTCTTCTTCGCACCCGGAACCAGAACTCCCCTGGTCACCGGCCAGTCGGGACCACTGGGCGGTGGGACGGCCGTCGGTGCGCCAGACGCCGGGGTCCTTGGCCGCCCAGCGCTGGGGCCAGCCGGCGGGCGAGTCCTCCCAGGACTCCTGCCGCCCGTAGACGGTCATGTCCATCAGCCCGTGGCTGGGCGAGAAGGCCTCGAAACCGCGGATGGTGGTCCAGTAGGTCTCGAATACCCGGTCGCCGTCGCGCAGGTAGCAGGCGAGCAGGAAGAACGGGCGACCGGCCAGCAGTTCGTCGGCGCAGTCGCGCACCGAGTACCAGGGCACGTCCCAGCCCATGAAGTCGCGGTAGCGGACGCTTTCCTCGTAGGGGCCCTGGCAGAAGGTGGCGTAGGTGATGTCGCGGGAGTGCAGGTAGGACAGTTCGCGGACCTGGCTGTTGAAGAAGGTGCAGCCCTCGCACTGCCCGGCGGCGGGCTGGTCGTCGTGCCACATGTGGAAGTAGGCGGTCAGCTGCCGGCGTCCTTCGAAGGTCTCGAGCAGCGTCACCGGGCCTTGTGGTCCGGTCAGCGTGATCGCGGGGTCGACCTCGACCATCGGCAGCCGGCGGCGGGCCGCAGCGATCGCATCGCCTTCCCGGGTGTGCGCCTTCTCCCGGATGCGCAGCTGGTCGATCTGGGCCTGCCAGGTGGCCCGGTCGACCACTGCGGGCGCTGCATCGGTGTTCATCTCGATCGTCATCGTCGCTTCCTGGTTTCGCGGCGGGCGGAGCGGGTGCGGTCGGTCGCGGTCACGCTGTGGCTGCGGCCATGGCGGTGTCCGGCAGGAGGGCGAGGAGCTGTTCGGTGTGGCCGGGCAGCTCGACGTCCGCGAGACCCGAGATGAGGTCCCGCAGCGGTACCAGCTGATCGACCAGGAGCGCTCCGGCGGACAGGAGCAGCGTGGGCACCGGCGTGTCGAGCTCGGTCTCGCTCAACGCGTTCTCGGCGAGCGCGCAGAGGACCTCGCCTTGGACGCGGATGCGGTCGCGGAGCCCGGCGTTGCCGCCAGCGCGCGCGAGAACGCGTTCGATGGTCCAGGTGTCGAGCGCGATCCGGTTGTCGTAGTTCGTGTTGGCCCCGGCCGAAATGGTGCCGACGGCGGCGATGGTGACCGCGTTGACGATGCTGACGTGGGCCAGGACCTGATCGGCGTTCCACTCGTCCGCCGCAGCGGTGGGGCTGGCGTCGGCAACGGTGGCGGCAGCGTCCAGCAGTGCGCGGTAGGCGTCGCGAAGCGCGGTGGTGTCCATGATCTTTTCCTCCGGGACCTTCGGGTTAGCTTGCGTGATGCAAGTGAAGGTAGAGCGTATGCTTGCGTGATGCAAGCGTTCTCTCGGAGGTGGATCTCGTGCTGGGCAGGACCTACGACACGCAGGTGTGTTCGGCCGCCAGAGCGCTCGAAGCGGTCGGCGAGCGGTGGAGCCTGCTGATCGTGCGCGACGTGCTGTTCGCCGGCGCGACCCGGTTCGCCGACTTCCAGCGCCTGGGAATCGCGACCAACGTCCTGGCGAAACGCCTTGACGCCCTTGTCGATTCGGGCATCCTCGAGCGGCGGCCCGGCGCGGATCATTCCGATCGGGGCGGCTACGCGGCAACCCGGAAGGGCCTGGACCTGGCGCCCGTGATCATCGCGCTGACGCAGTGGGGAGACCGGTGGGCGGCACCGGACGGTCCGCCCATCCTGTACCGGCACACCGGCTGCGGCGGGCCGATCGTCGAGCGGACCACCTGCTCGAACTGCGGGGAGATCACCGACCTCGCGCAGGTCCACGTCGTGCACGGGCCCGGAATGCCGCAACCCCGGTGACACCGGCCCGCACGCACGAGGGGTGGCGATTTCGCGTGAAATCGCCACCCCTCGTCCAGGGTTCGGTCAGCCGGTGATGGACTCCAGCACCGGGAGGTAGCCCTTGGCGTAGCCGTCGACGTTCGGGTGGAAGGACTCCACCAGCGGGTTGCTCGGGCCGTTGATCCACTCCTCGCCCGCGCAGACGCCGTGACCGTCGAACGCGTCGCGGGTGTCGGCGTAGGTGAACCCGGCGGCCTCGGCGCGCTCGGAGATCACCCCGGCCAGCACGTCGGAGCCGTCGTTGATCCGCTGCCGCTTGGCGTCGGAGAAGAACGGGATTCCGCAGTCGCCGAGCGAGGTGAGGCGCGGGTAGCCGAGCACCACGACCTTGGCGTTGGGCGCGGCCTCGCGGATGTTGGCGTAGGTGGTGTCGAGCTTGGCGGGCAGCTCGTTGCGCGCCTTCTCCTCACCTGCGCCGACCGCGGAGTCGCACTTGTCGTCCGTGCCGAGCAGGCAGTCCTGGATGACGCTGGCGAAACCCACGTCGTTGCCACCGATCGAGATGGTGACCAGCGTGGTGTCCGCGCTGAGACCGTCGAGCTGGTTGGCGTTGACGTCATCGGTCACCGCACCCGAGCAGGCGGCGAAGTTGAAGTCGGTGACGCCGTTCGCATCGGCCCAGAGCTGGGCGTACGCCTTGGGGCTGCGCAGGCAGTCCCCGCTGTCATCGAAGTATTCCCGGGAGCCGACTCCGGAAGCGTAGGAGTCGCCCAGTGCTGCGTAGTTCTCGGCGGCGGATGCCGCGAACGCCGGTGCGGCCAGCATGGTGCTCGCCGTCGCCACCACCGCCGCGGCACCGACGACGTGCCGTAAGTGACGCATTCTTCCTCCGATCGGAGACCGAAAAACGTCACCATTCAAGGAGAAAACGACCGGAATTCGGAAGAATTGGCGAATACCCGCCAGTAACGGCGCGAACGGCATGAAAACCCGCCGGGCAACAGCCGCCAACCGGGTGCATTCGTTCCCAGAACCAACAGGCCGCCGCGCCGAGCCCGCACTGCGGCGCCGACCACTCCGGCGCACGCGCACCCCGGGAGGACCGCGGGCGGGCGAACGCGGAGACCGACCTCCCCGTCACCCAGGGTGATCGACACCGAACCTTGCGGACTTCCCTCCTGTCGAGAGCTGCGCGGAAAAGCAATTTAAACGTTACAACTTTTTTCGCGATGCGGAAAAACCCAGCGCACAGGTTGTGACAAATGATACTTTCAGGTTCATATCGCCCGAAATTTCATATAGGCCTGTTGGGCGTCGCGAATTTCCCGCGCACCTTTCCGGCCGGGATTTCGCGCGATCGCAAAACGAATTCGGAGGAGTAGTGTTTCAGCTCAGTGCGGTGGCGACCGCTCTGTTATTGATCGCATTTTACGGACTCACGTTCCTGATGACGCTCTCGATCCGGGAGAAGAAGGAGAACGTGGACGGGTTCATGGTCTCCAACGGCGCGGTGGGCTTCGGCATCTCCGCCGCGAGCATGACCGCGACCTGGGTGTGGGCCGCCTCGCTCTACGCGTCGGCCAGCTCGGGCTACACCTACGGCTTGTCGGGACCGATCCACTACGGGCTCTGGGGTGCGCTGATGATCCTGTGCATCTACCCGTTCGGTCGGCACTTCCGCCGGGTGGCGCCCAAAGCCCACACCCTGGCCGAGGTGATGCACGCGCGCCACGGCCGCTCCAGCCAGCTGATCCTGGCCGTCTCCAACATCGTCGGCAGCATCATCAGCCTGACGGCGAACTTCACCGCGGCCGGCGCGCTGATGGAGATCCTGACCCCGTTCAGCTTCCTGCACGGCGTGCTGATCGCGGCGGTGGGCGTGCTCGCCTACACGCTGTGGTCCGGATTCCGGGCCTCGGTGATGACCGACTTCGCCCAGCTCGTCGCGATGATGCTGGCCGCAGCGCTCATCGTGCCGATGGTGTACTTCGCCACCGGCGGCACCGACCTGTTCGACCAGGGCCTGGCCCGGCTGACCGACGAACAGGCGAACTTCCTCTCCGGCGAGGCGTTCCTGGAACAGGGCGGCCCGTACCTCGCCGCCGTGCTCGCCTACGCGATCGGCAACCAGACCATCGCGCAACGGCTGTTCGCGGTGCGCCAGGACCGGATCAAGAGCACCTTCATCACCGCGACCCTCGGCTACGCCGGAACGGTGATCGGGCTGGGCATGCTCGGCCTGCTGGCGGTGATGGTCGGCCTGCAACCGCTCAACGGCGACATGAACAACATCATCCCGCAGATGGCCTCCGAGTACCTGTCGCCGGTGATGATCGGCCTGCTGTTCATCATGGTGATCGGCTCGCTGTCGTCCACGGCGGACTCCGACCTGGCGGCGCTGTCCTCGCTGGTCATGACCGACATCTACGGCAAGAACCTGGCGCGCGGCAAGGCCAACCCGCAGACGATGCTCTACATCGGGCGCATCACGATGATCGCGGCGGCCGCGCTCGGCGTCATGTTCGCGGTGTCGAACTTCAACATCCTCGACCTGCTCGTGTTCGTCGGAGCCCTGTGGGGCGCACTGGTGTTCCCGGTGATCGCCAGCTTCTACTGGGACCGGATCACCAACCTGGCGTTCACCGTCTCGGTGGTCACCGCGCTGGCGTTCTTCCTGGTGGCCCGCTTCGAACTGCTCCCGCTGACCGGCGTCGTCGCCATCGTGATGGAGTTCGCCGCGGTGATCGGCGGTGCGGTGGTGTTCGGCTTCATGGCCTTCGGCCTGTTCGGCAAGCAGGTCGGCTTCACCATCGGCGCGATCGCGGGCGTGGTGCTGTTCCCGCTGATCATGGGCTTCCTCCGGGACTACCCGACGCTGCTCGGCTCGCTGGTCTCCTACGGAGTCAGCACCGTCGTGTGCGTGGCGATCAGCCTGACCAGCAAGGAGCGCTTCGACTTCGCGCTCATCAACGAGCGGGTCACCGAGTTCCAGCTGAAGGACGAGCAGGAAGCCCGCCGACCCGACGAACGGAGCATGTCATGAACGACCTACTTCTCGCCGCCTACATCCTGGTTTGGCCGGCGTTGACCGCGATCGTGCTGATCGTGCTGTGCGTGGCGGTGGCCAGGGACCATCGGCAGGCGAAGAAGGACAACCGGTCGGTCGTTTGATCGTCCGGTTTCTCCGGGGTGACGGGCACCTTTCGTCGAGTTGGTCGGCGGAGGGTGTCCTTCGCTTCTCGTTCGAGTTGGTCGTTGTTCGGGGGACGTTGGTTCGTCGTCGTTCGGTCTTGGGTTGTCGAGGTGGTTGGGGCTTTTGTCGGTTGTGTTGTGGTGGGGGTCATCCCCGTGGTTTGGGGGATTGTGGGGGCTGTGGGCCGGATGTCAAGCCCGGCCTGGCGGCCGCCCCTTCGGGGTTTCAGGCTTGACATCCGGCCCACAGCCCCGTTTTGGCTCTATGTCACGGGGATGACCCGGTATGGAACGGACCCCGGGCCGTGCTGGCGGGGTGCGGGAGGCGGGTGGTCGGGGCCTTGCAGCGTTGGGTGGTGGGGTGCTCCGTTACCGGCAGGTGGTGTGCGTGGTTGGTGTGTTGTGCGGGCTGGCGGTTGGTCGGGGTGGAGGTTTGGCTTCTGAGGCCTGACCGCCGACCGACCGAGCCAGCCGTCACCGAGATACTCCATTTAGTCCGCATAGGACAATCGTGGATTCATGTTCATATTTGGCCGCATGCCAACGACACGCCGACGAATACCCGTCGAATTTTAGCGACTCTTCTTTCACTGCAAGGGTTTTCGTGTTTAACGAGTGTTGTGATCACCCGTTTGTGGGACGGTTATGTGCTCGAATTCTCGTTCGATTGTTGAGAGAATTGATGCATGACACCGCTGATGACCACCCAGGACACGACCCCCGCCGCTGGCGCGGGCGCGGGCGTGTCCGCCCTGCCCGCGTGGGACACCCCCACGCCGGGCGGGTCGTGGGCGCCTGCGGTTGACTCCCTGACCGATGAAGAGCTCACGGCCCGGATCAGCGAGGTGGAGCAGCAGATCCGCCAAGCCCGGATGGAACAGCTGCGACTGATCGCCGAAGCCGACCGCCGACGCCTGCACGCAGTGCAGGGCGCGCGGTCGACCCAGGTGTGGCTGAAGACGCTGCTCAACATCGACGGCCAGGACGCCACCACCCGGGTCCGTATCGCCACCGCCACCAACGCCACCACCGTCCCGGCTCTGGGCGAGGACGCTGGCACGGACACCACCGCAGAGCCCGCCACCGTCGACCTTCCGGCAACCGGAGAAGCCCTAGCAGAGGGCGTGATCAGCCTGGAACACGCACGGGTAATCTCCCGCTGCCTGACCAGGCTGCCCGAACACACCCAGCACCGCGCGGCCGAAATCGAGCGACTGCTGGTCGAGAACGCCTGCCGCCAATGCCCCCGCGACCTGGCGAAACTCGCCGACCGCGTGCGCTACATAATCGACGCCGACGGAGCCATTCAGGACGAGCAAGCGCAGTTCGAATCACGGGAGCTGCACTACGCCACCGCCCGCGACGGAATGCTTGTCATCAAGGCCCGTCTGGACCGGGAGACCGGAGCGAAGTTCGTCACGGCTTTGCGGCCGTTGGCGGCGCCGCGCCCGGAGTCTGACGGGGTCAAGGACCCGCGCACGGTCGGGCAGCGCAACGCCGACGGCCTGTCGACCCTGCTCGACTTGGTGCTGGACACCGACGGGATGCCGCGCACCGGTGGTCAGAAGCCGCACCTGACGGTCACCATCGACTACACCGACCTGAAGAACCAGCTCCCCACCAGCAACGGCGGCGAGATCGCCGTTGGTGGTGCGGGGATGCTGGAAGGCACCGGCCAGTACCTGAGCCCCCAGACCATCCGCAGGATCGCTTGCGACTGCGAGGTTCTCCCGATGGTTATGGGCGGGGACAGCCTCCCTCTGGATGTGGGTGCCTCGCAGCGCACCGCGCCGACCCACATCCGCGCCGCACTGCTGGTCCGGGATGGGGTGTGCGCGTTCCCGGAATGCGACCACCCGGCCGGAACACCCCAAGCCCACCACATCG
>NZ_JAQGLB010000035.1 GCF_027853965.1 Saccharopolyspora indica | reverse complement strand
GGGGGCTTCGTTTTCAGGCGAAACCGACGCCGCACCGCATCACACCAGCGGCGTCCGGACGCCGCGCTCCGCCGCGACCTCCTCGGCGCGCGAGTAGCCGGCGTCGACGTGGCGGATCACGCCCATGCCCGGGTCGTTGGTCAGCACCCGCGCCAGCTTCTGCCCGGCGAGCGCCGTGCCGTCGGCGACGGTGACCTGACCGGCGTGCAGCGAACGCCCCATGCCGACGCCGCCGCCGTGGTGCAGCGACACCCACGTCGCTCCGGAGGCCGTGTTGACCAGTGCGTTCAGCAGCGGCCAGTCGGCGACCGCGTCCGAGGTGTCGGCCATCGCCTCGGTCTCCCGGTACGGCGAGGCCACCGAACCGCAGTCCAGGTGGTCGCGGCCCAGCACCAGCGGCGCCTTGAGCTCGCCGGAGGCCACCATCTCGTTGAACCGCTCCCCGGCCGCCGCGCGCTCGCCGTAGCCGAGCCAGCAGATCCGCGCGGGCAGGCCCTGGAACGACACCCGCTCGCCCGCCATCTTGATCCACCGGGACAGGTGCTCGTCCTCGCCGAACAGCTCCAGGATCGCCCGGTCGGTCGCGGCGATGTCGGCCGGATCGCCGGACAGCGCCGCCCACCGGAACGGGCCCTTGCCCTCGCAGAACAGCGGCCGGATGTAGGCGGGCACGAAGCCCGGGTAGGCGAACGCCCGCTCGTAGCCGGCGAGCTGCGCCTCACCGCGCAGCGAGTTGCCGTAGTCGAACACCTCCGCGCCCGCGTCGAGGAAGCCGACCATCGCCTCCACGTGCTTGGCCATCGACTCGCGCGCCCGCTCGGTGAACTCCTCGGGCTTGGCCGCGGCGTAGTCGGCCCAGTCCTCCAGCGCCACGCCCAGCGGCAGGTAGGACAGCGGGTCGTGCGCGGAGGTCTGGTCGGTGACGATGTCCACCGGCACGCCGCGGCGCAGGATCTCCGGCAGCACCTCGGCCGCGTTGCCGATCACCGCGACCGAGTAGGCGCGCCGTTCCTTCTTCGCCGCAACGGCCTTGTCGATCGCGTCGTCGAGGTCCGCGGCGACCTCGTCCAGGTAGTTGTGCCGGACGCGGCGGTGCGCGCGCTCCGGGTCGCACTCCACGACCAGCGCCACGCCGTCGTTCATGGTCACCGCCAGCGGCTGCGCGCCGCCCATGCCGCCGAGCCCGGCGGTGAGCGTCAGGGTGCCGGCGAGGGTGCCGCCGAAGCGCTTGGCGGCCACCGCGCCGAACGTCTCGTAGGTGCCCTGCAGGATGCCCTGCGTGCCGATGTAGATCCACGAGCCCGCGGTCATCTGCCCGTACATCATCAGGCCGAGCGCGTCGAGGCGGCGGAACTCCGTCCAGTTCGCCCAGTCGCCGACCAGGTTGGAGTTGGCGATCAGCACCCGCGGCGCCCACTCGTGGGTCTGCAGCACGCCGACCGGTTTGCCGGACTGCACCAGCAGCGTCTCGTCCTCGCGCAGGTCGGTCAGCTCGCGCACCATCGCGTCGAAGGACGACCAGTTGCGGGCCGCCTTGCCGGTGCCGCCGTAGACCACCAGGTCATCGGGCCGCTCGGCGACCTCCGGGTCCAGGTTGTTCTGCAGCATCCGCAGCGGCGCTTCGGTGCTCCAGCTGCGCGCGGTCAGCGTCGTGCCGCGCGCGGCGCGCACGGGTCGGGCTTGGCTCATGACAACCCTCCGGGTCACAGGAACTCGGCGACGGCGTCACGCACCGCGCCGGAGCGGATCAGTTCTTCGGCCGCGGCGATCTCCGGCGCGACGTGCCGGTCGGCGCCCGGGCCGGGCACGCGGGTGCGCAGCAGGTCCCGCACCGCAGCCGTGGCCGGGCCGGGCTCCAGCGGCGCGCGCAGGTCGAGGGCGCGGGCCGCGGTGAGCAGTTCGACGGCCAGCACGCTGACCATCGCGTCGATGCCGCGGCGGAGCTTGCGGGCCGCCGACCAGCCCATCGACACGTGGTCCTCCTGCATCGCGCTGGTCGGGATCGAGTCCACCGACGCGGGCACCGCGAGGCGCTTGAGCTCGGAGACCAGCCCGGCCTGGGTGTAGTGCGCGATCATGTGCCCGGAGTCCACGCCCGGGTCGTCGGCCAGGAACGCGGGCAGCCCGTGCGAGCGGGCCACGTCGAGCATCCGGTCGGTGCGGCGCTCGGCCATGCTGGCCACGTCGGCCAGCGGGATGGCCAGGAAGTCCAGCACGTAGGCCAGCGGCGCGCCGTGGAAGTTGCCGTTGGACTCCACGCGCCCGTCGTCGAGCACCACCGGGTTGTCGATGGCCGCGGCCAGCTCGCAGTCCGCGACCGCCTCGGCGTGGGCGACGGTGTCGCGCGCCGCGCCGTGCACCTGCGGGGAGCAGCGCAGCGAGTAGGCGTCCTGCACGCGCGTGCAGTCCGGGCCGCGGTGGCTGGCGACGATCGGCGATCCGGCCAGCAGCGCGCGGATCCGCGCCGCCGACACCGCCTGACCCGGGTGCGGGCGCAGCCGCTGCAGGTCGGCGGCGAAGACCCGGTCGGTGCCCAGCAGCGCCTCCACGCTCATCGCCGCGGTCACGTCCGCCACGTCGAGCAGGGCGTTGATGTCGTGCGCCGCGAGCACCAGCATGCCGAGCATGCCGTCGGTGCCGTTGGTCAGCGCCAGGCCTTCCTTCTCCACCAGCGTCACCGGCTCGATGCCGGCTGCGGCCAGCGCCTCGGCGGCCGGGCGCCGGACGCCGTCGGCGTCGAAGACCTCGCCCTCGCCGGTGAGCGCCAGCGCCACCGCGGCCAGCGGCGCGAGGTCGCCGGAGCAGCCCAGCGAGCCGAACTCGTGCACCACCGGCACGATGCCGGCGTTGATCATCGAGGTCAGCGCGTGCGCGGTCGCCGGGCGGACCCCGGTGCGGCCGGTGGCGACGGTGTGCAGGCGCAGCAGCATCTGCGCGCGCACCACCTCCGGTTCCACCGCGGGCCCGGTGCCCGCGGCGTGCGAGCGCACGAAGGCCTGCTGGAGCGCCGCGCGCCGGTCGGCCGGGATGTGCCGGACGGCCAGCGCGCCGAACCCGGTGGAGATCCCGTAGACCGGGCGTTGCTCGGCGGCCAGCGCCTCGACGTGCTTGCGGGTGGTGGCGATGCCCTGCTCGGCGAGCTGGGTCAGCACCACCCGGGCCCCACCGCGGGCGACCGAGATGACCTGGTCGCGGCCGAGCGGTTCCGGGCCGAGGTTCAGCGCGTTGTCTTCCATGCCTCCATACCAGCGCCCGGAGACGATTCGCAGAAGCCCGGATAGAGTGACACTGTCTGGCATCCCAGACAGCTCGGTTCGCGCTCGAGGAGGTGCCGTGAGCAGCAGCGACGTGCCCGCGCTGCGGCGGGGCCTGGCGGTCCTGCGGCTGCTGGCCGGGCGGGCCGGGCCGGTGTCGGCCGGCGTCATCGCCCGCGACCTGGAGCTGCCCCGCTCCACCACCTACCACCTGCTGGCCGAGCTGGTGGCGGCCGGATTCGTCACCCACCTGCCCGAGGAGCGCCGCTACGGCCTGGGCATGGCGGCCTTCGAGCTCGGCTCCGCCTACCTCCGCCACGACCCGCTGGAGCGGCTGGCCGGGCCGCTGCTGCGCCGCCTGGTCGACGAGGTCGGCGCCACCGCGCACCTGGGCGTCCTGCACGGCGGCGAATCGCTGTACCTGATCAAGGAGCGCCCGTCGCAGCCGCAGACGCTGGTGACCGACGTGGGCGTGCGCCTGCCCGCCCAGCTGACCGCGTCCGGCCGCGCGATGCTGGCGCACCTGCCCGCGGCGCAGGTGCGCGCCCTGCTGCCCTCCAACGAGCGGTTCGTCCGCCGCACCGACCGAGGGCCCCGCAACCTCCCCGAGCTGCGCCGTCTGCTCGCCACCGAGCAGCGCCTCGGCTGGGCCGTCGAGGACGGCTTCGTCACGGCGGGTTTCGCCTCGGTGGCGTGCCCGGTGTTCGACCACGGCGGCCGCCCGATCGCGGCGATCAGCGTGACCTTCCGCCACCTCTGCGACGGCCCGTGCGCCGAGACCTGGCCCGACCTGGCGGCCCAGGTCCACCGCACAGCGGCCGAACTCACCACCAGGATCAGCGGCCGCCCCACCTGACGGCGCCCCTGAACGGTCGCGTGGAAGCTCCGTGTCGGCTGGTCCCGTGAGCACTTTGTGGTGCTATAGCCCCACAAAACACTCACGGGTCCTGACCAGGACGTCTGAACGACGAAGGGCGCCTCCACGTGGTGGAAGCGCCCTCCGAGATCCCCGCCGCTACAGGCCCGCGGTGGCGATGAACTCCTTGGCCAGGTCCGCCGGGTTGGCCTTGTCCACTTCCAGGCGGCGGTTGAGGTCCGTCAGCTTCTCCGTGGTCAGCGCCTGCGACACCTTGTCCAGCGCCGCGCCCTGCTCCGGGGTCAGCTTCCCCTTGTGCACCAGCGGAACCACGTTCTGCGCCGGGAACATGTTCTTCGGGTCGTCCAGCTTCACCAGGTCCTTCTCCGCGATCTGCGAGGACGTGGTGAACAGGTTCGCCACCTGGATCTGCCCGTCGGTCAGCGCGTTCACCGTGATGGTGCCCGCCTCGACCGGCCGGATCTCCTTGAACGTGCAGCCGTAGTCCTCGGCGATCTTGGCCTCCCAGCGCGACTTCCACTCCGCCGGGGCGCCCAGCACCAGCTCACCGCAGCGCGGCCCGAGGTCGGCCATCGAGCGCAGCCCGCTGTTCGCGGTGGCGGCGGTGACGGTCAGCACGTCGGAGTCCTCCGCCGGGGACTGCGCCAGCAGCTCCATCTCGCCGGGCACGGTCTTGGCGAGCTGGTCGTAGACCTGCTGCGACTCGGTGGCGGTGGCCGCCGGGTCCAGGTAGGCCAGCAGGTTCCCGGTGTAGTCGGGCACCACCGAGAGCTCCCCGTTGCGCACCGCGTTCACGTAGAACTCGCGGGCGCCGATGCGGGGCTTGGTCTGCACGTCGGCGCCGGTGGTCTTCAGCGCCTCCGCGTAGATGTGCATCAGCAGCTCGCTCTCCGCGAAGTCCGCCGAGCCGACCACCAGCGTTCCGCCCTGGTTCCCGCTGGCCGCCAGCGGGTCCTGCGATCCGCAGCCGGTCAGCAGCAGCGCCGCCGCGGCAGCGCACACCAGCAACCGCTTCATCAGTCCTTACCTCCTCGTCGGGCGGCCAGCTGCAGACCGCGCGGCACCAGCAGCCGGGTCACCCCGGCCAGCACCAGGTCGAGCAGCACCGCAAGGACCGCGATCACGATCGCGGCCGAAGCCATCTGTGCGTAGTCACTGATCTTCAAACCGTCCAGCAGGATCCGCCCCAGCCCGCCGAGCCCGACGTAGGCCGCGACGGCCGCGGTGGCCACCACCTGCAGCATCGCGCTGCGCACCCCGCCGAGCACCAGCGGCAGCGCGGTCGGCAGCTCCACCTGCCACAGCCGCTGCGCGGCGGTCATGCCCATGCCGCGGGCGGCGTCCACCGCATCGGCCGGGGCGCTGCGGATCCCGGCGTAGGTGCCGGACAGGATGGACGGGATCGCCAGGATCACCAGTCCGGCCAGCGCGGGCAGCTCACCGAGCCCGAAGCCCAGCACCAGCAGCGTCACCAGGCCGAGGGTGGGCAGCGCGCGCATCGCGTTGCCGACGCCGACCACCAGCACCGCACCGCGACCGGTGTGTCCGATGTAGACGCCCAGCGGGACGGCCACCAGCGAGGCCGCCGCCACCGACACCGCGCAGTAGTAGAGGTGCCGCAGCGTTTGCGCCAGGATTCCGCCCGGCCCGGTCCAGTGCGCCGGGTCGGTCAGCCAGGCGATCAGCGCGCCGATCATGCCGCGTTCACCCCCGCCCGCGCCCACGGCGTGGCCAGCCGCCACAGCAGCACCAGCAGCAGGTCCACCACCAGCGCCAGCAGCAGCGTCAGCACGATGCCGATGACGATCTGCTCCGGGTAGTCGCGCTGGAAGCCGTCGGTGAACAGCCTGCCCAGCCCGCCGATGCCGACCAGTGCGCCGACGCTGACCATGCTGATGTTGCTGACCGAGGCCACCCGCACGGCGGCGGCCAGCACCGGCACCGACAGCGGCAGCTCCACGGTGAGGAAGCGCCGGGCGGGCCGGTAGCCCAGCGCGGTGGCGGCGGCGACGATGTGCACCGGCACCGAGTCGAGGGCGTCCTTGACCGGGCCGACCAGCAGCGCCGCGGTGTAGAGCGTCAGCGCGATGACCACGTTGACCGACGACAGCAGCGGCGTGCCCAGCACCCCGGGGATGATCACGAACAGCGCCAGCGACGGGATCGTGTAGACGACGTTCGCGGTGCCCTGCAGCGCGCCGCGCAGCCAGCGCACCTGCTGCGCCAGCCGTCCCAGCGGCAGCGCCAGCAGCACGCCGAGCAGCAGCGGCAGCAGGGCCAGGTAGATGTGCTCGGTGAGCTGTTCGAGCACCAGTTCGCGGTTGCTCGGGCTGCCGAAGTAGTCGATCACGGCAGCCCCTCGGGGCGGCGGTGCCGCTCGATCACGCCGAGCACGTGCTCGGCGGTGACCACGCCGACGTACCCGCCGTCGCCGTCGACCACCACGCCCAGCCCGGTCGGCGCCGACAGCGCGGCGTCCAGCGCGCCGCGCAGCGGAGCGCCCCGCGAGTACAGCGAACCGCCCGCCACCAGCCGGTCCTCGCCCAGCGGACCGTCCACTTCGGTCTCCGGCGGCAGCCAGCCGCGCGGCCGGCCCGCCTCGTCCAGCGCCAGCCGCCACTGCTGCTGACGGTCCACCCTGGTGCCGAGCTCGACGGTGTCCACCGGCTGCGGGCTCAGGCTGTCGGAGTCCACGAAGGACAGCCGGCGGTAGCCGCGGTCGCGGCCGACGAAGGCGGTCACGAAGTCGTCGGCCGGTTCGGCCAGCAGGTCGTCGGGCTCGGCGTACTGGGCGAGGTACCCGCCCTGCCGCAGCACCGCGACCTTCTCCCCGAGCTTGATGGCCTCGTCGATGTCGTGGGTGACGAACAGGACCGTCTTGTCCAGCTCGTCCTGCAACCGCAGCAGCTCGTCCTGCAGGCCCTCGCGCACCACCGGGTCGACCGCGCTGAACGGCTCGTCCATCAGCAGCACCGGCGGGTCGGCGGCCAGCGCGCGGGCCACCCCGACGCGCTGCTGCTGACCGCCGGAGAGCTGCGCCGGGTAGCGCTTGGCCAGCTCCGGCTGCAACCCGACGAGCTCCAGCAGCTCACCGGCGCGCTGCCGGGCCTCCTGCTTGCCGCGGCCGTGCAGCAGCGGCACGGTCGCGATGTTGTCCAGCACGGTGCGGTGCGGGAACAGCCCCGCCTGCTGGATCACGTAGCCGATGCCGCGGCGCAGCTCCGCCGGGTCGCGCTCGCGCACGTCGGTGCCACCGACGAGCACCTTGCCCGACGACGGCTCGATCATCCGGTTCACCATCCGCATCAACGTGGTCTTCCCGCACCCGGAAGGACCCACCAGCACGGTGATGGTGCCTGTCCGCACCGACAGGCTGAGCTCGTGGACGGCGACGGTGCCGTTCTGGTACTCCTTGCGCACGGCCTGGAACTCGATCAAGCGAGCCCCCTCACGTAAGTCGCGGTCCCCCTCAAACCCGGCCGACCCTAGCTCGATCGGACGCATCCTGCGATCGCCGATACCTATGCGTGATCTTGTTCCGCCTGGTGGGAGCGCAGGCCCGGACCAGGCCACGTAAGCTGATTCACCCCATGACTGCTCCGCATGCCACTCCAGGTCCTATCGACGCCGTGCAGGGACTGCTCGCCGACGCCGGTGTGCTCGCGCGCCGCCTGCGCGAGGTCCTCGCGCAGCTCACGGGTGATCCCGTCGAGCTCGACGAGCTGATCCGCCGCACCGCGGTGGCGCGGCGGACCGTCGAGGACCTGCTCGCCGCGATCGGCCCCGATCTGGAGACCACCGGCAGCGCCCACCGGATCGCCCCGCGGGCCCGCGACCGCTACCGGGAGCACTTCGCGCTGGACGAGTCGCCCGCGCCCGCGGGAGCCGCGCAGCTGGCGCTGATGCGCGAGTTCATCGAGGGCGGGCCGGAACCGGCGGCCGCGCTCGACCACGTCACCGCCACCCCGGAAACCGCGCTGCGCCGCGCGGAGTGGCTGCGCGACAACTACGACCTGCGCGGGGCCAACGTGCTCTGCCTCGGCGACCACGACCTGGCCTCGCTGGCGCTGGGCCTGGTGGCGCCGTCGGTGTCGGTGACCGTCGTGGACGTCGACGAGCGGATCCTGCAGCACATCGACGCGGTGTCGGCCGAGCGCGGTTTCGGCGTCCGCACGCTGCACGCCGACCTGCGCTTCGGGCTGCCGCCGGTGCTGGAGGGCTGGGCCGACCTGGTGTTCACCGACCCGCCCTACACCCCGGAGGGCATCGGCCTGTTCGCCACCCGCGCGGCCGAATGCCTGGCCGGGCCGCAGAGCAGGCTGCTCGTCGCCTACGGCTACAGCCCGCGGACGCCGGCGCTGGGGCACAAGGTGCAGCAGGAGCTGCTGCGGCTGGGCATGGTGTTCGAGGCGATCCTGCCGCGGTTCCACCGCTACTTCGGCGCGCAGGCCATCGGCAGCGCCAGCGACCTCTACGTGTGCCAGCCGACCGCGCACACCCGCAAGCTCGCGCTGCGCCAGGCGCCCGGCATCTACACGCACGGCCCGCAGTCGGTGGAGGCGCGGGAAGCGGCGGCACCGCCGGAGTTCCTGGCCGCGATCGGCGAACGCCTCGGCAGCCCGGTCACCGCGCTGCACGAGCCCGGCTGGACGCGACCGGGCAGGCGGCAGCCGTCGGTGCACGACCTGCGCTCGGACCCGGGGCCGTGGCTGCTGCGCATGCTGCTGGCCGCCAACGCCGACCGGGTCGGGTTCGTGGTCGGCAACAACCACCCGGACATCACCAGCGAACGCGCCCAGCGCGCGCTGTCCGAACTGGTCGCGGCAAAGTACCGGCTGCGCTTCCACCGCAGCACGCCGGACGCCAAGCACGCCGTCGTGGTGGCCGAGCTGGTGGAACCGGACTCGGCGGCGGGTCACCTGCTGCAGCGGGCGCACGGCAAGCTCGGCAACGTCTGGCGCGAAGGCCTGATCGCGCACGTCGACCCGGAGCTCACCAAGCGCGCCGCCAAGGAGCGCATCGCCGCGCTCGCCCCGGTGCCCGACGACCTGGACCTGCGCCTGATCGACCTCCCCCGGCACCGAATCGAAGAGCTCCTGCCGCACCTCTGACCGGCGCGTGCGGTGCGGTCACCACCCGCACCGCACGCAATTCCGGATTCGTTGAAGGCACAATTGTTTCATTGCGCCACCTATCTTCGCGGCATATTCCTCCGGGCGATCGACCCGTTCGAATAGGCCGTTCGCCGGTGCGACACCATTCGACTACGCATTCATGAAGTTGCCCTCATAAATGCGCTGCTCCATCGGCGGGCATTCTCACCGCCAATGTTGTTCATTCTGGTCGAGACCAATTAATGTAGCGCCGCACGACGTCGTGCAGCGCTGCGCACAAACACGTTCCACTCGAATTCCGCACCGGGGAAGGAAGTGCGCACATGTACTCCAAGCCGAAGCTGCAGAAGCTCGGGGCGTTCGAGCGGTTGACGATGCACAGCAGGCCGTCCCGCAAGGACAAGGCCCATCGCCGCCGTCCGCGCCACGCCCTGCTCTGACCGCAGGTGAGCACCGCAGCGGCGCGAGCAATCCCGCACGCAGTCCTCGCGCCGCTGCGGCGCCATCCATCCGAACCGGGAGACAGCTCACCAATGAATGTGAGTCATTCTCGTGAATGGCTGGTCGCACTTCCCGACCACCCGGCCGCCGCCGCGGTGGTCGCCGCGCTCGGCACGGCACCGCAGCGGCTGAATCACCCGTCGGGCAGACCGTGGATCGTCGGCGAATGGGAATCGGCCGATTTCCGGACCGCGTCGGCCGACGAGACGTCGATCGCCGTTCTCGGGCCGGTTTCGGTCACTCCGCAACGGCTGGCGCAGATCGCGGCGCGGATAACGGATGCCACCGCGCTGGACGCTCTGGAGCTGCCCGGTTGCTACCACCTGATCGCAGCCGTCGACGGCGTGGTGCGCGTCCAGGGAAGCCTGTCCGGACTGCGCCGCGTCGTGCACGCCGAGATCGGCGGGATCACCGTCGCGGCGACCCGCGCGGACGTGCTGGCCGCGCTGTCGAATGCCGAGCTCGACAGGCGGCGGCTGGTGCTGCGCTTCCTGCTCTCCGAAATCCCGCTGCACACCATGAACGCGCCGCTGTGGCGTGACGTGCACGCGGTCGACGAGGACTCCTGCCTGCTCCTCGCCGCCGACGGGCGCGCTCGATCCCGGCGCCGGTGGGAACCGCCGCCGGACGACCGGCCGCTGCACGAGGCCGCCGAAGCGCTCCGCACCGCGCTCGGCGATTCGGTCCGGGCCCGGATGAACTCCGGGTTGACCGTGACGGCGGACCTGTCCGGCGGCCTGGACTCGACCACGCTGTGCTTCCTCGCCGCACAGCACGGGCGCTCGCTGACCGCGCTGACCAAGCTCGCCGCCGACATCGGCGACGACGACCCGCAGTGGGCCGACATCGCCGCCGAGCACCTGCCCGGCCTGCGGCGGATCACCGTCCCCTTCACCGAGATCCCGGCGCACTACAGCGACGTGCTCGAACCGCTGCCACCGACCGAGGAACCGTTCCCCGGCGTGGAGGACCGGCCGATGTACCGCGCGATGGCGGCCCGGCTGGCCGCCGCCGGATCGCAGCTCCACCTCACCGGCGACGGCGGCGACGAAACGCTGATGGGCGGCGCCACCGGCGTTTTCGAGCTGCTGCGCCGCAGTCCCCTGACCGGCCTGCGGTACCTGCGGGCCTACCGCGCGCTGGAGCGCTGGCGGTGGCGGGACATCGCCATGTACGCGCGCGAGCGGCGCGCGGCCTACCCCGAGTGGCTGGCCCGGCGCGCCCGCAGCATCATCGCCTCGCCGCTGGACGACGAGGGAGCCGCGAACCTCGTGCAGCTGCCGCCGTGGGCCACGCCGGAGGCGGTCGAGCTCGCCAGGGAACTGCTGCTGGAAGAAGCGGAGCGGACGCATCAGCGCGGGCCCGACTGGACCACCCACCACACCGTCCTGGGAATCCAGCTGTGCGCGAGCCTGGTGCGCGCGGCCGGCCCGCTCTACGCCGCCGAAGGCATCCGCCTGAACTCCCCGTACCTCGACGATGCCGTGCTGCACGCGTGCATGACCGCCCGCACGCACGAGCGCCGCACACCTTGGGCGTACAAGCCGCTGCTGGTGGCCGTGATGCGGGGAGTCGTGCCGGACCGGTGCCTGGCGCGCTCGACCAAGGCTGAAGGGTCCAATGTGGAGCATGTCGTCCTGCGGGTCAACGCGGAGAAGTTGGTTGCGCTGTGCGAGGATTCGCGGCTCGGCCGGCTCGGGTTGATCGATCCCCGGGTGCTGCGCGAGATCTGCACCGGCTTCCAGATGCGGATGTTCACCCCGTACGCCATCTCCACCACCACCAGCACCGAGCGGTGGCTGCGCGATCAGGAGCAGCTCGTCACCACGGAGGCCAAGCCATGACGATCCGGCTGCGCGACCACGTGTCGCTGACCGACGCCGAGGACGGCAGCGGCGTGCTGCTGGACGAAAGATCCGGCCAGTACTGGCACTTGAACGAGAGCGGCCTGCTCACCCTGCGGATGAGCCTGGTCGGCGCGGACGAGCGCCGCGCCGTCATCGGGGAGCTCGTGCGGGCGGGCCTGGTGGTGCGGCGATGAGCACACCGGAAGCGCTGTTCACCGCCGACCGGCCGCCGCTGCGCGTCCGGATGGCCGCGCGGGTCGCGGTGGCGATCGCGCTGCCGATGGCGCACCTCTCGCCGCGGCGGATCCGGCACGTCCTGGTGCTCGCCCGGCGCGGCGCACCGCCCGCCACCTACGACCAGGCCAGCGCCGCGCGATCCGCGGTCATCGCGGTCAGCACCACCTGCGCCGGCAAGGGATGCCTGCCGCGCTCGATCGCCACCGCGCTGCTGTGCCGGGCGCGCGGCTGCTGGCCGACGTGGAAGGTCGGGGTCCGCGCCGCCCCGTTCGGAGCTCACGCCTGGGTCGAAGCGGCGGGCTTCGCCGTCGACGAGGGCGAGCAGGCGCAGGCCTTCCTGCCGCTGATGACCGTCGAACCCGTTGAAACGAGGAATCCCTAAGTGCTGAACAAGATTCGCCCCGACCGGGCAGCAGACCTGGACGGCGCGGACGACGAACCGGCGGGCACCGGCGAGAAGGTCGACTGGCGCCACCTGGTCCGGATCACCCGCGGGCACCGGGCCGTGATCGCCGCGGCCATGGCGCTCGCCCTGCTCGGCGGGGTGATGGGCCTGGTGCAGCCGCTGCTGGCCGCCCGCACGATCGAGGCGTTCTCCGACCAGCACCCGTACCTCGGGCTGCTGGGCCTGCTCGCCGTGGTGTTCGTGGCGGAGGCGGTGATCACCGGGTTCGGCCACTACCTGCTGGAGCGCACCGGCGAGGGCATCGTCCTGGGGCTGCGGCTGCGCATCGTCGACCGGCTGCTGCGCTGGCCGATGCGGCGCTACCAGCAGCACCGGCTGGGCGACCTGCTCACCCGCACCACCAGCGACACCACGCTGCTGCGCGATTCGCTGGCCTACGACATGGTCGAGGCGAGCGTCGGCGTGTTCGTCGTGCTCGGCGGCATCGCCATGATGCTCTGGCTGGACGCGATGATGTTCCTCATCGTCATCACCATCGTCGGCGCGATCGGCGGCCTGACCCTGCTTCTGCTGGCGGGAATCCGCCGCGCGATCCACGACGCGCAGGACAGCCTCGGCGGCATGAGCGCGGAGCTGGAACGCGCGCTGTCGGCCATCCGCACCGTGCGCGTCATGCGAGCCGAGGACCGCGAGCGCGACCGGATCGGCGATCTGGCCCGCCAGGCCTACGCGCACAACCTCCAGGCCGCCAAGCGCAACGCCGTGATCAACCCGGCGATGACGCTGGCCGTGCACGGCGCGATGATCACCGTGCTCGTCGTGGGCGGGCTGCGGGTGGCCAGCGGCGCCGCCGAGCTGCCCGAGCTCATCGGCTTCCTGCTCTACGTCACCTACATCGCCACACCGATGTCGAACCTGTTCGACGTGTTCGCCACCCTCCAGCAGGGCCTGGCCGCGTTGCAGCGGGTGGAGGACATCGCGCAGCTGCCCACCGAAGCCGAGGAGGCCACCCGCCCGGTGGTGCGGCGCGCTTCCAGCGGTGACCCGGATGCCCCGGCGATCGAGTTCCGCGAGGTCGGCTTCGCCTACGAGCCCGGCCGACCCGTCCTGCGCGAGGTGTCCTTCCGCGTCGCCCGCAACAGCCACGTCGCGCTGGTCGGCCCGTCGGGCGCGGGCAAGTCCACGATCTTCGCCCTCATCGCCCGCTTCCACGACCCGCAGGCCGGGCAGGTGCTGCTCGACGGACGCGACTGCGCGCGCGAGATGACCGTCGACGAATGCCGCGCGGCGATCAGCATCGTCGAGCAGAGCGCGCCGGTCATGCACGGCAGTCTGCGCGACAACATCACCTACGCCCAGCCCGGCGCCGCTGCCGCCGAGATCGACCGCGCGGTGCGGCTGGCCGGCCTCGAAGAGCTCGTCGCCCGCCTGCCGCAGGGCCTGGACACGCCGGTGGGCGAGCACGGCAGCGCCCTCTCCGGCGGCGAGCAGCAGCGGGTGGCGATCGCCCGCGCCCTGCTGCCGAGACCGCACCTGCTGCTGCTCGACGAGCCGACCTCGCACCTCGACGCCGCGAACGAGGCCGCCCTGACCCGCACCATCGAGCACATCAGCTCCGAGTGCACCCTGCTGGTCATCGCGCACCGCCCGTCGACCATCCAGGCGGCCGACGACGTCGTCGTGCTCGGCGACGGCCGCGTCCAGGCCACCGGCAGCTACCCGGAGGTGAAGCACCTGCTCAGCGCCGCACCGACACCCGCAGCTCCGTGAGGTACCGCTTGATGATCCGGCCGCCGTGACTGCGGTCGATCAGCGCGGCGATGCATCCGCGCAGTCCTTCGGCCGCCTCCGGCCGAAGCGCGCGGTGGCCGGAATAAGTCCGCAGCACATCCAGGTACTCCGACGTCCGGTACGCCAGATCCCACTCGTAGCGCCGGACGACGAGCGGGCCGAACCGACCGCTGCGCGCGACCTCGTCCTCGTGATCAGAGCTGTCGATGTCCGCCGCGGTGGGAAGCCGCAGCCCCGGCCGGGTGGCCGCGTCGTAGCGCTCGTAGCAGCCCTGGACCTCGGCGAAGAATTCCTCGCTGCCGCCAGCGACGTGGTGAGTGGTGATCACGGCGAGAGCACCGCCCGGACGCAGCGCTTCGGCGGCCTTCGGCACCCGGACGGCCGGGTCGATCCAGTGGAAGGCCGTGGCCGAGACGACCGCGTCGAACGGTTCCGGCGGCAGCGGCCAGGTCTCGAAGTCCGCCGTCACGACCTGCACCGCTTCGAACCCGGCGAGGTTGCGCCTGGCAACGGCGGCCAGGTCGGCACCCAGCTCCACGGCGGTGATCCGGCAACCGCGCTCGGCGAGCGGCGAGGTCGCCTTGCCAGTGCCCGCACCCACTTCGAGGACGCGACGGCCGGGACCGATGTCCGCCAGCCCGGCGAGATCGTCGAACAGCTCCGGCGGATAGCCCGGCCTGGCCCGGTCGTAGAGCTCCGCGTCCTCGTCGAAGGTCCGGCTCAACCGGCCGCGGCTCGCGTCGTCGCCCATGGCGGCACCCTAGAACTTCGAGCTAGCCGTCGCTCTTGAGGCGGACGGTGGTGAAGCGGAGGAACTGCTGGACCAGCGGTCCCATGGCCAGCGCGATCAGCACCGTGCCGACGCCGACCGTGCCGCCGAGCAGCCAGCCGACGACCAGCACGATCAGCTCGATCGCCGTGCGCACCAGCCAGATCGGCTTCCCGGTGAGACGGACCGCCCCGGTCATCAAGCCGTCGCGCGGCCCGGAACCGAACCGCGCCCCCAGGTAGACCGCGTCGAAGAAGGTCAGCATCAGCACGCCCAGCAGCAGGTAGCCGATCTGCTGCGCCAACGAACTAGGCGCGGGCACGAACACCGCGGCGACGTCGGCCGAGGCACCGACCAGCACCACGTTGAGGACCGTCCCCAAGCCCGGCAGCTCGCGCAGCGGGATCCAGCAGAGCAGCACGACGACGGCCGTCAGGCTCGTCGCCAGGCCGAACGACATCCCGCTGCGCACCGACAGCCCCTCGGCGAGCACGGCCCAGGCCGACGCCCCCAAGGCAGAGCCGACCAGGAACGTCAGCGCCGTCCCGTAGCCGACGAGCCCCACCAGCAGCTGAACCAGCCGCCAAACCTTCTTCTCCGCCCGGAACTGCTCGACGGCCGTCATCCGCCGCGCCACGAACCGGCCGTGCTTCACCGCAGTCACAAAAGTCCCCAACACCCGAGTCCCGAAGATCCGCCCAAGACGAACCACGACACCACAGATCCTCCACCCGGCACCCGCAGACTGAAAGGTCCACATCCCCACAGCTGGCCTTCCGGCGCCTACCACGGCGAACGAGATCAGCACGATGATCGACACCCCTTGCCCCACCGGCGAGCCTTCATTGTCCTAATAGGACGCTCTTTGCACACACGATTCCGATTGCCCTGCACCACCTTGCTTCCGCAGCACGTCAAACCGCTCGATCCCCTTGTTGCGCAACGTTTTTCACGTTAATCCCCACTCTTTCACCTGATCGAGCGACCATTATTTGATCGAAATCCAGTTCGACCCTTTGAGAGAATCGATGCATGACACCGCTGACGACCACCCAGGACGCGACCCCCGCCGCTGGCGCGGGCACTGTCGTGTCCGCCTTGCCCGCGTGGGACATGCCCGCGCCGGGCGGGTCGTGGCCGCCTGCGGTGACCTCCTACACCGACGAGGAACTCACGGCCCGGATCGGCCAGCTGGAACGAGAGATCCGCCAGACCCGCATGCAGCAGCTACGACTGATCGCCGAAGCGGACCGCCGACGCCTGCACGCCACCCAAGGCGCACGCTCCACCCAGGCGTGGCTGAAGTGCCTGCTCAACATCGACGGCCCGGAAGCCACCGCTCGCGTCCGCATCGCCACTGCCACCGCCGATTCCGCGGTGGACAACACCGGTGCTGCAGGAACCGACGTCCACCTCCCGGCCACGGCGCGAGCCCTGACGGACGGCGTGATCGCACTGCCGCACGCGCAGGTGATCTCCCGCTGCCTGGCCCGCCTGCCCGAGCACGCCCGCTACCGCGCGGATGAGGTGGAACGACTGCTGGTGGAGCACGCCTGCCGCCAATGCCCGAGCGAGCTGGCGAAGCTCGCGGACCGGGTCCGCTACATGCTCGACCGCGACGGCCCCGTTGCCGATGAGCGCGCCCAGTTCGAGTCACGGGAGCTGCACTACGCCACGGCTCGTGACGGAATGCTGGTGATCAAAGCTCGCCTGGACCGGGAGACCGGCGCGAAGTTCGTCACCGCCCTGCAGCCGTTGGCAGCACCGCGCCCGGAGACCGACGGCACCAAGGACCCCCGCACGGCCGGGCAGCGCAACGCCGACGGCCTGTCCACCCTGCTCGACCTCGTGCTGGACACCGACGGCATGCCCCGCACCGGCGGCCAGAAGCCGCACCTGACGGTCACCATCGACTACACCGACCTCAAGAACCAGGTCCACACCGCCAAGGACGCTGCTGGTGGTGCGGGACAGCTGGAGGCCACGGGCCAGCACCTCAGCCCGGACACGATCCGCAGGATCGCCTGCGACTGCGACGTCCTGCCCATCGTCCTCGGCGGCGACGGCCTGCCGCTGGACGTGGGAACCACGCAGCGCACCGCACCCACCCACATTCGCGCGGCACTGCTGGCACGAGACGGGGCATGCGCGTTCCCGGACTGCGACCATCCCCCGGGAACTCCCCAAGCCCACCACGTCGTGCACTGGGCGGACGGCGGTCCGACCAGCGTCGACAACATGATCATGCTGTGCCCCCAGCACCACCGCACGACCCACAACCAGCACTGGCGCATCGAATTCCACAACGGACGCCCGGTGTTCATTCCACCGGCGACCGCGGACCCGACACGCACCCCCAGGCCCGGCGGGAAAGCCCAACCCGCCGCACACCGCCACGCCCTCCACCACCTGGCAACCCCCGGTGGAACACCACCAGGGAGCAGACCGAGAAAGGGCACCCGATAACCCCCACCCGCCCCCGGGTGGGGCACCCCACCCTGCCCACACCAACCCAATCCAGCCGCACCACCCACAACCCCAGACTCGCCCACACCCCACCGAAAACCACCCGAACCCACACCAGCGAACCAACGCAGCACCCAGCACCCAGCACCCAGCGTGACCCACTACTCGCCATCTGACCTACAAAGTCTTGACCGACAACCAGATAACCCCAACCCCAACCGAACCCAACCAGCCACAGAAACCGAACAACAGAAACTCACAACACGCCGCAGGCGCCCCCTACCCACCACCCACACATCACAACCACGACAACCAAGAAGCCCCGCAACAAAACCCAACCAGAAAGGAAACTCACCCGAAATGAACGAGCACACCGCCCACACCACCACACACGTCACGCTGCGACACCCCACCCAACAGCGAGCCCGCAGCACATGGCGACTCCGACCCACTTCCCCGGCGACGGAGCAACCCACCAACCAACCCGCACAGGCCCCAACCACCCACACCCCGAGACCCACCAGCGACAGCCTGGGTCCGTTCCACACCGGGTCATCCCCGTGGTTTGGTGGATTGTGGGGGCTGTGGTCCGGATGTCAAGCCTGAAACCCCGAAGGGGCGGCCGCCAGGCCGGGCTTGACATCCGGACCACAGCCCCCACAATCCACCAAACCACGGGGATGACCCCCACCACAACACAACCGACAAAAGTACCGCGCACCTTGAAAACTCAAGAACGAGGACGACTGCACCAGGACCCCCACCCGGCACGGAGGCGGCTGTCGTCAAGCACGTCGACGACAGCCGCCCCACCCACCATTTCCGTCCACAGTGGAAAGAACTCAACCAGCGGGAATGGACATGGGCCCACGAGCAATGAGATCCCGGAACTCGCGAGCCGGAACGGCACCGGAGAACAACCAACCCTGATAGGCGTCCACCCCGACACCGGACAGCACGTGGAACTGGGTAGCGGTCTCCACGCCTTCGGCCACGCACTGCCTGCCCATCGCCCGCGCCATGTCCACCACCGCACGCGCCACGGCGAAGTCCGAGGCGTCACCCCCGACACCGGCGACGAACCGGCGGTCCACCTTGATGATCTGCGCGGGCAGGTCCTTGAGCCGCGCCAACGAGGAGTAGCCGGTGCCGAAGTCGTCCACCGCGAACCGCACCCCCCGCGAGACCAGCTCACCCATCTCGTGCCGGGTCCGCGACGGCAGGTCGACCAGGGCGGTCTCGACCAGCTCCAGGATCACCCGGTCCCAGGAGATGCCGGCCTCGGCAACGATGTCGGCGACCGCGTCGACGAACTCCGGCCCGCCCGGCACCAGCCCGGCCAGGTTCACGGCCACGCCCACCGCCCGGCCGCCGCGCACCGGCCAGGTCGCCGCCTCCCGCAACGCGGTCCGCAGCACCCAGCGGTCCAGCTCGCGAAGCAGATCGCCCTGCTCGGCGACGGGCAGGAAGGCGTCCGGGGCGAGCATCCCGCGGTCCGGGTGCGGCCAGCGCACCAGCGCCTCGGCGGTGACCACCACACCATCGGCGTCGACCACCGGCTGGTAGTGCAGGGCCAGGCCGTCGCTGTTCAGCGCCTCCCGCAGCTGGCCCTCCAGGTGCAGCTGACGGTCCGCCGAGGCCATCAGCGCCGGGCTGGCCAGCGAGACCTTGCCGGTGCCGCGTCCCTTGGCCTCGAACATGGCCGCGTCGGCGAAGCGCAGCAGGTCCTCACCCCCGGAGGCGCTGCCGTCGGGCACCGCGGCCCCGATCGACGCGGAGACCCGGATCAGCTGGCCGTGCACCGGAACCGCGGTGCGCAGCAGCCCGGACACCCGGTTGGCCAGCGAATCGACACCGCCGACGGCCTCGATGTCCGAGCAGATGATGACGAACTCGTCGCCGGAGAGCCGCGCCGCCGTGCACCCGTCGGGCAGCCCGCCCTCGAGGCGGCGCGCCAGCGCCACGAGCAGCTCGTCGCCCGCGTCGTGGCCCAGCGAGTCGTTGACCCGCTTGAAGTTGTCGATGTCGCAGAACAGCACCGCGACCCGGTCCGAGTCGGCCCGCCCCAGCAGTTGGTAGAGCAGGTCCTTGACCGCGGTGCGGTTCGGCAGGCCGGTCAGGTCGTCGTGGGTGGCCTGGTAGCGCAGCGCCTCGGCGGCCCGCCGCCGCTCGGTGATGTCCTGGAACACCACCAGCCAGAAGTGGGTGCCGTCGTCCTGCACGGACGCCGAGGTGCGCAGCTCGCAGTACACCGGTTCGCCGTCGGCCCGCACCAGCACCCGCTGCGGCACCCGGCGGCGGATGCCGGAGTTCTCCGCCGGGGTGGGCAGGCCGGTGTTCTGCTCCTCGGGGTGGGTGATGTCCTTCGCGGTCATCCCGCGCAGCTGCTCCAGCTGGTAGCCGAGCAGGTCGCACAGCGCGTCGTTGGCGTCGACCAACCGCTCGGCCCGGTCGAACAGGCCGATGCCCACCGGGGTGATGCTGACCAGGTCGGTGAACCGCTGGCTGGAGCGCTCCATGCGGGTCACCACGGCCCGCTGCTCGGTGACGTCCTGGGCGGTGCCGACCAGCACGTCCCGGCCGTCGGCGTCGGTGATGGCGGTGCCGTGCAACCGCAGGATCCGGGTGGTGCCGTCGATGCGCAGGTAGCGGTGCTCGACCTCGATCGGGTCGTGCTCCTCGATCAGCGGCCGCCAGGCCTGGCGCACCCAGCCGCGGTCGTCGGGGTGCACCCGGTCCAGGTAGCTGTCGAAGGTGATCGGCGCGTTCGCGGGCTTGCCGATGATCTCGTGCAGCATGTTCGACAACCGCATGACGCCGGACCGCACGTCCCACTCCCAGGTGCCGAGGCGGGCGATCCGCTGCGCGTCCTGCAGCTTGCGCCGCTCGTCGCGGAGCTGCCGCTCCAGCGCCCGGTGCTCGGTGACGTCCTGCACGGTGCCCTGCACCCGCTCGACCCGGCCGGCCCGGTTGTACTCGGCCCGCCCGGTGCACAGGTAGACGCGTTCCCCGCGGCGGTCGCGCAGCTCGACCTCCAGCAGCTCGTCCTCGGGCGCGGTGAGCACGTCCAGGTAGAACTGCTGGGCCCGGGCCACGTCGTCGGGGTGGGTCGCCTCGATCATCGCCTGCACGCCCACGGCCTCCTGGCCGCCGGGATCACCGAGGAACTCGGCGAGCACCGGGCTGCGGTAGAGCTCACCGGTCTCCGGGTAGAACACCCAGCTGCCGACCTTGGCGATCCGCTGCGCCTCGATCAGCCAGCGCCGCTCGTTGCCGTCCGCGGCTTCGGCCGCGTCGTGCCCGGCGTCGGCCAGGTCGGAGACGTCGACCAGCACGGTGACCCGCAGCCGGTCGTCCTGGACGTGCGGCCAGCTCATCGGGCGGACCGGGTAGCTGCCGCCCCTGGCCCGAAGCAGCGAGACCGCGCCGTCGCGGGTCACCAGGTCGGCGAGACGGCAGCCGATCAGCGCCGCGGGCGTGGTCTCGCCCGCCAGCTTCGCCGCCTGCTCGGTGGCCCGGACGACGATGCCGTCCGCGGTGCTCAGCAGCGCGGGCGCGGCAGGCAGCGGCAACAGGGCGAACTCCTCGGAGCGGGCACCGGCCAGGCCGAGACCGCCGGAACTCGTCCGGGTCCTCTCGCTCCGCTCGGTCAACAGCACCCCTCCTGCGTCGCAGCCGCGCGACCGCTGCCCCGGGTTGCACCGCACCCCACTGACGAGTGATCTGCAACACAACAGGTCGTGCGGCTGACAATACCGGTCTCCGCACCGGCGGTAACGCCATGGTGCCGCGACCGGAACCGGATTCCCTGGAGAGGTGACAGCCGTCCCCCGACATGATGACGCGAAGCACCGAAAGTCCACAACCGTCGACACAACGGGGCCGGGGAGACGATCGGTCTCCCCGGCCCCGGTTGGTCCGGCTCCGCTGCTACCCGGCGGGCAGTCGCGCGCATCGGTGCGATCAGGCCTTGGCGACGCCTTCGGCCCGGGCCGCCTTGGCCACGGCGGCGCTGACCTCCGGCGCCACCCGCGGGTCCAGCGGACTGGGCACGATGTAGTCGGCGCTGAGGTCGTCGGCGGCGACCGCGGCGATCGCCTCGGCGGCCGCGACCTTCATCCCGTCGGTGATCTTGCGGGCACCGACGTCCAGCGCCCCCTTGAAGATGCCCGGGAAGGCCAGCACGTTGTTGATCTGGTTCGGGAAGTCGCTGCGCCCGGTGGCCACCACGGCGGCGTGCCGCCGGGCGACGTCGGGGTGGATCTCCGGGTCCGGGTTGGACAGCGCGAACACGATCGCGTCATCGGCCATCGTGGCCACCAGCTCCTCGGGCAGCTGCCCGACCGACACACCGATCACGACGTCGGCGCCGCGCAGCGCCTCGGCCGGTCCACCGGTGATCCCGCTGGCGTTGGTGAACTCGGCCAGCTCCTGCTTGATCGGGGTCAGCCCCTCCCGCCCGGAGTGGATCACGCCGCGCGAGTCGAGCATCGTGATCTCGCCGACCCCGGCGGTGTGCAGGATCTTCGCGCAGGCCACCCCGGCCGCACCGGCACCGGAGATGACCACGCGCATCGAGCCCAGCTCACGACCGACCACCTTGGCGGCGTTGCTCAGCGCCGCCAGCGCCACGACCGCGGTGCCGTGCTGGTCGTCGTGCATCACCGGGCAGTCCAGCGCCTCGGAGACCCGCCGCTCCAGCTCGAAGCACCGCGGCGCGGAGATGTCCTCCAGGTTGACCGCGCCGAAGGACGGGCGCAGCCGGACCAGGGTCTCGACGATCTCGTCGACGTCGGTGGTGTCCAGCACCAGCGGGATCGAGTCCAGCCCGGCGAAGGTCTTGAACAGCGCGGACTTGCCCTCCATGACCGGCAGCGACGCTCGCGGCCCGATGTCGCCCAGCCCGAGCACCGCGGTGCCGTCGCTGACCACGGCCACCAACCGCTGCGTCCACGTGTAGCGGTCGACGAGTTCCGGGTCGGCGGCGATCGCGCGGCTGACCTGCGCCACACCCGGCGTGTAGGCGATCGAGAGGTCGCGCGCGCTGGCCAGCGGAGCGGACACCTCCACACCCAGCTTGCCGCCCTCGTGCGCGGCGAAAATTTCCTCGTTGGTCAAATCGGCACCACTGTCGGTGCGGTCGTTGACGGCGGTCACGGCGTCCCTCCTGTAGCCATGCCTTCGGCCCGGGAACGGTCCGGGCCGGGCGAGTGGGCGGCGCGGAGCCGCCCGGGTTACGCCGCCACACCGGGCTTTCCGGTCGGCGGTGTGTGAATGAACCGAGCACAGCTGCCCCGGTCGGACAGCGGCTCGGCGGACGCTGCGGTTCGAACAGTGTGCCAGGCCCCCAGATCAATGTCAGCGACCGGGATCACACAATCTCACCAGCGGCTTCAACAAAATGTCAACGACTGATGGCAGTACGGGCGTCCGGTTTTCGGCTCGAAAAGGCAGTACGTACGTACGGTTTTCAAGAATTTCCGCTAGCAGAACGAACGTCATATTTTCCGAAGCCCTGTGCAGCACGCACGTCCTGCTGATCCCGCCCCTCCGAAAACCCCTCGAAAACCCGCACCGACCGGCCCCATAGGCTTTCGGTCGTGCAGGCACGTCGACTTGAGAACACGGGCGCGTTCGAGTTCATTCCGAAGGCCTTCCCCGACCACCGCGGCCTCTTCGTCGCGCCGTTCCAGGAGGCCGCGTTCGTCGAAGCCCTCGGCCACCCGCTGCGGGTCGCCCAGACGAACCACAGCGTGTCCGCCCGCGGAGTCATCCGCGGAGTGCACTTCTCCGACGTGCCGCCCGGCCAGGCCAAGTACGTGTACTGCCCGCAGGGAGCGCTGCTCGACGTGGTGGTCGACATCCGGGTCGGCTCGCCCACCTTCGGCAAGTGGGACGCGGTGCGCCTGGACGCCGACGAGTACCGGGCCGTCTACGTGCCCGAAGGACTCGGCCACGCCTTCATCGCGCTCACCGACGACACGGCGATGAGCTATCTCTGCTCGACGCCCTACAACCCCGGTGCGGAACACGGCATCAACCCGCTCGACCCGGCCCTCGCGCTCCCCTGGGACGTCCTGGACTGCGAGCCGGTCCTGTCCGAGAAGGACCGCTCCGCCCCCAGCCTCGCCGAAGCTGCGGAACGAGGATTCCTACCGGACTACGAAACCTGCCTGGCGCATTACGAAACCCTGCGCTGACCTGCTGTTCAGCGCAGGCGTCCCGGGTTCGGCCACAGCCGCCAGCGGACGACGCCGAGGACCTCCGCCGGCCCCAGCTCCCGCGAGTCGGTCGAACCGAAGCTGTTGTCGCCCTCCACGTGCCAACCGCCGCCGTCGCGGCGCACCGCGCGCTTGATCGACAGCTGCTCCGGCCGCTGCGCCCAGCGGACCAGGACGACGTCGCGCGGCCGGGCGCGACCGCGCAGCCGCAGCAGCACGACATCGCGATCCCGCAGCGTGGGAACCATCGACGGTCCCCGCACCAGCAAGCGGCGCCAGGGCCACCGGCCGAGGGATTTCACTGCCACCTCCAGTAGGACGCCGGGGATCTTCAAGAGTAGGGTCGGCGCTGTCGGAGCACTCACTGTCAGGGAGGAATCATGCGACTGCTGTCGCGAATCCTCAGCCCTCGCCTGGAGGCGACCGCGCACTGCGATCTTCCGTGCGGCGTGTACGACCCGGCCCAGGCGCGCATCGAGGCTGAGTCCGTCAAGGCGGTCCAGGAGAAGTACCAGGCCAATGAGGACCCGGAGTTCCGCACTCGAGCGATTCTGATCGCCGAGCAGCGCTCCGAGTTGGTCAAGCACCACCTGTGGGTGCTGTGGACCGACTACTTCAAGCCGCCGCACTTCGAGAAGTACCCGCAGCTCCACGAGCTGATCAACAAGGCCACCAAGGCGGCCGGTGCCAGCGGCACCAAGGGTTCGATGGACCCGGCGAAGGGTCAGGAACTGCTGGACTACATCGCGGAGATCGACAAGATCTTCTGGGAGACCAAGCAGGGCTGAGGCACGAGCTTCACCGAGGCGCCGACCAGCGAGAACCTTCGCCGGTCGGCGCTTTTCTCGTCACTTCCGCATTCCGGAAATCGTCCACTCTGGACCCGCGAGGGGCGTTGATCGCACTCGTCCGCCCGGCGGCGTCCTCACCCGAACCGGGCCTGCGGAACGGACGGGGACAGCCAGAAGCGCGACACCGGCTCCCACCAGGTGGAACTGGATGGGTTCGCGTACGGCTCCCTCCCGCTGGAGGGATGTCAGGAGTGGCTTCGCCTGCTCGCGCGGCACACGCCCGACTACGCCGCTCAGCCCTACCAGCAGCTCGCCGCCGTCTACCGCGCGGCGGGCCACGACCGGGACGTCCGGCGGATCCTCATCGCCCAGCAGCGAGACCACCGCGGGCGCGGTGACCTCGGCGGTCGCGGCCGCAAGCCGCTCCACCTCCTCAGCTGCGCCGTCATCGGCTACGGCCATCGGCCTTGGCGAGCCCTCGCGTTCCTCGGCACTCGGCGGTGAGAAGCGGTGCATGATCACGGGCCAGGTCCTCTACCTGTCCAGCTACCTGCTCCAGGCCCTCGGGTGGGCCTTCGCCACGCTCTTCGTCGCCGGGTACACCGGGCTTGTCCGCAAGAGCAGCTGAAGGCATCACCGCGCCCGAAAATCGATGGCGTCGCGGCACCGGTGAATCCACAATCGACTGTCATGGACGTTTCCGGACCGGATCGGCTCGGGCAGCACGTGCTTTCCGATGGGCGGAACCTGGCCTGGGCCGAATGGGGGCCGCAGGACGGGACGCCCGTCGTGCTGTGCCCCGGGGCCGCGACGAGCCGTCATCTCGGGTTCGGCACCGATGTCGTCGATGCGCTCGCCATCCGGCTGATCTCGGTGGACCGGCCGGGTCTCGGCGCTTCCGATCCAGCACCGGGCCGGACGCTGGACAGCTTCGCCGACGACATCGCCGAGCTGCGGCGGGCGGTTCTGAGCTCGGCCGAGATCGCCGTCGTCGGCTACTCGGCGGGCGGACCGTTCGCGCTGTCCTGCGCCGCGGCCGGAATCGCGGCGCAGGCCGCCGTCGTCGCGGGCGCCGACGAGTTCGCGTCCTTCGGCAGCGGCCTGCCGGACGACCTGCGGAGCATGGTCGAGCTGGTGGCCGCCGACCCGGCCGCCGCCGAGCAGTCCTTCGCCGAGTTCGGCAGCGCCGACTCGCTGTGGCAGCTGATCACCAGGTTCAGCCCGGAGGTCGACCTCGCCGTCTACCGGTCACCGCAGTTCGAACCGGTCTTCCGGCGGGCGATGGCCGAGGGCTTCGCGCAGGGACCGGCCGGTTATGCCCGCGACACCGTCCTGGACATGGGCCGCTGGCCGTTCGACGTCGCGGACATCCGGATCCCGGTCGATCTCTGGTACGGCGGGCTCGACACCAGCCCCAGCCACTCGCCCGACCACGGGGTGACGTTGGCCGGGCGCATCCCCGCCGCCCGCCACCACCTGGTGCCGGATGCCGGGGGTTCGGTGCTGTGGACGCACGCCGGTGCGATCCTGCGCGGCCTGGTGGGCACCGACCGCTGAGCGGCCGGTGCCCGCGGTTTCAGCGGCCCAGGAACCGCTCCGCCTTGTCCTCGACGTCGACCAGCACCTGCTCGGCGTTCGCGGTTTCGAGGTCGTGGACGAGCACGAAGTCAGCGTCTTCGATCCCGCAGAAGTTCGAGATGCCGACCCGCAGCTGCACGTCCATCATCTCGGCGAGCCCCGCCTCCGCGTAGCCAGCGCTGGATCCGCCGGCCAGGCCGAGCCACAGCATGCGCTTGCCCGCCAGCCGCGGCTCGCTGCGCCCGTAGGCGAACCCGTAGTTCCACACGCGGTCGATCCAGCCCTTGAGGATCGCGGGCAGGGAGAACCACCACACCGGGAAGACCACCACGATCACGTCGGCGGCGTCTACCCGGGCGATGTGGGCGCGGACCTCGGGCGAGTAGGTCTTCTCCCGGTCGGCCCAGTCCGGTTCGTCGGCGGTGGTCATGCGCGGGTCGAAGCCCTCGGCGTGCAGGTCGAGCAGGTCGACCTCGTACTGCGCCGCTTTCAGCTTGCGGTGCACCAGGTCCGCGCTCCGAGCGGTGACCGAGTCGCTCCGCGGGTGCGCGAGGACGACGAGCGCACGGCCTCCCGGCTGGGAATTCATGGTGAACTTCTCCTGTCTGCGTTGGAAACGTCGAATGATCTTGCAGTCCGGCGCGAAAGGGCGTCGCCGGAAGGGTTTTCAGCCGTCCAGGTGGACGAGCATCTTGCCGGTGTTCGCACCTCGGAGCACGCCCAGCAGCGCCTCCGGTGCGCGTTCGATCCCGTGCTCCACCGTGGTCTCGGTGCGCAGGGTTCCTTCGCGCAGCCAGTTCGCGGCCTTGCCGATGTACTCCGGGAACTGGTCGAAGTGCTGGCCGATGATCAGGCCGCGCATCGTGATCTCCTTGATGGCCATCTGGAAGTAGTTCTTCGGTCCCGAGGCCGGTGCGCCGTGCGCGCTGATGGCACCGACCAGGGCGATCCGGCCGCCGCCGCGCATCGCGTCGATGGCCGCTTCCAGCTGCTCACCGCCGACGTTGTCGATGTAGACGTCGATGCCGTCGGGCGCGGCGACGTCGAGCTGCTCGGCGATCGAGGCCGATCGGTAGTCGATGGCCGCGTCGAACCCGAAGGTCTCGCGCAGCTTCCGGGCCTTGACCGGGCCACCGGCCGATCCGATGACCTTCGACGCGCCGAACTGGCGGGCCAGCTGCCCGGCCACGCTGCCGACCGCACCGGCTGCGGCGGACACGAACACCACGTCACCGGGGCGCACCGGGGCGGTCTCGGTGGTGGCGACGTAGGCGGTCAGCCCGGTCGTGCCCAGCGGGCCGAGGTAGTCCTGCTCCCCGGCGACCGAGGTGTCGAGCACCTCGACCGCGGCCGCGTCCAGCACCGCGCACTCGCGCCAGCCGAGCCAGTGCCGCACCGCGGTGCCGACCGGCACCTCCGCGGCTTCGGAGGCGATGACCCGCCCGATCGCCGGTCCGTCGAGCACCTCGCCCACCTGGTACGGCGGCAGGAATGCGACCGCGGGGTCCATCCGGTCCCGCATGAAGGGGTCGACCGACATCCAGGTGTTGCGCACCAGCACCTGCCCGGCACCGGGCTGCGGGACCGGCGTCTCGACCAGTTCGAAGTCCTCGGCACGGAGGTCACCGTCGGGGAGCGACCGCAGCCGGATCTCGCGACCGGTGTTCTGCTGTGCGTCGTTCATGGCCTGTCCTCTCACTGAAGTTGGCCCAAGCTTGGGCGGCACCGGTTGCGGTTCGCTTCGGGTCCGCTTGCGGTCGGCCATCACCGCAGGTCACCGGGTACTGTCGGGTCGTGCGTTTCGGAGTGCTGGGCCCGCTGGCGGTGTGGACCGACAACGGCACTCCGGTGCCCGTCCCGGAGGCGAAGGTGCGGGCCCTGCTCGCGGACCTGCTCGTCACGCCCGGCCGGTTCATCTCCGCCGACCGGCTGGTCGAGGACCTGTGGGGTTCGGCCCCGCCCGGCAAACCGGTGCCGACGCTGCGCGCCAAGATCTCGCAGCTGCGCAAGGTGCTGGACTCCGCCGAGCCGGGAGCCCGCGCGCTGCTGGAGTTCCGCTCCGGCGCCTACCGGCTCGACATCGACGCCGAGGCCGTCGACGCCGGGCGCTTCGCAGCGCTGAGCGCGCAGGCCAAGACCTCGCCCGATGCCAGGGCACGAGCAGCAGCGCTGGCCGCTGCCCTCGACATCTGGCGCGGCGAGGCGTTCGCGGAGTTCGCCGACGCCGACTTCGCTGCACCCGCCCGCACCCGGTTGCACGACCAGCGCCTGGCCGCGCAGGAGGAGCACGCCGCTGCGCGCCTCGAACTGGGCGAGCACACCGGGGTCGCCGCTGACCTGGCCGAGCTGGTCGCGCTCCACCCGCACCGCGAGCGCCTGCAAGCCGTCCACCTGCGCGCGCTCTACGGTTCCGGGCGGCAAGCCGAGGCTTTGGAGGCCTACCAGCTGGTGCGGGCCCGCCTCGCCGACGAGCTCGGCATCGACCCGGGTCCCGAGCTGGCCGCGCTGCACAGTTCGATGCTCCGGCAGGAACCGGCGCTCACCGCCACCGCTCCCGGGCACAACCTGCCCGCCGCCGTCTCGGCGCTGATCGGCCGCGATGGCGACCTGGAGTCGGTGCGCGCCCGGCTGACCGCGGGACGCCTGGTGACGCTGACCGGTCCGGGCGGGGTCGGCAAGACCCGGCTCGGCCTGGAGGCCACCCGGGCCGCAGCGGAATCCTTCCCCGACGGCGCCTGGCTGGTCGAGCTCGCCGCCATCGACACCGAGGCCGCGGCCACCGAAGCCGCGGTGGCCGATGCCATCGCGGCCGTGCTGGGCCTGCGCGACGAGGTCGCCGGATCCCCGCTGGACGGCGCCACCTGCTTGGCCGAAGCCCTGCGCGGCAAGCACCTCCTGCTCCTGCTCGACAACTGCGAGCACGTCATCGACGCGACCGCCGCGCTGGCCGACCGGCTGCTGGCCGCCGCGCCCGGCGTGCGGCTCCTCGCGACCAGCCGGGAACCGCTGCACCTGCCCGGCGAGCAGCTGTGGCCGGTCCAGCCGCTGGCCCTGCCCGACGGCGAAACGCCCGCGGCGGTCCGCGATTCCAGCGCCGCGCAGCTGTTCCTGGCCCGCGCGGTCGCGGCCGGGTTCGACGAGCGGGACGACGACGCCGCCGCGATCGCCGCGATCTGCCGCCGCCTCGACGGCCTGCCGCTGGCGCTGGAACTGGCGGCCTCCCGGATCCGCGGCCTCGGCCTGCGCGAACTCGCCGCCCGCCTGGACGACCGCTTCGACCTGCTGACCGCCCGCAACCGCCGCGCGCCCACCCGGCACCAGACCCTGCGGGCGGTCATCGACTGGAGCTGGGGCCTGCTCGGCGAGGAGGAGCAGATCGTCCTGCGCCGCCTCTCGGTCTTCGCCGACGGGTGCACGCTCGACGCCGCCGAAGCGGTCTGCGCGAACGAGCCGAGCACGCTGCTCGACGTGCTCACCGGCCTGGTCGACCGCAGCCTGGTGGCGGTCGGCTTCCCCGACGGACGTCCGCGCTACCGGCTGCTGGAATCGGTGGCCGCCTACTGCCGGGAAAGGCTCGCCGAAGCCGAGGAGACCGACGCCGTGCGGCAGCGGGCGCGCCGCCACCACGCCGAGCTGGCCGAACGGGCCGAAGCCGGGTTGCGCAGCGGCGAGCAGCGGAACTGGCTGCGGCGGCTCGACCTGGAACTGCCGAACCTCCGCTCCTGCCTGGACGATTCGGTCCGCCACGGCGACACCGCGGCGACGCGGCACCTGGCCGCGGCGGCGTCGTGGCACCTCTTCCTGCGCGGCCGGTTCCGGGAAGCGCACCAGCTGCTGGCGGGCGCCGGCGCCGACCCGGTGGTGGTGGCGTGCCGGGATTCCCTGGCCGTGCTCTCCGGTGCCGAGCGCAACGTCGCCCGGGAGCGGCCCGAGATCACCGATCCGGTCGCCAGGGCGCGGGCCGAGTGCTTCCTCGAGTTCGTCCACCTCGACGTCGGCGACTACTCCGGGCCACCGCACGTCCTGGAACGGGCGCTGCGGGTCTTCCGGGAGGCCGAGGACCGCTGGGGCGAGGCCGCGGTGCTCACCAACCGGGCCCGCCGCGGGATCGTGCGCGGTGAGCTCGCCGCGTCCCGGGAGGACGCGACGACGGCGAAGGCGCTGTTCGACGAGCTCGGCGACCAGTGGGGGCAGTTGCAGGCGGCCGAGCTGCTGGCCAGGGTCGCCGAGATCACCGGCGACTACGCGATGGCCGCGCGCACGCACCGCGACGGGCTGCGCATCGCCGAAGACCTCGGCCTCGCCTCCGAGGCCGCCAACAAGCTCTCCGGGCTCGGCCGCATCGCGCTGCTCACCGGAGATCTCGAAGCATCCGAAACCCACCACCGCCGCGCCGCCGACCTCGCCGCGGCGGCCCGCAACGAGCAGGGACTGGTCTACGCCGAGTTCGGCCTGGCGCTGACCGCCCGCCGCCAAGGGCGCCTGGACGACGCCGAGCAGCTGTGGCACCGACAGCTGCGGTGGAGCCGCCGGGCCGGCGATCACCCCGGTGTCGCCCTGGCACTGGCAGAACTCGGTTTCATCGCCGAACAACGCGCCGACGCCGACACCGCGACCCGCCTCCACACCGAAGGCCTCGCCACCGCCGAGAGCACCGAAGATCCCCGCGCGATCGCCCTCGCCCTCGAAGGCCTGGCCGGTGTCAAAGCGCTCCTCGGCGACGCCGCGGCGGCCGCGCGCCTGCTCGGAAGAGCCGCGGTGACCCGCGAATCGGTCGGCGCGCCCCTCCCCCGGGCCGAACGCGCCGACGTCGACCGCATCACCGCCCGAGCCCGCGAAACCGCCCCGGAGACCTTCGCCGCGGCCTACGCGGAAGGACGTGCCGAGCACATGTCCTGATCGGTGGGGTGCTCGTCCTTGAGGACGCCCACCGGTACGGCCAAGCTCGATGAGGTGAACAGGCACCGAGTGGTCATCCTGGTCCACGACGGCGTCCAGCTGCTCGACGTCGCCGGGCCGCTGGAGGTCTTCGACGGCGCTGATCAGCTGCTCCGCCGGGGCTACGAAGTGCTCCTGGCCTCGCCCAGCGGTCGCGACGTGATCGCCTCGTCGCGGTTCCGGCTGGGCGTGGACCTCGCGCTCCAGGACGTCGACGAGCTCGACACGCTCGTCGTGGCGGGCGGCTGGGGGTCCCGCGAAGCGGCCGCCGATCCCGAGCTGGTCCGGCAGGTGCGCCGGTTGTCCGAGCGCGCCCGGCGGACGGCGTCGGTCTGCACCGGGGCGTTCCTGCTGGCGGAGGCCGGGTTGCTGGCCGGGCGCCGGGCCACCACGCACTGGGCGATGTGCGACGAGCTCGCCGCGTCCTACCCGGACGTCGTGGTGGAACCGGACGCGATCTACGTCCGCGACGCCCCGCTGCTCACCGCGGCCGGGGTCAGCGCCGGGATCGATCTCGCGCTGGCCATGGTCGAGGACGACCACGGCGTGGAGGTCGCCCGCACCATCGCCAAGTGGATGGTGGTGTTCCTCCAGCGCCCGGGCGGGCAGTCGCAGTTCAGCGTGTGGCACTCCGCGCAGCCGGTCCACGACAGCGCGCTGCACGATCTGCTCGCCGAGATCGCCGCGAACCCCGCGGGCGATCACCGGGTCCCGGTGATGGCCGACCGGCTGGCCATGAGCCCGCGCCACTTCACCCGGCTGTTCACCAAGCAGGTGGGCACCAGCCCGGGCCGCTACGTCGAGCGGGCGCGCGTCGAAGCGGCGCGCTTGATGCTCGAAAGCGGCCAGCGCGGCATCGCGCGGCGCTGCGGCTTCGGCAGCGCCGAGACCATGCGCCGCGCCTTCGTCCGCCAGCTCGGGGTCCCGCCCAGCACCTACCGCGACCGCTTCAGCACCGCCGGGCGACCGGCGCCGACCCACTGAGGAGACCACTGTGGACATCGCATTCGTGCTCTACGACAAGTTCACCGCGCTGGACCTGATCGGCCCGTACGAGGTCCTCGCCGGACCGGACAGCGTCACCCCGCACTTCGTCGCGGCGAGCCGCGACACGGTGATCTGCGACTCCGGCCTGCCGATCCAGCCGACGACGACGTTCGCCGAGCTGACCCGGCCCGACATCGTCGTGGTCCCCGGCAGCTCCCGGTGGCACACCGCGCTGGAGAGCACCGAGCTGATCACCTGGCTGGCCGCCGTGCACCCGACCACCACCTGGACGGCGTCGGTGTGCTCGGGATCGACGTTGCTGGCCAAGGCCGGTGTCCTCACCGGCAAGCGGGCGACGACGCACTGGGCGGTCCGCGACGTCCTGGCCGAGCTCGGAGCGCAGGTCAGCACCGATCGCGTGGTGGTGGACGGCGACGTGATCACGGGCGCCGGGGTGTCGGCGGGCATCGACATGGCCCTGCTGCTGGCGGCGCGGCTGTGGGGCGAGGACAGCGCGAAGCTGATCCAGCTGGCCCTGGAGTACGACCCGCAGCCGCCGTTCGACGCCGGATCGCCCGACAAGGCGGGCCCGGAGCTGGTGGCGGCGGTCCGCGAAGGGGTGCTTCCGGCCTAGCGCGGTTACGCTCTGGCCGTGGCACCGGACGAAAACCGCGTTTACCTCCTCCGACACGGCACCACCGAGTGGTCCCAGACCGGCCAGCACACCAGCCGGTCCGACATCCCGCTCACGGTCGAGGGCGAACTGCGGGCCCGCCAAGCCGGGCAGACCCTGACCGCGCTGCGCCCCGCCGGACCGGTGGTCGTGCTCGCGAGCCCGCGCCAGCGCGCGCAGCGCACGGCGGTGCTGGCCGGGTTGGACGACGTCGTCACCGAACCGCTGCTCGCGGAATGGGACTACGGCGACTACGAGGGCCTGACCACCCCGGAGATCCGCGAGCAGGTCCCGGACTGGACGGTGTGGACGCACCCCTGCCCGGGCGGCGAGAGCGCGGAGCAGGTGTCGGCGCGCGCCGACGAGCTGCTGGCCCGCATCGCCGACACCGCTTCCGACGTGGTGCTGGTGGGCCACGGCCACTTCAGCCGCTGCCTGATCGCCCGCTGGCTGGGCCTGCCCGCGGTCGCCGGCGTGGGTTTCGCGCTGGACCCGGCCGGGATCACCGTCCTCGGCCGCGAGCGCGGAGCACCGCAGGTGGTGCGCTCCAACATCCCACCCTGGCAGCAGGGCTGAGCCGCGCGGGTCGCCTGCCGGGCGCGAATATGCTGGCCCGGTAGGCAGAACCCGTGGAGGTATGGATGATCCGCCGTGCGACCGAAGCCGACGTCCCGGCCATGGTCGAGCTGGTGCACGAGCTCGCGCTGTACGAGAAGGCGCCCGAGCTGTGCCACCTGACCGAGCAGCAGCTGCGCACGGCGCTGTTCGGTCCGGACCCCGCGCTGTTCGGGCACGTGGCCGAAGTGGACGGCGCGGTGGTGGGACTCGCCCTGTGGTTCCTGAACTTCTCCACCTGGGAGGGCGTGCACGGCATCTACCTGGAGGACCTGTTCGTGCAGCCCCAGCAGCGCGGCAGCGGCCTGGGCAAGGCGTTGCTGCAGACGCTGGCCAAGGAGTGCGTCGACCGCGGTTACGCGCGGCTGGAGTGGCAGGTCCTGGACTGGAACGAACCGGCGATCGACTTCTACAAGGCGGCGGGCGCGATCCCGATGGACGAGTGGACGGTCTTCCGCCTCACCGGCGACCCGCTCCGCGCCTTCAGCGCCTGAGGCGGGTTCAGCACCTGCCTGAACGGGTCGGGTGCGCCAACCGCGAAACACAACCGGCACCGCATCGGAAGCATCGCATGCGCCGCAGGCGCATAACCCACCTACGCAACCGGCACCGCCGCGGGTTCTCAGACGTCGTCTGGCGAGGACAGCCCGTTCGCCGTGTATTGGACATACATGAGAACGGGCTCCCGCAGACCAGGCGGCGTCTGAGGTTCCGCCACCCGCACCGCCACGCAAAACGAGCCTGGAAAAGCTCTAGTCCTCGCGGTCCGCGTCGGGGGCGGCGTTGCCGTAGTACGACCAGCGCCGTCCTTCGCGGTTGAACATGAAGTACAGGACCGCGATCGCCGGGATCGCGAGGATCGTGCCGGCCAGCGGCTGACCCGACGGCCCGAACGCGTACCACGCGGTGCCCAGGAGCATCAGCTGCAGCAGCAGGGCCGGGGTGCGCGCCCAGTGCTTTCCCTTGAGCATGCCGAGGCCCGCCGCGAGGACTCCGGCCGACAGCAGCGCGAAGTAGCCGGCCTCCCCGTAGGTCTGGGCGCTGCCGAACTCGCCCACCCCGCCGGAACCGGCACTGGTGCCGCGGATCAGCAGCGCGACGACGAAGATCAGCCCCGCCACGGCCTGCAGCGTGGTCAGGACGCCGGCGATGCGCACGGTGCGCGGGACAGCTTCGATCGACACGGTCGCGGTTGCCCTTCCGGAAAGCGGAATCGGTGACTCTGCGTATGCCCCGTCGATGGTAATACCGCCTGAATGACGCATGGCTGCGACCACCGTCACGCGCGATGATCGATTCATGGCTGCCACGGCGATCGCGGATATCGGGGTGTCCGCGCCATCCGCCGTGCGCCCGACCGGCCCGGGTGGACGGCGAACGGATGCGCTCCGGGGTTGCGCGTCCGGCTCCCACCGGGTCCCGGCGGAGGTCAGCGGCACGGCGCACCCGCTCCTGGTGCTTCAGCCGGCCCGCCCCGCCCGCGTCGGGCAGCGCAGCTGGTGGGAGTACCGATCGCGGCGGGAGGAGGCCCTGCGGGAGAGCTGAACCAACGGTCTCGCCTAGGCTGCGGGTGTGCGCGCCGTACTCGTCGTCAACCCGCAGGCGACGTCCACCACTGCGGCTGGCCGGGATGTGCTCGCTCACGCGCTGGCCAGCGAGCTGAAGCTGGACGTCGTCGAAACGCAGTACTGGGGCCACGCCTCCGACACCGCGCGCGCGGCCGTCGAGGACGGCGTGGACCTGGTGATCGCGCACGGCGGCGACGGCACGGTCAACGAAGTGGTCAACGGCATGTTCTCGGCCGGTGACGTGGGCGACCGGGCGATGCCGACGCTGGGCGTGGTGCCCGGCGGATCCGCCAACGTGTTCGCCCGCGCCCTGGGGCTGCCGCGAGATCCGGTCGAGGCCACGCACCGCCTGCTGCGCGCGGTGGCCGAGCGCAGCGGCCGCTGGGTCGGGCTCGGCCGCGCCGATGAGCGCTGGTTCACCTTCAACGCGGGTGTGGGCTGGGACGCGGAAGTGGTCGCCGAGGTGGAGCGGCTGCGCTCGACCGGCCGGAACGTGACCCCCGCCCTGTACGCCCGCACCGCGCTCGCCTGCTACTTCCGGATGGCTCGCGAGGAGCCGAAGCTCACCTTGCAAATCGGTGACGAAACGCAGGTCGGCGGATTGCACAGCGTGTTCGTCTCGAACACCGACCCCTGGACCTACCTCGGCTCCCGCCCGGTCCGGATGAGCCCGGAGACCAGCTTCGACACCGGCCTGGGCGTCTTCGCGCTGAAGAACATGCGCACTTACCCTGTGTTACGACATGTAGCGGAAATGCTACGCGGTAGAGCGAAACCACACGGAAGTAACCTAATTCAACGTGCGGACGTGGCCCATCTCCGCGTAACCTGTACGGAGCCGTTGCGCCTGCAGGTCGACGGCGATTGCCTGGGTGAGCGTTCGGAGATCGAGTTCCTCTCAGTCCCGGAAGCTCTCCGCGTCGCCGTATAACCTTCTCGTAACGGATGGGCGTAGTTACCGACTCGCGACCCCCGTCTGCGACCGGTGACACACCGAAACCCCTGGTCAAGTCCTGTCGATCTTTCAGGTGAGTTCCCTCACCGCGCGAGATCGAACTCTTGACATCGCGGCAGTTCGTGAAAGCATTCACAAGCACACGGACTCCGTGCAAGCATTCACAAACACCCCGAACACGTACGAGCGGCGCGCGTTGGCGCGCCTAGCGAGGAGCAAGGAACGATGGACTGGCGCCACGATGCGGTTTGCCGTGACGAGGACCCGGAGCTGTTCTTCCCCGTAGGGAACAGCGGTCCTGCCGTGCTGCAGATCGCCGAGGCGAAGGCCGTTTGCCGCCGTTGTCCCGTCGCCTCCGAGTGCCTGGCATGGGCACTGGAGAGCGGGCAGGACGCCGGCGTCTGGGGCGGTATGAGCGAGGACGAGCGGCGTGCCCTCAAGCGGCGCAACGCTCGCACCCGGGCCCGCACCAACGCCTGAGTAGCGAAACTCGCTGAAGACGCAGCGGGTCGATCGCACCCCCGGTGATCGACCCGGCGTCTTCGCCCCGGTCGCGAAGAACGGCCATCGCACCGAAAGATACCCGCCCACCCCGACGAGACCCCCGGCCGATCCGCGTCGATGTCGGCCCCGGAAGAACCGCCCAGCTCACAGCTCGTTCGAGCAGGCGGATCCGGGAACCCGGCCCGATCGGCCACGATGCGACACCGCCCGACCGCCGCATCACCAGGATCGACGCACCGCGCGGCGCCCGACCTACCGGGCAGACGTCAGCGCCGGTACTTCAGCGGAACGCGCAACACCGCCTCGGTACCCCGCTGCCGCCCGCGACCGCGCAAGCTCAACGACCCTCGGAGCTCGGATTCCACGAGGGTCCGCACGATCTGCAGGCCGAGGCGTTCGGCGCGCTCGAGGGAGAAGCCCTTCGGCAGGCCACGACCGTCATCGGAGATGACGACGTCGAGCCAGCGCGCCGAACGCTCCGCCTGCACCACGACTTCGCCGCCCTGCCCTTCCGGGAAGGCGTGCTCGAAAGCATTCTGCACCAGCTCGGTGAGCACCATCACCAGCGGGGTGGCCAACTCGGCGGACACCACTCCGAACCGGCCCTCGCGGCGCACCTTCACGCCGGTCTCGGCCACGGCGACATCGCTCATCATCGGGATCACGCGGTCCACCACGTCGTCCAGGTCGACCCGCTCGTCCACCGACATCGACAGCGTCTCGTGCACCAGCGCGATGGACGTCACCCGCCGCACCGACTCGTCCAGCGCGAGGCGCGCCTCGTTGTTCCCGGTCCGCCTCGACTGCAACCGCAGCAGCGCGGCCACCGTCTGCAGGTTGTTCTTGACCCGGTGGTGGATCTCGCGGATCGTCGCGTCCTTGGACATCAGCGCGCGGTCCCGGCGCTTGACCTCCGTGACGTCGCGCACCAGCACCAGCGCACCCGCCTGCTGTCCGCGCGGGCGCAGCGGCAGCGCCCGGAACAGCACCGTCGCACCGCGCGCCTCGGCCTCGATGCGCATGCTGGGCTGCCCGCCCATCGCGCGCCGCACCCGCTGCGCCACTTCGTCGGCGTCGAACGGATCGTTGAGCAGCGACCGGGTCAGCGGCGCGAGCTGCGCGCCGACGAGATCCGCGGCGTGGCCCATCCGGTGGTAGGCCGACAGCGCGTTCGGGCTGGCGAACACGACGGTCCCGGAGCTGTCGAGGCGGATGAGGCCGTCACCGACCCGCGGGCTGGTGTGCACGTCGGGCGCCGGTTCCGGGGTGGGGAAGGTGCCGTCGGCGACCATCTGGCACAGGTCGGCGGCGCTGCCCAGGTAGGAGATCTCCAGCGGGCTCGGCACCCGCGGCACCGCGAGGTTGGTGTCGCGGCTGAGCACCGCGACGATCTCGTCGCCCAACCGGACCGGGATCGTCTCGCGGCGCACCGGAACGCCGAGGTGCCAGCGCGGGTCCTCCTCGCGGCAGATCCGGCCTTCCAGGGCCGCGCGGCGCAGCTGCGGGTGCTCCTCCTCGGTGACCTCGGTGCCCACCACGTCCTCCGGGTGGGCGGTGGGGGCCGTCGTGGGCCGGGCCTGGGCCACGCACAGGAAGCGGCTGTCCGGGGCCTCCTGCGGACCGATCGGCACCCAGAGCAGGAAGTCGGCGAAGGACAGGTCCGACAGCAGCTGCCACTCGGCGACCACGAGCTGCAGGTGGTCGGCGGCGGTACCGGACAGCCCGGTGTGCTCGGCGAGCAGATCACTCAGCGTGGACAAGATCAGCCCCTCCCCCCGGCCCGGCCGGGCTCGACCCGCGACCGCGATCCGGTCACCTTAGGAAAGCATGACCGGAACCACCCGCCGGCGGCAGGTGGCGGGCATGTCAAACTGGATGCTTGAAACCCCAGCGGAGGCGGGTCGGCCTCGATGCCCGACCGGTCGCCGGACTGGCTGGAACCCGAGCTTGAGGAGATGCCGATGGGTAAGCGCGCCCGCAAGAAGAAGGACCGCAAGAAGAACAAGGCCAACCACGGCAAGCGCCCCAACTCGTGAGCGCCGGCGGCACTGGCCGTCGAACGTGCGAATGGCCCCGGACCAGACAGGTCCGGGGCCATTCGACGTAATGGGGTCATTCCGCGGAGGAGATCCGTTTGGTTCTTACCTCCACCGAGGTGCCGTCGGGGCCGCGTTCCACGGTCACCTCGGCCTTGCTCAGGACGGCTTCGCGGATCGAGGAGCGCAAGCGCTCCTTCAACTCCGTCGGCGCGTGCTCGCCGCTGCACTTGCGGTGCAGCAGGGCTTTGATGTGCTCCTCGATGCCGAAGTGCTCCAGGCAGCTCCCGCAACCATCGAGGTGCTCCTGCACCGCGGCGCGTCGCTGCTGATCGCACTCGTTGTCCAGGAACAGCCACACCTCGGCGAGGATGTCCTCGCAGGAAGCCTCGTCCGAACCACCGCAGTTCATGAAGTGCTCACCTCCCGCTTGGTCTCCCGCAGGAAACCGCGATCGCGGGCGACGTCGGTGAGCATCTCACGCAGCTGCCTGCGGCCGCGGTGCAGCCTCGACATGACGGTGCCGATGGGCGTGCCCATGATCTCGGCGATCTCCTTGTAGGCGAAGCCTTCGACGTCCGCGAGGTAGACCACCATGCGGAACTCCTCGGCCAGCTGCTGCAACGCGGCCTTCACATCGGTGTCCGGCAACCGGTCCAGCGCCTCGACCTCCGCCGAGCGCAGCCCGCTGGAGGTGTGGTTCTCCGCCTGCGCGAGCTGCCAGTCGGCGATCTCGTCGGTCGGCTGCTGCTGCGGCTGGCGCTGCCGCTTGCGGTAGCCGTTGATGTAGGTGTTGGTGAGGATGCGGTACAGCCAGGCCTTCAGATTGGTGCCCTGGGTGAACGACTTGAACGCGGAGAACGCCTTGAGGTAGGTCTCCTGGACCAGGTCCTCGGCGTCCTGGGCGTTGCGGGTCATCCGCAGCGCCGCACCGTAGAGCTGGTCCAGCAGCGGCATCGCGTCCTGCTCGAAACGCGCGGCACGCTGCTCGTCGGTCTCCGCGGTGCGGTCGGAGTCGTCCGGTCTCCCGGCCACGTCCGGGCGCTCTGGGGTGCTTGGCACCGGGCTCCTTTCCCGCCGCCTGGACGAAGTGACAGCAGGCGACGAACCCATGCGTTCGTTCGCATGGTCCAGGTCCGAGGATACGCGTGCCCGACCCCGAGTACCCGTCGGTGACAGCCGTGCGCGCTCGGGGCGGTCCAGCACGCAGGTGTTCGTCGATTCCATGGTCACGTCCCCTGCAACGCGACACCCGCGGCCTGTTATTCCGGCCTTCTAGAGTGACGCGCATGGCAGGTAAGGGCACTCCCGCTACGGCGCTGTTGGCCAAGCGCAAGGTTGCGCACGAAGTGCACGCGTACGACCACGACCCGCGTGCCGAGTCCTTCGGCCTGGAGGCCGCCGAGGCGCTCGGCCAGCCCCCGGAGCGGATCTTCAAAACGCTGGTCGCGGAGGTGGACGGCAAGCTCGCGGTCGGCGTGGTGCCGGTCACCGGGCAGCTCGACCTCAAGGCGCTCGCGGCCGCGGTGGGCGGGAAGAAGGCGAAGATGGCCGAGGTCGCCGCCGCCGAGCGCGCCACCGGCTACGTCGCGGGCGGCATCTCCCCGCTGGGTCAGAAGAAGCGGCTGCCGGTCGTGATCGACTCCTCGGCGACCGGTTTCGACACGATCTACTGCAGCGCCGGGCGGCGCGGCCTGGAGATCGAGCTCGCCGCCGCCGACCTCGTCCGGCTGCTCGACGCGGTGCTCGCCGACATCGCCGACATCGCCGGCTGATGCCGCGCAGGGGGAGCGGCCCGGCGGACGATGACGGGTCGCTCCCCCGGCGCTGGTGCCACTGCCGCGCAACAGTCGCACCGGGGAACCGGACAGGCAGGGGGACGCCCTGTCCGGGAGGCGGCGGAGTCGGCTGCCCGGTCCGGCGACGCGGGTTCAGGTGCCAGAACCGGTTCGCGGTCGCGTGCGGCGAACTCCCAGCTGATCGTCCGAGTCAGGTGTGAACAGGACAACGCCGTTGATTTCAGATGATGATTTCCGCAGCTGAGCGCCCTGCCAGATCACTCGTTCAGGGGCCTCCGGGATGACAGGAAGGTTCCCGTGCTCGCACCGCTGCGCCGGGGATGACAGGAAGGTTCCCGTGCAGCGGCGACCCGTGCGAACAGCTCGGGACGACGGCGAGATCATGCGGGCTGGGCGTTCACGCACCGGTGCTACTATCACGGCGTACTAGTACAGCGTGTTGGAGGCGCGTGTGAACCAGCAACCCCCGGAAGGCCTCAGCAGTCGCGAGAGGATCTTGTGGGCAGCGGCGAAGATGCTCGGGGAGAAGCCCGGAGCGGCGCTGAGCGTGCGCGCGGTCGCGGCGAGGGCGGACGTGAGCACGGGGTCGCTGCGCCATCACTTCCCGACGCAGCGCGCCCTCATGGATGCGGTGCTCGCCGTCGTCTACGACATGGTCCTGCCCCAGGAGAGCATCCACGACTCGTCGATCCCGGCCGCCGACAGGCTCATCGCCTGCCTGCAGCGCCTGCTCGCCCCCGAGGGGGCCAAGACCAGCCCGCGCGAAGCCTGGATCCTCGCCTTCGACCGCTACATCAGGCCCGAGCCGACGCCGGAAGTCCGCGAGGAGGCCCTGGCGCTCGAGCGGGAGATGCTGCGGCGGATCGAGTACTGCCTGAGCGTGCTGCAGAACGAGGGAGCGATCGAAGCGGGCGACAACACCCGGCGGGCCAAGTTCTTGATGACGGTGGTCAGCGGCCTCTCCATCGCACAGGCCCTGCCAGCCGAGTCATCGCGGCTGCAGGACGAGCACGACGCTCTGCGCACCGCGGTCGACAGCATCGTCAAGACCGCGAAGTAGGCGATCGGCGAGCACGCCCTCGATCCCTGGCGCTGGGAACCGCTTCCCCGTTCGGCTAGTCGAGCAGGCGGAGGACCCGGCCAAGCCACTCCTGGGTGGCCCGGTGGACCGCGTCGACGTCGGCCTTCAGCGAGTGGTCGCCGGGAACCAGCACCACCTCGCGGTTGTGCGACGGTTCGGGCTGCCCGAACGCGTCGCGCTCGCCCTGCACCACCAGCACCGGAGCTTCGACCCCGTCCAGCTCCGGCAGCCGGGACTTCTCCGGCTTGCCCGGCGGGTGCACCGGGAACGCCAGGCACAGCACCGCCGACGCCGCACCGGCCTCCGCGGTCCGGCACGCCACCCGCGCGCCCGACGAACGGCCACCGAAGATCAGCGGGAGATCGGCGAACCAGCGCTCGCCGAGGTCCTCCGCCACGGCGAGCCACGCCGCGTCCAGCTGCTTGGCCGGGGCCGGGGCTCGTCGGCCGGCCACCCGGTACGGCTGCTCGACGAGCGCCACGTGCACGCCGGATTCGGTGGCCGCGCGGGTCGCCGCGACCAGGTCGGGCGCGGCGATGCCGCCACCCGCGCCGTGTCCGAGCAGCAGCGCGGCGCGTCCCTCCTCGGCGCAGTGCAGCTCCGCCCGGGCCGGGCCGTGCGGGGTCTCGACGTCGACGCTGGTCATGACTCGAACAGCGCTGCCTGCTCGGCGGGCTCGGGCGCCGGTTCGACCTGCCGCAGCAGGTCCGGGTGGTTGTTGCGCATGCTGTTCACCTCGGTGGAGACGGGGTGGAGCGCCAGCTCGTCGAGCATCCCCTCGTCCGGGGTCAGCAGCTCGCCGATCTCGGTCCGGCGCGGGTCGAGCCAGTCCGCCCAGCGCTCCCGGGGCAGCACCAGCGGCATCCGGTGGTGGACGTCGGCCAGCTCACCGACGGCATCAGTGGTGACCACCGCGCAGGTCACCACCGGCGGATCGGTCGAATCCGGCGCCCACCAGGCGGAGAACACCGCGGCCATCGCCAAGCTCGCGCCGTCCCGGTGCCTGCACAGGAACGGCTGGCGCCGCCGGTCGCCCGGCCGCCACTCGTACCAGCCGGTCGCAGGCATCAGGCAGCGCCGCCGCCGCGCGGACTCGGCGAACGCGGGCTTCTCGGTGATCGACTCGGCCCTGGCGTTGATCATCGGCGGCCCGCTGCCCGGTTCCTTCGCCCAGGTCGGGATCAACCCCCACCGCACCGGGCGGACGCTGCGCTCGGCACCGCGCTGGACCACGATCGGCACCGTCTTGGTCGGGGTCACGTTGAAGTCCGCGACCACCTCACCACCGGTGCGGTCGGCCGCGTCGAACTCCTCGGCCAACGCCGCCGGATCCTGCTCGACGGCGTAACGCCCACACATCAGAACTCACCCCGCGTCGTGCTCCCGGTTCACTTCGACCCGGGATCCAAACCTACCGCCTGCGGCTGCGGGTCGAGCGGCACGCGTTCGACGAGCTCGGCACCGTTGTTGCGGACGTTGTTGACCGTGGTGGACACCGGGCGCAGTTCCAGCGCGGCCACCAGTTCCTCCGACGGCGGAGCGAGCAGGTCGGTGACGTCCGGCTGATCCGGATCGAGCCAGTGGTCCCAGGCGGTGGGCGGCAGCAGCAGCGGCATCCGGTCGTGCACCTCCGACAGCTGCCCGATCGCGCTGGTGGTCAGCACCGAGCAGGTCACCAGCGGTTCGGCGTCCTCGACCTGCGGATCGCGCCAGGTCGCGAAGATGCCCGCCATCGCCAGGCTGGAACCGTCCGGGGAGGTCATGAAGAACGGCTGCTTGCGGTTGCCCTCGCGCTTCCACTCGTACCAGCCGTCGGCGGGCAGCAGGCACCGGTAGCGCTTGATCGAGGTGCGGAACGAGGGCTTGGTCGTCACCGTCTCGGACTTGGCGTTGATCATCCGGCTGCCGATGGACTTGTCCTTGGCCCACATCGGCACCAGTCCCCAGCGCATCACGCGGATGCTGCGCTCGGTCCGCTCCAGGTCCCGCTCCCCGGCGTCGTCCTCAGGATGCCGCTGCACGACGGTCAGCACCCGCTTGGTCGGCGCGACGTTGAAGTCCGCACCGGGAGCGGCACCGCCGGTGCTGTCCAGCGCGGCGAACTCGGCCGCGAGCTTGCCCGGATCCTTCGTGGAGGCGTACCTACCGCACATGTCCGGACGAACCTCCGTCACCTAGTGGTGGTGTGTCGGAACCCATCCTGGCAGTCCCGATCGTCGCAGGCGAGCGGCACGAGCAGATCTCCGCGCGCCTCGAGGTGGATGACAGGAAGGTTCCCGTGCTCGCAACTCCGAGCGGGCCGGATGACAGGAAAGTTCCCATCCTCGCGCTGCCGTGACAGGAAGGTTCCCGTGCTCGCACCACCGACCGCGGCGAGTGACAGGAAAGTTCCCATGCCTTCAACCCCCGGCCGCGCCGCCGGTGCCACAGCTGCCACGGCGGGCCACTCGGCCAACACGCGGTGGTCAACGCGCCCCCGGCGCTGAATTCGCCGGGCGAGGTGGGGGATCATTGCCTCATGACCCAGCTCTGGCCTGCTCCTACCGCCGCCGGCGCGGTGCGCGCGACCGTCCCGGTGCCCGGTTCGAAGTCGATCACCAACCGGGCCCTGGTGCTCGCCGCGCTCGCCGACGGCCCCTCGACGCTGCGGGCTCCGCTGCGCAGCCGGGACACCGAGCTGATGGCCCGCGCGCTGCGCGCGCTCGGCGTCGCGGTGCAGGACGGGCCGGACGGGTCGTGGCAGGTCACCCCCGCCGCGCTGCGCGGACCGGCCGAGGTCGACTGCGGGCTGGCCGGGACGGTCATGCGGTTCGTCCCGCCGATGGCCGCGCTCGCCTCGGGGATCATCGCCTTCGACGGTGATCCGCACGCCCGGAAGCGCCCGCTCGGCACGGTGCTGGACGCGCTGCGCGCGCTCGGTGCCGACATCGACGGCGACGCGCTGCCGTTCCAGGTCCGCGGCGGCGGGAAGCTGCCCGGCGGCTCGGTGACCATCGACGCCTCCGCGTCCTCGCAGTTCGTCTCCGGGCTGCTGCTGTCGGCTCCGCGGTTCGAGCAGGGCGTCGTGGTCCGGCACGTGGGCGAGCCCGTGCCGTCGCTGCCGCACATCGAGATGACGGTGGCGATGCTGCGCGCCGCCGGTGTCGAGGTCGACGACCAGGAAGCCGACACCTGGCGCGTGCTCCCGGGGCCCATCCGGGCGCTCGACCTGGACGTCGAACCGGACCTGTCCAACGCCACCCCGTTCCTCGCCGCCGCTGCCGCCACCGGCGGAACCGTGACCGTCCCCGGCTGGCCGACCCGGACCACGCAGGCCGGCGACGCGATCCGCGACATCCTCGCCCGGATGGGCGCGCAGGTGGAGCTCACCGACGCGGGTCTGACCGTCTCCGGTCCCGCCGAGCTCCGCGCCGTCGACCTCGACCTGCACGACGTCGGCGAGCTCACCCCCACCGTGGCCGCGCTGGCCGCGCTCGCGGACGGCCGTTCCCGGCTGCGCGGCATCGCGCACCTGCGCGGGCACGAGACCGACCGGCTCGCCGCGCTGCAGACCGAGCTGACCAAGCTGGGCGGCGCCGTCGAGCAGACCGAGGACGGGCTGGTCGTCGAGCCCCGGCCGCTGACCGGCGGGAGCTGGCACTCCTACGCCGACCACCGGATGGCCACCGCCGGTGCGATCCTCGGGCTGCGGGTTCCCGGCGTGCTGGTCGAGGACATCGCCACGACCGGCAAGACCATCCCCGACTTCCCGGGGATGTGGTCGGCGATGCTCGGAGGAGCGGTGTGAGGCCGGAGGCGAACCGATGAGCAAGCGCGGCTGGAGCCACCTCGACGAGTCCGACGTGCGGGTCCGCCCCGGGCGGGGCAGCAGACCGCGCAGCAAGCAGCGCCCGAAGCACGCCGACGCCGAGGCCGCGATGGTCGTCGCCGTCGACCGCGGCCGCTGGACCTGCGCGCTGGACGGTTCTCCGGACCGGATCGTCACCGCCATGCGCGCCCGCGAACTCGGCCGCACCCCGGTGGTCGTCGGCGACCTGGTGGACCTGGTCGGCGACACCTCCGGGAAGCCCGACACGCTGGCCCGGATCGTGCGCGTCTCCGAGCGGACCAGCGTGCTGCGCCGCACCGCCGACGACACCGACCCCTACGAGCGGGTGGTGGTCGCCAACGCCGAGCAGCTGGTCATCGTCACCGCGCTCGCCGACCCGCAGCCGCGACCGGGTTTCATCGACCGCTGCCTGGTCGCCGCGTACGCGGGCGGGCTCGAGCCGGTGCTGTGCCTGACCAAGGCCGACCTCGCCGATCCCGGCGAGTGGATCAAGATCTACTCCTCGCTGGACATGCCGATCACCATCACCGGTCTCGGCGAGGACCCGGCGCAGCTGCGCGAGCTGCTCGCCGACCGGGTGTCCGCGCTGGTCGGCCACTCCGGCGTCGGCAAGTCCACTCTGGTCAACCAGCTGGTCCCGACCGCCGACCGGGCGACCGGCGAGGTCAGCGGAGTCGGCAAGGGCCGGCACACCTCGACCTCGGCGGTCGCCCTGCCGCTGCCGGAGCGGGGCTGGGTGGTCGACACCCCGGGCATCCGCTCGTTCGGGCTGGCGCACGTCACCGCGGACGACGTGATCGCGGCCTTCGAGGGCTTCTCCGCGGCCGCCGAGGAGTGCCCGCCGAACTGCGGACATCTCGGTGGTTCCGACGATCCGGACTGCCACCTGGACACCTTCGCGGCCGACGGCGGCGGTCTGGAACAGCTCGCCTCGCTGCGCCGCCTGCTGCGTTCCCGCGCCGGGATCGACGACGTCTAAGAGCCCTGTCGGCGCAGCCGTCCGCGCTTGTGCAAGCGGCGGCAGCCGCGGTCCAGGGAAGCACTCAGGTTCCGCCAAGCGACCACCCGCGCAGACCGGCCACCAACAGGCATCGCTCCCGGAAAACGCGAATATTTCCCCCTTTAGAGCGGCGATCGTCCCCTGTGGCATGACGACTTCGTTGTTAGCGTGGTCGCGAGGCCGACGTGGGAAGTTGATGTTTCCGCAGCTCACGCAGGCCGCCGTGCGGTTCCCACCGCACGAGCCCAAGAGCCGACAACGGCCCGAGGAGCGTGCCCGATGTCCCGAGCCCGCACCAGGACCGCGGTGATCTCCGCTGGTCTCGCCCTGATCGCAGCAACCGCCGGATGCGCCGGAGAACCTCCGGTGCCGACGAACGCCCTGGCCGCCAACCCAGATCCCCGTCCCGCAGCCGACGCCATGTTGTCCCAGGTGATCAGCAAGATCAGCGAACGCGGCAGCACGCGCAGCGAGGTGCGCGGAAGCCTCGGCGTGGTGGGTGAGCTCACCGCCGACGGCGTCGTGCGCTACCGCGGCCCGCAAGCCGACCTCGCGCTCGACGGGCAGACCCGCAACACCCGGAACCAGCCACCGCAGCGGCTCAACCTGTCCATCGTGGACGGCGTCGGCTACCTGCAGACCCCGCTGGCCCGCCCGGCACCGGACAAGCCCTGGCTGCGCATCTCCCCCGGTGCGGGCGATTTCGGTTCCAAGCTGCTCAGCCCCGCCCTGGACCAGGTGCACGAGGCCGTCGACCCGCGCGCCACCTTCAGCGGCGTCGAACGGGCCACCCGGATCCAGAGCAGCGCCCCCGACCAGGTCGACGGCAGACCCGCCACCCGCTACCAGCTGCGCATCGTCACCGCGCAAGCCGCCGACGCGGCCACCGATGCGCAGCAGCGAACCCGGTTCCGCAAGGCCGCCGACTCCGGCGAACCCGAGCTGGAGTACCAGCTGTGGCTGGACGAATCCGGTCTGCCCGCGCGGTTCGCGGCCACCGGCCAGGTCGCCCAGGCCGGTCAGGTGTCGCTGACCTCGACCTACCGCGACTGGGGCGCACCCGTCGAAGTCCCGGTGCCGCCGGCGCACCAGGTCGGCGTGTTCCAGGACGGCCCGCGATGACGCCGACATAGCCCACATTCATCTCGAAACCACACCTGAACAGATCAAGGCGCTGCTACGTTCCGAGTATTGCTTTGTCCACTCAGAGAGGACTATTCGTGCGTCGCATCGCCACCGCCCTCACCGCTGTCGCGCTGGCAGCCGGTCTCGGAGCGTGCAGCCAGGGCGGATCCCCCACCGGAACGCCCGCCGCCGGGGACGCCCCGGTCAAGGACATCTCGTCGCTGGTCAAGACGGCGAAGACCAGCATGGACGAGAAGAAGACGGTCACCGTCTCCTTCGCGGGCACCGGGCCGATCGCCCAGCTGTACTCCAGCATGAAGTGCGAGGTGGACGTCGAGAAGGCCGCGATGGGCTGCGCCGGCGGCCCCTCCGAGATGGTGGTCAGCGCCGAGGGCATCTACATGAAGAGCCCGCAGCTGGCCCAGCTCGGTGGTGACCCGAGCAAGCCGTGGCTGAAGGTGCCCGCGAACGAGGAGATGGCCCAGCAGTTCGGCGAGCTGGGCAAGATCGGTGACTTCGAGGCCATGCTGCCCGCCGGGTCCACCATCACCTCGACCACCGAGGAGCAGGTCGACGGCAAGGACGCGACCCGCTACGAGGTCACGACCGACCTCAAGCAGGCCTCCGCCAACGCCACCGGGGCCCAGCAGGCGGGCCTGAAGATCATGCTGGACTCGGGCGTCACCGAGCTCAAGCAGACCGTCTGGGTCGACTCCGACGGGCTGCCGCTGAAGGTCGACTCGACCACGCCGGCGCTGAAGTTCCAGGGTCAGGAGATCCCGGAGAGCCAGCTGAGCATGCGCTACTCGGACTGGGGCAAGCCGGTGCAGATCACCGTGCCGCCCGCCGACCAGGTCCAGGACATGCCGAGCATGCCGGGCATGCCCGGCTGATGCCGGCCGGCGTCCGCCGGGCGGTCACCGCCCGGCGGCCGCACCGCACTACATGAGCTCCAGCAGGAACGGCACTTCCTGCGGCGCGTACCAGGCGAGTTCGTGGTCCTCGGCGTCGCCGAGCGCGAACTCCGCGTCCGGATCGCCGAGATCGGCGGCGTCGATCACCTCCGCTGCCGCGCGCACCGCGTCCTCCGCTTCCGCCGCGTCCACGTGCACCGCGGCGATCTGCTTCCACTGAACCGGCCCGGAGATCTTCACCACCGCGTGGTCCAGGTCCGGGCGCAGCGTCACCTCGTCGACGTCGGCGGAGATCACCACCCGGCGCAGTTCCGGCTTCTCCTCACCGGCGATCAACCGCAGCGAGGCGCGCGCGGCCTCCCGCATCGCGGCGTACTCGAGCTCTTCGGTGTCACCGCTGGCGTAGGACTCGCGCAGGGCGGGCGTCAGCGCGAACGCGGTGCCCCCCAACGGCTGCAACTGCTTGTCTTCCGCCAGTTGCCGAAGCATCGGCAGCGTGGCAGGCAGGTAAACCCTCATGCCTCGACCATCCTCATCTTTTCCTCTGCCACTGCATCACCGATAAGAGCCTATATTCTGGTTGCTTTGCTCGGGTGGTCGCTTAGCGGAACCTGAGAGGCCCCCTGGACTGCGGGTGCCCCTCCTGATGTATGACCACTTCGCCGACAGACTCTCAGGCTCGCAGATCGTGCGGTGCCGACCGGTGCTCACGCCTCGACCGTGGCGATCATCTCGTCCACCGCTTCTCCGATCATCGCCGCCAGCACGTCCACGTCGGGCATCGCGTCCCGATCGGCGTTCAGCCCGAAGTAGACGCCGCCGTCGTAGGAGGTCACCCCTACCGACAGCGACTGGTTCTTCGCCAGCGGCACCACCGGGAACATCTCCACCATCCTCGCCCCCGCCGCGTACAACGGCACCTGCGGTCCGGGAACGTTCGTCACCAGGACGTTGAACAGCCGGTCCGAGAGCTGGTTGGCGACCCGCGCCCCGAGGGCGTGCAGCGTCGGCGGCGCGAACCCGGACACCTTCGCCAGGGCCCCGGCCGCCACCGACTGGCCCGACTCGGCGTGCGCCCGCATGGCATGGCTGACCTGGTGCAACCGGACCGTCGGATTGCCCTCGCCGACCGGCAGATCCACCAGGTACGCCGAGACCTTGTTGCCCACCGAGCCGACCGGCAGGCTTCCCGTCTCCGGGTAGGTGGCCCGCGCCTCGGCGTCGTCGGAGCGGACCGACACCGGGACCATCGCGCGAATCGTGGTCGACGGCGCGACCACCTCACCGCGCGACATCAACCAGTTCCGCAGCGCACCGGTGACCACCGACAGCACCACGTCGTTGACCGTGCTGCCGTGGGCCCGCCGGACCGCGCGGAAGTCGTCGAGCCTCGCCCGCGCCACGGCGAACCGGCGCTGCGTCGAGGTCGGCGCGTTCAACGGCCCGCTGGGCGCAGGGACCACAGCGGTGCGCAGGGCCGAGGCGACTCCGCCCAACGCGCGGGAGAGCTTCTGCGCCGTGGCCGTCACGTCCACCATCGCCGCGCGGACGTTCTCGACCACCTCGCCCGGCCGCTGCACGGCATCGGTCACCGCCTCCACCACCAGCTCGGCCGGGCTCGGCTCCGGGCGCGGCATCCACAGCTCGTCGAGATCCGGGATCTCCCGGTTGCGCGCCACGTCGAAGATCACCTGGCCGATGTCGATCGCGCCGATGCCGTCCACCATCGCCTGGTGCGTCTTGGTGATCACCGCGACGCGGTTCTTCGACAGGCCCTCCACCAGGTACACCTCCCACAGCGGGCGGGTGTGGTCGAGCTTGCGCGACATCAACCGGGCGGCCAGGTCGTGCAGCTGCTCATCGCTGCCGGGCTTGGGCAGCGCGGAGCGGCGGACGTGGTAGGTCAGGTCGAAGTCCTGGTCGTCCACCCACACCGGCCGCGCCAGCCGGCCGGGGACCTGCCGCACCCGCTGCCGGTAGCGGGGCACCAACCCCAGTCGGCGGTCGATCAGCGACAGCACCCGGTCGTAGTCGAAGCCGCTGCGCGGGCGCCGGAACACCGCGACACCGCCGACGTGCATCGGCGTGGTGTAGTCCTCCAGGTAGAGGAAGGACGCGTCGACGGCGGAGAGACGATCGGGCATGCCGCGATCCTGGCACACAACCGCCGGAGCCCGAGGGCTCCAGTCGTCTGCCGCGCCGCACCGCATGTGACACTTGGTTGCGTGACCAGCGATGTTTCCCCGAAAGACCGTTTCCTGACCGTTTACGGGCGCAAGCCGGTGCTGGAGGCCCTGGCCGACCGCGACCTCCGCGTCGACAAGGTCGTCCTGGCCGAGGGCCTGCGGGGACCGGTCATCGAGGAGATCAAGGAAGCCGCGGCCGACCGCGCGGTCCGCGTCCAGCGGGCCAGCGCCCACCGGGTCAAGGTGCTGGCCGGCAACGGCCGCCACGACCAGGGCGTGCTGGCCGACGTGGTGGCCCGCAAGATGCGCCCGCTCTCCGATGCGCTCGAAGACCCGGCCAAGGCCCCGGGCACGATCCTGCTGCTGGACGGGCTGACGACACCGGCGAACGTCGGCATGATCCTGCGCACCGCTACCGCGGCGGGCATCGACGGCATCGTGGTGCCGCACCGCGGCGTCGCCGGCCTCGACCCGCTGGTCATCAAGGCCTCGGCCGGAGTCGCGTTCCACGCGCCGGTGCTGCGTTCCCGCACGGCGGGGGAAGCCGCGGAGATGCTCAGCGATGCGGGATATCCGCTGTACGCGCTGGAAGCCGACGCCACCGACACCATCTACAACACCGACTTCGGTTCGCGCGCGGTGTTCGTGCTGGGCAGCGAGACCGCGGGCCTGTCCGAGGAGGTTCAGTCCCGGATCGCCCAGCCGCTGGCCATCCCGATGGCCGGTGACGTGGAATCGCTCAACGTCGCCAGCGCCGCAGCGGTGCTCTGCTTCGAGCTGCTCCGCCGCAAGCTGTCCTGACGCCAGAAGGCCCGCTCTCCCCGTGCGGGGAACCCACCGACTTCGGTTCGCGCGCGGTGTTCGTGCTGGGCAGCGAGACCGCGGGCCTGTCCGAGGAGGTTCAGTCCCGGATCGCCCAGCCGCTGGCCATCCCGATGGCCGGTGACGTGGAATCGCTCAACGTCGCCAGCGCCGCAGCGGTGCTCTGCTTCGAGCTGCTCCGCCGCAAGCTGTCCTGACGCCGGAAGGCCCGCTCTCCCCGTGCGGGGAACCCACCGATCCGGGTTCCCCGCACGAGAACGATCAACGCGGAAACCCGGTCGCACAAAAGAAAGAAGCCCTTTCTTCCTGGTCGGAACCAAGAAGAAAGGGCTTCTTCCAATTAGTGTGTCGGCGGTGTCTTACTCTCCCACACCCTGTCGAGTGCAGTACCATCAGCGCTGGGGAGCTTAGCTACCGGGTTCGGAATGGGACCGGGCGGACCCTCCCCGCCATCGCCACCGACAACCCTCAAACCCACCCACAAGGGCAGGAAACCTTAGGTCGCCATCCACTGGTGATGACACACATATTCAATTGAAGCCTGGATCAAACAACCAACATGGTTGTTGTCTCAGACACCATATAGTGGGTGCGAGCAATCTTTGTGAACAAGTCCTCGGCCTATCAGCACCAGTCAACTCCACACATTACTGTGCTTCCATATCTGGCCTGTCAACCCAGTCAT
>NZ_JAQGLB010000034.1 GCF_027853965.1 Saccharopolyspora indica | reverse complement strand
GCGGGCCGGCCCACCACCTCTCGTCAGGAACCGGGACCCTCAGGTGGCCGCGGCCAGTTGGCGGATCGTGTGCTCGCCCAGGACCAGTTCCACCGGGAGCTCCACGCCCATCTCCCGGGCTCGCATGACCACCCGCACCGCGCGCAGGGAGTTGCCGCCGGAGGCGTAGAACTCCTGGTGCACGTTCACCGCGTCGACCTCCAGGATCTCCGACCACAGGCGGGTCAGCAGCAGCTCCGCCGGGGTGCGGGGCGACGGGTCGCCGCCCTCCGCCGCCTGCTGGACGGGCGGCGCCTCCGGCAGCGGGGCGTCTTCCAGCGGGCGGGCGTCGGCGATGGGGCAGGGCAGGTCGGCCAGGCGGGTGCTCGGGCTGGTCACCGCGGTACGGAGGATCGCGGTCAGGGACTTTGCCGCCAGGGCGGCCGAGTCCTCGGTGAACAGGTCCGCGGAGAGCGTCAGGGTGCCGGTCAGGGCGTCCTGGTGCTCGGCCAGGTCCGCGGTGATGTCGAAGTGGGCGGAGGTCGTGGGCAGCGGGAGGGGTTCGACCGCCAGACCCTGGATCCCGGTCGCCCGGGGCAGGCTGGTGTTGTTGATCGCCAGCATGGTCTGCACCAGCGGGAGCCGGCCCGCGCGGCGGTCCGGTTTCAGCTCCTCCACCAGGAGCTCGAAGGGGACGTCGGCGTTGCCGTAGGCCGTCAGGGAGCGGTCGCGGACCTGGGTCAGCAGGTCCAGGAAGGTGGGGTCGCCGCTCAGGTCCAGGCGGATCGGCAGGGTGTTCACGAAGAAGCCCACCAGGGGTTCCAGCTCGACCTCGGTGCGGCCCGCCACCGGGATTCCCACCACCAGGTCGGTCTGGCGGCTCCAGCGGGACAGCATCGCGGCGTAGGCCGCCATCGCCACCATGGAGGCCGTCACGCCGTTCGGGCCCACCAGCCGGAGCTGGCGGACCATCGCGGCCGGGACCTTCACCGGAACCGCGTGCGCGCCGGAGGTGGTCCGCGCCGCGCGGTCGGCGGGCAGGCGCAGCTCCTGGACGCCGTCCAGCTCCTCGCGCCAGTGCTCGACCTGGCCGTTCAGCTCGCCGCTGTCCAGCTGTTCCTGCTGCCACACCGAGTAGTCCGCGTACTGGACGGTCAGCTCCGGCAGCTCGGCCGCCGGGTCGGCGTACAGGCCGATCAGCTCGTTCAGCAGCACGCCCATCGACCAGCCGTCGGCCACCGCGTGGTGCACGACGTTCAGCAGCACGTGCTCCTCCGCCGACAGGCGCAGGAGGTGGCAGCGCAGCAGGGGTCCTTCGGCCAGGTCGAACGGGATCGCCGCCAGCTCCTCGGCCCGGGCCACCGCCGCAACCAGCCCACCATCCACTGTGGACTCCTCCAGCGCCACGGGCCCCGGGGCGCGGACCACTTGGACGACGTCGCCGCCCTCCAGCCGCAGCACCGTGCGGAGGACCTCGTGGCGCTCGACCACCGCGGTCAGCGCCCGGTTCAGGGCCGCGGCGTCCAGCGGGCCGCGCAGGTGCAGGGCCGCCGCCATCGTGTACAGCGGGGTGTCCGGTTGCACCTGCTCCAGCAGCCACAGCCGCTTCTGCCCGAAGCTGGCGGGCAGGACGTACAAGTCCTCGGTCATGGGGTCAGCTCCTGCGGGACGGTGGGCGGAACGGGGGCGCGGAAGCGGGAGCGGTCCACCCGGCGCAGGCCGGGACCGCTCGCCGGGCGCCGGGCGCCTTCCCGGACGGCCTGCGCCATGGCGGCCACCGTCGGGGAGGCGAACAGCTTGTTCAGCGGCAGCTCGACGCCGAAGGCCGAGCGCACGCGGAGGACGATCTGGGTGGCCAGCAAGGAGTGGCCGCCCAGGTCGAAGAAGTTGTCGGTGGTGCCGACGCGGGCCACGCCGAGCACTTCCTGCCACAGCCGCACCAGGGCGCGCTCGGTGTCGTCGGCCGGGGGCACGTGCTCGCCCTCGACGTCGGCCGCGGCCGGTTCGGGCAGACGGCGGCGGTCGAGCTTGCCGTTGGGGCTCAACGGCCACTCGTCGACCAGCACGAGATCGGTGGGCACCATGTGCGCGGGCAGCTTCTCCCGCAGCGCCGCGCGCACCCGGCCCAGGTCGGGCTCCGGCGACGCGCGCAGCCAGGCCGCCAGGCGCGGGCCGGTGTGCGCGGTGTGCAGCCCGGCCACCGCCGAGTCCACGCCCGGCAGCGCGGTCAGCGCGGCCTCGATCTCGCCCAGCTCGATGCGCATGCCGCGCAGCTTCACCTGGTCGTCGATGCGGCCCAGGTACTCGACCGCGCCGTCCGGGCGGCGGCGCGCCAGGTCGCCGGTGCGGTACAGGCGCTCGCCCGGGGCGCCGAACGGGTCCGGGATGAACCGGGAGGCGGTGAGCGCCGGGCGGTCGCGGTAGCCCCGGCACACCGGCACGCCGCCGATCAGCAGCTCACCGGGCATGCCCGCGGGCACCGGCGCGAGGTGCTCGTCCACCAGGTGGATCCGGGCGCCGTCCACCGGGAAGCCGATCGGCACCCGGTGGCCGTAGCCGTCGCGGCAGTCGTACCAGGTGACGTCGATCGCGGCTTCGGTCGGGCCGTACAGGTTGAACACCGGCACGTCCGGCAGCAGCCGCGCGCAGTCGTCGACCAGGCTCGCGGGCAGCTCCTCGCCGCTGCACACGATGCGCCGCAGCGCGCCGGCGCGGGCGAGGCCGGGCGCGGTGAGGAAGGCGGCCAGCATGGACGGCACGAAGTGCGCGGTGGTGATCGACGCGGATTCGATCAGCCCGGCCAGGTAGTCCGGGTCGCCGTGGCCGCCGGGCCGGGCGAGCACCACGCGGGCGCCGACCATCAGCGGCCAGAACAGCTCCCACACCGACACGTCGAAGCCGATCGGCGTCTTCTGCAGCACGCCCTCGCCGGGCTCGATCGGGAAGGCCTGGTGCATCCACAGGATGCGGTTGAGCGCGCCCCGGTGCTCGTTCATCGCGCCCTTGGGGCGGCCGGTCGACCCGGAGGTGAAGATCACGTAGGCGAGGTCGCGCTCGGACACCTCGACGGCGGGCCGGGTCTGCGGCTGGGCGGCGATCAGCGCGGCGTCCCGCTGCGGGCAGATCAGCTCGACACCGTCCACTGTGGATGACGTGCTGTCGCCGATCACCACGGCGGCGCGCGCGTCGGCGAGCATGAGCTCCAGGCGCGCGGCCGGGTAGCCGGTCTCCAGCGGCAGGTACGCGCCGCCCGCCTTGAGCACGGCGACCAGCGCCACCAGCAGCTCGATGCTCCTGGGCAGGCACACGCCGACCACGGTGTCCGGGCCGACGCCGCGCGAGCGCAGCAGGTGCGCGAGCTGGTTGGCGCGGCGGTCCAGCTCGGCGTAGCTGATCGCGGTGTCCTCGAAGCGCACGGCCTCGGCGTCCGGGGTGGCGTCGACCTGGGCTTCGACGTGCCCGTGCAGGGTGACCGGCCCGGAGCGCAGCGCGGGCACCGAGGCACCGCTCAGCCGGTCGACCACCTCGGCGCGGTGCTCGTCGGTGAGCAGCGGCAACCGCGACACCGGCAGCTCGGGCTCCAGCGCGGAGAGCACCAGCCGCAGGCTGTCGGTGAGCCGGGCTGCGGTCTCGTCGGCGTACAGCTCGCGGCTGTGCTCGACCTGCCCGGTCCAGCCGCCGTCCGGCAGCGGGGTGAGGTCCACGTTGAGGTCGAACTTGGCGGTCCCGGTGGTCAGCGGCACCACCTCCAGCTCGACCGCGCCCGCGGTGACCCGCTGGAACGGGGCCTCGTCGGTCTGGAACAGGTGCCGCACCAGCGGGGTTCGGCCACCGGCGTCGCGGGCCGGGCGCAGCTTCTCCACCAGGTGGTCGAACGGGATGTCGGCGTTGGAGCGGGCGTCGAGCACCGCCGAGCGGACCTGGCGCAGCAGGTCCCGGACGGTCGGGTCGCCGGAGAGGTCCAGGCGCAGCGGCAAGGTGTTGACGAAGAACCCGACCAGGGGCGCGACCTCGGCGCGGGAACGACCCGCGACGGGCATGCCGATGACCAGGTCCTCCTGCCCGGCCCAGCGGCCGAGCACGGCGGCGAAGGCGGTCAGCGCGACCACGAACGGCGTGGTGCGCTCGGCCTCGGCCAGCGCGGTCAGCGCGCGCCCGGTCTCGGGGGTCAGGCTGAAGGTGTGCGCGCCGCCGGCGAAGCCGGGTTCGGCGGGGCGGGCGCGGTCGGCGGGCACCTCGAGCAGCGGCGCACCGGCGAGGCGGTCGCGCCAGTGGGCGAGCTGCGCGTCGCCCGCCGGGGAGGCCAGCCACTCCTGCTGCCAGGCCGCGTAGTCGGCGTACTGCACGGGCAGCTCGGCGAGCGGGGCCTCGGGATCGCCGTAGCAGGCGACCAGTTCGCGCAGCAGGACCTCCAAAGACCAGCCGTCGCAAGCGATGTGGTGCACGTTGAGCACCAGCAGGTGGTCGTCCGCGGCGACGCGCAGCAGGTGGGCGCGCAGCACCGGACCGGTGGCCAGGTCGAACGGCTCCACCGCCAGACGGCGCGCCTCGGCCATCACATCGTCCACATCGGACACCGGCAGCTCGACGGGCGGTACCGGGCCGACGACCGCTACCGCACCACCGGTGTCGTCGGCGCGGTAGGTCGTGCGCAGCACCTCGTGCCGGGTCAGGATCGCGGTGAGGGCGCGCCGGAGCGCACCGCGGTCGAGGGCGCCGCGGAAGCGGACGCCCCCGGCCACGTTGTACAGCGCGCTGCCCGGCTGGAGGCGGTCGAAGAACCAGAGCCTGCGCTGACCGTGGGACAGCGGGGCGGGCGCGGTCGGGTCGGGGCGGGCCTCGATCCTGGGCACGGCGCCGCCGAGGCCCTTGCGCTGTTGCAGCTGACGCAGCAGGGCCTTGCGGTCCTCGCTCAACCAGGCCGATCGCATGGCAGGGGCTCCCTAGCAGTTGGTGTACCGGTAGGTGCGGAGCAGCTCGGTCAGGCACTGCGTGCCGAACTCGAGGGCCTCCACGGGGATGCGCTCGTTCGCGCGGTGCAGCAGGCTGCGGTAGTCGGTGCCCGCCGGGAGCTTCATGGGCAGCCAGCCGTAGCAGCGGATGCCCAGCTGGGCGAACAGCCGCGCGTCGGTGGACGCCGGGGTGATCATCGGCAGCGGCACGGCGTCCGGGTCGGCCTTGGTGAGGATCTCGACCAGGCAGTCGTAGAAGTCGCCGAACTCGGGCTCGGCCAGCGCGGCCGGTTCGACCTTCGAGCCCTCCAGCAGCAGGTCCACCTGGACGTCCTCGCCGATCAGCTCGCGCAGCTCGGCGGTGAAGTCGGCCACCGAGAACTCGCCGGGCAGGATGCGACCGTCCAGGTCCACCGAGATCTCGCCCGGCACCACGTTGATCTTCTCGGTGGTGCGCACCACGGTCGGGTTGATCGTGTGGCGCAGCACCGAATCCAGGTACAGCGCCTCCTCCAGCGGCAGACCGGCCGGGATGTTGTCGCGGACGCGGTCGGCGCGCAGCCTGCGCACCGCCTCGTCCAGCGGTTCCGGCAGCGCCGCGGCCAGCGCGGCCAGCATGCGGTCGGCGGCGTCGGTCTGGTGGCGGGGCAGGCGCACCCCGCTGAGCACGGTGAGCAAGCGGCCGAGCTTGGCCACCGCGCTGTCCGGCGGGGCCAGGCGCGAACCGTGGCCGCTCGGGCCGCGCAGCGTGATGCGCAGCCAGCACGCCCGCTTCTCCGCGACCACGACCGGGTGGAAGCGGCAGCCGCCGAGCTCGATGCCCGCGCCGCCTTCCTCGCCGATCGCGCAGCGGATGCCGTCGAAGAGCTCCGGGTGGTTGTTCATCAGGTACCCGGCGCCGACGCGGCTGCCGTTCTCCTCGTCGGCCACGACGGCCAGCACCACGTCCCCGGCGGGGCGCTCCCCGGCCTCGCGCAAGCGCATCAGGGCGGAGAGCATCATGGCCAGCCCGCCCTTCATGTCGATCGCGCCCCGGCCCCACACCTCGCCGTTGACGAGCAGGCCTTCGAAGGGCGGGTAGAGCCAGTCCTGGCCGGTCACCGGGACGACGTCGGAGTGGCCGTGCAGCAGCAGCGGGGCCGCCTCGCCCCGGCCGGGGAAGCGGGCGACGAGGTTCGTGCGGTTGTCGTCGGGGCCCAGGACCTGGACGTCGACCTCCGGGCACTGGGCCAGGATCTCGGCGATGTGCGCCACGCAGGCGCCCTCGTCACCGGGCGGGTTGGTGGTGTTGATCCGGATCAGCTCCTGGAGCAGGGGCACCGGGTCGGTGGCTGGGGTCGTCACAACGTCTCCGTCTCAAACCGTGTGTGCGTTCGCGAGCAAGGTGGCGGCCAGGCGGCGCAGCCCGGCCGGGGTGCCGAGGGTGAGTGCGGCGACCGCGGCCCGGCGGTGGAAGACGCTCGCGTCGCACTCCTCGGTCAGCCCGCGCGCACCGTGCAGGTGCACGGCCTCGGCGGCCGCCTCGCGGGCCAGGTCGGCGGCCAGGAACAACGCCTGCGCCGCGGGCATTCGCACGTCCGCACCGGCCCCGGCGGCCCGGTCGGCGGTGCGGGCGAAGGTCAGCACGGCGGTGGTGCGCGCGGCGAGCGCGGCCAGCCGGTGCGCCAGGACCTGCTGGCGGGCCAGGGGCGCACCGAAGGCCTGCCGGTCTTTCAGGTGCGCGGTGGACAGCTCCACGGCGCCGCGCGCGATCCCGGCCAGGTGCGCGGCCAGCCGCAGCCGCGCGTTCGCCAGCGCGGTGGCGTAATGCCCGCCCGAGGTGAGCAGCTGGGCCTGCGCACCGGTCAGGACCACCTCGTAGAGGTCGCCGCGGCCGAGGTCGTCCTGCCTGCGGGTGCGCACGCCCGGCTGCCGCACGGGCACCAGGGCCAGCACCGGTTCCGGGCCGCCGACGACGAGCAGGTGGTCCACGTCGGCGGCGAAGGCGACGAACCGGCGCACACCGGTGACCCGGCCCTCCGCCACGGTCAGCTCGGCCGGCTGGTCGGGTTCGTCGGTGCCGTGCTCGCGCATCGCGACGGCCAGCGTCAGCTCCCCGGTGGCGATGCGGTCGAGCTCGGCGCCGAAGCGCCCGTCCGCGGCGAGCAGCTCGGCGGCGAAAACGGTGTCCAGGAACGGACTCTGGTACAGGCCGGGCCCCATCAGCTCGGCGGTGTCGAGCAGCCCGGGGCCGCGCAACCCGTCCAGCTCGGCGAGAGTGGCCCACACCGTCTCGCGCACCTGGCTGTCCTCTTCGGACGGTCTGGCCCGGCCCGCGCCCTTGGGCCGCTCGCCCAGCCTGCGCAGGGTCGGGTTGAGGTCGGGGTGGAAGAGTTCGGCGACGGCGGTCATCAGAGCAGCCCCAGTCCGTTGGTCGCGATCAGCATCAGCATCACCTCGGAGGTGCCGGAGGCCAGCCGGTGCGAGGGCCCGAACCGGTAGCCGGCCTCCAGCTGACCGAGCGCGGGCGCCTCGCCGTCCCAGGCGGTGAGCACCGCGTCCAGGCCGTCGACGTCGGCCGCGGCGGTCAGGATCGGCTGGAACAGCTCGGTGACGTACCACTTGGACATGGCCGAGGCGACCGGGTCCGGTTCGTGCTCGCCGAGGTTGCGGACCATCTGCCAGGCCAGGGCGTGCCCGGCGCGCAGCTTCGCGTCCAGCTCGGCCAGCGGGATGGCGCAGGCCGGGTCGGCCAGCCGCCCGGTCTCGGCCGCGCGCCGGAGCACGAGGTCGAGCAGGCGGCGGGCCTTGGCGTGAAAGTCGATGCCGGTGCGCTCCAGCTGGAGCAGGTCGTTCATCAGCACCCAGCCGTCGTCCACCCGCCCGACCACGTCGGCCTCGGTGAGCCGGACGCCGTCGATGACGACCAGGTTGAACCGGTCGTTGGCGCTGCTGGGCACGGGTTCGACGTGCACGCCGGGCGAGCGCAGCGGCAGCAGGAACAGCGTGATGCCGTGCATGGCCACCGGGCCGTCGCTGGTGCGGGCCGCGCACAGCGCCACGTCGCCGTGCTGGGACTTCATGTTGAAGACCTTGCTGCCGGACAGGCGCCAGCCGTCGCCGTCGCGGACCGCTCGGGTCTGCAGCGAGGCCAGGTCGGACCCGGCACCGGGCTCGGTGAAGAGCACGGTGGCGATGCGCTCCCCCGCCGCCAGCGCGGGCAGGTGCGCGCGCTTCTGCTGCTCGGTGCCCTCGAGCAGCAGGAACATGCCGACGATGTCGATGCTGAGCACGTGCACGTCGTCGGGGATGCCCGCCAGGGTCATCTCCTCGGTGACGATGGCCGCCTCGACCGAGCCGAGCCCGGCACCGCCGTACTCCACGGGCCAGTTGGGGGCGAGCCAGCCCCGTTCGCCGAGCCAGCGGTAGACCGGCAGCAGCGCGGCCTCGGTGCCCACCGGGTAGCCGGCGATCTCCTCGGCGAGCTCGCGCACCCGGTCCTCGGCGAAGAAGGCCCGCACCTGGCTGCGGAACTCCGCCTGCGCCGGGGTGAGCACCGGGTCGTGGTCGAGCAGCGGCGCGCTCATCCCTCCACCTCCTGCAGCAGCCGCAGCAGCTCCGCGTCGTCGACGTCGGCGATCTCGTTGGCTTCGACCAGTTCGGCGAGCTCGGCGACGCTGGCCCTGGTGAACAGGTCCTGGAGTTCGAGGGTCACGCCGAAGCGGTCGCGGATGCGCGAGGCCAGCCGGGTGATCTTGAGCGAGGTGCCGCCCGCGGCGAAGAAGTTGTCGTGCACGTCGACCGGCGCCTGCTCCGGCAGGCCGAGCAGCTCGCGCCAGATGACCGCCAGGGCCTCCTCGGTGGGGTTGCGCGGTGGCACGGGGTCGTGGACCGCAGTGGCCGCCCCGGGTTCGGGCAGGCGCTTGCGGTCGAGCTTGCCGCTGGCCGCGCGGGGCAGCTCGGGCAGCACCGTGAACACCGCGGGCACCAGGTAGGCGGGCAGTTCGCCGGTGAGGTGCTTGCGCAGCTGCTCGGTGTCCAGCTCCTGACCGTCCACTGCGGTCAGGTAGGCGAGCAGGCGGGCGTCGGCGCCGTGGCGCTGGCCGATCACCGCGACCTCGTCGACCGCGGGGTGCTGCTTGACGACGTGCTCGATCTCGCTGGGCTCCACGCGCAGGCCGCGGATCTTGACCTGGTCGTCCACCCGGCCGACGAACTCCAGGTCGCCGTTGGCGCGGCGGCGCACGAGGTCACCGGTGCGGTACAGGCGGCTGCCCGGGGGCCCGAAGGGGTCCGGCACGAACTTCTCCGCGGTCTGCCCGGGCCGGTTGGCGTAGCCCCGGGCCACGCCAACCCCGCCGATGTGCAGCTCACCGGGCACGCCGACCGGCACCAGGTTCCCGCGCTCGTCGAGCACGTGCGCCTGGTAGTTCGCCAGCGGTGCGCCGATGGGCGGCATCGCGGTGTGCTCGACCTGCGGGCAGCGGTGGTCGATGCACGCCACGGTCGCCTCGGTGGGCCCGTAGCCGTTGTGGAACTCGCGGCCCGGCGTGTTCCACCGGTTGACCAGCTCGCCGGGGAAGGCCTCCAGGCCGACGAACAGGGCGCGCAGGTCGGGGAACGCGGTGGGGTCGAGCAGGCCGAGCACGGCGGGCGGCAGGTCGGTGACGGTGACCCGCTCGGCGCGCATCAGCTCGGCCAGGTCGTCCTGGTCCAGCAGGGTGCGGCGCGGGGCGTGCACCAGGGTGGCGCCGGAGCACAGGGCGGCGAAGAAGTCGAACAGGCTGACGTCGAAGGAGGGGTTGGCGAACTGGAGCACGCGGTCGCCCGCGGTCAGCCGGAACTCCTCGATGATGCCCGCGGTGAAGTTGACGATGGAGCGGTGCTCGACCTGCACGCCCTTCGGGCGGCCGGTGGAGCCCGAGGTGAAGATCAGGTAGGCCAGGTTGTCCGGCCGGGCGGTGACCGGCGGGCGCTGCGCGGACTGCTCGCCGAGCGCGTCCAGGCAGATCGCGGTGACGCCCTCGGGCAGCGCGCCGGCCCGATCGGTGGTGGTGACCACCAGTGCGGACCGGGCCTCGCCGAGCACCAGCTCCCAGCGCGCGGCCGGGTGGTCCGGGTCCAGCGGCAGGTAGGCACCGCCCGCCTTGTGGATGCCGAGGAAGGCCGTGGGCAGGCCGGGGCCGCGCTCCAGCAGCACGCCGACCACGGTCTCCGGGCCGACTCCGCGGGCGCGCAACGCCCATGCCACCTGGTTGGCGCGGGCGTCCAGCTCGGCGTAGGTCAGCGCCGCGCCCTCGAACCGGGTGGCCACCGCGTCCGGCTGTCTGTCCACAACGGACTCGAAGAGCTGGTGCAGGGTGATGTCGGGAACCGGGCGCGCGGTGTCGTTCCAGGTTCCGGTGAGCGCCTCGCGCTCGGCCGCGGTCAGCACCGGCAGCTCGCTCAGCCGCGGTTCGGTGCTCGCGGCGACAGCGGTGAGGATCTCGGTGTAGTGGTCGAACAGGCGCTGGATGCGGTCGGTGTCGAACAGCTCGGTGGAGTACTCCGCCCACAGGCGCAGGCCTTCGGGGATCTCGGTGAGCTGCACGGCCAGGTCGAACCGCGAGGTGCCCATCTCCATCGGGAAGGCCTCGGCCTCGATGTCGCCGACCGTCGCGGACTCCACGGTGGCGTGCTGCAGGGTGAAGCAGGTCTGGAACAGCGGGTTGCGGCTGGGATCGCGGTCCGGGCGCAGCTCCTCGACCAGCCGCCCGAACGGCAGGTCCTGGTGGAAGTGCGCGCCGAGCACGGTCTCGTTGACGCGGGCCAGCAGCTCCCGGAAGCTCGGGTCGCCGTGCACCGGGGTGCGCAGCACGAGCGTGTTGGCGAAGAAGCCGACCAGGCCTTCGACCTCGGGCCGGTTGCGGCCGGAGAACACCGAGCCGAGCACGACGTCCTCCTGCCCGGTGTAGCGGGCCATCAGCGCGGTGAACGCGGCCAGCACCACGGTGAGCAGGGTGACGCGCTCCTCGCGGGCCACCGCGTTTAGCCGGTCCCGCAACTCGGGCGGCAGCAGGACTTCCAGGGTCGCGCCCGCCTGGCTGGGGATCGCCGGGCGCGGCCGGTCGGTGGGCAGGTCGAGCGTGGGCAGGTCGGTGAGGCGCTGCCGCCAGTAGGCCAGCTGCTCGTCCAGGACGTCGCCGGTGAGGTGGCCGCGCTGCCAGACCGCGTAGTCGGCGTACTGCACCGGCAGCGCGGGCAGCAGCGTCGGCCGGTCCTGGCGGCGGGCCTGGTACAGCTCGACCAGCTCGGCGGTGACGATGCCGGTGGAGGCGCCGTCGGTGGCGATGTGGTGCATGTTCAGCACCAGCACGTGCTCGCGGTCGGCGAGCTTGCCCAGCGCCGCGCGCAGCACGGGGCCGCGCTCCAGGTCGAAGGGCTGCTGGGCGAAGGCCGACACCCAGTCCTCGACCTCGGCGCGCGAGGCCCCGGTCAGGTCGGTCACCGGCAGCGGCACCGACTCCGGCGCGGGCTCGATCTCCTGGTAGGGCACGCCGTTCTCGACCGGGTAGCGCGTGCGCAGCACCTCGTGCCGCGCCACCAGGTCGGTCAGCGCGCCCTGGAAGGCCGCGTGGTCCAGCTCGGTGCGCAGCAGCAGCGCGACCGGCGAGTTGTACACGGCCTGGCCCGGCGACCACTGGTCCAGGAACCACAGCCGCTGCTGGGTGAACGACAACGGCAGCGCCCGGTCGCGCGGGACCGGGGTGACGGTGTCGCTGGTGGCGCGCACCGACTTCTGCTGCTTCTCCCGCAGGGCGAGCAGCGCCTTGCGGGTGTCCGCGAGGCTGCGCCCAGCGGGCCGCACCGGACTCGACATCAGTGACTCCCTGCCAGTTCGGCCACCCGCACGCGGGTCCCGGCACCGGCGAGCGCGCTGCTCACCGGGCTGCCGCCGCGTCCGTCGGCGATGACTACCGTGCCCACGCCGCCCCGGAGGGCGTCGCGGGCGGCTTGCAGCTTGACGGTCATGCCGCCGGTGGCCTCCGCGCCGACCGGACCCTCCGGCGGCACCCGGAAGTCGGGCAGCAGCGTGCTCTCGTCGGTGTGGTCCGCCAGCACCCCGGGCGCGGCGGTGAGCAGCACCAGGTCCGTTGAGACCACTGCGGACAGCGCGGCGGCGATGGCCGCGGCGGCCCGGTCGGCGTCCACGTTGACCGGCTCGTCGTCCTCGCCCAGCGCGGGTGGGGACACCACCGGCACGATCCGCTGGTCCAGCAGCGCGGTCAGGATCGCGGGGTCCACGGCGGAGATGCGGCCGTTGTGGTCGTCGCGGACGACCACCTTGCGCCCGTCCAGCACCGCCCGGTGGGTGGCGGTGCGCTTGGCGCGCACCAGGTTCGCGTCCATGCCGGTCAGACCGGCGGCGCGGGCGCCGTGCCGGGCGAGCGCGGCCACCAGGCCGGGTTTGACCTTGCCGACCAGCGCCATCAGCAGCACCTCGAGCGTGGCCGGATCGGTGTAGCGGCTGGAGGAACCGCTCGGCGTGGTCAACCTGCGCTGAGGCACGCCGAGCCGCCCGGCCAGCTGGTCCGCGTCGGCCGCGCCGCCGTGCACCAGCACCACCGGCTTCCCGGCGGCGGACAGCTCGGCCAGGTCCCGGCAGACCGCCTCCCGGTCCAGCGCGAGGCCGCCGCCGCACTTCACCACGGTGACGTGGTCGGTCATGATGATCTCCCTGGATCGGAGCGGATCAGACGGGGTGCAGGCCCGGGAAGCCGAGGCCCAGGCGCTCGTCCCAGCCCATCCGGATGTTCAGGCTCTGCACCGCGTTGCCCGAGCCGCCCTTGACCAGGTTGTCCAGGGCACCGATGACCAGCAGCTCGCGGGTGTCCGCGTCGAGGGCGAAGCCGACGTCGCAGAAGTTGGAGCCGAGCAGGATCTTCGGTTCGGGCAGGCGGTAGTTGCCGCGCTTCTGGGCCACCACCCGCACGAACGGCTCGTCGGCGTACGCGGCGCGGTAGGCCTTGCGGATGTCGGTCTCGGTGACGCCCTCCCGCACCTGCGTGCGGCAGAGCACCTGCACCCCGCGCACCGCGTCCACGCCGGTGGCGGTCATGCGCACGGTCAGGCCGGTGGCCTGGCCGATCTCGGCCTGGTGCCGGTGGCCGAGCGGGGCGAACACGCGGAGCACGTTGGCGCGTTCGGCGTGCAGGTTCATCTCGCCCGCCGAGGCGCCGGAGCCGCTGGAGCCGACTCGTCCGTCCACTGTGACCGGTCCGTCGACGAGCTCGGCGAGCGGGCGCAGGCCGAGGATGCCCGCGGTGGCCATGCAGCCGGGCACGGACACCAGGTCCGCGGTGCGCAGGGCCGTCCGGTCGACCTCGGGCAGGCCGCGGGTGGCGGTGCCGAGGACCTCCGGGGTCGGGTGCGCGCCGTAGTGCGCGGCGAACAGGGCCGGGTCGGTGAGGCGGAGGTCGGAGCTGAGGTCGAAGACCAGCTTGGCCCGGCTCGCCTGGGCGGCCCGCCGGGCCGGGTCGTCGAGGCCGGAGCTGGCGAAGAAGACCGCGTCGCAGTCGGGCAGGGCGTCGGGGTCGCTGTAGGTGAGGTCGGTGAGGCCGCGCAGGTTCGGGTGGCTGCCGTCCACCCGCCTGCCGGCGAGCCGGGCGGAGGTGCTGGCCACCAGCTCCACCTCGGGGTGCCCGAGGAGGAGCCGGAGGAGTTCACCTCCGATGTACCCGGCTCCACCGACGATCGCGGCGCGAATCACTCGCCCCAGTCCTCCTCGGCCTCGGGCGCGACCGCGATGATCAGCGGGTCGACGGAGACGACCTCCAGCTCGCCCGCGCATTCACCGCATTCGATGATCTCGTTGAGTTCCGGAGCATCGGCGACGGACACGTCCGCCGCGCATTCCGGGCAAGCCTGAACGCTCACTTCAGCATTCCTCCCGCATCGTCCGCCGACGAATTCGGCGGATTGAGGACCAGACGGAATTAGAATGGCGGAAACGGGGCCCCGGCCGGGAGTAGGGGAAATCCCCTACCCGAGCACGCGCTCGATCTCGTCCAGCACGAGCTCGTGCTCGGCGAGCAGCCGCCGGGCGCGGCGGTGCAGCGACGGCACGGCCGCGGCGCGGTCGTCGCGGCAGGTGGCCACGGCGATGCGCAGGGCGGTCCAGTGGTGGGCGATCCGGTCGACCAGGCGCGCGCACTCCAGCAGGCGGTGGTCGTCGAAGCGCCGTCCCGCCAGCGCCAGGTACTCGGCGTGCAGGCCCGCGACGGCGAGCACCGGGCCGATGACCACGAACATCTCGTCGACCAGGCCGGGTTCGTCGGCCAGGGCGTCGATGTTGCCGGTCAGGAAGGTCCGCAGGCCGCTCAGGCCGCTGGTCGCCGGGTCGGCCGGATCGGTGAAGCCGCGCTGGTTCCCGGCGAGTACGTGCCGGAAGAAGTCCTGGTCGAAGGCGGGTTGCCCGTCCTCGACGGTGAGCTCCAGCCAGCGGTTGCCGATGGGGTTGGCGGTGAAGAACAGGTCGCGGTCGTGCTTGACCGGGTTGCCGGAGTCGCGGGCCGCGGTGAACTCGGCGAGCGGGATGGCGCCCTGGAACGCTGGCGGCACCGGGTCGGCGACCAGCACCTCCGCCGCCTCGTCGTCGAAGCCGTGGACGACGAGCAGGTGGTTGGTGTGCACGTCCCGGTGGGCGGGGCGGAACGGCAGGTGGAAGTTGTCCGCGGCCACCGCGACCGGCCGCCCGGCCAGCAGCTGCGCGCGCACCTCCAGCCAGCCGGTCTCGGCGTCGGCGGGGGTGTGCCAGCGGGAGCTGATCCGGTGGTGCGGGGCCAGCCCGCTGAACAGCGACTCGGCCGCGCCGGGCAGGTAGTACTCCTCCCGCCGCAGGTCACCGGGGTAGTGGAAGCCCCACCCGGCGCCGAGCACCTCGACCGGGTCCAGGCCGTGGTGGTCCAGCAGCACACCGGCGGTGGTGTGCAGGCAGTGCCCGAGGTCGTGCCGCCAGTAGCGGACGGGGGCCAGCTCAACTCGCACGACGGGCCTCCAGGTCGGTGCTGAGGGTCAGGGCGAAGACGTGCATCGCGGGGTTGTCCGGCAGCCGCACCGCGGTGATCTCCCCGGGCACGGTGACCGGGACGCGCTGCTGCCAGATCGAGGGGGCGTGCGAGCGGTGCGTGTGCCGCGGGTAGCGCATCGCCGACGTGCGGAAGGCCAGCGGCTCGCCGAACCGGGCATCGGTCTGCGGCCAGAAGTCGGACATGCGCAGCCACTCCTCGCGCACGGTGCCGTCCCGGTAGTGCAGCAGCACCTGGTCCTCGGTCCGCCGCTCGGCCGCGCCGAGGAGGTGCAGCCAGTCGTACTCCCCGGGCGGCACCTCCACGAGCTGGCCCCGGCACCGGATGTTGTCCCCGCCGGGCGCGGGCCGGGCGGGGAACTCGAAGGGGACGCCGGCGACCGGTACGAGGCCGCCCGGCTCGGGCAGCTCCTCGGCCGGGAAGGTGTTGGACCAGACGTTGAACCCGTATTCCCCCTCGGTTCCCGGTGGTTGTATTCCGCGGTTGTCGCAGAGCGCGGAAATGTCGACGACGGTGTTCTTCATGCCATCACACTCGCGTATGTTGTCGGTCATGACTTCGCTGGAAGAAAAGACCAGCCAATTCGAAATCACAGCGGTCGAATCGCTTTCCGATGAGCTGGCCGAGACCATTTCCCGGATCACGTCGGCGGCCTACGCCGCGGGCGACCTGGTTCCGGGCCTGCCGACCGCCGACGGGGCGTCGAGCACCCCGGAGCAGGTCCGCGCGGACCTGGCTGCCGGGCTGCGGCTGTGGGTGGCCACCGCGGACGGCGAGGTCGCGGGCGCGGTCCGCGCGGCCGTCGGCGAGACCTGGGAGGTCCGCCGCCTGGCCGTCGCGCCCTGGGTGCGCCGGGCGGGCACCGGCCGGGCCCTGCTGCGGAGCCTGGAGGGCGCGGCCCGCGCGGAGGCCGCGCGCGGGGTGGTGCTGGACGCGGTGGTCGAGCGCGGCAACCCGGCGTTCTACGCCCGCGTCGGCTACCGGACGGTGCGGCACTTCCCCGCCGGGGACAAGCCGCTGTCCGAGGTGCACATGGTGCGCGACCTCGCGGACCCGCTGCCGTACCCGGAGGCCGGGGACGTCGCCGAGGGCGTGGCGGTGACGTGGTGGGACACCGGCTCGGGCACGGCGGCGAGCGTGACCGAGGGCGTTCCCTCGCACCGCGAGCACCTCCTGGGCGCCGACCTGTGGCCCGGCGCCGGACCCGAGGAGCTGGCAGCGGTGCGGGAAACCCTTGCCGCGCAAGCCGGTTCGCCCGATCTGCGCTTCGACCGCCCGGCTCGCGAGATCCCCGCGTTCGCGATGCCCCGCACCGCGCACCCGGAGCTGCTGGCCTGGTGGCGCCTGCCCGGCGTGCGCGGCCAGGCCTGAACGCGCGGACGTGGCGCTCCCCCGCCGACCCCGGGCGGAACGCCACGTCCGGCCGACCGTCACCAGCCGCCGACCGCCAGCGCGGCCTCGGCGATGCGCTCCGGGCAGACCCCGGCGTGCACCAGCAGCTCGCGCTCGTCGGCGACGTGGTCGAAGTAGGCGTCCGGCAGCCCGATGCGGCGCACCGGGCACGGCCGCTCCTCCGACACCACCTCGCACACCGCCGCCCCGAGCCCGCCGACGACCACGTGGTCCTCGACGGTGACGATGCCCGCGGTCTCGGCGGCCGCGCGGACCAGCGCCGCCCGGTCGATCGGCTTGACGGTGTGCATGTTCAGCACCCGGGCCCCGATCCCCCGCCGCGCCAGGATCTCCGCCGCCTCCAGGGCCATGTGGACCGGGTGGGCGCCGGTGGCCACGATCGTCACGTCGTCGCCCGAGCGCAACCAGCGCGCCTCGCCCAGCACGAACTCGTACGGCTCGGTGTTCACCAGCGGTGTGGCCCCGCGCCCCAGCCGCACGTACAGCGGACCCGGGAGGTCCACGGTGGACCGGATCACGCACTCGGTCTCGGCCGCGTCGCTGGGCACCACCACCGTCATGTTCGGGAAGGTGCGCATGATCGCGACGTCGTCCAGGGAGTGGTGCGTGGGCCCGTACGGTCCGGCGGAGACTCCCGAGTGGGTGACCACGATGCGCACCGGCAGGTTGTTGCCCGCGATGTCCACCTTCACCTGCTCGCAGGCCCGCGCCGCGGCGAACCCGGCGATCGTGTTGGCGTACGGCAGGAACCCGGTGTCGGCCAGGCCCGCCGAGACGCTCATCAGGTTGGCCTCGGCGATGCCGACGTTGACGTACTGCTCGGGCAGCGGCGCGCCGAAGACGTCCTCCAGCCCGCCCATGTCGGAGTCCACGCAGAACAGCCGGGGATCGGTGGCGGCCAGCTCGGCCAGCACCCGCCGGTACACCTCGCGGGAGGAGGCCGAGTAGCGCTCCGCCCAGGTGGGCGCGGCGGTCTCGAGCTCAGCAGTGGTCATGACGGCCTCGTCGACTTCAGGCCAGCCACGGCGCGCTGGTACAGGCGCGGCGTCAGCTGGACGGAGTGGCTCTTCTTCTTGTCCTCGAACAGCGGCACGCCCTTGCCCTTGACCGTGTTCGCGATGACCACGACCGGTTTGCCGGTGGGCAGGTCGGCGAACACCGCGCGCAGCGCGGCCAGGTCGTGCCCGTCCACCTCGACGGCGTGCCAGCCGAAGGTGCGCCAGCGCTCGGCCAGCGGCTCCAGGCCGGTGGTGGGCCCGGTGATCTGCAACCCGTTGCGGTCCACGACCGCGATGAGGTTGTCCAGCTGCTGGGTGCCCGCGAACATCGCGGCCTCCCACACCGAACCCTCCTGCAGCTCGCCGTCGCCGAGCAGCACGAACGTGCGGCTGTCCCGGCCGGTGCGCCGCAGCCCGAGCGCGACCCCGGCGCCGAGGGAGAGGCCGTGCCCGAGCGAGCCGCTGGGGAACTCCACCCCGGGCAAGCGGCGCAGCGGGTGCCCGGCCAGCCGGCTGCCCTCCCGCGCGTAGGTGGCCAGCTCCTCCTCGGCCAGGTAGCCGCGCTCGACGAGCGCGCCGTACAGCGCGGCGCTGGCGTGGCCCTTGCTGAGGACGAACCGGTCCCGCCCGTCCCACCGGGGATCCTCCGGCCGCAGCCGCAGGACCTCGGTGAACAGCAGGGTCAGCACGTCCGCGCAGGACAGGCTGCCTCCGATGTGCGTGCCGTGCGCGCCCGTGCCCATCTTGAGCACGCGTTCGCGCACGCGGTAGGCCGCGGCCTCGGCGCTCATGCGCTCGCCTCCATCGTCATCGCCGCGTGCCACGGCGGCCGGTAGTCCATGCTGCGCGCGACCGGTGCCAGCGAGTCCAGGTTGGCCCAGACCTTGGCGAAGGCGTCGGCGAAGCGCAGCAGCAGCGGCGCGGACGCCGGGTTGAGGTGCACGCGCTGCAGGGTCAGCGAGTCCTCGATGACCGCCAGGCTGACCGGGTGGTCGTCGATCCGGTAGCTGACCGGCGCGGCCCCGGGCAGCCGCCACGGGTAGCCGCCGAGCCCGGCGAGCCGCTGGAACGCCTGCTGCCCCGGCAGCGGCACCACCTGGTACGGCTGCACCGGCACGCCCTCGGCCTTCAGCGCCCGCGCGAGCACGGCCCGGAAGGCGCCCGGGTGCACGTCGGGCAGGCCCGCCGCGGCCGGGTCGAAGCGCAGCCGCAGGATGTGCCAGGCGTGCGTGCGATCGGCCGGGCAGTGCGGGGTGGTGATGCCGGGCAGCTGCGCGAGCCGGTCCAGGAACGCCCGGACGCCCCGGTCCCGCGCGGCCTGATTGGCGTCCAAAGTGGACAGCTGCGCTCGGGTGAACGCCGCCTGCACGCCGGAGAGCTTCTCGTTGCCCGCGAGCACGCGCGAGATGTAGTCGCGGTCCTTGCCCGCGCGCAGGTCCTCGCCGAACTGCCGGTGCAGCACGACGCGCTCGTGGAGCTCCTCGTCGTCGGTGGTGACCAGGCCGCCCTCACCGCAGGTGGGCAGGTTCTTGACCACGTTGAGGCTGATCGCGTTGATGTCGCCGAAGGAGGCGACCTTGCGGCCCCGGTACTCCGCGCCCTGCGCCTGGGCGGCGTCCTCGACGAGGTGCAGCCCGTGCTTGTCGGCGAGCGCGCGCAGCGCGGTGAGGTCGCAGGGCAGCCCGTGCAGGTGCACCGCGATGATCGCGCGGGTGCGCGGGGTGATCGCGGCCTCGGCGGCGGCCGGGTCCACGGTGTAGGTGACCGGGTCGACGTCGACGAAGACCGGGACGAGCAGCCGCTGCACCACCGGGATGGCCGAGCCGATGAAGGTCAGCGCGGGCACCAGGACCTCGGCGCCGGGCTCCAGGCCGAGCGCGGCCAGGGACAGCTCCAGTGCGGCGGTGCCGTTCGCGACCGCCGCGCAGTACCGGACGCCGGTGTAGTCGGCCCAGTCGCGCTGCAACCCGGACACCGCGCCGCGGCCGCCGTCGTTGGAGGTGTACAGCCCGGCGTCGAAGACCCCGAGCACCGCCTCGCGCTCGGCCTCGGTGACCACCGGCCAGCCGGTGCGCTCCTTGGTGTTCTCGGACTTGGCCACCTCGCGCTTGCCGCCGAGCATGGCGAGCCTGTCAGCCATGGGACGCCCCCACTTCCGCACCGGCCGGGCTGATCAGGGACACCGAGCGGACGACCAGCTCCGGCGCGTCCGGCAGGCGCACGCCGAGCAGGACGTCCCGGCGCGGCACCGCGAGCCGGGTCCAGCCGGCGGTGCCGCCGGGCACCACGAGGATCTCGGGGTCCAGGCCGCCCGCGTAGTGCAGCCACGCGGTGTGCTCGTCGGCCACCGGCGCGTCGACCTCCAGGTGCAGCCAGTCGTAGACGCCTGCGGGCAGGTCGAGGACCTGGCCCCGGCTCGCCACCGGCCCGGCCAGCGCGAGCGGCGCGGTCCGGGGGCTCACCGCTGGCCCCACAGGTCGAGCTGGCCGAGCGCGTAGTCCAGGTAGGCGCCGACCAGGTCCACGCCCAGCACCTCGATCGCGCCGTGGAACTCGGGGGTGTGGTTGACCTCGTTGACGTACGCGGTGCCGTCGCGGTGCTGGATGACGTCGATGCCGAGCACGCCCTCGCCGACCGCGCGGGCGGTGTCCTGCAGCAGCTTCTCCAGCTCGTCGGTGAGCGGGCAGACCTCGGCCCGGCCGCCGCGGGCGGTGTTGGTGCGCCAGTGGTCGTGCACCTTGTAGATCGCGCCGATGACCTCGCCGCCGAAGACGTAGGCCTTGATGTCGCGGCCGGGCTTGTCGACGTACTCCTGCACGAAGGTGATCTGGTGCTGCGGCCCGGGGAAGGCGCCGCGGTGCTCGAGCACGACCTCGGCGTCCTCGTGGTCGCGCAGGCGGGCCATCAGCTTGCCCCAGGACCCGGTGAGCGGCTTGACCACGGCCGGGTAGCCGAAGTCGTCCATGTTGGACAGAGCGGCCTCGGGCACCAGGGTGGCCATGGCGCGGATGGTGGGCAGGCCGCCCTCGCGCAGCGCCAGCGTGGTGAGCAGCTTGTCCCCGCACAGGTCGATCAGCTGCGAGCTGTTCACCACGGGCACGCCCGCGTGCTCGAAGAGCTTGCTGACGTAGGAGTTCCGGGTGTGCGAGATCTCCCGGCTCAGCGCGCCCCGGTAGGGCACGGCCAGGTCCTGGCCCGTCTCCAGCCGCAGGGCCAGGGTGCGGGTGTCGACCTGGACGAAGTCGACGTCGCGGCGGCGCAGTTCGGCCAGCAGCAGCCGTTCCTCCAGCCGCACCCGCGAGGTGAGCACGGCCAGGGGCCGTTGGTCCATCGTCACGACGTGCTGCCTCCACTTCGGCTAGATCCGCCACCGGCGGTGGCGAGCTGGGGCCGCACCGAGGCCGCCAGGCGCGGGAGCGCGTCGGCGAGCACTTCGATGGCGGCGAGGTATTCGGGGATCCGGATGTGCTCGTCCGGGGTGTGGCAGAGCCGGGAGTCGCCGGGCCCGTAGGCCGCGACCGGGCACTGCCAGCTCGGCCCGACCACGTTCCAGTCGGCGGTGCCGAGCTTGAGCTTGGGCACCGGGCTGCCGCCCGCGGCGCGGATCGCCGCGGTCAGCGCCCGCACCACGGGGTCGGTGCGGGGCGAGCGCACGGCGGGCACGCTCTCGATCACGTGCACCCGGTGCGCGCCCGCCGCCTCGGCCAGCTCGTGCAGCTCGGCGGTGAAGGCCTCCGGGTCGAAGCCGATCGGGACCCGGCAGGAGACCTCCACCGAGGCGTTCTCCAGGTCACCGCGCAGGTCGACCACCGACGGCAGCGCCTGCTCGAACAGGGGCAGCTCGCCGGGGTAGCGCCGGGCCAGCCGGTCGCGCACGGTCTGCCACAGCTGCACGACCACCTCAGCGGCGGTCGCGGCGGCCGAGGAGGTGTGCGCGCTGGGCCGCACGACCTCCACCCGGAACCGGAAGACGCCCTTGTAGCCGATGCCCACGCGGTGCACCCCGCTCGGCTCGCCGATGACCAGCGCGTCCGGCCGGATGCCGGAGAGCAGCAGGTGGCGGGCACCGACCGAGGTGCGCTCCTCGTCCACCGCGCCGATCACGCGCACGCGCGCGGCGATGGTCTCGGCCACCCGCGCGGCGGCGCACACGAACGTCGCGAACGGTCCCTTCGCGTCGACCGAGCCGCGGCCGTGCAGCACCTCGCCGTCGGTGCGGACGGGCAGGTCGCCGGGCACGGTGTCGATGTGCCCGAGCAGCACGATCTCGGGACCGCCGCTGCCGACGACCCCGTGCACGTTGCCGACCGCGTCGACGTGCGCGTCGAAGCCCGCGGCCCGCATCCGGCCCGCGAGGAAGGCGGACACGGCCTGCTCCCCGCCGGAGACCGACGGGATCGCGATCGTGGAGCGGAGCAGCTCCACCTCGTCGGTGATCACTTCGCTACTCCGCCCCGGGTGCGTTGAGGTCGACGAGCAGCATGTCCCGGATGCCGTCCACCACCTCGGCCGCGCGGGTCGGGGAGACCTCGTGCATGACGCGGTTGTCGTCGACGAACATGGAGTCCAGCGGGTCGGTCAGGGTGAGGCTGACCGGCTCGCGCCGCTCGGGGTACACAGTGGACAGACCGCCGTCGCAGTCGTCGCGGCGCAGCAGGTGCATGCCGACGAACAGGTGCCCGTCGCGGTGGCGGCCCTCCGGGGTGGGCTTGCCGACCGCGCCGAGCGGGGCGATCACGCGGATCAGGTGGATGCCCACCGTCCACGACGTGCGGCCGGAGACCGCGCTGGCCAGCTGCGCGTCGAGGCCGACCAGGGCCCGCATGCCCGCGCCGAGCAGCACCTCCTCGCTGATCGGGGCGAAGGAGCGGTCCTTGCCCTGCCACAGCGGGATGACGTCCTGGCGGAAGGTGGCGTGCGGCAGCGGCGCGAACTGCACCCCCTGCTCGGTCACCTCCACCGCGAGCCGCCCGTACCGGCGGTAGCGGTACGTGCCGCCGTCGGCCAGCTCGGTGTCCAGGCACAGGTCGTTCCAGGCCCGCCGGAGGGAGCGGAAGTCCTCCCCCGTCATCAACGGGCGCAGGTCCTCCCGGCGCATCACCGTGTACCCGTCGCGGACCGTGAGGTCGGCGAACCGGTCCCGGTCCTTCTCAGTGAGACCACCCGTGGCTACGCCAAAGGCACTCATACACCCCTCCGCTGCACTCGAACTCGGTAGGAAGACTGGAGTCGGCGGCGCCGGTGACTGGTCGGCGCGGCCCTGGGGAATCGCTCGCCCGCTTCCGGGCAGGCCGACCGTCGCACGCCGACGCGCGTCCGGGCCTGTCGGTCATTACCCCGACTCCCGGGCGCGCGGGCCGGGGACGAAGCTCCGAGCTGGCTGAGTCCGGCACCGGAGAAGGGGCAGCGAAGGCGATGGCGGCAACCCGACAGGACCTGAAGCGACGACTGGCGGCGCTCTCGCCGGAGCAGCGGGCGAAGCTCCTCGCCGAGGTGCGGGACACCCGCAGGGACCAGGCGGCGGACGACCGCGTCCGCCGGGTACCGCGCACGGGGCCGCTGCCGCTGTCCTTCGCCCAGGAGCGCCTGTGGTTCTTCGACCGCGCCGCCCCCGGACTGGCCGTGTACAACACCCCTCTCGCCCTGCGGCTGCGCGGCGAGCTGGACGTGACCGCCCTCCAGCGCGCGCTGACCACGGTCGTCGGCAGGCACGAGATCCTGCGCACCCGCTACCTCAGCACCCCGGACGGGCCGCGCCAGCTGGCCGGGCCCGCCCCGGAGCTGGTGCCGCTGCCGGTGACCGACCTGACCGGCGAGCCGACGACCGCGCTGGTCGACTTCGCGGCGGCCGAGGGCACCCGGCCGATCGACCTGGCCACCGATCCCATGCTGCGCGCCGGCCTGGCCAGGGCCGCCGAGGACGACCACCTGCTGGTGCTGTGCACGCACCACATCTCCATCGACGCCGAGTCGGTGCCGGTCCTGCTCGGCGAGCTGGCGCAGGCCTACCTGGCGCACGAGGCCGGGCGCGAGCCGGAGCTGCCGGAACTGCCCGTGCAGTACGCCGACTACGCCTCCTGGCAGCGCAATCAGTCCACAGCGGACGGTCTGCGGTACTGGACCGAGCGGCTGGCGGACCTGCCGACGCTGGCCGTGCCGACCGACCGCCCCCGCCCCGCCGAGCCCACCTTCGCCGGGCGCGACCTGCACCACCTGCTGCCCGCCTCGCTGCACCGCGACCTGCTGGACCTGGCCGCCCGCACCGGCACCCGGATGCTGCCGGTGCTCACCGCGGGCCTGGCCGCGGTGCTGTCGGTGTACTCCGGGCAGCGCGACATCGCGCTGGGCTCGACCTTCGGCGGCCGCACCCGCACCGAGCTGGAGGGCCTCATCGGGTTCTTCACCAACTCGGTGGTGCTGCGCGTGTCCACCGACGGCGACCCCACTTTCCGGGAGCTCCTGGCCCGGGCGCACGAGACCGTGCTCGGCGCGCACAACCACCAGGACGTGCCCTTCGACGAGGTGGTGCGCGCGCTCCGCCCGGACCGCGACCCCGGCCGCAACCCGCTGTTCCAGATCTCGCTGTTCCAGACCGAGGCGGGCGACGACGAGGCCCGGTTCGGCTCGCTGACCATGTCCCCGGTCGCCTCGCCCGGCCGCACCGCCCGGTTCGACGCGGGCCTCGGGTTCGGGGAACGCGCGAACGCGGGCGGGATCGAGCTGAGCCTGGAGTACTCCACCGAGCTGTTCGACCAGGACCGCATGGTGCGCCTGCTGGACCACCTGGAACGCCTGCTCACCGCCGCCGTGGCCGATCCAGGCGCACGACTGTCCGAACTGGACCTGCTCGCCCCGGTCGAGCACCGGCTCCTGGCCGAGCGCAACGCGACCGCGGTCGAACGGCCGGAAGCCCTGCTGCCGCAACGGTTCGAGGCCCAGGTGCGGCGGACGCCGGACGCGGTCGCGGTGCTGGACGACGCAGGCGCCCTGACCTACGCCGAGCTGAACCGGCGGGCCAACCAGCTCGCCCGGCACCTGCGGGCGCGCGGCGCGGGCGCGGGGTCGGTGGTGGCCGTGGTGCTGCCCCGCTCGGTCGACCTGATGGTCGCGCTGCTCGGGGTGCTCAAAGCCGGAGCCGCCTACCTGCCCGTCGAGTCCGGCTACCCGGCCGAGCGGATCAGCCTGCTGGTCGACGACTCCCGCGCCGAGGTGGTGCTCACCGAGCTCCCGTCGCTCGACGGCCCCGGCGACGACCTGGACCTGGCGCCCCACCCGCGCACGGCCGCCTACCTGATCTACACCTCCGGTTCCACCGGGCGGCCCAAGGCCGTGGTGGTCGAGCACGCCTCCCTGGCGGCCTACCTCAGCGAGGCGGCGGCGCTGTACCCGGCGGCCGCGGGCGAGACGCTGGTGCACTCCTCGGTGGCCTTCGACATGCCCGTCACCAACCTGTTCACGCCGCTGATCACCGGCGGCCGGGTGCGCTTCGGGGACCTGGGCGAGCACACCGCGCGCCCGGACCTGCTCAAGATCACCCCGAGCCACCTGCGGCTGCTGGACGCCCTGCCGCACACCGCCTCCGACGCCCGCGACCTGGTCATCGGCGGCGAGGCCCTGGACGGCGCGGTGCTGCAGCGCTGGCGCGACCGGCACCCGGGCGCGCGGGTCGTCAACGAGTACGGGCCCACCGAAGCCACCGTGGGCTGCGTGGTGTTCGAGCTCGAACCCGGTGCTCCGGCGGTCACCGGCCCCGTCCCCATCGGCCGCCCCATCGGCAACACCCGGGTGCACGTGCTGGACGAGCATCTGCGGCCGGTGCCGGAAGGCGTGTGGGGTGAGCTGCACGTGGCGGGCGCGGGCCTGGCCCGCGGGTACTTCGACCGGCCCGGCCTGACCGCCGAGCGGTTCCTGCCCGATCCCTCCGGCCCGCCCGGATCCCGCATGTACCGCACCGGTGACCACGTGCGCTGGACCGCGGAAGGCCTGGCCTACGCCGGGCGGATCGACGAGCAGGTGAAGGTGCGGGGCTTCCGGATCGAGCTGGGCGAGGTCGAGGCCGCGCTGCGCGCCCTGCCCGGCGTGGCCGCCTCCGTGGTGGTGGCCCGCCGCGACGCCGCGGAGACCCGGCTCATCGGCTACGTCTCCGGTCCCGCCCCGGTCGACGAGGCGGAGGCCAAAGCCGCGCTGCGGGAACGGCTTCCCGAGCACCTCGTGCCCGCGCGGGTGCTGTGGCTGGCCCGGCTGCCGCTCAACCCCAACGGCAAGGTCGACCGCGCCGCGCTGCCCGCCCCGGACTCGACGGGGCACCAGCGGGCCCACGTCGAACCGGCCACCCCGGCCGAGCGCGCGCTCGCGGACGTGTGGGCCGAGGTCCTCGACCTCGACCGGGTGTCCGCGGCGGACGGCTTCTTCGACCTCGGGGGCAGCTCGCTCAGCGTGATCCGCGCGGTGGAGCTCGCCGCCCGGTCCGGGATCGCGGTGACCCCGCAGCAGTTCTTCCGCCACCCGACGCTCGCCGAGCTGGCGCGGGTCGTCGTGCTGGGCGAGGTCCCGGCCGCCGCCGACGCCACCGCGCCGGTGGTCGCGGTGAAGGAATCCGGCACCGGCGCACCGCTCTTCCTCGTGCACCCCGTCGGCGGCACCGCCCTGCCCTACCTGGCCCTCGGCGAGCACCTGCCGGAGCACCTGCCCGCGTACGGGCTGCAGGCCCCCGGGCTCGCGGGCGGCCCGGTGCTGGACGAGATGTCCGCGCTGGTGGACCGGCACCTCGCGACCGTGCGGGAGATCGCCCCGGCGGGCCCCTACCACCTGGCGGGCTGGTCCTCCGGCGGCTGGCTGGCGTTCGCCATGGCCACCGAGCTGGCCGCGCGGGGCGAGCAGGTCGGCCTGGTGGCGCTGCTGGACTCCAGGCCGCCCGGCGGACTGCCCGCCGGACTGGACGAGGCGGACGCGCTCGCCGAGTTCGTCGCGAGCTGCGGCCTGTCCACCGGCCTGCCCCCGGTCACCCTCGACCCGGCGGAGCTGCGCGCCCTGGCCGAGGCGGAGCGGTACGAGCACGCGGTGACCGCGCTGACCACGTCCGGCCAGGTCCGGCCGCGCGAGCGCCGGAGCGCGCTGGCCCGCGCGCGGGTCGCGGTCGCGGCCACCACGGCCGGGGCGCGCTGGCAGCCCGGCACCTACGCGGGCCGCGTGGACCTGCTGGTGGCCGAACCGCGCTCGACCGAGGAAGCGGCCGCGGGCTGGCAGCCCCACGTGCGCGGCCCGCTCACCGTCCGCCAGGTTCCCGGCGACCACCACGCGATGGTGCGCGCACCGCACGCCGCCGTCCTCGGCGCGACCCTCGGCGAACTGCTCGCCGACCACCGCACCCGCACCGGCCGGAGGTGACAATCGACGCACCCGTCCGCGAAAACCGGACAGCACCCGCATGCGACCTGGTTAAATTCCAGGTCAAGAGCGCGTGTGCTCTCCAGAAACCCCCGATCGCACAAGGCGCGCTACCGCAGTCTGCCCGAGAGGGCAAGATCCAGTTCTGGTCACCGCCAGAACCAGCTGTTTCCCCCGCCCGACGGTTACGCTGACTAACTACGATGATGATCAAGTTCGAGGGCGGCGCGGGGGTACCGGTGCACCAGGAGCTGGGTCCTGAGTCGGTGCGGCTGTACAAGATGGCGGTGGAGAACCCGGCGTGGCGCCGGGAGGACGCGCAGGCGGAGCTGGGGATCTCGGGCGAGCGGCTGGACGAGCTGGTCGCCACGCTGCGCGAGCGCACCCTGTTCCGGCGCTCCCTGGACCCCGAGCGCGAGTACGACGCGGTGGGCCCGGAGACCGCGGTGGCCGAGCTGCTGGCCGAGGAGGAGAAGCAGATCCGCCAGCGCCAGAACGAGATGGCCAAGGTGCGCGCCGAGATGCTGTCCCTGCTGCCCACCTACTTCGAGGCCCGGCAGTCCCGGCGGGCGGCCGAGGCGGTCGACGTCATCGAGGACATCGACATGGTGCGGCACCTGCTCGGCGACCGGGCCCGGCGGGTCAAGCACGAGCTGTGCATCGCCCACCCGGGCAGCGGCATGAGCGACGACGGCCTGGCCCGCAGCCTCGCCCTGGACCTGATGATGCTGGAGCGCGGCGTGGTCATGCGCTCGGTGCTCCAGCACTCCACCCGCCACCACGCCGCCACCCAGCGCTACGTCGGCGAGGTGCTGCGGCACGGCGCCCAGGTGCGCACGGTGCCGATCGTGCCGCGCCGCCTCATCGCCTTCGACCGCGAGGTCGCGTTCATCCCGCCGGAGACCGGCGATCCCGTGAAGGGCGCGGTGCTGGTGCAGGAACCGGGCGTGGTCGAGCACCTGCTGTCGAGCTTCGACCTCATGTGGCACAACGGGAGGCCGTTCCCGATCACCGAGGTCGGCGACAAGGACGCCGAGGTGGCCGACGACGCCGACCAGGCCCGCGACGAGATGGTGCGGGCGATCCTGGAGCAGATGGCCTCCGGCGCCAAGGACGAGATGATCGCGCGCCGGCTGGGCATCTCGGTGCGCACCTGCCGCCGCCACATCGCCACCATCACCGCCGATCTCGGCGCGGACAGCCGCTTCCAGGCCGGGGTGCTCGCCCAGCAGCGCGGCCTGCTCGACTGAGCCGAACCCCGCTGCTCCTTCCGGCGCACGCCCGTGCGGCATGTGCCGCCTCGGCCTGCCCGCAACCTTTCCCACCTGCGATTACGGTCCCGGTGGGAACTTGCTGCCAGGCCACTTCATGAACGTTCCAACCCCTGGCCCCGGCCCGCGGAATCGAGGAATGTAGTTACTGCCGGACCGAACGGCGGATGCGAAACAAAAGCGCCGACCCGGTCCGACTGGGAATTCACCGACCGCCCGATCCACCAGAGGAAGGAAACATCACCATGTCCAGCAACCGCGCCATTCGCCTTGCCGCCTCCGCCGCCTTCTTCGTCGTCGCCGGGCCGATGTCCCCCGCGTCCACGCAGGTCACCGCGCAGAGCGTGCAGCACGGCGTCCGTGGTGGCGGCGGCACGGACTGGTGATTCCGACCCACCTCCGCCCGAACTCTTTCCGATGAAGAATTCACCAGAAAAATTGGCAACAGCGTTAATGCCGCGCGACTTGCGTTCACACCTGCCTGATCAGGGCCGTGCCGACACGGCCGAAAAGAGGAGTCGGAATGCTTCTGGCCAATACCTCGTCCGTGTCGCGTCCCGAGGAGGCCGACCCCGAACTCGCCGCCGCGCTGCGCGCCGAATCGGGACCGCAGGACTCGGTGCTCGTGCTGGCCAGCTCGGCCAGCCTGCTCGACCCCACCGCGCTGGCCTGCCTCGCCGACCCGGCGCTGCAGACCGCTAGCGAGGACCTGCCGCACCGGCCGGCGCACGCGCAGCTGGAGGCCCTGGCCACCACCCGCGCGGTGCAGCTGTTCGGCGCCCGCTACGCCGACGTGCGGCCGGACTCCCCGGCCGCGGCGACCACCGTGGTGCTGGACGCGCTGCTGGAACCCGAGGACGTGGTGCTGGACCTGCGCCTGGCGCACGGCCCGCACTCGGCGCTGCGACGGCTGAGCACGCACCGCTGGGTGGGGCACGGGATGGGCGCGGACGGTCGCCTCGACCACGAGGAGGCCGCCGCCCTGGCCCGGGAGCACCGCCCGGCGGTGATCCTGTGCGGCGCGGGCAGCTACCCGAGGCACGTGGACTTCGCCCGCTTGCGCGCCCTGGCCGAGGAGGTCGACGCGCTGCTGGTGGCCGACATCGCTGCCGGTACGGGCCTGGTCGCGACCGGGCTCGCGCCGAGCCCGGTCGACCACGCGCACGTCACCGTCGCCAGCACGCACCAGCAGCTGGGCGGCCCGCACGGCGGCCTGGTGCTGTGCGGCCGCGACGCCGACCTGGTGCTGGACGGCAGCGCGCGCACCCTGGCCGAGCGGCTGCGCCGGGCGGGCGGGCACGCCACCGCGGCGGGCCGGCCGGCCACCGCGGCAAAGGCCCGGGTGCTCGGGCACGCGGGCGGCCCCGAGTTCCGCGTGCTGGCCGAGCGGATCCTCGCCGGCGCGGCCGTGCTGGCCGAGGAGCTGGTGCTGCGGGGCCGCACCCTGGTCTCCGGCGGCACCGACACCCAGCTGTGCGTGCTCGACCTGACCGGCACCGACCTGACCGGTGCGCTCGCCGAGCGCGTGCTCGCCGAGGCCGGGGTGGTCGGCACCCGCTGCCGCGTGCCCGCCGACGACCCCCGCGACGCCGACTGCGGCGGCATCGCCCTGTCCAGCACCGTGCTCGCCCAGCGCGGGTTCGGCGACGCGGAGGTCCGCGAGGTCGCCGCGCTGGTGGACGAGGCGTTGCGCGCCGTGCGCACCGAGGACCGGGGCGTGCTGGCCGTGGACGGCACGGTGCTGGCGGGCGTGCGTGCCGCGGCCCGCACCCTCACCCGCCCCTGATCACAACCGCTGAGAAACCACTTGTGAGGCAAGCGATGCAGGACACCGAGAACAAGAGCACGTACGCCGTCGTGGTCAACGACGAGGAGCAGTACTCGATCTGGCCGCAGGCCCGCGAGCTGCCCGCCGGGTGGCGCGCGGTCGGCGTGACCGGCAGCAAGGACGAATGCCTCGCGCACATCGACGAGGTGTGGACCGACATGCGCCCGCTGAGCCTGCGGCGCGCGATGACCGAGCAGGCCGGTTAAGCGACAGCTGCGGTTCCGGGAGGGGCGGCGAGGATGAACGACACGGCAACGCGGTTCGCCGGGAGGCGACGGGAGCTCACCGCGCTCACCGACGCGCTGGGCGGGCACGGGGCACGGCTGGTCGACCTCGTCGCCGAGCCCGGGATGGGCCGCAGCGCGCTGCTGGCCGAGTTCCTGCCGGCGGCGGCCGGGCACGAGGTGCTCGCCGCCGCCGGGGGCACCGGCGGCGCGCACCCCCGGTTGACGGCCGAGCGGCTGCGCGGCCCGCTGCCCGAGGTGCTGGTGGTCGACGACGTGCACCAGGCGAGCCCGGAGGTGGTGACCGCGCTGCGCGAGCTGCTGCGCACCCCGCCACCGGACCTGCTGCTGGTCCTCTCGCACCGCCCGCGCCAGTCCCCGACCCACCTGCTGGCCGCGCTGGGCACGGCCGCCACCACGTGGCGGACCACGCGGCTGGAGCTGCCGCCGCTGACCGCTGCGGAAACCGAATCGCTGCTGCCGGGCGCGCTGTGCGGGCGGCACCGCACCACCGCGCACGCCGACAGCGGCGGCAACCCGCGCTACCTCCGTCTGCTGCTGTCCTGGTGCGCGGGCCCGGACTGCGGCGGCGGCGAGCTGTTCGAGGAGGCCGCCGCACTGCCCGAGCAGGACGCGGCCGAGCTGCTGCTGGAGCTGGAGGCCCTGCCCGCGCGGGCCCTGCTGGTGGCCCGGGCGGCCGCGGTGGCGGGCCCGGACACCTACCTGGCCGCGGCGCTGGCCGGGCTGGACCACGCCGAACTTCTGTCCGAAGTGGACACCCTGGTGGCGGCGGACGTGCTGCGCCCGACGAACATCCCGGGCCGCTTCGCCTTCCGCCACCCTGCGCTGCGCGCGGTGACCTACGCCGCCTCCCCGGCGGGCTGGCGCCTGGGCGCGCACGCCCAGGCAGCGGAGTCCCTGCGCGAACGCGGCGCCTCCGCCGCAGGCTACGCCCGACACGTGGAACGCGCGGGCCAGGCCGGCCCGGCCGGTACCGCAACGCTGCTGGCGGCGGCCGACGAGCTGGCCGAGCGCGCCCCGGGCACGGCGGCCGGGTTCTACCGCGCGGCCCTGCGCGAGCTGCCGGAGGCCGAGGCACCGGCCCCGCTGCTGGCGCTGGCGCGCTGCGCGGTGGCCACGGGCGACCTGCGCGGCGGCGCGGAGGCCCTGTCCCGGCACGACGACCTGCCCTCGGCGGCGCCGGGCGCGGGCGCGGAGACCCGTGCCCTGCTGGCCCAGCACGCGGGCCGCTACACCCAGGCCCGCTCCCTGCTGCGCAAAGCGCTGTCCACCGTGGACTCCCCGCAGCTGCGCCTGCTCCTGGCCCAGACCTCGTTGTGGGACACCGGCTGGTACTTCTCCGACGACGCGCTGCTGACCGCGACGGGCAGCGGCGACCCGGCCCTGCAAGCCCTGGCGCTGGCGGTGCACGCGATCACCCGCCTGGCCAACGGCTCGGCGGGACCGGCGCAGCGCAGCGCCCGGGAGGCGGCCCGGGTGGCCGACCGCCAGGCGGGCGCGGACCTCGCGCGCACCCCGTCGGTCCTGACCAGCCTGGGCTGGGTGGAGACCCACCTGGAACAGCACTCGGCGGCCCTGCGCCACTTCACCCAGGGCCTGGCGCTGAGCCGGGCCTCGGGCCGCTGGCCCGCGATGATCCCGGCCCTGACCGGCCTGGCCACGGTCCACCTCCGCGAGGGCGACCTGCGCGCGGCGGCCGGCGCGGCCGACCAGGCGGTGAGCCTGTCGGAGCCCCCGGGCGCGGAAGACCTCCGGGCGATGGCCCTGACCGCCCGAGCCCAGGTGAGCCTGGCCCGCGGCGAAGTCCTGGCCGCGCTCGCGGACAGCCACCAGGCGGCCATCCTGGTCCCCCCGGACAGCCCGTGGTGGCGGCGGGCCCACCTGACCGCGGCGGCGGCCCACCTGCACGACGGCGACCCGGCCACGGCGGTCGCCCTGACCCTGGACGCGGCGGGCGGCGACACCCTGCTCGAGGTCCCGGCCTGGGACCACGTGACGGCGGGCAGCCAGCTGGCGCACGCGGAACTCCTGCTGGGCAACCCCGCCGAAGCCACCCTGTGGTCCAAGCGCGTGACCGAGTCGGCCCGAACCCTGGGCCTGCCGGCGCTCACGGCCCAGGCCGATCTCACGGCGGCCCGGGTAGCACAGGGCCCCGGCGAGGCCCTCGTCCACGCGACCGCGGCCCTGACTACCCCGAACCCGCTCCTGAAGGCCACGGCCCACACCCTGGCGGCCCAAGCCCTGACCAACCTCAACGAACACGCCAGAGCGGCCGACCACCGAGCGGCGGCTCAGGCCCTGACCACCCGCCACGGCACCACCCCGCTGCCCACAGCGACCCCGCCCCAGCAACCCCCGAACGAACAGCACGTGCTGAGCCAGCGCGAGTACGAGATCGCCACCCTGGTCAGCCAAGGCCGCACCAACCGCCAAATCGCCCGAGAACTGGACGTGAGCCACAAAACAGTGGAAACCCACCTCGGCCGAATCTTCACGAAGCTCGAAGTCTCCTCCCGAGCGGAGATCGCCAACATGGTCGGCCGAGCCACGATCAAACCCCGCCCCAAACGCACCAAGACCACAACCTGACGAACAGCCCCACCACGGCTCAACCAGCCGGAGACTCGAACCTCACCACCCCCGGCCGCAATCCGTCCTCAATGGCCAGTCCCGAGCCGAAACCCCACCACCACAACAAACGCGCGAAACACAAAAGCCCGCAAGCCCAACCACCGATGTCTTGGAGAAGCAGGCCGGGAACCCCACCCCACGCAAGGAGCCGACGAAACGCCACCACCGCACCGTGGGGGTCCGCGGGGGCTCGGCCCCCGCGATAAAAACGTGGAACGCAAAAAAGGCGAGCGCTCTCCGCGAGCACTCGCCTCCCACTGCGTGGAACGTGGAGCTGAGGGGAATCGAACCCCTGACCTTCTCGATGCGAACGAGACGCGCTACCAACTGCGCTACAGCCCCTTGCCTCGAGGACTTGCCTCTCGGCTTCGTTGTGTCAGTACTCTAGCAACCCCGAAAACCGCACTCGCAGCACCCCCCTCTTAACCGGGTCGGTCACTCGCCGGACGCGCGCCGGTACGGCTCCCAGGTGCGTTCGTCCAGCTCGTCGAACACGGGGTCCTCGTCGTCGATCTCCACGCGGACCGCGCGCGCGGCCGGGCGGGGCTGCTCGCGGCGCTCGACGTCGTCGTCGGCTTCCTCGTCGTACTCGTCGTCGTGGAGGCCTTCGTCGTACTCGTCGTCGTACTCGGCCTCGTCCCGCTCGCCGTTCATGCGGGCGAGGCGGCGGGAGCGGACGTCCTCCTCGATGCGGACCTGGCGGCGCAGGTAGGTGAGGTAGCCGACGATCACCAGGTCGATGACGCCGTGCAGCCACCACACGACCGGCCACACCAGCCCCGCCAGCAGGGCGGTCGCGATCGCGGTGGCCAGCATGGCGACCACGATCCGCTGCCGCCGGGCGTACTTGGCGCGCGCCGCCAGCGCCGCGGCCTCCGGGTCGAAGCCGCCGCGGCCGGGCCGGTAGCGGCGGCCGGCGCGGACGTCGTCGCTGTGCACCCGGCGCCACGAGTTGTCGTCGGCGTCGTGCTCCTCGACCGCGTCGTCCAGCTCGGTGTCAGACATCCCGGACTCCTCCACCATGTCGGTTGTCTCGGCCCCGGGCGTCGCCGGTCGCCGACCGCTGCCGCGTCGGACCACCCTCGCGGCCAGCGCGGAGTCGGTGGTCTTGGACACTTCCTGGCGGCGGCGGGCGAACATCGGCACCAGCACCACCAGCCACGCCGCCGCCAGCGCGGCGAAGATCAACGAACTGGGCATGCCTCGCCACCTCCCCCTGGCCACCGGCAGCACACAAGTCTGCGATCGCCACGCTAGTCACTCCCGTCACTCCCGTGTTGGAGGCACGCCGAACACGGGAGGTTCCCCGGGGCCAGAAAACCCCACGTTCAGCGGAGTCAGCGGCACCATCGACATCGGCGTGTCGGCTTCCGTACCGCCGAACGCTGCCGATCGCTGGTCCGTTCAGCTCAATTTCGGCCGGATTCGCCCGGAGCCGCGGTGACCGTGCGTGATCAAGATCTCCCGGCGTTCAGGGCCGACCGGCCCCACCGCCGCGCAGCAACCGCTCGACCGCGCCCTCCGGGACCTCCTCGGCGGTCAGCGCGTACACGTAGTGATCGCGCCAGTCCCCGGCCACGTCCAGGTACCGCCGGAACAGGCCCTCGCGGCGGAACCCGGACTTCTCCAGCACCCGGACGCTCGGCCGGTTCTCCGGGCGCACGGTGGCTTCCAGCCGGTGCAGCCCGACCGGGCCGAAGCAGTGGTCGACGGCCAGCGCGACGCACGCCGTCGCCACGCCGCCGCCCGCCAGCCGCTCGGCGACCCAGTAGCCGATCCACCCGGAGCGCAGCGCACCGCGCACGATGTTGCCGATGGTCAGCTGACCGGCGAACTCGCCGTCCACGGTGATGCTGAACGGCAGCGCCTGCCCGCGCCGGGCCATGCCGCGCAGCGCGGTCCACTGCGCGGGCCAGGCCGTCCTGGCGTTGCGCTCCTGCCAGCCGCCGACCGTCGTGGGCTCCCACTGCTGCAGGTAGGCGCGGTCGTGCAGCCGAATGCGGCTCCACGCCCCGGCATCGCGCAGGCGCGGTGGGCGCAGCGCGACCGCACCGCGCGCGGTGGTCAGCGGCCCGAGCCGGGCCGGCCAGCCGGGGTGGCGGCCGACCGGGAACCCATCAGCGTCGGTGGGCTGCATCGGCGGCTCAGGCGCGCTGCGACAGGAAGCGGACCTGGACCTCGTCGCCCGCACCGACCTCGGTGACCTCGTCGTCCACCACCACCAGGCAGTTCGCCTCGGCCAGCGAGGCGAGCAGGTGCGATCCCGACGTGCCCAGCGGTTGCACCAGGTAGGCGCCGTTCTTCGGATCGCGCAGCAGCTGGCCGCGCAGGAAGCCCCGGCGGCCTTCGGTGGAGGTGATCGGCGACAGCAGCTCCGCCGTCACGGTGCGGCGGTGCGGGTTGGGCTTGCCGAGCGCGGCGCGGATCAGCGGCCGCACCAGCACCTCGAACACCACCAGCGCGCTCACCGGGTTGCTGGGCAGCATGAAGGTCGGGATCTCGTCCGGGCCCAGCCTGCCGAAGCCCTGCACCGAACCGGGCTGCATCGCGACCCTGGTCACGTCCAGCTCGCCGAGGTCGGCCAGCGCCGCGCGGACCTCGGCGCCCGCTGCGCCGCCCACACCACCGGCGACGACCACGATCTCCGACAGCAGCAGCCGCCCCTCCACGACCTCCCGCAACCGGCGCGGATCGCTGCTCATGATGCCGACGCGCGTGACCTCGGCGCCTGCGTCCCGCGCGGCGGCGGACAGCGCGTAGGAGTTGACGTCGTAGACCTGGCCCTGGCCGGGCGTGCGGTCGACGTCCACCAGCTCCTCGCCGACGGAGATCACCGAGACCCGCGGCCGCGGGTGCACCAGCACCTTGTTGCGGCCCACCGCGGCCAGCAGCCCGACCTGCGCGGAACCGATCGGCGCCCCGCGGCGCACCGCCACGTCGCCGGTCTGCACGTCCTCACCGGTGCGGCGGACGAACGCCGCCGAGGGCACCGGGCGCCGCACGGTGACCTTCGCCGGGTGCTCGTCGGTGTGGTCCAGCGGGACCACGGCATCGGCCAGCGTCGGCAGCGGCGCGCCGGTGTCCACCCGGACCGCCTGGCCGGGCTGGAGCCTGCGGGGCTGCCGGGAACCGACCGAGATCTCGCCGACCACCGGCAGCACGGTCGGCTCGTCGGCGGCGGCCTGCACGTCCACGCTGCGCACCGCGTAGCCGTCCACCGCGGCCTGGTCGAACCCGGGCAGCGCCTGTTCGGCGACGACCTCTTCCGCGCACAGCAGACCCTGCGCCTCGGAGATCGCCACCCGGACCGGCGCGGGCCGGACAGCCGCCGTGAGCACGCGTGCGAGCTGCTCGTCCACTGACCTCATGGCTGCCGTCCTCTTCCCGCGCACCGGGCCGCCGCCCGGCGTGGCTGTCGTCACGTCCTGTCCCGGCGGAGGTGGCCGCAGCGTTCGGGCGACCGCCGGTCAGGACATTTCGTCGTTCTCCGCGATCCGCTCGACGAGCCAGGCCCGCAGGTCCGGTCCGTACTCGGGATCCTTCAGCGCGAAGTCCACCGCAGCTTTGAGGAAACCGCCAGGATTTCCCAAGTCGTGTCGCCCACCGCGATGGACCACCACGTGCACCGGGTGTCCTTCGGAGATCAGCAACGCTACGGCATCGGTGAGCTGCAACTCACCTCCGGCACCGGGCTCGATGCGCCGCAGCGCGTCGAAGATCGCGCGGTCCAGCAGGTATCGACCGGCCGCGGCGAAAGTGGACGGGGCCTGCTCCGGCGCGGGCTTCTCGACCATGCCCCGGACCTGCTTGACATCGTCGTCATCGGTGTCGGTGACGTCGAAGACGCCGTAGGCCGAGATCTGCTCGCGCGGCACGTCGAAGGCGCACAGCACGCTGCCCCCGCGGCGGGCGCGCACCTCGGCCATCCGCTGCAGGACGCCGGTGGGCAGCACCAGGTCGTCGGGCAGCAGGACGGCGACGGCGTCGTCGGCGTCGGTCAGGCTCGGTTCCGCGCAACCCACGGCGTGCCCCAGTCCGAGGGCCTGCTCCTGGATCGCGGTCTCGGCGGAGAGCAGGCCGGGCGCGCGGCGGACCTTCTCCAGCAGGGCGTCCTTGCCGCGCTCCTTGAGGGTCTGCTCCAGATCGGGCTGCGGCTTGAAGTAGTCGGCGACCGAGCCCTTGTCCGGCGAGGTCACGATGATCAGGCGTTCTGCGCCCGCTTCAGCCGCTTCGGTGGCGACCAGTTCGATCCCGGGGGTGTCCACGACCGGGAGCAACTCCTTGGGCACCGCCTTCGTGGTCGGCAGGAACCGGGTTCCGAGTCCGGCTGCGGGCACGATGGCGGTCCGGAACGCGATGGGCGTGCTCGTCGGGCTGCTCATGGCCAGGAAGCCTATCGGCCACCCCTAAGGTGGGAGCGTGAGCTCGCTGGACGAATCCGCTACGACGAAGGCCGAGTGGCGCAACACGCTGCTGGAACAGCGCCGCGAAGTGGACCAGACCACCCGCTTGGCCGAAGCGGCGGCGCTGCAGGAGGCGGCGCTGGCCTGGCTGGCCGAGCACCCGGTGCGGACCGTCGCGGCCTACGTGCCGGTCGGCGACGAGCCCGGCTCGCCCGACCTGCTGGAAGCGCTGCGCGCAGCCGGGCTGCGCGTCCTGCTGCCGGTGGTGGTGAACCGCCGCGAGCCGCTGGAGTGGGCCGACTACACCGGCCCGGACTCGCTGCGCGGCGCGGGCTTCGGCCTGCTGGAACCCGCAGGTCAGCGGCTTGGTGCCGCGGCCATCGGGGAGGCCGGGGCGCTGCTGGTGCCCGGCCTGGCCGTCGACCGGCGAGGGGTGCGGCTCGGGCGCGGCGCCGGCTACTACGACCGGTCGCTGCCGATGGCCGCGCCGGGAGCGCCGCTGATCGGCGTGGTCCGGGACGCGGAGTTCGTGGCCGAGCTGCCCGGCGAACCGCACGACGTGCGGATGACCCGCGTGCTGACACCGCGGCGAGGAGTCGTGCCGCTACCCGTGTGACATAGGCCTGTTTGCGCTGGACACCTGTTCTGAAGCATTATCGGGTTAGCACTCCTGTAGTTCGAGTGCCAGGACTAGACGCCGGAGGTTCACGGCCGTGCCCACTTACCAGTACGCCTGCACCGAGTGCGACCACCGTTTCGAGCAGGTGCAGTCGTTCAGCGAGGACTCCCTCACCGAGTGCCCGAAGTGCACCGGAAAGCTCCGCAAGCTGTTCAACGCGGTGGGCATCGTCTTCAAGGGCTCCGGCTTCTACCGCACCGACAACCGGTCGTCGAACTCGTCGTCGAGCACGAGCAGCACCTCGTCCTCGTCCAGCGACTCCTCGTCGAGCAGCTCGTCGTCCTCCTCGTCGACGTCTTCGTCCTCGTCGTCGAGCAGCTCGTCGACCAAGACGGCCGCCGCCTCCTGACTCACCCGATCTGATTCGCCGACCGCTGCTCACCGCGGTCGGCGACTGCTTTGCGGGCGCAGCGTGATCACCGGAATTTCGTTCGTGTGATCCGAGTTGTCCACAACGGACCGGTTTGTCCACAGATTCCCCAAACTCCCTCGCGCCGCGGCCGAGCGCTCCCTAACTTCGGATGAGTCCCATCTCACCCGAGCAAGCGGAGCCGACCATGACGCCGAAAGACCGCCTCAACGCGACCCTGCGCGACCGCATCGCCGCGCTTCTCCGCGCCCGGCGCGGAGTTCTCCTGCTGCGCAGATCCGCCGCAGCCGCGCTGCTGCTGCTCGCGGCCGCACTGGCCGTGCAGCACCACGGCCCGCCGCGAGCGGGAGTGCCGGTGCTCGTCGCCGCCCGCGACCTGCCGCCCGGCCGCGTCCTGTCCGAAGTGGACGTGACGCGCCGGGAGATGCCGGTCGAGCTGGTCCCGGACGGCGCGGTGCGGGCTTCTCCCGACGCGCTGGGCCGGGTGCTCAGCGCCGCGGCCCGCCGAGGTGAACCGCTGACCGACGCGCGCTTCAACGGCCTGACCACGGCCTCCGGCGACACGGGTACTGTGTCGGCGCCGATCCGGCTCGCCGATCCCGAGGTGGCCGACTTCCTGGCACCCGGCAGACGGGTGGACATCGTCACAGCCCTCGCCCGATCGGGGGATAGTTCGGTGCTCGCCGAGAACGCCCGGGTGATCGCGGTCCAACCCGAGCCGGACCACCGCGACCAGGGAAGACTCGTCTTCGTCGGGTTGCCGGAACGGCTGGCGGGCGAGGTGGCAGCGGCGTCCCTCAACCAGACGGTGACCGTTACGCTGCGCTGAGTAGCATCTTACGCCGTTTACCCCATCGATTCGGCGTTCATCCATCCGTGAGCTCGCCGAGATGACCATGCTTTGAGAGGAGCAGCAAGCGTGTTCAAGGGCTTCAAGGACTTCCTGATGCGCGGCAACGTGATCGACCTGGCCGTCGCGGTGGTGGTCGGCAGCGCGTTCACCGCGCTGGTCACGTCCTTCACCAGCAGCATCATCAAGCCGATCATCGCCGCCACCGGCGGTGGCAACGTCACCGGGCTGAGCATCCAGCTGCGCGAGGGCAACGAGGCCTCGATCATCGACTTCGCCGCGGTGATCAACGCGGTGATCACCTTCCTCATCACCGCCGCGGTGGTCTACTTCCTGTTCGTGCTGCCGATGAAGACGTTCAACGAGCGGCGCAAGAAGGGCGAGACGACCCTGGCGGACCCGACCGACGTCGAGCTGCTGCAGGAGATCCGCGACCTGCTGCGCCGCGAGCAGGGCCTGCCCGCCGTCAAGGGCCTGGCCAGCGAGTCGGAGAAGGTGGAAGCCTCCACCGACGGCCAGCAGAAGTAGCCGCCCCGGCCCGTCGTGCGTGACGGGCGCGCGGCTCGCACCGACCTCGGCTCAGCGGGGGTCGTGGTGCGGGGGCCGGTTCTCGCGGTACCAGCGCTCGTCGTCCTCGGCGGGCGTCCGGTCCGGCCGGTCGTCCGAGGTGGTCTCCGGCAGGACGTCGCCGAAGATCTCCGCGAGCTTGCGCCGCCGCTCCCGCTCGTCCCGACCTGTGTCGCCGTTCAACTCCAGTCCTCCCCGACCGCTCCGCGCCCGCAGGGGGCGCACCTCCATCATCCCGTACTCCGGGGAGCGGCCGGGGACGCCACCGACCACGGATGTGATGTCGACTACAGTTGACGGTGCGAGGTCCGTACAGCCGCGGGAGCGGCGCCAGGCGTGGCTCACCGGGCGTCTAGCCGCGGGAGGCGAAGAGATGGGTTTCCTGGACAAGGCCAAGGAACTGGCGAACCAGGCCAAGGGGAAGGCGGAGGAGCTCGCCGAGAAGGCGGGCCCGAGCGCCGCGAAGGGACTCGACGCCGCCAAGTCGAGCCTGGACAAGGCGACCGGCGGCAAGTACCACGACAAGATCGAGAACGTGAGCGGCAAGGTCGAGGGCATGCTCAAGCGCGAGCACCCCGACGGCCAGCAGCCGAAGGCCACCGACGACAAGGGCCCCCAGCAGCCCGGCACCCCCGAGGACAAGGGCCCGGACGAACCCGGCCAGGCACCGAAGAACCCCTGAAGCGAAACAAAGCGGTGGCGGCTCCGCGTGGAGCCGCCACCGCTTTGTCCTGTCGGGCTCGCCTCAACGCGGGATCGCCGTTGTCATGCCGCGTCGGCGACGACCAGCCGCTGGAGAATCCGCCCGGTCCAGGGAATCGCTGATGACGCGCTCCACCTCGTCCCAAGAGGTGGCACGCCCCCGCCCGAGTAAGCAGGCAGATCAGCATTGAGCATCGTCAAGACCAAGTTGGTGTCGTGGCATGAGCGGGGTCGTACTGCCAAGCGATGCACTTCGGCTGCCGCGCGGTTCGGAGGAACTCCGCCACAGCCGCGTGAACTTGGCCCATCGGGATTTCACAGTAGGAAGGAAACTCGGTTCCGTTGTACCAAGGCCGGTCTGACGGGCCTGTCCCGCTGCTGTAGCACTGCGGCGCATCGTCTTCGCCCCAGTACCAAATAGCCCCCCGAACACCATCCCGAACGCCGAACACGAACTGGTGGTCGGGAACCTCAATGCCTGGAACCGCGGTTGCGGCCATCGGCCTTCCGGAGTGCACGGCCTGCACGTCACCGACGATCTCTCCGGCACTGAGGCGACGGAAGAAATCCGCCAACTCAGCCTCATCAGCAACGATCTCGGTCGTTTCCGCAGGGCCTCGTCGCCCCTCCACGGCAACCCAGTACACCAGCTCAAGAGTCATCGTCCGGACCCCCCTTTCCGGTATAGCTGTACCGAACACCATCCGGGTCCACCACTGTCAGTCTCGCACCTTTCGGCAACCAGTAGGGCAACATGGCATGACAGGTGGCTCCCGGCGGGCGTCCACTCGCTCCGCACGGCGCCTTGGGCAGCACGATCACTTCATCCTCGTACTGCGGGTGCGCTCGCATGAACTCGGCGAACTTGATTTCCACGTGATCAGAAATCGCAGCGCGTCCCGGAGGGCGGCTGATCCCAAGCCGCTTCGCACGGGTTTCAGCCGCCACAGCCCACCTGTCACGCCTCCCATCCTTAAGAAACTGGCCACTAGCCACCGGCGCTGAGGTTCCCTGTGCATCGAGCCACTCACCGCGGATCTGTCCGCCAGTGTTGTCCCACTGCATACGGTCGGCGATCTCGTCGGCCTTGCGCATGCGCTCTTCGTACGGGAGCTTCTCCGGGACTGCCTCGGACTCCAGTGCGCGATCACGTGGAATCGGCCGAGGACAATCCGGAGCTCCGCTGATCGCTCGCCGCCACTGGATGACGAGCTCGCAGATCCGGTCGAGCACTTGGTGGATGCGGACCAGGTCGTTCGCGACCTGATCCGCGTCGGCTAGGGCGGACTGAGCCGCGTCGTCGACCGAGCCGAGGAGAACCCCCAGCCCCGCTGGCTGACCAGCTTCATCCATGCAGTCCTGCGCTTGAACCACCTTGTCCTGTCCTGCTCTGAGCTTTTCGAGCGCGTCGTCCACGCGCATCAGGACGCGCGCTACGGCTGAGGCCATGGGACTGGAGAAGTAACCGAACGTCGATCAGCCATGACGGTGAGTGTGCACAGGTGGGCCGACGAAAGCGGTGGCGGCTCCGCGTGGAGCCGCCACCGCTTCGTCCTGTCGGGTCAGGCCGTTTCGAGGCCGGACAGCTGTTCGATCACGTGGGTCACCAGGGGCGTCAGGGTGGCCATTCCGTCGCGGACCGACGCACGCGAGCCCGCGAGGTTGACCACCAGCGTGCTGCCGGAGACGCCGACCAGGCCTCGCGAGACGCCCGCCTCGACCGCTCCCGCCGCCAGGCCGGACGCCCGCAGGGCCTCCGCGATGCCCGGGATCGGCCGGTCCAGGACACCGGCCGTGGCGTCCGGGGTGACGTCCCGCGGCGACACACCGGTGCCGCCGACGGTGATCACCACGTCCACTCCGCCGATCACCGCGGTGTTCAGCGCGTTGCGGATGTCCACCGTTTCACCGGCCACCGCGACGGTGCCGTCGACGATGAAGCCGGCTTCCTCCAGCAACTCGGTCACCAGCGGACCGATGTTGTCGTCCTGCTCGCCCTGTGCGACGCGGTCGTCCACCACGACCACCAGGGCCCGTCCCAAACGCTGCGCGCTGCGTTCCATGCCGGTAACCGTAGTGCCAAGGGGCTGGCCGGTCAGATCCAGCGAGCTGGTGAGTTCGGTCAACCGGCGCCGCGGCACCACGCCTGTTCCGTCGGACATGTTCCTCCTCATCACGAAGAAGCCGAGCTCCGGCGGGGTCTGCCGTCGAAGCCGGTTCTGGTCTTCGTCCTGGAAACGTCGAAAGCGTTCAACTCACCCTCGCAGCTCGCACCGCCGCGTGAGACGTGTTCCCGCCGTCGGCCGCTCCGGGGGCACGGAGGGGGCAGGCCAGCCCGGTGGGCGGCCGACGGCGGGGGAACGGAGGGGGCAGGCCAGCCCGGTGGGCGGCCGACGGCGGGGGAACGCGGCCCGGCGGTGCCGGGCCGCGCGTTCGGTCACCCCTGCCCGGCGAGCGTGGCGTCCACGGTGCGTTCCCCGCCGGTCCCGCCGATGGTGATCGTGACGCGGTCGCCCGGGGCGTGTGAGCGGACCGCTGCCACCAGCGAATCGGGATCCTGGATCGACCGGGTGTCCACCTTGGTGATCAGGTCACCGCTGCGGATCCCGGCCTGTTCGGCGGGGCCACCGGGCACGACGTTGCGAACCAGAGCTCCCGGCTGGTCGCCTGCGCCGATCAGCACGCCGAGCGTCGTCTGGGTGGCCGTTCCCTTTTCCTTCAGCTCAGTGGCGATGCGCCGGGCCTGGTCTACCGGGATCGCGAACCCGAGACCGACCGAACCGGCCTGCCCCTGCCCGTTGCCGGGGCTGTAGATCGCCGAGTTGATGCCGACCACGTTGCCGTCCATGTCGACCAGCGGACCGCCGGAGTTGCCCGGGTTGATCGCCGCGTCGGTCTGCAGCGCGTTGAGCACGGTGTCCTCGCCACCGGACTCGCCGCCCGCGCGCACCGGGCGGTCCTTGGCGCTGATGATCCCGCTGGTCACGGTGCCGGACAGGCCGAAGGGCGAACCGATGGCCACCACCGGGGCGCCGACCGGCAGGTCGTCGCTGCGCCCCAGCTCGGCCGGGGTGAGCCCGGTGATGTCGGCCTTGACCACCGCGAGGTCGGACTTCGGGTCGGTGCCGATCACCTGGGCCCGCGCGCTGCGGCCGTCGTGGAACTGCGCGGTGAGCCTGCCGCCCGAACCGCCGCCCGCCACCACGTGGTTGTTGGTCAGGATGTAGCCGTCGCTGCTGAGCACGATGCCGGAGCCCTCGCCCCCGCCGCGGGCGGTGACCAGCTGCAGCTGGACGACGCTGGGCAGCACCTTGTCGGCGACCTGCTGCACCGAGCCCTCCGGCGCGGTGCTGACGCTGCGCGCCGGGCGCGACTCGTCCAGCGACGTGACACCGGGTGACCCGGCGCCGCCGAACTGGTAGCCCACGTAGCCGCCGACCCCGCCGCCGACCAGGCCGCACACCAGGGCGAGCGCGGCCACACCCGCGATGAGCCCGCCACGGCGGTTGCGCGGTTGCGGCGGCGCCACGGCGGTGTGCCCGCCTGCGGACGGCCAAGGCGCGTGCGGGAACTCCCGCGTCATGTGCGGCTGCGCTCCCTGCGCCGCATACGACTGCTGCCCTTCCGCCTGCTGCGCCGCGTACGGGCTCTGGCCCTCCGGCTGCTGCGCGGCGAAGGACTGCTGGGCCTCGGGCTGCTGCGCCGCGTACGGGCTCTGCGACTGGGACTGCGGCCTCGCGTACGGCGAATCCGGCTGCTGCGGCGGCACCCCGGCTGGTGGCGTGCCCGCCGAACCGCCTTCCGGCTGCGACGTCGGTTCTTCCGGCTGGTTGCCGGAACCCGGGGTGTGATCGGTCATGACCCCACTCTGCTGCACGCGGCTGAGAACCGCCTGAGACCGCGCTGTGGACCTACCAAAACTCGTCCTCGCTGTGACACAAGCCGCACCACCCGCACCAGGCGGCGCAGGACGCGCCGCGGCGGGATCAGCGGAGGCGGTCGGCGATCTGCTCCGGGGTCACGTCGTTGATCCAGACACCCATGCCGGATTCCGAGCCGGCCAGGTACTTCAGCTTGTCCGCGGAGCGGCGCACCGAGAAGACCTCTAGGCGCAGCCAGGACAACTCGCGCCCCACCCGCACCGGTGCCTGGTGCCAGGCCGCGATGTAGGGCAGCGGGCTGTCGTAGAGGCCGTCCAGGCGGCGCAGGACGTCCAGGTACGTCACCGCGAAGTCGTCGCGTTCCGCGTCGGTGAGAGCCGCGATGTCCGGCACCTTGCGGTGCGGCACGAGGTGCACCTCGACCGGCCAGCGCGCGGCCGCCGGGACGTAGGCCGTCCAGTGCTCCGAGTCGACGACCACGCGCCGCCCGGCAGCGCGCTCCGCGGCGAGCACGTCGCCCTGCACGTGGCGGCCGTGCTGGTTCAGGTACTCCTCGGCGACCCGCAGCATCTTGCCGGTCTTCGGCGTGACGAACGGGTAGCCGTAGATCTGGCCGTGCGGGTGGTGCAGCGTGACACCGATCTCCTCGCCGCGGTTCTCGAAGCAGAAGACCTGCTCCACGCCCGGGGTTTCGGCCAGCGCGGCGGTCCGGTCGGCCCAGACGTCGACGACGGTGCGCGCCTGCGCCTCGGTCAGCGCGCTGAACGAGGAGTTGTGGTCGGAGGTGAAGCAGACGACCTCGCAGCGCCCGGTCGCGGGCGCGGAGGGCACCATCGGCACGCCCTCCACAGTGGACTCGTCGCCGGGGATGCCCTGGGCGAACGACGGGAACTGGTTCTCGAAGACCACCACGTCGTAAGCGGATTCCGGGATCTCGGTGGGCCGCCCGGGGCTGCTCGGGCACAGCGGGCACAGCTCGGCGGGCGGCTTGTAGATCCGCGACTGGCGGTGCGCGGCGATCGCCACCCACTCGCCGGTCAGCGGGTCCCGGCGCATCTCCGACGCGGGCGCCTGCGGCGGCAGCTCCCGGGTGTCGACGGCATCCCTGACCTGCGCCGGGTCGGCGTCGAAGTAGATGATCTCCCGACCGTCGGCCAGCCGTCGCGCGGTGCGCTTCACCGCGCCGCCTCCCCGCGATTCGCACCGGCCGGGCCTGCTCTCGCGTTCCGGGGTTTCCGCCGAGGGCGCGGTCGAGTCGTGCTGGGGTTGGTGCAGGTCGCCCATCAGTCCTCCTCCACGACTTCCTGATCCGCCAGCAGCAGCTCGGCGTGCTCGCCCAGCGCCTGCCTGGCTTCGGCGGGCAGGCCCCGGTCGCTGATCAGCAGGTCGATCTCGTCGAAGTCGACGATCGTGGAGATCCCGACGGTCGACCACTTGGAGCTGTCGGCGACCACCACCAGCCGGCCCGCGGCCTCGGCCAGCGCCCGGTTCGTCTCGCCCTCGTTGAGGTTCGGCGTGGTGAAGCCCGCGCGGGGGGCCATCCCGTGCACGCCGAGGAACACCATGTCCAGGTGCAGCGAGCGCAGCGCCTGCACCGCGACCGGCCCGACCAGCGCGTCCGACGGCGTCCGGACCCCGCCGGTGAGCACCACCGTGCGGTCGGTGCGGCCGCGCCGCTGCAGCGCGTCGGCCACCCGGACCGAGTTGGTCACCGCGGTCAGGTCGGCGACGTCGTCGAGGTGGCGGGCCAGCGTCCAGGTGGTGGTGCCCGCGGACAGCCCGATCGCGGTGCCCGGCCGGACCTGCTGGGCGGCGAGCGCGGCGATGGCCTCCTTCTCCGCGAGCTGGCGGACCGACTTGGCCTCGAAACCCGGCTCGTCGGTGCTGCGGCCGACCACCGAGGTCGCGCCGCCGTAGACCTTCTCCACCAGGCCGCGGCGGGCCAGCGCGTCGAGGTCGCGGCGGATGGTCATGTCCGACACGGCCAGCCGCAGCACCAGGTCGGCGACCTGCACCGCACCGGTGCGCCGCACTTCGTCGAGGATCACTTCCTGGCGCTGCCGTGCGAGCACACCGGCCCCCTCAGGTACACGAGCGAACAAGAACCAACACTACCCGAACGGGTGATACGCGAAAGTGTGGTGTCCGTCTACCACTTTCGACGCAGTGCTGTTCATTGCTGTTCGGTCTGCGGGGTGTTGCCCGGCAGCGACATGCGCAGCAGCGCACCGCCCTCCGGCGCTTCGCCCGCCCACACCGAACCGCCGTGCCGCTCGGCGACCTGCTTGACGATCGACAGGCCCAGCCCGGAGCCCGGCAGCGTGCGGGCGTCCGACGAGCGGTAGAAGCGCTCGAAGACGAACGGCCGGTCCACCGGCGCGATGCCGGGACCGCTGTCGGCGACCTCCAGGACGATCTGCCCGGACGCGACGTCCGGCACCAGGTCCACCCGCACCCGGCCCTCGTCCGGGCTCCACTTGGCGGCGTTGTCCAGCAGGTTCAGCACCGCGCGCTCCAGCGCGGTGGCATCGCCCATCATCACCCACGGCTGCAGCCGCACGTCGAACTCCACGCGCGTCGCGCGCCGCCTGGCCCGGCTCAGCGCCCGCTCCACCACGTCCACCAGGTCCACCGGCTCGTGCACCGCCTGCGGGGTGTCCTCCCTCGCCAGCTCCACCAGGTCGCCGACCAGCGCGGACAGCTCGGTGACCTGCGCCTGGACGTCGGCGAACATCTCCCGCCGGTCCTCCTCGGCCAGGTTCGGCGCGTCCGGCCGGGCCGAGGCCATCAGCAGTTCCAGGTTGGTGCGCAACGAGGTCAGCGGGGTGCGCAGCTCGTGCCCGGCGTCGGCGACCAGCCGCCGCTGCCGCTCCTGCGACTCGGCCAGCGCGCTGAGCATCCCGTTGAAGCTGGTCGTCAGGCGGGAGAGCTCGTCGTCGCCGTCGACCGGGATCGGCCGCAGATCACCGGTCAGCGCCACCCGCTCCGTCGCGGCCGTCAGCCGCTGCACCGGGCGCAACCCGGCGCGCGCCACGGCGGTCCCGGCCGCGGCGGCGAGCAGGATCCCGGCACCGCCCATCACCACCAGCACCACGCTGAGCTGGGCGAGCGTGCGCTGCGTCGGATCCATCGAGGTGGACATCACCAGCGCCGCGTTCTGCCCGGTCGGCACGGCCACCACGCGGCTGTTGGACTGCTGGTCGGTGCGCAGGGACTGCGGCGCCTCACCGCGCGCCACCGCCAGCTCCGCGAAGCTCAGCGGCGGCCGCTGGTCCTTCGGGCCGAACTCGGTGCCGTCGGCGCCCAGCACGCTGATCTTGAAGTTCGTCGCGGTGAAGAACGCCACCGGCACCTGCTGCAGGTCGGCGGTGCGCACCAGCGGCCCCTCGGCGGCCTCCACCGCGCGCTCGGTCAGGCTGTCGTCCAGCTGCTGGTAGAGGCTGTCGCGCACGGTGACGAACGCGGCGACCGACACCAGCGCGACGGCGCCCGCCACGCAGATCGCCGCCAGCCAGGTCACGCGGTTGCGCAGCGAGACGCGCTGGAACCGGCCCCTGCTGGGCTGGGGCGGGCCGAGATCCGGCGGGGGTGGAGCGGGAACGGTCACGGCGGCGTCTCGCGGAGCACGTAGCCGACGCCGCGGACCGTGTGGATCAGCCGCGGCTCACCCTCGGCCTCGGTCTTGCGGCGCAGGTACCCGACGTAGACCTCCAGGGCGTTGCCCGAGGTCGGGAAGTCGTAGCCCCACACGTCCTCCAGCAGGCGGCTGCGGGTCAGCACCTGCTTCGGGTGCGCCATCAGCAGTTCCAGCAGGGCGAACTCGGTGCGGGTGAGGCTGATCGGGCGCTCGCCGCGGCGGACCTCGCGGGTGCCCGGGTCCAGCTCCAGGTCGGAGAAGCGCAGCGCCGCCGGGTGCTCGTCCTGGCCGAGGTCCGGCGGGCTGGCCCGGCGCAGCAGGGCGCGCAGCCGGGCGAGCAGCTCTTCGAGGGCGAAGGGCTTGGGCAGGTAGTCGTCGGCGCCCGCGTCGAGCCCGGCGACCCGGTCGGACACCGCGTCGCGGGCCGTGAGCACCAGGATCGGCAGGTCGTCGCCGGTGCTGCGGAGCCGCCGGGCGACCTCCAGCCCGTCGAGCCGCGGCATCATCACGTCGAGCACCATGGCGTCGGGGCGGCTGGCGGCCAGCTGGTCCAGGGCCTGTTGACCGTCCGCGGCGAGCTCCACCTGGTACCCGTTGAACTGCAAGGACCGGCGCAGAGATTCCCGCACGGCACGATCGTCGTCGACGACGAGGATGCGCATGGCAACAGTCTTACCGCTAGCCCTGAGAACGAGCTGAGAACCTCACCCGTAGTCGCGAAACACCGTGATGACCATCTCATCCCAGGTCCGGGCCGATCACCCGCGGTGACCGGCCCGGACCGGATGGGTCACCGCTGGTGGAAGTGCCGGATCAGGGCGCGCGGCACCAGCCGGCGCTGCCCGTCCACCACGATCGGCACCAGGTCCGGCGCCGCCGCCTTCCACTGCGACCTCCGGTGCCGCGTGTTGCTCCGCGACACCTTCCGCTTCGGAACTGCCATCCCGGTCTCCTCTCCTCGTCGGCGGGCCCTGGTCAATTTCGTGCGAAATTGACCAGGGCCCGGGTGAACGTCAATTTCGTGCGAAATTGACGGCGCGCTCAGCGGGTGCGACCGCCGTAGCGGCGGCGGAACTTCTCGACCCGGCCCTGGGTGTCGAGCACCCGCTGGTCGCCGGTCCAGAACGGGTGCGAGTACGCGGTCACGTCGACCACGATCAGCGGGTAGGTGTTGCCGTCCGCCCACTCGACGCGCGCATCGGAGGTGGCGGTGGAGCGGGTCAGGAAGCTCTGACCGGTGGCGCGGTCCTGGAACACGACCGGCCGGTACTCCGGGTGGATCCCTGGTTTCACGATGTCTCCTCGCGGTGTCGGGGTCGTGGGCTCACGACCGGTTGCCCCGTTCGCCCGCGGCGTCGGCGGAGCGCTCCGCCGGGTCGTCGCCGCACGGGTCGGTGTGCCACTCGCCGAACGGGTCGGCGTAGGTCGCCCAGACCTGCTCGCCGGCGGCGAGCTCGTCGTCGGTCAGCAGGGCGTGGCGGAGGGCGTGGACGATGTCCTGCGGGTTGGCCTCGTGGGCGATCACGACCAGCTCCTGCATCCGGTCGCCGTAGTAGTCGTCCCAGCTCAGCGAGGCCCTGACCTGGCGCTCCGCGGAGACCTCGGCCCACTGCTCGGGCGCCAGCGAAGCCAGCCACGGGCCGCCGTGCGCGATGCCGAGCCCACCGCCCGCGGACTCGATCCACAGCGCCACCTCCGGCTGGCTGGCCACCCAGACCCGGCCGCGGGTGCGCACGACGCCGTCCAGCAGCACGTCGATCGCCTCGTGCAGGCGTTCCGGGTGGAACGGCCGCCGCTCCTCGAACAGCACCGTCGACACCCCGGCGTCGGTGTCCAGCGACGGCTGGCCGCGCAGCAGCCTGCCGTGCGGGCCGTCGATCTCGCCGCGCCGCGCGCCGCCGGGAATCCGGGCGAGCAGCGCGGAAACGTCCAGGTCATCGAGGTCCGACCGCGATTTCGACGGAAGTCGCGGCGCGGTCGGGGTCAGCCGGGCGATGACGGCCTCGGTGCGCACCTGCGTCCAGCGGTCCTCGGCCTCGCCGAGCAGCACGACCGCATCGGCGAACTCGACCTGGCCGACCGCGACCTGGGCCACCGTGCGCTCGTCGTCGGGGCTGCCGCCGATCCCGCGCTCGACGAGCTCGTCCTGGCCGGTCGCGTCGGCGAGCCAGGTCGCCGGGTCCACGGCGGTGAGCACGGCCTCGACGCGGACGTCGGTGACCAGCGGCCTGCCGTCGACCTCGACGTGCTGCAACGCCCAGCAGATCGTGTCCGGCTCCAGGGCCGGGTCCAGCTGCACGACGATCCTGGTCACGTCGGGTGCGGCGGTCAGCTCGCGCAGCAGCGGGAGCAGGTCCAACCGCAAGGTGCAGGACACGCAGCCGTGCGCCAGTTCGAGCACCTCGACGCGCTCGGCGTCACCGTGGCGGATCAGGCGCCGGACCACGCCCTGGGCGACTTCGCGCAGGTCGTGGTGCACGAGCGCGGTGCCCGCCGGATCGTCCCGCCGCACCGCCTCGGCGGTCGACGCGACCTGGTCCGCGCGGATCCCGGCCACCAGGAGCAGCGGCACCCGCCGGTTCGCGGACGACTCGGTTTCCATCCCCACCTCAATCGACAACGGTTTTCATCTGGGTCGGGCACACTGTATCGTGCTTTGAAAATGATTGTCATTAGCGAGAGGTAGGTCATGTCCATCCGCTGCCAGGTGACCGGGATGCAGCCCGGCTACGGCAACCAGGTCTCCCACTCGAACCACCGCACCCGCCGCCGCTGGCTGCCCAACGTCCAGCGCAAGCGCTACTGGCTGCCCTCGGAGGGGCGCTGGATCCGGCTGCGCGTGTCGGCCAAGGGGATGAAGACGATCGAGAAGCGCGGCATCGACGCGGTCGCCGCCGAGATGCGCGCCCGAGGGGAGCGGTTCTGATGGCCAAGAGCACCGACAACCGTCCGGTGATCAAGCTCCGCTCCACCGCGGGCACCGGCTTCACCTACGTGACGACCAAGAGCCGCCGCAACAACCCGGACCGCATGCTCCTGCGCAAGTACGACCCGGTCGCCCGCAAGCACGTGGAGTTCCGCGAGGAGCGCTGATGCCTCCGCCCGGCGATCGTCTCGGCGGGCACAGGCCCGTGAGCGTTTTGCGGGGCTATAGCACCCCAAAACGCTCACGGCCGAGTGGAGACACACCCCCACCCACTACCTGGAGGAAAAGTGGCCAAGAAGTCCAAGATCGCCCGCAACGAGCAGCGGCGGGCGATCGTCGCCCGCCACGCCGAGCGGCGCGCCGAGCTGAAGAAGATCATCGCCGCTCCGGGCAGCAGCCCCGAGGAGCGCAGCGCGGCCCAGCTGGAGCTGCAGCGGCAGCCGCGCGATGCGAGCCCGGTCCGGGTGCGCAACCGCGACGCCATCGACGGGCGGCCCCGCGGCTACTTCCGCAAGTTCGGCGTCTCCCGGGTGCGGCTGCGCGAGCTGGCGCACTCCGGCGAGCTGCCCGGCGTGACGAAGTCGAGCTGGTGACGCCGTGCCGAACACCGACCGGCGCTTGCGCCGCAAGCCCAACCTGCTCCAGCGCGAAGGAGTCGTCCAGGTCGACTGGAAGGACACCGCGCTGCTGCGCAAGTTCCTGTCCGACCGGGGCAAGATCCGCTCCCGCCGGGTCACCGGCCTGACCGTCCAGGAGCAGCGCGAGGTCGCCACGGCGATCAAGAACGCCCGCGAGATGGCACTCCTGCCCTACCCCTCCAACGGCCGCAAGTGAGCAGCCGGGCGGTCAATTTCGTACGAAATTGACGTTCACCCGGGTGATGGTCAATTTCGTGCGAAATTGACCATCACCCGGTGCGCAGGGGCCCGGCCCGCCGCGCGGCGGCTCCGGCAGGATGGGGGCGATGACGATCGCCGGACGCCCCCAGTTGACCGACACCGCCCCCGCCGCCGACCTCTACGAGGTCATCAACCGCCGCCGCGACGTGCGACGCGAGTTCACCGGCGCCGAGATCCCCGAGCCGGTGCTGCGCCGGGTGCTCACCGCCGCGCACAGCGCGCCCAGCGTCGGGCTGTCCCAGCCCTGGGACTTCGTGCTGGTCCGCGACGAGTCCACCCGCCGCGCCTTCCGCGAGCACGTGCTCGCCGAGCGCAGCGTGTTCGCCTCCCAGCTCGACGAGGAGCGCGCCGGGACGTTCTCCAAGATCAAGGTCGAGGGCATCGCGGAGTCCTCGCTGGGCATCGCCGTCACCTACGACCCGCACCGCGGCGCGCCGCAGGTCCTCGGCCGCCACGCGATCGCCGACGCCGGGTTGTACTCGGTGTGCCTGGCCATCCAGAACCTGTGGCTGGCCGCCACCGCCGAGGGGCTGGGCGTCGGCTGGGTCAGCTTCTACCGGGAGGAATTCCTGCGCAGGCTGCTCGGCATCCCGACCGGTGTGCGCCCGGTCGCGTGGCTGTGCGTGGGCCCGGTGCGCTCGCTCGCCGACGCCCCCGACCTGGAGCGTCACGGCTGGCGGCAGCGGCTGCCGCTGGACGACGTCTTGCACTACGACAAGTACGGGAACGGTCGCAACCGGTAGCCTGAGCGCGACAAGACCGCACCGGCACGCGGTTCCACGACGAGGTGCGCCCCTGCGAGGAAGCGGTGCAGCACGATGACCCGCTGATGGCCGGCCACATCCCGGCCCAGGACCGCGAGGTGCGGTCGCTGCTGGACTCCGGCCGCTTCGCGGAAGCCGAAGCGGCCTTCGAGGAGCTGATCGAGGCCGGGGCGAACCGGGTCGCCGAGCAGTGGAACCGCTCCGCCGTGCTGGTGCACCGGGCGTCCCTGGCCTGGCGCTTGAAGCACATCCCGATCGCGCTGGAGCTGCTCGCCGAAGGGTGGACGGAACTCGACGTGGACCGGCCCGAAGGGGCGGCCGCCGCGCACACCGTCAGCATGCTCGGCTACCTGCTGGAGACCATCGGCCACCGCGGTCCGGCGCTGGAGATGATGGCGCTGTCGGTGCAGATCGCCCGCGGCACCGACGACTCGGCCGCGCTGGCGCACTGCCTGAACCGCGAGGGCAACGCCCGGATCTTCCGCGCCGCGACCCTCCCGCTGGAGCAGCGGGAAGAGCAGTTCGCCCTGGCCCGCGACCTGTTCGACGAGTCCCGGACGCTGACCAAGCCCGGCCAGGTGAAGCGCTCGGCGATGGCGGGGCTGGCGCGGGCGCTGGTCGGCGTCGGCGACCCGGACGCGGCCGAGCGCGTCGCGCAGGAGGCCCTCGCGCTGGCCCGCGCGGCCGACGACTGGTTCACCTCGTCGGTGGCGAACTGGGTGCTGGCGGTGGTGCGCCGCCAGCAGCACCGGCTGGAGGAGGCCCGGACGCTGGCCAGCCGGGCGCTCGACGCCGCGGAGACCATCCGCGACACGATGCTGATGATGCAGTTCTCGCTCGACCTGGCGGCGATCTGCGAAGCCCTGGCCGACCCGGTCGGCGAGGCTGCCGCGCTGCGCCGGACGGTCTCGGCGAGCCGGCTGGCCGTCGACGCGCTGCGCGAAGGGCTCGGCCAGGCCCTGGAGCAGCGCCGCGTCGCGGTGCAGGCCCAGCGCATGGCGCTGGCCGCCCGCGAAGCCGCGCTCCGCGACCCGCTGACCGGCCTCACCAACCGCCTCGGCCTGGAACGCCGCGCTCCGCTGCTGCTGGAGCAGACCGCGGCCGCGGGGCGCGTGCCGTGGCTGGTGCTGCTGGACGTCGACTGGTTCAAGGACGTCAACGACCGCGCCGGGCACCCGGCGGGCGACGTCGTGCTCCAGGAGGTCGCGCACCTGCTGCGCCGCGAGTGCCGCGCCGACGACCTGATCTGCCGCTGGGCGGGCGACGAGTTCGTGGTGCTGCTGGTCGGCTCCAGCGAGGACTCCCGCGAGGCCGGGCCGGTGGTCGCCGAGCGCATCCGCGCGGCGGTGCACAACCACGACTGGCGCCTGGTGCTGGGCCGGATCACCAAGCCGCCGACGGTGAGCATCGGCGTGGCGGCGGGTCCGGCGAACTTGGAGCACCTGTTCGCGGCCGCGGACATCGCGCTGTACCGGGCGAAGCGAGCCGGCCGCAACCGCGTGGAGATCGACGAGAGCCCGGCGTCGGACCCGTCGACGACCTCCTGACCGGACGCCCGCGCTGCGATTCCGCGCGGTACTAGGATGGACCGTCATGCGCACCGCGCGAGAGCCGGGAAAACCCTCCTCACCAGGTACAATGAAGCCCGGAAGCCCGGAAGCCCGGAAGCCCGGAAGCCCGGAAGCCCGGAAGCCCGGAAGCCCGGAAGCCCGGAAGCCCGGAAGCCCGGAAGCCCGGAAGCCCGGAAGCCCGGAAGCCCGGAAGCCC
>NZ_JAQGLB010000033.1 GCF_027853965.1 Saccharopolyspora indica | reverse complement strand
AGCCCGGAAGCCCGGAAGCCCGGAAGCCCGGAAGCCCGGAAGCCCGGAAGCCCGGAAGCCCGGAAGCCCGGAAGCCCGGAAGCCCGGAAGCCCGGAAGCCCGGAAGCCCGGAAGCCCGGAAGCCCGGAAGCCCGGCGCGCGGGTCGGTGGGATTCCGCGCCGGTGGAGCGGCGGGTGCTGGGCGTCGTCCGCACCCTGACCGCGCTGGACCGCCTGCTCGACGTGCTCCCGCTGCTGGCCGACGACATGCGCGTGGAAACGCGCTTCGCGGTGGCGGCCGGATCCGAGTTCGCGACGAACCTCACCGAGCAGCTGCACCTGCACGGCGCCCAGGTCGTCGACTGGGAAACGGCCATCGGCAAGGACTTCGACCTCGCCATCTCGCCCAGCGGCAACGGCCCGCTGCACGAGCTCGAGATGCCGGTCCTGACGCTGCCGCACGGCGCCGGTCACAACAAGCTGCGAGCCACCGAAACCGGTGTCACGGCTGAGGTTTCCGGCCTTTCCCGCCCTCAGCTGACGCACGGCGGACGAGTCGTCCCGGCGATCGTCGGCCTGTCGCACCCGAGCCAGCTCCCCCAGCTCCAGCACCAGTGCCCGGAGGCGATCCCGCGCGCGGAGGTGATCGGCGATCCCTGCTACGCCCGCCTGCGCGCCAGCCTGCCCATGCGCGAGCAGTACCGCAGCGCGCTCGCCGATGACCGCAAGCTGGTCCTCGCGGCATCGACCTGGGGCCCGGAGTCGCTGTTCGCCAAGCGCGGTGACCTGGCGAAACTCCTGACCGCCGACCTGCCGGAGCACCGGATCGCCCTGGCCCTGCACCCGAACGTCTGGCAGAAGCACGAGCGGCTCCAGCTCGAAACCTGGCTCCGCACGGCCCTGCGCAACGACCTGCTGCTGATCCCCCGCCTGCGGAAGTGGCAGGCGGCGCTGGTAGCCGCGGACGTGGTGATCAGCGACCACGGCTCCCTGGCCCTCTACGCGGCAGCACTGGGAAAACCCCTGCTGCTAGCGGCATTCGGCGACGCAGAGGTGGTCCCGGACTCCCCGATGGCACTGCTCGGCGACCGAGCCCAGCGCCTCGACCCGGCAGGCGACCTCCGAGCCCAGATCGACGCGGCGACCCCGATCCCGGACCACCACGAGCTCGCCGACCGCACCTTCGCGGGCAACTCCCCACAGCGCTTGCGCGAGCTGGTCTACCACTGGCTGGAGCTACCCGAACCGCCGTGGCCCGCCCGCCCGGAACCGGTGGACCTCTTCACTCCGCGCTGAGCTTCCGCCGCACCCGCTCGGCCTTGGGGCTCACGGCCTGCTCGTAGATGATGAGCGCTTCCTGCAAGCACTCACGGGCGCCTGGCCGACCGAGCGCGGTCAGCGAATCGGCCAGCAGTTCCAGCGGTTCTGCCACGTTGAAGGAAGACTGCTCGCGAATGACCGGAATCGCCTCGATCAGCAGCGGAATCGCCTGTTCGTGCTGGCCGAGCCCCTGGTGAGCGCGCGCCGTGGCGACGCTGATCCGGCTGGGCGTCTGCGTGTCCTCGGGAAACCCGGTGATGCGCTCCGCCGCCGTGGCCAGCTCGGCCAGAGCATCCTCGTACCGGCGAAGCTTGATGAGCGATTTGCCGGTCAGATATTCCTGGAGCGCCATGCCGCGCTGCTTTCCCAGCTCGTTGTTGAGCTGCCACGCCCGCGAGAAGTTCGCGATGGCCGCGTCGAATTCTTTGTCGGCGTGCATCGCCTTGCCCTGGAACTCCAGCGCAGAGGCCAAGATCCGTCGGTGCCCGGTGCGCTCGGCGATCTCCACGGCCCTCGCGCACTCATCGAGCGCCTCAGCCACCTCATCGCACTCCACCAGCAGCTGACCGCGCAGGCTGCGCATCCGCGCCTCGGCAAGCGGATCCTCGATCGCCACAGCGGATTTGATGGCCTCGCCCAAGGCCGACAGCGTGTCGGAGTAGTGCTTGTCCTTGTTGTGCAGCGCCCACAGCGGGCCGTCGCAGAGCGCGATCACGTCAACGTGCCAACCGCTTTCGGACGCGAGCCGAACCATGCCGAGCAGGTTGACCCGCTCGCTGCGCAACCACTCCAGCGCCGTTTTCTCGGTGAACGGATTGTCCCCGGGGAGGTCGTCATCTACCACGCGAAGGCGGGTCGGCTCCATCACCATCCGGTCGGCGAAACCGCCCTGCTGCCGGTACCAGGCGACGAGACGCCGGACCGCGTCGTCCGATTGCGCGTCCGATGTGCCGAGTGTTTCGGCGGCGTGCTCGGCCACGAGGTCGTGCAGCAAGAACTGGCACTGATCGTTCTCTTCCACGAGACAAAACCTGCGCAAATCTTCGAGATGGTAGTCGGCGTCGAACTCGCTGAGGTCGGTTAACGCTGCGACGGCCCCGACGGGCAGCGCGAGCGCAACCCGCCCGAGTAGCCCGTACACGCGGGCGGCGGCTAGCGTCAGCTGCTCGACGGCCAAGTCCAGTTCGGCGAAGGCCTTGCGGAAGTGCTTCCGCCGTCTGCGCTTCTCCGACAGCTCCTGCACCGCACGCGCGAGGGTCCACGACGTCCGGACGGTCAGCAGACCGATCATCACGTTGAGCGCGACGGGAAACCCACCCGTCCGTGCAGCCAGTTCCTTCGCGGCTTCGGGCGCGGCATCCAACCGTTCCCGCAGTTTGTCCCGCCGCAGGTAGTCGAGCGCGTACTCCTGTTCAAGCGGGTCCAATCTGATCAACTGCGCTCCGTGCGCAACGAGCTCGGCAGCCTCCTGGTGGCTCGTGCACAGCACGACGCTCGCACCGGACGCGGGCAGCAGTTCCAGGACGTCCGACGGCTCCACCACGTTCTCGAAGATGATCAGTAGCTTCAGGTCCTGGGTCCAGGTCCGCAGCATCGCAACCTTGGCACCGTCCGCCCGCGGAATCTGATCTTCCGGTGCACCGAGCATGCGCAGGCAGTGCTCTGCGGCGTCGCCCGAGCCGTATTTTCCGCGTTCGAAGTCGAACCAGATCTGCCCGTCCACGAACTCCTGCCGAACCTGGTGCGACCAGTGCCCGATGAGCGCGGTCTTCCCCACACCGCTGATACCGCTGACCACCGCAAATCCGGCCCGCCTCACCCGCGGCTCGACGAGCAGACGGTCTAGGTTGGCCTTCGGACCGTCGCGGTCGCTGAAGTGCTCCGGCGCGGCGCGCAGCTCCCCCGGCCGCTTCGGTCGCGGGCCAGCCATGTAAACGTCCCCGTTGATCAACCCGGCCTGCACGAGGTTGCCCGCGGAACCGTGGTTCTCGTTGCCCATACCCACCCCGGTGGCGTCGAACGGTAACGATCACCTGACGATACGCGACGAACCCCGCACCGCCCGCCGCGTGGCGCGAACCCGACCGGTGCCAACCCGCCCCGACCGGCCAGGTACGCTCCAATCAGGCCCTCGTAGCTCAGGGGATAGAGCACCGCTCTCCTAAAGCGGGTGTCGCAGGTTCGAATCCTGCCGGGGGCGCCACCTGAAAGCGCTGGTCACAGGCCAGCCAGCCGCTCGAACGACCGGGTTGGGTTCGAGCTTTCCACCACGCTCCGGGCGCAGTTGCCATTTTCCGCATCCATCGTCGTGATCGGCGATAGCGTGCTTAGCGGGAGGTGGCCATGCGACACGAGACGACCGTGACGATCTCCGCGCCGCCGGAGGAGGTTTGGGCCGTGCTGGCCGATGTGCCCGGTTGGCCTGGGTGGACGCCCACCGTCAGCTCGGTCGCGGCGTTGGACGGGGAGCTGCGGGTCGGGCACCGGTTCCGGGTCAAGCAGCCCGGGGTGGCCGCCGCCGTGTGGGACGTGGTCGAGGTCGAACCGGGCTCGTCGTTCTGCTGGGCCACCCGCTTCGCAGGCGGCCGGATGGTCGCCTCGCACTGGATCCGGGGCGCGGGCGTGGGCAGCGAAGTCCGCTTGCGGATCGACTTCACCGGCGGTCTCGCCCGCCTGCTGACTCCCTTGGTGGCCGGCCGGATCCGCCGCTTCGTCGACGAAGAAGCCGCCGCTCTGAAACGAGTTTGTGAATCATCCAGTCGCTGACACAACTGCGTTCACGAGTGACCTCGACCGCTCATTGGTCGTGAAGATTTTTCAGCGCGTGGGGTTCTGATCTGCGTGGTAGATCTCTACCCGCAGCACACATCGCGGGTACTCAAATGCAGAGAGGAACCAACTGTGTCTCGGCTTTCCACTGCTTCCCTCGTCGTCGCGGCATCCTTCGCGGGTGCACTGGCCTTCACCGCTCCGGCCACCGCAGCCGCGGGCACCATCAGCTACGACGTGGAAACCCTCACCACCACGTTCGCCCCCGCCGAAACCCAGCGGACCACCATCGAGAACCCGGCACCGGGCCGCTGCTACGACCTCCCGGCTCGCACCCAGGACGACCGATCCGTCACGGCCATCAGGAATTTCCAGAACGACACCGGCCGGTACGTCTTCTTCATCAACAAGCCGTGCGCGACGTACCAGCCGACCGATGAGAAGGTGCACGTCGACATCGCGGGTCCGGGCTGGATCCAGCGCGAAGTCACCAGCGAAGCGAAGGCGTTCTACGTGCAGTGAGCAATCGCCTTCCACCACGGGCCCCGGCGCCGAGCGGCGTCGGGGCCCGCGCGTGCGGCGACCGGCTCTTGCCCGGTGGCCGGGGATTCGACGATCATGCTCGGGTGGCAGAGCACGAGGCCGATCCGGGTTTCGACATCGAATCGCCGAACGCGGCTCGGATGTACGACTACTACCTCGGCGGCAACGCGAACTTCGCGGTCGACCGGGAGACCGCCGAGCGGTTCCTCAAGGTCGTGCCCAGCGCTCGGCAGTGGGCCTACGCCAACCGCGCCTTCCTCGGGCGCGCAGTGCGTTTCATGGTCGCGCAGGGCGTGGACCAGTTCCTCGACCTCGGGTCGGGCATCCCGACTGTCGGCAACGTGCACGAGATCGCCCAGGAAACCGCTCCCGCGGCTCGTGTCGCCTACGTGGACCGTGAGCCGGTCGCGGTCGCGCACGCCGAAGCGCTGCTCGACGGCACCCCGCGGGTGAGCATCACGCAGGCCGACATCCGCGATCCCGAAGCCGTGCTGAGCGCTCCGGGAGTCGCCGGGCTGCTGGACTTCAGCCGCCCCGTCGGCGTGCTGGCCGTTGCGATCCTGCACTTCGTGGCCGACGAGGACGACCCGTCGGAGATCGTGCGCCGCTACCGCGCGGCCTGCGCGCCGGGCAGCTACCTGGCGCTGTCGCACCTGTCCCCGGTGACCTTCACCGACGACCAGCTCAACGGGGCTCACGCGATCTACAACCGCACCTCCACGCCCGGCACGCTGCGCAGCCGCGACCACATCGCCGAGCTGCTCGCCGGCTACGAGCTCGTCGACCCCGGCCTGGTCCTGCTCCCGGAGTGGCGCCCGGACGACCCCGTCGATCCCGAAGCCGCCGCTCTCACCAACAGCTACGCCGCCGTCGGCGTCCTGCCCGCCGGGTGAGCCGGGAACTACGATCCCGGGATGGCCATGGATTCGGTTGATCGGATGGTCGCCGAATGGAATCGGCGGGCACCTTCGCTCGACGTCGAGCCGCTGCAGGTGATCGGCAGGCTGCTGCGCTGGGCGGAGCACGGGCAGCGCGCGATCAAGGACGCGTTGCGCCCGCTGGGGCTCAGCTACGGCGACTTCGACGTGCTGAACACGATGCGGCGGCGCGGCGATCCGGCAGGCGTCAACCCGCGTGAGCTCGCCCGGTCCTCGCTGGTCACCTCCGGTGCGATGACGGCTCGGCTGGATCGGCTCGCCGAGGCCGGTCTGGTGGTGCGCGAGACCGACCCCGCCGACCGGCGTGCTGTGCTCGTGCTGCTCACCGAACGCGGCGAGCAGCTGGCCACTGAGGCGTTGGCCGCGGTGCTGGCTGCCGACGAGGAGCTGCTCGCACCGCTTGACGATGCGCAGCGCGAACAGCTCGCGGCGTTGCTGAGAACAGCGCTCTCGCCGCACGAATCCGGCTGATCACCTGGCCTCGAACGCCGCCCGGTAGGCGGCCGCGCCCGGGAGCGCTTCGAAGGGCCAGGAGACCAGACCGACCACGGCGCGGCCCGCCAGCTCCTCCTCGACCAGCGCGGCAGTGGTCAGCGGGGTGCCGCCGCAGATCTCCACGACCTCCGCACCCGCGGCGACCGCCTCGGCCGCCGCCGCGACCGCGCCCGCCGCATCGGCGACCGGCACCACCGACGTGCGCTTGCCGTCGACCTCCACGTCGACGCGCCGCGCTCCGGGATCTTCGAGGTCGGCTCCGTAGATGGTCGCGGAGTCGCGCACCTCTGCGACCCCGGCGCCGAAGGCGAAACCGGACACCCCCACCGGCGCCCGCCCGTTGACGGCGTCGACGACCATCCGCGCTTCGCGCAGGCTGAAACCGCGGTACAGCTCGACCAGTTCGAGCCCGGCCGCGGCCTGCTCGGCGACCATCTCGGCCGCGGCTTCGGCATCGGGCACCCACACGAACGCGTTGACGCCGCCAGCGACCTGCTGCTCGATCCGCTGACCAGCGCGTTCGGCTCCGGGAGCCAGGAAGACGAACATCGTGTCGATCGATCCCACCGGACACCTCCGAGTTAGCTTGCCATTGAACTACTCAACACCAAGCAAAACCGTGGACCCTCTGCAGCTATTCCGGGCACGCGGCGCGAATGCGCTCCGGGAGCCGGCTCGGTGGGCCATGATTCCGGCATGGGCGAACGTGAGGTCGATTCGGAAGTGGTGGAGCGGTTGCTCCAGGACGAGCTCAGCCGGGGCGATGCCGCGATGGCTCGCACCGAGACCAAGACCAGCACCCTGCTCGCCGTGTTCAGCCCCATCCTCGCCGTCGGGCTCGCCGTGCTGCCCCGGGCCGCCGCGCCGCTCACCGCCGCACTGCTGTTCTGGGCCGCGTTGACGCTGCTCGCGGCCGCTCTGCTGCTCCTGCTGTGGAGCGTGCGGCCGCGGTTGCGGCGGAGCGGTTTCACCACCTACGAATCGATGACCGACGCCGAGATGCAGCGGCACTTCGCGCGCATCGCGGACGATCCGCAGCGCTGGCACCGCGAGCGGCTGCTGGTCGTCACTCAGGTCGGGGCGAGGAAGTTCCGGCTGCTGCGCACGGCGAGCCTGCTCATCATCAGCGCACTGCTCCTCGCGATCGCCGCCGCCATCGCCTCCGCGACCTTGGCCTGAAACGGCGAAAAGCCGGTGCGCGGTTCTCGCGCACCGGCTCCTCCGACGTCAGCCGCAGATCGCCGCGTCGACCAGTTCCCGGTACTTCGGGGACATGACGTTGGCGTTGGTCACCGTGGCCGCGTGCCTGCCGTCGGTGGTCACCTCGGTGTTCGACATGAAGCCGGGGACCATACCGTTGTGGCCCCAGGTCACCGCGCCGCAGGACATGGTGTAGCTGATGACGCCGAGCCCGACCTCCGCGCCGTTGGCCGGGACCGTCCGCCGCATCTCCGCCAGGCTCTCCGGCGAGGTGAGCTCACCGGCGACCACCGCCTGGTAGAAGCGGGTGATGTCCTGCTGGGTGGAGATCATGCCGCCCGCCGGGCCGAAGAACGACGGCTCGAACGCGGTCGCGTCGATCCACAGGAAGAACGGCGGGACGCGGCCACCGATGTAGCCGTTGATCAGCGGCGCCGGGATGGAGCGGTCACCCGCGGCCGGGTAGCTGGTGCCGGTCAGGCCGAGCGGCTGGATGATCCGGTTGGTGATCTCCTGGCCGACCGGTGCACCGGTGACCTCCTCGATCAGCATCCCGAGGATCTCGTAGTTGGTGTTGGAGTAGTGGAACTCCGCGCCCGGCTCGCTCACCGACGGGTGGCTGAGCCCGTCGCGCACCAGCTCGATCAGCTCGTAGGTGCCGTCCGGGTTGGGCTTCGGCGTCGGGTTGTTGCTGGTCGGGATTCCGCTGGTGTGCTGCAGGAGCTGGCGGACGGTGATCGCGTTCCCGTCGTGGCCGTTGCCCGCGACCAGACCGGGCAGGTAGCGCTCGATCGGCTCGTCGAGGACCACCTCGCCCTCGTCGACCAGCTGCATCGTCACGACCGCGGTGAACGTCTTGGTCTGGCTGCCGATCCGGTAGTGGTCGGTGGAGGTGATCGGCCGGACGGTGCCGTACTCGGCGGTGCCTGCCGAAAGCTCCCAGGGGCCGGTCCCGCTGTCGGCGTAGACGGCCGCCCCGGGTCCGACCTGCGCCTGGTAGGCCTTCAGCACGTCCTGGACGTCCGCGGGTTCGGCCGCCTGGGCCGAGACCGGGAGCACCAGCGCGGTCGCGACCGCGGCACCTAACGCCGCGAGCCGCCGCTTGCCTGTCATGTTCGGTCTCCTTGTCGGTTCAGTTGAGGTGGGGCCGTGAGCGGTTCGGGGCGCTATGGCACCCCGAACCGCTCACGGGCTCTGGTACTGGCAGGTGGCCAGGAGGACCAGCAGCAGGAACAGGATCGCCAGCACCGCAACGCATCCCGCCCCTTCGCGCTCGTTCTCCCGGTATTCGGCGCGGCCGCCGGGTTCGGCGCCCGGGTGCTGCTCGGCGTAGTGCTGCGCCAGCTGACCGGCGCTCCGCGGCTCGGTCAGCCACGGTGTCCGGTAGGAGCACTCGCCGCACCAGCACCGGCAGTTGCCGGCCATGTCGTCCCTCCAGAGCTCCTGGTCCGTCCCCGGTCATGGACGTTCCAGGCGCTTCATGATCAGGTCGACGTAGTGGTTCATGTCCGCCTGCAGGCACGGCAGCGACGCGTGCTTGCCGGTGCAGCCCTCCGCCCACTCGCTCCCGTCGCCGTAGTCGACGAAGGTGTGCGGGATCCCGGCGGCGGTCAGGTTCGCCGAGGTCACCAGGTTGGTGTCCTGGACGATCTTCTCCGCGACCGCCTGCACCGGGTTGACGGTCAGATCACCGCCGTTGCCGGTGTACAGGGCCACACCCATGCCGCGCAGGGATTCGACGTGCTGGGCCGGGCTCTGCGCGTTCCACACCCCGTCCAGCGGCCAGACCGGCGATCCGAAGATCGCGTCGGGCGCCACCGTCGGCGTGCCGGACGCCTCCATCACCGAGGTGCCGACCACGGCCGCGCGCACTCCCTGGTTGAGCAGGTCCAGCCCGCCGGAGAAGGCGCCCACGTAGCTGAACAGCTCCGGCCGGTGCTCGGCGTAGTGGAACGCGCCGAAGCCGCCCATCGAGTGCCCGACGATCGCCCGGCCCTCCCTGGTCGGGATGGTGCTCAGGTTCGCGTCGATCAGCGGGATCAGCTGGTCGAGGTGGAAGCTCTCCCAGTTCTGCGGGCCGACCGGGCCCGGGTTGACCCAGTTCGAGTACCAGCTGCGAACCCCGTTGGGGTGCACCGTGATCAGCGGGGCGTCCTCGGTCGCCCGCTCGGCCATCTGCTGGTTGGCCTCGGTGTTGGGCAGGTCGGGGTTGCCGTGCAGCGAGTACAGCACCGGGTAGCGCTCGGAGCTGTCGTAGTCGGCGGGCAGCGTGACCATGATGTCGTGCTGCCCCGCGGTCTGGCCCGGCAGCAGCGTCGGGTTCGGCACCTGGTCGGAGGCGACCGCGAAGACGAACGTGCGGTGGTCGTCGTCGACCCACTCCGGCTGGCTCACCACCGTCAGCCCGAAGCCGTCGTCGAGCCGCGGTGGTTCGGGCGCCGCGGAGGCGCTGGGAACGATCACCGCGGAGGCGGCCATCAGACCTATCGCCAGTGCGGCCCGGCCTCTTCTCATCACATCCGGCCTTTCCCCAGGGGTTGACCGATCGGCTGTCCCGACCGGCACCGCTGATCTTGCCGTTCGCGCTGATCAGCGGACCAGGACACCGAACCGGCCATGCATGTCCGGTCGGCCGGATAAGGTCCGATGGCCTAGATCATCCGGACGGGAGCCCACGTGACGAGCGAGTTCGGCCCGCTGCTGCGCCAGTTGCGCAAGCAGGCGGGCATGACGCAGGAACGGCTCGCGGAACGGGCCGAGCTCGCGGTGCGCACCATCCGCCGGCTGGAGACCGGCGCCGGGAACGATCCCCGGGTCGGCACGGTCAAGCTGCTGGCGCAGGCCCTGGAGCTCTCGCCGGACGACCGGCAGCGCCTGCTGGCCGCGGCCAGCAGCACGCCGCTTCCCGTGGCAGAGCAGCCTGCCGCGGCCACGCCGGAGACGATCGAGCAACCTGCTGCCGAAGCGCCTTCGGTGAAAGCCCCGCCGGAACGGCGGACCGCCGCCCAGCGGGCGCTGGACGAAGCCGCCGAGCAGCTCGCGCAGGTCGTCGCCGCCCGCTGGCAGCGCGAGGAGGAGCACCGCCGGGTGCACGACCCGTTCCAGCTGCCGGTGCGGTTCCGGGCCGGGGAGTCGAGCGGCGGGCTCGGCGAGATCGTCGACGTCTACCGCCGGACGCCGTCCGGCCGCCTGGTGGTGCTGGGCCGCCCGGGATCCGGCAAGTCGATCCTGGCGCTGCGGTTCGTGCTGGACCACCTGCGGACCCGCCGCGACACCGATCCGGTGCCGGTGATCTTCAGCATCGGCTCGTGGGACCCGACTACCACCGCGCTGCGGGACTGGCTGATCGACCAGCTGCTGCGCGACTACCCGGGCCTGGTCGCCACCGCTCCCGACGGCTCGACGCTGGCCGCCGCGCTGGTCGAGACCGGCCGGGTCCTGCCGGTGCTCGACGGCTTCGACGAGATCTCCAACGCCTTGCACCGCGCCGCGCTGGAAGCGCTCAACGCCACCACGCTGCCGCTGCTGCTGACCAGCCGTCCCGGCGAGTACGGCAGAGCGGTGGAGGCGACGGCCTTGGCGCGCGCCGCCGAGATCGAGCTCGTCGACCTCACCCGCGCCGACCTGGCCGACTACCTGGGGCCCGCGTGGGCCCCCGTCCTCGACGAACTGCGCGATCACCCGGAGAGCCACGCCGCCACCAACATCACCGCGGCGCTGACCACCCCGTTGATGGTCGTGCTCGCCCGGACCGTCCACCGCGACGCGAACCCGGCGGACCTGCTGGACACCGCGCGGTTCCCGACACCGGGAGCCATCGAGGCGCACCTGCTGGGCAGCTTCGTGCCGACGCTCTACCGCCCCGGCCCGCCGCAGCAGTCCACCAGCGGCAGGCCGCGCCGCAGCTGGGACCCGGCGCTCGTCCAGCGCTGGCTGGGCCACCTCGCCCACCACCTGGACCGGCGCGGCACGAGCGACATCGCCTGGTGGCAGCTGGGCAGCACGGTGCGCCGCTCGACGCGGATCCTCGCCGTCGTGGTGGCCAGCGCGGTCATCACCAGCCTGCTCGACCTCACCCTCAGCCTCCCGGCGTACCTGCACCACCTCGGCTTCGCCGGTGGAATCGGCGCGGCAGTGCTGGAGGCGTCGCTGGTCGGGCTGGCGATCGGGCTGGCGATCGGCCTGGTGCACGGGATGGCGATCGTCTACGGCGGTGCGGAGTTCCGGCCGACCCGCATGCAGATCCGGTTGCGCGGCCGCAAGAGCAGCCGTTCCTACCTCAGCAGGTTCGGGGCGGGCATGGTCGGCGGGTTCGTCGTGGGCATCGGCGTCTCATCGACGAACACGCTGGTGCGAGGCCTGCTGCACGGATTCCCGCCCGCTGGCGCGGCGATCGGCGTGACGCTGGTCGACGCGTTCCTGTTCGGGCTCATCTTCGGGCTCTCCGCAGCGCTGGTGCTGATGCTCGCCGCGGTGCTGGAGAAACCCCTGGACATCGACTCGGCGGCTGATCCGGTCGCGATGCTGGCCGAGAACCGCCGCACCGTGCTGCGCCAAACCCTGCTGCTGCTACCGGTCCTCGTGCTCGCGATCGCCTTCGGCGGCCAGCTCGTGATCAGCCTCTTCCAGGGGACGCTGGGCCCGCTCGTGTGGTTCCCGCACGGCGCCTTCGTCGGGCTCCTCGGCGGGATCAGCGTGACGCTCGCGTACTCGCTCGCCTTCACCGCGTGGGGCCAGTGGATCCTGCTCGCCCGCCTGTGGTTGCCGCTGACCGGATGGCTGCCCTGGGCGACGACGGCGTTCCTGGCCGATGCCTACGAGCGCGGGGTGCTGCGGCAGTCCGGGGCCGTCTACCAGTTCCGGCACGCCCGTCTCCAGGAGCACCTGAGCCGCACCTACCGCGAGCAGCGCTCGGCGTAGTGGGTCGGGGATTCGCCGAAGAGGGATTTGAAGTCGCGGGCCAGGTGGGCCTGGTCGGCGTAGCCGAGCTCGGCCGCCAGCGCGGCCCAGTCCAGCTCCGCGCCCGCCGACATCCGCTCGGTCACCTCGTGCAGGCGGTAGCGGCGGATCACCCACTTCGGGCCGATGCCCACGTGCTCGGCGAACAGGCGTTGCAGCTGCCGGACGTTCGTGCCGAGCTCCGCCGCCAGCGCACCGACCCGGGTGATCCGGGGTTCCGCGGCGATCATCGCGACGATCTCCGCGGCCTGCTCCGCCTTCGCATCGGGCTCGGGCGCGTGCTCGCGCAGGAGCCGTTCGACGTCCTGGACGTCGGGTGATCCGGGCAGTCCGCCGCCGAAGACCTGGCGCGCGTCGATCGACCGGTCGGTGATCGAGGAGACCGGTGCGCGCAGGAACGGGCGGAAGCAGCCGGGCCGGAACGCCACGCCGAACACACCGCTGCGCCCCGCCAGCACCTTGACCTGGTGCTTGCTGGAGACACCGGTGATCATCGCGCGACTGCCCTGGAACGTCAGGTGCACGTTGGGATAGGGCACGACCAGCTGCCGGTACGGCTCGGCGTAGTCCCACGACACGATCCAGTACCGCGCCACGTACCCGGCCAGGTCCGGGGAGGGCTGCGGGAAGGAGTGGCGCTGGAACCGCCGCCACGCGCCGCCGATCTCCCGAACGTCCCTGGACACGTCCGGAGTCTATGTCGCGTTTGTTCAAGACAGCGGCCGCGCGCGGTGGTTGGCTGCGGTCATGTCCGAAGCACAGCACCTGAACCGCGCGGCAGCGGCCCTGACCGAGGTCGTCGAAGGCATCGAACCCGGCCACCTCACCGCGCCGACCCCGTGCACCGAGTACGCGGTGCGCGACCTGCTGAACCACCTGCTGTTCTGGGGCCCGTCCCTGGAAGGCGCGGCCCGCAAGGAAGCCGTCCCGCCACCGGCCTCGACCGAGTCCGAAGTGGACCTGACCGAAGGTGACTGGAAGACGGCGGTCGTCGAGCAGACCGACCGCACGGCGCAGTCCTGGAGCGGGCCCGACGCGTGGTCGGGCAGCACGCACATGGGTGGCCCGAACGAGATGCCTTCGGCCGTGGTCGGAAGCATGGTCACGATCGAGTTCGCGGTGCACACCTGGGACCTGGCCGCGGCGACTGGCCAGTCCCCGCGTCTCGACGAGGACGTCCTCGGCTTCGCCTTCGGCGAGTTGGCGAAGATCGCGGAGCAAGGCCGCTCGATGGGTGCCTTCGGTCCCGAGGTCGCGGTCCCGGACACCGCCCCGCTGCTGGACCGGCTCGTCGCCCTGGCAGGCCGGAACCCCGGCTGGACGCCGTAGCCCGTTTCCGCTGGTGGTGGCCCGTGAGTGGTTTGTGGTGCCATAGCGCCACAAACCACTCACGGCACCTGACCAGCCAGGTTGCACTTCCGTAGCCGCCACCTCCGCCCTTCGGCCAGCACCCGCCGACCGAAGTGCGATGCGCCCACCGCCCTCCCGTCCGTAGGTTCCGCGCCGGATCTCGGACGAGAGGGGAATCTCGGATGCAAGTCAGGAAGCGACTGGTGGCGTTGGCCGGATTGCTGACGGTCACCGCCTGCTCGGCGCAACCACCGGTCAACGCGCTGACCAGCTCGGACGGCACGGTGGTGCGAACCGAGGGGGGCACGCTGCGCGGCTCGGCGGCCAACGGCGTCCGCGTGTTCCAGGGCATCCCCTACGCGGCTCCGCCGGTCGGCGAGCTCCGCTGGCAGGACCCGCGGCCCGCCGCGCCGTGGGCCGGTGAACGGGACGCGACCGAACCCCAGCTGGCCTGCGCCCAGAGCTCGCCGCAGCCGCAGCGCTGGGCAGGCGAAGACTGCCTCTACCTCAACGTGACGGCACCGGCCGGTGGTCGCGGCAAACCGGTGGTGGTGTGGTTGCACGGCGGGCAGTTCACCTCGGGTGCGGGCAGCCTGTTCGATCCCGCGCGCTGGGTGGAGCGCGGCGACGTGGTCGTGGTGACGGTCAACTTCCGGCTCGGCGTGTTCGGCCACTTCGCCCACCCCGGGTTGCCCGGCTCCGGCACGTTCGGGCTGCGCGACCAGCAGGCCGCGCTGGCCTGGGTGAAGCGCAACGCCGCCGCGTTCGGCGGGGATCCCGGCAACGTCACCCTCGCCGGGCAGTCCTCGGGGGCGATGAGCAGCTGCGCCCAGCTGACCTCGCCGCTGGCCGCCGGGTTGTTCGACAAGGCCGTGCTGCAGAGCGGCGGCTGCGACGTCAGCTGGCCCGACGACCTCGACTTCCGCGGGCAACCGGCGGGGAAGGTCTTCCGGCCGCTGCCGGAGGTCGAGACGACCGGCCGCCGGACCGCCGCCGAGCTGGGCTGCACCGGCGCCGACGACGCAGTGCTGGCGTGCCTGCGCGCGCTGCCCGCCGAGGAGCTGGAGCCGCTGACGGGCCGCTTCGCCCACCCCGCGCACGGAACTCCGCTCCTGCCAGCCGAGCCCGCGAAAGCGCTGGCCGCAGGGGCCTTCCACCGGGTCCCGGTCCTCTCCGGCTCCACCCGCGACGAGGGAACCACGTCGGCGGCGAGCTACGACGGCGGGAAACCGATCGGTGAGCAGACCTACGACGAGGTCCTCACCACGGCCTTCGGCCCGGACCGCCCGCTGGTCGAGGCCGTCTACCCGCGGTCGGCACACGGTTCGGCGGCCGAGGCCTGGGCCGCGATCACCACCGACCGGAAGTGGGCCTGCCCGCAGTACGGCACCTCGCGCAAGCTCGCCCGCCACACCTCGGTCCACCAGTACGAGTTCGCCGATCCGGCACCGCCGCCGATGTCCCCGGAGCCACCGGCGATGCCGATGGGCGCCTACCACACCTCGGAGCTCTGGTCGCTGTTCGACCTCTACGGCATCCCCGCGCCGCTCAACCCGGCGCAGCAGCGCCTTTCGGAGCAGATGATCGACCACTGGACGGCCTTCGCCCGGACCGGCGATCCCGGCTGGCCGGGATTCGACGCGGGCACCGCCCAACAGCTCGCGCCTGACCGGATCGGGCCCGTCGACCTCGCCGCCGAGCACCACTGCGACTTCTGGTCGGCCCGCTGACAGCGCACGGCGGCTGGGACGTTCCCAGCCGCCGTGCGTCACTTCCGGTCGAGGAGAACCAGCGGGATGGCCGCGGCGGCGAGCGCAGCTCCGATCAAGCACACCGTCGTGAGCGAAGCTCCTTGGGTGAGCGTTGCTCCGGCCAGCACGGGCGTGATGCTGATTCCCAGCTGGAACGCCGACACCGTGGTGGCCCCGGCGAGGGTCGGCGCGTCGGAGGCGATCGCGAAAACCCGTCCGTAGAGCGCGGGGTTCAGCACGAACGCGGCGATTCCCAGCAGGAGCACCAGCGGCACGACCGCCCAAACCCACGGCATCACGACGGCCAGCACGAGCGACAGGACCACGATCGCCGATGCCCCGGTGAGCAGCGCGAAGTGCGGTCGCCGGTCGGAGATCCGCCCGCCGGCGGACAGCCCCGCGAAGGCACCGACCCCGAACAGCGCGAGAACCGCCGGGATCCAGACCTCGGGGACGGCCGTGATGTCGGCGAGCATCGCCGCCAGGTAGTTGAACGTGATCATGTAGGCCGCGGTGGTCAGGATCGTGATCGCGTAGATGCCCCACAGCGCGCGCTTGCGCATCGTGGCGAGCTCCCGCGACACGCTCGGCGCCGGGCCTCCCCGGCCGGCCGGCGGCAGACCGAGGACGCAGCCGACCATCCCGGCGGCGGTGAGCGCCACGACGGCCCAGAAACCGCCGCGCCACTCGGTGAAGTGGCTGAGCAGGGTGCCCGCCGGGCCACCGGCGACCATCGCCACGCTGAGCCCGCTGACCACGACCCCGGAAGCCCGGGCGTTGCGGTCCGGGGTGACCAGGCCGATCGCGGTCACCGAGGCCACCGCGAAGAAGCCCGCGTAAGCGATGCCCGCGATCGCCCTGCTGATCAGCAGGACCTCGTAGTTCCCGAGCAGGCCGATCGCGATGCTGGCGGCGAAGACGGCCTGCGTGACCACCAGCGCGGTGCGCCGGGGCCAGCGCAGGCTGAGCACGGCGAACGGCGGCCCGCCGATCACGACGCCCAGCGCGAACGCGGTGATCAGGAGCCCGGCCGAGGACAGCGAGACGTCCAGATCTCCGGCGACCGCGGGCAGCACACCTGCCAGCAGGAACTCCGCGCTGCCCATCGCGAACAGGCTGAAGCTCAGCAGGTACACGCCGACGGGCAACCGGTTGGTGGTCGGGGTTTCCGCTGCGGTGGCGACCATCAGTTCGCACCTCCCAGTTCCTGCTCCAGCAGCCAGGCCGACATGCCGATGGCGGCGGTCGTTCCCGCACCCGCGGCGGCGACGACCTGCGCACGGGGATTGACCACGTTCCCGGCGGCCCAGAGCCCGGGAACATCCGTGCCGCCTTGCGGATCGACCGCGACGAACCCGGTCTCCGGGTCCTTCGCCGCGCCGAGCGCGGTCAGCACCGAATCGTGCGGAACGGGCCGCGGTGCCACGAAGATGGCCTCGCACCCGACCGCCTCGCCGTTGTCCAGCTCGATCGCGACCGGCGTGCCGGTGCCCTCCACGACGCGCTTCACATCCGCGTCGACCAGGCGCACGCCGTAGTCCGCGAGCCGCTGCCGCTCGACGTCGCTGAGCTCAACACCGTTGACGCAGAACGTCACCGACTTGCTGTAGCGGCGCAGCAGCGCGGCGAGGTGCTTCGACACCGCGCCCATCTCGCTGCCGATCAGGGCGATGTCCTGACCCTTGACCTCGTAGCCGTGGCAGTGCGGGCAGTGGTGCACCTCGGATGCCCACCGCTCGGCCAGCCCCGGGATGTCCGGCAGCTGGTCGGTCAGCCCGGTCGCCACCAGCACCGCCCGGGTGCGCAGGGTGCGACCGTCGCCGAGCTCCAGCTCGAACGTGCCGTCCGAACCCCGCCGCGCACCGGCCACCGACGCCTGCACGAGCTCGCCGCCGTACTCGGCCAGCTCGCTCCGCCCGGTCGCGAGGAACTCCCGCGGCGCCATCCCGTCCCTGCTCAGGTACCCGTGCATGTGCTCGGCAGGGCCGTTCCGGGGCGCACCGCCGTCCACGACCAAGGTCGCGAACTGCGCCCTGGCCAGCACCACTCCGGCCGACAACCCGGCCGCGCCGCCTCCGACGACGACCGCGTCCCACTTCACTGCGTCCACTCGGACCACCTCCACGAACAGAATCGCGAGGGCGGCCCGGTATCGGCAAAGAACGTTGCCGTTTCCGGGACGGATTGATTAGCTGGGCCCCGTGAACGAGCAACCGACCGTCGATGCCGCGATCGAGCAGATCGCTCCCCGCCTGCGCAAAGCCCGCGAGAAGAAGGACGTCAGCCTGGCCGAGCTCTCCCGCGCCACCGGCATCTCGACCAGCACCCTGTCCCGGCTGGAGTCCGGCCAGCGCAAACCGAGCCTCGAACTCCTGCTGCCGATCACCGCGGCGCTCGGCATCCCCTTCGACGAGATCGTCTCCGCACCCCGGATCGTCGACCCGCGCATCCCGCAGCAGCCCACCGAATCCGGTGGCCGGGTCCTGATCCCGCTCTCCCGCCACCAGTCGGAACCGCGCGCGTACAAGATGACCATCCCCGCGCACGACGAAGAACCCCACCTGCGCACGCACGCGGGCTACGAATGGCTCTACGTCCTCCGCGGCCAGCTGCGCGTGCGCCTCGGCGACAACGACTTCGTGATGGGAGCGGGCGAAGCGGCGGAGTTCGACTGCCAGATCCCGCACTGGTTCGGCGCCGCGGGACGCGGCCCCGTCGAAGTCCTCAGCCTCTTCGGCAAGCAGGGCGAACGCATCCACCTCCGCACCGCGCGGCGCTGATGGCTGGGTGGTCCTGGAGGTTCCGTCGTCCCTGGTCCGTGAGCGTTTTGGGGTGCTATGGCGCCCCAAAACGCTCACGGACCACCCTCAGAACTCCAGCGCCGTCTGCACGCCTTCCGCGTTGCGCCGCTCGAAGTCCAGCAGGTTCCGCTTGCGCTCCACACCACCGCCGTAACCGGTGAGGTCGCCGTTGGAACCGACGACGCGGTGGCACGGCACGATGATGCTGATCGGGTTCTTGCCGTTGGCGAGCCCGACCGCGCGCGAGGCGGAGGGCCGCCCGATCAGCTCGGCCAGCTCGCCGTAGGAAACCGTTTCGCCGTAGGGGATCTCGCACAACGCCGCCCACACCACGCGCTGGAACGGGGTGCCGATGAGCTCCAGCGGCAGGTCGAAGTCGGTGAGCCGCCCGGCGAAGTACTCGCCCAGCTGCTCGACCACCGGCCCGAACGCCGCGTCGTCGCGCTCCCCGAAGGACTCCTCCGGCGGCCGGTGCCGCTGGCGCTCCATGTAGACGCCGGTCAGCGCTCCCCCGACCCCGACCAGGGTGAGCGGGCCGACCGGGCTGTCGATGACGGTCTTCACCGGGTGCACAGGAACATCCTCTCGCCACCGGGGACCGGGCTTTCATCGGTCCCCGCAACACCAGGATCGCCCCTCGTCCGGGGGCGGCGCTGGCGGGAATCGGACATCGCCAGGACGACCGCGACCACCGCGCTGGCACCTCCCTGATCACCCCCAGGTCGATCAGGGAGGTGCGCACCGCGCGGATCTCAGCCGCGAGCCGAAAACCAGCCCGCGACCTGCGGAATCGCCGCGAACGCGGTGCCGTTGTGGTCCAGCGGGCCCGCGTTGACGAGTTCAGCGCCCATGGCCTCCTGGCAGCGCTCCGAGTTCGCGAACGGCACGTCGACGTCCTCGGTGCCGTGGTAGAGCCGGACCGGGACCTCCGGCGCCCATCGCGCGCACAGCCCGTCGTTCGCCTCGAACGCCTCGGCGACGTTCCCCGTGGGGTGCAACAACCTCTGGAGCATCTCGGGCTTCAGCAGCTCCTGCGGCGTCGCCGGCAGCCCCTGCAGGATCTCCGGATACGTGCGCGTCCCGTCGAACAGCGCTTCCACGGTCTGGTCGTAGGGCGCCTGGAACGCCTCGCTGGGCGAGTCGTACAGGTGGTACGCCCGGTTCCACGAGGTCACGACGTACCCGAGGTAGAGCACGGCCGAGCGCGGATCGACCCGCCCGTCCAGCGCACCGGGCAGCTCCGTCCCGGCGATGTCGTGCGGCCCGGCCACCGCACCGATCGCCCGGAGCTCCGCCTCGGGATCGTCCTGCAGAGCCTTCCCCAGCAGCACCGATGCGTGCGCGCCCTGCGAGAACCCGGCGACGTTGACGCCCCCGTCCAGCCCCTTGCCCGCCTGCTCGGCGACCTCCCGCGTGGCCCGCAAGCTGTCCAATGAGGACCGCACGGTCGGCTCGGCGAGCATGTACTCGGGCTGCCCGAGGCTCAGCCCCAAACCGGCGTAGTCGGGCGCGGTGGCGGCCTGCCCGGTCCCGGCGAACAGCAGCACTGCGGCACGGTCCGGGCTGTCCGCGAGCGACGCGGCCGTGCTGCGCGACGGGTTGGTGCCGTGCAGGTACACGGTGAGCGGCAGTTCCTCGTCGGAGCGCGGGAAAGCGGCGACACCGCTGGCCACCGTCGGCTGGCCTGCGAAGTCGGTGGTCCGGTAGAGGTACCGGTAGGCATCGACGCCGTACCGGATGTCGGCCGGCGCGAACCCCTGCTGCGCCAGGTGCGCGGTGAGCCCGGCGGCGTCCATCGAGACCAGCGGCTCGAAGGCCACCAGCTCACCGCCGGCGGGCGCGGCAACGGATTCCGGCGCGCAGGCTGCGGTCAGCACGACCGCTGTGGCAGCGACGAGAGCACGTTTCCTCATGGCGCTGAATGCTGGCCGTCGAGCAGCTGCCCCGGCGTCGGGCGAACGATCATTCCCGGATCGACTGCGGTCTAGGAGCGCATCGACTTTGGTCTGATTCCCGGCCGCCGCAGCCCGCCCTACCCTGTCCCGCGTGCAAATACGCATCGTGCCCGCGATCGTCGTCGCGCTGCTGGTCGGCCTGCAGCTCTTCGGCAAGCTGCAAGCGGACACCAGCCCCGGTGAACTGGCCGTGGCCATCACCGTGGCAGCACTGGCCTGCGTGCTGGCATTCGGCGTCCGGCGCTGGCCGATCCCGACAGCGCTCGTCCTGGCGGCGCTCGCGACGCTGTCGATCACGGCAACCCCGGCGGCGACGATGGCGACGGCGATCGTGGCGTGCAAGCACCGCCTCGGCACCACCGCGTGGGTCGCGCTGGCAGGCATCGCCGGTCATGCGGTCCTCGGCCTGTGGCAACCGATGCCCGGCCTCCCCTACAGCTGGTGGCTGGTGCTCGACGTGGTCACGCACGCGGCGCTGGTCGGCTGGGGCCTGATGATCAAGGCGAGGAAAGAGCTGATCGATTCGCTCGAGGAACGCGCCCGCCGAGCCGAAGCCGAGCAGGGCAGGCGCATCGCGGAAGCCCGAGCGGCGGAGCGCACGGCCCTGGCCAGGGAGATGCACGACGTCCTCGCCCACCGCCTGTCCCTGGTCGCGACCTACTCGGGCGCGCTCGAATACCGCCAGGACGCGAACCCGGCCCAGCTCGCGAAGGCGGCCGGAGTCATCCGCGACGGAGTCCACCAAGCCCTGGACGAACTCCGCGAAGTGATCGCCGTCCTCCGCGACGACACCGCGGAACGCCCCCAACTGGGCATCGACGACCTCCCCGCCCTGATCGCGGAAACCCAGGCGACCGGCACAGAGGTCGACTTCGAGGACGGCACTCCCACCGCCCCACCGCCGCCGACCGGCCGCACGACCTACCGGATCATCCAGGAAGGCCTGACCAACGCCCGCAAGCACGCGCCCGGCCAACGGGTGCGCATCACCCTGACCGGCTCCCCAGGAGATTCGCTGCGAGTCTCCCTCAGCAACCCGGCACCGGACGTCGACTCCGCGATCCCGGGCACCGGAACCGGCCTGGTCGGCCTGACCGAACGAGTACGTCTGACCGGAGGACACCTGGACCACGAATTGACCGCAACAGGTGAATTCGTGCTCCAAGCCTCGCTACCGTGGCCCACGTGATCCGAGTCCTGATCGTCGACGACGACCCCCTGGTCCGAGCGGGCCTGACCCTGATGATCGACGGAGCGGGCGGCATCACGGTGGTCGGCGAAGCCCCGGACGGCGAAACGGCGATAACGGCGACGAACGCCCACAACCCGGACGTGGTCCTGATGGACGTCCGAATGCCGGGCATCGGAGGCCTGGCTGCCACCAAAACCCTCCGAACCCGCAAGAACCCACCGGAGATCGTGGTCCTGACGACCTTCGACGCGGACGAGATCATCGTCGACGCCCTCCAAGCAGGAGCCAGCGGCTTCCTCCTGAAGGACACCCCACCCCCGGAGATCGTCGAGGCGATCCGAAAGGTGGCGGCAGGAGACCCGATCCTCTCCCCCACGGTGACCCGAAAGCTGATGACCAAGGTAACGGCCGGAGCAACCCGCTACGAAAAAGCCCGAACGGCCTTCGCCCAACTCAGCGACCGAGAACACGAAGTAGCCCTAGCGGTCGCAAACGGCAAAACCAACGCAGAGATAGCGACGGAACTCCTGATGAGCGTGGCCACGGTCAAAGCCCACGTCTCCCACACCCTGACCAAACTAGGCCTGACGAACCGAACCCAGATCGCCCTCCTCGCCCACGAAGCCGACCTGGTCTAGTTGGGCCTGCGGAAGTCTCGCTGGCGAAGCCGGTTCAGTGCTCAGACGGCATCCCACGCGTAGCGGAGCTCGTAGGACTCGCCGGGCATCACCATGTCGTTGACCTCGACCACCCGGTCACCGCTCCACGTGCGCCGACGCACGACCAGCACCGGCCCGCCACCAAGCCCGAAGATCTGCCGTTCATTCGCGTCCGGCATCCGAGCACTGACGATCTCCTCGTGCCCGGTGATCTCAAGGCCCTGCTCCTCCAACCGAGCAAGCACACCACCGGGCCCGGTCTCGACGTCCTCAAGCGCCGTACCCCTGGTGATCTCGCGCGGCAGTCGAGACACCGCCAGCATCACCGGTTCACCGTCCGCCCGCATGACTCGATCACGCACGCAGAGCTCGTCGTTCTCTTCAATGCCAAAGAATTCCGCAAAGTCCTGCGCAGGCTCAAACCACACCTTGACCGACGACGACGGCGTGAACCCCTGAGCGTCCGCTTCCGCCAGGAAAGCGGCCTTGTTCGCATCCCGCCGAGCCCTGGAGAGGCGTTCGCGAGAGTCCAGCCGACGAACGACCTTCGGTGGAGCGACGAACACGCCCACACCGTGACGCATCTGCACCAGGCCAGCGTCACGAAGCTCCTTCAACGCCTGCCGCACCGTGGTCCGGGACGCGTCGAACCGCTCCTGCAGCGCCTGCTCGGTCGGCAACTGGTCCCCGACCGACAACTCACCACGGTCGATCTGACCCCGCAGCGTCGCCGCGATCTCCTGGTACTTCGCCGCAGCGGACATCGGAACACCTCGCACTAGACGTCTGAGACCTCACGAACGAGTGTCCCACCTTGCCCGAGCCTCGCAGCCGCCGCTATGTTTCAGTCGTATGAGACGACTAACACGACTAGAACAACACATGCGGACGATGCTACAGAGCTGGTCGGAACAGCAACGGAAACGTCGAGAGCGCCGAGCGCTGACAAAACGCCGAAAACGGGTGCAGCTGTGAGCACCCCAACCTCGAAAACTCCCCCGGGAGCCACAAAACCGCAGCTGGCCCTGCCTCAAGCCGCCTGAAGCCAGGCACAAATCTCAGGCCCCCCACTCCGCCGAGCTGCATGATCGGTCCGAAGTGGACTGGGTACGTGAACGCTCGTGCATGAAGTGCTGGCGCCACCTCGCTGACAAGGGCCCGTGACGTCGCGGGGCCTGGTGGCGATTTCGCGCGAAATCGCCACGCCGCACGCCTACCGAACCCTGTTTTCGCGCGAAATCGCGCCACAACCACCCACGGAAGGAAACCCACCGCCATGTACTGGATCCAGCTCAGCACCTTCGCCCTGTTCAGCCTCCTCATCCTCGCCCTGCTCGCCACCCAGATCCAGATCCCCTTCGGCGGCCTCAAATTCGCGACAGGTCAGCACGCAAGAGGAGGCGAAGGCGAATACACCGTCGGGCACCTCATCGCCGACATCGAAGCCGAACATCACCGCACCACAACCACCGACACCGGTGCCCATGCGCGACGCCGCGAACAACCACCCATAACCCCAGAGCTCGCAGCGCAACCCGAACCTGATCTGCAATTTCCCGACATCGACCTCGACGACCAACCCACCGGCCGCCACCACCTCCGCCGGTAGCCCCCGAGCCGGGCCGGTGCGGCACGACATCCCCCGGCCACCGCCGCACCGGCCCACTCAGGTGACCGGGCGCGAACCCCTCCCCGCGACCGGCCACCGACCACCTCAAGGTCCCCCACCGCGACATCTGTCGCCGCGGCGCTTCTGCTTTAGGCAGGTCAGGACCAGCCTGCTGTCACGGCCTCGAAATGCTCGCGAACCGCTTCTGGGCTTGGGCCCGTTACGAACTCGGCATCGGCCAGGTCCGCGTAGACCGGAAAGTCCTTCAACGACGGAGCGAGCACCACCCGCCATGTCTCAGGGTCGACCGCCAGCAGGCCGTTGTCGTGCAGCAGGTGCACATCCGCACGCAGCAGAACGCCTTCGTCCAGATCGTGCGTTTCGTGCTCGGCGAACTTCTTGATGTGCGCAGCCTGCAAGACTTCAACAGGGCACGGACCAGTCACCGCGCAGGAAGCTCCATACCTTTTCAAGAGCTCTGTACGGAACGGGCCCTGCCCGTTGCGGACCTTGGTCGTCGCTGCACGGCGCCCACCGCGTGGGGCAGGGCGCCGAGGAAATTCGTTCTCAGGCAGTGCGGGCGGAAGGTGGATGGACAGGTCAGACAGCATCGCTTCCAACTTGCCCGCGTCGACTACCCGGATCGCATTCTGATCAGCTCTGTCCAGGAACGCAGCTTTGAGCTCGTCCGTCTCGATCGCCCCGTCGAGCGACCGCCAGAAGCCACCGTAGAAAGCGGCGAACTGGGTGACCTCGACGAACCGCTCCTTCGGTTCGTCGAACTCCCTTCCGCACGTGCGACAGCGGTACTTCGGACGTTGCTTCGACCGCTCATCGAACTTCCCCAACTCACAGTCCGGGCAGACGAGCTGCGGCTTCGTCACGCCGTCCTGTTTCTCGATCCGATGGATGCGGCCAACCCCGTGCACCTCTGCATTGTCCCGGATCACCACCAAGTCACCGACTTTGACGCGGCGGTGGTTGGGAACCTTGCTGTCGTAGACGTACTGGACGCCGAGGACGTCGGCATAGCCCGTGTTCCCGCCGTATTTGCGCTGTTCTGCCGAGAACATCGCCCATGCCTTGGGCTCAGCCGGCGTCTCAGGGCTAGCAGGTGCTTCAGGCACAGCGGCTGCCTCAGGTTCAACGGGTTTCCCGGGCACAGCAGGCTCTGCGATCTCGACAGACTCCTCGGGCAGAGCACGTTCAGCAATCTCAGCTGCCTCGACGTGCATCGCCTCCTCGTTGTCGAGGAATTCCTGCAGCACGACCCTGTCCAGCTTTCCAGCCCTCGTCTTGGCCTTCTTGTAGCTCGGCAACGAAGTCATCAGGTCGTTCAGCTTCCGCTGCACGCTGCTGGGTGATCGGAACTTGCGCCCGCGCTCCTCCAGCGCGTGGAAGGGCAGCCTCTGGAGCAACGCCGAGAGCTCAATCGCCTTCTGGTCTGTTGCGCGCAGGGCCTTCCTGCCGTTCTTGAACAGCAACGAGCAGGCGAGGATCAGCTCCTCTCGCGTCCAATTCGGCGGTCCGAGTTCCTTCACCTCGAACCCCTCACGCCGGAGCACCGTGACGGTCTCGTCATCACCCACTTGGTGCCGGAGCAGTGGCTCCCGCCCTGGCAACAGCCCGTGCGCAGCCGCGAGGATGACCTTCGCGCCGTACTCCCGACCGTCCTCCGTGAGGACGTAATCGCGGCCCAGGTCAAAGTTGTACCGACGGCAGAACTCCGATAGACCGAGCTCGTCGTGCTCCGAGACGGCACGTCTCACCTGGTCAGCAGTGATGTCCTCAACTGTCACACGAACGAGGATAAAGATCACACTGACGTGCCGCCCAGGAAAACACGCACCGCCTCTTCAGCAGCCGGAACTAGAGCTCTGCGAAACGTGTTGAACCGAGCTGGCCTCGTCGCAGTCGAGCGTTCAGCAGAACTGCGGAAACAGGCATCCGCCAAGTCATAACTGCGACGCACACCACCAGATACGGCAACACGGACTGGCGTATCCGATCAGACCTTTTCGGCCGAACTTGCCTTCCCAGGCAGAACGAAGGAGGCCAGGAGAGCCGCTGCTGAGATGGCCGTTGCCACCACCAACGCGGTGGTGAAGCCCGCGGGGTCGGTCGCGCCGTCGGGGGTGCCTTTGGCTGCCAGGCCGGAGAGGACTCCGATGCCTACCGAGGCTCCGAGGTTGAACATTGTGGCGTTTAGGCCTGGGAGGATTCCTGGGGATTCCTTCGGGGCGTAGATGACTCCCATGCCGTTCAACGCTGTTGCTGCGCAGGCTGCGTAGGAGACTCCCATCAGGGCTACCAGCGCGAACAGGAGCCAGGGGGAGTTGACCGCGAAGATCGTGCCTGCGATCAGCAGCAGGTTGCCCACCAGGCCGATTCGGAGCATGTTTCGGTAGCCGATGCGCGGGGCCAGCGACCCGGCCAGCGGGGCGAGGATCCAGCCCGCCAGGGCGTAGGGCATCAGGAACATCAGCGCTGTCGTGGTGCCGTCGTAGGCGAAGCCTGCTGTGGCGTTTTGGGCGAGGGTTGGGTAGACGAAGGTCAGGACCGCGAAGATCGAGGCCATTGTGCAGAACGTCGTCAGGAGGAGGCCCCAGACTCCCCTGCTTCGCAGGGCTCGGAGCGGGAGCAACGGGTCTGCTTGGTTTCGCTCTACCAGCCAGAACAGGGGGAGCAGGAGCAGGCCCACCAGCAGGCAGACCAGGGGCCAGGTTGCGAGCCAGCCCATCGTCGGGCCGAGGGTCAGCCAGGCGTTGATGCCCAGCAGTGCCAGGCAGATCACCGCCGCTCCTCGCCAGTCCATGCGGGCGCCCGTGCGGGCCGAGTCCGGGACCCAGGCTGCGATCATCGCTACCGCGATCACCTCCAGGGCGAAGGTGAGGCCGAAGATCCCTCGGAAGCCGATCGTGTCCGTGATGACCCCGCCCAGCAGCGTGTCCACGCCGGCCACTCCGCTGTTCACCGCCGTGAGGATGCCCAGGTAGCGGCCGAACTGCTTCGTCGGGAGGATGTCTCGGAGCGTCAGGATGCCGAGGGAGATCGTGGCACCGCAGGCGCCTTGGAGGGCTCGGCCGATCATCAGGATCTCGACGTTCGGGGCCACCGTCGCGATCAGGCTGCCGGTGGCCATCACCGCGATCGAGCCGAACAGGACTCGGCGGCGGCCGATGATGTCGCTGTAGCGCGGCAGGACCACGCCCGCCAGGCCCGCCACGAACAGGAACACCGTGGCGCTCAGGCCGATGGTGCCCACGTCCGTGCTCAGGGACTTGGCCATGTCGTCGATGGCCGGCGACAGCATCGTCGCGTTCATCTGGAAGCTGGCCACCGCGACCAGCAGGGCCGTCAGCACCAGCGGCGGGCGGACCCGCGGGGCGGTCAGGGTCACGCCATCTCCCGGGAGAGGGCGGTGCGGGTGGCCAGGAGGTTCTTGATGTAGGCGTAGAACGCCGGGGCGTCGATCTCCTCGATCACCGTCGCGTTCGGCTCCAGGCCGTGCACTCCCCAGGACATCGCCGCGTAGCCGCGGGTCAGCTCGCCCGCCGTTTCCACGTCCACGTGGTAGCGGGCGCTGCGGGTGATCAGCTCCGGGCGCAGGAGGACCGCCGCGGTCAGGGAGTCCGGGTGGGTGGTGCCGTCGATGCCGACGCTGCGGTCGAACTCCAGGGTCGCCGCGCAGACCTTGGTGAAGAAGTCGCCGAGCGGGGTGCCCAGGGCCGCGATCTCGTCGAGCTTCGGCTGGTCGAACACCGCCTGGTCGAGGGTCAGCGGGGCCCACGGGACCACCACGATCTCGAAGCCCGCCGCGAAGACCGTCTTGGCCGCTTCCGGGTCCACGTAGAAGTTGAACTCCGCCGCCGCGGTGATGTTGCCGCGGGCGTTGTTGGAACCGCCCATCACGTAGAGGGTCTTGACGTTGCCGGCGAAGTCCGGGGCCTTGACCACCGCGGTCGCGATGTTGGTCAGCGGGCCGATGGCGACGATCGACAGCTCGCCGGGGTTCTCCGCGGCCAGCCGGATCAGCGCGTCCACCGCGTGCTCGGGCTCCGGTTCGCAGCCGGTCAGGTCCATCGTCAGGCCGCCCGCGCCGTCGCCGTGCACGTTCTCCGCGCTCTCCCACGCGCGCACCATCGGGCGGCGGCAGCCCAGGTGGATCGGCACCTCGCCGAGGCGGCCCGCCACGTTGCAGGTCAGGTGGGCGTTGCGGACCTGGTGGTCGAAGTCGACGTTGCCCGCCACCATCGTCACGGCGCGCAGGTCGGCTCGCGGGTCGAGCAGGCCCGCGAGCAGGGCGATGCAGTCGTCCTGTGCCGTGTCGGTGTCGAGCACCAGCGGGATGGTTTCGGGCATCGCATCTCCTGCACGAATATGTTCACTGATTTGTCCACTCGGTGGAACCGCACGTACTGTAAGTCGACCCAGATAATGCGTCAATCGGAGCATGCAGCTCGGCAGTTGGCGCTGTCGTGCAGGACACATATGTACACTGTTGTACATCCAGGGAGGTGCCATGCGGATCGCTGTTGTGGGCAGCTACGGCACGGGCATGACGATGCGGGCGGAGCGGATTCCGGGCCGCGGCGAGACGCTGGGCGACGCCACCTTCTCGCTCGGGCCGGGCGGCAAGGGCTCCAACCAGGCCATCGGCGCGGCTCGGCTCGGTGCCGACGTCTCGTTCCTGACCGCGGTCGGCGATGACGTGCTCGGCGCGCAGGGCCGGGAGCTGTGGCAGCGCGAAGGCGTCGACGCCAGCTCGGTGGCCACTGCGGACGCTCCGACCATGACCGGGGTGATCCTCGTCGAGCAGGACGGGGAGAACCGGATCATCGTCGCGCCCGGCGCGCTCGACCTGCTGTCCCCGGCGCACGTCGCCGGGTTCGCCGAGGTCATCGCCGCCGCCGATCTGCTGATGGTCTGCAACGAGATCCCCGCCGACACCGTCGCCGCCGCGCTGCGCACCGCCGCCGAGCACGGCACGCCGACCCTGTTCAACCCGGCTCCCGCCCGCGATCTGCCGCAGGACGTGGCGGCGCTGGTCGACGTCCTCACCCCGAACCTCACCGAGGCGCAGGTGCTGACCGGGCTGGACACCACCGACCCCGACGCCCTGCTGGACGCGCTGCGCCAGCGGTTCGCCGCGAAGATCGTGCTGACCTGCGGCACCGACGGCGCGCACGTCGACGACGGCGTCGAACGCGCGCACATCCCGCCGGTGCTCGCCACCCGGGTCGTGGACACCACGGGCGCCGGCGATGCGTTCAACGCCGCGTTCGCCGTCGCCTGGTGCCGCGGCTGGGACCTGCGCCGCGCGGCCCGCTACGCGGCGGCGGCCGGTGCCTTCGCCGTGGCCCACCACGAGGTGGTTCCCGGCCTCCCCCACTCCGAAGACCTCGAAGAAAGGTGATCGACGTGTCCGCTTACTCGGCCGCCGAACCGGCATCGCTGGCCCCGTTCATCCAGCACACCGCCATCGAGATCGGCCTCACCCGCGAGGACCTGGTCCGGCACTGCGAGGAGGCCGTGCAGTTCGGCTTCAACGCCGCGATGATCCCGGCCTCCTGGGTTCCGCTGGTGGCCGAGCGGCTGCGCGGCAGCGGGGTTCAGGTCGCCAGCGCGCTGGACTTCCCCACCGTCGGCTCGATGACCACGGCGGGCAAGGCCGCCGAGGCGCGGGCGATCGCCGAGGCCGGTGCCGACCAGCTCGACATGGGCGTGCAGGTGGGCTGGCTGCGCAGCGGCATGGAGCAGGAGTTCCGCGACGACATCGCCGCCGTGGTGGAGGCCGCTGGGATTCCCGTGAAGGTCATGCTGGAACTGCCGAAGTTCGACGAGGCGGAGCGGGAGCGCGCGGTGCAGCTGGCGATGGACGCCGGTGCGGCGTACCTGAAGAACGCCAGCAGCGGCGCGGTCGAGGTCGCCAACGCCGACAGCATCGCCTACCTCGTCGAACGCGCCCGCCCGGGCGTGCAGGTGAAGGCGTCTGGTGGGATCAAGACCGCCGAGCAGGCCGTGTCGCTGCTCGACGCGGGGGCGTCGCTGCTGGGAACGAGCGCGGGCATCGCGATCGTGACCGGCGGCGCGGCGGCTTCGTCGTACTGACCGCAGCGGGGGTCGTGAGCGCGTGCGCTCACGACCCCACGACCGAAGGGGGCCGGGTGAGGATCTCGCGGGATGCTCCGGAACCGCTGCACGCGCAGATCGCGGCGTCCTTCCGGGAGAACATCGTCAACGGCCGCTGGCCCGCGCACTACAAGCTCCCGCCCGAGCCTGCGCTGGCCGAGCAGCTGGGCGTCAGCCGCGGGACGCTGCGCAAGGCGCTGGCCGTGCTCATCGAGGAAGGGCTGCTGGTGCAGACCCGCGGGCGGGGCACGTTCGTCACCGCAGGCGTGCTCGAGCCGCAGATCGCGCAGCGGCTGCACTCGCTGTCCGAGGGCTTCCGCGCGCAGGGGTACGCGCTGGAAGTCCAGGTCGTCAGCGCTCGGCTGGAAGGGCTGCAGATGACTGTTCAGGCGCTCCTCGGGGCGCCGCCGGGGACGCCGGGGCTGCGGCTGGTGCGGGTGTTCCGCGGGCCGCAGGGACCGCTGGCGTACCTGGTGAACTGGGTTCGGGCGGACCTGTGCCCCGGGATCGAAGGCGTCGATTTCGAGCGGAATTCGCTGTTCGACGTGCTGGAGAAGTCCTACCGGCTCCCGGTGGCCGAGGGTCGCCGCACGTTCAGCGCCGAGCCGGCCCGCGAGGACGTCGCGGAGGCCTTGGAGATCGCCACCGGGACGCCGGTGCTCTACCTGGAGCAGGTGACCTACACCCGCGACGGGCAGGCCGTGGAGTACTCGGACGTCTGGATCAACAGCACCGCTGTGAAGGTCACTTCGCTGCTGACGCGCTGAGCCAGGCGAACGGTTCGAGCTGCTCGTCCAGCGGCGCGTCCACGAGCCGGTTGGCCAGGGTGGACGTGGTGTAGGCGCCGATGCCGAGGACCACTTCCAGCGCGTTCTGCCTGGTGTAGCCGTGCGCCAGGAATGCTCGCAGCTCCTCGGTTTCCACCGCCCCGGCGCGCTCCACGAGCCGCAGCGCGAACACGCGGATCGCTTCGAGCCGCCGATCCGCCAGCGGCCGCTGGTCGCGCAGTGCCTCGACGAGTTCGGGATCCGCGTTCAGCGCGGCGAGCTTCGCGGAGTGCATCGCGACGCAGACGTGGCACTCGTTGCGGGTCGCGATCGCCATGATGACGACCTCGCGGGCGAGCGGGTCCAGGGTCGTGTCCTCGAACATCGCGCTGAGCTTGAGGAATCCGTTGAGCAGGTGCGGTGATTCGGCGAGCCGCGCCACGGCCGCGGGCAGGTGGCCGAGCCGTTCGGCGGTCGCGGTCACGGCCCGGCGGGAACCTTCCGGCGCGGTTTCGGCGGTGTGGTCGGTGAACAAGGCACTCCCCTAAACTCGACAACGTGGTTGACGAAAAAGTAAACGAGGTTGTCGATTATGGCAAGCGCTGACGCCCCGGGCTTCGAGCTGCCGCTGCTGCTCTTCGCCGGCTTCCGGTCGCTGATCGACCAGCTGCACGCCGAACTCGCCGAGCAGGGCCACCCCGACGTGCGCCCGGCGTACGGGTTCGCGATGCAGGCCATCGGCCCGGATGGCGCGACCGCCAGCGAGCTCGGGCGCAGGCTCGGCATCTCCAAGCAGGCCGCGGGCAAGACCGCCGACCGCCTGGAGAAGCTCGGCTACGTCGAACGCGCCGACGATCCGGACGACGCCCGGCGCAAGCTGCTCCGGCTGACCGACCGGGGCGCGGACGCGCTGGCCCGATCCGCGGCGATCTTCGACGACCTGCGCGCGCAGTGGGCGGAGTCGCTGGGCGCGGAGCGGCTGCGCGACCTGGAATCCGGCCTGCGCGCGATGGTTCCGGGCAACTCCTTCCGACTGGACGTCCCGGGCTGGTTCGGCCAGGCGTAACCCGGAAATCTCCCACATTCCGGGAATGTTCATCACAGGTGCACCGAAAACCCCTGCCACGAACCGTTTTTCCGGACCCTCGACCGGGGACGACATAGGATCGATCCCGAGATCGAACCTTGGAGGACTGGGAATGTCGACCTACGTGCTGGTTCCGGGCGCTTGCCACGGCGGCTGGTGGTACGACCCGATCGCGGCGGAACTGCGCGCCGCGGGGCACACCGTGCACGCGGTGACGTTGACCGGGCTGGGCCCGCGGGAGTCCGGTGCCGGGGTCAACCTGGACACCCACATCGACGACGTGGTGCGCCTGCTGGAGTCCGAGGACCTGAACGAGGTCGTGCTCTGCGGGCACAGCTACGCGGGCATGGTGATCACCGGCGTCGCCGACCGGGCGCCGGAGCGGATCGCGACCCTGCTGCACGTCGACGCCTTCGCCCCCGAGGGCGGCGATTCCGCCTGGTCGTTGACCGACGGTTTCTGGCACGACTGGTACGCGGGCGGCGCGGGCCGCGATGGTTTCGCGTTCGCGCCGCTGCCGGTTCACGAAGAGCGCGCGATGCCGCACCCGCTGGGGACCGTCGTGCAGGAGCTGCGCCTGACCGGTGCGCACCTGCGGGTTCCGCGCCGCGAGTACGTCTACTGCACCGCGTTCGAGAACTCCCCGTTCACGCCGACCTACGAGCGGCTGAAGGACGACCCGTCGTGGCACGTCCGCGCGCTGCCGGTCGGGCACGACCTCGTCCAGGAGGCCTTCGACGACTTCCGCGAGATCCTCCTCGACGCCGCACCCGAGACGTCACGGGCGTGAGCCGAGCGGGGCGCTTCCTGCGCATTCCAGGCAGCGCCCCCGCTTGTGGACAGATCCTGTCCTAAAGGACTCCTAGGGTCGGTTGCAGAACGATCCGAGGAGGAGACATGGCGACTTACGTGCTGGTTCCGGGCGCTTGCCACGGCGGCTGGTGGTACGACCCGATCGCGGCGGAACTGCGGGCGGCCGGGCACACCGTGCACGCGGTGACGCTGAGCGGGCTGGGGCCGCAGGAGTCGGCCGCCGGGATCAACCTGGACACCCACATCGACGACGTGGTGCGCCTGCTGGAGTCGGAAGACCTCCGCGAGGTCGTGCTCTGCGGGCACAGCTACGCGGGCATGGTGATCACCGGCGCCGCCGACCGCGCACCGGAGCGGATCGCAACCCTGCTGCACGTCGACGCCTTCGCCCCCGAGGACGGCGAATCGGTCTGGTCGCTGACCAGCGGTTTCTGGCACGACTGGTACGCGGGCGGCGCTGGCGAGGACGGGTTCGCGTTCGCGCCGCTACCGGTCTTGGACGAGCGCGCGGTACCGCACCCGCTGGCCACGATCACCCAGCAGATCCGCCTGACCGGCGCGCACCGCCGGGTCCCGCGCCGCGAGTACGTCTACTGCGCCGCCTTCGAGAACTCCCCGCTCACCGCGACCTACGAGCGGCTGAAGGACGACCCGACGTGGCACGTCCGCGCGCTGCCCATCGGGCACAACATCGTCCGCGAGGCCTTCGACGACTTCCGCAAGATCCTCCTCGACGCCGCGTGACCCGAACGGATGAGAGGTGAAGGGCACCTTTTAGCAAGTAAGTTGCCTAAAGGTGCCCTTCACCTCGAAGAATTCACCTTGTGGGCGGCTTTTCGGGCGGATTTGGCGATCTTCTTGTCGGGGTGGTGGTCGCCGATCAGGGTGAGCACCTCTTGCGCGTGGGGGTGGTCCAGGCGCCAGATCTCGTCGAAGAGCGCCGCTTCTTGGCCGGCGGGGGCCGAATCCGCCAGCAGTGCGGCCAGCTCGTCCTGGTCGTGAGCGGCGCCTGTCGACAGCAGGTCCGCGAGCAGCCATGCCGCGTCGGCCGGGGTCGACTCGACGTCCGGCGCACCGGATTCCTGCAGCACCGACTTCGCGTACGGCCGCAGCGCCGGGTCGTCCAGAGCTTGCCGCCACCGCTGCTCCGCGCCTTCGACGGACTTCGCGAGGGACATCGCGATCACCCGGTGCTCCACGTCGCCGGACGCGGCCGAGGCGATCAGCTCGTCGACCGCTTCGGCGGGAGTGCGGGACTCCAGCCACGCTTCCCGCTCGGCCGCCAGTTCGGCGTCGCTCGCGGCCACGGCGAAGTCCACCAGGTCACCGGCGGTCATCTCCGCGGCCGATGGCAGGACCGGCACTTCGACACCGTCTTCGGCCAGCGCGCCGGCGAGCGCGTACTGGCCGAGCGGGGTGAGCCGGGCCGTCTCGTCGTCGACCTGCACCGCGCCCAGGTCGACCAGGATCGCGAGCAGCCGGTCCGCCAGGTCGCCACTGGTCTCGACCCAGCGCTCCCACTCCTCCGGCTCGACGTCGACGACGTCCGCGACCATCCGCCGCAGCGCCCCGGCGGGAATGCCCTCGTGGCGGGTCATGAACAGCATCACCAGGGCGAAGGCGCCGACGTCGGCCAGCTCGGGGTCGGCGTCGTCGTCCTGGAAGGCGTCCTCGCTGATCAGCCCCAGCACATCGGACCAGACGCCCAGCACGTCCTCATCGCTGCCGCCCGGCCACTCGTCGAGCGCGGGGCCCGGCGCGGCGGCGGTGGCGGGATCGATGAACTCCGCATCGACCGCCAGGTCCCACCGGCGGGCCAGGTCCGGGACGCCGGCCAGGCCCTCGACCGGTTCCGGCACCGGCAGACCGAGCGCCTCGGCCGCTGCGGTCACCTCGGCGGCCGTCCAGTCCTCAGCCCCGCGCGAGCGCTCGACGGCGCGCAAGGCCAGGGACCGGAGGTTGTCGAGCAGCTCGCTCCGCCTCGCGGCCGCCGCCAGCTCTTCCTCCGACGGCAACCGCAGCGGCGGGAGCCGGTCCGGCAGCCCGAGCATTTCCTTGAAGCTCAGCGGCGCCTCATCGGGGTCGCCGAGCTCGGACAGCAGGGTCTCGGCCAAGTCGCGCTCCATGGGCCGGAGAGTACCGCCGACGGCCGAGGATCACCGCAGCCACCGTCTACTGCGGACGATAGGCGCGGAGGAACACCCGCACCCCTGCCGCGACGATCTCGTCCAGCTCCGCCTCGTCCATGGGCCGCGCGCCGGAGTAGGTGCGGCTCTGGATCTCCGTGCCCACCAGTGCGACGAAGTGCATGGCCGCGCGGTCCGGGAGGTCGACGTCGAGCAGGCCTCGCTCGCCGAGTTCGGCCATCCGGCGCGCGAGCGCCTCGTGCACGCGCCGCGGCCCCGCTTCCTGCCAGGCCTCCAGGACGTCCTCCGGGATGTGGCCGACCTCGGCGTTGATCTGCCGCACCAGCGCGAAGTGCGCGCCGAAGGCCCCCGAGGTCAGGGCGAACGCGCGGCCGAGGCCGACCAGGTCGGACTCCAGGTCGGCGATCTTGCCCAGGTGGCGGTCCAGGTCGGCGTACTGGGCCTCGCGGACCTCCGCCGCGCTCTCCATGACCACCTCGCGGAACAGCTCCGCCTTGTCCGCGAAGTGGTTGTAGATGGTGCGCGTCGACACCTCGGCCGCCTTGGCGATCGCGTCGATGCTGGCGCGGGTGTAGCCGTCGCGGCCGAACACCTCCCGCGCCCCTTCGAGGATGGCCCGCCGCTTCTCCACCCCTCGACGCGAGGCGTTCTCCCTGCTCACAGCACCCTCCGGAAATAAGTACAACGACCATTGCACTAAGTGCATTACATGTTGTACTTTACCTCGTGTCAGCCTCCACCGCACGCATCCGAGGAGCGAAGATGTCCGCACTGCGACTGGCCGTGATCATCGCGAGCAACCGCGAAGGCCGCTTCGGGCCGACCGTGGCCGACTGGTTCACCGAGCAGGCGCAGGAGTTCGGCGACGTCGACGTCATCGACCTGGCCGAGATCCCGCTGCCCACCGTCATCGACTTCGGCGCCGCACCGGACCCGCACGTCACCGAGCTGGCCGGGCGGCTGGCCGCGGCCGACGCCTACGTCGTCGTCACCCCCGAGTACAACCACAGCTTCCCCGCCCCGCTGAAGAACGCGATCGACCTCTACCGCGCGGAATGGCAGGCCAAGCCGGTCGGTTTCGTCTCCTACGGCGGGATGGGCGGCGGCCTGCGCGCCGTCGAGCAGCTGCGGCTGGTCTTCGCCGAACTGCACGCGACGACCGTCCGCGACACCGTCAGCTTCCACAACGCCTGGGACCGCTTCGACCAGAACGGCGTCCCGCTGGACGCGGGCTGCAACGCCGCCGCGAAGGGCATGCTGACCCAGCTCTCCTGGTGGGCGCGCGCCCTGCGCACCGCGCGGACCGCCGAGCCTTACGCCGCCTAGGAGACCGACCGTGAAGAACAAGCTGACCCTGCTGTTCGTGCTGCTCGGCTACCTGCTGCTGCCGATGTCGATGTCCGGGACCACCGTCGCGCTGCCGCAGATCGGGACCGCGCTCAACGCCTCCGGCGGTGCGCTGCAGTGGGTGGTGACCGGGTACTTCCTCACCGCGTCGTCGTTCATGCTCGTCGCCGGGTCGGCCGGCGATCTGATCGGGCGGCGCCGGATCTACCGCTTGGGCGCCGCGACGTTCACGCTCGGCAGCTTCGTCGCGGCACTGACCCCGAACATCCTGGTGCTGGACGTGGCCCGCACCGTGACCGGCATCGGCGCGGCCGGGGTGATGGCCGGTGGCGGCGCCATCCTGGCGACCACGTTCACCGGCGCCGAGCGGACCAAGGCGTTCGCCGCGATGGGCACCACGGCGGGCATCGGGCTCGCGATCGGTCCGACGCTGGCCGGCTGGCTGGTCGGATCGCTCGGCTGGCGGGCCACCTTCGGCACCTTCGCCGCAGCCGGGATCCTGCTGCTGGCAGGCACTTTCGCGATGAGCGAGTCGCGCGCCGCGCACCGACCGCGGGCCGACCGGCTCGGCGCGGTGACCTTCATCGCCGGGCTCGCTTCGGTGATGTTCGCGATCACCCAGAGCTCCCGGGCGGGCTGGGGCAGCCCGCTGGTGCTCGGCCTGCTGGCCGCGGGTGCCGGGCTGCTGGCCGCGTTCGCGGTCGTCGAACGGCGCAGCGCGCATCCGCTGCTGGACCTGTCCCTGCTGCGCAACCGGCAGTTCGTCGGCTGGGTGCTCGCCGGGGTCGTGATGGTGCTGGGCTTCGGCGGGATGACCTCGTTCCTGCCCACCTACCTGCAGGGCGCGAACGGGCTGTCGGCGCGCGATTCCGGGCTGGTCATGCTGATGTCCACGGCTCCGATGCTGGTCCTGCCGCTGGTGGGCAGCCGGCTGGTGAACCGGGGCACCTCGCCGCGGCTGCTGATCGCCACCGGGCTGCTGATGATCTCGGCGGGCAACGCGTGGCTGACCCGGCTGCACCCGGGCATCGAGGCGTGGCAACTGCTCGGTCCGCTGCTGACGATCGGCATCGGCGTCGGCCTGGCGAGCGGGTTGATCGACGCGCAGGCGATGAACCAGGTCGACCAGTCGCGCGCCGGGATGGCCGCCGGACTGCTCAACACCGTGCGCGGTGGTTCCCAGACGCTGGTGCTGGCGTTGTTCGGATCGATCCTGATCAGCCTGCTGACCGGGCGGATCGGCGCGGAGCAGGCCGGCCGGGTGGCGACCGGGAAGCTCACCGGCCCCTCGCCCGACGTCCTGGCCGGGCACCTCACGGAGTCCTGGCAGGTCCTGCTCTGGGCGATCGCGGCCCTGACCGCGCTCGGCGCCCTCGCGGTCGCCGCGCTCCTCAAGCCGGGCCGGACATCGTCCCCGCTGCCTGCGCCACCGGTTCCGGCGACGACCTGACCTGCGACCGTGCACGATGCACTGCCGTTGCGCTCGAACTGTGCAGTTCATCCACTGACGACGGGTTGACCAGGGCTTACGGTGTCCGCCAACCGCCTCTCCGAGCCAATCCGAGGAGCTCGCCATGGCTTCGTCCGTCGGGGTCGACGACTACGCGCTGACCAGAGTGCCCGACCACGCCCGCTACTCCTGGTGGTCGGTGGCCGTGCAGCGGTTCGGCCAGGTCTCGGCGCTGAGCCAGTTCCTGCTCGGCGCCACGCTCGGCTTCGGCATGAGCTTCTGGGACGCCTTCCTCGCGCTGACCCTCGGTGCCGTGATCCTGGAGGTCGTGGCGATCTTCGTCGGGATCATCGGCGCCCGCGAAGGCCTGTCCACCTCGATGCTCGCGCGCTGGACCGGCTTCGGCCGCGCCGGGTCGGCGCTGATCGGGCTGGCCATCGCGATCAGCCTGATCGGCTGGTTCGGCATCCAGTCCGCGGTGTCGGCCAAGGGCCTGGTCTCGCTGGTCGGCGGCCTGCCCGAGTGGGGCTGGGCGCTGGTGTTCGGCCTGCTGGTCACCGCGATCGTGCTGCGCGGTTTCCGCTCGATGGCCTGGGTCGCCTACGTGACCGTGCCCGCCTTCCTGGTGCTCGTCGGCTGGTCGATCGGGGTGGAGCTCACGCAGCACGACCTCGGCGCGCTGATGGCCTCCGCCCCGCCCGGCCCGCAGCTGTCGCTGCTGGAGGGGACCACGCTGGTCGCGGGCGGGTTCATCACCGGCGCGGTGATCACGCCCGACATGACCCGCTTCAACCGCACCGTCGGCGACGTGGTCAAGCAGACGCTGGTCGGCATCACCCTCGGCGAGTACGTGATCGGCCTGGCCGGGGTGCTGCTCGCGCACGCCGTGCGCTCCGCCGACATCACCACGATCGTCACCTCCTCGGTCGGCTGGGTCGGCATCCTGGTCGTCGTCGCGGGCACCCTGAAGATCAACGACTGGAACCTGTACTCCTCCGGGCTGGGCCTGGTGAACTTCGTCGGCACGGTGTTCGGCAAGAAGCTCAACCGCGGCATCGCGACCGCGGTGTTCGGCCTGATCGGCAGCGTGCTGGCCGCGGTCGGCATCCTCGACCAGTTCACCGGCTTCCTGACCGTGCTCGGGGTGGCGTTCCCGCCGATCGGCGGGATCATGGTCGCCGAGTACTTCATCGTGCGGCGCTGGCGCGGGGAGCTCGAAGCATCGCGGGCGCGCGGCGAGATCCCCGCGTCCTCCCCGAACTGGGTGCCCGCGACGCTGGTCGTCTGGCTGGTCGCCGCGCTGGTCGGCGGATTCGTGGAGATCGGCCTGCCGAGCATCAACTCGCTGGTCCTCGCGTTCGTGCTCTACGTCGTCGCCGGAAAGCTCGGCCTCGTCCGCGGCGTCGGCAGCACCGCCGCGCGGACTCCCGTCGGCTGAGTCCGGGGCGGTGGCGATTTCGCGCGAAATCGCCACCCTGCCCGCAGGGCAACCGGTGGTTTCGCGCGAAATCGCCACTCGCACACTGAAAAGGAGTTCCGACTTGCGCATCGGCATTGACGTCGGCGGCACCAACACCGACGCCGTCCTGCTGGACGGCACCGAGGTGCTCGCCGCGGTGAAGATGAGCACCACCACCGATGTCACTTCCGGGATCGTCGCGGCCATCGACGGTCTCCAGCGGCAGCACGCGTTCGACCCCGCCGGGGTGCGCGCGGTGATGATCGGCACCACGCACTTCATCAACGCCCTCATCGAGGCCCGCCGGCTCGCCCCGACCGCCGCGGTGCGGCTCAGCCTGCCCGCCGGTGCGTCGCTGCCGCCGATGGTGGACTGGCCGCAGCGGCTGGTCGACGCCGTGTCCGGGCGCAGCTACCTGTGCCACGGCGGGCACGAGTTCGACGGCAGGCACATCGCCGAGCTGGACGAGGCCGAACTGCGCAAGGCCATCGACGACATGGGCCGCAACGGGGTGCGCAGCGTCGCGATCACCTCGGTGTTCTCCCCGGTCAACCACGACTTCGAGCAGCGGGCGGCGGAGCTGATCGCCGCCGAGCTGCCGGACGTGGCGATCTCGCTGTCCCACGAGATCGGCCGGATCGGCCTGCTGGAGCGGGAGAACGCCACGGTCATCAACGCCGCGCTGCGGGAGCTGGCGGCCAACATCGTGGACGGCCTGGCCACGTCGGTGGCCGGTGCGGGCATCACCGCGCCGCTGTACCTGAGCCAGAACGACGGCACGCTGATGGACGTCGACTTCGCCCGCCGCTACCCGGTGGCCACCTTCGCCTCCGGCCCGACCAACTCGATGCGCGGGGCCGCCGTGCTCTCCGGCCTGGACACCTGCGCGGTGATCGACGTCGGCGGCACCACCAGCGATGTGGGCGTGCTCAACCAGGGCTTCCCGCGCGAGGCGACCACCGCGGTCAGCGTCGCCGGGATCCGCACCAACTTCCGGATGCCGGACGTGCTGTCGATCGGCATCGGCGGCGGCAGCCTGGTGCGCGACGGGGCCGTCGGCCCGGAATCGGTGGGATACCAGCTGACCTCGAAGGCCCTGGTGTTCGGCGGTGACACGCTGACCGCCACGGACATCGCGGTGGCCGCCGGGCGCGCCGAGATCGGCGATCCGGAGCTGGTCAAGCACCTCGACAAGGACGTGGTCCGGGCCGCGCTGGAGCGCATCGCCGCGGACAACGCCGACGCCGTCGAGCGGATGCGGACCTCCGCCGAGCCGCTGCCGGTGGTCGCCGTCGGCGGTGGTTCGGTGCTGCTGCCCGACGAGCTGGGCGATGCGGGCGAGGTGCACCGGCCGCAGAACTTCGCGGTGGCCAACGCCATCGGGGCCGCGATCGCGCAGATCGGCGGCGAGGTGGACCGGGTGTACGCGATCGAGCCGGGCCGCCGCGATTCGGTGGTCGACGAGGCCAAGCAGGAAGCGGTCGACCGGGCGGTGGCCGCGGGCGCGAGCCCGTCCACCGTGGACATCGTGGACTTCGACGAGGTGCCCATCCCGTACCTGCCGGGCAACGCGACCCGGATCCGGGTGAAGGCCGTCGGCGACCTGCAGCTGGAGGCGTGATCATGCGCGAGATCGCACTGTCCGACCTGGACGACATCGCCCGCGGCGCCGCCATCCTGGGCACCGGCGGTGGCGGCGACCCGCACATCGGCCGGCTGCTGGCCAGAGCCTCGCTGCGCGAGCACGGCCCGGTTTCCCTGACACCGCTGGAAGAAGTGCCGCCGGAGGCCGCGGTGCTGCCGGTGGCGATGATGGGCGCGCCGACCGTGATGGTCGAGAAGCTGCCGTCGATCGAGCAGATCGGCCTGGCCGCCCGCACCCTCGCCGACTACCTCGGCCAGGAGCTCACGCACATCGCGTGCGCCGAGGCGGGCGGGGTCAACTCGCTGATCCCGGTGGCCGCCGCGGCGCAGCTGGGCCTGCCGCTGATCGACGCCGACGGCATGGGCCGCGCGTTCCCAGAGATCCAGATGGTGCTGCCCACGCTGTACGGCATCAAGGCCACCCCGATGGCCATCGCCGACGAGAAGGGCAACCGCGGCGTGCTGGACACCGTGGACAACCACTGGGCGGAGCGGCTCGCCCGCAGCGTCACCATCGACATGGGCTGCTCGGCGATGATCAGCAGCTTCGCGATGACCGGCGGGCAGGCCCGCGAGTCCCTGGTGCCGGGCACCCTGACGCTGTGCGCGGAGCTGGGCCGGCTGGTGCGCACCGCGCAGGCCGAGCACCGCGATCCGGTGGACGCCGTGGTCGAGCGGTTGGGCGGGCGGCGGCTGTTCACCGGCAAGGTCGTCGACGTCTCGCGGCGCACCGTGTCCGGTTTCGCCCGCGGTGACGCGCGGCTGGTCGGCATGGACGGCGACACCGGCGCCGAGCTGGTGCTGCGGTTCCAGAACGAGCACCTCGTCGCCGAGCGCGACGGCACCGTGCTGGCCTCGGTGCCGGACCTGATCTGCACCCTGGACCGGGAATCCGGCGAGGCGATCACCACCGAGGCGATGCGCTTCGGCCAGCGGGTCGCGATCATCGCCGCCCCCGCCGATCCGCGCTGGCACACCCCGGCGGGGCTGGAGCTGGCCGGGCCGCGCTACTTCGGCTACGACATCGACCCGGTGGGGGTCGGGCAGTGAGCTGGCAGCTGACCGAGGAGCACCTGACCGACCTGGCCCGCGGCGCGGCCGTGCTGGGCACCGGGGGCGGCGGCGACCCGTACGTGGGCCGGTTGCTGGTGCAGCAGGCGATCCGCGAGTCCGGGCCGGTCACCGTGCTCGATCCGTCCGAAGTGGACGACGAGGCGCTGGTGATCCCGACGGCGCAGATGGGTGCGCCCACGGTGGTGCACGAGAAGATCCCGAGCGGCGAGGAGGCGGTCACCGCGCTGCGGGCGCTGGAGGCCCACCTCGGGGCCGAGGCGACGGCGACGATGCCGATCGAGTGCGGCGGGATCAACTCGATGATCCCGCTGGTGGTGGCGGCCCGCGCCGGTCTGCCGGTGGTGGACGCCGACGGCATGGGCCGCGCGTTCCCGGAGCTGCAGATGGAGACCTTCGGGGTCTACGGCGTGACCGGGTCGCCGATGGCGGTGGCCGGTGAGCGCGGCGAGACGGCGGTGATCGACGCGGGCGCCGACAACGCCCGGATGGAGTGGCTGGCGCGCGGCGTCACCATCCGGCTGGGCGGGGTCGCGCACATCGCCGAGTACTCGATGAGCGGGGCCGAGGTGAAGCGCACCGCCATCCCGCGCACCCTCACGCTGGCGCACACCGTCGGCAAGGCCATCCGCGAGGCCCGCGAGCGCAACGCCGATCCGGTCGCGCACCTCGGCGAGGTGCTGAAGAGCACCTTGTACGGGCACCTGCGGGTGCTGTTCCGCGGCAAGGTCTCCGACGTCGAGCGGCGCACCGAGGCCGGGTTCGCGCGCGGGCGCGCGGCGGCGGTGTCCTTCGACGGCGAGCACGAGCTGGAGATCGAGTTCCAGAACGAGAACCTGGTGGCGCTGGTCGACGGCGAGGTGCGGTGCGTGGTCCCGGACCTGGTGTGCGTGCTGGATGCCGAGCAGGCGGAGCCGATCACCACCGAATCCCTGCGCTACGGCCAGCGGATCACGGTCATCGGCATCTCCACGCCGGAGCTGATGCGCACCCCGGAGGCACTGGCCGTCTTCGGCCCGGCGGCCTTCGGCCTGCCGCACGAGTTCCGCCCGGTCGAGGACATCTGACCCGCGCGGGTGGCGATGGCCGCGCCGTCGCCACCCGCGAGCGCCCTCTTGACTCGGGCGGGTGACCAGGACACCCTGACTGAACCCGAATTGTCTTCATGTTTTTGCGTGGAGGAGCGGTTCATGACGGGCTTTCCACCTGACTTCACCTGGGGCGTGGCCGCAGCGGCCTACCAGGTCGAGGGCGCTGCGAACGAGGACGGGCGCACCCCGTCGATCTGGGACACCTTCGCCCACGCCGAGGGCACCACGGCGGACGGCTCCACCGGGGACGTCGCCTGCGACCACTACCACCGGTTCGCCGAGGACGTGGCGCTGATGGCAGACCTCGGAATCGACTCCTACCGGCTGTCGGTGTCCTGGTCGCGGATCGTCCCCGACGCCTCCGGAAGGCCGAACCCGGCCGGGCTGGACTTCTACGACCGGCTGCTGGACTCCTTGGCGGACAACGGGATCAGCCCGGCGGTGAACCTCTTCCACTGGGACCTGCCGCAGTGGGCGCAGGACGCGGGCGGCTGGCAGCAGCGGGACACCGCCGCGCGGTTCGCCGAGTACGCGGAGATCGTCGCCGCACGGCTGGGCGACCGGGTCGGCACCTGGTCCACGATCAACGAGATGTTCGAGCACTTCGCGCTCGGGCACGTCACCGGCGAGCACGCGCCGGGACTGACCCTGCCGCTGGAGGAGGCCGCCGGGGTCGTGCACCACCTGCTGCTGGCCAGCGGCCACGCCGCGCAGGTGCTCCGCGGTCGGCTGATGGGGATCACCAGCTACGCCCCGGCGCGCCCGCACACCGACTCCGACGCCGACCGCGACGCGGCCGCGCTCTACGACGTCCTGCAGAACCGGCTGTTCACCGACCCGGTGCTGCTCGGCCGGTACCCCGCGGAGCTCGAACCGCTCATCGAGCCGTTCGTGCGGGAGGGCGACCTGGCGGTCGTCCACGCGCCGCCGGACCTGTGGGGCGTCAACTACTACTCGATCAACTCCGTCCGGGCCACCGAGGGCGCGGTCCCGCTCGAAGTCCTCGCGCCGCAGGGGTTCCCGCGCACCGCGTTCGGCTGGGCCGTCGCCCCGGAGGGCCTCACCGAGGTCTTGACGACGCTGCACGAGCGCTACGCCGAACACCTCCCACCGCTGGTGATCACCGAGAACGGCTGCGCCTACGACGACACCGTCGACGCCGCAGGCGGGTGCGACGACCTGGAACGCGTCGTGTTCCTGGACGAGCACCTGGCAGCGGTGCGCGCGGCGATGAACGCCGGGGTGGACGTGCGCGGGTACTACGTGTGGTCGCTGCTGGACAACTTCGAGTGGGCGGAGGGATACACCAAGCGGTTCGGGCTGGTGCACGTCGACTACGCGACCCAGCGGCGCACCCCGAAGACGTCGTTCGGCTGGTACCGCGACCGGATCGCCGCATCGCGATGACCGCCGACGGCCTCGGCGAACCGACCGAACGGGTGCCGGTCCGCTGGGTGCTGGCGTTCTCGCTGGCCACGGTCGGCACCTTCGTCGGCTGGTACGGGCCGTTGCAGATCCTGCTCGCCAAGCAGGCCGACGCGTTCGCCCCGGGCGACAAGGAAGCCGTGCTCGCGTTCGCGGCCGGGATCGGCGCGCTGTTCTCGATGCTGGCCAACCCGCTCTGGGGCGCGCTCTCGGACCGCACCGCTTCCCGCTTCGGCAGGCGGATCCCGTGGGTCGCGGTGGGCACGCTCGGCGGGGTCGCCGGGCTGCTGCTGATGGCCGCGGCGCAGGGCGTGGTGGGCATGATCGCCGGGTGGTGCCTGGTGCAGACCGCGCTCAACGCACCGTTCGCCGCGCTGTCGGCGGCCATCCCGGACCAGGTGCCGCTGCGGCACCGCGGCACCGCGGGCGGGTACTTCGGGGTCGCGCAGACGATCGGGATCATGGCCGGCACCGGGCTCGCGGTCGCGGGCGGCGGGATCGTCGGCGGATACCTCGCGTGCGCGGTGTTCGTCCTGCTCGCGCCCGTGCCGTACGTGCTGCTGCGGCGGGACCGGGTGCTACCGGCGGAGCTGCGCCCGCCGTGGAGCCCGCGCGCGTTCTTCGCCGGGTTCTGGCTCGATCCCAGACGCCACCGCGACTTCGCGTGGGCCTGGCTGACCCGCTTCCTGATCAACCTCAGCAACTCGATCACGTTGCTGTACCTGCTGTTCTACCTCAAGGACGCGGTGCGGCTGCCCGATCCGGGCGGCGGCGTGCTGGTCCTGACCGCGATCAACGCGGTGACCGTGCTGGGCTCGGTGCTGGCCGCCGGGATCTGGTCGGACCGGATCGCCAACCGGCGCGCCTTCGTGGCCTGGTCCGGCGTGATCATGGCCGTCGCCGGTTTCCTGCTCGCGGGCTGGCAGACCTGGCCGAGCGCGGTCGTCGCGGCGCTGGTCCTCGGCGTCGGGTTCGGCGCGTACACCTCCGTCGACTTCGCGCTGATCACCCAGGTGCTCCCGGCCGCGCTGGACCGCGGCAAGGACCTCGGCGTGATCAACATCGCGAACGCGCTCCCCCAGGTGCTGGCCCCGGCCGTCGCCGCGCCGATCGTCGCGCACCTCGGCGGCTACCCGGTGCTCTACACCGCCGCCTCGGTCGTCGCGATCGCCGGTGCGGTGCTGGTCTACCGGATCAGAACCGTTCGCTGAGCCCGTCCGCGCCGGGTTTGCGCTGATGGGGCAGGCTGTGGGCGTGCAGATCGGCCTTGCGGACGTGCCCGCGCTGGAACGGGGCGTTTCGCTGCTCGGATCCGGTGGTGGCGGCGACACGGTGACCGCCTCCGCACTGCTGCGCGGGCGGCTCGCCGCCGGCCGCCGGGCCGCGCTCACCCCGATCCGCGAGTTGACCGGCGATGCCCGGGTGGTGCCGATCGGAGTGATCGGGGCGACCGCGGTGTTCGCCGAGAAGCTGCCCAGCGGGGCGGAGTTCCGGGACGCCCTCGCCGCGATCGAGCGGTGGACCGGCCACCGCGCCGACGCGCTGGTCTCGATCGAGGTCGGCGGGCTCAACGGGATCGTGCCGCTGGTCGTGGGCGGCCAGCTGGGCCTTCCGGTGGTGGACGCGGACCTTTCGGGGCGCGGCGTGCCCCGCCTCGACCAGCTCTCCGTCGCCGCCGCGGGCAAGGGGCTGACGCCCGTCGTGCTGGCCGAGCCGGGCGGGCAGGTGCTGGTCCTCGCCGAGGCGACCTCGACCGAGGTGGAGCGCACCGCGCGCGCCTTCCTCGCCGGTTCCGGCGGCTGGGCGGTCCTCGCGCTGGCCCCGATCCGCGCCTCCGAGCTGCCGGAATGCGCGATCCCGGACACCGTGAGCGCCGCGCTCTCCCTGGGCAGGCAAGCGCTTTCGGCGGATGCCGCGCAGCTCGCGGCGGCCACCGGCGGGCGGGTGCTTGGGCTGGGCCGGGTGGTGGAGGTGTCGCGGCGGCCGGGCCCCGGCGAGCACGGCCGGACCGCGTTCGCCCGCGGCAGCGCGACCGTCCGGGATCACCGGACGCAATCGCTGCTCCGGCTGGAGATGGAGAACGAGTACCTGTTCGCGATGCGCGACGGCGAGCCGGTGGCGTCCACGCCGGACGTCCTCGCGGTGCTCGACCACCGCACCGGCGCGCCGATCCCCTGCGACGTCATCCGCCGCGGCGTCGAGGTCACCGTCCTGCAGCTGCCCGCCGCCGGGTTCTGGACCGACCCGCGCCGCCGCCAAGTGCTGGCGCCGCGCGCCTACGGCATCGACTCCGACCCCGTCCTGCTGGAGGTGCGGCGATGACACCCCCTGTGTCAACCGGAGTCCTGCTCAACCGCACCTCAGGGGACCGTGATGCAACCCAGCCACAAGAAACCGCCAAAACGCGAGAGCGACGCCGAACGCAACCACCACTGAAAATCGCGGAGAGGCGGGACTGCCGATGACCATCAGCGTGCACCGCCTGCTCGCGCTGCCGGACTGGCGGGAGTCGGTCCGGGTGCTGGCGGGCGACGTGGACCGGCCCGTGCAGCTGGCCCGGCCGATGGCGCACTCCGTCCAGCCCGGCGAGCTCGTGGTGGTGGTCCAGCCGATCCCCGCCACCGACTGGCGCATCGACGCGCTGCTGCGCCGGACCGCCGACGCCGGCGGCGCCGGGGTGCTGCTGCCGGAAGGCGGCCTGCTGGAGACCACCCGCTTGCTCGCCGAACGGCTGGGCGTCCCGCTGCTGACCTCGACCGCGCCTCCGCTGGACCTGCTGATCTCGGCCCGGATGCTGCTGGCCGCACCGGCGCTCGACCGCGCGGACCTGGTGCTGGCCGTCCACGATGCGCTCGGCCCGCGCGTCCGGCCGCCCGAGGAGGTCGTCACGACCTTGCGCGACCTGCTGGACGCACCGGTCGCCCTGCTCGACGACAGCGGCGCGCTGATCGCCGGAGAACTCCCCCACGCTGCCGAAGTCCGCGTGCACGAACCGGTTCCGCAACGCGCCCAGCTCGACGAAGGCATCCTCCTCGCACACCCGGTGCTGCTCCTGGACACGACGCGCCCGACGCTCTGGCTGGCCACCGAGCTGCCCGGCCGCAGCGCCGCTCGCGCCGACGTCGTGCCGCCTGCGCTGTCGGTCGCCGCCGCGGCGGTGCAGCGCTGGCTGCTCACCAACCGGATCGAGCTGGAGCGCGACGCCCGGTCCCGGGCCGCGCTGCTCGCCGATCTCCTCCGCCTGGACGACGAGCCGACCGCCGACCTGCGCCGCCGAGCGGCCGACGCGGGCTGGAGCCTCGGTGGCTGGCACATCGGCATCCGGATCGGCACGCAGTCCTCCGTGGACACCGTGGCGCGGAGCCGGGAGGTCGAACGGGTGCTGCGCGCCGAGGGCGTCGGGGCCGTGGTGGTCGAGCACGGCGACGGCTGGACCGGCTGGGCGAGCTTCGAGCAGGAACCCACGGCCGACCGCGTGCGATCGCTGGCCGCGCAGCTGCGCGCCGCCACCCGCGAACTCCGGCGAACCCTGGACGTGCACGTGGGAGTCGGCCGCCCGCACCCGCAGGCCGAAGGGCTGGCGACCACGATCGCCGAGGCCACCGACGCCGCGCGGATGGCCCGGACCCGCCCCGAATCGGGCCGCTTCCTGCACGTCGACCAGCTCGGCATGGCCCAGCTGCTGCTGGAGTGGACCCGCACCGACACCTTCGAACCCGCCGCCCGCACGCTCATCGCACCGCTGCGCGGCCAGCCCGGCGACCTGCTCCGCACCCTGGCCGCCTACCTGGACGCGGAGTCCTCCATCGCGGAGACCGCCGCGGTCCTCGGCGTGCACCGCAACACGGTCGCCGCGCGCATCGAGCGGATCGAACGACTCCTCGCGGTCGATCTCAGCCATCGCGACGAACGCCTCGCACTGCACCTGGCCTGCCGCGCGGTCACCCTCGCCGAGGGCTAGGACCCCTCGTGATCACCCGGACGCGCGGGCCGTGGAAACTACCCGCGGAAAGCCGTTCAACCGGACGAGGATGCTTATGACGACCGCAAGCAGTGTCCGCGCCGAATCGGTGCTGGCCGTGCTCCGACCGGACGTGCGCGAGCTGACCGCGAACGTCGACGCCGCCGTGCTCCGCCCGGCCGACCTGGCCGCCCTCGACCGGGCCGACCGGGCCCGGATCGCGCTGCGCGTCGCGCTGGTGAACGACCAGCCGGACGACGAACTGGCGGCCGAGCTCGACGCGCTGGCGGGCGAGGGATCCGCCGAGGTCGTCCAGGACACCGAGCGATGGGCCGAGCTGTCCGAGGCGCAGCAGGCGCTTCTCGCGCACTGCGAGCAGGTCGCTCTGGACCCGGCCGACGTGAGCGTCGCCGAGATCGGCGAGCTGCGCGAGCAGGGCTTCAGCACGGCGCAGGTCGTGGCGGCCGCCCAGGTGGTCGCGGCCACCAGCTTCCGGATCCGGTTGCTGCGCGGGCTTCAGCTGGTCGAGGAGGCCGACGCCGGACCGTGCGCGGAACCGGCGAACACCATCGCCGTCGGATCGACCGCGGACGGCTGCGAGCTGCCGACGCCCGGCGAGGCGTTCCCGCAGATGCGCTGGGTGCCGTGGGTGGAGGCGGACTCCTTCGACGTGGCGCTGCAGCACGACCCGGAGGCCCTGGAGGCGTGCAGCGCGCTCTACAACGCGATCATGACCGACCCGGGTGAGCTGGCCGCCGCCGAGCGGGAGCTGGCCGCGCTCGCGGCCTCCCTGCGCACCGGGTGCGCGCTGTCCTCCGGCGTCCACGGCCGCCGCCAGGTCGAGCTGTCCGACGACCTGGTGACCTCGGTGGCCCTGGCGGAGGCGGGCCCGGCGGCGGTGCCCGACCAGCGCCAGCGCGCCATCGTCGACGCGGCCGCCGCGCTGGCTCCCACGCCGACGGCGCTGACCGCCGAGCACATCAGCCGCCTGCGCGCGGCCGGCGTGAGCGTCGAAGGCGTCCGCGACCTGATCGCGGTGGCGGCCATGACGGCCTGGACCAACCGCCTGGCGATGACCCTCGGCAACGCCACCACCCGCGACTCGGACTGGTGAACACCGAGCCTCCGCACCCACAGACGTGAGCGCTCCACCGCACTGAAACACCAGGTCGGTGTCAATTTCGTACGAAATTGACCATCACCCGGGTGAACGTCAATTTCGTACGAAATTGACGGCGACCCCGCCGGGCCTCCGCCACGTGTCGGGTTTCGCGGTCCGGGGTAGTCGGAGCCTGCGGAACTGGAGGAGGCTCACATGGTTCAAGTCGCGACCGAGCCGGTGATCGTCAAAACCCCTGCGGGAGAGCTCGAAGGGGATCTCGTCGTGCCACCGCCTGCCCGGGCGGTGGTTCTGTTCGCGCACGGTTCCGGGAGTTCCCGGCACAGCCCCCGCAACCGCGCCGTCGCCGAATCCCTGCAGGACGCCGGGTTCGGCACCATGCTGCTCGACCTGCTCACCCCGGAGGAGGCCAAGTTCGACCAGCGGACCCAGGAGCTCCGCTTCGACATCGACCTGCTCACCGAACGCCTGGTGCCCGCGATCGACGAGCTGAACGCCTGGTCGGCCACCAGGGGCATGCCGATCGGGCTGTTCGGCGCCAGCACCGGCGCCGCCGCCGCGCTGAAGGCCGCCGGGCGGCGGCCGGACCGCGTCGCCGCGGTGGTGTCGCGCGGCGGTCGCCCCGACCTGGCCGGGACGGGCCTGGATTCGGTGCAGGCCCCGACGCTGCTGATCGTCGGCGGCGACGACCGCGAGGTGCTCAACCTCAACCGCCAGGCGGTCGAGCTGCTCACCGCGCTGCCGCTGACCGACGTCAAGATCGAGATCGTGCCGCACGCCGGTCACCTGTTCGAGGAACCCGGCGCGCTGGACCGCGTCGCGGAGCTGGCCGCCGACTGGTTCCGCAGCTACCTCGGCGCCGGCGTCGAGCACCCGACCGGACCCGACGGCGGTCACTGGAAGCCACCGGAACCGCGCCGCCGACCACCTGCGTAGTCCCGCACAACCGAATAGCCCGGCACGCCCGCCGCCACGGGCGAACCATCGCGAACGGCGCGAGCAGTCGTGATCGCACCGTGCAACGCCGCGCGGTACAGCAGCGAGCCCGTGCTCACTCGCCGGACGCCGAGCGCGGCGAGCTCTTCGAGGTCGAGCCCGGGCTGGAAGAGGATGTTGACCGGGACCCGCACCGCATCCACCAGCGCGCGGATGTCGTCGACGGCGGTCATGCCCGGCACGAAGATGCCGTCGGCACCAGCCGCCGCGTACCGGACCGCGCGATCGATCGTGTCGCTGAGCGACGGTGCGGTGCCGAGCCAGTAGGTGTCGGTGCGCGCGTTGAGGAAGAGATCGGGAGCGCGCCGCTTCACCTCGCCGATGAGCTCCTGCAGGTCGCCGAGACCGTCCTCCAGGTTGATCCCGGCCACGCCGAGCTCGGCGAGCTCCTCGGCGACCTCGGCCGCGGCGCCGAAGCCCAGCTCGATGTCGACGCTGATCGGACGAGGTAGCTCGACCAGCCTGCTGGCGAGTTCGACCGTCTGCGCGCGGGTGCGCCCCGCCGCGTCCAGCTCACCGTGCGCGACGGCCACCCCGAGGCTGGTGGTGCCGATCGCCGCGAAGCCCTCGGCGACCAGCGCTGCGGCGGAGGCGAAGTCCCAGGCGTTCGGCAGCAGCAGCGGCGATCCCGCCCGGTGGAGTGCGTGGAATTCTCCCGGCATGCCGCCACCGTAGGGCCGGAACGCTTCGGTGCCCGCCGAAGTGTCCTCGCAGCAGAATGGCTGTGACACCCCTCGTGTCGAGTCCTGATCAACCGCACCTCAGGGGACCGTGATGCAACCCGGCCACAAGAAACCGCCCACCGCGCGATCCCTCCCGAACGCAACCACCACTGAAAAATCGCGGAGAGGCGGGACCGAACGCGATGTGGCCAGGCTGGCCGCGCTGCTCGCCGACCCGACCAGGGCCGCCTTCTGCCTGGCGCTGCTCGACGGGCGGGCGTGGACCGCGACCGAGCTCGCCGGGCACGCCGGGGTCGCGGCGTCGACGGCCAGCGAACACCTGAACCGGCTGGTCGAGGGCGGCCTGCTCGCCGAACGCCGCCAGGGTCGGCACCGCTACGTGCAGCTGGCGAACGCGCAGGCGGCGGATCTCCTCGAAGCGTTCATCAGCCACCTCGGCCCGGCCCGGCAGCCGCCGACCGGCCTGCGCGCGGTCAGCGCCTCGGCGGCGCTGGCCAACGGCCGCACCTGCTACGACCACCTGGCCGGTCGCCTCGGTGTCGCGATCACCGACGGCATGACCGCGGCCGGACTGCTCGACCAGAGCGACGGATTCGCCGTCACCGACACCGGTTTCAGCTGGCTGACCGGCACGTTGGGGATAGCGGAGGCGGATCTCCGGAGCACCCGGCGCCCGCTGGCCCGCCCCTGCCTGGACTGGACCGAGCGCCGCTCCCACCTGGCTGGCACCGCCGGAGCGCACCTGCTGCGCAACTTCCTCGCCAACGGCTGGATCAAGAAGATCGGAACCGGCCGCGCGGTGCGCCTCACCGCAACCGGAACCACGGCGCTGCGCGACCACCTCGCGATCGACGCGCAAGTCCTCGGTCTCGCGTGATCAGCGCGGCATGCGGCGCCAGATCGCCTGCGGGACCAGGCGCATCGCCGCGAACACCCAGCGCAGGATCGGCGGCACCCACACCACGCGGCGGCCGCGCCGCAGCGCCTTGACGGTCGCGTCCGCGACCTGGTCCGGCGTGCTCGACCACGGCGCCGGGCTCATGCCGGTGGTCATCCGCCCGATGACGAAACCCGGCCGCACGATCAGCAGTTCCACCCCGCTGCCCACCAGCGCGTCCGACAACCCGCTGGCGAACCCGTCGAGCCCGGCCTTCGCCGACCCGTACACGTAGTTCGCGCGGCGCACCCGCACCCCGGCCACCGACGAGAACACCACGATCCGGCCGCTTCCCCGCTCCCGCATCAGGTTCGCGAGGTGCGTCAGCACGCTGATGTGCGCGACGTAGTCGGTGTGCACGATCTCGATCGCGTGCGCCGCGTCGCGCTCCGCGCGCTCCTGGTCGCCGAGCAGGCCGAAGGCCGTCACCGCGACCTCGATCGGCCCGTGCTCGTCGACGATGCCGCGCAGCAGCTCGGCGTGGCTGCTCACGTCGTCCGCGTCGAACTCCGCCCGCGCCACCTCGGTCGCGCCCACCTGGCGGAGCACCGCCTCCTCGGCGTCGAGGTCCGCCGACCGCCGCGCTGCCAGCACGACCTTGCCGTGGCCCTGCTTGACCAGGCGCTCGGCCACCGCCATGCCGATCTCGCTGCGGCCCCCGAGGACCAAAACCGCTCCGCTCATCGCGGTAAGTCTGCCACCGCCGCATGTCGGTGCGCCCACGTACTGTCCCGGAGGCGGAAGGAGGAGCGATGGGTGACTTTGTGCCAACCGCAGCACATCTCAACCGCACCCCAGGGGAACGTGACGCAACCCAGCCACAAGAAACCGCAAAACGCGACATCAACGCCCAACGCAACCACCACTGTGAATCGCGGAGAGGCGGAAACGGGAGATCCATGCCCGTCCTCACCCAGCGCCAGCTCAACCGCACCGCGCTGCAGCGGCAGCTGCTGCTGAGCCGATCCGGGAAGTCCGCGATCGAGGCGGTCGAGCACCTGGTCGGAATGCAGGCGCAAGCACCGTTCCCGCCCTACTTCGGGCTGTGGACGCGGCTGACCACCTTCCAACCCGACGACCTGGCCCAGCGGCTGCTGGACCGCAGCGTGGTCCGCATCGTGCTGATGCGCGGCACGGTGCACCTGGTCTCCGCCGAGGACTGCTTGCTGCTGCGGCCGATGGTGCAGTCGTTGCTGGATCGCGGCGTGCGCAGCAACACCCAGCACCGCAGCGAGCTCATCGGGCTCGACGAGGACGAGCTCACCGCCATCGGCCGGAAGCTGCTGGACGAGCAGCCCCGCAGCGCGGCCCAGCTGCGGCCGCTGCTCGCCGAGCGCTGGCCTGACCGGTCCCCGGCCGCCCTGGCCTTCGCGGTGCGGAACCTGTTGCCGCTGGTGCAGATCCCGCCGCGCGCGATCTGGGGCCGCAGCGGTCAGCCCGTCTACGCCACCGCCGAGACCTGGCTCGGCCGCCCGCTCGCCGATGCGGCACCGGTCGAGGAGGTGCTCCGCCGCTACCTCGCCGCGTTCGGCCCCGCCACCGTCGCGGACGTGCAGACCTGGTCCGGGCTGCGCGGGCTGAAGGACGTGGTGCGCGGGATGGACCTGCGCGGCTTCCGCGACGAGAACGGGCGCGAGCTGCTCGACCTCCCCGACGCCGAGCTGGCCGATCCGGAACTGCCGAGCCCACCGCGCTTCCTGCCACCGTTCGACAACCTGCTGCTCTCCCACCACGACCGCGGCCGCGTCATGTCGCCCGAGGACCGGAAACGCCTGTTCAGCGTGAAGAACGCGGTGCTGCCCGGCACGATCCTGGTGGACGGGTTCCTGCACGGCACCTGGCAGATCACCCGCAAACGGGACACCGCGACGCTGCACATCACCGCCTACCGGGCGCTGCCCGACGCGGAGGCGCTCGAGGAGGAGGGCCGCCGGTTGCTGGCCTTCGCCGAGCCCGATGCCGTTGAACAGTCCGTGAACATCGCCGTCGACGCGGAGTGATAGGTGTTTACCGAAAGAACTCGGGGACCTACCCTGGGCTAGATCGTTTCCACCCCGGACCGAGCGGACCCACTCCATGGCAGATGTTGACCGGCCGCAGATCGACACGAGCAAACCCAGCATCGCGCGGGTCTACGACGCATTCGTGGGCGGCAAGGACAACTTCGAGGTGGACCGCCAGGTCCTCCGGCAGATCCAGCAGATCGCGCCGGAGGCCATCGAGGTCGGCAGGCTGTGCCGGGCCTGGCTGATCCGCGTCGTCCGGTTCATGGCCGGTGGCGCCGAGATCGACCAGTTCCTCGACCTGGGATCAGGCCTGCCCACCGCGGAGAACACCCACCAGGCGGCGCAGCGGCTCAACGCCGAGGCCACGGTCGTCTACGTGGACAACGACCCGTCGGTGGCAGCGCACGGCCGCGCGCTGCTGGAGGAGAACGAGAACACCCACTTCGCGATGGGCGACCTCCGCGACCCCGCGGCGATCCTGAGCGATCCGATGGTCACCAAGCACCTCGACCTGAGCAGGCCGGTCGGGCTGATCCAGTGCAACACGCTGCACCACGTGACCGACGGCGAAGACCCGAACCGGATCATGCAGGCCTACGTCGACGCACTCGCGCCGGGCTCCTACATCGCGATCTCGCACCTGTACAACCCGGACGACGGCAGCGCCCACGCCGAGCTCGCGGTCGCGTCCCAGGCGCGCTTCAACGAGATGATGGGCAGCTGCTACTACCGCCGCCGCGAGGAGATCGCCGCCCTGTTCCGCGACCTGGAGATGGTCGAACCGGGCCTGACCTACCTCTTCGACTGGTGGCCCGACGGGCCCCTCCTGCGCCGCCCCAGCGCCGAAGCCCACAACCTCCTCGGCGGAGTGGCCCGCAAGCCCTGATCCCGTGAACCGCGAACGGCCCGCGCACCAGCTTGAGTTCTAGGAGTCGTCGCAACACCCGATCTACGGGGATGCGATGGACTTCGAGACTCGGAACCGGTCGGTTAACCAGGGCCGTCGACGGTTGACGCGTGAGCGGG
>NZ_JAQGLB010000032.1 GCF_027853965.1 Saccharopolyspora indica | reverse complement strand
CTCAAAGAAACCACCAACCAAAACCAAGTTTGGTCGGGGGCATTAAAGAACACTAACCAAAACAGTCCGCTGTTGAGTTCTCAAAGAACACACCCACACCATCACCCACAACCCCATTTCAGGGCCGTGCAGCTCCGGGGAGCATTTCCTCTGTTCGCTTTCGTGTTTACCACTCTAGACCATCCCGTTTTCCGGAGTCAAATCGGGGGGGTCACTTTCGTTTCCCCGCATCCAATTCGTTATCTACCAGATATCGAAGCGGTCTGTAGTTTTCAACACGCGCAAGCGTTTCGCATTTTCAAAGTCTTGCCGTTTCGGGCTCACCCACTCTACCACTCGTTCGTGGGAGCTTGGTTCGTGACCCCGCGCCAGGCCCGTTCCGGTTTTCCCGGCCCGTGTCGCGCTGACCTGGATAACTTTACACACCCCGGAACACCCCCTGAACAGCACCCCCCTTTAACGCTGAATCGCCAGGTCAGAGGGCAATTGGAAGTCGAAGAGAGCGGTCAGCTCGGCGATCGTCGAATCGACGTCCCGGTGGTGCACTCCGACCATTCCCGCGTTCACCGCGCCGGCCACGTTCTGCTGGAGGTCGTCCACGAACACGCACTGCCCCGGTTCCAGCCCCAGCCGGTGCGCGGTCAGCAAGTAGATCTCGCGACTCGGTTTCGCGACGGCCACCGCACCGGAGAGCACGACGGTGTCGAAGAGGCCGGCGATTCGCGGATCCGGCAGTCCGCTGGCATTGGACACCACCGCGGTGCTGATCCCGCTCCGACGCGCGTGGTGCGCGACTCCGAGCAGCGGCGGTGAGTCCGCGCGGCCCGGATCGTCCAGCACCCCGGCGTAGTCCAGCAGCAATCCCCTGAGTTCCACGGGCAGCACGGTAGCTCACACGATCGGGCGGTCTGCGGCGAAAAGTGACCTGATTCCGGGGGCAACTTCCTCAGTACTGCGAGGAGTTCTCCCACTTCGACCCCGGAGGCGCCATGACCGCAGTCCTCACGCTCGACGCACCGATCGCCCCGCTCACCACCGGTGATCCCGGTGAGCGCAGCGCCGTCGCCATCGCGACGCACGTCGGCGGGCACGTCTTCGACGTGCTCTCCGGCAGGCGGACCGTGCACGAGATCGGCGAGCACGTGTCCGCGCGGGTGGCCGCGCTGCTGCTGACCACCCGGCTGCACGCAGCACAAGGCCCGGAGCACCGGGTGCGTTCCGTGCACGCCTGCCCGATCACCGAGTTCGCGGTGGAGGCGTGCATGGTCGTCGGAACGAACGACCGGGTCCGGGCCTTGGTGTTGCGCGTCGAGCGGGACGGCGAGCGCTGGGTGTGCACTCGCCTGTCCCTCGTCTGATCAGCGCCGCCGGTTCTTCTTCGACTCGGCGCGCTGAGCCGCCCGCCGCTCGCGGCGGGTGCCGCCGCGGGCTTCCGGCCCCTGCGCGTCATCGCTGCTGGTCTCGACGCCGCCGGTCTCGTTCGGCCCGGAGTAGTTCAGCCGCTGCTGCTCCGGGCCGCCGAGGCCCTTGCCGCGAAGAGCGCTGGGGACGTTGTCGCCACCAGCGGCCGGCGCCCCGCCCAGCTGGCTCAGCGCCGGTCCCGCGGACGCGGGCCGGGCCCGCTTCGGCTGCGGCGCCGGCGGCGGGGTCTGCTGGACGTCGGGGGTGCCGCTGCCGACCTGGCTCACCGACACCGGGACGGCAGGCTCCTCCGGCGCGGGCTGCGGTTCCGCGGCCTCGACCTGCACGTTGAACAGGAATCCGACGGACTCCTCCTTGAGCGCCTCCAGCATCGCCCCGAACATGTCGAAGCCCTCGCGGCGGTACTCGATCAGCGGGTCGCGCTGCGCCATCGCGCGCAGCCCGATGCCCTCCTTGAGGTAGTCCATCTCGTAGAGGTGCTCGCGCCACTTGCGGTCCAGGACGCTGAGCACCACCCGGCGCTCCAGCTCGCGCATCGCACCGGCGCCGACCTTCCCGTCGACCTCGGCCTCGCGCTTGGCGTAGGCGGTGCGCGCGTCCTCCAGGACGATCTCCAGCAGCCGCTCCCTGGTCAGGTCCTCGTCGGAATCGACGAGCTCCTCCCAGCTGATCCCCACCGGGTAGAGCGTCTTCAGCGCGGTCCAGAGCTTCTCGAAGTCCCAGTCCTCGGAGTAGCCGTCGGCGGTCTCCGCGTCGACGTAGGCGGTGACCACGTCGGTGAGCATGTGGTTGACCTGCTCCTGCAGGTCCTCCCCGGCCAGCACCCGGTGCCGCTCGTCGTAGATGACGGTCCGCTGCTGGTTCATGACCTCGTCGTACTTGAGGACGTTCTTGCGGATCTCCATGTTCTGCTGCTCGACCTGGGTCTGCGCGCTGCGGATCGCGCGGCTGACCATCTTGTGCTCGATCGGCACGTCGTCGGGCACCTTGAGGCGGGTCATCACCGTCTCGACCATGGCCGCGTTGAACCGCCGCATCAGCTCGTCGCCCAGCGACAGGTAGAACCGGGACTCGCCGGGGTCGCCCTGCCGGCCGGAACGACCGCGCAGCTGGTTGTCGATGCGCCGGGACTCGTGCCGCTCGGTGCCGAGCACGTAGAGCCCGCCGCTGGCGCGGACCTCCTCGGCTTCGGCCTCGGCCTGCGCCTTGATCTTCTTCACCACCGCGGGCCACTCGGCCTCGTACTCCTCGCGGTTGTCCACCGGGTCCAGGCCCCGGGAGCGGAGTTCGGCGTCGGAGAGGTGGTCGACGTTGCCGCCCAGCACGATGTCGGTACCGCGACCGGCCATGTTGGTGGCGACGGTGACGGCGCCCTTGCGGCCGGCTTCGGCGATGATCGCGGCCTCGCGCGAGTGGTTCTTCGCGTTGAGGACGCTGTGCGGGATGCCCCGCTGGGTCAGCAGCTTCGACAGGTACTCGGAGCGCTCGACGCTGGTGGTGCCGACCAGCACCGGCTGCCCGGCCTGGTGGCGTTCCTCGATGTCCTCGGCGACCGCCTCGAACTTGGCGGGCTCGGTCTTGTAGACCAGGTCCGGCTGGTCCATGCGGGCCAGCGGCTCGTTGGTCGGGATCGGCACCACGCCGAGCTTGTAGGTGGTGTGGAACTCGGCCGCCTCCGTCTCGGCGGTACCGGTCATGCCGCCGAGCTTGTCGTAGAGGCGGAAGTAGTTCTGCAGCGTGATCGTGGCCAGCGTCTGGTTCTCGGCCTTGATCTCGACGCCTTCCTTGGCCTCGATCGCCTGGTGCATGCCCTCGTTGAAGCGGCGCCCGGCCAGGATGCGGCCGGTGAACTCGTCGACGATCAGCACCTCGCCGTCGCGGACGATGTACTCCTTGTCGCGGTGGTAGAGCTCCTTGGCCTTGAGCGCGTTGTTCAGGTAGCCGACCAGCGGGGTGTTCGCGGCCTCGTAGAGGTTCTCGATGCCGAGCTGGTCCTCGATGATCGAGACGCCGTCCTCGGTGACGCCGACGGTGCGCTTGCGCTCGTCGACCTCGTAGTGCTTGTCGCGCTCGAGCATCGGCGCGAGCCGGGCGAACTCCTGGTACCAGCGGGACGACTGGTCCGCGGGGCCGGAGATGATCAGCGGGGTCCGGGCCTCGTCGATCAGGATGGAGTCGACCTCGTCGACGATGGCGAAGTGGTGCCCGCGCTGCACGCAGTCGGCGAGGCTCCAGGCCATGTTGTCGCGCAGGTAGTCGAAGCCGAACTCGTTGTTCGTGCCGTAGGTGACGTCCGCCGCGTAGGCCTTGCGCCGCTGGTCCGGGGTCATCTCGGAGAGGATCGCGCCGACTTCCAGGCCGAGGAAGCGGTGCACGCGGCCCATCCACTCGGCGTCGCGGCGGGCCAGGTAGTCGTTGACCGTGACGACGTGCACGCCCTTGCCGGTGATCGCGTTGAGGTAGGCGGGCAGCACGCAGGTGAGGGTCTTGCCCTCACCGGTCTTCATCTCGGAGATGTTGCCCAGGTGCAGGGACGCACCGCCCATCAGCTGCACGTCGTAGTGGCGCTGGCCGAGCGTGCGCTTGGCCCCTTCGCGGGCCACCGCGAAGGCTTCCGGCAGCAGCTCGTCGAGCGATTCCCCGTCGGCGTGGCGGCGTTTGAACTCGTCGGTCTTGCCCCGCAGCTCGGCGTCGGACAGAGCGGCGACGTCTCCTTCGAGCTCATTGATGTGCGCTGCGATGGCGCGCAGGCGCTTGAGCATCTTGCCCTCGCCGGCGCGGAGCAGTCGGGACAGGACCATCCGGTCGACCTCACTAGCTGATCGTGACGCGTCCGTCACGGACGCTTTGTGGCCATCGTATTAGAGCTGGTGGCTGGGACCGGTCATCCGGTGCTGCCGGGTGGCGGCCCCTCACACGCAGCTGTCCCCCGCGGACCACGGTACGCGGGGGACAGCCGTTCGGGTCGGCGTTGGCGCAGACTCGCCCTACAGGGCGTCCGCCAATCTGATCACTCCGTAGTCGAATCCCTTCCGCCGGTAGACGACGCTCGGCCTACCGCTGTCGGCGTCGGAGAAGAGGTAGAAGTCGTGCCCGACCAGCTCCATCTGGTAGAGGGCCTGGTCGACCGTCATGGGTTTGGCCGAGTGCTCCTTCTCCCGGGCGATGCGGCCGGGTTCGTACCCGTTCTCGGCCATGCGCTGTCCGGGGACTTCGTACTCGGCTGCTTCCTGGGGCGCTTCGAGCAGCGTGGTGCGGCCCTCGGCCGCTGCGGCACCCATCACCACGGGTCGGTCCGCCATCGCCGCGGTCGCCTCTGCCACGGAAGTCGGGTTGTGCTGTCCGTAGTGCACCTTTCTACGGTCGTGCATGCGCCGGAGCCGGCTCTCCAGCTTGGTCGTTGCGGCATCGAGCGCGGCGTAGAAGTCGCCTGCGCAGGCCTCGGCGCGAACGGGTGTGCCCTTGCCCACCAGGGTGATCTCGACTCGCTGGCAGTTCTTGGCCTGACGGGGGTTGCGCTCGTGGAAGAGCTCCACGTCCGCCCGGATTGCCTTCTTGTTGTACCGCTCAAGTCGGGTCAACTTGGCGTTGACGTGGTCCCGGTAGTGCTCGGGAACCGCGACGTTTCGACCCTTGACGACGATATCCATTCACGACCTCCGATTCCGTAGGAGAGGTGCGCGGCGCCAGACAGCGCGATCAGCTCGCTTCCGGCGCCAGGGACATGGGATTTCGCTCCTTCCCTCCGCCAGGGGTTGGCTGGATTGAGTGGCACGTTAGCTCGGTTTACCGATTTGTGACACCCCCCGGGTCGGGCGAAGTCAAGCGGCCACCGAGAGTGATTGGTGCCACCGTTCGAAGCACGCGCGAAGCGTGCGCGGACGGTGCTCGCAGGGACCCTCCACCCCGAATTTTCACCCGATCGGCCGCTCGCCGCGACTGCACCGCGCGAGGCCGTGGTGGGGGCGGATTCTGCCTGCTCACAAACGGAAAACGAACGGCCGCCGGGAGAAGTTCCCGCGGCCGTTCGGACAATGGTGGTTCACCCGTTCTCCTCAACCGGCCGTCGCGGTCAGCGCGAGCACCGCTTCGAACGCGCGACCTGCGGTTCCGAGCGCCTCCAGGCAGGCCGTCGCGGTGGCGGCGGTGGTGATGACGTCGTCGATCAGGACGAGCTGGGCGCCTCGCGGGGGAAGTCGACCGTTCTGGAGGAGCACTCGCCCAGTCAGGTTGCGCACCCGTTCAGCCGCATCGAGGCCTGCCGAGTCCGCTGCCGCGCGGGCGGTCACCAGGCAGTCGGCGACCTCGGTCGGCCAGCCCGCCGCGGTCAGCCGGGTCGCCATCCGGTGCGCGATGCGGCACATGTGCGCGCCGCCGCGGCGGCGGGCCGCGATGGCCCGGGAGGGCGCGGGCACCAGCCACCAGCGGTGGTCGAGCCGGTGCTGCTCGGTGATCGCGCGCAGGCCGGTGGTCAGGTGCCGGGCCAGCGGGTCGGCGAGGTGGCGTTGCCCGGATTCCTTGTAGGCGAGCACCGCGCGGCGGGCGGCGCCGCGGTAGCGGCCGAGCGCGTAGGCCGGTGGCGCGGGCGGCAGCAGCGGGCGCTCGACGCGGTGGAGCCCGCCGAGTTCGCGCGAGCATTCCGGGCACCACGCCGTGGCCGCCGTGCCGCAGCCCGCGCAGTGCAGCGGCAGCAGCAGGTCGACCAGGCCGGAAATGCCGTCGCGGAGCCGGGGAGCGCGCATCGGGTGATCATGGCCCGAACCGGTCGGACGACTCACCGGCGAATGTCGGGCGCCGACCATCCCTCACTCGATCGACTGTCACGAGTCCGATCGATGCCGGTGACTCCCGGTCGCCGACGCCGATGTCAGGTCAGCCCGGGAAGAACGGCAGCGAACTGCTGCCGATGCGGGGTTCCAGCAGCGACCACACGTCGCTCGGCTCCGGCGATGACCAGATGCTGCTGCGATCGGCGACGATCACCGTCGGACCGGGCCCCACGGTGATCGTCTTCATCGGCTGCCCGAGGTTCGCCGAGGTGTAGGGCCGCCAGCGGAACCCGTCCACCGACACGTCGTAGACCGGGAAGCCGTTGCTGTCGGTGATCACCGCCAGGGACTCCTTGTCCCGCCACTCCAGGCCCAGGATCTGCGAGCCCTGCGGGGTGGGCAGGGTGGTCGGGCGCTCCAGCACGACCGAGCCGTCCCGGTCGGCCACCGCGCTGACCACGAGCTTCCCGTCGATCACCGCCGCAGCCCTGGTGCCGTCGCGCGACAGCCGCAGGTCGGCGATCTGCCGCCCGCCGGGGAATTGCGCGGAGTCGACCCGCTGCACGCTCCAGCCGCTGTCGCCGTTGCGCGCCCGGATCACGTCGCGCCCGCCGATCACGGTCCACACCTCGTCGTTCCCGCGCCAGGTCGGCTTGCTCATGAAGCTGCCCAGCGCGCCCAGCTCGGGCAGGGACTCGCCGTAGGGGCCGACGCGCAGCACCACCTCGTCCGGGGACCGGCGGGTCACCGCGGCGATCTTGCGCCCGTCCGGCGACTGCCCGGCCCGGAGCACCTGGTACTCGCCGGATCCGGCCGGACCGGGGATCGGGTCGGCGCGGCTGTCCAGCCGCTTGATCCGCTCGTCGATCACGGCCAGGCCGCCCAGGTCCTGGCGCGGCATGTTGTCGATCTCGTAGCGGGTGAGGTCGGTCGGCCACAGGTCCTGCTCGGTGGACAGCAGCGGCATGCCCTCCTCCTGCAACCGCACCCGCGCGTTGCTGACCTTCTGCAGGGTGAACACGACCTGGGCGGCGATCAGCCACCGCTTCTCGTCGGAGACCTCGCCGAGCTTGCTGAGGTTGACCTCCAGGGCCCCGTCGCCGGTGGCCTCGCTGGTGTTGGTGCGCGGGTGCACCCCGGGCGGGATGGCGGTGCGCAGCGCCGACTGCATCCGCTCCGACGGGCCTGCGGTCAGCAGGTCGATGACCCGGCGCGGCAGCGTGCTGGCCGGTTGCGAGGCCACGTAGCGCAGGTCCGGCACCACGCCGGTCGAGTCGTGGTCGAGGAAGTAGATCGGCACCGAGCGGTAGACGCTGCTGAACGCGTCCCGGCTCACCACCATCTCGGCGGGCGGCGAGGCGATCCGCCACTTCCCGTCGGGCTGGAGCTCGACCCGCACGGTGGTCTCGTACTCGCCGACGTCGGGCGCGAAGGAGGAGTCCTTCAGCAGCCGGCCGATCCGGTCGGCCTGCACGGTCACCAGCTGCACGCCCTCGGGCAGCGGTTCCGGTGGGGGCGCCGGGATGGTGTCGACGTTGTCCACGATCAGCAGGTCGGGGCCGGGCGACCACTGCTTGGCCTGCAGGTCGTCGAGGTGCAGCCGGGCCGCCTCGTAGTTGCTGGCCGGGGCCGCGGAGTCCACGAACCGGCGGACCAGGCCCAGCGGGTCGAGGTTGTCCGGCGGCGGGGTCACCTCCGTCGTGGTGTTGCGCTCGTCGGCCTCCCGCACCGCGACCGGGTCCGACTCCTCCGGGATCGACGCGCACGCCGTCAGCGGAACCAGCAGCACCGAGAGCACCGCGAGCCAGCGGGTGGCGCGGCCGACCATCATTCGTCCTCCCAGGTGTTCTCCGACAACCGCGCGGGACCGCGATCCTGGATCTCGCCCTCGCCGGCTTCGCCGTCCTGCGGCCGCTCCACCGACGCCGCCAGCAGTGCTTCCGGCGCGGCGATGCGGCGCGTGCCGGGCAGCGGCAGCGGGCTGCTGTCGAACTCCCCACCGGGATGGCGGGGAAGGGTGACGCGGAAGCACGAACCTTCGCCCGGCTCGCCCCAGGCGTCGAGCGCTCCGCCGTGCAACCGGGCGTCCTCCTGGCTGATCGACAGCCCCAGCCCGGTGCCGCCGGTGCGCCGGTTCCGGGACGGGTCGGCGCGCCAGAACCTGGTGAACACCAGCTCCGCCTCCCCGGAGCGCAGGCCGACGCCGTAGTCCCGGACGGTCACCGCGACGGCCTGCTCGTTGCTGCCGAAGCGGATCTCCACCGGCCCGCCCTCGGCGTGGTCGATCGCGTTGGCCACCAGGTTCCGCATGATCCGCTCGACGCGGCGGGCGTCGGCGACGATGTCCAGCTCCGCGGCGCCGCAGGCGGGCACGTTCACCCGCAGCTCGACACCGCCCTCGTCGGCGATCGGGCGCAGCGCCTCCACCGAGCGCTCCACCAGTTCGACGAGGTCGACCTGCTCGGCGGACAGGTCGGCTACCCCGGCGTCCAGCCGGGAGATCTCCAGCAGGTCGGCCAGCAGCAGCTCGAAGCGGTCCAGCTCGTCGACCAGCAGCTCGGTGGAGCGGGACAGGCCGGGCGGGAACTGCTCGCGGGAGGCGTGCAGCACGTCGGCGGCCATCCGCACCGTCGTCAGCGGGGTGCGCAGCTCGTGCGAGACGTCGGAGGTGAACCGGCGCTGCAGCTGGCCGAACTCCTCCAGCTGCGTGATCTGCTGCTTGAGGCTGTCGGCCATCTCGTTGAACGACTCGGCCAGGCGCGCGACGTCGTCCTCGCCGATCACCCGCATGCGCTTGTCCAGGTCGCCCTCGGCGAGCTGCTCGGCGATCTGCGCGGCCTGCCGCACCGGGCGCACGATCTGCCTGGTCACCAGGTTCGTGATCAGGCCGAGCAGGACCAGCAGCACCGCACCGCTGATCAGCAGGGTCTGCTGCACGACCTGCAGGGTGTCCTGCTCCGCGCGGAGGGGGAACATCATGTACAGCTGCAGCGACCGGGTGGCGCTGCTCACCGGCGTACCGATGATCAGCATCGTGACCAGGCCGCTGTCCCGCCCCACGGTCCTGATCTTGGTGGCGAGCTGGCCGCGCTCGGCGAACAGGCGCAGGTCCTCCGGCACGTCCTCCACCGGGCCCGCCGAGGGCTGGTCGGGGCGCTCGACCGGCGCGAGCCCGTCGACCAGCACCGGGGTGAAGGCGCCGGCCACCGTCTCCGCCTTGGACTGGCCGGAGGAGGACGTGGTCAGGCGGTTCAGGGCGGCCGCCAGCTGCTCGTCGATGCTGTCGGAGTTGGGGTCCACCGCGGTGAGCTCGCGCTCCAGGATCGGCAGACTGGTCTCGACCTGGGTGATCGCAGCGTCCTCTTTGGAGTCCAGCAGCTGGGCGGTGATCTGCCACTGCAACACCATGCCCAGGACGATCACCACGGCCAGCGAGAGCGCGAGCGTGCTGACCACCACGCGCAGCTGCATCGAGCGGCGCCAGAGGGCCTCGAAGCGGCGCCAGCGGGCGCGGAGCTCCTCCTGGACACGACTCACCAGCCGCCGCACCCAGCGGCTTCGACGCGTCCACACGTTCACGACAACCGTCGCCCTCCACGATTACGACCCGGTTGGAAAACTGTGCCAGGGGGCCGATCCGAGGGCCGCACCGGCCCTCGACGTGCGAAGAGCGCCCGCTCGGCGAGCAGGCGCTCCAGGTCCGGTCAGCCGATCACGGGGGGCCGGCCTTGTAACCGACACCGCGCACCGTCAGCACCACCTCGGGGCGCTCCGGGTCGCGCTCCACCTTCGAGCGCAGCCGCTGGACGTGCACGTTGACCAGGCGCGTGTCCGCCGCGTGGCGGTACCCCCAGACCTGCTCCAGCAGGACCTCGCGGGTGAAGACCTGGCGCGGCTTGCGGGCCAGCGCCACCAGCAGGTCGAACTCCAGCGGGGTCAGCGCGATCGGCTGGCCGTCCCTGGTCACCTCGTGGCCGGGCACGTCGATGGTCACGTCGCCGATGGTGAGCACTTCGGCCGGTTCGGCATCGGTGCGGCGCAGCCGGGCGCGCAGCCGGGCCACCAGCTCCTTCGGCTTGAACGGCTTGACCACGTAGTCGTCGGCGCCCGATTCCAGGCCGAGCACGACGTCCACGGTGTCGCTCTTGGCGGTCAGCATCACGATCGGCACGACGGACTCGGTGCGGATGGCCTTGCAGACGTCGATGCCGTTCATCCCGGGCAGCATCAGGTCCAGCAGGACCAGGTCCGGCTTGAGCTCCCGCAGGGCAGGCAGCGCCTTGGTGCCATCGCTGACGACGGCGGTCTCGAACCCCTCTCCCCGGAGCACGATGGTCAGCATTTCGGCCAGGGCCGGATCGTCGTCCACCACGAGCACGCGTGCCTTCATGTCCAACATGGTTGCACTTCTGCACCGGCTGCCGTGCACGCACCCGCTGATCGTCATCGCAGGTCGGGCCGCCGATACCCGGAAAAGCCCAGCTCATACCGCCGAATGGAGCAGCGCCGGGGTGATCTGGGTCGCCGCTTCAAGGACTGCTGGTGGCCGCGTTGCATGCGTGGTCGCTTGGCGGAACCCGAGCTGCTTCCCCGGACTGCGGGTGCCCCTCCTGATGTACGACCAGGCAGACGCTTGGGGCCTGCTCCGGTCAGGCGAGCACGTGCTCGTCGACGATCGCGGCGAAGTCGACCTGGCCGGAACCGTCCACCACGAGCCACGGCGACCACCAGCCGGCCGCCGCGAGCTGCGCGTAGACCTCGCCGCAGCGCTGCTGCAGCCCGGCGTCGGACTCGAAGTTGTCGCGCTGGCGGTCCGCCTCGGTGCGTTCGCGGTGCTCGGCGCGCTGGGCCGCCACCTCCGTCGGAACCTGGAGCAGGATCTGCAGGTCCGGCTTGGGCAGCGCGAAGCGGCCGGTCTCCAGCTCCTGGACCCAGGCGACGAAGTCGCCGCTGCTGTCCTGATGGAGCCGGGCGGCGCCGTAGGCGGCGTTCGAGGCGACGTAGCGGTCGAGCAGGAGGACGTCGTGGGTGCGCAGGTCGTCGCGGAGCGCGGCTGCCGCGGAGCGGCGGTCGAGCGCGTTGAGCACCGCCATGCCGTAGACGGAGTCGCCGAGGTCGCCGTGGCCGCCGCGGAGCGCCTCGCCGATGAGCTCACCGTGGACGTCGTCGGTGTAGCGCGGGAACGCGGCGCGCGCCACGGAGCGGCCGCGGGCGGTGAGCTCCGCGGTGATGCCGCTGGCGAAGGTGCGCTTGCCCGCACCGTCCAAGCCTTCGATGACGATCAGTCGACCCACGACATCGACGGTAGTCGAACACCGCGAGCCCTTCCGACGGCCTCCCCCTGCCCGCTCGTCCCGGCGTTGCCACTGGGCGGATCGCATTGTATACCGATTGTATGCAGAAGACGCACACGTATCAGCTGACGGTGACGTGGACCGGCAACACCGGCGAGGGCACCACCTCCTACCGCGGGTACAGCCGCGAGCACGTGGTGGAGATGGCGGGCAAACCGCCGCTGACCGCTTCGGCCGACCCGGCGTTCCGCGGCGACCCGAACCTGCCCAATCCGGAGGACTTCCTGGTCGCGGCGCTGTCCGAGTGCCACATGCTCTGGTACCTCGCGCTGTGCAGCAGCTCCGGCGTCGTGATCACCGACTACCGCGACGAGGCGAGCGCGACCATGGTCGAGGTGCCCGAGACCGGCGGCCACTTCACCGAGGTCGTCCTCCGCCCGAAGGTGGTGGTCGCCGACCCGGCGATGCTGCCGAAGGCCCGCGCACTGCACGAACAAGCCCACCGCAAGTGCTACATCGCGAACTCGGTCAACTTCCCGGTCCACCACGAACCGGAGATCACCACCGCCGGGTGACGGAGAGTGTCCGGAACAGCCGCCATCCGGGTTCAGTTGGTCTGATCCAACTCGATGGAGTCGTTGCCCACTGCAGAGTCGGGGAACGTGACCAGCACTGACCACCCCCGGTATCGGACGTTCCGCGACCAACTGCCAGCCCCCGTCTGGCATGAGCTGCTCAGCATCGGTTCACCGAAGCTGTATCGCCCCGGCGACGTGCTGTTACGCGAAGGCTCCGAGGACACGTTCGTACTGGTGGTCGTCGAAGGTGTCTGCAAGGTGGTCGCAGCTCGCCCGGGCCGCGGACAGACTTTGATCGCCGTCCGCGGCCCAGGCGACACGTTGGGCGAATTCTCCGCAATCGATGACGCGCGCAGGTCAGCGAGCGTCTATGCGGTTACCGAGTGCAGGACAAGGCTCGTCCGCGGCACAACGTTCGTCGGGTTCTTGAGCCGCCACCGTCTCGAAGCAACGCTGTCCCGCTACTTGAGCGCCAAACTTCGCTGGAACAGCACGATGGTGTCGGAGCTCGCTGGCCTCTCGGTGCGCGCCAAGGTCGCATGGCTGCTGATGCGGCTCGCCACTATGGCAGCTCCTGACACGTTCATCCCGCTCTACCAGAAGGAAATGGCCGAACTGCTCGGGGTGGCAGCCAGCTCGGTGAAGGCCGCACTCGGACACTTCCGCGAGCAGGGCTTGCTACGCACCGAGGTCGGCGGCGTGCACCTGCTTGCCCTAGACGCTCTTACCGACGAAATCCACTCCGACAACCTGGAGTGACCCATCGCACTCCTCGCGGAGTCCAATTTCGGACTCGGTGCGGTGAGCCGCGCGCCGAAGCTCGCCTCATACCGAAACCGAGCCCGAAGGACAGCTCCAGATGACGAATGCAGCTGTGTCACACCCCCGCCGCAGCAAGCAACTCCCTCCCTATCGAGCGGTGTTCGCCGTGGATGCGAAGGGGTTCAGCGACGCTCCGAGTGCCCACCAGGAACAGCTCGGGAAGGAAATCCCGCAGCTGCTGGAGCAGGCGCTCGGGCAGTGCGGCCTGTCCCGTCTGTGGGAAACGCGGTTGTTCGGAGCCTCTACCGGCGACGGCTACTACTTCGGTGTGGATGCCGTGGACACCCCGTTCCTGGTTGATCCACTCCTCCGCGAGCTGCAGGAAGTGCTGGAAGCGCACGATGAAGTGGTGCGTGCCCGCAGTCGCGACCTGCGCATGCGACTGCGGGCGAGTATCCACGTGGGCCCGATCCCGGACAGCGGATTGGCCACACCGATGAACGAGACGCACCGTCTGCTGGACTCCCAGCCGGTCCGCGATGTGCTGAGCAAGTCCGACCCGGACACCACCTTCCTGGCAGTGATCCTGTCGCAACGAGTGTTCACAGACGCCGTTGACGCCGGGTACACGAAACTCCGGCGCACCCAGTTCCTGCGCAACGCCGTGAGCGTCAAGAACTTCCACGACGTCGGCTGGCTCTACATCCCATGCCCATCGGTACCGCTCGGCGAACTCGACCCCATCGACGGGGTCTCCTGGGTCGACGTCAGCGGGCTCGAGACCAAGTCGACGGTTCCAGCTCCCTCGGTCACCTCGCGGATCGAGTTCGGCACCGTGAAGCAGAGCGCGATCGCCGAGAAGCACGACGGCGACAACAACTTCAACTTCGGCAGCTAGGTCGGTGACGCGCGATGACCACGATGGACAGCACCATCGAGACCGCGAGCCAAAGCCCTGTTGCCGCCGAGCACCACGGTGACAACAACTACACCTACAACTACACCTACGGCTCGCAGAAACTGCTCGCTCGGAGCCGTTACGACAGCAGCTGGCTGATCTGGCTGACGCAAGTCTTCGAGCCTCCGACCGGGTACTCGGGTGCGCTCGAGAAACTTCGCAACAACCACCGGATCGTGATCACGGGTAATGCGGACAGCGGGTTGCACACCGCCGCGACGATGCTCCTGCACGAGGCGAAGACCTCTCCTCGCATGGTGACGGTCGAGCAGGACCTGCGGCTGTCCGAGTACATCGGTGATCGAACCGGGTTGCTCATCGACCTCCGCAGCACCGCCGAGATGTCCCCGGGCGACGTTTCAGATCAGCTGGCCGCGTTGGAAGCGGAGCTGACCTCGACCGAGAGCCGTGCGGTGGTGATCGTGCCGCCCGAAGTCAAGCACGACGTCGAGGTGCTACGAACCGATCCGGCGAACATCGTCTGGTTCGACCCGCCGGTTCCCGCGTCTGTGCTGATCAAGCACCTCGAAGCCGTGACGGACCCGACAGCCGCCGTGCACGAGGCGATCGCCGCCGCCCGTTCCCAGGCGGACAGCCAGCTCCGCGCCCTGTTGGACGGTGCGAGCCCGAACCGTGCGAGGGCACTGGCGGAACTGATCCGCGACCTCAGCTGCGCTGTTCCGCATCGGTGCCTCGACGAGCTGTACCCCGACATCGAAGCGGGTTTCCACGCATGGCAGGACGAGGTGGACCAGTGGTACCGCGACCACAAGTCGACCGACGACCGGGCGTTGCTCGTGGCTCTCGCCGCGCTCGATGGAGCACCCACCTTCGTCATAGCCGAAGAAGCCGGCGAGCTGGTCCGCGTGTCCGGTTCGGGCGGATTCCCTCCTTTCGACGCTGATGGCCTGCGCGACCGACTCGATCAGATGCACGCCCAGCTGAACCGACACCGGGTCGGTTTCAGCAGGCCGGGCTTCGCCGACGCCGTCTTCAACTACGTGTGGCTCGACCAGCCGTGGCTGCGCAGGACCATCTTGGAATGGCTCAGCACGCTGCCAGCACGACTCGGAAGGCGGCTCGACGCAGAGCTCATCGACGCGTTGAGCGACCGCCTGCTCGCCGTGGCCACCGAGTTCAACGATCCTGATGTGATCATCGATGTCGGTCGGGCCTGGGCATCGCGAAAGTCAGAAACGGCCGCTCGGCTCCTGACCAACAGCGCCCTTGATCCGATTCTCGGGCGACGGACGCGGGCAGCCCTCAAGGACTGGGCCACCAGCTCACCAACCGCAGCCGTGGCCGCCGTCGTCGCCTCGGTGTGCGGCGGCGACCTCGCGCAGGTCGACCTGCAGCTCTGCCTCACCAGGCTCCGCTACCTCGCTGCATCCGGCTCCAACGAGCGAGTCTCCGCGCTGGGCACCGCAGCCGTGCGCACGCTGGCAGAGCGTGAAGAAACAGCACCGGGCGTGCTCACCCGCGTCCGATCCTGGTGCACGTACCCGGCAACCTCGCCTGCACGACGGGATGGAACGGCCATCTTCCTGATGCTCGCGCAAGCGCCCATCACAGGTCCGACAGGCGAGGGCGATCTCGATCGGGACCTTCGAACGTGCTGGCGGCACACCATGGATCTGCTGCCCAACGGGCCACGGCGCGTGCGCGAGCTGTGGCAAGCCGCAATCGACACCTGGCTTGACAACGCCGTGAGCGGGCCCAGAACGGATCAGATCTTGGCGATGCTGGTAAGCGCCGCTGCGTCATCCGGGCTGCGCGTTGCCCAGCTCGAGCACGCAACCCGGCAGTGGGCTGGAGACCGAACGGACCGGGCCAGCGTGTTGCGGGACCTGCTCACCCGGTTGCGCGGTGTCGACCCCGCCCGGCGGAAGGTCGATGAGCTGCGCAGATCTTTCCAGCACTTCCGCCGCACCTCCTCTTAACACGATCTCCAGAGGAAATGTCATGACGTTCACGCAGAACATGGTCACCGGGCTCAACAAACTGGCGAGCTGGCTCGCCAACCGAAAGGGGATACCGTTCCCGCAGTTCGGACACCTGCCGGGGCACTGGTACGCCACCCGGATGCACGCGCAGTTACCAGGTGCGATCAACGGATCCTCTTTCGAGGCAAGTTTCGAGCTGCACTGGCAGGTTCTTCCCGAAGTCCCGCCGGACCTGAACCCTGAGACTTTCATCAAGTCGGAAGCGGGCCGTCTGGCACAGGCGCTGACGAAGCAGTCCCTGGTGACGCAGCGCGAGCTGGTTCAAGCGGAGATCAACCGTCACCTGGCCTCGTTGACCGGTCCTGGCCTGGTCGGCCGCGGAGAGGTCACGCTCGCGGTGTCCGACGAACACCGCAAGGGAACCGAGAGCTACCTAAAGCTCCTCCAACACCGCGAGAACAGCGTGATGGCTCGCGCGATCAAAGCCGAGGAGCGCGAGTACTTGAGGACAGAGGTGTTTCCCGACCGGCAGGCCGCCCTCCTCTGGTGGGTGCAGGACGACCCCGGCCGTGCGAACAAGCTCGGCGACCTGGAGCGCCTCCTCGAGCACTACGAGGGTGGGCCAAATGTGGAGGTACGCGACGGTCTGCTCGGCGAGCTCGAGACCCGCCTCGCTCAACTCGACGAGGCGTCCCGGGAGCACCTGCTCCGGAGCTTCGCAGAGATGATCGAGCTGCTCACCGAACCGGAGTCTGCTGCCGTCTGACCTCGATGTTCGCGAGTGCTGTGCAGCCCGCGAACATCGAACCAGCCAACAGTCGCGGTGAGCCGTTCTGCGCGGCGATTCGTCGTGGGTGGATGCGTCTGGTCGGGTGGAGTCCGCCGATCCCGGGACAGCGGGTGGTCCGGGCGATCAGAATCATGGGCGCAGAGCTCGCCAGATGTCGATCTGCCGTGGAGAATCGATCATCGGTGCTCGATGATCACGACGAATCGGGAGGATCCAGTGCAGATTCCCGGGCCCGACACCCGCGTGGTCGAGCTGCGGGTGCACGGAATCCTCGGTGCCACCGGCGATGAGCTGACCGACTCCGTCGCTTCGGTCGACGTCGCAGGCGATGGCGTCGGGCGGATCATGCGGCCGGCCGACCGGTTGCGCCGTCCGGTGCCGGGGCCGGTGCTGTCGACCGGCGACCGCTCGGTGCCCCGGATCGTCGAGGGGTACGTCTGGGGCGGCATGACCTCCGGCGGCCTGGCGAAGGCGACCTGGGCGCTGCTGTTCCCGTTCGCGCTGGCGAACATGGCGCACTGGATGCTGCCACCGGTCCGCAGCGGCAACCCCATCAGCCGAGCGCTCGCCACGACGTTGCGCGCCCTGCTCCGGCTGTCCGCGCTGCTGCTGACGATGTTGTTCGTCGCCCAGCTCACCGTGGTCAGCCTCGACCTGGTGGCCGCGCAGTGCCTGAGTCCCGGTGCGCCCTGCCTCGAGTTCGTGCCGGAGGCCGTCCGCTCCATCGACGTGCTGCGCTCCTCGGTGGCGTTGCTGCCGATCGCGCTCGTCATCCTCCTCATGCATCGCCTGTCCACTGTGTCCTGGCAGGTCTCGGCGCCGAAGACGGACAAGCCGCAGCACTCCGCCCGCGCCCCGATGCTGCCCGGCGCGAACGTCGTCTCCGATCCGGACACCCCCGCTCTGCGCGCTCTGCACGTGATCGCCGCGCTGTCCACCGTGGCCATGCTCGCGCTCGGCGGGCCGTTCCTGACCACCGCGGATCCGCGGTGGATCCTGGCCGCCGCGCTGATCGGCATCTGCCTGATCGGCACGATCGCCCTCGACGACCCCGCCCGGATGTACCCGGACGGCAAGGAGAAGGTGCTGCGGACGCTGTTCAGCCGCACCTCGCGCCGCACGCTGATCACCACCGCCGCGCTGCTGCTGGGCTCGGTCGCGCTGCTCCCCGGCCCGCTCGCCGGGCCGCTGCCGGGCTCCGGCCCGACCATCGACGCCATCACCAGCGTCATGGTGATCACCTGCGTCGCCGTCGCGGTCCTGCTCACCCCGGCCACGCTGCTCGCCCGGCACACCTGGAAGACCTGCCCGCCACCGCTGCGCCCGTGGGCCGGCGGGTGGATGTCCGCTCCCGTGCTGATGTTCGCGTGCATGCTCGGCGCCGGTTTCGGTGCCGGGCTCGCGTTCACCGTGCGCCAGACCCTCGTCGTCGATGACGCACCCGGCGCGCCAGGACCGACGCTCCCGGAAGCGTTCAACGACGTCACGGTCTTCTGGGGCGCCACCGCCGTGCTGCTGGCGCTGGCCGCGGTCATCGGCATCCCGTTGCTGCTGCTGAAGCGGTGGCGCACCGCTCGCACCGACGACGACAGCTCCATCCCGGACGAGATCGCGCTGCTGCACGCCGGGCGCCCGGAGGACCAGCGCGCCGCTGCGAACGCCTGGAAGTGGGCCGCCCTGCAGCGCCGCTACTCCCACGTCGCCCTCCTGGTGATCGCCGGAGTGCTGGCGATCAGCACCGCGGTGACCGTGATCGTCCGAACGATCGACCTCCCTCCTCTGATGGACACCGGCTGGCTGGTCGCGATCGGTGTCGCCTCGCTGGCAGCGCTGGCCGTCGGGTTGTTGCGGATGGTCTTCCGCGCGGCGGGCAAGCAGGACACCGCCCGCTACCTCGGCGTGCTCTGCGACCTCGTGCTCTTCTGGCCGCGCGAGGCGCACCCGGTGGTGCCGCCCTGCTACGCCCTGAAGGTCATCCCGGAGCTCGCCGATCGCGCCACCGAGCACCTGGCCGACCCGAACACCCGCGTCGTGCTCGTCGGGCACAGCCAGGGCAGCCTGCTCGCCGCCGTGGCGGCCGCCCGGCTGCTCGACTCGCTGCCGGAAGCCGACCGCGAGCGCGTCGGGCTGGTCACCGCGGGATCCCAGCTGCAGTGGGCGTACCCGCGCGCCTTCCCCGGCGTGGTGCCGCACACCTCGCTGCGCGACCTCGCCGGGACGCTCGGCGGGCGCTGGCGCTCGCTGTGCCGCGGCACCGACCCGCTCGGCGGGGCCGTGACCACCTGGAACCGGCAGGTCTACGACGGCATGCTGATCGGCGTCGGTTTCCGCGCCGACGGCACCGAGGGCCCGCTGCCCGCCGCCACCCGCGGCCCCACCGGCGCGCTGGTGCTCGGCGGCGACCACTGGCTGCCCGACCCGCAGCGCGGACCGTTCGCCTGCCGCCGCTGGGTGCCGGGCGTGCTGGGGCACAGCGACTACCCGGGCGACCCCGAGTGGGACCGCGCGGTCGCGATGGCCGCAGGCCTGGAGACCCCGGTCCGCGGCGCCACGCTGCCGCTGCGCCCGCAGACGCCCACACCGGCGCAGGCCCCAGCCGTGCCCAGCGCGCCGAAGACCTCGCAGCTGACCGCGCAGGGCGGCGACGGCGGATCGCTCACCGACTCCGTCGAGGAGCTGACCCACGCGGCCGACGAGCCCGAGCCCGTCCAGGACGACGAGGTCGCGCCGGAGACCGCACCGGAGCCCAAGGACGCGAAGGTCCGGCCCAAGCCGTCGGTGCTGCCCGAGATCACCGAGCCCCGCGGTCGCAGCGCCCCGTGGGAGCGCGCGATGGCGCTGGGCACCGGCGAGCGCTGAGCCGCCTGCCCCTGCAGCGCGGTCCGGCACGCGCCGGACCGCCGCGCACCCCCGAGGGCAACAGCGGTGGGTGTTCGCTCAGCGCTCTTCGCGCACCGGCCCGAGGAGATGCCGGTGCACCGGCACGCGCCCGGTGGTTCGTAATTCGCCGGTGGTTCCCGGATTCAGTCGTCATGAGTTCCATGGATCCCATGATCCGGCGCCGACCAGCGGATTTCATCACTCGCACAGGTGAACATCTGTTCGACTGCCGGAGTCGGGCCCCCGCACGAGAAAAGCGGCGGCGCCGCCCCACCGGGACGGCGCCGCCGCACTGCTGATTACCGGGGACTACTCGGTCGAGCCGGAACCCCGGGGCACTTCACCGCCGGAGGCGATGTCACCGTCCTTGATCCGCTGCCCCAGCCGCGAGTGGGTGCGGCCGTAGAGGAAGTAGATCACCACACCGGCGGCCATCCAGATGAGGAACCGGACCCAGGTCAGCGCGGTCAGGTTCAGCATCAGCCAGATGCAGGAGATGATCGCCAGGATCGGCACCAGCGGCACCAGCGGGGCGCGGAAGCCGCGCGGCAGGTCGGGCCGGGTCCGGCGGAGCACGATGACGCCCAGCGAGACCAGCACGAAGGCGAACAGGGTGCCGACGTTGACCATCTCTTCGAGCTTGTCCGCCGGGAAGAAGCCCGCGGCCACCAGCACGACCACGCCGACCAGCACGGTGGCCCGGGTGGGGGTGCCGCGCTTCGGGTCGGTCTTGGCCAGGCCGCGCGGCACCAGGCCGTCGCGGGACATGGCGAACAGGACGCGGGTCTGGCCCAGCAGCAGCACCATGACCACCGTGGTCAGACCGACCAGCGCACCGACCGCGATGATCGCGGCGGCCCAGTTGATCCCGTGCTGCGCGAAGGCCGTGGCCAGCGTGGACCGGGTGCCGGACTCGTCGGTCGCCAGGTCGGTGTAGGGCACCATGCCGGTGACCACCAGCGCGACGGCCACGTAGAGCACGGTGACGATCGCCAGGCTGCCGAGGATGCCGCGCGGCGCGTTCTTCTGCGGGTTGCGCGTCTCCTCCGCGGTGGTCGCCACGATGTCGAAGCCGATGAAGGCGAAGAACACCAGCGACGCACCGGCCAGCAGGCCGAAGATGCCGAAGGTGCTGGTCTCACCGCCCAGGATGAGCGACAGCAGCGACTGCTCGATCGCGGGCGTGTCGCTGGCGGCGGCCTCGGTGGCCGGCGGGATGAACGGCGTGTAGTTGTCCGCGTTGATGTAGGCGATGCCGACCACGATGACCAGCAGCACCACGAAGACCTTGATCAGCGTGATGACCAGGCTGACCCGGGCGGAGAGCTTGGTGCCCAGCGCCAGCAGCGTGCACAGCACGGCGACCAGCAGCACCGCGCCCCAGTCGAACTGCAGCCCGCTGCTGCCGAACTCGAACGAGGTCGGCAGCTCCACCCCGATCAGGCCGAACACCTGCTCCAGGTAGATCGACCAGCCCTTGGCGACGGCGGCCGCGGCGACGGCGAACTCCAGGATCAGGTCCCAGCCGATGATCCAGGCGATGAACTCGCCGAAGGTCGCGTAGGAGTAGGTGTAAGCACTGCCCGCGACCGGCACCGTGGAGGCGAACTCGGCGTAGCAGAGCGCCGCGAGCCCGCAGGCGATCGCGGCGAGCACGAACGCCAGGGACACCGAGGGGCCCGTCATGTCACCGGCGGTCCGCGCGGCGAGCGTGAAGATGCCGGCACCGATGACCACGGACACGCCGAAGACGATCAGGTCCCAGGTGCCCAGGTTCTTGCGCAGCTTGGTGTCCGGCTCGTCGGTGTCCAAGATCGATTGCTCGACCGACTTGGTTCGCCACAGCCCAGTACCTGGCACTGTCGCCTCCTCAGTAATCCCAAATTGTGGGTCGCACCCTAACTCGGCAGTCTTGCGGGCGAAACCAGGTGACTTGAGTCCGCCAGCACATTCGTTAGCTCCTTGTGATGCGTGCTACTCCATGTGCCAGCCTCCCGGGGACCGCCCTGCTCGGCAGCCTCGGCAGCGGGATCCCGGTGCAGGTCAGGGGGTCAGCGAGCGACCTCGCTCCAGGTCCGGTTCGAGGTAGATCAGCCGCGCGGCGGGCACCTTCGCGCGGATCCGCACCTCCGCGTCGTCGATCTCCGCGGCCACCTCGGAGATCGACATCGACGGGGTCATGCCGATCTTGGCGGCGACGAGGAGCTCGTCCGGGCCGAGGTACTGGGTGCGGATGTGGATCACCTTCTCGACCTTCCCGCGCTCCAGCTCGCCGACGATCTCGGTCAGCACGTCCCGGCTGGCGCCCTCGCCGATGAGCAGGCTCTTGGTCTCGATGATCAGCACGACCGCGATCACGCCGAGCAGCACCCCGATGCAGGTGGTGCCGACACCGTCCCACACCGGGTTGCCGGTGAGCACGGTGAGCCCGACGCCGCACAGCGCCAGCACCAGGCCGACGAGCGCGCCCAGGTCCTCCAGCAGCACCACCGGCAGTTCCGGGGTCTTGGCCTGCCGGACGAACTGCCACCAGCTCAGGCCGCCCTTGAGCTCGCGGGACTCCTTGATCGCGGTGGCGAAGCTGTAGCTCTCCAGCCCGATCGCGACCAGCAGGATCAGCACCGCGACCCAGGCGTAGGTCAGCGGCTCGGGGTGCTGGATCTTGTGGATGCCCTCGTAGAGCGCGAACACCGAGCCCAGGCTGAACAGCAGCAGCGCGACCACGAACGAGTAGAAGTAGCGATCGCGGCCGTACCCGAACGGGTGTTCCTCGGTGGGCTTGCGCTGCGCGGTCTTCTGCCCGAGCAGCAGCAGGCCCTGGTTGGAGGTGTCGGCCAGCGAGTGCACCGACTCCGCGAGCATCGATGACGAGCCGGTGAACAGGAAGCCGGTGAACTTGGCCACCGCGATCCCCGCGTTGGCGGTGAGCGCGGCCAAGATCGCCTTGGTTCCGCCGCTTGCTGACACGTCTTCTCCCGTGCGGTGCGCAGTTCGACCGGTCGCCCGGTCGGTGACGGGAGGAATCTACCGGCTGGTCAGACGCTCGGGCGCCGGGTTCCGGAACTCGTCCGAATGGTCAGCCCGCGTCCCTTTTGCGCCGCCGGGAACCGCCTCAGAACGCCCCGGCGGCGGCGCGGAAGACCTGCGCGCGGCCGTCGACGTCGAGATCGGCGGGACGCACCTGCACGGCCGGGTCGGACGCCGCGAGCCACACCGACTGGCCGCGCTCCAAGCGCAGCTCGCGCGGCAGCGAACCGTTGTGCGAGCTGCTGGTCAGCCGGATGCTGCCCTTCGTGCACAGCAGGATCTGCGGGCCCGGGGAGTCCAGGTGCACCACCGCGGACTCGGCCGGGGTCCAGTCCAGCCTGGAGAGCTCGAACTCGTCGGCGGGCGTCCGGTAGGCGGTCAGGTTGGCGTCCAGGGATTCGCCCTTGAGCACCCGCATGTCGCCGCAGGCGAAGTCGAGCACCCGCAGCAGTTCCGGGACGTCGACGTGCTTGGGGGTCAGCCCGCAGCGCAGGATGTTGTCGGAGTTGGCCAGGATCTCGATGCCGGTGCCGTTGAGGTAGGCGTGCAGGTTCCCGGCGGGCAGGAAGATCGCTTCGCCGGGCTGCAGCACGATGCGGTTGAGCAGCAGGCTGGCCAGCACGCCGGCGTCGTGCGGGTAGGCCTCGCCGAGCTCCAGCACCGTGCGGCACTCGAGGGCGAACTCGCCGCGCCCGCGCACGTGCTCGACGCACGCTTCCAGCAGCTCGGGCAGTACCTCGCGCAGGTAGTTCTCGGGCAGCGTGATCCAGGTGGTGAACAGCGCGCGGAGCCCGTCGGCGTCGGGCTGCGCGGCGAGCAGCTCGCGGTGCGCGCGCAGGCTCGGCACCGCGAGTTCGTCCAGCAGCCGGACGGTGCGCTGGGCTTCGCGGAACCCGGCCAGCGCGTGGAACTCGGTCAGCGCGCAGACCAGTTCGGGCTTGGCGGTGGGATCCGGGTAGTTGCGGTTGGGCGCGTTGCGGGCGATGCCCGCTTCCTCCTCCTGGCGGAAGCCGGCCGCGGCCTGCTCGGCGGACGGGTGCGCCTGCAGGCTCAGCGGCTCGTCCGCGGCGAGCACCTTGAGCAGGAACGGCAGCCTGCTGCCCCAGCGCTTCGCGCACACCGGTCCCAGGTGGTGCGCCGGATCGTCCTCCAGCAGGGACAGCAGGGACACCTCGTCGCCGTCGGGCCGGACCACCCGCGACGGGTCGCCGGGGTGCGCGCCCATCCACAGCTCGGCTTCCGGGTGCGGGGTGGGGACGGGCCGACCGAGCAGATCAGCAATAGCGGTACGCGAGCCCCACGCATAGGGGCGCACCGCGTTCCGCAGTAGCTCCACAGTCGTTTCTCGCTTCCTCGTCTTCGCGCCCGCTCGTCGGCGACGTCCAGCACAGCTCACCGCGCGGACCGCCGGACGGCATCGGGGCATTCCCTGAAAACTTCCCTCAGTGCATCGCCAGGGCCGGCCAGCCGGGACCGTTCAGCGTGCCCGCCGCCAGCCCCAGGTAGACGGCGGCCAGGTCGAACCGGGCGGCCAGCGCCGCGGACCGCAGGACCGCGTCGTCGCGCACCGATTCACCCGGGCTGATCAGGTCCGCGCCGGGCAGATCCCGCACCGCGCCCCGCTCGTGCGCCTCCCCCTGCTCGTCGTACCGCGCGCTGACCAGGAACACGCGCAGGGCGGCACCCGGGTTGTCCTCGGGGTCGGCGAACAGGTCCGCTTCGGAACCGACCGAGGCGGCGGCCCGGTGCAGGGACCGCTCCGCCACGGCCTGCTGGTAGTCGGCCACGTGGCAGGGCGTCGCGGCGTGCGCACCGAGCGCGAACGCCCCGTGCTCGGCCACCGCGGTGGACACCGGGTCCAGCCCCCACAGCAGCGGTGCGCGCTCGGCCAACCGCATCGCCAGCGTCTTCGCCGGGTTGGTCAGCGTGTCGTGGTTCGGGTGCGCCCGCTCGGCCTCCTTGTCCAGCTCCTCGGCCAGCTGCTCGGCGTCGAAGCGGACCAGTCCGAGCGCGCCGAGGGTGCTGAGCCCGACGGCTAAAGCATGTGCGAACGACAGCGCGGGCGGCACCGGGATGCGCGGCGGCAGCACCTTGGCGCGGCCGGCGCCGGCCGCGGCGACAGGACCGTCCGCGGGCACGGCCAGCACGACCGTCGCGCCGCGGCGGCAGGCGATCGACACCGACTCCGCCAGCACCGCGTCCCCGACGTCGTCGCTGTGCGCGAACACCACGTCCAGCGCGCCGATCCAGGCCGGGACGGTGTCGGCGACCAGCACCGGAACCGGGCAGCGCGGCCCGGCGAGCGCGGCCAGCAGGCGGCAGACACCTGGGCCCACTCCGGGGCGCGCCAGCAGCACCACCGCGCGGGGGCGGCCGTCGGCCAGGTCGTCCAGGCCCACCTCGGCGGCGGTTTCAGCAGCCGCGCGGACCTGCGCGCCGGAGAGCGCCGCGAGTCGCAGCAGGCCACCGGAATCGGCGTCCACCAACCGGGTCGGGTCGTCGAAGAGACTGTCGTCCAGCACGGGCGTCACCCCTCCCCGGAAGCGCCGGGGCCCCCGACGGCTTCTTCCAGCAGCAGCACCGGGATCCCGTCCCGGACCGGGAACGCGCGCCCGCACGAGGTGCAGGTCAGGTAGTCGGCCTGGGGGTCATCGCCCAGCCCCGGCCGGAGCCGGGCGTGCTGCGGGCACGGGCAAGCCAGAACCTCCAGCAACTGCGGTTCCAGGTCAACGGCCACTTTTCCTCCCCAAACTCGCCCGCGCACCCGACGCGGCCTCGCACTCCGGCCGGTCGCGGCCGACGCCCCACTTCACCCTCGGACGACCGCGAGCACCTCGTCGCGCAACGCGGCCATGGCGTCAGTGTCCCTCGCCTCCACGTTGAGCCGGAGCAGCGGTTCGGTGTTGGACGGGCGCAGGTTGAACCAGGAACCGTCCGACAGCTCCACGGTAAGCCCGTCGAGCTCGTCCACACGAGCACCCGACCGGTCACCAAAGGTCGCCGCGACGGCGCGCATCCGGCCCTGCTGGTCCTCGACGGTCGAGTTGATCTCGCCGGAGGCCGCGTAGCGCGAGTAGTCGGCCATCAGCTCCGACAGCGGCAGGTCCTGCCCGCCGAGCGCGGCCAGCACGTGCAGCGCGGCCAGCATGCCGGAGTCGGCCCGCCAGAAGTCCCGGAAGTAGTAGTGCGCGGAGTGCTCGCCGCCGAAGATCGCCCCGGTCTCGGCCATCGTCTGCTTGATGAAGGAGTGGCCGACGCGGGTGCGCACCGGCTTGCCGTCGTGCTCGGCGACGATCTCGGGCACCGCTTTGGAGGTGATCAGGTTGTGGATGATCGTGCCGCCGGGCTCCTTGGCCAGCTCGCGGACCGCGACCAGCGCGGTGATCGCGCTCGGCGCGACCGGCTCGGCGCGCTCGTCGACCACGAAGCAGCGGTCGGCGTCGCCGTCGAAGGCCAGTCCGGCGTCGGCGCCGGTCTCGCGGACCTTGGCCTGCAGGTCGACCAGGTTCGCCGGGTCCAGCGGGTTGGCCTCGTGGTTGGGGAAGCTGCCGTCGAGCTCGAAGTACATCGGGATCAGCTCGACCGGCAGCCCGTCGAACACGGTGGGCACGGTGTGCCCGCCCATCCCGTTGCCCGCGTCCACCACGATCTTGAGCGGGCGGATGCCGCTGAGGTCGACCAGTTCGCGCAGGAAGGCGGAGTACTCGGCGGTCATCTCGCGGCTGCTGGTGCTGCCCTTGGCGCCGAGGAACTCGGGCACGCCGTGGGCGACCAGCTCCTGGATCTCGGACAGGCCGCTGTCCTGCCCGACCGGGGCCGCGCCCGCGCGGCAGAGCTTGATGCCGTTGTACTTGGCCGGGTTGTGGCTGGCGGTGAACATCGCGCCCGGCAGCTCCAGCCGACCGGAGGCGAAGTAGAGCATGTCGGTGCTGGCCAGGCCGATGTTGATCACATCGACGCCCTGGCCGGTGACGCCCTCGGCGAAGGCCTCGGCCAGGCCGGGCGAGGAATCCCGCATGTCGTGCCCGATGACCACCGCAGGGCCACCCACGAGCCGGGTGAAGGCGGCGCCGATCTCCCGCACCACGTCGGTGTCGAGGCCATCCCCGACCACCCCGCGGATGTCGTACGCCTTGATGATCCCCGACAGGTCCCGCACGCTGCACCCTCCCCGATTCCGCGCCAGACGCGACGTGGTTGGCAGCCTACCGGCGATCGATCGGGTATTGGCGTCCGCTGGGAGCACGCGAGCTGTTCGTCACGATCAATTCACTCGTCGATCGGATCGGGCAGCGCCCGCAGGTGCCCGCGCCGGCTGCCGCCGGGGGCGAATCCCTGGGGCTCCACCGGCCGGTCCGACCGGCCGGCTTCCCGGACCGCCTCGGCCAGCGCGGTCAGGTCGTCGTCGGAGGGCTCCGGCGGGGCGAACTCCCCCTCGTGCCGCACGACTTCCCAGCCCTTCGGCACGGTGAGCCGCAGCGCGTGCGCCTCGCACAGGTCGTAGCTGTGCGGTTCGGCGTAGGTGGCCAGCGGGCCGACGACCGCGGTGGAGTCCGCGTAGGCGTAAGTGAGCGTGGCGACGGCCGGGTTGAGACACCCGGTCCGCGAGCACCGCCTCACGCTCCGCACGACACGCACGATAGCGCGCCGCCTCCGGTACGCGGCGAAGGCACGCGGAAACCAGCGGCGAAGGGCCGTCTGAGCTCCGGGTTCGCCCGCGTCTGCTCTGCGCGAACACCGATCCCGGTGCCGTCGTTTCGCCTGGTCGGCAACGCCGTCCCCGCTCAGGCGCGCGCGGCGTGCGCGACCGTTCTCCCCACCAGCGCAGCCGGTTGACCTGCTCACCTCGCACGAACCGCTGCACAAGTGGGGTGCACCGGCCGAGCACTGTCCCGGCGGCGGTGCCGGAAGGCGTACCCTCGGCCCGTGGTGACCGCACGTGGATCTCGGCGCCGTATCCGCTTCCGGCGGGACCGGCGCGGCCGCGGCCTGCGCGGACCGCTGTACCCGTCCTCGGTCCCGGTGTCGCGCAGCCGCTCGCAGCGCTTCGACGCGCTGGTGCTGGAGGCGCTGGAACCGATCGAGCAGCGCTGGCACGCCGAGCTGACGCAGCTCGACGTCGCCGTCGACGAGGTTCCGGAGATCACCAGCACCACGCCGGAGAAGGTCGTGTGGGACGACGACGTGGTGGTGGACTCCAACGTCCCGCTGGCCCGGCTCGTCCCCGCCGGGGTCGACCGGCGCGGGCTGCCCACGCGCGCGCGGATCGTGCTGTACCGGCGGCCGCTGGAGGCGCGGGCGCGCGACGGCACGGACATGGCGGATCTGCTGCACGACGTGCTGGTCGAGCAGGTCGCCACCTACCTAGGCCTGGACCCGGACGTCATAGAAGGGCAGTGACCAGCGCGTCCAGCGCCGCGGCGTACCCGTGCTCGGGTGGCGTGGGATAGCCGACGACGAGACCGTCCGCGGCGGGCATCGAGGCGTCCGGGTGGCGGAAGTGCGCGAGCCCTTCCACCGCGATGCCGAGCCGGGCGGCGGCTGCGGTGGTGGCCTGCTCGGTGCCGGGCGGCAGCCGGAGCACGGCGTGCAGACCTGCGGCGATACCGCTCGCGGTGACGTGCGGGGCGTGCTCGGCCAGCGCCGCGACCAGCTGGTCCCGGCGGCGCCGGTAGCGCTGCCGCATGCGGCGGACGTGGCGGTCGTAGTGGCCGGTCTCGAGGAAGTCGGCCAGCGCCAGCTGGTCCAGGACGCTCGCCCAGCGCTCGCGCGTCCCCTTCACCTCCAGGACCTCGCCCACCAGGTGTTCCGGCAGCACCATCCAGCCGATGCGCACCGCCGGGGACAGGCTCTTGCTGACCGATCCCAGGTAGACGACCCGGTCCGGGTCGAGGCCCTGCACCGCGCCCACCGGTTCCCGGTCGTAGCGGAACTCGCCGTCGTAGTCGTCCTCCAGCAGCAGGCCGCCGGTGGATCGCGCCCAGTCCACGGCCGCGGCGCGGCGCTCGGCGTGCAGCGGGCCGCCGGTCGGGAACTGGTGGGCGGGTGTGAGCAGCGCGGCGCGCACCCGCGGATCCAGTTCGTCCGTGCGAGCGCCGTGCTCGTCGAGGGTGAGCGGCACGGTGCGAACCCCGGCGTCGGTCAGCAGCTGCCGGTGGAAGGGCAGGCCGTAGGACTCGACCGCGACCGGGCCGCGCAGCACCCCGTTGAACAGCAGTTCCAGGCCGTGGGCGAACCCGGAGCAGATCACGATCCGCTCCGGTTCCGCGCGCACGCCGCGGACTCGCGCGAGGTAGTCGGCCAGCGCTCGGCGCAGCTCCGGCCTGCCGTGCGGGTCGCCCGGGCCGAACGCTTCGCTCGGTGCCGCGTGGAGGGAGCGGCGTGCCGATGCCGCCCAAGCGGTTCTCGGGAACGAGGAGCTCTCGGGCTGGCCTTGCCGCAGGTCGTGGATCGGTGCCGGGCGCTTCGGCGGCCTGGTCGGACGGCTGGCGCGGCGCGGTTCGGCTCGGCGTGCGACGCGGGTTCCCGAGCCCTGGCGGGCTGTGAGCCAGCCCTCGGCGATCAGCTCCGAGTAGGCGGCGGCGACGGTGTTGCGGGCCAGCCCGAGGTCGGCCGCCAACGAGCGGTAGGGCGGCAGCTTGGCGCCCGACGGCAGCCGTCCGGACCCGATCGCCTCGCGCAGCGCGGCGGTGAGCGCCGACCGGCGGCTCCCGGACGCGGTGAGGTCCAGGTGCAGGTCACTGCCCGCCGACGCCGCCGAATTGGCCCAAGATCTTGCCACGGAATTGCACTCTACGACCGGTCGATGTGCTCCGTAGCGTGAGCGGCATGACGAACCAGACCCGCATCGACTTCGCCCGCACCGCTCCGAAGGTCTTCCGCGCCCAGCGCCAGTTCGAGGATGCGGCCGGTGCCGGGCTCGACCCCGCGCTGGGCGAGCTGGTGCGAGTCCGCGCGTCCCAGCTCAACGGGTGCGCGTACTGCCTGCACATGCACGTCAGCGACGCCCGCAAGGCGGGTGAGGACGAGTACCGGCTGCACATGGTCGCGGTGTGGCGGGAGGCGACGAGCTTCTTCACCGCGCAGGAGCTCGCGGCGCTGGAGCTGACCGAGGCGGTCACCGAGATCTCCGAGCGCGGTGTGCCCGACGAGGTCTACGCCCGGGCCGCCGAGCACTTCGACGAGTCGGAGCTGGCGAGCCTGCTGGCCCTGATCCTCAGCATCAACACCTGGAACCGCATCGCGATCGCCACGGCCAAGATCCCGGGCACCGACGAACGCACCGCCTCCGCCTGACCCGAAGCACCAGCAGCGGTCAATTTCGCGCGAAATTGACCATCACCCGGGTGAACGTCAATTTCTCGCGAAATTGACGCGCCATCCCGGGCGTCAGGGTTGGAGGCCGGTCTTGCGGCGGCGGCCGGGGATCGCCGCCACCAGGGTGAACAGGATCGCCGCCGCCTGGACGCAGAGCAGGGCCGTGCGGGGCAGTTCGGTGAAGCCGACCTGGACCTCCGCCGCCTGCTCCGGCAGCGGGATCGCCACCTGGTGGCCCCAGGCCGTGGCCAGCGGGAACGCCATCCCGTCCACCCGCGCGTACCAGCCGGGCTCGTTCTCGGCGCCGAGGACCAGCGCACGCCCGGCACCGCCTTCGGAGACCCGGACCGTGAAGTTCGGCAGTTGCGCGGCGACGGCGAGCGGGCGGGCTTCGGGGGCCGGTTCCGGTTCGGTCTGCGCCTGGCGCGCCAGGTCGGGGCCGACCAGCTTGACCGGCGAGCTGAGCAGCAGCACGCGCAGGACCCGGCTGCCGTCCGGGAGTCGCTCGTGCTCGGTCACCAGGCCCCGGCCGAGCTCCGGCACCCGGGAACCGGCGGGCACGACGACGAACTCCGCACCGCGCGCCGCCACCGCGGCCAGCGCTTCCCGGACCGGCCCGGGATCGGTGGACTGCAGGTCGTCGTCGACCTGGCGCAGCCAGTCGGCGGCGGATCCGGCCGGCGCCAGGTCGTCGTCGCCGAAGCGCGGTCCGGGGCCGGTGATCAGCCGCGCGGGCTGCGGCCCCGGGTCGAGCACCAACCGGGTTCCGGCCGGTGCGGCCAGCGGGCGCTGCGCGCCGAGCGGGCCGCCGGCCAGCGCGATCGCCGAGCTCGTCACCAGTCCGATCACCACGACCGACAGCGCGACGATCCCGGCCACCCGCGGCACCTCGGGCGTCTTCGGCCGCCCGGCCTGCAGCACGATCCAGCCGCACCCGACGGCGACGAGCACCAGCGGGCCGCCCGTCCAGCCGACGGTGGCGACGCCGCCCGCGACGGGCTCGGCGGCCGAGCCGTCCACCGCGGCCGCCAGCAGCCAGCCGAAGATCACGAGCCCGGCGGCGGGCAGCATCCGCTTGTCCCGGGTGATCGCCAGCGTCACCGCCGCGGCCAGGACGAACAGCACTCCGGTCAGGCTCGCCGCGGAACCGTCCGGGCTCAGCGCGAACATCCACGCACCAGCGGGCTGCTCCACCGCGCGAGCGCCGAGCCCGTGCAGCAGCACCTGCGGGTTCTGCAGCACGACGACGGGCCACGGCAGCAGGCAGGCGACGGACAGCAGGACCAGCGCGGCCAGCCCCACCACCCGCTGCCGGCTGCGCGCGTTCTCGCCGGGCAGCAGGACGTGCGCGAGCAGCGCCAGCACGATCAGGGCCAGGTGCATCAGCGGCGCGAAGGCCCCGAGCACCGCCAGCCCCAGCGCCGTCAGGCAGACCGTGCCCAGCCACTGCCTGCCGGAACGCCTGAGCACCGCGGCGATTCCGGCCAGCAGCGGCGGCACCAGGACGTGCGCGACCACCACGTCCAAGCGGCCCTGCCCCGCCGACAGCGATGCCACCGGCAGCAAGGCGTACGCACCGGCCGCGATCGCGCGGCGCAGCGGCCGGACCGGGAGCGCCCTGGCCGCGAAGTAGGCGCTCAAGCCCGCGAGCGGAACGCCGAACAGCAGCAGGACCGACACCACCACCGACGGTCCACCTAGGACACTGCCGAGCAGCGCGAGCACCAGCAGCGACGGCGAAGCCGGTGAACCGGTGCCACCGCCGACCGGGTGCCACGCGGCCAGGTAGTCCCGCCAGGTGGTGGCGAGATCGGCCACCGGGAGCAGCCTTCCGCCGGCCAGACCCGTTCCGAGCCGGCCGGTGAGCAGCGCGTTGATCAGCGCGAACGCCAGCAGCGATGCTAAGAGCACGAAGAGCGGGGAGGACAGCAGCCGCAACAACCTGCCGCGGCTGAGGACACCGCCGCGGGCGTTCTCCCGCGGTGAGGGCGAGGGCCGGCGTTCCAGCCGTTCGAAGGCGGCTCGGCGGATCAGCTTGCCCGGTTCCACGTCGACCGACGCCGGATCCGGCGTCGCCAGCAGGCCGGCCAGCTGCTCCGGCCCGGGCTTGGAAGAACCGTCCAGCAACCACAGCCAGCGGCCCGGATCGGCCCACCGGCGCTTGCCCAGCGCGACGGCATCGGCGACGGCGGTGGCGAACGACGTGTCCGGTGGCAGCGTCAGCACGTCGTCGACGATCTGGTCCGCGCGCGCCTGCGCCAGCAGTTCCGCGGTGCGGTCGGTCGAACCGGTGTCCACCGCGAGCACGCGGCGCGGCCGTTCGGACTGCTCACCCAGGGCGGCGAGCACCCCCGGCAACCACGACTCGCCGTCCCGACACACCACCACCGCCAGCACCGGCGCGCTCACTGTCTTCCTCCTGCCGACCAGATCCACCACCGCACGAACGGTAATGCACCAGCAGCGGAAGGAAACCCGCCGAAACGATCTGCTTCACCGGGCCACGCCACTTCGTCGTGCGCGATGGACCCGCGAGCGGGGAAGGACTACAGCTCACACAGCGCGGCGCTTGAGCTTGCGGCGCTCCCTTTCGGACAGTCCGCCCCAGATGCCGAAGCGCTCATCGTGCTGCAGCGCGTACTCCAGGCATTCGGAACGCACCTCGCAGCCCTGGCAGATCCGCTTCGCCTCGCGGGTGGAACCGCCCTTCTCCGGGAAGAACGCCTCCGGATCGGTTTGCGCGCAGAGCGCCCGTTCCTGCCATTCCTGCTCTTCTTCAGACATTTCGAACAGTTCGGCCAGAACGTCGAATTCCGCGACGGAGGCGTCCCCACGCTCCGCCAAGCGGCTGTCTCCTGATTCCCACATCGTTGGACTTCCCCCGATTTCTCCCGTTCCCACCGGCCCTCCCCAGGGCCGGAACAGGACGCACTCCTGATCGCGGGTGGCTGGCCCTCCCTCCGAGGACCCCGCACTCCGACGGCGATGCCGTCGCCGACCAGGCATGCCGCCCGCCCTCTCCGCGGACGACACCTCGATCGACCCGTGCCCGACCAGGTCTCCCGCACCCGGTCGATCCGCCGATCCGATCCCCCTCCCGAGGAATGATCGTTTCAACGGTGAATGACACTGCTGTGATTACACCCGTGTAGCTCCTTGCGGTCAAGCGGAGACCATCCGTAGGGGGACACCCGGGCAGCACCACCGCACCACCACCGGGCCCCGCCGGATGCGCGCTTTCAGCGCAGCGCCGGTACTCCGTCCGCCGGAATCGATCCCCCGCACGGAGTCCTGAGATCATCAATACCACCACAAGGTCATCTTCGCCGCGTCGTGCAGCCCACCACCGGCTCCGCGGGTCGTGGACACTGGGGGCGTGAAGAGCTCCGCGACCGGCATCAGCCCCCTGTTCCTGGCCTTCCTCGGACTGACCGCGCTGGGCGGCGTGCTCGCCACGTTCGACAGCGATCTCGCCCTGACCACCGGCGTCCTGCTGCTCGTGCTCGGCGGCTGGACGACCTCGTTGTGCCTGCACGAGTTCGGCCACGCGGTGACCGCGTTCCGCGGCGGCGACCTCTCGGTGCGCTCGAAGGGCTACCTGACGCTGGACCCGCGGCGCTACACCGACCCGATCCTGAGCATCGTGCTGCCGCTGATCTTCGTGGCGCTCGGCGGCATCCCGCTGCCCGGCGGCGCGGTGTGGATCAACCACCACGCCCTGCGCTCCCGCCGGACCGAGTCGATGGTGTCGCTGGCCGGGCCGCTGACGAACCTGGTGCTGGGCCTGCTGATCGCGGTCGCGGTGGCCGTGGTGCCGATGCCGATGGGGCTGGCGGCGGGGCTGTCCTACCTGGCCTTCCTGCAGGTGATCGCCTTCGTGCTGAACATCCTGCCGATCCCCGGCCTGGACGGCTACGGCGCGATCGAGCCGTACCTGTCCGGCCCGGCGCGGCAGTTCGGCGAGAAGGCCCGGCCGTGGGCCCCGCTGGTGCTGTTCCTGCTGCTGATCGGGGTTCCGGTGGTCGGCCGGATGTTCTTCCAGCTGGCCTACTTCGTGTTCGGTCTGGTCGGCGGCGACACCACGCTGACCGTCTACGGGCAGGCGATCTTCCGCAGCGTCTTCGGGTTCTGATCCACCGCCCCCGGGGCGCGGCGGCCGTGCGAGGATCGAACCGTGAAGGTCGTAGTTCTGGTCGGCGGGGTCGGTGGCGCGCGGTTCCTGCTCGGGGTCAAGGCGGCGCTGGGCCTGCCCGCGGTCGGCGAGCCCGAGCAGCAGTCCGAGCACGAGGTCACCGCGGTGGTCAACGTGGGCGATGACGTGTGGATGCACGGGTTGCGGGTCTGCCCGGACCTGGACACCTGCATGTACACGCTCGGCGGTGGCATCGACGAAGCGAAGGGCTGGGGCCGGGTCGAGGAGACCTGGTCGGTCAAGGAGGAGCTCGCCGCCTACGGCGCCGAACCGGGCTGGTTCGGGCTCGGCGACCGGGACATCGCCACCCACCTGGTGCGCTCGCGGATGCTGCGCGCGGGTTATTCGCTGTCCGAGGTCACCGAGGCGCTGTGCGACCGGTGGCGGCCGGGCGTCCGGCTGCTCCCGGTGACCGACGAGCGGGTGGAGACGCACGTCGCCATCGACGACCCGGACACCGGTGAGCAGCGGGCCGTGCACTTCCAGGAGTGGTGGGTGCGGTACCGCGCGGAGCCGGAGGCGCACGCGATCGTGCCGGTCGGCGCGGACGAGGCGAAGCCGACGCCCGCGGTGCTGGACGCGCTGCGGGACGCCGACGTGGTGCTGCTCGCGCCGTCGAACCCGGTGGTCAGCGTCGGAACGCTGCTGGCCGTGCCGGGTTTCCGCACCGCGCTGCGGGAATCGGCGGCGCCGGTCGTGGGCCTGTCCCCGATCATCGGCGGCCGTCCACTGCGCGGCATGGCCGACGCCTGCCTGGCCGCGATCGGCGTGGACAGCACCGCCGAGGCGGTCGGCAGGCACTACGGTTCCCGGCAGGACGCCGAGGGGATCTTGGACGGCTGGCTGGTGCACACCGGCGACACCGCCGAGGTCCCCGGCGCGCGGGTGCGCGCCGTCCCGCTGCTGATGTCCGATGTGGACGCCACCGCCGCGATGGCGCGGGCGGCGTTCGACCTGGCGCGGGAGGCGCGATGAGGGATCACGCGGCAGCGGGCGGGCTGCAGGTCTTCGCGGTCCCCGGCCTGCCCGAGTTCGGCCCCGGCGACGACCTGGCCGCGTCGATCTCGGCAGCCGCCCCGTGGCTCAGCGACGGCGACGTCGTGGTCGTCACCAGCAAGGCGGTGTCCAAGGTCGAGGGCCGGATGGTGCCCACCCCGCTGGACCCGGAGCAGCGCGACGCGCTGCGCCGCGAGCTGGTGCTGGCCGAGGCCACGCACGTGGTGGCCCGGCGCGGCCGGACGCTGATCACGCAGAACAAGCTCGGCATCGTGCAGGCGGCCTCCGGCATCGACGCCTCGAACGTGCCGCAGGACCGGGTCGTGCTGCTGCCGGAGGACCCGGACGCCTCCGCGCGCCGCTTGCGGGCCGGGCTCGCCGAGCGGCTCGGGGTGCAGGTAGGCGTGGTGGTGACCGACACGATGGGCCGCGCCTGGCGGGTCGGGCAGACCGACGCGGCGATCGGTGCGGCCGGGGTCGGCGTGCTGCACGGCTACGCGGGCAGCACCGATTCGCAGGGCAACGAGCTGGCCGTCACGCTGGTGGCGGTGGCCGACGAGATCGCCGCCGCCGCTGACCTGGTCAAGGGCAAGCTGGGCGGCGTCCCGGTCGCCGTGGTGCGCGGTCTGACCACTGTGGACGACGGGTCGACCGCGCGGGACCTGGTGCGCACGGTCGACCACGACCTGTTCGCGATGGGCACGGCGGAAGCGCTGGCGCAGGGCCGCCGCGAGGCGGTGCTGATGCGCCGCTCGGTGCGGCAGTTCGCGGACCTGCCGGTGGACGAGGGCGCGGTGCGCCGCGCGGTCGGCGCGGCGCTGACCGCACCCGCTCCGCACCACACCCGCCCGGTCCGCTTCGTGTGGCTGCGCGACCGCCCGCTGCGGTCGAAGCTGCTGGACGCGATGCGGATCGCCTGGCTGGACGACCTGCGTTCCGACGGCATGTCGGAGGAAGCCGCCCAGCGGCGCGCGAACCGGGGCAACCTGCTCTACGCGGCCCCGGAACTGGTGCTGCCGTTCCTGGTCCGCGAAGGCGCGCACGACTACCCGGACGAGCGGCGCGGGGATGCCGAGCGGCAGATGTTCACCGTCGCAGGCGGTGCCGCCGTGCAGGGACTGCTGGTGTCGCTGGCCGCCGAGGAGCTCGGCTCGTGCTGGGTGTCCTCGACGTTGTTCTGCCCGGACGTGGTCCGGGCGACCCTGGACCTGCCCGACGAGTGGGAACCGCTCGGCGCCGTCGCGGTCGGCCACCCGGCCGAGCCCGCCGAAGGCCCGCGCGAACCCCGCGACCTCGACGACGGATTGGTGGAGCTGTGAGCGGACCCCACGCCGACGCGCGGCACGTGCTCGGCGGCTGGCGCCCGGCCGACCCGCAGCAGGAAGCGCTGCGGCACGCCTTCCTGACCTTGCTCGACGCCCGGGACGACGCCTGCCTGCGGGCCAGCGAGCCGGGGCACCTGACGGCGTCGGCGGTGGTGCTCGACGCGGCGGGCGAGAACGTGCTGCTCACGCTGCACCCCCGGGTGGGCATGTGGTTGCAGCTGGGCGGGCACTGCGAGGCCGAGGACACCACGCTGGCCGGAGCGGCGCTGCGGGAGGCCACCGAGGAGTCCGGTGTGGACGGTCTGGTGGTGGACCCGGACCCGGTGCACCTCGACGTGCACCCGATCACCTGCTCGCTGGGCAAGCCGACCCGCCACTTCGACGTCCGCTTCCTGGTCCGCACCCCGGAGGGCGCGCAGCCGGTCCGCAGCGACGAGTCCCTCGACCTCCGCTGGTGGCCGGTGGACGCCCTGCCGGACAACACCGACCTGGGCCCGCTGATCACCGCCGCCCGCCGGCGGAGCTGATCAGACGGGCTTCCGGAACACGGCGTCCTCGAGCCGCCGCACCCGCGCTTCGATGTTCTTCGCCTCGGAGTCGGCCAGCGCTGCTTCGCCCAGCGCCCGCACGCACTGCCTCGACGACTTCCTCCATGGTGAGCAAGCCGCCAGCAACCGGACCCATGGCCGCAACCTCGCGGTGCCGCTCGTCACCGCGCAGCACGCAGACGTCTCGTCTGGGATTTCACGTTCAGACACGGGACGAATCCTCACATCGCCCGGTAGTCGCGGACCGGCATTCGGGGGCCGTGGCGGGGGCGGGTCGCTCCCGCCGCGCTGAGGTAGCGGACCGCTCGGTGGCGGTGGCCTTCGTAGGGGGCCAGGGCTTCGAGCATTCCTTCGTCGTCGAGCGGGCGGCCGGCCAGGGCGAGGCCGACGATCGTCGGCAGGTGGTAGTCGCCGACGCTCACCGCGTCCGGGTCTCCCCACGCCCGCTGCGCGACCTCGGCCGCCGTCCACGGGCCGATGCCCGGCACCTTCTGCAGCAGTTCGCGCCCTTCGACGCCGCGCAGCTCGACCGCGCGCTCCAGCCTGCCCGCCACCGATGCCGCTGCCAGCAGCGTGCGCCTGCGGGCTCCGTCGATGCCCGCGCGGTGCCACTCCCAGTCCCGGATTCCGCGCAGCTGCGCCGGGTCCGGGGCCACCCACAGCTTCTCCACCGGTCCCGGGGCCGGGCTGCCGAAGCGGCGGCACAGCTCCCGCCAGGAGCGCCAGGCCTCCCGGTTGGTGACCTTCTGCTCCAGCACGGCGGCGACCAGCACGTCCCACACCCGCCCGGACGCGCACAGCCGCACGCCGTGCGAAGCGCGCTGACCGCGTTCCACCACCTCGTGCACGGCGACGAACCCGCTGGCGTCGTCGGCTTCGCCGAGCAGACCCGGGAGGCCGTCCAGCACCAGCTGCGCGCCCTGCCCCCAAGCCGTGGCCTCGACGTCGCCCGCGCTGTTCTTCCGCACCCGGAGCGTGGCCGGGCCGACCGGTGTCGTCGTGCCCCACCACACCGCTCCCGCGGGCTCGACCCGCGTCGTGGGGTCGCCGCTGCCGCGGCGCAGCGGGGCGAGCACCCGGGGCGGGTCCAGCGGGTACGGCGGGGACCAGGTCCTGGTCAGGGCGTCGGCCATCGCTTCAGAGGGTATGCCGTCCCGGACCATGGTTGGTGACCGCAGCCGCGATACACAACGTGCCGCGGCCCGGAATGGTGTCGCATGCGCCGCAGGCGCATAACCCACCCTCGCAACTCGCACCGCCGCGGGTTCTCAGAGGCCGCCTGGCGAGGACAGCCCGTTCGCCGTGTATCGGACATACATAAAAACGGGATCCCGCAGCCAGGCGACCTCTGAGGTTCCGCTACTCGCACCGCCACGCAAAAGAGCCTGGAAACGACTTGTCAGCAGTCGGCGGAGAAGCGGACTCCGTGCTCGGGCAGTTCCACGCGCGGCCAGACGCGGGCGCCGTCGAGCAGTTCGCAGCGCGGGCCGATGTGCGCCTCATCACCGATGATCACGCCGCGCAGGACCGCTCCGGCGCCGATCGTCGCGCCCGCTCCCACGATGCTGCGCTCGACCACCGCGCCCTCCGCGACGCGGACACCGTCGAACAGCACCGATTCCGCGACGTGCGCACCGCTTTCGACGACGCAGCCCTCGCCGATCGAGCTGCCGCCGCTGAGCCGGGCGTCGGCGGCGATGGACGCGCCGTCGAGGACCAGCGCCTCGCCGTGCTCCCCCGGCAGCGCGTTCGTCGGGGCCTCGCCCAGCACCAGGTCCGCCGAACCGCGGACGAACGCCTCGGGCGTGCCCATGTCCAGCCAGTACGAGGTGTCGACGTAGCCCTGCACGCGCGCACCGGAGGCGAGCAGCTCCGGGAAGGTCTCGCGCTCCACCGACACCGGGCGCCCGGCCGGGATGCGGTCGATCACCTCGCGCCGGAACACGTAGCAACCGGCGTTGATCTGGTCCACCGGCGGGTTCTCGGTCTTCTCCAGGAACGCGGTGACGCGCCCGTCGGGGTCGGTCGGCACGCAGCCGAAGCGGCGCGGATCGGCCACCTTGACCAGGTGCAGCGTCACGTCCGCCGCGGTGTCGCGGTGGGTGGCCAGCAGTTCGGTGAGGTCCACGCCGGAGAGGATGTCGCCGTTGAACACCAGCACGTCGTCGGCGCTGAGCCGGTCCGCCACGTTGCGGATCGCGCCTGCGGTGTCCAGCGGCTCCGGCTCGACGACGTACTCCAGGCTCAGCCCGAGGTCGGCACCGTCGCCGAAGTGCTCGGCGAACACCTCGGCCTTGTAGGAGGTGCCGAGCACCACGTGCTCGATGCCTGCCGCCCGGATCCGGGACAGCAGGTGGCGCAGGAACGGCACCCCGGCGGTGGGCAGCATCGGCTTGGGCGCCGACAGGGTCAGCGGGCGCAGCCGGACGCCTCGCCCACCCACCAGCACGACCGCTTCCGCCGTCGACCGAGCGGTCCGGTCCTGATCATCCGCGGACATCGGCTTGGCTCCTCCTCTACCTGACGGACTTCCCTGACGAAAACCCATTGGGGGGAATACTCTGGCAGGACCAACGGCATAATGAACACCGGGCCCGTCCCAGAACGGCCGCGCCCGGCTCGACGCCCGCCCCCGGCGGACCACCGACTGCGAACGACTGAGAGGGCCTCCCATGGACCCGCGCCTCCGAGCCGACGAAGCACTTGCTCGCGCGCGGGCACGCGGCGCGTTCGTCGTCACACCGGACAACGCCATCTCCCCGATGGACGCGGCGAACACCGTGCGCATCCCGCGCGATGTGGTCGACCAGGCCGATTCGCCGGACACCACGCAGGTGATCCCCTCCGGACAGCGGCAGCCGCAGCCCGCCCAGCAGTACCAGCAGACCGAGCAGCACCCGCCGCCGCAGTACCAGCAGACCGATCCGCAGCAGGGCTGGCCGACCGAGGACTACGGGCAGGGGCTGCCGCCGAACCCGTACCACTCGCAGCGCGGCCCGAACGAGTTCGGCCCGCTCGGTTCGCAGGCCAACCAGCAGCAGTACCCCCAGTACTAGATCGGCGCGCCGGTCAACGAGTTTCGATTCGAGCTCGGATCGCCAGGGCTGCGCGCAGGGCGAGTCGCAGCGGGGCCCAGATCGGACCCTGGTGGCGGTCGGCGAGGTAGCGGTAGGCGCTGCGGTGGTGTTCGAGCAGCATCCGCTTGGCCGCCTTCGAGGTGGAGCGGCCGCCGATGTGCATGACCTCGGCGCTCGGCACGTAGATGTTGAGCCAGCCGTTGCGGCGCAGCCGGTCGCCCAGGTCGACGTCCTCGAAGTACATGAAGTAGCGGGGGTCGAAGCCGTCGATGGAGTCGAAGGCCTCGCGGCGCAGCAGCAGGCAGGAGCCGGAGAGCCAGCCCGCCGGGCGTTCGGTGATCTCCGCCTCGGACTGCCGGTAGGCGCGGGTCCACGGATTGCCCGGCCACACCTTGCCGAACACCGCGTGCCCGGCGCCGCGGCCGATCGAGGGCAGCATCCGGGCCGACGGGTAGACCTCGCCGCCGGGCTCCTTGATCAGCGGGCCGAACGATCCGCCGCGCGGCCAGCGCTTCGCCGCCGCGAGCAGTTCGTCGAGCGCGCCCGGCTCCCACTCCAGGTCGGGGTTGGCGATGACCACCCAGCCGTACTCGCTGCCCAGCTGCGCCACGCCGCGGTTGGCGCCGCCGCCGTAGCCGAGGTTGCCGCCGGTGGGCACGAAGTCGACGTCGGCGCGCTCGTCGGCGGCGCGCTCCGGTTCGCCGTCGGTGGAGCCGTTGTCGGCGATGATCACCCGGATCCGGCGGTCCGACGCCCGTTGCAGGGTGTCGAGGAACCGCCCCAGCGTCTCGCCCGGCGAATAGGTCACGGTGACAACGGCGAGTTCATCGCCGTAGGTGCGCGCTTCGGTCACGCCGTCACATTCTGCCGAACGTCCCGCAGCCGCCGAACCCGACCGTGCGAACGAGTCCGGGAGCTAGGAGCGGTCAGCGGGTGCGGAGGTGGATGTGGTGGGCGCGGGCGAAGGCCGTGCGGTGCTGGGTCGCGCAGGCCGCCCAGGTGAACTCCTTGGCCCGGCGCTGCGCCGCGGCCGCCAGCGTGGCTCGGCGGGCCGGGTCGTCGAGCAGTTCGGTGAGGCCCGCCGCGATGTCCCCGGCTCCGACGCCGCAGTACGCGACGGCGTCGCCGCCGACTTCGGGCAGGCTCAGGCGCCGGGTGGTGAGCACGGGCGCTCCGCAGGCCATCGCTTCCAGGACCGGGAGGCCGAAGCCCTCGCCCAGGCTCGGGTAGGCGACGACGTCCGCGCCGCCGAGGAATCCGGCGAGCTGCCCGAACGGCAGGTAGCCGGCGCGGATCACCCGGATCCGGTGCGGCACCGCTTCCAGCGCCCGCTCCACGCGGGTGTCCCAGCCCGGTTGGCCGGCCAGCACCAGCGCGGGCGAGTCGGTGCGGCCCTGGCAGGCCAGCGTGAAGCCGCGGATCAGCGCGGGCACGTTCTTGCGGGGTTCCAGCGCGCCGAGGAAGGCGACGTAGGGCTGGTCGTGCAGGCTCAGCCGGTCGCGGACCGCCTGGACCTCCTCCGGCGTCGGCGGGTGGAACCGGTCCGGGTCGACGCCGTGGAACATCACCGGCATCCGGGCCCGGTCGGCGCCGACGGAGCGGTTGAGCTCGGCGGCGGTCGCCTCGCTCGGCACGATGCACAGCGTCGCGCGGCGCAGCGCGGTGCGCGTCCACGCGCGGAAGAAGCGGGCCTTGACCGGCGAGTGCACGGCCGGGTTGGTGAAGAACGTGGCGTCGTGCAGGGTCACCACCGATGCCGCCGGGTTGGCCAGCGGGGTCGTGTAGTGCGGGGAGTGCAGGACGTCGGCGCCGAGCCGCCGCACCAGCAGCGGCAGGGTGGTCTGCTCCCAGGTCAGCCGCGCGGTGCGGGTCGCGACGGCTTCGGCGGCGGGCACCACGTCGGTGTGCGGCGCGATGGCCGCGTACAGCTCCGCGTCGCGGGGCTGGCAGGCGACCGTGAGCCGCGCGCCGTCGGCGTCCAGCGCCGCCAGCAGGGAGTCGACGTACCGGCCGACGCCGCCTCGGTCCGCGGGTACTGCGGTGGCGTCGATGAGGATGTGCGGCTCGCCTCTGTGCACCAGAGCAGATTACGGGGCGAAACGTCCGACCCGGGACGTGTACGTGAAAATGTGTTCTGGTCTATCCCGTTCAGTCACCGGCGACTGCCCGGTGCAGCGCCCAGACCTCGCGTGCGACCCGGGTCCAGGTGAAATCCGCTACACGCCGGTGCCCGGCCGCGCTCAGCTCCGCGCGCCGCGCCGGATCGCCGAGCACCTCGCGCAGCGCGGCGCCGAGCGCCACCGGATCGGCGCGCGGCACCACCACCCCCGCTCCCCCGGCGACCTCCACCAACGCGGGCGCATCGGAGTGCACGACGGGCACGCCGAGCGCCATCGCCTCGACCAGCGGCAGCCCGAAGCCCTCCGCGAGGCTGGGCGCGGCCAGCACGGTGGCGTTGCGCAGCAGGACCGCGAGTTCGGCGTCGGAGACCGACGACAGCACGCGCACCCGGTCGACGCCGCAGTCCGCGGCGATCCGCGCCACGTCCACCCCGCCCCAGCCCTGGTGGCCGACGACCAGCAGCGGGACGTCCGGGACGTCGGCCATCGCGCGCACCAGGTGCGGGTAGCCCTTGCGGGGTTCGATGGTGCCGATGGCCAGCACGTACCGCTCCGGCAGGTCGAGCCGCGCGGCCGGGTCGGGCTCGGCCAGCAGCGCCGGGCTCACGCCCTCGCCGATCACCTGCAGCCGGGTCGCGCGGACGTGCTCGGCGAGCTCGGCAGCCACGGCGGCGGTGGGCACGACCAGCGCATCGGCTTGCCGCGCGGCCCGGCCGATCGCCCTGCGGTGCCAGGAAGCACCGCGCGGCGTCAAGGTTTCCGGATGCGTCCACGGGACGGTGTCGTGCACGGTCACCACCAGCCCGCGCCCGCGCTTGGCGGGGGGCGCGAGGGGCGTCATGGCGTGCACGGAGTCACCGCCCGGCCACAGCGGGACACCGCGCTCCCACGCCGCGATCAGCGCGCGCCGCGGCAGCGGCAGCACTCGTGGCCCGGCAACGCCGGGCACTCGCGCGGCTTCGGGATCGCCGCGGCTGATCACGCTGCTGATCTCCCACCCCGCTGGTGCGGTCTCGGCCAGCGCGCGCAGCAGTTCCCGGGTGTAGCGGCCGGTCCCGCCGGGGACGGGCGCGAGCAGCTGCTCAGCGATCGCGACGAGCTCGGGCACCCGCCCAGCTTCCCACGCACCCGGCGCTCAGGTGCCGACGACCGGGGCACGGGCTCCGCGTAACGTCTTCGACCGTGACGTCGGAGCAGGTGCGCAGCACCGTTGTCGTGGTGACCTGGCGGGGGCGGGAGCACATCGAGTCCTGCCTGGACGCGCTGGCCGCCCAAGACCGTCCACATCGGACCATCGTGGTGGACAACGCCTCCGACGACGGCACCGCCGAGCTGATCGCCGCGCACCCCTCGGCGCCCGAAGTGCTCCGCCTCCGCCGCAACCGCGGCTACGCCGGCGGCGTAGCCGCCGCGCTGACGCGCGTCCGCACGCCCTACATCGCGTGGCTCAACGACGACGCCGCGCCGGCCTCCGGCTGGCTCGCGGCGCTGGAGGCCGCGCTCGACGCGGACCGCTCCGCGGCTGCGGCGGCCTCCGTGCTCCGCACGTCGGACGGCCGCACTCAATCCGCCGGCCTCCGCCTCACGGCCGACGGCCACGGCGCTGACGCGCCTCAAGCCTCCGGCGAGATGTTCGGGTTCTGCGGCGGCGCAGCGCTGCTGCGCACCGATCTGCTGCGCGAGGCGGGAGGCGTCCCGGCACGGTTCTTCTGCTACTACGAGGACACCGACACGTCCTGGCGCCTGCGCCTGGCCGGGCACCGGATCGTCACGGTGCCCGAAGCCGTCGCCGAGCACGCTCACGGCGCGAGCACGCAGCCCGGCTCTCCGCTGTTCCACCGCTGGAACGAGCGCAACCGGCTGTTCATGCTGCTGCGCTGCGCTCCCGCGAAGGTCGCCGCGCGCGAGCTCGCCCGCTTCGCCGCGATCACCTGCGCGCTGCCGCTGCGCAAGAACGTTCCCGCCGCCGCGAACTTCCGCGTCTGGCTCCGGCTGCGCGTCCTCGCCGAGGTGGCCGGAGGCCTGCCCGCGACGCTGCGGGAACGCCGCCGCATCACCCGGACCGTCCCGGTCGAGCGCGTGTGGCGGGAGTGGGCGGGCCGCTGAGCAGAACCGGCCAGAACGGGTAGGCGGCTCAGATCGGGAAGGTGGCATGGTGCACGCTTTAGGCGTGGCTGAGACGTCGGACCCCAGCAACCTGCCCCTGGTGTCGGTGATCGTGGTGAACTACCGCGGCGCCGACGACACCGTCGAATGCCTGCGCGCGCTGCGCGAGGAGCTGGACTACCCGGCCGACCGGCTGGAGGTGCTCTGCGTCGACAACGCCTCCGGCGACGGCAGCGCCGAGCGGATCCGCGCCGCCGCCCCGGACGTGCAGCTGATCGAGTCGGGCCGCAACCTCGGTTTCGCCGGTGGCTGCAACCTCGCCGCCCGCGCGGCCACCGGGCAGGTGCTGGCGTTCCTCAACAACGACGCCCGCCCGGACCGCGACTGGGTGCGCGCGGCGGTCGCGGTGCTGCGCGCCGAGCCGACCGTGGGCGCGGTCGCCAGCAAGGTGCTGGACTGGGAGGGGCGGCACATCGACTTCGTCGACGGCGGGCTCACCTGGTTCGGCATGGGCTACAAGCGGCACGCCGGCGAGCTCGACGACGGCTCGCACGACGCATCGCGGGACGTGCTGTTCGGCACCGGGTCGGCGCTGTTCGTGCGGGCCGAGCTGTTCGCCGCGCTGGACGGCTTCGACGAGCGCTTCTTCATGTTCTACGAGGACGTGGACCTGGGCTGGCGGCTGAACCTGCGCGGCTGGCGGGTCCGCTACGAGCCGCGGTCGCTGACCTTCCACCGCCACCACGCGTCGATGGCCGACATCGCCTCCGCGCGCGAGCACTACCTGCTGGAGCGCAACGCGCTCGCCGCGCTCTACAAGAACGTCTCCGACGAGACCCTGGCGAAGGCGCTGCCCGCGGCGATGGCGCTGGCGGTGCGGCGGGCCACCGCCCGCGGCGAGATCGACCCGACGCAGCTGGAGATCACCCGGCGCGGCGAGACCGAGGACGACGGTCCGGTGCCGGTCGACCGCTCGGCGCTGGCCGGGATGCTGGCCATCGACCAGTTCGTGGAGCTGCTGCCGTCGCTGAAGCTCTCCCGCGAGCAGGAGCAGCAGGCGCGGGTGCGCACCGACGCCGACCTGGTTCCGCTGATGCGCAAGGCGATGGAACCGGCCTACCCGCTGCCCCGCTACCTCGCCGCGCACGACGCGCTGGTCGAGGCCTTCGGCCTGGACGAGGTCTTCGGCAGGCCGCGCAAGATCGTGGTGATCACCGGCGACGCGGTCACCGAGCGGATGGCCGGGCCCGCGATCCGCGCCTGGCACATGGCCGAGGTGCTCTCCGTCGAGCACCAGGTCCGGCTGGTCAGCGTCAACGACCTGGTCAGCCCGCCGCAGGCGGAGTTCGAGGTGCACGCGGCCAAACCGCGCGAGCTGGCCGCGCACGTCGACTGGGCCGACATCGTGGTGCTGCAGGGCCACGTGCTGGAGATGGTGCCCTCGCTCAAGAAGGTCGACTCCAGCAAGATCGTGGTCTGCGACGTGTACGACCCGATGCACCTGGAGCTGCTCGAACAGGGCCGGGACACCGACGACGAGCGCCGCGCCAAGGACCTGGCCGGGGTCACCAAGGTGCTCAACACCCAGCTGCAGCGCGGCGACTTCTTCCTCTGCGCCTCCGAGCGGCAGCGGCACTTCTGGCTCGGGCACCTGGCCTCGCTGGGCCGCCTGACGCCGGGACTCTACGACAACGACCCGACGGTCCGCTCGCTGCTGTCGGTGGTGCCCTTCGGCCTGCCGTCGACGGCCCCGCGCCGCACCGGCCCGGCGATCAAGGGCACCCGCCCCGGCATCTCCGCCGACGACAAGGTGGTGCTGTGGGCGGGCGGCGTCTACAGCTGGTTCGACCCGCTGACGCTGCTGCACGCGGTGCACCGGATCTCCGAGCGGCACAACGACGTCCGGCTGTTCTTCCTCGGCATGAAGCACCCGAACCCGGACGTCCCGGAGATGGGCATGGCCGGGCGCACCCGCGAGCTGGCGCGCAGGCTCGGGATGACCGGCAAGTTCGCGTTCTTCAACGAGACCTGGGTGCCCTACCACGAGCGGCAGAACTACCTGCTGGACGCCGACTGCGGTGTGACCAGCCACTTCGAGCACGTGGAGACGACGTTCGCGTTCCGCACCAGGGTGCTGGACTACCTGTGGTCGGGGCTGCCGGTGGTGACCACCGACGGCGACTCGTTCGCCGACCTGGTGCGCTCGGAGCGCATCGGCGTCGTGGTCCCGCCCGAGGACCCGGACGCGCTGGCCGCCGCGCTGGAGAAGGTGCTCTACGACGAGGAGTTCGCCGCGGAGTGCCGCCGCCGGATCGAACCGGTGCGGGAGCGGTTCACCTGGGAGTCGGTGCTGGCGCCGCTCACCGAGTTCTGCCGCGACCCGCGCCCGGCCGCCGACCGGCTCAAGGCGTCCTCGCCGCTGGTGCGCAGCCCGCAGATCAACGGTGCCGAGGCGGTGCGCCGCGATCTGTCGCTGCTGCGCGAATACCTGGACGCGGGCGGTCCGCTGGAGGTCGCGAAGCGGGCGACCGGGCGTCTGCGGCGGCTCGCCGGTGAGCGCTTCCGTGGCCGCTGACCTGCGCGTCCTGCTCGACGGCACGCCGCTGCTGGGCAACCGAACCGGGATCGGCCGCTACACCGCGTCCCTGGTGACCGCCTTGACCTCCCTCGCGGACGTCCGGCTGATCGGTTTCACCACGCGCGGCTGGCGGCAGCTGCGCGAGGTGGCGCCGCCGGGAACCCGCGCGGTCGGCCCGCCGATCCCGGCCCGCGCGCTGCGAAAGCTGTGGCAGCGCGGCGCTTTCCCGCCGGTCGAGCTCCTCGCGGGCCGCGCGGACGTGGTGCACGGAACGAACTTCGTGCTGCCACCACCCGCCCGAGCGGCGGGCGTGGTGACCGTGCACGACCTCGCGTTCCTGGACGACCCGTCGCTGGCGGAGCCGGATCTTCCTGCGCTGGTACGGAGTTCGGTGCGGCGTGCGGAGGTGGTGTGCACGCCGACCGCGGCGGTCGCCGACGCGGTCAGCACGCGTCTCGACGTGCCGCGGGAGAAGCTGGCGGTCACTCCGCTCGGCGTGGACCCGGAGTGGTTCTCCGCTGTACCAATGGATTCCGAGCTCCGCGCCCGGTACGGGCTTCCCGCGGAGTACCTGCTGTTCGTCGGTGCCGAAGGCCCGCGCAAGGGCCTGCCCGGCCTGCTGGAAGCGCACGGCCCGGACCTCCCGCCGCTGGTCATCGCCGGGCCCGGCGAACCGCGGGTCGACGGAGCGGTGATCCGCACCGGCTACCTCCCCGAGGACCACCTGCGCCGCCTCGTCGCCGGGGCGAGCGCGCTGGTTCTCCCCTCCCGCGACGAGGGATTCGGCCTCCCGGCGCTCGAAGCGCTGGCCTGCGGAACCCCGGTCGTCTGCTCGGACATCCCCGCCCTCCGCGAAGTCACGGCGGGATGTGCGATCCGCTTTCCCTTCGGCGATGCGAGCGCGCTGCGCGAAGCCCTGCACCGAGCGCTGACGGATCCACCGGATCCAGAAACCGGTACGACGCAAGCGAAAACCTTCACCTGGCAAGCCTGCGCCGAAGCAACTCTCACGGCGTATCGGATGGCGACGGGCTGAGTCGAGGCACGTTCGCTCGGCAGTGATACCGGGTGGGTTCGACAGTGCGGTTCCCGCGCCCTCAGGGGTTGGGTTTGTGTTCAAAGCGGTAGCTGGTTGCGTGGTGCGCGGGTCGATTTTGCCGGAAACTGGCCGCGTTCTCGACGCAGTATGCGGCCGGGCAAGAACGCCAGTTTCAGGCAAAATCGCCGGACGCCACCACCATGCGAACAGTGGTGACACAAGGCCTGGGCCTGGCTGGCGCCGTCCTGGGTGCCTGGTGCGCGATCGTGCGGCGGAACCCGCGGTGGTGGCACGGGCAGTTTTGCCGGAAATTGTCTCCGGCCACCCCCGCAAGTTCCGTCGAGAACGTGGGCAATTTCCGGCAAAACTGCCCCCACCCAAGGCGACCACCCACCGCTTTGAACCCGACGCAACCCGTACGCAGCCGCACGGCCTCTCGCAAGGTCGACCGGTATCACCACCGAAGGATCGGCGGTGATACCGAGGAGGCCTGGCCATCAGAGGTGCGGTTGGGTGCGGGGCTGGGTTTGGGTTCAAAGCGGTAGGTGGTCGGCTTGCGGGGGTAGCGATTTCGCACGAAATTGGCCGCGTTTTCGAGGAAACGTGCGGTAGCGAGGCCGCCAATTTCGGGCGAAATCGTCGAAGCTCGGCACTGCGCTGATGGTCCGAAAATGCGTCAGGCCAGGCTCCCAGTCATGCCCCGGGTCACCTGGCCTTCCTTCCCTCTCCCCGCGGGATCAGGCACCACCATCATGCATACCCGCTCCGACCCGCACCAGCCGATTTCCCTCCGCTGCAGGTTTTCAAGGTCAACTACACCCCACCGGGTTACCCGCGAAGGATCTCTCCGTCAGTTTCGAACGCCGCGCGCAAGGCCTCGCGCCAAGAACGCATCGGGGTCAGGCCCGCTTCTCGCCAGGCCGCGCCGGACAGGACCGAGTACGCCGGGCGCGCGGCCGGGCGGGGGAAGTCCGCCGTCGTGCACGGTTGGACCCGGGCTTCGTCCAGGCCCAGTTCGGCGAAGATCGCGCGGGCGAAGTCGCACCAGCTCACCTGGCCGGAATTGGTGCAGTGCAGCACCTTCCGGTCCGGGCCGCGGCGGTCGACGACGCGTTCCGCCAGTTCCAGCAGGCCTTGTGCCAGATCCGCCGCCCAGGTCGGGGAGCCGATCTGGTCGCCCACCACGGACAGCGAATCCCGCTCGCGGGACAGCCGCGCCATCGTCTTCACGAAGTTCCCGCCGCGCGCTCCGTAGACCCACGCGGTGCGCACCACCCAGGCCCGCGCGCCCGAGTCGAGGACCGCGCGTTCGCCGTCGAGCTTGGTGCGGCCGTAGACCGTGCGCGGCGCGGGTTCGTCCGCCGGCTCGTACGGGCGGTCCGCGTCGCCGCTGAACACGTAGTCCGTGGACACCTGCAGCAGCGGGATTCCGCTGCGGTGGCAGGCCTTCGCCAGCTGCGCCGGGCCTTCGGCGTTGACCAGCGCCGCGCGCTCCTGATCGGTTTCCGCGGCGTCCACGGCGGTGTAGGCCGAGGCGTTGACCACCACCGGGCGCAGGTCCGCGTCGCGGGCGGTCTCGGCGAAGGACTCCACCGCGTCGACGACTGCCTCGCCGTCGGTGATGTCGAGCTCGCCGGAACCCGGAGCGTGCACCAGGGCGCCGGATCGCGCGGACACGATCCGGGCCAGTTCGGATCCCACCTGGCCGCGGCCGCCCGGCACCAGGACGGCGAGGCGGCTCACCGGGCCACCGCCGCGCGGGCCTTCAGCGGCTCCCACCAGGCGCGGTTGTCCTGGTACCAGCGGACGGTCTCGCGCAGCCCGGTCGCGAAGTCCACCCGGGGCGCGTACCCCAGTTCGCGGACGATCTTGCCGTGGTCCACCGAGTAGCGGCGGTCGTGGCCCTTGCGGTCGGCGACCGGCCGCACCATCGACCAGTCCAGCTCCAGCTCGGCCAGCACCCGCTCGGTGAGCTCCTTGTTCGTCAGCTCGGTGCCGCCGCCGATGTTGTAGATCTCGCCCGGCCGCCCGGCCTCGGCGACCAGCTGGATGCCCTGGCAGTGGTCGTCGACGTGCAGCCAGTCGCGCACGTTGAGGCCGTCGCCGTAGAGCGGCACCTGGTGGCCGTCCATCAGGTTGGTGATGAACAGCGGCAGGACCTTCTCCGGGAACTGGTAGGGCCCGTAGTTGTTGGAGCAGCGGGTGATGCACACCGGCAGCCCGTGCGTGCGGTGGTAGGAGCGGGCCAGCAGGTCCGAGCCCGCCTTCGCCGCCGAGTAGGGCGAGTTCGGCTCCAGCGCGTGCTCCTCCGGCCACGAACCGGTCTCGATGGAGCCGTAGACCTCGTCGGTGGAGACGTGCACGAACTTGCCGACCCCGGCTTCGAGCGCGGCCTGCAGCAGGACGCTGGTGCCCACGACGTTGGTGACGACGAAGGTGTCGGCACCGGTGATCGAGCGGTCCACGTGCGATTCGGCGGCGAAGTGCACGATCACGTCCACCCCGGCCAGCAGTCCGGTCACCAGCTCGCGGTCGCAGATGTCGCCGCGCACGAACCGCAGCCGCGGGTCGTCGGCGACCGGCGCCAGGTTCGCCTCGTTGCCCGCGTAGGTGAGCTTGTCGAGCACGACCACCTCGGCATCGGCGTACTCCGGGTACGCGCCGCCGAGCAGCTGTCGCACGTAGTGCGAGCCGATGAAGCCGGCTCCACCGGTGACCAGAATCCGCATCGCGCCTTCTCTCCGTGGACGACTGCCCAGGGGCGGTTCTCGCCGACCGGGCACCGCTGCGAAGTCTGGCATGCGCCACCCCGAAACCCAGCACACTCCCCGGTTACTCAGAGTGTCGCAACGGGTTCACTCTTATGAGCGTCATCACCCCAAAACTGGGATCTGCCCACTGAACTCGTGGGCCCCGCTAGCCTGCAATCGGAACACGAGCAAAATCACCTCGCGAAGGTGTAACGCTCGCGGCAGGCCAAGGAGGAAGCGGCGTGGAGGATCGGCCCAGGTGGCCCGGCGGTCCGCAGGGTCAGTCCGGCAGGCCCGCGCCCCCTCGCGGGAGCGGTCGCGGTCGTCCCGGCACCGGTGGCGACCCGGCACCGAGAGGGCGCCGCGCAGGCAGCGCGCCACCCTCCGGCGGCCCCGGCCGCAAGACTCCGCAGGGTGATGGTCGGCAGCGCCAGGCCCCTCGTTCGGGCGAAGGCCCGATCCCTCCGGAGAACGACGTCTGGAGCCGACGCCGAGGTGGCCGAAGAGGTGGCCGAGGCGGCAAGCGCGGTGCCCGCGCGTTCGGGCGCACGCTGTCCGCGCTGCTCTCGGTGCTGGTGCTGACCGCCACCGGCTTCGGCTGGGCGATGTTCCGCCCCGGCGGCGGTGGGACCTCCACGGCCGACGTGATCGGCAGCGGCTTCAACGCGCCGGACGGCGCCACCGACATCCTGCTGATCGGCAACGACAGCCGCAACGACTCCTTCGGCAACCCGCTGCCCGATGAGGTGCTGCGCTACCTGCGCACCACGCAGGAGGGCGGCGACCTCACCGACGCGATGATCCTGGTGCGCATCCCCAACGGCGGCACCAGCGCCAGCGCGATGTCCTTCCCCCGCGACACGCTCGTCGACGTCGGTCTCGGCCTGGGCAAGACCAAGCTCACCGAGACGATGAACAACGGCATGTCCGCCGAGCGCGCGAAGCTGAAGAAGGAAGGCGTCACCGACGAGAAGGAGATCGCCAACCAGTCCCGCCTGGCGGGCAAGCAGCTGCTGCGCAAGACCATCGAGGACATCACCGGCGTCAGCATCGACCACTACGCCGAGGTCAACCTGTTCGGCTTCGCCGAGATCACCAAGGCCATCGGTGGTGTCGAGGTCTGCCTGAACGAGGCCACCAAGGACCGGCTCTCCGGCGCCGACTTCCCCAAGGGCGTGCAGACCATCGAGGGCCCCGACGCGCTGGCGTTCGTCCGGCAGCGGCACGGGCTGATCAACGAGCTCTCCCGCGGCAAGCGCCAGCAGGTGTTCATGTCCAGCCTCGCCCACAAGGTGATGTCCACCGACACGCTGACCAACCCGGCCAAGCTCACCGAGCTGATCAACGCCATCAAGAAGTCGGTCACCCTGGACCCCGCGCTGGCCAACGACCTCCTCGGCTTCGCCCAGCAGATGCAGGGCATCGCCGGCGGTGACGTGCAGTTCTACACCGCCCCGGTGCACCTGGTCGGCCCGTCGGGCAAGGAGGACGTCACCATCAACATCCCCGAGGTCCGGCAGTTCGCGGCCAACCTCCTGCTCACCCCCCAGGAGCGGGAGCAGAAGATGGCCGCGCAGCAGGCCCGCGCGGAGATCTCGGTCAGCGTCTACAACGCCTCCGGCGTCAGCGGCCTCGCGGCCCGGGTGCTCGACGAGGTCTCCGGCCTGGGCTTCAAGGCGGGCGGCAGCTCGAACGCCGACTCCATGCCCAACTCCGTGGTCTACTTCGCCGCCGGCGAGGAAGAAGCCGCCAAGCAGGTCGCCGAGGCCCTCGGCGGGCTGCCCACCGAGACCAGCGCGAACGTCCAGTCCGGCAGCGTCCAGGTCTACCTGGGCAAGGACTACCAGGGACCGGGCGCGCAGAACTTCGCCGGCCCGCGCACCGTCCGCCTCGACGGCGTCCGCCAGCTGCCGCCGCTGCTCGCCCAGACGGACATCAACGAACAGCCGATCACCGCAGACGGCGTCCCCTGCGTGGACTGAACATCGGTCACTTCCACGACCCCGACGGGGCCAGCGGTTAACCTTGTCCGGCAATGCACGGCGGCGGGGGAGGCCAAGTGGGCGAACCGGAGCAGGAGACCGAGGCGGTGGAGCCCGCGCAGCGGCGATCCGGGTTCCGCATCGCCGGTCGCAGCGCGCTCGCGCTCTTCTCGGCGGTCGTGCTCGGCATCACGGCCATCGGCTGGATCGTGGTGGACCAGCTCAGCGACGTCAGCTCCGCGAAGGTCCTCGCCGACGCACCGCCTGCGACGGAGGAGGACGACGACGGCGCCACGGACGTCCTGCTGGTCGGCAGCGACAGCCGCACCGACGCGCAGGGCAACCCGCTGCCGGACAGCGTCCTCAAGCAGCTGCGCACCGAGGCCATCGGCGGTCTGAACACCGACAGCCTGGTGGTCATCCGGGTGCCGCACAGCAACGCCCCGACGACCGCGGTGTCCATCCCGCGCGACACCTACGCGCAGGTGCCCGGCGGCCGACCGGAGAAGATCAACGCCGTCTACGGCCTGACGAAGAGCACCGCCGCGAAGCAGCTCCGCTCCCAGGGCCGGGCGGAGGCCGAGATCGAGCGCGAGGCGCAGCTGGCCGGTCAGCGCGCGCTGGTGCAGACGGTGCAGAACCTCACCGGCCTGCGCATCGACCACTACGCCGAGATCAACCTGCTCGGCTTCTACGAGCTCACCGAGGCCGTCGGCGGCGTCGAGGTGTGCCTGCAGCAGGACACCAGCGACAAGGACTCCGGCGCCGAGTTCACCGCCGGGCGGCACACCATCTCCGGCGGCGACGCGCTGTCCTTCGTGCGGCAGCGGCACGGCCTGCCCCGCGGCGACCTGGACCGGATCGTCCGCCAGCAGGTCTTCATGGCCGCGCTGGCGAACAAGGTGCTGTCCACCGGCACGCTCACCGACCCGGCGATGGTCAACGACCTGGTGCAGGCCACGCGCCGGGCCGTGGTGCTCGACGAGGGCTGGGAGCCGCTGGGCTTCGTGGAGCAGATGCAGGCGATCGCGGCCGGCCGGGTCACCTTCCTGACGCTGCCGGTGGTGGACACCAACGCCCGCGACGACCGCGGTCAGAGCATCGTCAGCGTCGATCCCGCCGCGGCGCAGCGCTTCTTCGCCGGCCTGACCAACGCGCCTCCCGGTCTGGTGGCGAAGCCGAACCTGCAGCTGGACGGCACCGCCCGCACCGACCGCGAGATCACCTCCGACGGCAGCATCCCCTGCGTCCACTAGCTTCTGCGGTCCGCCGAGGCGTGGGCAGCGGCCGTTAGGCTCGGCGCATGAGCAGCCCTGTGTCAACCCCAGCCCTGCGCAACCGCACCTCAGGGGAACGTGACGCAAACCAGCCACAAGAAACCCCCAAACGCAAGATCGCGCCGAACGCAACCACCACTGTGAATCGCGGAGAGGCGGTGCGCTCATGAGCGTTACCCAGGCGCTGCTCGGGCCGTTGCTGGCCGACGGGGCACCCAAGCCGTTGATCACGCACTACGACGACGCCACCGGGGCGCGCATCGAACTGTCCCGGGCGACCACCGCGAACTGGGCGGCCAAGACGGCCAACTGGCTGGTCGACGAGTGGGACCTGGAACCGGGAACGCCGGTGCACGTGGCGCTGCCCGCGCACTGGCAGACGGTCGGCGTCCTGCTCGGCTCCTGGTGGTGCGGGGCGCACATCACCGGTGATCCCCGCGGCGCGGAAGTCGCTTTCGTGCCGGCCGCCGAGCTCGACCGCGGCGCGGGCGCGCGAACCGTTGCGGCCGTCGGGCTCGACGCGCTGGGAGCTCCGCTGCGCGGCCTCCCGGACGGGGTCGCCGACTACGTCTCGGACATCCGCGTGCACGGCGACGACTTCAGCCCGATGCTGCCGATCGACGGCGGCACTCCCGCGCTGCTCGAGCGGTCGGTGGACGAACTCGTCGCCGACGCCCGGAAACGAGCCGGGGAACTGCACATCGGGCCGACCGACCGCGTGCTGTCCACAGTGGAGTGGGAGCTGCCGGGCGGTGTGCTGGACGGCCTGCTCGCGGTGCTCGCCGGAGGATCCTCCCTGGTGCACTGCACGAATCTCGACCCGGCGAAGCGAGAAGGCCGCCGCGACGCGGAGCGGATCACCGCAGAACTGGGAAACTGACCCGGATGCGCGAAGCGGCCTGCCCCGATCGGGACAGGCCGCTTCGTTCGCCTTCGCGCTTGAAGCAGGTTGGCCCGCCACGGAATCGACACCGCCACGCGTTCAGCTGCCCTCTGAAACGCTGGGCACCGCGACGAGCAGGCAGACCTCAGGCAGCGACTCGCTCCGACTTGCCCTTGAACAGCGCGGAAAGCGTGTAACCCGGGCCGCTGAACCCGAGGGCCAGGCTCACGCCGGCGAGCACCAGCGGGTACTCGAAACCGCCGTCGCTGCTGAAGAACCCGGACCCGAGGTGCGCGGTGAAGATCGCACCGACCATGACCGCCGCGAGCAGGATCCCGGCGACGGGGAGCAGCACGCCCAGGATCAGCGCGGCCCCGCCGACGAGTTCGACGATCGCCGTGAACCAGGCCGCGACCGGGGGCAGGCCCATTTCGCCGAAGCCCGCGACGACCTTGTCCATGCCGTTGATCCCGACCTTCTGGTAGCCGTGCGCGATGAACGTCACGCCCACCACGAGGCGCGCGACCAGCGCCGTCACATCGCGAATTTGGTGCTGCATGGGAGGACCTTTCGAGGATGGGGTCTGCGGTGCCCGCAAGCATACGTGAAGCTTCAAGTAACTCGCCCGGCAGAGAAGATGCTCACACGAGCACCGAGTGGTGATGGCCGATCGCGACAACTCGCCAAAAATATGGCAAACGAGCAGTACCAGCCTTGGCTACCGATTAGTAACATCGAGGAATGCGTGACACACAGGCGCTTTTCAGCCCCGTCGGCGATCAGCTCGTGCCGAGCGAAGCGGCCTGCAGCCCCTGGGGCGAACTGGTCGGCGGCGGCCCGGTCGCCGGCCTGCTCGCCCGAGCCGTGGAGCGGACCAGCGACGACCCCGACCTGTTCATCGCCCGCCTCACCGTGGACCTGATGCGCCCGGTGCCCGCCAAGCCCCTCACCGTGACCGCCCAACCGCTGCGCACCGGGAAGCGGCTCCAGGTGAGCAAAGCGGTCCTCACCGTCGACGGGAAGCCCTCGGCGCGCGCCACCGCCCAGCTGCTGCGCCGCGGCGAGGTCGACGGAGTCGTACCGGATGTGCAGACGCCCTTCGCCGGCCCCACCGGCCTCCCGGACGGGCACCTGCTGCCACCGGAGCTCGGCCTGCGCTGGGGAGTGCACGACGTGATCCAGGTGCGGTGGCTGGAAGATCAGCGGGCAACGAGCACCAGCAAGGTGTGGATGCACATGCCGGTGCCGCTGGTTCCCGGCGAGGCGTTGAGCCCGCTGTCGCACGTCGCGGTCCTCGTCGACTGCATCAGCGCGGCCAGCCCGGTCGGCCCGATCTTCGGCCCGTGGATCAACACCGACATCACGCTCTACCTGCACCGCCCGTTCGAAGGCGAGTGGCTCGGCATGGAGATCGACCGGGACGTGCAACCGACCGGCATCGGCGTGGCGAACGCCCGGCTCTACGACGAGCGCGGTCTCATCGGCAGCGCCCACGAAGCCGTCATGGTCAACCAGCTCGGCTGATCTGCGGGGCCCCGCGACTTGCGGGGCCACCGCGGGCGGGCCGTGCTTTTGCCCGGAAATAGAAGAAGGGCCTTGTGTTCTGGATTTCTCCAGGACACAAGGCCCTTCCTGTGTAGTGTGTCGGCGGTGTCTTACTCTCCCACACCCTGTCGAGTGCAGTACCATCAGCGCTGGGGAG
>NZ_JAQGLB010000031.1 GCF_027853965.1 Saccharopolyspora indica | reverse complement strand
GGCGGGGCGCGCGGGCCCGGGCCGGGCGGGCCCGCCCCCGCTCCGCTGCTGCGACGAACTCGCCCGGCTCTCGACCGGTGTTTCGGTCGCAGCTGGATCCTCGGGCAGCGGCACCTCGGTCGCCTGCGACTCGGCCGCATCCCGGTCGACGGAAACCTCCGGCGCTTCCGTCGTCGGCGTCTCGGTCACGACCGGCTCCGTCGTGGTTGTCTCGCTCGGCTCCGTCGTGGTCTCGGTCGTCGTGGTCTCGGCCTTCGGCGGCTCCGGCAGGCCCGCCACCGCCTCCTGGACCTCCGCCGCCCCGAAGTCCTGCCCCGCGTCGACGGTGTAGGTCGCCGGGCGCATGTCCTTCGGGAGCGTGCCGACGAAGGACTTCACGTCGTCCAGGGACACCCCCGGTGCGACGTGCAGGTTCCGGCCCGGCGACGCGTTGGCCGCGGGCTGCCCGGCGGGTGGAACGGCCTGCCCGGCGGGGTGGATCGTCGCGCCGCGGGCGTTGCCGGTCACCGCGTGGGTCGCCTGGTCGCCGGGCAGCTTGCCCGCGTGGTTCCACACGTCGTGGAGGGTGAGCAGGCCCTTGTCCAGCGCGGTGTTCTCCCAGACGCGGACGTGCACGTCGTCGCGGGAGGTGATCCGCACCGAGCTGTCCTGCGGGTGGTGCCCGCCGAAGAGGTCCTTGATCGCGGTGAGCGGCTTGTGCGTCCAGTTCGACCCGTGCACGTGCGCGTCGGAGTAGATGTCGGCGACGTCGGCGCGGAACAGGTAGGACCGGCCTTCGTGCTTGACCCCGGAGGTATCGCCGTCCTTCGAGCTCTTCGCGGCCACCTGGTCGTAGCTCGTCGTGGCCGACGTCGGCGGGGCGAAGGTGGCGCTGGTCGGGGCCGGTCCGGCGCCCTGGTGGGTCTGCGAGCCGTAGCTCGACGCGGCGGGCCCGAAGCTCGTGGTGACCGTCCTGGTCGTGCCGTCGGCCGTGGTGGTCTCGCGTTCCCGGCTGAAGTTCATCGTGGTGTCGTCGGGCAGCGCCGCGACGAACGTCAGGTTCTCCGGGCGGACGTCGCCGGTGAGCTTGAGGTCGAACAACGAGTCGTGGAGCGGGTGCTTGGTGCCGAGGGTGTTGCCCGCCTGGTACTCGCCGCCGGTGAACATGGTGTTCGCCGCGTTGTGCAGCGAGCTGCCCTTGGTCATCGTGTGCGCGACGTACTCCGAGTTGCTGCCGGGCCGGGTGAACTCCGAGCCCGTCCGCGTCGCCGCGGCGATCTGGTCGGCGGTCAGGTTCCCGGTCGGCAGCTCGGTCGACAGCTGCGCGTACACCGCGTCGTGGACGGCCTTCGCGGTGTCCGCACCGATCGATTCGACGCGGAACGCGTCGTCCGGCGCGAAGCCCGGCGGCCGCTGCTGCCGCGGCCCGTCGAGCACCTCGATCTCGGGCGGCCCGGCCGGTTTCCGCAGCGCGGGCGAGGCGTCGCTGCTCGGCGAGACCAGGTCGACCTCGCCGGACAGGCGGATCGGCGCGTCGCCGACGCCCTTGTCCAGGTTCACCACGTGCTTCGGGATGCCCGCGCCGAGCGTGTCGATCCCCGGCATCGGCTGCCTGCGGCGGGTGATCTCCAGCTCGTAGTCGACCAGGCGGGTGTCGCGGCCGACCTTGTCGTTGTCGACCTTGGTGGTCAGCTTCTCGCTGCCGCTGCCGTCCAGGACGTGCTCGGTCTTCCAGCTCTTCCCACCGCCGAGCACCTGCGGGGCGAACGCTCCGGAGGACGCACCGGGGTTCGGCGGCGCCTTCTGCACCTGGCCGTTCTCGCCCGGCTGCCCGGGCGGCACCGACGGCGTCTCCACGCTGCGCACGCCCGCGTTGAGGGCCGCGTTCACCGACCAGGTGGTGCTGTTCTTGTCCTGGTTGGACGTCGAGACGTAGCTGGAGCGGGTCAGCTTGTCCGGTGCCGCGCCGTCGGCCTGGGCCGGGCCGGACACCGGGGTCGCCTTGACCCGGATGTCGACGACGTCCTCCAGCCCGGCGTTCGAGTGCGACACCGAGATGAGGCCCTGCTGCCCGGCCAGCGGGTCCTGCAGCCACTGGTGCCCGGCCGGGGTGTTCAGCAGGGCGTTGACCTGGTCGACGACGTCGCGCTGCCGCTCGGCGTCGGTCACCCCGAGCTCGTCGAGCCGGTCGCGCACCGCGCCCATCGGGTCGTCGCCGGTCAGCCGCGCGCCGGTCACCGAGGTGTCGCTGTAGGAGTTGTAGTCGCCGGTGAGCACCGTGTGCGACGGGTTGGCGACCTGCTCCTTCGCCTCCGGCGACATGGCGGCGAGTTCCGGTGACACCGGCAGGCCGAGCGCCTCGAACATCGCGATGGCCTGGTCGACCGGCAGTTCCACCAGCACGCCGTCCGGCTCGTCGACGGTCACCTCGTCGGGCCGCGTCCCGCCGAAGTGGCTGCTGCCGAACATGCTGCGCAGCGCCATGTCCGCCCAGTACCGGTAGCGGACGTCCAGGGTGATCAGCGCCGTCGGGCCCTGGTACTCGACGTCCTGCCTGCCGCCGGTGGTCACGTCGAGCGCGTGGCTGCGGCCGTACTTCCCGCCGCCGCTGAGCAATCCGCTGAGCAGCGCACCGGCCTTGCCCTCGCGCCGCGGCATCACGTTGGCGCTCAGCTCGAGCTCGCCGCCGAGCCCCCAGGACTTGGTGCTCCCGGCGACCTGCTCACCGGCCTGGTTGCGCTTGAGCGTGCTCTCGGCCCGGACGTCGACCAGCCGCGGTGAGTGGTAGGTCGCCTCGCCGTTGAGCGTGCCGTTGAAGTCCTGCGTCCGGCCTTCGCGGAACATCTTGCCGGTGCTGTTCGACAGCTCGCCGAGTCCTTGGGTGGCCGTGCCGAGGCTGCCGACCCTGCCCTGGAACTCGCGCACCGCGTCGCCCGCCGTGGTGCCGGGCCGCGTCAGCTCGGAGCTCTTGTACGCGTAGTCGGTGGTCTGCCGGGCGCCGTTGGCGTCGGTCCGCGTGTCGGTGAAGGTCTTCGCCGCCCACGCCGGCCAGTTCCCGCTGCCCTTCGGGGGTCTGCGGACCGGCGTGTTGCCGTCGGGTTGCACCTGCTCGATGCGCTTGGCCAGCGCGATGTCGACGGCTTCGGTGTTGTTCGGGGTGATCCGGACGTTCTCGACGTTGGCGTAGTCGCCGAACAGCTCGGCGGTGACCGGGTTCGCCCGCAGCGCGGGCGGTTGCCCCAGGAAGGTGGCGGGCCGAGTGGTGCTGGGCGGCAGCGGTCTGGTGCCCCAGTCCAGCTTGTCGGCGGCGGTGGACACCCGGATCGCGTCGTCCACCCGGCCCCGGTGGATGTGCTGGTTGGTCACTTCGCCGCCGGTCAAGGCCTGGTCCAGCTCGGCCTTCGACGGACCGGAGTAGCGCGCGTCGGCCTTGGGGCCGAACAGCATCCGGTCGCCGAGGAAGAAGTGCTGCGCCCAGTTGGGGTTCTTGGTCGAGCCGTGCACGACGACGAGCTCCAGCGGGCCCTGGTAGTCGCGCATGTCGCCGCCGTACTTGGCGGCCCGGCCGTCCTTGCCGGTGTAGCCGGACTTGTTGGAGATGCCGCCGTCCCAGGTCACGGCCGCGGTCGCCCGCGGTCCGGCGGTCGACTGGGTGGGGCCGCCCTGGTAGGGGTTCGGCAGGCCGTTCTCCGGTGTCGCCTTGGGCGCGTTCGGGTTCGGGCTGTCGGCGGCCTTGGGCAGGAACGCCCCGCCCGCACCGATGCGCGCGGTCCGCGACGAGGCGTAGGAGCGCTGGAACTTGTCGCTGTGCTTGACCTCGGTGCTCGATTCCTGCTGCCCGGAGGGCAGGGTGCTCTCCGGTGCGGCCGGGATGGCGTAGATGTCGACGAAGTGCGTCCGGCCGCCCTTGACCCAGGAGGCGTGCGCGCCGCCGTGCATCGCGTCGTAGATGGTGTTCTTCGCGACCTCCGGCGAGCGGAACCTGTCCTGGATCGCGCCCCGGCCCTGCTCGCTCAGCCCGTCCGCGGTGTCGCGGACGCGGCCGGTGACGAAGTCGGAGACCCGGTCGCGGTCGACGAACTTGATGTCGTCGCGGCCGAACCGGTAGGGCTGGTTGGCCGCGTTGGGCACCGGCGTGCTCGGCTCCGCCAGGTGCGGTGGCAGCGGCAGGCCGAGTTCGCGGGCCTTCCACACCGGCACGTGCAGCTGGCTGCGCACGGTGCTGGGCCTGCCGTCGGGATCGGTGTGGCCGTCGCCGACCCGCATGTCCCGCGAAACCTCGTACACCAGCTGGTGATCGCTGCTGGTCTGGGTGACCGAGTCGTCCGCGCTCGGGGTGCTGCCGTCGGTCAGCCCGCTGGTGAAGTCCAGGAATCCGCCGACGTAGAACGGCGTCGAGCCGCCGTAGAGCCCGGCGCCGAAGGCCGCGTCGCTGCCCTTGCTCGTCTGCCAGCTGCGGCCCAGGCTGACCGCGCTGGAGCTGTCCACCGAGGTGGTGCCGACGTAGCTGACCTGCGCGTCGGTGACCGGCACGATCGTCACCGGGCGGTCGCCGATGGTGGTGCGGTTGGCGTTGCCGGTCCCGGCGAACAGCTGGTCGGTCAGGCTCGCCGCGGCGGTCCGGGAGTTGCCGAGCACGTCGCGGAAGGCGTCCGGAACGCCGGCCAGCACCGCCTTGGCGTCCTTGAAGTCGCCGTCCGGCAGCGGGGCGCTGATCGCGTCGCCGCGGGTGATCGCCGGTGTCCGCAGCCCGGCGTCGATCGAAGCGGTCGTCCTCCTGCCCGGGACCGAGAGGCCGAGCTCCATCCGGGTGGGCACGTGGCTGCGGGAGCTTCCCGAGTTGTCGGTGAAGGTCACCGCGGACTCGAACCGCTGGGAGCGCTTCGCGGTCCCGCCGACGTAGACCATCGGGCGAACCACCGCGCCCGCGAGGTCCAGCGGGGAGACGAACATCAGCGGGATGCGGATCGGCACGCTGGTCGAGGTCGACTCGGTCTGCGGCCGCCCGTTCTCGGTGGAGGAGTCGGTGGAGGTGGTGCTCGGCTGCTGGTTCGGCGGCGCGGTCCTGGTGTCGTCGGGCCGGTACAGGTCCGGGTCGACCGCGACGTCGGTGCCTGCGACCTGGATCGTGCCGTTGCCGATCGCCGCCACCAGATCGGCGTCGCTGAGCCCGCCGATCTCCGTCGCCACCTGGTTGCGGTCGGCGCCGGTCAGCTCGGTGAGCGCGTCGATCAGCCCGTCGCGCGAGCCGAGCGTCTCGAACTGCAGCTCCGATCCGTGCGGGAGGAAGGACAGCTCGGTGAGGCCTTGCTCGTACTTGCCCTGCGCGGCGGCTTCACCGGCCTCGTCCTTGGCCTTCTGGGCCTGGTCAGCGGCGTTCTCGGCGGCTTCGCGAGCATCGGCGGCCGCGGTTTCGGCGGCGCGCGCCCGTTCCCGGAGGGCGTCGATCCGGGCCTGGACGTCGGCCACGTCGTCGACCGCGTCGCGGTGCCGCTGCTGGGCGTCCTGCGCTCGGGAGGCCAGGGTTTCGGCGTTGGTCCTGGCCTCCTCGATCCGGCCGCCGAGGTCGGTCAGCTCGTTCTCCAGCGCGGCGACGCGGTTGTTCCGGTCGGCGAGCTGCTGCTCGCCCTCCGGGCGGAAGGCGTGGAGCAGGTTCAGGTCGCGATCGAGGCCGTCCCGCTGGTTCTCCAGCTCGGCGAGGTCCTCGTTCGCCTGGTCGGACTGTCCCGTGAGGTCGTCGGCCGCGGTTTTCGCACCGTTGGCGTTGTCGATCGCGGTGGTGAGGTCGTCGAGGGCTCGGGTGGACTGGTTCGCGGCGTCGTCGGCGGTGTTCAGCGCGTCCTGCGCGCTCGTGCTCCCGGTGGTGATCGTGTCGACCGCGCTGGTGGCGGTGTTCCTCGCGGTGTCGACCTCGCCGTGAGCGGTGCTCGCGGCGTTCGCCGATTCCTCGGTGGCCTTGGCGCGGTCCAGGTCCTGCTTCGCGGTGGCAGCGGCGGCTGCGGCTGCCGCGTGGGCCTGGTCGGCGGCGGTGCGGCGTTCGCCGTGGCGGTCCGCGGATTCCTTCCGCCTCCGGACCACGTCTTCCGCTCGGCGGATCGCGTCCGGGTCCGCCGCGGTTCGCGCTTCGCCGAGCTCGGTGCGGGCGTCGTCGAGCTGCTGCACCGCCTGCTCGTGCCGGTCACGCGCGGCGGCGAGTTCGGCCGCGCGATCGATGCGGTTGCGCTCGGCGGTGTCGAACCGCTGCTGCGCCTGCGCGGTTCGCTGCTGGTCGGGGCCGAAGGCGTCGCGGGTGGCGATCACCGCGCCGTGCGCTTCCCGCGCCGAGCGCTGGATCGCCGCCAGGTCGTGCCGCGCCTTGGTCCCGGCGGCGTCGATCTTGCCGAGATCCGCCTCGATGGCCTGCCGGGTGGCCGCCGTCTCCCGGGCGGTCCGCGTGGCTTCCGCGACGACGTCGGCGAACGGGTCGTTCCGGTTCTGCCGGGTGCCGGTCTGCTGGACGGCGACGTGCTGGTCGTTCCGCTGGCCGTTGCCGGTGCGACCGGGCGGCAGCGTCGACATCTCGTAGCTCTCCGGAGCGGTCCGCGAGCTCGTGGCCTCCACCTCCGGCAGGCCGATGCTCGCCGCGACCTGCTGCGGCGACAGCTCCGAGCCGCTGACTTCGCGGTTCGGCGTCATCCCCGGAGCCGTCGTCGACGATGACGTCTTCGGCGTGCTCCCGCTCTTCGCGGCCTTCGGGCTCCGACCGGTCGGCTGCGTCGTCGACTGCGTGGAAGGCAGCGCGGACGACGAGCTCGCGGCCGGTGGTGTCGTGCTGGAACCGGAGGCCTGGCCCGGGTTCTGCGTCGACTGGACGAGCGGAGGTGTCTGCTGGCCGGGACTCTGCTGGGCCGCAGGCGGCACCTGCTGCTGGATGACGTTCGGCGGTTGCTGGGCGGGGTTCGACGTCTGCTGGGTGGACGTGGAGGTCTGCTGCCCGGAGCTCTGAGCAGGCGGTGCCTGTTGCAGGACGGGATCCGACGGCTCCTGAACCTGCGGCGGCGTCTGCTGCCCGGAGGGCTCGGTCTGCTGAACCGGCCCGGTGCCCTGCTGCACCTGAGGCGGTGCCTGCTGGCCGGAATTCTGCGACTGCTGAGCCGGATTCGAGGTCTGCTGCACCGGTTGCGGGCCGTCGTGCGACGACTGCACCTGGTCTTGCGGCTTCTGCTGGGCCTGCTCGACGTCCTGCGGCGGCGCGGCGGTGTTCGGATCGTGCTGCACCGGGGTGGTCGTGGTCTCGGTGCTGCTCTCCTGAGCGGTCGGCTTCGGCTGCGGCACCTCGGACCTGGTCGGCTCGACGTCCTGCTGCACCGGAGGCGACTCGACCTCCGCAGGCGGCGGTGTCCGCTGATTCGTCTCCTGGCCGCTCGGGGTCGACACCTCGCCGGGATTCAGCGGCGGCGGCACGTTCTCCGCGCTGTTGCTGTCCTGCTCGGGCAGCCCGCGGTTCGGATCTGGTGTCGTTCCCGTGACGTCCGCACCGTTCGTGGAGCCAGGCGGTTGCGTGCCGGTCGGCACGTCCGGAGGCGCGGTGCTGGTCTGGTCCGGGTTCTGCGGCGCGACCTCGACCGGATTCGGGTTGGCCTGGGGCCCGGTCTGCTCGACCGGGCTCGGCGGGACCTGTTGGTCGCCGGTCGGGTTGACCTGGTCGCCCGAGGTGTTCTGACCGGTCGAGGAGCTCGGCTGCTCGACGGTCGAACCCGACGTCTGCTCGCCACCGGTCGAATCGTGCTGAACCGGCGACTGGTTCTGGACCACCGGTGGGTTCTGCCCGCTGGACTGCGGCGGTGTCTCGACCACCGGCGCGTTGGACTGCTCCGTGCCCGGGGGCGGGGTGTTCTGCTGATCCGACGTCGACTCCGAGCTCTGGTTCGCCGGCGACGGCGGAGCGACCGGCGGGTTCTGACGTCCGCTCGGCTGCGGAGGATTCTCTTGCGCACCACGCGTTTCGACCGTCGACGACGAATTCGGGGCCGTCGTGCTCTGCTGGCCGGACGTCGAGCCGGAGCTCTGCGACGGCGGCGACTGCGAGCCGCCCGGCAGGTCCTGCCGACCGCCGATCTGGTTCGTCGGCCCCGGCGAGGTGGAGCGATCCGTCGATTGAGCGGGCGGCGCGGTGCCGGTGCTCGACGTCGGCGCCTCCTGCTGACCGGACGATCCGGCCGTCTGGTTCGTGCCGCCCGAGTTCCCGGTCACCGCGTTCGGCGGCGGCTGGTTGCCACCGCTCGTCTGGGCCTGCACCACCGGCGGGTTCTGGCCGCCCGCGCCCGGCAGCGTCTGGCCTCCGGAACCGAACGAGTTCTGCCCGCCCGCGCCCGGTGTCTCGGTGCTCGGGCTGGTCGGCGGCGTCGAGGAGTTCCCGCCCACGTCGTCGCCGCCGGAGATGTCCCGGTTGCCACCGGTGTTCGCGGCGTTCCCGCCCGAGCGGTCGCCCCCGGGGCCGTTGCCCATCGCCGAGGCCAGCTTGTCGCCGAGCGCCGAACCGGCCGCGCCGGCGGCACCGGAGGCCGCGCCCGCCGTCGCCGCGTACGGGTTCAGCTCGAACTCGCCCTCGGTGGCGTACTTGTACAGCGCTTCGGTCATCATCTCGTGGAACGACTCGGTGCCGATCTCCGAGATCACCTTCGCGCCGTTCTTGGCCCAGTCCTTGCCGAACTGCTTCGCGAACGCCGAGTTCAGCGCGTTGTTGAGCCCGCTGCCGACCAGCTTGCCGAGCCCGCCGATCGGCAGCGCCAGCGCCGCGCCCATCGCGCCCACGCCCGCCGCGTTCTTGGTCTTGTCGGTGTCCCACTCGGTGCGGGTGCCCATGGCGAACTGCGACACCTGGGCCACCACGTCGATGAGCAGCTGGAACGCGATGCTGAACACCGCCGTCGAGAGCACCTGCATCAGCACCCTGCGGAGCAGGGTCTGCATCATGAACCGGACGACGGCCATCCGGGCGGCCAGCCACGCCATGGTCGCACCGCCGGTGAACGGCGCCATCGCGGTCGCCCACGCGATCTCGGCGATCAGCGCGACCAGCGAGGCGATGGTGACGATCTTCATGTACTCGACGTCGAGGGCGAGGTCGGTCAGCGTCTTGGCCAAGCCGTTGAACAGCTCCGCCGCGGCGGAGATCAGGTCGTCGCCCTCCACGAACGGCGCCACCCGCTGCACGAACGCCTGCGCCGCTTCGCCCGCGAACTCCGACCGGATCGCCTGGACGGCGCTGCGCAGGCCGGGGCCCAGTTCCGCGAGGGTCTGCGCCGCCGCCGTCCACTCCGCCGCGAGCGCGCGCAGCTGGTCCTCGTTGGCGTCCGGCCACTCCTCGCCGGTGAGCACCTGGAACAGCTTCGCCACTTCGGGGCTGACCACCATCGCCATGACCGGTCATTCCTTCGGGGTCACGCCGCTGGCTTCGTCGTCGGTGTCCTCGAAGTTCTTGCCCGCCAGGAGCGTCTTCTCGGAGATGCCGCCGACGGCCTCCTCCAGCATCGACAGGAACTGCATCGCCTTCTCCGCGCCCGGCCGGTAGTTCGCGTCGAACTGCTCGCCCATCTCGCCGGTGCCGCCCGCGTGCCGGTAGGTGGCGGTCACGTTGCGCATGTGCGCGGCGAGCCGGTTGGCCGTCGCCGACCACTGGCCGAGGTTGGCCCCGCCCCTGGTCAGCCCGGCGGTGTCGACGTAGACCCGGTCGTTCACCGCGACCACCGCCCGAGCGCCGATTCGAGCATGGCCTGCAGGTCCGGGCCGTTCTCGCGCAGTTCCTGCAGGTCGACGCCGTCCGGGGTGAGCCCGGCCATCACCTCGTCGACCGCGGTGGCCGCCTGGCGCTGGGCGTCGGCGACCACCTCCACGATCTTCGCGGTGAGCTCCTTGGGCGCCATGTCCCGCCACCGCTGGCCGTTGAACTCCAGACCGGTGAGCGTGCCGCGACCGTCCACCGTGGCCTTGATCGCGCGGTCCTTCGTGGTGGCGCTCGCGGTCACCTCGTCGAGCTTGCCGAACGCGGTGCCGAACTGCTCCTGCTGGGCGCGCAGCTCCCGCATCGCGTCGGTCATCTCGTTGTGCATCGAGGAGTACATCCCGGCCTCCTTCCGGTTCGTTGCCGCTGGACGTGCCCTCACCCGGTCGCGCTCTGCTCCGCGGCCTGCGCCGGCGTGCTCTGCTCCGGCTGCTTGGGAGCGCGCGACGTCGAACCGACGTGGACGTGCGTCGGGGCGAGCGGTTCGTCGGTCTCCAGCGAGGGATCGTTCGGCAGGCCGATGACGCCGTTGCCGCCGACGTCGTCGGTGCCCCACACCTTCTCGTCCTCGGACAACCAGGTCTGGCGCTCGCGCTCCTTCTCGTTCTGCCCGTTGTTCATCGGCGGCATCATGGGAGGCATCATCGGCGGCATCCCGCTGCGCTGGTCACCGACCGCACCGCCGGACGGACCGCTCTGCTGGCTGGGCTGGTCCTGCCCGGACCAGTCGGACCACCCCTCGCCGCCGTACCCGCCGGAACCGCCACCGGGCAGCCCCGAGCCGCCCCCGCCGGGCAGGTTCGAGCTCCCACCGCCCGGATCGAAGCCGCCACCGGGGAAGCCGGAACCGCTGCCCGGGATGTTCGACGTGCCACCGGCCGGATCGAAGTTCCCACCGGGGAAGTTCGCACTGCCGCCGGGCGGGTTCGGCAGACCGCCGGGCAGGTTGGAGTTCCCGCCAGCGGGGTCGAAGTTGCCGCCGGGGAGGTTGGAGTTCCCGCCAGCAGGATCGAAGTTCCCGCCAGGCAGGTTGGAGCTCCCACCGGCCGGGTCGAAACCCCCGCCAGGAAGGTTCGCACCGCCGTCGGGCAGGTTCGACGACCCACCGGCTGGATCGAAGTTCCCACCGGGCAGATCGACCCCACCAGGAAGATTCGAGCTCCCACCCGGGAGGTTCAGGCCACCGGGCAAGTTGGACGACCCACCGGCCGGGTCGAAGTTCCCGCCCGGCAGGTTCGCGCCGCCAGGTCCGCTGCCCAGCCCACCCGGCAGGTTCGACGATCCACCAGCCGGATCGAAGTTCCCACCGGGCAGGTTCGCGCCGCCGCCGGGCAGGTTCGAGCCCCCACCCGGCAGGTTCACGCCACCGGGCAAGTTGGACGACCCACCGGCCGGGTCGAAGCTCCCGCCGGGCAGGTTCGATGCCCCACCGGCCGGGTCGAAATTCCCGCCCGGCAGGTTCGACCCGCCGCCGGGCAGGTTGCTGTTCAGCGACGGGAAGTTCGAGCCACCGTTCGCCGGGTCGAACGGGTTGTTCCCGCCGGGCATCTCGTTGAGGAGCCGCTGGCCCTCGCGCGGGTTCCCGCTGCCGTTCGCGTTCGACCCGCCCGGCAGACCACCGGGCGGCACGATCGGCGGGATGGCGCCGCCACCGTTGGCGGGCGGCGGGACGGTGAAGTCACCGCTGCCGTTCGCAGGCGGACCGTTCAGGCCACCCGGCCCCTGACCACCACCGGGCAGCTGCCCGGGCGGCAGGTCGCCGCCACCGTTGGCAGGGGGCGGGACGGTGAAGTCGCCGCCGCCGTTCGCGGGCGGACCGTTCAACCCGTTGCCGCCACCGGGCGGGCCGTTCAGACCGTCACCACCACCGGGCGGCGGAACGTTGAAGTTCCCACCACCGTTCGCAGGTGGACCGTTCAACCCGTTGCCGCCACCGGGCGGACCGTTCAGACCGTCACCACCACCGGGCGGCGGAACGTTGAAGTTCCCACCACCGTTCGCGGGTGGACCGTTCAACCCGTTGCCGCCGCCGGGCGGCGGCGGGATGTTCCCACCACCGTTCGGCGGCGGGAAGTTGAACCCACCGCCCGGCGGCGGGAAGTTCCCGCCACCGGTGCCGCCACCGGTCGCCGGCACCGGCGTCTCCAGGCCTTCCAGCGACGACTTCGTCCGCTCGTAGGCGGTCTGCAGCGCTTCGAGCTGCTTGCGCGCCTCCTCGTCGAGCGGCTTCATCTTCTTGCGGACGTGGTCGCTGATCTTGGTGTTGATGTCGTTCCACGTCGCCTGGCTGCCCAGCGGACCGGAGATCGTCGGGAAGCCGTCGGGGAGCGCGTAGGGCGTGAACGTCGCCGCGTCCTCGTTCACCCCGCCCCGGTTGATCGAGAAGCCGAGCATGCCCGGATAGGTGCTGACCGAGGTCCTGGTGACGGCCGGGCCGGTGTTGGCGGTGGAGCTGTACGCGCCCATGACCTTGGTGATGTAGGCCTCGGCGGTCGACCTGTCGTCCATCGCGAGCTCGTCCAGGGCGTAGTTCTCGGTGCCGTGCACCAGCCCCTTCCCCTTGACGTACGTCGCGACGTTCCAGAGCACGGAGTTCATCGCGGTGTCGACCTCGTTGCGCACCGCGTTGCTGTACTTCGTCCACACGGTGGCCATGCCGCGGCCGAAGGTCTTGACGGCTTCCGCGGCCTTCTGCAGGCCTTCCGAGGTGTTGCGCTCCTCCGCGATCTGCTCGTGCAGGCTCTCGACGGTCTCCATCAGGGCGGTGAGGTTCTGCTTGAGCGCGTACGCCGCCTTGCCCTTGAACGCCGAGTCGTCGCTGGTGAGCTTGGTGACCCACTGCTGGAGCGTGTCCCGGTTGGTGTCCAGCCACTTCACGTAGTGGTCGACGGCGTTCTTGGCCTCCCACAGCCGGTTGACGTTGAGCAGGCCGAGGACGCCGGAGTTCAGCCCGTCGACCAGTTCGTCGATGTCGCCGACGGCGGTGGTCCAGTTGCCCGGCAGCGTGGCGTTGCGGTCCACCGAGATGTACCACTTGTCCCACGCGTGGTAGCTGTAGCCGGTGGCGGCCGTCTGGCCGTCGGTCTGCTCGCTGCCCGGTTTCGCGGCGGATTCGACGAACCAGCCCGTGTTCGGCGTGGCTCCGCTGTCCAGGACGCCGTGCAGGTTCGACCCTTCGCCGGTGACCGTGAACAGGATCTGGTCGAAGGTGGCGCGGGAGTGGTCGTCGCCCTTGATCGGCTTCGGCTCGCCGATGGGATCGGTCATCGCTCAGCTCCAGTCACACGGCGCCGGTCCCGCCGGTGAAACCGGGGAACTCGGTGGTGAACTTGGTGACGTCGTAGGCGGCGAGGTCGTCGGTGTCCTTGAAGACCACCTTGGCCTTCTCCAGCCCGCTCTCCAGCTGGGTCAGCTTCTTGCGGAGGTTCTTGTTCTCCGTGTCGACCGTGCCGCCGAAGTTCCCGCCCCACTTGACCAGCTTCTGCGCGGGTTCCCAGGTCTGGTTCATCGGCTGCAGCTGCAGCTCGGCGTCCAGGTACACGTCGTTGTGCGTGATCGCCTTGCGCGCCCCGGCCTTGATCTCGCCGATCACCGCGATCAGCGCGGTGTACTGCGCCTCGTCGAACTGGATGTTGGGGTCCGGCCCGACGTCGCCGTTCGGCGGCACCTGCTGGCTGCCGAATCCCGTTGGCATGCCCGGGAAGTTGTAGCCGCCACCCGGAGTGCTCGAATCCCCCGTCAGGTAGGACGAGGTCTGCGTCGGTGGTGGCTGCTGCGCGGGCGGTTCCTGCGCTGGCGGCTGGGACGCGGGCGGCTGCTGCGCGGGCACGCCGTGCTGCGCGGGCGGAGGCTGGTAGCCGGGCGGAGGCTGCTGCGCGGGCGGGGGCTGCTGCCGCTCGGAGCCGGGCTGGGCAGGTTCCTCGACGGTGCCCTCCGGCGTCGGCGGCGCGCTGGCGGCCACGATCGATTGCCTCGGCTGGAGCGGCTGCACCGGCGCTTCCTGCGGCTGCGCCGGAGTTTCCAGCTGCTGCACGGGCTTCTCCCACACCTGCGCGGGTTCAGCGGGCACCGCGGGCACACCCGGCTGGGCGGGCATCACCGGACGGGCCGGGGTCATCGGCAGCAGCTTCCTGAGCTGACGGCCGTCCTCGTCCGGCGTGAGCAGCTGTTTCTGCACCCGCATCAGCCGCCGTTTCGGCTCGGTCGCGGGTTCGGCCGGAACCTCGTCACCGGGCGGGATGCCCGGATCGACCGGCTGCGCGGGAATCGCCGGTTCCGGCTCGTGGCCCTCGTGCGCTGGCACCTCGCGCACCGAGACGACGTACTTCGTCGCCTTGAGCGGTTCGAGCGGCGGCAGGCCCGGATCGGCCGGTTCGGGTTCCGCCCGATCACCGGCCGGAACTTCCTCGTACACCACGACGTGGTGCTCGCTGACGGTCATCGGTTCCAGCGGCGGCAGCCCGGGGTCAGCTGGCCGCACGGGCTCGGCCGGAACCGCGGGCTCCAGCAGGTCGTACTCCGGCGCCTCACCGCTGAACGGCTCGCCCGGTTCGAGAAGGCGGTACCCGGCCTCCACGCCCTCCACGCCGCTGTACGGTTCCACCGGTTCCCCGTAGGACGCGGGGACGGCTGGCTCCAGGGCGTCGTAGGCGAATCCGCCCAGGCCTTCGCCGGGAGAGCCGCGGAACGGCTCGCCCGGCCGCAGGTGGTGGGACTCCGGGACCTCGGTTCGCTCCACCGGCAGCGACACCGACACGCCCGTCACCTCGACCACGGTCTCGGACTCGGTCTGGTCCTGCTCCGCCACCGAGAACTCCTTCCGATCGTTCGACCCTGCTCAGCGGGCCGGGGGTGCCGATGTCGCTGCGGTGGTCACTGACCGAAGATGCGGGCGCCCTGCTGGTCGCCGTTGCGGAAGATCTCGTGGATGTTGATCGAGGACACCGAGGTGAGGTTGATCCGCTCGGTCATCTGCTGGTACGAGCGGTCCCACTGCCGCTGGCTCTCCAGCCAGATGGGCTGCGCCTGGCCCCACGACGCCTCGGGGATGTTCTTCAGCCCGGTGTTGAGCTGTTCCAGGATGGTGCCGAGCGTCCGCACCGACTGCAGCAGCTGCTCGTTGACCTCGAGGTATCCGTTGTGGTTGACGTCGAACGCGGTCATCCGATTTCCCTTTCCGATGAGTGCTGAACCGACTGGCCCTGGCGCGAACCAGCCACTGGAGCGCGGTTAGCTCACTGGGCTGCGCCGCCGGTCTCGGTCTCGACGTTGCGGTTGGTCTGCAGGAGTCCCGTGGCCTTGCCCTTGAGGTTCTCCAGCTCGTTGACGATCTTGTTGTAGTCCGTGCTCCAGTCGCCGAGCAGGCGGGAGAGCTTCATGCCGGACGTGGAGTTGTTGACCGAGGGGAGCTGACCGCCGATCCCGATCACCTGGCCGTTGAGCTGACGCATCTGGCCGAGCGCGTTGTCGGTGGCGCTGATGACCTGCGTCAGCATTCCGTCGTCGTAACCGAACTTGCTCATCGGATTTCCTCCTCCGTTGCGGGCGATCTGCCGATCAGGTCGAGCACCGGTCCGGTCGGCAGCAGGGCGAGCAGATCCGCGGGGACCGGTTCCGCGGCATCCACCGAGTAGCCGAGGGCTTCGGCTGCTTTCTCGTTGGCGACCGGGAACTTCGCCCCGGCCTCGGTGATCAGGTAGACGCCCGCGCCGGGCACGCCGGGTGCCGGGCGGGTGCGGGCGATGAATCCGGAGTTGGGCCGGACGTCGACGAGGTCGGCGACCCGGCCGTCGCGGGTGACCCCGGCGATCTCGCCGTTCACGGCGGCTCCGCTCATGTCCGGCGCGGACACCAGCGCCACCTCGCCGGCCGCCCACCGCACGCAGGGCACGCGGCGGTCGAGGTCCATCCCGGCCGGTGGCTGCGGCGGCAGTTCGGCCTGCCACACGGGCGCGGGCAGCACCTGCTGGGTGGCCAGCTGAGCCGGGGTGATGCTGATGGTCGGCGGCAGCGCCACGTCCGGGTCGGCGCCGAGCAGCGCCGCGACGGTGCGCGACACCGGCACCAGCCCGGCCGCGTCCACCACGAACGTCTTGTCGCCGACCGCTTCGGGCGCGGTCACCAGCTGGCCGACCACGGTCTGCTGACCGGCGACGACCGGCCCCGCGCCACCGTGCGGCACCGGCGGTGCGCCGAGGTCCGGGCCTGCGGGCACCGTGTTGAGCCACGCCGAGTCGACCGGCACGGCCCGAGCCGGGTCCAGCCCGAGCGCGCGGGGCACCCACGGGGCGGTGATCCGCAGCCGGGTTCCCCGCCACACGAGGAATTGCTGGTCGCCCACGCGGGTCAGCACCGCCTCGTTCGCGCCCAGCTCGCTCATCCCGGGCAGCGGCCCGACGGTCGCGGCGAGCCCCGGGTCGTCGTCCTGCACTCCCGCGCACACGGTCCACGGCTGGCCGCCCGCCACCGGCGACGGCAGCGCGTCCGGCGCGCCGGGAATGCCGATCGGAGCGCCCTTCGGGAAGTCCGCCAGCTCCTCGCCGCTGACCTTCGCGACCTGCGGCTCGCCCTCGGCCAGCAGCCGGGCGGAGGCGTAGTTGAGCACCGGGCGCAGCCGCCCGTCGACGAGCATGTACCGGTTGCCGGAATCCTTGTCCACCACCAGGAATCCCGGTTTCTCGCGCCAGGCGTTGCCGCCCATCCCGGTGAGCAGGCTGACGATCAGCACGATGCCCATCACCAGCAGCGCGATCCCGATGCCGCCGGCCATCCCGACGGTGGTGCGGCGCAGCGGCCGGTTCGGGTCGTCGGGATCGGTGCGCAGCACCGCCGCGAGGATCCGCCCGACCAGGAACGAGTGGGCTTCGACCTGTTCACGCCTGCCGTACATGCGCGACCTCCCTTCTGCTTCTGAACACGGTTGCTGCTCCCGGAAAGGTTCAGAACCACGTGGCGACGTAGCCGTAGAAACCGGTGATGGTAAGCACGAGCGCCAGCACCGCGAGCGCGCAGATCCAGTGCAGGATGTCGCCGAGGCGTCCCCACCGCGGAACCAGCCGCCGACCGGGCAGCACCTGCGCCCCGGCCAGCGCGTTCCCGGCGAGCCCGAGCAACCCGACCAGCACGCAGATCTGCCCGAGCAGCGGCAACCCGACGACCCAGCCCAGCAGCACGGAGATCAGCGCGGCGGCAGCGGGCACCAGCGCGGCGGCCCGGTGCCAGATCCCGCGCAACTCCCGCGCCTGCAACAACAAGAGCGTCGCGACGACGAGCCCGAGCGCGACGGTGTCCCACGCCAGGTGCGAGGTGAGCACCAGCAACGCCCCCGAGCAGACGGCGCCCAGCACCACCAGGAACGCGGTCAGGTGCGCATCGGCGACAGCGGCCCGGTCGAGAACGTCCTTGCTGGGCAACGGTTCCAAGCCCTGCTGGAACTCCTCGGCGGTGTTCGGCACCGGCTCGGCGACGAGCCCGGCGAGCCAGGTGGCGAGCTGCGGAGCGGCCCTGGTCACGGCCAGCACCATCGCGACGAGGACGGCTGCGGTCGCATGCGCCTCCAGCCCCAGCAGCAGCCCGACCAGGCACCCGAGCGCGGTCAGGACGGCTCCACAAGCGACCGCGAGGAACCCCGCCCTCGCCAGGTCGAGCGCGGCCCGGGCACCGACGGCCCCCGCCGCCACGACCACCGCCCCCGCCAGCGATCCGGCGACGGTGAACCAATCAGCGGGCGGTGCCGAACCGGCGGGCATCGCGAAACCCGCGACACCGAGCGAAACCACCCCGACCGCACCGAGCGTCAACGCCCCGGTGCGCTCGTCGAGCACCCGCGCCAGCAGCGCCCCGCCGCCGATCAGGACGAGCCCGACCACCCCGCCGCTGATCGCGGTCACCGTCCCGCTCCCGGCGAACGTGGTGACCAGCACCGCGAGCAGCCCGCACAGCGCGGCGAGCCCGAGGCACACCCGACGGGTCAGCGCGGGACGCCAGCTGTCGGTGCGCGCGGAGAGCCCGGTGTGGATGCCGTCGACGAGGTCGTCGAAGTCGGCCAGCGGCAACTGGTCGTTGCGAGGCCGCAGGTGCAGCACGTCCCCGTCGTACAAACCGGCCGCGGCGGTCCCGTGCTCCTCGTTCAGCGGCGCCTCGCCGAGCCGCTGCAACACCCAACCGCCGTGCGCGAGCCCAGAAGTGGCCAACGCCGGATCGAGGTGCCCGAGCACGGTGGGCATCAGGTCGGAGATCGGCACGTGCGCGGGCACGGCCAGCTCAACCCGCGAGGAAGGCCCGCAAATGGTCAACCGGCACATCTCGCCGGAGCCCCCACCGCCCTGAGCCGGAAGAGCCGCCTGACTCGTCGCAGCCCCGTTCCCGTTCGTCGCCGCCATACCCCCACCACGGCCCTGCCGACCCCGAAGGTTCAGCACCCCTCGGGAAACCCCCCACCAGCAGCCGCCCTGCTCCGGTCGGGCCCCGGGCTGGTGGCGATTTCGCGCGAAATCGTCCTTTCGCACGCGGACGTGGTGCTGATCTCGCGCGAAATCGCCACACGCTCAACACGGAGCTGCAGAGCAGCGAGGTCCTCGGACCGCGGAGCAGACCGGACCGGTGCGCCGAGGAAGGGCGCACCGGCCCGGCCGAGCGGGCTCGGTGGTGGTCGGGGGCATGACACCGAGCCGCTCTCATCGGAGGTGACCGGACGCGAGGGAGGGGGAACACGTCCGGCCACCGGGTGGGCCGGTGCGGAGGTCGGGGATTCACCGCACCGGCCCGCTCTTGGGCTAAGCGGGCTCCCGCAGGCGATGTCGACCACCGCCGGAGTCCTCCAGCTCAGCCAGCCGTTCGGCTTCGACCTGCGAGATCAGCTGCCAGACGTTGCAGTCGCCTTCACCAACTCCGCTGTGGCGAGCACGCGGTAGCCGGGCGAAGACCAGTGCGTAGATGAAGACGTTGATCAGCACGAGCACCGAAACTTGAATCCAGAACACGGTCGGTCCTTCCGCCATCGATCCCGGGTTGTCGTCACTGCTGCCGGGCCGCGAGGACCCGCCAGCAGTCCATGCACGTCTTCTCCCGTATCCAGGCGACTTCCGGAGCGATCTGCTGCAACTCGTCGGTGCTGACCTCGACCCCGCACAGCGCCTCGACGACCAGCCCCGGATCGGCCCGCCGCGCCGCAGCGTCAAAGCCGTGCCGCCCAACGGAAGTCGGCTGCCAACGACCGATTTTCGCCCCACCAACCAACATTCCAGCTCCTTCCGCCAGGAACAAGTACCAACTGGATCAGTACACGTACTGTCGCACATCCCGTGCAGTACGTGTACTGAACTGGGAGGTGTCGATCGGGTGATTCGATCGGTACGCGTACTGCGCCTAAAGTGACCGCATGACGCTGCGCCGGATGATGCTGGGCAAGAGGCTTGAAGAGCTGCGGGAGCAGGCTGGAGTCTCCCGCGAGGACGTCGCCGCCGAGCTCGACTGCACGCCCGGCCGGGTGCGCCACTTGGAGAGCGGGCGCAATCTGCCCACCCGCCCGGACGTACTGGTCATGTGCAACATGTACGACGTACCGACCGACGTTCGCGACGCCTTGCTGGAGACGCGCTCCGAAGCTCAGCAGGCGGGGTGGTGGCAGACCTACCGCCTGCCGAAGTGGCTGGCGAGCTACGTCATGCTGGAAGCCGACGCGACGTTGGTGCGGAACTGGGAAGTCGAGTTGATTCCAGGCCTGCTTCAGACAGAGCAGTACGCTCGGCGCATCGCAACGATCGGCGACCTGAACTTCACGGGCGCTGAGGTGGAGAAGCGAGTCAGTGCACGCTTGCGCCGTCAGGATCGTCTGACCGATCAGAACAACCCGCTGCGGCTGGAGGCTCTGATTTCGGAGGCAGCGATTCAGCGCTGTGCAGCGGAACCCGATATCGCTCCCGAACAGCTGAACAACTTGCTCAAAGTCGGCGAGCTGCCGAACGTGAACATCCAGATCGTGCCGATGAACCTAGGCATGCACCACGCGATGGCAGGCGGATTCGCCCTTCTGGCCTTCCCGCCGGACACATGGCCGCAGACCGGATATCAGGAGTACAACGTCGGTGGCCACTTGGTGGACGACCCAGAGGCCGTGAACTCGCTGGGTAAGCTGTTTGATGCGCTGCAGGAGCGGGCACTGACTGTGCCTGACAGTGCCCGCTTGATCTTGCAGTACATCGGTTGAAGTGAAAGCGAGCGACTATGGATCTCACCCGCGCCCACTGGCGCAAGTCTAGTCATTCATCAGCACAAGGCCAGTGTGTGGAGGTGGCGACCAACCTTCCGGGTGTCGCTGCTATCCGGGACTCCAAGAACCCGAACGGCGACGCACTGCTGATGCGTCCGTCCACATTGGCAAGTTTCATCGACTCGGTGAAGTCGGACCGCTTCGAGAACTGATCACGCCACGGAGGTGCCCCCGGCGATTCCCGGGGGCACCTTTGTACGTCGAGAGGGCACGTTCACGACGACGTCGGCCACTACTGCTTTTGATGAATTCTCTTGTCTCCAGCCGAGTCGGCGAGTTTCATCGAGTCACTGCTACTCGCTGGCCGGAAGGACAACGACATGCCAACGGCTGACCCAGCTGGGACGAACTGGAAGACGAGCAGCTACAGCAACGGCGGCGGCAACTGCGTCGAGGTGGCCGTGGGGACCGGATGGACCGGGTTCCGGGACACCAAGGACCGCGACGGCGGCACCCTGGTCGTCACCGCTTCGCGCTGGGAGAACTTCCTCGCAGCCACCCGGTCCGGGCGCTACGACCTGTGATGGTGGTGGGTTGGTCGTGAGTGCGTAACGGTGTTCCAGCACCGTTTGGCACTCACGACCGCTGGTCCGACTGAACGGCTCGGCGGGTGTTGGCCGTGTTGGGGGTGGACCCCAGCAGCGAGGAGCCGCCCACCATGACCACCACCCTGTTCCGCAGGCCGAACCGGGAGCAGCCGCCGGAGATGCCCAGCGGGGAGCTGTCCCTGCAGGAGCCTCCGGCGCTGCCGGAGACGGTGGGCCGGGACTGGTTGTCGTCGATGATGATGCTGCCGATGATGCTCGGCAGCGGCGTGTTCATGCTGATCTACATCGGGCCGCGGAACCCGTTGCTGGGCATGGGCATGTTCGGGCTGATGCTGGTGATGGCGCTGCTGATGTTCCTGGTCCAGCTCGCGCGCGGCGGCACCGAGCGGCGGCAGAAGATGCGCGGCGAGCGGCGCGACTACCTGCGCTACCTCGGGCAGGTCCGGGCCCAGGTGCGCGCGGCGGCGACGAAGCAGCGGGAGTCGCTGTCCTGGCGGCACCCCGATCCGAGCAGCCTGTGGTCGGTGGCGATGACCGGCCGGTTGTGGGAGCGCCGGGCCGCGCACGGCGATTTCGCCGAGGTGCGCATCGGCACCGGTTCGCAGCGCCTCGCCATCCGGATGAACCCGTTGAGCACCAAGCCGATCTCGGACCTCGAACCGCTGTCCGCGCGGGCGCTCCGGAAGTTCATCAACGCCCACAGCACCGTCGCCAACCTGCCGACCTCGCTGTTCCTGCGCGGGTTCGCCAAGGTGCGCTTCGCCGGTGACGAGGAGGCGATCCGCGGGGTCACCCGGTCCGTGCTCGCCCAGCTGGTCACCTTCCACTCCCCCGAGGACCTGCGCGTGGTGGTGTGCGCGGCGCCCGGCCGGGTGCACCTGTGGGACTGGGTGAAGTGGTTGCCGCACGCGCAGCACCCGGTCGAGCAGGACGGCGCGGGCCAGGTCCGGCTGCTGGCCGACGGGGTGGACGCGCTGACCGAGCTGCTGGACGCCGAGCTCGGCGAGCGGGGCCGGTTCGAGGCCGCGTCCTCGCCGAACCCGGAGGAGCCCTACGTGGTGATCGTGCTCGACGGCGTCGACGTGCCCTCGGAGTCGCGCCTGGCGGGCACCGGCTACCACAACTCCGTGGTGCTCGACGTCTCCGATGCGCTCACCGGCGGCGCCGGGCGCACCACGCTGCGGCTGGACGTCTCCGCCGAGCAGGTCGACATGGTTCGCACCGACCGCACCGGCCAGGAGGTGCGCACCAAGCTCTGCGCGCCCGACCTGCTGCCCACCGCGAAGGCCGCGACGCTGGCGCGCACCATCTCGCCGTACCGGCTCGGCGGCACCACCGACGTGGCCGAGCCGATGGTGGCGAACTTCGAACTCCCGCAGCTGCTGGGCATTTCCGACCTGGACACCTGGGATCCCGCCGCGGCGGCGCGCACCGGGCTGACCCGCGACCGGCTGCGGATCCCCATCGGCATCACCGAGAACGGCGCGCCGATCGAGCTGGACATCAAGGAGTCGGCGCAGGGCGGGATGGGCCCGCACGGGCTGCTCATCGGCGCCACCGGTTCCGGCAAGAGCGAGCTGCTGCGCACGATGGTGCTGGGCATGGCGATGACGCACTCGTCGGAGACGCTGAACTTCGTGCTGGTCGACTTCAAGGGCGGCGCGACGTTCCTCGGCCTGGACCAGCTCCCGCACGTCTCCGCGGTGATCACCAACCTGGCCGACGAGGCGACCCTGGTGACCAGGATGCAGGACGCGCTGCACGGGGAGATGGTGCGGCGCCAGGAGTTCCTGCGCGCGGCGGGCAACTACAGCTCGCTGCTGGACTACGAGAAGGCCCGGCTCTCCGGCACTCCGCTCGACCCGCTGCCGACGCTGTTCGTGATCGTCGACGAGTTCTCCGAGCTGCTGGCGTCCAACCCGGACTTCGGCGAGCTGTTCGTCATGATCGGCAGGCTCGGCCGGTCGCTGGGCGTGCACCTGCTGCTGGCCAGCCAGCGCATCGAGGACGGCCGCATGCACAAGCTGGAGAGCCACCTGTCCTACCGGATCGGGCTGCGCACGTTCTCGGCGATGGAGAGCCGTTCGGTGATCGGCGTGCCCGACGCCTACCAGCTGCCGAGCGCTCCCGGCAACGGCTACCTGCGCAGCGATGTGGCGACGCTGATCCGCTTCAAGGCCGCCTACGTGTCGGGCCAGCACCGCAGGCGCACCCGCGAGCAGCGGCAGGAGGAGGTGCGGCGGCAGGTCGTGCCGTTCAACGTGGGCAAGCTGCCGGTGCCCGCCGCGCCCGCCCCGGAACCCGCGCCCGCCCCGGACGACGCCGATTCCAGCGAGTCGGTGCTGTCCGTGGCGGTGGACAAGCTGATGGGGCACGGCCCGCCCGCGCACCAGGTGTGGCTGCCGCCGCTGGCCGATCCGCCGTCGCTGGACCAGCTGCTGCCGCCGCTGCTGCCCGATCCCGACCGCGGGCTGACCGCGCCGAGCTGGCCGGGCTGCGGCCGGCTGGTGGTGCCGGTCGGCGTGGTGGACAAGCCGTTCGAGCAGAGCCGCGACCTGCAGGTGGTCGACCTGTCCGGCGCAGGCGGGCACGTCGGCATCGCGGGCGGTCCGCAGTCCGGCAAGAGCAACCTGCTGCGCACCCTGATCGCCGCCATCGCGCTCACCCACACCCCGGCCGAGGCCCAGTTCTACTGCCTCGACTTCGGCGGCGGCACGCTGTCCGCACTGGACGGTCTGCCGCACGTCGGCGGCGTGGCCGGGCGGTTGCAGGCCGAGCGGGTGGCCCGCACCATCGCCGAGGTGCAGACCCTGCTGGCGGAGCGGGAGAAGACCTTCGCCGAGCACGAGGTGGAGAGCATGGCCGCCTACCGCGAGCGGCGCGCGAAGGGCGAGTTCGCCGACGACCCGCACGGCGACGTGTTCCTGGTCGTCGACGGGTGGGGCGCGCTGCGCTCGGAGTTCGAGCAGCACGACATGGCGCTGCGCGCGCTGGCCGCCCGCGGCCTCGCCTACGGCGTGCACCTGCTGCTCACCACGAACCGCTGGTCCGACGTGCACAGCGCGCTGCGCGACCAGCTCGGCACCCGGCTGGAGCTGCGGCTCGGCGACTCGATCGACTCGATGATCAACATGCGCAAGGCCGCGGAGGTGCCGCAGATCCCGGGCCGCGGCATGACCGCCGACCAGATGCACTTCCTGGCCGGTGTTCCGCGCATCGACGGTGTCGCGGGCACCGAAGAGCTCGCCGACTCGACCCGCGAGCTGTGCGCGGCGGTCGCCGAGAGCTGGCCGCACCGGGGCGCGCCGGTGGTGCGGATGCTGCCCGCCGTGCTGCCCGCGGCGGACCTGCCCGCACCGCGGCCAGGTCCGAAGGTGGCGCTGGGCGCGGGCGAGCTGGACCTGCAGCCGGTGTGGCACGACTTCGGCAGCCGCCCGCACCTGACCGTCGTCGGCGACAGCGGCAGCGGCAAGACCGCGGCGCTGCGCCTGATCGCCAACGCGATCACCACCGCGTACTCGCCGGAGCAGGCGCAGGTCCTGGTCGTCGATCCGCGCCGCACGCTGCTGGAATCGGTGCCGGAGCCCTACCGCCGCGGCGCCGCGGTGTCCACGCCCGCGGCCGAGACGCTGATCCGGCAGCTGGCCGAGGAGCTCAAGGAGCGGGTGCCCGGCACCGACATCACCCCGGCGCAGCTGCGGCGGCGGGACTGGTGGAGCGGGCCGGAGATCTTCGTGCTGGTCGACGACTACGACCTGATGCTGGGCCCGATGGGCGGGCCGTTCGACCCGCTCGTGGAGCTGGTCCCGCAGGCGGGCGACATCGGCCTGCACCTGGTGATGGCCCGCGCGGCGGCGGGATCGAGCCGGACCTCGATGGAGCCGGTGACCCGCCGGTTGCAGGAGTCGAACACCCCGGAGCTGGCGCTGTCGATGCCGCCCAACGAGATGCCGCTGCTCAACGGCGCCCGCGGCCGCCAGCTCCCGCCCGGCCGCGCCGTCCTGGTGACCCGCCGCGACGGCACCGGCCTGCAGATCGGCTGGACGGAGGAACCGGCATGAGCAGCCCCACACCAGCGGCTCGACCGAACCCGGGGGCCTCCCGAGCCCTGCTCAACCGCACCTCAGGGGAACGTGACGCAACCCCGCCACAAGAAACCCCGAAACGCAAGATCGCCCCCAACCGCAACCACCACTGTAAATCGCGGAGAGGCGGGCTGGCGCTGGCCGCGGTCCTGGGCATCGCCGCCGCCACCACACCGGCGGTCGCGGTCGCCCAGCCGATCGGCCAGTGCACACCACCGTCGGAAACGCCGGTGACGACCGCGTCCTGGGCGCAGGAGCGGATGGCGGCCGATCGGGCCTGGCCGCTGACCCGGGGCGACGTGATCGTCGGCGTGGTCGACACCGGCGTCAGCGCCACCGCCCCCGCGCTGTCCGGCGCGGTCCTGTCCGGCACGGATCTGCGAGGAGGCCCTGGTAACGGGGACTGCTTCGGCCGCGGCACGTTCCTCGCGTCGCTGATCGCGGCCCGCCCGAGCAGCGACCCGCACGTCCCGTTCGCCGGAGTGGCGCCGGAGGCGAAGATCTTCCCGGTCCGGGTCAGCGACGACCCGCCCAAGATCCAGGACCACGCGGGCTTGGCGAACTCGATCGCCAAGGGCATCAAGGCCGCCGTCGACGGTGGCGCCCGCGTGGTGGCCGTCGGCCTGGTGGCCACATTGGACATGCCCGACCTGCGCGCCGCCATCGCCTACGCGTCCGAACGGGACGTGCTGGTCATCGCACCGGCCGCAGTGCCGAAGAAGGGCCAACTCGCTTTCCCCGCGAGGATTCCCGGCGTCCTCGCGGTAGCACCCGTCGGCCCGGAAGGCCCGGTCCAGTCGCCGACCTACGGCGCGGACCCGGCGATCGCGGCCCCGGCACAGCAGCTGGTGGGAGTCGCCCCGCAAGGAGCGGGCCACCGCCTCTCCTCCGGCAACGAGCTCTCGGTGGCCTACGTCGCGGGAGCAGCCGCCCTGGTCCGCGCCTACCACCCCGCGCTACCCGCCCCCGAGGTGGCGGCCCGCCTCCTCAACGCAGCGGACCACCCCTCGACCCCGCTCCCGAACGAGGTCATCGGCTACGGCGTGGTCGACCCCTTCGCAGCGGTCACCACGATCCCCAACACCGACCCACCGGCAACCCCGCTCCCAGAAGCCCTGGCGGTCCCCAAACCAGCGGTGCCCGACCCGGCCCCGGCCACCCGAGCCCTCTGGCTGGCAGGCGCCCTCGCGGCGGCGGCCCTCCTCCTGGCAGGCCCGGTGATCGCCGCCGCAGCCCGCCGCCGCCGCGAGAACTGACCCGCCGAACGGCACCACCCGATCGAGCAGGAGCGAAGGGCACCTTTCGCCGAGTTAGTTGGCGAAAGGTGCCCTTCACCCCCACTCATCCGCCCCTCCGCACCGCGGACCTTTCGAGGTGAAGGGCACCTTTCGCCGAGTTAGTTGGTGAAGGGTGCCCTTCACCCGCTCCCCAACGGGTGATGGCCCCCGGTGAAGGGCACCTTTAGGCAAGTTAGTTGCTGAAAGGTGCCCTTCACCGGGGGTTTCCCGGGGTGGACTTCGGGGAGTTCGGGTCCGTAGCGTCCGGGGTATGGGTGAGATCGGACTGGAACGGCACTTGATTCGCTACTCGGGGCGCGGGGGGTTCAGTCCTGGGGTCGTCGACCGGGCTTCGGGGAGCACTGTGGTCACCGAGGACGGGCGTGAGCTGCTCGACTTCACCTCGGGGCAGATGAGCGCGATCCTCGGGCACTCGCACCCGGAGATCGTCGCGACGATCCGGGGGCAGGCCGAGCGGCTCGACCACCTCTACAGCGGGATGCTGAGCCGTCCGGTCCTCGACCTCGCCGAGCGGCTCGCCGGGACGCTGCCCGCGCCGCTGGACAAGGCCGTGTTCCTGACCACCGGGGCGGAGGCGAACGAGGCCGCGCTGCGGATGGCCAAGCTGGTCACCGGGAAGTACGAGATCGTCTCGTTCGCGCGGTCCTGGCACGGCATGACGCAGGCCGCCGCGAACGCCACCTACAGCGCCGGGCGCGCCGGATACGGGCCGCCCGCTCCCGGCAACTTCGCGCTGCCGGTCCCGGACCGGTTCCGCCCCGACATCGTCGACGCCGACGGGAACCTGGACTGGCGCCGCCAGCTGGACCTGGCCTTCGACCTGATCGACGCCCAGTCCGCGGGCAGCCTCGCGGCCTGCCTGGTCGAGCCGATCCTGAGCAGCGGCGGCGTCGTCGACCTCCCGCCGGGCTACCTGGCCGCGCTGCGGGACAAGTGCCACGAGCGCGGCATGCTGCTGATCCTGGACGAGGCCCAGACCGGCCTGTGCCGCACCGGCGACTGGTACGCCTTCGAGCGCGACGGCGTGGTCCCGGACATCCTCACGCTGTCCAAGACCCTCGGCGCGGGTCTGCCGCTCGCAGCCGTGCTGACCAGCGCGGAGATCGAGCAGGAGGCGCACGAACGCGGCTACCTGTTCTTCACCACGCACGTCAACGACCCGCTCCCGGCGGCGGTCGGCAACACCGTCCTGGACGTGCTGACCCGCGACCGCCTCGACGTGCGGGCCCGCGAGCTCGGCGACCGCCTGCGCGGCGGCCTGGACGAGCTCGCGAGCAGGCACGAGGTGATCGGCGACGTCCGGGGCCGCGGCCTGCTGGTGGGCCTGGAACTGGTCGGAGGCCCCGGCGGAGCCGACCAGCTGGGCGCGGCGGTCACCCGCCGCTGCGCGGACCTCGGCCTGCACATGAACATCGTCCAGCTCCCGGGCATGGGCGGCACCTTCCGCATCGCCCCGCCGCTGACGGCCACCGACGCGGAGATCGACCGGGGCCTGGAGATCCTCGACAAGGCCCTCACCGCCGAAACCAGCTGATCCACCGGCGCGCCGGGACCCCCAGATCCCGGCGCGCCGGCGCGGTCAGGCGCCGACGTAGTCGGCGAGGTGCTCGCCGGTGAGCGTGGAGCGGGCTTCGACCAGGGCTTCCGGGGTGCCTTCGAAGACGATGCGGCCGCCGTCGTGGCCCGCTCCGGGACCGAGGTCGACGATCCAGTCCGCGTGCGCCATCACCGCCTGGTGGTGCTCGATCACGATCACCGACTTGCCCGAGTCGACCAGCCGGTCGAGCAGGCCGAGCAGCTGCTCGACGTCGGCGAGGTGCAGGCCGGTCGTCGGCTCGTCGAGGACGTAGACGCCGCCCTTCTCGGACATGTGCGTGGCCAGCTTGAGCCGCTGCCGCTCGCCGCCGGACAGCGTGGTCAGCGGCTGGCCGAGGCGGAGGTAGCCGAGCCCGACGTCGACGAGGCGCTGCAGGATCTTGTGCGCCGCCGGGATGCGGCCCTCGCCCTCGCCGAGGAACTCCTCGGCCTGCGCGACCGACATCGAGAGCACCTCGCTGATGTTCTTGCCGCCGAGCCGGTACTCCAGCACCGCCGCCTGGAACCGCTTGCCCTCGCACTCCTCGCAGGTGGTGGCGACACCGGCCATCATCGCCAGGTCGGTGTAGATCACGCCCGCGCCGTTGCAGGCCGGGCAGGCGCCCTCCGAATTCGCGCTGAACAGCGCCGGTTTCACGCCGTTGGCCTTGGCGAAGGCCTTGCGGATCGGCTCCAGCATGCCGGTGTAGGTCGCCGGGTTGCTGCGCCGAGACCCGCGGATCGGGGTCTGGTCCACCTCGATCACCCCGGCGTCGGCGGGCACCGAACCGCGCACCAGCGAGCTCTTGCCGGAGCCCGCCACGCCGGTGATCACGCAGAGCACGCCGAGCGGGATGTCGACGTCGACGTCCTGCAGGTTGTGCGTGGCGGCGCCGCGGATCTCCAGCTGACCGGTGGGGGTGCGCACCTCGCCCTTGAGCTTGGTGCGGTCCTCGAGGTGGCGGCCGGTGGTGGAGTCGCTGGCCCGCAGCCCGTCGACGTCGCCCTCGAAGCAGATCGTGCCGCCCGCCGTGCCCGCGCCCGGGCCCAGGTCGACGATGTGGTCGGCGATCGCGATGGTCTGCGGCTTGTGCTCGACGACGAGCACCGTGTTCCCCTTGTCCCGCAAGCGGAGCAGCAGGTCGTTCATCCGCTGGATGTCGTGCGGGTGCAGGCCGATGGTGGGCTCGTCGAAGACGTAGGTGACGTCGGTGAGCGAGGAGCCGAGGTGGCGGATCATCTTGGTGCGCTGGGCCTCGCCGCCGGACAGCGTGCCCGACGGGCGGTCCAGCGAGAGGTAGCCGAGGCCGATCTCCACGAAGGAGTCCAGCGTCTGCTGCAGCGTTTCGAGCAGCGGGCCGACCGACGAGTCGTCGAGGCCGCGGGTCCACTCGGCGAGGTCGTTGATCTGCATGGCGCACGCGTCGGCGATGCTGATCCCGGCGATCTTCGACGACCGCGCGGTCTCGTTGAGCCGGGTGCCGCCGCACTCGGGGCAGTCGGTGAAGGTGATCGCCCGGTCCACGAAGGCCCGGATGTGCGGCTGCATCGACTCCCGGTCCTTGGCCAGGATCGTCTTGCGCAGCTTCGGGATCAGGCCCTCGTAGGTCAGGTTGACGCCGTCGACCTTGATCTTGACCGGCTCGTTGTGCAGCAGGACGTGCAGTTCTTCCGCGCTGTAGTCGCGGATCGGCTTGTCCGGGTCGAGCAGCCCGGAACCGCTGAAGATCCGGCCGTACCAGCCCTCGGAGCCGTAGCCGGGAACCTTGAACGGGCCCTCGTTGATGGACTTGGCCGCGTCGTAGAGCTCGGCGAGGTCGAAGTCGTTGACCGAGCCGCGGCCCTCGCAGTTCGGGCACATGCCGCCGAGCACGCTGAAGTCGCGCCGCTCCTTCACCGTCTTGCCGCTGCGCTCGAACTTCACCGCGCCGGAGCCGCTGATCGAGGCGACGTTGAACGAGAACGCCTGGGGCGAACCGATGTGCGGCGTGCCGAGGCGGCTGAACAGGATGCGCAGCATCGCGTTGGCGTCGGTGGCGGTGCCGACGGTGGAACGCGGATCGCTGCCCATCCGCTCCTGATCGACGATGATCGCGGTGGTCAGGCCGTCGAGCACGTCGACGTCGGGCCGCGCCAGCGTCGGCATGAAGCCCTGCACGAAGGCGCTGTAGGTCTCGTTGATCATCCGCTGCGACTCGGCGGCGATCGTGCCGAACACCAGCGAGCTCTTGCCCGAGCCGGAGACCCCGGTGAACACCGTCAGCCGGCGCTTCGGGATCTCGACGCTGACGTCCTTGAGGTTGTTCACCCGCGCACCGTGCACGCGGATCAGGTCGTGGCTGTCCGCGACGTGCAGCGCGTTCGTCGTGGCCGTGCTCATCAATGCTCCGCCTATCACATTGGTTCCGCTGGCACGCGTCCGTGAGTGTTTTGTGGTGCTATGGCCCCACAAAGCACTCACGGCTTGTGACCAGCGGAAACGTTGACTCAGGACTGTTCGTTGATCCGGATCATGTTGCCCGCGGGATCGCGCACGGCGCAGTCGCGCCGCCCGTACGGCTGGTCGGTCGGCTCCTGCACGATCTCGACGTCGCGGGCCTGCAGCTTCTCGAAGGTGCTGTCGAGGTCCGGCGTGGCCAGGTTGATCATCGCGTAGCTGCCCTTGGCCATCATCTCGGCGATGGTGCGGCGCTCGTCGTCGGTGAGGCCCGGGGTGGCGGCCGGCGGGTAGAGCACGATCGACGTGCCGGGCTGGCCGGGCGGGCCGACCGTGATCCAGTGCATGCCCTGGTACCCGACGTCCTTGCGCACCTCGAAGCCGAGCACGTCGCGGTAGAAGGTCAGCGTGGCCTCGTGGTCCTCGTGCGGGAGGAAGGTCTCCATGATGGTGATGTCCATGGCAGCCACGCTAGGTGCGCTCCGAGGACCGCGCTTCTCGATTCCTGATCGGTCTGGTGACCTGCTTGGCCACGCACGACGGCATCCCCTCGGTCTCGGCCGCCGCCTCCCGCCGGTAGCGGCTGGGCGACATGCCGACCAGTTCCGCGAAGCGGGTGCTGAAGGTGCCCAGCGAGGAGCAGCCGACCTCGAAGCAGACATCGGTGATGCTCAGGTCACCGCGGCGCAGCAGCGCCATCGCCCGCTCGATGCGCCGCGTCATGAGGTAGCTGTACGGCGACTCCCCGTAGGCGCGGCGGAACTGGCGGCTGAGATGCCCGGAGGACATCCCGACGCCGCGGGCGAGCGCCTCGACGTCCAGCGGTTGCGCGTACTCCCGGTCGATCCGGTCGCGGACCCGGCGCAGCAGCGCGAGATCGCGCAGGCGCTGGGCTTCGGCGGAGGTGCTGACCACGTGCCGAATCGTGCCACGCCGCCCCGACGCGCCCAAACCGATCACCGCAGGTGGTCCAGGTGGTATTCGAGCAGCCGCCTGATCTGGTCGGCGGGCATCAGGTCGGGAGCCGTCACCGAGTGCAGGGCGATGCCGTCGAACAGCGCGTGCAGCAAGCGGGTCTCCAGCTCCAGGTCCCGGTGCTCGGCGACCAGCCCGGCCGCGGCCATCGCGTCCAGCACTTCGCGGCACAGGGCCGACACCGCGTGGGCGTCCCCCGAGTTGAGCGCCCTGGCCTCGTCGTCGACCAGGACCAGCGAGAGGAACGCCACCCAGATCTCGGTGGCCACGTGCGCGTCCGGATCGGTCGGCAGCAGCCGTTCCAGCTGGGCCAGCGCCCGGTCGCGGGGATCGCCGGGCAGGTCCGCCGCCAGCAGCCTGCGCTCCGCCACCTCGGAGATCGCGCGCAGCGCGAACAGCAGCAGCTCCGACTGGCTGGAGAAGTAGTACTGCACCGAGCTCGGCGACCAGCCCGCCTGGCGGGCGACGGCGCGCACCGACGCTCCCGACACGCCCCGCTCGCGGATGACGGCCCACACCGCTCGCACCAGCTCCCAGCGGCGTTCTTCGTGGTCGACGATCTTCGGCACGCGCACCTCCCCCGACTTTTCTACCCGAGCCCGCCGCGCGGATCTTTTTCTGTACAGTCGACCGAAATCGTATTTTGTACACCTGACCTAAAAAGGAGGAGCGATGCCGTCCACGGAGGCGCTGGTCGACGCGCCGAGGCGGACCACGCGAGCGGGAGCGCTCACCCGGGGCGTGCTGGGCACCTGCGCCATGGCCGTGGCGCTCGGCTCGGCAGGAGCGATCGCGCACGCGGCGCAGAGCCGCACCGGCATGAGCGACACCTCGCGGCAGGTCCTGATCGCAGCGCTGTGCCTGCTGATCGCCGTGTCGCTGATCGCGCTGCTGCGCCGCGCCGTGGACCGCGAACCGATGTCCGGGCTCGGCCTGACCGGCTGGGCAGCGGGCCTGCGGACCTTCGCGCTCGGCGTGGCGATCACCGGCGGCTCGGCGGCCGTGGTGTTCGGGCTGGGGACCTGGGCGGGCTGGTTCGAGTGGGGCCCGCTCGACGCGGCGAAGCTCGCGCAGTTCCTGCTGGTCAACACACTGATCGCGTTGGCGCTGGAGGCCTTCCCGGAGGAGCTGGTCTTCCGCGGGTACGTCTACGCCTCGCTCAGCCGGGCGCTGCGCCGGTGGACGGCATTCCTCACCACCGTCCTGCTGTTCTGCCTGGTCGGCGCCGGGTCGACCGTCGTCAACTTCGCGGTGGGCACGCTGCTGGGCGACAACCCGCCGGCGCCGGGCTTCGCCCCGCCCGGCCAGGATCCGGTCGCCTACGCGGTCCTGTTCCCGGTCTTCGGCACCGTGCTGCTGATCGCGCGCATCACCACCGGGTCGCTGTGGGCGTCCATCGCCGTGCACCTGACGTACCTGACCGTCGCCCGCATCACCCTGGAGGGCGCCAGCCGCGACACCGGCTGGTCCGCGCAGCCGACCACACCGGACGCACTGCTGCTGATACCCGCCTTCCTGCTGCTGACCGCCGTGGTGTTCCTGCTGGTCAAGCGCCGACCGGCGGGAGCGGACAGCTGACCAGGGCCGCGCCGCGGAAAAAACTTCCGGAGAATTCGTCGCGAGGTGTCGATCCCGGCCCGGCTCGTTCGATGCGTCGGTGAAGCAGGAACCGACTTCCAGGAGGAGACCGCGATGAAGTACATGGTGATCATCAAGTCCGACGAGCAGTCCGAGTCCGGCACGATGCCGACCGAGCAGGAGCTCGCGGAGATGACGCGGTTCAACGAGGAACTGGTCGCGGCCGGTGTGATGGTCGACGGCAACGGGCTGCTGGACAGCAGCACCGGAGCGCGCGTGAAGTTCTCCGGCAAGGGGAGGACCACCGTCGTCGACGGGCCGTTCACCGAGACCAAGGAGCTGGTCGCCGGGTACTGGATCCTCGACGTCGCCTCCCGCGACGAGGCGATCGGCTGGGCGCGCCGGATCCCCTTCCAGAGCGGCGAGGTGGAGATCCGCAAGGTCGCCGAGGAGGCCGACTTCGGCGAGGAGTTCACCCCGGAGCTGCGCGAGGCCGAGCAGCGGATGCGCGAGCGCATCGCCGAGCAGCACGGCGGATGAGCGCGCAGCCGTGAGTGCGCAGACCGGCTCCGCGCACTCACGACCGCCGCTCAACGCAGCTTCCGGAAGAACGTCCGGACGTCCTCGACCAGCGCCTCCGGTTCCTCCATCGCCAGGAAGTGGCCGCCCTTGCCCAGTTCCGCCCAGTGCACGACGTGGTGGTCCCGCTCGGCCCAGCGGCGGATGGTCACGTCGTGGGCGGACACCAGCACCCCGGTCGGCACGGTCGCGCGCTGCGTGCCCCAGTCGTTCGCGGAGATCTCCTCGTAGTAGATCTGCGCCGCCGAGGCCGCCGTGCCGGTCAGCCAGTACAGGGTGACGTCGGTGAGGATGCGGTCGCGGTCGATGCTGTCCTCGGGCAGTCCGTCGGCGGGCTCGGTGAGCTCCTTGAACTTCTCCACGATCCAGGCGAGCTGCCCGACCGGTGAGTCGTGCAGGCCGTAGGCCACCGTCTGCGGCCGCTTGGCGTTGCACTGCAGGTATCCGTCGTTGAAGTCCTGCATCGCCTCCCAGCGCCGCTGCTCGACCTCGGTGAGCCCGTCGAACTCGCCCTCGATCCCGGCCGGGAAGGTGATCAGCGCGTTGAGGTGGATGCCGAGCACGCGCTCCGGCGCCTGCTGCCCGAGCTGCGGACCGACCCAGGCTCCGGTGTCGTAGCCCTGCACGCCGAAGTGGTGGTAGCCGAGTTCGGCCATGAGCCGCAGCAGGATCCCGGCGATCCGCGCCGCGTTCATCCCGGGACCGGCCAGCGGCGTGGAGAAGCCGAAGCCGGGCAGCGACGGGACGACCAGGTGGAAGGCGTCGGCCGGGTCGCCGCCGTGCGCCCGCGGATCGGTCAGCGGGCCGATGACGTCGAGGAAGTCCGTCACGCCGCCCGGCCAGCCGTGCAGCAGGAGCAGCGGCGTGGCGTCCGGCTCCGGCGAGCGCACGTGCAGGAAGTGCAGGTTCTGACCGTCGATGTCCGCGGTGAACTGCGGGTGCTCGTTGAGCGCCGCCTCGTGCGCCCGCCAGTCGTAGCCGGTGCGCCAGTGCTCGGCGAGCTCCTTGAGGTAGGCCACCGGAACGCCGCGGCTCCACCCGACTCCCGGCAGCTCGTCCGGCCACCTCGTCCCGGCCAGCCGGTTCTGGAGGTCGTCCAGCCGAGCCTGCGGAACGTCGATGCGGAAGGGGCGGATGTGCACTGCGTTGACCATGCTCGCAACGCTATGGACGGGCTAGGACACATGCCGTCCTCGATTCACCGGATCTTCCCAGCGGGCCGACAAATTAGGCTAGGCTAACTTGAATCGAGCTCGGAGGAGGTTCGCGTGGGGGGACCGCGAAGCGGAGCGGAAGTCGAGCACAGCCAGGGCGCGCCCGGCACCGCGACGACCCGCGACGGCCGGGAGCTGTTCTACATGCGGCGCCCCGGAGCACCGGACGCGCCGACGGTGGTGTTCGAGAGCGGGCTGGCCGCGAGCCGCTCGTACTGGGCGCCCGCGCAGGTCGCGGTCGCGGACCGGGCTCCGACCGTCGTCTACGACCGCAGCGGCCTGGGGCGCAGCGCGCCCGACGGCCACCCGCGCACGCTCCAGCGGCTCGCCGCCGACCTCGGCGACCTGCTCGACCACCTCGGCCCAGGACCGTTCGTGCTGGTCGGGCACAGCTGGGGCGGTCCGATCGTGCGGATCGCCGCCGCCGCGAACCCCGCGCGGATCGCCGGGCTGGTGCTGCTCGACCACACCGACGAAGCGTGCGACCTGTTCTTCCACCCGTCGGTCCGCCGCGCGGAGAAGATCGGCCAGGCCATCAGCAGCCTGCTCGCCCGCCTCGGCCTCCTGGCCTTCGCCCACCGCGACCTGCTCGCGCCGCTGCCCGACGACGCCAAGGCGGAGATGCGCGCCGAAGGCTTCACCGTCGGCACGATCCGCACCCGCGCCGCCGAACTCGCCTCGGTCGTCGCCGACATGACCGCGCTGCGCGACGACCCGCTGGACCCGCTCGACGTGCCGGTCACGGTGATCTCCGCGGGCCGCACCTCGACGGGCATGAACGCCCGAATCCGCGCCGCGCTGAACGCATCCCACGAGCACCGCGCCGAACAGCACCGCCTCGGCCGCCACGTCTACGCCCCGAACTCCGGCCACCTCGTGCCGACCGGCGACCCCGAGCTCGTGGCCGCCGAGATCCACCGCATGCTCCCCTGATCCGGCGCCTGGACGCTCGCAGCCCGGGGCCCACAACACGGCAATGTCCCTTCCCCGGCTCCGTTTCCGCAGGTGGAGACCCGTGAGCGGTTTGGGGTGCTATAGCCCCACAAACCACTCACGGGCGCTGAACAGGTGAAACGGAGCCGACCGCGCACCAGCCCCGTTCAGGAGGCGACGGTGAAGTGCTTGGCACCGCTCGGGTTCTCCAGCTCGTCGAGGACCGCCACCGCGAAGTCCTCGGCGGAGATGCGGGAGGTGCCGTCGGGGCCGACCAGGAGGGTCGTGCCGCCGCGCCGGTAGTGGCCGGTGCGCTCGCCGGGTTCGAGCACCGCGGGCGGGCTCAGGTAGGTCCAGTCCGCCTGGTGCGCGCGGCAGACCTCCAGCTGGGCGACGCTCGCCGCGGCGATCGTGCGCCATTCTGCGGCCACGTAGGCGGGATCGTCCACGACCAGCCGGTCCGGATCACCGGGAGTCCTCAGTGGACCTGCGCCGCCGACGACGAGAACCCGGCGGTCGGCACCGGTGGCCGCGTCGAGCAGCGCCGTCGTGGTCTCGCCGACGACGTGCTCCTGCCCCGGCGCCGGCCGGGTCGCGCCGACGATCGCGTCGGCCCCGGCGAACAGGTCGCGCATCCGCTCCCCGTCCGTCACGTCGGCGCGGACCGCCGTCGCTCCGGGCAGCGGGGCGCCGCTGCGGGACACGGCGGTGACGTGGTGGCCGCGCCGGACGGCTTCGGCGGTGATTCGCGAACCGGCCATTCCGGTGGCTCCGATGACGGTGATCTTCATGCTGCGACCCTTTCCAGGACGGGAGTTCGAGCGGGCAGCTGAGCCGCGACGATCGCGGCCAGCGCGAAGGCGAAACCGAGCAGCTGGACCGGGCCCAGCAGCTGTCCGAGCAGCGCCGCGCCGAGCAGCGCGGCGACCAGCGGCGAGAGCAGGCCGAGCAGGGCGGCCGAGGTGACCGGCAGGACGCCGATCCCGCGGAACCACACGACGTAGGCGAGCAGTCCGCCGACCCCGCCCAGCCACAGGTATCCGAGCAGCGCGGGCACGTCGACAGCGGGCGGCAGGCCCTCGAAGGTGAGCGTGACCGGCACCAGGAACAGCCCGCCCGCGGTCAGCTGCCAGCCAGCGAAGGCCACCGGGCCGACGCCGGGCGGCCGTCCCCAGCGCTTGGTCAGGATCACCCCGAGCGCCATCCCGACCGCACCGGCCAGGCCCGCGATGATCCCGACGACGTCGAAACCGGCGTCCGGGCCGAGCACCACGAGACCGATGCCCACGACACCGACCGCGCCCCAGCCGAACCGCCGCGCGGACGGCCGTTCCTTCAGCACGACCACGGCCAGCACCGCGACGATCATCGGCTGCACGGCGGCCAAGGTCGCGGCGACCCCGCCGGGCAGCCGCTCGGCGGCGATGAACAGCAGCGGGAAGAACAAGCCGATGTTCAGCACGCCGAGCAGCGCGGCCTTGCCCCACCACGCGCCGCGCGGCAGCGCCCGCGTCAGCGCCAGCGCGATCAGCCCGGCGGGCAGCGCGCGGGCCAACCCGGCGAACAGCGGGTGCCCGGCCGGCAGGAGCTCCGTGGTCACCACGTAGGTCGTGCCCCACACGGCCGGGGCCAGCGCGGTCAGCACGACGTTCTTCTGGATCATGCCTCAAGTCTCTGCCGACCAGCATCGATGAGTCCAACACATGTTTGTCATCCGATCCATCTCGATGCACGATGGATCGGTGGAACTCCAGCAGATGCGCTACGTCGTCGCCGTGGCCGAGACGAACAGCTTCACCCGCGCCGCGCAGCGATGCCTGGTCGTGCAATCCGCGCTGAGCCACCAGGTGGCGCGGCTGGAGCGCGAGCTCGGCGCCCGGCTCTTCGACCGCACCAGCCGCCGGGTTCGGCTGACCCCGGCGGGCGAGGCGTTCCTGCCCGCAGCGCGCCAGTGCCTCGACGCCGCCGAGCGCGCCGCGGCCGAGGTCGCCGCGGCCATCGGCGAGGTGCGCGGGCGACTGGCGATCGGCGTGATCCCCACCGTGGCCGCGGTCGACCTCCCGGTCGTGCTCCGCGAGTTCCACCAGCGCCACCCGGACGTCCGGATCGGCCTGCGGGTGGGCAGCAGCGACGTCATGACCGAGCAGATCCGCGAAGGTTCCCTCGACGTGGCGTTCCTCGGCCTCCCGGCCACCGTCCGGCCGCAGGGCGTCCAGAGCTTCGAGTTCGCGCGGGATCCGCTGGTCGCGGTGGTCGCGCCCGAGCACCCGCTCGCCACCAGCGAGAACGTCGACCTCCACCGGCTCGCCACCGAGCGCTTCGTGGACTTCCCCACCGGCAGCGCGGGACGGGCCCAGTCCGATCAGGCCTTCGCCGCGGCGGGCCTCGACCGCGAGGTGGCCTTCGAGATCCCGACGGCGGATCTGATGGTCCAGCTCGTCCAGCAGCAGCTCGGCATCGCGATGCTGGCCTCCACCTACGTGCCGAGGTTCACCGGCGTGACGACGATCCCGGTGACCGACGCCCCCGCCCGCATCGAGTACGTGGCCTGGAGCCGCACCACCCGGACCCCGGCCGCGACGGCCTTCCTGACCGCGCTCGGCATCCCCGCCGAACGACTCGCCGAGTGACTCCTCAGTCGGCGACCGCGATCGCGCTCCGGATCGAGGAATCGTCGTCCAGGCTGCGGAGGATGCTGTCCGCCAGATCCGCGCGGGAGATCTTCATCCCGCCGCGGACGGCGCGCTCCACCGCGCTGCGGTAGCGGCCGGTGCGCGGGCCTTCGGTGAGCCTCGGCGGCCGGATGATCGTCCAGTCCGCCTCGCTGGCGCGCACGATCTCCTCCATGCGCTGCATGTCGGTCCACGGGTGCTTGAGGAAGCGCCACATGATCGGTTTGACCAGGTGCTTGGTCAGCGGGTCGTCGCCTTCGGTGATCATGCCGCCGTTGCTGACCACCAGGAAGCGGCGGACGCCTGCCGCGCCCATCGCGTCGAGGATGCTGATCGTGCTGTCGGTCTGCACCGCGGTCGGGTTCCGCACGCTCGTCGAGCCGATCGCGGAGATGACGGCGTCCCGGCCGGCGATGTGCGGCCGGATGCCGGCGGCGTCCATGACGTCGGCCCGGACGACCGTCAGCTCCGGGTGCTCGCGGGTCACCTTCGCCGGGTCCCGCACCACCGCGGTGACCTGGTGCCCGGCCGCCAGCGCCTGTTCGATCAGGTGTTTCCCGGTTCCGCCGGTCGCCCCGAAGATCGTGATCCGCATCGCTCCACCCCTTGGTTGGTGAGTGCCCACTAACTACTATGGTCAGCGAGCGCTCACCAACCTGTCAACCGAGGGAGGCCGCCGTGGGAACCCGGGACCGGATGCTCGACGCCGCCGCGCACGTGATGCGCACGCGCGGCATGGCGCGCGCCACCACCAAGGAGATCGCCAAGGAGTCCGGGTTCTCGGAAGCCGCGCTGTACAAGCACTTCCGAGACAAGACCGACCTGTTCCTCGCGGTGCTCCAGGAACGCGCACCGGGCAACCTCCGCGCGCTGCTCACCGGCCTGACCGACCGGGCGGGCAAGGGCGAGCTGCGAGCGGTCCTCGAAGAGGTCGCGACCGAGGCGCTCGACTTCTACACCGAGACCTTCCCGATGGCGGCCTCGGTCTTCTCCGAGCAGACGCTGTTCACCGCCCACCGCGACGCGCTGCAGGAACGAGGCCTGGGCCCGCACGCGGTCCGCGAATCCCTCGCGGCCTACCTGAGAGCGGAACAGCAGGCGGGAGCCCTCGACCCGGAAGCCGACCCGGACTCAACGGCGGCCCTGCTCCTCGGAGCCTGCTTCCAGAGCGCCTTCCTGACCCACTTCACCGACACCCCCAACCCGACCCCGCCCGACCTCGTCCGAACCCTCCTCCAACCCCTGGTCCCGACGGAATAGCGCGTACAGGCACAACTACGGCCGCCCTGTTCGGACGGCCGTAGGACTTGCTGCACCGCGTACAGCCTTTGAGCACCCGGATCGCAGCCCCGCACCGACCGAGGGCGGAACCTCGTTGCCCTGATCGGGTTTTCAGCGCGGGTCGAGCCAGGCGAGGGCTGCGGTGGCCATGGCGGTGACCCCGGTGGTCAGGGTCGGTTCGACGACCGGGGCGAAGAACGGCGAGTGGTTGGACGGGACGTCCCGGCTCAGCGTGCCCGCTTCGCGGGCCGCCAGGTACTTGCCGCGCTCGACTCCGCCGAAGAACCAGTAGCAGGTCGGCACTCCGGCCGCGGTGCCGAACAGGCCGACGTCCTCGCTGCCGGTGACCGGCTCCAGCGCCAGGACCCGTTCCGTCCCGAGCTGTTCGCACAGCGCCTTGGTCGTGCGGTCGGTCGCCTGCGGGTCGTTGACCAGCACCGGGAAGTCCGTCAGCCGCTCGAACTCGGGTTCCCGCTCGGCGCCGGAGGCCATCGCTTCGGCGCGCACGATGCGCTTGACCGCCGCGATCACCCGCTCGCGGACGGCTTCGTCGAAGGAGCGGATGTTGACCCGGAGCTCGGCCTGGTCGGGGATGATGTTGTCCTTCGTGCCCGCCCGGATCGAGCCGACGGTGACCACGGCGGTGTCGCGGGCGGAGACCTCGCGGGACACCACGGTCTGCAGCCGCAGCACCGTCGCCGAGGCCATCACCACCGGGTCGATGGCGTTCTCCGGCTGCGAGCCGTGCGCGCCGCGGCCGAACATGGTGATCTTCAGACCGTCGGCCGCCGACATGCTGGGCCCGCTGATCACGCCCACGGTGCCCGCCGGGAACGGGAAGACGTGCTGGCCCAGGCACACGTCGGGCCGCGGGAAGCGCTCCAGGAGACCGTCGTCGAGCATCGCCTGCGCGCCGGCCCCGATCTCCTCCGCGGGCTGGAACACCGCCACCACCGTGCCCGACCACTGCTCGCGGGCGTTGACCAGCAGGTCGAGCGCGCCGAGCTGGCAGGTGACGTGCATGTCGTGACCGCAGGCGTGCATCACCGGCACGTCGTGGCCGTCCGGATCGGTGCCGCGCTGGGTGCTGGCGTAGTCGAGCCCGGTCTGCTCCTGCACCGGCAGCGCGTCGAAGTCCGCGCGCAGCAGCACCGTCGGGCCGTCGCCGTTGCGGAGCACGCCCACGACGCCGGTGCGGCCCACTCCGGTGGTGACCTCCAGGCCCAGCACTTCGAGGCGTCGCGCGACCTCGGCCGCGGTGCGGTGCTCGGCGAAGGACAGCTCGGGATGGGCGTGCAGATCCTCGTAGAGCGCGGTGAGATCGTCCCGGATGTCGTCGATTCGCCGCAGCACAGCGCCCAGATCGCCCACAACAACCTCCCGTTCGCAGTTACCGCGATGTTCCCACGCCGAGCACCGTTTCCGCTGGTCAGGATCCGTGAGTGTTTTGTGGGGCTATAACACCACAAAACGCTCACGGACCATCACCTGCGGAACAGCTCCCACTTCCGACCGATCAGCGGCGGGCCGGGAACTCCACGACCTGCTGGTACGTCGGGCGGTTCTGCCAGCTGATCTTCTCCTGGGCGATGCCGCCGATCTTGCTGTGCACCAGCGCGTCCGCGCACCACTGGTCGCCCGCCGCGCAGTCCGCGTCACCCGGGTAGGTCTGCTCCGCCGGGGTTTGCGCCGCCTGGCGCAGGGTGTCCAGCAGCACCTGCCGGCACGCCGCCGGATCGCCACCGCCGCACAGCGGTTCGCCGAAGCCGCCCGGCACCGGTTCGCCGAGCACCGCGCGGACGTCCTTGGAGACCTGGCCGAACCAGCCGTACTGGAAGGCCGAACCCTGGTGGCCCTGACCGACGTGCAGGTCCGGATCGCCGTTCTGCCAGCCCGACGGCGACTCGTTGATCTGCATCACCCCGGTCAGCGCCCGGTAGGCGGGCGCGCCCAGCGAGGGCTCGAACTGGCCGCGCACCAGCCGCGGCCACCACGCGTCCAGCAGTTCGATCGCCGCGGCGTGCTCGTACTGCCTGCTGCCCGGTTCGGTCTCGATCCGCTTGCCGCCGTCGGCCAGCCAGGTCCGGAGCCGGTCGACCAGCACCGCGGTCCGCTGGTCGGTGACGGGTTCGCGGTCGATCAGGCGCAGCAGGTCGGGCAGCACCCGCTCGGCGCGGAGGTCGGTGACGCCCGCTTCGGCCATCGCCCGGGTCAGCGAGACCCGGTCGAACTTCCCGCCCGCCTCGATGCGCTCGCGGACCCGGGTGTCGAGCAGGTCGCCGCGCTGCACGGCGCCCTTCTCCGCCCGGTCGCCCGCGGTTCCCGGCGCCTGCTTGTTGTTCCAGCTGACGTAGTAGTCCTGGTTCACCGAGTTCGGGTGCTGCTCGAACGGCGCGAGCGCCGCGGTGTTGCCGTCCGGGTTCCAGTCCTGCCACTCGTAGGCCGGGTCGGCGGCGATCGGCATGCTCGGGTCGACCACCGGTTCGCGCACCACGTTGGCGCCGGAGTTGAAGTAGGCGGTGTCGTCGGCGTCGGCGTAGAACCAGTTGAAGGTGAAGTTGATGTCGTGCGCCGCGCGCTGGAAGTCCTGCGCCGAGGTGATCGCGCCCGGGTCGTTGAACTTCTGGAACCCGATGATCGAGTCCACCTCGTGCAGGAACGTCGACCGGGCCAGCGCGAACGCGACCGGCTCGCCGCCGACGGTGCCGCGGTGGGTCACCGGGCCGTAGGCGGTCCGGAACGACACCAGCCGGTAGGAGCCCTCGGGCGTGTTGTCACCGAGGTTGGGCTTCCACGAGTTCTCCCGCTCGATCTGCTGCATCGGCACGCACTCGCCGCGGAACCGGTAGGCGTCGGAGTCCACGGTCGCCGGGCTCCCGTCCGGTTCGCACAGCTCCACGGCGTAGGTGTCGATCATGTCCTGGGACGCGGTGGTGGCGCTCCAGGCGTAGTCCTGACCGCGGCCGAGCAGGGTGTAGAAGCTCAGTCCGGCGAACGAGGCGCCCTTCGACGAGATTCCGGGCCCCTGCAGCTCTTGGAGGGTGAGCAGCTGCGGCGCGAAGTAGCCGGTCTGCGGCCCGAACACGGCCACCGGGTTGCCGCTCTCGGTGTGCGCGCCGGAGACGACGAGCGCGTTGGACATGCCGCGGGATTCGCCCATGCCCGCCGGGAACAGGCCGTCGTCGAAGATCCCGCGCAGGCTCTCGACCGGGTCGTCGGTGGCCGGCGGCGGGTTGCGGCTCTCCGGCCGGGCAGCCGGTTCCGCGGGCTGGGCGGCCGATCCGGTCGGGTCGAACACGAGCTGCTGCTCGATCACCGATCCGGGATCCGGCAGCACCACGCCTTCCGGGTTCTCCGGCGCCACGCCGTACGGGAAGGACTGTCCATCGTGGAGCGTGCTGATGGCCTCCGGATCGTTCTCCGCGCGGAACGCCGCCCAGATCTCCTCGCCGCGCTCCGGGCCGAACCGCTCGTGCAACGACATGCGCGCGATCGCGTTCTGCACCTCGTTGCCGCCGCCACCGCCGAACTGCGCGCCGACCAGCGAGGCCAGCACGGCCAGGTCGGTCAGCTCGAAGGGCTCGATGCGACCGGCGTTGGTGATCGGGTCGACGTGCCCGGTGGCCACGTACTCGCCGGGGAAGTACCGCCCCCGGTGGGACTCCTCGATGTAGGCGTTGATCCCGTCCACGTAGGACTGCGCGTCGGCCAGCGCCTGGCGGCCGCGCTCCCCGCGGCTCGCGACTGAATCGATCTGCTGCTGCAACTCCTGCTCGGTGTAGGGCGATGCGGCGAAGAACCGCTGCTCCAGCTCCCGGTTCGCCTGCGCGCCACCGGCGAACGGCGTCACCGAACCGCGTCCGGCCCGGCGCAGCGCGTCCATCAGGAAGAGCTTGTCCTCGGCGGTGGCGTAACCGGCGCCGAACGTGGTGCCCGAGCGCGTGGTCCCGTAGACGTGCGGAACGCCCGCGGTCTTGTCGCGGACGATGGTGACGTCCTCGCGCGGCCGGTAGGTCCGCTCGACGTCGTCGGGCCGCACGCCGAAGGAGTTGTCGTTGAAGAACTCCTCGATCGTGCCGGTGGTCAGTCGCGGATAGCCGTCGACGAGCGCATCGTAGCGGGCCAGCTGGTCGGCGGAGTGCTTCGGGCGGGTGCCCAGCAGCATGTGCGCGACGAGTTCGGCGAAGGTGGCGTTGCCGTTCTGCCCGGGCGGCAGGACGTCGTGGCACTGCTCGCGGCAGTAGTCCGGCGCGGGCTCCGGAACCGGTTCGGCCGCGGCCTGCGGCGCGACCAGCAGGGACGCGATCGCGGCCGTGGCGACGAGAGCGGCGGTGGGACGCGGCATGCCAGATCCTCCCGGTCGATCTACGCGATCCGGACGCTAGCCACCCCGCACTGGAATTGAAAGACATTCACGTTCGCTGCCCCCGAACGGCGCAATCAGGACGCCACCGCGGGGCGGTTCTCACCGCGCTTCCACTTGGCGTTCTCCAGCTCCAGCGCCGCCCACAGCAGGTTGAGCGGGTGATCGGCGTCGTAGCCCTGCCGCTCCCCGCGCCGGGTGAAAGCGCCCACCAGCACGTGCATCTTCGGCCCGACGTCGTTGACCAGGTCGATGGTGCGCAGCCCCCGGCCCTCCGGCAGCCTGCCGTCGTCGGCGGCCTCGCCCACGCCGCGGGTGACGATCATGCAGCCGTGCAGCAGTTCCGAGCGCAGCAGGTCGAACCCGTAGCGCACGTCGTCGATCTCCGCGGCGATGTCGAGCCGCTCCCGGTAGTCGGCGCCGAACCAGCCGCGCAGGAACCCGGAGATCAGTCCGCTGGCCGGGATGACCAGTGGCAGCGAGTGCAGCTGGCTGGCCAGCATCGGCCGGTTCGGCAGCTTGCCCACCGGCAGGTTCGTGACCAGGCTCAGCCCGCTGCGCCGCCACTCCAGCACGTCGACGTCGGCCAGCACGTCCTCGCCCGGCTCGCCGACCAGCACGCTGCCGCAGACCAGATCCACCTGCTTGGTCTGCAGCGCGCTGATCAATTCGCGGGTTCGCAGGTGCGTCACGCGCAAGTCCACACCGCGCTCGGCGAATTCCGCGGCGACGTGCTCACCGGCATTGGCGAGGAAACCGAGAGTGAAACGAGTTGTGCCGACAGTGATCGTTTCGCCGCGCAGCCGCCGCGATTCGTGCACCCCGTCGAGCCAGTCGCGCAGCGTGTTCCGCGCGATCTCCACGAACGCCTCTCCGGAATCGGTGAAGAGGACGGACTTCCCGCGCCCCTGCTTGATCACCAGTGGTTCACCGCACAGTTGCTCGAAGTTCCGGTTGAGCGTGTCGAGCTGCTTCTGCACGCTCGACTGCTCGCGCCCCAGCGAACGCGCTGCGGCCAGGGCGGTTCCGACCTCGCGCACCAGCACCAGGGTGCGCAGCTGATCCATCGTGGTGTCCAGCAGAGCACCTGGCGATTCGAGCAATCTGCTGCGCAGGTCGCTCGCGGACAGACTGGCGGTTCCGACTAACGGCACGGCATGCTTCCTTCGACTCTCCTGTTTGCGCCGAAGTGTAGTGCGCGGAACTGATCTCCACGCCAGAACAAATAATCTGCGGAATTCTTTCCCGAATCGCTGGAAACCCCGTGCGGCGCGGTGCAATGATCTGCCTCGCCCCAACGGTGGTCCTTCGGTGATCGCCCCCGGTCCGGCTCGCGACCGGCCGGTGAATTCGGGGCAGTTCGCACGAACGCAGGTGCGCGGATGCGTGAGCCGCCGCCTGCCCCGGAGAGGATTCGCGAGCACCATGCGCAGCACCACCGTCGCGCCGCCCCGTGGCGCGACGCCGAACGACGCCTTCCCGCGCAGTGCGTGGGCCCGCACTGCACGTCGCGGAGGCGAGGACCGCCGACGGCGCGCGGTGGCCGCACCGGCCACCGGCTCGGCGGTCCGCACCAGCACCCGCTCCGGCCGGTGACGCGAATCCGCTCGACCACACCCCCCTTTTTCATGCCCTGGCAAGGAGAACCCAAGTCGTGACGTATCCCCAGACCGCAACCCCGAACCAGACCGAGGCCCCGGTCGGCTTGAAGCGCCCCGGCACGCTGCTGGCGCTGGTCGTCGTCGGCGTGCTGTCCGCTGTTTCCGGCCTGATCGGGGCGATCTACCTCATCAGCAACGCCGGCCCGATCGGCGAGACGATGCTCAACGAGATCCTCGCGTCCGACCCCAGCTCGCTGGGTCTGGACTCGGAGATGGAGGCGCTGGCCTCGCTGTCCGGTGGTGAGATCACCGACCTCAAGACCGCGCTCGTGGACTTCGGCATGTGGGACACCGTGCTCGCGAGCGTGTCGGCCACGGTCGCCCTCAAGGGCATCCTGGTGGTGGTGTTCTCGCTGCCGCTGCTGCTCTGGAGCCTGCTGGCCATCAACGGCGCCAAGTACGCGCGCATCCTGTACACGATCTTCGCGGTCTTCGGGCTGTTCGTGAACCTCGCCGTGGTCAACGACGCGTTGCCCGCGATGGCCCGTGTGACCAGCGGCATCGCGATGGCAGCCATCGTGCTCACCGTCGTGCTGTGCTGGCTGCCCGCCAACGGCCGCTTCGCCAAGGCGCGCAAGCTCGCTCGCTGATCGGGTCATCTGCAGCGCCGCACTGGGGGTCGGCGCTGGGAGACAACGGCGGTTCGGCACCGAGGGGAGGGTGCCGAACCGCCGTTTTCGTCACTTCGGTTCTTTGTCTTTGAAACGCCGGAGGCGTTTAGCCCACCCTCGCAGCTCGCACCGCCGCGGGTTCTCAGCGTTCGCCTGGCGAGGACAGCCCGTTCGCCGTGTATCGGACATACATAAGAACGGGATCCCGCAGCCAGGCGGACGCTGAGGTTCCGCTACCGGCACCGCTACGCAGAACAAGTTCAAAGACAGGCTTTCACCTGCTGGCGCTGCCTGCCCAGGCCGTCGATCTCCAGCTCCAGCACGTCACCTGGCGCCAGGTACGGGAACCGCCCGGACATCGCCACGCCCTCCGGGGTCCCGGTGTTGATCAGGTCACCCGGTTCCAGCGTCACGTACTGCGAGAGGTGCCGGACGATCTCGGCCACGCCGAAGACCATGTCCGCGGTGCTGGAGTCCTGCCGCACCTCTCCGTTGACCCAGGTCCGCAACCGCAGCGCCTGCGGGTCGGCGACCTCGTCGGCGGGCACCAGCCACGGGCCGACCGGGTTGAACGTCTCCGCGCACTTGCCCTTGGACCACTGCCCGCCGGAGTGCTCCTTCTGGAAGGCCCGCTCGGAGACGTCGTTGGCCACCACGTAGCCGGCGACGCACGCCAGCGCCTCCTCGGCGCTGCCCAGGTAGCGGGCCCGGCGGCCGATCACCACGCCGAGCTCGACCTCCCAGTCGACCTGCTCGGCACCGCGCGGGATCAGCACCTCGTCGTGCGGCCCGACGACGGTGTTCGGGTGCTTGAAGAACAGGATCGGCACCTCGGGCGGCGCCGAACCGGATTCGGCGGCGTGCGCGGCGTAGTTCTGGCCGATGCACAGCACGGCCATCGGCCGCGCGATCGGGGCGCCCACCCGCTGGCCGCTGCCGTCGCCGGGGTCGTCGACGGCGGTCAGCTCACCGGCGGCCAGCGCCTCGCGCACCCGCGCGATGCCACCGGCGGCCAGGAACCGCCCGTCGATGTCGGTGGTGATCGGGTGCAGATCGAACAGCCGGCCCTGGTCGTCTGCCACGTGCGGTCGTTCCGCCCCGGCGGGGCCCAACCTCAGGAACCTCATCTCACTCCTTCGTCTCGGCAGTGCTGCCGAGAGCGCACCGGCTAGGCCGGGTGCGGCCGGCGCGGCTCGGCAGCCCTACGACCTTCCACTGCGAGACGCGCTGAAGCAAGACCCGTCCGGGGGTCGGACGCAGCTCAGCCGGAGGTGCGCAGGTGCCGCGTGACCTCGCCGAGCCCGGCGGCCACGGCCCGCAGCTGATCGCGGTCGAGCACGTCGATGAGGTTCGAGCGCACCACGGCGACGTGCCCGGGTGCCGCCGCGCGCAGCTTCTCCCGCCCGGCGTCGGTCAGCAGCGCGTTGACGCCGCGGTCGTCGGACTCGCAGGTCCGGCGCCGCACCAGACCGGCCTTCTCCAGCTGGGTGACCTGGTAGGTCAGGCCGCTCTTCGAGGTCACCACCAGCTGGGCGAGCTCGGTCATGCGCAGCTCGCCACCGGGCGCCGCGGACAACCGGACCAGGATCTCGTACTGCGGGTGGGACAGCCCGACCTGCTCGCGCAGCTGCTGCTCGACCTTGCGGGCGAGAAGGTTGCTCGCCTCCACGAAGGCGTTCCAGGCCGCCATCTCCTCGTCGTCCAGCCAGCGCGGTTCAGCCATGCCACCGAGCCTAGCTTGTTCAAATTTGAACTACCAGCTATGGTCGGAGTGGAGTGCGCATTGAGCCTTTTCATCCTGGTTGGTGGCCGCAGCCGCGATGATCAGCGCAGTCAGACTGCGGAAGGTGTCGCATGCGCCGCAGGCGCATAACCCACCCTCGCAACCCGCACCGCCGCGGGTTCTCAGAGGTCGCCTGGCGAGGACAGCCCGTTCGCCGTGTATCGGACATACATAAGAACGGGATCCCGCAGCCAGGCGGCCTCTGAGGTTCCGCCACCCGCACCGCCACGCAAAACGAGGTTGGAAACCCTCATTCGAACGAGGAGTGCGCGATGTCCCGGATGCCCGCCCTGTACCTCAGCCACGGCGCGCCACCGCTGGCCGACGACCCGCAGTGGCCTGGCCAGCTCGCCGCCTGGTCGGCCCGGCTGCCGGAGCCGAAGGCGATCCTGATCATCTCGGCGCACTGGGAGGAAGCCCCGCTGGCCATCGGCGCCACCAGCACCGTTCCGCTGATCTACGACTTCTGGGGCTTCCCCGAGCACTACTACGCCGTCCAGTACGCGGCCCCCGGCGCACCGGCGCTGGCCGCCCGCGTGCGCGCCCTGCTCCGCGGCCCGGACACCCCGGTGCACGACTTCCCGGACCGCGGCCTCGACCACGGCGCCTACGTGCCGCTGGTGGAGATGTACCCGGACGCCGACGTGCCGGTCCTGCAGATCTCGATGCCGACGCTGGAACCGGAACGGCTGATGCACCTGGGCCGGGCGCTGGCGCCGCTGCGCGACGAAGGCGTGCTGATCATCGGCAGCGGGTTCTTCACCCACAACCTCTCGGCGCTCGGCGAACCGGGCACGCCGAGCTGGTCCGCGGAGTTCGACGACTGGGGGCGGCAGGCGCTCGAGGCCAACGACGTCGACGCCCTGCTGGACTTCCGGCACAAGGCCCCGGCCGGACGGCTCGCGCACCCGCGCACGGAGCACTTCGCACCGCTGTTCGTGACGCTCGGCGCGGCGGCCGACGACCTCACCGCGCAGCAGATGGCCATCGACGGCTTCTGGATGGGCCTGGCCAAGCGCTCCGTCCAGTTCGGCTGATCAGCGGCGGAGCTGCTGCTCGATCGCGTCGACCACCTCGGCCAGCGGGGCCCGCGTCTCCTCGGTCCAGTTCGGCCCGCAGCGCGGCGTCGGCGCGGAGACCGACAGGGCCGCGACCACGTCACCGGAGTGGTCGCGGATCGGCATCGCCACGCAGCGGCAGCCGATGATGTACTCCTCGTCGTCGGCGGCGTAACCGCGAGCCCGGGCCTCCTGGACCTCGGCCAGCAGCTCGGGCAGCTCCCGCACCGTGTTCGCGGTGAAGCCCTCCAGCTCCACGCCCTCGTAGCGGCGCGCCAGCTCGTCCTGCGGGAGCCCGGTCAGCAGCGCCTTGCCCAGCCCGATCGCGTGCGCGGGCAGCCGCATGCCCACCGCCGACACCAGCTTCATCGGCTGGGGCGACTCGGCGATGGCGATGTAGACGTTCTCGGTGCCGTCCAGCCTGGACAGCTGCACCGTTTCCCCGGTGCGCTGCGCGAGCCGGTCCATCAGCGGCAGCGCCAGGCCCACGATGTCGCGGTGCCCGGTGTAGCCCTGCCCGACCGTCCACGCCTTCAGCCCGAGCCCGTAGGTGCGGGTGGTCGGGTCGAACTCGGCGAAGCCGCGGTGCACCAGCGTGCCGAGCAGACCGTGCACGCTGGACAGCGGGAGCCGCAGCGTCTCGGCGATGTCGCTGAGCCGGTGCCGTCCCCGGGAGAGCAGTTCCAGGATGACCAGCGCACGATCGGCGGACTTGACCACGTTGGGCCCGCTGCCCGCTGGTTCGGCCGTGGCGGGTTCCGACTTCACCCGACTTCCTCCTGCTCCGTTCCGGCCGCATCGGCTGCTGCGGCCTACTGAACAGTACAGCGGGCTCGCGAACCCCGCGCAGCTCCTCCGCAACGTCCACAGTGGATCGCGAGTCGCTCGCGGGCCCGAGCGGTGTGAGCATATGGGCATGGCGCAGCCCGGATCACCGTTCCGCCCGCTCGAACCGTCGATCGACCTGCCCGCGATGGAGCGCCGGATCATCGAGCGGTGGCGCGCGCACGCGGTGTTCGAGCGCAGCCTGGCGCAGACCGCGAACGGCCCGCGCTGGGTGTGCTACGAGGGCCCGCCCACCGCCAACGGGCAGCCCGGCGCGCACCACGTCGAGGCGCGGGTGTTCAAGGACGTCTTCCCGCGGTTCAAGACGATGAAGGGCTGCCACGTGCCGCGGCGCGGCGGGTGGGACTGCCACGGGCTGCCCGTGGAGCTGGCCGTCGAGCAGGAGCTGGGCATCAGCGGCAAGCCCGACATCGAGCGGATCGGCATCGCCGAGTTCAACGCGCGCTGCCGCGCCTCGGTGCAGCGCTACGTCGGCGAGTTCGAGGCGGTCACCCGGCGGATGGGCTACTGGATCGATCTGTCCACCGCCTACTGGACGATGTCGCCGGACTACGTCGACAGCGTGTGGTGGGCGCTGAAGCGGATCTTCGAGGGCGGCCTGCTGGTCGAGGACTACCGGGTGGCCCCGTACTGCCCACGCGACCAGACGACGCTGTCCGACCACGAGGTCGCCCAGGGCTACGAACCCGCCCACGACCCGTCGGCGTTCGTGCGGTTCCCGGTGGACGGAGCGCTGGCCGGGCACCGCGGCGTCGACCTGCTGATCTGGACGACCACGCCGTGGACGCTGGTGTCCAACACCGCGGTCGCGGTGCACCCGGCGGTGGACTACCAGGTGGTGCGCACCGTCGAGGGCACCTTCGTGGTGGCCGAACCGCTGGTCGAGGCAGTGCTCGGCACCGGCGGCGAGGTGCTCGCGACCGTGCCGGGCACCGCGCTGGCGGGCCTGCGCTACCGCCGCCCGTTCGAGCTGGTGGACATCCCGGACGCGCACTTCGTGGTGTCAGCCGAATACGTCTCCACCGAGGACGGCACCGGCCTGGTGCACCAGGCCCCCGCGTTCGGCGCCGACGACCTCGCGGTCTGCCGGGAGCACGGTCTGCCGGTGGTCAACCCGGTCGGGACCGACGGCCGGTTCGCCGCCGACGTCGGCCTGGTCGGCGGGATGTTCTTCAAGGACGCCGACGCGGTGCTCGTCGACGACCTCCAGCACCGCGGACTCCTGTTGCGCTACAACACCTTCGAACACCAGTACCCGCACTGCTGGCGCTGCCACACACCGCTGATGTACTACGCGCAGCTGTCCTGGTACATCCGGACGACCGCGATCCGCGACGCGCTGCAGCGCGAGAACGAGCGCACCCACTGGTACCCCGAGCACGTCAAGCACGGCCGCTACGGCGACTGGCTGGCCAACAACGTGGACTGGGCGCTGTCCCGGACGCGCTACTGGGGCACGCCGCTGCCGCTGTGGCGCTGCCCGGACGGCCACGTCACGCCGATCGGCTCCCGCGCCGAGCTCGGCGAGCGCACCGGCCGGGACCTCACCGCGCTCGACCCGCACCGCCCGTACCTCGACGAGATCGAATTCCCCTGCGCCTGCGGGAAGTCCGCCGCCCGCGTACCGGAGGTGATCGACGCCTGGTTCGACTCCGGTTCGATGCCCTTCGCCCAGCTCGGCTATCCGCACCGGCCGGGCAGCGTCGCCGAGCTGGCCCGCAGCTACCCGGCGCAGTACATCTGCGAGGCCATCGACCAGACCCGCGGCTGGTTCTACACGCTGATGGCCATCGGCACCCTGCTGTTCGACCGCTCCGCGTACGACAACGTCGTCTGCCTGGGGCACATCATGGCCGAGGACGGCCGCAAGATGAGCAAGCACCTGGGCAACGTGCTGGAACCGCTGCCGCTGATGGAGGAGCACGGCGCGGACGCGCTGCGGTGGTTCATGCTCTGCACCGGATCGCCGTGGTCGGCACGGCGGATCGGCCACGCCCCGCTGCGCGAGATCGTCCGCAAGGTGTTGCTGACCTGCTGGAACACCGCGTCGTTCTTCAGCCGCTACGCCGCGCTGGTGGACTGGGTCCCGGCCGACGCCGATCCGCCCGCGCAGCGCCCGGTGCTCGACCGCTGGGTCCTGGCGCAGGTCCACCGGCTGGCGGCCGAAGTGGACGCGCGGCTGGAGGACTACGACACGGCGGCGGCCGGGCGGGCGCTGGCGGCGTTCGTCGACGACCTGTCGAACTGGTACGTCCGCCGCTCGCGGCAGCGCTTCTGGGACGGCGACCGCAACGCCCTGACCACGCTCCACGCCTGCCTGGACGTGCTCACCAGGCTGCTGGCGCCGTTCGTGCCGTTCATCGCCGAGCAGATCTGGCAGGACGTCGTCCGACCGGGCATCCCGGACGCGCCGGGCTCGGTGCACCTGGCGAGCTGGCCGCGCGCCGACCTCCGGCTGGTCGACGACCGCCTGATGTCCGAAGTGGACATCGAGCGGCAGCTGGCGGAAGCGGGCCGGGCCGCGCGCAAGAGCAGCGGGTTCAAGGTGCGGCAGCCGCTGGCGCGAGCGCTCGTCAGCCCGGCCCTGCCGCCCGAGCTGCTCGCCGACCTGGCCGACGAGCTCAACGTGCGCCGCGTGGAACCGCTGGCATCGGCGGGCGAGGTGCTGGAGGTGTCGGTCAAGCCGAACTTCCGCGCGCTGGGCAAGCGGTTCGGCAACCGCACCCAGCAGGCGGCGGCCGCGGTCAGCGCCGCGGATCCCGCCGAACTGGTCCACGCCTTGCGCGCAGGCACCGCGACGATCGAGGTGGACGGCCGGGCCGAACCGCTGACCGGCGAGGACGTCTTCCGCACCGAGGTGCCGCGAACCGGCTGGGTGGTCGAATCGCAGCGCGAGGTCACGATCGCGCTGGACACCGAGATCACCCCGGAGCTGGCACGAGCGGGCCTGGCCCGCGAGGTGATCCGCTTCGCCCAGGAGTGCCGCAAGCAGGACGGCCTCGACATCACCGACCGGATCACCCTGCGCTGGCGCGCGACCGGCGAGCTCCGCGAAGCCCTCCGCCACCACGCCGACGAGATCGCCACCGCGGTCCTGGCCGCGGACATCGGCGAATCCACCGCCGCCGCACCAGGTTCCACCGAGCACACCGACCCGACCCTGGACCTGACGATCTGGCTCCACCCGCAACCCTGAACCCACCGCGATCCCCATCGGCGCGCGGCGAACCGGTGCCCGCAGGTGACCTGACGCGATGTCCTCATCGGACGGTGGGATGCGAAAGGGCCGCGGGCAGGTCGCCCGCGGCCCTTCGGCAGCGCTTCGGTCAGCGAGTGGCAGCCGAACCGATCTGCTCCTGGATCTCGGCGTGGTAGGCGCCGACGCGGGCGTAGACGCCGGGCTTGCCCGGACGGGCGCAGCCCTCACCCCACGAGGTGACACCGATCAGCTTGTTGTCCACCACCAGCGGGCCACCGGAGTCGCCCTGGCAGGTGTCGATGCCGCCCTCCGGCACACCGGCGCAGACCATCGAGTCCGGGCTGTACTCCCCGTAGGCGCCGGAGCAGGTCTCGTCCGAGTTCACCGGCACGGTGGCCTTCTGCAGGTTGTCCGCCTGCTGGCCGCCCTCGCTGGTGTTGCCCCAGCCGAGGATGGTCGCCTGCGAGTCCGGCGCGTAGCCCGGGTCGTCGGCGGTGGCCAGCTCGATCGGGGCCTCCTGGACCGGGGCCTCCAGGGTGAGCACCGAGACGTCGTAGCCCTGGGTGGCGTCGGTGTACTGCGGGTGCACCCAGACGTCGGTGACCTTCGAGGTGGTGCCCTCGCTGGAGCTCATCACCGTGCGGCCGCTGACCACGTTGATGTCGGCCGGCTGCGAGCCGTCGGTGCAGTGGGCAGCGGTGAGCACCTTGTTCGGGGCCACCAGCGAACCACCGCAGAACTGCTGGCCGCTCGGGGTGACCAGCGCGACGGTGAACGGGTGGTCGGCGATGTTGGCGTCCTCGCCGCCGACGATGTACGGGTTGACGTCCGCCGGCTGCGCGGGCTGCGCCTGCGCGACGGAAGCCGCGGAAAGGGCTGCGACGGCGATCGCGGTGACCCCGGCGAACCGGGCCAGGCGACGTGGGGCATCGACCATCGTGTTCTCCTCGTGTCCGAAATCGGCCGCTGCGAACCGGAACCCGGTGGCCTGCCTCCCACCGCCGGTTACGCACAGCGACTATTCGATCGAACAATATCCACGTCGACGTCGACCGGGAAAGCACCGGAATTTGCCGTTTTAACCAGTACATCAGGACATTTCCCCAGTTCAGCGGCTGGACAACGCCGCAGAAACGGCTCGTCAAGCCCCTTTTCCGAGGCACCTCGACCAGAATCGGCGACCGCTCTCGCCGAGAATCCGTCGACGATCCGAATCGGACACCGAGCAACGCGATTCGTCCATCAGGAGTTCAGCGCGGAACTCATCCGTCGCGGCCGTTCGGAGCATTCGGACCGGCACGCCGCGCGGAGAAGCGTCCCCGGCGCACCCCGAAACTGCGCCGGGGACACCCCCAACCGCGGCCGGACCCCTCCGACCGGTGGCACCATCGATCCCCGAACCGATGGCCGGCACGCTCCAAGGCCCCGACCGCCCTGTGCGGAGCGTGCTCCCTCTGGTCTATCTGATACCCGGTGGAATATTCCAGGGCCAATCGGTGGAGCTTGCCCGGTTGATCGTTCAACCTCTCGGACGAGCTCGCCGCGCGCGACTCGGCCGAAAGCACCACCCGGAGCTGAAACCCCCAGTTCAGCGCGGGACCAGCCCGGCGTCGTAGGCGAGCAGCCCGGCCTGCAGCCGGTTCGAGCACGACAGCTTCACCAGCAGCCGGGACACGTAGCTCTTCACCGTCGCCTCGGACAGGTACAGCCGTTCGGCGATCTGCGCGTTCGACAGCCCCTGCCCCAGGCAGGTCAGCACCTCGACCTCGCGCTCGGTCAGGTCCCGCACCAGCTCGACCGCCCGCTGCCGGGAGCTCTGCTCGTCCGCCGACGCCGCCACCAGCCGCTTCCGCGCCTCCTCGGAGAGCACGGTGTGCCCGTCGGCGGCCACCCGGACCAGGCCGATGAGGTCGCCCGGCGGCGTCGACTTGACCAGGAACCCGGCCGCTCCGGCGCGCAGCGCGCGCAGCACGTACTTGTCCGCGTCGAAGGTGGTCAGCGCGACCACGGCGGGCGGATCGGGCAGCTTGCAGATCCGCTCGATGCCGGTCAGCCCGTCCACCCCGGGCATCCGCAGGTCCATCAGCACCACGTGCGGCCGGTGCCGCACCACCGCCTCGACCGCCGCCGCACCGTCCTGCGCGTCGTCGACGACCTCGATGTCCTCAGCCGAGCCGAGGATGGTGCGCAGGTGCGCGCAGACCATCGGCTCGTCGTCGACCACCACGACCCGGATCGGCTCAATCATCGCCGCCCGCCTCCCCAGTTGGCACGTACGCCGGGAGTATCACATCGACCTCGAACCCGCCGTCGGCGGCGGGCCCGGCCCGGAACGTGCCGCCGACCAGCTCGACCCGCTGCTGGAGGCCGAGCAGCCCGGCCCCGGAGCCGCTGTCGGCCAGGTCCCGCGCGGCCCGGTCCGGCGAGCTGGTGTTGCGGACCACCAGCCGCAACCGGTCGTCGCTGTGCAGCAGCCGGACGCTCACCCGGGAGCCGAACGCGTGCTTGTGCACGTTGGTCAGCGCTTCCTGCACCACGCGGTAGGCGGTGCGCCCGACCGCGGCGGAGACCATCCGCGGATCGCCGTCCACGGTGTACTCGACCGGTATCCCGACCGCTTCGGACTGCCCGATCAGCTCGGCGAGGTCGGGCAGGTCCGTCGGCGGCGTGACGTCGGGGCGGGCGTCCTGCTCCGACGAGCCGCGCCGCAGCACCCCGACCAGGTCCCGCAGTTCTTCCAGCGCCTGGCAACCGCTGGTGCGCAGCTCCTCGGCGGCCTGGCGGATCGCCGGGTCCTCCGCCGCCACGCCCAGCGCCCCGGCCTGCAGCACCATGAGGCTCACCCGGTGCGTGACCACGTCGTGCATCTCGGTGGCCAGGCGGGTCCGCTCGTCGGCCCGCGCCTGCTCGGCCAGCAGCTCCTGCTCCCGCTCGGCCCGCTCGGCGCGTTCGCGCAGCGCTTTCACCAGGTTCCGGCGCGCGCCCACGTAGAGCCCGAGAACCGCCGGGAAGACCGTCCACAGCACCGCCGCGACGATGGCGTCGGTGGACAGGTCGTCCCACGGCCGGACGCTGATCAGCGCGGTGATGCTGATCAGGTCCCAGGCGAAGAACTTCCACTTGCGGCCCGTGGTGTAGACGACGGCGGCGTAGATCGCCCACGGCGTGACCCCGGGCAGCCAGGGGTCGGAGGTCTGGTTGATGAACAGCAGCGGACCGGGGCCGAGCTCGACCATCAGCGGCTGCACGATCGCCAGCACCGCGACGATCGACATGAGCACCATCGGATAGCGCCGCCGCACGAGCAGCGCCAGGTCCATGATCCACACGAGGATGTCGTTGAGCCAGGGCCCGCCGATCCAGTCGTACGCCCCGGGCGGGATGTCGGAGGGGTACATCACGAGCAACACGCGGCCGAGCAGAATCAGCCCGAGCACGAGCGCCACGTCGAACGCGGCCTCCCGCTTGGTGTTCCACAGCAGCCGCCACAGCGGGCGGTTCACCTGGAACACGGTAGACAACGACGCGCGGCGGATCGGCGGGAAACCATCCGGTCGGCGAGCAGGCCTAGACGAAAGTTGCACCGGGGCGAATCGATCATCGACTTTCGGATCCAGCACGCGCTACCAAGCGCCGTGTTGATCAAGGGCTGACCTGGCTTGAATTGATGCAAGCTTCCCGACAGCCCTGGGGGAATCATGGAATCCGCTGTGCTCGCAGCACAGGCCCGGCCACCGGCCGAGCCCTGGCTGCGGCCGCTGGCCAAGTGGCCGGTGTTTACCATCGCCGGCCTGGTCGCCGTCGTGCACGTCGTGATGAGCGCGCTCGGAGACTTCTGGATCGACGAGGTCTACATGCTCGCGGCGGGCAAGTACCACCCGGACTGGGGGTACGTCGACCAGCCGCCGATCGCGCCGCTGATCGCCGCCGCGATGGACTGGATCGCACCGGGCTCGATGGTCGTGCTGCGCCTGCCCGCGGTGCTGGCGACGGTCGCCGGCGTGGTGATGTTCGCGCTGCTCGCCCGCGAGTTCGGCGGAGACCGCCGAGCGCAGGTGCTGGCCGCCGGTGCGGGCGCGACCGGGATGTGGGCCGCGCTGGTCGGGCACTGGGTCACCCCGTACACCTTCGAACCGCTGCAGTGGCTGGTGCTCAGCTGGCTGCTGGTCCGCTGGGTCCGGCTGCGCGAGCAGGGCGCCGCCGACGACCGGCTGCTGCTGGTGTTCGGGCTGGTGCTCGGCATCGCCCTGCAGACCAAGTTCCAGGTGGGGATCCTGTGCGTGGCGCTGCTGATCAGCGTGCTGCTGGTGGGCCCGCGCGACGTCCTGCGCCGGCCGATGTTCTGGGGCGGGGTCGGCATCGCGCTGGTCATCGCGGCTCCCACGCTGCTGTGGCAGGCCTTCAACGGCTGGCCGCAGCTGCAGATGGGCGCGATCGTGGCGGACGAGTCCCCGATGCTGTCGGGCGGTCGCAGCGGCACCGCGTTCAGCCTCGTGCTGTTCGCGGGCGTCGCCGGTGGAGCGCTGTTCCTGATCGGGCTGTGGAAGCTGTTCCGCTCCGCCGAGCTGCGGCCGTACCGGTTCTTCGCGGTCACCTCGATCCTGCTGTACGCCTTCTTCGTCGCCACCGCCGCACGGCCCTACTACTTGGTCGGCATGTACGGCGTGGTGATCGCGGCCGGGCTGCTCGGGCTGCAGCGCCGCCGGGAGACCAAGCCGTCCCGCTGGGGGTGGACGGCATGGTTCCCCTACATCGCCTCCGTCGCGCTGGTGAGCCAGACGCTGTGGCTTTCGACCACGATGACGAGCGCGTTCGGCATGCCGAGCGCCGATGTGCTCGCCCGCGACACCTCGATCGCGTTCAGCGCGCTGCCACCGCAGCTGCAGGAGCGCACGGCGGTGATCGGCGACAGCTACATCTCCGCGTCGATGGTGGAGGTCGGCCGGGCCGAGCACGACCTCCCGGAGGTCTACAGCCCGCACCGGGGCTACGGCTACTTCGGCCCACCCGGTGATCAGGTCGACTCGGTGCTGCTCGTCGGGGACGTGGAAGACGTGCGGGAGCACTTCGCCGAGGTGCGGCAGGTGCACGACGGCACCGTCCCGATCTGGCTGTGCACCGGCAGGATCGGTGCCTGGGACCAGATCTGGCCGCAACTGCAATCGCTGTAGGAGGACGCCGTGGCTTCCCACATGACCACCAACGGCACGTCCGGCCTGCGAGAATGGCGTCCGGATCCAGCCGACCGCAGGAAGGGACCGACAGTGGCCGACGAGAGCACCGTCCGGATACGGCTCCGCCCACCGCGGCACCGCGTGGAGCGCCGTGCGATCGGCTGGTGGACGACGCAGGCCCTGGCGCTGGTCGTGCCGGTGCTGATCGCGCTGGCCGCGACCGCGGTGTTCATCCCGCCCGCGCGGTTCTGGCTGGTGCTGGCGCTCGTGGTGGTCGCCGTGCTCAGCGTGCCCTACGTCCTGGTCATGCCGCAGTGGCGGTACCGGGTGCACCGCTGGGAGATCACCGACGACGCGGTCTACACCGCGGCGGGCTGGCTGCGCCAGGAATGGCGGATCGCGCCGATGTCGCGGATCCAGACCGTCGACACCGTGCGAGGCCCGCTGCAGCAGCTGTTCAACCTCTCCAGCGTCACCGTGACCACGGCTTCGGCCGCCGGTCCGCTGTCGATCGACGGGCTGGACCGCGCGACCGCGCAGGCGGTGGTCGAGCAGCTGACCGCCACCACCCAGGCGACGCCGGGAGACGCGACATGAGCACCGTGATCGATGGGCAGTGGCGCCGCCAGGACCCCAAGGCGATCGCCTCCTACACCATCCTGGTCCTGGCGCCGATGGTGCCGACCATCGGGCTCATGGTCCTCTCCGGCACCAGCCCCTGGGTGATGCTGATCACCGCCGGGGCGTGGGTCGCCGGCGCGGCGGTGCTCGCCGGGCTGATGGGCGTCGGCTGGTGGTTCACCTGGTACCGGATCACCGCGGAGCGCTTCGAGATGCGCACGGGTGCCATCACCCGCAGCCACCGCTCGATCCCGCGCGACCGGATCCGCAGCGTCGACCTCACCGCCAACGTGGCGCACCGCGTCTTCGGCGTCACCGCGGTCAAGGTGAGCACCGGCGGGCAGGGCGGCGACAGCAGCGAGCTGAAGCTCGACGCGCTCGCCAAGGAGCACGCCGACTCGCTGCGCCAGGAGCTGCTGTTCGGCGATTCGTCCACTGTGGCCGGTGCCGAAGCACCGGAGCAGGAGGACACCAGCACGCTCGCCCGGCTCAACCCGGGGTGGCTGGGCTACTCCGCGCTGTCGGTGTCGCTGATCCTGATCGTCTGGGGCGCGATCGCCTCGGCCTTCGGGTCGTTCCGCGAGCTGCTGCTGTCGGCCGGGATCTTCGCCGCCGTCGGCGAGACCGTGCAGACCACGGCGCTGTGGCTGGTCATCGCGATCGGTGCCGGCTCCGCCCTGGTGGTCGGCGTGCTCGGCGCCTTCGCGCTGTCGTTGGAGATGTGGTGGGGCTTCCGGCTGAGCCGCGACCGCGGGGACACCCTGCAGGTCAAGCGCGGCCTGCTCACCACGAGGTCGATCTCGCTGGAGGAACGGCGGCTGCGCGGTGTCGAGGTGGTGGAACCCCTGCTGCTGCGGTGGTTCGGCGGCGCCCGGCTCAACGCCGTGGCCACCGGGCTCAAGCAGAAGAAGGAGGAGAACCAGCCGGACAACAAGACGCTGATGCCACCGGCACCCCGCGCCGCGGTGCAGCGGGCCTCGGCAGCGGTGCTGCGCGAGTCGCGGCCGCCGTCGGAGGTCCCGCTGCGCGGGCACCCGCGCGCGGCGCTGCGGCGGCGGATCAACTGGGCGCTGATGTTCACCGCACCGATCCTGATCGCCGCGGTCGTGACGTTGGTGTTCGACTGGATCCCGGTGCCGCTGGCGGTCGCCGTGATCGTCGTCGCCCTCCTGGCGTTCCTGGGCTTCGCGGTGGACGCCTACCGCAACCTCGGCCACGCGCTGACCGAGCAGTACCTGATCGCCCGCAACGGCAGCGGGATCCGGCGCACCGTCGTCCTGCAGCGCGATGGGGTGATCGGCTGGAAGCTGAGCCGCACCTTCTTCCAGCGGCGAGCGGGCCTGATGACGGTCGGCGCCACGACCGCCGCGGGCAGCAGCATCTACGAGGTGCACGACGTCGACGAGTCAGAAGGCCTGGAACTGGCTCACGAAGCGCTTCCCGGACTGCTCGCGCCGTTCGTGGAACGGCGCTGAAACGCCTTGCGCGGCGGTGCCACTCGCACCGCCGCGCAAACCAGGGTGAAAAGCACGGAGAGCGCGCGACTCGCTGGAGCCCGGTCGCGCACTCACGGAACGTGCGTCATAGAACGTCGAAGCTGCCGTGCTTGAGACCGCTGACGAAGTCCTGCCAGCGCTGCACGGCGACAGTGATCTGTCCTGCGGCCCGGTTCTTGGTGTCACGCACCCCGACGCAGTCGGCTCCGAAGCCGACCTCAACACACTGCCCCTGGCCTTGGGTTCGCGTGCTGGTGCGCCAGTCGGTGATATTCGGCATCTTCTACAACTCTCCTATGCGTTGTTGCATCAGTTCGACGGAACCGTCCGGATCTACCGCATGCGCACGTAAATGGTCCATCATCGTGACGTAGTTCGACAGCTCTATCTCACGTTCGAGGTAGAGCCCGCCTACGTGAGTTTCCAGGTAGACCACGTCCGGATCGATGTGGTTGGAGTAGCGCAGGATGACGAACGGTCCGGCCTGCGCCGGGTGGGCGCCCGCGTCCAGCGGCATCACCTGCAGCGTCACGTGCGGCAACTGCACGAGCTTCAGCAGGTGCTCCAACTGCCTGCGCAGCACGCCGGGCCCGCCGACGCGCCTGCGCAGGGCGGCTTCCCCCACCACCGCCCACAACTCCAGCGGGTTCTCCCCCACCACCCGCTGCTGGCGCTGGATGCGCAGATCGACCCGCCTGCTGATCTCCGACTCATCCGCGCGGATGAGCGTCGCCTTCGTGATCGCGTGCGCATATTCACGTGTTTGGAGCAGTCCTGGGATCGCCTCGGCCTCGTAGGTGTGTATCGAGGACGCTTCGGCCTCCAGGCCCACGTAGGTCTCGTACCACTCGGGCAGGACGTCGCTGTAGGAATGCCACCAACCCCGCTTGCGGGCATCGCGGGCGAGGTTGATCAGCTGATCGCGCTCGCACCCCTCGACCCCGTAGAAGTCCAGCAGCGCCGAGACGTCGCCGACCGAGGGAGAGCGCTTGGCGGTCTCGAACCGCCCGATCTTCGCTTGCGTGCAGCCGAGGTGCCCGGCAGCCTGCTGCTGGGTGACCTCCGCTTGCGCCCGCAGTCGCCGCAGCTCGGCAGCAAGGCGGCGGCGACGCACCGTGGGACTGACTGTCATGTTTCCCATCCTGCCCGGATGTCCACACTGCGTCACCACCCCATCACCCTTACGACATCCGGCCGAGCGGCCCGCTCCGGCCGATCCGGTGGGGCCTCGATGCACATCGGATACTGGTCGAAGATGGTTACGGTTCTCCCCCTGAACGGGTCAGCATCGCCGGGATGGAGTACACCTGCACGGGTAAGGAAATTCCTCCGGAGGAACCATCCGATGGTGATCAGAACGACGCAGGCGCTGGCCGCCGCCTTCCCCGGGAGCCGCACATCCGGTATCACATCCTGGGAATCGGCGGCTGTGGACGTGGTGGTCCGGCACGGGTCCCGAGCCGATGCGGAGGCGCTGCTGCCCGTCTTCCTTGCAGCCCCGGAAGAACGCGCCGAACTGGTGCGCGTGCTCGCCCGGCACGGGGACACCGCACTCGCCGAACGCCTGCTGGCGGAGTGCGCTGACGCGGGTCGCCTGCGCCCCGGAGTGCCGGGGGAAGTGCTGCGCGCACTGGGGATTCTCGAATTGGAGAATGCCGAGGAACTGTTGTGGACGCACGCCGCGGACCCGGAGGATCACGAGACCGGGGAGCACGCGGCACTCGGTCTGCTGCACCTGTCGTGCACCGGCGTGCGCGAGGACATCGCGCACGTCCTGGCGAAGCACGAGGGGCAGCCGTTCTTCCCCGAGTTCCTCCCGGCCCTGGCGGTGAAGACGCAGGATCCGTCGTGGCTGCAACGGCTGGTGACCTGGGGCGAGCGGGGTGCCTCGACGGACTGCAGCGGCGGGCTCGTCCTCGGCATCGCGATGCACGGCCAGGACGCCGCCGCCGAATTCCGGCGTCTGCTGTGGAATCCGCACTGGGAGGCCGAAGGCGCCGGAACCGGCACCGACTTCTGGGCCTACGCCGGATGCCGGGTGCTGGGGCTGGATCTGGCGCAGCTGCACGCGGAAGTCCGGGAAGCCACCGAACCGGCCGACGCCCGCCACCGGTTGGCGGTCTTCCACCGGCTGGCCAAGCGCTGGGCCGAGCGTCGGTGGCTGGCGCTGACCGCGGCGTCCGAACCGCGGGAGTCCCACCGGGAGATGCTCGCCCTGCTGTTCGGCTGGTCCACCCCGCACCGCGACGACTCGCTGACCGGCTGGGCCGCCGACCTGCTCGGGCACGACGACCCGCTGCTGGCCAAGCTGTACGAGCTGGAAGCCGAGCTCGACCTGCGCATGCACCACGAGCTGGAACGGGAGGAGCTCGCGGCGCACCCCGGCTGACGCCCACCGGCCCTCGCGATCACGGCCGCGGCACGTTGCGCAGGTTGCTGCGGGCGAGCTGGATCATCTTCCCCACCCCGCCGGACAGCACCGTCCGGCTCACCGCCAGCGCGAAGCCCTTCACCTGGTCGCCGGTGATCCGCGGCGGGATGGACAGGGCGTTCGGGTCGGTCACCACGTCGACCAGCGCGGGCCCTGGCCTGCCCAGCGCATCGGCCAGCGCCTCCCGCACCTCGCCCGGCTTCTCCACCCGCGCCGAGTGGATCCCCGCGGCCGCGGCGATCGCGGCGAAGTCGACGTGGTCGTGGTCGGTGCCGAAGTCGGGCAGCCCGTCCACCAGCATCTCCAGCTTCACCATGCCCAGCGAGGAGTTGTTGAACACCACGACCTTCACCGGCAGCCGGTGGGTGCGCAGGCTCAGCAGGTCGCCGAGCAGCATGGCCAGCCCGCCGTCCCCGGACATCGAGATGACCTGGCGCCCCGGTTCGGCGATCTGCGCGCCGATGGCCTGCGGCAGCGCGTTGGCCATCGAGCCGTGCACGAACGACCCCAGCACCCGCCGCCGCCCGTTCGGCGTGATGTAGCGGGCCGCCCACACGTTGCACATCCCGGTGTCCACTGTGAACACCGCGTCCTCGGCGGCCAGGTCGTCGAGCACGTCGGCGACGTACTCCGGGTGGATCGGCACCTGGGTCTCGACGTTGCGCGTGTAGGCGTCGACGACCCGCTCCAGCTGACCGGCGTGCTCGCGCAGCATCCGGTCCAGGTAGGTGCGGTCGTGCTTCTGCTGGACGTGCGGCAGCACCGCGCGGATCGTCTCGGCGACGTCGCCGTGCACCGCCAGGTCCAGCACCGTGCGGCGCCCCAGGTGCGCGGGCTCGATGTCGACCTGCACGGTGTTGGCCTGCGGCAGGAAGTTGTCGTACGGGAAGTCGGTGCCCAGCAGCACGACCAGGTCGGCGCGGTGCATCGCGTCGTAGCAGGCGCCGTAGCCCAGCAGTCCGCTCATGCCCACGTCGAAGGGGTTGTCGTACTGGATCCACTCCTTGCCGCGCAGCGCGTGCCCGACGGGCGCGTTGACCCGCGCGGCCAGCTCCATGACCTCCGCGTGCGCGCCGCGCGTGCCCGCACCGCAGAAGAACATCGGCCGCTCCGCCCGGTTCAGCTTCTCGGCCAGCGCGACCACCTGGTCCTCCGAGGGCACGACGGTGGGCGGCTCGCACTCGATGACGCCCAGGCCGTTGGACGAGGGGACCTGCTTCTCCGCCACGTCGCCGGGCAGCACCAGCACCGCCGCGCCGCGACGTCCGGAGGCGGTCTGGATGGCGGTGCGCAGCAGGCGCGGCATCTGCTCCGGCTGCGAGAGCATCTCGCAGAAGTGGCTGCACTCGTTGAACAGCTCTTCGGGGTGGGTCTCCTGGAAGAACCCGGTGCCGATCTGCGCGGACGGGATGTGCGAGGCCAGCGCCAGCACCGGCGCGCCGCTGCGGTGCGCGTCGAACAGGCCGTTGATCAGGTGCAGGTTGCCCGGCCCGCAGCTGCCCGCGCACACCGCGAGCCGCCCGGTCATCTGGGCCTCGGCACCCGCGGCGAAGGCGGCTACCTCCTCGTGGCGCACGTGCACCCACTCGATGCCCTCGGTGCGCCGCACCGCGTCCACCACGGGGTTGAGGCTGTCCCCGACGATGCCGTAGATGCGCCGGACGCCGGCCTGCACGAGCACTTCGATGAGCTGATCGGCGACAGTGGGCATGACGGGTCCTCCGGAGGGGTTGTCGGCACGGCCACCCACCCGTCTACGCGTGGGTCACCACCCCCGCAACTCGAAGCCCGCTCACCCGGCAGGCCGGTTCGGTAACGATCCAGCCGCCCGATCCGATCATCCCGTTGTTCCCAGGAGCTCGTGCGAGCCCGGAACGCCCCAATCCACTTCTCCGGGAAGGAAACCGCGGTGTCGATCCGCCTCTTCACCACCTGCGCGCTGGCACTGACCGCATCGGCGGTCGCCGGGCTACTGGTCGGCGGGTTCATCGTGACGAGTGATCGAACACCGGCGCCGACACCTCAGGTCGCGCAGTTCGTCCCGGCCGCGGGCGCCAGCGGGCAGTGACGTCGCTCCACCTGGCGGGACCGCGTCGGCGGCATCGGCTAGCGTCGGGCGCATGAGCGAACAGAACCGACTCTCGGTCGGCGACAAGGCACCCGAGTTCTCGCTGCCGGACGCCGACGGCAACACCGTCTCGCTGAGCGACTTCCGCGGCCGGTCGGTCGTGGTCTACTTCTACCCCGCGGCCAGCACCCCGGGCTGCACCAAGGAGGCCTGCGACTTCCGCGACAGCCTCGCGGTGCTCAACGACGCGGGCTTCGACGTCCTCGGCGTCTCCCCGGACAAGCCGGCCAAGCTGGTGACCTTCCGGGACGCCGAGGGCCTGACCTTCCCGCTGCTGTCCGACGAGGACAAGTCGGTCATGACGGCGTGGGGCGCCTTCGGCGAGAAGCAGAACTACGGCAAGACCGTGCAGGGCGTGATCCGCTCGACGTTCGTCGTCGACGCGGAGGGCAAGATCGCCAAGGCGCTGTACAACGTCAAGGCCACCGGCCACGTCGAGCGGCTCCGCAAGGACCTGGGCGTCTGACGACGTGGGCACCGACCCGGCCGGTGCCCCTTCTCAGTCCAGCACCATGTAGACCGCGACGCCCGCGGCGATCACCACGACCAGGTAGCGCAGCAGCGTCGCAGGCAGCTTCTGGGCGAGCTTGCCGCCCACGTACCCGCCCAGCACCGTGGTGGGCACCAGCATCAGCACGGCCATCCAGTCGACCGGCGCGATCAGCGCGTAGACGACCAGGGTGACCGCGCTGCCGATCATGCCCAGCCAGCTCTTGAGCGCGTTCAGCCGACGCATCGAGTCGGTCGCGGCCAGCACCAGGATCGCGATCAGGATGACGCTGCGCGCTCCGCCGAAGTAGCCGCCGTAGATCGAGGCGAAGAAGATCCCGAGGACCAGGAACGTCGTCCGGTCCGGGGCGCTCTCGTCGGGCGTGCCGAGCCACTTGCGAATGGTGTTCTGGAAGGCCATCAGCACCGCGGAGAGCCCGATCAGCGCGGGCACCACGGCGTCGAAGACCTCGCCCGGCATGACCATCAGCAGCACGCAGCCGATCGCGGAGCCGACCACCGCGGCAGCCGAGGTCAGCCAGAGCCGCCGAGGGGCGCCCTTGAGGTCCTCGCGCTGACCGATCGCGGCGCCGACGAAGCCGGGTCCCTGGGCCACCGAGTTGGTCACGTTGGCGACCAGCGGCGGCATCCCGGTGGCCAGCAGAGCCGGGAAGACCAGCAGCGAGCCGCCGCCGGCCACCGCGTTGATCGCGCCGGAGAGGAAGCCGACCACGACGAGCAGGACCGGCTCGAACCATTCGGTGAACACGACCACCGAAGTTAGCTTCTGGAACGACTCAAGTTCCCACCGGGGCGAGCGGTATCACACCGGGACGAACCGTTGCACTCCGTTCGGTAACGCTGTTATCTTCCTATAACGCCGTTACCAAACGTCGGAGGGAGTTCCCGTGAGCAATCCGTTCGCACAGGGCAACTACGCGCCGGTCAAGCAGGAGCACACCTGCGCGGACCTCCCGGTGGTCGGCCGGATCCCGGACCACCTCGACGGCCGCTACCTGCGCAACGGCCCGAACCCGAGCGCCGAGATCGACCCCGACACCTACAACTGGTTCATGGGCGACGGCATGGTGCACGGGATCCGCCTCCGCGACGGCCGGGCGGAGTGGTACCGCAACCGCTGGATCCGCTCACCGCACGTCAGCCGGGCGCTCGGCGAGCCGCCAGGTCCCCGCGACCCGCGCGCCGGCCTGGACGTGCTCGGCGCCAACACCAACGTCATCGGCCACGCCGGCCGCACCCTGGCCCTGGTCGAAGCCGGCGCGACGAACTACGAGCTGACCGACGAGCTCGACACGATCGGCCCGTGCAGCTTCGACGGCACGCTGCCCGGCGGCTACACCGCGCACCCCAAGCGCGATCCGGAAACCGGCGAGCTGCACGCGGTTTCGTACTTCTTCGGCCGCGGCAACACCGTTCAGTACTCGGTGATCGGCGCGGACGGCCGAGCCCGGCGCACGGTGGACGTCGAGGTCGGCGGCAGCCCGATGATGCACGACTTCTCGCTGACCGAGAACCACGTGGTGTTCTACGACCTCCCGGTCACCTTCGACGCCCGGCAGGCCACCGCGACCGTCGCCCCGAGCTGGCTGCGCCGCCCCGCCCAGCTCGTCCTGTCCGCCCTGATCGGCCGGATCCGCATCCCCGACCCGATCACCGCCAGGATGGGCCGCTTCGCCCCGGCCAACAGCGGCTTCCCGTACCGCTGGAACCCCCGGTACCCGGCGCGGATCGGCGTCATGCCGCGCGCCGGAGGCGACGTCCGCTGGTTCGACGTCGGCCCCTGCTACGTCTTCCACCCGCTCAACGCCTACGACACCGAGAACGGCATCGTGCTGGACGTGGTCCGCCACGCGAAGGTCTTCGACGCGGACGTGACGGGCCCGTCCGAGGGCGCCCCGACCCTGGACCGCTGGACGGTGGACTTCAAGACCGGCCGGGTCCGCGAAGAGCGCCTGGACGACCGCGAGCAGGAGTTCCCCCGCGTCGACGAGCGCCTGCTCGGCAAGAAGCACCGCTACGGCTACTCGGTCGGCGCCGACACCCTGTTCAAGCACGACCTGGCCTCCGGACGCACCGAAACCCGCAGCTTCGGCGAGGGCAACCAGGTCGGCGAGTTCGTCTTCGAGCCCAACGCCGCCGATTCAGCGGAGGACGACGGCGTCCTGATGGGCCTGCGCTACTCGGCGGCCGAGCACCGCAGCGACCTCCTGCTCCTCGACGCCGAAACCCTGGAAACGGTGGCGGAGGTCCAGCTCCCGGACCGCGTCCCGAACGGCTTCCACGGCAACTGGGTCCCGACGGAGTGACGCGATTTCGCGCGAAATCGTCTCTCCGCACGTCTGCCGAACGCCGATTTCGCGCGAAATCGCCAAAGTCCGGACTAGGACTCGCGGCCGGTCGCGGAGGCGAAGCCCAGCCAGGTGTGGCGGTTCTTCCACCAGCACCAGCCGACCTTGGGCGCGTTGCGCCGCTCCTTGCCGTCCCGCCCCGTGCCGTTGCTGATCCACAGCGCCGGGGTGCGGGAGTCGTAAGCACCGTTGGCCTTGCGCAGCCGCGAGCCGATGGTCATGAAGCAGCGGTTGCGCTCGAGGGCCGACGGCTGCTGGAGCAACCAGTGGATTCCCTCGGTAACCAGCAGCGGAGTGCGCCCTTCCGCGCTGAGCGCGGGCAGAGCCTCCTCCGGACTCCAGTTGGCCAGGTGATCGCCGCGGTCCACACCGGTCACGAGGTAGAGCGGCGAGTCGGGCACGTCGACGCCGCAAGGAGCGAAGCGGTCGACGTCGGGCATGTCGGTGACGACGAATCCGGGCTTGCCACCGTGGCGGAGCAGCGGCGCGAGAGCGGACGCAGGAGCCCGGTCCGGGTGCACGGCGAGCAGCGCACCGTCGCACTGCCCGCTCTCAGCGAAGGCGCGCAGCTCATCGGTGGACACACCCGCGAGCTCGTGCACACCCAGCTCGATCAGGTTCTCCGCCTGAGCAGCGAGAGACGGCAGAGCAGCGGCGGACGGGCGTGAGGTCAAGTGACTCCTCGGTTCGCAGTTCGGGGTGACGAAGCTGAGCTCGGTGGTGACTGGCAAGGCAGCCCTCCTCATCAACGCGCCCTGGTGAAACTTACGTCGGTGGTAATATTATAACGAGACCCACCTATGGTTCAACATAAATTTACGACGGAGGTAAGTTTGCCGATGGGAGTCGAGCCGGACGCCGCCCAGCTGGGCCTTCGCGAAGCCAAGAAGCAGGAGACGCGAGAGCTGATCTCCGACCGCGCGACGCAGCTCTTCATCGAGCAGGGCTTCGAGAGGACGACGATCGCGGAGATCGCCACGGCCGCCCGAGTCGCCAAGAAGACGGTGACGAACTACTTCGCCCGCAAGGAAGACCTGGTCTTCGACCACCAGGAGGAGTTCACCGCCTCGCTGGCCCGCGCGGTGGTCACCCGCCAACCCGGCGAGTCCGCGCTGACCGCGCTCCGCAAGGCCTTCGACACGGCAGTCGACACCCAGAACCCGGTGGCGGGCTTCGCAGGCCCGGACTTCAGCCGCATGATCGCCGAAAGCCCCACCCTGTCCGCTTGCCTCCGAGGCCTCCACGACCAACGAGAACAAGCCCTCGCCGAAGCTCTCGCCGAGGCCGTGGGCGAGCCACGAACCGACACCACCGTCCGCACGGCCGCCGCCCTGCTAGGCGCAGTGCACCGCACCCTCTTCCAGCGAATCCAGGAACTCACCTTCGCCGGACGCACGAACGACGAGATCGCCGCAACGCTCGCGGCCGAAGCACCCCCGGCCTTCGACCTCCTCGAACCAGCCCTCGGCGACTACGCGGTCGCCTGACCCGACCAGCGAATTTGCCCACCGGCGACGAGTTCCGCCAAGATCCCGCACGGAGTCTGTCTGAGGGGGTCTCATGTCCGGACTCGAAACCGCCTTCCTCCGCACCGGCGGCGCCGTCGTCAAGCACGTGGCAACAACCTGGCTGACCAGGAAGAAGGCGGAGAACCGCCGAGGCACGGACCTCACAAACCTGATCGCCCTGCGCTTCTCCGGCCTCCGCGAACGCGACCGCCGAGCCCTGCGCCGAAAGCTCGAAGAGGTCGGCGAGATCGCAGGCGAACGCCTCGAAGAACTCTGCACCCGAGAGTTCTCGACCCTGGCGGAGAACGAACGCCTCGCCGCCCTCGACGCCGTCGTGGACGTCCTCGACGACGCGGATCTCTCGGACACAACGCTCCTCGGCGCAGACCTCGACCCGACCGAGCTCGCCAAGGAGGTGCGGCGGCAGATACCGAGCGCCCCGACCCGAGCGGGCCTGAGCGAACCCGCCCGAGCCCTCTTCGACCGAGCTCTGGACCTGAGCTGCGTCCAACTGGTCCACCTGGCTCGAGAACTCCCGGAATTCGACTCCCGCCTCTCCGAAGAATCCCTCCGCCGAGCAACGGCAACCCTCTCCGGCATCGACCAGATCCTGGACCGAATGCCCCTGACCAGCCTCGACGCCCCCACCGGCACAACCCACGACGACCAGTTCCGCCACCGCTACCTCGACCTGATCGCCAAGCACCACGATGACCTGGAACTGATCGGCGTCAGCATCCGCAACTTCCGTCCCAAGACCAAGCTCTCCGTGGCCTACCTGAGCCTGACGGTGAACGGCGACGTCCACGGCGATTCGCAGTGGTCCCTGCACGGAGACCACCACGGCGGCACGATGCGGGTCGAAGGTGCCCTGAGTGCGTCAGACCGAGTTCTCGTGCGCGGTGAGGCGGGCTCGGGGAAGAGCACGCTGCTGCGGTGGATCGTGGTGCAAGCCGCCCGCGAGAAGTTCACAGGCTCGCTCGCGGCGTGGAACGGGTGCGTTCCGGTCATGATCAAGCTGCGAAGTCACAGCGGGGCCCCGCTACCGCAACCGGAGCAGTTCCTCGACCAGACCGGCCCGATGTTCGGCCCGATCCCGGACGGCTGGATGCACCGACAGCTGCAGGACGGTCGAGTGCTGCTGCTGGTAGACGGCGTGGACGAACTGACCGAAGGCCAGCGCCCGAAGATCCGACGCTGGCTGGACTCACTGCTCAAGAGCTATCCGAACACGCGCATCATCGTGACCTCCCGCCCGGCGGCTGCAGGGACGAAATGGCTCCAGGCGGAGGGTTTCACGTCCATCGACCTGGAATCGATGACGCCGAGCAACATCCAGGACTTCGTCGGCCGCTGGCACGAGGCCCTGCTCCAGGCCGACTCGAACAGCCTGCCGTTCAGCCGAGCCGAGGTGGAAGGGCGCCATCGCGGCCTGCTCGCCCAGCTGGACGCCCGCGCGCACCTGCGCAGCTTGGCACGCAGTCCGCTGATGTGCGCCATGCTGTGCGCGCTGAACCTCGACCGCAGCGGCGACCTCCCCCGCGACCGCAAGAACCTCTACTCCGCCGCGCTGGAAATGCTCTTGGACCGGCGCGACGCAGTGCGCGGAATCGCACCGGACGGCGAATTCACGCTGGGGTATCCGGAGAAGCTCCTGATACTGCAGGACCTGGCGTTCTGGCTGAACCTCAATGGCCGCTCCGAGCTGGGCCGGGCAACGGCAGTCGAGCGCATCGAACGCAAGATGTGCACGATGACCTCAGCCGACGTCGATGCGGAGGCATGCCTCAAGAACCTCGTGGAACGCAGTGGCGTCATTCGCGAACCCGTTGAAGGCCGCATCGACTTCGTCCACCGGACTTTCCAGGAGTTCCTGGCCGCCCGCGAGGCCGCCGACGACGGCCACGTCGGACTGCTGCTGAGCAATGCTCAATCCGATCAGTGGCGCGAAACCATCCTGATGTCCGCAGGGCTGCTCAACCGGCCCGGCCGCGTTGAACTGCTGAGCGGAATCCTCGATCGGGCCGACGAGTCCAGTCGAAGGACGGCCCGGAAGCTCCGCCTTCTCGCTGCCGCAGCCTGCGAGTCGGTGCACGAACTACCGGAAGAACTCTCCGCCCGCATCGATGACTGCCTGGATTCGTTGGTCCCGCCGCGCTCTACGCGGGAGAGCCGCTCGCTGGCCACCGTGGGCGAGCCTGTCCTGAACCGCCTCCCCACCGACACCGCCGGGATCTCCGCTGCTCAGGCAGCAGCGTGCGCGTACACGGCAGCACTGGTGAACGGGCCGAAAGCCTTGTCGCTCCTGGAGACCTACGCGAACGACAGCCGGATCGACGTTCAGGACGAGCTCATCGACGCCTGGCCGCTCTTCGATCCGGAGACGTATGCGAGGAGAGTGCTGGCCGAAGCGCCGCTGCATCGCCGAGCGGTCCTGATCCAGCAGGCCACCCTGCTGCCGCACCTCGGCGAGTTGCGGAACCTCCAGCACACGGTGGCCAACTTCGAGGACGACAACATCGGCGACCTGCTGTTCGCCTCGGAAGTGCCGAACCTCTGCCACCTCCGGGTCCACACGAACCGTGTTCTGTCAGCGCGCGGAATCGCGGGACACCCGCAGATGAGGCGACTCACCCTGGTGTGCGATCGACTGCTACACGAGGGGGAGCTCCGCGGCATGCCGAAGCTCACGAAACTGTTCCTCAACCAGCAGGGCGGGTTCTCCTCGCTCCGGTTTCTGACCGAGTTGGAAGGGCTGGAATTCCTGCGCGTCGGGCTTCATCCGGATGCCGATGCCACACCGTTCGAGCACCTCGCGAGCCTCCGAGACCTGGTGCTCGAAGCCGACAGCACCGTCGATGCGCTAGCGAAGCTGCCGAGCCCGGAACAGATGACCAGGCTCATCATTCTGTCGGCCGAACAACAACCAGCGGAGTTCATCGCCGCGCGGTTCCCGAACCTCCAAGTCCTGGGACTCAGCGGGACGACGGCACTCGACCAGTTGAACCTGGACCTGCTTCCCAAGCTCACCTCGCTCGAGGTCAGACCCGCGGCGGATGAGTTCGGCGTGCTCAGCGTGCTTCCCGAACTCCGGGAACTCGATCTGGTCGGTGCACGAGCGGTGAACCTGTCGAGCCTGACCAACGAGGGTCTGACCGTCCGGGTAGACCCCGATGCGGTGGTCGACGGCGCTGAGCGGCTGCCGAGCGGAACTCGCGTGACACGGGACCGCCCGCAAGTCGACCACGAAGCGCTGTGGAAGCTACGCCGTCACAGCTATTACCAGCATATCCCGACCGACCCGGCAGCTCGCACAGCTCAGGAAACAACAGCTTGATCGGGGTGGTGGGCCGGGCGCGGGGAGGGGTCGACGCCCGGCCCACCGGGGAGGTCCGGTGCCCGCGAGGTCGGGGGCAAACGGGCACCGGACCGGTTCAGGGGCCTGACCGGAGGTGGTGGCGGCCGGTGGGTTCGGCTTGTCGTTGTCGTTCGGCTTCGACTTCGTCGATCAGCTGCCAGACGTTGAGCGCGCCATCGCCGGCGCCGCTGTGTGCCGCTCGCGGCGGGCGGATGAACAGCATGCTCGCGATCAGCACGTTGACCAGCACGAGCGTGGACACCTGGAGCCAGAACATCCTCATCACCTATTCGCTGAAGGTCGTGTTTGTGCAGGTCAACTGCCGTGAGTGTTTTGGGGTGCCATAGCCCCACAAAACGCTCACGGGACTCAGGACCACCGAGCGCTGATCAGTGCCCAGCACTCCATGCAGGTCTCCTCGCGGACCCACTCGGTCTCCGGCGGAAGCCGTTGCACCTGACATGCCTCGACCTCGACTCCGCAGTACGAGGACACCGAGTCATGCGGCTCAGCCCGCTTCGCGGCCACGCCGAACGCATGCCTCCCCACGCCGACCGGGCGCCAGAACCAGTCCACTTCGGAGAAGCTTCCAGCCATCGCCGTCTCCCAACTTGTTGCAATCCCACTTTAATGTGATTGATGGGATAGTTGGAGCGCAAGGGGAACGATCATCTGCCACGCGAAAGGGTGTAACCCTGCTGGCCAACGCAGGTGCGATGCTCTACGGCATGCCAACTCCGACCGTCCGGCGACTTCTCGTGGGCCACCTCCTGCGGCACGCGCGGGAGCAGACCGGTCTCGACCTCGACGCTGCCGGGAAGCTCATCGGGAAGACCAACAGCACGATGAGCAGGATCGAACGCGGGCACACCGCGCTGCCGCAGCACATGCTGAAGAAGCTCGCGGATGCCTACGAGCAGCACGTGCCCAACGTCGTCGATCTGGACGAACTCCTCGATCTGGCGCGGGGCAGCCAAGATCGCGGTCGGTGGTCCGGCTACCGCTCCGTGTACTCCAAGTACTTCCGGATGGCCGTCGACCTCGAAGCCGACGCCTCCGCGATCTTCCAGTACCAGACCGAGATCGTGCCCGGCCTGTTGCAGACGGAGGACTACATCCGGGCGCTGTTCACCACGGCCCAGCTCCAGCTCAGCGATCAGTCCACAGAGGATGCGATCGAAGCGCGTCTGGAGCGGCAGGCAGTCCTGACCAAGCCGAACGCACCGCAGGTCAGCTTCGTGCTGTCCGAGTCATCGCTGCGCCGTCACGTCGGCGGCCGTGAGCTGATGGCAGCGCAACTCCGTCACATGGCCGAAATCGCACGTCTCAAGAACGTGCAGATCCAGGTACTTCCCTTCGACGCAGCGACCGCACCGCGTGCGACGCATGACTTCAACTTGCTCCGAGTGCCATCGCCGGGCAACGCCGGACCACTCGAATTCGTCTACGTCGAAGACTTCACAGACGGCCGCTACCTGGACGGACACGAGGACGTCCACGCATACACTCTGCTGTGGCAACAGCTCGTCGCGGCTGCGCTAGACCCGGTCGAATCCGAGAAGTTCATCCTGCGCGTCGCTGACGAGTTCGCTCGATGAAGTCTCGGAGGCCAGCGATGATGAACTGGCGGAAGTCCAGCTACAGCCCGAACAACAACAACTGCGTCGAAGTCGGCTGGCGCAAGAGCAGCCGCTCGGCCAGTGGTGGCAACTGCGTCGAGGTCGGGCTCGGCTATGACGCCGTCGGAGTTCGGGACACCAAGGATCGCGATGGTGGGTACTTAGCCGTCGCTCCTGCTCAGTGGCAGGCGTTCCTGCGCACCGTCAAGGACGGCGCGCTCGACGGCTGAGTCACCGGGAAAAATCGCGTGCTCAGCTCGCGAGTTTGCGGAGCTCGGGGAGGAGCAGGCGGAGGGCTCGGCCTCGGTGGGAGTCCGCGTCCTTCTCCGCCGGGGTCAGCTCGGCGCTGGTTCGGGTT
>NZ_JAQGLB010000030.1 GCF_027853965.1 Saccharopolyspora indica | reverse complement strand
CCCGCCCACCCGCGCAGGTCCCCTCTCGTGCGGCGACGATCAGGCGGGCTTGCTCGAACTCGGCTTTCCATCGCCTGCGTTCGGCCACGGCCTGAAGTAGGAGGTAGGAGCGTGAGGGCACGCCGGGATCAGTTGGGGAGACAGCCTCCCACACATACCGACCCGAGCGTGATTTCTCGCCGACCGGGAGTCCGGCCGCGGAGAGCATCGCGTGGACGTGATCGCGCCGGTCCTGGGCGTGTTCGGCGCGGGTCTTGCCGGTCCACTTCCGCGATACCAACACCCGCCGCCCCGCTACACCCAATGTCGCCCGCTTATGCGCGTTGCCCTTACACAGCCCTGGATTCATCCGGGAATGCGCGGCCTTGGGTTGGATGCCGTGCAGTAGCCACACCGGGCACCGGGGAGAGCACGGGGTGATGGCCAGTTCCGCTAACAGCCGGTCGGCGTGATCACGGTGTGCTTCGGTGGCATCGGCGTAGGTTTCCCCGATCGCCTTCGTGACGTACTTGGTGAGGTAGTTGACGTGCCGGTGCGCTTCTTCACCGCCGCCGAGGACTCCCCGGATGTCCACCTGGTCGCCGAAGCGGACGACGTGGGCCGGTTCCTCATCTTCGCCCGGTAGCGACTCCTCGAACGTTGGCAGCGGTTCCCGGGTATCCGGGTCGCACCACGCCGAGCGTTCCGGAACCCACACCGGTAACCGGGTGCCGCTGTAGACCGGGCGATCGTGGTGGGGCCACCACACCTGGTGGTACGTCGCGGCGGCCACTTGCTTGATCAGCGCGCGGGGGATGCTGCCCCGGATCGCCGCGTGCAGGTGCGGGGCGAGCCGTCGCTGCGATTCCACCACCGCGAAGTACTGCACGTTCCAGCCCACCGCGCGACGCAGGTTCTGCCAGAACCGGTCGGCCAGCGCAGCGAAATGAATCAAATCGCGCGCTTCGCGCCGGTAGTCATACGAGGCCACGTCCACCGGCGTCCCGAGCACCGGGCTTTCCGGTCGGTGGTTTCTCCCGCACGAGCACCGCCGACCACCACGCGAGACGGCGTGCACCTGCCCGTAGGACGGCAGGGTCAGGGTGGTGAACATCGACGGTCGGTAGCGGCCCGCGAACTCCCGTCCGATCGTGCGTTGCTCCACCGGCTTGCGCGGCAGGTCCGGTGAATCCTGGCGACGCCGTGTCGAGCGCACTTTCCGGGGCTTTGCCGGGGCATCGGGCTCATCCAGCGACGGGAGCTTGCCACGTACTCCGTTGTCCTGGCGTAGTTGCTGATCGACATCGGCCAGTGCTTCCCGCACATCCTCCAGCGCATCGGCGTCACCGCTGCGTTCCGCGTCCCGGCCTTGCTCCATGAGGTCCGCGCGGAACTTCATCAGCCACACCGTGTCCGCATCCGGTTCCGGTTCGGCGGGTTCTTCGGTCAGGTGCCAGCCCTCTCGGCACTGCACCCGCACGATCCGCGCATACCTGCGAGCACACGGAGGGCAGACCGAGGCCAGCTTCCTGCCGCACGCGATCGGCACCACCTCCGAGGCCCCGGTGTCCAGGTTCGTGCGCCGCTTCAGCAGCGGCCGAATGCACACATCCTCAGCCTCAGCCGTGGCCCGCGCGATCTCCCAGCCACGAGGGCCTTTCATCCGTCGCGCCGCAGTTCCCGCGGACACGACTCCGGTCGGCGATTCCAGTTCGTTTGCGATGGTCATGGGCGTACGTACCGTGCAGTGGCGATGTGCCGGAGGCATTCGGCCAGCAACAGCGCCAGGTCATGGACGTAGCTGGTGTTCCCGTGCTGGGCGGACTCGACCACCACCAGGCCGCGCGGGTTGTCGGGGGCACCGGCCACCACGCGCACCGCACCGGTTCCGGCGGTGCTTTCGGTCCGCCAGTAGTTGGGGAATCCGCCGCGCCGCCGCAGCGCAGCCGAAGGCGGAAGGTCGTCCATTTCCCACAGCAGGCCTGCCGTGACCTGCACGTACTCCCCATCGGTGGCCGTCGCCAGCAGCTGGGCGAGCAGCCCGGCCAGGGCGGCGCGGTAGTTCCAGCCCTGGCAGCGGCACGCCACCACCCGCAGCAGTACTTCCGGTTCTTCGGGGAATCCGCCCGTCACGATCGCGTCGCCGTTGTCGGCCGCGTACCCGGCCGCCCATTCCGTCGGCAGCCATTCCAGAACCCGCCAATTCTCCAACACCCGCGCACCTCACCTTTTCCCTGCAAGCACAACAAATCCAGCCACTCCGGAAACAACAAATGTCCAGAGTGGATGGATGATGTGATTAATATCGACCTACCGACACGGTAAACCGGAGTAGATCTGAAAAACGTGGGTTGCGGTCGGGGTTGTGGGCATAAAGGTGGGGAACGTGCGGGCGTCCTGATGAGGTACCAGCTCACGAACACCTGTTGGACAGTTGCCGGACTGCCCGCACGTTCCCCGCTCAGGGGACGAAACCGGTCAGGCCTCGTCGTTCTCCTCATTGACCGGTGCCGCGTACGTACGCGCGACCCTGATGATCTCCGGGTCATCGGTGTACCCGGCCCGCACCCGAAGGGGTTCGAACCCGTCCTCGACCACGTAGGCGGTGCCCGGTGCCGAACGCTTGATCCGGTCGGCCCACGCTCCAGCCTGCCAGGAACCCTCGCCGAGGACCATGTCCGCCTGAGAGGCGGTATCCAGCCGCAGCGCCACCCGGTACGGAAACAGCCCCCGCATCGGCACGACGTCCTTGGTCGGTTCCTGCACGAACGCGTCCACCGCGAACCCCGGAGCGCGGCCCTGCGTCAGCAGCAGCCCGAGCAGCCGCGTTGCTTCCGCTTCTTTCTTCCGGTCACCCAGGTACTTGGTGATGGCGGCCAGTTCGTCGATGATCAGCAGCTCGAACGGCATTTCGGCGGTCGGGGTGAGCTTGCGCGCCACCCCACGTAGATCCCGCTTGCGGATGGTCATGGACTCCACGAGCGAGGTCAGCAGTTCGAGGATGTCGTCCGCGTCGTCGCGTGCGTAGCGGTGATACAGCGGCTTGCCCGGTTCGGCCTCCATCCCGCCTTTCGGATCGATCATCGACAACCGGACCCGCCCCGCCTGGATTGCCGGGGCCACCTGCCGAACGATGCCCCACAACAGCGACCCCTTGCCCGAGCCGGACATCCCCGCCCCCAGCAGGTGCGAGCCCAGCAACGGCACCCGCCACGGTGCGCCGTGTTCGCTTTCCCCGATCGTCACCGCGTCCAAGGGCATGTCGTCACCGTTGAGATCGGTGATCTCCGGCAGCGCTACCGGCTTGGCCAGCGGGTCACGGCGCAGGAACCCGAGGCTGATCACGCCGGGGGAGACCTCCCGCACCGAACAGCGCTCCACCTTCCGCGAGTTCGCGAGGCTTTCGGCCGCCAGGTCGTAGTCCCTCTGGCGCTGCCCCGGCAGCATGCGGACGTGCATCTCATCCCACCAGCGGCCCGAGATCACTTTGCGGATCGGAGGAATCATCGGGTCCGGGAAATCGGAGTCGAACAGCACCAGGTGCGACGCACGAGCCCACCGCGGCCACCGCAGCTCATAGACCCACATCCGCAGCGCCCCGGCCCGGATGTGCCGCCACACCCTGTACTCGAAGCTCGCCCGATGCAGCACCCGCCACACGATCCCACCTGCGAGAACGCAGCCAGCCGTGATCGCCAGCGACACCCAACCCCACGACCACGCCCATACCCCGGCGACCACGCCCACCAGCAGCGTTGCCGGATGCCGCAGCAGCCAGCCCACCGTCCCCAGCGCCATCGTGACGACCGCTTCCACCAGCTCCGCTACTTCGGTCGCCACGTCCAACGGCCGGTGCGCGCCACCACCGGACTCCCACGGAGTCTTTCCCGAACCCCCACCACGTCGTTTCACCATCACCAACCCCCAACAACCCTTGTGAAGAAACGACGCGGCCCCGCACCCGACCGACAACCTGCATCGGGCGAGCCGAGGCCGCGCCACACCAAACCCCCGTCAGCGAGCTACTCCATGGCCTTCCACTCCCGTCCCGTCATCTCCAGCCCGTCACCGAAGTCACGGACCACCGACACCGCCCGGACCATCCGCGCCCCCAGTTCACAGCCGGAGTCGATCAACCCCCGTGCCGCCGCCGCGAGTTCGTCAGCCGCGTTGCCGACCTCCAGCCCGGCCCGCTCGATCTCCTCCGACTCCACCTCAGCCACGCGAACCCCCCGTAATGCCGAGTCGCTGCAGCCGGTCCCGCACCACCGACACATCGCCCTTCACGCCCCACAACGCGTTACGGGCCGCCCGGTAGCTTTCCTCCACCTCACCCGGAAGCGCCTCACCGACCACGTTCCACGCCCGCGAACACGCGTCATCCGCCGCCTCCACGAAGCGCTGAATTCGGCCCGCCTGGACCGAGGCCTCCATCAGCGCGTCCGGGTCCGACACCACCCGCCACGTCTCACCGATCGTTGCCGTCATGAACTCTTCACCCCCGTTTCTGTCTCACCCTCAGCCGCCGTTGTTGTTGGCGCGCATGTAATCCCAGATGAACGACCCTTGCGATTCGTGAGCGGACAACAGCCGGTGTCCGCACCGGATGCACACCACCACGATCAGCTCCGTGTCCGATTCCCATACGACGATGAGCCAGTGCCTTTCGGCACCGCACGAAACCGTCACGCCATCCCAGCGGGGACCACGCCGCGATCCCGGTGCACCCGCGAGAGCACCAGCCGCCGAGCCTGCGCCCACCCCGCACGCCGGGCCAGCCGCACCACCAGCGCCTGACAGCCCTCATCACGGTGCAGCGCCGCCGCGATGTGCTCCACCAGGTCCAAGATCTGCGCATCGTTGTCCGGATCGGCCATCACGCGACCTCCCCGAGAATCGCCCGGCCCTGCTCCCGGCACTGCTGGGAGTACGCGCGCAGCCTCTCCACGAACTCCGCCTCACCGCCCAAGGACGTGGCCGCCTCGACCACCAGGTCCAGCACCTGAGCGAGGTGAAAGAACATCTCGCCCCGCACCATCCGGACCACATCACCACTGCTGGCCAGCAATTCCGACAACGCCGTCGACACGACGTGCACCTCAGCCACCCGAACCCCCTTTCTCCCGATTACTCGACTTCATCGCTGTACCGGCCCCCGGCCCCCGCGCGGTGGAACTCCCGCACGCTCACCACACCCCCGATGACGTGCGATTCCTCCGGCTCCCCGCACACCGTGCACAACCCCAACTTGTCCACGTCCGGGGCAGGCACCAACCCCGGACGCGACCACCCCTGCCCCTCCGGCTCAACCTCCGAACCCCACTCGGTGCCCCACTCACGCACTCCACACCACCCCCTCACATCCACTGTCCGAACAGGACGGAATCTGTGGTTACTGCTGATTCGGCGGCGAACGCGGGGGACGGCCACTCGGCTTGACCTTGAACCGGGCGTACAAGGTTTTGCGTTCCTCGGCGGTCATGCCCCCGGCCACACCCGCGATCGACGCCGAAGGCACCGACCGGGCCGACTCCCAGCCGATGACATCCCGCAAGCACTCCGCCAGCACCGGACAGCCGTTGCAGACCCTGCGCGCGTCCTCAACGTTGTGCGCCCACTTACCGGACTTCGAATAGAACAGCTCCGGCTGATCGGCGCACGCAGCCTCCTCATGCCACTCCGGCCGCGTGCCCGCGCCCCACAACCGTCGAGCGAACAACCGCCACCACAAGGCGCACAGATCATCCTCAGCCATCCGCCCGCCCGGTCCGCATCAACATCCGCAGACGCGACGACAGATCCGAACGTTCGTCCTCGGTCAACTCCGCATCCATCGCCGTGCCGCCCGTGACCGCCGCCAGCAGCTCAGCCACCAACCACGACGCCGGTTCGGTCAGATCACGCCCACCGCCCGTGGCCTGCTCCACCCGGATCAGCACGTCCGGATCACCCGCCAGCGCACCCCCGAGCACAAAGAACGCCCCGTCATCCGAACCCGTCACCAGCCACTCATCCGGCAACGAACCCACCATCGACGGCTCCGGCTGCACCCCGCTCTTCTCCATCCACGCCCGCCGCCGCGTGCGCTTGACCCGCCGCGCCATCACCGGCTCTCCGAACCAGCCGACCCCGCACCCTTCGACGACCGCGACGAACCCGAACTCGGCCCCGAAGCCTTCGACGGCGACTCGATCCCCTCCGCCCGGTAGGTGTAGGTGATGAACCGGAACTGGTCCTGACCGCCGAGCTTCGGTTCCACCGCCATCCCGGTGAACCGGACTTCACGCACCGGCATCGCCATTCCCGCGACCGGCTCCGGTAACTCCGGCTTCTCCGCCGCCAGAATCTCCACTGCTACCGCCGCCTCCGCCGGACGCAACGAAGACGGGTCCGACACCGTCACCTTCCACACCGGCAGCCCCGTCACCAGATCCACGCGCTGACGCGGCGGAACCCCCCGCGAACGATCCTGCGGAGACTGCCGCTCGTTCGCCGCCTCCACCTCACTCAACGCCAACGCGCCCCCCGGAAAAGCATCCTCGAACGCCACCGGGAAACGGAAATTGCGCGCTATCGCCATTCGACAAACCCCCGTCGCGAATTGCCCCGAACAGAATTCCCCCGCGATCCCCCGAATGGGCCAAAGCCCTTGTTGATCTCCCGGGGTTACCTCCAACCTAACGCCGGTTTCCGCCCCCGCAAGCCCACCACCAGCGAACACGTGGTGTGGTATATACCACGTAACGCAACCCGCTGTTTGCGCGAAATTGCGCTTCGATGGGGCCCATCAAGATCAACATTTCGCCGGTCGGCTATCGGCTAAAATCCAACTAAACGTCCACTACATGCAACCGCCAAGAGAGTGAAACATCCACTTGACAAGCAGCGATCTGAGTGTGCTCCCTCGGAGCTCTCATCGCGTGATTCTCAAATACGAGAATTACCGTAACAGCCTCCGGTTCGAACACCGCCTTTAGTTGAGGCGCGCGGCCTCTTCGTACGACACGTCGGTTCGCCCACGTGCTTGAACGCACCCTGCCACGCCCAGCAACCCCGCGAGGGTACGAGGGCGGACGAGTGGAACGTCTGTGCAGTCCACATCGAACCCGGTCCGCATAGAAGAAAGTCTCCCCGTGACCGCACCACAAAGCGGGGTCACGGGGAGACAACGGGTGGTAGGAAGAAGCTGTGCCGCAGCACCCACGATATTGGCCGCGCGTGGCTCAGGTGTGGCCCGGGACGTCAGCGCATCGACATAGCTAGGTTGGGCATCCGGTCGGCTACCGGCCGAGAACCGGCACTAGCTCCTTGAGAAGATACGCCCCGCACCAACGGGATTCGGCGTCAGAATCCAAGAGCGTTTCCTTCGTCAGCGCCTTTGCCAGCTTCCGAGGGTTGGGTGCGGTGGCAGGGGCTTTGGCGACAGCCTTCGAGGTCTCCCAGTCGTGCTGCATGAGCTTGGAGACTTCGGATGCCAAGCTGAGGAAGCGAACTTTCTCGTCTGTCTCCAAGCATTCAATGATCAACGGAATGTCTTCCTTGCGTGCCATCTTCGACAGCACAGCGAGTGCGTTGGCTCGAAGCGTGGAAGTCTTGCCAGTGCGAACCCACTCTCGGAGGTGGCCTGCTCCTTCTGCTCCAACTTTCGAAGCAAGGAAGAAGTCAATAGAGCGGCTTGTTGGGGCGCTCGCAAGTACCCCGGGATCTCCGTTGCCGACTGAACGAGCGAGCTCGGTCAGAGTTGGCCGGTCTGCCTTTAGCGTTCGGGGATGGGTGATGTCCCGACGACGAAGCATGTCGTCTCCAATCGGCCCTAGCTCACGTTCGTACGCGATCACGATATCTACCGTCGCGGGCCTTTTACCAGTCTCAACGAGCCCGAGGTAGGGCTTCGAGTAGCTGATCAGCCGTGACATCTCCCGCAGGCTGATTCCTGCACCGGTTCGAGCTTCCCTGAGCGTCGGCCCGACGTCATCAACTGAAGACACCTGTAGACCCCCAAACGCTTCCAGCCACGGCCCGTGATCGGAAGACTACTCCTGGGCAGGACGCGTTGATCGGTAGTTCCCATCAGATCGCCCGAATCGATCAGCTGGCCGCCCTAGAGAGCCAACGAGGCACCCAAGGAGGCAAGGCGGGCTCGCGCGTGCTTCACCCGCTGCGAAGACCGGCTGTTAACGAGAGCTGCTGAGACCGCCTCCGTCCGACTGTCTCAAGGCCAGTCAGCACACTCAGATCCGAACCTGTGAGGCCGCTATGCCCCGTCGAACTCTGGCCAAAGATTCCTCGGCAACGTGGCGCTGCTCCGCCCCGCGATGCCTCTTCACCAACGATGATCCCGAGGTCGTCGCCCAACACGAGCACGAGGGCCACGGGCCCGCGTGGATGGATGAGGGCAGCATCCCGCACCAGGCTGCGGTCTCTACGCGGAGCGAAGGCGAGTGAGTGCCCCCGAAACTCGCCGGTTGGTCGGTGCGAACAACGTCGAGCACCACATCGTGAGCGGAGCGACTCGGGCTCTCTGCGGGGTCCCCTTGACGAATCTGCACCCGCCGAGTCCTCGGCTAGGCGTGCCAATGCCGTGCACCCGCTGCCCGACTGAACTTTCCCTTTTGCGCGAAGGGATGTCTGCCGAATGAACCGCAGCACAGTCGAAGCAAGCGAACTCCCGAAGCGAGCCGCGGGCACTGCCTTCGCTCTCAAGGTTGGCACGTCCCTGGTCGAATGGTTCGACGCTGGAGACAAGACCGGCGAACACGCCGACGTCTGGGTGGATCACCACCGCGTCGTGCACGAACGTCACCCCGACTTCACCAGCTGGGCCTGGTGCGGCGACCAGATCATCGGAAACGACGCTCCTAGCTACTCCCGAGTTCCCCCAGTGGGCTGTCACCGCTGCATTGCCGCACATGCCCGCTCAACCTAAGCCCCGGTGGCCGCGTCGTGTAGTTGCACCTGCCCCCCGACCGGCGCGGCCACCGGTCCCAAGCTCAGGAGGAAGAACGTGTCCGGCGTAGAAGACATCCAAGCGGGCATCGTTCAGGCCAGCAGCAAGGCGCGCGAAAGCATTGATCAAATTGAGCGGGCGATCTCTGATCTCGAATCTGGACTGAATGCGCTAACCTCCGCCGCTCAAGGAAGTGAGCAGGAAGAGGTCCAGCGGGCTCCGGGGATGATGAACGAAGCAATCCAGGTGATCTCCGACGTCAAGCGGGCTCTGGGCTTCAGCATGGACGCCGTAGAGAATTATGCGAATCGCCTGTAGGGGAACGCATGGGCCTGGGTGAGGTCGAGAGAGATTTAGACCGGGCGACCAAATTTTTATCTACTCAAGCGATCTCAACCGCGTTGGACGCGCTAAAAGAGTCAATCGAAATTCTCCACCCGATCGCCTCAGAGAGCACCAACGGTGAGCTTGCAGAAGCTTTCGAGGTCTGGCGCCAATCGGTTGAGGATCTTGAGCGCATCCAACAAATCTGCATCGAGCTCAAAAAGCTGATTGTGGATTATAAGGCGAAAATCCTCAATAAAGACCGGTCGCCATCGGATGGGTGCGGCATTCAGGATCAGGAACCCCGCGACGTCACACCCAAAAACAAGGCTGTGATCGACCCAAGGAAGTTCAGGTATTTCTTTGGGGAGTCGAATTCAAATAAGCACAACAAAGATCGATCTCAGCAAAACCTGTCCGAACTGAACAGCATTCGTATCTTTAATAACCCTGGCGGGTGCGAAACCCTTGGTCGGCACCTAGAGCAGGTTGTGAGTACCGACAGCAATATCAAAGAGACATTCTCGAACGAGCATGGCGAATTTCAAATCCGTGACTCCCTGCTGGCTGGCCCAGGCGGCTTCCTCCAGCTTGAGACAACTTGGCACGTGACAAGCCAAGGGCTACGATTAACAACGATGATCCCGAAGAGAGGCAAGAAGTGAGCAGCGGCATGATCACTCCCGGTCAGCAGGAATTTGCTGAGCAGTTCGGAGAAGCGCCCGAGATCCTTGATGAACCCTGGATTCAGAGAATTCAGATCGACTCCGATAACGGGACGCTCCAACTGAGCTTCGACGCTGTGCAGAGGTCTGTCGAGTTCCTGTGGAGTCATGGAAGTGAGACCGTTTGGCGCTTCGTTCGCGAGTCCGCTAAATCGCTTTCCATTCGAACCGAGGGTCAGGAAACTCGACTCTTTGTCGAATTCGAGTCGGAGGGGCTCTCCGGACAGCTTGACGTGCGAGTGTTCCCCACGATCTCCATCAGGGATTCGATGCTCTACAGCTAATCCCTGAAGTCTCCTGCTTTTAGGGTTGCTGCCGAATTTTTCTCTACAGGATCAAGGGGCCGCCTCCGGCGGCCCCTGCCGGGGACCCCACGCGGGCTTGCGCCTGCGGCCTGGCGGCCGACCGCGCCCGCGCACCCCGGCAGCCACCTCCGGCAGGCCCGAGGGAAATTCTTCTTTGGGGGGATTTCCCATGACCAGAGTTACCGCGGATCTGCTTGCGCCATGAACGATTCTGAATCGGCCCGCAGCCGGACCGCACGTCGGTAAGCTCAGGCTCCAGCTAGGTCGACACGGAAGGATCCCGGTGAGCGAACTCGTCATCAGCCACGGCCAGGACTCCATACCCGTTGACGGGGCTGCCGAACTCGAACAGCAGCTTGGCTTCATCGCCGACCAGGCCGAAGCCGACGCTACCCCGGTCTACGTCAACATCACCACGGCCGACCAGCGACGAACCCTCACCATCGGCCTTGGAGCCAGCACCTACAGCGCCCTGATCTGGTACGACGACGACACTGCCGAACGGCTCACCAGCAAAGGCACCATCCAAGCTCCTGATAACGCCGGGTTCCTCTGCCCCGAGGGCTGGACGCCCATCCACCATGATGCCGCCATTCCCGAAGCCGATGCCCGCCAAGCAGCACGCGAACTCGCCGAGCACGGCCACCGCCCCGCGCTGGCATGGAAACGACCGGAGTACGGGCACCCACAGCGGCTCGATCCCGCAGATCCACGCTTCATCTGAGCCCACTGGGGATCCGAAGCATGTGCGATGCGACCCGGCAGGCCACTCCCTGGCGGTCGCAGCCGGCCTAGCAAGTGCAAAATAGTCTCGCGGCACAGCACATTTCAGCTCTACCCTGACTCTGCAGGGCTCCTATCCAGTTCTGGGTGCTCTAGCTGAGCAGTCTTGAACGAACGCACATTCTCAAACATCTCCCGTGCGTCCAGGGTGTCGGGGTGTTCCTCACCAAGAACCCGCTGCCGGGCCTTTAACACCGCCCGGTACGTGGTCTCGGCTTCTTCCAACTCCCCGCGATCCCTCAACGCCGAAGCAAGGTTGTATCGCGTAGTCAGGGTGTTGGGGTGTTCCTCACCGAGAACCCGTTGGCAGATTTTCAGCCCCGCGCGAAGGTGGGCCTCGGCCTCCTCCAACTCCCCACGATCCTGCAACACCGCTGCGAGGTTGTTTCGTGCGGCCAGGGTGTCCGGATGTTCCTCACCGGAGACCCGTTGCCGGATTTTCAGCACCGCCCGGAGGTGGCCTTCGGCCTCCTCCAACTCCCCACGTTCCTTCAACGCCGTTGCGAGGTTGCTTCGTGTAGTCAGGGTGTTGGGGTGTTCCTCACCGAGAGCCCGTTGCCGGGCCTTTAACACCGCCCGGTACATGGTCTCGGCTTCCTCCCATTCCCCGTTACCCTTCAACACTGCTGCGAGGTTGTGTCGTGTAGTCAGGGTGTCGGGGTGTTCCTCGCCAAGAACCCGCTGCCGGATTTTCAGCACCACCCGGAGGTGGCCTTCGGCTTCCTCGGACTCCCCACGTGCCTTCAACACGGACGCGAGGTTGTTTCGTACGGCCAGGGTGTCGGGGTGTTCCTCGCTGAGAACCCGCTGCCAGATCTTCAGCACCGCCCGGTACGTGGTCTCGGCTTCTTCCAACTCCCCGCGATCCTGCAACACCGACGCGAGGTTGCTTCGTACGGCCAGGGTCTCAGGATCTTCCTCACCGAAAAGCCGTTGCGCGACTTTCAGCACCGCCCGGTACGTGGTCTCGGCTTCTTCCAACTCCCCGCGATCCTGCAACACCGACGCGAGGTTGCTTCGTACGGCCAGGGTCATAGGATCTTCCTCACCGAAAAGCCGTTGCGCGACTTTCAGCACCGCCCGGTACGTGGTCTCGGCTTCTTCCAACTCCCCGCGATCCTGCAACACCGACGCGAGGTTGCTTCGTACGATCAGGGTCTCAAGATCTTCCTCGCCAGCTGCCGCACGGGCTTGACCTAGAGCTGCGCGAAGTGTTGCCTCAGCTTCTGCAAAGTCGCCATCAACCTGAAGTTGCCCAGCCTGCCGAACCTGCTTCAAATACTCCGGTTCCGCAGCGTCCTCGGCAGATCGCTTCGCATGTGCTTCCTGCCGATGCTCGCCCCACCAACTCGCAACCCCTACAAGGGCAGTCAGGAGAACAACGCCGATCCATGGCCACCACATAGCCGGGGCAGAGGTAGCGATATTGATCAACACCGCCACGCCTGACGACAACGCCGCCGCCACCAGCGCACGGCCCAGAGGTCGCACCTTGCGAGTAACACCGGATCGCGCCATTACACTCCCTACATCGGCTGCTACCCACCGTATCCAAAAGGCTCTCCGCACAGGCACTTAACGTCGAATCCGTTGCTTGGCGCCGTGGCTCTCCGAGCATCAGAAGCAAGACGGCGACGTGTCAGGCAGCACAACCGACGGAGGCTCCAAGACGGCTCCGGTCCTAGCAAACGCAAGCGGTCTCGGCAGCGCCGTGGTCCTCTTCAACCCGCTCCGGGTAAATTCCTGTCCTCTGCGGGCGATTCGAGCTGAGCAGGTTCATAGTGCTCCCGGTCCGCCACGTACAGCTCAACCGAGGTCTTCCGGGCCTGGAGCTTGAACTTCACCACCTGCCGACCAGAGGTGGACTTGAAGTGGTTGAGCACCCGGTGCAGGCCCCATAACCCCCCGACGACCAGGAGGGCGAGCGCGAGCACGAACAGAGCCAGCGTGAATCCAACGCTGCTGAACAAGGCACACCTCAACACCGGTAAGCCCAGCCCCGTGAAGCTGAACGATGCTGACGACCTGTTCAGTTGCACCGCGCTTAGACCCTCCACGGCTGTCTCCCAGCACGGCCCTGGTGGTCGAATCACCAGGCAAGGAGGGGCAACCGCCAGCTTCAACGAAGCCACTAACGCAGTGTCACCAAGTGTACTCAGTACGTCGCGCGCGTCTGCCGGACCCTGCTAGTTCTGCTTCAAGATCTCTGGGGTGCTCGCCGCCCCCAGACCCCTGGCAGGTCTCGGGGATGAGGTAAGGCCACAGCGCTGCGGTTCGTTCGGGGGGCGGTGTCCTCTTCCCGTCGACCTCCACGAGGGCTATCAGACCGCGTCAAGGGGGCAGACCCCAGCAACCTCGCGGAGGCCTCGACGGTGCCCCCTTGACACGATCTGATCAGGGCTGCGCCAGGTCGACGGGAAGAGGACACAGCCCCTCCCTTGCAGGTGGAGGCCACCCGCCGAACGAAGTGGGCAGGGCAGACCACGCACGATCCGCCCCGCCCGGTTAGCCAGCTCTAGCCGTCCTTCCCGTCACGCCCCCGTTGCCGAGCAGCCAGAGCCACCGGGCCGATCGTCCGGCGAGCCTCAGTCACAGCGGACTCCAGCAGCTCCAGCGTCAGCTCTACCCGCGCCAGCTCTTCCGCCGGACTGCCGAGCACGTCCCACTGCCCCGTAACCATCCGGAGCAACCAGACCTGCGACACCGCCTCAGCCACGATCGCACCGCCGACAGCGATCACCGCATGATCACCAGGCAGGAAATCACGGTCCTGCAAGGTCGGAACCGGCTCACCGCCAGGCCACGTCAGGCCGTCTCCAGGCCGTCCGAGGGTCGGAAACTGTCCAAACACGTCGGTACTCCTCAGCACTGTTCGTGCTGGTCAGAGCACATTCACGGGCATTCGCCCACGTCCCGCCAGGCCCCCGATATAAAGGGCACCTTTCACCAGCTAACTTGGCGAAAGGTGCCCTTCACCTGGCTCATCGCACTTCGCGTCTCGGCCGTCCAGCGCAAAAGCCCGTGAGCGGTTTGGGGGGCTATGGCACCACAAAGCGCTCACGGACATCTTCAGGCGGGAGTGCCGATACGTCCCGCGGGATTTCCCGCTGGACCGCGACGAGCGCCGTTGCGCGACCGGTCCGCGTGCGAGACTGGGCACTCGCCGCAGCAGTGAGGAGACTCCATGTCATCGGCACCGAGCGGTCCGCACCCGGAGATCCCCGAGAAGCGGGACCACTCGCTGCTGATCACCGAGGCCCAGCAGGCGGAGATGATCGCCGACCTGGTGCGGCTGGAGCACGAGCTCGACCGCGTGCACCGCGAGACCGAGGTCCCGCACGCGCAGTCCCGCGCCCTGCTCGACCAGCTCTCGGCCGAGATGACCGGCCTGTTCGAGGAGATCCGCACCGGCCTGCGCAACGCGGTGACCGTCGAGGAGCGGATCGCCCACCTCGACTTCACCGCCGAACCGCCCCGCTGAGCGGCTCAGCGCAGCGTGATCTGACTGATCTTCCAGGCGTCGCCCTGCTTCTCGGCGCTCACCGAGATCTGCGCCGGACCGGCGTTCTCACCGGGAGCGTTGGCCCGCCGCGCGTGCTGGTCGACGAACAGCAGCAGTTCCGCCCGGTCGCCCTGCAACCGGGTCACCGACCGCTCCTTCACCGTGGTGGTGACGATCAGCTGCTGCTGCGGCGCCTGCTGCTTGACCACCGCGAACAGCTCCTCGTAGCGCTGCACGGCAGCACCCGTCAGCAGCTCCTTCGCCGCGGCCTCGGTCTTGGCGGTGTCGTTGAAGTCGTAGGAGAACAGCTTCTCCACCGCATCGGAGACCTGCCCGCTGACCTCGCTGGTCGCCCCGGCCGAAACCATCGCCTCGTTCGCGGCGGCCCCGGTGTAGCGAGCCGAGTAGGCCTCGAACCCGAACCACCCGGCCAACCCGACGAGCACCGCGGTCGCCACCCACAGCGGCCACTGCGGAGCGCTCTTGCCGCCCGCTTCGCGCAACGCCGCGCCGAAGACGCTCCCCCCGCCCGCAGGCTCCGCCGCCACCGGCTCCGGCTCCGCCGTCGCGGCGGCCCCACGGCTCTCCGCGACGGCTCCGCCGCGCTCCGAGTCCGCCCCAGCGGCTTCGCCCGGCTCCGCCTCGGCTTCGCCTGGCTCCGCCGGAGCTCCGCTGCGCTCCACCAGCTCCGTCACGGCTCCGCCGCGCTCCGCCACAGCTCCGTTGACCCCGGCCCGTTCCGTAACGGCTTCGCCGTCCTCCACGGAGGCCTCCCACTCCGCGGCGGCCTCGCCCCGCTCCGCGGAACGCTCCGCGACAGCTTCGCCCCGCTCCGCAGAACGCTCCGCGACAGCTTCGCCCCGCTCCGCAGAACGCTCCGCGACGGCCTCGCCCCGCTCCGCAGAACGCTCCGCGACGGCCTCGCCCCGCTCCGCAGATCGCTCCGCGACAGCTTCGCCCCGCTCCGCGGAACGCTCCGCGACGGCTTCGCCGCGCTCCGCCGCGGCTTCGCCCGCCGAACCGGCGGATCGGGCCTCGGCGAGCAGCTCTTCGTTGTGGGTCTGGCGCTTGCGCAGGCCCGCGACCTTCGGGCGGCGGACCGGCTGGTTGTTCGGGCGGCGGTTCGTTGGCACTGGGGGCACTCCTCGTGTTGCTTGCGCGGTCCGCCGTCAGCCCACCGGCACGAGGCCGAGCGCGCTGAGCTTCCAGGTGTCGCCTTCGCGGGTGAGCTCCGCCTGGTAGCGGTCCTGCTTGGTGGCCGGTGGCTCCCCCTCCACGGTGACCGTGACCTGCAGGACCGCGATCATCCTCGCCTTGCCCGCGCGGTCGTCGAGCTCCACGATCCCGGAGTCCAGGACGCGGGCCGTGGTGGTGCTGCGCTTCTGCTCGATCTGGGTCGCGTAGTCCTTGCGGCCCTGGCGGATCTCGTCGCGCAGCGGGCCGGTCGAGTTGTCCTCCCAGCGCTGCAGGCCGCTCTCCACGTCCCGGTAGTCCAGGGTGTTGAAGTTGATGATCGCGCTCTGCCCGTCGCGCAGCGCCTCGTCGCGCACCTCGGCGTAGGCGATCGACGAGTCGTTGGCGGCCAGGACCCACGAGGTCCCGGTGACCAGGCAGGCCACCACGCTCACCGCGAGCAGCACCAGCGCGACGACCGGGCGCCGTCGGGTTCCAGCGGTCATTCTCGGGCTCCTTCCCTACTGCCCGGGTGCATTCTGCGCGCCGCGCACCGAGGTGTCGCTGCCCGGGGGCTCCAAGCAGCGGGCGTCGGTGTTGACCGGCACCGGGTCCATCTCGATGCCGTTGCGGCGTTCGGTCCCGCCGTAGCCCGCGGTGCAGGGCAGCGGGTCGAAGGCGTTGAGCACCAGGCCGAAGTGCGCGGTGCCGTCGCCGGGCACCACCGTGCGGCTCACCGTGACCGCGGCCGGGTAGACGACGAGGGCGTGCTCGATGCCGTCGACGTGCTTGGCGATCAGCTGCGAGGTGGTGGTCAGGTTCGCCAGCAGCGGGGTGAGCTGCTGGTTCTCGCGGATGAAGCCGCTGATCTGCTGGGCGGCGGGCGGGGCCTTCTCGATCACCGAGCGCAGGTCGCCGTCGGATCGCTCCAGCTGCTCGGAGAGCAGGCGGAGGTCGCGGCCGAAGGACTTGATCGCCGAGCCCTGCTCGTTCTGGGTGGCCAGCACGGTGTTGCCGTCGTCGAGCAGCTGCACGGTCTGCGGCAGGTGCTGCTGGGCCGCGGTGATGAACTCGCGGCTGGTGTCGACGATGGTCTGCAGGTGGCCGCCGTTGTCGCGGAAGGCGGTGCCCAGCTCGCTGACCACGGTGCGCAGCGAGTCCTCCGGCACCGAGTTGGCCAGCCCGTCCAGGTTGGTCATCAGCGTTTCCACCGGCAGCGGGGTGGTCGCCGACTCCTGGGTGATCACCGAGCCGTGGTCCAGGAACGGCCCGTCGTCCCGCTTGGGCTGCAGGTCCACGTACTGCTCGCCGACGGCGGACCGGTTGGTCACCACGGCCGCCACGTCGTCGGGGATCCGCGGGGCGCTGGATTCGATGTCCAGCGGGATGTTCACGCCGGTGCTGGTCAGCTCGATGGTGCCGACCCGGCCGACCGGCACGCCGCGGTAGGTGACCTCGGCGTTCTCGAAAACCCCGCCGGTGTCGGCGAGCTTGAGCGTGACCACGTAGCCGCGCGGGCCGAACAGGCGGTCCAGCCCGGCGTAGCGGGCGCCGGCGAAGCTGACGCCGACCAGGGCGATCGCGACGAAGGCCACGATCTGCAGGCGAACTCGACGGGTGAGCATCAGCGGCCACCTCCCAGCAGGCCGCCCAGCAGGCCACCGCCGGAGTCCTCCGCCGGTTCGGGCGGTGGCGGTGGTGCGGTGGTCTGGCCCGGGGTCAGGGGCAGCGGCAGGTTCTGCACCACGTCCGGCAGCGGGATCAGCGGTTGCCTGCTGCGGCCCAGGTTGTCCAGCACGGTGCTGAGGTTGAGGTCGGCGTTGACGTAGAGGTTGACGTAGTCGCTGTTCTGGATGCCGTCCACCACGTTGTCCGGGAACGGGAAGGTCAGCAGCACTTCCAGCGACTTCGGCAGGTTGTCGCCCGCCGCGGTCAGCTGCTGGAGCACCGGGGCGAGCTGGTCGAGGTTGTGCACCAGGTCGTCGCCGGAGCGGTTGACCACGTCGGTGGCCACCACGGAGAGCCGGTCGAGCGCCTGCAGCATGCCGACCAGGTCGGTGCGCTGCTCGTTGAGCACCCGCAGGCCGGGTTCCAGGTCGCGCAGCGCGGTGTCGATGCTGCCGCGCTGCTCGTTGAGGCGGGCGCTGAGCCGGTCGACGCTGTCCAGCGCGCGGACGATGTCGTCGCGCTGGGCGTCCAGCCCGGAGACCAGTTCGTCCAAGTTGGACAGCAGGCTGCGCACGTCGGACTCGCGGCCCTCCAGCGCGGCGTTGAGCTCCTTGGTGATGTTCTGCAGCTGGGCGACGCCACCGCCGTTGAGCAGCATGGACAGCGCGCCCAGCACCTCTTCGACCTCGGGGTTGCGGCCGGTGTTCGCCCGGTTGATCCGGTCGCCGTCGGACAGCTTGCCGACCGGCTCCTGCGATTCGGGCGGCCCGGCGAGCTCGACGTACTTCTCGCCGAGGAGGCTGGACTGCCGCAGCCGCGCGGTGGCGTTGACCGGCAGGTCCACGTCGCCGTTGACCAGCACGGTCACCTCGGCGTCCCAGGAGTCCGGCGCGAGACCGATGGTGCTGACCCGGCCCACCGGCACGTCGTTGACCCGCACGCCGGCGTTGGGCACCAGGTCCAGCACGTCGTCGAAGTGCACCTTCACCTCGTACGGGTGATCACCGACATCGGCCCCACCGGGCAGCGGCATGTCGTAGACCCCGCGGGAACTGCACCCGCCGAGCACGACCAGCGCCAACGCCCCGGCAGCCACCGCGCGCCAATTTCGTACGAAATTGACGTTCACCCGGGTGCTGGTCAATTTCGTACGAAATTGACCGCCAGCTGCCCGGGAAGTGCGCCGTCGCAGGTTCATCGGGTGCCTCCCTGCTGGGTGAGCGGGAGCGGGAGTTCCGGGAGCTTGCCGTTCTGGATGGCGTTGAGCGCCTCCGCCGGGGTCGGCAGCTTCGCCACGCCGTCGAGGACCGGTTGCAGCGACTCGCAGGCGTCGCTGACCTCCTTCGGCACGTCCGCCGGGGTGTGCTGCTCCAGCAGCTTGCAGACCGCCACCGCGGGCGGCTGCGCCAGCTCGTTGATGGTGATCCTGGTGTCCAGGGTGCCCGCAGCGCCGTTGTAGACGTTGGAGAGGTTGGACAGCGCCAGCGGCGTGTTCACCAGCGATTCGCGCAGCGCTTCCTTCTGCTGCACCAGCACCTCGGTCACCCCGTGCAGCTGGTCCACGTTGGACTTGAGCAGTTCGCGGTTGTCCCGCACGAAGGTCTCCACCTTGCCCAGCGCGATCGCGAGCTCGGCCATCGCCGCGCCCATGTTCTCGCGCTCGTCGGCCAGGAACGAGCTGACCTGCTGCATCTGGGTGTTGAAGCGGCGCACCTGGCCATCGTTGGCGGCCAGCATCGAGGTGAACTTCTGCAGGTTGTCGACGGTGGCGAACAGCTGCTCGCTGTTGCCGGACAACGTCGTGCCCGCCTCGCCGAGGTTGCGGATGGTCTCCGACAGCGCCTGCCCGTTGCCCTCCAGGTTGGCCGCGCCGGTGTTGAGCAGGTCGGTCAGCGCGCCGTCGGCGTTGGCTCCGTCCGGGCCGAGCGCGCTGGCCAGGTCGTTGAGGCTGCGGTAGATCGAGTCGAGCTCGACCGGGGTCATGGTGCGCTCCTCCGGGATCACCGCCCCGTCCTCGATCGTCGGCCCGCCCCGGTAGACCGGGGTCAGCTGCACGTACCGGTCGCTGACCACGCTCGGCGCGACGGCGACGGCGCCCGCGTCGGCGGGCACTTCGACGTCGCGGTCGACGCTCATCACGACCCGCACCAGCTGTCCCTGCGGGACGACCTCGTCGACGGTGCCGACCGGGACGCCGAGGATCCGGACGTCACCGCCCGGGTAGATGCCGACGGCGGCGTTGAAGTAGGCGGTGACCTTGCGCTCGGCGGCGCCGAAGAACAGCCACCAGACCGCGACGGTCGCGGCGAGCACGAGCACCACCGCGATCGACAGCGCTCGGGCGAGCGAGGGGCGTGCGCTGGTCATGGCTGGCAGCCCTTCTGGTTGATCGGACCGATGGCGGGCGGCAGCAGCCCGCAGACGTAGCTGTCGAACCACCGGCCGCTGCCCACGACGTTGGAGAACAGCCGGGTGAACGGCGCGAACATCTCCAGGCTCCGGTTCAGGTTGTCCTGGTTGCGCTGCAGCATCTTGGTGACCCGGTCCAGCTGCTGCAGGGCCGGGCCGATCTGCGCGGCGTTGTCGTCGACCAGCCCGCTCAGCTGCTGCGACAGCTGCCGGGTGCCCTCCAGCAGCGCGCTGATCGAGTCCCGCCGCGCCCGGATCTCCTCCAGCAGCAGGTTGCCGTCGGCGAGCAGCCGCTCGAAGTCCTCGTTGCGGTCGGCGATGGCCCTGGACACCTGCGCGGTGTTGTTCAGCAGCTGCTCCAGCTGCTCGTCGCGCGAGGAGATGGTCTGCGAGAGCTGGGAGAGCCCGTCCAGCGCGCCGCCGATCTCGTCCGGGGTGTCGGCGAAGGTGTCGGCCATCGCGCGGAAGCTGTCCGCGAGCTGCCGGGTGTCCACCTTGTCCACAGTGGTCGACAGGTCGCTGAAGGCGTCGATCACGTCGTAGGGCGACATGGTGCGCTGCAGCGGGATCGGCTCGGACGGGTCGAGCTCCTGCCCGCCCTGCGGGTCCAGCGCCAGGTACTTCTGCCCGAGCAGCGTCTTGATCTTGATCGCGGCGGTGGTGTGGTCGCCCAGCCACGCGTCGTTGACCCGGAAGCTGACCAGCACGTGGTCGTCCTCCAGCTCGACGTCGGACACGGTGCCCACCTTCACCCCGGCGATGCGCACCTCGCTGTCGGCCCGCAGCCCGGCCGCCTCGGTGAACTGCGCGGTGTAGGTGGTGCCGCCGACCAGCGGCAGCCGCTCGAAGTTCATCGCGAGCAGGAACATCAGCACCAGCACCAGCAGGCCGCCGATGCCGATCTTGAGCGGGTCGCGCTTGGAGAAGGCTGTCATCGCTGGCACCTCGGCTGGGACACCGGGACCAGCGGTAGCGGCAGGTTCAGCTCACCGATGCCGACGGTCCCGGTCAGCTTGCAGTTGAAGAAGTTGAACCAGGAGCCGTGCGAGGCGGTCCGGGTGAGCATCTCGACCTTGCCCGGCAGGTTCCGCAGCCACTGGTCGACGATCTCCTCGTTGTCGTTGAGGTTCTGCGACAGCGAGCCGAGCCCGGCGATGTCCTGCTGCAGCCCCGGGCGGGCCTCGGTGAGCAGTCCGGCGGTGCTGTTGGTCAGCCCGTCCATCGCGGTCACCGCGTCGCCGATGGCCTCCCGGTCCTCGGACAGCCCCGAGACCACCTGCCGCAGCTGGCCGATCAGCTCGGACAGCTGCTGGTCGCGCGAGTTGACGGTGTCCAGCACGCCGTTGAGGTTGTCGACGACCTGCCCGATCACCTGGTCCCGGGAGGCGATGGTGGAGGTCAGCGACGCGGTGTGGGCCAGCAGGCTCTCCACCGTGCCGCCCTCGCCCTGCAGCACCTGGATGATCTCGAAGGACAGCTTGTTGACGTCCTCCGGCGACAGCGCCTGGAACAGCGGCTTGAAGCCGCCCAGCAGCACCGTGAGGTCCAGCGCCGGCTTGGTGCGCTCCAGCGGGATCGTCGAGCCCTCGCGCAGCACACCGCTCTCGCCCGGCCCCGGCTCCAGCGCGATGTAGCGCTGGCCGACCAGGTTCCGGTACTTGATGGTGGCGGTCACCGTCGCGGGCAGCGGCCGGTCGGCGACGTTGAACTTCACCTCCGCCACCCGCTTGTCGACCAGGTCGATGCTCTCCACCTCGCCGACCTTCACCCCGGAGATGCGCACCTCGTCGCCCTCGTTGAGGCTGGTCACGTCGGTGAACCGCGCGTTGTAGGACTGCGCCGAGCGCAGGTCCTGGTTGGCGATGGTCAGGATCAGCGCTCCGGTGGCCAGCACGGTGACCAGCACGAAGACCAGGAACTTGACCAGCGGTCCGGTGATGCTGCGACCGTTCACCGGTAGCTCACCTCCGCTCCGCGCAGGACCGGGCCGACCAGCAGCGACCCCCAGTCGGGCAGGTCACCGGCGTCGCGGCCGACGGCCGGGGCCAGCAGCACCGACACCATGTCCCGCTCGGCGGGCGAGTTCACCCACTGCGAGGAGGTGCTGGCGGGCAGGAAGCCCTCGCCCATCTGCGGCGGGTTCAGGCCCTTGTCGACCTGGTGCGACGGCGCGGGCGGCACCGAACCGTCCTCGAACGGCCCGTCCGGCGGGTACTCCGGGATCGGGTCGGGCAGCGGGATCAGGTTGTAGCAGCGCGGGCCGCGCTTGTCGGCGAACACCGGCTCGTCCTGGTTCGGGCGGTACTTCCCGCGGTGCGCCACGACCTCCAGCGTGATGTGCAGGCCGGGCTCGTTCGTGCCCTCGCCGAACACCTTCCGGATGCGCGGCACGTACGCGGCCATCTCGTCCAGGAAGCACTTGTACTCCGGCGAGTACTTCGCCAGCACGTCCAGCGTCGGCCGCTGCGCCTCGCCGAGCTGGATGATGTTGTCCCGGTTGGCCTCCAGGAACGTGGTGGCGTCACCGGCGGTGGTGGTCAGCTGGCTGGTGAGGGTCTTCAGGTTCTCCCGCTGCGCCACCAGGGTTCGCGCCGTGGTGCTGAAGTTGTTCAGCGCCTCCAGCACGTCCGGCGCGGCCTGCTCGTAGGTCTCGGCGACGCCGACCAGTTCCTTGAGGTTGCGCTGCAGGTCCGGCACCGACGGGTTGAGCCCGTCGAGGTAGGTGTTGAGCTGCGACAGCGTCTCGCCCAGCTGCTTCCCGCGCCCGGACAGCGCCTGGTCCAGCGCGTTCAGCGTGACCGCGAGGTCGTCGGGGTGCACCGCCTGCAGCACCGGCATGGTGTCGGCCAGCACCTTCTCCAGCTCGATGCCCGCGCTGGTGCGGTCCTGCTCGATGACGTCCCCGGCGGCCAGCGTGGTGGTCGCGGCCTGCTCGGGCAGTTCCAGCGAGACGTAGCGCTCGCCGAACAGCGTCCGCGGCAGCAGCCGCGCCGAGACGTTGGAGGGCAGGTGCTGCACCTTGTCCGGTTCCAGCGCCAGGTGCAGCTCGGCACCGTCCCCTGTGGACTTGACCTCGACCACGCGGCCGACGACCATGCCGCGCACCTTGACGTCCGATTCCGGCAGCAGCTGGTTGCCCGTCGAGGCGGCCTTGAGCACCACGTCCACGCTGGAGGTGAAGGCCTTCTGGTAGGTCGCCACGGTCAGGCTGATGAAAAGCACCATGCACAAAAGGAACGCGAGGCCCAAAGCCCGGCGTCGCAGCGTCGTCAACGCACCCTTGGTACTCATCCGGTGATCCGAACCGTCGTAGTGGTGCCCCAGATCGCGAGGCTGAGGAAGAAGTCCAGCAGCGCGGTGGTCACGATCGCGGTCCGCACCGCACGACCCACCGCCACGCCGACCCCCGCCGGGCCGCCGCTGGCCCGGTAGCCGTAGAAGCAGTGCGTCATGATCACCACGACGCTGAACACCAGCACCTTCCCGAACGACCACAGGACGTCTTCGGGAGGCAGGAACAGGTTGAAGTAGTGGTCGTAGGTGCCCGCGGACTGGCCGTAGACGTAGACCGTGACCGCCCGCGCCGCCACGTAGGAGGTGAGCAGGCCCAGCACGTACAGCGGGATGACCGCGATGAACCCGGCGATCACCCGCGTGGTCACCAGGTACGGCAGGCTCGGCACGCCCATCACCTCGAGCGCGTCGATCTCGTCGGAGATCCGCATCGCGCCCAGCTGCGCGGTGAAACCGGAGCCGACCGTGGCCGACAGCGCCAGACCGGCCACCAGCGGTGCGATCTCGCGGGTGTTGAAGTAGGCCGAGACGAACCCGGCGAACGCCGAGGTGCCCAGCTGGTCCAGCGCGGCGAAGCCCTGCAGGCCCACCACGGTGCCGGTGAACAGGGTCAGCCCGATCATCACGCCGACCGTGCCGCCGATGACCGCGAGCGCCCCGCTGCCGAAGCTCACCTCGGCCAGCAGCCGCAGCGTCTCCTTGGCGTAGCGCGTGATCGCGCGCGGAATCCACACCAGCGACCGCACGTAGAACGACAGCTGGTCGCCCAGCTCGTCCAACAGCTGCAACGGCCGCCGGGCCGCGCGCTTAGCGCGCTGCGAGATCGTCACCATGTCACTTCCCCTGGCGGCCCGGTCACATGCCCTTGGGCGGCACGAGTTGCAAGTACATCGTCGTGAGCACGAAGTTCACCGCGAACAGCAGCAGGAAGGTGATCACCACCGACTGGTTCACCGCGTCCCCGACGCCCTTCGGGCCGGGTGGCGGGTGCAGGCCGCGGTAGGCCGCCACCACGCCTGCCAGGAAGCCGAAGATCAGCGCCTTGATCTCGCCGATCCACAGGTCCGGCAGCTGCGCCAGGGCGTTGAAGCTCGCCATGTAGGCGCCGGGCGTACCGCCCTGCATGATCACGTTGAAGGTGTAGCCGCCGAGCACGCCGACCACGCTGACCATGCCGTTGAGCAGCACGGCCACCAGCATCGCGGCCAGCACCCGCGGCACCACCAGGCGCTGGATCGGCGAGATGCCCAGCACCTCCATCGCGTCGATCTCGTCGCGGATCTTCCGCGAACCCAGGTCCGCGCAGATCGCCGAACCACCGGCACCGGCGATCAGCAGCGCGGTCACGATCGGCGCCGCCTGCTGGATGATGGCCAGCACGCTGGCCGCACCGGTGAACGACTGCGCACCGATCTGCCTGGTCAGCGAGCCCAGCTGGAGCGCGATCACCGCACCGAACGGGATGGACACCAGCGCGGTCGGCAGGATCGTCACGCTGGCGATGAACCAGCACTGCTGGATGAACTCGCGGAGCTGGAACGGGCGCTTCGGCAGCGCCCGCACCACGTCCAGCGCGAGCGCGAACAGGCGTCCGGTCTCCCGCAAGCCGCCCGCACCCGGAAACCGCGCCTGGGACGGCGAACTCACTGCTCACCCCGCTTGCGCCCGAACCACCGGCGGCGCGAGGACTCGACCGGTTCCGGCTCCGCGGACCCGGCCCACGGCGGGGCCTCCGGATCGCGCGGGTGCGGCGACGGGCGGACCTGCTGCGGCACGTCGGCGACCTCGTCCTGCGGCAGCGGCGCGGGAGCGGCCTGCTGCGGCCACGCCGGCGCGGTCGCCGGCTCCGACTGCTGCGGCCACGACCCGGTCGCGGGCGCCGAAATGCCGTAGAGCGCCAGCTCTTCCGGGGTCAACGTCTTCAAGATCTCCTGCTGCGCGGACGGAGCCAACGTGCGCAGCTGCCGCAGCACCCGCTCCTTGCGGCGGCGCACGGCGGTCCGCTCCGGCATGCCGGGGGTGACTTCGAGCTGCGGCATCATCGGCGGCACGGCGACCTCGCTCAACCGCGCCAGCTCACCGGGGCTGGTGTCCTTCTCCTCGCTCATCCCGATCGGCCCGTCCGGGCGACCGTTGAGGAACTGCACCACCGCAGGCTCGGCGGAGGTGAGCAGCACCTCCCGCGGGCCGTACATCACCAGGCTGCGGCGGTAGAGCATGCCGATGTTGTCCGGCACGGTGCGCGCGGTGTTGATGTCGTGGGTGACGATCAGGATCGTCGCGTCGATCTGCGCGTTGAGGTCGACGATCAGCTGGTTCAGCAGCACGGTGCGAACCGGGTCCAGACCGGAGTCCGGCTCGTCGACCAGGATGATCTCCGGGTCCAGCACCAGCGCGCGGGCCAGGCCGGCGCGCTTGCGCATCCCGCCGGAGATCTCGCCGGGCAGCTTGTCCTCGGCGCCGATGAGCCCGACCATCTCCATCTTCTCGAGCACGATCCGGCGGATCTCGGACTCGCCCTTGCGGGTGTGCTCGCGCAGCGGGAAGGCGATGTTGTCGAACAGGTTCATCGACCCGAACAGCGCGCCGTCCTGGAACAGCACGCCGAAGAGCTTGCGCACCTCGTAGAGGTCGCGCTCCGGGCAGGTGCAGATGTCGACGCCGTTGATGACGACCTTGCCCCGCTCCGGCTTGAGCAATCCCACCAGCGACTTCAGGAAGACGGACTTCCCGGTCCCGGAAGGCCCGAGCAGCACGCTGATCTCACCGGGAGGAAGCGTGAGGGAAACATCCCGCCAGATGCTCTGCGCACCGAAGGACTTCGACAGCCCGTCGACAACCACCTCGACGCCCATCCGCACCTCCGCGTCCTCGAATTCGACTCGTCCCGCCGCCCCGGAGAGGCAGCCTGACACATGTGACGCGCACAACGAAGGTCATCAGCGTCACACCTGTGCAACGAGCTCGACGCAACGGAGTTACTCGCCAGTTCACTTGAACTTCTCCACCGCGAACTTTCTTTGCCCGCAGGCGGATCGAACGGTGCGAGTTGTCCGGTTGATGGGATTGACGCAAATTCCACGAAGCAAAAAGGGCGAGCACCCGCGACTGCGAGTGCTCGCCCTTTCACAGCGAGTCAGGAGGGGGAATCCCCTCCCGGAATCACTTGACGGAGACGGAGGCGCCGGCCTCTTCCAGCTTGGCCTTGACCTCTTCGGCCTTCTCCTTCTCGACCTTCTCCAGGATCGGCTTCGGAGCGCCCTCGACCAGCTCCTTGGCCTCCTTCAGGCCCAGGCCGGAGACGATCTCGCGGACGACCTTGATGACCTGGATCTTCTTGTCGCCAGCGCCCTCGAGGATGACGTCGAACTCGTCCTGCTCCTCAGCGGCGGCAGCGCCACCGGCGGCCGGGGCGGCCACGACGGCGGCCGGGGCAGCGGCGGTGACGTCGAAGGTCTCCTCGAACTCCTTCACGAAAGCCGACAGCTCCAGGAGGGTCATCTCCTTGAAGACGTCCAACAGCTCTTCGTTGCTCAGCTTCGCCACGACGGCGTTCCTTTCCGTTCAGGTCCCCTGGCACCGGCGGTACCGGGGAGGGAGTTTTGCGACCGACAACTGCGTCCACTGGGGACTCAGGCGTCGGCGTCGCTGCCCTTCTTCTCCTGCAGAGCAGCAGCCAACCGAGCCACCTGGGACGCCGGCGCGGCGAACAGCGCAGCGGCCTGGCCCATCTTGGCCTTCATCGCACCGGCCAGCTTGCTCAGCGTGACCTCGCGCGAGTCGAGGTCGGCGATGCTCTCGACCTCGGACACGGACAGCGCGCGGCCGTCCATGTAACCGCCCTTGATCACCAGGGACTCGTTGCCCTTGGCGAACTCCTTCAGGGCCTTGGCGGCGTCGACCGGCTCGCCCTCGATGAAGGCGATCGCGGTCGGGCCGACGAGCAGGTCGTCGAGTCCCTCGACGCCCGACTGCTCGGCAGCACGCTTGACCAGCGTGTTCTTCGCGACACGGTACGTGGCGCCCGCTCCGAGGGAGCGGCGCAGCGTGGACAGCTGCGCCATGGACAGCCCGCGGTACTCGGTCACGACCGCAGCGGTCGAAGTGGTGAAGTGATCAGCGATCTCGGTGACCGCATCGACCTTTTCGGGCTTCGCCATGTCGCCTCCTCTCTATCTCCGACTGTGATCCGCATCCAGTCGGTCCTGAGACGACAAAACGCCCCGGCGCAGCAAGCACGGGGCGTCAAGATCATGGGCGCGCAGAGCGCGGCACGCGTAGCCTCGTCCCTCCTGCGCGGGCCGCCCGCATCTCACGGGACCTTAGTTCTCCGAACCCTCGCGGGAGCGGAGAAGACCAGCGGTCTTGGGTGGAACCTCTTAAAGAGTACGCGATGCCCCCGGAGCACTTCCAACCACCCCTCCCCGCCTCACCGGTGGTGACCTGGGCCGCACGGACGGGCATCATGTGGGGCGTGGCCGATCAGCACGAGCCGGAGCCCGGGTCGAACCTGCCGGACAAGTCCCGTCCCGCCGACATCGTCGACGCCGAGGTGGTGGACGGCGACCTCGTCGCCGCACCGACGCCGGCCAAACCCGCGCCGCCCGTCGACGACGAGGAATTCCGGCAGTTCCAGGAGTTCCAGAAATTCCAGAAGTTCCGCGAGTGGCAGCAGGCCCAGGGCGGCGACCTCGCGGTGCCCCCGACCACCGGCGCCCAGCCCGCGGAGCAGCCGAAGAAGCCCTGGTGGAAGACGGCCCTCGGCCTCCTCCGCTACAAGTTCGTCCGCCGCCTGATCTACCTGCTCGTGCTCCTCCTGCTGCTCAACTACGCCTACGACTACTACTTCGGCAGCAGCTCCGGAGGCGGCAACGGCACCGTAGGCGGTGGGTCCGCACCAGAGGACGCGGTTCCAGTCACCGCGACGAACCCAAAGCAGGCGGTGCGCAGCGTTTACAACGGGTTGCGCAGCGACACCCCCGAAGTGGCCTGCAATCTCTTCAGCGTGGAAGGGCAGCACCAGTTCGCCGGGGGGCATGGAGCCCCGACCTGCACGATCGCCGCCCAGCAGATCAACAGCCAGATCACCGACCCTGGCGCGTACGCGAATCCGAAGTTCGGGCAGGACGTGGTTTACGGGGATCCGAGCGCATCCGAAGTTCTGGTGCTGCACTGCCGGGTTCAAGTCACCGGCGGACCCCAGCTCGGCACCTTCAAGCTCAGCCGGCAGCCCGACGGCAGCTGGGAGATCAGCGCGTACAGCTTCCAGACCTCGGCCTGCTCGAACTGAGTGCCGAAGGACTGCAAGAGCGACTGCCCCACCGAACGCGAAAGGGCGGGCCGACCGGGTGGTCGGCCCGCCCTTTCGGCGGGTGCAGCGGGATCAGGCGGACGCGCGGGTCGCGCTCGGGTCCACCGGGATGCCCGGGCCCATCGTCGTGGTGAAGGTGACCTTCTTCAGGTACCGGCCCTTCGACGCCGACGGCTTGGCGCGCAGCACCTCGTCCAGCGCGGCCAGGTAGTTGTCCACCAGCTTGTCGGTGTCGAACGAGGCCTTGCCGATGATGAAGTGCAGGTTCGCCTGCTTGTCGACGCGGAAGTTGATCTTACCGCCCTTGATGTCCGCGACCGCCTTGGTGACGTTCGGGGTGACGGTGCCGGTCTTCGGGTTCGGCATCAGGCCGCGCGGGCCGAGGATGCGGGCCACCTTGCCGACCTTGGCCATCTGGTCCGGGGTGGCGATCGCCGCGTCGAAATCGAGCCAGCCGCCCTGAATGCGCTCGATCAGGTCCTCGGAACCAACCGCGTCCGCTCCGGCGGCCTCGGCCTCAGCGGCCTTGTCGCCGACGGCGAACACGATGACGCGGGCAGTCTTACCAGTGCCGTGCGGCAGGTTCACGGTGCCGCGGACCATCTGGTCTGCCTTGCGGGGGTCGACGCCCAGCCGCAGCGCCACCTCGACGGTGGCGTCGTACTTGACCTTGGAGGTCTTCTTCGCCAGCTCGGCGGCTTCCGTCGGCGCGTACAGACGCGTCCGGTCGATCAGCTCGGCCGCCTGCTGGTATGCCTTGCTGCGCTTTGCCATTTCTGTCCCTATCAGCGGTGGATCAGTTGTGGTTGGTCGGGCTGCGCTGGAGCCCTCCCACAGCGGTGTCCGGTCGGAACCGGTCCCGGGTCAGCCCTCGACGTTGAGGCCCATCGACCGAGCAGTACCGGCGATGATCTTCGCGGCCTGGTCGATGTCGTTGGCGTTGAGGTCTTCCATCTTGGTCTGCGCGATCTCGCGGACCTGGTCCATGGACACCTTGCCGACCTTGGTCTTGTGCGGCTCGCCGCTGCCCTTCTGCACACCGGCGGCCTTCAGCAGCAGCTTCGCGGCCGGCGGGGTCTTCAGCTTGAAGTCGAAGGACCGGTCTTCGTAGACGGAGATCTCGACCGGGACAACGTTGCCGCGCTGCTGCTCGGTGGCGGCGTTGTAGGCCTTGCAGAACTCCATGATGTTGACGCCGTGCTGACCCAGCGCCGGGCCGACCGGCGGAGCCGGGTTGGCCTGGCCCGCCTGGATCTGCAGCTTGATGATCGCTGCCAGCTTCTTCTTCTTGGGCGGCATGTTTGCTTCCTGTGTCTTCGCTATCCGGTTGCCCGGCCCCGCCTGGCTGCGGAGCCGGATCTGGCGAGACCACGAAACGGTGGCATCGCCCGATTCTGCGCGCGGTCCTGCCAGATCCACGCGCAGCCGCCGTGCTCCCGGGGGAGCCGGTCAGATCTTGGAAACCTGGTTGAACGACAGCTCAACCGGCGTTTCGCGGCCGAAGATCGACACCAGGACCTTGAGCTTCTGGGCGTCCGGGTTGACCTCGTTGATGGTCGCGGGAAGGGTCGCGAACGGCCCGTCCATGACGGTGACGGACTCACCGACCTCGAAGTCGACCTCCACCGCGGACTTGGCGGCGGACGGAGTGGCCGCGGCCTTCTTGCCCGGCTCGGCCTTCTTCTCCTCCACCTGCGGCGCGAGGAACTTCAGCACGTCGTCGATGGTCAGCGGCGACGGCTTGGAGGTGGCGCCGACGAAGCCGGTGACACCCGGCGTGTTGCGCACCGCGCTCCAGGACGCGTCGTTGAGCTCCATCCGGACCAGGATGTAGCCGGGCAGCACCTTGCGCTGCACCAGCTTGCGCTGGCCGTTCTTGATCTCGGTGACCTCTTCGGTCGGCACCTCGACCTGGAAGATGAAGTCCTCGACGTCCAGCGTCTGGGCGCGGGTCTCCAGGTTGGTCTTGACCTTGTTCTCGTAGCCGGCGTAGGAGTGCACGACGTACCAGTCGCCGGGCGCGCGGCGCAGTGCGGCGCGCAGCTCCTCGACGGGGTCGACCTCCTCGGCCTCAGCCTCGCCGGACTCGCCCTCGGCGGCGTCCTCCTCGGCGGACTCGTCGGCGTCGGAGTCGTCCGCACCGGCTTCCGAGTCCTCGTCGGCCTCGGTCTCGTCCTGGGCCTCGACGTCGTCGCTGGAACCGGTGTCCTCGCCGGAGTCGGCACCGTCGGCGGACTCGACTGCATCGACCTGGTTCGCGGTCGCCTCGACCTCGTCGGCCGCTGGCTGCACCTGCTCGTCGGTGAGGCCGGTGGTTTCCTGGCCCTCGTGGGAGGTCACAGTCGGTCTCGCTTCCTCTCGTGCGTTGCGTGCCGGGTCGTTGCTCCGCCGGCACCACCTAAAGCGCGGGCCCGAAGGTTCAGCTGGAGCCGAACAACCAGCCCACGCCCTTGGCGAAGAGCACATCCACGCCGGCCACGAACGCCACCATGACGCTGACGAACACCAGCACCACGAACGTGTAGGTCACCAGCGACTTGCGCGTCGGCCAGATGACCTTGCGCAGTTCGGCGACGACCTCGCGCAGGAAGCGTCCGATCTTCCGGAACAGCGAAACCCGACCCTGCCGACCGTCCCGCGATGGGGTCGGCCGACCCTTCGACTCAGTTGTGCGCGTCGAGTTGGCACCCGACTCGCCGGACCGGCCCTTGCGACCGGCCGGACGGGAGGAAGCACGGCGCTCGCGCCGCGCCGCAGCGCTGGACGGACGGTTGGCGTCGTCGCGCTCCCCGCCCTGCTCCTGCTCGCGGTCCTCGCTCACGCCAATCCTCCGCTCACCGTCGCATCGACGCAGGGGTGACAGGACTTGAACCTGCAACCTGCGGTTTTGGAGACCGCTGCTCTGCCAATTGAGCTACACCCCTTTGCGGCCATCTTGCCCGACCGCAGTTCGGGACGCCCTGCACCGCCATGGAACCGGGGTTCCACGGTGCTCAGGCATCCCAGGTTCGAAAGTGTACGGCACACCGACAACCCGTTTCCAACGGCACCCCCCTGTCCCGTTCAAGAACAACTCCGCCGCAGGTGGGAAGCGTGGCGCTGGACACTTCTGCCAGGATGCCGGACATGGCCACACCTGACGCAGAGCACCGGACCGGCGCGCGGGTCTCCGCGCGGATCGGCGGCATCAGCGAGTCCGCCACGCTGGCCGTGGACACCAAGGCCAAGGCACTCAAGGCCGCGGGCCGCCCGGTGATCGGGTTCGGCGCCGGCGAGCCGGACTTCCCGACGCCGCAGCCCGTCGTCGACGCCGCCATCGCCGCCTGCTCCGACCCGAAGAACCACCGGTACAGCCCGGCCGCCGGCCTGCCCGAGCTGCGCGAAGCCATCGCCGCCAAGACCCTGCGGGACTCCGGCCTCATCGTGCAGCCCGGCCAGGTGCTGGTGACCAACGGCGGCAAGCAGGCCGTCTACCAGGCGTTCCAGACGCTGCTGGATCCGGGCGACGAGGTGCTGCTGCCCGCGCCGTACTGGACCACCTACCCGGAGGCGATCACCCTGCCGGGTGGAGTTCCGGTGGTGGTCCCGGCCGACGAGTCGACCGGCTACCTGGTTTCCGTCGACCAGCTGGAGGCGGCGCGCACGCCGCGCACCAAGGTCCTGCTGTTCAACTCGCCGTCCAACCCGACCGGCGCGGTGTACCCGCCGGAGCAGGTCGAGGCGATCGGCCGCTGGGCCGTCGAGCACGGCATCTGGGTGATCACCGACGAGATCTACGAGCACCTGGTCTACGGCGACGCGCGGCACGTGTCGATGCTCACCGCGGTGCCGGAGCTGGCCGACACCTGCGTGGTGCTCAACGGCGTCGCCAAGACCTACGCGATGACCGGCTGGCGGGTGGGCTGGATGATCGGCCCGGCGGACGTGGTCAAGGCCGCGACGAACCTGCAGTCGCACCTGTCGTCCAACGTCGCGAACGTCTCGCAGCGGGCCGCCCTGGAGGCCGTCAGCGGCTCGCTGGACGCCGTCCACGAGATGCGCGCGGCGTTCGACCGCCGCCGCCGCAAGATGGTCGAGCTGCTCTCGGCGATCCCCGGCGTCAGCTGCCCCGAACCGCAGGGCGCCTTCTACGCGTACCCGTCGGTCAAGGAGCTCCTGGGCAAGGAGATCCGCGGCGCCCGCCCGAGCACCAGCGCCGAGCTGGCGGCCCTGGCGCTGGAGCACGCCGAGGTCGCGGTGGTCCCGGGCGAGGCCTTCGGCACTCCCGGCTACTTCCGCCTCTCCTACGCCCTCGGCGACGACGACCTGGTCACCGGCGTGACCCGCCTGGCCGCCCTCCTCTCCGAAGCGCGGTAGCCCGTCACCCGATCAGGCAAGTGCGAAGGGCACCTCTTGCCCAGTTAGCTGGCGAAAGGTGCCCTTCACCTCGTTCGCTACTGGGGGAGGCGGACGAGGGCGGTGGCGCCGCCCAGGACGCCCTGGGACGCGCTCTTGGCCGTGATCACGACCTTGACCGTCCCGTCGTCGTTGATCGCCGAGATCTTGCCGGCGACGTCGACCTGGGCGCCGGTGTCGTCGTTGGGCACCACGACGGGCCGGGTGAAGCGGACCGAGTAGTGCACGATCGCGCCGGGATCGCCGGTCCACTCGCTGACCAGCCGGCCGGCCACGGCCATGGTGAGCATCCCGTGCGCGATCACGTCCGGCAGCCCGACCCCGGTGGCGAACCGCTCGTTCCAGTGGATCGGGTTGAAGTCGCCGGAGGCGCCCGCGTAGCGGACCAGGTCGGCGCGGGTGAGCGGCACGCTCAGCTCGGGCAGCCGGTCGCCGACGGCGACCTCGGAAATCCGCACCATCACTCCTCGCCCTCCGCGGTGCCGCGGGCCACCAGCATCGACTTCGCGGTGCACACCGGCTCGCCCTCGACGGTGCTGATCTCGGACCGGACGGTCAGGAAGTCGTTGCCCGCGCGGGTCTTGATGTCGTCCACGTGCACCACGGTGACCAGCCGGTCACCGGCCCGGATCGGCCGGTGGTGGGTGAACTCCTGCTGCCCGTGCACGACCCGGCTGTAGTCCAGCCCGAGCTGCGGGTCCTCGACGATCGCGTCGTGCGAGCCCATGGACAGGATCACGGCGAAGGTCGGCGGTGCGATCACATCGGGGTAGCCGGCGGCCTTCGCGGCTTCGACGTCCCGGCACAGCGGGGACTCGTCCTTGATCGCGGCGGCGAACTCCCGGATCTTCTCCCGCCCGACCTCGTAGGGCCGGGTGGGCGGATACGCACGTCCGATGAATGACTGGTCAAGCGGCACCCGCGAAGGCTACCCGACCTCCGACCAGGCACAACCGCCCTGCACGAACACCAGTGCCCCACCCCACAGTCCCACGACCGGCTGAACCTGGTCCGAGCACGAAAAAGCCCGCCCCCGATACCGGGGACGGGCTGAAAGCCTCGAAGGCCTACCCTCAGCGGGTTTCCTTGTGCAGCTTGTGCGTGCCGCAGTTCATGCAGAACTTCTTCATCTCCAACCGGTCCGGGTTGTTGCGCCGGTTCTTGTTGGTGATGTAGTTGCGGTGCTTGCACTCCTCGCACGCCAGCGTGATCTTGGGTCGGACGTCGGTGGCGGCCACGGGGGTGCCTGCCTTTCTGCCTCGGTAATCTGCTGGGACGGCTCGCGGGCGGACCCGCGTGAGCCGGTGACTGGTAGCGGTGGCCGGACTTGAACCGGCGACACAGCGATTATGAGCCGCTTGCTCTACCGACTGAGCTACACCGCCATGCTGAGCCCTTCGGTGCGAGCACCGGAGCCTCAGCCGACGCAGGATATCCCACGCAAAACAGCCACAGCACCTAGCTTAGCGAGCACTGCGGCTGTCTTTCGAGCCCCAATACGGAATCGAACCGTAGACCTTCTCCTTACCATGGAGACGCTCTGCCGACTGAGCTATTGGGGCGTGTCCCTGCGGAACGTCTAGAACTTTACACACCTCCCGACAGCCCCGAACAGGGGGGTCCACTTTTGGTGAAAACCCTGGTCATGGCCACTTCCCCGGCCTCAGGGCGGCCGCTGGGCGGCGAAACCGGGTTCAGTGCAGGAGTGTGAGGACGGTCTCCGAACGGGCGCCGACGCCGCGTTTCGTGCGGGCCTGCAGCCACGCCTCGAAGCGCTCCTCGGACAGCGGCCGGGAGATCAGGTAGCCCTGCGCCACGTCGCAGCCCATCTGCACCAGCAGATCGCGCGCGGCGTCGTCCTCGACGCCCTCGGCGACCACCGCGAGGCTCAGCGAGTGGCCCAGCTCGACGATCGAGCGGACCACCGCCATGTCGCCCAGATCGGTGCCCATGCCGAGCACGAAGCTCTTGTCGATCTTCACCTCGTCCACCGGCAGCCGCCGCAGGTAGGCCAGCGAGGAGTAGCCGGTGCCGAAGTCGTCGACCGCCAGCACCACGCCCATCGCGTGCAGCCGCCGCAGCACCGGCAGCGACCGCTCCGGATCGGCCATCACGCTGGACTCGGTGAGCTCGAAGGTCAGCAGCTCGGGCGGGATGTCGTGGCGCAGCAGCGCCTCGGCGACGCGGTCCGGGAAGGCCTCGTCGGCCAGGTTGCGCACCGACAGGTTCACCGCCACCGACATCCGCAGCCCGGTGTCCAGCCACTTGCGGATCTTGACCAGCGCGCACTCCATCACGAACGAGGTGAGCGCGTCGACCAGGCCGGTCGCCTCGACCAGCGGGATGAACTCGTCGGGGTTCAGCCGCCCGTACTCCGGGTGCGACCAGCGCACCAGGGCTTCGGCGCCGACCACGCGCCGCTCGGGCAGCGCCACCTTGGGCTGGTAGTGCACCTCGACCTGGCCGGTGTCCAACGCCTGCCGGAACTGGGTGACCAGCTGGAACCGGCGCAGGAACACCTGCCCCATCGCGGGCGCGTAGCCGCGCACCCCGTCCTCGCCGTTGCGCGCCGCGCGGACCGCGACGTCGGCGCGCTGCAGCAAGGTGTTCACGTCGTTCTCGCACTCCCCGTCGGCGGGCGCCGACGAGGCGTACCCGGCGACACCCGCCGCCTCCACCACGATGCGGTCCAGCGGGTACGGGCGGGCGATCGCCTCGCGCAGGTGCTGGGCCACCTCGTGGGCCTGGTCCTCGCTGCGGTCCAGCAGCAGCACCGCGAAGGAGTTCGCCTCCAGCCTGGCCAGCGGTGCCTCGCCCAGCTCCTCGCGCATCCGCTCCCCCGCGGCGACGACCATCCGGTCGCCCCAGGTGTAGCCGAGGGCTTCGCTGACCGTGGTCAGCACGTCGAGGTCGATGCGCAGCACGACCGCGGTGCGGCCGCTGCGCAGCTCCTCCGCGGCCATCTCGCGGAAGCCGGTGCGGTTGAGCAGCCCGGTGAGCGGATCGTGGTAGGCGTCGTGGCGCAACCGCGCGAGCAGCCTGCGGTTGTCCATCGCGGTCGCGAGGTGGCTGGCCAGGGTGTGCAGCAACCGCACGTCCGCCCGGCCGAAGCCGCGCCAGCGGCTGACCCGGTCGTGCACCTCGACGGCGCCGAGCAGCTGCGACGCGCCGCGCAGCGGGACGACCAGCGCCTCGTACGCGCCGCGCTGCCGCAATGCCCGCCGCACCTCTTCAGGAGCTTCCAGCGTCCGGAACGAGCGCACGTGGCTGCCCGGCAGTTGCAGCAGCGGGTCGTCGCGCAGCGCCGAGGGAGCCGCCTGCCAGGCGGCGTCGGGCAGGGACTCACCGGCGACGAGCGTGCTGACCTCGCCGCTCGGGTCCAGCCGCAGGCGCAGGACCACCCGGGTCGCGTTGAGCTGTTCGCGGATCCGCTCGGCGACGGGCTCCCACTCGCCGGCCCCCGGCGCCGCTTCCGCGGTCTCGCCCGGGCCCTGCGCGCTGCGCTGCCCGTGGCGGGCCACGCTCAAGCTCACATCGCTGAGCGCTTCCAGGTCGCGCTGCTCGCGCATCAGATCGGAGTAGGCGCGGTAGAGGCCGATCACGGCCGCTGCGACCAGCGCCACCAGCAGCCAGCCCCACGGCGTGCTCAGCGCCACCTCGTAGCTGACCAGGCCGACCGAGGTGTTCAGCAGGCCGACGGCCAGCGTGCGCACCGCCAGCCGCGCACCGGCCGAGACGCGCATCGCGCCGCCCAGCACGTGCAGCGCGGCGAGCGCGAAACCGCAGCTGATCAGCGAGGAGGTGAGGGTGCCCACGACCGGGCCGAACCAGATCGGGGCGACGGCGGCCAGCGCCTGGTTGACCGCGTGGGCGACCGCGAACGGCACCGCGATCTCCAGGCACATGACCCCGGCGTTGTAGGCGACGTGGGTGGCCGCGCGGCGGCCGACCTGCGCGCCCAGCCCGGCCAGCAGGTTCGCCGCCAGCGCCACCTCGAACGGCACCGTGAGCAGCGCGAGGATCAGCGGGATCTCGGTGAAGGAGATCGTCCAGCCGACCCGCTTGACGTCCACGTCGATGGTCAGCTGCTCGGCCAGCAGGAAGCCCATGGCCAGCAGCGGGCCGAGGAACAGCAGGTCCGAGCGGTAGTGGAAGGGCAGCCAGAGCGAGGCCAGCAGCGAGGCCAGCACACCGGCGAAGAGCACGGCGAAGGAGAAACCGGCGAACATCCGGCGCCGCACCGGATCGACCTCGGGGCGCACCGGGGGTCGCGCCGGCTCCAGCTCGGGCTCCGGGCCGAGGGAGCGGTGACGCCCGATCATCCACGCTCCTCCCCGTCCGGCAGCGCGGGCGCGCCACAAAAATGCCGCGGACGATCGTGACTCACGCCGGCACGCCTTGGCCAGGGGCGAATGGCCCGCGTCGCACCAGGCGGACACCTGCGCGGACGCCGCAGGCCGCGGCCGGTGCGGACATCCGCCGCCGCGGCCGGGAGTTGACCTGCAAATATTTCACAACGATCCGCGAGCACCACTGCTCGTTGGGCTCAACGCCGCGACCACGACGATCCTGTGAGGATCACCGCAGCAACCAAACCGCCGCACACCGTCCGCGCACACCGCTCACGCGGGGTCACCACGGCAGCCCGAACTCGTCGAAGAAGTCGCGGATCGCCCGGTCCAGATCGGCCAGCCCGGATTCCTCGACGGGCAGGTGGCCCGCCCCGGTCAGCTCGGCGGACCGGGTCGGCCCGCCGATCCGGTCGAAGAACCGCTGGGACAGCAGCGGCGGCGTCCAGCGGTCGTCCGCCGGGTGCGCCAGCAGCACCGGCGGTCCGGTGAACGCCTCCGGCCGGACCGCGGGCGCCGCGCCGAGGCAGCTGCGGACGAAGCCCAGCGCCAGCCAGCTGCCGCCGCCGATGGGATCGGCCCACACCAGGTTGGCCAGCTGGGCGTGGTTGGACACCGCGGCGATGTTGGCCAGCCAGTGCGTCGGCACCCGCGCGGTCGACAGCGGGCCGGGCACCAGGCCGAGCAGGCCCGACCACCGGGCCATCTCCGGCCGGGCGGCCAGCCGGCGGCGCGCTTCGCTGCGCTGCGGGTCGATGAGGCAGGTGGCGATCACGCCGGCCACCTCGCCACCGGCGCGCGCTGCGACGTCGTAGGCCAGCCGGCCGCCGGTGCTCACGCCGAGCAGCACGATCGGGCGGTCGTCGCGGGCCCGCTCCAGCGCCACCAGGTCCCGGACGCAGTCGATCCAGTCCTGGTAGGTGGTGCCGCGCCGGGACGCGCGGGTGAGGCCGAAGCCGGGCAGGTCGGGGGCGATGAACTCGAGATCGGCCAGCGACGGCAGCCGCCCGAACGGGGCGAGCATCCGGCCGTAGGTGCCGATGCCGTGCAACGCGATCAGCTTGGTCGGCGCGTGCTCGCGCGCGACGCGGTCGACGTGCACCTGGACGTCCCGCCACGACCACCAGTGCTCGGCCGGCGCGTTCTCCTCGGTGACGCGCAGGGCGCCGGGGAAGAAGTCCTGGTAACGCAGCCAGTAGAGCTGTTCGCGGTAGCCGGGGCCGACGTCGGTGGCGGACCCTGGGGTGGATGGAGCGCTCGAAGGCACACTTCGAACATACGGAGAGAACAGGACCGCGCGCATCGGCCGGGAGCAGGCCCGCACGCGGTCCGACCGAGCGCGGAAGGCCCTGCTGGCCAGCGAAGACGCGGTCCACCGGCACCCGATCGCGACCCGCCGGAATGTGATCGTCGCCGCAATCGGGGGACGTCAGTTCCGCGGATCGAGGCGGACGACCGCGGCGTCCAGGTCGAGCGGACCGCCGGACTCCCGCTCGTCCTCCTTGACCACTTCCACCCAGGCCAGGTGCTCCAGCTGGTGCTTGGCACCGGCGCTGAACAGGCCTTCGACACCCAGCACCGCCGAGCCGGCCGGGGACGTCGCGGGCTGCAGCCGCTCCGCGTTCCGCTGCTCCTGCCGCCGCTTCGCGCGGGCCGTCCGGTCAATGGCCATGGCACCAGGCTAGCCGGACGAATCGCCCCCGATCCGGCTCTGCCGTCAATGCGCCACCCCTCGCGTACGCTGCGGAGCCGTGCCGGATCCGTACTTCGTCCAGGTCGACACCGCGGAACTCGCGGACCTGGGGCGGGCTTTCGAGGTGGTCGACCAGCACGCCGAGCTCGACCACCGGTACCGCAAGATGCTCGCCGACTCGCAGCGGACGCTGACCGCCGCCGAGGTCCGCCTCACCCAGGCCCGCGGCCTGGCCAAGCGGCTGCTGGTCCTGCTCAAGGCGGCCGGGCCGGACTTCGCGGACTCCCTGCCCGCCGCGGCGCGCACCGCGGTCGAAGCCGGTTCCGCGCAGGCCAACGCGTTGATCTACGACCCGGAGCAGGCCTGACCGACCCCCGGCGAAACCCGCTGGACGACCCGATGTATTCTTTTTCCGCAAGCCAGCGCTGCTGGTGCGCACGCCAGGTTGCCCGAGCGGCCAAAGGGAGCTGACTGTAAATCAGCCGGCATTGCCTTCGGAGGTTCGAATCCTCCACCTGGCACCCAGCAAACCGACCCCGTGATCAGCTGGTCACGGGGTCGGTTTCGTTTTGGGCAGGGGTGCGAGCCCGCCCGGTGCTCCAGCCGCACCCGGTAGCGTGTCCGGACGACACGAGCTGCGTCTCAACGGGAGGTAAGACACGTGGCAAACCCGTCCTTCGACGTGGTGAGCAAGGTGGACCGCCAAGAGGTGGACAACGCCCTCAACCAGGCGGCCAAGGAGCTCACCACCCGGTTCGACTTCCGCGGCACCAACACCAAGATCGAGTGGTCCGGTGAGGAAGCGGTGGCGGTGGAGTCCAGCACCGAGGAGCGCTGCAAGGCCGCGATCGAGGTCTTCAAGGAGAAGCTGATCAAGCGCGGCATCTCGCTGAAGGCGCTGGACATGAACGAACCGGCCAGTTCCGGGCAGATCTACAAGGCCAGCGGCAAGATCGTGCAGGGCATCTCGCAGGACGTGGCGAAGAAGATCTCCAAGAAGATCCGCGACGAGGGCCCGAAGGGCGTGCAGGCGCAGATCCAGGGCGAGCAGCTGCGCGTCACCGGCAAGAAGAAGGACGACCTCCAGGCGGTCATCCAGATGCTGAAGGCCGCGGACTTCGACGCCCCGCTCCAGTTCGAGAACTACCGCTGAGATTTCCGGCCACGTGCTGCGGCACGGGTAGCGGGATGCAGGCGACGCGGGCGCCGTGGGCGAGCTGCGCGCCCGCGGCGCGTGCGACGGTCGGCACCGCGAAGCGTTCTCGGGGGTTGCTCAGCGGTGGTGAGGCGGTTGGAAGACCGCTCCACCGGCTGGAAGATCGGAGTTCGGTCGTGGGTGCTCTAGTGGGAGGTGCTCGGTGAAGGGGATCGTGCTGGCCGGGGGCAGCGGGACGCGGCTGCACCCGTTGACCCAGGTCGTGTCGAAGCAGCTGCTGCCGGTCTACGACAAGCCGATGATCTACTACCCGCTCTCGGTGCTCATGCTCGCCGGGATCCGGGACGTGCTGCTCATCTCCACACCGGCCGACATGCCGCTGTTCCAGCGGCTGCTCGGCGACGGGTCGCAGTTCGGCATCGAGATCTCCTACGCCGTGCAGCCCGAGCCCAACGGGCTCGCCGAGGCGTTCGTGATCGGCGCCGACTTCGTCGGTGACGACCCGGTGGCGCTGGTGCTCGGCGACAACATCTTCTACGGCCAGGGCTTCTCCGGGATCCTCCAGCAGTGCGTGCGCGACCTCGACGGCTGCACGCTGTTCGGCTACCCGGTCCGCGACCCGGAGCGCTACGGCGTCGGCGAGGTGGACGGCGAGGGCCGGCTGCTGTCGATCGTGGAGAAGCCGGCCGAGCCGAGGTCCAACATGGCGGTCACCGGGCTGTACTTCTACGACAACGACGTGGTGGACATCGCCAAGGGCCTCACGCCGTCGTCGCGCGGCGAGCTGGAGATCACCGACGTCAACCTCGCCTACCTGCGCGAAGGCCGGGCCCACCTGACGCCGCTGGGCCGCGGGTTCGCGTGGCTGGACACCGGCACGCACGACTCGCTGGTGGAGGCCGGCCAGTTCGTGCAGGTGCTGGAGCACCGCCAGGGCGTGCGGATCGCCTGCCTGGAGGAGATCGCGCTGAAGATGGGCTACATCAGCGCGGACGACTGCCACGAGCTCGGCGCCCGCCTCGCGAAGTCCGGCTACGGCCAGTACGTCATGGAGGTCGCCCGCCGCGCGGGCGCCACCCCCTGACAACACCTTCGAGTGCATTCCCCCAAACCCACGCACAACCCCCGACCTGCGAAAACCTCACCCGAGCAGCAGGGAGCGGTCAATTTCGTACGAAATTGACCAGCCGCGCCGCTACCAGGCCGGGGGGAGCTGGTGGCCCGCCATGCCCTCGAGGCGGCGGATCCGCTCCGCCATGGGCGGGTGGGTGGAGAAGAGCTTGGTCAGGCGCTCGCCGGGGCGGAACGGGTTCGCGATCATCAGGTGCGACTGCGACACCAGCTGCGGTTCCGGCGCCAGCGGCGCCTGCTGGGTGCCCCGCTCCAGCTTCCGCAGCGCGGAGGCCAGCGCGAGCGGGTCGCCGGTGAGGTGGGCGCCGGACTGGTCGGCCTGGTACTCGCGGGAGCGGCTGACGGCCATCTGCACCACCGCCGCCGCGATCGGCCCGAGCAGCGCCACCAGCAGCATCGCGAACGGGTTCGGGCGGTTCTCGCCCTGGCCGCCCGACATGCCGAAGAACATCCCGAAGTTGGCCAGGAAGGTCACCACGCTGGCCAGCGCGCCCGCCACGCACGAGATCAGGATGTCCCGGTTGTAGACGTGCGAGAGCTCGTGGCCGAGCACCGCGCGCAGCTCGCGCTCGTTGAGCAGCTCGAGGATCCCGGCCGTGCAGCACACCGCGGCGTTGCGCGGGTTCCGGCCGGTGGCGAAGGCGTTCGGGGCCCGGGTCGGGCTGACGTAGAGCGCGGGCATCGGCTGCTTGGCCGAGGTCGCCAGCTCCCGGACGATCCGGTACATGGCGGGCTGCTCGGCCTCCGAGACCGGCCGCGCGTGCATCGCGCGCAGGGCCAGGTTCGCCGAGTTGAAGTAGGCGTACCCGTTCATGCCCAGCGCCACGACCAGCCCGACGATCAGGCCGGTGCGCCCGAACAGCGACCCGACCAGCAACACCAGGGCGCTCATGCCGCCGAGCAGCAATGCCGTTTTCACGCCGTTGAAGTGACTGTGCACCGTGCCTACCTCTACCAAGGCCCCGAGCGGGGGCCGACACCTTCCGGATGGCCTCAGCGGACGATCTCCCCGCCCTTCTCGAAGGTCACTCAGAGAACGAGCCGGCGCGAGTCGTAGTTCCGCTGGGCGGATGTGCCGAAGGCAACGAGCCCGGTGGCAGCGCGAGGGGCTCCGCCGGAGCGATCTAGCATGACCCGCCGGTAGTTGAAATGAAAACTTTGTCCACCGTACCCCGCGGTCGGGCAGGAAGGATCCAGATGATCTTCGCCAAGCTGCGGCGGCGTCGTTCGGCAGGTAACAGCGGTTCGCCGCGCCCCGGCGTCTCCAACTTCCTCCCGACCCCGCTGGACAGCGGCGTCATCACCTGCCAGGTGCAGGACGAGCGGGGACAGCTGCTGCCCGGGGCGGCCGTGACGCTGGTCGGCAGGCTCAACCAGCGGACCGCGCACGGCATCACCGACAGCTACGGCAGCTTCGCGACTTCGATCGCCCCCGGCACCCACCGGCTGTCGATCAGCGCGGGCGGCTACCGCCGCTACAGCACGCAGGTGGAGGTGGGCGTCAACCGGCACCTCCAGCTCGGCACCGTCCAGCTGACACCGGACGAATCGCTGGAGCCGCCGATCCCCGGCCGCTACCGGTTCGACCCGTACCACACCGAGATCCGGTTCGTCGCCCCGCACATCGGCATGTCCAAGATCCACGGCATGTTCAAGGAGTTCGACGGCGTCGTGCAGGTCGCCGAGCGGTTCGAGGACTCCCGCATCGAGGTGGCGATCAACGCGGCGAGCATCGAGACCGGCGTCAAGATGCGCGACGACCACCTGCGCTCGGCGGACTTCTTCGACGTGGCCAACCACCCGCACATCCGGTTCACCAGCGACCGGTTCACCCACCTGCGCGCGGACCGCTGGTCGGTCAGCGGGCACCTGACGCTGCGCGGCACCACCCGCCCGGTCGAGCTGGCCACGACCTACCTGGGCCAGCGCAAGTGGCAGGGCCCGGGCTTCGACGGCGATCTGCGGGTGGCCTGCCACTCCACTGCGACCCTGCGCCGCGAGGACTTCTCGGTCGACTGGAAGGCCACGCTGGCCAAGGGGATCGCGGTCGTCGGCCCCACCATCGACCTCGAGATCGGCGTCCAGGCCGTCATGGAGCAGTGACTCCGGTCCGCCGTCGTCCACGGGCGGACCCCACCGGCGTGTCAGGTGCCCGACACGCCGGTGGCGCGTCGGGATCTATGCGATCTCAATGGAAATCGGACGTCTGATCTCCATTGAAATCGCACCGCGAAGGGCACCGCGGCGAGCGGTGCCCTTCGCCTTCCCCGTCCCCTCGGTCAGCTGTGCAGTTCGAGCGTGCAGCACTTCGGGCCGCCGCCCGACTTCCGGAGCTCCGAGATGTCCAGCAGGATCGGCTCGTAGCCGCGGTCGGCCAGCTGCGCGGCCAGGCCGGTCGCCTCGGTCGGGAGCACCACGTGCCTGCCGTCGGAGACGCCGTTGAGGCCCAGGCAGGCCGCGTCGGCGGCGGTCGCGATCACCGCGTCCGGGAACATCCGCTCCAGCACCCGGCGGGAACCGGCCGAGAACGCCTCCGGGTAGTAGGCGATGCGCGCGTCCGCGCCGCGCCGCAGGACGAACAGCGCGGTGTCCAGGTGGTAGTAGCGCGGGTCGACCAGGCGCAGCGACACCACCGGGACGCCGAGCACCTCCTGCGCCTCGGCGTGCGCCTCCGGGTCGGTGCGGAAGCCGCTGCCCGCCAGCAGGACCTGCCCGGTCCAGGCGAAGTCGCCCTCGGCCTCGTTGATCCGGGACGGCATGACCAGGTCGCGGTACCCGCGGGTGGTGAACCAGCGCCGGAAGTGCTCGGCCTCCGCCGCCCGCTGCGGCGCGCGGAACCGGGCGCCGAGCACCCGGCCGTCGATCACGGTCGCCGAGTTGGCCGCGAAGACCATGTCCGGCAGGCCGGGCTGGGGCTCGATGACCTCGACGGTGTGACCGAGGCGCTCGTAGGCGCGCTTGAGCTCGTCCCACTGGGCCATCGCGCGGTCGGCGTCCACCGGGGTTCCCGGATCCATCCACGGGTTGATGGAGTACTCGACGGTGAAGTACTGCGGCGGGCACATCAGGTAGTGCCGCGGGGTGGCCCGCGGCGTCTGGATCGGTTGGGCAGCCTGATCGGCGATGACCGTCATGAATCGAAATGTAAGCGGTGGCTGGAACGGCCATCAATAACGCTACGTTCGATTTTTGCGGCAGAATGTTGCGTATGGACGTCCTGGATCAACGAATCATTTCGCACCTGGTCGCCGACGCGCGGGCCAGCTACGCGGAGATCGGCGCGGAGGTGGGCCTGTCCGCGCCCGCGGTGAAGCGGCGGGTGGACAAGCTGCTCGACCTCGGCGTGCTGCAGGGCTTCACCGCGGTCGTGGACCCGGAGGCGCTGGGCTGGGGCACCGAGGCGTTCGTCGAGGTGCACTGCTCCGGGAACGTCCCCGCGCACCGGATCCGCACCGGCCTGGAACCGCTGCCGGAGGTCGTCGCGGCCTACACCGTCTCCGGCCAGGCCGACGCGATCGTCCACCTGCGCGCGGCGAACATCCACCACCTGGAAGAAGCCATGGAACGCCTCCGCTCGGTCGACTTCGTCAGCCGAACCGTCTCCACAGTCGTCCTCTCCCGCCTCCTCGAACGCCAACCCCAACCCGAGTGAGCGATGCCAACGAGGTGAAGGGCACCCTTCGCCGAGTAAGCGGGCGAAAGGTGCCCTTCACCCCGCCCCTCCTGAGCTAACGCGGCAGCCGCCCCGATGTTGACCACTCGATCGGTTGAAGCGTGAAGGGCACCTTTTAGCAACTAACTTGCCTAAAGGTGCCCTTCACCGGTGGTCGCCACTCGTTCGGGGAGTAGGTGAGGGGCACCTTTCGCCCAGTGTGTTGGTGAGAGGTGCCCTTCACCTGTCAGCTGATCGGGTTAGGCGCGGCCGTTCCAGGAGGTGAAGCCGGCGATCTCGGCGTCCTTGGCGGAGCGGAACCAGACGTCGGCGACGATGTCGTCGTACTGGGGCGATTCCGGGGTGTGGTACTGGCGGGACGCCGAGTGGCCCTTCACCATCGGGCCGGACCAGCCGCTGTCGCGACCGGGGTGCGGGCCCGCGCCCGGCGTGCGCTGCGGGAGCGGCGGGACGTCCTCGTCCTCGACGACCGCGGGCATGACCTGCGTCGCCTCCGCGCCGACCGGCGGCACGTACGGCGTCGCGGGCTGCGCATCGCTCTTCTGCTCCGACTCGAACAGCGACCGCAGCTGGCCGGACAGGCGTTCGGCGTCCTCCAGCTGGCCGGAGAACGAGGCGGCGGGCTGCGGCTCCTCGCGGCTGACCGGCGTCACCGCCGTGTCGGGCTCCGCGGTGTCCTTCGAGTCGCTCGGCCCGATCCGGGTGTCGGCGCCGTCCTTCGGATCGGCAGACCCGCGCCAGGTGTCCGCATCATCGTTCGGACCGGCAGACCCGCGCCAGGTGTCCGCACCATCGTTCGGGTCGACGGACCCGACCCAGGTGTCCGCACCATCCTTCGGACCGGCAGACGCACGCCAGGTATCCGCGTCGTCCTCCGGACCGGCAGCGCCGCGCCAGGTGTCCGCGTCGTCCTCCGGACCGGCAGCGCCGCGCCAGGTGTCCGCGTCCTCCTCCGGACCGGCAGCGCCGCGCCAGGTGTCCGCGTCCTCCTCCGGACCAGCAGATCCGCGCCAGGTGTCCGCACCGTCCTTGGGGTCGGCGGATCCACGCCAGGTGTCCGCACTGCCCTTCGGGTCGGCAGACCCGACCCAGGTGTCCGCACCGTCCTTCCGATCGGCGGACCCGCGCCAGGTGTCCGCACCGTCGCTCGGGTCGGCAGACCCGACCGAGGTGTCGGTACCGCCCGTCGGGCCAGGAGATCCGGCCCAGGTGTCGTCCTCGGGATCGGCGGGTGCGCTCGCTTCGGCCGGGATCCGCGGCTGCACCGCGGTCTGCTCGGTGCCGGAGCGGTCTTCCGGCTTCTCCTCGTCCCACTTGCGGAACCAGGTGTTCTCGGTGTCCTCGTCCGGTTGCAGGCGCGGGTCGGCCCACGCGCGCGGCGGGCGGTCCCAGTCGCCGATCGGCGGCTCTTCCGGGTCGCGGGGGCGCGTCGGGCGCAGCAGCTCCAGCGGTTCCCGCGCGGTGTCCGGCTCGTCGTAGTCGGCGGGCCGGTCGTAGTCGTAGTCCGGGTACTCGGCGGCCTCCGCCAGGCGCCGCTGCAGCGGGCGGACGAACAGCAGCCAGGTGATCAGGGCGCCGAGCGCGAACGCGGCAAGGCTCCACAGCCACACCTGGGTGAACAGCCAGGTGATCACGAGAGATGTCCTTCCTCAGCGCCGCCGGTGGTTCCCGGCATGCCTACCACGGAGCACCGCCGCGCCGAGGCGGTGTGATCGGCTCGTGATCGCAATCCGGCCACCGCTCAGCGGGTCCGCGCCACCACGTAGTCGACCAGCACGGACAGCGCCTCGCGGGCCGGGGTGTCCGGCAGCGAGGCGAGCTCCTTGCGGGCGTCGGCGGCGTATTCGTCCAAGGTCGCGCGAGTGCGCTCCAAGCCGTTCGACGCGCGCAGCAGCTCCAGCGCTTCGTGCACCTCGGCGTCGTCGGACAGCGCGCGGGACAGCAGGTCGCGCAGCCGGGGATCGGTCTCCGGGTCGGCCAGCGCGTACAGCATCGGCAGCGTGCGCACGCCCTCGCGGAGATCGGTGCCCGGCGTCTTGCCGGACTCGTCGGCGGGCGAGGCGATGTCGATGATGTCGTCGGAGATCTGGAACCCGATGCCGATGAGCCGGCCGATCCGCTCCAGCGACTCGACGATCGACTGGTCCGCGCCGGAGAACCACGCGCCGAACCGGCCCGCGGTGGCGATCAGCGAACCGGTCTTCTCGAAGACCACCCGCAGGTAGAACTCCACGGCGTCCTCATCGGGGCCGACCCCGACGGTCTCCCGCATCTGCCCGGTGACCAGCAGCTCGAAGGTGCGCGCCATGTCGCGGACCGCGTCCGCGCCGAGGTCGGCGATCAGCGCCGACGCCTGGGCGAACAGGAAGTCGCCGGTCAGGATGGCGATCGAGTTGTCCCAGCGGGCGTTGGCGCTGGTCGCGCCGCGCCGCATGGTCGCCTCGTCCATCACGTCGTCGTGGTAGAGCGTGGCCAGGTGGATCATCTCCACGACCGCGGCCGAGGTGATCACCGCCTCGGCGTCCGGATCGCCGAACTGCGCGGCCAGCAGGGTGAACAGCGGCCGGAACCGCTTGCCCCCCGCGTCGACCAGGTGCAGCGAGGTGCGGGTGGCGAACTCGAAGTCGCTCTGCACGGAGTCGTGCAGCAACCGCTCCACCCGAGCGATGCCCTGCTGCACCGACTCGGCCAACGCCGCGTCGGTGATGTCGATCCCGATCCCACTGCCCTTGATCAGCTCGCTGATCGGGTCTCCCGCTGGCCTGCTCACGTCACCGTCGCCTTCGCTCCCCCAACGATCGCCCTACCGGCGTGCACTCTACGACACGAAGCCGCCGACGTTCGCCCAGTCCAGCGCCAGCGTCGGCAGCACGCCCAGCAGCAGCGTGACGACCACACCGAGCGTGATCGCGGCTGTCGTGAACGCACCCGGCACGCTGACGGTGGGGCCGTCAGCGGCGGGTTCCCGGAAGTACATCAGCACGATGACACGGAGGTAGAAGAACGCGGCAACCGCACTGGCCAGCAGGGCGACGACCACCAGCGGGGCCATCCCGTCGGCCAGCGCCGCCTCGAAGACCACGAACTTGCCGATGAATCCGCTCGTCAGCGGGATGCCGGCGAGGGCGAACAGCAGGAAGGCGAACACCCCGGCGACCAGCGGCGAGCGCTTCGCCAGGCCCGCCCAGTCGGAGAGGTGAGTTGCCTCACCATCGGAGCGCCGCACCAGGCTGATCACGCCGAAGATCGCGATCGTGCTGAACCCGTAGGCCAGCAGGTAGAACAGCGTGCCGGACAGGCCGCGCTCGGTCAGCGCCAGCGAACCGACCAGCATGAACCCGGCGTGCGCCACCGAGGAGTAGGCGACCATCCGCTTGATGTCGCTCTGGGTCAGGCCGAGCACCACGCCGATCACCATCGAGGCGATCGCGACGGCCCACAGCACGCCCTTCCACTCCCAGCTCGACGCCTCGAAGCCGACCTGCAGCACGCGCAGGATCGCGCCGAAGGCCGCGACCTTGGTGCAGGCGGCCATGAACCCGGTCACCGCGGTCGGAGCGCCCTGGTAGACGTCCGGCGTCCAGGTGTGGAACGGGCCGACCGAGGCCTTGAACAGCAGACCCACCAGCAGCAGGCCGAGACCGGCGAACAGCAGCGTGTCCGAGCGGTCCGATCCGGCGGTGGCGTCGGCGATGGCCTGCAGCTTCACCGAACCGGCGTAGCCGTAGAGCAGCGCCAGGCCGTACAGGAAGAACGCCGAGGCGAAGGCGCCGAGCAGGAAGTACTTGACCGCGGCTTCCTGCGAGAGCAGCCGGCGCCGCTTGGCCAGCCCGCACATCAGGTACAGCGGGAGGCTCAGCGTCTCCAGCGCGATGAACATGGTCAGCAGGTCGTTCGCCGCGACGAAGACCAGCATGCCGCCGAGCGAGAACAGGGCGAGCGGGAAGACCTCGGTGCGCATGCCCGACACCGCGGCCGCGGCGCGGCTCATGGTGCCCGGCCCTTCGGAGCGCCGCTCCTCGGAGACGAACGAGCCGCCCGGCTCCACCGAGCGGTCCGCGATCAGCAGGATCGCGGCCAGGCCGAGCGCGAGCAGGGTGCCCCACAGGAACAGGGTGGGCGGGTCGACCGCCAGGGTGTCCGACAGCGTCGTCACCCCGGTGCCGCCCGAGCGCGCGTAGACCGCCAGCGCGATCCCGGCGACCACGATGGACACCAGGCTCAGCCCGACCTGCACCGGCCAGCGCTGGTGCCGCGGCAGGAACGCCTCGACCAGGATCGCCACGCAGGCCGCGCCGAGGATGATCAGGATCGGGGCGATCGCCGCGTAGTCGATCGGTGGGATTTCCACGGGTTGCGCCTGTGCCAGCGCACCCGCGTCCCTCGTCAAGACACCCACTGTCAGTTACCTCCCTGCGAGGTCACGGGGTCGGTGACGCCGACCTCGCTCATGGTTGCCGCGACCGACGGGTTGATCACGTCCAGCACCGGCTTCGGGTAGAAGCCCAACGCGAGCACCAGCACGATCAGCGGGGTCAGCACGGCGATCTCGCGGGCGCCGAGGTCGGCGACCCGGAGCCGGTGCGCGCCCGGCTTGTTCGGGTCGGTGACCGCGCCCGGCCCGCCCGCGGTGCCCAGCAGCGCGTCGCCGCGCAGCGGGCCCTGCATGGTGCGCTGGAAGAGCCACAGCACGTAGACCGCGGCCAGCACCATGCCGATGGTGGCCAGCACGGTGAACACCGGCCGGGTCTCGAAAGAGCCGATGAGCACGAGGAATTCGCTGATGAACGAGTTCGTGCCCGGCAGCGACAGGGTGCTCAGCCCGGCGATCAGCAGCGTGCCCGCCAGCAGCGGCGTCACCTTCGCCATGCCGCCGTAGTCGGCGATGCGGGTGGAGCCGCCGCGGGAGATCACCATGCCGATCACCAGGATCAGCATCCCGGTCGCGATGCTGTGGTTGACCATGTACGACACCGCGCCGACGTGCGACTGCGAGGTGAACGCGAAGATGCCCAGCGCGATGAACCCGAAATGCGCGATCGAGACGTAGGCGATGAACCGCTTGAAGTCGGTCTGCCCGAACGCCTGGAACGAGCCGTAGAGCACGCCGACGACCGCCAGCACCAGCACCAGCGGCGCGAGCAGCTGCGAGGCGTCCGGCGTCAGCGGCAGGCTGTAGCGCAGGAAGCCGAAGGTGCCGACCTTGTCCAGCACGCCGACCACGATCACCGCGACGCCGATCGGCGCCTGCTGCGCGGCGTCCGGCAGCCAGGTGTGGAACGGGACCAGCGGCGCCTTGATGGCGAACGCGGCGAAGAAGCCGAGGAACAGCCACACCTGGACGCTCACCGGCGCGTCCCGCAGGACCGGCACCAGCGTCGCCCAGTCGAAGGTGCCGCGGCCGGTCACCTCCGCGGCGTAGACGTAGGCGCCGATCGCCGAGGCCAGCATGATCAGGCCGCCGAGGAAGGAGTACAGGAAGAACTTCATCGCGGCGTAGGTGCGCTTCGCACCGCCGTAGCTGCCGATGAGGAAGTACATCGGGATCAGCATGATCTCGAACAGCACGTAGAACAGGAACAGGTCGGTCGCGGCGAACACCGCCACCGTCAGCGCCTGCTCCAGCAGCAGCAGCGAGAAGAACCCGCCGTGCGAGCGCCCCTCCGGCAGCCGCTCGCCCCAGCTGTAGCCGAGCACCAGCGGGGTGAGCAGCGCGATCACCGCGATCATCACCAGCGCGATGCCGTCCACGCCGAAGGACAGCCGGATGTCGAACGCCGGGATCCACGCCACCGAGCTGGTGAGCTGGAGCCGCGGTCCGGCCGGGTCGTAGGCGGCCCACGCGGCGAGCGCGAGCACGAGCTCCACCAGGGAGAACCCGAGCGCGGTCCACTTCGCCGCCGGCGCGTTGCCGCGCAGCAGCGCCACCACCACCGACCCGGCGATCGGCAGCAGGATCAGTGCGACGAGCAGGGTCATCGGATCTCCTCCCGGAGCTCGCTACTGAGTCCGCAGTGGACGTGTGATCGGGTCATGACGGGATCCCCACGGCCATCAGGGCGGCGATCACCACGATGCCGCCGAAGAGCATGGACAGGGCGTAGGAGCGGACGAAGCCGGTCTGCCAGCGGCGCAACCGGCCGGAGGTGAAGCCCAGCAGCCCGGCGATGCCGTTGACCGCGCCGTCGACACCCTTGTCGTCCACTGTGACCAGTCCGCGCGCCAGGCCGAACGCGGGCTTCACCGCGACGGCGTTGTTCAGCGCGTTGCCGCCCAGGTCGGCGCGGGCCGCCCGGACGATCGGCGACACCCGCTCCGGGCGCTGCACCGGCACCGGCTTGCGCCCGACCACCAGCCAGGCGACCAGCGCGCCGAGCGCGGAGATCGCCACGGTCAGCACCGGGATCGCGGCGTGCGGGATGGCGCTGTGCCCGGCTTCCTGGAGCTCGCCCAGCGACGGCGTCAGGAAGCCGACCAGCCGGTCGCCGCCCGCGAAGAACATGCCCGCCGCCACCGAACCGATGGCCAGCACGATCATCGGCGCGGTCATCACCGCGGGCGACTCGTGCGGGTGGAAGTCCTTGCCGTTGGCGGCCTTGAGGTTCTGCCAGCGCTTCTCGCCGAAGAACGTCATGAGCACCAGGCGGGTCATGTAGAAGGCGGTGATGCCCGCGCCCAGCAGCGCCGCGCCGCCGAACACCCAGCCGCGCCAGCCCTCCTGGCCGAACGCCGCCTCGATGATGGCGTCCTTGGAGTAGAAGCCGGACAGGAACGGGAACCCGATCAGCGCCAGGTAGCCGAGGCCGAAGGTGGCGAAGGTGACCGGCATGTACCGGTAGAGGCCGCCGAACTTGCGCATGTCGACCTCGTCGTTCATGCCGTGCATCACCGAACCGGCGCCGAGGAACAGCCCGGCCTTGAAGAAGCCGTGGGTGAGCAGGTGCATGATGCCCAGCGCGTACCCGGCCGGGCCGAGCCCGACGGCCAGCATCATGTAGCCGATCTGGCTGACCGTGGAGTACGCCAGGACCTTCTTGATGTCGTCGTAGGCGCAGCCGATGACGCACCCGACCAGCAGCGTGACCGCGCCGACGATGGTGACCGCGAGCTGCCCGCCCGGCGAGAGCGAGAACAGCGGGTTGGCGCGGGCGATCAGGTACACGCCCGCGGTGACCATCGTCGCGGCGTGGATGAGCGCGGAGACCGGCGTCGGGCCCTCCATCGCGTCCGGCAACCACGCCTGCAGCGGGACCTGGCCGGACTTGCCGCAGGCGCCCAGCAACAGCAGCAGCGTGATGGCCAGCAGCACGCCCGGCGAGAGCTCACCGGCGCGGGCGAAGACCTCGGTGTACTGCGTGGTGCCCAGCTCGGCGAACAGCAGGAAGATGGCCAGCGCCAGGCCGACGTCGCCGACCCGGTTCATCACGAACGCCTTGGTCGCCGCCGCGGCCGCCGACGGGCGGCCCTGCCAGAAGCCGATCAGCAGGTAGGAGGCGAGACCGACGCCCTCCCAGCCCAGGTACAGCGTCACGAAGCTGTTGCCCAGCACCAGGACCAGCATCGCGGCGACGAACAGGTTCAGGTAGGCGAAGAACCGGCGCCGCTCGGTGTTGTCCCGGCCGGTGCGGCCCTCCTGGTCGTGCGACATGTAGCCGATCGAGTAGATGTGGATCAGCGATCCGACACCGGTGATCAGCAGCAGGAACACCATCGACAGCGGGTCCAGCCGGAGCCCGAAGTCGACCTGCAGGGCGTTGACCGGGATCCAGGAGAACAGGTGCAGCTCGCGCACCTGACCGCTCGCGGGCATCCCGGAGATGGAGCCGAACAGCAGCACGCCGTACACGAAGGACGCGATCACCGTGGCGCAGCCGAGGATGTGGCCCCAGCCGTTGGCCCGGCGTCCGGCGACGAGCAGGACCAGCGCGCCCAGCGCGGGGAAAGCGACCAGCAGCCAGGCGTTCTCCTGGATGGCACCGGCCGCGCTGGTCACGTCCGGGTTGGTCCCGGCGAGGAAGGCCCCGGGATTCGTGTTTGCCGTCACCACGCGCCCTCTCAGTACTTCAGCAGGTTGGCGTCATCGACCGAGGCCGAGCGACGCGTCCGGAAGATCGACATGATGATGGCCAGGCCGACCACCACCTCGGCCGCCGCGACCACCATCACGAAGAAGGCCATGACCTGCCCGTGCACCGATCCCTCGATGCGGGCGAAGGTCACCAGGGTCAGGTTGACCGCGTTGAGCATCAGCTCGATGCACATGAACACCACGATGGCGTTGCGCCGCACCAGAACCCCGACCGCGCCGATGGTGAACAGCAGCGCCGAGAGCAGCAGGTAGTAGGTGGGGGTCACTGCCGGACCTCCTCGGAGGGGACGTGCTCGGTCTCGTGGCCGTTGTTGTTCGACCCGTTGCCGTTGACGTGCGGCGTCTGCTCGGGCACCTCGGGTGCTTCCTCGTGGTGCCCGGCGGTCAGCGCGTGCGGGTCGGGTGCGGCCGTCTCGCCCGCGACCGCCCGGCGCTCGTCGCCGAGCCGGTCGGCGGGCAGGTTCTCCAGCAGCTCGGACAGCGATTCCGGCGCCACCGAACCGTCCGGCAGCAGCGCGGGCACGGCCACCGAGTTGGTGGTGGCGTACACGCCGGGGCCGGGCAGCGGCGACGGGCGGGCGCCGCGGAAGCGGGCGTTGGCCCGCTCCTTCTGGGTCAGCTTCGGGCCGCGGCCCTTGCCGCCGTAGGCCAGCACCATGGCGCCGATGCAGGCGGTGATCAGCAGCGCCGAGGTCAGCTCGAACGGGAACAGGTAGTCGGTGAAGATCAGCCGGCCGAGGCCGCCCGCGCCACCGCCCTGCGGGTTCCACGGGTTCAGCGGGGCGGCGACCGGGACGTCGGTGAGCGCCCGCGCCAGCCCGGTCACCAGCAGCGTGGCCAGGCCGATGCCGCCGAGCCCGGCCCACAGCCGCTGCCCGCGCAGCACTTCGACCACCGAGTCCGAGGAGTCGCGGCCGACCATCATCAGCACGAACAGGAACAGCATCATGATCGCGCCGGTGTAGACGATGATCTGGGTGAACCCGAGGAACTGCGCGCTCTGCGCCATGTAGAGCACGCCGAGGCACAGCATCGTCAGCACCAGGAACAGCGCGGAGTGCACCGCGTTGCGCGCGAACACCATGCCCAGCGCGCCGACCAGCGCCAGCGGGCCGAGGACCCAGAAGGCCGCGGTCTCACCGGCGCCGACGGCGGCGCCCTGGGCCAGCACTTGCGCGGTTGCGAGGGTCATCTCCCGGCCTCCTCGTGCCCGGACTTCTCCTCAGCGGGCACGCCGCGGGCGAGCTCAGGACCGCGCACGTAGTAGTCCTGCTCGTCCTCGCCGAGCCGCATCGGGTGCGGCGGCTGCTCCATGCCCGCCAGCAGCGGCGCCAGCATGTCTTCCTTGGTGTAGATCAGGTCCTGGCGGTTGTCGTCGGCGGTCTCGTACTCGTTGGTCATCGTCAGCGCGCGCGTCGGGCACGCCTCGATGCACAACCCGCAGCCGATGCAGCGCAGGTAGTTGATCTGGTAGTCCTTGCCGTAGCGCTCACCGGGCGAGTAGCGCGCTTCCTCGGTGTTGTCCCCGCCCTCCACGAAGATCGCGTCGGCCGGGCACGCCCAGGCGCACAGCTCGCAGCCCACGCACTTCTCCAGCCCGTCCGGGTGACGGTTGAGCTGGTGGCGGCCGTGGAACCGGGGCGCCGGGACCTTCTTGACCTCCGGGTACTCCTCGGTGACGACCTTCTTGAACATCGTCGAGAAGGTGACGCCGAAGCCCTTGACCGGATCAAACATTCCCATCAGGCGCCTCCTCGCCTTCCGCGCGCCCGACCTCGCCCGCGGCACCGGTGCGCACCGGGCGCGGCGGGGCCTCGGGGACCTGCAGGTCCAGCGGCGGAATCGGGTAACCGCTGCCCGCCAGCGGCACTTCGTCGGTGTCCTTGGCCGGACGGCGGTCCGGGATCAGGAACGTGGCCACCAGCAGCACCGCGATCACCACGCCGCCGCCGATGAGGAACTGCTGGGTGGTGATCGCGTCGTCGTTGCGCACCGCGCGGATCACCACCACGGCGATGATCCACACCAGGCTCGCCGGGACCAGGATCTTCCAGCCCAGGTTCATGAACTGGTCGTAGCGCAGGCGGGGCAGGGTGCCGCGCAGCCAGATGAAGAAGAACAGGAACGCGATCGTCTTGCCGAGGAACCACAGCGCGGGCCACCAGCCGGTGTTGAGCACCCCGTCGCCGATCAGCGACAGCGGCCACGGCGCGTGCCAGCCGCCGAGGAACAGCGTGGTCGCCAGCGCCGAGACGGTGACCATGTTGATGTACTCGGCGAGGAAGAACAGCGCGAACTTCAGCGAGGAGTACTCGGTGTGGAAGCCGCCGACCAGTTCCGACTCGGCCTCCGGGAGGTCGAACGGGGCGCGGTTGGTCTCACCGACCATCGCGATCACGTAGACCACGAAGCTGAACGGCAGCAGCAGGAAGAACCAGCCGTTCGCCTGGGCTTCGACGATGCCCGCGGTGGACATCGTGCCCGCGTACATGATCACCGCGACGAACGACAGGCCCATCGCGATCTCGTAGGAGATCACCTGCGCCGCCGAGCGCAGCGAGCCGAGCAGCGGGTACGGCGACCCGGAGGCCCAGCCGGCCAGCACGATGCCGTACACGCCGACGGAGGCGCAGGCCAGCACCACCAGCAGGCCGACCGGCAGGTCGACCAGCTGCAGCGCGGTCCGCTCGCCGAAGATGGTGACCTCGGGGCCGATCGGGATCACCGAGAACGCCACCAGCGCGGGCGTCGCCGAGATCACCGGGGCCAGGAAGTACACCCACTTGTCGGCCAGGACCGGCCGGATGTCCTCCTTGAACGCCAGTTTCAGACCGTCGGCCAGCGATTGCAGGATGCCGAACGGGCCTGCCCGGTTGGGGCCCGGCCGGTTCTGCATCCGGCCGATCACCCGGCGCTCCGCCCAGATCGTCAGCAGCGTCATGACGACCAGGAAGGCGAAGATCACCACGACCTTCAGCAGGATCAGCCAGATCGGGTCGTCGGCGAGCAGTTCCGCGGTTGTGGTCATGCTCTCCCCCCGTTGAGGTGGGTGGTGCCGTGGCCGTTGCCGGCCGCGGGGGACATCGGCGTGGTGGCGGTGATGTCGACGAGCGCCCCGTGCCCGGCGCCGAGCGCGCGGTGCACCCGCGAGGTCCCGGAGTCGGTGGGCAGCCAGACCACGTCGTCGGGCATCTCGGCCAGCTCCACCGGCAGCACGATCGAGCCCTTGGCGGTGCGCACCTCGATGCGCTGCGCGTGGCCGAGTTCGATGCGCTGCGCGGTGCGCGGCGAGAGCACCGCGACGGTGCGGCGCGCGGTGCCCGCCAGGTTCGGCTCCTCGTCCTGCATCGAGCCGTTGTCCAGCAGCTGCCGCCAGGTCGCGAGCACCGCCTGGCCCGGGCCCGGGACCGGCGCGGTGGCGGCCGGTTCGTCCGGGCCGGGCAGCCGCTCTCCGGTGTTCGGGCCGATGCGGTCGAGCTCGGCGGCCGCGGCGGCCGGGGTCTGGGTGAACAGGTCGGCGTCCATCTCCACCGCGAGGGTGTCCAGGACCCGGCAGTCCGGCAGCGCCCCGGTGCCCTCGATGGTGGTGCGGAACTCGCGGCGGCGGCCTTCCCAGTTCAGGTAGCTGCCGGACTTCTCCACGCTCGGGGCGATGGGCAGCACCACGTCGGCGTGCTCGGTGACCGCGCTCGCCCGCAGTTCCAGGCTGACCACGAAGCCCGCCCGGCGCAGGGCCCGCTCGGCGAGCGCCGGATCGGGCAGGTCGTTCGGGTCGACACCGCCGACGACCAGGCCGGAGAGCTCCCCGGCCGCGGTCGCGGCGAGGATTCCGGTGAGGTCGCGGCCGGCGGTCGCGGGCAGCGCGCCGGAGCCCACGCCCCAGGTCTGCTCGATCTCGGCGCGGGCCGCGGCGTCGGCGACCGGCCGGCCACCGGGCAGCAGCGTCGGCAGCGCACCGGCCTCGATCGCACCGCGCTCCCCCGCCCGGCGGGGGATCCAGGCGACCCGGGCGCCGGTGCGCTGCGCGGCGCGCAGGATCTCCGAGTACAGCCCGGGGACCTCCGCCGCGCGTTCGCCGACGACCAGCACCGCGCCCGGCTGCCGGAGCGATTCCTCCACGTCGGACGGCAGCGACCGCAGCGCGGCGGCTTCACCGCCCGGCGTGCAGGGCACCAGCTCGCCGGTGCTGACCGGGCCGCCGTTGTGCACGATGACCGTGGTCTTCTCCACGCCCGGCGAGGTGCGCGGGCCGAGGTGGAACACCTTCGTCTTCCCCTGGCGGGCCGCCTTGCGCAGCCGCAGGAAGACGATCGGCGATTCCTCCTCCGGTTCGAAGGTCACGCACAGCACCGCGGGCGCGGACTCCAGGTCCCGGTAGGTGACCCCGGTCCCCGGTGTCGTCCCCACCACCGCGGACTCCAGGAACCGCAGCTCCTCGTCGGAGTGCGGCCGCGCGCGGAAGTCGATGTCGTTGGTGCGCAGGGCGATCCGCGCGAACTTCGAGTACGAGTAGGCGTCCTCGACGGTCAGCCGACCGCCCGGCAGCACGCCGACCCCGCCCGCGTCGCGCGCCTCGGCGAGGCCCTTCGCCGCGGCTTGCAGCGCCTCGGTCCAGGACGCCTCGCGGAGCTCGCCGTTCTCCCGGACCAGCGGGCGGGTGATGCGGTCACCGGCGGTGGCGTAGCGGAACGCGAACCGGCCCTTGTCGCAGATCCACTCCTCGTTGACCTCCGGGTCGTCCCCGGCCAGCCGCCGCGTCACCTTGCCGCGCCGCCAGTCGTTGCGGATCTCGCAGCCCGATGCGCAGTGCTCGCACTGGCCCGGCGTGGACACCAGGTCGAACGGCCGGGACCGGAACCGGTAGGCGGCGCTGGTGAGCGCGCCGACCGGGCAGATCTGGATGGTGTTGCCGGAGAAGTAGCTCTGGAACGGCTGCTGCTCGCCGGTGCCGATCTGCTGCAGCGCGCCGCGCTCCAGCAGTTCGATGAACGGGTCACCGGCGATCTGCTTGGAGAACCGGGTGCAGCGCTGGCACAGCACGCAGCGCTCGCGGTCCAGCAGCACCTGCGAGGAGATCGGCACCGGCTTGGCGAAGGTCCGCTTGGTGTCCCGGAAGCGGGATTCGGCCCGGCCGTGCTTGAGCGCCTGGTTCTGCAGCGGGCACTCGCCGCCCTTGTCGCAGATCGGGCAGTCCAGCGGGTGGTTGATCAGCAGCAGCTCCATCACGCCCTGCTGAGCCTTGTCCGCCACCGGCGAGGTCTGCTGCGTCTTGACCACCATGCCGTCGGCGACGGTCATCGTGCAGGACGCCTGCGGCTTCGGCATCGGCCTGCCGCCCATCTCGACCTCGACCAGGCACTGCCTGCAGGCCCCGGCGGGGTCCAGCAGCGGGTGGTCGCAGAAGCGCGGGATGGTGATGCCCATCCGCTCCGCGGTGCGGATCAGCAGCTCGCCCTTGGGCGCCTCGACCTCGATCCCGTCGATGGTCAGGCGGACGTAGCCGGGAGGCAGCGGACGGGCTTCTCCAGCGTCGTCTTTTTGGCTTGGTGCCACCGTCATCGGGCCGCTCCTACCAGTTCCGGCTCGCCGGTCTTGTTCGTCTCACACAGCGCGAGGAACTCCTCGCGGAAGTACTTGATGCCGCTGACGATCGGGCTCACCGCACCGTCGCCGAGCGCGCAGAACGAGCGGCCGAAGATGTTGTCGCAGATGTCCAGGAGGGTGTCGATGTCCTCCTGGGTGCCGTGCCCTTCGACCATCCGCTCCAGCACCTGGGCCAGCCAGTAGGTGCCTTCGCGGCAGGGCGTGCACTTGCCGCAGGACTCGTGCTCGTAGAACTGCGTCCACTTCATCACGGCCCACGGCACCGACACCGTCTCGTTGAACACCATCACCGCGGTGGTGCCCAGCATCGAACCGGCCTCGGCCGCGCCCTCGAAGTCCAGCGGCACGTCCAGGTGCTCGGCGGTGAACATCGGCGTCGACGAGCCGCCCGGCGTCCAGAACTTCAGCGGGATGCCGTCCTTCATGCCACCCGCCAGCTCCAGCAGCTCCCGCAGCGTGGTGCCCAGCGGGGCCTCGTACTGGCCCGGCTTCTCCACGTGCCCGGAGATCGAGTAGATCTTCGGGCCCGGCGACTTCTCGCCGCCCATGGTGCGGAACCAGTCGGAACCGCCGTTGACGATGTAGGGCACGGTGGCGATCGTCTCGACGTTGTTCACCGTGGTCGGGCAGGCGTAGAGGCCCGCGGCGGCCGGGAACGGCGGCTTGAGCCGCGGCTGCCCGCGCTTGCCCTCCAGCGAGTCCAGCAGCGCGGTCTCCTCGCCGCAGATGTAGGCGCCCGCGCCCGCGTGCACCACGATGTCCAGGTCGAACCCGGAGCCCAGGATGTCCTTGCCCAGGTAACCGGCCTGGTAGGCCTCGCGCACCGCGTTGTTCAGCCGCCGGATCGGGTGCAGCGCCTCACCGCGCACGTAGATCATGCAGTGGTTGGCGCGCATCGCGTAGCTGGCGATGACGCAGCCCTCGATCAGCGAGTGCGGATCGGCCATCATCAGCGGGATGTCCTTGCAGGTGCCCGGTTCGCCCTCGTCGGCGTTGATCACCAGGTAGTGCGGCTTGGTGGGTTCCTTGGGCATGAAGCTCCACTTCACGCCCGCCGGGAACCCGGCGCCGCCGCGGCCGCGCAGGCCCGCCGACTTGACCAGTTCGACGAGCTGGTCGGGCGTGCCCGCCAGCGCCTTGCGCAGCGCGGTGTAGCCCTCCAGCTGCTCGTAGGTGCGCAGGGTCCAGGAGTTCGGCGAGAGCCACCGCTTGGTCAGGACCGGCGTCACCGGGCTGATGCTTGGTCGCGTCATTGCACCCTCACTTCTTCTCCGGCACCGGCGGCAGTTCCACGTCGTCGGGCATGCTGGGCGCGGTCCAGCCGCGCTCGTGGGCCAGCTGCGCGCCGCGCAGCGTCTCGACCGCCGCCGACGGACCGGCCACAGTGGACTCCAGGTCGTCGAAGAAGCCGGCCAGCTGGCGCTCCGCACCGCGGAAGTCGGACAGCTCCGGACCGCGCGTCGGGGCCGGTTTCTCCCCGCGCTGCAACGACTTCACCAGTTCCAGCGCCTGCTCCGGCGTCTGGTTGTCGAAGTACTCGTAGTTCACCTGCAGCACCGGGCCCAGGTCGCAGGCCGCCAGGCACTCGGCGTGCTCGAGGGTGATCGAGCCCTCCTCGCCGGGAGTGCCCGCGGTCTCGTCGTGCCCGACGCCCAGGTGCTCGCCGAGCGTCTTGTAGATCGCGTCGCCGCCCAGCACCGCGCACAGCGTGTTGGTGCACACGCTCACCAGGTGCTGCCCGCACGGCTTGCGCTTGTACATGGTGTAGAAGGTGGCGACCGCGCTGACCTCGGCGGTGGTCAGCGCCAGCTGGTCGGCGCAGAACTGGATCCCCGCCGGGCTGACGTGCCCCTGCACCGACTGCACGAGGTGCAGCATCGGCAGCAGCGCCGACCGGGGCTCCGGGTAGCGCGCGATGATCTGCTGCGCCTCGGAGCGCGTCTGCTCGTCGAACACCGACGTGTCGGCGGCGTCCGCCGCGTCGTCGGTGGTGGTGAACTGGAACTGCTCGGTCATCGATCCACCCCGCCCATCACCGGGTCGATGGAGGCGACCGCCGCGATCACGTCGGCCACCAGTCCGCCTTCGCACATCGCGGGCATCGCCTGCAGGTTCACGAAGCTGGGTTCCCGGACGTGCACCCGCATCGGCCGGGTGCCGCCGTCGGAGACCAGGTGCACGCCCAGCTCGCCGCGCGGCGACTCGACCGGCGAGTACACCTGCCCCGGCGGCACGTCGAAGCCCTCGGTCACCAGCTTGAAGTGGTGGATCAGCGATTCCATCGACTGACCCATGATCTTGCGGACGTGCTCCAGCGAGTTGCCCATGCCGTCCGGCCCGATGCTCAGCTTCGACGGCCAGGCGATCTTGGCGTCGGAGACCATGTGCGAGCCGGGTTCCATCTTGTCCACGCACTGCCGGATGATCTTCAGCGACTGGTGGATCTCCTCCAGCCGCAGCAGGTACCGGGCGTAGCAGTCGGCGTCGGTGCTGGTCGGCACCTCGAACTCGTAGTCCTGGTAACCGCAGTACGGCTCGATCTTGCGCAGGTCCCAGGCCAGGCCGGCGGAGCGCAGCAGCGGGCCGGTGATGCCCAGCTGCATGGCGCCGTCCAGCGGCAGGTAGCCGACGTCCTTGAGGCGCTGCTTCCAGATCGGCTGGCCGGTGAACAGCTTGTCGTAGGAGGGCAGCCGGGAGTCCATCACCTTGATGAACGACTTCACCTTCTCCTGCCAGCCCTCCGGCAGGTCCTGCGCGGTGCCGCCCGGCCGGATGAACGCGTGGTTCATCCGCAGCCCGGTCAGGAACTCCAGCAGGTGCAGGACTTCCTCGCGCTCGCGGAAGCCGAAGGTCATGCCGGTGGTGGCGCCGAGCTCCATCGCACCGGTCGCCAGGAACACCAGGTGCGAGGAGATCCGGTTGAGCTCCATGAGCATCACGCGGAACGTCTGGGCCCGCGGCGGCGCCTCGATGCCGAGCAGCTTCTCCACCCCGAGGCAGTAGGCGGCCTCGTTGTGCAGCGGCGCCAGGTAGTCCATCCGCGTCACGAAGGTGACGCCCTGGGTCCAGGTGCGGTACTCGGTGTTCTTCTCGATGCCGGTGTGCAGGTAACCGATCACCGAGCGGGCCTTGGTGACGGTCTCGCCCTCGAGCTCCAGCACCAGCCGGAGCACGCCGTGCGTCGACGGGTGCTGCGGGCCGAGGTTGATGACGACCCGCTCCTCACCGGCGGTCTCGTCGATGAACTCGTCCCAGTCGCCACCGGTGACGGTGTAGACCCGGCCCTCGGTGGTCTCCCGCGACTCGGCCGCTTCGGGGTCGCCGAAGCCGGTGCCGGCCAGTGATTCGGTACTCATCTCCAACACCTCTCCCCGGTGCCGCCACCCTCCGGGAACGCGTTTTCCGGTGAAATAACGGGAATTTCGCGTATGCTGGCCGTCATGAGTACGCCCTGCGCTGATCCGGTGGCGGGATCTCGGCGCCCTTGTACTCGACCGGGATGCCGCCCAGCGGGTAGTCCTTGCGCTGCGGGTGGCCGTCCCAGTCGTCCGGCATCAGGATCCTGGTGAGCGCCGGGTGGCCGTCGTAGACGATCCCGAACATGTCCCAGGTCTCGCGCTCCTGGAAGTCCGCGGTCGGGTACACCTCGACCACCGACGGCACGTGCGGGTCCTCGACGTCCACCGCGACCTCGACGCGGATCCGGCGCCGGTAGGTCATCGACGTCAGGTGGCAGACCGAGTGCAGCCGCTGCGGCACCTCCGGCCCGTAGTCCACGCCGGACACCGAGCTGCACAGCTCGAAGCGCAGCGCCGGGTCGTCGCGCAGCGCGCGGCAGACCTCCAGCAGCTGGTCGGTGCGCACGTAGAAGGTGATCTCACCGCGGTCGACCGTCACCTGCTGCACGGTGTCGGCGGGCAGCCCGCGCTCGCCCAGCGCCGCCAGCAGCGCATCGGCCACCTCGTCGAACCAGCCGCCGTACGGGCGTTCCGCGGCGGGCGGCACGTAGGCGGGCAGGCGCAGCCCGCCGTAGCCCGAGGTGTCTCCCGTGCCGCGCACGCCGAACATGCCCTGCCGCGCGCGACCGGCCACCGGACCGGACTGCGGCCGGGCCGGTTCGACCGCCCAGCGCTGCTCGGATTCGTTGTCAGCCAACCGAACTCACCTGCCCGCTTTGAGCTCGCGGGGCCGCTGCGGTGAATCCGCGAACGCCCCCAACGACGGATCGGAGCCCAACTCGCGGCGCTGCGCGACCTGCTTGCGCGCCACGCGTCGGCGCTGCGCCTCGTTCTTCGGCGCGTACCGCTCGGAGGACGGGATCATCGGGGTGCGCTCGCCGCTCTCCAGCTTCAGCTGCGCGCGCTTGGCGTTGATCGGCTCGTCCATGATCTTGGCGTGCAGCTTGAGGATCGCGTCCAGGAGCATCTCCGGACGCGGCGGGCAGCCCGGCAGGTACATGTCCACCGGCACCACGTGGTCCACGCCCTGCACCACGGCGTAGTTGTTGAACATGCCGCCGCTGGAGGCGCACACGCCCATCGCCAGCACCCAGCGCGGCTCCGGCATCTGGTCGTAGATCTGCCGCAGCACCGGCGCCATCTTGTTGGTGACGCGACCGGCCACGATCATCAGGTCGGCCTGCCGGGGAGTGGCGGAGAACCGCTCCATGCCGAACCGCGCGATGTCGTAGCGGGAACCGCCGACCGTCATCATCTCGATGGCGCAGCAGGCCAGCCCGAACGTCGCGGGCCACATCGAGGTCTTCCGCGTCCAGTTGACGAGCTTTTCCACGTTGGCCAACAGGATGCCGTTGGGCAACTGCGCTTCAATTCCCATCCGCGGCTCTCCCTTCCACAATCGACGCTGACCGTGCCCGTGACCGCCCGGTCAGTTCCAGTCGAAGCCACCTCGCCGCCACACGTAGAGGTCGGCGAATCCGAACGTGAGGATGAACAGCACCACGGCGCCCGCGCCCCAGAGCCCGAGCGCGTCCGCGGTCACCGCGTACGGGTAGAGAAAGACCATCTCGATGTCGAAGAGGATGAACATCATCGCGGTCAGGTAGTACGAGACCGGCATCCGGCCGCCGCCGATCACCGGCTGCGGCGAGGGCTCGATGCCGCACTCGTAGGCGTCGAGCTTCGCCTTGTTGTAGCGGCGGGGGCCGACGAGCGGAGCGATCGTGACCGAGAACAGCGCGAACGCGAACGCGAGCGCCAGCAACAGCACGAGCGGGATGTAGGGATCGAGCATTCCCCTGCCCTCCGGATCTTCCCCGCTTCCGCGGGGCACATCGTCGGCCCCCGCCGAGACGCACGTCACGTCTCAGAGGTCGGGCCACACTCTATGCGGTCGGGTGTGTCGTCTCCGTAGTGAGGCGAACCTAACTTTATGATGTCTCGCACACTTGCGAGCACATCTGACCAGACTCGCGCCATCAGGCGCTAGGGGTGAGACGAGTAGTGGTGCTGATCACACGGTCCATCACGTCCCCGTCCTTCTCGTCGTAGAGATTTGCCAACAGTTTCAACACGAAACGCATCAGCACGGTCCTCGGTAGACCATGCTTCGTAGCGGTGCGCATGACCATCGGATTGCCAATCAACTTGCTGAAGATGTTGCCCATCCGGAAGTAGCCGCCCAGCGCCTGCCGCACCGCGACCGGGTACCGGCGCAGCGCCTGCTCCCGGGAGAACCCGTCCGGGCGAGCCAGCGCGTGCACCACGCACTCGGCGGCCAGCCGGGCGGATTCCATCGCGTAGGCGATGCCCTCGCCGTTGAACGGGTTGACCATCCCGCCCGCGTCGCCGACGAGCAGCAACCCGTTGCGGTAGTGCGGCGTCCGGTTGAAGCCCATCGGCAGCGCGGCGCCGCCGATCCGCCCGGTCGCGTTCTCCTCCCGGAAGCCCCACTCCTCCGGCGTGCCGTCCAGCCAGGAGCGCAGCAGCTGCCGGTAGTCGGTCTTGCCGTAGGCCTTGGAGGTGGACAGGATGCCCAGCCCGACGTTCACCGTCCCGTCGCCCATCGGGAAGATCCAGCCGTAGCCCGGCAGCAGCGTGGGCTTGGCCGGGTCCGAGCGGTCCCACAGCTCCAGGTGCGATTCCAGGAAGTCGTCCTTGGTCCGCGGGCTGGTGTAGTAGCGCCGCACGGCCACGCCCATCGGGCGGTCCTCGCGCTTCTCGATGCCGACCGACAGCGCCAGCCGCGCGGAGACCCCGTCGCAGGCGACCACCAGCGGCGCCCGGTAGGTGACCGGCGTGCGCTCCGGGCCGGACTTGGCGGTCACCCCGGTGATCCGGCCGGTCCGCTCGTCGGTGACCGCGCCGGTCACCGTGGTCTGCTGGACCAGCCGGGCACCGGCCCGCTGCGCGTTGCGGGCGAGCAGGTCGTCGAAGTCGTTGCGGGGCCGCACCACGCCGTACGGCGGGAAGCTGGCCAGGCTCGGCCAGTCCAGCTCGACCTCCACCCCGCCACCGACCACCCGCAGGCCGCGGTTGTGCAGCCAGCCCGCTTCCTCCCGGGTGTCGATGCCGAGGTCGATGAGCTGCTTGACGCCGCGCGGGGTGATGCCGTCGCCGCAGACCTTCTCCCGCGGGAAGACGCTCTTCTCCAGAAGCAGGACGTCCAGGCCGGCCCTGGCCAGGTACGTCGCCGCCGTCGATCCGGCCGGCCCGGCCCCGACGACGATCACCTCCGCGTCGTCGTCCGGTCGACGGCGGCTGGTGGCGCTGGTCATGACACTCCTTGAGCTAGTGCAGTGCGCGGTGCGATCCACCCCCTCCCGGCGGAGGCGCACCGGGAACCCGCTTGTGAACGAGTTCACTAACTCCGAGTTTATGCCGGGCAAAGGCCGCGATCGACCCCTCCGGCTAGGCCACCCGAGTGACCATCGCCCCAGCTAGAACCCGGCTCTGGACCGATCGGACGACCCCGGCCGGACCACTTCGGCAGCTGGTCCGGCCCGAGCGTCAGAAGGCGGCGGGGCCGCCGTTGGCGCGGACGGCGTCGGCGGCGGCCTGGGCGAAAGCGCGCACCCGGGAGTTCAGCCCGGCGGTGCGCCAGACCAGCGCGACCTCGGTCGGCGGCGCGTCGCGCAGCGGCACGAAGGCGACGCCCGGGTGGGCGAAGTACCTGGTCACCGAGGCCGCGACCGGTGTGATGCCCTGCCCGGCGGCGACCAGCGTGATCAGCTCCTGGAAGGTCGACACCGACTGGCCCCGCCGCACCTGCCGCCCGCTCGGCGTCTCCGGTGGCACGTGGAAGTCCCACCAGTACTGCGGGGCGCTGCTGACCACGCCGAACACGGTGTCGCGCGCGAGGTCCTCCAGCTCCGCGGACTCGCGCCGCGCGAAGGGGTGCCCGGTGGGCACCATCAGCACCCGGGGCTCGGCGATGACGACGGGCCCGACGGTCAGGTCCGGTTCCTCGACGGGCAGCCGGGTGAGCAGCACGTCGACGTCCCCGGCGCGCAGCGGTCCCAGCGGGTCGGCGAACTGGGTCTCCCGCATCCGCACCTCGCAGCCGGGGTGCCTGCTGCGGAAGGTGTCCAGCAGCGCCGAGGTGAGCATCCCGGCGCCGGAGCCGAGGAAGCCCACGTCCAGCACGCCGTCGATGCCGCGCGCCGACGCGGTGGCCCGGTCGAAGGCGTCCCGCATGGCCCGCTGCAACGGCTCGACGTCGGCCAGCAGCTGCTCGCCCAGCGGCGTCAGCCGGACCCGGCGGCTGGTGCGCTCGAACAGCGGTGCGCCGATGCGGCGCTCCAGCTTCTTGATGGTCTGGCTGACCCGCGCCTGGGAGAGGTGCAGCCGCTCGGCGGTCCGGCCGAAGTGCAGTTCACCGGCCAGCACCAGGAAGCAGTCGATCTCGCGTTGTTCCACCGGATCGATAATTCCAGGTTATCGATCGATGCCCAAGGGCGCGTTGTTCGGGGGTGCCTCCGAGGCGAGAGTTGGGTCAACCGCGACAACGACGATCACCCGGAGTTCCAGCCATGCCACAGGTTCAGGAAGTCGCCCCGCCCACGCCGGTCCAGCGCCCGGCAGCGCGCCCCGCCGACGCCCGCCGCGGCCGCTGGGCCCTGCTGATCACCATGGCCGCCACCTTCATGGCGATCATGGACTCGTTCATCGTGAACGTGGCCGTCCCGTCCATCCGGACCGAGCTGGCCGCCAGCTTCACCGAGGTCGAACTCGCGATCAGCGGCTACGTGCTGGTCTACGGCCTGCTGCTGGTCACCGGCGGCCGGCTGGGCGACCTGTTCGGGTTCCGCCGGTTGTTCCTGGTCGGCATCGCGATCTTCACGGTGGCCTCGCTGGCCGCGGGCCTGGCCTGGGACCCGGCCTCGCTCATCGCCTTCCGCGTGCTCCAAGCCGTGGGCGCGGCGTTCTTCTACCCGCAGGTGCTCTCGGTCCTCCAGACCACGTTCACCGGCGCGGCCAAGGCCAAGGCCTTCGCCGTCTTCGGCGCCACCATCGGGCTCGCCTCGATCGCCGGTCAGGTCGTCGGCGGCCTGCTGATCAGCCTGAACCCGCTCGGCCTGTCCTGGCGCTGGGTGTTCCTGGTCAACATCCCGATCGGCGTGCTGACCCTGATCGGTGCGCTGCGCGTGCTGTCGGCCTCCCGCCAGGGCCACGGCTCCGGCAGCGGCCTGGACCTGCCGGGCGTCGGACTCCTCAGCGCCGCTCTCCTGCTGCTGACCGCGCCGCTGGTGCAGGGCCAGCAGTTCGGCTGGACCGCCACCACCTGGGCGATGCTGATCGCCGCGCTGCCCGCCTTCGCCGGGTTCATCGCCTGGGAGCGCCGGGTCGCGGCCCGGGGCGGAAACCCGCTGGTCAACATGGCCCTGTTCCGCCGAGCGTCGTTCTCCGGCGGCATCGCGGTGGCGGTGGCGTTCTTCGCGGGCAACGCCGGGCTGTTCTTCGTGCTGACCCTGGCCCTGCAGTCGGGCCTGCTGCTCTCCCCGCTGGCCGCCGGTCTCGCCTTCGCCCCGCTGGCGATCACCTTCGCCGCGGCCTCGCTGATCGGCCCGCGGCTCACCGCCCGGATCGGCAACCACACCCTGACCACCGGCTACGCCATCAACCTGATCGGGACCGCGGCCCTGCTGATGACCGTCTGGTCCGCCGGCGACCAGGTCGCCGCCTGGGACCTGGTCCCGTCGCTCGCCGCGATCGGCTTCGGCCAGGGCCTCGGCGTGAGCCCGCTGGTCGGCGCGGTCCTCGGCAAGGTCCCGGAGCGCGAAGCCGGATCGGCGTCCGGAGTGCTGGAAACGGCGGGCCAGGTGGGCATGGCCCTCGGCGTCAGCGTGCTGGGCCTGGTCTACTTCACCGCTCTCGGCGGCCACGAGGCCACCCCGGCCGACCACCTCGGAGCCTTCACGACCGCCCTGACCGCCAACCTCGCCCTCGCCGCGGCAGCCCTCCTCCTGCTCCCCCTGATGTTCCGCAAGACCAACTGACCCACCAACCCCCGAGCCCCCGGCCGCCCAGCCGGGGGCTCGCCGCCGTCACAACCGCATCGCGAGGAGGCGGGAGCTGAGGGTTTTGCCGTGGGTGTCCAGGGCGAGGGAGGTCGTCACTCCTCCTCCGAGGGCTCGGTGGCAGGTGAACTGGAGGGCTCGGAGGTTCGGGAGCTCCCAGCGGCGGACCTCGCCGCGGATCGCCAGGTGCTCTCGCACGCGGTCCGCCGTCACCTCGCGGAGCAGCAGGTCGTAGTCCTCGTCGCGGTGCGGGAACAGCGACAGGGTCGAGGTGTCGCCCTTGTCCCCGGCCCGGCAGTGGGCGATGTCATGCAGCAGCACCGTCGGCCTCCAGCACGGTCACCCGGGTCTCCACCTCGGTGCGGGGGATCAGCGTCGAGACGATCCCGATCACCTCGCGGACGTCGGTGCGGACTCCGCCGCCACCGGCCGGTCCGTTGGTGTAGAGCGACTCGACCTCGTGGCACACCAGGTCGGCCAGCTCCGGGTCCGGGGCCAGCGCGGCCACCCGCAGCCTGCACTCGTCCGGTGCCCCGAGGACGTCCGCGCGGACGCGCAGGCCGGTGCCGCGCAGCCGGGTGGTGACGACGTCGGCCGCCAGGCGGGCGCGGCGGTCGGCGTTCGGCCCGGCGTAGGTGATCCCGCACTCCGCGCGGTGCCCGGCGCGGTAGCCGACGCTGACCTTCAGCTCATCGGGCCGGGCCCTGCCGACCGCGCCGCTGATCCGGACCCGGTCCGCCGCGACCTGCTCCACCCGCACCTCGCGGAAGTCCAGCACCACGTCGGGCGTGCGGTAGCCCGTCGGATCGGTCACCTCGTAGAGCAGCTGCTCGCGCACGGTCGCGGTGGAGACGAGGCCGCCCGTGCCCGGGATCTTGCCGATGACCGCGGTGCCGTCGGATTCCACCGCGGCGCAGGGGAATCCGAGGTTCGCCAGGTCCGGCACCTCCTTCACGCCGGGATCGGCGAAGTAGCCGCCGGTGACCTGACCGGCGCACTCCAGGAGGTGGCCGACGAGCGTTCCGGCCGCCATCCGCGGCCAGTCGTCGAGGTCCCAGCCGAGCCGGTGCGCCATCGGGGCCAGGAACAGCGAGGGGTCGGCGACCCGGCCGGTCAGCACCACGTCCGCGCCGGTGTCCAGGGCCGGGAGCAGCGCTTCGGCGCCTAGGTAGGCGTTGGCCGAGACGACCTCGCCGTGACCGGCCAGCGCGATGCCGTCCTCCAGCGCGGGTTCGCGCAGGTCCAGCCGGTCCAGCACGTCGTCGCCGGTGACCACCGCGATCCGCCCGCGCAGCCCCGAGCCCACCAGCAGATCGCGGGTGATCTCGCCCGCGGCGAGGGGGTTGGCCGCGCCCATGTTGGTCACCACGCGGACGCCGTTGCCGATGGCGACCGGCAGCAGCGGGCGGAAGCGGGCGAGCAGCCGCGGGTCGTGGCCCAGCGCCGGGTCGCGCAGGCGGCGCTGCTGGCCGAGCGCGATGGTGCGCTCCGCCAGGCACTCCAGCACCAGGTCGTCCAGCTCGCCGCGCGCCGCGAGCTGCACCGCGGGCTCGATCCGGTCGCCCGCGAACCCGGCTCCGCTGCCGATCCGCATCACAGCACCCCCGTCAGCAGCGCGACCGCGGTCATCACCAGCGTCGTGCCGAACGCCCACTTGAAGGCGAACCGCTGGTGCTCGCCGAGGTCGACCCCGCTCATCCCGAGCAGGATGAACGTCGAAGCGGTCAGCGGGCTGAGCGGGAAACCCGTGGTCATCTGGCCGAGGATCGCCGCCCGGCCGATGGCCGCCGGGTCGCCGCCGAGCGCCGCGCTCGTCTCGGCCAGCACCGGGACGATCCCGTAGTAGAAGGCGTCCGGGGTGAACACCAGGCTCAGCGGCATGCTCGCGATGGCCGTGCCCACCGGCAGCAGGCCCGCCGCCGAGTCCGGGATCACCGAGACCAGGCCCTCGGCCATCGCCCCGATCATCCCGGTGCCGGTGAGGATGCCGGTGAACACGCCCGCCGCGAAGATCACCGCGACCACCAGCACCACGTTGTAGGCGTGCTTGGTGAGCAGCTCCTGCTGCGCCGCCCAGCTCGGCCGGTTGACCAGCAGCGCCACCAGGAAGGCCAGCAGGAACAGCACCTCCAGGTCGGCCAGCTGCGCCAGCAGGCAGGCCACCAGCACCAGGGTGAGCAGCGCGTTGATCCAGAACCGCACCCGGTCGGCACCGGTGAGCCGGGGCCGGTCGGCGACGGCGAGCTCGACCACGCCGAGGCGCTTGCGCTCGCCGCGGCCGATCAGGTACGCCGCCACCAGCACCCACAGGACGCCCGCCAGCATCGCGGGCAGGACCGGGAGGAACAGCTGTCCGCTGTCCAGGTGCAGCGCGGCCATCGCGCGGGCCGTCGGACCGCCCCACGGCACCATGTTCATCACGCCCGCCGCCAGGCAGACCACCCCGGCCAGCACCACCCGGCGCATCCCGAGCCGCTGGTAGACGGGCAGCAGCGCGGAGACGGTGATCAGGAAGGTGGAGGCGCCGTCGCCGTCGAGCGCGACCAGCAGGGTCAGCAGCGCGGTGCCCACGGTGATCTTCATCGGGTCGCCGCCCGCCCAGCGCAGGATCCGGGCGACCGCCGGGTCGAACAGCCCGGTGTCGACCATCAGGCTGAAGTAGAGCACCGCGAAGGTGATCATGATGGCCACCGGCGCGACGGTGACCAGGCCGTCGGCGATCATCCCGCCCAGCCCGGCGCCGAACCCGCTCACCAGCGCGGCCGCGATCGGCACCAGGGTGAGCGCGAACAGCACCGAAACCCGGCGGGACAGCACCAGCGCCAGGAAGACCCCGACGGTGAGGAATCCGCTCACGGCGAGCATGCGCACCTCCGAACTCGAACGGAGGAACTGTGATCCGCATCGCCCATGCAGGTCAAGCAATAGTTAATGATAGATTCATGAGTTGTGAGCATGGATCTGACGATGCAGCAGCTCCGGCTGGTGCTGGCCGTGCACGACGCGGGCAGCTTCACGCTCGCCGCCGAACGCCTCCACCTGGCCCAGTCGTCGATGAGCCGGACGGTCCGCGAGGTCGAGCGGCGGCTGGGCATCGCGCTGTTCGAGCGCACCACCCGCAACCTGACCAGCACGCCGGAGGGCCGCGAGTTCTGCCGGGTCGCGCGGCAGGTGGTCGAGTCGTTCGACGCCGGGATCAACCACTTCCAGGGCTTCCTCGCCGGGAACCGCGGGCAGGTGCGCATCGCGGCGCTGCCGTCGCTGGCGGCGATCCTGCTGCCGCCGGTGGTCTCCGCCTACCGCGCGGCGCACCCGGCGGTGGAACTGTCCATTTCGGACGCCATGTCGGACGAGGTGCTGCAGCAGGTCCGCGCCGGGGTGGTGGACCTGGCCGTCACGGTGGTCGCCGAGCCGCTGCCGGACCTGCACGTCAAGCCGATCGCCACCGACCGGTTCTGCTGCGTCTTCCCGCCGCAGCACCGGTTCGCCGCGCAGCGCGGTCTCTCCTGGTCGAACCTGGCGGGCGAGCCGCACATCGCCTTCGACCCGAGCAGCAGCATCCGCCAGCACGCCGAACGCGCCTTCGCGGCGGCCAAGATCCGCCCGGACGTGGTGCTGGAGTCCAGCAACATCAGCACGGTCGCGGGCCTGGTCGCGGCGGGCCTCGGGGTGGCGGTGGTGCCGGGCCTGGTGCTGCCGCTGGTCGCATTCGCCGGCCTGGAGCACCGGGCCCTGGACGAGCCGGTGATCAGCCGCCGCATCGCGGTGGTCCGCAACCCGCACCGCCCGCTGGCGGCGGCCTCGAAGGCCTTCATGACGGCGATCACCCAGCGCGCCGAAACCCCGCTACCCCCGGAAACCACCTGGCTCTGACCGGCCGACGCGCCGGTCCCCGCACCGCGAGACGCGCACAGTCCCGTCGCGCTGCGGACGACGCCACGCGATTTCAATGGAAATCAGACGTCGAAATTCCATTGAAATCGCACGGACCGTCGGTGCGTCAGGCACCGACGCACCGGGGGCGCGTCGGGTGATCACGCGATTTCAAGGGAAATCGCGGACCCGATTTCCCTTGAAGTTCCGGCGCGTCCGACGGCTCAGGAGGGCTTGACCGCGCGGTGGATCGCCACGACGCCGCTGGTCAGGTTCCGCCAGGCGACGTCCGTCCAGCCGGACTCGGCGATCAGCTCCGCCAGGGCGCGCTGGTCCGGCCACTCGCGGATCGACTCCGCCAGGTAGACGTAGGCGTCCGGGTTCGACGAGACCGCGCGGGCGATCGGCGGCAGCGCGCGCATCAGGTAGTTCAGGTAGATCGTGCGGAACGGCTGCCAGGTAGGCGTGGAGAACTCGCACACCACCAGCCGGCCGCCCGGCCGCACCACGCGCTGCATCTCCCGCAGCCCGGCCGCGGTGTCCACGAGGTTGCGCAGGCCGAAGGAGATCGTCACCGCGTCGAAGGACTCGTCGGCGAAGGGCAGCCGCAGTGCGTCCGCGGCGACCATCGGCACGCCGCGGTGCCGCCCGACCGAGAGCATGCCCAGCGAGAAGTCCGCGGCCACGCACCAGGCGCCGGACCGGGAGAACTCCTCGGTCGACACACCGCTGCCCGCCGCCAGGTCGAGCACGCGCTCGTCGCGCTTCGGCGACAGCGCCCGCCTGGTGACCTCCCGCCACCGGCGGTCCTGGCCGAAGGACAGCACGGTGTTGGTCAGGTCGTACCGGCGCGCGACACCGTCGAACATCGCGGCGACTTCGCGAGGGTCCTTGTCCAAACCTGCCCGAGACACACCCGCAGCGTACGTGGCGAGCCCGCCACCAGCGTCAGGTGGCCGTCGGCGTAGCCGTCCGCGCCTTACAAGCGGCGGCAGCCGCTTGGAGTACGCACGCAGCTCGCACCGCCGCGGGTTCTGAGTGCTTTCCTGGCGAGGACGGCCCCTCCGCCGTGTATCCGGACATACATCAGGAGGGGCACCCGCAGTCCAGGGAAGCACTCAGGTTCCGCCACCCGCACCGCCACGCAAAACAACCACGAACAAGCATTACGCGGCCATTGGTTGCGCCCCTGCGGCGACTGCGTCGTAGTGGCCGATCAGCTGCTGGCACAGCGCTGGCCACGTCCGCCCAGCGACCGCCTCGCGCGCGGCCGCGCCGAACCTCCTGCGCAGGTCGGCATCGCGCAGGGACTCGACCGCGGCGCGCAGCGCCTCCGCGTGGACGTCGGCGTCGTGGGCGGGCAGCAGGTAGCCGGTGCGGCCGTGGTCGACCAGATCGCGCGGGCCGCCCGCGTCCGGGGCCACCACCGGGACGCCCGAGGCCATCGCCTCCTGGACCGCTTGGCAGAACGTCTCGTGCGGTCCGGTGTGCACGAACACGTCGAGGCTGGCGTAGATGCGGGCCAGCTCGTCCCCGGTGCGCTGGCCGAGGAACACCGCGTTCGGCACCGCATCGGCCAGCCGCTCGCGGTCCGGACCATCGCCCACCACGACCACCCGCACGCCCGGCATCCCGCCCAGCGCCGCCAGCCGCTCGATGCGCTTCTCCGGGGCCAGCCTGCCGACGTAGCCGACCAGCAGCTCCCCGTCCGCGGCCAACTCGCGTCGCCAGCCCGAATCCCGCTGCTGCGGCGAGAAGCGCGCCGTGTCCACGCCCCGCCCCCACCGGTGCACGCGTGGAATCCCGTGCTGCTCCAGGGTTTCCACCGCCCAGGTCGAGGGCGCCAGCGTCCGGTCGGCCGCGCCGTGCAAGCGCCGGATCCACCGCCACGCCGCCCGCGCGGTCAGCCCCAACCCGTAGGACGCGGCGAAACCCGCGACATCGGTCTGGTACACCGCGACCGTCGGCACGCCCAGCCGCCGTGCGGCTGCCAAACCCCGCGCTCCCACGACGAACGGCGACGCCAGGTGCACGACGTCCGGTTGGAAGCCCTGCAAGCCGCGCAGCAACCGCCGCGTCGGAAAACCGATCGGCAACGACGACACCACCGGCAGATCCACCGCGGGCAGCCGGATCACCGGGAACCCCGCGTACTCGTCCGGGCCGGCACCGGGCGCGATGACGAGCGCCGAATCTCCCCGGCGCCGCAAGTGCTCCAGCACTCGCAGCACCGAATTCGTCACCCCGTTGATCTGCGGCAGGAAGCTCTCGGTCACGATCGCTATGCGCACGCGCATCACGGTCGCGCTCCGGATCGGCGAGCAGTCGACCGCAACGTGACGGCACCGCCAACGGCAACCGAAGAAGTCGTTTCCCGCGACTGGGAAAACCGGTCTTCCCAGAAGGGACGGTTGCAGCGCGCAATCGTGATCTGCCTCTCCACCAGCTGTCACCTGAGCGTTGCGCGCCGGTCACCCACCGCACGGAACCTGGGGCGGCATGACGGTCCTGCCTACCCCGCCGGCGCAGAGCGATCCGGCGCTGGTCTCGCGAGCGTTCGAAGTCGCCGGTCGACTCGCCAACGACGCCGCGGACGTGATCATCGCGACCGCGGGGCGCGGGGCCCAGCCCGCCCCGACCGAGTCCCCGTTCGACTGGGTCACCGACACCGGCCGCACCCTGGAACGGCACACCCGGCGGATCCTGGCCGACGAGTTCCCCGGGATCCCGGTGTTCGGCGAGGAGTTCGACGCGGCGCCGACCACCGTCGCCGAGCACTGGGCGGCCCGCGCGGGGACGGCCAAGTTCCGCTGGTCCGTCGATCCGGTCGACGGCACCGCCAACTACGTCGCCGGGCTGCCCTGGTGCACCTACAGCCTGGCCATGCTCGACGAGCACGGCCCGGTGGTCGGGGTGGTCGCCGATCCCTACCGCACGCAGATCTACGCCGCCGCCCGCGGCCGCGGCATGCGGGCGAACGGGAATCCGGTGCGGTTGAGCGAACAGCGCGAGACCCGCGGCGGGATCGTGTGCACCGAGCTGACCAGGACCGGCCCGTGGCGGGGCATGGACCGGTTCATCACCAACGCCACCAGCGCGCAGGTCGGCGTCCGCTTGCTGGGCTCTCCGGCGCTGGCGATCACGCAGGTCGCGCTCGGTCACGCGGTGGCCGCGGTGCTGGACTCCTACCAGGAGTGGGACGTCGCCGGGGCGCTCGCGCTGGCGACCGAAGCGGGGGCGACCGTCCTGGACCGTCGCGGTGAGCCGAACGCGCTGCCGCTGGACGGGCTGCTGGTGGCGGCTCCCGGCGTCGCCGCCGACGTGCACGACTGGTGGTACCAGGCCTTCGCGCGGAGCTGACCGGCGAGCGTTTTCCCTTGGAATCGCGGAGGTTCGACGCCTCGGGCGTCAGGCTGCGGGGAGCAGCGCGCGGGCCGGGGCCGAGCCCGGTTTCGGGCCGAAGACCGCCGACATCGGGCGCAGCAGCGGGAATTGCTCGCGGAGGACCACGACTTGCTGGTGGACCCGGGACAGGTCCGGGTCGGCGACCAGCTCGACGACCGCTTCCAGGACGTGGTCGGTGACCATGCCGAAGCGCACCACCGCATCCTCCAGCTGACCCCGCACCCGGCTCAGCACCGCGGCATCGGCGCTCGTCAGCCCGCGCCCCAGCTCGGCGAGCGCGCGGACGTTCGGCAGCTCGGCGTCCATGCGGCGCACCACCGCTTGCAGGTTCTGCCGGGCCCGGGTGGAGGAGACCGCGTCCACCGCCCGCGCGGCCCGGTGCACGGCCTGCTCGCACCGGCGGACGTCGTGCAACCAGCGGTCCGGCGGCTGCGCCGGAACGGGCGGCACCGCGGCGGGCCCGGGCAGCGCGGCGGGTTCGGGCCGCGCTCTCCTGGCGCGGGCCACCAGCACCACTCCGGCCCCGCACCCGCCCGCGACCAGTGCGATCAGCACCTGCAACCAGAATCCGTCCACGTCGGGTCGTCCTTCCACTCGGCCGCGAGCAGCCGTCGAAACCGGTGTCCGCGCCCGCGATCGCCGGGTTCGACGTCGTGTGCCGGGCCGGAGTTCCCGGGCGCCTCCCGATCACTCTGCTCCGATCCCGCCCGGACTTCTTGGGGAAAAGTACTCAATCTCGCCGCCCACCCGCTCTGCGTAGCCGCGCACCGGGGCGGAAGCGGGCAATTTCGCGCACTGGCTCCGTCACCGCTGGTGAAGGCCCGTGAGTGCTTTGGGGGGCTATAGCACCACAAAACGCTCACGGGTCACCACCAGCGGAAACAGCGCCGACAAGGGGCAATCGGCCGGGTCAGCCGCCGGAGCGGGCGAGGTACTGGAGGTCGGCGATGAGGAACTCGAAGTCGCCGGTGTGCGCGCCGTCGCGGCCGCCGGGGCGGGCGAACGCGCCGAAGTCGGGCGGCTCGGGGAGCCGGAGGCGGGCCACCGAGCTGACCTCGTCGAGCACGCCGCGCACCTCGTCGCGCACCCGCGCCGGGTCGACGCCGCAGCCGAGGTCGTCCATCCGGACCTCCACCGGGTGCGGGACGAACAGCTCGGCGGTCAGCGGCCAGATCCGCTGGAACCCGGCCGCCATCCGCCGGGCTGGATCCGCGCCGCCGTCGCCGAACCGGATCACCCACTGCGCCGCGTGGTCCCGGTGCCGGGCGAGCCGGTTCAGCGAGTTCGCCGCCAGGTCGGCCAGCACCGCGTCGCGGCTGCTCACCAGCCGCTCGAAGACCGCGTGCCGCCACGCCGCGAACAGCAGCAACCGGGCAGCGGTGGTGGGAAAATCACCGCCCGGCCCCGGTCCGCAGTCGATCTCGACGAGCCGCACGTTGCGGAAGTCCGCGGCCTGCCGCGCGTAGGCCAGGCGGTCCTCGTCCCGCCCCGCGCCCTCGACCTCACCGGCGCGGTGCAGCAGGGTTCGCGCCTGGTCCACGAGATCCAGCGCGATCCGGCCGAGCGCCGCGGACTCCTCCAGCTCCAGCGCGCGCACTCCCCACTCGGTCAAGCGGTGCGCGAGGACCAGCGCGTCGTCGCCCAACATCGCGCAGTACTGGGAGAGTTCCCGGGCGAGCACTCCTCCGGGCACCGATCGATCCACAGTGGACATGGATGGTGCGCCGAGCACCCACTGCTGCACATCCGCTGCGCCCGCTCGCGTTTCCCTGACGTTCATCATGGCGACCTCGCAAGCCGGGACCGACTCCCGGCGCAGCGACCGCATCGGCCCTCCGGCGGGATGTCGACGGGCCAGTCCAGTGTCACACCACCCGCCCCGCTCGGGGAACCCCGCGCAGCGGCCGCATCGGACCTGGCCCAAGACCTCGGCCTCGTTCTTTCAAGCGGCGAAGCCGCTTAGCCCGCCCTCGCAGCTCGCACCGCCACGCAGAACGAGCCTGGAAAATCCGATGTCAGCGCGTCGCGTTGCGGCGGAAGAGCCAGTACAGGGGCAGCAGGATCGCCCAGAGCACCGCGAGCATGCTGCCCACCGGGAGGAACGACAGCGTCGCGTTGCGGCCCGCCACGCGGACCAGGTCCGGGTTGCGGGAGTCGAACTCCACCCGCACCAGCTGGCCGGTCTGCAGGTCGGTCGGGTAGAGGACGCCGTTCGCCGGGATGTAGACGCGGCCCTCGTCGGTGTTGAAGCGCACCGCGGTCCGGAACAGCGAGGTGTCGACCACCTCCGCGACAGCCTCGCCCCTGGACTCCTCGATGGTCCGGTCGTTGATGAAGCAGGCGATGATGATCGACAGACCCATCGCGGTCATCAGCACGCCCAGCACCAGAACACCGCGGGCGGCCCGCCGCCAGCCCTTGCGACGCACCGGTCGCGCCACCGGCCGGTCACCTTCCGTGCTGGATCCGGTCACCGAGTCGGCCGCGTTCGGCACCACCGCGTCGCTCGCCACGGTGACCGATTGTAAGCGCCCCACCCGCACTACTTCGGTGTCGGCCACCACTTGGAGCCCGCTGGTGGTTGTTTTGCGTGGCGGTGCGGGTGGCGGAACCTGACTGCTTCCCTGGACTGCGGGTGCCCTCTCCTGATGTATGTCCAATGCACGGCGGAGGAGCCGTCCTCGCCAGGAAAACACTCAGAACCCGCGGCGGTGCGAGCTGCGTGCCTGCTCCAAGCGGCTGACGCCGCTTAAGGCGCGGACGGCATTCGCCGACAGACTCTTCGGGCCCGCCGCATACCCTCCAGGAGTGGCGACTACATCCCGGCCGCTGGTGGCGCGAACCCGCCGGCTCGAACCAGGTGACCCCCGACACGACCGCCCGCTGCTGGACCTGCTGCCCGGCGGTTCGGCGCTGAGCTGGGTCCGCGACGGCGCCGGGCTGGTCGGCTGGGGCTGCGCGGCCCGCCTGGAGGTGTCCGGTCCCGACCGCTTCGAGCAGGCCGACGCCTGGTGGCAGCAGCTGTGCGAGCGGGCCGAGGTAGTCGATCCGGTGGGCGTGCCCGGTTCCGGGCCGGTGGCCTTCGCCAGCATGGCCTTCGCCGACCACCCGGGGCACTCGGCGCTGGTGGTGCCGGAGGTCGTGGTCGGGGAGCGCGACGGGGTGCGCTGGATCACCACGATCGGCGACGGGGCGGCCGAGGCCGCCGAGCCCGAGCCGGTGCACCCGCCCGGCACCGTCTCCTACAGCGACGGGCAGCTCTCCGCCACCGGCTACCGGCAGGCGGTGGCCGAAGGCGTCCGCCGGATGCAGGAGCCCGGCGGCCTGGCCAAGGTCGTCCTCGCGCACGACCTGCTGGCCACCACCTCGGAGCCGCTGGACATGCGGTTCCTGCTGCACAACCTGGCCGCCCGCTACCCCTCCTGCTGGACCTTCGCGGTCGACGGGCTCATCGGCGCGACCCCGGAACTGCTGCTGGAGCGGACGGGCTACGAGGTCCGCTCCCGCGTGCTGGCGGGCACGATCTGGCCGCGCGAGGGCCACAGCACCGAGCAGCTCGCCGCGGAGCTGCTGTCCTCCGAGAAGAACCGCCACGAGCACGCCTACGCGGCGGAATCCCTGGCCGTGCGGCTGCGCCCGTTCTGCAGCGATCTCGTCGCGCCCGACGAACCGGAGGTGCTCCGGCTGCGCAACGTGCTGCACCTGGCCACCAACGTCGAGGGCAAGCTCAGCGATGCCGACGGCCGGGCGGCGACGCTGCTGCGGCTGGCCGCCGCGGTGCACCCGACGGCGGCGGTCGGCGGCACGCCCACCGAGGACGCGGTCCGGCTGATCAGCGAGCTGGAGGGCATGGACCGGGGCCGCTACGCGGGGCCGGTCGGCTGGCTGGACGGCAGCGGCAACGGCGAGCTCGGCGTCGCGATCCGCTGCGCCCAGGTCGAGAACGCCGCTGCGCCCGGCGGTGAGACCGGGCGCAGCGGCGGGAAGCTGCGGTTGTTCGCCGGATGCGGGATCGTGCCCGACTCCGACCCGGACCTGGAGGTCGCGGAGGCCGAGGCGAAGTTCCTCCCCGTCCGCGAAGCCCTCGAAGGCCTGCACTGAACGCCGACGGCCCGCAACCCGCCCTCGGCGCGTGCTGAACGGCCCGGTGAAGGGCACCTTTTAGCAAGTAAGTTGCCTAAAGGTGCCCTTCACCGGTCAGCGACACCTCAGTGCTGGTGCAGGAGCGAGTGCGTGTGGTCGAGTTCGGCGACCGCTGCGGGCGGTGCGGCCGCTACGCGCAGCGCGCTGGCCGGGACACCGGTGGCTTCGCCGACCGGCGGCTTGCCCTTGGTGAACAGCCAGACGTTGAACAGCTCGTCCAGCTGCTTGCCGGACTTCTGCTCCGCGAGCTCGATGAACTCCTCGACGGTCGCGGTGCCGTACTGCTTCTGCGCCACCCAGGTGCGGACGGTGTCGAGCAGCACCTCGTCGCCGACCACGTTGCGCAGCGCCTGCAGCGTCATCGCGCCGCGGTCGTAGACCGCACCGTCGAACACCGACTCCTTGCCCGGATCACCCGGCGTGACCTGCCAGAACGGGTCGTCGGCCGGGTACAGCGCGTAGTAGTGGTCGAACAGCTCCTGCGCGGTTCCGGTGCCCTGGGCCTCCGACCAGAGCCACTCCGCGTAGGAGGCGAAGCCCTCGTTGACCCAGATGTTGCGCCAGGTGTCGACCGAGACCGAGTCGCCGAACCACTGGTGCGCGAGCTCGTGCACCACCACCGAGGTGTTCGCGCCCTTGCGGAAGAACAGGTGGCTGTAGGTGGGCCGGGTCTGGTTCTCCAGCGCGAAGTTCATGCCCTCCGAGGACACCAGGCCGCCCTGCGCCTCGAACGGGTACTCGCCGAGCACGCCGCTCAGGAACTCCAGGACCTCCGGGCTGCGCTCGACGCTGGCCTTCGCCGGGCCTTCGAGCTCGCCGAGGCCCTCCGAGTAGGCGCTGACGTAGGGCTGCCCGAACGCGCCGGTCCGCGCGTTGACCTCGTACTGCCCGGCGCCGAAGAACGCGAGGTAGGTCGCGGTCGGCTTGGTGGTGCGCCACTTCCAGGTGGTCCACCCGGCCAAAGTGCTGGTGTCGGTGTGCACGCCGTTGGCGATGGCCTCGGTGCCCTCCGGCACGGTGATCGCGATGTCGAAGGTCGCCTTGTCCCGCGGGTGGTCGTTGCCGGGGAACCACCAGGCGGAGATCTCCGGCTGGCCGACCGCCAGCGCGCCGTCCGAGGTGCGGATCCACGGGTTGAGCCCGTCGACCTCCACGGTGGACGGCACGCCCTCGTAGTCCACGACGAACGTGGCCAGGCTGCCCTCCGGCAGCGTTTCCGACGGGGTCACCGTGAGTTCGGTGCCGTTCTGCGAGAACTCCGCGGGAAGTCCGTTGACCTTCACCGACTTCGGCGTCAGCGCGAAGTCCAGGTTGAACGCGGTCAGGTCCTGCGTCGGCTTGGCCACGATCGTCGTGGTGCCGCGCAGCTGGTCGTCCGCGGGCTGGTAGCGCAGCTGGATGTCGTAGTGCGAGACGTCGTAGCCGCCGTTGCCGTAGCCGGGGAAGTAGTCGTCACCCGCGCCGGGCGCACCCGGTCCGGCATCACCGGCCAGCGCCGGTGATGCGAAAAGCGCCGTCGCACAGCAGGCCGCGGCCGCCGCTCGCAGGCCGTGTCGTCGGAACACCTGCCACCTCCTCGAAATCGTGCTCCGGAGGGAGCCTAGAGAAGGTCATGACCAGCAGGCGGTCTTTTGGTCCGGCACGTTTTTCCCATTCTGCGGCGGAATCCGCGAATCACTCCGATGGGCCACAGCGATGCGCCGTGATCTGCGGAAACGCGGCCCGGCGCGCGCCGCGCCGGGCATCTCACGAAATGGGAATCAGCCCAGCAGCGCGGAGCGGACGGCGGCCTGCAGGCGCTCGTGCACCGACCGCAGCGCGGCCCGCTCGGCCTGGACCTCGATCACGCGCAGGCCCGGCCGCCACCGCAGCGCCTCGACGAACTCGGAGTGCTGGCGCACCAGTTCGTGCTCGACGCCGTGCGCGGCGCAGAGCTGCCCGAGGTCGGTGCCGTGCGGCGTGCCGAAGATCCGCTCGAAGGACTCGCTGTGCTCCGGCCCGCCCTGCTCCAGCAGCGAGAAGATGCCACCACCGTCGTCGTTGAGCACCACGATCGTCAGGTCCGGCCGCTGCTCGTGCGGCCCGAGCACCAGGCCGTTGCTGTCGTGCAGGAACGTCAGGTCGCCCAGCAGCGCGTAGGCGGGCCGCCCGTGGGCGATGGCCGCGCCGATCGCGGTCGACACCGTGCCGTCGATCCCGGCCACGCCCCGGTTGCGGTGCACGACGACGTCGGGCCGCTGCCGCGCGGCCAGCGCGACGTCGCGCGTCGGGTTCGACGAGCCCAGCACCAGCAGCGCGTGCTCCGGCATGGCGTCCACCACCGAGCGCGCCACCGCCGGGCCGTTCGGCCAGCGCTCCAGGTCCAGCGCGGCGTGCAGCGCGGCGGAGGCCTTCTGGTCGGCCTGCTGCCAGCCGGTCAGCCAGTCCGGATCCGCCGGTGCGGGCGGCGGCCCGAAGGTGTCCGCGACCTCCCGCAGGTTGTGCGCGGGCGCCGGCCAGTCGGCCCCGCCGCGCGCGAGCAGCACCTCCACGCCGGTGTCGGCCAGCAACCGCTGCACCTGCCGGAACACCGTCGGGCGCCCGACGCACAGCACCTGCTCCGGCCGGTGCTGCTGGACGAACTCGGGCAGCCCGAGCAGCCACATCCCGGTGCTGATCACCGCGGAGCCGGGCACGCCCACCGCGCCGACCTCCGACAGCACCGGCCAGCCGGACCGCTCGCCCCACTCGCCGACTCCGGCCACGCCGGAGTCGGCCGTCAGCACCAGCCCGTGCCGGGCGCGGACGCGGCCCAGCGCGCTGGGCGCCCGACCGGAACTGGAGACCTCCGTCCAGCGCGCGCCGTCCGGGCGGCCGTCCAGCGGCTCGGACCAGTCGGTGTCGCCGGAGGGCACCAGCGGCTCCCGGAACGGGAGGTTCAGGTGCACCGGGCCGCCGCGGACCTCGCCCTGCGCCGCGTGCCAGGCGCGGCACACCTGGCTGCGCCAGTAGGCGTTCTGCCCCGGCCGGTCCTCGGCGACCGCGAGCTCGTCGAACAGTCGGACCTCGGAGCCGAACATGCCGTGCTGGTCGATGGTCTGGTTGGCCCCGGCCGCGCGCAGCTCCGGCGGGCGATCGGCGGTCAGCACGATCAGCGGCACACCGGAGTGGAAGGCCTCGCTGACCGCCGGGTGCAGGTTCGCCGCCGCCGTGCCCGAGGTGCAGGCGACCGCGACGGGCGACTGCGAGCGCGCGGCCAGGCCTAAGGCCAGGAATCCGGCGCTGCGCTCGTCGATGCGCACGTGCAGCCGCAACCGCCCAGCGTGATCGGCCTTGTGCAGTGCGTAAGAGAGAGGTGCGTTGCGGGATCCCGGGGAGAGCACCACCTGCCGCACCCCGTTGCGGACGAGCTCGTCGACGATGACCTCAGCCTGAGCCGTGGACGGATTCAACCCATCACCTCTGAACCTCGTTGGCGGACCCCGGCCGGAGGAACATGGTCCCCCTCCCCCTCGTCCGCGCAGGCGCCGGGCTGCTGCGGGGAGGCCCCCGCGCCGGGCACTTGCTGCGCCTATTGTCCCAGGTGTGCAGAATCCCCGTGTCTCTGAGCTGTTCGATCCGGCTTCGTGGGAGCCCGTCGCGGGCTTCGACTTCACCGACATCACCTACCACCGCTGCGTCGAGGACGGCCCCGGGAAGGGCACCGTGCGGGTCGCCTTCAACCGGCCTGACGTGCGCAACGCGTTCCGCCCGCACACCGTCGACGAGCTGTACCGCGCGCTGGACCACGCGCGGATGACCAGCGACGTCGGCTGCGTGCTGATCACCGGCAACGGCCCGTCCAGCAAGGACGGCGGCTGGGCGTTCTGCTCCGGCGGGGACCAGCGGATCCGCGGCCGCTCCGGCTACCAGTACGCCGACGGCGAGACCTCCGACACGGTCGATCCGGCCCGCGCCGGGCGGCTGCACATCCTGGAGGTGCAGCGGCTGATCCGGTTCATGCCCAAGATCGTCATCGCGGTGGTGCCGGGCTGGGCCGCCGGTGGCGGGCACAGCCTGCACGTGGTGTGCGATCTCACGCTCGCCAGCGCCGAGCACGCCAAGTTCAAGCAGACCGACGCCGACGTGGGCAGCTTCGACGGCGGCTTCGGCTCGGCGTACCTGGCCCGCCAGGTCGGCCAGAAGTTCGCCCGCGAGATCTTCTTCCTCGGCCGCCCCTACAGCGCCGAGCAGGCGCACCGGATGGGCATGGTGAACGAGGTCGTCCCGCACGAGGAGCTGGAGGCGACCGCGCTGCAGTGGGCCCGCGAGATCAACGGCAAGTCGCCGACCGCGCAGCGGATGCTCAAGTACGCGTTCAACGCCATCGACGACGGCCTGGTCGGCCAGCAGCTCTTCGCCGGTGAGACGACCCGCCTGGCCTACATGACCGACGAGGCCGTCGAGGGCCGCGACTCGTTCCTGGAGAAGCGGACCCCGGACTGGTCCAGCTACCCCTGGTACTACTGATCAGCGGACCAGGCGCAGCGCCGCGGGGGCGCGCCCGATGCGCAGCTGCTGGCCCCAGGTCAGGGTCAGGGCGTCCGATTCGATGCCGTCGCCGAAGGCGACGAGCTGGTCCGACTGGACGGTCAGCGCCAGCTCGTCGCCGACGAGCTCTCCCTCGGTCATGGACGTCCCGGTGGCCGGTGACGGCCAGGCCTCGCGGACGAACCACACGAGCCTGGGTTCCGGCGGGCTCGGCAGCCGCAGCCCGCTGCCGCGTTCGAGCGCGATCGAGCGGCACCAGCCGGTCGCGCCGGTTCCGCTCGCGACGATGACGCCGGAGGACGCCTGGGCCTCGGTCCCGGAACCCGGCGGCTGGAGCTCGTAGCGGGCCGTCTGGTGACCCGGGTGCCCGACGAAGATCTCGTTGAGCGCCAGCAGCCGCTGCCCGTCGTCGAGCTGCGCCTGCACCATGGTCCGCTCCTCCACCTCGCCGGTGGATCGCAGCAGGTCCGGGAGGTCGTCGGGCGCGTGCGCCACCAGGGTTCCGGCGTTGCGGTCCGGTTCCGGGTCGATGCCGATGACCGGCTGGCCGTCGAGGTACTTCGCGGCGTTGGCCACGAGCCCGTCCTGCCCGACGACGACCACCACGTCGTCGGGCGCGAACAGGAACCGCGACACGTCCGCCCGCTCGACGACACCGCGCCGCCAGTCGACCGGCACCGCGGCCGTCGCCCGGGCGATGGCGCTGGTGGTCCGCTCGTGCCGCTCCGCCAGCTCCGCGATGCCCCGGCCGCGGCCGCGGAGGAAGAACGCCGCCTGGCCGCGGGTGCCGTGCCGGGCGATGAGCTCCTGGTACTCGGTGCGCCGGTGCACGATGACGACGCGCGGTGCGCTGCTCATCGGGCTTCGCCGCCGAACTTGGCCAGCGCCTTGGTCAGCAGGTCGGGGGTGAGCACCACGGTGTCGATCTTGGGCAGGTTGCCCGCCAGCTCCTTCAGCGCCAGCCCGAGCAGCACGCCTTCGGGCAGGTCGCGGTAGGCTGCGACGTGCGCGGCCTCGGCGTCGCCGCGAGCCGCCCCGGCCAGCCGGGTCTCCTCGGCTCGCGCCTCGGCCAGCGTGACCTTGCGGCGGGCTTCCGCCTCGGTCGAGATGGCTCCCGCCGCGGCCGCTTCTTCGGCCTCGCGCCGGGCGTTGGCGCCGCGCTGGGCGACCAGCTGCTCCTCGCGCCGGGCCAGCTCGATCTTCGTCTGCAACTCGTTCTCGCCGATCGCGCGCTCCCGCTCGACGGCGATGGCGCGGCGCTCGAAGGTCGCCTTGTCGGCCTCCTGCTGCACCAGCTCGCGGGTCGGGGTGCGCAGCGCCTTCTCCACCTCGGGCTCCGGCCGCACCGCCACGACCCGGACGCCGACCACCTCGATCCCCGTCTCCGCCAGCCGCTGGTCGGCACCCAGCCCCGCGGCGATCACGTCGCGCACCGGCCCGACCCCGCCCGCCGTGGCCGCGGTCAGGTCGTCGCCCGCGAGCAGGTCGATCGCGTATTGCTGCGCGGTCTCGGTCAGCAGCCCGGCGACCTGGTCCAGCGGCGTCGCGCGCCAGCGGCCGGTGTCCGGGTCGATCGAGAAGTCGATCCGGCCGGCCGCCGTGGCCGGGTCGGCGAACCGGTAGGTCACCGTCGCCTGCACCGTGACGTCCTGGAAGTCGCTGGTGCGGGCGTGGAACAGCAGCGGCAGCTCGCGGTCGTCGGCGGGCACCTCGTTGAGCACCGCGCTGAGCGGGCGGAACCAGAACGACGCACCGACGCCGGCGCGGACGGTCCGGCCGCGGCGGACGTGCTCGACGTAGGTGGTCGTCGAGCCGCGCAGGTGCCGGACCAGCGGGTAGCGGGCGATGTCGGCCATGGGAGCCCTCCTTGTTTTCGTCAGATTGACGATAACCCTGCCGGAGCCTAATCGTCAAACTGACGCTAAGTCGGTAGGCTGGGCTTATGGCAGAGTTCCCACCGTTCGCCGTCACGGCCGACCTGGTCGTCCTGACCGTGCGAGACGACGCCCTGCAAGCCCTCGTGATCCGCCGCGGCGAACCGCCGTACGAGGGCGACTGGGCGCTGCCCGGCGGATTCGTCCGCCCGGACGAGGACCTGGACGCCGCCGCGGCCCGCGAACTGGCCGAGGAGACGGGGATCTCCCGCGACCACGTGCACCTCGAACAGCTCGCCTCCTACGGCGCGCCCGACCGCGATCCGCGGATGCGCGTGGTGACGGTCGCCTACATCGCGCTGGCCGCCGACCTGCCGAGCCCGAACGCGGGCACCGACGCGGCCGACGCCCGCTGGCAGCCGGTGGACGAGCTGCTCGCCGGGCGGCGCCTCGCCTTCGACCACACCCGGATCCTCCGCGACGGCGTGGAGCGGGCCCGCGCGAAGCTCGAGTACACGCCGCTGGCCACCGCGTTCTGCCCGCGCGAGTTCACCATCGCCGAGCTCCGCCGCGTCTACGAGGTGGTGTGGGGCGCCGCCCCGGATCCGCGGAACTTCCACCGCAAGGCGACCAAGACGGAAGGCTTCGTCGAGCCGACGGAGCGCACCACGACCCGCGACGGCGGCCGCCCGGCACGCCTGTACCGCGCCGGTCGCGCCCACCACCTGCACCCGCCCCTGCTGCGCGGCGGCGAGGCTTGACCCGGGACATTTCCCCAGGTCAACTGCCGTAAGTGTTTTGTGGTGCCATAGCCCCGCAAAACACTCACGACACCTCGGACACCGAACTCCTACCCGGACCTGAACACGCGCCGCGCGGGGACCAGCCGACAATGGAGCGCATGTCGAGTGCCCGCCACCTGCAACCGCTCCCCGTGCCGCCCGGCTCGGACGCCTTGGACGTCCTGCCCGCGCTGGAGCGGGCGCTGAACGGTGAGGGCCCGGCGCTGCTGCCGGTCCGCGGCGACGACGGCGCGGAGGCGCGGCGCCTCACCGAGGCGCTGTCCGGCCCGCTGACCAGCGCGGAGGACTCCTCCGATGACCCGACCGCGCTGGTCATCGCCACCTCCGGATCCACCGGCACGCCCAAGGGCGTGCTGCTGACGGCCGCCGCCCTGCGCGCCTCGGCCGAAGCCACCCACCGGCGCCTCGGCGGGCCCGGCCACTGGCTGCTGGCGATGCCCGCGCACCACATCGCCGGGATCCAGGTCCTGGTCCGGGCGCTGCTCGCGGGAACCCGCCCGAGCGCCGTGGACACCGCCGACGGCTTCCGCCCGGAGAGCTTCGCCGCAGCCGCGCAGCACGTCCTCGCCGCGGACGGCCCGCACTACACCGCGCTGGTGCCCACCCAGCTGTCCCGGCTGCTCAGCGCAGGCGGTGACGGCCTCGCCTCGCTCCGGAAGTTCGACGCGGTGCTGCTCGGCGGCGCCGCCACCCCGCCCGCGCTGCTGCACCGAGCGCTCGCCGACGGCGTCCGGGTCACCACGACCTACGGGATGAGCGAGACCGCCGGCGGATGCGTGTACGACGGGCAGCCGCTGGACGTCGCGGAGGTCCGCCTCGACGGCGAGACCGGGCCGATCCTGCTGCGCGGGCCGATGCTGGCCAGGGGCTACCGGCACCAGCCGGAGGCCGCCGCGTTCGCGGGCGGCTGGTTCCGGACCGGGGACCTCGGGCGCTGGCAGGACGGGCGGCTGGAGGTGCTGGGCCGCGCCGACGACATGATCATCACCGGCGGCGTCAACGTCGCCCCGCTGCCGGTGGAGCGGGTGCTCGCCGAGCAACCCGGCGTCCGCGAGGTGTGCGTGCTCGGCGTGCCGGACCCGGAGTGGGGCCAGGCGGTCGCCGCCGCGGTCGTGCCCGCCGACCCGGCCGCACCACCGGCCGAACCGGAGCTGCGCGCTGCCGTCCGCGAGCGGCTGAACGCCGCCGCCGCGCCGAAGCGCTTCGCCTTCCTCCCGGAGCTGCCGCTGCGCGGCCCGGGCAAGCCGGACCGCCGCGCGCTCGCGGAGCTCTTCCAGGCCTGAACGCCGCAGGTCGGGCCCCGCCACCGGGAGGCTGCCACTGCCGGGTGAAGCCGGTGCGCGAAGATGGCTGGCATGGCGACTGTTGCGCAGTGGATCGAGGGAGCTCGGATCCGCACCTTCCCGAACGCGATCGCGCCGGTGCTCGCCGGGACCGGCGCCGCGGCGGGGCTCGACGGGTTCGACCCGCTGATCGCGGTCCTCGCCCTCGCGGTCTCGATGTTCCTGATCATCGGCGTGAACTTCGCCAACGACTACTCCGACGGCATCCGGGGCACCGACGACGACCGGGTCGGCCCGTTCCGGCTGGTCGGCTCCGGCTCCGCCCAGCCGTCCGCGGTGCGCACCGCGGCCTGGATCTGCTTCGGGCTCGCCGCCATCGCCGGCCTGGGCGTGGTCTACCTCAGCGGGCAGTGGTGGCTGCTGGCCATCGGCGCGCTGTGCATCGCCGGGGCCTGGTTCTACACCGGCGGCAAGCGCCCGTACGGCTACGCCGGTTTCGGCGAGCTGGCGGTGTTCGTCTTCTTCGGACTGATCGCGGTGCTGGGCACCATGTACGTGCAGGCCGGGAAGATCAGCGGCTTCGGCATCGGCGCCGCGGTGGGCGTCGGCGCGCTGTCCAGCGCGGTGCTGGTGGCCAACAACCTGCGCGACATCCCGTCCGACCGCGTCACCGGCAAGCGCACCCTGGCCGTGATGCTCGGCGACCGGGACACCCGGACCCTCTACGTCGCGCTCGCGCTGGTCCCGTTCCTGATCACGGTGCTGATCGGGCTGCGGAACTCCTGGGTGCTGCTCGGCTTCGCCGCGCTGCTGCCCCTCGTCGTCCCGCTGCGAGCGGTGATCACCGGCGCACAGGGACGCGCGCTGATCCCGGCCCTGCGCGACACCGGCCTCGCCATGCTGATCTGGGCGGTCATCACCGGCGCCGCACTCGCCTTCGGCTGAAAAGCCTGCACTCGGGGTCGTTTTGCGTGGCGGTGCGGGTAGCGGAACCTCAGACGCCGCCTGGACTCCGGGAGCCCGCAGCGGTGCGAGTTGCGAAGGCGGGCCAAGCGGCTTCGCCGCTTCAAAACGAGAGCGAAGAACGGCCCGCGCACCAGCTTGAGTTCTAGGAGTCGTCGCAACACCCGATCTACGGGGATGCGATGGACTTCGAGACTCGGAACCGGTCGGTTAACCAGGGCCGTCGACGGTTGACGCGTGAGCGGG
>NZ_JAQGLB010000002.1 GCF_027853965.1 Saccharopolyspora indica | reverse complement strand
CACACACGCCCGGGCCACTTCTCACGTCAGCGGCGAAGGATCAGACCGCGCGAAGCAGTCGAGGTGAAGGGCACCTTTCACCAACTTAGCTGGTGAAAGGTGCCCTTCACCTCAAACCCATTCGCGTGGCGCCGCACGTTCGAGGGTTGAGCGAAGGGCACCTTTCACCGAGTTACTTGGCGAAAGGTGCCCTTCACCTCGAAAAATCAGACCGCCAGCGGGAGTGCGGTGGGATGGACCGGGGATGGGAGTTGGGAAGAGCCGGTCAGGTGGGCGTCCACCGCGTTGGCCACCGAGCGGCCTTCCGCGATCGCCCAGACCACCAGGGAGGCTCCTCGGTGGGCGTCTCCGCAGACGAAGACGCCGGGCGTCGTCGTCTCCCAGTTGGAGCCGCAGCCGATCGTGCCCCGCTTGGTCAGGTCGATGCCCAGGCCGTCCAGGAGCGGCATGCGCTCGACGCCTTCGAAGCCGATCGCCAGCAGCGCCAGGTCGCAGGGCAGTTCCTGGACCTCGTCGGAGACCGGGACCACCTGGCGGCGGCCGTTCTCGTCGCGCTGGACCTTCACCTCGCGCAGGCGGACCGCGCGCACGTTGCCCTCGTCGTCACCGACGAACGACTCGATCGCCACCGCGAACTTGCGCTCCCCCGCTTCCTCGTGCGCCGGGTAGGTGCGCAGGATGTACGGCCAGGTCGGCCACGGGGAGCGGTCGTCGTCGCGGGCCGTCGGCGGCTGCGGGTAGTTGTCCAGCTGGGTCACCGACAGCGCGCCCTGGCGGGTGGCGGTGCCGTAGCAGTCCGCTCCGGTGTCGCCGCCGCCGAGGATGATGACGTGCTTGCCCCGCGCCGAGATCGACGCCGGGCCGTCGCCCTCGCACTCCTTGTTCGCCGGGACCAGGTGCTCCATCGCCAGGTGCACGCCCTTGAGCTCCCGGCCGGGGATCGTGGTGTCGTCGCGGCCGCGCAGCGCGCCCACCGCGAGCACCACGGCGTCGTAGCCGGCGCGCAGGTCCTCGACCGTCAGGTCCACGCCGACCTCGCAGCCGGTGATGAACTTCGTGCCCTCGTCGCGCATCTGCGCCAGCCGCCGGTCCAGGACGGACTTCTCCATCTTGAACTCGGGGATGCCGTAGCGCAGCAGGCCGCCGATGCGGTCGTCGCGCTCGTAGACGGTCACCTCGTGCCCGGCGCGGGTCAGCTGCTGGGCCGCGGCCAGCCCGCCAGGGCCGGAACCCACCACTGCCACCCGCTTGCCGGTGTGCGCCTCCGTCACCTGCGCGGTGACGTGATCGTTGGCCCAGTTGACCTCGGCGATGGTCTCCTCGACGCGCTTGATGGTCACCGCGCCGCCCGCCTCCGGGGAGATCGCCAGCACGCAGGCCGCCTCGCACGGCGCGGGGCACAGCTTGCCGGTGAACTCCGGGAAGTTGTTGGTGGCGTGCAGCCGGTCGCCCGCCGCCTGCCACTGGCCGCGGCGCACCATGTCGTTCCACTCCGGGATCAGGTTGCCCAGCGGGCAGCCCGCCGAACCGGAGTGGCAGAACGGGATGCCGCAGTCCATGCACCGCGACGCCTGCTCCGACACCTGCGCGGTCATGTCCTCAGTGGACAGCGCGGCGTAGACCTCCTGCCAGTCGCCCAGCCGCTCGTCGGTGGGGCGCTTGGGGGCGTCGGCCCGGGTGTGCTTCAGGAATCCCCTCGGGTCAGCCACGGGAAGCCTCCATGATCGCCTCGTCGATGTCGCGGCCCTCGATCTTGGCCATCCGCATGGCCTCCAGGACTCGCTGGTAGTCGCGCGGCATCACCTTGCGGAACGCCGCCGAGCGCCGCGGCCAGTCGCCGAGCAGCGAGGCCGCCACCGCCGAACCGGTCAGCTCGCGGTGCTGCTGCACGATCTCGTGCAGCCACTTGAGCTCCTTGGCGCTGGGCCGCTGCAGCTCCACCATGGCGGTGTTCACCCGCACCGGATCCAGGTCCAGCACGTAGGCGATGCCGCCCGACATGCCGGCGCCGACGTTGCGGCCGGTGCCGCCCAGCACCACCGCACGACCGCCCGTCATGTACTCGAAGGCGTGATCGCCGGCGCCCTCGGAGACCAGCAGCGCACCGGAGTTGCGCACCCCGAAGCGCTCGCCGACCCGACCGCGCAGGAAGATCTCGCCGCTGGTCGCGCCGTAGCCGATCACGTTGCCCGCGATCACCTGGTCCTCAGCGGCGAACGCCGAATCCGGGTGCGGGCGCACCACGATCCGCCCGCCGGACAGGCCCTTGCCGACGTAGTCGTTGGCGTCGCCGACCATGTCCAGCGTGACGCCCGGCGGCAGGAACGCGCCCAGCGACTGCCCGGCCGAACCCTCCAGCTCGACGTGGATGGTGTCGGTGGGCAGGCCGTCGCCGCCGTAGCGGCGGCTGACCTCGGCGCCCAGCAGCGTGCCGACGGTGCGGTTGACGTTGCGCACCGGCAGCTGCAGCTTCACCGGGCGGGCGTCCTCCAGCGCCGCCTCGGCGAGCTGGATCAGCGTGCGGTCCAGCGCGCGGTCCAGGCCGTGGTCCTGCTCGCGGACCCGGCGCCGCACCGGCGAGTACGGCGTCTCCGGCTCGGCGAACACCGGGCTCAGGTCCAGGCCGCGGGACTTCCAGCTGCGCACCGCCTCGTCCACGCCGAGCGCGGAGACCTGGCCGATCGCCTCGTCCAGGGTGCGGAAGCCCAGCTGCGCCAGGTACTCGCGCACCTCCTGGGCGATGAACTCGAAGAAGTTGACCACGTGCTCGGCCTGGCCGGTGTAGCGCTTGCGCAGGTCCGGGTTCTGGGTGGCCACGCCCACCGGGCAGGTGTCGAGGTGGCAGACGCGCATCATCACGCAGCCCTCGACGATCAGCGGAGCGGTGGCGAAGCCGTACTCCTCGGCGCCCAGCAGCGCGGCCACCACGACGTCGCGGCCGGTCTTGAAACCGCCGTCGACCTGCACCGTGATGCGGTCCCGCAGGCCGTTGAGCAGCAGCGTCTGCTGCGTCTCGGCCAGCCCGACCTCCCACGGCGTGCCCGCGTGCTTCAGCGAGGTCAGCGGCGCCGCACCGGTGCCGCCGTCGTGGCCGGAGATCAGCACCACGTCCGCGTGCGCCTTGGACACACCCGCCGCGACCGTGCCGACGCCGATCTCGGAGACCAGCTTGACGTGCACGCGGGCGTGCTCGTTGGCGTTCTTGAGGTCGTGGATCAGCTGCGCCAGGTCCTCGATCGAGTAGATGTCGTGGTGCGGCGGCGGCGAGATCAGCCCGACGCCCGGCGTGGAGTGCCGCGTCTTGGCCACCCACGGGTACACCTTGTGGCCGGGCAGCTGACCGCCCTCGCCGGGCTTGGCGCCCTGCGCCATCTTGATCTGGATGTCGGTGCCGTTGACCAGGTATTCGCTGGTCACGCCGAAGCGGCCGGAGGCGACCTGCTTGACCGCCGAGCGCCGCTCCGGGTCGTAGAGGCGGTCGACGTCCTCGCCGCCCTCACCGGAGTTGGACTTGCCGCCGATGCGGTTCATCGCGATCGCCAGCGTCTCGTGCGCCTCGGCGGAGATCGCGCCGTAGCTCATCGCGCCGGTGGAGAACCGCTTCATGATCTCCGAGGCCGGTTCGACCTCGTCGATGTCGATCGGCGCCCGGCCGCTGTCCAGCTGGAACAGCCCGCGCAGCGTGCCGCCCTCCGCCGACAACCGGTCGCACTCCGCCGTGTACTCGCGGAACACGTCGTAGCTGCCGGTCTTGGTGGAGTGCTGGAGCAGGAACACCGTCTCCGGGGTGAACAGGTGCAGCTCGCCCTCGCGGCGGTAGGCGTAGTCGCCGCCGACCTCCAGCTTGCGGTGCACCCGCTCGGTCGGGTTGTCCGGGTAGGCGCGGCGGTGCCGCTGCGCGACCTCCTCGGCCAGCACGTCCAGCCCGACGCCGTCGAGCTTGGAGGTGGTGCCCTCGAAGTACTCGCCGACCAGGTCGGCGGACAGGCCCACGGCCTCGAAGACCTGCGCCGCGGTGTAGGCGCCGACGGTGGAGATGCCCATCTTGGACATCACCTTCAGCACGCCCTTGACCAGCGCCTGCACGTAGTTGCGGATCGCCACCTTCGGCCGGAAGCCGGTGATCTGCCCGGTGGCGATCATGTCCTCGATGGTCTCGAACGCCAGGTACGGGTTGACCGCGGCGGCGCCGTAGCCGAGCAGCGTGGCGATGTGGTGCACCTCGCGGGCGTCACCGCTCTCCACCACCAGCGCCACGCGCAGCCGCTCCTTGGTCCGCACCAGGTGCTGGTGCACCGCCGAGACCAGCAGCAGCGACGGGATCGGTGCCCGCTTGTGGTCGGAGTCGCGGTCGGAGAGCACCAGCACGCGCGCACCGGCGGCGATGGCCTCCGAGGCCTCCTCGCGGATCCGCTCGATGGCCTCGGCCAGCGCCTCGCCGCCGCCGTCGACCTCGTAGAGGCCGGACAGCACCGCGGAGGCGAAACCGGGCAGGTCGCCGTCGTCGTTGACGTGGATGAGCTTGGCCAGCTCGTCGTTGTCGATGACCGGGTTGGGCAGCAGGATGTGGCGGCAGGACGCCGCAGACGGGTCGAGCAGGTTCTGCTCCGGGCCCATCACGCGCGCCACCGAGGTGACGATCTCCTCGCGGATCGCGTCCAGCGGCGGGTTCGTGACCTGCGCGAACTGCTGCACGAAGTAGTCGTAGAGCATCCGCGAGCGCTGCGAGAGCACCGCGGGCGGGGTGTCGGCGCCCATCGAGCCCAGCGGCTCGCCGCCGCTGGTGGCCATCGGCGCCAGCAGCAGGCTCAGCTCCTCCTCGGTGTAGCCGAAGGCCAGCTGGCGGCGCACCACCGATTCGTGCGTGTGCACCACGTGCTCGCGGTCGGGCAGCTCGTCGAGGTTCAGCAGCCCGGAGTGCAGCCACTCGTCGTAGGCGTGCTCGCCGGCCAGCGCCGACTTGATCTCCTCGTCGTCGACGATGCGGCCCTGCTCGGTGTCGATCAGGAACATCCGGCCCGGCTGCAGCCTGCCCTTGGCCACCACCTGGGCAGGGTCGAGGTTGAGCACACCGGTCTCGCTGGCCAGCACGACCTTGTCGTCGGCGGTGCGCCACCAGCGCGCCGGGCGCAGGCCGTTGCGGTCGAGCACCGCGCCGACCAGCGAACCGTCGGTGAAGGTGACGCAGGCCGGGCCGTCCCACGGCTCCATCAGGCTGGCGTGGAACTGGTAGAAGGCCTTGCGCTCGGGGGCCATCTCGGCGTGGTTCTCCCACGCCTCCGGCACCATCATCAGCACCGCGTGCGGCAGGCTGCGGCCACCCAGGTGCAGCAGCTCCAGCACCTCGTCGAAGGAAGCCGAGTCCGAGCCGTCGTCGGCGCAGATCGGGTACAGCCGGGACAGCTCGCCCGGAATCAGGTCGGAGGCCAGCAGCGCCTCGCGGGCCCGCATCCGGTTGCGGTTTCCCCGGATCGTGTTGATCTCGCCGTTGTGCGCCACGTAGCGGAACGGGTGCGCCAGCGGCCACGACGGGAAGGTGTTGGTGGAGAACCGGCTGTGCACCAGCGCGATCGCGCTGACCAGCCGCTCGTCGGTGAGGTCGGGGAAGAACGCGGGCAGCTGCTCGGTGGTCAGCATGCCCTTGTAGACCATGGTCCGGCTGGACAGCGACGGGAAGTAGAGCTCCAGGCCCTCCGCCGCTGCGGCCCGCTCGGCTCGCTTGCGCAGGCAGAACGCCAGGCGGTCCAGCGCCACACCCGCCTCGTCGCGCTGCCCCGCCACCAGCAGGATCGCGAAGTGCGGCATGCACTTGAGCGCCGTGGTGCCCACGCCCGCCTTCTCCGGGGTGGTCGGCACGTCGCGCCAGCCCAGCACGCGCAGCTGCTCCTCGGCGGCGACCTGCTCGACCACCGCCATCGCGCGGCGGCGCTGGTCGGGGTCGGCGGGCAGGAAGGCCATGCCCGCGGCGTAGCGGCGCTGCCCGGTCTCGTCGGCCGCGGGCAGCTCGACGCCGGCCTCGGCGCGCAGCAGCTCGTCCGGGAGCTGGACCAGGATGCCGGCACCATCACCGCTGGTCGGCTCGGCGCCGGCGGCACCGCGGTGCTCCAGGTTCGCCAGCGCGGTCAGCGCGTCGGCGACGATGCCGTGCGAACGGCGGCCGCGGATGTCGGCGACCATGGCGACACCGCAGGAATCCTGTTCGGCAGCCGGGTCGTACAGGCCCTGGGCTGCTGGGACGGCGGAGAAGACCACTGCGCAGACCTCCCTCGTCATTCTCGTGCTGGAAGTCGGCGGCCCGAATGGCCTGACTTCATGACTTCTGGGCACGGGACGGCGCTGGCCCGCAGATTCCGGTGTCACGACAGAAGTTTTCCGGGCTTTCGAAAGCCCGCTCGCGACCGGAGCGTTCAGAGAACTTTAACAGCCACGATACCCGGAAGCAGCAATCCAGAAGTGATGCTGACCATGTTGTTGTAACGCACCCGTGTGGGTTAAGAGCCCGGTCACAGTACCGCCTCTCCGCGATTCGCAGTGGCGGTTGCATCGCCTGTTGATCTTGCGTTTCCCGGGTTTCCCGGGCCGGGTTGCGTCACGGCCCCCTGGGGCGCGGTGGGGTGGGGCTGGTTGTGAAGGCTGTTCATGCGCGCCTCCCGGGCAGGAATACTACGAGAAAGGGCGCTCCGGTGACCACGGTCCGTCGCCGAATCCGGCCGCTGGGTCGCCGCTGCGGGGGTCCGTGCTCCAGGACACCCCGCAGGCGCTCGGCCGGTTGATCGGCCCCTGATATCTTTGCAGCTCAGAGCGCCCGGCCACGGGTGCTCGCGGGACGCCAGCGCCAAGCGAAACCGGTGCGAACCCGGTGCTGTGCCGCAACTGCGATGGCCCGGTGCGCCACCGGGCACGAGCCAGGTCGCCTTGCGCGTGGTGTCGATGTCCGCCACTCCCGGTGCAGGGGTGCGGTGTCGGCTTCCCCGGCCGCGCCCTCGTGCACCGGCCGAAACGTAGGGAAGACATGACCCGGCTCCGCCGACTCGCCACCCTGCTGCTCGCCGCGCTGGCCCTGCTCGTCGGGGTCACGGCCTGCGCCACCCGACCTCATTCCCAGACCACGGCCCCGGCCGACGACCCGGCTTCGGCGTTCCCGGTCAAGGTGCAGCTGCCCGGCCAGGATCCGGTGACCCTGCCGCAGCAGCCGAAGCGGATCATCTCGCTCTCGCCGACGGCCACCGAGACCCTCTACGCCATCGGCGCCGGGGACCAGGTCATCGCGGTCGACCAGTTCTCCAACTTCCCGGCCCAGGCGCCGCGCAGCGACCTCTCCGCGTTCAACGCGGACGCCGCGGCCGTCGGCGGGCACAACCCCGACCTGGTCATCGCGCCGGACAGCTCCGACCAGCTGGCCCAGGGCCTCAAGACCGCCAACGTGCCGACCCTGCTCACCCCGGCGGCGGCGAACCTGGACGAGGCCTACCGGCAGATCGAGGTGCTGGGCCAGGCCACCGGGCACACCCAGCAGGCCGCCGAGCTGGTGACCAGGATGCGCGCCGAGATCGACGAGATCGTGCGCGACACCCCGAAGTCGCCGGAGCCGCTGACCTACTACCACGAGGTCAGCCCGGACTACTACACCGCGACTTCGACCAGCTTCGTCGGCAACGTCTACAGCCTGTTCGGCCTGCAGAACGTCGCCGACCCGGCGGGCGGCGACTTCCCGCAGCTGTCCGAGGAGCACATCCTGCAGGCCAACCCGAAGCTGATCTTCCTGTCGGACGTCAAGTGCTGCCAGGTCACCACCGCCGCGGTCGCCGCGCGGCCGGGCTGGAACACCCTGGACGCGGTGCGCGCGCAGCACGTCTTCGAGCTCGACGACGACATCGCCAGCCGGTGGGGACCGCGAGTGGTCGACATGGTGCGCTCCATCGCCGATGGGGTCGCCAAGGCGCAGCAGGGGTGACGAGCGCACACCTGGCGCAGACCAAGCTGCGGCCCAGGCACCTGGTGCTCGGGGTCGCGGCGCTGGTGGCCAGCGTCCTGCTGTCGGTGCTGCTCGGCGCGGCCGAGCTCGGCTGGCAGCGGGTGTTCGCCGAGATCATCGCGCAGCTCACCGGCGGCGTCTCGCCGCTGTCGGAGCGCGAAGCGGCCATCCTCTGGCACCTGCGGGTGCCCAGGGTGGTGCTCGCGGTGCTGGTGGGTGGCGCGCTGGCGGTGTCCGGCGCGGCGTTCCAGGGCGTGTTCCGCAACCCGCTGGCCGACCCGTACCTGCTGGGCGCGGCGGCCGGCGCCGGCTTCGCGGTGACGCTGGTGATCACCGGCGCACCGCAGGGCGCGCTGTCCGTCCCGGTGCAGGCCGCGGCCTTCGCCGGGGCGCTCGGCGGAGTCGGCCTGACCTGGCTGGTCGGGCGTTCGGCGGGCCGGGAGACCGCGACGCTGGTGCTGGCCGGGGTCGCCGTCGGGGCGTTCCTCACCGCCGGGCAGACCTTCGTGCAGCAGCTGCGGGTGGACTCGCTGCAGCAGGTCTACATGTGGATCCTCGGGCGGCTGTCCACCACGGGCTGGCGCGAAGTGCTGATCGTGCTGCCGTACCTGGTGGTCTCGGCGGTCGTGCTGTGCGTCTGCGCGCGGCTGCTGGACCTGCTGGGCACCGGCGACGAGGAGGCCACCGCGCTCGGGGTGCACCCGGGGCGGGTGCGGCTCCTGGTGCTGGTGGCGGCTTCGCTGGCCACCGCGGCGGCGGTGTCCGCGGCGGGCCTGATCGGCTTCGTCGGCCTGGTCGTGCCGCACCTGGTGCGGTTGGCGATGGGCGGCAGCTTCCGGATCATCGTGCCGATGTCGCTGCTGTTCGGCGGCGTGTTCCTGGTGCTGGCGGACATGCTGGCCCGCACCCTGCTGGCTCCCGCGGAGATCCCGATCGGCGTGATCACGGCATTCACCGGAGCCCCGTTCTTCGCCGTGCTGCTCCACAGGAGGCGCACATGAGCAGTCCCGCCTCCCCGCGATTCACAGTGGCGGTTGCGCTTGCTGTTGATCTTACGTTTTCGGGGTTTCTTGTGGCTGGGTTGCGTCACGTTCCCCTGAGGTGCGGTTGAGCAGGACGCAGGTTGACGCGTGTTGACGCAGGCACGGGACTAGGAGGCGGGACTGGCATGAGTCAGCTGGAGGTGCGCGAGCTGTCGGCGGGCTACCGGCGCGCCACGGTGGTCTCCGGGATTTCGGCCACTGTGGACACCGGGGGCTGGCTGGGCATCATCGGGCCGAACGGTTCCGGCAAGTCGACCCTGTTGAAGGCGATCGCCGGGCTCGTGCACCACAAGGGTGCGGTGCTGGTCGACGGCCGCCCGCTGGCCGAGCTGCGCCGCCGCGAACGGGCCCGCGCGATCGGCTACGCGCCGCAGATCCCGCAGCTGCCGATCGGCCTGACCGTCACCGACTACGTGCTCCTCGGCCGCACTCCGCACCTCGGCCCGCTGGGCCGCGAGGGCGCGAGCGATCTGGACGTGGTGCGCTCCCTGCTGGACCGCCTCGACCTGGCTCGGCTCGCGGATCGCCACCTGGCCACGCTCTCCGGCGGCGAGCGCCAGCGCGCGGTGCTGGCCCGAGCCCTGGCCCAGCGCGCGGGCGTGCTGCTGCTCGACGAGCCGACCACCGGCCTGGACGTCGGACACGCGCAGGCCCTGCTCGACCTGATCGACGAACTCCGCCGGGAGCTGGGCACCACGGTCGTCATGACGCTGCACGACCTGACCCTGGCGGCCCAGTACGCAGAACGCCTGCTCCTGCTGGACACGGGCCGCGCGGCCGCCGAGGGCACCCCCGCCGAAGTCCTCACGCCGGAAGTCCTCGAGAAGCGCTACACGGCCCGGGTCACGGTCCTCCACACCCCCGACGGCTCACCCGTCATCGCCCCGATCCGGGGCTGACGACGGCTCTCGTCGCCACGCGGCTTCCCGATCGATCGGCGGAAGGCCAGCCAGCACCTCCAATCGGTCTTCGACCTCCTGACCGGTAAACCCGGTTGCACCGTCCACGACGTTCTCCCCGTCACTCGAACTGACCATGCCCGGATAATAGCGTCGACGCGATATCGCGTCGACGCTATTATCGACTCGTGCCCCACGAAACCGGAGGTGAACGATGGACGCTCGTGCTATCGCCAGAAGTCGAGCACTGGTACAGGAGCTTGAAGACCCGGGACCGAGCCACAGCGGATCGCATGTTCGACCTGCTCGCGGAGTTCGGCCCACTTCTCCGCATGCCGCACAGCAAGCATCTCGGAGGTGGCCTGCGCGAACTCAGGTTCCACTGCGAAGGAGTCGATCGCCGGGTGGCCTACTTCCCCGACCCGGATCGTCTGGCGATCGTTCTGACGACGTTCCGGAAGCAACGCCCGAACGAACGGCGCGAAGTCGCGCGCGCCCACTCGGTCATGAAGTACAAGCGGAGGGATTCGAGATGACCTGGAAGAAGCTCGATCAGATTCGGCGCGAGAATCCGATCACCGATCGGGAGGAGTACGACGAGTCGTACGCGGAGGCATCGCTGGCGTTCTCGCTGGCGCGCCTGGTGTACGGGCTGCGCACGCAGGCCGGGCTCACGCAGACCGAGCTCGCGCGCCGGATGGGCACGACGCAGTCCTCGGTGGCCCGGTGGGAGAGCGGCGGCAGCATGCCGACGATCGACCTGCTGGACCGCCTCGGGCAGGCCGTCGACGTCCGCTTGGAGTTGGTCGCGTCGCCGAACGACGACACCGAACCCAGGGACACCGGGAGCAGCGCGGTCGCCTTCGGCTCCCGGTAGCGCCCGGCCGCGCAGAGCGGCAGAACGAGACGGGCCGCGCACTCAGCGCGGCCCGATGCTCAGTCCTTCTCGCTCTTCGCGCCTCCGGCGCTGCGAGCCTGCGAATCGCCTTCGGCGTCCTCGGCTTTCGCCTCGGCCGCCTTCGGCTCGGTCGCCTCAGGCTCCTTCGCCTCCGGCTCGTCCGCCTTCGGCTCATCCGGCTCCGCCGCGTCGGCTTTCGCCTCCGGCTCAGCCTTCGCCTCCGGCTCGGCGGGCTCCACCGGCTCCGCCGGGGCTTCGCCGTGCTCCGGCTTGCCCTTCAGCAGCTCGGGGTCCTCGCGCTTGCCGCGCACCAGCACCAGGTAGAGCACCGCACCGGCGAAGACGATCAGGGAGGTGAAGACGTTGATTCGGATGCCCATGACGAGGGTGGCCTCGTCGGTGCGCATCATCTCGATCCACAGTCGGCCGAGGGTGTAGCCCGCGACGTAGAGCGCGAACACCCGGCCGCGGCCCATCCGGAACTTGCGGTCGGCCCAGATGATCAGGCCGAAGACCAGCAGGTTCCACAGCAGCTCGTAGAGGAACGTCGGGTGCACGACGGTGATCGGGGTGTGGTCCAGCGCCACGCCGCCGATGGGGTCGTTGAGGCCGGTGGCCGGGTCGACGCGCCGGTAGATCTCCAGGCCCCACGGCACGGTCGTCGCGGCGCCGTAGAGCTCCTGGTTGAACCAGTTGCCGAGGCGGCCGATGGCCTGCGCCAGGATGATGCCGGGCGCGACGGCGTCGGCGAACGCGGCCAGCGGGACGCCCCGGCGGCGGCAGCCGATCCAGGCGCCCACGGCGCCGAGTGCGACGGCGCCCCAGATGCCCAGGCCACCTTCCCAGACCTTGAGCGCGTCCAGCGGGTTGCGGTCCGGGCCGAAGTACTTGTGCCAGTCCGTGGCCACGTGGTAAAGACGGCCGCCGATCAGGCCGAACGGCACCGCGAAGACCGCGATGTCGATGACCGTGCCTTCGGCGCCACCGCGCGCCACCCAGCGGCGGCTGCCGATCCAGACCGCGGCGACGATGCCCGCGATGATGCACAGCGCGTACGCGCGCAGCGGAATCGGGCCGATGTACCAAACCCCTTGCGACGGGCTCGGGATGGTGGCCAAGAACGAATTCGCCGTGGCGGCAACCGGGGCACTCACGGGGCTAACGGTATCGGTCGCCCCGGCGCGGAACGCGCGGCCCCCGGTGTGCACCAGCGGAGAACCGAGCACTCGCCCGCCAGATGCAGCGGACGGCCCAACGCGCACACCCGATCGGCCTACTCGCGGAGTCCTGCGCGGTCCGCGGCTCCCGACCGGCGGCGGGGTGTCAATTTCGTACGAAATTGACCGTCACCCGGGTGAACGTCAATTTCGTGCGAAATTGACACCGCCCCGGGTGACGCCACACTTCAGCGGCTGCGGACGCCTCGGGCGAGTTCCGCGGTGAGGTCGCGGACTCCGGCGACGCCGCCCTGCTCAGCGGCGGTCACGAAGGCCGATCCGACGATCACGCCGTCCGCGTAGGCAGCGATCTCGGCCGCTTGCTCGCCGGAGCGCACGCCGAGGCCGACGCCGATCGGCAGGTCCGTGTGCGCGCGGGTGCGCTGGACCAGGCCCGCAGCCGCCGAGCCGACGCTCGAGCGGGCGCCGGTCACGCCCATCACCGATGCCGCGTAGACGAATCCGCTGGTGGCCTTCGCCGTCAGGGCCAGCCGCTCCTCGGTGGAGGACGGGGCGACCAGGAAGATCCGGTCCAGGCCGTGCTCGTCGGTGGCGGCGATCCAGTCCTCGCCCTCGTCCGGGATCAGGTCCGGGGTGATCACGCCGAGCCCGCCCGCGGCCTTGAGGTCGCGGGCGAAGGCGTTCACGCCGTAGTGGTGCACGGGGTTCCAGTAGGTCATCACCACCGCGCGCCCGCCCGCCTCGGCGATCGAGGAGACCACGTCGAAGGTGTCGCGCAGCCGGAAGCCCGCGCGCAGCGCCTTGTCACTGGCCGCCTGGACGGTGGGACCGTCCATCACCGGGTCGGAGAACGGGATGCCGACCTCGACGATGTCGCAGCCCGCCGAGCCGTCGCCGGTCAGCATCGCGCCGAAGAGCTCCTTGGACTCCGCCACCGTCGGGAACCCGGCGGGCAGGTAGCCGATCAGCGCGGCGCGCTGCTCCTCCCGGCAGGTCTGGAAAACCTCGCGCAGGCTCACCGCGCATCCTCCTGAGCCTCGTCGACGAGCCCGAAGTACTTCGCCGCGGTGTCCATGTCCTTGTCGCCGCGCCCGGAGAGGCTGACCACGATGATCGCCTCCGGTCCGAGCTCCTTGCCGAGCTCCAGCGCCCCGGCCAGCGCGTGCGCGGACTCGATCGCCGGGATGATGCCCTCGGTGCGCGAGAGCAGCTTGAACGCCTGCATGGCCTCGTCGTCGGTCACCGACCGGTACTCGGCGCGGCCGGTGTCCTTCAGGTACGAGTGCTCCGGCCCGACGCCCGGGTAGTCCAGCCCGGCGGAGATCGAGTAGGCCTCGACGACCTGCCCGTCGTCGTCCTGCAGCAGGTAGGAGCGGGCGCCGTGCAGCGTGCCGGGCGTGCCCTCGCCGAGGGTCGCGCCGTGCTCGCCGGAGTCGATGCCGTGCCCGGCCGGTTCGAACCCGACCAGCCGCACGCCTGCGTCGTCGATGAAGCCGTGGAAGATGCCGATCGCGTTGGAACCGCCGCCGACGCAGGCGACGACCGCGTCGGGCAGCCTGCCGGTCATCGCCAGCGCCTGCTCGCGGGCCTCGTCGCCGATGATCCGGTGGAAGTTGCGGACCATCATCGGGAACGGGTGCGCGCCCGCGGCGGTGCCCAGCAGGTAGTGGGTGTGGTCGACGTTGGCGACCCAGTCCCGCAGCGCCTCGTTGATCGCGTCCTTGAGCGTCGCCGAGCCGTTGCTGACCGGGATGACCTCCGCGCCCAACAGCCGCATCCGCGCCACGTTGAGGGCCTGCCGCTCGGTGTCGACCTTGCCCATGTAGATCACGCACTCGAGGCCGAGCAGCGCGCAGGCGGTGGCGGTGGCCACGCCGTGCTGCCCGGCGCCGGTCTCGGCGATGACCCGGCGCTTGCCCATCCGCTTGACCAGCAGCGCCTGACCCAGCACGTTGTTGATCTTGTGCGAGCCGGTGTGGTTGAGGTCCTCCCGCTTGAGCAGGATCCGCGCGCCGCCCGCGTGCTCGGCGAAGCGCTTGGCCTCGGTCAGCAGCGACGGGCGCCCCGCGTAGTTGCGCAGCAGGTCGTCGAGCTCGGCGAGGTACTCCGGGTCCTGCTGCGCCTTGGCGTACTCGGCGGCCAGCTCGTCCTGCGCCGCGATCAGCGCCTCCGGCATGAACCGGCCGCCGTACTCCCCGAAGTGCCCGCGCTCGTCAGGGTCGTGCCCTTCCGGCACGGCCTTGCCCTGGCGGTGTGCGCGCGCGGTGTCCGCCCCCACGGTCATTGCCCTACCTCCTGTGCCTCGCCGACCCCGCGCCGCCCGGTCACCGGCTCGGCCGCGGGCATGCGGGGTGCGACCCGGCGGTCACCAGCTGGGTGACGGCCGTCTTGGGATTATCGCTGGTCACCAGGCCTTCGCCCACCAGCACCGCGTCCGCACCCGAGCCCGCGTAGGCCATCAGGTCGCTGGGCCCGCGAACTCCGGACTCGGCGATCTTGAGGATGTGCTGCGGCAGACCCGGCGCGATCCGGCCGAACACGTCGCGGTCGACCTCGAGCGTATGCAGGTTGCGGGCGTTGATGCCAATCACTTTCGCGCCGGCCTCCAGCGCGCGGTCGGCCTCCTCCGCGGTGTGCACCTCGACCAGCGCCGTCATGCCCAGCGACTCGACCCGGTCCAGCAGCGCTTCCAGCGCGTTCTGCTCCAGGGCCGCGACGATCAGCAGCACCATGTCCGCGCCGTGCGCGCGGGCCTCGTGCACCTGGTACGGGCTGACGATGAAGTCCTTGCGCAGCAGCGGCGTGCCGACGACCCGCGCGCGCACCGCGTCGAAGTCGGCCAGCGATCCGCCGAACCGGCGTCCCTCGGTGAGGACGCTGATCACCCGCGCCCCGGCGTCGGCGTAGTCGGCGGCCAGCTCGGCCGGCTCACCGATCTCGGCCAGCTCGCCCTTGGACGGGCTGCGCCGCTTGACCTCCGCGATGACGCCCACGCCCGGCGCCTTCAGCGCCGCGAGCACGTCGTGCGGCGGCGTCGCCGCCGCGGACAGCTGCTTGATCTCGTCGAACGGAATCGCGGATTCGCGAACTGCAAGATCCTCGCGAACGCCTTCGATGATGGATTCCAGAACGGTCACGCGAACACCTCGCCGGCCCTGCCCCGAACAGCTACCCGCAAGTCCCTCAACCACGAGCTGGATGCGCAGATGAACTCATTGCGCTCGATCACGACACTCCCCTTCCCGCCGTGCCGTCGCATGGCCGATGCTAAACCTCGCCCGGGCCCCGGCCCATCAAGGGGTGTCCGGAACGTCCCAGCGCAGCAAGGACCTTCGGCCCTTGCGCGCGGCCGGTGCGGGTGTTCGGAACCGTGCCGAACTGCGTTTTCCGACATCACGGGGAAACTTGAAATAAATTCAGCGATCCTGGTCGTCGGTCGGATCGCGACCGGCGTCCAGGTCCTGCCACATCTGCCGGTCCGGATCGTGGGATTTCCGCTTCGCCGTCCCGGGCGCCGAGTACTTGGCACCCATCGCAGGCATCCGCCCGGCCCGGAGCAGCACCAACGCCCCGGCCACGACCAGCAGCACCGCGGCGGTCAGCACCAGCAGCGGCCCGTAGGGCTGCGCGGCGACCTCACCGACCGGAGCGCTGCCCGGCGGCGCCGACGGCGCGCTCCGCACCGCCAGACCGCCGGTGAAGGCCTGCACCGACCGCCAGGCCAGCGCAGCACCCGCGACGAGCACCAGCACGCCCACCACGCGCCGCAGCCAGCCTCCGGTGGCGAGCACCGCCGCCACCGCGGCCAGCGACGCCAACGCCATCGGCACCAGCTCCGGGCGCAGGTCCGCGCCCGTCAGCCCGACCAGGACCTCGTTGCCGAACGAGCCGCGGAACAGCTGTTCGGCCCAGGTCAGGCCGCTGGCACCCCACAACGCCCCGGCCGCGGCCAGCGCCAGCAGCACGACCAGCCACAGCAGTCCCCTGGACCGGCTCGGTTCAGATCCCGGCTCGGTGGTCAACCCGCTCCTCCGTCACCTGCTCGCCGCCCGGACGGGCCAGCGTCTCCGCCGTCGCGACCGCGTTGAGCACCGCGCGCGCCTTGTTCAGGCACTCCTGGTCCTCCGCGACCGGGTCCGAGTCGGCCACGATCCCGCCGCCCGCCTGCACGTAGGCCTTGCCGTCGCGGACCAGCGCGGTGCGGATCGCGATCGCGGTATCGGCGTCGCCCGCGAAGTCCAGGTAGCCGACCACGCCGCCGTACTGGGCGCGCCGCGTGGGCTCCAGCTCCTCGATCAGCTCCAGCGCGCGCGGCTTGGGCGCACCGGAGAGGGTGCCCGCCGGGAAGCAGGCGGCGATCGCGTCGAAGGCCGTCTTGTCGTCGGCCAGCTGCCCGGTCACGGTCGACACGATGTGCATGACGTGGCTGTAGCGCTCGATGCGGAAGAAGTCGACGACGTGCACCGAACCCGGCTTGCAGACCCGGCCCAGGTCGTTGCGGCCGAGGTCGACGAGCATCAGGTGCTCGGCGCGCTCCTTGTCGTCGTTGAGCAGCTCCTTCTCCAGCAGCGAGTCCTCGTCCTCGTCGGCGCCGCGCCAGCGGGTCCCGGCGATCGGGTGCGTGGTGGCCTGGCCGTCGCGCACCGTCACCAGCGACTCCGGGCTGGAGCCGACGATGTCGAACGGAGTACCGCCGTCGGGTGCCTCCAGCCGCAGCAGGTACATGTACGGGCTGGGGTTGGTGGTGCGCAGGACGCGGTAGATGTCCAGCGCGTCGGCGCTGGTGGACATCTCGAAGCGCTGGGAGACCACGACCTGGAACGCCTCGCCGGCGCGGATCGCCTCCTTCGCCTTCTCCACCGCCGCGTAGTGCTCCTCGGGCTCGCGGCGGCGGACGAACTGCGGGTTCGGCCGGGAGAAGGCCGCCACCGTGGGCGCCGACGGCGTGCACAGCTGCTCGGTCATCTCATCGAGCCTGCGCACCGCGTCGTCGTAGGCGGCGTCGACGCGCTCCGGGCTGTCGTCCCAGTTCACCGCGTTGGCGATCAGGGTGATGGTGCCCTCGTGGTGGTCCAGCGCGGCCAGGTCGGTGGCCAGCAGCATCACCAGCTCGGGGATCCGCAGGTCGTCCTCGGTGAGCTCGGGCAGCCGCTCCAGGCGGCGCACCGCGTCGTAGCCGAGGTAGCCGACCATGCCACCGGTCAGCGGCGGCAGGCCGGGCAGCGGATCGGTCTGCAGCAGCCGGACCGTCTCGCGCAGCGCCTGCAGCGGGTCGCCGCCCTGGGGCAGGCCGGTGGGCGGGGTGCCGGTCCAGTGCGCCTCGCCGTCGCGGACGGTCAGCGCGGCGGCGCTGCGGGCACCGACGAAGGACCATCGCGACCAGGAGCGCCCGTTCTCGGCGGATTCGAACAGGAACGTCCCGGGGCGGTTCCCGGCGAGCTTGCGGTACACCCCGAGCGGGGTCTCGTCGTCCGCGAGCAGCCGCCGCACCACCGGGATCACCCGGCGGTCCGCGGCGAGGGCGCGGAACTCCTCGCGTCCGGGACTGATTGAGCCGATATCACCGTCGCCGACCATGCCGTCATTGTGCCGCGCACCCGTTCCGGCTCGCGCGCGCCCTCCGCACCGCTTTGCCCCCGCACCGCCGCAGCGGCCAGGATGAGCGGGTGAGCAGTGGAACGAACGGCACCGAACCGAAGCGGCGCGGACGGCGGCGCAGCGGTGCGGACACCAAGGCCGCGTTGCTGGCGGCGGCGCGCGAGGTGTTCACCGAGCAGGGCTACGACGCCGCCACCGTCCGCGCCATCGCGGCGCAGGCCGGGGTCGACCCGGCGATGGTCAACCACTGGTTCGGCGGCAAGGCGGGGCTGTTCTCCGCGGCGGTGCACATCCCGGTGAACCCGGCGGAGGTGGTGCCGCAGCTGCTGGCCGGGGACCGGGATCAGCTGGCCGAGCGGCTGCTGCGGCGGTTCCTGACGGTGTGGGACAACGCCGAGGGCGGCCAGTTCGCGGCGCTGGTGCGCAGCATCGCGACCAATGAGAACGCGGTGGCGATGCTCCGGGAGTTCATCCAGAACGTGATGTTCGAGAAGCTGATCAAGGCGCTCGGCGTGGACCAGCCGGACCTGCGCGGCGCGCTGTGCGGATCGCAGATCGTCGGCCTGGGCATGGCCCGCTACGTGGTCCGCCTGGAGCCCCTGGCCTCAGCCGACCACGACACGGTGGTGGCCGCGATCGGCCCCAACCTCCAGCGCTACCTCACCGGAGCCCTCGACTGAGCCGACCCGGTGGACAGCTCCGTCGGCGGCGGGCAGGACGCGATTTCAACGGAAATCGGACGTTCCACTGAAATCACCTGGTCCGGGTGTCAGCGCTCGGCCGACAGCAGGACGTCCGCGTCGAAGCAGGTGCGGTCGCCGGTGTGGCAGGCCGCCCCTTCCTGGTCCACGACCAGCAGGATCGTGTCCCCGTCGCAGTCCAGGCGGACCTCGTGGACCTGCTGGGTGTGGCCCGAGGTCTCGCCCTTGACCCAGTACTGCTGGCGGCTGCGGGAGAAGTAGGTGGCGCGGCGGGTGATGAGGGTGCGGTGCAGCGCCTCGTCGTCCATCCACGCCATCATCAGCACCTCGCCGGTGCCGCGCTGCTGCGCGATCGCGGCGACCAGCCCGTCGGCGTTGCGCTTGAGGCGAGCCGCGATCGCCGGGTCCAGACCGCTCATCGCACCGTGATCCCTTCCGCCCGCATGGCGTTCTTGACATCGCTGATCTTCAGCTGTCCGAAGTGGAACACGCTGGCCGCGAGCACCGCGTCCGCGCCCGCGCGCACCGCCGGGGCGAAGTGCTCCACCGCTCCGGCACCGCCGCTGGCGATCAGCGGCACGTCCACGACGGCCCGCACCGCGCGGATCATCTCCAGGTCGAAACCGGCCTTGGTGCCGTCGGCGTCCATCGAGTTCAGCAGGATCTCGCCGACGCCGAGCTGCTGGCCCCTGGCCGCCCACTCGACCGCGCAGATCCCGGTGCCGCGCCGACCGCCGTGCGTGGTGACCTCGTAGCCGGATGCCGTGGGCTGCCCGCCCTCGGGCACCCGGCGCGCGTCGACCGACAGCACCACGCACTGGGCGCCGAAGCGCTGCGAGGCCTCGCTGAGCAGCTCGGGCCGGGCGATCGCCGCGGTGTTGAGGCTGACCTTGTCCGCCCCGGCGCGCAGCAGCCGGTTGATGTCCTCGGTGCTGCGCACGCCGCCGCCGACGGTCAGCGGGATGAACACCTGCTCGGCGGTGCGGCCGACCACGTCGAAGGTGGTCTCCCGGTTGCCGGAGGAGGCCGTGACGTCCAGGAAGGTCAGCTCGTCGGCGCCCTCCGCGTCGTAGGCCCTGGCGAGCTCGACGGGGTCGCCCGCATCCCGGAGGTCGGTGAAGTTGACACCTTTGACGACCCGCCCCTGATCGACGTCCAAGCAGGGGATCACACGCACCGCAACGGCCATGCCACCAGGGTAGAGACACGGCCGCGCGGCGCGGTGCACGGGGCGATTTCGCGCGAAACCGCCACTCCCGCCTCAGTGGACGTCAATTTCGTACGAAATTGACCATCACCCGCCCCAGCCGATCGTGGGCCGGACGGCCGGGTTGTCCTCGGGCGGGACCGCGGCGCAGTGCGTGCCCTCCGGCGGCACGACGCCGTCGGCGAAGTACCGGTCCGCGGCCGAGGTGGTGCACTCGCTGCGGCCGTAGACGCCGTGGCCCCAGCCGTCGTAGGTCAGCAGCGTGGCCTGCTCGACGTGGCGGTCCACATTGGTCGCCCAGTTGTACCCGGTGGCCGGGTCGTGCTGGGCGTTGAGGACCAGGATCGGGGCTTCGGTGCGGATCTGCGGCACGTGCTGCGGGTTCTGGACCGGCGAGGGCCAGTCGATGCAGCCCCACGCGACTCCGCCGCCCAGGCCGAACCGCATGTGCGGCGCGGCTTCGTTCTGCCGCTGCCACTCCTGCGCGTACTGCTCGGCGGAGTCGATGTCGATGTTCCAGTCGCCGCAGAACGCGGCGACGTTGTGCGGGATGGTCTCGGGCAGCACCAGCGCGGTCGGTGCGGGCTGGTCGTCGCGCAACGCCTTGAGCTGGTCCGCCAGGCGCTGCCAGTTCGGCCCGTAGAAGGCACCGAGGGTGCTGCTGCTCAGCTGCACCGGACCGATCGGTGTGCTGGGATCGCCCGGCGCGTGCAGTTCTCCCGCCTCGGCCCGCTTGTAGAGCTCGTCGTAGACCGCGCCGACGTCCTCGCCGTTCAGCGCGCACTGCGTGTTCTCCGCGCACCACTCGGCGAACTCGGTGAAGGAGTCCTCGGCCGTCTCCGCCTCGGTGACCAGGAATTCGCCGGCGCTGAGGCTGTGGTCCATGACGCTGTCGAGGACGAGCGCGCGAACCCGGTCGGGGAAGTTCTCCGCGTACATCTGCCCGACCAGCGTGCCGTAGGAGATGCCGTAGAGGCTGAGCTGCTCCTCGCCGAGCGCCTGCCGGAACGCGTCGATGTCGCGGGCGACGCTGACCGCGTCCATGTGGTCGATGATCGGTCCGGTGCGGGCGCGGCAGTCCGCGGCGACCTCCCGGTTGTAGCGCTTGATCTCCTCGAACTTCTCCGGCCCGCCGGGCAGGATGTCGGGCCCGGCCAGGACCAGTTCGGTGTCGCACTGCAGCGGGTTGCTGCGCCCGAAGCCGCGCGGGTCGTAGCTGATGACGTCGAACCGCGAGCTCAGCTCCGGGGAGAACGGCGAGCCCGCGAGCAGGCTGTCGACGCCGGTGCCGCCCGGGCCACCGGGCATGAAGACCAGCGAACCGATCCGCTGGTCCGGGTCGGTGGCCGGGCGGCGCGCCACGGCCACCTCGATCTGCTCGCCATCCGGATTCGCCCAGTCCAGCGGCACCGGCAAGGTCGCGCACTGGACTTCGGCGTTCTCCGGGCAGGGCTGCCAGTCGAGCGCGGGTGCGGGGGCGGCGGCCACCGGAACGGTGGCACCCAGCGTCGCACCGGCGGCCAGCAGCACTCCGAGGGCGGACGTCATCCCTCGTCTCATCGAGGACCTCCGATCGCGATCCGCATTTCGGATCTCGGTCGCGATCGTGGGCGATCCGCGCCCCGGAGCGGATCAGGCCTTTCCCCGAGCCGACCCGCATCCGCCCTGGTGGGAGGCAGGGTCATTGGGCCGAACGGCCGCCGTCAGGGATGCATCCGCGCGCCTTTGAGGATCTTGTCCACCGCGTTGCGCGGCCCGTGGACCGCCAGCCCCACCAGGTCGAGCTGCTCGGTGCCCACCCCCCGCACGGCAGCCCGGTTGTCCCGGTCGTTGCCGGTGCTGAACAGGTCCGAGGTGAACACCGCGGTGTGCAGCGAGCGGGAGAGCGCCTTGCGGTGCGCGGCGCTCAGCACCTCCTTCGTCCCCTCGAAGACCAGCACGGGCTGGCGGAACATCGGCAGGTAACGGACACCGTCGGCGTCGGCGTACGGCTCGCCGATCAGCTCGGGTGCCGCCGCGCCGAGCCCGCTGACGACGAAGGCGGTCACGTTCAGCCGCTGCCAGGTCGCGAGGTCATCGCGCAGCAGCACGGCGATCTTGGTGTCGAAGCGCACGTTCTCGGTTCCCATGCCCCGAGGTTGCGGCCTGCGCGAGCACCTGCGCCCCCGGCTCGTCGCCGGAGGCGTGGCGGATGACCGCGGTATCGCGCACGACCTGCTGGACTCGCGGATCCGGGAGAGCACCACGCTGGCGGAGATCGCACGGCTGCTGCACGCCCACCCCGCGCGCCTCGTGCGGGCCTTCAGCGCCGCGTTCGGCATCGCGCCGCACCAGTAGGTGACCTCGCCCGCCGGTTGCTCCTCGAAGGGCGGCCATCCGGCGAGGTGGCGGTCGCGGCCGGTTTCTACGACCAGTCCCACCTCACCCGGCACTTCAAGAAGGTCCTGGGCACGCCTCCCGGGCGGTACGCCCGAGGCGGATTCCGCCGCCGATGACGGCAGGTCAGCGGACGGCGGCCAGCGCCTCTTCGAGGGTGAAGTTCTGCGCGTACAGCGCCTTGCCGACGATCGAGCCCTCCAGGCCGAGCGGGGCCAGCTTCGACAGCTCCACCAGGTCGTCCACGCTGGACACACCGCCGGAGGCGATCACCGGTGCCTCGGTGCGGGCGCAGACCTCGCGCAGCAGCTCGGTGTTCGGACCCTGCAGGGTGCCGTCCTTGCTCACGTCGGTGACCACGTAGCGGCGGCAGCCGGCCGCGTCCAGCCGCGCCAGCACCTCCCAGAGGTCGCCGCCGTCCTTGGTCCAGCCGCGGGCGGCCAGCCGGTGGCCCTGCTCGGTGATCCGCACGTCCAAGCCGACCGCGACGCGCTCGCCGTACTCGGCGACCACGCGGTCCGCCCACTCCGGGTTCTCCAGCGCCGCGGTGCCCAGGTTGACCCGCGCGCAGCCGGTGGCCAGCGCCGCCTCCAGCGAGGCGTCGTCGCGGATGCCGCCGGAGAGCTCCACCTTCACGTCGAGCTTCCCGGTCACCTCGGCCAGCAGCTCGCGGTTCGAGCCGCGGCCGAACGCCGCGTCGAGGTCCACCAGGTGGATCCACTCCGCTCCCGCGCGCTGCCAGGCCAGCGCGGCCTCCAACGGGTCGCCGTAGGAGGTCTCGGAACCGGCGGCGCCCTGCACGAGGCGGACCGCCTGCCCGTCGGCAACGTCAACTGCGGGAAGCAACGTGAAGCTCACGCCCCAACCCTACTGTCCCCACCCCGACCGGCCACGACCGCACCGCCGTCACCTGCTGGGCGCTCACCCCCGTGAGCGTTTCGGGGCGCTATGGCACCCCAAAGCACTCACGGGCACGGAACCATCAGCCGCGGCTGCGCTCCGCGTACAGCACCGCCACGATCGGCACCGCCAGCACGACCAGCACCAGCAGCAGCACCGTCCACAGCGGGAAGCCGGCTTGCAGCAGGTAGGGCGCTCCGATGCCGGCGATCATCCCGAACGCCAGCACGGTGGCGATCAGCTTGATCGCCCGCTGGCTGAGCATCCCGTGGCGGCGGGTCACAGGGTGTCCAGCCAGTTGCGCAGCAGCCGGGCGCCTGCCTCGCCGGACTTCTCCGGGTGGAACTGGGTCGCCATCAGCGGGCCGTTCTCCACCGCTGCGACGAACCGCTCGCCGTGCTCGGCCCAGGTCACCAGCGGCGGCGCGATCGAGTCCGACAGCTCCAGCTCCCACCGGCGCACGCCGTAGGAGTGCACGAAGTAGAACCGGGTGCCCGGTTCCATCCCGGCGAACAGGACGCTGCCCTCCGGGGCGTCGACCTCGTTCCAGCCCATGTGCGGCAGGACGTCGGCCTCCAGCCGCTCGACGGTGCCCGGCCACTGGCCGCAGCCGTTGGCCTGCATGCCGTGCTCGACGCCCTGGTCGAAGAGCACCTGCATGCCCACGCAGATGCCCAAGACCGGCCGGTCGCCGGCCAGCCGGTGGTCGATGATCTTGTCGCCGCCGACCTCCAGCAGGCCCCGCATGCAGGCCGCGAACGCCCCGACGCCGGGAACCACCAGGCCGTCGGCCTCCACCGCGGCACGATGGTCGGCGGTCACCTCGACGTCGGCCCCGACGCGCTGCAGCGCGCGTTCGGCGGAGCGGAGGTTGCCTGATCCGTAGTCCAAGATGACGACTCGTGCCACGGGCCCAGGCTACCGGCGCAGGCGGTCACCCCACGTCGCGGGCTTGGGCGCGCTCGGTCTCGATTCCCCACGAGAGGATCCGCTTCGGGCGGATGCGGATCACGTCGCCGCTCATCCCGTCTTCGGTCGACCCGACGCCGAGCAGCGCGTCGGCCTCCCCGCGGATCTCGATGCCGCGGACCCGCCACGGCGTCTGCGAGGCGATGTCGTCGACCACGAAGGTCACGCGCGGATCGCGCAGCACGTTGCGCCACTTCTGCGATTCGGCGTTGCGGTAGCCGAGAACGTCGATCGTGCCGTCCGGGCCCAGGTGCACGCCCACCGGCCGGGCCTGCGGCTCCCCGCCGGGCCCGAGGGTGCACAGCCGTCCCAGGGTCTGCCCTTCCAAGTAGTCGATCTCGGCCGGGGTGAAGGTCATCGGGTGGCTCCGTCCAGGAAGTCGCGGATCGACGCGGCGATCGCGGTCGGGCTCAGGCCGTGCGCGGCCTCGTGCTCGTCGGTCGTGCCGTACGCGCGCAGCTCCTGGTCGCGGCGGACGCCCAGCGCCAGGGCCCGGTGCGGGACGTCGGCGAGCGCGTCGTTGATCTCGTGCGTCGAGGTGCCGCGCAGGTACGGCTCGACCAGCACCACGTCGGAGGTCGCCGCGCGCACCGCCGCGCGCAGCCCGGCGGCGTCGAACGGGCGGATGGTGGCCGTGTACAGCACGGTCACGTCGAGCGCGGCGGTGGCGGACAGGACCGGGTCGAGCATCGGGCCAACGGCCAGCACCACGCCCCTGCCGCCGGTGCGCACGGTGTGCCAGCCCGGGCCGGTCACCAGCGGTTCGGCGTTGACCCGCTCGGAGAGCCGCAGGTAGACCGGCTCGTCGCCGGGCAGCGCCGAGCGCAGCAGCGCGTCCACCTCGGCCGGGTGACCGGGCACGTGCACTGTCCAGCCGGGCAGCGTGTCGATCAGCGCGACGTCACCGGGCGCCATGTGCGTGCGCCCCGCCGTCGGGTAGTCGTACGAGGCACCGGTGCTGACCACGACGGCGCCGACGCCCTGGTGGCCGAGGTCGAGCTTGAGCTGCTCGAACGGGCGCTCCACGACGAACGGCGTGATCGAGTGCACCACCGGCCGCAGGCCGGTCAGCGCCAGCCCACCGCCGACGCCGACCATGGCCTGCTCGCGGATGCCGACGTTGAGCACCCGGCGCGGGTGGCGGCGCGCGGCGTCCTCGAAGCGGTCGGCGGAGATCTCCGCCAGCACGACGGCCACCCGCGGGTCGGTGTCGAGGGCGTTGTCGATGGTCTGCACGAACTGCTCGCGCATGGTGGTGGCGATGGTCGGGGCGCTCATCACAGCTCCTTGGATTCGACTTCGGCGACCACCGCGAGCGGGCGGTCCGGGTGGGTGTCGGTGAGGGCGCGGCGGAGCGCGTCGTGGTCGCGGCCGTCGACGGTGTGCACGGCCCAGCCCTCGCGGGCGAAGCGGTCGGCGATGCCGCCGGGCCAGCCGGTGCTGGAGGAGCTGTTGTCCACCACGACGGTGGTCAGCTGCCCCAGCCCCCACCGCCCGGCGACCTGGATGGCCTCGTGGTTGCTGCCCTCGTCGAGCTCGGCGTCGCCCACCAGCACGACCACCCGCGACTCGTCGCGGTCCTGCGCGCGCAGGCCCAGCACCACGCCGAGCCCGAGCGGCAGGCCGTGCCCGAGGGAACCGCTGCCGATCTCCACGCCGGGAACCAGCATCCGGTCGGGGTGGAAGCCGAGCCGGGAGTCGAACGCGCCGAATCTCTTCAGCTCGGCGGGGTCCAGGAAGCCCTTGGCCGCCAGCACCGCGTAGTAGGCCATCGGGCCGTGCCCCTTGGACAGCAGGAAGCGGTCGCGGTCGGGGTCGTCGATGCGCTGCGGGTCGACCGACAGGACCTGGTCGTAGAGCACCCACAGCACGTCGAGGGTGGAGGTGGCGGCGACATCGTGCTTCTCGTCGCCCGTCATGGCGCTCATCAGCGGCCGGAGATCCGCGTAGCCGTACGTCGTCGTGATCGTCATGCGACCAGGGTGGAACTTCGAGCGAACTAGAGGTCAAGCCCCCGATTCGCCGAAAAAACCTCCACCATGCTCCAAGTGTTTGAGCTAGCCTGGCGGACGTGTCGAAGCTACCCAAACTGCTGACCATCGGTGAGGTCGCGCACCGCAGCGGAGTCGCGCAGACCGCGCTGCGCTTCTACGAGGACCGCGGGCTGATCAACAGTACCCGGACCTCGGGAAACCAGCGCCGCTACGACCGGGGAGTGCTGCGCCGCCTGGCCTTCATCCGCTCCGCGCAACGCGTCGGCCTGAGCCTGGAGCAGATCTCCGAAGCGCTCGTCACGCTCCCCGACGACCACGCGCCGACCAAGGCCGACTGGGCGCGCCTGTCCCGCCGCTGGCGCGACGAGCTGGACGCCCGCATCGACGGCCTGCAGCGCCTCCGCGACCGCCTGACCGGCTGCATCGGCTGCGGTTGCCTGTCGCTGCGCACCTGCGCCCTGCACAACGCGGACGACAAGCTCGCCGAGTTCGGCCCCGGAGCACCGCTCCTCCGCCCCACCTCGGAGCGCGGAATCGGGTGACCACCCGTGAGCGCTTTGTGGTGCTATAGCGCCCCGAAGCACTCACGGCCCCACCCACCACCAAACCTCCAGCTCGACCCAGCTCGAGCCTCAGGCTTCGCCGATCCAGCGGTAGGTCATCTCCGGGCGGCCCACGCCCCCGTAGTGCGGGCGGCGTTCGGCCATCCCGTTGTGCACCAGGTATTCCAGGTAGCGGCGGGCCGTCACGCGGGACACTCCCGCCGCTTCGCCGACGGTGCCCGCCGGGGCTCCTTCCGGGGCCGCGCGCAGCGCCGAGACGACCGAGGCGAGCGTTTCATCGCCCATGCCCTTCGGGAGGGCCGCGCGGTCCACGCCGCGCAGGGTCGAGAACGCGCGGTCGATCTCGGCCTGGCCGCTGACCTCGCGGTCGTGGCCGAGGCTCGTCCGGAAGCGCGCGTAGTGCTCCAGCTTCTCCCGCATCGCCGCGAAGGTGAACGGTTTCAGCAGGTACTGCACCACGCCGCTGGACACCGCCGCGCGGACCACCTTCAGCTCCCGGGCGGAGGTCACCGCGATGACGTCGGCGCTGCTGCCCGCGGTGCGCAGCGCGCGCGCCACCTGCAGGCCGTCCATGTCGGGCAGCCGCAGGTCCAGCAGCACCAGGTCCACCGGCGTCCGCTCGACGAAGCGCAGCGCCGCCTGCCCGGTGCGGACCCGCCCGGCCACCGAGAACCCGTCGATCCGGTTGACGTAGGTCTCGTGCGCCTCGCCGACCAGCGGGTCGTCCTCCACCACCAGCACCGAGATCACCGGGCCACGTCCGATCCGGCGGGCAGCAGCACGGTGAACACCGCGCCGTCGACGCTGGTCACCTCGATGCTGCCGCGATGCCGTCGCACGCTCTGCCCGACCAGCGCGAGCCCGAGCCCGCGGCCGGAGTCCTTCGTGGACCAGCCGCGTTCGAACAACCGCTGCGCGGTCTCCGGATTCACGCCCGGACCGTTGTCGGCGACCCGGATCAGCACTCCGTCCGAAGTGGACCGCACGGTCACCGCCACCCGCGGCCGCGGGCGCTCCACCACGGCCTCCACCGCGTTGTCGATCAGGTTGCCGAGGATCGTCACCAGGTCCCGCGAGTCGATGTGCGCCAGGTCGACGTCGTCGATCTCGGTGTCGTCGGTGAGCACCACCTCCACCCCGCGCTCCCCCGCCTCGGCGCTCTTGCCCAGCAGCACCGCGGCCAGCACCGGCTCCCCGATCGCGCCGACGACGCGGTCGGTGAGCTGCTGGGCGAGCTCCAGCTCGGCGGTGGCGAAGGTGACGGCCTCGTCGGCGCGACCGAGCTCGATCAGCGACACCACGGTGTGCAGGCGGTTGGCCGATTCGTGCGCTTGAGAGCGCAGCGATTCGGCGAACCCGCGCATGGAGTCCAGCTCCCCGCTCAGCGCCTGCAGCTCGGTGTGGTCCCGGAGGGTGACCACGATGCCCAGGTCCCGATCGCCGCTGCGGATCTGCGAGGCGTTGACCAGCAGCACCCGCTCGTCCGTCAGGTGCACCTCGTCGCGCACCGCCCGCCCCGAGCCAAGACTGTCCACAAGGGATTCCGGCAGCTCCAGCCCGGCCACCGTGCTGCCTTCGACGGCCAGCGGGTCCAGGCCCAGCAGCAGACCGGCCCCGTCGTTGCACAGCGTCACCCGCCCGGCCGGGGAGATCAGCAGCAGGCCTTCGCGCACCGCGTGCAGGATCGCGTCGTGGTACTCGTACATGCGGCTGAGCTCCGCGGGCCGCAGGCCGTGGGTGTGGCGGCGCAGCCGGGCGCTGACCAGGTAGGTCAGCAGCCCGCCGACCAGCAGCGCCGCCGCCGCGACCAGCACCAGCACGCTGACCTGCTTCTCCAGCTCCAGGGAGATCGAGCGCACGGTGATGCCGTCGGAGACCAGGCCGATCAGCCGGTGCCCGTCGTCGTGGACCGGCACCACGGCGCGCACCGAGAAGCCGAGCGTGCCGGGGAAGATCTCGGTGAACACCTGACCGGCGACGGCCTGCTCGATGTGGCCGAGGAACGGCTGGCCGATGCGCGCCGGATCGGGGTGGGTGTAGCGGATGCCCCGCGGGGACATGATCGTGATGAAGTCGACCCCGGTGTCGGCGCGCACCCGTTCGGCCAGCGGCTGCAGGGTCGCGGTCGGGTCCGGCGCGACCAGGGCCCCCCGGACGTCCGGTTGCGCGGCCAGCGTGCGGGCCACCGCCACCACCTTGTCGCGGGCCGCGTCCTCGTTGCGCTGCTCCGCGTCGTACCAGGCCAGGGCGGTGCCGGCGAGCACCACGACGGCCACCACCACGACCTGCAGCACGAACAGCTGGCGGGCCAGGCTCCACTGCGGCCGGACGCGGCCGAACCAGTTGCGCGCATCGGCAGGGGGCATGGCGGATCCGGTGGACGAATCGAGCGGGGACCCCAGGAGGCTACACCACTCGCGACCTGCGGAAACCCGGCCACCTCAGCAATTTCTCCGGCCCGCGCCCCGTTTCCGCAGGTGAGGACCCGTGAGTACTTCGGGGGGCTATAGCACCACAAAGCACTCACGGTCTTTGACCAGTGAAAACGAAGCCAGCACGCGGACTAGGGCACCCGGGCCGGGCTCCGCCGGGCGAAGGCGGGCGCGCGTTCCGGGCGGATCCCGACGCCGCCGACGTAGCCGGTCAGGCCGCGCAGGAACGGGAAGCGCCGCAGGAGTCGTAGCAGGAGCGGCAGGTCGTGCTCGTCGAGCGTGCCGTCCAGCGCGGGGCGCAGGAGCATCTCGTGCTCGCCGCGCTGCGTCTGCTGCGCTACTCGCACGGGCAACGACCGCCGCCGCTGGATCTTCGCGAGCACGCTGGTGGGCGCTTGGCCGCGGCGCAACGGCCCGGCCAGGAGCCGCGCCGCGGCAACGGCATCCTGCACGGCGATGTTGACGCCTACGCCGCCGACCGGGGACATCACGTGCGCGGCGTCGCCGATGCACAGCACCCCGTCGCCGTACCAGCGCCGCAGCCGGTTCATCTCGGTTCTCAGGAGTTTCACGTCGTCCCAGGTCCGCACCGATTCGAGCTGGTGCTCCGACCAGCCGAACAGCTCGGCCAGCCGCGCCCGGAAGACCGAGATGTCCTGCGCGCGAAGGGCTTCGTCGCTGCCCTTCGCGATGAGGTAGGCGGTCTGGTAGTAGTCGCCGCGGTCCATGGTCACCGAGGCCTGCCCGCCGCCGAAGCGCCCGAACACCTCGCCGTCGGTGGCGCCGTCCGCCTTGGCCACCCGCACCTGCCAGACGTCCATCGGCACCTCGAAGTCGACCGATCGCAGCCCGGCCGCGCGGCGCACCACCGATCCGCGGCCGTCGCAGCCCACGGTCAGCGGTGCCGCGAGTTCGCGCTCCACGCCGTCGGCACCGAGGTAGCGCACGCCGGTGACGCGTCCGGCATCGGTGCGCAGCCCGGTCACCTCGCGGCACATCCGCAGGTCGAAGGAGGGCTCTTCGGCGGCGGCCGCGGCCAGCAGGTCCAGGAAGTCCCACTGCGGCACCATCGCGACGTGCCGGTGCGGGCCGCGCAGCCAGCGGAAGTCGGCCATCACCACGGTCGTCCCGCCGACCTGGATCCGCATCTGCTCCAGCCGCCCGGCCGGGAGCCGCGCGAACCGCTCCCCCAGCCCGAGCTCGTCGAGCAGCCGCAGCGTCGAGGGGTGCACGGTGTCGCCGCGGAAGTCGCGCAGGAAGTCGCGGTGCTTCTCCAGCACCGTCACCTCGACACCGGCGCGGGCGAGCAGCAGGCCCAGCATCATCCCGGCCGGGCCGCCACCGACCACGCAGCAGTCCCGCCTCTCCGGGTTTTTCAGTGGCGGTTGCGTCTGTGGTGATCTCACGTTTGGCGGTTTCTTGGGGCTGGGTTGCATCACGGTCCCCTGAGGTGCGGTTGAGCAGGACTCCGGTTGACACAAGGGGTGTCGTGGCACCACGCTAGCAGAAAATTAGAGCGACTCTAATTTTGTATCCGCTGTAGGATCTGCTCATGACCGGACTGCGCGAGCGCAAGAAGCGGCGCACCAAGCAGGCCCTGATCGACGCCGCGCTCCGGCTTTTCGACGCCAAGGGCTACGACAGCACCACGGTCGCCGAGATCGCCGCGGCCGCCGAGGTCTCGCCTGCGACGTTCTTCAACTACTTCGCCACCAAGGACGAGGTCGTCTTCGCCGACGACGCGATCTACCTCGAACTGCTGCCGCAGGCCTTCGCCGACCGCACCAGCGCGACCCCGGAAGACCTGCTGCTGCGCGCGATCGAGCGGCTCAGCACGGCGGAGTCCTGGAGCTTCCCGCTCGACCACGAGCTGACCCGCATCCGCGCCCGACTCATCGCCGAGGTCCCGGCCCTGCGCGCGGGCGCGCTGCTGCGCAACGCGACGCTGCAGAAGCAGCTCGCGCACGCCCTCCGCGACGCCTGCCCCGAGGTCGACGAGCTGACCGCCGCAGCGCTCACCGGCGCGCTGCTGGGCGCGATCGACGCCGCCATGCACGCCGACCTGACCGCTGCCGGCAGCACGTCCGACGTCGTCCGGCGGGCCGCCGAGATCGCATTGCGGGGCCGGGAACATTTGTGAACACAATGAACACAAGCGTGACGACAGTGTTGCCGGGCACAGATAGTCTCTCCCGGCCACACCGTGACCTGGGCCACGGAGTGGACCTCTAGTGTGACCCGGCCAGCCCAGGTAGGAGCGCAACAGTGGCAAGCAACGACGCTGCGGCACCACGTCGCCGGGACCGGACGCACTACCTCTACATCGCGGTGATCATCGCGGTGCTGGCCGGTATCGCCGTCGGGTTCCTGGCCCCCGATCTGGGCAAGGCCCTCAAGCCGCTGGGCAGCGGTTTCGTCGAACTGATCAAGATGATGATCTCGCCGGTCATCTTCTGCACCATCGTGCTCGGCGTGGGCGGCGTCCGGCAGGCCGCGAAGGTCGGCAAGGTCGGCGGCCTCGCCCTCGGCTACTTCATGATCATGTCGGTGGTGGCCCTGGTCATCGGCCTGGCGGTCGGCAACGTGCTGCACCCGGGCGAGGGCCTGCACATCAGCGACGAGATCCGCGGTCAGGGCGCGGAGCAGGCGGGCAAGGAAGCCCAGAGCACCACCGAGTTCCTGCTCGGGATCATCCCGAAGACGCTGGTCTCCTCGCTGACCGAGGGCCAGGTGCTGCAGACGCTGTTGGTCGCGCTGCTGGCCGGTTTCGCGCTGCAGGCGATGGGCGACAAGGGCGCCCCGATCCTGCGCGGCATCGAGCACATCCAGCGCCTGGTGTTCAAGATGCTGGCGATGGTGATGTGGGCGGCCCCGGTCGGCGCGTTCGGCGCGATCGCGGCGGTGGTCGGCGCGACCGGTGTGGAAGCGCTCAAGGGCCTGGCCGTCATCATGCTCGGCTTCTACGCGACCTGCGTGCTGTTCATCTTCCTGGTGCTGGGCCCGATGCTGTGGATGTTCGCGCGGGTCAACATCTTCTCGCTGCTGCGCTACCTGGGTCGCGAGTTCCTGCTGATCGTGTCCACCTCCTCGTCGGAGGCGGCGCTCCCGCGGCTGATCGCGAAGATGGAGCACCTCGGCGTGAGCAAGCCGGTGGTGGGCATCACGGTGCCGACCGGCTACTCGTTCAACCTCGACGGCACCATGATCTACCTGACGATGGCCTCGCTGTTCATCGCCAGCGCCCTGGGCGACCCGCTGTCGCTGGGCGAGCAGGTGGGCCTGCTGCTGTTCATGATGGTCGCCTCCAAGGGCGCGGCCGGGGTCAGCGGCGCGGGCCTGGCGACGCTGGCCGGCGGCCTGCAGTCGCACCGCCCGGAACTGCTGGACGGCGTCGGCCTGATCGTCGGCATCGACCGCTTCATGTCCGAAGCCCGCGCCCTGACCAACTTCGCGGGCAACGCGGTGGCCACGGTCCTCATCGGCTCCTGGACCAAGGAGATCGACCGAGACCAGATGAAGCAGGTCTTCGCGGGCGAAAGCCCCTTCAACGAACAATCCTTCGTCGACGACCACGCCCCCAGCCCCGAGCCCGAAGAACCCGCAACCACCAAGAGCTGACCACCCCGGTGAAGGGCACCTTTTAGCAACTTACTTGCCTAAAGGTGCCCTTCACCGGGCATTCAGACGCGCGACGCGATCCGATCGTGGGGAGCGTGAAGGGCACCTTTCACCAACTTGGTTGGCGAAAGGTGCCCTTCACCGTCAGCGGGTCGAGCGCGGCGCGCTGGGTCAGCCGTAGATCATCCAGCCGATGCCGCCTGCGATGGCCATGACGGCGGCGACGGCGAGCATGATCGCGAAGCCGCGGGCCGTCTTCCACGTCGCGTAGACGCCGCCGACGAGGAAGCCCGCCAGCGCGAGCAGGAGGAGCGGGAGGACATCGGCCATGACCGGCAGCGTACCGGGGTGTCCTGGCCGGTCAGCCGGTGACTCCGGGGGCGCCGTTCTCGGAGCGGCCGGTGATGCGGCGGCGGAACGTCTTGTCCTGGGGCGTGGTGATCTCCACGTCGTACCAGCCCTGGTCCGTCGGCCACTCCAGCGGCTGGGCACCGCCCGCCGCGACGCGGACCTGCTCCTCGTGGACCACGTAGCCGACCGAGCGCAGCCGGAGGGTGATGTCCGCCGAACCGTCGTTGCGCAGTTCCAGCGCCAGGCCGCGGGCGGTGTGGCGGGTCTGGACGTCCACGCCCGCCGCCTTGCCCTCGCGCGAGCCGCTGAGCTCGAACCAGAACCGGTTCGGGCCCTGCACCGCGAGGCGGTACTCGTCGCCGATCGGCACCGTCACCACCTGCTCGCCGAGGACGTCCACATGGGACGGTTCGGGGAGTTCGCCGGTGTACGGGTAGATCGCGAAGTGCGCCGAGGCGGCGCCGACGTTGCCGAGGCGCAGCGTCACGGCCTCCCCGTTCAGCACGCCCGAGACCTGCGGCTGGTACGGCAGCGCGCGGGCCGGGCGCCGTCCCTGCTCCTGCACCGGAAGCGCCTGCTCCGCAGGGGGTTTCGGATGCCAGCGCTTGATCGGCTCGGGCACCGGGCCCGGTTCGGCGGGCTTCGGGGGTTCGGCGGCGTTGTCGAAGTCGAACACCGAGGTCAGGTCGCCGCACGCGGTGCGCCGCCAGGAGCTGATGTTCGGTTCCTGCACCCCGGTCCAGCGCTCCAGCAGGCGCAGCACCGAGGTGTGATCGAAGGTCTCGGAGTTGACGAACCCACCGATGGTCCACGGCGAGACCACGGTCATCGGCACCCGCGGGCCGAGGCCGATCGGCTGCCCCTCGAAGTGGTCGTCGCCCTCCCCCGACTCCGGCTTCGGCGGCACCGGCGGCGGCACGTGGTCGAAGAAGCCGTCGTTCTCGTCGAAGTTGAGCAGCAGCGCGGTCTTCGGCCAGACCTTCGGATCGGCGATGGCATCGAGCACCTGGTAGATCAGGTTCGCGCTGCCGACCGGCGTGGAGCTGCCCGGGTGCTCGGAGTCGGTCGAGGACGGCACCAGCCAGACGACCCGCGGCAACCGGCCGGCGGCGATGTCGGCCCGCAGCCGCTCGACCAGCGTGCCCGGCTCGCTGCGGTACATCGCGCGGTCGAACAGGCTCCGCTCGGCATCGGTCAGCGCCGCGCGGCCCGCGTCCAGCTGCTTGAGCAGCCGCTTCCGCTCCTCGTCCGGCTTGTCGAACAGCGCGGTGTAGAACTCCTCGGTGGTGCGGAAGTTCCCGTCCACCGGGCCGAGCACCTTGCGCCCGATCTCCTTGAAGGTCTTGAAGTACTCCACCGAGTTGTCGGTGAAGTTGTCCCACTCCTGGTAGACCTGCCAGGACAGCCCGGCCTGCTCCAGCCGCTCCGGGTAGGTGGTCCACTCGTAGCCGGCGTGGTCGTAGTCGTAGGCCGCGTTGGTGACCGCGCGCTTGGTGCTGCCCGGCTCGTACCCGGTGGTGCCGGAGAACAGGTAGTTGCGGTTCGGGTTGGTGGAGCCGAACACCGAGCAGTGGTAGGCGTCGCAGAGCGTGAAGGTGTCCGCCAGCTCGTACTGCAGCGGGATGTCCTGCCGCTCGTAGTAGGTCATGGTGGCGGCGGTCTTCGCCGCCACCCAGTCGTTGTTCCAGCCGCGAGCCCACGCCTTGCCGCTGCCGCCCCAGCTGTGGTCGAGGTCGCCGAGGTACTGGATGTCGGAAACCGGCCGCCCCTCCCGCTCGGCGCCCTGCCGCAGCGAGAACGGCAGCACCTCGCCACCGACCTTGGGCTGCTGGAACACCGAACGGCCGTCGGGCTGCTCCAGCGGATGCCGGTCGCCGAACCCGCGAACGCCCTGCAGCGTCCCGTAGTAGTGGTCGAAAGACCGGTTCTCCTGCATAAGCACGATGACGTGCTCAAGCGCGTCCAAACCGCCCTGGAGCACCGGCTGGGCCATGGCCCGGTGCAGCGAAGGTGGCAACAGCGAAGCAGCAGCAGCGCCACCGACCGCACCAGCGGCCCCGGCGAGCACCCGACGTCGAGAAACCTCAGTCACAAAGGGCCATCGTTATCGACGAAACCGACGGTGGGGAGACCCCGTAGTGACGCAACGGTTAACCACCCGGGTAATCCAAACGGCGTAACGCGAGGAGTTCCGACCACCACGCTCCGTGTCAGATCAGCCCGAAGCGAGCTCGTTCCTGCTCGGTCAGCCGCCGCACGCCACGCTCGTCGGCCTCGCGGAGCAGCCGCTCGACGTCGGTGTCGACGCCCCAGGTGCGGACCGCGCGGTCCAAGCCAGCGCTCACCAGCACGCCGTCGTCCCGCCAGCCGAGCACGGTGACGTCCCCGTCGTGCGCGGAAAGCGTCGTGATGACGTGGCCGGAGTCCAAGTCCCACAGCCGGATCCGGCCTTCCCGGTCCGCGCTGGCCAGCCGACCGTCCGGCAGCCACGCCAGTTTCTGGATCTGCACGGCATCGCCGGTGGTGAGCACCGTGCCAGCGCTGGTGTCCCACACCAGCAGCCCGTCCTCGCCTCCGCTGACCAACCGCTCGTCGTCCAGCCACAGCAGCGCTCGCACCGCGGCGGTGTGCTTGCGCAACTCGCGCACGCGACCGCTGTCCGGCTCCCAGAGACGGACCACGAAGTCGTCACCACCGGTGGCGAGGACTCCGCGATCGTTCCAGGCCATGGTGTCAACGGGCGGAATCTGATCGGTCAGCTCGGCGAACTCGCTGGTTCCCGGGTCCCAGGCCGAGACCCCGCCGTCGTTCCACGAGAGGGTCAGCCTGTCGTGCGGGCCCCACGCCAGGGCGCGGACGTAGCGGTTCCCGACGGAGACGACGTGGCTGCACTCGCCGGTCGGCTCGTCCCACACCCGGATGTCGCCGTCCAGACCGAACGAAGCGAGTCGCCCGGTGCGGGTGATCGCTGCGCCTTCCACCGGCCCCCCGTGCATCACGATCTCCCGGTTCTGCTGGAAATCGCTGTCCCACAACCTGATCCGGTCGTCGTAGTAGAAGGTCGTCAGCTCACCACTCGGCGACCACGCGATTCCCCGCACCGCATCCGCGGTCCGGCGAGTGCTCTCCTCGTCACCCGGGTCCCAGATCAGCGCCGGGCTGACCAGCGTCCCTTGGCAACTCGCGAGCCGACCGTCCGCGGACCAGGCCAGCGATGCGGCCTGGATCTGGTGCTCGTGCAACACGCGGGAGTCGTCGGTCTCCGGGTCCCAGAGCCGCACGGCCCCGCCGTGCCACCCGCTGGCCAAGGCGCCCGTCGGCGACCACGCCAACGACGCCAGCGCTTCGTCCTGCTGCTCGACGACCCGGCCACCACCCGTCCCTGCCGGGTACACCCGCACGGTCTGATCTCCACCGCTGGCCAGCACCCCGTCCGGGGACCAGGCCACCACCTCCACCTCTCCGGTGTGCACGGCCAGCAGCTGCACCTCGCCGGACCGGGGATCCCAGGTCCGCACGGCCCCTGCCTCGTCCCCGAACGCCAGCACCCCGTGCGGGGACCAGGCGACCGATCGGACGCCCGTGGTCCGGGCCTCCTTGGACTGGACAACTCGCTGCGCGGACGACACCGGATCCCAGACCCTGAGCTCACCGCTGCTCGATGCTGCGGCGAGCAGGCCGCTCGGCGACCACGCGATCGCCACCACCCGCGCGACGAACTCCATCGCGATGCGGGCCGCACCGTCCCAAGCGCACACCACCTCACCCGTGGCGACGGCCAGGATCCCGTCCACCGACCAGGCGAAGTCGCTGATCATGCCGACACCCCGGAACGCGGTCCAGACCTCCGCCGACCGCGGGTCCAGCACTCGCACCTCGCAGTGGTCCGAGATGTCCCACCTCGCACTGGCCAGCAGGCCGCCCGGCGACCAGGCGAGCAGGTCGGCATCACCCAGGTGGAGCTCCTCACCGAGCTGTTCCGAGCGGTCGGCGACTTCCCGCCTCAGCCGCCCGTCCGCGCCGAGGGCCAGGATCGAGGAGCCGTGCACGGCGCCAGCGGTGACCGGAGCTTCCTGCCACCGCTCGGTGTGGTGCCCGAGGTCGGCCCGGACCAGTTCCAGGTTGCCGTCGGGATTGCAGCTCAGCAGGCGCCCGTCGGGCGCTGGGAACACGCCCCGCACGTCGTCCGCGCAGTACCGGAGCGTTCGGTGCTGCTCCGAAGCGCTGTTCCACAGCTGGACCACGCTGTCGGACTGCCCGGTCTGCACGCCGATCACGAGTTGCTCGTCGTCCGCCCACGACGCACCCAGCAGGGCGTGGTTCCAACCGCGCAGGACCACGTCGGTCCGCCCCGTCCGGGAATCCCACACCCGGACCGCCAAGGCGTGACAGCTGGCCAGCCGCCCGGATGGCGACCACGAGAGCGACTCCAGCTCCCCCACGTGCTCGTGGACGGTGGTCAGCTCAGCGGCACCCGGGTCCCAGACCCGCACCGCTCCGTCGCCGCCGACGGCGAGCAGCCCTTCGGACGACACCGCGATCAGATCGACCTCGCCCGGATCCACCGGCACCGCAACCGACTCCACCGCACCGGGCGCTCGGAGCACGACCGCGTCGGAGGTGTGATAGGCCAGCCAGCCGTTCTCGGCGACGAGCCCTCCGAGCCGCGACGAGCCCGGCTGCTCCAGAACCCGCACCTCATCGGTTTCGACGTCCCAGAGCTTCAGGGAATCGCGATCGTTGAAGACCAGTCCGCGGGCCTGCGTCCAGACCGCTTCGTCGACGTACCCCGCAGCTGGCACCCTCTTGATCAGGACGGGCTGCTCCTGCGCGATGTCGTGGACCATGACCGTGCCGCTGGCGTCCACGACCCACATTCGCCCGTCGTCGTCCCAGCGGACGTCGAGGATTCGTTCCGCGTGGCGGCGCGCGCTCCACACCAGCGGGTCCCGCAGCCGAGCCCACAGCACGGCGGCGGTGCCGACGTCGGGGCTGAGCTCGGCGATCTCCCGCGCGGCAGCCAGTGCCAGCACCGGATTGCTCTCCTTGATCTGATCGATCTGGCCAGCAGCCGCGATCGCGCGGTCACGACGATCCTTCCGCCTGGACTCGGCCGATGCCGCCGTGAACTCGCGCAGCAGGTCGCTGCACTCGATCGCGTTGACCAGCTTCTCCGCTTCGTCCACCTGGCTCCCGGGGAGCAGCAGATCAGCGCGGCGATCGGCCTGCGCCCATTCTTCGGCGCGCTGCTCGAAGACCGTGCGCTGGCGCAGGAGCGGGCGCTGCTCCTCCAGCCGGGTGCGCAGCGGAACCCATTGCCGCAGCAGCGCTTCGTGCGCCAGGTCGCGCTGGCCGTTGCTGTCGTCCACCAGCAGGCGGGCTTCCAGGAACTCGTCGACGATGTGCTTCTCATCGGTGTCGAGGTCGTCGCGGCGGACGCGGTTGCGCGTCGGGTCCTCGGCGTGGGAGGCCCACGAGACGAAGCGCAGCAGCGTCCGCAGGACCTTCTCCTCGTCGTGCTGGCGGGACAACCGCGCGAGCACCTTGTCCGCGGTGGACGAGATCGCCTGCTCGACCCGCCCGGAGTTCACGTACTCCTGCAAGGTGATCCGGCCATCGGACGCGTAGTCCTCGTAGAGGTTGCGCAGCAGGTGGGCCAGCAGCGGCAGGACGTCGGCACCCGCCTCCGTCGCGTCGTCGACCATCGCGGCGACCGCATCGGGCTCGATCTCCACTCCGGCCTTTCGGGCCGGGCCGGTGATGATCTGGCGGAGTTCCGCGCGGTTCAGGCGGGTCACGAAGTACGCGTCGCGCAGCAGCGTCCCGCTCGGCTCCGGGAGGAAGGCGTCGATGAACTCCGCCCGCATCGTGGCGACCACGTGCAGGCGCTTGTGGTCGGCGAGGGCGGTGTGCAGGACGGCCATGAACTCCTGCCGGGTCTGGGCGTCGACCTGCGTCACGAGTTCTTCGGCCTGGTCCAGCAGCAGCGCCGCCGGGCGGTTGCCACCGACCAGCTCGCGGAACACCGCGTTGATCACCTCGGGGTGCTCCGAGCGCGGGTCGTCGGTGCGCCGCAACCGCTCCAGGGCACGCCGCCCCTCGACGCGCAGGTCCCGGACCAGCGCGTCGGCGTCCGACCTCGGCAGCTCGCCCTGCAGCTCGTGCACCAGCGAACCGAACGGGTCGCGGTTCAACGTGACCGGGGCGGTGAGGTTCCACCTCCGCTTCCGCAGCTCGACCACCAGCCCGGCGTTGACCAGCGACGACTTGCCCGATCCCGAAGGACCGGCCACCAGCAGGAACCGGTCCTCCGGTGCTCCCCCGGAGACGTCCAGGCGCTCGTGCAGCTCGCGCTTGGCTCCTTCCCTGCCGAAGAACACCGACTCGCGCTCCTGGTCGAAGGCCTGCAAGCCCGGGTACGGGTTCTTCCCGGCGTCCCAGTCGTGCTCGGTGCGCAGCTTGCGCTGGCGCCACGCGTAGTAGCCCGCGGGCACCAGCACCCCCGCGCCGATCAGGAACTCCGAGTGGTCGCGGATCAGGGTGAACGGCGGCGCCCAGCCGTCGGCGCTGTTGGTCGCGAGGTTCGTCAGGAACCCGAGCCCGGCCCCGTAGAGCAGGACTGCGAAGTCGCGAAGCGGACGTTCCTGACGCGCCACCAAGGCCCTCCTCCGACGGTGCCGATCACCGCACTGTCATACCAAAGGAGGCAGGGCCGGGGACGCGATTCGACGACTCCGGCACGCGGTGGCCGCGGCTGCACCGCCGGAAAGGTGAAGGGCACCTTTCGCCAACTTACTTGGCGAAAGGTGCCCTTCACCTCGTCACGATCGGGGTTACAGGGCGCCCTTGGTGGAGGGGACGACGCCGACGAAGCGGGGGTCTGGTTCGACCGCTGCTCGGAGGGCTCGGGCGATCGCCTTGTACTGGGCTTCCGCGATGTGGTGGGGGTCCCGGCCGTGGATCACGCGGACGTGCAGGTTGATCTGGGCGTGGAAGGCCAGGGACTCGAAGACGTGGCGGTTGAGGACGAACGGGTAGTTCCCGCCGATCGTGAAGCTGTTGTACTGCTCCGGTTCTCCCGTCAGGACGCAGTACGAGCGGCCCGAGACGTCCACCGCCGCGTGCGCGAGGGTTTCGTCCATCGGGATCCAGGCGTCGCCGAAGCGGCGGATGCCCTTCTTGTCGCCCAGGGCCTGGCGCAGGGCCTGGCCGAGCACGATCGCGGTGTCCTCCACCGTGTGGTGCGCGTCGATGTGCACGTCACCGGTCGACTTCACCTTCAGGTCGAAGGCCGCGTGCGTGCCCAGGGCGGTGAGCATGTGGTCGTAGAACGGGACCGTGGTGTCGATGTCGACCTGCCCGGTGCCGTCCAGGTCGAGCTCCACCAGCACCGAGGACTCCCTGGTGCTGCGCTCGACCCGGCCCACTCGGGTTCCCGGCTGGAATGTCACTGCTCGATCTCCTCGCTCACTGCCTTGCCGGCCGCCAGGAAGGCGTCGTTCTCCTCCGGCGTGCCGATGGTGACCCGCAGGTGGCCGGGGATGCCGACGTCGCGGATCAGCACGTCGGAATCCAGGAAGCGCTGCCAGGCGCGGTGCGCGTCCGCGAACCGTCCGAAGAGGACGAAGTTGGCGTCGCTGGGCACCGGCGAGAAGCCCATCGCGGCCAGCTCGCCGACCACCCGCTCCCGCTCGTCGATGAGCGCGCGCACCGAACCGAGCGTCGCGTCGGCGTGGCGCAGCGCGGCGCGCGCGGCCGCCTGCGTGACCGCCGACAGGTGGTACGGCAGGCGCACCAGCAGCAGGGCCTCGATCACCGCGGGCGCGGCGGCGAGGTAGCCGAGGCGGCCGCCGGCGAAGGCGAACGCCTTGCTCATGGTGCGGCTGACGATCACCTTCGCCGGGTACTGCTCGATCAGCTCGATCGCGCTGGGGCGGGCGGAGAACTCGGCGTAGGCCTCGTCGACCACCACCACGCCGGGCGCGGCGTCGAGGATCGCGCGCAGGTCGTCCTGCGACACCGACTGGCCGGTGGGGTTGTTCGGGCTGGTCACGAAGACCACGCTCGGCTGCTTCTCGGCGACGATCCGGGCCGCTTCCACGCCGTCCAGGCTGAAGTCGGCGCGCCGCGGGGCGGGCACCCAGTCGGTGCGGGTGCCCGCGGACAGGATCGGGTGCATCGAGTACGACGGTTCGAAGCCGAGCGCGGTGCGGCCCGGTCCGCCGAAGGCCTGCAGGATCTGCTGCAGCACCTCGTTGGAGCCGTTGGCGGCCCACACGTTCTCCATCGCCAGCGGCACCCCGGTCGCCCCGGCCAGGTAGGCGGCCAGGTCGGTGCGCAGCGCCTTGGCGTCGCGGTCGGGGTAGCGGTGCAGCTCGGCGGCGGCTTCGCGGACCGCCGCGGTCACGTCGTCGACCAGCTCCGGCGGCGGCGGGTAGGGGTTCTCGTTGGTGTTGAGCCGGACCGACACGTCCAGCTGCGGTGCGCCGTAGGGGCTGCGGCCGCGCAGGTCCTCCCGCAGCGGCAGGTCGGCCAGCGCCGTTTCAGCGCCCAGCACGTCACTCATGTTTCAACCTTCGTTCGTCTTTGAAGCGGCGCAGCCGCTTGACCCACCCTCGCAGCTCGCACCGCCGCGGGTTCTCAGACGTCGTCTGGCGAGGACAGCCCGTTCGCCGTGTATCGGACATACATAAGAACGGGCTCCCGGAGTCCAGACGGCGTCTGAGGTTCCGCTACCTGCACCGCTAAGCAAGGTGAGTCCATCCCCTCTTTAAAAGCGGGCGGTGATCGCCTGGCCGTGGGCGGGCAGATCCTCTGCGTTGGCCAGCGCGACCACCTTGTCGGCGACGTCGCGGAGGGCCTGCTCGCTGTAGGAGATCACGTGGATGCCGCGCAGGAAGCTCTGCACGCTCAGCCCCGACGAGTGACGTGCGCAGCCGCCGGTGGGCAGGACGTGGTTGGAGCCCGCGCAGTAGTCGCCGAGCGACACCGGTGCGTACGGGCCGACGAAGATCGCGCCCGCGTTGCGCACCCGCGCGGCCACCGCGTCGGCGTCCGCCGTCTGGATCTCCAGGTGCTCGGCGGCGTAGGCGTCCACCACCCGCAGCCCGTCCTCCACAGTGGACACCAGGATGCAGCCGGATTGCTCGCCGCCCAGCGAGGTGCGGATCCGCTCGACGTGCTTGGTCCGCGCCACCTGGCGCTCCAGCTCGGCGTCGACCGCGTCGGCCAGCTCCGGCGAGGAGGTCACCAGCACGCTGGCCGCCAGCGGGTCGTGCTCGGCCTGGCTGATCAGGTCCGCCGCCACGTGCGCCGGGTCGGCCGTGCCGTCGGCCAGCACCGCGATCTCGGTCGGCCCGGCCTCCGAGTCGATGCCGATCACGCTGCGCAGGTGCCGCTTGGCCGCCGTCACGTAGACGTTGCCCGGCCCGGTCACCATGTCCACCGGCGCCAGCTCCGCGCCATCGGTGTCCTGGCCGCCGAAGGCCAGCAGCGCCACCGCCTGCGCGCCGCCGACCGCCCAGACCTCCTCGACGCCGAGCAGCTGCGCGGCGGCGAGGATCGTCGGGTGCGGCAGGCCGCCGAACTCCGCCTGCGGCGGGCTGCACACCACCAGCGACTCCACCCCGGCCGCCTGCGCCGGGACCACGTTCATCACCACGCTGGACGGGTACACCGCGAGCCCGCCCGGCGCGTACAGGCCGACGCGGGCGACCGGCACCCACCGCTCGGTCACGGTGCCGCCGGGCACGACCTGCGTGGTGGTGTCGGTGCGCCGCTGGTCGGCGTGCACCTTGCGGGCGCGGCTGATCGACTCCTCCAGCGCGGCGCGCACCTCCGGGTCGAGCTCGTCGAGCGCGCGGCGCAGCTCCGCCGCGCCGACCCTCACCCGTTCCGGTCGAACTCCGTCGAACTTCTCGGTGAATTCCAGGACGGCGGGCACACCCCGCTCGCGGATCTCCTCGACCAGCGGCCGGACCCGATGCAGCACGTGCTCCACGTCCATCTCGGCGCGCGGCAGCGTGGCGCGCAGCTCGACGGTGGACGGAACGCGACCGCGCAGGTCGGTACGGGTGAGCATGAGCGTCCTTCCCGGGGCTTCGAGGTTGCACCGACCAGGGTAATCGCCGCCACCGGTGGCTGTCCCCGCGCCCGGACGGCGGTCACACCGGCCCACCATCTGGGATAGATGTTGACGGGCGACCATTGTTCGCCAGTGGCTTGCCAACATCGGTGCACTCCTACAACCTCTCCACGTCACCACCAGTGATCGATCGGAGACCCGATGTTCAGCTCACGGCGCAGGGCAGTGACCGTGGCGGCCGCCGCTTGCCTGGTCCTGCTGGCCCCGTTCTCGGCCAGCGTGTCCGCGGAGCCGACGTCCGCCGCGCAGGACCCGGCGATCTACACCGTCCCGAACACCGACGGCACCAGCCGCACCGAGATCAACCGGACCGGTGCACAGGTCATCGGGGTCCGCGACGGCGTGGCCACCGTGGAGGCCACGCCCGAGCAGGCCCAGCGGCTGCGGGCCGCCGGGTTCGCGATCGGCGAGGGCACCGGGCTCGGCGAGGCGCTGCAGCGGATCAACCGCGGGCAGGCCGCTCCCGGCGACTTCCCGCCCGGCTACGAGGGCTACCACAACTACGACGAGACGGTCGCCGAGCTCGACCGGATCGCCGGCGCGCACCCCGACATCGCGGCGAAGTCCAGCATCGGCAAGTCCGTCGAGGGCCGCGACATCCCGGTGCTGAAGATCAGCGACAACGTCGGGCAGGACGAGGACGAGCCCGAGGTGCTGTTCAACTGCAACCAGCACGCCCGCGAGCACCTGACCACGGAGATGTGCCTGCGCATCGCCGACCGGTTCACCGCCGGCTACGCCTCCGACCCGGCGGTCAAGGAGGCCGTGGACGGCCGGGAGATCTGGGTGATCCCGATCGTCAACCCGGACGGCAAGTCCTACGACATCGCCTCCGGCGAGTTCCAGGGCTGGCGCAAGAACCGGCAGGACACCACCGGTACCGACCTCAACCGCAACTGGGGTTACAAGTGGGGCTGCTGCGGCGGTTCCAGCGACGACCCGAACGCCGAGGACTACCGGGGCACGGCCGCGTGGTCGGCGCCGGAGACCGCGGCGATGCGCGACTTCATCGACTCCCGGGTGGTCGGCGGGGCCCAGCAGATCAAGGCCGCGATCGACTTCCACACCTACTCGGAGCTGGTGCTGTGGCCGTTCGGGCACACCTCCGACGACGTCACCGAGGGCATGACGCAGGAGGAGTACGACCGGTTCGCGCGGGTCGGCGGGGAGATGGCCCAGTCCAACGGCTACACCCCGCAGCAGTCCAGCGACCTCTACGTCACCGACGGCGACAGCCTCGACTGGATGTGGGGCGAGCACAAGATCCTGGCCTACACCTTCGAGATGTACCCGGCCAGCGGCGGCGGCCTGGACGGCTTCTACCCGCCGGCCGAGGTGATCGAGAAGGAGACCACCCGCAACGACGCCGCGGTGGACATCCTGCTCCGCGAGGCGGGCGCCTGACCTGACGCCGAGCCCCACCGGCCCGGGACGCCCCCAGAGGTGTCCCGGGCCGGTTCTGCTTCGGTAGTGGTGAAGGTTTTGGCTGCACAGGGCCCGTGAGTGCTTTGTGGTGCTATAGCCCCCCAAAGTACTCACGGGAGCTCACCAGGCTGAACGGTCGTAGTGGTGGCGCTGGGGCACTCCGCCGGGTGGTGATAATGGCGGCATGGCTGCCGAACCTGCTCCGACCACCGTGGCCGAGCACGCGCTCCTGCGTCGCGGGACGTGGGTGATCTGCCCGCTCGTCGGCGCGCTGCTGCTGCTCCTGCTCCGGCTGGCCTCGGGGTGGGTCGCCGGGTTGTCGTGGGCGCCGTTCCAGGGCGTGTTCGAGCTGGCCGCTTCGGTGGCCGATCCGTGGGGCACCATCGGTGCGATCGCGATCGGCGCGTTCATCGGCTTCGGGTTCGCCGGGCTGTTCGCGAAGGAACGGCTGACCGTGACCGTCGCCCCGGAGCGGATCACGCTGGGGATCGGGGACACCGAGCAGCACCTCGACCGCGCCGAGGTCGACGCGGTCTTCGTCGACGGCAAGGACTTCGTGGTGCTGGACGCCGCGGGCGCCGAACTCGTCCGCAGGCGGTCCGAACTGGACCGCAAGGAGCTGCGGAAGGCCTTCGCCGAGCACGGCTACCCGTGGCGCGACGGAGATCCGCACGAGTACCGGCTGTGGGAGGACGACACCTCCGAGCTGCCGCTGCGGATCAACGCTCTGCTGGCCGACCGGGAGCGCGCACTGCGCAAGCGCGACCGCAAGGAAGCCGCGCTGCTGCGCGCGGAACTCGCCGAGCGCGGCATCGTGGTGCGCGACTCGAAGCACCGCCAGTACTGGCGAGCGGTCGCGTCGTCCTAGCCGCTCACGCCTGCTGGAGGGTGAAGCGGTTGCCCTCGCTGTCCAGGAAGGTCGACCACCAGCCCCACGGCTGCTGCACCGGCGGCTCCGGGAACTCCACGCCCTTGGCCGACAGCTCCTCGTAGGTGCGCTGCACGTCGTCGGCGTAGAGGAAGAAGGTGGCGGTCGGGACACCGTCGCCGTGGTCCCGGAAGAGCGCCTGGTCGGACTCGCTCGCGCTCAGGATCAGCACGGAGCTGCCGTTGGGCGCGGTCACCTCCACCCAGCGGGCGCCCTGGTCGTCGTAGGCGGCGTCGGTGGTGAGCTCGAAACCGACCGTCTCCGTCCAGAACTTCTTCGCACGCTCCTGGTCGCGCACCGGGACGACGGCCTTGCTGATGCCCTGGATGCCCATGCCCTGTTCCGCCTCTCTGTCCCGCCTCTCCGGGATTTTCAGTGGTGGTTGCGTTCGTAGTCGATCTCGCGTTTTGCGGGTTCTTGTGGCTGGGTTGCGTCACGGTCCCCTGAGGTGCGGTCGAGCAGGACTCGATGCAAGGGGGTCATGGCACGTGTCCCTCTCCGCGTGGTCACGGCACATCATCCACGAGCGCGGCGGGCGCGTCGCGCCGCAGTACCGGCCTGCTCCTGGTGTGAGAATCGAGAGGTGGACGGTGTTGTCTGGAACCTCGCGCTGGTGCTGCTGTTCGTGCTGTTCGGCGGGTACTTCGCCGCGGCCGAGATCGCTCTGGTGTCGTTGCGCGACAGCCAGGTGCGCAGGCTCGCCGAGCAGGACCGGCGCGGCGCCCGCGTGGCGAAGCTGCGGTCGGACTCCAACCGGTTCCTCTCCGCGGTCCAGATCGGCGTCACCTTCGCCGGGTTCTTCGCCTCCAGCTACGGCGGCGCGACCATCGCGGTGCGGCTGGAACCGGTGCTGCAGGGCTGGGGGCTGCCGATCGGGCTGGCCGCCTCGCTGGCGCTGATCGTGGTGACGCTGTTCGTGTCGTACCTGTCGCTGGTGCTCGGCGAGCTGGTGCCCAAGCGCCTCGCGCTGCAGAAGTCCGAGGCGGTCTCGCTGGTCACCGCCGGCGTGCTGGACCGGCTGGCGAGCCTGTCGCGGCCGGTGATCTGGCTGCTGTCGAAGTCGACCAACGCGGTGGTGCGGTTGCTGGGCATCGATCCCCGCGCGAACGAGGAGCCGGTCAGCGAGGAGGAGCTGCGCGACATGGTGCGCACCAGCGAGCAGCTGACCGTCGAGGAGCGCCGGTTGCTCAGCGACGCGTTCCGGGCCACCGACCGGGTGCTCGGCGAGGTGATGGTGCCGCGCACCGAGGTCGACTTCCTGCACCTGTCCACGACGGTGGCCGACGCGATCGAGGAGGTGGCGGGCAAACCGCACTCCCGGTACCCGGTCATCCGCGACACCGCCGACGACGTCGTGGGCTTCATCCACGTCCGCGATCTGCTGACCAGGGCGCACCGCGAGGACGTGCGCACCATCGGCGAGCTGACCCGGCCGGTGACCGCGCTGCCCGCGAGCAAACCGGTGCTGGCCGCGCTCTCGCAGATGCGGCGCCGGGGCGGGCACCTGGCGGTGGTGGTCGACGAGTACGGCGGGACGGCGGGCATCGTGACCGTCGAGGACCTGGTGGAGGAGGTCGTCGGCGAGATCTGGGACGAGTACGACCCGAGCGCGGCGCCGGTGCGGGCCAAGAGCGACGGCAGCCTGGAGGTCGACGGGTTGCTGCACCGCAGCGACTTCGAGCAGCAGACCGGCATCGCGCTGCCGGACGGGCCGTTCGACACGGTGGCGGGATTCGTGGTCAGCCGCCTCGGCCGGGTTCCGGCGGAAGGCGATTCGCTGACCGCGCTCGGCCACCGCTTCACCGTCCGGGCGATGGACGGCCACCGGGTGTCCCGCCTCCTGGTCGCCGACCTCGACGAGCAGCCCTGAGAACGGCACGACCGCTCGGCACCGCGCTGAAGGTCGTGGAACGGGCTTGGAGCCCTGCTACGGCCGTGACAGCAGTGCCGGGCTTCGTCGACTTCGCTTGAAATTGGCGGCCTCGGCACCGCAGGATTCGTCGACAACGCGGCCAATTTCAGGCGAAATCGCTACCCCCACGAGGCGACCACCTACCGCTTTGAACCCAACCCGGCCACCACCCCGACCCAGCCCCGCTATCACCGCCGACCACCAAGCGCCGCACCCACGAACACCTCGCAAGAGCCCGAAATCGCCCCGGAAGACGGCGACGGCCCCTCCGCCGCGAGGCCGGAGGGGCCGGAAGCTTCCGCCGGGTCAGGACAGCAGCAGGAACAGGGCTCCCACCACGATCCCGATGACCACCACGACCGCTGCGGTGATCATGACCGCGCGCATCTTCGGGCGGTCGTCGCGCACCTCGCTCTGGGCCCGCTCCCGCCACTGCATGAAGGTGGTGCCTTCGCCGTCGCTCACCGTCGACTCCTCGGGTCCGTCGTCACTTGCCGAGCGGTTCCCCGCAACCGCGCACGGCTCCACCTTGTCATACCGCCTGGCCGCTCAGGCGCACCACGTGCTCCGCCCAGTGGGCGAGCAGGTCCTCGTCGTGGCTGATCGCCAGCACCCCGGTTCCGCGCTCCTTCACCTGCCGGTCCACGACCTGCACCAACGCCGCCGTGGTGGAGGCGTCGAGCATGGCGGTCATCTCGTCGCAGATCAGGTACCGGGGCCGCAGCGCCAGCGCGCGGGCCAGGCACGCCCGCTGCAGCTGGCCGTCGCTGACCTCGTGCGGGCGCCGCGAGAGCAGCTCCGCGGTGAGCCCGACCTCCTCGGCCAGCTCGTCCACGTCGCCGGTCGTCCCGGTGGCCCGCAGCGGCTCGGCGACGATCTCGCGCAGCGTGAACCGCGGGTCCACGGCGGGCCGCGGGTGCTGGAAGACGATGCCGATGGCGGCGCGCTGCGCCTTCGGGGTGGCGTGCCGGAAGCCGCCGACGGGCTCGCCGTCGAGCGAGACCTGCCCGGCCCACGGCTCGTGCAGCAGGCCGAGCACCCTGGCCAGGGTCGACTTGCCGCAGCCGCTGGGACCGGCCAGGCCGACCACCACGTCGGCGGGCAGCTCCAGGTCGACGCCGTCGAGCACCGGTTCGCCGCGCCGGTATCCGGCGACGATCCCGGTCGCGCTCAGCACGGCGGGTGCGCGGCGACCCAGCGGCCGCCGTGGTCGATCAGCTCCGGATCACCCGTGCACGGCGGGAAACCGGGCACGTCCGGGCAACGTTGGCAGAACACGCAACCCCATTCCCGTTCGATGCGGTCCAGTTCGGTCAGGGCGGGCGGGTGGCCGGGGATCGGCCGGAACCCGCCGTCGGGCAGTGCGGCGAGCAGCCCCGCGGTGTAGGGGTGCCAGGGCTCGGCCAGCACTTCGGCGGCCGGCCCGGCCTCCACGACGCGGCTGGCGTACATCACCGCGATGTCGGTGGCGACCCGCCGGGCCGCCGCCAGGTCGTGGGTGATCATCAGCACCGCGCGGTCCTCGGTGGCGGTTTCGGCGAGCAGGTCCACGGTGCGGTGCACCAGCGGCCGGTCGAGGCCGGTGGTCGGCTCGTCGGCCAGCACGATCTGCGGATTCCCGGCCAGCGCCAGCGCGAGCGCGACCCGCTGGGCCATGCCGCCGGACAGCTCGTGCGGGTACCGGTCGAGGGCGGCGGGGTCGAGGCCGACGCGTTCGGCGAGCGCATCGGCATCGGCAGGCCCGTCGAGGGCCCGGATGGTCTCGACGAGCTGGCTGCGCGCGGTGCGCACCGGGGTCAGGTGGGTGCCCGCCGACTGCGGCACCAACCCGATCACCCGCCCGCGGACCTGCCCGGCCAGCACCTGCTCGGGCGCGGACAGCAGCTCGGTCCCGCCGCGCAGCAACGCCTTCCCGCGCACCTCGGCGTTGCCGGGCAGCAGCCCGAGCAGCGCCGAGGCCAGCACGGACTTGCCGCAGCCGGACTCGCCGACCAGCGCCAGCACCCGGCCGGGCCGCAGCTGCAGCGTCGCGTCGGTCACCGCGCGCACCTCGGCCTGGCGCCCGAGCAGGAACCGCACGGACAACCGCTCCAGTTCGAGGAGAGGCTCACCCATCCGACGACCTCCGAACTCGTGCCCGTTCCCCAGCCCTTCGATGCGGTGTGCGCGATTTCAGTGGAAACCGGACGTCTGATTTCCACTGAAATCGCGTGGATCCCGACGCGCCGTCGGCGTGTCGGGTGCCCGACGCACCGACTGGTCGTGCGACTTCCATTGAAATCGCGCAGGCCTGACGCGGGGAGGCGCCGCCGGGCACGGAGGGCCGTCGTCGGCGCACGGTGCGGGCACCGTGCGCTCCGGGGATTCTCGCGGTCACAGGGCCAGCTCCGATCGGCGTCGGGGCACGACGCGGTCGCGCCAGGTCGCCGCCAGGCCGGACACCGCCAGCGTGGTGGCCACCAGCAGCAGCGACGGGAAGAGCACGATCCACCAGGCGCCCAGCAGGACTGCTTCGCGGCCGTCGCCGAGGATGTTGCCGATGCTGGCCAGGTGCGGGGGCAGGCCGAGGCCCAGGAAGCTCAGCGCGGTCTCGTGCCACACCGCGTGCGGCACGAGCAGCACCGCCGACAGCGCCGCCTGCGGCACGATCGCGGGCAGCAGGTGCCGCACCAGGATCCGCCAGCGCGACGAGCCGCCCGCGATCGCCGCGTCGACGTACGGGCGGCTGCGCAGCGACAGCACCTCGGAGCGCACGATGCGCGCCACCGTCGTCCAGTGCGTCAGCGCGATCGACAGGATCACCGCGCCCAGGCTCCCCCGGTACAGCGCGACGATCACGATGCCCAGCAGCAGGTGCGGCACCGAGTTCACGGTGTCCACCACCCGCATCAGCAGCCGGTCCGGCCAGCCGCCGAGCGCTCCCGCGACCGCACCCACCAGCGAACCGAGCACAGTGGACACCAGTGCGCTGAACCCGGCCACCAGCAAGGAGATCCGAAGTCCGGTCAGCGATTGCACGAACAGGTCCCGGCCGCCGGAGTCGGTGCCGAACGGGTGCGCGAGGCTCGGCGCGAGCCGGATCGAGTCGTAGCGCACCGACTCGCTGCCGAACAGCACCGGCACCGCGAACGCGCCCACCACGAGCACCGCGAACGCCACCAGCGAACCCCAGAACCGGGCCCGCGGGTGCGCCCGGGTGGTGCGGGAGCGACCGGCGGGCCGCCACGTGGTCTCAGCCATCGGCGGCCACCCTCGGGTCGAGCAGGATCGCGGCGATGTCGGCCAGCAGCGAGCCGATCAGCACCGCCGCGGTCGCCACCAGCGTCAGGACCGCCAGCAGCGGGTAGTCCACCGCGGTCGCCGAGGTGACCACCGCCGCGGCCAGTCCCGGCCAGGAGAAGACCTCCTCGACCAGCACCGCCCCGGTGACCAGCTCCGGGATCCGCGCGCCGATGAGCGTCACGAACGGCAGCAGCGCGGTCGGCAGCGCGTGCCGCAGCACCACCACCCGCTCGGCCAGCCCGCGCGCCCGCGCGCCGGTCACGTGGTCCTCGGACAGCGAGGTCAGCATCGACTGCCGGACGTGCAGCACCAGCCACGGCGACTGCGAGACGCCCAGCACCAGCGCGGGCAGCACCAGGTGCTCGGCGACCTGGCCGAAGGAGACGGCCTGGCCCGCATCGGTCAGCCCCGCCACCGGCAGCCAGCCCAGCCCCAGCGAGAACACCGCGATGGACAGCAGCGCCAGCACGAACGGCGGCAGGCCCTCCAGCGCGTGGCCGATGGCGGTGACGAACCGGTCGACCCAGCCGCCCTGCCGCCACGCGGCCACCGTGCCCAGCACCAGCGCGAGCACCACCGCGAACGCCAGGCCGGTCGCGGCCAGCAGGATCGTCCACGGCAGGCGCTCGGCGACGACCTGCGCGACGGGCTGCCGGAACGAGCGCGACACCCCGAGGTCCCCGCCGAGCACGCCGCTCAGCCAGTTCCAGAACTGCACGAGCACGGGATCGTCGAGCCCGAGCTCGGCGCGCACCCGCGCGACGTCGGCCGCCGAGGCGCCGAAGATCTCCACGCCGTAGTACTGGTGGATCGGGTCGAACGGCGAGGCCGCGGCGAGCAGGAACACCCCGAGCGCCACGATCACCAGCACCGGCACCGCGAACCCGATCCGCCGCAGCACCAGGCGGCCGATCGCACCGCTCATCCCTGCGGCTTCCAGGCCTCGATGTTCCACCACGGACCCCAGGTGGTGCCGTGCGTGTGCGGCTCGACCGGCGGCTGGTAGCCGGTCCACCCGCCGTCGCGCATCACGTAGCTGTGGTCGATGAACGCCAGGTACACCAGGCCGGGATCGGCGACGTAGGCGCGCTGGGCCTGCCGGTAGAGCTCCGCGCGCTTGGCCGGGTCGAGCTCCTGGCGGGCGCCGTCGAGCGCCGCGTCGACCTCGGCGTTGCGGTACTGGCCGGGGTTGTTGTAGGTGCCGGTGCCGATCACCGACGAGTGCAGGCTGTTGTAGACCTGCGGGTCGGGGTCGATCGGGTTGCCGCCGCCCAGCACGATGCCCTCGTTGCCGATCCGGGCGGCGACCGCGGAGCGGTCCACCCCGGCGAGGTCGACCTGGATGCCGACCGCCCTGGCATCGGAGGCGAACGCGGTGGCCAGGTCCTTGCGCAGGCTGTCGTCGGCGAAGTACATCACGGTGAACCGGGCGGGCACCCCGCCGCGCTCGCGGATGCCGTCCGCGCCCGGCCGCCAGCCGGCCTCGTCGAGCAGCTTCTTCGCCTGCTCCGGGTCGAAGGCGAAGCGGGCGGCGGGCTCGAAGTTGGCGCCCATCGACTCCGGGACCGGTGCGTAGGCGGGCTTGCCGTGCCCGCCGAGCAGCGCCTTGATCATCCCCTCGCGGTTGACCGCGAGGTTCAGCGCCTCGCGCACCGCGGGGTCACCGGCGGCCGGGTGCGTGTTGGGCAGCGCGATGCTGCGGAAGTCCGCGGTGTTGTGGTGCACCGTGCGGTAGCCGTCGCGGCCGACGCTCTCGGCGAGGACCGGCGGCAGCACCGTGCCGTCGAACTCGCCGGAGGCCAGCCGCTGGGCGCGGGTGTTGTCGTCCTTGGCGAAGACCACGGTGACCTTGCCGATCGCCGGAGCGCCGCCCCAGTAGTCGGCGTTGGCCTCCCAGGTCATCTGGTCGCCCTGCCGCCACTCGACCAGCTTGTACGGGCCGGTGCCGACGGGCTCGGTGTTGAGCTCGGAGCTCTCCTGCGACTGCGGCGCGGCCAGCTTCTCGTTCGGCACGATGCCCAGCACCAGCTTCGACGGCCAGGCCGAGTACGGGATCTTCAGGTCGAACCGCACGGTGTGCGGGTCGAGCGCGCGCACCTCGGCGAGCATGTCGTAGTCGGAGCTGATGGTGGAGGCGTAGGCGGGATCGATCGCCGCCTTGTAGGTGGCCACCACGTCCTCGGCGTCGAACGGCGTCCCGTCGTGGAAGCGCACGCCGTCGCGCAGCTTCACCGTCCAGGTCTTGGCGTCCGGGGAGGCCTGCGGGGACTCGGCGGCCAGCGCGGGCCGCAGCTCAGCGCGGCCGTCGAAGGCCAGCAGGCCGTCGTAGAACTTCGCCGCGCCTTCCGCCCCGTAGCCCAGCAGCGGGTTCAGGCTCTCCGGTTCGAAACCGTCGGCGAGCAGCATGGAACCGGGATCCGCGGACCCCGGTGCGGTCGGCGCGGCGCACCCGGCACCGAGCAGGGTCAACGCGACTGGAACGGCGATGAGCAAGCCACGACGATTGAGCACGCCTGAACTTTAAGCACTGCTGCAAATGTTTCTCAATAATGGTGAGCTTCCTCGCCATGCCCGTGAGCGCTTTGGGGTGTTATAGCGCCCCGAAGCGCTCACGGGTCCGGCCGCGCTCACGCCACCGGGTCGGGCATGCGGTCGAGGCGGTACTCGCAGGAGATGGTGGCGCCGGTCTTCGGGTCGCCGAGCTCCACCCGCCAGGAACCGGCGAACTGGTCGACCGCCGAGTCCATCGGGATGGTGCCCGACAGCAGCACGGTGCCCGGCTGGAGCAGGCCGCGTTCCCGCAGGTCGTCGAGCCAGTACTGCGGCGAGAGCAGCTCCGCCAGGGTGCCTCGCTGGATCTGCTCGCCGCCCGCCCACGCGGTCAGGGTGAGCTCGTCGACGCGGTCGGCGACGTCGACCAGCCGCCACGCCTGGCGCCCCAGCACGTCCGGTCCGGCCTGCTTGCTCCACGCGACGCCGTGCACCTCCAGCGCCCGGTCGGTGTGGTCGCAGGCGACCGTGAGCAGCACGTCGCGCTCCTCAGGCCCGGCGATGACCAGCGCCCACTCCGCTTCGCCCGAGGTGCGGTCGTGCTGCACCGGGACCTGGTCCGGCTGCATCGCCAGGTACGGCGCGACCGGGTACAGGCACGGCGTGCTGGTCGGCGCGGGCACGCCGAGTTCGGCGAGCTCGGCGACGTGCGCGGCCACGTCCTCCTGGCTGCGGCCGGCGTAGCCGCCGTTGAGCAGCGTCGTCACCGACACCTCGACGACTTCGCCGTTGACATCGAAACGCAGTGGAAACACAATCCCCTCCAAGACGGCATACCGGTTGTATACATTTAGTATCACAGCCACCCGCACCTCGGCGCGGCAAGCCGATGACCTGGTACGACAAGGACCCCGATGACTCAAGCCACCCCCGCCACCGCGCGGCCACCCCGCAAGGACCTGATCAAGGCGTTCGTCGCGTCGCTGAGCGGGACCTCGCTCCTCTAGCGTTGACAACTTTTACAAATGCCCCCTGAACTGCGGAAACGCCCCCACCCGAAGGAAGGGGCGCTTCACGTCAGGGCTCAGCCGCCGAAGCGGTCCGCCTTGACCGCTGCCATGAAGGCGGACCACTGCGCGCGGTCGGCGACGAAGTACCCGCCGCCCTGGTTCTTGCTGTCACGCACCGCTGCACCGCCATCCACACCGCGGACCTGTACGCACGTTCCGGCGTGGCTGTGGCTTGACGTGATCCAGCCATCAACGGGCTGGGATGGGAACACGGGCTACTCCTCGATCAGATCCTTACGCCTGTTTCCACACGACGAGAGCCCCCACCTTGGGTGGGGGCTCTCCAGAGGATCAGATCGCGAAGTCGAACTCGCCCTTCTTCGCGCCATCCAGGAACGCCGCGAACTTGGAGCGGGTGGTGCTGAGAACCGTCTCCTGGTTCTCGCTCTCAACCAGGTGCACCTGGTCGCCGTCAGCGCTGACGTACAGGCACTCCGAGCCTTCCCAGTAGCTCTTCCTGGCCTTGACGAACTCCAGCTCGTTGCCGTTGACCATGAGCTTCATTCTGCGCTCCATCTCTGGATCACAGGTCGCAGGCTGACACTATCAGGCAGAACCACTGACAACGATCGGCTAATCGGGTCGCTTCAAGTTGACAGTGCTCGACAGGATCGGGTTATCCGACCCGGTGAGGTCTTCCATGATCGCGCCGTACCGTGTCTGCCGCCGCCACTCCACTGGCGCGGCGAGGTCCAGTCCGCTTGGCGACACGACCCCGAACTTGCCTTCGGCGATGATCCGGCCCAGGTACTCGTAGACCCAGTCCTCGGTGGACGTTTGATCCCAGTAGGACCCGCACATGAGGCAGTCCATCCGGAACACGCTCAGCTGCTCAGGGTTCTCTGGGGGGAACTGGCCCGCCTGAAGGCGAACGTGCTCGAACGGGTGGAAGCACTGGTGAGGCGGTGCCCAGATCGGGCTGAAGTACTCAGGATCTCGTCCTGGGCTGATAGCCATCGCTGCTCCCTCAACTTGGGACGTGACAGAATCACAGGTCGCATCAGCGAGGGTAGCTGGTTAGTATCAGAGTGTGACAGTAGGCACACGAAAAGACCCCCACCTAGCAAGACGCCAGGTGGGGGCCGCGGTTAGTTCGTTCAGCCGTCGTAACGGCCGTCCTTGACGCTAGCCGTGAAAGCGGCGAACTGAGCCGGGGACAGGCCCAGGACCGGGCTGTCGTCCCCGAGCTTCGAGTCCCGAACCAGGGCCATCCCTGGGAGGTTTTGAGCAACCTCCACGCACTGGCCTCCGGCGTTGGACCGCGACGACTTGCGCCACGCCGCGTGGTCTAGGACGTCTCGCGACACGTTGGTCACGTCCTACCTCCTACGAGTTAGAGATGTCGATTGCGATGCTACGGAGCAGCTCCAGCGAAGCGGCTGCTGGGAGCGCCGTCGCTCGCAGGCCGTCAAAGAGGTACCGAAGCACCGTCACGTCTTCGGCCTCATCAACAGTATGGCCGCCCAACGGGCTATCCATGTAGCCGATTGGCTCCTCATCTGCCGCGAAGGCCAGCACGACGAACGCACTGCTCGGACACACGTGCGCGCCCGCCCCGAACGGCAAGACCTGAAGGATGACGTTCGGAAGCTGGCACCGATCGATCAACCGCTCGATCTGCTCACGCATCACGTCAGGCCCACCAACCAGCCTACGCAGCGCCGATTCGCCAACCACAGCCCTCAGCTGGAGAGGCGACTCCGCCAGCAGCCGACGCTGCCGTTCCATGCGAGCGCTCACGAATCGATCGATGTCGAGAACCTGACTCCGGCCAACGCGGTGAATCTCCCGCGCGTACGCCTCGGTTTGCAACAGCCCTGGAACGAGATCCAACTCGAAGTTGCACACCTCGGTCGCTGCCTGTTCGAAATCCACGTACGGCTCAAACCAAGACGGCAACTTGTAGCTGTGCCACCAACCGCGCTGCTCCGCCTGACTGCGGAGCTCGTTCAGGTGATGACGAACCTCAGCCGGCGCTTCGAAGGCGGCTAGCAGCCGGTCAAGCTCAGCCTTCTTGACCTTGGCTCGCCCGGCTTCTAGATGCCTGATCTTGGAGACCGAACAGCCCAGGACCTCTGCGGCTGCGTCCACGTCCAGGCCCGCTTGCTTGCGTAGCTTCGTCAGCCAACTTCCGAGTTGCCGCTGTCGCGCCGTCGACATGCGCGAGAGCTTATCGCTCGTTGCGATCACCACCTGTTCACCCATCTAGAGGACTTGCGAACCTGACAGTATCAGGTTTAGTGTCTGATAGTGCCAGAGCAGCAGTCAACACAAGCGGTGATCGCATGAGACGTTCTATCAGAGGATGGCTTCACCGGTATCAGGAGCACCGGGCACGGGAACAGGCTCGCCGGGCGCGGGAGCGCCGCCGAGTGCGCGTGCGGCTCTGACCTCTAGGCAGCGTCCCGATCGCAGATTTCGAGACCGCCCGACCGAGGGTCCGAGATACCAACAGGATCACGGGTCGCAGCCCTCGGTCGGGCAGCCGTCCCCTCGCCTTAGCCCCCGATAGCTCTGCGCGAGGGGACGGCCCCAAATCATTCCGCGTTCATCGGTGTAACGCCATGCCTGGCCGGGACTTCTTCTCCTGCACCCGGCCAAATGAGCCGTCCCTGAGTCTCACCACCGACCCCCAGGACTCAGGGACGGCTCCTCCTACCTCAAGGCACGAATTGTGTGCCTTTGCACCTGCTAGTAAGCGAGCCAGAAGGGAATCCGATGAGACGCGCTGTCGTGTTATGGATATCCACTCTCAACCCAGAGCCTTTCGACTGGTTCGCGGAAAGGAACCAGTCCTGTGTGGGTGATTCGCCTGCTGAGTTGGCTGCTGGTGTGGACCCTGCGCCCTCCTCTGATCGGGGACCCTCAACGGAGAGGGGAGGTGTTTGATCATGCTCGGGGTAGCACTAGTCCTCATCCTGATTGTGGCCCTGCTGTTTATGGCTTGGGGGCCGAATCCACAACCGCACGACCCCAAAGGCAAGAGCGGGAAAATATCTTGATCGACACTACCGCGTGGGTGCTGAGCGTCCATGAATCCCGCTGGCACCTCGTCAAATACTATGGTGACCCTGTCCGGGCATTGTGCCATCACTACGTTAGGGGCCCCGTCCATAAACGGCAGGGCGAGTTTCCAGATGCCTCTGACGGTTATTCTTTATGCGATAACTGCCTCTTCTGGCGGGACAACATACGGGACACCACGATTCCGACGATCCCAACGATCCGAATGCCCCGGCTCGATTCGCCGCTGAAAATGCTGCTGGGCGATATCCAGTGGCCCACCCAGGATCAGAATCCGTCTGCGGAGTTCAGCAAGAAAGCCCCGGACGTTCCGGCTAGTCGTTACCTAGCCGGACCGCCCGGGGCCGTGCCGGAGAGTACCGCATGGGCCGCGTAGGGGGCTAGAGGCCCGGACATGCGCCCTGTGGTGGAGCTGGGTGTGTGTCCGCTGAGGGGCCGATCCGTCCGCAGCGTGGGGCATGGGCGGGTTGGCCCCTCTTTCCAATGGAGACGACCAACAGAAACCACCGAGGGGCATGCTGAAGCTCATCGCGTATCCAATCTTATTCGTTGTCGGACTATGGGTCATATTCGTTGTTTTGCCTGCGTTTGTGCGGTTCGCATTCTGGGACTATCTCATGTTCCGGTACGCCTACTATGATTCCGTTAACTGGCTGAATAAAACTCTTATGGCTCCTGGGCCATGGATCCCTTTCTAATCATCAGCCCGGAAGGAGGAAATGAGCGACGAGCAAGAACCCGAAGGCAACTGGATCTTTGTCGGCACCAAGAAGAAATGAGGAGAGAAATGGAAGAGCCGAAGGAAGAAACCCAGGAGAACGAAGAGATCAAGCCGGATCACGACTATAACGGAACCACGATCTGGCCCAACGTCGGACCTCAGCTCTGAAGGAGAACCATGAGTGACAATGACGACAAGAACCAGCCACAGAAAGAGGAAGAGGCCGAGAAGGACTTCGGACTGACCGAGGAGCAGAAGGCCACAGCCTGGCGTCGGTCGATGCACTACTAAGTCCTGAAACACAAAAAGACCCCCTCCCGGATACCGGCCGGGAGGGGGTCTTTACGTACGTATTCAGTCAGGGTGTCAATTCATCATTCTCGCGAGCCTTCCGCTTCCTGCGCTCCTCGGCCGTGCCATCCAGCCCCCATTGTCTCCAGAGCTCTCTAACTCCTTGCGCGAGCCTTGCCACCATGATGTCCATTCCAGGGTACGATTGGTCAAACGCCTCCCTGAGCGATTCTTCCGTGAAGGGTTTCTTCGACAGATTCCCTCCCCTAAATCGCATAGTCAGCACCAGCTCACGAAGAAGGTACTCGTGCGGACCTCGGTTCCCGCTATTTTGGTAGTCCGAGAAGTAGGTTCCCTCGCACAGCATCTCGAATTCCCGCTGGAGCATCGGCACTAGGACAATGTCGTCCAACCGCGGCCTGTCATCCAGCCTAACTCTATCGCCGAAATAAGCGTCGATCATTCGAAGTAGCGTGTCCCACTCGCGCGTCTTTTCTGGACGCCGGCCGGGGTCGAATGGGCCGTGCACGTGAGACTTCCAATACTCAGCAGCTCCGCCCTTCTCGCGAATGAATGCACCCATGGCCTTCAGGTACAAAGTACCGAAGTTATCCGCTATTTCCCGAATTCCAGGGATCTGCTCTTCCGGATCACCTGGGATGTACTGAACCGAGTCGATGTCCATCTCATCGGACTTCAGCCAGTCGTCCACGACGGCCGATGACAGGTCAGGGTGCGCGACCAGCGTGCCGTCTTGGTACCAGAGCATCACCATGGGCCGCTGGACCACGATGCGCGTCTCCCCTGACGGGTCGGCAACATCCCGACCAGCCAGCAGCACCCGCTCGTCCGTCAGGTGCACCTGCGTCGGGGTTGCAACCCGTCTCGGTATCCCCCGCTCTTCATCCTCGATCATGCTCGGACCGTACCCCGAGGCGTTGCCCGCTAGTAGCAATCTGAACCCAAGGTGTCCGCAGGTGATTCTCCTGTGAAACGAAAAAAGAGCCCCTGGCTGGGAGTCCAGCCAGGGGCTCAATCATTGTTCTGCAACGGTAGAATGCCATCGGTGACGCCTTGCGGTGTCCGGTGCTGTCAGAACGGCGACAGCGTACCAGTCACTTCTTGACCCAGGTGCATCCTCCCTGAGTTCGGAAAGCCCCGTCCGATTCCTTGATCGTGACGGTCGCCTTCCCCTTCTCGTACCCGCTCGCGAGGTACGACGAAGTATCGCCCGTCGTGTCCGACAAGCGAGCCCAGGAGCAGGCTCGCCGGTCGTTGCTGGGGCCGTCCGTGCTGTAGGTGCCGGGCTCGATGTCGCTGCCGACGATGTGGGTGCCGTCGCCGATGTCGCCTGACGTGGCTTCGGCCTCCGGCTGCGCCGCAACCGTCACGGTCTCGGCCGGAGGCCGCGGTGCAGCCGGGATGCTCGGCGCGCACCCGCTGACCGCCAGGGCGGTTCCGACGACTAGCAGCGACCTCTTCACTTCTGTCTCCTCAGAAATTCCCAGGGGCCACCTGGAGGCAGGTCAGCCCGAGCGATCGCCACATCTCCACCACCTGGTCCCGGTCGTCCAGGACGATCGCGACCCGGTAGTGGTTCCGGATGAAGCGGTCAAACAGCTCCTTCTTCACTACGTTATCTTTCCGGTGATCTCCAGCGTTACGCATCATCAGCTCGTAGTCGGCACCCCATCCGAAGCCAAGGTGTTCCTTGATCCACAACACCGTGTCGGCACGGCAGGTTTCCGGCCGACCAGAGGTGAACAGGATCTCGTAACCCATCGCGTGATACATCAAGACAATTCCGATTACAGGCTCGTTCGGCAGATCCTCGGAGACGCGGGAATAGTCGTACGGGGAACGCCCGTCCATCTTCGCAACGGTCCCGTCGATGTCCACGATGATCGCCGGCTGTCCGCCCTCGGGCGGCTTGTACGTCAAGAGCTCAGACGGCTTCTCCGGCAGTTCTGGAAGCGGAAGGGGGTATTCCCTCCCCTCGATGAACCTTCGGTGAAGGTCTTCGATCACCTCCCAGCCGACCGACCTCTCTCGACTGCGGTCGTTGAACTCGCACCACGCGAGTTCGACGTTCGTCAGGTCGATGACGGAGATCTGCGCCCCTTCCTGCTCCGCAATCTCCATGAACCGGCGAACGTATCGAGCCCGCAGGTTCATGTCGTCCACGATCGCGGGCTGGTCGCTCCGCAGTGCGTCTCGGATCAGCCGCTCCTGAACCTTGGTGACTTCGTTCTCCTGCGCCTGGGTTAGTCCGACGAACTTCCCGAACAGCAGCTTCCGAAGGTGGTCCCGGCCGACCAAGCAAGCGCCGGTCGCCGCCTGGAGTTCCCGAGCCCGAGTGGTCTTGCCGCTGCCCGGCAAGCCGCGGTACACGAACAGTTCCTTCATTTTCTCCCCTTACGTTAATGTCAACTCAATGAACGAACGTGTTCTTCTTCGGCTCGATCGCCTTCCAGATCAAAGCCTGCGGATTCTGGCCATCCAGCAACTTGAACAGGCTTGCCTTAACAACCGGAGGCAGATCCTTCACTGCAAGAGCGAAGTCCTTTCGAGGCCCCTCGGTAAGGCCGTGGCTCACCAGCTCGCTAAACCGATCCTGGATCTCGTCGTTCAGGTCGTACCACTTCCCGAACAGGTCATCGGCCACTCGCAGAACCCAGCCATGGAACTCGTCGGGAAGGCACTCCAGCAGATCGCGGACCAGCCACGCATTTTGGATGTGCTCCCAAACAACGTGCTCATTCAGACCGGTCACGATCTTGTGCAGCCGGAGGTAGTCCGCTTGCTTGAGCTTCAGCATCGTCTGCGTCTCGTAGAACAGAACCACTAGACCCTCACGGCCCGGCCGGCTCGGAGCAGCCAGCGCTTCTTCGAGCGTGGAGTACTCGAACTCCTCGGCCTGCGGTCCGGACCAGTCCTCCTTCTCGAAGTACCGGGCGGGGTAGATCAGCCCGGATTCCTTGTGCACGGCTCCGATCAGAACAAGGTCATCCAAACCGTCGTAATCAACCACAATCCGATTCTCCGGATAGATGATCTCGAACAGCCACGTCTCCGACTCCTGGAACAGGGCATCCGAATACTTCTCCTGGAGAACCGCAGTGGCGTGGAGAGCCTGGTCCGAGGTGAACGAACCGCGGGTTGCAATTGCCCACTGGCCGTCAGGGGTCGGGTACAGAATCCCGAGCGACCCGTCCAGCTTGTCAGAGACCGTGACTCGCTCGTACTCCTTGTACGTCTTGCTTTCCGCTTCACCGTAGTTGAAGAACTTCGGAAACGGCCGGGCGACAATGGTTCCTTCATCATCCACAATCAGGCCCCGGCAGGTCTTAGTGACCTTGTTCCACACGTGGAAAATAACTGCCTTGTCGGTGTAGTTGTAGATCGACAGCGGGTAATCCGGGTGGCGCTGCACCCGGATGAACTTCTGCTCGATCATCTCGTTCAGCTCCGTCATGTCGAGCAGTTCGTGAAGCTTCATTCTCTCTCCTTAGACACAAAGCGGCCGAGTGCATACCCGGCCGCTACCAGCAACAGAATCGCTATGAGTTGAAGAGCTGCGTCAGTCACCGCCGCTCGCAGCCGCGGTGATCAGGAATCACGTAGATACCGGTTCCTGAATAGATGAATACCTTGTCAGAACCTTCACACCAGGTGTCCACGAATGTGCTTCCCTCGCTGTTTCCGCACCCCGCCAAAATCGGAGCGGCCAGGACCGCGATAAGCGCGAACTTCTTCATGCTTCGATCTCCCCTTCAGGTGTAATGACTCGACTGATGCCCGCACCTGCAATCAGCTTTCGGCATCCGTAGCAAGGCTCTCGGGTGATGTAGAGGTCTGCGCCGATGAGGTCTTCTCGGTCGCAGTAGAGAAGTGCGTTCGCTTCGGCGTGAATAGCGACGCATTGGCCTGCGCCTGAGTCGTAATCAGAACCAGGTCTAACCTCCGCCATTCTCCTTGGGCAGGTGCGACACCCCGGAGTACCAGCTGGGGCTCCGTTGTAACCGGTTCCACGAATTCGCCTTTCCTGGACGACTACAGCGCCGACGCGGGACCGCTCGCAGTCAGAGCGAGCGGCCACCGCCTCAGCGATTTGCAGGAAGTACTCATCCCAATCAGGCCGCTCCACTGCCCAACCTCTTGATCGTGTATCGGATAGCAACCTGAAGTGCCCCGTGCAGATCTCCGCAGCATCCTGCGGGGCCGCACATCGTTTCCGTGTAGACGCCCTCTGCAGCGTCGAAGACGTCTGCGGTGAACTCATCAACGAGCTGTTCGACTTCGCCGCCGTTCATCCCACCCCTCCAATCGAGCTGCACGAGCCTTAGCGGCCCGCTCGCGCATCACCTTCAGCCGTTCCTGTTCCTCGACCCACCGCGGATCGACCTCGTACTTGTCCCGAGTCGCGACATGAGTTCGACCGCAGGCCGGGAATGAAAAAGCGGTCCCTTCCGGAACCGCTGTGTAACCGCCGTCGTTCTGTTTTCCGTGAGAGCAGACCTCGACTACAAGGTCCGGCGTCTCGTCATCCACAGATCTCGCATTCCTCACCCGAAGCACAGATAAGTGCCTCGCTGTAGCCGGACCAGTTATCGACCCCGTGAGCCTCAAGAGCAGCTAGCTCCTCGTAAGCCTCCTCCAGATCTCGCAAACGCTTCGCCGTGATGGTCACGAAACCCTGGTTAAGCACCGATCACTCCCAACTCCCTGGCGATGGTGTTTCGGAAATCTGCTGCGATACCGGCGTAGACCGGTGCCAGCTCCATCGAGTTGCAGAGGTCCAGCACAGCCCGAAGAGCGTTTAAAGGGCTCTCCCCGAATGAATAGGGGTCCTCGTAAGCCCAATCCAGGCGTGTCTGAATTCGGTATTCGAGGTCAGTCACTTCACGCCCGCTTCCGTCTTGCTGAGGTGGTCGTTTTCCAACAGCGCCTTGAAAACCTGGCGAGCTGCGGAGTGGTACACGATGATCCCCTCAGGCTTCATAAATCCAGGAGCCGCGACCGAACCCCGAACTTCGAGATCCGCAAGCGTCTGCTCGATCTCCGCCTGATCGAACGGACCCTCGTAGAGAACTGGCACCAGGCCAAGGCCGGGCACCATGTCCAGCTCTACGTCGGAATACCGGCCGACGTTGAACAAGCTGAACCGCTTCTCGCCCTTCTCCAGGCCGTAGCCGCGCTGCACGCCTGATCCCCACCATTCCCCGTAGTGGTAGCCAGGGCCAAGCGTGTCGGCGAGAACTCCAGCGTGGTTCTCTACCCAGCGGGCGAAGCCGAAGTTGTCATCGTCCGGCGTAATGAGCTTGTTCCGGCTCTGCGCCCAGATCTCGGAGCCGTCCTCCGCAATGATGACGCAGGCGTTCGTTCCGTCGATCTTCTCGGTAATCACGATGTCGCGGTAAAGACGCGGAGTGGAGGGCCACTTCCGGAATTCGGGCTGATTCATTTTCTCCCCTTATGCGTGGTTGGCTTCCTGCCAGGTCTCCCCGGCTGGCTTAGCGTCGACTGGGAACTCGATCTCCTGCCCGCCGATAGCAGGCTTGAACTTCGTCCCCATGATTTCGAACAGGTAGTCCCGGCAGGCTTCCCAGTTCTTCTTGGGCACCGAGAACAAGATGGCGTCGTGAATCTGCGCCTTCACTCGTCGGATGACGTGGTACGGCATAGCGAGCAAAGCGTCACAGACGATTTCCGTCGTCCCGTTCTGCCCGAGCAGCGCCGGACTCTGGGTAAATTCGCGCCCCTTCTCAACCCACAGCTTCCCTCCCCATTCGTTCTGAACGTAACCGTTCTTCCGAGCGAACTCGCGAACCCGGTTCTGCCAGGAAATGAGAACCTTGAACTGGGCGTCCATACCGTTGACGAAGGTCTCGGACGTTTCCAGCGGCAGTCCCGAAGCACGGGAAAGACCCTTCGCCCGACCACCGTATGACCAGCCATGCCCCAAAGGCTTAGCCATCTGCCGGTACTTTTCCGGCTCGGCGGCTACGGCTTCCTCGCCCCACGCGGCAATCGCGTTAATGGTGTGGCCGTCCGCTCCTGGTTCGAATCGTTCGGCGTACTTCGCGTCTCCGCTGAGGGCCGCGACGATCCGAGCGTCAGCGTTCGAATAGTCGATTTCCAGCAGCAGATCGTCTTCGGAGTCGGGGATGAAGTAGCTTTTCTCCGCCGCTCCTTCTCCCCGAGACGTCCAGACCGTCAGCCCCGGCTTCGTGGTGCTCCACCTGCCGGAGCGCTGGAGGTTCGTGATCTCAGGGTGCACGAAGCCGTCCTCGTGCACCGAGTCGAGAGCCAGCTGAGCCAGCGACCTCTGGCCCTTCAACTCCGCGAGCGCCCGGCCCAGCTCCTCGGCCGCGGTGCCCTTGGTCAGCTCGATCAGCGTCTCGCCGCTGAGGGACAGCCCGAACGCCGTGGGAAGGGGGTTCTCCCGAAGCTCTCGGATCTTGTCCTCAGCAGCGAAAACCCAACGCTGGCGGGCCTTCAGCGAGACCGTCCTCAACTCGCCGGCTCGGATCTCGGACTCCCAGAGCCGGATCTTGGCTTCCAGCTCCTCGATCTTGTCCTCGGCCTCCGCGAGCTTCTTGTCCCTGTTCTGCCATCCAGGGGTCTTCGGCCAGTCCACGGTCCCTGGCGTGATCCCGTGATCCGCCAGCGCGGCCAGGATCGCCTTCTTGCCCTTGTCCGTGGACCACGGGGAATCACTGTCGGTCGGTAGGTCGTACTTCGCCGACAGCTCACCGAGCACCACGTCTCGCCGGGCCGCCAGCTGATCCCGTCGCCGAGTCGCCCGCTCGATGTCGAGCCGGAGGCCGTTGCTGGAGATGACCGCTGCACGGCTGGAAACCCGCTGCCTCCGCATGGCGTACGGATCGAGCGGTCCCTTCTTCAGCAGCGCCCGCGCAACCGCCTCCGACGCCTCGACGTCGCCTCGGAGGTAGTCCCGGTACCTCGGGTCATCGATCGGGATTTCCCCGAATCCGCCGAACTCAGCAGCCAGCGCCTTGAGGTCGTGCGTCTTACCCTTGACCCCGAGCTGGTGAGCCTGCTCGTCCAGGGAGAACCACTTCTTCATCTCGCCGGGCCCCTTGGCCAGCGCGGTCTTGCCGAAGCGGTTGACGTACTGGAACGGGGCCGGGTGCACGAGAACCGCGTGAGTCCACGTGTCGTACACCCGGCCTTGGTCCGCCAGTTCCATCGGAAAATCCGACTTGGTTCCGAAAACCGCAGGCAGGTCGAAGGCGTGGATATTGTGCCCGATGATCCACCGAGCCCGCTGGATCTGCTCCCGGATCTCCTCCAGATCCGCGGTGAGGGCGATCTCCGGCTGACCGACCCACTTGTACCCGATCAGGCGGACGAACGTCTCCGGAGCCATCGTGTGCAGGTACTCGGCGCTGTGCGTCTCGATATCAAAAACCAGCGTGCCGGTCGGCTTCAATTCTCCTCCTTACTGCCCCAGCACTCGAAGCGCCGACTTCAGTTCCTTCAGGTCCTTCTGAGCCTCGATCCGGCCGTCCAAGTGCGTATTTGCAACGTCCACCCAGGCATTTCGAGCGCGGGTCATGTCCTTGGCTGCCTCGAACCAGGAATTCGCTCGTTGCTGAACCTCGTCGTGCATGTGCTCCAGGAGCAGGAAGGACGATTCCCAGGCAGCCGATCCGGTCTTGTACTCGTCCCGTTCTGCCTCCGCAGCCTTCCGCAGTGCCCATTCCTCACGCAGTCGGCTTTCCATGAAGTCGTATTCTGCGCGAGCAGAATGAATCGCGGACCAGTAGTGCGTCTCCAGCTCTTTCACGCGAGCCTCTGCACTCTCGGCGCGGTCGTTCGCCTCGTTCGTATCCCGGGCAAACCGATCGATCAGAGACTCTGCTTCTTCCGCACGAGCGATCGCTTCGTCCCGCTCCTTCTCTGTAATACGAGCAATAAGTGATGTGTCTTCGGCGCGCTGCCGTTCGACCGCAAGGCGTTCTTCCAGTTCTGCAAGTCGCCGTTCCGCGCCCTGGGAGTTTCGGTAGTGGAGCTTGCTCATGTATTCGCCATCCCCGGCACGCTTGCGCCAAGAATCCGACGCCTGCTCCCAGATCTCCGCAGCGGTCTTGTAGTAGCCGATCTCTTCTTCCAGCCGGGTGTTCTTTTCGGTCAGGTCGAAGTTCTCCGACTCCAATTCGTCAATACGGTCCTGCCAGTTACCCAACGGGATCACTCGTCCTCTCCAAACATCAGAATCATTGCGACAACAAAGACGACAATCGCGATGAAGCTCGCGAAGAACACGAGCGCGATCATTCGAAGGGCTTCTCTGGGAAGTCCTGAAACTGGTTAGGGGCCACCTTTCGGAGGATCCGAAGAATCTCGCCAGCGAACTCACGGATCTCTGCGTCCGCTGCAACGTGCCAGCGCTTAGCCAGCATGTCCCGCCAAGCTCGATGATTTCCGGTAACCACGATTCGGGTTTCAGTGGCGTTCGGCATTACCGTGCGGGCAGCCTCGCGAGCTTGCTTTCGAGAAAGACCCTTAACACCCATCAGGTAGCTGACAAAGCCGTTGTACTCGCTTCGGATCTCATCAAAGATGTTCAGGTCCCCAAAGTCATCCCTCAGATCCTCAAAGTCATCACGCAGTGCCGGAGGAACAACCATCTCGGCGTCTTCCATATTCACGAAGCGCTGAGACATCTCCGAATACGACAGGTGCCGGTGCCGGATCAGCTCATGCGTGAGCGCACGGCTGACACCTTCGATATAGAACGTCGCCGAAGCGTGCTCCAGGACCGAGTTATGCCCCTGATGGAGAATGTTCGCCAAGTAGTCCTTATTCGCAGCCGTCTTCGGGTTCGGCTTGTGGAACGACTGGTAACAGGCACGGCCCGCGAACTCGGCGAGAATGTCCGCATCGATGGAATCCGGATCAGTCTCCATCCAGTTTTCCGTGACGTCGATCAGCTCGTTAAATCCGGTGCTCGTCTCCTGGAAATCCAGCTCGATCTTGGTGTGGGCAAGAAGGTGGACCTGCAATGCTCTCTCCTTTGAACAAGAAGGGGGCTCCCCGAAGGGAGCCCCCGAACGTTATTGTCAATTCATCAGAAAGGCGGCTCGTCGTCCTGGACCGGCTTCGGGGCCGCCTGCTGAGGAGTGGTGACCACGCCCGCCTGATCACTGCTGCGGCTCACGAACAGCCGGGGCAGCGCGTAGGTTCGGCCCTGCTTCGAGGTCGCCGACTCCACGGTGACCTTCAGCTTGTCGCCAGGGTTCAGCCCGGCCTGCTCCAACCGCTCCAACAGGATCTTGCTCGCCCTGCAGGCCATCTTCCGGCCATCCTCGGTGTCGAAGGCGAGCACTCGGTACTGGCCGTACTGGCCCTCGGTCAGACGACCGAGGTCAACGAACGCCCCCTCGAACTCGGTGCCGATCTTGGCGCTGACGAACTCGCGCTGCTCGAAGCTACCGCCATTGCCGCCGCCGATCTCCTGGTAACCCATTTACTTACGCTCCTTAGAGTTCTTGTTAATCCAGTCGGACTTGCACTGATTCGGGTCGGGATACGGAACAGCTGTGCATTCCCACAGGTGCCCGATCGACCCGTCTTTCTTCATGATTGACTTGTAAGCACGCTTCTGTCCGTGCTCGCATTCGGGGGCTTCCCCAGCCCAATCAGGTGGCTCGACGCTGCCAGCCGGCTGACCAGGCTTCAGGCTTTTCCCGGCTGGTCCTTCGCGTACTGCTTCTTGAAGTACTTGTCGATCTCAACGGCCTGCTTCATCAGCGTGCTGACCTTGCCATTGAAGTTCTCGACGGCGAAAACCTTCGCCACGAACTCTGGCTCGCCGTGAACCGTGGCTCCGATCTTGTCGTAACCGGGCGCAGAGTTGAAACTGAACGAAACCCAGTTGTCCTTCTTCTCCATCACAGGACCCTCATTCCACACGTCACTAGTCTTCTCTTCTGGGACACTTTCGAGGAATGGATCGTGCGCCATTTCTCTCCTTAGCTGTTCGTAATCGTCTTGACTTCGCAGGCGTCGGTCGTGCAGAACGCCTCACCGATGGCATCTGCGGCATTGCCCGCGTACACCGAGGACAAATCCACCGGCATCAGCCGCAGCTCTGCCGCCGAGAAATCGTCGGGCTCGATCTCGGTGTACGGCATCTGTGGATAGGTCAGGTTTCCCTGCGGCAGGAAACTCGCCGTCTTGAGCTGGCCCTCGTACATCGCCAACACAGTCCCGATGTGCTCGCCCTCGGTCTCCTGGTCGAACGAGAGCGTGACGCTAACCGAGTTATCCGACCAATACCGCTGAGCCATCGCTGCGAGGTGTGCCTTCTCGAAGAGGCTGACGTCCTTCTCCGACCGCTTGGCGCTGGAGCGGATCGGGAAGGCCACCACCGACGTCGTGTCCGGCGACTCGCTCGCAGGCTCGATGTCGTAGCCCGCCCAGCGGAACAAGGTGACCATCGGGTCGGTGTTCGCGAACCGAATCCGGCGCTCGAAGAACTCGCCGCCTGGTGCCCAGTGAGCTCCAGGGGACTCGCCCGCCAGGATCGACACGGTGCCGCTCGGCTTGACCGTGGTCGTCTTGATCGACGGCCGGACGCACAGCCACTCCGAGTACACGTCGTCGTAGTGCTGGATGGTGTTGTAGCCCTCGTCCATCCACCGCCGAAGCTCCTGCATCCCTCGCCGGTCGGCGAAGTTCGCGACGCCGGACATGCTTGTCCCGATGCGTCGGTTCCTCTGCATAATGGAGTTCGTTCGCGGCCAGTGTGTTGGAAGCAGAGTGACCGTTTTCGCGTACAGGTAAGCGATTTTCAGCGTCTTCTTGTAGTCCTCCAGGGTTTCGTGTCGGTTCAGGTAGGTCTCGACCAGCGTGCAGCACTCGAAGCTCTCAAGCGTCTGCTCGGCGCACGGGTTGTAGCCCGCGGCGCGGTGGTCCTTGTAGTTCGGAGCATCGGTCAGACGGCCGTAGTCCCGGCTGGTGTCCATCCAGACGACGCCAGGCTCGCCATTCCGGCGAATGCCCTCCACGATCCGGCTGAGGTCATCTCCAACCTGGACCTCGACGCTGTTGTTCGACATCCAGCCCCAGCCGGGCGCTTCCGGGTCGTAGGAGTTCCGCTCCGGGAACCACTCCGCGTCCTTGGCCCGCAGGAACTCCGGATCATCGATCGAGCCGAGAGCCAGCTCAGCCGACCGCCTGACGTTGCCGCTGACGACGCAGACTCCGATCAGGTTGCCGATATCGAGGATGTCCGTGGACGTGAGCGGAGCCCCCACCCGTCGCTCCAGCACTCGGCGGAGCTGGGTATGGAGCTTCACCAAGGGCTCCGGGCCGGCTGCGGTCCCGCCGAAGGTCCTGATCGGTTCTCCGGCCGGACGAATCTCCGAGTAGTCGAACCAGATCTCGGTCGAGTCAGGGAGCAGGTACGACTCCAGCAGGCGCATCACCGACCGGACCCAGCCCTCTCGGGAGTCCGGGATGACCCACTTCGAGCTGGAGGAGTGCGGCCGGTAGACCCGGAGGTTGTTCTCCACCCCCTTCAGGTCGAAGCCGACCCCGATGCCCAGCATGCTCGCTTCCATCAGGAAGGCGAACGGCTCAGCGGGGTGCTCGGGCGTCATGTCGGCGGTGGAGACGAACGAGCAATTCTGCAACGCGGCGGAATTACGCTGCTTGTTGACAAGCGCGGTACCCATCATCCAGAGACCTCGGCCGGGCGGAGTCCACTTGAAGTGGAACATCCGGTCGAAGGCGTCCTCCGCGGTGCCGCGCGCCTTCTCCTCGTCCCAGGGCAGCCGGTTGGCGAACGCCCAATCCCGCTGGATCGAGAACATCCCCTCGATGACTCGGCGGCAGACGTCGACCCACGTTTCCTTACTGCCATCCTCCTTCTTCCGCGAGTACGTCCGCAGGAAAGTGATCTCGCCGAGCGAATTACCCGCAGCATCCGAGTAACCCCACGGAACCGTGCGGCCGATGTAGCCGTCAACAAAGCTGTCGTCAAGCTCGAACGACATCAACTAGCATTCCCTCCGGTAATCATCATCTTGGTAAGCTCGAATGCCTGCCCCTCGCTGAATCCCGCCTCGATCAGGCTGGTGTAGTACTCGTGCAGGGCAAGTGCAGCCTCGACCATTGACCGAATCTCGAACGGCTCTTTCACGGATACAGCTCCTTAGCTCCTCCGACGTAACCGATCAGATCCTCAATCGGCCAGTTCTCCAACCTGTAGGGCTTGTCGAATGGTGTCAGCTCCAGCTCCAACTCTTCGTCATCCGCATACGGGTTGTGCGGCAGCGCTCGATCCTGCTGCCGCTCGTAATCGTCTAGATCCTCATCGTCGTAAATTCCCTTGGAGATGTCTCCACGGAACAGGCCGATCAGGGTCGCAGCCACTTCCCTCTCCTTACTGCGCGAAGGCATTGACCTTGTTGTCCTCGTTGAGGTCAGACTTGGAAATCAGTCGAGCCTTCTCGTTTGAAACGACCTTGCGTGTTCCTGGCCCCTCGGCGTGCTCCGCGAACCGTCGCTTGTGCGTCTGGTTCATCGCGTCGGTGAGTGCCGTAACCGCCCTGGAGAGCTTCATTCGCTCCGAAGGCTTCTCCTTGCTGTAGTCGCCCTCCACGTATTCATCCCAGATGACCTGGCCGTAATCACTGGTTCGCTTGAGGTGATCGAACCCCTCATGCAGATCCAGGAATTCGGTCAGTGTCTCGTTCATCTCGCCGAGATCCCAGCGGGCGGCAGTCAGCAGGCCCGACTTGAGCAAACTACGAACTCGGTCAGTGCCGTAGTACGAATTGCCGGAGAACAGTTCGTAGGAGTTCGAATACTGACTTGCAACCTGCTTCCCCCATCGCTTAAGTACATCGAACCGCAGAGCTGATTCCGCTTCTCGGAGGGATTCCTGCGCCTTCGGCGACTCCATCAGCCTGATCCAGATTTCCTGAACGATGTCGTCGGCCTCGATGACGCCTGGCCAGTCACGAGCCACGTAGCTAGCGGCCCGCTCGACCTCTTCCTTGAACTCGATCAACTTCTCTCCTTGCGTTATTGTCAACTGATCAAACGTGGTAAACGACGCCATCAACGGTGAACTTCTTTCCATTGATGCTGATCGGCGTGGCCTGCACGTGCGGTCCGCTAACCTGGATGATCCCGAATCCGGATTGCCAATTGGCCGAACCACCCCTCAAATAACCGGCCTTCTTCTGATCCATCAGGTTGCCGACCTCCATACCGGTAACGCGAGACGTGATCACTCCGCCTCGCCCACGGCTCTCAGAACCGATACCAAGCCGGTGGGTGTGCCCCATCACGAGATTGGAATCGAGCTTGCGAGCGGCGTTCAGAGCGGTGTTTCCGGCGATCCTGGAGAGGCTGATCCCACCGCGGTGGCCGTGGGTCGTGATCCAGCCGGGAGCGACCTTGTTGAACTCCGGCAAGCGTCGGATCTCGTAGTTCTCGAACTCCAGCAGGTGTTCGAAGTTGAAGTACGCCGGGCCGGACAACGCCGGAGCGTACTTGTCCAGGTACACCCGAGGACGTTCGTCGTGATTCCCTTCGTGGAAACCGATCTCACCGCCATACGCCTCTCGGAGAGGCTGAATCAGGTTCTTGATCGTGTATTCCGAGTCAGCGAACACGGAGCCCTCGAACTCCTGGCGGGTTCCCTTTGTCCACCTCGAAGGCTGCGGATAATCGACCACATCCCCAATGTGAATCACCTCGTCGGGCTGATATTCACCGATGAACCTAATGACGGCCTTGAGTGCGCGAGTGTCCTCGTAAGGGCACTGCGTATCCGAGATGACGACAATTCGCTTGTCCTTACCCACTCAGCTTCCCCTTAATGTGCTCGGCAGCCATGATGTTGAACGCCACCGCAGCGGCGTGATCCTCGGTTTCGTTGACCTCGTAAAGCTCACCGTTCTCGTCTTCGACGTAACGGATCACTTCGTCATCGGTAAACCACTGCATGAAATGTCGGAACGCGCTCGACTTCGCTCGGTCCAATGCCTCCTGATCAGAGAACTGCTCCCAATTCCGGTCCGCGTAGTGTGCAGCCCCACGAGCCATCAGCCGGGCAATCCGGGTGAGGTACTGCTGCTCGTACGGAACGCCCTTCGGGAGCAGCAGGTCGAAGCGAGGCTTATTCGCTTCGGAGTCCCGCATCCCTCCGCCCTCGAACTGAACCCGATCAGAGACCAAAGTCGTCAACCCCCTCTTCCTCGACCTCAACCAGCTGAACCTCAACCGTGTCCCACTTATCCGCCGCATAGACCTTGTAGCGGACGAGCCGGCCGTCCTGGACCTCTGCCACATACAGGCTTCGGTGATCATCGATCGAGATAGGCATCTCCGACTCACTGACGAACTCGTTCGCCGACTCCGGCGTAATCACGATGACCTTGTGCGCCTCGTACATCTCTCCCCTTCGTTATTGTCAACTGATCAAAACCGACGAATGCGCTTCTGGAACTCGCGATCGATCTGGACTTCCCGCCAGATGAAGAACCCGATGGCCGCTCCCAGCAGGAGCACCACCAGCGTGATCAAGCCTGCCCACCAGGCAACGAGATCCCACATCAACCAGGTCAGCGCCGTTCCGAAGAACCCGGCCGCTACCGCTGTGTCGAACTCGGTCCCGCGCTCCTCCTCCATCTCAGTACCGCACCTTCCGGGGGCTGACCGGGCCGTACGCTTCGTCGTAGATCTCGTCGTCTTCGTAGTTCTTCATCGCTTTATTACTCCGTGTGCAGGTGGATTGGCCAGGTACCAGATTGCTCGTTGCAGTGCCGTTGTGTCGTCTCGAAGATGCCCGAGGACATACCTATTGCACGTCGAGCACAAAAGACCCCGGACGCATTTTGAGCATGAGGTCGAACCCGAACAGCACGAGTGGTCGTGATCAACCGATAACTTGCGCCGAGTCCCATTGGCCCGCTTGCAGATGAAGCAAACACCGCCTTGTGCTTTGTAGATCGCCCAGTACTGTTCGTACGTGATTCCGTACGTTTCCTCGACGTGGGACTTGTGCGAATACTCCTTGCGCTGCTTCTTATTTGCTCGGTGGTGAGTGGTGCACCGGGGGCCGGGATAAGGTGCCTTGCGTCGGGTGGTGATCCCCTCCGCGGTGCAGTCCTTGCAGCGCTTATCGGACTTCCGAGAACGGGCTTTCGTACTCCTGTTGCGTGATGTGGTCAAACGACCCCCCTTCGAATGTGTATCCGCGTGTGCGGTCGTGGAACACCAATGCACCTCGGGGCACGTTCACGTCTCGCCCGTACGCGGCGAACGACCGAGGCGAATCCTGGGTCTCACCTTCCCGCTGGATGTTCCACAAGGCCGTCGGCCAGTCACCGAATGCCGTGGAGCCACGAGCGCGCGACTTGTTCTCGTGCCCGGTGTGCGCGGTGATGATGACGCCGGACAACCCGGCCTCCACCGCCAACTGGTCGAAGCTGTCCAGGAACGGCCTGACCGACTCGGAGTCGTTCTCCGAGATCCCCAGGGCCGACAGCACCGGCGACACCGGATCGACCACCAGGACGTCAACGCCGAGACCGGAGAGCCGCCTGGCGGTTGCCTCGCGGATCTGCCGGGACCTCATGTCCACCGCGTTGCCTCGCCCGAGGAGCGAGACGTAGTGCAGCCGGTTGAAGTCGGCTCCCTCGATGTCCCGCAGCCACCGCTGTGCCATCGAGCGGCCAAGCTCCATGTCGTAGAAGGCCACCGTGAGCGGCTTCGGCACCCTGAACCGACCAAGGAACTCGGTCCCCGAGGTCAGCGATCGGATGATCTCCAGCATCATCGTGGACTTGCCGCTCTTCATCTGGGCCGACAGCAGCGCCTTGCCCTGGTGGTGGAGCAGGCCCTCGATCAGCCACTCCTCGGCGTCGATCTCCTGCGAAAGGAAGTCGTCGCCGACCTCGAAGTCCGGCAACGAAACCTTCGAGGCTTCCCGCTCGATCCGCTCCTTCGTGATCTGGTCCTGCACCGCGGTTTGCACCCGGCGCTTGCGGAGCTGCATCAGGTACTCCCAGAGGTCTTCTGGGGCTACCCCTGGCGGGATGTCGATGTTGAACTCATCCGTGGTCAGCTCCTCCCACGGATTCGACTGGGCGAACTCCCGAGCTCGCTGAGCCTTACCGGCGAAGTCCCTCACCGGGTACGGCATGTCGCCGAACGAAGCCTCTACGTCGTCGTAGGACAGCACTTCGTCAGGCAGGACACGAGCAATCCGCATCGAGCTGGCCAGCCGGGCATAGAACGTGTTGTCCAGCGTGCCGGGCATGGCATCGCGCGCCGCCTGGACGTTGTTGTGGTGCAGGTCGAGCAGCCGCTTGTACTGGAGCGGGCTCGCCTTCTCGATCGGGATGCCGTTCGCCGGCCGGTCCCCGATGACGCTCAGCCAGTCCCGGAGAAGCGCCTCCGGCAGCGGAGCAGGATCCTGGTCCCGAAGGACCTTGTAGCTGCCGTTCGGCTTCTTCGGGTGACCTACGCGCACCGTGGGCGGAGCCTGGACGTGCCTCCGGTCCCCGAGGAAGTCGATCCCCGGACCGATCTGGTTGACCCACTTCCCGGCGTCGATGATCCCCTTCAGGTCCTCAATGCTCTCCGGGTAGCGGAAGAGCAGATGCCAGCCACCGCTTGCCGTCTTGTGGACTCTGGTGTCCTTGATCTGCTCCCCGTACTTCTTGAACAGCGCCTCCGCGCTGCCGCCGTTCTGCACGTCGATGTCGATCGCGACGATTCCCGAAGCCTTGCCCAGCAGCAGGGCCACCGGGGAGTCGGAGTTCCGCACGACGTCCAAGTGGATGTCTTCGGCCTTCGAGTTCTGCCAGTTCGACCCTGGGTTGAACTCGCTCTCGTACAGAAACGGAGTCCATCCGCGATTCAGGTAATCCTGTACTGCCTCGACGCGACTGGACATTCATCCCTCCTTCATCAGGGCAACAAAAAGACCTCCCGAAGGAGGTCGATACGTTATTGTCAACTCATCAAATACGAAAACCGCACGCGGAGGCCACCGAGCAAAACCGACACTTGTCGGCCTCCGGAGAGGCGGGGAAGTCGCCAGCCCGGATACTCTGGTCAACCTTGTGAAACTCTTCTGAAACCTTCTCTTTCGTCCAAACCTCCAGGTCGTAATTCTCCTTCGTCGGCTTGCCCTGACGACCCATCCAGTAGTCGCCGGTCTTGATGTCGGTGCCGTACATCTCATTCATGGCTACCGCGTAGACCGCCAATTGGAAATCGTCACCCGGTTTGTTTCCGGTCTTGATGTCACGAACGATCGGCTCGCCGTGCTCATCTATCGAAATCACCTGGTCAATGAAGCCTTTGACGCGGACTCCATCGAGGTCGATGTCGAACCCGAGCTCGATCGCCGGCTGGCCGCTCGGCGTGATCCAGATGACCTGCTCCGGCGCTGCCTCCATGTAGTACCTGATGTACTTCTCCACCTGCTCCAGGCCGATACCGAGCCTTCGCGCGGCGTCGGTTTCGCCCTTGTACGGGCCGGACGAGAACCAGTACTCGAAGTTCGGCGTGTCCCCTGCCAGCCGGTTGGTGTGCGTCGCGTACGAGCTCTTGAAGACGTCCTGCGCCTGCTCCAGGCTCATCGTCCGGCCGGATCGCTCCCAAGCCTCAGCAGCTTCGTGAACGGCCAAGCCTTGTGGCAACCAGGCCGCGGGACGCTCCCAAGCGTTCTCGATCCGGTGCAGGTAGTAGGCGTACGCGCACTTCTGGTATTCCTTTAGCTGAGATACCGATCGATATTCTGCCAACCCTCACTCCTCTCGTGGGTGCACACGTGATCTACTCCTTTTCCAGGACAGCCTGGGTAGATCGAGTGCACGACCCGGTAGTAGCCACGAGTTACCCAAGCTGGATCTTTCACCACCTCTGCCTCCATCAGGGAAAAGCACTTGTCCGATAGGTATTCGTAGACCGGCTGGATAATCGTGTCGTCTGGGTCGACTTCTCTATGGGCACAAACCTCCAGAAGAGGATTCAATTCGGGGCTGGGTTGGAAAACCCAAGCTTCAATGAAGCCGTCTGAGTATGCAATCTCCATTGGTTGCGTGGTGGCGACAAAGGTACGCACTCATGCCTCGTTCACGGTTCGGGGAGAGAACAGAAACCGACCTCCCTCGCCGGTTCCTGTTCTCAGTCAGCTGCCCGATCAAGATCTGGCATATGCTTAGGCATACGCCACAGAGTCTCACCCTCGGGCGTAAGGTGAGTGTGCTTATTGACGCGGATGATCAGCTTGCCGTCCGAAGGAAGTCGCTTTCGGTAAGCGAAACCTCCAGTGATCACCTCGCCCGGGTTGGGCGGAATCTCGGGGTCGTACTCCACCACAACGTCCTCATCCTTGAGCTTTCTGTAAAACCAGAGTAGTCGCTCAAGCTTTTCTCGGCTCATTCCTTCGCCATACGTTTCCATGTACTCCGCATGGTCCCGAAGGCGCTTGCATGGGGCGTTTTCGATGAATTCTTTACTTACCCGCCACGGGAAGTGCTCTCGAACCTTTTCCCGAGCAGTCTTCGGTCGATCCTTTTCGTTCCTCCTCACAATCAGCGAAATGTACTGCCGGGTAACTCCGTACATCGCGCCAATATCGGCGTAGGTGTATTTCTTCCCTGTCTCCGGATTAATCTGACGTATCCACGCCTTGATTTCTTCATACGTAATCACGGGGTTTTGGGTGTTAGCCATGTCAGGGTGCAGCCTTCCTCTCGCCAACTAAATGAGAGTAGCATGACTATCCCGTTCGGGGTCAAGTCATGGATATCCCCCTCCCCAGTGCAACCGACTCCCCAGTCGGCAAAGCTCCCCAGCTTCGCCATGATTATCGTTTTGGTCCGGGTTTCGTTTCAAGCTTCAACAAAGTGTTACTTGAGTCACCCGTTCACTACACTCCGCTCCCCTGACCAGGGGAACCTGGCTCCACCCGTTGGGGCAGAGGCTATGTGGTACAGGCGTCTCAGTCGAGCATCATTGCCAAACCTTTACCCGAACGGACCAGTCGCACAAGGTTTCGATATCAAGATCAAAACCGCAGGTCAAGTAACCTGCGGTGTGGTGTCGGTCTACCTGTGTTGACCCACCAGTGACCGCCAGGCGCTCGTGCCCCTGGCGGAGGCTCACAGGTCAAGCCTTATCGAGATGCTTCTTCGCAATTCCGTACGCTGCCGCTGCCATCGTGCGGGCACGGATGTCTTCGTACCCGTCCTCGTACACCTCGGCGGCCACGGTGAACAGCGCCTCCTCCGGCCCTGGCTCCTCGGCCGCACGCAGGAGCACCGCGGCTGCTCGCAGCTCTCGGGCGCGGGCTGCGTCCTTCTCGGTCATGCCTTCTCCTCACCAAGGATCTTCCGGACCTGCACAGCGTTCTCGGTGACTACAACTGCCGTCACTTCAGAGGGCGGGATCACTCCGCCCCGAAGCATCCGGGCCATGCCGAACAGCCCTTCCTGGACGTCCTTCAGCGCCTCCCGCGTTTCCGGACTCAGGTGCTCCCGTTCGTCGGCGTTCTGAAGCTCCGTGATTAGCTCGTCCAGCTGCCGTTCCTGCTCTGAGTCCAACTCTTTGAACCCGACAACATTGGTCAAGAAGTTGACGACGATCTCTTTCTGAGTACTCATGCCTCTCCTTTGGCGTATCAAATAGCGCCATGCCCTACGCTGCATTCAGGCGACCGGCTTATCCGGCTCATGGCTTTGTGAAGATTCCTACGGTTCGTAGGTCTCTCCTGTGTCGGAGTTATCGCCGTACCAGTCGCCTGGTCCGTCGTCCACCTTTTGTTTCATCTCCGCCCAGGTCAAACCCGTTTCAATGGGTTCGAGACCGTCACCCCAGATCGACCAGACCGCGTTACTCATGTTGACTCCTCTTATTCCTGGACGTACAGGTCTTGGTACACGGATCGGATGTTTCGGTCCGCTTGCTTAATTGCGAGCTTCATTCCGAGATCGGAGGCGTGATTCACCTCGAATCGCCGGAGCAAGTTGGAGAGCGTCTGCCACTCTTCGAGCCTCAGCGGACCCGTTGGCAACTCGTTCATGCCTCGCTCCCTTCGTTCCGCAACTCCCAGCCCTCGACATCCGAGGTCAAGATTTCAAGCCTCTCAACCACTCGCCGAATGGCCTCTCGGGTATCGTAGGTCATCGGCTGGGCCATTTCCTCACTCAGCTCCGCGACGACTTCGCGAACCATGTTGCCGGGAGTATTAGATACCCTCTCGCTCATGATCTTCGCTTCCTTCATCTCACAGACGTTCAGGTGGCGACCGCATCCCACGCAGAACTCACCGCCATCTGAAATGGTTGGGCACGGCTTCTCGTTCATGATCCCTGCTCGATCCGTCCATCGAATACGTACCTCAACGGAACTGGTGCCCCAGAGCAGACTGGGGCACCAGCACGGCCTTGTTGACGATGACCGCCCGGTGATCCGGAGCCTTTGAACAACCCGCACGCCGGGCACCAGAACATCGTCAAATACTTTGGGTAGTCGTTCTCCTCGCTCACGCCTTCCATGTCCCCCAGTGTTCACCCTCGATCCACTCACCGATATCTGCCCCGTGCTCCAAGGCAGCTCCCCGAGCCCTGGAGGCCGCCTGCTGGCACTCGCGACAGAGCTGGTGTGCGTGGTCGAACCCGGACTCCTTCGGGGCCTTACGCGGCTTCTCAGCCCGCTTCCGCTCGGCCTCCTCAAGCCTCTTCCGAAGCTCCGCTGCTTTCTGCAGGGCATCCCTGGCCCCGTCCGCCTCGGCCTTGCTGACATCGTCCAGGCCCAGCAGGGTGCTCGCCATCGTCTCGATCCACTCGGCGACCGAAGACGTCTCCACGGCGACCTGAACCGTGCGGCTGCGGCCTCGGCGGATCACCGCGGCTGCGCTCCAAGCCTCCCGCACCCGGACGGCTTGCGGGTCGTCGTCATCCCCTTGCAGGACTCCCGACCCTTCCAACCAGTCGGCGAACGTGCCCTTGATGCTCAGAACCGATTCCACCGGCGAAGCCTCCTCCTTAGCTTCCAGGGCGTCCTTGCAGTACAGCTCCCAAACCTCTCGACCAGCGTCCGTAAACTCCACGTACGATTTCGTCGGCTCATTCCAGAGCTCGTCACCAGAAATCCGGGTGATGGTAACCAAGCCATCTCTCGCCATCGATCGTGCGGTGGCGATATGAATAGCGTTTAGGTCCGGGTGTGCCACTTCCCACGCAGCACTAGTAGCGCAAACGTGCTCAATGTATTCACCTGCGTTCTTGCGCGCCTCGGTTTCAGCGATCTTCCGAAGCGCACTAATCCTCTTCGCGCTGAGCTTCATGCCGATGCTCGCTCCTGACAACGCTCACAGATCGGAACCAAGCCGAGCACGCTGTGGGGCTGCACCGTCGTCGCTTCGTTCTCGCACGCCGGGAACCATTCGCAGATCACCGTGTGCTCGTCCACGTAGCGCTTCACCCACGCCGCCAAGTCTTCATCGGTGAATGCCACGCCAATCATGCGCTGAACACCGCGCATGATTTCTTGAGCACGCCCCACCATATCGCCTTCGGCCAGCTCTACGAACATGTTGTAAGCGTCTTCGTCTTGCTGGTCGGTCCAGTCGACCCGCTCGCCGTCCTGAATATCCATCTCAAGCCTCTCCGCACCCACAGATCCGATTCCCCATGACCTCGCAGTCCCAGCCGGCTTCGTCCTCCATGATCACTCCGTCTCCGTTGTCGTCCCCGGCTGACAGCGAGGCGATGCCTGCGAACACGGTTGCGACCAGCAAGCCGGACAAGACCAGCAAGGCGACCGCAGCGAACTTGTTCATCCTCAAACCTCCAGACCCAGCTCCGAGCTCACGACGCCAGCGCGCTGCGGACGACCCGAGTGGGGACGTAGCCGAACGTCGTCCGCAGCTCGTTCACCAACGCGGCCAGGGCGGCCCGCTTCGTCCGGTGCTGCCCGCCGATCAGCTCGTTCGCCTGGCCCAGGTACCCCTTGCGCTTCCCGCCCTTCCTGATCTCGGCAGCGAGCGACTGAGCGACGAACAGGCTGCGGGCGCGGTTGATCGTGTTGTGCTTGCGCATCTCAAATCTCCTTTGGTCTAAGTGGTCAAGGCGCAGAGCCGACCGGAATCGGCTCTCACCCAAAGCACTCATCCCTTCTTGCGCTTGCCGAGTGCGGCCAGCTCCGCCGCCAGCAGCAGCGCGAACTCCTTCGGGACCTCGACCTGAAACTCCACGGTGGCGCTGAGGACCCGCGCGTGCCCGTTCGCGATCTGGCCCAGGTCGCGGAAGTCGATCCATTCCCGGCTGAAGGAACTCCGGCGCGCAGCGTCTCCGAGCGTGGCCGCCAGGTCCCGGATGAAAGCTTCCTGCTCCGCTTCGTGCTCGTCGTACTGCGCCTGGAGTTCGGCCAGCTCCGCTAGCCGCTTCTGGTAGTTCGGCAGAAGTCGCCGCTTGATATCCTGCGCGATCTGCGCTGGGGTCTTCTTGTTGTACGAAACCTTGATCTCGTGAGTCGGCTCCCGGTACTCGGTCACCTTGCCGTACTGCTGAAGGCTCGCCGTGATCCCCAGCTTGCCCTCGTCCGACTTCCGCCAACCATGCGTGCTCAGGTGCAGCGTCGCCCCCGTGGAATGCACCAGGCGGGCGATATTGTTCGAGGGGGCGGAGCCCTCGGTGGCCTGCCAGCCGTCGCCCAGCTCAGCCGCGATCTTCCGGGCAAGCTCCAGCACGATCACATCGTTGTTCATTCTCTCTCCTAATTCCGAGCGATCAGGGAGAGGCGCGGTTTCCCGCGCCCAACCCAAACGGCTCCGATCAGGACGGAATCGCATTCCGTTCGATCAAGGCTTCGACGGTTTGCGCGATCGTGTGCGCTGCATCGTCCGCATCGTCCCAATCGCTATAGTGATCCGACTTGTTCGCCTCGACGCACGCCTCACGCCACTTGTCGACCTCTTCGCGAAGCAGTGCCCAAAGCTCCGTGGCTTCCATCTCTCTCCCTCAACTCCGACCCTGAAACCGAGCAAGTGCCTCAACCAGCAGTGCGGTCAGCTCCACGCCCGAGGGAAGAGGCGTCGCGTTTGCCCGCTCGATCTCCTCATCGTGTTCGCCAGGGTTCTCGCATTCGCAGTTGCCCACCGCCGCACCGCCGTCGTAGCCGTCAAGCGGTCCGCTGAACGTGAGCGGATCGATCTCGTACTCGTTCCGTTCCTCGTCCCAGATCAGGTAGACCTTTGCGAGTTCTTCAATGCAACCCTTTGCCATTTCACGCCTCCTTTTCTGAGCAATCAACAGACCGGACGGGCGTAACCGCCCGGTCGATTACTACTCAGATTCAGATTCCAAGTCGTCGCTCTCCGCCGCGTCCAATTCGTCAACCGTCGGAAACACGTTGTTGTGACGAGCGGTCTCGATTGCCAGGGCAACCGCGCCGTTCTCGACGCCCTCAACCTCATACATCTCGGCGCAGTCGAAACACACCGGGCGCTTGAGACTGGTCTTGATCAGGCCCCCGCAGTGCTCGCACTCCTGGAACGACTTCAGGAATTCGATCGGGTCAAATCTCTCTTCAACCCAACCCTTAGTCGCGTGGTGGTACTTCTTGGAGAAGTGGACCGCGTACGTGTAATCCCAGCCATCTTCGAGCGACTCATACGGATTCTGGTCGTACAGGGTGCCGTCTCCGTTGTTCTCCCAACCGGTAGCGTCACCGATCAAGTCGCGGATCTCATCTGCCAGGTGTTCGTCATCCTCCGGCGAGTCGATTCGCGGCCGGACGTCGTTCCGCGATTCGTGCAGCTGGGTGTGCGACCAGCTCCAGTCAATCCACCCGTGCTGTTCTTCTGGGTCCGAGCATCCCTCCTCGAACCGGTGAGCACTTGCAGTCATGAACGCGAAGATCTGAGCAGTCATTTTCTCTCCCCAATTCGAAGTCTCTGAATTCAAGGCACAGGCAGGCACTTGGTCCTGCCTGACCCAAAGCCCAGAGGTCACACCTCAGAAATCTGGTAGAAGTGCTCCCCTACCTGAATGCTGGTGAGCCGCTGCTCAACGACCGTTTTTGCGGCGGCCTCTAGCATCGCGCACAGCTCATCTACAGCAGCCGTAACAAACAGCTTGTTGTATTCGCGCCAGTCGCGGGCTTCGTTGTCAAGAACAATTGCCAGCGTCAACGACAGATCGGACACGTTCTCGAACAGCCACGAATTCGGCTCGGCACCAGGGGCAGCATTGTCATAAGTCTCGGTAACTCGAACGATCATGTCTCTCCTTGCCTCTGAATTCAAGGCGTCGGCTGACTCAGGTTCAGCCGGACCCAAAGCTCAGAGGTCTGCGTCCTCAACGTGCTTGATCCGGTAACCCTCGTACCGGATTGCCCAATCAACGCTTTGCGCTTGGTGCTTCAGAATCCACGTCCATGCGTCGGCCTCACTGCTGAGAACAGGTGAAACCTGTTTGCCGTCGCGTGTGACAATCCACTGCTCGTTCATTGCCTCGCCAATCCTCTAACTGTCGAGTACGTTATTGTCAACTCATGATAGAAGTGCCGATCATGCGCGCCACCAGCCGGAATCGAACCGGGCGCGAACTGTGTTCGCAGCTGCCTAGCCTGGTGGCGTTCGGGTGTCCGTCCGCAACTCGTTGTCTCGATCAGCCTGGCTCCCGTTCGGAGCGTTTGCCGGTTTGCCGATGCCGTTCGGCCTTGCCGGGTTCTAGCTGGGTGTTCCCGCGATAGAGTCCGACCATCGGTCGGCTGGCTCTACCTATCGCTCGTGGGAGTTGCGGTCCCGTATTCGGTTCTCAAGGTTCAGGTTTTGCTTGGCTCCAGCTTATCAGCTTTCCCGTTCTTGTCAACTCTTGGTTGACTTCCCGGTGGGCTTGTCTGGAGTTATGTTTTCGAGCTTAGCACATTTCGCGTTCTTGTCAACTGGACCGCGTAGCTGTTGCTGACTGGCGCTCAAACCCCCAAACGCTGTAGGGCTCCCGCTGGTCCGTCTTGAGTTGTTCGCTTAGTGCTACCCCGGAGCTTACACGAACGACCGTTATTGTCAACTGAGGTTCAGTCAGAGTGACCTAACTCGTTCGCTGCTGCGTCTGGAGTTTTTCCGCCTGACCTCTCGGCCTGACAACAACGAAACTACGCCCCGATTCACGTTCGTGTCAACTCATGGAAGCGTGTCGCCGGTCACATCACTCCAGGTTCATCGGCCTACCGGAGAAACCAGCCAGGCCAATCGAGCACGGTTATGGATTCCCGGCCCTGAATGGGCCCTCTCGCTTGAGCAGACGCCCTTCAGGCGCCTCCCACTCCGCCGTTTATTCCAGTGCCTCTATGGCCACTTCAAAGCCCTCCCCATTCATGGCCAGCAAGCACGAACGCCATCACCACGGCGAGGTGTGCGCACTAGGTCTGCGCACACGCAGGCATGGGCGCGCGTGAGGCTAGTGCATGGCGTTGGCATTGTCAGTGTGTCGCGGATTGCATCGGCAAGAGTTGACAAGAACGTTGTTGTGTGGTTGAGTTTGGATTGACAGTGAGATTAGGGTCGCTGGCCCCCAGGGGAGGGTTCCCCTCGGGGGCCTTCTCGATCGGCCAGGTATAGCGGCAGCGCGTAATCATGCGTCGCAGAGAGTGCCCAGGGTGGTTTTCTCGCCCCGGCCCGCGGATCACTACTCCAAGAGAGTGGTCTTCGCCACAAACCAGGGTTCGGGCGTCGGAGATTCAGCGGTGTAACACCTAATAACTAGGGGAGGGAGAGAGGAACGAAGTTCCTCGAACGACCGACCCTCTTCTTAGTTAACTGAACATCGACTCAGGTACTTCTCCACGGAGTGGAGAACCGAAGGAGGTACTTCCTCGGTCGCCTTAGTTAACTGAAGTTAACCGAGGTGAAGCACTTGAGAGAATCTAATCGTTGGCGTGGTTCAAACCGAGGTTCGAGGTTACCAGGTAACTGGGCTTCACTTCGAAAGTCAGCGCTGAGTAGAGACAACCACCGTTGCCAGATCCGCGGACCCCGCTGTGAAGGTCGGGCAACCGAGGTTGACCACATCAAAGCCGGGGATGACCACCGGTTGGTCAACCTCCAGTCAGTGTGCACGACTTGCCACAAGTCGAAGTCGTCCCAAGAAGGACACCAAGCGCGGGCAGCTCTCCGCGCTGCTCGATTCAGGAAGAAGCCAGCCCACCCCGGCCGGCTCAGATAACCGGAGGTCCAACGAGTGGCCAGGAAACCGGCCGCTCCCAGCGGCCTCAGCAACCGCGCCAAGCGGGTCTGGTCGAAGACGCTCGACCACTACGAGCTTCGAGAGGACGAGCTGTCGCTCCTCACCGACTTCTGCATGGAGATCACCATCGTGGATCACCTCCAGGCGTCCCTCACGGATGCCCCGCTGATGATCCGCGCTTCCCACGGTGGCGAGCAGATCAACCCGATCTTCAGCGAGCTGCGGATGCACCGCCAGGCGGCCATGTCGCTGTGGAAGGCGCTCAAGCTCCCGGAGATCGACAGCGAGGGCGACGAGGGCCAGGAGGACCCGAAGAAGGTGGTCCCGATGTCCCGCGAGGAGTCCGCCCGCAAGGCCGCCAACGCCAGGTGGAAGAGGAATGGCTAGGGCGCGGAGGACCGGCTCGAAGAAGTCGGCGAGCCCGCTCGAAGCCGTCGCGAACCAGGCCGAAGACCTTGCCCGCGGCCGGTTCGGACTCCAGATCGCCGGCTCGGAGTACGTGACCGAGGTCGATGGCGACCTGGCCGTCGACGCAGCCCAGCTGTACCGGCTACTTCTTTCGCAGGGGACAACGGGAAACCCCTAGCACTGCCAGGGTCGGCTGATGAAGGTGGAGAGCATGAGCCTCAGTAACGGATTCGTCCAGGTCGTGGTCGTCACGGGCAACGTGACGGCCGACGACGCCGACTTGTACGCAGATCTCCGAGGGATCGCTCCTGAACGGGTCAACGACCTCATCGCGCCGCTGCGGTCGGCGATCGGGGTGTTCGTCGCCGACCGGGAGCACCCGCAGTTCGGTCTCACCCGTGTGCATCTGCGCTCCGAGACGGACGACTTCGGGGTGCTGCTTGCGGGGTTCCTCGGGAGCCTGGGCATCCTGGCGGAGGTCAACCACCGAGCCGCAGACGGCACCGAGACCGTCATCCTCAATTCAGTGAATCTGCGAACGAAGCTCCAGCCGGAGCACTGAACTCCCGGCGCGGGCAGTAGAGCGCGAAGGTTTCCTCTCTCCTTCCCTTCGCTGCTCCTCCCCGCGCCGGGCAGCAGAAAGCCCCCGGCCGGAGCCGGGGGCTTCTGGGTCCCCGCGTTCGCAGGGCCAACCAAGGTCGCACCAAGCGACAACACTGTTGCGATCCTCAGCCTCCGAAGAAGCTGCCACCTCCACATACGTGGAGAGCACTTGACCTTCAGATCTGCCGGAACGGCCAGTCGTGGGTCACCTCCACATACGTGGAGAGCGCTACCCGAAGGGAAGTCCCTGAGGGACTAACGACGGGTCACCCCCACCTGCGTGGGGAGCGACAGCAAGCTATCACACGTAACTCGGCGTCACAACAACACCCCTCGATCTCCTGGCGGACCAGCGCATGGCGTGGTCCCCAGGGCATCACCCCGCCGCTGATCGGCTCTACCGATGGCCGAGCACCCCGGTTCCCGGTATCCCGCAGCGGCACCTGTGTGGCCCCGTGCAGCACCGTTTCAGCGGTGAACAACGGGGCTCCCTGGAGCGGTGCCTGCTCCAGGGTTCACAGGCATTAGCTCAGTTTGGACAGAGTGCCCGGTTTGGATCCGGGAAGTCCGAGGTTCGAATCCTCGATGCCTGACGACGGCCAGCATCCGGCTCTGCTCTCAGCACCCGGCCTGGCCTTCGATTCGAGTGGGCGCTGGGCGCGGACTGGTCTCCAAAACCAGTTGGCGGGGTTCGATTCCCTGCACTCGGGCTCGTATCCCCCACGCCTCTCAACGATGCGCACTTGGGGGATGTTCGCCTTCGTAGCTCAGACGGCAGAGCATCCGGTTGAAGCCCGGAGGGCGCAGGTTCGAGTCCTGCCGAAGTGCACAGCAGGAATAGGCCACAGGACGGCAGGGGGCCTACACGTCGGATAGGGATGAGTCCGGCTTTGCCTTCGTAGCCCAATTGGTAGAGGCGTCCGGCTCAGACCCGGAAGGTTGGGGGTTCGAATCCCTCCGAAGGTACTTCATTCGCGCGAGCAGCACTGAATAACTAGCTAAACAGGAGCACGGGAGTGGATGAATCCAAACTGCTCCCGGTTCCGAGCCATGTCATCGGCCCCACCTGGCGGCGGCTCAAGTCCGGGGGCTGGTACTTGCCCGAGAAGACCTTGGGCTGGCAGGTCATCAACTGGATGGTCAAGTACTTGCGTCAGCCCAATGGGCCGAATGCAAAAGAGGCTTTCTTGCCGACTCTGGAGCAAGCGAGATTCTTGCTCTGGTGGTACGCGGTCGATGACCGCGGTCGATTCGCTTACAGAAAGGGGGTCTTCCGGCGCATGAAAGGCGCCGGTAAAAGATCCCCTCGCTGCCGCGATGAGCTTGGTTGAGCTGTGCGGCCCGGTTGTGTTCGCGCGTTTCGATAGCAATGGCGAACCTGTCGGGGCCACCCGCTCTGCCGCATGGGTTCAGATCGTCGCGGTATCGCAGGACCAGACGAACAACACCTTCCGCATCTTCCCGCAGATGGCGTCGCCGTTGATGCAGGAGCGATACGGCCTCCAGATTAACAAGACGATTATCTACGCCGAGGGTGGCGGGCTGATCGAGGCGATTACGTCTTCCCCGCTTTCGATGGAAGGAAAAAGGCCCACCTTTGTCCTGAAGAACGAGACGCAATGGTGGCTGGAGAATAACAACGGCCACGAAATGGCGAACGTCATTCAGGGCAACGTCGATAAAGCTGCTTACGGCGGTTGTCGCGTACTGAGCATTTGCAACGCTCACCGGCCCGGAGAAGAGTCGGACGCAGAACAGGACTGGGAAGCGTTCCAGGACGTTCTCGCAGGCAACGCGGTGGACACGGGGCTCCTTTACGACGCCTTGGAAGCGCCGGCTGACACGCCGGTCTCAGAGATCGCGGAGGCATCCGAGGACCCGCAGCTGTACGAGGAACTTCTGCAGAAGCTCCATGACGGATTGGTGACCGCTCGGGGCGACGCGGTGTGGCTCGACATTGACACGTTGGTCAAGTCGATTCTCGACGTCAAGAACGATGTTACCGAGAGCCGCAGGAAGTTCCTCAACCAGATCAATGCGGCTGAGGATGCCTGGATCACTCCGCAGGAGTGGGACCGGTGCATGAGTGCCGAGATCAAGCCACTCGAATACGGCGACTCGATCACCTTGGGCTTCGACGGCTCCAAGGGGAATGACTGGACTGCACTAGTCGCCTGCCGGATCGATGACGGGGCGCTCTTCCCCATCAAGGTCTGGAACCCAGAGAAGTGGGACGGACAGATTCCTCGGGAACAGGTCAACGCCACGGTCGAGCACACGTTCGCGCACTACGACGTCCGCGCAATGCGAGCCGACGTCCGCGAATTCGAGGCGTACGTCGATCAGTGGGGCGTCAAGTTTGGCAAGAAGTTGAAGATCAAGGCGACGCCACGGCATCCGGTCGCATTTGACATGCGAGGCAACACGAAGCAATTCACGCTCGATTGCGAGCGATTTGAGGACTCGGTGGTCGAAGGCGAGATCACGCACAACGGTGATCCGACTCTTCGGCAGCACATTCTGAATGCGCACCGACGCCCGAACAACCACGGCATTTCGATCGGTAAGGCGAGCAAGGACTCCAGCCGAAAGATCGACGCCGCGGTCTGCGCCGTGCTCGCTTACGGCGCTCGGCAAGAACTCCTGATGAGCAAGAAGAACCGAGGACGAAAGGTGGCGATCTTCCGATAATGGCAGCCCCATTTATCGAGGAGCTGGTCCAAGACCTCAGCAACCGCCTTTCGGCCTCACAGCCGACCATGCGGGCCGATTCCGACTACTACGAGGCGCTGTTCCGGCCAAAGGCGCTGGGGGTCGCTACTCCCCCGGAGATGCGGCACATGGTCTCCGCGATCGGCTGGCCGAGGGTCTACCTCGACAGCTTGGAGGAGCGCCTGGACGTGGAGGGCTTCCGGCTCGCCGGCTCGTCCGAGGCAGATCAGCGGCTCTGGTCCTGGTGGCAGATCAACAACCTCGATGAGGAGTCTTCGATCGGCCACCTGGAAGCGATGATCTACGGCCTGAGTTACGTCACGGTGACGGCTCCGGACGAGACCGCGCCGGACCAGGACACCCCCGTGATCCGGGTGGAGTCGCCTCGGTCCGCGATCGCCGACATCGATCACCGGACGGGCGCGGTTCGGGCGTTCCTGCGGCTGTACCCGGCTCCGGCTGGAGAACCCACCGCGGACGAGGCAGCGACGCTGATGGTTCCCGGCCGCGTCTACTACCTGGTCCGGTCTTCAGGCCCGATGTCGCGCTGGCGGGTTGAGTCCGAGGTCGAAGGGCCGGACCTGGTGCCGGTCGTGCCGATCCTGAACCGCGAGCGCCTGAGCGATCGTATGGGCCGGTCAGAGATCCTGCCGGAGATCAGGAGCGTGACCGACGCAGCCGCCAGGACGATGATGAACCTTCAGGCAGCTGCGGAACTCATGGCGGTCCCGCAACGGCTGTTGTTCGGCGTGACTCGCGACGAATTCGAGAGCGACCCAGATAACCCTGGCCCCGTTCTCGACGCTTACTACGCGCGAATCATGGCATTCGAGAACGAAGCGGCTTCGGCGACTCAGTTCACCGCTGCAGAGCTTCGCAACTTCACGGATGTTCTCGATCAGCTGGCAAAGCAGGTCGCAGCGTATACAGGTTTGCCGCCTCAATACCTGTCTTTCCACTCCGATAACCCCGCTTCGGCAGAAGCAATTCGATCCGCCGAGTCCCGCTTGGTGAAGAAGGCGGAGCGGAAGTGCCGGATGTTCGGCGGAGCGTGGGAGCAGACCATGCGAATCGCCATGCTGATTATGGATGGCGAGATTCCGCAGGAGGCTTACCGGATGGAGACGCTGTGGCGTGATCCGGCGACGCCGACTTACGCGGCTAAGGCCGACGCCGTGGTCAAGCTGGTCACCGCGGTTACGCCTGATGGCCGTTCGGTGATTCCGGTGGAGCGAGGCCGAATCGATCTCGGCTACTCCGAGGAAGAACTTCGCGAGATGGAGCAGTGGGATAACCAATCCCCCACTGCGCAGCTGAACGCGCTCATGTCCGTGGCAAATCCGCCGCTCGCGACATCAGGGAGTAAAGCCGAAGAGGAGTAGGGATGACCGCCGAGGAATTCGCACGAGCGCAAGCCGCGATCGTCGCGCAGACGACCGGCTTCGTCCTCGGGGTCCTCTCCATGTTCCGGTTCCCCTTGCTGTCGGTGAAGGAGTGGCTGAACCTGCTCCGATCGATCTTCCCTGAGGTCCAGGAGGCCCGGAGGAAGTCGTCGGACCTGGGTCGGGAATTCTACGACGCCCAGCGCGAGGAGCACGCTCCAGGCTCCGGCCGGCATGACGCATTCCTCGATCACTACACGTTTCAGGACTTCGTGAAGGCGATGGAGCCCGCTCGCAGGAAGTTGGCTCAGCAGGATGCATCGGATGCGGCAGTCAAGGAAGCCGCAATGCGAATCACCAAAGAGATCGAGAACGCCGGGCGCGGACAGATCCTCAAGATGGTGGATTCCGATCCGGTGGTGAAGGGCTGGGCACGAGTTGCCACAGGTCGTGAAACCTGTGGCTTCTGTTTGATGATGGTTTCCCGAGGTCCGGTTTACTTGTCGGCTCGCTCCGCTGGTCTTGATACGGATGACGTTACGGCCGAGGAGTTGTGGCGCAAGAACGACCAGGCCGCAATGGACGAGTTGGCGAAGCGGTGGCATCCCGGATGCGATTGCAAGGTAGTCCCAGTTTTCGATCGAACTAACTGGGCAGGCCGGGACGCCTACCTCGACGCCCGAGAGCTCTGGAACCGATTCACTAAGGACGTCAGCTACAAAGACGCCCTTAACGCTTTCCGTCGCGCGCTTGAGCGCGGCGAAATCAAAATGCCGGATTACTCAATCGCGGCATAGGTCCGCTCACACAATCCAAGCCCGCCAGGTGCGGGCTTTTTTCATGCCCAGGAGGCTGCTATGTCCGACGAATCCGTGACCGAGACGGTTGACACCCCTGTTGCCGAGACGACCGAGGATTCGGTTCCGTCGTGGGTGCGGGGCCAGATCACCAAGGCCAACAACGAGGCGGCGAAGTACCGCCAGCGGGCCAAGGACGCGGAGGATAAGGCTCAGTTCGAGGCCGAGGAGAAGTTCGGTTCTCAGATCAAGGAGCTGACGGACGCGCAGGCGGCACTGACCGCCGAGTTGAACAACGCGAACTTGGCTATTTCCAAGCTCCGCGCGGCACTGGCGGTCGGGATTCCTGGTGAATCTGCTGCCGAATTTGCCGAGCTGTTGCAGGGCGAGACGGACAACGAGATCCGCGAGCACGCCGAGAAGGTCAAGGAACTGATGGCCAGCTCGTCTTCGAAGAAGCCGCGGTTTACCGATCCGTCTCAGGGACTCGGCGGAAACGCAGTTGCGTCCGACCCTGCTTCGAACTTCGGCGCATTCATTCTGAACAACCTCAAGTAAGGACAGCAGAAAAGCATGGCTACCATTAACGAGCTTGCTCCGAATACCGCTCCTGTTAACGGCCAGGGCGGCGATCACCAGGGCCGGCTGGCGCACCTGCCGAGCGATTTGCTCCCAAAGGAAATCGTCGGGCCAATCTTCGAAAAGGCTCAGGAGTCGAGCCTGGTTCTGCGAATGGGCCAGCAGATTCCTGTCACCTATGGCGAAACGATCATCCCCGTCAACACTAAGCGACCGGAGGTCGGCCAGGTCGGTACCGGCACTTCGAACGAGCAGCGAGAGGGCGCACAGAAGCCGCTGTCGGGTGTCGGTTGGGGTTCCCGGTCGTTCAGCCCGATTAAGCTGGCGACCATTGTCACGGTTTCCGAAGAGTTCGCTCGGGCCAACGTCAATGGGCTTTACACCCAGATCCAGAGCGACCTCGCGTATGCCATTGGCCGCGGAATTGATCTCGCGGTTTTCCACGGCAAGCAGCCGCTTTCCGGCGCGAACCTCCAGGGTATCGACCGAGCCAACGTTCTGGCCGAGACCACCAATTCCGTCGACTTCGGTGCGGACCCGGTTGAGGATCTGCTCGCCGGCTACGACCTGGTGTCGGTGAACCACGAGTTCTCCGGCTGGGCTGCGGACCCACGTTACCGTGGTCGCCTCGCTCGGGCGATGGTTGTCCGGGATGTGAATGGCAATGTCGCTGACCCTGGCGCGCTGAACCTGGCCACCCAGAACAGCTCGCTGCTGGGCTTCCCTATTCAGTTCGGCCGCGCTGTTGGTGGTGATCTGGGTGCTGCGACGGATTCGAACATCCGCCTGATTGGCGGCGACTTCTCGCAGCTCCGCTTCGGTTATGCGGATCAGGTTCGGGTTAAGGTTACGGACCAGGCCACGCTGACCGATGGTACGCAGACGATTTCGATGTGGCAGACGAACCAGCTGGCCATTCTGATCGAGGTTACTTTCGGTTGGGTCGTGGGCGATCTGGACGCTTTCGTGAAGTTCAACGAGGTCCCGCCGGCTCCCCCGGTTGAGGGCTGACCTTTGATCAGTTGACAATAACGAAAGGTCTGCTATGAAGCTCGTTTCTCCCCGAGGCGTGACAGTTTCCGTCTCGGCCGAGAAGGGCGCATTGCTGCTTAAGCAGGGCTGGACGGAGCCTCGGCCTATCCGGGCCGAGGCTCCGGCCTCCCCCGCTCCTAAGCGGCGTGGCCGCCCTAAGAAGGAAACTGAAGACTGAGGAGTTGACGGATGGCCTACGCAACTCCGGAAGACGTCGAAGCTCGGTTCACGCGAGAGCTGACCGAGGAAGAAAAAGCGATGGTCGCCGCTCGTCTGGAGGATGTGGAGGCCGTCATCCGAGCTCGGATTCCGGACCTTGACGAAAAGGTCGAATCCGGTGAGATTCCGCTCGAACTCCTGGTGATGATCGAGTGCGAAGCAGTCCTTCGAGTTCTCCGGAATCCAGAGGGATACAGCCAGGAAACCGATGGCAACTACTCGTACTCGATGTCGAGTTCGGCAGCTCCGGGTCGGATTCTGATCCTGCCGGAAGAGTGGGAGTGGCTCGGTGTTCGCCGGGGCGCGTTCACCATCCGGCCGCGCCTCGACCCCATCCCGCAGTACCGGGCCCGGTACCCGGATTGGTGGTGGTTCTTCCAATGAGCCTGCTCGATCGAGGCACGGAGACGGTGATCGTCTACCCGGAGATCGAAGGCGTCGACTCGGACGGAAACCCGATGCGGTACCCGAGCCCCACCGGGATCGAGGTCTCCGCGGTCGTCCAGGTCTCCGCCGCATCGGGAACCAGCGCTCGAAGGGCCGAACAGGACAACGAAGGCGTCGAGACCGAGGAGAACTACCGGCTTCGGATCGTCCGAGGGCAGAACGTCTTTCTCGGCCCTCGCGCCCGAGTCGAATGGCGCGGCGAGCTGTGGTCCGTCGTTGGCTTCCCTCGCCGCTACAACGGCTCCCACCGAACTGCGCACATGGACTACGCACTAAGGCGGGCGTGATGGCGAAGGTTCAATCGTTGTGGTCGCAGAAGGCGTTCAACAACAGCCTGAAGGACAAGAAGGGTGTCCAGGCTGCCGTCTGGGGTCACGCGCTCAAGGTCGGTGCGAAGGCAGAGGCACGGCTGGAAGCGTCGAAGAACCGAACCGGGGAGTCGCAGGTTCTCGTCCGCAAGGGCGACGTCGACGCCTACGTGATCCTCGATGACGAGGCCGCTCTAAGCATCGAGTTCGGTCACTGGCTCAACCTGTACGGCGAGGAACAGCCAGTGTTCATTCCCGGCAAGTACGTCCTGACGGGCGCAGCCGGTCTTATCTGAAAGTGGGAACGCTCGTGGTAGAGCGAAGAATGCCACGGGTTCAAAACGTGGTAGTCCCGCTTTTGCGGGAAGCGCTCCCCGGCGTACAGGTCACCACTTGGGTACCAGATATCCGAGACCGACGAATGCCGATCGTGAACGTTCGCCGGCTCGGAGGTCTGTCTGTAGATCCCCGATTGCTGGACCGAGCCACGATCGAGCTGACGGTCTATTCGGATGTGGACCTGGCTCACGCCGAGGACGTCTTGCTAGATGCCCGCCAGGTTATCTGGGACGCGGTTCGGAATCAGACGGTGACGGAAGCGGGTCACCTGCATTCGTATCGCGACACGATGGGCGCAACTCAGTTCGATTCGCCTTTTGAGGATACCTGGCGTGTCCAAGCGCTGATTCAACTCGGCTTGCGGCCGAGAAAGGGATAGATATGGCTCTGAACGAGGCCGCGGTTATCACCCCGGCGATCGGCCACATTTTCATTAACGACCCGCACACCGCGATGCCGACTCAGGCGGAGGTTGACGCTTGGGTTCCAGGCGCAACTGGCACCTTCGGGGATTGGACGAACGTCGGCCACACCGCCCGAGATGAGCTGCCGGTCTTCGGGTTCGAAGGCGGCGAGCTGGAAACCCGGGGCACCTGGCAGGCCGAGATTCTGCGAGAGGTGCAGACCGAGCCGCCCGCGGACTACGTGACCTTCAACGTCCACCAGTTCGATGAGACCGCGCTCCGGCTGTACTACGGCACGGGTGGCGGCTCGGGTTCCGACCCGAATACCGCTGGCGTGTTCCGGGTGAACTCGGCGACCAACACCCCGCAGATCCACTCGTTCCTGGTGATCATCCGAGACGGCAACACCAACGTCGGCTTCTACGCTCCTCGGGCTTCGATCCGGCGCGAGGGCGAGGTCGAGCTGTCGGTGGACGCCTTCGCGTTCCTGCCGCTGCGGGCGACCTTCACCCAGCCGCAGGCGGGCGACGACCTTCCGCTGTTCGCCTGGATCGCCGACACGATCGCAGCTCCGGCTGCCCCTCCGGCAGAGGTCTGATTCTCAACCTTTGATGAGTTGACAATAACTGGAAGGGCACGGTTTCTTGGCGGACCCCCGTGCCCTTCCTTCTCCTTTGGGTCCGCATATCGCTGAAAGAGGTCTGCCACCTATGTCTAACGAGTTCACTCTTGAGTCGCTCCAGGAGGAAATCGAGCGCGAATACGCTCCCCTGGTTTTCAAGGCAGCCGGCGAGGAGTTCGTTCTCCGTTCGCTGCTGCGAGTCCCGAAGAAGGATCGGGAAAAGGTCATTGCTGCGATGACCGCGCTCGACAACGAGCGGGAGAACGCTGACGAAGACGACACCGTGTCGGAAGACACCGCAGTCGAAACCGTCGAGCTGATTATCAAGACGGTCACCGCGGATGGCAAGGGGACCAAGCTCGTGAAGCTGCTGGGCGGTGACGTCCTGGTGCTGATGAAGGTTCTCCAGAAGTGGACGGAGGCGACTCAGCCGGGGGAAGCTCAGAACTCGCCGGCTTGATCGACCGGTGCGGCGAGCAAATTCTTGCTGACTTCCAGCAGTACTACGGACTAGACCTGGCGCAGGTCATTCGGCCCGGATCGGGTTACTCCCCGATCCGGGTTTTGTATCTGATCCGTCAGCTTCCCTTGGAGTCCCGAACGTACGCCGAGATTCGCGGCGGGGCCCAATTCGTCGGCTGGGGACAGGACCGGTACCTGCTGGCGAACGTCATCGACGCAATCCAGCAAACAACCTACGCGGTTGTCGCGGCTAATTCGAAGCGAAAGCCGAAAGCGCCTAAGCCGGTTGAGCGGCCATCGAACAAGAGGAATGCGGGCGCGTTTGCGCAGACGGCCCGGATGCATCTCCAGGCCGCAAAACAGGCTCAGGGAGGATAGATGACAAGCCCTGGCGGACAAGAAGTCGGCCGGATCTCAATCAAGGTTGTTCCGGATACCTCGGAGTTCCGGCGTCGGCTTCGAGCCCAGCTTGAGGCAATGGACGACGAGTTCAAGGTCAATCTTGATCTCGACACCACTAAAGCCGCCACGGAATGGCGGCAGTTCAAGAGCAGGGTCGAGCGAGATCGCCTTTCGACCACGCTGCGGATCAACACCGTAGGTGGTGACCAGGGGGCCGCCGCTTCCTCGGTGCAGCGGATGACCCGGCTTGTCCAGTCCGAGACGGAGAAGCTGGCGGCTGCTCTCCGAGGAGCAGAGGACCGCATCCGGCAGTCGCGGGATCAGCACCTCGATCTCATGGGCCGGGTTCGGGTCGCTGAACTCCAGCTGACCGAAACCCGGAACTCCGCCTTCCGCAGCGCCTCACGAGTAGCGGCTGCGGAAGAGAACCTGGCCAGTCTCCGGCGCAAGCTGGTGAACTCGACACGGCAAGTCGCCCAGGCCAACGAGTCCTACCGGATGTCGCTCTGGCGCTGGGCGGCGGAGACGACCAAGGTCGAGAAGAACAACAAGCGTCTGCTTGACAGCCTCGATTCCCTTGAGCGTCGGCGCAAGGGCGGCCGGGATCGCGGAATGCTCGGCATGTCGTTCCGCATGATGGGCAACCTCGCGGTCATCGCGGCTGACGGTATCCAGCTCGTGGTGCGCTCGATGTCCGGGCTGATCCAGGGTTCGCTCAGTGCTGGGCAGGCTCTCGGCGGGGTCGCTCAGGGCCTCGCGCAGTCGGCAGCGAGCGGTGTTCTCCTGGCCGTCCAGGCCGCTCTTCTCGTAGCGCTCTTCGGCCTGGTCGCTGTCGCGCTCCAAGTCGTCGTCGGCCTGATCGTGACGTTGGTCGGCGTCGTCGGCGTTGCCCTTGGCGGCCTGGTCGCGGGCTTCGCCGGGCTCCCGGTGGTGGCTGCTGCGGCTGCTGCTGCCTTCGCTGCGGTGAAGCTCGGCATGGAGGGAATCCAGCGCGCTGCCAAGACCCTTCAGCCCGAGGTCGATCGGCTCAAGTCCGCGCTGGAGGACACCTTCGAGCGTGGGCTCACCCCCGTCTTCGACCGGCTCCGCGTCATCTTCCCGATCATCCAGGACGCCTTGGTCGGTGTCGCTGACGAAGCCGTACGGGCTGCTGGCGGTATCGCCGAGATGCTGACCTCCCAGGTCGGCATGGAGAACCTTCGCGGTGCCGCGAACGGAATCAAGCTGGCGTTCCAGCAGATGGGTCCTGGCCTCCAGGCGATCATGTGGCAGCTGCTCGACATCGCTGGCACCGAGATCTACTACCGCATCCTCGGGGACACGATCAGCCAGGTTGCCCAGAGGTTCGCTGAATTCCTCGCGAGGCTCCAGGAGAACGGCCGGCTGGCGAACGCGCTCGACCGCGTGCGCATCGTCCTGAACGCAGTGGTTGACCTGTTCAGCCAGATGGCCATCGCAGCCACGGACTTTCTGATCGGTGCCGGTCCGGGCCTGGCCAACTTCTTCGACTCGATCACCGAGTTCCTGGGGAAAATCGACTGGCAGTACGCGGGCGAGACATTCGGGGGGATGTTCGACACGATCGCGGAAGCGATCCGCAACATCCCGCAGCAGACGATCGACCGCTTCATGATGTCGCTCCACTCGATCATCCTGGCGGTGGAGGATTTCGCGGCAAGCGGCGGGTTCGATCTGCTGATCGAGGCGTTCACAATGCTGGGCTTCGCGCTGTCCGGGTTCATGATGATCGCGGACGAAGTCCTGTCGTTCTTCAAGGGACTCGTGATCGCAGTCAACCCGGCGATGATGGGCGTCTTCGATGCCCTAGACCAGGTGACTGCTCGGTCACGGCAAATGCGCGAGCAGACCCGAGGGAACTTCCTCGGGTTGCAAGGCGAAATCGGTGCCGCGACGTCTGGGATCTCAGGAGATGTCCGGGGCATGGCAACCGACATCGTGAACTCTGCATCTCGTGGCGGTGCTGGGGCTCGCGACAAGATGCGAGAAGGCATGGCGGGCATGTCCGATGCCGTCCGGCAGGGCAAGGACAGGGCTCGGAACGAGGCCGCCCAGATCCCTGGTGCGGTGACGAACGGGATCGGCCCGGTTGGCGGGATGCTCCAGGGCTCCGGTCAGTCCCTGATCCAGGGATTCGTCAGCGGTATCCGCTCGATGATCGGGAAAGTCAAGGCTGCCGCTTCCGCTGTGGTGAATGCGGCCCGGAACTTCTTCCCGTTCTCGCCCGCTAAGGAAGGCCCCTTCAGCGGTCGCGGCTACACGCTGTATTCCGGTCGTGCTCTGGTTGAGGACTTCGCCAAGGGAATTGATCAGCGTGCGCATCTCGCAGAACGAGCTGTCGAAGGAATGATGGGTGCTGCTGACCAGACCGCGACGGCGGAATGGAGCGGACACATCTCTTCTGACGGATTCGGCATGACCGGATCTGTTTACGAAGGCGTCCTGGCCGCATTCCACGGCTCCCGCCTCCAGGTAGACGGAGCCGGAATGGCCAAGCTCGTGAACAAGACAAACACACGGAATAACCGGAGGTAGGCATGATCCCCGAATGGCTGTTCGGCCCTGCCGGGGATCTCCGTCCTCTTCCCCCGATGGATATGGATGTCGTGAACGCCATCGATCGTTTCGGTGGCGTTCACACTTCCATCTCTGGGGGCCGGACGGTTGATGTCCTGGGCTACAAGAGCCGGTACGAATTCGAGATCAGGCATATCGACCTGACCGAATACGCACGCCTTGAGTCTCTTTACACCCAGCAGATCCCTGGCCCCTACTTTCTGCTCGACCCGCTTCGCCGGAACCTGGTCTCGCGCGAGGCTTCGTCGTCCCGCCCCGCCGGCATGGACTTCCGCGGGATCTCCGTCGACGGCGGTTCGCTGTCCTGGCTCCGGGTCACGGACAGCCCGCTCGACTGGACCCAGCGCGCCGCGCAGTGGGCCGGGTTCACGGCCGAGAAGGTTCTCTTCATCGACTTCGGCCGGCGATTCCCGCTGCTGCCTGGAACCCCAGTGACGGCATCGGCGTACGTGAAACCGGCCGACGAGGTTGTTCTTCGGTGGAACGTCCAGCTGTACCGAGCAGGCCAAGGGATCAGGTCCGTTCCTGGTCCCGACACGACCTGCCCGGCTGGGGTGTGGACTCGGATCGCGGCTGCACTGCCCGATACCCAGGACTACGACGAGGCGTCACTGGCCTTGCAGTACGTCAGCGGAGGCACGTCCCCGATTCAGATCATCGGTTCGCAGGCTGAATTCAGCAGCGACCCCACCGACGCCACTATGGGCGGCGGATCAATCCGAGTCGCATTCGACAAGATGGAAACCACTTCCCCGTTCTTCCCGTATCAGTCTGTTTCGCTATCGCTATTGGAGGTCTGAGTGCACGAGTACACGCCCGAGGCTGCTCAGGCAATCGAATCTCCACAGCGAGAGTTCAACCACCGACTGATGGTGGACTGGGGAAACAACGGCCGATACAACCACCCTCTTAGCGATATGTCGCGGTGGGCGACTCGGACTACACGAGACCAGGCTCTTACTTCCACAGCTCCTGAAGAGCTGATGCTCATCGAGGGCTACGCAGCAGCATCCCTGGATGTTGAGCTGGCGGGCGAATACCAAGGTCTTTCCCTGGTTGGCCACTTCGCCCCGTATAACGGTCGGTCGGTCTTTTATTCGCAGGGGTTGTCTCTCGGTGTGCGGATGTACTACGAGATCGCCGTCTGGACGGACAACGGTTGGGAATGGTATCGACAGTTTACGGGTATCGTTCGCGAGGTCGAGCTGAATCGCGAACAGGGAACAGTGACTCTTCACTGCCTGGATAACGCGGAACGGATGCGAACCCCGGTGTCGATTCCGCCGTACGCGATGTACAAAGACTATCTCGTCAACGGCTACAAGAGGTCGATGCTGGTTGACTCGTCCTCGCTCATCGATATGGCCGCTCGTTCTGCGGGATTCAGTTCCGGCCCTCAAGGATGGGACACCGCACACAAAACGCAATGGCAGCCCAGCAATCAGACCTGGGGAGTCAAAAAGGCTCTCGAAGTCCCGTTCCACGGTTCGCACCTGCCGACGATCGGGTTCTTCGATAACGAGTTCGAGTTCCACCTCACCGAGGATTGGGAGAAGGACGAGAACCTGAAATGGCGGGCCGAGCAGTTCCGAGACGGGCCTTGGGGAAATCTGGCCCTGAACGCCGTTCCGAGAACTCTCAACAACCATGCTCGCAAGCTCTACTGGTGCGACTTCTCCGAGTTCTATTGGGATGACGACCCATGGGGAACCACCTATCTCGGAACCTGGATTTACTGGACCGGAGTCAATCACGACGAGACTTCCGACGTCATTCTCCTCCAGTGGCAGAACCGGGCTTACCGTCTGATCGTCCAATCCAACGGTGGCGTCTACGGCCGGCTCACCGCGGACGGACGTCCTGGGCAATTCGACTCGCCGTCCATGTTCCTGCCCAACGAGCCAGGTTGGTACTTCGTCGGCGCTGCATTCGCCGACGACGGCCCGAACGGTACCACTCGGATTCGCACCCTGCTCGGCTCCAACAGGTCCGACATCGTGGATTCTGGATGGGCTCTCGGCGGTGTGGCGGAGAGCGGCCGAAGCGGACTTGTCACCGTCCAGAACAAATACGCCTTGAGCGACCTGTGCATTCTCCGTTCGCTCTGGGGCTTCAGCCTGGACATCCCTTATCAGACTGCCCGGTACAACAACGCCAACATATCCTGGGGTCGGAACCGGGTTACCTACACGCTCCGAGATGAAAGCACAGAATCGTGGGAGCTTGCTAAAGAAGTCGCTGCTGCCGAATACGGCGTAACGTTCTTCAGCGAAGATGGCAAGTTCAATTTCTGGAACTACGCCGATGTCTTGAAGCTCCAGCAGAAGTCAGTCAAGAGCCTGTCCATCGATGACGTCTCAGGGCTCGACCTTCGCCTGACGATGGATTCTGTTCGTAATTTCTGGAAGATCACTTCCAAGACGGGGTTCTCGTCTCCAGGGATCATCTACGACTTCTCCAGGTCGGATGTTCCTTACGTTCGGAGTGGCAAGGATTCACGCCTGGCGAACTTCACCGTCCCTGCGAACGGGCAGTATCACCAGTTCTGGCTCCAGGACAACGAGTACGTAATGAGTGCTCACCCGGACATGTTCAGGTCGGTTGAGAATCTGGCTTGGAATGACCATTGGCCGCGGTTCGACTACAAGCCGTATTCCTACATCAACGGGCAGAACGTCTACCAGAATGTGAACCTGCCCATTGTCGTCCGCAAGTCCGACCGCAACTGGACCGAATTGAAAATCGGCAACCCCGGACCTAACACGGTCGGGTTCGTTGGTCCTAATGATCAGCCTTGGTTCCGGGTTGGTGGAACGGTTGTCACGGAAGATCCGGAGCGGACCTGGACGTATTCGACGGATGACGTCGCTCGCGAAGCGACAGCAATCGGGGAACCGGTCGGCACCTACGGCGAGAGCATCCGTCGCTACGGGCAGCGAGTCATCGAACTTGGCGGAAATCGGTGGCTGCAAGACGAGTTCCAGACTCGTCAGATGCTTCGTGAGGTCATGAAGCGGTACGGTCGCCCTACTCCGGTTACGGATGCAATTTCGGTGCCTGGCGACCCGCGTATCCAGATCGGCGACTGCATCGACATCACCGACCCTGACGGACTCGGCGGTCTCACCCGTCTCCAGATTCTCGGCATCAGCAGGGAGATCGAAGACGGCGTAGGACTTCGAGACACCTACCAGGTTGAGGTCATCGAGGTTCCAGGAATCGGCCGTTGGGACGACGACCAGTACGGGCGCTGGGACCAGTCTTTGATTTGGAGCTGAACAGATGGCAGTGATCTCCCACGTGCAGGCCGGCTCGGTGGCCAGTTCTGCGCACCAGAACGGACTGATCGATCAGGTCAACTCGAATACCCGCGTTGCTGAAACCGTGGGAACTGGCGTATTCACCACGACAGACACGGTTTCGTCCTGGGCGACTCAGGTTCAAGCCGCTCTTGGTCGTCCACAGGCAGGTGCGTTCTTCGGCCAGTGGACGGACAACAATGGAGGGGCAGGCGTCAATGTCGACAACGCCTCTGGCGGAGGTGGCGATGGCGTCAAGATGACCGACATCGGCACCGCAATCGGCACCCCAGTTGGTTGCTCGCTGTCGAATGGCACATTCACCGCTAACAACGCTGGATTGTGGATGCTCAACTTGTCCCTCCAGACTATTGGAGGGGCCGACAATATCGGCATTCGAGCAATCTACTTCGCCTTGGGGAACGCAGCCAACACCCCGGCCGGAACTAAGTACGGTCTCATTGCAGCGGGCCAGGACTCTACTGCACTTTCAACCAGCACCGTGGTCCGCCTGAATGCGGGACAACAGGTTTCTTCGTACATGGCGATCTGGACCGCTGGAGGCAAGACAACCATTTGGCGGGCTCGGGGAAACCTGCTCACCGCGACTTGGATCGGACAATAGAAGAAGGGCTTTGACTTGCTTATCCACGTCATCCGTCGCCCCGAGACCAACAGGTACCTCCCGTACGACGGAGCGAACTCGGCTGAGTTGGAACTTCATCTGACCCAGGCCGGTTACCTGTCCGAGTTTCGGGAAGACAGCACGGTGGTCGTAAGTACCGAACGGGGTACCGTCGGGATCATTTCCCCCGGCACTTTTGTCAACGCAGAGGCGACGCCGTGGGGTCCTCAGCTCGTACTGAAGACCGCCAGCCAGCTGAACGCGGAGTTCTACCCCGCCTCCGCGCTGCCGCAAGTTGTCGAAGACACTGCGACCTCTGCAACCGAGGAAGTTGCTTCGGAGTGATTAGCAGGCCCGGCTCTTCGGAGCCGGGCTCCAACTAACCAAGGACGATCGTGGAACTATCCGCTGTTCTTGGTGCTCTCCCGCAAGCCGGCGTCGGCAGCATATTCGTGGCGATGTTGTTCATCATGTTCAAACGGGAATCGTCCGCCCAAGAACGCTTCACCGCAGAATACGCCCGGATCAATGCCGCCCACGACGAAGAGTTGGCAGAGCTACGAGACGAGATCCGCGCACTGCGTGAACGAATTGAAGAGCTACAGCTCAAGTTGGATGTCGAGCGGGAGGAGCGCCGCAAAGCCGAAGACGCAGCCGCAGAGGCGCGACGGGGAAGACTATGAGCAAAAGCCTACAGCGGATCGCTTTACTGGGAGCGGTGCTTGCTGTCTTGTTTTTCGTGGGTTCCCAGTACCTCACCCAGAAGGATAAACACCAGGCCGAGAACGAATCGGCCGAGTTCGCCAGTCGCGTCTCAGAGGTATGCGTCTCCGGCGAGCCCGCGGTGATCGACCAGCTTCGTAGAGCCGGGATCTGCGATACCGCTCAGGAAATCGAGGTCACCAAGGGCGAGCAAGGCGAGACGGGTCTGCCGGGTGAAGACGGACGTGATGGCCGCGACGGGCGTCCTGGGCTTGATGGTCAAGACGGCAAGCCCGGCCGCGACGGCGTAGACGGCCGAGACGGGGTTGATGGCCAGAACGGGCTCGACGGAAAGTCGATTCCCGGCCCGAAGGGGGACATCGGAGCACAGGGGCCAGAGGGCAAGCAGGGCCCCAAAGGAGATCCGGGCGAAGACGGAACCGATGGCAGGGACGGCAGAAGTCCCACCAAGGTCAGCTGCACGCCTGGCGAACTCGATGGAGCCCTGGAATGCACCGTGACTGAATGGAAGTGATCGAGAATGATGCTGACCAACCTCGCAGACATCTTGCGGGGTGCTGGGCTCCGAGTCATCGAGCAGCCGGGTTGGAAGACCCGAGGGCACGGCCCGATGGGGAAGGTCGAAGGCGTTCTCTGGCACCACACGGCAGGTGCCCGGAGCGGGAACTACCCGAGCCTCGCCGTAGTCGAGCGCGGCCGTCCTGGGCTCGCGGGTCCGCTGGCGAACCTCGGCCTGGCCCGCGATGGCACGTGGATCGTGATCGCCGCTGGAGTCGCCTGGCACGCCGGGAACGGCGTGTACCCCGGTGTTCCCCGGAACGGGGGCAATAGGCACCTGATCGGCGTTGAGGCAGAGAACACCGGCACCGGGGAACCGTGGTCGCCGGCTCAGCTCGACTCGTACCGGCGCGGCACCGCAGCGCTTCTCCGTGCATTCGGTCTCGGCTCCGAACGAGCTATCGGCCACAAGGAATACGCGACTCCCCGCGGTCGAAAGATCGACCCTGCTGGACTTGACATGAATGCCGAAAGGGCGCATGTCGCCAAGTACATGACTAACCCGCCTGCGGGTGGAGAGGATCTGATTATCATGGCGCTGAATGATGAGTTCACCGACTGGGCTGGCAATAAGCAGACCGGTTACAGCTGGGCAATGAACGTGGACAAGCGTGTCTGGGCGATCGAGCAGGCGATTCTTGGCCTTCAGAAGTCCCGGATTCCTGGAGACGAGAACCAGACCAACGCGGCGAACCTTTGGTTCGACGCTGGCAGCTGGACCAACCAGACCCTTGGTCGGGTTGTCGCTCTTGAGGAGCGAGTCAACGAGGTGAATGACAAGCTGGACCGGGTTCTCGCAGGAATGGAGAAGTGAATGAAGAAGGAACCTGTCATCACCGTTGCAGGTGTCACTGCGGCTGTCTCTGCCGTGATTGCCCTGCTCGTGTCTTTCGGTGTGGATCTGACCGAGGACCAGACCAAGGCCATTCTTGGTGTGGTCGCGGTTGTTGCCCCGCTCGTAGTGATCTACGCTCGGAAGTGGGTCGTCCCGGTGGACGAGGAAAACCCTAAGAGCTGAGAAGCCCTGTAAACGACGAAATCGCCCCCTCCTAGACCCAAGTAAGGGTCCGGGAGGGGGCTTTTTGTGTTTCAGGGGTCAGTCTTCTTCATTAACCCCACCAGCATACTCCTTCATTCGAGTCTTGATGTCCTCTGGGATGTAGATATCCCATTCAACTTGATCGCCGTTCCTGAACATCCTGAACTCTACTCCAGCAGCGACCATAAGCTTACGCTTCTCCTGATCGTCAGCCTTTTTCCACACTTCATTGTAGGTGACATCAAGTTTGTTGTAGACCCACCCAGATTCCCGAACCGGAACCTTAGAAATCTCCTTCTTCCGAGTGGTGTACTCGTTCATCTTCTCGGCGTAGTACTCCGGGTCCTCATCGTAGGCCCCGTTCTCCCGGTCCTCTCGAAGCCGCTGAATCCGCCGCTCCAGTTCCTTGATTTCTGAGGCATGGTTTTCTCCACGCTGGAAAGTTCGCTCAGTGACGAACTCCTTTCCGCACTCCCGTAAGAACCGTTCTTCCAAAAGATCCTCAACGATGTCGGCTTTCATGCCGACACCAACGCAGGCGCGTGTGTTCTTGTTGCCCCGACACCTGTACCACCGGTAGGAGTACTCCTTGTCGCTCTTAGCACTCTTCCGTACGGTGACTTTCTGCCCGAGCGGCCTCTTGCATTCCCAGCAGAATCCGACCCCCAGAAGAGGAGAGGCCCCATTTACCCTTGAGTTTGTCTGGGAGCGCTCGTCCAACGCGCTCTGAAGCTCTTCCCACTCCTCAGGAGTGAATACCGGTTCTGCAATAACGAAGTATGACCCGTCACGGTTGGTCATCGGCTTTCCACCACGCATCTTCACTCCAAGAAGGTGCGGACTCCGGAGAATCGACCGCAATCCCGTGTACGTCCACGTCTCGTCACGAAGCGGGTGCTCTTTCCGGGAACGCCACAAGTTTCCACTCGTTAGCTCTCCACGCTCAATCAGTCGGTCAGCGCAGATCGTAATCGGAAGGCGCTCTTCGACTACCCAGTTTTTGATTTCGTGCAGGACGCCACAGGAGTACTCGTCCAACACAAGGACTTTTGCCTCTTTGGGTTTTCCGTCTTCCCCAACTTCAACGGTTGTTTTTGTCGTGTAGCCATACCCAGGAAACCCACCGTGCCATCGGGCAGTCCACCGTCGCGTGTCGTGGGAGTCCTGAACTCGCCCCTTGATCCGCTCCAGCTCTTTGTGCGGCCCGATCGCCTTGACGTGGGCGATGGCCCGCCCCTCAGGCGTTGTCAGGTCCAGCGACGGGTCGTCCAGGACGATGAGCGTCTTGCCCCACTTGAGGATCTTGAAGACGAACGCCATGAAGTGCATGTCGTTCCGGCTGAGCCGGTCCTGCGTCGTAACCCACAGCTCGTCCCAGCTGTCCCGACCGACCTCGGTCAGCCACTTCCCCAACGCCGGTCGATCCGGCATGTCCACATCGCCGGACACCGAGCGGTCCACCGCCCGCCCGGCCAGCACGACTTCGCGAGGGTCCTCATCCAACCGGGCCAGGAGCTTCCTATCCTGGGTTTCGATCGAACCTGAGTCTTTCTTGTCGAAGCTGATTCGCTCTGCGAAGAGCACTCGCACCGTCATGACCTGCATCTTTCCAAGAGATTGAGATGTTGTCAAAGCAGGTTCAGCGACACCTCGCTGGAGTGGTACGACTTCGCCGCCTACTCGGTGGCCTCGGCGCTGGTGTTCGGCCAGCTGTTCTTCCCCAGCCACGACCCGCTCTCGGGCACGCTGCTGGCGTTCTCGACCTACGCCGTCGGCTACGTCTCCCGGCCGCTGGGCGGTTTCGTCTTCGGCCGGCTCGGCGATGTGCTGGGCCGCAAGCAGGTCCTGGTCATCACGCTGCTGGTCACCGGCATCTCGACGTTCCTGATCGGTCTGCTGCCCACGCACGGCCAGGTCGGGGCGCTCGGCGCGGTGCTGCTGGTGATCCTGCGGTTCGCCCAAGGCGTCGGCATCGGCGGCGAGTGGGGCGGCGCGGTGCTGCTCTCCAGCGAGTTCGGCAGCGAGAAGCACCGCGGCTTCTGGGCGTCGGCGGCGCAGATCGGCCCGCCCGCGGGCAACCTGATGGCCAACGGTGTGCTCGCGGTGCTGGCCGCGACGCTCACCCAGGAGCAGTTCATGTCCTGGGGCTGGCGGGTCGCGTTCCTGCTCTCGGCCGTGCTCGTGCTGTTCGGCATGTGGATCCGGGTGAAGCTGGAGGAGACCCCGGTCTTCAAGGAGCTGCAGGCCAAGGGCGAGCAGGCCGGTGCGCCGGTGCGCGAGGTCTTCACCCGCGAGCCGCGGGCGCTGGTCTCGGCGATCCTCTCCCGCGTCGGCCCCGACGTGCTCTACGCGCTGTTCACGGTCTTCGTGCTCACCTACGCGACGCAGCAGCTGGGCATGCCCAAGAGCTGGGCGGTCACCGGCGTGATGCTCGGCTCCACGCTGCAGCTCGTGCTGATGCCGCTGTCCGGCGCGCTGTCCGACCGGTTCGGGCGCCGCCGGATCTACGCGGTGGGCGCGATCGGCGCGGGCGTGTGGCCGTTCGTGTTCTTCCCCATGGTCCAGGGCGGGTCGGCGACGCTGCTGGTCATCGGCGTGATCGTCGGCCTGGTGTGGCACGCGCTCATGTACGGCCCGCAGGCGGCCTTCGTGTCCGAGCAGTTCAGCCCGGCGCTGCGCTCCACCGGATCGTCGCTGGCCTACACGCTGGCGGGCGTCATCGGCGGCGCGCTGGCACCGCTGCTGTTCACCGCGCTGTTCGCCCACTTCGGCACCTGGATCGCCCCGGCGGCGTACCTGGTGGCGACGTGCGCGGTGACGCTGATCGGTCTCGCGCTGGGCCGCCGCGACGCGCAGTGACGTGCCCGTGAGCGGTTCGGGAGGCCCCGAACCGCTCACGGCTCAGCCCTCGATCAAGACCTGCTGGGTGGCCGAGAGATGACTGGTGATCGCGGCTTCGGCGGCTTCGGCGTCGCCCGCGACGAGCGCGACGACGATCGCCTCGTGCTCGACCAGCACCGCCTTGCGGCGGCCGCCGTGGGCGAACAGCGCCACGATGCCCGCGCGGATCTGCCTGGCGCGCAGCCCGTCGTAGGTCTTGCTCAGCATGTCGTTGCCGACGGCGCGGACCAGCGCCGAGTGGAACCGGTGGTCGCGGTCGATGAACGCGCGGGCCTCGCCCTCACCGGCGAGGTCGCGCTGGGCGTCGAGCTCGGCGCGCATCTCGGCTTCCGGGACCGCGTCGAGCTCGATGGCGCGCCGCGCCGCGTAGCACTCGATCATGGTGCGGATCTCGAACAGCTCCCGGATCTCGCGCCCGCCGACCGGCGCGATGTAGGCACCGCGCTTGGGCACCAGCTGCACCAGCTCCTCGGCGGCGAGCAGCAGCAGGGCCTCCCGGATCGGCGTGCGGGACACCCCGATCTCGTCGGCCAGGGCCTGTTCGTTGACGAACTGCCCCTGCATCGACGGATCGCTGAGAACGGTGTCCTTGAGGTGGTCGTAGGCGAGTTCGCGTCCGGACGGCAACGAGTACCCCTTAGAAGAACATTGTTGGTGGTTGGTTTGCGTGGCGGTGCGAGTGGCGGAACCTGAGTGCTTCCCTGGACTGCGGGTGCCCCTCCTGATGTATGTCCGATACACGGCGGAGGGGCCGTCCTCGCCCAGGGAGCCACCCAGTGGCGGGCCACCGTACCCGCGGCGGTGCGAGCTGCGTGCGTACTCGAAGCGGCTGCCGCCGCTTGCACAAGCGCGGACGGCTACGCCGACAGACCCTTCTTGCATATCGCTGGTATACAAAACAATGGTAACGGTTGTGGAGGATGGTTATGCGGATTGCGTTGTGCCAGATCGTGACCGGCCCGGACCCGAAGGCCAACCTGGAGCTGGTGGCCGACGGCATCCGGCGGGCCGCCGAGGGCGGCGCCGACCTCGCGGTGTTCCCGGAAGCGACCATGGCGTGCTTCGGCGTCAAGCTCGGCCCGCTGGCCGAACCGCTGGACGGACCGTGGGCCACCGAGGTGCGGCGCCTGGCCGATGAGGCCGGCATCGCGGTGGTGGCGGGCATGTTCACCCCAGCCCCCGACGGCCGGGTCACCAACACGCTGCTGATCACCGGCCGCGGCCTGGACGCGAGCTACGACAAGATCCACCTCTTCGACGCCTTCGGCTTCGCCGAGTCCGACACCGTCGCCCCCGGCGACCAGCCCCTCGTGCTCGACCTGGACGGCACCAAGATCGGCTTCGCCACCTGCTACGACATCCGCTTCCCCGGCCTCTACACGACCCTGGCCGACCAGGGCGCCGAGGTCATCATCACCTCGGCCTCCTGGGGCTCCGGCGAGGGCAAGCGCGAGCAGTGGGAGCTGCTGTCCCGCGCCCGCGCCCTGGACTCCACGTCCTGGGTGGTGGCCGTCGGCCAGGCCGACCCCCGCAGCATCGGCCGCGAACCGAGCGGCAAGGCCCCCACCGGCATCGGCCACAGCCTGGTCGCCACCCCCTACGGCCAGATCCACACCCAGCTCGCCGACGCCCCGGAGATCGAGGTCGTCGACATCGACCCGACCACGACGACCCAGGCCCGCCAAGCCATCCCGGTCCTCACCAACCGCCGCTTCTGACCCGGTGAAGGGCACCTTTCAGCAACTTACTTGCTGAAAGGTGCCCTTCACCGCGGATGCCAGCGGGTTCTGCGGGGGCTCTGCACGGGATGGCGGAAGTGCGGTAGACAGTAGCCGTCAGTAGTCATCCAGTGCTTTCAGGGAGAATCCGGCATGTCCGATTCCGAGGACGTCCAGATACGGGTGTCCAGCGTTTCCGGCGAGATGGACACGACCGTGCCGCACGCGGCCCGCGTCTGGAACTTCTGGCTCGACGGCAAGGACCACTACGCGGTCGACCGCGCCGCCGGCGAGGAGTTCCTGCAGGTGTTCCCGGGGATGCGGACGGCGGCGCAGGCCAGCCGGGGCTGCCTGGGGCGGATGGTCCGGCACCTGGTCGCCGAGTGCGGGGTGCGGCAGTTCCTGGACGTCGGCACCGGCCTGCCGACCGCGGAGAACACCCACGAGATCGCGCAGCGGGCCGCCCCGGAATGCCGGATCGTCTACGTCGACAACGATCCGCTCGTGCTGGCCCACGCCCGCGCGCTGCTGACGAGCACGCCGGAGGGGGCCACCCGGTACGTCCACGCCGACGTCCACGAGCCCGAGACGATCATCGAAGCCGCTCGCGAAGCCCTGGACTTCGGCCAGCCGGTCGCCCTGATCCTGTTCGGGATCATGGGCCTGATCCCCGAGTACGCCCGCGCACGATCCATTGTGGACACCTTGTTGGCGGCGCTGCCACCGGGCTCCTACCTGGCGCTGTTCGACGTCGACGACAGCGACTCCGCAGCGGTGGACGCGGCCCGGCGCTACGCGGAGTCCGGGGCGATCCCGTACAACCACCGCACGCCGGAGGAGATCGCCGGCTACTTCACCGGCCTGGAGCTGGTGGAACCGGGAGTGGTCCGGTCCGGCCACTGGCACGCCGAGGACCCGGAGCTGGCACGGCGCGACACCACCACGCTGGCAGGGCTGGGACGCAAGCCCTGACGCCCATCTCGACCACGGCGCCTCCGACCGCATTTGCTCCCCGGTGGCCGAGGTGAAGGGCACCCTTCGCCCACTTACTCGGCGAAAGGTGCCCTTCACCTCGACGCCGATCGGGTGCGGCGGTAGGCGAGGATCGCGAGGGCCGTGCCGATCGCCAGGACGGCGGTGGTGAGGAGGCTGGCTTCGATGCCGAAGCCGCCGCCGGTGAGCAGGTCGGCGCTGCCCGGGGCTCCGCCGATGCTCAGCATGGTCGTGCGGACGTCCATGCCGGAGACCTGGATGCCGTAGACGTTGCCCTGACACCAGTTCCACACCGCGTGGAAGGCGCAGACGCCCCACAGCCCGCCCTCGGCCAGCGCCCAGAACGCCAGCAGCAGTGCGATGAGCAGGATGTTGACCAGCGCCACCACCGTCACGTTCGGGTTGGTGCCGTGCAGCAGCGAGAAGACCGCGGCCTGCAGGACCACCGCCGCGGTCAGTCCCCACTTCCGGAAGGTGACCTGCATCAGGTAGCCGCGGGTGATGATCTCCTCGGTGCTGGCCTGCACGGCGAACCCGATGAGCGCGACGAACGCCGCGCCCACCTGCGCGGTGTGCACCGCCCCGACGTCGAACTGTCCACTGAGGAGGTTCACGCCGACGGGCACGCCCAGCAGCACCACGGCCACTCCGGTACCGATCGCCAGGTGCGCGCCGATGCGCGAAGCGGGGAAGAACCCGACGCTGCCGAACGGCCGCCGCTCCTTGAGCCGGATCCACAGCGCGAGCAGCCCGGCGATGCCGACGAAGCTGAGCAGCATCGCGAGCTGATCGGCCAGCTCCATCGCCCCGCCGAGCGCGGCAGCCGCCGAAGCCCCGAACAGCGGGAACAGCACCAGCGCGGCCAGCGTCTGCCCGACCAGCAGGCACCCCACGACCACGAGCACCCCGACGATCGGCCCGCTGGGCCGCCGAGCCCGCTCGATCCCCGCCAGCAACGGCGACGGAAGAACCCGTTCCGGCTGCGCGCTGTTCACCAAGTTCCCTCCCCGATCCAGCGAACGACACCTGCCCGCCACGAAGAGTAATCTCCGCCCCGCCCACGAGTGAGCAACCCCGTCGAACGGCGACGCGCCCGGATAACGTTTCTGCTGGTCAGGGCCCGTGAGTGCTTTGGGGTGCTATGGCACCAGAAAACGCTCACGGGCTCTGACCAGCGGTGTTCCGCCCGAGATTCACATGTCGAGGCCGAGGTCGAGGGCTGGGGAGGAGTGGGTCAGGCCGCCGACCGCCAGGTACTGGACTCCGGTTTCCGCGTACTCCGCCGCCACTTCGAGGGTGAGGCCGCCGGAGGCCTCCAGCTCCGTGCGCGGGGAGACCTCGGCGACGCGGCGGACCGCTTCCGCGCACTGGTCCGGGGTGAAGTTGTCCAGCAGGACCAGCGACACGTCCTCGGCCAGCACCGCGTCGAGCTCGTCCAGCGTGCCGACCTCGACCTCCATCGGCAGCTCCGGCGCGTGCGCGCGGCAGGCCCGCACCGCGGCCACCACCGAGCCCGCCGCCACCACGTGGTTGTCCTTGATCAGCAGCGCGTCGCCCAGGCCCATCCGGTGGTTGACGCCGCCACCGCAGCGGACCGCGTACTTCTGCAGCACGCGCAGGCCCGGCAGCGTCTTGCGGCTGTCCCGGATGCGGCAGCCGGTGCCCGCCACCGCGTCCACCCACGCCGCGGTGGCGGTGGCGATGCCGGACAGGTGGCACAGCAGGTTCAGCGCCGTGCGCTCGGCCGTGAGCAGGCCGCGGACCGGGGCCTTCACCCGCAGCGCGCAGTCGCCCGGGGCCAGCACGTCGCCGTCGGAGCGCTCGGAGAGCACCGCGTAGGCGTCCGCGCCCAGCACCTCGTCGAGGACCATCCGCACCACCGGCAGGCCCGCGAGCACACCGGCGCGCCGGGTGTTGAAACCGGCTTCGGCGATCGCGTCGGCGGGCACCGTCGCCACCGTGGTCGCGTCCGGGCCGTAGCGCAGGTCTTCGGCCAGCGCGGTGCGCACCACCTCGCGCGCGTCGTCGATGTCGATCGTCATGCCGCCGTCCTCGCAATCCCGGCCGTGGTGTGGATGAGCCAGCCCGACGCGTCCAGCCGGAACACCGTGCTGCGCCGCCAGCGCAGGTCGTCGGTGTCCGGGAAGTCCGAGCGCCGGTGGCAGCCGCGGGACTCGGCCCGCTGCCGGGCCGCGGCGAGCAGCGCCTGCGCGGTCATCAGCATCGACGCGTCCTCCACCGCTTCCCTGGTCCTGAGTGGACGGACGATCGCCGCGCCGTCCAGCGCCTTCGTGGCCGCGGCCAGCCCTTCTTCGGAGCGGCCGATGCCCGCGTGGCGGCTCATGGTGGTCTGCAGCAGCTCGCGGTCGACCACTGCGAGCGCAGGCGGGCCGACCTCGCCGACCGGCTTGCGGGTCAGCAGACCGCAGCACAGGTCCTTGGCCACCGCCTCGGCCGCGCGCGCCCCGACGACGAGGCCTTCCAGCAGGCTGTTGGAGGCCAGCCGGTTCGCGCCGTGCAGCCCGGTGCAGGCCACCTCGCCCGCCGCGTAGAGCCCGGACACCGACGTCCGGCCGTCCACGCTGGACATCACGCCGCCGCAGGAGTAGTGCGCGGCGCTGGCCACCGGGATCGGTTCGCGCACCGGGTCGATCCCGGCCGCCAGGCAGGCCGCGTGCACCGTCGGGAACCGGGCCGCGAAGCCCGCGCCGATGCCGGTCGCGTCCAGGAACACGTGCTCCGAGCCGGTTTCGGCGGCGCGGCGGTTGATCGCCGCCGACACCACGTCGCGCGGGGCGAGGTCCTCCAGCGGGTGCTCCCCCGCCATCACGCGGCGGCCGCGCACGTCGACCAGGACCGCGCCTTCACCGCGCACGGCCTCGGTGATCAGCGGACGGCGGCCGCGCGGGCCACCCGGCGTGTAGAGCACCGTCGGGTGGAACTGCACGAACTCCAGGTCCGCCACGGTGGCACCGGCCCGCAGCGCGAGCGCGACACCGTCCGCAGTGGACACCTCGGGGTTGGTGGTCGCCGAGTAGAGCTGGCCGAGGCCGCCGGTGGCCAGCAGCACCGCGGGTGCGCGCAGCACCCCTGGCCTGCTCTCGCCGTCCATCGCCAGCGCTCCCGCGATCGAGCCGTCATCGCCGCGCAGCAGCTCGACCACGCAGTGCTGCTCCAGCACCGGGATTCCGCCGCCGCGCACCGCGTCGGCGAGCGCGCGCTGGACCTCAGCTCCGGTGGCGTCGCCGCCCGCGTGGATCACGCGGAACGCGCTGTGCCCGCCCTCGCGGGTCCGCGCCAGCTCGCCGCCGGTTCCGACGTCGAAGCGGGCGCCGTTCGCGCGCAGGCGGTCGATCGCCGCCGCGCCGCCCGCCAGGATCTCCCGCACCGCCGGGCGCGAGCACAGCCCGACGCCCGCGGTCAGCGTGTCCTCGACGTGCTTTGCCAGGCTGTCGCCCGGGTCGAGCTCGTCGGGCCGGACCACGGCGATGCCGCCCTGCGCCCAGCTCGTGTTGCCCGCGTCGACCGAGTCCTTGCTGACCACCAGCACCCGCAGGCCCAGCTCGCGGGCCCGCAGGGCCGCGGTCATGCCCGCGACGCCGGTGCCGACGACGAGCAGGTCAGCGCCCGCTTCCCAGCTCATTCGCCGCCTCCGGGCTTGCCGATGGCGATCATCCGCTCGACCGAGGCCCGCGCGCGGTCGGCGACGTCGGTGGGCACGTGCACCTCGTCGGCGCCCTCGCGCAGGCAGCGCAGCAGCGCGGCCGGGGTGATCATCTTCATGTAGCGGCAGGAGGCCCGGTCGTTGACCGCGCGGAAGTCGATCTCCGGCGCGGCCTTGCGCAGCTGGTGCAGCATGCCGACCTCGGTGGCGACCAGCACCGACCGCGCGCCGGTGTCGCGGGCGGCGGTCAGCATGTCGCCGGTGGACAGGATCTTCACCCGCTCCGGGGCGACGGTGCCCTCCCCCGCCAGGTACAGCGCCGAGGTCGCGCAGCCGCACTCCGGGTGGATGAACAGGTCGGCGTCCGGGTTCGCCGCCGCGCGCTCGGCCAGCTCCGGGCCGTTGATGCCCGCGTGCACGTGGCACTCGCCCGCCCAGATGTGCAGGTTGTCCCGGCCGGTCTCGCGCTTGACGTGCGCACCGAGGAACTGGTCGGGGCAGAACAGCACCTCGCGGTCGGCCGGGATGGAGCGCACCACGTCGACGGCGTTCGAGGACGTGCAGCAGATGTCGGTCTCGGCCTTCACATCGGCGGTGGTGTTGACGTAGGACACCACGACCGCGCCGGGGTGCTCGGCCTTCCAGGCGCGCAGCTGCTCGGCGGTGATGGAGTCGGCCAGCGAGCAGCCGGCGCGCTCATCGGGGATGAGCACCGTCTTCTCCGGACCGAGGATCTTGGCGGTCTCGGCCATGAAGTGCACGCCGCAGAAGACGATCGTGCTCGCGCTGCTGCTGGCCGCGATGCGGCTCAGCGCCAGCGAGTCACCGGTGTGGTCGGCGACGTCCTGGATCTCGGGCAGCTGGTAGTTGTGCGCCAGCAGCACCGCGTCCCGCTCGTCGGCCAGCGCGCGGATCTCGCGGGCCCAGTCGGCGTCGGCCTGCACTCCCGTGTAACCGGCGTCGGTCCGCTCCCAGGTGGCAGTAGCGGCCATGTCGTCCTCCTCGCCGGATCCCCCGGTCGGCAGGCCGGGGAGGTCCGTTCCACACCCCGGATCAACCGCTCCGAGGTTTTCGCCTTAGAATCGAAAACGTGCCACATCCTAACACCGCAGGTCACCCGAACGAGAGCGACGCTGGTCACGAAGTGCTCGCCGGAGTGCTGCAGGTCCGCGACGACCACCTGCAGGTGATGCTCTGGCAGCGCGCGCGGGAACCGGACGTGCACCGGTGGTCACTGCCCGGCGGGCGGCTGGCGGCCACCGAGGACGTGGAGACCTCGATCCGCCGCCAGCTGGCCGAGAAGGTCGACGTGCACAAGCTCTCCCACGTCGAGCAGCTCTCGGTGTTCAGCGCCCCGCACCGGGTGCCCGACCGCCGCGTGGTGGCCACCGCCTTCCTCGGCCTGGTGCCCTCCGACGTCGACCCCGAGGTCCCCGCCGACACCCGCTGGCACCCGGTCGAGGCGCTGCCGCCGACGGCCTTCGACCACGAGCAGATCGTGCTGGCCGCCCGGGACCGGCTGCGCGCCAAGCTGTCCTACACCAACATCGGCTTCGCGCTGGCCCCCGCCGAGTTCACCGTCTCCGAGCTGCGCGGCATCTACTCCGCGGCGCTCGGCTACCAGGTCGCGCCGACCAACCTCCAGCGCGTCCTCACCCGCCGCGGCGCGCTGGAACCCACCGGCCGCACGCTGCCCGCCGGCCCCGCGGGCGGGCGCCCGCCCGCGCTGTTCCGCTTCACCAGCCGCGACCTCCAGGTCACCGACCCCTTCGCCGTCTTCCGCCCGCCGAGCTAGGCCTCTGGCAGGATCCCGGGAATGCAGGTGACCCGCTTCGACCTCCTGGAACCGGCGCTGCAGGGGCGGCTGAACTCCAACACGGTGGCCCGGCTCGACGGCGTCGAGACGTTCGCCGAAGTGCTCGCCGTCCTGGACGAGCTGCGCACCGCGCACGCTCCGGCGCGGATCCTCTGCACCCTCGACGACGTCGACCAGTGCGCCTACACGAGCGGTCACGCCTCGCTCGACGACCGGCTCTGGCTCGACACCGACGACAGCGACGACCCGGCCACGAGGCATCGCACCGACGACGCGCGCACCGCGCACATCGCCGCGGCCCTCGACGCCGGGAGCATCGAGTGGGAAGCGCTCCCCGGCTCGCGGACCGGCGGGGAGCAGGACGCGGCGGCGCTGGTCGAGCTGAACCGCGACCCGGACCGAGCGCTCGACGACGTGGTGCTCGTCCAGCGGGTGCCGGTGGCCCGCGACGACCTCGCCCTCGCGGCCATCCCGAACGGCTACTTCACCGGCGACTGGGACACGTTCCAGAACCACGCGGTGGTCCGGAGGATGGCGACGCACGGCTACCGCCACATCGGAACCGGCGCCGAGCTACTCGCCTTCGACCGGGAGAGCGCGCCGACACCGGAGGCAGCGCGAGCAGTCATCGCCGACCTCGTCCACCTCTACGGCGCACCCGACTCCACCTGCTGGGCCGAGCTGGCCGCGCTGCTCGCCGAACGGCGCCTGCTGATCGTCGGCTACGGCGAGGAATTCGCCGAACAACTGGCCTGAGCCCGCAGCGAGTCGAGGTGGCGGGCGAGGACGCGCACCGCCCAGTCCGGCCCCTGCTCGTCGGGCTCGTAGACGAGGTGGACGGCGAGGCCGTCGAGCAGCGCGTGCAGGCGCCACGCCTCGACCTCCACGTCGCTGCCCGCGGCCAGGTCGACGCCGTTGTCCAGCTGCTCGACCATCCACCGGCACAGGCCCCGCAGCGCGCGGTGCGCGTCGTCGCGGGGCTGCTTGAGCCTGCCCTCGGTGTTCGCCGCCGTGAACAGGGCGATCGAGACCTGCATCTCCGCGGTGCGCTCCGCGTCCAGCGGGAGCAGCTGGGCCGCCACCTCCTCGACGGTCGCCCGGATCGTGACGCGCGGCGGCAGCGCGGAGATCCGCCTGCTCACCCGCTCGCCGACGAAGTCCATCAGGAAGACGAGGAGTTCGTCCTGGGTCGGGAAGACGTGCCGCACCGAGCCCGCGGACAGACCGGCCTCGGCGGCGACGGCGCGCACCGACACCTGCGCCACCCCGTCGCGCAGGATGATCTGCCACGCCGCCAGCGCGAGTTCTTCGCGACGCTTCCGGTGGTCGATCAACTTCGGCATTCCGCCATCTTAGCTAGCACGGTCTCGCTAACATAATCCACCATGGAAGCACAGTTGTACCACCAAAGACCGATTCCGCTCCGCTGGCTCAGCCCGGCATGCGCCGTCCTCGCGCTGGGTTACGCCGCGCTACCGGTGGTCATGGCGCTCGCGCCCGGGACGACTCGCGCGTCGGTGCTCCGGAGCAACCCGGAGCTCACCGGCACCGCGGTCGACTTCGCCGTCGCCGCGGCCATCGCCTACTCCGGGGTGGTGCACGCCATCAGCATCGCGCTGCTGATCTGGTTCACCGCGGCGACGCTGCGCGGACGCCGCTGGGGCCGGATCGCGCTGACCGTCCTGCTGGTGCTCGCGACCGCGGGCAGCTTCGCCTCCTGGGACGCCGGCCTGCAGTTCCAGTGGTCGGTGATCCTCAACAACGCCCTCCACCTGGTGGTGCTCGGGCTCGTCTGGGCACCGCGATCGGCTCGCCGGTACTTCACCGCTCCCGGCTAGCCGCTGGTCACGTTCGCGGGGCCGATCCTTCACCCGGCAAGTAGGTTGGTGGCGTGCTGGACGTCTTGCCGCTGTTCCCGCTGAGCTCGGTGCTGCTGCCGGGCGGTCACCTGCCGCTGCACGTCTTCGAACCGCGCTACCGGCAGCTGGTCGAGGACCTCGTCGGCGAGTCGGTGCCCGACCGCAGGTTCGGCGTGATCGCCATCAGGCAGGGCTGGGAGGTCGGCGAGGACAACGTGGACTCGATGTACGACGTCGGCTGCTCCGCCGTGCTGGACCAGGTCCGCGAACTGCCCGGCGACCGCTACGACGTCAGCGCCGCGGGCGAGCGGCGGTTCCGGCTGCTGCAGATCGACCGCGGCACCGCGCCCTACCTGATCGCGCACGTGCAGTGGCTGCCCGACACCGAACCGGCCGATGACTCGCCGGCCCGCCGCGAACACCTGACCACCGCCGCCCGCGCGGCGCACCAGCGCTACCACGCCACCGGCCTGCGCGGCGGCAACCGCGAAACGCCCGACGCCGGAGCCGCGGAGCTGTCCTACCTGCTGGCCGACGACTGCGTGCTGACCGTGGAGGACCGGCAGGACCTGCTGGCCGAGACCGATCCGCTGGCGCGGCTGCGCAACGTCCGCAGGCTGCTGCTGCGCGAAGCCGAGTTCCTCCGCGAGCTGCGCGCCGTTCCGGCACCGCTGGCCGAGTTCACCCAGGGCACCAGCGTGAACTGACCTGGGGTGATCACTCCTGGTGGGCTCGTTGAGCACTGTCGGCGTAGCCGTCCGCGCCTTACAAGCGGCGCCAGCCGCTTCGAGTACGCACCCAGCTCGCACCGCCGCGGGTTCTGAGTGCTTTCCTGGCGAGGACGGCCCCTCCGCCGTGTATTCGTTCATACATCAGGAGGGGCACCCGCAGTCCAGGGAAGCACTCAGGTTCCGCCAACCGACCACCCACGCAAAACAACCACGAACAAGCTCTTAGGATCACCCCATGTCGTCACCTGGTGGTCAATGGGGTTCGCACGGAGGCGGTCAGCAGTACGACCCGCTGACCGGTCAGCCGGTGGGCGGTGCGCAATACCCGCAGCCCGACGCTCAGCAGTACCAGGGCTTCGGCGCGTACGGCCAGCCGCAGCAGCCCCAGTACCAGCAGCCGCAGTACCAGGGCCTGCCCGGCGGTTACCCGACGCCGCCGAAGAAGAGCAAGGGCCCGCTGATCACCGCGATCGCGCTCGGGGCGGTGGCGCTGATCGCCATCGTCACCACGGCCGTCGTGCTGCTGGTGCCCAGCGGTCAGCAGGCCTCGCCGCCACCGCCGCAGAGCCCGACCACCACCAAGAGCACGCCCACCCAGGCCACCACCGCGCCGCCGAGCGCGGCCAACCCGGACCTGCAGCCGGTGGTCCCGGGCTGGCAGGTGGTGCGGGTGCCCAAGCGCACCGCGGTCTACGACGTGCCGCTGGCCGGGTGGGAGCTGGATCCCGACCCGGAGAACATCCAGGCCTACGGCCCGCCGGACGACCCGGTGACGATGACCGGCGTCGCCGACTACATGGTCGGCTTCTGCCCCGGTGATCCCCGCAGCTACCGGGCGACCTCGGGCGTGAGCGCCCGCAAGGGCCCGGACGACACCGCGGTGGCCACCGAGACGCTGGCGAAGCTCGTCCAGTACGCCCACGGCCGCGACGGCGTCGCGCCGATCGTCGAAACCGGTGCGCCGGAGCACATCCAGCTCCCCGGCAACGTCCCCGCTGTCCGCGTCACCGCGCGCGTCACGCTGCCCCAGCCGGGCGCGTGCGACGCGACCACCGCGCTGACCAGCGTGGTGGCGACCAACAGCGACGGGCAGAGCTCGGTGGTCATGATGGCCACCGCCGACCAGGGCGTGGAGGGCGCGCTCAGCCAGGAAGACCTCAACAAGCTGACCGGTTCGCTGCGCGCCGCTCCCTGACCTCCAGCACGCACGAACGCGCCCCGGATCCGCTGCGGACCGGGGCGCGTTCCTTCTCGATCAGGGCAGGCGGCGACCGAGGTCGTCCAGACCGTTCCAGGAGGCCGCCAGACCGTAGCCGAGGGCGAGCGCGAGCGGCTGCGCCAGCAGCACCCAGCTGGTGCCGATCTCGGGGGCCACCGCGATCAGGTCGCCCAGCTGCGGGTTCGGCGGCATCGGGTACAGCCCGGCGGCGAACGAGACACCCATCTGCACGCCGAGCCAGGACGCCACCAGCGAGCCGAGCGCACCCGCGATGAGCAGCACCGGGCCGCGGCGGCGGCGCACCCACCAGAGCACCGAGGACGTGAGCAGCCCGAGACCGAAGGTCAGCAGCGAGAAGATCGCGATCGCGTCGAAGCCGTGGTAGCTCTCCACCAGCAGCGGGGTCAGCGAGCCGTTCGGCCCGAGCACGCTCTGCTGCGGCGGGGCCAGCCGGGACCACACCCAGCCGGCGGGCAGCCCGAGCAGCGCGATCAGCGACACCGCGCTCACCGCGGGCAGCAGGTCGGCCTTCACCACCACGCGCGGCACCGGCGGGGCGGCGAGCTGGGGCAGCAGGTGGTCCAGCTCGGTCCCTACCCGCTCCGGGACGGCACGAGTGCCGTGGAATTCGTGGGGACTCTCCGCCACCCGCCGACCTCCTCAGTGGCGCCACACCGCGGACCGCGGCTGCTCCGGGGACCGGCTCGCGGCTCCAAGCCGCGGTCCGGCGCGTTCCAGCCACCCTAGCGCTACGCCGCGCACCGCCCGCATCACCCGATGGCGGGGTCCGCCGCGCACATCAACTATTCTGCGCGGGCCCCCATGTCAGCTACGCCGAAGGACGCGTGAAGTGGCGGGAATCCTGCCGAGCATGAAGTTGACCGGACCGAGCCCGATCGACGAACCGCGGCGGGACTCAGCGGTCCGCCTGCCGCTGCGCAACACCGTCGCCGAGCTGCTGCTGGGCACGGTCGTGGCCGTCGTGGTGAGCATGCTGCTGCAGTTCGCGGCCGCTCGCCTGAGCATCAGCGAACCCAGCTTCGCCCCCGAGGCGCTCGCCGCGGTGGGCAGCGGGCTGGTGCTGGCCGTGCTGTTCCTGGCGCTGGCGCTCGGCCACCGCCGCTCGCCGCGCTGGCTGCGGCTGTTCGGGACCTGGGTGTCGCTGAGCGCGTTCAGCACGCTCGCGCTGGCCATTCCGCTGCAGGCCACCAGGTTCTACTACGGCGGGTCCTCTGTGGACAACGGCTTCCGCATGCAGTACATGACGCGGATGGCCAGCACGCCCGGCCTGGCCGACATGAACTACGCCGACACCCCGCCCTACTACCCGGGCGGCTGGTTCTGGCTGGGCGGCCGGTTCGCCAACCTCCTCGGCTGGGAGGGCTGGGCCGCCTACAAGCCGTACGCGCTGACCTGGGTCGCGGTGAGCACCGTGGTGGCGTTCACGCTGTGGAGCGTGGTGGTGCGCCGCCGCATCGCGCTGCTGGCCGCGATCGCGACCGCGCTGGCCGGGATGCTGCACGGCGTCGAGGAGCCCTACGCCTGGCCGTCGGCCGCGTGGCTGGCGCCGGTGGCGGTGCTGGCCTGGCACGCGCTGCGGCGGCGCGGCCCCGCTCCCCGGTGGACGCTGGTGTGCATCGGCGGCTACGTCGGCTTCGCCTCGATCACCTACACCCTGCACTTCGGCTTCGCGGTGCTGATGATCGTGACGATGGCGGTGCTCATCGGCGCGTTCCGGGTGCACCAGGGCCAGCGGCTGTGGCCGACGGTGCGGCAGCTGTTCCTGCGGCTGCTGCCGATCGGGCTGGTCAGCCTGGTCATCGCGCTGGTCGGCTGGCTGCCCTACCTGCTGGCCACCAGCTTCCTGCTGAACAACCCGCGCAGCGCGGCGCTGCACTACCTGCCCGAGGACGGTGCCTTCCTGCCGGTGCCGATGATGCAGGGCACCGCGTTCGGCGTGCTGTGCCTGGCGGGTCTGGTGTGGCTGCTGGTGCGCTGCCGCCGCAACGAGGTCGCGGCGTCGATGCTCACCATCGTCATCGCGGTCTACTGCTGGTTCGTGCTCTCGACGGTGGCGCTCATCGCCAAGACCACGCTGCTGGCGTTCCGGCTGAACGTGATCCTCGACGTGGTGCTGGCGGTGGCCGGGGTGTTCGGCCTGCTGGAGCTGATCGGCTACCTGCGGCGCAAGTTCGACGCCCGGCACGCGCTGCAGATCAGCATGGTCGCCTGCGCGCTCGGGATGCTCGGCGCGATCACCATCAACCAGGGCGCGATGGGCGTCGCGCTGCAGGACTCGGTGCAGGCCGCCTACCAGGACTACTACCCCACCGGCGACAACGCGATGGGCCAGCGCGACCCGGAGAAGCTCGGCTCGTGGACCGACGAGGAGATCCGCGCGGTCGCCGAGCTCACCGGCCGCGCGCCGGAGCAGAACCTGCTGCTGAGCACCGACTACAAGCTGATGTCGTTCAAGCCCTACTGGGGCTTCCAGCAGGAGACGCCGCACTACGCCAACCCGCTCGGCGACTACGACGAGCGGGCCGCCGAGATCCACCGCTGGACCACCGCCAGGACCAGCGAGGAGTTCCTCGGCATGCTGCGCAGCAGCGCCTTCCGCACGCCCAACGTGTTCATCCTGTCCAACCCGGCGAGCCCGCACTCGGACGTGGAGCTGCCGGAGGGCGAGGAGGGCAAGCTGGTGCTGCAGCTCAAGGGCGACGCCTTCCCGCAGCTGCCGAACGTCCGCGACTACGACGTGTACTTCGACCCCGCGGTGTTCGACTCCCCCGAGTTCGTCCAGCGCGAGGTCGGCCCGTACACGGTGATCGCCCGGCGCTGAGCCGCGGTCAATTTCGTACGAAATTGACCATCACCCGGGGAGGCGTCAATTTCTCGCGAAATTGACGCCTCCCCGGGTGATGGGTGCGGTCCCGTCGGAATCGGCACCTCTGTGGCTCCGTTTCCGCTGGTCAGTACCCGTGAGTGCTTTGTGGTGCTATAGCCCCACAAACCGCTCACGGGTACTGAGCTGGTGAAACGGAGCCGATGGCGGTGCCGGCGCTCCGCTACACCGCCGCGGGCTGCGGGGTCGTGGTGCGGCGGAGCCGGTAGTTCAGGGCAGCCAGGGCCAGCGCGATCGACCACAGGGGCCAGAGCAGCATCGGCAGCCAGGCCATGGGGGCGGCCGAGAGGGCCGAGCCCGGGATGGCGGCGATGGTCAGGATCTCCTTGGCCGCCGTCATCACCAGCACCGACACCGACAGCGCGGCCACCACGGGGAAGTCGACGGGCACCTCGCGGCCCGCGAGCCGCGGCATCCAGCGCGGCCAGTGCTCGCCCCACGGCCGGATCAGCCCCCAGGTGAGCACCGCGCCGCCCGTCGCGGCCACCGCCAGGCCGAGCCCGGCGCCCTTGCCTGCCGGGTCCATCGGCACGGCGAAGCCCGGCACGTCCAGCACCATCAGGACGCGCGTCGCCGCGTAGACCAGCGGTGCGATCATGGCGATCCACGTCCACCGCGCGGTGCGGATCCGGGCCAGGTCGTGGGATCCGGCGCCACCCGGCACCTGCCGGGCCACCACCGTCCACAGCAGACTCGCGGCGGCCACCGCCATCGCCAGCTGCATCAGCAGCGGCACCGAGAGGTAGGCGGCGAGGTTGTCGACGTGGCCGGTCACGGCCGAGACGACCATGAACGGCAGGTACCCGATCGCCGCCAGCGCACCGGAATCCAGCAGCAGCGCGAACGCGCCGAGCGCGGCGATCCGGACCGCGGTGCCGAACCGCTCGCCGCGCACCACGGCAGCGGCGGTGATGAGCGCGCCGCACGCGATCATCGCCAGGTGCGCCGCGGGCTGCGGCAGGAAGGCCAACGAGCGCCCGGAGGTGACACCCGGTGCGGCCAGCGGGTTGGGCGCACCGACGGCCCAGCACACGAGCGGGATCACGAGCAGCGCCGAGCCGACGATTCCCGCCGCCCAGCGGGAGAAGCGGTGTTCCTCAGTTGCAGTCATGGCCGCAATGCTCGCCGGGAACCCCCGTGCCGGACCTCCTCCGCGACGGACCGATCACCTCCTCCTCGAGGAGGAGATCACCCCCGCACCACGCCGTTCTCGTAGGCCCAGATCACCGCGTGCAGGCGGTCCCGGACGCCGAGCTTGCGCAGGATGCTGCCCACGTGCGTCTTCACCGTGGTCTCCGCCAGGTGCAGGGTGGCGCCGATCTCGGCATTGGAGCAACCGCGCGCCAGCTCCACCAGCACGTCGCGCTCGCGCCCGGTCAGCGCCTCCCACCGCGGTTCCGGCGGCTGCGGCGCGGACCTGCGGGCCAGCTCCAGCAAGCTGCCGGTGGCGCGCGGGGAGACGATCGAATGACCCTCGTGCACGGTGCGCACCGCCGCCACGACCTCCTCGCCAGGGGTGTCCTTGGTCAGGAAGCCGCTGGCCCCGGCGCGCAGCGCGGCGAACAGGTTCTCGTCCAGGTCGAAGGTGGTGAGCACCAGCACCCGGGTGCCCGGCAGCTCGGCGGTGATCAGCTCGGTGGCCGCGATGCCGTCCAGGTCCGGCATCCGGATGTCCATCAGCACCACGTCCACCCGGTGCGCCCGGCACGCCGCCAGCGCCTCCCGCCCGGTCGCGACCTCGGCGACGCAGGTCAGGTCGTCGTGCAGCCCCAGCACGGTGGTCAGCGCCGAGCGGATGAGCTGCTGGTCGTCGGCGACCACCACGCGGATGGTCATCGCGGTGCTCCGGACAGGCCGAACCCGGCCCGCACCTCGGTTCCGCCGCCAGGTGCGCTGCGCACTTCGAAATCGCCTCCGATCTGCCGCATCCGCTCGGCCATCCCCGCGATGCCGAACCCACCGCCCGCGGCCTCCTCCGCCGAGGTGCCCGGACCGTCGTCCGAGACCGTCACGGTAAGCCGGTCCGCCGCCCAGTCCAGCAGCACCCGGCACGTCACCTCCGGCCCGACGTGCTTGAGCGCGTTGGTCACCGACTCCTGCACGATGCGGTAGACGGCGTGCCGCTGCGCGGTGCCGATCTCCCGCTCGGTCCCGCTGCTGACCAGCTCGACGTCGGCGCCCGCGCGGCGGAACGTGTCGACCAGCTCGGCGAGGTCGCCGTCCGCGGGCGCGGGCTCGTCGCCGGTGCGCAGCACGCCGAGCATGCTGCGCAGCTCCCCCATCGCCTGCCGTCCCACCTCGACCGCGGTGCCGATCATCGCCCGCGCCTTCTCCGGATCGCGGTCGAAGACCAGGCGGGCGGTGTCGGCCTGGGCCAGCACGACCGCCAGCGAGTGCGCGGCCACGTCGTGGATCTCGCGGGCGATCAGCCTGCGCTCCGCGGCGGTGGCCTCGCGCACCTGCTGCTCGCGCAGCAGCTCGGCCTGCGCCGCCCGCTCCTCCAGGGACCGCACGTAGGCCACCCGGATCCGCTGGTAGCGGCCCAGCGCCCAGGCCGCGAGCACCGATCCGAACGCCGCGGTCGCCAGCACCCCGGCGGTGCCCAGCGGATCGAACGGGAAGCCGATCACCCCGCGCACCACGCTGATTCCCGCGCCGAGCAGGCCGCAGGCGACCGGCAGCGCGGAGCGCTCGGTGTAGGCGACGGCCGCGTACAGCAGCACCGGGTGGATCAGCGAGAACGGCAGCAGGATCGGCGGAACGCCCTGCTCGCCGAGGTTCGGCAGCGCGACCAGCCCGAGCATCAGCGCCGAGCCGACGACGAACGCGCCCGTCGGCCGGATGCGGCGCACGGCCAGGCAGCCGGTGAGCCCGACCAGGATCGCGATCACCGCGGCCGCCACGACCGGATCCGCATCGCGCACCGTGGTCAGCGACGCCGCGCCGACGACCGCGCCGCACAGCACGGACACCGCGCCGTCGATGAGGAACCGGTGTTCCGCCGTTGAAGTCCGCACTGCGCCAACGTATCCGCCCGCAGGCGCGCCGACCTCCTCCTCGGGGACGAGGTCCACTGTGGTTTCCGGATTCGGCGGTGCCCGGTGTTCCCGGCCCGCGCATCGCGGTCGATGTTGCTGTACTGGGTCCACGGCGGAGGGGGTGCGATGAGTCTGGAGCAGTTGTACCTGGTGCTGCTGGTCGGCGGGCTCGTGCTCCTCACCGGCGCGGTGGCCGCGCTGCTCGCCACCCGGCTCGGGCTGCCCAGCCTGCTGCTGTACCTCGGACTGGGCGTGGTGCTCGGCGAGGACGTGCTCGGCATCGAGTTCCACGACACCGAGATCGTCCAGAGCCTGGGCACCGCGGCGCTGGCGGTCATCCTCGTCGAGGGCGGGCTGGCCACCCGGTGGTCCGACATCAAGCGGGTGATCACGCCCGCCGCGCTGCTGGCCACCGTGGGCGTCGGCATCAGCCTGGTGGTCACCGCGCTGGGCGCGCACCTGCTGCTGGGCATCGACTGGCAGTTATCGCTGCTGGTGGGGGCCATCGTGTCGTCCACCGACGCGGCGGCGGTGTTCTCCGTGCTGCGGGTGCTGCCGCTGCCGCGACGGCTCGCCGGGCTGCTGGAGGCCGAGTCCGGTTTCAACGATGCGCCGACGGTGATCCTGGTCCTGCTGTTCAGCACCGTCCCGCTGGAGTTCTCGCCGCTGGAGATCGCGCTGAACCTGGTCTACCAGCTGGCGGTCGGCGCGGTGATCGGGCTGGCCATCGGCTGGGGCGGCGCGCAGGTGCTGCCGAGGCTGGCGCTGCCCGCCGCCGGGCTGTACCCGGTGGCGACGTTCGGGCTCGGCGTGATCGCCTTCGCCGCCGGTGGCGCCGTGCACGCCAGCGGGTTCATCGCCGCCTACCTGGCGGGCCTGGCGCTGGCCAACACCGGCCGGCTGCCGCACCGCTCGGCGACGCGCTCGTTCGCCGAGGGGCTCGGCTGGCTGGCGCAGATCGGCCTGTTCGTGCTGCTCGGCCTGCTGGTCACGCCGAGCGAGCTGCCCGGTCAGGTGCTGCCCGCGCTCGCCATCGGGCTGGTGCTGCTGCTGGTGGCCCGGCCGCTGTCGGTCGTGCTGCCGCTGCTGGGGTTCGGCGTCCCGTGGCGGGAACAGGTGTTCCTGTCCTGGGCTGGCCTGCGCGGCGCGGTGCCCATCGTGCTGGCGACCTTCCCGATCGTGCGGGGCGTGCCGGGCAGCGATCGGATGCTGGACATCGTGTTCGTGCTGGTCGTGGTGTTCACCCTGGTGCAGGGGCCCAGCCTGCGCCCGCTGGCCCGGCTGCTGGGCATCATCCCGCGCGAAGCCACCCGGGAGATCCAGGTCGACTCGGTGCCGCTCAACGTCGTCGGCGCCGAACTGCTGACGATGACCGTGCCGCCGGGGTCGCGGCTGCACCACACGACGGTGGTCGAGCTGCGGTTGCCCGACCCGGCGGTGATCCCGCTGGTCGTGCGGCGCGGCCGCGCCTTCGTCCCGATGCCGGACACCTACCTGGAGATCGGCGACGAACTGCTCGTGGTCACCACCGTGGAGCACCGCGCGGCCGCGGAGCGCCGCCTGCGCGCCGTGAGCCGCCGCGGCAAGCTCGCGCGCTGGTTCGGCGAGCGCGGCGACCCGGACTGAGCTGACCCGGGCTGAGTTTGCCATGGCGTTCGGTCTCACGAGTCCCGTGAGCGTTTTGGGGGGCTATGACACCCCAAAGCGCTCACGGGTCACGACCAGCGGAAACGGACCCCGGTCAGCGCCCGGCCGGGTGGACCGGGAAGGCGCGCAGGCCGTGGATCAGGGTGCTGAAGCGCCACTGCACGTCGTCCAGCGGCCCCGCCGCGGCGAGGTTCGGGAACCGCTCGACGAGGCCGCGCAGCGCGGTGTGCGCCTCCAGGCGGGCCAGCTGCGCGCCCAGGCAGAAGTGGATCCCGTGGCCGAAGGCCACGTGCCCGTGCGCGTCGCGGCCGATGTCGAACCGGTCCGGCTCGGGGAACTGCTCCGGGTCGCGGTTGGCCGCGGCCAGCCCGACCCACACGATCTGCTTGGCCGGGATCTCCACGCCGCCGATCGTCATCGGCTCGGCGGTGAACCGGAAGGTCCCGTGCATCACCGGCCCGTCGAAGCGCAGCATCTCCTCCACCGCGCCGGTCACCAGCTCCGGATCGGCCCGCAGCGCAGCCCACTGCTCGGGGTTGCGCAGCAGGTGCAGCACCCCGTTGGCGATCAGGTTGACCGTCGTCTCGTGCCCCGCCACCAGCAGCAGGAACACCATCGCGATCAGTTCCTTGTCGCTGAGCCGGTCCTGGTCCTCGGTGGCGTCGACCAGCGCGGTGAGCAGGTCGTCGCCCGGTTCCCGGCGCTTGACCTCGATGAGTTCGGCGAGGTACTGCGACATCTCCGCCGCCGCGACCGCCGCTTCCTCGCGGTCGGAGGCGTCCAGCAGCACGTTCGTCCAGGCGCGGAAGGCGTCCCGGCGGCTCTCGTCGACGCCGAGCAGCTCGGAGATGACCTGGATCGGCAGCGGGAACGCGAACGAGTCCAGCAGGTCCACTTCGGACTGCCCCGCCATGTCGTCGAGCAGCCGCTCGGTGATCTGCTCGACGCGCGGGCGCAGCGCCTCCACCCGGCGGCTGGTGAAGGCCTTGACCACCAGCTTGCGCAGCCGGGTGTGGTCCGGCGGATCCATGTTGAGCATGTGCGAGGCCAGCGAGTCCTCGAACTCGCGGCCGCCGGAGTCCGGCAGCAGGTTCGCCGCGATCACCTCCTGGATGCGGGTGACCTCCTTGCACAGCCGGGGGTCGGCCAGCGCGGCGCGGACGTCGTCGTAGCGGGTGATCACCCAGACCGACAGGCCGTGCGGGGTGGCCATCCGCTGCACGGGTGTGGCGTCGCGGATCTCGGCGTACCGCGCGTGCAGGTCCTGCACGAAAGCGGCGTCGAAGACGGGAACTTCGGTGTGTGCCTCGGTGGTGGACATCGGATTCCTTCGCACTAGGCAGTGGGCCCCTGCCACCCAGTGAACTCCGTTAACCACGACCTGTCACACGAAGCTGAGAGCCCCCTCAGCGCCGCCGCAGGAACGAACGCATAACGCCCCCTACTGTTCTCCCGGCCGATCGGTGAGGATGCTGCCAACGAGCGAGCGGAGGAGCCCGAAGTGGTCGACCACGACGCAGCAATCGCGGCGGCACTCGCCGAACTCGACCTGGACGCCAAGGCCCGGCTGCTCGCCGGCCAGGGCATGTGGTCGTTGCCCGCGCTGCCCGAGATCGGCCTGGCACCGCTGGTGATGTCCGACGGGCCGGTCGGGGTGCGCGGCGTGCGCTGGACCGCGAGCGATCCCTCGATCGCCCTGCCCAGCCCCACCGCGCTGGCCGCCACCTGGGACCCGGAGCTGGCCCGGCGCGCCGGGCACCTGCTCGCCCAGGAAGCGCGGCGCAAGGGCGTGCACGTGCTGCTCGCGCCCACGGTGAACCTGCACCGCTCGCCGCTGGGCGGGCGGCACTTCGAGTGCTACTCCGAGGACCCGCACCTGACCGGCGAGATCGGCACCGGCTACGTGCGCGGCGTGCAGGAGGGCGGCGTCGGCACCACGGTCAAGCACTTCGTCGCCAACGACGCGGAGACCGAGCGCTTCACGGTCGACAACATCGTCGGCGAGCGGGCGCTGCGCGAGCTCTACCTGGCGCCGTTCGAGGCGATCGTCACGCGGGCCCGCCCGTGGGGCGTGATGGCCGCCTACAACTCGGTCAACGGCCCGACGATGACCGAGCACGCCCGGCTGCAGAACGAGGTCCTGCGCGGGGAGTGGGGCTTCGACGGCTGCATCGTCTCCGACTGGTTCGCCGCCCGGCACACCGCGCGGGCCGTCCGGGGCGGCCTGGACATCGCCATGCCCGGGCCCCGCACGGTCTACGGCGAGGCGCTGGCCGCGGCGGTCCGCGCCGGTGAGGTCGACGAGTCCGTTGTGGACGGTGCGGTGCGCAACGTCCTGCGGCTGGCCGCCCGCGTCGGGGCGCTGGCGGGCGTCCCGGCGGCGGTGCCGCCCGAGCAGCGGCCCGACCGGATCGACGGGCACGCGCTCGCGCGGGAGATCGCCGGTCGCGCTTTCGTCCTGGTCCGCAATGAGAACCGCGCGCTGCCGCTCGATCCGGCGGCCGACGTCGCCGTGATCGGCCGCGCGGCCCGCGACGCCCGGGTGCTCGGCGGCGGTTCGGCGCAGGTGTTCCCCGACCGCGTCGTCTCGCCGCTCGACGGGCTGCGCGCCGCGCTGCCCGACGTGACCTTCGCCGTCGGCACCGAGATCAACGACGAACTGGCGGCCGCCGGAGCGGGTTTCGCCCTGCGCGCGGTGGTGCGCGACGCGGGCGGCCGGGTCCTCGGCGAAGAGGCGCTGCCCAACGGCATGGTGCAGTGGCACGGGGACTTCCCCGAAGGCGTGCGCTACGACGAGCTGCACAGCGTCGAGATCACCGGCACGTTCACGCCGCAGGACAGCGGCCCGCACACCTTCGGCAGCAAGGGGCTGGGCGGGTTCGTGCTCACCGTCGCCGGTGCGGTCGTCTTCGACGGCGAGCACTCGGCCGACGGCCGCGATCCGTTCGACGTGTTCTTCGAGGCCCCGGTGCCGCGCGCCGAAGTCGAGCTCACCGCCGGCGTCGCGGTCGAGGTCAGCCTGCTCAACGTCGTGCCCAAGACCACCGCGTCGCTGGACTCGATCGCGCTCGGCCTCGCCCACCGCGGCCCGCAGCGCGACGCCGACGAGCTCCTCGACGAGGCCGTCGCCGCCGCGCGGGCGGCCGGGACGGCGATCGTCGTGGTCGCCACCACCGACCGGGTGGAGAGCGAGGGCTTCGACCGCACGAGCCTGCGGCTGCCCGGCAGGCAGGACGAGCTGGTGCGGCGGGTGGCGGCGGTGAACCCGAACACCGTCGTGGTGGTCAACTCGGGCTCGCCGGTGGAGATGCCCTGGCGGGACGACGTCGCGGCCGTCCTGCTCAGCTGGTTCCCCGGGCAGGAGGCCGGTGCTGCCCTCGCCGACGTCCTCCTCGGCGTCGAGGAACCGGGCGGGCGGCTGCCCACCACCTGGCCGGCCCGCCTGGAGGACGCACCGGTCACCCGGGTGGCGCCGACCGACGGCGAACTGCACTACGACGAAGGCGTTTTCATCGGCTACCGGGCCTGGCAGCGAGCCGGAACGGCTCCGGCGTACTGCTTCGGCCACGGCCTCGGGTACACCGGCTGGCACTACGAATCCGCCGAGCTCACCGCACCGGAAGGCCCGGACGAGCTGGCCAGGATCACCGTGCGCGTGCGCAACACCGGCGACCGCGCCGGACGCGAAGTGGTCCAGGTCTACCTGGCGGTCCCGGAGGCGGACGCCGTCGAACGTCCTGCCCGCCGTCTCGCCGGTTTCGCCTCGGTGACCGCGGAACCCGGCGCGACCGCCGAAGCGACCATCGCGATGCCCCGCCGCGCGGCCGAGATCTGGGACGGCACCTGGCGCCTGATCCCGGGCACCTACACGGCGGAAACCGGCCGCAGCCTCGACGACCTCCGCCTGCGCACCCCCGTCGAAGCGACCTGACGAACCGCCCCGGCCGCCATCACCCGGCCACGCGTCAATTTCGTACGAAATTGACCGTCACCCGGGTGACGGATCAGCCCCGGACGTCGTGGCGGAGCGATTCGGTGGCGTGCTCGCGGAAGCGCCGCGCCGCGAGCGAGAGGTAGCCGTGGCGGCGCCACGCGAAGGACAGGGTGCGGTAGCAGTCCGGCGCGTCGATCCGCACGAACGACACCATCGCCAGCTCGTGCCTGCTGGCCATCTCCGGGATGAGCCCCACGCCCAGGCCGAGGCTGATCAGGAACGTGGTCGCCGCCAGCTCGTTGCCCTCGCAGACGACGTTCGGGCGCAGGCCCGCGGTGGCGAACAGCCGGTCGGTCAGTTCGCGCTGCCAGAACTCGCCGTTGGTGGTGATCACCGGTTCACCGGCGAGTTCGGCGATGCCCACGCTCGTCCGCGAGGCCAGCCGGTGGCCGACCGGGACCGCCAGCAACGCCTCCTCGCGCAGCACCTCCGCCGTCTCCAGATCCGGGTCGTCGACCTGCTGCGACGCCAGGCAGAGGTCGACTTCGCCCCGCCGCAACCGCTGCAGCATCTCCACTCCCGACGACTGGGAGATCCGCACGTCGGCGTCCGGGTGCTCGGCGCGGAAGGCGACGAGCGCCGAGGCCAGCGTCAGCAGCGTCTCGGAGGCGACCGAGACGCTGCCGCGCACCGGTCCGGCCGCGTCGGAGAGCTCCTGCCTGCCGTCGTCGAGCTCGGTCAGCGCCCGGTCCACCCGGGTCAGGAAGGCCGCGCCGTAGCTGTTCAGCCGGATCTGGCGGCCCTGCCGGTCGAACAGCGGGACGCCGAGCTCCTTCTCCAGCCGCGCGATGGTGCGCGACAGGGACGGTTGGGACACCCGCAGCTCGGCGGCGGCCCGGCTGATGTGCTCGTGGCGCGCGACGGTCTGGAAATAGCGCAGCGGCAGCAGATCCATGCGCCCATCATGCCTCCAGGGGCATGAGTTCATCGCAGAATTGGTCTTGGAAGGCATCGAAAACCGGATCTACCGTCGCGATCGGGAACAAAGATCTCCAGGAAGCGACAATGGAACCGTCCACTTCGGCCGCACCGGCCAAACCCGCACGCAACAAGGAACGTCCGGCACTGGTCGCGCTCCGCGCCGTCGCCACGGCGCACGCGATCGCGATCTTCGGCCAACCCGTGTTCGCGGGCGTCCTCCTCAGCGGCGACTACGACATGCTGCACGTCCACGCCGTGGGCGCGGACGTCGTGTACTACCTCTGCATGGCCCAGCTGGCGGCCGCGATCTTCCTCTGGGTGCGAGGCGGCCCGCGCTGGCCGAGCGCGGTGACCGGGCTGATCCTGCTCGGCGAGACCGGCCAGTACTTCGCCGGGCTGTTCGGCGCGCTCGACGTGCACTTCCCGCTCGGCGTCGCGCTGATCGCCCTGACCACGACCGCGCTGGTCGCGCTCTGGCGGCCGAGCGCCCTGGGAGTCGCGCGATGATGGGACGCCGCCGCTTCCTCGGCCTGACCGGCGGCGCCGGGCTCGTGCTCGCTGCGAGCCTGGGCGGCCCGCAGCTGCTCCCCCGGCGGACCTCGGCGGGCGCGATGCTGCGCAGCGCGGTGCCGCTGCCCGCGCCGTTCCAGCTCCCGCTGGTGATCCCGCCCGTGCTGGAACCCGCCGCGCGGGACGCCGATGCCGACCGCTACGAGATCACCGCTCGCGAAGCCACGGCGGAGATCCTGCCCGGCCTGCGCACGCCGATCTGGGGCTACGAAGGCGTTTTCCCCGGCCCCACCATCGAATCCCGGCGCGGCCGCACCGCGATCGTCCGCCACCGCAACGAGCTCCCGGTGCCGACGGTGGCGCACCTGCACGGCGGGCACACCCCGCCCGAATCCGACGGCTACCCGACCGACCTGGTCCTGCCGACGCGCGGCTGGAACCACGGCCACCACGGCATGCACGACCCGCGAGCCGTGATCACGCGCGGCACCCGCGACTACACCTATCCGCTGGACCAGCGCGCCGCGCTGCTCTGGTACCACGACCACCGGATGGACTTCACCGGCCCGGCCGTGTACCGGGGCCTGGCCGGGCTGCACGTCGTCCGCGACGACGAGGAGGACGCCCTGCCGCTCCCGCGCGGCGACCGCGAGATCCCGCTGCTGATCACCGACCGGGCCTTCGCCGCGGACGGCTCGTTCGACTACCCCTCGCTGGATCCGACGCTGACCACCGCGCCCGGTGTGACCGACACCTATGCGGCAGGCGTGCTCGGCGATGTCGTCCTGGTCAACGGCGTGCCGTGGCCGGTGCACGAGGTGTCCGCGACCCGCCACCGGCTGCGCGTGCTCAACGGCTCCAACGCCCGCCGCTACGAGCTCGCCCTGGACCCGCCACCGCCGGACGGCCCGGCGTTCGTGCAGATCGGCTCGGACGGCGGCCTGCTGAGCTCACCTGTCGGCCACGAGAGCATCACGCTGGCCTCCGCGGAACGCCATGACGTGATCGTCGACTTCGGCCGCTACCCGGTGGGCACCGAGGTCACCGTGGTGAACCGGCTCGGCACCGGGCCGACCGCGCAGGTGATGCGGTTCCGCATCGCCCGCCGCGGAACCGAGGACTCCGCCATCCCGTCACGACTGTCCGAAGTGGAATCGCTGCGCCGCGAACAAGCCGTGGTGACCAGGGATTTCAGCTTCCGCAGCGGTCATCACGGCGATCGCCGGGGCTGGCTGATCGGCGGCAGGCCGTTCGACACGGGCTACGTGGCGGCGCGGCCGCGCCTCGGCGACGTCGAGATCTGGCGCTTCGTCGCGGACCTGCACCACCCGATCCACCTGCACCTGGCCAACTTCCAGGTCCTGTCCCGGGGCAACCGCGAACCGCGCCCGCTCGACGCGGGCTGGAAGGACACGGTCGACCTGGAGCCGGGCGAAGCGGTCGAGGTGATCACGCGCTTCGAGAGCTACCGCGGCCGCTTCGTCTTCCACTGCCACAACGCCGAGCACGAGGACATGGGCATGATGGCCACCTTCGAGACGGTGTGACACCCGTGAGCGCTTCGGGGTGCTATAGCGCCCCAAAGCGCTCACGGGCACATGGACTCACACCGTCTCGAAGCAACCCGCGCCGAGGAGTCCCTTGAGCTCGCCCTGCAGGCCGCTCTCGGTGGAGACGAAGTAGTCGCTGGACAGCGCCAGGCGGGTCACGCCGCGCGGGCTCTGCAGCTTGAGGTGCACCGGCGTGGTGCCCGAGTGGGCTTGCAGGGTGCGCTTCAGCTCCGCCACCAGCGACTGGTCCACCCGGCCCACCGGCACCTTGATCACGAACGCCGGGTCGGTGCCCGGGTCGGTCTCCGCGGCCGAGATGTCGATCGGGACCGCGTCGGAGGCGAAGACGCTGATCTCGCCCTCGCGCTCGTTCACCCGGCCCTTGACCGCCAGCGCGTTGTCCTCGACCAGGCAGTCGGAGAACATCTCGTAGGACTGCGGGAAGAACAGCACCTCCACGCTGGCGTCGAAGTCCTCCAGCGTGACGATCGCCCACGGCTTGCCGTTCTTGTTGATGCGCCGCTGGATGCCCGAGATCATCCCCGCGATCTTGGGCTGCTCCTTGTCCTTGCCGAAGCCGGTGGGCCCGATCTCGCCGCCGACGAGCGCGGCGATGCTGGTGTCCTGGTACGGCGCCAGCAGCCGCTCCGCGCCGTCCAGCGGGTGCGCCGAGACGTACAGGCCGAGCATCTCCCGCTCGTAGGCCAGCAGCTGCTTGCGCGGCCACTCCTCGTCGGTGAACTGCAGGTGCGCCAGCGGCGAGGTGTCATCGCTGGGCGCGGAGTCGTCGCCACCGCCGAACAGGTCGAACTGGCCCATCGCCTCCTGCCGCTTGAGACCGATCACGGCGTCCACCGCGGCCTCGTGGTGCTGGACCAGCGCCATCCGGGTGTGCCCGAGCGAGTCGAACGCACCGGCCTTGATCAGCGATTCGAGGACCCGCTTGTTGCAGGCGGTGATCTCGGCCTTGTCGAGGAAGTCGGGGAACGAGCTGTAGCGCCCCTTCTCCTGGCGGGTCTTGACGATCGACTCGACCACGTTCGAACCGACGTTGCGGATCGCGCCCATCCCGAACCGGATCCGGCCCTCGACCGCGGTGTGCTCGACGACGGATTCGTTCACGTCCGGCGGCAGCACCCGGATGTTCATCCGGCGGCACTCGGACAGGTAGATCGCGGTCTTGTCCTTGTTGTTGGCGTTGGCGGTGAGCAGCGCGGCCATGTACTCGGCCGGGTAGTGCGCCTTGAGGTAGGCCGTCCAGTACGTCACCAGGCCGTACGCGGCGGCGTGGGACTTGTTGAACGCGTAGCCGGCGAAGGGCAGCACCGTCGCCCAGAGCTGGTCGATGGCCTCCTTCGAGTAGCCGCGTTCCTTCATCCCGGCCTCGAAGCGGGCGAACTGCTCGTCCATCACCTCTTTCTTCTTCTTGCCCATCGCACGCCGCAGCAGGTCCGCTTGTCCGAGCGTGTACCCGGCGACCTTCTGGGCGATGGCCATGATCTGCTCTTGGTAGACGATCAGACCGTAGGTCTCGCCGAGGATGTCCTTGAGCGGCTCGTCCAGCTCCGGGTGGATCGGCTCCACCGGCTTCTTGCCGTTCTTGCGGTCGGCGTAGTCGAGGTGCGCGTTGACGTCCATCGGGCCCGGCCGGTACAGCGCCACGCAGGCGACGATGTCGCCGAACCGGGTCGGCATCATCCGCTTGAGCAGGGACTGCATGCCCCCACCTTCGAGCTGGAACACTCCCAGGCTCTCACCGCGCCCCAGCATCTCGTACGTCTTGACGTCGTCGAGCGGGATGTCCAGCGGCTCGATCTCCGTGCCGTGGTTGGCCTTCACCATCCGCACGGTGTCGTCGATGGTGGTCATGTTGACCAGCCCGAGGATATCGATCTTGAGCAGGCCGACCGCCTCGCACTGCGGGCCGTCCCAGCCGGTGATGATCTCGCCGTCGTCGCGCTTCCACAGCGGGAGCACGTCCAGCAGCGGCTCGCGGGAGATGATGTGCGCGCACGCGTGCACACCGGCGTTGCGGATCAGGCCCTCCAACCCGCGGGCGGTGTCGAAGATCTTGCCGATCTGCTGATCGTTCTCGATCAGCGTGCGGACCTCGGCGGCCTCCTGGTAGCGCTCGTGCTGCGGGTCGACGATCCCGGACAGCGGGATGTCCTTCGCCGCGATCGGCGCGGGCAGCGCCTTGCTGAACTGGTCGGCGAGCTGGAAACCGGCCTGCCCGAGGTGCACGCGGGCAGCGTCCTTGAACGCCGCCTTGGTCTTAATCGTGCCGTAGGTGATGACCTTCGCGAAGTACTCGGTGCCGTACTTCTCCTTCGCGTACTGGATGACCCGCTCGCGCTGGCGCTCGTCGAAGTCGATGTCGATGTCCGGCGGCGAGTCGCGCTCGGGGTTGAGGAACCGCTCGAACAGCAGCCCGTGCTGCAGCGGGTCGATGTCGATGATGTGCAGCACGTACGACAGCAGCGCACCCGCCGCCGAACCACGGCCCGGCCCGACCCGGATGCCGTTGTTCTTGGCCCACCGGATCATGTCGCCGACGACCAGGAAGTACGAGCTGTACCCCTTCTCGGTGATGACCTTGAGCTCCCACTCGAGCTGGTCGCGGTACTCCTGGGTGAAGCTGTCGCCGGGGAACCGGGTCGGGATGAACTCCTCGACCTCGTCGCGCAGCACCTCGACGTCGGTGCGGCCGGCCTGGATCTTGGCCTGCGGCATGCGGTTGGTCGCCGCGAACGCGTCCTCGTAGCCCTCGACCATCTCGGTGATCAGCAGCGTGCTGTCCGCCGCGCCGGGCACCTCGGCGTCCCAGTACTCGCGCATCTCGGCCGAGGACTTGATGTGGTAGCCGTCACCGTTGAACTTGAACCGGTCGGTGTCGGCGAGCATCGACCGGGTCTGCAGGCACAGCAGCGCGTCGTGGTGCCCGGCCTGGTCGGCGGTGACGTAGTGGCTGTCGTTGGTCGCCACCGTGCGCAGGTCGAGCTGCTTGGCCAGGTCCAGCAGCTCGCCGCGGATGTTGCGCTCCATCTGGATGCCGTGGTCCATGACCTCGATGAAGAAGTTCCCCGGCCCGAAGATGTCCTTGTAGTCCGAGGCGGCCTGCAGCGCCTCGTCCTTCTGGCCGAGCCGGAGCCGGGTCAGGATCTCGCCCGCCAGGCACCCGCTCGTCGCGATGATCCCCTCGGAGTGCTCGGCCAGCAGTTCCTTGTCCATGCGCGGCTTGCGGAAGAAGCCCTCCATGGACGCCAGCGAGGACAGCTTGAACAGGTTGCGCAGCCCGGTCGAGTTCTTCGCGAGCATCGTCATGTGGGTGTAGGCACCCGCGCCCGACACGTCACCGCTCTCGCCGTACTCGTCGAGCTCCCGCTTGCCGGTCCGGGCCCGCTCGCCCCAGAACACCGGCTTCTTGTGGAACCGGCTCTCCGGGGCCAGGTAGGCCTCGATGCCGATGATCGGCTTGATCCCGCTCTTCTTGGCGTTCGAGTAGAAGCTGTGCGCGCCGAACATGTTCCCGTGGTCGGTCATCGCCACCGCGGGCTGCTCCAGCCGAGCGACCTCGGCGAACAGCGCACTGTGCTTGGCCGCACCGTCGAGCATCGAGAACTCGGTGTGGACGTGCAGGTGAACGAAGGGGTCGACAGGCACGGGGAAGTCCTCCTTCGCGACAGCTTCCGGGAGAGCCGCCAGCCTAACGCGCACACCCGGTGTGACCGCCGATTCCCCCGGCGTTGCGTGCGTTTCCGCCGGGGCGCGCGGTGAGCAGGCGCGGAACCGCCGGCGAAACCCCGTGCCGTTTACGCACGGGAACTGCCGAGCGGGTAGCGTGGCACGACGTGGCTGGCCCTGATCCCGTGGACGTGCGACTGCTGAGCGTCGTCGCCGAGATGGGCCGAGCGGCGGTGCCCGAAATCGCCGGTCGGCTCGGCATGGACGTGCGTGACGTCGCCGCGCGCCTCGCTGCCCTCTCCACCACCGGTCTCCCGCTGATCGTCGGCGTCGAGTGCGACCCGCAGGCCATCCGCAACGCGGTGGCCGCCGCGCAGCACTGGGCCGCGCAGAACAACATGACCAGCGGCCCCTACCCGGTGTCCGGTCCCAGCGGCGCGCACCAGGTCCAGCACTCGGGCTCCTACCCGCAGCCCACCGGCGGCTACCCGATGCACACGGGCGGCTACCCGGCCCCCGGCTACGGCACGCCCAGCGGGCCGCAGCGGTTCGTGCCCGGCCCGCCGCCGACCTCGTTCCCGCAGCAGCCCGCCCCGCAGGACCCGATGAACGTCTGGGGCCCGCCCGGCTCGGCCGCGTGGGCGCGCGGCGACCAGCAGGCCCCGCAGCCGCCGGTGCGCACCGGCAAGGTCGGCAGCAAGCTCGACGTGGAAGGCCTGGAGGGCGAGCGGATCACGATCCTGCTGGTCGAGGTGGTCGACCCGGCGGACTACCTGTTCACCGCGGCCGGTTACGAGCTCAAGGACGGCGAGCGCTCGGTGGTGGTGCACACCGAGCTGACCAACCGCGGCCAGACGCCCTTCACCTCGCTGCCCGACCTGTACCTGGAGCTGATCGCCCAGGACGGCTCGGCGGTGACGAAGTCCCCGGTCTCGCTGTCCTCCCGCCCCCCGCACCGCATCGGCGTCCCCCCGGGCGAAACGGCGGGCGGCCACACGGTCTACGTCCTCCCGGACTCCACGGAGCTGACGGCGGTCCGCTGGACGCCCCGCCCAGGAGACACCCAGCGAACCCTCACCTGGGACATCACCGACCTCTGAGCCCGGCTCGCGCCGCGGAGCGGGCAGCCACCGATGCGTCGGTGGTGGCAATCGTTTTGGCTGGTGATGGCCCGTGAGTGCTTTGGGGTGCCATAGCGCCCCAAAACGCGCACGGCCACCTGTGCGGCCGAAGCGCTACGACGAACCATGGCACACGTGCCGAGGCGTTCCCAGCGCCGCCCAGCCGCTGTTAATACTGGTGATCACCACTCCGGGATACCTCTGAACCAGTGATCCACTGCGGCCGAACGGGCGTGGGGCCTTGCGGTTCGGTCCGCATTGTGGACTTCTGGAGTCATGACACCCCCTGCGTCGACTGGGGCCCTGCTCAACCGCACCTCAGGGGACCGTGATGCAACCCAGCCACGAGAAACCGCGAAACGCGAGATCGATCCCGGACGCGACCACCAGTGTGAATCGCGGAGAGGCGGATAAGGGAGAGGCGGGCTAGTGGGCGTTCGCACCAGCGTTGGTGTCCCGCGCGAGTCGGTGGCGGGTGAGCGCCGGGTCGCGCTCGTCCCCGGCGTGGTCGAGCGGTTGTGCGCGCAGGGCCTGGAGGTGCGCGTCGAGCCCGGGGCCGGGCAGGCCGCGCTCATCCCCGACGACGCCTTCACCAAAGCCGGCGCGCACCTCGGCGACCCGTGGTCGGCCGACGTGGTGGTGAAGGTCAACCCGCCCAGCGCGGCGGAGATCGGCAAGCTGCCGCGCGGCTCGACGCTGATCGGCTTCCTCGCCCCGCTGACCGACCCGGACCTGGCGCCGCGGCTGCGCGCGGCCGGGGTGGCCGGGTTCGCGCTGGAGTCGGTGCCGCGCATCTCCCGCGCCCAGTCGATGGACGCGCTGTCCTCCCAGGCCAACGTCGCCGGCTACCGCGCGGTGCTGCTCGCGGCCTCCGAGTGCACCCGGTTCTTCCCGATGCTGACCACCGCGGCGGGCACCGTGAAGCCCGCTTCGGTGCTGGTGCTGGGCGTCGGCGTGGCCGGGTTGCAGGCGCTGGCCACGGCCAAGCGGCTCGGCGCTCGCACCACCGGCTACGACGTGCGGCCCGAGGTCGCCGACCAGGTGCGCTCGGTCGGGGCGAAGTGGCTGGACCTGGGTGTCTCGGCGGTCGGCGAGGGCGGCTACGCGCGCGAGCTGACCGAGGACGAGCGCGCCGAGCAGGCCCAGCGCCTGAGCGCGGCGATCAGCGGCTTCGACGTGGTGATCACCACCGCGCTGGTCCCGGGCCGCCCGGCGCCGCGGCTGGTGCCCGCCGAGGCGGTGCGCCGGATGCGGCCGGGCAGCGTGATCGTCGACCTGGCGGGAGCGGCGGGCGGCAACTGCGAGCTCAGCGAGCCCGACCGGACCACCGTGGACCACGAGGTCACCATCGCCGCGCCGCTGAACCTCCCGGCGACCATGCCGGAGCACGCCAGCGAGCTCTACGCCCGCAACGTCCAAGCGCTGCTGGAGCTGATGCTGGTCGACGGGCGCCTCGCCCCCGACTTCACCGACGAGGTCCTCGCCGCCGCCTGCATCACCCGATCCGAACCCGGTGAAGGGCACCTTTCACCAAGTTAGTTGGTCAAAGGTGCCCTTCACCTACCCGTCTTCCAGGGAGGGGCGATGTTCCTGGCTGATCTGGCGATCCTGGTGCTGGCCGGCTTCGTCGGCTTCGCGGTGATCTCCAAGGTGCCGAACACGCTGCACACGCCGCTGATGTCCGGCACCAACGCCATCCACGGCATCGTGCTGCTCGGGGGTGTGCTGGCGCTCGGATCCGGTGTGGACGATCTGGGTTCGCAGCTGCTGGCGCTGGTGGCGATCATCTTCGGCACCATCAACGTGGTCGGCGGCTTCCTGGTCACCGACCGGATGCTGGGCATGTTCAAGCGCAAGCCGGAAGCCGCGCGGAAGGACGCCGAGAAGTGATCACGCTGCGGTCGGTCCTCTACGTCCTCGCGTTCGCGCTGTTCATCTACGGCCTGATGGGCCTGACCGGGCCGCGGACCGCGGTGCGCGGCAACGCGATCGCGGCGGTGGGCATGGTGATCGCGGTGGTCGCCACGCTGCTCACGCCCGGGCTGGGCAACTGGGGGCTGATCGCGCTCGGCCTGGTGGTCGGCACGGTGATCGGCATCCCGGCGGCGCGGCGGGTGCGGATGACCGCGATGCCGCAGATGGTGGCGCTGTTCAACGGCGTCGGCGGCGGCGCGGTGGCGCTCACCGCGTGGGTGGAGTTCCGGGAGAGCGCCGGGTTCCAGGACGAGCCCGCGTTCGTGCCGATCGCCACGCTGTTCGCCGCGATCATCGGCTCGATCTCGTTCTGGGGCTCGCTGGTGGCCTTCGGCAAGCTGCAGGAGATCGTGCCGGGCCGCCCGATCACGGTGGGCCGCCTGCAGCTGCCGCTGAACGCGCTGCTGCTGGCCGGTGCGGTGGTGTGCGCGGTGCTGATCGGTCTGGGCGGCGACGCCGAGCTGCTGCTGGTCGCGGTGCTGGTGCTGGCCGGGCTGGCCGGGATCGCGGTGGTGCTGCCGATCGGCGGCGCCGACATGCCGGTGGTGGTGTCGCTGCTGAACGCCTTCACCGGGCTGTCCGCGGCGGCGGCCGGGCTGGCGCTGAGCAACACGGCGATGATCGTCGCCGGGATGATCGTCGGCGCCTCCGGTTCGATCCTGACCGACCAGATGGCCAAGGCGATGAACCGCTCGATCCCGTCGATCGTCGCCGGTGGCTTCGGCGGGACGGCCGCGGCCGCACCGGCGGCCAGCGGTGGCTCGGTGCGCTCGGTCAGCGCCGCGGACGTGGCGATCCAGCTCGCCTACGCCGGGCAGGTGATCGTGGTGCCCGGCTACGGCATGGCGGTCGCGCAGGCCCAGCACGCGGTGCAGGACATGGCGAAGCTGCTGGCGGACAAGGGCGTCGGCGTGCTCTACGCGATCCACCCGGTGGCCGGCCGGATGCCCGGGCACATGAACGTGCTGCTCGCGGAGGCCGACGTGCCCTACGAGCAGCTCAAGGAGATGGACGAGATCAACGACGAGTTCGCCCGCACCGACGTCGCGCTGGTGATCGGCGCGAACGACGTCACCAACCCGGCGGCCCGCACCGACCCGAACTCCCCGATCTACGGCATGCCGATCCTCGACGTGGACCAGGCCAGGACGGTGATCGTGCTCAAGCGCTCGATGCGCGCGGGCTTCGCCGGTGTGGACAACCCGCTCTACGTGGACCCGAGGACGTCGATGCTCTTCGGCGACGCCAAGTCCTCGGTCCGCGAAGTCGTCGAAGAGCTCAAAGCCCTGTGACGACCGTCAGCTCTCCTTCTTGCGGAAGAAGTCCAGGGGGCTGGAGCGCTTCGGGCGTTCCGGCTTGTTGCGGCTGCGGTACTCCAGCTTCGGCCAGTCCTGCGCCTCGCCGCGCGGCTGCGCGGGTTCCGGGGCGCCGAAGACCGACGGGGCCGCCGAGCCCACGTCCTCGGCGCTGATCACGTCGCCGAGGCTGTTGAACCCGCTGGGCGGGGTCTCCGCATCGGCTCCCGGGTCGATCACCGGCATGCCGGTGGGCGGCGTCGGCGCATCCGAGCCCTCGAACGATCTCGACTGTGCCATCAAGCCCCCTTGGTCGACAGCTGGTTTTTCGCCACGGTACCTGGTTCAGCGGTCCTGATCGCGGAGCTCGTCGAGCACGTGCTGCAGGTCGTCCGGGTACTGGCTCTCGAAGGTGACCCAGCCACCGGACGGGTGCTCGAAGGACAGGCTCCGCGCGTGCAGCCACTGCCTGGTGATCGCCAGCTTCCGCGCCATGACGGGGTCCGCGCCGTAGGTCAGGTCGCCGACGCACGGGTGCTTGATCGCCGAGAAGTGCACCCGGATCTGGTGCGTGCGACCGGTTTCCAGCTTCACGTCCACCAGCGAGGCGGCGCGGAACGCCTCCACCGTCTCGTAGTGCGTGATGCTCGGCTTGCCGCCGGTGACCACCGCGAACTTGTAGTCGTGGCGCGGGTGCCGGTCGATCGGCGCGTCGATGGTGCCGCGGCTGGGATCGGGGTGGCCCTGCACCACCGCGTGGTAGCGCTTGTCCACGGTGCGCTCCTTGAACGCCCGCTTGAGCACCGAGTACGCGTGCTCGCTCTTGGCCACCACCATCACGCCGGTGGTGCCCGCGTCGAGCCGGTGCACGACGCCCTGCCGCTCGGCAGCTCCGGAGGTCGCGATGCGCACGCCCGCCGCGGCCAGCCCGCCGACCACCGTCGGGCCCTCCCAGCCCGGGCTCGGGTGCACCGCGACGCCGATCGGCTTGTTCACCACCACGATGTCGTCGTCCTGGTGGACGATCTCCATGCCCTCCACCGGCACCGCGACGACCTGCAGCGGCTGCTGCGCCGGGGGCAGCGTCACCTCCAGCCACGAACCGGCCACCAGCCGGTCGGACTTGCCCACGACGTTGCCGTCGAGCAGCACGTCGCCGGATTCGGCCAGCGTGGCCACCGCGTTGCGGGACAGGCCCAGCATCTTGGACAGGCCCGCATCGACCCGCATGCCGTCCAGCCCCTCGGGCACCGGCAGGTTTCGAAGATCGCTCACGAGTTTTTCTCCGCCGCCTTCTTCTTCCGGTGCACCGTGCCGTCGTAGTCGCGGCCCATCAGCGACAGCAGCACGATCAGCACGCCGCCGACGACGATGCAGCTGTCGGCGATGTTGAACACCGGCCACACCGCGCCACCGGGCGCGAGGATCGAGAGGAAGTCCACCACGTGGCCCTCCAGCGGGCCGGGCGCGCGGAAGATGCGGTCGACGAGGTTGCCGCACGCGCCGCCGAGCACCAGCCCGAGGCCGACCGCCCAGCCCGGCGAGCGCAGCTTCGGCGCCAGCCAGACGATCACGCCGACCACCACGATGGCCAGCAGGGACAGCAGCCACGTCAGGCCGGTGGCCAGCGAGAACGCCGCGCCGGGGTTGCGCAGCACGTCGAGGTAGAGCAGTCCGCCGAGCACCTCCACCGGCGGTTCGCCTTCGAGCTCGGCGACCACGATGACCTTGGTGAGGATGTCGAGCCCCAGGCCGCCCACCGCCACCGCGAACAGCAGTGCCAGCAGCTTGCCGGACTTGCGGGGCCGTTCACCGGCCTCAGGTGCGTCGCCGGAGGTCTCGGCGGTCTCGGCCGGGACCTCGGGCACCTGTTCGGCGGCTTCCCCGTGATCCACCGGCTCCGGGGATGACTGCTTGGGAGAGGACTGCTCGCTGCTCACGCCCCCATTGTCCCTGAACCGCACCGGCCGCATCGCAGCAGTACCGACTCCGCAACCGGTCGATCACCCGACGCGCAGCCCCGCCGATGCGATCTCGACGGAAATCGCACACCACCCAGCGGTGGACGGGTCAGCGCAGGAAGTCGGGCAGCGGGCGCGGGTCGTCGGCCGGTGCCCAGCGTCCGTCCACCTGCTCGTAGCGCCAGGACGGGCCTTCGCCGACCAGCTTCCGCAGGGCGCGGACCAGGCGGTCGACGTGCTCGGTCGTGGTGCCCAGGCCGATGCTGACGCGCACCGCTCGGTCGGCGTCCGAACCGGCCCGCGACAGCAGCCGCCGGGTGGCCAGGTGCGCGCAGAACAGCCCGTCGCGGACGCCGATGCCGTGCTCGGCGGACAGCGCGGCGGCGAGCAGCCCCGGGTCCTGGCCGTCGACGGTGAAGCTCACCACGCCGACCCGGTCGTGGTCGGCCTCGAACAGGCGGAGCTCGCGCAGCCCCGGCACCTCGCGCAGCCCGGCCCGCAGCCTGCGCAGCAGCGCCTCCTCGTGCGCGACGACGTCCGCCCAGTTCGCCGACAGCTCCTGGCAGGCCTTGGCCAGCGCGTGCACGCCGACCGTGTTCGGCGATCCGGCCTCGTGCCGCTCCGCTCCGCTGGTCCAGCTCACCGCGCGCTCGTGCACCTGCCGGGTGGCGCCGCCACCGGCCAGGTAGGGCTCCGCGGCGTTGAGCCAGTCCGCGCGCCCGACCAGCGCGCCCGCGCCGAACGGCGCGTACAGCTTGTGCCCGGAGATCGCGACGTAGTCGACGTCGAGCTCGGTGATCCGCACCGGCCGGTGCGGGGCGAGCTGCGCGGCGTCCAGCACGGTCCGCGCACCGCGGCGGCGCGCGGCGCGGGCGAGCTCGGCGACCGGCCACAGCTCACCGGTGACGTTGGACGCCCCGGTGATCACCGCCAGCCGCGGGCCCTCCGGGCATTCCGCCAGCGCGGCGTCCAGCGCGGCGACCGCCTCGGCCGGGGTCGCCGGAGCAGCGATCCGCCGCACCCGCGGACCCGTCCAGGGCAGCAGCGCGGCGTGGTGCTCGGTGTCGAAGACGACCACGGAAGTGCCCCGCGGCAAGGCCTTGGCCAGCAGGTTCAGCGCGTCGGTGGTGTTGCGGGTGAAGATCACCGAATCGGTGCGGCGGGCTCCGACGAACTCGCGCAGGACGTCCCGCGCACCCTCGTAGACGCGAGTGCACACCTGGGAGGCGAAACCGGCACCGCGGTGCACGCTGGCGTACCACGGCAGCAGCTCGTCGACCGCCTTCTGCACGCTGCTCAGACAGGGCGCGCTGGCCCCGTGGTCGAGGTTGGCGTAGCCGATGCTGTCCCCGCCGACCAGCGGCACGCGCAGCGCGTTGCCCGCCACCGCGGGCACGCGGTGGTCGGCGGTGGACTGGGTCGGGATGTTGACGACGGCAGACGTCACGATGCCCCTCCAGGGCCTCATCGGACCCGTCCAGGGGGCCCGCGCTTGCCGGATCGCCCTGCGCGACCGGCCAGGTCCTCACCCGGGGCACCCCACCGCGGTTGGAGGGTTGCCGGCCAGCGAGCCGGGGCTTCGCGCTGGCACTCATGACCTTCGGAACAGCACCCTAGAAAAGCTCCCACACCCCGGGCAACACCGATTCCCGAACCGTGGGAGAGGTCTCCGTCACACCGCAGCAGCAAGCGCGAAGGGCACCTTTCGCCGAGTTAGTTGGCGAAAGGTGCCCTTCACCTCGAAAGTCAGACGCGGGTGACCGCGACCGCGATCTCGGTGCCGTCGCCGACGGTGCCGGTGGAGCCGTCGGCCGCGTCACCGGCCTCGACCGCGTCGGCGAGGGTTTCCGCCGCGATGAACTCGCGGTGCGCCGCCACCGCCGACAGCACCTCCTCCGGCGCCGAGACGGTCACCGTGATCCGGTCGGAGACCTGGAAGTCCGCCTCCTTGCGGGCCTGCTGGACGACGCGGACCACGTCGCGGGCCACGCCTTCGGCGGCCAGCTCCGGGGTCACCTCGGTGTCCAGCACGACCAGGCCCAGGTCCGCGGGCAGCGCCGCGGCGGCACCGGGGTCGGTGGACACCAGCCGCTCGCTGAACTCGCCGTCCTGCAGCTCGATCCCGGCAGCGACGACCGCACCGGCCGGGGTGCGGCTCCACTCGCCCGCCTTCACCGCCTTGATCACCTTCTGCACGTCGCGGCCCAGCCGCGGACCGGCCGCCCGCGCGTTCACCGCGATCTCGAAGTGGCCGTGCTGAGCCACGTCGGTGGTCAGCTCCAGCTCCTTGACGTTGATCTCGTCGCGGATCAGGTCGGCGAAGGGCCGCAGCGCCTCCGCCTCCGCGGTGGCCACCACGAGCTTGGCCAGCGGCAGCCGCACCCGCAGCTTGTTGGCCTTGCGCAGCGCCGACGCCGACGAGCACACCTGGCGCACCTGGTCCATCGCGGTGACCAGCGCCGCGTCCGCGGGCAGCTCGTCGACCAGCGGCCAGTCGGTCAGGTGCACCGAGCGGCCGCCGGTCAGGCCGCGCCACACCGCCTCGGCGGTCAGCGGCAGCATCGGCGCCACCACCCGGCTGGTCACCTCCAGCACGGTGTGCAGGGTGTCGATGGCATCGCGGTCACCGGCCCAGAAGCGGTCGCGGGAGCGGCGCACGTACCAGTTGGTCAGGACCTCCAGGAAGTCCCGGACGGTGTTGCACGCACCGGCCAGGTCCAGCGAGTCCATCGCGGCCTGCACGTCGCCGACCAGCTCGTGGGTCTTGGCCAGCACGTAGCGGTCCAGCACGTGCTGGCTGTCCACCCGGAACTCACCGGTGACGCCCTCGGCGTTGGCGTACAGCGCCAGGAAGTACCAGGAGTTCCACAGCGGCAGCACCGCCTGGCGCACCGCCTCCCGGATGCCCTCCTCGGTGACCACCAGGTCGCCGCCGCGCAGGATCGGGCTGGCCATCAGGAACCAGCGCATCGCGTCCGAGCCGTCGCGGTCGAAGACCTCGTTGACGTCCGGGTAGTTCTTCTTGGACTTCGACATCTTGAGCTTGTCGTCGCCCAGCACGATGCCGTGCGCCACCACGTTGGTGAACGCCGGGCGGTCGAACAGCGCCGTCGCCAGCACGTGCAGCAGGTAGAACCAGCCGCGGGTCTGGCCGTTGTACTCGACGATGAAGTCGCCCGGGTAGTGGTGCTCGAACCACTGGGCGTTCTCGAACGGGTAGTGCACCTGCGCGAACGGCATCGAACCGGACTCGAACCAGCAGTCCAGCACCTCCGGCACCCGGCGCATGGTGGACTTGCCGGTCGGGTCGTCCGGGTTGGGCCGGGTCAGCTCGTCGATCTCCGGCCGGTGCAGGTCCTTCGGCCGCACGCCGAAGTCGCGCTCCAGCTCGTCCAGCGAGCCGTAGACGTCGGTGCGCGGGTGGTTCGGGTCGTCGGAGACCCACACCGGGATCGGCGAACCCCAGAACCGGTTGCGGGAGATGTTCCAGTCCCTGGCGTTCTCCAGCCACTTGCCGAACTGGCCGTCCCGGATGTGGCCGGGCACCCAGTTGATCTGCTGGTTGAGCTCGACCATCCGGTCCTTGAACTTGCTGACCGCCACGAACCAGGACGACACCGCCCGCTGGATCAGCGCGTTGTCGCAGCGCCAGCAGTGCGGGTACGGGTGGTCGTAGGTCTCGTGCCGCAGCAGCAGGCCGACGTCCTTGAGGTCGCGGATGATCTGCTTGTTGGCCTCGAAGACCTGCAGGCCCTCGTACGGCGGCACCTCGGCGGTGAACTTGCCGTGGCCGTCGACCGGCACCACCGGTTCGATGTCCGCGGCGTCGGTGACGACCTTGTCCTCCTCACCGAAGGCGGGCGCGATGTGCACCAGCCCGGTGCCGTCGTCGGTGGTCACGTAGTCGGCGGCCAGCACCTGGTGGGCGTTCTCGCGGCCGGCGAAGAAGTCGAACGGCGGCTGGTACTTCGTGCCGAGCAGGTCGGAGCCCTTGAACCGCTCGACGACGTGCTCGGCGACGTCCTCGCCGAGTTCCCGCGCGTAGGCGCTCAGCCGCGCCTCGGCCAGCACGTAGCGCTCCGAGCTGTTGCCCGGCGCGACGAGCACGTAGTCGACGTCCGGGTGCACCGCGGCGGCGAGGTTGGACGGCAGCGTCCACGGCGTGGTCGTCCAGGCCAGGGCCAGCGCGCCGTCGTAGGCCTTGCCGGGGGCCTGGAGCCGCAGGCCGACGGTCACCGCCGGGTCCTGCCGCTGGCGGTAGACGTCGTCCATCTTGGTCTCGGTGTTGGACAGCGGCGTCTCGCAGCGCCAGCAGTACCAGAGCACCCGGAAGCCCTCGTAGACCAGACCCTTGTCCCACAGGGTCTTGAAGGCCCACATGACGCTTTCCATGTAGTCCAGGTCGAGCGTCTTGTAGTCGTTGTCGAAGTCCACCCACCGCGCCTGCCGGGTGACGTAGTCCTCCCACTCGGCGGTGTAGCGCAGCACCGAGGTGCGGCACGCGTCGTTGAACGCGGCCACGCCCATGCCCTCGATCTCGGACTTCGAGGTGATGCCGAGCTGCTTCTCCGCCTCCACCTCGGCGGGCAGCCCGTGGCAGTCCCAGCCGAACCGGCGCTCCACCCGGCGGCCGCGCATCGTCTGGTAGCGCGGCACCACGTCCTTGACGTAGCCGGTCAGCAGGTGCCCGTAGTGCGGCAGGCCGTTGGCGAACGGCGGGCCGTCGTAGAAGACGAACTCGTTGGCACCGTTGGTCCCGGCCTCGCGGGCCTGCACCGAGGCGCGGAAGGTGTCGTCGCTCGCCCAGAAATCCAGCACCTGGCGCTCGATGGCCGGGAACGCGGGCTGGGCAGCCACGCCGCGCTCACCGGCGTCGCCGAACTGAACCTTGGGATATGACATCGCGGATGCGCTCCTCGCGGTGTGTGTCGTTGCCGCCGCACGAGCACCGGAACCCGGTGCCCACGCGGGGACGACACCTCGTGCGCGTGCTCCGCACGAGATCCGCGGTACCACCCCGCTTGCCGCCGGCGAACACCGACGACCACTCGTTGCCAGCTGTGACGGGCTGGACCCGTCCGGTTCTACTGAGGTGCCCAGCACCCGTTCTTCCGGAAGCTCCCCGGTGATGGCCGGATCATCGCCTTGGTCCCACCAGCGTACCGGGCCCCCGCCACCGGTTTTCACCGGTCCGACCCCGAAGATCGGTCGGGGCCGCAACTGCGACTGTCAACGCGGCACACCCGGAAGGTGTCGCATGCGCCAGGCCTCGCAACCCGCACCGCCGCGGGTTCTCAGCGCTCGCCTGGCGAGGACAGCCCGTTCACCGTGTATCGGACATGCATAAGAACAGGCTCCCGCAGACCAGGCGGCGTCTGAGGTTCCGCCACCTGCACCGCCACGCAGAACGAGCCTGGAAACCTCTGTTCAGGAGCGGCGGACCTCGGCCGCGATCGTGGCGTTGGGGGCGCAGAGGCCGCAGGGCGTGAAGCCCAGCTCTCGCGCTTCACCCAGGGTGAGCTTGATGGTCTTGCGCGTGCCGATCCACTCGCAGGTGCGGACGTGGTAGCGCGGGCGCTCGTCGATCACCAGCACCTGCGCGTCCGGCCTCGCGGCCTCCGCCGCGTTGCTCCGCTCCTCCGCCGGCTCCTCGCCGACGTCGGCGAACGGCGGCTCCGCGGTGTCCCGCTTCGCCGCCTCCCGGCGGCGCCGCACCCGGTCCGCCACCAGCAGCCCGACCGCGACCGCGCTGGCGAACACCGACAGCCATGCCAGCTCGCCGTCACCGGCGACGACAGCGCCGACCAGCACGCCCGCCGCCAGCAGGACCAGTCCCAGCACGATCAACAGCACGCGGTCTCACACCTCTCGCGGCCCGGACGCACACCAGCGGCGACGGGCGCGCCGCCCGTCGCCGCCGATGCGGACAGTCCCGTCAGCCTGCTTCGGCCGCACGTGCCCCGAAGCTGTAGCTGGCCTGCTGACCGGAACGGCTGCTGCCGCTCTCGGCCGGTGCGGCCGAGCCCCGGTCCTGCAGTTCGCGCAGCTGCGACTCCAGGTAGGTCTGCAGTCGAGTGCGGTACTCGCGCTCGAACGTGCGCAGGGTCTCGATCTTCTTCTCGAGAGCGTTCTTCTCCGACGTGATGTTGCCCATCACCTCGGCGTGCTTGCGCTGCGCGTCGCGCTCCAGGTTGGCGGCCTTCTCACGGGCCTGCCGCTCCAGCGTCTCGGCCCGCGTGCGGGCGTCGTTGAGCATCGTCTCGGCGCGGGTCCGCGACTCGTTGACCATGCTGTCGGACTTCGAGCGCGCTTCCGAGAGCAGCTGCTCGGACTTCGTCCGCGCTTCGGCCAGCATGCCGTCGGCCTCGGCCTTGGCCTCACCGGTCAGCCGGTCGGCCATCTCCTGCGCGAGGCCCAGCACCTTGGCGGCCTGCACGTGGTGGTCACCACCGGGCGAAGTCTGCTCGGCAGCGGTCGGCGCCGGGACCGGGGTGAGCCGGCGCGGTTCCTCCGTCGGGGCCGGGGTCGAGGGAGCGGACGCCGCCTGGGTGCGGGCGTCCTCCAAGTCGACCTGCGCGGTCTGCAGCTGGGACTCCAGCTGCTCGACCTGGCCGCGCAGGTCGTTGTTCTCCTCCACCAGCCGGGCAAGCTCGGCTTCAACCAGGTCGAGGAATGCATCCACCTCGTCCTCGTTGTAGCCCCGCTTACCGATCGGAGGTTTGCTGAACGCGACGTTATGCACGTCGGCGGGGGTCAGGCCCACAAGATCACCTCACGCACTCCTCGGCTGCGGGTAGCCCGGGTTCCCCGTCACCCGGGCTGCACCAGTCGCATCAGTATGAACACGACCAGCAGCAGCACCATAATCGATAGGTCCAGTCCGACGCCGCCGATCCGGACCGTCGGAATCACCCGACGCACCAACTTTACGGGTGGGTCGGTCACTGTGTAGATGCTCTCCAACGCGATTGCAACCCCCCCGACGGGCCGCCAATCGCGAGCGAACACTCGAACGAGTTCGATCACGATACGGGCCGTGAGCAGGAGCCAGAAGAAGAACAGAACGTAAAACAGGACGATCTGCACCGGGTTCACGCCTCAACTGTGCCACCACTCACCCGTAGTTGAAAAAGGCACCCTCGGCGAGCCGCCGCTTGTCCTCCGCGGCGACGTCCACGTTGGGCGGTGAGAGCAAGAACACGCGGTTGGTCACCTTCTCGATCGAGCCCCGCAGCGCGAACGCCAACCCGGCGGCGAAGTCGACCAGGCGCTTGGCGTCGGCCTCCTCCATCTCCGTCAGGTTCATGATCACCGGCGTGCCGTCCCGGTACTGCTCGCCGATCGTGCGGGCCTCGCTGTAGCTGCGCGGGTGCAGCGTTGTGATCTTGCTCAAGTTGAACTGGGTGCCCGTGTCGGTGACCGCCCGCAGCCGCGAGACGTTCTCGCGCGGCTGGTCGGTGGGCAGCGCACTGCTGCGCGCCGGGGGCTCCGCCGCCCACTGCCGTCGCGGGCGCGGCGCCGGTGGTTCCCGGTAGTCCTCGACGAAGTCCGGCTCGGCGTCGGCTTCCGCCTGGTAGCCCCCGCGGGTGCCGACCCGGCGCCGGGTGCCCCGCTCGGCGGGGCCGTCGTAGGTGTCGCGGTCGGAATCGGCGTACCGCTCGCGGTAGCCGACCTCGTCGTCGTAGTCGTCGACCTCGTCGGCCGGAACCATGCCGAAGTAGGCCTTCAACTTGTGCAAAGCGCTCATCGGCATGCCCTTCCTCTTGCGACTCCTACCACCGAGCACGAGGAGGCCGACCCTCGACCCCCTCTGTCCTGCGGCTACGGCGAGGTTAACCGCCGCCCACCGAGCAACGCGGTTCCGACACGCACCCGGGTCGAGCCGTGGGCAACGGCACTCTCCAGGTCGCCGGACATCCCCGCCGACACCTCGACAGCTTCGGGGTGATCTCCCCGTAACCGCTCGGAGATCTTGGAAAGTGTGTCAAAGGCCACAGCCGGGTCGCCACCCAGGGGGGCGACCGCCATCACACCGCGCAATCGAAGATCACTCGTCAGTGTGATCATATCCGCCAGCGCCGGGACCTCGTCGGGCCGACAACCCCCGCGCCCCTCCGATTCATCCAGGCTGACCTGCAACAACACCTCCAGGGGGTGTGTTCGGTCACCCGCGTCCAGGGCGTTCGCGGTGGCCTTGCGCAGCGCCTCCACGAGCCGCTCGCTGTCCACCGACTCGACCACGTCGGCCCAGCGGACCACCGAGCGCGCCTTGTTGCGCTGCAGCTGGCCGACCATGTGCCAGCGGGCCGGCGAGTCCGGGCGGAGCGCGGCGAACTCGGCGACCTTGCCGCGCGCCTCCTGCTCGCGGTTCTCCGCGAAATCGGTCAGGCCCAGATCGGCCAGCAGCGCCACGTCCGACGCCGGGAAGGTCTTCGTGACCGCCAGCAGCTCGACCTCACCGGGCTCGCGCCCCGCGGCGCGGCAGGCCCGGTCGACCCGCGCGCGCACCTCGCTCAACGACTCCGCCAGCTCCGCACGGCGCAGTTCCTCGCTCACTCGGTTCCCTCCGGCTCGGCCCAGATCACCGAGGCGAACCGACCGGTGCGCCCGTTGTCCCGGCGGTGGCTGTACAGCTCCGGCGTTTCCATCGTGCAGCGCGGGTCCACGCCGATCTTGGCGATGCCCACGGCCGCCAGCTGCTCCCAGAGCCCGGCGCGCAGGTCCAGGCCCGGCGTTCCCTTGCGCGTCTTGCACGCGCTGCCGGGCAGGTGCTGCTCCACATCGGCCTGCATGTCGGCGGGCACCTCGTAGCACTCGCCGCACGCGGCCGGGCCCAGCAGCGCCTCGACGCGGTCGAGGCGAGCGCCCGCCTGCTGCATCGCCTTGAGCGCCGCCACGAGCACCCCCACCCGCGCTCCGACCCGTCCAGCGTGCACCGCCGAGACGACGCCGCTCTCCGGGTCGCCGAGCAGCACCGGCACGCAGTCCGCGGTGAGCACGGCCAGCGCCCGGTTCGGCTCGGCGGTCACCAGCGCGTCGGCGGCCTCCACCGGCTCGGGCTGCGGGCCGTCGACGATCGTCGCGGTGCGGCCGTGGATCTGCTCCATCCACACCAGGCGGTCCTCGGGCAGGCCGATGCCGTCGGCCAGCTTGCGCTGGTTCGCCGCCAGCGCCGCCGGGTCGTCGCCGACGCGGCCCCCGAGGTTGAACGAGTCGAACGGCGGCTTGGAACTCCCGCCCTCCCGCGTGGTGATCACGCGCCGGATCCGCACTGCTGTCAGCCTCCCCGTACATGGATCGACACCGGGAGCGGTGCCGCTCCCGGTGTCGATTCTCGCCCATGCACCGCCACCCCGGGCGGTGCGTCCGTCCGGCCCCGGTTCCAGCAGGCCGGGCCGCACGCTGTTTTCGGTTGTGGTGCCTGCCGCACCGCTGCGGAACGTCAGCGGCGCATGAACGGCGGTATGTCGACGTCGTCGTCGGTGTCGTCGTTGACCGGCACCGCGCGGTTGGTCAGGCCGCCGCCCGGCCGGGTCGTGGACCCGCCGTGCGTCGGGTAGCCCGCGCCCCGCGTGGTGGGCACCGAGATGTTCTGCTGACCGGTCGCCGAACCGTCGCTGCCGAACAGCCCGGATCGCTGGCCCATGTCCGGCCGCTGCCGCACCGGCTGCTCCGGTTCCGGCTGCGGCGGGGTCGCCGGCTGCGGGGCCTGAGCGGTCTGCGGCGCCGGTTCCGGGGTGGCGACCGGCTGCTCCGCCTGCGGCGTCGGAGCCGGGGCCGCCGGCGGCGGCGTGGCCACCGGGGTGGACTGCACCGGTTCCGCCCGGGATTCGACGACCTGCGGCTGGGCGGGTTTCTCGGTGCTCGGCGCGGGTTCGGCGTCCTCGGTGCGGCCGCCGACCTTGGTCGGTTCGAGCTTCTTGTGCGTCGGAGTGCCGGAGTCGAACCCGGCGGCGATCACCGTCACCCGGACCTCGTCGCCGAGCGAGTCGTCGATGACCGTACCGAAGATGATGTTGGCCTCGGGGTGTGCGGACTCCTGCACCAGCGACGCCGATTCGTTGATCTCGAACAGGCCGAGGTCGGAACCGCCCGCTATGGCCAGCAGAACGCCGTGCGCGCCCTCCATGGACGCCTCCAGCAGCGGCGAGTTGATCGCCTTCTGCGCGGCCTGCACGGCTCTGCCCTCGCCGCTGGCCGAACCGATGCCCATCAGCGCGCTGCCCGCACCGGACATGACGCTCTTGACGTCCGCGAAGTCGAGGTTGATCAGACCCGGGGTGGTGATCAGGTCGGTGATGCCCTGAACACCGGAGAGCAGCACCTCGTCGGCGGAGCGGAAGGCGTCCATCAGGCTCACGCCGATGTCGCCGAGCTGCAGCAGCCGGTCGTTCGGGATGACGATCAGCGTGTCGCAGCAGTCGCGGAGCTCCTTGATGCCCTGCTCCGCCTGGGCGGCGCGCCGCTTGCCCTCGAAGGTGAACGGGCGGGTGACCACGCCGATGGTCAGCGCGCCGAGCTTGCGCGCGATCGACGCGACGACGGGCGCGCCACCGGTGCCGGTGCCGCCGCCTTCGCCGGCGGTCACGAACACCATGTCGGCGCCCTTGAGGACCTCCTCGATCTCTTCCTTGTGGTCCTCGGCCGCCTTGTGGCCGACCTCCGGTGCGGCGCCTGCTCCGAGACCGCGGGTGAGTTCGCGGCCGATGTCGAGCTTGACGTCGGCATCGGACATCAGCAGGGCCTGCGCGTCGGTGTTCACCGCGATGAACTCGACGCCCTTGAGCCCGACCTCGATCATGCGGTTCACGGCATTGACGCCGCCGCCACCGATGCCGACGACCTTGATCACCGCGAGATAGTTGTGCGGGGGCGTCATCGGATCCGCCTTCCTGATCGTGGCTGGAGTGCTCTCTGCGTCGACCGCCGGGATGGTCGCTGGCCGGTCGCCGCCGATTCCGGTCCCCCTGGTCGCCACGGCTCGGGTTCGCCTGGTGCGGCCGTTCCCGTGCCTGATCCGGACCGTAGGCGGGGCGACGCCGGTGCGTCCAGCAGCCACGCCGGGATCCGTACCAGGTGTGTTGCGCCGCGCACCTCGTCGCTTTTCCCATCGACCGGTTCCAGCGGGTCCGCCGGCGAGTCGCAGCGAGCCCAGTTCATTCCTCCCCTTGCGGTGGTCGCGTCGCGGACGCGATCACCACCGACACCGTACCTGGCCACCGCCTCACCCGGTCGAGGCAGGCAGAAGTGCTGATCTCGAATTCCGCCGCGCCGTCGGCGACGCGACGTCGGAAACACCCGGACGCGCCGCGGGAATCCCGACCGGAGGTGTCCGGATTCGGTGTCACGGTCGGAGCTCGACCGATTGGTGAACCAGGAGGAATCCGAGGCATGGCAGGACAACTGCACGGCAAGGTCGCGCTGGTCGCCGGAGCCACCCGCGGGGCGGGGCGCGGCATCGCCGTGGAGCTCGGGGCGGCGGGCGCGACGGTGTACGGGACCGGGCGCAGCACCCGGGAGCAGCGCTCCGACTACGACCGGCCGGAGACCATTGAGGACACTGCCGAGCTGGTGACCGCCGCGGGCGGCACCGGCATCGCGGTCCAGGTCGACCACACCGACCCGGACCAGGTCCGCGAGCTGGTGCGGCGGATCGAGGCCGAGCAGGGGCGGCTGGACGTGCTGGTCAACGACCTCGGCGGCGAGCACCTGACGGACTGGAAGAACGAGCCGACCATCTGGAAGCACGACCTGCGGAAGGGCTTGCAGCGGTTGCGGGTCGGCATCGAAGCGCACATGATCACCGCGCACTTCGCCCTGGGCCTGCTGAGCCGCCGGCCGGGCGGGCTGGTCGTGGAGCTCACCGACGGCACCGCCGAGATCCACGAGGAGTACTACCGCAGCGATTGCGGCGCGTTCTTCGACATCGCGAAGACGGCCATGCACCGGCTGGCCCGCGCGGAGGGCGAGGAGCTCCGGGAGTTCGGCGGCACCGCCGTTTCGCTGACGCCGGGCTGGCTGCGCTCGGAGATGATGCTCGACCTCTTCGGCGTCACCGAGGAGAACTGGCGAGAATCCGCCACCGCACCGGAGGGCTTCGGCATCGCCGAATCCCCCGCCTACATCGGCCGGGCGGTGGTCGCCCTGGCCGCCGATCCGGACGTGGCCCGCTGGAACACCCAGTCCCTCTCCAGCGGTTTCCTCGCCAAGACCTACGGCTTCACCGACACCGACGGCTCGCAACCGGACGCCTGGCGCTACATCCAGGAAGTCGAGTGGCCCGGCAACCCCGGCTCCCCCGACGACTACCGCTGATCCCCGGTGAAGGGCACCTTTAGGCAAGTAACTTGCTGAAAGGTGCCCTTCACCGGGGTCCGCCACCCGATCGATATCGGGGTGACGGGCACCTTTCGCCTACTGGCTTGGTGAAGGGTGCCCTTCAGTCCTCTGCTGGTCGGGTGGTGCGGGAGTAGAGGTCGGTGAGGCGGTGGGCGGTGCTGGTGAAGCGGTCGCGGAGTTGGGGTGGGGCGAGGACTTCGACCTCCGGGCCCAGGGCGAGCAGCTGGTCGTAGGCGACTTCGAGGGACTCGACCGGAAGCCGGGTGCTCACCCAGCCGTCGGCGTCCGGTTCGCCCGCGGCGGCTTCGGCCGCTTGCGCTCCTGCGGGATCCGCGACCACGCGCAGCTTGCGCAGGCCGGGCGGGCTGATCCGGATCTCGGTGGTCTCGCGCAGCAGGGAGCGGGCGAACTCCTCGGCCTTCTCCTCCCAGAACGCGGGCAGGTCGAAGTCCGCGTCGCGCTCGAACGGTTCGGCGCTCACCTCGACGGTCCGGAAGCGGTCCACCCGGTAGCTCAGGAACCGCTGGTCGCGGCGGGCGATGACGTACCAGACACCGGCCTTGAGGACCAGGCCGTGGGGTTCGAGCTCACGCCGCACCACCTGGTCATCGCGGGCGTAGGACGCCGCGACCTTGAGATCCGACCACACCGCGCGGCTCAGATCCGGGAGCACCGCGGGGGTTTCGGCTCCGCGGAACCAGCGCGGCGCGTCGAGGTGGAAGCGCTGTCCCACGCGCTCAGGAGCGTCGCGGAACGGCGCGGGCAGCGCGGCCGATGCCTTGCGCTGCGCGGCCGCGACGGCCTCCCCCAGCCCCATCTCAGCCGCCGCAGCGGGCACTCCCGACAGGAACAGCGCCTCGGCTTCGGCCTGGTGCAGCCCGGTGAGCTTCGAGCGGTAGCCGCCGAGCAGCCGGTACCCGCCGGCCCGCCCGCGCTCGGCGTAGACCGGCACTCCGGCCTCGGCCAGCGCGAGCACGTCCCGCGCGACAGTGCGCTCCGATACCTCCAGCTCGCGAGCGAGTTCCGGCCCGGTCATCGACCCCCGCACCTGGAGCAAGCACAACAACGAGACCAACCGCGACGCCCGCACACCCGGGAGCGTACCGAGCGGACCTCCTTTGATCCGGTTCCGCCCGATCTGTCAGGGTTCAGCTCGTGTCCTCCGAATCGCAGTTGGCACCGCGCTGGCGCCGCGGGCGAACCCTGCTGCTCCTCGCGCTCGTCGTGCTCCCCCTGCTGCTGACCGGCCTCTGCGCAGCGCTGGCGGGGATCGCGATGGCCGCGGGCACCGGTTCTTGGGCCGCGCTGCCCGCCGCCGGTGCGCTGGTGCTGGCCGCGATCCAGATCGGCTGGCTGGTGCGCAGCGGCAGCACGGACCCGTCGAGCGCGCTGAAGGTCGCGTTCGCCTGCGGAGGCGCGACCGTCCTGGTCGGACTGATCCCGTCTGCCGGAATGGCGGGCGGCGCGCTGGGCGGGGTGCTGTTCGCCCTGGGTCTGGTGCTGGTCGCGGTGAGCTGCGCGCTGGCCGCCCGCGGCCACCGCACGATGCTCCAGCCGCTGGTGCCCGAGCTCGGCTCGATGCCCGTGCGGCTGCGCATCGCCACCCGTTTCGCCTTGGACGCGGCGGACCTGGTCAGCAGCAGCCTGGTGCTCGACCTGGACCGGATCGAGTGGACGGCCCGCAGGCACCGCGCCAACGGCGGCCCGCAGGTGGACGTGCCGGTGCCGTTCCACCAGCTGCGCGGGGCGAGGCCGATCGTCCTGCCGACCGCGCAACCGTGGCTCTCGCTGCCCGACGGCACCGTGCTGCACGCCCCGGCCGGTCCGGCGGTGGTGCTGAGCACCGCGGCGGGCGAGCGGATGGTGCCGGTGCACGACGCCGCCCTGCTCGTGGCCCTGCTGGAGCGTCGCGTCGCGCGCTGGCAGCGGACCTCGTGACGGCGGTTCCGCTCCTTACGGGAAATTTGTGTGAATGACGTCTCGGAAGCCGTTTTCCGAGTTACGCGCCCTCTGCGGCCTTCCTCCGATTACCGTGCTGAACGCCGATTCGACCGGAGGAACGCATGATCGACCAGGATCCGCTGAAGGCCGCGGACGAGCTGGAGAAGTGGGCGCAGGGCCTCGAGCAGCGCGCCCAGCAGTACACCGAGCTGCAGGACAGGCTGAACGCCACCACGGCGCGCGCCACCTCCCCGGACGGAGCGGTGGCGGTGACCGTCGACTCCAACGGGGTGCCCACCGAACTCCGGCTCAACGAGCAGACCCGCGGCATGGATCCCGCGCGGGTCTCGGAACTCCTCATGACCTGCATGCAGCAGGCCCAGGCGCAGCTGCGCTCCGAGGTGACCGAGCTGGTGCAGAGCACCGTGCCGGGCGAGGACGCGCCCGCGCTCAACATCATCGCCCAGTACGAATCCCGCTTCCCGGCTGCCGAGCCCGCCGATCCGAAGCCGGCCGGTGACGACGACGAGGACTGGGGAAACCAGTCCTTCATGCGGTGAGGGGACGACGATGACGGACGGATTCACCATGCACGTGGACCAGGTCCGCGCGCACTCGGCGGAGGTCGCGGGCCTGGCGGGCAACGCCGACACCGCCGCCGACGCCGGCTCCCAGCTCGCCGACCTCAACGACGCCTACGGCCTGTTCTGCCAGCCGTTCGCCATGATGCTGAAGGCACCGCAGGAGATCGGCGCCAAGTTCCTGCAGACCTCGGCCGAGCAGCTGCACCGGATGAACCGCGAGCTCGACGAGTCGGCCGCGGTGATCGAGGAGGCCGACCGGAAGGCCGCCGAGGCGTTCACCAAGCTGGTCGACGAAGCGGCCGCGATCGTGTCGGGAGGCCGCTGATGGCGCTCGGCATCGACGAGTCCTCGGACAACCCGCTGATCGAGGACAGCACCGACGTCCGCAACAACTACCTCCAGGACGCCAACCCGCTGGAGAACATGGGCGCCCCGAACCAGGAGTCGGGCACCGGGTTCATGACCGGCGTGACCGCCTTCGAGGCGGGCTGGGCGATCGCCGAAGGCGTCGACAAGGGCGACTGGAAGATCGCTGTCAGCGGCATGGTGGCGCTCGGGCTGGACGTGGCGGGCGCGGCCATCGACCCGATCGCCTACGTCGCGGGCCAGCTGTTCTCCTGGATGCTCGAGCACATCGAGCCGGCCAGGGCCGCGCTGCACGCGCTGTCCGGCAACCCCGACATGGTCAAGGGCTACGCGAAGTCCTGGACCAACGTCGAGGAGAAGATGACCGAGGTCAGCGAGCAGTACCGGACCGCGGCGGCGGGCACCACCGAAGCTTGGCAGGGCAAGGCCTCCGAGGCCTACCGCAAGCAGGCCGAGACGCTGGCCGGGCTGTGCAAGGAAGCGGCGGGCGGCGCGCACGCGATCGCGGGCCTGACCACGGGCATGGCCGAGGTCGTCAACGGCGTGCGCACCGCGGTCCGCGACCTGCTGTCGGCCATCGCGGGTTCCCTGGTGAGCTGGGCGATCGAGCTCGCCTGCACCGTCGGCGCGGCGGCCCCGCTGGTCGTCGCCCAGGCGACCAGCAAGATCGCCCAGGTGGTGCGGATCGCGGGCCAGCTGATGAAGGCCCTCGGCAACGCGCTGAAGGACGCCGTCACCTGGCTGGTCGTGATCCGCGACCTGTTCGACGGCCTGATCCGCGCGGCCAACCAGCTCCAGTCGGCGTGATCGGGAGGGTCAGCGCAGGCCGGACGTCTTGAGGGAGGCGACCAGCCAGCGCTGGCCCAGCAGGAACACTTCGCGCTAGCTCGTCTTGAGGCGGGCGATCCAGGACGTGAACTCCGCGCGGCTGAAGGACAGCACTCCTGCATCAGGGTTCTTGCTGTCGCGGACGGCGACCCGACCGTTCGCCAGGTGCGCCACCTCAACGCAGTTGCCGCCGCCCACACCTCCGCCACCGGAGAAGCTGCTTTTACGCCAAACGGCGCGGACTAACGCTTCGTCCGCCATCCTCGCGGCCTCCTCGATCGCACGTCACCGGTAGCGCTTCGCGGCTTCGGAGATCTTGTCCACCGAGTCGATCTGCGACAGCGACTGCTCGGTGAGGATACCGAAGCGGAGGGTGTAGATGCGCACGAGTTCTCGGTCCTCGATGTAGACCGATCGACCAGGCCCTTCCGAGTATCCGATGTCGGGGATCGGATCCGGCAGCGTCAGGATCGAGAACGGGCCTTCCAGCGCTGGGCTTGCGCCGACCGACTTCGGCATGACCTGAACCGTCACGTTGGGCTCTTCCGCCGCCTCCGCGAGGAAGCGAAGTTGGTTGCGCATGACCCGCGACGAACCCACCTGCCGTTCCAGAAGTCCTTCGTCGAGGATCACGTGCAGCTGCGGTGGCTCGGTCCTGCGCAAGATCTGCTGACGGCCGAGTCGAGCCGCGACCCGACGTTCGACCTCGTCCTCCGCAATACCGGGATTGATCCCCTTGATCAAGGCATGCGCGTAGTCGGCGGTCTGCAGAAGCCCCGGCACGAGCAGCGTTTCGAAGCTTCGCGCGGCTACCAATGCGACCTCAAGGCTGAGGAAGGCGTGGAAGTCCTCCGGGAGGTTCTTGCGGAGATCGATCATCCACCCGCGCTCGCGCGTAGTCCCCGCAAGCTCGACAAGCCACTTTCGCAGGTCCCGATCAGCCACCTGATAGACGTCAAGCAGCTGCTCGACCTCACCGGGCCGAACACCTTGCTCGCGGTTCTCGATGCGCGAGAGCTTCGGGCGCGACCACTTTCCCGGTCCTTTGCGGAGTTCGGCGATGACTTGATCATGCGTCAGTCCCGCTTCCTCGCGGAAGCGACGAAGCGTTTCTGTGAGCTGCCACCGCCGAACGGTTGCGCTCGCGAGGCCGTTCTCCTGCACCACCTTCAACCTCCACAGACGCAGCTGGTCATGCGCTGATTCGAGTGAACATCTGGACGTCCAGATTGAAAGTGGACGTCCAGATTGGCACTCTCATCATCACGCTACGCACCGGATCAAGCACGCTTGGGAGGCAACGATGCCAGTCCGGCTTGGACAAGCACTGTCGGGTCATCCGCTCGACGCCCTCATCGCCGATCCATCGGGCATGCCCCCGATGTGCGACGAGCCGCAGTTCAACGCGATCACAGCAGACATGGTCACGGAAACGGCACCTCGTCTGTTCGCGGTGCTTCAGGAGTACGGCGAACGCGTCGACGTGCGCATCGTCGCGTGGGGCATGGCCTTCGGCGATCACGTGGAGATCATCAGCATCGACAGCAGCCTCTGCATGAAACTCCGCTCCCCTGCGGATGCCCAACGCGCCTTCACCTGGGGCAGCCACGTCACGGGGCGGTTGGTGTGGGCATCCGGTGCCGCCGAGCCAGTCGGACCAGGCCCAACGCGGACAAGCGATTCCGGGTGAGAATCACGTCGCGCAGGGGCGAGACTCGGCCAACCAGCTCCAGTCGGCGTGAGCGGGAGGGTCAGCGCAGGCCGGACGTCTTGAGGGAGGCGACCAGCCAGCGCTGGCCCAGCAGGAAGACCAGGATCGTCGGGAGGGCCGCCAGGACCGCCGCCGCGATCACGTAGTGCATCTTGGAGGCGTACTGGCCCTGCAGGGAGGCTATGCCGACCTGGACCACCCGCAGGGACTCGTCCTGGGCCACCGCCAGCGGCCAGAGGAACGAGTTCCAGTTCGCCAGGAAGAACAGGACCGCCAGGGCCGCCAGCATCGGGCGGCTCAGCGGGAGGATCACGTGCCAGTAGATCCGCCAGTGGCCGCAGCCGTCCAGGCGCGCCGCTTCCTCCAGCTCACGCGGCACGCCCAGGTAGAACTGGCGCAGCAGGAAGATGCCGAAGGCGTTGAACAGACCGGGCACGATCAGCCCGGCGTAGGTGTCGACCATGCCCAGGCCGCGCACCACGATGAACAGCGGGACCAGGATCACCGGCAGCGAGATCAGCAGCGTGGCCACCACCGACGCGAACGCCAGTCCCCTGCCGCGGAAGGACATCCGGGCCAGCGCGTAGGCGGCCATCGAGTGCAGGAACAGGGCGATCACCGTGACCGTGACGGCCACGATCGCGCTGTTGGCGAGATAGCGCAGGAACGGCACCTCGGTCAGCACGTAGATCACGTTGTCCAGCGTCAGCTCGCTCGGCCAGCCCAGCTCGTAGAGCTCCGACTCCGGCCGGAACGCGCTGAGCAGGAACCACAGCAGCGGCGCGACCACCAGGAACGCCAGCAGGTAGGCCGCGACGGCCTTCCCGCGCACCCTAGTCATCGAAGCGACCTCCCCTGGTCAGGGCGAACATCGCCGCGGTGATCGCGCCGAGCGCGACCACCAGCAGCGCGCAGATCGCCGCGGCGTAGCCGAACCTGCCGAACTGGAAGGCCTGCTGGTAGGCGTAGAACACGACCGTCGTGGTGGCGTTGGCCGGGCCGCCGGAGGTGGTCACGAAGACCAGGTCGAACACCTGCATCCCGGTGATCGCGTTGATCGTCGAGGTGACCAGCACGAAGAAGCTGGTCGGGCGCAGCATCGGCCAGGTCACGTGCCGGAACCGCTGCCACGCACCGCCACCGTCCACAGTGGCCGCGTCGTAGTACTCGCGCGGGATGTCCTGCAGGCCGCCGAGGAAGATCAGCATCTGGTAGCCCATCAGGAACCACACGCTGATCAGTACCAGGGTGATCAGCGCCAGGCTCGGATCGCCCAGCCAGGACACCCCGTCCAGCCCGGTCAGCTTCGCCAGCGCGCCGGTCTTGTCGGTGAGCAGGAACTGCCAGAGCAGGCCGATCACCACCAGGCTCACCGCGTTCGGCAGGAACAGCGCCGCGCGCACCGCTCCCACCCCGCGGAAGTGGTCCTTGACCAGCAGCGCTAGCCCGAGCGATGCGAAGAACGCCAGCGGCACGAACAGGGCCGCGTAGGCCGCGGTGATGCCGAAGCTGCGCCACAGCAGGCCGTCCCCGGCCATCAGCCGGAAGTTGTCCAGCCCGGCCCACTCGACGTTGCCGAACCCGTCGACGCTGAACAGCCCCACCACCAGGGCCATCGCCGTCGGGATGATGATGAACAGCAGCAGGCCGATGCCGTCGGGGGCCAGGAAGCCGAAGGCCGCCGCGGCGTCGGATCGTCGTCGGTCGCCGAGTTGCTGTCGGCGAATGCCGTCCGCGCTCGTAGAAGCGGCGCCAGCCGCTTGCATCCTGCTACGCATGGCGACCACCGGCGGGTTCTGAGAGATTTCCTGGCGAGGACGGCCCCTCCGCCGTGCATCGGACATGCGTCAGGCGCAGTCCGGGGAAGCTCTCAGCTTCCGCTAGATGACCACGTGAGCAGCGCAACCGCGAATGGGCTCTCAATTGATCGGCGCTCCGTCGTAGGTGGACAAGAACGTGTCGATCTGCTGGGCCGCGGCCTCGGCCGCCGACGCCGGGTCGCCGCCGTCGAGCTGGCAGGACTGCACCGCGTCGGAGATGGCCCGGTAGATCTCGGGCGGGTAGCGCGGTTCCGGCCGGGCCTGGGTCATCACCTGCTCCTTGAACACCCGCATCGGCCCGCTGTCGAAGGCACCGTGCTGCTCCGCGGCGCGCTGCACGGAGTAGCGCGGCGGCAGGTTGGTCTTGGCCACGGTGTTCCAGCGGCGCATCCGCTCGATGCACGCCGGGTCCTGGGAGCCCAGCGCCCACACCACGAACTCGGCCGCGGCCTGCGGGTTGGCGCTGTGCGCGTTGGCGACCATCGCCCAGCTGCCCAGGGCCGTGGTGTAGGCGCCGCCCGCCGGGCTGGGCATGGGGACGACGCCGTAGCGGAAGTCCGGGGCCTGCTCGGCGATCTCGGCGATGCCCCAGATGCCGAGCTGCTGCATGGCGCAGTAGCCGTCGGAGATGTTGGAGATCGAGTCGTTGGCGCCCGAGCCCTTCACCCGGCGCGGCGCGACACCGGCGGTGACGGTGTCCTGCCAGAACTGCAGCGCGGCGTGCACCTCCGGCCCGTTGAACGCCGCTCGCCGCTGGTCCGGCGTGAACACCTCGCCGCCCGCCATCCACATCGACTGGTAGAAGGTGAAGTTCTGGTAGTAGCCCGGATTGGTCTCCAGCAGCATCCCGAACCGGTCCGGGGTGGTCAGCCGCTCGGCGACGGAGAGCAGCTGGTCCCAGCTGCGCGGCAGGTCGCCCTCGGCGAGCTTGGCCTGCTCGAAGGCGGCCTCGCTGTAGTAGAGCGCGAGCGGTTCGATCTCCATCGGCAGGCCGTAGACGCGGTCACCGACCAGGCGGGTCTGCATCACCTGCGGCAGGAAGTCGGCGCGCGCCTCGGGCGTCAGGTGCGGTGTGAGGTCGAGCAGCGCGCCGCCGTTGTGGTAGCGCAGGAAGTCGCCGGGGCTGAGCAGGAAGACGTCCGGCCCGGCGCCCGCGCTGAACGACGTCTGCAGCGTCGGCCCGGAGGTGTAGTCCTTGGTCGGCACGTAGCGCAGCCGGACCTTGACCTCGTGGGTGGCGTTCCACTCCTCGGCGAGCTGCACGAACCAGTCGCTCTGCGACTTCTGCTGCCCGCCGGGCCCGTAGAAGTTCCAGAAGGTGATCTCGTTCGGGTTGCGCGCCGGACCGCACCCGGCCAGCACCGGAGCGGCCAGCGCCGCGGCACCGGCACCGCCCAGGAACGAGCGCCGGCTGATCGCCCTGCGAGCCACTCGATCACTCCTTCGGGCGCGTGGAAAACGATTGCCCGAACGCTATGGATCACTCGCAGCCCGGGTCAATGGGCCGTTCGTGCCCACCTGGGGAGGAAGATCGAATCCAGGACCTTCGGGCAGGCCGGGGTGGTAGGCCGGGCAAGATCATTCCGGCGGGATGAACGCGGTCTGGATCAGCTGCGGACCGCGGAGGCGCCGGCTCGCCAGGATTCCCCGGCCCGGCGGGAGGTGGCGGGGCTTGATGTTGGCCACCAGCCGGCCCTCGTCCTTGTCCGCGCTCATCACCAGTCCCGGGCTCGACGTCTCGCGCATCCTGGCGATCAGCGGCTCGTACAACGCCCGGCTCGCACCACCGGAGCTGCGGGCCAGCACGACGTGCAGACCCACGTCACCGGCCGTCGGGATGAACTCCGCCAGCGGTGCCAGCGGGTTGTTGCCCTGCGGGGCCACCAGGTCGTAGTCGTCGACGACGACGAACAGCTCCGGGCCCTTCCACCAGGAGCGGTTCTTCAACTGCTCCTGCGTGACGTCCGGTCCTGGCAGGCGTCTCTTCAGCGATGTGACGACGTCCTTGACGTTGACGTGGAGCTGCGGCGCGGCGACCGAGTACTCCAGCAGGTGGCCGGTTTCGAGGAAGCCGAGCATCGTGCGCCGGTAGTCGACCAGCAGGATCAGCGCTTCCTTCGGCGTGTACCGCTCGGTGATGCCCTGGACGATCGTGCGCAGCAGCGAGGTCTTGCCCGACTCCCGCTCGCCGAACGCGTAGAAGTTCGGCTCGGCGGCGAAGTCCAGGTAGACCGGGGCGAGTTCGTCCTCGTCGATGCCGATCGGCACCAGCTTCGGCCCCAGCTTCGGCTGCTGCTCCGGCCGCGGCAGCTGCTCGTGCGACAGCAGCTTCGGCAGCAACCGGACCGGCGGCGCCGGAGCGCCCTGCCACGAGCTCCGCACCTGCTCGACCAGCGCGGCGACGCCCTCGGCGAGGTCCTCGTTGTACGACTCCCAGTCCCGCCGCGCACCGAGCCGCGCGCCGTCCACTCGCGGCAGCGCGGTCAGGAAGTGCAGTTTGGAGGCGTGCAGGCCGCGTCCCGGACGGCCGTGCGGAACCTTGACCGCGAGCTTGCGCTCGATCTCCGATTCGCTCGGGTCGCCGAGGCACAGCTCGATGCGGGTCTGCATCAGGTCCTTCACCGCGGGGCGGATCTCCGCCCACCGCGTCGCCGTGATGACGACGTGGATGCCGTAGGCCAGCCCGTTGGCGGCCAGGTTCAGCACGTCGTGCTCGAGGTGCTCGAACTCCTCGCGGAACGTCCGCCACCCGTCGATGACCAGGAACGCGTCACCGTGCTGGTCGTTGCGGAACGCGCCGTCGCGCTTGCGGTTGTGGTAGTCGGTCATGCCTTCGACGCCGTACTGCTGGAACCAGGCCTCCCGCCGGTCCAGCAACGACTTGAGCTCGCCGACGGTCCGGGCGACCAGCTCCCGGTCGCGGCGGCCGCCTACGCCGCCGACGTGCGGGAGGTCGCGCAGCGCGAACAGCCCGCCGCCGCCGAAGTCCAGGCAGTAGAACTGCACCTCCTGCGGCGTGTGCGTCAGCGCCAGCGCGGCGATCATCGTGCGCAGCGCGGTGGACTTGCCGGAGCGGGTGCCGCCGACGACCGCGCCGTGCCCGGCCGGGCCGCTCAGGTTCACCAGCATCGGCTCCTGCCGCTGCTGGTACGGCACGTCGATCAGCCCGACCGGCACCTGCAACCGCCCGGTCGGCCCGGTCGCCGCCAGCAGAGCGTCCAAAGTGGGCGGGAGGTCCAGCGGCGGCAGCCAGATCTCGCGGGCTTCCGGGCGCAGGTCGCGGAGCCCGGCCAGCACCTCGTCCAGGAAGCTGGCACCGGAATCCGTCGGGCCCGATGCGTAGGCCGCGCGGAACCGGTCCATCCCGTTGGGGTGCTTCAGATATCCGTGCCCACCGGAGGCGGGCAGGTCCGCGGCGTCCGGCGTGCCGAGCGCCGCGCGGGACTCCGCCGCGCTGAAGGTCTTCAGCCCGATCCGGTAGGACAGGTGCGCGTCCAGACCGCGCAGCCTGCCCTCCTCCAGCCGCTGGGAGGCCAGCAGCAGGTGGACCTGCAGCGAACGGCCCAGCCTGCCGATCATCACGAACAGCTCGATGAAGTCCGGCTGCTGCGAGAGCAGCTCGGAGAACTCGTCGACGACCACGACCAGCGCGGGCAGCGGCTCCCGGCAGCGCTCATCGCCCGCCGCGGCCATCTGCCGGTAGTCCCAGACGTTCTTCGCACCGGCCTTGTTCAGGACCTCCTGGCGGCGGTTCAGCTCGCCCGCCAGCGCGTCGGCCATCCGGTCGATCAGCGAACCGTCGTTCTCCAGGTTCGAGATGACCGCCGAAACGTGCGGCGCGGCGGCGAAGTCCTGGAACGTCGCACGGCCCTTGAAGTCGATCAGCACGAAGTTCAGCTCGGTCGTGTCGTGCGCCGCCATCATGCCGAGCACGAAGGTGCGCAGGAACTCCGACTTGCCGGAACCGGTCGAGCCGATGCACAGGCCGTGCGGGCCCATCCCGCCCCGCGCCGTCTCCTTGATGTCGAGCTCCACCGGGCGCCCGGCCTCGTCCACGCCGAACACGACCTTGTACCGGTCCTCGACCGGGCGCGGTGCGCGATCGCCCAGGTACCACAACTCCGCCGGATCGACCGGGACGGCGAAGGCGTCCCGCGGCGCTTCCGGCACGACGCCCGGCTGCTCCAGCACGTCGATGAGGTCGACGAGCTCCTCCTCGTCGTCCATCCTCGGCAGCGCCACCCGGAACCGCTGGCGGCCGGACAGCGCCCATCCCGGTTCCGCGGGCAGCGTCGCGGCCAGCTCCGGGTCGATGCGCGAGGTGGCGGGCTCGTCCAGGGTGAGCTCGATGTGCGCCTGCAGCAGCAGCGCCACCTGGCGCGGGATGTTCTCCCACTGCCGGGCGGTGAGGACGACGTGCACGCCGCAGGCCAGGCCGCGTTCGGCGATCTTGCGGATGGACGTGGTGAAGTCCGGGACGTCCTCGGCGAAGGTCTCCCAGCCGTCGACGACCAGGAACACGTCGGCGTGGTCGATGCCGGGCATCCGGTCGGCGCTCTTGCGGCGCAGCGCCCGGTAGGTGTCGATGTTCTCGATGCCGTACCGGTGGAACAGCTGCTTGCGCTGCGCGATGAGGTCACCGACGTCGCGGAGCACCGCCTGGGCTCCGGCCAGGTCGATCGCGTTGGCCGCGACGTTGTCCCAGCGCTGCAGGCCGACCAGCGCGCCATCGCTGTCCAGGCAGTGGAACCGGACCTCCGTCGCCGGGTGGGTCGCGGCGTGCCCGACGACCAGCGTCCGCAGCAGGGTCGACTTGCCGGAGCGGAACCGGCCGACCACCGCGAGGTGCCCCTGGTGCCCGAACGGGTCGACGCGCACCAGGTCGCCGTGGTGGCGGTCGACCTCGTGCGCCTTCCCGATCGGAACTCCCGGTGCCGCGGCATCGGGCGCGATCAGCTCGCCGACCAGCAGCTTCGACCCGCCCTCGCCCGACAGCTGGCTGCGCGCCGCCTTCGCGACGCGGATCGCGCCCTGGCCCACCCCGCCCTTCTTGGGCGTCTGCTCCCCGATGGCGCGGACCTTCCGCGACGCGAACTGGTACAGCTCCTCCGCGGTGATGACGCCGTCGCGGTCGGTGTCGGCGGCACCGGTGCGCAGGCCTTCGATGAGCGCGGAGGTGAACACGCTGGCCGACACCGGCTTGTTGAGGACGAGCTTCTCCTGCTCGTAGGCGTACTCGATCTCGTTGGTCGCGGTCATCACGTAGACACCGCCGCCCAGCTGCTCCTCGACGTCGATCGAGGTCGAGGAGCGGGCGAGGATGTCGTTGGTGAACACGCCGCTGTAGCAGCAGTCGAGGACCACGGTGGCGGACTGCGCCTGGCTCTCCCGGATCAGCCGCTGCACCACCACGGCCGGGATCGCGGTGGAGTACGGCAGCTGGAGCTCGGTGTTGCAGGCGGCGAAGAACAGCTCGCCGTAGTCGTTCTTGATGCCGTGCCCGGAGATGAACAGCAGCACCGTGTCCTCGGACGTGCGATCGCGGAACAACGCCTCGATCCGCCGCTCGATCTCGGCCTTCGACTCGTTGACGGCCATCACCGCCGAGTCGAATGCTCCGATGGCCGGGTCGGAGAGCAGATCGCGCAGCTCGTGCGCTTCCTGCACCGGCGAGCGCAGCCGCCGCAGTCCGGGATCGGTGTAGCTGGAGGTCGCGACGAGCAGCGCGTGCCGGGTGCCCATCGGGTCAGCGCTCGGCCGCGCGCCGGGCTTCCTCGTCCTCGGCGAAGAACTCCACCAGCCGCTGCTGGGCCTCGGCGGAGGCCGCGGTGACGGTGATCTCCTCGCCGTTGGCCTTCTTCACGGTCACCGAGCGGCTCGCGGACCGGTTGATCAGCGCGATGAGGACCTTCGTGACGGCGGCGACCGTGCCAACGGAGAACGTGCCACCGATGATCAGCTCGGCGAGGTGGGCGCCGACGCCGGACTTGCTGTCCTGCGGGGCCTCCTCCCGCGCCCGCCGCGACTCGACGCCCGGCACCGAGCGGAGCTCGCGGGCCAGCTGGTCGTGCAGCTCGTGCAGCCGCTGCGGCGGAGCGGTCGGCTCGTGGATGCTGATCCTCGCCTCAACCATGCCCACTCCCAACGCCTTCCACGATTGGCCAGCCATGTATATCAAAACCGGCTCACCCACCGTGCCCGATCGATCACACCGGCGGCAGGCAGGGCCGGAGTGGTCACGCCGTGGACGCGGCCCGGACCACGGCGGATCAGTTCTCCCTGGTCAAAGACCGTGAGTGGTTTGGGGTGCTATGGCACCACAAAACGCTCACGGCAGTTGACCTGCACGAGGACGGCCTATCGGCATCAGGAGACGGTCGGCAGGGCCGGGGTGGTCACGTCGTAGACCTTGCCCGGGCGGGTCAGCAGCGCCGGGAGTATCGCCGCCTTCTTCTCCGCGTCCTCCTGGGAGCCCCACTCGATCTGGCGGTCGCCCTCGAGCAGCAACCGGATGTCGTTCGGGTTCTCCGCCAGCACCGCGGTGATCTCGCCGCGCACCGGTTCCGGCACCGAGGTCAGCACCAGCATCCCGGCCTTGGTCGCCGGGTCGGTCTGGGAGGCCTCGCGGACCTTGAGCTCCGGCAGGTCCGCAGGCGGATCCGGGACCGTCTGGAACGGCATCCCGGTCGCGTCCACCAGCTGGATCCCGTTGCGCGCCACCAGGAACGCCGCCGGGACCCGTTCGGTGATCCGGACCTGCACCGAGGACGGCCAGGACAGCGTCACCTCGGCCGCGGCGATCTTCGGCACGGTCTGCAGCTGGTCGCGGATCTCGCCCGCGTCGACCTGCATCATCGGGGTCCCGGTCTCGATGCCGGACACCCGCACCACCTCGTCGTGGTCGAGCGAGGTGTTGCCCAGGACCTCCACCGACCGCACGCCCAGCACCGGCGTGAAGTACAGGACCAGGGCCAGCACCGTCACCGCGGCCAGCACCAGCGGCAGCGCCCAGCGGCGCCACTTCGGTGCGGCCGCCGCGTCGCCGCGCACCGGGCGTCCCCGGGTGCTGCGCACCCCGGGCCGCTCCCCCGCGCGGCGACGCGTCGAAGTCACCCCCGGACCTCCGGGACGTTGCGATCGATCTCCGCGAGGATCTCCGCGCCGAGCATCGTCACGTCCCCGGCGCCCATGGTCAGCACCAGGTCACCGGCGCGGGCCAGGCCCGCGACCAGCGGCGTCACCTCGGTGAAGGACGGCTGGTAGTGCACCTTCCCGGCGGGCAGCGGGATCTGGTCGGCGATCAGCTTGCCGGTGACACCGGGCTGCGGGTCCTCGCGCGCGCCGTAGACGTCGAGCACGACCACCTCGTCGGCCAGCGCCAGCGCGGTCGCGAACTCCGCGGCGAAGGCCGCCGTGCGGGAGTACAGGTGCGGCTGGAACACCACGACCAGCCGGCCGTCGGCGGCCACCGGGCGCGCCGCCCGCAGCTGGGCGTCCACCTCGGTCGGGTGGTGCGCGTAGTCGTCGTAGACGCGGATTCCCCGCGCCCGCCCGCGGAACTCGAACCGGCGCCGCACCCCGCCGAACGCGGCGAGCCCGTCGAGCAACCCGCCCAGCGGTGCGCCGAGCTCCAGCCCGGCCAGCACCGCGGCGATCGCGTTGCCCGCCATGTGCTCGCCCGGCACCGAGACCTGCACGTCGATGCGCTCGCCGCCGAGTTCCACGGTCGCCACGCCGGTGCCCTGCTCGGCCCGGTAGTCGACGAGCCGCGCGTCCTCGGCACCGGTCGCGGTCCTGCCGTAGCGGCGCACCCGGATCCCGGCTGCTTCCGCGCGGTCGGCCAGCTCGGCCGAGCCCGCGTCGTCGGCGCAGGCGATCAGCACGCCACCGGGCTCGATGCGCCGCACGAAGTCCTCGAAGACCTTGGTGTAGGCCTCGGCGGTGCCGTGGTGGTCCAGGTGGTCGGGCTCGACGTTGGTCACCACCGCCACCGACGGGGCGAACACCAGGAACGAGCCGTCGCTCTCGTCGGCCTCGGCGACGAAGATGCTGCCGTCGCCGTGGTGGGCGTTCGCGCCCGACTCGTTGAGGTCGCCGCCGATGGCGAACGACGGGTCGAACCGGCAGTGCTGCAGCGCCACGGTCAGCATCGACGTGGTCGAGGTCTTGCCGTGGGTGCCCGCCACGCAGGCCACCCGGTGCCCGGCCATCAGCGCCGCCAGCGCCTCGGCGCGGCGCAGCACCGTGATGCCGCGCTCCTGCGCGGCCACCAGCTCGGGGTTGTCCGGGCGGATCGCGGTGGACACCACGACCGCCGTCGGCTCGCCGTCGAACTGGTCCAGGTTCTCCGCCCGGTGCCCGATGCCGATGTGCGCGCCCTGCGCCCGCAGCGCGAGCACGGTCCGCGAGTCGCGGGCGTCCGAACCGGACACCTGCTGGCCGCGGGCCAGCAGGATGCGGGCGATGCCGCTCATCCCGGCACCGCCGATGCCCACCAGGTGCACCCTGGCCAGCACGTCTGTCGTCGCGGTCACTGGCCGGCCACCTCCAGCACGATCTGCGCCAGCACGTGGTCGGCCTCCCGGTGCCCGGTGCCGAGGGTCGCGCGGCTCATCTCCTGCAGCCGCTGCGGGTCCAGCGCCAGCGGCAGGATCTCGTCGATCACCCGCTGCGAAGTCATGTCGCTGTCGGCGATCAACCGCGCCCCGCCGGTGGACACCACCGGCTGCGCGTTGAGCGCCTGCTCACCGTTGCCGATCGGCAGCGGCACGAACACCGCGGGCAGTCCGAGCGCGGAGACCTCGGCCACCGTCATCGCCCCGGACCGGCACACCACCAGGTCCGCGGCCGCGTAGGCCAGGTCCATCCGCTCCAGGTAGGGCACCGCGTTGTAGACCGGCGCGCCCATGACCTGCTGCACCGCGAGGGTGTTCTTCGGGCCGTGCGCGTGCAGCACGCCGATCCCGGCCCGGCCCAGCGCCTCGGCCGCGCCGGAGAACGCGTTGTTGAGCGTGCGGGCGCCCTGCGAACCGCCGAACACCAGGATCGTCGGGGCGTGCGGGTGCAGCCCGAAGTGCTGTCGGGCCTGCGCCCGCAGCGCCCAGCGGTCCAGCCTGGTGATGGACTCGCGCAGCGGGATCCCGATGGTCTGCGCGCCCGGCAGGCCGCTGTCCGGGGTCGCCGCCAGCACCCGCTCGGCGAACTTCGCGCCGACCTTGTTCGCCAGGCCCGCGCGCGCGTTGGCCTCGTGCACCACGATCGGCACCCGGCCGCGGGCGGCGAGGTAGGCGGGCAGCGACACGTAGCCGCCGAAGCCGACCACCACGTCCGCACCGACGCGGTCGAGCACCGCGCGGGTCTGCTTCACCGAATCCCGCACCTTCAGCGGCAGTTTCAGCAGGTCTACGTTGGGCTTGCGGGGCATCGGCACCGGCGGGATCAGCTCCAGCGGGTAGCCGCGCGCGGGCACCAGCCGGTTCTCCAGGCCGCGCTCGGTGCCCAGCGCCGTCACCCGCACGTCCGGCCGCAGCCTGCGCACCGCGTCGGCCAGCGCCAGCGCGGGCTCGACGTGCCCGGCGGTGCCGCCACCGGCGACCACGACCGACAGCGGGCGCCGTGCCGCGGCAGCACCCCTGGGGTCGCCCAGCGCGCCCTGGTCGATGCGGGCCGTCTGCTCGCCGCTCAACGGTGTCCTCCTCGTGTCTGCGCCCGGGAGCCGGGACCGCTGCGCGCACCGCGCGCGCGGGTGTCCCCGCCTCCCCGGCGTGTTGCCGCCGCGCCGGAGCCCTTCGCTCCCGGTCGGCTTCGTGGGGTGGGTCGTGCCGGACGACGCTTGGCCGGCGGCCGGTACGGCGCCGGGGTGGGCAGCCGCAGCAGCTTGCCGACCCTGCCCGGTCCCAAAGACCGTAGCGCGGCGATCGCCTCGGGTTCGTGCCGGGCGAAGTTCGCCAGCAGGCCGAACACCAGCATGCTGGTCACCACCGACGATCCGCCGGAGGAGATCAGCGGCAGCGGCAGCCCGGTGGTGGGCAGCAGGCCCACCACGTAGCCGACGTTGATGATCGCCTGGCCGACCAGGAAGGTGGTCAGCGTGGCCGACACCAGCCGGATCCACGGGTCGGTGTTGCGGAACGCGATGCGCATGCCCACGTAGGCGGTGGTGCCGTAGAGCGCCAGCACGATCGCGCAGCCGACGAACCCGAGCTCCTCACCGATCACCGCGAAGATGAAGTCGTTGTGCACGTTGGGCAGGTACTGCCACTTCGACCAGCCCTGCCCCAGCCCGCGGCCGAACAGCCCGCCGTCGGCCAGCGCGAACAGCGCCTGCCGGGCCTGGAAGCCGTTTCCGGACGGGTCGGCCATCGGGTCCATGAACGCGGTGATCCGCGCCATCCGGTAGTCGGCGACCATGGCCAGCGTCACGCCGGCGGTGACCGCGCCCAGCAGCGCCATCAGGAACAGCCGCAGCGGCGCCCCGGCAAACCACAGCAGGGCCAGCAGCACCACGAACAGCGTGATCGTCGAACCGAGGTCGGGCTGCAGCATCACCAGCGTGAACATCAGCAGCGCGGCGGGCACCACCGGCACCAGCAGGTGGCGGTACTGGTTCATCAGGCCGCGCTTGGTGACCAGCACGTGCGCGCCCCACAGCGCGAAGGAGACCTTGGCGAACTCGACCGGCTGGAAGGACACCCCGGCCACGATGAACCAGCTCTGCGCGCCGTTGACCTTGGCTCCGAGCGGGGTGAGCACCAGCGCCAGCAGGCCCACGCAGATGGTGAGCAGGATCAGGCTGTAGCGGCGCATCAGCTTCACCGGCACCCGCATCGCCGCGTAGAACAGCACCAGCCCGGCGATGCAGTAGAGCACCTGCTTGGTGAAGACGGTGTAGGACGAACCGTCCTTGTTGAACGAGTCGACGCTGGAGGCCGAGAGCACCATCACCAGGCCGAAGACCGTCAGCAGGCCGAAGACCGCCAGCAGCAGGTGGAACGACGCCAGCGGCCGGGTCAGCCACGCGGTCAGCGGGGACAGCACGCTCAGGCCGGCGCGCTTGCGGGCCGTCTTGGTGGCGGTGGGCACGGCGGATCACCCGCCGTGCGCGGGCGCCGTCGGGGTGTCGGCGAGGACTTCGCGCACCGCGTCGGCGAAAGCGCGGCCCCGGTGGGCGTAATCGGTGAACATGTCCATCGAGGCGGCGGCCGGGGCGAGCAGCACCACCGAACCCGGGCTCGCGAACTCGTGGGCCGACCGGACAGCTTGCAGCATGCCCGCATCGTCCCCCGCCGAGACCTCGCGCACCGGCACATCCGGGGCGTGTCGGGCCAGTGCGGCGGCGAACTGCGCCCGGTCCCGGCCGATCAGCACCGCGGCGGCGAGCCGGTCGGCGTTGGCGGCGACGAGCTCGTCCACCTCCGCGCCCTTGAGCAGGCCGCCCGCGATCCACACCACGCGGGGGTGCGCGCGCAGCGCGGCGTCCGCGGCGTGCGGGTTGGTCGCCTTCGAATCGTCCACATAGGACACACCGGCGGCTTCGGCCACCGGGACCGAGCGGTGGGCGCCGGGCTGGAACGCCCGCAAGCCCTCGGCCACCGCCTCCGGCCGCACCCCGTGGGCGCGCGCGAGCGCCGCCGCGGCCAGCGCGTTGGCGACGTTGTGCGGGCCCGCCGGGTGCACGTCGGCCAGCGACGCGAGCACCACCCGGTCACCGAAGGCCCGGTCGACCAGCTGCCCGTCCTCGACGCCGAGCTGGTCCCGCTGCGGGGCGCCGAGCGTGAAGGACACCGTCCGCCCGCCCGCCGCCGCGACCAGCCGCGTCGACCACTCGTCGTCGGAGTTGGCCACCGAAACCGCGTTGCCCGCGTAGATCTTGGCCTTGGCGGCGCCGTAGGACTCCAGGTCGCCGTGCCAGTCGAGGTGGTCGGCGGCCAGGTTGAGCACGACCGCGGCGTGCGGCTCGACCGACTCCGACCAGTGCAGCTGGAAGCTGGACAGCTCCACGGCGAGCACCGCGTGCCCGGCGCGGACCGCGTCGACCACCGGCAGCCCGACGTTGCCGCAGGCCACCACGTCGACCCCGGCCGCGCGCAGCACCGACTCCAGCATGCTGACCGTGGTGGTCTTGCCGTTGGTGCCGGTGACCGCGAGCCAGGTCGCCGGGGATTCGGCTTCCCGGTCCAGGCGCCAGGCCAGCTCGACCTCGCCGATCACCTCGACACCGGCGACGGCCGCGGCCGCCAGCAGCGGCGCGTCCGGCCGCCAGCCCGGGCTGGTGACCACCAGATCGGTGCCGGCGGGCGGCTCGGCCAGACCGGCCACCAGCTCCGCGCCCTGCGACTGCAACGAGGCCAGGGCGGCGAGCCGATCGGCGGAACCGTCGGTGACGGTCACCGACGCGCCCGCCGCGAGCAGCGCCTCGGCGGCCGAGCGGCCGGACACCCCGGCCCCGGCCACCAGCACCTGCAATCCCTGGAACCGGCTTGCCACGCCGTCCTCCTCATCGTGAGTCGTGAGCGGCGGTGCTCCCACCGCCGCTCACCGAGTGCCGATCACCGGGCCAGGGCGAGCCAGTCCGCGTAGAACAGGCCGACGCCGAACATGCAGCTGATCCCGGCGAGCACCCAGAACCGGATGATCACCGTGGTCTCCGCCCACCCGGCCAGCTCGAAGTGGTGGTGGAACGGCGCCATCCGGAACAGCCTGCGCCGGGTGGTCCGGAACACCACGATCTGCAGCACCACCGACAGCGCCTCGACCACGAACACGCCACCGATGATGATCATCAGCAGCTCGGTGCGGGTGACCATCGACAGCCCGGCGACCAGGCCGCCGAGCGCCAGCGAACCGGTGTCGCCCATGAAGATCTTCGCGGGCGCCGCGTTCCACCACAGGAACCCGACGCAGGCCGCCATCGCCGCCGCCGCGACCACCGCGATGTCCAGCGGGTCGCGCACCGTGTAGCAGCCCGGCGCCGGGCCGGAGACGGCGAAGCAGTCGTTGCGCAGCTGCCAGAACGACACCAGCACGTAGGTGGCCAGCACCATCGCCGCGGTACCACCGGCCAGGCCGTCCATGCCGTCGGTGAAGTTGACCGCGTTGGACCAGCCGCTGATCGCCACGTAGGCGAAGATCACGAACCCGATCGCGCCGAAGGAGATCACCGAGATGTCGCGCAGGAACGACAGCTCCGTGGACGCCGGCGTCACGCCGTTCTCGTTCGGGAACCGGATGGCCAGCACCGCGAACAGCACCGCGGCCACCAGCTGGCCGACCAGCTTCGCGGTCTTGTTCAGCCCGAGGTTGCGCTGCTTGCGGATCTTGATGAAGTCGTCCAGAAACCCGACGACGCCCAGCGCGGTGGTCAGGCCCAGCACCAGCAGCCCGCTGATGGTGGGCTGATCGCCCATGATCAGGTGGGTGGCCAGGTAGCCGCACCACATGGCGACCAGGATCGCCACCCCGCCCATGGTCGGGGTGCCGCGCTTGGCGGCGTGCTGGCTCTGCACCTCCTCGCGGATCTCCTGGCCGAAGCCCTGCCTGGAGAAGACCCGGATCAGGTACGGGGTGAACAGGATCGAGATGACGAGGGCGACCGCGGCCGCCACCAGGATCGGCTTCACGCCGTCTGCCCTCCCGCACCCGTCAGCAAGGCCTCGGCGACCCGCCACATGCCGGCGGAGTTCGACGCCTTGGTCAGGACAACGTCACCGGGACGCAGCTCGGCGCGCAGCAGCGCGACAGCCGCATCGACGTCCGGCACCAGAACCGACTCCTCTCCCCACGAACCCTCCAGCGTTGCCGCCTGGTGCATCGCCTGGGCCTGTTCGCCGACCACCACCAGCCGGTCGATGTTCAGCCGGACGGCCAGCCGCCCGATCTCGTCGTGCGCCTCGACGTCGGCCTCGCCGAGCTCGGCCATCGGCCCGAGCACCGCCCAGGCCCGGCCGGGACGGCCGCGGGTCATCGCGGCCAGCGTCTTCAGCGCGGCGCGCACCGACTCCGGGTTCGCGTTGTACGCGTCGTTGACGACCGTGACGCCGTCGGCGGACTCGCTGACCTCCATGCGCCGCGCCGACACCCGCCGCACCGAGCTCAACCGCTCGGCGACCTCGTCGAGGCTCGCGCCGAGCTCCAGCGCGACCGCCGCGGCGGCCAGCGCGTTGCCGACGTGGTGCTCGCCGAACAGCGGCAGCGTCACCCGCGCCGAGCCCTCGGCGGTGACCAGCGTGAACGTCGGCCGGGCCTGCTCGTCGACGTCGATGTCCTCGGCCCGCACGTGCGCGTCGGGGCGCTCCCCGACCAGCACCACGCGCGCCCTGGTCCGCTCGGCCATCGCCGCGACCAGCGGGTCGTCGCCGTTGAGCACCGCCACGCCGTCCGCGGGCAGCGACTCGGGCAGCTCGCCCTTGGCCTGCGCCACCGCTTCCTGCGAGCCGAACTCGCCGAGGTGCGCGTGCCCGACGTTGAGCACCACGCCGATGCGCGGCGGCGCGACCTGGCACAGGTTCGCGATGTGCCCGACGCCGCGCGCGGAGAGCTCCAGCACCAGGTGCTTGGTCGTCTCGTCGGCGCGCAGCACGGTCCACGGGTGCCCGAGCTCGTTGTTGAACGAGCCGGGCGGCGCGACCGTCGGCCCCATCGGTTCCAGCAGCTGCGCGATCAGGTCCTTGGTGGACGTCTTGCCGGACGAGCCCGTCACGCCGACCACGGCGAGCTGCGGCAGCCGGTCGACCACGTGCCTGGCCAGCTTCGCCAGCCCGGCCAGCACCGCCTCGCCGGAACCGTCGACGTCCCCAGCGAGCGCCAGCGCGCTCGAGCGCTCCGCGGCGGGGATGGGCGGCACGAGCACCGCCGGTGCGTCGACCTCGCGCGCGGCGAGCACGCCGACCGCGCCGTCGGCCACCGCCCGCGCGGCGAAGTCGTGCCCGTCGACCCGTTCGCCCGGCACGGCCACGAACAGCCCGCCGGTCTCGACCTTGCGGGAGTCGAACTCGACGCCCGCGCTGACGATCTCCGAGCCTTCCGCACGATGAAGCCCGCCGCCCACCGCACGCGCGATGTCAGCGAGGCTGAGCCGGATCAACTTGCCTCCACTCCGTCTTGCGGGTCACCCGCACCCGGTCGGCTTGCGCGAACGCGACTGGCGCGCCCGCTACGCCTCTTCGTTGACCTGCCCCCGACGAACATCGGTCCCTTCTGGGTCCCTAAGCCTATGGCGGAGCGCGGCGGCCAGTTCCTCCCGGTCGGAGAACGGGTGCACCACACCCGCGACCTCCTGCCCGGTCTCGTGGCCCTTGCCTGCGACGACCACGATGTCGCCGGACCCGGCGCGCTCGACCGCCGCGGCGATGGCCGCGCGCCGGTCGCCGATCTCGACCACCTCGCCGCGCTCGCCCGCGGGCACCTCCTCGGCACCGGCCAGCATGGCGGCCCGGATCTCGGCGGGATCCTCGCTGCGCGGGTTGTCGTCGGTGACGATCAGCAGCTCGGAGCGCCGGGCGGCGGCCTCGCCCATCAGCGGCCGCTTCGCGGTGTCGCGGTCGCCGCCGCAGCCCAGCACGACGATCACGTCGCCGTCGACCTGCGCGCGCGCCGCGTCGAGCACCGCGGCGACCGCGCCGGGCTTGTGCGAGTAGTCCACGACGGCGGTGAAGTCCTGCCCCAGCGCGACCCGCTCCATCCGGCCGGGCACGTCGACCTCGGCCAGCCCGCGCTCGATGGCCCAGGTCGGCACGCCCGCGGCGTGCAGCGCACCGATGGCCAGCAGCGCGTTGGCGACGTTGAACGGGCCGGGCAGCCGCAGCCGGATGGGCAGCTCGAGCTCGTCGGGCCCGTGCGCGGTGAAGGTCTGCTCACCGGTGGCGAAGGCCTGCACGTCGGTGGCCGACCAGCTGGCGTCGCCGTCGGTGGACACCGTGACGGTGCCGTCCTTGACCAGGCGGCGGCCCCACTCGCCGTCGACGCAGACCACCTCGTGCTCGGCGCGGCCGTCGAACAGCAGCGACTTGGCCTGGAAGTAGTCCTCCATGTCCCGGTGGAAGTCCAGGTGGTCCTGGGAGAGGTTGGTGAAGGCCCCGACGGCGAACCGGGTGCCGGACACCCGGCCCATGGCCAGCGCGTGGCTGGAGACCTCCATCGGCACGAACGTGACCCCGTGCTCGACCATGACCGCGAGCAGCGCCTGCAGGTCGGGAGCTTCCGGGGTGGTGAACGCGCTGTCCAGCCGCTCGCCGGCGATGCGGGTCTCGACGGTGCCGACCAGCCCGGTGCAGAACCCGGCGGCCTGCAGCGCGGACTCCAGCAGGTAGGACGTGGTGGTCTTGCCGGAGGTGCCGGTGACGCCGAGGATCTTGAGCTTGCTCGACGGGTCGCCGTAGATCAGCGCCGAAGCGGTCCCGAGCACGCCGCGCGGATCGTCGTGCACGAGCACGGACACGCTGCCGTCGCGGACCGCCGGGTGCTCGGCGAGCCCGGCGCGGTCGACCCCGGCCTGATCGGTGAGCACCGCCACAGCCCCGGAGTCCAACGCGCTCTGCGCGAAGTCGGCACCGTGCACGCGAGTGCCGGGCAGGGCGGCGAACAGATCGCCGGGCCGGACGTGCTGAGCACGCAGCGTCGCCCCGGACACCGGCACTGGATCAGCGCTGCGACCAGGGACGCGAAGGACTCGCGCGCCGACGGAATCGGCGAGTTTCTCGATCTCCACCGGCTCCACGTGGGACGGGCGCGGCGGAGCTGTGGCAACCGCGGAAGGCACGTCGCGACAGGCTACCGGTACCCCTTGAGCCCGCATCCCGATGGTCGCCCGCGCGTTCGGCCGAACATCGGCTGAGCCGAGCAGCCCAACCGCCGCTCAACCGCGCATCGGCGCTGCGCAGGTGCAGTAGAACTCCTCCGACTCGAAATTCCAGGGGGAGGAATGCCACCAGACTTCGGCGCGGACCCGGCCCAGGCCGACCGCGCGGTCCGCGCGTGGGCGCAAGGCCTGCAGGAGAAGGCCAACCGGGTGGCGGCGATGCAGCAGGAGATCGGCCGCATCCGCATCACGGAGCGAAGCCGTTCGGTGACCGTGACGATCGACGCCGAAGGCATCCCGGTCGACGTTCGGTTCGCGGATCAGCGAGCGTCCGGAGCGGAGCTGAGCGCGGAGTTCATGGCCGTGCTCCGCCGAGCCCAGTCGCGCATCGCGGATGCGGTGACGGAAACCACCCGCACCACCCTCGGCGACCAGGACCCGACGACGGCGAACGCGGTGACGTCCAACTACCGCCAGCGCTTCCCGGCAGAGGCACCGGCCGTTTCCCCACCACCGGGGCCAACGGCTCCGGTGCAACCGCGAACCGGGCCGGAGACTCCGGCATCGCCGCCACCCGGGCCGCCTGCCGCGCCCACTCCGCCGCCGACCGCTCCGCCGACGCAAACCGGTCCGGCGCAGGCCCACGGCCCGCACGACGACGGCGACTTCAGCGACGAGACGTTCCTGAACTGAGGGGGATCGATGGCTGGGGGATTCCAGATCCCGCCGGACCAGTTGCGCGCGCACGCGGATCGGCTCGACGGTCACGCCGCCGCGCTCGGCCAAGCCGCCGACGCCGGGCGCAGCGTCCAGCTCGACACGGACGCCTACGGGCTGATCTGCCAGTTCCTGCCGCCCGCCCTGAACAGCGCGAGCGACATCGTGCTGCAGACGGCATCGGCAGCGCACGACGCGCTTTCGGCGCTGTCGACATCGCTCCGCGATGCCGTCGCGGACCACGAGGCGACCGACGCCGAGATCGCCGTCGCCCTGGACCGCATCGCCGACGAGCTCGGCGGCTGAGCGGGTGAGCGACAACCCCCTGGTGGCCCAGCCGCAGGACTCCTCCGAGTGGTACACCGGCATCGGCATCGCCGAAGCCGTCGCGGACGTCGGCGCGGCCATCGAATCGGGCGACTGGGCCCAGATCGGCTACGCCGTGCTCGGCGCAGGCCTCGAAGCCCTGTCAGTGGTCCTGGACCCCATCGGGACGACGGTGGCCTGGGCGGTCGGCTGGCTGATCGAGTACGTCCAGCCGCTCACCGACATCCTCGACTGGCTGGCGGGCAACGCCGACGCGGTAGCCGCCCACGCCCAAACCTGGCGCAACGTCGGCGATTCCCTGCAATCCACGGCCGACGCGCTGCAGGCCGACGTCGCCCGCGACACGGCGGGCTGGACCGGCGCCGCGGCAGACGCCTACCGCGCCCGCCTGGCGACGACGACCGAACTCATCCGCGCGCAATCGGAAGCGGCCAAGGGACTCGCCTCGGGCACCGAGATCTCCGGCATGCTCGTGGGAACGATCCGCGAAGTGGTCCGCGACCTGATCGCGGACTGCGTCGGAAGACTCGTCTCGTGGGCCATCGAAGCGATGACCGGAGTCGGCATCGCAGTGGTGGCGGTCCAGGCAACGACCCGCATAGCCCGCTGGGGCGCCAGGATCATGGAGGTAGTCCAAAAGCTCCTGCGAGCCCTGTCGAACCTGCTCCCCCTCATCCGCAAACTAGCGGACCTCCTGACCAGAATCCGCAAGATCCTCAACGAGATAACCCACGGCAACCCCCTCCCAGACCCACCGGCCAAACCCCCGAACACCCCGAACGACCCGCCGCCACGGGATCCCAACACGCCTCGAAACCCCAACGATCCACCGGAAGACCCACCGGACAACGACGACATCGGCCCGGCGGACAACCCGGAAGATCGTCAACGCCTGATCGAAGAAGCCCAAGCCCAGGGCCACAAGGTCAGCCCGGACAAGGTCCTCGAAATCGGCAAGGACCCCAACGGACGCATAGTCTGGCTGGAAGAGGGCCATACAGGAGGAGATAGGCCAGCTGGCCTCGCGCACATCAAAGAAAAGGCCAAGGCTTACACCGACAAAGGAATACCTTACGACGAGATCGGAACTTTTGTACACCGAGCTGCCACCGAAGGAAGATTTACCGGATTCATGCAAGGAGCCAAGCCAGGGCGACCAATCTTCGAATTAGAGTACGGCGGAGCTACCCACTATGTAGCAGTTACGGTGGGCAGCAACGGCTTCATCGTCGGAGCAACGATGAAAAGCAGCAAAGACCCATTCTCCGGAGCCTGGGAGGCTCCAGAATCGGACAATCCAAACTATCGAGGGTGGTGACCATGAGCGAATCCGCACCGAAACTGATAGAAGTCCACCTAGCCGCCGAGTGGCGAGCCTACCCGTACTGGTTAACCAGGTCGGATGACACAACATCGATCGACTTCCCCCCTTCCGAGCTGGAACAGAAATATGGCGTTTCATCCAGCCTCCTCGCCGAGATCGAAGAGTGGGACGACGAGTTCCAGGCGATCTGGGATCCCGCCGACCCCGCTTCCGCCGAATTCCCAAGTCCCGAAATCGAAAGACAGTGGGTCGATCACGGGCGAAAGCTGGCGCACAGGCTGGCGGCAGAACTAGGACCGGACGTACGGGTAACCTACCGCCACAAGAAGGAAGTAATCCAGCCCGGCGCAACGACCAGAGAACGGAACGATGACTGAATCAGGCGCGGAGTTGATCAAGGGTCGCCACGGGGAGGACTTCCGGCGGTACGGCGTCAGCAGTGAATCGATCAGCAAGCTGATCATGCAGACCGCCACCGGCGGCGCCGACGTGTCGACGGTCGTCGGGCACAGCCGACCGACTCGCCTGGTCGAGTTCGGCAACCAGCGGATCCCGGTCGCACTCAGCATCGCCACCAGCGGATACATCATCTCCGCCCACCCCGAACCGCTGGCTCGCACCGACGGTTCGCAGTGGCCCCCAGCCAACAGCCGCCCGATAAGGATCCGCCTCGCAGCCGAGTGGGGAGCCGGTCCGCTCTGGGTTTCGTTCGGCCCGACCGATGAGACCGTCGCCGCGAACTACCTCCCCGAGGAGATCCGGGACGTCCTGAATCTCCCAGCCGCCCTCCTGCTCGACATCGCCCGCTGGGATCACGACTACCAGCGCATCCTCGACGAGAACTACCCGCCGGACTCGAAGTTCCAGTCCGACAGCGCCGCTCTCCGCTTCCGGCGCACGGGATTCGCGCTGGCCAAGCACCTCCGAGCCGCGCTACCGCCCGAAATCGCAGTCGAGTACGCCGAGAACTTCAGCGACCGCATCCTCACCATCGAGATGCCCCGCCCGGCCGTGGCCGTGCACGAGGTCCGACCGGACCACATCCCGGGATTCACCCCCGCCAGCGGCGCGATCCACGTCGACCTGCCGCACTCGCAAGTGAACCAGTGGCTCCAGCACCTGGGCCGAGGCCCCGGGCAAGCGGTAGAGGTCGACGTTCGCAACGTGCCCTCCGCCCAAGCACTCGCGCACGCGATCTCGCCCGGCGCGAGCACCCTCGCCGAGGCACTCGTACAGATTCGAGCGAAAGCCCTGCTGTTCACCAAGGTCGAGCAGCTCGGGGTGAAGAACCGCCCGGCCCTTGTCGAGCTGCTGCACGCCCTGCCTGCCGCGCTCGCCACTCGCAAGACCCGCAACGCAGCGATCCACATCGGACTCGTCGACCTCTCATCGGCCAAAGCCGACATCGTCCTCGCCGAGCTCCAGAACGCCCCAGCAGAAGGCATCGACGACCCCGTCACCGTCCACGACTACCCCGCCATGCCGTGAGCCTGCGGGACGCGGTCCGGGACCGCGACGACGCCAAGCGCGGCATCTAGCCGCCGCCTGGCCCGGGTTCATCGGCTGTTCAGGTCAACTTCCTGGTGTTCGGCGGGGGTGATCGCTAGCGTGTCCCTCCTGGATGTTGCCGATCAACGAATTCCAGGAGGTTCTCGTGAACATCCGACGGATCGCGCGATTAGCCGGCGCCTGCGGTGTCGGTGCGGCGCTGGCCCTCGCCCCGCTCGCCGCCCCGGCCGTGCTCGCCGAACCCGCTCCGCAGGCAGTTCAGGTCGCCGCCGCACCCGGCGACGGCACCCCGCAGGGTGCCATCGAGTGGTACAAGGCCCGCATCGGCGACAGCTCCCTCGAGGGCTACTGCGAGATGGCCGCCGAGAACGCCTACGGCGTCACCGGCGTCTGGCCGTCCGCCATCGCGCACTGGAACGGCGCCATCAGCGCGGGCAAGGCCCACACCGACGGTTCCACGCCGCCCAAGGGCGCGTTCGTCTACTGGAACACCAGCCAGTACGGCCACGTCGGCATCGCCGACGGCAACGGCGGTTTCTACGCCACCAGCGTCGGCGGCGCGATCGGCCACGGCGACGACGTCTCCTACTACAACAACTACCTCGGCTGGAGCGACCCCCAGGTCCCAGGCCGCGGCTGACTTCCGGCGGAGCGCGGCGATTTCGCGCGAAACCGGTGTTCTTCACGCAGGCGTGGGGGGGTTTGCGCGCTAAATCGCCACCACCGCCCGACCCGGCTCAGTGGCCGTCCCTGGGGACGTAGCTGCCGGAGCGGCCGACCAGGAAGTCGAGGTCCGCTCCTTCCGAGGCCTGGAGGACGTGGTCGTAGTACAGGCGCTGGTAGCCGCGGGCGTGCGGGTTGTCCGGGGCCTGCCACTCGGCCCGGCGGCGGTGCAGCTCCTCCTCCGGCACTTCCAAGTCCAGGCGGCGGTTGGGGACGTCGATGCTGATCACGTCGCCGGTCCGGACGAAGGCCAGCGGGCCGCCCGCCGCCGCTTCCGGGGTCACGTGCAGGATCACCGTGCCGTAGGCGGTTCCGCTCATCCGGCCGTCGGAGATGCGCACGATGTCGTCGAAACCGCGGTCCTGGAGCTTCTTCGGCACCGGCACGTTGGCCACCTCCGGCATGCCGGGATAGCCCTTCGGACCGGCGTTGCGGACGACCAGCACCGTGTTCTCGTCGACGTCCAGGTCGTCGTCCTTGCACACCGCGTAGTACTCGTCGACGTCCTCGAACACCATCGCCGGGCCGCGGTGCTCCAGCAGCCGGGCCGACGCCGCCGACTGCTTGATCACGGCGCCGTCGGGCGCCAGCGAGCCGCGCAGCACCGCGGTTCCGGTGCCGACGGCCTGGAACGGCTCGTCGAACGGGGTGATCACCGAGCGGTCGTGCACCTCGGCGTCGGCGATGTTCTCGCCCATCGAACGTCCGGTGACCGTGATCGCCGACCGCACCACGAGGTCGCCGAGCTCCGCGAGGACCGCGGGCAGCCCGCCCGCGTAGCAGAAGTCCTCCATCAGGAATTCGCCGCTGGGCTGCAGGTTCACCAGCGTCGGCACATCCCGGGTGAGCGCGTCGAAGTCGTCGACGGTCAGCTCCACCCCGACCCGCTTGGCGATCGCGATCAGGTGCACGACGGCGTTGGTCGACCCGCCGATGGCCGCGTTCGCGCGGATGGCGTTGTCGAACGCGTCGCGGGTGAGCACGTCGGAGGGCTTGAGATCCGCTTCGACCATCTCCACGATGCGCTGGCCGGTCTGCTGCGCCGCGGCGTAGCGGCGGGCGTCGACCGCGGGCCAGGACGCCGCGTACGGCAGCTGCATGCCCAGCGCCTCGACGATGCACGCCATGGTGGAGGCGGTGCCCATGGTCATGCAGTGCCCGTTGGAGCGGGACATGCAGCCCTCGATGAAGTAGCACTCCTCCTGCGTGATCCGGCCCGCCACCAGGTCGGCCTCCGCCTGCCACACAGCGGTTCCCGAGCCGATGTCGGCGCCCCGGTACTTGCCGTTGAGCATCGGGCCGCCGGTGAGCATCGCGGTGGGCAGGTCGACGCTGGCCGCGGCCATCAGCAGGCCCGGCGTGGTCTTGTCGCACCCGGACAGCAGCACCACCCCGTCCAGCGGGTTGGCGCGGATCGTCTCCTCGGCCTGCATCGCCAGCAGGTTCCGGTAGAGCATCGTGGTGGGCCGCATCAGCGTCTCGCCCAGCGCCATGTTGGGGAACTCCAGCGGGAACCCGCCCGCCTGCCACACCCCGCGCTTGACCGCCTCGGCGATCCGCTGCTGGTGGGCGTTGCAGGGCGCCAGCTCGGACCAGGTGGTGCCGATGCCGATCACCGGTCGCCCGTCGAAGACCTCGTCGCTGTAGCCCTGGTTCTTGACCCAGGACCGGGCGGTCATCCCGGCCCTGCCGTGTGCTCCGAACCAACTCGCACTGCGCCGCGGCATGCGCCCTCCTAGCTGGGTGGCCTGTGATCGCGACGAAACCAGCTCGGCCAGCGTGGCGCAACAGTCCATCCGAGGTGTCGAACAGCGATTGCGATGCCGAACGGCCGATTGACTCGCGCCGATCGGCACCCCTAGCCTCGTGACCCACATCACGGACGTTGTTCGGGATGTCGAACCACACCACCTCGACGAGGAGGCCGGGTGCACACCGGAGAGCGGGCGTCCGACGAGGCACTGACCAGCGCGATCCGGCAGGTGATGCTCCGCCTGCTGCCGTTCCTGTTCTTCATGTACGTGATCGCGTTCCTGGACCGCGTCAACATCGGCTTCGCCAAGGCGGAGTTCCAGGCGCACACCGGGATCTCCGAAGCCGCCTACGCGCTCGGCGCGGGGCTGTTCTTCATCGGGTACGCGCTGTTCGAGGTGCCCAGCAACCTGATCATGATGCGGGTCGGCGCCCGCTGGTGGATGTGCCGGATCATGGTGACCTGGGGCCTGATCTCCGCGGCGATGGCGCTGGTGAACGACGAGTTCCTGTTCTACCTGCTGCGCTTCCTGCTCGGCGTCGCCGAAGCCGGTTTCTTCCCGGGCGTCATCCTGTTCATCACCCACTGGGTCCCGCACGCCTACCGGGCGCGCTGCAACGCGATGTTCTACTTCGGCATCCCGCTGGCCTCGGTGCTCGGCGGCCCGCTGTCCGGGATGCTGCTGGAACTCGACGGGGTGGCCGGAATCCTGGGCTGGCAGTGGATGTTCGCGGTGGAAGGCCTGATCGCCTGCGTGGTCGGGGTCTGGGCGTTCTTCTACCTGGACAACAAACCCGCCAACGCCCGCTGGCTCACCCCTGACCAGCGCAGCGCCCTGCAGGGCGCGGTCGATCGGGAGGCCCGGGCGAAGCAGGGGCACAGCCCGCACCGGCTCCGGACCGCGCTGGTGGACCCGCGGGTGCTGTACTTCTGCCTGATCTACTTTCTGATCCAGTGCAGCGTCTACGGCATGACCTTCTACCTGCCGACGCAGGTGGCCGATGCGGTGGGCAGCGAGGTCGGGCTGCTCGTCGGCCTGGTGACGGCGATCCCGTGGACCATCGCGCTGCTGGTCAACATCGCGGTGTCCACCAGCGCGGACCGCCTGGCCCAGCCGAAGAAGCGCTTCGTCGCGGCGGCCTGCGCGGCTGGCGGCTCCATCGGCATCGCGGCCTCGGCGTACTTCGCCGACCCGGTGCTGGCGATAGCGGGCCTGTCGGTGGCGGCGGCAGGCTACATCTCGGTGCAACCGGTGTTCTGGACGTTCCCGGCGGCCTACCTGACCGGAACGGCCGCGGCAGCGGGCATCGGCCTGATCAACTCGCTGGGCAACCTGGGCGGTTTCGTCGCTCCGGTGGCGAAGAACTGGATCGAGCAGACCCTGAACTCCGAAACAGCGGGCCTCTACCTCCTGGCCCTCTGCGGCCTCACCGCAGCAACCCTCTTCCTCACCCTCCCCCGCACCCCAGCCGACGAAACCTCCTGAACACCAACGGCACCAAAGCCTCTCCCTCCGCCGACGTTCCGGCACAGCCGCGCGAAACGCGCTACGGGGTCGGGAGTTGGAGGACCTGGAAGGGGGCTTCTTCCTTGGACAGCGGGAGTTGGTAGCGCTGGGTGAGGAAGGCGGCGATGTTGTGGAACAGGGGTGCCGCCGAGGAGCCCTCCTGGGTGCCGTAGGCCGGGCGGTCCAGCATCAGGCCGATCACGAAGCGCGGGCTGTCCGCCGGGACGACGCCCGCGAAGGTGATCCAGTGCTTCGAGTTGCTGTAGCACTTGCAGGCCGGGTCGTACTGCTGGGCCGTTCCTGTCTTGCCCGAGACCTGGAATCCCGGCAGCGCCGCTCCCGGTCCCGTGCCGCGGTTCGGCTGCGGGGCGTCCTGCACCACCGAGCGCATCATGCCGTTCACCGTGTGCGCGGTTTCCGGGCTGACCACCCGGATTCCCTCCGGCCGGGGGCGTTCGACGCGCTTGCCGTCCTCGCCGATCTCCGCGGCGATGATCCGCGGCGGCACCCGGACCCCGTCGTTGGCGATCGCCTGGTACATGCTGGCCATCTGCAGCACCGTCATCGAGAAGCCCTGGCCGATCGGCAAGTTGCCGAACGACGAGCCGGACCACTGGTCGGGCGGCGGCAGGACTCCCGCGCTCTCGCCCGGCAGGCCGACGCCGGTGCGCTGGCCCAGTCCGAAGGCGCGGGCGAAGTCGTACCAGCGCTGCTCGCCCATCTGCTGCGCGGCCATCAGGGTGCCGACGTTGGAGGACTTGCCCATCACGCCGGTGAACGTCATCGGCACCGTGCCGTGCGACCACGCGTCGCCGACCGTGCGGTCCGCGACCTTGATGCTGCCCGGGACCTGCAGCACGGTGTCCGGCTTCATGACGCCGGTCTCGATCGCGCCGGCCGCGGTGATCAGCTTGGCCACCGAGCCCGGCTCGTACGGCGTGGTCACCGCCGGGTTCCCGGTGTTCTCGCCCCACGAACCGTTCGGGTCGAAGGTCTTGTCGTTGGCCAGCGCGTAGACCTCACCGGTCTTGGCGTCCAGCACCACCGCGCTGGCGTTCTTGGCCTGCGCCTCGCGGGCGTAGTCGGCGAGCTCGCGCTGCAGCATGTACTGCACGTCGGAGTCGATGGTCAGCTCCACATCGGACCCCGGCACCGCCGGCTCCAGCTCCCGGGTGCCGGGGATGACCAGGTCCGAGCCCAGCGCGGTGTCGGAGACCTGCTGGCCGTCCTTGCCCGCCAGCACCGAGTCCAGCGAGAACTCCAGCCCGATCTGGCCGCGCAGCTTGCCGGGCACCTCGTCCTTGCGCCAGTTCGCCGCGCCGATGATGTTCGCGGCCAGGTCCCCGCCGGGGTACTCGCGGGTGGCCTGGTACTCGGAGCCGATCTGCGGGTACTTCTTGGTGATCTCCCGGGCCTTGCCCGGGTCGATCCGGGGGCCGAAGTAGGTGAACCCGACGTCGCGGAACAGCGCGTCGAGCACCTCCTGCTCGGAGATCACGCCCGGCAGCTCCGCGGCGATGAAGCGGGCGATCTCCTGCTTGTACTCGGCCGCGGTGGGCTTGCTGGGGTCCTTGGCGCGCTGCTCGTCGAGCTCCTTGTCGAGCAGGCGCGGGTTCGCGTAGAGCTGCCGCGCCTCGCTGCTGAAGGCCAGCACGTTGCCGGTCCGGTCCATGATGGACCCGCGATCGGCCGGGATGACCGAGCGGTCCAGCCGCTGCTTCACCGCCTGCTCCGACAGCGCGCTGGCCTCGAAGCCCTGCACCTGGATCAGCTTGGCGCTGGTGAGCACCAGCGCGATCACCATCAGCATCCGCCCGACGCGCAGTCGCCGGTTGCTGCCCGCGACGTTGGTGCGCGCGGTGCGGCCGCGGATGGCCCTGGTCGGCCTGCGAGGAGCCATCAACGCGCCTCCGCAGCTGCCTCGACCGGCGGCTGCTCCCCTGCCGGGGGCTGCTCGCCCGCCGGCGGCTGGCCCTGGGGCTGTTCAGCGGGCGGCGGTTCGGCGGGCGGTGCCGGGGGCTGCGGGGCCGTGGCCTTCTCCGGCTCCCCGACCACCACCACGGTGCCGTCCGGCAGCGTCACCAGGTACGCCGGGGTCGGCCCGGGCACCATGCCGAGCTCCTCCACCGCGCGCCGCTGGATCGCCGGCGGCGAGTCCAGCGAGCTCACCTCGCGCAGCAGCTGCTCCCGGCGCTCGTTCAGGCTGGCGATCTCGGCCTCGCCGTGCTGCAGCTCGTAGCTGCCGCTGACCGCCGCGATGGACAGCCACAGCGTCGCGGCGAGCCCGACCGCCAGCACCGACATCACCACGACCACCAGCGGGAACCGCGCGTGCGCCACGCGCTCCTGCAGCTGCTTCGCCCGGGTCTTCGGCTTCGCCGACGTGGGCCGCCGCTCCTCCGCGCCGGTGCGCAGCTGCCGCGGTCGCCGCACGGACGGCTCCCGCGTCGAACGCTCCCGCCGCTCCTCGCGGCGCGCGTAGGCGCGCTCCGCTGCCGCCGACCGCGACCGCGGCTTGTCCGACTTCGTCGCGGCGGTCTTGGCAGTGGTCTTCTTGGCGGCCGTCTGCGCCCCCGACCGCGAAGCGGACTTCTTGGCGCGTGCAGGTGCTGTCATGGCTGTCCCGCCTCTCCCGGTTCCGCCTCTCCGCGATTCACAGTGGTGGTCACGGTCCGGAGCAATCTCTCGTTGCGCGGTTTCTTGTGGCCGGGTTGCGTCACGGTCCCCTGAGGTGCGGTTGAGAGAAAATCGGCTCGACACAGGCCGCTCATGCCAGTCCCGCCTCTCCGCGATTCACGGTGGTGGTCGCGATCCGGAGTGATCTCACGTTGCGCGGTTTCTTGTGGCCGGGTTGCGTCACGGTCCCCTGAGGTGCGGTGACGCGAAACTCGGCTTGCCACAGGCCACTCATGCCAGTCCCCCGCCGACGCGCTCCGCGGCGCGCAGCCGCACCGAGGCAGCCCTCGGGTTCACCTCGACCTCCTGCTCACCGGCGACCTCGGCGCCCCTGGTGAGCAGGCGGAATTCCGGCCCGTGGCCGGGCAGTTCCACCGGCAGGTCGACCGGCGTGCGCGACTTCACCCGGTCGGCGAGCGCGCGCTTGACCATCCGGTCCTCCAGCGAGTGGTAGGACATCACCGCGATCCGGCCGCCCACCGCCAGCGAGTCCAGCGCCGCGGGCAGCGCGCGCTCCAGCACGTCGAGCTCGGCGTTGACCTCGATGCGCAGCGCCTGGAAGGTGCGCTTGGCCGGGTGCCCGCCGGTGCGCCTGCTGGCCGCGGGCACCACGTCGTAGAGCAGCTGCACCAGCCGGGCGCTGTTGGCGAACGGCTCCTTCTGGCGCTCCCGGACGATCGCCGCGGCGATCTTGCCCGCGAACTTCTCCTCGCCGTAGGTGCGCAGCACGCGCGCCAGCTCGTCCGCGGCGTAGGTGTTGAGCACGTCCGCGGCGGTGCGCGGCGCACCCGGGTCCATCCGCATGTCCAGCGGAGCGTCCTGCGCGTAGGCGAAACCGCGGTCCGCCTCGTCCAGTTGCAGCGAGGACACCCCGAGGTCGAACAGCGCCGCGTCCACCTCGGACAGTCCCAAGTCGACGAGCACTTCGGACCACTCGTCGTACACCGCGTGCACCAGGTGGATCCGCGACTCGAACGGCGCGAGCCGTTCCCCGGCCAACCGCAGGGCGTCCGGGTCGCGGTCCAGGCCGACCAGCGTCAGCCCCGGGTGCGCGGTCAGCATCGCCTCGGAGTGCCCGCCCATGCCGAGCGTGGCGTCGACGACCACCGCGCCCTCCCGGGACAGCGCTGGTCCGAGCAGCTCCAACGTCCGGTCCAGCAGCACCGGCACGTGCTTGTCGCGGGCGGACCCGCCCTGTTCATACCGCTGTTCGGCCACGGCGGACCCTCCCTCCCGCGTGCCGTTCCCGACCTGCTCCGCCAACCGGCACGCGCGGGCCCGCAGGCCCGCGCGTGGCGATGTCGGTATTGCCGGCCCGGTCAAGGGCTCGGCCGTGCCGGGATCCGGCTGGACATGTTCTGGTGTCCCAGTGTCTCGCGTGGACGTCCGGATCCCGTCAGGTCCCCGCCCGCCCGTCGCGTCCTGGTGCCGGGGAAGATGCACCAGGCGTGCGAAAGCCGAGCGGACCGAGGCCTCACGAAACCCGAATCGTCGCCATCAACGCCTGCACTGGTCAGAAGACGCCCGGCAGCACCTCCTCGCGCGCTTGCGCATAGCCCTCCTCGTGCTCGTCGAGGTAGCTCTGCCACCTCTCCGCCTGCCAGATCTCCAGCCGGTTGATCGCGCCGATGACCACGCACTCCTTGGTCAGCCCGGCGTAGCGCCGCAGCTCGGTCGCGATCTTGATCCGGCCCTGCCCGTCCGGCTCCTGCTCGTCGGTCCCGGCGAACAGGTAGCGCTGGTAGGCGCGGACCGCCTCGTTGGTGAACGGGGCCTCGGCGACCTTGCGCGCCATCTGCTCGAACTCGTCGCGCGGGAAGACGTAGAGGCAGTGGTCCTGTCCCTTGGTGACCATCAGCCCCCCTGCCAGTGCTTCCCGGAACTTCGCCGGCAGCGTCAAGCGCCCCTTGTCGTCGAGCTTCGGGTGATGGGTGCCGAGAAACATCCCGGTCCACCTCCCCCGACTCCGGACCGCTCGTCCTGCGACCCGGACCCGCCGCACTGCGGCCCCGACGAGGGCCTTCCACCGGTGGCCGGTGAAGGCCAGTGTCAGCAAAGCAGTGTTGACAAAGCCGGTAGGACCCCCGTTTGCCCCACCTTCCCCCACAGTACCCCACTTCACACCACCGTCAACACGAAACGCACCAGTCCATCCACCCCCATCCACCCCATTTGCGCAGGTAGTGCCCCGTGGTCCGGAAGTGGGGGGCGTCACCCGCCCGACCTTGATCAACCCCTTCGGGTGCGCGGTTATGCTCAGTGCGCGCCCAGCCCCGCCCCCGTCGCGGCCCGTCCGGTGGGGAGGAGTGGGGCGACGGCGGATGGGTGCGGGGTGGCCCGCCGGGTACCGCCGGTTTGGCACACTGCACGTGCACTCCGCCCCGGATCAGGCGCCGGGCGCGAGGTGACCCGCAGAGACATGGAGGCGCCTTGAGCGACACTCGCGCGCTTTCCGCTGGTGCGGGTGCCCCGCGAGTGGCAGCGGAAACCCGCTCGGGCGGACCCGGGCGCCGCGACGAGCAGGAGGTGGCGTGACGCCCAGAGCCGAGTTGTCCGGTGCCCCGACGACCGGTGCCGGCGCCGCACCGGTGACGCCCGGTGCGGACCAGCTGCACGCGACCGTCCAGCGCATCGCCGCCAACGTCGAGCAGGTGCTGGTGGGCAAGCCCGAGGTGGTGCGGGTGGCGCTGGTCACCATGCTGGCCGAAGGCCACCTGCTGGTGGAGGACGTGCCCGGGGTCGGCAAGACCTCGCTGGCCAAGGCGCTGGCCCGGTCCGTCGACTGCACGGTCAGCCGCGTCCAGTTCACCCCCGACCTGCTGCCCAGCGACATCACCGGTGTGTCGGTGTACAACCGGCGGACCGAGAGCTTCGAGTTCCGCCCCGGCCCGGTGTTCGCCAACGTCGTGGTCGGCGACGAGATCAACCGCGCCTCGCCGAAGACGCAGTCCGCGCTGCTGGAGTGCATGGAAGAGAAGCAGGTCACCGTCGACGGCGAGACCTACCCGCTGAGCGCGCCGTTCATGGTCATCGCCACCCAGAACCCGATCGAGATGGAAGGCACCTACGCGCTTCCGGAGGCCCAGCGGGACCGCTTCACCGCCCGGGTGTCGATCGGCTACCCGGACCTCAAGGCGGAGCTGGCGATGGTCGACGAGCACGCCGGGCACGACCCGCTGGCCGACCTCCAGCCGGTCGCCGACGCCGCCGAGGTGCAGGGCCTGCTGCAGGCGGTGCGCCGGGTGCACGTCTCCACCGAGATCCGCCGCTACGCGGTCGAACTGGTGACCGCCACCCGCCAGCTGACCGAGCTGCGGCTCGGCGCCTCGCCCCGCTCCACGCTGCAGCTGGTGCGCGCCGCTCGCGCGCAGGCCGCGCTGGCCGGGCGCGAGTTCACCATCCCGGACGACGTGCAAGCGGTGGCGATCCCGGTGCTGGCCCACCGGCTGGTGCTGACCAGCGAGGCCCGCGCCGCCCGCCGCTCCACCACCGAGCTGGTGCGGCAGCTGCTGAGCCGGACCCCGGTGCCGCGCGGCGACACCGAACGCGAACGCAGGTAAGGGTGCTCTCCGGCCTGACCATCCGCGGGCGCTGCCTGTTGGCGGCGGGCGTGGCCGCCGGTGTGTGCGCGCTGGTCCTGGACGAGCGGGACCTCCTGCGGGTCGCCGCGTTCGTGATCGCGCTCCCGCTGCTGGCCCTGCTGCTGACCAGCCGCACCCGGTTCGGCATCGCCGCCCGGCGCGAAGTGCTGCCGGTGCGGATCCCGGTCGGCGGCCGGGCGACCGTCCGGCTGCACCTCTCCGCCAGCGGCCGGCTGCCGATCGGCGGGCTGGCGCTGGAGGACAACACGCCCCACGCGCTCGGCGGCAGGCACCGGTTCCGGCTGGACGCGGTGCCCAGGCACGGCGGCAAGATCCTGGAGTACCCGGTGTCCCCGGCGCTGCGCGGCATCCACCACATCGGACCGCTGCGCACCCGCATCGACGATCCCTTCGGGCTGGCCGAGTTCGAGCGCGAGCTGGCCGACCGCAGCCGGCTCATCGCGGTGCCGCACGTCGTCCGGCTCACCGGGCTGCCCGCGGGCTCCGGGCTGGGCACCGGCGAGGACGGCGCGACGCGGCTGCGCGCCGGGCACGGCGAGGACGACGCGGTGGTGCGCCAGTACCGGCACGGCGACGACATCCGGCGCGTGCACTGGAAGTCCACCGCGCGGCGCGACGAACTGATGGTGCGCGTCGAGGAACGACCGTGGCACGCGGGCGTCACGGTGCTGCTCGACCGCCGCTCCGCGGCGCACCGGGGCACCGGGGCGCGCAGCAGCCTGGAGTGGGCGGTGTCCGCGGTGGCCAGCTTCTGCCTGCACCTGCACCAGCACGGCCAGCAGGTGCAGCTGATCACCGAGGACTGCGCGCAGCTGGCGACCGGTGCGGAGGCCTCCGGCGAGGGGCACGACGACGCGGTGCTGGACGCCCTGGCCGCGGTGCGCACCTCGACGCAGCGCGACCTGGTCTTCACCCGCGACCCCGGCGCCGGTCAGGAGCTGATCGCGGTGCTCGGCGAGACCACGACCGCGGCGGTGGACGAGCTGACCAAGCTCCGGCCGCAGGGCGCGCGGAGCCTGGCGGTGCTGCTCGACGTCCGCTCCTGGAACGGCGACGGTGGCGGCCACGACCCGCGGCTGGCCGCGCGGCGGCTGCGGGCGGCGGGCTGGACGGCGGTCGTCGCGTCCGGCCCGGCGACCGCGATCGACACCGTCTGGCAGCAGCTGTGCCGGGAGACCACCGCACCGGAATCGGAGGTGCTGCCGTGACCGAGCACCGGATGACGGCTGCCATCGACACCTCGCTGGTGACGACGGCCGCCGCCGCCTTCTCGGTGCTGTGCGCGTCGACGGCGTTCGCCGGCGTGCTGGCCGACAGCCGCTGGGTGTTCCCCGCGGTGCTCACGGTCCTCGTCGTCGCGGCGATCGGGGTGCTGGGGCGCAAGCTGCGCTGGCCGCTGACCGCGACCGCCTTCGCGCAGCTGGCCGGGGTGCTGGTCGTGCTCACCGCGCAGTTCACCGAGCGGGCGCTGCTCGGGTTGCTGCCCGGCCCGGCGGCGATCGGCGAGCTCGGCGGCCTGCTGTCCGGTGCCGGCGAGCTGATCCGCACCGGTGTCCCCCCGGTTCCCGCCGAACCCGCCCTGCAGGCCCTGGTCTGCGTGGGGCTGGGCGTGATCGCGGTGCTCATCGACGTCATCGTGGTGGGACTGCGCAGCCCGGCGGTCAGCGGTCTGCTGCTGCTGTGCGTGTTCGCGATCCCCGCGTCGCTGTCCGAGACCATGCTGCCGTGGTGGACCTTCGTCGCGGGCGGGCTGGGCTTCGCCGTGCTGCTCGCCTCGGGCGGTCAGCACCGCCGGTGGCGCAGCCACGAGGACCGCGAGCAGCTGACGCGCGCGCTGCTCGGCCCGACGACCGCATCGGTCGCCGGCGTGGCCGGGGTGATCGCACTGCTCACCGGCGTGGTGTTCACCGGCGTCGGCACCGAGGGCCGGTTGCCCGGAGCGATGCCCGAGCAGCTCGGCGGCGGTACCGACGGGATCGGGCTGCAGCCGTTCACCTCGCTGCGCGGCCAGCTCAACCGGGACCGGGAGGTGGAGCTGTTCCGCGTCCGCGGCCTGCGGGAGCCGACGTACCTGCGCGCGTTGACGCTGCGCAAGTTCAACCCGGAGCGCGGGTGGGAGCTGGAAGGCCTGACCCAGGGCGTCGAGGCCAACGGCGAGCTCCCGCTGCCGGAGGGCACCGACATCGGCGACGGCAGCGCGGAGCGGGTCGAGATCCAGCCCGTCGGCTACCGGGATCCGTGGCTGCCGGTGTTCGGCATGCCGCGGTTCCTGTCCGGGATGGGCGTGAACTGGCGCTACGACCCGGCCGCCGGGATCGTGTTCACCCAGACCAACCAGGAGAGCCGCGCCTACATCCAGCAGCTGATCGTGCCCGATCCGACGCCGGACCAGCTGCGCGAGGCCGACGGGCCGCTGCGGATGGCGCCGGAGTACCTGGACGCCACCGGGATCCCGCCGCAGGTCACCGACCTGGCCCGCAGGCTGACCGCGAACGCTCCCACCGCCTTCGACAAGGCGGTGGCGATCAACCGCTACTTCACCGATCCGCGCAACGGCTTCCGCTACGACCTGCGGACCGCCCCGGCAGGCGGCGGCGACGCCCTCTCCGAGTTCCTGTTCCGCGGCAAGCGCGGGTTCTGCGAGCAGTACGCCTCGTCGATGGCCGCGCTGCTGCGCGCCGTCGGCGTCCCGTCGCGGGTGGCCGTCGGGTTCACCGCCGGGTACCGGGACGGCGACGAGCGGGTGATCACCACGGAGGACGCGCACGCCTGGGTGGAGGCCTACTTCCCCGGCTGGGGCTGGCAGACCTTCGACCCGACGCCGCTGAGCGACGGCCGGACCGCGCTGCCGCAGTACCTGGACAGCGAGCTGCGGCCGGAGCAGCAGCCGGTTCCGCCGCCCGGCCAGGAGCTGCCGAGCACGCCGCCGACGACGGATCCCGCGCCGGGCGACGAGCGCCCTGAGGACGGCTCCGACGTCGCGCCCGCCGATCCGCGGGAGACCGAGCAGAGCAGCCCGTGGCCGATCGTCCTCAGCGTGCTGGCCGTCGGTCTCGCACTGCTCGCCGCGCCCGGCGTGGTGCGGGAAGTGCGCCGGCGGCAGCGCTTGAGCGCGGTCGCCGCCGGATCGGCGGGGTCGGCCTGGCAGGAGGTGCTCGACGAGTTCCAGGACCGCGGCGCGCGGCCCGCCACGACGGACACGGCGCGCCAGGTGGCCACCAAGCTGCTCGAGCACCACGGCCTGGACGAATCCGGGGCGAAGGCGCTGCGAGCGCTGGTCAGCGCGGTGGAGCGGGAGTGGTACGCCCCGCAGGGCGGCCAGCCGGACGACTCGCTGCCGGAAACCCTGCACGAGGTGCTGGCCAGCCTCCGCCGAGCGGCCCCGCTGGACCTCCGCTCCCGCCTGTTCCCGCGCTCGGTCCTCCAGCTCCGCCCGGCCAGTCCCTGACGCCCTGGCCAGGCCCGCGAGACACCACCGCGGCTCCGTTTCCACTGCTCAGAACCCGTGAGTGTTTTGTGGGGCTATAGCACCCCAAAGCACTCACGGGTCTTTACCAGCGGAAACGGAGCCATAGCGGGCGATTTCGGGCTGACCGGGAGCACCCTGCGAGCGGCGGTCGTGGACAGCACAAAGCGATGATCGCCGCCAAGGTGGCTGGCGGCGATCATCGCTCATCTTCTACTGCTCGAAACGCTTTCGGAAGCGCTCCTCCATGCGCTGGGCGAAGGAGCTCCGTCCGGTGCTGCGGTTCGAGCCCCGCTTGGGGCGCCCGCCACCGCCGTTCTCCGGCACCGACTCGATGTCGTCCCCGCCACCGCGCAACGCGGACAGGACGATCACTGCTCCGCCGAACATCACGAGGAAGCCGACCACGCTCAACACGGGGATGTCGGCCGGCCGCAGAGCCGGGATCACCGCACCGATTACCAGCAGGGCCAATCCCAGCGCGAAGACGGCGATGCCCTGCATCCGCCGGCGTCGGGATGGGCGCTGCAGTCGTCCTCCGCGCACGGTGGAGGCGAACTTGGGGTCCTCGGCGTAGAGCGCGCGCTCGATTTGTTCGAGCTGTCGCTGCTCGTGCTCGGAGAGTGGCATGACTCCTCCTCCGGCACAGGGGTCTCAGTGGCGCCGGAGACCGGGATGATCGACTCATCCGGGCTTGGGGACCGGCGAACGCTTGGGGGCGTCACCACTGAGGATACGGTTCCCGCGACGCGAGTACTACCCGGTCCCGGCAGGTAGCTGTGCGAGGTTGCCGACATCATCCCCTCGGGGCAGTGATCGCCGCGCGACCGTTCCCCGCTCACGACGCATCGCCCCAGCTCACCCGGCTGCCGGGCGATCCCGCCACCGGTCCGGCCGCATCGCCGATCACGCCCGGTGGCCGAAGATCAGGCGCGCGCGAGCGCGTGCAGGCGGGTCGCGATGTCGCGCAGCGGCGGCCGGACGGCCGCGACGCGCTCCAGTTCGGCCATCGCGTCGGCCGCCCGCGGGTTGTTGTCCAGCACCGAGCCGGGCACCAGATCGCTGAGCACCGCCTGACCCTGGATCCGCTCGACGGCGAACCCGCCTGCGGTCAGCACCCGCTCCAGGCCTTCGGCGTCGAACCGCCGCTGGAGGGTGTCCGAGGCCGGGTCGAGCCGGCCGTCGGCGTCCTGGATCAGCTGCAGGGCGTCGGAGACCCGGCCGGCCAGCGCCCGCCCGATGACCGCGGCGTAGCGGTTGGCGACCAGCACCGACAGCGCGCCGCCGGGAGCCGTTGCCGCGGCCAGCGCCGCGATCGCGGCCTCGACGTCGTCGACGACCTCCAGCACGCCGTGCGCGAGCACCAGGTCCGCGCCGCCCTCCGGGGCCAGCGCCGCCAGCGCGTCGGTGTCGCCCTGCAGCGGGGTGATCCGGTCGGCCACCCCGGCGTCGACCGCGCGCCGCTGCAGCGTGGCCAGCGCGTTCGGGCTGGGGTCGACGACCGTCACCGCGCAGCCCTCGGAGGCCAGCGGCACCGCCCACACCCCGCTGCCGCCACCGACGTCGAGGACGCGCGGCGATTCCCCGCCACGTCGGCGCCGGACGTCGGCGAGTTCGGCTTCCAGCACCTGGTGGACGGCGTCGGATCTCATGGCAAGCAGCGTAATGGCCGGTCGCGGGCATCTCGCGGCGGCGTGGCGATCGCCTCAGCGCGTCGCGCGAGCGCTTCGGCGGATCGCGGGCGAAAACCCGGTCGCAGCATCCGGTCTGCTTCGATCGGAGCAATGCCGGGGGTTCCGGCACACGAACCTCGGCCGCAACGGAACCCAGTTTCAGGGACGAGTTCTGAGATGGTGTCGGGTTCCGTAGGCTACGTGCGTGCAGACCGTGGCAGTGCTGAGTCTCAAGGGCGGCGTGGGGAAGACGACCGTGGTGCTCGGTCTCGCCTCGGCCGCCATGCGTCGCGGCGTTCGGACGCTGGTCGTCGACCTCGATCCGCAGTGCAACGCGACCTCGTGCCTGGAACCGGAGGAGACCACCAAGGGGCTCAGCGACGTGCTCGCCGATCCTCGTCCGGAGGTGCTCCGGGAAGCCGTGAGCGGCAGCTCGTGGGGCGAGGAGGTCGACGTCCTGGTCGGCTCCGAGGACGCCGAGAGCCACAACGGCCACCACGACGAGGAGCACCTCGCCCGGCTGACCACCGCACTGTCCGAACTGGACGGTCTGATCGAGGACGGCGAGCTGCCCTACCAGCTGGTCCTGCTGGACTGCCCGCCCTCGCTCGGCAGGCTGACCCGTTCGGCGCTGGTCGCCGCCGATCGCGCGCTGCTGGTGACCGAACCCACGATCTTCGCGGTGTCCGGCGTGCAGCGGGCTTTCGAAGCCGTGCAGGCCGAGCGCAAGTCCACCAACCCGAAGCTCCAGCCGCTCGGCGTGATCGTGAACCGGGTGCGCCCGCGGTCCCACGAGCACCAGTTCCGCATCGACGAGCTGCGGGACATCTTCGGCCCGCTGGTGCTGCCCGTCGCGCTGCCGGACCGCCTGGCGGTGCAGCAGGCCCAAGGCGCGTGCATGCCGATCCACCAGTGGGGAACCCCGGGTGCGCGAGAAGTGGCGCTCGCCTTCAACCTCGTGCTCGCCCGAACCCTCCGCGCAGGCCGCCAGCGCCACACGGACGAGGACGAGCTGGAGGAGGACGAGTGAGCCTCCTGCGTCGCGGTCCTGAGACCCGCTCAACCGCACCTCAGGGGAACGTGGCGCAACCCAGCCCCAAGAGACCACGAAACGCGAGATCAACCTCCGAACGCGACCACCGCTGTGGATCGCGGAGAGGCGGAACTGAGAGGCGGGACCGGTGAGCACTGCGACATTCACTGCTTTCGCACTGGTCGCCTTGATCGGTGTCGTGACGCCCGGCCTGGACACCATGCTGATCCTCCGGCACTCGCTGCTGGGCGGGCGCCGGGCCGGGGTGGCGACGTTCCTCGGGATCAACCTGGGCTGCCTGATCTGGGGCACCGCCAGCATCGCCGGGCTGACCGCGCTGCTCACCGCGTCCCAGCTGGCCTACGACATCGTGCGCATCGCGGGTGCGGCCTACCTGCTGTGGCTGGGCGGTTCGGCGCTGTGGAAGTCGTTGCCGCGCAACCAGGTCGAGCAGCCCGAGGAGCTGCCGACCACGTCGGCCGGGCTGACGAGCTGGGCGGCGCTGCGGTCCGGGATGACCACGAACCTGCTCAACCCCAAGGTCGGCGTCTTCTACATCAGCCTGCTGCCGCAGTTCCTGCCCGCGGGTCCGGCGGCGTTCGCCTGGGGCCCGCTGCTGGTGGCCACGCACATCTCGATCGGCCTGCTCTGGTCGACCGCGCTGGTGTGGGTCGCGGGCCGCGCCCGAGCGCTGTTCCAGCGCCGCCGGGTCCGCGCCTGGCTGGACCGCATCACCGCGACGGTCCTGGTCGGCCTCGGCCTCAAAATGGCCGTCCAGGGCTGAATTCCGCCCGGACACCGGCCGTCAGGCCTCCTGGGGCCTGTCGCGCAGGTCGGCGATGTGGCGCAGCACCGGGTAGACCAGCACGATGCCCACCGAGCCCCACACCATGCCGGTCACCCGGAGCTCGCCGAGGTGCAGGGTCAGGTCGCCGACGCCGGCGATCACCGCGGTGCCCAGCACCACCAGGTTCACCGGGTCGGCGAAGTCGGCCCTCGCGTCCAGCCAGATCCGCACGCCCACCATGGCCAGCATCCCGAACAGCACCAGCGTCGCGCCGCCGAGCACGCCCATCGGGATGGTGTTGATCAGGGCCGCGAGCTTCGGCGAGAAGGAGAGCACGATGGCGGCGATCGCCGCGACCATGCAGGCCGCCGTGGAGTACACCCGCGTCGCGGCCATCACCCCGACGTTCGCCGCGTAGCTGCTCAGCGACGAACCGCCCGCCGCACCGGACAGCGTGGTCGCCAGCCCGCCGCTGATCAGCGCGTCGCCCACGTGCGGGTCGAGGTCCCGGCCGCTCATCGCCGCCACCGCCTTGAGGTGCGCCACGTGCTCCGCGACCAGCACGATCACCAGCGGCAGCACGAACGGCATCACCGCGATGTGCACCTGCGGCGCGATGAGCTGCGGCAGCCCGATCCACGGCGCGTCGGACAGCTCCGCGATGCGCTCCGGCACCAGGTGCCCGGCCAGCGCCGCGTAGCTCCAGCCGACCAGCACGCCGATCAGCACCGCGGCCCGCGCCGCCATGCCCCGGCTGATCACGATCAGCAGCACGACCGTGCCGAGGGTCAGCGCGGCGGGCACCCGCTGCTGGTCGAACGACGACATCGATTGCGGGGCGAGGCTCAGGCCGATCATCAGGATGATCGCGCCGGTCACCACCGGCGGCATCGCCGACTCCAGCAGCCGCACGCCCAGCGCCTTGACCGCGACGCCGACGCTGAACACCACGATGCCGACCACCACGATGCCGCCGAGCAGCGCGGCGGGGCTGGCGCCTGCTTCCTTGGCCGCGGCGTTCAGCGGGACCACGAAGGCCACCGAGGCGCCCAGGTAGCTGGGCACCCGGTTGCGGGTCAGCAGCAGGAAGAGCAGGGTCCCGAGGCCGGACAGCAGCAGGGTCGTGCCGACCGGGAACCCGGTGAGCAGCGGGACCAGGGTGGTGGTGCCGAACATCGCCAGCAGGTGCTGCACGCCGAAGCCGATGGTCAGCGGCCAGCTCAGCCGCTCCTCGGAGGCCACCACCGCATCGCGCACCGGGCGTCGACCGTTGCCGTGCACGGTCCACAACGCCACGTCGCCTCCCCCGAGCCACCCGATCAGGCGGATCTCATGTCACGGCCTGTGATGATGAGGGAAGATTACTATTTCGCATCGCACAATCAAGACATGCACCAGCAGAATCACCACTACCAGCAGTGATGGCGTGTCGCAGCGGGCGCTTTCCACCCCGAACGGCTACCGGCGTCCCTCGGGACCGAACAGCTCGCGCAACCCGTCCGCCAATCCGGCCAGCCGATCGGTCGCGTCCTGCAACAGGTGCTTCTGCTCGGAGGCCCCGCTGGCCGCGACCGCGCGTCCCGCAGCGGCCACCAGCGCGCCGTACCCGTCGACGCCCTCGTCCAGCTCGGCCCGGAGCCGCTCGACGTCCGAGCGCAACGCGGCCTTCTCCCCCGCGGGCGCGTGCGGGATCGCCGCTTCCACGGCGATCAACCGCTGCGCACCACGCCGCAGCTCAGCTGCCGCGCTGTCCGCCGTGCCGCGCGCGTCCACCGCGGCGCTGCCCGCACCGGCCGATGTCAACTGCGCCAGTGCGCCGTGCAGGCTCTGCTCCGCATCGCGCAGCCGCTGCATCGGTTCCCGCGCGGCCGAACCGTGCGCCGGGAGCGAAACCGGCTCCGGCGGCGCTTCGGGAAGCGGTGTCCGCTTGAGCCGCCGGTACCTCATCCCGGCGCCGACGGCGGTGGCCCCGCCGAGCACGGCGAGGCCACCGAGTCCGAACGTCGTCACGTCCTGCAGGAAGAGGCCGGCCGAACCGCCCCACTCCCACAGCGCGGGAACGTACGCAGAGGTCGCTGCCCCGGCACCGAGCACACCGGCGGACGCGGCGCTGCCCGTCGCGGTCCGCCTCGCCCGGTTCCGCTGCCGGATCGCCCGCGCGCGCGGATCCCGCCACTTGGCGATCGTCCGGCGCACCGCGGCCATGCCGGGACCGCGCAGCTGTTCGAATGCGGCTTCGCCCAGCTGCGCCAGCTCCTGCTTGCGGGACGACTTCACCCTGCGCTCGCTCAGGCCTGTCCGGCCTGCGGGTTCTGCTGCTGCTGGGGGTTGGTAGCGGGCTCGGCCGGGCTCTGCGCGCCACCGATCTGCTGCTGCTGACCGCCCGTGACCTGCTGCTGCCCGGTACCCATCGAGGCGCGCAGCTGCGCGAGCCTGCTGGCACCGGCGGCGTCGATGGAGGCCTGCTCGACCTCCAGCATCCGGCCCTGCACGCTGTTCTGCGCCAGCTCCGCCTGCCCCAGGGCAGTGGTGTAGCGCTGCTCGATCTTGTCCCGCACCTCGTCCAGGGACGGCGTGTTGCCCGGCGCGGCGACCTCGGTCATCTGGCGCATCGAGGCCGAGACCTGCTCCTGCATCTTCGCCTGCTCCAGCTGGCTGAGCAGCTTGGTGCGCTCGGCGATCTTCTGCTGCAGGACCTGGGCGTTGCGCTCGACGGCCTTCTTGGCCTGCTCGGCGGCACCCAGCGACTGGTCGTGCAGCGTCTTGATGTCCTCGACGCCCTGCTCCGCGGTGACCAGCTGGCTGGCCAGCTGGGTGGCGGTCTCCTCGTACTTCTGCGCGCTCGCCTCGTCACCGTTGGCCCGCGCCTGGTCCGCCATCACCAGCGCCTGCCGGGCCGACGCCTGCAGCTTCTCGACCTCGCCGAGCTGGCGGTTGAGCTTCATCTCCAGCTGGCGCTGGTTGCCGATCACCGAGGCGGCCTGCTGGGAAAGCGCCTGATGCTGCCGCTGGGCTTCCTCGATGGCCTGCTGGATCTGCACCTTCGGGTCGGCGTGCTCGTCGACCTTCGACGAGAACGCCGCCATGAAGTACTTCCACGCCTTCACGAACGGATTGGCCATCTCCTCCGCCTGCCTTCTTCTGCTGCTGCTCGGCTGCCCCACCGCCGACACAACGCACCAGGCGTGTCGGCTGGTTCCATCGTGTCAGGTAGTCGGGTCCGCTTCCACCAAACACGGTAGATCTCCGGGATCGCCCGGAGTCACGCCTAAGATCGAACCAGCCCGCCCCCGGGGGCCGCGCACCGGGTACCGGAAAAACGGTCGTGAGTGCCGAAACGGGCGGAACCCGCTCCGGCACCCACGACCTGACATCTGATTTTGTACGCCCAGCGCCTGCCACCGCGCCGGACGAGCCTGGGAACAGGTCCCTACGCTGCTACGACGACTCCGCCCGGCTTGCGCACCGGGGCGCTGATGCGCTGGCTGAGCACCGGCTGCAGGCGCTCCGCGCAGGCGCGCGCGTCCGCATCCGCCAGCTGCTGCTGGGCCAGCTCGGTCTCGGTCAGCTCGGCGCCGATCAGACCGGGCACCATCTCGGCGGCCCGGTCGACGCCGGAGGGCACCAGCATCGTCTCGTCCAGGTCACCGGCCACGGTCACCAGCAGCTCCGGCAACGGCAGGTCGAGGGCGTCGCAGATCGAGGCGAGCAGCTCGCTGGACGCCTCCTTGCGGCCCCGTTCCACCTCGGAGAGATATCCGAGGCTCACCCGGGCAGCGCGCGAAACGTCCCGCAAGGTCCGAGACTGTGCGGTCCGGGCGCGGCGCAGTCGGTCACCGACCGCCTCCCGCAACAATACGGTCATCGCGCGCCTCCCTTCCTTCGTCGCCTACCGCGTGCACCACGCGTGAACGCTCCCTACGTTACTCATCCCACGGCCCGAACGAGAACGATCGTGGACAAGTCCGCCGAGGGCGAACGTCCGGCGCCCGATCGATCCGGTCCGGCAGGACGCCGCGTTCCGCCTGCGCACGACATCCTCCTGGATCAACGCAGCAGATCCGCGAAGTGTTCCAGCGCCACCCGAACGGCCGCAGCCCGCACGCCGTGCCGATCACCCGGCAGGCGCACCGAGTGCACCGCCGCGCCGCCCGGCCCGGCGAACCCGAGGTGCACGGTGCCGGGTGCCACGCCGTCCTGCGGATCCGGCCCAGCCACGCCGGTCAGCCCGATGCCCCAGTCCGCCCGGCACTTGATGCGCGCACCGTCGGCGAGCATCTCCGCGACCCGCGGGTGCACCGCGCCGCACTCGGCGAGCAGCTCGGCGTCGACGCCGGCCAGCTCGGCCTTGAGATCGGTGGCGTAGACGACGAGCCCGCCGCGCACCACGTCGCTGGCACCGGGCACGTCGGTCAGCGCGGCGGCCACCAGCCCGGCGGTCAGCGATTCCGCGGTGGCGACCGTCTCGCCGCGCGTGCGCAGGGTGTCGAGCAGCTCCGCCACCTGCGAGAACGGCAGGCCGACCGGTTCCAGGATCATGCGTCGGCCTTGGCCCGCCCAGCGGCGCGCAGCCGGATCGCCCGGATCACGTAGTCGAGCCCGGTGCCGACGGTGACCAGCACCGCCGCGCCCATCAGGATCCAGCGCGGCAGATCGGCCCAGGCCCCGAAGGGCATCAGGTAGAGGCCGATGGCCAGCGCCTGCAGCAGCGTCTTGACCTTCCCGCCGTAGCTGGCCGCGATCACGCCGTGCCGGATGACCCAGAAGCGCAGCAGCGTGATGGCCAGCTCGCGGCCGATGATCACCCAGGTGACCCACCAGCCGAGGTCGCCGAGCATGCTGAGGCCGATCAGCGCGGCACCGGTGAGCGCCTTGTCCGCGATCGGGTCGGCGATCTTGCCGAAGTCGGTGACCAGGCCGCGGCGGCGCGCCAGGTCACCGTCGATGCGGTCGGTGATCGAGGCGACCGCGAACACGCCGGTGGCGATCCAGCGCCACAGGTCGTCGTGCCCGCCGTCCCAGAACAGGGCGACCAGGAACACCGGCACCAGCGCGAGCCGGGACACGGTCAGGATGTTGGCGATGTTGACCACGGGTACCGGCTCGGGCCCCACCGCCTGCGGGTTGGATGCCGCGCCATCGGCCGTCATGGTTGCTCCCCGGACCGGTCCTCCGCGGGCGCGCCGCCGACCGGGCGCACGACGAGGTCCACGCCCTCGCTGTCCACCACCCGGCACCGCAGCACATCACCCACGCCGACCTCTCCAGCATCTTCGACGAGGCACTCGCCGTCCACCTCCGGCCCCTGATGGTCGGCACGCCCGACGACCTCGCCGTCGTCGATGCGCTCGACCAGGACCCGCACCTCGCTGCCGACGCGGTCCTCGGCGCGCTGCGCGATCAGCTCGTCGACCAGGTCGGAGAGCTTCTCGACGCGCTCGTCGACGACCTCGGGGTCGAGCTTGTCGGTGAACCCGGCGGCCTCGGTGCCGTCCTCGTCGGAGTAGCCGAACACGCCGACGGCGTCCAGCCGGGCGCGGGTGAGGAAGTCCTGCAGCTCGGCGAAGTCCTCCTCGGTCTCGCCGGGGAACCCGACGATGAAGTTGCTGCGGATGCCCGCCTCCGGCGCCAGCTCGCGGATCTGCTCGATCAGCGCCAGGAAGGACTCGGTGGAGCCGAACCGGCGCATCCGCCGCAGCACCGACTCGCTGGAGTGCTGGAAGGACAGGTCGAAGTAGGGCGCGACGCCGGGCGTGCTCGCGATGGTGCGAACCAGGCCGGGCCGGGTCTCGGCGGGCTGCAGGTAGGAGACGCGGACCCGCTCGACGCCCTCGACCTCGGCCAGCCGCGGCAGCAGCAGCTCCAGCGCGCGCGGGTCGGCGAGGTCCTTGCCGTAGGAGGTGGAGTTCTCGCTGACCAGGAACAGCTCCTTGGCGCCGTGCTCGGCCAGCCACACCGCCTCGCCCAGCACCTCCTCGGGCTGCCGGGACAGGAACGAGCCGCGGAAGGACGGGATCGCGCAGAACGAGCAGCGCCGGTCGCAGCCGGAGGCCAGCTTCAGCGCGGCCACGGGCGAGTCGTCGAGCCGGCGGCGCGCCACCGAGCGCGCTGCGGGCACCCAGCCGTGGCCGGGCACCGCGACCTCGGCGGCCGCGGCGGGCCGGGCGACCGGGGAGATCGGCAGCATCTTGCGGCGGTCCTGCGGCTGGTGGGCCTGGATGGCCTTGCCCGCGAGGACGTCGTCGAGGCGGTCGGCGAGCTGGCCGTAGTGGTCGAAGCCGAGGACCGCGTCGGCCTCCGGCAGGTGCTCGGCGAGCTCGTTGCCGTAGCGCTCGGCCATGCAGCCGACGGCGACGACCTTCGCGCCGGTGTCGGAGGCGGCGAGCAGCGTGTCGACGGAGTCCTTCTTGGCCGATTCGACGAAGCCGCAGGTGTTCACGACCACCACGTCGGCGGCGTCCTCCGCCTCGACCAGGTCCCAGCCGCGGCTGTGCAGGTTCCCGGCGAGCTCTTCGGAGTCGACTTCATTGCGGGCGCAACCGAGCGTGACCATGGCGACTCGGCGGTGATTCTGCTCGGTTGACATGCGTCGAGCCTAACGTCCAGGTGTTGCGGCCCTGCCTGAACCCGGCACTCGGCACCGCCCGGCGTCACCCGGGGTGGCGAGCGGTGGTGGTCGAGATTACCACCCGGGACGCTCGACTTATGGTTAGGCTTACCTAACGTGAACGCTCCGGTAGAGATCCGCCCGGCCCGAGTGCGCGACGTCCGCGGCATCAAGGCGCTGATCGACCACTACGCCGGGAAGGTGGTGCTCGGCAAGGACCTCGTCACGCTCTACGAGGACGTCCAGGAGTTCTGGGTCGCCGAAGCGGACGGCGCCCTCGTCGGCTGCGGCGCCCTGCACGTGCTGTGGGAGGACCTGGCCGAGATCCGCACCGTCGCGGTGGACCCGATGAGCAAGGGGCGCGGCGTCGGGCACGCGATCGTCGCCCGGCTGATCGCGACGGCCGCCGAACTCGGCCTGGCCCGGATCTTCGTGCTCACCTTCGAGACCGGCTTCTTCGGCAGGCACGGCTTCCTGCCGATCGCCGACACGCCGGTCCCGCCGGAGGTCTACCAGGAGATCCGGCGCTCGCCGGACGAGGGCGTGGCGCAGTTCCTCGACCTGGCCCACGTCAAGCCGAACACCCTCGGCAACACCCGGATGCTGCTGCGCCTCGGCGCGCGCTGAGCAATCCGGTGGCGCGCGGCGCTACCATGCCTTCATGAATGACTATGCGCCATCGGCGATAGCGATTCGGCGGGCGCGGATCGCCGACGTCCCGGCGATCAAGACGCTGGTCGACACCTACGCGGGCGAAGTGCTGCTGGCCAAGAACCTCGTCACGCTCTACGAGGACGTGCAGGAGTTCTGGGTCGCCGAGCTGACCGAGCCCGACCGCCCGGCCCGCGTGGTGGGCTGCGGCGCCCTGCACGTGCTCTGGGAGGACCTCGCCGAGATCCGCACCGTCGCGGTGGACCCGGCGACCAAGGGCACCGGCATCGGCCACCGCCTGGTGCGCCAGCTGGTGGAGCTGGCCCGCGAACTGGGCCTGGTCCGCCTGTTCGTGCTGACCTTCGAGACGGAGTTCTTCGGCAGGCACGGCTTCCGCGAGGTGGACGGCGCGCCCGTCACCCCGGAGGTCTACGAGGAGATGCGCCGCTCGGTCGACGCGGGAGTGGCGGAATTCCTCGACCTGGCCAACATCAAGCCCAACACCCTCGGCAACACCCGGATGCTCCTCACGCTGACCTGACCCCGGACTCCGCCGGAACCACCTTCTCCACGAGCTTCCACACCCCGCTGGACGGATTGCGGTGATGCTCGCTGCCGAAATCGCAGCGCCGCTTCGCCCGCGCCACGGCTTCGCGCACGCCGGATTCGAAGTCGGAGAAGTCCAGCCTCGTCTTGTCGTAGGTCGGCACGTGCCTGCGGAGGCGCTCGTCCACATCCGCCGGAGTCCGGAAGGCGGTCCCGCAGTCCTCGAAGTGGAGCAGCAGCCAGTACTCGAAGCACAGGTTCGACACGGCCAACTGCACGCCCTCCGCCTTGGCTGAGCGGACTGCGGGCTCGACATCGAACTCGTCGACGTCGACCACGCACCAGACTTCGTCGAACTCGTTGGGCTGCAGGCCCCGGACCTTGGCCGCCTTCCGCACCAGCGTTCGCGGGTCGACGCCATCCGTCACCACGGTCAACTTGGCTGAGCGGCCTCGGTAATTCCGGTTCAGCGCGCGCAGGTACTGGCTCTCCGTGCAATCCGCCCCGCACACCACGAGCAGGCTATCGGCCGAATCGAACTTCGGAGCCCCGCGCGTTCTTCTGTTCTCCCGCCTGGTGATACCGCGTCTAGTCACGCTCACCCCGGACGGCCATCACGAACTCGTCGTGGTCGACGAAGGGGACGGCACCGTAACTGCCCTGGAGGTAACGGCGCTCCGCGTTCTCTTCCTTGCGGGGCTTGAAGTCACTGAGCGCGTACAAGCTCGTGTCGCCGCGTTCTTCCTTGCTCACGAACCACACTTCGTCACGCTTGAGCACCTCGTCGCCGAGCATCGTGCCGAGCAGGCTCGTGTCATGAGTGGTGAAGATGAGCTGCGCACCGTTCGGATTGGTCCGCTCGTCGCGGAAGAGACCGACCAGCCTGGCCGTCAGCAGCGGGTGCAGACTGGAATCGATCTCATCGACGAGCAACACCGATCCCCTGTCCAACGCGCCTAGCGCAATGGGAATGAGCCGCAGCCACGACCTCGTTCCCTGTGACTCCTCCGCAACGTCAAAAGGCGCAGCGAGGTCACCGTGCACGGTCTTCACCCGATGGATCTTCCTGGGACCGGAGTCGCGAAGGAAATTCAGCCGGTCGCGGACCGAATTGCGGTATTCCTCATCGACGTCGTCCGCCATTTTGGCATCGATCTTCTGCAACTCCGCCTCGGCGCGTTCAACCGATCTCGACCACATCGGGTCTTCATCCTCCTCCACGAGGAGGTCGGTGATCCCCAGATCAGCGGCCCGGAGCAGGTCCACCACTCGCCTCTGGTTATTCGGATCCCGCACGATGAACCGGCCAAGCGCCTCAGTCCGAGGATTCGACAACCCCTCGGAGCTCGAGAAAATCAGGTCGCGGGTAATGAAGCGGTACGCGGGCATCGCGAATTCGAGGTTCAGCTGAACAGCGACGCTCAGCAGGAGCGCATTGCCCCTCGTCATCTGCCCGAGCACGCCCAGCTCACCCTTGGCATCCCGCAACGTGCTGCCGAACTTGACTTCACTCCCGGTCCGCTCGAAGACGATTCGCTTCCGTTTTTCCGGATACGAGTACAACCACTCCTCGCCGATCCGTTCATCGTCCATCGCGAAACCGTAGGTGTAGGCCACTCCGCCGGTCTTGAACTCCACGACGAAGACGGACGGGGTGCCGGCCGCCGCAGAGGCCAGTTTGAAGGGGGTCCGCGGAACACCTTCCAGCGCGTCCCAGCGCTGGAAGGACGATCGAACGGCCGACTGCATGAATGCCAAGCCGCTCAGCAGGTTCGACTTCCCCGAAGCGTTCGCCCCGTAGACGGCAGTCACCGGCAGCACGTAGCGGCTCTTGTCGAAGCGCGGCATCAACAGCAGCTCCTGCTCGGTCAGGAACGACCTGTGGTTGCCCAATCGGAAGCTTCGGAGCATGCAGACACCTCCCGTACAAACAGCTTCACGGCCTTCTGTGCAAGTAAACCGCACAAGACGGCTTGTGACTATGAAAAGAGAGCAGCTGGACCGAAGATCACCAGGAGAGGTGGACCGCGTCCGGCTCCGCACGTCCGCCCTTCCCGGATTCCTCCGCCCATCACCCCGCGTACCGGCTCCGGCACGGGCGGCGACGCACCCGCGCCATCAGCTAGACCCGAATGATTCTCACGTAACCTGATCACCGGGCGCGGCAGAACATCGTCGAAGGGATGCACGTGAAGCGGAGTTTGATCGGGTTGGCGGCCGTGGCCACGGTTCTGACGGGCTGTGCGTCGGCCGACGAGAGCGAGCACTCCTTCGCCGACGTCGCCGCGGTCCGCCAGGCGAACGACGGACCGGCGGGCTGGGTCCCGCCGTGGCTGCCCGAGAGCACCACCGACATCAAGGTGAAGTTCAACCTGGACACCAACGTCTCGATCATCACGGGCAAGCTCGGTGGCGCGCCGCTGCCGGAGCAGGCCTGCAAGCCCGCCGCGGAGACGGCCACGCCCAAGGTGACGGCCGACTGGTGGCCGAACCCGCTTCCCCAGTCGACCACCTACCACTGCGGGGACTTCTTCGCCGTCGCCGACGGCGACCAGGTCTACGCCTGGCAGGGCTGACGAGCGCCCAGCACGCCCCGGCGGCGCCGCCGAGCGGCTCAGGTTCCACCTTTCTCGTGCAGGTTGCTCAGGTTTCCCGCGAACATCACCCGCACCGGCTATAACACGGTGAGTGATCACTCCGGAACCGAGGAGCTCTGCCGTGGAACGATCTCCCGCTCGCCGTGGCTTGTTCACCACCGTCGTCGCCGCCGGGGCGCTGCTGCTCACCGCAGGTACCGCGCACGCCGACCTCAGCCCGGGCGAACTGCGCAGCACCACCGACCAGTACCTGTTCGAGCTCTCCATCGACGACTTCACCCGGACCAGGGCCGAGCAGCCGCACGCCGACCAGCTCGACTGGTCCTCCGACGGCTGCTCCATGTCGCCGGACGAGCCGCTGGGCTTCGAGTTCCGCACCAGCTGCGACCGGCACGACTTCGGCTACCGCAACTACAAGAAGCAGGAGCGGTTCAGCGAGCCGAACCGCAAGGAGATCGACGACAACTTCCGCGACGACATGTACACCGCCTGCGGTGACAACGTGGCGTGCAAGGGCACCGCGAACATCTACTACTTCGCGGTGCGGCAGTTCGGCGGCGTGAGCGGTTCCACCGCCGAAGCCGTCGAGCACGCGCAGATCCAGCAGCTGCCGTCCGCTAGCGGCGAGCCGCTGAGGTTCCAGGCGGTCAACGCCGCGGGCGAGCTCGTGCAGCTCACCGCGACCAGCTGACCCCGGGAGGGGCGCGCCGGGCCTGTGGCGCGCCCCTCCTCGATCTTCGGGTCCCACAACTCGTTCGCAGAGGTAATGTCGCTCCCCGACGAAGGGAGCCCGAATGGTCAAGCGGCAACTTCCGCGCTGGTCCGAGCTGCGTCCGCTCCTGCGGGTCAAGCCACCGCAGTTCAACCCCACCGAGCGCCGGCTGTCGGCCGCGCACTCCATCGCCGATCTGCGCACCATCGCCCGCCTGCGCACGCCGCGCGCCGTGTTCGACTACACCGACGGCGCCGCCGAGGCCGAGATCAGCCTGCGCCGCGCCCGCCGGGCGTTCCGCGATGTCGAGTTCCGCCCCTCGGTGCTGCGCGACGTGTCCGCTGTGGACACCTCCACGGAGATCCTCGGCAAGCCGTCGAAGCTGCCGTTCTCCTTCGCGCCCACCGGTTTCACGCGGATGATGAACCACGAGGGCGAACCGGCGGTGGCCCGCGTCGCCGAGCGCACCGGCATCCCGTACGCGCTGTCGACGATGGGAACCACCTCGGTGGAGGACCTGGCCGCCGCCGCGCCGGAGGCCCGCAAGTGGTTCCAGCTATACCTGTGGAAGGACCGCGAGGCCAGCCGCGAACTGGTCCAGCGCGCGCAGGACGCCGGCTACGAAGCGCTGATCCTCACCGTGGACACGCCCGTCGGCGGCGCGCGGCTGCGCGATGCCCACAACGGCCTGACCATCCCGCCGGAGCTCACGCTCAAGACCATCGTGGACGGTGCGATGCACCCGGCCTGGTGGTTCAACCTGCTCACCACCGAGCCGCTGACGTTCGCCTCCTTCCACCACTGGTCGGGCACCGTGCACGACCTGATCAACTCGATGTTCGACCCGTCGCTGAACTACGCCGACCTGGAGTGGCTGCGGGAGCTCTGGCAGGGCCCGCTGATCGTCAAGGGCATCCAGAACCCCGACGACGCCCGCCGCGTGGTCGAGCTGGGCGCGAACGGCGTGATCCTGTCCAACCACGGCGGACGCCAGCTGGACCGGGCGCCGACCATGCTGGAGCTGCTCCCGGCGGTGCGCGAAGCGGTCGGCGACCGGGCCGAGATCCTGCTGGACACCGGCATCACCAGCGGCGCGGACATCGTCGCGGCGATCGCGCTGGGCGCCGACTCGTGCCTCATCGGCCGCGCCTACCTCTACGGCCTGATGGCCGGCGGTGAACGAGGTGTGCAGAAGGCGGTGGACATCCTCGGCACCGAGATCGTCCGCACCCTCCAGCTCCTCGGCGTCCGCTCCATCGCGGACCTGGACCGCACGCACGCCGTCCTGCGCCGCTGAGCAACCCCGCCACCGGTTCTCGCGGCAGCGAGGCCGGTGGCGGGCTTCCGCCGCCGTTCAGCTCAACCGGTTGGCGCGTTCAGCCCCAATACCGGTGTACTCGCGCTTTTCGCGCGACGGGAGTGAACCCGCGCCTCCTCCGGACGTCCTACGGACGTTTCGATCACCGCCCGAGGAGGCATGGTTCAGTTGCACACAGTCGTGCGAGCGTTCAGCCCGGTGATGGCGCTGGGCGCCGTCCTGCTGCTCCCCGCCTGCGGCCAGGACGCCGGCGCACCGAGTTCGGACAACCCGGGGCAGCAGCCCTCGATCGCGACGAGCGCCCCATCACCGGGCACCGACGTCGAACCGGCAGCGGAGACCACCGCTGCGGAATCGCCCGACGCCTACGTGGTCAGCTTCGCCCAGGGCGGTGGCGGGACGCTGGTGCAGCGTCCCGGCGAGCTGGTCCTGTCCTCGATGGGCAAGGACGACGTGCGGCTCACGAACCTGACGTGGTCGAGCTGGGCGGAGGACGGCGCGGTCGCCACCGGCACCTACGTCCACAGCTACACGCCCCTCGGCGAGGGCGAGCCCGACACCAAGACCGACTCCGTCGACGGCGTGCAGCTCACGCTGAGCAGGGCGAGGCCCCACAACGGCAAGCTGCAGTACGGGTACTTCGAGCTCGTGACGCACCGGTACGAGCCGATCGAAGGCCCGCTCACCGTCAAGTGACGACCGGGCCTGCGCCCCTAACGGCCGGGGCGCGGGTCGATCGGGTGGATCTGCGGAGGTGCGGCCGTCGTGGCGCCGTCGACCGGGCCCGTGGCGTGGAAGGCCTCGCAGGGGCCGCCGATGTACTTCTCGAAGTCCGTGGTCACGTGGATGACGGACCGGCCGTCGCTGGTCGGCAGCAGCGTCGGGCTGAAGTTCCGGCACGCGCTGCCCTGGTTGTAGCTGATCTGCACCGGCGACGGGATCTCCCGCCAGCCGCGCGCCAGGTCGGACGGGTCGTCGTTGACCATCAGCGTGCGCCCGTTGCCCGGCGCCCAGCCGCCTTCGTCGCCCGCCAGCATCTGGTAGGCCAGCAGCAGCCGGCCGTTCGGGTTCGGGCCCGGCGCCCAGGCGATGGTCGGCGTGCCCAGCGGCTGGCCACCGGTCTCCGACAGGACCTCGGTGCCCAGGTCGTACGGATCGCCGAAGTCCCAGCCGTCCCGGGAGGTGCGCGTCCAGATCGTGCAGATGTGCACCGGGTCGTAGTTGCAGACCTCGTAGGCCATCACGTAGGTGCCGTCGGGCAGCTGCCGCACGCCCGCCATGCCGGGTCGCACGGTGAACTTGTCGTTCTTGATGGTCTCCCGCAGGTCCGTCCAGTTCCGGCCGTCGGCGGAGCGCATCTGGACCATCTTCTGGTCGTGCTTCGGATCGCCGTCGTCGGAGTAGAACACGACCAGGTCGCCCTGCTTCGAAACGGTGAACTCCGGTTCCCAGACGCCCGGCCCCACCGGTGCTTGCACGATGGTGGACAGGAAGCTCCAGGTGCGGCCGTGATCGTCGCTGCGCCACAAGCGGATGCTGCTGCGCCGCTCCTCCGGGTCGGCGCCGACGCCCGCGGTGCCCGCCCACAGCAGCGTTCCGGCGGGCATGTCGCCGACCTGCTGCGGCAGCTCGTACAGCGTCGAGCAGCACATGCCCTTCTCGTCCGCGCCTTCCGGGTCGCGGATCTCGCCGACGGGCTGGAACGTGGCTCCGTCGTCGGTGCTCTCGTAGACGACCGCGAATCCGGTCCGGTCGGCGTAGGTCGTCATGCTGACCAGCACCCGGCCGTTGGCGTCACCGGAGTTCTGCAACCGCACCAGCCTGGGATAGCTGCTGCCCCCGGTGCGCAACAGCTCCCCTCTGTCCACATCGGATGGACCGGCGTCCCCGGCGGCGACCGACTGGAATCCGGCCAGCAGCAGCACCGATAACGAAACCGACAGGACAGCGCGTAATTTCCGGACGAGCATGCGCGAACCTCACGAAATCGCGGCGGACAAATACCGTCAGCGCGCCGGAGAATATCTCAAACATCGTGAAATTCGGCCGGTTCGAGCATTCCGTTCAGCGCAATCCCGATTCGCAAACGGAGCAGTGCGAAGAGACCGGGAAAGCCGGTGGAAATGCCGGTGAAAACGGGAAGAACCGTGAGCGCTCCGGGGTGCTGCGGCGCCCCGAAGCGCTCACGGACTCACTCCTCGTCCGGGGACGGCCCGCCGCGGATCGAGTACAGCGCGTTCTCCAGCTCGTCGGGCTTGACCAGCACCTCGCGGGCCTTCGAGCCCTCCGACGGGCCGACCACGCCGCGCGACTCCAGCAGGTCCATCAGCCGGCCGGCCTTGGCGAACCCGACCCGCAGCTTGCGCTGCAGCATCGAGGTGGAGCCGAACTGGCTGGTCACCACGAGCTCGGCGGCCTGCAGCAGCACGTCGAGGTCGTCGCCGATGTCGGAGTCGACCTCCTTCTTCTCGCTCGCCTTGGCCGCGGTGACGCCGTCGGTGTACTCCGGCTCGGCCTGGTCCTTGGTGAACGAGACGATGCGGTGGATCTCGTCGTCGCCGACGAATGAGCCCTGCACCCGGGCCGGCCGCGACGCGCCCATCGGCAGGTACAGCGCGTCGCCCATGCCGATCAGCTTCTCCGCACCGGGCTGGTCCAGGATGACCCGCGAGTCGGTCAGCGACGAGGTCGCGAACGCCAGCCGGGACGGCACGTTGGTCTTGATCAGACCGGTCACCACGTCCACCGACGGCCGCTGGGTGGCCAGCACCAGGTGGATGCCCGCGGCGCGCGCCTTCTGCGTGATGCGCACGATGGCGTCCTCGACGTCGCGCGGCGCGGTCATCATCAGGTCGGCGAGCTCGTCGACGATGGCCAGGATGTACGGGTAGGGCTGGTACACCCGCTCGCTGCCCAGCGGCGCGGTGATCTCACCGGACTTGACCTTGCGGTTGAAGTCGTCGATGTGCCGCACCCGGTTGGCCTGCATGTCCTGGTAGCGCTGCTCCATCTCCTCCACCAGCCAGGCCAGCGCGGCGGCGGCCTTCTTCGGCTGGGTGATGATGGGCGTGATCAGGTGCGGGATGCCCTCGTAGGGCGTCAGCTCCACCATCTTCGGGTCGATCAGGATCATCCTGACCTCCTGCGGCGTCGCCCGCGCCAGCAGCGACACCAGCATGGAGTTGACGAAGCTGGACTTGCCGGAACCGGTGGAACCGGCCACCAGCAGGTGCGGCATCTTGGCCAGGTTCGCGGTGACCATGTGGCCCTCGATGTCCTTGCCCAGTCCCATCACCAGCGGGTGGCTGTCCTTGGTGGCCTGGCTGGAGCGCAGCACGTCGCCGAGGCGCACCATCTCCCGGTCGCTGTTGGGCACCTCGATGCCCACCGCGGACTTGCCCGGGATCGGCGCCAGCAGCCGCACGTTGTCGGTGGCCGCCGCGTAGGCGATGTTCTTGGTCAGCGCGGTGATCTTCTCGACCTTCACGCCGGGGCCGAGCTCGACCTCGTAGCGCGTGACGGTCGGGCCGCGGGTGAACCCGGTGACCTGGGCGTCGATGTTGAACTGCTCCAGCACCGCGGTGATCGCCTCGATCATCGCGTCGTTGGCGCGGCTGCGGTTCTTCGGCGGTTCGCCGTCGGTGAGCACGTCCAGCGGCGGCAGCTTGTAATCGCCCTCGACGCTGCGGCTGATCTGCGGCTTGTCGCTCTTCTTCGGCTTCTCCGGAGCGGGCTGGTTCGCCGGAACAGCGGCCGCCGCCTTCGGCTTGGGCGGCTTCGGCTCCTCCGGAACGTCCTCGATGGACAGCTGCGGGTCCTCGTCGGCCATCGCCGCCTGCCGCCGCCGCGACGGGCGGCGCAGCTTGACCTCGGTCGGCTCCGCGTCCTCCGCCTTCGAGCGCGACTTCTTCGGCTCGTCGGTCTCTTCCCCGGGCTCGCCGCCCCGCAGCCAATCACCGATGTCGCGCACCGAGGTGCCGGTGAGCACCAGCAGCCCGAACAGCCCGACCAGCACCAGCACCGGAACGGCGACCCACGGCGTGAGCCCGTACTCCAGCGGCCCGCCCGAGACGAAGCCGAGCGCACCACCGGCGTTGGGCCACTGCTCGGGTTCCAGCGGCGCGCCGGAGGCGATGTGGATGACGCCGAGCGTGGTGAGGATCAGCAGCATCGACCCGATCACCACCCGCGGCCGGGCCTCGGCGGTGCTCTCGGTGCGCATCAGCACGATCGCCACGCCCAGCAGCACGAGCGGCAGCACCACGGCGGCCGAGCCGATGATCGAGCGCAGCGCCAGGTCGAAGCCGTGGCCGACCGGCCCGCCCGCCTGCCACCAGACCCCGGCGGCCGCGATCACCGCGGTGGCCAGGAAGACCAGCGCCAGCCCGTCGCGCCGGTGCGCCGGATCGAGCTCGCGGGTCTTGCCCATCGCCCGCACCACGCTGCCGACGCCGCGGGCCACACCCCCACCGCGGGACTTCGCCGGGCGCTTCGCGGGCTGCCTGCGCGGCGTGTGCGTCGAACCGCGCGGTTTGGCCGTGCTCTTCCGTGCGGTCCCCGACTTCGCGCGGGGCTTGCCCTGGCCCGATCCGCCACTGCGGGACGCGGAGCCGCTACTCTTCGTGGCGCTCTTGCTGCGCGCCGAGCCACGTCCCCCGTTCGATGTCCGGCTCGCCATACCCCACACGGTATCCGCACCCGCCTCTCCCGTCACAACAGCCACGGCGAACGGCGGCTCGGACGCTTTTCTCGGGCGTTCTCCCCCAATCGGGGCATCGGGCGTGAGATCCTCAAGAATCATGGTTGCCCTTCCGACCGGTCCGCACGAGCCGACACGCCGAACCGACCGCGAGAAGCTGTTCCGCGGCGCGCCGCTGCTCTGGCGCACCCTGATGCGGGTGGACCGCGCGATCATCGGCATCACCGGGCGGCTGGAGGTCACCGGCGACGTGCCGGACGAGCTGCGCGGCAAGCCGCTGCTGCTGGCCGCCAACCACATCGGCAACCTGGACGCGCTGGTCCTGATCGCTGCCTGCCGGAGCCGCCGGCTGGCGCCGCGCTTCCTGGCCACGGGCGGCCTGTTCGACGCCCCGGTGCTGGGCGGTGTGCTGCGCCGCTGCCGGCACGTCCGCGCCGATCGCGGCAAGAGCACCGCCGGCGAGGCGATGGACAAGGTGGTCGCGGCCCTGACCGGCGACCACCACCCGGTGCTGGTGTACCCGGAAGGCCGCATCACGCTGGAACCGGACATGTGGCCGGAGCGCGGCAAGACCGGCGCGGCCCGCATGGCGCTGGCCTCCGGCGCGACCGTGGTGCCGATCAGCCAGTGGGGCGCCCACGAGGCGATGTGCTACGGCATGGTCCGCGTGGAGAGCGCCGCCGACCTGCGCATCCTGCTCACCTCGTGGCTGCGCGCGGTCCGCCGCCGCCCGCGCCTGCGCGTCCACTTCGGACCGCCGGTCGACCTCGGCGACCTCTCCGCCGACCGCATCGGCGACGCGGCCCGGGCCCGCGACCGCATCATGCGAGCGATCACCGAGGGCCTGACCCCGCTCCGCGACGGCGAGCTCGGCGCACCCCACCACCAGGACCCGACCCGCCCGGCCACGGACAAGCCGAGCCCCTGGCGGCCCTGATTGCCCCGATCGGCCGAGGCCGTGCGGCCTTTCGGCGGGCATCCACATCGGACGTTGTTCAACTACCGGTAGTTGTGCGGTCACACCGCGGGCGAGGGCGTGACACATTCCGAGGAGATCGTGTTATGTCCGCTTCCTCCTGATCGGAAGGCACGCCCGTGCGATCGTCACGCAGACTCGCGCTCCTCTTACCACTCGCCCTCACCGCACTCCTGGCGTTCTCCGTCGCCGGCGCCCCGACCGCTCTCGCCTTCCCGCCCGACGTGCCCGGCAAGGCACAGGTCCAGTCCGAGCTCAACGGGTTGACCGTGCGCACCGAGGGCTCCATGAACGGCTACTCCCGGGAGAAGTTCCCGCACTGGAAGACCGTCTCGGGCACCTGCAGCACCCGCGAGCAGGTGCTCAAGCGCGACGGCGACAACGTCAAGGTGGGCTCGGACTGCTACCCCACCTCCGGCAGCTGGTACAGCTACTTCGACGGCGTCACCAGGACCTCGCCCTCGAAGATCAGCATCGACCACATCGTCCCGCTGGCGGAGGCCTGGCGCTCCGGGGCCAGCAGCTGGAGCACCGCCAAGCGCGAGGCGTTCGCCAACGACCTCGACGGGCCGCAGCTGATCGCGGTGACCACCGAGATCAACAGCACCAAGGGCGACCGCGACCCGGCGTCCTGGAAACCCCCGCGCACCAGCGCGCACTGCGGCTACGCGAAGTTCTGGATCCACACCAAGCACCGCTGGCAGCTCACCCTGCAGACCGCGGAGAAGTCGGCCCTGCAAACCATGCTCAACCGCTGCTCGTACTAAATCCGCGATGCACAGTGGTAGTGACGCCTTGGGGCTGAACTCGCGCCTTCGGGCTTCCTCGTGGCTGGGTCGCGTCACGGTCCCCTGAGGTGCGGTCGGGTGGGACTCGGCACCTTGATGCGCTCCGTTTCCGCTGGTAAAGACCCGTGAGTGGTTTGGGGGGCTATGGCACCACAAAACGCTCACGGGCACTGAACAGCGGAAACGGAGCCTCACCCGGGTCTCTCCGAGCGAGAGTCGCCTGGGCAGAGCATTTCTCGCCAATCGCGCAGCTCTCGCGCGTGGCATCGCGTTTACTGTCCACATTGCTCACCTGGTTGGTGGGCGCAAGCGGATGGACGGGGAGCAATCGTGCGAAAAGTCGTCACCGCCGCGATGGCGGCCGGGCTGCTGGCGGGTCTGTCGCCGGGGATCGCGAGTGCGGCACCGGAGTTCGACCCGGCACCGATCCAGTGGGGCCCCTGCCCCGACGAAGGCCTGCAGAAGGCCGGTGCGGAGTGCGGGACGCTGCAGGTCCCGCTGGACTACGCCGATCCGGCGGGTGAGCAGATCTCGCTGGCCGTATCCCGGGTCAAGCACACCGTGCCCGAGGACCAGTACCAGGGCGTCATGCTGGTCAACCCGGGCGGGCCGGGCGGTTCGGGGCTGGGGTTGTCCGCGCTCGGCGCGTACGTGCCCAAGAACGCCGGAGCGGCCTACGACTGGATCGGCTTCGACCCGCGCGGTGTCGGCGCCAGCGAACCCGCGATCTCCTGCGATCCGGGCTACTTCTCCTACGACCGTCCGAACTACCTGCCCACGACGCCGGAGCTGGAGCAGACCTGGCTCGACCGCTCGGAGGGCTACGCCCGCGCCTGCGGCAACACCGGCAAGCTCCTCGACCACATCAAGACCACCGACGTCGTCGAGGACATGGACAGCATCCGCGAGGCGCTGGGCGCCGAGCAGATCAACTACTACGGCTTCTCCTACGGCACCTACCTCGGCCAGGTCTACGGAACCCTGCACCCGGAGCGGATGCGCCGGGTGGTGATGGACGGCGTGGTCGACGTCGAAGACGTCTGGTACCAGGCCAACCTGAACCAGGACGTGGCCTTCGACCGCAACATCAAGATCTTCTTCGACTGGATCGCCGAGCACGACTCGACCTTCCACCTGGGCACCACCGGCGCGGACGTCGAGAAGCTCTACTACGAGCAGAAGGCCGCCCTGGACGCGCAACCGGCAGGCGGCGTGATCGGCCCCGACGAGTGGACCGACCTGTTCCTGACCGCGGGCTACTCGCAGTCGGCGTGGGACAGCCGCGCCAAGGCGTTCGCGGGCTGGGTGCACGACGGCGACTGGGAAACGCTGAAGAAGATCTACGACAGCGCGAACCCGCCGGGCGACGACAACGGCTACGCGGTCTACCTGTCGGTGCAGTGCACGGACGTGAAGTGGCCGCAGAGCTGGCCGAAGTGGCGCGAGGACAACTGGGAGACCCACGAGAAGGCGCCCTTCGAGACCTGGGCCAACGCCTGGTACAACGCCCCGTGCCTGTTCTGGCCCGCGAAACCGGGCAAGCCGGTCGAGGTGGACGGCAGCAAGGTCGAGAGCGCCCTCCTGATCAGCGAGGAGCTGGACGCGGCAACCCCGTTCCCGGGAGCTCTGGAAGCCCGCGAGCGCTTCCCCGGAGCGAGCCTGATCAGCCTCCCCGGTGGCACGACCCACTCCGGCTCCCTGAGCGGGAACACCTGCCTCGACGACCAGATCGCGGACTACCTCCTCACGGGCGAGCTCCCGCCGCGCAAGCCCGGCGAAGGCCCGGACACCACGTGCGAACCCCTCCCCCAGCCCACCCCGGAGGGCGTGAACACCCTGTTCAGCAAGCGCCCGCAGCAACCGGAATTCCTCCAGGAGGCCCTCCAGGCCAACTGGCGCTGATGCGGGTTCTCCGCTGCGCGACGGCCCGGCACCACGGCGCCGGGCCGTCGCACGTGGCGATCAGACGTCGCCGTTGAGCATGGCGGCGGTCAGGACGTTGCCGGCCACGCCCCAGCCGCCGTCAACGACCTCGTCGACGAGAACGACCGTGGTCGGCCGCGCCCGCTCCCCGTAGATCTCGGCGTACAGGTCGGTGGTGCGTTCGATGATCTTCTTCTTGTCCGCCGCAGTGATGGTGTCGGCAGGGACCTTGAAGTGCGCGAATGGCACGGTCGTCCTCCTGGGGTTGTGTTGGGCGAGCGGTCCGGCGGACCGCTGCGTCGGTGTCCGCGGAACAGAGCGGGGCGTCACACCATGCCGCCGTTCGCGCGCAGGATCTGGCCGTTGACCCAGCGGCCCTCGGCGCTGGTCAGGAATGCGACGACAGCGGCGATGTCCTCCGGGGTGCCCAGGCGCTCCAGCGGCGGTGCTTTGGCCAGCGACTCGACCTGTTCCTCCGTCTTGTCCGCGAGGAAGAGCTCGGTGGCGGTCGGGCCGGGGGCGACGGTGTTCACGGTGATGTCGCGCCCGCGCAGCTCGCGCGCCAGGATCAGGGTCATCGCCTCGATCGCGCCCTTGCTGGCGGCGTACGCACCGTAGCCGGGGAACTGCGTGCCGACGACGGAGCTGGAGAAGCACACGAGGGAACCGCCTGCGCGCAGGCGCTGGGCGGCCAGTTGGGCGACGACGAAAGCTCCGCGGACATTGGTCCGGTGCAGCTGGTCGAGGACGTTCAGGTCGAGCTCGGCGATGGGCGAGAGCGCCAAGCGCCCCGCAGCGTTCACGACGACGTCCACGCCCCCGAACGCCGCCTCGGTCTGGTCGAAGAGCGCTGCGACGGCGTTCTCGTCGGCGACGTCGGCCTGGACCGCGAGCGCCGTACCGCCAGCGGCGGTGAGCGCGGCCACCGTCTCCTGCGCGGCAGCGGCGTCGGTGACGTAGTTGACGACGACGGTCCAGCCGTCGGAGCTGAGCCGGTGGGACACGGCCCGGCCGATACCGCGCGAGCCTCCGGTGACGACCGCGACCCGGCCGACCGCCGCACTGGTGGTGTCGGTGGAAGTCATGCCTCCACGGTGCGGGGCGGCTGCGGGCGGTGCCAGGGGATGGCGTCCCCTGTGCCAGCTGCCCCGGCTGCCCCAGACTGGTGGCCGTGAAGTCCGCGAAACACACCGAGCTGGGCGCGTTCCTCCGATCCCGGCGCGAGCGCATCCGCCCCGAGGACGTGGGGCTCGTCCGCGGCCCGCGGCGCCGCGTGCCCGGGCTGCGCCGCGACGAGGTGGCCCAGCTCGCGGACGCGTCGGTGGACTACTACAACGAGCTGGAACGCGGCGCCGGCTCCCAACCGTCCGAGCAGATGCTCGCGGCCCTCGCGCGGGCCCTGCGGCTGACCGCCGACGAGCGCGATCACCTCTACCACCTCGCCGATCGCCCGGTCCCGGTGCAGGGCGGCCTCTCCTCGCACGTCCACCCCGGCATGCTCGACCTGCTCACCCGGCTGACCTCGACGCCCGCCCAGGTCATCACCGATCTGCACGCCACCCTCGTGCAGAACCCGCTCGCCGTCGCCCTGCTCGGCGACCAATCGGGCTTCCACGGTCAGGAAGCGAGCTTCATCCACCGGTGGTTCACCGACCCCGGGGCACGGCGGATCTACCCCGAGGAGGACCACCCGACGCAGTCCCGGGCGTTGGCCGCCGACCTGCGAGCCGCAGCAGCGCGCCGGGATGCCCGGGACACCGAAGCGAGCTCGCTGATCGCAACCCTGCTCCACTGCTCCCCCGAATTCGCCGAGCTCTGGGCCGAGCACGACGTGGCATTCCGCCGCAACGACCGAAAACGCCTCATCCACCCCGCCCTGGGAGAGCTCGACGTCAACTGCCTCCACCTGTTCAGCGAAGACGGCCGCCAACGACTCCTCTGGTTCACCCCCGCGGTAGGCACGGACAGCGCCGACAAACTGGACCTCCTCGCCGTCATCACCACCCAACAACTCACCGACCACGGGGACTGAAGCCACCGGGGTGGGCCTCCGGCCCCGTTCGTCAGTTGGTCATCCTGCTGGGCAGGTGGACGCCGATGTAGCCGACGTAGATCTTGCCGGTGATGTTGGTGGCGTCGTAGTAGTGCATGCGAGGGCTGATCATCCCGGAGTTCGCGATCTTGAAGTGGGCGCCCATGAAGATCTCTCGTTCGGCGACGAACTCGGGCGGCACCTGGAACGTCCTGACCCGGGAGAGCTTGGTGTTGCTGCGCACGTCGTCGGTTTCGTCCCGGGCGTGCTTGTTGGCCGAGAAACCGCGACAGCCATCCGGCAAGTGCAGCAGGTAGCCGTGGACGTCCCGGTCGCAGCGGCCTTCCGCGGATGCCCGCGCGTAATCCTCCAGAGCGACCAGCGCTTCCCACGTCTTGCTGGCCCAGACCCCCGCCCGGTCGCGCTCTTCCAGCTTGAACGTCGGTTCGTCGTCTCCGGTGAACTCGACGTGCTTCAGGTCCTTGATCATCGGCAGCACGTCGAGGAAGGAGTCCGGCAGCTCGTACTCGGCTTGGGTCGGCTCCGACCAGGCATCCTCGTAACGGCGCTCCGCTCCGAGCAGACCTCGGAGGTGTCTGGTGGTGGCCTTCTCCTTGTTCAGCTCGGTGTTGGCTTCGGCGAGTTCCAGCGTCTCGTCGTCGAGCTGCTTGCTCACCTCGTCCAGCGATTCCTGCAGCTCGGCGTTGCGCTTCTGCAGCTCCGCGAAGCGCTCGGACAGCGCCTGCCGCTTCGCCTGCTCCCCCTGGCCGACGCGAGCGAAGGCGACGACCTCGCGCAGCCGGTCGACGGTGAGCTCGGATTCGCCGAGCTCCTCGCGCAGGACCTGCACGATCTCCACATCGCGTCCCAGGATCGCCGGAGTCACTTCGGTGATCCGCGGTGCGGCCGGTGCCGCGGCTGCACCACCCACGAGCAGCTCGTCGAGCTGCTCCTCGAATTGCCGGTCCAACCGCACTGCGGTCTTGGGCAATCGTTGTTCGATCGCGACGTCCCGCGCTCGCCAGCCGAGCAGGCGGGTCAGTCTCCGTTGCTCGTCCTTGACGATGCGTCCGGTGCTGAGCACGCGATGCCGTAGGGCATCGGTGGTATCGCCAGGCTCAGCGCCCGGCAGGAACGTCCGCATGGTTCCGGGCCGCACTTCGTGGCTCTTGCCGACCGCCCGCGCGAAGGTCCTGGTCGCCTCGGGATTCAGCAGATACCCGGCACCGATGCCCACCGTCTCGTGCAGTACTTTGCTCGCCAGCCTGAACCAGGGTTCCTGCGGCAGCGATTCCTCGCTGCCCACGAGGTAGACCGGCCCGCGGCGGCCGGGATCCCGGATGATGCCGACGAGTTCCTCGGCTTCCTCGCCCCGCACTCGCTCCGGCCTGGAATCCAGTCGTGCCTTGCCGTCCGTGGCAGGGAGCACCATCAGCAGGTCGCGCACCAGCCTCGGGGTGGCCGTCCACTGCCGCCGCTGCGGCTGGTCGCCGTCTTCGGAAATCACTTCGGGGTTGATGATGTCCACCCACACCATCGCCGGATCACCGCTGCCGGGCACGTGCACGGTCAGCTGACTGGTCCAGATTCCACCGGGCTGCTTCTCCGTCACCCGCACCCGAAGCGCGCTGGAACCGTCCTTCCCCTCGGTTTCCAGCATCACCCCATCAGCGTTGGGCCCCAGGCTCACCAATGAGCCCGGTTTCAGGGCGTCGCCGTCGTACTGCTTGCGCCGCAACCACGAATGCAGCTGTTCTCTGACCCGGGCAAGGATGTCGACGCTTCCCTGCTCGACCTGAAAGACGCTGCGATAACCCAGCATGCAGTTTCCCGTCGCTCTCGATCACCGGTGGGATATACCAGAACCCCGATCAGCCAGGGGAGGTCCAGGCATCCCAGCAGAACCGAAAACCAGGGCGGAAGAACGTGATCACCCCGTGATGACCATTCACACGAGAAGACCAACGCCCCACATCGGTCCCGAATTCGCGAGAAACATTCGACGATACCGAAGCACTGGCGCCGCTCGTCGAGCGCCGGGTCACCAGCGGGATCGAGCTGCTCGCCGAGACAGCCAGCACAGTCCCACGCGCGCTGGAACCACCACCACTCAGCGCAGCCGTGGCCGTGCGCTGCGACGTTCAGGTGAACGGCGAGCCGACTCCGCACCCTCGATATGGTGATCAGCGCCATAGTGTTGACCGCACCAAGCTGCTGTAGTCACGCGCGGTGATCACTGAGAATGGATCAGCAACCAGAGACTGTCATGCGAAGGGGGACATTGACATGACCGGGTTCCGGGTAGATCCGGACGCGCTGCGGGAAGCAGTCGCGGATCTGAAGAAGGCCCGCATGCGCATCACGGGCGTGCTCAGGAAGGCCCGCGACATCAAGCCAGCCGAGCTCACGGCTGGCGACCAGGCGACGCAGGCGTTCAAGGATGAGATTCAGAAGCGGGCTACTGGCGATGTCGGGTCGCTGGAGGTCTTCACCAAGGAGCTCGTCAAGAAGCTTGATGCGAAGATCGAGAGCTACGAAGAAACGCTCAGGGAATACGGCGCGCTGGACGAAGCCGCAAGCGTCGACCAGACTCGGGCCAACCAGCAGGCTTGAGAGCCAAAGTTGATCACGAGGAGTGACGTGTTGAAACGTGGTGCCATTCTCGGCGCAAGCCTGGCCATGACCGCTCTCCTGGCAGCATGCGGAAGCCAAGGCGGACCGGGCACCGGCGAGGAACAGCCGCAGACCAGCCAGGCACCATCCGGTTCGCAGATCAGTGACCCGAAAGACGCTGCGGCGGTTCCACCTTGCGACCTGCTCCCCCGCGACGCCGCTACGCGCCTCGGGGTCGACCCGCAGGGAGCAGAAGAGTCCGAAGAGTGGCGCAAGTCCTGCGCGTGGTTTTCCTCTGATCAAAGCCGCAGCGTGGGCTTGTCAGCCCTCCCCAACCGCACTCTTTCGGAATATCTGGATAACCGATCGCAGTACGCAGACTTCGAAGAGCTGACCATCGCCGGCCACCCAGCCGTTCGCGCTAACCAGAACGACCCCAAGGAAGCTGGCAGCTGCGCCATCTTCCTTGCAACGAAGGACAGCCAGATCCTGAGCTCGCAGGTCGACTTCTTCGACAAGTCCGAGGATCCGTGCAGCCTTGCCCAGCAGGCGCTTGAGGCCACCGTCCCGGAACTACCAGCAGCGAAATAGCTTGCCCAGGGGGATAAATTGACCAATTCACTGCAGATGGAACCGTGCTACCTCAGCGCGGCTAAGGAATATCGCACCCAGATGGGCGGCGCCCCTGACGCTGCCGCACTTCCCTCGCCGACGGGTAACGGCGCAGCGCAGTGGGGTGAAGTCGCCGACGACTTCAAGGAACTGGTCGGCGACATCGAAGGCGCGCTGCGCAAGGCTGAGGCCGCGCATGAAGGCAAGGCTGCTGACGCCGCTAACGCTTCAATTGCCGAAGTCATGCCGATGGCCGATGCGGCAGCCAACACCTCACAGGTCATCCGCTCCGCGCTCGAGGAACAGAACAGCTACCAGCGGGAGACCTTCACCGCGTTGCCCGCCCAGGGCGAGACGCTGCCCAGCGGCAAGGAAGCCATTCTCGATCCGCCGGAGAAGGGATGGGTCGAGGACTGGGGCCTCGACTCCAACCCGATCACGGGGTGGATGAGCGACTACGAAGACCGGCAGCAGGCCTTCGCTGAGACCAATCAGCAGGCCACCGACGCCATGACTCGTTACAAGTCGCAGACCGAGGGTGCGATCGCGCGGATGCCGGAGTTCAAGCCGGAAGACCAGCCGCCGCCTCCGCCGCCGCAGAACTCGACTCCGTACCCGAGCACCCCCAGCGGTTACTCGAACACCCCGTCCGGTTACACCAGCGGCAGCGGGGTCACCTCCGCCCCGGCGGGCACTTCCTCTTCGTGGGCTTCGGCACCGACTCCGACGCCGTCCTACTCCCCCACTCCTTCCGCTCCTCCGGCTGGCACCTCGCCGGTGTGGGCGACGCCGACTCCGGGGCAGGGGCAGGGTCTTCCGCCCGGGGTCGTCCGCGGGCCGGACGGGACGCTCTACCGGCAGAACCCGCAGACCGGCGCGTGGGAACGGCAGAACCCCTACAACGGTCGCTGGGCTCCGTCGCCGAACGGCGGTCCCGGTGGGGGCCGCGGTCCTGGCGGTGGTCCCGGCGGCGGCATGGGCCGCGGTGGCGGCGCCGGTGGCGGCAACCAGCTCGGCGCCGGTGGGCGCGCGGGCGCGGGCAGCCTCGGTGGCGGCATGGGCTCCGGCTCGGGCGCCAGTGGTCCCGGCGCAGCGGGCGCCGGTGGGCGCGGTGCTGCCGGTGGCATGGGCGGCGCTGGTGGCGCCGCACGCGGCAAGCAGGGCGAGGAGGACCAGGAGCACGAGCGTCCCGGCTGGCTGCAGGAGCAGGACGACGTCTTCACCAATGACATGGACAAGGTCGCGCCCCCAGTCTTCGGCGACCAGTCCAACGGGGGACGCTGAACGTGGCAGGACGCGAACTCAGCCTTTCCCCCACCGCCGCGAGCTACCTCTGCACCGAGTTCGACCTGCAGCTGCACCCGCTGCTGCGGGTCGGCTGGTTGCCCGTCGAGGCCACCGACGACGATCGTCGCGCGGCGGCCGAACGCGGGCGGCACCAGCTGGCTCAGCAGGGCCTGCTCGACGGCGGTGAACTCCACCCGTTCCTGGAGGACGCCATCCAGCTGCTGGCCCGGCCGCCGCTGGCGGTCGGGGTCGCGGTCAACTCCCGGGAGGGTGAGAGCTTCAACGCCGTGCTGGTGGAGCACGGTCGCAGCACGATCCAGGCCTACCAGGCCGATGGCGACGCGCAGAACGCCTTGCGGGACATCCGGATCAAGCGCCACGAGCACGGGGGCCCGGCCGGCAACGCGGTGAACCTGCTCGGCCCGATCACCGCGGGCGAGGGCGTCTCGGTTTCGGTGCCCTACGAGCAGCTGGACCGGGCGGGCAAGCGCATGAGCAGCGGCGAGGGGACCTTCGGTTCCGCGTTGTCCGCCAACGGGATTCGCGGCAACGACGCGAAGACCCTGGCGCAGGCCTTCTCCGCGAAGCGAACCCTGGAAGGGCTGTTCACCGTCCGCGCGTACGACCAGAAGGTGCGCCGGATGCACACGCTGCCGTTCAACGTCCAGTTCTTCGCCACCGAAGCGGGCTGCTTCCTGGCCCAGCGCAAACCCGGCCGCGACGGCCGCGAGTGGTACACGCTCGCCCCCGCCGACAGCCGCAAGCTCAGCTCCGCCATCGACGAGATGATCAAGGTGCTGACCAGGCCCGCAGCGCGGATCTGAGCTCCAGCTCCAGGGTCGTGAGTGCTTCGGGACGCCCTAGCAACCCGAAGCACTCACGATCCTCCAACCCTGGCCACCTCGGCCACGACCGACCGACTAGCCTTGTCCGGAAAGATCGCGGCCCGACGGGCACCGGAGCAATCACTCCGTCGCTGCCCCCACCCGCGCGTGGATCACGCGTGCCCAGTGGGGGTTGGAAGTGGCGCTCGTTCGCCGGAGTGCGGCGGAGTTGCTCGACGAGGCGAAAGCCGACCGGTTGCACCTGCTCCTCAACGAGCAGGCCAAGTTCCAGCTCGAATCCCGGGTGGCGGTTTCGGAAGTGCGGTCCTGGCAGCGCAGCCTCCCCGTGCTGCTCGCCGATCTGGCCGATGCCGGGCTCAGCCACGTGGAAGTGCTGCTGGAGCAAAAACTTCCGCACAGCCCTCGGCGGGTCGACGTCGTGCTCTGCGGAACGCACCCGAAGACCGGTGATCCCAGCTACGTGCTGGTCGAGCTGAAGCAGTGGTCCCGCGTCGAAGAAGCGCTCGGCGACCTCGTTCGCATCGCCGCCTACGGGCCAGATCCGGTCCTGCACCCCGTCGAACAGGTTCGCCGCTACTGCGACTACCTCGTCGACTCGACACCAGCCCTCGCGGCGAGGCCCCACGCCGTCCACGGCATCGCCTACCTGCACAACGCGCGCAGCTCGGGGGTCGCCGCACTGCGCGACCACACCTCGAACGGATACGGCCGCCTGTTCACGCTCGACGACCGCGGCGAGCTGGTCGATCACCTGCGGACCGTCCTCGACCGGTCAGGCGATCGCGAAGCCGCTCGCGGTGCCGCCGACGAGTTCTTGAACTTCCACCACGCCCCGTCCAAACCGCTGCTCAACGTCGCGGCCAAGGAGATTCAGGAACGAGAGCAGTTCGTCCTGCTCGACGAGCAGAAGATCGCTTTCGAGACGGTCATGCGGGCGGTGCGGAACGCTCGTGCCGCCAGCACCCGCACCGCTGTGATCGTCCTCGGCGGCCCCGGTTCCGGGAAGAGCGTCATCGCGCTCAGCCTCGTCGGCGAACTCGCCCGGCAAGGCCGCACCGTTCACCACGCCACCGGCTCCAGCGCTTTCACCCAAACGCTCCGGAAGATCGCGGGCAGCCGCAACACCCGCGTGCAGGGCCTGTTCAAGTACTTCAACAACTACGTCGACTCCGAACCTCGCGAACTCGACGTCCTGATCTGTGACGAAGCCCACCGGATCCGCGAAACCAGCGTCAACCGCTTCACCAAGAAGGACGTGCGTGCAGCGGCCGGCCGCCAGATCGACGAGCTGATCGACGTCGCATCGGTGCCGGTGTTCCTCCTCGACGAGCATCAGAACGTGCGGCCCGGAGAAATGGGATCGCTGGAGGAGATCACCGCGTCGGCGAAGTCGAAGGGCTGCGAAGTCGAGCTCGTCCGCCTCGAAGGCCAGTTCCGCTGCGGCGGCTCCACGGCCTACGACGTGTGGGTGTCCCGGCTCCTCGGACTGGAACAGGCCGCCCCGGTGGAATGGACCCAGCTCGCCTCGCCTACCGACGACGACTTCGTCGTCACCAGCGCCGCTTCCCCTCGGGCGATGGAAGCGTGGCTGCACGCGCAGCAAGCCACGCACGGCGGCACCGCTCGCATCGCTGCAGGCTATTGCTGGCCCTGGAGCGACCCCGCCAAGACGTCCACCGGCAAACGCCTGGTGGACGACGTCGTGATCCACGACTGGAAACGCCCCTGGAACGCCAAACCGAAGAAGCGCGTCCCCGACGCACCAGAGTCCTACTTCTGGGCTTCGGATCCGCGCGGGTTCGGGCAGGTCGGCTGCATCTACACCGCGCAGGGGTTCGAGTACGACTGGGCCGGAGTCATCATCGGTCCCGACTTCGTCCGCCGCGACGGGCAATGGGTGGCCCGCCGGGACCACTCCCGCGACCCCGCCGTCCGGAAGGCCGATGACCTCCACTTCGCCGGGCTCATCCGCAACACCTACAAGGTGCTCCTCACCCGGGGCATGAACGGAGTCTGCGTCCACTCCACGGACGCCGAAACGCAGGAGTACCTCGAGCAGATCACGCGCTGAGCGGGTTCCGCACCGCACAGCAGAAGGGCCGGCCTCCGGTTGGAGGTCGGCCCTTCTGGTGTGCGTGAGGCTGGTGTCAGCCTTCCACGATCGGGGCGTTGACGCAGTAGTTCACCTGCGGCGAGCCGATCGGGGCCACCAGGGCGAGCACGCCCACGTTGTTGCCGCACAGCTGGATCGGCAGGAGGCTGACGTTGTTGCCGTTCAGCAGGTTGATCCCGTCGTTGTCGTAGCTGTCGGCGAAGGCCGGGGAACCGATCGCCAGCAGGGCAGCAGTTGCAGCCGCAGCACCGAGAAGCCGAGTCGAAGTACGCACCTGAAGACCCCAATCCTCCGATTTGGTGGTTCCGCCGGTCCGCTGGTCCCACGTCGGGGTGGGCACCTCCCGCACCGGCGTCATCCACCCTGGCAGCCGATCTCCACCGGGGCCTGCCGTGTCCCTCCAAAGTGGATCGCAGACCACCCGGTGGCGATTCGCGCAACGCGGAGTAATCGGATAATTCGGATCAACGAGCCGAATTCACCCCTCGGACGAGTGAGCGAATCAGACTCCGATCGGGAGCACGTCCGGCAGGATCAGGGGCCGACCGGAAGCACGTTGGGCACGATCATCGGGCGCCTGCGGTACTTCTCCGCCACCCAGCGGCCGACCACCCGGCGCACCGCCTGCGCGATCCGGTGGGTGTCGGTGATGCCCTCCGCCTCGGTGCGGGCCAGCTCCATCTCCACCAGCGGCACCACGTCGTCCAGCGCCTTCGGGTCGTCGGAGAAGCCGCGGCCGGAGATCGTCGGCGACGACACGGCGCGGCCCGTCGCGGCCTCCACCGCGACGGTGATCGCGATGAACCCGCCCTCGCCCAGCACCAGGCGGTCGGACAGCGTCGACTCGCCCACGTCGCCGACGGACAGCCCGTCGACGTAGACGTGCCCGACCTCCACCCGCCCGGCGATGCTGGCGATCCCGTCGAGCAGGTCGACCACGACACCGTCCTCGGCGATCACCACGCGGTCCGCTGGCACGCCGGTCAGCCGTGCGAGCTCGGCGTTCGCCCGCAGGTGGCGCCACTCGCCGTGCACCGGCATCACGTTGCTCGGCCGCACCGCGTTGTAGAGGTACAGCAGCTCACCGGCCGAGGCGTGCCCGGACACGTGCACCTTCGCGTGGCCCTGGTGCACCACCTGCGCGCCCAACCGCACCAGGCCGTTGACCACGCCGAACACCGCGGTCTCGTTGCCGGGGATCAGCGAGCTGGCCAGCACCACCGTGTCACCGGCGCGGATGCTGATCTGCTTGTGCTCGCCGCGCGCCATCCGGGACAGCGCGGACAGCGGCTCGCCCTGCGAACCGGTCGAGACGAACGCGACCTCGTGCTCGGGCATCTCCAGCGCATCGGAGAGGTCGACCAGCAGGCCCTCCGGCACGTTCAGCATGCCCAGGTCCGCCGCGATGCCCATGTTGCGCACCATCGAGCGCCCGACGAAGCAGACCTTGCGGCCGTGCGCCTCGGCGACGTCCAGCACCTGCTGAACGCGGTGCACGTGGCTGGCGAAGCAGGCCACGATCACCCGCTGGGTCGCCTTGCCGATCACCCGGTCCAGCACCGGCCCGATCTCGCGCTCCGGGGTGACGAACCCGGGCACCTCGGCGTTCGTGGAGTCGACCAGGAACAGGTCCACGCCCTCGTCGCCGAGCCGGGAGAACCCGGCCAGGTCGGTCAGCCTGCCGTCCAGCGGCAGCTGGTCCAGCTTGATGTCACCGGTGTGCAGGGCCACTCCGGCCGGCGTGCGGATGGCCACCGCCAGCGCGTCCGGGATGGAGTGGTTGACCGCGAAGAACTCCAGGTCGAAGGCGCCGTGCTGGCTGCGCTGGCCCTCGGTGACCTCGACCAGCACCGGGCTCAGCCGGTGCTCGCGGCACTTCGCCGCCAGCAGCGCGAGGGTGAACTTCGAGCCCACCACCGGCAGGTCCGGGCGCAGCCGCAGCAGGAACGGCACCGCACCGATGTGGTCCTCGTGGCCGTGCGTGAGCACCAGCGCGTCGATGTCATCGAGCCGGTTCTCGATCGCCCCGAAGTCCGGCAGGATCAGGTCGACGCCGGGCGCGTCGTCCTCGGGGAACAGCACGCCGCAGTCGACGATCAGCAGCTTGCCGCCGTACTCGAAGACGGTCATGTTGCGGCCGACCTCGCCGATGCCGCCGAGCGCAACGACTCGCAGCCCACCCTCGGCCAACGGGGATGGTGGGGCCGAAGAAATCGGCGTCACCGGGTGGTACTCGGTGGCTGTCGCCTTTGCGCTCAACGCTGGTTCACCTCTGTGCGGCGTCCGGATTGACCAATACCAGGCCAGCATCCCACAGGTCACTGGTGATCAACCGCACCTGCTCCTCGGTAGCGGCCGGAAGCGGCAACCGCGGCTGCCCCGTCTCGTAGCCGCACAGCCGCAGCGCCGTCTTCGAGAAGATGACGCCGCCGACGAAGTTCATCGACCGGTACACCGGCAGCAGTCCGTTGTGGATCTCCCTGGCGCCGTTGATGTCACCGGCCTCGTAGGCGTCCAGCATCGCGCGCAGCCGGTCGCCCACGACGTGCCCGATCACGCTGACGAAGCCGACCGCGCCGACCGACAGCCACGGCAGGTTCAGCGGGTCCTCGCCGGAGTAGTACGCGAGGTCGGTGGAGGCCAGGACCTCGCTGCCCGCCAGCAGGTCGTGCTTGGAGTCCTTGACCGCCTTGATCCGCGGGTGCTCGGCGAGCCGCTTGAGGGTGTCGACCTGGATCGGCACGACCGAGCGCGGCGGGATGTCGTAGAGCATCACGGGCAGCTCGGTGGCGTCGGCGACCGTCCAGAAGTGCTGGAACAGACCCTCCTGCGGCGGCCGCGAGTAGTAGGGCGTGACCACCAGCAGACCGTGCGCACCGGCGCGCTCCGCAGCGCGGGCGAGCTCGGTGGAGTGCTCGGTGTTGTTGGTGCCGGCACCGGCCACGACGGTCGCGCGGTCCCCGACCGCCTCGACCACGGCGCGCAGCAGCTGCTCCTTCTCGTGGTCGCTGGTCGTGGGGCTCTCGCCGGTGGTGCCGTTGACGACCAACCCGTCGTTGCCGACGCTGTCCACCAGGTACGTCGCCAGTTCCTGGGCGAGTTTGAGATCGAGCTTCCCGTCCTCGTCGAACGGCGTGACCATCGCGGTCAGGACGCGGCCGAACGGGCGGCCCGGAATCGCAGTGGGGCAGGCGGTCATGGCCCTGACGCTACCTGGTGACTTCCCTGCTCAGAGCGCCCGGACCGGGGTCACCGAACATTCCGGAAACCCCGAGTCCCGCAGCCGTTCCCAACCGTGCATCTTCCGGTTGAGCGGGCCTGCCGCTGCGGAGTTTCCGGCGTTCGGATCAGAACGAACGGCGCAGATCCTCGACTGCGAGCACGTCCGCCTCGTTGCCGTCGAACGTGACCTTCGCGGCACGTCGGCTGAACGCGTGCAGGAGCAGCTCGCCGGGCTCGCCGCTGATGCGGACCGTGCGCGGGCCGCTCTTGGCCGCGATCTCGGTGCCGTCCGGGCGGCGCAGCACCACACCGACCGGGCTGCGCCCGTAGAACACGCGCGCCACCCGGCTCAGGGACTTCCACAGCGCGTCCTCGCGCACCGGGTCCGACGGCCGCGGCTGCCAGTCCGGCTGGGCGCGCCGGACGTCCTCGTGGTGCACGTAGAACTCGGCGGCGTTGACGGCCTCGTCCACGCCCGCCAGGCCCATCGGGTTCCACTTCGGCGGCCCCTGCCGCACCCGGTCGACCAGCTCGGACCACGGCAGGGCGCGCAGCTCGTCCTCGATCCGCCCGCTGCGCTCGGACAGCGACTTCAGCAGCTTTCCGGCCAGCGCGTCCGGGCGGCGCTCGCGCACCACCAGGTGCACGGCGAGATCCCGCGTCGTCCACCCCTCGCACAGCGTCGGCGCGTCCGGGCCGAGCTGTTCGAGGAGGTCGCACAACTGCTGACGTTCATCGCTGGCCACACCCATGCGCCCACCTTAGTGCGTGCCGCCACCGGGTTTCGATCATCTGGTGACGGAGTCGTGCAGCTTGTCGCCGTTGGCGCTGTACACCGCGCAGTAGACGGTCTGGTCGGCCGAGCTCGGACCGCTGCTGCTGGACGAGCTGTTCGCCAGGTCCTTCCAGGTCTGCTCGGACGGGATCAGCGCGACGAAGCGCAGCGCGTTCTGCTTGCCCGGGGTGAGGATCTTGTCGGAGTCGAAGTAGATCGAGCAGTAGCCCTCGCCGTAGCGGGCCAGCGCTTCCGCGCCCGGGTAGGACAGCTCGTCGTCGCTGCTGCTGAACGGGGCGGACTTCGTGACCAGCTCGAAGTCGTGCGGATCCGAGCACGACACGCCCTCGGTGAGCTGGACCCCGGCAGCGATCCTGCCCGTGCCGCACTTCTCGTCGTCGAGGCTGATGACCTCGACGTCCCCGCCCGTGCCGAAGGTCAGCGTCGGTTCCATCGCGATCGGGTCGCTGTTGCCGACCAGCGCGAACCGCCCCACCAGCAGACCGACCACGAACAGCACCAGCGCGGTGATGCCGCTGGCGATCAGCCACGGCCGCAGCCGGCCCTTCGGCTGCGGCATCGACGCGATGCGGGTTCCCGGTCTCGTGGTCTCGGGCGCACCGCTGACGGGCACGCTGTCCAGCAGCGCGCGGACCTGGGCGCCGGTGAACCGCGCGCGCGGATCGTTGATCAGCAGGCCGGTGATCAACGAGCCGACGACGCCGTGCTGGCGGGAGAGCTGCGGCGGCTCGTTCAGCACCGCGTTCAGGGTGGCCGCCGTGGTCTGGCGCTCGAAGGGCATCCAGCCCTCGACGGCGAAGAACAGCGTCGCGCCCAGGGACCACAGGTCGCTGGCCGGGCTCGCGTCCGCGCCCTGCAGCCGCTCCGGCGCCATGAACGACGGCGAGCCGATGATCGCACCGCTGGTGGTCAGCCGCGGGTCGTCGAGGGTCTGGGCGATGCCGAAGTCGGCGAGCTTGACGCGGCCGTCGGCGACCATGATGTTGCTGGGCTTGACGTCGCGGTGCACGATGCCCGCCGCGTGCGCGCTCTCCAGCGCGGAGACCACCTGCCGGGCCAGGTCGGCGGCTTGCTCCGGGCGCAGCGGTCCGTGCTGGGCGACGTGCTGGTTGAGCGTGACCGCCTGCACCAGCTCCATCACGATGTAGGTGGCGCCCGCCTCGGCGAGCACGTCGTGCACGGTCACCACCGCGGGGTCGTTGAGCCGGCCCGCCGTGCGCGCCTCGCGGAGCACGCGCTCCTCGTAGACCTGCCGCTCGGCCGGGGGCACCCCGTCGGGCAGGTGCAGCTCCTTGATCGCGACCTCGCGGCCGATCACCTGGTCCCAGGCCCGCCAGACGATGCCCATGCCGCCGCGGCCGAGCTCCTGGATGACCTGGTACCGACCGCCGATCAGCCTGGTCTGCGCACCCGACCCGACCTGCTCCACCACGGCGTTGTCCTCCACCCGTACTCACGTGCGACCACGAAGCGCAACGACCTGCACCTCGGCGCTCATCCAATCAGATGAACGACGCGCCCACTTGGACTGCGCTGATGCGCAAAAGGTTCCCCGTGAACCCGAGACCCGGCTCACCACGTCCACGCGCCCGGAACAGCGGTTCCCGCCGAGCTCAGCCCTCGGACACGAGCGGACTGGAGGCGACCTCGGTGCCGTCCCGCAGCGGGGTGATCTCGAAGTCGCTGAACACGTTCGGCGCAGCCTTCTGCAGCTGCCGCAGGCACTCGACGGCCAGCGCGCGGATCTCGACGTCGGCGTGCTCGGAGGCGCGCATCGCGATGAAGTGCCGCCAGGCGCGGTAGTTGCCGGTGACCACGATGCGCGTCTCGACGGCGTTCGGCAGCACCGCGCGGGCGGCCTGCCGGGCCTGCTTGCGGCGCAGCGTCGCCTTCGGCTCGTCGGCGAACTTCTCCTCCAGCGCGGCCAGCAGCTCGGTGTAGGCGGCCACGCTCGCCTCGGTCGCCCGGACGAACTTCTCGTGCAGCTCCGGGTCGTCGGCGATGACGTCGGGCTCGACCACCGCGGCGTCGCGCTCCGGCACGTAGCGCTGCGAGAGCTGCGAGTAGGAGAAGTGGCGGTGGCGGATCAGCTCGTGGGTCAGCGAGCGGGACAGGCCGGAGAGGTAGAACGACACCGAGCCGTGCTCCAGCACCGACAGGTGGCCGACCTCCAGGATGTGCCGCAGGTAGCCGGCGTTGGTGGCGGTGGCCGGGTTCGGCTTGCCCCAGGACTGGTAGCAGGCCCGGCCGGCGAACTCGGCCAGCGCCTGCCCGCCGTCGGCGTCGGTCGACCAGGCCACGTCCTCCGGCGGGAAGAACTCGGTCTTGCCGATGAGCTGGACCTTCGGCCGCACGATCTCGGTCACTGCGGGCGGACCCCTTCCTTGCTCCGCTCGGCGGTCGACGACCGCCGCACGACGACTCCCGGTGCCGGGCCGAGCCTAGTCGCCGAGATCTCGTGACACCGGATGACACCATCGAGTCATTGCATGACGCCACGAACGATGTCACCATGGCGTCATGGATCTGAACCCCTACATCGACCAGCTTCGCTCGGACCTCGGCTCCGCCGCTTCCGCCGGGGACGACCAGACCCGGCAGACCGCGGCGGTGCTGTCCGCCGCGATCGAGCCCGCCGCACGGCTGGCCATCATGAACGCCCTCTCCGACCTGGCGGCGGAGGTGACGACCCAGCTGGACGGCCCGGTCGTCGACATCCGGCTGGACGGACGCGATGTCCGGGTGGTGGTCAGCGGCTCCACCCAGGCACCGTCCGCCGACGACGAAACGGAGGAACCACCACCGCCGCCACCGCCGAGCGGTGAGAGCGGTGACATCAGCCGCATCACGCTGCGGCTGCTCGAAGAGATCAAGTCGCAGGCCGAGCAGGCCGCCGCGACCCAGGGCGTGTCCTTGAACACCTGGGTCGCCCAGGCGGTGCAAGGCGCGCTGCACACCGGACGACCGCGCGGGCCGTGGGACCACCCGCGGCGCGGGCGCGGCGGTCGGCAGTGGGGTCCGCCCGGCGGCGGTCCGCGCGGTCACTGGCGCGGCGAGCCCGGCTCGCGCATCCGCGGCTGGGTAGAGGGCTGAGGGGCGGTGCGAACGATGACGAACGACGACATCCCCGCGCCCGGCCCGGACGAGCCGCGCGGTGACGAGACCTGGTCGGCGGCCGAGGAGAAGCTCGCGGAACTGGTGCGGAGCCAGGACTTCGACACCTCCGGGCCGATCAGCATCGACATCGGCAACAGTCTCGGCCCGGTCACCGTCGAGCTGGCGGACACGGACGTCACCCACGTCGAGGTCCGGCACGATCCGGCGGCATCCGGACCGGATTGGCGCAGCGGGCTGACCGGCCTGCTGAGCTGGGTCACCGAGCAGTTCGGCGACGCCGGAATCCGCACCGGCGGCGAGTTCCGCGGGTCGCAGGAGCCGGTCGCCGAAGCGGTTCGCCAGACCCGGATCGACCTGACCGGCAGCCGGCTCGCCATCCGCACCCCGGCGACCTCGCCGCTGCGGAACGTCCCGCTGGCGGTGAAGGTGCGCGCTCCGCTGGACTCGGAGGTCGGGGTGCACACCAGCTCCGGCGAGGTCCGCGTGGCCGGCCCCGCCGGGCGGGTCAACATCCAGTCCGGTTCGGGCACCACGTCGGTCGAACAGGCCGCCGACCGGGCCACCGTGCGGTCCGGCTCGGGTCAGCTCCGGCTCGGCACGATGACCGGCGGGGTGCACGCTCGCAGCGGAAGCGGCGACATCGAGATCAGTTCGCTCGGTGCGGCGTCGTCGGTGGCCACCGGCAGCGGGAACGTCTGGTTCGGCACGGTGTCGGCCGACGTGCTGGCGCGGTCCGGCAGCGGTGACCTGACCGTCGCGGATGCGACCGAGGGCCAGGTCGAGCTGATCACCGGCTCCGGCGAGCTGCAGGTCTCGATCCACCGCGGCACCGCCGCGGAGGTCGACCTCACCTCCTCGACGGGTAGCGCGAGCAGCGATCTGGTGGTGTCCGAGGAAGCACCGGAAGAGGAGCCCAAGCTGCGGGTCTTCGGCCGGACGGGAACGGGTGATGCCGTGCTGACGACCGCGACCTGACGGAATCGCAACGCTCGACCGCGACGGTGCGCGGGTGGTCACCGCGCGGTGCCGGTGAATCGGACGTGCAGCCCGCCCCACCGGCACCGCACGGGATCGATCACACGCCGAAGGCCTCGAAAGGCGGCAGCATCGCCTGCGCTTCCGCTCCGCGGGCCCACAAACCGATCGCGAACGCCGCGGTCGCTTCCAGCAGCGGGGCGTGTTCCAGCCGACCGCCATCGGCAGGTTCACAACCGATGTCAGTGACCAGCGAACGCACGGTTTCGACCGCGCCCGCGTCGTCACCGCACAGCGGAACGAGCAACGGCCTGCCGTCGAACGCGGGAGGCGTCAAGCGCCAGATCGACTCGTGGCAGAGGTTGAAGGCCTTCACCACCTTCGCACCGTTCGCCTGTCCGGCGATCTGCTCCGCCATCGAGGTACCAGAAGGGAGATCCAGAACGAACCGACCTGGAACTACGGCATTGCTGCAGTCGATCACCACCTTGTCCCGGAACGAACCGGACTCGGCACCTGCTGCGGACAACACCTCCCGGATCGCTCCGTGCAGTACTGCGATCAGCACGACCGACCCGAATTCGACGGCCTCGGCGAATGTTCCGGCACGAGCCGAGCCTCCGATGCGCTGGGCGAGCGCCTCCGCCTTCGCGGGTTGCCGACCGCTGATCATCAGCTCATGACCCGAAGCGGCCCACTGCGCGCCCAGCGCGGTGGCCATGTTGCCAGTGCCCAGGATTCCGATCCGCATGTGCGGTTGCTCGCTTTCATCCGGTGTATCTGTTCGACGCCGCCGAACCTAAGCGGCGCAACAGGTACCACTCGGTTGCTTTCGGGCACGCGAGGATGGCTCGACGACTTACGGAGGAAGCGATGACCGAGCTGTTCCCCGGGCAGGACGGGTTCATCGCCGACTGCCGCGCGCGGTTGGCGTTCGACCTGCTGGCGAACACCTGGAACCCGGTGGTCGTCTGGACTCTGCGCAACGGGCCGCTGCGCCCGGTCGAACTCCGGCGGCGGATAGGTGGCATCCGCACAAAGGTGCTCGCCGAGACGTTGCGCCGCCTCCAGCAGAACGGCCTGGTCACCAGGAACTCGTTCCGGGAAGCACCGCCGCGGGTCGAGTACCGCCTGACCGAGCTCGGCGAGAGCCTGCTCGAACCGATCGAGGCACTCGGCGCGTGGGCTGCCCGGTACGGCGACGACGTCGTCGCGGCCCAGGAACGCGCTGAAGGTCCCCGGGCCGGCTGAAGGTCAGCGGACGACCGCGCGGAGGGGCTTGGCGAGGTCTCCCCGGTCGCCGATGACGACGCCGTCGAGACCTAGCCAGGACGCCATGTCGCGCAAGGCAGCCGCCAGTTCCGGGACGACCTCGCCCAGGTCGGAACCCGGTTCGGCGAACGCACCGGGCACCCGCAGCACGCCTGCGGTCCGGTCCGCCTTCAGGTCGACGCGGGCCACCAGTTCACCGTTGAGGAGGAAGGGGAAGACGTAGTAGCCGTACTTGCGCTTGGGTTCGGGAACGTAGATCTCGATGCGGTAGTGGAAGTCGAACAACCGCTGCGCGCGCGAGCGCTCCCAGATCAGCGGGTCGAACGGGCACAGCAGCGCCCGACCGGTCACCTTGCGCGGAATCCGCGCTGCGGAGTGCCGGTAGGCGGGTTGCCGCCAGCCGTTCACCGAGACGGGTTCGAGCACGCCGTCCTCGACCAGCTGGGCCACCGCCTGCTGGGACTGGGACGGGGAAAGCCGGTAGTAGTCCCGCAGGTCGGGTTCGGTGGCCACGCCGAGCGCGTGCGCGGACCGCTCCACCAGTGCCCGGACCGCCTCGTCGTCCTCGGGCTCGTGTCCGAGGACGTGCGCGGGCAGCACTCGTTCGGGCAGGTCGTAGAGGCGTTCGAAGCCGCGTCGGGTGCCGGTGGTCAGCTCGCCCATCGCGAACAGCAGCTCGCACACCTGCTTGGTGTCGGTGCGGTTCCACCAGGGGCCGCGGCCTTGCCGCTCGCCGCCACCGAGCTCGCGCTCCAGCGTGCCCGCACCGACCGGGCCGAGGTCCTTGACCGCCGCCAGCACGTCGTCGACGAGTTCCGGCACGCGTTCGAGGAGTTCCCGGCTGCGGCGCCGCCAAGCACCGCCGTACTCCCGCATCCGCCAGCGCAGCAACGCCCAGTCCTCGATGGGGATGAGGGAGGCTTCGTGCGCCCAGTACTCGACCAGCAGCCGCGGTTGCCGCGCCCGGTGCGACCAGGCCGCGGTGTCGACCAGCTCGGGGGCGTAGGCGCCCAACCGGCTGAACAGCGGCATGTAGTGGGCGCGGACGGCGACGTTGACGGAGTCGAGCTGCAGCAGCTTGGTGCGCGACAGCGCGCGCAGGAGGTGTCGCCGGGTCACGTTGCCCTGTGGTGGCGGGTCGGCGAATCCCTGGGCGGCCAAAGCAACTCGGCGAGCGGTGTCGCGACTCATGGTCTGCACCCGCCCGATGGTGCCAGCGAGGACCGACAGCCCGACGGCGGGTGGCACCAGACGGTGCCCGAAGGCGCACGCTGCGTCGAGTTCGCGACGCCTACCGGCGCGCAACGCGCCCGCCCCGTCACAGCCCGCTCACCGGCGTGTCCCGCAGCGCGGACGTGCTCCACCATCCGGTATCCGAGCCGCCACGCACAGCGACCGCGGCACCCTCTAGATTGACCGCATGGCTGATGCCGAGGTGCGGGAAGCGGTGCCCTCCGATGCCGCGGAGGTCGCGCGGATCCAGTTGACCACCTGGCGGACCGCGTACACCGAGCTGCTGCCCGCCGAGGTGCTGGACGGCTTGGACGGCGCCGCCGCCGAGCAGGAGTGGCGGCAGGCGTTGACCGAGGGCCCGGCCACCGTGCTGGTGGCGACCGAAGGCTCGTGGGTCGTGGGGTTCTGCGCCGCTGGGCCGGCGCCGGAACCGGAGGTCGCGGCGGCCGACGGCTCGATGCCGCCCGATGCGAGCACCGTGGTCCTGGTCAGCGCGCTGCTGGTGGAGCCGCGCTGGGGACGGCGCGGGCACGGTGGCCGGTTGCTGGGCGAGATGGCGCAGCGGTTGGCCGCGACCGGTGCCACTCGGGGCATCGCGTGGGTGCCGGAGGCCGACACCGCGTCGATGGCCTTCTTCCGCAGCGCGGGGTGGGCCCCGGACGGTACGGTGCGAACGCTGGACGCGGGCGGGCGCCCGCTGCGGGAGCTGCGGTTGTCCGGCTCGCTGGAACTCCAGTTCAAGACTTCGTGAACGCGCTCTTCCGCTCGACTGAACCTTTCACCCCGATTGGTGGCCGCAGCCGCGATGACCGACGCATCTCATCCCGGGGGCTCGCGCGCCGCAGGCGCACGACCTGCAGCCACCGCGCGGGACGAGGTCGGAGCGGACTCGCTGAGCGGAACGTGCTCGAATTGCTAGCCTTCCGTCAGCTGGTCTGAACGCGCTGGGGGCGAACGTGCTGACCGTCATCGGATTGCTGTCCACCGCCTTCGGGGTGTCGGTGGCGTCCGCACTGCTCCCGTTGATCAGCGTCGAGCTGTTCGCGATCGGCCTGGTGCTCAACGGCCCGGAGATCCCGTGGTGGCTGCTGGCGGTGGTGATCGCCACCGGCCAGATCGGCGGGAAGCTGCTGCACTTCTACGCGGCGCGCGGGGCGATCCGGCTGCCGAAGTTCTTCCGCCGCAAGAACACCGGCGAGAAGGGCGGGCGGTGGCGCGAGTGGCTGGAGCGGTTCCGTGTGAACTGCCAGCAGCGGCCGGTGTGGACCGGCGCGGTCCTGCTGGTCAGCGCCACGGCGAGCCTGCCGCCGTTCGCGGCGGTCGCGGTGATCGCCGGCTGGGCGAAGGTGCCGCTGTCCACGTTCGTGATCACCGGTTTCATCGGACGTTTCGTCCGGTTCGGCGCCCTGGCCATCGCGCCGGGCGTGATCGTCGCCTGGCTGTGACGCCGCCCGGTGTCACCGGGCCCGCGGTGCCCGAGGTCGAGCCGGCCCGGGCCGGACCGTGCCCGCGACGGGGTGCGCCGGGCCCGGTGATCGAGCTCAGATCAGTCCCAGCTTCTTCGGCACGCCGCTGAGGGAATCGATCAGCCCGAAGACCGGCACGCCCAGCGGCGCGAAGGTCCACTTGTTGTTCAGCTCGCTGGTGTCCGGTTCGTCGACGACGGCGACGCCGTCCTGGCGGGGCGCCTCGGCGAGCGCGGCTGGTGCGCTGCTGAGCAGCGCGACACCGGTGAGCACTGCGGCGGTGAGGGCGCGGCAGGTGTTCTGCTTGGTCATGGATAGTCCCGTCTCTCGGCGATTTTCAGTGGTGGTCCCGTTCGGGAGTTGATCTCGCGTTGTGGGGGCTTGTTGTGGCTGGGTTGCGTCACGGTTCCCTGAGGTGCGGTTGAGCAGGGCTCCGGTCGGCACGAGGGGTGCCATGGCGGTTCTTCCGGTCACGGGTTCAGGACGTCGAAGACCGGTGCGAGCAGCTGGGTGGGCAGTTGCACCGACGGTTCGAGCAGCGGGCCCACGTCGACGCCGGGGAGCAGCCAGATCGGTTCGGCGGTCGCGACGCCGCCGGTGAGCAGGCAGGCGGTGATCGCGGTGGCCGCGACCGCGGCGAGCCTGCGGATGGTTGCGGACATTTCTCCTCCTCTGTCTGGCCGGTTCCTGCTGGTCCGGCCGGTTTCTCCTCAGGCGTTGCCGAGCGGGCCGGAGATGGCGACGATGGTTCCCTTCGGGATCCACTGGCCCGCCGCGGCGCTGCCGTGCTGGTGGGTGGGCATCTGCATCACGTCGACCTGGGCGGATGCGTAGACCGAGACCGCGCCGGTGAGGTGCTCGCCGCGGGCGGTGAGCCAGCGGCGGAATCCGGCCAGCGATGGCGGTTCGCCGCCGAAGCGCGCGGCGAGGGTCATGCCGTAGGTCAGGGAGCGCTGGTCGCGCGGGTCGAACCGGAGCGGTATCGAGACGCCGGGGATCTTGTTGATCACCGGGCCGTGCAGCAGCCACGGGGCCAGCTGCACGCCGTAGAGGTAGCTCGTGCCGCGGTTGGCGTCGTCGAGCGCTTCGGCCGCGCGGGACCAGCCGGAGACCACGAGCAGTGCGCCGTCCCGGTCTTCGCGGAGCGGAATGCCGCGCTGCTGGGCCGCGGCGGTCACCAGCTCGGTCGCGGCACGGCCGCGGGGTGAGTCGTCACCGATCACGTTGATCGCGGGCACCGGGACGTCGGCGAGGTGTCCGACCAGCTTCCGCAGCGCATCACCGTCCTCTTCGGACAGTTCGGCGGACGGGCAGCGGTCGAGGACCTCCGGTGATCCGGCGGCGAATCCGCCCAAGCCGGCGCTGGCGCATTCAGCGCCGTCCGGCCCCGCTGCACCGGGCAGCGCGGGCAGCTCCCCAGCGTCGAGGTCCACCGACTCCTCTTCAGCGCCGCGGCGCACGAGCAGATCGCTGCGGCCGGCAGGCAGGTCGATCTCCGCCCAGGTGCCGGAGCTCCCCGGGCGGGGCACCGCGCGGGCGAGTCCGGCAGCGGTCTCCACCACCACTTCCAGTCCGGCGCTCTCCGGGAAGTGCACCAGGTTCCGCCCCGGCCGGTGCGGGCTGACCAGCACCGGTGTTCCGGCCGCGGTCACCACCCGGGGCACTCCGGGCGCGGGCAGGTCGGCCGGTGGCGGGAGTCCCGGCAGCGCCGTCCACGCGACGACCGCGACCAGCACTCCGGCCGCGCCGAACCGGTAGCGCTGCCGCACATCGCGGAGTGCGACGGTCAGCGCCAGGACCGCCAGCGCGGCGACGGCGAGGACGAGCATCGCCAGGCCGTGCGCGCTCTCCACCAGCCGCCGGTCGAGGAAGCCGGATGCCAGCAGCTGCGCCGTCCCGGCTCCGGCCAGTGCGATCGCGGCGGTCAGCGCCACCGGCCCGGGGCGCAGTCCGCTGCCGGATCGCCGCTCCCCCGCGGCGATGCCGAACCAGACCACCGCGACAGCGGCGAAGACCGTGTCGAGGAAGAACTCGAACGAAGCGTGCTCCAGCGCGGCCTCGGCGATGAGCAGCAGGGCCAGCGCGAATCCCAGGTAGGTGGCGACCGACCGCCAGCGCAGCGAGATCGGCACGGCGAGCGCGAGCAGCGCGTGCACGACGGCGAAGCCGATGTTGATGTCGAGCACGACGGCGGAGCTCGCGCTGGCCGCGGCGGCGAGCGCCGCTGCGCCCCAGGCCAGCCGGGGCCGCACCGCGACCGCCGGACGCAGCAGGCCGATGCCCGCCACCAGTGCGGTGCTGGTCAGCAGCACCACTCGCAGCACCAGTCCCAACAGGTCCACTTCGGACGCCGCGAGGTGGGAATGCATGTGCTCCACCGCTTTCTCGTGTTCGGAGGTTCAGGGGTCCGCGCCGGTGACGCCGGGCGTGCGGAGACGGCGCCACCGACGCGGGTCAGCAGGCCCGCCGCGCGACCGGCAGCGCCGCGCGGCGGGTTCGCGGTCAGCCCTTGAGGTCCTCGTCGGCGACCACGAACAGCTCCGAGTGCGGTTTGGCGTTGCCGAACTGGCCGTGCGGCCAGGTCTTCCGGTTGAAGTTCACGCCGACCTCGCCGGTGACCTCGTCGCGGAAGCCCTCGTCGACCGAGACCTTCCCGTCCGGGCCCAGGTGCACCAGGTTGACCTTGTGGTCACCGTCCAGTCCGGACCTGGCGACGAAGTAGTTCGACACCGCGAGCCGCTGCGGCTGCTGCGTTTCGCGGTAGTAGCCGTCGTCGTCGAGCACGAAGTTGTCGTAGGCGCCCCAGTGCGGTCCCGCACCGGGCTGGCCGGGGTTGATCGGCGTCGTCCCCGCCAGCGTCGGGCAGTCGGCCTCGGCGCCGCCGTGCTCGGCTTCCTGCTTGGTGTCGATCGAGCACTGGTAGCCGGTGCCGGCCGCGACCAGCTTCGAGATGTCCAGCACGTAGACGCCGCCGGTGGTTCCGGGGTCGTCGGTGCCGAAGGTGCCGGGCTGGCGGCCCTGGATCGCGCGGTACAGGAAGCGGTCGTCCGGGCTGGTCTGGATCCAGCCGCCGTTGGAGCTCCCGCCGTTGCGGTCGTTGGCCGCGTCGAAGCCGGGTGCCGCGGTGCCGTCGTCGAACACCTGCCGCCACTGCGGTTCGGCGGCGGTGATGTCCGGCGTGTAGAACACCGCACCGCCCTGCATGGTCTGCGCGAAAGCGCCCTTGTGGCCGGGCAGGTTGGTCACGGTGGTCTCCATGACCGCGCGGCTCTCCTGGTGCAGCGGGTCGTTCGGGTCGGCGCGCGGGCCGTCGGGCAGGTAGGACACCGCCTTGAGCTTCGGGTGGTTGCGGTCGGAGATGTCCCAGGTCCGCACGGTCGGCCGCCGCAGGTACGGCGACGGCGCCTTCACCGGGTCCAGGATGATGTTGCGCGGCTCCACGTAGTCCGCGGTGACCAGCGTGTTCAGGTCCTCGCGGGCCTGGATGCCGTGCGGGTTCGCGCAGGTCGGCTGGCCGAGCCGCGGCAGGTTGGCGCACAGCTTCTCGTTGTCGCCGCCGGGTGTCGCGGCCGGGGACTGCGAGAGCACCCTGGCGTTCTCGTCGAACCGGACCACTTCGCCGGGGCTGCCGGCGAAGCCGTTGCCGATGTGCACCGAACCGTCGTCGTAGCGGTACGGGCCGGGCGCGACGGGCCCGCCCATGTACGTCGCGTACGCGGTGCCGTCCTTGAGCACCCAGTACGCGTCGGGCACCGAACCGCCGAGCGTCTGCGACGGCAGGCTGATGCCCTTCAGCTTCACCGACGGCAGTGCGGTGACGTCGAAGGCGTAGGTCGCGGCGCCGAAGAGCGCACCGGCGTAGATCGTGTCGCCCTTGTGCCACACGTACTGCATGTGGTGCGGCTCGTTCTCCACCAGCGGCCCGACGGTGATGGTGTTGACGACCTCGCCGTACCCGGGAGAGCCCGGGGTGGCGTCGATGACCGCGAGGAAGTCCGGTCCGGGCAGCGAATCCGCGATGTCGCCGATGCCGCCGGTGAGCGATCCGGGCAGGTCGCGGACCTTCGGCACGGCGGTGTCGGCGATGTTCTCGTCACCGGCCCACACCAGCAGCCATTCCTTGCGCTTGCCGTCGGACCGGGACTTCTGCAGCGCGCTCGTCACCAGGTGGTTGGTGACCGTGTAGTCCTTGCCGTCGGCACCTCTGATCGAGTGGGTGGACACTTCGACGTCGGCGTAGGCGTCCTGCACCGGGAGCGTGACCGCGCCGATGGCCAGCAGTGCGGCGCCCAATCCGGTGGACAGTCTTCGGTATCTGCTCTTCATCAATGCTCCGGGAATCGGTGTGGCCCTGATTCGGGCGTGCCGGTGCAGCCGTGCGGCCGCAATGGCGCCGCACGACCGGGAATCGGGCGAATAGCTGCCGAGCTCTCGACGCGCGGTCAAGAGCGCTCAGTTCTCCTCGTCCTGCCGTGGACCGGGAAAGCACTGCCCGGCTGCGCGACCGCGGTGGCGAATTCGAATTGGCGCGCAGTGGTGGCGGGGACTCAACGCACGCGACAGAGCGCGCTGGCCTGCTGCACGAGATCGACGTGCAGGCGAGCGACGAGAGTGCCGAACCTCGACATGGCAGGAATGATCTGCACACCGGAACCGGCTGTCAACGATGAACCACTGGATGAGATCGACCCCGCCCGTCACCGATGAATGCGCCGCACTCATCGGCATTCACCCGGAAAGAGGTCGTGGATTTAACACCGGCTCGGTATTTCGCCGCGATGAAGCGAAGAAAGCTCGTGAGCGCGGAAGCGGATTCCGCGCTCACGAACGGCGTTCAGCCGAGGTGTTCCCGGAGCGCTGCGGCGCCGGATTCGGCGAGCCAGTCGGTGAAGGTGCGCAGTCCGGGGTGGATCACGCGCAGCGCTTCGATGTCGGCGTGCCAGCGGTTGCCCGCCGCCCAGCTCTGCTTCGTCTCGGCGATCCCCGGGCCGACCGCGGCGGCTTCGTCGTCGGTGAGCTGCTCGTACCGGACGTGGATGCCGGTGGCGGCGGTGATCGCGGCGGCCGCCTCGACCGGAGTCGGCTGGTCACCGGCCAGTTCCAGCGTCCGCCCGGCGAACCGGGCGGGGTCGGCGAACGCGAGCGCGGCGAATTCGGCGATGTCGGCCAGGGCGATGATCTGCATCGGCTCGTGCGGCGGGAACAGGTGCCGGTGCACACCGCCGGAGATGCCGTCGATCCCGACTTCCGCCGGGATGAAGTAGTTGGTCATGAACCGGACGGGCCGCAGCACGGTGGGCGTCGCGACCCGGTCGCGCAGGTACTGCTCGATCCTCGCTTTCGCGGCCGCACCGGGGAATTCGATCGACGCCGTGGCCACCGTGCTCAGCACGACCTGCTCGACGCCCGCCGCGACCACCGCGTCGATCAGCGTCCGGACGCGGGCCTCTTCGAGGTCGGTCTTGCCCAGAGCGGTCTGGAGGGGCGGGATGGCGAAAACGGCTGCGACACCGTCGAGAGCGGGTGGCAGGCTGGCCGGGTCGTCGAAGTCGCCGACCGCGAGCTGGGCACCGGCAGCGGCCAGCGCCGCGGCGGCCGGGGCGGTCGCGTCGCGGACCAGGGCTCGCACCGGCCTGCCCTCGGCCAGCAGGCGGCGCGCGGTGGCGTTGCCCTGCTTGCCGGTGGCGCCGGTGACGAGGATCGGTGAGGTGTTCATGACGTCCGTTCCGGGGTGTGGTGAATACTGGCACGATCCGGAATGGTCGACCCGTTTCCGCTTCGCGGACAAGGATTGCGTGACATGCCAGCAGTTCCCGGCACCGAACGTGCCGATGCCCGGCGCAACCGGGAAGTCGTGCTGCGCGCGGCGATGCGGGCTTTCACCGAGGGCGGACTGGAGGTGTCGCTCGGCCAGGTGGCGCGGCGCGCCGGGGTCGGGGCCGGAACGGTCTACCGGCACTTCCCGAGCAAGGACGTGCTGGTCGAAGCGGTGCTCGCCGAGCACGTCGCGGAACTCGTGGCGGCTGCGGAGCAGTGGGCCGACCGCGCCGCTCCCGGTGACGCGCTGTTCGGCTTCCTGCTCGATGCGATCGGGAAATCGGCTGAGCGCCAGCACTTCTGCGATGCGTTCACCGCTGACCGGAGCTGGCCGCGAGCCGTGTTCACCGCGGCGACGCAGAAGTTCAACGAGGCGCTGGATCGCTTGCTGCGCAACGCGAAGCAGGCGGGAGCGGTACGCGAAGAGGTGCAGACCGATGATCTGGCCGCGATCATCATCGGTGGTGCCGCGCTGCGCTCAGCGCACCCGAACCGGGCGCGGAGCGCACGGCTGGTGCGGCTGATGCTGGACGGGCTGCGCACCGTCACGGAAGGAAGCCAGTTCCGTGACACATCCGCGCAGCAGCGTCACGGAACCGAGGCGTGCTGCGCGGAGTGCGGCACGCGGCTGCGCATCCGCTCCACCGGGCGGCCAGCGCGCTACTGCGGTCCGACCTGCCGGCAGCGCGCTCGCCGCAGGCGCATCTCCGGCTGATCAGCTCGGCCGGTCCTGGCGCTCCATCTCGATCGCGCGGCGCATCGCCTTGCGGCCCCGGTTGCGGTCGCCTGCCAGGTCGTAGGCCTGCGCCAGGGCGAACCAGCGCCGCCAGTCCTCCGGCTCGGCTTCGAGCTCGGCCTGCTTCTCGTCGAACCACGCGTCCGCGGCCTCCCGCTCGACGCGACCGGACGGCCGCAGCGGAAGGTGCGAGACGTCCGGCAGCGCGTCCTCGTCGTGCAGCCGCCGGGCCAGCCGCTCGGTGCTCGCGCCGAAGCGCAGCTGGTCGGCCACGAGCACCGCGCCGAGCACCGGCAGCACGAAGATCGCCAGGCCCAGCGCGATGAACACCGGCTGCCCGCTGACGATCATCGTGACGGCGCGCCCGCCCATGATCACCAGGTAGACCAGCAGCGCCGCCGCCACCACGAACGCGGAGGTCCGCGGGTTCAGGAACCGGCGCTGCTTCGACTCGGACAAGTCAGATCCCCAGCAGCGCGTCGAGCCCGACGGTCAGGCCGGGCCGGTCGCCGACCTCGCGGACCGACAGCAGCACGCCCGGCATGAACGAGCGGCGGTCGAAGGAGTCGTGCCGGATCGTCAGCGTCTCGCCCTCGGTGCCGAACAGCACCTCCTGGCTCGCCACCAGACCGGTCATCCGCACCGAGTGCACGCGCACGCCGTCGACGTCCGCACCACGCGCACCGTCGAGCTCCTTGGTCGTGGCGTCCGGGACCTCGCCGAGCCCGGCTTCAGCACGGGCCTGGGCGATCACCTGCGCGGTGCGCGCGGCCGTCCCGGACGGGGCGTCGGCCTTCTTCGGGTGGTGCAGCTCGACGATCTCGACGGATTCGAAGAACTTCGCGGCCAGCTCGGCGAACCGCATGGACAGCACCGCGCCGATGGCGAAGTTCGGCGCGACCAGCACGCCGACCTCGGGGCGCTCGGCCAGCCAGGACCGGATCTGCTCCAGCTCCGCGGCGCCGAGACCGCTGGTGCCCACGACGACGTGGATGCCGTGCTCGACGCAGAACCGGACGTTGTCCAGCACGGCGTCCGGGTGGGTGAGGTCGACGGCGACCTGCGCGCCCGCCGACACCAGGCCGGACAGGTCGTCCTCGCGGTTGATGGCGGCGACCAGCTCGGTGTCGGCGGCCTCGCCGACGGCGCGCACCGCCTCGGATCCCATCCGCCCGCGGGCGCCCAGCACACCGACCTTGATGCTCACGTGACGACTACCTCTCCACCCCGGCACTGAACGACCCCGAGTCTATGCACGCACCACCGCCCCCAGCCCGGTCGGGGTGGCGGCGTCAATTTCGTACGAAATTGACCAGGGCCCGGGTGACGGTTCAGATGCCTTCGGGGAGTTCTTCGAGGGAGTCGTAGGGGCCGACGACCGCTGTGGTGAGGGGGCGGCGGAGCAGTTCCGCCGCGAGCTGGGCCACGTCCTCGGCGGTGACCGCGTCGATGCGCTCCAGCGTCTGCTCGACCGTGAAGTGGCGGCCGTAGTTCAGCTCGGTCTTGCCGATGCGGCTCATCCGCGACGCGCTGTCCTCCAGGCCGAGCACCAGGCCTCCGCGCAGCTGACCTCGGCCGCGCTCCACCTCTTCCTCGGTCAGGCCGTCCGCGGCGACGCCCGCGAGCACGCCGCGGATCACCGTCGCGACCTCGCCGAGCCGGTCGGGCGTGCAGCCCGCGTACACCGAGAAGGTGCCCGCGTCGGAGTACGCGGTGGTCGAGGAGTAGACCGAGTAGGCCAGCCCGCGCCGCTCGCGGACCTCCTGGAACAGCCGCGAGCTCATGCCACCGCCCAGCGCGGCGTTGAGCACGCCGAGGGCGAACCGCCGCTCGTCGTAGCGGTCGAAGCTGCGGCAGCCCAGCAGCAGGTGGGCCTGCTCGGTGTCGTCCGGTTGCAGCACCAGGCGCTTCTGCTGCGGTAACCGGGCTCGCCCGGTGCGCGGCGGGGCGGGCGGCTCGTCGCCGGTCAGGCGGTCGCCGATGGCCTTGCGGATCAGGCGCAGCACCTTGCCGTGCTCGACGTTGCCCGCCGCCGCGACCACCATCTTCGGCATCGCGTAGCGGCTGCGGTAGAAGCCGTGCACCCGCGCCCGCGTCATCGCGGTGATCGAGTCCTCGGTGCCCAGGACCGACCTGCCCAGCGGGTGGTCGCCCAGCACCGCCGAGTTGAACAGCTCGTGCAGCAGGTCCTCGGCGTCGTCGTCGCGCATGGCGATCTCCTCGAGCACCACGCTGCGCTCGACGTCCACGTCGGACTTCGCGTTCACCGCGTCGAAGACCACGTCGCAGAGCATGTCCACGGCCATCGGCAGGTCGCGGTCCAGCACGTGCGCGTAGTAGCAGGTGTACTCCTTGGCGGTGAAGGCGTTGAGCTCGCCGCCGACGCCGTCGATCTCCTGCGCGATGTCCACCGCGGTGCGCTTCGCAGTGCCCTTGAACAGCAGGTGTTCGAGGTAGTGCGCGGCACCGGCCTGCGGTTTGCCCTCGTCGCGCGAGCCCACCCCGACCCAGATCCCGACCGACGCCGAGCGGACGCCGGGCACCGGTTCGGTCACCACCCGCAGCCCGCCGGGGAGCACGGTGCGCCGGACTGCGGCGTCCCCGCTGCGCCCGAGCACCCGGGTGGTCCCGGGGCGTTGCAGGTGGCCACCGACGTTCTGCTTCTGCTGCTTCATGTCCCCACGGAAAAGGTCGGGCGGGCTGGGTGCACACATGACGATACGGCCCGCCCCGGACGTACCGGGACGGGCCGCATCGAGGATCAGTCGCAGATCACTGCTCCGACTTCTCGGCCTCCGGCTCGGCGGGCGCCTCGGACTTCTCGTCCTCGTCGTTGACCAGCACCAGGCTGATCTTGCCGCGGCTGTCGATGTCGGCGATCTCCACGCGCAGCTTGTCGCCGACGTTCACCACGTCCTCGACCTTGCCGATGCGCTTGCCGTTGCCCAGCTTGGAGATGTGCACCAGGCCGTCCTTGCCCGGCAGCAGCGAGACGAACGCGCCGAACGCCGCGGTCTTGACCACGGTGCCCAGGAAGCGCTCGCCGACCTTCGGCAGCTGCGGGTTGGCGATGGCGTTGATCTTGTCGATCGCGGCCTCCGCGGACGGGCCGTCGGCGGCACCGACGTAGATGGTGCCGTCGTCCTCGATGGTGATCTCCGCACCGGTCTCCTCGGTGATCGAGTTGATCATCTTGCCCTTCGGGCCGATGACCTCGCCGATCTTGTCCACCGGGATGCTGATGGACGTCACGCGCGGGGCGTGCGGGCTCATCTCGTCGGGCTTGCCGATCGCCTCGGCCATCACCTCGAGGATGGTGAACCGGGCGTCGCGGGCCTGGCCGAGCGCCTGGGCCAGCACCTCGGACGGGATGCCGTCCAGCTTGGTGTCCAGCTGCAGGGCGGTCACGAAGTCCTTCGTGCCGGCGACCTTGAAGTCCATGTCGCCGAAGGCGTCCTCGGCGCCGAGGATGTCGGTCAGCGCCACGTAGTGGGTCTTGCCGTCGATCTCGTCGGAGACCAGACCCATCGCGATGCCGGCCACCGGGGCCTTCAGCGGCACACCCGCGTTGAGCAGGGACAGCGTCGAGGCGCAGACCGAGCCCATCGAGGTGGAGCCGTTGGAGCCCAGCGCCTCGGAGACCTGCCGGATGGCGTACGGGAACTCCTCGCGCGAGGGCAGCACCGGCATCAGCGCGCGCTCGGCCAGCGCTCCGTGGCCGATCTCGCGCCGCTTCGGGCTGCCCACCCGGCCGGTCTCACCGGTCGAGTAGGGCGGGAAGTTGTAGTGGTGCATGTACCGCTTCGTCGTCTCCGGGGACAACGAGTCGATGGTCTGCTCCAGGCGCAGCATGTTCAGCGTGGACACGCCCAGGATCTGGGTCTCGCCGCGCTCGAACAGCGCCGAGCCGTGCGCCCGCGGGATCACGCCGACCTCGGCGGACAGGCTGCGGATGTCGGTCAGCCCGCGGCCGTCGATGCGGACCTGGTCGCGGATGATCCGCTGCCGCACCAGCTTCTTGGTCAGCGAGCGGAACGCGGCGCCGAGCTCCTTCTCGCGGCCCTCGAACTGCTCGCCCTCGCCGGTGGCGACCTTCTCCAGCACCGACGCCTTGATCTCGTCGAGCCGGGACTCGCGCTCCTGCTTGCCGCCGATCTTCAGCGCCTCGGCCAGCTCGGTGGAGACGGCCTGCTCGACGGCGGTGAAGGCGTCCTCGGCGTAGGCCGGGAACACCGGGAACTCCTGGGCGGCCTTGCCCGCGGCCTGCGCCAGCTGCTGCTGCGCGTGGCACAGGGTCCGGATGAACGGCTTGGCGGCCTCCAGGCCGGCGGCCACGACCTCTTCGGTCGGGGCCTGGGCGCCCTCGGCGACCAGCGCGACCGTCTTCTCGGTGGCCTCGGCCTCGACCATCATGATCGCCACGTCGTCGCCGACGATGCGGCCCGCGACGACCATGTCGAACACGGCCCGCTCCAGCTGCTCGTGGGTCGGGAACGCGACCCACTGGCCGTCGATCAGCGCCATCCGGGTGCCGCCGATCGGGCCGGAGAACGGCAGGCCGGAGGCCTGCGTGGACGCCGACGCGGCGTTGATCGCCAGCACGTCGTACAGGTCGCCCGGCGCCAGGCTCATCACGGTGACGACGACCTGGATCTCGTTGCGCAGGCCGTCCACGAAGGACGGGCGCAGCGGCCGGTCGATCAGCCGGCAGGTCAGGATCGCGTCCGTGGACGGGCGGCCCTCGCGGCGGAAGAACGAGCCGGGGATGCGGCCCGCGGCGTACATCCGCTCCTCGACGTCGACGGTCAGCGGGAAGAAGTCGAAGTGCTCCTTCGGCTGCTTGGACGCCGTGGTGGCCGACAGCAGCATGGTCTCGTCGTCGAGGTAGGCGACGACGCTGCCCGCGGCCTGCTTGGCCAGCCGTCCGGTCTCGAAGCGGACGGTGCGGGTGCCGAAGGCGCCGTTGTCCAGCACCGCGGTCGCTTCGTACACACCCTCGTCGATCTGGGGTTCGGTCAAGATGACTCCTCTAGTCCTCACGAGGCCCACGGCAGGTGCATCCGGGTCGTGGTCCGACGAGGCCGGCCATCGATCGAAGCCCCCGGGAACGTCCGTTCGGACGACTTGCCCGGCAGCCACTACCGAGGACCGGCGGACGCCTGCCCGGTGCGTACCACCGTGAGCACTCTTTAAGTTGCTGCGGCGCCGAAGCGCCGGTCATGCACCGAGGGGAGCGGCCCGGCGGCCACTCCCCTCGGCGTTGGTCAACGGCGCAGGCCGAGTCGCTTGATCAGCGAACGGTAGCGCTCGATGTCCACCTTGGTCAGGTAGTTGAGCAGGCGGCGGCGACGACCGACCATCAGCAGCAGGCCACGACGCGAGTGGTGGTCGTGCTTGTGCTGCTTGAGGTGCTCGGTGAGCCCGGTGATCCGCTTGGTCAGCAGGGCCACCTGGGCCTCCGGCGAACCGGTGTCGCCGTCCTTGAGGCCGTACTCGGCCAGGATCTGCTTCTTCTCTGCAGTGGACAACGCCACGAGTTGACTCCTTCGATGTCCCGTGTCAGCTGCGCCCGGCGAAGCCGGGATCAGGTGTCCGAATCGAACACCTGACCGGAGCCGGCCACCACGGACTGCAGCCGCTCCACCGGTCAGGATATCAGGGAGCACTGCTCCTACCGGGTCAACCCGATGACGTGCGCGTCACCCCGACCCGGTGCACGGTCTGGTAGGCCGGGCCGCCTTCTCGCAGGTCACTGCGCACCACGGCGAGTTCGCGCGCCTCCCACCACGGCCCGGCGTAGCCGGCGAACAGGCCGGTCACCAGCTCCCGGTCGGCCCGCCCGGCCACCCAGCGGGCGATGGTCAGGTGCGCCCGGTAGCCGTGCGGATCGCCACCGGCCGCGCGCACCAGCGCCCGCAGCGCGCGGTCGTCGTCGGCGGTGCCCGGTTCGGCGCCGATCCACAGCACACCGCGGAAGATCCCGCTGCCCGCCAGCCGCAGGCGCGGCGCCGCGGGGTCGGTGGCCAGCAGCCGCGCGACCCGGTGCTCCAGCCGCTCGGCGACCTCGTCGGGATCGGCGTCGTCGCCGTGGAAGCACAGCGTCAGGTGCCAGCGCTCGGGCCCGCTGAACCGGAACTTCCGCAGCCCGGCCGTCGCCGCGGCCACCCGATCGCGGTCCAGCCGGTCGACAGCGGCGGACAGGTGCCGCACCGCCGCCTCCGACGGCCACAACGCGGTGAACAGGCGCATCTGCGGCCCCCTCCTGGCGATGGTGGTCCTCCCGACCATCGCACTCGTCGGGGTCAGTCGCCGTTGGCGGCGCGGCGCAGCAGGCCCGCCAGGCCCGGGTAGCGGCCTTCGAGGATGGACGCCGCGGCCTCCAGCTCGTTCGGCTTCGCGACCTCGCGCAGGATCGGCCAGGCGGCCTCCTCGCCGTTGGCCGCGTGCTTGACCGGCAGGTCGTCGCGCCCCACCGACGGCTGCGACTGGCGGACGTCCTCCAGCGCCTGCTTGATCGCATCGGGCTCGCCCGCCGCCACCCCCGGGATGAGCACCTTGCGCTCCAGCATCACCAGCCGGGCCAGCACCTGCGGGTTGCCGATCTTGGCGCGGCGGCCGCTCATCACCTGGCTGAGCATCGGCGCGCTGATGCCGAGCACGTCGGCGAGCTGGGCCTGCGAGATGCGGAACGCGACGACCAGGCGGCGCACCCGGTCGCCCAGCGGTTCGCCGTACCACTGCCGCTGCAGGGCCAGGTTCCGCTGAACGCCGCTGCTCTCCGCCACCTTCGCTCCCCCGATCTCGGCACCGACCCGATCACGCCTGGCCGTTCCGGCTCTGAATACTGCCAGGTCATCGGCCAGATGTGAGCGCGAATCGGAAACATGCCCGGGGCGTCTTGGGCCGCTCGGGTGCCGCGATTGCTCCGTCCGGGGCGTCGGCATGCCTGCTCTCACCCGTCCACGGCCAGGATGCGCCGGGTCTCGGCGACGTCCTGGTGCATCTGCTCGATCAGCGCGTCCACGCTGTCGAAGCGCTCCATCGCGCGCAGCCGCTGCACGAAGTCCAGGTCCACGTGCTCGCCGTAGAAGTCGGCGTCGATGTCGAGCACGTAGGCCTCGACGGTGCGCTCGGTGCCGGAGAACGTCGGGTTGCTGCCCACCGAGACCGCGGCGGGCAGCGTGCGCCCGGGATCGCGAGAACCTCGGTGCCGGTGCGTGAACCAGCAGGCGTAGACGCCGTCGGCCGGGATCGCCGCGTGCGGCGGAGTGGACAGGTTCGCGGTGGGGAAGCCGAGCTCCTTGCCGCCGCGCCCCGCTCCACGCACCACGATGCCCTCCAGGCGGTGGTCGCGGCCGAGCGCGGAGGCCGCGGCACCCACGTCACCGGCGTCGATGCACGAGCGGATGTAGGTCGAGGAGAAGGTCACCGAGGCGCCCGCCGGGTCGTCGGCCCGCTGCACCGGGCCGGACACCAGGGCGTCGGACTCGACGTCGAAGCCGAACCGCTCCCCCAGCTTGGCCAGCAGTTCGATGTTGCCCGCGGCCTTGTGCCCGAAGGTGAAGTTCTCGCCCACCACGATCTCGGCGGCGTGCAGCTTCTCGACCAGGATCGCGTGCACGAACTCCTCGGCCGGGATCCGGGAGACCTCGCGGGTGAACGGCAGCACGCAGAACACGTCCACGCCGAGCTGCTCGACCAGTTCCGCGCGCCGCCGCAGCGTGGTGAGCTGCGCCGGGTGGCTGCCCGGCCGCACCACCTCCGACGGGTGCGGGTCGAAGGTCATCAGCACGCAGGGCACGCCCCGCCGCCGCGCCTGCCGCACCGCGTGCGAGATGAGTTGCTGGTGCCCGCGGTGCACGCCGTCGAAGACACCGATGGTGACCACGCACCGTCCCCAGCCGCCGGGAAGCTGCTCCAAACCACGCCATCGCTGCACGACCACGCAGCCTACTGCGCCGTCGGGGGAACGTTGGACAGCCATGGCCCGTGCCGCGGGGTCGTGAGCGCGAAGGCGCGTTGGAACACCGTTGCGCGCTCACGACCCCGGCCGGTCAGCTGACGCCTGCGCCGAAGGCGGAGAGGTCCACGGTGGAGCCGGCGCAGAGCGAACCGAGCACGTCCTGCTCGCCGGTGTTCACCGCGACCTGCAGCGCGTCGGCCCAGTTGTCCGAGCCGGCGAGGTTCAGCGCGAGCTCGCTCGGGCTCGACCCGCAGCCCTCCGCAGCGGTCCACTTCAGCGACAGGAACGCCTGGTCGTAGGCCGGGCCCGGCATCGGCACGCGGGACGGTGCGGGTTCGAGGGTGTGCTGGACGGTGGTCGTCAGCGGCTGGCCGTTCCCGTCGAGCACCCGGAGGTCCGGGTAGCGGTCCAGCACGCAGGGGTCGCTCGCGTCCTTCTTCGTCACCAGCAGCGTCCCCTCGCCGCCCGCCGGGCTCGCCTCCCCGGACTGGTACTGCGCGGTCAGATCCCGCCCGGTGCAGGGCCGGTCCTCGTCCGAGCGCCCGTTGTCACCCGAATCCTCGGTTCGCTCACCTGCCTCGATCGACTGGCCGTTGGCCTGCGGTTCCGGGTTCGCGGGCGACTGCCCCGAGCCCGCCGCACATCCGCTCAGCGCCAAACCCGCCGCCAGCACGACGGTCGCCCCGACCACTCGCTTGCGCATGCTGCTCCCACTTCCTCGTCGTTCGTCCGGACTCGGTCGTGGGACGGCGCGCGCCACCCCAGGTTCCAGCGTGTGGCGCGGGTCACCGAAAACAGGTGCGAATCGAGAAGTTCCGGTCAGTTCGCCGGGATGATCACCAGCACCGGTTTCGCCGTCCGGCCGCGATCGCGGACCAGCGCGACCGCGCGGCCGTCCGGGTCGAACATCCCGTAGGTGCCCTCGACGCCCGCCGCGGGCACCAGCTGGCCGTGCGAGAGGGCGCGGGCCAGGGTGGCGTCCACGTCGCGGCGCGGGAAGGCGGTCGCCACCGCCTCGTCGAGGCCCATCGACAGCCCCGGTTCCGCCTCCAGCTGCTCCAGGGTCCGCGCGGTGGCCAGCCCGAACGGGCCGACCCGGGTGCGGCGGAGCTCACCCAGGTGACCGCCGACGCCGAGGCCGGCGCCCAGGTCGCGGGCCAGCGCCCGCACGTAGGTGCCGGACGAGCACTCGACCAGCACGTCGAGCTCGGTGGTGCGCTCGGTGCGGCGCAGGCCGAGCACGTCGAAGCGGGAGACGGTCACCGGCCGGGCCGCCAGCTCGACCTCCTCGCCGCTGCGCACGAGCTCGTAGGCCCGGCGGCCGTTGATCTTCACCGCGCTGACCGCGCTGGGCACCTGCTGGATCTCGCCGGTGAGCTCGGCGATCCCGGCGCGGACCGCCGACTCGTCGACCGCGGCGGCGTCCACTTCGGACAGCACTTCGCCCTCGGCGTCGTCGGTGCTGGTCGTGGCGCCCAGCCGGATGGTTGCCAGGTAGGACTTGGTGTCCAGGGCCAGGTGGCCGAGCAGCTTGGTGGCCCGCTCCAGGCCCAGCACCAGCACACCGGTGGCCATCGGGTCCAGGGTCCCGGCGTGACCGACCTTGCGGGTGCCCATGATGCGGCGGACCCGCGAGACGACGTCGTGCGAGGTCATCCCCGCCGGTTTGTCGACCACGAGCAGGCCGGGCGGAACTGTGGGGCGTGCTTTTCGGGAGTGCTCGGACACGACGCACCATCATTCCCGACCTCGCGCCGCCGATCACCGCCAGGGGTCGGACGGGCGCAGGCCGGAGGCTCTAGGGTTGATCCGCTGACTAGGAGGTTGACGTGGCGTTCCGACAGATCCGGCGATTCGGCGATCCGATCCTGCGCATGGCCGCCGAGCCGGTCACGGAGTTCGACCAGCGGCTGCGCACCATCGTCGCGGACCTGCTGGACACCGTCGACGCGCCCGGCCACGCCGGGGTCGCCGCACCGCAGATCGGGATCGGCGTGCGGGCCTTCAGCTACAACGTGGACGGCGAGATCGGCTACGTGATCAACCCGGAGCTGGTGGAGCTCTCCGAGAAGACCCAGGACGGCTACGAGGCCTGCCTGTCGCTGCCCGGCCTCGGCTTCGACACCCGCCGCGCCCAGCACGCGGTGGTGCGCGGCGTCGACGCCGACAACGAGCCGGTCACGGTCTCGGGCAGCGGCCTGATGGCCCGCTGCCTCCAGCACGAGACCGACCACCTCGACGGCAAGGTCTACATCCAGCGCCTCCCCCCGGAAACCCGCCGCGAAGCCTTCCGCCAGGTCCGCGACCAGGACTGGTTCTGGCAGCACTGACCACCCGATCAGCTGACAGGGGAAGATCACGCGGTGGTGGGTTGGGTTCGGGTGGCGCCGGTGACCGCCCAGCGGCCGGAGCGGGCGCGGAGCAGCAGCGTCACCAGGCGCAGGACCATGAACATCGACAGGCCGGTCCAGATGCCCGCGAGGCCCCAGTCGAAGGCCAGCGAGAGCCAGATCAGCGGCAGGTAGCCGACGAAGGCGCTCAGCAGCGTCGCGGTGCGCAGGTAGGCCGCGTCCCCGGCGCCCAGGAAGACGCCGTCCAGCGCGAACACCACACCGGCGATCGGCTGCAGGAGGACGAAGAACCACCAGGCCTGCGGGATCGCCGCCAGCACCGCGCCGTCGGAGGTGAACACCGCGGGCAGCGGCACGGCGAGCGCGGCGAACAGGACGCCGAGCACGATCCCGAACACCAGGCCGTACCAGGTGATCTGCCTGGCGATGCCCTTGGCGCGCGACGCCGAACCCGCGCCCAGCGCCGCTCCGACCAGCGACTGCGCGGCGATCGCCAGCGAGTCCAGCACCAGCGCCAGGAACGTCCAGAGCTGCCAGACCACCTGGTGGGCCGCCGCGGCCTCGGCACCGGTCCGGGCGGCCACCGACGTCGCCGACAGGAAGCACACCTGGAAGGCGAGCGTGCGCAGCACCAGGTCGCGCCCGAGGCCGAGCTGGGCGCGCATCAGGGCCGGCTGCGGCTTCAGCGACACGCCCTCCACGACGAGGGCCCGGACGAACAGCGACGCGGCGATGCTCTGGCCGACCAGGTTCGCGATCGCCGAGCCCTCCAGCCCCCAGCCGAAGGGGTAGACGAACAGCGGGCACAGCACCGCCGACACGCCGTTGCCGACCAGCACGTACCGCAGCGGGCGAGCGGTGTCCTGCACCCCGCGCATCCAGCCGTTGCCCGCCATCGTGATCAGCACCAGCGGAGCGCCGCAGAGCGCGATGCGCAGCCAGACCGCGGCCGCGTCGGCGATCGGTCCCGGCCCGGCGAGCAACTCGGCGACCGGGACGGCCACCAGCTGGGCCAGCAGCATGAGCGCGACGCCGACGGCGATGCCCAGCCAGGTGGCCTGGACGCCTTCGGCCACCGCGTCCTTGCGGCGGCCCGCCCCGTGCAGCCGCGCAGTGCGCGCCGTGGTGCCGTAGCTCAGGAACGTCAGCTGGCTGGAGATCAGCGTGAACAGCGTGCCGCCCAGCGCGAGACCGGCCAGCGGGACCGCGCCGAGGTGGCCGACCACCGCGGTGTCGACGAGCACGTACAGCGGTTCGGCGGCGAGCACGCCGAGCGCCGGAACAGCGAGCGCGAACACCTTGCGCGGTGCGATGCGCTCCCCTGGTTCGGACACACTTCCTCCATGTCGTCGCCTGCTGGGATCGGTGGGCGTTTCGCGCGAGCTAAGCTGCGAAAAAGGGTTTCGCCCCTGACAGGACAGGCTACGGTAAGGACCGCAGATGGACAACGCTGATTACGTCGCCGTGGCACTCCGGATCGCCAACGCCGATCTGAGCGGCCTCGACGCGGTGCGCGCCGCGGTCCACGACGAACCCTGGTGGGCCGACCGCCTCGGCGAAGCCGACCTGCCGGTGCTGCGCACGGTCGCCGACGGGCTGCGCCGGGCGCTGGACGCCATGGTCGGCGGCGACGGCGAAACCGTGCTCGCGGAGATCAACGCCCTGCTCTCGGCGCATCCGCCCCGGCCGCGGCTCTCCGGCCACGGCGGCCGCAACGGCAACCCGAACTGGCACGTCCACGTCGCAGGCCCGGACGCCCCGGCGGTCGACGAGGTCGCGGCAGCGGCGGCCTGGGGCCTCGCGCAGGGCGTCGTCCACCACGGGACCGATCGCTGGGGCCGCTGCCAGGCCGACGGCTGCGACACCTACTACCTGGACACCTCGACCAACCAGGCCAAGCGCTTCTGCTCCCCGCGCTGCGCGAACCGCATGCACGTCGCGGCCTTCCGCGCCCGCCGCCGCGAGTGACGGATCAGTCGAGGAACGGGGCTTCGCCGAGGGCCTTGCGGATCGACTCGATGATGTCCTCCGGCTTGCCCTGCGCCGTGAAGCCCGAGGCCAGGCGGTGACCGCCACCGCCGCAGGCCGCCGCCGCGTGGCCGACGTCCAGGCGGCTGTCCGCGCGCAGCGACACCGACCAGCTCTGCGGCGCCATCTCCTTGAGCACCGCGGTCACCTCCGCCTCGCTGGTCGTGCGCAGCACGTCGATGACGCTGTCGATCTCCTCGCTCCGCAGACCGTCGGAGTCGGCCAGCCGGACCGTGGCGTGCACGAACCCGAGACCGCGCGCGGCGGACGGCTCCAGCTCCGCGGCGCCGAGCACACCGGCCAGCATGCCCATCCAGCCGAACGGATGGGTGTCGAGCAGCGGCCGCGTGGTCGCCTCCGGGTCCACCCCGGCGCGCAGCAGCCGCGCCGCCACCTCGTGGGTCCGCGCGCTGGCGTGCCGGAAGGAACGGGTGTCGGTGACCAGTCCCGCGTACAGGCACCGCGCGATCGGCAGGTCCAGCTCCGCGCCCAGCTCGTCGAGCAGCCGCAGGACGATCATCACGGTCGCCTCGGCGTGCTCGTCGACCACGTGCAGCGTGCCGTAGCGCGTGTTGGACACGTGGTGGTCGACGACGATGACGTCGCCACCGGCCTCGATGGTCCCGGCGACCCGGTCGGCCAACCGCCCGAGCCGCTGCAGGCTGCCGGTGTCGCACACCACGAGGGTGGGCGGCGCGGCGGGAACCTCGTCGACGGGGACCACCAGGCCGTCGCCGTCCAGATCGCGCAGCGAGGCCGGCGGCAGGTCCGGGGTGCCGAACGACACGCGCACGGTGCAGCCCCGCCGCCGCAGCGCCCGGCCCAGCGCGAGCGCGCTGCCGAGCGCATCCGCGTCCGGGTTCACGTGCCCGAACAGCGTCACGTCCGTGGCATCGGCCAGCTTGCGCGCGGCCGCCACCACAGCCGGTGCGACGGGATCCGCCACGGCTCCGGACCGGTCGTCTGCTTCGGGTTGCCCGCGCACAGGTTCACCTCCACGGCATGGGCGGCCACGGCGACCGCCCGTGCACAACGCACCTGATGCTGCGCTGCGACTCAACCACTCTGTGGCCCACGCCGCACATCGGCGTCCGAAAACGACTCGGATTCCGCACCGTCGGTGTCGGCCTCGTCATCGTCGGTGCTGGTCCGGTAAGGATCGGCGTCCCCGGCGTGCGCCGCGCCGGACGCCAACCGGGCCACCTCCGCGTCGGCCTCCTTGGCCTTGGCGAGCAGCTCCTCCATCCGCCGCGCGTTGTCCGGCACGGTGTCCGCGACGAACGTCAGCGTGGGCGTGAAGCGCACGCCGGTCTGCTGGCCGACGCGGGAGCGCAGCACCCCGGTCGCGCTGGACAGCGCGGCGGCGGTCGAGGCGTAGTCCGCGTCGTCACCGAAGACCGTGTAGTAGACAGTGGCATCCCGCAGGTCCGGGGTGACCCTGGCGTCGGTGATGGTCACCATCGCCAGCCGCGGGTCCTTGACCTCGTGCTCCAGCCCGGACGCGACGATCTGGGCGATCCGCTTGGCGAGCCTGCGGGCGCGCGGAGCATCAGCCACGGCGCACCTCCTTCGAGAAAAGTTCAGTTCAGTTGAAGCGGCCCGAGCCGCCATCCAGAGCTCAGTCCTCTGGTCCGAGCATGCGTTGCCGGGCGGAGAGCAGCTCCAGCTCCGGGCGGGCGGCGACGAGCCGCTCGCACGCGTCCAGCACCTCGCGCGCGTGCGAGGCGTCGCCGGACACCACCGCGACGCCGATCAGCGCGCGGCGGTACAGGTCCTGGTTGCCCGCCTCGGACACCGCGACCTCGAAGCGCCGTCGCAGCTCGGCCACCACCGGCCGCACCACGGCGCGCTTCTGCTTCAGCGTGTGGACATCACCGAGCAGCACGTCCACTTCGAGCACACCGACGTACATGGGTCCCCCAAACCGCGAACGCAGGGGGCCGTCGGTTCGACGACCCCCTGCGCACTGCGACTCAGTCGCGCGGCTTCTCGCGCATCTCGTAGGGCTCGATGATGTCGCCCACCTTGATGTCGCTGTACGACCCCAGGGTCAGACCGCACTCGAAGCCCTCGCGGACCTCCGTGGCGTCGTCCTTGAACCGCTTCAGCGAGTTGACGCTGAGGTTCTCGGCGACCACCACGCTGTCGCGCAGGAGACGTGCCTTGGCGTTGCGCTTGATGATGCCCTCGGTGACCATGCAACCCGCGATGGTGCCGACCTTGGACGACTTGAAGACCTCGCGGACCTCGGCCTTGCCCAGCTCGACCTCTTCGTACTCGGGCTTGAGCATGCCCTTGAGCGCCTGCTCGATGTCCTCGATGGCCCGGTAGATCACCGAGTAGTACCGGATCTCCACGCCCTCGCGGTTGGCGACCTCGGCCGCCTTGCCCTCGGCCCGGACGTTGAAGCCCAGGACGATGGTGTTCTCCGCGGTGGCGAGGTTGATGTCGGACTCGTTGATGCCACCGACGCCGCGGTGGATGACCCGCAGCTCGACCTCGTCGCCGACCTCGATCTTCATCAGGGACTCTTCGAGCGCCTCGACGGTACCCGAGTTGTCACCCTTGATGATCAGGTTCAGCTGGTTGGTCTCCTTGAGCACCTTGTCCAGGTCCTCGAGGCTGACGCGCTTGCGCTTGGCCGCGTTCTGGGCCTCGCGGATGCGAGCCCCGCGGCGGTCGGCGATCTGCCGCGCCACCCGGTCCTCGTCGACCACCAGGAAGGTGTCACCCGCACCCGGCACCGACGTGAAACCGATGACCTGCACCGGCCGCGACGGGAGCGCCACGGGGACGTCCTCGTCGTTCTCGTTGATCATCCGGCGGACGCGACCGTAGGCGTCCCCGGCGACCACCGAGTCGCCGACGCGGAGCGTGCCGCGCTGCACCAGCACCGTGGCCACCGGGCCGCGACCGCGGTCCAGGTGGGCCTCGATCGCCACGCCCTGCGCCGGCATGTTGCGGTTGGCCCGCAGGTCCAGCGTGGCGTCCGCGGTGAGCAGGATCGCCTCGAGCAGGTTCTCGATGTTGGTGCCCTGCTTCGCCGAGATGTCGACGAACATGGTCTCGCCGCCGTACTCCTCGGCGACCAGGTTGTACTCGGTCAGCTGCTGGCGGATCTTCGCCGGGTTCGCACCCTCGACGTCGATCTTGTTGACCGCGACCACGATCGGCACACCGGCCGCCTGGGCGTGGTTGATCGCCTCCACCGTCTGCGGCATGACGCCGTCGTCGGCGGCGACCACCAGCACGGCGATGTCCGTCGACTTCGCACCGCGGGCACGCATGGCGGTGAACGCCTCGTGACCCGGGGTGTCGATGAAGGTGATCGGGCGCTCGTTGCCCTCCAGCTCGGTGACGACCTGGTAGGCGCCGATGTGCTGGGTGATGCCACCCGCCTCACCGGCCTGCACGTTCGCCTTCCGGATGGTGTCGAGCAGTCGCGTCTTACCGTGGTCGACGTGACCCATCACGGTCACCACCGGCGGACGCGCCTGCAGCTCCTCCTCGGAGCTGTTCGGGTCGCCGTAGCTGATGTCGAACGACTCCAGCAGCTCCCGGTCCTCGTCCTCCGGCGAGACCATCTCGACCTTGTAGTTCATCTCCTGGCCGAGGAGCTCCAGCACCTCGTCGGAGACGGACTGGGTCGCGGTGACCATCTCACCGAGGTGGAACATCGCCTGCACCAGCGAAGCCGGGTTGGCGTTGATCTTCTCGGCGAAGTCGGTCAGCGAAGCACCGCGGCGCAGGCGAACGGTCTCGCCACCACCGCGCGGGAGGCGGACGCCGCCGACCGACGGCGCCTGCATGTTCTCCATGTACTCCTGGCGCTTCTGCCGCTTCGACTTGCGGCCGCGCTTCGCGGGACCACCGGGACGGCCGAAAGCACCGGCCGTGCCACCGCGGCCACCGGGCCCACCCGGACGGCCACCGCCGCCGGGACGACCGCGGAAGCCGCCGCCTGCCGGGGCGCCACCGCCACCGGGCGCGCCGCCGCCGCCACCGCGGAAGCCGCCGCCACCGCCACCGGGACGACCGCCACCGCCGCCGCCCGGACGACCGCCGCCGCCACCGGGGCCGCCACGACCGCCACCGCGGCCACCGCCGGGTCCGCTACCGCTGCGCGGCGGGCGGGGCGGCATCATGCCGGGGTTCGGACGCGGGGGCATCATGCCCGGGTTCGGGCGCGAACCGCCGTCACCGCGCGGGGCACCACCCGGGGCCGGAGCCGAACCGGCACCCTGGCCACCGCCCTGACGGCGCTCGCCGCCCTGACGACCGGGGCCGCCCTGGCCACCGCCCTGACGGGGACCGGGCCCCGGGCGCGGCGGGCGCTGCTGCGGCGCACCGCTGCCCACGCCGAACGGGTTGTTGCCGACGCGCGGCTGGCGCGGACCGGGCTTGGGCGCCTTCGGCCGCGGCGGAACGGTGCCACCGTCCGCCTCGCCGTGGGGCTTGGGGCCCGGCTTCGGACCGGGCTTCGGGCCCGGCTTGTGCTCGGCCTTCGCGGCAGGCGCCTGCTCCGCGGGCTTGGGGGCCTGCGGTTCGGGCTTGACCTGCTGCGGTTCCGGCTTCACCTGCTGCTGCGGCTCCGGCTGCCGCGGACCCGGCTTCGGGCCGGGCTTGGGACCCGGCTTCGGCGCGGACGCCTCGGGCCGCGGGCCGGGCTTCGGGCCCGGCTTCGGCACGCCCGAGTCCGAGCGCGCGGGCTTGTCCGACGGAGCGGGCTTGTCGCCGCCCTTCTTGGACGACTTGTTCAGCGCGTCGCGGAGCCTGCGGGCCACCGGGGCCTCCACGGTGGACGACGCAGACTTGACGTACTCGCCCTGCTCGGCGAGCTTCGTCAGTACTTCCTTGCTGGTAACACCGAGCTCCTTGGCGAGCTCATGTACGCGGGCCTTGCCTGCCACTGCTCTCCTCATCTGGGTGAGGCCGGGCGGCAGTCCCGCTCGACCTCGTCCTATCGCCGATGCGCGTTCATGGCTTCAGCTTCACGGCTGATTCATGACGGGTCGACCTGCTTTCCTTCAATTGCCTGGCGCGGGACGGATCCCGCGTCGGTCCTGTCGTGAGCCGCGTGCTGCGGTCGCCCGGCACCGATGTGCTCGTGCACCGCGGAGGCGTCGAGCGCTCCTCGCACGCGAAGTGCGCGCGGGAACGCCCGGCGCCGCTCGGCCAGACGCAGGCATGCCGGATCGGGGTGCAACCAGGCTCCCCGGCCCGGCCGCCGGCGTCGCGGATCGGGAACGACGACGGAGGGAACCCCGTCGCCGCCGGCGACCACGCGCAGCAGCTCAGCTGGCGACGTCCGGGTGCGACATCCCACGCAAGTACGCACCGGCCCACGACTCTCGTCGTGCTCGCCGGACACACGTGTGCGGATTGTTGCTCCCCTCGCGTCAGCCTGCCATCGATTCTAACCCGACGACGTTACTCGGCCGAACCCGCGGTCTGCACTCCGTCCACCGCGGGGTCCAGAGCCTCCGGGGCGCTGCTCGGGCTCGTGCTCGGATCCGCATCGCTGCGGATGTCGATGCGCCAGCCGGTCAGCCGCGCCGCCAACCGGGCGTTCTGGCCTTCCTTGCCGATCGCCAGCGAGAGCTGGAAGTCCGGCACGACCACCCGCGCGGTCTTGGTGCGTTCGTCGACGACCTCCACCGAGACTACCTTGGCCGGCGACAGGGCGTTGCCGACGAAGGTCGCCGGGTCGTCGGAGTAGTCGATGATGTCGATCTTCTCGCCGCCCAGCTCGCTCATGACGTTGCGCACCCGCGCGCCCATCGGGCCGATGCAGGCGCCCTTCGCGTTGACGCCGGGGACGGTCGAGCGCACCGCGATCTTGGAGCGGTGCCCGGCCTCGCGGGCCACCGCGGGGATCTCCACGGTGCCGTCGGCGATCTCCGGGACCTCCAGCGCGAACAGCCGCCGGACCAGGTTCGGGTGCGTCCGCGACAGCGAGATCTGCGGGCCCCGCGCGCTGCGCGAGACGCCGTAGACGTAGCACTTGATGCGGGTGCCGTGCTCGTAGTTCTCCCCGGGCACCTGCTCGGCGGCCGGGATCACGCCCTCGCTGTCGCCGACCTGCACGACGACCATGCCGCGCGAGTTCGCCCGCGCGTCGCGCTGGATGACACCGCCGAGGATCTCGCCCTCCTTGGTGGCGAACTCGCCGAAGGTGCGCTCGTGCTCCGCGTCGCGCAGCCGCTGCAGGATGACCTGCCGCGCGGTGGTCGCCGCGATCCGCCCGAAGCCCTCCGGGGTGTCGTCCCACTCCTCCTGCACGCTGCCGTCGGCGGCCAAGGTGTGCGCGAGGACTCGCACGACGCCGGTCTTGCGGTCCACCTCCACCCGGGCGTGCGGCTGGTGCCCCTCGGTGTGGCGGTATGCGGTGAGCAGTGCCGATTCGATCGCTTCAAGGACCGTCTCGAACGGGATGTCCTTGTCGCGTTCGATCGCACGCAGCGCCGCGATGTCGACGTTCACCTCGACTCCTCCGTGTCTTCCCGGTCGTCCCCCGCCTGGGAGACGCCGCCCGCAGCCCGCTCCAGCTTGACCAGATCCTCCGCCGGTGGCTGCTGGAATTCCACCTCGACCACCGCGCGCTCCACGTCGCGGTAGGACAGCCTGCGCAGGTCACCGCCGACCAGCACGGTGACACCGTCATCATCGGCTTCCCCGGCGCGGGCCACCAGCTGCTCGCCGTCGGCCAGGCGGACCTTGACCAGGCGGTAGCGGGCCCGGCGCCAGTGCCGCGGCCGGGTCAGCGGCCGGTCCACGCCCGGCGAGGTGACTTCGAGCGTGTAGGAGCCGGCCAGGACGTGCTCGTGCTCGTCCAGCACCTTCGACACCTCCCGGCTGATCTCGGAGATGTCGTCGAGCCCGACTCCTTCGTCGGAGTCGATGACGACCTTGACCAGGCGGCGGCGGCCGGCCTGCTGCACGCCGAGCTCCTCCAGGTCGAAGCCCGTCCGAGCCACGGCCTCGGCTACGACGGGCTCCAGCTGCGCGGTGATCTCACCACGCGGCGGGCTGGACACGTTGGCACTCCCAAGTTTCAATCGCGGTCTGTTCAGACCTGGCGGTGGCGCGGCGCCGGACGGCGCGCGCGGTCGGCGACCAGTGCTGCACGTGCCGGTCGCGGTCGCCCAGGGTATCGCGTCCCTCGGCACCCGAGCGCGCCGTGGGATCCCTACGATCGGCGGATCGTGCCGGGACCGAGTGGATCAGGCCCCGGCCGGTGCCCGGACGCCGGTCGACCTGGTCGCCTGGCAGGATAGGTCGACGTGGAATCCCCCTCGCGAGCCCGGTCGGTGCTGGGCAGGCGAAGCGTCCTGCGGTTGATCGCGGCGACCCCGGTCGTGGCGGCGCTGAGCACCGCGTGCAGCTCCGCGCCCGACGAGCCGGACCAGCTGCTGGCACTGGCGAACGCCGCGAAGTCCGACGCCCGGCTGGCCGAAGCGGTGGCGCAGGCGCACGCGAAGCTGGCCGACGTCGCCAACGAGATCGCCACGGCGCGCAGCACGCACGCGAACGCCCTGCAGCAGGAGATCGACCGCCTGAGCCCGCGCGACCCCGAGGACCCGCCGTCGGTGCCGGACGCACCGCCGCAGCAGGCGCCGGGATCGGCGAGCGCGGCGTCGAAGGCGCTGGTCGAGGCCCTGAACGTCGGCCGGGACCAGGCGGCGGGGCTCGTGCCCGCGCTGCCGGACTACCGGGCGGGGCTGGTGGGATCGATCTCGGCGAGCTGCGCGAGTCTGCTGGAGGTGCTGAGGTGACCGAACTCTCGGACGCGGAGGGCACGGCGCTGCGCAGCGCGCTCAGCGCGGAGCACGCTGCGCTGTGGGTCTACGGCCTGGCCAGCGCGTACGTCGGCGAGAGCCGCGTGCGCAGCGCGATCGGCGACGCGCAGGAGCAGCACCGGAGGCTGCGCGACACGGCGGAGAAGGTGATCCGCGGCGCGGGGCAGATCCCGCCGTCGGCGCAGCCCGCCTACGACGTCGGCGAGCAGGTGAGCGACCAGGATTCCGCGATCGGCCTGCTGATCAAGGCCGAGGGCGACTGCCAGGTCGGCTGGCGATCGGTGCTGGAGAACACCGAGGACCCCGGGTTGCGCGGCACCGCGCTGGACGGGCTGACCACCTCGGCGACCCGCGCCACCCGGTGGCGGCTCACCGTCGGCCAGCAGCCCGCGGCGCAGGCCTTCCCCGGTCAGGCCTGACCGGTCAGCCCTTGTCCTGCGGCCAACCGAGCTTGAGCGCTTCGCGTGAGACGTCGAGCAGGATCGGGTCCTTGTTCAGCGTCTTCTTGTCGTAGTACGCGGAATCGCTGATCACCACGAGGCGGTCCTGTTGGTCCGAGGCGTAGGCCTTGTCGGCGAGCTTGGGCAGGTCCTGGGTGTTCTGGATGCCGTCGTCGACCAGGTCCCGGATGTTGCCGGTGTTGTCCTTGGTGGTCAGGTCGTCGAGGTTCTGCGCGCTTTCCGCATTCGGCATCAGCACGGTGACGACCGAGGTCAGCACGCGGGAGCCGTCTTCCAGGGTGGTGTCGTAGAGAGCGCGGGTGAGGTGCTCGCACTCCTCCTTGCGGAAGAACTCCTGGATCTTGTAGTCCGAGACGTTCTGGCAGCCGCGGAAGCCCTCTTCGCGGCGGATCGGCTGGAAGGCGTACTTCGTCGCCAGCGGCGGCGCCTCCTCCGGCTCGGGCGCGTCCGGCTTCACCGCCAGCCAGATCAGCCCGGACACCACGGAGATGGCGAACAGCCCGGCGCCGCGCAGCGCCCAGCCCATCGGTGTGACCTTGCGCTGCGACGGTTCGGGCGGCGGCTCGGGCATCGGCTGCCTGCTGGTCGCCGGGTTGGCCGTCGGGCGCACCGGGGGGTTGGTCGGCTGCGGCGGTAACTGGTTCGCCTGCGGGTACCCGGGCGGGTTGGTCTGCGGGTGCACCGGCGGATTCGTCGGCTGGTGCACCGGCGGGTTGGTCTGCTGGTGCACGGGGCGCTGCGGGGGCGGGAAGACCGGCCGGGTGCTCTGCCCGGGTCCGGGGTCGACCGGTGCCCGATCCGGCTGTATCCGCGAGTTGTCGCGGCGGAGCGGAGCGGTTTCGCGCTGCGTGTCGGCTTGTTCACCCGTCATGTCCTCGGGTGCACCTCTTCGGTCGGGCACGGAGACCTACGGTAGCGGTTGCGGATTACGAGACGGACACCCCGGACGTTCCTCCCAGCGCCCGCGCGGCCAGCTCGACGTCCGCGCGGGTGTTGTACAGGTGGAACGCCAGGCGTGCGCGGCCGGCGCGCACCGCGCAGGAGACACCGGCCTCGGTGAGCTTGGCCACAGCGTCCGGGGCCTGCACCGAGACGATCGGCGAACCGGCCGGTGGCAGGCCCAGCGCGGCCAGGAACTCGTCGGCCAGGCCGGTGCAGTGCGCGGCCACCGCCGCCATGTCCAGCCCGGCCAGCCAGTCCAGCGCCACGGCCGCGCCGACGTGGGAGAACCAGGTCGGCGAGAGGTCGAGCGCGCGGGCGTCGCCGGCCAGCCGCAGCGGCAGTCCGTAGGTCGACGTCCACGGGTCCTCCGCCGCGTACCAGTTCGCGCTGCTGGGGCGGATCTCCGGTGCATCCGGGTGGATCGCGAGCCAGGCCGTGCCGCGCGGCGACATCAGCCACTTGTACGCCGAGCTGACCACCCAGTCCGCCCAGCCGAGCCGAAGCGGCAGCCAGCCGACCGCCTGCGTGGCGTCGAGCAGCACCCGCGTCGATCCCGTCCCGGCGATCTGCCGCAGCGCGTCCAGGTCGACGATGCGGCCGTCGCTGGACTGCACCACGCTGACCGCGACCACGTCGTGGTCGGCGGCGTGCGCGGTGATCTCCTCCAGCGGCACCGCGGTCACCTGCACGCCGCGGTCCTGCTGCGCTGCGAACGGGAAGAGCACGCTGGTGAAGTCGCCCTCGGCGACCAGCACCCGCGCGCCCTCCGGCAGGCTCGCCGCGACGAGCCCGATGAGCTGGGACGCGGTGGTGCCGATGGCCACCCGGTCCGCGGTGGTGCCGATCAGCCGGGCGAAGGCGGCGCGGGCGGTGGCCACGGCGGGATCGAAGTCACCGGGCCGGTCCAGCCCGCTCCCCCACCGGCGCACCGACTCGGCGACCGCGCGGGCCACCGCGGCGGGCGGGATGCCGATGCTGGCGGTGTTGAGATAACCGTCCGGGACGTCGAACTCGGCTCCGAATGCCTCTCGCATCTCCGCATCCTCGCACCGGACCCACCGGTTCCGGAACGGCTCGCGCACCGGAATCCGCGCGCTGCCGGGAGCGGGCGCGTAATACCGTGGGAACCATGCGCAGCGAGGAGATCGAGGTCCGCACCGGGTCCGTCGAGGTCGTCCACGACCTGGGCGACGAGTGCGAGCGGTTCCTGCGCTCGGTGTCGGCCGTGGACGGCCTGCTCAACGTCTGGGTGCCGCACGCGACCGCAGGCCTGGCGATCATCGAGACCGGCGCGGGCAGCGACGACGACCTGCTCGCGGCGCTGCGCGAACTGCTGCCCAAGGACGACCGCTGGCGCCACCGGCACGGCTCGCGCGGGCACGGCCGCGACCACGTGCTGCCCGCGATCGTCCCGCCGTACGCCTCGATCCCGGTCCTGGGCGGCCGGATGGCGCTGGGCACCTGGCAGTCGGTGTGCCTGGTGGACACCAACGTGGACAACCCGGTCCGCCGGGTCCGCCTGACCTTCCTCCCCGGCTGACCCGCCCCCGCGTCAATTTCGTACGAAATTGACCGTCACCCGGGTGATGGTCAATTTCGTGCGAAATTGACGCCCGGCCCTCGTGCGGACGGCCTTTCCGCAGGTGGCGGCGTGCTCGTTGCCGCGCGAGGGGCACGGTTGACGCTTTCGGGGGACCTGCGCCGGTTCGGGTGGTGCGGGTCGGGAGCAGCGGGATCTTGCGCGGTGCGCGTTCGCGCGCGCACTCTTTGCGTTCGTGGTGACGACAGGGGTGAGCGGGCGGCGGCTCGGCCGCGTGGTGTCCGCGGGCGTGGTCGGGACGACGGTCGAGTTCTACGACTTCTTCCTCTACGGCGCGGCGGCGGCGACCGTGTTCGGGCCGGTCTTCTTCCCGCGCACCGATGGGCTGCTGGGCGTGCTGCTGGCGCTGGTGACCTACGCCGTCGGGTTCGCCGCCCGGCCGCTGGGCGGGCTGGTGTTCGGGCACTTCGGCGACCGGGTCGGGCGCAAGCGGCTGCTGGTGATCAGCCTGGTGCTGATGGGGTCGGCGTCGGTGCTGATCGGCCTGCTGCCGGGCTACGAGCAGATCGGGATCGCCGCGCCGCTGCTGCTGACGGCGCTGCGGCTGGTGCAGGGCTTCGCCCTCGGCGGCGAGTTCGGCGGTGCCGTGCTGCTGGTGGCCGAGCACGGTCCGCGGGAGCGGCGCGGGTTCTGGACCGCGTGGCCGCAGACCGGCGGGCCGCTGGGGAACCTGCTGGCCACCGCCTCCCTCGCGGCGGTCGCCGCGAGCACCACGGCCGCGCAGTACTCCGCGTGGGGCTGGCGGATCCCGTTCCTGGCTTCGATCCTGCTGGTCGTCGTCGGCCTGTGGGTCCGCCTGCGGGTCGCCGAGTCGCCGCTGTTCCGGGCCGTCGCCGACCAGCGCCGCGAGGCGCGGGCACCGGTGCTGGAGGCGTTGCGGCGGTATCCGCGCGAGGTGTTCGCGGCCTTCGCCGCGCGCGTCGGGGAGAACGCGGCGTTCTACGTGTTCACCATCTTCCTGCTGGTGTACGCGGGCAGCATCGGGTTGCCCACCGCGGTCACGACCGCCGCGGTCACCGCCGGATCGCTCGTGCAGGCGCTGGCGATGCTGGCCGGGGGCGCGCTGTCGGACCGGCTGGGACGCCGCCCGGTGGCGATCGGCGCGGCGCTGGCGTGTGCACTGTGGACACTCGTGTTCTTCCCGCTGGTCGCCGGCCACCACTCGGTGCTGGTGTTCCTCGCGGTGGCGATCGGCCTGCTGCTGCACGGAACGCTGACCGGCGCGCAATCCGCCTTCTACGCCGAGCTCTTCGGCACTTCGGTGCGGTATTCCGGCGTCTCGCTGGGATACCAGGCGGCGACCGTGCTGGCCGGAGCGGCGGCGCCGCTGGCGGGTACCGCGCTGCTGCGGGCCACGCAGTCGCCGGTGCCGGTGGTCGTCATGCTGATCTGCTGCCTGGCGCTGACCGTGGTCGGCATGGCGGTGGTCCCGGAAACCGCTCGCCGCGAACTGACGTCCTGAGCGGCTGGCACGATGGTCTGGTGACGCGACTCGTGCTGTGGGACATCGACCTGACCCTCATCGACGCCCGGGGCTTCGGCCCCCGCTGGTACCGCCGAGCGCTGGCGGCGGTCACCGGCCGCGCGCTGCAGCAGATGCCCGACACCGCCGGGCGCACCGAGCTGGCGATCACCACCGACGTCCTGGAGAACCACGGCGTCGCCGCCGACGAGGCCACGATCGCGGCCATGTTCACCGCGCTGACCAGCGCCGTCGCCGAAACCCGCGATGAGCTGGCGCAGCGCGGCAGTGCGCTGCCCGGGGCCGCGCAGGCGCTGAAGGCGCTGTCGCTGGAGCCCGGGTTCGTGCAGACCCTGGTGACCGGCAACCTCGCCGAGGTGGCCTTCCACAAGCTCGAATCCTTCGACCTGCACCACCACGTCGACTTCGAGATCGGCGGCTTCGGCGCCGGGTCGGTGCACCGCCACGACCTGATCGCGGACTCCGTGGCCAAGGCCGCGGACCGAGCGGGCGCGGCGATCGTCCCCGACTCGGTGGTCGTCGTGGGCGACACCCCGCACGACGTCGCGGGTGCGCTGCGCTTCGGTGCCGTGGCGGTCGGCGTGGCCACCGGCAGCAGCACCGAAGCCGAGCTCCGCGCCGCGGGCGCCCACGCCGTCCTGCCCGACCTGTCCGACACCGGTTCCGTGCTCGCCGCCCTGTCTTGAGCTCACCAGGCGGCGGCCACCAGCATCCCGGCACCGGCGAGTTCGACCCAGAAGTAGAACCAGACCGGGTAGAACCGGGTGCGGCGGTCGGCCAGCCTGGACACCACCCGCCCCGCGGCCATCCCGAGCAGCGCCGCGGCGACGGCGATCGCGATGCCGCGGCGCATGCCGGCGACGTCCAGCACGGCCACCACCAGCACGGCGGCGATGGCGATGCCGAAGCCGCCGTAGACGGCGCGCACCTCGGAGCGGCTTTCCGGTGCGCTGACGTCGATCGCGAACGGCTGCAGGAGCGCGGCCGGGGCGATCAGCCCGAACAGGCCCAGTCCGGCGAAGAAGGTGGTCACGATGACCAGGAATGCTGCGTCCACTTCGTCCCTCCCAACGAGATCGCCGACAACGATGCGGGAGCCGGTGGCCGGGGCGCTTCCAGAAACGTGCTCTGCTGAGCGCGGCGTGGTGTGGCTGCTGCCGGGCGAAGCGCTCTACTGCGGGCCGTCGCTGCGGCTCGACGAGCACACCGGAGCGGCGTCCTGCCTGGTGATCGGCATCGACGGGCCGCTGCGGGTGGCGGTCGGCGACCGCGTGGCGCACCACCGCAGCGTTTTCATCCCGCCGCGGCTGACCTGCCGGGTCACCCCGACCGGCCGCCTGGCCTGCTACTTCCTCGAACCGGGATCACCGCAGGAGCGGGCCTGCCTGGCCGTCCTGCGGCCGGGTGCGGGGATCCGCACCGGGCACCGGCACGAGCGGGAGCTGGCGGAGCTGGCCGGTTCGCTGGCCGAGCCCGCCGCCCTGCGGCGCTGGGTGGAGCGCGCGACCGGCGACGTCCGGGTGCGGCGGGACGAGCGCATCGTGGCCGCGGTCGCGATGCTGAGCGCGGAGCCGGACCTCTCCGCCGCTCGCCTGGCCGCCGAGGTCCACCTGTCGCCCGCGCACTTCCTCCGGCTGTTCAAGCGGGACACCGGGACCACGCTGCGCCGCTTCCGGCTGTGGGCGCGGATGCTGGTGGCCGCCGCGCGCATCGCCGACGGCGCCGACCTGACCGGGGCCGCGGCCGCCGCCGGTTTCGCGAGCCCGTCGCACTTCAGCTCGGTGTTCCGCGCGATGTTCGGGCTCGCCCCGAGCCAGCTGCTCGCCGTCCCGCTCGACGTCCGCGTGTGGCAGCGCGAAGCCCCCGGAGAACCGGTCTCCGGGGGCTTCGCCAGGTGAATCGCGTCAGCCGCGCACCACGTCGATGACGTGCTCGACCGCGCTGTCGACCTCGATCTCCGCGCGGTCGCCGGAGCGCCGGTCGCGGACCTCGACGACACCGCGGGTCAGGCCCTTGCCGACCACCAGGATCGTCGGCACGCCCAGCAGCTCGGAGTCGGCGAACTTCACGCCCGGCGACACCGTCCGGTCGTCCAGGACCACCTGCACGCCTGCCGCGTCGAGCTCGGCGGCGATGGCCTCGCCGCGCTCCCGGACGCTGTCGTCCTTGCCCGCGATGACCACGTGCACGTCGGCGGGCGCCACCTCGCGCGGCCAGACCAGGCCCTGCTCGTCGTGGCTCTGCTCGGCGATCACCGCGACCAGGCGGGACACGCCGACGCCGTAGGAGCCCATGGTGATCCGCTTCGGCTTGCCGTCCTGGCCCAGCGCGTCCAGCCCGAACGCGTCGGCGTACTTGCGGCCGAGCTGGAAGATGTGGCCGATCTCGATGCCGCGCGCGGCGACCAGGGTGCCCTTGCCGTCCGGCGACGGGTCGCCCTCGCGGACCTCGGCGGCCTCGATGGTGCCGTCCGGGGTGAAGTCCCGGCCGCACACCAGGTCCAGCACGTGGTGGTCGGCCTGGTCCGCGCCGGTGACCCACGCGGTGCCGGTGACCACCCGCGGGTCGACCAGGTAGCGGACCCCGTTGTCCTGCAGCGCCTTCGGGCCGATGTAGCCCTTGACCAGGAACGGGTTGGCGGTGAAGTCGGACTCCTCCAGCAGCGCCACCTCGGCGGGCTCCAGCGACGCCTCGAGCCGCTTCATGTCGACCTCGCGGTCGCCGGGCAGCCCGATGGCCAGCAGCTCCCACTCCTGCGCACCGGGCTGGCGGGTCTTGACCAGCACGTTCTTGAGGGTGTCGGCCGCGGTGAACTTCCGGTCGGTGTTGGCGTTGAGGAAGTCGACCAGCGTCTCGATGGTCGGCGTGCTCGGCGTGTGGTGGACCGCCGCGGCGGGCTTGTCCTCGACCGGCTCGGCGGGCGGCGCCGGGGTGACCACGGCTTCGACGTTGGCGGCGAAGCCGGACTCCGTGCTGCGCACGAAGGTGTCCTCACCGGTCTCGCACTCGGCCAGGAACTCCTCGGAGGCCGAGCCGCCCATCGCACCGGAGGTGGCCGAGACGATCACGTAGTTCAGCCCGAGCCGGTCGAAGATCCGGGTGTAGGCGTCGCGGTGCAGCTGGTAGGCCGAGGTCAGGCCCTCGTCGTCGAGGTCGAAGGAGTAGGAGTCCTTCATGACGAACTCGCGCCCGCGCAGGATGCCCGCGCGGGGCCGCTCCTCGTCCCGGTACTTGGTCTGGATCTGGTACAGCACGACCGGGTAGTCCTTGTAGGAGCTGTACTCGCCCTTGACCGTGAGCGCGAACAGCTCCTCGTGGGTCGGGCCGAGCGCGTACTCGGAGCCCTTGCGGTCCTTCAACCGGAACATGGTGGGGCCGTACTCGGTCCACCGGTTGGTCGCGTCGTAGGGCTCCTTGGGCAGCAGCGCGGGCAGGTGGATCTCCTGGCCGCCGATGCCGTCCATCTCCTGGCGCACGACCTCTTCGATCTTGCGCAGCACCCGCAGCCCGAGGGGCAGCCAGGAGTAGATGCCGGGCGCGATGCGGCGGACGTAGCCGGCGCGGACGAGCAGCTTGTGGCTCGGCACCTCGGCGTCGGCCGGATCCTCGCGCAGGGTACGCAGGAACAACGTCGACATCCTCGTGATCACGGCTACTGGCTCCTCGTCCGGGCTGATTCGTCACCGGCAGGGTAGCGAGTGCCCCCGGGGTCACCACCAGCGGATTACCGCTCGGCGGGCCGCTGTCGGTCGTCGTCGCTAGCGTGCGGCCATGAACCTCGACATCGTCATGGTGACCATCGACTGCGCCTCGCCGCGGACCCTCGCGGAGTTCTGGACGCAGGCGCTGGACGCCTCAGTCGCCTACGAGTCCGACGAATTCGTGATGCTCGCGGCGAACCGCGAGGGCGGTGTCCGGGTCGCACTGCAGCGCGTGCCCGAGCCGCGCGCCGGGAAGAACCGCGCCCACCTGGACCTCGACACCACCGACCGGAAGGCCGAAGTGCGCAGGCTCGTCGAGCTCGGAGCCACCGAACTGGCCGAGAACTCGATGCAGGGCTTCACGTGGACGGTGCTGGCCGACCCGGAGGGCAACGAGTTCTGCGTGGGCTCCGAGCACTGAACCGATCGGCCCATTGCCGGGTCGGGCGTCCTGCGGTTCCCTCGATGTCAGGCACGCATCGCCGAGGGGGTTCGATGTCCACTTCGCCAGCCCGCGACGGCCAGGGCCGGCTCGCCGAGCTCGGTCTCGGCGCCCGGTTGTTCGCCCAAGGGGCGCTGACCTGGTTCTTCGCCAAGCGCGGTGATCCCGTCGCGCGCCTGCTGCACGCGCCGTGGCGGGACGACCCCTACCCGGTGTACCGGCAGCTGCGCGAACGCGGCCCGCTGGTGCGCAGCAAGCTGGGCGCGCTGGTCGCCACGACGCACCAGCTGTGCGACGAGATCCTGCGCGACCGGCGCTTCGGCGTGCGCACCAGCGACGGTTCTTACGGCGACCCCACGGCCGCGGCCGTCGAGCTCCAGCTCTCGCTGCTGGAGCTGGATCCGCCGGAGCACTCGCGGCTGCGCAAGCTCGCCGCCCCGGCCTTCCGGCCCCGCCGCCTGGAGACCTACCGGGAGCGCATCGAGCAGATCGCCGACGACCTGCTGGACCGGGTGGACGGCGAGTTCGACCTGGTCCGCGACTTCGCCGGACCGCTGCCGATCCGGGTGATCTGCGAGCTGCTGGGGCTCCCGCCGATGGACGCCGAACGGCTGGCGCACCACGGCAAGGTGCTGGCCGGTGCGCTGGACGGGATCCGCTCGGCCCGCCACCTGCGGCAGATGCGCGAGTCGTTCGCCGAGCTCGACGGGATCTTCGACCGGCTGGTCGAGCAGCGCCGGGCCGATCCCGGCGACGACGTCGTCAGCGACCTGGTCGCGGCGCTCGACGAGGAGAAGATCACCGGCACCGAACTGGTGCAGCTGTGCGACCTGCTGCTGGTGGCCGGTTTCGAGACGACGGTGAACCTGATCGGCAACGGCACCCTCGCGCTGCTGCGGCACCCGGACCAGTGGGCCCGGCTGCGCGCGGACCCGGACCTGGCGCCCGCCGTGGTCGAGGAGACGCTGCGCTGGGACCCGCCGGTGCAGATGACCATGCGCATCGCGCACGAACCGCTGGAACTGGCCGGCCGCCGGCTGGCCGCGGACACGCCGGTGCTGGCCCTGCTGGCCTCGGCGGGCCGCGACCCGGCGGTGCACCCGGACCCGGAGCGGTTCGACATCGGCCGCCCGGACCGCGCCGACCACCTGGCCTTCTCCTCCGGCGTGCACTACTGCCTCGGAGCGCCGCTGGCCCGGATGGAAGCCGAAGTCGCCTTCCGAGCCCTGGCGACCCGCCTGCCCCACCTCCACCGGGCAGGAGCGGCAACCCGCCGCCCGACCTCGATAATCCACGGCCTCTCCGCCCTGCCGGTGGCCTCCGGCGGCCGCTCCCCCGCCCGGCGGTAGGTGTGACGCCCGGCTCCCTCCGGGGCCGCTCGGCGAGGACTGCCGGGAGGTGGTGCTTACCCTGGTCGGGTGTTGGTTCTGCTGCCTCCTTCGGAGACCAAGTCGGCCGGTGGGTCCGGTGCACCGCTGGACCTGGACGGGTTCTCGCACTCGGAGCTGAACGGCACCCGGCAGCGGCTCGCCGACGCACTGTCCACTTTGGCCGGTGACGTGCCCGCGAGCCTGGACGTCCTGGGATTGTCCGAGCGGCAGGCCGAGGAGGTCCAGCGCAACGCCGAGCTCTGGGACTCGCCCACCGCTCCGGCGCTGGAGCGCTACACCGGCGTGCTCTACGACGCCCTCGACCTGCGATCGCTGTCCGCGGTGGAGCGCAAGCAGGCCGATTCGCGGCTGGCGGTGGCGTCGGCGCTGTTCGGCATCGTGCACGGCACGGACGCGATTCCCGCCTACCGGCTCTCCGGGGGCTGCGCGCTGCCCGGCCTGGGCACGTTGCGCAGCGTGTGGCGGCCGGTCCTGGAGCCCGTCCTGGCCGCGGCCGACGACCTCGTCGTCGACCTGCGCTCCGGCGCTTACGCCGCGCTGGCGAAGGTTCCGGGGGCCGTGGAAGTCCGCGTGCTCTCCGAGGACGCGACGGGCAAGCGCAAGGTGGTCAGCCACCACAACAAGGCGCACAAGGGGAAGCTGGCGCGAGCGCTCACCCGGTCGCCGGAGGAGCCGGAGTCGGTCGAGGACGTCCTCGACGTGGCCCGCGACGCGGGCCTGCAGGTCGAACGCGAAGCCGACCGCAAGCTCTGCGTCGTCGTGCACGGCTGACTCCTCCGCAGCGAAACCGCAGGTCAAAAACCAGTTGCCGACACCGGTGGTGATCGGCGAAGCTGGTTGCGCGCTGGAAGCACCGCGAGGAAGGGAGGTTCGCCATGGTCGCCGTTGCGACTGTTGTGCGCGCTCGTTTCGCGCACGGATGGACCCGAATCCCTTCTCCTCCGCCACGTTCGCGCTGAGCTCGGTGCTCGGGCGGAGGACTCCGCTCTGAAGGAGCACTCCACCTTGTCCTCGTACGAGCAGTACGACCACGGTCTCTTCCGCAACACCAAGAAGTCCAAGGCGCGCAAGCCGAAAACCACCAAGCGGCAGCGCTTCGACGACGAGCCGATCCGCCGCGGCCGGCTCACCGAAGAAGAGCGCGACCGGCTCGCCGCGCTGCGCGACGAACCCGAACCGCAGCCGCTGCCCGGCGGCGCCGACCGCTGGTCCACCTGGGACACCGGGGAACGCGGGCCGCAACCGCACCCGTCCTGGCTGGTGACCGAACTGGCCGCGCTCGACCACGAGCTCGGCGTGCTCAAGACCGGCAAGGAGGCCGACGTCCACCTGCTGCGGCGGTCGGTGCCCGGCGCCGGTTCCTGCCTGCTGGCCGCGAAGCGGTACCGCGACACCGACCACCGGATGTTCCACCGCGACGCCGGGTACCTGGAGGGCAGGCGGCTGCGCAAGTCCCGCGAGATGCGGGCGATCGAGCACCGCACCTCGTTCGGGCGCGGCATGATCGCCCAGCAGTGGGCGGTCGCGGAGTTCCGCGTGCTTTCCGCGCTGTGGCTGGCCGGTGCGCCGGTGCCTTACCCGGTTCAGCGCGTCGGGACCGAGGTGCTGCTGGAGTTCATCGGCACCCCCGACGGCACGGCCGCGCCGCGGCTGGCCGCGCTGCGCCCCGATGCCGACGAGCTCGACGAGCTCTGGTCGCAGCTGGTCGAAGCGCTGGTCGCGCTCGCCGAGCACGGCTTCACGCACGGCGACCTGTCCGCGTACAACGTCCTGGTGCACGACGGGCGGCTGATGCTGATCGACCTGCCGCAGGCGGTCGACCTGGCGGCCAACCCGCTCGGCTTGGACTACCTGCGACGTGACGCACACAACATCGCCGGGTGGTTCCGCTCACGCGGCGCCGACGAGGCCCGCACCGACCCCGATCTGCTCGCCGAACGCCTTGCCACAGCGGGAAATCTGCGCTGGTGACCCAGCGCCGATCGGCCCGGACGCCTGACTCCGGCAGCCGGGCCGATCGGCTAGACTCGAAGCAGCCAGAGCCGGGATCACCGGCCAGTGTCCGCTGCGACACCCTTTGACCACCTATCGGCGCCGACGCGCCGGGCTCGTCCTCGTGATCGCCCGCGGACATCCGCGAAGCCTCCCCGCGACGTGCCACTTCCGGGAGTTCTTCGTGCCTTCAAGCTCGTCCAACACGTCCGCACGCTCGCCCCGCCGGCCGCGCCGCCGCCGGCCGCAGGGCGGCAAACCGCAGCAGCAGCCGAAGAAGCGCAGCCTGTTCGACGAGGTCGGCGTGACCGCCGTCGACCCGGCGCCGTTCGCCGACCTCGGGCTGCCCGCCCGGCTGGTGCGCGCGCTGGCCGACAACGGGATGGCCGAGGCCTTCCCGATCCAGGCCGCCACCATCCCCGACGCGCTGACCGGCCGGGACGTGCTCGGGCGCGGTCAGACCGGGTCCGGCAAGACGCTGGCCTTCGGCCTGCCGCTGCTGGCGATGCAGCAGGGCAACGCCCGGCCGATGCACCCGCGCGGTCTCGTGCTGGTCCCGACCCGCGAACTGGCCACCCAGGTGACCGATTCGCTGAAGCCGCTGGCCAAGGCTCTCGGGCTCTACGTCCGCGAGGTCGTCGGCGGCACCTCGTTCAACCGCCAGGTGGACACGCTGCGGCGCGGCGTGGACGTGCTGGTCGCGACGCCGGGCCGGCTCGCCGACCACGTCCGCCAGGGCACCTGCGTGCTGTCCGAGGTGGAGCGCACCGCGCTCGACGAGGCCGACCAGATGGCCGACATGGGCTTCCTGCCGCAGGTCCGCGAACTGCTCGACCTGGTCCCGGCGGACGGTCAGCGGCTGCTGTTCTCCGCCACCCTGGACGGCGACGTCGACAAGCTCGTCGACCGCTACATGACCGAGCCGGTGGTGCACTCGCTGGCGCCGCCCGCGGCCAGCGTCGACAGCATGGAGCACCACCAGTTCCTGGTGTCGGCGACCGACAAGCAGGACGTGCTCGCGCGCATCGGCGCTCGCGAGGGCCGCACGATCATGTTCGTGCGCACCAAGCACCACGCCGACCGGATGGCCAAGAAGCTGCGGGCGGCCGGAGTTCCCGCGGGTGCGCTGCACGGCGGCAAGGCCCAGAACGCCCGGACGCGCATCCTCGAGGAGTTCCGCAGCGGTGAGACCTCGACGCTGGTGGCGACCAACGTCGCGGCCCGCGGCATCCACGTGGACGACGTGAGCCTCGTCGTGCACGTCGAGCCCCCGGCCGACCCCAAGGACTACCTGCACCGCGCCGGTCGCACGGCGCGCGCGGGAGCGACGGGCACGGTGGTCACCCTGGTCACCGACGACCAGCGGGAAGCCTTCCGCACCATGGCCGCGCAGGCCGGTGTGAAGGCGAAGACCACGACCGTCCGCCCCGAAGACGCGGAACTGGCCCGCGTCACCGGGGCCCGCGAACCCAGCGGTGTCTCGCTCGTCACCCCGAAGCCGCAGCGCGACACCCCGCGCGGCCGCGGCGCGAACCCGCGCAACGCCAAGCGGCCGGAGCGCACGTCCAACGAGCCCAACCGGCGACGCCGCCCCACCGAGCGCGCTCACGAGGACGGCCGTCGCTCGGACAACGGCAACCGCCGCGGGCAGGCACCGTCCGGGCGCGGTGCCCGGCGCGGCAACCGCGGCGGCGCCCGGCAGGCGTGAGGAGGAACCCGGTGGGCCGACGGCTGGAGAACGCGAGCGAGGAATTCCTGCGGTTCTGGCAGGAACGCCACTTGAGCACGTTGACGACGGTGCGCCTCGACGGCACGCCGCACGTGGTTCCGGTCGGGGTGACGCTCGACGTCGGGGCGGCGACCGCGCGGGTGATCTCCTCCGGAACGTCGTACAAGGCGCGGCAGATCCGCGCCGCCGGGCCCGGTGGCGCGCAGGTCGCGGTCTGCCAGGTCGACGGGCGGCGGTGGTCCACCCTGCAAGGAGTGGCCGTGGTGCGCGACGACCCGGAGGCGGTGGCCGATGCCGAGCGCCGGTACGAGCAGCGCTACAAGAGGCCCCGCGCCAACCCGTCCCGCGTGGTGATCGAGATCTCCGTGACGAAGGTCCTCGGCAACGTCTGACCGGGACCGTGGTGAGGTGGTGCGGTGAGCGTCCACCAGGAAGTGCCGGAACCGGTCCACGTCGTCGGCATCGGGGCCGACGGTGCGGCGGGCCTGTCCCGGCACGCCCAGACCGTCGTGAACTCCGCCGAGGTGCTGTTCGGCAGCTCGCGCCAGCTCGATCTGGTGCCCGCGGCCACCGGGCGGCGGGTGGCCTGGCCCACTCCGCTGCTGCCGGCGCTGCCCGGTCTGCTCGCCGAGCACGCCGGCCGGTCGATCTGCGTGCTGGCCAGCGGCGATCCGATGTTCTACGGGATCGGCGCCACCCTGGTGAAACTGCTCGGACCGGAGCGGGTGCGGATCATCGCGCACCCGTCGTCGCTGTCGCTGGCCTGCGCGCGGATGGGCTGGCCGGTGCAGGAGACCGCGGTCGTGAGCCTGGTCGGCAGGCCGGTGGAGCTGCTGCACCCCCGCGTCCAGCCGGGAAACCGGTTGCTGGTCCTCAGCTCCGACGGAAGCACCCCGGACGCCGTGGCCGCGCTGCTGCGAGAGCGCGGTTTCGGCCCCAGCAGCATGACCGTGCTCTCGGAGCTCGGCAGCGAGCAGGAGCAGTGCATCACCGCCACCGCCGACAGCTGGGCGCAGTCCGCGGATTCGCTGAACGTGATCGCGATCGAGTGCCGAGCGGCCCCCGACGCGAGAACCCTGCCCATCACGCCGGGACTGCCGGACGACGCCTTCGAGCACGACGGGCAGCTCACCAAGCGCGACGTGCGGGCGATCACGCTCGCCCGGCTGGCTCCGTGCCCCAGGCAGCTGTTGTGGGACGTCGGCGCGGGGGCCGGTAGCATCGCGATCGAGTGGATGCGCAGCGATCCGTCCTGCCGGGCGATCGCGATCGAGCACCGCGAGGACCGGGCGCAGCGCATCGCGGCGAACGCGAAAGCGCTGGGCGTTCCCGGAATCCAGGTGATCACCGGAGCGGTGCCGCACGCGCTGGACAGGCTGGACGCACCGGATGCGATCTTCGTCGGCGGCGGGGGAACCGCGCCGGGTGCGCTGGAATCGTGCTGGGCCGCGTTGCGCCCGGGCGGGCGCCTGGTGGTCAACGCGGTCACGCTGGAATTGGAGGCTCTGGTGGCCGACTGGTACCGCCGCATCGGCGGCGAACTGGTCCGGATCTCGGTGGAGCGCGCGGCGCCGATCGGTGGTTTCACCGGCTGGCGGCCCGCGATGCCGGTGACGCAGTGGGTGGTGGGCAAGCGATGACAGTTCGTTTCGTGGGAGCCGGGCCTGGTGCCGCGGACCTGATCACCGTGCGGGGCCGCGATGTCATCGCCGCCTCGCCGGTGTGCTTGTACGCGGGCAGCCTGGTGCCGACCGAGCTGCTCGAGCACTGCCCTCCGGAGGCGAAGCTCGTGGACACCGCGAAGCTGACGCTGGACGACATCCTCGCCGAGATGCTCGCCGCGCACGAAGCCGGGCTCGACGTGGCGCGGCTGCACTCCGGGGATCCGTCGGTGTTCAGCGCCGTCGCCGAGCAGATGCGCCGCCTGGACGCCGCCGGGATCCCGTACGAGGTGGTGCCGGGCGTCCCGGCCTTCGCCGCCGCGGCTGCGGCGCTGAACCGCGAGTTCACCGTTCCCGGCGTCGGCCAGACCGTGGTGCTCACCCGCACGTCCGCGCGCGCGACGCCCATGCCGGAGCACGAGAACCTGGCCACGCTCGGCCGGAGCCGCGCGACGATGGTCCTGCACCTCGCGGTCAACCGGATCGAGGAGCTCGTCGAGGAGCTCGTGCCCAACTACGGCGCGGACTGCCCGGTGGCCGTGGTGGCCAACGCGAGCCGCGCGGACGAACTCGTGCTCCGCGCAACGCTTTCCGACATCGCCGCGCAGGTGCGGGCGGCGGGCATCGTCCGGACGGCGGTCGTCGTGGTGGGCGAAGTCCTGACCGCATCGGAGTTCCCGGACAGCCACCTCTACTCCACCAACCGCTGCCGCGACTGACCGGGCGCGATTTCAACGGAAATTTGCCGTCTGATTTCCATTGAAATCGCGCAAAACCCGACGCGCCGTCGTCGGTGTGCCGGGTGCCCGACACACCGACGACGGCGCGCAACTTCCATTGAAATCGGGGACCTGATTTCCACTGAAGTCGCGTCGGGGCTGAAGGTTGGCGGCGGAGCCGGGCGGGTCAGACCGGGCTCCGGCCGACGATGGTGCCCGCTCGGTCGATGACCACGACGTCGACCTCGATCGGGGCGCCGCGGAGGGTTTCGAGGCTGAACTGCCGGGCCCGGTGCGCGATGAGGTCGCCGAGCGGGATGTTCGCGTCGGTGCACAGGTGCAGCGCTTCGAGCGCGGTGTTGGCCCCGCGGATCCTGGTGATCAGGTCGGGGCCGCCGCCCGCTTCGCCGACGATCGCGGCGAGCTTGGCGAAGTCGACCTGGGAGCGCTTGGAGTGCAGGTCCAGGTGGCCGTCGGCGAGCTTGGAGATCTTGCCGATGCCACCGGCCACCGTGAGCCGCGGGACCGGGTGCCTGCGCAGGTACTTCAGCACCGCGCCGGCGAAGTCGCCCATGTCCAGCAGCGCTTCGCCGGGCAGGTCGTAGAGCTTGGCGGCGACCTTCTCCGAGGTGCTGCCGGTGCAGCCTGCGACGTGCTCCAGGCCCGCCGCGCGCGCCACGTCCACCCCGCGCCGGATGCTGTCGATCCACGCCGAGCAGGAGTACGGCACGACGACACCGGTGGTGCCCAAGATGGACAGTCCACCCAGGATTCCCAGCCGCGGGTTCCAGGTGCGCCGGGCCAGTTCCGCGCCGCCGTCCACGGACACCTCGACGATGACGTCGCCGCTGCCGCCGTGCCGCGCGGCCACCCGCGCGACGACCTCGCGCATCAGCTGCCGCGGCACGGGGTTGATCGCCGGTTCGCCGACCGGCAGCGGCAGCCCCGGCTTGGTGACGGTGCCCACGCCGTCACCGGCGCGGAAGACCACTCCTGCGCCGGGTTCGGCCGGCCGGACCGTCACCGACACGAGCGCGCCGTGCGTCACGTCGGGATCATCGCCGGCGTCCTTGACCACGCCCGCCGTGGCGAAGCCGTCACCGAGCCGCTCGCGGGCGAGCGCGAAGGCCGGGCGGTGGCCCTTCGGCAGCACGATCTCGACCGGGTCCGGGAACTCCCCGGTCAGCAGCGCCGTGTAGGCGGCGGCCGTGGACGCGGTGGCGCAGGCCCCCGTCGTCCAGCCGTACCGGAGGCCCGATCCCTCCGCTCGTCCGCTCATCGCCGTCTCCGAACTAGTACTCCCGTGCGCGTTCCGGGGCGTTATAGCGCCCCAAAGCGCTCACGGACCTCCCTGGAAGAATGTTCCACATGCGCGTGCTCATCCTCGGCGGCACCGGTGAAGCCCGGGCGCTCGCCGGGCTGCTCCACGAGCGGCCCGACCTGCACGTGACATCGTCCCTGGCCGGGCGGGTCCGGGAGCCGCAGCTGCCGCCCGGTGACGTGCGCGTCGGCGGGTTCGGCGGGCCGGACGGGCTGGCCGACTGGCTCCGGCGCGAGCGCGTCGGCGCGGTCGTGGACGCCACCCACCCGTTCGCCCGGACGATCAGCGACAACGCCGTCGCGGCGGCGCAGCGCGCGGGGTGCCCGCTGCTGGTGCTGCGCCGCCCCGCCTGGGAGCCGGAGCCAGGCGACGACTGGCGGCCGGTGCCCTCGATGGCCGCGGCCGCCGCGCTGCTGCCGGAGCTGGGCGAGCGGATCTTCCTCACCACCGGCAGGCAGGGCCTCGCCCACTTCGCCGGACTCGACCTCCGGTTCCTGGTCCGGACCGTCGACCCGCCCGAACCACCGCTGCCCCCGCGCACGACCGTGCTGCTCGCGCGCGGGCCGTTCACCGTCGACGACGAGCTCGCGCTGCTGCGGGAGCACCGCGTCGAGGTGCTGGTCAGCAAGAACAGCGGCGGTTCGATGACCAGCGCGAAGCTCACCGCGGCCCGCGCGCTCGGGCTGCCGGTGGTGATGGTGCAGCGCCCGCCCCGGCCCGACGTGCCGTCGGCCGGGACCGTCGAGCAGGCCGTGGCCTGGCTCGATGCCGTCGATCACGCCGGGTAGCGCCTCGGGGTGAACACGACCTCGCGGCCGTCGGGGCCCGCGGTGATCCGCGTGGTCGAGGACCCGATCAGCAGCAGGCACCGCATGTCCACATCGGACTGGTCCAGATCGGCCAGGCGCACCACCTTGATGCTCTCCTCCGGCCCGCCGACGTCCCGCCCGACGACCACCGGCGTGTCCGGCGACCGGTGCTCCAGGACGGCATCGCGCGCGGCCGCGACCTGCCAGGTCCGGCTGCGCGAGGCCGGGTTGTAGATCGCCATCACCAGGTCGGCCGCCGCGGCGGCCCGCAGGCGCTCGACGATCACCTCCCACGGCTTGAGCCGGTCGGACAGCGACAGCACGCAGAAGTCGTGGCCCAGCGGCGCGCCGACGCGGCTGGCCACCGCCTGCGCCGCGGTCATCCCGGGCAGCACCCGCACCGGTACGTCCGAGCGCTCCGCCGCGACCTCCAGCACCGCGCTGGCCATCGCGAACACACCGGGATCCCCGGACGAGACCACGGCGACCTTCGAACCGCGCCGCGCCAGCTCCAGCGCGAACTCCGCGCGCTCGGCCTCGACGCGGTTGTCCGACGCGTGCTTGCGCTGCCGCGGGTTGTCCGGAACCCGCGCGAGGTACGTGGTGTAACCGACCAGGTCGTCGGCCGCGGCGAGCGCCGCCTGCACTTCCGGCGTCACCCACTCGCGCCCACCAGGCCCGAGCCCGACCACCACGACCTCACCCCGACCTGCGCCTTCGGCGCCGGGCGTCAATTTCGTACGAAATTGACCGTCACCCGGGTCTGCACGACTGCGGCGCGACAGCGCCACGTTGGAGGTGGCGGTCGGGAGAGGGGCCTGCGCAATTTCGTACGAAATTGACGCGGGCCCCGCGGCGTTGGCCGGGCCGGGGAGGAGGGCCAGGGAGAAGTACGGGACGGTGTCCGGGTCGACGTCGGCCAGCGGCAGGTGGCGCTGGCGGTCGGTGGTGGCGCGCTCGACGTACCAGGCCTCGTCGAGGCGGCCCGCCTTCTCGAACGCCTCCCGCACGCCGTCGAAGGTCCGGCCCAGCTTGAGCACCGCCGCCGCGTCGGTGGCGGCGAGCCGCTCCGCGAGGACGTCCGGCGGGAGCGTGCCGGGCAGCACGGTGAAGGTCTCGTCGCGCTCGGCCAGCGGCCGCCCCAACGCCGCCGAAGCGCCGCTGATCGAGGTGATGCCGGGGATCACCTCGGCGCGGAAGCGGCCCGACAACCGCTTGTGCATGTGCATGTAGGAGCCGTAGAAGAGCGGATCTCCCTCGGCGAGCAGGACGACGTCGCGCCCGGCGGAGAGGTGCGCGGCGAGCCTGGCCGCGGCCTCCGCGTAGAACTCGTCGATGGCGCCCTGGTAGCCGCCCGGGTGGTCGGTGGTCTCGGTGGTCACCGGGTAGACCAGGGCTTCCTCGATCTGCTCCGGCCGCAGGTAGGGCTCGGCGATGGATCGCGCGACGCTCCGGCCGTGGCGGGCGCTGTGGTAGGCGATCACCTCGGCCCGCTCGATCAGCCGGGCGGCCTTGACCGTCACCAGTTCCGGGTCGCCGGGACCGAGGCCCACGCCGTAGAGCGTGCCGTTGCTGCTCACTCTTCCTCGCTCGCGATCGCGTTGATGGCGGCCACCGCCATGGCGCTGCCGCCGCGGCGACCGCGCACCACCAGGTGCTCCAGGCCGCTCGGGTGCGCGGCCAGCGCGTCCTTCGACTCCGCCGCGCCGATGAAGCCGACGGGCAGGCCCAGCACCGCTGCGGGCTTCGGAGCGCCGTCCTCGATCATCTCCAGCAGACGGAACAGCGCCGTCGGCGCGTTGCCGACCGCGACCACGGAACCGGCCAGCCGGTCGCGCCACAGCTCCAGGGCCGCCGCGCTGCGCGTCGTGCCCAGCTCGCGGGCCAGCGCGGGTACCTGCTGGTCGGAGAGGGTGCAGATCACCGGGTTGTCCGCGGGCAGGCGCCGCCGGGTCACTCCGGCGGCGACCATCGCGGCGTCGCACAGGATCGGCGCACCGCGGTGCAGCGCCTCGCGCGCGTTGATCACCACGTCCGGGGAGAACGCGAGGTCGTCGACCAGGTCGACCATGCCGCAGGCGTGGATCATCCGCACCGCGACGCCGGCGACCTCCGGCGGCAGGCCGTCCAGCCGGGCTTCCGCGCGGATCGTGGCGAAGGAGCGGCGGTAGATCTCCGCGCCTTCCCGGACGTATTCGGGCACCCCGCGGTAGCGGGCAGCGTTGTCGTTCACACATTCCTCCGTGCCGCGCCGAGCGCGGCGGATACCTGGTCCACATCGGACGCCGAGGTCCACGTCGCTGCGTCGAGACCGACCTCGTAGCCGGCACCGGTGGCCAGCACTTCCACGACGCGTCCCGGCGGCCGTCCGCAGCGCCGCCCGCACCCCGACCAGTGCACCGGCAGGGCACCGGCCGGTGCCGCGCGCCGGGCGTCCTCGCGGACGTCGGCCAGCGACTTCGCGCACCCGGGCCGACCGGCGCACGTGGTCACGCCGACCCCGTTTGAAGCGGGGTCCACGAGCAGTCCGCGAGCGCCGAGCGCCGGCAACCACCGGTCGGCTTCGTCCGGTCGCACGCCGGGCAGGACGACGGTCCGCCAAGGCGTCAGGCGCAGCTCGCCCGCGGCCTCGGACGCGGCGGTGATGATATCCACCTGCTCCGGCGCCAACCGGCCCAGTGGCGCTCCGGCCACCGCGGAGACCGTCCCGTCGGGCCGGAGCACGCGTCCGACCTGCGCATGCGTCGGCGGCACCGCGGACACCGGCGCGGCCGCGGCGGCCCCGCCCAGCCGTTCGGCGATCCGCCGCGCGCCGCCGTCGAGTTCGGCCAGCCGCCACGCCGAGCAGCCCTGCGCCGCCTTCTCCGCCAGGAACGCCTCCGCCGCGGCGATGGCGGCTCCGGCGGCCTGCCGCAGGGACGTCCGGATCCCGGAGTCCACGTCGGCGAGCAGCAGCGCCGCGGTGTCCGCGCTCAGCGCGCGCAGCCCGACGTCGGCACCGAGCGAGCTGACGTCGCCGCTGCCGTCGTCGACCGCGAACAGGAACCGCCCTGGCAGCCCGGCCAGGGCCGGGTCGGCGCAGAGCGCCTCGTCGAGTTCGGCCGCCACCGCCCGCACGTCGATCAGCTCGCGGCCGTCCGCGGAGGGCGAGCCGATGATGTTGCGGACCCGCTCGTGCGTCGCCGAGGGCAGCAGCCCGGCTTCGCGCAGCCGCGCGGCCAGTTCCTGCTCCGCTCCGGCGGGCAGGCCGCGGACCTGCACGTTCGCCCGGGAAGTGAGCTCAAGGCCGCCGTCGCCCAGCGCCGCGGACTCGGCGAGCGCTCGGACCTGGTGGGGGGTGAGCGAGCCGCCCGGGATGCGGATGCGGGCCAATCCGCCATCGGCGGCCTGGTGCACGCGCAACGCTCCGGGACAGCCATCCCGCTCCGGTCTCAACACCCGGCTGATACTACGGACCGGGGTAGTTGCGGACGCAAACCCAGCCGGGTGCGACGCGCATCATGGTGACGCGCCTTGACGTTGAGCACTGTCGGCGTAGCCGTCCGCGCCTTATAAGCGGCGAAGCCGCTTGGAGTACGCACGCAGCTCGCACCGCCGCGGGTTCTGAGTGCTTTCCTGGCGAGGACGGCCCCTCCGCCGTGTATTCGGTCATACATCAGGAGGGGCACCCGCAGTCCAGGGAAGCACTCAGGTTCCGCCAAGCGACCACCCATGGAAAACAACCACAATAGGCTTTAAGATCGCCTCGTTGCGGAGAGTGGTCGCAACACCCAGCGGCGACGTGTGGAGGAAGCCGGTGCGAATCCGGCGCGGTCCCGCCACTGTCACCGGGGAGCGAGCTCCATGATGCCACTGTCCACATCGGACGGGAAGGCGGAGTGAGCGCTGATCCGGGAGCCAGGAGACTCCGGTCGCCGCGACCTGCCAACCGGGGCGAGGACCCCGAGAGAGGTGCCGTCATGCGCTGCGCACGCGCGCCCTGGTCCAGCGACGCCGGTCGCCGACCCGAGGAGCGACCCGCATGATCCTGCTGCTGTCCACATCGGACACCGACCTGCTCAGCGCCCGCGCCGCGGACGCCGGGTTCCGGCTCGGCAACCCGGCCCGGCTGGGCGTGGACGACCTGCCGCCGCTGCTGGCGGACGTCGACCTCGTCGTGGTGCGGCTGCTCGGCGGCCGCCGGGCCTGGGAGGAGGGCCTGGACGCGCTGCTGGCCGGACCGCGACCGGTGGTCGTGCTCGGCGGCGAGCAGGCGCCGGACGCCGAGCTGATGGAGTGCTCGACCGTCCCGGCGGGCGTGTGCGCCGAAGCGCACCGCTACCTCGCGCACGGCGGCCCGGACAACCTCGCCCAGCTGCAGCGATTCCTCTCCGACACGATCCTGCTCACCGGCCACGGCTTCGAGCCGCCCGCCGAGACCCCCACCTGGGGCGTGCTGGAGCGCACGCAGCGGCGCACCGACGGCCCGACCGTCGCGGTGCTCTACTACCGCGCGCACCACATGGCGGGCAACACCGCCTTCGCGCACGCGCTGTGCGATGCGATCGAGGACGCCGGCGGGCAGGCCCTGCCGCTGTTCTGCGCCTCGCTGCGCACGCCCGACCCGCAGCTGATCGAGCAGCTGGGCAAGGCCGACGCGCTGGTGGTCACCGTGCTCGCCGCGGGCGGCACCAAGCCCGCCACCGCTTCGGCCGGTGGCGACGACGAGGCATGGGACGTCGGCGCGCTCGCCGAACTCGACATCCCGATCCTGCAGGGGCTGTGCCTGACCAGCAGCCGCGCCGCGTGGGAGGACAACGACGAAGGCCTGTCCCCGCTGGACATGGCCACGCAGGTGGCGGTGCCGGAGTTCGACGGCCGACTGATCACCGTGCCGTTCTCGTTCAAGGAGAACGACGCCGAGGGGCTGCCGGTCTACGTCGCCGACCCCGAGCGAGCGGCCCGCGTCGCGGGCATCGCGGTCCGGCACGGCCGGTTGCGGCACGTTCCGCCGCAGGACAAGCGCCTCGCGCTGATGCTGTCGGCCTACCCGACCAAGCACTCCCGGATCGGCAACGCGGTCGGCCTGGACACCCCGGTCAGCGCGGTCCGCCTGCTGCGGGCGCTGCGCGAGCAGGGCTACGACGTCGGCCCGGTGGACGGTCCCGACGCGCTGCCCGGCGTCGCCGGGCAGGACGGCGATGCGCTGATCCACGCGCTGATCGCCGCCGGTGGCCAGGACCGCGACTGGCTGTCCGAGGAGCAGCTCAGCGGCAACCCGGTCCGCATCCCCGCCCGCCGCTACGCGGAGTGGTTCGCGACGCTGCCCGACGACCTGCGCGGCTCGATCGAGCAGCACTGGGGAGCGCCGCCCGGCGAGCTGTTCGTGGACCGCTCGCAGGACCCGGACGGCGAGATCGTGCTCGCCGCGATCCGCGCGGGCAACGTCGTGCTGATGGTGCAGCCGCCGCGCGGTTTCGGCGAGAACCCGATCGCGATCTACCACGACCCGGACCTGCCGCCGAGCCACCACTACCTGGCGGCCTACCGCTGGCTGATCGACGAGTTCGGCGCGCACGCCATGGTGCACCTGGGCAAGCACGGCAACCTCGAATGGCTGCCGGGCAAGACCGCGGGCATGTCCGCCTCCTGCGCCCCGGACGCGGCGCTGGCCGACCTGCCGCTGATCTACCCGTTCCTGGTCAACGACCCCGGCGAGGGCACCCAGGCCAAGCGCCGGGTGCACGCCACCCTGGTCGACCACCTGGTGCCGCCGATGGCCCGCGCGGAGAGCTACGGCGACATCGCGCGGCTGGAGCAGCTGCTCGACGAGCACGCCAACATCTCCGCGATGGACCCGGCGAAGCTGCCCGCGATCCGCAGCCAGATCTGGACGCTGATGCAGGCCGCGAAGCTGGACCACGACCTCGGGCTGGACGAGCGGCCGCACGACGCGGAGTTCGACGACATGCTGCTGCACGTCGACGGCTGGCTGTGCGAGGTCAAGGACGCCCAGATCCGCGACGGCCTGCACGTGCTCGGCGACGCGCCGACCGGCGAGGCCAGGGTCAACCTGGTGCTCGCGATGCTGCGGGCCCGCCAGATGTGGAGCGGGCAGAGCGCCGCGCTGCCCGGCCTGCGCGAAGCGCTCGGGCTCGCCGAGGACGGCAGCGCGGCCCGCGAGCAGGTCGACGACGTCGAAACCCGCGCGCACGCCCTGGTCCAGGGCATGGAGGACCGCGGCTGGGCGCTCGACGCCGTTCCCGCGGTGTGCCGGGAGGTCCTCGGCGAGGACAGCGACGCCGTCGTGGCGGTGCTGGAGTTCGCCGCGACCGAGGTGGTGCCGCGGCTCGCTGCGACCACCGACGAGATGAGCGCGACGCTGCACGCCCTCGAAGGCGGCTACGTGCCCGCCGGGCCGAGCGGATCGCCGCTGCGCGGGCTGGTCAACGTGCTGCCCACCGGCCGCAACTTCTACTCCGTCGACCCCAAGGCCGTGCCCAGCAGGCTGGCGTGGGAAACCGGTTGGGCCATCGCCGAATCCCTGCTCGACCGCTACCGCGCCGACACCGGCGAGTGGCCGCGCTCGGTCGGGCTGTCGGTCTGGGGCACCAGCGCGATGCGCACCTCCGGTGACGACATCGCCGAGGTGCTGGCGCTGCTGGGCGTGCGGCCGACCTGGGACGAGGCCTCGCGGCGCGTCAACGGGCTGGAGGTGATCCCGCTCGACGAGCTGGCCCGCCCGCGCATCGACGTCACGGTCCGCATCAGCGGCTTCTTCCGGGACGCCTTCCCGCACGTGGTCGCCCTGCTCGACGACGCGGTGCGGCTGGTCGCGGCCCTCGACGAGCCCGACGAGCAGAACTTCGTGCGCGCGCACGCCCGGGCCGATCTCGCCGAGCACGGCGACGAGCGCCGCGCCACCATGCGGATCTTCGGCTCCAAGCCGGGCGCGTACGGCGCCGGGATCCTGCCGCTCATCGACAGCCGGAACTGGCGCGACGACGCCGACCTGGCCGAGGTGTACGCGGTGTGGGGCGGTTTCGCCTACGGCCGCGAACTCGACGGCGCACCGGCCCGCGCGGACATGGAGAGCGCCTACAAGCGGATCTCGGTGGCGGCGAAGAACACCGACACCCGCGAGCACGACATCGCCGACTCCGACGACTACTTCCAGTACCACGGCGGGATGATCGCCACGGTCCGCGCGCTGACCGGCAAGGCCCCGGCCGCCTACATCGGCGACAGCACCCGCCCGGACTCCATCCGCACCCGGTCGCTGACCGAGGAGACCTCGCGGGTGTTCCGGGCCCGCGTGGTCAACCCGCGGTGGCTGGCGGCGATGCGCAGGCACGGCTACAAGGGCGCCTTCGAGCTCGCGGCGACGGTGGACTACCTGTTCGGCTACGACGCGACGACCGGCGTGGTCGCCGACTGGATGTACGAGAAGCTGGCCGAGACCTACGTGCTGGACGAGGAGAACCAGAAGTTCCTCACCGAGTCCAACCCGTGGGCGCTGCACGGCATCACCGAGCGCCTGCTGGAAGCGGCCAACCGCGAGATGTGGCAGGAGCCCGACCCGGACACCCTGCAGGCCCTCCAGGAGGTCTACCTGCAGACCGAGGGCGACCTGGAGGACGGCCCCCAGCGCTGAACCCCGCGCGCTGCACGGAACCCCAGGGCTTCGTGCAGCGCGTTCTTCCAGATTCCCGCGGACGAGGCGGGAAGGATTTCCGGCTCCGGTCGCTCGTGCGTCACCCGGTGTTCGCATCGCGGAACAACACTCGCATCGGCCGTCGCCCGGTGTCACGTCGCATGGCGCGTCCTCAGCGGCCACTCACCTCGTCCAAGGAGCCGCAGCCCCATGTCCCACGCCCGCAGTCGATGGCATCGACTGGTCACCGCGATCTCCGCAGGCCTCGTCCTGACTTCGGCATCGCCCGCCGTGGCGGACGGCGCGGCGACCGTCCCGGTGCAGCTGCTGTCCATCACCGACTTCCACGGCTACTTCGGCGACCACACCACGACGGTGCCGGGCGCCCACGCCGGTGACGCGCCCCAGACCGTCGGCGGCGGCGCCTACCTGGCAGCCCACCTGGAGCGGCTCCGCGACCAGGCCGCCCTGCCCGAGGCGAACTCGATCCTGTTCTCGGCCGGGGACGACTTCTCCGGCTGGCCCGCCGAGACCGCGTACTTCTGGAACGAGCCGACGATCGAGTACCTCAACCACATCGGCCTGCAGTTCTCGACGATCGGCAACCACGAGCTGGACCGCGACCTCGACTACCTGCGCCACATGGCCGACGGCACCTGCGAGGGCCGCCCCGACCGCGACCTCTGCTTCACCGACTCCACCGGCGAGAAGTTCGCCGGAGCCGACTTCGACTACTACTCCGCGAACGTCGCCGACGGCGCCACCGGTGAGCTGATCGCGGAGCCGTACCACGTCGAGCAGGTCGACGACGGGCGCGGCGGAACGCTGCCCGTGGGCTTCATCCACGCGACCACGAGCGGCACACCCGGCGAAGGGCTCTCGTACTGGCCGTCCGGCCAGCTGCGGTTCGAACCGGAAGCCGCGGCGATCAACCGGTACGCCGCCGAGCTCCAGGCCCAAGGCGTGCAGGCCATCGTCGCAGTCGTCCACGAGGGCTTCTCGCAGGCGGGCGACTTCTACAACGACTGCACGAACCCCACCGGGCCGATGGTCGAGATGAACGAGCAGATCTCACCCGCCGTCGACGCCATCATCACCGGGCACTGGCACGCCCTCGGCAACTGCATGCTGCCCGACCCCGCGGGTGACCCCCGCCCGGTCGTCGAGGCCGCCAACCACGGCCGCCTCATCAACGAGATCGACCTGCAGCTGGACCCCGCGACCGGCGACGTCCTGCGCGACCGGACCACCTCCACCAACCACGCCAACACCCGCACCGCGACCCCGGATCCCGAGGTCCTCCGGATGGCCCAGCACTGGCGCGACCGCTTGGCGCAGCGCAAGAACGAGCCCGTCACCGACATCGCCGGTGACCTCACCCGCACCTCCGCCGACGCGGAGGAGTCGAGCCTCGGCAACGCCACCGCCGACGCGTTCCGGTGGGCAGCGCAGCGGGACGGCGGTGCCGACATCGGGATCGTGATGCCGAAGACGCTGCTGCGCGACATCACCCACGCGCCGACCGCGGGCAACCCGGCCGATGCTCCCGGCCGCGTGCTCTTCGACGAGCTGATGTTCGGTGTGATCCACGAGAAGGGCGGCTTCGGGGCGGCGCTCACCAGCGGTGAGCTGACCGGCCGCGAAATCGCCCAGCTGCTGGAGAGCCAGTGGCAGCAGGCCGACGACGGCTCCACCACCTTCCAGCCGCTGGCGGTCTCGAACAACGTCGAGTACCGCTACGACCCCGCGGCACCTGTCGGCGAGCGCATCGCCTTCGGGCAGGTCCGCATCGACGGCAAGCCGCTCAAGCCCAACGCCACCTACCGCATCGCGACGCTGTCCAAGGACTTCGTGCCCCAGCGCGCCGTCCCCGGGTTCACCGCCCTGTTCGACGCCCGCGACCAGCACCGGACGGCTTACTCCGGCCCCGACGCGCTGGCCGGGTACCTGCGCGCGCAGGCCCCGCTCGCCCCTCCGGCGCTCGACCGGGTCCAGGCCAAGCCGTAGCCAGCTCGGGCCGCGCGGGCGTCCAGCGCCCGCGCGGCGGGGAGCTACCGGCGCGATTCGGGCGCCAGGTCGGCGACCGGGCCGATGACGATGACCGCGGGCGGCTTGACGTCGGCTTCGCGGATCGCCTCCGCGACCTCGCCCAGCGTGGTGCGGAGCGTCTTCTGGTTGCGCGTGGTGCCTTCCTGGACCACCGCGACCGGCGACTTCGGATCGCGGCCGTGCTCGGTCAGGACCGCCGCGAACTCCGCGATCCGCTTGACGCCCATCATCAGCACGATGGTTCCGCGCAACCGCCCCAGCGCGGGCCAGTCCACGAGGGACTGCTCGTCGTGCGGGCCGACGTGGCCGGACACCACCACGACCTCGTGCGCGACACCGCGGTGCGTCACCGGCACGTCGGCCGCCGACGGGGCCGCGAACGCGCTGGTGATCCCGGGAACCGCGGTCACAGCGACACCCGCTTCGACGCAGGCCAGCAGCTCCTCGAAACCGCGCCCGAACAGGTAAGGGTCGCCGCCCTTGAGCCGCACCACGAACTTGCCCGCCTTGGCGTGCTCGATCAGCAGCGAGTTGATGACGTCCTGGTTCGCCGCGCGCCCGTAGGGGATCTTCGAGGCGTCCACCACCTCCACGTGCGGGCCGAGCTCTTCGAGCAGCTCGCGCGGCGCCAGCCGGTCGGTGATCACCACGTCCGCACGGCCCAGCAGCTGGCGGCCGCGAACCGTGATCAGGTCGGGATCGCCGGGGCCGCCGCCCACCAGCGCCACACCGGCCGCGGGCGGCTCGGAGCACTCGTCGACCACACCGGTCCGCAGCGCCTCGACGAGCGCGTCGCGCACCGCCGCCGAGCGCCGGTGCTCACCGCCCGCCAGGACGCCGAGCAGCAGTCCGCCGTGCTGGGCCACCGCCGGGGTGACCGCGGTTCCCCGGGAGGCGTCGTCGGCTCGCACGCAGAAGATGCGGTTCTCCTCGGCCTCCGCCGCGACCGCCGCGTTCACCTCGCTGCCGGTCGCGCACGCCACCACGTACCAAGCGCCCGTCAGGTCACCGGCGGCGTAGGTGCGCCGGTGCCAGGTCAGCTCGCCGGCGTCGGCCATCGCCTCGACCGCCGGCGTCGCCTCGGGCGCGATGACCTCGACCCGCGCACCGGAGTTGATCAACCGTGGCACCCGGCGCTGCGCGACGGTGCCCGCTCCGACGACCACCACCCGCTTCCCGGTGAGGTCCAGACCGGCGAAGTAGTGGTGCTCGGTCACGCTGCCCGCCTCTCCCTGTTCCGCCTCTCCGCTGCCCGCCTCTCCGCGTTTTTCAGTGGTGGTTGCGTCCGGGGTCGAACTCACGTTTCGCGGTTTCTTGTGGCTGGGTTGCATCACGGTCCCCTGAGGTGCGGTTGAGCAGGACTCGGGTTGACACAAGGGGTGTCATGTCCGTTGTCCATGTCGTGCTTCGGCTTCGCCCCGGCGCGTCGAGGCCTGGCACTCGAAGTGCGTGGTAGGCCACCTCGTCGTGGCTCACGATCACCGGCCTGACCGCACAGCGCCCGCTGACACGGGCCGTGGCCGCCGGTCACCTGCAGTGCGGCGTCCGCCAGAGCGCGGTTGGCGACCATCCTGCCATGAAAGCGGCCGGATTCAGATAGCCGAACGACGCCTGCGGCGCGCAACACGTCACTGCCCCACCGGCAGCACCCGGATCCCGATCGTCCATCGTGGACGAACGGGGCATTTCCCGGCAGCACCGGCAAAACCCCGGTGATTCCGGTCACCCCGCCCGGGCGACGTCCGGCCGGAACCGCGGAGTCCGGGAGCAGCGGATCGCGGCTCCGGGCGGAACGTGTCGGCCCCTCCCGCGAGGGGTACTTCGAATGGATGAACATCGGTGTTTCGCCGGGCGGGGAGCACGCGCATGCTGGGGCTACGGCGACCTGAAGTGCCTGCACCCGCGGGCCGACGGGGACCAGGAGGCGACCATGAACGAGACCCACACCATCACGTTGAACCTGCAGGTAGTGGAGGCAGGGGCGAAGACCACCGCCGACGTCGGCTTCACCACGCCGTCCGGTCAGGCGCTGCACGGCCACGGCACCGCGCGACGCCACCCGGACGACCCGGAGGTACCGCAGATCGGCGACGAGATCGCGATCGCCCGCGCCCTGTTCGAGCTGGCGCACAAGCTGCTGGACAACGCGGCGACGGACATCGGCGAACGCCTGCACCGCCGAGTGCACCTGCCCGCCTGACCGCGCGGCCCGGCCGCGGGGCTCCCGGGCGATTTCGCGCGAGATCGCCCGGCTCGCCCCACGCGAACCGCTGATTTCGCGCGAAATCGCACTCCACGCCCCGTCACCGCTGGTGGCGGGGCGTGAGTGTTTTGTGGCGCTATAGCACCACAAAACACTCACGGGGCCAGTGGGAGCGGAGCCTCAGGTGTGGACCTTGAGCACCTCCCGGACCGCTTCGGCGGCCTGGCGGGCGACCGGTTCGTCCAGGCCCGGGCGGGCCCGGACGCGCAGCGGGGCCGGGCCGAGGCGCGGGAGGTCTTCGCGCACCACCAGCCCCTCCAGCCGCGGCTTCACCGAGGGCAGCAGCGCCACGCCGAGCCCTGAGCGCACCGCCGCGAGCACCCCGGCCAGGTCGGCCGCCTCGCACACCAGGTCCGGCTGCCTGCCGAGCCCGGTCACCGCGCCGACCGCGAGCCGCCGCGTCACGCACGGCTCGTCGAAGACCACCATCGGGAACGGCGCGTCAGGAGCGGGCGGTTCCCAGTCCGGCGCGGCGAACCACTCCAGCTCGAACTGCCCGGCTTCGCGGTTGTGCCCGCCGTCGAGGTAGTCGATCAGCAGCGCGATGTCGATGGTGCCGCGGTCCACCGCGTCCGCCAGCCGGGCCGTGCGGTCGAGCCGGAACCGCACCTCCCACGACGGGAAGGCCACGCGGAGCCGGGCGACGAGCTCCGGGAGCAGCCGGTCGGCCGCGTGCTCGGTGGAGCCGAAGACGAGCGTGCGGGGCTCTTCAGCGCCGAGCCTGCGCAGCGCCGAGTCGTGCACTTCGAGGATGCGCCGGGCCTCGGCCAGCAGCAGTTCGCCCGCCGTGGTGAACCGCGCCTGCCGCCCCTCCCGCGCCACCAGCTTCCGGTCCACCACCCGCTCCAGCTTGCGCACGTGCTGGCTGACCGCGGACTGCGTCAGCGACAGCGCGGTGGCAGCCCGGTGGAACCCGCCGCAGTCGGCCACCGCGACCAGGCTCCGCAACGCGATCACGTCCAGCACAGCGCTCATGCCCCACACCATAACCGATCAGCAGATGTGATCGATCGCGATCACTTATCATCGTTGGACGCGGACCGGGGGCCAGGGCGAACCTGGGATCATGAAGAGCATCCCGCTGTCGCTGGCAGCATCGATCGTGTTCATCTGGGCCAGCGGGTTCCCCACCGGGAAGCTCGGCGTCGCCGCCGCTCCCCCGTTCCTGCTGACCACCGTGCGCCTGACGGCGGCCGCCGCGCTGCTCGCGGTGATCGCGGTGGTCTCCCGCGCGGCCTGGCCGCGCGGCAGGCGGCTGGGGCACACGGCCGTCGCCGGGATCCTCACCTACGGCGCGCAGTTCGGCGGCTGCTACGGCGCGATGAGCGTCGGCGTGCCTGCTTCGGTGACCGCGCTGGTGATCGCCATGAACCCGGTGCTCACCGCAGCGCTCGCGGCCGTGCTGCTGCGGGAGCGGTTGAGCCGGGCCCGCGTGGCGGGGCTCGTCCTCGGAGTGCTCGCCGTGGTCATCACCCTCGGCGGCCAGGTGCTCGCCGAAGGCACGCTGAACCCGGGAATCCTGCTCGCCCTGATCGGGCTCCTGGGGTTCTCCGCTGGCGGGCTCTACCAGCAGCGGTTCTGCGGTCCGATCGACCCGCGAGCGGGCGGAGCGGTGCAGTCGGCGGCAGCGGCTGCCGCCGTCGGCGTGTTCGCGCTCTTCGAGCACGGCCAGGACGTGCACTGGGCGCAGGCCTCCGCGGTTCTGGTGTGGCTGGTGCTGGTGGGCTCGGTGCTCGGCACCACCTGCTACCTGCGGGCGGTCGCCGTCGGCGGGGCGAGCCGGGCGAGCTCCCTGTTCAGCGCCGTCCCGCCGGGTGCGGCGCTGCTGGCCTGGCCGCTGCTCGGCGAGACCCCGACGCCCGCGGTCGTGCTCGGCATCGCCCTCGGCGCCGCGGCCTGCCTGCTCGGCACTCGCCCGGACCGGAAGGCCCCGGAACCCGCGGCACGACCGCACGAGCAGGTCACGGTTTGACCAGCTCCCGAACCCCCGCCCTCGGCATGTCGTGCGGCACGGCGGTTCTGCCGGAAACTGCCCGAACACCCGGGGCGCGGGCAGGCGGCGGTTCTGCCGGAAACTGCCCGGAGCGGCCGCTAGCAGACCCTGAGGTACTCCAAGACGGCCAGGACCCGGCGGTTGGAGTCCTGCGAGGTGGCCAGGTCGAGCTTGCCGAAGATGCTCGCGATGTGCTTGCTCACCGCGCCTTCGCTGACCACCAGCTGCTGGGCGATCGCCGCGTTGGAGCGGCCTTCGGCCATCAGCGCGAGCACGTCGTTCTCCCGCCCGGTCAGCCGCTGCAGCGGTGTCGTGCGGCGGGCGACGAGCTTCGCGATCACCTCCGGGTCCATCGCGGTGCCGCCGGCGGCGACCCGCCGCACCGCGTCGACGAACTGGTCGGCGTTGAAGACCCGGTCCTTGAGCAGGTAGCCGACGCCACCGGCGCCGTCGGCCAGCAGCTCCCGCGCGTAGAGCTGCTCGACGTGCTGGGACAGCACCAGCACCGGCAGGCCGGGGATCTCGCGCCGCGCGGACAACGCGGCCCGCAGGCCCTCGTCGGTCTGGGTCGGCGGCAGCCGGACGTCGACGACCGCCACGTCCGGGCGCTGCTCGACCAGCGCCCGCTCCAGCTCCGGCCCGGTCTCCACCGCGGCCACCACCTCGAAGCCGTGCGCGGTGAGCAGCGTCTTCAGCCCGTCGCGGAGGAGGAAGAGGTCTTCGGCTAGGACAACGCGCACGGGATCTCCATCGTCGCCGCGGTCGGTCCACCGGGCGGGCTGCTCAGGTGCAAGGTCCCGTCGAACGTACCGATGCGGCGCAGGATTCCGGTCAGCCCGCCACCGGATTCCGGCGCGGCACCGCCCCGGCCGTCATCGGTGACCACCACCCGCAGCACCGGCTCCGCGTAGCCCAGTTCGACCCGGATGGACCCCGCTCCGCTGTGCTTGATCGCGTTGGTGATCAGTTCGAGCGTCGCGAAGTAGGCGGCGGTCTCGATCGCCGACGGGCACCGGCCCGGCACGTCGGCCTCGACCTCGATCGGCACGACCAGGTCCAGCGCCACCGCGCGGACGGCGTCGACCAGCCCGCGCTCGGTCAGCACCGGCGGCCGGATGCCGCGGACCAGCGAGCGGAGCTCGGCCAGCGCCAGGGCCGAATCCGCCTTGGTCTCGCCCAGCAGCTCCTTGGCGCGCACGGGGTCGTGGTCCATCAGCTGCTCGGCGGCCGAGAGCTTCAGCCCGAGCGCGACCAGCCGGGCCTGCGGGCCGTCGTGCAGGTCGCGCTCGATGCGCCGCAGCTGGGCGTCCTCGGCCTCGGTCGCGTCGGCGCGGGTCTCGGCGAGCCGGTGGACCCGCTGCGCCAGCTCAGCGCTCTCGGTCGGGGCGAGCAGCAACTTCGTCCAGCGGCCGTGCAGGCGCAGCAGCAGCGGGGCGAGGGCCAGCACACCGGCACCGGACAGCAGTCCCAGCGGCATCCCGAGCAGCGGCGCGTCCGCGAGCCACTTCGCCGGTGCCCACACCTGCTCCCACGGCGATCCGAACTCCGCGAAGAAGCGGCCCACCCGCACCCAGAGCGGAATCCACAGTCCCCACAGGAAGATCCAGCTCAGCACGGCGACCGGCGCCAGCAGCAGCGCGGTGACCGGGCCGTCGCCGAGCAGCCACAGCAGATCCCGCCCGGTCGCCGGATCGGTCATCGCACGCCGGTAGCGAGCACGCCGCAGCGCGGCGCGCGGCGAGGACTTCAGCTCACGACCAGCTCGGTAGAGGCCGTCGGCGGTGGGCACCGGCTCGACGAGCGGCTTGTACAGCTCCTCGACCGGCGTCTGCGACCACTTCCCGGCGAGCTGCCGACCGAGCCCGGCCAGCCGCTGCGCGAGCACGTTGCACCATGGCCACCACAGGTGCACCCCGAGCACGTGGGCGAGCACGAACAGGACGGCCACCAGCGCACCGCAGATCAGGTTCAGGACCGCCAGCGGGACGAGCAGCGCGAACCGCCAGAGCGCCTGCACCCCTCCGCGGACCCACAGCCGCCACCCGGTCGGCTCGACCGGGCCCAGCCGCGAGCGCGTCCACCGCCCGTAGAGCCGCAGCACCGGCTGCCCGCCGATGACCGACAGCAGCCCCAGCACCGGGCCGACGACCGTGTTGAGCAGCAGCCAGCTCAGGTCCTGCCCGGTCGCCGGGTCCTCCGACACCCACTCCACCCGCCGCAGGTACCGGGGCACGCGGGGCGTCCGGTAGACCATCCGGTCGTGCCGGTACCAGCCCTCGGCGTCCGGTTGCGGCTCGGACGGCGCCGGGAGGTACGACGATTCGACCGGCGCCTCGCACCAGTCACCGGACAACCGGCGGGTCAGGTCGACGGCGGCCCGGCACCACGCCACGATCCGCTCGCCCAGGGCCGGAATTCCCAGCATCGACACGAACGGCGCCAACGCGTAGGCCGTGAACAGCAGCGGCCCCGGCAGCGCCAGCAGCGCGATCACCAGGCCTCGCCCGGCAGTTCTGATTCGCATGCACCGATTCTTTTCCGCGGCGACGGCGTTGACCTTGCAGCTGGTTGCCGAACCGGGGTGGAGCTATCTCCACCCCGCACCGGCAGCCAACCGCATTCCGCCGGGTCCGGTGCGAGCCTAACGTCACCGCCATGCCCTCCCCGAACTCGCGGGACCAGGCGGACTTCCGCACCAGCGACCTGCTCCGGCGCACCGGGGCACAACTGGCCGCCCTGGCCCGCACCCCGCTGATCGCGCTCTGCGGTCCGGCCGTGCTCGGCGACTTCGCCGCGGGCATCGCGCTGACCACCGCGGCCATCGCGCTCGCGGCGCGGCCGGGCCCCGACCCGATCGCCCGGTTCACCGCGCACCTGCTGGCAGCGCTCGCGGTGGTGCTGCTCGCCGCAGCCCGCGCCACCACTCCGGCGGAGGCGTCCGCGCTGCTCGTGGCGGGTTCGCTGTCCGCACTCGCCGTGCTGGCGGTCGGATTGCTGTGCGCGAACCGCCCGCTGCTCGCCGCGATCTTGCTGCTGCCCGGGCTGATCCCGGGTTTCCACCTCACCGCGTCCGGCGCCGCGATCCAGGCGCTGCACGCCGCCGGAGCGGGTGAGCGGCCCGCGCACCTGCTCGTGCTGATCGGGTACGCCCTGGTGGCGGGCAGATCAGCCGACCGACTCCTGAATGCGCTTCCACGCGGCGAGCACGTGCCTGCGCTCGGTCTGCAGCGCGCCGATCGCGAGCCGCAGCACCGTCCGACCGTCCACTTTGGTGTGCGTCAGGTACAGCTCCCCGGATTCGTTCAGCGACTCCATGAGCCGGTACGTGCGTTCGCCCGCCTCCTCGGCGGAGAGCTCCGGGAACCGCGGCCGGAAGCACACCAGCCCGAACGGGTGCGGTTCCAGCAGCTCGAAGCGCGGGTCCTCGCGCACCCAGCCGGCGAACTCCTGCGCGAGCCCCACCCCGGTGCGGATGTGCTCGCGCAGCCCGGCGGCCCCGTACCAGCGCAGCACTGACCACAGCTTCAGCGCCCGGAAGCGGCGCCCCAGCGGCACCTGCCAGTCGCGGTAGTCGATCACCTCGCCGGAAGCCGTGGCGGGATTGCGCAGGTACTCCGGCAGGATCGACAGCGCGTCGATCAGCGGCCCGCGGTCGGCCAGCCACAGCAGGCTGCAGTCGAAGTTGGTCAGCAACCACTTGTGCGCGTTGGTGCAGTAGGAATCGGCGAACTCCGCGACGCCGTCGTTGATCCAGCGCAGTTCCGGGCACACCGCCGCGACGCCCGCGTAAGCCGCGTCGACGTGCAGCCAGATCCCGCGCGCCCGGCACACCTCGCCGATGGCGCGGACCGGGTCGATCGCGGTGGTCGAAGTGGTGCCGATGGTCGCGCACACCATAGTGGGCACGGCGCCGGCGGCGAGGTCTTCGGCGATCAGGGCGTCCAGGTGCGCCGGATCCATGCCGAGCGTCTCCGGATCGACGGCGACGACCCGGACGTTGTCCGCCCCGATGCCGGTCATGCGCGCTGCCCGCTCCAAAGACGAGTGGGTGTGCTCGGAGACGTAGAGGGTGTGCCGCCGCGTGATGCCCCGCTTCGCGACGTCGCCGCCGCAGCGCTGGAGCGCGGCCAGGCAGGCCACCAGCACGGCGCTCGACGCGGAGTCCTGGATGACGCCACCACCGGCCGCGTCGGTCCGGAAGTGCTCGGGCAGCCCGAGCAGCTCGGCCATCCAGTCGACCACGACGGTCTCCAGCTCGGTGCAGGCCGGGCTGGTCGCCCACACCATGCCCTGCACGCCCAGACCGCTGGAGAGCAGATCACCGAGGATCGACGGACCGCTGGCGTTGGCCGGGAAGTAGGCGAAGAAGTTGGGGTGCTGCCAGTGCGTCACCCCGGGAACCAGCACGGCGTCGAGATCCCGGAGCACCGCGTCGAACGATTCGCCCTGCTCAGGAGGATGCGCGGGCAACTGCGCCCGGACCTCGCCCGGCCGCACCTGCGACCGGACCGGATGCGACTCGACGCCGGAGTAGTAGTCGGCGACCCAGTCCACGACCTGCTTGCCGAAGGCCCGGAACTCCTCCGGAGACATGTGCCCGCTCACCCCGCCAGCCTGCCACCGACACTCGGCGGCGACCAGTGGTCCAGCGGGCGTCAGTCGGGCCAGGGCGTCCTCCCGGAACCGAACGCCCGCTGCGCGGTGGCACCGAGGTGGGGTTGGCGGAGTGACGGAGCCCGTGGTGTGCGGCTCACGGGGCTGGGTTGGGTGCATCGCGGTGGGCGGTTGCGTCGTGCGCGGGGCGATTTCAGGCAAAACTGCCCTCCACCCAAGGCAACCCCCGCCGCTTCGAACCCGACCCGACCCCGTGCCCAGCCGCACTGCACCTCGTGACGTTCGACCGGTATCAACGCCGAAGGGTTCAGCGGTGATACCGGGGAGACCCAGCCATCAACGGCGCGGCGAGGCGGGGGCTGGGTTCGGGTTCAAAGCGGCGGGTGGCCCCCTTGAGCGGTGCAGCGATTTCAATTGAAATTGGATTTGCCGCGTTCTCCACGAATCCTGCGGTGCCGAGAATCCAATTTCAACCGAAATCGCGGAGGTTCACCACCATTCGATCAGCGCTGAAGCCTCCCTGTTCCGGGTCGGCCAACCGCTCGATCCGCAAGTCCGCCGGCAACTCGTAAAGTCCCGCTTCCTCGGACACACGGACCATCTCGTCCAGATACCCGCAATCGCCAGGTCAGGGGGTGTCGGTGGCCATCCAGCGGTAGCCGCGCGGGGTGACCATGCGGTGTCCGACCACTGTGGACTGTGAGGAGCCCACGACGACCGTGGTGGACATGTCCACCTCCGCCGGGTCGAACTCGCTGATCGGGGCGCACCACACCCGCTGGCCGGTGCGGGTCGCCCGCTGGACCGCGCCGACCGGGGTCGTCGCCGGGCGGTGCTCGGCCAGGATCTCCAGGGCCCGGGCCAGCTGCTCGGAGCGCGGGTTGTAGAGGCAGACCACCAGATCGCCCTCGGCCGCCGCCCGCACGCGGCGCTCGATGACCGCCCACGGCGTGCGCAGGTCGGAGAGGCCGATCAGCGCGTGGTCGTGGCCCAGCGGCGCGCCGAGCAGGGCCGATGCCGCCAGCACCGCGGTCACGCCCGGCACCCCGACGACCTCGATGTCGACGTCCGCCTTCTCCAGGGCCGGGCTCGCCATCGCGTGCACCCCGGCGTCGCCGGAACCGATCAGCGCCACCGCGCGGCCCTCGCGGGCCAGCTCGACCGCTTCGACGGCCCGGGCCTCCTCCTCGCCCAGCCCGGTGGCCCGCACCTCGGTGCCCGGGCGCAGCAGGTGCCGCACCTGGTCGACGTACTGGTCCAGGCCCACCACGACCGAGGCGCGGCGCAGTTCGACGTCGGCGCGCGGCACGCGCAGGTCGGCCGCGCCGGGCCCGATGCCGATCAGCGCCAGCCGGCCCCTGGGGTGGATCCGGGCGGCGGCCACCGCCACGCCCTCGCCCTTGATCTTGGGGGCGACCAGCTCGACCGGCGCGCCGAAGCCGAGCTCGGCGGCGGCGTGCAGCGCCGAAGCCTCCGCCACGCTGGGCGTACCGGTCGCGGTCCGCACCGCGGGACTCGGGTTGGGCACCTCCACGGCCGCCAGCACCTCGGCCGGGTAGGTCAGCAGCGACAGCTCGTCACCGCCGTCCGCGGAGTGCCAGAACCCGAGGTCCTGCACCGCTTCCAGGATGCCGCTCTCCTCGGCCTTGAGGTCGACGCTGGCGATCGCCCGGATCGCGCGCGGGTCCAGGCCGTGCTCGCTGTCCAGGCGGGCGATGGTCTCGGTCACCGCGGTGCGCGAGATGCCGCGCGCGGAGCCGACGCCCACCACCAGGGTGCGCGGGATCAGCCGCAGCGTCTGCTCCTCGACCTCGGTCGGCCTGCGGTCGTCGATCACCACCGTGCACAGCGGTCGCTCGACGTCCGGGGACACGTTCGGCGGCAGGGCGGGCAGCGGGAAGCCGTGCGGGTTGACCAGGCGCACCGGCAGCCCGTCGAGCACCGCCGTACCGCAGCCGACCAGGTCGCCGTCCACGGTGGCGTCGAGCTGTTCGACGAGCTCGTCCAGCGGCGTGGTGCCCGCGCCGCCGGTGGCCGTGGTGACCACCGGCTGGCAGTCGAGCGCGTCGGCCACCTGCTCGGCGAGCGAGTCGGCCCCACCGGCCTGCGTGCCCGCCAGCGCGATCGCGAAGCGCCGCTCGTCGTCGACGCAGACCACGCCGGGATCGGTGCGCTCGTCGCGCAGCAGCGGAGCGACCAGCCGCACGGCGGACCCGCTGTCCAGGAAGAACACCGCCGCGTCGAGGTGGTCCCAGAGCCGCCGCGCGGCGGAGCCGATCGGCCCGTCGGCGACGACCGCGTCCGGTCCCAGCCGCCCGGCGAGCTCGGCGGCGGCCCGCCGTCCCGCCGCGGTCACCGCGAACAGACCGATCACTGCTGCTCCCCTGCCTGGCCGACACCGCTCACCCGCATGTTCCCATCCGTCGTGAGCGGCGGTGGCGGCTACTGCTTCTTGCAGCCGGAGATCAGGACGACCGGGTTCGCCGCCTCCAGGCGGGACGCCCCGTCCGGGAGTTCCGCGAGGCGGGCCGCGGAGAGCTGGACGCCCTCGACCTCGTAGCCCGCCGAGCGCAGCGCGTCGCGGGTCGCTCCGACCCGGTCCAGCGCGGTCAGCGCCACCACGACGCGGGCCGCTCCGGCGTGCGCGCAGGCCGTGACGACCTCGCTGCCGCCGGATCCGACGAAGATCGAGTCCGGCCGGGGCAGGTTCCGCAGCACCTGCGGCGATTCGCCCTCCTCCACCCGGACGTCCACGCCGTGCCCGGCCGCGTTGGTGATCAGCCGCACCGCCTGCGTCTCGTCGGACTCCACCGCGATCGCCGCCGCGCCCAGCCGAGCGCACTCCACGGCCACCGAGCCGGAACCCGCGCCGACGTCCCACACCAGCGTTCCCGGCCGCGGCGCGAGCTTGGCCAGCGCCACCGCGCGCACCTCGGCGCTGGTGATCATCCCGTCGCGGTGCGAGAACTCGTCCTCGGCCAGCGCCCAGCCGGTGGCGGGCGGCACCGGCTCACCACCGGCGATCCAGCCGCGGTGCGGCACGTCGTCCAGGTCGGCCAGCGACAGCACGATGTTCGGCTCGCGCCAGGTTCGCTTGGCCGCTTCCGCCGGGTCCAGGGTGACGATCGACTCGTTCGGCCCGCCCAGGTCCTCGGCGACCACCATGGTGCGCCGCCAGCCGGTCAGCCCGGAGCCGATCTGCGCCGGTCCGGCCTTCGGCGCGGTCGTCAGCACCACCACGGCCGGGCGCGCGCGGCAGACGTTGATCGCGCGGCCGAGGTCCTGGCCGCCTGCGTTGACCACCACCACGTCGTCCCAGGAGCGGCCGACGCGGGCCATCAGCTGCTGCACGCTGGAGGTCGACGGCAGCACGGTGCACCGGATGCCGCGCTCGCGCAGCGCGCGCACCGCGCCGAAGAAACCGGGATCACCCGAGGCGAGCACCACGCCGTGCTCATCGCCGGAGAGCGCGGACAGCGCGTTCAACGCCGGTTCCAGCGGGCCCAGCTCCAGCCTGCGCGCGTGCTCGGGCGCATGCGCGTCCAGGTGCCGCTTGCCGCCGACCACCAGCCGAGCCGACTCCAGCTCCTGCTCCGCGCCCTTGGGCAGGGCGCCGCCATCGATCCCGATCACCGTGACTGCCACGTCACCCACCTCACCTCGGCAGCCGCGACCGCGCGCTCCACCCCGAACGCGCGACCGGCGGCCGCACACCTCGCTGAACTGCTCCCATACTGCTGCCTCCGGCTCCCGGAACCGGTGCGCACACGCCGCGTCCACTTCGGACGCGGCGCATCGAGTCACTCGCCCTGCTCATCCGGCTCGGCCGCGGGCTTGCGCTTCGCGGCGGGCTTGGCCTTCGCCGCCGTCGCGGTCTTCGTCCGCTTGGCCGCGGTGGTCTTCGCCGTCTTGGTCGCGGTCCGCTTGGCCGGGGTGGCCTTCGCGGTGGCCCTGGTCGTCGTGGTGCTCGCCGCGGAGGTCCGCCGCGACTTCGGCGCGGCCTCGACGGCGACGGGCTGCTCGCTCACCGCCGGTTCGGCGGCCTCCGCGGGCTCGGCCTCCTCGGCGAACAGCTGCGACTGCGCCGCGTCCACCCGCGGCACCGAGCGGGTCGCGGCCACCCGCGCCGCTCCGCGCGCGCTCTCCTGCCAGTCGCGCACCGCCCACCAGGCCACGTCGGAGTCCTTGACCCCGTTGGTGCCGCGCGGCTTCGCCGCACCGGGCTCGGCGCTGCGGCGGCGCGGAGCGCTGGGGCGCAGCGGGCGCCGGGCGACCGGTTCCGCGCGCCGGAAGTGGTAGGAGTTCGCGCGGGAGCCGCCGAGGCTCTTGCCGACGACGAACAGCGCGTTCCGCCAGAGCTTGCGCTGCTTGACGGTCTTCTCCAGCTCGCCGATCGTGGTGCGCACCAGCAGCTCGTCGGGCCAGCTGACCTTGTAGGCCACCAGCACCGGGGTGTCATCGGGGTAGCCGCCGGCGCGCAGCTCCTCCACCAGCTGCGCGGTGCGCGAGGCGGAGAGGTGCAGCGCCATGGTGGTGCCGTGCTTGGCGAACTCGCGCACCTCCTCGCCCGCGGGCGTCGGCGTCCGGCCGCCCTCCAGGCGGGTCACCACCAGCGACTGGGCGACATCGGGCGCGGTCAGCTCGCGGCCGACCGCGGCGGCCGCCGCGGAGAACGCCGCGACACCGGGCACGATCTCGACGTCGACGTTCATCCGGGAGCACACGTCGTGCTGGTCCTGGACCGCGCTCCACATCGACGGATCACCGGAGTGCACGCGCACGACCTTGAGCTTGTCCCGCTCGGCGCGGCGGTAGATCTCCAGCGCCTCCTCGCGGGTCAGGCGGGAGGAGTCGATCAGCTCGGCGTCGCTGCGGGCGTGCTCCTGGATGCACTCCGGCGCGACCGCGCTCGCCGACCACACCACGACGTCGGCTTCGGCGATCCGCCGCGCGCCGCGGACCGTGATCAGGTCTGCCGCGCCCGGACCGGCACCGATGAACGAGATCCGGCCAGTCACCATCGCATCTCCTCTTCCGCCTCGGGCTGGAAGTCCCAACACAGTGGACGAATGCGGCGCGTCGTCCACTTCGGACAGCGGGCGCGGGCGCCCGGCGCTCGGCACGCGGCTCACCGGGCCGCCGCCCGCTTTCGCAGGCCCTGACCGTACCGCGTGGCCACGGCCCCTCCCCCAGCGCGGTCACGTCCCGCGCAGCGCCTGTCACGGCACGTGATGCGGCCGTGCCGCAGGGCCTCGAACCGGTGATCACCTGCATCGAAGCGGCGAGCAGCACGACCTCGTTCGGTAACCGCGCTAGGCCGACCGTGCGGGCCCAGAGCATCGAGTGGCGAAGCCCACCCTGCCGTCCTGATCACGCGCACCGCGCCACGAACCGCTCGACGGAGCCGGGCTGCCCGGCGGGATGGGTGTGCAAGTAGGAGGCGTGCACGCCGCGGTCGACGAAGCCCTCGCGCTGCGGTCCCGCGCCGCTCCGCCAGAACCACGCGGGGGCTCCGGCGGCGGGTTCCAGAACGGTGCGGTGGAACTCGTGCCCGCTCACCCGCGAACCTTCCGCGAACAGCGCGGAATCGGCAGCGGCCACGGCGTCCCGGTAACCGAGCGTCAGGCGCGGCGACATCCGCGCCCGCGCGTCGAGCACCCCGCACAGCGGATGCCCGTCCAGCTCCTGGGCCAGGTACAGCAGCCCGCCGCACTCGGCGTGCACCGGCGCCCCGCCGGCGGCGAACGCGGCGACTTCCCGGCGCAGCGCGATGTTCGCGGACAGCTCGGCCGCGTGCTGCTCCGGGAACCCGCCCGGCAGCACCAAGCCCGCAGCGCCCTCGGGCAGCCGCTCGTCGTTGAGCGGATCCACGACGGCGATCCGGGCACCAGCGGCTTCGAGCAGTTCGACGTGCTCGGCGTAGGCGAAGGTGAACGCCCGGCCACCGGCCACCGCGATCACCGGCGAACCCTGCGGCGCCACCTCGTCCCGCGGGTTCCAGGCGGGCCCCGGCAGCTCCGGCGCCGACCGCGCGATCTCGGCGATGGCGTCGAGATCCACCGACCTGGCAACGATTTCCGTCATCGCGTCGACCGCGCGGACCGCATCCGTGCCGTGCTCGACAGCGGTGACGAGCCCGAGGTGCCGGGACGGCACGGCGAGGTCGTCGGCGCGCGGGATGGCACCGAGCACCGGCAGCCCGGCGGCCGCCGCGGCATCGCGCAGCACCTCCTCGTGGCGCGGCGAACCGACGCGGTTCAGGATCACGCCGGCGACCCGGACCTCAGGCCGGTAGCCGCGGAAGCCGTGCAGCAGCGCGGCGAGGCTGTGGCTCTGCCCCCGCGCGTCGACCACCAGCACGACCGGCGCGTCGAGCAGCTGCGCCACGTGCGCGGTGGACCCGGCCGCCAGCCCGTCACCGGAACCGATGCGGCCGTCGAACAGCCCCATCACGCCTTCCACCACGGACAGCTCCGCCGCCCCGTGCCGGAACAGCGGCCCGATCCGCTCCTCCCCGACCAGCACCGGATCCAGGTTCCGCCCCGGCCGCCCGGCGGCGATCCGGTGGTAGCCGGGATCGATGTAGTCCGGCCCGACCTTGAACGGCGCGACATCGGTCCCGCGCTGCCGCAGCGCCCCGAGCAACCCGGTCGCCACGGTCGTCTTCCCCTGCCCGGAAGCCGGCGCCGCGATCACCACCCGGGCGGAACCGGTCACCACTCGATGCCCTTCTGGCCCTTCTGGCCGTCGTCCATCGGGTGCTTGACCTTGGTGGCCTCCATGACGAGGTCGGCGGCGTCCAGGAGCGCCTGCGGCGCGTAGCGGCCGGTGATCACGACGTGCTGGTGGCCGGGGCGGTCGCGCAGGGCGGCGACCACCTCGTCGACGTCGATCCAGCCCCAGTGCAGCGGGTAGGTGAACTCGTCGAGCACGTACATGCCGTGCTGCTCGCCGCTGATCCGGCGCGCGATCTCGCGCCAGCCCTCCAGCGCGGCGGCGGCGTGGTCCTCCTCGCTGCCCTTCTTGCGCGCCCAGGACCAGCCCTCGCCCATCTTGTGCCACTCGACCGGGCCGCCCTCGCCGGTCTCCTCGTGCAACCGCCCCAGCGCGCGGAACGCGGATTCCTCGCCGACGCGCCACTTCGCGGACTTGACGAACTGGAACACGCCGATCGACCAGCCCTGGTTCCAGCCGCGCAGGGCGAGCCCGAACGCGGCGGTGGACTTGCCCTTCATCTCACCGGTGTGCACCACGACCAGCGGCCGGTTGCGGCGCTGGCGGGTGGTGAGTCCGTCGTTCGGCACGCTGGAAGGCTGTCCCTGAGGCATGCCCAGACCCTAACCAATTCGGTCGCGGGCCCCGATGCAGCAGCCCGGCGCAGGGGCGGGTTGCGCGGGCGGGCGCCGGTTGCGCAGGTGGGTCCGTGAGCGTTTCGGGGTGCTATCACGCCCCGAAACGCTCACGGGCCCCTCACCGCTGCCGGAACGCCGCCAGCTGTTCGTCGAGGTAGCGGGCCAGCCGCGGCTTGTCCGCCGGGCTGAAGGTGTTCCAGCGCTGGCCGTCGTGGTTCTGGCGGGTGGTGACGCTGTAGCGGCCCTCCTCGGTGTCCCGCCAGCCGACCGCCGGGAGCCGGACCTGCTTGCCGCCCGCGTCGACCCCGGTCACCACGAAGTAGCCGACGCCGCGCACCGGCAGCGCCATGATCCGCTCCACCTTGCGCATGTCCCCGCCACCGCGACCGGAAGTGCCGGGCTGCGCGGCGGCGAGCCAGGAATCCGGTTCGGCGTTGGGTTCGGGCCGCGGCTTCTGCTCACCGGCGACGGAGATGGTGGCGGTGTCGAGCTTGCCCGCGGGCGCTTCCGGCAGCAGCCCGACGCAGACCCGCGCCAGCCCCCGGACGTCGACGAACTCGACCCGCACGCCCCGCTCGTCCTGGATCGCGACCACTCCGGTCCGCCCGCCCGCGACCACGCGAGCCCGGAAGACGGTGTCCGACCGGCCGTCGTAGGAGGTCACCGCCACCGAGACCTCCGAGCGGTGCAGCAGGTTCAACGCCTGTTCGAGCTCCGGCTCGGCCCGGCCGCGATCGGCGAGGCGGCGCTGCTCCAGATCCGCCCAGACGCTCTTGCGGAGCCGGGCGCGCTCGTCGAGCGTGGCGCTGAAGTGCGGGATCTCGAACGGAGGCTGCCGCAGGTTGAGCCGCAGGTCCTCGCTGAGGATGTCCACCGATTCGGCGGACAGAGTGAACGAATTGATCACCATTCCCCCTGTGGGCACGCGTCGATTCCCGGAAAAACATCGGTTTTCCCGGGAAATCGAGCGGAACAGTTGAAGTTACTCGCCGAAGACCGGCGGTGCGACCTTCGGCAGCCCGAGGTCGTCCCAAGCCTCGTCGGTGTCGAGCACGTACTTGCTCTCGTGCTCGTTGTCCTCCTCGGAATTGCCGCCCTGACCGCGACCCGCGGCCCCAGCGCCCATCCCGGCACCACCACGACCACCGGCCGCACCGGCGCCACCGGCAGCACCGCCGCCGACCCCGGCGCTGCCCGCGGCACCGAGCCCGCCGACACCGGCACGACCACCGGCACCGAGCTGGTTGCCGGCACCACCGACACCGCCCATGCCACCGAGCCGGCCGGCACCACCAGCACCGCCGCCACCACCGGGACGGCCCATGCCACCGGAACCGCCGGGCGGACCGCCCGGTCGTCCCAGGCCGCCACCGGGCCCGGGCCGCTGCTGGCCAGGCGGAAGCGGAGCCCAGTTCCCGTTGTAGGGGTTGCGCCGCTCCCACTGCCCGGTCTGCGGATTCCACCGGGTGTCGGACCCGCCACCAGAGCCCGTGGGCGTCTGCTGCCACACGGCGTTCGTCTGGCTGGGCGACGGAGGCGGCGGCGGAACCGAGGAGCTGCCGGATCCGCTGCCCTGCCCCGTCGGACTCGCCCAAGCGGACTGGGTGCTGGAGGGCGTGTTCGAAACGCTGGTGGACGGGTCGACCGACCCGATCGGCCGACGGGACTCCGGCGGCGGCCCGACCTCCTCCGGTCCCCGCGGCGCGGGCACGAAAGCGGGGGTCTGCGCCGCGGCCTGCCCGAAGTCGCCCTCCATGGTCGACATGACCTGGGCGGCCTCGGCGTGCGCGGCCTGGCTCTTCTCCTGCTTCTCCACGATGTCGTTCGCCCGGCTGATCGCGGTGAACGGGTTGGGATCGGAGAAGTAGTTCTTGAGCTCCTGCTTCATGTCGAACTCGACGACCTCGGGCATCGAGTTCTTGGCCCGCTCCCCGGCCTCGGCCTGCATGCCGATCTGGTTGGCGGTCAGCTGAGCGGCGTTCCCGGAGTGCGACATGTGCTGGGCCAGCTGCCCGACCTGCTTGCGCATCGCATCACCGGCCTCCCCCTGCCAGGTCTGCTCCGTCTTCCCCGCCGCCTTGCTGATCTGGTCGGCGAAGTCCAGGAACTTCGCGCCGTGCCCGTGGTAGATGCGGCCGACGTCGTGCACCGCGGTCGGATCGAAGTTCTCCTTGACGAACCGATCCATCTCCTTGTGCTCGAAGGAGAGGTAGTGGGTGTTGCCGAGAGCTCCGGGCTTGTCCCGCAGTTCCTGATCGGAAGCCAGCGTCTGCGCCTGCTCCTGCCCGTACTTCGCGGCTTCCTGCTCGGCATAGGACTGCGAGAGGGCCCGGTTCAGCGCATCACCGACCAGCCAGACGTCGGAGACGCCCGAATACTTCTCCTGCCCCTGCTCGTACGCCTGGTGCTCGACATCGGCGATGTACTCGTTTCCACCACCCGGCGGCGACGTCATGACTTCCCCCAATTCCTTTTAAGTTCTCGACTGCTTCTTCAGCTCTTCGGAAGTTTGGCCTCGACCAAGGGCGAAACCTGGTTCACCACCTGGCAAGCCGATTCGTTGTTGTCGTCATCCATGTTCGCGGAGATCCCGGCAGCGGTTGAATCGCTGATCTCGACGAGGAGCTCGCACTTGCCCTCGCCCGCAGCCGGCTTGACCAGTTTCGCCCGTCGTCCACCGAGCGTGGTGTCTTCCACCTGCTCGCCATCGATGTTCAACTGATCCAGAGACCTGTCCGGGTGCACAGCGACCGCGATGAGTCCCGCATCGAGGGTCCAGCGGCAACCAGGTGAACCGGCCACATCACGACGTTCCCCGGCCTTCTTCGGGCTGAAGGGCGCCACGTCGTCATCGGTGAGCAACTGACACGGATCCAGGTTCCCAACGGGGCTCGCCGCTTCGGAAGTCGCCTGCTCGCCCGTGGAAGGCTCGGCCGGAGGCGTCGTAGCGCCCGAACCGCATGCCGACAGCAGCAGCACCCCGGCCACGACACCAACGGCAGAGTGCAACATCGTCCTGCGCACTTGATGAACTCCGTTCTAGTTCAGCCCGCTGACGCTGCCAGCGTTGCCCTCATCGACCTCTTGGTACAGCTGAATGCCCTTTTTGATCGCCTCGATCACCTGTGGCACCCGGTCCTGCATCTGCTTGATCATTTCCTGGTAAGAACGACCGTCTTGACCGGCTGCGACCTCGTTGTTGAACGTGGCGATCGCCTGCCCGGCGGGACTGTCACCCAGCGGTGTCTTCCTGGACAGCGCGTCGAGGTCGGAATCCATGTTCCGCAGCTCGTCCTCGAGATTCTCGAAGATCTTGATCAGTTCATCGCCCGCCTCGGGCGTGACCGTGAACGAACCGCTGTTGGACGCGCTGATGATTCCCTGCATCGCGTCGTTCGACGCAGCGAGTCCTCCGATCGCCCCGCCCACCGAACCAAAAGCCTCCGCCATCGGAGCACCACCCCCAGGTATGTCCGGCCCGTCCTCAAACGGATCAGAACCTAGCACCAGCTTCCTCGCGCGTAGGTCAGTCCGAGGCGATTTAGCAACCCACCGCGCAAATCGCACCCCAACGGAGCAACCCCCGCTCCACCCGAGGAGGCAACGCGCTTCACCACGACCCCGAAGTGGTCTAGATCACTGATCTCGCGGCGCGCGCGTCCGCGAACATGGACGGGCCCCACACCGGAGGAGTCGTCCGATGTCGTCCACCAGGCCACCTCTGGTGCTTTCCGCCGCCACCCTCATCTCCAACTTCGACCGCTTCTCGGCCGCTCCGATGCTGGTGCTGATCGCGTTCGGGATGCAGGTCCCGCTGGCCTCGGCCGTCGGCGCCGCCAGCGGCTACTTCCTCGCCTACGGCCTCATGCAGCCGGTGTGGGGGATGCTGTCGGACCGGTTCGGGCGCATCGTCGTCATGCGCGGCACGCTGCTGGGCGCGGCGGTCGCGGGCATCGCCTCCGCGCTGGCGCCGAACCTGGTCGCGCTGGTCATCGCACGCGCGATCGCGGGCGGGTGCATGGGCGCCATCGTTCCGTCCTCGCTGACCTACGTCGGCGACACGGTTTCCCCGGAGCTGCGGCAGGGCGCGCTCTCCGATCTCATGGCCGCCTCGGCGCTGGGCACCGCCATGGCCACCGCGGTCGGCGGCGTGCTCGCGAGTTTCCTGGACTGGCGGGTGGTTTTCGCGATCCCGGCGGTGTGCGCCGTGCTGTGCGCCGCGCTGATCGGCAGGCTCCCCGAGCCCGAGCGCGCTCAGGTCGGCGGCGTGCGCAAGCACCTGACCACGGTGCTGACGAATCGCTGGGCGCTGCTGGTGTTCGGGCTGGTCTTCGTGGAAGGCGCGGTGCTGCTGGGCATCCTGACGTTCCTGCCGTCGGCGCTGGTGCACCGCGGCGTCGACGTCGCCGTGGCGGGTTTGGCCGCCGCCACCTACGGCATCGGCGTGTGGGTGTTCTCCCGCGTGGTCAAGGCGCTGGGGCGGCGGCTGGCGGTGTGGCAGCTGATCGCGATCGGTGGTTCTTCGATGGCGGCGGGCTACCTGGTCGTGGCGCTGCGGACCGACATCGCGGCGGTGGTGGTCACGGCGCTGCTGCTCGGTGGCGGCTGGTCGTTCATGCACTCGTCGCTGCAGACCTGGGCCACCTCGGTGGTGCCCGAAGCCCGCGGCCTGGCGATGGCGCTGTTCGCCTCCGCCCTGTTCCTCGGCAGCGCAACGGCAGCGGCAGCAGCAGGCCCCTTCGCCGAAAACGGCTCCTACGCACTGCTCTTCGGCACCGCGGCAACCGTCGCGGTCCCGCTGCTGATCACCGCGGCCGCCTGCCACCGCCACTACCGGTCGCGCACCTCGCCCGCGTGAGAACTGCGGAAATCCGGCGCAAAAAGAGCCCCCGCACTCGACCGGCCTGGGGGTCGCCGGGAGCGCGGGGGCGCTTCGCAAGTCCACCCCTGGGGGTCAGGTGGACGGCAGTCACCGTACCAATCCGACCAGTGGGTCGGTACTCGCAATCTGCAATCTCGTAACCAAAACGAGATCAAGCGGCCTGCGGGCGTTCATCCCGGACAGCCCGGACCACGCCCGCGACGTTCTCCGCGGAGAGCTCTTCGAGCCGCAGGCACGGACCACCGAGGGCGGCGGCCAGCTTGGCTGCCAGGCCCAGCCGGACCATCCCGTTCTCGCAGTCCACGACGATCGACGCGGCGCCGGTCCCGGCCACCAGCTCGGCGGCCCGCAGCGCGTCGGCCACCGCGCGCTGCGCCCGATCCCGGCCGCTCAGCCCGGAATCCACCGCCACGGTGGCCTTCCCGTCGGTGAGCAGCACGACCAGCGCGCGGCGCTGCGGATCACGCAGCTGCTCGCGCTGCACCACCCGCTGCACCTGCAGCAGCCCGTCGGCGAGCGGGGTGCGGCCGCCCGTGCGCAGCCCGCGCATCCGGGCCGCCGCGATGTCCACAGAGGACGTCGGGGGCAGGGCGAGCTCCGCCGAAGCGCCCCGGAACGTCACCACCCCGACCTTGTCCCGCCGCTGGTAGGCGTCCCGGAGCAACGACAGCACCGCGCCGCTGACCGCGGACATCCGCTCCCTGGCGGCCATCGACCCGGAGGCGTCCACCGCGAACAGCACCAGGTTGCCCTCGCGCCCTTCCCGGATGCCGCGCCGCAGGTCGTCGGACCGCAGCACCAGGCCCGGACCGCTGCGCCCCCGCGCGACCTGGTGCGGCGCAGCGGCCGCCAAGGTCGCCGCCACGTGAATGCCATGTCCCTCCACTGTGGATGCGCGAGTCGTCCGGCCGCTCCGCGACCGCGATCGCGAGCGCCGTCCCGGCGCCCCGTCGCCGAGCCCCGGCACCTCCAGCAGCCGCGCCCGGAACGCCGGCGTCGGCGCCGCCGGCGCCTTGTCCGCCGGCGCGCGCCCGTCGCTGCGCTCCTCCGCGCCGCCTCCGCCGGACGGCTCCGTCGGCTCCGTCGGAGCCTGCCCGCCACCGTCCGGGCCGTCCGGCCCTTCCGGCGGCTCCGGCCCGTCGTCCTCGGCGTGCTCCGCCGCCTCGGCGAGCGCCTGTTCCAGCTGGTCCTCGGCCATGCCGGGCTCGTCGAAGGGGTCCCGGCGGCGCCGGTGCGGCAGTGCGAGCCGGGCGGCCGCCTCGACGTCCTCCGCCGCGACCGCGTCGGCTCCGCGCCAGGCCGCGTGCGCGACCGCGGTGCGGGCGAGCACGAGGTCGGCGCGCATCCCGTCGACGTCGAAGGACGCGCACAGCGCGGAGATCCGGCGGAGCTCGGCGTCCGGCAGCTCCACCTGCGAGACCCGGTCGCGCGCGATGCGGATGCTCTCGGCGAGTTCCGCGTCGGCCTCGGCCCACTTCGCGGCGAACCCGGCCGGGTCGGCTTCGAAGGCCAGCCTGCGGCGGACCACCTCGGTGCGGGTCGCGACTTCCCGCGACGCCGCGACGTGCACGGTGAGGCCGAACCGGTCGAGCAGCTGCGGCCGCAGCTCGCCCTCCTCCGGGTTCATCGTCCCCACCAGCAGGAACGACGCCGCGTGCGAGATCGAAACGCCTTCCCGCTCGACGTGCGCGCGGCCCATCGCGGCGGCGTCCAGCAGCAGGTCGACCAGGTGGTCGTGCAGCAGGTTGACCTCGTCGACGTAGAGCACGCCGCGGTGGGCGGCGGCGAGCAGACCGGGTTGGAAGGCGCGGACGCCCTCGGTCAGCGCCCGCTCCAGGTCGAGCGAACCGATCAGGCGGTCCTCGGTGGCGCCCACCGGCAGTTCGACGAGCTGCGCCGGGCGCTGCGCCGCGGCCGAGTCGTGCGGCCCGTCCGGGCACTGCGGGTCGGGGCCGGCCGGGGCGCACCCGAAGCGGCAGTCGGCGATCACGTCCAGCGGCGGCAGCAGCGAGGCGAGCGCGCGCACCACGGTGGATTTCGCCGTGCCCTTCTCACCTCGCACCAGCACGCCGCCGATGCGCGGGTGCACGGCGTTGAGCAGCAGCGCCAGCCGCAGATCGTCGTGGCCGACGACGGCTGAGAAGGGGAAGCGCGGAACAGCGGTCATGCCGGGTTCCTTCCTCGGGGTGCGGACGCCCCGGTGGCGGGAACAAGGGGGTGCAGTGTCCTGACTCCCGGATCTCCGCGCCCCTCCGGCCTTCCCAGGTCGCCCCGGTGGCTCTCGGGGGAGGGCCGCTCCCCGGTCACAGTGGCGCCGACCGTGCCGGATTCGCACCGGCTTCCTGCCGCACCCCTTGCATTCGGATCATGGAGCATCGTCGCAGACCCGGCGCGGTGGACCAACCGGGCGAGACGCGCACCACTAGCGGGCGCCGATCTTCGCCGCCGCCAGGTAGGCCAGCACCGCCGGCCGGTCGTCGTCCTCGCGGGCGGCCACCGCCAGGCGCGACGGGGAGATGCCGCGGACCGGGACTGCGATCACCTCGTCCCGGACGACGATCGGCGCGTTGCCCGCTGCCAGCAGCACCACCCCCTGTCCGTTGGCGACCGCCTCGTGGGTCTCCTCCGCGCTGGCCACCACCCCGCCGATCCGGGGTGCGCGACCACCCCGCGCGTCCAAGGCCAACCAGTGGTCCCGCAGCGGCCCGGCCTCGGGCGGCAACGCGAGGAACGGCTCGTCGAGGAGATCGGCGAAGTCCACCGCGCCATCGGGATCGGCTGCGGCACGGGCCGCCGAGGCGTGATCGTGCGGCAGCGCCACGAGGCGCGGTTCCCGGGCCACCACCTCGTACCGGTAGCGATCACCGTCGGGGAGCGGTAACCAGACGAACGCGACATCGCTGGATCCGTCGGCCAGTCCGGCGCTGGGGTCGGCCCAGCCGACCTGCCGCAGAACGGGTCGTGCGCTCGGGCACAGGGTTGCCAGCCGGGTCCGCAGGGCGGGCAGCAACCCGCGGCCCGGGCTGGTGGACATGCCGATCACCAGGGTGTGCTGCTCGGCGGCCTTCGCGTCCTCCACCCCGCCGGACCGGGGCGCTGGCCGACCTGGTCGCCGCGCACCCGGACCGGGTGGAGGCGATCGCCCTCGACGTCACCGACGGCGAGCGGGTCGACGCGGTGGCCGCCGACGTGCTCGCCCGCTACGGACGGGTGGACGTGCTGGTGAACAACGCCGGGCGCACGCAGGTCGGGGCGTTCGAGGAGACCACCGACCAGGAACTGCGCGACCTGTTCGAGCTGCACGTGTTCGGCCCGGCCCGGCTGACCCGGGCGCTGCTGCCGCAGATGCGGGAGCGGGGCAGCGGATCGATCGTGAACATGAGCAGCCTCGGCGGGCAGCTGTCCTTCGCCGGGTTCTCCGCGTACAGCGCGACCAAGGCGGCGCTGGAGCAGCTGTCCGAGGGCCTGGCCGACGAGGTGGCGCCGTTCGGCATCAAGGTGCTGATCGTGGAACCCGGTGCCTTCCGCACCAACCTGTTCGGCAAGAGCGCGGCCCACTTCTCCGCGGAGAACCCGGTGTACGCGGAGAAGGTCGGCGCCACCAGGAACGCGGTGCGGGGCGGCGACGGCGCGCAACCCGGGGATCCGGCGAAAGCCGCGGCGGCGATCCAGCTGGCGCTGAACACCGAGAACACCCCGCTGCGGCTCGCTCTCGGCGGCGACGCGGTCGACGCCCTCGTCGGGCACCTGGATTCGGTGCGGGACGAGCTCGCCGCGTGGGAGGAGGTCCCCCGCGACACGGCGTTCGACGCCGGATGACGCGGCGGCGGGCGCTTTTCGGGCCGCTGTCGTGGAACCGAACGCGAGCTACGCCCGGCGGCGCGGTTCCCGGCGCATGTCGATGTGCGGGATGCCGTCCTCGAGGTACTCCTCGCCGTCCTCGGCGAACCCGAAGGAGCGGTAGAACTCCGTGGCGTAGGTCTGCGCGGCGAGCACCGCGGGCGCGTGCTGCACCTCGGCGACGGCGGCGCGCATCAGCTTGCGCGCCAGGCCGAGCCCGCGCGCGGACTTGGCGGTGCACACCCGCCCGATCCGGAACGTGCCGTCGGGATCTTCCAGCAGCCGCAGGTAGCCCAGGACGTACCCGTCGGCGGAGTCGATCCAGAAGTGCCGGGTGGTCGCCTCCAGGTCGCGCCCGTCCAGCTCCGGGTACGGGCACTCCTGCTCGACGATGAACACGTCGACGCGCAGGCGCAGCATCCGGTAGAAGTCCTCGGCGTCCAGGTCCGCGGTGTAGGCGCGGTGGACGGCGGTCGCGAGCGGCTGGAGGGTCATCCCTACTTGGATATCACAACGGGGTCTCGAAACCCGCATTCACCTGCACCGGAGTAGTCAACGCCACTCCCCCGGCGGGAGCAGTCCCGACGCGGGCTCGTGGTCATCCGGTGGCACCGAGGCGGCGGGCGATGTTCTCCGGCAGCGGGTACGGGTCTTCCTTCGGCAGGCTCGCCCGGGCCGCTTCGAGGTCTCCTGCCGCCACCAGCTCCGCCGTCTCGCGCATCGCCGGGGTCACGTCGGTGAGGGCGACGATCCAGTCGTCCACGTAGTGGTGCACCGCTTCGCCGCCGAGTCCTATTTGGATGGAGCGGTGCCCCAGCGGCCGGAGGTGGAGGTCTCGTTCCGGGTCCCACTGGACCCGGACCGGGCTCGTCCGCTGCTGCTCCGCCCACTGCTCGCGGGTGCCGTGGGTGTCCGGTTCGAAGTGGCTCAGGCTGGCGTGCTCGAGCGCCCGCTCGAAGCCCTCGCGGGTGATCTCGACGGCGAGCACGCGCTCCTGGTTCGGCTTGGTCGCCCAGCCGCAGCGGTAGGCCATCCACCGGAACGACGGCTTGATCCACGTCATGCGCTCGCGCTTGAACGGCGGCGCGAACGTCCCGGCCGCCAAGGCCGCGTCGGCGATCTCCGCCGAGTAGGCCTGGTAGACCGTGATGGACGTCGCCGTGTGCTGCGCCCGGACGGCGCGATATTCGGTGCTTTCCCGATCTTTCACACCGCTCAGCCTCCGTCAGGCCGAGCGGCGCTTCAACCGGTTTTCCCACCGAAGCCCGTTGGTGGTCGCGTTGCGCGGACGGTCGCTTGGCGGAACCTGCGTGCGCACTCCAAGACGGCATCCGCCGACAGTGCTCTCAGAGCTGCGCGGCGAGCTCGTCGGCGTAGCTGGACAGGCGGGTGTAGACGCCCGGCGTGTTCGGCCGGCCGCAACCGGTGCCGTAGGAGACGACCCCGATCAGGCGGTTGTCCGCCACGATCGGGCCGCCCGAGTCCCCGGCGCACGCGTCGCGGCCGCCTTCGGGCACTCCGGCGCAGAACATGCTCCGCGGGTCGTAGTTCGGGTAGGCGGCGCGGCAGGCCTCGTCGGTCGTGACCGGGACGTCCACCGCGCGCAGGGTCGTCGACGGCCGTCCCGATTCGCTGGTCTTGCCCCAGCCGTAGACGCGGCCGACCGTGCCGGGCCGGTAGGGCTCGGTCTCGCCCTGGTCGACCACCTCCAGCAGCGGCTGGGGCATCGGCCGGCGCAGCGTCAGGACCGCCACGTCGTCGCCGCTGGTGTAGCCGCGGAAGCCCGGGTGCACCCAGACCCGGTCCACCTCGGCGACCGTGCCGTCGGCGGTGCTCAGGTCGGTGCGGCCGGCGATCGCGCGCAGCCGCTGCGGCTCGCGCGGGCCGCCGGTGAGCGGCTCCTGCATGCAGTGCGCAGCCGTGACCACCTTCACCGGGGTCAGCAGCGTGCCGCCGCAGAACTGGCGGCCCTGGTCGTCGGCCAGGGCGACCAGCCACGGGGCTTCCTCGGTCGTGGCCTCGGTGCCGCCGAGCACCCGCGCCTGCGGGTCTTCCGCCGCGCCCGCCGCCGACGGCTGCATCCCGGCCAGCGCCGCCACCGCACCGGTGATCACGAGCCGCCGCACTGCGGTTCCGGTCCTGCCACGCGCCACGTCGGGCCTCCCACTGTCGCCGATCTTGCCGACGGCACACCGTAGTCACTCGGGCACCGGAACATTACGAGGCGCAACTCACACGGTTTCAGGAAAATATTTCGTTAAGATAGATGACACCGGGAAATTTTACGGAGTGCGTCACTGTCGACCGCCGCTCATCCTTCCCGCGTCGCCACGGACCCGGAGCACCTCCCTGCACCGGGTCCGCGAACTGCGCCTGAACAGGTGACAGATCCAACCCGATCAAGTGATCAGCACCTTTGTGCTGCCCTGGAGGAGGAACCGTGCTCGTGGACCTGACCCCGTTGCCCGCCTTCCTGGTGGCGAGCGTGGTGGTCGTGCTGACTCCCGGCGTCGACGTCTTCCTGCTGCTGCGGACCTCGCTCAACCGCGGTCGCCGGGCCGGAATGCTCGCGCTGGCCGGGATCCACACCGCGAGCATCCTGCAGGTGGCGCTGGTGATCTCCGGGCTCGGCGCCCTGGTCACCAGCCACCCCGCAGTGCTGTCCACGCTGAAGTGGATCGGCGCCGCCTACCTGGTCTACCTGGCCGTCTCGATCCTGCGCGGACTGTGGCTGACCAGGAAGAAGACCGCCGAGGGCACGCTCAGCGGACCGCCGGTGGACAACTCCAACCCCTACCTGCGCGGCCTGTTCAGCAACCTCACCAACCCGAAGATGCTGCTGTTCAGCCTGGCTTTCCTGCCGCAGTTCGTGGGCTCCGCCGCGCAGCCCGCGCTGCAGCTGGTGATGCTCGGCGTGGTGTTCCTGGTGCTGGCCCTGGTCTGGGAGGCCTCGATGGTGCTCGGCGCCGCGAAGATCGCCGACCGGCTACAGAACCCCCGAGTCTCGAAGTCGCTGGATGTGGTCAGCGCGGCGGCGTTCCTGACCATCTCGGTCGGGCTGGTCGCCGGCTGACACCGCCGCGCAGGTGATCAGCGCGAGGCCGACCAGCACGAGCAGCAGGACCTGCGCCGAGGCCACCGGGGCGAGCAGGCTGATCGCCAACGGCGTGCAGAAGCCGAGGTAGGCGATGCACCAGAACACGGCGGTGAGCCGGGCCAGCCCGGCAGGCCCGGCGATCCGGCCCACCACGGTCAGGCAGAAGGTCACGCTGAACCCGTACCCGGTGCCCATCAGCAGGCAGGCCACCAGCGCCCACCACGGCATCTCCCACAGCACCGAGGCCGCCGCCAGCGCGAGCCCGGCCGCGAGCACCAGGAGCCCGACGACGGCCGGAACGCGCTCGCCGCGCTGGGCGACCCGGCGCGCGATCGGCTGCACGACCGCCCCGAGCCCCGGCGTGATCAGTGCGGTGACACCGGCGTAGACCGTCTCAAGACCCGGCAGGTCGCTGGTCACCAGGCCGGGAAGCGTCCCGAACGCGACCGTCGGCCCGACGAACACCCACGGCGCGACGGGCAGCACGAGACGCCGGAACCGCGGATCCCCGATCCCACCGCCGCGCGCTCCGGAATCGCTCCCGGCGGAGCGCGTCTCCGGGCAGGACAGCGCCAGCACCACACCGGCCGCGGACAGCAGCAGGTGCGGCAGGTACGCGATGACCAGCGGATGCGGCCCCCACTGCGCGATCAGAGCGGACACCAGACCGCTGACGCTGAAGCCCATCGAGAGCATCACCCCGGCCCGGCGCGCACCGGCACCGTCCTCGACCGCCGTCCCGAACGGCGGGTGCGACAGCTCCCGGACCCACGCACTGCCCGCGGCCAGCACCGCACCCGTGCTCAGGCCGGTCAGCAACCGCCCCACCACCAGCCAGGCGGCCAGGTCCACGCCGAGCATGAGCGCCACCGTCGCCACGGCGTTGACCACGACCGCGGCGAGGACGACCGGGCGCCGTCCCCGCCGGTCGGCCAGCGGGCCGCCGAGCAGCAGGCCCGGCAGCAGGCCGACCACGTAGAGCGCGAGCAGGCCCGTCGTCGCGTTGGCGGACAGTCCCAGGTCGTGCTGGTAGGCGCCCAGCAGCGGCGAGAACTGATTCGCACCCCAGCCCGCCGCGGTCATCAGGAACGCTGCGGGCAACCACTTGTTCTGCACAGCAGTCGTTCTAAGCCGCCGGGGTGTACCACCGCACCAGCCGTTCAGGATTCGTGAACGCGGCCGTGATCCTCGCCTCGCGCGGAGATTCCCCCGCGATTCCGGCGCCCGCGCTTCGTACGCTGCGGGTATGGACCTGCGTCGGTTGACGTCCTTCCTGGCGGTCGCGGAGGAAGGACACTTCGGCAAGGCCGCCGAGCGGCTGTTCCGGTCGCCGGCGTCCGTCACCGCGCACATCAAGCAGCTGGAGCACGACCTCGGCGTCCACCTCCTGGAACGCTCGCCGGTGCGGCTCACCCCGGCCGGTGAGCGGTTCGTCGGGCACGCCCGCGGCCTGCTGGCCGCGCTGGACGCGGCGATGGCCGACGTGGCGGAGGCCGAGGCGGCGCAGGTGCTGCGGGTCGGCGTCATGAGCAACGGCTCGGCCGAGCTCACGCCCGCCGCAGTGCAGGCGTTCCAGCGGGCCTGCCCGGAGGTACCGGTCGAGTTCGTCGCCCTGGACTTCACCGAGCACGTCTCGGCGCTGGTGCAGAACCGGGTCGACGTGGCGTTCGTGCGACCGGCCCCGGTGGACGAGCGGATCGCCGTGGACGTGGTGACCACCGAGCGGCGCATCGTCGTGGTGCCCGCGTCCTGGGAGCTGGCCGACGCGGCGGCCGTGCGCCTCGACGACGTGCTCGAACTGCCCTACGTCAGCCTCCCCGAGCACACCCCGCGCCAGTTCAGCGACTACCTCTACTTCGCCGACGCGCGCGGCGGGCTGTCCCCGCACCGCAGCCGGTCGCACGCGGTGACCCCGCACGAGGTGCTGACCACGGCGGCCGCCGGGCGGGGCGCCGGCTCCGCGCTGGAGTCCTTCCAGCGGTACTACCCGTGGCCGGGCACGGTCTGCGTGCCGGTGCTGGACGCGCCGCCCGAGCACAGCGTGCTGGCCACCCGCTCGGACGACCGGAGCCCGGCGGTGCGGACGTTCCGGTCGCTGACCACCAGCCTCGCCCGCGAGCTCGGCCCGCGATTGCGCCTGGCCTAGCAGTTGACTTCTCTTGAGCCGCGATCGCGAAGCTATCGCAACAACGGCATGAGCTGCCGCATGCGCCGCAGGCGCATAACCCACCCTCGCAGCTTGCACCGCCGCGGGTTCTCAGGGGCTTCCTGGCGAGGACGGCCCCTCCGCCGTGTATTGGTCATACATCAGGAGGGGCACCCGCAGTCCAGGGAGCCCCTGAGGTTCCGCTACCCGCACCGCCACGCAGAACGAGTCTGGAAACAGAGGAACGCGGCCGGGGCGCTCCCGCCGCGCCCCGGCCGCATCCTCAGCGGATCAGGAGTCCAGCTGCTGCTGCACGTCGTCGTGGTAGGCGGCCACGCGGGTGTAGATGCCCGGTGCGTTCGGCCGGGCGCAGCCGTTGCCGGTCGAGACGATGCCGACCAGCTTGTTCTCCACCACCAGCGGTCCGCCCGAGTCGCCCTGGCAGCTGTCCACGCCGCCCTCCGGGAACCCGGCGCACACCATGGCCTCCGCCTTGTACTGCGGGTACGCCTTCTGGCAGTCGGCGTCGCTGGTCAGCGGGACCTCCGCCTTCTGCAGGGTTTCCGACGCCTCGCCGCCCTCCGCGGTGGCCCCCCAGCCGAGCACACCGGCTGTCTTGCCCGCCTCGTAGAGCGCCGAGTCGTCCTTGGACGCCACCGCCAGCGGCTGCTGCGGCAGGTCCTGGCCGAGGGTGAGCACCGCGACGTCCGAACCGCTGTTGGCGTCCTGGTACTGCGGGTGCACCCAGATGCCGGTCACCTTCGCGACCGTGCCATCGGTGTTCTGCTTGCTCTCCCGGCCCGCGACGACCTGGACCGCCTCGGGCTTGTCCCCGCTGACGCAGTGCGCCGCGGTGATGATCTTGTTGGCCTTGGCGACGGTGCCGCCGCAGAACTGGTTGCCCTGGGCGTCGGTCAGGTACACCACCCAGGGGTGGTCGGCGATCTTGGCCGGCTCACCCCCGACGATGGGGGGCGCCGCGGTCCCCGCGGTTCCGGATTCCGCCGCACCGGCCGCCGGGGCCAGCAGTCCCGACGACAACGTCGCCGCCGCCAGCAATCCGGCCACCGACCACACCCGGCTCCGAGTGTCCGCCATGTCGTTGCCTCCTCCCCCGGAGCCTCCCGGCAGGTCGCGGTTTCGACCCGCCGTCTCCGGCTCGACCAAAGTGTCCATTAGAAAGAGGATCACGACCCGCTGTTGGATACAGTTGCACCAACCTGCACAACCCGTTCGAGTGGAAATTCCGGAAAATATCCACTCGAATGGCGGACCTGAACTGTCCAAATAGGACTTTAATGCGCAAGGTCTTTCCACCGCCGGGAATTGCGTATTCCCACTCATGACACCCGGAGGTTTGTCAATCCTCCGATAGGCCTTCCGCGATTCCGGATGCCGGAGCTGCCGACCACCGATTCCGCCGCTCCAATATGGACAAATCGAATGCCCGGCGCGCTGCTGCCCGACCGCCGGAATGCGATCAGTAGCCCGCGGTGCGGTCCACGACGCCGAGGAGCGGTTCGCCCGCCAGCCTGCGCCGGACGTTCTCCTCGACTCGGCGGGCCAGCGCCGGGATCATCAGCGACTTCGGGTTGGCGGTGTGCGGCGAGATGATCGCCCGCGGGTGCTGGAACAGCGGGTGCCCGTCGGGCAGCGGTTCCGGATCGGTGACGTCCAGCGCCGCACCGCCGATGCGCCCCGCGTCCAGCGCCGCGACCAGCGCCTCGGTGTCGACCAGCGGCCCGCGCGCCACGTTGACCAGCCAGGCACCGGGCTTCATCCGGGCCAGCGCTGCGGCGTCGATCAGCCGCGCGGTCGCCGCCGTGGCGGGCGCGGCGACGACCACGAAGTCCGATTCGGCGAGCAGCTCGCGGACGCCTTCGACGTCGTCGGAGCGCCAGGTCGCGGCCGCACCGTCCACGGGCTTGCCGGACCGGTTCACCGCGAGCACCCGCACGCCGAACGGCCGCAGCAGCTCGATCAGCGAACCGCCGATGCCGCCGGCGCCGATGATGCCGACGGTGGCGCCGGCGACGCCGCGCATCCCCTCCGGCCGCGACCACTCCGAAGCGCGCGCCATCAGGTGAATCCGGCGCGCACCGGCCAGCATCAGGCCCAAAGCGTGCTCGGCGACGGTCCGCGCGAAGGCACCCGCCGCCGAGGTGAAGGTGACACCGTCCCGCAGCGCACCGGCCGCCGCCCAGTGCTCGACGCCCGCCGACGGCAGCTGCACCCACTCCAGGGCGGCGTGGTCGAGCTCGGCGAACCGCGCCGGTTCACCGCCGAACCAGATCAGCGCGGTGGCGTCGGCGGCCGGGCCGAGCTCGGCACCGGCCGCGACGACGGCGGCTTCCAGCTCGGGCTGGGCGACCGGACCAACGTGGACCTTCACGACTACTCCATTCGGGAACGCTCGGCAGCTGCTCGGCATCTTCCAACGCCGGTCCGGTGGCCACTGCCACCACCCCCGGCGCGTCAGGACCGGGAGCTGAAGCTCAGTGCGCGCCAACGCGTTTCGTCGCAGTCGAGCCACCGCTCCAGGTCTTCGCGATCCGGCGATGTCGTGTGGTCCTCGGTGCTGAGCAGGCTGTGCGCGGCCAGCAGGTGCCCGAGCCGAAGGCAGCGCGCGACGTCGGCGCCGCGCAGCACGCCGGAGAGGTACCCGGCGGCGAAGGCGTCCCCGGCCCCCACCGGCTCGACGACCTCGACCTTCGGCGCGGGCACGGTCACCGTCTCGGATCCGAGCGCGTGCGCGGCGATGGCGCCGTCCTTGACCACGACGACGCTCGGCCGGTTCAGCACTTCCCGCACGTCTTCAGGGGTTTCCACGCCCCAGAGCGTGGTCGCCTCGTCCAGCCCGACGAACGCGGTGTCGGCGAGCTGGGCGAGCTCGCGCAGCACCGGCCCGGCCCGCTCGACCGGCCACAGCGCCGGTCGGTAGTTCACGTCGAAGGTGATCCGGGCTCGGCGGTGGCGGGTGAGCAGGTGGCGGATCAGCCGGTCGCAGCCCGCTGAAAGCGCGGGCGTGATGCCCGACAGGTGCAGCAGCCGCGGCGCGTCGAGCGGCTCGTCGGGCAGGAAGTCCGCGTCCATCGTGGACGCCGCGGATCCGGCGCGGTAGTAGTGCACCCGCGTGCCGTGCGGGCCGGGATCCTTGAAGTAGACGCCGGTGGGCGCGTCCGCCCGCACCTCGACCAGGCCGGTGTCAACGCCTGCCGCGGCGATGGCGGCGACCATGCGGCGCCCCAGCGGGTCGTCGCCGACCCGGCTCGCCCAGCCGACCCGGTGCCCCAGCGCGGCCAGGTGGATGGCGACGTTGGACTCCGCGCCGCCCGCGGAGAGCGTGAAGACCGGTGCCTGCTCCAGGGGGACCGGGTCGGCCGGGGAGACCAGCGACATCGTCTCCCCCAAGCACAGCACCTCGGGGCCCGGCTCCACCACGTCCGCCTCCTCGATCCGCCACGTCATCGCCGCCCAGCCTATCGAGGATTGTGCGGAATACACACTCCCGTTGCAGCAGACGCAATCACACTGCTGAGCGCGGCACCCGAGCCCGCCGCTGCGGCAATCCCTAAGCTGACCGTTGATCGTCCTCAGTCCCAGGAATGGAGGTTGCTCGCAATGAGTCTGGAGCGCCCGATCGACCCCGATCCGTACTCGCTGCTGCCCGCGGTCCCGGGCTTCGACGTCACCTCCGACGACGTGTCCGACGGACGGCCGATGCCGCAGGCCCAGGTCTTCGACGGGATGGGCGCCGGCGGGCAGAACCTCTCGCCGCACCTGCGCTGGTCGGGCTTCCCCGAGGCCACCAAGAGCTTCGTGGTGACCTGCTTCGACCCGGACGCGCCGATCCCGGGCGGCTTCTGGCACTGGGTGCTGGCCGACATCCCGGCCGACGTCACCGAGCTGGCCACCGACGCGGGCAACCGCAACGGCCACGGCATCCCGGCCGGGTCCTTCCACGTGGCCAACGACTTCGGCGAGCGGGCCTTCGGCGGCGCCGCCCCGCCGCCCGGCGACCGCCCGCACCGCTACTACTTCGTGGTGCACGCGGTGGACACCGAGAAGCTCGGCCCGGACGACACGGCCAGCCCGGCGGTGATCAGCTTCAACCTGGCCTTCCACACCCTGGCCCGCGCCGTGATCACCCCCACCTACCAGCACTGATACCGAGAACCTGAGCCGCGCTCGCCCGGATCCCGGGGCGGGCGCGGCTTTTTCGCGCCCGGCGATCACTCGATCGAGATGTATCTGAAACGGGCCTTCGCGCCTCTTTATAAGCGGGGAGGTTCTCGGACGAGGAGATCGAGATGAACGTGCTGCCGGGTTCGTTCGCCGTGCTGGTCGCCACCGGCCTGGCGGCGGTGCTGTTCGCGCCGTTCGTCGCCGCCGAGCACCGGCGGCACGGCGAGCTCCGCGCGGGCGTCGCGCTGCTGCGCTTCGCCGCGCTGCTCTACGCGACCGCGCTGGCCTGCTACGTGCTGCTGCCGCTGCCTGGCGCCGGGACCGGCTTCGAACCGCAGTGGCGGCCGTTCGCCGGTCTCCGCGACTCAGCGGTGCTGGAGCAGTTCGCCTGCAACATCGCGCTCTTCGTCCCGCTCGGGGCACTGCTGCGGCGCGGCCCGGTCGCGGCCGCGCTGGTCGGCGGCACCGCGTCGGTGCTCGTCGAGCTGACCCAGCTCACCGGGATGTGGTTCCTGCTCCCGGCGCCGTACCGGGTGTTCGACGTCAACGACATCATCGCCAACACCACCGGCGCGGTGCTCGGCACGCTGGGCGCGCCGCTGCTGCGCCGCGTGCCCACCGCTGCCCGCGACCGACCAGCGGTGCCGCGCCCGGTCAGCGCGTCGCGCCGGTTGCTGGGCATGAGCTGCGACCTGCTCCTGCTCTGGTGGCTGGGCATCGCAGGCGCACGTGTCGCGGAGCTGGTGCTCTGGCTGACCGGAACGGCTCCGAACGCCTGGTGGGAGGCCACGGCGCTCTGGTTCGCGCCCGCCGCCGTGCTGCTGACCGCGATGCTCGTCAGCGGTGGCAGCTCGCTCGGCCAGCACGCGGTCTGCCTGCGCGCCCGCGCACCCACCCGCCCGGCGGTCGCGGCGCTGCTGCGCTGGACGTCCGGGCTCGGCGGCTTCGCCGCGGTTCAAGGCGTGTGCACCGGTGTGCTCGGAGAAGCGGATGTGGCGCTGGGGGTCCTGTGGTGCGCGGTGCACGCCTGGGGCGTGACGAACACCGGAGATCACCGCGGAATCACCGGGCGGATCGCCGGGTTGGAAGTGATCGACGCCAGACAAAGCCAGCGCGCGCCGACCGCGGCCCGCTCGACGTGAGGCAGGATGGACCAGTGCGCCACTTCGACCTAGTGATCATCGGTTCCGGCTCCGGCAACTCGATCCTCGACGACCGGTTCGCCGACTGGGACGTCGCCATCGTCGAGAAGGGCATCGGCCCCAACGACGCCTACGGCGGCACCTGCCTGAACGTCGGCTGCATCCCGACGAAGATGTTCGTGCACACCGCGGACGTGGCGAGCGCTCCGGGCAGCGGCGCCAAGCTCGGCGTCGACCTCGAGCTGCGCGACGTGCGCTGGCCCGACGTCCGGGACCGGATCTTCGGCCGGATCGACCCGATCGCCGCGGGCGGCCGCCGCTACCGCGCCGAGGACAACCCGAACGTCACGCTCTACTCGGGCACGGCCCGGTTCACCGGCGTCAAGCAGCTGACGGTGCAGACCGCGGACGGCCCCGAGACGATCACCGCCGACCGGTTCGTGGTGGCCGCAGGCGGGCGTCCGGCGATCCCGGCCATCCCCGGCCTGGACGAGGTCGACCACTACACCAGCGACACCGTGATGCGACTCGAGCGGCTGCCCCGCCGGATGATCATCATGGGCACCGGGTTCGTCGGCGCCGAGTTCGCGCACGTGTTCTCCGCGCTCGGCGTCGAGGTGACCATGATCGGCCGCTCCGGCCGGGTGCTGCGCAGCGAGGACACCGACGTCTCGGCGCGCTTCACCGAGCTCGCCGCCCAGCGCTGGGACCTGCGGCTCAACCGCAAGGAGATCTCCGTCGAGCGCGAGGGCGACCTGGTGCGCCTGCACCTGGAGGGCCCGGAGGGCGCCGAGGTGGTGGAGGCCGAGGCGCTGCTGATCGCGGTCGGCCGGGTGCCCAACGCCGACCTCCTCGACGCCGCCGAGGGCGGGCTGGAGCTCACCGGCAACGGCAAGATCAAGGTCGACGCCACCCAGCGCACCTCGGTCGACGGCGTGTGGGCGATGGGCGACATCAGCTCCGACCACGAGCTCAAGCACGTCGCCAACCACGAGATGCGCGTGGTGCAGCACAACCTGCTGCACCCGGAGACCCCGATCGAGTCCGACCACCGGTTCGTCCCGCACGCGGTGTTCTCCGCACCGCAGATCGCTTCGGTCGGCCTGACCGAGCAGGTGGCCCAGGAGCGCGACGTCGAGTACGTCACGTCGGTCCAGGACTACGCGGGCATCGCCTACGGCTGGGCGATGGAGGACACCACCGGTTTCGCCAAGCTGCTCGCCGACCCGGACACCGGCCAGCTGCTGGGCGCGCACATCATCGGCCCGCAGGCCCCGACCCTGATCCAGCCGCTGATCCAGGCGATGCAGTTCGGCCTGGACGCGAGCAGCATGGCCCGCGGCCAGTACTGGATCCACCCCGGCATGCCCGAGCTAATCGAGAACGCCCTGCTCAACCTGCCGCTGAACTGAGGTCGGCGGGCGGAGTTCCACAACCGAATACCTGATCGTCACCGCACGTCACGCGAGCGTCGCAGCTCGCGTGATGTGTTCGGCATCATCTTGATCCGTTCCAGACCGGGAGGTTCTCTGGACCGGATAGTTGTGCTCTGGCCCTGGGGGTGCAACACGTCGGAGTCCCGTTGAACGAAGGAGTCCCACTAGTGCTGCACGCACGTCTTGAGCCGGTCTACGACAACGTTGTCCAGCGCAACCGCGGCGAAACCGAGTTCCACCAGGCCGTCCGCGAGGTGCTGGAGAGCATCGGCCCGGTCATCGACAAGCACCCCGAGTACGCCGACCAGAAGATCATCGAGCGGATCTGCGAGCCGGAGCGCCAGATCACCTTCCGCGTGCCGTGGGAGGACGACCGCGGCGAGGTGCACATCAACCGCGGCTTCCGGGTGGAGTTCAACAGCGCGCTCGGCCCGTACAAGGGCGGCCTGCGCTTCCACCCGTCGGTCTACCAGGGCATCGTGAAGTTCCTCGGCTTCGAGCAGATCTTCAAGAACGCGCTCACCGGCCTGCCCATCGGCGGCGGCAAGGGCGGCTCCGACTTCGACCCCAAGGGCCGGTCGGACCGCGAGATCATGCGCTTCTGCCAGAGCTTCATGACCGAGCTGCACCGGCACATCGGCGAGTACATCGACGTGCCCGCCGGTGACATCGGCGTGGGCGGCCGCGAGATCGGCTACCTGTTCGGCCAGTACAAGCGGATCACCAACCGCTACGAGTCGGGCGTGCTGACCGGCAAGCACCTCTCCTTCGGCGGCGCCCGCGTGCGCACCGAGGCGACCGGCTACGGCTGCGCCTTCTTCGTGCAGGAGATGCTGGCGGCGCGCGGCGAGTCCTTCGAGGGCAAGCAGGTCGTGGTGTCCGGCTCGGGCAACGTCGCGATCTACACGATGGAGAAGGTGCACCAGCTGGGCGGCACCGTGGTCGCCTGTTCGGACTCCTCCGGCTACGTGCACGACGAGAACGGCATCGACGTCGAGCTGGTCAAGCAGCTCAAGGAGGTCGAGCGGACCCGGATCGCCGCCTACGCCGAGCGCCGGCCGGGCGCGAAGTTCGTCTCGGACCGCAGCGTCTGGGAGGTGCCGTGCCAGGTCGCGATGCCCTCGGCCACCCAGAACGAGCTCGGCGCCGACGACGCGACGGCGCTGATCGCCAACGGCTGCATCGCGGTGGGTGAGGGCGCGAACATGCCCACCACTCCCGAAGCGGTGCGCAACTTCCAGGAGGCCGGGGTCGCCTTCGGCCCGGGCAAGGCGGCGAACGCGGGTGGGGTGGCGACCTCGGCGCTGGAGATGCAGCAGAACGCCTCCCGCGACAGCTGGAGCTTCGAGTTCACCGAGCAGCGCCTCGAGCAGATCATGAAGGACGTGCACGCCCGCTGCTACGCCACGGCGGAGGAGTACGGCATGCCGGGCAACTACGTGGCGGGAGCCAACATCAACGGCTTCACCAACGTCGCGGACGCGATGCTGCGTCTCGGCCTGATCTGATCAGCGGGACTCGACGGTCACCAGGGCAACCGCCGAGTCCCGCACGCAAGACCAGACGAAGGGCACCTTCGACCAACTAAGCAGGTCAAAGGTGCCCTTCGCCCATGCATCGCCACACGGGCACAGAAGGTGGTCGGAGAAGGTGAAGGGCACCTTTCACCAAGTTAGTCGGTGAAAGGTGCCCTTCGCTCCTCCCCCGATCGGGGTCAGACCGTGCGGGGGCGGCCGGCGATGACGCCGAACACCGACTGGACCGCTACCACCACCAGGAGCACCACGAGCGAGGCCGACCAGGCTCCGGTCACGTCGTGCAGGACGCCGAACAGGAACGGGCCGAAGGACGCGATCAGGTAGCCGATGCTCTGCGACATCGCCGACAGCGAGCCGGTGTCGGCCGCGTTGGCCGTGCGCAGCGAGATGAGCACCAGCGCCAGCGGGAACGCGCTCATGCCGATGCCGATCGACACCGCCCACACCACCGGCATGCTCATCGGCGCCAGCAGCAGGCCGAGCATGCCGATGATGTTGAGCGCCGCGAGCCCGACGGCCCAGGCGGACTGGCTGCGGGTCTTGGTCACCAGCGGCGGCAGGATCATGTTGATCGGCACGCCGACCAGCAGCAGCAGGCCGAGCAGCATGCCCGCGGTGGTGCTGTCCATCCCGGCGCCCTTGAACACCTCGGGCAGCCAGCCCATCACGACGTAGGCGACCAGCGACTGCAGCGCGAAGTACCCGGTGATCACCCACGCCAGCGGGCTGCGCATCAGCGACCGCCGAGGCCCGGTGGAGGCCGTCACCTGGCGCGCCGATGAGCGGCGGGCCGTGGCGGGCACCCACACGCACAACGCGGCCAGGGCCACCACGGCCCAGGTGGCCAGCGCGAGCCGCCAGCTGCCGGTGGCGGAGTTCAGGTACGGCGTCAGCGCCGAGCCGAGCGAACCGCCCGCGGCCATCGCCGTCGTGTAGAGCGCGGTGGCCATCCCGACCTTGGTCGGGAACGACTCCTTGACGACCACCGGGATCAGCACGTTGCACATCGCGATCGCCGCGCACACCAGGACCGTGCCGCCGAGCACCGTCCACGTGCCGCCGACCGTCCGCACCAGCATCGCGGCGGTCAGCACCGCCAGCGAGAACGCGATGACCTTGTTGATGCCCATCCGCCGCGCCAGCAGCGGAGCACCGATGCCCGCCACGCCGAAGCACAGCGTGGGCACCGACGTCACGACGCTCGCCCAGGTGCTGGACGCGCCGAGCGAGTCCCGCACCTCACCGAGCACCGACGCCAGGCTGGTGACCGCAGGGCGCATGTTCGCCGCCGCGAGCGCCACGCCGGCGAGCAGCAGACCGCCACCGGCGGTCGCGAGATGCCGGTTCGGGTTGACGGTTTCGGCGGCGCCGTCGTTCTCGCGCGTGAGCGCGTCCGGGTGCACATCGGCGGGGAGTCGGGTGGCATCCTGGTCAGCCACATGGTCAGGGACGTGCTGGGTACGTGACTCGCTGGACATCACGACCTAGTATGTCAAACGTAGGATGTTTGGACGAAAGGACCTGTCAGTGCCTTTGGTCACCGCCAAACGGACCGGGCTGGTCGATCAGGTCATCGCCCAGATCCGCCAGCTCGTGACGTCCGGGGAATGGCCGCTCGGCGAGAAGATCCCGCCCGAGGCCGAACTGGTGGCCGCGCTGGGCGTCGGGCGCAACACCGTCCGGGAGGCGGTGCGCGCTCTCTCGCACGCCGGACTGCTGGAGGTCCGCCAGGGCGACGGCACGTTCGTGCGCGCCACCAACGAGATCTCCGGCGCGGTCCGCAAGCTGTGCGGGCCGGAGCTGCGCCAGATCCTGGAGGTGCGGCGCGCGCTGGAGGTCGAAGGCGCACGGCTGGCCGCGCGGGCGCGCACCGAGGAAGAGCTGCGGCAGATGTCGGCCTGCCTGGCCGAGCGGGACGCCGCGGTGCAGAACCGCGACAGCGAAGCGGTCGTCACCACCGACACCGAGTTCCACCGGATCCTGGTCGCGGCCTCGCACAACCCGGTGCTGATCTCGCTCTACGACGGGATCCGCGAAGCGGTGACCTCCAGCGTGGCGACCACCTTCAACCCCGAGATCCCGCCGGAGCAGCACGTCTCGCACACAGCGCTGCTCACCGCGGTGCGCGACGGCGACCCGCGGCGGGCGGCGGAGGAAGCGGGCGGGTTCCTGGACGAGCTGCTCGCCCAGATGGGACCTGAGAGCTTGTCGGCGAAGCCGTCCGCGCCTGAGTAAGCGGCGTCAGCCGCTTCGGGCACGCACGCAGCTCGCACCGCCGCGGGTTATGAGTGCTTTCCTGGCGAGGACAGCCCCTCCGCCGTGTATCGGTCACATCAGGAGGGGCACCCGCAACCCAGGGAAGCACTCAGGTTCCGCCAAGCGACCACCCCAGCAGCGCAACCACCAACAGGCATTCAGGCCGAGGAGTCCAGCCAGTAGTCGGTTCCGACGTCGAAGGCCTCCGCGCCGACCGGCGCCACCCAGGACGCCGCGATCACCCCGGTGGCGAAGCCGCCACCAGCCGATCGCCCCTGCGCGGGCAGCAGCTGGACCGACGGCGCACCGAACCGGGTGATCACGATCTCCTCCCCCGACTCGGCGCGGTCCAGCAGCTCGACCAACCGCTCGCGTGCTTCGTCAACGGAAAATTCGGCAGCCATGCCGACGACGTTACCCGCGTCACAGCGCGAAATCCCGCATCTGCCGAGGTTTCGCGGCGGGACTCAGCCGACGCCGCGGCGCAGCGTCGGGAGCCCGGCGGGCGGGCCACCGTCGAGCAGCCGCCGCAGGGCGTCGGTGTCCAGGTGCTTGACCACCAGGTCGCCGAGCAGGTCGAGCTGCCCGGCGCGGATGTCGGCGAACACCGTGTCACCTGCCGGTTCGAAGCCGTCGCGCCCGGCCCGCCGGGCCGCCCAGCGCAGGAACTCCCGCCGGAAGCCGTCGTTCTCGAACAGCCCGTGCCAGTGCGTCCCGAGCGCGGAACCGGCGATGCCGCCCTCGGGCTGCCCGTCGGAGGTGGTGACCAGCGGTTCGAGCTCACCGCGGCGGCGGGGCAACCCGTGGTGGATCTCGTAGCCGGAAACCGGCTCGCCGAACGCACGACCGCTGGGCCGCGCCAGCGTCTTCGACGCCGCGAACTCGATCTCCACGTCCAGCAGCCCGAGCCCGTCGACGGCTCCCGCTCCCGATTCGACCTCGTCGTGGATGCGCCGGGTCAGCATCTGGAAACCGCCGCAGATCCCGGCCACCGGCAGCCCGGCGCGGGCGTGCGCGCGGATCGCGTCGGCCAGCCCGCTGCTGCGCAGCCACGCCAGGTCCGCGACGGTCGACTTGGACCCGGGCAGCACCACCAGGTCGGCGTCGGACAGCCGCGACGGCTCGGTGACGAAGCGCACCGCGACGCCCGGCTCCGCGGCCAGCGCTTCGACGTCCGTGGCGTTGGAGATCCGCGGGAGCCGCGGCACCGCCACCCGCAGCCACTGCCCGCCCCGCGGCGGAGCGGGCCGCCCGACGACCCCGTCCGCGGCGTAGGACAGCGAGTCCTCGGCGTCCAGCCACAGCTCCTCGGCCCACGGCAGCACGCCGTGCACCGGGCGCCCGGTCAGCTCGCGCAGCTGGTCCAGCCCAGGTTCCAGCAGCGCCGGGTCGCCGCGGAACTTGTTGATCACGAATCCGGCGATCAGGGCCTGGTCCGCCGCGTCCAGCAGCGCGAGGGTGCCGAAGAGCTGCGCGAACACGCCACCGCGGTCGATGTCGCCGACCACCACGGTCGGCAGCCCGGCGGCTTGCGCCAGCCCCATGTTCGCGATGTCGTTGGCCCGCAGGTTGATCTCGGCGGGCGACCCGGCGCCCTCGCAGATGACGTGGTCGAACTCGGCCCGCAGCCCTTCCAGCGTGGCCACGACGGTGTCCAGCAGGGCGGCCTTGCGCGCCCGGTAGGACATCGCGGTCACCTCGCCCGCCACCCGCCCGAGCACCACGACCTGCGAGCTGCGGTCGCTGCCGGGCTTGAGCAGCACCGGGTTGAACCGCACCGAGGGTTCGATCCCGCACGCCGCGGCCTGCACCGCCTGAGCCCGCCCGATCTCACCGCCATCGGGGGTGACGACCGAGTTGTTGGACATGTTCTGGGCCTTGAACGGGGCCACCCGGGCGCCGCTGCGCGCCAGCCACCGGCAGATCCCGGCCGTGACGACGCTCTTCCCGGCATCCGAGGTGGTCCCGGCCACCAACAGCGCGTTCACCGGCGGATCAGGGCAGCGTCAGGATCTCGTTGCCGTCCTCGGTGATCAGGATGGTGTGCTCGAACTGGGCCGTCCAGCTCTTGTCCTTGGTGGTGACCGTCCAGCCGTCGTCCCACATGTCGTACTCGTGGGTGCCGAGGGTGATCATCGGCTCGATGGTGAAGGTCATGCCCGGTTCCAGGACGGTCTGCACCGACGGCTCGTCGTAGTGCAGGATCACCAGGCCGCTGTGGAAGGAGCGGCCGATGCCGTGGCCGGTGAAGTCGCGCACCACGCCGTAGCCGAAGCGCTTTGCGTAGGACTCGATGACGCGGCCGATCACGTTCAGCTGGCGGCCGGGCTTGGCCGCCTTGATGCCGCGCATCAGGGCCTCGTGGGTGCGCTCGACCAGCAGCCGCACCTCCTCGGAGACCTCGCCCGCCAGGAACGTCGCGTTGGTGTCGCCGTGCACGCCGCCGACGAAGCCGGTGACGTCGACGTTGACGATGTCGCCGTCCTCGATGACCGTCGAGTCCGGGATGCCGTGGCAGATCACCTCGTTGAGCGAGGTGCAGGAGGACTTCGGGAAGCCCCGGTAGCCGAGCGTCGACGGGTACACGCCGTGGTCGCAGAAGAACTCGTGCACGACCGCGTCGACCTGGTCGGTGGTCGCGCCCGGCTGCACCGTCTTGCCCGCCTCGACCAGCGCCTGCGCCGCGAGCTTGCCCGCGACCCGCATCGCCTCGATGATCTCGGGCGTCTGCACGTCGGGGTCGGTGCCGCGCTTGGGAGCCGGCTTGTCGACGTACTCGGGACGCTCGATGTGCGCGGGGACAGGGCGGCGCGGCGTCTGCACGCCTGGCTGCAACGGAGCTCGAACCGGCATGCCCACACTCTAACCGCGCCCCGGCACCGGGCTCAGCGCGGTGACGGTCGGGGCTCTTCCCCGGTCACCCGGTCAGTTCGCGCCCGGTGATGCGGTGGCCAGACCCGCTTCCTCGGCCGCGGCCAGCAGCGCCGGGTCGTAGGACAGGTAGGCCACCAGGCCGTCCTTGATCTTGCAGGCGGAGGCCAGGTGGATGGCGTCCACCGGCCCCACCTGGGCCTGCAGCTCGCTGGCCGCGTCGAGCACGTCCTGCTTCACCGGCAGGTGGTCGATCTTGGAGATGATGATCGAGGCCAGGTCCACGGCGTGCGGCCCGATCTCGCGGAAGGTCCGCAGCACGTCGACCTTCGACAGCGCGCTGGTCACCCTCGGGTGCTCCCAGTGCTCGCGGATCCACTGGCTCAGCGCCGCGCTCTCCGGCTCGGGGGCGATCAGCTTGATCAGCGCGGAGGAATCGAAGTAGATCAAAACCGCTCCTGTTCACGCCTGCGCAGCAGCCGGTCGGACACGCTCGGGGAGGGCGCTGCGGGCAACGGTCCGGGTAGCTCGCCGCCGTCGCCGGGCACCAGCTCCCCGGCCGCGACGAGCTCGTCGTACAGGGCTTGGTCACGCGTGGGCGGAGCCAGCACCGCGACGGTGCGACCGCGATCGGTCACCAGGATCGACTCGCCTGCGGCGACCCGCTTCAGGTACCGGCTCGCGTTCTGCCGCAACTCGCGCACACCGATCCGCTCCATGCGCTACAACGTAGCACAATGATCACGCCTTGCGATCACCCGAACACGTGAAGCGATCAGCTCGCGGACAGGAACCGCCGCGCCGCGTCGACCGCCGGCCCGGACGAGCCCGCGTCGGTGACCAGCACCGCGAACGCCACGTCGTCGCGGTAGCCGACGAACCAGCCGTGCGAGCGGGTGCCGTCGCCGAACTGCGCGGTGCCGGTCTTGCCGCGGACCTCGCCGGAACCGGCCAGCCCGGTCGCGGTGCCCTCGGTGACCACTTCGCGCATCATCTGCCGGAGCTGGTCGAGGGACTGCGGTGACGGCGGCTGCGGGGTGGCGTCGGCCTTGGTCGGCAGGCCGCGGATCAGCGTGGGCACCGGCATCCGCCCGTTCGCGATCGAGGCGGTGACCAGCGCCATGCCGAACGGGCTGGCCAGCACCGTGCCCTGGCCGATGCCGTTCTCCGCCCGCTGCACCACGGTGTCGGCGGGCGGCACCTTGCCGGTGATCGTGGTCGCGCCCGGCATGTCGAAGTCCACGCCCAGCCCGAGCTGGTGCGCGGAGTCGGTCAGCGCCGAAGCGGGCAGGTCCACCGCCAGCTGCGCGAACGTGGTGTTGCAGGACCGCGCGAAGGCCGTGTGCAGCGGCACCCGGCCGAGGTCGAACTCCTTGTCGTTGGGCAGCACCCGGCCGTCGAAGGCCTTCTTGGCCGGGCACTCCACCACGGTGTTCGCGTCGACCGCGCCCGCTTCCAGCCCGGCCGTCGCGGTCACCGCCTTGAACGTGGAGCCGGGCGGGTACTGCCCGGACAGCGCGACCGGGCCCTGCGCGTCGGCCGCGGAGTTCTGCGCGACCGCCAGCACCTCGCCGCTGGAGGGCTGCACCGCCACCAGCATCGAGGCCTGCGGGATCTGGTCCACCGCCTGCTCGGCGGCGCGCTGCGTGCGGTCGCCGAGGGTCACCGTCATCGGCTCGACCGGCCGCTCGGCGACGTTGTGCAGCTCGGCCACCTCGTTGCCCGCCGCGTCCACCGCGACGACCCGCCAACCGGCGTTGGCCGCGACCTGCTCGTCGGCCTTGCGCACCACCCCGGCCAGCACCTGCGAGCCGTAGCCGCGCTCACCGGCCACCAGTCGGGTCTGCGCCGGGAAGCGCACTCCCGGCAGCTCGTAGATCTGCGACCGGACCCGCTCGTAGTCGCCCTGCCGCAGGGTGACCACCGCGTACGGCTGACCCGGCGGCGTGCGACCGACACCGTCCATGATGGACTGCTGGGTGATCGCCGGTTCGATGGTGCCCAGCGCGTCGGCCAGCGCGCCCGCCACCTTCGGCACGTCTCCGGCCTCCTGCGCGCTGAGGCTGACCGTGACGAGCTGTTCCGGCCGCATCATCTCCGCGCCGTCGCGGTCGAGCACCGGCGCCGGGTCGGGGCGCTGCTCGCGGAAGGCCAGGTTCTGCCCGGGCTGGAGCTTCGGGTGCAGCACGCTCGGCGCCCAGCGGACCTTCCAGCCCTGCTCTCCCTCGACGAGCTTGAGCTCGCTCGGGTACTCCCAGACCTTGCCCGCCCCGAAGTCCCAGGACAGGTCGTACTTCGCGGTCGGCGTGCCCTGCTGGTCATCGGCGACTTCCCGGACCGTCGCGCGCACGGCCTCCGGGGCCATGCTGCGCCGCACCGCTTCCACCGCCTGCCGAGCCTGCTCGGGGTTGTCGCTCTGCGCAGCGGCCCCGGCCGCATCCCCGGCCGCCACGGCGTTCACGAAGGCCGTCGCGACGTCCTCCTCCGAAGGCCCGGTGCTGCAAGCCGCCAACGGCACCAGCAGCAGAGCGGCGATCCCGGCGAAGATCCGCTTGGAAACCATGCCGCGAGTATGCCCAACCCCTCCGATTCCTCCACCCCCACTTCCCCCGCCGGCCCCGGTGAAGGGCACCTTTTAGCAACTTACTTGCCTAAAGGTGCCCTTCACCGGGGCCGGAACGCGGGAGGGTCAGAGGAGGACGGTGGAGAAGGAGCCGATTCGGCGGAAGCCGACCTTGCGGTAGGCCAGCCGGGCGGCGACGTTGTAGTCGTTGACGTACAGGCTCGCGGTGCGGCCGAGGCCCCGGATCAGGCGGTCGGCGACCGCTGCGGTGCCCGCGGTGCCCAGCCCGGTGCTGCGCCGGTCCGGGTGCACCCAGACGCCCTGGATCTGGCCGACGGTGCGCGACATGGCACCGATCTCGGCCTTGAACACCACCTCGCCGCCCTCGAAGCGGGCGAACGCCCGGCCGGTGGCGATCAGATCGGCCACCCGCGCCCGGTAGCTCGCCGCGCCGCCGTCGCTGCACGGGTCCACGCCGACCTCTTCGGTGAACATCGCGATCGCCGCGGGCAGGTAGCGGTCCAGCTCGTCCGGTCGCACCTGGCGCACCAGCGGGTCCGGGGCGATGCGCGGTGATTCCGCCAGCACCATGAGCGGCTGCTCGGCGCGGATGTCGCGCGCGGGGCCCCACTGCGCCGCGACCTCGTCCCACAGCGCCAGCACCTGCTCGGTCGGCCCGACCAGCGAGGAGCAGACCCGGCGACGGCGCAGCGCCCGGTCGGCGAACGCGCGCATCGCGTCCGGTCCGCCGCGCAGCGGGATCAGGTTCGCGCCCGAGAAGCACATGCCGGTCAGCTTGCTGCCGTAGCCCCAGAGCTCGCCGCCGAGGCGCAGCGGGTGGATGCCCGCCTCCTCGACCCGCGCGGCGACCATGCAGGCCGCGACCGGCGCGGAATCCAGCACGGAGCGGACCAGCATCGCGTCCCGCTCCTCCAACAGCCGTGCACCGGCTAGCTTGAGCACCTGCCAAGACTGCCAGAAACGCCGTCCGCGCAACTCCCCCGGCCGGGAGGCGTTGCTCCCGGACAACCCTCGCTCACCCATTCGGAGCAGCCCGGTGGGCGCGGTGAACGCAGACGATCGGCCGCCCCCGAACCGGGGACGGCCGATCTAGCGGGCTCAACCGACCGTCACGACCGGAGCGTCACCGTCGGCGGGCTCCATGTCCTCGGCGATGCGCATGGCCTCTTCGATCAGCGTCTCGACGATCTTGTGCTCGGGCACGGTCTTGATGACCTCGCCCTTGACGAAGATCTGCCCCTTGCCGTTGCCCGAGGCGACGCCCAGGTCCGCCTCGCGGGCCTCGCCCGGCCCGTTGACCACGCAGCCCATGACCGCGACCCGCAGCGGCACCTCCATGCCCTCCAGCCCGGCGGTCACCTCGTCGGCGAGCTTGTAGACGTCGACCTGGGCGCGGCCGCAGGACGGGCAGGACACGATCTCCAGCTTGCGGGGGCGCAGGTTCAGCGACTGCAGGATCTGCGTGCCGACCTTGATCTCCTCGACCGGCGGCGCGGACAGCGAGACCCGGATGGTGTCGCCGATGCCCTGCCGCAGCAGCGCGCCGAAGGCGACCGCGGACTTGATCGTGCCCTGGAACGCCGGGCCGGCCTCGGTGACGCCGAGGTGCAGCGGGTAGTCGCACTGCTCGGCCAGGATCTCGTAGGCGCGCACCATCACGACCGGGTCGTTGTGCTTCACCGAGATCTTCAGGTCGTGGAAGTCGTGCTCGGCGAACAGGCTCGCCTCCCACAGCGCCGACTCGGCCAGCGCCTCCGGAGTGGCCTTGCCGTACTTCTGCATCAGCCGCGGGTCCAGCGAACCGGCGTTGACGCCGATCCGGATCGGCGTGCCGTGGTCCTTGGCGGCCTGCGCGATCTCCTTGACCTTGTCGTCGAACTTCTTGATGTTGCCCGGGTTGACCCGCACCGCGGCGCACCCGGCCTCGATCGCCGCGAAGACGTACTTCGGCTGGAAGTGGATGTCGGCGATGACCGGGATCTGCGACTTCTTCGCGATCGCCGGCAGCGCCTCCGCGTCGTCCGCGCTCGGGCACGCCACCCGCACGATGTCGCAGCCCGAGGCGGTCAGCTCGGCGATCTGCTGCAGCGTGGCGTTGATGTCCGCGGTGACGGTCGTGGTCATGCTCTGCACCGAGATCGGCGACTCGCTGCCCACACCGACCGCTCCGACCTGCAACTGCCGGGTCTTGCGCCGTTCCGCGAGCACCGGCGCCACGGCCGCGGGCATGCCCAGATCGACGGTCATCGAAACCTCTCCACCTCTATCTGGTGTTCTTCGGCGGCTGCCACCGCCTGCGCTCCACGATACCGGCGAGCGTTCATCCGGCCGGACGTCACGGTGGTAGGACGGATCACGTTGCGTGATCGTCCCGGTGAGTCAAGGTCGTGTTCAGCCCAATTCCACCTGGTCACCATCACCCGTTCGCCCAAGCCGCGGAGCGAGTCGTCGGCCCCGCTGAGCCCACGTCTGCACGGCCGCAGCCCTTCACCCGTCGGTGCCCATTTGCGCCCGGTCCGCGCGCAGTGCCCGTGAGCGGTTCGGGGCGCTATGGCACCCCGAACCGCTCACGGGACCTGACCAGCGGAAACCCACTAGAAGAGCTTCACCGGGTTCACCACGTCGGCGACCAGGACCAGCAGCGAGTACGCGATGAAGATCAGGCTGATCGCGTACGCCAGCGGCATCAGCCGCGCGGTGTCGAACGGCCCCGGGTCCGGCCGCCGGAACAGCTTGTTGAAGCCGCGGCGGATCGACTCCCACAGCGCGCCGGCGATGTGCCCGCCGTCCAGCGGCAGCAGCGGCAGCATGTTGAACACGAACAGCGAGAGGTTCACCCCGGCCAGCAGGTTGAACATCAGCATGATCCGGGCGTCCACGCCGATCTCGTCGGAGGCCAGCACCTCGCCGCCCAGCCGGCTCGCGCCGACGATGCCCACCGGCGAGTCGGCGTGCCGCTCACCGCCGAAGATCGCCGAGACCAGGTCCGGCACCCGCTGCGGCAGCTCGACGACCTTCTCCGCGGTGAGGCTGACGAACCCGCCGATGGTGCTCACCACACCGCCGATGTCCTGCTTGACCAGCACCTGCGTCGGGGTGAGCCCGAGGAAGCCGACCGTCTCGTACTCGCTGGTCGAGCCGATCTTCGGCATCTGGTTCTGCATCAGGTCCGGGGTCAGCGTGACGCGCTGCCCGGCGCGCTCGACCACCACCGGCACCGGGCCGGTCGAACTGCGGATGGCCAGCTGCAGGTCTTCCCAGGTGGTGTAGGGCTTGCCGTTGAACTCCAGGATCCGGTCGCCGGGCCGGAAGCCCGCCGCCGCGGCCGGGGAGGGCGGCGCGTCGGCCGGGCAGCGGTCGGTGACCGGCGCGTTGGCGGGCAGCACGCACTCGCTGACCGCGGAGACCGTGGTGGTCGGCGTCAGCATGCCGTGGCCCATCAGGATCCCGGCGAAGATGATGACCGCCAGGATGAGGTTCATCACCGGCCCGGCCACCATCACGATGATCCGCTTCCACGGGCTGCGCTGGTAGAACTGCTTGTGCGCGTCCTCGGGCGTGATCTCCTCGGCGGACATCTGCCGGGCGTCCTCGATCATCGCCCGCCACGGAGCGGAGGAGGCGGTGCGCCCGTACTTCTCGTCCTTCTTCGGCGGGAACATGCCGATCATCCGGATGTAGCCGCCGAACGGGATCATCTTGATCCCGTACTCGGTGTCGCCCTTCTTCCGGGACCAGATGGTGCGGCCGAAGCCGACCATGTACTGGGTGACCTTGATCCCGAACAGCTTCGCAGCCGCCAGGTGGCCCAGCTCGTGCCACGCGATGGAGAACAGCAGCCCGAAGAAGAAGATCAAGATGCCAACGACGACCAGCACTTACTCCGCCTTCCCCGCGGCCACCAACTCGTTGGCCCTGGTCCGCGCCCAGGCCTCGGCCGCGAAGACCTCGTCCAAGCTCGACGGCGCGGACCGCCACTGGTCGGCCCCGGCGAGCACGTCACCCACAGTCTGCACGATTCCGGTGAAGCCGAGTCGGCCGTCCACGAAAGCCGCCAGCGCTTCCTCGTTGGCCGCGTTGTAGACGGCGGGCAGGCAGCCGCCGCCGGAACCGGCCGCGCGGGCCAGCTCGATCGCCGGGAACGCCTCGTCGTCGACCGGTTCGAAGGTCCACTCCTGCGCCTTCGAGAAGTCCAGCGCGGGCGCGGCCCCGGGCACCCGGCGCGGCCACTCCAGGCTCATCGCGATCGGGATGCGCATGTTCGGCGGGCTTGCCTGGGCGATCGTCGAGCCGTCCGCGTAGGTGACCATCGAGTGCACGATCGACTGCGGGTGCACCGCCACCTCGATGCGGTCGTAGCCGATGCCGAACAGCAGGTGCGCCTCGATCAGCTCCAGGCCCTTGTTCACCAGGGTCGCCGAGTTGATGGTGACCACGTTGCCCATCGACCAGGTCGGGTGCGCCAGCGCCTGCTGCACCGTGACGTCGACCAGCTCGTCGCGCTTGCGGCCGCGGAAGGGCCCGCCGGAGGCGGTCAGCACCAGCTTCTCGACCTCGTCGGAGCGGTTGCCGAGCAGGCACTGCGCGAGCGCCGAGTGCTCGGAGTCGACCGGCACGATCTGCCCGGGCGCGGCCGCGTCGAGCACCAGCGAACTGCCCGCGATCAGCGATTCCTTGTTCGCCAGCGCCAGCTGGGAGCCGGTGGCCAGCGCGGCCAGGGTCGGTTTGAGGCCGCGGGAGCCGTCGACCCCGTTGAGGATCACGTCGGCGGGCGTGGACTCGATGAGGTCGGTCACCGCGTCCGGGCCGGTCAGCAGGTCGGGCAGCGGGGCGCCGCTCGGACCGCGCGACTCGGCTTCGGCTCGGAGGGCGAGGCGGAGGTCTTCGACGACGCTGCTGTCGGCCACCGCCACGGTCCGGACCTGGAACTCGATCGCCTGCGCGGCCAGCGTCAGCGGATCGCTGCCGCCCGCGGCCAGGCCGGTGACCCGGAAGCGGTCCGGGTTGTTCCTGATCACGTCCAGTGCCTGGGTGCCGATGGAACCGGTGGAGCCGAGCACCAGGACGGTGCGCGGGCCGGGAGCGCTCTGTTTCGGGGTGTCGGCGTGCATCACCGCCATTGTCCCCGAAGGAGGTGAGGGGAAGTCGCTCGCGGTGCACAAATCACCATCCGGGGTCACGATCTGGCCATAGGACGTTGCACGGAGGAGGTCGGCCATGGGAATCATCGGATGGATCGTTCTCGGACTCATCGTGGGTGCGCTGGCCAAGGCGATCATGCCTGGCAAGGACGGCGGCGGGATCCTCGTCACGATGCTGCTCGGGGTCGTCGGCGCCTTCGTCGGCGGCCTGATCGGCAACTGGATCTTCGGGGTGGGCATCGACCGGTTCTGGTCGCTGAGCACCTGGATCCTGGCCGTCGTGGGCTCGCTGATCGTGCTGGGCGGCTACCGGGCGATCATCGGCCGCAAGTCGGCATCGCACGGCTGACGCGCCCCTGGGGGTGTCGCGGAAGGGGCTTCCGCGGCACCCTTTTCGCTGCTCGCGCCGAGACGGGCGGACGTCACCGCATCGACGGCGTGTGCGAGGATGGGTAGGTGGATCACTGGTCCGTGGTCCGCACTTCGAGCATCATCATCCGGCCCGCGCGGCCGGGCGTGGCACCAGGAGGGGAACGTGGCGACCACCGAGCTGGAGAAGAAGCCCGGCCAGGCCATCGACCCGGCCGATGAACCGTCGGTCGAGTGGGGCTGGCACGGCGGTTTCCCGAAGGCGACGCAGTTCGCCGGCTGGTTCTCCGTCTTCGCGTGCCTGATCATGCTGGTCGGCAACCACCAGGGCATCCTCAGCGGTGGCGGCCAGTTCAAGACCGAGGACATGTGGCTGGTCATCATCGCGGTCGGCCTGGCCGTCGGCCTGCTGATCGACCTGCGCCGGCGCAAGACCGCCTGGCGCCGCTGACGCGAGAGCACGAGAACGCCGCTTCCGGATCCCGGAAGCGGCGTTCTGCGTTTCAGGGCGGTGAACCCGATCAGGTGCCCGGTGAAGGGCACCTTTTAGCAAGTAAGTTGCCTAAAGGTGCCCTTCACCGGGCAGAAGCTCCGTGCGTCGCGTTTCAGATGGTGATGCCGGTGAGGACCGTGACGTGCTCCTGGGTGAGGTCGAGCATTGCGGCGTGCACGCCTTCGCGGCCGACCCCGGATTCCTTCACCCCGCCGTAGGGCATCTGGTCGGCGCGGAAGCTGGGCACGTCGCCGATGATCACGCCGCCCACCTCCAGCTCCGCCGCGGCGCGGAAGGCCAGCTGCAGGTCGCGGGTGAACACCCCGGCCTGAAGGCCGTAGCGGGAGGCGTTGACCTTCTCGAACGCCTCGTCCACCGAGTCCACCGGCGCCAGCACCAGCAGCGGGCCGAAGACCTCCTCGCAGGAGACCTTCGCGTCCTCCGGGACGCCGGCCAGCACGGTCGGGGCGAAGGTGGCGCCCTCGCGGGAGCCGCCGGTGAGCACCTCGGCGCCCGCGTCGACGGCCTCGCCGACCCAGGCCTCCAACCGCGCTGCGGCGTCCTCGTTGATCATCGGGCCGACCTTGGTCGCCGGATCCTTCGGATCGCCGGTGACCTGCGATTCCACCGCCTTCACCACGCGGGCGGCGAGGTCGTCGTAGCTGTCGCGGTGGACGTAGACGCGCTGCACGGAGATGCACGACTGCCCGGCCTGGTACATCGCGAAGGTCGCGATCCGGTCCGCGGCGAAGTCCAGGTCCGCCCAGGTCTGGTCGACGACGACCGCGGCGTTGCCACCGAGTTCGAGCGTCACGTGCTTGCGCGGTGCGGCGTCGCGGACCCCCCAGCCGACCGGGCCGGAGCCGGTGAAGGAGACCACCGGCAGCCGCGGGTCGGTGACCAGCTCGGCGGCCTTGTCGTTGCTGGTGGTCAGCACCGACCAGGAGCCGGCGGGCAGCTCTGTCTCGGCCAGGATCTCGCCCAGCACCAGCGCGGACAGCGGTGTCTTCGGCGCGGGCTTGAGCACGATCGGCGCGCCGACGGCCAGCGCCGGGGCGACCTTGTGCGCCACCAGGTTGAGCGGGAAGTTGAACGGCGCGATGCCGAGCACGGGCCCGCGCGGGACGCGGCGGACCAGCGCCATCCGGCCGGTTCCGCCCGGATCGGTGTCCAGCCGCTGCAGGTCGCCGGAGAACCGGCGGGCCTCCTCCGCGCCCCACCGGAAGGTGGAGACGGCGCGGGCCACCTCGCCGCGGGCCCAGCTGATCGGCTTGCCGTTCTCGGCGGTGATCAGCTGCGCGATCTCCTCGGCCCGCTCTTCGAGCCGCCGGGTCACGTGGTCCAGCGCGGCGGCCCGCACGTGCGCGGGCGTGGTGGCGAACTCCTTGCGCACCGCGTCCGCGGCGGCGACGGCGCGCTCCACGTCGGCGTCGGTGGCGTAGCACGTGGTGGCGACCGCCGAGCCGTCGTAGGGGTGCCGCACGTCGAACGTCGCGTCGCTGATGACCCGCTCGCCCGCGACCCAGTTCCCGATGACCGATGACATCGGCTGCCTCCTGTCGTCTCAGATCCTGCCCAGACGCTACGGCCGGAACCGATCTGCCCGCACTGCCAATCCGTACACAGCCACGGCCGCAGCTGTCCAAACCGTCACGGCTCGCGGGCGAACGTCGCGCAGTCCGGGCACTCGTCCAGGTACCGGTGGCGGCACTCGACGGTGTGCTGGAGGAAGACGATGGCCGCTCGCCTGGACGCCACCTCGCTCTCGAGCTCGGCGATCTTCGCCGCGACCACGGCCTGCGCCGCGTCCTTCGTCGGCGCCGTGGCAGCGATGACCTCCGGCAGGGAGAGCCCGACCCGCCGCAGCTTGAGCACGGTGCGGGCCCGTTCCAGCGCGGCGTCGTCGTAGATCCGGTAGCCCTTGCTGTCGCGGCGCGCCTCGAGCGCTCCGACCTGCTCCCAGTGGCGCAGCACGTGGGCCTCGATCCCGAGCTCGGCGGCTGCTTCTCCGATCGTCCGCACTTCGGCCTTGCCTTCATGTCGACCTGAACCCATAGCTTGCCCAGCATGACCGAATCCCCGCACCGCACCGGCACTTCCCACGATCTGATCCTCGTCACCGGCGCAGCAGGCAACCTGGGGCGCGCGGTCGTCGACCGCCTCGTCGCCCGCGGCGCGCGGGTGCGGTGCCTCGACAGGCACCCGGTGGACGAGCGTCCCGGCGTGGAGCCGGTGGTCGGCGACCTGACCGACCCAGCTGTTCTCCGCACTGCGCTGAGCGGCGTCGACGCGGTCCTGCTGGTCTGGCCGCTGCTCGACGCGGCTCCGGCCCGTGCCGTGCTGCCGGAGCTCGTCCGCGCAGCTCCGCGCGTCGTCTACCTCTCGTCCTCCGCCATCGACGACGACCGCGCTCGGCAGACGGACCCGATCGTCCAAGTGCACGCGGACGTGGAAGCGCTGCTCGTCGACGCCGGGCTGCGTCCGGTGGTGCTGCGCAGCGAGACGATGGCGTCCAACGTCCGCGGCTGGGCCGCGCAGCTGCGCGCGGGCGATGTCGTGGCCGGGCCGGACATCGCGCGAACAGCCGTCGTCGACGAGCGCGACGTCGCTGATGCGGCGCTGGCCGTCCTGCTCGCCGACCGGTTCGGCCGCGGGCCCCACGTGCTCACCGGGCCGGAAGTGCTCAGCCGCGCCGATCAGGTCGCGCAGCTCGGTGCGGCCCTGGGGCGCCGACTGCGCTTCGAGCCGGTCCGCACCGACCTCGCGCGATCGCGGATGCTCGCGGACGGCCGCCCCGAGGCGCTGGTGGAGGCGTTGATCGCCGCCTCCGAGCACCGGCTGGAGTCGGCTCGCACCACCGGCAGCGTGGAACACCTCACCGGCCACCCGGCCCGAACGTTCGCGCAGTGGGCCGCCGACCACGCCGCCGAGTTCCACTGATCAGCGTTTTCCGCAGGTGGTCGCCCGTGAGTGCTTTGTGGTGCTATGGCCCCACAAAGCACTCACGGGCCCTGACCTGCGCAGACCTGGCCGTCAGGTGTGGCTGTGCATCACGTGCTTGATGCGGGTGTAGTCCTCGAAGCCGTAGCGGGAGAGGTCCTTGCCGTAGCCCGAGTGCTTGAAGCCGCCGTGCGGCATCTCCGCGACCAGGACCATGTGGGCGTTCACCCAGACGCAGCCGAAATCCAGGTCCGCGGTGCAGCGCTGGGCCCGGCCGTGATCGCGCGTCCAGGCGCTGGCGGCCAGGGCGTAGCTCACGCCGTTGGCCAGCTCCAGGGCTTCCGCCTCGTCGGCGAACTGCTGGACGGTGAGCACCGGGCCGAAGATCTCCTCCTGCACCGGCTCGTCGTCCTGGCGGACACCGGCGAGCACCGTCGGCGCGAAGAAGCAGCCCTCGTCACCGATCCGCTCGCCACCGGTGAGCACCTGGGCGTGCTCCGGCAGGCGGTCGACGATGCCCTGCACGCGGGCCAGCTGGGCGGCGTTGTTCAGCGGCCCGAAGTCGGCGTCCACATCGGACGGCGGGCCGGGGCGCAGGGCGCTGACCTCCTCGACCAGCAGGCGGGTGAACTCCTCGGCCACGGACTGCTCCACCAGCACCCTGGTCGCCGCGGTGCAGTCCTGACCGGCGTTGAACGTGCCCGCGGCCGCGATGCCCACCGCCGCGGCCTTCAAGTCCGCGTCGGCGAACACCAGCGCGGGTGCCTTCCCGCCCAGCTCCAGGTGCACGCGCTTGACGTCCTCGGCCGCCGCGGCGGCCACCTGCCTGCCCGCGCGGGTGGACCCGGTGATCGACACCATCGCCGCGGCCGAGTCGGCGACCACGGCTTGCCCGGTCTCCCGGTCGCCGCACACGACGTTGAGCACACCGGGCGGGAGGATCTCCGCCGCCACCTCGGCGAGCAGCACCGCGGACACCGGCGTGGTGTCGGCGGGCTTGAGCACCACCGCGTTGCCCGCCGCGATCGCCGGGGCGATCTTCCACACCGCCATCAGCAGCGGGTAGTTCCAGGGCGCCACCTGGCCGACCACGCCGACCGGTTCCCGCCGCACGTAGGAGGTGTGCCCTGGCGCGTACTCCGCGGCGGCGGTGCCCTCCAGCACCCGCGCCGCACCGGCGAAGAACCGGATCTGGTCGACGGCGGCATCGACCTCCTCGCTGCGGGTGGCGGCCACCGGCTTGCCGGTGTTCTCCACCTCCGCCGCGACGAACTCCTCGGCACGCCGCTCGATCTCGTCGGCCAGCCGCAGCAGCAGCCGCTGCCGCTCAGCGGGCGTGGTGCGCCGCCACTGCGCGAAGGCCGCGCGGGCCGCCGCGTACGCCTGCTCGACGTCCTCAGTGGACGAAAGCGGTGCGGTGCCGAAGACCACTCCGGTGCAGGGGTCGACCAGATCGGTGGTGAGGCCGCTGCGGGCGTCCACCGCCCGGCCGTCGATGATGTTGCGGATCCGGCGCATCAGCGTCCTCCTGGCAGGATGCAGAGCAGGTCGTAGAGCACGTGAGCAGCGGCGATGCCGGTGATCTCGGCGTGGTCGTAGGCCGGGGCGACCTCCACCAGGTCCGCGCCGACCACGTTGAGGTCGGCCAGCCCGCGCACCACTTCCAGCAGCTCGCGACTGGACAGCCCACCGGCCTCGGGAGTCCCGGTGCCGGGCGCGAACGCCGGGTCCAGCACGTCGATGTCGATGGACAGGTACACCGGCCGCGATCCGAGGCGGGCGCGAACGCGCTCGATGATGGTGTCCAGCGGGGTCCGGGCGAACTCGCGGCAGTGCACCGCCGCGAAGCCCAGCCGCTCGCTCTCGTCGAGGTCGAGCTTCGAGTACAGCGGGCCGCGCAGTCCGACGTGCATCGAGTGCTCGAAGTCGATCAGGCCTTCCTCGGCGGCGCGGCGGAACGGGGTGCCGTGCGTGTGCGGCGCGCCGAAGTAGGTGTCCCAGGTGTCCAGGTGCGCGTCGAAGTGCAGCACCGCGATCGGCCCGTGCCGCTCGTGCTGCACCCGCAGCAGCGGCAGCGCGATGGTGTGGTCGCCGCCGATGGTCAGCAGCGTGCGGCGGGTGCCGGACAGCTCCCGCGCACTGCTCTCGATGGTGCCGATCGCTTCCTGGATGTCGAACGGGTTCACCCCTACGTCGCCCGCGTCGGCGACCTGCCTGGCGGCGAACGGCTCGGCGTCCATCGCCGGGTTGTACGGCCGCAGCAGCCGGGAGCTCTGCCGCACGTGGTTGGGGCCGAACCGGGCGCCGGGCCGGTAGCTGACGCCGGTGTCGAAGGGCACGCCCCAGAGCAGCACGTCGGCGTCCGCGACGTCGGCGAGCCGGGGCAGCCGCGCGAACGTGGTGTCCCCGCCGTAGCGCGGCACGCGCGTGGCGTCGACCGGACCGATCGGATCGTTCATGTTCTCGTTCCTCACTGCTCGGCCGCCAGGATCTCCGCGGCGGTGCGCTTGCCGGACTCGATCGCACCGTCGATGAAGGCCCGCCAGCGGCGCGCGGTGTGCGAACCGCTGAAGTGCACCCGCCCCTCGGTCCGGCCCACGCACAGCTCGTACTCGGCGAACTGCCCGGCGCGGAACGTCGCCCACGTGCCCTTGGAGTACTCGTCGTGCACCCAAGCGTGCGAGTGCGCGTCGAGAACTTCCGCTTCCGGGGCGAACTCCCGCACCGCGCGCTGCACGTCGGCGAGGTCGGCGGCGTCGACGCGGTCGTGCTCGGGGGCGAAGCAGACCAGCACCACACCGCGTTCGGTGGTCTTCATCGCGCCGACGTAGTCGAAGCTGGTCCCCCAGCCGAAACCGCTGATGTCCTCGGGCACGTTGCGGGCCAGCGCCCAGACCTTCTGGCCCTGCCCGGCGTGGTTCTCCCGGGAGATCGCCAGCTTGTCGGCGGGCAGCGCCGGGGAGAACTCGATGTCCTGCCACACGCCGACCGGCGTGGTCATGACCACGCGGTCCGCTCGCACCACCCCACCGTCGTAGGTGACCGTGACGCCCTCGTCGTCGGACTCGACCTCGCGCACCGGGCTGGACAGCCGCAACTGCGCGCCGCCGTCGGCCAGGATCGCCCGCGCCAGCGACGCGGTGCCGTTGGTGAAGGTGAAGCCCAGCACGCTGGCCTGCACCATGCCCCACAGCGAACTGTCCATCGAGGAGCACCAGCGGAGGATGTCCAGCGCCGAACCGGTGTCCTCGTTGGCGTTGGCGCAGCCGCAGAACCAGGACATCATCAGTTCCTTGGCGTTGCCGGTCAGACCGGCGTTCTCGGCCCACTGCCGGATCGGCACGTCGAGGTCGGCGACGTCCTGCTCGGACAGCGGCCGCAGCGGGTCGAACCGGGACGCGTCGGCGATCAGCGCCCGCACGGCGTGCTCCAGCTGCTCGTACTCCTGCGGCGGCACCGGCAGCAGGGTGTCCAGCACCGTGCCGCGGTCGGACCAGGTCATCCGGCCGGGCAGCTCGCTGTCCTCCACCGGGATGCCGTAGCGCTGCACCTCGGCCCACACGTGGGTCTGCTGCGGGACGATCCAGGTGCCGCCCATCTCCAGCCCGACACCGTCGAACACGTCCGGCTGGTACCAGGTGGAGCCGCCGATGCGGTCCCGGGCCTCCAGGACCAGCACGTCCTTGCCCGCTTCGCGCAGGTCGCGCGCGGCGGTGAGCCCGGCGAAGCCGGCACCGATGACGACCACGTCGTGACGATCCATTGCACTTCCTCGTTCATTCGGAGATCAGACGTTCGCGGTTGCCCGAACGCCGGGTTCGGCGGGCACCGGTTGCGGACTGCCGATGCCCAGCAGCAGGTAGCTCGCGGCGGTGACCGCGGCCGCCAGCACGAAGCTCAGGTCGATGCCGCCGGTCAGCGCCAGCAGCGGCCCCTTGTACAGCGCGGTGTCCACCGCCAGCAGCCCGACCAGCGAGCCGATCCCCCAGGCCGCGACGGCCCGCGGGTTCCAGCCCCCCGCGTACCAGTAGATGCCGCCCCGCGAGCGGCGGTTGTAGACCTGCAGCGCGTCCGGGTCGTACACGCCCCGGCACTGCGCGAAGCCGATCAGGGTGATCACCGCCCACGGCGTGCCCACCGCGGTGAGCAGCAGCACGAACGCGGTCACCGCGTCCTGCGCGTCCCAGGCGAAGTAGCCGAGGAACACCAGCACGGTGGAGATCGCGGAGGTCAGGACGGTCGCCTTGACCCGCGACAGCGGCGGCACGATCGCATCCAGGTCCAGCCCCATGCTGTAGATCAGCACACCGGCGTTGCCGATGGTGCCGAACACCCCGTTGAGCAGCAGCGGCAGCAGGAACCACAGCGGTGCGGCGGCGACCAGCGGGCCGACGTAGTCGTCGGCGGCGCGGGAGGCGAAGGCGGTGAACGTGCCGAACAGCTGCGGGATCAGCAGCCCGAGCAGCATGCCCGCGCAGGTCGCGGCGAACACCTTGCGGGCGGAGTGGCGGCGCGGCGAGACGTAGCGGCTGTAGTCGCCGAGCAGCGTGATGAACGCCATCGGCCCGCTGAGCCCGGCGGCGACCACCGACAACGCCCAGGTGCTCCAGAAGTCGCCGAGCAGGTAACCGGAGTCGGTGACCGGGCCGGTCTGGAACCGGTCGGCGTAGGCGAAGATCCCGGCCGCCATCAGCACCAGCGTGCCCAGCGCGACCCACTTGCTCAGCCTGGTCAAAAGCTGGTAGCCGAAGATCGCGACCAGCACCGACAGGACGGCGAGCACCGCGTAGGTGACGCTGTGGCTGACCCCGTCGTCGGGCAGCCCGAACATCCGGTGCAGCGGGCCGACGACGGCCGCCCCGCCGGTCCAGACCGTCAGCGCCGCGTAGCCCAGCGACAGCAGCAGCCCGATGACCGAGCCGATCAGCCGCCCGCGTACCCCGAAGTGCCCGCCGCTGCTGGTGGACAGGTTGGTACCGGTGCGCAGCGACACCAGCGCCAGCGGTGCCACCAGCAGGGTGCCCAGCAGCGTCCCGGCGATCATCGAGGTCGCGGCGGGCCAGAACTCCAGGCCGAACGAGGCGGGCAGCCAGCCGAAGATGACCACTCCGAGGCACAGGTTCGAGCCGAGCAGGATCCCGGCGATGTCGCGCGGCCGCCCGGTGCGGTCGGCATCGGGAATGGTGTCGACGCCGTGCACCTCGATGGCGACGGGCGCGGCCGGTCTCGGTTCTGAGGGCAGTCCCGCCTCTCCGCGTTTTTCAGTGGTGGTTGCGCCCAGAATCGATCTCGCGTTTTGCGGTTTCTTATGGCCGGGTTGCATCACGGTCCCCTGAGGTGCGGTTGAGCAGGACTCGACACGAGGGGTTCATTCGTCGACCTCCTCGGGATCTGGTGGCCGCGCGGCACCGGAACACAGCGTGGCCCCGGTCACCGACCGGAGGTAGTCACCGATCCTCCGAAGTCCCCCTCCGACGTTGGTGGATCGCACAATCCCCGAAGACGATCGTCCGACGCGCACCCCGCCCTTGAGGAAGGGGTGTCAATTTCGTACGAAATTGACGTTCACCCGGGTGACGGTCAATTTCGTACGAAATTGACGCCCCGCCCGCCACACGGATCGTGTTTGCGCAGGTGGGGGGCATGATCGGGGTTTTGGGCGTTCTTCACTCGGAAGTGCTCGCGGGAGTCCGGTCAGGACTGGCGGAGGGCGCGGAGGGCGAGGAAGAGGTCCACCCGGTCCGCCGTGCTGGAGAGGCTCCGGCCGGTCAGCTCCTCGACCCGGCTCATGCGGTGGCGCAGGGTGTTGATGTGCACGTGGAGGCGCTGCGCCGCTTCCTGCCAGCGGCCGCCCGCGTCGAGGTACACCTCCAGCGACGGCACGAGGTCGCTGCCGCGCCGCTCGTCGTGGTCGAGCACCGGGCCGAGCAGCGTTCGGGAGGTGGCCGCCAGCAGTTCCGGGTCCTGCGCCGAGAGCAGCAGCGCCGGGCTGCTCAGCTGCTCGTGCGTCATCCAGCCACGTCCGCTCCGCGACGACACCGCCTCAGCGGCGTGCGCCGCCTGCAGCAGGCTCACCCGCAGCTCCGCGGCACTGCCCGGCTTGCCGACACCGACGTGCGAGCCGCTGCCCAGCGAGTCGTGGATCCGCCGCGCCAGGTCGGCCGCGCTGTCGGCGACCCGTGCGAACGCGACGACATCGCTGCCGCGCTGGGCCGCCACGCCATCGGTGCCCAGCAGGTCGCCGAGTCGCAGCGCCACGGCGTCCGGGCTGGCCGTGCGCACCACGACCGCGGCGATCGGACCGTCCGGCGGCAGGCCGAGCGAGTGCAGCCGCGTGCGGACGGTCTCGATCCCCACCGCTCCGCTGTGGACCCACTCGAAGAGCTCCCACGCGTAGCGCAGCTCCGTCGCGCGGACCGCTCGCGTGCGCTCGATCTCCAGCGCGATGAACGGCATGGCCTGCACCACGGCCGCCTGCTGCTCGACGTCGAGTTCGCCCAGCGGCCTGGGCAGCAGCAGCTCCGCCTCCGCCAGTCCCTCGCCCACCAGCGGCAACGGGTGGTCCGGCGTCGGCGCCTCCCCGGCCACCAGTGCGCCTGCGACGCGCACCGCCACCGGCTCGCCGAGCTGCTTGGCCAGCGTGCCGACCACGGTGCCGACGCCGCGGTCGATCCGCAGCGCGGCCACGATCGCGTCGTGCTGCGCGAGGTGGCGGCGCAGCGGGCGCTCCCACTCCGCCCGCTTGGTGCTGACGAAGGCCTCCACGATCTGCAGGAACGCGACCTCGACGGGAACCACGAAGCAGGTCAGCCCGTGCTCGCGCGCGGCGGCCACGAACTCCTCGGGCACCTGCGCCTCCGGTGGCACCAGGCCGAACCCGACGGCCGCGACGTCGGCCGCGACGAGGTCGGCCACGAAGGCCTCCGCGGTGATCCCGGCCGTGCGCCACACACCCGCGGTCAGCACCACCTCGCCACCGCGCAGGAAACGCCCCGGCGCCTGGATCTCGATGGTGTGCACCCAGCGGATCGGCCGGTCCACCCGGCCGCGCACCCGCACCCGCAGGTCGAGTTCCGGCAGGTTCAGCAGATCGTCGACGAGCACCGCAACACCTCACCTCACGCGCCGAGCACTTGCAGGGCCAGCCACAGCTCCGCGCGCACGCCGGGCTGGTCGAGGCTGCGCCCGAGCAGCTCCTCCACCTTGTGCACGCGGTTGCGCAAGGTGTGCCGGTGCACGCCCAGCCTGCTGGCCGCCGGATCCCACTGGCCGTGGTGCGCCAGCCAGGCCTGCAACGACCGGATCAGCACCTCCTGGTCCCGCAGCGGCGCGAGCACGGCCTCGGCGAAGGCCCGCGCATCACCCGCGGGCACCAGGTCGAGCAACCCGCGCCCGGCCAGCTCGGAGAACCGCACCGCGGCGTCACCGCGCTTGGCCACCTGCGCGGCCTGCTCGGCCTGCCGCAATCCTCCGGCGAGCCCGGCCGCGGTGCACGGTTCGGACACGCCGACGGCGAGTCCGGGCTGGGCGGTGATCCAGTCCAGCGCGTCGTCGGCGACCAGTCCGATCACCGCGTCACCGCGTTCGGCCAGGTAGACGGGCGCGCTCGGCTGGTCGGCACCCAGCCTGGCCACCAGCTCGTCGCGATCGCGCGCACCCAGCAGCACCACCACCCGGAACGGCTCGGGCGGGAGTTCGGCGTGCAGATCCCCGAACACGTCCCGCACCGGTTCGCCGCGCAGCATCAGCTCCAGGAATCCCGATCGCAGCCGCCGGCGCGCCGCACCCAGCGCCTCGACCTGCTCCAGTGCGAGCGTCAGCAGCGAAGCCGCCGAGTTGATCACGTGGTGGTCGGTGGTGGCGAAGGGCCCGTCGCGGCCCACGACCAGGAAACCGCGCGCCCGGCCGCCCAGCGCCTGCATGCTCACTTCCTGGTCGCCGAGCGGGAAACCGGCCGCGGCCAGACCCCGCCTGGCACGCATCTTGTCCACTTCGGACGTCAGCTGCCCCAGCCGGGAACCGGCTGCGACCGGCGCGCTGTGCAGCAGCCGCCCGCTGGGATCCAGCAGCAGCACCCAGGCGTCGAGCAGCCGCGCGAGCTTGCGCACCAGCGCGTTGATCCCGTTGGTCGTGCCCGCTGCCTGCGCGAGCTCGTGCTGCGCGCGGCTCGTGCGCCGCAGGCTCGCGTACTCGTCGGCGGCGACGGCGTGCGAAACCGCTTTGCTGATCGCGATGAACGGCGTCGGCCGGGGCACTTCGAGCAGCGGCAGCCCGGCGCGCTCGGCGGCGTCCACCAGCTCGGCGGGGATCGCCCGGTGGCTCAACCCGACGCCGAATCCCAGCGCCGCGGCGCCCACCGAGGTCAACCGCTCGACGAGCGCGGCGCAGTCCTCGGCGCCCAGCGCGAGCCCGGTGGTGAGCAGCAGCTCGCCGCCCTCCAGGAACGGTGCCGGATCGGCGAGCTCGCTGGTGTGCACCCACGCGATCGGCCGGTCCAGCGCCCGCTCCCCGGCACGCGCGGTGAGGCCCAGCGCGGTGTCCGAGACCAGGTCGCGCAACGTCAACGGCACCGGCCACCTCCCGACATCGTGTCCACTCCCCGCACCCGAGCTAACCAGAACGGCACCTGCCCGGATCGGCGCCTCACCCGGAGGTCGTCACAGCCCGATGACCGAGATGAACGCGGCGGCGAGCGACTCGTCGACGGGCTTCGGGTCGTCGAGGTACCCGTTCACCATCGCTCCGTCCCGGAGGATCATCAGCTGCCTCGACGTGGAGTCGACGTCGATCGCCCCCGCTTCCGCGGCGATTTCGGCGAATTCTCCGTGCATCCACCGGCGGTGCGCGTCGACGGCGCGGCGGACCGGGTCGTCGGGGTCGGCGAACTCCGACGCAGCGTTGATGAACGCGCACCCCCGGAATCCCGGACGGCAGCTCGCGGCGCCGATGTCGGCGGCCAGCGCCCGCAACGTCCCCGCCGGGTCGCTCTCGCGGCGCACGCTCCGCATCCACGCCCGCTCCGCTGCGGCCTGCTCTTCCAGGTAGGCGACCACCAGCTCGCTCTTGGTGCGGAAGTGGCGGTAGAAGGTGACCTTCGTGATGCCGACCTTCTCGATGATGCGGTCGGCGCTCGTCGCGCGGATGCCGTGGGAGTAGAACAGCTCGCTCGCGGCGCCGAGGATCCGCGCCCGGGTAACGGAGCCCGACGAGGTACGAGTCGCCGGTTCCGTGCTGTCGGTGTGCATGTCGTCCTTCCGCCTCGGTCCGGCTGTTGCGCCGACACCGAGTGGCAGTCTAGGTTATGCGATGTAGACGAACTAGTAACTCTACTTCGGCTGGCCGAGGAGGGACTCGCCGCGCGCGGACCCGTGCCCGTCTTCGTCACGACCGCCGTCGGCTGAGCCCGCGAGGCCCAACGAGAGGAATTTCCATGACCACGTCCGCCATCGACTCGAGCCTCGCGGCGACGTTCAGCGCGGCGCTGCGCCGCCTGTACTTCATCCGCTTCGCGTTCGCCGTCGTCTGGGCAGGGCTGCTGTTCGCGACCTCGACGACCGCGGGGCCGGCGCTCACCGCCCTCGTGGTCATCTACCCGCTCTTCGACGCGGCCGCCGTCCTGTGGCAGCTGCGATCTCCGCACCGCGCGCCCGGCACGCGGGCGGCGGAGTGGGTCAACGTGGCCGTCAGCGCCATCGTCGCCATCGCGCTCGGCGTGGCATCGACGGTGTCCGTCCCCGCCGCGCTCGGGGTCTGGGGTGCGTGGGCCGTGGGGTCCGGCATTCCCCAGCTCCTCGCCGCCGTTCGGCAGCGACGTTCCGGCGGCCAGGTGCCGCAGATCCTCAGCGGCGGCATCTCGGTCCTAGCCGGGGTGTCCTTCCTGGCTCAGGCGTTCCAGGGCAACGGCAACATCGCCGGCGTGGCCGGCTACGCGACCCTCGGCGGGCTCTTCTTCCTCGTCTCCGCTATCCGCCTGAGCGTCGTGCTGCGGAAGCAGCGCGACGAGCCGGCGAGAACGTCGGCCACCGCCTGACATTGTGTCCAATCCGCGCACCCGGGCTAACCAGATCGGCACCTGTTCGGATCGGCACCTCCCACCGAGTCTGGTCCCAGTACGACACGACCAGGAGGCCCCGTGACCACCGCCCAGGCGCGCGTTCTGCGCACCGAGATCCCCGGACCGAACTCCCGCGAGCTGCAGCGGCGCCGCGCCGCGACGGTGGCAGGCGGCGTGTCCAGCGTGCTGCCCGTCTACATCACCGAGGCCGCGGGCGGGGTGCTGCACGACGTCGACGGCAACTCGCTGATCGACCTCGGCTCGGGCATCGCGGTCACCAACGTGGGCAACGCCGCGCCGGAGGTCGTCGAGCCGGTGCGGCGTCAGGTCGCCGAGTTCACCCACACCTGCTTCATGGTGACGCCCTACGAGAACTACCTGCAGGTCTGCGAGGAGCTCGCCGCGCTGACACCCGGCGACCACGAGAAGCGCAGCGCGCTGTTCAACTCCGGCGCCGAGGCCGTGGAGAACGCGGTCAAGATCGCCCGCCGGGCCACCGGCCGCCCGGCGATCGTGGCCTTCGACCACGCCTACCACGGCCGCACCAACCTGACCATGGCGCTGACCGCGAAGTCCGTGCCGTACAAGCACGGCTTCGGCCCGTTCGCCCCGGAGGTCTACCGGGTGCCGATGTCCTACCCGGCGCGCGACGGCCGCCCCGGCGAGCAGGTCGCGCGCGAGGCCATCGAGCGGATCGACAAGCAGCTCGGCGCCGACCAGGTGGCCGCGGTGCTGATCGAGCCGATCCAGGGCGAGGGCGGGTTCATCGAGCCCGCACCGGGTTTCCTGCCCGCGATCGCGAAGTGGTGCGCCGACAACGGCGTGCTGTTCATCGCCGACGAGATCCAGACCGGCTTCTGCCGGACCGGCGCCTGGTTCGCCTGCGACCACGAGAACGTGGTGCCGGACCTGATCACCACCGCCAAGGGCATCGCGGGCGGCCTGCCGCTGGCGGCGGTCACGGGACACGCCGACCTGATGGACGCCATGCCGCCGAGCAGCCTGGGCGGCACCTACGGCGGCAACCCGATCGCCTGCGCAGGCGCGCTCGGCGCGATCCACGCGATGCGCGAGCGAGACCTGGCCGGAGCCGCCCGCGCCATCGGCGACCTGGTGCTCCCCCGGCTGCGAGCCCTGGCCACCGGAGCGATCCTCGACGTGCGCGGCCGCGGCGCGATGATCGGCATCGAGTTCGTCAAGCCGGGCACGACCGAACCGGACCCGGAGCTGACCGCCAAGATCGCCAAGACCTGCCACGCCCGAGGCGTCGTGATCCTCACCTGCGGCACCTACGGCAACGTGATCCGCCTGCTCCCGCCCCTGGTCATCGACCACGCCCTCCTGACCGAAGGCCTCGAAGTCCTGGAGGAGGCGATCCGCGAGCACACGAGCAGCTGAGGCCTGCGCGACGCTGTTCCGGCGCCGGCCGGTCGTTCAGCTGACGATGTCGGCGAGCCGGGCGACCTCGTCGACATCGTCCGTGGCGGGAACGAAGATGATCTCGTCCACACCGAGGTCGGTGTACTGCGCGATGGACCGCTCGATCGCCTCCCGGGTGGTGCAGAGCACCGCGTTGGCGGCGATGTGCTCGGGGGCCAGCCGGTAGAAGTCCTGGATGTTCGCCCGGCCGGCCTCGGCGTCGCCCAGTGCGAAGTAGGCGAGCACGACGAGTTTCGGGGCACCCCGGCGACCTGCCTCCCGCCAAGCGCGTTTCGCCGCCTCGAAGCTGGGCGCTGTCACGGTCGGCGGCAGCGAACCGCCGATGTAGCCCTCGCCCCAGCGCACCATGCGGTTCAGCGCGGCAGTGGAGTACCCGCCGAACAGCACGGGCACCTGCCGGGTTCCCGATGGCACGGCCGGGTTCGGCCCGCCGCCGACCGGCTCGCCGCTCCAGACCTCGCGGTAGGTCGCCAGGTCGGATTCCAGCCGCGCGCCGCGACCGTCCAGCCCGTGCCCGGGCACGGTGAACTCGTCCTCGCGCGACCCGACGCCGACGCCCAGCGTGAGACGGCCGCCGGAGACGCCGTCGATGCCCGCGATCTCCTTGGCCAGCAAGGCACCGGGCCACGTCGGGGCCAGCAGAACCGCGCTGAGCAGTCCGATCGTCGTGGTCGCCCCCGCAGCGGCCGCGAGCGCTACGGTGTCGCTCACACCCGGGTACGCGTAGCGCCCGGTCGTGGCGAGGGTGGAGAACTCCGCTTCCTCGGCCCGAGCTGCCCAGCGCGGAATGGTCGATGCGGTGACATCACGCACCTGGTTCGGAAGTCCGATGCCGATCTGCACTGCGATTCCTCTCTGCGGTGGGGTGAACTCGAGTCAGGCCTCGCCCGGGAGGGAGCGGAAGAACTCCCGGATGTCGGCGATGAGCACTTCCGGCGCTGTGGTGAGGTGCCGCGGCAATTCGAGTGCCGGTGCGACGATGCGGTCGGCCACAGGTCTCGCTGCTGGTGGGGTTCAGGCGCGGTTCTCGATCAGTGCTTTGAGCCGCAGCAGGGTCTTCTCGATGCCCTCGGCGTTCCGGCGGGGCCACGGTGTGCGCACGAGCAGTCCGCGCACCGGTGAGGTGGAGAGGTCGAAGGTCTCGGTCACCTTCGTGCCGCCGTCGACCTCGTGGAGTTCGTAGCGCCAGCGGTGCTTGCCGGAGTGGCACCAGGCGATGCGCCGGTCCGCCTCGAACTCCACGACCGTGTTGACGATCCGGTAGCGCACACCGAACAGCTTCATGGCCGTCTTGAACGTGTCGTGCAAGCTCAACCGGTGCGGGCCCGAGACCGCGTTCTGCACGGTGCCCGAACCGTCGAAATCGGCGTGGCGGTGCGGATCGGCGAGCACCGAGAACACCGCCGACGGCGGTGCGGCGATGGTGATCTCGCGTGAGATCAGGAGTGGGCGAGGCGCGGAAGGCATGCGGATCTCCTGGTTCACCCGTTGCGAACGGAATCACTGCATGACAGCATGCTGTCGTGTTCGACAAGCTAGCGATACGACAGCATGCTGTCAAGAACGGCGATCAAGCCTGCGATGCCTACGCCGCACTGATCGACCAGGTCGGCAGGCTCGCCAACGTCGTCGAGGCGATCGGCAACGGCATCGCCCGGCCCACCGGCCAGAGCTTGGCGCGCTGGCAGGTCCTCGCCGAGGTCGAGCACGAAGCCGCCCCGGTCGGCACCATCGCGGGCCACCTCGGCCACACGCGCCAGAGCGTTCAGCGCGTCGCGGACCTGCTCGTCGAGGACGGACTCGCCTGCTACCAGCCCAACCCCGCGCACCAGCGGGCCAAGCTGCTCGAAGTCACCCCGACCGGCCGGGACGCACTGCGCAGGATGCAAGCGGCCTACACCCAGCTGGCCCTGCGCACCACTGAAGGCCTCGACCCGGAAAGGCTCGACCTCGCCCGCGAAACCCTCCGCGAACTGCAGCGCCGCCTCGAATCCGAACTGCCCTGACCCGCGATCCCGAACACACGAGCTGATGAACCACACCCCGGCGTGACACATATTTCCTCCTTGTGACACTAATCTTGAAACATGTCACCTCCGAGGATTTCTGACCTTGCCGCGCACCCGCTCGTCATCCATGCTGGCGGCATGGCGCTGGCTGACGAACGTGGGACACGCACTGAGATCACGGCCAACGGACAAGGCCGGGTAACCATCCCTGCTTCGATCAGGCACGCCGTGGGGATCGAACCGGGAACACCACTCGCGGTCTACGTCGAGGACGGTCGCGTGGTGATCGAAACGCGCGAACAGCTCGGAGAGCGCATCCGGCGTGACGTCGCAGCGACGTGGCGTGGCCGCGGATCGGCCGTGGACGAGCTGATCGCGGATCGCCGTGCAGCGGCCGCGGCCGAAGCCGACGAGGCCGACGAATCCGCTGGAGGTCGCCGTTGACCACCGTGCTGGACACTTCGGCGATCATGGCTTGGCTGCACGACGAAACCGGTGCGGACGAGGTCCACGCGATCATCGGCACAGCGACGATGTCGACGGTCAACTGGTCGGAATTCGCCCAGAAGCTCACGCACCACGGATCGGATGCCGAACGCACGTGCAACCGCTTGCGCACGTTCGGCGTGGCAGTCGAGCCGTTCACGGCCGAAGATGCGCTGCTGGCCGGCGAGCTGTGGGCACGCACTCGCTTCGCCGGGTTATCCCTGGGGGATCGTGCCTGCCTCGCGTTGGCCATCCGGCTCAACGCCCCGGTTCTCACAGCGGACAAGGCGTGGCGGGACATCGATGTGGGCGTGTCCGTCGAACTGCTGCGCTGACCACGCATCGCGCTTCGCGATACCGATCCGGTCGGCATGCGATCTGGCATCTGTCGGCCAACGGCTCATCGGTCTGGCCGCCGGGGCGCTGGCTGGTGCCCGGAGTAACTCCACAGGGGTGTGACGGAGCTTGATCCTCGCCTGCGGCTGGCACCAGCATGTCGCTCGTGAGAAGCGCGGAGTGCACAGAGATCACCGCAGACGGGGAAATGCGCATCACCCTCCCCCGGGCGATCATGCGAGCCGCCGGGATCGAACCCGGGATGCCGCTGGTCGCCTACGAGGATGACGGGCAGATCGTCGTCGAGATGCGCCCGGCGGTCCTGCCCGGCGCACCGGTCGCCGAGGAGCTGTTCGGCAAACCCGCGGTCGTGGAATGACGGTTTCAGCCGCACAGCCGGTGCGCGCCGCTCGGGGGGCGGTTCGCGGCGCGCACCGGCCGGGCTCGGACCTCCGTCCGAACAGGACGCAGATCCAGGTCTGGACCGGCGCGGTACCGCGCGAAGAAGTCCTCGATGACCGTGTCGCGTCCAGCAGCGCAGATCATGGACCACCGGTCGACCCGCAGTCACCGTTGTGTTCATTTAGTTCACACGCGACCCACCGGTCACGTGCACACCGCACGTACGCCCACCCGCTCGGTCAGCCATCGACAGGCACCCCGGCACCGGCGGAGCCGGTCAGGGCACGAGCGCTTCCAAGAGCTGCTCAAGCCCTGCGCTGTAGTCACTCCGGAGGTCGACGTACTTCTTGACGCGGAGAAGCGTCGGTATCTCGCAATCCTCGAGCAGCACCGGGATCACAGCGACACCCCCGTCCGCCGCCTCCGCTCAGTACTTCGCCGACCACTCCCGCTCGACCCACCCGGAGCCGACCGACTTGGGGCTCAGCAGAACCAGCAGGTGATCGCACTCCTCGATGCCGCGCGCGATCTTGTTCGGAATCGACTCACCCGCTTTGATCTCCCACTCGTCCAGCCACGGGAGGTGGCTTTCGTTCGCCAGGTCGACCGAAAGCCACGTGGCGGCCTGATGATCCGATGACGAGTACGAGATGAAGACGCGGCGACCGCCGACCTTCCCCTCGTTGATGCGGGCGCTCACCATCCGATCGGCGAGCAGGTTGTTGACGAACATCAGCTCAACGGAGAACTCGTACAACTGCTTGTACGAATAAGCCCGACGCCTGCCCTTGCGCTTCGCGAACACTCGATCCGCCATGATCCGCTGGAGCCGCTCCCGTCTGCTCCAGAGCGAATCAGTATCGATCGGCGATAGGCACGAGGGGTCCACAAAGTAGTAGCGCGAAATAGCGGAGAACGGCGGATCGCCGTAGTACACGATTGCTTTCAGACAATCCACACCGCAGTCGTCATCGCAGTCGTCATCGCAGTCGTACTCGTCGTTGTCCCAATAGCCGATCCGCAGATCCTGCCCAGGTTGTCTCACGACAACGGGTCCGTACTCGAACTCGTCCGGCATCGCGCTCCCCAGCTCTTCACCGACGCAGTGGTCGACGTTCAACCTCGGCACGATACCGAGAGCGGGGAGGCGATCAGACGTTTTCGTTCAGCGGCTCACTCCTCGGCGGCGAGCTGGCCGCAGGCCGCGGCGATCTCCTGGCCCCGGGTGTCGCGGACCGTGCAGGAGACGCCCGCGTCGCGGACGCGGCGGACGAACTCGCGCTCCACCGGCTTCGGGCTGGCGTCCCACTTGCTGCCCGGCGTCGGGTTCAGCGGGATCAGGTTGACGTGCGCGAACTGGCCGAGGTGCTTGTGCAGGAGCTTGCCCAGCAGGTCCGCGCGCCACGGCTGGTCGTTGACGTCGCGGATCAGCGCGTACTCGATCGACACCCGGCGGCCGGTGTGGTCGGCGTAGCCGCGCGCGGCTTCCAGGACCTCGGCGACGTTCCAGCGGTTGTTCACCGGCACCAGCGTGTCGCGCAGCTCGTCGTCCGGCGTGTGCAGCGACACCGCCAGCGTCACGTTCAGGTTCTCCGCCGTCATCTTCTTGATCGCCGGGACCAGGCCCACCGTCGAGACGGTCACCGAGCGCTGCGAGAGGCCCAGGCCTTCCGGCGCCGGGTCGCAGATGCGGTGCACCGCGTTGATCACGCGGCGGTAGTTCGCCAGCGGCTCGCCCATGCCCATGAACACCACGTTGGACAGCCGCCCGGGGCCGCCGGGGACCTCGCCGTCGCGCATCGCGGCAGCCGCCGAGCGCACCTGGTCGACGATCTCGGCGGTCGAGAGGTTGCGCTGCAGGCCGCCCTGGCCGGTGGCGCAGAACGGGCAGGCCATGCCGCAGCCGGCCTGGCTGGAGATGCAGACGGTGGCGCGGTCCGGGTAGCGCATCAGCACGCTCTCCACGAGCGTGCCGTCGTGCGCGCGCCACAGCGACTTGCGGGTCGTGCCGTCGTCGGTGACCAGGTGGCGGATCTCGGTGAGCAGCGGCGGCAGCAGGCTCTCGCCGAGCTTGGCGCGGCTGGCCGTCGGGATGTCGGTCATCGACTCGACATCGGCGTTGAGCCTGCCGAAGTAGTGGTGCGCCAGTTGCTTGGCGCGGAACGGCTTCTCCCCCAGCTCGACGACGGCGGCCTTCCGTTCGTCGGCGGAGAGGTCGGCGAGGTGCCGCGGGGGCATACCGCGGCGCGGGGCGTCGAAGACGAGTGGCAGGGAGGTCGCAGACATAGCGCCGTCCATCTTCCCACGCCCGGAGACGACCTTGGTGGCGGCCACCGCTCGCGGTACAGTTTTCGGCGTGGCGAAATCCCGGTCCGCAGGTCTCCGAAACACGTCTCTCGTCGCGGCGGCATTCCTGCTGCTCAGCGCCTGCGGGACCGGCTTCAGCCAGCCCGACGACGGCCGCAAGCAGGTGGTCACCACGTTCACCGTGATCGCGGACATGGCCCGCAACGTCGCCGGGGACGCGATCGCGGTGGAGTCGATCACCAAGCCGGGCACCGAGATCCACGAGTACGAGCCCACCCCCAGCGACATGCTCAGGGCCGCCAAAGCCGATCTCGTCCTGGACAACGGGCTCGGCCTGGAGCGCTGGTTCGACAAGTTCGTGCAGCGCAGCGAGGCCGAGCACGTGACGCTGACCAGCGGAATCGAGGCGATCCCGATCCAGGGCGGCGAGTACCGGGGCAAGGCCAACCCGCACGCCTGGATGTCGCCGCGCACCGCGGCGATCTACGTCACCAACATCCGCGACGCGTTCATCCGCCTCGACCCGGCGCACGCCGAGACCTTCCGCGCCAACGCCGACGCCTACCTGCGGCGGCTGGACGAGATCGACCGGTACCTGCGCGAAGAGCTGGCGGCCCTGCCCGACGAGCACCGCGCGCTGGTGACCTGCGAGGGCGCGTTCTCCTACCTGGCGCGCGACGCCGGCCTGCGCGAGGCCTACCTGTGGCCGGTCAACAGCGATTCCGAAGGCACCCCGCAGCAGATCAAGGCGACCACCGAATTCGTCCGGGAGAACGGAGTGCCCACCGTGTTCTGCGAGTCCACCGTCAACGACAAGGCCCAGCAGCAGGTCGCGCGGGAGACCGGCGCGCGGCTGGGCGACGAGCTCTACGTCGACTCGCTGTCCGGCCCGGACGGCCCGGTGCCGACGTACCTGGACCTGCTGCGCCACGACGCCGAGGCGATCGTCGCGGGCCTGCGGGGTGCGCGGTGAACCTCGCGATCAGCGCGCACCGCGTGACCGTCCACTACGGCGAGACGCTGGCGCTCGACGACGTGTCGGTGGACATCGCCCCGGGACGGATCTGCGGCCTGCTCGGCATGAACGGCTCCGGGAAGTCGACGCTGTTCAAAGCGCTGATGGGCCTGGTCCGCCCGGATTCCGGGGACATCCGGCTGCTCGGCCGCGACCAGCGGCAGGCCCGGCGCGACGGGCTGATCGCCTACGTGCCGCAGTCCGAGGCCGTCGACTGGACCTTCCCGGTGACCGTGGCGGACGTGGTCATGATGGGCCGCTACGGGCACCTGGGCCTCACCCGCCGCCCCAAGCAGCGGGACAAGGCGGCGGTCCGCGCCGCGCTGGAGCGGGTCGGGCTCACCGAGCTGGCCGGCAACCCGATCGGCGAGCTCTCCGGCGGCCAGCGCAAACGCGCGTTCGTCGCGCGCGGCATCGCGCAGGAGGCGCAACTGCTGTTCCTCGACGAGCCGTTCGCCGGGGTGGACAAGAAGTCCGAGGCGACCATCAGCGACCTGCTGCGCGGGCTGCGCGCCGAGGGCCGCACGGTGGTGATCTCCACCCACGACCTGGCCAGCGTCCCGGCGCTGTGCGACGAAGCGGTGCTGCTCCAGCAGCGGGTGATCGCGCACGGGCCGCTCGACGAAGTCCTGTCCCCGGACACCCTCGCCCGCACCTTCGGCGTCGACACCGCCGTCGCCCAGAGCAGCACCCAGGAGACCAGGTGAACGAGATCGTCCAGTGGCTCACCGAGCCGCTGCAGTTCGGCTTCATGCAGCGGGCGCTGCTGGTCAGCCTGGCCGCCGGGCTGGTGTGCGCCGTGCTGTCCTGCTGGATCACGCTGATCGGCTGGTCGCTGCTCGGCGACGCGGTCTCGCACGCCGTGCTGCCCGGCGTGGTGCTCGCCTACGTGCTGGCACTGCCCTTCTCGCTCGGCGCGTTCCTGTTCGGCAGCCTCGCCGTCGGGCTGATCGCCGGCGTCCGCAGCACCACCAAGCTGAAGGGGGACGCCGCGATCGGCGTGGTGTTCACCGGCCTGTTCGCGCTGGGACTGGTGCTGGTCTCGCGCATCCCGAGCCAGGTTGACCTCAACCACATCCTGTTCGGCAACGTCCTCGGCGTCACCGACTCCGACATCCTGCAGGTGCTGGTGATCGCGGCGATCGTGCTCGCGGTGGCGCTGGTCAAGCGCCGCGACCTCACGCTCTACGCCTTCGACCCCACGCACGCGCACGCGGTCGGGCTGAACCCGCGGCGGATCGGCGCGCTGCTGCTGACGATGCTGGCGCTGACCGTCGTCGTGGCGCTGCAGGCCGTCGGCGTCATCCTGGTCACCGCGATGCTCATCACGCCGGGTGCCACGGCTTTCCTGCTGACCAAGCGGTTTCCGCGGATGCTGGCGGTGGCCGCCGCGCTGTCGGTGTTCAGCAGCGTCCTGGGCACCTACCTGAGCTTCCACCTGGACACCTCGACCGGCGGCATGATCGTGGTGTGCCAGACCCTGGTGTTCGCGCTGGTCTACCTCGGTGCGCCGGAGCAGGGCCTGATCGCCCGGGCGGTGCGCCGGCGCGGGGTGGCCGGTTCCGCCGTGCGGGCCTGACCTCGAAACACCACCTTCACGAAGGCATCCCCGACGCCCGTATCGTGAAAGTATGACGAGTATGGCCGAGCGTCCGTCGCCGTCCGTCGAGGACTACCTCCGGGCGATCTACGGGCTCAGCGAACGAGGCGTGCCCGTCACGAACGCGACCCTGACGCAGCGCCTCGGGCTGAGCCCGTCATCGGTGTCCGGCATGATCAACAAGCTCGCCCAGCTCGGCCTCGTCACCCACGTCCGGTACCGCAGCGTCGAGCTGACCCCGGAGGGCAGGCGCCTGGCCCACGACGTGCTCCGCCGCCACCGGCTGATCGAGCTGTTCCTGGTCGAGGAGCTGGACTACAGCTGGGACGCGGTGCACCGGGAGGCCGACGCGCTGGAGCACGCGGTGTCCGACGAGCTCGTCGCGCACATCGCGGCCAAGCTCGGCAACCCCACCCACGACCCGCACGGCGACCCGATCCCGACCGCCGACGGCCGGATGGAGAAGCCCGCGACGAAGCTGCTCGACCAGGTCGATCCCGGCACCGTCGGCACCATCGCGCGGGTCTGGGACACCGATTCGGAACTGCTGCGCTACCTCACCGAGCACGGCATGACGCTGGGATCGCGCATCGAGCTCGTGGAGCGCAAGCCGTTCGGCGGGCCGCTGGTGGTGCGCGTCGGCGAGCCCCCGCACGACGAAACGCACTTCGTGGGCGGCGAGATCGCCGCGGCGCTATCGATCAGCGTGCACCGGTGAACCGTCGGTGAGCCGCGGCCCGACCGAGCGGGCGGTCACCACCCGAGCCCGCTCCGGCTGCTCGGCGCACTCCTCGCCGTAGACCTGCTCGGTCACCAGCCTGCCGTGCAGCTCGTCGGTCCGGTGCGCGCCCAGCACCGCCAGCAGCAGGTCGAACCGGCTGTCGGTCAGCGCCACCGCCACGTAGCAGAACCCGGCCAGCCCGATGAACACCAGACCGGAGACCCACAGCACCGGCGCGTTCTGCACCAGGAACATCACCGCGACGGCCAGCACCAGCCCGGACCCGAAGGCCACGCCGCGGGCGATCGACACCTGCTTCAGCAGCGAGCGGAAGGCCGGGTGCTGCTCGCACAGCTGCTGGATGATCCGGTTGCGCTCCCGGCGGTCCAGCTCGGCAAGCCGGCTCAAGCCCGCGGTGACCGGCTTCGCCGCGCGGTTGGCCATGGCTGCTCCTGTAACCCGGGTGCTTGCACGATCGGGCACTCCACGTGCATATACGCACGCTGAGTGACCACTTCTAGTCGATCACGTGGGAGGTCCAGGATCAAGGCGTCATTCGGGGGCGTTCGATTGCGGTAAAGGCACCGAGGGGTAGCGCCACCGGGTGAGGACCGCGATCTTGATCGGCCGCAGGGGTTTTCCCGGCCCGAACGCCGGTCACCCTCAGGGGGAACGGCGGAGCGATGCCTTTGTGTCCACCGGAGCCCTGCCCAACCGCACCTCAGGGGACCGTGACGCAACCCAGCCACGAGAAACCGCACAACGCGAGATCGACCCCGGACGCAACCACCACTGAAAAACTCGGAGAGGCGGGATTGCCAGTGACCATCGAAGTGGGCGCGCCTGCCTGGGTGGACTTGGCCACCAACGAGCTGTCCGCGACCCGGGACTTCTACGCCGGCCTGTTCGGCTGGCACTGGGTCCAGCGGCCGGACTACAACATCGCGATGAAGGAGCACAAGCCGGTCGCCGGAGTGCTGCCGCCCCAGACCGGCGTGCCGACCACGTGGACGCTGTACCTGGAGTGCGGTTCGGTCCGCCACGCGGTGGAGCGCATCCGGGCCCTGGGCGGGAAGGTGCTGGTCCCGCCCACCGAAACGCCCGCGGACGAGATGTTCCTGGTCGCCGAGGACCCCACCGGGGCGCCGGTCGGCCTGTGGCAGGCACCGCCCAACGGCACCTTCGGCCGGGACCACGCAGGCATGCTCTGCTGGGCCGAACTGCACACCCGCGACGGTTCCGCGGCGGACCCGTTCTACGCGGACCTGCTGGGCTACCGCCAGGAGCAGATCGGCGAACCGGGCGACGGCTTCGACTACACGGTCTGGTACGTCGACGACCAGCCGACGGCGGGCCGCTTCGAGACCAGCCTCTCGCTGCCCGAGGACGTGCCCGCGCACTGGCAGCTGTACTTCCAGGTCAACCCCGACCAGGACACCGACGCGGCGACCGCGAAGGCGGTGCAGCTCGGCGGCGAGGTCCTCCGCGAACCCACCGACTCCCCGCACGGCCGCGTCGCCCTGCTCCGCGATGTCGTCGGCGCGACGTTCTTCGTCATCGACACCGCCCAGCGCACCGGCGAGTGACCAGCTCCGTCACCCGGGCCTGGTCAATTTCGTACGAAATTGACGCGGGTCCGGGTGACTGAGCTCGAGTCAGGGGGCCAGGAGGGTGGTCGGCTTGCGGCGGGTTCGGAGGCGGTAGCCGACCGGGAGCGTGCAGCCCGGGGTTTCGCGGGCCGCGCGGGCGGCGACCTTCGCGGAGAACTCGATGCCCAGGACCGCTTCGAGGGATGCCCGGTCGTCGAAGCGCCACTCGGTGTCCACCGAGGTGCTGTCGAAGTCGTGGCGCTGGAAGAACGACTCGATCGCGGCCGGATCGATCTGCGGCGCATCGGCCCGCATCCAGTCGCCGTACGGCGGGCGGCCCGCGTCCAGGTCGACGATCGCGATCACGCCGCCCGGTCGCAGCACCCGCTCCGCCTCGGCGAGGCCCGGCTCGCAGCCGGGACCGAAGAAGTACGCGGTGCGGGCGTGCACCAGATCCGCACTGGCATCGGCCAGCGGCAACTGCTGGGCGGGAGCCTGCCGCACGTCCACGCCGGGCGTGCCCGCCATCCGGTGGCGCGCCCGCTCCACCAGCGGCTGGTGCGGCTCGATGCCGATCACAGTGCGCGCTTCAGCGGCGAACAGCGGCAGGTGGAAGCCGTCGCCGCAGCCGATGTCGACCACGTCCCGACCGGCCCAGTCGCAGCGCTCGCGCAGCGCGTCCCACAGCGCACCGGTCGCGTCCTGGGCCCGGTTCTCGGTCTCGAACAGCTCCGGCCAGTGCCAGATGTTCGGGCTCGGCGTGACCTGCGGCCGAGCCGCCTTCCGCCAGGCGCGCATCAACGCCCGTCCTCGTCGTCGAAGCGGCGCAGCCGCTTAGCCCACCCACGCAACCCGCACCGCCGAGCACGACGAGCTCGTCAGACCACGGTTCACGACGGGACCAGCCAGAAGAGCATCATCCAGGCCGCGGCCGCCGACGGGAGGAGCGAGTCCATCCGGTCCATCAGGCCGCCGTGGCCGGGCAGCAGGTTGCCCATGTCCTTGATGCCGAGGTCCCGCTTGATCAGCGATTCCATCAGGTCACCCAGCGTCGCGGTGCACACCAGGGCAGCGCCGAAGAGCATGCCCTCCCACCACTCGCCGCCGAGCATCAAGGTCACCGACAGCGCCCCCGCACCCACGCCGACCAGCATCGATCCGGCGAAGCCCTCCCAGGACTTCTTCGGGCTGATCTTCGGGGCCATCGGGTGCTTGCCGAACAGGACGCCGAAGGCGTAACCACCGGTGTCGGAGGCGACGACGCCGATCATGAAGCACAGCGCGCGGAACGCCCCGTCCTCCGGGCGCACCAGCATCGCGGCGAACGCGGCGAACAGCGGCACGTAGGCCGCGGTGAACACCGATGCGGTCACGTCCCGCACGTAGCCGTCGACGCCGTGCCGGAACCGCCACGCCAGGCAGGCCAGCACGGTGATCGCGAAGGCGACCAGCGCGCCGCGCAGCCCGAACGGCCAGGACAACCACACCATGGCCTGCCCGCCCACCAGCACGGGGACGAGCGACACCCGGGTGCCGGAGCCGCGCTTGAGCGCGTTGGCCAGCTCGACGCTGGAGACCGCCACCGCGGCGGCGACGATGCCGATGAAGACGAAGCGCACCATCAGCAACGAGAGGATGATCGCGGCGCCGAGCACTACCCCGACGCCGATCGCGGCACGGAGATCGCGTCCGGCCCGGGAAGGGCGCGAAGGCGGGTCCGGGGCGCCAGCGGGCATTCCGGACTCACCTTCGCATTGGCCGGCCGTCACCACTCAGACCTCGAGCAGTTCCGATTCCTTGTGCTTCACAAGGTCGTCGATCTTGGCGGTGTACTGGTGGGTGAGGTTGTCGAGCTCCTTCTCGGCCCGGGTGCCCTCGTCCTCACCGGCCTCACCGTCCTTGACGATGCGGTCGATCTCTTCCTTCACCTTGCGACGGATGCCGCGCACGCTGACCTTGCCGTCCTCGCCCTTCTGCTTGGCGAGCTTGACCATCTCCTTGCGGCGCTCCTCGGTCATCTGCGGGATCTGGATCCGGATGAGCTGGCCGTCGTTGGACGGGTTCACACCCAGGTCGGAGTCGCGGATGGCCTTCTCCATCGCCGCCAGCTGGCTGGCGTCGTAGGGCTTGACGACCACCAGCCGCGCCTCCGGCACGGAAACGCTGGCCAGCTGGTTCAACGGCGTCGGCGAACCGTAGTAGTCGACGACGATGCCGGAGAACATCGCGGGGTTCGCGCGGCCGGTGCGAACGGTGGCCAGCTCGTCCTTGGCCCGCTCCACCGCCTTTTGCATCTTCTCCTCGCCTTCGAGAAGAGCTTCGTCGATCACGGCTGCTCCTTAAGTCTGCCGACCGGTGGACATTGCAAGTGTCGCCCGCGGTGCGCCGCCGCCCCACGGCGGGCCCGCGACCAGATCAGGATCCAGCACCATCAGGCCGACGCTGCGGCGGGGGTGCTGACCAGCGTGCCGATCTTCTCCCCGCCGACCGCGCGGGCGATGTTGCCCTCCTGCAGCAGGTTGAACACCAGGATCGGCATGTGGTTGTCCATGCACAGGCTGAACGCGGTCGCGTCGGCGACCTTCAAGCCGCGCTCCAGGACCTCGCGGTGCGTGATGCTGTCGAACAGCTGCGCGTCCGGCGTGGTCTTCGGGTCCGCGGTGTAGACGCCGTCGACGGCCTTGGCCATCAGCACGACCTCGCAGCCGATCTCCAGCGCCCGCTGCGCCGCGGTGGTGTCGGTGGAGAAGTAGGGCATCCCGGTGCCCGCGCCGAAGATCACCACGCGGCCCTTCTCCATGTGCCGCATCGCGCGACGCGGGATGTAGGGCTCGGCCACCTGGCCCATGGTGATCGCGGTCATCACGCGGGTGTCGATGCCGTGCTCGCGCTCCAGGAAGTCCTGCAGCGCCAGGCAGTTCATCACGGTGCCCAGCATGGCCATGTAGTCGCCGCGAGCCCGCTCCATCCCGCGCTGCTGCAGCTCGGCGCCGCGGAAGAAGTTGCCGCCGCCGATCACGATGGCCACCTCGACCCCGTCGGCGACGATCTCGGCGATCTGCCGGGCGACCGTGCCGACCACGTTCGGGTCGATCCCGACGCCGCCCCCGCCGAACATCTCACCGCCCAGTTTGAGCAGCACCCGGCCGTAACCGCGCTGCGTTGGGCCCTCGTCGGTCACTGATTCCTCCTGCGAGGTCTTTCGGTCTGTGGTCAATTCGCGCTGGTGGGCACCTGGCGGAACCTCATGCGCCTTCTCGGCCGGGCCACGCCGCCGAGAACGCGCATGAGAACCCGCAGGTGACCGCCCTCTTGCGAAAGCGCCCCGCCTTTCCAACGAAGGCGGGGCGCCGAAACCGCGTCTGGCGGCTGCCGAGCCGGCCTGCTCAGCGGATGAGCAGGCGGGACACCACTGGGTGCGGTCCCGGCAGGCCGCCCTCAGCAGCAGGTCAGGCCTGGCCGACCTCGAACCGGGCGAAGCCGGTGACCGTCACGCCGGCCTCGTCCAGCAGCGCCTTGACGGTCTTCTTGTTGTCCTGCACCGACGGCTGGTCCAGCAGGACGTTCTCCTTGAAGAAGCCGTTCAGGCGACCCTCGACGATCTTCGGCAGGGCCTTCTCCGGCTTGCCCTCGGCCTTCGCGGTCTCCTCGGCGATGCGCCGCTCGTTGGCGACGATCTCCTCCGGAACCTCGTCGCGGTGCAGGTACTTCGCCTTGAGCGCGGCGACCTGCATGGCGGCGGCGCGAGCGGCCTCCGCGTTGTCACCGGTGAACTCGACCAGCACGCCGACCGCCGGGGGCAGGTCGGTGGAGCGGCGGTGCAGGTAGGTGGCCACGGCGCCGTCGAACTTGGCGACCCGGCGCAGCTCCAGCTTCTCGCCGATCTTGGCCGACAGCTCCTGGATCGCATCGGCGACGGTCTTGCCGTCGAGCGGCGCGGCCAGCGCGCTCTCCAGGTCACCGGCACCGGCTTCCCTGACCGCACCGGCGATCTTGTTGGCCAGGCCGATGAACTCGTCGTTCTTGGCGACGAAGTCGGTCTCGCTGTTCAGCTCGATCAGCACCCCGCCGTCCGCGGCGACCAGGCCCTCGGCGGTCGCGCGCTCGGCGCGCTTGCCGACGTCCTTGGCACCCTTGATGCGGAGGCTCTCGACGGCCTTGTCGAAGTCGCCGTCGTTCTGGTCGAGCGCCTTCTTGCAGTCCATCATTCCGGCGCCGGTCAGCTCGCGAAGACGCTTGACGTCGGCCGCACTGAAGTTCGCCATCGTGCGTTATCCGTCCCTCTTGTTACGCAGCTTCGAAGGTCTTGCAGGCGGGCAGCGTCCCCGCGGCGTCCGATCCGCTCGGCGGGGCGGCGTGCCCAGCTCGGGCAATCACACCCGCAAGTGTGACTGGAAGTCAGCCTGATCGCGCCCCGCGCCCGACGAGCGGACGCGGGGCGCGGCGCATCAGGACTGCGCGGGCTGCTCGCCGCCTTCGGCGGCCTGGCCGGAACCGGCCAGCAGCTCCTTCTCCCACTCGGCCAGCGGCTCGCCGCCGGCCGGCTTCTCCTCGCCCTCCGGGGCACCGTTGGTGCGGCCGCTGCGGGCCATCAGGCCATCGGCGACACCGTCGGCGACCACGCGGGTCAGCAGGGCGGCGGAGCGGATCGCGTCGTCGTTGCCCGGGATCGGGTAGTCGACCTCGTCCGGGTCGCAGTTGGTGTCGAGGATCGCGACGACCGGGATGCCCAGCTTGCGGGCCTCGCCGACGGCGATGTGCTCCTTCTTGGTGTCCACGATCCACACGGCGCTGGGCACCTTGCTCATGTCGCGGATACCGCCGAGGGTCTTCTCGAGCTTGTCCTTCTCGCGGGTCAGCATCAAGATTTCCTTCTTGGTGCGACCCTCGAAGCCCCCGGTCTGCTCCATGGTCTCAAGCTCCTTGAGACGCTGCAGACGCTTGTGGACGGTCTGGAAGTTGGTGAGCATGCCACCCAGCCAGCGCTGGTTGACGAACGGCATGCCGACCCGCAGGGCCTGCTCGGCGATCGCTTCCTGCGCCTGCTTCTTGGTGCCGACGAACATGATCGTTCCGCCGTGCGCGACCGTCTGCTTGACGAAGTCGTACGCCGCATCGATGTACGACAGCGTCTGCTGCAGGTCGATGATGTAGATGCCGTTGCGCTCGGTGAAGATGTAGCGCTTCATCTTCGGGTTCCAGCGACGGGTCTGGTGCCCGAAGTGCACGCCGCTGTCGAGCAGCTGCTTCATGGTGACGACGGCCATGGCCAGATTCGCACCTCGTGAGTCGGGCGCGCCGGGTGGCGCGCGATTCGGTTGCCGCGACGAGCCGGGTGACCCGTCGCCCTGGTGCCCGCCCGGCCACCCCACCCGGCTCACGAGGAGCTCGGGACCACGGGGCACCGGCAGCCCGCCCGGGCAGCAGCGACCGAGGTGTTGAACTCGGTACTGAGCCACCGGGTCGCCGACCTGTCGGTCCGGCCACCTGCGCAGGCGTGCGTGCGGGCACGCGAAGTCGGTCCGTGCGGACACGAAACCGCGCCATCAGTGTACTGGACGCACCAGCTGACCCGATCGTGGAGTGCGAGTTGTCCACAGCGGCCTGGTTTGTCCACAGATTTCTGCTTCCCCCTGTCGCCCGTCGCGACGCGCGGCCACTGTGGGTGGATGCGACCGTTGATCGTTTCAGCCCTGTTGTGCGGCGGTTTCACCGCTGCCGCGATCGGCCTGACCGCGGCACCCGAACCGACCGCGCACTCCGCGCCACCGCCGACCGCGAAGACCTCCGAAGGCCAGTTCGGCTGGCCGCTGGCTCCACCGCCCGCTGTCGTCCGCCCGTTCGAGGCGCCGGAACACGCCTACGGCCCCGGCCACCGCGGGGTGGACCTGGTCGGCGAGGTCGGCCAGCCGGTGCTCGCCGCGGGCGATGGCCTGGTGGTGTTCGCCGGGCCGGTGGCCGGCCGCGACCTGGTGTCGGTCGAGCACGCAACCGGATTGCGCACCACCTACGAACCGGTCCGCCCTGCGGTGGCGGTCGGCGACCAGGTCGCCAGGGGCCAACCGATCGGCGACCTGGAGCCGGGGCACCCGCAGTGCACGGCGCAGCCGCCCCGGGCCTGCCTGCACTGGGGAGCCCGCCAACACCTGACCTACCTGAACCCGCTGCGCCTGCTGGGCATGGGCCACGTCCGCCTGCTCCCCTGGGACTGACCGGCCCGGGGGCGGCGAGATCCGGGAGATCGCCGCCCCCGGCCGGTCGCCTCGCACAGCCGATCGACGTGCGAACGCGGTCAGCCCGCCTCGGTGAGCTTCGTGCGCAGGCGGAGCACCGCCCTGGTGTGCAGCTGGCAGACGCGCGACTCCGTCACCCCGAGGACCTTGCCGATCTCGGCCAGCGTCAGGTTCTCGAAGTAGTAGAGCGTCACCACCACCCGGTCGCGTTCGCTCAGGCGCTTCACCGCTTCGGCCAGCTGACGGCGGCTGTCCCGGTCCACCAGGGCCGCCACCGGGTCTTCAGCCCGATCGTCGGGGAGCGTCTCGGCCAGCGATGCCTGCATGGGTCCGGCGCCGATCAGGTCGTCCAGCGCGATCACGCTGGTCATCTGCAGCTGGGCGAACAGCTCGCGGAGCTCGTCGAGCGACAGCTCCAGTTCGGCGGCCAGCTCGGCATCGGTGGCGGTGCGCTGCAGCTTCGCCTCCAGCCGCTCCAGCGCCCGCTCGACGTCCCTGGCCCGGCTGCGCACCGACCGGGGCACCCAGTCCTGAGCCCGCAGGTCGTCCAGGATCGCCCCGCGGATGCGCTGCATCGCGTAGGTCTCGAACTTCAGGCCGCGCTCGGGCTCGAACTTCTCGATCGCGTCGACCAGGCCGAAGATGCCGGACTGGATCAGGTCGGAGACGTCGACGTGCGAGGGCAGCCCGGTGCCCACCCGGCCCGCTACGTACTTGACCAGCGGCGCGTAGTGCAGCACCAAGCGATCGCGGAGCTCCTGGTCGCGCCGCTCGCCGAACGCCTGCCAGAGCGCGACTATGCCCGCTTCGACGCCGTCGGCGCGGCGCTGGTCCCCGCCTGCCGCTGCCTCGGCCGCCGGGGGCACTCCTTGGCGGCGCACGCACTCGGGGGCGTGGCCGTTCGTCGCGCCGCCCTGATCACGGGCAGTCACCGGCGCCGAGTTCGGTCTCGCGGCCACCGTGTCGGCGCCGCCCCCGGCGTGGTCAGGAACGGGGGTGGGTTCGGTCATGGATCGCCTTCAGCCGTTCAACGGTCACGTGGGTGTAAAGCTGGGTCGTTGCGAGCGTAGCGTGACCAAGCAACTCCTGAACGCTACGGAGGTCCGCACCGCCTTCCAGCAAATGGGTCGCCGCTGAATGCCGCATGCCGTGCGGCCCGACGTCCGGTGCACCGGAAACGGTTCCGACGGCGTCGTGCACGCTCCGCCGCGCCGTACGCGGGTCAAGGCGTCCACCCCGGACACCCAGGAACAGCGCCGCGCCGGAATCGGCCCGGACCAGCTTCGGCCGTCCAGCGGTGACCCACCGGCCGAGCGCATCATCCGCGGGTAGGCCGAACGGCACAACGCGTTCCCGGTCACCCTTGCCGATCACGCGGATCACCCGTCGTTCGCGGTCGACGTCGTCGACGTCCAATCCGCACAGCTCGGCGATGCGCACGCCGGTGGCGTACAGGAGCTCGAGCACCGCGTGATCACGCAGGGCTACCGGATCGCCCTGCTCGGCTCCCGCCGCGGAGGCCTGCATCGCCGCGCTCGCCTGGTCGGTGCGCAGCACCGCGGGCAGCTTCCGCGGTTTGGACGGCACTGCCAGCCGCGGCCCGGGGTCGTTCGACAGCAGCTCGGAGCGCAGCGCCCACGCCGTGAAAGTCCGGGCGGCCGCGGTCCGCCGGGCCATCGTCGACCGGCTCGCGCCTTGGGCGTGCTGCACCGACAACCACTCGCGGAGCACGGAGATGTCCAGCTCAGCAAGGGTTTCCCGATCCGATGCCCCGGACAGGTGATCCAGCAGCGAGACGACGTCGCCGACGTAACCCCGGACGGTGTGCACCGACAGTCCGCGTTCGGCGGCGAGGTGCCGTTCGAACCCGTCGACCGCCGCACCCAGCGGTTCGGGCAGTTTTGCCCGGACCGCGCGGAAATCGGGTCTTCGCGGTTCGGTGGAACGGGCACGGGGCATGACTCAGACGCTGGCCCCTGCGACCCCACCGGTCAAGCATCGCCACGCCGAATCATGATCACTCGGCGCTTCCCGCCCCGCTGCGCACGACGACACCGGTGACGGAACCGCGCGGGTTTCCGGGCGACGACATCCGCCGAACGCCCGCCCCGAGGCCGCGCAGTTCCGGTGCACCTAGCCATTTCCGCAGGTAGGAACCCGTGATCACGTTGGGTCGCGATGGCGCCCCGAAGCGATCACGGTCCCGACCGGCAGAACACCTCCCGAGTCCCGACAGCCCGGCCCGCGCTGTGCCGAACGGGCGATCTCAGCGTGCGATCGACCACCCCCGATCCGTGCGGACCGCGAACCCGGACAGCTCCAGTTCCGGGAGCAGCGCCCGCACTTCGCCCAGCGGCAGGCCGCAGTCGCGCGCGAGGTCGTCCGCACTGGCTCCCGCCATGCCGCGCAGCGAGTCGTGCAGGCGCTGGGCGCGCGGGTGCAGCCCATCGGTCCGGCGGCGCGTGCCGACGACCTCGACGGAACCCGGAACGCCGAGGGGACTGACCGCCTCCAGGACCTGCTCGACGCTCGTGACCAGGACGGCTTGCCCGGAACGCACCATCCCGTGGCATCCCACCGAGTTCTTCGCGGTGACCGGGCCGGGCACCGCCAGCACCGGTCGGCCCAGGGCATCGGCGGTGTTCGCGGTGTTGCCCGCACCGCTGCGCGCACCGGCCTCCACCACGACCGTGGCCCGCCCGGCAGCCGCGATCAGCCTGTTCCGCACGAGGAACCGGTGTTTGCGCGGCGCGGTGCCCGGCGGGTACTCGCTGACCACGGAACCCTGTTCGGCCACCGCGCGCAGCAAGCGGCTGTGCCCCGCCGGGTAGTCGATGTCGACCCCGCAGGCCAGGAACGCCACCGTCCGGCCACCGGCGGCCAGCGCGCCCCGGTGCGCCGCGCCGTCGATGCCGTACGCCGCACCGGAAACCACCGTGAACCCGGCGTTGGCGAGTCCGTGGCCGAACTCCGCGGCCACGTGCTCGCCGTAACCGGAGGCAGCTCTCGCACCGACCACCGAGACGGCCTGGTCCAGCACCGCGGCCAGGTCCGCCCGGCCGCGCACCCACAGCGCGATCGGTTCGGCGACCTCCGGGAGCCCGACCTCCCGCGCACCGGAGAGGTTCTCGACAGCGCCGCCCGGCCAATCCGGCTCCTCCGGCACGACGAGCCGGGCTCCGGCCGCCTCGGTCGCTTCGAGCAGCTGCTCGGCGGACACGTGCTGATACCTGGCCTCGATCTCGGCCAGCACATCCGGCGGGGCCTTCCCCCGCCGGATCACCTCCACCGCCCGGCACGCGCCGCGCCGGGCGACGAAACCGGCCAGCGCCGGAGCCGGCGGCTCGGCGATCGCGGCGAGGAAGGCCCTCGCCAACCGCACCGCGTGCCTGCCCTTCTCGCTCATCCTCACCCAGTTCTCCATCACGCCGCCTTCCTGTCCCGGAACTCCAGCGCCGCCGCCACGTGCTCGGCGTCGGGGCGCTCCTTGCCGTCGAGGTCGGCCAGCGTCCACGCCACCCGCAGGCACCGGTCCGCACCGCGGGCGGTGATGGCACCGACCTCCAAACCGCGATCCAGCAGCCCGGTGACCTCGGGCGACAGCGCGAAGTCACGCCGCAGCACCGGCCCCGGTACCTCCGTGTTGGTCTGCCAGCCGTGCGCCGACCACCGCTCCCGCGCGGCGGCCCGCGCCTGGGCCACCCGTTCGCGCACGACCGCGGTGCTCTCCGGCTCGGCACCGCTGTGCACGGTCATCGCCGTGATCGGCCGCATCCGCACCCGCAGGTCCACCCGGTCCAGCAGCGGACCGGACAGCTTGCCGAGGTAGCGCCGCCGGACCTGCGGCGGGCACTGGCAGTCGAGATCCCGGGCGGGCGCGCACGGGCACGGGTTGGTGGCCAGCACCAGCTGGAACCGCGCCGGATAGCGGAGGGTTCCGTCCCGCCGGGCCAGCCGGACCTCGCCTTCCTCCAACGCCGTGCGCAGCGCTTCGAGCCGCTTGGGGCCGAGCTCGCAGGCTTCGTCCAGCAGCAGGACGCCGCGGTGCGCCCTGCTGACCGCGCCCGGTCTGGCCAGCCCCGTGCCACCACCGACGAGCGCCGGGATGGACAGCGACGCGTGCGGCGCGACGAACGGCGGGACCCGCGCCAGGGCCGCCGAGTCGGCGAGGTCCCCGGCCACGGACCGGATCGCCGTCACCTCCAGCGCTTCCTGCCCGCTCAGCTCCGGCAGCAGTCCGCACAACCGCTTCGCGAGCATGGTCTTGCCGGTGCCCGGTGGTCCGACCATCAGCAGGTGGTGGCCACCCGCCGCGGCGACCTCGAGCGCCCAGCGCGCCTCGGGCTGGCCGAGCACGTCGGCCAGATCCGGCGCCTCCACCACCGGTGGATCGTCCACCGGCGGCGGATAGCGGGCGAGCTCGCCGAGTTCGCGCAACCAGGCCACCACCTCGCGCAGGTGCGCAGCGCCCAGCACCTCTATGCCCTCCACCAGGTGCGCTTCGGCCAGGCCGTCGACCGGCACGACCGCCCGGCGCATGCCCTCCTTCCGCGCGGCCAGCAGCGCGGGCAGCAGGCCGCGCACCGGGCGGATCCGGCCGTCCAGCGCCAGTTCCCCGAACAGCACCGTGCCCGCCAACCGGTGCGGCGGCACCAGCTCGGCCCCGGCCAGCACCGCGCAGGCCAGCGCCAGGTCGTACGAGGTCCCGGCCTTGGGCAGCGCGGCCGGGGACAGCGCGAGCGTCACGCAGCTCGCCGGCCAGTCCTCCTGGCAGTTCTGGATGGCCGCCCGCACGCGGTTCTTGGACTCCTGCAGCGCGGTGTCGGGCAGGCCGAGCAGCTGCAACGACGGCAGGCCGCCGTTGCGCACGTCCGCTTCGATCTCGACGAGCGCACCGTCCACACCGAACAGCGCGACCGCCCAGGTCCGTCGCAGCGCCACTTCAGAACACCCCCTTGAGGTGCCGGAGGTGCGGTGATCTGCCCGGTGGCCACAGCACCGAGACGAAGTCGAAGCGCACCGGGCAGCCCACCAGCTCCCGTTCGGCCAGCCACGACCGCGCGACGCTGCGGATGCGCATGGCCTTCTCCTGGTTGAGCGCGTAGACCGGTCCGCCGTAGTCGGTCCCGGAGCGCGCCTTGACCTCGCAGCACACCACGGTGTCGCCGTCCGCGGCGACGATGTCGAGCTCTCCTTGCGGGCACCGCCAATTGCGGTCCAGCACCGTCATTCCACGGCCTTCCAGCAATTGGGCGGCCAACCGCTCCCCGGCGAGCCCCAGCGCATTCCTGCCGTCCCCGGTGCAGGCATCGCTGAGGGGTCCCACGATCTTCTTTCGGCGCACGAGTTCCTCCTCGGTCTGGTGTTGCGGAAATTCCCGCACCCGGGCAGCACCGCGCGGCGTCGCGAGCGGGTTTCCCGCAGCGCACCAACGGATCCGGGCACGAGTGGATGACTCCACGTTGCCCGCAAAATCCGCCGATCACCAGTACCCATCGGAAATCTGTGGATAACCGAATCCCCTGTGGACAACTCCGATCACTCGGACGAGTGGGAATGCGAAGAAACACGAAGAAAGATCCGCGAAATCCGGATCCCGAACGCATTCACAGCACAGGAAGACGAAACTGATTCCGCGTATTAAGCGACGAATGACAGCCCGACACGCCGACGAAGCACAATCCGATCGACCCAGCCCCGACGCTTCCCCGGACCAGGACGGCCCGCGCGAAGCGCTGGGACCCGCGCACGACGGGCTTGAAAACGAAGCTCGGGCGGTCGCCGCACGACGACCGCCCGAGCTATCGACACGGGGTCAGGAACCGAACGGGCCGCTCTCCGGCAGCCGGAGATCCGGTTTGTCCAGTTCTTCCACGTTCACGTCCTTGAACGTGATCACGCGCACGTTCTTGACGAATCGCGCCGGGCGGTACATGTCCCACACCCACGCGTCCGACATCGCCACCTCGAAGTAGACCTCCGAGTCGGAGTTGCGCACCTGCACGTCCACCGCGTTGGCCAGGTAGAAGCGCCGTTCGGTCTCCACGACATAGGTGAACTGCCCGACGATGTCGCGGTACTCCTTGTAGAGCTGCAGCTCCATCTCGGTCTCGTACTTCTCGAGATCCTCGGCGCTCATCGCTGTGCGAGCCCTTCTGCGTTGCCGATCGGACTACAACACCTCATTGTCCACCACTTCCCCCTCAGAAGCATCGAACAGCCCGGGTTTGCTGCTCACCGCGCGCGGCGAGCGCATCCCGTGCCGGTGCGCCGCCGCCGCCACGTTCGCATAGGACCAGCGGTGCTCGGGACAGGGCCCGTGCTTCTTCAGCCGCGTCGAGTGCAGCGGTGTGCTGTACCCCTTGTGCACGTCGAACCCGTAGACCGGGAATTCGAGGTGCAGCTGCTCGGCCATCAGCCGGTCGCGGGTCACCTTCGCCAGCACCGATGCCGCCGCCACGCAGGCGGCCACCAGGTCGCCCTTCAGCACGGCCACGCTCGGCGTGGCCAGACCCTGCACCCGGAACCCATCGGTGAGCACGTAGCCGGGGTGCTCGGAGAGCCGGGCGACCGCGCGCCGCATGCCCTCCAGGTTGGCCACGTGGATGCCGAGCGCGTCGACGTCCTCAGCGGGGATCACGACCGTCGACCAGCTCAGCGCCCGCGAGGTGACGATGTCGAACAGCCGCTCGCGTTCCGCCTCGGACAGCGCCTTCGAATCGGTCAGCCCGTCGAAGCGCCGGTCGTCGCCCGGCTTCAGGACGCACGCCGCCACCACCAGGGGTCCGGCGCACGCACCCCGCCCGGCCTCGTCCACCCCGGCCACCGGCCCGAGGCCGCGGCGGTCCAGCGCGCGCTGGAGGGCCCAGTTGCCGCTGCTGCGCCGGATCACCGACCTCGGCGGCCGGAACTCCGCCACCGTCACGTCAACGTCACTCCGAGGCTCGTCGCTTGCTCACCACACCGACGAGCCTACGACCCAGCCACACCGTCGGGAACGCCGCGGCCACCCCGAACCCGACCGGCACCCCGGTCTGCCAGGCCGGGGCGCCCAGCGCGTCCGCCTGCGGGTTGGGGTCGTCGATGCCCTGCCAGCGGGTCGGCGGCAGCACGATGAACTGCGCCTTGCCGATCACGTTGTCCACCGGGACCGCGCCGTTGACGCCGCCGTTGCCCTGCACCCGGGAGTCCGCCGAGTCGTTGCGGTTGTCGCCCATCACCCACAGGTGCCCCGGCGGAACCGTCACCGCGCTGAACTCGTCCTGGCCGACCCCGCGGCCCGGCTCCCAGTACAGGTAGGGCTCGTTGAGCGGCTTGCCGTCGACCAGCACCCGGTTCTGCGCGTCGCAGCACTCCACCGTCTGGCCGCCGACCGCGATCACCCGCTTGACGAAGTCCTTCTCGTCAGGAGCGCCGAAGCCCAGCAGCGAGGCCACGCCCTGGAAGAAGCCGGCCACCGGGTTGGTGGGCTCCTCGGCCTGGAACTCGTTCTGCACCCACGGCTGCGGGCCGCGGAACACCACGACGTCGCCCGGCTCCGGATCCGAGAACCGGTAGGTGATCTTGTCGACGAGCACCCGGTCGTTGTTGCAGCCCGTGCAGCCGTGCAGGGTCTGCTCCATCGACTGCGACGGGATCACGTAGACCCGCGCGATGAACGCCTGGATGAGGACCGTCAGCACCAGCGCGGTGACGATCAGGATCGGCAGCTCGCGCCAGAACGAGCCCTTCTTCTTGTTCTTGGGCTTGCGGCCGCGGGAGCCTTCCTCCGAGTCCTGCGGGGCACCGCTGTGGTGCTCCGCCTCGTGGGGCTCCTCCGCTGATCCGCTGCGCATGACGTCGGCCACCCGGCCAGGCTACTGGAACCGCGGCGGGTGCCGTCGCGCTCCCCCGCTTCGGAGAGCCCGAACGAGCTGCGATTTTCCGCCGCGCCCAGCGCCGGAAGCGGGCTCGGACCGGCATTGATCACCCGAAGGTGCAATGCCGCGAACAAAAGGAACAGCCCGGATGCTGGGCATCCGGGCTGTTCTCAGTCCGTCCGATCAGGAAGCGGCGGTCTCCCGCTTCTCCTTGATCTTCGCCGCCTTGCCGCGCAGGTCGCGCAGGTAGTACAGCTTCGCCCGCCGAACAGCACCGCGCGTGACGACCTCGATCTGCGCGATGTTCGGGGTGTGCACCGGGAACGTCCGCTCCACACCGACACCGAAGGAAACCTTGCGCACGGTGAAGGTCTCCCGGATGCCATCGCCCTGCCGGCGGATGACCACGCCCTGGAAGACCTGAGTACGCTCGCGCGAACCCTCGATGACGCGGACGTGGACCTTCAGCGTGTCACCGGGCCGGAAGGCCGGGATGTCGGAACGCAGCGACTGGGCGTCCAACGCGTCCAGGGTGTTCATCGGTGGTCCGTCCTCATCCGTGTCGAAGGCACCCGTGTTCTCGCATGTCGATGACCCGACCTACTGGTGGGCACCGCCTGACACGGGGTGAACTTGCTTAACGCACGCCGGACATCGTCCGGCTGTGTCAACCGTTCCAGTGTGCCAGATCCGCTTTTCGGTGTCTCAACCGCCCCCGCCGACGGGGTCAGCGAGGCGCTTCTCCGGCATTCCGGGACTCGTCGGAATGTTCCGACGCCCGCAGTTTATCGAGTTGCGCGCGGTCGGCCTTATCCAGGTCCCCCTCCGGCAGCGCGGCCAGCAGATCCGGGCGCCTGCGGTAGGTCCTGGCCAGCGCCTGGTCCCGCCGCCAGCGGTCGATCGCGGCGTGGTTCCCGGAGCGCAGCACGTCCGGCACGGCGTGCCCGCGCCAGACCTCGGGACGGGTGTAGCAGGGCCCCTCCAGCAGTCCGTCGGAGAAGGAGTCCTGCTCGGCCGACAGCGGGTTGCCGAGCACGCCGGGCAGCAGGCGGGCCACCGCCTCGATCATCACCAGCGCGGCGACCTCACCGCCGACCAGCACGTAGTCGCCGATGGAGACCTCCTCCACCGGCATCCGGGTGGCCGCGTCGTCGATCACCCGCTGGTCGATGCCCTCGTACCGGCCGCAGGCGAAGATCAGCCACGGTTCGGCGGACCAGCGGATCGCGGTGCGCTGGTCGAACGGCCTGCCTGCGGGCGTGGGCACCACGAGCCGCGGCATCGGGGCCTCACCGGTACCGCAGACGGCGTCCAGCGCCTCGCCCCAGACCTGGGGCTTCATCACCATGCCGGGGCCGCCGCCGTAGGGGCTGTCGTCCACCGCGCGGTGCACGTCGTGCGTCCAGTCCCGCAGGTCGTGCACGCCGACCGCGATCCGGTCGCGCTCGATGGCCTTGCCCAGCAGCGCTTCCCGCAGCGGGTTCAGGTAGTCGGGGAAGATCGTGATGACGTCGATGCGCAATGTGCCCTCGAAACGGAAACGCCCCCGCCTGATGGCGAGGGCGGATGGCTCGGCTGGAGTTATTCGTCGAGCAGACCCTCGGGCGGGTCCACGACCAGCTTCCCGGCGGCCAGGTCGATCTCGGGCACGATCTCGACCACGAACGGCACCAGGACCTCGCGGTCGTCGGCAGTCCGCAGCGCCAGCAGTTCGCCCGCCGGCGTGTGGATGACCTCGCGGACCTCACCGATCTCGGTCCCGGAGGGCTCGACGGCCCGCAGCCCGACCAGCTGGTGGTCGTGGAACTCGTCCGGGTCCTCGGTGGGTTCGAGGACGTCCGTGGTGACGGTCAGCAGCACGCCGCGCAGGTCCTCGGCGGCCTCGCGGCCGTCGACGCCCTCGGCTCGCAGCAGCAGCCGCCCGGCGTGCGGCCGGGCGGCTGCCACGGTGAGGTTCTGCCCGCGGTCCTCGCCGCGGCGCTGCGTCCCGAGCACGGAGCCGGGCACGAACCGCAGCTCAGGGCTGTCGGTGAGCACCTCGACGACGAGTTCTCCCCGCACACCGTGCGGTCGGACGATGCGCCCCACGGCGAGGATCTCGGGTTCAGCCATGGTGCTCAGCGGTCGGTGTCGACCACGTCGACGCGGATGCCGCGACCGCCGATGCCGGACATCACCGTCCGCAGCGCGGTCGCGGTGCGACCGCTGCGGCCGATGACCTTGCCCAGGTCGTCGGGGTTCACGTGCACCTCGAGGGTGCGACCGCGTCGGGTCGTGAGCAGCTGAACGCGGACATCGTCGGGGTTGTCGACGATGCCGCGCACCAGGTGTTCAAGCGCGTCCGCGAGGACCGTCACGCCTGGCCTTCCTCGGACTTCGGCTCCTCGGCCTTGTCCTCGGCCTTCTTGCCACCCTTCTTCTTCGGGGTGGTGGCCTCGACGGTGGGCTCCTCGCCCGCGGCGGCCAGCGCGGCCTCGAACAGCGACTGCTTGCTCGGCTTCGGCTCGGCGACCTTCAGCGTGCCCTCGGTGCCCGGCAGGCCCTTGAACTTCTGCCAGTCGCCGGTGATCTCCAGGATGTTGCGCACCGGGTCGGTCGGCTGCGCCCCGACACTCAGCCAGTACTGCGCCCGCTCCGAGTCGACGACGATGCCGCTCGGGTTCTCCTTCGGGTGGTACTGCCCGATCGTCTCGATGGCCCGGCCGTTGCGGCGGGTGCGGGCGTCGGCGACGACGATGCGGTAGTGCGGCTCACGGATCTTACCGATCCGGGCGAGCTTGATCTTCACAGCCACGGGTGCTGGTGCTCCTCAGACTCTCGTTCGTGCTCCGGAGAGCACACCGGACCGCGTGGGGCTGCGATTCGGAATGCTCGTAGGTCAAAAACGGCCACAAGCGGTGAGAGGGACCCCTCGCGGCGAACAGCTAACCATTCTGCCAGATCCGCCCGTCGCGGCAGCTCCGGGGTGGCGCATCAGGCCGGCAGCAGGCCCAGGGAGATCAGCAGCAGACCGAGCGCGGGCAGGAAGTTGTTCACCTGGTGGGCGACCACGCTGGCGGTCAGCCGTCCGGTGACCATCCGGGCCACGCCGATCGGGATCGCGATCACCAGCAGCAACGCCGTGCGCTCGGGCTCCAGGTGGCCGATCGCGAAGACGGCCGTGCTGAGCACGAACACGTTGAGCTGGCCCCAGCGCATCCGCTCCATCGCGCCCCAGAGCAGGCCGCGGTAGAGCAGCTCCTCGCACAGCGGCGCGATCAGCCAGATGTGCAGGAAGATCACCACCGCCACCACCGGCGGCAGCTCGACCCCGTCGAGCAGGCCGCTCACCGTCGACTGGGCGTTGTCCTCGCCCACCCAGCGCACCCACAGCATGGTCGCGATCGTCGTGGTGACCAGGCCGACGCCGCCGATGGCCAGGCCGGTCGTGACGTCCGACCAGCGCCACTCCAGGCCGAAGTCCAGCCGCGGGCCGTTGCCGCGCACCACGGTGATCAGCACCGCGAGCGCCCCGGCGAGCACCGTGGGCAGCATCAGCATGATCACCAGCGTGCTGCCGTCCGGGCTGCCGAAGGCCGCCGCCAGCAGCACCGACACCAGCACGAAGACCGCCTGCGTCAGGAAGAACGCGCCGAGCCCCCACCGGTGGGTGCGGGCGGGTGGGGTCGGCCGCTCCGGGGTCTCCCCCGGCTGGTGCGCTTCGTTCACGGGCGTCTCCGCAGTGCCGATCGGCATGGCCGGCCCCAGACCGGCGAGCCGTCAGGTTACCCCCAGCCGATCAACGCGCGGCACCGGTTTTCACCTGGCGACGGCGAACAGCAGGAGAGCGGGCAGGAAATTGTTCGTGGCGTGGGCGATCATGCTGGTCGCGACCCGGCCGGTGATCATCCGCGCCGCGCCGATCGCCAGGCCGCCGACGAACAGCACCGGCGTGCGCCACACCTCCTGGTGGATCAGCGCGAAGATCATCGAGGTCAGGACCAGGATCGCGTAGCGCGGGATGCGGTAGTGCTCCAGCGCGCCCCACAGCGCACCGCGCATCAGCAGCTCCTCGGTCAGCGGCGCGCCGAGGAAGGCGAACAGCGCGAACAGGAAGAGCCAGAACGTCCGCTCGCCCTGCATCAGCCGGGCGAGGTCGGTTTCCGGCGGCGGCCCGGAGATCGCGACGATCACCAGGGTCAGCAGCAGGGAACCGAACAGCGCGGCGAGTCCGCAGAGCACTCCGACCTTGAAGTCGCGCCGCTTGGGCACGATGCCGAAGTCCGCGCGCAGGCCGCGGCCGCACCACCAGGAGAACACCGCGGGCACCAGGCCGAGCAGGATGTTCGGGGCGAAGGCGAGCAGCAGCAGCGGACCGGTGCTGGGCGGCGTCGTCGGGTCGAACCCGCTGCGCCGATCCGGCTGGACCGCGGTCAGGATCAGCCCGACCAGGTAGTAGCCGCCGTAGCCGATGAAGAACGCGGCCAGGCCCCACGCCAGCGAGCCGCGCCGCGCGGCCTCCAGCTGGGCCTCCCAGAACCTCGGGTGCGGGCCGACGGCGTTGCCCGCCGGCCGGTTCCCGGGCGATTCCCGTTCCGGCTGCTCCCCCACGATGAGCTCCCCTCGACGCTTCAACCCTAAGTGTTCAACGGGTTCGACGCCGATCACACATCGTTGCGCTGACCTGGCGATTCGGAGATCGTCAAGCGCCGACGACGTTGCCGCGCAGGACGATGCGACGGGGGTTGCGCAGCTCGGCGAGGTCCTTGCGGGGATCCTCGGCGTAGCAGACCAGGTCCGCCGGGGCGCCGTGCTCCAGGGCCGGCCAGCCCAGCCACTCGCGGGCCTGCCACGACGCCGCGCCGATGGCCTGCTCGGTGGACATCCCGACGCGGTGCAGCGCGATGATCTCGTCGGCCAGCACGCCGTGCGCGATGCCGCCGCCCGCGTCGGTTCCCGCGTAGACCGGGATGCCCGCTTCGATCGCCTTCGCCACGGTGCGGTCGGCCCGCCCGTAGAGCTCGGTCATGTGCGCGGCGTAGGCCGGGTACTTGGTGGCCGCGGCCGCGAAGGACGGGAAGTTCTCGATGTTGATCAGCGTCGGGACCAGCGCGGTGCCGTGCCGGGCCATCAGCTCGATCGTGTCGTCGGTGAGCCCGGTGCCGTGCTCGATGCAGTCGATGCCCGCCGCGATCAGGCCCGGCAGCGCGTCCTCGCCGAAGACGTGCGCGGTGACGCGGGCACCCATCCGGTGCGCGGTCGCGATCGCCTCGGTCAGCACCTCGTCGCTCCACAGCGGCGCCAGGTCGCCCACCGAGCGGTCGATCCAGTCGCCGACCAGCTTGATCCAGCCGTCCCCGTAGGCCGCCTGCTCGGCGACCGCGGCGGGCAGCTGCTCCTCGTGGTCGAGCTGGTCGGCCAGGTACGGGATGTAGCGCTTCGGGCGGGCGAGGTGGCGGCCCGCGCGGATGATCCGCGGCAGGTCCTCGCGCTCCTGCAGCGGCCGGGTGTCGATGGGCGCGCCGCAGTCGCGGACCAGCAGGGTGCCCGCGTCGCGGTCGAGCTCGGCCTGCGCGGCCGCCTCGTCGAGCTCCACCGGGCCGTCCGGGCCGATGCCGATGTGGCAGTGCGCGTCGACCAGGCCGGGCAGCACGAAACCGCCGTCGAAGACGGTCTCGGCGCCCGGCACCTCGTCGAGGCTGATCCGGCCGTCGCGGACCCACAGGTCGCGGTGCGCGCCGTCGGGCAGCAGCACCCCGCGCAGGTGCAGCGCGGTCACTTCTTCTTGCCGTTGCCGAAGTTCAGCTTCGACGGGTCGAAGCCGGCGGGCAGGTCGTTCATGCCGCCCTCCAGCTTGGACAGGTCGGGGCCGCCCGGAGGCAGCCCGGGCATCCCGCCCGGGGGCATGGCGGGGAAGCCGCCGGGCAGGCCGCGCATGCCCTTGGGCTGCGTCGGGCCGCGACCCTTCTTGCCCTTCTTCCCCTTCTTGCCCTTGCGGTTCTTGCTGCCGCCACCGCCCCCGAAGCCGAAGCCGCCCGCCATCTGCTGCATCATCTTGCGGGCTTCGAAGAACCGGTTGACCAGGTCGTTGATGTCGCTGACGGCCACCCCGGAACCGCGCGCGATGCGCTGCCTGCGGGAGGCGTTGATGATCTTCGGGTCGGCCCGCTCGGCGGGCGTCATGCCGCGGATGATCGCCTGGATGCGGTCCAGGTGCTTCTCGTCGAAGTTGGCCAGCTGGTCCTTCATCTGACCGGCGCCCGGCAGCATGCCCAGCAGGTTCTGCAGCGGGCCCATCCGGCGCACCGCCTGCATCTGCTCGAGGAAGTCCTCGAGGGTCAGCTGACCGCTGCCCAGCTTCTCCGCGGCCTTCTCCGCCTGCTCCTGGTCGAAGGCCTGCTCGGCCTGCTCGATGAGGGTGAGCATGTCACCCATGCCCAGGATCCGGTTGGCCATCCGGTCCGGGTGGAAGAGGTCGAAGTCCTCCAGCTTCTCGCCGCTGGAGGCGAACATGATCGGCTGGCCGGTGATCTCGCGGACCGACAGCGCGGCACCACCGCGGGCGTCACCGTCGAGCTTGGTCAGCACCACGCCGGAGAAGCCGACGCCGTCGCGGAAGGCCTCCGCGGTGTTGACCGCGTCCTGACCGATCATCGCGTCGAGCACGAACAGGACCTCGTCCGGGGTGATGGCATCCCGGATGTCGGCGGCCTGCTTCATCATCTCCTCGTCGATGCCCAGCCGGCCGGCGGTGTCGACGAGGACGACGTCGTGCTGGGCCCGGCGGGCCTCTTCGATGCTGGTGCGGGCGACCTCGACCGGGTCGCCGACCCCGTTGCCCGGCTGCGGCGCGTACACCGGCACCCCGGCCCGCTCGCCGACCACCTGCAGCTGGTTCACCGCGTTCGGGCGCTGCAGGTCGCAGGCCACCAGCAGCGGCGTGTGGCCCTGCCCGGACAGCCACTTGGCGAGCTTGCCCGCCAGCGTCGTCTTACCGGCACCCTGCAGACCCGCGAGCATGATCACCGTCGGCGGGGTCTTGGCGAACTCCAGCCGCCGGGTCTCGCCGCCGAGGATGGTGACCAGTTCCTCGTTGACGATCTTGATGACCTGCTGCGCCGGGTTCAGCGCCTGCGAGACCTCGGCGCCCTTGGCGCGCTCCTTGACACCCTTGATGAAGCTGCGCACCACGGGAAGCGCCACGTCTGCTTCGAGCAGGGCGATGCGGATCTCCCGCGCGGTGGCGTCGATGTCCGCGTCGGACAGCCGCCCCTTGCCGCGCAGGTTCGTCAGGACCGAGGTGAGCCGGTCGGAGAGAGTGTCGAACACGGGTTCACGGTCTCCAGAGTCGATGGATTACCTATGCGAGGGTAACTGGCCAAGCCCAGGGCCCGGTGCGGACCAAGCGATTGATTCCAGGCTTGTTCTGCGTGGCGGTGCAGGTGGCGGAACCTCAGAGGTTCCCTGGACTGCGGGTGCCCCTCCTGATGTATGACCAATACACGGCGGAGGGGCCGTCCTCGCCAGGAAACCTCTGAGAACCCGCGGCGGTGCGAGTTGCGAGGGTGGGTTATGCGCCTGCGGCGCATGCGGCAGCTCATGCCGTTGTTGCGCTGCGCTTCGCGGCTGCGGCCAAAGCGAACGAAATCGCGGAAATGGCGCAACCCCGGGTGGCACGGGCCACCCGGGGTTCGCCGGACTTCGGTCAGCTGCGCTGGTAGTCCTCGCGTCGCGGACCGCGCGACTGCGGGGAGCGCTGGCCCTTGCGGTGCGGGCGGCGGTCGCCGCGGTCCCGCGGCCCACCGTCCCGGGCGGGGCGGCGGGGACGACGGCTGATGAACTCGCCGTCCGCGCGGCTGATGCGCAGGCCGCGCCCGGCCACCTGGGTGTTGCGGAGCTTGCTGAGCAGCTCCTCCGGCAGGTCGGCGGGCAGCTCGATCAGCGTGTGCTCGTTGCGGATGTCGATGTGCCCGATGTACTTGCTGGGCACCCCGCCCTCGTTGGCCAGCGCCCCGACCAGCGCGCGGGGGGTGACCCGGTTGCGGCGGCCGACCTCGACCCGGTAGGTCTCGGTGTCGGAGCTGTTCGGGTGGAAGGTCGGGCCTTCGCGGCGCGGCGGCTCCGGCTCGGCCTCCAGCAGCAGCGGGCGGTCGCCCTGGGCCATGGCGGCCAGCGCGGCGGCGATCTCCGCGGCGGGCACGTCGTGGGTCTGCTCGTACTCGCGCACCAGCTCCTGGAACACCTCCAGGCCGCCCTTGGCCAGGGTGTCGGTGATGCTCTGCGCGAACTTGGCCAGCCTGCGGTCGTTGACCGCGTCGATCGTCGGCAGGTCCATCTGCTGGATCTGCTGGCGGGTGGCCCGCTCGATGGCGCGCAGCAGGTGCCGCTCGCGGGGCGAGACGAACAGGATCGCCTCACCGCTGCGCCCGGCGCGGCCGGTGCGGCCGACGCGGTGCACGTAGGACTCGGTGTCGTGCGGGATGTCGTAGTTGAGCACGTGCGAGATGCGCTCGACGTCCAGGCCGCGGGCGGCGACGTCGGTGGCCACCAGGATGTCGATCTTGCCGTCCCGGAGGTGGCCGATGGTGCGCTCGCGCTGCGCCTGCGCGATGTCGCCGTTGATCGCCGCCGCGTTGAAGCCGCGGGCCTGCAGCTTCTCCGCGAGCTCCTCGGTGAGCTGCTTGGTGCGGACGAACACGATCATCGCGTCGAAGGACTCGACCTCGAGGATCCGGGTCATCGCGTCCAGCTTGTTCGAGCCGCGCACCGGCACGTAGCGCTGGGCGATGTTGGTGCCCGTGCTGGTCTTGGTCTTGACCGAGATCTCGGCGGGGTCGTTGAGGTAGCTCTGGCTGATCTTGCGGATCGCGCCGGGCATGGTCGCGGAGAACAGCGCGACCTGCCTGCTCTCCGGCACGGCCTGCAGGATCCGCTCCACGTCCTCGATGAAGCCCATCCGCAGCATCTCGTCGGCCTCGTCGAGCACCAGGTTCTTCAGCCCGGTGAGGTCCAGCGAGCCCTTCTCCAGGTGGTCGATCAGCCGGCCGGGGGTGCCGACCACGACGTGCGCGCCGCGGCGCAGGCCGGCCAGCTGCGGGCCGTAGCCGGTGCCGCCGTAGATCGGCAGGACGTGGAAGCCGGGCAGGTGCGCGGCGTAGCGCTGGAAGGCCTCGGAGACCTGGATGGCCAGCTCGCGGGTGGGGGCGAGCACCAGGGCCTGCGGGCCGGTGGCCTTGAGGTCCAGCTGGGACAGGATGGGCAGCGCGAACGCGGCGGTCTTGCCGGTGCCGGTCTGCGCCAGACCGAGCACGTCCCGCCCTTCCAGCAGCAGCGGGATCGTCTGCGCCTGGATCGGGGAGGGGGTTTCGTAGCCGATCTCGGTCAGCGTCTGGCGGACGCGCGGGTCGAGGTCGAGCTCGTCAAAGGTCTGCATGCTGAACGCGGGTCTCCTCGGTGGGGTCGACAGGGGGCTGATGGATCGCGGAAACGGCCCGGTACTGCCCGCCTAGGTGGGGGCGAGGGGTCGGCGCGGTGGTTCTGCCCGACCACGGGGCTGTCGCTTGCGCTTGTCGAACCGCGCGTTCCGCTGGACGCACACCCTGTTGCCAGTCACCCGCAGCTCGATGATTCTCAGCCAGGAACGGCGACCTGCTGGTCGCCGCACCAGCAATCCAGCCTAGCGATCGAGTTCCGGGCCCGCCGCGCCGCCCCGGCACAACGGGACGCACATCACGCCCGGACGTCCAGCCGGAGCCCGTGAGCGACCTCGTCGCGGGTCAGCAACCGCACCTGCTGCCAGCCCCGCGGCACCTCGCCCGCCCGCAGCTTCCGGTACATCCGGTCCGCGCGCTGGACGTGCCGCTGGAACGACGTGCTGCGGATCAGCCGACCGCGCTGCTGCTGCCCGGCCAGCGCGTCGCGCGGATCGGCGTGCAGCCACACGAGCACCCGCTGCCGCCCGCTCAGCCGGCCGAAGACCACCAGCATGGCGCGGGTGGTGGCCCGGGTGGCGGGCTCGTGCGCGACGACCGGCCCGGCGGCGGTCAGGCAGTACCAGGCGATGCGGCTCCGGTGCACCAGGTGCACCACCGGCCGGTAGTAGCGGTAGGGCAGCCGGGCGGGCAGGACCTCGCGCAGGCGCGCGCGGACCTGCTCGGAGTCCAGCGCCGAGATGCCTGCGTCCGATCGGATCTTGCCCAGCACCGTGCTCTTGCCCGCGCCTGGCAGCCCGGCCAGGACGACGAGGGATCGGCGGCCGACGCGCACGGTCGGCGGGGGGTTTGCGACCACTGGTGGTGAGTCCCGTATGTCCACGACGAGCACTAGATTACGCGTCGGTCGATCTTGCCCGGCAGGTCCGGCCCCGGGCGCCGCGGCGGCGAAACGCGGTCTCGATTAAGGCTTTTTCATCCGGCCTGGTGGCCGCCGCTCCCGGAACGGGAAGGAGGCGGCCCGCCTCCCCTGCGAGCCGCCTCCCGCACCATCCCCCTGGTGCACTTCCCAGTCCGCCCGGACGGCCCTTCCCCTGCCATCCGCGCGGGTCCCCCGTTGCGATCGCCAGGCCCGGAATCACCCGCCCGACCCCCAGTGCGGGCGGGTGCCCCCTCCGGTTCCCCCCTGACTTCCTCGTCGCACTGAGAAGTCTGCCGCCCGGAGCGGCCCGGCGAGACCGTGAAGCCCCCTGAGTGCGGCTGCGTATTGCTACTCACCTCGGCCCGCACCTGGTCGGGAAATCACTCACGAAAGCCGCGAGGGCGCCTCCGGCCACATGGCCGGAGACGCCCTCCGAGCAGGCACGGGTCAGATCGCCTCGGGTCCGGTCTCGCCGGTGCGGACGCGGACCACGGTGTCCACCGCGGTCACCCACACCTTGCCGTCGCCGACGTTGCCGGTGCGGACGGCGTGCACGATGCCGTCCACCACCTCGTCCACGGCGGATTCCTCGACCAGCACCTCGACGCGCAGCTTCTCGATGAAGTCCACCGGGTACTCGGCACCCCGGTAGACCTCGGTGCGGCCCTTCTGCCTGCCGTAGCCCTGCGCCTGGCTGACCGTCATGCCCAGCACCCCGAGCCGGGCCAGCGCCTCCTTCAGATCGTCCAGCTTGGACGGTTGCACGATCGCGGTGACCAGTTTCATGCGCGGCTGTCCTCCAGTTCGCGTGCCGCCTCGCCCGCCGGGGCGCGGCGGGTGGAGCCGCGGTCGCCGAAGTGGTACGCGGCCTCGGCGTGCTCGGTCTCGTCGATGCCCACGACCTCGTCCTCCGCACCGGCCCGGAAGCCGACCACCGCCTTCACCAGCAGCGCCAGGACCAGGCTGAGCACGAACGAGTACACCAGCACCGCGACCGCTCCGACGGCCTGCCGCCACAACTGGTCCAGCCCACCGCCGTAGAACAGGCCGTCCACGCCGGCCGGAGCGGCCGAGGACGCGAACAGGCCGATCAGCAGGGTGCCCAGCAGACCGCCGACCAGGTGCACGCCCACCACGTCCAGCGAATCGTCGTAGCCGAAGCGGAACTTGAGGCTGACCGACAGCGCGCAGGCCGCACCGGTGATGGCGCCGATCGCGATGGCGCCCAGCGGGGTCACCGAGGAGCAGGCCGGGGTGATCGCGACCAGCCCGGCGACGATGCCCGATGCCGCGCCGAGCGTGGTGGCGTGGCCGTCGCGGACGCGCTCCACCAGCAGCCAGCCGAGCATCGCGGCGCTGGTGGCCACCAGCGTGTTGACCAGGACGATCGCGGCGGTGGTGTTGGCGGCCAGCGCGGAACCGGCGTTGAACCCGAACCAGCCGAACCACAGCAGCGCCGCGCCGAGCACCACGAACGGCAGGTTGTGCGGCTTGCCCGGGTCCTTCGGCCAGCCGGTGCGCTTGCCCAGCACCAGGGCCAGCGCCAGCGCCGCGGCACCGGCGTTGATGTGCACCGCGGTGCCGCCGGCGAAGTCGATCGCGGCGATCCGGTTGGCGATCCAGCCGCCGACCGCGGTCACGTTGCCCGCGTCGTCGGTGGTGTCGAAGGCGAAGACCCAGTGCGCGACCGGGAAGTACACCACCACCGCCCACAGCGCGGCGAACAGCAGCCAGGGCCCGAAGCGGGCGCGGTCGGCGATCGCGCCGGAGATCAGCGCCACCGTGATGATCGCGAACATCGCCTGGAAGCCGACGAAGGCCAGGGTCGGGATCGTGCCGGAGAGCTGGTCCTCGCCGAGCAGCGAGCCGAGCCCGAAGAACTCGGCGGGGTTGCCGAGCAGGCCGACGCCGCCCACGTCGGAACCGAACGCCGTGGAGTAGCCGACGAGCACCCACAGCACGCCCACCACACCGATGCTGCCGAGGCTCATCATCAGCATGTTGAGCACGCCGCGGGAGCGCACCATGCCACCGTAGAAGAACGCCAGACCAGGGGTCATGAGCAGCACCAGGGCCGCGCTCACGAGCACCCACGCGGTGTCGCCTGAATTCACATCGCCTCCCGTGCGAACCGAGTTGCGCCGCATCATCGGGAGCTGCTGTTTCGGGCGATCCGTCCTGCTGTTTCAGCGCGGTGAAATCAGCCTCACGGCGCGTTAAGCGCGTGTTGTGAGGGCACTGCCGGCGTAGCCGTCCGCGCCTGAGTAAGCGGCGGCAGCCGCTTTGAGTACGCACGCAGCTTGCACCGCTGCGGGTACGGTGGCCCGCCACTGGGTGGCTCCCTGGGCGAGGACGGCCCCTCCGCCGTGTATCGGACATACATCAGGAGGGGCACCCGCAGTCCAGGGAAGCACTCAGGTTCCGCCACCCGCACCGCCACGCAAAACAACCACTAACTGGCACTTGGGTGTTGCACGGACGGCACTTGGCGGTGGCGGCAGGCGAGCAGGCCGGAGATCAACCAGGCGGTGCAGCAGGCCAGCAGCAGAGCCAGCGGAGCCGTCCAGTTGCCCGCCAGGTCGTGCAGCAGCCCGATCAGCAGCGGGCCGGTCGCGGCGATGAGGTAACCGCCGCCCTGCGCCATCCCGGACAGCGCGGCCGCGGTGTCGCTGTCCGGCGAGCGCAGCCCGATCACCGTCAGCGCCAGGCCGAACGACGCTCCCTGCGCGATGCCGAGCAGGATCACCGACGGCCACACCGCGGCCACCGGGCCGACCAGGATTCCGGTGAACCCGAGCGCGATGCACACGGCCAGCGTCACGGAGATCGGCCGCTGGTCGCGGAACCGGCGGCACAGCACCGGGACCGCGAGGGACCCGACGGCCTGCACGGCCGCCTGGATGCCGAGCGCCAGCCCGGCCAGCTCAGCGCTCATGCCCCGGCCCTGCAGCATGGTCGGCAACCAGCCGAACACCACGTAGGCCATCGCCGACTGCAAGCCCATGAACGCGGTGACCTGCCAGGCCAGCGGGGTGCGCCACAGCACCCCCGGGCTCGAGGGCTGCGGCGGCGCACCGGAACCGCGGCGCAGGACGAACGCGCTGATCACCAGGGCCACCAGCACCGGAACCGCGAGCACCCCGAGCGGCGCCTGCCAGGCCGAGCCCAGCGCGTTGCCGACCGGCACCACGATGCTGGCCGCGAACGCGCCGCCCAGCGTCAGGCACACCGTGTACGCGGCCGTGATCACCGGGATGTTGTCCGGGAAGTCGCGCTTGATCAGGCCGGGCAGCGCCACGTTCGCCACCGCGATCGCGGCTCCGACGACGACGGTGCCCGCCAGCAGCGTCCAGGTCGAGCCGAGCGCTCGCAGCGAGTTGCCGACCACCAGCACCACGAGGCAGCCCACGACCACCTTCTCGTCGCCGAACCGCTGCCGCAGCACCGGCGCGACGAACGCGAACACGCCCAGGCACACCACCGGCAGCGTGGTCAGCACCCCGCCGAAGGTGTTCGACACCCCGAGGTCCTGCTGAATGCGCTCCAGCAGCGGCGCCACCGCGGTGAACGGCGGTCGCAGCGCCAGCGCGACCAGCACGATCAGCACCATGGTGGCGACCGCGGCCTTGCCCGCAGCGCGCTCGGGCGCCTGCTGGACTCCGGTACTCACTGCGCAGTTCCCCTCTCGTCGACGACGCCCCGCAGCGACGTCAGGCACGGTTCGATCACGGCTTGAGCGGCCCGGGCGGCGGCTTCGGGATCGCGGTCGGCGATCGCGTCGAACAGCGCGCGGTGGGTAGCCGGGCCGCCCTCGTTCAGCGCGTTGTCCGCGCGCAGCGCCACCAAGCTCTCGCGGAGGCGTTCGCGCAGGTAGCGGTACATCTCGGTGAGCAGCGGGTTGCGCGCCGCGTCGACCACCGCGGAGTGGAACTCGACGTCGGCGGCACCGAACTCCTCCGGCGACGCGGCCCGGTCGCGCCGGTCCAGCAGCTCGCGCAACCGCTCCACGTCGGCGTCCTCCCGCCGCTGCGCCGCCAGCCGCGCGGCCTGCACGTCGTAGGCCAGCTGCACCTCGAAGACATCGCGCAGCGCGGCCAGCCGCAGCTGCCGCAGCATCGGCGTCGGATCGGCCGCGGACACCACGAACGTCCCGGCGCCCTGCCGGGCTTCCAAGCACCCCAGCTGCACCAACGCCCGAACAGCCTCCCGGACGACGGCCCGGCTCACGCCGAGCTCGGACACCAGCTCCTGCTCGGTGGGTATCCGCTCTCCCGGCGCCCAAGCGCCCTGCGCCAACTGCGCGCTGAGCGCGGCGATGACCTCGTCGACGGAAGACCGCCGTCCGACAACCCGCATCCCGAAACCTCCCGCCAGACGGTATTCGATACGTCAGTCGTCAGACAAATTTTCCACCCGGTGAGACACACCACCAATCACCGCGACCATCCCGGCAAATGGTCCATCACCAGGACAAAACGGATACTGTTCGAGCTGCCAGCTTGATCACCAGCCCGGAGACGCCCTTGCCCGAGAGACGACGCGACCACTCCACGAGGAGCGCGTAGTGCCGATCCGGACGAGCCCCGAGCAACCCCCTCACCAGGGCAATCCCAAGATCTTCTTCCGGTTTTACGTGGCGGCGACCCTGGCCTGGGGTGCCGTATACCTCCTGGAACAGAACCTGGCCAGCGAACCCGCGCCACCGCCGGCCGGCACCTGGCAGTTGGCGGGCTGGCTGGCGATGGTCTGCGGAATGCTCGGCCACATCGTGCTGCGCCGACGGGGGCTCAACGACAAACCGGCCGCGGCTATCGCTGTCGTCGGCAGTCTCGCGCTCTTCCCGCCGCTGTGGCGGCTGTTGATCTTCATCAGGGATCCCCACCAGACCTGCATCGTCGAGCGCCCAGACGGATTCTTCGGACTGACGTCGTGCCGCGAACGGGCTCCGGGAACCCCCGGCATCGTCCCGCCCGACGGCGGCCACCTCGGGCTCGCGCTGCTGGCCGCCGCGGCGGTCATCGTGGCGTTCACCGGGATCGGATACGTGCTCGGCCGGACGAAACGACGCAGAACGGTTCCGCTGCGCTGGTACCTGATCTCCGGCGTCCTCTGGTCATTCGTGCCCGCGATCCAGTTCGCGGTGAACCTGGCCAACACCGCCCGGCCCGAACGCCTCTGGATCGTCCTCACCGCGACGGCCACCAGCGCACTGGGCCTGATCACCTGCTTCCGCTGGAAGCGCCAACGTGATCAGTCAACCGAACGAGGTGAAGGTGAATAGCCTCCGCCCGGAACCGAAGCGGACACCTCTCCAGGCCGCTCTTCTGACGCTGGGCGTGCTGTCGTTCTGCGCGCAGATCGTAGGATTCTGGGCGTTTCACCACCTCCCGCTGTTCCTCTTGCTCAACACCGTTGCCGGCCTTTGCGCGGCGACTGCGAACACTCTCCGCGCAAGGCAGCTGGAGTACCACAAACGCGAAAGCGAGCCTGCCGAAGGCGAGGGCTCATCCGGCCCCGAAGAACAGCAACCCGTCGGGCGACGAAACCCGCTCTCCCGCAGCACGAGAATCGTCCTCTTCGTGGAACTGGCGCTAGTTCTCACGGGAGGAGCGCTCCACCTCCTGCAACTCGAAGGACGCGTCGGACTCCGGTCTGTCACCGCGACGACGTTGCTGCTGGCAGGATCGGTATCGACCGCATGCGGCATTCTCCTGCACAGCCTCTTGCGCCGACTCGGAACTCCCGAGAAGTGGACCGACGCAGTCACCGCAGTCGGTGTCATCGCGACGCTCCCGCTTCTGTGCTGGCTCGGCTACTTCGCAGGGCGACGGAACGGCCACTGCGTCTACCAGAATTCCGACGGGAGCAGGCAGGACTACACGTGCGCCCCGCAGGAGTCCGGTGTGTACCTGCTGGTCTACGACATCGGCGACTACCTCGGCTGGCCGGTGTTTGGCGCGGCATTCATGGTCGCCCTGTTCATCGGAGCAGCCCTCTTGATCAGCCTCCCGGACCGGGGCAACAGGGCCATCCTCAGGTGGAACCTGATCTGCGCAGTTCTCGCTTCAGCCCTTCTCGCGACGGTGTTCGCGCTGAAACTCGGCGACGCACCCAAGTACGACCTGCACTGGTCGGCGCTGGCCGTGCTGGTCGTGATCCTCCCGCCCGCAGTCCACGCGATCCGACGGCGGGTTCGGCTGGAGCGAATGAGGAAGGCCGGAACTCCACGTGAGCGATCACCTTGACGCCCTTGCCCTGCGGAGCAGTCGCGTCCCCCCGCACGTACTCGATCCCGCTCACGGCCTCAACCTAAGCCGCGCCACCGACACCGAAGACCGCGTTTCCACCGGCAGGCCCCGGACAGCACGACGGCCCCGCACCGGAGTGCGGGGCCGTCGTGGCGGGGGTCAGTCGAGGAGGGCGTCGACGAAGGCTTCCGGTTGGAAGGGGGCCAGGTCGTCCGGGCCTTCGCCGAGGCCGACCAGCTTCACCGGGACTCCCAGCTCTCGCTGGACCTGGAAGACGATGCCGCCCTTGGCCGTGCCGTCGAGCTTGGTCAGGACGATGCCCGTCACGTCCACCACCTCGGAGAAGACGCGGGCCTGGGTCAGGCCGTTCTGGCCCGTCGTGGCGTCCAGGACCAGGAGGACCTCGTCCACCTGGGCCTTCTTCTCCACCACGCGCTTGACCTTGCCCAGCTCGTCCATCAGGCCGGTCTTGGTGTGCAGGCGGCCCGCCGTGTCGACCAGGACCGCGTCCACCGCGGTGTCCGAGCCACGGCTGACCGCCTCGAACGCCACGCTCGCCGGGTCCGCGCCCTCCTTGCCGCGGACGACCTCGGCGCCCACCCGGTTGCCCCAGGTGGCCAGCTGCTCGACCGCCGCCGCGCGGAACGTGTCGGCCGCGCCGAGCAGGACCGTGCGGCCGTCGGCGACCAGGACCCGGGCCAGCTTGCCGGTCGTGGTGGTCTTGCCGGTGCCGTTGACGCCGACCACCAGCACCACCGCGGGCTTGCCGCCGTCGGCCGGGTCGCCGTGCGGCAGCGCTCGCACCGCGCGCTCCATGTCCGGGCCGAGGGCGTCCACCAGCACCTCGCGCAGCAGGGCGCGCGCCTGCTCCGGGGTGCGGACGCCGCGCGAGGCGATCTCGGTGCGGAGGCGCTCGGTGATCTCGGTCGTGGTGGCCGCACCCAGGTCGGCCAGCAGCAGGGTGTCCTCGATCTCCTCCCAGGAGTCCTCGTCGAGGTCACCCGCGCCCAGCAGGCCCAGCAGTCCCTGGCCGAAGGTCGACCGGGAGCGGGACAGGCGACCGCGCAGCCTCTCCAGGCGGCCGGCCGTCGGTTCGATCTCCTCGATCTCCTCGGCCGCTTCCGGCTCCGCCGGGGTCGGTTCGGGCACCGGCTCGACGCGCTCCTGCGCGGGCACCTCGGGCTCGGCAGGTGCCTCGGGCTTCTCCGGGGCCTCGGGCGCCGAAGGCTTCTCAGCGGTCTCGGGCTTCGCAGGCGCCTCGGCGGGCGGCTCCTCCGTCGTCGTCCCGCCGTCCGGGAGCTCGACGTCGACGATGCCGCGGCGCTCGGTGTCGCGCGGGACCGCCGCGTCGTCACCGACACCGGGCTGGCCCTCCACCTCGGTGCGCTCGCCCGCGGGATGTTCCGGCGGGGCGGCCGTGGTGGTGCCGCCGCTGGACAGGCTGATCCCGCCGTCCGCGCGGTAGCCGCCGCCCTTGACGGGCTCGGTCGGCGCGGTGCTGTCGTCCTGCTCGCTCAGGCTGATCCGGCGCCGGCGGTTCAGCACCACACCGGCGATCACGGCGATCGCCAGCACCAGCACCACGGCGACGATGATCAGAATCACGGTAGAGGTGGTCACGCGCCCATCCTCCCACCTGCTGATTCCGGCGCTGGCACACGCCCCGGACGGGTCGGTTCGCTGAAGCGGTGCAGTGGGCAAATAACCAACAAAACTTCTTCGACGCTTGCATTTGTCATTGACTGTGCAATAGACCACATACGTGAACTGGTGGCGAGTGCTCGGGCTGATCTCCGGCACGTCGATGGACGGCGTCGACGTCGCCGCGGCCGAGCTGCGGCTGGACGGCGACGTGCTGGAGCTCCGGCCGCTGGGCAGCACGACGGTGGCCTATCCCCCCGACCTGCACCGGGACCTGCTGGCGGCGCTGCCGCCCGCGCCGTGCAGCGCTGCGGAGCTGTGCCGCCTCGACACCCTCGTCGGGCAGCACTTCGCCACCGCCGCGGGCGTCGGGCTGGAGCTCGCGGACGGCCGCGCGGACTTCGTCGCGTCGCTGGGCCAGACGCTCTACCACTGGGTTCAGGACGGCCGGGCGCGCGGCACGCTGCAGATCGGGCAGCCCGCGTGGATCGCCGAGGCGACCGGACTGCCCGTCGTGTCGGACCTGCGCGCCCGCGACGTCGCCGCCGGCGGGCACGGCGCTCCGCTGGCCGGTGTCCTGGACGCGCTGTGGCTGGCCGACGAGCCGGGGCCCGGCGTGGCGCTGAACATCGGCGGCATCGCCAACATCACCGTGGTCGGCGGTGCTCGGCCGCTGGCCTACGACACCGGCCCCGGCAACGCGCTGATCGACCTCGCCGCCGCCCGGGTGAGCGGGCAACCGCAGGACACCGACGGTGCGATCGCCGCGGGCGGGACCGTGCGGGCCGATCTGCTGGACGTGCTGCTCGCCGACGAGTACTACCGCCTGCCGCCGCCGAAGTCGACCGGCAAGGAGCGGTTCAACGTCGCCTACCTGGACCGGGCGCTGGCCCAGGTGGACATCGCCGACGCCGACCTGCTGGCCACGCTGACCGAGCTGACCGCGCACACCGTCGCCGACGCGTGCCGCGCGGCGGGAGCCGTCCGGGTCGTCGCTTCCGGCGGCGGGGTGCGCAATCCCGTCCTGCTCGCCGCGCTGCGCCGCCTGCTGGAGGTACCCGTGCTGGTCAGCGACGAGCTCGGACTACCGTCCGACAGCAAGGAAGCACTGCTCACCGCGCTGCTCGGGTTCCTCACCTGGCACGGCACTTCCGGCAACACGCCGGGCACCACGGGGGCCGCCGGGCCCCGGTTGTTGGGCAGCATCACCCCTGGAGCCGGACCGCTGCGGTTGCCCGCCCCGGCCGTCCACCCGCCGACCCGGCTGCGCGTGCAGCCCGGTGACACCGCGTAGGAGGCAGCATGCGATCACTCGACCTGGCCGTGATCGGCCTGTACCTGGTCGCCATGCCGGTGCTCGGACTGCTGCTGGGCGGCAGGCAGAAGAGCTCCCAGGACTACTTCGTCGGCAGCAGGCAGCTGCCCTGGTGGGCGGTGTGCTTCTCGGTGGTCGCCACCGAGACCTCCACGCTGACGGTGATCAGCGTGCCGACGGTGGCCTACCTCGGCAGCTTCACCTACCTGCAGCTGGCCATCGGCTACCTGATCGGCCGGGTCGTGGTGGCCTTCGTGCTGCTGCCGAAGTACTTCGCCGGGAACCTGGTCAGCGCCTACGAGTTCCTCGGCCAGCGGTTCGGCGCCGGGCTGCAGGGCACCGCGTCGGTGACGTTCCTGATCACCCGGTTGCTGGCCGACGGGCTGCGGCTGTTCGCCACCGCGATCCCGGTGAAGGTGATGCTGGCGGCCTTCGGCATCGACCTGGCGTACTGGCAGATCGTGCTGGTCCTGGCGGTGCTGACGGTGATCTACACCTACCTCGGCGGGATCAAGGCGGTGGTGTGGGTCGACGCGATCCAGATGGTCGTCTACGTCGGAGGCGCGATCGTGGCCGCGGTGGTGCTGGCCGGTCAGTTGCCGTCGGACTGGTTCGGCACCGCGCTGGAGGCGGGCAAGTTCCAGCTGCTGGACTTCACCTCGTCGATCGTCACCGACCAGTACGCGTTCCTCACCGCGGTGCTCGGCGGCGCGGTGTTCGCGATGGCCTCGCACGGCGCCGACCAGCTCATGGTGCAGCGGCTGCTGGCCTGCCGGAACGTGCGGGACAGCCAGAAGGCGCTGATCGCCAGCGGTTTCGTGGTGGCCCTGCAGTTCGCGCTGTTCCTGCTGATCGGCACCATGCTGTGGTCGTTCTTCCGCGGTGCGGCGCCGGCCGAGCTGGGCATGGCCAGCAAGGACGAGCTGTTCCCGACGTTCATCGTCAACGACCTGCCGCCGGGGCTGTCCGGGCTGCTCATCGCCGGGATCCTGGCCGCCGCGATGAGCACCCTGGCCTCGTCGCTGAACTCGCTGTCCACCTCCACCGTCAGCGACCTCTACCAGCGGCTGGCCAAGCGGAAGCTGGACGACGCGGCCGTGCTGCGGATGGGCAAGCTCTGGACGCTGGTCTGGGCCGTGGTGTTCGTGGTGTTCGCGTCGATGTTCAGCAGCACCGACAACCCGGTGGTGGAGGTCGGGCTCAGCATCGCCAGCTACACCTACGGGGCGCTGCTCGGCGCGTTCCTGCTGGGGCTGCTGGTGAAGCGCGCCCGGCAGGCGGACGCCACGATCGCCTTCTGCGCGACGATCGCGGTGGTGCTGGTCTTCGTGTTCGGGGTGCAGTTCCCGGACGGCGAGGGCGGCGAGTCGTCGCTGGCCTTCCCCTGGTACACGCCGTTGGGCGTGCTCGTGACGCTGGTGGTGGGCGGTCTGCTGTCGCTGCGCCACCCGGCCGCCGAACCCGAGGTCGAGCACGCCGACAAGCCGTGAGCCACGGGGTCGGTTCGACGTCGAACCGACCCCGGCAGGGGATTCACATCGTGGCGGTGGTGATGATCGAGATGAGGATCATCAGGACGGCGAAGCCGATGCTGCCGAAGAAGATGCCCATGGCGATTCCGGTGCCGGGCGCGTCCTGCGGCGTCGGCCCGACCGCGCCGTCGATGAACGGGAACGCGGGCGCCTTGTAGTAGACGTCCTGCTGCTGGCCGACGGTCAGCGGGATCACCGCGCTCGCGTAGCCCAGCTTCCACAGGTAGTTGACGTGCACCTGGATCTGGTACTGGCCGGGCGGCAGGTCGACCGGGGTCTTGCCCCAGGTCAGGATCGGGCCGGGCTGGCCGTTGATGGTGACCTGCGGCTTGAAGAGCATGAAGGCCCAGGTGATCCAGTGGTACGAGCAGTCGATCAGCACTCGTGCCATGCCCGGCGCGGGCGGTGCCATCTGCGGCTGCGGCGGGGCCGGCTGCTGGTAGCCCTGCTGCTGCGGGTAACCGCCCTGCTGCGGATAGCCCTGCGGCGCCGCCGGCATCGGGCCGGACTGCGGATGGCCCTGCGGGGCCATCGGCTGCTGCATCGGCATCGGGCCGGACTGCGGGTAACCCTGCTGCGGATACCCCTGCTGGGGGTACGGCTGCTGGCCTGGCGGCGGGCCGTAGGGGTTGGTCATGGTCTCCTCCTGAGCTCCGGTGGACGCCGCGCGCGGTTGCCGGTCCACCGAACATCCTCCCGCACGCGGATCTCCACGCCGAAACCGACCGGTCGCCCCCTTCAGCACCGCTTCCGCTGGGACGATTAACCACACGAACGCACTGGGGACGGGGGTCGATGGTGCACGAGGACGAGCACGCCGAATTCCGGGCCAAGCTCAACGCCTACTCCGCGGGATCGCTGGACGACGTCGAGTGGCTCGTGATGCGCACGCACCTGGCCGATTGCGAGCGCTGCCGCGCTGAGCTGGGCCGGCCGGAGCTGTGGAACCGCGCTGCACCGCAACGCATTCCGCCGCGGCGGGTGAACCACCGCCCCGGCTGGCCGGTGGTGGCGGGTACCGCCGCCGTCGCGGCCCTGATCGCCTTCGGCGTCGGCTACGCCCTCGGCATCACCGCCTGAGCAGGCAGCCGGGGCCCGCACCAGCGCGCCTCTCGCCGAGTCGAAAAACGCGCGCTCACGCGGTTTTTCGCCCCGATGTCACTCCGCCGTCGTGTGAATCCCGGGTTCGTCGTGCCGTGTCGCGGGCGCGCCACCGACGACGCCTCATAACCTCCCGCCAGTCACACGGAGTGACTTCTCGCACCGGGGCGGAAATCCGCATCCCGGTCACCCAGGAAGGGAACCGAAGTGAGCCATCTCGGTACTGCTCTTGCCCGCTTCGCGGTCGTCGGAGCCGCCGCAGCAACCCTCGCCGCCGCAGTCGCGCTTCCCGCCACCGCCGCCGAGGAGAAGTCCGCCGCGGCGGGCGGCAAGTGCCTCGACGTGGGGACCACCCGCAACAACGCCGACAAGTCGTTCCTCTGGCAGTGCGGGGAGACGAACAAGAACCAGCAGTTCCTGATCGACGGCAGCCAGATCAGGATCGTCGACACCATCGGCACCAAGCAGGAGATGTGCCTGGACGCGGGCAGCACCCGCAACAACGCCGACAAGGTGCACATCTGGCGCTGCGGAGACACCAACAAGAACCAGCAGTGGGTCCTCCGCGGCGGTCAGCTGGTCGTCAAGGACACCTTGGGCACCGGCAAGGAGATGTGCCTGGACGCCAGCAGCACCCGCAACAACGGCGACTTGGTGCACCTCTGGCGCTGCGGTGACAGCAACAAGAACCAGAAGTGGGTCGTCCAGCGCGGCCAGATCAAGGTCGAAGACACGCTCTGACGGTCCGTCGGCACCGGCGCGGTCTCCCGGCCGCGCCGGTGCCGTGCGCCGCCTAGTCCAGGACGGCGGCGACGTCGCCTTCGGCGGGCGCGTCCGGAGCCCGGTCCGGTTCCGCATCTCCGCGCAGGCGCTGGGAGATCACCTGGGTGATGCCGTCGCCGCGCATGGTCACGCCGTAGAGCGCGTCGGCGATCTCCATGGTCGGCTTCTGGTGCGTGATGATGATCAGCTGCGAGGTGGTGCGCAGCTGGTCGAGCAGGGTGATCAGGCGGCGCAGGTTGGTGTCGTCCAGCGCCGCCTCGACCTCGTCCATCACGTAGAACGGCGAGGGGCGGGCGCGGAAGATGGACACCAGCATGGCCACCGCGGTCAGCGACTTCTCGCCACCGGACAGCAGCGACAGCCGCTTGACCTTCTTGCCCGGCGGGCGCGCCTCGACCTCGACGCCGGTGGTCAGCATGTCCTCGGAGTCGGTGAGCGTCAGGCGCCCGTCGCCGCCGGGGAACAGGACCTTGAAGACCGTCTCGAACTCCCGCGCCACGTCCTCGAACGCCGAGGAGAAGACCTCCAGGATCTTCTCGTCGACCTCCTTGACCACGCTGAGCAGGTCGCGGCGGCTGTCCTTGAGGTCCTCCAGCTGCGTGGACAGGAACTTGTAGCGCTCCTCCAGCGCGGCGAACTCCTCCAACGCGAGCGGATTCACCTTGCCCAGCAGGGAGAGGTCCTTCTCGGCGCGCTTGGCCCGGCGCTCCTGGGTGGCGCGGTCGAACGGCACCGGCGGCGGGGCGCTGACGTCCTCGCCGCGCTCCTTGGCCGCCTCGTACTCGGCGATCTCGGCCGGGCCCGGCGGGATCGGCACGGTGGGCCCGTACTCGTCCACCAGGTCGTCGAGGCCGATCCCGAAGTCCTCGATGATCTTGGTTTCCAGCTGCTCGATGCGCAGCCGCTGCTCGGCGCGCACGACCTCGTCGCGGTGCACCGCGTCGGTCAGCTTCTCCAGCTCACCGCTGAGCTCCCGCACCCGCGCCCGGATCGCGCCGAGCGCCTGCTCGTGCTCGCTCTGCTTGGCCTGCGCGACGTCCCGCTCCTCCGTCGCGGCGCGCAACGACTGCGCGATGCGCTCCAACGCCGTCTCGCAGCCCGAGACCACGGCCTGCGTCACGCGCGCTGCGCGTTCCCGCGCCTTGCGCGCCGCCTCCGCGCGGGCCCGCGCTTCGCGCTCGTGCCGCGCTGCGCGACGCAGCTGATCCGCGCGTCCCTGCACCGCACGGGCGCGCTCTTCGGCCGTGCGCTGGGTCAGGCGGGCGTCCATCTCCTGCTGGCGCACGGTGCTGAGCTCGGCGCTGAACCGGTCGCGATCGGCCGTGTCGGGCTCGGCTGCCTCGTCCTGCTCGGTCTTGACCACGCGCAGCCGCTCTTCGAGCTCGGCGAGCTTGACCAGGGACTGCTCGCGGGACTGCTCGACCTTCACCCGCTGATCGCGCGCGCGATCGACGTCGGCCGCCGCCGAGCGGGCCGCGCGCTGGAGGCTGGAGAGCCGTTCGGTGCTCCGGGCGCGCTGCACCTTCGCGTCGTTGATCTGCTCCTGGACGGCGCGGACCTCGGCCCGGCGGGATTCCTCTTCCGCCCGTGCGCCTTCCAGCGCGGCCGAGTGCTGTTCGGCGCGGCGCTGGGCCGCGGCGAGCTCGCGCTCGGCCTCGTCGACCGCGGCCTGCACCTCGATGGCGCTCTGCCGGCTCTCGCCACCGCCGATCGCCCAGTGCGCGCCGAGCACGTCGCCACCCGCGGTCACCGCGCGGACTTCCGGGTGGCGCTGGACGATTTCGCCCGCCTCGGCCAGGGAATCGACGACGGCGACCCGGTCCAGGGCCTTGTTCACCGCCGCGCGCAGGCCGTCCGGCGCGGAGATCAGGTCGGCCGCCCAGCGGGCGGATCCGGGCAGCTGCGGCCAGCTCGACCGGTCGAGGTCCGCCGCGGTCCCGATGAGCAGCCCCGCTTGGCCCGCTTCGTCGGCGCGGAGCATCTCCAGCGCGGCCACCGCATCGGTCACGCCGCGCACCGCGACGGCATCGGCCACCGCGCCGAGCGCCGCCGCCAGTGCCGCTTCCGCACCGGTTTCCACGGTCAGCAGCGCCGCGACCGAGCCGAGCAGCCCGGGCACCCGGTCACCGGCCGCCATGAGCGCGCCCGCGCCGTCCTTGCGCTGCAAACCCATCGACAGCGCTTCGACGCGGGCCTTCCACGAAGCGATCTCCCGCTCCGCGGCCCGCTCGGCCTTGACCAGCTCCTCCACCCGGGCTCGCGCGGCATCGCGCGCCTCGGCGGCCGTTTCGCGGCGCTCCTGCAAGCCCGCGTCGTCGGAGTCGTAGCCGCCGCTCTCCTCCTCGGCGTCGGCGAGCGCCCGCTCGGCCTCCTCGGCGCGGGCGCTGGCTTCCTCCAGCGCGTCGGACAGCCGCTCGATCTCGTCGGAGGTGTCGCTGACCTTGCCGCGCAGCGACTCGACCTGCCCGGACAGCCGCGCCGCGCCCTCCCGGCGGTCGGCGATCGCCCGGACCGCGGCCAGGTGGGCCTGTTCGGCCTGCTTGAGCGCCGATTCCAGCTCCGAGCGGCGCTGCACCACCTCGTGCAGGGCCTCACGGGCTTCTTCGAGCTGTTCGCGCAGCTCGATCTCCTGCTCGGCGGCTTCCTCGGCCTCGGCGTCCAGCTGATCGGGATCGCGGCCCGACCGCTGCTCCTCGGTCTGCGCGGTCAGGTGCCGGTGCCGTTCCACGGCCAGCCGCAGCGTGCCGTTCAGCCGCTCTTCCAGCGCCGACAAGCGGTACCAGGTCTCCTGCGCGCGGTTGAGGCGCGGCGCGTCCGCGGCGACCTGCTCTTCGAGCGTCTTCTCCTCGGACTGCGCGAACTGCAGAGCCCGCTCGACCTCGGCGCGCTTGGCCCGCGCGGTCTCCTGGTCGGCCTCGTCGCGGGCCAGGTCGGCGCGCGCGGTGACCAGGTCGTCGGCGATCAGGCGCAGCCGGGCATCGCGCAGGTCGGCCTGCACGGTCTGGGCCTTGCGGGCGATCTCGGCCTGCTTGCCGAGCGGTTTGAGCTGGCGGCGCAGCTCACCGGTGAGGTCGGTGAGCCGGGTCAGGTTGGCCTGCATCGCGTCGAGCTTGCGCAGCGCCTTTTCCTTGCGCTTGCGGTGCTTGAGCACGCCAGCGGCCTCTTCGATGAGCCTGCGGTTCTCCTCGGGCTTGGCCTGCAGGATCGACGCCAGCTGCCCCTGCCCGACGATGACGTGCATCTCGCGGCCGATACCGGAGTCGGAGAGCAGCTCCTGCACGTCCATCAGCCGGCAGGAGCTGCCGTTGATCTCGTACTCGCTGGCCCCGTCGCGGAACATCCGCCGGGTGATGGAGACCTCGGTGTACTCGATGGGCAGCGCGCCGTCGGTGTTGTCGATGGTCAGCGTGACCTCGGCGCGGCCCAGCGGGGCGCGGCCCGCGGTGCCGGCGAAGATGACGTCCTCCATCTTGCCGCCGCGCAGGTCCTTGGCGCCCTGCTCGCCCATCACCCAGCGCAGCGCGTCGAGCACGTTGGACTTGCCGGATCCGTTCGGCCCGACGACGCAGGTGATGCCGGGCTCGAAGCGCAGCGTGGTGGCCGAGGCGAAGGACTTGAACCCCTTCAGCGTCAGGCTCTTCAGGTGCACGGCTGCGATCGACCTTCCCGTGGTTGGTACCCCTGGTCACGTCCGGCCGAGCCTACCTCTGCCGCCCGGCCCGACCACGCAGAACCGCTGACGAACCGGGAGTCACCGACGGCGGAGAGCAACACCGATGCCTCGGTACACCGACCCGTTTCAGCAGGTGATGGCCCGTGAGTGGTTTGGGGGGCTATGGCACCACAAACCGCTCACGGCACTTGACCAGCGCAAACGTATCGGCCGGGGTCAGCGTTCGACGAATCCCGTCAGGCCGCCCTTGGGCTCCGACCACTGCTCGGCGACGAAGTCGACGCGGCCGGGCGTCTCGCCCGAGCGCAGCGCCGCCAGGAGCTGCTCGCACGCTTCGCGCGGTCCTTCGGCCACCACTTCCACCCGGCTCGCGGGCAGGTTCGTGGCGCTGCCCACCAGCCCCAGCGCGAGCGCCCGCGACCGCGTCCACCAGCGAAAACCCACGCCCTGCACATGCCCGTGCACCCAGGCGGTCAGGCGCGCGGCTCCGGAATCCGTCACGCCCGGCATGATGCCGCACGGCCCCGGTGCACGCCCCAGCGCGTCCACCGGGTCGGCCCGAGCCGGTATGATCCGCCGCGATTCGGCGGAGGCCGGTGTTCTCGGGACATCCGGTGCACGACCGCTCGAAGCGCCGACGAGTGGGACACCGATGGACCCGTTGCAGGTGGAAGACCCGGACGCCCGGCCGAAGCGATTGGTGGTGCTGGCCGCGGCGGGCATCGTGGTGGCCACGGTGTTCGCGACGACGGCCGCGATGGTCGCCGGTGCTCAGCAGCAGACCGAGGCCACCCCGGACTTCTCGCTGAAGCCGACCGCGACCTCCCGCCCCGGCACGACGACGTCGGTCCCGTCGCTGCTGCCGCCTCCGCCGACCAGCGGCGAGGAGACCTCGCAGGAGAGCACCAGCACCAGCAGCGCGGAGACCAGCACGTCCCGGACCCCATCGAGCGACGTGGCGCCGCCGCCCGAGCAGCCACCGGTTCCGACGCCCACCGGGTCGCGACCGGACCCGGAACCCGACCCGACGCCGACGTCGACCTCCCGGCCGACCACGCCTCCGACGGAACCGACGACAGAGCCGCCCACGTCGACGATCACCACCCACTCGGACCCGGCGGGCGACCCGGAATGACGCTGGCCGTGCACGCCTGCCGGTCCCTGTGCTCCTGGCACCGGACCCGCAAGCAGCTGGGCGGTCTGCCGCTGCTGGCCTGCCGCGGTTGCGGATCGCAGTGGGTCCGCAGCGAGCAGTGGACGCCGATCGACCACACCGGGCGCATCCCGGACGACGTGCGCGCCGAGCTCGCCGAACGGCCCTGACCTCCTCAGCGCGGATCGCCGACGACGACCAGATCGGCGCGCGCCCGGGTGGGCGCGATCAGTGCCGCGTTGGCCTCATCGCTGCGCCGCACCCATTCCTCGGCTTCCGCCCGCGTCCGGCCGTGCGAGACGTGCCGGGCGATGAGCCGCTGCACGCGCGTTCCGTCGTCCGGGGCCAGGAACCAGCACTCGTCGAGCAGGTCGCGCACCTCGGACCACGGCGGCGTGTCCAGCAGCAGGTAGTTGCCTTCAGTGATGACGAGCGGAACATCCGGCGGCACCGCGATGGCCCCGGCGTAGGACTCCTCGACCTCGCGGTGGAATTCCGGCGCGTAGACCGTCTCGCGGGCGTCCTTCACCCGCCGCAGCAGCGACACGTACCCGGCGGCGTCGAAGGTGTCGGGCGCGCCCTTGCGGTCCTGCCGCCCCAAGCTCCGCAACTGCGCGTTCGCCAGGTGGAACCCGTCCATCGGCACGATCACGGCGCGGCCGTCGAGCTCCCCCAGAACCCGCTCGGCAACGGTCCCCTTCCCAGCCCCGGGAGCCCCGGCGATCCCCAGGACCCGCCGCTGCCCGCTGTCGGCCAGCGCCCGAGCCCGCGCCACCAGTTCCGCATACCCGACCACACCGCCACCTCCCGGCACCCAGGCTACGGTCGCGGCCCGGCGGCGGGGGACGACGCCTCAGTCCTCCCAGATCTCCGCGAGGAGCTCCCTGGTGTACTCGGCGATCCGGGCGTTGTCCGCCGGGGCGATCGTGCTCCAGCGGCGGCCGTCGCCGCTGGAGCGCACCACGTGCAGGTAGCGGCCGTGGTCGGTGTCGTGGAAGGCCACCACGCGGTTCGCGCGCTCCGGGCGGCCTCGGTTCCGGCTGGCCTCCACCCCGAACTGGCCGCGGATGCCCATGCCGTTGGCCATGTGCGCGACGTCGGCCGCGTCGTCCGGCGGGATGCCCAGCATGCGCAGTTCGTCGCTGAACTCCAGCGGGTTGTTCGGGCCCGCGTAGTCGCTGGCCTTGCGGAGCACGTCGTTGGGCAGGCTCACCGCGCGGCCGGGGCCCGCGGGCATGTTGCCCGCCACCGACACCGCCGCCTCGGCCAGCGAGCCGCCGCGGATCGCGGTCAGCTCCACCACGTCGGCGTCGACGATCGTCAGCAGGCCGGCCGAACCGTTCGCCGAGGCCAGCGCGCGGATCGAGCGGTCCGCCCAGATCCGCACGTCCACGCTGCGCTGCGGTCGGTCGAGCAGGCCGACCAGGTCGGCGAAGTCGACGTCCAGCCGGTCGCGGGCGGCCTCGGCGAGGCGCTTGGCGCGCAACGACGCCCACGCCTCGGACACCAGCTCGGCCCGCTCGGTGTAGGTCGTTCCGGGACTCGGCACGTCGAGCACGATGTGCCGGTGCTCGGTGAGCTTCTCCGCCTCGCAGACCACATCGAATTCCAATGTGGACAGCACGATCGGATCGGCTTCGGCTCCAGGGCGCACGTCAGTCCTGCTTCTTCGGCTCGGGCTCGGCGGGCGGTTCGTCGTTGCGCTCGTCCCCGCCCAGCACCGGCGGGGCGACCAGCCGCTCGTCGTCGAACGGGGTCTCCTCGGCGACGTACTTGTTCTCGTGCTCGGCGTCCTCGCTGCGCTTCTCGCCGCGAGTCGCGGCCGGGCCCATCAGCGAGCCCGATCCCGGCCTGCTGCCCGGGGTGTTGCCCGCGGCCTTGCCCGCCGTGGTGTCGCCAGGACCACCGCCGACGCTGCCGCCGCGCGCCACGGACCCGCCGGGCGCCGGCCCTCCCGCGGGCACCGGGGCACCGCGGCCGCCGAGCACACGGCTCGCCGCGTACGCACCGATGCCTGCGACAGCCGCACCACCGGCAGCGATCCCGAGCACGGTTCCGGCGCTGACGCCACCGCTGTCACCGGTCGCTTCCGGCGTCGGGTCCGCCTCGCCGCCCTTGTCGATCTCGGACTTCTTCCGGTCCGCGGGGCGCTCCCCGGGCCGCAGCGGAACGCCAGGCTCACCGGGACGGCCCTGGCCGGGGCGGGCATCGCCGCCCCCGACCACGAACCCGCCGCCGGGCACCGGCGTCCCGGGCGTGCCCACGCCGGGCGAACCGACACCGGGCTGCGCCGAACCGCCGATCACGCCGGCCGCGGCGACGCCCGATCCCAGCCCCGAGCTGGGCATCCCGCTGGACGAGGCCGACTGCGCGGTCACGGTCGCGGGCGGCATCTCCGGCAGCGGCTGGTAGGTGTTCGCCTGCTCCACCGAGGTGTCGCGGTAGGACGCCAGAGCCGCCTGGGCGGCCTTCTTGTTGGCGTCGACCTGCTTGGCTTCCTTGTCGTAGTCGCTCTCGTAGCCGAAAGCGCCACCAGCCCACTCCAGGGCGTTCTCCGACTGCTTCTGCCGCAGCTCGTCGCTGTTCGGCAGGGTGTGACGAGCCGACTCGTAGCCGCGGCCCTGCTCGTCGACGCTCTGCGCGGAGGCCCGCAGCGGGTCCGGGGCGTCGGACATGAACACCGCCTGCTGCTGCGTCGCGGCGGCGGCGAGGTCGCCCGCGTTGCCCTCCCAGGCGATCTGCAGCTTGCCGAGCTCCCGGCGCAGGGTGTCGTCCAGGTCGACGACGACCTGCACGCACTCGTCCAGCGCCCGCACCGCGGACTGCATCGACTCCGTGCCGCGCCCCTGCTTGACCTGCGTGATCCACTCCTGGAGCTGGGGGATGTCCATCCCCTCGAACCGGATGTCGCGGATCGGATCGATGCTCGTCACAACGTCCCCCTAGCCCTTGGCCTGCAAGCTCGTCACGGCCGCCCCAGCGGCCTGCGCGGCCTTCTCGCACATCTGCTCGTTGTCCAGTTCGTCACCCCCGGTGAGCAGGGCCAGCGACGCCCAGAGCGTCTGGCCCTCGGCGGCGTCGACGAACACGTCGCAGCCCAGCCGTTCCGCACCGGCGATCTGGCTCTGCACCGCGCCGAACCCGTTGACGTCGAAGGTCCGGCGCGAACCCTCCGCGCTGCTGACCTTCTCCAGGAAAGGTTCGATGCCCTGCGGCACGACCCGCAGCGAAAGGCCCGTGCTCACCCCGGTTCCATCGCTCAGGTATCCGCAACCGCTGTAGTTGTCGCCGTTCTTCTCCACCGGTGCCGGGCGGGCGACCTGCAGCTGCGTCATCTGCTGCCCGGTCAGCCAGGTGCAGATCTCCGCATCCTGCGCGCCGGCGACCGGGAGCTCCGCGGGACGCTTCGGCAGCTCCGGTTCGGCGCTGGTGGCCGTCGATTCACCGGCAGGCACCGGATCCGGTCCGTTCACCGTGCAGCCGGCCACCAAGAGCGCGGCGGCGGTCAGCCCGAGCAGCCCGCCGGACCGGCGAACGCGCGACGAAACACTCACATCTGCCCCTGCTGAACGTTGAAGGACGCGACGATCTCCTCGTCGGTGTACCCGTACTGCTTGGCCGCTTCTTCCAGCTGGCGCCCGAGCTCGAAGACGTTGTCCACGTACTGCTGCAGGCGCGAGTAGTGCGAATCCGGGTTGCCGACCAGGTTGGCCGTCCAGACCGCCGCCGCCGTGGAACTGACCTTGTCGTAACCGGGCGCGGAGACCATCAGGCTCGGCCTCAGGTCTCGGAGCTTCTTCTTCGCACCCTCGGCCGCGGAAAGGATCACCTTGCGGACTTCCAGGACGTTGTCCCGGTTCACGGTGAGGGTCTGGCCGCCGCCCGGAGCCGGCGGCGGTGGCGGCGGTGCTGGCGTCGTCATCGCGGGAAACCCCCAGGTTAGCGGCTTGGTGATCACCGTTTCGTCCGCCGACCCTAGCAGCGGCGTTCACCGCCCGTCACCAACTCGCGAGAACTTCACAGGAACCCAACGCGGCAATGCGCAATCGCGAATGCGACGACCGCCGAACCGAACCCGAGAGAGCGAACCGGAACCCGACAAAAGCCCCTCCCATCGCAGCTCCAGCGGTGTTTGCCCGCCACGACGACCCTCCGCCGATCGCACATTTCGCCGACCGCGGCGGGAAACGCGTTCTCGAATTCGAGAATTGATCTCCGGCAACGGATCCGGCGCGGACGAAGAATGAGGAGAACCTCATGAAACCCGCCCCTTTACCGCCGAAAGGAGCAATAAATCCGGTGATTCAAGCGACATGGTGAACAAGTCGGAGATCGACTCGGCCGATGTGTCCACTCGGTACGGTCCACCCCGTTGATCTTCATTGTCCACGTTGGGGAGGCGTGGCACCATGACGCTTGCACAGGCACGCCCGGGAATCGGGTTTCCGCGCTCTGCCGGGGTTTTACGCCTCAGCGGCGTGCTCTTCACCCCGCGCGATCCGGCCGCCGACCTCATCGGCGCGCTGCACGCGTTCCGCACCGACCGGATCTCGGTCGAGCGCCTCGGCGAAGTGCTCCGCGGCACCTCGCTGTTCACGCCGGTGTCCGATGAGGACGGTGGCGTGGCGGTGCTCGCGGCACGCGACGGCGAGCTGTCCTGGCTCGGCGCGTTCACCACCGAGGCCCGGCTGGCCGGGTTCTACCGGGAATCCGGCCGCGGCCCGGATGCGGTGCGCTACGCGGAGCTGACCGGGGCAGAACTGCTCGACCAGGTCCTGCCCGCCCTGCCCAGGGGTACCGGCCTGGTCATCGACGCGGGCACCGGGCACAGCACCGCGCTGGGTCCGGTCGCCGGCCTCGTACCGGACGAGATCGCACTCACCGAAAGCGGGAAGTGATGGCACACGACGGTTTTCGCGTCGACATGACCGCGCTGCAGGGCGCGGAGGAAGGTGTCCAGCAGGCGATCGCCGAGCTCGGCGAGATGGCCCGCTGGGGCATGTCCGCGGCCGCCGCGCAGGGCATGGGGCTCGCGGAGTACGTCTGGGACTCGGCGGCACACGTCGGTCACCAGAAGCTGGGCGCCGCGATCATGGCCTTCGGCCAGGTCTGGGACCCGGGCATGCGCTACCTGGTCGAGGACGGCCAGGCCGCGGTGGGCGCGCTCGGCGAAGCGCGCGCCGCCTACCACCAGATGGACGCTCAGGCAGCCGCGGAGCTGCAGAAGTTCGGTGGCCGCTGATGGTGAGCAATCAGAGCACCTTCTCCGAAGACCTGAACTCGGCGGGCAACGAGCTGCACAAGCTCGGTCAGCTGGCCGGGATCGGCCCGCAGGACGTCATCCCCGGTGATCCCGCCACGACCGCCGAGATCGGCGAGCACCTGTCCAAGCTCGGTTCGGCGCTGGAGCGCGCTGGCCAGGGCATCAAATCCATCGACTCCGACGGCTGGACCGGGCAGGCCGGTGACGCGTTCCGGGCCAACTACCTGGAGAAGGCCCCCGGCGATTGGCTCAAAGCGGCCGATTCGTTCACCGACGCGGGCCAGGCGGTCGTGGACTACCAGCAGGTGCTGGCGACCGAGAAACCGCGCGCGGAACGGGCGAAGGAAGAGCTCGACCGATCCATCGAGGTGTCGCAAGCGGCCGCCCGCAAGCACAACGCGGCCATCGAGGCCTACAACGCGGGTGGTTCCGGTGCGCAGCCCGGCGCTTTCGTGGATCCGGGTGCGCAAGCCCGCGCCCGTGCGCAGCAGGAGATCGAGGCGGCCAAAGCCGCGGTGCAGGCAGCCGGGGACCGCGCGGCGGACATCATCTTCAAGGCCTGCGCCGGAGCACCGGAGAAGCCCGGTCTGCTGGCGGATCTCGTCGACGGCATCCAGGCCGTCGGCGACACCCTCTACGACTTCGGTTCGGGTGTGGTCGAGGGCGCCGTCGGCATGGTGACCGGCGTCGCCGGACTCGGCGTCGGCCTGGGCAAGGCGTACTACTACTCCACGCCCGGCATGGAACTCGTCGACCCGGAGGGCTACGCGAAGTTCAACGAAGCCGCGACCACCACTCTCCAATCGGTCGTCGAGAATCCCTACCAGGCCGTGAAAACCGTGGTGGACGTGGACGGCTGGAAGCAGAACCCGGCCAAGGCCCTCGGTTCGATGGCCCCGGACGCGGTGGCCAGCATCGTCGGCGGCACCGGAATCGCGACCAAGGTCGCCAAGGGCGCCGACGCGCTCTCCGGCGTGACCGACGCAGCCCGCACGGCCGACCGGGTCGGCGACGTGGGCCGCCACGCCCCGGACAACACGCCGCCCTGGGCCGACCTCGACTCCGCGCCCCCACCGCGCAGCCCGGAACCACCGGCCCCGAACCCGTGGGACGGCCACGAATTCGGCCCCAAGGGCTCCGACCCGCTGCCCGACCCGGAACCCCCACCGGCCCCGGCCCCGGAACCCCGCGGCGAGAAGCTGCCGGACTGGGCCGACGAAGACATCCCGGAAGGCTGGCTCGACGACGGCAACGGCCCACCACAATTGCCGCCGGACCCGGTTCCGGACAGCCCGCCGGTGAACCTCGAAGACCACGCAGCCCGGCTGGAGGAGATCAGCCGGGCGAACCAGGAACTGGCGAACTACGACCGGTTGCTGAAGGACCCGGACTTGAGCCCCGGCAGAAGGCAACAACTGGAGAACGAGTGGCTCAACACAGCTCGTTACCTGGACCAGCTGAAAGGCAGGGGTTGATCAGCAGTGGAGAACACGCGCACCGTCTTGGGGTTCGGCCCGGAGCGGCAAGCTCAGTCATGCGTGGTCGAGTGGGGCCGCGTCGGCCAGGAAGTCCACGTCTGGATCAGCTCCGAGGGGTCGTCCTGCCCCGAGGTCGGCGCCGCTGGCCCTGACCTGTTCCGCGGCCTGATGGGCGTGCGGCGACAGCTGTTCGGGCACCGGTGGATGCTGCTCGTCGCGGGAGCACGCCGCGACGCCTGGCACGGCACTCCGGAGCATCCGTGCAGCCCGGATCACCTGCGGAGCTACCCGACCTTCGGGGCAGCACCCGCTGGCGAAGCCCACGTCCTGAACCACGAACGCGACATCTGGTCGCTTGCCACTTCGTGGGAGGAACAGTTCCTCTGGCACCAGGAATGGCAGAACCCGCACAGCCATGCGTGGACCACCGCCTTCGGGACCAGCCACGCCCGGTGAACGCAGTGCCGGGCAACCAGGGGAGATCGCATCGTTCCGCCGCGCGTTCGACGAGGCGGTGCCCCAGATCGAAGCCGACGCCGCGACCCGCTGAGCACCCGATCCGGTGGTAGGTGAAGGGCACCTTTAGGCAAGTTACTTGCTAAAAGGTGCCCTTCACCTGGCGGTCAGAGCTCGAAGCGGTAGCCCATTCCGGGTTCGGTGATGAGGTGCTTGGGGTGGCTGGGGTCCAGTTCGAGCTTGCGGCGGAGTTGGGCCAGGTAGACGCGGAGGTAGTGGGTCTCGTTCGCGTACTGGGGGCCCCAGACCTCTTTGAGGAGCTGCTTCTGGCCCACCAGGCGGCCCTGGTTGCGGGTCAGGACTTCGAGCATGCCCCACTCGGTCGGCGTCAGGTGGATCTCCGCGCCGTCGCGCAGGACCTTCTTCGCCGAGAGGTCGACGGTGAAGGTCGCGGTCTCCACCACCGGCTGGTCGACCGCGCCGCTGGTGCTGGCGCGGCGCACCGCCGCGCGCAGGCGGGCCAGCAGCTCGTCCATGCCGAAGGGCTTGGTGACGTAGTCGTCGGCTCCGGCGTCCAGCGCCAGCACCTTGTCGGTGGAGTCGGTGCGGGCGGAGAGCACGATGATCGGCACCGTCGTCCAGCCGCGCAGGCCCGCGATGACCTCGCTGCCGTCCATGTCCGGCAGGCCGAGGTCGAGCACCACCACGTCGGGCTTGCCCTCGCCCGCGGCCCGCAGCGCCGCCGCGCCGTCCACCGCGGTGAGCACCTCGTAGCCGCGGGCGCTCAGGTTGATCCGCAGCGCGCGCAGCAGCTGCGGTTCGTCGTCGATCACCAGGACTTTCGTCATCGTCTCCCCTGTCCGTCCGCCGCAGGCAGCGACAGCACGATCGTCAGGCCGCCGCCGGGGGTGTCCTCGGCGCGGATCGTGCCTTCCATGGCCGTCATGAACCCCTGCGCCACGCTCAGCCCCAGCCCGACCCCTGCCGGGCCCGTGTCACCGAGATCGCCGAGCCGCTCGAAGGGCGCGAACACCGTCTCCGCCGCGCCTTCGGGCAGGCCCGGCCCGTGGTCGACCACCCGCAGCTCCACGCGGGCGGCGTGCTCGCTGGCGCGGACGCCGATCCGGCCGCCGTGCGGGCGGCCGTACTTCAGCGCGTTCTGCACCACGTTGGCCACCACCCTCTCCAGCAGTCCGACGTCGGCCAGCACCGGGGGCAGCGATTCGTCGATCTCCACGTCGACGTGCTGCTGCCCGTCCAGGCCGGCCAGCGCTCTGGCCGCGACCTCGTAGTAGCCGACCGGGCGCAGCCGGGGTGCGATCGCGCCGGTGGCCAGCCGGGACGAGTCGAGCAGGTTCCCCACCAGGTCGGTCAGCCGGTCCGCGGATTCCTCCACGCCCGCCAGCAGCTCGGCGGTGTCGGCCGCGGAGAGCTGGAGGTCGGGCGCGCGCAGGCTGCTCACCGAGGCCTTGATCGAGGCCAGCGGGGTGCGCAGGTCGTGCCCGACCGCGGACAGCAGCGCGGTGCGCAGCTGGGTGGCGTCGGCGCGCCGCTGGGCCTCCTGCGCTTCGGCGGCCATCCGCTGCTGGCGCAACGCCATCAGCGCCTGGCCCGCCGCGCCTTCCAGGACGGTGCGGTCGGCCGCCGGGAGCGGGCGGCGGCCCGGGCGCCGGAGCACCAGGTGCACGTCCTGGTTGACCTCGATGTCCACATCGGACTCCTCCGGCCGGGTGCACCGCTCGGCACCGGTGGCGGCGGCGACGTGCCAGCCGTCGTCGGTGCGCTCCAGCAGCGCCGCCGAGGTCAGGCCGAAGTTCTCCACCACCTTCTCCAGCAGCCGCGCCAGCGGATCCGGGTGGGTGAGCACGGTCCGGGCGTAGGAGGTCAGCAGCGCCGCCTCGGTGCGCGCGCCGCTGGCCTTCTCGGCGAGCCGCGCCGCGCGGTCGACGGTGAACGCGACCACCATGCCGACGATCATCATCGCGATCACCGTCACCAGGTTCTGCGGTTCGGCGACGGTCAGCGTGTACAGCGGCGGTGTCAGGAAGAAGTTCAGCAGGCCGCCGGAGAGCAGTGCGGCGACGATCGCCGGCGCCATCCCGCCGACCAGCGCGACGATGACGGTGGCCAGGAAGTAGCCGACGACGTCCGTGGACAGCGCGTCGAAACCGGCGGTGTAGGCCACCGCCGTGACCGCGCCGGGCAGCAGCACCGAGAGCGCCCAGCCCCAGAACTGCCGCGCCGTGGACAGCGGGTTGCGGGCGAACTTCTTCAGCAGCTGCCGCCCACCGGCTTCGGCGTGGGTGACCATGTGCACGTCGATGGCGCCCGACTTCTGCACCGTGACCGCGCCGATGCCCTCGTCGAACACGCGCGCCCAGCGGGAGCGGCGGGAGGTGCCGACGACCAGCTGCGTGGCGTCGGCGGCGCGGGCGAACTCCAGCAGCGCCTCCGGGACGTCGTCGCCGACGACGGTGTGGAAGCTGGCGCCGACCGCGTCGGCGAGCTTGCGGGCGCGGGCGACACCGCTGGGCGAAGAGCCCGCGAGGCCGTCGCTGCGCAGCACGTGCACCACCTGGAGCTCCGCGCCCGCGCGAGCGGCGATGCGGCGCGCTCTGCGGATCAGCGTCTCGCTCTCCGGGCCGCCGGTGACGGCGACGACGACGCGCTCGCGGGTCTCCCAGGTGTCGGTGATCTTCTGCTCCGCGCGGTATCGGCGAAGCGCCACGTCGACCTGGTCGGCCAGCCACAGCAGCGCCAGTTCGCGCAGCGCGGTGAGGTTGCCGGTGCGGAAGTAGTTGCCCAGCGCGGCATCCACCCGGTCGGCGGCGTAGACGTTGCCGTGCGCCATGCGGCGGCGGAGCGCTTGCGGGGTGATGTCGGCGAGTTCGATCTGCTCGGCGCGGCGCACCACCTCGTCCGGCACCGTCTCCTGCTGGCGGATGCCGGTGATCGCCTCCACCACGTCGTTGAGGCTCTCCAGGTGCTGCACGTTCACCGTGGACAGCACGGTGATCCCGGCGTCGAGCAGCTCCTCGATGTCCTGCCAGCGCTTCTCGTGGCGGGAACCGGGCACGTTGGTGTGCGCGAGCTCGTCGACGACGGCCACCTCCGGCTTGCGGGCCAGCACCGCGGCGAGGTCCATCTCGGTGAGCGCGACGCCGCGGTGCTCGATCGCGGCCCGCGGCACGACCTCCAGGCCGTCGAGCAGCGCGGCGGTCTTGGCCCGGCCGTGGTCCTCCACGAAGCCGACCACCACATCGGTCCCGCGCCCGGCTCTGCGGTGCGCCTCGTTGAGCATCGCGTAGGTCTTCCCGACGCCCGGAGCCGCTCCGAGGTAGATCCGCAGCTCGCCGCGCCGTCGTCCGTTCTCCGCCACGCTCCCCAGTCTCCTACGACCTGCTGTTAATAGCGGACGGTCCCACCGGACCGCCGCCCCGTCACCCGGGCTCCGGTCAATTTCTCGCGAAATTGACGTTCACCCGGGTGACGGTCAATTTCGTACGAAATTGACCAGGACCTGGTCAGCGGGCTTGGTGGACGGCGACGTTGAGGGTCGTCACGTTGACCACCCGCTCGGCGATCACCCCACCTGTGGTGTTCTCCGCGATCAGGCGCCGGACCTCCTCCAGCGGCAGCCCGGTGACGCGGGCCACGCGCTGGGCCTGCAGCTGCGCGTACGCCGGGCTGATGTCCGGGTCCACGCCGCTGGCCGATGCCGTCACGGCGTCAGCGGGAACCAGCTCCGGCGCCACGTCCTCGCGGGCGGCGATCGCCGTGCGGCGCTCCTGCACCGCGGACAGCAGGTCCTCGCTGGCTCCGCCGTGGTTGGTGCCGCCGGTGGTCGACGGGTCGCCCGGCCCCAGCGGTCCTTCGGCCGATGCCGACGGGCGGGTGTGGAAGTACGGGTCGTTCGCCGGGTCGGCGGGGACCGGGTCGACGCCGATCCGCGAGGAGCCGACCACCCGCCCGTCCACCACGATCTGCGAACCCTCGGCGTTGGCCTGCAGGCCGGGGATCCGGCTGATCCCCCAGATCGCCAGCGGGTACGCCACGCCCAGCACGACCGTGGCCACCAGCAGCAGCCGCAGGCCCGCCAGGGTCTGCCGCAACAACGTGCTCTTCATCGGTGCCTCTCAAGATGTTCCGGTGCGGTCGCGAGGACCGCTCAGCCGATGCCGGGGATGAAGCGGATCAGCAGGTCGATCAGCCAGATGCCCAGGAACGGCGTGACGATGCCGCCCAAGCCGTAGACCAGCAGGTTCCGCCGCAGCAGGGCGCTGGCGGTGGTCGGCCGGTAGCGGACCCCGCGCAGCGCCAGCGGGATCAGGGCGACGATGACCAGCGCGTTGAAGATCACCGCGGACAGGATCGCCGAGGTCGGCGTGGCCAGCCGCATGACGTTCAGCGCGTCCAGCTGCGGGTAGATCGCCACGAACATCGCCGGCAGGATCGCGAAGTACTTGGCCAGGTCGTTGGCGATGCTGAAGGTGGTCAGCGCGCCGCGGGTGATCAGCAGCTGCTTGCCGATCTCGACGATCTCGATCAGCTTGGTCGGGTCGGAGTCCAGGTCGACCATGTTCCCGGCTTCCTTGGCCGCCGCCGTGCCGGTGTTCATCGCCACCCCGACGTCGGCTTGGGCCAGCGCGGGCGCGTCGTTGGTGCCGTCGCCGGTCATCGCGACCAGCCGCCCGCCCTCCTGCTCGGCCTTGATCAGCGCCATCTTGTCCTCGGGCTTGGCCTCGGCGAGGTAGTCGTCGACGCCGGCCTCGGCGGCGATGGCCTTGGCGGTGAGCTCGTTGTCACCGGTCACCATCACGGTGCGGATGCCCATCGCGCGCAGCTCGGCGAACCGCTCGGCCATCCCTGGTTTGACCACATCGGACAGTCGGATCACCCCGACCACCCGGGTGGTTCCGCCGCTGCGCTCGGCCACCACCAGCGGTGTGCCGCCCTGCGCGGCGATCCCGTCGGTCAGCTCCACCACTTCGCCGGGAACCCCGCCCGCCCAGGCGCGGACCGCGCTGGTGGCGCCCTTGCGGATCTCGCGGCCGTCGATGTCGATGCCGCTCATCCGCGTCTGCGCGGTGAAGGGAACCTCCTCGGCGCGCAGTTCCGCGCCCTGCGCCTGCGCGGGCAGCCCGAACTGCTCGGCGCAGAACGCCACGATGCTGGTGCCTTCGGGCGTCGGGTCGGCGAGGCTGGACAGCCGCGCCACCTCTGCCAGCTCGCGCGGCGTCACCCCGTCGACCGGCAGCAGTTCCGTGCAGCGCCGGTTGCCGAAGGTGATCGTCCCGGTCTTGTCCAGCAGCAAGGTGTCCACGTCGCCCGCCGCTTCCACCGCGCGCCCGGATTTGGCGAGCACGTTGCGCTGCACCAGCCGGTCCATGCCCGCGATGCCGATCGCCGAGAGCAGCGCGCCGATGGTGGTCGGGATCAAGCACACCAGCAGCGCCGTCAGCGTGATCACCGACAGCAGCGAACCGGAGTAGCCGGCCATCGGCTGCAGCGCGACGACCGCGAGCAGGAAGATGATGGTCAGCGTGGACAGCAGGATCGTCAGCGCGATCTCGTTCGGCGTCTTCTGCCGCTGCGCGCCTTCGACCAGCGCGATCATCCGGTCCACGAAGGTCTCGCCGGGCTTGGCGGTGACCTGCACGACGATCCGGTCCGACAGCACCGTGGTGCCCGCCGTGACCGCCGAGCGGTCGCCGCCGGATTCCCGGATCACCGGGGCGGATTCGCCGGTGATCGCCGACTCGTCGACGGTCGCGATGCCCTCCACGACGTCACCGTCGCCGGGGATCACCTCGCCCGCCTCGACGACCACCCGGTCGCCGACGCGCAGCGCCGTGCCGGGCACCTGCTCCTCGACGCCGTCGACCAGCCGCCGCGCGACGGCCTCGGTCTTGGTGCGCCGCAACGATTCCGCCTGCGCCCGGCCACGACCTTCGGCGACGGCTTCGGCGAGGTTGGCGAACAGCACGGTGAACCACAGCCACGCGGCCACCGCGATGCTGAACACGTTCGGGTCGAACACGGCGAGCACCGTGGTCAGCGCCGAACCGACCCACACCACGAGCATGACCGGGTTGGCCAGCTGGTGCTTCGGGTTCAGCTTGCGCAGCGCTTCCGGCAGCGAGCTCCACAGCTGGCGCGGGCTGAACGCACCGGCGGCGAGCTTGCGCGGGCCGGTTTCCTGCGGCGAGCTCTGGGTTTTCTCCAGTGTCGTGGTCATGCGAGGGCCTCCGCGATCGGGCCGAGGGCGAGCGCGGGCAGGAAGGTCAGCGCCGCGACGAGGACGACGGTGCCACCGAGCAGTCCGGCGAACAGCGGACCGGTGGTGGGCAGGGTGCCCGCGGTGGCGGGCGTGCGCTGCTGCGCGGCGACCGAACCGGCCAGCATCAGCACCGCCAGGATCGGCACGAACCGGCCGAACAGCATCGCCAGCCCCAGCGCGATCTGGAAGAAGTCGCTGGTGACGGTCAGTCCGGCGAAGGCGCTGCCGTTGTTGTTGCCCGCCGAGGCGAAGGCGTAGAGGACCTCGGAGAGCCCGTGCGCCCCGCTGTTGGTCATGGCGTCCGATGTGGACGGCAGCGCCAGCGCGGTGCCCGCGCCGAGCAGCACCACCGTCGGCATGGCCAGGATCGAGACGGCCGCCGCGGTGACCTCCCGCCGCCCGAGCTTCTTGCCCAGGTACTCCGGGGTGCGGCCGACCATCAGCCCGGCCAGGAAGACCGCGATCACGGCCAGCACCAGGATGCCGTACAGCCCGGCGCCGACACCGCCCGGCGCGACCTCGCCGAGCAGCATGTTCAGCAGCGGCACCAGACCACCGAGCCCGGTGTAGCTGTCGTGCATCGAGTTGACCGCGCCGGTGGAGGTGCCGGTGGTGGCGACGGCGAACAGCCCGGACAGGAACAGCCCGAACCGCGCTTCCTTGCCCTCCAGCGCACCACCGGCGGCCAGCGAGGCGGGACCGTTCGGGTGGCTCTCGGCCCACCAGACGACGGCGGTCATCACCGCCATGATCGACACCATCACCGCCAGCAGCACCCGGCCCTGGCGGCGGTCGCCGACGATGGTGCCGAAGGTGCGGGTCAGGGCCAGCGGGATCACCAGGATCAGGAAGATCTCCAGCAGGTTGCTGATGCCACCGGGGTTGGAGAACGGGTGCGCCGAGTTGGCGTTGAGCACGCCGCCGCCGTTGGTGCCGAGCTCCTTGATGGCCTCCTGGCTGGCGATCGGCGCGGTGGCGATGGTGTGCGCCTGCCCGTCCAGCCCGATGACGTCGATGCCCGAGGCGAGGCTCATCGCCCCGCCGAGCGCGACCAGCAGCACCGCGCCGACCGCCGCGATCGGCAGCAGCACGCGGGTGCAGCCGCGGGTGATGTCCACCCAGATGTTGCCGATGCGCCCGGTGCCCGCCGCGGTGAAGCCGCGCACCAGCGCGATCGCGACCGCCATGCCGACCGCGGCCGACACGAAGTTCTGCACGGTCAGCCCGGTCATCTGCACCGCGTGCCCGAGGACCTGCTCCGGCACGTAGGACTGCCAGTTGGTGTTGGTGACGAAGCTGATCGCGGTGTTGAAGGCCACCGCGGGCTCCACCGCGCCGCGGCCGAAGCTCAGCGGCAGCAGCGGCTGCAGGCGCTGCAACAGGTAGAGCAGCGCGATGGACATGGCGGAGAAGCCGAGGACGCCCGCGGCGTAGGTGGTCCAGCGCTGCTGGGCGTCGCCGTCGACGCGCACCAGGCGGTAGATCACCTTCTCCACGCGCCAGTGCTTCTCGCTGGTGTAGACGTGGGCCAGGTAGTCACCGAGCGGCCGGTAGACCGCTGCGATGGCCAGGATCAGGAGGCCGACCTGGACCAGGCCGACCATTAACGAACTCATCAGAACTTCTCCGGCCGGACGAGAGCGACGAACAGGTAACCGATCAACAGCAGGGCCAACACGCCTCCGGCGACGTTGGCCAGCAATGCGCTCACAACCGCTCCAAACCGCGCAAAGTCAGGGCCAGCACGAGGAACCCGCCGATCAACAACACGGCGTAGGCCAGATCAGCCACCGCTGCGCACTCCTCACTCGAATCCGGGTCGCCGGGTCCGGCGACCACCCGCGTTCAGCGAAGTCCCCGGCCCCGCCCCCGGTCGAGACCCATGACGGCACCTTGATGCCGCTCACCAGCGCGTTGACGCGTTCTTGATGCACGGTTTCGACCGCTGTGCACGGATTGTGCGTGGCCGACTTCACCCGGTCATCTGGTTTCACTGATACAACGATCTACTTAGCATGGATAACGGTTCCACCGGGAACCCGTGGGCCACCAATCCCGACGGCGAAGGAGTCCGGACCATGTGCGGAATCTCCGGCTGGATCGACTTCCAGCGCGACCTCACCCGCGAACGACGCGCGATCGACGCGATGTGCGACACCATGTCCTGCCGCGGCCCCGACGCCCGCGGCACCTGGGTGGCACCGCACGCCGCGCTCGGCCACCGCAGGCTGGCCATCATCGACCTGCCCGGCGGCACCCAGCCGATGACCTCACCCGACGGCGACGTGGTGATCGTCTACAGCGGCGAGACCTACAACTTCACCGAGCTGCGCGACGAACTGCGCCGCCGCGGCCACCGCTTCACCACCGACAGCGACACCGAGGTCGTCCTGCACGGCTACCTGGAGTGGGGCCCGCAGGTCGCCGAGCGGCTCAACGGCATGTTCGCCTTCGCCGTCTGGGACGCCCGCACCGAGCAGCTGCTGCTGATCCGCGACCGGATGGGCATCAAACCGCTGTACTACTACCCGACCGGGCAAGGCGTGCTGTTCGGCTCCGAGCCCAAGGCGATCCTGGCCAACCCGCTGGCCGAGAAGGTCGTCGACGCCGACGGGCTGCGCGAGCTGTTCACGCCGGTCAAGACGCCGCGGCAGGCGGTGTGGGCGGGCATGCGCGAGGTCGAGCCCGGCACCGTCGTCACCGCCGACCGCACCGGCCTGCGCGAGCGCACCTACTGGCGGCTGCGCGCCGCCGAGCACACCGACGACCAGCAGGGCACGGTGCGCCGCGTGCGGGAGCTGCTGGACGACATCGTCGCGCGGCAGCTGATCGCCGACGTGCCGCGCTGCGTGCTGCTCTCCGGTGGCCTGGACTCCAGCGCCATCACCGCGCTGGCGGGCATCGAGCTGGGCCGCAGCGGCGAGCAGGTGCGCAGCTTCGCGGTGGACTTCGCCGGCCAGGCGGAGAACTTCGTGCCCGACGAGCTGCGCGCCACGCCCGACACGCCCTACGTGCACGACGTGGCCGAGCACGTCGGCTCCGCGCACCAGGACATCGTGCTCGACCCCGACGCGCTGGCCGACCCGGAGGCGCGGCGGGCCACCGTGCGGGCCCGCGACCTGCCGATGGGGCTCGGCGACATCGACCAGTCGCTGTACCTGCTGTTCAAGGCGATCCGGCAGCACTCCACGGTGGCGCTGTCCGGCGAATCCGCGGACGAGGTGTTCGGCGGCTACCGCTGGTTCCACGACCCGGAGGCCCGCGCGGCCGACACCTTCCCGTGGATGGCCTCGGTGCGCGGTTCGCACGACCACGTGCTGGCCCCGCACGTGCGCGACGTGCTGGACCTGGACTCCTACGTGGCCGACCGGTACCGCGAGGCGATCGCGGCGGTGCCGGTGCTCGACGGGGAGAGCGCCGCCGAGCGGCGGATGCGGGAGATCAGCCACCTGCACCTGACGCGGTTCGTCCGGATCCTGCTGGACCGCAAGGACCGGATGTCGATGGCGGTCGGCCTGGAGGTCCGGGTGCCGTTCTGCGACCACCGGCTGGTCGAGTACGTCTACAACGCGCCGTGGTCGCTGAAGACCTTCGACGGCAGGGAGAAGAGCCTGCTGCGCCACGCCACCGCGGACGCGCTGCCGAAGTCGGTGGTGGAGCGGGTGAAGAGCCCGTACCCGTCCACGCAGGACCCGAAGTACGCGGCGGCCCTGCAGCGACAGGTGGCGGACCTGGTGGCAGCGGACGACGAGGCGCTGTCCCTGCTCGACGGCCAGTGGCTGCGCGACGCGCTGGCGCTGGACCCGGAGCACATCGACACGCCGACCCGCTTCACCTTCGAGCGGGCCCTCGACATGGCGGCCTGGGTGGATATCCATCGGCCGACCATCAAGCTCTGACGAGATGGGCCCGTGAGTGCTTTGTGGTGCTATAACCCCACAAAGCACTCACGGGCCCACCACCTGCGGAAACACTTCCCGTCACGCCAGGGGCAGCAGGAGGCGGAAGGTGCAGCCTCCGGCCGGGTTCGCGCGGAGGTCCACGCAGCCGTTGTGCGCTCCGGCCAGGGCCGCCGCTATCGCCAGGCCGAGCCCCGCACCGCCCGACTCGCGGGTGCGGCCGTCGTCCACCCGGTAGAAGCGGTCGAAGATCCGGCCCGCGTGCTCGGCAGCGATGCCCGGGCCGCTGTCGGCGATCGACACCACCGCGACCGGAGCGTCCGGCGCCAGCTCCGCTCCCGCTGATGCGAGCGCTCCCCCGCCTGCCGAACCGGGCGCCAACTCGACGGTGATCGGTGAGCCGGGCGTGCTGTGCAACAGCGCGTTGCTCACCAGGTTCGTCAGCACCTGCCGCAGCCGCGGGCCGTCGCCGAGCACGCGCAGCCGCTCCGGGCCGCGCGAGGTGATCTCCCGGTCGGGATCGCGCGCTCGCGCGTCATCGACGACGTCCTGCACCAGCGGCACCAGGTCGAGCTCGACCAGGTCCACGGTGCGCTCCCGGTCCAGCCGCGCCAGCAGCAGCATGTCCTCGACCAGGCCGCCCATGCGCACCGCCTCGGACTCGATGCGGCGCATCATCGTCCGCACGTCCTCCGGCGGGTGCTGGTCGCTGCGGCGGTACAGCTCGGCGAACCCGCGGATCGAGGTCAGCGGCGTGCGCAGCTCGTGCGAGGCGTCCGCGACGAACCGCCGCAGCCGCTGCTCGGAGTGCTCCCGCTGCTGCAGGGCGTCCACCAGCCTGCCGAGCATCGCGTTCAGCGCCGAGCCGAGCCGCCCGGTCTCGGTCCGCGGATCCCGGTCCGGAACGCGCCGGTCCAGCTGCCCGGCCGCGATGGCGTCGGCGGTGCGCTCGATCCGGTCCAGCGGCCGCAGGCTCAGCCGCACCGTCACCGCGGCCGCCGCCGCCAGCACGACCAGCACTACGCCGCCCACCACCAGCTCGATGACGACCAGCTGCCGCACCGTGGCGTCCACCCCGGCCAGCGACAGCGCCAGCACGGCGACGCGACCGCTGGGCAGCGCGACGGTCCGCACCCGCCAGTCCGCACCGCCCGCCCGGTCCGGCACCGTCCCGATCTCGGGCCCGCGCGCCGGATCCACCAGCAGCGGCCCGCCGACATCGCCCTCCGGGCTCCCGATCACCCCGCCGAGCTGCCCGTGCCCGGGATCGAACACCAGCACCCGGAAGTCGGTGGGCAGCTCCCCGCGCCCCGGGCCGTGCTCCGGCGGGGCGCGCGTCGGGTCCGGCGGTGGCGCGCCGCGCTCCCACGGCCCGGACAGCTCGGCCAGCCGGTCGTCGGTGCGGGCGATCAGCGACCGGCTCAGCAGGGCGGTGCTGGTCAGCCCCATCGCCAGCAGGCCGAGCACCAGCGCGCTCAGCAGCACGAGCACCAGCCGCCCGCGCAACGTGCGGAAGATGCTCATCGGTGCTCCGGCGGCAACCGCAGCACGTAGCCCACGCCGCGGATGGTGTGGATCAGCGGCGGCGCGGACGAATCGATCTTGCGCCGCAGGTAGCTGATGTAGGACTCCACGATCCGGCTGTCCCCGCCGAACTCGTAGTCCCACACCCGGTCCAGGATCTGCACCTTGCTGACCACCTTCTCGGCGTTGATCAGCAGGTAGCGCAGGAGTTTGAACTCGGTCGGCGACAGGGTGACCAGCCGCCCGGCGCGGCGGACCTCGTAGCTGTCCTCGTCCAGCTCCAGGTCGTGGTAGCGCAGCTTCGCGTCGGCGGCCTGCGCGGGCCACACCCGGCGCAGGATGGCGCGCAGCCGCAGCACCACCTCGTCCAGGCTGAACGGCTTGGTGACGTAGTCGTCGCCGCCCGCGGTGAGCCCCGCGATCCGGTCCTCGACGGCGTCCCGCGCGGTCAGGAACAGCACCGGGACGGTGTCGCCGCCCGCGCGCAGCTCGGTGGCGACCGAGAACCCGTCCCGGTCCGGCAGCATCACGTCGAGCACGACGATGTCCGGCCGGAACTCCGCCGCCGCGCGCAAGGCATCAGCACCGGTCGCCGCGCCGCGCACCTCGAACCCGCTCAGCCGCAACGCGGCGGTGAGCAGTTCCAGGATGTTCGGCTCGTCGTCGACGACCAGCACCCGAGCTCCACCGGAATCAGCCACGCCAACCAGCCTCCCCGCCCAACCTGGGAAAAACCTGGACGAACCCTGGGAACCCAACCACCGCTGCGCGCGCAGCGCGATTCCGGTCTCACCCGCCGCGCGCCGGTGCCCGCTCCGCAGGTGGGGACCCGTGAGTACTTTGTGGCGCTATAGCACCACAAAGTACTCACGGGCTCTAACTCAGCGATCTCCTGCCGAGCCGCAGGAGTACAGCTCCAGGCCGTCCGCCGCGCCGCCCCACGCCGCCGGGTCGACCGGGGTGCAGTTCTGCTCGACCCACTCCTGGCGGTCGGTGCGCGCTTGGCCGCCGGGGCCTCCTGGCGGTTGCGCGCCGTCCGGGGGCTGGCGGTCGTCCGGGGTGCCGTTCGGGCCGGGTGCGCCTCCGGGGCCGCCGCCGAGGAGGACGTAGCCGAGTTCGCCGGATCGCTTCCACTCGGTCAGCTGGGCCACCGATGGCGCGTTGTCGCCGCCGCTGAAGCCGCCCATGCCGATCACCGTCAGATCCGAGTTGATGAGGTAGGACGACGCCGTCATCGAGCCGCCCTCGATCGCCAGCGGCACCGTCAGATCACCGGCCTGCGCTTGGACGTAGTCGACCAGTTTTCGCTGCTCAGCGCTGAGCGACGTCGCGCCGCCGGGACCGATCTGGATGCGCTGCGGCCTGCGGCCGTCGCCCGTCCCGGGCGGCAGCGTGCCGTCGTGCGGTGGCATGCCGTCGGCGCGCATCCGGCCGCCGGGGCCGCCCATGCCGGTCTCGGGCCCGGCCATCGGGTTCGTGCCGCCCATGCCGGTCTCGCCGGACACCGCGGCGATCGCCGACCACGCCGTGGGCACCAGCAGGATCGCGGCCGAACCCAGCGCCAGGCCGGACTTCGCCAGCCGCTCCCGTCCTCGCCGCCCGAGCAGCAGCACGACCAGTGCGACGATTCCCGTGCCAACAGCGCAATATCCCGCCCACGCGTGCCAGCTCAGGTCGCGCGCGACCACGGCCATCGCCCACGCCGCGGTGATGGCGACACCGATCGGCAGCAGCCATCCCCGGAGGCCGGGTGCGCGGTACCAGCGCCAGAACCGGACGAGCCCGGCGCCGGTCACCGCGCCGACCGCGGGTGCCAGCATCGTCGTGTAGTAGGGGTGCATGATGCCCTGGGCGAAGCTGAACATCAGGCCGATGACCACCAGCCAGCCGCCCCACAGCACCCAGCCCGCGAGCTGCGCGCGATCCACCGGGCGGTGCCGGATCCCGGTCACCAGCACCGAGATCAGCACCAGCGCGCACAGCGGCAGCAACCAGCTGATCTGCCCGGCGAGCTGCTCGTTGGCCATCCGCAGCAATCCCGCCGAACCGGAGAAACCACCGCCACCGCCGGGACCGCCGCCCTCCCCCAGGATCCGGCCGAACCCGTTGTAGCCGAAGATCAGGTCCCACGCCGAACCGTCCTCGCTGCCGCCGATGAACGGCTTCGGCGACGGCCACAGCGCGGTCACCGCCACCCACCAGAACGAGCTCACCAGCAGCACGACCGCGGCCACCCCGAGATCCAGCAGCCGACGCGCCCACCCGGCCCGGTTGCCCAGCAGGTAGGCGACGATGAACGCGGGCAGCACCATCCACGCCTGCAACATCTTCGTCAGGAAGCCGCAGCCCACCAGGAAAGCGGCGAGCGCGACCCAGCCGGTGGCCCGCCGAGCGTCGAAAGCCCGCGTCATGGCGTAAGCCGCCGCGACCACGAGAAGCACCAGCAGGGTGTCCGGGTTGTTGTCGCGGTTGATCACCACGGTGATCGGGGTCAGCGCCAGCACCAGCGCGGCCAGCAGCGCGGCGTGCTCACCCGCCCAGCGCCGAACCGCCCGGTGCAGCAGGAAGACCGCCGCGACGCCCGCCACGGCCTGCGGGAACAGCAGCGCGAACCGGCTGAACCCGAACACCTGCACCGACAGCACCTGCAACCACAGGGCCATCGGCGGTTTGTCCACGGTGACGACGCCGACCGGGTCGAAGGAGCCGAAGAAGAACGCCTCGAAGCTCTGCGACATCGACTTCACGGCGGCCGAGTAGTACGAGTTCCCCCACGAACTCCCGATCCCCCACAGGTACAGCAGCGCGGCGACACCGCAGATCGCGCCCAGCGCCCACGGTTCCCAGCGGCGCGCCCGCGCCCCGACCGGGACGGCGGTCATGACGCCTCCCCGGACCGGAACACCCAGGAGCGCAGCAGCACGAACCGCAACGCCGTACCCAGCACCGAAGATCCCGCCAGCACTAGTACTTCAAGCCACCGCGACGGATCTGCCTGCCAGGCGTGCAGACCGAGCAGCGCACCGGAGGTCACGAGGTAGTACAGCGCGAACACGACCAGCCCCTGCAGGTGCACGCGCCCGGACGAACTCGACTGCCGCAGGAAGGTGAACCTGCGGTTGGCCTCGGTGTTCCACAAGGTCGTGGCGATCAGCGCCACGAGGTTCGCCAGCAGCGGCGGCCACCAGGTGCGCAGGAGCGCGTAGAGCACCGAGGTGAGCACAGTGGACACCAATCCGATGGCGCCGAACGAAACCAGCTGCCACAGCAGTCCGTTCTCCCGCTTCGCCAGCACGGCCTGCGGGTGCGCCGCCCTCGGCTCCGGCCGCCGCGGCAGGCCGGGCACCTTCGCCGCGCCGGTGACCTTCGCCCGCGCGACCCGCACCAGGCCCGCGATGTCGTCGGCCGCGGTCCGCGGCACGTTCACCCGGGTGTCGACGTCCTCGACCCAGTCCACCGGCACCTCGTGCACCCGCAGGCCGTTGTGCTCGGCCAGCAGCAGGAGCTCGGTGTCGAAGAACCAGGAATCGTCCCGGATCGCGGGCAGCAGCGGCTTGACCACATCGGTGCGCGCCGCCTTGAAACCGCATTGCGCATCGGTGAACCGCGCACCGTGCGTCCAGCGCACCATCGCGTTGTAGCACCGCGAGATCAGCTCCCGCTTGCCACCGCGCACGGTCCGCGAGCCGCTCGCCAGCCGCGACCCGACGGCCAGGTCGGAATGCTCGTTGACCAGCGGCGCGACCAGCGGCAGCAGCGCGTCCAGCCCGGTGGACAGGTCGACGTCCATGTACACCACGACATCGGCGTCGCTGCAGCCCCACGCGGTGCGCAACGCCAGCCCGCGGCCCTTGTGGTCCAGGTGCAGCACCCGTACCCGGTCCATCGACGCGGCCAGCTCCTGCGCGACGCGCAACGTGCCGTCGCTGCTGGCGTTGTCGACGACCGTGATGGTCCAGGCGAACGGGAAACCCCCGGCCAGGTGCTCGCCGAGCACCTGCAGGCACCCGGGCAGCGAGCGTTCCTCGTTGTGCACCGGGATGACGACGTCGACCGTCGCGGTCCGGTGCGGCACCCGACGTCCGACGTCGAGCTGCGGCACGGCGCTCATCTCCACCACCTCTCCTTCCGGCTTCGCGAACCATGAAGCCGGAAGGAGGTGCGAGCACCGTCGACAGAACCTGGGAACTGCCTGGGAGCCAGGCCCCGAGGAGCGCCCCGGCACGGAGAACTTCCGCGATTTCAATGGAGATCAGACGTCTGATTTCCATTGAAATCGCGGCCCACCTGGCGACGGGGCTGAGCGATCAGAGGTGGGCGTTGCGGGGTTTCGGCTGGCAGACCGGGCAGGTGTAGGAGGAGCGGTTCATGAAGGCGTCGCGGCGGATCGGCGCACCGCAGCGCGGGCACGGCCGGTCGAGCTGCCCGTACACCGCCAACGACCGGTCGAAGTAGCCGGACTCGCCGTTGACGTTGACGTACAGGGCGTCGAACGAGGTGCCGCCCGCGCGCAGCGCGTCCTGCATGACCTCGGTGACGCCGTCGAAGAGCTCCCGGATCTTGGGCCGGGTCAGCGTCGCCGTGGGCCGCGCCCAGTGCAGCTTCGCGCGCCACAGCGCCTCGTCCGCGTAGATGTTGCCGATGCCGGACACCAGGCTCTGGTCCAGCAGCGCGCGCTTGATCCCGGTGCGCCGCGCCCGCAACCGCTCCGCCAGCCGGTCCAGGTCGAAGGACTCCTCCAGCGGATCGGGCGCGATGTGCTCGATCGGTTCGGGCAGCGCCAGCCCGTCGACCTCGACCAGATCGGCCAGGTGCAGGCCGCCGAAGGTGCGCTGGTCGACGAACCGCAGCTCCGGCCCGCCGTCGGCGAACCGGAAGCGGACGCGCAGGTGCTTCTCGTCCGGCACCTCGGCGGGCTGCACGAGCAGCTGACCGCTCATCCCCAGGTGCACCACCAGCGCCTCGCCGCCGGAGGTGCGGGGCTCGCCGTCACCGAGCTCCAGCCACAGGTACTTGCCGCGGCGCCGCGCCGCGCTCAGGACCCGGCCGGCCAGGCGTCCGGCGAGATCCTCCGGGCCGGGCACGTGGCGGCGCACCGCGCGCGGGTGCAGGACCTCGACGCTGGACACCGTCCGGCCGATCGCATGTTCGGCGACACCGCGCCGGACGACCTCGACTTCAGGCAACTCGGGCACGAAAACATCTTCGACCACGCCCGCGCGAACGCGACAGGCGGCCCTGGAAATGCCGACGGCGCGGTCTCAGCGTTCGCCTGGCGAGGACAGCCCCGGGTCCCGGAGATGTCACGGCCAGGCGGGCGCTGAGAATCCGCGCCGCGAGGCAGGAGAAGATCAGGCGGAGGACTCGGTGCCTTCGCCGTTCTGCTGGGAGAGCTGGCGCCAGGCCGCCTCGGCGGCCTTCTGCTCGGCTTCCTTCTTGGTGCGGCCATCACCGCGGCCGTAGGTCTGCCCGCCGACGGCCACGTAGGCGCTGAACTCCTTGCGGTGGTCCGGCCCCTGCTCCTCGACGCGGTACTCCGGGACGCCCAGGCTGGCCGAGGCCGTCAGCTCCTGCAGGCTGGTCTTCCAGTCCAGGCCCGCACCGCGCTGCGGCGCTTCCACCAGCAGCGGCTCGAACAGCCGGTGCACCACGTCGCGCGCGACGTCGATGCCCTCGGCCAAGTAGACCGCGCCGAGCACGGCTTCCAGGCCGTCCGCGAGGATGCTCGCCTTGTCCCGGCCGCCGGTGAGCTCCTCGCCCCTGCCCAGCAGCAGGTACTCGCCGAGGCCGCCCTCACCGAGGCCGCGCGCGACGCCGGCCAGCGCGTGCATGTTGACCACGCTGGCGCGCAGCTTCGCGAGCTGCCCCTCCGCGAGTTCCGGGTGGTCGTTGTACAGGCGATCGGTGATCACCAGTCCGAGCACCGCATCACCCAGGAACTCCAACCGCTCGTTCGGCGGCAGGCCGCCGTTCTCGTAGGCGTACGAGCGGTGGGTCAGAGCAAGGGTGAGCAGCTCGGCGTCGAGCTCGACGCCGAGCGCTGCCAACAGCGGAGCCCGGTCGATCTTCCGGACCCGAGGCTGCTTTCCCCCCACTGCGCTGCCGCCGATCAGGCGGGCTGGACGACCTGGCGGCCGTCGTACTGACCGCAGGCCGGGCAGACCACGTGCGGCAGCTTCTGCTCGCGGCAGGCGCGGTTGGAGCACTGCACCAGCGTCGGCGCCGAGGTCTTCCACTGCGACCGGCGGTGACGGGTGTTGGCCCGGGACATCTTGCGCTTCGGGACGGCCACGACTAGTTCTCCTCCTCGGTCCCGCCGAACCGCTCTTGCAGCGCGGCCCAGCGAGGGTCAATGGTCTCATGCGTGTGATCGGGGGCGAGTTCGGCCCACTTCACGCCGCACTCGGAGCACAGCCCCTGGCAGTCCGGCGAGCACAACGGAGCCGAGGGCAGCGACAGCAGCATCGCGTCCCGCACCACCGGTTCGAGGTCGACCAGGTCGTCGACGACCCGCTCCACCTCGTCGTCGTCGCTGGTGACGTCCGTGGCGCTGTCCGGGTAGGCGAACAGCTCCCGCACCTCGACCTCGAGCTCCTCGGAGATCGGGTCCAGGCACCGGACGCACTCACCGGCCAGGTGGGCCACGGCGGTACCCGACACCAGCACGCCCTCGACCACCGACTCGGCCAGCAGATCGAGCTCGACGGGCTCGCCCTCGGGCACCTTGATCATGTCCAGCCCGAACCCGGCCGGTGCCGGGGCACTGCGCCTGTAGGCATGGCTGCTACCAGCGCGGTGGCCGATCTCCCTGGTGTCGATCACCCAGGGGCCGACCTGCTGCGCGGCGCGCGCATCATGGTTCTGAGACATCACAAAGTTTCGGTGGTTAATTCAAGCGGGCAGTTTCGCGGCATCGGCGGACGACGCGAGCGCCGGTGCCACGAGGCGACCGGCACGCCGTCCTAAGCCAGCTTTTCCAGGGTACGCGACCCGCTACCGGCAACGACAGCAGGCCCGGATCAGTTCGCCGCGGCGCCGCTGCCCGAGCCCCACTCCTCGTAGTCGAACGGGGCGCCGACCGGGCTGCGCAGCTGCTGGCGGCCCTTGCCGACGGTGCGCAGGGTCCGGCCGAGGAGGTCCTCGAAGTCGGCGAGGCGGGAGTCCACGTAGGCGTCGCACTCGGTGCGCAGGCGCTCGGCGTCCTCGTTGGCCTCGTCGACGATGCGCTTGGCCTCGGCGTTGGCGGCCTGCACCACCTCGGTGTCGGCGACCAGCCTGGCCTGCTCCGACTTGCCCTCGTGCACCGACTGCTCGTAGGCGGCCCGCCCGGCCTGCACCATCCGGTCGGCCTCCGACTGGGCGCGGCCGACGTAGTCCTCGTACTCGCGGCGGCCCGCGTTCACCGCCTGCTCGGCCTGGCCGCGCGCGTCGGCCATCAGCTCGTCGGCCTGCTCGCGCGCGTCGGCGAGCAGCTGCTCGGCCTCCGCGCGGGCGGCGGCGAGGGTGCGCTCGGCCTCGTTGCGGGCGTCGGTGACGGACTTGTCCGCCTTGGCCTCGGCGGTGGAGACGACGTCGTCCCGGTGGTCGAGCACGTCCTGGGCGTCGTCCAGTTCCTGCGGGATCGCGTCCCGGACGTCGTCGAGCAGCTCCAGCACGTCGCCGCGGGGCACCACGCACCCCGAGGTCATGGGAACGCCGCGCGCCTCTTCCACGATCGTGACCAGCTCGTCGAGGGCCTCGAACACCCGGTACACCTTGATCTCCCTGCCGTCGTAGCCGCCGCAGCGGCAAGCATCTCAGAACTCCCCGGGACCGGTGATCACGGGCCGCTCCGCTCCCCCAGTCTGCCCGCGCCGGGCACCGGGACGGGGGAATTCCGGCACCCGCGTGTCAAGCCCACCCCTACCGGTGAAAACGAGGAACGCCTCCCCGGCGGTTCCCGGGGAGGCGTTCCGCAACGTGGATCAGGCGTCGACGTTGGTGAGTTTGAAGCTCTCGTAGTGGTCTTCGGTGTAGAAGTACTCGCCGGCTTCGCCGACCACGAAGCGGCGGGCACCGCGGTCGTCGCTGCCCGGGGTCTCCACCGTGTACTCGCGGTAGTAGCCGGTCTCGCAGTCCGGGAGGATGCCCTCGCGGTTCTGGAACACCGTGCCGTCCTGCGGGTACGGGTACGGGCCGCCCTTCTTGATCAGGTTCACCGTGTCGGTGGCCTCGGGCGGCAGTTCGGAGAGGTTGACCTTCTGGAACTCGGACGTGTCGCCGCACGGGGCCTGCACGGCCACCGGCGCGGAGACGGCACTCGTCTGGAAGCCGACCAGGCCCGCTACGGCGAGCAGCCCGACCAGCAGCAGCTGCACTGTCTTCGACGTGATCCGCATCATGGGCCGCACGCTAGACGCCGACCGTGATCACCTGCTGAAACTGACGTGAACCCGAAGTGTCCCCGCCACCATCGTGCGACCTGGGTTAATGCGAATGGCCCAACCGGCTCCGAGGACGCTGTCGGCGTAGCCGTCCGCGCTTGTACAAGCGGCGTCAGCCGCTTTGAGTGCGCACGCAGCTCGCACCGCCGCGGGTTCTGAGTGGTTTCCTGGCGAGGACGGCCCCTCCGCCGTGTATTCGTTCATACATCAGGAGGGGCACCCGCAGTCCAGGGAAGCACTCAGGTTCCGCCACCCGCACCGCCGCGCAAAACAACCACGAACAGGCATTCAGGCGCGTTCGGCCAGGCGTTCGCGGAGGCGCTGCTCGATCTTCGGCGGGACGAGGTTGGAGACGTCGCCGCCGTAGGTGGCGACCTCCTTGACCAGCGAGCTGGCCAGGAAGCTGTACTGCGGGTTGGTGGACATGAACATCGTCTCCACCCCGGACAGCTGCTGGTTCATCTGCGCCATCTGCAGCTCGTAGTCGAAGTCGCTGACCGCGCGCAGGCCCTTGACGATCGCGCCGATGCCGTTGGTCTTGCAGTAGTCGACCAGCAGGCCGTGCCAGGCGTCGATGCGCACGTTCGGCCACGGCTCGGTGACCTCGCGCAGCATGTCCAGCCGCTCCTCGACGGAGAACAGGCTCTTCTTGCTCTTGTTGATGAGCACGGCGACGACGACCTCGTCGAACAGCTTCGACGAGCGCTCGATGATGTCCAGATGACCGTTGGTGACTGGGTCGTAGGAGCCTGGACACACGGCACGCCTCATGGAATCGGACGGTAGCAGCCACCAGCGCGATCCCCACGGCGACGTGGTGCGCCTCACCGGCGCGGCCGACCTACTCGTGCTCGGCCCAGTGGACGGCGGTGTCGCCGTAGCGCTTGGTGCGCAGCGGCCGCAGCTGCGCGGGCCAGTCCGGTTCGCCGCTGCGGACCGCCCGCTCCACGACCACCAGGCTGCCCGGTGCCGTCCAGCCGTTGCCGGCCAGCGCGGTCAGGACCTGGTGCAGCTTGTCCTGGGGCAGGTCGTAGGGCGGGTCGGCGAAGACCACGTCGAAGGGCCGGTCGGTCGGCGTGCTCAGCAGCGTTTCGGCCTTCGCCTGGGCCACGTGGACGTCGCTGAAGCCGAGTGCGGCGGCGTTGCGGCGCAGCATTCCCGCGGCGCGGCGGTCGTGCTCGACGAAGGTCGCGTGCTCAGCGCCGCGCGACAGCGCCTCCAGGCCCAGCGCACCGGAGCCGCCGTAGAGGTCGAGCACTCGCGCGCCGGGGAGGTCGATCGCCGATTCCAGCGCGCTGAACAGGGCTTCCCGCACCCGCTCCGAGGTGGGTCTGGTGCCTTTCGGGGGCACCTCGATGCGCCGCCCGCCCACGCTTCCGGCCACGATCCGCGTCACCCGTCCATCGTGGCGCACGGCAGGCGGGGCACCGCCCGGCGGGGCTCGTTCGCGGTGATTTTACGCCGGTGCCCGCAGCTTCCACGCTCCCGGGAGCGGCTAGCCCGGTGGCGCCACGGGCGTAGGCTGATTGGTCTGCCCACTGCGCCAGACGGGGAGAAAGACACAGGTGTCCGAAGCGTCCATCAAGCAGGCCGAGATCGCGGTCGAGCAGCAGCACGTCGACCGGGTCTACACCCGTCTCGACGAGCTGCGCACCGAAGCCGAGGCGATGCGCGACAAGAGCTACGAGTACGGCCGGGAAGCGACGCCCGAAGCGCTCAACGAGCGCGACGTGATGCTCCACCACGCCAACCGGACGTTGCAGGCGCTCAACGCCGAGTCCGAGGGGCTGGTGTTCGGCCGGCTGGACTTCGCGGGCGGCGACGCGGTGCACATCGGCCGGCTGGGCATCCGGGACCCGCAGTTCGAGAACCTGCTGGTGGACTGGCGCGCCCCGCTGGCCGCGGCCTTCTACCAGGCGACCCCGGAGCAGCCGCTGGACGTCATCCGCCGCCGGGTGATCCGCTCCTCGCGCGAGCAGGTCGTGGACGTCTCCGACGACCTGCTGGACCCGGAGCGCGCGCCCAGCGACATGCGGGTGATCGGCGATGGCGCGCTCATGGCGGCGCTGACCCGCTCGCGCGGCGACTCGATGCGCAACATCGTCGCGACCATCCAGAAGGAGCAGGACGACGCGATCCGCGCTCCCGAGGGCGGCGTCACCGAGATCACCGGCGGTCCTGGCACCGGCAAGACCGCGGTCGCCCTGCACCGCGCCGCGTACCTGCTCTACCGGGACCAGCGGCGGCTCGGCGGGCCGGGCGTGCTGGTGGTCGGCCCGTCGCCGGTGTTCATGTCCTACATCTCGCGGGTGCTGCCGTCGATGGGCGAGCACAACGTCGAGCTGCGCGCGCTCGGCGAGGTGCTGGACGGCATCGGCACGGCCAAGATCGACGATCCGCGCACCGCGGAGATCAAGGGCTCCTCGCGGATGGTGAAGGTGCTGCGCCGCGCGCTGCGGCTGCCGCCGCCGGAGGCGCCCGAGCTGCTGCAGATGTTCTACCGGGGCACGGTGCTCAAGCTGCAGGCCGACGACCTGAAGCGGATCCGCCGCACGCTGCACAACAAGGGCGGGCAGCCCAACCGGAACCGGATGCGGGCGGCCGACGCGCTGCTGGAAGCCCTGTGGCAGAAGGCGAAGCAGGCCGCCGACGAGGAGTTCCAGCCCGACCGGGACCGGTTGATCGCCGAGATCGGCGACCGCATCGAGTTCCACCGCTTCCTGGTCGCCTGGTGGCCCGCGGTGTACCCGATGCAGGTCCTGCGCTGGCTGTCGGATCCGGCGCGGTTGTCGCAGGCGGCGCGCAGGCTGCTGTCGGCAGAGGAGGTCGACCTGCTGGCGAAGTCCTGGAGCGAGGTGACCGAGTGGACGGTCGCCGACATCGCCCTGATCGACGAGCTGCGGGTGCTGGCCGGGGCGCCGCCCAAGCGCCGCCGCGCCGAGGGCGAGCAGGAGCAGTCGAAGCGCGCGGTCAACTACGACGAGTACGCGCACGTGGTCATCGACGAGTCGCAGGACCTCTCGCCGATGCAGTGGCGGATGGTGGGCCGCCGCGGCCGCCACGCGAGCTGGACGATCGTGGGCGACCCGGTGCAGTCGTCCTGGCCGGACGCCGAGGAGGCGGCGGCCGCGCGGCGGGAAGCGCTCAGCGCGCAGCGCACGCACCGCCGCTTCACGCTGCGCACCAACTACCGCAACTCGGCGGAGATCTTCGCGCTGGCCGCGGACGCGGTCCGGGACCTGGTGCCCGCCGACGACCTGCCGGTGGCGGTGCGCACCACCGGCGTCGAGCCCGCGGTGCGCGAGATGCCCGCCGAGCAGCTGCCCGCGGCGGTGCGCACGGCCGCGGCGGAGCTGGTGGCGGCCGCGGAGGGCACCATCGGGCTGATCACCACGATGGCCCGCCGCGACGAGGTCCGCGAGTGGCTGTCCACTTCGGACTTCGACGCGGAGCGGGTCCGGGTGGTGGGCAGCCTGGAGGCCAAGGGCATGGAGTACGACGCGGTGGTGGTGATCGACCCGGACGGCCTGGCCGCGGAGTCCAGCACCGGCCGCCGAGCCCTCTACGTCGCCCTCAGCCGCGCCACCCAGCTCCTCACGGTGCTCAAGCCCGCATGACCGCTCGTGAGCGGCGGTGGACAACCATCGCCGCTCACGACCCGTCGACGCGCACGAAAGCCCTCGCCGACTGCGCCCAGCGGTAGCGCTCCGTCCAGCTTCCGCCGGTGTCGAAGTCCTCGATCCGCACCGAGATCTCGCCGTCGTGCACGGTGAACCCGTCCGGAACCTGGGTCCACACCGACGGGCTGACCACGGTGCCCAGCGGCTGCGGCCCCTCGGTCATCGCGACGAGCGCCCGCGAGTACTCCGAGTTCGGCGGTCCGCACTCCACCAGGATCAGCGCGTCCACCACGCCTTCCCCGGTGACGTCGGCGAACTCGACCTGCCGCTCCGGCGTGAGCCGGTAGACCCAGCCGCCCGCTTCAGCCGCCCCACCGGTGAAGTCCACCACCTGCTGCGGGCACGGCCCGACCGCAGGAACGACGAACTCGGCGTTCGGCCAGTCCACTTCCCGCACGTCCGAAGCGGGATCCGCGGTCGCCGAACCCCCGGCCAGCACCAGCCCGGCCGCGACCACGACCGCCCACCCCATCGGCAACTTCCACATCACGAACCCCCAGCCCATCGCATTCACCTGCCAACGCCATGAAGACGTCCGGACCACCCACCTCGGTTGCCCAGTTCACCCGAAGGTGCAATCCATCGCGTCCACGCAGAAATCAGGTCCGGCGCGCCTGCCATCGTGCTGCTATGCCCCTGTCAACATTGACGATCACCCTGTATGAAGCCGACTTTCAGCTGGCCGAGGGCCTCGCGGCGGAAAGCGGCATGTCAGTGGAAGAACTCCTGGCCCGGGAGGTCACGAAACTCGCCGAAATGGAGGCACACCCTGCGGGAAGGCTGCGCGACGAGCGCGCGGCGCCGGAGGCCGTGCACCAGGCGGAAGACCGCGGCGCCTGAAACGCAAAGAGCGGACCGCCCCTCTGGTGGGACGGCCCGCTCGTGCGAATGATCAGCCCAGTTCGATGATCAGGTCTCCGCCTTCCACCTGCTGGACCTTGCCGATGGCCAGGCGCTTGACCTGCCCGGCGGACGGGGCGGTGATCGCCGCTTCCATCTTCATCGCTTCGATGGTGGCGATGGTCTGGCCCGCCTCCACCGCGTCGCCCTCGCCGACCGACAGCGTCACCACGCCGGCGAACGGCGCGGGCACGTGGCCCGGGTTGCCCCGGTCGGCCTTCTCCGCGACCGGCAGGTCGGTGGCCACCGAGCGGTCGCGGACCTGGATCGGCCGCAGCTGGCCGTTCAGCGTCGCCATCACCGTGCGCAGGCCGCGCTCGTCGGGCTCGCTGATCGCTTCCAGGCCGATCAGCAGCCGCACGCCCGGCTCCAGGTCGACCGGGAACTCCTCGCCCGGCCGCAGGCCGTAGAAGAAGTCCTTGCTGCGCAGCAGGGAGGTGTCGCCGTAGGCCTCGCGGTGCTCGGTGAACTCCTTGGTGGGCTTGGCGAACAGCAGCCGGTTCAGCGTGCCGCGGCGGTCCGATTCCAGCCCGGCGCGGTCCTCTTCGGACAGTTCCGCGACGCGGCGGACCGCGGTGCGGCCCTCCAGCGCGCGGGTGCGGAACGGCTCCGGCCAGCCCGCGGGCGGTTCGCCGAGCTCGCCCTGCAGGAAGCCGATCACCGAGTCCGGGATGTCGAACTTGCGCGGGTCGCTCTCGAAGTCCGCCGGGTCCACGCCCGCGCCGACCAGGTGCAGCGCCAGGTCGCCCACCACCTTCGACGACGGCGTGACCTTGACCAGCCTGCCCAGGATCCGGTCGGCGGCGGCGTACATCGCCTCGATCTCCTCGAACTTGTCGCCGAGACCGAGCGCCACCGCCTGGGTGCGCAGGTTGGACAGCTGACCGCCGGGGATCTCGTGCTTGTACACCCGGCCGGTGGGCGAGGCCAGCCCCGCCTCGAACGGCTGGTAGATCTTGCGCACCGACTCCCAGTACGGCTCCATGTCGCACACCGCCTGCAGGTCCAGCCCGGTGGCCTGCTCGGTGTAGTCGGTGGCCGCGACCACCGAGGACAGCGCGGGCTGCGAGGTGGTGCCCGACATCGACGCGGTCGCGGCGTCCACCGCGTCCGCGCCGGCCTGCACGGCCGCCAGGTAGGTGGCCAGCTGGCCGCCCGGGGTGTCGTGGGTGTGCAGGTGCACCGGCAGGTCGAACTCCCGGCGCAGCGCGGTCACCAGCTTCGCCGCGGCCGGCGGGCGCAGCAGACCGGCCATGTCCTTGATGGCCAGCACGTGCGCACCGGCGTCGACGATCTGCTCCGCGAGCCGCAGGTAGTAGTCCAGCGTGTAGAGCTTCTCGTCCGGGTTGGACAGATCGGCGGTGTAGCACAGCGCCACCTCGGCGACCGACTTCCCGGTGGCCCGCACCGCCTCGATCGCCGGGCGCATCTGCTCGACGTCGTTGAGCGCGTCGAAGATGCGGAAGATGTCGATGCCGGTGTCGGTGGCCTCCTGCACGAAGTGCTCGGTCACCTCGGTCGGGTAGGGCGTGTAGCCGACGGTGTTGCGGCCGCGCAGCAGCATCTGCAGGCAGATGTTGGGCACCGCCTCGCGCAGCTTGGCCAGCCGCTCCCACGGGTCCTCGGCGAGGAACCGCAGCGCCACGTCGTAGGTCGCGCCGCCCCAGCACTCCAGGGACAGCAGCTCCGGCGTCATCCGCGCCACGTGCGGCGCGACGGCGAGCAGGTCCTTGCTGCGCACCCGGGTGGCCAGCAGCGACTGGTGGGCGTCGCGGAAGGTCGTGTCGGTCACGCCGAGGGCCTTGGACTCGCGCAGCCAGCTCGCGAAGCCCTCCGGCCCGAGCTCGACCAGCTTCTGCTTGGAACCGGCGGGCGGCGGCACCGACAGGTCGGTGACCGGGAGCTTGAACACCGGGTCCGGGGTGGTCGGGCGCGATCCGTTGGGGTGGTTGACGGTGACGTCGGCGAGGTAGTTGAGCAGCCTGGTGCCGCGGTCGGCGGAGTGCCGGGCGGTCAGCAGGTGCGGGCGCTCGCCGATGAACGAGGTGGTGACCTTGCCAGCGGCGAAGTCCGGGTCGTCCAGCACGGCCTGCAGGAACGGGATGTTCGTGGAGACGCCGCGGATGCGGAACTCGGCGACGGCGCGCCGCGCCCGCGCGACCGCGGTGGCGAAGTCGCGACCGCGGCAGGAGAGCTTGACCAGCATCGAGTCGAAGTGCGCGCTGACGCTGGTGCCCGCGAAGGCGGTGCCGCCGTCCAGCCGGATGCCCGCGCCGCCCGGCGAGCGGTAGGCGCTGATCATGCCGGTGTCCGGGCGGAATCCGTTGGCCGGGTCCTCGGTGGTGATGCGGCACTGCAGGGCGGCGCCGCGCAGCCGGATCGCGTCCTGGGTCATGCCGAGGTCTTCCAGCGTCTCGCCGGCGGCGATGCGCAGCTGCGACTGCACCAGGTCGGCGTCGGTGACCTCCTCGGTGACCGTGTGCTCGACCTGGATGCGCGGGTTCATCTCGATGAACACGTGGCGGCCCTGCTCGTCGACCAGGAACTCCACGGTGCCCGCGTTGACGTAGCCGATCTTGCGGGCGAAGGCCACCGCGTCGGCGCAGATCCGGTCGCGCAGCTGCGGGTCGAGGTTGGGGGCCGGGGCGATCTCGATGACCTTCTGGTGGCGGCGCTGCACCGAGCAGTCCCGCTCGTAGAGGTGGATCACGTTGCCCGCGGCGTCGGCGAGGATCTGCACCTCGATGTGGCGCGGGTTGATGACCGCCTGCTCCAGGAACACCGTCGGGTCGCCGAAGGCCGATTCCGCTTCGCGCATCGCGGCTTCCAGCGCCTCGCGCAGCCCGCCGAGCTCGTCGACGCGGCGCATGCCGCGCCCGCCGCCACCGGCGACGGCCTTGACGAACACCGGGAAGGTCATCTCCTCGGCGGCGGTCAGCAGCTCGTCGATGTCGCGCGAGGGCGCCGAGGAGTCCAGCACCGGCACCCCGGCCTCGCGGGCGGCGGCGACCGCGGTCGCCTTGTTGCCGGTCATCTGCAGGATCTCGTGGTTGGGACCGACGAAGGTGATCCCGGCTTCCCGGCAGGCCCTGGCCAGCTCGGGGTTCTCGGACAGGAACCCGTAACCGGGGTAGACGGCGTCGGCGCCGGCCTGCCGCGCGGCCTTGATGATCTCCTCGACGGAGAGGTAGGCGCGGACCGGGTGCCCGGGCTCGCCGATCTCGTAGGACTCGTCGGCCTTCAAGCGGTGCAGCGAGTTGCGGTCTTCGTGCGGGAACACCGCCACGGTGCCCGCACCCAGCTCGTAAGCGGCGCGGAACGCGCGGATCGCAATCTCACCGCGGTTCGCTACGAGAACCTTGCGGAACATACCGGCTCCTCGGTTGGCGGGTGTCGGTCAGTGCGAGCACAGTACCGCGAAAATTCCCCCTTCCGGGAGAACCTCTCGAGTGATGGACACCTCGAAAGCCCCATGACCTGCCCAAACTCCGAGATCGCACAAGGTCTGGACCAAAAGAAAAACCGAGATACTTTCACCTCGCGCAATTTTCGATCACATACTCCGGCCCAGCCGTGGCGCCGCCGGGGATCAGCGGCTGGACGGTCTGACGATCCGCCTCGGCGAACTCATCCGCACCTCGGGATCGGTGGTGATACCGGGCGGACTCGGCGAGGAGGCGTGCGGTGAGGTGCGGGGCTGGGTTTGGGTTTGGGTTCAAAGCGGTAGGTGGTCGCCTCGTGGGGGGTAGCGATTTCGCCTGAAATTGGCAGCGTTGTCGACGGAGCCTGCGGTGGCGAGGCCGCCAATTTCAAGCGAAATCGACGAAGCCCGGCACCGCCGGGACGGCCGTGAACGCTGATCGCGGCCGCACCGCGTTCAGGGCCGTCACGTCTTCTCCAGGTACTCCGCTCGTTCGGCGTCCACCACCTCGGCGACCATGCGGGCCAGGCCCGGGTGGGCGGCGAGGGTCGGGTCCGCTTCGACGACCTGGGCCGCTTCTTCGCGGGCCTGGGCGATCACGTCCTCGTCGCGGAGGAGGGAGAGCATCTTCAGGCCCGACTTGCGGCCGGACTGGGCCGCGCCGAGGACGTCGCCCTCGCGGCGCAGTTCCAGGTCCAGGCGGGCCAGTTCGAAGCCGTCGGTGGTGGAGGCGACCGCGTCCAGCCGCTCGCGGGTGGTGGTGCCGCCCATGGCCTCGGTGACCAGCAGGCACAGGCCCGGCGCGCTGCCCCGGCCGACGCGGCCGCGCAGCTGGTGCAGCTGGCTGACGCCGAACCGGTCGGCGTCCATGATCACCATCACCGTGGCGTTCGGGACGTTCACGCCGACCTCGACGACGGTGGTCGCCACCAGCACGTCCACCTCGCCGGCGGCGAAGGCGCGCATCACCGCGTCCTTGTCGTCGGCGGGCAGCCGCCCGTGCAGGATTCCCAGCCGCAGGCCCGACAGCGGCCCGGCCGCGAGCTGTTCGGCCACGTCGAGCACGGCCAGCGGCGGACGGCGCTCCTCGCCGTCCTCCGGCGGCGGCTCCTCGCCGCCCTCGTCGCTGTCGTCCACCGCGGTCTTGCGGGCCTTCTTCTTGCCCTTGCCCGAGCTCTCCTCGTCGTCGCCGATGCGCGGGCACACCACGTAGACCTGGTGCCCGGCCGCCACCTCCTCGCGGATGCGCGCCCACGCGCGGTCCAGCCAGGCCGGTTTCTCCGCCACCGGCACGACGCTGGTGCTGATCGGCGAGCGGCCCTGCGGGAGTTCCCGCAGCGCCGAGGTCTCCAGGTCGCCGTAGACCGTCATCGCCACGGTGCGCGGGATGGGCGTCGCGGTCATCACCAGCACGTGCGGCGAAGCCTCCTCGCCACCGCGGGCGCGCAGGGCGTCGCGCTGCTCCACGCCGAACCGGTGCTGCTCGTCGACCACCACCAGGCCCAGGTCGGCGAAGGAGACCCGGTCCTGGATCAGCGCGTGCGTGCCGACCACGATCCCGGCCTCGCCGGAAGCCGCCTCCAGCAACGCCTTCTTGCGCTGCGCGGCGCCGAGCGAACCGGTCAGCAGCGTGACGCGGGTGGCCTTCTCGGCCCCGCCGAGCTCGCCCGCCATGGCCAGGTCGCCGAGCAGTTCGCGCAGCGATCGGGCGTGCTGCGCGGCCAGCACCTCGGTCGGGGCGAGCATCGCCGCCTGCCTGCCCGCGTCGACCACCTGCAGCATCGCGCGCAGCGCCACGATCGTCTTGCCGCTGCCGACCTCGCCCTGCACCAGGCGGTTCATCGGGTGCTCGACGGTCAGGTCGGCGGCGACCTGCTCGCCGATCTCCTGCTGCCCCTTGGTCAGCTCGAACGGCAGCCGCTGGTCGAAGGCGGCCAGCACGCCGTCGTCGCGGCGCGGGCAGACCGGCGCCGGGTGCGCCTTGGTCGATCCGCGCAGCTGGGCCAGCACCAGCTGCACCGACAGCGCCTCGTCCCACTTCAACCGGTCCTGCGCCTTGGCCACGTCGGCGAAGTTCTTCGGGCGGTGGATCTTGCGCAGCGCCGACTCCAGGTCGGCCAGCCCCAGCCGGTCGCGCAGCTCGGCGGGCAGCGGGTCGTCGGTGCCGTCCCAGACGTCGAGCACCTGCGACACGCACTGCGCGAGCGACCACGACGGCAGGCCCTGCGCCGACGGGTAGACCGGGATCAGCGCGGAGGCGAACTCCTCGGCCGCCGAGCCGAGATCGGTCGCCGCGTCGTCGAACAGCTGGTACTCGGGGTGCGCGAGCTGCAACTGCTGGTGGTAGGAGGTGACCTTGCCCGCGAACATCCCGCGGCGGCCCACCAACAGCTCCCGCTCCCGCCAGGCCTGGTTGAAGAAGGTGCAGCTCAGCGACCGGTGACCGTCGGTGATGCGGGCCTCGACGATGGTGCCGCGGCGGGACTTCATGGTGCGCTTGGTGACCCGCTCGACCTTCGCCAGCACGGTGGCGTGCTCGCCGATCTCCAGGCCCGCGATGGCGGTGAGCTCGCCGCGCTCGGCGTAGCGGCGCGGGTAGTGGCGCAGCAGATCGCCGACGGTCTCCAGGCCCAGCGCCGAATCGAGCGCCTTGGCGGACTTGGCGCCGAGCACCCGGTCGAGCTTCGCGTCCAATGTGGTCACTGCTGGTCCTCCGCCACGCGCGTCGTCACCGGTCCGGTCTCCGCAAGTTAGCGGACCGCACCGACGTCGCGATCAGTCGGTGGTGCCTCCGCGCCCCGGCTGCCCAGCCGCCAGCCGAGCCAGCCCGCGAGGGCACCGGCCAGCAGCAGCCAGCCCGAACCCGGCGGGTCCACGGCGTCCCGGTAGGTCGGGGCGTCCAGGTTGGCCAGCGCGGTCAGCACCACGGTGCCGAGCATCGTCGAACCGAACACGCCCAGCGCCGCCCCGGCCCAGGCCAGGCCGCGGCGCTTCAGCACGCCGCCGAGCCCGAACACGCTCCAGACCGCGGCGACCACCAGCCACCACACGAGCTGGCCGAACAGGAAGTCGCGGAGCGGGCTGGAGTCGTCCGGCTCTCCGGAGAACGTCCACTCGACGGCGATCGGGTCGGGCAGCCGGGAGCTCAGGGCCAGCGGGATCGCGATCATCAGCAGCGCGACGAGCAGCGTCCAGCCAGCCACGAACCAGAGGTACCGCCTCCGGACACCCACGCCGCCTCCCGTGCGACTCGACGACCGGTGTCGACAGTACCGGCTGCCCAGGTCAGGCCACCGCGACCGGCTCGGATCGGTCCGCGACCGGCCACCGGCGCAGCAGCGCCGCGGCCAGCAGCGCCATCAGCACCCACCCGACCGCGCCGGTCATCCCGACGACGACCAGGTTCGGCGGTGCCGCGGCCGAGCCCAGCAACATCGGCAACCCCGCCGACGCGTTGATCGCCCCGTGCGCGAGGACCGCGGGCCACACGCTGCCCGAGCGCAACCGCAGCCAGCCCAGCAGGACGCCGAGGAGCACGCAGGTGCCGGTGAACACCAGCGCCGCCCACGGGCCGAGGTTCGCGTAGTTGTAGCCGAGCAGCGTCAGCGGTGCGTGCCACACGCCCCAGATCACCCCGGAGATCAGCAGCGCGGGCCACGCCCCGCGCTCGGCCAGCCGGGGCAGCAGCCAGCCCCGCCAGCCCCACTCCTCGCCGAAGGCCAGCACGGAGTTGATCAGCGGGGCGATCAGGACCATCGCCACCAGCTGGACCGCCACCACCGACCCGACGCCGACGGGCGCGCCCAGCTCGCCCATCGTCGCGGCGAGCAGGCTGAACTCCTCCAGGTCGAGCACCAGCAACCCGAGCGCCGCGCTCACCGCGACGGCCACCGCGCTGAACAGGACGGTGCCGAACCACGCGGCCAGCAGCAGCACGACGGTCCGCTTCGGGCGCGGGCCGAAGGTCAGGCCGGTCTCCCGCGCCCACTCGCGGGCCGGGGTCCGGCGATCCAGCAGCCGCACGGCGAGCACGCCCAGCGCGGGCGTGAGCATCATGGCGGATGCGATGAGCCCGATCGAGCTGGTGAGGCCGAGCCACAGCGGCGCGGCGATCAGCCACGCACCGCCCAGCGCGACGGCCAGGAACACCCACAGGTCACGACGGTTCACGGTTTCCCCCTCAGAGCGCGGATCGTTCGGTGATGAGCGCGTTGACCAGTTCCGCACCGCGCTCCGGGTTGTCGACGCTGATGTAGAACTTCCGGCCCGAGGTCAGCCGGAGGACCAGGCATTCGCCGCCGCGGAGCATGATCGCGGTGCTGGTGGGCAGCACCCGGTAGCCCCAGCCGCCGACCTCGAGCGCCCGCCGGGTCTCCACCCGCGCGTCCTCGATCTGCTCCAGCCGGATCCGCCGGACGGGCCGGCGCAGCGGGCCGAAGGAGGCGTGCACGCCGTTCTCGTCGACCTGCACCCGCGCCGAGGAGAGCGCGAACAGGAGCAGCCCGGCCAGCACGAAGGCCACGGTGGCCGCCCAGACCTGCAGCATCATCGGGACGACCGCTAACAGCACCGCGATCCCGCCGATGACCAGCATCGTCGGGCTGCTCACCGAGGACACCCACACCGCGCGCTCGCCCGGCTTCAGCTTGAGCTCGGCGACCTCGCCGTCGCCCGCGGGCCGGGCGTCCGGACCGCGGTTGCCCAGCCACCAGCCGAGCCAGCCACCCAGCGCCGCGGCGGCGAGCACCGGGAGCACCAGCCAGACCGGCAGCGGGCTCGCCTGCCGCCAGTCGGCGACGTCCAGGTTCACCGAGGTGGTCACCACCGACATGCCGACGACGAACGCCGCCCCGGCCCCGAGGATCGCCGACGCGGTCGCCCGGCTCGCTCGCCGAGCCACGCCGAGCACCCCGAAGACGATCCCGATCACCGCGATGACCAGCCAGCTGACCAGCTCGAACACCAAGAGAGCGGTGAAGGCCGTGGAACCGTCCGGAGCACCGGAGAAACCCCAGTGCGAGGCCATCGGATCGGGCAGGCGGTCCCGCACGGCCAAACTCCCGGCCAGCAGCGCCGCGGCCACGGCGACCGTCCAAGCTCCTGAGGCCGCCAGGAATCGGGTGCGGTAGGTCATCTCGCCTCCAGAGGTCTTCCGCAGCGGATCTGCGGTCCTACTTCTCGGCTGCTATCCACTCGACGACGACGTCCGGCCCGTAGCCGTGCCGCCCGGCCTCGTCCAGCAGGTCCCGGAGCTTCTGCCGCAGCGCCACCTCGGGATCCGGGCGGCGCAGCACGGTGACACCGCGCCCGCGCCTGAACTCCAGCAGTCCTTCTTCCCGCAGCTCGCGCAGCGCGCGGAGCACGGTGTTGGCGTTGATCTGCATCGCGACCGCGAGGTCCCGCGCCGGCGGCAGCCGGTCCCCAGGCGCGACCTCACCGGCCGCGATGGCGCGCCGGATGGCGTCCGCGGCCTGCTCGTGCAGCGGACGCTCGTCGTACAAGTCCAACGAGAGCAACATGATGCTAATGACACTAGCACCATTCATTTCTTGCCCACCACCACCTCCGCACAACAGCGCAAAAAAGGACACCTGACCTGCGCAGTCGTGCCCGGACACGGTGGGGCCCGTTGGCGATTTCGCGCGAAACCGTCAAGCCCCACGCCTGGCGGATGGCGATTTCGCGCGAAATCGCCACACCCCGACCAAGCCCCGTGCGTGCTTTGGGGCGCTATGGCACCCCGAAACGCGCACGGTCGATCACCAGCCGAAACGGGCCAGAGGGTGCTCTGGTTACTCGACGCCGAGGAGCAGGAGGGCGTCGAGGTGACCCGCCGGGTAGTCGGCGAGCTCGACCTCCGGGTGAGCCCGGCGGAGGTGGTCGGCCAGGGCCTCGGCCAGGCCGGCCGGGGCATCGGTGGGGATCAGCGCGGTGACCAGCTCGCCACCGGTGCTGAGCATCCGCGCCGCCAGGTCACGGGCCGCCGCGGGCACGTCGTCGCCGATCAGCACCACTTCGCCGTCGATCAGCCCGAGCACGTCTCCCGGCAGGCAGCGGCCGACCCAGGTCAGCGCCTCGGCGTCGGCGACGCGCAGCTCCCCGCGCCTGGTCGCCGCGGCGGCTTCGGCCATCGCGACCTGGTCGTCGGCCCGACGCCGCGTCGGGTCGTGCACGGCCAGCGCGGCGAGGCCCTGCACCGGCGAGGCCGTGGGCACCACCACCACGTCCGGGCCGCCGTCGAGCTCCCCGGCCGCCCGCTCCACCAGCGCCGCGGTGTCCGGATCGTTCGGCAGCACCACCACGTGCGCCGCCCCGGTCGCTTCGACGGCCGCGCCGAGCCGGGCGGCGGCCTGCTCCGGCCCCGCGACGAGCACGTCCGCGCCCTCCGCGGCGAACAGCCGCCCCAGCTCCTCGCCGGACGCGCAGACCAGCACCGCGGCCTCGCGCGCGAACGCCGCCCGCTGGTCGGCGAACCGGGTCACCTTGATGTTGCGGACCCGCCCGCCGTCGATGCCCGATTCGATCGCCGCACCGATGTCGTCGCAGTGCACGTGCACCGCCCACGCACCAGCCCCGTCACCGACCACCGACACGCAGTCGCCGAGCCCGCACAACACCTCGCGCAGCGCCGTCGCCCGCTGCTGATCGGTGTCGCCGAGCAGGTACATGACCTCGTACTCGTACTGCGATTCGTGCTCCAGAACACCCGGCTCGCCGGGCAGCGGAGCCTCCGGGGCGAGCCGCTCGCCGTCCCGGACGACCGAGTGCAGCGCATCGAGCACCACGACGAATCCCCGCCCGCCGGCGTCGACGACCCCCGCGGCCGAGAGCGCGGAGAGCTGCGCGGGCGTCGCGGCCAGGGCGTCGATGGCCGCACGGGTCGCGTTGTGCACCACCACGTCCAGCCGGTCCGACCCGGCCGCACCGCGCGCCGCAGCGCGCAGGACCGTCAGCGCAGTGCCCTCGACCGGCTCGGCGAGCGCTTCGCGAGCGAGCTCGTCGGCCCGGGTCAGCGCCGCGCGGAGATCGCACCCGTCCGCGGCCGTCACGTCCTTCAGCTGCTCGGCCATACCCCGCACGGCCTGCGAGAACAGCACGCCGGAGTTCCCGCAGGCACCGCCGAGCGCGCCTCGGGCGAGAGCGCTGAGCACACCGCCGAGCGTGTCGGGAGCGGCCGCGTCCAGCTCGGCCACCGCGGCCCGCATCGTCTGGAGCAGGTTGGTGCCGGTGTCCCCGTCGGCGACCGGGTAGACGTTGATCCGGTCGATCGCCGCGCGCTCGGCGACGAGCGCCGCCAGGGCGAGGTCCGCCCAGCGCCGGGCCGCCGCCGCATCCAGCGTCCGCAACAACCGGACCTCCTCGCACGATCGGATTCGTCCGAGACTAGATGAAGTGATTCCGGACTCGCCCTGCGTGGCGGTGCCGGTGGCGGAACCTCAGCGCCCGCCTGGACTCCGGGATCCCGGACTGATGTATGACCAACACACGGCGCTCGGGCTGTCCTCGCCAGGCGAACGCTGAGAACCCGCGGCGGTGCCAGCGCCGAGGGTGGGTTATGCGCCTGCGGCGCATGCGCCCCCTCTCGGACCGCGACCAGTCGACCGTCGCGGTTGCGGTCGGCAGGCAGCGACTAGTCGCTGGCCGCGGCGATGCTCCCCCACCGCCGGAGGGGGCGTCGGGGGTGGGCTACACTGATCCGGTCCCAGGGTGGCGATGACCCAGGGCGACCGGATTCTCCGGGCTCAGGCCGCCGCCAACGGCGACAGCAAGCTCTCACGCAAGTGGGTGTCCTTGCGTGGCTCTCATCGCTGTAACCGTCAAGCAAAGTAAGGGGTGTCTGACGTGGCTGCCGTCTGCGACGTCTGTGGCAAGGGACCAGGCTTCGGCAACTCGGTCTCGCACTCCCACCGGAAGACTCGTCGCCGGTGGAACCCGAACATTCAGACCGTCCACGCCAAGATCGGTCTCTCGCAGCGCAAGCGCATCAACGCTTGCACCTCCTGCCTGAAGGCCGGCAAGGTCGTCCGCGGCTGAAGTCGCACAGCGTTCAAGAACCCCGAGGTCACACGCACCTCGGGGTTTTTGCTGTGCCCGCGCTCACGAGGTGCGGTGCCGCCAGCGGGGCTCCACCTCGGCCCACTCCGCCTCCCAGGCCAGCAGTCTGCGGTGCTGGATCCACGCGCGGGAGAGCAGCACGGCGAGCGTGGTGACCAGGGCCGATCCGAGCAGGACGCCCGCTCCCGCCAGGCCCGCCGCCTCGGTCGCATCGCTCCTGGTGAGCGGCGGCCCGGTCGGCTGACCGCGATCGTCCAGCCACACCGGGATCGTGCCCGCGGCAGGCACCCTGGCCGGCAGGTCGAGCACGGCGAAGCGCTCGTCGGGCGGCTGGCCCCAGCGCACCGCGACCGGGCGGTGCGTCGTCGTGCTGCTGGGCAGCTCGGCCACCACCGTCGCCACCACCTGGTGCCTGCTCGCCTGCTGCCGCTCGACCTCGGCCAGGCGGGTGTTCAGCTCGTTCTGCGCCACCGAGAAGGCCAGCACCGCGGTGACCACCGCGATCAGCACGACGAGCAGCAGCGCGATGGGCTCGAAGAGATCGGTGCGACGGCGCAGCGGGTTGGCACCCGGGAACGCCCTGCGGATCAGGCACCGCAGGCCGCTGGTGTTCCGGTCGGCTCCCATGACGAGCCTTCTTCCACCCGAGCGCAACTTCCCCGGCAAGGGTCAATGTACGACTGGGCGGCGGCGAAATCCATACGCCGCGACCTGCGTGAACGGTGTTACGGGAGCTTCCAGTCGATCGGCTCGACGCCCTTGGCCGCCAGCAGCTCGTTGACCCGGCTGAAGGGCCGCGACCCGAAGAAGCCGCGGTCGGCCGACATCGGGCTGGGGTGCGGCGATTCGACGCAGTCCACGCCCGGCATCAGCGGGCGGAGGTCGCGGGCGTCCCGGCCCCACAGGATCGCCACCAGCGGCGTCTCGCGGGCGGCGAGCGCGCGGATGGCCTGCGCGGTGACCTGCTCCCAGCCCTTGCCGCGGTGCGATCCGGGCTTGCGGGGCTCGACGGTCAGGCTCCTGTTGAGCAGCAGCACACCGCGGTCGGCCCAAGGCGTGAGGTCGCCGCTGGTGGGCAGCGGGTGCCCCAGGTCCTCGGTGTACTCGCGGTAGATGTTGACCAGGCTGCGCGGCGGCGCGACGCCCGGGGCGACCGAGAAGCTCAGGCCCACGGCGTGGCCGGGCGTCGGGTACGGGTCCTGCCCGACGATCAGCACCCGAACGTCGTGGAACGGCTGCTGGAACGCGCGCAGCACGTGCTCCGGCGCGGGCAGGTACTGACGCCCCGCGGCGACCTCGGCGCGCAGGAACTCGCCCGCCTCCTTGATCTTGTCGGCAACGGGAGCGAGGGCCTCCGCCCACCCGGCCTCGACGAGTTCGTGCAGTGGACGCGCGGTCATGCAGAGCACCCTAGCGAGCCGCCGAGATCGACCGGCGGCACCCCCGAGATCCACCCGCCAACCCGTCAACGTGATGCACGTCACACACGATCGAAGTAACACTTGGTGCGATATTGCGCACGCCGGTGACCGGCCGTCACACGAACGCGTCATTTCCGCTAGTCATCCGGCGAATTCGGGTGTCAAATCCGCGACCCGGTGGAGCATGGTTCCGACCGCCGGAACGGTGCTCGGCGACATAAAGGAAATACCATCGGAATGCGTCGATCACGTCCATTTGGTGGCCTACAAGTGGCCACTGGGCTAGGTTCTGGCGAAGTTGTCGATCGACCACGGCCGTGGACGGCATGACCCGGAGGTGGGCCGCAAACTCATGACTTCGCAGGAAACCGAAACATCGCCCGAACAGCGGTCACTGCTGCGCCGCGCAGTCGGCGCCGCCGCAATCGGAAACTGCACGGAGTGGTACGACTTCGGCGTATACGCCTACGTCGCGGTCTACATCGGTCACCAGTTCTTTCCCGGGCCGCTGGAGACGATCTCCGCCTTCGGCGTCTTCGCCATCTCGTTCCTGTTCCGGCCGCTGGGCAGCCTGTTCTTCGGGCCGCTGGGCGACCGAATCGGGCGGCAGAAGGTACTCGCCCTGACCATCTTGCTGATGTCGGGCTCCACATTCGTCATCGGATTGTTGCCGACCTACGACGCCATCGGGATCTTCGCCCCGATGCTGTTGCTGCTGTGCCGCTTGTTGCAGGGCTTCTCCACCGGTGGTGAATACGGTGGCGCGGCCACCTACATCGCCGAGTTCGCACCCGACCGCAAGCGCGGTTTCTGGGGCAGCTGGCTGGAATTCGGAACGCTGGCCGGATTCGGCCTCGGCGCCCTGGTGCCGACGATCCTGATCTTGAATCTGGACAGCGGCTCGATGGAGAGCTGGGGCTGGCGCATTCCGTTCCTGATCGCCGGTCCGCTCGGCGGCGTCGGGCTCTACCTCCGGAGCAAGCTGGAGGACACCCCGGCGTTCAAGCAGCTGGAGGAGACCCACCAGGTCGCCAAGTCGCCGCTGAAGGACCTGGTCAAGGAGTGGTGGCGGCAGCTGCTGATCCTGATGGGCATCGTGGTTCTGATCAACATCGCGAACTACACGATCCTGACCTACATGGAGACCTACCTGAAGGACACCCTCCACGTGGAGGATGGCCAGGAGTACCAGGTGCTGGTCCCGCTGCTGCTCACCGTGGTGTTCATGATGGTGATCATCACGCCGATCGGCGCGCTGTCGGACCGGATCGGCCGCAAACCGCTGTTCCTGTCCGCGGCGATCTGCTTCCTGGTCCTGCCGATCCCGGCGTTCATGCTGATCGCGCAGGGCACCGTGCTCACCACGATCTGCGGTCTGGCGCTGCTGGCGATCGGGCACGTGCAGCTGATCGGCCCGCTGGCCGCGACGCTGCCGGCGATGTTCCCGACCAAGGTCCGCTACGCGGCCTTCTGCATCGGCTACAACTTCTCCACCGCGATCTTCGGCGGCACCGCGCCGCTGGTGAACGACGCGGTCGTCAAGGGCACCGGGAACACCATGTTCCCGGCGTACTACCTGATGGCGGCCGCACTGGTGGCGCTGGTGCCGATCCTGCTGATGAAGGAGACCGCACGCCAGCCGCTGATGCAGGAAGCGCCGTCCGCGGCGAAGTCCGCGACGAGCTGACGACATCGCAGAAGGGCCCGGTGCGCTGCGGCGCACCGGGCCCTTTCGCATTCCGAATCCGCTTGCAAGCGGCGCAGCCGCTTAGCCCACCCCCGCAACTCGCACCGCCGCGGGTTCTCAGACGTCGCCTGGCGAGGACAGCTCCGACGCCGTCGGCATACATCAGGAGGAGATCCCGCAGTCAGGCGGCGTCTGAGGTTCCGCCACCAGCACCGCCACGCACGACGAGCCTGGAACGCACTCCTACCGCCAGTGCTCCCAGCCGATGGGGCCTTCGTACTCCGCTCCGTCGACGGTGACGCCCTCGCCTTCGGCGACCACGCCGATCTCCCGCCAACCCTCCGGCAGGCCCTGGCCCGCCGGGAACGTCGCGGCCAGCGCCTGGTCCTCGCCGCCGGTGAGCACCCAGTGCCGGGCATCGGCTCCGAGCGCGGAGGCGACCTCGGTCAGCCGCTGCGGAACCTCCACCTGCTCGGTGCGGACGTCGATGGCGACCTGCGAGGCCGCCGCGATGTGGCCGAGGTCGGCCAGCAGCCCGTCGGAGGTGTCCACCATCGACGTCGCCCCGGCCAGCGCCGCCTGCGGGCCCGCCGCGTACGGCGGCTCCGGGACGCGGTGCGCGCCCACGACCGCGACCGGCGAGCGGAAGCCGCGCCCCAGCACGGCCAGCCCGGCCGCCGACCAGCCCAGCCGGCCGGCCACCGCGACCACGTCGCCGGGGCGCGCGCCCGCGCGGGTCACCGGCTCCCGGCCCTGCAGGTCGCCGAGCGCTGTGACCGAGATCGTCAGTGAGGTCGCCGACACCATGTCGCCGCCGATGATGCCGATGCCGAGCTGCTGTGCTTCTTCCCACATGCCGCTCAGCAGCTCGTCGGCGACCTTGGCGGGCAGGTCCGGGGCGCAGCCGAGCCCGACCAGCAGACCGGTGGGCACCGCGCCCATCGCGGCGATGTCGGAGAGGTTCACCGCGACGGCCTTGCGCCCGACCTGGTGCGGCGTGGACCAGTCGAGACGGAAGTGAACCTGCTCGACCAGCACGTCGGTGGTGGCCACCACCCGCCCATCGGGCGCCGCCAGGACCGCGGCGTCGTCCCCCGGACCGAGCACGGTGCCGGGTGACTGAACCCGGCCCGATGTCACTCGACCGATGAGACCGAACTCACCCAACTGGGAAACGGTCTGTGCGTCCTGTGATGAATCAGGACCCAACTGGGACCTTCCTTCCTTGAGCATCCGCTCGGTCCGATGGGGTAGCTTTCTGCCAGTTTCCTACCCCGAGCACATCGGCAAGACGAAGGGGCACGCCGTGGTTCAGGCTTACATCCTCATCCAGACCGAAGTCGGCAAGGCAGCTGCGGTGGCCGGCGAGATCAAGGACTTCCAGGGAGTCCTCAGCGCCGAGGACGTCACCGGTCCGTATGACGTGATCGTGCGCGCCGAAGCGGACAACGTCGACCAGCTCGGCAAGATGGTCGTCGCCAAGATCCAGAACGTGGAAGGCATCACCCGGACCCTCACCTGTCCCGTGGTGCACCTGTAGATCTGACGAGCACCCTCCGGTCCCGTGCGGGCAACGGCTCAACGGGATCCGAGGGTGCTCTTCACCGCAGGACCGACCGCCAGGCCGGTGCCCAGCACCGATGGCGGTCGTGTTGTAGTGGACGGCGTGGTTCACCAATCAGCGACCGGAGTGCCCCGGCCGGTGTTGATCGTGGCGATCACGCTCGGCGCGCTCCTCGCCCTGGCGGTCGCCGGCATCGGCACGTACGGCTGGTACAGCGCTCGGCAGGAGCAGCAAGCGGCGGAAGCGGCCGAGCAGGCCCGCCGCACGGGCCCGTTGGCCCTCGCCCCCATCCCCGCGCCCGAGGCGGAGTCGCCGGAGTGCGCGGCGGTCGTCGGCGCGCTGCCGCGCGAGCTCAAGGTCGGCGACGCGCTGGTCCCGCGCCGCGCGCTGGCGCAGCCCGCACCGCCCGCGACGATCGCGTGGGGCGATGGCGACCACGACCCGATCACGGTGCGCTGCGGCATCGACGCGCCCGCCGAGCTGACGCCCACCGCGCAGCTGGTCGACGTCTCCGGCGTGAGCTGGCTGGAGATCAACCAGGGCGGCGACACCTCGTACCTGGCGGTCGACCGCCCGGTCTACGTCGCGCTGAGCGTCCCCGGCGGCACCGGGACCGGTCCGCTGCAGGACCTCTCGGCGATCCTCGGCGAGAAGCTGCCGAAGCAACCCGTCTTCCCCTGACGCAGCGGCCCGGCGATCCACTAGCTTCGGGGCGCATGAGCGTCACCCTGCTCCACGTGAGCGATCCGCACCTGACCGACGACCCCGCCGCTGCCGAACGGCTGCGGCGGGTGCTCGACCTGTCCGCGGCGCGCCGCCCCGACGCCGTCGTGGCCACCGGCGACATCAGCGATCACGGCGAGCCCGCCGAGTACCGGGCCTTCGCCGAGGTGATGCGCGACCAGCCGCCGTGGATCGCCATCCCGGGCAACCACGACGACCCGGCGACGCTGCGCGCCGAGCTGCGGCAGGACCGCTGCCCGGTCGTCGAAGCGGGACAGGTCCGGGTGATCGGGCTGGACGTCGTGGTGCCCGGCGAGGACCACGGCTTCCTGCGCAAGGACACCGCGCGAACCGCCGAAGCCGCGGCTCAGGGAGCGGACCAGGTGGTGCTCGCGGTGCACCAGCCGCCGGTCCTGATCGGGCACTCCTACGTCGACGCGATTCCGCTGACCAACCCCGAAGCGCTGGCCGGGCTGATCGAGCGGATCCCGCGCGTGGTGGCCGTGCTGTCCGGGCACGTGCACACGCCGCTGGTGTCCTCGCTGGCCGGTGTGCCGGTGCTCGGAGCTCCGGGCGTCGCCTCCGAACTGGGCGTCGCCCCGAACCGCCGCCCGCTCATGTCCAGCGACAGCCCGCCCGGCATGGCCCTGCACCGCATCGACGACGACGGCGCCGTCACCACGACGTTCCACCACGCCGCGTGACGCGCAACGGCCCCGGTCTCCGCGGTGGAGAGCCGGGGCCGTCCGGGGCTCAGCGCAGGCCGGTGCCGCGGGTGATCGCCGTCTCGATGAGGGTGGTCAGCAGGGTCGGGTAGTCCACGCCGCTGTGCGCCCACATCCGCGGGTACAGCGAGATCGACGTGAAGCCCGGCATGGTGTTGACCTCGTTGACGATCAGCTCGCCGTCCTCGGACAGGAAGAAGTCGACCCGGGCCAGGCCCTGGCACTCCAGCGCGCGGAAGGCGCGCACCGCGTCCGAGCGCAGCTGCTCGATCGCGTCGTCGCCGATCTTGGCCGGGATGTCGAACTCGGTGACGTCGTCGAGGTACTTGGACTCGTAGTCGTACCAGTCGGTTTCGCCGGTCACGCGCAGTTCGGCGGGCTGCGAGGCCTCGATGCGGCCGTCCGGGAACTCCAGCACGCCGCACTCGATCTCGCGGCCGACCACCGCGGCCTCGATGATCACCTTGGGGTCGGTGCGCCGCGCTTCGGCGATCGCGGCGTCCAGATCGGCCCAGTCGGTGACCTTGCTGATGCCCAGCGACGACCCGGCGCGCGCGGGCTTGACGAACACCGGCAGCCCGAGCCGCTCCCGCCGCGCGTCGTCCAGTGTGGACTGGTCGCGGCGCAGCACCTCGTAGCGGCCGACCGCCAGGCCCTCCGCGGCCAGCAGCTTCTTGGTGTACTCCTTGTCCATCGACACCGCGCTGGACAGCACACCCGGCCCGACGTAGGGCACGTCGGCCATCTCCAGCAGGCCCTGGATGGTGCCGTCCTCGCCGAACGCGCCGTGCAGCACCGGGAACACCACGTCGACCGCCGCGAGCACCTCGCCGCCCCGCTCCGGCTCCAGCAGCACCAGGTCGCGCTTGGTGGGGTCGCCGGGCAGCGCGATGGCGGTGCCCGCCTCGACCGCGGGCTCCTGGCGGTCCCGGATCGCCAGCTGCTCCGGGTCGTCGGTGCCCAGCACCCAGGCGCCCTCGCGGGTGATGCCGACCGGCACGATCTCGAAGCGGTCCGGGTCCAGGTGCGCGAGCACGCTGCCTGCGGACACGCAGGAAATGCCGTGTTCGGTGCTGCGGCCGCCGAAGACGACCGCCACCCGGGTCTTGCGCTGTGTCATGCGCCGGACCCTACCTGCCCAGCCATGATGTCGTTTCACAACCTGCGCCCGCCCGGATCACCCGAACGACCCTCCGCGACCACCCCGATGCGCTCCGCACGCACCTCCTCCCCGGCGTGTCGGACGCCGGACACGCCGGGGCGTGTCGTCGGCTCCGTCGTCGGCGCGGGGGACCTCCGCGATTTCAATGGAAATCGGACGTCTGATTTCCATTGAAATCGCGTCACGCCCGTCGCCAGGACGCGCGAAGGGCTCAGGGACGGCAGAGCGCGGCGACGATCGGCAGTGCTCTCACCAGGTCGTCCCTGGAGCACGCGGCGTATCCGAGGGCGAGGCCGAACCACTGCTGCGGGCCGCAGTGGTGCCGCCGCAGGCCGTCGAGGACCAGCCCGTGCTCCGCCCCCGCCGCGACCACCCGCTGCTCGGCCTCCGCGTCCGGCAGCGGAAGCACCACGTGCGCGCCCGCGCGGTCGCCGAACACCTCCACGCCCTCGGCGGTCAGGCCCTCCACCACCAGCGCCCGGCGCTGGGAGAGCTCACGCCGCAAACGGCGCAGGTGCCTGCCGAGGTCTCCGTTGCGGGCGAACTCCGCCAGCACGCGCTGGCCCGCGGGCGCCGGGCTCGTGCCGGTGAGCTCGCGGCGCTCCACCACCGCCGCGGCGACCCGGTCCGGGGCGAGCATCCAGCCCACGCCCAGCGTCGGCGAGATGATCTTGCTCGTGGTGCCCAGGTGGACCACGACGTCCGGCGCCATCGACGCGAGCACCGGAAGCGGCGCGACGTCGTAGCGGAGCTCCCCGTCGTAGTCGTCCTCGACGATCAGCCACCCCTCGGCGCGCGCACGCTCCACGAGCGCGATCCGGCGCTCCGCGGGCAACCGGCCGCCGATCGGGAACTGGTGCGCCGGGGAGCAGTAGACCCCGCGCACGCCTTCCGGGATGGCGTCGACCACGATCCCGGCGTGGTCCACCCGGGCCGGGACGACCCGCACCCCGATCGACTTCAACGCGCCGACCGCGCGCTGGTAACCGGGTTCCTCCACCGCGATGGCGTCGCCCGGCTCCAGCACCGCGGACGCCAGCTCGATGACCGCGGCGGTGGTGCCCCCGGTGGCCAGGACGTTGTCGGCGGTCAGCCCGCCCAGCACGAGCCCGCGGTGCCGCAGCAGGTGCTCGACGACGGCCTCCCGGTAGGCGGGCACGCCCGCTCGATGCCGCTTCAAGTCCGGAGCCACGTCGGCCGCCGCGCGCCACGCCCGCCGCCACGCCGCCCGGTCGATGCCCTCGGCCCAGGGCACACCGGCGGTCAGCACCACGCTCGGCCCCGGAGCTTCGCCCGCGACCCGGGCCCCGCCGTCCGGCCCCGGCACCAGCGCACCGGGCGGGCTCGTCGTGACGTAGGTCCCCGAGCCGCGCCTGCCCGCGATCCACCCCTCGGCGTGCAGCTGCTCGTAGGCGGCGGCCGTGACGGTGCGGCTGACCACCAGGTGCCGGGCGAGCGCGCGGGTCGACGGCAGCCGGTCGCCGCCGCGCAGCTGGCCGATGGTCGCCGCGTGCCGGAGCGCGTCCGCGAGCTGGACGGCGAGCGGTCGCGGGTCGTCGCGGCGGAGATCGATGGCGAGCTCCAGCAGCGGCGAGCTCGCGGGCACGGCATGTGGCATTTGGAAATTCTCCCGGATTGGCACTTCTATCATGCCACTTGCCGGATGACCCTGATGTCCGTGACCTCACAGCTCTCCCCCACCGAACGGTCCACGATCCGCCGCAGCAGCAAGCGCGCCCGCACCGAGCGGGACGAGCTGCACGCGGTGCTCGACGCCGGTCTGATCTGCCACCTCGGCGTGGTGGTCGACGGCGCGCCCCGCGTCCTGCCCACCGGCTACGGCCGCAGCGGCGACACGCTCTACCTGCACGGCTCCACGGGAGCGCGGAGCCTGCGGGAGGCGGCCGAGGAGACGGAGATCTGCGTGGCGGTGACCCACCTCGACGGCATCGTCTACGCGCGCTCGGCGTTCCACTTCTCCGTGAACTACCGGTCCGCGGTGATCCACGGCCGCCCGCGCCAGATCACCGACCCCGACGAGAAGTGGCGGGCGCTGCAGGTGATCACCGACCACCTGGCCCCGGGCTCCTGGGAGCACGCGCGGCAGCCGAACAAGCGGGAGCTGGCCGCGACCGCCGTCATCGCGCTCGACCTGACCGAAGCCGCGGTGAAGATGCGCGGCGAAGGCCCCAACGACGAACCCGAGGACGTCGAGGCGGACAAGGCGTGGGCCGGAGTCCTGCCGCTGGAAACGAGGTGGGGCGCGCCGGAACCGTCCGACGACCTGGCGCCGGCGTTCGAGATCCCGGCGCACGTGCTGGAGCGGAGGTACCCGGCGTGACCGTGCACGAGCTCGACGACTTCACCCCGGCCTACCCGGTCCTGCGCGAACTTCGCCCGGACATCGGCTCGCTGGAGGACTTCCTGGCCCAGGCCGAGCAGCAGCAGGCGCAGGGCTACCGGATGATCGCCGCGTACAGCGGCGACGAGGTGGCCGCGGTCGCCGGATTCCGTGCCGGGCTGTGCTTCGCCTGGGGCCACCACGTCTACGTCGACGACCTGGTCACCGCGTCGAGCGCGCGGCGGCAGGGGCACGCGGCCGCGCTGCTGGCGTGGATCGACGAGGAAGCGCGGCGGATCGGTGCCGACCAGGTGCACCTCGATTCCGGCACGCACCGGCACGAGGCGCACCGCCGCTACCTGACGTCCGGCTTCGACATCTCGTCGTTCCACTTCACCAAGGCCCGGTGAGTCCGCTGTAGACGGTCCTCAGGCGGAGCGGGTGCCCACCGGGCGCAGGCCGGTGAACGGGTCGTGGGTGTAGGTCGTCATCGACGACCGGACCGGGCGGTAGACGTGGATGCTCACCGCCGGGTCCGGCCCGGCGTTGGTCACCTGGTGCACGTAGTCGGGGCCGAACACGCGGGACTGCCCGGCGGTCAGCTGGTGCAGCACCTCGGTGGACCCGCCGCGCACGACGCGCTCGGTGAGGTCGCCCGCGACGATGGTGAAGGCACCGGTGGCGCCACCGTGGTCGTGCAGCTCGGTGCGCTGGCCGGGCAGCCAGCTCAGCAGCCACGCCTCGTAGTGCTCGGTGCGGGCCAGCAGGCCGAACCAGCGCTGATCGGGGTCGTAGCGCAGCAGGTGGGTCCAGGAACCGCGGTCGGCGGCGAGCTCCCGGGCGATGCGCACCGGGTGCGCGGTGGTCAGGTCGGCAGCGACGGCCAGGGTATTCGGCGGAACGGCGAACACGGGTGCGAGTCCTTCGGGATCGAGGTTTTCCGGGCATGCGGATGCCCGGTGTTTACCGGGGATCGATCAACACGAAGAACACAGCGCGCTGGCAACGCGGTGGAGGTCGATGTGACCCCGCCGACCGGTCATGGCGCGCAACAACATGCCGAGAACTCAACCAGTCCGGCCGAGGTCACGTCAACTCACCCCGGCGAGATCTCACACCACGGAGTGTGCCCCACCCCACACCCCCGCCGCCGCCACCCAGGTGGCGGTCAATTTCGCGAGAAATTGACCAACCCCCGGGCAGGGCCCGGCAAGGTCCAGCAGGGGTGAGGTGTCAGCTCTGTCCAGAACTGACACCGCGGACGCCCGGTCAGCTACCGGCAGAACCACCGCACAACCCCACCCAGGACGACATCGCCGAACTCAGTCCCGCGCCCCACCCAACCGCACCTCAGGGGACCGTGACGCAACCCAGCCACAAGAAGCCCCGACAACGCAAGATCACCCCGAAACGTCACCACCACTGTGAATCGCGGAGAGGCGGTTCAGGCGAGGGCTTGGAGGACGTCGGCGACGAGGTCCGCCGGGTCCTCGCAGCCCGCGGAGAAGCGGACGAAGCCCTCCGGCACCGGGTCGCCCCACTGCGCGCGACGGTCGACGGTGCTGTGCAGGCCGCCGAAGCTGGTCGCCGCCACCACCAGCCGACTGCGCCGGACGAACTCGTCCACCGCCGCCGCGCCGGGCAGCTCGAACCGGAACACCCCGCCCCAGCGGCGCATCTGCCGCCGGGCGAGCTCGTGCGACGGGTCGCCGGGCGAACCCGGCCAGCGCAGCCCCGTGATCGCGGGGTGCTCCCGCAGCGCGGCGACGAGCGCGGCGGCGTTCTCGGCCTGCCGCGCCAGGCGCAGGTCGAGCGTGCCCATGCTGCGGTGCACCAGCCAGGTCTCGAACGGTCCGGGGATGGCGCCGGACAGCGTCCGCGCGCGCACCAGCCGCTCGGCCAGCTCCGGGTCGCGCACCGACACGTGCCCCATCAGCAGGTCGCTGTGCCCGGCCAGCGCCTTGGTGTCGCTGGCGATGACGATGTCCGCGCCCAGTTCCAGCGGGCGCTGCCCCAGCGGCGTCGCCGTGGTGTTGTCCACCGCCAGCAGCGCGCCCGCGCGGTGCGCGCGCTCGGCGAGCTCGGCGATGTCGCACACGTCCAGCCCCGGGTTGGACGGGGTTTCCAGCAGCACCAGGCGGACTCCGGCGAAGACGTCGTCGGTCCACGGGCCGGGCGTGCCGATCTCCCGGACGTCCAGCTCCAGCTCGGTGAGCTCGTCGCGCACGAAGTTCCGCGTCGCGTAGTAGCCGTCGCTGGGCACGACCAGCGCGTCACCGCGGCGCAGGACCGCGCGCAGCACGGTGCTGATCGCGGCCATGCCCGAGGGCAGCAGCAGGCAGTGCCCGCCGTCCAGGTCGCCGATCGCCGCTTCCAGCGCCCGCCAGGTGGGATTGCCCGCCCGGCCGTAGAAGTCCCCGCCCTGGAAGTCCTCGCCGAGGTGGAACGGCGCGGCGAACACCGGCCCCGGCAGCATCGGCGTTCCGCCGACCGGTTCCGGGTGCCCGCCCCGCACGCACCGCGTGCCGTCGCCGAATTCCGACATGCTCACCACTCACCTAGTCGATTCGCCGTTTTCCATCGCCACGCCCGCCATCGGACCTGTTCATCTTCGCCGGTGACCGCAGTCGCGGCGAGCCACCTGCGGCGGCGAGAACGAGCCTGGAAGTTCTCGTTCACTCCGGTTTGCGCTCGCGGCCGAGGAGTTCCGCTGCCGCCGGGCCCGGTTGGAGGCCTTCGTGGCAGACGCGGTGCACCACGTCCGTGATCGGCATCTCCACGCCGTGCCGGGCCGCGAGCTGGCGGATCGACGAGCACGACTTCACGCCCTCGGAGACCTGGCCGTGCGCGGCCTCCTGGGCCTGCGCCAGGGTCTCGCCGCGCCCGAGCCGTTCGCCGAAGGTCCGGTTGCGCGACAGCGGCGACATGCAGGTGGCCACCAGATCGCCCAGCCCGGCCAGCCCGGCGAAGGTCATCGGGTCGGCGCCGAGCGCGACGCCCAGCCGCGTGGTCTCGGCCAGGCCGCGGGTGATCAGCGAGGACATCGTGTTGTGCCCGAAGCCGAGGCCGACCGCCATCCCGCAGGCCAGCGCGATCACGTTCTTGCACGCACCGGCGATCTCGATGCCGATCAGATCGGTGTTGGTGTACGGCCGGAAGTACGGCGTGGAGCAGGCGTGCTGCAGGGCGATCGCGCGGTCGTGGTCGGCGCAGGCCACCACGGTCGCGGTCGGCTGCTCGGCGGCGATCTCCTTGGCCAGGTTCGGCCCGGACACCACCGCGACCTGCTCCATCGGCACGTCCGCGACCTCGCCGATGACCTCGCTCATCCGCTTCAGGGTGCTCAGCTCGACGCCCTTGGCCAGGCTCACCAGCGTCGCGTCCGCGGGCAGCAGCGGCTGCCAGCCGGCGAGGTTCTCGCGCAGCGTCTGGCTCGGCACCGCCAGCACCACCACGTCGGCGTCGTGCACCGCGGCGGCCGCGTCGTCGGTGGCCCGCAACGACTCGGGCAGGCGGACTCCGGGCAGGTATCCGGTGTTGCAGCGGGATTCGTTGATCGCCTCGGCGACCTCCGCGCGGCGCGCCCACAGGACGACGTCGCTGCCCGCATCGGCGAGGACCTTGGCGAAGGTGGTGCCCCAGGAACCCGCGCCGAGCACCGCGATCCGCTCAGGCCGCGCCATCGTCACCCCGCTTCTTGCGCGCGGAGCTGTAGAACTCGGCGGGCGGTTCCTCGCCGCGGATCTCGCCGAGCAGGTCCCGCACCCGGTTCATGGCCAGGTGGGTGACCTCGCGCAGCGCCTGCCCGTCGTGCTCCATGCCGCGGTAGGCCGAGAGGTCCAACGGCTCGCCGAAGACGAACTTCACCGTCTTGCGCGGGAACGGGCGGAAGCGCTTCTCGTAGTGGTCGTAGACGTCCTTGGTGCCCCAGCGGGCCGCCGGGATCACCGGGATGTCGTGGGCCAGCGCCAACCGGGCCACCCCGACCTTCGGCGTCATCGGCCAGCCGTCGGGATCCTTGGTGATGGTGCCGTCCGGGTAGATCACGATCGTCTTGCCGCGCTCCAGCGCCTGGTGCGCGTCCCGCAGGCTCTTCTGCGCGTCGGCGGTGCCGCGGTAGACCGGGATCTGCTCCACGCCGACCAGCACGTTCTTGAGCACCGGGACGTTCCACAGGGTGTGCTTGGCCAGGAAGCGCGGCACCCGCGCGGCGCGGTGCACGGTGACCGCGTCGAACACCGGGTCCAGGTGGGAGACGTGGTTGAGCACCAGCAGCGCCGGTCCGTCGGCCGGGATGTTCTCCAGCCCGCGCACCTCGGTGCGGGCCAGCGCACCGGTCAGCGGGTAGAACACCGCGCGCGCCAGGCCGAGCCAGAACTTGCCCATGCCCCGCGCCTTCTCGCTGCTCTGCCTCCGCTGGCGCCGGAGGCTCTTCGGTTCCGCCACGGCATCTCCTCATCTCTCCTCGCGAGCGCCCGCAAAGTTACCCCGCCCCGGCCCGGGTCCCGGCAACGAGTCGGTTCCGCGGCCGCGTCGGGCGTGCCGGGAAGATGGAGGCGTGACCGCCAACAACGACCGGCCGGACCGCCGGTTCTCGCAGCAGGACTGCCCTGCGGTGCACCTCATCGTCCCGATCAAGCCGCTGCACCTCGCCAAGTCGCGGCTGCTCGGCGAGGGCGCGCGCCACCCGGCGGCGCACGCCGAGCTGGTCATGGCCGTGGCGTTGGACACAGTGGCCGCCGCGCGGCGCGCCGACGGAGTGGCCGGTGTCGTCGTGATCACCTCCGATCCGGCGTTGACCGCCGAGTTCACCGCCGCGGGCGTGGAGGTGCTCGCGGACGTCCCGGCAGCAGGGCTCAACGCGGCGCTGCGGCACGGCGACGCCGCGCTCCGGTCGCGGGTGTCCAGGGTCGGGGCGCTGCAAGCGGATCTGCCCGCGCTCCGGCCGGACGACCTCGCGGCGGCGATCCGCTCGGCCGGGGCGGACCGCTCGTTCTGCCCGGACCACCACGGCACCGGCACCACGCTGCTGCTGGCCGCGCCGGGGCGCCCGCTCGACCCGCGCTTCGGCTCCGGTTCGGCCGGCGCGCACGCCGAATCCGGCGCGAAACCGCTCCTCGGCCCGTGGGACTCGCTGCGCTGCGACGTCGACACCGAAGCCGACCTGCGCACCGCGACCGCCCTCGGTCTCGGCCCGCGCACCAAGGCAGCGATCGCCTAGCGCCCGGCGCAGCACCGATATCGGCTCCGTTCCCCCTGCTCAGTTCCCGTGAGTGTTTTGGGGGGTCATAGCACCACAAAACGCTCACGGGCCATCACCTGCCGAAACAGGCGCTCGGCCTAAGCATCGGTGCCGATCGCCGCCCGGCCGCGCCGGGTGGCGGAAACCACTTCCCGCGGGAATCCGCGGGAGTGGGAACGACGACAACGCGAAACGACCATGAACTCTTTTCACAGACATCGGCTGAACCGGTTCGATGAGCGACAATGGGCGGGTGAGCACCGACAGCACCGGCCGGGCCGAGAAGCCCGCCAAGCGAAGCACCAGTGGCCGGTCCACCCGTCGCGCCCCGCGCCAGGCGCGGAGTGCCGGTGATCCCAGCGCCGCCACCACCCCGGCGGCGCCGCGGCGAAACGGCGGCACGAACACCGAAGGTGCCCGCGTCCCCTCCGCACCACCCGCGGTGACGCGCGCGGCGGCCTCCACCGACCTGCCCGAGGACCGCTACCTCAACCGCGAGCTGTCCTGGCTCGACTTCAACGCCCGGGTGCTGGCCATCGCCGAGGACACGTCGCAGCCGGTGCTGGAGCGCGCGAAGTTCCTCGCGATCTTCGCGTCCAACCTGGACGAGTTCTACATGGTGCGCGTCGCGGGCCTGAAGCGCCGCGAGGAGACCGGGCTGTCGGTGCGCAGCGCCGACGGGCTCAGCCCGCACGAGCAGCTGACCCGCATCGCGGCCCGCAACCAGGACCTGGTGGAGAAGCTGAGCCGGGTCTTCCTCGACGAGCTGCTGCCCGAGCTCGAGGCGCACGGCGTCCGCATCCAGAACTGGTCGGAGCTGGAGACGCCCGACCAGCAGAAGCTCACCCGCTACTTCGAGGACCACATCTTCCCGGTCCTCACGCCGCTCGCGGTCGACCCGGCGCACCCGTTCCCGTACATCTCCGGGCTGTCGCTGAACCTCGCGGTCACCGTCGCCGACCCGGACGCCGGGCTGCGGCGCTTCGCCAGGGTGAAGGTGCCGGACAACGTGCCGCGGCTGATCCGGGTGGAATCCGACCGGGAGACCGAGCGCGCCACCTTCCTGCCGCTGGAAGAGCTCATCGCCGCGCACCTGGACAAGCTCTTCCCCGGCATGCGGGTCGCCGAGCACCACATCTTCCGGGTCACCCGCAACGCCGACCTGGAGGTCGAGGAGGACCGCGACGAGGACCTCCTGCAGGCCATGGAACGGGAACTAGCGCGCCGCCGCTTCGGGCCGCCGGTGCGGCTGGAAGTCACCGACACGATGAGCGAGAACATGCTCGAGCTCCTGCTGCGCGAGCTGGAGGTCGACCAGCACGACGTGGTGGAGGTCAAGGGCCTGCTGGACCTGTCCTGCCTGTTCCAGCTGGACCGGCTGCACCGGCCGGACCTCAAGGAAGCGCCGTTCGTGCCCGCGACGCACCCGGCCTTCGCCGAGGGCCAGACGCCCAAGAGCATCTTCTCCACGCTGCGCGAGGGCGACGTGCTGGTGCACCACCCCTACGACTCGTTCTCCACCTCGGTGCAGCGGTTCATCGAGCAGGCCGCCGCCGACCCGCACGTGCTGGCCATCAAGCAGACGCTGTACCGGACCTCCGGTGACTCGCCGATCGTCAACGCGCTCATCGACGCCGCCGAGGCCGGCAAGCAGGTCGTCGCGCTGGTGGAGCTCAAGGCCCGCTTCGACGAGCAGGCGAACATCCAGTGGGCGCGCACCCTGGAACGCGCCGGGGTGCACGTGGTCTACGGCCTGGTCGGGCTGAAGACGCACTGCAAGACCGCGCTGGTGGTGCGCCAGGAGGGCTCCACCATCCGCCGCTACTGCCACCTGGGCACCGGCAACTACAACCCGAAGACCGCGCGGATCTACGAGGACCTGGGGCTGCTGACCGCTTCCCCGGAGATCGGCGCCGACCTCACCGACCTGTTCAACGTGCTCACCGGCTACGCCCGGCACGGCGAGTACCGCCGGATCCTGGTGTCCCCGCAGGGCATCCGCAACGGCATCGTGGACCGGGTGGACGCCGAGATCGAGCGGTCCCGGCAGGGCCTGCCGTGCGGCATCCGGATGAAGGTGAACTCGCTGGTCGACGAGCAGATCATCGACGCCCTGTACCGGGCTTCGCTGGCCGGTGTGCCGGTCCAGGTCGTGGTGCGCGGCATCTGCTCGCTCAAGGCGGGCGTGGAGGGCCTCAGCGAGAACATCGAGGTGCGCTCCATCCTGGGCCGGTTCCTGGAGCACTCCCGGGTGTTCCACTTCACCGGGATCGACGAGCACTGGTTCGGCAGCGCCGACATGATGCACCGGAACCTGGACCGCCGGATCGAAACCCAGGTCCGGGTCACCGATCCGAAGCTGACCGCCCAGCTGAACGCGATGCTCGACTCCGCGCTGCACCCGTCGACGCGCTGCTGGGTGCTCAACGCCAAGGGCGACTGGGAGGCCTCGCCGCGCAGCGGTGAGCAGGTCCGCGACCACCAGGTGGAGATGTTGCGCATGCACGGGGCGAAGGTCTCGTAGGCAGTTTGACGGACCGAACGCCGAGAGTGCTTTAGGACGATGAGCGTGACCGAGAACCAGCCGGCTACCGAACAGATCGACGGCGAACCGACTGATGCTCCGGGCCGAACCGTGCGCGCCGCCGGTGCGGTGCTGTGGCGCGACGGCACGGGCGGCCCGGAGGTGGCGGTGGTGCACCGCCCCCGCTACGACGACTGGTCGCTGCCGAAGGGCAAGCTCGATCCCGGTGAGCTGCCCGCGCACGCGGCGGCCCGCGAGGTCGCCGAGGAGACCGGGTTCTCCTGCGTGCTCTCCCGCTTCCTCACCCGGATCGGCTACGACGTCCCGGCCCCGGGCGGAACCGCGCCGAAGGTCGTGGACTACTTCGCCGCCCGCGCCGGCGGCGGCTCCTTCGCCCGCAACGACGAAGTGGACGAACTCCGCTGGCTGCCCGTCGCCGAAGCGCGCGAACTGGTCAGCTATCCGCACGACGGGCGGGTGCTGGACGCCTTCGAGCAATTGCCCGCGGAATCGCCGACGGTATTGCTCGTCCGGCACGCCAAAGCGGGCAAGCGATCCGATTGGTCCGGTGACGACGTGCTGCGCCCGCTCACCGAAGCGGGACAGCGGCAGCGCGACGCATTGCATTCACTGCTGCCGCTGTTCGGGCCGGTCCGGGTCTATTCCGCGCCGCGACTGCGCTGCGAGCAAACGGTGGCGCCCATCGCGGCGGACCTGGGAACGCGGATCGGGACCGAGCCGCTGTTCTCCGAGGAGGGCTATCTCGCCGACCCGGACGCGGCCGTGGCGCGGATGCTGCGGGTGGCGGCCGGAACCGGGCCGGCGCTGGTGTGCAGCCAGGGCGGCGTGATCCCGGACCTGGTGACCCGGCTGGCGGATTCCGGCGGGGTGACCGGGCTGGGCGAGGTGGCCAGCCGCAAGGGCAGCGTCTGGACCCTGACGTTCCGCCGCGCGGCGGGCGACAACGGCGCCGCGCCGCTGCGCCTGGCGGCCGCGAACTACCTCCCGGACCCGATCGCCTGAATGCCTGTTGGTGGTTGCGTTGCTCAGGTGGTCGCTTGGCGGAACCTGAGTGCTTCCCCGGACTGCGGGTGCCCCTCCTGATGTATGACCGAATGCACGGCGGAGGGGCCGTGCTCGCCAGGAAAGCACTCAGAACCCGCCGGTGGTTGCTTTGCTGAGGTGGTCAAAGCGGCTGCCGCCGCTTGCACAGGCGCGGACGGCATTCGCCGACAGACTCTCAACGGGGTCCGGGCCGGAAGCGGCGTTCGCCCGGACAACCGCATTGCCGGGCGGGCGCTGCTCGCGCCGCCGGGCACGGTTTCCCGGGGGAAGTTCATCCGTCCGGTTTCGGGGTCGGATGCGTCGGCGTCCGGTTCGCCGACGCCCCGGCTCCGGAATTCAGCGGCTGCGCACCGCTGTTCGGCGCTGATCGCGCCATGTGGGCGTTGCGCGCCGCCCACCGGGTGGCAGGGCGCAGCTGACCGGTTTTCCGGCGGCTACGGCCCGCTCAACCCCGTTTGCACCACGAGCGGGCGTCGGTGTGCGGACGCCGCGCACGTCGGCGGAATCGCCTCCCCGCCGCAGGCGGTCGGGGGGCAACCTGGCCGAAGAGCGGGCGGCACCTCGTCCCGGTGTCCGGGTCAGATGACCGCCCGCTCGGTCCACTGGTGCTCGCTGCTGGGGCGAGCACTCACTTCTTGGTGGACTTGCGAGTGGTCGTCGCCTTCTTGGTCGCCGGACGGGTCGTCTTGGCCGCGGTCGTCTTGGCGGTGCTGGCCTTGGCGGTGCTCGTCCGCTTGGTGGTGGCCTTCGCCGGAGTCGCCTTGGCGGTGGTCGCCTTGGCCGGAGTCGCCTTGGCCGTGGTGGCCTTGGTGGCCCGCTTCGGCGCGGCCTTGGTCGCGGTCGCCTTGGCGGCGGCCTTCGGCGCGGCCTTGGTCGCGGTCGCCTTGGTGGTGGCGGCCTTCGCGGTCGTGCGACCGGCGGTCTTGGTCGCGGTGGCGCGCGTGGCGGTGGCCTTGGCCTTGGTGCCGGCGGCAGCCTTGGTGGCGGTCGCGGTCCGGGTGGTGGCACCGCGGGTGGTGGCCGCCTTGACCGAGGACTGGCGCGGCAGTTTCCGCTGGCCGCCCACGACTTCCTTGAACTGGGTGCCGGCGCGGAAGGCGGGAACGTTGGTCTTCTTGACCTTCACGGACTCACCGGTGCGCGGGTTGCGAGCGGTACGAGCGGCGCGGGCCCGCTTCTCGAAAACCCCGAAGCCGGTGATGTTGACCTTCTCGCCTTTGTTGACGTTGCGAACGATGATGTCCACGACGTTTTCCACAGCCTGGCTGGCGGTCTTCTTGTCTCCGAGGCGTTCTGCCAGAGCCTCGATGAGTTGGGCCTTGTTCACTTCAGTCCCTCCCAGGACACAACAACGGCCCCGTTGGGCCGACTCAATGTCAACGGTAAAGCCCCGGATAAACAAATGCCAATCGCCACGCCCCATTTTTTCGTTCAGGGCGCGGGCATTCGTCTCCGGGCAACGGGGCCGATGTGCTCGTGGAGCAACTGTTCAGTTGTGCCCCGGGTGACGGGATTCTCCTTGCGCAGCAGAAGGAATCCGCCACCCGGGGGTGCCGCTGTCAGCCTGCCGGAGCGGGCAGCGTGGCGGGCTTGAAGCCGGGCCGCGCCCGCTCAAAAGTGTCGATCGTCTCGGCGTGCCGCAGGGTCAGCCCGATGTCGTCGAGGCCCTCCAGCAGCCGCCAGCGGGTGTAGTCGTCGATGCTGAACGCCACGGTGAGATCCTTGGCGTGCACGGTCCGTTGCTCCAGATCCACCGTCACGGCGGTACCGGGCTCGTTCTCCAGCAGCTTCCACAGCAGTTCCACATCGGACTGCTCGCACTGGGCCGCCAGCAGCCCCTGCTTGCCCGAATTGCCGCGGAAGATGTCGGCGAAGCGGCTGGAGATGACCACCCGGAAGCCGTAGTCCTTCAGCGCCCACACGGCGTGCTCGCGGGAGGAGCCGGTGCCGAAGTCGGGCCCGGCCACCAGCACGCTGCCGGCGCGGAACGGCTCCTGGTTGAGGATGAAGTCCTCGTCGCCCCGCCAGGCGGCGAACAGGGCGTCCTCGAAGCCGGTCCGCGAGACCCGCTTGAGGTAGACCGCCGGGATGATCTGGTCGGTGTCCACGTTGGACCGGCGCAGCGGGACGCCGACCCCGGTGTGCGTCTTGAACGGTTCCATCGTCACTGCTCCTGGTGGGTGGGTTTCAGTCGAGGTCTTCGGGCGAGGACAGGGTGCCGCGCACGGCCGTGGCCGCGGCGACGAGCGGGGAGACCAGGTGGGTGCGGCCGCCCTTGCCCTGCCTGCCCTCGAAGTTGCGGTTGGAGGTCGACGCGCTGCGCTCGCCGGGGGTGAGCTGGTCCGGGTTCATGCCCAGGCACATCGAACAACCGGCCGAACGCCATTCCGCGCCCGCGGCAGTGAAAACCTCGTGCAGCCCCTCGGACTCCGCCTGCACCCGGACCTTCATCGAGCCCGGCACCACCAGCATCCGGACGTCCTGCGCCACCTTGCGGCCCTTCAGGACGTCGGCGGCGGCGCGCAGGTCCTCGATGCGGCCGTTGGTGCACGAGCCCAGGAACACGGTGTCGACCGAGACCTCGCGCAGCGGCGTGCCCGGCTCCAGGCCCATGTAGGCCAACGCCTTCTCCGCGGCGAAGCGCTCGCCCTCGTCGGCGATCCGCTCCGGGTCCGGCACCCGCTCGCCCAGCGGCAGGCCCTGGCCCGGGTTGGTGCCCCAGGTGACGAAAGGCGTGAGCTCATCGGCGTTGAGCGTGACCTCTGCGTCGAAAGTGGCGTCGTCGTCGGTGCGCAGCGTCCGCCAGTACTCGACGGCGGCGTCCCACTCGGCGCCCTCGGGGGCGTGCGGACGCCCCTTCAGGTACTCGAAAGTCGTTTCGTCCGGCGCGATCATGCCCGCCCGCGCGCCCGCCTCGATCGACATGTTGCAGATCGTCATGCGGGCTTCCATGGACAGCTGCCGGATCGCTTCGCCGCGGTACTCCAGCACGTAGCCCTGCCCGCCGCCGGTGCCGATCTTGGCGATCACGGCCAGGATCACGTCCTTGCTGGTCACTCCCGGACGCAGCGCGCCATCGATGTTGATGGCCATGGTCTTGAACGGCTTCAGCGGCAGCGTCTGGGTGGCCAGCACGTGCTCGACCTCGGAAGTGCCGATGCCGAAGGCCAGCGCGCCGAACGCGCCGTGCGTCGAGGTGTGGCTGTCGCCGCAGACCACCGTGGTGCCGGGCTGGGTCAGCCCGAGCTGCGGGCCGACGACGTGCACGATGCCCTGCTCGGCGTCGCCCATCGGGTGCAGCCGGATGCCGAATTCCGCGCAGTTCTTGCGCAAGGTCTCGACCTGGGTGCGCGACACCGGGTCGGCGATCGGCAGGTCGATCCCGGTGGTGGGCACGTTGTGGTCTTCGGTGGCCAGCGTCAGGTCGGGGCGGCGCACCGGGCGGCCGGCCAGCCGCAGCCCCTCGAAGGCCTGCGGACTGGTGACCTCGTGCACCAGGTGGAGATCGATGTAGAGCAGGTCCGGCTCGTGCCCCTCACCGCGGCGCACGATGTGCGCATCCCAAACCTTCTCCGCGAGCGTTTTTCCCATCGCTGCTCCCAGTCGAGCCTGCCGAGACCCCGGAACGGGTCTTCCCACAGAGTGGACTTCCCAGATATCGGGAAGCTAGTATCGGTACGTGGGACAGCATAGCGGCATCGGAGTACTGGACAAGGCAGTGGCCGTTCTGCAGGCCGTTGCCAACGAACCGTGCGGCCTGGCGGAACTGTGCAGCCGCACGGGCCTGCCGAGGGCGACCGCGCACCGCCTGGCGGTGGGCCTGGAGGTGCACCGCCTCCTGCGCCGGGATTCGGACGGGCGCTGGCGCCCGGGTGCGGCGCTGGCGGAACTGGCCGGCGGAGCGGTGGACCCGTTGCTGGAGGCAGCGACCACAGTACTGCCCAAACTCCGGGACATCACGGGCGAAAGCGTCCAGCTCTACCGCAGGGACGGCTTGCAGCGCCTGTGCATCGCGACCGCGGAGCCGCCCAGCGGTCTCCGCGACACCGTCCCGGTGGGCACGGCCCTGCCGATGACGGCGGGCTCGGGAGCGAAGGTCCTGGCGGCCTGGGCGGACCCGGCGACCCAGCGAGCGGTCCTGTCGGAAGCGGTCTTCGGCGAACGAACCCTCATGGAGGTCCGCCGCCGGGGCTGGGCCCAGAGCGTGGCGGAGCGGGAATCGGGAGTGGCGAGCGTGAGCGCCCCGGTGAAGGACTCCCAGGGAACGGTGGTGGCGGCGATCTCGGTCTCCGGCCCCATCGACCGGATGGGCCGCCGCCCGGGCGCCCGCTGGGCGGCAGACCTCCTCGCCGCGGCGGAAGCCCTGCAGAACCGCCTGTGACGCGCGAGCGCGGTGCGGGGCCAGAACCCCCGCACCGCCCGCGGAACCGGTGAGATCCCCACCATCCGCGCCCGGAACCGGGCGCGCTACTTGAAGATCCCCGCTCCCCAGTCACCGCCGGCGGCGCACGCGCAGATCCCCGGACAGCAGTCGGCCCACCCGGTGGAGCCGCTGAAGAGGACCAGCCGTTCCCAGTGCTCACGGGTCGCGGGCCGGAGGAGTTGCAGCCCCAGCGATTCCACCACCACGCCGACTGACCCGTCGGGCGCGAGAACCGGCTCGCGACCACCGGGCAGCACCGGCAGAACGTCCGCGCACGAGTGCCCGAACAGGTCGATCCCGTCCCAGGCCACGGCGATCGCCTCCCCGGCGTCCCGGTCCCGGCAGATCTCGATGCGCGCGAGTTCCCCGTTCCGCCCGGGCCCACCACCGGCCACGCTCACCGTGACGCCGTCGGCAGCGCCGAAGAAGTTCCACGATGGCTGGAAGAGCACCCCGAAGACCCAAGCGTCGTGAGCATGCCGAAGCTCGCAGTAGTCACCAAGCCCAGGCGCCATGCACTGCCTCGCGAAGTGAACCGGCACCGATCCCGAGAGAACGTCCCGAACGGCCCCGGCGCAATCCCCGAACCGGACGACCTCATCGCCCAACCCCAACCCGATCCCGGGCAACAACTCCATCTCCACCACAACCCCACCCTCCCCCGCGAAGAGCGCCCCCAAGACGTGAAAAAGCCCCACCCGTGAAGTTCACGAGTGGGGCTTCCCCTTGGTAGTCCCGACGGGATTTGAACCCGCGCTACCGCCTTGAGAGGGCGGCGTCCTAGGCCGCTAGACGACGGGACCGCGCTACGAGAAGAACTCTACAGCACCCAAAACCCCACCCGAACCCCACCCCCCGAAAGAGCCAAAACCCCAGCACAACCAGGCCAGGGAGAACAGACCGAGACACCACCACAACCACGAGCGACACGCCCACCAACCAATCGGCAGGAAGCGCCCCACCAACCGATCGGCGGCGACACCGGAGCGGGGTCGGGAGCAGAGGTGCAGTGGAGTCCGAGGCCGGGTCGGGTTCAAAGCGGTAGGTGGTTGCGTCGCGCGGTGTAGCGATTTCAATTGAAATCGGCTTCGTCACGCCTCCGACGAAACCCGCGGCAACCCCATCCGATTTCAACCGAAATCGCGGAGGTTCCCCACCCCCGAACAGCAGTGGATACAGCACGCGATCACGACCAACAACCACCACCCACCCCAGAACCCCACCACAGGCCGAAAGCCGACCCACCACCCCAAGCCAAGCCGAAAGACTGGCCCAGAACCCAGACCGACCCACCACCCCAAGCCAAGCCGAAAGACTGGCCCAGAACCCAGGCCAGCCCACCACCCCAAGCCAAGCCGAAAAGCTGGTCCAGAACCCAGGCCGGGTACGCACACCACGCAAGGAGCACCCGATAAGCAACCCCCGCACCGTGGGGGGCGTGGGGGGCTCGGCCCCCCAATACAAATACGGAAAGGGCCCTGTCTGCAACACGCAGACAGGGCCCTCCCACCCTTGTAGTCCCGACGGGATTTGAACCCGCGCTACCGCCTTGAGAGGGCGGCGTCCTAGGCCGCTAGACGACGGGACCACGCTTGAGAGATCACTACTTCGACGCCGGGAGAGCTCCCTTAGTCACGTTTGCGATCTGCTCGCTGGGGTACCAGGACTCGAACCTAGACTAACTGAACCAGAATCAGTCGTGCTGCCAATTACACCATACCCCATGGTGCCGCGCGGCCAGTTGCCCTTTTTCCGATCTCCGGGGAGTTCGGCTTCCGGACTGCTGTCCGCTGCGTTGGTAAGAATATTAGACCATCGCTCGGAGGGCCCTGAAATGGGGGGTGGGTTAACGGGATCGTCGCAGGTCGCGGCGGTTGCGGCGGGTCTTCAGGGGATCAGCTCGGGCACCGCCGGGACGGCGGGCAGGTCGCCGACGAGGAGTTCGGGGAGTTCGTGCAGGCTCGCGATGGTCGGCACCTCGGTGGTCGCCGGTGCCCGGTGGTCGCGGTTGAGCCAGATGCCGTGCAGGCCGGCCCGGGCGGCGCCCAGGGCGTCGGTGTCGAGGCGGTCGCCGACGTGGGCGACTTCGCCGGGCGGCAGGCCCAGCGCCTCGCAGGCGGCTTCGAAGATCTGCGGGTCGGGTTTGGCGACGCCGACCTCGCCGGAGATGACGAGCACGTCGAAGGCGTCGGCGAGGCCTACGGCGGCGATCTTCTTGCGCTGGTAGGTGCTCGGCGCGTTGGTGATGACGGCGAGCCGCAGGCCGCTGTCGCGCATCCAGTCCAGGCAGGGGCGGGCGTCGTCGAAGAGGCTCCAGGCGCGCTGCATGGCGGCCATGCGGATGCTCTCGCGGCGGGTGGCTTCGGTGTCGTCGATCCGCTCGCCGAAGGCGGCGAAGAAGGCTTTGGTGCGCTGGACGCACATCGTGTCGAAGTCGAGCTCGCCGCTGACGAACCGCGCGTAGAAGTCGTCGGTGGTGCGCTCCCACACCGGCCAGGCGCGGTCGGTGCCGACGAGCTCCCGCAGGCCTTGTCGCGACGCGCGCTGACCGTCCAGCAGCGTGTCGTCGACGTCGAGGCACACGGCCTTGAGCTGTCCGGGTGCGTGGGTGGCGGGAGGCTTGGGCGCGGATGTCACCCCGAGAGGCTAGGCGCTCACCCGCTGCGTCCGATTCGGCCAACACGGTGATCCTGTCGGCCCATTTCCGCTTGGGCACGTCAGTCGGCATCCGGGGTGAGCGCGACCACCTCCGTCACGCAGCGCGCCCCGCCGGAAGAGCTCCGGCGGGGCGCGACTGGTTCAGCCCAGGGCCTTGCGCAGGCGGGCGAGGGAGACCTCGCGCCCCAGGAGTTCCATCGACTCGTACAGCGGCGGCGACACGGTGCGGCCGGTGACGGCGACGCGAACCGGTGCGAAGGCCTTGCGCGGCTTGATGCCCAGGCCGTCCACGACGGCGTCCTTCAGCGCCTGCTCGATGGCCGCCGTGGTCCACTCCGGCAGCGCGCTGAGCGCGTTGATGGCCGCCTCCAGCACCGGCTTGGCGTCCTCGCCGAGCGCCTTGTCCGCGGAGGCCTGCTCCGGGGTGAACTCGTCGCCGGCGAACAGGAAGGCCATCATGCCGACGGCGTCGGAGAGCACCACGAGCCGCTCCTGCACCAGCGGCGCGGCGGCGCGCACGATGCCCAGCTGCTGCTCGGTCGGCTCGCTGGGCAGCACCCCGCCGTTGATCAGGTACGGCACGATGCGCTCGACGAAGTCGTCCGGCGCCAGCGCGCGCAGGTGCGCGGAGTTGATCGCGTCGGCCTTCTTCTGGTCGAAGCGCGCCGGGTTGGAGCTGACGCGGCCGATGTCGAAGGCCTCGACCATCTCGTCCAGGCTGAACACGTCGCGGTCCTCGGAGATGGACCAGCCCAGCAGCGCCAGGTAGTTCAGCAGGCCCTCGGGCAGGAAACCCCGGTCGCGGTGGTGGAACAGGTTGGACTGCGGGTCGCGCTTGGAGAGCTTCTTGTTGCCCTCGCCCATGACGAACGGCAGGTGGCCGAACTCGGGCGTGAAGTCGGTGACACCGATGCGCTGCAGCGCCTCGTAGAGCGCGATCTGCCGCGGCGTGGAGGACAGCAGGTCCTCGCCGCGCAGCACGTGGGTGACGCGCTGCATGGCGTCGTCGACCGGGTTGGTCAGGGTGTAGAGCGGATCTCCGTTGCCGCGCACCAGGACCGGGTCGGGCACGCTGCCCGCGGGGAAGGTGATCTCGCCGCGCACCAGGTCGGTGAAGGAGATGTCGCGGTCGGGCATCCGCAGCCGCAGCACCGGCTTGCGGCCCTCGGCGCGGAACGCGGCCACCTGCTCCTCGGTGAGCTCGCGGTCGAAGTTGTCGTAGCCGAGCTTGGGGTCGCGGCCGGCCGCCTTGTGCCGGGCCTCGACCTCCTCGGGCGAGGAGAAGGACTCGTAGAGCTCACCGGCGGCGAGCAGGCGCTGCGCGACGTCGGCGTAGATGTCGCGGCGCTCGCTCTGCCGGTAGGGGCCGTAGGGGCCGCCGACTTCGGGGCCCTCGTCCCAGTCCAGGCCCAACCAGCGCAGCGCGTCCAGCAGCGCCTGGTAGGACTCCTCGCTGTCCCGGGCGGCGTCGGTGTCCTCGATGCGGAACACCAGGGTGCCCTTGTTGTGCCGGGCGAAGGCCCAGTTGTAGAGGGCGGTGCGGATCAGGCCGACGTGCGGGGTGCCGGTCGGCGAGGGGCAGAACCGGGCCCGGACGGGCCTGGCGTCGGCTGCTGTTGCTGCTGCTTCTGGCGTGCTCATAACACATCCAGCGTAGCCACCGGGCGGCGGCGCTTGACGGGCACGTCCCGGAGGAGCATGCTGAACTTATTCAACAGGCGTTGAAAAAACTGGAGGGGATCGCAATGGAGCGAACCACCTGCTGCATCGTGGGCGGCGGCCCGGCGGGCATGGTCCTGGGCCTGCTGCTGGCGCGCGCGGGCGTCGACGTGACCGTGCTGGAGAAGCACGGCGACTTCCTGCGCGACTTCCGCGGCGACACGGTGCACCCGACGACCCTGCACCTGCTCGACGACCTCGGCCTGGCCGAGCGGCTGGAGGAACTCCCGCACCGCAGGCTGAACCGGGTCTCGGTGCCGGTCGGGGAAACCGGCGAGCTGTTCACCCTGGGCGACTTCAACCGGCTGAAGATGAAGTACAACTACATCGCGATGGTCCCGCAGTGGGACCTGCTGGACATGCTCGCCGACGCGGGCAAGCAGGAACCCGGCTTCGCGCTGCGGATGAACACCGAGGCGACCGAGCTGATCCGCGAAGGCGGCCGGGTCAACGGTGTTCGCTACCGCACGGCCGACGGCGGCACCGGCGAGATCCGCGCCACCATCACGGTCGCCTGCGACGGCCGCAAGTCGTTCGTGCGCACGATGCCCGAGCTGCGCCTGCAGGACTTCCCCACGCCGATGGACGTCCGGTGGTTCGGGGTGCCGCGCCTGCCGGAGGACCCGGCGGGCGCCATCGGGCTGATCCGCGACCGCACCTTCCTCGCGATGATCGACCGCGGCGACTACTACCAGGTGGCCGCGATCATCCCCAAGGGAACCGACGCGGAGGGCCGGAACCGGCCGATCGAGGAGTTCAACGAGGGCCTGGTGCGCCGGATCCCCTGGCTCGCCGGGCGGGAGCTGGTGGCGGACTGGGACGACGTCAAGGTGCTGCACGTGACGCTGGACCGGCTCCGCAAGTGGCACGTGCCGGGTCTGCTGTGCATCGGCGACGCGGCGCACGCGATGTCGCCGGTGGGCGGGATCGGCATCAACCTGGCGGTGCAGGACGCGGTCGCGGCGGCGCGCTACCTGGCCGACCCGCTGCGCGAAGGACGCCTGGAGCGCAAGCACGTGGCGGCGGTGCAGCGGCGGCGGTGGCCGACGACCGTGCTGATCCAGCGGCTCCAGCGCGTGATCCACGACAACGTGGTCGGCCCCGCGCTGCACGGCGAGATCGACTTCGGCGGCACCGCGCGCCTCCCGCTGCCCATCCGAGCGGCCTCGAAACTCCCGTGGCTGCGCAAGATCCCGCCCTACGTCCTCGCCTACGGCGCGGTCCGCGAGCGCCCGCCGCGCTCGGCGCTGCGCTGAAGCTGGTCCGACAGCGATGCGAAGTAGTCCCGGAGGGTGCGCGTTCCGAACGGGACGCCGACGGAATCGGTCTGCATGCCCTCGAGGAAGAACCGCGTCAGCGAGCCGGCGCGCGGGCTGAGCCGGTCGGCCGCCCACACGGCCGACGACGCCAGCGCGCCGGGCACCCGGACGTACCGGGGCTTGCGGCCTGCCGCGTCGAACGCCATCTGCACGATCTCGCGGTAGCTGAGCGCTTCCGGCCCGCCGACGTCCCAGGTGCCCGCACCCGCGCGAAGCCTGGAGACGCAGAACTCCGCGAGATCGGCACCGTGGATGGGTGACAGGCGAACGTGCCCGTCGCCCAGTCCGAACGCCATTCCGCGCCGGGCGAGGTCGAAGATCTCGGTGAGGTCGGAGAAGTAGCCCGACGGGTTGACGATCTGCGGCCCCACGTCGGCTCGGCGCAGCGCTTCCATGAACGCGTGCTTCGAGCGGCTCACCATCGAGGTCCCGGTGGCGGCGTTCATGACTCCGACGTAGAGGAACGAGTCCACTCGCTCTTCCTCCGCGAGCTCCAGGTAGCGGAGGTTCAGCAGGAAGTCGATCTCCCAGGGATCCGCCTTCTGCCGGGTCACCCCGAGGGCCGACACGACGTGGTCCACATCCGACATGACCGCCGCGTCGACGTCCGCCCGGCCGCCGCGTGCGACGACCCATTCGTCGACGCGCTCGGCGAGAGCGGGCGCACCGTACGCGCCGGGGGCCAGCGCCCGCTCCTCGTCGCGGACCACCGCGCGAACGCGGTAGCCGTCCTCGTGCAGCCGCGCGACGATGTGGCGGCCCACGTAGCCCGTCGCTCCGACGACGAGAACTCGCTTCTGATCGCCTTTCATCGGGTTCCTTCCCGGTAGTGGTCGGTTGGTGGACGAGGAAGCGCTCACGCGCCGCCGAGGATGCTGGTGGTGTCGCCGTATCCGCGGCGGAGCAGCCCGGCGAAGGCGTCGCGCATGCCGATGCGGGAAACCGCTCCCTGGACGGCGAGTCCGGCGCGCGTCGCCGGGACGAGGAAGCGCGCGAAGCTGCGGGCGTGGTCCTGGCGCAGGGTCACGGCGGGGCGCAGTCGTGCTTCGCAGGCGCGGAAAGCGGCCGTGCGGGCGTCGTGCCGGTGCAGCGCTTCGGCGAGGAGGTACCCACCGGCCATCGCCATGGATGCGCCCTGCGCGGACGTCAGGGTCATCGCGGCGCAGGCGTCGCCGATGAGGGCGACGCGGCCGCGGTGCCATCGCGGCATCCGGATCTGGGTGAGGCCGTCCACGAAGATGTCCTCGGGTGCCGCTGCGAGCAGCTCCGGCGTGATCCACCCCATCCCGTCGAACGCATCGCGCAGCGCCGCACGCCGTTCGGCGCGCGGAGGTGCGGTCTGGTCGGCGGTGCGGTGGAGGAAGAGCGCGATCAGCTCGCCCGGGGTGTCGGTCGGGTAGAGCACGACCTGGCGCCCGGGCTCGCTGTAGTGGATGCGCCGCGGCCCCAGCCCGTAGCTGTCGGGCACCGGGTAGCAGGCCATGGTGTAGCCGAGGCGCCGGGCGAAGCGGCTCTCGGGGCCGAAGACCAGCTCGCGGGTCGCCGAGTGCACGCCGTCCGCGCCGACGAGCAGGTCGAAGCTGTCCGCCGCGCCGTCGGCGAAGACGACGTCGATGCCGTCCGGTCGTTGCCCGACCGCCGCGATGCGCTGCTCGTGGCGGATCTCGACCCGGCCCCGCACGGCATCGGCCAGCGCCTCTTCCAGCCTGGCGTGCATCAGCGCGAGATAGGGGCCGCCGATCACCTTCTCCAGCAGTCGCCGTTCGAGCCTGGACCGGAGCCGTCCCCGCGCGTCGACGTAGCGGATGTCCTCGGTGGGCAGCTGGTGCGCGGCGAGCCGGTCGATCAGCCCCATCCGCGCGGCGATGTCGTGGCCGGTGCCGAAGAAGTCGATGCCGTAGCCGCCGAACTGCCCGCGCGGCGCTCGCTCGACCACGACCGGCTCGTGACCGTGGTGGTGCAACCAGTACGCGGCGGTGAGGCCGGCGATTCCCCCGCCGGAGATCAGGACTCTCACTCCCCGGCTCCGATCAGCTCACCGAGGACCGTCAGCGCCGGATCGACGGGCAGGTCCTCGTCGAGCTCGCGGTGCAGCATCATCCCGTCCAGCAGCGCCACGACCAGCGTGGCGGCTCCAGCCCGCCGCTCCGGCGTCCACTCCGGCCGCAAGCCCCCGAGCCAGTCGGCGATCCGCTCGCGCGCTTCCCGCATGCTCGCGCGCAGGGCTTCGCCGAGCGCCGGGTCCTGCCTCGTCCCGGAGACCAGTTCGACCGCCAGCCGGACCACCTGGTCATCGGCCGCGACGCGGGAGATCGCCGCGCCCATCGCCTCGATCGCCGAGCGCGCGTCGGGCGAGTCCACCAGCGCGTCGACGACGGGCGCGATGGCCTCCTCCCCCGCTCGTTCGGCGACCGCCAGGCGCAGGCCGGGCAGCCCGCCGAAGTGGTAGTGGATGAGTCCCGCGTTGGCTTCGCCGCGTGCCGCCACCGCCCGCGTGGTCACCGCGGCCCAGCCGCCCTCGACGAGCAGGGACAGCCCCGCCGCGACGAGCTCCTCGCGCCTCCGCCGACCGCGGTCCGAACTTGGTCGATCGACTAACTTAGTCACTCGACCAAGATAACCGACCCGGCCGGGCTCCGCGGCGGCAGATGATCCAGCTCACCCGTTCGAGAAAGCGCGAAGGGCGCCCGCCGACCGGCGGACGCCCTTCGCGCTGTGCTGGAAACCCGGTGTCAGGCCTGCTGGACGGGGTTGGTGAGGGTGCCGAGGCCGTCGATGGAGACCGAGACCTTCTGGCCGTCCCGCATCGGGCCGACGCCCGCCGGGGTGCCGGTGAGGATCACGTCGCCGGGCAGCAGCGTCATCACCCGCGAGATCCACGACACCAGCGCGCCGACGTCGTGCAGCAGCAGCGAGGTCCGCGAGTCCTGCTTGAGCTCACCGTCCAGTTCGGTCCGGATGGCCAGGTCCGCCGGGTTCACCTCGGTGTCGATCCACGGCCCCAGCGGGCAGAACGTGTCGTAGCCCTTGGCCCGGGTCCACTGCCCGTCGGCCTGCTGCTGGTCGCGCGCGGTGACGTCGTTGGCGATCGTGTAGCCCAGCAGGACGTCGGTGCCGCGCGCCTCCGGGACGTCCTTGCACGGCTGGCCGACGACCGCGGCCAGCTCGCCCTCGAAGTCCACCCGCTCCGAGTTCGGCGGCAGCTTGATGGGCGAGTTCGGGCCGATCACCGAGGTGGACGGCTTCATGAAGATCACCGGCTGGGCCGGCGGCTCACCGCCCATCTCCTTGGCGTGGTCGGCGTAGTTCTTGCCGATGCAGATGACCTTCGTGGGCAGGATCGGGGCGAGCAGCCGCACATCGGCCATCGGCCACTTGCGCCCGGTGAAGGTGGGATCGCCGAACGGGTGCTGGTCGATCTCGACCGCGAGCACCTTCTCCTTCGGCGCAGCCGGATCCGGCTCCAGGGCCACGAAGGACACCCCGGAGGAGTGGGCGACACGTGCCAAGCGCAAGACGAACCTCCGCGATCAACTGTGGACTCTCCGCCGAAAGCCTATCCCCGGCCATCCACCCCGCCTCCGCCCCCGCCGTCACCCCGGCCCCGGTCAATTTCGTACGAAATTGACGCCGCCCCGGGTGACGGAGCCGGTCAGGTGGTGGTGAGGGCCTGCCGGGTGGACTTGTAGACCAGGGCGTCGCAGAGGGCCAGCCAGCTGGCTTCGACGATGTTGGCGTGGACGCCGACCGTGGTCCACTCCTCCTCGCCGTCGCGGGATTCCACCAGGACCCTGGTCACCGCGTCGGTGCCGGGAGCGTCGGTGAGGATGCGGACCTTGTAGTCGGCCAGCTCCACCGACTCCAGCCACGGCAGGTGCGGGACGAGCGCTTCGCGCAGCGCCGCGTCCAGCGCGTTGACCGGGCCGTTGCCCTCGGCGGTCGCGATGACCCGCTCCCCCGCCACGTGCACCTTCACGGTCGCCTCGGCGATCACCTCGCCGTCGGAGCGGTGGTCGAGCACCACCCGGTAGGACTCCAGCTCGAACGGCGCCTCCACCGGATCGGCGCCGGTGCTGGTCGCCATCTCGCCGCGCAGCAGCAGTTCCAGCGAGGCGTCCGCGGCTTCGAAGGACCAGCCGCGCGCTTCGAGCTCCTTGACCCGGCGGACCGCGCCGGTGACCGCGTCCGGTGCGGCGGACAGGTCGAGGCCGAGTTCGGCGCCCTTGAGCTCCAGGCTGGCCCGCCCGGCCATCTCGGTGACCAGGACCCGCATCCCGTTGCCCACCACGGCGGGATCGATGTGGTTGTACAGCTCGGGGTCCACTTTGATCGCGCTCGCGTGCAGTCCCGCCTTGTGCGCGAAGGTCGACTGCCCGACGTAGGCCTGGTGCGTGTCCGGCGCCAGGTTGGCGATCTCGGCGAGGGCGTGGGAAGTCCGGGTGAGCTCGCGCAGCTTTCCCTCCGGCAGCACCGGCATCCGGAGCTTGGCGGCCAGATTCCCGATCACCGCGAACAGATCCGCGTTGCCCGCCCGCTCGCCGTAGCCGTTGGCGGTGCACTGCACGTGCGTGGCACCGGCCTGCACCGCGGCGACGCTGTTGGCCACCGCGCACCCGGTGTCGTCCTGGCAGTGGATTCCGAGGCGGAACCCGGTGCGCGCGACGACCTCGCCGACGGTCTCGGCGAGCTGAAGCGGCAGCTGCCCGCCGTTGGTGTCGCACAGCACCACGACGTCCGCGCCCGCTTGAACCGCGGATTCCAGCACGCGCAGCGAGGTGTCGGGATCGAAGGCGTAGCCGTCGAAGAAGTGCTCCGCGTCGAGGAACACCCGCCGTCCTTCGCCCACGAGGTACCGCACCGTGTCGGCGACCATCGCGCAGTTCTCCGCCACATCGGTGCGCAGCGCGCGTTCGACGTGCCTCCGGTCCGATTTGGCCACCAGGGTCACCACCGGCGCGCGGGAGTCCAGCAGCGCCCGCACCTGCGGATCTTCGTCCACTTTGGCCCCGGCCCGGCGGGTGGAGCCGAAGGCGACCAGCGCGGCGTGCCGGAGTTCGAGCTCTCCTTCCGCGGCGCGGTGGAAGAACTCGGTGTCCTTGGGCAGCGCGCCGGGCCAGCCGCCTTCGACGAAGCCGACGCCGAGCGAGTCCAGCAGCCGCGCGACGGCGATCTTGTCAGTGACCGAGTAGGAGATGCCCTCGCGCTGCGCGCCGTCCCGCAAGGTCGTGTCGTAGACGTGGAAATCGTCGCCCAGAGGGGTGCCGGCGGGCTGGGTGCGGGTCACTGGATCTTCTCCCGGTGGCGTCGGAGGTGGGTGGGTGCGGCGGGCGCAGGCAACAAAAAAGACCCCCCGCAGGATGCGAGAGGTCAGCGCGCCGGGGTGCGGAGTCGTCTACCCGGCGCGCTCGCCAATAATGATCACACTGCGGAAAGCCACGTCCCCATGCTGCCACAACGCAGCACCGGACCACCAGATGGCTACGAGTTCCCACCATCCGGACCGGCGACGCCCTCGCTCAGGACTCGGCGCGGCGCTTGATCGCGGCCAGGCGGCGGTCCCACTGAGCCGCGCGGGAGGTGAGCCAGCGGGCGGTCGCCTCCAGCGGCTCGGAACGGATCGCGAAGCGGACCTCGCGCCCGGCTCGGTACGAGGTCACCAGTCCTGCGCCCTCCAGCACCGCCAGGTGCTTGACGACCGCTTGGCGGGATACCGGCAGCGCGGCGGCGAGCGTCGTCGCGGTCGCCTCACCACGCTCGCCGAGCAGGTCGACGAGCTGCCGCCGCGTCGGGTCCGCCAGCGCGGCCAGCACCTCGTCGACACCACTGTGCTCGGTCACGCCTGCTGCTTCTCCACCTTCTGCTTGAACTCGTCCAGCACTTCGCGCCAGCCGCCGGTGTTGTCCTCGAAGGAGCTCCGCCGCTGCTCCTCCGATGCGACGAGCCCGGCGAAGCCGCTCTCCACCACGCGGAGCCGGGTCGTGCCGCTCTCCTCGGTCAGCGTGAACTCGACCAGCGTGGAGTTGTCCGAATCCGGCTCCGCGTTCGGGAATCCGCTCGCCCAGCGGTAGGCCAGGTAGCGGTTCGGGTCGATCTTCTCGATCAGCTGCGGGAAGCTGCCGCCGTAGTCGGGGTGTTCGGACACCAGCCGACCGCCCTCCCGCACCTCCACCCCGGTCGGGTCCGCCTCCCCGAGCCAGAACTCGGGTTCCAGCAGGGCTGCCCACACCCGCTCGACGGGGGCCTCGATGACGATCTCGCGCTCGATCCGGTCGGAAACCATGACCACTCCCAATCGCGTCGACTGTGCAACTCCACGGTTGCACACGATCCGCCGAGGAGCAACCCGTGAGTTGCACATCGATCGAGCGAGAAGGGCGCCCCGGAACGGGACGCCCTTCTCGCGCTCCAGCTATCAGGCCTGCGGGGCCACCTCGCGGGAGGAGACCAGGGCCGCGAGCCGGTCGCCGATGGCGAAGGTCGCACCCGGCGCCGAGTGGTCGCGGGTGGCCAGGTCGAACGCCACCGACGCCTCGACCCGCTTGGCGGCCTCGGCCAGGCCCACGTGGTCGAGCAGCATGGCCACCGACAGCACCGCGGCGGTCGGGTCGGCCACGCCCTGCCCGGCGATGTCCGGCGCGCTGCCGTGCACCGGCTCGAACATGCTCGGGTTGCGGCGGGTGGCGTCGATGTTGCCGCTGGCGGCCAGCCCGATGCCACCGGTGACCGCACCGGCCAGGTCGGTGATGATGTCGCCGAACAGGTTGTCGGTGACGACCACGTCGAACCGGCCCGGGTCGGTGACCAGGTGGATGGTGGTGGCGTCCACGTGCTGGTAGGCCACGGTGACGTCCGGGTACTGCAGCGAGACCTCCTCCACCACGCGCGACCACAGCGAGCCGGCGTGGGTGAGCACGTTGGTCTTGTGCACCAGCGTCAGGTGCTTGCGCGGCCGGGCGGCGGCGCGGGCGAACGCGTCGCGCACGACGCGCTCCACGCCGAACGCGGTGTTGATGCTGACCTCGGTCGCGATCTCGTGCGTGGTGTCCTTGCGCAGCAGACCACCGTTGCCCGCGTACGGACCCTCGGTGCCCTCGCGCACCACGACCATGTCGATCTCACCCGGGTCGGCCACCGGGCTCTTCACACCCGGGTAGAGCCGCGCCGGGCGCAGGTTCACGTGGTGGTCGAGCTCGAAGCGCAGCCGCAGCAGCAGGCCGCGCTCCAGGATGCCGCTGGGCACCGACGGGTCGCCGACCGCGCCCAGCAGGATCGCGTCGTGCTGCCGGAGCTCACCGAGAACGGACTCGGGCAGCAGTTCTCCCGTCGCGTGCCAGCGCGCGGCCCCCAGGTCGTATCGAGTGATCTCGGTATCCGGCACCACCTCACCGAGGACCTTGAGTGCCTCGGCAATCACCTCCGGCCCGATCCCGTCGCCGGGGATCACAGCGAGCCGCATCTACACACCTCCCGAGAACCACCCCGACCTGCGGGGCTCGAACTGTTGAGCCGAAGGCTACCGGCACGGGAGCGGCGAGCGGGATGCCGGGCCCACCAAGTGGATGAAGCCTCCCGAACTGTGGGACCCCCGAAAGAGTGAGAGGACCCTCGGTCCCTGCTGCGGTTCTGGGCGGATCCCACATCGCGGACCGCCCCCGCCTTCACCTGACCGAGCAGTAACGGCCCGATCCGCCCAAAGCAGAAGCGCGGGGCGCGCCGCTCCCGGCACACCCCGCGCTTCGCGGAAAACTCCTTACTCGAACGTCACCGTGCGGACGATGCGGGCGCCGACCGCGGCGCCGATCGGCTCCAGGACGCCCTGCTCGACCGGGCGGTCGACGCGCAGCAGCATGACCGCGTCCGAGCGGTCGGTGGTCTGGCTGACCGTGGCGGCCTCGATGTTCACGCTGACCTCGCCGAGCAGCGTGCCGACCTTGCCCATCACGCCCGGGCGGTCCGGGTACTCCAGCAGCAGCACGTTGCCCTCGGCGCGCAGGTCGAAGTTGCGGCCGTTGACCTCCACCAGCTTCTCCACCAGGTTCGAGCCGGACAGCGCGCCCGAGACGCGCGCGGTGCGGCCGTCCGCGAGCCCGGCGCGCACCGTCACCACGCTGCGGTGGTTCGGGCTCTCCGGCGAGGTCTCGACCTCGACCTGCACGCCCAGGTCCTCGGCCAGCTGCGGGGCGTTGACGAAGGTCACCTGGTTCTCCACCGCGCCGGCGAACACGCCGCGCAGGGCCGCCAGCTGCAGCACCGAGACGTCCTCGTCGGCGAGCTCACCGCGCGCCTCGACGGTCACCGAGCTCGGCGTGGTGCCCAGCAGCGCGGCCAGCAGCTGGCCGAGCTTCTGGGTCAGCGACAGGTACGGGCGGACCTCCTCGCCGACCGCACCGCCCTGGACGTTGACCGCGTCCGGCACGAAGTCGCCGCGCAGCGCCAGCCGCACCGAGCGGGCCACGTCGGTGCCCGCGCGGTCCTGGGCCTCCGCCGTGGAGGCGCCCAGGTGCGGGGTGACGACCACGTTGTCCAGCTCGAACAACGGGCTCTCGGTGGTCGGCTCGGTCTTGAACACGTCGATGCCCGCGCCGCCGATCTGGCCGTTGCGCAGCGCGTCGTACAGCGCGTCCTCGTCGATCAGGCCACCGCGGGCGGCGTTGACGATCAGCAGCCCGGGCTTGGCCTTCTTCAGCTCCTCGGCGCCGATCAGGCCCAGCGTCTCGGCGGTCTTGGGCAGGTGGATGGAGATCGCGTCGGCGCGGGTCAGCAGCTCGTCCAGCGAGACCAGCTCGATGCCGAGCTGGGCGGCACGGGCGGCCGAGACGTAGGGGTCGTAGGCGATCAGCTTGGTGCCGAACGCGGCCACCCGCTGCGCGAAGAGCTGGCCGATCTTGCCCAGCCCCACCACGCCGACGGTCTTGCCGTTGAGCTCGACACCGCCGTAGGAGCTGCGCTTCCACGCGCCGCCCTTGAGGCTCGCGTCCGCCTGCGGGACGTTGCGGGCCACCGCCAGCAGCAGGGCCATCGCGTGCTCGGCGGCCGAGACGATGTTGGAGGTGGGGGCGTTGACCACCATCACGCCGCGCTCGGTGGCGGCGGGCACCTCGACGTTGTCCAGGCCGACCCCGGCGCGGGCGACGACCTTGAGCTTCTTCGCCGCGGACAGCACCTCCGCGTCGACCTTGGTGGCGGAACGGACCAGCAGCGCGTCGGCCTCGGCGACGGCGTCGAGCAGCGCCGGCCGGTCCGTGCCGTCCACGTTGCGGATCTCGACACCGTCTCCCAGGGCGTCGATCACGGACGGAGCCAGCTTCTCGGCGATCAGGACGACAGGACGGCTTGCGTTGGTCACGGGCGAACTCCAGGTGGAAGATCACGGTCGGCACGGCGATGTGCCCGGACGGGTGGGGAGTTTAACGGGAGATTGAGAAAGTGTTCACAAGGGTGTTGCCCGGATCACCGGTTCGGAACAATCCGCCCGGATAATCCGGTTGACCAGCATTATCGCAGATCAGCCCAGGTGCGAATAGGACAGCACGAGACCGGTGGGGTGAATTGCCACTAAATCGGACTAGTGGTTCGGACTGTCCGTGCACCCGCGGTTGCGCGACCGGGAAATCGGCGGGGACTGCGCGGAGCGACCCGCGCAGCCCACCCGTCACGGCTCGTCGAACTCGCCGTCCTTGGCACCGGCGACGAAGGCGTCCCACTCCTCCGGGGTGAAGACGAGCACCGGCCCGTCCTGGTCCGCGCCGTTGCGCATGCCGACGTAGCCGTCCACGAACGCGATCTCCACGCCGGGTTCGTCTGGGTCGTCGGTGCTGGTGATCCACTCCGCGTCGGAGAAGTCCAGCTTGTGGCGGATGTGCGCCTTGTCGTCGACGATCTCGTTCTCACTCACGATGCGTACTGTAGACCTCACCCGCAGCGACGATCCCACCCCTGGTAAAACGGGAAAACCCCGCCGGGGCGCGACAACGGCACGAGGCCCGGTGCCCCTTGTGGGGTGCACCGGGCCGTTCGCATCGGCAGTGCGCGCGGGTAGCGCGCCGCCGAAAACCGTGGGAGCGGCGTCAGCTCACTTGTTGGTCCACGACATCAGCGCGCGGAGCTTCTTGCCGACCTCTTCGATCTGGTGGGCGTTGCCCTCGGCCTGCAGCTTGGTGAAGTTCGGCCGGCCGGCCTCGTCCTCGGCCACCCACTCCTTGGCGAAGGTGCCGTCCTGGACCTCGGCCAGGATCTTGCGCATCGACTCCTTGACGTGGGCGTCGATCACGCGCGGGCCGCGGCTGAGGTCGCCGTACTCGGCGGTGTCGCTGATCGAGTAGCGCTGACCCGCGATGCCGCCCTCCCACATCAGGTCGACGATCAGCTTGAGCTCGTGCAGCACCTCGAAGTAGGCGATCTCCGGCTGGTAGCCGGCCTCGACCAGCACCTCGAAACCGGTCTGCACCAGCGCGGAGGCGCCACCGCAGAGGACCGCCTGCTCACCGAACAGGTCGGTCTCGGTCTCCTCCTTGAAGGTGGTCTTGATGACGCCGGCGCGGGCACCGCCGATGGCCGCGGCGTAGGACAGCGCGAGCGCCTGGGCGTTGCCGGAGGCGTCCTGCTCCACGGCGATCAGGCAGGGCACGCCCTTGCCGTCGACGAACTGGCGGCGCACCAGGTGGCCCGGGCCCTTCGGCGCGACCATCGCGACGTCGACGTCGGCGGGCGGCTGGATCAGGCCGTAGCGGATGTTGAAGCCGTGGCCGAAGAACAGCGCGTCGCCCTGCTTGAGGTTCGGCGCGATGTCGTTGGCGTAGATCTCGCGCTGCTTGGTGTCGGGCGCCAGGATCATGATCAGGTCGGCTTCGGCGGAGGCCTCGGCCGGGGTCAGCACCTTCAGGCCCTCTTCTTCGGCCTTGGCGCGGGACTTGGAGCCCTCCGGCAGGCCGACCCGCACGTCGACGCCCGAGTCGCGCAGGCTCAGCGCGTGGGCGTGGCCCTGGCTGCCGTAACCGATGACGGCGACCTTGCGGCCCTGCACGATACCCAGGTCGGCGTCCGCGTCGTAGAAGATTTCAACTGCCATGGGAGTTCAGCTATTCCTTTCGAACGTCTTCGTCTTGCGGCCTGTGGCGGGGGTGTTCAGCGCACTGCAGTGGCCGTTATGGAGCGCGGTCCACGACCGATCGCGATCGTGCCCGACTGCACCATTTCGCGGACGCCGTAGGGTTCCAGCATTCGCAGCAACGCGTCGAGCTTATCGGCGGTTCCGGTGGCCTCGATGGTCAGCGCCTCAGGGGAGACGTCCACCACTTTCGCGCGGAAGAGCTGCACCGTCTCCAGGACCTGGCTGCGCACCGAGGCGTCGGCGCGGACCTTGACCAGCAGCAGTTCCCGCTGCACCGCCGCTTCGGTGTCCAGCTCCACGATCTTGATCACGTTGATCAGCTTGTTGAGCTGCTTGGTGACCTGTTCCAGCGGCTGGTCGCTGACCTGGACCACGATCGTCATCCGGGAGATCTCCGGGTGCTCGGTCGGGCCGACCGCGAGCGACTCGATGTTGAAGCTGCGCCGGGAGAACAGGCCGGACACCCGGGCCAGGACGCCCGGAACGTTCTCCACCAGCACGCTGAGCGTGTGTCGGCTCATCGCGCGCTCACTCCTCGTCCTCGAACTGCGGGCGGACGTCGCGCGCAGCCATGATCTCGTCGTTGCTGGTCCCGGCGGCCACCATCGGCCACACCTGGGCGTCGGCGCCCACCACGAAGTCGATCACGACCGGGCGGTCGTTGATCTCCATCGCGCGCTGGATGACGCTGTCGACGTCCTCTTTGGACTCGCACCGCAGGCCGACGCAGCCGTAGGCCTCGGCCAGCAGCTTGAAGTCCGGGATGCGGTGCTTGTGGGTGCCGAGGTCGCTGTGCGAGTAGCGCTCGGCGTAGAACAGGTTCTGCCACTGCCGGACCATGCCCAGGTTGCCGTTGTTGATGATGGCGACCTTGATCGGCAGGTCCTCGATGGCGCAGGTCGCCAGTTCCTGGTTGGTCATCTGGAAGCAGCCGTCGCCGTCGACCGCCCACACCGCCGCGTCCGGCGCACCCGCCTTGGCGCCCATCGCGGCGGGCACCGCGTAGCCCATGGTGCCCAGGCCACCGGAGTTCAGCCAGGTGCGCGGGTTCTCGTAGTCGATGAACTGCGCGGCCCACATCTGGTGCTGGCCGACGCCCGCTGCGTAGATGGCCTCCGGCCCAGCGATCTTGCCCAGCCGCTCGATGACGTACTCCGGCGACAGGCTGCCGTCGGCGGGCCACTCGTAGCCCCGCGGGAACCGCTCGAGCCAGTCGTTGAGCTGCGCCCACCACGGTGCCAGGTCCGCCGTGCCGTGCTCGGTGGTGGCGGCGCCGACCGCCTCGATCAGCTCGGCGATGACGTCCTTGCAGTCACCGACGATCGGCACGTCGGCGTGGCGGTTCTTGGAGATCTCCGCCGGGTCGATGTCGGCGTGCACGACCTTGGCCTCCGGCGCGAACGACTCCAGCTGCCCGGTGACCCGGTCGTCGAAGCGGGCGCCCAGCGCGATCAGCAGGTCGGCGCGCTGCATCGCGGTGACCGCGGCGACCGTGCCGTGCATGCCCGGCATGCCCAGGTGCTGCGGGTGCGAGTCGGGGAACGCGCCGCGCGCCATCAGCGTGGTCACCACCGGGATGCCGGTGCGCTCGGCCAGTTCGCGCAGTTCGGCGTGCGCGTCGGCCTTGATCACACCGCCGCCGACGTAGAGCACCGGGCGCTGCGCCTCGGTGATCAGCTTGGCCGCCTCGCGGACCTGCTTGCCGTGCGGCTTGCTGGTCGGCCGGTAGCCGGGCAGCTTCATCTCCGGCGGCCAGGCGAACGAGGTGGTGGCCTGCTGGACGTCCTTGGGGATGTCGACGAGCACCGGGCCGGGGCGGCCGCTGGCGGCGATGTAGAACGCCTCGGCGATGGTGCGCGGGATGTCGTCGGGGTTGGTGACCAGGAAGTTGTGCTTGGTGATCGGCAGCGTGATGCCGCAGATGTCGGCTTCCTGGAAGGCGTCGGAGCCGATCAACGCGGTGCTCTGCTGACCGGTGATGGCCACCACCGGAACCGAGTCCATCTGCGCGTCGGCCAGCGCGGTGACGAGGTTGGTCGCACCCGGCCCGGAGGTGGCCATGCACACCCCGACCTTGCCGGTGACCTGGGCGTAGCCGGTGGCGGCGTGCCCGGCGCCCTGCTCGTGGCGGACCAGCACGTGCCGGACCTTCTGCGAGTCGAGCAGCGGGTCGTAGGAGGGGAGGATGGTGCCGCCCGGAATGCCGAAGACGATCTCGCAGCCCACGGATTCCAGGGAGCGCACCAGTGCCTGCGCACCGGTCACCTTCACTGGGGCACCGCTGGGCGGTGCGGGCTTCGGACGGCGTCCAGGCGGGGGCGCCGGGACCGGATTCTGCCTGGTGTTGGCGCTGGTCATCGGGTCTGCCTCAAGGTCGGTAGGTTGGGCTGGACACGAAAAAACCCCCGCGGACCACAAATGGCCCCACGAGGGTTGGCGCGTCGACGCTGCGAACTTCCTAGGCGTCGACGCGCCGGGGAAGTACGAGAATGTTGTGCAGTCGCAGCATGGCAAGGACGTTAATCAACGCACTCCGTTCCGTCAAACCATGCGGGACGATCCTCCCGCATGGTGGACACCCAGAACGCCCGGCACCGCCGTCCGGGACGCCGTATCCGCAGTTCAGCAGCACTCCGCCAGCCCTCCGTGTGACGTACGCCGCGCCCGGTCGTGTCATGGCCGTGATGGGATCCGCGCGCTCCGGACCACGGGACCTTGGCGGCCGCGCAACCGCAGGTGAGACCATCGACAGCGTGAGCGAGACCCCGCAGCAGCCCGAGCAGCCCGAAAACGACCAGGCCGCCAACGCCCCGGCGAGCTCCGAGCAGCCGAAGCGCCCCGAGCTCCCGAAGTCGCTTACCTTCCGGATCACCCCGGTATCGCTGCTCGCCGTGCTCGCCATCCTCGTCTGCGCCACCCCGCTGGCCTGGGCCGCGTACCCGTGGGGCCTGCTGGTCTACCTGATCCCGCTGGGCCTGGCCTGGTGGATCCTGCGCACCCGCACCACCGTGAGCCAGGACCAGGTCAAGGTCCGCACGGCGCTGGGCGGCGGCCGGTTCGGGTGGGACGAGGTCACCTCGCTGCGCCTGGACGAGAAGCGCTGGCTCAAGGCGGTCCTGACCTCCGGCAAGGAGATCACCATGCCCGCGGTGCGGGTGCGCGACCTGCCCCGCCTGTCGGTGATGAGCGGTGGGCGCCTCCCCAACCCGGAATCGCAGGAGTAATCTCGGCGGCACCGCCACTCCCCGCGCCCACAAGGCGCGTCCCTCGGTGACGGATGTCCCCAGCGGAAGTCGCCGCGCGCGTTCTGCGCTGACACCACCGAACATCCGCGCCGGGTGAAATGCGCTCTTCCCGAACGAGAAGGTGGATATGCCTCAGCTGCGCTCTCGGACGACTACTCATGGACGAAATGCCGCTGGCGCGCGGTCGCTTTGGCGTGCCACCGGCATGACCGACGACGACTTCGGCAAGCCGATCGTCGCCATCGCCAACTCCTACACCCAGTTCGTGCCCGGGCACGTGCACCTGCGCGACCTCGGCGACGTGGTGGCCGAGACGATCCGCGAGGCCGGCGGCGTGGCGCGGGAGTTCCACACCATCGCGGTGGACGACGGCATCGCGATGGGCCACGGCGGGATGCTCTACTCGCTGCCCTCGCGCGAGCTGATCGCCGACTCGGTGGAGTACATGGTCAACGCCCACCAGGCCGATGCGCTGGTGTGCATCTCCAACTGCGACAAGATCACGCCGGGCATGCTCAACGCCGCGATGCGGCTGAACATCCCGACCGTGTTCGTCTCCGGCGGGCCGATGGAGGCGGGCAAGGCCGTCGTGGTGGAAGGCGTGGCGCAGGCCCCGACCGACCTGATCACCACCATCGCCGCGTCGGCGAACTCCGCGGTGGACGACGACGGGCTCAGCGAGGTGGAGCGCTCCGCGTGCCCGACCTGCGGGTCCTGCTCGGGCATGTTCACCGCGAACTCGATGAACTGCCTCACCGAGGCGCTCGGCCTGGCGCTGCCCGGCAACGGCTCGACGCTGGCCACGCACGCCGCGCGGCGCGCGCTGTTCCAGGAGGCGGGCCGGACCGTGGTGCGCATCGCCAAGCGCTACTACGGCGAGGACGACGAGTCGGTGCTGCCGCGGTCGGTGGCGAACAAGAAGGCGTTCGAGAACGCCATGGCGCTGGACATGGCGATGGGCGGTTCCACCAACACGGTGCTGCACACGCTGGCCGCCGCGATCGAGGGCGAGGTCGACTTCGACCTCGACGACATCGCCGAGACCAGCCGCCGCGTGCCGTGCCTGTCGAAGGTCAGCCCGAACTCCGACTACCACATGGAGGACGTGCACCGGGCCGGCGGCATCTCGGCGATCATGGGCGAGCTGGACCGCGCGGGCCTGCTGCACCGCGACGTCTCCTCGGTGCACAGCGCGAGCCTCACCGAGTGGCTGGACAAGTGGGACATCCGCGGCGAGTCCCCGTCGCCGGAGGCCATCGAGCTGTTCCACGCCGCACCGGGCGGGGTGCGCACCACGAAGGCGTTCTCCACCGAGAACCGCTGGTCCTCTTTGGACACCGACGCGGCGGGCGGCTGCATCCGCGACGTCGCGCACGCCTACACCGCCGACGGCGGGCTGGCCGTGCTCAAGGGCAACCTCGCCGAGGAGGGCGCGGTGGTCAAGACCGCGGGCGTCGAGGAGGAGCTCTGGTACTTCCAGGGCCCGGCGCGCGTGCTGGAGAGCCAGGAGCAGGCCGTCTCGGCGATCCTGAACAAGGAGATCCAGCCCGGCGAGGTGCTGGTGATCCGCTACGAAGGTCCCGCAGGCGGGCCGGGCATGCAGGAGATGCTGCACCCGACGGCGTTCCTGAAGGGCTCCGGCCTGGGCAAGAAGTGCGCGCTGATCACCGACGGCCGCTTCTCCGGTGGCTCGTCGGGCCTGTCGATCGGCCACATCTCCCCCGAGGCCGCCAACGGCGGCACCATCGGCCTGGTGGCCAACGGCGACCAGATCCTCATCGACGTCCGCGAGCGCAAGCTGGAACTGCTGGTCTCCGACGAGGTCCTGGCCGAGCGCCGCGCCAAGATGGACGCCAGCGAGCAGCCGTGGACCCCGGTGGGCCGCGAGCGCAAGGTCACGGCGGCCCTGCGCGCCTACGCCCGCCTCGCCACCTCCGCCTCCTACGGCGCGGTCCGCGACGTCAACAAGTGAGCGTTCTCTCCCCGGTGAAGGGCACCTTTAGGCAAGTAACTTGCTGAAAGGTGCCCTTCACCGGGGTCCGCCACCCGATCGATACCGGGGTGAAGGGCACCTTTCGCCAACTAGCTTGGTGGGAGGTGCCCTTCGTCGCTCATCTGATTGAGGGAGCGGGCTCGCGAGTGTTGGTGCGGCCCGTTCTGTCGTCTTCGGGAACTAGTGTTGCGGTGGAGTTCCAGGAGGTGGGTGGTGTCGGACGAGGTCGGTGCGCTGGTGGCCGCGGCGGTGGGTGGCGACCAGGTTGTGTTCGGCGAGTTGACCGGGCGCTACCGCCGGGAGCTGCAGGTGCACTGCTACCGGATGCTCGGCTCGTTCGACGATGCCGAGGACGTCGTCCAGGAGGCGCTGCTGCGGGCGTGGCGGCGGCGGGAGACCTACGAGGGCCGGTCGACGTTCCGCGCCTGGTTGTACAAGATCGCCACCAACGCCTGCCTCGACCTGATCGACCGGAACAAGCGGGTGGCCGCCGCCTACCGGGTTCCGCCGCTGGCCGGAGCGGGGTCGCCGCCGCCCGAAGTGCCCTGGCTGCAACCGGTTCCGGACCACCTGCTGGAGCCGGTCGCCGACGCCGAGCAGGAGCCCGCCGCGGTGGCGGTCGCGCGGGAGACCGTCGAACTCGCGTTCCTGGCCGTGATCCAGCAGCTGCCCGCCCGGCAGCGGGCCGTGCTGATCACCCGCGACGTGCTGGGCTGGCCCGCCACCGAAACCGCTGCGCTGCTGGAGACCAGCGTGGCCTCGGTGAAGAGCGCGCTGCAGCGGGCGCGGGCGACGTTGAAGCAGCAGCTGCCCCAGAACCGGGAGGACTGGACGCAGTCCGCGGAACCGAGCGCCGACGAGCGCGCGCTGCTCCGGCGGTACGTCGAAGCGCACCAGCGGGCCGACCTGGATGTCCTCGCGGGGCTGCTCGCCGAGGACGTGCGGCAGACGATGCCACCGCACCCGGCCTGGCTGGTCGGCCGCGGCCCGCTGCTGGACTTCGCCCGCCAGGTCTTCGACCCGGATTCGCCGTGGCACCTCGGTTCGTGGCGCAGCGTGCTCACCAGCGTGAACCGGCAGCCCGCCGTCGCGCACTACGTGCAGCGCCCGACCGCCGAGCAGACCCGGGATCTCGCCGGGGAGTTCCGCGCGCAGGTGCTCGACGTGCTGCGCGTCGACGACGGCCGGATCACCGCGATCACCTCCTTCGAACCGCGCTGGTTCGCCGCGGCGGGCCTGCCGCTGGTGCTGCCGCCGAGCTGACCGATTCCTTTTCCGCCGAGGGACCGTCACACCAGCAGAAGACCTCGTTGAAAGGCGGAAATCCCATGGACGACACCATTCGCTGCCTCGACCGGCTCGTCGGCACCTGGCGGGTGAGCGGCGGCGCCACCGGCCAGATCACCTACTCGTGGTTGCCGGGCGGGCACTTCCTGCACCAGGAGATCGACATCGAGCAGGACGGGCACCGGGTGCGCGGCATCGAGATCATCGGCCGCGAGAAGCCCTTCGGCGCCACCGAACCCGGCGCCGACCTCAAGTCCCGGTTCTACGGCGCCGACGGCGAAACCTTCGACTACGTCTACGAGATCGACGGCGACGAGCTGATCATCTGGGGCGGCGAGAAGGGTTCGCCCGCCCACTACCGCGCCCGGTTCAGCGCCGACGGCGACCACCTCGCCGGCGACTGGGTCTGGCCGGGCGGCGGCTATCACGCGGAGCAGACCCGAATCCGCTGAGCACGCCTTCCGCAGGTCAAAGGCCGTGAGCGTTTCGGGGTGCCATAGCGCCCCGAAACGCTCACGGCAGCAAGCGGGGGCGCGCACTTCGCGTGCGCGCCCCCGCTTCGGTCTTCGGTCAGGGCCGGTGGAACACCAGCAGGACCGCGGCCGCCGCACCGGCGGCGATGATCAGGCTGATGAAGCCGAACGCCAGCGGGCGGCGGAACCACACCCGCCCGTAGTCCAGCGCCACCCGGCCGGGGCCGGTGAACATCAGGCCCAGGCCCAGCACCAGCAGCGTCGCCTCGAACTCGAAACCACCGCTGCTGTTGAAGAAACCGGCGCCGAGCTTGAGGAAGATCGCGTTGGCCATCACGCCGACGACGCCGGCCGCGGCCAGCGGGGTGAACAGGCCGAGCACCAGCAGCGCACCCGCGCCGAGCTCGGTGCCGCCGGTGACCAGCGAGAGCACGGCGCTCTGCTCGAAGCCCATCTTGGCCAGCGCCTGGGCGAAACCGTCCGGACCGGGGCCGCCGAGCACGCCGAAGAGCTTCTGCGCGCCGTGCACCAGGAAGAGCCCGCCGAGCGCCAGCCGCAGGATCAGCAGACCGAGGTCGGTGCTCCCGCTCCAGCCGAACGGCTTGCGGGTGCGACCGAGGTCGTCGTAGTACGCCTCATCGTCGCGCCCGCGGGGATCCACCAGCGAGGTGGCTTCGGCGTCGCTGTAGCCGTCCTCGTCGTCGTAGTAGTCGTACTTCGACGAGCCGAGGCTCTGCGTGCTCCGGGCACCTTGCGCACCCGCCCCTGGCTGTTGGGCGTGCGCACCGTAGCTGCGATCGTCGGGGTAGCCGCCCGCACCGCCGGGGCGATCGTCGTGAGTCCTCACGCCGGACGAGGCTAGGGCATGTTCACCCCACCGTGCGACCCCTTCGGCAAAACCGTCTCGACACGTAACTGCTTCGAGACCCCGTCCGGTGCGTGCGGCAGAATGGTCCGATGACGCGGCGGGTGTTCCGTGATTTCGATGTTTCCGCTGGTAGCGGCTTGCGCTTCCGGGAATGGGCGGAAGCCGGTGACGCCGCGCGGCCGATGCTCCTGCGGTGTCCGGAGCTCGTGGCGGCCACCGAGCTGCTCCCGGTGGATTCCGCCACGCGAACGATCACCTGGTCACCGCGGCGCACCGGCGCGACCACCCCGCGTGATCACGCGGCGGACGCGATCGCCGCGCTCGACGCGGCCGGAGCCGAAACCGGCGTCGTGGTCGGCTGGTCCGGCGGCACGGTGGTGGCGGTCGAACTCGCCCGGCGCTTCCCGGACCGGGTGCGCGGCTTGCTGCTGCTGACCGGCCCGCCGACGCTCGGCACGGATGCCCTGCTGCGCGCCGTCGGCGTCCCGGACGCCGTTCGCCGGCTCCTCGCGCTGGGCGGCTCGACGTCGCTGCGGCTGCTGGGCGACTTCTTCGAAGCCATCACCGCGAACCTGCCCTACGCCAACCTCCCCGGCCGCCTCGTGCAGAACTCGGGGCTGCTGCGGGAAGATGCCGACGGATCGGGCCTCGCCGAGGCGATTCGCCTGCTGCTGCAGCACGACTGGCGGTGGCACGCCGAGCTGAGCCTCGCGTGGAGCTCCTCGGCCCGCGCCCGGGTGTCCGGCCTGTCCTGCCCGATCACGGTGCTCGCCGGTGCGCACGACGTGCTGGCCGACGTCAGCAGCCTCGCGCACGCGGTGGCCGAACTCCCCCAAGCACGCGTGCGAACGCTGCCGACGTCGCACTTCCTGCCGTTCGAGGCACCGGACGCGGTGCGCGAGGAGCTGTCGCTGCTGCTGCACCGGGTGGAGGCGGTGGAATGCGCGAGGCTGGGCATCGATCCCCCGCCGCCGGGAGTCCCGCGCATCCGCCTGCCGCTGCCGGAACGGGCCTGAGAGCTCGCGGATCGGCTTCCCGCCTGCGGGACAGGACGCTTGCGTCGGGCAAACGCCGAAGGCGTTTTCACACCGCCCCCCGCAGCTTGAACCGCCGCGGGTTCTGAGAGGTTTCCTGGCGAGGACGGCTCCTCCGCCGTGTATCGGACATACATCAGGAGGGGCACCCGCAGTCCAGGAAGCCTCTCAGGTTCCGCCACGCAAAACGAGCCGCGCACCCTCGAAGTCAGCGGGTGATGCCCTGCTCCGCGGCCATCTCCCGCAGCACCTTCGGCGCCGCCCACAGGGTCGGGAGCAGCACGAAACCGGCGGGCACCGCGGTGACCACGATGAACGACTGCAGCGCGCTGACCCCGCTGTCGCCGACCGCGATCAGCGCGATCGCCGCGACACCCATCAGCAGGCCCCAGAAGGCGCGGGAGAGCTTGTTCGGCTCCCCGCTGCTCGTCCCGGCGGTGGCGATGGCCAGCGACATGGAGTCGGTGGTGGTGGCCACGAACGTCGTCGTCAGCACCAGCAGCACCACGCCGAGCACACCTCCCCACGGCAGCTGCTGGGCGATCGAGACGAGCGCTGCGGGCAGCCCGGACTCGTCGAGCGGCCCCGACACCGAACCCGGCGTGCGCTGCTCCAGCATGACCCCGGTGCCGCCCAGCACCGTGAACCACAGCGCGGTGGCCACCGGTGCCACACCGGCGGTGAAGCCGATCAGGTTGCGAGCTGTGCGACCGCGGGAGATCCGCGCGACGAAGATGGCCATCAGCGGCGCGTAGCCGATGAACCAGCCGAAGAAGAACACCGTCCAGCTGCCCAGCCACTCGCCGTCCCCGCGGTACAGCGACATCGGCACGAAGTCCTGCACGTACCGCGCGAACCCGCTCAGGAAGCCGTCCACCACGAACGCCGCCGACCCGAGCACCAGGATCGCGGCCATCGTCGCGACCGCCAGCCACACGTTGAACCGGCTGAGCAGCTGGATGCCCTTGTCCACGCCGGTGATGACGGAGATGACGGCGACCGCGGTCAGACCGAGGATGATCGCGACCTGCATCGGGTAGGTGTCCGGCGTGCCGAACATCGTCGACATGCCGTAGGAGACCTGCATGCCCAGGAAGCCGATCGGGCCGACGGTGCCCGCGACCACGGCGATGATGCAGATGACGTCGACGACGGTGCCCAGCCAGTGGTGCTGGATGCGCTCGCCGAAGACCGGGTGCAGCAGGGTGCGCGGCCGCAGCGGCAGGCCCTTCTCGGCGGCGCGCATCATCACGATCGCCCCGAGCGTGCCGAGGACCGCCCAGGCCAGGAATCCCCAGTGCGAGAAGCTCTGCGCGAGCGCCACCGTGACCGCTTCGGCCGAACCCGGCGCCACGTCGGCGTAGGCGGGCGGCAGGTCGACGTAGTGGTAGACCGGCTCGGCGGAGGCCCAGAACACGCCACCGGCGGCGAGCAGCGTGCACATGATCATGGCCAGCCACTTGAAGGTGCCGAACTCGGGTTCGACGTCGCCGCCGAGCCGGACCCGCCCGTAGCGGGAGGCGCCGAGCACGACCGCGATCGCGAAGGTGGCCAGCAGCAGGACCTGCCAGTACGGGCCGAACCAGGCAGCGCACGCGGCGAACGCGGTGGACACCGCGTTGCCGGTCGCCTCCGGCGCGAGCAGCGCGGTGACGACGAACGCGGTGAGCAGGCCACCGCTGAGCGCGGACACCACCAGGTCGGCCCGGGGGCGTCGCTCGCCGGTTTCGGGGATTTCCGTGCTCGTCGAAGTCACGGGATACCAATCTTCTCGGGTGCAGGGCGCCTGAGCAGGCGCAACTGCGACTCCGGAACGAGAGGAGAACGGCGCCTGTGCGGATCGGCCGAAGCCGATCGTTTCTGCGGAGGATGAACCTTCCAGGTCGGCGCCAACGAACTACGAGACGCTAGCCCGCCGGTGCCGAACCGGTCGAAACCACCCCGCCCGAGCATGACCGGGAACACGGTCGGGCAGGCTCACCGGGGGTTCACCGGCGGGCCGTTAGGCTCGGTCGTCGTGGCAGCCCCGAATCGCATGCGTCGAGTCCTGCTGAGCACGACCGTGGTGCTCGGCACACTGCTGGCGGGCTGCGCGCAGTTCCCGGACGAGCACACCAGGCCGTGGGGCGACCCGCCGTCGCTGGAGCCGCAGGCCGGCCCGCAGCCGTCCTTCGAGAGCGAAGCGCCGCCGCCGCAGACCGGCACCGAGCCGGGCAAGCCGGCCCAGCCGGTGGGCTGCGAGGATCCCGACCCGGCCGTGGTGGCGACCTGCCTGGATCCGGTCGGCGCGATCGCGGTGCTGCCGGACGGCAGCGCGGCGCTGGTCGGCGAACGCGCCACCGGCCGCGTGCTGCGGGTGGCGCGCGATGCGAAACCCGTTGAGCTGGCGAGGATTCCGGTCGACGCGAGCAGCGGCGGAGGCCTCACCGGGCTGGCGCTGTCCCCGACCTACCACGAGGACGAGCTGTTCTACGCCTACGTCACGACCGGCAGCGACAACCAGGTCGTGCGGGTGGCGGCGGGCGACCGGCCGAAGCCGGTGCTGACCGGCATCCCCAAGGGTCCGCGCGGGAACTCCGGTGCGCTGCTGACCGACGGCCAAGGCGCGCTGCTGGTGGCCACCGGCAACGCGGGCAACCCCGGCAACGCCACCAACCCGCAGTCGATGGCCGGGAAGCTGCTGCGCATCGACGGCTTCGGCAAGCCCGCGCAGGGGAACCCGGACCCGAAGTCCTCGGTCGTGGTCTCCGGCCTGACCGACCCGGCCGGGCTCTGCGGCACGCCCGCCCTGGGCATGTACTGGGTGACCGACCGCCTGGCCGACAAGGACGCGCTGTTCCGGCTCAAGCTCGGCGAACCGCTGGGTGCGCCGTCGTGGACGTGGGCGGACCGCCCGGGTGTCACCGGCTGCGCCGCCGACCCGGCGAACGTGGTGGTGGCCCTGCGCGACGCCGCCGCGCTCTACACCCTGAGCCCGGCAGCGGACGGCACGGTCACCGGCCAGCCGACGAAGGTGATGGAGAAGACCTACGGCCGCTTCTCGGCGGCAGCGCTCGCCCCCGACGGCCTGATCTGGCTGGGCACCGCGAACAAGGACGGCGGCGCCCCGATCTCCAGCGACGACCGGGTGATCCGCCTCGAACCCCCGACCGGCGGCACCGCGGGCAAGGACTGATCAGGCCCCGTTCACCCCGCGGTCGGTCAGGTCGGTCAGCAGGTCGATCGCCTCGTCGTCGGTGAGGCCGGCGGTCGCGGGGTGCCGCTGGACGAGCTTGGCGTGGGCGAACTGCTGCCACAGCCCCGAGATTGCCAGCGCGGTGGCACCCGGGCGGTCCGAGACCCCCGCGAAGTGGCCTGCCAGGTGTTGCAGGTCCGGCTCGAGCAGCTTCGCCAGGCGGTCGGCGAACTGCTGGTCCACCTGGGCCGCTTGCCCCAGCGCCACGATCAGGGTGCCGTTGTCCTGGAAGAACCGCCAGTACCGCGCGACGTGCCAGCGGATCGCCGCGCGCTTGGCGAAGTCCGGGTCGTGCGCGGCGTCGGCCTCGACCGCCCGGTCGCTGGCCTCGATCATGTCCGCGAGCAGTGACTCCAGCAGGGCTTCCTTGCTGCCGAAGTGGTTGTAGAACGACCCGGCGGCCCGCCCGGCCTCGGCGGTGATGTCGGTGATCTTGGCGTTGAGGTAGCCGACCCGGTCGAAGACCCGCTGCGCGGCCGCCTTCAGCGCGGCCTCGGTCTCCGCGGCCCTGGCCTTGCGGCTGTCCGCCATCGCACCTCCCGTTCCTTGACAGGAACGCTAGCAAGCTCCATTCTGAACCTAAATTCACTGAATTTTGATTCACCTAGGAGCGCGCATGGACACCCGAGTGCTGATCGCCGGCGCGGGCCCGACCGGTTTGACGCTGGGCATCGAGCTGGCCCGGCGCGGTGTCGGTTTCCGGATCGTCGACGCGGCGACCTCGCCGTTCGCGGGATCGCGCGGCGACGGCCTGCAACCCCGGACGCTGGAGGTGTTCGACGACCTCGGAGTGCTCGACGAAGTCCTCAGCAGCGGAGCGCCGCCGTTCCCGATCCGCGCCCACGTCGGCGGCAAGTACGTGGGCGAGCGCCGGATGGTCGACCTCGCCGAACCCACGCCCGCCGTCCCGCACCCGAACCCGTGGGTGCTGCCCCAGTGGCGCACCGAGGAGATCCTGCGCGACCGGCTGGCCGAACTCGGCGTGCGCGTCGAGCAGGGCGCGGAACTCCTCGACTTCCACCAGGATTCCGAAGGCGTGACGGCCAGGCTCAGCACGGGAACGGTTCGGGCGGCGTTCCTCGTCGGCGCGGACGGCGGGCGCAGCGCGGTGCGCAAGACGCTGGGCGTGGAGTTCGCCGGCGAGACGGACGAGAGCATCCGCATGCTGCTCGGCGACGTGCAGGTGACCGGCCTGGACCGCAGCTGCGGCCACTGGTTCGGCTCCGCCGACGACCCGGCCCGGGGCATCGCGCTGACGCCGCTGCCCGGCACGGACGCGTTCCAGTGCGCCGCCCCGCTCCCCGCCAGCGTCGAGACCGCGACGCTGGCGGCCCTGCAAGCGCAGCTCGACGAGCACTCGGGCGGCGACCTGCGGATGCACGACCTGACCTGGTCCACGGTGTGGCGGCCCAACATCCGCATGGCGCGGCGGTTCCGCCAGGGCCGCGTCTTCCTCGCAGGCGACGCCGCGCACGTCCACCCGCCGACCGGCGGCCAAGGCCTGAACACGGGCGTCCAGGACGCCTACAACCTGGGCTGGAAGCTCGCCGACGGCAGCGCCGACCTCCTCGACAGCTACGAGCTGGAGCGCCTGCCGGTCGCCGCATCGGTCCTCGGCCTCAGCGCGGAACTCCTCCAACGCCACGTCGAAGGCCACGCCGAAGCGCACCGCCGGGGCCCGGAGACCCACCAGCTGAACATCACCTACCGGAACAGCCCGCTCTCCCACGACGAACGCCCCGACCCGGGCGCCGTCCGCGCCGGAGACCGCGCCCCCGACTCACCGCTGCGCGACGAGAACGGCGAGCAGCTCCGCCTCTTCGACCTCTTCCGAGGCCCCCACTGGACCCACCTCTCCTTCGACGCCGAACCCCCAGCAGTCCCCGCGAACGTCCAGGCCCACCGCATCTCCCCCACCGGCCCCCTGCTGGACCCCGGCGGAACCGCCCAAGCCACCTACGACGTCACCCCCGGCACCCAGGTGCTGATCCGCCCGGACGGCCACATCGCCCGCATCACCCGCTGACCCCGGTGAAGGGCACCTTTTAGCAAGTAACTTGCTAAAAGGTGCCCTTCACCTCAAACCGATCGGGTGATGAGCTCCCGGTTGGCGGCTTCGGTGAGAAGCACGAAGGGCACCTTTCGCCAACATACTTGGCGAAAGGTGCCCTTCACGCGGGAGAACTACTGGCCGCAGGCCGCCAGGACGAGTTCGCGGACCCGCTTGGCGTCGGCCTGGCCCTTGGTGGCCTTCATGACCGCGCCGACGATCGCGCCCGCCGCCTGGACCTTGCCGCCGCGGATCTTGTCCGCCACGTCCGGCTGGGAGGCCAGGGCTTCGTCGATCGCCTTCTGCAGAGCCGAGTCGTCGGAGACGACCTCCAGGCCGCGGGCGGCCACGACCTCGTCCGGCTCGCCCTCGCCTGCCAGGACGCCGTCGACGACCTGGCGGGCCAGCTTGTTGGTCAGCTTGCCGTCGGCGACCAGGGCGATCACCCGGGCCACCTGCTTCGGGGTGATGTCCAGGTCCGCCAGCTCAACACCGCGGGTGTTGGCCTGCTGCGCGAGGTAGGAGACCCACCAGGAACGGGCGTCGCCCGGCTGCGCCCCGGCTTCCACCGTCTCGGCGATCAGCTCCAGCGCACCGGCGTTGACCAGGTCGCGCAGCTCCTCGTCGGACAGGCCCCACTGCTCCTTGGCGCGCTTGCGGCGCTCCCACGGCAGCTCCGGCAGGGTCTTGGACAGCTCCTCGACCCACTCGCGGGACGGCGCGATCGGCACCAGGTCCGGCTCCGGGAAGTAGCGGTAGTCCTCGGAGGTCTCCTTGCGGCGGCCCGCCGAGGTGGAGCCGGTGGACTCGTCGAAGTGCCGGGTCTCCTGCAGGATCGAGCCGCCGGAGGCCAGCACCGCGCCGTGCCGCTGCATCTCGAAGCGCACCGCGCGCTCCACGCTGCGCAGCGAGTTGACGTTCTTCGTCTCGGTGCGGGTGCCGAACTCCGTGCTGCCCTTCGGCATCAGCGACACGTTCGCGTCGCAGCGCAGCGAGCCCTGATCCATCCGCACGTCCGAGACGTCCAGCGCGCGCAGCAGGTCCCGCAGCGCGGTGACGTAGGCGCGGGCGACCTCGGGAGCGCGCTCACCGGCACCGGTGATCGGCTTGGTGACGATCTCGATCAGCGGCACGCCGGCGCGGTTGTAGTCCAGCAGCGAGTGGACCGCGCCGTGGATGCGACCGGTGCTGCCGCCCACGTGCAGCGACTTGCCGGTGTCCTCCTCCATGTGCGCGCGCTCGATGTCGACCCGGAACGTCTCGCCGTCGTCCAGCACCACGTCGAGGTAACCGTCGTGCACGATCGGCTCGTCGTACTGCGAGGTCTGGAAGTTCTTCGGCATGTCCGGGTAGAAGTAGTTCTTCCGGGCGAACCGGCACCACTCCGCGACCTGGCAGTTCAGCGCCAGACCGATCCGGATCGCGGCCTCCACGGCCTTGGCGTTGACCACCGGCAGCGCACCCGGCAGGCCCAGGCACACCGGGCAGACCTGCGAGTTCGGCTCCGCGCCGAAAGCGTTGGCGCAGCCGCAGAACATCTTCGTGTTCGTGGACAGCTCGACGTGCACCTCGAGGCCGAGCACCGGGTCGAACCGGGCCAGGACCTCGTCGTAGTCCATGATCTCGGCGACGGAGGTCACTTCTCGTCCTCCTCCTTGCGCAGCGCGCGCACCGCCAGCGCGGTGCCGGTGATCAGCCCGGCCGCGGTGATGATCGCGTCCGCCAGCTCCAGCTTGTCCTTCTTCTCCCGCGCCGCGCGGATGCTCGCCCGCAGGCCGAACGCCGCGGACAGCACCGAGGCCAGCTGGAACGCCGCCTTCAACTTCGGGTTCATACCGCCACCTCCAGCTCGGGCACGCGGAGCGCACCGCGCGCGGTCTCGTACGCCGCCCCGACCCGGTAGAGCCGGTCGTCGGCCATCGCCGGGGCCATGATCTGCAGCCCGACCGGCAGACCGTCCTCATCGGACAGTCCGCAGGGGACGCTCATGGCGGCGTTGCCCGCCAGGTTCGACGGGATGGTGCACAGGTCGGCGAGGTACATCGCCATCGGGTCGTCGACCCGCTCGCCGATCTCGAACGCCGTGGTCGGGGTGGTCGGCGAGACCAGCACGTCGACCTGCTCGAAGGCGGCGTCGAAGTCGCGGGTGATCAGCGTCCGCACCTTCTGCGCCTGCCCGTAGTAGGCGTCGTAGTAGCCCGAGGACAGCGCGTAGGTGCCGAGCATGATGCGCCGCTTGACCTCCGGGCCGAAACCGGCCTCGCGGGTCAGCGACATGACCTCCTCGGCGCTGTGCTCGCCGTCGTCGCCGACGCGCAGGCCGTAGCGCATCGCGTCGAAGCGGGCCAGGTTCGAGGAGCACTCGCTCGGCGCGATCAGGTAGTACGCGGGCAGCGCGTAGGCGAAGTGCGGGCAGGAGACCTCGACGACCTCCGCGCCCAGCGCGGACAGCTGCTGCACCGCGGCGTCGAACGCGCGCTGCACGCCGGCCTGGTAGCCGTCACCGGAGAACTCGCGGACCACGCCGACGCGCACGCCCTTGAGGTCGCCGGAGGCGCCTTCGCGGGCAGCGGCGACGACCGCGGGCACCGGCTGCGCGATCGAGGTGGAGTCCAGCGGGTCGTGCCCGCCGATCACCTCGTGCAGCAGCGCGGCGTCGAGCACCGTGCGGGCGCACGGCCCCGGCTGGTCCAGCGACGAGGAGAACGCGACCAGGCCGTAGCGGGACACCCCGCCGTAGGTGGGCTTGACGCCGACCGTGCCGGTCACCGCGCCCGGCTGGCGGATGGAGCCGCCGGTGTCGGTGCCGATGGCCAGCGGCGCTTCGAACGCGGCCAGCGACGCCGAGGACCCGCCACCGGAACCGCCCGGGATGCGGTTGAGGTCCCACGGGTTGCGGGTCGGGCCGTAGGCGGAGTTCTCGGTCGACGAGCCCATCGCGAACTCGTCCATGTTGGTCTTGCCGAGGATGACCACGCCCGCCTCGCGCAGCCGCTTGGTCACGGTCGCGTCGTACGGCGGGACCCAGCCCTCGAGCATCTTGGAGCCGCAGGTGGTGGGCATGTCGGTCGTGGTGAACACGTCCTTGAGCGCCAGCGGCACACCGGCCAGCGGCGAGGCCGCCCGGCCCTCGGCGCGCTCCTCGTCGACGCGGCGGGCCGCGGCCAGCGCGCCCTCGGTGTCGACGTGCAGGAACGCGTGCACGGCCGAGTCGACGGCGGCGATCCGGTCCAAGTGCGCCTGCGTCACCTCGACCGACGAGACCTCACCCGCCTCCAGCTTCGCGGCGAGCTCGGACGCGGTCAGCCCGGTCAGGCTGCCGCCAGATGCGGTCGTCATCAGGCCTCCTCGGTGAGAATCCGCGGCACGCGGAACCGGTCGTCTTCAGCGGCGGGCGCGGCAGCGAGCGCCTGCTCGCGCGTCAAGCCCGGCCGCACCTCGTCCTCGCGGAAGACGTTGGTCACCGGCACGGCGTGGGACGTCGGCGGGATGTCGTCCGCAGCGACCTCGCCCACCTCGGCCACCGCATCGAGGATCTGGTCCAGCTGGCCGGCGAAGGTGTCGAGCTCGGCCTCGGTGACGGCCAGCCGCGCCAGGCCGGCGAGGTGCGCGACCTCGTCGCGGGAGATCTTGGACACTGCGAAGGCTCCCTGGTCATGTCCGGTTTCACGGGTACCGCTCAGTCTATTGACCAGGCCACCACGACATGTCCTGGGGTTGTTCGCGTACGCGACATGTCGCACAGGACATCGCCCGCGGGAACCTTCGGGAACCGTCGATCGTTCCACTGCGTGGACGGCGGTGACACCGCTAGTCACCCGCGTCTGCCACAATTTCAGGGCCAGTTCCTCGTACGAGGAGCCGCTGGAGTGCGGCCTCGTGCGCCTAGGAGCAGCGCGACCGGCGAGGTGTCGCGCACGAAACTGGAGGCGTTGAGTCCGGTGTCCTTCCTCATCCGGGTGCAGATTCCGGACCGGCCGGGCAATCTCGGCTCGGTGGCGAGCGCGCTCGGCGAGATCGGTGCGGACATCCTCAGCGTCGACGTCGTCGAGCGGGTCGGCGGCGTGGCGATCGACGACCTGGTGGTGGAGCTGCCCTCCGGGCGCCTGCCGGACGTGCTGATCACCGCGGCCGAATCCGTCGAAGGCGTCACCGTCGACGCGGTCCGCCCCTACGCGGGCGTGCTGGACACCCACCGCGAGCTCGAACTGGTCGAGGAGATCGCCGCCGAGCCCGGCCGCGGTCTGCAGATCTTCGCCGAGGGCGTCCCCAAGATCATCCGCTCCGGCTGGGCGATCGTCTTCGGGCACCGCTCGGGCGGCGCGGAGCAGCTGGCGGCGAGCACCTCGGCCCCGCAGGAGGGCTACCTGGAGCTGCCGTGGCTGCCGCTGCCGCGCGCGGCGATCCTCGACGGCGACGACACCTGGGTCCCCCAGACCTGGCAGGAACTGGGCACCGAGCTGGCCGCGACGCCCATCGGCAAGCCCGACCGCGTCCTGCTGGCAGGCCGCCCCGGCGGCCCGATGTTCCGCGCCGCGGAACTCGCCCGCCTCGCCCACCTCGCAGGAATCGTCTCCGTCGTCCTCGACGGCTGATCCCGTCGCCGCGCGGTGGCGCCGCGCGCTCCTTCGGCAGTGGGCACGGTTCAGCAGCGCGTGGGCCGTGAGTGTTTTGTGGTGTTATAGCCCCACAAAACACTCACGGGCACTGAACTGCGGAAACGGAACTACAGAAGCTCCAGCGCGAAGGCCAGCAGGCTGACGTCCGGGACCGGCTTCCAGTCGCGGTCCGGGCAGCGCTCGAAGCCGAGGCTCCGGTAGAGGCGCTGCGCGGAGGTCGAGGTGTCCTTCACGCAGAGCACCACGCGTTCCAGGCCCTGCTCGCGGGCCCGGTCGATCACCGCCCGGACCAGTGCCCGGCCGACGCCGTTGCCCATCGCTTGCGGCGTCACCGCCAGCATGCGGAACTCCAGCTCACCGGGCCGCGACACCTCCGCGTAGGCGGTGCCGGGGCGGACCACGGTGACCGTGCCGAGCGGCTCGTCGCCGGTCAGGGCGACCAGCAGCTCGGCCTTCTCCGCGCGGTCCGCCGCGTTGCGCAGCACCGATGCGTAGTCGACGTCGGTGGGCAGGGCGGCCGCCTCGGTGTAGGCCCGGACGGCGATCTCGCCGATCGCCGCGTACTCCTCCGGCCGGGCCACTCGGATTGTCGTCATGCCGCCGATCCTGCCCACGCCCACCGACAGCGGCCGGTCATTCCTCCTCGGCGGGCAGCGCGACCGCCTCCGCCGCCTCCGGACCGTCGTCGAGCAGCACGCGGAAGCCGTTCTCGTCGAGCACCGGCACCTTGAGCTGCATCGCCTTGTCGTACTTCGACCCCGGCGAGTCGCCGACCACCACGAACGCCGTCTTCTTCGACACCGACCCCGCCGCGCGACCGCCGCGCGCCATGATCAGCTCCTTGGCCTCGTCCCGGGAGAAGGTCTGCAGGGTGCCGGTGACCACGATCGACATGCCTTCGAGGGTGCGCGGGATCGACTCGTCGCGCTCGTCGGCCATCCGCACCCCGGCGGCCCGCCACTTGCGCACGATCTCCTGGTGCCAGTCCACCGCGAACCACTCGCGCACCGCGGTGGCGATGGTCGGGCCGACCCCGTCGGCGGCCGCCAGCTCCTCCTCGGAGGCGGCCTCGATCCGGTCCAGCGAACCGAATTCGCGGGCCAGCGCCTGCCCCGCCGTCGGGCCGACGTGCCGGATGGACAACGCCACCAGCACCCGCCACAGCGGCTTCTCCTTGGCCACGTCCAGGTTGGCCAGCAGCTTGGCGCCGTTGGCCGAGAGGTTGCCCTCCTTGGTGGTGAACAGCGGGGTCTTGAGCAGCTTCGCCTCGTCGAGGTCGAAGATGTCGCCCTCGTCGTCGATCACCCCGGCGGTCAGCAGCGCGCCGGCGGCCTCGAAGCCGAGCGCGTCGATGTCCAGCACCTTGCGGCTGGCCAGGTAGAACAGCCGCTCGCGCTGCTGCCCGGGGCAGCCCTGGGCGTTCGGGCAGCGCAGGTCGACGTCGCCCTCCTTCTGCTGCGCCAGCGGCCAGCCGCACTCCGGGCAGGTCGCGGGCATGACGAACTCGCGCTCGTCTCCGGTGCGCACGTCGACCACCGGGCCGAGCACCTCGGGGATCACGTCGCCCGCCTTGCGGATGACGACGCGGTCGCCGATCAGCACGCCCTTGCGGCGCACCTCGTCGGCGTTGTGCAGGGTCGCCATCGACACCGTGGATCCGGCGACCTTCACCGGCTCCATCACCGCGAACGGCGTGACGCGGCCGGTGCGGCCGACGTTGACCTGGATGTCCAGCAGCTTCGTGGTGGCCTGCTCGGGCGGGTACTTGTAGGCGATCGCCCAGCGCGGTGCCCGGGAGGTGGTGCCGAGGCGGCGCTGCAGCGGCACCTCGTCGACCTTGATCACGATGCCGTCGATCTCGTGCTCGGCGGAGTCGCGGTGCTTGCCCCAGTACTCGATGTGCTTGGTCAGCTCATCCACAGTGGACAGCACCACGGTGTGGCGGGACACCGGCAGCCCCCACGCCTTGAGCGCCGCGTAGGACTCGGACTGCCGCTGCGGCTCGAAGCCCTCGCGCTTGCCCAGGCCGTGGCAGATCATCCGCAGCGGCCGGGAACGGCTCACCCGCGGGTCCTTCTGCCGCAGCGAGCCGGCGGCGGCGTTGCGCGGGTTGGCGAACGGCGGTTTGCCCGCCTCCACCAGCCCGGCGTTGAGCTCGGCGAACTCGTCGACGCGGAAGAACACCTCGCCGCGCACCTCGACCAGGGCGGGCACCGGGTACTCGTCGGTGCCGGTGAGCTGCTCGGGCACGTCGGCCATGGTGCGCACGTTGAGCGTGACGTCCTCGCCGGTGCGGCCGTCACCGCGGGTCAGCGCCCGCTCCAGCCGCCCGTCCCGGTAGAGCAGGTTGATCGCCAGGCCGTCGATCTTCAGCTCGCACAGGTAGTGCGCGTCGCCGCCGATCTCGCGCTCCACCCGCTCGACCCAGGCCTGAAGCTCCTCGGCGCTGAACGCGTTGTCCAGGCTCAGCATCCGCTCCAGGTGCGCGACCGGGGTGAACTCGGTGGAGAAGGTGCCGCCGACGACCTGCGTCGGAGAGTCCGGCGCCTGCAGGGCGGGGTGCTCGGACTCCAGCCGCTGCAGCTGCGCGAACAGCTCGTCGAACTCGCCGTCGGAGACGGTCGGCGAGTCGAGCACGTAGTAGCGGAACTGGTGGCCGCGGACCTCCTCCGCGAGTTCCGCGTAGCGCTCGCGCACGTCGGCGGGAACGTCCTCGACGCCCTCGGCCGCCCGGTCGGCGGCGGGGTCGGTCGGCACGTTCGCCTCAGCGCCGTTGTCCGGGTTGCGGTCGTCCACGTCCTTGCTGGTCACGCCCCGAGACTAGCGAGCGTCCCCGACAACGGCACGCATCGCCTCGCCGACCGCAGGGCAGGAGAAGCGGTCAATTTCGTGCGAAATTGACGTTCACCCGGGTGACGGTCAATTTCGCACGAAATTGACACCGCCCCGGAGCGGTCAGGGCTCCTGGGTGGTGGTGCGGTCCAGGTCGCGGACCAGTTCGCGGAGTTCCAGCAGGCCGATCGCGCCTTCCGGTTCCCGCTCCGCGGTCTCCACCCGGCCCAGGCGGTCGGCCGCCAGGCGCTCGCCGAGGGTCGCGTCCAGCGGCAGGAAGGTCAGCGCCTGCCGCGCCTTGTCCTCCAGGGCCCCGAACCCGGGGTGGTAGACGGCCACGTCGACCACGCCTTCGGCCTCGTCGACCTGCGCGGCCACCCGCACCTCGCCGAGCGGGTACTTCTCGCCGCGGAGGTTCACCGTGACCTCGGTGGGGTCCGGCACCGGCGGCACCGAGTCGTGGTACTCCCACAGCGTGTCCTGCTGCGGGGCCGCGGCGATCCAGGCATCGGTGTAGGGCCGCAGCTCGGGGTCGGCCTGGCCGCTGAGCACCAGCGCGTACACGGCCTTCTCGCCGTGCTCGATGGCGAAGGTCAGGTTCGGGTGCACCGAGGCGACCATGTCGGCCACCAGGTTCTCGACGCGCTGCGGCTCGCTGTCGCCGAGCGCGGAGGCGAGCTCGGGCAGCAGGTCGTCCCACCGCTGCCAGAACACCTCGGCGCGAGCGGCCGCCTCGGCGGGCACGTCGACCGGTTCGGCTGCGGTCTCTTCAGCGGCACGGCGGCGGCGGAACCTGAACATGCTCCCCATTGTGCCGGTCGCGCCGTCCGGCCCGCGGGCGAACGGGCGGACTCACCCCGCCAGCTCGGCGGCGACGATGCCCGCCAGCTCGCCGATCTCCAGGCCGCGCACCTGCCGCGCCGCGCCCAGCACCCCGGTCAGCGCGGTCAGCGGGTCACCGTGGGTGGCCAGCCGCACCGCCTCCGCGGCCCGCAGGTGCGCGCGGATCTTGCTGCACGGCCGGCTGCGGACGCTCTGCCAGGACAGCTCCCGCACCGCGGCGGTGAGCTCGCCGTGGTCGACCGGGGCTCCGGTGCTCAAGGAGCACGCGGTGCGGCGCAGCACGGGGTGGTCGACGCAGTCGGCGGTCACGATCACCTGCCGGGCGACGGCTGCCGCGGCCTGCCGCAGCGGCCGGTCGCCGGCCGAGCGCAGCGCGGAGATCAGCTCCACCGGGTACCCGGCGACGTGCTCCAGCGGATCGGGCACCGCGACCAGGTCGTCCGGCCACGGTGCAACGGGGAAGGTGCGGAGCCGTCCGGCCAGCCAGCCGGGGCTCGGCGGCAACCCGGTGATCCGCCCGGCCAGCGCCAGCACCAGCGCCACCGGATCGGCCTGAGACCAGGGCAGATCAGCGCGCAGCTGTTCCAGCGCGTCGGGATCGGTGCCCTCCCGGATCTCCGGCAGCACCGCCTCGAACGCGGTGCTCACCTGCCCGTGGACGGCGTGCGAGAAGCGGGTCAGGCCGCTGCCGTCCCAGAACGCCGAGACGGCCTCGGTCTCCGCGGCTCGCCGCAGCACCTCGGGCCGCCGTCCCTGGTGACCGCCGTCCTCGACGACCAGCACCCAGTCGCCGAGCTGCTTGAGCGCGATCATCGGGTGCTTCTCCTGGTTGGCGAAGGCCTCCTCGCAGAACTCGTCGACGTCGAGCTCCCGATCGCACGCGACGATCGCCCCGAACGCCTCGGCCACCTGGTCGAGATTGCCACCGCGCACGAAAGTAAGGCACGCCGCTTCCTGGATGATGCTGCGCCGAACCCACCCGGCGCGCTCGATCTCGCTGACGCAGTAGCTGCCCACGACCCCCTTCCTACCAGCGTACGAAGGCCCTCACCGCCGAATCGGAAAAAGACTCAGCAACTCCTGCCCACCGATCACCCACCGAAGTCCACAGAGGACTCCACCCGGTGACGTCAATTGCGCCACTCGGATCAAGTCGATGGTCGAACCCGGGACGGCAGGACGTCCTGCGCGGCGGCGGTGCGGCCGTCCCCGCGCAGGACTTCAACGCAACCAGGCTCAGCTCTGCGGCTTCGCTACTGCGCGGCTTCGTCGGCGAAGAGCTTCGCCAGGTCTCGGGTGAGGTTGATCGCGCGGCGGGACCACGCCGGGGTCGCGCCGGCGAGGCCGCAGGTCGGGGTCGGGACGCTGCGCTCGGCGAGGGCCTTGCGGGCGAAACCGAGGCGGGAGGCGAGGTCGAACGCGGGCTGCGCGAAAGCGCGCAGCGCGTCTTGCACCGGTTGGGTGCTGGGGACCAGGCCGAGGAACAGCGTGGTTCCTTCTTCCCACGCCTCGCCGAGTTCGTCGGCCAGTTCACCGGTGACGTCGCCGAGCCCGGTGGCGTCCAGCGCGATCGCACCCGCACCCGCGCGGCGCAGCAGCGCTACCGGTGGGCGGCGGGCGCAGCAGTGCACGATCACCGGCGAATCCGTTGCCGCGCCGAGTTCTTCGATCACTTCGCCGAGCAGGCTCTGCACTTCGGGCGCTGGAACGGCCGGGACCTTGCCGTAGCCGGACGGCGTGGGCAGGGCGCCCGCCAGCACCATGGGAAGCATCGGCTCGTCGAGCTGCACGACAACGCGGGAGCCGGTCCGCGCGGCGACCTGCGCCACGTGCTCGCGCAGCCCTTCGGTCAGCGACGCGGTGAAGTCGCGCAGCGCGCCGTGGTCGGTGAGCACCCGGTGCCCCCGGTGCAGTTCGATGCCCGCCGCGAGCGTCCACGGGCCAGCTGCCTGCACCTTCACCGCGCGCGGTGCGCCCTTCTCGGCGACCGCCTGCTCCACCGCGTCCAGGTCCCAGCGCAGCAGGTCGACCGCGCGCTGCTGGTCCCGGCCCGGGCGGCCCGCGACCCGGTAGCCGGAGGGCACCACTTCGACCGCCAGGTCCACCAGCAGACCGGCGGTCCGGCCCAGGACGTCGGCGCCGACGCCGCGGCCCGGCAGTTCCGGGAACGGCGCCAGGTCGGGCAGCTCCCCGACCACGGTGCGCGCGGTCTCCACCGGATCCGTGCCGGGCATCGACCCGATGGCGGTGGCGATCCCCGGACCCCAAGCTGCGTCAGTCACCCCGCCATTATCGACAGCCCGCGCCCGCGCGGGCGACCGGGCGGCAGACCGCGGCGGCAAGACCTCGGGGCGCGGCGATTTCGCCCTCCTCGGCTCCGTTTCTGCTGGTCGTGACCCGTGAGTGCTTTGGGGTGCTATAGCCCCACAAACCACTCACGGGCACTGAACAGGGGAAACGGACCTCAATGGGCGAGCTGGTCGCGGAGGACGCGTTTGAGGAGCTTGCCGGAGCTGTTGCGCGGCAGGTCGTCGAGGAAGTGGATCTCCTTGGGCACCTTGAACCCGGCCAGCTGCCCGCGGGCGTGCGCGACCAGTTCCGCCTCGGTCACCTCGGCCTTGGCCACCACCACCGCGGCGATCCGCTCGATCCACTTCGGATCGGGCACCGCGACCACCGCCACCTCGGCCACCGCCGGGTGGGCGTAGAGCACGTCCTCCACCTCGCGGGAGGCGACCAGCACTCCACCGGTGTTGATCACGTCCTTGATCCGGTCCACCACGAAGACGTACCCGGCCTCGTCGCGGCGCACCAGGTCACCGGAGTGGAACCAGCCGCCGCGGAAGGCCTCGGCGGTCTCCGCGGGCTTGTTCCAGTACCCGGTGCACAGCTGCGGCGACCGGTAGACGATCTCGCCCGACTCCCCCGGCGCGACCTCCGCGCCCTGCTCGTCGACGACCTTGGCCTCCACGAACAGCACCGGCCGCCCGGCCGAATCCGGCCGCTCGTCGTGCTCCTCGGGTCGCAGCACGGTGGCCAGCGGCGCGATCTCGGACTGCCCGAAGCAGTTGTAGAAGCCGAGTCCGGGCAGCCGATCGCGCAGCCGCCGCAGCACCGGACCGGGCATGATCGAGGCACCGTAGTAGGCCTTGCGCAGCGAATCCAGGTCGCGCTCGGCGAAATCGGCGTGATTGGCCAGCGCGACCCAGACGGTCGGCGCGGCGAAGAACGAACTGATCCGCTCGGCCTCGATCCGCCGCAGCACCTCGCCCGGTTCCAGCACCTCCAGCAGCCGGTTGGTGGCCCCGATCATCAGGTTCGGCAGCAGGAACACGTGCATCTGCGCGGAGTGGTACAGCGGCATCACGTGCAGCGGCCGGTCGTCCTCGGCGAAGTCCAGCGCCGCCAGGCAGGACAGGTATTCGTGCAGCAGCGCGCGGTGCGTCATCATCGCGCCCTTGGGCAGCGACGTCGTGCCCGAGGTGTAGAGCAGCTGCACCAGGTCGTCGTCGGAGACCTCCACGTCGAGTTCCGGAACAGGTCCTCCAGAGCATTGCGCCAGCAGCGAATCCTCGTCGCCGCGCAGCGGGATCACGCGCTGCACCTGGGTTCCGGCCCGGACCCGGTCGAGTTCGCCCACCAGCGCGGGGTCGACCAGCGCGATGCGGCTCTCCGATTGCGCCAGCAGGTAGGAGAGTTCGCCGGAGGTCAGGTTGTAGTTGATCGGCACGTGCACCAGCCCCGCCCGCGCGCAGGCGAGGAACCCGATCAGGTAGGCGTCGGAGTTCTTGCCGTAGGCCGCGATCCGGTCGCCCTTGCTCGCGCCCGCGGCCAGCAGCACTCCTGCGGCGCGGCTGACCGCGTCGTCGAGCTCGGCGTAGGTCCACTCCGACTCCCGCCCGGCGCCGTCGACGAACCGGAGCGCGACCCGGTCCGGAACCCGTGCGGCGCTGCGACGCAGGACATCGGCAACGGTGCTGGCGCGAAGATCGGACATGGGGCCTCCATCGGCGCGGGTGGTCCCAGACACTAACCGCGCAACGCACCTGCTTTCCAGAACTCGCGCAGCGCCGCATTGACGACGTCCGCGCGCTGGCTGTGCGGCCAGTGCGACGCATCGTCCACCCGCAGCAGCTCCGCACCGATGCGTTCGGCGGTGACCTGAGCGCATTGCATGATCGGCTCGCCGCCGTGCTCCCGGTAGGCCTGCGGCGCGTTCTCCCAGGTACCGGTGACCACCAGCTTCGGGAACGCACCGAGGCGGTCGAGCGGGATCTGCGCCTCCCAGGCCGGGAACTCGTTCAGCGCGGTCCGCGTGGCGCGCGCCAGTTCCGGGGTGGGCTCGGGTGCTTCGAAGCCGACCGACTCGAAGTTGAGGCGCACCAGATCGGCGTCCGGGAGATCCGGTGGCACCGACGCGACAGCTGTCCGGTTGCGCTCTAGAGCCGCAGCAACCAGTGGCGCGTCCGCAGCGACTTGAAAGCACGCGGGCTCGATCAGCGTCAACGACCGCACAGAGCCGGGAGCGAGCGTCGCCGCGAGCATCGCGACCACACCGCCCGAGGAGTGCCCGACGAGATGCGCGCCGCCGTCGAGCAATTCCGCGATGTCCTCGGCGTCCTGCGCGTAGTCGCTGCGCTCGACGTCCGGGCTGCCGCCGTAGCCGCGCCGATCCGGCAGCACGATCCGGAAGTCCTCGGCGAGCGGGAGCTGCGCACCGAAGCCGAACGCGTCGTGCGTCGCCCAGGAACCCGAGCCGTGCACGAACACCGCGCGCTCGCCATCTCCCCGCTCGGTCACGTGAATCATGCGGTGATCATGTCGTCACCGCTGGCGACGAGGCAAGCTCAGCTGCGCAGCGCGGCGATCGCCGCCGCGAGCGCCGCGTCGCGGAAGTCCTCCACCGGACCTTCGGTGAGCGCGCAGTCCTGCAGCCCGCCGATCGCGACCGTCGCCTTGGCGATCTGCGCGGGCGTGGCGTCGGCGCTCACCAGCACGTGGTAGATCCGCTCGCGCCAGTTGAGCATCTGCTCCACCAGACCGAGCTGCGCCAACGCCCCCACGTCCCGGATGACCAGCTGGAGCACCCGCCGATGGCGCAGCACCGCGTCGAAGTAGTCGGTCAGGAATCGCGTCGCATCGCTGCCCTCGCTCTCGGCCAGCAGCGTCTCCACGTCGTCGAGCAGCGGTTGCACGATGCCGCGCACCAGGTCCGCTTTGGACGGAAAGTGGTAGTACAGCGCCGCTTTGGTGATGCCGAGCTGCTCGGCGACCTCGCGCAGGCTGGTCTTCTCGACCCCCTGCTGGGCGAACAGCTCGGCGGCGACCGCGCGGATCTCCGCGCTGGTGTCGACCCGTGTCCTCGGCATCGGCGTCCTCCTCACCGAGGATCCTAGTGCTTGCCGACCGGTAAGTTACTTGCCGACCGGTAAGCAATAGGTCTACCGTGGCCTCAGACGCCCCCTTGTCTCAACCGGAGTCCTGCCCAACCGCACCTCAGGGGACCGTGATGCAACCCAGCCACAAGAAACCGCACAACGCGAGAACAACGCCGAACGCAACCACCACTGAAAAATCCCGGAGAGGCGGGACAGCAAAATCCCGGAGAGGCGGCACCGTCCTGATCTCCGGAGCCAGCATCGCCGGGCCGGCGCTGGCGTTCTGGCTGCGCGAACACGGCTTCCACCCGACGGTCGTGGAGCGGGCGCCCGAGATCCGCGACGGTGGCTACGCGATCGACGTGCGCGGTGCAGCGATCACCGTCGCCGAGCGGATGGGCGTCCTGCCCCAGATCCGGGAGGCCTGCACCGGTATGCGGGGCATAACCGTCCTCGGCCCCCGCAGCCGCCCGCTGGCCGACGTGCGCACGGGCGAGCTGATGAACAGCCCCGGTGACGTCGAGATCATGCGCGGCACGCTGGGCCGGATCCTGCACGAACGAACAGATGGCGTCGAGCACCTCTTCAGCGACTCCATCGCGGCGATCGAGCAGGACGCCGACGCGGTCCGCGTGACGTTCGAGCGGGCCGAGCCCCGCGAGTTCGACCTCGTGATCGGCGCGGACGGGCTGCACTCCAACGTCCGGGACCTGGTGTTCGGCCCGGAGTCGGGCTTCACCCGCTACCTGGGCTACCACATCTCGATCTTCAGCACGGAGAACTTCCTCGACCTGGACCGCTGGGCCGTGCTGCACAACACGCCCGGCAGGCTCGCCGGTCTGTACCGGTCGAAGGCCGACCGCGGCGCGAAGGCGATTCTCGCCTTCGCGTCCCCGCGGCTGCGCTTCGACCACCGCGACCCGGGCACCCAGCTCGCGCTGCTGGACAAGGCGTTCCGCAACGAGCGCTGGATCGTGCCGCAGCTGCTCGAAGCCGCCCGCAGCGCGCCGGACCTCTACTTCGACTCGATCACCCAGATCCGGATGGACAGCTGGACCCGCGGTCGCGTGGCGCTGGTCGGCGACGCGGGGTACGGCCCGTCCCCGTTGTCCGGCCAGGGCTCCAGCCTGGCGCTGGTCGGCGCCTACGTGCTGGCGCGCGAACTGCACGCGGCCAACGGCGACCACCGCGCGGCGTTCCGCGGCTACGAACACCGGATGCGGAACTTCGTGACGCAGAACCAGCAGTTCGTCAACGACGGCGGGAGGATGCTCATCCCGAAGACCAGCACCGGCCTGTGGCTGCGCAACCAGATGTTCCGCCTGATGCACCACCTGCCGACCACCGCGGGCCTGTCCAAGAACCTGGAACGGGCGGCCAACGCGATCGACCTGCCAGGCCCCGCGGCATGACCCGCATCTACCGCGGCGAACAGGGCCGGAAGGCGATCCAGCGGTGGTGCGCCGACCAGCTCGACGCATGGCCCGTGCCGCACCAACGCCAGCTGATCTCGGTCACCGGCGCCTCAACGCACCTGGTCACCGCGGGCACCGGAGCCCAGACCGCGGTGTTCGTGCCCGGGACCAACTTCTGCGCGGCCGCCTGCCTGCCGCTGGCGACCGCGCTCGCCGAGCGGTGCCGCGTGGTCGTGGTCGACCTCCCCGGCCAACCGGGCCTCAGCGACGGTCGGCGGATCCCCGCACCGCAACGGCATTCCTGGTACGGGCGGTGGCTGGCGGAGGTGATCGACCAGGTCTCCGAATCCCCGGTCGTCCTCGTCGGCCATTCGCTGGGCGCGGCGATCGCGCTGGCCACGGCATCACCGCTGGTATCGCGGCAGGTGCTGCTGTCGCCCGGCGGCTTGGTCCGCGCGCGGATCACACCCGGCATCCTCGCGGCGTCCTCGACCTGGCTGCTCCGCCGCCGCCCGGCCGACAGCGCCCGGCTGCTCGCCACGATGCTCGCACCGGGCGACCTCCCCCGGCCGGAGCTGGTGGAGTGGATGACGCTGATCGCCCGGCACGCCCGATCGAGCCTGGACCCCGCCCCGGCCCTGGTGGCCGACCGGGCGGTGGACCGGATCGTCGCCGTCGGCGACCACGACCGCTACTTCCCCAGCCGTCCCCTGGCCGCTGCCACGCGGCGCACCCTGGGCCTGCCGCTCAGCGTGCTCCCGTCAGCAGGTCATCTGATCACGGAAGGACAGCCCGGCCAACTCGCCGACCTCATCGCGACCTGAACTCACGGGCTGCCGCCCAGACGATCGATTCGTTCTACGTGCCGCAACCGCGAGGAGCAGCGCACAACAGCACGAGCTGCCGCAAGCGCGCAGCGCTTAACCCACCCCCGCAACTCGCACCGCCACGCAAAACGAGCCTGGAATCAAGCCATCTCAACGGGTCGCGGCGATGATCCCGGAGCCCAGCACCAGGTCACCGGCTGCGTCCGGTCGGTACAGGACGATCGCCTGGCCCGGCGCCACGCCGCGCAGCGGCTGGCGGAGCTGGACGTGGATGCCGTCGCCGTCGGCCTCGGCGACCGCCTCCGCGGTGCCGCCGTGCGCGCGGACCTGGATCACGCACTCCACCGGACCGGGCAGCGGCTGCTCGGACGGCCAGATCGGGCGCTTGGCGTCGATCTCGGTCACCGACAGCCGCTCCGCCGCGCCGACCTTCACGGTGCCGGACACCGGTTCCAGCGACAGCACGTAGCGCGGGCGGCCGTCGGCGGCCGGGGCGTCGATGCCGAGGCCCTTGCGCTGACCGATGGTGAACCCGTGCACCCCGGTGTGCTCGCCGAGCACCGCGCCGGTGTCGGCGTCGACCAGCTTGCCCGGCGTCTGGCCGAGCTTGCCCTCCAGGAACTTGCGGGTGTCGCCGTCCGGGATGAAGCAGATGTCGTGGCTGTCCGGCTTCTTGGCCACCGCCAGATCGCGCTCGGCGGCCTCCGCCCGCACCTCGGACTTCAGCGAGTCGCCGAGCGGGAACATCGAGTGCCGCAGCTGCTCGGCGGTCAGCGAGGCCAGCACGTAGGACTGGTCCTTGCCCTCGTCGCGGCTGCGCCGCAGCTCCGGCACACCGTCCACGATGGACAGCCGGGCGTAGTGGCCGGTGCAGACCGCGTCGAAGCCCAGCGCCATCGCCTTGTCCAGCAGCGCCTCGAACTTGATCTTCTCGTTGCAGGTCAGGCACGGGTTCGGGGTGCGTCCCGCGGCGTACTCGCCGACGAAGGTCTCGATGACCTCCTCGGTGAACCGCTCCGCGAAGTCCCACACGTAGAACGGGATGCCCAGCAGGTCCGCGGCGCGGCGCGCGTCGTGGGAGTCCTCGATCGTGCAGCACCCGCGGGCGCCGGTGCGCAGCGTGCCGGGCTTGGCCGACAGCGCCAGGTGCACCCCGACGACGTCGTGCCCGGCCTGCACCGCGCGCGCCGCGGCGACCGCGGAGTCCACCCCACCGCTCATGGCTGCCAGTACTCGCACGCTCACACCTCCGTGGCGGTGGCCGTTCGCCCCGCCGAAGATCGGCGCAACCCGGCCAGACCGGCGCTACGCGCTCGTCGCACCACCGGCCCGATGGCCTCGGTGAGTGCCTGTACATCGGCCGCCGTCGAGGTGTGCCCCAGCGAGAAGCGCAGCGAACCCCGCGCGGCCTCCGGCTCCGCACCCATCGCCAGCAGCACGTGGCTGGGCTGGGAGACCCCGGCGGTGCACGCCGACCCCGTGGAGCACTCGATGCCCTTGGCGTCCAGCAGCATCAGCAGGCTGTCGCCCTCGCAGCCCGGGAAGGTGAAGTGCGCGTTGCCGGGCAGCCGCGAAGGCCCACCGCCGACGACGCCGTCCCCGGGATCACCGTTGAGCAGCACGTCCGGAACCTCGCGACGCACTCCGCTGATCAGCTCCTCACGCAGCGCGGCCAGCTTCGGCGCGTGCGACTCGCGAGCGTTGACGGCCTCCCGGACCGCAGCGGCCAGCCCCAGCACACCAGGGGTGTCGAGCGTGCCGGAGCGCACTTCGCGCTCCTGACCGCCGCCGTGCAGCACCGGCGTGCACTTGACGTCCCGCCCCAGCAGCAGCACGCCCACCCCGTACGGGCCGCCGACCTTGTGCCCGGTCATGGTCAGCGCGGACGTTCCCGAAGCGGCGAAATCCACCGGCAGGGTGTCGATGGCCTGCACCGCATCGGTGTGCAGCGGCACCCCGTGGCGCTGGGCGACGACGGCCAGCTCCGCGACCGGGTTGACCGTGCCGACCTCGTTGTTCGCCCACATGACCGTGGCCAGCGCCACGTCGCCCGGGTTCTCCGCCAGCGCCGCCTCGAACACCTCCGGGCGCACCCGCCCGTGCTCGTCGACGCTCAGCCAGGTGATCTCGGCGCCCTCGTGCTCGGCCAGCCATTCGAGGGCGTCGAGCACCGCGTGGTGCTCCACCATCGAGGCCAGGATGCGGCGGCGCGCCGGGTCCTCGGCCCGGCGGGCCCAGAAGATCCCCTTGACCGCCAGGTTGTCGCTCTCGGTCCCGCCCGCGGTGAACAGCACCTCGGACGGCCGGGCACCCAGCGCGTCCGCGATGTCCTCCCGCGACTCCTCCACCGCGCGCCGCGCCCGGCGGCCCGAGGTGTGCAGCGACGAGGCGTTGCCGATCCGGGTCAACGCCTCGCTGAGCGCAGCGACTGCCCCTGGCCGCATGGGTGTGGTGGCAGCGTGGTCGAGGTAGGTCATCGCTCATCCAGGGTAATGCAGGCCGACCGAGCGGAAGCCGCTGGTCAGGACGTCCGGTTGCGAGTCGCGCGCACCAGCGCCAACGCCGTCAGCAGCGCCGCCACCAGCAGCGCCAGGTCCAGCGGCGCGACACCCCTCGCCGGGCTCGCCGAGGTGGCGAGCGCGGCGACCACCACGCCGCCCAGGCCGACCAGCGCGGCCTGGCCGAGCATGTCCGAGATCTGCAGCGCGGCCGAGTTGAACCCGCGCTCGCCCTCCGCCGACAGCGACAGCACCCGCACCGAGGTGCTGGTCACCCCGATGCCCATCCCGCAACCGGCGACGAACCAGCACGCGAAGACCAGCCCGTGCGGGCCCCACGCGGGCAGGCTCAGCGCGAGCCCGGCGATGCCGGTGCCGACCAGCGCGAACCCGGCCGCCACCACGCGCTCGCGACGGAGGTCCCGCTGCCTGCTCTGCCACAGCGCCCCGGCGGTCCAACCGACCGAGCCCACCGTCAACGGCACGCCCGCGGTCGTCGGCGAGTAGTGGTGCACCACGGTCAACGCCAAGGGGACGAACGCCTGCGCGGTGAAGAACAGGCCGGAGAGCAATCCCCGCGAGAGCACCATCCGCGGAATCCCCGGCCGGGCGCGCAAGGTGCCCTTGGGCAGCAGCAGGCGCAGCGAGGGCACCAGCGCCGCGACCCCGACCAGACCGACGAGCAACGAGCTCCACGACGGGTCCTGCGCCGCCCAGTTCAACGCCACGACACCACCGGCCGCACCCACCGCGGCCAGCGGCAACCCGGGCCGCGGCACCGGCGGATCCGCCGAGCGCGCACCGAACCGGCGCGCCGTGGGCACCAGCATCACCGCGCCGATGCACACCAGCGGAGCCAGCCCGAGGAAGACCCACCGCCAGCTCGCCTGCTCGGTCAGCGCGCCCGACACCACCGGCCCGACCAGCGCGGGCACCACCCACGCCGAGGACAGCGCGCCGAACGCGGCCGGGCGGTGCTCCTCCGGGAAGACGCGGGCGATCATCACGTACAGCGCGACGATCAGCACGCCACCGGCCAGCCCCTGCAGCACCCGAGCCACCAGCAGGACCAGCATGTTCGTCGCGAAGCCCGCGACCAGCAGCCCGACCGCGAAGGTGGGCAGCGCCAGCAGCAGCGGCACCGCCGGGCCGCGGCGGTCGGACAGGCGGCCGCCGATCACCGTCCCGATCGCGCTCGCGGCGAGGAAGACGGTGAACGGCCAGGAGTACCAGTGCTGCGCGCCGAACTCGGCGACGATCGTGGGCAGCGCGGTGCCCAGTCCCATCGCCTCGAAGGCGACGAGGGTGATGACCAGGACCAGACCCGCGGTGAAGGTGCGACGTCGCGGATTCCACAGAACACTTCGAGATGTCTCGGCAGTGGCCACCCGGCCAGCCTGCACCCTCCACCGCACTGGAGGTCCAGCGATCTTGGGAAGACTCCCCCTTCAGCGCAGTCGAGCTCACGCGGCGAGGTCGTGCCCGGGCTGTTCGAGGCGGTGCCCGCACGTCGCCCCGCTGGCCGTCGCGATCGACTCCCGAGCCCGCCTGGCCAGCTCCCGGCGATCGCTGCCGTGCAGTTCAGGCAGCACGACCACCTCGACCACCAGCCCGCGGGTGCGGGCCACCGCCAGCACCGAGCTGACCAGCGTCGTCTCCCCGAGGAAGGCCGCCGCCGTGGTGAACCGGCCCGCCCGGTCGCGGAACCGCAGCGCCACCGGCTGCATCCGCGCCCCGGCGTCGAGCGCGGCCTGGAAGACCGCCGGCCGGAACGTCCCGATCTCCCGACCGCACCAGGTGGTGCCCTCCGGGAAAGCGCCGATCACCGCACCGGCCCGCAGCTCGTCGGCGATGGTCCGCACCGAGCCCGGCAGCGCCGACAACCGCTCGCGGTCGATGTAGACCGTGCCCGCCCGCCCGGCCAGCGAACCCAGCACCGGCCACGACCCGACCTCGACCTTGGCCAGCATCCGCATCGGGCACAGCACCTGCAGCGCGACGATGTCCAGCCACGACACGTGGTTGCACACCACCAGCGCACCACCAGCGGTCATCCCGCCGTCGAGCACCATCCGGATGCCCAAGGCGCGCAGCAGCGCCCGGAACCACGCCACCATCGCCTGCTGCCGCCGCACCGGGCCCAGCACCGGCAGCACCAGCGCCAGCACGCACCCGCCGAGCAGCAGCCCGACGACCCCGCCCAGGCGCAGGACCAGGTGCAGCAGGCCGACCTCGTCATCGCGGTCCCGCGGCGGCATGCACTGGTCACCGCACGGCGAAACCGGCATCCACGGGTGGTTCATGCCGCATCGCCCAGGAAGAACCGCAGGTAGCGCTGGTCCGCGCGGTCCAGATCCAGCAGCACGAAGAAGTCGGCGACGTCGAAGTCCGGATCGTGCGCCGGGCGCCCGCACACCTGCGCACCCAACCGCAGGTACCCCTTGAGCAGCGGCGGCAGCTGAGCGCGGCCGGTGACGTCGATCGGCTCCCAAGGCCGGTGCGGGTGCACGCGGTGCTCCTCGGGCGCGTAGTGCTTCGCCGACACCGCGTTCCACACGTGCGAAGCCAGCACACCGCCGTCGTCGAGCGGCACGGACGCGCAGCCGGCGAGCATCCGGTGCCCGTGCAGCAGCATGTACCGCGCGATCCCCGTCCACACCAGGCCGATCACGGCCCCGTTGCGGTGCTCCGGGTGCACGCACGAGCGGCCGGTCTCCACCAGCGAGGAACGCAGCGGAGCCAGCGCGGACAGGTCGAACTCGGTTTCCGAATAGAGCATCCCGGCTTCCGCCGCCCGGCCCGGCGGAAGCATCCGGTAGGTCCCGACGACCGCCCCGGAGTTGTCCTCCCGGACGATCAGGTGGTCGCAGTGGTCGTCGAAGGAGTCCCGGTCGACGCCGAACTCCCGACCGGTGACCGTGGCCCCCATCTCCTCGGCGAACACCTGGTAGCGCAGGCGTTGCGCGGCGTGCACTTCGTCGGAGTCTCTGGCCACCAGCAGCGAGTAGTGGACGTCGGCCGCCGCGTTCGGTGCGGCGCTGGCCAGCAGCTGCGTCTCGGACATGCCGAAGGTGTATCGCCGCGCGGCGAACGCCCAACACTCCGGACGAGGACACGGGGCAGGAACTTTCGGTGAATCCCTGGTGCAGGAGGAGAACACTGCCCCGAACGACCGGTTGCGGCACAACCGGACGAGCGGGTTACCCGGGGAGGGCGGCCAACGCGCGCTCCAGCACCGAGGCCGGGCTCGGCTGGGTCGCCATCTCCGCGCTCACCTCGCGCGCAGCATCGCCGAAGGCAGGTTCCTCCAGCAGCTTGCGGACCGCGGCGCGCACCACCTCGACGTCCACTGTGGTCGGATCGTGGGACAGCCCGACGCCGCGGTCCACGACCCGCTCGGCCGACATCGGGTTGTCCGCGAACGCGGGCAGCACCAGCTGCGGAACGCCGTGGTGCAGCGCGGCCGCCGTGGTCCCGGACCCGCCGTGGTGCACCAGCAGCGAACTGGTCGGCAGGAACGCCGACAGCGGCAGGAAACCCACCGCCCGCACGTTGTCCGGCAGCGGAGCGACATCGGCGAGATCCGCTTCGCGCCCCGCCAGCACCACGTCCGCGTCGAAGTCGCCGAGCGCCTCGACGACCACCGACAGGCTGCTCGTGCCGGACATCACCGGCACCACGGTGCCCAGCGTGACACCGATGCGCGGCCGGTCCTGCCGCCGCAGCGCCCACTCCGGCACCGCCGAACCACCGTTGAACGGCACGAACCGCATCGGCCACCACAGCAGCCCGTCGACCTGGTCCGGTTCGTCGCCGACCAGCCCGCCCATGCTCGGCGGCCGCGGATCGATCCGCGCGATCACCTCCGGTGGCCCGTCCGGGATGCCCAGCTGGGCCCGCAGCATCAGGGACAGCTCATCGTCGTCGTAGAAGTTCCGCCCGGTCCGGAAGCTCCCGTCCCGCGACGACCAGGACACCCGGTTGCCGACCTCCAGCACCGGCGCCCCCAGCGCGACCGCGGTCAACCGGCCCGTCGGGTGGTCGGTGGTGTGCACGACGAGGTCCGCGCCGAACGCCCGGCCCACCTCGATGCTGCCCTGCGTCATCGTCAACGTGAACAGCGAGAAGGGGCCAGCGTCCTTGGGCAGCTTCTCGTACGCCTCGGTCAGCCCCCGCACCGCGAGGAACCGCTCGAACTCCGGTGTCGGCTCCTGGGAGCCGGTGGCGCGGATCAGCTCCTGCCACACGTCGTGCCCCGGCAGCACGTCGGCCACCGGCAACCCGGCCCGCGCCGCGGCGTCGACCATCTCACCGGTGGTCGCCACCAGCACCTCGTGCCCCGCGGCTCTGGCCGCCCAGACCAACGGGACGATCGGGAACGTCAGCCCGTAACCGGGCGCAGTCGTGAACAGGATCCGCACGACGTTCGAGCATGCCACCGCTCCCGGGCTCGGCGCACCCGATTTCCCGGCCGGGCAGGGGAACCTTCCCGCCGCGCGCCGGGCTGCGAGCAAGGGAACCTTCCTGTCATCCAGCGGCCCGCGAGCAGCGGAACCTCCCTGCCGCCCAGAGGCTGCGAGCATGGGAACCTTCCTGTCACATGCGCGCCGCCTCGCCGCTCCGGCCCGATCCGGCGACGGCTAGATTCCGGGACATGCAGCAAACGACCGAGCGCGTCGACCTCTACACCGACGGCGCATGCAGTGGGAACCCCGGGCCGGGCGGCTGGGGCGTCGTGCTGCGCTACGGCGACCACGAACGCGAGCTCTACGGCAAGGACGCCGCTACGACGAACAACAAGATGGAGCTCATGGCGGTGATCGAAGGCCTCGCCGCCCTGACCCGCCCGATGCCCTCGGTGCGCATCCACACCGACAGCACCTACGTGCTCAAGGGCATCACCGAGTGGATGCGCGGCTGGAAGCGCAACGGCTGGCTGACCTCGGCCAAGAAGCCGGTCAAGAACGCGGATCTGTGGCAGCGCCTGGACACCGAGTGCGCGCGCCACGGCGACGTCCAGTGGCAGTGGGTGAAGGGCCACAACGGCCACCCCGAGAACGAGCGCGCCGACCGCCTCGCCTGCCGCGGTCGCGACGAGGCCCGGGAGGGCTGAAACGCGAAGGGCGGGCCGCACCTCGGTGCGACCCGCCCTCTTCCGCGTCTTGGGCTCAGCCCTTGCGCTTGGTGATCTCCTCGGTGAGCTGCGGTGCGACCTTGAACAGGTCGCCCACCACGCCGTAGTCGGCGATCTCGAAGATCGGCGCCTCGGCGTCCTTGTTCACCGCCACGATCGTCTTCGAGGTCTGCATGCCCGCCCGGTGCTGAATCGCACCCGAGATGCCCAACGCGATGTAGAGCTGCGGCGACACCGTCTTACCGGTCTGCCCGACCTGGAACTGGTGCGGGTAGTAACCCGAGTCCACCGCAGCACGCGAAGCACCCACCGCAGCACCCAGGCTGTCAGCCAGCTTCTCCACGACCTCGAACGACTCCGCCGAACCCACACCACGGCCACCGGAGACCACGATGTTGGCCTCGGTCAGCTCCGGACGGTCCCCCGCCTCCGCGGGCTGACGACCGGTGATCTTCGCGCCCGAGGCGGCCGGAACCTCCACCGACTCCACCGCCGCCGCGCCCGCGGCCTGCTCGGCCTCGATGCTGCCCGGCAGCACCGTGATCACCGGAACACCCTTGGTGACCTTGGCCTTCGCGTCATAGGTACCACCGAACAGCGAGTGCGCACCGACACCCTCGGCGTCCAGGTCCACGACCTCCGACAGCAGACCGGAGCCGGTCCGGATCGCCAGACGCCCGGCGATCTCCTTGCCGTCGATGGACGCCGGTACCAGCACCGCCGCCGGCGACGCCGAGCCCACCAGGGCGGCGAGCACGTCGACCTGCGGCGTCACCAGGAACTGGCCCACCTCGGCCGACTCCGCCGCGTACACCTTCGCCGCACCATAAGCGCCCAGCGACTCCGACAGCTTGCCCGCGGTGCCCGGCTCGCCGACCACCACCGCCGACGGCTCACCGATCCGGCGCGCCGCGGTCAGCAGCTCGTAGGTGACCTTCTTAACCTCGCCGTCCACGTGATCGACGAGGACCAGAACCTCAGCCATGAAAACTATGCCTCCTCGAAAACCCGTGAACGACTCAGAGCAGCTTCTCGCCGGCCAGGAACTCCGCGACCTGCACGCCGCCCTCGCCCTCGTCGGTGACCTTCACACCACCGGACTTCGGCGGCTTCGGCGCCGACTCGACGACCTGCGAAGCGGCGTTGGCCAGCCCGACCTCAGCGGCGTCGATCCCGGCATCGGCCAGCGACAGCACCGCGACCGGCTTCTTCTTCGCGGCCATGATGCCCTTGAACGACGGGTACCGCGGCTCGTTGATCTTCTCCGTCACGCTGACCACGGCGGGCAGCCCCGCCTCGACGGTGAACACACCCGCGTCGGTCTCGCGCTCGATCTGCACGTTGGAGCCGTCGGTGGTGACCTTGCGCGCGTAAGTCAGCTGCGGCCAGCCCAGCACCTCGGCCACCATCGCCGGAACCGCACCCGCGCGGCCATCGGTCGACTCGTTGCCCGCGATCACCAGGTCGACACCCTCGACGGTGCCGATCGCCTTCGCCAGCGCACGAGCGGTCGCCGGAGCATCCGAACCCGCCAACGCCTCATCGGACAGGTGCACGGCCTTGTCGGCACCCATCGACAGCGCCTTGCGGATCGCATCAGTGGCGCGGTCCGGGCCCATGCACAGAACGGTCACCTCACCGCCCTGCGCCTCCTTGATCAACAGCGCTTCCTCAACCGCGCGCTCGTTGATCTCATCCAAAACCGCATCAGCCGATTCGCGGTCCAACGTGTGATCCGCATCCTTGAGCTTCCGCTCGGAATACGTGTCGGGCACCTGCTTGACCAGGACGACGATGTTCATGGGCCCTCTTCGACCTCCTGCGGACTGACGGCGCTCGCTGGCCCTCCAGCGGCTTTGCTTGCGGACCCGGCGCTGTGCGGCCCGGGTAGGTTGACCTTGCCATGCCCCTCGTGGAAAAGCACAGTGATGCCAACCACCGGTGATGTTACCGGCCGGTAGCGGCGGTTCGGCCGGGCCCCGCACGTGACAGTACTCACCTTTTCCGCCGCGATCCGAACGGAATGATACGGACACCTTCGCGGGGCAGATATGAAGAATGTTTACCGCTTAGTAGCCTGAACCGCATGAGGCAACGCGTCGCCATCGTGACCGACTCGACGGCTTCCATCCCACTCGATGTCGCCGATCAGCTGGGCATCTCCGTCGTCCAGCTGGAGCTGAAGGTCGGCGAGGAGCACAACGACGAACGCCGGGTGCCGCACGCCCAGCTGGCGGAGGCGATGCGCGAGGGCACCCCGGTGGCGACCGGGGAACCGCCGGCGCCCGCCTTCTTCTGGAACTACAGCGACGCGGTGGCAGGCGGCGCCGAGGCGATCATCTCGGTGCACATCTCCGAAGGCCTGTCCCGCACCTGCGACTCCGCGCGCACCGCGGCAGCGGAGATCGGCATCCCGGTCTACGTGGTCGATTCACGCCTGGTCGGGCTCAGCCTCGGCTTCTCGGTGATCGCCGCGGCCGAAGCCGCCGCCTCCGGCGCGACTCCGCAGGGCGTGATGAGCGTGCTGGACCGGCGCCTGCGCAGCACGATGCAGCTGCTCTACGTCGACACGCTGGAATACCTGCAGCGCGGCGGCCGGATCGGCCGGGCGCAGGCGTGGCTCGGCCAAGCGCTGTCGATCAAACCGGTGCTGGCCCTCAAGGAGGGCATCATCGACCAGCAGGCCAAGGGAATCGGCACCGACCGCGCGCTCAAGAAGGCCGTGAGCACGGCGGTCCAGCGGGCGGGCAACAGCCCGGTCGACATCGGCGTCGAGCACTTCGAGTTCGCCGACCGCGCCAAGCAGGTGCTCGACGAGCTGCGCTCGCAGCTGCCCCAGATCCGCCGCGCCACCGTGGCGGAGACGAGCGCGATACTCGGCGCCCACGCCGGACCGGGCGCGCTCGGCGTGACGGTCTCCCCCGCCTGAACCCACCGCCGAACACCCCCGCGGACAACGGCTCCGCGCTGCTCGCCTTTCGCCCGCGAGCCCATTTCGCGCGGACACGGCTGAAGCCGCGCCACGAACCAGGCCCTGAAGGCGCCCGCCGTTCAGGTCGGCATTGCGAAACCGGTTAATTCCGAAGGGATTTCAGCAAATTCCCGGCGATTTCCGGGAAGTTCCCACTCCATCGAGTGATGCAAACAGGCGTTCGACTCCGGATACTCGATTTCGGGGCGGCGCGAAGCGATCACATTCCGCTTCCGCGCCGCGACCGCTCACCCGAAACCGATCTTCCGGAGGAACCCCATGTCGCCCACCACCGTGCTGCGCCTGCTGACCGCCTCAGGCCGACAGCTTGTCCATCGCGCGATGGACGCGCTTGACCGACACCGGGTACGCCGTGCCGATCGCCTGCGCGAACAGGCTCACCCGCAGCTCCTCGATCATCCAGCCGACGTGCTGCAGGGCTTCGCTCGGGGAACGCCCCTGCGGCACCCCGGCCAGCAGGTCCCGATAGCGCTCCTCGACCTCGTCCACCTGGTACATCCAGTCCCGGTCGCGCTGCGGGTGGTACTGGAGCTTGTCCAGCCGCTGCTCGATCGCGCGCAGGTAGCGCACCAGGTCGGGCAACCGGGCGAACCCGGCCGCGGTCACGAAGCCGGGGTGCAGCAGCGCGTCCAGCTGCGCCCGGATGTCGGCGTAGGACTCGGCGGGCAGCACCTTGGCCCGGTCCGCGAGCGCGGACTCGACCCGCTGCGCCGCGACCAGGACCTGCTCCACTTTGGACATCGCGTCGACGGTGACCGCGCCCAGCTGCGCCCGGACCTTGTCCTGCAGCGCGGCGAACGCCGCCTCGTCCCAGACCGGCCCGCCGTTGTCGGCCATCAGCTTGTCGACGGCGCAGCGCTCGCAGTCCTCCAGCACGGCGTTGAGGTCGCCGTACCGGCTGCCGCCCAGCACCAGTCGGGTGGTGCCGCTCATGCCGCGCTGGATGGACTTCACCGGCGAGGGCAGGTTCAGCAGCAGGAGCCTGCGGGTGCCGTCCCACAGCGCCCGGCGCTGCTCCTCCTGCGTGTCGAACATGCGCACCGCGACGCTGTCGCCATCGTCGACCAGCGCCGGATAGGCCTTCACCGCGTGCCCGGACCGCTGCTGCTCGAAGGTGCGCGGCAGCGCACCGAAGCTCCAGGAGCGCAGGCCGCGCTGCTCGATGTCGTCGGCGGCAGCGGAGATCTCCGCGCGCAGCTTCGGCTTCAGCTTCCGCTTCAGCGCGTCCAGGTCCTTGGACTCGGCGAGCTTGCGCCCCTTGCCGTCCACCACCCGGAAGGTCATCTTCAGGTGGTCCGGCACCTTGTCCAGGTCCCACTCGGTGCCCGGCACCGCGACCCCGGTCATCTGCTTGAGGCCCTGCTGCAGGCTCTCCAGCAGCGGAGCGGTCATCGGCTCGATCCGGGACAGCACCGCCTTGGCGAAATCGGGAGCGGGCACGAAGTTCCGGCGCAGCGCCTTCGGCAGCGACTTCAGCAGCGCGGTGACCAGCTCCTCGCGCAGCCCGGGGATCTGCCAGTCGAACCCGCTCGGGTCGACCTGGTTGAGCACCGGGAGCGGGATGTGCGCGGTCACGCCGTCGGCGTCCGAACCCGGCTCGAACTGGTAGGACAGCGCCAACCGGAGTCCGCCCCGCGGCCAGGTGTCCGGGTAGTCCCGGTCGCTGACCGCCGCCGACTGCTGGTTGATCAGCATCGACTTCTCGAAGTTGAGCAGGTCGGGCTGCTCGCCGCGCGCCTTCTTCCACCAGGAGTCGAAGTGCCTGCCGGAGACCACCTCGGCGCCGACGCGCTGGTCGTAGAACTCGAACAGGGTCTCGTCGTCGACCAGGATGTCGCGCCGACGCGCGCGCTCCTCCAGGTCCTCGACCTCGTCGAGCAGCGCCCGGTTCTCGCGGAAGAACGCGTGCCGGGTCTCCCAGTCGCCTTCGACCAGCGCGTGCCGGACGAACAGCTCGCGGCAGAGCTCCGGATCGATGCGGCCGTAGTTGACCTTGCGGCCGACCACCAGCGGAACGCCGTAGAGGGTGACCCGCTCGGTGGCCACCACGGCAGCCCGGTCCTTCTCCCAGTGCGGTTCGCTGTAGCTGCGCTTGACCAGGTGCTGCGCGAGCCGCTCCACCCACTCCGGTTCGACTCGCGCGACGATGCGCGCCCACAACCGGGAGGTCTCCACCAGCTCGGCGGCCATCACCCAGCGCGGTGGCTTCTTGAACAGCGAGGAACCGGGGAAAACGGCGAACTTGGCGTTGCGGGCGCCCTGGTACTCGTTGGCGCCGCGGCCCGGCTGGCCGGACTTCTTCTCGACGTCCTTGAGCCCGATGTGCGAGAGCAGACCGGCCAGCACCGACTGGTGGATCCGCGTCGCGTCGGCCTCCTGGTCGTTGAGCGTCATGCCCATCGACCGGACCATCTGCCGCAGCTGGCCGTAGAGGTCCTGCCACTCGCGCACCCGCAGGTAGTTGAGGAAGTCCGCGCGGCACAGCTTGCGGAACTGGTTGGACGACAGCTCCTTCTGCTGCGTCCGCAGGTACCGCCACATGGAGAGGTAGGTGATGAAGTCGGACTCGGCGTCCTTGTCCACGAAGCGCGCGTGCTTCTGGTCGGCCGTCTGCTGCTTGTCGGTCGGTCGCTCGCGCGGATCCTGGATGGACAGCGCCGCGACGACCACCAGCACCTCGCGCAGGCAGCCGTTGCGCTCGGCTTCCAGCACCATGCGGGCCAGCCGCGGGTCGATGGGCAGCTGCGCGAGCTTGCGCCCGACCGGGGTGAGCCGCTTGTGCAGCTCGGTCTTCGCGCTGTCCAGCGCGCCCAGCTCCTGCAGCAGGTTGACGCCGTCGGTGATCTGCCTGCGGTCCGGTGGCTCCAGGAACGGGAAGGACTCGATCTCGCCGAGCCCCAGGGAGGTCATCTGCAGGATCACCGAGGCCAGGTGGGTGCGCAGGATCTCCGGGTCGGTGAACTCGGGGCGGGCCAGGAAGTCCGCCTCGGAGTACAGCCGGATGCAGATGCCCTCGGAGACCCGGCCGCAGCGGCCCTTGCGCTGGTTGGCCGAGGCCTGCGAGACCGGCTCGATCGGCAGCCGCTGCACCTTGGTGCGGAAGCTGTACCGGGAGATGCGCGCGGTGCCCGGGTCGATGACGTACTTGATGCCCGGCACCGTCAGCGACGTCTCGGCCACGTTGGTGGACAGCACGATCCGGCGGCCGGGGTGCGGCTGGAACACGCGGTGCTGCTCGGCGGCGGACAGCCGCGCGTACAGCGGGAGGATCTCGGTGTTGCGCAGGTTCTGCTGCCGCAGCGCGTCCTCGGCGTCCCGGATCTCCCGCTCACCGCTGAGGAAGACCAGGATGTCGCCGGGCCCCTCCGCGCAGAGCTCGTCCACCGCCTCGCAGATCGCCTGCGTCTGGTCGCGCACCACGTCCTCGGACTCGTCCGAGTCGTCCAGCAGCGGCCGGTAGCGCACCTCGACGGGGTAGGTGCGGCCGGAGACCTCGACCACCGGCGCGTCGTCGAAGTGCCGGGAGAAGCGCTCCGGGTCGATGGTCGCGGAGGTGATGATCACCTTCAGGTCGGGTCGGCGCGGCAGCAGCTGCTTGAGGTAGCCGAGGATGAAGTCGATGTTCAGGCTGCGCTCGTGCGCCTCGTCGATGATCAGCGTGTCGTAGCGCCGCAGCAGCCGGTCGTGCTGGATCTCGGCGAGCAGGATGCCGTCGGTCATCAGCTTGACCAGCGTGTCCTCGCCCGCGCGTTCGGTGAACCGCACCTGGTAGCCGATCGCGCTGCCGAGCTCGGTGCCGGTTTCCTCGGCGACCCGCTCGGCGACGGTGCGGGCCGCCAGCCTGCGGGGCTGGGTGTGCCCGATCACGCCCTTGATGCCACGGCCGAGCTCCAGGCACATCTTGGGCAGCTGGGTCGTCTTACCGGAGCCCGTCTCACCAGCGACGATGACCACCTGGTGATCGCGGATGGCGGCGAGCAGATCGTCCCGGCGCTGGCTGACCGGCAGGTTCTCCGGATAGCGGACCTCGGGTACGTTGGCGCGCCGGTTCTCGATGCGCAGCTCCGCGGTCTCGACCTCAGCGGTGATCGCCTCGGTGACCGACTGCAAGGCCTTGGGGTCGCGGATCTTGCGCGCCCCCTCGATGCGGCGACGCAGCCGACGCTGGTCGTGCAGCATCAGCTCGGGCAAGCGGTCCCGCAGATCAGCGAGCGGAGATTTCACAGACGTACCCATACTCCGGACAAGCATAGAGAAGGCACCGTCACCCCTGCCGCTGATTTTCGCCACCTCACACCGGACGCCGAACACACCAGCGGCCCCGGGGATCTCGATCAGCGGTGCCCGGTGCCAGGCCTGCCCTGGCTGAGACGGCGTACCGCCTCGCGCTGCGCCGCACTGAGCCGGTCGTCCCTGGTCACAACCGCGTACGCACCGCTCCCAGCGCTCCGGAGCACGACCGGATCGCTGATGTCCGGGTGTTCTCCGGCCGTCCGGAGGGCGCCGGAGACCCGGTCCAGCGGCCAGCCGAGCGCTTTGGCCAGCTCATCGGCGGTGAGCGGATCGTCCGCGTGCACGAGCGCGGCGAGCACGGTGCGGGCGTCGCCGATCGCACCGTCCGCGCGGTCACCGGCCATGCTGTCGCGAACGCGCGCGAAGAACCCGCCCATGCTGGTCAGGCGGGCTCCGGCCGGCGTGCCGGTGCCGAAGACCTCGGCTCCCCGCGCGGCCGTCTCCGCCCAGCTGGCCTGCTTTCGAGTGCTCACCAGCCAGGTGCGGTGCCACACGTCGTCATCGATGCAGTACCGCTCGCGACGTGCCCGCGCGTCACGCTCCCGCCTGATCACTTCCAGTCCTTCGAGGTAACCGATGGCCTTGGAGACCGACGCCGGACTGACCCGCAGCCGCTGAACCAGTTCGGCGGAGGTGAGCGCCCCGGAGTCGGTGGTGACCAGGCAGGCGAGCACCCGGGCCGCCATCCTCGGCAGTCCGCTCCGGACCATCAGCGCGGCGAACTGCTCCACGAAGCCGTGCACTGCCTCGGGATCACGCCCGTGCGCAGCGGTTTCACCCGGATTGTGCGGGGTTCGCGCCGACTTGCGCCGCCGCGCTCGGTGTTCGGTGGCCAGGTGGGCGTAGTCCGCTCGATAGCGGTCGGGGCCGCCGTTGCGCGCCACTTCGCGGCTGACGGTGGAGGTCGGCCTGTCCAGTTGCCGGGCGATCTCGGCGTACCCGAGGCGCTCCGCCAGCCCGGCTGCGATACGCCGACGGTCCAGCTGGGTCAGCCTGCCTCCTGGCATCCGCGCCCGCCTCCGTTCGACTCGATGATCGATCCCAGTTTGCAATCACCGACACCCCATTGCAACGACCGCTCAACCGGGGTTGCGTTCGGCACCATCTCATTGCAACGAATCCCGGTAAATCATTGACCCAGAGCGACTTTCCCGGCCATATGCCTTTCTCCAACTGGAAATCGAGACGTAGCGTCCGTTCGACCGAAACGAATCGAGCAGAGGCGTCGACCATGACGAAACCCGTTCCCCGAGCTGCCCAGGCACCGCCATCAACGGCCAGCGACCACACCGCGGTCGAGCGCTTGCTCGACCGGGCGGTGACCGAGGGCGGTGTCCCCGGCATCCTCGCCGAGGCCCGCAGCGGCGACCTGCGCTGGTTCGGCTCCGCAGGCGTGGCCGACACCGAGTCCGGTGGTGCGCGCCTGCCGGAGCACCGGTTCCGCATCGGGAGCATCACCAAGACGTTCGTGGCCGTGGTGGTGCTGCAGCTCGTGTCCGAGCGGAAGCTGGGCCTGGACGACACCGTGGCGCAGCAGCTGCCCGGTGCCGTCCGCGGAAACGGCCACGACGGCGGCCGGACCACCGTCCGGCAGCTGCTCAACCACACCAGCGGGATCTTCGACTACACCCGAGACCAGGAGGCGCTGAGCCAGCGCGAGAGCTACACACCCGAACAGCTCGTGCAGATCGCCATGTCCGGCGCCGCGGACTTCGAACCCGGCGCGAGCTGGGCGTACTCCAACACCAACTACGTCCTCGCCGGAATGCTCGTCGAGCGGGTGACGGGCCGGGAGCTGGCCGACGAGATCGCCCAGCGGATCGCCCACCCGCTCGGCCTGGACGGGACGTACCTGCCGCGCGGGAACGACCAGTCGTTGCGCGGCCCGCACTCCCGGCACTACACGAAGTTGCACCAGCCGGACCCCGGTGCCGAGATCTACGACGTCACCGAGATGGACACGACACCGTTCTGGGCAGCGGGAGGCATGATCTCCACGGCCGGCGACCTGAACGAGTTCTTCGGAGCGCTGCTCGGCGGCCGGCTCATCGCCGCGGAACAGCAGCGGGAGATGTTCACCGCGGTCGCCACCGAGAACTGGATTCCCCGCACCACATACGGTCTGGGCGTCTCATCGGTGACGCTCCCGGACGGCACGATCGCCTGGGGCATGGGCGGCGCGATCTTCGGCTCGTGGTCGTACGCCTACGGCACCCGCGACGGAAGGCGGTTCATCACGACGAACGTCAACGGCGACTGGACGACCGGCGGCTGGGACGACCCGATCGGCATCTTCACCGATGTGCTCCAGGCAGAGCTCCGGCCGGGCGATTCGCGGTGACCGCAGCGCACCACCGCCAGGGCGAGAAACGCCGACGCCTCGGCGAACGACGTTCGCCGAGGCGTCGGGGCAAACTTGAGCGGGGTGGGCCGCGCAGCGCGGCCCACCGGACTCAGTTGCCGGTGAACTTCGCCTTGCCCGGCCCGTTCTCGATGAACGAGCGCATGCCGATCTTCTGGTCCTCGGTCGCGAAGGTGCCCGCGAACAGGTGCGTCTCCAGCTTCAGAGCGTTGGCCAGGTCGAGGTCCAGCCCGCCGTCGATCGCGGCCTTGGCCGCGGCCAGGGCACGCGCGGCACCGTTGGTGAACTGCTCGGCCCACCGGCGCGCGGCCGCGTAGACCTCGTCGGCGGGCACCAGCTCGTCGACCATGCCCAGCGACAGCGCCTCCTGCGCGTCGACGAACCGGCCGGTGTAGATGATGTCCTTCGCCTTGCTCGGCCCGATCAGCCGCGCCAGCCGCTGCGTGCCCCCGGCGCCGGGGATCACGCCCAGCAGGATCTCCGGCTGCCCGACCTTGATGTTGTCCGCGGCGATGCGCCGGTCGCAGCTCAGGGCCAGCTCGAAGCCGCCACCGAGGGCGTACCCGGTGAGCGCGGCGACGGTCGGCTTCGGGATCGCGGCGACCTGGCTCATCGCATCGGACAGGCCGCGCTGCTCCTTGCTCGCCATGTCGGCGTAGGACATCTCGGCCATTTCCTTGATGTCCGCGCCTGCGGCGAAGACCTTCTCCCCGCCGTAGACGATCACGGCGCGGATGTCGTCGCGCTCGGCGGCTTCGAGCGCGACTTCCCGCAGCTCGACCTCGATCTGCCGGTTCAGCGCGTTCATCTTGGGCCGATCCAGCCGGATCGTCCCGATCGCGCCGTCCACCTCAAGCCTGACGAACTCGCCCACGCGGCATCCTCCTCGTCGAACCGCCACCTCGCGGGCAGGCTATCGCGCCCAGCGCCGCAACTGCTGTGTCGCGGATCTCAGAGTCCGCTGGTGGTTGCTTCACGCGGGTGGCCGCTCAGCGGAACCTGGGCGGCCACCCCTCCTGATGCATGCCCGGCGCGAAAGCCCCGGCCGCCGCGCAAGGCGTGGCCTGGCACGGGCTTTCAGCCGCGCCGGCGGGCGAAGAACCGGTCGCCGCTGCGCTGCAGCTCCAGGTCCTGGTCGAAGGTCTTGGACAGGTTGTCCTCGGTGAGCACGTCGTCGAGCAGTCCCTGCGCGACGATGCGCCCGTCCCGGAGCAGCAGGCCGTGGGTGAAGCCTGGCGGGATCTCCTCGACGTGGTGGGTGACCAGCACGGAAGCCGGCGCGTCGGGATCCATGGCCAGCGCGGACAGCCGCGCGACCAGGTCCTCGCGGCCACCCAGGTCGAGCCCGGCCGCCGGCTCGTCCAGCAGCAGCAGCTCGGGGTCGGTCATCAGGGCGCGCGCGATCGTGGTGCGCTTGCGCTCCCCTTCGGACAGCGTGGCGAACTCGCGGTCGGCCAGGTGCGCGACGCCGAGCAGTTCGAGCAGCTCCGCGGCGCGGTCGGTGTCCAGGTCGTCGTACTCCTCGCGCCACCGGCCGAGGACCGAGTAGCCGGCGCTGACCACGACGTCGCGAACCAGTTCGTCGCCGGGGACGCGGGCGGCCAAGGCCGCCGAGCACAGCCCGATGCGGGGCCGCAGCTCGAAGACGTTGGTCTTGCCCAGCCGCTCGCCGAGCACGTCGACGGTGCCGTCGCTCGGGTGCATCTCGGTGCTGGCCATCTTCAGCAGCGTCGTCTTGCCCGCGCCGTTGGGTCCGAGCACCACCCAGCGCTCGTCGAGTTCCACCGACCAGTTCACGTCGGCCACCAGCGTGGTCTTCCCCCGCCGAACACCGACGCCATCCATCCGGATGACCAGGTCGTCCACGTCTGCCTCCCCGCTGTCACTGACCGCAGCGCCTGGTCGTGGCGCGCCCGGTTCGTCTCGATCCGCCGACCGCCGCAGGCCGTCGGCCGGTCCGCTCCGCTCTCCATTGTTCCGTCCGCAGCCACGGAGGTTGCGGGCGGGAGCACCCAGCGCTCGCTCGGCCGGGTGACACACGTCCAGGGCTCGGCAAACCGTGCCGCCCAGCATTCGGGAAGGTGCTGCCGCTGCTGGCGCGGCCGACCCCACCGTGCCACGATCGCTGACGTGTCCGATTCGTTGCTCACCCGCGATCGCGTGATCGACCTGTTCCGGGTCGTCACCGCCGCCTGTTGCTGAAGCGGTCAACCGCTTTCCAGGTCCGTTCGCGCGGCTCGACGACGAATCACCCCACCGCTGAACCACCCCGCTTCCGATGCGGGGCGGGTCGTGTCGTGCCGCGCTCTCCGCAAGACACGAACTGGAGACACGCCATGAGCGCTGTGCAGCAGCACCGGCCCGATCTGCGAACCGCCCACCTGTCCGAGTACACCCCGACCGAACCCGTGCCCGAACCCGGCACGGCGGAACTGCACCCCGCCCTCGACCTCCCCCTGCTGCGCGACCTGATCCGCCCGGACCACCAGTTGTGGACGCCCCGCGAACTGCGCGACCTGACCAGCCTGGTCACCTCCGAACTGACCGGACCGCTGCTCGACATCGTCCGCGTCGACGACGAGAACCGCTGGTGGGCCAAGCTCGGCCTGACCGCCGGAGTCGAGCTGTGGCTGCTGTCCTGGGCTCCCGGCCAGGGCACCGCACCGCACGACCACGGCGGGGCGTCCGGTTCGTTCTCCGTGCTCTTCGGTGCGCTCCGCGAGGACTACCGCTATCCGGCGGGCCCGATCCGCACCTCGCACCACGACGTCGGGGCGAGCATCGGGTTCGGCAGCGGCCGCGCCCACCAGGTCCGCAACGTCAGCTCGGTGAACTCGGCGAGCGTGCACGCCTACTCACCACCACTGCTGCCGGTCCACTACTACTCGGACCTGTCCGAGGTACCGCCGATCCCACCCCAGCGCGCGCCCCAACTGCCGAAGGAACACGGATGACGCTCCGCGTGCCAACCGGAATCCTGCCCAACCGCACCTAAGGGGACCGTGATGCAACCCAGCCACAAGAAACCGCACAACGCGAGAACAAAGCCCAACGCAACCACCACTGAAAATCGCGGAGAGGCGGGCCAGTGACCACCATCCCGGCCCAACGCCCACCGGGGATCCCGCCCGGTCCGTTCGGCATCGACCACCTGCTGGCCGAATCCCGCGAGAAGCTGGCTCGGGTCTCGCCGCGGGAAGCGCTGGCCCTGCAGCAGGACGGCGGCCTGATCATCGACATCAGGCCGCAGTCCGACCGGCTCGCCGAAGGCGAGATCCCCGGCGCGCTGACCGTCGAGCGCATCGTCCTGGAATGGCGCCTGGACCCGGCCGGCGGCCACCGCCTCGACGGCCTGCACCCGGACCGCCCGGTGGTCCTGGTGTGCAACGAGGGCTACGCCTCCAGCCTCGCCGCGGCCCAGGCGAAGGGCCTCGGCCTGCGCCGGGCCACCGACCTGGCCGGCGGCTTCCGCGCCTGGAAGGCCGCCGGACTGCCGGTCACCACCGCCGTCGGCTGACCCCCGGCGACGCACCGCGAGGATGGGAACCTTCCTGTCACCGATGGCAGGAAGGTTCCCATCCTCGCGCCCCGGAGATGACAGGAAAGTTCCCTTCCTCGCAGCAGCGGACCGCGGGGAATCGGTGACAGGAAGGTTCCCACCGCCACTGTCGCCGGCTCTGGGATGACAGGAAAGTTCCCATGCTCGCACCGCCTCGGAGGTGGCAGGAAGGTTCCCTTCCTCGCCCGCGAGCTGCTCCTGGAGTGACAGGAAAGTTCCCTTGCTCGCCTTCCGTCGGTCTCGGGGTGACAGGAAAGTTCCCATGCTCGCAAGGCGTCGCCGGGGCGGTCCTGGGTGAAAGGGGTATGGGCACCTGCTGCGTCCCGTACGCTTCCGACCTTGTGCAAGCGCAGAGTTTGTTCTTCCGCCCGTGGGTGCTGGCCGGGTTCGCCGGAGCCGTCGCCGTTGCTCTCGTAGAGGCGATCGCGGGCACCGGTTTCACCGGGACCGCCGTGTCGTTGGCAGGCGCTCTCGCCGGGGTGGTGCTGCTGCCGATGATCACGCAGCTCGGGCTGATCGCCGGGGCCGTCGTCTTCGGCCTGCGGGTGCGGCACGTGATCTTCGGCGCCATGCGCGAAGTCGCGTCGTGGACTCCCAAGCGCGTGACGTTCACCGTGCGAGCGCTGCCGATCACGTTGCGCGCCCAGATCGGCCCGTGGCGGTCGCCGGTGATCCTGCGCTGCTGGCTGGCCGGGTTGCTGTCGGCGGTGGTCGGTGTCGCGGTGGTCGTCGGCGGCTGGTCGCTGGCCGATTCCGCGTTCTGGCGCGGGTTCACCGTCGCCGTCACTCCGCTGATGCTCTACAAGCTCTGGCCGCGGCGGGTTCCGCTGACCACCTCGACGGGTTGGCTGCTCTTCTCGCTGCCGCGCCTGGACGGGGTCGAACGCTCCGAGTTCATCGCCGCGCCGCTGGCCGCTCGCGCTTACGAGGCGTTGCGCCGCGGGGAGGTCGACCAGGCGCAGTCCTACGCCGACGAGCTCTCCGAGAAGCATCCCGGGCTGAACGCCACGATGTCGTGCCAGGTTTCGGTGCTGGAGGCGCGCGGCGAGTACGCGCCCGGGGTTCTGCTGCTGCTGAAGCACTTGTCGGAGAACGGCGATCTCCCGCCGCGCAAGATGTCCTACCTGCTCGCCGGGTTGGCGGGTCTCGGTTTCAAGGCCGTCGAGGCGGGCCAGCTGCCCGCCGAATCGCTGCTGCCGACCGCGAAGAAGGCGCTCGAGGACGCCGTCAAGCTCGGCTACCCCGAGTTCGAGCTCAGCGGCAGCAACGCGTTGCTGGCGCTGATCGAGGGCGATCCGGAGTCGGCCGTCCGCCTCGCGCAGACCGGGGCGGACTACAACCACACCCCGCTCTCCCGCGCCGACGACCTGGTCACGCTGGCCCGCGCGCACATGGCCTGCCACGACAACGCCGCCGCGCGCGAAGCGCTGGGCAAGGCCGAGGAGCTGGCCCCGTGGTCGCCGCGCGTCGCCGAAACCCGCCAACGGCTCTCCGTGGCGTGATTCAGTCCACGGTCAGGACGAGCTTTCCGGTGGTGCGGTTGGTTTCGCCCAGCGCGTGCGCCTTCGCCGCTTCCGCCAGCGGGAAAGTCCCGGCGATCTCGGCGCGCAACCGCCCTGTCGACACGAGTTCGGCGATGGCGCGCATGCCCGCCTGGTCGGCTTCGACGAGCAGGATTTCGGCGCGCACTCCCAGATCCTCGGCTTCGGCCGCCAGCTCCTCCCCGGCGTAGGGGAGGATGGAGACCAGCAGTCCGCCGGGCCGGAGGGTGCGCAGCGACCTGCTGCGGTAGTCGCCGGCGATGGTGTCCAGGACCACGTCCACGTCGCTGACCGCGTCGGCGAAGTCGACCTCCCGGTAGTCGATCAGCTCGTCGGCGCCCAGGCCGCGCAGGAACTCGTGCTTGCCCGCGCTCGCCGTGCCGATCACGTGCGCGCCGCGCGCTTTGGCGATCTGCACGGCCAAGTGCCCGACACCACCGGCAGCGGCGTGGATCAGCACCCGCTGCCCGGCCTGCACCTGCGCGGTGTCCACCAGCGCCTGCCAGGCCGTCAGGGCCGCCAGCGGAATCGCGGCCGCCTGCACGTGGTCCACTTCGGACGGCTTCGGGACGAACGCGCGCGCCGGACCGGTGACGTACTCGGCGTGCGAGCCGACGCCGTGCGGGTAGGGCAGCATGCCGAACACCTCGTCGCCCGGTTTGTGCAGGGTGACACCGGCGCTGACGGCCTCCACCACGCCGGAGACGTCCCAGCCGAGCACGTACGGCGGCTTGCCCAGGAACAGCTGCTGGGCGCGGTGCTTCCAGTCCGTCGGGTTGAGCCCGGCCGCGCGCACCCGGACGAGCACCTGGCTCGGGCCGGGTTCGGGGCGCGGCAGTTCCACCTCGCGCAGCACCTCCGGGCTGCCGAGTTCGTCTTGGCTGATCGCGCGCATCGTTTCGCTCATGCTTCGAGGCTGCCGGATCCGCGCCCGCATCGAAATGGCATGAATGCCAACATTCGATAGGATCGTGCCATGCATCGAGTCGTGGTGCTGGCGCTCGACGGGGTGTACCCGTTCGAGCTCGGCGTTCCCCAGCGCGTGTTCGGCAGTGCCTGCGGCCGCTACGAGGTCCTCACCTGCTCCGTCGACGGCGGGCCGGTGCGCAGCGACGCCGACTTCGCGATCACCGTCGAGCACGGCCCGGAACTGCTGCGCACCGCGGACACCGTGGTGATCCCGCCCTACGACATGTCCCTGCTCGTCGGCGAGCTGCCGCAGGCGGTGGCCGACGCGCTCGCGATGATCCGGCCGGGCACCCGCATCGTGTCGATCTGCACGGGCGCGTTCGCGCTCGCGGCGGCGGGGATGCTCGACGGCCGCCCGGCGACCACGCACTGGCAGCTGACCGATCTGTTCGGCCGCCTGTTCCCCGCGGTCCGGCTGGATCCGGACGTGCTGTTCATCGACGACGGCGACGTGCTGACCTCGGCGGGCGCCGCCTCGGGCGTGGACGTGTGCCTGCACGTCGTGCGCAACGACCACGGCAGCGAGGTCGCCAACCAGGTGGCCCGCACGTGCGTCGTGCCGGCGTGGCGGGAAGGCGGCCAGGCCCAGTACATCGAGCGCCCGGTGCCCGACCCGGCGGAGTCCAGCACCGCCGCGACCCGAACCTGGGCGCTGGCGAACCTGCAGCTGCCGCTGTCGCTCGCCGATCTCGCCGAGCACGCGCGGATGAGCGGCCGCACGTTCGCCCGCCGGTTCCGCGATGAGGTGGGGGTCAGCCCGGGCCGGTGGCTCACCCAGCAGCGCGTCGCCCGGGCCCGCCACCTGCTGGAGTCCAGCGATCTGCCGATCGACGAGATCGCCGCGCAGGTCGGCTTCGCCACGGCGGCCTCGCTGCGCCAGCACCTCCACGCCGCGATCGGTGTCGCTCCGCTGGCCTACCGCCGCACCTTCCGCGCCGGGGTCTGAGCGGCTCCTGACTCACAGGTCCGCACCCTTCTCCTGGTTGCAGCGCGCGCACAGCAGCTGCAGGTTGTCCTCGGTCGAGCTGCCGCCGAGCGCCACCGGGATGACGTGGTCGTACTGGATCTCGAAGTCCGTGCCGCATTCCACGCACCGCCCGCCGTCCCGCTCGAAGACCCGCTTCTTGACCTCGCGCGGGATCGCGGTGCGGCGTCCGGGCGTCCGCCGCTCGGTGTTGAGGCGCAGGTGCGCCCGGTCCAGCTTCGCCTTGTCGCGGCGCTGCTTGTCGCGGATCAGCGCGAGGACGTCCTCGACCGAGTATCCGCCCGATTCCCAGTAGAAGCCGTCCTCGAACCACCACCAGGTGCGGTTGCCGGAGGACGCGACGCGCACCGGTCCGGTGCGCTGCGCCGCGTGCATCGCCGCCATGCGCTGCCGGTCGATCCGCACCGGCGGGCAGCCCGTCCCGACGAAGAACCAGCGGCGCAGGAACAGGAATCCCCGGTCGTGGAAGAAATCGGCGTTGCCGTCGGGACGCAGCTGCTCGCCGCTCGTGCCTCGCGGCCGCGCGAACGACGGGGTCCGCGGCCAGCTGCGCCGCCAGAGCGAAACCCCCGCGACCACCACGAAACCGACCACGGCGAGCTGAACCAGGTTCAGCACGGCATCGACGAGTTCGACCACTTCGCAACGACCCCCAGATCGACGTGCGGAGACACTCGATCGTCGAAGCTATCGGGGATGGGCGGGCGGGAGCAGTCGTTCAATTTCAAGATCACGCAATCGGCCCAGCAGGCCCGAACCCCTCACCTCGTTCGATCAGGTGCAGGAACTCGCCCTGGTGATCGGCCAGTTCACCGGGCCGCGCCAGCGGGACGAACCGGCACCGGAACACCATCCCGTCGTCGCCGTCCCCGCTCGCGACCTCGTGCACCCAGCCGTCCCGCACCTCGGAGGTGCGAGCGTGGAAGAACACCGTGACCCGCGGCTCGCCGGTGTGCGGATGCGGGCGCTGCTGCACCGCCAGCGCCTGCCCCAGCTCGACTTCCGCGCCCGTTTCTTCCGCGACTTCCCTCGACGCCGCCGCGGTCAGCAGCTCTCCGGCCCGCACACCGCCCGCGGGAACCTGCGTCCCGGCTTCGGGCGCGTCCAGGTGATCGAACACGAGAAGTTCCGGGGCTCCTGAAGCTGTTCTCGTGACGTAGACCGCGACCCGGACCCTGCCGCCGCTCACTGCCGACGTCCGGTGCCCGCGCAGGATTCCAGCAGGGTGTCCACCACGTCCAGCAGCGCCGCGCGATCCGGCTGGGCCCTGGCCAGCACGCGCAGGCCGTAGTACGTGCTGAGCACCTGGCGGGCCAGGACTTCCGCGCTGCGGGCCGGGTCGATCTCACCGGACCGCTGACCTTCCGCGAGGACCTCGCGCAGCGCTTCCTCCACCGTCGCGAAGTTCCGCCGCACCTCTTCGCGGACGTCCGGGTCGTCCGCGGCGCGCTCGATGGCGGCGTTGATGGCGAAGCAGCCCGGCCGGCCGGTGCCGGAGAGGTCGATGTCGATCCCGGTGGTCAGCAGGTTCCGCAGCCGGTCGGCGACCGGCCCCGGGGCGCGCAGCAGCGCCACCTGCTCGACGGTGGCCGTCTCCTGGTACTTGCGCAGGCTGCGCAGGTAGAGCCGGTGCTTGTCGCCGAAGGCGTTGTAGAGGCTGGACGGACCGAGCTCGGTGGTCTCGCTGAGGTCGCGGGTGGAGGTCGCCTCGTACCCGCGGCGCCAGAAGGTGTCCATCGCCGCGTCGATGACGCGGTCTTCGTCGAACTTCCGCGGCCTGGCCATACCGCCACCCTAACCGTTTTGAAGCGGTTGGACGAAAACCTCACATTTTTGAATCGATCGCTTCAAAATGCTGTTAGCGTCGGGCCCGCAACTGACACCGCCGCACTGGAGGCCCCGTGCCGCTCGCCATCTACGTCCTCGCCCTGGGGATCTTCACCCAGGGCACCTCGGAGTTCATGCTCTCCGGACTGCTCCCCGACATCGCCTCCGACCTGGGCGTTTCCATCCCGGACGCGGGTCTGCTGATCTCCGCGTTCGCCGTCGGGATGGTCGTCGGCGCCCCGCTGCTGGCCATCGCCACGATGCGCTGGCCGCGCCGGACCACGCTGGTGGCGCTGCAGCTCGTCTTCATCGGTGCGCACGTCGCGGGCGCGCTCGCCCCCGGTTACTGGATCCTGTTCGCCACCCGCATCGTCAGCGCGGTGTCCTACGCCGGTTTCTGGGCCGTCGCGGTGGCGACCGGGGTCGGGCTCGTCGCGCCGAACGCCCGGAGCCGGGCCGTCGCGGTCATCGCCAGCGGGCTGACGCTGGCCACCATCGTCGGCGTGCCCGCGGGCACGCTGCTCAGCCAGTCCGCCGGCTGGCGCGCGGTGTTCTGGGCAGTCGCCGCGCTGACCGCGATCAGCCTGGTCTGCTCACTCCTCACGATCCGCGAGAGCGCTGAAGCGCAGGGCGAAGCGCGCAGCGCCGCAGCCGAACTGCGCGCGCTGGCCCGCCCGCAGTTGTGGCTGTCCTACGTGATCACCGCGCTGACCTTCGGCTCGGTCATCGTCACCTTCAGCTACCTGGCCTCGCTGCTGACCGGCGTGACCGGGCTGTCCGCGCAGTGGGTTCCGGCCCAGCTGGCGCTGTTCGGGGTGGGTGCGCTGCTCGGCATGTCGATCGGCGGCCGGACCGCGCAGGCGCACCCGGTCGGCACCCTGCTGTGCGGCCTGAGCGTCCTCGTGCTGACTTCCGCGCTGCTCGCGGTGGTCGGGGACAACGTGCTGGTCACCACGGTGCTCGTCTTCGCGCTGGGCGTGAGCGGGTTCGTCACCAACCCGGCGCTGCAGTCCCGGGTGTTCGTCCTCGCGCCCGGTGCGCCGACGCTGGTCGGCGCCGGCAACACCTCGGCCTTCAACATCGGCAACACGCTCGCGCCGATGCTGGGCGGCCTGACCATCAGCGCAGGCCTCGGCTTCGCGTCGGTGGCGTGGGTCGGTGCTGCGATCGGCGCGGCAGCCCTGCTCACCACGGTGTGGGCGGGCTACCTGCAGCACCGGACCGCGCAGCCGGGCACCGCACCGCGCGCCCGGGCCGCGGTCTGACCCCTGTGAGCGCTTCGGGGTGCTGGGACACCCCGAAGCGCTCACGGTCACCCGGCGAGGACGACCTTGCCGAGTTCGGCCGGCCCGGACAGCAGCGGATGCCGCGGCAGCACCCGGACCGTGTAGCCGGCCGGCCCGGCGTGCGGCAGCGTCACCGCGGCCTCGTAGCGGCCGTCGGCGGCCGGGCTCATGGACTCCGCGATGAAGTCGTGCAGCACGTCGGAGTCGTCGACCCGGCCCACCACCACCTCGACGTCCACATCGGACGGATCCAGGCCGGCCAGGTCGACCCTGGCCCGCACCGTCACCTGCCCGCCGAGCAGCGGCGTCCCGTCGTCCACCGACATCTCGGTGTCGCTGACCCGGACCCAGGTCCACGCCGCCTGCAACCGCGCCCGGTAGTCGGCTATCTCCCGCGCCCCGCGGAAGTCGTCGGCGGTCATGGCGCGCATCGACCGGGCCGCCGGGGCGTAGTGGTGGTCGACGTACTCGCGGATCATCCGGGACGCCTGCACCCGCGGGCCCAGCGTGGCCAGGGTGTGGCGCACCATCGACATCCACTTGCCCGGCACGCCGTCGGTGTTGCGCTCGTAGAACATCGGGGCCACGTGCTCGGAGATCAGCTCGTAAAGCGCCGCGGACTCCAGGTCGTCGCGCCGGTTGGGATCGCTGACGCCATCGGCGTTGGGGATCGCCCAGCCGTTGTGGCCGTCGTGCATCTCGTCCCACCAGCCGTCGCGCACCGACAGGTTCAGCCCGCCGTTGAGCGCCGCCTTCATCCCCGACGTGCCGCAGGCCTCCAGCGGCCGCACCGGGTTGCTCAGCCACACGTCGCAACCGGACACCAGGTAGCGGGCCAGCGACATGTCGTAGTCGGGCAGGAACACGATGCGGTGCCGCACGTCGGCCTGATCCGCGAACTTCACGATCCGCTGGATCATCGCCTTGCCGCCCTCGTCGGCCGGGTGCGACTTGCCCGCCACCACGATCTGCACCGGCCGGTCGGCGTCGAGCAGCAGCTCGCGCAGCCGGTCGGTGTCGCGCAGCATCAGCGTCGCGCGCTTGTAGGTCGGCACCCGGCGGGCGAAACCGATGGTCAGCACGTCCGGGTCGAAGACCGAATCGCACCAGCCCAGCTCCAGGTCCGACGCACCGCGCCGCAACCACGCGGCGCGCAACCTGCGGCGCACCTCGTCGACCAGCCGCTGGCGCAGCGAGCAGCGCAGCTCCCACAGCAGCGAATCGCTCACCGGCTCCATCCCGCGCAGCCCGGCCCCGCTGTCCATCTCGGACTCGCCGAGCAGCTTGCCGAGCTCCCGCGCGGACCAGGTCGGCCCGTGCACGCCGTTGGTCACCGAGCCGATCGGGACCTCCTCCAGCCCGAAACCCGGCCACAGCCCGCGGAACATCTTGCGGATGACCTCGCCGTGCAGCTCCGACACCCCGTTGGCGCGCTGCGCGAGCCGCAGGCCCATGTGCGCCATGTTGAACATGCCGGGGTTGTCCTCGGCACCCATGGCCAGCACGCGATCGGTCGGCACCCCGGGCAGCAGCGCCTGCGCGGAGCCGTCGCCGAAGTAGTGCCGCACCAGGTCCACCGGGAACCGGTCGATGCCGGCGGGCACCGGGGTGTGCGTGGTGAACACCGTCCCGGCGCGCACCGCCGCCACCGCCTGGTCGAACTGCAGCCCCGGTCCCTCCTGCAGCTCCCGGACCCGCTCCAGGCTGAGGAAACCGGCGTGGCCCTCGTTGGTGTGGAACACCTCGGGCTGCGGGTGCCCGGTCAGCTCGCAGTAAGCCCGGACCGCGCGCATGCCGCCGATACCGGCCAGGATCTCCTGGCGGATCCGGTGCTCGGCGTCGCCGCCGTAGAGCCGGTCGGTGGTGCTGCGCAGGTCGTCGTCGTTCTCCGGCAGGTCGCTGTCCAGCAGCAGCAGCGGCACCCGGCCGACCTGCGCCTTCCAGATCCGGGCGTGCAGGGTGCGCCCGGCGGGCATCGCCACCCGCACCAGCACCGGCTCACCGGACTCGGCCGTCAGCATCTCCAGCGGCAGGCCGCGCGGATCCAGCACCGGGTAGTGCTCCACCTGCCAGCCCTCGGCCGACAGCGACTGCCGGAAGTAGCCCGACCGGTACAGCAGTCCGACGCCGATCAGTGGCACGCCCAGGTCGGAGGCGGCCTTCAGGTGGTCCCCGGCGAGCACGCCGAGACCACCGGAGTAGTTCGGCAGCGCCTCGGTGAGACCGAACTCCATGGAGAAGTACGCGATGGAGTCGGGCAGCGCGGCGCCCTCGTCCTGCCGCTGCTGGTACCAGCGCGGCACCGTCCGGTAGCGGCGCAGGTCGTCGGCGACGGCGCGGGTGCGGGCCAGGAAGTCCTCGTCCCCGGCCAGCTGCCGCAGCCGGTCGGCGGGCACCTCGGCGAGCAGGCGCAGCGGATCGCCGCCGACCGCCGACCACACCCGCGGGTCGACCGCCGCGAACAGGTCCTGCGTCGGCGGGTGCCAGGCCCAGCGGAGGTTGGTCGCCAACGTGCCGAGGGCGCTCAGCGGCTCGGGCAGGTGGGCGCGCACGGTGAAACGGTGGACGGCTCTCACGGGAGCGGACCATATACCGGACCGGTGCCGCACGTGCGGACGTACCAACCGCCGCAGCGGGTGGGAAGCTTGCCGCTGTGCGCGCGTGGACACCGCTGACGATGATGATCTTGCTGCTCATCGGCTCGTGCGCGGCAGCGCCCCCGGAACCGCCGCCTGTGGCCGAACACACCGTCGACCCGGCGTTCGTGCACGGCACCGATCACGGCGGCACCGACCGCCTGGCCGCCACCGTCGTCACCGACGTCCAGGACTACTGGAACGAGCAGTACCCGGCGGTGTTCGGCACGTCGTGGCGCAACCTCGACGGCGGCTTCTTCTCCGTCGACACCAACGGCACGGGCACCGCCCCGCCCTGTTCGGCGAAGGTGAGCGATCTGGAGGGCAACGCGTACTACTGCGCCACGGTCGACGCCATCGCCTGGGACCGCACAGCACTCCTCCCGGTGCTTCAAGAGCGCTACGGAGACGCTTCGGTCGTGGTGGTGCTCGCGCACGAGATCGGTCACGCCGTGCAGAAGCGCGCGGGGATCGACGCCGACGCAGCACCCGTGCGCCTCGAAGCCATGGCTGACTGCTTCGCGGGCGCCTACGTCCGCTCAGTCACCGACGGACGCTCGGAACGCCTGCGCATCAACGACGAGCAGCTCGACCGAGCGCTGCGCGCGATCACGCTCTTCCGCGACCCGGTGAGCACCAACAGCACCGAAGCGCACGGCAGCGCCTTCGAGCGCGTCACGGCGTTCCAGGACGGCTACGCCAACGGCCCGCGCCGCTGCACCGAGGTGACCGAGACGCCCCTAAGCGCACTGCCGCCCGACGGCCCCAACCTCCCGCTGGACGAAGCGCTGCGCACTGAGAGCATCTCGGAGTACTTCAGCGAGCTCGTCGGCGAGCAGTGGAAACCGCCCGCGCTCGCCCTCGACCGCCCCGCGCTCGCCGAGGCCCACACCGGCATCGGCGACCAAGCCGTCACCACTCTGCTCGCCGCCAAGTACGCGCTGACCGCCAACGCAGGCCTGGGCCGCCCGACGACCGGCGCGGACGCGAGCAAGCAGATCGCCTGCCTCACCGGCGCGTACACCGCGGCGCAACCCGGGCTGACGCAAGGTGATCTGGACGAGGCCGTGACCGTGGTGCTCGACTCCGCCGACACCGCCCGCGACGCCCAGGGCACGGACCAGCTGACCGGGTTCGACCGCATCACCGCCTTCCGCGACGGAGCGCTCGGCGGCGCCGCCGCCTGCGGCTGAGCGCCTTTGCGAGCATGGGAACCTTCCTGTCAACCGCCCCGCCACCCGGTGCGAGCATGGGAACCTTCCTGTCACTCCCGGATCCGGCCAGATCGCCGTGGGGCCGATCAGCCAACCGATAGGCTGCTCCGGGCACCGGGTGGCGCAGGACGTCCGGTGCGCGGAGTTCGGCATCTGCAGCAGGATGGGGCGCGCCAGTGGCACGGGTATCGACGGGAAACCGAAGGCGGAGGCGGGTCCTCGGCACCGCGCTGTCCGCGGTCACGTGCATCGCGCTGGTCGCCGGCTGCGCGCAGCAGATCAGCGGCACCCCGACCACGATGGGCAGCTACTCGACCACCGAGGTCGCCGGGCTGCCGGTCAGCAACGGTCCCAGCGGCCCGAAGCCGGGAGCTCCGGACGCGCCGCTGTCCGTCGAGGGCACCGACAACGGTGAGATGGACAAGCTGGCCCGCAACGCCGTCGCCGACATCGACGACTTCTGGGCCGCGGTCTTCCCGAAGGCGTTCCCGGGCAAGCGGTTCGCGCCGGTCAAGCGCCTGGTCTCCTACGACGCCGGCGGTCCCGGCGCGCAGGTGTGCGGGGAGAACACCGCGGGCGTGGTCAACGCCTTCTACTGCCCGCCGGACGACCTCATCGCGTGGGACCGCGGCACGCTGCTCCCCGAGCTCAACAACAGCTTCGGTCCGATGGCCGTGGTGGCCGTGCTCGCCCACGAGATGGGGCACGCCGTGCAGCACCGGGCTCGCACGGCCACCAGCAACGACCAGGTGATCGTGCTGGAGCAGCAGGCCGACTGCTTCACCGGCGCCTACTTCCGGCACGTCGCCGGGGGTTCCTCGAAGTACTTCCAGATCTCCACCGGGCAGGGCCTCAACGAGGTCATGGGCGTGCTGAGCTTCATCCGGGACGCGCCGGGCAAGTCCGACTTCCAGGGCAGCAACGCGCACGGCAGCGCCTTCGACCGGGTCACCGCCTTCCAGTACGGCTTCGACGAGGGCCCGCAGCGCTGCGGGCAGATGGACTTCGACGACGTCTCCAAGCGCACCACGCTGTTCGGCTCGTGGAAGACCGAGCAGGACACCGACCTGCCGGTGGACGACAAGGGCCTGAGCGCCGTCGAGAAGAGCCTGCAGGAGGTCTTCCGCGACACCGGCGCGGAGCCGCCGAGCATCACCACCGACCAGTCCACCTGCCGCGGCCGCAAGCCCACCGCGCCGGCGACCTACTGCGAGTCCACCAACACCATCGCGCTCGACGTCGCGGCGCTGCAGAAGATCGCCACGCCGCCGAACAAGGACGCCGAGTCCGGCTACGGCGACTTCGCCGCCTACGCCCAGGTGGCATCGCGGTACGTGCTGTCGGTGCAGAAGGCCGCCGGGCTGCCGCTGGACGACCCGGCCGCGGGCCTGCGCACGGCGTGCATGGTCGGCGCCTGGAGCGGGCTGCTGGTGGAGGACCCGATCGGCAAGCGCAACCCGGTCGGCAGCCTGCGGGTCGTGGCCGAGGACATCGACGAGGGCGTCGCCGCGCTGCTCGGCGAGAACAGCCTGATCGCGGCCGACGTCAACGGCAAGCAGGTACCCGTCGGGTTCGCCCGCGTGGAGGCGTTCCGCATCGGCGTCCAGGAGGGCATGGCGCCCTGCAGCACCAAGTACAGCGCGACCTGACGTCCGATCAGCAGCGCCGTCCCCGGGCCAGGGGGCGGCGCTGTTCGCTTCCCAGCGCACAACCCCGGATGCGAGAGCGGCGTCCAACGATCATGAACGCTGAACGGCAACTGTTCTGGGACGGCTGCTTCAACACCCGGGACCTCGGCGGTCTCCGCACCGAGGACGGCCGCAACACCAAATGGGGCGCGGTGGTCCGCTCGGACGACCCGGCCGGGCTGACCGGCGACGGCTGGGCTTCGCTGCTGCGGCACGGCGTGCGCACGATCGTCGACCTCACCGGAGGTGAGTCGAGCACCGCACGGCGCCCGGCCGGGCTGACCGGCGTCGCGGTGCAGCTGGACGACCACGCCGACTCGGAGTTCTGGACGCGCTGGGACAACGCGCTCTCCTGCACGCCGTTGTACTACCGGGCGTTCCTCGACCGGTTCCCGCGGAAGGTCGCGGAGGTGCTGACCGCGATCGCCGAAGCCGGGCCGGGCGGCGTGCTGGTGCACTGCAGCAGCGGCCGGGATCGCACCGGTCTGATCTCCCTGGTCCTGCTGGCCGCGGTCGGCGTCGGCGCGGCCGACATCGCCGCCGACTACGCGCTCACCCACGTCCGCCGCGCCGAGCTGTGCGCTGCGGCCGGACTGCCCGACGACACGCCCAGAGTGCACAGCTCGATCGCCGAGCACGGCACGTCCGAGCCCGAGGTGATCGCGGACGTGGTCGGCTCCCGCGACATGGCGGCCTACCTCCGCTCCGCCGGGGTCACCGAGGAGCACCTCGCCGCGCTGCGCGACCGGATGCTCACCTGACCGGGAACGACGCGGCCCGCCGCCCGAGGCGCACTCGGGTGGCGGGCCGCGAGCCGTGGCTCAGAACAGGGCGCTGGCCAGCGCCCGGCGGGCGGCGCTGACGCGCTCGTCGCCCTCCGGGAAGACCTCGAACATCTCGACCAGGTGGCGGCGGACGCGGTCCCGCTCGTCGCCGGAGGTGCGCTTGACGCTGCCGATCAGCCGGTCGAAGCCCTCCTTGACGCGTCCGATGGCCAGCTCGGCGTCGGCCGCGGCCAGCTGGGCGTCGATGTCATCGGGAGCGGCGTCGGCCCGCTCGATCGCGGCCGGATCGGCCTGCTCGGCGCGCGCGGTGAACCGGACCTGCGACAACGCGGCCTTGGCCTGCTCGTTGTTCGGCTCGCTGTCCAGGATCTTCTGGTAGGCGTCCTCGGCGGCGGCGTAGTCGCCGCGTTCCAGCGCGTCCTCGGCGGCGGTGAACCGCGGGTCCTCGGGCTCCTCGACGGGCTCGGCGGCCCCGCCCTGCTCCGCGGCGCGGATGCCGGGCAGCTGGTCGCGCAGCGCGTTGAGCAGCTCGTCGATCCACTGCCGGATCTGCGGTTCCGGGAGCGCACCGGAGAAGGCGTCCACCGGCTGGCCGCCGGCGATCGCGATGACCATCGGCACCGACTGCACCTGGAACAGCTGCGCGATGCGCGGGTTGGCGTCGACGTCGATCTTGGCCAGCACCCACGCGCCGCCGGCTTCCTGAGCCAGCCGCTCCAGCACCGGGGAGAGCTGCTTGCACGGCCCGCACCAGGTCGCCCACAGGTCGACGATCACCGGCACCTGCAAGGACTTCTCGACGACCTCGGCCTGGAAGTCGGCCTCGGTGACGTCGATGACCGCCCCGCTCGCCGGTGCGGCTCCGCCGTCACCACCAGCGGCCGGCTGCGCGGCTGCGCGCGCATTGGCCTCGGCGCGGCTCTTCAGAGCCGACAGGTCGACTGCGCCCGCCATCGCGGACATTGCTGCTGCGTTCTGGCGTGGATCCGGCCTCGTCACGTCCTCCATCCTGACACGTTGCACCGACGGTGCGGTGGCAGGGCGGCGGATGTTTCGCAGTCAGCGATCAAGCCTCGCCAAGACCGACACGCCGAGATGCCCACAGATCAACTCGAAGCAGTGAACAACTTCCCTCTAAGGAGTGGATACGGCACGGAACCTCTCAAGCTCGGCGGCCTCCGGCTCCGAATGTGTTGGCAGAGCCCACGGGGACGGTTGGTTCCCTGCGGGTCTTCGGGGCCTCCGTTTGGTGGACCTCCTGCAAGTAGTTCAACGAGAGGTACGAAACAGTGCGTATTGCTACCCGTGTTGCCGGTGTCGCCGGTGCCGCCGCTCTCGGCGTCGTGACCCTGGGCACCGCCGCGTTCGCGGACAGCGCCGACAACAACGGCATCAACGTGCTCGACGACAACAACGCCAGCGTCGTTCCGGTGCAGCTGTGCGGCAACAACGTCGCCGTGATCGGTGCTGTCGTTCCGGTGCTGTCGCCGCAGGCCAACCAGTGCGTCAACGCGCCGGTCGTCGACCACCCGAAGTTCTGAGGGTCACCAGCCCTGAGCTGAGGCCGGGGGCGGCATCGAACTCGATGCCGCCCCCGGTTCGCGTTGTGCTGCGCGCCTCACCGCTCGCGCAGGTGCTCCTCGACCCGGCGCACCTTCGCGCTCAGCTGGCCGGTGTGGCCCGGCCGGATGTCGGCCTTGAGCACCAGGCTGGTGCGCGGCGCCCCGGCCGAGGCCGCCTCGGTGGCGCGCTTCACCACGTCCATGACCTCGTCCCACTCGCCCTCGATCGTGGTGAACATCGAGGTCGTCTCGTGCGGCAGACCGGACTCCCGGACCACCTTCACCGCGGCCGCCACCGCTTCGCTGACGCTGTCGCTGTCGCCTGCCCCGCTCGGGGCCACGCTGAACGCCACCAGCACGTCTGCTCCTCCTGTTCCTCCCGGCCGGCACCGCCGGCCGATGCGATCATGCGCCACGGACGCCCTCGCTGTCGCCGATCCCACGTGGCTGGACGACACCCGCGAGCGCCGCGCCTCGACGCTGGCCACCCGGCACGTCGACCGCCTGACCTGCGAAAGCCTGAACATCACCGCTCTCGTTCTGGACACGATCGAGGGTAAGGATCCGGTCACCGGAAAGCCCGTTCGCACCCAGGCACGGCTCATGGACACCAAGGCCTCGCTAGCCGAGGCAACGAGACCGCGTTCCGCCCCGCCGTCGCGGCAGAGCTGGCCCGCGGCGAGCGGGTCCGCACGATCGACCGCTCCCGCCCCCCACCACTGCGTTCGGGCAGAACACCGCGCGTCCGGACGGCCTTCAGTCGGCCTGTCGATCGTGCCGGTAAACCGAGGGCCCCGCCTCCCAGATCAGGAGGCGGGGCCTTTCGCGTTTACCCGGTTCCTCAGAAGTCAGCGGCGATAGCAATGCCCACGCCGCTCCGGCTCGTCAGATCCCTAGCGAATGCCGCCCCAGTCGTAATCAGACGCTTCGTCAATGGTGTAGGTCGCGACCTGTTCCTTCGATTCCGCGTTGAGCAGTACGACCGTGCGCGGAAGCTCGCCCTCGGGCTTCATTTCCACCGTCACAGAGCGATCGTCGGCCTTGACGACATTTGCGGAGGACCGGAACTGAGGGGACGGCATGTCTCTCTCCAACCTCATCGAAAACTGTCGCCCCTCTTGTCGTCCCACTCCGGAGCGAACTGAACGGGTGCCACTCGATCGACGGACCTGCCCCAGCAGAAAAGGCTCAGTGAGGTTTGAGCGATGAGTCACGACGCCCGCAGATATCAGGGCGTGCGGCACTAGTCGCCCCGCCCGCTCTCCACTCAGACGCGTGCGCTCCTTCCTCGGCTACCAGGAGTCCGAGCGCCCGGCGGGGACTTCCTCTTTCAAAGACCCCGGGTCTATGGGGCGGTGGCGTCGACGTCACTCGCGGACGCTTATGTCAACTGCCGCCAATCCGGCCCAGGGCGTTTGATGGTATGGGTGAATATCTATCGAGTGACGCCGTTTGCGGCAAGAATCCGGCACTCATTGCTTCTTCGGTGGCATCGGCCAACCGGGCCTGTGGCAGTGTTTCGTGCCGCGATCTCGACAACCCTGACTGCCGCTGCGCTCGTGGTGTCTGCCGGGTTCGCCAGTGCAGCGGTCACTGGCGGCGAGTGCGAGGCCGGAGGTGGTTACGTGGAATTCGACGGCCTTGCCCTCGAATGCGTGGGTGGCAGCCACAACGACGAAGACATCAACCCCTGGTGAGAAACATGAGCAGCGCGGTCGGGGTCCTGTCATCGCGGGCCCCGACGCCTTGTGCGTCGATGGACGTCGGGGAACCTGTGTCCTCGCCGTCCTCCGGTTGCGGCGCGCCGTGGGTCGATCCCGCGTTCGCGGCCGTCGATGACGCCGCGGCCACGTCGTTCGCCTGCTACCTCGCCGGGCTGTGGGCGTCTTGGCCCGAGTGCGACGACGACCGCGGCAAGCGGCACCGGGCGCCGTTCGCACCCCACCTGCGCCGCATGGCATCTCGGTGGCCGCCAGCCGATGTGATCATGCGCGATGACCGCCCCCGCTGTCGCCGATCCCACCGGTCCCGGCACCACAGCCCACAACCGGCCGGTAACCGCTGCTAGCGTCGGACACCATGAGCACCCGTAGTCCGCTGCCCTTCGACCCCATCGCGCGCGCGGCCGAGATCTGGGCCGAGCGGGTAGGCCCGTCGACGACGATGGCCGCGGTGACCAGCGTCATGCGGGTGCAGCAGATCCTGCAGTCCGCGGTCGACAGCGCGCTCCGCCCGCACAACCTGACCTTCGCCCGCTACGAGGCGCTGGTGCTGCTGACCTTCTCCCGGCGCGGCAGCCTGCCGATGCGGGTCATGGGCGACCGGCTCCAGCTGCACCCGACCAGCGTGACCAACATCGTCGACCGGCTGGAGCAGGACAGCCTGGTGCGGCGGGTGCCGCACCCCACCGACCGGCGCACCACCCTGGTGGAGATCACCGAGGACGGCCGGGACCTGATGAAGAAGGCCACCGAATCGGTCACCGAGATCGACTTCGGCCTGCGCGGCATCACCGAGCGGCAGACCCAGCAGCTGACCGAGCTGCTCGGCAAGGTCCGCCACGCCGCAGGCGACTTCTGAGCGAACTCCTCCGGCGCGGCGGGAACCACGCCGACTAGTTGATCTGCCGGACCCGGCCCCAGAACGTCGGCTCGTCCGAATCGGACTCGGTCAGCAGGCCGCGGCGGTTCGCCCAGCGCTCGAACCACACCGTGGCCAGCGGCGGCACCGACGCGACCAGCGCGAGCACCAGCACGCCGAACCGCCAGCGCAGCGGGCTGAACACGACCAGGCAGGCCACCACGTAGGCGGTGAAGATCGCCCCGTGGACCCAGCCCATCACGGTCACGCCGAGCGGCATGTCCAGGCCGTACTTGAACGCCATCGCCACCAGCAGCCCCACCCACGAGAACGCCTCGGCGATCGCCACCAACCGGAACCACCCGGCATAAGTCCGCGGCACGTCGACCCCACTTCCGTCTAGACCGGCACTGCACCCGAGTGTGCAGGGTGATGCGGCTCACCCCACCGCCGGTCCGTTATGGCCGGGTCTGCTCGTCGACCCAGGACAGGTACTCCGGGTTCCCGCCGACGATCGGGGTCGCGATGATCTCCGGCACCTCGTAGCCGTGCTCGGCCTTCAGGTGCGCGACGAGCGCGGGCAGCCGGGCGGCGGAGGTCTTGATCTGCAACTGCCACTCGGGGTCGTCCTGCGCCGCGCCCTCCCACACGTAGAAGCTGCGGATCGGCACGACCTGCACGCAGGCGCCCAGCGCGGCCTCGACGACGCCCCGGGCCAGCGAGGCGGCGGATTCCTCGGAGTCGGTGGTGGTCACGACCAGCACATGATCAGCCATTCGCCCAGCGTATCGGCGCGCCGTGACAGGAAGGTTCCCATGCTCCAAAGCGCGCCGGGCCCGGTGCGAGCATGGGAACCTTCCTGTCATCCGGCGTCAGCGGCGGGCTCCGCGGAGCAGGTTCGCCTCGGTGCTCAGGTAGTTGTCGCGGTAGTCGAACCGCGGGGTGCCGGAGAAGAGCAGCCAGTAGTACTTCATCTGCTCCGACCACCAGTAGCCCGGGCAGCTGTCCTCTTGGGACGGTGGCTTCGCGGTCACGTCGGTGAGGCCGGCGAAGCCGTAGTTCGTCTTCGAGGTCCGGAGCATGTTGTCGTAGTGGGTCTTCGCCCGCTCCCGGAAGATCTCGTCGCCGGTGGCCAGCCACAGCATCAGGGCCGCGTCGGCGAACTCGGGGCGCAGCGCGTTGCCCGGGTCGGCGGCCGACATCGTGGCGTAGTCGAGCGAGTTCGGGATGACCCCGAACTTCTCCTGCGCGGTGTTGAACGCGTCGTGGTAGGCGCGTCCTTCGTCGATCCGGCCGGATTCGGCGAGCAGTCCGGCGTAGAACCCGGCCAGCACGCTCTGCTCGCGGCTGAGGACCTCGCCGGTGAAGGCGTCGACCTGCGGGAACCACAGCAGGCCGTCGCGGCGTTCGGCCTGGTGGGCGAGGATCGCGTCGGTGAGCGTGTCGTACCACCGGCGGAGCTCTTCGTCGCCGAACAGCGCGTAGCCGTCCCACAGGTATTCGTAGTAGGAGTCGCCGGGCGGGCCGACGGTGGCCTGGCGGTTGCGCCACTCCCCCGTTTCGGCGTGGATGTCGTGCGGCAGCAGGCCGAGCTCGGTGCGCTTGTCGTGGACCACGCGCATGGCCTGCTTGGCCAGGTCGTAGTAGCGGCGGTCGCCGGTCCACTCCGACAGCACGCCGAACTCGGCGATGTAGGTGCCGACCTCGACGATGTTGGTCTCGGGGCGGCTGACCTCACCGGTGGCCAGGTTCACGTAGCGGTAGGGCAGCCCGGTCGGCGATTCGGTGAACGCGGGCAGCAGCCGGTCGGCGACGTCCACGGCCAGTTCCAGCAGCCGGGGCGCGCCGGTGCAGTGGTAGGCGGCGGCGAGGCCGCCGACCATGCGGATGTTGGTCTCGAAGACCTGGAACGGCGCGTCGATGTCGAAGCTCAGGTTGTCCTCGATCCACCGCACGGCCAGCGCCACTTCGTCGTCGGCCTCCATCAGCCACAGGGTGTCGACGGCTTCCACCAGGCTGAGCCCGATGGAGCGGCCCTGGACGAAGAAGTCCTCGCGGCCGCCGGAGATCGGCTTGATGTGGTCGGCGCCCAGCGCGCGGTCGACGTAGTGCTGCCACGCCCAGAGGTATTCGCGTCGCACGGAGTCGGCGGCGGGCTTCCAGTTCCGGCCGGCCGACGCCGCCGCCGGTCCTGCCGCCAGCAGTCCTCCCGCGGCGGCCGCACCGCCCATCAGCCGCAGAACGGTTCTCCGGGACACGCCTCCGAGCATCGCCGCCTCCTCAACTGGACAACCTTGTCAAGCCGCGCGGTTCACCGTTGCGGCCCGCGTCGTCGAGGTCAATGCGGCCCGCTGTTCCTGTCCGGTTTCGACACGGCGCGATGCCGATCAGCGGTGCGGGCTGCCACCGTCCGCCGCCTTGACCCGGGTGCCGCGGTTGCGAGCATGGGAACCTTCCTGTCACCCGCACCGCTCCTGACCTGAAGCACGGGAACCTTCCTGTCACTCCTGGCGCCGCGGGGCAGGCGGGCGGTGCGAGCATGGGAACCTTCCTGTCATCCCGCCCGCCGGATTGGGCCGATCGGTTGCCGTTGCGGGGCCGGGTGGCAGCAATGGCGCGCGGCGGCATTGACAGCGGGTTCCGCGGTGGGGTGCAATGCCGCTCGCCATGACAACGTTGTCTGACTCCGGGAACGTCCGGCGCGCCACCATGAGCGACGTGGCGCGGCTGGCGGGCGTGAGCATCAAGACCGTGTCGCGGGTGGTCAACGCCGAGAGCGGCGTGCACCCGGCCACGGCGGAGCGCGTGCTGTCCGCGATCGACCAGTTGGGGTTCCGGCGCAACCTCAGCGCCCGCAACCTCCGGCGCGGCACCGGGACCGGGACGCTGGGCCTGGTCCTGGAAGACCTCGCGAACCCGTTCTACTCGGTGCTCACCCGCGCGGTGGAGGAAGTCGCGCGGACGCACGGCAAGCAGGTGCTCACCGGTTCGTCCGATGAGGACCCGGCGCGGGAGCGCGAGCTGGTGCTGGAGTTCTGCGCGCGGCGCGTCGACGGGCTGATCGTCGTTCCCGCCGGTCACCAGCACGGCTACATCGCGCACGAGATCAACGCGGGCACCCCGGTGGTGTTCGTGGACCGCCCGCCGGGCAACCTCGACGCCGACGCCGTGCTCATCGACAACTCCGGCGGCACCGCGCTGGCCGCGCAGCACCTGGCCGAGCACGGGCACCGGGAGATCGCATTCCTCGGCGACGCGCCGGAGATCCACACCGCCGCCGAGCGGTTGCGCGGGTTCCGCGAGGGCTGCGCCCGGGCCGGGGTTCCGTTCGAATCCGATCTGGTGCTGATGGGCCCGCACACCGACGAGTCGGTGGCCGAGGCGCTGCGCACCACGCTGCGGCGCGCGACCGCGCTGGTCACCGGCAACAACCGGATCACCATCCACGCCCTGCGCGCCTTGGCGGGTCGGCCCGACCGGCCGGCGCTGGTGGGCTTCGACGACTTCGAGCTCGCCGATCTGCTGGATCCGCCGATCACGGTGGTCACCCACGAAACCAGCGCGCTGGGCCGGTCGGCCGCCGAGCTGCTGTTCTCGCGGCTGGACGGCGACCGCTCCCCGCCGCGTCGGATCGTCGTCCCCACCCAGCTGCTGGCCCGAGGTTCTGGAGAGGTTGCACGGTGAGTTCTGTCCACGATGACCAGTCGGCGCGAGCGGTCGTCCTGCCCGCCAACCAGCCGAAGCAGTTCTACCGCGGTGGCGCGTCCATCGCGGCGCTGCGCGGCGGTGGTGATGATCGCGAGTTCGGCCCGGAGGACTGGGTCGGCTCCACCACGACGCGGTTCGGGCAGCCCGAATCGGGTCTGTCCCGGCTGCCCGACGGGCGCTGGCTGCGCGACGCGGTGCGCGAAGCTCCCGAGCGGTGGCTGGGTTCCGAGCACGTGGCCGCGTTCGGCGACAGCACGGCGCTGCTGGTCAAGCTGCTCGACGCGGGGCAGCGGCTGCCGGTGCACTGCCACCCCTCGGACGGCTTCGCCCAGCAGCACCTGGGTTCGCGGTTCGGCAAGACCGAAGCGTGGATCGTGGTCGGGACCAGCGGGGCGAACCCGGTGGTGTACCTGGGTTTCCGCGACGACGTGGCTCCCGAGGTGGTCGAGCACTGGGTGAGCACCCAGGACTCCTCCGCGATGCTGAGCTCGCTCAACCAGATCCCGGTGCGGCCCGGTGACACCGTGCACGTGCCCGCCGGCGCCCCGCACGCGATCGGCGAGGGCGTGTTCATCGTCGAGCTGCAGCAGCCGACCGATTTCTCCATCACGTTGGAGTGGCGGGGTTTCCTGAGCGACGCCGAGAGCGCGTTCCTGGGCATGGACCAGCGGACCGCGCTGCAAACGCTCAACCGGAGCGGTTTCGGCGATGCCGCGCTCGCGTCTCTGATCAAGCGCACCGCCGACCAGGACGCGGCGCGGGTCGGGCTGCTGGCCGACGACGCCGCGCCGTTCTTCCGGGCCGACCGGCTGCACGGCGCGGTCGAGCTCGAGCCCTCCTTCGGGGTGCTGATCGCGCTGTCGGGCAGCGGGAAGCTGCGCACGGACAGCGGCGGCGATCTCACGCTGCGGCGCGGGAGCACGGCGGTGATCCCGCACGCTGCCGGGGCCGCTCAGCTGGAAGGCGATCTCACCCTGGTGCACTGCCGCCCACCCTCCGCTGGGAGCCGGATATGACCGAACCACTGCTGGAAGCCCGCGACCTGGTCAAGCGCTACGGCGGTGTGGAGGCGCTGCGGGGCGCGTCGTTCACCGTCCACCCCGGCGAGGTGGTGGCGCTCATCGGCGACAACGGGGCAGGAAAGTCCACGCTGGTCAAATGCCTTTCCGGGGTGGAGCAACCGGATTCCGGGCAGATCCGGGTCGCCGGTGAACCGGTGGTGCTGGACTCGCCCGCCACCGCTCGCGCGCACGGCATCGAAACCGCCTACCAGGACCTCGCGGTCGCCCCGGACCTGGATCCGGCCGCGAACCTGTTCCTGGGCCGGGAGCTGCGGCGCCCAGGGCTGCTCGGCAAGCTCGGCATGCTGGACAAGGCTGGGATGCGCGCGCAGGCCGCCGAGCAGTTCGCCAAGTTCGGGGTCTCGCTGCCGGATCTGACCGTGCCGATCGGGTCGTTGTCCGGTGGTCAGCGGCAGAGCGTCGCGGTGGCCAGGTCGGTGGCGTGGGCGGACAAGCTGGTGTTCATGGACGAGCCGACCGCCGCGTTGGGCGTCGTGCAGCGCGAACGCGTGCTGGAGGTCATCCGCCGGGTTCGCGACAACGGCATCGCGGTGGTGCTGATCAGCCACAACATGCCGGAGGTCCTGTCGGTGGCGGACCGGGTCGAGGTGCTGCGCCTCGGCAGCCGGGTGGCGCGGTTCAACGCCGCCGAGGCGACCCTGGAAGACCTCGTCGGTGCGATGACCGGCGCGCTGGCGCAGGAGGACGCGAGCTGATGCCCACCCAGCAGGAAACCCAGAAGTCCACTGTGGAGGAAGCGCCGCGGGGCAAGGGCGCCGGCGCGCGGCTGGCGTCCTCCAACACGCTGTGGACCGGCTTGGTGCTGATCGCGCTGTGCGTGCTGTTCGGCGCGCTGCGCCCGGACGCCTTCCTCACCCTGTTCAACGCGCAGAACCTGCTGGTGCAGGCCGCGCCGCTGCTGATGCTCGCGGTCGGCATGACGTTCGTGATCATCACCTCCGGCATCGACCTGTCGGTGGGCTCGGTGCTGGTGTTCTCCGGTGTCGTCTCGGCGATGACCATGGAGGGGCTCAGCGGCGGTGACGCCACGGATGCGGGCTGGGGCGTGATCGCGATCGGCCTGGTGGTGGCGCTGGTCGGCGGCGCGCTGTGGGGCGTGCTCAACGGGCTGCTGGTCGCCGTGGCCCGCGTGCCCGCGCTGATCGTCACGCTGGGCTCGTTCGGCGCGGCACTCGGTGCCGCTCAGCTGCTCACCAACGGCATCGACGTGCGCACCGTGCCCAGCACGCTGCGCACCACGCTCGGCACCGGGACGTCGTTCGGGATCGTGCCGAACCTGGTGATCCTGGCCGCGCTGGTCACGCTGCTGGCGATCTGGCTGTTGCACACCACGGCCTTCGGCCGCTACACCTACGCGATCGGCTCCAACGCCGAAGCCGCCCGCCGCAGCGGGATCAAGGTCACCCGCCACCTCATCGCCGTCTACACCCTGACCGGCGTGCTCGCCGGGCTGGCCGGTTTCATGTCGCTGGCCTACTTCGGCACCACCACGATCAGCGGGCACAGCAACGACAACCTCAACGCGATCGCGGCGGTCGTGCTGGGCGGCACCAGCCTGTTCGGCGGCATCGGCACGGTGCTGGGCAGCGTCATCGGCGTGTTCATCCCGGCAGTGCTCGACGCCGGGTTCGTGATGGCCGGGGTGCGGCCGTTCTGGCAACCGATCGCGGTCGGCGCGGTGCTCGTCGCGGCGGTCTGGCTGGACCAGCGCCGACGACGTGCGCGCAACAGCCGCTGAAGTTCTTCGACCCACAACGGCGTGTGGAGGGTGATTCGGATGAGAACTCGCAAGACGGTGCTCGCGGTGGGCGCGGCCCTGCTGCTGGCGGGCTGCGGGTCCGGCCAGATCGGCGACACCGGGGGCGGCCAGACCGACCCGAACAACAAGGACCTCGCGCTGATCACCGGGATGCGCGGCGAACCGTTCTACGTCTCCATCGAGTGCGCGGCGCAGGAAGCGGCCGCCTCGGCGGGCTACCGGATCAACGTGCAGGCCCCGGAGAAGTTCGAGCAGGCCGAGCAGTCGCAGATCCTGGGCGGCATCGTCAGCACCAAGCCCGGCGCGGTGATCATCGCCCCGACCGACGACAAGGCGCTGGCCGCGCCGCTGCAGCAGGCCAAGTCCAACGGCATCCAGGTCGTCGAGGTCGACACCGCGCTGGAGGACCGCTCGATCGCGGTCACCTCGCTGTCCTCCGACAACTACGCGGGCGGCCAGCTCGCCGCGCAGACCCTGGTGCAGCTGGTCGGCGACAAGCCGGGATCGGTGCTGGCGCTGAACACCAAGGCGGGCACCTCCACCACCGACGAGCGCGCCAAGGGCTTCGAGGAGGAGATCGCCAAGCACCCGAACCTGAAGCTGCTGCCGACCCAGTACACCGAGAACGAACCGGCGACCGCGGCCCAGATCGTCTCGGCGACGCTGGCCGCCAACCCCGACCTGGTGGGCGTGTTCGGCACCAACCTCAACACCGGCGAGGGCGCGGCGACCGCGCTGTCCAACGCGGGCAAGTCGGGCCAGGTGCAGCTGGTCGGCTTCGACGCCAGCCCCAAGCAGGTCGACGACCTGCGCAACGGCCGGGTCCAGGCGCTCATCGCGCAGAACCCGGGCAAGATCGGCGCGGAAGGCGTCCAGCGCGCGATCGCGGCGATCAAGGGCGAGCCGGTCGAGCCCGAGACCAAGACCGAGATGATCGCGATCACCCGCGACAACATGGAGCAGCAGAGCCAGTACTTCTACAAGTCCAGCTGCTGATCGCGGACCGAGCCCCGGACCCCGGAGTCCGGGGCTTTCGCGTGCCGCCGGGCGTTGCGAGGATGGGAACTTTCCTGTCACCGGGCCGCCCGGTGCGCGGCTACCGTGGGGGCATGGCTTCCTTCGGTGAAATCCTCCCCGGGCGCAAGTTGAAGCACGAGGGCGACGAGACCGGTATCTCGCAGGGGCACGATCCGGGTGGCCCGCTGGACCTGGAGCGGGGCGTGGTCTACCTCGCGCCGCCCGCGCAGGCCGACTCCGGCGAGCGCGACGACACCGGCTCCGAGCGGCGGGATTGATCGGCGTCACAGGCCGGTAGCGGATCTTCACAATCACCCGCGGTGCCCGCATTGCTCCGTTAATGTGCCACGGGCAGATGAACATCGTTAGCGAAATCGTGGAGCGATGATCACTGCCTGTGCTCTGTCGGAGTGCCCGCACCCGCGCGGATTTGGAGGAAGGGACGCCGTGCAGCCGGACAAGGTGTTTGGGAATCCCGGTCTCGACCAGGCCGAGGCCGTCGAGGACGGAACCGCCCTGATCGGGAACATGATGCCCGCCGGCGTCAAGGGCCCCGTCACCCCGCAGCAGCGGCAGGCGATCGCGCACCGCATCGGCCAGGACTGGAACCGGATCAGCTCCAGCATCGCCGAGCTGTTCGCCACCGGTGTGCCCAGCAACGATCCCCGCACGCAGCAGGTCGTCGGCGAGCACTGCCGCTGGATCGGCAACTTCTGGACCCCGGACCGGGCCTCCTACCTGCGGCTGGCCGAGATGTACGTGAACCAGCCGAAGTTCCGCCGCCGCATCGAGCGCCGCAAGCCCAAGGGCATGGCCGACTACCTCCGCGAGGCGATGATCACCTACGCCTGGGCCAACCTCCGCTGACCTGCGCTTTCCGGGGCGCGGTGACAGGAAGGTTCCCATCCTCGCAGCGGCCCGGCGCGGGCTCGGTGACAGGAAGGTTCCCATGCTCGCACCCCGCTCCACCTGCGGCGGCGACTGTCAGGGCGATCCCGTTGAATGGTCGCCATGCGGAGGTGGGTGCTGCACGTGGACATGGATGCGTTCTTCGCATCCGTGGAGCAGCTGACCCGACCCACCGTCCGGGGCCGTCCGGTGCTGGTCGGCGGGCTCGGTCCGCGCGGCACCGTGGCAGGCGCCAGCTACGAGGCCCGCGAGTACGGGGCGCGTTCGGCGATGTCGATGGCCGAGGCCCGTCGCCGCTGCCCGGTGGCGGTGGTGCTGCCGCCGCGGTTCCGCGTCTACCAGCTGGTGAGCCAGCGGGTGCTGGGCATCGTGCGGGAGGTGTCCGACGTCGTCGAGCAGGTGTCGGTGGACGAGGCGTTCATGGAGCCCGCTGAGCTGGCCGGTGCGTCCACCGAGCGCGTCGAGCACTTCGCCACCCAGCTGCGCGCTCGGGTGCAGCGCGAGGTCGGGGTCACCGCGTCGATCGGCGCCGGGCCGGGCAAGCAGCTCGCCAAGATCGCTTCCGACCTGGCCAAGCCGGACGGGATGCTGGTGGTGCCCGCCGAGGAGCAGCTGGAGCTGCTGTCCGCGCTGCCGGTGCGCAAGATGTGGGGCATCGGGCCGGTGACCGAGTCCAAGCTGCACCGCATCGGGGTGCACACCATCGGCGAGCTCGCCGATCTGCACCTCGGTGACGTGGTTTCGCTGCTGGGGCAGGCGCACGGCACCGAGCTGCACCGGCTCGCGCACGGCATCGACGAGCGGCCGGTGGCGGAGCGGGCCGAGGCCAAACAGGTCAGCGCCGAGACCACCTTCGACGTCGACATCACCGACCGGGTCGAGCTGCAGTCGGAGGTGCTCGGGGTCGCCGAGTCGGCGCACCGCAGGCTGGTGTCCTCCGGCCGGGCCGCGCGCACGGTGACCATCAAGGTCCGCGACTCCGACTTCACCACGATCAGCCGCGCCGAGACCTTCACCTCGGCGACCAGCGATTTCGGCGCGCTTTCGGCCGCCGCGCGGCGGTTGCTGCCGATCGCGGTGCCGCCGGGGACGCCGGTGCGGCTGGTCGGGGTGTCCTACTCGGGGCTGGCGACCTCCGAGCAGGAACCGCTGTTCGGCAACCCCGCCGACGAGCACGATCCGGCGGAATCCGCGCCGCAGCCGGTGTCCCGGCCCGACCCGGAGCCGGAGGTCCGGCAGTGGCGGGCCGGTGACGACGCGGCGCACGCGGAGTTCGGGCACGGCTGGGTGCAGGGCGCCGGGCACGGCCGGGTCACGGTGCGGTTCGAGACCGCGGCCACCGGGCGCGGGGTGGCCCGGACGTTCGCCATCGACGACCCGCAGCTGAGCGCGGCGGACCCGGCGGACAGCCTCGGCTGGTGATTCCGCAGGCTTTGGGAGCGGGTTCAGTCCTCGTCTTTGAAACGCCGACCAGTACACGGCGGCCGGGAGGAACCCCAGAGGGATGGGCGGAGTGACCCCGTCATGCAAGAGACTGGGCGCCCGGAGTCCAGGCGGACGCTGAGGTTCCGCTACCCGCACCGCCACGCAGGGCGAGCGGCAGGAGTTCAGTCCTGCCGCGGTTTCGGCAGCTGGCGGCGGTAGTGGCCGACCCACTTCTGCGGGGCGATGTCCTGCACCGCTGCCTCCAGGGTCTTCGGCACCCGGCTGAACGGCGGCAGGTGGAACCGGTAGCGCTCGTCGGGCATGCCGGGCATCGACGCCGGTTCGGTCACCCGCCAGCGCTCCAGCTCCGGGTGCCGGGCGGCGAAGCCCGGGTCGGCCGGGTAGATCTCCAGCGCCTTGCGGCGCTCGGGCGAGACCGGGCGGCGGTTCTCGATCCAGGGCAGCGCGCCGATGCCCGCGGCCTTGATCTCGGCCCAGGGCACGCCGAAGACCTGGCCGTAGGTGCGCACGTAGAAACCGCTGCGGTCGATCAGGAAGCCGCGGCCGCTGAACATGCCGCGGGAGCCGTTGATGAACCACAGGAAGATCACGCCGAAGACGAGCTGCCAGATCCACAGGCCGACGGTGCTGCCCTTGTTCACCAGCGTCGCCGCGATCAGCACCGTGAACAGCCCGCTGATGCCGCCGCCGATGAGCAGCGTCCGGAAGCTGCTGGCGCTGACGTCGACGTCCTGCGCCTCAGCGCCGAGGACGACGGGCCGGTGCCCGGCGCCCGGCTGCACCCGCGTGGTCGGTTCCTGCATCTCGGGGCGCTCCGAGGTGTACCGGGCGGTGCCACGTCCGACGATCGGGCCGGCAGGCACTGTCTGCCGCTCCCGGTTCTCGACCCGGTCGGCACGGTCCCATCCGCCTGGAAGCCACTTCATGCCGTCCAGGGTAGCCCCGGCCGATCTAGTCGATCATGGTTCGGGGCGGATTTCGGGGTTGTCCTCCGGGAGATCTCAGGGTTCTCGTCCGGCGGCGGCGCAGCCCGTCCTCGGCGCTCGCGCCGCCGCAGGTAGACGAGTTCGTCAGGCCGCCGGCACCTTGAGGATCAGGGCGTCGCCCTGACCGCCGCCGCCGCACAGCGCGGCCGCGCCGACCCCGCCGCCGCGGCGCTTGAGCTCCAGGGCGAGGTGCAGCGCCAGCCGCGCACCGGACATGCCGATCGGGTGGCCGAGGGCGATCGCGCCGCCGTTGACGTTGACCTTCTCCTCGTCGAGGCCCAGCGCGCGGGCGGAGACGATGCCCACCGCGGCGAACGCCTCGTTGATCTCCACCAGGTCCAGGTCCGCGGCGTCGATGCCCGCCTTGGCGCAGGCGGCCTTGATCGCGTTGGAGGGCTGCTCGTGCAGGCTGGCGTCCGGGCCGGCGACGACGCCGTGCGCGCCGATCTCGGCGATCCAGCTCAGCCCGAGCTCTTCGGCCTTGGCCTTGCTCATCACCACGACCGCCGCCGCGCCGTCGGAGATCTGCGACGCCGAACCGGCCGTGATGGTGCCGTCGGGGGCGAACGCCGGGCGCAGCTTGGCCAGGGACTCGGCGGTGGTGCCGGGGCGGACGCCCTCGTCGGTGTCGACGACCACCGGGTCGCCCTTGCGGCGCGGCACCTCCACCGGGACGATCTCCTCGGCGAAGATCCCCTTCTCGGCCGCGGCGGCCGCGCGCTGGTGCGAGCGGGCCGAGAACGCGTCCTGCTCCTCGCGGGTCACCGCGTGGCGGGCGTTGTGCTTCTCGGTGGACACACCCATCGCGACCTGGTCGAACGCGCAGAACAGGCCGTCGTGGGCCATGTGGTCGAGCATCTGCACGTCGCCGTACTTGAAGCCCTCGCGGGAGCCGGTCAGCAGGTGCGGGGCCTGGGTCATCGACTCCTGCCCGCCGGCCACCACGACGTCGAACTCACCGGCGCGGATCAGCTGGTCGGCCAGCGCGACCGCGTCCAGCCCGGACAAGCACACCTTGTTGATGGTCAGCGCGGGCACGTCCATCGGGATCCCGGCGGCGACCGCGGCCTGCCGCGCGGGGATCTGCCCGGCGCCCGCGGTCAGCACCTGCCCCATGATCGTGTACTCGACCTGGTCGGGGCGGACGCCGGCGCGCTCGAGCGCGGCCTTGATCGCGAAGCCGCCGAGCTGGGCGCCGGAGAAGTCCTTGAGCGACCCCAGCAGTCGCCCCATCGGGGTCCGCGCACCAGCGACGATCACCGAACTGCTCACGACTACCTCCCGGTCTCCGCCACGCCTCGTCGCGCCGCACCGACACCATCATGACCCGGCGCGCACCACCGGGACCATACCCGCGATGGCACCCCGTGCCGCGTGTGACGACTGCCATACGGGTGGGGTGACAGGAAGGTTCCCATCCTCGCACCGCCCCCGGCCCGCAGTGCCAGAACGCGGAACGCGCTCGCCCGGCGAGCAGCCCCGCCGGGCGAGCGCGGAATCAAGCCGTCTCAGCAGTTGCCGGAACCGGTCGTCGTGTCGCAGAGCCCGGAATCGGCCGCCCAGTAGAGCTTGGTGCGGGCGTTGACGCCGAGCTCGCGGGAGGCCACCACGTCGGTGGACGCGCCGGAGTCCTCCTTGAGCCAGTAGCGGACTTCGTAGTCCGTGCCGGACTTGGTGTAGGAGAAGACGTAGAACGGGTCCGGGACCGGCGCGGGGCCGTAGTCCGGCACGGTCCAGGCGTCCTCGCCCTGCGCCGAGGCCGGGTCGACGTACAGGCAGTCGTACTCGGCGCCTTCGTAGGTGCAGGTGCGCATCTCGGCTCCGCCGTAGCGGTCGACGGTGGCGTCCTTGACCACGCCGTCGGTCTTCAGCCGCTGGTAGATCGACTCGCAGGCGCCCTGGTCGCAGGCGTGCCAGTCCGTCCACGCGGTCGCACGGGCTTGCGCCGCGGTGGCGCCGCCGTCGACCGCCTTGCAGTACTTGCCGACCATGTACGGGGCCATCTTCCCCGCCGCGCCGACCGAATCGATGGCGGTCGCCGCGGTCTCCTCCGCGCCCAGGCCTGCCGAGTCGAGCTGCCAGATGCCGACGCCGGGGTTGAAGAACAGTCCCTCGTCGCGCTGTTCGGGGTCGGCCAGGGAGGTCTGGTCGTCGTAGCGCGACAGCGTCATCGGCGATGGCGAGTCACCGGAGCCGGACACCTCCGGCCAGGTCGGGGAGAGCACCAGGTCGGTGGCGTCGGCGGCGCTGATCTCGCAGGACGCCTTCCCCGCCGCATCGGCGGCCGCCGAGCTCACCGCTTCGTAGGGTTCCGCGCCGAACTTCAGGTCGCCGAGGCGGACCCAGGCCCGGTCGCGGCGCAGGTCGTCGGCCGTCGGGTTGTCGCCTCCTCCGCCGCTGGGAACGCCGTCGCCGCCGGCCGCCAGGGCCGGTGCGCCGAGTCCCAGCACCAGTCCGATCGAGGCCAGCAGCACTGCGGATCTGCGGGCCGGTCCACGTTGCCTTCTTTCCATGCGCGCCCCTCTCATGTGAATCAGCCACATGTTCGTGCGAAGCAAGGTCACCTGACTCCGCCCATCGGGGCAATTCGATCTTCCGTTTTCCACGCTTTTCCCAGCCAACGGCCGCGGTTAGGGTGCGGGCATGCGAGCAGAACTCAACGGCCTGGTCACCGCGGTCGACCACGTGGGCATCGCGGTCCCGGACCTGGAGGCGGCGATCGCCTTCCACCGGGAGACCTTCGGCCTGGAAGTCACCCACTCCGAGGTCAACGAGGAGCAGGGCGTGCACGAGGCGATGCTGCGCGCCCCCGGTGACGCGACCGGCGCGACGCAGCTGCAACTGCTCGCGCCGCTGCGGGAGGACTCGGCGATCGCGAAGTTCCTGGACCGCAGCGGCCCCGGCCTGCAGCAGCTCGCGTTCCGGGTGACCGACGTCGAGGCCGCCATGTCCGCGCTGCGCGCCAAGGGCCTGCGGCTGCTCTACGACGAGCCGCGCCGCGGCACCGCCAACAGCAGGATCAACTTCGTGCACCCCAAGGACGCCGGCGGCGTGCTCGTCGAGCTCGTGGAGCCCGCCGAGGTCCACTGAGGACACTGTCGGCGCAGCCGTCCGCGCCTGATAAGCGGCGGCAGCCGCTTCGAGTACGCATGCAGGTCGACCACCCGCGGGTACGGTGGCCCGCCACTGGGTGGCTCTCTAGGCGAGGACGGCCCCTCCGCCGTGTATTCGTTCATACATCAGGAGGGGCACCCGCAGTCCAGGGAAGCACTCAGGTTCCGCCAAGCGACCACCTGGGCAAATCAACCACCAACAGGCTCTGCGGACTCACTCCAGGAACGAGAGATCCAGGCGGTTCAGCCGGTCGGGGTCGGCGAGGATGTCCAGCGCGACGACCTTGCCGCCCGCGACGGTGAACGCCGCCACCGACACCACCTGCCCGCCGACGATCGCGACCGCCCCGGCGGCACCGTTGACCTGCACCGGCCGGAGCTCTTCGGCGAACGTGGCGAACAGCGTCGCGCCCCGGGCCACCTCGTCCGGGCCGCGCCGCAGGGTGCCCGGGCGGTGGCCGCCGGGATCGGAGCGCACCACCACGTCCGGGGCCAGCACCTCGACCAGCCCGGCCAGGTCACCGCCGCGCGCCGCGTCGATGAAGGCGTCGACGACCTCCCGCTGCCGCGCCAGGTCCGGGTCGGGCGCCGGAACGCCCCGGACCCGGCGGCGGGCGCGGCTGGCCAGCTGGCGGGTCGCGGCCGGGGTGCGCCCGACGATGGGCGCGATCTCGTCGAAGGGCATCGCGAACAGGTCGTGCAGCACGAACGCGAGCCGTTCCGGCGGGGCCAGCGTTTCGAGCACCACCAGCAGCGCCAGCCCCACCGAGTCCGCGAGCAGCGCCTCCTGCTCGGGGTCGACGGTGTCGACACCGGTCACCAGCGGGTCCGGCACGCGGGTCTCCAGCGGTTCCTCGCGGCGGGTGGTGCGGGAGCGCAGCATGTTCAGGCACACCCGGCCGACGACGGTGGTCAGCCAGCCGCCGAGGTTGCCGATCTCATCGCCGCCGGACCTGCTCAGCCGCAGCCACGTCTCCTGCACCGCGTCGTCGGCCTCGCTCAGCGAGCCCAGCATCCGGTAGGCCACCGCCCGCAGCCGCGTGCGGTGGGTTTCGAACTGCTCGGCCAGAAATTCCGCGTCCATCGGTCACATTCCTCCGTCGCCCGGGGTCACAGCTATGACCGGCGGAACCGGGCCGGTGTGACACAACCCTGGAGGCGACGTGCAACCCCGGATGAAGAACCCCGCGATGATCCTGCCCGAGGCGATGGCCGGCATCCAGCGCCTGCTGAAGGCGACGAACTCCGGTGGCGTGCCGAAGCGGACGCTGGAGCTGATCGGGCTGCGGGTCAGCCAGCTCAACGGCTGCGCCCCGTGCCTGGTCGGCCACCTGCGCGAGGCCCGCACGGCCGGGGAGACCGACGAGCGGCTGGTCACCTTGGCCGCGTGGCGGGAGGCCCCGTACTTCACCGACGCCGAACGCGTCGCGCTGCAGCTGGCCGAGGCCATCACCCGGCTGGCCGACCGCTCCGAGGAGGCGGTGCCGGACGAGCTGTGGGCGGCGGCGGTCGAGCACTACGACGAGCAGCAGCTCTCCGCGATCCTGCTGATGATCGGCACGCTCAACCTGTTCAACCGGATCAACGTCCCGATCCGGGAGCGCGCCGACCAGCCCAGCTGGGAATGATCCGCTCAGGACCGGCTCAGCCCGGCAGCAGCTGCATCCGGCGCTCGGCGATGAGCTCCACCGCTTGCCTGCTGTAGGCGAGCGGGAAGTACTCCCCGGTCCGCCACCGCTCGGCCAGGTCGCGGTAGTGCGGGCTGGCCGGGTCGCCGGACTGGCCGGGCGTGTTCACCGCGACCGAGGAGTCCCAGTCGCCCACGTCCAGGACCATCCGGAACGACGGGCCGTTGAGCTGCCGGAAGTCGCTGGTCCGGTAGGAGGACTGGTTGACGGTGTCGGCGGAGCCGCCGCGCGGCAGCGGGCCGACGTCGAAGCGGGCTCGGTCGGCTTCGCCGAACGCCGCCGACGCCGGGTGCTGGAAGAAGCTGTGCTGCAGCTTCCCCCACTGCCAGGAGCCCTCGCCGCGGCCGAGCCGTTCCCGCACCTCCGCGTAGGCCGTGCGCAGCGTGTCCAGCAGCAGCCGGTCGCGGGCCGCCGCGTCCGGCAGCCACCGGCCCGGGTTCTCCAGCTCGCCGAGCAGCACCAGGGTGTCGGCATCGGCGATGATCTCGGCGGCTCGCGGCACCGCGGCCCGCACGAATCCCGGCCCGAGGTGCTTGGACAACCACACCTCGAACAGCGCCGCGGGGCCGGAGCCCGGTGATTCCACCGCGTCCCAGCCGCGCAGCAGCCGCAGCGCGCGGCGCAGATCGGACTCGCCGCTGTCCACTTCGGACAGCAGGGCGATCAGCCTGCGGGCCGGGATGGACAGCTGGTCGTTCTGCAGCGCCTGCGAATCGGCGATGGTGTGCCGGTGCTGCCGGGACAGCACTTCGACGATCCGCTGGTGCCGGAACGGGTTCGTCCACTCGTATCCCAGCCCGAGGCCCTGGTGCTCCGGCGGCAGGTTGAACTGGTTGGCGGTGGCGATGAACCCGGATTCCGGGTTGAGGCTGCGCGGCAGGTCGTCGCCGGAGCGGAAGCCGTTCCACTCGTAGCGGCCGTCGCCGGGCACCGGCAGCAGCCCGTCGTAGCCGACCCGCTCGGGCGCCAGCCCGCCCGGCACCCACCCGATGTTGCCTTCCACGTCGGCGTACACCTGGTTCTCCGTCGGCGCACCCCAGTTGCGCATCGCGCGGGTGAACTCGGTGAAGTTGCGCGCCCGCATGTAGGCGACGCTGCCGAAGTACGGCGACATGCCCGGCTCCAGCCACCCGGTGCGCACCGCGTAGGCGAGGTCGCGCTGCTCGTCGACGTGGATCACCGGGCCGTGCCGGGTGAAGGCCAGCTCGACGGTGCGCGCGGCCTCCCCGCGCACCTCGACCTCCTCGCGCAGCACCGACATCGATTCCCAGCCGCCCTGGTAGCGGTAGCGGCGGCGGTCGGCCGGATCCAGCTCGTAGACGTAGAGGTCCTCCTGGTCCATCGGGAAGATGGTCAGCCCGAAGGCGACGGTTCCGTTGTGCCCGATGGAGATCCCCGGCAGCGCGGGCTCCCCCGCGCCGATCACGTCGAGGCCCGGCGCGGACAGGTGCGCCAGGTAGCGCAGCGAGGGCGCCGAGTAGGCGCGGTGCGGGTCGTTGGCCAGGATCGGCCGCCCGGTGGCGGTGCGCGCACCGCTGATCACCCAGTTGTTGCTGCCCTCGGTCGCCGGATCGCGCACCACCGCCTTGCGGACGCGGCCCTCGGCGAACTCCACCTCCTGGGTGGCCAGGTCGAAGACGGCCAGCACGTCGTCGGGCAGCGCGCACGGGTCGAAGCCCTCGGGCACCACCGTCCGGTGCTCCGGCTGCAGGCCCTGCCGGACCTGGTCGGCGTCGACCCCGGCGGCGCAGGCGACCTGGGCGCGCTTGACCTCGCTGGTCAGGTTGCGGGTCAACCCGTGGCTGCGGATGCGCACCACGTCCTCCGGCGCCCAGCGGGCCGGCCGGTAGCCGAGGATGCCGAACTCCTCGGGCAGCTGCTCGGGGTGCTCGTCCAGCCAGTCGAGGTAGGCGTTGATGCCCGCGGTGAACCGGGTCGCGATGCGCTGCGCGTCCTCGGAGTAGCGCGCCCACTCCACGTCCATGTCGCCCCGGTACAGGAACAACCGGGTGGCGCGGTCCTGCGGCACGTGGTCGGGGCCCAGCACTTCGGCGAGCTTCCCGAGGCCGCGGCGCCGCCACAGGTCGATCTGGAACAGCCGCTCGCGGGCGGCGTTGAAGCCCTGCGCGAGGAAGACGTCGTCCTCGTTGCGGGCGTAGATGTGCGGAACGCCGTAGCGGTCCTCGATCAGCTCGACCGGCTCCCGCAGGCCGCGCACCCGGTACTTCACCGGATCGGACGCCGCTTCGGCACCGGAACCCGCCAGCACACCCGCTCCCGCGATCCCGGCCGCCATGGCCACCAGTCCTTGCCGCCGGGAGAACCGCACCTGACCAACGCCCACCGCAACCTCCCGCATCGACCGACTGCAGGAGTTTTTAGCGCGCGCAACGATCTTTCACAAGAGTGAAGAGAATTCAGATATGTGGTGCTCAGGCGGGTTTGATCTTCCTCGGCTTGCCGATGCCCGATTCCAGCGCACGGGCGATGAACCCGATCTCGCGGTCCAGCTCGTCGTCGTGCGCGCCGTGCCTGACGAGCGAATGCCGGTGGTTGACCACTCGCGCCAGCAGCAGCGCGGCGGTGTCGACGTCACCGCTGACCCGCCCCGGCGGCAGCGCCAGCTCGATCACCCCGCGGATCTGCTCGACGACGTGCCGGAACCGCTGCTGCAGCGCCTCCCGGACCGCGACGTGCGTGTCCGCCTCCCGCCACAGCAGGTGGCTGAGCAGCGGCGAGGCCTCCAGCCGGGCGTCCAGCTCGCGCACCAGCCCGCGCAGGCTGCCCGCGACGTCACCGCGCACCACCACCCGCTCCGAGAGCACCGGATCGTCGGGCAACCGGTCGACCAGCGCGGTCAGCAGGTCCTGCTTGCGCCGGAAGTAGTAGTGGATGAGGCCCTTGGGCACCTCGGCCCGCTCCGCGATCCGCGACGTCGGGGTGGCCTCGAAACCGTGCTCGGCGAACAGCTCGCCGGCCGCCGCCAGGATCCGCTCCCGCGCGGAGGCACCGTCGTCCGCCGGCCGCCCGGAGTCCGAAGTGGACCCCCGTGCGCCGGAGCCGCGAGCCTGCGCCATCAACCCGACCTCCCGCCGCCTGCGCACCGCCACACGCGCGGCCCGGACGTTACTCCCAGGCCGCGCGCGAGCGCCGCCGTCAAACACTGTCGGCGAATGCCGTCCGCGCCTTGTGAGCAGCGCCAGCCGCTTGGGCCACCTGCGCAGCTGGCACCGCCGCGGGTTCTGAGCGGTTTCCTGGCGAGGACGACCCCTCCGCCGTGTATCGGACATACATCAGGAGGGGCACCCGCAGTCCGGGGAAGCGCTCAGGTTCCGCCACCCGCACCGCCACGCAGACCGGCCACCAACAGGTAATTCAGTGCTGACCGGCGATACCGCGGTGTGCCGCGTTGGCCTCCGGCAAGGCTGCCGCGCCTGCCAGGACCGCCAGCACGCCGACGATCCACGAGGTCCACGACGCGCCCATGAGCGAGGTGTACCCGAGGACCCACGGCGAGATGAACAGCAGCGCGCCGAGCAGCATGTGGCAGTACTCGCTGGTCATCGAGCCGGGCATGGCCAACGACCACACGCTGGCCAGCACCAGCAGCGCGCCCAGCACGATCATCGCGGACATCGCCGACCCGTTGGTCGGCGTCCACAGGGTGCCGATGATCAAGTAGGCGCCCAGCACCACGGCAGCCCAGTCCTGCCAGCGAACCCACGGCTTCGCAGTCGAAGAGCTAGACCTGTCGGCCACGTCGATCACCTCCACTGAGCACGACCAACAACTCCATTGCACGCTTGGTTGGCCAGCCGGTCAAGACGTACCGGCGACCGGTTCGCCCGGCGGTGTGAGCAGCGGAACTCCGGCGGCGGCCCGCGCGGCGGCCCCGGACGGGCGACCAGGAGGGTTCGGCGGACGCGTCCGGCCCGGAGCCCGCCGTTTGTCTGGTTCGTCACGGCGCGAGCGGCGTTCGGCCAGGTGGCGGAGCTTTCGGTTGGCGGGGTTGGGAGTTGGGCGCCGGGGCCGTCCGGGCGGTGCGGAAAATCCGGCTGATACGCGCCACACCTCCCACAACAACGTCGTCTTCCAGGTAGCTTGGTGGCCATGGGCCTTGCCGACGACCGCGACTTGCTACCTCTTGGATCGGGCTTCGACCTCGTTCGCAAGAACGGTTACGACCGCGCCCAGGTCGATGAGCACCTGGAGCGGCTCGACGCCGACATCCGCATCCTGAGCGCGGATCGCGACGCCGCCGTCTCCCAGGCCAACGACCTGTCCAAGCAGCTGGAGTCGGCCCGCTCCGAGATCGAGAACCTGCGCGGCCAGGTCGACCGGCTGGCCAAGCCGCCGACGACGCTGGAAGGCCTCAGCGAGCGCCTGCAGCGGATGCTGCGGCTGGCCCAGGACGAGGCCAACGAGATCCGCGGCCGCGCCGAGAACGACGCGGCCCAGATCCGCGCGCGCTCCGAGGCCGAGGCCACCAACCTGCGCACCCGCTACGAGCGGCTGCTCGCCGAGGTGAACAGCCGGCGCTCCGAGATGGAGACCGAGCACCGCTCGCTGATGGACAAGGCCAAGTCCGAAGCGGAGCGGATCACCCGCGAGGCCGAGGAGAACCGCAAGCGCGCCGACAAGGAGTCCGAGGCCCGCCGCGCGCAGGTCGAGGAGGACTTCGAGATCGCGATGGCCGCGCGCCGCAGCGAATCCATGCGCACCCTGGCCGAGCAGGAGGCCACCAGCAAGTCCGAGGCCGAGCGCCGCGTCCGCGAGGCCACCGACGAGGCCAACCGCCGCCTGCGCGAAGGCACCAACGAGGCCCACCGCCGGGTCCGCGAAGCCACCGACCAGTCCAACCGCATGGTCAGCGAGGCGACCGCGAAGGCGGAGAAGCTCACCCGCGAATCCACCGAGGCCGCCAACAAGCGCGAGCGCGAGAGCACCGAAGCGGCGAACAAGCTGGAGCGCGAGAGCACCGAAGCGGCCGCGAAGCGCGAGCGCGAAAGCATCGAGGCCGCCGACAAGCGCGAGCGCGAGAGCAAGGAAGCCGCCGCGAAGCTGGAGCGCGAGAGCACCGAGGCCGCCGACAAGCGGATCCGGGAATCCAAGCAGGAAGCCGAGCGGCTCGTCCGCGAAGCGACCGAGAAGTCCGAGCTCATGGTCCGCGAGTGCACCGACGAGGCGACCCGCCTCATCGACGACGCCACCCGCGAGAGCAAGCGCCTGGTCACCGCGGCCCGCGAAGACGCCCGCATCCGCCTCGGCTCGACCACCGAAGAGGTCCAGCGGCGCCTGTCCAACGCCGACGAGCACGTCCACTCGCTCACCCAGCTCCGCGACGCGGTCGCCAAGAAGCTCCGCGACGCGGCCGAGATGCTCGGCCAGACCACGCCCCTCCTCGAACGCCTCGACCAGGAGGACGCCGAAGAGGAGAAGCTCCGCGAAGCGGCGGTCGAAGCCCGCGAACAGGCCCGCAAGGACGCCGAAGAAGCGCTGGCCCAGGACAGCCGCGACGTGAAGCCCGAAGCGGCGAAGCCCGCGAAGGCCGCGAAGCCGGAGGCGAAGGTCGAGGCGACGAAGGCGCCGCAGGCCGCAGCGGGCGAGCCTGCGAAGCAGGCGAGCACCGCGGGACAGGCGGGTGAGCCTGCGAAGCAGGCGAGCACCGCAGGACAGGCGAAGGCCGCGAAGCCGGAGGCGAAGCAGCCGAAGCCCGCCGGGCAGGCGCAGCCGGAAAAGCCTGCGCAGCAGGGAAAGCCCGCGCAGCAGGCGAAGCCGAAGGCGCAGGGCGGCAAGCCGGGAGGCGGCCAGGCGGGCGGCAAGCCGTCGTCGAGCGGCGAAGCCGCGGACGACGGGCCGACGGAGCAGATCCAGCTGGTCCGGGACCAGGGCGCGAAGCCCCAGTCCGGTTCCCAGGCGAAGCCCCAGTCCGGCTCCCAGGGTTCGCCCGACGCCCAGAGCTCGTCCGGCTCGCACGACGAGCCGACCCGCCGGATCCAGCTACCGGTCCCGGAGAAGAACGCCAAGAACGGCCAGCGCTCCCAGACCACCGGCGGCCAGCAGCGCCGCTGAGCAGCACCGCTCCCGGATCCGGAGCTCCCGAGCGGAGCTCCGGATCCGGCACTGCTCAACCGGCCGGCGCCAACCGCCGCTCCGGCACGACGGCGGCCCCGATCGCCACCGCCAGCGCCACCAGCAGCGCCCACCCGCTGAAGGCCAGCACGCCGAGCACCACCGCGCACGCCACCGCCGCGGCCACCCGGACCGGTCCACTCAGGACTCGCGCGCTCGCCGCGGTGCAGCAGAGGTAGACCACCAGGAACAGCGTCGTCGGGATCGACACCAGCTGCGCCGTGCTCACCAGGTCCGCTGCCGCCGCGCCGAGCAGCACCAGGCCCGCTGCGAGGACGGCGAGCTGGAGCCCCCAGCTCGACCTCGCCGGACCGCGCAGTTCGGCGGTCAGCACCGCCGCGCTGGTCAGGTAGGCGTTGGTCGCGGCGAGGGTGAGCGTGACCGCCGCGGTCGTGGCGATCGCCGGGCCTGCCGCGCCGACCGCCGCTCTCAGCAGGTCGGCGAGCGGCGCATCGCCCGCCGCCCGGGCTCCCAGGACCGAGATCGCGGCCGCCGCCAGCGCCAGGTAGATCACCGTGGTGATCGCGAACGCCGTCCCGATCACCCGCGGCAGCTGGGTTCGCGGGTCGCGCAGCCGGCCGGTGAGCGGGGCGATGGCCTCCCAGCCGACGAACGACAGCATCAGCACCGATCCCGCCGCGCCGATCGAGGTCCAGCCGTGCGGTGCGAACGGCACCCAGTTCGCCGCTCGCGCGGCGGGCGCCGAGCCGATGACCGCCACCGCGACCAGCAGCACGAGCACCGCGACGAGCACGAGCTGCACGGCCGTCGAGCTGCGCGCGCCGCACAGGGTCAGCGCGACCACGGTGAGCAGCAGGACCGCCGCGGCGACCAGCTTCGCGGTCTTCCCGCCGCCCACCAGGTCCGCGATGTAGCCGCCGCCGATCAGGCACACCACCGGAGCGCCCGCCACCACCCCGGAGAGGAAGCACCAGCCGACGGCGCGCCCGGTGCGCGTGCCGAGGCCCGCCGCCGCGTACTCGGCCACGCCGCCCCGGATGCGGGTGCCGAGGCTGGTGAACACCCAGGCCAGCAGGCCGGAGAGGACCAGCAGGCCGCTCCAGGCCACGATCGACGCGGGTCCGGCGAGCGCGGCGGCGAGGCCGGGCAGCAACAGCAGGCTGGGGCCCAGCAAGGCCCCGATGTAGAGCGCAGCGCCACGCGCGCTCGACATGTTCTGCGCAGAGGAGTTCGGCATGACGCCAGAATGTGCGAAACACCGCGGCACGCGATGGCAAACTTCGCCGTGCCAGAACCTCCCCGCGCAATGTCGTGCGCGAACAACGTCGAATCGTGGTGGATCATGCCGGAGCACAACTGGGACGGGACGGATCGCGCCATCCTGCGCGAGCTGCAGGACAACGGCCGGATGGCCAACGTCGAGCTGGCCGAGGCGGTGTCGCTGTCCCCGTCGTCCTGCTTGCGGCGCACCAAGGCGCTGGAATCCGCGGGCGTCATCGCCGGCTACCGGGCCGAGCTGGACCGGGAGCGGCTCGGCCTCGGGCTGACCGCGTTCATCTCGCTGAAGGTCGACCAGCACTCCCGGGAGACCTCCCGGCAGATCGAAGCGGCGCTGACCGCCATCCCCGCGGTGGTCGCCTGCTACGTCGTCTCCGGTGAAGCGGACTTCCTCGTCGAGGCCGTGGTGCCCAGCTTCGCCGCCTACGAGCAGGTGCTGCTGGACCAGATCCTGGCCATCGAACCGGTCACCGACGCGCGCAGCACGTTCGCGATCCGCACGGTGCTCAGCCGCGGCCCGATGCCGCTGGAGCACTGGTCCTGATCTCCCCTTGCACCTGACACGGTGGCAGGTCCTAAACCGGAGGTGTCATGTTCAGCATTGGAGATTTCGCCAGGCACGGGCGGGTGTCGGTCCGGATGTTGCGCCACTACGACGCCATCGGGCTGCTGCCACCCGCGCACGTCAACCGGTCGACCGGGCACCGGGCCTACCACGCGGCCCAGCTCGCCCGGCTCAACCGGATCGTCGCGCTGAAGGAGCTCGGGTTCACCCTGCAGCAGGTGCAGCAGATCCTCGACGAGGGGTTCAGCGCCGAGCAGCTGCGCGGCATGCTCGCCCTGCGGCAGGCCGAACTGCAGAACCGGATCGAGGCGGACACCGCCCGGTTGGCCGACGTGCGGGCGCGGCTCCAGATGATCGAAGCAGAGGGAACCATGCCGACCGAAGAAGTGACGATCAAATCCCTGCCCGCGGTGCGCCTCGCCGAGGTGTCGGGCACGGCGCGGACGATGGATCCGCAGTCGATCGGCCCGGTGATCCAGGGCCTCTACACCGAGCTGTCCGCGGCGCTGGAGCGCGCCGGGGTGGTGCCGGTCGGCCCGGCGACCGCCTACTACGTGGACAGCGACGACGGTGAGATCACCACGGTGCACGCGGGATTGCCGGTCAACGTCGAACCGGACCCGGCGCTGGAGTTCGCCGTGGTGGACCTGCCCGCGGTCCCGCAGGCGGCGACGATCGTGCACCGCGGCCCGATGGACGACTGCCTGCCGACGTACCAGGCGCTGCTGCAGTGGATGGAGGCCACCGGCCGCCAGCCAACGGACACCGGCCGCGAGGTCACCCTGGCCTGCCCGGAGGACCCGGCCGGGATGGTGACCGAGATCCAGCTGCCGGTCCGCCCGGGCTAATCGTTTCCGCTGTTCAGCCGGGTCGAGCGTCATCGATCCAGTGGTCCTCCCGCTCTACTTCCGGAGGGTGGTTGCAGGCATTGCGCCCATGGAAAGGACCACGTCGATGGCGGACCAGGAGTCCCGAACCGGTGACGGCAGCGCCCGGGCCAGGCGGAAGTCGGGTGAGTACTTCGTGCTGCCCAGCGAGATGGCGGACGAGATGCGGCGGAGCGAGGCGAAACCGAACGAGCAGGACTCGCGCCGTCCTGCCAAGGACGACTAGCCCAGCTCGGCCAACCACGGTCGGACGACGCCGGCGAACTCCTCCGGCGTCTCGACCGGCGGCAGGTGCCCAGCACCCGGCAACGTCACGAGCTCACCTCCTGGGAGCACGTCCGCGAGCGCGCGGGCGTGCTCCGGAGGAGTGAGCGAGTCCTCCGCGCCCACGACCACCAGCGCAGGCCCGGTGAACGCCCGCAGCGCATCAGTGCTGTCCGGACGGCTCGCCATCGCGCGCTGCGCCCAAGCGACGCCCTCCGGCGGTTGCGCGTCGATCAACTCCCGAACGTGCTTGAGCACCTCTGGGCGCTGCTCGCGCGTAGTGCGTCCGAGGACGTTCGGCAGCGTGCCCTCCGCCAGCCAGCCGCTCGTGCCTTCGCGCTCGGCGCGGTCTGCGGCGTTGAGGCGGTTGGCGCGCTGCTCGTCGTTGTCCGCAACAGCTTTCGTGTCGACCAGCAGCAGCCCAGCAACGCGCTCAGGCGCCGCCCGCAGCACAGCCATCGCGACGTAGCCGCCCATCGAGCAGCCGCCCAGCACGACCTCCGGCAGCTCAAGCCGGTCGAGCAGTGCTAGGACGTCGGCGGCTGCCGCGTCGATGCTCGGGTGCTCGGCCGCCCAGTCGCCGTCACGCCCCTCGGAGCTCTGCGCCCACGAACCGTTCAGCGGGCTCTCGCCCAGGCCTCGCTGATCCGGGGCGATCACCCGCGCTTGCTCGTCCAGCCCGGCGCGCGCCGGGTTCCACATCCGCGCATCCGCGGGGAACGCGTGCAGCAGCACCAGCGGCGTTCCGCCACCCGATTCGATGTAGTGCACCGCACCATCGTGCCGCACCCGACCCCACCACGCGGGCCGGCCGCGCGGCGGGGTTCTGCGAGCATGGGAACCTTCCTGTCAACCCACCCCGGCAGGCAGGCCCCACGACCTGCTGAGATGCCAGGCGGCGCAAACGTCGACGTCCAGCAGGTACGCGCCCGCCTGCCCGCACTGTCCGTCAGCACTGCCGGGATCGATCGGCTGACCGTGCCCCATCCCGGTGATCGTGATGGTTTCGACGAGGGTGCGCCCGGAGCTGTCGGCGTAGCTCTCGTGCGGGTAGCCCGCGATGGTGCCGGTGGAGGTCGGGGTGGGCGGGATGCCGTGCACGTTCGTCCACTGCTCGACCAGTTCGCGCTGGTTCGCCGGAGCCACGGTGTAGTCCGCGGTGCCGTGCCAGATGCTCAGCGTCGGCCACGGCCCCTGGTGCGAGCTCGCGCCGCGCACCGCATCGCCCCACTGCTCGGGCGTCTTGTCCTTGCCCGGGTTCATGCAGGTGAAGGCGTCGATCATGCTCGACGCGCAGCCGTGGGGCACACCGGCGACGACACCGCCCCCGGCGAACACGTCCGGGTAGGCTGCGAGCAGCGCAGCGGTCATCGCCCCGCCCGCGGACAACCCGGTGACGTAGATCCGCGCCGGGTCCGCGCCGGTGTCGGCGATGGCGCGCTGCACCATCTGCGCGATCGACTCGGCCTCGCCGCTGCCCCGCGCCGTGTCGCCGGCCTGGAACCAGTTGAAGCACCGGTTGGCGTTGTTGGCCTGCTCCTGCTGCGGCAGGACGAGGGTGAACTGCGCGCTTTCGGCCAGCTCCACCCAGCCCGCGCCGGTGCCGTAGCCCGCGGCGTCCTGGGTGCAGCCGTGCATGGCGACGACCACCGGGCGTCCTTCCGGCAACCCGTCGGGGACGTACTCGAACATGCGCAGCGCGCCGGGGTTGCCGCCGAATCCGGTCACTTCCCGGAGTTCGGCCGCCGAAGCCGCCGGTGCTGCGACGACCGTCGCCAGCAGCACGGCCAGGACCAGGGAGAACACGCGCATCCGAACCACCTCCTCGTGGTTTCCGACCACGGTAGGGCCGGGCTCGACGCCCTATCCACAGTGGACGGCCCTACTCCCGGTGGCGGATTTGTGTGCCACGCCCACATGTCCGGACCGCTGCCCGCGCCCCTACCGTGACCGGGCGAACACGAGGAGGTGCGCCGTGCGCAGGGGAATCACGTTGCTGTCCGCCGGTCTGCTCGCCGGCGCGTTGCTCGTCCCGACCGCTTCCGCCGCGCGCAGCTGCGGCCCCGACGTGCGGGTTCCCGGTGCCGTGCACCAGGATTCGGCGTGCCTGGCGGATTTGACGACGACCGGGACGCTCGCCTCGGGGCACACGGTGCAGGCCGACTGGGCGGGCTTGACCGCCTCGGACCTGCCCGCCCCGGCAGCGGTGCCGGGCAGGCAGATCGACGGCTACTTCCCGGACACCTCGACGACCAACACCAACCACGGCTGGAACCACGACGCCCAGTTCGTGCTGCGCCTGCCCGCGCGGTGGAACGGCGGCCTGGTCGTCTCCGGATCACCGGGAAACCGCAGGCAGTACGCCAACGACCGGGCGATCGCTGACCACGTGCTGGCCGCCGGCTACGCCTTCGCCGCCACCGACAAGGGCAACACCGGCGCGGAGTTCTTCACCGACGGCGACCGGCCGGGCGACGCCGTGGCCGAGTGGAACCACCGGGTCACCGAACTGACCACCGCCGCCAAGATCACGGCCTGGCGCCACTACGGCAGGCCGGTGTCGCGCACCATCGCGGCCGGGATGTCCAACGGCGGCTACCTGGTGCGCTGGCAGCTGGAGAACCGGCCGTGGCTCTACGACGGCGGAATCGACTGGGAAGGCACGCTGTGGACGCAGCGCGACAACCTGTTCACGTTCCTGCCCGCCGCGCTGCGCGCCCACCCGGCCGGTGACGAACGCGCCGTCCTGGCCGCGGGTTTCGCACCGGGATCGCAGTTCCTCTGGGACTACCACCACCGCGTCTACTGGGATCTGACGCAGCGGATCTACCGCGAGGAGTTCGACCCCGGCTTCGACGGCGACCGCCAGGCCGGAATCCCGTTCTGCCGCAGCGGCACCCCGGACTGCGACGCCGACTACGACTACGCCGCGCGGCCCGCCGAGGTGCACCGCGCCGTCGAGCGGATCGCGCTGACCGGGCGCATCGGCAAACCGCTGATCACGCTGCACGGAACGCTGGACGCGCTGCTGCCGATCAGCCGCAGCTCGGACGTCTACGCCGGGATGGTGGCCGCCACCGGCCGCGGCGACCTGCACCGCTACCGCCGGATCGAGGCGGGCAACCACACCGACGGCCTCGTCGACGAGTTCCCCGGACTGCGCCCGCTGGCCCCGCAGTTCCGCGACTCCTTCGACGAGCTGCACGCCTGGCTGCGCGGCTGAAACCACCGGGCGGTGCGGTGCGAGCATGGGAACCTTCCTGTCACCCACCCCCGTGACCAGCGGGAATGCCGCGGCTGATTGACTTGTGCCATGCACTTGCTCTTCTCCTACGGCACGCTCCGCCAGCCCGAGGTCCAGCGATCGGTGTTCGGGGGCGAGGTTCCCGGCGAGTCCGACGCCGTGACCGGTCACCGCCTGGGAGAGGTGCGCATCGAGGACCCGCGGGTGGTCGAGCTCAGCGGTTCGGCGGTGCACCCGGCGCTCATCCCCGACCGCAGCTCCGGCGCCGAGGTGCCGGGAACGGTCTTCACGCTGACCGACGAGCAGCTGGCCGCGGCCGACGACTACGAGGTCGACGCCTACCGCCGGGTCGAGGTGCCGCTGCGCTCCGGGCGCACCGCCTGGGTCTACGCGCTCAGCTGACCGCTGCGGTGGAGTGGTTCTACGACACCGCCGACGCCGAGCCCGTGGCGCGGGTCTACTGCCTGTTCTGGGCGGACTTCACCGACGCGGACTGGGCGGCGCTGGGCCGGATCTACCGCGACCTGCCGGGCTGGCAGCCCGGGTCGCCCGATCTCGCGAGGTGGTTCGCACCGGACGACGACGCCGAGCAGCACCTGTGGGCTTCGGTCGAGCCATCAGGGCTCCAGGTCGGTGGCGTGCTGAGCGCTGAGGTCTGGCAGGCCTGGGACGGCCGGTTCCGCCGGGCCGTCGTCGACGCCGGGCTCCCCCGGTCCGGCCACTAGCCCTGCAGGACGTGCAGGCGCAGCGCGAGGTGGATCTCCAGCGCCCGCTCCGGCGCCTGCCAGTCCGCGCCGAGCAGCGAGCCGATGCGGTCCAGCCGCTGCACGACGGTGTTGACGTGCACGTGCAGCACGTCCTTGGCGCGGGTGAGGTTGCCACCGGCCGCGAAGTAGGCCTGCAGCGTCGCGAGCAGCTCGGTGCCCCGGCGGGCGTCGTAGTCGAGCACCGGCCCGATGGTCCGCTGCACGAATCCGGGCAGGTCGGTCTGCTCGCCGAGCAGCACGCCGAGGAATCCCAGACCGTCCATCGACGCGCCCTCGCCGATCCGCCCCAGCGCGAGCAGCGCCCGCAGGCAGCGGGCGGCTTCGGCGTGCGCCGCCGCGATCTCCCGCGGGCCGTGCGCCGGGCCGGAAGCGCCCACCGTGACCGGACCGTCCACTGCGGACCGCAGGGTCTCGGCGGTGCGGGCTGCCAGCGGGCCGGGATCGGTGGCCGGGACCAGGAGCACGACCTCCTCCGCGTGGATCCCGGCGAGCGCCGCGCAGCGGCCGGCGGCCACGGCCAGCCGGGTGCGCGGCACGCGCTCGGCGTGGGCGATGAGCACAGCGTGCGGTTGGGCCAGGTCCAGGCCCAACCGCTCGGCCCGCGCCAGCAGCGCGCCGGGATTGCGCTCGGGCGCGGTGAGCAGGTCGGTCAGCAGTTCACCGCGCACCTCGTCCTCGGCCTTGGCCACCGACCGGCGCAGCATCAGCAGCAGCGCCGTGACGACCGCGGCGCGCTCGAAGAGCCTGCGGTCGGCGTCCACCAGATCACCGCGGCCGGAAAGCACGATGCTGCCGAGCAGTTCCGGCCCGGCCTGCACCGCGCACACCCACCCGTCCGATGTGGACATCGCGCGTCCGCTGGCCCGCGAGGCCGCGACGGCCGCCGCCGGCGGCACCGGAGGCACCGGGTCGGCGTTGGTCAGCTCGGCGCCTTCGGCGTCGAACAGGCCGATCTCGCCGTGCAGCACGTCGGCCACCGCGGCCGCCACTTCCGGCACGGCAGCGCCCCGGAGCACCAGGTCCATGAGCCGGTCGTGGGCTTCCTCCGCGCGGCGCAGGGCGGCGCTCTGCTCGCTGATCTCCTCCAGCAGCGCGGCGTTGTCCAGCGCGATCGCGGCGTGGTCGGCCAGCGACGACAGCAGCGCGATCTCGTCCGGGGTGAACTCGCGGCGGGTGCGGTCCGAGGCGTAGAGGACGCCGATGACCTGGTCGCCGAGCGCCAGCGGCACGCCCAGGATCGCGGTCAGCCCCTCGTCGCGGACCGCCGAATCGATCGGCAGCGTGTGCCGGAAGCGCTCGTCGCCGAAGTAGTCGCGCGTCGCGTACGGCTGGGCGGTCTGCGCCACCAGCCCGCCCAAGCCCTCCCCCATGCCCAGCGTCACCTTCTGGAACAGCGCCGACACCGAACCGTCGGTGACCCGCATGTAGGTGCGCCCGGCCGCCTCGTCGTTGAGGCTCAGGTACGAGACGTCCACGCCGAGCAGGGTGCGGCCCCGGCGCACGATCGAGCGCAGCACCGCATCGGTGTCGCGCAGCCGCGCCAGGTCGCTGGCGGTGTCGAACAGCGCGCTGAGCTCGGTCTCCCGGCGGCGGTGCGCGGAGAGCGTGCTGTGGATCCGCAGCGCCAGCGCGCTCGCCCGGCCCAACCGCGGGTTCTCGACCGCGACGTGCGCCAGCTGCTCGCTGCCCGCGCCACCGGCGAGCAGTTCGAGCAGCTGGACCACGTCGTCGTTCACCCGCTCATCTTGGCACCGCGGCCTGCTCCTCGGTGGCGTCATCGTGCAGCGAACTCCCGGCGGTTTCCCGCGCCACCAGCACCGCCGACACCGTCAGCGCGCACATCGCCAGCACGTAGACCGAAACCGCCACCGTGCTGCCGAAGCTCTGCAGCAGCGCCACCGCGATGATCGGCGCCAGCGCACCCGCCGCGATCGACGACAGCTGCCCGCCGACGGACAGCCCGGTGTAGCGCACCCGGGTGGCGAACTGCTCGGCGAAGAACGCCGCCTGCGGCCCGTACATCGCGCCGTGCAGCAGCAGGCCGACGCTGGTGGCCAGCACGATCACCCACGGCGACCGGGTGTCCAGCAGCGCGAAGAACGCGAACCCCCACACCGCCATCGCCACCGCGCCGAACAGGTACACCGGTTTGCGGCCCACCCGGTCCGACAGCGCACCCCACAGCGGGATGGTCACGAAGTGCAGCGCGGAGCCGATCAGCACCGCGTTGAGCCCCACCGACTTCGGCAGCTCCAGCGGGCCGGTCACGTAGACCAGGATGAACGCGGTCAGCACGTAGTAGGAGACGTTCTCGGCCATCCGCGAGCCGATGGTGATCAGCACCTGGCGCCAGTGGTCCCGGAACACCGCCACCACCGGCACGTGCTCGCTGCGCCGCTCGGCCTTGCGCTGGGCGTCGAGGAAGACCGGCGATTCGCTGACCGCGATCCGGATCCACAGGCCGATCACCACCAGCACCCCGGACAGCAGGAACGGAACCCGCCAGCCCCAGGCCAGGAACTCCGCATCGGACTGGGTCGCGGCCAGCACCGCGAGCACCGCGGTGGCCAGCAGGTTGCCGCCCGGCGCACCGCACTGCGGCCACGACGCCCACAACCCGCGGCGGCGGTCGTCGCCGTGCTCGGAGACGATCAGCACCGCACCGCCCCACTCGCCGCCGAGCGCGAACCCCTGCACCAGGCGCAGCAGCGTGAGCAGGACCGGCGCGAGCGCGCCCACCGCGGCGTAGGTGGGCAGCAGCCCCATCGCGCAGGTGGCGCCGCCCATCATCAGCAGGCTCACCACCAGCAGCTTCTTGCGGCCCACCCGGTCGCCGAAGTGCCCGAACACCAAACCGCCCAGCGGCCGGGCCAGGAAACCGATCGCATAGGTCGTGAACGCCAGCAGCGTGCCGGTGAGCGGATCGGCCTCCGGGAAGAACAGCTGGTTGAACACCAGCGCGGCGGCCGAGCCGTAGAGGAAGAAGTCGTACCACTCCACGGTGGTGCCGATCAGGCTGGCACCGACGACCCGCGCGATCGAGCCGCCCCGCGCGTTGCCGGGTCTGTTGCTGGCCAAGGCGAACACTCCTTCGTGTCAGTGCCTGTTGTGATTCTGGTCTTGGTCTTTGAAACGCCGGAGGCGTTCAGCCCGCTCTCGGCTCTTGCACCGCCACGCAGAACGGGTGCACATGCCTTTCAGGCGGCGGTCCAGCCGCCGTCCATCGGAAGCGAAACCCCGGTGACGTGCGCCGCGTGCTCCCCGCACAACCAGCGCACGAGCTCGGCGACCTGCGCGGGGTCGATGAGCTCCTTGAGCGCGGCCCGCCGCAGCAGCACGTCTTCGACCACTTCGGACTCGTCGATGCCGTGCGCGGCCGCCTGATCGGCGATCTGCGCGCGCACCAGCGGTGTGTCGACGTAGCCGGGATTGACGCAGTTGCTCGTCACCCCGTGCGCGGCCCCTTCGAGCGCGACCACTTTGGACAGACCTTCGATCGCGTGCTTGGCGGTCACGTAGCCGGCCTTGAACGGGCTGGCGCGCAACCCGTGCACGCTGGAGACGTGCACGATGCGCCCCCAGCCCCGGGCGTACATGTGCGGCAGCGCGTTGCGCACGAGCTGGAACGGGGCGGTCACCATCACCTGCTGCATGCGGGTGAAGGTGTCCAGCGGGAACTCCGGCAGCGCGGCGACGTGCTGGAAACCCGCGTTGTTGACCAGGACGTCGACCGCAGCGGGCAGCGCGTCGACCGCGCCGGGATCGGCGAGATCGGCCACGTGCGCCCGGCCACCGACCTCAGCGGCGACCTGCTCGGCGGCCGCCCGGTCGAGATCGACGACGTGCACCTGCGCCCCGGCGGCGGCGAGCGCCCGGGCGCACGCCCGCCCGATCCCGCTGCCCGCGCCGGTCACCATGGCCGTCCGCCCGGCGTGCCCGTTGTCACTCATGCCGTAGGACGTTAGGGCTCAGCACACCGGCCGACTATGTGTTCACCGGACACAAGCATTGGCGTTTCAGTAGCTGCGAGCACCATGCGCAGGGCTTGCGAGCATGGGAACCTTCCTGTCACGCACCCCGAAAACCCGCTGCTCAGCGGCGGGGCCGCGGACTACTGTTCGCGTTGTGGTCGAGCCTGATGAAATCCGCACCGAACGGCTCGCGCTGAGCCGCATCCAGCCCACCGACGCCGACGCCTACATCGCCATGCACGGCCTGCCCGAGGCCTACCCGCACGACAGCAGGTTCCGGCGCGATCCGGAACAGGCCCGCGAACAGCTCGACTGGTTCCGCGAGAAGTGGGTCGCCGACGGCATCGGCTACTGGACGATCCGGCTCGCCGCGACCGCCGAGGTGATCGGCTTCGGCGGCGTCCAGCACAAGGACGAAGACGACGACCCGGTGCTCAACCTCTTCTACCGGTTCTTCCCGACCGCCTGGGGGAACGGCTACGCGACGGAGATGGCCCGGGCCGCGATCAGCTGGGCGCGAGATCACCGGCCCGACCGGCCGGTGGTGATCACGACCGACGTCGGCAACGCGGCGTCGATCCGGCTCGCCGAGAAGCTCGGGTTCACCCTCAGCGCGGAACGCGAACGCGACGGATGCGCCGAATTGGTGTTCCGGCTCGCACCCCCGGGTTGATGCGAGCATGGGAACCTTCCTGTCACCCGCCCCGAAAACCGGCTGCTCGATGCCGGGGTGGCGGGCTACCGTTCACGGCGTGATCCAACCCGACGAGATCCGCACCGAACGGCTCGTGCTGAGCCGCCTCGAGCCCACCGACGCCGACGAGTTCATCGCGGTGCACTCCGCTCCGGAGGCATACCCGCACGACGGCTGGTCGCGGCGAACCGAGGAGCAGGCGCGCGAGCTGTTCGTCAACTTCCGGCAGAACTGGGCCGTCGACGGCATCGGCTACTGGACGATCCGGCTCGCCGGGACCGCCGAGGTGATCGGCTTCGGCGGCGTGCGGCACTCGGTGGAGGAGGGCGAACCGGTGCTGAACCTCGCCTACCGCCTCTGGCCGAGCGCCTGGGGCCACGGCTACGCGCCCGAGATGGCCGGGGCCGCGCTGAGCTGGGCGCAGCGCAACCGGCCCGACCGGCCGGTGGTGATCGTGACCGACGCCGACAACGCGCCGTCGATCCGGGTCGCGGAGAAGCTCGGGTTCGCGCTGGTCCTGGAACGCCACCGCGACGGCAGGCCCGAAGTGCTGTTCCGGCTACCCGCGCGCTGATGCGAGCATGGGAACCTTCCTGTCACCCGCCGACCTGACCAGCGCGTTCAGGAGCTGACGATGGTGACCTGCCGGGTCTCCGACGGCCCGTCCCAGGTGCGCGGCAGCGGCGTCGGCACGTCCGGGGCGATGGTCCGCACGATCGCGTCGAGCGCGTCCTCGGCCTTGCCGACCCACAGGTGCTTGGTGTCCGGGAAGCCGGTCACCTCCGCCTGCGGGATCGCGGCGAAGCGCTGCCGGGCCTCGTCGGGGCGCAGGTAGTCGTCGAACTCCGGGATCAGGGCGTGCACCGGTTTGCCCGAGTCGGCCCAGGCGCGCAGGTGCTCCTCGGTGCTCCAGCGCAGCGGCGGGGAGATCAGCACCGCGCCCTCGACCAGCGGGTCCAGGCCGTGCACCAGCGTCAGGTCGGTGCCGAAGGACCAGCCGACCAGCCACACGTTCGGCAGGTCGTGGAACTCGGCGTACTCCAGCGCCGCCGCCACGTCGAAGCGCTCGGCGTTGCCGCTGTCGAAGCTGCCCTCGCTGCGGCCCGCTTCGCTGGCCGTGCCGCGCGTGTTGAACCGCAGCACCGCGAAGTCGGCCAGCGCGGGCAGCCGGAACGCCGCCTTGCGGTAGATGTGCGAGTCCATCATGCCGCCGTGGGTGGGCAGCGGGTGCAGGCAGACCAGCGTGGCCCGCGGCGGCCGGGATTCCGGCAGCGCGAGCTCGCCGATCAGCTGCAGGCCGTCGGCGGTGTGCAGGGTGATCTGCTCGCGGCGGGCAGGCAGCACGGTGTTGGCGCGGATCTCGGTGCTCATCGCCCCCGATCCTGCCACGGACGGGTGGCCGGCATGGTGTGACGTGCTACGACCAGCGTCGCGTCGGCCCGCGGCGGCTTCGCGCGTTCCAGCAGCCGTTGTGCCAGTGGCGCCGGTCCTCGACGCCGCCGTGCGCCGCGCTCGGCCACGCCACCACGTGCGCGATGCCCGGCCGGATCTCGTGGTCGCAGCCGGGGCACCGGTAGACCTTGGTGGCCTGCGCGGCGGGCACGGTGCGCACCATCCACTCGCCGTCCGGGCCGTGCTCGACCCGGGACGCGCCGAACGCAGTGCCCATCGCGCGCTGGCTGCTGTCAGCCGCCGGGCGGCGCTGCGGGCGATTGCGTCTGGGCACGCGACAACCGTAACGGTCCGGCTACGGGGCGAGCGGCGGGAGGTGCGGCCAAGCCTGCCCGGCGAGCCCGCGGGCGAACTCGCAGGCGTCGATCCCGGTCATCCCAGGCACGGCCACCACCAGCTGCGCGACCTCGACCTGCCCGGTGGCGCCGAACGGCAGGTGCGCGGTCTCGGCCGAGCACAGCGGGAGCTGCGGGTCGCCGCCGACCACGCTGATGACGGTGCGCCGCCCGGCGATCTCCTCCTCGACGGCGGCCCCGTGCAGCACCTGCGGCGGATCGCCTGCCGTGTGGGTGAGCTGCACGCGCGGCGAATCCGCGACCTGCTCGCCCCAAGCGCACTGGTGCCCGGCCGGGCTCGGCCGCCCCTGGGCTGATTCCAGGCCCGGAACCTGCTGCACGACGGCGGAATCCAGCACCTCGCACGGATCGACCAGGGCCAGCGAGTTCGCCGGGAAGTCCCGGTGCCCGACGCGGCGCTGCCCCAGCGCGGCGGTGGCCGCCTCCGCACCGGCTTCGGCGATGCCGCACAGCCCGGAGGCCGGATCGCCCGCCAGCAGGTCGGCGCTGACCCGCAGCGCGAGACCGTCGGTGAACAGGATCTGCCGGGTGCAGTGCCCGGGCAGCGGCGCGTCCTGCACGATTCGCAGCGAACCGCGCGGCACCACCGGGTTTCCCCGCGGGTCCGGTGCCGGTCCCAGCTCGCCGACGGCCAGCTGCACCAGCGAACCGTTCGCGAGCTTGACGTGCAGCAGGCAGTAGTCGAGCGAAACGGTGCCGGCGTTCTCCGCAGGGCCGAACTCCCGCAACGCGGCGGGGTCGGTCAGCGTGCACGGGTCCACTGTGCGCAGATCACCGAGCGAGGCCCGGGCCGTGCCCGATTCGTCCTGCTGCGGCGCGGCGGGCGCCTGCGGCGAGCCGCCCGGAGTGCACCCCGCCACCAGCAGGACCAACAGCAGCAGCATGCCTCGGTGGCGGAGACGCGGCGACATCGATCCACCCTAACCCGGCGCCCGCGGAATCCAGCTGCGAGCAAGGGAACCTTCCTGTCATCGGTGACAGGAAGGTTCCCATGCTCGCAGCTTCCCGAGGCGGGCTATTCGTCGAAGTTGCGCTTGGCCAGGTCGAGGATGCGCTCCACCGCCTGCCCCGCGTCAGGACCGCTGGCGTGCAGGACGATCCGGTCGCCCTTGCGGGCGCCCAGCCCCATCACGCCGAGGACGCTGGCCGCGTCGGCCTCGTTGTCGCCGAGCGTGAGCTTGACGCTGGCCTGCAGTCCGGTGAGGCTGCGCGCCAGCAGCGCCGCCGGCCGCGCGTGCAGCCCGACCTCGTTGGTCAGCTCCAGCTCTTCGCGGATCTCACCGGTCTCCGGCGCGCCCGGTTCGGCGAGTTCGCCGCCCTCCGCCGCGGCCTCCGCGGCCCGGCCGACCGCCGCCATCGGCGCACCGCCCTGCGCGGCGACGGCTGCGGCGACCGCTCCTTCGACCAGCGGCGCGTCCACGACCAGCGCGGTGCTGGGGTCACCGAGCGATTCCACCGCGAGCTCGGCGATCATCTGGGCGCTGCCCAGGTCGTAGAGCACCACCGCGCCCTGCCCGGTGTTGGCGTCCGACAGCGCGGCCGAGACCTTCTCGAAGTCCGTGCCGATGTTGCCGTCCGGCAGTCCACCGGCGGCGATCACCCGCACGTCGGGCGCCATCTGCTGGGCGAGTTCCACCACGCCTTCGGCCAGCCGGGCGCTGTGCGAGACGATGACGAGTCCGGCGTTCATCAGCGGCCTCCCGCGGCTTCGGCGAATGCGGACAGCAGCAGCGCGGTCGACCGCGCGCCCGGGTCGATGTGCCCGGCGCTGCGCTCCCCCAGGTAGGACGCACGGCCCTTGCGGGCCACCAGCGGTTCGGTGGCCTCGGCGCCCTGCTGGGCGGCTTCGGCCGCCGCGGCCAGCACCTTCGCCGGGCCCTCACCGGATTCCGCGGCGTTCTTCGCCGCTTCCACCGCAGGCGTCAACGCGTCGACCATGGTCTTGTCCCCGACCTCCGCGCGGCCGCGGGCGACCACGCCTTCCAGCCCGGCCTGCACGGCCTTGGCCACCGCAGCGCCGTCCAGCTCCGGGGCATCGCCGACGGCCGCCGCCGCGCGCAGGAACGCCGTGCCGTACAGCGGGCCGGAGGCGCCGCCGACGGTGGAGATCAGCACGGTGGCGCACAACTTCAGCACCGCGCCGGGCGTTTCCGGCGCGGAGGTGTCGATCTTCGCCGCCACCGCGCGGAAACCGCGGGCCATGTTCTCCCCGTGGTCGGCGTCGCCGATCACGCGGTCCAGCTCGATCAGCTCGTCGCGGTGCTCGGTGACGGTGGCCGCCCCCGCGCGCAGCGCCGCGATCACGTCTTGTGCAGTGCAACCCATCCGGCGTTCTCCCTCACCAGTGCAGCGCGGCGGTGTGCACCGGCGCGTCCCAGAGCTCGGTGAGCTCATCGTCCAGCTTCAGCAGGGTCAGGCTCATGCCCTGCATCTCCAGGCTCGTGATGTACGGGCCGACCAACCGGCGGCGCACGCGGATGCCGCGCTCGGCCAGCAACCGCTCGGCGATGCCGTGCGCCAGGTAGAGCTCCAGCAGCGGGGTGCCGCCCATCGAGTTGGTGAACAGCAGCACCTCGTCGCCTGAGGTGAAGGGCAGGTCCTCCAGGATCGGTTCGAGCAGCTGCCGCACGATGTCGTCGGCCGAGGTCAGCGGCACCCTGGCCCGGCCGGGCTCGCCGTGGATGCCGATGCCGATCTCCATCTCGCCGTCGGCGAGGTCGAAGCTGGGTTGCCCGGCGTGCGGCACCGTCGGCGCGGTCAGCGCCATGCCCATCGACCGCACCCGCGACACGACCCGCCTGGCCAGCTCCTCGCAGCGGTCCAGGTCGGCGCCCTGCTCGGCCGCCGCGCCGACGATCTTCTCCAGCAGCACGGTGCCGCCGACGCCGCGCCGGCCCGCGGTGTGGGTGGAGTCCTTCACCGCCACGTCGTCGTCCACGATCACGCTGCGCACGTCGACGCCGTCCAGCCCGGCGAGCTCCGCGGCGGTCTCGAAGTTGAGCACGTCGCCGGTGTAGTTCTTGACCACCAGCAGCACGCCAGCGCCGCCGTTGGTCTCCTCGATCGCGGCCTGCACCGCGTCGGGGGTCGGCGAGGTGAACACCGCGCCCGGCACCGCCGCGGCCAGCATCCCGGCGCCGACGAACCCGCCGTGCAGCGGCTCGTGCCCGGAACCGCCTCCGGAGACCACCGCGACCTTGCCCGCCACCGGTGCGTCCGCGCGCACGACCACCGCCGGATCGGTGCGCACCCGCAGCACGTCGGGATGCGCCGCGGCCATGCCCTGCAACGACTGGGCGACCACTGCCGCCGGATCGTTGATGATCTTCTTCACCCGCTGGCCTCCTTGCCTGCGCCGCTCACCGCCGCGCCGTGTGCTCGGTGTCCGCCGCCCCCGCGCCCGGCTGGGGGTGCGAGAGCAAGGGAACCTTCCTGTCACCCCCGGCGCAAGCCCAGCGGAAACGGCGCGTCGATCAGCGCCCGCGCACCAACTTGACCAACCGCACCATGCGCCGGATGGTGCCCTTCGACCGGCCGAAGCTCATCGGGTTCAGCGGGCTCCGGTACCGGAGGCGGGTGACCGACTGCGGGCGGGTGAACTCGCGCAGCCCGTCGGCGCCGTGGATCCGGCCGAACCCGGAATCGCCGACACCGCCGAACGGCAGCGAGGGCACCCCGGCGAAGGCGACGACCGAGTTCACCGCGACCATGCCGGAGCGCAGCCGACGCGCCAGCTCCGCGCCCCCGGCCCGGGAGAACACCGTCGCGCCCAGCCCGTAGCGGGTGCCGTTGGTGCGGGTCACGGCCTCGTCGACATCCCGGACCCGCCGCACCACGATGGTCGGCCCGAAGGTCTCCTCGGTGACCGCGAGGGAGTCCTCCGGCACGTCGGTGAGCACCACCGGCTCCACGAACGGCGGGCGCACCGAGTGCTCGCCGCCGACCAGCGCGCGGCCGCCGCGCTCCAGCGCGTCGTCGATGTGCCTGCGGATCACGTCCACCTGCGAGGGCATCGTGATGGGCCCGAAGTTGGCGCTCGGCTCACCGCCCGGCCGCAGCTTCCCGGCGCGCTCGGTGATCATCTCCACGAAGCGGTCGGCGACCGCGTCCACCACGTACACCCGCTCCACGCCGATGCAGGTCTGCCCGGCGTTGGACATCGCGCCCCAGACGGCGGCGTCGGCCGCCGCGGCCAGGTCGGCGTCGGCGTCGACGATCAGGGCGTCCTTGCCGCCGCACTCGACCAGCACCGGCACCAGGTTCTCGGCGCAGGAGGCCATCACCCGCTTGCCGGTGGCGGTGGAGCCGGTGAAGGCCACCTTGTTCACCCCGGACCGGCACAGCGCCGCCCCGGTCTCGCCGAAGCCCGTCACCAGCCGGAACACCGGGTGCTCCGGCACCGCCTCGGCGAAGCTGTCGGCCAGCCACTGACCGACACCGGGGGTGAGCTCGCTGGGTTTGAACACCACCGCGTTGCCCGCGGCCAGCGAGTAGGCGATGGAGCCCATCGGCGTGAACGCCGGGTAGTTCCACGGGCCGATCACGCCGATCACGCCGAACGGCAGGTATTCGACGGTGGCCGCGTGGTTGGACATCAGGAAGCCCGACGAGACCTTGCGGCGCTTGAGCACCTTCTCGGCGTTGGCCGCCGCCCAGTGCAGGTGGTCGATCACCAGGACCAGTTCGAGCTTGGCGTCGTCGAGCGGCTTCCCGGTCTCCGCGCAGATGAGCCCGGCCAGCTCGTCCACCCGCTTGGCCAGCAGCTTGCGCCACTTGTCGAGCTGCTGCTTCCGGCCGGAGAACCCGAGTTCGGCCCAGGCGTGCTGAGCCGCGCGGGCTGCCGCCACCGCATCGTCGACCTCCGCCGCGGTGTGGATCGGGTGCTGCCCCACGACCTCTCCGGTGCGAGGGTCGATCGATTCGAACGTCGAGGACTCCGCGCTGGCCGCGGACTGGATCTCGACGTCGCCTCGGGCGGTCTGGGTCATGGCCGGCCTCCCACCTTTACGTCGGTCGTTGTCATCGTGCAGCCTACGGAACCCAGGGGGTCGGCCGGGACCGTCACACCGCGGGCAGCTTCGCCCGCACCTGCCGCGCCAGGTTCGCCGCGCTGACGCAGGGATCCATCGGGATGCGCTTCATGTTCGAGATCGCGACGTGCACGAACTCGCTGCCGCCGTCGCCCTTGCGGTGCTCCCACTCGATCGCGCAGCCCGGCGGATCGGCGGTGACCACCACGCTGGTCGGGGCCCCGCCCAGGTCGACCGGCGGGGGCGGCGGCACGTTCGGCGGCACCTCGGTGCTCTCCATGGTGCCGAACTGCAGGCTCACCTTCGCCACGACGCTGTTCTCCGCCGACCACACGCACTCGTAGAGCCCGCGGCCGCCGCTGGCGTCCGGGGTGCCGCCCGCCATCGCGTCGCGCAGCACTGCCGGGTCGGCGAGCTGGCAGGGGTCGAAACCGCCCAGCCCGCCCGAGGCCCGCGGGTTCACCGGTGGTTTGGTGCGCACCACCTCGACGGCGTCGGTCAGCATCTGCACCGCGGGCGAGCAGACGTCGCTCTGCTCGGTGGCGAGCTGGATGGTCAGGCCGCGGGGTTCTTCGAACAGGCGCGTGTCGGCACCGGCGTAGGCCGCGCTCACGAAGCAGGACCCGGAGCCGTTGTCGCTGACCGTGGCGGGCAGCCCGCCGATGCGATGGCTGCTCGGGTCCGTCACGCCGTCGTCGAAGTAGAGGGTGACGGTGAATTCCTCGCCGTCGTGGTTCTTCATGTAATTGGCGCAGGTCCCGAAACCCTCCTGCCGGAAGGCGGCGGGCGTGCCGTACTGCTCCAGGCCGGTGGCGCGCAGCGTCTCGCACACGTCCACCCCGCGCAGCCGCTCGGGCGCGAAGGCCGGGTCGAGCAGCCCCGGCTTGTCCACGTTCATGTCGGGCAGATCGACGGTCCGCCGCTCGGAAACGGTCGGCTCGACCCCGGGCGAAGCGCAACCGGCCACGGCGAAGGCGCTGAGCAGCGCGGCGATCAGGGGAACGCGTCGGAACACGCCGATCACACTAGCGATCGGTCCGCGCCCCCGGGACGGGAACCGGCTGTTCGGCCGCGGCGGTGCCGGCGCCCGCTTCCCAGCGCGCGGACGCCGGCACCGGCCGTGCGATCACTGCTCGCCGGTTTCGGCGGGTTCGTCGGGCACCGCGATGGGGCGCAGCCGGGCCCAGGCGACGAACGCCGCGGCGAAGACGAGCATCCCGACGCCCGCCCACAGGTTGATGTTGACGCCCGCCGACTTCTCGATCTCGGCGTGCGGCTGCACGACGCCGACGACGACGAGCACGGCGCCGTAGATGGCGAACAGCAGCGCGATGACGGAGCGGATGTCGAAGGCACCCGCGGTGTGGCCGGAACCGCGACCTGGCATGGGAAGACCTCCTCGGTCAGGCGAAGATGATGTTGAGGGCGATGACCAGGACCAGGGCGATACCGGCCAGCAGTCCGGGCCGCCGGTACCAGCCGGCGTCCTCACCGCTGGTGGCCGCCTGCCGCGCCGACCGCGGCGTCAGCGAATACACCAGACCCGCCAGCTCGGCCTCCGGCTTCGGCCGCGTCACCAGGCTGACCACCACGCTCACGACGATGTCGACCACGAACGCCACACCCGCGCCCACGAAACTCGCGCCCTGACCCGGCAGGTCCAGCACCCCGGTCTCGGCCATCGCGAACACCACCACCGCCGACACCGTGCCCACAACCAGACCCGCCCACCCGGCGTGCGGAGTCATCCGCTTCCAGAACATCCCCAGGATGAACGTCGCGAACAACGGCGCGTTGAAGAACGAGAACAACTGCTGCAGATAATCCATCAGGTTCGCATAACCCGACGCGATGAACGCCGTCCCGACCGCCGCCACCGTCGCCCCGACGGTCACCCACCGCCCCATGTTCAGGTAATACCGGTCATCCCGGTCCCGCACCACGTAGGACTGCCAGATGTCGTAGGTGAACACCGTGTTGAACGACGACAGGTTCGCCGCCATCCCCGCCATGAACGACGCCAGCAACCCCGCCAGGGCGATCCCCAGAATCCCGTTCGGCAGCAGATCCCGCATCAACAACAAGATCGCATCGTTGTAGCTGACCCCCGCACCCTCCGGCGCACCCGCCTGCTTGTACGCGCCCAGCTCCGGAATCACCACCGCCGCGATCATCCCCGGAATGATCACGATGAACGGGATGAACATCTTCGGAAACGCCCCGATGATCGGCGTCCGCTGCGCCGCCGACATGCTCTTCGAAGCCATCGCCCGCTGCACCTCGACGAAATTCGTCGTCCAATACCCGAACGACAGCACGAACCCCAGCCCGAACACCAACCCCACCACGCTCCACACCGGATCGGCGAACCCCGTCAACTCCGTACCCGGCCACGCCGACAGCTGCTCCGCACCACCCGGCCCCGCCGAGATCTTGTCCACCAACCCCTGAACCCCACCGACCTTCACCAACCCCACGATCGTCAACGGCAACATCGCCGCCACGATCACGAAGAACTGCAACACCTCGTTGTAGATCGCCGCCGACAACCCGCCCAACGCCGTGTAGGACAACACGATCGCCGCCGCGCACAACACCGACACCCACAACGGCCACCCCAGCAACGCATTCACGATGCTGGCCAGCAAGAACAGGTTCACCCCCGCGATCAACACCTGCGCCACCGCGAACGACACACCATTCACCAAATGCGCCGCACGACCGAACCGCCGCAACATGAACTCCGGAACACTACGAACCTTCGACCCGTAGTAGAACGGCATCATCACCACACCCAAAAACAGCATGGCAGGCACCGCACCAACCCAGAAATAATGCATCGTCGGCATACCGTACTGCGCACCATTGGCCGACATACCAATGATCTCGATCGCACCCAGATTAGCCGAGATGAACGCCAACCCCGTCACCCACGCAGGCAACGCCCGACCCGACAAGAAAAAATCCAGACTCGTCGACACCGCACGCCGCGCCACATAACCAATACCCAGCACAAACACGAAGTACAACGCCAACAACACATAATCAACGGCATTCGCGTCCAACAGCCGACCCTGGGCTAGCAGCACCGCCACCCCACCTCCAGACCCAACAAATTCCAACGACAACCACCACCGGGCAACCGAAGCCGGACAGTACCGCACAGTGCCCCAGCTCACACCGGACCGATATCAATTCGTTGGATCCCGCAACTGAATCGATCATCCGCGCCGCGCAGCGCGGCCATGCGAGTGATATCGCGGAGCGCGACGCACGGACAACGGATCGTGACCGGTACCGTCGCGATTGGCACACGCGCAGCGGCCGAGGGGGAGGAGCTGTGAACGCCCGAATCGATCTGGCGATCGCCGCCAGTCTCGCCGAGGATCCGATCGACACCACCGAGGAGACCGGCTCCGCGCCCGGGCGGCCGGGCGGATTCCTGCGGCACCTGACCGACCTGATCGTCCCGTGGTCGGCGTTCCACCTGAACACCTGCCGGGCCCACAACGGACCCGACCGCACCTGATCCCTAGGCGCCGACGCCCGTCAGCAGGGTGTCGACCACGCGCGCGGCCAGCTCGTCGACGTCGTCACCGCCCTGCCCGATCTCGACCGCCTCGTGGATCAGCGCGTAGTAGACCCGCCGCGCCCACTCCCCGTCGACGTCGGCGCGCAGCGCTCCGGAGTCCTTGGCGCGCTGGAAGAGCCGCACGCACGCCTGCCGCACCTCTTCGTGGATGCACTCGCCCTCGCCGACGGCGGTCCGGCTCATCGCGAACCCCCAGTCGGCCTTCACCCGCAGCACGTTGACGGTGACCTGGTGCAGCGCGACCAGCGGCGGAGCGCTGTCGGGACGCGCCGCCGCGACCGCATCGCGGAACTGCTCGGCGGCCCAGACGGCCATCGCCTCCACCAGCGCCTCCCGGCTGGCGAACCGGCGGTGCACCGTGGTGCGCGCGACGCCCGCGGCCTCGGCGATCTGCCCCATGGAGGCGGCCGGGTCCGCACGCATCACGCGTTCGGCGGCCTCCAGGATCACCTGGACCGTCCGCTCCGAGTCCGCCCGCATCGCTCGCGTCACCGGACGGACACTACAGCAGCGTCCCAGCTCGCCCCTTAGTTGCAACATTGATGTTGCGTCTATATCGTCTACTGCGTCACCACAGACGCAATAAAGGAGGCAGGCGTGGACCTGCGACTTTCCGGCAAGACCGCCCTCGTGACCGGCGCCAGCCGCGGAATCGGCCTGGCCACCACCTCCGCGCTCACCGCAGAAGGCATGCGCGTGATCGCGACGGCGCGCACCATCTCGCCGGAACTGGCGGCGACGGGCGCCATCGGGATCCCCGCCGACCTCTCCGGCCCCGACGCCCCGCAGCGCCTGGTCGACCGGGCGATCGCCGAAGCGGGACCGCTCGACCTGCTCGTCAACAACGTCGGCGGCGGCGACGGCGACCTGCTCGCCGGATTCACCGACCTCACCGACGAGCAGTGGCAGCAGACCTTCGAGCTGAACTTCTTCAGCGCCGTCCGCACCACCCGCGCGGCGCTGCCGAGCCTGCTGAGCCGCGAAGGCGCCATCATCAACATCTCGTCGAACGGAGCCCGCCAACCGCACGCCGGACCGATGCCCTACACCACGGCGAAAGCAGCGCTGACCGCCTTCGGCAAGGCACTGGCCACCGAAGTCGGACCGCGCGGCGTCCGGGTCAACACCATCTCCCCCGGCCCGACCCGCACCGCGCTCTGGGAGAGCCCCGACGGGCACGGCGCGAAGCTGGCGCAGTCCCTCGGCATCCCGCTGGAAGAACTGCTCGCCCGGCTCCCGGCGGAAGCGGGCATGACCACCGGGCGCCTGGTCGACCCGGCCGAAGTCGCGGCGCTGGTGGCCTTCCTCGCCTCACCGCACGCGGCGAGCACCGCGGGCGCCGACCACCTCGTCGACGGCAACGCGACCAAGACGGCCTGATGCGAGCACGGGAACCTCCCTGTCACCGACGACCGGGAGGTTCCCGCTCACCAGGAACAACACCCGGCTCCTGGCAGGACGGGCATGACCCTCGTGTCAACGGAGTCCTGCTCAACCGCACCTCAGGGGACCGTGACGCAACCCAGCCACAAGAAGCCGCGAAACGCGAGTCGATCCCGAACGCGACCACCACTGTGAATCGCGGAGAGGCGGGGACAGTCAGAACAGCCGGTACTCGTCCGGCTCGATGCCGCGCAGCTTGTCGTAGTCCAGGACGACGCAGCGGATGCCGCGGTCCTCGGCCAGGGTGCGGGCCTGCGGCTTGATCTGCTGCGCCGCGAACACGCCGGTGACCGGGGCCAGCAGCGGATCCCGGTTGAGCAGCTCCAGGTAGCGGGTCAGCTGCTCGACGCCGTCGATCTCACCGCGCCGCTTGATCTCCACCGCCACGCTCGCGCCGTCGGAGTTGCGGCACATCAGGTCCACCGGGCCGATCGCGGTCGGGAACTCGCGGCGGACCAGCGACCACCCCTCGCCCAGCGTCGTCACGTGCTCGGCTAGCAGCTCCTGCAGGTGCGCTTCGACGCCGTCCTTGACCAGCCCTGGCTCGACGCCCAGCTCGTGCTTGGAGTCGTGCATGATCTCGTCGAGGGTGATCACCAGCTTCTCGCCGGCCTTGTTCTGCACCGTCCACACGCCGGGATCCTCGATCAGCCAGCAGGGCGGGCTCATCCAGTTCAACGGCTTGTAGGCCCGGTCGTCGGAGTGCACCGACACCGAACCATCGGCCTTCACCAGCAGCAGGCGCTGCGCCATGGGCAGATGCGCGGTGAGTCGGCCGACGTAGTCCACCTGGCAGCGGGCAATGACGAGTCGCACCCGGCACAGCGTACGGGCGTCGATCCAGCAGTCGAGCACCCCCGGGGCAACCCGCCGGTAGGGCGAGGTCGGACCTCGATGTTCCCGCTGGGCGAGATACCGTTACGCCTCGTGTCATTCGCCCGAACCCTGCTGCGCGTCAAACCCGCTGAGCAACTCGCCGACGACGGCTCGCACACCCAGCTGCGCCGCACCCTCGGTCTGGTCCCACTGGTGGCGCTCTCGGTCGGCGCGACGCTCGGGACCGGGATCTTCGTGGTGCTGGCCGAAGCCGCTCCGGCCGCCGGCCCCGCAGTGGTCGTGTCCTTCGTGCTGGCCGGACTGGCGGCGCTGTGCTCCGCCCTGTCCTACGCCGAACTCGCGGGCAGCGTCCCGGTGTCCGGCTCGGCCTACTCCTACACCTACGCCACGCTCGGCGAGCTGGTCGCCTGGATCTGCGGCTGGTGCCTGCTGCTGGAGTACGGCGTGTCGGTCGCGGCGGTCGCGGTCGGCTGGGGCGGCTACCTGAACGAGTTCCTGCAGGGCACCATCGGGGTCACCATCCCGGACATCCTCTCCGCGCCGCCCGGCGAGGGCGGCGTGGTCAACGTCCCCGCCGCGCTGATCGTGCTGCTCGCGATGTCCGTGCTGCTGCGGGGCGTGCGGGAGAGCGCGCGGGTCACCACCATCACCACGCTGCTCAAGATCGCGGTGCTGGTGTTCTTCGTCGCCGTGGCGATCACCGCGTTCAACTCGGACAACATGACGCCCTTCGCCCCCTACGGGTTCGCCGGGATCTCAGTGGGCGCGTCGGCCGTCTTCTTCTCCTTCATCGGCTTCGACGCGGCCTCCACCGCGGGCGAGGAGGCCCGCAACCCGAAGCGGGACCTGCCCCGCGCGATCATCCTGTCGCTGGCCATCGTCACCGCGATCTACGTGCTGGTCGCCTTCGCCGCGGTGGGCGCCGTCGGCGTCGACGTGCTCTCCGGCTCCAACGCCTCGCTGGCCACCGCGCTGCGCATCGTGACCGGCCAGGGCTGGGCGTCGGTGGTGCTCGCCTTCGGCGCGGTGATCGCCATCGCCTCGGTGGTGCTGACCGTCCTGTACGGCCAGACCCGCATCCTGGTCTCGATGTCCCGCGACGGCCTGATGCCGGGCATGCTGTCGAAGGTCAACCAGCGCGCGGTGCCCGCGCGCAACACCGTCGTCGTCGGTGTCGTGGTGGCGCTGCTGGCCGCGGTCGTGCCGCTCAACCAGCTCGCCGAGGCGACCAGCATCGGCACCCTGGTCGCGTTCGGCCTGGTCAACATCGGTGTCCTGGTCCTGCGCCGGACCCGCCCGGAGCTCCCGCGCAGCTTCCGGACGCCGCTGATGCCGTGGATCCCGCTGCTGGGTCTCGCGCTGTGCGCGTACCTGATCTTCGGCCTGGACACCGTCACCTGGGTGACCTTCGCGATCTGGACCGCGATCGGGCTGGCGGTGTACTTCGGCTACGGCCGCCGCAAGTCCAAGCTGAACGGCAGCGGGCCCGCGGCCGGTTGAGAGGATGGGAACCTTCCTGTCACGCCCGCGTGCCGGAGGTGACAGGAAGGCTCCCATCCTCGCGCGCCCTGGCGCCCGACCTCCGATGACGGGATCAGCCTTGGCTTGCAACGTTTTTCACGTTCCACTTCGCCCTTTCACCTGATCAGGCGACCATAAAGAGCGTGCGAACGGGTGTTCGATTCGAGATCATGGGTGCATGACACCACTGATCGACGTGCGCGATGCAGCCGAGGGAGCCAGCTCTGGCACCCGGTCGGCGGCGGTGTCGTGGACCGATGCCGAAGTGGTCGCCCGGATCGAGCACCTCGAGGAGTCCATGCGGGCTACCGCGTTCGAGCAGCTCCAGCTGATCGCCGAAGCCGAGCACCGCGGCCTGTTCGGGCAGCACGGAGCGCGGTCGATGCCCGCCTGGCTGCACGGACTGCTCAACATCGACTACCGCGACGCCAAGGCACGCGTCACCGTGGCGCGCGAGGTGGAGGCCCGCACGACGTCGCACGGCGAACCGATCACCGCCGACCTGCCCGCGACGGCGGCCGCCATGGCCGAGGGAGCGATCGGCCTGGAACACGCGAACGTGATCGTCTCCGCGATCAAGAAGCTCCCGGTGCACGCGCGGTGCGCCATGCTGGCGGAGATCGATTCGATGCTGGCCGGGTGGGCCCGGCAGATGTCGCCGCGCGAGCTGGCGATCATCGCCGAACGCCTCCGCTACCTGCTGGACCAGGACGGGGCGCACCGGGACGAAGCGGCCCAGCACGAGGCGCGGGAGCTGCACTACGCCACGGCGCGCGACGGGATGATGGTGATCAAGGCCCGCCTCGGCCGCGAGACCGGCGCGAAGTTCGCCGCCCTCGTGGAACCGCTGGCCGCTCCCCGATCCGAGATCGCTGACGCGTCCCGCCCGGAAGCCGGCCGCGAGAAGGACATCCGCACCGCCGGCCAGCGCAACGCGGATGCGTTCGCCGCGCTCCTGGACCTGGCCGCGGATTCCGATGCGATGCCGCGAGCCGGCGGCCAGCGTCCGCACCTCGCGATCACCATCGACTTCGACGACCTCAAACGAGGCCTCGACCGCACCGGTGGAAAGGGCATGCCCGGCTCCCTGGACGCCACCGACCAGCCGATCACCGCCGAGAACGTCCGCCGGATCGCCTGCGACTGCGAGGTGCTGCCGATGGTCCTCGACGGCGACGGGCTCCCCCTCGACGTGGGCCGCACCAAGCGCACCGCGCCCGTCCACATCCGCGCAGCGCTGCTGCAGCGGGACGGCGTGTGCGCCTTCCCCGGGTGCGACCGGCCTCCAGGCACGCCCGACGCGCACCACATCGTGTCCTGGGTGGACGGCGGGTCGACCGAGCTGTCCAACATGGTCATGCTGTGCGGCCACCACCACCGCACGGTGCACAGCCAGCGGTGGGAGATCACCGTGCGGGACGGGCTGCCCGCCTTCATCCCGCCACCAGCGGTGGATCTGGCGCGAACACCGCGACCAGGTGGTCGTGCAAGACCGGTCGAGCACCGCGCGCTCATCGAGCAGTGGCTGCCGAGACCGCGCGGCCCGGTGGACGCGCTCGCGAGCTGAGCGAGCGCGTCGACCTCGCGCGCCCGCGTTCCGGCACCATGACCACATGGAGCAGATGAGCAGCCGCGAGGTGTACGGCAATCCGTGGATGTCGGTGCGCGAGGACGGGGTGCGCCGGGCCGACGGGTCCGAGGGGATCTACGGGGTGGTCGACAAACCCGACTTCGCGCTGGTGATCCCGCTCGACGGGGACCGACTACACCTGGTCGAGCAGTACCGCTACCCGCTGGGCCTGCGCCGCTGGGAGTTCCCGCAGGGCACCGCGCCGGGTCGGCTCGACGTCGACCCCATCGAACTCGCCGCCCGCGAACTGCGCGAGGAAACGGGCCTGCGGGCGGCGAACCTCGTCGACCTGGGCACCCTGGACGTCGCACCGGGCATGTCCAGCCAGCGCGGGCGCGTGTTCCTGGCGACCGGCCTGACCTCCGGCGCGCACGAGCGGGAGCACGAGGAGCAGGACATGCGCGCCGCCTGGTTCGCGCGCGCGGAGTTCGAGAAGATGGTCGCCGCCGACGAGATCACCGACGCCCAGTCGATCGCCGCCTACGCCCTCCTGCTCCTGCACGAGCGCCGGAACCCGTTGTGAGCGGCCACGGTCAGGCCTCCTCCAGCACCGACCGCAGGAACCGGCGGGTCCGCTCGTGCTCCGGGCGCTCGAACAGCTCCCGCGGTGACTTGTCCTCCAGGACCCGCCCCTGATCGAACATCAGCACCCGGTGCGAGACGTCGCGGGCGAACTTCATCGCGTGCGTCACGCACAGCATCGTGATGTCGCTGGTCCGCGCCACATCGCGCAGCACGTCGAGGACCTCGGCGGCCAACTCCGGGTCCAGCGCCGAAGTGATCTCGTCCAGCAGCAGCACGTCCGGCTGCATCGCCAGCGCGCGGGCGATCGCCACCCGCTGCTGCTGGCCGCCGGACAGCTGCGTCGGGTAGGCGTCCAGCTTGTCCGCCAGGCCCACCACCTCCAGCAGGTCTCGCGCCCGCTGCTGCGCTTCCGCCACCGGCAGGCCCAGCACGCGCACCGGCGCTTCGGTGACGTTGCGCAGCACCCGCATGTTCGGGAAGAGGTTGAACTGCTGGAACACCATGCCGATGCGCTTGCGCACCTCGCGCAGGTGCTTCTCGTCGGCAGGCACCAGGCGTTCGCCCCGGCGCACGTGCGTCAGGCATTCGTCACCGACGTGGATGGTGCCGCCGTCGACCCGCTCCAGGGTCATCAGCAGCCGCAGGATCGTCGTCTTGCCCGATCCGCTCGGCCCGATCAGCGTCACGCGCTCCCCGGGCCGAACGGCGAAGTCGAGCTCGTCGAGCACCACGCTGTCGCCGAACCGCTTGACCACCCGGTCGAAGCGGATCATCTCCTCAGCTCCCGACACGGCGTTCCAACCTCCGCACCAGCAGCGACGCCGGGTAGCTCAACAGCAGGAAGCAGACACCGGCCAGGGTCAGCGGCTCGACGTAGCGGTAGGCGTCGGATCCCGCTTCCTGCGCCGCACCCACCAGATCGAGCACGCCGATCGCCAGCAGCAGCGGCGTTTCCTTGAACATCGAGATCGTGCAGTTGCCCAGTGCTGGGAGCACGCGCGGGATCGCCTGCGGGAGCACCACGCTCGTCCACACGCGGTAGGCCGGCAGGCTCAGCGCCGTCGCCGCGTCCCACTGCCCGCGCGGCACCCCGTCGATCCCCGCGCGGTAGACCTCGGCCGCGTAGCAGGCGTAGTGCACGCCGAGCCCGATCACACCGGTGGTCAGCGACGAGAACCGCAGGCCGACGCCCGGCAGCACGTTGAACAGGAAGTACAGCTGCACCAGCAGCGGGGTGCTGCGCACGAACTCGATGAACAGCCAGGTCGCGCGGCTGACCGCCCGGATCCGCGACCGCCGCAGCAGGGCGAGCAGCAGGCCCAGCGCGAACGCCACGACCGAACCGAGCACGGTGGCCTCGAAGGTCACCAGCAGACCGCGCAGGACGTCCGGGACGACCCGGCTGGTGAACTCCCAGTCCCAGATCATCTAGATCGCCCCGCGACCCGGCGCCCCACGCCTGCCGCCGCCCGCCGTTCGAGAACTCGCATGACCGTCGTGATCAGCACCGCCAGCACGAGGTACAGCGCCAGCATCAGCGCGTAGATCAGCGCGGTCTGGCCGGTGAAGTTGGGTTCCAGGACATCGCGGCCCTGATAGGTGATGTCGTGCACGAAGATCAGCGACAGCAGGGCGCTGCTCTTCAACAGCTGGATGAACAGGTTGGTGAACGGCGGGATCATCTCCACCACCGCTTGCGGCAGGATCACCCGCCACATCCGCTGCGACCGGGTGAAGCTCAACGCGACCGCGCATTCGTGCTGCTCCCGCGGCACCGCCTGCACAGCGCCCCGCACGATCTCACCGCCGTAAGCGCCGTGGTTGAGGCCCAGCACCAGAACCCCCGCCCACATCGGCAGCAGCTCCAAGCCGACCAGCAGCGGCAAGGCGAAGAAGATCCAGAACAGCTGCACCACTTCCGAGGTGCCGCGCCAGACCTCGACGTAGCTGCGCGCGATGACCCGAACCCACCGCCGGGGCGAGACCATCCCGAGCCCGGCGATCAACGACAGCGCGATGCACAGGGCTGTGCCGCCCAGCGTCGCGACCAACGTCGCCGGTACGCCCTGCGCCAGCACCCGGAGGAAGTGCGAGAAGTTCTCGAACATGCCACCTCCCGGTCAGCTACCGGCACACAACGCCTCCGTGGTGACCCCGGGCGGCGGCAGGTTCTCCCGGGTGAACCCGAACGGGCTCGCGATGCGCACCCACTCGCCGCTGTCCTGGAGCTTCTTCAGCTCGGCGTTGAACGCGTCGCGCAGCCCGGTGTCGGCCGGGCGGAACACGAACGCACCCGCCTGCACCTCCGGTTTCCCGCCGATCACCGGGGTGAAGCCCCTGGTGAACTCGACCTGGGCACCGGGGTTCTTCTGCACCAGGTCGTTGAGCGAGATGTTGGTCAGCGCAGCGCACTGGACGCGCTGGTTGACCACGGCCTGCAACAGCGCGTTCTGGGAGTCGAAGGGCTGCACCTGCGAGTCCGGCACGCCCAGGCGCTGGGCGTAGTCCTTCTCCACGGCACCGCTGAGGACAGCGAGGGTGAGCTTCTTGCGCACGACGTCCTCGAAAGTGGCGATGCCTTCCGGGTTTCCGCGAGGAACCAGGAACGCCGTGGGCGCGACGTAGTCCGGGATGGAGAACGCCGCGTTCTTGCAGCGCTCGGGAGTGATGAACATGCCCGCGGCGACCACGCTGAACTTGTTCGCGTTCAGCGCCGGGATCAGCTGGTTGAAGTCGACCTGCGAAGCCTGCACGGTGCCGACGCCCAGGTTGCCGAACACGGCGCGGGCGACCTCGGGCGCTTCACCGGTGACCCGGCCGGTCTGGTCGGTGAAACCGTACGGCGCTTCCCCGGCGATGCCGACCTGCACGGTGCCCGACCGGCGGGCCTCTTCGAGCGGGTCACCTCCCGCGCCGCCGCCGGTCCGGGTGCATCCGCCGAGAACCAGTGCACCTGCGGCGACACCGGATCCCTTGAGGAACTCGCGACGCGTCCACCCACTGCTCGCCATGACCATCGCCCCTTCGAGCCGGGAGCAGGGTCACCGCCCATGGTCAGGCCATCCGCTATGGTTTGCATCACATGGCGGACCGGGGTGAGGTCAGTCGGTCACGCGCTCGATGTCCGCGCCCAGGCCGCGCAGGTTCTCCACGAAGTTCGGGTAGCCGCGGTCGATGTGGAAAACGTCCCACACCTCGGTGATCCCGTCGGCGCACAGGCCGGCCAGCACCAGGCCGACACCCGCGCGGATGTCGGTCGCCCACACCGGGGCGCTCGACAGCCGGTCCAGGCCGCGCACGACCGCGTGGTGGCCGTCGGTGCGCCCGTCGGCGCCCATCCGCACCAGCTCCTCGATGAACCGGAACCGGGACTCGAACAGGTTCTCGGTGATCATCGAGGTGCCGTCGGCGACCGCGGACAGCGCCAGCGCCATCGGCTGCAGGTCCGTCGGGAAACCCGGGTAGGGCAGCGTGACGAAGTCGACCGCGTTCGGACGACCCCGCATGACCACCCGGAAGCTCTCCTCAGCAGTGGTCACCTCGGCACCGGCGCTGCGCAGCTTCTCCAGCACCAGGTTGACGTGCCGCGGATCGACACCGCGCACGGTGATGTCACCGCGAGTGGCCGCAGCGGCGAAAGCCCAGGTCGCACCCACGATCCGGTCGCCGATCACGCGGTGCTCGACCGCCTTGAGCGAGGACACCCCGTGCACCGTCAGCGTGGAGGTGCCCGCGCCCTCGATCTTGGCGCCCATCTGCTGCAGCATCACGCACAGGTCGACGATCTCCGGCTCGCGCGCCGCGTTGTCGATCACCGTGGTGCCCTCGGCCAGCACCGCGGCCATCAGGATGTTCTCCGTCGCCCCCACGCTCGGGAAGTCCAGCCAGATCTGGGCGCCGCGCAGGTTCTCCGCCTCGGCCACCACCGCGCCGTGCTCGATGTGGCTGGTGGCGCCGAGCTGCCGCAGACCGTTCTGGTGCATGTCCAGCGGCCGGGAACCGATCGCGTCACCACCGGGCAGCGTCACCACCGCACGACGGCAGCGGGCCACCAGCGGCCCCAGCACGCACACCGAGGCGCGCAGCTTGCCCATCGACGGCGACACCGCCTCGTGGCTGATCTCCGCCGGAGTCGTGATGCGCACCGTGCCGCCGTCGATCGACACCTCGCAACCGAGGCTGCGCAGCACGTCGGCCATCAGCGGAACGTCGAGGATCTCCGGGCAGTTGACGATCGTCGTCGTGCCCTCCGCCAGCAGCGCGGCAGCCATCAGCTTCAGCACGCTGTTCTTAGCCCCGACCACGTCGACCTCGCCGACGAGACGCGCTCCGCCGTGTACCCGGAAGTGCTCACTCACGAGCATCGAGGTTACGGCCCGCCCACCACCGCCATCGGGGCGGGTGCGCGACGCCAGCACGGGAACCTTCCCGTCACCGCGGTGCGAGCATGGGAACCTTCCTGTCACATCCGCATAGGCTGTCCGCATGGCCGTCCACCTGACGAAGATCTACACGCGCGCCGGGGATTCGGGCACGACCCGGCTGTCGGACAACTCCGTGGTGCACAAGACCGATCCGCGGCTGGTCGCCTACGCCGACGTCGACGAGACGAACTCGGTGCTCGGCGTGGCGCTGGCCACCGCCGAGCTCGGCGAGGACGTCGTCGCGGTGCTGCGAGCGGTGCAGAACGATCTGTTCGACGTGGGCGCGGACCTGTCCACCCCGATCGCGGAGAACCCGAAGTACCCGCCGCTGCGGGTCACCCAGGACTACGTCGACCGGCTCGAAGGCTGGTGCGACGAGTTCAACTCCCGGCTGGGCAAGCTGGATTCGTTCATCCTGCCCGGCGGCACTCCCGGCGGTGCGCTGCTGCACCAAGCGCGGTGCGTGGCCCGGCGGGCCGAGCGCTCGGCGTGGGCGCTGCAGGAAGCCGACGGGGAGCGCACCTCACCGCTGCCCGCGAAGTACCTGAACCGGCTGTCGGACCTGCTGTTCATCCTGGCGCGGGTGGCCAACCCGGGCGGCGACGTGCTCTGGAAGCCCGGCGGCAACGCCTGAGGCCTGTCGGCGTAGCTGTCCTCAGAGCTCCTTGGCGAAGCAGCGGCTCAGCGGGTCGTCCCGGTACATGCCGAAGGTGTCGATCTCGGTGTAGCCGGCGGAGGTGTAGAGACCGATCGCCTCCGGCTGCCGCGCACCGGTCTCCAGCACCATGCGCTTGCGGCCTGCCATCGCGGCGGTGTGCTCCAGCTCGGCGAGCAGCCGCCGCGACAGGCCGCGACCGCGCGCACCGGACACCACGAACAGCCGCTTCATCTCGGCGTCGCCGTCCCGCAGCCCTGGCTCATCGCCCTCGCGGGCGCGCCAGCCGCCCGAACCGACCGGTCGATCGTCGAGGTAGCCGAGCAGGAACAGCCCCTGCGGCGGCCGGAACTCGACCGGTTCGACCGGGGTGCCGTCCTCCTCGCCGTAGCGATCGACGTACTCCTGCTGGAGGACGTCGATCAGCCGCGCGGAATCCGGGTGGTCGTAGCCGACGATCTCGATGCGCACCACCGCAGCGTAGTTCGGCGCCGAGCCGATCACCGCAGGGTTTTCTCGTACCAGTGCCGCGCGTACTCGTTGTCGTTGTAGGCCGGGATCTCCTGGTAGCCCGCCGAGTCGTAGAGGGCGCGCGCCTCGCGGAGCTCGGCCGCGGTGTCCAGCCGGATCCGGTCGCAGCCCAGCCCCCGGGCCTGCTGCTCCAGCTCGGCGAGCAGCGCCCGCCCGGCACCCCGCCCGCGCAGTTCCGGAGCGATCCACATGCGCCGGATCTCCCCGATTCCACCCGGCCCGGTGCGCAGCGCTCCGCAGCCGAGCACCTGTCCGCCGGCCCGCACCACGAGGAACACCCCGGCGGGCGGGACGAAGTCGGTCTTGGCCGGCGGGGCGGCGCGGGAGGTGTCGAACCCGTTCGGGAAGCGGCTGTCCAGCTCGGCGACGTACGCGCGGAGCGCCTGCTGCGCTGCCGGGCTGTCGATGGGTTCTGCTTCGATGGTGTAGCTGACCTGCTCGATCACGCCTCCAGTCTTTCCCGGCCAGCCCTTCACATCCAGTTACGGATTCTTCCGACGCGTAAAGTGAACCTTCATGCTCGACCCGTCCCGGCTGCTCGTCCTGCTGGCGCTGCGCGAACACGGCAGCGTGACCCGCGCCGCCGAACAGCTCGGCAGGACCCCACCAGCGGTGTCGCAGCAGCTGATCCGCCTGGAGGACGAGGTCGGCGCACAGCTGGTCGAACGGCTCCCCCACGGCGTCCGCCTGACCCCGCTGGGCGCTCGCATGGCCGAGCGCGCGGAACGGATCGCCGCAGCGCTGCACGACGCCACCAGCGACGCCCAGCGCTTCCGCGACGAGCACCGCAACCGGCTCCGCCTCGGCGCCTTCCCCACCGCCGGCCTCGCCCTGCTGCCAGAAGCGCTGGCCGCGATGCGCCACCGCCACCCCGCCTCCGAGCTGTCCGTCGTCGACCTGGGCCCGGTCGAAGGCATCGAGCGGGTCGCCGCACACCGCTTGGACCTCGCGCTCGTCGGCGAGTACCGCGAGCCGCTGGAGGCACCACCCGGCGTTCGCCTCGTGCACCTGCTGGACGACCCGATCCACGCCGTGCTGCCCACCGGCCACCCGCGCGCCGGGAACACCGCGCCGCGGCTCGCCGACTTCCGCGAGGACACCTGGGCCTGCGCCCCGCCCGACCTCCCGAACCGCAGACAACTGGAAGCCGCCGCGCGCGCCGAGGCCTTCGCGCCGCGAGTGGCGTTCGAATTCGAGTCCTACGCCGTCGCCGAAGCCGTGGTGTCCGCCGGAGTGGCCGTCTCCTTCATTCCGCGCCTGGCCATCACCGGCGCTCCCGGCACCACCCACCACCCGCTCGCGTCAGGACTGCACCGGCGCATCCACGCCGCCGTGCCGACCAGCACCAGGCACGCGCCGCTGATCGAGGTGTTCCTCCAGCTGCTCCACGACATCAGCGAGGACCTGTGCCGCTGATGCGAGCATGGGAACCTTCCTGTCACCCCGCGCACGAAAAAGCGGGGCCCGGACACCGGACCCCGCTGCAACGCTCTTCGATTCGACTTCAGGACGCCCACGGCACCGAACGGCCCGGCGGCGCCGACTCCAGCCAGGACAGGAACCCGGTCAGCGCGTCGCGGCCCATCGCCAGCTCCAGGTCCGGACCGGTCAGGTCCAGCACCGTCGAACCGGCGGGCATCGCGTAGGCCTCGGACACCGTCGGCTCCCGGCGGCGGGCGATCTCCACGTCCCGGCGGTTGATCACCCAGTTCGGCCCCGACCGCAGGCTCAGCACCCGGTACCAGGTGAACTCCTCACCCCGGTAGTGCGCCACCCCCAGGTGCCAACCCCGGCCACCGTCCTTGCTGGCGCGCAACGCCACGTCGATGCCACCGACGCGCAGTTCCCGCAGCCGACGCCAGGCCAGTGCCGCAACGATCAGGGCTGCTAGCAGCAGCAGCCCCAACGCCACCACGAACCACACGACCGGGGAGCCCATGCGAGGCCCGGATCAGGCCGAGTGGCCGGCGGCTCGCAATCGGCTCAACGCCCGTGCTCGGGCCTGTTCATCCGCGCTCTTGACGTCCTCGCGGGCCTGCGCCACGTCGATCTCGTCGGCCAGCTCCGCGGACTCCGCCAGCACGCTCACCCCGCCCGAGGTGACCGACAGGAACCCGCCGTGGACCGCGGCGGTCACGGTCTCCTTCTCGGCGGTGGTGATGCGCACCACACCGCCCTCGATCAGCTCACCGAGCAGCGGCTCGTGCCCCGGGAGAACGCCGATCTCTCCCTCGGTGGTCTGCGCGACCACGGCGGTCGCTTCCCCGGACCACAGGCGGCGCTCGACGGCGACCAGTTGGACGGACATGTTGGCCACGCGCGTCTCCTTTGTCGGGTGTGTGCCCGCAGTCTATCCGGTGCCACCAGGGCGATCGTGACTGGCCGGGCAGGGAATGCCTTGCTGGCAAACGGGGCCGAGGCCTTCTCGGACCTCGACCCCGTCGCCGGTTCGTGCCGGCCCCCGCGGGGGCCGTCGCTCACTTCTCGGTGAGCTTCTTGTACGCCGCTTCCAGGTCGTCCAGACCACCGATGGACAGGAAGGCCTGCTCCGGGTAGTGGTCGAAGTCGCCCTTGCACAGCTTGTCGAACGCCTCGATGGTCTCCTTCAGCGAGACGAAGGAGCCCTCCTGGCCGGTGAACTGCTTGGCCACGAAGAAGTTCTGCGACAGGTAGCGCTCGATGCGACGCGCCCGCTGCACCGTCACCTTGTCCTCTTCGGACAGCTCGTCCATGCCGAGGATGGCGATGATGTCCTGCAGCTCCTTGTACTTCTGCAGGATCCGCTTGACCTCCTGCGCCACCCGGTAGTGCTCCTCGCCGACGATCGCCGGGTCGAGGATCGTGGAGGTGGACGACAGCGGGTCCACCGCCGGGTAGATGCCCTTCTGCGAGATCGCGCGGGAGAGCTCCGTGGTCGCGTCCAGGTGGGCGAAGGTGGTCGCCGGGGCCGGGTCGGTGTAGTCGTCCGCCGGCACGTAGATCGCCTGCATCGAGGTGATCGAGCGGCCGCGGGTCGAGGTGATCCGCTCCTGCAGCTCACCCATCTCGTCGGCCAGCGTCGGCTGGTAACCCACCGCGGACGGCATGCGGCCCAGCAGGGTCGACACCTCCTGGCCCGCCTGGGTGAACCGGAAGATGTTGTCGATGAACAGCAGCACGTCCTGGTTCTGCACGTCGCGGAAGTACTCCGCCATCGTCAGCGCGGACAGCGCCACCCGCATGCGGGTGCCCGGCGGCTCGTCCATCTGACCGAACACCAGCGCGGTGTCGGCCAGCACGCCGGACTCGTCCATCTCCACCCAGAGGTCGTTGCCCTCACGGGTGCGCTCGCCGACACCGGCGAACACCGAGGTGCCACCGAAGTTCTTGGCGACTCGGCGGATCATCTCCTGGATGAGCACCGTCTTGCCCACACCGGCGCCGCCGAACAGGCCGATCTTGCCGCCCTGCACGTACGGGGTGAGCAGGTCGATGACCTTGATGCCGGTCTCCAGCATCTCGGTCTTGCCCTCGAGCTGGTCGAAGCTCGGCGCCTTGCGGTGGATGCTCCACTTCTCGGCGTCGGCCGCGTAGCCCGGCTCGTCCAGGCAGTGGCCCAGCGCGTTGAACACGTGACCCTTGACCACGTCACCGACCGGCACCGAGATGCCCGCGCCGGAGTCGGTCACGGTCACGCCGCGGACCAGGCCCTGGGTGGGCTGCATCGAGACCGTCCGCACGACGCTGTCACCCAGGTGCTGGGCGACCTCCAGCGTCAGGGTCTTGGCCATGCCCTCGGCGGTGATGTCCACCGTGAGGGCGTTGAGCAGGTCCGGCACCTGGTCGCGCGGGAACTCGACGTCCACCACCGGGCCGAGGACCCGGACGACGCGGCCGGTGCCAGTGCTGGTGGCAGTAGCAGCAGCAGTCATGTCACTCACTTCCTGCGGACGAGAGCGCCTCGACACCGCCGACGATCTCGCTGATTTCCTGGGTGATCTGGGCCTGGCGGGCCGCGTTGGCCTGGCGGCTGAGGTTGCGGATCAACTCGTCCGCGTTGTCGGTCGCCGACTTCATCGCCGTGCGCCGGGCCGCGTGCTCCGCCGCCGCCGAGTCCAGCAGACCCGAGTAGAGCCGGGTCTTGATGTACTTCGGCAGGAGCGCCGCGAACAGCGTCTCGGCGTCCGGCTCGAACTCGTATGCCGACTTGAGCGACTTCTTCGCCGGCTCGTCGGAGTACTCCACCTCGAGCGGAGCAACCCGCCGGACCGACGGCCGCTGGGTGAGCATCGAGACGAACTCGGTGTGCACCAGGTGCAGCTCGTCCACACCCAGCTTACCGTCCGCACCACCGTCGTCGAGGTAGTCGTCAGCACCCGCCAGGAAGGCCTTGACCAGCGTTTCGCCGATCTCGGCCGCATCGGAGTACTCGGGGCGGTCGCTGAACCCGGTCCAGCTCGCCTCGACCTCCCGCTGGCGGAACCGGTAGTACGCCTCGCCCTTGCGGCCGACGACGTAGAGCACCGGTTCCTTGCCCTGCTCGCGCAGCAGCGACTGCAGCTCCTCGGCCGCCTTGATCACGTTGGCGTTGTAGCCACCGCAGAAACCCCGGTCGCTGGTCACGACCAGCACGCCGGCGCGCTTCGGGTTCGAGCGCTCGGTCAGCAGCGGGTGGTCCAACGTGCTCACGTCGGCCAGCGCGGACAGGACGTTGGTGATCTCCGTGGCGTAGGGCCGCGAAGCCTCCACCCTGGCCTGCGCCTTCATGATGCGCGAGGTAGCGATCAGCTCCTGCGCTTTGGTGATCTTCCGGGTCGATTTGACCGACCGGATCCGGTTCCGGAGTTCCCGAAGTTGAGCCATAACGTCACTTCTTCGGCGCGGGGCGGTTGACCTTCACGGTCTCCTGCCCCACCTCGTCGGCGGCCAGCGCCTCGGCGTCGGGCTCGCTCGGCACCACCGAACCGCCGCCCGAGGCGGTGAACTGCTTCTTGAAGTCCTCGACCGCGTCCACGATGACCTTCTCGCCGTCGTCGGACAGCTTGCCGGTCTCGACGATGTCCTTGAGCGTGGTCGCGTGGCTGCGCCGCATGTGCGCCAGGAACTCGGCCTCGAAGCGGCGCACGTCGCCGACCGGCACCGAGTCCAGGTGGCCCTTGGTGCCGATGAAGAGGGACACGACCTCTTCCTCGACCGGCAGCGGCTCGCCCTGGCCCTGCTTGAGGATCTCGTACAGCCGGGCACCGCGGTCCAGCTGGGCCTTCGACGCGGCGTCCAGGTCGGAGGCGAAGGCCGAGAAGGCCTCCAGCTCGCGGTACTGGGCCAGGTCCAGGCGCAGCGAACCGGTGATGTTCTTCATCGCCTTGATCTGCGCGGAACCACCGACTCGCGACACCGAGATACCGACGTCGATGGCCGGGCGCTGACCCGAGTTGAACAGGTCCGACTGCAGGAAGCACTGGCCGTCGGTGATCGAGATGACGTTGGTCGGGATGTAGGCCGACACGTCGTTGGCCTTGGTCTCGATGATCGGCAGACCCGTCATCGAGCCCTTGCCCATCTCGTCGGACAGCTTCGCGCAGCGCTCCAGCAGACGCGAGTGCAGGTAGAACACGTCACCGGGGTACGCCTCGCGGCCCGGCGGACGACGCAGCAGCAGCGAGATCGCGCGGTACGCCTCGGCCTGCTTGGTCAGGTCGTCGAAGATGATCAGGACGTGCTTGCCCTGGTACATCCAGTGCTGGCCGATGGCCGAGCCCGCGTAGGGCGCCAGCCACTTCAGACCCGGCGAGTCGGAGGCCGGCGCGGCGACGATGGTGGTGTACTCCATCGCCCCGGCGTCCTCGAGGGACCGCTTGACGCCGGCGATCGTGGAGCCCTTCTGGCCGATCGCGACGTAGATGCAGCGGACCTGCTTGTCCGGGTCACCGCTGGCCCAGGCCTGCTTCTGGTTGATGATCGTGTCGACCGCGACCGTGGTCTTGCCGGTCTTGCGGTCACCGATGATCAGCTGACGCTGGCCGCGACCGATCGGGGTCATCGAGTCGATGGCCTTGATGCCGGTCTGCATGGGCTCGTGCACGCCCTTGCGCTCGACGACCGTGGCCGCCTGCAGCTCGAGCGGGCGCTGCTCCTCGGCAGCGATCTCGCCGAGCCCGTCGATCGGGTCGCCGAGCGGGTTGACGACGCGGCCCAGGAAGCCGTCGCCGACCGGGATCGAGAGGACCTTGCCGGTCCGCTTGACCTCCTGGCCCTCCTCGATCTTCTCGGATTCACCCAGGATGACCGCACCGATCTCCTGAGCTTCCAGGTTCATCGCGACACCGTAGATGCCGCCGGGGAACTCCAGCAGTTCCTCGGTCATCGCCGAAGGCAGACCCTCGACATGGGCGATGCCGTCACCGGTATCGGTGACGACCCCGACCTCCTCGCGGCTGACCTCCGGGGAGTAGCTGGAGACGTACTTCTCGATCGCACTGCGGATCTCGTCCGACGAGATCGTCAGCTCCGCCATGTCTCGTTCCTGCCCTCGGTTCGTTCTTGGAAGGGTGTGGGTGTTCGACGCGTGGTCGACACGCGCACTCGGCTAGTTGGCCAGGTCGCGCCGCAAGGACTGCAGGCGTCCCGTGATGCTGCCGTCGATGACCTCATCACCGATCTGGATCAGCAGCCCGCCCTCGACCCCGGGGTCAACCTCGATGTGCAGGGCGATGGGCCGCGCGTAGATCCGCTGCAGGGCGCGCGACAACCGCTGCTGCTGCTCGTCGCTCAGCGGGACCGCGGAGCGGACGTGCGCCACCGAGCGCTCGCGGCGCTTCGCCGACAGCTCGGCCAGCTCTTCCAGACCCTCGCTGACCCGCCGGCCGCGGGGCCGGGCCACCAGCTGGCGGACGAGCGTCAGGGTCACCGGCTCGACCTTGCCCTCGACGAGCTGGTCGACGACCGCGTGCTTGCCCGCCTCGTCCCCGGTGGGGTCCGACAGCAGCCGTTCCAGGTCCACCTGGGAGCCGATGATCCGGCCGAGCCGAAACAGCTCGTCCTCGACGGCGTCGAGCCGGCCGGCCCGCTCGGCCTGCACCAGCAGCGCGGTGCGGGCCAACCGCTCCAGCCCGTCGACCAGGTCCTTCGGCCCCGACCAGCGGGACCGGGCGGCCTCGACGACCACGGGCAGCGACCGCGCACCGAGCTTGTCCGCCAGCAGCCCGCGGACCAGGTCTTCCCTGGACCGCGGGTCGACGGAGGCGTCGGCGAGCGCCCGCCGCAGCGTGGACTCCCGGCCCAGCAGAGCGGCCACGCCGAACAGCTCATCGGCGAGCCCGGTGATCTCCGCGGCCGAGGCCCCGTCCGTGGCCTGCAGCAACTGCAGCTCAGCGGCTGCCAGCGCTTCTCGGCTCGCGGCGTTCACGAGGGTGCTCAACTCTCAGCGCCTTTCACTCGGTTAGGCCTTGGAAGATTCAGCCGGAGCCGAAGCGGCTTCCAGCTCGTCCAGGAACCGGTCGACGGTGCCCCGCCGACGGGCCTCGTCCTCCAGGGACTCGCCGACCACCCGACCGGCCAGTTCGACCGCGTGGCGGCCGAGGTCCGACCGCAGCTCGGCGACGATCTGCGCCTTCTGGTGCGCCAGCTGGGCCTGGCCCTGGCTGACGATCCGCTCGGACTCGGCCTGTGCCTGGGCACGCATCTCTTCCAGGATCTGCTGGCCTTCAGCGCGGGCGTCGTCGCGGATCCGAGCCGCCTCCGCACGAGCCTCGGCCAGCTGTGCCTTGTACTGCTCCAGAGTCCGCTGGGCCTCGGCCTGCGCGGCCTCCGCCCGGGCGATCCCGCCTTCGATCCGCTCACTGCGCTCGGCGTAGGTCTTCTCGAACTGCGGGACCGCGAACTTCCAGAGCACGAACAGCAGCAGCAGGAACGCGATGCCACCGACGATCACCTCGGAGATCTCCGGGATGATCGGGTTGTGCTCACCGGCCGCTGCCAGAATCTGCGTCTTCACCACAACGTCTCCCAACGCGTCAGAGTCAATATCAACCCATGGCGATGAAGAAGACGACCAGACCGATCAGCGCCAGCACCTCGACCAGGACGAAGGAGACGTAGGCGATGCCACGGAGCTGGCCCTCGGCCTCCGGCTGGCGGGCGGTGCCGCTGATGACCGCGGCCCAGATCATGCCCACACCGATGGCAGCACCGATGGCACCCAGGCCGTAGCCGATAGCGGCCAGACCAGCGTTGATGTTGGCGGCTTCGGCGGCCTGCGCAAGAACGATGTTGCTCACTTTGATTACCTTTCAACTCGGTCCGCAGGGGAATTGCGGATCGGAGGTCGTGGTCTTTCTCAGTGCCCTTCCGACAACGCCGCGCCGATGAAGTTGGCGGCCAACAGCGCGAAGATGTACGCCTGGAGCACCTGGATCAGGGCTTCGATGAACGTGATGGCGATGGCGAAGAGGAAACCGACCACCGAGACCGGCTTCATCAGCGCGCTGGCCTCCAGCAGGAGGAACTCGCCACCGAGGATGAACACCAGCAGCATCAGGTGTCCGGCGAACATGGCCGCGAACACCCGGACCGCCAGCGCAGCGGGTTGGAAGAGGAACTTCTGCAGGAACTCGATCGGCGCCAGCAGCACGTAGATCGGCTTCGGCACGCCGGGGGGGAACATGATGTGCTTGAAGTAGCCGAAGAAACCGTGCCGGGCGAAGCCCGCCCCGTGGAAGACCAGGTACACCACGGCGGCCAGCGCGAGCGGGAATCCGATGCGCGACATCGTGGGGAACTGGACGATCGGGATGAGTCCGAAGAGGTTGTTCACGAGGACGAACGTGAACAACGTGAAGATCAGCGGCACGAACGGCTTGAAGTCCTTGGCGCCGATCTGCTCGCGGGCGATCTTGTTGCGGCTGAACTCGTAGAAGAATTCCGCCACGAACTGACCCTTGCTCGGGACCAGCTTCAGGTTCCGAGTGGCGATCACGAAGTAGGCGCCCACGATGATCGCCGAGAGCACGACGAGGACCATCGGCTTGGTGACTCCGCCGAAGATCGGCGGAAGGACAAAGCTATCGGCACCCGGCGGTTGGAACGTTCCGCCCTCAGCCAGCATCAGCGCGCCCAACTGGGCTCCTTCCGGTTCTCCCGGCGGCGCTTCACTCCACCGGGGGAATCGTCACGTTTTGCACTTAACGTACCCGATACGCGATCTGGCACGCGGAGGGGCCCTCCCCACCAGGTGCAGCCACGGGAACTCCAGCGGAACTCCGGGCCATCGCCGTGCGAGGAAGGCTTCTGGACCGGGACGATACCAGCGGGTAAGTAGCCACCCGACATGCCGGTCGCCACACCCGTCCGGCCCAACGCCGGAGGTGCGCTCGTCACGCCTGGCGACGGTGCTCGAAACGATACAGCTGGACGCGGCGCTTCAGCTGCCCGACACGATGATGGTGGGGATCTTCGCTCGTTTGAACGCGAACGCCTCGGCGCTCGCCCACACCACGAACGAGGCCAGCATGGTCAGCGCCAGCGACATCCGGTGGATGCCCTCGACGCCACCGAGGGTCATCATCACGGCCAGCAGCAGGAACACCTTGACGTTGTAGCTGCCGAGCACCAGGGCCATCTCCATCTTCACCGGCAACCGGCTGGCGGCGTGCATCATCCAGATCGTCAGCAGCGAGGACCCGAACGCCACCGCACCGCCGATGAGCGCGCTGACCAGGCCGCTCGTCCCGGCGAGCAGAGCCGCCACGAGCATCCCCAGCACCACCGTCACCGCCCCGGGCACCACCGCGGTGCGCAGCATCGCGTTCGCGAGCTTGCGCACGGACGCGCCGTGCGGATCGGGGGCAGCGCTCATCAGGACTCTCGTTCGGCTCGGGCTCTCAGACGTGGAATCACCGAAATGATAGCCGCCAGCAGCACCCCGAGGCCTACGACCCACGCCACAACCACGACGTTGAACAGCGTCAACGACACCGCGCCGAAGGCGATGACCGCCGCCCACAGGTAGATGAGCAGCACCGCGCGGCGCTGCGAGTGCCCGATCTCCAGCAGCCGGTGGTGCAGGTGCATCTTGTCGGCGTGGAACGGGCTCTTGCCCGCCTTGGTGCGCCGCACCACCGCCATGATCAGGTCCAGCAGCGGCACGAACAGCACCGCGGCGACCACCAGCAGCGGGGACAGCAGACCGATGGTGTCGGTCGGGTCCACGTCCGGGTAGTTGAGCACCCGGCCGGACGCCGAGGTGCTGGCGGTGGCCAGCATCAGGCCGATCAGCATCGACCCGGAGTCGCCCATGAACAGCCGGGCGGGCTGGAAGTTGTAGGGCAGGAAGCCCAGGCAGGCGCCCGCGATGGCGGCCGCGATCAGCGCGGGCGGGTAGGCGTTGACGTCGCCGTTCTGCCGGTCCAGCAGGCTCAGGCAGAACACGAACGTCGCGGTCGCCGAGATCAGCCCGATCCCGGAGGCCAGCCCGTCGAGCCCGTCGACGAAGTTCATCGCGTTGATCATCGTCACGGTGAGCAGGACGGTCAGCAGCTGGCCCTGGTTGCTGCTGAAGATCAGCACCTGGCCCACCGAGTCCTCGGTGCCGCCCCACGGCACCCACAGCACGAACCACTGCACCCCGGCGATCACCAGGATCCCGGCGGCGGTGACCTGCCCGGCCAGCTTCGTCAGCGAATCCAGCTCGAAGCGGTCGTCCAGCGCACCCACCAGCACGATCAGCCCGCCGGCCGCGAGCGCGGCCCAGGCCTCGTTGGAGTAGACGAAGCCGCGCGAGAGCACCGGCAGGTTCGAGGCGAGGAAGATCGCCGCGACCACCCCGCCGTACATCGCCACGCCGCCCATCCGCGGCATCGGCTCGACGTGCACGTCGCGCTGCCGCGGGTAGGCCACCGCGCCGACGCGGATCGCCAGCAGCCGCACCAACCCGGTCAGCAGGAACGTCGTGGCCGCCGCGGTGAGCAGCACCAGCAGGTACTCACGGGCGGGAAGTCCGTTGGGAGCCCAAGCTTCCATGTCCATACCGGTGGCTCACGCACCCTGTCGCGGGTCGCCGACGTCCAGCCCCCAGAACGGAGTTTTCAAGCCCAGCGCTCCTCATCGCTTCCACATGGCGGATCCGGGTCATTACGCTATCGGCCACCGCCGCGCCGCCGACCACCGGTCCGGGTCGAACATCAGCGCCTGTTGGTGGTCGTGTTGCTCAAGTGGTCATCTAGCGGAACCCCGGACTGCGGGTGCCCCTCCTGATGTACGACCACGACAGGCACTCAGCGATCCGCTTCCAGATCCACCCCGAGCACCTCGGACAGCTGCGCCAGGCTCACCGCGCCCTCGCGCAGCACCCGCGGCGCGCCCTGCGTCAGGTCGACGATGGTGGAGGCCACCGGATCACCGGACGGCCCGCCGTCGAGGTACACCTGCACCGAATCGCCCAGCTGCTCGCGCGCTTCGGCGGCGCTGGACGCCGGCGGCTGGCCGGTGCGGTTCGCGCTGGACACCGCCATCGGGCCGACCTCGCGCAGCAGGTCCAGGGCGACCGGGTGCAGCGGCATCCGCAGGTTCACGGTGCCGCGGGTCTCCCCCAGGTCCCAGTTCAGCGACGGCGCCTGCGGCAGCACCAGCGACAGCCCGCCCGGCCAGAACGCCTCGATCAGCGCCCGCGCCTGCTGCGGCACCGACATCACCAGCCCATCCACAGTGGACCACGAGCCGACCAGCACCGGGACCGGCATGTCCGGTCCGCGGCCCTTCGCGGCCAGCAGCGAGCGGACCGCGTTGGCGTCGAACGCGTCCGCGCCGATGCCGTAGACGGTGTCGGTGGGCAGCACGGCGAGCCCACCGGCGCGAACGATGTTGGCCGCGGCGGCCAGGCCCTGCTCGCGGCTGTCCGGGACAGTGCAGTCGTAGACGGTGCTCACACCCTGATCCTGGCACGCCCGCGCGCAGCCCGTTCGAGTGGTGCAGCAGATCACCGTCCGGGACGATGCGCAGCGAGTAACGCCGCGGCTCCGGAGCGAGATCCGTCCAGTGTGCTCGCGAACACGGCAACGCGGGCGGGCCCCGCACGTCTGCCGGAGCGGGCAGCATTCAGATCGAGCGCGAGGAGAGCAGAAGATGACCGCCCCACCCCAGGGTGTCGAGGTCGACCACATCGAGTTCCCGGCGGGCCGGATCCGGTTCTTCCGGGCGGGCACCAGCGGCCCGGCGATCGTCCTGCTGCACGGTGGCGGTCCGGACAACGCGCTGATCAGCTGGCGCCACACCATCGGGGTGCTGGCCGAGGACCACCGGGTCTTCGTGCCGGACCTGCCCGGTCAGGGCGGCAGCATGCCGTGGCGCGGACGCGCCAACCAGCGCACCTTCGAGGAGGTGCTGCGCTGGCTGCTGGACGCCTGGCAGGTGCCCCAGGCGGTGCTGGTCGGCCTGTCGATGGGCGGCAGCATCGCGACCGGCTTCGCGCTGCGCAACCCGCAGCGGGTGCGCGGACTGGTGCTTGTGGACAGCACCGGGATGCAGCACCGGCTGCGCATGCACCCGCTCGCCCACCTGGCGGTGCGCTCCCGCTTCGCCGGGCCGCTGGCGGCGAAGCTGTTGCGGCTCAACCGCTCCCTCGTGCGCCGCGCGCTGACCAAGCTGTTCTTCACCGGAGGGCAGCCCGTGCCCGACCTGGAGTCCATCGTGGACGAGGTGCGCGCCGAGGCCGACGCCCGCGGATCGGTGTTCGCCGACTGGCACGCCGACGCGGTCGGCCGCAGGTCGATGCGCATCAACCACCTGCCCCACCTCGCCCAGCTGCAGTGCCCGGTGATGCTGATCCACGGCGAGCGCGACGCCATCGTGCCGGTCCAGGCCGCCCGCGACGCGGCGGGCGCGATCCCCGGCTCGATGCTGCGGGTGCTCCCCGACGCCGGCCACTGGCCGAACCGGGAGCGCCCGACCGAGTTCAACGCCCTGCTCCGGGAGTTCGTCAACACCCACCGCTGAGAGGAAGGGAACCTTCCTGTCAGCGCGGTCCCCCGGCGCGGCAAGCCCGCGCTGCGAGCATGGGAACCTTCCTGTCACCGTCGACCGGCTGCGAGCATGGGAACCTTCCTGTCACCCGAGGCATGCCCGGGTGAGCATGGGAACCTTCCTGTCACTCCGGCTGGGTGCGGCGGGCGGTGGCGAAGCGCGGGCGACCGGCCAGGTCGGCGTGGTCCTGGACGTCGGTGAGGACGCGGCGGGCGCGCAGCAGCGCGGGCACGGAGCCGCCGTGGGTGTCGTCGTGCTCGATCGCCACCCCGCCGCCGGGCCGGAGCAGGCGGGCCGCGCAGCCGACCACGTGGCGCACCACGTCCAGTCCGTCGCGGCCGCCGAAGACCGCGTCGTGCGGGTCGTGGTCGCGCACCTCCGGCGGCACCGGGGTGCCCTCCGGTACGTACGGCGGGTTGCACAGGACCAGGTCGACCAGGCCTTCCAGCTCCATGAACAGCATCGGGTCGGTGACGTCGCCGGAGTACAGCCGGATCGGGGTGGCGCCGTCCTGCGCCTGCTGGTCCGCGTTGCGGCGGGCCCAGGACAGCGCGGTCGGGTCCTTCTCGACGGCGTGCACGGCGGCGTCCGGGCGCGCGCTGGCCATCGCCAGCGCCAGCGCACCGGAGCCGGTGCACAGGTCCACCACGACCGGCTCGTCCACGCCTTCGAGGACGCTCTCGCCCCAGGCCAGCAGCAGCTCGGTCTCCGGGCGGGGCACGAACACCCCCGGCCCCACCGCCAGCGTCACAGCACCGAGCGAGGCGTTGCCGGTGAGGTGCTGGAGCGGAACGCGTGCCGCCCGGCGGCGCACCAGGTCGTGCAACGCCTGGACCACCGGTGGATCCACCAGCGGCACCATCATCAGCTTGGTCCGCTCCACCCCGAGCAGGTGCGCGGCCAGCAGCTCGGCGTCGGTGCGCGGGCTGGCCACACCCGCTGCGGCGAGCATGCGTTCCGCTTCGAGGATGGCCAGGCGCAGGGGCTGTCGGGTCACGTCGGCAAGCTTAGAGGCTGCATTTAATCCTGGTTTCAGTCTTTGTCTTGAAGCGGCGGAGCCGCGGCCCGCCCTCGGCGCTTGCCAGCGGCCGCCTGGCGAGTACAGCCCGCTCGCCGCGTATTGGTCCGTGCACAAGACCGCGCCCGCACCGCAGAACGAGTTCGCCGGACGGTCTCAGAGCGCGAGGCGTTCTTGCCGGTCGGCGGCGATCAGGGCGGCGATCACCGCGTCCAGGTCGCCGTCGAGGACGTGGTCCAGGTTGTAGGCCTTGTAGTTGACGCGGTGGTCGGAGATCCGGTTCTCCGGGAAGTTGTAGGTGCGGATCCGCTCCGAGCGGTCCACCGTGCGCACCTGGCTGCGGCGCGTCTCGGAGGCCTCCCGCTCGGCTTCTTCCTCCGCGAGCGCCTGCAGGCGGGCCTTGAGCACCAGGATGGCGCGCTGCTTGTTCTGCAGCTGCGACTTCTCGTTCTGGCAGGACACCACGATGCCGGTCGGCAGGTGGGTGACGCGCACCGCCGAGTCGGTGGTGTTCACGCTCTGCCCGCCGGGCCCCGAGGACCGGTAGACGTCGATGCGCAGGTCCTTCTCGTCGAGCTCCACCTCGACTTCCTCCGGCTCGGGGTACACCAGCACCCCGGCCGCCGAGGTGTGCACCCGGCCCTGGGACTCGGTCACCGGCACTCGCTGCACGCGGTGCACGCCGCCCTCGAACTTCAGCTGCGACCACACCCCGTCGGGGCTGGTGTCGCCCGACTTGGCCTTGATGGCGACCGTGGCGTCCTTGTAGCCGCCGAGGTCGGATTCGGTGGCGTCCAGCACCTCGGCCCGCCAGCCCTGGCGCTCGGCGAACCGCAGGTACATGCGCAGCAGGTCGCCGGCGAACAGCGCGGACTCCTCGCCGCCCTCCCCGGACTTGACCTCCAGCAGCACGTCGGAGCCGTCGTGCGGGTCGCGCGGCAGCAGCAGTTCGGTGAGCTTGGCCTCCAGCGCCGGGACCTGCTCGGTCAGCCGCTCGGCCTCCTCGGCGAACGCGGCGTCCTCCGCGGCGAACTCGCGGGCGGCCTCCAGATCGGAGCGCACCTGGTCGAGCTCCCGCGCGGTGCGCACGATCGGGCTCAGCTCGGCGTAGCGGCGGCCGAGCTTGCGGGCCTTCGCCTGGTCCGCGTGCACGCCGGGATCGGCCAGCCGCTGCTCCAGCTCCCGGTACTCGGCGAGCAGCGATTCGAGCTTCGACGTCTCCACTGGACCCTCTTCACTGGCTGTGCGGACAACGGACGCGAGAACAAGCGACGGCGCCCGCCCCGCGTGGTCCGCGGGGCGGGCGCCGTCGTCGCAGCTACTTCTTGCGCTTGCCGTAGCGGGCCTCGAAGCGGGCCACGCGACCGCCGGTGTCCAGGATCTTCTGCTTGCCCGTGTAGAACGGGTGGCAGTTGGAGCAGACCTCAACGGTGATCTGGCCGCTGCGGCGGGTGCTGTGGGTGGTGAAGCTGTTGCCGCAACCGCAGTTGACCTGCGTCACCACGTACTCGGGGTGAATGCCACTCTTCAACGGCTTGTCCTCTCTACTTGGCCGCCGGGTCCGCGGGGCCGCTGCCGCGCGGTGAACCGGAGCCGGAATCAGCCTTGCATTCTGCCAGACCGCAGCTCGTGACCTGCACCGCAGGGCGGTCCGGCCCCTTCAACACGACCGGTCGCCGACGTATTCCGAGCACCTGGCACCGCCTGGCGCAACCGCCCAACGCACGAAACGCACCGTCCGGCGCGCCGACCGCCGGTCAGGGTGCCCGCGGCAGCATCGGGCGTTCATCCTCTACGCGTGCTGCTGTGTTCGGTGTTGGGCAAGCTCGCGCTCCGGTCGTGGATGCTGCTCCCGCTGCTCTTCCTCGGCAGCGCCGGCCTGGTGGCGGCGCTGCTGAGCCTGCTGCTGCAGCCGCACCCGGCGCTGAACCAGGACGTGGGCCTGTCCGCGCCGCTGCTGTTCGGCTTCGCCGCCGCGCTGGCCGCGGGCACCGCGGGCCACGTCCGCTGGCGGTCCCGCAGGCAGCGGCGCGTCCTGCGGTTCGCGTACCCGCTGCTGCTGGTGGCCTGCGCGCTGGCCGTCGACGAGGTGCCGCTGCCGGTCGCGGCGGCGCTCGTGGTGGGACCGGTCTCCGTCGCGCTGCTCATCGGCGTGCTGCGCCGCGCGCACCGCGATCACGCGGAGTGCTCGCACGTCTGAGCCCGGCTGCGAGCATGGGAACCTTCCTGTCATCCAGGTGACAGGAAGGTTCCCATGCTCACCCGGCAGCACCCGGAAACGCGGCAGGGCCCGCACCGGGTGGGTGCGGGCCCTGCCGTTCGAGCGCCGATGGCGACTGGGATCAGTCGTCGTCCTTGCCCGGGGTGGTCTTGGCGACCTGCATCAGGAACTCGATGTTGGTGCGCGACTTGCGCAGCCGGTCCTGCAGGAGTTCCAGCGCCTGCTGCGAGTCGAGCGCGGCCAGCACTCGGCGCAGCTTGTGGGTGACCGCCAGCTCGTCGGGCGAGAGCAGGATCTCGTCCTTGCGGGTGCTGGAGGAGTCCACGTCGACCGCCGGGAACAGGCGCTTGTCGGCCAGCTTGCGGTCGAGCTTGAGCTCGGCGTTGCCGGTGCCCTTGAACTCCTCGAAGATCACGGTGTCCATCGTGGAACCGGTCTCCACCAGGGCGGTGGCGAAGATGGTCAGCGAGCCGCCGTTCTCGATGTTGCGGGCCGCGCCGAGGAACCGCTTCGGCGGGTACAGCGCGGTCGAGTCGACACCACCGGACAGGATTCGCCCGGACGCCGGGGCCGCCAGGTTGTAGGCGCGGCCCAGCCGGGTGATCGAGTCCAGCAGGACGACCACGTCGTGGCCCATCTCGACGAGCCGCTTGGCCCGCTCGATGGACAGCTCGGCGACCGTGGTGTGGTCCGACGGCGGCCGGTCGAAGGTCGAGGCGATGACCTCGCCCTTCACCGAGCGCTGCATGTCGGTGACCTCTTCCGGACGCTCGTCGGCGAGGACGACCATCAGGTGGCACTCGGGGTTGTTGGTGGTGATCGCGTTGGCGATCGCCTGCAGCACCATCGTCTTACCGGCCTTCGGCGGCGAGACGATCAGCGCGCGCTGCCCCTTGCCGACCGGCATCACCAGGTCGATGATCCGCCCGGTGAGGTTCTGCGGCTCGGTTTCCAGGCGCAGTCGCTCGTTCGGGTACAGCGGGGTCAGCTTGTGGAACTCGGGGCGGTTCTTGGCCGCGTCCGGCTCCAGGCCGTTGATCGAGTCCACCCGCACCAGCGGGTTGAACTTCTGCCGCTGCTGCTCGCCCTCCCGCGGCTGCCGGATGACGCCCTTGATCGCGTCACCGCGCCGCAGGTTGTACTTGCGGACCAGCGACAGCGACACGTAGACGTCGTTCGGGCCTGCGAGGTAGCCGGAGGTGCGCACGAACGCGTAGTTCTCCAGCACGTCCAGGATGCCCGCGACGGGCAGCAGCACGTCGTCCTCGCGGACCTCGGGCTCGCCGCCCTCGCCGCGGCCGCGGTTGCGGCGGCGGTCCCGGAAGCGGCGGCCACGACCCCGACGACCACCCTCGTCGTCATCGTCGTCCTGCTGCCGGTTGTCGCGGTCCCGGTCCTGCCGGTTGCCGCGCTCCTGCCGGTTGCCGTCCCGCTCCTGGCGGTTCTCGCGCTCCGGGCGGTTGTCCTGCTTGCGCTCGCCGCGCTGCTCCTCGGCACCACCCGACTCGGCGCCGGAACGGCTGGACGAGCGGCGCCTGCGGTTGCCGCCGCGCCGGTTGTCCTCGCCCTCACCGCTGGTCTCGGCGGCCTGCTGGCGCCGGGAGCGGGTGCGGGCCGGGGCGGCACCGTTGGTGGCCTGCTCGGTGCTGGCCTCGCGCGCCGCCGGCGCGGATTCGGCCTCGTCGAGGGCAGGCTGGTGCGCCTTGGCGGCGGGAGCCTCCTCGGCGCGGGCCGACGCCTTCTTGGCGGAGCGGGTGCGGGGCGCGGTCGTGCCGCCCTGCTTCTCCTTGATGGCGGCGATCAGGTCGCCCTTGCGCAGACCGCCGGTCTCGATCCCCAGTTCCCCCGCGAGTTGGCGCAGTTCGGCGAGAACCATGCCGGAAAGCCCACCCCGTCGACGCGGGGTGCCGTTGGCCTCGGAATCCTGCTGGCCAGCGGGAGAGGCGCCGTTGGCCGCCTCGCTGCTCAACAGTTCGGTGTTGCTCACGAATGTCCTTCCTGACCGGACCGCGCCTCCTACGCGACCCAGCGGATTGCCCGCCCGCTCTGGAGTGCGGGCGGCCGGTGTGTGCTACCAGCTCTCTCGCCGATCGGCATCCCTGCGCGCGTGGCGCGACCGAATTCGGCGTTGGCTCGGGAACCAGCAGCACCGGGCAGTGGGAGGCACCCGGCTCGCGTGGTCCATGTGCGACGCATCCACTCCGATCCACACGTGCCGATGCACGCCCTGCCGCCTCATCCCAGGAATCCCCGACTCATGTTGGCGCCCCGGATGCTTGCTCGGGGACCACTTCCTGGAACTTAAGGCCCCCACCCCGACAACGGCAACGACGTACACCGTCGATCGCCCCGAAGCGAACTCAATTGAGTTGACAACTCCTGCCTCGGTCACCGCGATCGCCGAACCCGCCTAAGTTGATCTTCACCCGTGGCGGGTGGAGTTCAATTCACGGCGGGAGATGCGCTCCGGAAAACGATGTTCCGGATACGGCACCGGCACCCTGGGCGCGGTGACTGATTGACCTTGAGGGTAGACGCCCAGTAGTTCAGGTGCAACAACCCCCCGGGCGTGTGGCACGCCCTTTCAGATCGTGTCGTCGACGACCAGCCAGCGAATCCGCTGCTCGCCACCGGCGACACGTCCTTTGTACCACTTCCGTGCAAGACCCCCGCCGCGGGGCGGTGAACTGGGCTTTCCCACCCCGTTCACCGCCCCGGGTCAGACCTGCTCGACGATCTGCACGCCCGCGTCGTCGACCGGAAGGCGCAACGCCTGGAAGCCGTTCGGCGCAATCTCCGCGGGCAGCTCCCCGCCGGTCGGCAGCGCGAGCACGGTCGGCCCCGCTCCGGAGACCGCGGCCGCCACGCCCGCCTCGCGCAACCGGTGGACCAGCGCGATGGTGTCCGGCCACGCCGATTCGCGGTAGTCCTGGTGCAGCCGGTCCGCGGTCGCCGCCAGCAGCAGTTCCGGCGCGCGGGTCATCGCGTGCACGGCCAGCGCCGCGCGACCGGCCGCGAACGCGGCGTCGGCGTGCGGGACCCGCTCCGGCAGCAGACCGCGGGTGACGTCGGTGGCGGACCGCGCCTGCGGGACGAAGGCGATCGGTGACACGTCCGGGTGCGGTCGCATCCGGACCGCGCGGAACCGGCCGGATTCCTGCCACGCCACCACGAATCCGCCGAGCAGGCTGGCCGCCGCGTTGTCCGCGTGCCCTTCCCTGGCCGCGGCCAGGTGCAGCGCCAGCTCGGCGTTGTCGTTGTCCCGCAAGTCGATTCCGGCGAGCGCGAAGCCCGCGGCGACCCCGGCGACGGTGGCCGCCGCCGAGGAGCCCAGGCCGCGCGCGTGCGGAATGCTGTTCTCGCAGTGCAACCGCAGCGCGGGAGCGGGGAAACCGAGTTCCGCCAACGTCTTGTGGACGACTCGCACCACCAAGTGACGCTCGTCGGTGGGAACCGAGTCGGCGCCCTCGCCCTCGACCTGTACGCTCGCCGATCCCGGTGGCCCGTCCACCACCCGCACGGAAACGTTGTCGTGCAAGGACAACGCCATGCCCAGCGCGTCGAAACCGGAGCCGAGGTTCGCCGTCGAGCCGGGAACTTTCACCCGGACGGCCGAAACCGGCAGGCCGGTCATGCCAGCTCCAGCGCGGTGGCGACCGCGCCGGGGTCGACCGGCAGCGGCTCGACCTCGACCATGCCGGACAGCGCGGTGTCCGGGTCCTTCAGGCCGTGCCCGGTGACCGTGCAGACCACGACCGAGCCGGCGGGCAGCCTGCCGTCGGCGGCGGTGGCCAGCAGCCCGGCGACGCTGGAGGCCGAGGCGGGCTCGACGAAGACGCCCTCGCGGGAGGCCAGCAGCCGGTAGGCGGCCAGGATCTGCTCGTCGGTCACCGCCGCGAACAGCCCGCCGGAGGCGTCCTTCGCGTCGGTGGCGCCGCGCCAGGAAGCGGGGCTGCCGACGCGGATCGCGGTGGCGATGGTCTCCGGGTTGGCCACCGGCTGGCCGTGCACCAGCGGCGCCGCCCCGGCCGCCTGGAAGCCGAACATCCGCGGGGTGCGCTCGATGATGCCGTCGCCCGCGTACTCGGTGTAGCCCTTCCAGTAGGCGGTGATGTTGCCCGCGTTGCCGACCGGCAGGCAGTGCACGTCCGGCGCCCGGCCGAGCACGTCGCAGATCTCGAACGCCGCGGTCTTCTGCCCCTCCAGGCGCACCGGGTTGACCGAGTTGACCAGGGTCACCGGGTGCTCGGCGGAGGTCTTGCGGGCCAGCTCCAGGCAGTCGTCGAAGTTGCCCTGGACCTGCAGGATCTTCGCACCGTGCACCACGGCCTGGGCGAGCTTGCCCAGCGCGATCTTGCCCTGCGGCACCAGCACCGCGGAGGTCAGACCGGCGCGCGCCGCGTAGGCGGCGGCCGATGCCGACGTGTTGCCGGTGGAGGCGCAGATGACCGCCTTGCTGCCCGCGGCGAGCGCGTGCGTGATGGCCACGGTCATGCCGCGGTCCTTGAACGAGCCGGTCGGGTTGGCGCCCTCCACCTTCAGGTAGACGGTGCTGCCGGTCAGCTCGGACAGGTGGTGCGCGGGCACCAGCGGGGTGTTGCCCTCCTGCAGGGTCACCACGCGCGCCCCCTCCGGCACCGGCACCCGGTCCCGGTAGGCCTCGATCAGACCGGGCCAGCCGGCCCGCACCGCAGCACCCTGGATGTTCGTCAAGACGGTTCACCTTCCACACGCATCACGCTGACCACCTCGCGCACCACCGGCAGTTGCGCGATCTTGTCCACAGTGGACTTCAATGCCGCATCGGCGGCGGTGTGGGTGACCACCACGAGGCTGGCTTCGGCACCCCGGCCCTGCTGTCGCACGACCGAGATGCTGACGTCGTTGTCGTTGAACATGGCCGCGACCTGCGAGAGCACGCCCGGCTTGTCGGCCACGTCGAGGCTGATGTGGTAGCGGGTCGGGGTCTTGCCCATCGGGCGCATCGGCAGCTGCGCGTGCGCCGACTCCCGGGGCCCCTTGCCCGCCACCACCAGGTTGCGCGCCACCGCGACGAGGTCGCCCAGCACCGCGCTGGCGGTGGGCGCTCCCCCCGCGCCCTGGCCGTAGAACATCAGCTGCCCGGCGGCCTCGGCCTCCACGAACACCGCGTTGAAGGCGTCGCCGACGCTCGCCAGCGGGTGGCTGCGCGGGATCATCGCCGGGTGCACGCGGGCCGACACCGACTCGGTGCCGTCCTCGTCGACCACCCGCTCGCAGATCGCCAGCAGCTTCACCGAGCGGTCCAGGGTGCGCGCCGCGGCGATGTCGCCGGGCGTGACCGCCGAGATGCCCTCGCGGTGCACATCGCTGGCGGTGACCCGGGTGTGGAACGCCAGCGAGGCGAGGATCGCGGCCTTCGCGGCGGCGTCGAAGCCGTCCACGTCGGCGGTCGGGTCCGCCTCGGCGTAGCCCAGCCGGCCGGCCTCGTCCAGCGTTTCGGCGTAACCCGCACCGGTGGAGTCCATCGCCGACAGGATGAAGTTGGTGGTGCCGTTGACGATGCCCATGACCCGGTTGATCCGGTCCCCGGCCAGCGACTCGCGCAGCGGCCGCAGCAGCGGGATGGCCCCGGCGACGGCCGCCTCGAAGTAGATGTCGGCGCCGGAGGCGTCCGCGGCGGCGTAGAGCTCGGAGCCGTGCTCGGCCAGCAGCGCCTTGTTCGCGGTCACCACCGACTTGCCGGACCGCAGCGCGGTCAGCAGCAGCGACCGGGCGGGCTCGATGCCGCCGATCAGCTCCACCACGACGTCGACGTCGCCCTCCACCAGCGCGTGCGCGTCGGTGGTGAGCAGGTGCTGCGGCACCTCGGGGTGCTTGTGCGGCCGGCGCACCGCGACACCGGTGACCAGCATCGGCGCCCCGGTCCGGGCAGCGAACTCGTCGGGTTGGTCGTGCAGCAGGCGCAGCACCTCGGTACCGACCGTGCCGCACCCCAACAGCGCGACCCGGATCGGTTCACGGTCCTGGTTCACTCACACCTCCAGCCGGAGCAGGTCGTCCTCGGTCTCCCTGCGCAGCAGCAACCGCGCCTGACCATCGCGCACCGCCACCACGGGCGGCTTGGGCAGGCGGTTGTAGTTGCTCGCCATCACGTAGCAGTAGGCGCCGGTGGCGGCCACTGCGAGCAGGTCTCCTGGAGCAATGTCCTCCGGAAGCCAGCAGTCGCGCACCACTACGTCACCGGACTCACAGTGCTTGCCCACGATGCGGGACAGCACGGCGGGCGCTTCGGCGCTGCGCGACACCAGCCGGGAGTCGTAGACGGCGTCGTAGAGCGAGGTGCGGATGTTGTCGCTCATGCCGCCGTCGACGCTGACGTACTTGCGGTGCACCTCGGCGCCCAGCGCGACGTCCTTGATGGTGCCGACCTCGTAGACGGTGACCATGCCGGGGCCGACGATGGCGCGACCGGGCTCCACCGCGATCTTGGGCACCGGGATGCCCGCGTTGTCGGCCTCCTTGCCGACGATCTCGCGCAGCCGGGTGGCCAGCTGGTCGGGCGGCAGCGGGTCGTCGTCACCGGTGTAGGCGATGCCCAGCCCGCCGCCGAGGTCCACGGTGGTGGCGCTGGCCAGCGCGCCGGCGCCGTGCTCGGCGCGCAGCTCGGCCAGCAGCCGCACCACCCGGTGCGCGGCCAGCTCGAAGCCGTCCACGTCGAAGATCTGCGAACCGATGTGGCTGTGCAGCCCGGCCAGCACCAGCGAACCGGCCTTCAGCACCCGGTGCACGGCCTCCGCGGCCTGCCCGCCCGCCAGCGAGAAGCCGAACTTCTGGTCCTCGTGCGCGGTGGCGATGAACTCGTGGGTGTGCGCCTCGACGCCCACCGTGACGCGCACCAGCACGTGCTGCTGGACGCCGCGCTCGGCGGCGATGTGCTCCAGCCGGGCGATCTCGTGGAACGAGTCCAGCACCACCGAACCGACCCCGGCCTCCACCGCCGCGGCCAGCTCGGCCACGGACTTGTTGTTGCCGTGGAAGGTGATCCGCTCGGCGGGGAACCCGGCGCGCAGCGCCACGGCCAGCTCGCCGCCGCTGCACACGTCCAGGCTCAGGCCCTCCTCGGCCACCCAGCGAGCGACCTCGGTGCACAGGAACGCCTTCGAGGCGTAGTGCACCGCGGTCGGGTCGCCGAACGCCTCGGCGTAGTCGCGGCAGCGGGACCGGAAGTCGTCCTCGTCCAGCACGAACAGCGGGGTGCCGAAGCGCTCCGCCAGGTCTCGGACGTCGATGCCGGCGAAGCGGACGACGCCGTCGGCGCCGCGCTCGCTGTTGCGCGGCCACACCTGCGGGTGCAGGCGGTCGACGTCTTCAGCGGTGGCCGGAACCGGTCCCGCGGTGTTGCCGGGCAGCACGACATCGGCGTGCCGGGGCCCGGCGGGATGGGCGCGCATCTAGAGCTCCTTCGCGCAGCCTGCCGCTGGACAGGCGATTCGTCACGGCACGTGCGGCCGCGTTCTCACATCTGTTCGGGTGCGCTGACGCCCAGCAGCGCCAAGCCGTTGGCGATGACCTGCCGGGTCGCCTCGCACAGCTGAAGCCGGGCGATGGTCAGCGGGCTGGCCTGGTCGTCGCCGGGGTAGAGCACGCGGCACGCGTCGTAGAACTTGTGGTACGCGCTGGCCACGTCCTCCAGGTAGCGGGCCACCCGGTGCGGTTCGCGCAGCTGGGCGGCCGAGTTCACCACGCGCGGGAACTCGCCGAGGGTGCGGATCAGGTCGCCCTCGCGTTCGTGGGTGAGCAGCGACAGGTCGGCGTCGTCCACCGGGCCGCGCTCGATGCCCAGCGAGGCCGCGTTGCGCTGCAGCGACGACAGCCGGGCGTGCGCGTACTGGACGTAGAACACCGGGTTCTCGTTGGTGCGCTTGGTGATCAGGTCCAGGTCGATGTCGAGCGCGGAGTCCGCGGAGGAGCGGATCAGCGAGTAGCGGGCGGCGTCCACGCCGACCGCCTCCACCAGGTCCTCCAGGGTGACGACGGTGCCCGCGCGCTTGCTCATCCGCACCGGTTTGCCGTCGCGCACCAGGTTCACCAGCTGCCCGATGAGCACCTCCACCACGGCCGGGTCGTCGCCCAGCGCCGCGGCGGCGGCCTTGAGCCGGGCGATGTAGCCGTGGTGGTCGGCGCCCAGCATGTAGATGCACAGCTCGAAGCCGCGGTTGCGCTTGTCCAGCAGGTAGGCGACGTCACCGGCGATGTAGGCGGGCGCGCCGTCGCTCTTGATGACCACCCGGTCCTTGTCGTCGCCGAACTCGGTGGAGCGCAGCCACCAGGCGCCGTCGGCGAAGTACACGTGGCCGGACTTCTTCAGCGTCTCCAGCGCCTGCGCCACCGCACCGGAGGTGTGCAGCGAGTCCTCGTGGAAGAACACGTCGAAGTCGGTGCCGAACTCGTGCAGGCTCTGCTTGATCTCGTCGAACATCAAGCCGACGCCGATGCGGCGGAAGGTCTCGTGCCGCTCCTCGGCGGGCTGCTCCATCACCGCGGGCTCGGCCTTGAGCACCTCGGCGGCGATGTCGGCGATGTAGGCGCCGCCGTAGCCGTCCTCCGGGGCGGGCTCGCCCTCGGCGGCGGCGATCAGCGACCGCACGAACCGGTCGATCTGCGCGCCGGCGTCGTTGAAGTAGTACTCGCGGGTCACCTCGGCGCCCTGCGCGGCCAGCACCCGGCCGAGCGCGTCGCCGACCGCCGCCCACCGGGTGCCGCCCAGGTGGATCGGGCCGGTCGGGTTCGCCGAGACGAACTCCAGGTTGACCTTCAGCCCGGCGTAGCCGTCACCGTCGCCGTAGTCGGCGGCGCGGGTGAGCACCTCGCGCACGATCTGGCCCTGCGCGTCGGCGGCCAGCCGCAGGTTCAGGAAGCCGGGACCGGCGACGTCAACCGAGTCGATGCCGTCCTTGCCGGTCAGCGCCTCGGCCAGCCAGGTCGCCAGGTCGCGCGGCTTGACCCCGGCCTTCTTGGCCACCTGCATCGCGAGGTTGGTGGCGTAGTCACCGTGCTCCGGGTTGCGGGGTCGCTCGACCGTCACCACCTCGGGCAGCACGGAGGTGTCCAGCTGCTTGCCGGAGAGCACCTCGACGGCGGTGTTGCGGACCAGTTCTGCGAGCGCGGCGGGAGTCACCTTATGCAGTCTAAGGAAGTGTCCGCGCTGCTCAGCCAACGGGTTGGCCACGTCCCAACAGGCAAGACCACGCCGCGTGATCACCCGGTCACAGCGGTGTGAGAACGTGTGGTGGCGAGCATTGGCCGGAAGGCTTCTCGCGGCGTCGGCAATCTCTACACTGGCGGGCCGGATCCCCCGGTGGTTCTTGAGACGAGGTTTGCGAACAGCATGGCGAACAGGAAGAGCAAAGCGGTGCGCGGCGCCGTGGTGCACCAGCGGCAAATCCCCTGGATGCTGATCTCGGGCGTCACCGTCGTAGCGGTGTTCGCTGCGGTGGTCTTCGGCTTCGCGTTCATGAGGTACTCGGAAACCGCCGACGTCCGCGCGGCGCAGGAGGCCGCGGAGAAGGCCGCCGAGCCGTTCAAGCCGTCCCCGGAGAACCCGGACCCGTCCAAGAAGATCCCCGGCGTCACGGTCGTGGACTACCCGGGTCAGATCCACGTCACCCCGGCGCAGCGGGTGGCCTACGACCACTCCCCGCCGTTCGGCGGCCCGCACGACGGCATCTGGGCGGACTGCATGGGCGTGGTGTACCCGGAGGCGGTGCGCACCGAGAACATGGTCCACTCGCTGGAGCACGGCGCGGTGTGGATCGCCTACAACCCGGAGAAGGTCGACGAGGCCGGCATCGAGCGGCTCAAGGTCCGCGCCGAGGGCAAGCAGTACACGATGATGTCGCCGTACCCGGGACTGGACAGCCCGATCTCGCTGCAGTCGTGGGGCCACCAGCTCAAGGTCGACAGCGCCGACGACCCGCGCATCGACCAGTTCATCACCGCGCTGCGGCTGAACAACAACGGCGTCTACCCGGAGATCGGCGGCTCCTGCCAGGCCTACCCGGGCGCGTTCGACACGAACAACCCGCCGAAGTTCGACGGCACCCCGCCCGGCCCGGACGCGGTCCCGATGGACGGCCGCGGCGCGACCCAGGACGCCGGCGAGATGGGCCAGCCGTGACGGAACGCCCGCTGGCCACGCGCGTCTTCGTGGCCGTCGCGGCGGCGCTGGCACTGCTGCTGCTGGGGGCGGCGCTCGGACTGCTGATCCGGGTGCCGTCCTTCGACCGCGCCGAACCCGAGCCGACCCCGGTCGACGTCGGCTTCGCGCAGGACATGTCCGTGCACCACCAGCAAGCGGTGACCATGGCCACGCTGGCCCGCGAGCGCGCCGCCGACGTCGCGGTGCGGCAGCTGGCCTTCGACATCGAGACCAACCAGCGCGACCAGATCGGTCGCATGCAGGGCTGGCTGGGCCTGTGGCACCAGCCGGCCCAGGCCGTCGGCCCGCTGATGGAGTGGATGTCGGCGGAGGGCCACGACCACGGCACCGCCTCGACCGGCCCGTCCTCCGGCGGCCTGATGCCCGGCATGGCCAGCAGCGCGGAGATGACCCACCTGCACGCGCTGCGCGGCCCGGACTTCGACGTCTACTTCCTGCAGCTGATGCTGCGCCACCACGAGGGCGGCGCCCCGATGGCGGACTACGGCGCCCGCCACGCCACCATCCCGGCGGTGCGCGAGCTGGCGAAGAACATGCTGGGCTCGCAGAGCAACGAGAGCGAGCTCATGCGCTCCATGCTCGCCCAGCGCGGCGCCCGCCCGCTGTGATGCGAGCATGGGAACCTTCCTGTCACGCGGCCCTGCAGATCACCAGGTCAGCGCCTGACAGCGCTTAGCGCACTCGGCGGGCTCGACCTGCAGCGTCGCGTGCTCGATGCGGTAGCGCTCGGCCAGCAGGCGCTGCGCGGCGATCAGCACCCCTCCGTGGTCGGCATCGGCCCCGGTGGTCAGGTGCGCGGAAGCGACCTCCATCCCGGAGGTGAGGGTCCACACGTGCACGTCGTGGACCTCGGTGACCGACGGCAGCGAGGTCAGGTCCGCGCGCAGCTCGCGCACGTCGATGCCTTCGGGGGCCTGCTGGACGAGGATCCGCAGCGCCTGGCGGGCCAGCTTCCAGGTGCGCGGCAGCACGAACAGGCCGACCGCGACGGCGACGATCGGGTCGGCCAGGTACCAGCCGAACAGCCAGGTGAGCAGACCGCCGATCAGCACGCCGACCGAACCGAGGGTGTCGGCGAGGACCTCCAGGTAGGCCCCGCGCACGTTCAGGCTCTCGCTGGCGCCCTGACGCAGCAGCGCGAACACCACGAGGTTGGCGCCGAGCCCGGCGGCCGCGGTGAGCATCATCGGCACCCCGGCGACCTCGGGCGGATCCTGGAACCGGGATATCGATTCGTAGAGGATGTAAGCGGCGACGCCGAACAGCAGCACGGCGTTGGCGAGCGCGGCCAGCACCTCCATGCGGTAGAGCCCGAAGGTCCGCTTGTCCCCCACCGGCCGCCGCGCGGCGGTGATGGCGGCGAGCGCCATGCCCACGCCGAGCACGTCGGTGAGCATGTGCCCGGCATCGGACAGCAGCGCCAGCGAGGACGTCATGAACCCGACGACCGCTTCCAGCACGAGGAACGCGAGCAGGATCGCGAACGAGATGGCCAGCCGCCGCACGTAGCGCCCGGATGCGCTGACCGCGTCGGCTGCGGAACCGTGCCCGTGGCCCTGACCCATCGACCCTCCTACGACAGCGCGGCCTTATACATAGTGAAGTACGCATGATTTCACGTGTCAAGGTGACCAGGGCCGACGCCGGGGTGGTTGACAGGAAGGTTCCCATGCTCGCACTCGAAGCTCCCGCCGCAGCACGTTCGGCACCCCCCGCCGAGGACCACCCGGCGGGTGCGCTAAGCTAACGATCGTCCGCAGCGACAAGCCCTCGTAGCTCAGCGGATAGAGCACTGCCCTCCGGAGGCAGGTGTCGCAGGTTCGAGTCCTGCCGAGGGCGCCCGTGAAGATCCGCCCCTGGTTCGGCAATCGCCACCAGGGGCGGATCTTTTTGCTCACCGGCATCATCGCGTGGTGTGCGCACCGCCGTTCACGTGGAGGGTCTGGCCGGTGAGGTGACGAGCACCCTCGGACGCCAGGAAGTGCGCGAGCTCGGCGATGTCGTCCGGACGCCCCGGACGGCCGTTGTGGGTCGCAGCGATCAGCTCGGTCCGACGCTGCTCGCTGAGCTTGCCATGGAAGAACTCCGTCTCCTCGATGTAGCCGGGCGAAATCAGGTTCGCGGTCAGCCCTTTCGGACCAACCTCTGAGGACAGACCCGCATTCCAAGCCGCGAGAGCGGCTTTCGCCGCGCCATAGGAGATCGAGGCGTGTTCGGCCGCGATGGAGCCGACGTTGACGATGGTGCCGCCGGGCTGCAGCTTGTCGAGCACAGCGGTCGTCGTGAGCACCGCGCTGAGCAGGTTGGCGTCCAGGTTCGCGTGCCACGCCTCCGCGAGCTGCTCCAGGTTCGCCGGCTCGTCGCGCAGCATATCGGTGTTGGCGCCCGCCATGTTGACGAGCACGTCGAGGTGGTCGCCGAGCTCCGCCGCCAGCTCCGCCACCTGCCGCGGGTCCGACGCGTCGCAGGCGATCGGCCGGGCGTCAACCTCGGCCGCCGCGGACGCCAGCCGCTCAGCACCGCGACCAGTGATGATGACGGTGTCACCGGAGGCGCGGAAGCGGCTCGCCACGGCCTTGCCGATGCCGCTGCTACCGCCGGTCACGAGGACAATTCGGTTCACTGGCACTCCTGAGAATCTGATACGTTTAGCGCTAAACGTAGCGCTGGGAGGTGCGCGATGTCCAACACCGAGAGCTATCCGCTCGGTTCGACCTCGACCTGGCCCTCGGCCGACATAGCCGCGGCCTGGCGCCGCGAGCTGCCCGGCTCGCGCACCGAATCCATCGAGATCATCACGCCGATCTGGCGCATCGCGAAGCTCCTCGCCGACGAACGCCGCCGCACCCTGGCCCGGCTGGGCATCGACCCGTCGACGCTGGACCTGCTCAGCGTGATCCGCCGCGCCGGCCCGCCCTACGAGCTGACCACCCGCGAGATCACCCGCCGAACGCTGGTGACCGCCGGAGCCATCTCGCAGCGCATCGCCCGAGCCGAACAGGCCGGACTGGTCGACCGGTCACCGTCGTCGGCGTCCCGCCGCGCCGTCGCCGTCCGGCTGACCGACGCCGGGCACGACCTCGTCGAGTCCACCGTGCGGCAGCTGCTCGACCACGAAGCCGAGCTGATCGAAACGCTCGCGGGGGAAGACCACGCATACCTCTCCCGCGTCCTCACCGAGCTCGAAACCTCGCTCAGCGCGAGAAGCCAGGAGTCCACTTAGGCCGTTGCGCGCCGGTACATCGGCGCCTCCGGAACCATGAAGCAGACGAGCAACTTCAGGAAGAACAGGACTGGGAACCAGGCAAGCACGGCGGGCAGCGGCAACCACGTCAAGTTCACCAGCACCGCAGCCAGGTACAGGCCCACCGCCGCGAGCCGCTTGACCTCCAACGGCGCCACCTCGACGAGCACTGCGGCAGCGAGCAGCAGAGCTGCGTTGATCAGCAACCACCGCCACCCTCCCGCATCGAGCACGAAGACCACCGCGACCAGGTAGAGCAGGTGCGAGGCGATGAAGAGGAGCCGCTTGCCGCGCATTCCCGGTGCCGGGCGGTGGTACCAGCGCTTGGCCGCATTGGTCGCGTTGGTCAGCACTCCGCCGACCAGGTCGAACACCATCACCGCGAGAACCACGTCCGGCAGCACCGCCCCGCCCCAACCGCCGAACCACGCGATGCACAGCGCCAGCAGAGCCATGTTCAGCAGTTGGCCGACCGCCTCCACGACGTTCTCCAGCCGAGTCCTGCCCGGCCCGATGAACCGCTTCAGCACTCCCCCGACCCCACGAGGAGTCGACGGGATCCGCCATTCGATGACCACGTCTCCCGGCGTTTCCGGTTCAGCTGAAACAGCCGGCACAGCACTCCTCCTTCAAGCAACACGAATTGATCGGACGTACCTATATCCGATCGGTGTGGTTCCAGCTTTGCGCGAACCCCTACTGCTCGGGTCCCAGCAGTCGTTTCACCGCCTCGAACTGGGCCTGCACGAGAAGGGGCAGCTCTCCAGATCCCAACGCCGACCGGTTCCGCAGGATCCACTCGTCGAACGCGCGGAGGACTGCGATGGCGGTGTGAGCTTGGAGCCCGGATGGGATGTCGCACCGCACCGCACCGACGGACCGGCCGACCGCGAGAGTTCGCCGCAGCCAGTCATCGACCGCCGCAGCCGACGCTGCAAGGCCGCCCTGACCAGCTGGTACGTCCGGCAGATAGCAGATCCGGCCGAAGTTGACGAAAAGCGGATCGCGCTCGGCTGCGATCACCAGGCGCTGCAGGAACCGCTCGGCCAGGCCCCAGAAATCGGACTGGAAGTCCGCTGGCTCAGGCACCTCCAGGTCAGCGGCCACCGTCGCCGCGACGTGCGCGACGACCGCCTCGAACAGCTGCTGCTTGGAGTCGAAGTAGTGGTAGAAGGAGCTCTTGCTCATGCCGCAGGAACGGATCACCCGGTTCAGCGAGGCGCGCTCGTAACCGACGTCGGCGAACTCCGCGGCCGCGATCGACACGAGTTCGCGCCACCTCTCCGCAGGCATGCTCCGCTTTTCCACGCCACACACCATAGCCATGTGTGGACCACCCGGTCCACACATTTCTCAAAACGCGGCGAAAGGACCCGGAGGCATTTCACCTCCGGGCCCTGCGCTCAAGCCCGACCACACCTCGACAGTGCGGCGGGAGCGGCTGCGAGCATGGGAACCTTCCTGTCACCCACCCCCGAAACCGCAGGTCAGGACGATCCGATGCCGGTGAGGGAACGGACCTCCATCTCCGCGGTGCGCCGCGGGTCGCTCTGCGGGCCGCCGAGCAGCGTGCCGACGACTCCGCACAGGAACGAGATCGGGATCGACACGATGCCCGGGTTGCTCAGCGGGAACCACGCGAAGTCCACGTCCGGCAGGATCGAGTCGGGTGTGCCCGACAGCACCGGCGAGAAGATCACCAGCACCAGGCACGAGCTCAGTCCGCCGTAGATCCCCCACAGCGTGCCGCGGGTGTTGAACCGCTTCCAGAACAGCGAGAACAGCAGCGTCGACAGGTTCGCCGAGGCCGCGAAGGCGAACGCCAGGCCGACCAGGAACGCGATGTTCTGGCCGTTGACCAGGATCCCGCCGACGATCGACGCCGCACCAATCACCAGCGCCGTCCACCGGGCCACCCGGACCTCCGAATCGGGGTCGGCAGCACCGCGCTTCAGCACGTTGGCGTACACGTCGTGCGCGAACGAAGCGGACGCCGTCAGCGTCAGCCCCGCGACCACGGCGAGGATGGTGGCGAACGCGACCGCCGCGACGATCCCCAGCAGCACCGTCCCGCCGACGCGGAAGGCCAGCAACGGCGCGGCGGAGTTCTCCCCGCCTGGTGCCGCGAGGATCGCCTCGGTGCCGTTCACCGCGCCCGCGCCGAACCCGATCACCAGGGTGCACAGGTAGAAACCGGCCATGGTCACGGTCGCCCACACCACCGAGCGGCGCGCTTGCAGCGAGTTCGGCACGGTGTAGAAGCGCATCAGCACGTGCGGCAGGCCTGCGGTGCCCAGCACCAGGGCCAGCGACAGCGACACGAAGTCCAGTTTGGTCAGTTCGTTCTCGCCGTACTTCGCGCCCGGCGCGAAGATCCGGTCGCCCAGCGGGTTCCGGTCGGCGGCGTGCTGCATCAGCGAGGTCATGCTGAAGCCGAACTTGCCCATCAGGAACAGGGTCAGCATCGCGGCGCAGAGGATCAGCATGCCGGCCTTGATGATCTGCACCCACGTGGTGCCCTTCATCCCGCCGACCAGCACGTACACCACCATGACCAGTCCGACGGAGGCGATCACCAGCGCCTGCCCGCCGGCGCTGTGCACGTCCAGCAGCAGCGCGACGAGGCTGCCCGCCCCGGCCATCTGGGCGATCATGTAGACGAACGAGATCATCAGCGTGGACACCGCGGCCGCGGCGCGCACCGGGCGCTGCTTCATCCGGAAGCTGAGCACGTCGCCCATGGTGAACCGGCCGGTGTTGCGCAGGAGCTCGGCGACCAGCAGCAGGTTCACCAACCAGCCCACCAGGAAGCCGATGGAGTACAGGAAGCCGTCGTACCCGTAGATGGCGATAGCTCCGGCGATGCCCAGGAACGACGCGGCGGACAGGTAGTCGCCGGACAGCGCGATGCCGTTCTGCGCACCGGTGAACCGGCCACCCGCGGCGAAGTAGTCGGAGGCGGTGCCACCGCTGTTCACGCGGTACACCACGTACAGCGTGATCAGCACGAACACGCCGAAGATGCTCATGTTGAGCACCGGGTTGGCACCGATCATCGCGGGTCCTCCCCGGTCACGTCCCGGTGCAGCGCGCGCACCCGCGGGTCGACGTGCCGCGCGGCGTAGCGCAGGTACAGGACGATGATCAGGATCGTGGTGGCGAACTGGCCGACGCCCATCACCAGCCCGATGTTGATCTCGCCGATCAGGCGGATGCTCATGAACTCCGGCAGGTAGGCGGCCAGCACGACGTAGCCGAGGTACCAGATCAGGAAGGCCGCGCTCATCGGGAAGACGAAGCGGCGCAGCCGGGATCGCAGCTCGTGGAACTCGGGGCGCTGCGCGATCTCGGCGTAGTCGGGGGGCCCGGCAGGCCGGGCGGCGGACTTGTCGATCTGACCGAAGGTCGCCGCCGGCGCGGCGGGCGGCACCTGCGGCAGGTGGGTTGCGTTGGGCATTCGTCCTTCCAAGCAGATCTTCGCGTGGGCACGGATTTCCACCGACGTGTCGAAGTCCCCCCACGTCCGCCGACCGGTTCCGCGAATTCGCGAAGCCCGGGCCGACGACCGCACTGCCCGCAATGCCAACCGGCCCGGAAGTCTAGCCAGCGAATCGGCGGCCACCGACCCCCACAACGACACAGCACACACATTGATGAACTCTTCGATCACGGAATGTGGTCAAAATTTCGCGCCTTCTGAAGATTCACTGCCTCATCCTGAAGCAGCCAGCACACGAAAACCTGCTCGACGTACGACATTCCAGCAGTACAGAGGCGGTTTCCTGAGATTACAGCCAAAACCGGGCAGCTCCGCGCACCCCAACAAGCCGCTTGAGCTGGAACATCTCCCTATCGGGTGACTAAAGCACTTGAGCGCACCACAGAAGTGGACACGATCAGTGTTCACAACCCGCGCCACGCCTGGAAAAACGATCATGATCCGAGCATATTCGCTGGTCAGGCAACCAAATTCACGCAAAACGGAAGATCGTCCGAATGCGGTAGTGTTCTGCCACCGACGACCCGGCGCACAACACCCGATACCAGCCGCGAAACCCCGAAACCATCGCAGGCTGCCCGGCCGCCGACGTCGAAGACCGCACCCGGCCACCCGCGAAAACCCCGAACGCAGGCAGCGCCGCCAGCCATCGAGAAACCGCCGCACGCCCCAACCGAACGGCGCAGCCTGCCCACCACACGAACGCGCCGTCGGTTGACGAAACATCCGGCGGGCGCGGGAAAGGACTGCGTCGTGAGCAGCGGACTCGAGGACACGCCCACGCACGTGTCACGGGCGTCCACGTGGCCGCGCGCCACCACGAAGGTCGCCGCACGGATCACCGGGTGGCGCGACTGGAAGCTCCCGGTCAAGATCGGGGCCGTCGTGCTCGTCCCGGTGATCTTCGCACTCGTGCTGGGAGTGCTGCAGATCCGCGGCCAGATCTCCCAAGCCGACGAGTACGGCAAGATGGACCGGATCGTCACCGCAGGCACCGCAGTGCGCACCGCGGTGCAGGACCTGCAGTGGGAACGCACTGAATCCACCGACTTCCTGGTGCACGGGCGAACTGCCGAACCGCAGGTCAGGGACCGCATCGCGGCCACCGACCGCGCACTCGAAGCCGCCCGCGGTGCCCTGCGCGCCGCCCCCGACAACGATGCGGTGCGATTCGCCCGGCAGGAGACGAACCGGCAGATCGCCGAACTCGCCCCGACGCGGAACCGGGTGCTCCGCCACACGCTCGACCCGGACGAGGCGATCCAGTCCTACACCGAGGTCATCGGCGACCTGCTCGCCCTGGACCGCACCCTGCTCAGCCAGATCTCGTCCGCGCAGCTGGTGTCGCCCGCGACCAGCGCGCACGAACTCGCCAAGATCCGGGAGGAGATCCAGCTCCAGCAGGCACTGCTGCTCACCGGACTGACTCGCGGCAAGTTCAGCGAGGACAACCTGACGCAACTGGACGCCAGCGAATCCCGCCGCAGCGCTGCGGCCAAGGAATTCCGCGCCGCGGCCTCCCTGCCGAACCGCATCTCCTACGACCAGCTCTACGCCGACCCCCGGTTCCCGGCCCGGGAGACCTCGGTGCAGCTGGCGATGGCCGAGCGCAACAACTCCCGCGCCCAGCTCTCCTCCGCCCTCGTCTCGCCAGCGATCTGGCACGAGCAGTCGCTGAACGCCCTGAGCGCACTCGGTGCGCTGGGCAGCCAGCTGGACCAGCAGCTGCACGAGACCGCCTTCAACCTGCAGGACAGGGCCAGCAACCTGGCCGGCTTCGAGTCCGTGATCCTGCTGTCCGCGCTGCTGATCGCCGGTGCCATCGTGGTGGCCGTCGCCCGGCACCTGCTCGGTTCCCTGGACCTGTTGCGACGCAGCGCGCTGGACACCGCCAACCACCAGCTGCCCAGCGCGGTGGCCGACCTCCGCGCCGGGCACGCCCCGCGATCCCCGGTCGAGCAAGTGCCGGTGAACACCGCCGACGAGGTCGGCGACGTGGCGCGCGCTTTCGACGACGTGCACACCCAGGCGGTCAACCTCGCCGCCGAACAGGCCGAACTGCGCCGCAGCTACAGCGATTCCTTCGTCAACGTCTCGCGCCGCAGCCAAAGCCTCCTGGAGCGGCAGCTGCGCCTGTTCGAGCAGCTCGAACGAGATGAGGAAGACCCCGACCAGCTGGCCACCCTGTTCCAGCTGGACCACCTGGCCACCCGGATGCGCCGCAACAACGAGAACCTGATGGTGCTCTCCGGAACCGACCTGGCGCGTCGCTTCACCCAACCGACCAGCCCCGCCGACCTGGTCCGCGCGGCGGTCTCCGAAATCGAGCACTACCCGCGGGTGATCGTCCAGCCGCTGCCCGACGTCAAGATCGTCGGCTACGCGGCCAGCGACCTGGTGCGGCTGCTCGCCGAGCTCATGGACAACGCGGCGAACTTCTCCGCGCCCCACACCCAGGTGACGGTCTCCGGACACCGGCGCGGAGACGGATCCCTGGTCATCGACATCGTCGACCAGGGCATCGGCATGAGCGAACCCGACCGCGCGGAGACCAACACCCGGCTGGCCTCCGACGGCGAACTCACGCTGTCCACGTCCCGGCGCATGGGCCTGTTCGTGGTCGGCCGCCTCGCGGCCCGCCACGGCATCCACGTGGAACTGCACCCGGGCGCCGAGAGGAAGGGCTTGCGCGCGGCGGTGACCATCGGCCCGGAACTGCTCGCGGACGCGGTGAACCTGCCGCAGCCGAGGACCAACGGAGCCACCACCCACCCCGAGCACGCCAGCGATGCCCTCGTCGAGGAGTTCGACTGGGAAGCGGCCGAACAGGATGCGGCGAGCCCCATCCGCAACGGCTACCACCTGCTCCGCCCACCGCGCGACGCAGAACCGGTCCCGGAACAGCGCGACGTGGCCAACGTCCAGGACGAACCCCAGCCCGACGGCTCTGCCAACGGTGCCGCAGAGCCCACCCCGATCTTCGACGACCTCGCTTCGGCCTGGTTCCAGGCGGCTCCCGCCGCCGACCACACCACCCCCCACTGGCCGCCGCCCGGGGATGCGAGCAAGGGAACCTTCCTGTCACCCGGGTCGACAGGAAAGTTCCCTTCCTCGCAGCCGACGCACAACGGCAGCAACGGGCGGGTCTGGGCTTTCGCCAGCGACGAGGCGCGGCAGCGGGCTCAGGAGGTCGCGGCGGCGGAGCCGACCAACCACACCTCCGCTGGGCTTCCGCAGCGCATTCCGCTGGCGAACCTGGTCGCCGGGAGCGCTGAGGTTCCCGGGGCGGAACAGCCTCGACCGCAGCGGAACCCGGACGTCGCACGCGGTCGGCTGACCAGCTTCCAGGCCGGACTCCGCCGCGGTCGGCACCGCCAGCGAGCGGAACCGGAGAACTCCGCCCCGGCCATCGAGCAGGCAACGGCAGCGGAAAGCGAAGCCGAACCTCCTGCTCCCCAGCGCGATCAGGAGGTTTCAGACCACACCCCTGCCGGGCTCCCCCGGCGGGTCCCCAAAACCCAACTGCTCCCGGGAACAGTCACCGAGGTGGCCCAGCCTCGCCGCGACGCCGACATGATGCGCGGTCGGCTGGCCAGCTTCCAACGCGGGGTCCGCGAGGGAAAGCACAGCCTCCGCGACCCGCAGCGTTCGGCCGACGAACGGCTGTGACAACCCGCGTCAGTGAGGAGGACAGGAAACGCCAATGAACGCGAACAACTCCCAACCGAGCCAGTTCGGCTGGCTGGTCACCGACTTCACCGAGCGAGTCCCCGGCGTGGCGCACGCCGTGGTGGTCTCGGCGGACGGACTGCTGCTGACAGCGTCGGCGAAACTTCCCACCGATCGCGCCGATCAGCTCGCCGCGGTCGCATCCGGACTGCTCAGCCTGACTCAAGGAGCGGCGAGGTGCTTCGAAGCGGGCACGGTGAGCGAAACCGTGGTCGAGATGGAACGCGGCCTCATGCTGCAGATGGCGATCAGCGACGGCTCATGTCTCACCGTGCTCGCCGCACCGCACTGCGACATGGGCCTCATCGCCTACGAGATGGCGTTGCTGGTCGAACGAGTCGGACAGATCCTGACCCCTGAACTGCGCTCTCAGCTGCAAGGATCAAGTCGGGTGATGACTGGCCAGTCAGTGTGAGGACGGCATGAGCACAGGTCCGGAATCATCCGGGCGACACCATTGGGACGACCACGAGTCACCCCAGGCGGACGCCTTCGCCGAGGTCTTCAACCGGTTCACCCTCGACAGCGGACGACGCGGCCGTCGGCGCAAACGCGCGCCAGAACAGGTGGAGCAGCAAGCCCCGGCACAACCCCCCGTGCCGGAACCGCCGTGGCCTCGGGAGGCCGAAGAAGCACCACAACCAGCTGAACCAGTGCAGGAGGAGACCTCGGCCACCTACATCCGGCCGTACGCCTGGACTGGTGGGCGGACTCGCTCGAACTATCGCCTGGAACTGGAAACCCTCGTCTCGACCAGCGAGTTCTGCCACCCGAGCCGGTTGCAGCGGATCGAGCACCACTCGATCGCCGAGATCTGCCGCCACCCCCGATCGGTGGCCGAGGTCGGAGCGCTGCTCGGTGTTCCGCTGGGCGTGGCGAAGGTCCTGGTCGGCGACATGGCCGATCTGGGGCTGGTCACGGTGCACCAAACGGTCAGCGAATCCGGCACCACATCGCACTTCATGTTGATGGAGAGGGTTCTGAGCGGTCTCCGCCGACTCTGACTCCTCCGGCGCGGGCCTCGTGGCGCAGCGCAGGACACCAGCTCGACACGACAACTGAGGTTGGCAGAAATGACCCCCGAAACGCGATCTCGACCTGGGCACCCCACCACCAGGCCCACAACCGCGACCTCGGCGAAGATCGTCGTCGCAGGCGGCTTCGGCGTCGGCAAGACGACGTTCGTCGGGTCGGTGTCGGAAATCGTGCCCCTGACGACCGAGGCCGTGATGACCGAAGCGAGCAGCGGCATCGACGATCTGCACGCCACCCCGAACAAGAACACCACCACGGTGGCGATGGACTTCGGCCGGCTCTCCCTGGACACCGACCTGATCCTCTACCTGTTCGGAACACCCGGCCAGCAGCGGTTCTGGTTCATGTGGGACGACCTGGTGCGCGGCGCGATCGGCGCCGTGGTGCTCGTGGACACCCGGCGACTGGCGGACTGCTTCTCGGCCATCGACTTCTTCGAAGACCGCCGACTGCCCTACATCGTCGGCCTGAACTGCTTCGACGGCATGCTGCGCCACCGCGTCGAAGAAGTCCGCGAGGCAATCGCGATCCCGGCCGACGTGCCGATCGTCACGTGCGACGCCCGCAACCGCGGCTCCACCCAGCAGGCGCTCATCACCCTCGTCGAGTACGCCATGAAGTGGTGGCTCCAACGCACCGCTTGAACGGCTGAAAGCATGGGAACCTTCCTGTCATCGCGAGGAAGGTTCCCATGCTCGCGCACGCTCAGCGCCCACCGGGAACCGAGCCGTAAGGTGAGCCGTAGGGGTCCTGCTGTTCGTAGCCGGAGTCGGTTTGGCCCGTGGTTTGCGGAGCCTTGTCCTGCTGGCTGCCCAAGGTGACCTCGACATCGCGCGGATTGTTGCCCTGAGCATCGGTCACGGTGAGGGTGACCTTCGCCCCGGGTGCGTTCGCGCTGATCTGGGCGACGAGATCGGCGAAGCTGCTGACGTTGCGCCCGTTGACCTTGGTGACCGTTTCACCGGCCTTGATACCGGCTTGCTCCGCTGCAGATCCGGATACGACGGAGCTGACCGATGCTGCACCGGTGCCGCTGTCGGTTCCGGTGACTCCCAGCTGGGGCTTGGTCGCCACACCGCCGTTGATGAGCTCGTTGGCCACCCGGCTGGCGGTGTCGATCGGGATCGCGAAACCCAATCCGATGTTCCCCGAGTTCTGCCCGCTGGAGAGGATGGCCGAGTTGATCCCGATCACCTGGCCGTCCAAGTTGACCAGCGGTCCGCCCGAGTTGCCCGAGTTGATCGACGCATCGGTCTGGATGCCGTTGTAGATGACGGGCTGGCCGTTGTCGCCCTTGGCTTCCACCGTGCGGTTCATGGCGCTGACGATTCCGGACGTGACGGTCCCCTCCAGCCCGAGCGGAGACCCGATGGCGACCACCTGCTGCCCGACGGTCAGGGAGGAAGATTTGCCGAGCTCAGCAGGGGTGAGTCCAGTAGCACCATCAAGCTTGATCACAGCGAGGTCGTAGGACGGTGACGTGCCGACGACCTGCGCGCTCTTGACCGTTCCGTCTGGCAGTGTGACAGCGATCTGACCGCCGCCGTCGACCACGTGGTTGTTGGTCAGCACGTAGCCGTCCGGAGTCAGAATGACACCGGTTCCTTCAGCACCGCTACGCCCCGAGCGAACGGCGATGTCCACTGTGCTCGCAGAGGTCTTGCTCGCCGCGAACTGCACCGTTCCGTTCTCCGCATTCACCTGAGTTCCGGTCACAGGATCGTGCTGGGACAACACGGCCGACGAGCTACCCGAGTCCGCGAGCAACATCCCGCCGCCCAACCCGACGCCACCTCCGATAACGCCCGCCACCAGCGCAACGGCGACCAGAGCTCCCCACCGTCGACGTTCAGCTGTAAGCGGCTGGCCAGGAGAGACACCTGGAATCGGATGAGCCGCAGCAGCGCTCTCGTGTCCGCCTACGGATCCCCCTCCCGAAGCGAAGTCACGCTCAGGACCACCGTGTTCCGGCATTTCGCCGGGGCCTCTGCTCGTCGTCATGCACCGAGCCTGCCCCGCGAACCTGAGAACCACCTTGGCTCAAGCTGTTGATTACCACCCAAACCAGGACCACGTGTGCAGTCGGGCCGAGCATGGGAACCTTCCTGTCAGGCTGGTGAGAGGAAGGTTCCCATGCTCACCTCATAGCTCACCGATCGAGGATTCAGGTGCCCGACACGGGACCAGAACCGAGAAACCTCCCGGACCATGAGCTGCGGAGGTCGGATATTGCAGAGCATGCAGAAAACGACCAACGCAATCGAATCGCGTTTCCAGCGACGGGTGTACCGCGTCGTGGAAATCGAGAAGCTCGGGATCTCCCAGTCAACGACGTATCGACGTGCCCGCGCCGACGGCCCCTGGACGCGCCTCGCTCCTGGCGTGGTGCTGGTCGCACCTGGGCCGCCGACGGTTCACGATCGCATCCAAGCTGCGCTGCTTCGTGCCGGTCCAGGTGCCGTGGTCACCGGCCTCGTGGCTGCCCACCTGCATGGGATCACAACCTCACCCAACGACGTGGAAGTGCACGTGCTGATCCCGCACGGCCGGAAGATCCAGAGCTACACCGGTACGCGATTCGAACGCACCACCAGGCTTCCGGAACCCACCTACGTGAACGGGATTCCGGTAGCCCCGCCAGTTCGGGCAGTGATGGATGGTGCCCGAACTTTCCGCACCCGGGCATTCACCCAACGACTGCTCCACGACGCGATCCGCAAGGAGACCCGCTGCAAGCTCAACGACCTGATCACTGAAATGGAGCTCGGCTGCCGGCGAGGCACAGCAGTGCCACGCGCGATCCTGCGCACCTTTCAGGGCGGCACGACGCCTCTGCCCGGGCTCGCAGCGAGTCCAGCACGACCAGCCAACACGGTGCAACGCACTGCTGCTTGAGGTTGCAGGCAACAAACGTCTGGTGCCCAGAGGTGACAGCAGGCACGATGCCATGCATCGACAGCAGTCGGTGGAGGTGCCGTGGATACCACCGGACAACGGCCAGTGCTGGTCACAGCTGAACGGACAGTCATGGCTGACCAGCCGCAGGCCGATCACCCACTACCTGCTTTGACGGTTCAGGGCGGGAAAGTGGTCGCCGTCGGTGCCCATCGGCGACCTCTGCCACCGCATGCCCGAAACAGCTCTGACGACTGATGATGTCGACACATCGCAGTCAACCGTCTCGCTGCATCCGGGCACCGTGCCTTGCGCGACGCATGCATCCGATAGGACGAGTCGGTCCCAGGAGCCTGGTTGGCTTCGCCGTCCTTCCCGTTGCAGACTTCGTGACGAACCCGACGTCCCCTGGCGTGGTGCGGTGCGAGCAAGGGAACCTTCCTGTCACCCGTCGAAGCTTTCTCGCCGTGTTGGGATGCGGTCCTCGGAGGGACTAGTGCTGAAGAAACGCAAATCGCTGTGGTGGCTCACAGGGCCGGTCCTGCTCTACCTGGTGGCCCTTCCGCTGTACAACAGGGTCGATCCGGTCGTTCTGGGCCTGCCTTTCTTCATGTTCTGGATGCTGGTGGCAACCTTGCTCACCCCTGCTTGCATCTGGCTCGCGGCGCGTAAGGATCCGCTGTGGCGGGCTGACAGGGATCGCGATCGGGGTGATTCCGAATGAGCTCGAACGCTGTGGTCTCCATCGGCGTGTTCGGCGTGTTCATGATCGGCACGATCGTTCTGGGCCTCCTCTCGCTACGCGGGCGGGATCGGGCGAACCTGGCCGAATGGTCGGTCGGCGGCCGGAGCCTCGGCGTGGTGCTGATCTTCGTGCTCATGGCCGGTGAGACCTACACGAGCTTCAGCTACCTCGGTGCGGCGGGTTGGTCCTACGACTACGGCATGCCGGTGTTCTACTTGCCCGCCTACCTGGCGATCGGCTTCGCCGTCGGCTACATCATCGGCCCGATCCTGTGGCACTACGCCCACCGCAACAACCTGCACAACATCACCGACATCACTTCGTTCCGCTTCGACTCACCCTGGTTCGGCGCGGCTGTGGCGGTCCTGACCACCGTCTTCCTGCTGCCGTACATCCAGCTCCAGATCACGGGAATGGGCGTCGTCGTCTCCACGATCAGCTACGGAACGATCAGCTTGGGGACCGGCTACCTCATCGCCTTCGTGGTGACCGAGGCGTTCATCATCTTCTCCGGGCTGCGCGGCAGCGCATGGGTGTCGATCCTCAAGGACAGCCTGGTGATCATCACCCTGCTGGCGGTCTTCATCTACGTTCCCGTGCACTACTTCGGCGGGATCGGCCCGATGTTGGATCGTCTCGTCGCCGAACGTCCACAATGGCTCGTTCTGCCGGGCCAGGGCAAGGAGTCCCTGGGGATGCTGTGGTTCGCCACCACGGGACTGCTCAACGGCGTTGTCTACACGATCTTCCCGACGACGGTCGCCGGTTACCTCGGTGCGAAGAACCCCGGTGTGCTCCGGCGCAACGCGATCATCATGCCCTTCTACCAGGTCTTGCTGTTCGTCCCCATCCTCCTGGGGCTGGCCGCGGTGTTCGTGGTTCCGGGATTGAGCGATTCGAACCTCGCCATGTTCGAGCTCGTCGTCGATTCCATGCCTGCGTGGATGGTCGGGCTGGTCGGTGTCGCCGGAGCTCTCTCATCGATCGTCCCGATGGCTGTCTTCATGCTCGTGATCGGGACGATGTGGGGCCGTTCGGTGCTGGGAGTGCATCCGCGGACCGCTCCTCACCAGAAGCGACTCGCGCAGCTGGTGACGTTCCTCGTCGGCTTGGTCGCCTTGCTGTTCACCTTCATCTCGCCGAGCACGCTGGTACAGCTCTCGGTGCTCTCCTACCAAGGTTTGGCGCAGCTGCTGCCAGTGGTGCTGATCAGCCTGCTGTGGAAGCGAATGACGGTCGCAGGAGCAGCGAGCGGACTCGTGGTGGGTGTGGTCGTCGTGGCGGTGCTCGTCAGCACCGGGAACGATCCGTGGCTCGGCATCAACGCCGGCCTGATCGGACTAGTGACGAACATCGCGGTAAACGTGCTGGTCAGCCTGGCTCGCCCGGCAACAGCCCCTGCCGAACGGCTGGCAGTCGACGAACTCGCCGAGGTTCGATCCGGCCGAAGCTGAAGCGCGGGAACCTTCCGGGCAGCCGGGTGACAGGAAGGTTCCCATGCTCGCATCAGGTCACGGCATCGCCGGGGCGACGTCGGAGACCCCGAACTGACCGTCCTCGATCGGGTGTCCGCCAATGTCGACTGGCCCTTCCGGGACTGGCTTCGCGGACGGATACCACCGGCGGGCGATCTCCCAAGCTGCATCGATCAGCGCGCTGGCGTGCGCGAACGAGTACGGCGAGAGACCCACCACCGATGGGGCGGGGACGATGTAGAGCTCGCAGCGCGTTGCGTTCAACTGCATGTCCAGTCTTGCCGCGGACAGCATCGCCGCGCCGAGTGCGGCACCGTTCACCCCGCCCACCGATCGCGGTGGAACCCTCGGCGTCGGCCAGGTCGCGATCGCACCGATTCCGCGTTTCGACTGGTTGTACTCGAAGCGTTCCGTTCCACCGCACGGCAGCACGAAGACGCGTTCCGCTCCTCGCTCGACGGCACGGCTGATCGGCATGAAAACCGCCGGACCACCATCGACGAGCCACCGGTTACCGATCTTCACGGGCGGGAACATCCCCGGGATCGAGCACGACGCGACCAGCGGCGGCAACGCCGGGCCCGACTCGTAGTAAACGGGATCACCGCTGTCGATGTCGGTCGCCGTGACGGTCACCGGGATCTGCGCGTCCTCCAACCGCCGGAACGGGAGGTTGTTGTGCAACCAGCGGGCCAGACCGTGATTGCCCATCACATGGTTGGACAAGCCGAGTTTCCCCGCGAGGATCCGCGACGGCTGGATGGGGAAGACATCCGTTCGCCGCATCGAAGTCCATATTTCGCGCAACTTCGCCGCACCGTTCGGCGAGGGGTTGCCCGCCAGCCAGGCAGCGTTGAGCGAGCCGGCCGACGTGCCGACGAGCAGGTCTGGCTCAACACCCGCTTCGAAAAGCGCGGAGACCAGTCCAGCCTGGATCGCTCCGAAAGTGGAACCGCCCGGCAAAACCCACGCTGTGCGCATCAGCAGTGCCCTTCCGCTCTCGTTCTGCTGTTGAGGCTAGTCGTTAGTGGCACATCGGCAGCTCATCAGTCGCCTGGATCACCCCGACGGCGCTGACGCTTCACCTCGGAACGCTGCTTCTTGCTGGTCAGCCGCCGCTGCTGGGATCCCCTCGTCGGCTTGGTTCGTCGCCGTGCAGGCCCGGGCGGAGCGACCGCGTCCGCCAGCAAGGCGGCCAGTCTCTGCCTGGCTGCCTGACGGTTGGCCAGCTGCGCACGGTTCTCCGACGCCACAACCGTGATCACACCATCGACGAGCCGCTTCGCAAGTCGGTTCGCGGCTCGCTGCCGGAGGAATTCGGGCATCGACGTCGACCTAGCGAGATCGAAGGAAAGTTCGACCCGCGAGTCGGTCGTGTTCACACCCTGCCCACCGGGCCCTGATGACCGCGAAAAGCGCTCGGAGAGCTCGGCCGCGGGGATGCGCCAACGGCTGGTGATGGGGAGGTCTCCGGACATACCGAACAGCATGCCTCACGCCGCAGCCCTGCTCGCGCCAGCCCATTGAGGGGCTTCGGAGCATGGGAACTTTCCTGTCACGGATGACAGGAAAGTTCCCATGCTCCACCTCCCTGCGGGACTGATCACTGGCCGTGACGCCAGCCCGCCACACCTCCGGGAACCGGGGCCTCGCTGGCGTACGGCGTGCGAGTGAAGATGAACGTGTTCAGGTTGAGGTAGGTGGGAATGCCCTCCGCATCCCTGCCGATCTCCAGGATTTCCCCCGCGTAGTAGCCGTCCAGACCGGTCCAGGTGCCGTCCGAGTTGGCGCGGAACCGCGATGCCCGGCCCCGGCCCTTCGACGGGGCGAGGTCGAGCAGGCCATCTGGACGGATCCGCAGCGCGTAGGGGCTCGGGCCCCAGTACCACTCACCGGTGAGTTCCAGCAGCCGCATGTCCACGTCCGCGCTGGGCTCCCAGGCTTCGGGGATTCGCGGCTCGTGCTGGGCGAGCAGGTCCAGCAGGTCCGTGGAGAACGTCCCGCTCATCCCGGAGGTCGTGTTCGCCAGGTAGATCACGCCAGTGGCGTCGTCCGGATCCGACCAGAGGTTCGCGACGAATCCGGGCATCGACCCGGTGTGCCCGGCCAGCCGCCGTCCCCGGTGCCGCATCAGCTGCAGCCCGAGCCCGTAGCCGCCCCGCCATTCCGGACCGTCGTCGACCGAACCGGGCGAGCGCATTTCCAGGACCGTGTCGGGGTGCAGCACTTCGCCGGTGTCCCCGCCCACGAACCGCACCCACGTGACCATGTCGTCGAACGTCGACCACAGCTGGCCCGCCGGGGCCATTGCTCCCGCGTCTTCTGCCGGTTCGGAGAGCACGACATCCGCCCACGGGTGGACGGCCAAGCCCTCGGCGTGCGGAGCGACCGGTTCCAGAGTGGTGCGCTTCATACCCAGCGGCGCCAAGATCTCGCGCTGCATCACCTCGTGCCAAGGGGCACCGCGCAGCCGCGAAACCAGCTCTCCCAGCACGCCGAAGCCCACGTTGGAGTAGTGGAAGCCGTGGTTCGGTGTGGGGCGAAGTGCGCTCTCATCGATTCCCGCGAGCAGCTCGGCTGCGTCGCCTCCGGGCGTCCGTTCCCACCACTGGCCGGCCGGCTCCGCTGTCAGCCCACTGGACTGCGCGAGCAGCGAACCGATGCTGCGCTTGCCGATCGCGGTTCCCGGCAAGTAGTCGTCGAGCCTGTCGGCCAGGTCGAGCCGGCCTTCATCCCGCAGGCGCATCACGAGCACCGCGACGAACGTCTTCGTGATCGAACCGATCCGGTACTGGGTGTTGGTGTTCGAAGGCCGCCCGCCGACCTTGCCCCGGGAATCGACCCAGATCGTTTCACCATCCCGGACCAGCCCCGCGATCAGCGAGGGGACCCGGTTCTCGCTCTGCTCCACCGCCAGGCGCCGCAGCAGGGCGCGCTGGGTGGAGGGCAGCAGACTCGTCAACATGCCTCCATGCTTTCACCCACCGCTGTCGTGGGATCGACGTGCGGCAGGTGACAGGAAAGTTCCCATGCTTGCGCCCCAGATCATCGGCGGCTGCGGCGGTTGACGCCACGGGATATTCCGCTCTTCTCCACCTGGAATCGCACCGGGAGCTTGCCGAGCAGCAGGAGCACCAGGATGAGCAGGGCCAGGACGATCCAGCCGGTCCAGCCGAGGAGCCCGACCGAGGCGTTGTCGACCGCGTGCCCGGCCTCGCTGAAGACGATGGTCAAGCCGGCTGCCGCGTTGAGGAAGCCGTGGGCGATCGCTGCCGGCCAGACACTTCCGGTGGCCAGCCGGAGCCAGCCGAGCAGCGTTCCGACCAGGATGCAGAAGAACATCATCATCATGAACGCGACCACGATCGGAACTGTCGGGTAGTTGAACCCGAGGATCAGCACAGGACCGTGCCAGAGTCCCCAGAGCACGCCGGTGGTGAGGAACGCCCCGGGCTGTCCGAGCGGCAGGAGGGCCTGCACCAGGTATCCGCGCCAGCCGAGCTCTTCGCCAAGAGCAGGGATGACCTGCAACCAGCCCAGCCCGAATACCTGGGCGATCTGGATGAGCGCCAGCGTTCCCGGCGAGGTCTGCGGCTCAGCACCGATCACGCCGGTCCCGAACTGCTCGGACAGCCCGGAGAAGCCCGTCCAGTCGGCCTTGTAGATCCCGAGCAGGTAGCCGACGAGGAGCGCGAGCACCATGGCCAGCGGGGGTCCCAGCCAAGCGATCAGGACGTGCGGCCACCACTTCTTGATGCCACCGGGGTTGGTCAGTCCGATGCTGCGCAGCGGGTGGGGGCGCGGGCTTATCCACTTGCTGACCACCAGTGCGGCCACTGCGGGCATGAACATCATGACGAGGAGCACCACCGGTGCCCAGGACCACGACAATCCTTCGCCGGTAAGCCACAGCGGCAAGGTCAACAGCCACGCCGGCAGGTATGCGATCACGACAAAGCTGACAACGCCGCGAACATCGACTCGATCTTGCTCGGTGCTCACGGAAGCATTCTGCCAACCGTTTCTGAGGCCAAGCTGAGTGCTGAGAGCGTGGGAACTTTCCTGCCAGCCGCCTGACAGGAAGGTTCCCATGCTCTCAGACCGGGCCTGGTCGTCCAGGCACGAAGAAGGGAACCTCCCCGTCAACGAGTGACAGGAAGGTTCCCATGCTTCAGCAGGCGCTACCTCGGCCTCAGGGCAGCGGGGCCACCGGTAGGCCTTCGTGGATCCGGTTCATCGCCGCGAACCACGTTCGAGCCGGCACCTTGCCGCCGTAGATGTTGCCGCCGTTCTTGCCGCAGAGGCGCGGCGGCTCGCTACCGCCGCCGTCGCAGATGCCCTGCGGGATGCGACCGTCGGAGTAGGTCAGGACCGCACCCGAGAACTGCGGCGTGGCTGCGAGGAACGCCGCCGACTGGTGCGCCTGCGTGGTTCCCGTCTTGCCGATCATCGGCCGCGACCAGCCGGCTTCCTGCGCGGCGGCGCGGGAGGTGCCGTCGGTGTCGTCCTTGCTCATGCCCTGCGCCAGCGCCGCCGCGACCTCGGGGGACACTGCTCGCTCGCACTTCGCCTCGTTGAGCGGAACCGGGTTGCCCAGCCGGTCCTTGATCTCTTCGATCGGGGTCGGCGGGCAGTACATGCCGCCGCTCATGATCGTCGCTCCGACGTTGGACAGCTCCAGGACGCTGGTCGGGGTGTAGCCGAGGGTGAACGCTCCGCGGTTGCCGTTCTTGATCGCTTCCGCCTGGGACGGCCCGTTGGATCCGTCCGCCTTCAGGCTCTGGCCGCTGGTGTTCACGCCGTTCATCCCGCGACGCAGCCCGAGGCGGGCTGCCATGTCGACGACGTTGTCGAGGCCAGCACGTTCGGAGAGCGCCACGAACGCCGTGTTGGGCGAGGTCGCGAGCGCCATCTGCAGCGTCCGCGGCCCAGGTGCCACACCGTCGGCATTGCTGACCGTGTACGGCGCGTTGCCGTTGCGGTAGACGCGGGAGGTGTAGGAGGCGGGCACGTCGATCACGTCGTGGATGCTCATGCCCTGCTCGATCGCCGCGGCAGCGGTGAACACCTTGTAGACCGAGCCCGCGCCGAACGGCTGCACTCGGCTCACGATGTCGTAAGCGGTCTGCCCCTTGCTCGCGTCGTTGCCGAAGTCACGGTTGGCGACCAGCGCCCGCACCTTGTGCTTCTCCTGACCCGGTTCGACGACCGCCATGGCGTTGGCGATGCCTTCGGTCTGGGTGGGCACCTGGGCTTCCGCAGCGGCCTTGGCCGCGTCGGTGGACTTGCGGTCGAGCGTGGTGCGGATGGTGTAGCCGCCGGTCTTCAGCATCTTCCGGTCGATGCCGAGGTTGTCGAGGTAGTCCACGACGTAGGTGCAGAAGAAGCCGTCGGTGGTGCCGTCGCCGACGCCGACGCAGCCGTTCGGCGGGCGCCCCAGCGGCGACAGCGTGTTGAGCGGCTCCTGCTTGGCGCGCTCGGCGTCTTCCTTGGTGATGAACTTGTTGTTGGTGGGGTCCGTCATCAGGTCGATGACGAGGTCGCGCCGCCGCTTCGCGTCTTCGGGGTTGCTGTTGGGGTTCAGCGATCCCGGCGCGTTGACGATCGCGGCGAGCAGCGCGGACTGGGCGATGGTCAGCTTGTCCGGTGTGGTGCCGAAGTAGGTCTGCGAGGCCGCGCCGACGCCGAAGGTCTGGTTGCCGAAGGGCACCACGTTGAGGTATCCGGTGAGGATCTCCTCCTTGGTCATGGTGCGCTCGAGCTCGACGGCGATCTTGGCTTCGCGGAGCTTTCGCGCGATCGTCGTCTCCTTGGCCTTCTCGGCCTCGATCGGGTTGTCGGAGCCGGCGACCACGTGCACGAGGTAGTTCTTCACGTACTGCTGCGTGATGGTCGATGCGCCCTGCGACGCTTCACCGCTGCTGAGGTTGGTCGCCAGCGCGCGCATCGTGCCGTGCCAGTCGACGCCGCCGTGGTCCCAGAAGCGCTTGTCCTCGACCGCGGTGATCGCCGCTTTCATGTATTCGGAGATCTCGTCGGAGCCGGTTTCGACGCGGTAGTCGTCGAAGAAGTAGGCGATCGGTTCGCCGTCCTTGTCGGTGACCGTCGACACCTGCGGCATGTCCTGCCGCGCAAGGGAACTCGACATTTTGGACATGGCGTCGGTCGTCTGGTTGACCATCGCCCCGGCGCCGGTCGCCATCGGCAGCAGTAACGCCGCCACCAGTACGCCGGCCAGGACGCACAACCCGAACATCTTCAACAGCACGCCGCTGCGCACGCCTGCCCCAATCATCAAGTGTCCACCCGGCTCGACCACCGACCGCCGGTCGAAGCGCCCACCTGGAATCCGCCTCACGATTCACCGGCCAGCCGGAGAGCATCCCGTCGACGACCGCATCAGCAGCCCCGGTCGACACCTGCGCCTCTGCACTGCCAGCCAATTCGTTGATATCACATCGGTGGTTCCAACCGACGATGCACCGAACGGTCCAGCGAGCTCGAACACGCCCACCCCGGCGGTCGAGATCACTACACTTGGTGACCAGCCAAGTCGATCGCGTGGAGGAGAAATGACCGATCCATTCCTGGATTCGCTGGCCACCGCACTCGCCGGGCAAGCGGCGACGGCGCTGGGTGCGGCCGGGAAGGCCGCGCTGACGAAGGTGCAAGAACTCATCCGGCGAAGGTCGGAGCGCGATCCTGAGACGAAGGCCGCACTCGAAGCCGCAGAGCAGAGCGGGGACCAGCCGCGGATCACCGCGCTCGCCGAGCGGCTCGACCAGGTGTGCGCGGAGGACGCCGAGTTCGCCGAGCAGCTGCGCGCCGAGGGCGCTGACGTGCACAACGCGATCTCGGCCACCGAAGGCGGCGTGGTCAACCTCAACCACGGGCAGGTCAAGAACCTGGTTCAGGCCCGTGAGATAAACGGCGGCATCACGTTCAACTAGCGCGCCGGTCCGCCTCGTTGAGCTCGGCCAGGTACTTGTTGTACTCGGCGAGCTCCGGATCGTCATCAGCATCGACGCGCGGCGCCGGCGGCGGCACCAGCGGCCGCTTCCGGCGCACCTCCGGCTGCGCCACCGCCTGCCCAGCGGAAGCGTCCACCTCGGCCTCCTGGGCAGATTCCTCCCGCTCCCGGCTCAGATCCATGCGCGCCACGCGGATCCACAGGAAGATCGTGAACGCGCCGAACAGCGGCCACTGCAGCGCATAGCCGAGGTTCTGGAAACTCCCGCCGGCCTCGTGCGCGCGGTCCCACTGCCACACGGCCAGAAAGCCGGTGGTGACCGTGGCTGCGATGAACAGCACATGCAGAAGCAGCCAGCGCGGGGTCAAGAGGCTGCGGAACACACTTCGCATTCTAGGCGCTCGCGCCTAGACGGAACCTCCGGCTTCGTCACGCACCGCTCACGGCAGCAAGCCGCTCCCCTGCACCCCTCCATCAACAGATCACGGGCGATGTGTTCGCAATCACATTCCTGGCTGTTCAGGTCCTTCGCCAGGGGCGGATGACAGGAAGGTTCCCATGCTCGCAACCCGCGCTCGCGGGGTGCGGCTGTGACAGGAAAGTTCCCATGCTCGCAGCCTGGAGACGGCGGTGCGGCCATCGGTGACAGGAAGGTTCCCATCCTCTCAACCACGCCGGCGGCCGAAGGCCAGCGGCGCACAGGCACCGATGAGCACTGCCATGATCACGAATGTGAGGGGGTAGCCGGACATGGCGATCAGGATGCCGAAGCCGAGCGAGCCGACCCCCTGGCCCGCGTCGTAGGCGATGTTCCAGGCCGTGCTGGCCACGCCGGACGAGGTTCGTTCGAACATCATCACCAGGGTCGTGTTCTGCACCGCGCCGAAGCCGCAGCCGAACGCGGCCGCGCCAAGCAGGGCCATCGGGTCCGTGCCCCACGCGGCCACCGCGAGCAGTCCGGCGCCCAGCCCCGCCAGCAGCACCGCCGGGACCAGGATGCGGTGCTGGCCGAGCCGGTCGCCGAGCTGGCCCGCGCCCCAGCGGCCGAGCATCGTGGCGGCGCCGAAGGTCATCAGCGCCGCCGGGGCGACCGACTCGCCGATGGCCAGCGGCAGGAAGGCGATGATGCCCCCGGCGCCGACCGCCACCGCGGTCATGACCGTCCACGACGGCAGCAGCACGAGCGGGAAGGTCGTGGCGCTCGACTTGCCCGCGGATTCACGGGCCCGCACGCGGGACATGCCGAACAGCACGCTCGTGGCGGCCACCGGGAGCACACCCGCGATCCAGAACAGCGGGGCGAATCCGATCTGCTGGGTCAGCCACACCCCTACCGGCAGGAAGACCACGTTCGGCAGACCGATCGACAACCCGTAGAGAGCGGCCGCCCGGCCGCGCTGCTCGACCGGTACGAGTTCCGCCACGAGAGCGGCACCGGTCACGGTGAGCAGCCCGAATCCGATGCCCCGCACGCTGGACACCCCGAGCAGCAACCAGAGGTCGCTGGACAGCGCGTAAAGCGGTGTGGGCAGACCGATCAGAAGCGTGCCCAGGCCGAAGGCGATGCGGTGGTCGATGCGCTTGAGCAACCACGGCATGCAGAGCTGTGTGATCACCGTCACCAGCATGAAGACGGCGTTCGTCGCGCCGGCCGCGATCTCACCGGCCCCACCCACCACCGCCCACAGCGGCAGCACCGGCATCAGCAGGATGTACCCGGCGAAGCCACCGACCGTTGCCACCAGCAGCAACCGGAACGAGGCGTGCTGCAGGGGTGTTCTGTTCCGCTCACGTGGTTCGACCGAGGCTCGCACCGCTACTTGATAGGCCTGAACCAGGCCATCTGTCCATCCCCGCCCACTGCCCGAGATGTCCACTGCTGGCCGATTGTGGCTTTGATCGCGATCGGTTTGGCTGAGGCCGTCCCAGCAACGGCAAGGAGTTCTGGATGCACCGGATGCGAGTACTGGCACTGGCCGCCGTGGTCGCGGGAGCGGCGTTCGTCCCCGCCACGGCCACCGCACCGCTGAGCTCGGCAGCGCCACCGCCGTGCAGCGAGGAGCCGCGGGAGAACCCGATCTCGGAGTTCACCAGCTACGACGAGCTCCTGGTCGAGCTCGACCGGATCGAGCGCGTCAGTGCGGGCCGGGTCGCTGTGGAGAAGGTCGGCGAATCCAACCAGGGCCGCGACATGCTGCTGGCCCGGGTCGGCACCGGACCGAAGGTGGTGCTGATCACCGCCGAGATCCACGGCAACGAGAAGACCGGCCCGGACGCGGCTCTGGACCTGGTCGACTACCTGGGCACTTCGAACTCCGCGCACGCCAGGAAGATCCGCGAGCAGCTGACCGTCGTGGCCATGCCGAAGATCAACCCCGATGCCGGAGCGCTGGACCGGCGCGGCAACGACATGACGTGGGAGGAAGCACAGGCGCGCTTCCCGCAGCTGGCGACCGCGCAGGCCCCGTGGAACTACTACACCGAGCCGCGGCAGGGGGACGACTACTCGCAGCGCCCGGGCTTCGACATCAACCGCGACTACAACCCGAACCTCGACTACCAGCCGCAGCCGCAGGACTTCCCCGGCGCCAGCGACCAGCCGGGTTGGTTCATCAGCCCTGAAACGCAGGCAGTGCGCGACGTGTACCGGTCGCTGCGGGACGAGTTCGGGACGGTCGACACCTACATCGACCTGCACCACCAGGGAGCCTGCTACACGGTCCCGGGCACTGATCGCTTCGTGACGATGAGCCTTTCCGGCAAGTTCGTCGCCGATCCGGCCACTCCCGAGGGCGCGGCGTACGCCGAGTTCGCCGACACCTTCCGGCCCGAGTACTCCAAGCAGCTCAACGTGGCCGCTTACAACGCGCTGCAGGCGGCGGCCAACCAGAACCCCGACTTCGGCAACATCACGCTGTACCCGCAGGACACCAACCTGCCCGGCACGGGCCTCGGTTCGTTCCAGCTCAACGGCAGCGGCGCGGTGCTGTTCGAGGTGCGCGGCCAGACCCAGAACCTCGGTGAGCAGCACCGGGGGATGCTGACCCGCACGGTCTACATCGGTCTCGACGGGATCCTCTCGTCGATCGCGAGCGGGCAGGTCGACAACCTCGACCCGGCCGACTACGACCGGATCCCGCCCACCGACCGCGGCCAGCAGACCAAGAGCGCGATCACCGAGATCGAGTGATGCCGTCCTGATGCGAGCGGAGTTCGCACTGCTTCGCGCGGTGCGACTCCGCTCCGCCGGTCGCGGCCTCCGGCGGGCACGCGGATGACAGGAAGGTTCCCATGCTCGCACCAGACGCGGGCACCCTAGCCGTGGATGGCAGGAAGGTTCCCATCCTCACGTCACCGGGCGTGCCAATGACAGGAAGGTTCCCTTCCTCGCATCAGACACGTGGGCATGCGGGAGCGGCGACAGGAAGGTTCCCATGCTCGCGTCGGCGAGCCGGGCTGGTCAGGAGCGGAGGTCGTCCAGGGCCGCTTCGGCCGCCGCCAGTTCCGCGCGGAGCTGTTCGACCCGGGCCCGCTGCTGCTCCCGGGCAGCTTCGATCAGCGGCTCGACCGCCGCCGCGACGTCCTCGTGCAGTTCCTTGGCCGCTTGCGCCACCGCTCCGGCCTGCACCGGGGTCGGCTTCAGCACCCGCTTCTTGGACGTGCTGACCTCGACGCTCCACTGACCGTCATCGTCGGCCGTCAGGATCACCGTCGCTCCGCCGACCGGCTTCGGCGGGCGCGGCTTGCGCCGGGTCGCCGACTTCTCCTCGGCACTCGGCTTCGCCGCGTCCGCGGCCGGCTTCGCCGCGCTCGGGGCGGGCTTCGCCTGCGCCGCGGTCGTCACCCTGGGCAGGGTCGCTCCCACCGTCTTGGGCTTCGCCGCGCTGGGGGCCGGTTTCGCCGGCTCGGGCGCGGCGGCGCGCTTGCGCGGCGGCTTCACCTTCGTGACCTCCGCCGCGGAGAAGGACAGGACGTCCTTCGAACCGGCCGGGCGGACCTGGATGAAGTCGCCCTCGGCCGGTTCGCCGAGCGAGATCACCTTGCCCGAGCGTCCTTCCGGGACACCAATGGCGGAGCCGGTGAACCACACCGTCGGCGTGGTTCCGGCGTTCAGCTCGTCGCGGATCTCGCGCAGTTCGTCGGACGACAGCGGTGACATGGCCACACCTTGCTCAAGGGTGAGCCCCGGAGGGGCTGCTCGGCAGTGACCGCACCACTATATCGAACGTCCGTGCGAAGCTTCAACGACCCCGCGCCGTGGTGATCTCGAAGTCCGCAGGATCCACCTTTCGAGTGCGCAGCCAGTACTTCCACGTGAAGCCCGGCCAGATGGTTCGGTTGACGCCGTTCTCGTCGAGGTACCAGCTGCGGCAGCCGCCTGCCGACCACACCGCGTCGCCGAGCTCGGACTGGATCTCGCTGTTGAAGTCGTCCTGCACCGACTGGCGGACGTCGAGCTGGGCCACCTTGCCGCGGCAGATCCCGCGCAGGGCGCCGAGCACGTAGTTCAGCTGCGACTCGATCATGAACACCACGGAGTTGTGGCCGAGCCCGGTGTTGGGCCCCAGCAGGAAGAACAGATTCGGGAAGCCGGAGACCGCGACGCCCAGGTACGCCTCCATCCCGTTGCGCCACGCGTCCTGGAGCTTGCGCCCGTCGCGGCCGACGATGGTCAGGTGGTCGAAGGCGTCGGTGACGTGGAAGCCGGTGCCGTAGATGATCGCGTCCACCGGGTGCTCCTGGCCGTCACCGGTGACCACGGAGTTCTTCCGCACCTCGGCGACACCGCTGGTCACCAGGTCCACATTGGAGCGGTTGAGCGCCGGGTAGTAGTCGCTGGAGAGCAGGATCCGCTTGCAGCCCATGGAGTAGTCCGGGGTGACCGCGGCGCGCACCTCGGGATCCTTGACGGCCTTGCGGATGTAGCGCTTCGACAGGTGTTCGGAGAGCTTGCCGAGGTGCTTGTTGAACACCGCGAAGTAGCGCGCCTCGAGCGTCCAGTAGAGGGCGGCCCGGGCCGCCCTCTGGACCAGCGGCACCCGGCGGAACAGGCGCTGCAACGCCTCGGGGACCGGCCGGTCGGGCTTGGGCTGGATCCACGGGGGCGTGCGCTGGAACAGGTGCAGCTTGGCGACCTTCTTGGCGATCTGGGGCACGAACTGGATCGCGCTGGCGCCGGTGCCGACCACCGCGACGCGCTTGCCCTCCAGGTCGAAGTCGTGGTTCCACTCGGCGGAGTGGAACACCTCACCCTCGAAGTCCTGCACGCCCGGCAGCTCCGGGTAGCTCGGGATGTGCAGGGCGCCGACGCCGGAGACCAGCGCCTTGCCCACGTACTCGGTGCCGTCCGCGGTGCTCACGCGCCAGGTCTGGGCGGCCTCGTCGTACTCGGCACCGGAGAACTCCACGCCGTAGTGGATGTGGTCGCGAACCCGGTACTTGTCCGCGCAGTGCTGCAGGTAGTCCGAGATCTCGCCCTGCTTGGCGAATATCCGGGACCAGTTCGGGTTCTGCTCGAACGAGAAGGAGTACATCAGGGACGGCACATCGCAGGCGCAGCCCGGATAGGTGTTGTCGCGCCAAGTGCCACCGAGGTCCTCGGCCTTCTCCAGGACGATGAAGTCCTCGATCCCGGCCTGCTTGAGCTTGATGGCCATGCCCAGGCCGGAGAACCCGGTCCCCACGATGACCACCGACGTTCGGTAACTGCGCTGGTCCTTCGACTGCCGTTGCGCCATCAGGGCCTCCTCGGACACCGGCACGACTGATCTACTCAGCAGTAGGTTACTACGAGTAAGTTACTTGCGGTAGGGTTGATTTCGTGCAGACCCAGCAGGCATCAACCGGCCGGCGCAAGCGGATGTCGCGAGCTGAGCGGGAGCAGCAGATCCTGGCCGTGGCCGAGGAGGTGTTCGCCGCCGACGGCTACCAGGCGACCTCCATGGACGACATCGCGGCGCGGGTCGGTCTGTCCAAGCCGATGCTCTACGAGTACTTCGGCTCCAAGGAAGGCTTGCTGCTGGCCTGCCTGAAGCGGTGCAAGCGGGAGCTCATCGAGGCCAGCACCGTCGCGGCCGCCGGCGCCGAGAGCCCGGAACAGCTCATGTACAACTGCCTGCTGGCGTTCTTCAAGTTCGGCGACGAGCACGCGCAGGCCTGGGCGTTGCTGCGCAACGAGGCCGCCGTGCCCAGCGCTTCGGTGAGCTCCGAGCTCGAAGCGATCCGGCTGCAGCAGCGGGACTTCACCTCCGGACTGCTGAAAGCCGCCCGCCCCGACCTCGACCACGAGCAGCTGGAGGCCTTCGCCGAGGCGATCATCGGCGCCTGCGAACGGCTTGCGCTGTGGCGGGAGCAGCGCCCCGAGGTCACCCCGGAGAAGGCGACCGAGCACCTGATGACGCTGTTCGCGCCGAGCCTCACCCAGAACCTCCGCTGAACACCTGAATTCACTCGTTCAGGTTGTCCCCGGCGCGCTGGGGTCAAGATCTTCTCAGGGTCTCCCGATACCGAGTCAGCTGTACCAACGCATCCGACCCTAGGAGAACAGATCTTGCGCCCCTGGACCACGCGCACAGTACAGGCAGCCGTTGTGGCCGCGGGGTTCGCCGCAGTCGGTACCGGTGCCGCCTCCGCCGCGGAGACCACCGATCTGCCGAAGCCGGACCTGTCGTCGATTCCGGACCAGGTCGGGTTCACCGCCCCGGTCAACGCCTGCCAGATGCAGAAGGGTGCCGGGTTCAACCCCGTCAAGGCCCCGTGCGCGGACGCGCAGCTGCACGCGAGCTCGCCGAACCTGGTCAAGCAGGTCGGCGTGGACATCATCACCACCGGGCACGGGGTGGCCGGTGAGCTGCGGGACGGCCGTCCGCTGCTGGCACCTGGCAAGCCGAACCAGGTGCTGAGCCACGTCTTCGCCGAGGGCAACCGGTTGACCGGGATGACCAAGACCCGGCCGACCATCGGCGTTTCCGCGACCCCCGAGCACCTGGGCGTGCTCCACCAGCGGACCCCGAACGCCACCCTGCTCGACGCCGAAGTCGGCCCCCGAAAGCCCGGTCACCAGGGTGTTTCCGCGGTGGACACCGCTGTCGACGCGACCGCCGTGCAAGGCTTCGAGGCGGAGCCGGTGGCCAGCCCGGTGGGCGTGGTCGCGCCGACGCTGGCGCGCAACCCGCTCAACTCCCCCGGCCAGCCGATGCCGTTGCCCAAGCCCGACGAGCTCCTGCCCGCGGTGGGCAAGATCCCGCCGTTGGCCGAGCTCAACAAGGGCCTCGGCGGTGGCGCCAGCGAGCTGTCGAACCAGCTCACCAGCCGCGTCCCGGCGAAGCCGGTGCACCAGATCACCGGCGTGCTGTACCCGACGGTCGCGAAGGTCGCCGACGCCCTCTGAGCCCGACCCGCTCCACCGAGTGGCCCCGGATCCCTGAGATCCGGGGCCACTTTCTTTTCGCCTCCATCTCACGCGGACCAATTCCGCGGTTTCCGGGTTCTTTCCCGAATCGGTCCGCCGCTTTCCGCCGGACGATTTCCGGTGCCGCTCCCGCTGCCGGAATTCCCACCGGCAGCCCCGGCTCCGCCGCGAGGAAGGGAACCTTCCTGTCAGCTCGGACCGGTGCGAGCATGGGAACCTTCCTGTCATCCGCGCCCAGAGCCGCGCGGCGGACGCGCGAGCATGGGAACCTTCCTGTCACTCGTCGAGCACAACTCGCCTCGGGGTTGAAGTGCGGGTTGCGAGTTTCCGCCTTGTGACGGCTGGAACGGGCTGCTCGTGCGCGCCCAGGTTTCCGGGGTCAGTTCAATGACAGGCTCGAATTCATGAATTCGGGAAATGGCGGGACTTCTCGTTGTTCCGCGCGTCGGTGGTGGACGCTTCCGGTGGTGAGCGCGGCTCAGCTGCTGGTGGTGCTGGACGGGACGATCGTGAACATCGCGCTGCCTTCCGCGCAGGGCGCGCTCGGGATTTCCGATGCCAATCGGCAGTGGGCGGTCACCGCTTATGCGCTGGCGTTCGGCGGGTTGTTGTTGATCGGTGGGCGGGTGAGCGGTGTCTTGGGGCACCGGCGCGGTTTCGTCGTCGGGCTGGTCGGGTTCGGCGTCGCGTCCGCGCTCGGTGGTCTCGCTTTCAACCCCGGGATGCTGTTCGGAGCGCGGGCTCTGCAGGGGGCGTTCGCCGCTCTGCTCGCTCCGGCTGGTTTGTCGTTGCTGGCGAGCACGTTCACCGGATCGCGGGAGCGGGGGCGCGCGTTCGGGGTTTTCGCCGGGGTCGGGGCGGCGGGGTCAGCGGTCGGCCTCATCGCCGGTGGGTTGCTGACCGAGCACGCCGGCTGGCGGTGGTGCTTCTACATCAACGTTCCGGTGGTCGCGCTCGCGCTGGCCGGTGCGGTGTTCGTGCCGAAGGGCGATCCGCCGAGCAGCGGGCGGCTCGATGTCGCCGGTGCGGTGCTGTCCACCGCGGGTTTCGCTTCGGTCGTCTTCGCGTTCAGCGAAGCCGAGTCACGCGGGTGGGGTTCGGCGGTGGTGCTCGCGCTGCTGGCTTGCGGTGCGCTGCTGCTCGTCGGGTTCGTGGTCGTGGAGCTCCGGGTTCCGCGTCCGCTGTTGCCCATCCACGTGGTTCGCGATCGCGCTCGTGGCGGGGCGTTCATCTCGATCCTGCTGATGTTCGTCGCGATGTTCGGCTTCTACCTGTTCACGAGTTACTACGCGCAGACCGTCCTGGGCTGGTCGCCGGTCCGGACAGGGCTGCTGCTGATCATCAACGCCGTCGCCGCAGTGGTCGGTTCGACGCTGATCGCCGGGAAGCGGCGGGCTCCCGCCGCGCTCATCGTGCCCGGGCTCATCCTCGCGGCCGCCGGGATGTTCGTGCTGACGTTGTTGACTCCGGAGAGCACGAACGTCGCGCTGCACCTGGTCCCCGCTCTGGCGCTGACCGGGCTTGGGCTCGGCTGCGTCCTGCCGCCCACCGCCAGCCTGGCGACCGCGGGCATCGCCGGTCACGAGGTGGGTGCGGCCTCGGCCGCTTACAACGCGGCGCAGCAGATCGGGGCAGCGCTCGGCACCGCCCTGCTCAACAGCATCGCGACCAGCGCCGCTGCCTCCCATCCGGACGCAGGCAGCCACGTCGCGAGCGTGCACGGCTACACCACCGCGCTGACCGTCGGTTTCGGCATCCTCGCCGCTGCCGCGCTCATCGCCGCTCCGCTGACCGCCTCCCGCTCGCGTGCCACCGTCCGCAGTTGAGTCCAAAGGAGACTTCATGTCCGAGTTCCCGATGTCCCGAGCCGCGGGGTGCCCTTTCGCCCCTCCGCCGGAGCTGAGCCGCCGATTCCGGGAAGCCCCGGTTTCGCGGGTGAAGCTGTGGGACGGCAGCGAGCCGTGGGTAGTCACCCGCTATTCGGACGTGCGGGCGTTGCTCGCTGATCCTCGCGTCAGCGTCGATCCCGGACAGCCCGGTTTCCCGCACACGAACGCGGTGAGCCGGGCGCGCGATTCCCGGATGCGGACGTTGATGCAGATGGACGCGCCGGAGCACCTCGCGCAGCGGCGGTTGTTCGCGCCCGAGTTCACGGTGCGGAAGATCGCCGGGCTGCTGCCGCGGATCGAGCGGATCGTCGACGACCAGCTCAGCGGCATGCTCGATGGCCCGAATCCGGCCGATCTGGTGGCAGCGTTCGCACTACCGGTTCCGTCGCTGGTGATCTGCGAATTGCTGGGCGTGCCTTATGCCGATCGCGCCTTCTTCCAGGAAGTCGCGCAGACCCTGGTCATGGACCAGGCCGATCCGGCTCTCGCGGTGGCCGCCAGCGAGGAGCTGAACGCGTACCTGGAGTCCTTGGTCGTGGCCAAGGCCGCCGAGCCGGCGGACGACCTGCTCAGCAGGCTGGCCGTCGAGCAGTACGCCTCCGGTGCGATGTCGCTGCGGGAGATCGCCGTGGCGGGGCAGCTGTTGCTGGTGGCAGGCCACGACACCACCGCGTCCGCGATCGCGCTGGGGCTCGCCGCGCTGATGGCGAACCCGGAGCAGTGGGAGCTGGTGCGCCGCAACAGCGATCCGGCGCTGGTCGCCGGTGCGGTCGAGGAGCTCCTCCGCTACCTCTCGATCACGCACACCGAGGCCCGCCGGGTCGCGCGCGCCGACATCGAGATCGGCGGGCAGCTCATCCGGGCGGGCGAGGGCGTCATCGCGGTGAAGAGCACCGCGAACCGGGATCCCTCGGCCTTTCCGGAGCCGGACGTTCTCGACGTCGGGCGGAAAGCGCGGCACCACGTCGCTTTCGGGTTCGGAGCTCACCAGTGCCTGGGCCAGTCGCTGGCCCGGCTGGAGCTGCAGGTCGTCTTCGACGCGCTGCGCCGCGTTCCCGGGCTGCGGTTGGCTGTTCCACCGGCGGAGCTGGGGTTCGAGGAGAACGCCGTGTTCTACCGGGTGCGCGAACTGCCCGTCACCTGGTGCCCGAGGCGATCGACGACGCTCTGACGGGCGGTGCCGGGTGGGCGCCGGTGCGCCCACCCGGCGCGGGTCACGCCCGCGGTTGCGGAGACGGTCCCCTCGTCCGGGTTCGCCGACCGCACTGTCGCTTCGTCCCACAGCACTTGGTCTCGGCAGAGGAAAGGAACCTTCCTGTCACCGCCAACCGGCTGCGAGCATGGGAACCTTCCTGTCACCTGACGCCCACGAGCGCGAGGGGCAAGGGTGTTCGGCCCAAGCGGGATCGTCCACGACGTCCTGGCGGAGGAGTCTCGCCTGGGCCGTGTTGCTGACCGTCGGTTCCGCCGCGCGGGGCGATGGTGACGTCGAAATTCCGCCAGCTCCCAGCAGGGGCGCTTCATACGGTCGATCGCTGTGAACGCTGATCCTCTCGCCAAGGCACCCGTCCCGGCTCCGCTCCGCAGTCCTGTCGTGCTGTTCATGTCGCTCGCGGCTGCTCTCGGGACGTCGACCATCTACCCGCTGCAGCCCGCGATCGCGGAGGTGGCGGTCTCGCTGGGTTCCCAGGTCGCCGCTGTCGGGCTCGCGCTCGCCTGCGGGCCGGTCGGGTACCTGGTCGGGCTCAGCTTCCTCGTGCCGCTGGTCGACCGCTATTCGCCTGGGCGCGTTCTCGCAGCGCAGTTCGGAGTTCTGGCAGCCGCGTCGGGGTTGAGCGCTGCGGCGGGGAACGTGTGGGTGCTGGGGTCGGTGATCGGCGTGGTCGGAGCTTGTTCGGCTGTGGGCGCGGGCCTCAGCTCCGTCGCGGGCCGGCTCGCTCCCCCGCATCGACGCGCGACGGTTCTGGGCGTGGTGACGGCTGGGATCTCGGCGGGAATTCTCGCGGGCCGGATCGTCGGCGGGTGGCTCACCGACGAGATCGGCTGGCGCGGAATGCTTCTCGTGTTCGCCGGTGCCTGCGCGCTCGCCGCAGCGTGTTGTCTGGTGGTGTTCCCGGCCACGCGGGGTGGAACCGAGTTCGGCTACCTGGCCGCGCCGGCACGCCGTGCTCCGGGTCGCGGCCATCCGCGGCGCTCTGTGGTTCTTCGCGTTCTGCGCGGTGTGGGCCGGGCTCGCGGTAGCCCTTGCCGCGCCACCCTTCTCCTATTCGGCGGAGCGGATCGGCTGGTATGCCCTGGCTGGTCTGGCGGGTATTCCGGCGACGCAGGCCGCGGGTTCCTGGACCGACCGGGTGGGTGCCCGGCGCGTCGTGCTGGCGGGCTTGGCGCTGGCCGGGACTGCCGTGGCGGTCGGCGGGTTCGCGCTCGCGGACACCGCGGTGACGCTCGTCTGCCTGGCGCTCTTCGACGCCGGGCTGTTCGCTGCTCAGGTCGCCAACCAGAGCATCGTCCTCGCGATCGACCCCGCGGCCCCGGCGCGGTTCAACAGCGCGTACATGCTCGTGTACTTCGTGGGTGGAAGTCTCGGCACCGCCTTCGGCGCAGCAGCGGCCGAATGGTTCGGTTGGTCGATCACTGCCGTGCTCAGCGCGGTGGCCATCGGGGTTGCTGGTGCGATCACCGCGGCCGCGACCAAGGGGTAGCCGGGTGGGCGCCGGTGCGCCCACCCGGCGCGGGTCACGCCGCGGTGGCGGAGACGATCCCCTCGTCCGGTTCGCCGATGTCGAAGGGTTCACCGGCTTCGGCCCGGCGCACCAGGGAGGCGGGCGGGTCGAAGCGGGGCCCGTAGCGGTCGGCCAGTTCCCGGGCGCGGGCCACGAATCCGGCCAGGCCGCCGGGGTAGCCGTTCATGTACTGCACGACACCGCCGGTCCAGGCCGGGAAGCCGATGCCGAAGATCGAGCCGATGTTGGCGTCCGGCACCGATCGCAGCACGCCTTCGTCGAAGCACTTGACGGTTTCCAGCGCCTCCACGAACAGCATCCGCTCCCGGAGGTCCGCGATGTCCACTTCGGACGGGTCGCGGTCGGTGCCGAAGTGCTCGGCCAGGCCCGGCCACAGGCCGGTGCGCTTGCCGTCGGCGTAGTCGTAGAAACCGGCGCCGCTGGAGCGGCCCTTGCGGTCGAACTCGTCGATCATCCGGTCCAGCACCTGCTCGGCCGGGTGCGGCGTCCAGGTGCCTCCTGCCGCCTCGACCGCGCGGCGGCTCTCGTCGCGGATCTTGCGCGGCAGGGTGAAGGTGAGCTCGTCGAACAGCTGCAGGACCGGTGCCGGGAATCCGGCCTGCGCCGAGGCCTGCTCGATCGACGCCGGGTGGATGCCCTCGGCGAGCATCGACACGCCCTCGTTGAGGAAGGTGCCGATGACCCGGCTGGTGAAGAAGCCGCGGCTGTCGTTGACCACGATCGGCGTCTTCTTGATCTGCTGCACCACGTCGAAGGCGCGGGCCAGTGCCTTGTCGCTGGTGTGCTCGCCGCAGATGATCTCCACCAGCGGCATCTTGTCCACCGGGGAGAAGAAGTGCAGGCCGATGAAGTCCTCGCGGCGCCGCACGCCTTCGGCGAGGCCGGTGATCGGCAGCGTCGAGGTGTTGGAGGCGATCAGCGCGTCACCGTCGACGACGTCCTGGATCTCGCCGTAGACCTGGTGCTTGAGCTTGGTGTCCTCGAAGACGGCTTCGATCACCAGGTCGCAGCCGGTCAGCGGTTCCAGCTGGTCGGTGGGCGTGATGCGGGCCAGCAGCGCATCGGACTTCTCGCGGGTGGAGCGGCCCCGGGAGATGGCCTTCTCCTCCAGCTTGACCGAGTAGTCCTTGCCCTTCTCAGCGGCTTCGAGGGAGATGTCCTTGAGCACCACCTGCATGCCCGCCTTGGCGCAGACGTAGGCGATGCCGGCGCCCATCATGCCGCCGCCGAGCACGGCGACCTTCTTCGCCTGCCAGGTGGGTTCCCCGGACGGGCGGCTGCCGCCGGAGTTGATGTGCTGCAGGTCGAAGAAGAACGCCTTGCTCATGTTCTTGGCGGTCTGCCCGCACACGAGTTCCACGAAGTAGCGGCCCTCGATGGTCAGCGCGGTGTCGAAGTCGACCTGCGCGCCTTCCACCGCGGCGGCCATGATGTTCTTCGGCGCGGGCAGCGGGGCGCCCTTGAGCTGCTTGCGCAGGTTCGCGGGGAACGCGGGCAGGTTGGCGGCGAACTTCGGGTTCGACGGGGTGCCGCCGGGGATCTTGTGACCGGGCTTGTCCCACGGCTGGGCCGAGTCGGGGTTGGCCTTGATCCACTCCTTGGCGCGGGTCAGCAGCTGCTCGGGAGTGTCGACCAGCTCGTCGACGATGCCGATCTTCGCGGCCTTCTCCGGGCGCAGCCGCTGCCCCTGCAGCAGCACGTTGAGCAGCGCGTCGGCGATGCCCAGCATCCGCACCGAGCGGACCACGCCGCCCGCGCCGGGCAGCAGGCCGAGGGTCACCTCGGGGAACCCGAAGCGGGACTTGGGGTCGTTCAGCGCGATGCGGTGGTGGCAGGCCAGCGCGATCTCCAGGCCGCCGCCGAGCGCGGTGCCGTTGAGCGCCGCCACGACCGGGACGCCGAGGGTTTCCAGCCGGCGCAGCTGCTTCTTGACGGCGGTGGTGGTCTCGGTGACCCGCGCGGCGTCGGCGGTGCGCGCCTGGACGAGTTCGCGCAGGTCACCGCCGGCGAAGAAGGTGCTCTTCGCGGAGGTGATGACGACCCCGGAGATGTTCTCGCGCTCGTTCTCCAGGCGCTGCAGGGTTTCGTCCATGCTGCGCTGGTAGCGCTCGTTCATGGTGTTGGCCTGCTGCTGCGGGTCGTCCAGGGTCAGCACGACGATGCCGTCGGCGTCGGAGGACCAGCGGATGGTGTTCTGCTCGCTCATGTGTGATGTGTCCTTCAGCCGATGCGTTCCACGATCGTCGCGATCCCCATGCCGCCGCCGATGCACAGCGTGGCCAGGCCGTAGCGCTGGTTGCGGCGCTCCAGCTCGTCGATCAGGGTGCCCAGGATCATCGCCCCGGTGGCGCCCAGCGGGTGTCCCATCGCGATCGCGCCACCGTTGACGTTGACCTTGTCGTGGCTGACGCCGAACTCCTTCATGAACTTCAGCGGGACGGCGGCGAACGCCTCGTTGATCTCCACCAGGTCGATCTGGTCGATGCTCAGCCCGGCCCTGGCCAGGGCCTTGCGCACGGCCGGTCCGGGGCCGGTCAGCATGATCGTCGGGTCCGCGCCGCTGAGCGCGGCGGCGACGATGCGGGCGCGCGGGCGCAGACCGGTGCGCTCGCCGAGCGCTTCGCTGCCGATCAGGGCGAGGGCCGCGCCGTCGACGATGCCGGAGGAGTTGCCCGCCGTGTGCACGTGGTCGATGCGCTCGACCCAGTGGTACTTCTGCAGCGCCACGGCGTCGAACCCGCCGAGCTCGCCGATGTCGGCGAAGGACGACTTCAGCCCGCCGAGGCTGTCGGTGGTGGTGTTCGCGCGGATGTGCTCGTCGCGGTCCAGGACGACCTGGCCGTTGCGGTCGCTGACCGGCACCACCGAGCGGGCGAAGCGGCCGTCGGCCCAGGCCTTGGCGGCGCGGGTCTGCGACTCCGCGGCGTAGGCGTCCACAGTGGTCCGGTCGAAGCCCTCGATGGTGGCGATGAGGTCGGCACCGATGCCCTGCGGCACGAACGCCGTGTCGTAGTTCGTCTCGGGGTCCAGCGCCCAGGCGCCGCCGTCGGAGCCCATCGGCACCCGGGACATGGATTCGACGCCGCCGGCGAGCACGGCGTCCTCCCAGCCGGAGCGCACCTTCTGCGCGGCGATGTTGACGGCCTCCAGGCCCGAGGCGCAGAAGCGGTTGAGCTGCACGCCGCTGACCGTCTCCGGCAGCCCGGCGGCCAGCGCGGCGGTCTTGGCGATGTCGCCGCCCTGGTCGGAGACCGGCGAGACGACGCCGAGCACGACGTCGTCGATCAGCGCGGGATCCAACTCGGGATGACGGCGCTGCAGCTCCTGGATGAGGCCCACGACCAGGCTGATCGGTTTGACCCCGTGCAGCGACCCGGTTTTCTTGCCGCGACCGCGCGGTGTGCGGATCGCGTCGTAGACGAACGCCTCGGACATGTGCGGCGTGCCTCCTCGTTGCGGCAGGTACTCCACTCAGAGTGTGACACCAATGCTGTCACAGTCAATGGCTGCCGCACCGCGATCTCGGCCGGTTCCAGTCCTCCGCGTGAAAGCATGGGAACCTTCCTGTCACCGAGCGCGCCGTTCCCGCGGTGCGAGCATGGGAACCTTCCTGTCACCACCAGATGCCGGGCGAGGTGATCCGGTGCCGGGTGCGCAGGGACCGTGCACGGATGGACGCGGGCATCCGGGTGCAGGCCGTGCTCCGTACGAACGGTTCGGCGAACTGGGCGTTCCGCAGGTGGGCGCGGGCCTGCCAGCTCTCGGGACATGACGATCGAACAGGGAGCGAAACCGTCCGGGCAGGGCGAAAAGCCCTGAGGGCACCAGGTGGCCGGCCGCTGCTCGGCCATCTGAAAGCCCTGATCATCGATCCGCTGGGGCTGCTGGCCGCACCTGGGCGAGGTGGTGGAACTCCGGTTCGGCCGGACGCCGACGTACGTGGTGCGCTCGCCCGCGGCGGCCCAGCAGGCGCGCAAGTGCTGCTGAGCCCCCTACGTGCTGCACCACCGTCCCGACCTCTTCCCACTCCCGGAGAACTTCGACCCGCGCAGGTGGGAGGGGCGCGCCCCGCACCGGCCCCGAAGGCTGGCTCCCCTTCGGGGCCGGGGAATCGAAGTGCATCGGCTACGAACTCGCTTTCGTGGACCTGAACCTGTCCCTCGCCTGGATCGCCCGGCTCTGCCCCGCAGCTGTGCGCCCACGGCCGCGACTGCACCTGGAGCCGCACGGTCTCACCCTCCAGCTGGCCGAGCGGAACCCGCGCTGACCTGCCGGAGCCGTCACTTGGATTCGATGCGCCCCATGGCGGCTGCCAGCGACTCCTGCGCCGCTTTCCAAGACTCGTCTTCGATGTCGAGGGAGTGGCGGAGGTAGGCCCACGTGACGCGCTGGAGCAGTGCGACGCGGGCGGGGTTCTCGTCCGTGGTCTCCCTGGCCTCGTAACCGGCGATCCCACCCAGCGAGTGCTCCGCGCCGAACAGGGTGAGCAGGCTTTTCGGACCTGGGCTGAGGAAGTACGGGTCAGCGAGCCAGTCCGGCCCCCGGACCGACAGCGGCAGGTCGTCGGCGTCTCCGGCGACGACGAGGGCGGGAGTCGTCATGGTCGCGAAGTCCGGGTTCATGAACGGGAAGTGCTCGGCCGCGAACGGCGTCAGGTCGGCTCCACCGCGGCCGGCCGTGGCGAGCAGGACACCTGCCTTGACCCGCGGGTCGGACAGGTCCGCCGCCATTGCGCTCACCGGGTCCCGGACGCGCAGTCCCAGCAGGTTTCCCGCCGTCTGGCCGCCGAAGGAGTGCCCGGCGGCCGCGATGCGGCTCCGGTCCGGGCGGCCGCGGAGGCCGGGGACGGCGGCTTCCAGCAGATCGAGCTGGTCCAGGACGAGTTTCACGTCCTCGACGCGGTGGCGCCAGATCCGCGGTGTGCGGGGGTCGTCCTGGGCGAGCCCCACCGTTCTGGAATCGAGGTGGGTCGGCTGGATCACCACGAATCCGTGCGCGGCCCAGAAGTCGGTCAGCGGGCCGTAGCCGTGGTGCGACGAGCCGAAGCCGTGCGAGAAGACGACGACCGGCAGTCCGCTCCCGCGAACCGGAGCGGAGATCCGCACCTTCAGGTCTTCGCCGCGGCCCGGCGCTTCCAGCAGCACCGGCTGGACCGACACGACTGGGACGGGTTCGAGCACGGCAAGTCCTCCTCGAGATTTCCGCGAACGCGCGGGCTCCGGTCCGACGCGGAATACGCTAGGACCTGACGTTGACGTCAGGGGCAAAGGCGAATGCCGGAGATCACACCTGGAGGTGCGGTGCGCATCGGGGAACTCGCGGCCAGAGCGAAGGTCAGCGTTCGGGCGCTGCGGTACTACGAGGAGCAAGACCTGCTCATCGCGGAGCGCAGCCCCAGCGGCCAGCGGCACTACCCGGACAGCGCGGCGGATCGCGTCCAGCTCATCCAGCAGCTCTACGCCGCCGGGTTGTCGAGCAAGTCGATCCGGGACCTGCTGCCCTGCGTGGTGGACGGCGAAGCCACGCCTGAGCTGCTCGACCGGCTCTCGGCCGAGCGCGACCGGATCGACGGGCAGATCGGCGAGCTGGTGAGCGCCCGGAACCGGCTCGACGGCGTCATCACCAACGCCACCGCGAACCTGCGGACCGGGCAGCACTGCGGCCCTCGAGGCGGGCGAACGTGACGGAGACGCCGGCCCGGCAGGTGTGCTCGCGGTGAGCGAGGAGGCCCGCCTCGAACGCCTGGGGCCGGTCGCGGGAGCTTGACGGGTGCTGGTCGGCGGCCGCACCGCATCGTGCGAGGCGCGACCGGCGACCGGACGACTACTTGATGCCGAAGTCGTGCTCCACGTCCACACCGCCCTCGCCCAGACTCGCCCCCACCGCCGACGGAGAGGTCGTCACGTGCCCGGCGGGGTCGAACGAGATCGAGAACTTGCCCTTCTGAGCGATGTCGGCGAAGTGGAGGCCGTCACGGGGTGAGCGGCCGTCACCAGATTCGACGCGCGCGGCGGTCCTCGACCGGCCCTCACCGCTGGAGGGAGGGATTGCCCTCACCGACGGATCCGGCAGGCGCTGCGGAGGGGCGGGTGACAGGAAGGTTCCCATGCTCGCACCGGCTCGGCCGGTGGCCTCGCGGGCCGGAACGTCGTCCGGGAGTGAGAGCTTGGCGTCACCACCAGCGCGAACAGGCCGCGCAGCGCGCGGCGCCCGGTAGGCTCCGCGGCGGGGATCCGGCCGAGCGGGGAGGTGGAGCATGACCAGGTCCGACGTGCGGAAGGGCTCCGCGAGGTCGAGGTTCTGGTTCGGCGTGCTGATCGCCGTCACCGCCGGATGGCTCACCTTCATCTCGGTGCAGATCTACACCGATCCGAACAACGTCGACCGCGGCGGGGCCACCCCCGAAGAGCTCCGCGGCAAGGTCGAGACGGCGCTCGCGGCAGCGGATCCGCAGAAGCTCCTCGCCGCCTTCGCCCGGGGCTCGGGCTCCGACGACGACTACGTCAAGGCCTACCTCGGCAAGTGGAACGCGGTCGGGAAGAGCGACACCACCGTCGATCTCGTCCGGTTCGGCGATGCGCAGGCCGTGGTGGCGAGGTTCGCCGCGGACGGCACCGCGCTCTGCTCGGGCTGGAACGTCGTCCGGGACGGTGAGCGGTTCGTGCTGGACCCGGCGCCCGCCGTCCTGCCGGTGTCCTGCAGCTGACCGTTCCGCGCTTGCGAGGATGGGAACCTTCCTGTCATCTCAAGCGTCGAGCACCGCCCGGTACCGGGTGCAGATCGCGGACACCGCCGCCTCGTCCGGCATGTCGGATTCGGCGAACATCGCCGTCTGCAGCGCGGGCCCGTAGGCGCCGTACTGGTCCATCAGTTCGCGGGTGGCGGGCTGCAGGACGAAGTGGATGTGCCCGGGCACGCCACCCGAGTGCGACCACAGGCACGCGTAGACCTGCTCCGGGCGCAGGACTTCCTCGATCGCGGCAGTCACCCGCCGCAAGAGCGGCCCGAGCTCGGCGCTCTCCTCCGCGGTCAGCTCCGCGATGTGCAGGACGTGGCGGAGCGGCTTGACCACCAGCGCACCGACGCCGAGCGGACCGATGCAGTGCTCCACCACCCAGAACCGGGTCGCGTGCACCCGCCCGCCCGGGAGGTGGGTCGCGCCGGAGGAAAGGTCGCAGGCCAGGCAGCCGGACTGCCCTTCCTGATCGGTCAACGGTCGTCCCCTCGTCGTCACCGGGCCCCGCTCGCGGACCCGTGACAGGAAGGTTCCCATGCTCGCACCGGCGGACGTCGCGACGGCGGGGCTCGCACCGGCCCCGCCGTCGGGTCAGTCGCGCAGCAGGGCCTCGACGCCCAGGCCGCGGATCGAGGCGTCCAGGACCTGGACCGTGTGCGCCATGGCCAGGTGCTCACCGCGGCGCTCCAGCGCGGTGCGGATCTGCATCGAGCAGCCCGGGTTGGCCGTGACCAGCAGGCGCGCCCCGGTGGCCAGGACGTGGTCGGCCTTGCGGTCGCCCAGTTCCCGCGCCGGTTCCGGTTGGAGCAGGTTGTAGACGCCCGCCGAACCGCAGCACAGCTCGCCGCGGCTGATCTCGCGGATCTCCAGGCCGGGGATCGCGCGCAGCAGCTCGCGCGGTTGGGAGCGGATGCCCTGGCCGTGCGCCAGGTGGCAGGCGTCGTGGTAGGCGACCTCGACCGGGAGCGGGTGGCGTTCGGCGACCGGGCCGAGTTCGACCAGCAGCTCGGCGATGTCGCGCACCCGGGCCGAGAACGCCTCGGCCTTCGCCGCGTACTCGGGGTCGTCCTGCAGGAGGCGCGGGTATTCCTTGAGCGTCGATCCGCAGCCGGCCGAGTTGATGACGACGTAGTCCACGTCGGACCGTTCGAACACGTCGAGCAGGTCGCGCGCGAACTTCACCGCTTCGGCTTCCCGGCCCGAGTGCTCGCTGAGCGCGCCGCAGCAGCCCTGCGCGCGGGGGATCACGACGTCGCAGCCCTCGGCGGCGAGGATGCGGGCCGTCGCGGCGTTGACGTCGGGGAAGAACGCGCTCTGCACGCAGCCGGTGATCATCCCGATGGTGGCGCGCCGCTTGCCCCGCGCCGGAACCCGGTGGCCGAGCTTGGGTGCGCGGGTGATCGGCGGTGCCAGGGATTCCATCGCCTGCAGGCCTTCGGGCAGCTTCGCCATCAGCCCGGACTTCTTGGCCAGCTTGCCCAGGCCCAGCCGCTGGTAGAGCGCCAGCGGCCCGCGCAGTGCTCTGAGCCGCCGCGGGTACGGGAACAGGGTGAAGATCGCGGTGCGCATGAGGCGCTCCCACTTGCCGCGCTCGTGCCGCCGCTCCACCTGCGCGCGCGTTTCGGTGATCAGCGTCCCGTACTGCACACCGGACGGGCAGGCGCTCACGCACGCCATGCAGCCCAGGCAGGCGTCGAAGTGCCCGACCATGGTGTCGGTCAGCGGCTCGCCCTCCAGGCCTTCCTTCATCAGGTAGATGCGGCCGCGCGGCGAGTCCATCTCCTCGCCCCACAGGTCGTAGGTGGGGCAGGTCGGCAGGCAGAACCCGCAGTGCACGCAGTCGTCGACGAGTTCGCGCTGCGGCGGGTGGTGGGCGTCGAAGGCACCAGGGCGGGTCTCGGTCATCAGATTCCTCCCACGAACCGGCCCGGGGCGAGCCGGTGCTCCGGGTCGAACTGGTCCTTGGTCCGGCGCATCAGGGTCAGCAGTCCCGGCGCGACCGGGCCCCACGGGTCGATCGCGGCGAGGACGGCTCGCGGTGCTCGTTCCACCACCGCGTACTCGCAGCGGGCCCGCAGCGCGGTGACCAGTTCGGCGACCGCGGCCGGATCGGTGTCGGCGGGCAGGCCCGCGTGCAGCACGCCGAGCCCGGCGGCGCCGCGAGTCGTCACCGGGAGTCCGCCGGCCGCGTCCTGGATCGCGGCGAGCAGTTGCGGCAGCTTCGCGGGTTCGGCGGCCACGCGCAGGCCGGTTCCGGCCGGTTCGAACGGGTGGCTCCCCCACCACTCCGGTGCTCGTTCCAGCACTTCCGCCCCGTGGCCGAGCGTCGCGGCCAGCTCCGCGGCCCGGTCGTGCGTCGCCGCCGGGCGGCCTTCGAGCTGCGCGCACACCGCGATCGGCCCGTCCGGCCGTGCGCGGTCGAGCTCGATCGCGGTGGGCACCGCCTGCGAGTGCCGGATCTCGTCGGCCAGGGCGCCTGCCGTCGCCGGGTCGGTGGTGGTGACCGAGATCCAGCGGTGTTCGGCGGCCACCGGGTGGAGGCGGAACACCGCTTCGGTGATCACGCCGAGGGTGCCGAAGGAGCCGGTGTAGAGCTTGCCGAGGTCGTAGCCCGCGACGTTCTTGACCACCTTGCCGCCCGCCGTGGTCACCGTCCCGTCGGCGCGCACCACGGTGATGCCGATGAGCAGGTCGCGCACTCCGCCGAAGAGGTGGCGGCAGGGGCCGGAGGTGCCGGTGGCCACGACGCCGCCCACGGTCGCGGTCGGCAGCGGCTGGTCGATCGCGAGCTGCTGACCGGCGGCGCGCACGGTGTCGCCGACCTCGGCGACCGGGGTGCCGGCCAGGGCGTGCACGACGAGATCGCCCGCCGCGTGCTCGACGATGCCGGTCGCCGCGGAGACGTCGAGCAGCAGGTCGACGGCCGCTGGTGCGGCGCCCCAGTCGAGCTTGCTGCCGGAGCCCTTCGGCACCACCCGCAGCCCGTGCTCGGCGGCCACCTTCATCGCCGCCGAGGCGCTCTCGGTGCTGTCCACCGTGGCCACCCATTGTGGACGGACACCGCACACCGCGTCCGGTTCGGCTGCGTCGCGCACGTTCTCCGCGCCCAGCGCGGCGGCGAGCGCGTCCTTGGTCGTGGTGGGCATCAGAACTGGTCCGCCAATCCCGCTTCGGTCAGTGGGTGCACGCCGCGCCGGGGCCCGGGGACCTCGCCGCAGAGCCTCGGGGTCGGGAAAACCTTGCCCGGGTTGCAGATCCCGACCGGGTCGAAGGCGCAGCGCACGCGCTGCATGGTGTCCAGGTCGTCGGCGGTGAACATGCGGCCCATGTACTTGACCTTGTCCGCGCCGACGCCGTGCTCCCCGGTGATCGAGCCGCCGTGCTCGATGCACAGGTCGAGGATCGCGCCGGATACCTGCTCGGCGCGCTCGTTGGCCCCGGGCTCGGAATCGTCGAAGAGCACCAGCGGGTGCAGGTTGCCGTCGCCGGCGTGGAAGACGTTGGCGACCCGCACCCCGGATTCGGCGGACAGCCGGGCGATGCGGCCGAGCACTTCGGGCAGCGCCGTCCGCGGGATCACCCCGTCCTGCACGATGTAGTCGGGGCTGATGCGGCCGACCGCGGCGAACGCGGACTTGCGGCCCTTCCAGATCATCGCCCGCTCGTGGTCGTCGGCGGCGACCCGGATCTCGAACGCCCCGTGCGCCCCGCAGTGCCGCTCCACCTCGGCGAAGGTGTGCTCGACCTCGGCGGCCGGGCCGTCCAGCTCGACGACCAGCACCGCGCCCGCGCCTTCCGGGTAGCCGCAGTGCACGGCCTGCTCGGCCGCTTCGATGGCCAGCGCGTCCATCATCTCGATCGCGGCGGGCGTGACGCCGTCGGCGATGATCGCCGACACCGCCGCCCCGGCCTCGTCGGTCGACGGGAACCCGGCGAGCAGCGTCTGCACGGACTCGGGTTTGCGCAGCAGCCGGACGGTGATCTTGGTGACCACGCCGAGGGTGCCTTCGCTGCCGATGAACGCGCCGAGCAGGTCGTAGCCGGCGGTCTCCCGCGCCGGGCCGCCGAGCTCGACCACGTCGCCGTCGGGTGTGACGACTTCGAGCGCGAGGATGTGGTTGGTGGTGAACCCGTACTTGAGGCAGTGCGCCCCGCCGGAGTTCTCGGCGACGTTGCCGCCGACCGAGCAGACCTGTTGGCTGGAGGGGTCCGGCGCGAAGTAGTAGCCGCGGTCCTGGACGGCCCTGGTGACGTCGAGGTTGATCACGCCGGGCTCCACCACGGCGCGCTCGTTGGCCAGGTCGATCTCCAGGATCCGCCGCATCTTCGCGGTCACCACCAGCACGCCGGAGGAGTGCGGGAGCGCCCCGCCGGACAACCCGGTGCCCGATCCGCGCGCCACGAAGGGAACCTCGTGCTCGGCGCAGATCCGGACGACGTCGCGAACCTGCTCAGCGGTCTCCGGCAGCACGACGACGGCGGGCACGACGCGGTAGCTGGCCAGGCCGTCGCACTCGTAGGTGCGCAGCTGCTGCGGATCGGTGATCACCATGCCCGGTGGCAGCGCGGCGCGGAACTGGTGGACGACCTGTTCCAGCGCGTGCCGCTCGGTCTCGGTGCTGGTCGACTGCATTGCTCAGCCTCCCGGAGATATTCCGCCCTGCGGAAAACCCGTTCCGTTCAAGGCGGAACCTTATGTTGTTCACAACATAGATACAAGAGGTGGACAAGATTGTCCGCACGATCTGATTGTGCCCCCAGCGAGCGCGCGAAACCCGCCCGGCGCGCGCTCGGATGACAGGAAGGTTCCCATCCTCGCACCAGGCCGACCCGCCGGATGGAGCCAGCGGAACCGCTCCCCCGGGCCGCGCGGAGGTGACAGGAAGGTTCCCATGCTCGCACCCGAACTGCCGAGAATGTCCGCGAAATCCTTTTGATCGCACTCTCCGGGAGTGCGGATGACAGGAAAGTTCCCATGCTCGCATCCCGAACGCCGGGCAACGGCCGAAACATCCGCTATGCGCACTTCTGCGATGGGAGAGGCGGGAAGGTGCCCTTGATGTCACCGAAACCCCAGGTAGGCTGTTTCGAACATCATTTCGCGATCGTCCGGACCGGCACGGCGGGACTCCGCGAAATCGGCTGGAACCGATAACGCCCGAACAACGTCGAAGCCGGTGACTTCGGCGATCAGACGTTCTTACTCGAGGGGGACACCGTGGGTGGCGAGCTGAAGATGACGCCCGGCACGTTGTCCGGGCACGGCAGCGGCTCGGAGAGCTTGGCCGACAAGTTCGGGCAGCTGGCCCAGCTGCTGGAGCAGGCGCGAACCGACGACCAGTGCTTCGGCCCGATCGGCAACGCCGTGGGCATCAGCGACAAGTACTTCGAGACGCTGCAGGGCTGCCAGGAGATGGCCCAGAAGGCCCAGCAGTTCCTCACCGAGACCAAGCAGGCGCTCGAGGACACCGTCAAGGACTACGACGAGACCGAGCAGCAGATCATCGAAATGCTGAACAAGGCCGGGGAAGGACTTGCGGGATGAGCGGGCCGGGAACCTTCGAAGAGCTCAACCAGGGCGACGCCACCCGCAAGAACTGGGCCGAGCAGACCCTGACCCGCGGCTCGTCCGCGGCCAACGCCGCCTACGGCATGCGGGACGCGGCGATCAACACCAACGGCGGCAACCTCGCGGACGGCTCCGCCGCCCCGGAGTGGACCTCCGCGGTCATCTCGGCGCGCCAGGAGCAGATGGAGCTGCTGTCGAACCCGGGCCAAGCGCTGCTGGACAACGGTCTCGGCTTCCTGGTGTCGATCGTGATGACCCCGCTGATCGAGATCGCCGAGCAGGCCATCGGCGACCCCGAGCAGATGCGCGCCACCGGCAAGGGCTGGGAGCAGGTCGCGTCGTGGCTCGACGAGGTCGGCGACCAGGAACCCAAGCGTGCTGAGGCGACCGCCGAGAGCTGGGTCGGCCAGGACGGCGACGCCTTCCGCAAGCAGATGACCGAGTTCGGCGAAGGTTCCAAGGCGCTGGCCGAGGACGTCCGCGGGCTCAAGGAAACCCTCGACGGCATCGCGGACATGTTCGACATGTTCGTCGAGCTCGTCATCAACATCCTGACCGAGCTGATCATCAGCCTGATCGTCCAGTGGCTCGCCGCGCTCGCCGCGTCGTGGATCACCGCAGGCGCCTCGGTGGGCGCCGCGGGCGCGACCACGACGGCGTCGGTCGGCATCACCGGCGGCCGCATCGCCACCCAGGTCGCCAAGATCCAGGCCCAGCTCTACAAGTGGCTGAAGAAGCTCGAAGAGCTGCTCAACAAGATCCGCGAATCCGGCAAGCTCGGCAAGCTGCTCACCAGGGGGATCTCGAAGAGCAAGACCGAGGTGGTGAAGGATCCCAACACCGGCGAGGTCCTGCGCGAGTTCGCCACCTCCAAGACCAGCAACGTCTTCATGAAGGGCCAGGGGCTGCACAAGACCGGCGAAGAAGCGCTGGCCGCCAACCTCGCGGGCAAGGCGATCGGCGGGGTGCTCGGCGGCGAGACGTCGATCGGCAAGGCCGTCGCCGCAGGTACCATCGAGACCGCTGAAGGACAGGCGATCAAGCAGATCCCGAAGGCGATGTACGACGAAGCGGACCAGCGGATCAGCGGTGAGCTCACCCCGGAGGAGAGCAAAGCCGCGCAGGAGAAGGGTTTCTCCTGACCGCGATGCGGACGGAATAGCGGATGACCTACAACGTGGAACACCTGGTCCTGAGCGCCAGGTCCTGGTGGTGCACGCCGGGCGAGCCCATCACGTGGGCCTTCCCGGATCCGTTCCACATCCCGCTGTTCGAGGTCGCCGGCCTGGACGAGCACGGCAAGCGCAAGCGCGGACTGGCGTCCCGCGCGCTGTTCCAGGCCGGTGCGCTCTCGATGCGGGTCTCCGCCGTCTTCAACTCGGTCGACGAGCAGGCCGACAACCGGAACTCGCCGTCGGCCATCGTTTCGGCGCGCGACGCCGATGCTCTGGCCGTGCGGATGAGCGGCACCTCCGGTGAGAGGTCTCCCGGCGAGAAGCCGGGAATCCTGGTGGCGACGCCGACCCGGCTGGCGCTGCTGGAGGTCGCCGAACTCCCGGAAGGCTCCCGCGACTGGCTCGACAAGGGCATGGACAAGATCATGCAGGCGACGGGCCCCGTCGGCAGGTTCGCCGACGACTTCGCGGGCGCCATGAGCAGCACGATCAACAACAAGGGACGGTTCTTCGACCACGGCGAGCAGGTCCAGACACCTGAGGTCGTCGAGAAGGCCTGCATCGACCTGAACCAGGTCCTCGGCTACGACGTCGGTGAGCGCGCATTCCGGCGGCCGGGTTACGAGAAGGACGACCGGAGCGGGACCTACCTGCAGATCACCTTCGCGGATCAGTCGCGGCTCGAGCTCCAGATGCCGTCGAAGGCCAACCCGAACCGGGTTCTCGCACTCGTCCGCAACACGCTTGGGGGATCGTCGTGGTAGCCCGGCCGGCCGACGTGGTGAAGGTGGCCGAGCACGGCTGGCTGCAGCGAGGTGAGGCGTTCCACCGGATCTTCGAACGCCGACCGGGATATCTGGCCTCCACCGTGGCCGGTCGGACCAGCGTTCCGCACACGCCGGTCAACCCGGTGCCGAAGTGCACCCAAGCGGTGTCGGAGACCTACCTGAAGCCGTCCGAGCTCACCACCCGCGGCGACCACCTCGGCGACGAGTGGGTGCACGACCGGGGAATCCGCGGCTGGGCGACCGCGGCCGACGGCGGTCGGCTCGCCGTGCAGGTCGCCGACGTGCTGACCGCCGGAAACGGCTACGCCTGGCTGGTGGCCACAGACCAGCGCATCGCGGTGGTCATCCCGGCCCGGTTCGTCGACCTGCCCCCGCACCAGATCCCGCCACCGGCACCGCTGCCCGGCCTGAACACCTCGCTGATCACGTGGTGGCAGCAGCCGACGAACGCGGTGGCCGGAATCCGCGACGTGCTGCTGGGGCGGACGATCGACGGTGATCCTTTCGTCTCGATCGACTTCGCCGACGGCTCCAACCTGCTGCTCCGCCAGTGATCCTGCCTCCGCCCAGGACGGGCGCGGCGCTCGCCTGACAGGAAAGTTCCCATCCTCCACGTCGCTCGCCGGTGGCCGACGGGGAAGTTCCCCTGCTCCCGCGCACGGCCGGCATGACAGGAAGGTTCCCATGCTCGCAGTCCGGTGACAGGAAAGTTCCCATGCTTTCAAGGCGTCACGGGCCGCTGGGGACTCCGGTGGTGGGCGAAGCCGCCGCACCGAGCCGGTCCAGTGCGCGCTGGACGTGATCACCCGGGTAGCGGAAGCGCAGCTGGTCCGGGACTGCCAGTCCCGCCGTGCGGAAGCCGCGCAGTCCGGCCGCGACCACCGGCGGTGGGTAGGCCGCGCGGTCGTGGATGCGGCGCGCCCAGTCCGGCAGCACCGAGTACGCCAGGTGGCCGAGCGGCCGGTAGCCGAGGTTCACCGGGAGCAGCCACCACGGCGCGAACGGGCGGTGCAGGAAGCGGTAGATCAGGTCGGAGTCGTCGGTGCGGCGCAGCTGCGGGCGCATCCGGGCGAAGTAGGCCGCCATCTCCCGGCTCGAGCCGGGCACGTCGGCGGGCTCCAGCCCGACCAGCGCCGCCGACCTGCGCTGTTCGTCGAAGTACTGGTCCAGCTGGGCGGTGGTCAGCGGGAACCCGGCGCGGCGCACCACTCCGGCGAAGGACGTGACTTCCGCGCAGTGCACCCAGCGCAGCAGCTCCGGCTCGTCGAGCCTGATCTGCTCGCCGGTCCGGCGGTCGGTTCCGCGCAGCTTGCGGTGCACGCCGCGAACCCGGGCCGCCGCCGTCTCGGCTTCGGCCGTGGTGCCGTAGGTCGTGGTGGCGACGAAGTCGCCGGTGCGCTGGAGCCGTCCCAGCGGGTCGTCCTGGAACCGCGAGTTCTGCACCACGGCGGCCACCGCTCGCGGGTGCAGCGCTTGCAGGTAGAGGCTGCAGACCCCGGCGATCCACATCGCCGGATCCGCGTGCAGGTGCCAGGTCACGGTCCGCGGCCCGAACACGCCCTCGTCCACCGGTCAACCGCCCAGCACCAGCAGCGGGATCAGCTGCTCGGCCGCGGTCAGCGATCCGTGCTGGCCGCGCAGCGCGGCCTCGCCCGGTTCGGCCACCGACCGGATCACCTCGGACTCCCGCATGACCGCCAGCACGTCGCCGATGCGCGGGCGCACCGGGTCGGCCACCACCGGGCCGAACCAGCCCTCGTCGATCGCCTGCTCACCGGTCAGCACCAGGCCCTGATCGCCGATCTGCTCCCGCCAGGCGGCGAGCACGTCGGCGAGCGCACCGGGTTCGGCGTAGACGTGCCGGGCCCGCGCTTCGCCACCGAGCAACCGGACTCCGTCCCGCAGCACCGGGTCGGTGTCGGCGTCGAACGCGGTGGCGGGGTCGGCTTCGACCATGCCGTGGTCGGCGATCACCGCCAGCACGGCGCCCGGCGGCAGCCGGTCGGCCAGCATCGCCACCAGGCCGTCGAGCTGGGTCAGCTGCAGGCGCCACGGCAGCGATCCCGGTCCGTGCACGTGGCCGAGCAGGTCGAGGTGACCGTGGTAGCCGTAGCACAGCGCGGGGCCGTCGGCGTTGAGCGCGTCCAGCAGTTCCGCGGCCAGGTCCCCGAACGCGCGCTGGCCGCGGAACTCGGCGCCACGCATCGCGGCGCGGGTCAGACCGCTGCCCTCGAACTCGGCGGGCACCGCGGTCCGCACGTCGACTCCGGCCGCCGCGGCCCGTTCGAGCACCGTCGTCATCGGCTGCACCTGCTCCGGCGGCCAGCGATCCAGCAGGCTCCGGTGGTCACCGCGCGATGACCAGCTCAGCGGGTGCAGCAGGCCGCCGGACGGTTCGGCGAAGGTGTAGCCGACGAGCCCGTGCTCCCCGGCGCACCGGCCGGTGCCCAGCGAGGTGATGCTGGTGACCGTGGTGGTCGGGAATCCGGCCGTCAGCGGCGGCCTGGTCAGCAGGCTCGCCAGGAACGGGGCGTCCGCGGCGTGGTCGCGCAGCAGGTCGTGGCCGAGCCCGTCGACCAGCAGCACCGCGGCGTTCCGGCACTCCGGGAATCCGATGGTGTCGGTGAACCCGGCCACCCCCAGCGAGCCGAGCAGGGACGGCAGGACGTCGGGCAGCGCCCGCCCGTTCCCGTCGGGAGCGACGATCCAGTCCATGGCATCGAACCTGCCACGCGAGTGCGCCGTCGGGCTAGAGCCCGATGGCGCACTCGCGGCGGTCAGAACCCCATGGATCGGCCGATGATCTCCTTCATGATCTCGGTGGTGCCGCCGTAGATGGTCTGCACGCGGGAGTCCAGGAACGCCTTGGCGACCGGGTACTCCGCCATGAACCCGTAGCCACCGTGCAGCTGCAGGCACCGGTCGACCACGCGCTTGTTCAGCTCGCTGAGCCACCACTTCGCCATCGCGGCGTGCTCGATGTCGAGCTCGCCGCGCACGTGGTCCTGCACGCAGCGGTCGGTGAACACGCGGCCGATCTCGACCTCGGTGGCCATCTCCGCCAGCTCGAAGCGGACGTGCTGGAACTTGCCGATCGGCCGGCCGAACGCGGTGCGGTCCTTGCAGTACTCCTTGGTCGCGCCCAGCACCTTCTCGGCGACGGCCGCCGAGGCGACCGCGATCGACAGCCGCTCCTGCGGCAGGTTCTGCATCAGGTAGATGAAGCCCTGCCCCTCCTCACCGAGCAGGTTGGTGGCGGGCACCCGCACGTCGTTGAAGAACAGCTCCGCGGTGTCCTGCGACTTCAGGCCGATCTTGTCCAGGTTGCGGCCGCGCTCGAAGCCGAGCATGCCGCGCTCCACCACCAGCAGGCTGATGCCCTCGTGCCCGGCGTCGGGATCGGTGCGGGCCACCACGATCACCAGGTCGGCGAGGATGCCGTTGGTGATGAACGTCTTCTGCCCGTTGAGGACGAAGTCGTCGCCGTCGCGCACCGCGCTGGTGCGGATGCCCTGCAGGTCGCTGCCCGCGCCCGGTTCGGTCATGGCGATCGCGGTGATCGTCTCGCCCGAGCAGAAGCCCGGCAGCCAGCGCTGCTTCTGCTCCTCGGTGGCGAGCGCGAGCAGGTAGGGCGCGACGATGTCGTTGTGCAGCGGGGAGCCGAAGCCGGAGATGCCCGCGTTGACCAGCTCCTCGTCGAAGACGACGTTGAACCGGAAGTCGTCGACACCACCGCCGCCGTAGCGCTCGTCCACGGCGAAGCCGAGCAGCCCCTGCGCGCCGGCCGCCAGCCAGGCGTCGCGGCTGACCACTCCGGCGGCTTCCCACTCCTCGACGTGCGGCACGAGCTCCTTGTTGACGAACGTGCGCACCGTTTCGCGGAACGCCTCGTGCTCGGGCTCGAACAACTCCCTGCGCATCGGTTCACGCCTCCATTCGATCCGTGCTGGTCATGCGAGGAAGGGAACCTTCCTGTCACCGCGCCCGCACCGCGGCGCGAGCATGGGAACTTTCCTGTCAGCGGCCCCACGCGGCGATGCGAGCATGGGAACCTTCCTGTCACGCCGAGCCGCGGCGCTGCCGGAGGCGAGGACGGGAACCTTCCTGTCACCTCCCCGCCGCGCCCCGGGTCAGCGCCGTGAGCCGAAGGCGCCCGAGTCGAGCAGGTCCTGCGGGATCTTCCAGTCCTGCACCACGGCTCCGGTGTCCGCGCCGGGCGTCGCCACCGGCCCCGGCTCGGGGTTCGGGGTGCGGCTGAAGCGCGGGGCGGGCGCCGGTTGCAGCAGGCCGTCGCGGCGCACCAGGGATTCGCGGGCCGCCACGTGCGGGTGTTCGGCGGCTTCGGTCATGGACAGCACCGGGGCCACGCACGCGTCGGAGCCGTCGAACACCTCGGTCCACTCCTGGCGGGTGCGCTGCCGGAAAGTCTCGGCGAAGATCTCCCGCAGCCGCGGCCAGTTGGCCGGGTCGTCGCGGTCGGGGACCGCCTCCGCCACGCCCAGCCGCTGCACCAGTTCGGCGTAGAACTGCGGTTCCAGCGCGCCGACCGAGACGTGCTCGCCGTCGGCCGTTTCGTAGACGTCGTAGTAGGGGGCGCCGGTGTCCAGCAGGTTCGTGCCGCGCTCGGTCTTCCAGCCGCCGGTGCCCAGGAACCCGAACAGCATCGTGCCGAGGTGCGCGGCACCGTCCACGATGGCCGCGTCGACGACCTGCCCGCGGCCGCTGGTGCGCGCTTCCAGCAGCGCTGCCAGCACTCCGACCGCCAGGTACATCGCCCCGCCGCCGAAGTCGCCGAGCAGGTTGGCCGGGACCTGCGGCGGGCCGCCCTGGCGGCCGATCGCGTGCAGCATGCCGGTGAGGGCGATGTAGTCGATGTCGTGACCCGCGGTCGGCGCCAGCGGCCCCTGCTGGCCCCAGCCCGTCATCCGCCCGTAGACGAGCCGCGGGTTGACCGCCCAGCACTGCTCCGGTCCTACGCCCAGCCGTTCGGTGACTCCGGGGCGCAGTCCTTCCAGCAGAACATCGGCCTGTTCGACCAGGGCGAGCACGGCTTCCGCGCCGCGCTCGTGCTTGAGGTCCACCTGCACCGACCGCTTGCCGCGGTTGAGCAGGTCGCCTTCGCCGCCGGAGGCCGTCGGCCGGTCCACCCGCACCACCTCGGCGCCGAGGTCGGCGAGCAGCATCGCGCAGAACGGCGCCGGGCCGATCCCGGCCAGTTCGACGACCTTGACCCCGGCCAGCGGTCCACCTGTTCGCGTCACGCCTCACCTCTCGACGGCCTGTGTCGCGCAACACACGAAGCACGACGCAGTTAGTGTTACATAACTGGTGTAACAGACGTCAAGGCTTGACCGGTGCGACGGCGCCGACCGGTTCGTAGCCGAGCACGCCCCCGCTCCGCTCTTCGACCACGACGACCTCGACCGGTTCGCCGCGCTCACCACGAGCGAGCCCGATCGAGGCGCGGACCAGACCTGGCGCGTCCTCGCCGCGCAGCCGGTCGACCTCCTCGTCCACCCGCGCTTGAGCGCTCTCGACGACGGGAAGCCGCCGCGTCACCCACTTCCCGGCGACGGCATCGGAGTGCACGACTTCGGCGACGATCTCGGTCAGCGCCCGGTCCCGCTGGATGCCGGGGGCCCGCTCGTCGACCGACGCCCTCGCGGCGGCCGCGACCTGCTGGACGTAGTGATCACGCGCCGCGGCGGTGACCCACAGCGATTGGAGGAACAGCGCGGGTTCGGCCGGGGAGCGCAGCACCGAGAAGCGGAGCAACCCGTCGGCCCGGGGCATCACCTCCAGGGCTCCGCGAGCCGCCGCGTCCGCCTCTTCCGCCGTGGGCAGCAGCCACCAGCTGTCGATCCGGGCTCGGGCGTCGTCGTGGTGGGCGGCGGCCTGGACCGGCCGCATCCGGGTCTGCTCATCAGTCATGACACCACCCTGAAAGCTCGACAATGATCGAAGTCAAGGGCACCGCACCGGAAAAGTGGTGACATGCGGGAAATCCCGGATGCGGGCGACCGCTGGCGGACGCACCAATAGTCGCCCCGACCGGAACCGAGGACAACCAACCGCCGGTACTGCTCATCCCACCAACGACGATTCGAACTGCACCCGCAGCTCCTCCGGGGTCCGTGCGGCCGCGTACTGCAGGACGATGACGCCGCGGCTGAAGGCGTCCGGGCCGAACCGTCCGGCGAACCGCGTCGCCGCCGATTCGTCCACGAAGGACAACACCGACACCACGTCGGTCGTGATCAGCTGCTCGCACCCCAGCTGCGGGCAGCTCTTCTCCGTGTTGTCCCGCGGGTTCGGCACCGGCAGGCCATCGCGCACGAACTGGTCGACGACCTGCTGAGCCGCCGACGCCGAGCCGCAGCCCGCCAGGCATGCCCCCAGCAGGACAGCGGTCCACCACCGCATCATCCGATCCTCGCTTCACGGAACCGGGACAGCCCATCACCGCCCCACCGAACGTTGATCGCGAACGGAGCGAAACCGGTTACCCGACGAACGGGTGAACCCCTTCCAGGGGACCGAGAAGGGTGGTGGTCCGGACGGCGCCCCTCGAACGAGGACGTTGCCCGCACCCGGGTGATCGCACCTAACCTCGACTGGAATTGATCTCGGCGGAGGAGAGTTGTGGCCAACGCGCAAGAACAGCATGCCGCGCGGGAAATGCCGGGCCGTGCACCGGGACCGCGCAAGAACGTCCTGGCCATCGCATCGATCTGCGTCCTGGTGTTCGGCCTGTTCACCTTCTGGGGTGCCGTCGGGTTCGGGGTGATCGCAGCGATCCTCGGGCACATCGCGCTGGGGCAGATCAAGCGCAACCCCGGTCGCTACCGCAACCGGGACCTGGCGCTCACCAGCGTGATCTTGGGCTGGACCATGTTCGGCGCCACCCTCGTCGTCATCACGATGCCCGGCGAGATCGCCAGCATCGTCGGGCCTGTCCTCGGCGACTAGGACAGCAGGAGCAGGGCGCCGCAGGCCCTCTCATGTGCGGCGGTGCAGGTGTTGTCCAGACGTCGCCCGCGGTTCTTGCGCGATCCCACGGTGCAGGAGTGGGACGGGCCGGGCGGGCTCGTATGTGACAGCGTTGGTGTTACAGCGGTTGAGGAGTACCGTTGCGGGCATGCTCCGAACTGCGGACGAAGAGCTCACCATCGACGAACTGGCCGCCCGCGCCGGAGTCACCGTGCGGACCGTCCGGTTCTACTCCTCGCGCGGCCTGCTGCCGCCACCTCGCCTGCGCGGCCGGCTCGGCCTCTACGGCGGCGATCACCTGGCCCGCCTCGACCTCATCCGGGAGCTCCAGGCGCTCGGCTTCACGCTGTCGGCGATCGAGCGCCACCTGGCGCGGCTGCCCGAGGACGCCTCCCCCGACGATCTCGCGCTGCAACGCGCGCTCATCGCTCCGTGGACCGACGAGCACGCCGAGGACCTGGAACGTCACGAGCTCGACCGCCGTGCCGGACGGCACCTGGACGACGAGCTGGTCGACCAGCTGATCGACCTCGGCATCCTGCAGCGGATCCCGGGTTCCACCGCGCTGCGGGCGCCCAGCCCCGCGATGCTCGGCGTCGGGTTGCAGATCCTCGACCTGGACCTGCCGTCGGAGATGCTGGTGCAGGCGAAGGCGATCGTCGAGCAGCACACCGCTCAGATCGCCACCGAGCTGCGCGAGCTGTTCGCCGCCAACGTGCTGCGCCCCTACGTCGAGCGCGGCCGCCCGGAGGACGAGCGGGAACGCGTCCGCGCCACGACCGACCAGCTGCGCCCGTTGACCATCCAGGTGCTGGTCAACGGATTCCAGCGGGCCGTCAACGACGTCATCCGCGACCACGTCTGACCGACACCGAGCAGCCGCCGTTTCCGCTGGTCAGAAGCCGTGAGCGGGTTGGGGCGCTATGGCACCCCGAAACACTCACGGGCCGCCACCAGCGGAGATGCCCCGACGCGAGCACCGTTGAGCCTGCTGGGCGATTGAAGGCCCCGCAGCTGGCCAACTCGGCCCCCCGTGCGGTTTCATCGCGTGACGGCCATCACGTCGTCCGGGTGCGTCGAGGGGAGCTCAGCCGCGATGAGCGATTCGGAAGCACGGACGTCCGCAGCGCTGGAGACGACTGTCCCGCAGTTGTTCTCGCGCAACGTCGCGCAGTTCCCCCAGCAGCCCGCGCTGACCGATGGCGACCGCACGCTGACCTGGGAGCAGGCTCACCAGGAGGTCCAGGTACTGGCCGCCGGACTCGCCGCGCTCGGCCTGCAACGCGGCCAGACCGTGCTGATCATGGTGCCGAACCGGGTCGAGCACTGGCTGATCGACGTGGCGGCCACCCACCTCGGCGCCGTGCCCAGCACCCTCTACCCCACGCTCAGCCAGGACCAGGTGCACTACATCGCCCACCACAGCCGCGCCAGGATCGTGGTGCTCGACGGAGCCGATCAGCTGCGCCGCTGGTCGAAGACGTTGCGCAACGCCTCCGCCATCGAGCACGTCGCGGTGCTCGACGAGCAGGTGATGGTGTCGGCCGACGAGCGGTTCCGGACCTGGGACCGGCTTCGGGCGCTCGGCGAGCAGCGCTTGCGCGAAGATCCCGAGCTGGTGCGGCGGACCTCGGCGGCGACTCGCCCCGCGGACCCGGCCGCGGTCCTCTACACCTCCGGCACCACCGGCGAGCAGAAGGGCGTGGTGCTGACCCACCGCAACATCTGCTTCGCCGCGGCGGCCCTGCACCAGGCCACGCGGGCCGAACGGCACGCACCGCGGATCTGCTACCTGCCGCTGGCGCACATCGCCGAACGCATGGTGGGGATCTACGCGGCCATCCACGACGTCGCCCACGTGCACTTCTGCGCCGACCCGAAGCAGCTGCCCGCGACGCTGGCCCGCGCCCGGCCCGCGCTGTTCTTCGCGGTCCCGAGGATCTGGGAGAAGCTCGCCGCCGCGCTGCGCGACATCCCGCCCGAGCAACGCACCCCGCAAGCCGCGCGGCGGCTGCGATCCCGGCTCGGGCTCGACCGCGCCACGTGGCCGTCCAGCGGCGCCGCCCCGATCGACCGCGAGCTGGTGGAGCTGTTCAGCACCATCGGCGTGGACATCTTCGAGCTGTGGGGCATGACCGAGACGTCCGGCTGCGCCACCACCAACCACGCGGGAGCCAACCGCCCCGGCACGGTGGGCCGCCCCGTTCCCGGGGTGGAGGTGCGGATAGGCGACGACGGCGAAGTGCTGGTGCGCGGCCCGCTGGTGTGCGCCGGCTACCTCGAACCGGACGGCGTGATCCGCCCGGCCGCCGATCCCGACGGGTGGCTGCGCACCGGCGACATCGGAGTCCTCGACGACGACGGGTTCCTGAGCATCACCGACCGCAAGAAGGAGCTGATCATCTCCGCCGGCGGCAAGAACATCGCGCCCACCGCGGTGGAGAACGCGCTGCGCGCGCATCCGCTGCTCGGCCACGCGCTGGTGTTCGGCGACCGCCGCCCCTACCTGGTCGCGCTGCTGGTGCTCGACGAGGACGCGGCGCCGAAGTGGGCGCGCGAACGCGGCATCTCCGCCAGCTCCCTGCGCGATCTGGCCGAGCACCCGGCGGTCCAGTCCGAAGTGGCCGCTGCGGTGGCGGCCGCGAACGCCCGGCTGAACCGGCCGGAACAGGTCAAGCGGTACCGGGTGCTCGCCCACCCGTGGGGCGTCGAGGGCGGCGAGCTGACTCCGACGCTGAAGCTCAAGCGCCGCGTGATCCACGAGAAGTACGCCGACATCATCGATCAGCTCTACGCCACGTGACCGCGGCGCGCGGTGCGAGCATGGGAACCTTCCTGTCATCCCGGTGCGAGCATGGGAACCTTCCTGTCACCGCGGAGCCGGCGATGAGTTCCGGGCGCGGGTGCGAGTCCACCGTTCGGAAGGACCGTTCGCGGGCCGTGGCCCGCGCGAACCGCAGAGGACTCCGATGACCATCGAACCGATCATCATCACCTCGGACATCGACCGCTTGCAGGGCTTCTACCGGGCGGTCTTCGGCGCCGAGGAGACCTCGCGCGTGCCCGCCGAGGGCACCGTCTTCTTCCTCGGCCTGGAGGTCCGCGGCGCCGCACTGGGGCTGGTCCACAACGACGCGGCGAAACCCGGTGAGCCGGGCCGGGTCCTGCTCAACTTCTTCGTCGACGACGTCGACGAAGTGCTGGAACGCGTTGCTCCGGCGGGTGGCGAGGTGCAGGGGCCGCCCAACGACATGCCGTGGGGCCAGCGCGTCGCGCACGTCAAGGATCCGGACGGCAACGCGGTGAACCTCACCCAGCCGATCTGACGGCCCCGCGGCTCACACCCGCTCCGGCTCGGGCTCGGCCCACCTCGTCGGCTCTCCGGTGATCACCAGGCAGACCACCGTGACCAGCGCACCGGCCACCAGGTAGGCGGCGATGGGCCAGGACGCCCCGCCGGAGAAGCTCAGCAGTGCCGTCGCCACCACCGGGGACAGCCCGCCGCCGAGCACCGAGCCGCTCTGGTAGCCCAACGACACACCGGTGTAGCGGACCTTCGTGGCGAACAGCTCGGCGCAGAAGGCCGCCATCGGCCCGAAGACCGCCGCCGAGCCCGCGTAGCCCAGGGTCATCGCCAGCACGATCAGCGCCGGTTCCGCGGTGTCCAGCAGCCAGAACATCGGGAACGCGTACACCGCGAGGAAGATGCCGCCGCCGAGCATCACCTGGGTGCGGCCGAGACGGTCCGAGAGGTGGGAGAACAGCAGGATTCCGGCGATCTGCGCCGCCGATCCGCACAGGCTGCCCAGCAGCATCACGTCGCGGGTCGCGCCCAGCTTCTCGGTGCCGTAGGTCAGCAGGAACGTGGTCAGGATGAAGATGAACGTGTTGAAGCCCAGGTTGACGCCGGCCGAGAGCACGATCTGCCGCCAGGAACGCGCGAACGCCTCGGCGACGGGAAGCCTGGCGCGCTCGCCGCGCTGGCGGATCTTCGCGAACTCCGGGCTCTCGGCCAGCCGCAGCCGCACGTACAGGCCGACTCCGACCAGCACCAGGCTCACCAGGAACGGCAGCCGCCACCCCCAGGTGAGGAACTGGTCGCCGGAGATGGCGGTGGCCCCGGCGAACGCGCCGGTGGCCAGGAACATCCCGGTCGGCGAGCCCAGGAACGTCCACCCGCCGTACCAGCCGTGCCGGTGCGGCGGGGCGTGCTCCACCGCCATCAGCACCGCACCGCCCTGCTCCCCGCCGAGGAAGAAGCCCTGCACCACGCGCAACGTCACGAGCAGCAGCGGCGCCCACACGCCGACCTGGTGGTAGGTGGGCAGCAACCCGATCAGCGCGGTGCACACCCCGGTCACGCTCAGGGTGATCACGAGCATCCGCTTGCGGCCCACCAGATCGCCGAAGTGCCCGATGACCGCGGCGCCCAGCGGCCGGGCGAGGAACCCGGCCCCGAAGGTGGCGAACGCCAGCAGCGCGCCCACCCACGGGTCGCCGGAGGGGAAGAACAGCTTGTTGAACACCACGGCGGCCGCGGTGCCGTAGATCAGGAAGTCGTAGAGCTCGATCGTGTTGCCGACCGCGCTGGCGAACGCGGCCTTGCGCACCGCGACGCGGTCCGGGCCCGCGGGTGCCGAAGCCATCTGGTCTCCCGTCCATCACCTAGGCCCCCGAGAGCGGTCGTCGCGACGCACGACGACCCGGGCCCGGGACCACAATGGCCAGTGATCCGCGAAAGGTCCACCACCTTTTCGCGCATCGGCCCTCGGACGAGCGACGTGGAGCAGCGTCGAAATGTCCTGTTCAGTGACCGTTCGTACAGCAGACCTGCCTGGGCGAACCCCTTTCCGGTGGTCCGGAGCAGCGAGGTGCGGCGCTTCGGACCGCTGCGGCGATAAAGGAGAGCGGAATGCCTCTCCAACCCAGGAGGACTGACGAGAATGGTTGACACACGGCTCACCGGCCGCATCTTCCTCGCCGCAGCCACCCTCGCGGGCACTGCACTCGCCCCGGCGCTGGCCAACGCGGAACCCGCGGCGGAAGCGAACTGGAGCACCCTGAACCTCACGATCAGCACCGAGAACCGCGATGAGGCTCCGCGGACCGCAGTGCTGAGCTGTCATCCGGTGGGCGGTACGCACCCGCACGCCGCTGCGGCCTGCCAGACGCTCAACGCGGTCAGCGGTGACCTCACCCAGCTCACCCAGGCGCAGACCACCTGCAACTTCATCCACAAGCCGGTGACCTACACCGCGCGCGGCAGCTGGCAGGGACGGCCGGTCGTCTTCGAGGAGACCTACTCGAACCAGTGCATCGCGGAGGCCACCACCGGCAAGGTGTTCGCCTTCTGAGCAGCGCGCCGGGCCCCGTCGGCGCGGGGCCCGGCGCGTTCCGCGCCCGGGTTACGGTGAGCTCATGGCAACCGACCGGGAAGAGCATTCGCGTTGGCCCAAGCGGCTCTACGAGCAGGGCGACGAACCGGATCCCCGGTTCACCCTCGCCAACGAGCGCACCTTCCTGGCCTGGATCCGCACCGCGCTGGCGCTGATGGCGGGCGGCGTCGGAGTCGAAGCGCTCAACGCCGTCGCCGGCCACCCGAATCCACTCCGGACCGCCCTGGCGGTGGCGCTGCTGCTCACCGGGGTGCTCTGCAGCGCAACGGCTTTCGCGCGGTGGATGACCACCGAGCGCGCGCTCCGGCGGGGACGTCCGCTGCCCGCGCCGCGCCTGGCGCCGGTGCTCGGGTACGGGCTGGGCGTGATCGGGGTGGCGTCCTGCGTCCTGCTGCTGATCACCGGGATCTGATCGTGGTGCACCGGCCCGACGGCCCGTGGGATCCGGGATTGCAGATCGAGCGCACCACGCTCGCCTGGTTGCGAACGACGCTCGCGTTCATCATCGGGCTGCTGGTGCTGCTGCGGATGTTGGGCCACGTGAGCGCGCTGGCGGCGCTGATCTGCGCGGCACTGGCGCTGCCGCTCGGGCTCGCCACCGGCTGGCTGCTCTGGCGCCGCCACCTCGACGGCGAACGCCGCCTGCGCGACCGAGCGCCGCTTCCCGGCGGTGCGCTGCCAGCTGCGGTAAGCGCGCTGGCGGTGCTGGCGGGCTGCTCCGGGCTGGCCTTCGTGATCTTCGCCTGATCCCGCCGACCGGCCTCCGGTGCGGACGGCCGCGAGCATGGGAACCTTCCTGTCACCACGACCCGCCGTGCGGCAGCGCGAGCATGGGAACCTTCCTGTCACGCCCTGCGAGGATGGGAACCTTCCTGTCATCCCGCCCGCTGCTGCGGCTCGCCGACCAGAGCGGGCCAGGCCGACATCGCGCAGTCGATGATCGCGTGCGCGGTTTCGCGGGAGCAGCCGTCGCGGGCCTGGATCGACAAGCCCTGCAGGACGGTCACGTAGAACGAGGCGATCGCCGCGAGATCTGCGCCTTCCGGGATGTCGCCCTCGGCGACCGCGCGGTCCAGTCGCGCGCGGACCTCCTGCTGGTCGCCCTTGCGGCATTCGGCGAGGAAGTCCTGGACGCGCTGGTTGCCCGGGCTGCAGTTGGTCGCCGCGAGCACGACCATGCAGCCTCGTGGCGTGCCCGGGTCCACGTAGTCGTCGGCGTTGTCGCGCAGCTTGGCCTCGATCCACTCTCGCGCGGTCGAGCACTCCTGGAGGCGCGAGCGCTTCTCCTCGTCGTCACTGCCGTAGAGGGCGATCGTCTCGCGGAAGAGGTTCTCCTTGGAGCCGAAGGCGGCGTAGAGGCTCGGTGAGCTGATGCCCATCGCCGTCGTGAGGTCGGTCAGCGACGTCGCCTCGTAGCCCCTTTCCCAGAACAGCTCCATCGCGGCCCGCAGCGCGGCTGCGCGGTCGAAGCTGCGCGGTCGACCTGGCGGCGGCATCTCGTCCTCCTCGCGAACTCCGGCGCGATCATCATCGCCGACCCGGTCTGCGTTGACGTCCCAGGGTAGCTCGTGCTACCCATTTATATATCGTTCGATACAGAAAAAAGGGGTGCTCATGACGTCTTTAGCGGGCAAGGTTGCTCTGGTGACCGGCGGCGGGCGCGGGATCGGGGCCGGGATCGCCGAACGGCTGGCCGCCGACGGCGCCGATGTCGCGATCACCTACAACACCGGTGCCGAGCGGGCTCACGCCGTCGCCGGGAAGATCTCGGGCACCGGCCGCCGCAGCCTGGCGATCGCCGCACCCGCCACCGACGCCGAAGCCGTGGCGAACGCGGTGCAGCGGACCGTCGACGAGTTCGGCAGGCTGGACGTCCTGGTCAACAACGCCGGAATCTTCCCGTTCGGCACGATCGACGAGCTGACCCTCGACCAGTTCGACGAAACCGTCACCGTCAACGTGCGCGCGGCATTCGTGGCCGTGCGGGCCGCCATCGCCCACCTGCCCGAGGACGGGCGGATCATCAACATCGGGAGCAATCTCGCCGAACGGGTTCCCGGTCCCGGCCTGAGCCTGTACTCGCTGAGCAAGTCCGCCCTGATCGGCTTCACCAAGGGTCTGGCCCGCGACCTGGGCCCGCGCGGCATCACGGCCAACGTGGTCCACCCCGGCTCGACCGACACCGAGATGAACCCGGCCGACGGGGCGGGCGCCGAAGCCCAGCGGACGCTGACCGCGCTCGGCCGCTACTCCACCCCCGCCGACATCGCGGCGACCGTCGCGCACCTGGCCGGGGAATCCGGCCGCAGCATCACGGGCACCTCGATCACCGTCGACGGCGGCGCTAACGCCTGAACCCGGAGGACACCGAAATGCCCTGGGTCATCCTCGTCATCGCCGGACTGCTCGAAATCGTCTGGTCGCTGGCGCTGAAGCACGCCGAAGGCCTGACGAGGCTGTGGCCGGCGGTCGTCGGAATCGCGGTCGCCATGGTCAGCCTCGGCCTGCTGTCGGTGGCGCTGAAGCACCTGCCGGTCGGCAGCGCCTACGCGATCTGGGTCGGCATCGGCACGGTCGGCGTGGCGATCACCGGCATGCTCGCCTTCGGCGAACCGGCGACGTGGCCGCGCCTGGCGTTCCTGGCGCTGATCCTGGTCGGCATCGCCGGGCTCAAGTTCGCCGAAGCCTGATCGCAGGGGCCTTCCTGCCACCGGTGCCGGTGACAGGAAGGTTCCCATCCTCGCGTCGACGGCGCGGGCGGTGACAGGAAGGTTCCCATGCTCGCACCGCCCGCACCGGGGTCAGCACTCGATGACGTTGACCGCGAGCCCGCCGCGGGCGGTCTCCTTGTACTTGACCTTCATGTCGCGGCCGGTCTCGCGCATCGTCTTGATCACCTTGTCCAGCGAGACGAAGTGGTTGCCGTCGCCGCGCAGCGCCATCCGCGCCGCGGTGATCGCCTTGACCGAGGCCACCGCGTTGCGCTCGATGCACGGGATCTGCACCAGCCCGCCGATCGGATCGCAGGTGAGCCCGAGGTTGTGCTCCATCGCGATCTCGGCGGCGTTCTCCACCTGGCGCGGCGTGCCGCCGAGCACCTCGGCCAGCCCGGCCGCGGCCATCGAGCACGCCGAACCGACCTCGCCCTGGCAGCCGACCTCGGCCCCGGAGATCGAGGCGTTCTCCTTGAACAGCACCCCGACCGCGCCCGCCGCCAGCAGGAACCGCACCACGCCGTCGTCGTTCGCGCCGGGCACGAACCGGGTGTAGTAGTGCAGCACCGCCGGGACGATGCCCGCCGCACCGTTGGTCGGGGCCGTCACCACCCGGCCACCGGCCGCGTTCTCCTCGTTCACCGCGAGCGCGAACAGGGTGACCCACTCCAGCGGGTCGTCCTGGCCGGTCAGCGCCGCTGCCAGCTCCGCGGCCCGCCGCTTGACCTTCAGCCCGCCGGGCAGCTCGCCGGTGTTGCGGCAGCCGTTGTCCACGCACTCCTGCATGACGTGCCAGATGTCCAGCAGTTCCTTGCGAACCGCGTCCTCACCGCGCCACGACAGCTCGTTGGCCAGCATGACGCCGCTGATGGACAGCCCGGACTCCGCCGTGCGGTCGAGCAGCTCCGCTCCGGTGCGGAACGGCAGCCGCAGCTCGGTCTCGTCCGGTTTGATCCGGTCGGCGCCGGTCGCCTCCTCGTCGATGACGAAACCGCCGCCCACCGAGTAGTACACGGCGCTGTCCAGCTCGGCGTCCCCGGCGAACGCGGTGAACCGCATCCCGTTCGGGTGCACCGGCAGCGACCTGCGCCGGTGCATCACGAGATCGCGGTCCGAGTTGAACCGGATCTCGTGCGTGCCGTCCAGGCGCAACCGCCCCGTCGCGCCGATCTCGGCGACCCGGTCCGCCACCGCGGCCGGATCGACGGTCTCCGGGTGGTGGCCCTCCAGGCCCAGCAGCACCGCCTTCGGGCTGCCGTGCCCGTGCCCGGTGGCCCCCAACGAGCCGAACAACTCCGCTTTGACCCTTGTGACCTGCGGAATCAAGCCGGCATCGAGAAGTCTCCGCGCGAATCGCGTGGCCGCTCGCATCGGCCCCACGGTGTGCGAACTGGACGGTCCGATGCCCACTGAGAACAGGTCGAAGACACTGATCGCCATTGATCGCCTCCGCTGCTGCCCGGCTCCGCTACTGCTCGATCAGTTCGGCGTACTGCTGCGCGGTGAGCACAGCACCGGTACCGGTGGCGCGCACCTCCAGCAGCCAGCCGTCGGCGAACGGCTCGGCGTTGACCAGCGCCGGGTCCTCCACGACGGCCTCGTTGACCGCGACGACCTCACCGGTGACCGGGGCGAACAGGTCGCTCACGGACTTGGTGGACTCCAGCTCACCGCAGGTCTGCCCGGCCTCGATCTGCTCGCCGACCTCGGGCAGCTGCACGAAGACGATGTCGCCGAGCGCGTCCGCGGCGTGCTGGGTGATGCCGATGCGGACCAGCTCGTCGCGGTCCTCGATCCACTCGTGCTCTTCGGTGTAGCGCAGGTTCTCGGGCAGGGACATGGTGGGAGGCTCCATAGCGGTCTGGAGGGCGCGGGCGCGCCCGGAATGTGCTGGGCCTCCCCCTCTGTTTCGGGACCTGAGAGCTTCGCCGCCGGTCAGCGGCTTGCACCGTGGGTGGCGCGTCAGCTGTGACGCGCGCTTTCCAGAGTTGCCTCGCCCGAACGGTCATGGGTGCCTGAGAGTTTGTGGGGAGTCTTGCTCCTTCGGCGCCCTGCGGTGCGCGCAGGGTCTCTCCCGCACGGGGTCGACGGCCGGTATGCGATTGTCGAGTTGCTCCGCAACGATAAACGGGGCCGCTCTGGTGCCACAATGCCTCCCCCGGTCGCCAGGCGGCCGCATGTTCTCTGGAGGCCGGTGATGCTGGACGTCCGGGCGCTGGTCCAACGGGTCGGGCCGACGCTGCTGCGCGCGGTGGCGGTCCCGGAATCGACCCCGTGCGTCGGTGACGTGGTCATCGCCGAGCCCGATCAGCACCCGACGGTGGTCGACGGTGATCTCGTGCTGGGCGTCGCCGTCGCCGACTGCGAGCAGGCGGCGGCGCTGGTGCGCATCTGCGGCGATCAGGGTGCGGCGGCGGTGCTGCTGAAGCCGCCGGTCTCCGATGACGAGCGGGTCGTCGCCGCGGCCGCCGAGTCCGGTGTCGCACTGGTCGAGGTGCGGCCGGAGACCGCGTGGGCCCAGCTGGTCTGGTTGATCCGGGCGGCGCTGGCCCGGACCGGCATCGACGAGGCCGACGCGCGCAGCTCCGGCGTCGGCGACCTGTTCCGGCTCGCCGACGCGGTGGCCGACGTGGTGGACGCACCGGTCACGATCGAGGACGCGCACTCCCAGGTGCTGGCCTACTCGGCCCGGCAGGACCTCACCGATCCCGCCCGCGTCTCGACGATCATGGGCCGCAGGCAGCCCGACGACGTGCTGGCCAAGTTCCGGGCGCGCGGCACGTTCCGCAAGCTCAGCAAGGGCAGCTCGGCGATCTTCGTGCCCGCCCAGCAGGACGGCACGCTGCCCCGGCTGGTCGTGCCGATCAGGATGGGCGGCGAGCTGCTCGGCTCGATGTGGGCGGTGGTGCCCGACCAGGTCTCGGAGGAGCGTGCGACGGCGTTCGCCGACACCGCGCCGCTGGTCGCGCTGCAACTGCTGCGCTGGCGAGCCGTCGCGGACGCCGAGCGGCGGCACAGCGCGGAGCAGGTGCGGCTGCTGCTCGAAGGCGGCGACGGCTGGCGGGTCGCGGCCCACGAGCTGGCCGTCCCGAACGAGCAGCACCGGGTGATCGCGATCGAGATGCCGGCCTCGGCCGGTCCCGCCGAGGGACACCGGCTGGCGCTGTGGGAGTGGATCACGCGCGGGATCGGGCGCCGCCCGCTGGTAACCGAGATCGGCGCCATGCTCTACGCGGTGGTGCCCGACCGCGACCGAGGCGGCTGGCTGGAACTGCGCACCGCGCTCGCCTCGCACGACATGTCCCCGCGACCGCTGATCGCGGTGGGCACCGCGGTCGCGGTCGCCGAGCTGCACCAGTCGCGATCGCAGGCCGAAGAGCTGGTCAGCCTGCTTCGCACCGGTCGTCTCCAGGAGCGCGTGGCGGTGTACGAGGACTACTGGCACCTGCTGGTGCTCAGCCGCATGGCGGGCGCGGCGACCGATGCGGGCATCGGCTCGCTGGGGCCGCTGGCGACGCTGCGCGAGCACGACCGCACCCAGAGCACCGAATACCTGGCGACGCTGCGCGCCTGGCTGCGCCACCCCGGCGATCCGCGGCAGGCCAGCCGGGAACTGCGCGTCCACCCGAACACCTTCCGGTACCGGATGAAGCGGCTCACCCAACTCGTCGACATCGATCTGGACGATCCCGACGTCCGCTCCGCCCTCCACGTCCAGCTGCTCGCCGAGCGCTGGGCCCAGCACGGCTGAGAGCAGGGGAACCTTCCTGTCACGGGCAGCCCGCTGACCTGGGGAAGGGAACCTTCCTGCCGTCCCGGGCCCGGCCACCGGCTTCGGCGATGCGAGCAGGGGAACCTTCCTGTCATCGATCGTGCGGCCGCTGTTTCGCGGCGGCGCGCGGTTTGTGCTGCGAGCACAAACGAGCCGGGGCAATCTCATCGCGTGGGAATGATGCGCCCCCGGCATCGGCGGCGGATCGTTGTGCGCAACGCAGGAGACGAAAGGATTTCCCCGTGAAGATCGCCGTGCCGCGCGAGATCAAGAACAACGAGTACCGGGTCGCGATCACGCCTGCCGGCGTGCACGAGCTCAGCAGCCGCGGGCACGACGTCTTCGTCGAGGCCAACGCGGGTGCGGGCTCCTCGATCCCGGACGAGGACTTCCTCTCCGCGGGTGCGAAGGTCCTGCCCAGCGCCGACGACGTGTGGGCCGAGGGCCAGCTGGTGCTCAAGGTCAAGGAGCCGATCGCCGAGGAGTACCCGCGGCTGCGCCGCGACCAGGTGCTGTTCACCTACCTGCACCTGGCGGCCTCCGCGGAGCTCACCGACGCGATGCTGGACTCCGGTGTCACCGGCATCGCCTACGAGACCGTGCAGACCGCCAACGGCGCCCTGCCGCTGCTCGCGCCGATGAGCGAGGTCGCGGGCCGGCTCGCGCCGCAGGTCGGTGCCTACTCGCTGATGCGCCCCAGCGGCGGTCGCGGTGTGCTGCCGGGCGGCGTGCCCGGGGTGCACCCGGCGCGGGTCGTGGTGATCGGTGGCGGTGTCGCGGGCCTCAACGCCGCGCGCGTCGCGATGGGCATGGGCGCCGACGTGGAGCTGCTGGACACCAACGTGGACAAGCTCCGCGAGATCGACCGCGACTTCCACGGCCAGATCCGCACCGTGACCTCCAACCGCTACACCGTCGAGCAGGCGGTGCGCGCCGCCGACCTGGTCATCGGCGCGGTGCTGATCCCGGGTGCGAAGGCGCCGACGCTGGTGTCCAACCACCTGGTGTCGGAGATGAAGCCGGGCAGCGTGCTGGTGGACATCGCGATCGACCAGGGCGGCTGCTTCGCCGACTCGCGGCCGACCACGCACGACGACCCGACCTACCGCGTGCACGACTCGGTCTTCTACTGCGTGGCGAACATGCCGGGCGCGGTTCCCAACACCTCGACCCACGCGCTCACCAACGTCACGCTGCCCTACGTGCTGCGGATCGCCGACCAGGGCTGGCAGCAGGCGTGCCGCGCCGACGCCGCGCTGGCGGGCGGGCTCAACACCCACGACGGCAAGCTCGTCAACGCCCCGGTCGCCGAGGCGCACGGCCGCACCAGCACCCCGATCAGCGACGTCCTGTCCTGACCGGATCTCCTGGGCGAACCCCGCTACCGCACGTCGGTGGCGGGGTTCGCCGCGTTCCGGGCAGCCACCGCTGACAGGAAGGTTCCCTTGCTCGCACGCCACCGTCAGGAAGGTGCCCTGCTCCACCGGCGGCGGGTGACAGGAAGGTTCCCTTCCTCGCGCCAACGGGCGTGCGGATGACAGGAAGGTTCCCTTGCTCGCATCGCAGGCGGTGCCGGGCAGGCTGAAGCGCCCGGGCCGGGCGGGCGCCGGTCGGGCGGGGAGCGATCACGTGGTTGCGCGGCGTGGTGGGCGTCGAATGCGAAGAGGCCTCAAACAGCCGAACGGGGCGGCCCGCTCAACCAGCCTGGGGGTCACCGGGAGCAGGCCGCCACCGTCAGTGTAGGGCACGATCGCCCATTTGCCGACGACGCGAGCACCCACTCGGCGGGCATTTTCGAGCCGAATCGATAACCACTCGATGGAGTGAGCCCGAGTCCCTGCCCGTGCAGGCGTGGCGCCCGACTGCCGATGTCACCCGTTAGGACCAGCCCGGTGGACCCGTTCAGCGGTCTGCCGCACGCGCTACGACGGGAGGCGAAGTGGTGGACACACCGTTACGCAAGGCCGTTCTCGACCGGCTCGACAACCTCGACCGGGTGGTGACCGACGATGACGCCGAAGTGCTCCTCCCGCTCGCCCGCGCCGAGCTCTACCGGCTCACCTCGGGGTTGCGGGCGCTGCTCGACGAGCACCAGCCGGGTGAGGACGGCAGGTGCCCGTCGTGCCAGGGGACGCTGCGCAGCCGGCCGTGGCCGTGCACGGTGTGGCTGACCGCGCACCGGCAGCTCATCGGCGACCAGTCGAGCCGGCCGGCCCGCTCGACGCGGCTGAGCGCGCTGCGGCGGAGGATGAGCCGCAGGCCCGCCCAGGCGGAATCCGACGTGGCGGTCATCCCGCAGCCGATCGTCTCCTCGGTCGGCTCCGGCCCCAGCGACTGGGACACCGACGAGTTCATCCGCCCCGACCTGACCGTCGGCCCGCCGCCCGAACCACCGGTGGGCGGGCACCTCGAAACCGATCACCGCAAGATCCACCGCGCGGCGGTGATCGACCGCGGCATCCAGTGGCCGTAGCCGCACCCGTTGTGAGCTGGTCGGGAAAACGACCACTCCGCACCTGCTCCCCGACTTCGTCCGGCAGGATGGACGGCGTCGGGTGAACAGGTGATGTTGGAGGGTGTGTGCACGACGGCAGCGGCCGGATCATCGTGCGAGGTCTCAGCAAGAGCTACGGGCCGGTGCACGCGGTCCAGGACCTCGATTTCACGGTGCGGCCAGGCACGGTTACCGGGTTCCTCGGTCCCAACGGGTCCGGGAAGACCACGACGCTGCGCATGATCCTCGGCCTGGTCACGCCCACCGCGGGCACCGCCACGATCAGCGGCCTGCCGTTCCACCAGCTGCCCAACCCCGCATCGGTCATCGGCGCCGTGCTCGACGCGCAGAGCTTCCACCCCGGCCGCACCGCGCAGAACCACCTGCGCTGCTACGCGGCGGCCATGAACGTGCCGGACGAGCAGGCCGACCGGGCGCTCGAGCTCGTCGGGCTGGCGCCCGCCGCGAAGCGCAAGCCCAGCGGGTTCTCGCTGGGCATGCGGCAGCGGCTGGCCCTGGCCACCGCGCTGCTCGGCGATCCGCAGGTGCTCGTGCTGGACGAACCGGCCAACGGGCTCGACCCGGAGGGCATCGCCTGGCTGCGCAACTTCCTGAAGGCCTTCGCCGCGAGCGGCCGCACCGTGCTCATGTCCAGCCACTTCCTCCGGGAGATCGAGCACACCGTGGACCAGCTGGTGGTCATCAGCCGCGGGCAGTGCGTCTACGACGGCAGCATCGAGCAGCTGCGCGCCGCCCAGCAGTCGCGCGCCCTGGTGCAGGCCGCCGACGGCGCCGCGCTGGCCGCGAAGCTGCAGGAAGCCGGTTACCGCATCGAGTACGTGCCGGACGGGCGGTTGGCGGTGCTCGAAGCGGATTCCCGCACGGTCGCCGACATCGCGCTGAACGCCGGGATCGCGCTCTACGGCATGCAGGACGAGCGGATCGGCCTGGAGCAGCTGTTCTTCCAGCTCACCAACGGCCAGTACACGGGCATCCCGCAGGCCGGGCCCGAGGCCCAGGCGTGGGCGCGGCCAGTCGGCCCGCAGTCGTCCGACGACCAGCGCGGACTCGGGGGGAGCGTGTGATGGGCGCGCTGATCAAGGCGGAGTTCCGCAAGACCTTCACGACCAACCTGTGGTGGGCGCTGCTCATCCCGGTCGCGGTGATCGGGTTCGGCGCCGGGTGGATGGGCACCAGCTTCGTCGGGTTCCTCAACAGCATCCAGCAGCTGGACCGGCCGGTGCCGCTGGCGCTGCTGTCGGTGGCCATGTCGGCGAACTTCAGCACCATCTTCGGCGCCCTGTTCGGGGCGCTGATCATCGCGGGCGAGTACCGGAACAAGACCATCACGACCAGCTTCCTGACCAGCAATCCGCGCAGCGCGGTGCTCATCGCGAAGCTGATCCTGGCGGCGGCCGTCGGCGCGGTGTACGGGCTGGTCAACGTGCTGTGCGCGAGCCTCGGCGGGCTGGTCGGCGCCAGCCAGGACATCGGGCAGTTCGGCGACATCGGCGACTGGCTGAGCGTCGGCGCCACGTGCGTGCTCGCGATGGTGCTGTGGACGCTGCTCGGAGTCGGGTTCGGTGCGCTCGTCGCGAACGCGGTGCTGGCGATCATCCTGCCGCTGGTCTACAAGTTCGTCGTCGAGTTCATCGTCTCGATGGCGCTGGTGAGCTCGCCCGTCTCGGGTGTCGGCCCGTACCTGCCGGGCTCGGCGGGCAACGGGATCGTGTCCAACCTCGCGGTGCCGCTGTTCATCACGGCGGTGGCCGGGCCGGACGAACCGGACGTGCCGCGGGTGGCCTTCGAGGTCCTGCACGTGTTCTTCGGCGGTCACTACGGGCACGCGTGGTGGGCGAGCACGCTCACCTTCCTGGCCTACACCGCCGTGTTCATCGCCGGTGGCTGGTGGGCGAGCCGCCGCCGCGACATCGCCTGAGCCGGTGCGAGGACGGGAACCTTCCTGCCAGCCGCTCGTGGGGCAGGATGACAGGAAGGTTCCCGTGCTCCACCGGTTGGCGGGGGTCACACCGCGGGGTTCGGCGAGCTGCGTGGTCGGTGGGTCGGCATAACCTGGCTGCGTGAGCGACTCCGGTAATCCCCGCCCGTCCTCCGGCGGTTGGATCCGTCGCCTCTTCGCCGCTTGTCGACGGCACCCGGTCGCCCTGGCGCTGGCGATGGGCGCGTCGGTCACCGCCGTCGGCCTGGAGGCCCTGGTTCCGCTGCTGACCAAGCTGGCGGTGGACGACGCCGTCGCGCACACCACCGACCGGTTGTGGTGGATCGTGGCCGTCCTGCTCGTGCTCGGGGTGTTCCGCTTCGGCGCGGCGTTCGTCCGCCGCTACAGCGCCGGGCGGCTGGCGCTCGACGTGCAGCACGACCTGCGGCGCGCGGTGTTCGGCGCGATGCAGCGGCTGGACGGGGGCAAGCAGGACGCGTTGCGCACCGGGCAGGTGGTGTCGCGGTCGATCAGCGATCTGCAGCTGGTGAACGGGCTGCTGTCCATGGTGCCGCTGGCGGCGGGGACCGCTGTGCTGGCGCTGTTCGCGATCATCGCGATGCTGTGGCTGTCGCCGCTGCTGACCGTGGTCTCGCTGATCGTCGCTCCGCTGATCGCGCTGATCTCCGCGCGCAGCAAGAAGCGGTTGTTCCCGGCCACGTGGTCGGCGCAGCAGCGCGCCGCCGACATCGCGCAGCACGTCGAGGAGACGGTCACCGGTGTCCGGGTGGTCAAGGGCTTCGGGCAGGAGGAGCGCGAGGTCGGGCGGCTGGAGGGCCGGGCGCGGCGGCTGTTCGGCGAGCGGCTGCGCGCCGCCCGCATGACCTCCACCCCGGCCGCGAGCCTGGCCGCGCTGCCGTCGGCGGGCCAGGTCGGGGTGCTCGGGCTCGGCGGCTGGATGGTGCTGGAGGGCCAGGTCAGCCTGGGCACGTTCGTGGCCTTCGCCGGGTACGTGGCGATGCTCGGCGGGCCTGCCCGGATGCTGTCGAGCGTGGTGATCCAGGCGCAGCTCGCCCGCGCCGGTGTCGAGCGGATCCACGAGCTGATCGACTCGCAGCCCGAGGTGCAGGAGAAGCCCGGTGCGGTGCGGTTGCCGGAGGGCCCGCTGGAGGTGCGGTTCGACGGCGTGACCTTCGGCTACACCCGCGATCAACCGGTGCTCTCGGATGCTTCGCTGCAGGTGCGGCCGGGTGAGACGGTGGCGCTGGTGGGTCCGGCGGGTTCGGGCAAGTCGACGGTGTCGCTGCTGCTGACGCGCTTCTACGACGTGCACTCGGGCAGCGTGGCGATCCGGCCCGCCGAGGACGGCGCCGCCGCCCACGACATCCGCGACCTGCGGTTGGACTCGCTGCGCAGCGCTGTCGGGGTGGTGTTCGAGGAGGCGTTCCTGTTCTCCGACACCATCCGCGGCAACATCGCCTACGGTCGCCCCGATGCTTCGGAGGCCGACGTGATCGCCGCGGCCAAGGCGGCGGAAGCGCACGAGTTCATCACCTCGCTGCCCGACGGCTACGACACCGAGGTCGGCGAGCGGGGCCTCACCCTCTCCGGCGGGCAGCGGCAGCGGGTCGCGCTGGCTCGGGCGCTGCTGTCGAACCCGCGGATCCTGGTGCTCGACGACGCCACGTCGGCCGTCGACCCGGCCACCGAAGCGGCGATCCACGACACCCTGAGCTCGGTGACCGCCCAGCGCACGACGCTGCTGATCGCGCACCGGCGCTCGACGCTCGCGCTCGCCGACCGGATCGCCGTGCTGGACGAAGGCCGGGTCGTCGACATCGGCACCGAGGCCGAGCTGGCGCAGCGCTGCGAGCTGTTCCAGGCGCTGCTGTCCGGTCCCGGCGACTCCATCGACGACCGCCGCGACGGCTCGCTGACCTCGAACGACGCCGGAATCACCCCGGAGCTGTGGCCGGAACCGGACGAATCCGAGGCCGACGGGCCGATGCCGCCGACGCCGGAGCTGGTCGAGGGCATCCAGAAGCTGCCCCCGGCGACCGACCGGCCGGACCTGCGCGACGAGGACCCCACCGCGCCCGACCCGGACTTCAAGCTGTCCCGGCTGCTGCGGCCGATCCGCTGGGGCCTGCTGCTGACCGTGCTGCTGGTGGCCGGTGACGCGCTGACCTCGATCGCGCTGCCGTCGCTGGTGCGCCAGGGCATCGACGGCGGCATCAGCACCGGGACCGTCGACGTCCTGTGGTGGGCGACCGCGCTGGCCGGGCTGATCGTCTGCACCGGGTGGCTGGTGGTCAAGCTGCAGACCGTCGTCACCGCCCGGACCGGGGAGACCCTGCTCTACCTGCTGCGGTTGCGCAGCTTCGCGCACCTGCAGCGGCTCGGCCTGGACTACTACGAGCGCGAGCTGGCCGGCCGGATCATGACGCGGATGACCACCGACGTCGACGCCCTGTCGACGTTCCTGCAGACCGGGCTGGCGACGTTCGTGGTCAGCGTGCTCACGCTGTTCGGCATCGCCGGTGCGCTGCTGGTCACCGATGGTTCGCTGGCCCTGGTCGCGATGGCGGTGCTGCCGGTGCTGCTGGTGGCGACGCTGATCTTCCGCAGGGTCTCGTCGGTCGCCTACGCCGAGGCGCGCGAGCGGGTCAGCACGGTCAACGCGGACCTGCAGGAGAACGTCTCGGGCATGCGGGTGGCGCAGGCGCACCGGCGCGAAGGGCACGCGGCGAAGGTGTTCGCGCAGCGCAGCGACGCCTACCGCCGTTCGCGGCTGCGCGCTCAGCGCTACATCGCGACCTACTTCCCGTTCGTCGCGCTGCTGTCCGAGATCGCCCAGGCCGCGGTGCTCGGCGTCGGCGCCGCGCGGGTCGCCTCGGGCGACCTGACGCCGGGTGTGCTGGTGGCGTTCCTGCTCTACCTCGGGTTGTTCTTCGCACCCGTGCAGCAGCTGTCCGGTGTCTTCGACGGCTACCAGCAGGCCATGGTCGGGCTGCGGCGCATCGGTGACCTGCTGCGCACCCCGACCTCCGTGCCGGAGCCGAGCGATCCGGCGCCGGTGCCCGAGCGGCTCAGCGGCGAGGTCGAGCTGCGGTCGGTGTCGTTCCGCTACGCCGGGACCGAGCAGTTCGCGCTGCGCGACGTCTCGCTGCGGGTGCGCGCCGGCGAGACGGTCGCGCTGGTCGGCGCCACCGGCGCGGGCAAGTCGACGCTGATCAAGCTGATCGCGCGGTTCTACGACGTCAGCGAGGGCGCGGTGCTGATCGACGGGGTCGACGTGCGCCACTACGACCTGGCGGCGTTCCACCAGCGGCTGGCGGTGGTGCCGCAGGAGGGGCACCTGTTCACCGGCGACGTCGCCGACAACATCGCCTACGCGCGCCCGGGCGCCGACCCGGTCGAGGTGGAGGGCGCGGCGCGGGCGGTCGGGGCGCTGCCGGGGATCGCGATGCTGCCCAGCGGCTTCCGCCAGCAGGTCGGCGAGCGCGGCCGCGGCCTGTCCGCGGGCCAGCGGCAGCTGGTCGCGCTGGCCCGCGCCGAACTGGTCGATCCCGACGTCCTGCTGCTCGACGAGGCGACCGCGGCGCTGGACCCGGCCACCGAGTCGATGGTGATCGCGGCCAGTGACCAGCTCGCCGCGCAGCGCACCACGTTCGTGGTGGCGCACCGGCTGGCGACCGCGGCCCGCGCGGACCGCATCGTGGTCGTCGACGACGGCCGGATCGTCGAGCAGGGATCCCACGCCGAGCTCCTCGGCGAGGACGGCCACTACGCGCGCCTCTGGCGAGCGGCGGACGACCGGCACGCACCCGCCGACACCTCCAGCACCGTCTGACGGCGCTGCGAGCATGGGAACCTTCCTGTCACCTGCCCGCCCGGAGCGCGCTGCGGTCGTGTGAGGAAGGGAACCTTCCTGTCATTCGTGCGGCCGGGCCCGCGCGGGGGTCACGCGAGGAAGGGAACCTTCCTGTCAGCCCGCTCCCCCAGCGCGGCCGGCACGGGTTGCGAGCATGGGAACCTTCCTGTCACGGTCCGCGACAGCGCTGCGACTGCGAGATACTGGTGTTGCCGCTGGTGAGACGCATCACCCGAGCGGTTCCGGGATTCGGGAAACCTGATCACGGGCCGGGAACACAGCGTGTCGTTGAAACGTCATACTGGTTACGGGCGACAACCCAGATGGAGTACTGGCAAGCGACGCCGAATCGCAAATGAGGCATGCTGTGCGGCCATTGATCTTTCACGTGAGCCGAACCGGGCCGTTCCCGGCGCAAGCTGGGCTTTCCTGATCGATTTTGTGACCGAGGTCGTCAGCCGAACGGCCGTCCTGTGTGCCAACCTCGCGAATCGGACCGCTAGCCTGGTACCCGAGTGTGTCTGTAAATCACGAGCATATGGATCGAGGCGAACGCCAGCCGTGTCCAGCAGCCCTGCGTCACAGTTCGGCCCCAACGAGTGGTTGATCGAGGAGATGTACGAGCGGTACCTCCAAGATCCCACTTCAGTAGACTCGGCGTGGCACGAATTCTTCGCCGACTACCAGCCGGGCCAGGCAGCCACCGAGAACACCGCTGCTGCGGCCGCTGCTGCAGCGGCCCCGACCACCACCGCGACTCGTGCCGGTGGGACCAACGGTCAGGTCCCGACCGCCGCACCGACCGCACCTCCGGCGAGCAAGCCGGCCGCTGCTCCCAAGCCGTCGCCGCAGCAGGCCGCGAAGGCCGCTCCGGTCAAGGAGCCGCAGGCCGGCGGTGAGGTCAAGACGCTGCGCGGCGCGGCGGCTGCGATCGCCAAGAACATGGACCAGTCGCTGACCGTGCCGACCGCGACGAGCGTGCGCGCGGTGCCGGCCAAGCTGCTGTTCGACAACCGCATCGTCATCAACAACCACCTGAAGCGGAACAAGGGCGGGAAGATCTCCTTCACCCACCTGATCGGCTACGCGCTGATCCGGGCGGTGCGGGACTACCCGAACATGAACCGCCACTACGGCGAGGACGCCAAGGGCAAGCCCGCGGCCGTCACGCCGGAGCACGTCAACCTGGGCCTGGCGATCGACCTGCCGGGCAAGGACGGGTCGCGCAACCTCGTGGTCGCCTCCATCAAGGGCTGCGAGGACATGACGTTCCACCAGTTCTGGCAGGCCTACGAGGACATCATCCGCAAGGCCCGCAACAACGCGCTGACCGCGGACGACTTCGCGGGCACCACGATCTCGCTGACCAACCCCGGCCCGTCGGGCACCAACCACTCGGTGCCGCGGCTGACCAAGGGCCAGAGCGCGATCATCGGCGTCGGCGCGATGGACTACCCGGCCGAGTTCCAGGGCGCCAGCGAGAAGGCCCTGGTCGACATGGGCATCAGCAAGATCGTGACGCTGACGTCCACCTACGACCACCGGGTCATCCAGGGCGCGGAGTCCGGCGACTTCCTGCGCAAGGTCCACCAGCTGCTGCTGGGCGAGGACAAGTTCTACGACGACATCTTCGCCTCCCTGCGCATCCCGTACGAGCCGGTGCGCTGGACGCAGGACATCCCGGAGGGCGCGGTCGACAAGACCGCCCGCGTGCTGGAGCTGATCGACGCCTACCGCACCCGCGGTCACCTGATGGCGGACATCGACCCGCTGAACTACCGGCAGCGGCGGCACGAGGACCTCGACGTCCTGTCGCACAGCCTGACGCTGTGGGACCTGGACCGGGAGTTCGCCGTCGGCGGGTTCGCGGGCAAGGAGCACATGAAGCTCCGCGACGTGCTGGGCGTGCTGCGCGACTCCTACTGCCGCACCGTCGGCGTGGAGTACATGCACATCCTGGAGCCCGACGAGCGCGAGTGGCTGCAGCAGCGGGTCGAGAAGCCGCACACCAAGCCGGACCCGACCGAGCAGAAGTACATCCTGTCGAAGCTCAACGCGGCCGAGGCCTTCGAGACGTTCCTGCAGACCAAGTACGTCGGGCAGAAGCGGTTCTCGCTGGAGGGCGCGGAGACCGTGGTGCCGCTGCTGGACGCGGTGCTGGACACCTCCGCGGCGCACGAGCTCGACGAGGTCGTCATCGGCATGCCGCACCGCGGCCGGCTGAACGTGCTGGCCAACATCGTCGGCAAGCCGATCTCGCAGATCTTCCGGGAGTTCGAGGGCAACCTGGACCCGGGTCAGGCGCACGGCTCCGGTGACGTCAAGTACCACCTCGGCGCCGAGGGCAAGTACTTCCGGATGTTCGGCGACGGCGAGACCAAGGTGTCGCTGACCTCCAACCCGTCGCACCTGGAGGCCGTGGACCCGGTGCTGGAGGGCATCGTCCGCGCCAAGCAGGACATCCTGGACAAGGGCCAGGAGGGCTTCACCGTCGTGCCGGTGCTGCTGCACGGCGACGCCGCCTTCGCCGGCCAGGGCGTGGTGGCCGAGACGCTGAACCTGTCGCTGCTGCGGGGCTACCGCACCGGTGGCACGGTGCACGTGATCGTCAACAACCAGGTCGGTTACACCACCGCGCCGGAGCACTCCCGCTCCAGCAAGTACTGCACCGACGTGGCGAAGATGATCGGCGCGCCGGTCTTCCACGTCAACGGTGACGACCCCGAGGCCTGCGTGTGGGTCGCGCGGCTGGCCGTGGAGTACCGCCAGGCGTTCGGCAAGGACGTCGTGATCGACATGGTCTGCTACCGGCGCCGCGGTCACAACGAGGGCGACGACCCGTCGATGACGCAGCCGAAGATGTACGACGCGATCGACAAGATGCGCAGCGTCCGCAAGGTCTACACCGAATCCCTGATCGGCCGCGGCGACATGACCGTCGAAGAGGCCGAGAAGGCGCTGAAGGACTACGCCGCTCAGCTGGAGCACGTGTTCAACGAGGTCCGCGAGCTGGAGAAGCACCCGCCGACGCCGAGCCCGTCGGTGGAGTCCGAGCAGCAGGTGCCGCGCGGCCTGGCGACCGCGATCTCCCGGGAGACCCTGGAGCGCATCGCCGAGGCGCAGATCGACCTGCCCGAGGGCTTCACCCCGCACCCGCGGGTCAAGCCGGTGCTGGAGCGCCGCGCCAAGATGGGCCGCGAGGGCGGCATCGACTGGGCGTTCGGCGAGCTGCTGGCGTTCGGTTCGCTGGTGATGGAGGGCCGCGGGGTCCGGCTGACCGGTCAGGACAGCCGCCGCGGCACGTTCGGCCAGCGGCACTCGGTGCTGATCGACCGCAAGAACAACACCGAGTACACGCCGCTGCAGAACCTGTCGGACGACCAGGCGAAGTACCTGGTGTACGACTCGGCGCTGTCGGAGTTCGCGGCGCTGGGCTTCGAGTACGGCTACTCGGTGGCCAACCCGGACGCCCTGGTGCTGTGGGAGGCGCAGTTCGGCGACTTCTTCAACGGCGCCCAGTCGATCATCGACGAGTTCATCTCGTCCGGTGAGGCCAAGTGGGGCCAGCGCTCCGACGTGGTCATGCTGCTGCCGCACGGTCACGAGGGCCAGGGCCCGGACCACACCTCCGGCCGCATCGAGCGCTGGCTGCAGCTGTGCGCCGAGGGCTCGATGACGGTCGCGATGCCGTCGACCCCGGCGAACTACTTCCACCTGCTGCGGCGGCACGCGCTGGACGGCATCCACCGCCCGCTGGTGGTGTTCACGCCGAAGTCGATGCTGCGGTTGAAGGCCGCGACCAGCCCGGTCGAGGACTTCACCGAGGGCAAGTTCACCTCGGTGATCGACGACCCGGCGCAGCCGGACCCGGCGAACGTCCGCAAGATCGTGATGTGCACCGGCAAGCTCTACTACGAGCTGGCCGCGCACCGCGACAAGGAGGGCATCACCGACACGGCTGTCGTCCGGCTGGAGCAGCTGTACCCGCTGCCGCACCGCAAGCTGGGTGCGCTGCTGGAGCGGTACCCGAACGCCACCGAGGTCCGGTGGACCCAGGAGGAACCGGCCAACCAGGGTGCCTGGCCGTTCCTGGGCTTGGCGCTGCCGGAGCTGTTCCCGCAGCTGGTCGGCAAGCTCCAGCGGGTCTCGCGTCGTCCGATGGCCGCCCCGGCCACCGGTATGGCCAAGGTCCACGAGGTCGAGCAGGCCGAGGTCGTGCGCAACGCCTTCGCCTGATCCACGGCTGAACGGGCCGTCGGTTCTTCGGAACCGGCGGCCCGTTTTCGCACGTCAGGGGCGCGGGTGGCAGGAAGGTTCCCATGCTCGCAGCACCGGATCGCGGAGCCTGGTGCATCCCCGCGGCGGGAGCATGGGTACCTTTCTCCTCACCCGGGTGCGGTGCGGTTCCCCGCGCCGCACCCGGATTCGCGTTTCGTACTCTGCTGTTCTGGCCACCCCGATTCCACGGCCAGAACGCGAAAACCCCTAGGAGGAAGCGGTGTACTTCACCGACCGCGGCATCGAGGAGCTTGAGGACCGTCGCGGTGACGACTCGGTCACCTTGTCGTGGGTAGCCGATCGGATGCGCGCCTTCGTCGACCAGAACCCCGAGTTCGAGGACGCCACCGAGCGGCTGGCCACGTTCCTCGCCCGCGACGACGCCGACGACGAGTGACAGCGCGAGCAGCTGCCGGATGAGCCCCGTTCCGACCACGCGAGTGGCGGCCGGGGCTCGTTTCCGCTTCAGGCCGGTGACGGGCTGAGCAGGTCGAGGCGCGGCAGGGTGCGCTGGTCGTTGGTGAGTCCGGGCTCGTAACCGGCAAGAGCCGCCGCTGAGCACTGATCGTCCGGCCTGCCCGAATTGATTGTCTTCCGCGCGGGTCCCTTGCTAATCTCCCGAGTGATTGCATTTTGCAATCAGTTTCGCCGGAGCTCAGCCCGCACGACAGGAGACCGCTTCGATGCGCAAGCTCATCTCGTTCATCGAGATCAGCCTCGACGGCTACTACAAGCGCACCAACGGGGAATTCGACTTCTACGACGTCGACCAGGAGTTCTTCGACTTCGCCAACCGGCAGCACGCCCACATCGACACGCTGGTGCTCGGACGCGAGACCTACGAGAACCTGGCCGCCCACTGGCCGAACGCGACCGAGGACGACGCCGAGGTCATCGAGTTCATGAACAGCGTGCCCAAGATCGTGGCGTCCTCGACCCTCGAGCAGGCGGACTGGAACAACACCACGCTGACCCGCGACGCCCCGGGAACGATCAGGACGCTGAAGGACCGGCCGGGCAAGGAGATCGCGCTGTTCGGCAGCGTGCAGCTGACCGCGAGACTGCTCGAGCTCGGACTGGTCGACGAGCTGCGCATGATCGTGTTCCCGGTCCTGCTGGGCGAAGGCGTCTCGGCGTTCTCGACGCTGGGCGGCCAGGTCCAGCTCGAACTCCTGCGGACCACGACCTTCCGGTCCGGCAACGTCCTGCTGGTCTACCGGCCTGCCTGACCGGGCTCCGCGGGCGGGATGACAGGAAGGTTCCCATCCTCACATCAGCCGATGCGCGAGTGACAGGAAAGTTCCCTTGCTCGCACCTCCCGGCGCGCCGGCGCTTCCGCCCGCGCCCCTGGCGTGCCCGTGACAGGAAAGTTCCCTTGCTCTCGCTCCCCCGGGGTCGTGTGACAGGAAGGTTCCCATCCTCGCGTCACCGGTGGTGGCGGGTGAGGCTGCGGCGGAGCCGGTACAGGTTGCCGGCGGCCGCGCCCCGGCCGCGGTTGGGGCTGGCGGCCGCGCTGCTCTCGTCGGCCCACTCCTCGTAGACCAGGACCCGGCTGCCGTCGGTGCTGATGTGGAAGTGCGCCGCCCGCAGGCCCGGTGGAGTCCCGAGCCGGGCCTGGGCCTCGGCCACCAGCCGCTCCGCGTTCTCGAACCCGTCGGCGTCCGAGACGAACACCGCGACGACCTCGCCGTCCGGCCCGCCGACGACGACGCTGCCGCGCAGGCGGTACCTGACCAGTCCCGGCCGTTCGATGCCCGGGACCACCTCGTCGATGCCGCGCACCAGGGTCGGCCGGTAGGTGCGGACGAACTCGCGGTGCGCTTCGTCGTCGGTCCACTGCGCGTAGTTCAGGACGGATTCACCGTCCAGGCTCACGAAGCAGTTCAGCGACAGGAAGGCGTCCGGCCACGGGGCGGCCTTCCACTCCGCGATCGTCGCGTCCACCGCGTCGCGCTGCCGCTCCGGCGTGCCCACCAGCCACGGGCTCACCAGGATCGTGCCGACATCGGTTCGGGTGATTTCCGGCAACACGATGTGGTCAGGCTTCATCGGACGCTCCGCGTGATCGGCGAGGGGTTGCCCGGCCATCTTCGGACTTCCAGCTAGGTGGAGGTCAAGCCCGCAATCGGGGTGACAGGAAGGTTCCCGTGCTCGCACGGCCGCCGCGCGGATGACAGGAAGGTTCCCATGCTCGCAGCCCCGCCCGGCCGCTGTGCAGCGCTGCTAACCAGCCAGTGCAGAAAGTCGAGATGGACGGCCCGCCGGGGCCGGGCCAGACTCCGTTGGCGACACAGCCATCGAGAGCGGAGGAACCGTGCGCGCACTGGTGAAGACCTCGCCCGCGCCGGGCTTGGAGCTGGCCGAGGTCCCCGACCCGACGCCGGGTCCCAACGACGTCGTGGTGCGCGTGGTGCGCACCGGGATCTGCGGGACGGACCTGCACATCGCGTCGTGGGACGACTGGGCCGCCCGGACCGTGCCGACGCCGCTGGTGGTCGGTCACGAGTTCGCCGGGGAGGTCGTGGCCACCGGCAGCGCCGTCACCCGGGCCGCGGTCGGCGACTTCGTCAGCGGCGAGGGCCACATCGTGTGCGGGAAGTGCCGCAACTGCCAGGCGGGCCGCAGGCACCTGTGCGCGCACACCAAGGGTCTCGGCGTGCACCACAACGGGGCGTTCGCCGAGTTCGCGGTGCTGCCGGAGCAGAACGTGTGGGTGCACCGCGGTGAGATCGACCCCGACGTGGCGGCGATCTTCGACCCGTTCGGCAACGCCGTGCACACCGCGCTCAGCTTCCCGGTCGTCGGCGAGGACGTGCTGATCACCGGCGCCGGGCCGATCGGGCTGATGGCCGCCGCGGTGGCCAAGCACGCCGGGGCGCGGCACGTGGTGATCACCGACGTCAGCGAGCACCGGCTGGAGCTGGCCCGCAAGATCGGCGTCGACCTGGCGGTGGACGTCTCCGCGACGCGGCTCGCCGACGCGCAGCAGCAGCTGGGCATGAGCGAGGGCTTCGACGTCGCGATGGAGGTCTCCGGTCAGCCCGACGCGCTGCGGGAGACCGTGGCGAACATGTCGCACGGCGGCCGGATCGCGATGCTGGGGCTGCCCGCCGCGGAGTTCTCGGTGGACTGGAGCTCCGTGGTGCTGAAGATGCTCACCGTCAAGGGCATCTACGGGCGCGAGATGTTCGAGACCTGGTACTCGATGTCGGTGCTGCTGGAGTCGGGGCTGGACCTGACGCCGGTGATCACGCACCGCTTCCCCTACACCGAGCACGCCGAGGCGTTCGAGACCGCCCGCAGCGGCCGCTGCGGCAAGATCATCCTCGACTGGACAGCGAAGGGTTCCGCCTGATGTACACGATCGCCGATGGGCTGCGCGCCGAGCTGGACGAGATCCGCGCGGCAGGCCTGTACAAGGACGAGCGGGTGCTGGAGTCGCCGCAGAGCGCCCGGGTGGGCGTCGCCGACGCGGAGGTGCTGAACTTCTGCGCGAACAACTACCTGGGGCTGGCCGACCACCCCGCGCTGCTGGCCGCCGCCGAGCAGGCCCTGTCGAAGTGGGGCTTCGGGATGGCCTCGGTGCGGTTCATCTGCGGCACGCAGGCCCCGCACAAGGAGCTGGAGCGGCGGTTGTCGCAGTTCCTGGGCACCGACGACACGATCCTGTACAGCTCGTGCTTCGACGCCAACGGCGGGCTGTTCGAGACGCTGCTCGACGAGCGGGACGCGGTGATCTCCGACGAGCTCAACCACGCGAGCATCATCGACGGCATCCGGCTGTGCAAGGCCCGCCGCGGCCGCTACCGCAACCGGGACATGGCCGATCTGGAGCGGCTGCTGCAGGAGAACTCCGATGCGCGGCGCAAGCTGATCGTCACCGACGGCGTGTTCTCGATGGACGGCTACCTGGCGCCGCTGGACGAGATCTGCGCGCTGGCCGAGAAGTACCAGGCGCTGGTCGTGGTGGACGACTCGCACGCGGTGGGCTTCACCGGCCCGAGCGGTGCGGGCACGCCCGAGCTGTTCGGGGTGACCGACAAGGTCGACGTCGTGACCGGCACTCTCGGCAAGGCGCTCGGCGGCGCCAGCGGCGGCTACGTGTCGGGGCGGGCGGAGATCGTGGAGCTGCTGCGGCAGCGGTCGCGGCCGTACCTGTTCTCGAACTCGCTGGCCCCGTCGATCGTGGCGGCCTCGCTGGCCGCGCTGGACCTGGTGGCCTCGCAGCCGGAGCTGCGGCAGCAGCTGCGGGACAACAGCGCGCTGTTCCGGCGGCGGATGACCGAGGAGGGCTTCGACCTGCTGCCCGGCGAGCACCCGATCATCCCGGTGATGATCGGCGACGCCGCCGAGGCGGCCCGGATGGCGGACCTGCTGCTGGCCGAGGGCGTCTACGTGATCGGGTTCTCCTACCCGGTGGTGCCCAAGGGCAAGGCGCGCATCCGCACCCAGATGTCGGCCGCGCACACCGCCGCTGACGTGGAGCGGGCGGTGGCGGCGTTCGTCGCGGCCCGTGCCGCGATGGATAGCATCGACGGGTGATTGACCCGCGGCGGCTGCTGATCCTCCGCGCGCTCGCCGACCACGGCACGGTGCGCGCGGCGGCCGAGCGCCTCTACCTGACGCCGTCGGCGGTGTCGCAGCAGCTGACCGCGCTGGAGAACGAGGTCGGGCAGCCGCTCCTGGTGCGCCAGGGGCGGCGGGTCCGGCTGACCGCCGCCGGTGAGCTGCTGGTGGAGCACGCCAAGGCGGTGCTGGCCGAGCTGGAGCGGGCGGAGGCGAGCCTCGCCGCGTGCGCGGAGGGCACCGCGGGCACCGTCGAGGTGGCCTCGTTCGCCTCGGCCATCACGCAGGTGGTGGCCCCGGCGATCGTGGCGCTGCGCGGTCGCGCACCGGACGTGCGGGTGCTGGTGCGCGATGCCGAGGCGCACAACAGCCTGATGATGCTGCTCGCCGGGGAGATCGACATCGCGATCTCGATGGAGTACACCTCCACGCTGCACGCCGATGCGCGCCGGGTGACCCGCTTCCCGCTCTACGCCGAGCCGTTCGACGTCGTGCTCCCCGCCGATCACGCGCTCGCGGGCGCGCCGGAGGTGGCGCTGGGCGAGTTGCGGGAGGCCGAGTGGATCGCGCCGCTGCCGGGCAACCCGTGCCGCGCGGTGGCGCAGGTGTGCTGCGAGAACGCGGGTTTCGTCCCGGACATCACGCACACCTCCGACGACTTCCGCGCGGTCGAGGCGCTGGTGGCGGCGGGCACCGGGGTGGCGCTGGTGCCGCGCACGGCGATCTCCGGTGATCTCGGCGCGGTGTCGCGGCCGGTGGCGGGCAAGGCACCGACCCGTCGGGTCTTCGCCGCTGTCCAGTGCGGGCGGGACGAGCACCCGCTGGTGCGCGTGGTGCTCGACGCGCTGCTGGAGCACCACGGCGAGCGGTGAGTCAGCCGAGCAGGCGCTCGAACTCGCCCAGCGGGTTCTCCCTGGTCGGCAGGGCTGCCACGAACGGCAGCAGTTCGCGTTCGGCGACCCCGTGGATCCGGCGCAGCTCGGCGACCGGTTCCGGGTGGTCGTCCACCCGCAGGTCGAGGTACGGGTGCGGCGCGCCGGTGTTGACGTGCAGCGCGGCGCTCTGCTTCCCGCGCCGGTCGCCGCCGGCCCGCTGACCTGCTTCGAGCGCGGAGAGCAGCCGCTCGTGCAGCGGTTCGCCCGCGGTGGCCTCGAACTGCTCGGCCATGGCGTCCGCCGTTCGCGCGTCCACCAGCGTGTTCCCGGCGACGGCGTAGCCCGGGCCCACCCGGTGGCCGCGCCACGGGTGGGTTTCCGGGCCGGTGTGGGCGGCCGCGCGGCCGTGCCGGTCCACGACCGCGACCTGCCGGGAGTCCGCGCCCGGATCTGATGCGAGCAGTGCGTGCAACGCCGCTTCGGCCGAGTGCGTGCGGAGCAGCTCCAGCCCGTCGGTGCCGAGCAGCGGGTTGATCAGCGCCTGGGTCGCGACGGCACCGCGATCAGCGCGCACGTGCACTGCCAGCGACCCGATCGCGGGCATTCGCGTGCTGATCGCGATGCCTGCGCAGCCGGCGGCCACGTCGTAGGCGGCGATCGAGAACGTGCCCGCGTACAGGCCGTTCACCTGCGGTGTTGTCCGTGGGGCACGGCTCGCACGAGCGTCACTTCCGCCGTGCCGCCGTTCGGGACCGGGTAGGTGCGCCGCTCGCCCTGCTTGGCTCCGGAAAGCGCCGCGCCGAGCGGCGATTCCGGTGAGTAGACGTCGAGGTCGTCATCGGCTCCGCCGCGCGCGCCGAGCAGGAACGTCTCGGTGTCGCCGTCCTCGAAGCGGACCGTGAGGACCATGCCGGGTTCGGCGATGCCGTCGTCCGGCGGCGCTTCGCCGACCACCGCGTCGCGCAGCAGCTCCTGGATCTCCCGGATGCGGGCGCGCCGCTGGGCTTCTTCCTCGCCCTCGTTCTCGGTGCGGCGGGCGAGCAGGTCGTCGAGCTCCGCGCGCAACCGGGCGTGGGCTTCCTTGGTCAGCCAGCGGGGTTGAGCAGTGGTCATCGTTTCCTCGGTTTCGATCGTTCGGTGGCAAGTCCGACGTCGCACCCGGATTCATCGCAGCGGCTCGGGCGAGGAGCGCGGCGTTCGGTCCGCGGTGCCGGAATCGGCGGGGCGCTCAGCGGGAGGTGGTTTTCGCTTCCCGCGAGCCGCGGCTCCGCACCGGCCGGGGACAGCCGGCCGCGAACGACCGGCCGGGCACGCGGCGGTCACGACGGACAGCTGCGATATCGCCGAGCATGACCAGCCCTCCCGTGCATCGACACCGGCGTTCCACTCCGAGGATGGCCGAGCCGGGAGACGCGCCCATTGTCCACTCCGAACAAAAACGTGATCGAGATTGTCCGTTCCGCCCAGCCGTCACCGCGCCGGTCTGTGCTTTCGCGCGCGCGAACCGCCGTTCACGACGCGAGGCCGAGGGCGAGCGTCGCGGCGGCCAAGCCCAGGAAGAGCCCGGGACCGACGATCGTGGCGTACTTGCGGGCGCGCACGTGGGCGATGACGGCGCCGATGTAGAACAGGACGAGCCCGATCGCCGCGGCGGTGCCGAGGAACCGGACGCCCAGCAGTCCGAGCAGGAGACCGAGCGCCCCCGCGGCTTTGAGCGAGCCGAGCATCGGGAGCCACGACGCGGGGACCTGCACGGCCGACGAGGTGGCGAGGACGAACTTCGCCCGGGCCAGATCGGCGGCTGCGATCCCGGCGTTGAGCAGGATCGTGATCGACGTGACGATCAGGTAGGCCGTGAGCACTGGATTCCTCCTCCGCAGCAGCTGACTCCCCCAGCCTCGCCACCAGCGCTGGTTGCGTCCAATACCTGCATCTATAACCTGGTGGCATGGATGTCGACACGCGGCTGCTGCGCTACTTCGCCGCAGTGGCGGAAGCGGGCAGCCTGACCCGCGCCGCGGAGCTCCTGTTCGTCTCCCAACCCGCGCTGACCAAGCAGGTCAAGCAGCTGGAGGCGCTGCTCGGCGTTCAGCTGTTCACGCGCTCCCGCACCGGCATGGCCCTCACCGAGCCCGGCCGCGCCTTGGCCGCGCGGGTGCCCGAGCTGCTGGCCAGCTGGGACGAGGCGCTGCGGGAAACGCGGAGCTCGGCCAGCCGGGAAGCGCGCGTCCTGCGGGTCGGTTTCCTGGCCAGCGCGGCCAACGAGGCGACCCAGCAGATCGTCGCGGCGTTCGGCAGGCTCCGCCCCGGCTGGCGGGTCGACATGCGGCAGGCGTCGTGGTCGAACCCGACCGCCGGGCTCGCCGACGGGGACGTCGACGTGGCCCTGCTGCGACTGCCGTTCCCGGGCCAGGAGGCGCTGCGGGTGGCGGTCCTGCTCACCGAACCCCGCTGGGTGGCGCTGCCCTCGACGCATCCGCTCGCCGCGCGCGAGGAGCTCGCGTTCCACGACCTGCGCGACGAACCGTTCGTGGCAGCTCCCGAGGAGACCGGCTGGTGGCGGGACCACTGGCTGGCCGTGGAGGAACGCGGCGGCCACCCGGTCCGCATCGGCGCCGTCACCGACCAGCCCGACGCCTGGCTCAGCGCGATCGCCAACGGCTACGGCGTCGCGCTCGCCCCGGAATCCTCCGCCCGCTTCTACGCGCGCCCCGGCGTCACCTACCGCCCGGTCACCGGTGTCGGCCCGAGCCGGGTCGGCGTCGCCTGGGCACCGGCCGACGACACCAACCCGGTCGTCCAGGACTTCGTCCGCTGCTGCCGGGACCACACCCCCGGAACCGGCTGAGCAGAGCCGCGAGCATGGGAACCTTCCTGTCACCGCCGACCGGTTGCGAGCATGGGAACCTTCCTGTCATGCACTACCCCTGACCAGGCGTTTCGCGCCGGTCAGGCGAGCAGGAGCGTCCGGCCCGGCGTGGCGCGGGACTCGACGGAGGCGTGTGCTTCCGCCGCGCGCTCCAGCGGGAACGTCCGGCCGATGGTCGGCTTGATCCGCCCGGCCGCGGCTTCCGCCAGTGCGCGCGCTGCCATCCCCCGCAGCCCCTCGACGTCCGGCTGCCTGTCGAGCAGTCCGACCACGGTCAGCCCGCGCCGCTCGGCCTCCGCTTCGTCGTGCTCGGCGAAGTCGCCGCCGGGCGCGCCGTAGGTGAAGACCCGGGCACCGTCGTTGACCGCTCGGAACGCATCGCTGCCGGTCCGGCCACCGGCGCCGTCGAGCACGACGTCGACGCCACCACCGGCCAGCTCGCGCACCTGCTCGACCCAGTCGGGCTCGGTGTAGTCGACCGCGTCCGCGCCGAGCGAGCGCACCAGCTCCAGCTTCACCTCTCCCCGGGCCAGGCCGACGACCTGGGCGCCGGCGGCGCGCGCCAGCTGCACCAGCAGCGATCCGGCCCCGCCGACCGCCGTCGTGACCAGGACGCGGTCGCCGGGCCGGATACCGGCGGCTTCGGCCAGCCACACCGCGGTGGCCCCGTCGTGCAGCAGCGATACCGCTTCCCGCGCCTTCAACCCGTCCGGAACGGCGAGCAGCGCTGCTTCGTCCACGGCGACGAATTCGGCGTAGGTGCCGCTGTTGCCGGTGCTGGCGACGACCGTCCGCCCCAGCCAGGACGGGTCGACGTCCGACCCGAGGGCGACCACTTCGCCCGCCACTCCGTCACCGGGCACGTACGGCGGCTCGAACCCGAAGAAGTCCTCTCCCCACCCGCCGCGCAGCTGGGTGTCGAGGAACAGGACGTCCACTGCGGACATCCGCACCACCACCTGTCCCGGCCCCGGCTCCGGAGCGGCCGCCTCGACCACCGACAGCACTTCCGGGCCACCGAACCGGGTCACTTCCACCGCACGCATTTCCGACTCCGTCCTCCGTAGGTGAGACCAGCTTTCAACCTCGACTTAACTGGAGATCAAGGGGATCCCGGAGGTTCTCGCCACCGCGGCACGAGATCACCCGATACGGCCCCGCGAACCCGAGTTGATCACTAGCCTCACCGGGGCACCGCCACCGAGGAGGGGCACGTTGACCCTGCTGACCGCCTTCAAGATCGCACTGGCCCACGGCTTGTTCGTCCTGGTGCTCGCCGCCATCTACTGGTTCGACCGCCGGGGCGCGCGCAAGCTCGTGACCAAGTGGGGCGTGCCCGAACCGTCGGAAGCCCAGGTCGCGACGGCCCTGCGCTACCGGCGGCTGCGGTGGGCCTGCTACCCGCTCCTCGTTCCCGCGATGATGTGGATCACCCACGTGATGACCGGGACCGACCAGTACCGGTTCACCTCGATCCCGACCGCGCTCCTGCTCGCAGCGGCGATCGCCGAACTGCTGGCGACGCGCAAGCACGCTCCACCCGTTGCGCGTCCGCTGTTCGCGCTCGTTCCGAGGTGGGCCCTGGCGGTCTACGGCCTCCTGCTGCTGACCACGCTCGTCACCGCGATCTTCGACCTCTCGGCGCAACAGCTCGCGACGTCCACCCTCGCCGAGGTCAACGCTTCGTCCGTCCACTCGACGACCAGGCTCGACATCCCGATCGCCGTCCCGCTGCTGGCGACCGCTGCCGGCCTGCTGGCCGTCGCCGTGGTGCTGTGGTGCTCGGCGACGCGATCGTTCAGCCCCGACGACGCCGTCGACCTCGCCCTGCGGACCCGAAGCGCCCGGGTCGCGCTGGCGCTCGGCGCGGTGAGCCAGGCGCTCTACGTGCTGCCGCTGGCCTGGTGGCGGGTTCCGCTGGTCTTCAACAACCACCCGGATCCGCCGGACTGGATCCGGCAACTGGACGGGACGCTCGGGACGGCGCTCACCCCGCTCTTCCTCGGCGCCCTCGCGTGCTGGCCCTTCATCGCCGCACCGCCGCGGAAGCGGTCCGCGGGCACGCCGTGATGCCGTGCGAGCATGGGAACCTTCCTGTCACGCACCCGCTCTGATCAGCGGATTCGCCGCCCCTTCCGCCAGACCGCGTGGGTGAGCGGGACGCCGGGGCGGTAGGCGAGCCAAGTCGTGCTCGGCGCGTCCAGCACGTGCACATCCGCGCGGGCCCCTTCGCGCAGCACGCCGACCGCGCCGTCGCCAGAGTCGCGGCGCAGCGCCTTCGCGCCGCCCAAGGTCGCCGCGCGCACCGCTTCCTCGACGGTCATCCGCATCTGCAGGACCGCCGTGGTCACGCAGTAGGCCATCGACGAGGTGTAGGACGAGCCCGGGTTGCAGTTGGAGGCCAGCGCCACCGTCGCGCCCGCTTCGAGCAGCGCTCGGGCGTCCGGCAGCGGCTGGCGGGTCGACAGATCGCACGCGGGGAGCAGCGTCGCGACCGTTCCCGACCCCGCCAGCGCGTCCACATCGGACTCGCTCAGGTAGGTGCAGTGGTCCACGCTCGCCGCGCCGAGTTCGACGGCCAGCTGCACGCCCGGCCCCTGCCGGAGCTGGTTGCCGTGGACGCGCAGCCCCAGGCCGCGCGCCTTGGCCGCTTCCAGCACCCGCCGGGACTGGTCGGCGTCGAACGCGCCGTGCTCGCAGAAGACGTCGCACCAGCCCACGTGCGGGGCCACCGCGTCGAGCATCTCCCCGCACACCAGGTCCACGTAGCTGTCCGCGTCGGTGCCCGGCGGCACCAGGTGCGCGCCGAGGAAGGTCACCTCGTCGGCTTCGGCGGCCAGCTTCGCCGAGCGCAGTTCGTCGGCCACCGTCAGGCCGTAGCCGGTCTTGGTCTCCGCGCAGGTGGTGCCCTGGGCGGCGGCTTCGTCGAGGTGGGCGCGCAGGTTCGCGGCCAGTTCCTCGTCGGTGGCCGCGCGGGTGGCGTCGACGGTCACCGCGATGCCGCCCGCCTGGTAGGGCCGGCCCGCCATGCGGGCGGCGAACTCGGCGGTGCGGTCTCCGGCGAAGACCAGGTGGGTGTGGCTGTCGACCCAGCCGGGCAGGACCGCGCGGCCTGCCACGTCGATCCGCTCGTCGGCGTCGGGCGCGTTGGCCACCGGGCCGACCCAGGCGACGCGGTCGCCGTCCAGGACCAGGGCGGCGTCGGCGAGCGTGCCGAGCGCCTCGTCGTTGGTGGTCAGCTCGCCGATTCCAGTAATAACAGTGGTTGCCATCGTCAGCTGGTCCTCGCTCCTAGTACTCGCAGGTCGGCGATCGCGTCGCGGAGCTCCCGCGCGGCGTCGACGGCGCGGTGCGCCCGGTCGTGCACGATGCGCTCGCCGTCGGCGATCACTTCTCGCACGTCATCGGCCCGCGCGACGGCCGGGACCGCTTCGGGCGCGGCACCGGCCAGGCGCGTCGAGCCGAGGTCGATCGCGACGAAGTCGGCGCGGGCTCCGACTTCCAGCCGACCGGCGTCGGTCCAGCCGAGGGAGCGGTGGCCGGCTTCGGCGGCCGCGTCGAGCAGCTCGCCGGCGGCGAAGTGGCCGCGGGTCTCGGTGGCCAGCCGCTGGTAGGACTCGATCGCCTGGACCTCGGCGAACGGGTCGATCACCGAGTGCCCGTCGCTGCCGATCGACAACCGGCTCCCGGCGACCCGCAACGCCGGTGCGGGGCCGATGCCGTCGGCCAGATCGGCTTCGGTCGTCAGGCACAGGCACACCCCGGTCCCGCTGCCGCCGAGCAGCGCCACGTCACCCGCGCTCAGGTGGGTGGCGTGCACGGCGGTGGTGTCCGGCCCGAGCGCGCCGTGGGACTCCAGCAGCTGCGTCGGCGTGCAGCCGTGCGCGGCGAGGCACGCCTCGTTCTCCGCGCGCTGCTCGGAGAGGTGGACGTGCAGCGGCCTGCCGCGCGCCCAGCCGGTGACTTCCGGGATCGCCGCGTCCGGCACCGCCCGCACCGAGTGCACCGCGGCACCGAGGCGAATCCGTTCGTCCACAGTGAACTCATCCACCCGGGACATCCAGCCCGCCGCGTCCCCGTCGGAGAACCGGAGCTGCACGCCCTCCAGCTCACGACCGAAACCGCCTGCCAGGTAACAGGTGTCCAGCAGCGTCAGCCGGATCCCCACGTCCCGCGCGGCCTGCGCCAGCGCTTCGCCCATCGCGTTCGCGTCGGCGTAGCGGGTTCCGCCGGCGGCGTGGTGCAGGTAGTGGAACTCGCCGACGCAGGTGATCCCGGCCAGCGCCATCTCCGCGTACACCCCGCGCGCGAGCCGGTAGTAGCTGTCCGGCTCCAGCGCCGCCGCGACCTGGTACATCTGCTCGCGCCAGGTCCAGAAGGTGCCGCGCGCGCCGGTGTGCCAGCCGCGCAGCGCCCGGTGGAAGGCGTGCGAGTGGGCGTTGGCCAGGCCCGGCAGCACCATCCCCGGCAGCTGCTCGGCGCCTCCCGCCGGGACGTCGACCGCCACCGCGGTGATCCGGCCCCGCTCGACCTCGAACCGCACGCCCGGCTGCGGCCCCTGCGGCAGCCAGGCCCATTCGCACCAGTACGTCGTCATCGCTCAGCCCGCCAGGTGTTCCAGGACGCGCGCGAGCGCGTGCGCGCCTTCGGTGCAGTCGTCGTCCTCGGCGTGCTCCTCGGGTGCGTGGCTGATGCCGGTCGGGTTGCGCACGAACAGCATCGCGGTCGGGACCTCGGCGGCGAGGACGCCCGCGTCGTGCCCGGCTCCCGTGGCCAGCGCCGGTGCGCCGTCCAGCAGCCCGCTGAGCTGGTCGCGGAATGCGGCATCGAAGTGCACCGTGTCGCCGTAGGACTCCTCGACGACCTCCACCTCGCAGCCCTCGGCGGCGGCGAGCTCGTGCGCCGCACCGGTCAGGTCCGCCACCATCGAGCGGGTTCCCGCGTCCTGCGGCGACCGCGCGTCCAACCACACGTCCACAGTGGATGCGATCACGTTGGTGCCGCCCGGCGTCGGCACCAGCCTGCCCACCGTCGCCCGGCCGTCGGCGACCGATCCAGCGGCCCGGCGCGCGGCCACCACCAGCTCCGCGGCGGGCAGCATCGGATCGCGCCGGTCGGCCAGCAGCGTGGCGCCCGCGTGGTTGCCCTGGCCGCTGAACCGGAACCGCCACCTGCCGTGCGACAGGATCGACGAGGCCACCGCGACCGGCCGGTCCAGGTCGATCAGCCCGCGCCCCTGCTCCACGTGCAGCTCGACGAACTGCCCGATGCGCCGCAGCGCCTCCTCGTCGCGGCCCACCAGGGACGGGTCCGCGCCAGCGGCGCTCATCGCCTCGGCGAAGGTCACGCCGCTCGGGTCGCGCAGCGCGCGGGCCCGGTCGGCGTCGATGGTCCCGGCCAGCAGCCGCGAACCCAGGCACGGAACGCCGAACCGGCCGCCTTCCTCCTCCGCGAACACCACCACCGCCAGCGGTCGCCGCGGCCGGAAACCCCGTTCCTGCAACAGGTCCACGGCGCTCAGCGAGCTGACCACGCCCAGCGGCCCGTCGAAGGCACCGCCGCCGGGCACCGAGTCGAGGTGGCTGCCGGTCACGACCGCGTCGTCACCGGGCTCGCCCCACCACGCCCAGATGTTGGCGTTGCGGTCGGTGGTGACCCGCAGGCCCCGCCGCTCGGCCTGCTCGACGAACCACTCGCGCAGCTGCCGCTCGGCGTCGTCGAAGACGTGCCGCGAGAACCCGCCCCGCCGCCGGTCCGCGCCGACCCCGTCGATCGCCGCCAACAACGCACCTGGTGAAACCACCTCGACCCCTTCCTGAACGCACCGAAACCACGAGCTCCGTCACCCGGGTGCTGGTCAATTTCGTACGAAATTGACCAGCCCCTCACCCGACCACCGCCCGGCTGGCGGCGTCGGGTTAGCC